>CAVUFH010000007.1:0-953343 GCA_963740835.1 uncultured Actinomycetes bacterium | reverse complement strand
CGAGCGGAAACCGTCGCGCAGCACCATCGCCTCGAGCTCGAGGTCGTCGAGGCGCTGCTTCACCACATCCCCGATCGAGACGATCCCCACCACCGCGCCGTTGTCGAGAACCGGCACGTGCCGGTAGCGGCGCTCGGTCATCGTTCGCATGAGCGAGACGACGTCGGTGTCGGGCGTGCACACGGGCGCAGGCCTGCTCATCACCGACGCCGTGTCGAGACGCATTGGATCTCGACCACGTTGCGCGACAGCGCGCACGATGTCGCGTTCAGTGATCAAGCCTTCCACGGTGCTGCCATCGTCGCTCACCACCAGGCAACCGATGCGACGGTTCGACATCCGGACGGCGGCTTCACCCAAGGATGCGCGACCCGAGATCGTCTCGACGGCCGTGCCCTTGGCTCGGAGGATCTCTGCGACCTTCATCGCGCGCTCCTTGCCCTCGTGCTCAGGTGGCCCGCGCGCTTCTCCCGCAATGTTGCTCCGGAACGCGTGTCGGGTCCAGCACTGACGAGCTGGACAGGCCGACGGACGCGGAGGGAAGGTACGTTCCGTGCGCATCGGATTGCCGGGTGGCGGTACGACCATCGACCGGATCGTGCACCAGGCAGAGCGGGCCGAGGCCGAAGGCTTCACCAGCCTCTGGTACGCGAGTGCGGTCTTCGGCGATCCGCTCGTCGCGATCGCGCTGGCCGGCCGCGCGACGTCGACGATCGAGCTGGGCACTGCGGTGCTGCAAACGTACGCGTGCGCGCCTTCGTTGCTCGCGAGCCGGGCCGCAGCCGTGGTGTCGGCCATCGGCGCGCCCCGGCGCTTCACGCTCGGCATCGGACCGTCGCACGCGCCGGTCGTCGAGGGCATGTTCGGGTTGTCGTACGCCACGCCAGGACGACACACGGACGAGTACGTCCAGATCGTCGCGACGCTGCTCCGTGGCGACCCGGTGCGGTTCGCAGGTGACGAGTTCCGGGTGAACGCGGGTGCGCCCGCGCTCATCGAGGATGTCGAGGTCCCCGTGCTCGTCGCCGCGCTCGCACCCCGCCTACTGAGGGTGGCCGGGCAGCACTCCGCGGGCACGATCCTCTGGATGGCCAACGCGGTGGCGATCGAGGAGCACGTCGTGCCGCGCCTTCGCAAAGCCGCGGCGGACGCGGGTCGACCCGACCCACGCATCGTCGCTGGTCTCCCGGTCGCGGTGCACGACGATGTCGGCGAGGCGCGAGCGACGGCAGCCGAGTTGTTCGCGACCTACGGCACGTTGCCCAACTACCAGCGCATCCTGGAGCGTGGAGGCGTTGCCGGACCCGCAGACGCCGCGATCGTCGGCGACGAGGCCGCGGTCGCCGCGCAGCTCGAAGCGCTCTTTGCCGTGGGCGCGACCGATGTGTGGGCCGCGCCGTTCGCGGTCGGCGACGACAAGTCGGCATCGAGATCCCGAACGCGCGCGTTGCTCACGGAACTGGTCGCTCGATAGGCGCGCCGTCCGTGCAACTCGTCCCGAGCTACTTCCGTCGGGCGATGCCCCGAACCGCAGCGGCTGTGGTGGGATGGCACTGTGAAGCCTGACGCTCCGTCGCTCACGGCACGCGGTGTCGCGCTGGCCCACGCGTCGTACGACCGGCCGTCGTCTATCACCGGTGACCCGGCGGCCGAACGGCGACTTGCTGTCTCGCTCGCCGAGGGCATCGACACAGAAGCCTTGTCGCGGCATCGGGTTGCGGCCGCCGCGCGCCGGGATGACGGCTTCCTCCACTTCCTCGTTCTGCGCACCCGCTTCTTCGACGAGGCGGTGGTGCGCGCGCTCGATCACGATGTGCGCCAGATCGTCGTCCTCGGCGCGGGTTACGACGCGCGTGCGTTGCGCTTCCACACACCCGGCGTTTGCTTCTTCGAGGTCGACCATCCCGCGACGCAAGCCGACAAGCGGGCGCGCCTCGACCAGGTCGGCGCGTCGCTCGAGGGTCTCACCTTCGTCGCCGCCGACTTCACCGAACCGGGACTCGCGGCCGCGCTCGGCGCGGCCGGCCACGACCCGGCGCAGCCGACACAGTTCCTCTGCGAAGGCGTGCTGCGCTACCTGCCGGAGGACTGGGTCCACGAGCTGCTGCGCGTCGCCGCACAACTCGCGACGCCCGCGAGCGAGCTCGCGGTGAGCATCTCGACGCGCGATGGCAATCCCCGGGCCGGCGACGACGAACGCCGACGCGCCCTCGCCGCACAGGGCGAGCCGGTCCTCACGGTGCCCACACGCGACGTCGCGTTGCAGTGGGTCGCGGATGCCGGATGGACTGTGCTCAGCGTGTCGGACGGGACCGACGCCAATCCGCCGAGCCGGCACCGCCTGCTGGTCCGCGCGCGCCGTTAACGGGCGCGACGCGACGCGTCGGCGGCGCCACGTATCGCCGCGCCCATCGCGGCGACGATCTGTTCGAGCAGCGCGTGCGACGTCGCGAAGTTGAAACGCACGCGTTGCTCGCAGCCGGGGCCGAAGGGTGGGCCATCACTGAGTGCGACGCGGGCGTGGTCGAGGAAGAACCGCGCCGGGTCGTCCAGGCCGAGCGCGGTGCAGTCGAGCCAGGCCATGAACGTTGCTTCGGGCAGCGTGCACCTGATCGCGGGGGCTTCGGCGGCGAGACGCGCGATGAGGAGGCGCCGGCCGGAGTCGAGGTAGTCGACCAGGTCCCGCAGCCACTCGTGCGACACGCGATAGGCGGCGATCGAAGCGGCGATCCCGATGGGTGCCGGACCGGCAACCTCGAAGACGCGGAGCTCTCGCCATCGCTTCGCGTCGGCATGATTCGATGCGATGACCTGCGCGCACTTCAGCCCGGCGAGATTGCACGCCTTCGACATCGAGGTCACGGTGATCGTGTGCTCGCCTGACGTGTCGGACACGGTTGCGTACGGCACGTGTCGCGCGCCGGGGTACACGAGCGGTGCGTGCACCTCGTCGGCCACGACACGCGCCCCGTGGTGATCCACGACGTGTGCCAGCGCGAGCAATTCCTCGGTCGTGAACGCACGCCCGGTCGGGTTGTGGGGGTTGCAGAGCAGCACCGTGCGTGCGCCTCGTTCGAGCGCGGCACCGATCCCGTCGACGTCCAGCACATCGTGGCGCATGGGTACCGCGGCAACGGCACGACCACTGAGCTCGACGATCTCGAAGAACGGCGGGTACGCCGGTGTCGGAAGGACCACTGGTCGTGCGTCCGGATCGAACACGTCGAACGCGGCGCGGATGCCTGTGAGCACATCGGCGACGGGGAACACGCGCGCGGGCGGTACGTCCCACCCATACTGCGTCCGCATGAAGTCAGCACACGCCGTCGTCAGATCACCGAGATCACCGGGGGCGTAGCCGAAGTCTTCGCGCTCGACCGCTTCCGCGATCGCGGCGCGCACGGAGGGCGCGGTGTCGAAGTCCATTTCGGCCACCCAGGCCGCGAGGACGTCGGGCCCGTAGAGCGACCACTTCACCGTTCGGCGCCGCCGCAGTCTCGTGACGTCGACATCGTCGAAACTCGCGACCACCCCGGCAACGTAGAACATGCACGCGGCGGGCGCGGCGTGTGCGGAGAACCGAACCGGTGCTGACGGTCGTAAAAGGAGCGGTATCCGAGCAAAGGGAGGGTGCGCATGAGTAATTCCGTCGACCGCGTTCGCGACGCGATGCGCGCGCAGGCAACCGGCGATCTCGAACCCGCGCGGTCCCTGATCCTCGACACTGCTCACATCAACGTCCCGGCGTTCCTGCGACTCGGCCCCCTCAGGGGCCTGGACGGCGTCATCGCGCTCGTCCTCGAGATGGTGGGGCGCGCCGACGGCGGTTTCCGATCCGACTTCATCGACGCGATCGGTTCAGGCGACATCGTGACGACTGTCAACGAAGTCAGCGCGACCCGCAACGGACGCTTGATCACGTACCACACGGTGTGGACGTTCCGGTTTGATGACGATCACATCGCGGAGGCGTGGCTGCATCCATCAGTGTCCGAGCAAGAGCTCGGCGACTTCTACGGCTTTCGTGACGACCGGTAACCGGCCTTCGAAGTTGCTGTTCGACGCGTCATATGCCCGGACGACCACGCGACCGGGCGCAACGATCGTCGCGACGCCGACGGCGACCAGCGCGCGCAACGGCTTGACGAACGTGGCAGTCCGGCGATCGCCTATGCCATCGGCGCGAGGTCGAACGCCCAGACCGACGAGTCGAAGCCCGCGGCCGGCAGTGGCCGTCCGTTGACGGTGTTGTTGTCGCCACGCAGGCCAATGTCGAGGTACACGCGCTGACCTGCGCGCGCGATCTCACCCGGTCGTGCGTTCGTGGTGCCGGGGATGGCCGTCGCAAAGCCGACCGTGCCGTCGGGCCGGTAGTGGGCGAGCCACGCACTGCCGCTGTCAGCATCGTCGAGCGCCACGCGCGGGCCGGCAGCCTGTCCGAACGTGATGCCCGGCCAACTCGGGCCACCGAAGAGGATCCCGCCGTCGGGTGCGGCGATGATCTCGGCGCCCGCAAACGGAAGATCGGCGGTGACGGCGGTTGCCCACGCCAGCCCGCCGCCCGGTGCGAAGCGAACCACGGCGAGTGCGTCGGTCGCGCCCGCGTTGAGGCGATGACCGTCGATGTCGACGACGCCGGTGAAGTAGCCGACCGCGAAGACGGAGGTATTCGTCGTCGCGAGGCCCTTGACGATGTCGTCGCCGGGACCGCCCCACGTAGCGGTCCACTTCAGCGAGCCGGCCGGCGACCAGTACGTCATCCACGCGTCGCGGCCGGCACCCGCGACCTGAACGGTGCGGGCGTCAGTCGTGAACGCGCCGATGGTGTCGCCTCCGAACGCGACCGAGCCGTCCGGCGCCAGCGCGATCGACTTCCCCCGCTGCGGACCGCCGCCGCCGACCGCGCGCATCCACAATTCCCGTCCGTCGGGCGCGAGCTTCACGAGCAGTGTGTCCGAGGTGGAGAGATGCGGGATCGGCGCGAGGCCCGGTGGTGTCCATCCGCCTTCGGTATCGATTGAGGTCACGACCGAGCCGTCGGCGCCGATGGTCACCTCGTTGCAACCGTCGCGGAATGGGCCGCCGATCGTTCGCACCCATCGGGTCGAACCATCATTGGCGAACGCCGCAACCACGCAGTCCGATGCGCCCACGCTGACAGCTCGCGACGACCCGAAGTCGACGGTGCCCTCGAACCAACCGGTTGCCACCGCCCCGTTCGTGTCGGCGTCGATGTCGAAGAAGTTGTCCTCGCCGGTGCCGCCGAACCGCTGCACCCACAACGGAGTCCCGAACGGCGAGAAGCGCGCGAGTGGGATGTCGGCACGGCCGGCGCTCGTGAGCATGACGCCACCGAGCGCGGCGGTTTGCTCGAACTTGCCGGTCACGTACGTCGAGCCGTCGGGCGCGGCGGCAATCCCGTCGAACTCGTCTTCGTTGGTCGGTCCGTGCAGCTGCATTGCCCACCGCACCGCGAACGGGTCACCTCCCGGGACCGGTGGATGGCACGCCGATAGCAGCATCGCTACGGCCCCGGCGACGAACACGAACCGTGACGGTCCACCTCGCATCGCTCAACGATGCAGCCGCAACGTCAACGCAACCTGTGAAACGAGCACCGCCCGGGGTGCCAGGAGCAGGCATGTCTCGACACGCGTCAGCGCGTCCTCGTCCACGCGCCGATGACCGTCGGCCGCACTTGCACTACGACGAGTTGGAGTGCCACGTCGCGCGCGGGAGAGGTTCTCGAAGTGCTCGCAGTCGGCGAGTGATGCACTACCGGGTGCGCTACTGGGGCGGCGGCGCGACGAGCACCGGCACCGTCGATGTGCGCAGGAGCTCACGAAGCACTCCGGGCGAGACGTGCGCGCCGGCTCGGCGCGCCCCGACGACGAGCAGCAATGCGGACTGTTCACCGAGATGACGCTCGAGCCCCGCGGCAACGCTGACCGGGTCGGCGATCGCGACGGCGTCGACACCCTTTACGCCCTGGCGGTCGACTCGTGCCCGCACCCACTCGAGATAGGCATCCGGGTCGCCGGCGGGGCCGTGGTGGCGGGTGAAGTGGTCGGGGTTCCGAAGATCGGCCAGGACCGGCTCGTAGACGGTGACGATTCGTAACGCGGCGCCGAGGCGCGCGGCCCACGCGGCCGCCGTCGACAAGAGTGAATCGGGATCGCTGACGCCGTCGATCGCGACGACGACGTCGTTCGCGAGCGTGGCCTCGTCGAGGCCGGGCCCGACGACCACGAGCGGCTGCGTCGTCCGCTCGATGATGTGCGAGCCGACCGCGTGGATGAGGGTCGCCACCGGCTTCGTGTGGTCGTGGCTCGCGAGGCACAGCACCGTGCTCGAGTCGGTCGCGAGCTGCAACAGGATGGTCGCCGGATCGTCGCCGACGAGTACATCGACATCGTGCACGCGGTCGCCCGTGATCATCGCCGCCGCGTCGCGCAGGTGGTCGCGGACGGAACCTGCGTCGTCGTCGCGTGCGACGCCGACCAGACGGATGGCTGCACCCGACGCGCCGGCGATGGCGTCGGCCGCGGCCACGGCCCGAGTCGCCAGATCCGAGCCGTCGAGCGGGACAACGAGGATTTCGAGCACGGGTTCCCCGATCTGTTCGGCCATGGGTCGACCACGCACGTAACTGTGGACCACGTTGGGAGCGCCGCAACAGGGCCGTACGTCCCGGCCGCCGACCCGCGAGAACCGGGTGGGTCGGCTGGGCTCTGGTTTGCGTGCGTGTTCGGTGTTCGTCGGCGACGCGCTCGTAGCGATGTTGTGGACGTTGTCCTTGAAGATCCCCAGGCGGGGGTCCGCTTCATCTCGTCGCCGGGCTTGTCGGTGACGAACGACGGCGCTCCCGCGTCGGAGTTCATGTCGGCGAAGCGAGTGCCGGCTGTTGACGACGAGGGCGGTGCCGTCGGGGATGTCCACTGCGACGACCGCCCACGCGTACATCGGAGGGCATCACTCACTTCCCGGACTCGGATTGCGCGGCGAGCCAGTCGTCGAAGCGCGTCGGGCCGAGCTCGGCGCCGTCGTCGGGCACGAGGGAGCGCTCGCCCAGTTCGGTACCGAAGTACGGAGCATGCGGGTCGGCGACCACTTCGCGCGCGTCGTGTCGGGCGCGCAGGGAGTGCCGAATGAAATCGTCGAAGCGGAACTGCTCGGGGCCGCCGATTTCGACCGTGCCGTGACGCGGCATGCCGACGGCGACCTTGCCGACGGCGGCGGCGACGTCGTCGGCAGCCATCGGCTGGAAGAGGACGTGGGGCAGGCGCACAGTTTCGCCGGTGGTGGCTTCGTCGGCGATCCTCGCCGCGAACTCGAAGAACTGCGTCGCGTGCACGATCGAGTACGGGATCGACGAGCCCGTGATCAGCTTCTCTTGCGCGACCTTCGCTCGGAGGTAGCCGCTGTGGGGCAATCGTTCGGTGCCGACGACCGAGAGTGCGACGTGGTGTCCGACCCTGGCTGTTGCTTCGGCATCGAGGATGTTGCGGGTCGAGGTCTCGAAGAACTCGAGCACTGCGGCGTCCTCGAACGAGGGCGAGTTCGACACGTCGACGACGACTGCCGCGCGGTCGAGCGCAGCCGCGAGCCCGTCGCCGGTGAGGGTGTTGACGCCGGTGTTGGGTGATGCCGGAACGGCTTCGTGACCCAGTGCGGCGAGATTGTCGACGAGCTTCGAGCCGATGAGTCCGGTCCCGCCGATGACGACGATCTTCATGATGATCCTTCCGATGGTGGCGCCGCCCGGCTCCGGGGTCGATGTCCTTGACCCGCTTGATGATGCGCGCCATCCGCGCCGGGTGCGCAACGGGAACGCCTCGGTGCAGGCACAGGAAGGGATTAGAAAGTTCTTCTTGTCTAGACAGGTATGTCTGTCTTAGGATGCCCGCATGGCAGTTGGGTCGGCCGTGATCGAAACCCCCGACCAGTTGGCCGCGATCACGCACCCGACGCGGTTGCGGGTGCTCGACGCGCTGCGCACCGCCGACTCGGCCGCGAGCGCCGCGCGGCGGCTCGGGGAGCCACGGCAGCGGATCAACCACCACGTCCGCGAGCTCGCGCGGGCAGGCCTGCTCGTGGACGCGGGCGAGCGCCGCAAGGGGAACTTCGTCGAACAACTCTACGAATCCGTGGCGGGCACGTTCGTGCTCTCGCCGCGGCTCACGTGGGGGGATCGAGAGCGACTCGGGGCGATCGCCGATCAGGTCTCGCTCGCGCATCTCGTCGAGTTCGGTGAACGCGTCGCGCGCGACGCGGCGACGCTGCTCGATCGAGCAGCGTTCGATGGCGAACAGATCCCGAGTGCCGCGGTCGAAGCGACGGTCCGGTTCGCCGATGCCCAGGCGCGAGCGGCGTTCTTGGAGGAGTACCTCGATCTCACCGCCCGTCTGATCGAGCGACATGCAGCAGACGCCGGCGCCGCGTTCACGGTGGGGCTCGTCGTGCACCCCGCCGTCGAGGAGGCGAACGGATGACCGAAGTCGAAGCGAGATTCGAGGTCCCGGTCCCGCCCGCCGAGGCATGGAGAGCGCTCGAAACGGCCTGCATCGGGCGCACCGATCCCGACGCGGAACCGAGGGAGTGGTGGATTCCGGGTTTCGAGGCAAAGGCGGTCGAGGTCGAACGAACGACCGACGCCCGGCTGACGGTACGTAAAGCCCAGCAGCCATGCGAGGGAACACTCATCGCGATCACGTTCGAGCACGTCGACACCGGCACGCGTGTACGCGTCGTGCAATCGGGATTCGACGAGGACTTCGTTCGCGGCGGCGGCGAAGGGTTCTGGATCCACTCCGGACACATCTTCGCCGATCTCGAGTTGTTCCTGCGGACCGGAGTGATCGGCCGCCGCGCGTGGCGACCACTGGTGTGGCTCGGCGTCGGCGGGGTCACGACGTCCTACGGCGTGGTCGTGCAGCACGTGGCGTCCGACACGTGGGCGGATCGCGCCGGCGTCCGGAAGGGCGACGTTCTCCTCACGGTCGACGGCGCGCCGTTGTTCTCGACACGCGATCTCGGGACTGTGCAGCGGTTGGTACGCGAGGGTGACGAGGTCACCGCGACATGGGCGCGCGCCCGTGAACACTGCGAAGGAGCGGCGCGCGTCTGACCGCCATGACGAGCAAGCTGACCGCGCGTCAGGGCGCGTTCATGGCGCGCCCGCCTCGACTCGCTGGCGCTGTGCGTCCGGAAGCCGAGACGCCGGAGTCGCGGCACGAAGGCGTCACTCGTCGCGAACTCGACTGCGTGGCCGGCGCCGCGGCAGGCGAGAGCGAGGGGCAGGAGCCGATAGACGTGTCCGTAGGCAGGCAGGCAGCAGAACAGCACCCGCGTCGAATCGGACGTAGACACCGCGCGCGAGGTCAGAGGAAGTCGTGCGTGCATCATCGTGATCAAGACGGGGGACCGCGCTTCGCGGTTCTCCGCGGCGGTTTCACGACCTACGTTGGGGTGTGACGGATCATCGAGGGACCATGTCGACCTTCCACGTTCATCGCTCGAGCCCGGCGAAGTCCGGGCCTCCGAAGGAGCCGGCGAAGCCGGGACCGCGGCCGCCGACGCCCCGGTGGCTCCACATGATCTGGCTGCTCGGCCTGGCGCTCACGGTCGTGCTCTTGTTCGTTCCGAGATCGCCGACCAAGACGACGTCGCTGTCGTTCACCGACTGGAAGACCAAGGTCGACGCGGACCAGGTGAAGACCGCGTCGATCGACGAATCCGGCAAGGTCTCCGGCGAGCTGACCGACAAGAAGAAGACGCACTACCAGTCGCGCATCCCGACGGCACTCAACGACAACACGCTCGCGGCGGATCTCGAGCAGCACGACGTGAACGTGAAAGGGACGGCGAACTCCACGAGCTTCCTGACCGTGCTTGCCAGCTTGTTACCGCTCCTCATCCTCGTCGGTTTGTTCTTCTGGATCAGCCGGCGCGCGTCACGGCAGCTCGCCGGGGGAATCATGGGCATCGGCGCGTCGCGCGCGAAGGTCTACGACGAGGAGCGACCGACGACGCGCTTCGCCGACGTCGCCGGCTACGAAGGTGCCAAGCGCGAGATCAGTGAGGTCGTCGACTTCTTGACCCGCCCCGAGCGCTATACGGCGGCGGGTGCAATGACGCCGCGTGGCGTGTTGATGGTCGGGCCGCCCGGCACCGGGAAGACGCTCTTGGCGCGCGCGGTTGCCGGCGAGGCTGCCGTGCCGTTCTTCGCGCTGACGGGGTCGAGCTTCGTCGAGTTGTTCGTCGGCGTCGGCGCGGCGCGCATGCGCGATCTGTTCAGCGCTGCACGCAAAGCCGCACCCGCGATCATCTTCATCGACGAGATCGACGCCATCGGCCAACGTCGCGGCGCGGGCTACGTCTCGAACGACGAGCGCGAGCAGACCCTGAACCAGATGCTCGCCGAAATGGACGGCTTCGAACCCACCGCGAGTGTGGTCGTGCTCGCGGCGACGAATCGTCCGGAGACGCTCGATCCCGCGTTGCTGCGGCCCGGCCGCTTCGACCGCCAGGTCGAGATCCCACTTCCGAACCTCCGGGAACGCGCCGCCATCCTCGCGGTACACGCACGCGACAAGCACTTGGCCGACGACGTCGATCTGGACGCGGTCGGGCGCGCGACGCCGGGCTTTTCCGGTGCTGACCTCGCGAATTTGGTCAACGAGGCCGCGATCGTCGCTGTGCGCGACGCGTGGAACACGATCACCGCGGCCGACTTCGCCGAGGCGCGCGATCGCATCCTCCTCGGCCGCCGCGAAGCCACGAACGCGTTGATGCCCGAGGAGAAGCACGCGGTTGCCGTCCACGAGTCCGGGCACGCGCTGGTTGCGGCGTTGTCACCCCACGCCGACCCCGTCGCCAAGGTCACGATCCTGCCCGCCGGGCAGGCGCTCGGGGTGACCGAGCAGCTGCCCGCCGACGAACGTCACCTCTACCCGGAGAGCTATCTCAAGGACTCGCTCGCGGTGCGGCTCGGCGGGCGCGCGGCCGAGCTCCTCATCCTGGGCGAGGCGTCGTCGGGTGCCGCGAGCGACCTGGCCGGTGCGACCGACCTCGCCACCCGCATGGTCCGCGAGTACGGCATGAGCAACCGGCTCGGCCCGGTGGGGTTCGCGAGCGGTTCGCCCATGTACCTCGGCACCGAAGAGGTTCGCAGCCGCCCGTACGCGGACGAGACCCAGAAGCTCATCGACGAGGAGGTCTCCGAGCTGCTCCGCGCAGCCGAACAACGCGCGCTCACGCTGCTCACCGACCGTCGCGACGCACTCCTCAGACTCGTCGACGACTTGCTCGAGCACGAAACCGTCGACGGCGCCGCGGTCACCGCCGCACTCGACGGCGCGCCCCGGCCGACCGGGCCCGCGGAGAGCGGCGGGCCACTGCGGGAGCCGCAGTACCAAGCGCGCGCGGCACCACCTGATCGGTGACGCGCGTCAGGCGAGTTGTACCTCGACCGCGGCGTCCTGCCTGGGGTAGTAGCTCGCGATGTCTTCGGCGCCGTACTTCGCGCGGAACTCGTCGAGAATCGGCGCGACCCTCGCGGGATCGGTGACCGGCTCGCGCGTGCACTGGCCTGCACTGCGCCGGCACCGAGGCGAATCGTCGGCGTTGCCAGCACGTTCTTGTACCAGCCACTGTCGGTCCCGTGGATCGGCACGAGGGACAGCGTGTCGCCCTCGCGCACGAACCACACCGGGATGGAGAACTCCCGGCCCGAGCTTCGGCCGGTCACGGTGAGCTCGACCTCGGGATTTTCGTCCAATGCGCTTGTGAACTCGTCGGTTGCCATGCGGTGCTCCGTCGCCAAGGTGATCGCCCGTCGATCTCGAACTCCGAGCGCGCCAGGTTCGTACCCGAGCCGACATCGAGCTGATCCTGCGTTCGCGGGTCTCCGGTTCAGACGTCGATCCGGGCCCGCGGCTGGGTTCGGGCCGCGGCGCGTCCCGGGAGGTACGCGACGGCAAACGCGAGCGCGATCGTCGCGAGGGTGACGACGAGGATGAGCCCGGCAGGGATCTCGGGCGCGACCGGCACACCGAAACCGTCCGCCGAGAGCCGCCACATCCACCGCCCGAGGAGCAGGCCCGCGGGAAGGCCGAGGACGAGTGCGACGAGCGCGATCGTCACCGATTGGTAGGCCACGGTCGAGCGCACGTCGCGGCGGGAGAACCCGAGCGCCTTCAAGAGCGCGAACTCGGGTCGGCGCCGCCGTTCCGTGGTGACAAGGGCATGGGCGACCGTGATCGCCGAGAGCGCGACGAGGAGCAGGACGATCGCGCTGGGCAACCAATCGATGCGCCGGACGCGGTCGATCTCCACCGGCAGCGCCGACTGGCTGACCGCGTCGAGCTGAGGAATCGCATCGATCTGGTCTCGGATGCTCGTCGAGTCGACGCCGCGCGCGTCGCGCCCGACGAAATAACGGGAGAACACGTTCTGGTCGAAGAGCGGTTCGTAACCGTTGCCGGTGAACCATGCCGCGTCGCCGAGCGGTTGTGGCTGTCCCAGCGACGGCAACACGGTGCGACCGACGATCCGGTACTGCAGCCGCTGTTCGCGACCTGCGACGGTCACGGTGTCACCGACCTTCTTGCCCAGCGTTTGCAGCGTCTTCGAACCGAGCGCCACTTCGCGCGGGCCGGCCGGCGCCCGGCCGTCGAGGAGCGCGGGCGAGATCGTGCCGCGCATCTGCGTCACGCCCCACGCGGGCACCGGTCGCCCTTCGATCTGCACGTTCTGGAAGCACACCTCAGCCACGTCCGCGAGCTCGTCGTTCCGCGCGAGCCCGTAGTCGCTCCCGCGGCACGGGGTGTTCGCGGTGGTGTCGAGCACCTCGAAGTCCCATGTCGAACCGTAGAGGTGCGGCGTGCCGGTGAGATGGTCGAAGCTCGCGGTGTACACCGCGACCGCGGTGACACCGAGCACGCCGAGCAGCGCACCGATCAACGCCGAGCGCACCGGCACAGGCGTGCGTCCGCGTCCGGGATCGATCGCCATGCGCAGACCATTGGCGGCCGCCGGCGACAAACCTGCCCGCGCCGATTGCTCGGACAGTGTCGCAGACAGGCGGCGTCGCGTGGGGCGCGCCGATGCGCTCTGTTGCCGCGTCAGGCGCATCACAGTGAGTGCAGCGACGAGCAGCACGACCACCGCGAGCATGACCGCGCCACCGAGCAGGACGGGCCAGTCGATGCGCAGGCCGGTGTCGGGTTCGGCCCGACGGGCGAGCCCGAACGGGAACAGCGATGACGCGAGCGTGGCGCCGAACGCGCCGAGGAACGCACCGCTCGCGATGAGCGCGGCAATCGGTGCGAAGGTCGCGACGCGCTGCATTCGGGTGGCGCCGAGCGTCGAGAGGATCGACTGCCCGGCACCGGCGACGGCGAGCTCGCGCGACACGACGATGCCGATCGTCGCCAGACCGACCACCGCGGCGACGCCGGCGAACAGCCACAGTGAGAGCGCGAGCAGATCGACGGCGTTGCGGGCGCCTTCGGTCTCGATCGCCAGGCCCTGGGTATTGAGCAGCGAGGTCCCGAAGATCGCGCGCGCACGCGCGATGACACGTTCGACGTCGGCGTCACCGTTCGCGGTGCGGACACGGATGCGCGTGCCGAAGTCGCCGATTTGGTCGCCGTACGCGCGACCGAATGCAGGTGTCAGGACGAGGAACCCGCCCGCGGCGCCACGGTTGCCGAGATCGAGCGGCCGGCGGTCGATCCCGACGACGCGCAGCTGCACCGCGGGACCTGCGTACGGGCCCGCGTCGGATGCGCCGCCGAGGATCGCCTCGATCTGGTCGGGGGAGAACGACTCGGTGTCGAGCGTGTCGCCGGGCTGGAGGCGGAGGAGCGTCGCGAGGCCTTCGCCGATGGTGACTTCGTTCGGCGCGGACGGATCCGCGGCACGTCCGGCGACGATCCGATCCCGGTCGATGGTTGTGCCGAAGGCGGAGTCCTGCGGGATTCCGATCGACTGGAGCGCGGGCAGGGCCGGCACCTGCACGCCCGGTGCGCGCAACGCAGTCGTCGCCTCGACGCCGCGCACGCCATCAAGCGCGTGCATGTCTGCCGCGGTCGGTGCACCCACCATGAGCAACTCGACATCCGCGGCATCGCTCTGCGCGCTGAACCGGGTCAGCGTCGACGCGGTGCGGCGGGCGCCGGCGACGCTCGCGAACGTCACGGCCGCGATCGAGGCGACCAGCAGGGTCAGTACCGCCACGCTGCGCCATCGGGCGCGCAGCGTGCTCGCCGCCACGATTCCTACGAGCCCCACGCTCGTATTCGACGACGTCACCGTACGTCACGCAAGGTTGAGGCCCTCCACCTGTCGGGGGTGGTAGCCACCCCCCACCACCTCGTGAGGCGCAGCCGGTGTCACGCGCGTGCCGTCGCGTGTCACGCGTGACTCCACACGGACGTGTCGCGTCCATGGAGTCCGAGAGGGAGAAGAACATGAAGCGATTCGCGAGCCTGCTGCTGGCGATCCCGATGGCGGTCAGTCTGCTGGCGGCTTCGTCGGCGTCCGCGTCGGCGTCGGTCGGCCCCCATCCGCACCACAACCTGACCGCGTTACGCGTCGCGACGGCGCGGTTCCACAGCCTCAAGGCCACGGCTGCATCCGGTCGCGTCGACCTGCACCTGTGCGTCGACATGATGGGGCAGCACTACGCCAACCAGGCAACGTTCTCCGATGGCGTCCTCGACCCGATCCACCCCGAGGCGATGGTCTACGAGGACAATGGCCACAGCCATCTGCACCTCGTCGCGGTCGAATGGGTGTCGACGACCCCGGGTGAGGTCATGGGCATCCCGCTGCACTTCAACCCGGACGTCGGCCTGTGGGTGCTGCACGCGTGGATCTGGAAGCACAACCCCGCCGGCATGTTCGCGGACATGAACCCGCGCGTCGGCAACTGCCCGGCCTGATCCGCACACCTCACGATGGCGCCCGGCCCGGGTGCCCGCGCTTGCGCGCGGTACCCCGAGCCGGGCGTTCTCGCGCGCCCTGGCGCGGCCTTGACATGCAGCCGGATGGCTGCCCATAATGAGCAGACAAACGGCTGCATAACCGGCGGCTGTCGAACGAGGAGCACGAGATGGAGCACGCAATCCGGCATCGAGTGGGAATCCAGGCACCCGAAGCCGCAGTCGTGGCCCGGCTGACGACGATCGACGGTCTCGCGAGCTGGTGGACGCGAGACGTGGAGGGCGACCCGACCGTCGGGGGCGAGGTGCGGTTCTGGTTCGGACGGGAGCAGGGCCGGAGCGTGACGTTCGCCGTCGCCGAGATCACCGATCACCGGGTCGTGTGGCGCGGCGTCGCCGGACCAGACGAATGGGTCGGCGAGCTGTTCACCTTCGACCTCGAGCCGTTCGGCTCCGAGACGGTGCTGCGCTTCACCCAGACCTGGCGCGAGCCGGTCGAGTTCATGGGCCACTGCAGCACGAAGTGGGGATACTTCCTCCTCGGGATGAAAGCGGAGCTCGAGGGCGGCGAGGGCACGCCGTACCCCGGCGAACTGCAGATCAGCAGCTGGGGTTGATGACGACGAGCGGCGACATGGACGCGGTCTTCAAGGCGCTGGCCGATCCCAGCCGGCGGCGCATGCTCGACCGACTGAACGCGCGTGGCGGGCAGAACCTCATGGAGCTTTGTGCGGGCCTCGACATGGCGCGGCAGTCGGTGAGCAAGCACCTCGCCGTCCTGGAAGCGGCGAACCTCGTCAGCACCGTTCGACGCGGGCGCGAGAAATTGCACTACCTCAATGCCGCGCCCATCAACGAGATCGAAGCACGCTGGATCAACCGGTACGACCGGCACCGCATCCAGGCGCTCGGCAACCTGAAGCACGCGTCGGAAAGATTCCCCGTGGACAACCGTCACTTCGTCTACACGACCTACATCAACGCCCCGCCCGAGCTCGTGTGGAAGGGGCTCACCGACCCGGCGTTCACGAGCGAGTACTGGGGGATCGACTTGGTGACCGACTGGAAGGTCGGCTCGCCGATCGTGTGGGAGCACAACGGCGTCACCATCGCCGATCCCGAACAGGTCGTGCTGGAGTACGACCCGTTCCGGCGGCTCTCCTACACGTGGCACACCATGACGCCGGAGCTCGCGCCGCGGGTCGGCGTCTCCGAAGAAGTACGGGCCGAGCTGAACGCCGAGCCGCGCTCGCAGGTCGCCTTCGACCTCGAACCCGTCGATGACACCTGCAAGTTGACGGTCGTGCACGAGTTCTTCGCTGACGACACGACCATCTCGACGATGGTCAGTGACGGCTGGCCGCGCGTGATCTCCGCCTTGAAGACGCTGATCGAAACCGGTTTACCGCTCGCTTAGATCGGCAACGCGACAATGCCGCCTTGGTCGCCTCCAAGTCATTCCGAACGACGCTCGAGACGGCACGGGCGGGGCATTGATCAGCTATTTCCAAGCGATCGTGGTCGGTCTGCTCCAGGGTGTCACGGAGTTGTTCCCGATCTCGAGCCTGGGCCATTCAGTGTTGGTTCCGGCGTGGCTGGGTTGGGATCACGTCGTCAGCGCGCAGTCGGCGGGGGAGTCGTTCTACCTTGCGTTCGTCGTCGCGTTGCATGTCGCGACCGCGCTCGCGTTGCTCGTGTACTTCCGTGCGGACTGGGTCCGCATCATCGCTGCGTTCCTGCGCACGCTGCGGACGCGTCGGGTCAAGACACCCGACGAGCGGCTGGCGTGGCTGCTCATCGTCGCGACGATCCCGGCGGGACTCACCGGTCTCGCGCTCGAGCACTCGTTGCGCACGCTGTTCGCCAAGCCGCTCGCGGCCGCGATCTTCCTGACCATCAACGGCGCGATCCTCCTCGCCGGAGAGCGGGTGCGGCGTCGCCACGCTGTCCGCAAGTTGGTCACGCAGCATCCGACCGCGCCGAGTGGGCGCGAAGTCGGTCGGCGGCTCGAGACGCTCGAGTTCAAGGAAGCGGGCGTGATCGGTGTCGCGCAGATCGGCGCGCTGTTCGCAGGGATCAGCCGCTCGGGGATCACGATGGTGGCTGGTCTCGTGCGCGGGCTCGACCACGAGGACGCGGCGCGGTTCTCGTTCTTGCTCGCGACACCGATCATCTTGGCCGCGGGGGTCTACAAGCTGCCCGACCTCGCCGGCCATCTCGGCGACGGCGTCCGCGGCCAAGCACTCGTCGGCAGTCTCTTCGCCGGCCTCGCCGCGTACGCGTCCGTGCAGTTCTTGATGCGGTTCTTCGAGACGCGGAACCTCTTGCCGTTCGCGATCTACTGCCTCGTCTTCGGCGGGATCTCCATCGTTCGCTTCGCGTGACCCCGTGCTTCGTGCAGTGCCCGGGCGTACGCTTCGGCACCGGAGGGGACCCGATGGACGGTGGGTGGGACGCCGGGGCGAACCGCGTCGATCCGAACCGCTGGCCGCTCGTCGGTCGCGACGACGAGCTCGCGCTCGCGGCCGCCGCGCTTCAGGCGCACGGCAGTGTCGTGCTCACGGGCGCCGCTCGCCGGCATCACACGTTCGAAGCGTTCGCGCTCCACGACGTCGCGCGCTTCGCGCCCTCGCGCGTCACTGCCGATCGGCTGGTTGCGTTGAGCAAGATCGTCGACGGTCCCCTCGTCGACGCGCTCGCCGCGCACGCGCGTGGTCTCGCGGACGACGACGCCGACCGGCTCGATGAGGCGGCCCGGGCATTCGCGGCGATGACGTTCGATCTGTTCGCGGCCGAGGCCGGGTTCGCCGCGGCCCGCGTGCACCGACGGGATGGGAGGCGAGCCCGCGCCTTTGCGGTGCTCGAACTCGCGCGTGCGCACGTGTGCCGCTGTGAGGGTGTCCGTACGCCCGCGCTGACGTGGGCCGATCAACCCGAGGACCTGACCCCGCGCGAACGCGAGATCGCCGAGCTCGCGGCCGCCAACCTCCCGAGTCGCGAGATCGCCGCCCGGCTGGGCATCACGACGCGCACCGTCGACAACCTGCTCGGTCGGGTCTACGCCAAGCTCGGCATCTCCGGCCGCCAGGAGCTGACCGACCTCCTCGGCGAGCGTCCGAACGCCGCCCTCTGAGGCCTGCCGCATAGGCGTGAGTAGTCCGCTACTCACGACGCGCTCGCCGGCTTCCGGCATGGTCGACACGTCGCTCGTGGGGAGGTCGGGGATGAACGTTCGCAGCACAATCCAATGAACGAGCAGCTGCCGCCGACCTATCAGCGAGTCAAGGCACTGCTCGACGCCGGCGCGTCGACCGACGAGATCGCCGCACGCATCGGAATCGACCCGAGCGCGGTGCCCGCGCTGATCGAACTCACCACCGCAAAGTTCGCGCGCGCGACTGACGACCTGCGTCAGGAGGAGGAGCACTGAACGAAGGCGTGACCGTGGCCGCGAACTGAGCCGCGCCATCGGCTTCGGCGCGCAGGATCTCCGCCGGGCGCAAGACCTCGTGCCGCCCTGGCGGCCCGCGTGTAGCGCCGTCGGTTGCCCCGTGGACCTCTCCGCCGCCGGTGTCGGCGATGAGCGCGCCTGCAGTCCGCGGGGCGTGCTCGCCGACGCCACCGGTGAGTTGGTGCTCGGTCCAGGCACCACGCACGTGTGGCAGCGCGCGCACCGCGCGATCGAACTCGACGGTCGACAGGCTCGGGTTCACGACCAGATCGGTGACATCGGCATGGCGCACGTAGTTGGGATACGCACGGTCGGTGCGGTACGCGGCCGCGAACGCTCCGAGTGACGCATCGAGGCCGACCGCAGTACCGCGGCGAGTGCGAGCAGCGCCCAGCGCCGACGACGGAACTCGGCGCGCGCCACGATGCCGACTGCGCTCATCACGCTTGCAATGGAACGTACACATCTCTCGCGGTCGCCGGTGCAACCCCGAAACCGACGCGGATGGCAACACCCCCGCCGCGTCGCAACGGCTGCGCATTGGCGCGAAGCATTTCGCATTGCTTAACTTGCCGGGTGCGGGAGTCGGATGCGGTGGTCGAGAGAGTCGCGGAGCAATACGTCGACCTGGCACCTGAGATCTTCCGCCAACGGCTCGTCGTCGAGGGCACGTGCCGGACGCCGGTCACCGACGTCGACATCCGTGACTACCTGCTCGCGTTGTCGCAGGTCGCGGGCATGACGGTGCTCGCGCCACCGGTGACCCACCGGTCCGACCGGTTCGGGTGGGCGGGCTGGATCCACTGGGAGACGTCCGGCGCACACTTCTACGGGTGGGAGCAGCCGCGCATCTTCTTCAGCGTCGACATGTACACGTGCAAGGCGTTCGATCCGGCCGACGTCGTCGAGTTCACCCGGCAGTACTTCGACGCGGTTTCGATCAGTGCTCGGGAGTTCTGAACCCGTGGACCTGTCGCTGCGAGAGCTGACCGAGTCGGTCATCGGCGACGACCGGCCCGAACAGCCCTTCGGAACGTATGTGTTCTCGTGCACCGACCCGGGCGCCGAGCTCGCTCGCGAGATCGAACGCCAGGTGTTCCTCGAGTACTTCGGCAACTCGCGGGAGCTGCTCGCGGAGGAGTACGAACCGTACGAGCCCGGCAGCATGTTCTACTGCGTCATCGACCACCGGCGGATGAGCCCGGCCGGGGTCATGCGCATGATCGTCCCGTCGGCCATCGGGCAGAAGACGCTCGCCGACGTGGCGCAGGTCTGGGACCGCACCACCGACCAGCTGTTCGCGTCGGTCGGCACGGCCGTGGATCCGGCACGGGTCTGGGACGTCTCCACACTGGCCGTCGCCGCGGACTATCGCGGTCGCGGTTCCGAAGGTCTGATCAGCCTCGCGTTGTACCAGGCGTTGTTCCAGGGCGCGCTGCCCTTCGCGGTGGACTACTTCGTGACGATCCTCGACCTCGTCGTGCTCGATCTCATCCAGACCCGTATGGGCCGACCACTCTCGCACTTCGGCGGTGTCGAGCCCAAGGACTATCTCGACTCGCCGTCGAGCATCCCGGTCTACATCGACATCCCCGACTACGGCGTCCGACTCCGCGAGTCGCATCCACCGATTCACGAGATCCTGTTCGAAGGCAACGGGATCCACGACGCGGTTGCGCCGCCACAGTGGCGCGACGCCGTCGCGCGGGTTCTCGCCGCGGACACCATCGCGCTCGACGAAGATCAGAACGTCTTCGACAGCGTCACGTCGACGACTTCGCGCGTCGCCCGCTGACGCAGGCGGCAGAGGAGCGCGGGGACCTCGTCGGCCGGTGTCGGTCGTGCGTAGACGTATCCCTGCGCCATGTCGACGCCCAACGCCTCGAGCCGCTTGCTCTGTACCGGCGTCTCCACGCCTTCGGCGACGGTCGCCTTGCCCAGCGCCCGCGCCATCGCCACGATCGCGGCGACCAGCGACTCCTCGGCGGAGTCTTCTCGGTCGAGTTCGTCGACGAACGACTTGTCGATCTTGATCACGTCGACAGGGAAGCGACGCAAGTACGCGAGGGACGAATAGCCCGTGCCGAAGTCATCGATGGCGATCCTGACCCCGAGGTCGCGGAGCTGCTGCAACTTGTCGTGGTTCACGCCCGACGACCGCAGGAAGATCGACTCGGTGAGCTCGAGGTGCAGCGCGTGGCCCGGCAGCTGGGTCTGCTGCAAGGTGGCTCGGGTCTCGTCGACGATGTGCGGGTTCCGCAGCTGCCGGACCGAGAGGTTCACCGCGACGTAGAGATCGGCGTAGCCCGGGATCTCCGCGCGCCAACGGGCGAGGTCGGCGCACGCGGTCTCGAGCACCCACGCGCCGATCTCCTCGATGAGGCCGGTGTCTTCCGCGATCGGAATGAACAGCGCCGGCGCGATCGGACCGAGCGCGGGTGGCGACCAGCGCAGCAACGCTTCGACGCCGACGATCTCCTTCGAGCGCATCGCGAGGATCGGCTGGTAGTGCAGTGTGAACTCACCGTTGTGGCGCGCCTTGCGGAGCTCGCGTTCGAGGTTCAGACGCGTCGCAACGAGGTCCCGCATGTCCTGGTCGAACACCGCAACCGCGTCGCGGCCGGCGTCCTTGGCTTGGTACATCGCGGTGTCAGCGTCGCGCAGCAAGGTCTCGACGCTGGCTTCGCCGCCGGGACCCACGACCGCGATGCCGATGCTGACGGTCGCGTAGATCTCCGCCTGGGAGAGTGCGAACGGGAGCGCGAAGCACTGCCGTACCATCTCGGCTGCGGCAACCACGGCCGCGGTGTCGCGCAGCCGTTCCAGCACAATGACGAACTCGTCACCACCGACGCGCGCGATCACTGCCTGCTGCGAGAGCGCGCCATGCAAGCGCTTGGCGACCGCGATGAGGAGTTCGTCGCCCAGGTTGTGGCCCATGCTGTCGTTGACGACCTTGAAGCGGTCGATGTCCAGGAACAGGACGCCGAGCAGGATGTCGGTTCCCGCCTGCCGCGAGAGCGCCTGATCGAGCTGGTCGGTGAGGTAGGCGCGGTTCGGCAGCCGCGTCGAGCGCGTCGTGGGTCGCCTGGTGGACGAGCCGCTCTTCCGACCGCGCGTGCGCGCGCAAGGCACGGAAGACGCGCCAGATCGCGGTCGAGCTCAAGAAGACCATCACGATCAGCAGCACGCTCTTGTCGACGAGGCTGCGATGGCCATCTGCGACGGTCACGAGCAGCGGGATGCCGATGCACGCCGAGACGAGCGCGAGGCGTGATGGGCGCGTCGTCCGTTTGGCCCGCGGCACCGGCTCGAGGAGCTCGCGCATCGAGGGATGGAGCACCGCGACGCTCACCGCCAGGAACGCGAGTGCGTACGGCACGTCGATGACGAGCAGCGAGAGCCTCGCGATGCGCGCGTCTTCGAGCATGTACACGACGTCGCCGATGAACATGCAGCCGAGCGCGACGACGAGCAACCGGTGCGCGGGAACGCGGCGATCGTCGACGACGAAGGCCACCTGCAGGATCATGACGACGAGGAACGCCGAAAGTGCCGGGTAGGCCGCGAGGACGAGGCGAACTCGGAGCGGCGCGGTCTCGTTCGCGAGCGCGGGTGTGATCAGGTACGCCCACGCCACGACGAGCGCGGCCAGCGCGGCCACCAGCGCGTCGAGCGTCGCGTCGAGGTCGAAGCCGGCACTGCCCCGGCGGGCGCGGGCGATGCCGGCCAGCCCGAGACCGAGGAGGACGTAGCCGGGCGCGGCGAGGAAGTCCGGGATCAGCGAGCGATGCGCGGTCAGGTCGCCGAGGGTCCCGAACTGCTGCCGGAGTGCGCCGCCGAGGAGGAAGAGGAAGAACGCGGTCGCCATGAGGACGAACGGCCACCGGCGCGCGGGCCGGTAGCGGCGCAGCCCGACGACGGTCGCCGTCACGGCGGTGGCGCCCAGGAGCACGAACGTGTCCTGGGACAGCGGGCCGAGCAGCCCGGTCCCGTGGAGCGCGATCCATCCGGTTCCGACGATGCCCACCGTGAGCGCGGCGCGCTCCCGGTGCCGATCGGCGTCCGTGCTCATTGCCGTGTCAGCTCCCTGCCGTCCATTCCGGGTTCCTTGCGAGACATTCGGCCGGTCGGGGGGCCGTATTGAGGGTGACCTGGCGGCCGCGGCGCGATCCCGGGCGCGGCCGGTGCGACTGCGAACCGGTGCTTCCCGGCCTGCTTGGCCTGGTACATGGCCCCGTCGGCCGCATCGACGAGGTGTTCGGCATCGGAATCGCCGGGGCTGATCGTGATGCCGACGCTGGCCGACACCGCCACCGGCCGGGTCGCCAGATGGCCCGCGACCTCGACCGGCACCGCCAATCCCGCGATGATCCGGGCCGCGATCTCCTCGGCCTCGGCCACGGTCTGGAGGTCCTCGCAGGAGATCGCGAACTCGTCGCCGCCGACGCGGGCGACGACATCGTGCGGGCGGACGAGCGCGCGGAGTCGCTGGGCGACCACGACGAGGACGAAGTCACCCGCGGCGTGCCCGAAGGTGTCGTTGACCGGCTTGAAGCCGTCGAGGTCCAGGTACAAGACCGCGACCTGAGTGCGGGTGCGGACCGCGCGGGAGAGCTGGAGCTGCAGGATCTCGACCCACTGCTGCCGGTTGTAGAGGCCGGTGAGGTGGTCGTGCGCGAGCTGGTGCTCGAGCTCGGCTTGCACCTGCTCCCGTTCGCGCACCGCGATACGGAATCGCCACAGTACGATGCTCGCGAGCGTCATCGAGGCGGCGAAGAGGAAGACCTCGGACGCGATGCTCATGTTCGACGTCGTCGCGATCGCGATCGTGGGTGCCGTCATCAACGCGAACCCCAGCAGCATGAAGCGCGCGGGATGCATGCGGCCGGCTGGCAACGTCGCTTGCGAACTGAGCTCGCCTCGAGACGGGAGGATCGCGGCGAGCGCGAGCGCGGCGTACGCGATCGGGTAGCCCGCGTTGAGCGGTCCCGGATCGAACGTCGCGTCAAGCAACGGAATCGCGATCCACAGCAGGTCCAGCAGCAACGTGCCGGTGAGGAACGCGAGGAGCAGGAGCGTCGGTGCACCGCGCCGCCCAGGGGTCAACACCAGCCAGACGACCGCGGCGAAGATCAGGACGTCGGCGAAGGGATAGGCGCCCCAGACGACGGCGTCGAGCAGGGTCGCGTCCCTCGTCGTCGGCACCACGAGGAACGCCCACGTCGCGATCGCGGCGGCGATCGCGAACGCGACGCCGTCGAGCAGACCTTCTCGGTATCGCCCGGGCGTCCGGAGCGTGAGGATGCGCACGATCCCGGCCGCGAGCAGCGGATATCCGGCGAGGTAGAACAGGTCGGCGACGGAGACCGACGGACGGTCCCAGCGGAGGTACGCGTACGCGTCCCAGAGCAGGTCGCCGACGACCCAGCAGGTGAGGCCGCCGGCGATCAGCCGCCAGGCCAGCCGATCGTTCTCCGTGCGCGTCGCGCCGTACCAGGTGATGCCCGTCGTGACGACGATCGCCAGGTCGTAGCCCACTCGCGCCGGATCAGTGTCGGGCGCGAGGGCGCACAACAACGCGACCGCGGCGATGCCGCCGACGAACGCCGCCACACGGAAGGACACATAGGTGCGTCGGCAGGTTCAGAGGCGGTATGGACGGTTTCCTTGGTGCATCGGGCAGACGATCCGCCCGACCTGCGGGGATGGCTCAGGAACGGGCCACGCCGGGGAGCTCGGTCCGGAGCGGGAAGTCGGTGACGATCGTGCGACACGCCCCCACGACCCGCGCCGCGTGCGGAACGTGCGGCGGGACAACTGCGGCGGCACCCGACCCGAGCGTGCGGGCGACACCGTCGATCACGAGGACGACCTCGCCCTCGACGACGTTCCACACCTCTTCTTGCGGGTGGCTGTGCACGTGCAGGTCCGTCGCGCCGGCCGCGATGTCCCAGTGCGCGAACGTCATGTTCGCGGAGTGGAAGAAGCGACCCGACCAGCCCGACAGCGGTGCGCCGTGGATCATGTCCTGCGGCTCGAGGAAGCGTTGGGACGGGGCCATCAGGACTTGTTCACCGTTGTCGCAGTCGAGTTCGCGCCGGCTGTGGACTGCGGGGCTGCGTGCAATCAGCCGTTCACCCAAGGTTTGCCGTCGCGGCCGTTGTCCACAACGTTGTCCTCTAGTGATCCACAGGGACGCGGTCGTACGTTGCGGGCCGTGTCCACCACCCTCACTTCCAGCGAGATCGACGACGAAGTGCTGCGGATGTTCGCGCTCGTCGCCGACGGGATCGCCCGCGCGACCGCGGCCTTCGTCGAAGGCGACGACGCGGCCGCGCGCCAGCTCGTGGCCGACGACCTCCTCGTGAACGCGTTGCAGCATCGGATCGAATCCTGCGTCGAACGGCGGCTGACGAGCGGCGACGCGGTCGGGCCGCACGAGGCTCGATCGCTGATCGCGGTCTTGCGCATCGTTCCCGAGCTCGAGCGCACCGGTGACCTCGTCGAGCACATCGCGCTGCGCACCCCCCGCGGGATGGCAGCCGAGCTGACACCGCGATGCCGGAGCCTCGTCGCCGAGATGGGACAGATCGCGGCGGCGATGTGGCTCCTCGCGGCCGAGGCGTACGCACGTGGTGATCGGTCGGCGGCGGCGCAGCTGCGCCGGCGCGATGACGCGCTCGACGACCTGCACGTCTCGCTCACCGCGGAGCTCGCCGCGAGCGACATCTCCGTCGCGGCCGCCATCGAGATGGGGCTCGTCGCGCGGTTCTACGAGCGCCTCGGCGACCACGCGGTGAACGTCGCGCGCCGAATGCGCGGGCACGACGATGCGGGGCAGGCAATCGGTGCGTGACTCAATGGTGCGCGCCGTTGCCGAAGTCAGCCTCCTCGATCGGGCCGGGTCGGATGTCGCTCGCGCCCGACGCCAACTCGAACTCCTCGGCGTCGCCGGGATCCATCCCGCGCGTGTGCACCTCGAGACAGCAGTGGTGCGACTGCACCCATACATCGCGCGCGACGACGTGCCCCGCGAAGTCAGGCGCGCCGCCGAACGAGGGCGGGCGACCCTGAGCAGCCACCTCCTCGCGGCCGACGACCTCGAGATCGCGGGCGTACCGGACCGCGCGGTCGCGCAGCTCTTGCGGCGAGCCACGGACGCATTCGATCGGGCGGTCATCACTTCGGAGCCGCCGGCGCCGATCCGCGGCTGACGACCATCGCGCGTGGTTGCCGGTGAGTGACTCAGGTACCGATGCTCGAGACGGTCACGAAACCGTTGAGGAAACCGTCGACGTCATCCACGGGGTCGGTTGCGGTCGAGAGGCAGTTCGAGGGGTTGATCGGACGCCCGTTGAGTGCCGTCGCGGCAGGGACTTCCACCGTTTCGCGGATCGAGCCCGCCGTGCACGTGGGAACGTTGATGTTCACCACCGATTGGAACAACGCCGGTCCGGCCCGGCCGAGCAGGAACTGATCGAACCAGTCGAGGAGCGCGGCGACGCCGCTCGGGTAGTCGGGTGGCGAACCGAAGCCCTGCGACACCGCGACCGCGGCAATGCTGTCGCGCCCACCGACCCGCGCCGCGCCGATGGTGCCGGAGAGGGGGATGAACGGGCCGATGTTCTGTCCCTCGTTGATCCCCGAAACGAGCAGGTCAGGATTCACATGCATTGCGTTGAGGGCGTAGAGCACCGAGTCGGCGGGGAAGCCGTTGACCGCCTGCGCGGGATAGCCGCTCGCGGTCTGTCGCGCATCGGCAGTGACACCGCCCGGCGTCGTCTTGCTGCCGGCGCCACTCTGGTTGGTCGCCGGCGCAACGACGGTCACGTGCACGTTCGGGAGCGCGACCAAGGCGTTCACCACGGCGTCGATCCCCGCCGCGCCGTAGCCGTCATCGTTCGAAACCAGGACCTGCAACGGGTTCGGATGGGTCGACGTGTAACACGCGTCCGAGACGTCGTAGGTCGCTTCGACCTTGCCGAGACACGGGTGGGTCTCGGCAAAGACGTCGACCTCGTTCTGGAACGGCCGCAGCAACCACGCGCGCAATCGCCAGATGCCGCCGTCCTGATGGGACCAGACGTCGTTGTCGCCCACGAACCCTTCCGGCGCCGCTTCGGACACGACGTTCCATTCCAATCCCGCGACCTGTGCCTCTGGATCCGGGCCGTCGTAGAGCAGCGTGTCCGGACTCGTGGGGTCGAACGCGCTCGTCGGTGCTCGGAAGCGGAACGACGCGCCCGCACCGGCGACGTATGCCGAGCCGATGGCGCCGTCCGCGGTCGCGCTCGACGCGTTGAAGTGCGCGTGGGCGAAGATGAGCGCGAGATCGAGCTGGGCCGAGACGACCTGACAATCATGCGTGCCGAGTGGGCTACCGGGTGTCGTCGAGCACCAGAACGGTTCGCTCACGGTGCCGGGCGCGGCCGCGAAGCGGTTCGCACTGCGTACCAATGTGCAACCGCTCGCGACGACGAGCAGCACGACCGCGAACGCGAGTACCCGCAGATTCCGCATGTTCCCCCCGGAAATCGATTGGCAGGAGAATCTATCGGCCGCCGACCGCAGGAGCACTGCGTGTGCCGACCTCGGGAACATCTCAGGTGTCGAGCAATCGCACGAGCGTCTTCGGCGCGACCGCGCGGTAGCTCTCGTCGATCCACTCCTCGAGCAGGTCGACCGGCGCGTCGTCTCGCACCGGGATGCGCACCGACACCCAGCCCGCACGGCCGAGGCCGTAGCCGGTCGGTTCGGTCCATTCGTAGCTGAGCGCGAAGTCGCGGCTCTCGGGCAGCTTCACCGTCACCGACAGCTTGTCGTCGTAGATACCGATGAAGACGAAGATCTTCTTGCGCACCTTCACGACCGTTTCGTCCCACGGGTGGTCTTCCCACGCCTCGGGATACGACAGCGAGAGCTTCAGCAATCGGTCGACGGTCTTCGTTCCGGCCTTCACCGCGCGTCAGCCTGGCGCGTGGGATCCGATTCGGCCAGCGCAGTGCTCGGACCGGTCGGGCGTGCTGTCCGGATCGGTTGGGCGTGCTGTCCGGATCGGTCGGGCGTGCTGTCCGGATCGGTCGGGCGTGCTGTCCGGATCGGTCGGGCGTGCTGTCCGGATCGGTCGGGCCGGGCGGTGGTATCCCGGTGGACAGCGATGGCGATGCACGAGCTCTTCCCCCGCACCCGCCGCGAGGTCGGGCCCGGCGCGGTCCACGTGCCCGACTGGCTGGACCTCGACGCGCAGGCCGACCTGGTCGCGCGTTGCCGGGACTGGAGCCGCGATCCCGCGGGGTTGCGCACGCCGCACATGCCGGACGGAACGCCGTTGTCGATCCGATCCGTGTGCCTCGGCTGGCATTGGTATCCCTACGCGTACTCGCGCACGTGCGACGACCACGACGGCGCGCCCGTGAAGCCGCTCCCCGCCGACATGGTGGCGCGAGCCGTTACCGCGGCAGAGGTCGCGGGCTACGCGCGTGCGGACGTGCGCTTCGACGCGTCGATCATCAACGTCTATACGCCTGCGTCGAAGCTCGGCCTCCACCAGGACAGTGCCGAATCGGCGGGATCGATCGCCGCGGGCCGGCCGGTCGTCACGATAAGTCTCGGTGACACGTGCATCTTCCGCTTCGGCAACAACGAGACGCGCACCCGCCCGTGGACCGACATCGAGCTGCGAAGCGGTGATCTGTTCGTATTCGGCGGCGCGACACGCCTCGCGTACCACGGTGTCGTGCGCACGCTCCCCGGCACCGCCCCGCCGCAACTCGGCCTCGAAGGGAAGCGTCTCAGCATCACAGTGCGGGACTCCGGGATCGTCCCCTAGCTGTCGGGGACCGAGACGCCCGCGCGAGCGGATACCGTTTTTCGCGTGACGGATGCTGTGTTGCAGACGGTCGAGTTGGGCGGACGCTGGCCCACCGTCGACCCGTTCTTGTTCTGTGTGCACCACGACGATGCCTACCCGCGCGGCAACGGCCAGCTCGGGCCGGATGCCCCGCTCGAGGGCCGCGACATCGGCCAGGACTTCTCGGGCGGCGACGGTTGGAGTATGTATCACGGCGCGACCGTTCCGGGGTTTCCGCAACACCCGCATCGCGGCTTCGAGACCGTCACGCTCGTGCGCCAAGGGTTCATCGATCACTCCGACTCGCTGGGTGCGACCGCGCGCTTCGGCAATGGTGACGTGCAGTGGCTCACGGCCGGCCGAGGCATCGTGCACTGCGAGATGTTCCCGCTGCTCGACAACGAGCACCCGAACCCTCTCGAACTGTTCCAGATCTGGCTCAACCTGCCCGCGGCCGACAAGCGCGTCGATCCGTACTTCACGATGCTCTGGGACAAGGACATCCCGCGTCATGTCGCGGTCGACGCGGCCGGTCGCCGCACCGAAGTCACGGTGATCGCAGGAGAGCTCGAGGGTGTGACCGCACCGCCGCCGCCGCCGAACTCATGGGCGTCGCGCCCGGAGTCCGATCTCGCGATCTGGCACATGCGCATGGAAGCAGGCGCGCGCTGGGAGCTGCCCGCGGCGCGCGGTGCCGATACCGTGCGCACCCTCTATGCGTTCGAAGGCGCGACATTGCGGGTTGCAAGCCATGAGGTGCCCGCGTCGACGGGTGTGTTGTTGCAGCCCGACGTTCCGGTCGTGCTGGTCGCGGGCGCCGAGCCAGTTGAGTGCCTGCTGCTCCAGGCGCGACCGATCGGCGAACCGGTCGCGCAATACGGCCCGTTCGTGATGAACGACCAAGCCGAGATCGCGGAGGCGTTCGCGGACTACCGCCGCACCGGGTTCGGTGGTTGGCCGTGGCCGGTGGACGACCCGACGCACGGCACCGAGCCCGAACGGTTCGCACACGTGCCCGAGCACGCGTAGGGCTGTTCAGCGCGCCGCGAACTCCAGCAGCTGCGGCGCGAGCAACGGCCACCGTTCGAACAAGGCGCCGGTGCCTGCGCTCGCGGCGGCGCCGCGCTGGTTCCACTCGTCGTCACCCCACGGCGGCTCGACGAGCTCGGAGCCGGGAATGAGCGCGTGCAGTCGCTCCGACGTGGCACGAGTGTGATGGGGATCACTGCGACCACTGCGGAAGATCAACGTCGGGATGTCGAGCGACGCCAACGCGGCATCCGTGAGCCCCGGCACCGTCGTGTTCGGGTCGGGGCAATACACCAACATCCAGCGCTCGAGCGTTTCGATGAACGCCGCGGGATCGAGCGCAAGGAAGATCTCGCGGTTCGCAGAGTTGCGTTCGAGGACCTCGGCCCACTCCGGCAGCGCGACGACCGCTTCCATCCCGCCCGTCCACGCGGCGCGGACCGAGTCACCGCAGTAGTGCACACCGAGGGTCATCAAGCCGTACACGCCTCCGGAGATCCACCACATGGCCAGCTTCGACGCCACTTCCGGATGCCGCGCCGCGGTGAGCAGCGAGACGCGGGAACCGCCGGAGCCACCCGCGATGACGGCCGGCCCGAGCCCGAGCGCGACGAGCAGGCCCGCGAGCAGATCGGCTTGCATCTCGGACTCGGACGCGCCGGTGAATCGCACGTTCGATGCGCCGGTGTTCGGGCGATCCCAGATGAGCGCGCGTTGTCCGCGTGCGGCGAGCGCGTGACCCAGCTCGCGCAGGCCCGGTGTGTCCTTGCTGAAGCGTCCGCCGGGTGTCAGCACCCACGGCGGCCCGTCGGCGCCGATGAGCTCGTACGCGATCGTCGTGCCGTCGATGTCGATCGTCGCCATGCATCCTCCTCGGACAGGCTGCCGCGCGATGCGGGGCGCACAGGAGTTTGAACGCTGCGCACTGCGAACGTCGACTTCGACGCCGGGTTCATTGCTCGGCGTTCACCGGCCGAACTACCGTCCGCAGCATCGTGCCCGACTCCCCGAACGGGACGCGGCAGGGAGCACGCCTTGACGGTTGCATCCGATCCGGTCCGCGTCATCGACGCCGACACGCACCTGACCGAGCGCCACGATCTGTGGACGAAGCGGGCGCCCGCGTCGTTGAAGGATCGCGTCCCGCACGTCACCGATGTCGACGGCAGTGCGACCTGGGTCGTCGACGGTGTCGTCCTCGGACGCGCGGGCGCCGGCGGCGTGGTCGACAAGCACGGCGTGAAGGGCCGTTCGTTCGAGGGGCTGTACGAGTGGGGGATCGACGAGGTCCACGCCGCTGCGTACGACCCGACCGCCCGGCTCGAACTGATGGACGAGACCGGCATCTACGCGCAGATCATCTTTCCGGGTGTCGTCGGGCTCGGGGGCCAGGCACTGGCCGAAGCGGTGCAGGACGACGCACTGCGAACGCTCTCGATCGAGATCTTCAACGACGCCAATGCGGAACTGCAGTCCGATTCAGGAAACCGGCTCTTGCCCATGGCGATCCTGCCCGCGTGGGACGTCGACGCGTGCATGCGGGAAGCCGAACGCGCGGCCAACCTCGGTCTGCGTGGTGTGAACCTCACCTCGGATCCGCAGGATGTTGGCGGCCCCGACCTCGCGCACCGCGCGTGGGATCCGCTCTGGGAAGCGTGCAGCTCACTCGCGTTGCCGGTGCACTTCCACATCGGCGCGAGCCTCACCACGATGAACTACTTCGGCACGTATCCGTGGCCGTCGCACGACGATGACACGAAGCTCGCGATCGGCGGCACGTTGCTGTTCATCGGCAACGCGCGCGTTGTCGTCAATATCATCTGTTCCGGCATGCTCGACCGGTACCCGGATCTGAAGATCGTGTCCGTCGAGAGCGGCACCGGATGGATCCCGTTCATCCTCGAGGCGCTCGACTACGAGATGTCGGAGAACGCGCCCGAGGCCAAGGCGCGCATGTCGTTGCTGCCTTCGCAGTACTTCAAGCGGCAGATCTACGCGACCACGTGGTTCGAACGCACCAACCTCGCGCAGCTGATCGACTCGGTCGGCGAGGACAACATCATGTTCGAGACCGACTTTCCCCACCCGACATGCCTCTTTCCCGCGCCACTGAAGACCGCAGCCGAGAACATGCGGGAACTGAGCCCCGCGGTGCAGCGCAAGATCCTCGGCGACAACGGCACGAAGCTCTACCGCCTTTGATGCTCGGCGACGAGTGGTCGTCGTGACCGACGCCAACCCTCGAGAAGCGGAACGCTGGAACAGCAGCGCAACGGTCGCGGCGTGGGTCGCGGGGCAGGCCGCGCACGACGCGATGCTCGCGCCGTTCACGCCGATCCTCTTCGACGGAGTCCAGCTGATGCCCGGCGAGCGTGTGCTCGACATCGGCTGTGGTTGCGGCGCCACGACGCTCGCCGCCGCGCGCGTCGTCGCGCCGGGTTCCGTGCTCGGTGCCGACCTGTCGGCCCCGATGCTCGATCGGGCGGGCGCAGATGCCGCGCGCGCCGCGCTCGCCAACGTCGAGTTCGTGCAGGCCGACGCGCAGGTCCATCCGTTCGAACCTGCGGCGTTCGACGTGGTGATCTCCAGATTCGGCGTCATGTTCTTCTCGGATCCGGTCGCCGCGTTCACGAACATGCGGCGCGCGCTGCGACCCGACGGGCGGATCGCGTTCGCCTGCTGGCAATCGATGACCGCGAACCCCTGGTTCGGGCTCCCGCGAGCCGCGATGCTCCAGCACGTCCCGCCGCCACCGGCCGTCCCGGCCGACGCGCCCGGACCGCTGGCGCTCGCCGACCCGGATCGCACCCGTCAGGTGTTGCGCGACGCGGGCTGGCACAGCGTCGACATCGCACCCCACGAGACCTCGCTGCTGCTCGGCGGCCCCGGCTCGGTCGACGGTGCGGTCGAGTTCGTGCGCTCGTCATCGACCGGCCAGACGCTGCTCGCGGAAGTCGACGCGGCGACGGCGAGCCGCGCGCTCGAAGCGGTGCGCACCGCGCTCATGCCGTTCGCCGAGGTCGACGGCGTGCGGTTGCCCGCCGCGATCTGGCTCGTCACCGCGCGCGCCTGAGTCGTTTCGAGCCGGGCGCAGCCCGCAGCGATGCTGCTCCCGGCGCGGCCCGGTCGACCCCCAGTAGTCTCAAATTGACTTCTTATCGGGAAGTCGCTGCGAGATGCTCGACCGGGAGGCCGGCACGTGCGCAAGCTCATGAGTTTCTCGGTGCTGTTCGTCGTGGTGATGGCGCTCGTCGCCGCTGCGTGCGGAGGCGACGACGACGACAGCGCGTCCTCCAACACGGTTGCCGCCGCCACGACCACGGTCGCCAAGGCGACCGGCGGCATCACGGTTTCGGCGGCGGCCTCGCTGACCGAGGCGTTCACCAAGATCGGTACCGACTTCAAGGCGGCCAACCCCGACGCCACCGTGACGTTCAACTTCGGTTCGTCCGGCACGCTCGCGACACAGATCCAGCAAGGCGCGCCCGCTGACACGTTCGCGTCGGCCGACGAGGACAACATGAACAAGCTGGTGAGCGCCAACCTCGTCGACGGCCGGCCGACCGTCTTCGCCACGAACAAGTTGACGATCGTGACGAAGCCCGGGAACCCGAAGAGCGTGAAGACGCTGGCTGACCTGGCTGCGCTGCCGACCGTGTCGCTCTGCGGCGAGACGGTCCCCTGCGGCAAGTACGCGGCGCAGATCCTGCAGACCGCCGGCGTCACGATCCCGGAGACCAGTGTCACCCGGGGTCAGGACGTGAAGGCGACGCTCGCCGCGGTCACCACCGGCGACGCCGACGCGGCGATCGTCTACGTCACCGACGCGAAGTCGGCCGGCGACGCGGTCGACACGGTGGCGATCCCCGACGCGCAGAACGCGGTCGCGACGTACCCGATCGCGACGCTGACCGCGAGCAAGAACAACGCCACATCGCAGGGCTTCATCGGCTGCGTCACGTCCGAGAAGGGCCAGGCGACACTAAGTTCCTACGGATTCCTGCCGCCGTCGTGAGGAAGCGGGGCGAGCGGGTGCCGTGGCTTGCGGTGCTCGTTGCGCTCGCCGGGTTCGCGTTCATCGCGCTGCCCCTCATCGGACTGATCCGCGAGGTCGCCTGGAGCGACCTGTGGACCGATCTGAAGGAACCGCAGGCGACGGCCGCACTGCGGCTGTCGGTCGTCTGTTCGCTCTGGGCCGCGGCGCTGTCGGTCGCGTTCGGTGTGCCGCTCGCGTGGGTGCTCGCGCGCGTCGAGTTCCCCGGTCGTGCGCTCGCGCGCGCCCTGGTGCTGCTGCCGATGGTGCTGCCGCCAGTGGTCGGCGGCGTCGGCCTGTTCTACGCGTTCGGCCGCGACGGCCTCGTCGGCCAGTACCTGTATCGGTGGTTCGACATCCAGCTCACGTTCTCGACCGCCGGCGCGATCATGGCCGAGACGTTCGTCGCGATGCCGTTCCTCGTCATCACGGTCGAGGCCGCGCTGCGGTCGATGGACCGTCGCTACGAAGATGCCGCCGCGACCCTCGGAGCCGGCCGGATCACCGTGTTCCGCCGCGTGACGCTCCCGTTGATCATGCCCGGACTGATCGCCGGCGCCGCGCTCGCGTGGGCGCGTGCGTTGGGAGAGTTCGGCGCGACGATCACCTTCGCGGGCAACATCCAGGGCCGTACGCAGACGACACCGCTCGCCGTCTACCTCCTGCTGGAGACTAACCCGGACGTCGCCATCGGCTTGAGCATCGTGCTCCTTGCGGTGTGCATCGCGGTGCTGGCGCTGCTGCGCGGCCGCTGGCTCGGTGTCGCGTGAGTTTGCGCGCGCAGGTCGCGCTCCAGCTCGGTTCGCTCGCACTCGACGTCGAGGTGGACGCCGACGACGGTGAGACCGTCGCGGTGCTCGGCCCGAACGGGGCGGGCAAGACGACGCTGCTGCGCGCCCTCGCCGGCTTGGTACCCATCGATCGGGGGCGCATCGAGGTCGACGGCGCGGTGCTCGATGACGGTCGCCGCGTGTTCACCCCGCCGGAACGTCGATCCGTCGGCGTCGTGTTCCAGGACTATCTGCTCTTTCCGCACCTCACGGTGCTCGAGAACGTCGCGTTCGGTCTCCGCAGTCGCGGCCGGGCGCGCGGTGCGGCTCGCGCGGCGGCCCGGACCGCACTCGATCGCGTCGACCTGGCCGCACTCGCGGGCGAGAAGCCGCGCGCGCTCTCGGGTGGGCAGGCCCAGAGGGTCGCACTCGCGCGCGCGATCGCCACCGAGCCGCGGTTGCTGCTCCTGGACGAACCGCTCGCCGCGCTCGACCAGAGCGCGCGCGGCGCGGTCCGACGAGAGCTGAGGAGCTACCTCGCCACCTTTCGCGGCGTGCGCCTGCTCGTCACCCACGATCCGCTCGACGCGGCCGCGCTCGCGGATCGCCTCGTCATCCTCGAACACGGCGGCGTCGTGCAGTGCGGAACCTTTGCCGACGTCTCTGCTCGCCCGCGCTCGGGCTACGTCGCCGAGCTCGTCGGCGTGAACCTGCTCCACGGGACTGCGCACGGCGACGCGATCGACCTGGACACCGGCGCGACGCTCGTCGTCCCGGACGCGGGAACGGGCGCGGCGCTCGCGGTCGTCCATCCGCACGCCGTTGCGTTGCACCGCGACCGCCCGAGCGGGAGTCCGCGCAACGTCTCGGAAGGACAGGTGCAGAGCATCGAGCTGCTCGGCGACCGCGTGCGCGTCCGAGTCGGCGGTGCGATACCGCTCATCGCGGAAGTGACACCTGCGGCCGTCCAGGACTTGGGACTCGTCGAGGGCGTACGGGTCTGGACCGCGATCAAAGCGACCGAGATCACGGTGTACCCGGCCTGAGTAGGCCAAATACATTCTGACCTTCAGGCAGCACTCACGGCAACGAAAGCGAAAGGAGCAAATCCATGCGACTCAGCACCAGGAACCAGCTGCCCGGCACCGTTGCCGAGGTGAAGCACGGCGAGATCATGAGCTCGATCAAGGTGACGCTGAACGGTGGCGACGTCATCACGGCCGCGATCACTCGCGAAGCGGCCGAAGAGCTGGGGCTCAGGACCGGTGACTCCGTGACCGTGCTCGTGAAAGCGACCGAGGTCATGCTCGCGACGGAATGACCGCGAGCGACCGAGCAGTGAGCGAGTCACGCCCGAACGCTGGCCGTCCCGCAGTCGCCCTCGGTGAGCACGCGGTCCTTGCGTTGCTCACCGAGCAGCCGCGTCACGGTTGGGCGATCGTGCGCGCGCTCGCGCCCGGCGGCGAGATCGGCCGGATCTGGACGCTGTCGCGCCCGCTCGCGTACCGAGCGATCGACAACCTCGAAGCGCGGCGGCTCGTCCGGGCGACGGGCACCGAACCCGGCGACGGTCCGCGTCGTACGATCCTCGCCGCGACCGCGAGTGGGCGGCGCGAGGTCGAGCGCTGGCTCGCCGCCCCGGTCGAGCACCTGCGCGACGTGCGGACCGAGCTGCTGCTCAAGCTCGTGTTCAACGCGCGCGCCGGGCACGACACGCGGCCGCTCCTGCATGCACAGCAGCGCGAGTTTCAACCGATCTTCGCCGCGCTCGACGCCGCCGCGAGCGTTCCCGACGCGGACGTCGTCGACCGGTGGCGCCGCGAGAACGCGGAGGCAGTGCGCCGCTTCCTCACTGACGCACCAACGCGTCGGAAGCGGTAGCGCGTCGAAGCCTCGCCGCTCATCGTCGTATCGGCGTTGCGTACTCGTCACTGGCCGGGCGCTTCAGCAGCACCGCGACGTTCTCGTCGTTGAGGACCGTCATGCCAACCGCTTCCCATCCGTCGGCGCCGAGCTCATTGAGCGCTTGGACGGCCGCGGACGATCGCGCCGACTGCGTCGGCGCCTCGAACCGGGGAAGGGCCGAGATGAGGTACTCCCACGCGTTCACCGCTCGGCCTCTACGGTCGGCACCATCGCGGGCGCGGGGAGGTCGGGCCATTCGGCGAGGCTCGGGTCTGCGAGCGGCGCCGAGATGCTCACATCGCGCAACGCGACCACGATCTCGCCGAGCCGCGCCTCGAGCGCGAGCAACGCGTGGATCTGCGCGCTGAGAAACGATTGCTCGGCCGACAGCACCGGATTGCGTTGGGCGCGCGCGAGCGCGTTCTCGGCTTCGCTTCGGTGATTGCCGGATCCCGGATCGCGGTTTCCGTTGTTCGTTGTCGGTGTCATGTGCGTTCCTTCGCTTCGGGTTCGGCACTCGCCAGCAGCTCGAGCAGTTCGCCGATCGTGCGCTCCCGCCCCTCGGCTTCGGGAAGGGGCAGGTGGTGATGGACCTCGTAGCGATTGCGCCGGCCCTCGCGGTCTTTCGCCAGGTAGCCGGCTTCCACGAGGTCGGACACGATGCCGAAGGCGCGGCGTTCCGAGATCCCGACCGTGCCCGCGATGTCGCGGAGCCGCACACCGGGGTCACGGGCGACGCAGAGCAGTGCCCGAGCATGGTTGGTGAGGAAATTCCACTCGCCCATACCGCTACAGTAGCTGTTGGTTTCTAGAAACATATTTCAGATATGGAGCACCGGCCCATGCGGCTCGATCCCGAGAACCTCGAAACCCAGGCGTGCCCGCTCTGCGGCACCCGACTGCGCCCCACCGAGGAGTCGAGCGCGCTCGCGGCCGACGGGGAGCTGTTGACGACCATCGCACAGCACCGGTGCGCGCCCCGGCTCCGAGTGTCCGACACACGCGTGACGAGCGACCCGCGCCGGTCGGGCTGAGATGGCTGCGCCCGCGAGCCCATCGACTGCGGAAGCCGCACCGAGCGAGCGGCCACCGCCACCGCGCCGCTGCGGTCGTTGCCTGCTGACGTTTCCCGGAGACGACACCCTCGATGTCGTCGCGCAAGCGGCGTGGTGGCTCTGCCCGCCCTGCAGTGATGCGCTGCTGGGCGCAGAGTTCGTGCGCGCCGCGCGTTGAGCGTCGTTACGGCTCGGTGTTGACGCCCATCGATTCGTAGAGCAGTTCCAGCGCGACATCGAGGGTGTCGTTGGTGACTGCTTCGGGGTCGATGAGGCGCGCCATTCCGAGCCCGTTGAAGAGCGCAAGCGAGATCTCGGCGAGCTCGCGGGTCGAGTGTTCGGGCGCCGCGCCGACGTTCGAGTACTCCTGCTCCATCAGCGCCGTGACCACGGTGCGCTCGCGGTCTGCACGCGCCGCGAGCTTGGCGCGCGCTTCGGGGTTGCGCATCGCGTAGAGGACGAACTCGAGGTACAAGGTCGTCCAGTTGTCGTCCCAGAAGAACGCGCCGCCGTGGAGCAGCTCGCGCACGCGCGGAAGTTGTTCGGTCCTGTCGTGCGACCCGTCCTCCAGCACCGCGATCGTCACTGCGAACTGGCGCTCGATGCGGTCGTCGAACAACGCCAGGAGAAGGTCGTCTTTGCTCTTGAAGTTCGAGTAGACGGCGCCCTTGGTGAATCCGGCCGCGGCCGCGACCTCGTCGAGCGTCGCCGCGTTGAAGCCCTTCTGCGCGAACACGATTGCCGCCGCCTCCAGGAGGTGCCGGCGGGTCATCTCCCGGCGCCGTTCCGGGGTCAGGGGTTCGAAGGTCACCGCAACACCTCGCACGGATGGACGGTTGGCGACGGCTTGTCAGACCGGCGGGTCGGTGAGATACTCACCAGTATCCAACCTACGGACCAGAATCTCAGCAGCCCGAGAGTACCCGGCGCCGGCGAGTCCGCGGCGTTGCTCTCCGTCCGCGGGCTGCAGAAGTCGTACCGCGGCACCCGCGCGCTCGCCGATGTCGATCTCGAGGTCGGGGCGGGCACGATCCTCGGCCTGCTCGGACCGAACGGGGCAGGCAAGACCACGCTGGTCTCCATCGTCGCCGGCCTCCGCCGTGCCGATGCCGGCACCGTGCACGTGAGTGGCATCGATGTGGACCGCCATCCCAAGCAGGCCCAGCGCCTGATCGGCTTCGCGCCCCAGGACACCGGCGTGTACCCGGTCCTCAGCGTGCGGGACAACCTGCGCTTCTTCGCCGGACTCGCGGGCCTGCGCCGCCGCGACGCGAGCGTTCGGATCGACGAGGTCGGCGCCGCGCTCGGCTTGGATGCGCTGTTCGCGCGGCGAGCGTCGGAGCTCTCAGGCGGTGAGCGGCGCCGGCTCCACACTGCGATCGCGCTGCTGCACCGCCCTCGGCTCGTGCTCCTCGACGAGCCGACGATCGGCGCCGACGTCCGCACCCGCAGCGAGATCCTGCAGCTCGTGCGCACCCTCGCCGACGAGGGCTCGGCCGTCGTGTACTCGACGCACTACCTCCACGAGATCGAAGCGCTCGACGCGACAGTTGCGTTCATCGATCACGGTCGCATCGTTGCGCGCGGCGAGCTGTCGGAGCTCGTGCCGCGCTACGGAGTGCGCGCACTGGAACTGACCTTCGCCGGTCACGTGCCGGTTGCCGCACGCGTCGACGGCGCGGTGGTCGACGGTCTGACCGTGCGGGTACCCACCGATGATCCCGTGCGCGTCGCGGCCACGTTGCTTCCCCGTCTGGGTGCCGAAGTGGCTGCGTTGCGCGGCATCGAAGTCGTGCAGCCGAGCCTCGAGTCAGTCTTCCTCGCCGTGACCGGCCGCCCCTATGAGGGCCTCGCTGCGGACCCGGCTGCATGAGCGGGGACCCCGCGTTCTCGGTCCGGCGCTTCGGCGTGATCCTCGGGCACGAGTTCCGCATCGTGCGCCAGGATCCATTGCCCATCCTGGTGCTCGTCGTGTTCCCCGTGATCACGATGGCCTTCCTGAAGCCCGCGTTCCAGCCTGCGCTTGCGCAGCACGGCTATGTGCACGCGAACGGTGCCGAACAGGTCGTGCCCGGCCAAGCCGCGATGACCGCGTTCTTCCTCGTCTCGTTGATCACGTTCGCGTTCTTCGCCGAGCACGCGTGGGCGACGTGGGACCGGCTGCGCGTGAGTCCGGCGACGTCGCTCGAGATCGTGGCCGGGAAAGCACTGCCGCGGGTGGCGATGGGGCTGGCCCAGTTCATCATCATCCTCGTCGCAGGGGTCGTGCTCTTCGACCTGCACGTGCGGGGCGACGTGATCGCGCTCGTACCGCTGGTCGTCGTCTTCTGCATCTGTCTCGTGCTGCTCGGCGTCGCGGCAACCGCGTTGTGCCGGACCGCGCAGCAGGCGAACGCGTTCGCCTATCTCGGCATGGTGTTGTTCGGCGCCATCGGCGGCGCGCTCGTCCCGTTCGACGTCCTCCCGGGATGGGCCCGAGCGATCGCGCCGATCACGCCGACCTACTGGGCGATGCGCGGGCTCCGATCGGTGATCCTCGATGGCCGCGGCGTCAGCGGCGTTGCGATGCCGACGGCAGTGCTGGCGGCGATGACGCTGCTGTTCACGGTCGTCGCGCTGCGGCGCCTGCGCTTCGGCGACGCGAAGGTCGGGTTCGTCTAGCGGGCGCCCCCGGCATACCCCCGGAGGGCACACGGCCGCCGCGCCGAATCGGTCTACACTCCTGACCCCGCTCGGGACGCAAAGGGGAGATCGCGTGGCCAAGAAGGAAACGGCGCGGACGAAGGCGCAGCCGGCGCGCGAGCCCGAACCGATCGTGGACGCCGCCGCACGGCAGCGCGCTCGCGATCGCGCGGGTGATGACGGGTCACCCCGTGGTGCCGGCGCCGCCCGCCGGCCCAGCAAGAAAGACGGCTGAGGCCCGACGCCAGGCCGGCCGGCAGACGCGAACCGCGCCGCCGGCTGCGCAGCCCGCGGCGCGGTCTTCGCGTTGAACCGCGATCGTCAGATCACGCGGACGTTCTGCGCCTCGTCGCCCTTCCTGCCTTTTGCGACATCGAACTCGACGCGCTGGCCTTCGTCGAGAGACTTGTAGCCATCTCCGGCGATGTTCGAGTAGTGGACGAACAGGTCGTCGCCTTGCTCGCGCGAGATGAAGCCGAAGCCTTTTTCGGCATTGAAGAACTTGACGGTGCCTTGTGCCACGGAAACTCGTTTCTGGTCGCGACCGATCAACCCGTTGCGATCAGTTCGCGTCGCGAGTGTACGGCGTGCCCGTCGCGGCTGTGGGTGTACGCTGACGAAGCAGTCCCAGTTGGCGAAGCGACGCGCAGACCGAGCCGGAAGGTAGCCCCACGAGGCGCCCGGCCTACTCGCCTCTTCCAGGAGCGAGAGCGAGTCTTATGCCGGTGCTCGTTCATCCCCTTCCGAGTCGCATCGACGCGGCGAACGTGGACGAGCTCCGTGACGCGCTGGCCGCACTCATCCAACGGCGTCACTCAGTAGTGCTCGACTGCTCCGAACTGGCGCACATCACGGGAGCAGGGATGCGCGTGCTCGAAGGCGCGGCGCGTCACGGCCGCATCACGCTCGTGCACCCGACGCCCATCGTGCACCTGCTCGCGTCCGTGTTCGGGCTCGAGGTCGCCGACGGTGACCCGGCCGAGTTCGCGGATCGCGACGAAGTCGCCACCGCGCTGCTCTTCACCGACACGACCGCAACCGCGCCGAGCGCGGACCACGAAGCCGGCACTGAGCTCATGTCGGAGCTGCGTGACCTCACCGCGGCCCGACGGGAGCTGACCGGGTCGCGGCGCGAATCCAGAGTGCTCACGGCGTTCGAGAACGCCCGACTCGGCCGGATCGAAGCACGGATCAACGTCGTGATCGATGCGCTGCGCACCAAGCCCGCGCGTGGCCGGTTCCCCGATGGCGACTGAAAGCGAGCCGATCTTCGGGTGTCGGTCAGCCGAGCGCGGTGCGCAAGCGATCGATGCGTGCCAACCGCTTGCTTGCTTCCGCCTTGGACAGCGCTGCGTCGCCGCGGACCTTCTTCGCCATCGTGTCGAAGCGCTTCCGTTCAGCGGCGCGCAGCGTGGCCTGCTCTTCGGGCGTCTTGCGCAACAGCGCCCGCTTGTAGGCCTGGACCGCGTCGCTCGCACTGTCGTAGCCGAGCAGCGCTGCGATCTTGACGAACGACCGGCCTTTCTGCCGCGACGCCAGTGCCTGCGCGTCGCGGTCGGCTTGCTTGGCCCCGCCGGCTTTGGTCACGCCGGCTTTGGTCACGCCGGCCTTGGTCACGCCGGCCTTGGTCACGCCGGCCCTGGTCACTGGAGTCTTGGTGACGGACGGCTTCTTGGTCACGGCAGGTTTGCTCACGCACGCAGCGTACCCGCGTCGAAGGTGACGCCCGTCCCGAGAGGAACCCGGACCCATGACGACGCGACACCGCGCGGAGATCGAACGCAGGATCGAGCAGCTTTCCACCGAGCGGATCTCACTGTTCGCGCGCGCACATACCGACACCAATGCGGCCGCGGTCGATCGCACCCGGCTCAAAGCGATCGAACGGGAGCTCGACGAATGCTTCGTCGCGGTGCGTAGTCAACGCGCGCAGCGAGACGCGAAACGCTTCATCGCGGAGGAGCCGGTATCTCGGACGCGCATGGCCCGTCCGAACGACTGAGGCGCAGCCTCTACACTCGGGTTCGCGACACTGTGACGGCCTCGGTCGAGGTGCCTCCCGAGGCCCAGGCTCTCACGCAACGGTTTCGACGCAACCAACACAGGAGCACGTTCATGCTCAGGATCGAGCGCACGCGAAACGGCGAAGGTCGCATCTTTCGACTCATCGGTGCGCTCGACGGGGGTACGACGCGACAACTCGAACGCGTCGTGTCCGGGCCCGCAGGTGATGGCGGCGACGTGACGCTCGACCTCGCTGAGCTCGTCGGGTGCGACCAAGCAGGTGTCGATTCACTCACCGTGCTGGCGCGACGCGCGCGCGTCGCGGGCGGCCGACTGGTGTTCTGCTCGGCGAGCAAAGAGATCAAGGTCGCCCTGGAGCAAGGGAACCTGGAGACGCAGACCAGTCTCTGAGCGCGAAAGAGCCGCCGACCATTTGCGATCGGCGGCTCTCGCGAAAGCTCGAGTCAGATGACGCGAACGTTCTGCGCCTCGATGCCCTTCCGGCCTTGAGCGGTGTCGAACTCGACCCGCTGGCCTTCCTCCAGCGTCTTGTAGCCAGTGGATTGGATCGCGGAGAAGTGAACGAACACGTCGTCACCCTGCTCTTGCGAGATGAAACCGAAGCCTTTGTCGGCGTTGAAGAACTTGACCGTACCTTGTGCCACCAGTGCTCTTTTCTGATCGCGACCAGTCGACGATTTCGACCGGCTCGCGCCAGTCACGGTACCGGAAGGAGCCCCGCCGCGACGACTGTTCGGGGAAATCAGCCGCGCGTGGCCTCGACGATCCCGGCGCGCCAGGTCGAGTCGTTTCGGCTGACACGCACCCGATAGCGCCGAATTTCGTGCGTGTTCTCGTAGCGGTGGGCCCGCACGACGACGTCATCTCCGGTGGTTGCGATCGGCGCGATCTGCACGAGGATCCCCTCCTGCACCACCGGCTGGTCCGGGTGACCTTCGTCGATTGCCTCGGCGGCTTTGTCGACGAAGCGAAGCGATGCGAACTCTTCGTCCTCGCCGAGTTGGTCCACCACGCCGGCTTGGACCTCGAGCGGGATCGGCTCCGTGCTGTCCAGCGGGGCGACGAACACGGGACGATCTGCTCGTTGCGCCGGCGAGTCGTCGTTCACGACCGCGCGGATCGTCGCCGTGTAGATCATGCTCTCGCGATCGTCGGCGGCCGACGGTTGGCCGCCGCCACACGCCGTCGCGGCGCACGTGGCCGCGAGAACGACTGCCACTGCAGGAACCAGCCGGATTGCTCGCGCCATCGTGATCCCGTCATTCGCGCGGAACCTCAACCTAGCGGTCAAATGTCGCGACCTCGCGAGCAGCTGACGTGCTCGGGACGCCGCGCTCGCGACCGTAGATGCCGCGCGCGGGACGGCGTCTACCATTTCCGAGCGGGCCGAAAGGCCCGTCCCTTTCCGCTACGGGGCCGGAGCCGCCGATGCGAATGCTGGCCCGCATCCTGGGTCCGATGCCGTTCGCCCGGCTGTCGGCGACGCATGCGGCCTGCAACGCCGCGGACTCCTTCTTCGCGGTTTCGCTCGCCGGGTCGTTGTTCTTCAACGTGTCTGTAGGTGCGGCGCGTCCTCGCGTCATCGCCTACCTGCTCGTGACGCTCGCGCCGTTCCTCCTGCTCGCGCCGCTCGTCGGTCCGCTTATCGATCGGTTCGCCCGGTCGCAACGCGTCGTCGCGGCGACGACGTGTCTCGGCCGCGGCATCTTGTGCCTCTTCGTGGCCGGCGACATCAAGAACTTGCTGCTGTATCCCGAGGTCTTCGGCATCCTCGTCCTCGACAAGGCGTATTCGGTCACCAAGAGCGCGCTGGTGCCGGCGCTCGTCTCCGACCGAGGCGATCTCGTCGCTGCGAACTCGCGCCTGGCCCGGATCGCCACCGTGTCCAGTCTGTTGAGCGGCGCCGTCGCCGTGGGCATCCTCAACGCCGCGGACGCGGTGCAGGTGCTGCGCGTCGCCGCGTTGCTCTACTTCGGCGCGACCGCACTGGCCCTGCGGATACCGCCGTCGCGAATGGACCGGCTCCCCGATCTCGAGGTCGAACGCGATGAGTTGCGCTCGCCGCGCATCCGCGCGTCGGCCGCGGCGATGGGTGTGTTGCGCGGCGCGATCGGATTCCTCGTGTTCCTCGTCGCGTTCGGGCTCAAGCGCGACTCCGAGCCACTGTGGTTCTTCGGCGCGGTCGCCGCCGCCAGCGTCTCGGGTGGTCTCATCGGCACGATCGTGAGCCCCGCGCTGCGGCAGCGGCTCCGGCGCGACGAACCGCTACTCGTCATCGCGCTCACTGTCGCGTGCGCAGTGTGTGCGCTGGCCGCGGCGTTGCACTCGCGCGCGGGCGAGATCGCGGCCGTGTTCGCGGTCGCGCTCGGTGCCAACATCGGGCGCCAGTCGTTCGACAGCGTGCTGCAGCGCGACGCGCCCGACGCCGCGCGCGGACGCGCCTTCGCGCGGTTCGAGACCGTGTTCCAACTGGCGTGGGTCGTCGGCGCGCTCTTCGCGGTCGTGTTCCAGCCGAGCCTCGGCGTCGGTCTCATCGTGCTCGCGGTCGGTTTCGGAGTGACTGGTGTGGTCTACGTGGCGCGGCTGATGGCGACGACACCCGACGAACACGCACGACCACCCGAACGGGAACGACCGGCAACCGACGTACGGGATCGGTGAGACCCGGAGCGGGTGTACCGTGCGGGTACCGACTTGGTAGGGACGCCTCTCCCGAGAAGAGGGCTGCTGCTGCGGGCCTCTCCTCGAACCGGCCCGACGCCTCTTCTGAGCCAACGGAGGAGGATCGAAGTGCGTTATCTCTGCAATGTCGATGACCAGAAGGTGTACGCCTACGCCAAGACGCGCCGCGACTTCCTGCTCGCGAGCGACGACACCTTGTGGGCGCACGAGTCGCACGGTTGGCTGCTGAAGGCGGTCACCGGCGCGCAGGTCGCACACCGAGTCGGCGACACGTACTACGACGCGCAGACGCAGGAACCGCTCTACTTCGAGACGTCCGAACCTCCGGAGTAACGGCTCGCGGCGGCGATCGCGGCTACGAGACGACGGTGCCGTACATCTCGCCGAGCGGATCGGAGATCAGCTCGAGGCGTTCCCCGTCGGGTCCCCGGAAGTACATCGACGACCCGCTCATGACCTCGTAGGGCACATCCGCTGCGTCGAACTTCGCGCGCAGGTACTGCCAGCGCTCGGGCGCGATCGAGATCGCGATGTGGTGCAAGCCTCCGAGCACCTCCGCGTACGGTCCGAGCTCGAGGCCGGGGAAGTCGAAGAAGGCCAGGAGGTTGCCCCCGCCGATGTCGAAGAAGAAGTGCGTCGAACCCTGGTAGTCGCGGTTCTCGAACAACTCGGTGAGCGGGAACTCGAGCACGCCTTGGTAGAACGCGATCGTCCGCTCGACGTCGCTCGCGATGAGTGCGATGTGATGCACACCCCGCGCCGAGGAAGGTGCACGCTGGTCCGCCGGTGCGAGATGACGGGCGCGCATCTCGTCCCACTCCGCCCGGCGGTCGATGTCGGCACCGTGTCGCGTCATGGGATCCTCCGGTGCGCCGCGGTCGTTCTGTCCCATGGTGCCCCATCGGACCCGCTGCCCGCCCCCCCGTCAGGCCGATGAGGGTTCCAGGCCGATGGAGTTTCAGGCCGATGAGTTCGGGCCGCTTCCGGAGTCAGACTCCCGAGCGCCCGTCGTGGTGCACGAGGAGGACCCATGCCCAGTCCGCTCGCCGGCACTGTCCTGCACCGAGACGCGGTGTTTGGGCAGGAGAACGGTTCGGTACCGTTGGCGCGCATGACCGGTTCGACGGAACTCGACACCACCGGCCCCGAGCCCGTTGATCTGGAACAGGGCTTCGAGCAGTACCGCCGGGAACTGACCGCCTACAGCTACCGGATGCTCGGCTCCGCGTTCGAAGCCGATGACGCGGTGCAGGAGACGCTCGTCCGCACGTGGCGCGGCTTCGACGGCTTCGAGGGCCGTTCCGCGTTGCGGTCCTGGCTCTATCGCATCGCGAGCAACGTCTGCTTCGACATGCTGAAGGGGCGGCAGCGCCGGGCGATGCCGATCGACGTGGAGGCGATGGGGAGCGCGTCCGGTCCGGTCGCGCCGCCCACGGCCGAGAGCAACTGGGTCGGTCCGATCCCCGATCAGCGCGTCTTGTCTTCCGAAGCCGACCCCGCCGAAGCGGTCGTCGTCCGTGAGTCGGTGCGGCTCGCGTTCGTCACCGCGTTGCAGCACCTCCCGCCTCGCCGAGCGCGCAGTGTTGATCCTGCGCGAAGTGCTGAAGTGGCGCGCCAATGAAGTGGCCGAACTGCTCGACACGACGGTTGTCTCCGTCAACAGCGCGCTGCAACGGGCGCGCTCGACCCTCGCGCAGCGGAACGTCGCGGGCGACGACACAACGACGGTCGACGACGAGCAGCAAGAGTTGCTCGCGCGTTACGTCGATGCGTTCGAACGGTTCGACATCGAGTCGCTCGTCGCGCTGTTGCACGAGGACGCGACCATGTCGATGCCGCCGTACCCGCTCTGGCTGCAGGGCGCAACCGAGCTCCGCACGTGGCTGCAGGGCCCCGGGAGCGGCTGTCGCGGTTCGCGCTACGAAGCGGTCCACGCGAACGGCACGCCGGGGTTCGCGCAATGGCGGACCACGCCCGACGGGGGGTACGAAGCGTGGGCGATCCATGTGCTGCACGTCTCAGACGGTCGGATCGCGTCCCTCGACTTCTTCGTCGACAAGAACCTGTTCCCGCTGTTCGGCCTGCCGATCCGCGTCGAGCCGTAGCCCGCCGACTGCCTCGGTCTCGGACGCGGGCAGCACGTCGGACAGGCCGACCAGAGCGAGCAGGTCGAGCAGGCGCGCTCCCGCATTGTGCAGTTGCACCGAGGTGCCGAGCCGGCGCGCCACGAGCTGCAGGCGGGCGAGCACGTCGAGGGTGACCTCGTCGATGTCGTCGCACGCACCGACGTCACAGCGGACGATGGCGGCATCTCCGCTGCCGACGATGACCACTCGAACCCGCTCGCCCAGCTCCGGGAGCGCGATCGGGCTGTGGACGACGAAGACGACCGAGGTCGACGGCACCGGTTGCACGGTGGAACTGACTGTGCGACGACGCGGAACTCACCGCACCGCCCGCCCCTGACCTCAGTTGAAGTGGCGGGCGGCATGCTCGAGCGCGATGAGCTCGTCGCGCACGTCGTCGGCGAACTCGTACGGCGCACCGGCGGCGTCGTGCGCGCGAACCTCACACCGGACGTTCAGCGCCCGCTCGTCGTCGCCTCCGGACGAGCGGATGCGCAGCGCGATCGTGAACGAGGTCGGGGAGTACTCGGTCGCACTGGCAGTGAGCACCGCACTCGCAGGTCGTCCGGGGAGTGCGTCGGAGTCCGGGGGGCGGTAACGGCGGTCCAATGTCAGGCCGGCGCGCGCGACGGTCGACGCGAGGGCGCGGCACTGCTCGAGGTAGGCATCGACCGCGTTTTGGATCCATCCGGCTACGACCGCGCTGCGCACCGCGCCGCTGTCGTCGATGTCCTCCGGTGCGACCGTGCGCTCGTGCAGCACCGACCAACGCGTCAGGATCTCGCTCATAAGCCCGACGCACTGCGGAGGTCGCCGCTGCCGACGAGTAGTGGTACGCCCAGCATCGACTCGAACGTGTGGAACAGCAGGTTGTCGGAGGCGGCCGCGGTGGTGGAGCCGGGGTGAACGGACTCCGACATCAGGACGTTCGGCAACGGCGTGTATTCGTCGTAGACGACGATCACCGCGGTCTTGCCTGCTCCGTAGGTCGAACTCGCGAGGATGGGTGAGAGCAGAGTGTCGAGGTACCTGTCTCCGACGTCGACGTCGCAGTCGTGGGTGTCGTCGCAGAGGTCAGGGCTGACGAATGCGAGCGTCGGCAGGTGCGCGGGATCGAGGAAGCCGGACGAGCTGACCGCCGGCGCGTTGGCGGTGCACAGTGCGCCCTCGTGCGTGAAGTACGGCCACGGCGCGTGTTTCACCGCGTACTGTCCACTGCTCGTCAGATCACACGCGGACTGCGCGCCGCCGAGGTAGTTCTTCGCGGTGCCGCCCGCGTCGATGACCTGCTTGAACAACGATGGCGACGGCGGTGTGCAGCCGCCGGGCGGGTCCGCGTTCGATCCTTCACATCCGTACGACGCACCCGCGACAAGCGTGATGTAGTTGGGACGCGACGGCGACGCGGACTGGGCGAAGTCGGTCGCGGTGAAGCACTCGTCCTTGCGCGCGGTCAACCACGGACTCTGACCCTCGAGGACATCACCCCAGCTCTTGTTCTCCATCACGACGACCACCACATGGTCGTAGCGCGCGGGGGCGGGGGCGCCGCGGCACGCGGGCGTCGATGCACCGGTTCCGGCGGTCGCGGTGCTCGTATCCGTGCCGGCAGCTGACGTGGGTGAGTCGGACGTTGTCGTCGCGTGCGGCGTGCCGGTGGCGTCGTCGCTCGAGCCGCCGCACGCGGCCGCCACCAACAGCACGGTGCACCCGATGATGGCCGCTCGGAGCGGTCGTCCACGCGCGGCGAACATCGAGGGATTCCTCCATGGTTGGTGGCGTGGGCGGCTTCCAGCGAGACTACGAGACGCCTGCGCGCCGACGGACGCGGGCAGGCCCAAATCAGGGTCGGAGGCACGCGATGGCGGATACGCAAGCTGAACCGATCCCAGTCGTCGGGGTCGACATCGGTGGGAGCGGCATCAAGGCCGCGCCGGTCGATCGGGCGCGCGGCGCGCTCACCGCGGAACGCGTGCGCTTGGTCACGCCGGTGCCGGCCACGCCCACCAGCATCGCGGATGTCGTCAGCGAGGTGCTCGCCCGGCTCGACGTGCCCGGTCCGGTCGGCTTGACGCTGCCGGCCGTCGTGCGCGCAGGTGTCGTCGAGACCGCGGCGAACATCGACCACGAGTGGATCGGTGTCGACGCGGTCGAGCTCTTCGGCGCGTCGACCGGCCGCCCCGTAGCGGTGATCAACGATGCGGACGCGGCCGGCATCGCCGAAGTTCGGTTCGGTGCCGGCGTAGGCCGCGACGGTGTCGTCGTGCTGATCACGCTCGGCACAGGCATCGGGAGCGCGCTGTTCGTTGACGGTGTACTGGTGCCGAACACCGAGTTCGGGCACCTGCCGTTGCACCACGAAGACGCCGAGGACTGGGCCTCGGCGTCAGTGCGCGAATACGACGATCTCTCGTGGAAGCGGTGGGCAACGCGACTGGAGCGCTACCTCCAGCTCCTCGAGCGTTTGTTGTGGCCGCGCCTCTTCATCGTCGGCGGTGGCGTGAGCAAGCACGCCGACAAGTTCCTGCCCTACATCGACCTGCGCACGGAGATCGTTCCCGCGCAGTTGCACAACGACGCCGGCATCGTCGGCGCCGCGCTCGTCGCGCCGGTTCCGGAGGAGTCTCATCAATGACAACTGACAGGCCGACGCAGCTCGGCATGATCGGTCTCGGGCGTATGGGCGCGAACCTCGTCCGCCGCCTGATGCGCGATGGCCACCGGTGCGTCGTTTTCGACGTCAACGAGCTCGCGGTGAAGAACCTCGAGGCCGAAGGTGCCGTCGGCGCGTCGTCGCTCGCGGACTTCGTCGCCAAGCTCGAGCCGCCGCGGAACCTGTGGCTGATGCTGCCCGCGGCGATCGTGCAGCCCACGCTCGACCAGCTCGCGCCGCTGCTCGCGCCCGACGACGCGGTGATCGACGGCGGCAACTCGTACTACCGCGACGACATCGCGCGGGCGAAGGCACTCGCGGCGAACCAGATCCACTACGTCGACGTCGGGACGTCGGGCGGTGTGTTCGGGCTCGAGCGGGGCTTCTGTCTGATGATCGGCGGTGAGGAGGAACCGGTCGCGCGGCTCGATCCGGTGTTCAAGACGATCGCACCCGGTGCCGGGATGGCCGATCCGACACCCGGGAGAACCCGGTCGGACGGGACCGCGTCGGAGGGGTACCTGCACTGCGGTCCGAACGGCGCGGGCCACTTCGTGAAGATGGTCCACAACGGGATCGAGTACGGGATGATGGCCGCGATCGCCGAAGGGTTGAGCATCATCAAGCACGCGGACGCGGGGCTCCATCCGTACGTCGTCGACGCGGAGACGACGCCGCTACGCGATCCCGAGGCGTATCAGTACGAGATCGACGTCGGCGAAGTTGCGGAGGTGTGGCGGCGCGGTTCGGTCATCTCGTCGTGGCTCGTCGATCTCGTCGCCGACGCGCTCGCGCGTTCACCGCGCCTGGACGAATTCGCAGGACGCGTCTCCGACTCGGGCGAAGGGCGGTGGACCGTGCTCGCCGCGATCGACGAGGGTGTGCCCGCGCCGGTCATCACCGCGGCGCTGATCGAGCGCTTCGAGTCGCGCGGGCTCGGCGAGTTCACGGACAAGATCCTCTCCGCGATGCGGAGCGAATTCGGCGGTCACGCGGAGAAGGCGGACTGAACTCAGACGCGGGCGCGCGGTCCGAACACCCCGCCGCCGATCAGGCACCCGCAGCCGAACAGTGCCAGCCAGGGGCCGCTCCCGATGCTCGCGTGGATGCCGAACACGCCGTCGGTGCCGGTGCCGTTGATGCCGACCGCCATGCCCTGGATCTGGTTCGCGACGTAGAGCACGAGCAGCACGAGTCCGGCCGGCGCCGCGATCGCTTCATGGCCGATGCGACCCGTGGTCGCGAGCCGCCAGCCGACGAGCAGCATGTCGGCGAGCAGGATGATCGGCCCGAGATCGAGCGCGAGGCGGGTGAAGGAGTCGCGCGCGCTGAGGAACTCCTGCGCGTCTCGGTACGAGAGGCTGGCGCGCACGAAGCCACCGAACTCCATCCACGGGAGCGCGAACGCGGCCGCCAGGATGCACACGAACCCGAGGCCGGTGAGCGCGAGTGCGAAACGCGGATCCTGCCACCACACCGGCACATCCAAGGTGTGGATCGTCACGTCCGCGTCTTGCGGCGGTGCCCACGCCGGCGCGGCGGGAGGGGCGGGCGAGAAGTCGGCGCCGGCGGGCGCCGAGAGCGCGGGCTCGGGAACGCGCACCGGCACCGGCGACTGGCAACGCCGGCACGTCGCCCAGGATTCCGGCATCAAGTAGCCGCAGTGCGAACAGGTGTTCATGGCAGGCGCTCCTCGCCGACAGGTCGTGCGTGTATCGACCTGCTTGCCCGCACCCCTGAGCTGGTTGGACACCTCGCACATCAGATGTAGTGGAATTAGCACCTCGGGCGATGGGAGGGGCGATGGCGGGGGCCGATGTCGTGATCGTGGGTGCCGGATCCGCGGGCGCGGTGCTCGCGGCGCGACTCTCGGAGGCCCAACCCGCGTCGGTGCTGCTGCTCGAGGCCGGTCCGGATCACGCGGGCGCGGACGCGCCCGCCGCGTTGCGATCACCGAACTTCTTCCGCGGGGTGTCGGAGCCGGGCCGGATGTGGCCGAATCTGGTGGCGACGCGCGCGCCCCGTCAGGCCCCGTCGCTGTATGTGCGCGGATTCGGCGCGGGTGGTTCGTCGGCGATCAACGGGATGGGTGCCATCCGCGGCACCGTCGACGACTACGAACGTTGGGCCGGCGAACTCGGGTGCGCGGGCTGGGGCTGGCCGGAGATGCGCGAAGCGTTCCTGCGGATCGAGGACGATGTCGACTACGGCGGCGACGGTGGGCACGGGCGCGGCGGTCCGATCCCGCTCTGCCGCCTTCCGATCGACGCGCGGGCGCCGCTCGACCGGGTGGTGCGCGCGGCTGCGACCGCGCGCGGATACGCGACGTGTGACGACTACCACGCGCCCGACGCGACCGGCGTGAGCCGGGTCGCGCGTACCGTCCGTGACGGATACCGCGTGTCGACGAACGACGCGTACCTCGATGGCGCGCGCGACCGTCCGAACCTTTCGGTGCGGGGCGACGTGCTGGTCGATCAGGTTGTGCTCGACGGCCACCGTGCCGTCGGGGTGCGGACCGCGAGCGGCGAGGAGATCGAGGCGCGTCTCGTCATCCTCAGCGCCGGCGCGATCCATTCGCCCGCGATCCTGCTGCGCTCGGGTATCGGCGAGCGCGACGGCCTCCCGGTTGGCGCCGGCCTCAAGGATCACGCCGCGACACCCGGCTTCGAACTGGCGCTGAAGGAGCCGGCTCGCCTGACCGACCCCGATGCATCGGTGTTCACGTCGATGCTCCGGTACACATCCGGCCTCCCCGACGCCGGACCAAACGACATGCAGATCGTCTGGTTCGACGGCGTCGGGCCGACTGCAGACGCGCTCGCGGGTGGCCGGCTCATGACCGCGGTGATGCGCGTGTTCTCGTCCGGGTCGGTTCGGTTGCAGTCGGCGGATCCGCTCGTCGACCCGACCGTCGAGTTCCGGATGCTCACCGACGATCGCGACCTCGTACGCCTGCGCGACGGCGTGCGGCGAGTCGTCGATCTCGTGCGCGAGCCGGCGCTCGCCGAAGTGATCGACGGGGTGATGGCGTTGACGACACCGATCGACGAGCTCGGAACCGAAGACGCGATCGACGCGTGGCTGCGCGAGAACGTCACCGATTACGTGCACGCCGCGTGCACCTGCCGCATGGGTGCGCCGGACGATGCGGCCGCCGTGGTCGATCTCGACTGCCGCGTGATCGGCTACGAATCGTTGCGTGTGTGCGACGCATCGGTGCTGCCCGATCTGCCGAAAGCCAATACACACCTCACAACGGTCGCGGTGGCCGAGCGCCTCGCCACGAAGCTGTGCGCGTCCTCCTAGCTGCGATCGTCTGCGTCGCCGCGCTCACTCGAGCTTGCAGCGCTCGTCGAGCACCGCTTCGCCGCGCATCTCCCGGATGGTCCGCACGACCTCGTCGCCGGGCCGTTCGTCGGTCGGCTCTCCGGTGATCGACACGCCGATGTCGTTCACCACGACACGCGCGCCGCACGCGGCACACCGCAGCGCATGCGCGCGCCCGATCCCGCGCCCGCTGCCCGTGATGACCGCGACGCGTCCTTCGAGCAGTGGGTGCTCGAGGAGGGAACCGTCAGGCATGCGGCCCATCCTGCCTCACGCCGAGACGGTCGCGGTTTCCTCGGTGCGTTCGGGCAGCAGGAGGAGCGCACCGACGAGGAAGCACAGCGCGCCGATGAACGTGCCGAGGTTGACGAGCTCGACATTGCGGGGTTCGCCGCTGCCCGACACGACCTTCGCCGCGATCGCGGAAACGCCGAACGCCACGGAGCCCAACAGGTTCAGCATTGCGATCCAACCGGAGAGGTTGAACCGCGGGCGGAAGAGCCGGCCGTGGCTCACCTCCGCCCAGGCGAGCGCGCTCGCCACCAGGAAGCAGCCGGAACCGATGGCATCGGGTCGCCACACCACACGGTTCACCTGTGAGGCGTTGAGCTCGGTCACGAGCGCGAAGCCGGTACTGACGTTGAAGGAGAGGGTGCCGACGAACTGGATGGCTGTGGCCCACCAGTCGATGCGGCGCGGTTCCCATGCGAACACGCGATGGCGGCCGCGAGGTGCGCCGTCGAGGGTGATCGGCGCGTTGACGACCTCCCAGTACTGCAGGAACCCGGCGGACGTGAAGAACAGCGAGCCGACGAAGTACGTGACGTTGTCCGCGGTCGTGCCGACCAGATCGAGATAGCCGGGAAGCGCACCGAGCGCGAAGCACGCGGAACCGACCATGAACAGCACGCCGACCCACCACGCGACGGCCTTCGGCGCGAACCACGTCGAGTCGCGTTGTCCGAGCGCGCGGAACCGGCGCTTGCGGTGGGCACGCGACTCCCACGTGACGATCTCGCCGCTCGGCGTCCGGAATTGTTCGCGCGTGACGAACGGACCCCAGCCGCGCGAGCCCAGCCGCTCCCAACCCGCGGGCGGATGCACGTACGCCAGTGTCATTGGGGCCCGCCGTGGAACTGGAGAGCGGCCGTCGGCCGCCCCGGGGGCGTTGACAATAGGAGACCGGGGAGCGCCTGTACTCACGATCGACGCTCATCGATTCGACCCTGAGCCCCTCTGCAATCCTCGGTCCGGGAACCGGAACGGTCCGGCGAGCGACTACTCCTCCGATGACAACCCTCCTCAAGCCCAAGCGCTGGGTCCCGGCCGCACTCGTCGTCGCGGTCGTGCTGGCCCTGGCGAGTCCTGCGTTCGCCCACGTCGAGATCACCTCCGACGACGCCGAAGCCGGTCAGCCGTCGACGATGACGGTCACCGTCCCGAACGAGATGGACAACGCGGGCACGAACAAGGTCGAACTCGCCTTCCCTGAGGGCCAGACGCTCACCGAGGTGAGCGTCGCCGACACCCCGGGCTGGACCTCGACGGTCAGCGCGGACCGGATCACGTGGACCGGCGGCCCCCTGACCGGTGAAGACGAGGTGAAGCTGACGTTCACCGCGACGCTGCCCGCCGGCGCGACGACGCTCGAGTTCCGCGCGCTGCAGACCTACGACAACGGCGACGTCGTGCGCTGGATCGAAGCGACACCGCCGGGTGGGCCGGAGCCCGATCACCCGGCACCCGTGCTCACGATCGGCGCGACCGCCGACGAAGACCACCACGCCGAAGAAGGAACCGACTCGACGACCGCGGCCGATGACCACGACGAAGCGTCGAGTACGAGCGACAGCAGCGACAGTAACGGCACGGTGATCGCGGTCGTGGTCATCGCGGTGATCGTCATTGCCGCCGGTGGTGGTGCGTTCATCTACATGCGCCGGCGCCGGACGTCGTAGCTTTCGGTCCCTGCGTCCCCACATCTGGCGCCCGGTCGGTCTGGGCGCGGTCGCCATCGCGGTCACGTGGCCGCTCGTCCGGCGGATGGGCAGCCAGTTGCCCATCGGTTCGGAACCGGTCGCGACCGTCGCGCGCTTCAACCTCTGGACGTTGGAGTGGAACGCGCGCGGCCTCGGCCCCTTCCGTCGCGGCTACTGGAACGCGCCGATCTTCTCGCCGACGCGGGGTGCCTTCGCGTTCTCCGACCCGCAACCGCTGACCGGCGCGGTGTTCCACGTCCTCACGCTGCTCGGGATCGGCGTGACCGTCGCCTACGCCCTCATCCTGCTCGGCGCGCTCACGCTGAACGGTGTCGCCGCCGCCCGCCTGCTCGACGGCGTCGGGGTCGGGTTCGTGCCCGCGTCGCTCGGCGGCGCGTTGATGGTGGCGCTGCCGTTCGTCGCGAACGAGCTCGGTGTCTTGCAGCTCATGATGGTGTTCCCGATGCTGTTCGGGCTCGACGCGCTGTTCCGATACTTCCGCCACCCGGACTGGCAACCGGCCGCGATCGTCGGGGTATGGGTCGCGGTGTCGTTCCTCACGAGTGAGTACTACGCGTACTTCCTCTTGGTGGCACTTGCAATCGTCACTCTCGTCATGGTCCTGCGGACGAAGCCGCGTTTGGCGCAACTCGCGCACGCGGCGATCGCCGGCGCCGTTATGTTGCTCCTCGCGGGACCGTTCCTCGCCGCGCAGTCCTCGCGCATCCGCGGGTTCGCGTGGCCGCGTGACGTCGTCGCCGATCTGGGCGCGAACCCGCGCGACTGGTTCCGCTTGCGCGACTCCGCGCTCGGCTCCCACCTCCCGCTCCTCGGTACCGCGCACGGCACGCAGCTCGCGCTGTACCCGGGCACGATCCTCCTCGTGCTGGCGTACTTCGGCCTCGCCGGTGCGCGGCGCAAGCAACTGCGTTGGATCATCGCGGTCATCGCAGTCGCCGTCGTCGCCTCTCTCCTGGCCGATGGCTTCGGTCTCGATGTCTTCGGTTGGGCGCCGTACCAGCTCCTCCGCGACCACCTCCCCGGGCTCTCGCGCATCCGCAGCCCGTACCGGTTCGCAGTACTGACCCAGGTGGGTGTCGCGCTGCTCGCCGGGCTCGGCCTCGACGCACTGTGGCGCTGGTGGCACCGCTGGGGCGCACTCCTCGCCATCGCCCTCACTGCACTCGCGATCATCGAGGTCGCACAGACTCCGCTGCACACCCAGCCCGCAATCCCAGGGCACAACGCCGACTGGGTTGCGTACCTCTCGCGCCGACCGGACGCGCCGGTCGCAATGATCCCGTTCCCGGCGAGCCCGAGCTCGATCGACTACGCCGAGACCACCACGGCAATGCTCCTCGGACTCGAGCACGGCCATCCGCTCGTCAATGGGTACTCCGGGTTCTTCCCCGAGCGCTACATCGACCTGCGCAAGGACATGGCCGATTTTCCCAGTGAACAGACGATCGCGGCGCTGCGGGACCTGCACGTGCGCGACATCGTCGTCGACAACGACTGGCTCACCGACGAGCGGGCGGCGGAGATGCAGCAACTCGGCTTCACTGCTCGACCCACGTTCGCCGGCAGAGACCGCTCCGTGTACGCGCTCCCGGCAGATTGAGGACGGGATCCGCGACGTTCCTGTGACCTAACACGCCACACGTGGCGAACTGTTGCACGAGAACGTGAGGACAACTGCGCCCGTGCGGATCCGTCGATCGCGACAAATGGGGACGGCCGAAATCGCGGCCGGTTAGCGTTTCGCGAGTGAGCGCGCGCGGCGAAGAAGATGCTCGCTTCGTGAGCGACGACGAGCGACTCCGGCGATGTTGACGGAACGGTTGGAGGTGCGGCTGCCGCGAGACGCGGATCGGGAGCGCTTCGTCGAGCTGTTCTGTACGCCGGAGTTCATGGTGTTCTCGGCTGGCGTCCATGATCTCGATTCCGCCGATGCGCGGTTCGACGAGATGCTCCGGACCGCGACGGAGGTGCCGTTCGCGAAGCAGCCGGTCATCGAACGGGCGACGGGAACGATCATCGGCTACTCGGGTGTCGCCTGGTTCGACTTCGAGGACGAGCGCCGCTTGGAGTTCGGGTACCGGTTGGTGCCCGACGCGCGCGGGCGCGGCTACGCGACCGAGGCCGGTCTCGCGGTGCTGGCCGTCGCCGCCGAGACGTTCCGCGGGGAGCTCCTCGCGATGATCGACCCGACCAACGACGCGTCCCAAGGCGTGATCAGGAAGCTCGGCTTCACGTTCTGGAAGCAAGCCGAGGTCGACGGCTACCTCGACAACCTGTACCGCCGGGTGATCCCGGGCCGGCCGCGCTGAGGCGCTTCTCGGCTCGCTAGGGGAGCTTCGACGCGAGCACGTCCACCGGCGTGATCGACGGCGCTTCGGAGAACAGATCGGGCGCCCGCTCCATGAGCGCGGCCGCGACGCGACCCGAGAGGTGCGCCTGGCGCCCGCCGTTGTCCGGGAACACGTCGAAGATGGCGAACGTCGTCGGGCCGAGGCGGATCGCGAACCACGCGGTCGTCGCCGGCTCTTCTTCGACGATCGGCTGGCCGCCTTCCAGAAACGCGATCACGTCCTGTTCCTTGCCCGGTTTCGCTTCGAGTTGCACGAACAAGCCGACGGCGGGCGTGGGAGCCATGGCGCCTCCTCCATCTGACACGGAATCGCCGCGATTGCGGCCGCGTTGTAATACCCACATGCATCCGCTGAGATGATCCGCGCCGAAGAGAGGATGTGACCACGGCCACCATCGCGACTCGCACTGACGCGCGCCCCTGGACCACCAGGGCGCTCGCGGCCGTGGCGGGTCTCGTCGCGGCCGCGTTCGCACTCGGCGTGGGCGACTTCGTCGCCGGCCTGTTCCGTAACGTGCAGTCACCGCGCGACGCGGTCGGCGCCGAGTTCATCGATCGCACGCCGATCTGGTTGAAGAACTTCGCCGTCGACCAGTTCGGGACGAACGACAAGGCCGCGCTGCGCATCGGTATGTTGATCGTGATCGGGGTGCTCGGGTTGGTCATCGGCGCGTTGGCCTACCGCCGCCCGTGGATCGGTGTCGTCGGGATCGGCGCGTTCGGGATCGTGGGCGCGGTCGTCGCGGTGCAACGGCCAATCGGCCACGCGCTCGACATCCTGCCGCCCCTCGTCGGCGCGCTCGCCGGGATCATGGCGTTGCTCGTGCTCCTCGACCGGTTGCACGCGCCGAAGACCGTGCTCGAGGTCCGCAACGAGAAGGGCGCGGGCTTCGCCGAACGGCTCCACCAGCGTTTGGGAACGACCGAACGCAAGGCGGCGGTCGATCGCCGCGGGTTCTTCATGCTGAGTGGTGGCGTCGCCGTCGGCGCGGTCGTCGCCGGCGGTGCCGGCAAGTGGCTGAAGCACCGCTTCGACGTCGCCGCGAGCCGGGAGAACATCGTCCTCCCGGTGGCACAGTCGGCCGCGCCACCCCTTCCGGCCGGGACGATGGTGGACGTGCCGGACATGACGCCGTTCATCACGCCCAACAAGGACTTCTACCGGATCGACACCGCGCTCGTCGGTGCCGCAGATCACGGCCGAGTCGTGGCGCCTGAAGGTCCACGGCATGGTCGATCACGAGCTGGGGTTCACGTTCGACGAACTGCTGAAGCGCAATGTGGTGGAGCGCGACATCACGCTCACGTGCGTGTCGAACGAGGTCGGCGGCAAGTTGATCAGCAACGCGAAGTGGTTGGGCGTGCCGCTGGCCGACATCTTGCGAGAAGCGGGAGTGCATCCCGACGCCGACCAATTGAAGAGCACATCGGCCGACGGGTGGACCTCGGGAACGCCGGTCGCCGCGATCACCGACGGTCGCGACGCCCTGCTCGCGTTCGGAATGAACGGTGAGCCGTTACCCGTCGAGCATGGTTTCCCCGTTCGCATGGTCGTGCCCGGCCTCTACGGCTACGTGTCCGCAACGAAGTGGGTCGTCGATCTCGAGCTCACCACGTTCGAGAACTTCGATGCGTACTGGGCGGAGCGCGGTTGGGCCCAGCAGGGTCCGATCAAGACGGAGTCGCGCATCGACATTCCCAAACCGCTCGCGCGCGTCGCGCCGGGCAAGGTCGCGGTCGCGGGTGTTGCGTGGGCCCAACATCGCGGCATCGAGGCCGTCGAGGTGCGCGTCGACGAAGGACCGTGGGCACGCGCCGAGCTCGCCGACGAGTTGACGATCGACACCTGGCGGCAGTGGAAATACGAGTGGAATGCAACCGCGGGCAACCACCGCATCGAAGTGCGTGCGACCGACAAGACCGGGGCAGTCCAGCCCGAGGAACGAGTCGCACCTATTCCCGACGGCGCAACGGGGTGGCACTCCGTCGTCGTTCGGGTCGGCTGATCTCGCCGAGAGACCCCCCGAAGCCAACAGGAGGAACTGTCAAATGCTTGGTACATCGCGCAAGAAATTGGTCGCCGGTATCGCGGTTGCGATCTCACTCACCGCCGTCATGGCCGCGTGTGGTGGCGATGACGACGACAGCGCGAGCAGCGCCCAGACGACAGCGTCGACCACTGGGTCGTCGACGATGGACGGCAACTCGTCCACCACCGACGCCCCATTTGGTGCCGCGTGCGCGCAGGTGCCGACCGCCGGCGAAGGCAGCGTCACCGGGATGGCGGACGACCCGGTCGCGACCGCGGCATCGAACAACCCGCTGCTGTCGACGCTCGTGTCCGCGGTGACCGCGGCGAACTTGGGCGACACGCTCAACTCCGCCGACGCGCTCACCGTCTTCGCACCGGCCAACTCCGCGTTCGCGGCCATGGACCAGTCCGCGCTGCAGGCGGCGATGGCGGACCCGACCGGCGCCCTGACCAAGGTGCTCACGTACCACGTGGTGCAGGGACGGATCGCGCCGGACGCGCTGGCGGGCACGCACAAGACCCTCGAAGGGCAGGACGTCACGGTCTCCGGCTCCGGTGAAGACTTCATCGTGAACGGCAGTGCCAAGGTCGTGTGCGGCAACGTACAGACGGCGAACGCGACGGTCTACGTCATCGACGGTGTGCTGTCGCCGCCGGCGAGCTGACCCTGTCCTCAGTTCCTGTGCTGCAGTGCGGTCGGGTGCCTCCGGGCACCCCACCGTGGGCGCGCACGTGGGAATGCGCTCGCGTTGGTGCGGGTAGGAGACTGTCCCGCGAGGAGGCCGCATGCCCGTCGAGAGTTCCGTCGAAGTTACCGTGCGCGACAACCGCGAGCGTTCGCGCTACGAGGCGCTGCTCGACGAACGCGTCGTCGGTATCGCCGACTACCGCGTCGTCGGTGACCGGGTCGAGTTCCCGCACACCGAGGTGGAGCCCGCGCTTCGTGGGCGCGGCATCGCTGCCCAGCTCGTCGGCGTCGCACTGGCCGACGTCCGCGCGGCCGGTCGTGACATCGTCGCGCAGTGTTCCTACGTGGTCGATTACGTGCAGGACCACCCCGAGTATCAATCGATGTCGGGCCGCCAATCCCACTGACCGAGCACAGGCGTTTCCCGTTCGTACGTCAGCACCGATACGGATGCGGGCTGCAGGGCGAGGTTGCGCGCGTACAACTGCGGGAAGTCGCACCACCGTGCGCCGAGCACGCGCAGCGCATGGCCGTGTCCGAAGATCAGCACCGCGCCAGGCGCGGCGCGCGCCTCGGTGATGACGCGATCGGCGCGTGCCGCGACGGCGTCGATCGTCTCGCCGCCGGGGACCGGATGGGTGAACACGGTCCAGTCCGGCACGTCTCGGCGGATGGCCGCTGTGGTGCGACCTTCGTACTCGCCGTAGTCCCACTCGCGGAGGTCATCGCGTACCGCCGGTGCATCGAAGCCGGCGCGTCGAGCAGTCTCCAGCGACCGCTGCATCGGGCTCGCGAGCACGAGCGCGAACGACCGTCGCGCGAGCACGGGGGCGAGCGCGGCAGCGGCCGCGCGGCCGCCATCCGTGAGGTCCAGGTCCGTGCGGCTGGTGTGGCGCCCGGACCGGCTCCACTCGGTCTCGCCGTGCCGGACCAGCACCACGTCGTGGGCGCGGGGTTCCGAGTCCGGCATCGCCCGAGCCTAGAAGCTCGGAGCGCGGGAGCCCGCTCGAGCGGGTCAGTGCGTCGCGACCAGTGCGAACGTCGACGCGAGCGCGAGGGCGATCCCGTAGGTGCGGGCCAACCCACGTGCGCTCGCCCGCATGCTGAGGTGCGCGCCGAGCCGCGCGAACGGAACTGACGCGATGCCGAACGCGATCGTCAGGGACCAGTCGATGTGACCGAGCGCGGCATGGACGATGGTGCCGGGGATCGCCAGCGCGAGTGATATGCCCAGAGACGTGCCGAGCGCGCGCTTCAACGGCATGTGCAGCACCGCGACGAAGAGCGGCGCGAGCAGGAAGCCACCGCTATTCGCAAGCAGTCCGGACACGAACGCGACCGCGGCGACGGTTCCGACGACGCGTGGCAGCGGTGGCTCCGGAGCCGGCACGGTCTCCGGCGCTTCGGTGGTCTGCGATCGCAGCAGCATTCGCAACGCGAGCGCGAGCACGAGCAGCTCACTGCCCAGCACGAGCGGTTCACCCGGTACCCAGCGCGTGAGGAGCGCGCCGGCCGCGGTGAGCGGCAGGCCGACGATGACGCCGATGCGGACCACGCGCCAGTCGAACATCCCGGCGCGTGCATACGTGCGCCCCGCGATCGCGGTTGCGGGGATCGTGGCCGGCAGCGGCGAGGCGACGGCGATGATCGGCGGGATGCCGAACGCGGCGAGGAGGGGAGTGGCCAGCGCGGATCCCCCCTTGCCGAACGCGCCGCTCGCAAGTCCGACGAGTGCGCCGACGGCAAGGGCGATCAGGAGCTGGTGCGGATCCACTCCGTCCATTGGACCAGCTGCAGTATCCATAGTGCGAGCGCTGGTGACCTACCGATCACATAGGATATAGCTATGGAACTGCGGCCGATCGAGTACGTCTGCGCGGTGGTGGACCACGGCAGCTTCACCCGGGCCGCGGCCGCGCTCGACGTGGCCCAGCCTTCGCTGTCAGAAGGAGTGCACCGGCTGGAGCGAGAGCTCGACGTGCACCTGTTCGAGCGGGCGGGGCGCTCGGTGCGGCTCACGGCCGCGGGCGAGGCGTTGCTCGGTCCCGCGCGCCAGCTCCTCCGTGATCGCGACGCCGCGCTCGACGCGGTGGCCGCGGTGCGCGAGCTCCGGAGCGGCACTCTCGACCTGGTGGCGCTGCCGACGCTGGTCGCGGAGCCTCTCGCGGGCCTGATCGGGCGGTTCCGATCCGCGCACCCTGGCGTGTCCGTGCACATCGCCGACCCCGAGGACAACGCCGCGCTCGAGCGGCGCGTCGCGGTCGGTCAGAGCGAGCTGGGCCTGACCGAGCTCCCACCCCGTGACGACTCGCTCGTCACCTTGCGGCTCGAACGGCAGGAGATCGTCGCGGTGTGCCCGCCCGATACCCAGCTCGCGCGCGAGGGGCGGCTGCCGGTCGCGGAACTGGCGCGGCTGCCGTTGATCACGACGCCGGCCGGCACGTCGACCCGCGATCTGCTCGACCGCGCGCTCGCGTCCGCGCGCGTGCAGCCCACGATCGCGGTCGAGACGTCGCAACGCGAAGCAATCGGCCCGCTCGTGCTCGACGGGGCCGGCATCGGCTTCTTGCCGCGCGGTCCGCGGACGAGCTGGCGACGCGCGGCGCGCAGCTCGCCCGATTGGTGCCCGCGCTCACCCGCACGATCGGGCTCCTACACCGCGCGGTACCGCTCAGCCCGGCGGCGCGTGCCTTCGTCGAGATGGCGCGACCGCCGCGACCACGGCCTACTCGTCGGTGAACGTCCACTTCCCGGCGGCGAGCGGGAACGGCGAGGTCTGCGCGTCTTCGTTGGGCGCGGCGCGCCAGGCGAAGACGATCGCAGGCCGGACCGCGAAGATCGCGCCGAAGTCCTGGCCCTTCTCCCAGTTCCAGTCGTACTTCTGGTTGTAGGGCGGCACCAGACGCGCGAGCTCGTGCTCGTCCATCTCCTGGCGCGCGGTGCCCTCGACGATGACGACGTCGTGCGCGTCACCGAGGTGGACGGCGACGCGGTTCGATTTCCGCACGTTGTGCAGATGCGTCGGGGACCCGACGCTCAGGAGCAGCCGCTCGTCGAGCCAGAGTCCCCACACCGGCCGCGGGTTGGGCCCGCGCGGCCCGGCGGTCACGAACCAGTAGTCCTCGGTGACCTGCAGCCGTTCGACCACCCAACTCCACGGCAGCGCCGCGGGCGATCCCCCCGGGGCTTCGCCCCATAGCTTCAGCGGCGCGGCGTGGATGTTCGGCATGGGGTGTCGGCACGGAACACTGGGCACTGGCGCGTGTCAGAACGCGCGCAGTGTTCCACACCGATGCGAGCAGAACTAACGGCTTGTCGTCACGATGTACGGCCGGAGGAACTGCGCGACGGCCGCCGCGCCGTCGGCCGTGAAGTGCTCGCCGTCGCTACGGACCGAGCTGACGCCGTCGACACCCTCCTGGTACTTCCCGCTCGGACACAGGAACGCGAACAGGTCGGGGACGGAGACCTTCGTCGGATGCCGTGCCGCAACGTGAGCGATCACCGTGTTGGCGGCTCGAACGCGTGCGCGGTCGAGCGCGGAGCCGACGTTCGCCTTGGCGCCGGGCACGGTCCCGACGCAGGGCAAGGTCGGGAGCACGATGTGGGCGCCGGTCGAGCCGAGCACGGTGAGAGCCGACTCCAGCGCAGTTGCGTAGGTGCGCTCCCACGCGGCGGTGCCCGGGACGAGATAGGACCTCGTCCCCGGAGGCCGCACATCGAACAGATCCCACACCGCCGGAACGAGGACTACCGTTTCCGGGCGTTGTTGGTCCACCATCGCGGACCAGTCCTTGCGCCATGAGCAGTCGTGCGTGAAGAGGTTCTCGAAGCGCAACGCGCCGGAAATGAGACGGCATCCGGGCGACCACGACTCGGCGACAGGTGGCCCGAGGTCGTCGAGGCCAGGTCTCAGCGAACCGGCGACCGAATCGCCGACGACGAGGATTCCACCGCGTACGTTCGTCGCGGCTGCGGCTGGTGTGGTTGGCGCGCCGTTGGTGGACACGAACACGGCGAGCACGAGCACGGCCGCGAGCGCGGGTGCGAGTCGCCGGATCCGGGTGGGCGCGCCGGTGCCGAGTCGGATCGGCTGCTCGACGAAGCGATACGAGAGCACCGCGGCGACGAGTGTCACGCCCACGCGCACGGCCAGGAGCGGCCAACCCGTGAGGTGCACGCGATCCGAGTCGAGGTACACGTAGATGGGCCAGTGCCAGAGGTACAAGCCGTAGCTGATGAGTCCCGCCGCGCACAGCGGCCGGAAGGAGAGCGCTCGAGAGACCGGTCCGCGTCGCGGGTGCACGGCCGCGGCGATCACGACAGTCGTCGCGATCGCGCACAGCAACAGTCCACCCCGGTACAGCGTGGTTGAGCCGCCTTCGAGTCGGGTCCAGGCGAGCGCGAGCCCGACCACTGCGACGAGCGCGCTGATCTCGAGCGCGCGGCGGCCCACGCCGTTGTCACGGGTCGTGCGCGATGCGCGGGCACCCGGGCGCGCGAGCCACGCGGCGAGCGCCGCACCGAGCAGGATCGAACCCATGCGGGTGACGGTGCTGTAGTAGGCGGGCGACGGGTTGCCGGCGTCGTACGACATCTGCATGAAGACGAACGAGAACGCGGCGAGTGCGAGCGACGCGACGAGGATGCGGCGTGCGCCCTGACCCTGGTCGCGCCCGCGCAGGAGCACGACGACAACGAGCGGCCAGATCAGGTAGAACTGTTCCTCGATCGCCAGGCTCCACGTGTGCTCGAGCGGCGACGGGCTGCGGAACATCGCCCAGTAGTCGTTGTGCGTGAAGATCGCGCGCCAGTTCGCGACATAGCCGAGCGTCGCGAGCGCGTCACCGCGGATGGATGCCAACTCCTCGGGTTGCGCGATCCAGGCGGCGTAGAGCGCCACCGCGCCGATGACGCATGCGAGCGCGGGGAGGAGTCGCCGCGCGCGCCGGGCCCAGAACGGGCCCAGCGCGATCCGGCCGGCGCCGCCCGCTTCGGCGAGCAGCAGCGACGTGATCAGGAACCCGGAGAGCACGAAGAACGCGTCGACGCCGAGGTAGCCGCCGCGCAGGTGGCCACCGTGGAACGCGAGCACCGCGATGACGGCGAGCCCGCGCAGCCCGTCCAGCGCGGGCTCGTGACGGAGCCGCGTACCGGCCGCGGACGCGGGTGCCATACCTCGCGAGTCGTCACGTTCGGGCCGGTGGTTGAGAGTTGTTCAAGAATCTGATAACTATTTATGCAATGCAGAACGAACCCGTCGTGGACTCGTTGCTGGAGGCGCTCGCAGACCCGACCCGGCGCCGGGTGGTGCAGTTGCTCGGCGATCGACCCCACCGGGCCGGTGAGCTCGCCGCGGCCGCGGGCACGACGCCGCCGGCCATGAGTCGCCACCTGCGGATCCTCCTGGAAGCCGGCGTCGTCGTGGACGAACGGGTCCCCACGGACGCACGGGTGCGCGTGTTCCGGCTGCGGCCGGACTCGCTGGTCGCGCTGCAGGCGTGGCTCGACCAGGTGCAGGCCCATTGGAACGAGCAGTTGCAATCGTTCAAGCGTCATGTGGAAGGGAAGGAGACGTCATGACCGAGCTCCCCGCGGTCACATGCACGGTCGACGTCAGCGTCGATCCCGCAACCGCGTTCACGGCGTTCACCGACGAGATGGACAACTGGTGGATGCGGACACCGATCAGCTACTACGACTCGGCGCGCGCGATCGCGCGCCGGTGCGAACCTGGCGTCGGTGGCCGCATTCTCGAGGTGTATGACGACGAGATCGGCGACGTGCTCGAACTCGGACGAATCACGGTGTGGGAGCCCGGCGCTCGGTTGCAGTGGTTGAGCTCGGTCGACGACGTCGAAGTGGATGTCCACTTCGCGCCGATCGAGGCCGGCACCAACGTGCAGGTGCACGCGCGGGTGCTGCCCGGCGGCAACCCGGACGTCACCGGCAGCTTCTCGTTCGTGCGCCGCGCGCAGGACTGGTATGTCCGCTGGTGCGCGCAACGCGACACCGTGTCGCGCGACATCCAGGAGCAGTCACGGGTCGAGGTCGCGCTGTACTACCGCGACCCGGTTGCGGCAGCCCGCTGGCTCATCGACGCGTTCGGCTTCGAGCCCGCGACCACGTTCGACGAGGGCACGACGTGGATCGAGTTCCGCATCGGGAGCGGCTCCGTCCTTGTGTTCCCGCTCGCCGGCGACGCGCTCCCGGCGTCGAAGTCCGGCGTGACGCACATGACGTGGGTGTTCGTCGACGACCTCGATACCCAGTGCGCGCGTGCGGAGGCGGCCGGGGCGCGCATCGTCGAACCGATCCACCAGCACGGGTACCGCGCCTATGTCGCCGAGGACCTCGAAGGTCACCGCTGGACGTTCGCCCAGGCCCGGCCCACGATGGTGCCGTGATGGCGCGGCTGCGGGCCCGCAACGAGTGGCAGTTCTTCGCGGTGCTGCCGAAGGCGGATCGGTCGCTCGCCGCCACGTGGTGGGCGATCCTTCTCTTGCGCGGCGCGCTGCCGGCTGCGTTCGCGATCGCGATGGGTGCCGTGATCGGCGCGGTCGAAGGTGGCCACGCCCTGGGTGTGCCGCTCGCCTTCATGGGTGTCGTGTTCGTGCTGTTGCAGGTGTTGGCGCCGATCCACCAAGCGGTGAGCGCGAACCTCGGGAGTCGCACCGCGGCGTGGCTGCATGATCGTCTGATGCGCGCGTGCGTCGGACCGCCGGGTATGGCCCACCTGGAGCGCCCCGCGCTCGCCAACGATCTCACGATGGCGCGCGACTTCGATCTCGGGATCGCGGGGCCGCCGCTCGCGATCGCGATGGACTTCATCGCCGTCGGACTGGTCGATATGGCCGGCGGGATCGCGCAGGCGATCCTCCTGGCGCGCTACCGCTGGTGGGCGCCGCTCGTGCTCGGCGGTGCGTGGGCAGCAACGCACTGGTTGCTGCGCGAGAGCTCGGTGTGGCGGGACCGCAACACCGACGAAGTGCGTGGCGCGCAGCGGCACGCCGAATACTCGTACCGCCTCGCGGTTGACGCGCCGGCGGCGAAGGAGATTCGGCTGTTCGGGTTGTCGGGTTGGACCGTGGATCGGTTCGCGAACCGGCGCCGCCGCCTGTTCGAGTTGCAATGGCGGGCGACCCGTCTGCGCGAGAAGTCGGTCGCGGGAACGGTCCTGCTGGTGCTCGCCGCCAACGGTCTCGTGTTCTGGTCGCTCGCGAGCGCGGCTTCGTCGGGCAGCATCACGCTCTCGGCCTTGGTCGTGTTCGCCACCGCGGCGGTGGGCACCAGTTCGATCGCGTTCGGTGGCCTCAACTGGGCGCTCGACGGCGCGGCCCAGCCGGTCGCGGCGACGATGCGCCTCGGCGAGGCGATGGCGCCGATCGGCGCGCTCGAGGTCCGGTTCGCGCGCCGCCCACGGCATGCCCGCACGCGAGATCCGGGCGCGGGACCTCACGTTCGCGTACGACGCGGATGAACGGCCGGTGCTGGAAGGGCTCGATCTCACGATCCCCGCGGGCAGTTCGCTCGCGATCGTCGGGAAGAACGGCGCGGGCAAGACCACGTTCGCCAAGCTCTTGTGCCGCTTGTACGACCCGCAACGAGGTGCGATCGAGGTCGATGGTGTCGACATCCGTGACCTCGACCTCGCGTCGTGGCGCGCGCAGGTCACCGCCGTGTTCCAGGATTTCATCCGGTACGAGTGGCCGCTGCGCGCGAACGTCGCGCCGAACGGCGCGCCGGATGCCGACATCCACGCTGCGCTCGCGCAGGCCGGTGCGGCCGAGCTCGCCGACCTCGACACTGTCCTCGCGCGGGGCTACGCCGGCGGCACGGACCTGTCGGGCGGTCAGTGGCAGCGCGTCGCCCTCGCGCGCGCCCTCTGCGCGGTGCGAATGGGTGCCGGCGTCGTCCTGCTCGACGAGCCGACCGCGCAGCTCGACGTGCGCGGTGAAGCCGAGATCTTCGACCGCATCCTCGCCGCGACGCGCCAGTGCACCACGATCCTGATCTCTCACCGTTTCTCGACTGTGCGGCACGCGGACCGGATCTGCGTCGTGGAAGACGGCCGCGTGGTCGAGCTCGGTTCCCACGCCGAGCTGATGGCGATGAGTGGTCGGTACAAGACGATGTTCGACATGCAAGCGTCACGGTTCGGCGCGGACGGTGCGGAGGAGTCCTATGACGTCCTCTCGTGACGACCCGCCCGGCGGCCGCGAAGACATGCCGGGCGGCCTGTCGTCGATGTGGCGGTTGGTGAAGCTCGGCTACCGCGCTGAGCCCCGCCTCCTCGTGTTCGCGTTCGCGATGGTGCTGTTCGCGGCGCTGCCCGACGCGCTGCTCGCGCTCTGGCTGAAGCTCATCGCGCAAGGGGTCGTCGACGACAAGCGTTCGCTCGTGTACATCGCCGCCGCCGGCCTCGGCATCTCCGCGACGGCTACGTGGTTCCTCAAGGTCGTCGGCGATCGGGCCCAGCGGCGCTTCCGTGACCGGGTGACGATCTTCCTCGAATCGCACGTCGCGCGGTTGCAGGCGTCGGTGCCGACGATCGAGCACCACGAACGTCCCGACTACCTCGACCGGTTGAGCATCCTGCGCGATCAGGTGTTCACGCTCGACCACATGTACATGTCGGTGTTCTCGACTGCTGGCTGGATCTTGCGGCTCGGCGTGACGATCGTCCTGCTCGCGTCGGTGAGTCCGCTGCTCATCCTGCTCATCGTGTTCGCGCTGCCGACCGTCGCGATGGCGAGCTGGCGACCCGGAGTCGAACGTGATGCCGAGGAACGCGTCGCGTCGCGCGATCGCCTGGCGAGGCACTACTTCGTTCTCGGTACAACCGCGCCGCCCGGCAAAGAGGTGCGCCTCGAAGGGCTCGGCCCGCGCCTCGTCGACGAGCGCCGCGCCACATGGGAAGACTGGTACACGCCGGTGTCGTCCGCGCGGTGGGGGAGCGCGTTCTGGCACACGATCGCGTGGGCGATCTTCGGCTGTGCCTACGTCGGCGCGGTCGTGTTCGTCGCGACGGGTCTCGACGCATCCGTCGGTGACGTGTTGCTCGTGCTCGCGGCCGGGAGCCGCCTGTCGCAGTACGTCGGCGCGACGGTCGGCGAGATCGGGTTCCTGCGCGGCATCTGGCTCGACGGTGCGCGTCGCCTCGCCTGGCTCGAGGATTACGCGCAGGCGATCGACGACCGCGCCGACCAGGAAGTGCCGGTCCGTTTGCACGACGGCATCAAGCTCGACCATGTGTCGTTCCGCTACCCCGGTACCGAGCGGCTCGTGCTCGAAGATGTCGACCTCGCGATCCCGGCGGGCGCCGTCGTCGCGATCGTCGGCGAGAACGGCGCCGGGAAGTCGACGCTGGTGAAGCTCCTCTGCCGCTTCTACGAGCCCGTCTCGGGCACGATCACCGTCGACGGCGTCGACCTGTCGCGCATGCCGGCGTGGGAGTGGCGCGCCCGGCTCACGGGCGCGTTCCAGGACTTCTTCCGCTTCGAGCTGCGTGCACGCGACACCGTCGGGCTGGGCGACCTCGATCGGATTGACGACCACCCGGCGGTCGAGACCGCGGTGGACCGCGCCGGCGCGCGAGACGTCGTCGACCATCTTGCACGCGGGCTCGACACGCAGCTCGGCGTCTCTTGGGACGACGGCGTCGACGTCTCGTTCGGCCAGTGGCAGAAGCTCGCGCTCTCGCGCGGGTTCATGCGCGACCACCCGCTCGTCGTCGTGCTCGACGAGCCCACTGCCGCGCTCGATGCCGAGACCGAGCACGCGCTGTTCGAGCGCTACGCCGCCTCCGCCCGCGTCGACACCGGCGCCGAGGACGGCCGGATCACCGTGCTCGTGTCGCACCGCTTCTCGACGGTCCGGATGGCCGACCTGATCATCGTCCTCGACGGCGCGCGCGTGGTCGAGGTCGGTAGCCACGAACAGCTCGTTGCCAACGGCGGCCAGTACCGCGAGCTCTACGACATCCAAGCCGCCGCCTATCGCTGATCCGCGCCGAACCGGCGTCACGGATGCACCCATGCGGGGCATTTGCGACGCCGGTTCGTATTGCTTCGCTTGTGCCAGCGACTATCTCGTGACTACCAACCGCGGCTCACGGCGGCGAGGGCATCGACGATGCCGGTGCCGTAGAAGCCGTTGAAGTTGGGTCCGCCTTCACAGAGCTGCGGGTCCGACGTGACGGTCGCGATCGAGCCGTCGGACTGCGGAACCTGGCGTACGTACACGGTCGGGTTCGGCTGCGGACATGCGTGCGCGTTCGCAGAGAACATCATCCGGGCCTGCGTCAACGCGGGTGAGTAGCCGAAGCCGTCGCGACCGTACGATCCGTACTTCGAGATGACCAGCGCCGCGACACCCACCGCGTGAGGAGATGCCATCGACGTGCCCTGGAGGTACTGGTAGTACGCACAGGTGCCGTGCTCGCAGTCGCGAACCACGAAGTCGTTCGTCGGTTCGCCGGTGGCGGGATCGATGTCACCGTTCGCGAGTCCGACGTTCTCCGGGTAGGCGGCGAGCACCAAGCCACTCACGTCGAGGCGGCCGTCCGGCGTGTCGTACGCGTCACCGCCGGGCGCGGCCACGGCGACGTAGCCCTTCCCGTAGTCCGAGTAGTACGACTTGCGCGTCGACGGACCGGTGGCCGAGACGGGGATCACGTATTTGCCTTCGGACGGCATGCTGATGCACGACGGCGGGATCGTCCGCTCGTACGGCTGTTCGCCGACCTCGCTGGCGAAGTCCGGGCTGCTGTCGTCGACGATCGTCTTGGTGTAGTCGGTTGCGCCGTTGCCCGCGGCCGACACCAAGGTGACGCCCTTGAAGTGCGCGTAGTCGAGCGCGCGCTGGACGGCCGTGATGATCGTCCGCTGCTCGGCCTGATCCTGCGGGCTGTCGGCGGGGTTGTCCTTGCAGTTGAACAACCACGGGTCGACGTAATAGCTCATGTTCACGACGTCGATACCGTTGTCACCTGCGTACGTGAGTGCGTCGACGGTGGGCTGGGTGAAGAAGTACCCCGAGTCCTGACCGGCGCGGAGGTTCACGAGCGTGACGTTCGGAGCGACACCTGCGATGCCGAGTCCGTTGATCGGCGAACCGATCGTGGACGCGACGTGCGTGCCGTGACCGTCCTCGTCGACGTCAGAGGGGTCATTGCAGGAGTGATCGGCTTCGTCCGCGCACGGACCGTCGATCTCGACGCCGTTCGCATCGAAGGGGATGTCGACGGTGAAGTTCCGGCTGAGCTTGAACGAGAAGTTCGGCTGGATGTCGGGGTGGTGGCCGTCGACACCGGTGTCGATGATGCCGACAAGCGTGCGCTTGTCACCCTGCTCGACCTTGTACGAGCCGTCGACGGTCGCGTTCATCTGCTGCATGTCCCACTGCAGGTCTGCGAGCGGTTCCGCGTTCGGCTTCTGCCCACCGCGATGCCGCTCCGCATTCGAGACGGCAGCATCGCGTCCGGCCTTCTCGACCGCGTCCCGCTTGTCGTTCGGGCGCGCCTGACCGTTCGGCACGCTGCCGATCGTCGTGTTGTGCGCGACACCCTCGATGCCGGACTTGCCCGACAAGTCGGCGACGAAGTTCGCATCCGTCGACTGGACGGTCGCGACGCCGACGTCGGAGTTCTCGCGAACGATCTGGCCACCCGACTGTGCGATCGCGGCGCGGGCGGCCCCCGTCGCCCCTTCGCCGTAGACCACGACGTACTCAGTCGTGGCTTGGCTACTGGTTTGTTGCTGGTTCTGGCTGGCGCCGGCCATCGGCGCCGCCAGGACTACCGCGAACACCGGTGTGAGCGCGAGTAAGAGCTTCCGTTTCCGCACGAGTCTCCCCCTCTGAAGCGGTTGGTGGGCCGGCACGCTACGCGGGCGGCCATCATTTCCCCCGTGGCGCACGCCTACCCAACCGCGCGCGTGCGCACGCTTCGAATTCCGCGAACTTCCGAACGCGTGGTGATTCGCGCCGCTCGCGGACTATTTGTCACGCGCGCTCGTCACGCTCGGTTCATCTCGACGGTGGACGCGCCGATGCGCCGCCACCGTCCGCGGTGGGAACTCGAGTGAGTTTTGCAACGGGAAACGAATTCGGTACCCGCGCTACGCGAGGAGCTTCGCTTTCTGCGTGTCGAACTGGTCGGCGGTGATCACACCCTTGTCGCGCAGGTCCGCCAGCTTCGCCAATTCGTCGGCCGTGCTCGTGCCGCCGGACGTGGCGGCGACCGACTGCACGTACTGCTTGAGCGCGGCGTCCTGGGCCTGGGCCGCTTGGACCGCGCGCTCGTGCATCGAGCCGCCGCGCGCGATCAGGTAGATCAGCACACCGAGCAGTGGCAGGAACACGATGAAGACCAGCCACAACGCCTTGGCCCAACCCGAGAGGTCGTGGCTGCGGAACACGTCGATCAGGACCGTGATCAGGATCCAGATCCAGATCACGAAGAAGAAGATCTCGATCATCGTCCAGAACAGGTTCAGCAACGGGTAGTCAGTGGCGAGCATGCGCGTCTCCGTCTCGTGAGCAACTGCTGCGGGAATCGTGACAATCCCCCGCCTTCGGCGCAAGCACTACGCGAAGCGATCACGCCTTCGGCGCAGGCACTACGCGAAGCGATCACGCCTTCGGCGCAGGCACTACGCGAAGCGATCACGCCTTCGGCGCAGGCACGACGCGAAGCGATCACGCCTTCGGCGCAGGCACGACGCGAAGCGATCACGCCTTCGGCGCAGGCACGACGCGAAGCGATCACGCCTTCGGCGCAGGCACCAGACGAAGCCGCGCCGTAGCGTTGCGCCCATGCCGGACCCCTCCCCGTTCGAACCCGCCCGCCTCGGGCCGGTGACGCTGCGCAATCGGATCATCAAGGCGGCGACCTTCGAAGGGCGCACGCCCAAGCGCGTCGTCACCGACGATCTCATCGAGTTCCACCGGAAGGTGGCCGTGGGTGGCGCCGGGATGACGACGGTCGCCTACTGCGCAGTCACGCGCGCCGGTAGCACCGACGGCCATCAGCTCACCCTCGACAACCCGGAGATCGGCCCGGGCCTGCGCCAGCTGACCGACGCCATCCACGCCGAGGGTGCCGCGGTCGCCGCCCAGATCGGTCACGCGGGCCCGGTGGCGAACCCCGCGGGCACCAAGCATCCGAGCCTCGCGCCGTCGCGCGTCTTCAGTCCGCTGGGGATGCGACGCACGCAAGCCGTCACCCCCGACGACATCGCAACGATCACCGAGCAGTACCGCACCGGTGCGCGCGTCCTGGTCGACTCGGGCTTCGACGCGGTCGAGATCCACCTCGGTCACAACTACCTGCTGAGCGCGTTCCTCTCGCCCAAGCTCAACCGGCGCACCGACGAGTGGGGCGGGAGCCTCGAGAACCGCGCCCGCTTTCCGCGACAGGTCGTGGGCGCGGTGCGCGAGGCGGTCGGTGATCGCGCCGCAGTCACCGCGAAGTTCAACATGGCGGACGGTGTCGCGGGAGGCTTGTGGCTCGACGAGAGCATCGCGGTGGCGCGGATGCTCGAAGCCGACGGCGCGCTCGATGCCATGACGCTCACCGGCGGCAGCTCGTTCGAGAACCCGATGTACTTGTTCCGAGGCGAGGCTCCGATCCAGGAGATGGCTGCGACGTTCCCCCGCGCTGCGACCGGGCTTCAAGGTCCTCGCCGGTCGTTTCTTCAAGGCGTACCCGTTCGAGGAGGCCTACTTCCTGCAGTACGCGCGCCAGTTCCGGGACGCACTCTCGATGCCGCTCATCCTCCTCGGCGGCATCGACCGACTCGAGACGATCGAGCGCGCGCTCGCCGACGGGTTCGCGTTCGTGCAGATGGCCCGCGCGCTCCTCCGCGAACCCGACCTCGTCCGGCACATGCGGGAGGACGCCGAGTACGAGTCCCTCTGCGTCCACTGCAACAAGTGCATGCCGACGATCTACCGTGGCACTCGCTGCGTCCTGGTGGAAAGCGAGAGGTAGCCGATGGCGAAGCGCCGGTTCGCGAAAATGTTCTTCGTGCTCCGGCGTCTGCCCGAGCGGATGCGGGCGCACAACCTGACCCTGGTGTCGGCCGGCGTCGCCTTCTACGCGTTCTTGGCATTCATCCCGACGTTGATCGCGGTGGTCTCCATCTACGGCCTGGTCGCGAAACCGAGCGACGTTGAGCACCAGGTCGACAACTTCGCCGGTGCACTCCCGGACGAAGTTGCGAGCTTCATCACGTTCCAGCTCAAGTCGATCGCGAGCGCGAGCCACGCGGGCGTGTCGATCACGCTCGTCGTCTCGCTCGCCATCGCGTTGTGGAGCGCGTCGGGTGGACTCGTCGCGCTCGTCACCGGGCTGCACGTCGCATCGGAGAAGGAAGAGCCGAAGAGCTTTGTGAAGCGGCGGGGCAAGGCGCTCCTCCTCACCTTGAGCGCAGTCATCCTCCTGAGCCTCGTCGTCTTCCTCGTCGCGGTGCTGCCCGGTCTGGTCGACAACCTCGGCGCAGGCGGCCGCTACGCGCTGGGAGTCGCGCGCTGGCCGGTGCTCGCATTCGTGATGGTGCTCGGCGTCGGCGCGCTGTACCGCTTGAGCGTGAAGGGCGCGCGGCGGGGCCGCGTCTTGGGTCTGATCACGCCGGGCGCACTCACTGCCGCCTTGCTGTGGGTCATCGTCTCCGCCGGGTTCGGCGTGTACACCGCCAACTTCGCGCACTACAGCCGCACGTACGGGTCGCTCGCGACGATCGTCGTGTTGCTGCTCTGGCTCTACCTCAGCGCGCTCGCGATCCTGCTCGGCGCCGAGGTCGACGCGGTGACTCGCTGACGCCGGCTTGGTACTCGCTGACGCCGGCTTGGTACTCGCTGACGCCGAGCGCCGCGGCCAGGCGCTTCGGCGCCGCGAGCCGGTAGCTCTCGACGATCAGTTCCCGCACCTCGCCCCAGTCCTCGTGGCCGAGATCGACGTCGTAGCCGACCCAACCCCGTGGCCCGATGTAGGCGGGGATGAAGTAACGCTCCGGGTCGGCGGCGACGAGGGCGGTGTTCTCTCCGGCGGGCGCGGCAACAGACGGACCGGCGGCCGTCACCGTGATGGTCATCGAGGGAGTACGCGAACTTCTTCCCGCGCACCGTGAACGCCGCGTGCTGACCCGGCACGCGGTTCTCGGCTTCTGGGAGCGCGAGGCAGCATGCAGTGACGCGCTCGCGCGCCGATTCCGACCCGCGGGCGTTCATGCGATCGGCTTCGCGAACCACCACTGGTGCCCCTCGGGGTCGATGACGCCGAAGATGCGCGCGCCGTACGGCTGATCCACAGGCGGTCCCTCGGTCGCCGCGCCCGCGGCAACCGCGCGCTCGTAGATCGCGTCGACGTCGTCGACGTTGACGTACATCCCAACCGTGACGCCGCCGAGCTCCTTCGGAGTGCGGGAGTCGGGTGGCGAGGCGAGCATGACGACCGCGTCGCCGAGTTGCATCTCGCCGTGCCGCAGCGCCCCCGCGTCATCGACGGTACGCATGCGTTCACGGAATCCGAACGTCCGCGCCAGCCACTCCATCGCGGCCAGGCCGTCGACGTAGAAGATGTACGGAACGATGGGCGGGTATTCGTCGGTCATGGTTCTGGTGCCTCCTCAGCTGCGAGGTGTCTCTTGGCGCTGCATGAACTCGTCGTACCAACGGAACACCAAGCTGCCAGCCGTACCGGGCGTGGTGTTCGGCGTCGTCGGGCGCGAGCTTCTCGAGCCCGCGGTGTTCGAGCGTCACGCGTGTCGACCGGCCGTCGGGTTCGAAGCGCACGTCGACCTCGGTTTCCCGGCCGTCGACGAACACGAGCCGGCGGCCGGGCTCCCACACGGTGACGGTTCCCATCGCCCGCCCTTCGCCGCTCGCGCCGTCGTACACCTCGAGCAGGCGGCCGCCGACGAACGGTTCGAAGCGGATCGCCACCGCGCGCGCGTCGTCGTAGAAGTGGTGCGGGCCGCGCTTGTACCAGGCGTCGATCTCGTCGGTGAAGACCGCGAACGCAGTGTCGACGTCCACGTCGACGTCGATCGAAACACGCACCGACGCGGGCGGCCTCACCGTGTGCCGCCCGAAGGAGGCCGAGCGCGCTCGGCGTGTTGCTTGAAGCGACCGAGCTGCTCGGACCAGAACGCGTGGACCTGGTCGAGCCACGCCTGCAACGCGACGAAGTTCTCGGCGCGCAGCGAGTAGACGCGACCGCGTGCGTCGGCTTCCAGCGCTTCGACCCCCACGAGACCGCTCGCGCGCAGCACCTTCAGGTGCCGTCCCATCGCCGGGCGGGACATGCCGGTGACGGACGCGAGCTCGCTCGAACGGCGGGGACCCCCGCGCAGAACCTCGATCACGCGGCGCCGGGTCGGATCCGCGAGCGCGGCGAACGTGGCGTCGACCGGCTCGCGGGAGTCATTCACCATCGAGTGAATCATTCACCCGATGGCGCGACCGAGTCAAGGTTGCGCGGCGGCTAGAACGCGGCGCGTTCGCGCCGGCGGAAGAAGCGCCGGGCTTCCGAACGCAGCAGCAGCACCGAGGCGACGCCGGCGCCGAGCACCATCAGCAGGATCCCGAGGCCGTAGCGATTGCCACTGTCGTTCGCGATCTTCGCGGTCGACTCCTGCGGGAGGATCGGTGGGCGGGCGGCCACCGCGCCCGGCGGCGTCACCTGGTCGTCGAACTGCCCGGCCGCGACGTCTCCACTGCCGCCCTTCCAGACGTAAGCGGTCGTCGGCGTCGTTGCCTTGGTGCCCGCGGTCGACTTGGGCGCCGCGGTCTTGGGCGACGTCGATCGAAGTGGACTCGCGGGGAGCACGAACTTCGGCAACGCGGCGGGTGTGCTGCTGCCCACCGACCCGTTGCCGCTTCCCCCACCCGCGGTCGGCGGTGTCGAGGTTGGCGGCGGCGTGGAGTCGGACGGGATCGACAACGTGACATCGACCGTCAATGCCGCGAGGCCAGGTGCGGTGGGGAGCTGCAATCGCTTGTTGAAGAAACCGGAAGCGTGCGGACACAGATCTCCGGTGAACGCCGGAAACACGAACGACGAGTCGGTTGTGAACGACGCGGCGCCGCTCGTCGGGTCGTAGCTGATGGCGTACAACGTCAGGTCGGCCGGCGTCGTCGCGCATTGGTAGCCGTCGCCGGAGAACGTGAAGGACGCGGCGGTGCCGGTGATGGCGACGTTGCCGGCGGCCGGATCCAACGATCCGGCGAATCCGTTCGGTGCGGTGAGCTGCACGACGTCGAGCGGGGACGCGAGCAGCGTGTTGGTGATGCGGTCGATCGGATCGGGCGTGGTGCTCAGGTTCGCCGGGCTGATCGTCAAACCGAGCCTGTCGTCGAGCGCGCCGCTGATCGGGGCGGTGGGCAGCAGCGTGGCCACGAGCGGAGCCCCGCCCGATGCCGGGGTGAACTGGAGGCGGGCATTGCCCTGCACGTCGAACGGGGTCGCATCGATCCGCGCCGCGAACGCGGCGCTCCCGGTCAACAACGCCATGCCACCCGCGAGCCCCGTGATGCTCAGTGTGGCGAACAGACGCCGCTGGATTGCGAACCAGCGCATCGTCAGCCTCTCTCGTGATTGCCCGTGCCCGAGGTGAAACGGTAGCCCGTCAGCCCTGCTGAACGGCATCCCGCCCCCCCAAGGGTCCGGAACTGTCGGTTACGAACTCGCCAATTCGGCCTCGGAAGACAATCGTTCCTCCATCGCATCGGGCTCCTGCCCCTGAGCCAGCGTCGGTACCCGGGCCGGGCGCGGCCAAAACGGGCGCGTTCGGCGCGAGAACCGGATCGGACCAATAGGTTGCGCGCATGGATCTCACGGTCGTCGACTTGTGGCGATACCCGGTCAAGTCGCTGCAAGGCGAACGGCTCGAGGCCGCCGAAATCACTACGGAAGGGATCGTGGGTGACCGCGCGTTCGGCATCGTCGACGACCAGACCCAGCTCGTACTCACTGCGCGACGCGAACCGCGGCTGCTGCAGGCGGCCGCGTCGTATCGTCCCGACGGATCGGCGACGATCACGCTGCCCGACGGCTCGGTCGCGCGCGACGACACCGACTTGTCCACGTGGCTCGGACGCGCCGTGCACCTCCAGGCCGCGCGCCCGGACGTTGCCGGCCGCTACGAGATCGCGCTCGACTTCGAGCACGAAGACTCGTCCGAGTGGATCCAATGGGACGGGCCCGCCGGTCCGTACCACGACTCGACGCGCACGCGCGTCTCGCTGGTGTCGGAGGCGACGATCCGGCAGTGGGACGCGCGCCGGTTCCGCGCCAACGTCTTGCTGTCCGGCGCGGGCGAGGAAGCACTGGTCGGATCGACCGTGCGCATCGGCGCGGTCGAGCTCGACGTCGGCAAGGAGATCGACCGCTGCGTGATCGTGACGCGACCGCAGCCGGGTGGCATCGACCGCGACCTCGACGTGCTGCGCACGATCCACCGTGAGCGCGCCGGCAACCTCGGCATCGGTGCGCTCGTGCGGACGCCGGGCCGCGTCGCGGTGGGTGACGCGCTCAGGTAGCCGGCGCGCTCAGCGCAGCACGTCTTTCCAGGGAACGCCCTTGTCGACGCGCGGTTCGCCCGGGAGTCCGAGCACGCGCTCTCCGATGATGTTCTTCATCACCTCGTCCGAACCGCCCGCGATGTGCGCGGCAGGCGCGCCGAGCAACGGCTGGTGCCAGCGGTAGTCGTCACCGTCCCGGGCCGCGCCGGTGCGCGCGATGCCGGCCGGGCCCACGATCGCGAGCGCGAGCTCGCCGGTGTCCGTCATGATCTGCGCGCCGAACAGCTTGCCGATGGAGCCTTCAGGACCCGGAATGCGGCCCTTCGCCGCCGCCGTCAGTGTGCGCATCGAGAGGAAGCGCTGGATGCGGGACTTCGCGTAGATGCCGGCGATGCCCTGCCGCACGACGGGATCGTCGTCGACGCCGTGGCGCCGGGCCAGGTCGATCAGGTCGTCGACGCTGCTCCGGCTCCCCCCGCCGCCCCCGGAGCCGATCGCGACCCGCTCGTTCATCAGGGTGGTGATCGCAACGGTCCAGCCTTCGTTGACGTCGCCGATCACGTTCTCGTGAGGCACGCGCACATCGTCGAAGAACACCTCGTTGAACGTCGCGCCGCCGTTCATCTGCTTGAGCGGCTTGATGGTGACACCACGTGCGCGCATGTCGACGATGAACGCGGTGATGCCCTTGTGCTTCTCGGCGTCTGGATTGGTGCGGCAGATGATCTCGCCGAAGTCGGAGTACTGCGCGCCGGACGTCCACACCTTCTGGCCGTTGAGCACCCACTCGTCACCGTCGCGCACCGCGGTGGTCGCGAGCGACGCGACGTCGGAGCCGGCACCCGGTTCGCTGAACAGCTGGCACCAGATCTCCTCGCCGCGGAGCAGCTTGGTGAGGTAGCGCTCACGCTGCGCGTCGGTGCCGCACGCCTTCAGCGTGGGGGCGATCATGCCGAGGCCGATGACGAAGGCGTCGCCGGGCACGCGGTATTTCGACTCTTCCTGGTTGAACACGACCTGCTGCATGCTGGTGCCCTTGCGCCCGCCGAACTCGGGCTCCCACGGGATCTTCGTGAGCCCGGCCTCGAACTTCATCCGCTGCCACACCCGCGCGCGGTCGAGGTAGTCGGCGCCACCCCCTTCGCCCATCAGGTCGGCGGTCGCGCCGGCGACCTTCGGCGCGTGCTCGTCGAGCCAGGCGCGGAACTCCGCCCGCCACGCGGCTTCCTCCGGCGAGTCGTTGAAGTCCAACGTCTTCCCCCTGTTCAGCTCACGCGGGTTTGGCTTCGGGCACGATGTCGATGCGGACGCCCGGGATCGCGGTCTCGGTTGTGGCGCGGTCGAAACGGATCGCGCGGGCGCGCGCCGCGGCCGAGAGGCTCTGCGTCATTCCTTCGAGCGTGGCGCGCGTGGCCGTGTCGTCCGCGTCGACCACGAGCTCGAGCAGCGGTCGGCCCTGCGAAACGCCGGTGCGGGTGCGCTCGGAGCGCACCGCGCGCAGCAGGTCACGCACCAGCTCGATCTCGGGCACCTCGGCGAGCGGGTCGGCGGGAGGTTCCGGCCAGCGGGTGACGTGGATCGACGGCGCATCCTCGACGCTCGCGTACATGTACTGGTACAGCTCCTCGGTGATGAACGGCAGGAACGGCGCGTAGAGGCCGAGCAGCGTGCGCAGCGTCTCCCAGAGCGTCGACCGGGCGGACGCCCGCTGCTCTTCCGTGTAGCTGTCCTCGGTCCAGAACCGATCCTTGATGAGCTCGACGTAGTCGTCGCAGAACTCGGTCCAGAAGAACTGGTCGAGCACTTCCCGCGCGATCGCGTAGTCGTACGTCTCGAATCCGCGCTCGATCGCCGGGAGCAGGCGCTGGAGCCGGCTCACGATCCAGCGATCCTCGGCGGTGCGCGCCACGAGCGGCACGACCTGCTCCGGTGTGAAAGCGGGCGCGTACTGCTCGACGAGGCGCGCGATGTTCCAGAGCTTGAGCACGAGCTTGCGCCCGGTCTTCACGTCCTCCTCGTGGTAGCGGAGATCGTGGCCGAGATGACTGCCCGCGGCCCAGAACCGCAGTGAGTCCGCGCCGTACTTGTCGATGACGTCCTCGGGGTCGTACTTGTTGTAGACGCCGGGCTGCTTGGCTTCGAGGTCCCGCTTGGAGAACTTCTTGCCGTGCTCGTTGAGACCCCAACCCGAGATCATCACGTGCTCCCACGGCACCATGTCGTTGTGCAGGTGGGCCTTCGTCAGCGTGTAGAAGAGCCAGGTCCGGATGATCTCGAACGCCTGCACGCGCAACGTCATCGGCAACGGCGCGGCGGCGACGCGGTCGGGGGAGTGGGCCCAGTTCGCGTTGAGCTGCGGGGTCATGGACGACGTCATCCACGTGTCCATCACATCCGGGTCGCCGGCGAACTCGGTGCTTCCGCACTTCGCGGCACGCGTCGACCGGCGGCGGGCTCTCGAGCGGGTCGACGGGCAACTGCTCCTCGGTCGCGAGCACCGGTTCGCCGCACTCACCGCAGAACCACACCGGGAACGGGACGCCGTAGAACCGTTGCCGGGTGATGTTCCAGTCGTACTTGAGGCCTTCGATCCAGCGGTCGAGTCGCACCTTCATGTACTCGGGGTGCCAGCCGAGCTCCGCGCTGCGCGCGAGCAGTTCGTCGGTGAGGTCGAGCACGCGGACGAACCAGTGCGGCCGCATCTGGAACTCCACCGGCCGCTGCGTGCGCTCCGACACCGACACCTGCTGCTCGACCTTCTGTGACCCGCGCAACGCGCCGGCCGCTTCGAGATCGGCGACGATCTGCTTGCGCGCGGTGTCGACGTCGAGCCCCGCATACGCGCCCGCGACATCGGTGAGCTTGCCCGCGGGGTCGATGCCGAGGCGCAGGTCGAGACCGTCGCGCTTCCACCGTTGGACGTCGGCGCCGTCACCGAACGTGCACACCATCATCAAGCCGGTTCCGAAGTCGGTGCGGACGTCCTCGTCGGAGAGGATCGGCACTTCGTGGCCGCTGATCGGTACGGTCGCGTGCTGGCTCGCGAGCGCGGCGTAGCGCTCGTCCTCGATATTGAAGTAGAGCGCGACGCAGCTCGGGATGAGCTCGGGCCGCGTGGTGGAGATCACGAGATCCCGACCGTCGGACGCGCGGAACGCGATGTCGTAGAGCGTCGAATTGCGGGTGATCGTCTCGAGGTCGGCCTGCGCGAGCGACGTCTGCATCGACGGATCCCAGAACACCGGCTCCTCGGACCGGTAGATCCGCTCCTTGCGGTACAGGTCGAGGAACGACATCTGCGCGGTGCGCCGGCAGTGGTCGTCGATCGTCGAGTACGTCAGGCGCCAGTCGACCGACAAGCCGAGCTTGCGCCAGAAGCGTTCGTAGGCGACCGCGACGCGCGCCGTCTCTTCCAGGCACAGCGCTCGGAACTCGGAGCGCGTCGTGTGGGCTTTGTTGATCTTGTAGGTCTGCTCGACGTAGCGCTCGGTTGGCAGCCCGTTGTCGTCGAAGCCCATCGGGTAGAAGACCTTGCGGCCCCGCATCCGCTGGTACCGGATGATGAACTCCGCCTGCGCGTACGACATCGCGTGGCCGACGTGCAGGTGCGCGGCGGACACGTAGGGCGGAGGCGTGTCGATCGAGAAGATCTCACCGGGCGCGTCCGGATCGAACTCGTAGATCCCGGTCGACTCCCACCGCGCGCGGGCGCGCTCCTCGATGAGCGCGAGATCGGGTGTCTTGTCGAGACCCATGCGCGGGCCTTCCCGTGTGGTCGGTGGAACGAGGGCGGTGGGCTGGGGAGGCGAGTGCGCGCACGCGACGGCCGCGCCGGCCTCGCAGAATACCGGGAGCCCTGCGGCAACCGCCGCCTCGCGTCCGCCACAGGTGACGGCGGGCGGACGCGTGATTACGGTCTGCGTCTGTGACGACCTTGGACGCAACTCCTGTTCCCAGTCCCTCGGAGCTCGGAATCGACGAGGAGGCGCTCGCCGCGCTCGTCACGCGCGCGCAGGCCGACATCGACGCCGGCATCCTCCCGTCGTGCCAGTTCGCGCTGGCGCGTGAAGGCCGGATCGCGGCGGCGATGACCCTCGGCGACGCCGCCCCCGACTCGCGCTACGTCATCTTCTCCGCGACCAAACCGGTGGTCGCGAGCGCCGTGTGGGTCCTCATCGGTGAGGGTGCGATCGATCCCGCGCGTCGCGTCGCCGACTACATCCCCGAATTCGGTACCGAAGGCAAGGACGTGATCACGGTGGAGCAGGTCATGCTCCACACGTCCGGCTTCCCGCACGCGCCGTTCCAACCGCTCGAGTGGGACGACCGCGACGCCCGCCTCGCGCGGTTCGCGAAGTGGCGGTGCAACTGGGAGCCGGGCACTGCGTTCGAATACCACGCGACATCCGCGCACTGGGTGCTCGCCGAGCTCATCGAACGCGCGACCGGCCGCGACTTCCGCGAGTACATCCGGATGCAGATCATCGAACCGCTCGGGCTCACCCGGCTCCAGCTCGGTGTGCCGGAAGCAGAACAGGCTGACATCAACGAGCTCGTCAACGTCGGCGAACTCCCGAGCCGCGAGGAGCTGATGGCGGCGATCGGCATCCCCGAGCTGCCGTACAGCGAGGTCACGGCCGACGCGCTGCTGGCGCTGAACCACCCGGCCGTGCGGGCTGTGGGGCTCCCCGGCGGAGGCGGCGTGTCGACGGCGAGTGATCTCGCACTCTTCTACCAAGCTGTGCTGCACAACACCGCAGGCACCTGGCAGCCGGAGGTGCTCGAGAACGTCACGACCGTCGTGCGCAACACGTTCCCCGACTACCTCGGTACGCCCGCGAACCGCACCCTCGGCTTGGTGCTCGCCGGGGCCGACGGGCGCTCGAACCTCCGCGGCATGGGCAAGACCGTGTCGCCTGCGACCTTCGGGCACAACGGCGCGGGTGGACAGATCGCGTGGGCCGACCCCGCCACCGGCCTCTCGTTCGTCTACCTCACGAACGGGATGGAGCAGCACCTGATCCGGGAGGCACGGCGGACGACCGCGATCGCGAGCCGGGGGGCCGTTTGCGCGACTGCACCTGCGTGATCCGGGACGCGGGCGTACCATTATCTGGCTCTTCAGTACGGGCATCCACCGGGGGGAACCGTGAGCGTCGATATCCGTAAGGTCGGCATCTGGATGCTCGGCGCAGGCTGCGTCGCCGCGACCGTCGGGCTCGTGGGCGATGCGGTGCGCCACGCCAACGACCCGACGCTGTCGTCCCGCGAAGGGATCTTCGACCTCTCCGGTTGGCCGCACGCCTTGTTCTTCGGCGGCATCTGCCTGGCGCTCATCGGCCTGTTCGCCATGTTGCTCGGCCCCGAGATCTACAAGCCCGGCAGCAAGCTCACGGTCGGGCGGCGGCTGGCGCAGGTGGGTGCGCCGCTCGCGGCGGTCGTGCTCATCGCCGGGTGCGCGGCGATCACGAGCAACTCGACGCTCGCCGACCCCTCCGCGGACCCGCACGCTGCGGCGGCGAGCGGCGCGACGGACACGGCCGCCGCCGGGAGTCACGCGCACGACGCGACGGGACACGACGAGACGACGGCCGCGACCGGGGCGACCGGTGATACGGGCGCGACCGGCGCGGCAGACGCGCACAGCCACGGCACCGTGATCGCAGGCACGGCGACGGGTAAGTCGCCGTGCGAGGTCGCGTCGCCCACGCCGGCATCGCCGGGCCAGGTCGGCGCCGGCGAAGGCGGCAGCGCGGAAGCCGCCGTCGGCGAGCACGGTGGCCGCGGCATGCTCGCGCAGACGCCGCTCACCAAGGACGAGCGCGTCCAGCTCGAACAGCAGATGGCACTCGCGCGCACCGTCGTCGCGAAGTACCCGACCGCGAAGGACGCGGTTGCGGCCGGCTACCGGATGTCGACCGTCTACGTGCCGTGCATCGGCGCGCACTACACGAACGCCTCGCTCGTGACGAAGTTCGATCCCGCGGCGCCGTCCGAGCTGCTGTACGACGGCACGGGTCCGGACGCCAAGATCGTCGGCCTCAGCTTCCTCGTGTACCACCCGGGCGGACCGCCCGAAGGGTTCGCGGGCAGCAACGACCACTGGCACCAGCACAACGCGAACGGCGGTCTTTGTTACGACAAGGGTGGCACCGTCATCGGTGGCGAGGAGCAGACGAAAGCAGAGTGCGCGGCACAGGGTGGCGTGAAGCGCGAGCTCACCGACATCTGGATGGCGCACACCTGGGTCGTGCCCGGTTTCGAGTGCAGTTGGGGCGTGTTCGCTGGTGAGTGTCCCGAGCTCGGGGGGAAGACCGGCGGCACCGCCTGGGACTGACGCGCCGATCGGCCGACAGCACCCTCATACCAACGGGGACCAGCTCGCGGTCCTGAGCAGCCGGCTCTCCCAGTCGTCACGCACTTCGAGCGCGTCGTGCATCCAGGTACCGGGGCCCTTCACGTGCGCGGGCAGCTCCATGGTGAACAAGCCGGGCAGCCGCTCCGGGTGATCGACGCGCTGCCACAGCACGACCTCGCGCCGGCGCGGCGCGCCGAGCGCGGCCTGGAACACCGCGAGCAGGGAGAGCAACGAACGAGCGCTCTGCTGTTCGAGGCTGGGTGCGTAGTGCGTACGCGCCTTCTCCAGGTACGTGTCGAGCTTGGCTTCGTACGGCCACGCGCTGTCCTCCATGAACAGCGTCGGGTCGTGCTCGCGCCCGTCGGTGGGCACGGTCGCGAGGTCGACGTCTTGGAGCGGCGACCAGTCGACCGCGAGCAGGAGCTTGCCGGCGACCTCGTGTCGTACCCGATCGATGTCGGCCGCCCATGCCCGCAGATCGCCGCGCTGGACGCGCGTCGCGAGCCGTTCGTACGCGGCGCCGTCGCGCAGACCGGTGACGGTGACGACCTGGTACGCGCGGCCGGTCCCGTGCGCGAGCTTCATGTACCAGAGGAGCCGGGCGTCGTCGTCGCCGGCGAGTGTAGGCATCCACCCGGTACGGAACGCGTCCTCGAACGCGTCTTCGTCGCGTCCGGAGATGGTGTGGAGTTCGTGGAGAAAGAGCATCCCGGGCAGTCTCGTCCAGATCACGGGCGGCGTGCCGGGCGCCGCCCGGTCGCTGCGCTAACTGTCGAGGCGGGCGACGATGTGGTCGATCGCACGCGTGAGGGTCTCGACGTCCTCGGTCTCGATCGCCGGGAACAGCGCGATGCGCAGCTGGTTGCGGCCGAGCTTCCGATAGGGCTCGACGTCGACGATGCCGTTGGCGCGCAGTGTCGCCGCGACCACGGCGGCGTCGACGGGCGCCTCGAAGTCGATGGTGGCCGTCACCCGGCTGCGGTATGCAGGATCCTTGACGAACGGTGTCGCCCAGGGTCGCGCTTCCGCCCAGCCGTAGAGCACCGCCGCCGACGCCGCGCAGCGCGCCGCGGTCCACTCGAGCCCGCCATTCGCGTTCATCCACTCGGTCTGGTGCGCGAGCAGGAACAACGTGGCGAGCGCGGGCGTGTTGTACGTCTGGTCGAGGCGGGAGTTCTCGAGCGCGATACCGAGGTCGAGCGACGGCGGCGTCCAACGCTTGGTCGCGGCGATGCGTCCGATGCGCTCGATCGCAGCCGGCGACGCGCATGCGAGCCAAAGCCCGCCGTCACCGGCGAAGCACTTCTGCGGCGCGAAGTAGTAGGTGTCGACGCGATCCGCCGCGAACGGCGTGCCGCCGGCGGCGGAGGTGCCGTCGACCACGACGAGCGCGTCGCCCGCCGGACGGTGGAGCGGCACCGTGACGCCGGTGGACGTCTCGTTGTGCGGATAGGCGTAGAGGTCGGCCGCGACGGCATCGAAGGTCGCGGGCACCGCGCCGGGCTCCGACTCGAGCACGTCGGGGGACTCGAGGTGCGGTGCCGCGGTGGAGATCGCGGCGAACTTCGACGAGAACTCGCCGAGGACGAGGTGCGCGCTGCGTCGCTCGATGAGCCCGAACGCGGCCGCGTCCCAGAAGCACGTGGAGCCGCCGTTGCCGAGCAGCACCTCGTGGCCGTCCGGGAGGCCGAAGAGCTCGGTCATCCCCTCGCGGATGCGCCGCACCACCGAGCGCACGCCTTCGCGCCGATGGCTGGTACCGAGGTAGCCGGGTGCGGCCGCGGCGAGCGCGGCAACGGCTTCGTCGCGCACCTTCGACGGGCCCGACCCGAAGCGTCCGTCGCGCGGACGCAGCTCAGGCGGGAGCGAGATGTCGGTCGGGCCGGGTTCGTTCGCGCTGCTCACCGCTTCACGATAACGGAGGGTGGCCCGCGGCCTCGGCTCGGTTTTTCGCTAGTTCGTGGCGAGCATCTCTTCGAAGCCGAGGCGCAGGCAGTCGACGAGCACCGCCGCGTCGGGGACGGCCGTGGTGTCGACGACGACCCCGACACAGCACGTGTCGCAGTGCGAGACCAACGAGACGTTCACCGCCGCGCCCGCAGTCGGTGCGAACGTGTACATCCGATCGATGCGCGCGCCGCCGGTGAACACTGGCACCGGCGCGCCGGGCACGTTCGTCGCGACGAAGTCGACGCACTTCAGCATCCCGCCGAACAGCGCGGTGGTGGTCGAGGTCGGCAGCCGGTTCAGCGTGCCGGCCAGCACACTCGTCATCCGCAGCGCCGGCTCCGCGCGCCAGTTGCGTACGAGCACGCCGAGGGCGCGTACGCGCTCGGCCGGATCCTCGACATTGGCCGGCACGGGGAATCGGGCCGGCGCGAAGCGGTTGCCGCCCGCGTCGTCGCCGGCGGTACGCAGGTTGATCGGCAGGCTCATCCGCAGCGAATCGATCACGACACCGTGACGCTCGTGGTAGCGGTGGAGACCACCGATGATCGCGGCGAGGAACACGTCGTTGACGCTGCCCTCTGTCGACTTGCCGGTGCGGCGGAGATCGTCGAGGCCGACGTTCAACATCGCGAGGCAACGGCCGAGCCCGCGGTCGACCATGAGCGGCGACATCGGTGACGTCGCCGGCGCGAGCAGCCGGCTGACCGATCGCGCAGTGATCGCGACGTTCGCCGCCGCGCCGACCGGGTCGCGCACCGCCGCGAACGTGTTCGATGTGACGCGGCCCGGCGTACGACGGGCGATGCCGAGCATCCGGCGGCTGGTGTGCGAGATCGAGTCCCGCACGAGCGCAACCGTGCCGAAGGTGTCGGGCGCGGGCACCACGGGCAGATCGAGGTCGTCGTCGAGCTCACCCGGTTCGCGCTCGAGGTCGACGAGCTCGGTCAGCAGCGCCATCCCGCCGACGCCGTCGGTGATCGAGTGGTGGACCTTCATCGCGAGCGCGGCGCGCTCGCCGTCGAGCCCTTCGAAGAGGGTGAACTCCCAGAGCGGACGGGCGCGGTCGAACGCGCTCGACGCGATCGGCTGCAGCGCGTCCAACAACGTGGGCGCGTCGCCCGGCGGTGTGAGGCGCAGGTGGCGCAGGTGGAAGTCGAGGTCGAACGTGGACTCGGTTGCCCAGCGCGGTGGGCCGATGCGGAAGGGCGGTGAGAGGACCCGCTGGCGCAGTCGCGGGATCACGCGGGTCGCGCGTTCGATGCGCGCGCGCAGGCGCGTCCAGTCGGGTGGCCGGTCGAAGATCGCCACCGCGAGAATCGTCGAGCGGAGGATCGGGTCCTTCTCGATGTGCCACATGAGCGCGTCTTCGTCGCTCATGTGCTTCGTGAACTGCCCCGTCACCATCGACCCTTGCTCATCGACGACCTCCCAGCGCTTCGGAGGGTAGTCAGCGCTCGCCCCGATTGTGTCGACCCTCCCGGCCCGACCGCGCCTACGGTCTCGGGAGTGCAGAGTCGCTACGTGACCACCAACGGCATCCGGGTGTTCTGCTTGGAGGCCGGTCCGACCGATGGTCCGTGTGTGCTGTTGCTGCACGGCTTCCCGGAGCTCGCGTACGCGTGGCGCCAGCAGGTGGCCGCGCTCGGTGCCTGCGGGTACCACGCGATCGCGCCGGACCTCCCGGGCTACGGCCGGAGCGACAAGCCGGACGTCACCTACGACTGCAACTGGATCGACGCCTGCCTCATGGGTGTCGTCGACGCGATGGGCGCGCAGCAGGTCGTCATCGTGGGCCACGACTGGGGCGGCCTGTTGGTGTGGATCATGGCGCGGCAGTACCCGGACCGCGTTGCGGGAGTGATCGGAGTCAACACGCCCGACCTTCCGCGTACGCCGATTCCGCCCGTGCAACTGTTCCGCCAGATCTTCGCGGACACACCGATCTACATCATCCAATTCCAGGAACGTGGCGTGGCCGAGTGGGTGCTCGGTACCTGGGGCCGCGGAACCGACGACTTCCTCGAGATGATCTTCGGTGAGGGCACCACGAAGAACCCGGCCGCGTTCCCGCGCGAGGTGCTGGAGGTGTACAAGGACGCGTTCCGCCCGCTGGGCGCGCTGACGCCGCCGATCGAGTACTACCGGAACATGGACCGGAACTGGGAGCTGACCGCGGGGATCGCCGACCGCAAGATCGAGGTCCCGTGCCTGATGATCTCGGCCGCCGACGACCCTGTGCTCACGCCCGCGATGACGATCGGCATGGAAGAGCGGGTGCCGGATCTCGACCGGGTGATCATCGAGGATTGCGGCCACTGGACCCAACAGGAACGCCCGGAGGAGACCACCAAGGCGATGCTCGCCTATCTCGACCGCCTCCCGAGGTGGGCATAACTCATCCATCTCATGGGTGTTCCATGCACCTGTCGGGTGCATGGAACACCAATCAGACGTTCGGATCAGACGCGGCGGGCGGCCATGGCGCCGTCGACGGGGATGACCGCGCCGCTGATGAAGGCGGCGGCGGGGGAGCAGAGGAACGCGACCGTGGCGCTCACTTCGTCGGCCCGGCCGAGCCGGCCCATCGGTGTGCCCGCGGCCACCATGCGGCGAACGCCTTCGGGGTCGCCGGACTGCCGGGCGACCCGCGCGAACAGTCCCGTGTCGGTCGCGGAAGGCGAGACCACGTTCACCCGCACGGCGTCGGCCGCGTGCTCGACCGCGGCCTGCTTGGCGAGGTTGACGAGCGCGCCCTTCGACGCGCAATACGCGGCGTAGCCGGGCGCCCCCATCGCGCCGAGCACCGACCCGAGGAGCACGACCGCACCGCCACCGTTGCGGACGAGCGGCGGGATGCCGTGCTTCATGCAGAGGAACGGGCCTTTGAGGTTGACGTCGACCACGCGCTGCCACTGCTCGTCGCCGCAGTCGATCACCGACGAACGGGTCTCGACCGCGGCCGAGCACACCGAGCGCGTCGAGGCGACCGATGCGCTCGCCGATCGCGTCGAACATCGCCGCGACCTCACCTTCGCTCGTCACGTCGACCGTCATTGCGTCCGCGAGATGGCCCGCGGCGGTCAGGTTGTCGGCGATCTGTTGCGCGCGCGGCTCGTCGACATCGGCGATGACGACCCGGTCGCCGTCGGAGGCGAGCCTGCTGACGATCGCTTCGCCCAATCCCGACGCGCCGCCGGTGACGACGACGACCCGCGCGGCGAGCTTGGCGGCCATGACTCGCCGGTGCTATCGCATCGCGGCGAGGCCGCCGTCGCACGGGATGACCGCGCCGGACGTGTACGCGGCGCGATCGCTGGCGAGGAACAGCGCAATCTCCGCGACCTCCACCGCAGTACCCAGTCGCCGCGCGGGAACATTGGCCATCAGCGTGCGCAGGAATTCGCGGGGGTCGTCGAGCGCGGCGGTCACCTTGCGGAACCGTGGGGTGTCGATGGATCCCGGCGCGATCACGTTGGCCCGCACCATCGGCCCGTAGTCGACCGCGATCTGGCGCGTGAGGGCGACGAGCCCGGCCTTGGCCGCGCCGTACGCCGCATAGCCCTCGGATCCGATCAGCCCGAGCGTCGACGCGGTGTTGATGATGGAGGCGCTGTCGCGGCCGAGCATGTGCGGGAGCGCGGCCCGGCACGCCCAGAAGATCGCGCTGAGATTCGTCGCGATCGTCACGTCCCAGTCGTCCTCGGTGCAGTCGACGAGTCGCCCCGACATCTGGACGGCCGCGTTGTTGTAGAGAATGTCGAGGCGTCCGAAGTAATCGACGGTCGCGCGCACCATCGCCTCGCAGTCGTGCGCGCGCGACACGTCCGCGCGCACGGCCAGCGCGGGTCGGCCGTGCTCCTCGACGAGGCGTGCGGTTTCGGTGGCGCCTTCCTGGTCGATGTCGGCGATCGCGATCGATGCGCCGTGCGCGGCGAACAGCACCGCGGCGGCCCGGCCTTGACCGGAAGCCGCGCCGGTGATCAGCGCGACTTTCCCGCCGAGCAGCCCCTCTTCGGTCACGACGGGCGACGGTAGGCATCAAGGTGTCGGGTGTCAACGTATCCGCCGTCGGGTGGACGCGTACGATGCGGCGTGGACCGCGACCCGATCGCCGAGTTCGGCAGCCTCTTCACGCGCGACGGCGAACGGTTCGTCCCGACGCAACTGACGCGCGGACCGTGGGACCCGAACGCGATGCACGGCGGCGCGCCGAGCGCGCTCATGGCCCACGTGCTCGCGCGCCACGATCCCGGCCCCGCGTCGTTCGTCGCCCGGTTGACCGTGGAGTTGTTGCGGCCGGTGCCGCTCGTGCCGATGCAGGCGGTCGCGCGCACGTTCCGCCCGGGCAACAACGTGCAATGGGTCGAAGCCGCGCTGCTCGCCGACGACGTCGAGGTGGTGCGGGCCGTCGCGCTCCGGCTGCGCCCGCAATCCGTCGACGTGTCGGAGCCGATCTCTCCCGCGGTCGTGACACCACCGCCACCCGCCGCGGGCGCGCCGCCGCAGTTCGAGTACTTCGACCGCGATCACATCGGGTACTGGTTCGCCAACGAGATCCGACTCGTTGCCGGCGCGTTCGGCGTCGCGGGCCCGGCGACCGCGTGGATCCGGCTGAAGTGCCCGGTCGTCGACCTCGAACCGCCCACGCCGTTCGAACGAGTCGCCGCGGTCGCCGACTTCGGCAGTGGTGTCGGCAACCCACTGACGTTCACGACCGCATCCGCGATCAACCCCGAGGTGACGATCCACGTCCACCGGCATCCGGAAGGTGAGTGGGTGTGTCTCGAGTCGGGTGGGTGGGCCGAGGCGCACGGCGTGGGCCTGGCGGACACGCGGCTCTACGACGAACGCGGTGTGCTCGGCCGCGGGCTGCAGTCGTTGCTCGTCACGCCGATGAGCGCGCCGCGCCCTCCCGACTTCGCGCGCTGACGCCGGCCCGCGCGGCGCGTCAGTCCTCGCGCACCCGTTCGACGTCGGCCGCGTGCAGCTCGAACTCGCCGTTGCGGAACACGATGCTCGCGGGACGTCCGGAGAGCGGCGGCCGCAGGTCGCCACGGCTGCGATCGACGCGCACCGAGATGGTGCGCCGTCCGCCCGCGGTGAGGATCGTGACGCGATCAGAGCCGCCCCACTTGAATGCGGACGGTGGCAACGTGAGCGACTGGAACTGTGAGAACTTCGGCTGCTTGCCCGCGCGCCGGCGGAGCGAGGCCTCCACGCGGTCGAGGATCGGGCGCACGAACCCGTCGGGGAGCTTCGCCCGATCGACCTCTTCCTTCACGACTTCGCGCAGGCCCGCACCTTCGAACGTGTTGCGCTGGAGCGCGGCGACGCGCGCCGCGTTGCTCGCGCGGTTCACCCGCTCGAGCGTCGCGACGAGCAACTTGTGCTGCTCGGCATCGGGGAGGAGCTCGACTTCGTCGATGGTCGCCATGAAGTCGAACATCGTAACCAGCACGCGAATCGCGGATATACACTATCCGGATTATGCGACTGTCCGACGGAGTCGAGTGGGGCGTGCACGTGTGCACGTTGCTCGCGGCCGTGCCCCCCGATCGGGCACTGCCGGCGGCGAAGCTGGCCGAGTACCACGGGGTGCCGTCCGCGTACCTCGCCAAGCACCTGCAGGCGCTCGCGCGCGCGGGCGTGCTCGAAACCGTGAAGGGTCCCCGTGGTGGCTACCGATTGGCCCGGCCCGCCGCCGGCATCACGTTGCTTGACGTGGTCGAGGCGATCGACGGTGACGAGCCCGCGTTCCGCTGCACCGAGATCAGGCGGCGCGGCCCGTCGGCCGTGGCCGCGCGTGAGTACGCGCGGCCGTGCGGCATCAACCGGGCCTTCCTCCGCGCCGACGAGTTGTGGCGCGAGGAGCTGCGGCGCACGTCGATCGCCGATCTCGTGCTCGCCGTCATGAAGGACGCGCCGCCCGTTGCGTTGCAGAAGGGTGTGCGCTGGCTCGGCGCCGCGGTCGGCGCGACGCCCGGGTCCCGAAGCTGACTACCAGTCGCGTCAGCGACCCGCGCGAGGCTTCTTGCCGTGGTTGGCCTTGTTGCGGCGGGCCCGCAGCTTGCGCTTCTTCGTCTTCTTGCTCATTGCGGGCCGCCTCTGTGGTGTTCCGTGCCTCGGGTGAGCCACGCAAGGTAGTCGATAGCCTGCGCAACCGATGGAAAACCTCGGACTCGTCGGCTTCACCGGCGCCGGCGCGAACCGCCTGTTCAGTGCGCTCACTGGGCTCCCGGCGCCGAGCGAGTACGAGGCCGCGGTCGGCATCGCGACGGTCCGCGACGAGCGCCTCGATCGCCTCGCGGCGATGTCGGAGTCGAAGAAGGTCGTGCCTGCGGGCTTCGAGCTCGTGCACCTCGCGTTGCCGCCCGGCGCGAAACCGGGTGAGGGTCTGGGCAGCAAGTTTCTCGGCGCCCTACGCAACACCGACGCGATCCTCATCGTATTGCGGGCGTTCGCGGAGTCGGGTGTCGAGCCCGATGCCGAGGGCGACCTCGCCGCGATCGAGCTGGAGCTCGTCATGGCCGACGTCACGACCGTCGAGAGTCGCATCGACCGCCACCGAAAGGCGTTGAAAGCGCGCGATCCCGAAGTGGTCGCCGAGGTCGCAGTGCTCGAGCGCGTGTACCCGATCCTGTCGGAAGGCACACCGCTGTACCGGTCCGCACTCAGCGCGGAGGAACGCGAGATCCTCGCGCCCGCGTTCCTGCTCACGACCAAGCCGGTGCTCGTCGTGTGCAACACCGGTGAGGAGTCGGGCATCGACGTGCCGATCGCGGGCGCGCTCGCGGTGCCGATCGACATCGAAGCCGAGATCGCCGCGATCGAGCCCGACGCCCGCGCGGAGATGCGCGAGATGTACGGCGTCGGCGAGTCCGCGCTCGCGCAGGTCGCGCGCGCGGCGTACCACCTGCTCGGCCGGCGCACGTTCTTGACCACTGGCGACAAGGAGTCGCGTGCGTGGACGTTCCGCGCCGGTGCCAAGGCACCCGAGTGCGCGGGCGTCATCCACTCCGATCTCCAACGCGGATTCATCCGCGCCGAGGTCATCCGCTGGGATGAGTTGCTCGAGATCGGGTCGTGGTCCAAGGCGCGCGACGCGGGCAAGCTGCGGGTCGAAGGCAAGGACTACGAAGTGGCCGACGGCGACGTGCTCGAGATCCGCTTCAACGTCTAGCGTCGCCGGCGGTGACGGCGCCGGTCGATATGCCACAGGCGGGGATCTTCGCATTGGGGACCGCCTCGCACGCCTATCTCGAGTTCGATCTGCGGAGTGAGGCCGACCCGCGCGCCCTCGTCGCGGGGCTGGCCTACACCGCGCCACAGACCGGCGCCTACTACTTCGTGCCCTCGTTGCCGGCGCTCCATGCGTTCGCCACCGAGCCCGACCCGAGCGGCGAACACTGAGCGCGGAACCCGCGACCGGGACACTCATCGTCGAGCCGGCGTCGCCCGAGGCGATCCGTTCGCCCGCGGATGTGCTGCGACTCGTCGTCGCCGCCGGCGTGCTGCTCGTGCTCCTGCTCGTGCAGTGGTTGTTCGGCGACACGCTCACGCGCTTCGCGGCCGATCTCCTGAGCGGTCTCGCCGCGATCCCAAGCTGGATCGTCAACATCGTCATCATCGGCACCCGCATCTTGGTCGTCGTCGTGATCGGTGGCGGGTTCGTCGTCACGCTGCTTCACGGTCGCTTCCGGTTCTTGTTCACGGTCGGCGTCGCCGCGGTGATCGCGGGCGGTCTCGCGTGGCTACTCGACCGCATCGGTCCGGCGCCCGGCGCCGACGTCGTGGACGTCACCGACGTGTTCAAGCCGCTCAACGACCGTGGTTTCCCGAGCGGCCCGGGTGTCGCCGTCGCGGCCGCGATCGTCACCGCCGGGGCGCCATGGATCGCCCGGCGCTGGCGGCGCGCGGGTTGGGCGCTCGTGATCGGGCTCGCGCTGACGCGGTTCGTCAGCGGGCCGATCTCGTTCGACGCGTTGCGAGGTGTTCTGATCGGCTGGGTCGCCGGCGCCGTGGTGCTCGTGATCTTCGGCGGTCCGTCGCGCCGGCCCACGGTGGCGTCGATCGCGGCCGGCCTCGCCGATGTCGGCGCGCCGCTCGCCCGCCTCGAACCGGCGAGCGTCGACGCGCGCGGCTCGACCCCGTACTTCGCGGAGACAACCGACGGCACGAACCTGTTCGTCAAGGCGCTCGGCGAGGACCAGCGCAGTGCCGATCTGCTCTTTCGTCTCTACCGCTACGCGACCCGCCGCCAACTCGGTGACGAGCGACCCTTCTCGACATTGCGCCGCACGGTGGAGCACGAAGCGTTCGTCGCGCTCGCGGCCGATGCGGCGGGGGTGCGAACGCCGCGCTTCGTCGCGCTGGCCGCCGCGGACCCGAACGCGTTCGTGCTCGCCTATGAGGCGATCGACGGGAGGTCGCTCGACAGCGTCGCGCCCGAGGATCTCACCGATGCGGTCCTCGAAGCGATCTGGGCGCAAGTGAAAGTGTTGCGCGCGCACCGGATCGCGCACCGGGACCTTCGGCTGGCCAACGTCTTCCTCGCGGCCGATGGCAACGCGTGGGCGATCGACTTCGGCTTCAGCGAGCTCGCCGCCTCCGATATGTTGCTCGCGAACGACCTCGCGGAGCTCACGACCTCGCTCGCGTCGGTCGTCGGAGTGACCCGATCGGTCGACCATGCGGTGCGCGCGGTCGGCCCCGCGGGTCTCGCGCCCGCGCTCGGCCGGCTCCATGAGTGGGCGCTGAGCGGGGCGACCCGCACTGCGATCAAGGAGCAACCGGGGTTGCTCGACGAGGTGCGCGCGCGGGTGGAGCAGGTCGCGAAGCGCGCGTGACCACCGAGCCGCGCTCGGTGTCGGGCTCGGCGCCGCGGTGCGACTCGCCGCTCGCCAAAACCGGCGGAATCACCGGTGACATCTCGCATTCCCGGGCTTACGTTCGCCGGGCATGTTCTCGCTGCTCCTGGCCTCGTGTGCGTTCGCCGCCGGCGGCGCGTTCATGAAGGCATCGGGCGGGTTCACCCGGCTGGGGCCCAGTGCGGTGATCGTCGTCTGCTTCGTCACCGGGGCGATCCTGCTGACGCGTGCCGTCAGTCACGGCAACCTGAGCACCACCTACGTGCTCGGACTCGGCCTGGAAGCGCTGGTCTCGATCGCGGTCGGGCTGCTGCTCCTGGGCGAGCGGGTCACGGTCCCGCAGGCCGGGGGCATCGCGCTGATCCTCGCCGGGCTCGCCGCCATCCGTGCCGGCTGACCGCACCGGAGTCGCGGTTCCCGGCGGCACCGCGGCGAGATGGCAGGCTGGCGCGCCTGTCGTCGATCGTGTGAGGTCATCGTGCCCTGGCTGGTTCGTGGGGACGACGTGCTCGCGGCTGCCGAGGTGGCAGTCACCCGTGGGCAACGGCGCCGAGGGCTGACCGGTCGCGACGCGCTCGACGGCGTCCTCGTGATCCGGCCCTGCCGCCAGGTGCACACGTTCGGCATGCGGTTCCCGATCGACGTCGCGTTCTGCGACCGCTATGGCTTCGTCCTCCACCTCGCGTCGATGGCGCCGCGCCGCGTGTCGGTGCCAGTGTGGCGTTCGTACTTCGCGATCGAGGCGCCGGCCGGCGCGTTCGAGCGTTGGGGATTGCAACTCGGTGACGTCGTCGAGGTGAAGGGATGACGGCGTCGGGCCCGCCCTCGGCCGGGCGCAGCCGCGCTGCGCTCGTGCTCGTCGCAACGCCGATCGGCAACCTCGGCGATCTCTCGCCGCGCGCCGTCGACGAGTTGCGCAACGCGGACGTGATCGCGGCAGAGGACACGCGCCGTACCCGCGCCCTGTGCACCGCGGCAGGTGTGCCCGCGGGGAACCGCCTGCGCGCGGTGCATGGCCACAACGAACGCAACGAAGCGCAACGGATCGTGCACGAGATCGTCGGCGGCGCGCGCGTCGTCTACGTGAGCGACGCCGGGATGCCCGGAATCGCGGACCCCGGCGAGTTCCTCGTCCGCGCGTGCGTCGAGGCAGGCTGCGCGGTCGAGGTGGTGCCGGGGCCGAGCGCGCTGCTCGCTGCGCTCGTGCTCTCGGGCCTGCCCACCAGCCGGTTCCGGTTCGAGGGCTTCCTGCCCCGCAAGGGCACGGCGCGCGCCGAACGGCTGCGCGAGATCGCGGTCGCCGCGGTGACCACCGTCCTCTTCGAGTCGCCGCACCGGGTCGCGGCGACGCTCGACGATCTGCTCGAGGCTTGTGGTCCGCACCGCTCCGTGGCGGTCGGCCGCGAGTTGACCAAGCTGTACGAGGAGATGGTGCGCGGCTACCTCGGTCAGGTTTCCCGCGACGCGTCCGCCGCCGCGGCCGCGCGCGGGGAGCACGTGATCGTCGTCGGCCCCGCGCCCACGGGCACGCCGGTCGACGACGGCGCGATCGAGCAGGCCGCGCGCGCCGCACTCGCGCGCGGCGAGACCGCGCGCGACGCCGCCACGACGGTCGCGCGCGAACTCGGTGTGTCGAAACGCCGCGCCTATGACGCGGTGCTCCGCGTGCGCTGACGCGGCGAGCTCAAGCCGGGCTGAGCTCGCCGACGCAGTCCTTGCAGATCTGTTTCTCGTGCAGCTTCTGCAGGTTGTCGGAACCGCCGCAGATCGCGCACTCGGGCTCGATCTTGACGAGTACCAACCGACCGTCCTCGACACGGATGTCGAGCAGGTCACCCTTGCGGATGCCGAGGATCTTCCGGAGTTCGGCCGGGACTACAACCCGGCCCAACTGGTCGATACGCCTTGCGGTGCCGACCGATCTCACGTGGTTCTCCTCGACCCGTGCCCGTCCTTCCCCGCGATGGTCGGGCTGCACCGGATTGGACCGATGGGGCCGGAACCGAGCATACGTTGCGTCTCTCCGCGCGCGCGGTTGAAGTTCGGCTCCGCTGCGTGACCGAGAGCCTCGGTGGGGCCGGGCAGAATGGGCACCGATGGGGAAGTTCTACGTCACCACGCCGATCTACTACGTCAACGACGTCCCGCACATCGGCCACGCGTACACGACGGTCGCCGGCGACGTGTTGACCCGGTGGCGCCGGTTGTTCGGCGACGACGTCTTCTACTTGACCGGCACCGACGAGCACGGGCTGAAGGTGCAGCGAGCCGCGGAGGCGCGCGGCATCAGCCCGCAGCAGTTGGTGGACGACACCGCGAGCAGCTTCCGCCGCACGTGGGACGAGCTCGATATCGCCTACGACGACTTCATCCGCACGACCGAGCCGCGCCACTACCAGGCCGTCCAGGAGTTCCTGCAAGTGGTGTACGACGCCGGCGACATCGAGCTCGGCACCTACGAAGGCCTCTACTGCGTCTCGTGCGAGGCGTATTACACCGAAGACGAGCTCGTGGACGGGAATCTCTGCCCGATCCACCTGCGGCCGGTCGAGCAGGTCACCGAGGAGAACTACTTCTTCAAGCTGTCGCGCTTCGCGGACAAACTGCTCGCGCACTACGCCGAGCATCCCGGAGCGGTGCAACCCGATTACCGGTTGAACGAAGTGCTCGGCTTCATCAGGCAAGGGCTGCGCGACTTCTCGATGAGCCGCACGTCGATCAACTGGGGCGTGCCACTGCCGTGGGACCCGAAGCACGTCACGTACGTGTGGTTCGACGCGCTGTTCAACTACTGCACCGCGGTCGGTTACGGCGAGGACCCGCAACGGTTCGACCACTACTGGCCGGTCGACTACCACCTCGTCGGCAAGGACATCCTGCGCTTCCACGCGGTCTACTGGCCCGCGATGTTGATGTCGGCCGGGATGGCGCCGCCGAAGAGCGTGTTCGCGCACGGGTGGCTGCTCGTGGGCGGTGAGAAGATGTCGAAGACCGCGCTCAACCAGATCGCGCCGGCCGATCTCGTCGCCGATTTCGGCGTCGACGGCTTCCGGTACCACTTCATGGCCGACCAACGGTTCGGCCCCGACGGCGACTTCTCCTACGAAGCCATGGTGCAGCGTTACAACGCGGACCTCGCCAACAACTTCGGGAACCTCGCGAACCGCGTGCTGAACATGGCAGTGAACTACGTCGGCGGAGTCGCGCCGGAGCCGCGCGCCGACGGCCCGTTGGTCGATGCCGCCGCGGCTGCGTTCGAAGGTATGCAGGAAGCGTTGGCGCGCCTCGACTTCGCGACCGGCTTCGGTGCCGTGTGGGACTTGATCCGCGCGACGAACTCCTACATCGAGGACCGCGCCCCTTGGGCGTTGCACAAGTCGGGTGATGCGCTCGCGACCGCGGAAGTGCTGGGCGACTGCCTGGAAGCGTTGCGCATCATCGCCGTGCTCGCGTCGCCGGTGATACCGAACGCGGCGGCCGAACTGTGGCGGCGCATCGGGATGCCCGGCCGTCCCGAAGATGCGCGTCTCCCCGACGCCGCGCGCTGGGGGCAGCTCGTGCCCGGTTCTCGCCTCGAGAAGGGTTCACCGCTGTTCCCCCGGAAAGACGTGGAGTAGCCGCGCGTGACCACCTGGGTCGACTCGCACTGTCATGTGCACAGTGCGGACGATGCCGACGCGCAGCTGACGCGCGCGCACGACGTGGGCGTCGACTGGCTGGTGTGCGTCGGCACCGATCTGCCGACCTCGCAGCGGGCGATGGAGCTCGCGACCGGGCGCCCGAAGGTGCGCGCCACCGTCGGCTTGCACCCCCACGATGCGTCGAAGCTGGCGGCCGAGTGGGAAATGCTCGAGGCGCTGGCCCGCACGCAGGAGTGCGTCGGTGTGGGCGAGGCCGGCTTCGACCTGTACTACGAGTACTCGCCGCGCGACGAGCAAGAGGTTGCGTTCCGCTTCCAGATCAAGCTCGCGAAGCGGCTCGGCAAGGCGCTCGTGATCCACTCCCGTGACGCGTGGCCGGACACGTTCCGCGTGCTCACCGACGAAGGCGTCCCCGACCGCACCGTGTTCCACTGCTTCACCGGCGGCCCGGACGAAGCGCAGCGCGCACTCGATCTCGGCTGTTACCTGTCGTTCAGCGGCATCGTGTCCTTCAAGAACGCGCACGACCTCCGCGCCGCGGCCCGCATCGTTCCCACCGATCGATTGCTCGTCGAGACGGATGCGCCGTACCTCGCGCCCGAGCCGTACCGAGGCAAGGCCAACGAACCGGCGTACGTGGTCGCGGTTGGCGCTGCGCTCGCGGCGGCGCGCGAGGAAGCCGTCGACCGCGTTGCAGATGCGACACGCGCCAACGCGGCGACGGTTTTCGGTTCGTGAACCCGTCCGAGTTGCGGTCGCTCCTCGAACGGTACGGCGTACACGCGAGCAAGGCGCTCGGCCAGCACTTCCTCGCGGACCCGAACACCGCGCGCCGAATCATCCGTTACGCCGGCGTCGAACCCGGCGACGAGGTCGTCGAGGTGGGCCCGGGAGTCGGCTCGCTCACCCTCGCGCTCGCGGACGCCGGCGCGCGCGTGCTCGCAGTCGAGCTCGACCGGCACCTCGTCACGGTGCTGCGCGAAGTTGTCGGCGATCGGCCGGTCGAGATCGTCCAGGGCGACGCCATGGAGATCGCGTGGGCATCCTTGCTCGAGCGGTCGTCGCGCTGGGCAATGGTGTCGAACCTCCCCTACAACGTCGCCACGCCGGTCGTCGTGCGCGCGCTCGAAGCGGCGCCGATGATCGACCGCATGCTGGTGATGGTGCAGCGCGAAGTCGGCGAGCGCCTCGCCGCGCGCGTCGACACGCGCGAGTACGGCGCGGTCACGGTGAAGGTCGCGTACTACGCCGACGCCCGTGTCGTCGGCATCGTGCCGCCCACCGTCTTCACGCCCCGGCCGAACGTCGAGAGTGCGCTGGTGAAACTCGTGCGCCGGCCCGCCCCGGTTGCCGTCGACGATCCCGCGCGCCTCTTCGAGCTCGTGCGCGCCGGCTTTGCGACGCGCCGCAAGACGCTGCGCAACGCGCTCACGCCCGTGCTCGGCGACCACGCCGCGTCCGTGCTCGAAGCCGCGGGTATCGATCCGCAGCGCCGGGCCGAGACCCTGGATCTCGCCGACTGGGCCGCGGTCGCGAAGGCGGCCGGCTGATGCGCATCACCGCGTACGCGAAGGTGACGCTGTCGCTCCGGGTGCTCGGCACCCGCGCCGACGGCTACCACGACCTCGAAGCCCTGACCGTGTCGGTGAGCGAACCGCGCGATCAACTCGAGCTCACGGATGCGGGCGCGACGCACATCGAAGTGACGGGTGCGTTCCCGAGCGGCGTTCCTGCCGATGCGTCGAACCTCGTCGCGCGCGCCCTCGCGTCTGGGGGCGCGACGCGAGCGGTCGTCATCGACAAAGGCATCCCCGCGGGCGCCGGCCTCGGCGGCGGATCGGCCGATGCCGCCGCGATCCTGCGCGCACTTGGCGGCCGCGCCGGCGACGCGGCCGCGCTCGGGTCCGACGTCCCGTTCTGCCTGCAGCAACTCCCGGCGTGGATGCGTGGCCGGGGCGAGATCATCGACCCGATCCCCGGGCTCCCGCCGCTCGACCTGGTGATTGCGGCACCGCACTTCGGTTGCGAGACGCCGTCGGTGTACCGCGCGTGGGACGCGCTCGGAGGTCCGAGGTCCACCCGCGAGATCGGCGCGCCTGCGAGCTATCCGGGGCCGTTCGTGAACGACCTCGAACCCGCCGCCGAACACGTCGAGCCGCGGCTCCACGATTTCCGCACGGCGCTCGAAGCAGCAACCGGACGACCGGCACTCCTATGCGGCAGCGGCTCCGCGTTCGCGGTCTGGTTCGACGAAAGCGCCGCGTGCGACGACGCCGCGCATCTCGCGCGCGTCCGTTTCGGTGATCGGGTGTGGCGGGCCCGCGCGATCACCGGTTGAGGGGCGACCGATCGCGGCTGACGGCGAGCAAAGTTCCGCAGCCGCGTCCGGACGCGAAACGACCGCCCCTCGCGGGGCGGCCGCTGCTTACTTGCCCTGCTGACGACGTTGCCAGCGGGTCTTCTTCAGCAGCTTCTTGTGCTTCTTCTTCCGCATGCGCTTGCGGCGCTTCTTGATCAGTGAGCCCATGGCGAAGGGGCACGGTACCGGACTCCTCGCCGCACTCCTAATCGCGGGCCTGATTCGCGGGTTGAGTGCGCACCCGATCGCAGTCGTCATCGCATCGGAATCGCGCCGGTCGAGGGGTCCCGCGCCACTATCGTCGGAACGGATCGGGGGTGGTGTAACGGCAGCACCGGGTCCTTTGGAGTCCCTAGTCGAGGTTCGAACCCTCGCCCCCGAGCCAGCGACCGTGGGAGGCCGAACGCCATGGTGATCATCAACACATCTCTGGACCTCGCGTGAGCCAGTACCGACCGCTCGCCGCCGTCGTGCTGGCCGCGGGTGAAGGCACCCGGATGCGATCCGGGACGCCCAAGGTGCTGCACACGTTGTGCGGGCGCCCGATGGTGCTCCACGTCGTCGACGCGCTGGCCGAGCTGCCGCTCGACCGGATCGTCGTGGTGGTGGGTCACGGCGCAGAACGCGTCACCAAGACCTTGCAGGAACAGCTCGTCACCGAAGTGCCGGTTGAGTTCGTCGAGCAGCGGGTGCAGCGCGGCACCGGCGACGCGGTGAGCGTGGCGCTGACGCTCTTCGATGACCTCGACGCCGAGGACGACATTCTCGTGCTGCCGAGCGACGCACCGCTCGTGCGAGCGGAGACGATCGCGAAGCTCGCGACGCAGCACCGGATCCAGGACGCGGCTGCGACCGTGCTGACCGCGCACGTGCCCGATCCCACCGGGCTCGGCCGTGTCGTGCGCGACAAGGACGACCGGATCGCGCGGATCGTCGAGCACCCGGACGCGACCGCCGAGGAGCTCGAGATCGGCGAGATCAACACGTCGATCTACTGCTTCCGGCGCAACCTGCTCGCGCCCGCGCTGCGCCGCTTGAGCCCGGAGAACACCCAAGGTGAGTACTACCTGACCGACGCCGTGGGCGTGCTGCGCGCCGCGGGGCACAAGGTGATCGCGATGATCGCCGAAGACCCGGGCGAAGCGATCATGGTCAACGATCGCGCGCAGCTCGCCGAAGCCGAGGCCGAGCTGCGGGCCCGCATCAACCGCCGGTGGATGCGCGACGGCGTGACGATGGTCGACGCCGCCCGCACGTACGTGGACGCGACGGTCGAGATCGAACCCGACGTGCGGATCCTGCCCGGCACGATCCTCGAAGGGCGGACATCGATCGGCGCGGGCTCGGTGGTCGGCCCCGACTGCCGGCTCGTGGACGCAATCGTGGGCGAGCGGGTGACGCTGGCCAACGCGGTGGTGACCGACGCCGAGATCGGCGACGATTGCACGATCGGGCCCTTCGCCTACCTGCGCCCGGGCACACGGCTCGCGGCGGGCGTCAAGATCGGCACGTATGTGGAGGTGAAGAACTCGGAGATCGGTGAGGGCACCAAGGTGCCGCATCTCTCCTACGTGGGCGACGCCGACATCGGCGCTGACGCGAATCTTGGCGCCAGCACGATCACCGCGAACTACGACGGCCTGCACAAGCACCGGACCAAGATCGGTGACGGTGTGCACACGAGCGTCCACTCTTCCCTCGTCGCACCGGTGGAGCTCGGGCCCGGTTCGCAGACGGGTGCCGGATCGGTCGTCACCCACGATGTGCCCGAGGGCATGCTCGTAAAAGGCGTTCCCGCACGCGTCGCCCGTCCTGTGCGCGAGGATGATCCGAGCGACGGCGGAGGGGCCTGATGGAACGCAGCGGAGCCCCGCCTGCCGAAGGCCCGGTCGGCGCGAAGAGGAGTGACCCATAGTCATGGAACGCAGCGGAGCCCCGCCTGCCGAAGGCCCGGTCGGCGCGAAGAGGAGTGACCCATAGTCATGGAACGCAGCGGAGCCCCGCCTGCCGAAGGCCCGGTCGGCGCGAAGAGGAGTGACCCATAGTCATGGAACGCAGCGGAGCCCCGCCTGCCGAAGGCCCGGTCGGCGCGAAGAGGAGTGACCCATAGTCATGGAACGCAGCGGAGCCCCGCCTGCCGAAGGCCCGGTCGGCGCGAAGAGGAGTGACCCATAATCATGGAACTCGTCACAAAGAAGCGGCTCGTGCTCGTGGCGGGTCGAGGCCACGAGGAATTGTCGACCGAGGTCGCGGAGCACCTCGGGGTGCCCCTCGGCGAAGTGGTGCTGTCGACGTTCGCGAACGGCGAGATCTACTGCCGCTTCGGCGAGAACATCCGCGGCGCGGACGTGTTCGTGTTCCAGTCGCACTGCGAACCGACGAACGACCGCTTGATGGAGCAGCTGATCATGATCGACGCGGCGAAGCGCGCGTCGGCGAAGCGCATCACCGCGGTCGTCCCGTTCTACGGATACGCGCGGCAGGACCGGAAGGCCGAAGGTCGCGAGCCGATCAGCGCGCGCCTCGTCGCCGATCTCATCACGGCCGCGGGCGCGCACCGTGTGCTCACCGTCGACCTGCACACCGGACAGATCCAGGGCTTCTTCGACTACCCGGTCGACCACCTCACCGCGGTGCCCGTGCTCGAGGACTACCTCCGGCACGCGCTCGACGGTGAGCCCGTGTTCGTCGCGCCGGACGCGGGCGGCGGCAAGCTCGCGCGTCGCTACGCCGATCGGTTCGGCGGCGACATCGCGTTCATCGACAAGCGCCGCCCGAAGGGGACGCACAACGTCGCGGTCGCGACGGAGGTCGTCGGTGAGATCGACGGGCGCACGTGCGTGATCGTCGACGACATGATCGACACCGCGGGCACGGTCGTCAGCGCGGCCAACCTGCTCATCGATCGGGGCGCGTCAGAGGTCTACGTCGCAGCGACGCACGGGCTGCTCTCGGGCCCGGCCGTCGACCGGTTGAAGAACGCGCCGATCCGGGAGGTCGTGGTCACCAACACGGTGCCGATCCCGTCCGAGAAGCGCTTCGACAGCCTCCGGGTGCTCTCGATCGCACCCCTGGTGGCGAACACGATCGACGCGGTGTTCGAGGAGCGCTCGGTGAGCGAGCTGTTCGACGGCGACAACGTCTAGGCCGTAAACTCCCTCGTCCCGCGTTTCCAGCGAGAAGGTTCGAGTTCGCCATGCCCGATGCAACCCTGTCCGCGAAGCCGCGCCCGGAGCTCGGCAGCCGCCCGGCCGGCCGGTTGCGCCGCGACGGCCTCGTGCCCGCCGTCGTCTACGGGTTGGGCACCGACACGTTGTCGGTCACGGTCCCGGCGCGGGAGCTCCAACACATCCTCACCGGCGCGTCCGGCGCCAACACGGTGATCACGCTCCAGCTCGACGGCGACGGCGGCGACCAGCTCGCGCTCGCCCGCCAGATCCAGCGCCACCCCGTGAAGGGCACCGTGCTGCACGTCGACTTCGTGCGCATCCGCGCCGACCAGACGGTTGTGGCGGAAGTGCCGCTCCACCTCGAGGGCGAAGCGGAGGGTGTGAAGAACGGCGGCCTGCTCGAGCAGAACCTGTTCGCGATCACCGTCGAGGCGTTGCCCGCCGACCTGCCGCCCGCGATCACCTACGACGTTTCGACGATGGACATGGGCGACCAGATCCGTGTCGGCGACCTGCGGGTGCCGGCGTCGGTGACGATCACGATCGATGCCGACGAGCTGGTCGCACAGGTCGTGCAGCCGCGCGGCATGGATCTCGGCGAAGAGGCCGAGGCCGCCGAAGGCGAAGCTGCGGCCGAAGGCGCCGAAGGCGAGGCGCCCGCCACCGGTTCCGAGGAGTCCGGCGGCGACGAGACCTGACGCATGGCCACCGACTTGTTGGTGGTCGGCCTCGGCAACCCGGGCGAGGAATACGCGAAGACGCGTCACAACCTCGGCGCGGAAGTGGTCGAGATCCTCGCGCGTCGTCACGACGGCCGGTTGCGGAAGGGCAAGGAGCGCGCGCTCGTCGCCGAGGTGCGCATCGACGGACGCCGCGTCGCCCTTGCGGTCCCCTTGACGTACATGAACGATTCCGGTCTCGCGGTCGGCGCGCTCGCACGCCGCTTCGACGTCGACCCGTCGCACATCGTGATCGTGCACGATGAGCTCGACCTGCCACCGGCCGCGCTGAAGGTGAAAGTGGGTGGCGGACTCGCCGGGCACAACGGGCTGCGCTCGATCGTGCAGCACCTGAAGACCGACGAGTTCCTGCGGGTGCGGCTCGGCGTCGGCAAACCGGTGTCGAAGGAGCGCGGCGCCGACCATGTGCTCAACAAGTTCGGCAAACGCGTACGGGCCGAGATCGACGTGACGCTGCAAGATGCGGCCGACGCGGTCGAGCTGATTCTCACCGAAGGCGTCGACGCCGCGATGACGAAGTACAACGCCCGCACTGCCTGACTCGACTCGTTGATTGAAGCGCAGCGGGGCCTGCGGCCCCATGCTGCTTCAAGCCCAAACTGTCGCACGCGTTGCGTACCGTGCGTGCAGCTTCCCATCGCACTGTCGGAGGGAAGCGTGCGTAGCCACCAGACCATTCACGAGCTCGGCGCCGCGCAGCTCGGGCTCGTCACCTACGAGCAGCTGCGGAGCGCCGGCGTCACCCGAGATGTCATACGTGGGCTCCGCGCGCGCGGAGCGGTCGTCGAGCTGCGACCGCACGTGTACGCAGTCGCCGGTGCGCCGAAGTCGCGCGAACAGACCGTCCTCGCGGCCGTTCTGGCTGCGGGCAAGACGGCGTTCGCGTCACACGAGACTGCAGCCCAGCTCTTGGGCTTGCCTCTTCCGACGCCGGCGCGACTCGAGGTAACGACTCTCTACGAACGTTGCCCGAGACTCGAGGGCGTGCGCCTCCACCGGAGCGGGCTGCTGGACGAGCGAGACGTGACCATGCTCGGAGCGATCCCAGTTGCGACAGCGACCCGCATCGTTGTCGACCTTTCGTCTCGCCTCTCCATCCGCGATCTCGGGAGACTGACCGACGAGGCGCTGCGGCTTCGCATGACGTCGCTCGGCCGCATCCAGGCGACCGCGCAGCGTCTCCGCCGCGCCCCTGGTCGTAGCCCGCGCAACGTGGCGACCATGCTCGCTCTCCGCGTCGCGGATACCGAGCAGCGCGAGAGTGTGCTCGAGGACTTCGTGTACGCCGCGCTCCTCCGATTCGGTCTTCCGCTTCCGGTCCCGCAGTACCGCGTCGTGCTGAACGGTAGGGAGCGCCGCATCGATCTCTGCTACCCGGATCGCTGGTTGGCGTTGGAGGCCAAAGGGTTCGAGTTCCGTCGCTCACGAGCGGGCTTCGACGGCGATGCGCTGCGAGACAACGAGTTACAGCTGGCGGGGTTCCGCGTCCTGAGCTTCACCGCGGCGTTCACCGACTTGCAGATCGCGCAGCAGGTCGCTTCCGCACTCCGGCTCGCTGCGCCGCGGCCCCGGCCGCCGCTCACCTTTGCGGAATGGAAGGCCCTACGCTGAGCGTTTGAGGGCAGGCGGGGCCGTCGGCCCCGCACTGCTTCAAACAACGAATTGAGACCCGGGGTGCAGCTTGCGTCCCGGGTGCCGCGCGCGTATCTCCTCCCCGAACATGCCCGATGCCTGAGACTCCGCCCCTTGCCGGGCTGACCACGCTGCTCGCCGACGATCCGACGATCGTCGCCGCGGGTTCCGGACTGGGCCACACCGTGGCCGTGCCCGAGCCCGCGCGCGATCTTCACCGCGACGCTCGCGAACGCGACGGCGCGGCGGCCGGTGCTCGTCGCGGTGCCGACCCGCGCGGAGGCCGAACGGGTCGCCGGTGACCTGCGCCAGTACCTCGGCGAGGAGGCGGTCGAGCTGTTCCCGGCGTGGGAGACGCTCCCGTTCGAACGGGTGTCGCCGAACGCGGAGACCATGGGACGGCGCCTGCGCGTGATGTGGCGGTTGCGGACCGGGGGCCAACAGCTCCCGGCCGTGATCGTGGCGCCGATCCGCGCGCTGGTACAGCGGCTGGGCCCGCACGTCGAGAACGTCGAGCCGATCGTCGTGCGGCCCGGCGCGCGGCTCGATCGCGACGACCTCGTCGAGCGGCTCGTCGCGATCGGGTACCGGCGCGAGTACCAAGTCGAAGCGCGCGGGGAGCTCGCGGTGCGCGGCTCGATCGTCGACGTGTACCCGTCCACCGCAGACCATCCCGTGCGCATCGACCTCTGGGGTGACGAGGTCGACCGGCTCTCGCAGTTCTCGGTGGCCGATCAACGGTCACACGGCGACCTCGCCGAGATGTGGGTGTTCCCGGTGCGCGAACTGCTGCCGACCGACGACGTGCGCGCTCGTGCGATGGAGTTGTCGCAGAGCGATCCGTGGGGCCGTGAGCAGTGGGAGCGTTTGGCCGACGGCCAGACGTTCGACGGCATGGAGTCTTGGCTGCCGTGGCTGACGGCCGAGGAGCACCTGCTCTCCGATCTCCTGCCCGCCGGCGCGCTCGTCGCCATCGTCGAACCGCGCCGGCTGCGCGACCGCGCGCAGGAGCTACTCGACGAGGAGCTCGCGCTCGCGTCGTCGCTCGCAGCCACGTGGGGCGCGGCCGATCCGGCCGACGCGCCGCGATTGTCGCTCTCGTTCGACCGTCTGCTCGCGCACACGCGCGCCGGCACCGCGCTCGTGCTCGCGGGACCGGACAACCCCGATACCCCAGTGCTCGCAGCGAGCGCGTTCGATCCGGTCGTTGGCGACGTCGACGGGCTGGGCGCGCGCATCAACGCGCTGCGCGCCGATGGCTTCCGCGTGCTCGTCGCGGCAGAAGGAACCGGTTCCAAGGCGCGCATCGAGCAGATCCTCGCCGAGGTCGGTGCGCCCGCCGATGTCGTGGTCGCGCCACTCGATCGCGGCGCGGTGCTCCCCGGGGCACACCTCGCGCTCGTTGCCGAAGCCGACCTCACCGGCCGCCGGCGCGTCCACCGCACACCGCGCGGCGCTCGGCGGGGGCACGACTACTACGAGGGGCTCGCCGCGGGCGACTTCGTCGTGCACAGAGTGCACGGAATCGGCCGCTACCTCGGCATGGAGACGCGCGAGATGTTCGGCATCACGCGCGACCGGCTCGTGGTCGAGTTCAAGGGGGGCGACCGGGTCTACGTCGACTCGGAAGACATCGGGCTCATCCGCAAGTACACCGGCGGAGAAGAGCCGCGCCTGTCGAAGATGGGCGGCGCCGACTGGGAGAAGACGCGGGCGAAGGTGCGCCGCGCCGTGCGCGACATCGCGGCCGAGCTCGTCATCCTCTACCGCAAGCGGCTCGCGACACCTGGCCACGCATTCGCGCCCGACGGGCCGTTCCAGCAGCAGATCGAGGACGCGTTCCCGTACGAAGAGACACCCGACCAGCTCAAGGCGATCGCGGAGACCAAGGCCGACATGGAACGGCCGATCCCGATGGACCGGCTCATCTGTGGCGACGTCGGCTACGGCAAGACGGAAGTCGCGCTGCGCGCCGCGGCCAAGGCCGTGTTCGACGGCACGCAGGTCGCGGTGCTCGTGCCGACCACGCTGCTCGCGAGCCAGCACGGACAGACGTTCCGCGAACGCTTCGCGAACTATCCCGTGCGGGTGGAGGTGTTGTCACGGTTCCTGACCGCGAAGGAGCAGGCCGAGGTCGTCCAGGGTGTGCAGGAAGGCCAGGTCGACATCATCATCGGGACGCACCGCCTGCTCTCCGAGGACATCCAGTTCAAGAACCTCGGGCTGCTCGTGGTGGACGAGGAGCAGCGGTTCGGCGTGCAGCACAAGGAACGCATCAAGAAGATGCGCACCGACGTGGACGTGCTGACGCTCACGGCGACACCGATCCCGCGCACGCTCGAGATGTCGCTCACCGGCATACGCGATCTGTCGCTCGTGCAGACACCGCCGGAAGACCGTCAACCGATCCTCACGTATGTCGGCGAGTACGACGCGCGTGCTGCGTCGGAAGCGATTCGTCGCGAGATGCTGCGCGAAGGTCAGGTGCTGTTCGTGCACAACCGCGTGCGTGACATCCAGCATGTCGCCGCGGACGTGCGGGAGCTGGTGCCGGACGCGCGTGTCGCGGTCGCGCACGGACAGATGGACGAGAGCTCGCTCGAGAAGGTCGTGTTGCAGTTCTGGGACCGCGAATACGACGTGCTCGTGTGCACGACGATCGTCGAGAGCGGCCTCGACATGCCGACGGTCAACACGCTCGTGGTCGACCGGGCCGACATGCTCGGCCTCGCGCAGCTCTACCAGCTGCGGGGCCGCGTCGGCCGCCGCGGTCAGCGCGCGTATGCGTATCTCCTCTATCCGCCCGACCGTGCGTTGTCCGAGCAGGCCTACGAGCGGTTGAAGACGATCGGTGAGTTCACCGACCTCGGATCGGGCTTCAAGATCGCGATGCGGGACCTCGAGATTCGCGGTGCGGGCAACCTGCTCGGCGCAGAGCAGTCGGGTCACATCGCCGCGGTCGGCTTCGACCTGTACGTCGAGATGGTGACGGAAGCGGTGGGTGAGCTCACCGGTGACGTGCGCGAGCACCCGACCGAGGTGCAGATCGACCTGCCGATCACCGCTCACCTCCCACGCGACTACATCGAGCGCGACGACGTGCGCATGGAGGCCTACCGGCGGCTTGCGGCGGTCACCACGATGGACGACGTCGACGACGTCCGCGCGGAGTGGAACGACCGATACGGAGCGCCACCACCGGCGGCCGCGGCACTGCTCGACGTCGCGCGGCTGCGAGCCGAACTCTTGCGGCTGGGCGTCACCTCGGTGTCGGTGCAGAAGAACCGTGCCCGCTTCGAGGGCTTGGAGCTGAGAAAGTCTCAGGAAGCGCGGCTGAAGCGACTGGCACCACGATCGACCGTACTCGCCGACGCGATCGTGGTTCCGGTGACGACGACGAGCGCGACCGCGTTGATCGAGGGGCTGCTCGCGCTCATCACCGAGATCGCTCCGCCGGAAGCGGCGCCGGTACCATCCGCGTCGTGACCCGTCGTCTTCCTGTCCGTCTCGCCGCGCTCACCCTCGTCCTCGTGGCCGTCGGGATTGCGAGCGGTTGTTCGAGCACGCTGCACAATGCCGCAACCGTTGTGTTTCCGACGAGCGACAACACTGTCGACATCGGGCGTGCCGAATTCCAGGACGAGCTGCGCGAGGTGAGCAAGGCCCAGTCGGTGCTCGAATCGGCCCAGGCCGAAGCGGGCAGCACACCCACCACCGCGACCAAAGACGACTCCTCTGTCGATAGCGCGCTCGCCGCGAACTGGCTGCAGACGAAGATCTACGCAGCCGCGTTCGAGGAGATGTTCGCTGCACGCGAGCTGAAGACCACCAGCGCCGACACCGCCGCCGCGCGCGACAGCGTGTACCAGGCGTACGGCAGCGAGGCGACGTTCAAGAAGTTCCCGAAGTCGTTGCAGGCGGAGCTGATCCGCCAGCAGACGCTCGTCGAGGCGATCTCCAAGGACGAGCAGGGCAAGGCGGCGCCGGCGAAGACGCCGACGGAGGCTGATGCCCGTGCGTACTACGAGGCGCACAAGGATGAGCTGACGGCTTGCCCGTCCGGCAAAGAGGTCGCGCACATCTTGGTGGCCGACGCGGCGACCGCGAACAACCTCAAGGCGCAAATCGATGCGGGCGCATCCTTCGCCGCGCTCGCGGCCGCGAACTCGACCGACACCGGCTCCGCGCAGCAAGGCGGCAAGCTCGGCTGCCTCCAATCGAACGCCTACGTCGCCGAGTTCCAGCAGGCCGCCGACAGCGCCCCGCTCAACCAGGTGGTCGGGCCGGTGCAGTCGCAGTACGGCTTCCACCTCATCCTCGTGACGCCGTTCAGCGCCAGCTTCGACGACGTCAAGGAACAGATCCTGCAGCAGCTGCAGTCAGAGGCGGCACAGACCGCGAGCAGCAGCGTGAACGCCAAGCTCGTCGCCGAGCTCAACGCCACGCTCAAGAAGGCGGACGTGAAGGTCGACCCGCGGTACGGGACGTGGAAGTACGACAAGAGCAAGAAGCAGTACACGGTCGTCGCTCCCATTCCGCCGAAGCCGCGTACTCAGCGCGAACCGACGCCGTCCACGACGTCGACGACGCTCGCACCACTGGGCGGGTGAGCAGCACTCGCGTCGTCGTGGTCGGGCTGGGCCCGGCCGGCGCGGATCTTGTGCTCCCGGCCGCGCTCGACGCGTTCGCGCGCGTCCCCGTTCGTTTCGCGCGCACGGCCCGGCACCCGGCGATCGACGATCTCGCCGCGCAGGGGATCACGTTCACCGCGCTCGATCAGCTGTACGACCACGGTGACGATCTCGACGCGGTCTACAGCGCGATCGCTTCCTATGTGGTCGACGCTGCGCATGCGCACGATGAAGTCGTCTACGCCGTGCCGGGGAGTCCGAACGTCGCGGAGAAGACAGTCTTGCTGCTGCGCGCCGCGAACGTCGAGGTCGAGATCGTGCCGGGTGTGTCGTTCGCGGATCTCGCGTGGGCCCGGCTCGGGATCGACCCGCTGGCCGGAGTGCGGGTGGTGGACGCGCGCGCGTTCGCGATCGACGCAGCCGGCATGGGCGGACCGATGCTCATCGCCCAGGCCGACACGATGTTCGTGCTCTCGGACGTGAAGCTCGCGCTGCTCGAAGTCGTGGCACCCGATCACGATGTCACGGTGTTGCAGCGTCTCGGCCTTCCCGACGAGCACATCTCGAAGATTCCGCTCGCGGCGCTCGACCGCGAGGTCGAACCCGATCATTTGACGTCCGTCTTCGTCGACACGGGCGAGCTGACGGTCGCGTCGGAGTTTGCGCGGCTCGTCGCGCTGACGGAACGGTTGCGCGGGCCCGGTGGCTGCCCGTGGGACGCGAAGCAGACCCACCACTCGCTGCGTCGGCACGTGCTGGAAGAGGCCTACGAAGTGGCCGAGGCGATCGAAGCGCTCCCCGTGGACGCGCCGAGCGGCGACATCGACCTGGAGCAGTACGACGCGCTCGAGGACGAACTCGGTGACCTCCTGTTCCAGGTCGTCATCCAGTCGGTGCTCGCTGCCGAAGCCGGTGGGTTCACCGTCGCCGACGTCGCGCGCCGCGTCCACGACAAGCTCGTGCGCCGGCATCCTCACGTGTTCGGCGACGTGAACGTGAGCGGTGCCGACGAGGTCGTCACCAACTGGGAGCAGATCAAGCGCGAGGAGACCGGCGCCGAATCCATCGTCGCCGGTGTCACGGCCGGGCTCCCGTCGCTCCTCGCGGTCCAGAAGCTCTTGCGCAAGGCCGATTCGGTCGGACTCGATCCCGCGCTCGACACCCCCAACCTCCCCGACGAAGAAGCGGTGGGGCGCGCGCTGGCCACCATCGTCGCGGCGGGCAAAGCGCACGACGTGGACGCGGAGTCCGCGCTCGCGGGTTGGGCGCGTCGCTTCCGTGAGCGGTTCCAGCGGATGGAGGCGCTCGCTCGAGCACGCGACGTCGACCTCGCCGCGCGGATGCCGGCGTCGTCGACGCGTTGTGGCAGGAGGCCTGAGGACTCCGATACGGTCCGCGAGTCCGAACTCGCGGAGGCCGGGGGTACTCGTGCGGCGACCGAAGCGCACGAAACTGGGCGTGTTGTCGGCGCGTTCGGCCGGGGGTTGGCTGATTCTGGCGACGATGCTGGCGTCTGCGTGCAGCTCGTTGCCGCTCGAACCCGTGTCCCCGTCACCCGCGGCACCGCCGGTGTCCCTCGATTGCGCGCACTGGCGGTACGGCGCGGCCGACGAGCCCGCGCCGGGGTTGTTGCCGGCGGAGTACGACCGCGACAACTACAAGCGCACCAGCCTCCGGGACCCGCGCCCCGGGCTCGCGAACTCCCCGCAGAACCAGTGCGGGCAGAAGGGTACGGCCGTCGATCTCGCGTGGGGTATCACCAAAGGCCGCGACGACGTGCTCGTCTCGGTACTCGACTCCGGGATCATGTGGCGGCGGGCCGATCGCATGGCCGATCTCGCCACCGCCGCGTACATCAACATCGGTGAAGCGCGGCCGCCCTGCGGCGCGCGCACTGGTGACTGCAACGCCGACGGCATCTTCGACATCCGCGACTTCGGCGCGGTGGCCGACCGCAACGGCAACGGCGTCGCCGATCCCGAGGACCTGATCCTCGACCCCACGTTCAGCAACGGTGTCGACGACGATCACAACGGCTACGTCGATGACGTCTCCGGATGGGACTTCCTCTACGGCGACAACGACCCGCTCGACACGGTCGAGTACGGGCACGGTACGGGTGAGGCCGAGGACTCGAACGCGCGCGAGAACGGCACCGGCGACGTCGGGAACTGCCCGCACTGCCGGTTGCTCCCGATCCGCGTCTCCGACTCGTTCGTCGCCGAAGGCGGACGGTTCGCGGCGGGCGTGATGTTCGCGCTCGACTCCGGTGCCGACGTTGTGCAGGAGGCTCTCGGCGCGCTGACGAACCCGGTGCAGGCCCAGCAGGCGATCGACGCCGCTTACGAGCGGGGCGTCGTCGTGGTCGCGTCGATGGCGGACGAAGCCTCCAAGCACCCGAACCTGCCGGCGTCGCTCGAGCACACGATGGCGGTGAACTCGGTCACCGTGAAGGAGGATCTCGTCGGCGGAGGCGACAACCAGGGCTACCTCGCGCTCAACGGCTGCACGAACTTCGGCGGCCACACGTTCGTGACGATCGAGTCGGGGAGTTGCTCCTCCGAAGCGACGGGGCAGTCGGCCGGCATGGTCGGGCTGCTCGAGTCCGAAGCGCGTGACGCGGGCGTGAAGCCGAACCAGGAGCTGCGCCGGTTCCGCGGCGCGGGCACGAACGTCCTGTCGGCGAACGAGGCGATGCAGATCGTGCGGGCAACTGCCGACGACGTCGACTTCTCGACGCCGAACGCGGTGGATCCCGCCAACAACTTCGGCACGTCCACCGGCGGTCTCATCGACACGGTGCGCTACCGGACCGGACCGGGCTGGGACGCGACGTTCGGGTACGGGCGCGCCAACTCGTACGAGATGGTGAAGGCGGTGCGCGCGGGCCGCATCCCACCCGAGGCCGACATCTCCGGGCCCGCATGGTTCGACGTGCTGCCCGCCGAGGGCGTCGTGAAGGTGACCGGACGCGTGGCGGCGACGCGCGCGACGGTCGTACGACTACCGCGTCGAGTGGACGACCGGCCTGCAGCCGCCCGCCTATCCGGCGACCGATGCATGGCACGCCGTGAGCGAACGCAAGGATGTGCGTTCGCCGCGTCGAGGCACGCTCGGGCAGCTCGACCTCGCCCAGATCGCGGCGGCGCTCCCCGATCATGGTCGCGGCGCCCCCGTCGACCCCGCGACCGGGAAGCCGGCCGACGAACGCTTCAGCGTGCGTGTGCGCGTCGTGGTCACCGCGCACGGCGGCCTCGGCGACGGGCTGCAGGGCATCTCGCAGAAGCAGGTGTTCGTCCACGACGATCCGGATCTCGTCGCCGGGTATCCCCGTCGGATCGAGAGTGCGTCCACCGCGCAGCCCGTGTTCGCCGATCTCGACGGCCGCCCCGGCGACGAGCTGATCGTCGCGACCGACGCGGGCGAGATCCACGCGTACGACTCGCGCGGTCGCGACATTTCGGGTTGGCCGGTGCGGGCGATGGACGCGCCGTGGTGGCCGGCGAAGTCGCGTACGGCCCGAACCGAAGGCATCCGTCCGCCGGGGAGCGCGATCTCGTTCGGCGCACCCATCGTCGCGGATCTGGACGGTGACGGGCAGAAGGAAGTCGTCGTCGCCGACACCGACGGCAACATCTGGGCGTGGCAGGCGAACGGCCGGCGCCGCTCGGGCTTCACGCCGACCGTCGTCGACGGCAAGGCGCACTCCACCACGCACCTCGACCTCGCATTCTCACGCGACTCGACGAGCGCGCAGGATCAGTACAACCGCACCAAACATGGCTTCGCGGAGTCGCCCGCGGCCGCGGACCTCGACGGTGACGGCCGCATGGAGATCGTCGCGGCCGGGCTCGACCGGCACGTGTACGCGTGGCACGACGACGGCTCGCCCGTCGCGGGGTTCCCGGTGCTCGCGGTCGACCCCGCGAAGGTTGCCGCGGTCGACCCGACGTCGCACAAGGTGACCTTCACCCCCGACTCCGGCGTGCGCGAGGGCGGCGAGCTGTTCGCCACGCCGACGCTCGTCGACCTGACCGGCGACGGGCTGCCCGAGATCGTCGTCGGTGCGCAGGAGGAGTACGCGGAGACGCCCAACATCGGTGACGGCGCGGGCGTGCTCGCGCTCCTCGGCGGCGTCGCGGATCTCGGCAACAGCCGTCTGTACGCGATCTCGTCGCGTGGGCGCAATGCCGGCTTCCCTGATCGGTCCGCGGTGCATCCCGACGACCAGGCCTACGTCCCCGGTTGGCCGGTGGAGCTCGGTCAGCTCGGGCTCGACGTGCTGCCGACGATCGGCGACGGTGTCGCGACCCAGGTCGCGGCCGGTGACGTGAACCCGCATCCCGGCGTCGAGATCATCGCGGCGACCGCGGCCGGTCCGCCGTACGTGCTCGACGCGTCGGGCAAGTCGGTGTACGGGCAGGTCGGTGGGCGCGACATCCCGGCTGCATGGGCCGGCGGCCTCGCCGGTGAGGCCGCATCGCGCTTCGGGCCGCAGCGCAACAGCGACGACATCGTCGTGTCGGTGCCCGCGTTCTCCGGCTTCTCGGTCGGTCAGCTCGACGCCGATGCCGCGCACCCCGAGTTCGCGGCGCCGACCCTCGGCCTCACCCGCCTCCTCGACATCCAGGCGTCCGATCTGCAGTTGCCGAACGACGACCACCTGATGGGCTGGCAGGGCAGCACTGGCGATGCGCTGCCCGGCTTCCCACAGGTGACGCCCGACATGGCGTTCTTCGTCTCGCCCGCGATCGCCGACCTCGACGGTGACGGAGTCAACGAGGTCATCGCCGGCAATGGCGTGTACACGCTCGGCGCCCACAACCAGGCCGGCGCACGGCCCGCGGGTTGGCCCAAGCTCACCGGCGGCTGGCTCGTCGGGACCCCCGGCCTCGGCGACTGGAGCGGTGACGGTCGCGCCGAGATCGCGGTCGTGCGCCGCGACGGTGTGCTGATGGTCTGGCGGACCCAAGCCGCCGCCGCAACCCTCACCGAGTGGCCGCGGTCGGGTGCCAACGCCCGCAACACCGGCGCGTACGGGCGTTGATCCCGACGTCGAACGCACGTTCGGTGACATTCGCCGCACGCGCGGTGGCGTCTACAGTCGCGCCACTTCACATGAGCAACTTCAACCACATGGATCACGACCAGCCGCGATGAGCCTTCTCGAAGATGTGATCGGCCGGGAGATCCTCGACTCCCGCGGCAACCCCACCGTCGAGGTCGAGGTCGAGCTGCTCTCGGGCGCGCGCGGGCGCGCCGCGGTTCCGAGCGGCGCCAGCACGGGCGCGTACGAAGCGGTCGAGGTGCGCGACGGCGGCGACCGCTACGGCGGGAAAGGCGTGCGGCAGGCGGTCGCCAACGTCAACGGCGAGATCCGTGACGCGGTGATCGGTTCCGACGCCTCGGACCAGCGCCGGCTCGACGCGGACTTGGTCGCGCTCGACGGCACCCCCTCGAAGTCGCGCCTCGGTGCGAACGCGATCCTCGGCGTCTCGCTCGCTGCGGCCAAGGCAGTGGCGGAGGAGTCGGGCTTCCCGCTCTACCGCTATGTCGGCGGGGCGAACGCGCACGTGCTGCCGGTCCCGCTGATGAACGTGGTGAACGGCGGCGCCCACGCGGACTCGAACGTCGACGTGCAGGAGTTCATGCTCGCGCCGATCGGCGCGGTCAGCTTCTCCGAAGCGTTGCGGTGGGGCGCGGAGACGTACCACGCGTTGAAGGCGCTGCTCCACGAACGCGGGCTCAGCACCGGCCTCGGCGACGAGGGCGGCTTCGCGCCGAACCTCCCCTCGAACGAGGAAGCGCTGCGCCTGCTGCTGGAGGCGATCGACCGGGCCGGCTACCGACCCGGCGAGGAGATCGCGCTCGCCGTCGACGTCGCCTCGACCGAGTTCTTCGCCGACGGCGTCTACGACCTCGCCGGGGAGGGCCGGAAGTTCACGGCGCCCGAGTTCGTCCACTACCTCGCCGATCTCTGCGACCGCTACCCGATCGTCTCGATCGAGGATGGTATGGCCGAGGACGACTGGGACGGCTGGCGCGCCCTCACCGAGCGCCTCGGCGACCGAATCCAGCTCGTCGGCGACGACGTCTTCGTCACCAACTCGGAACGGCTGCGGGAGGGCATCGAGCGCGGCGTCGCCAACTCGGTGCTCGTGAAGGTCAACCAGATCGGGACGCTCACCGAGACGCTCGACACGGTCGACCTCGCGGGCCGGGCCGCGTACACATCGGTCATGTCGCACCGCAGCGGAGAGACCGAAGACGCGACGATCGCGGACCTTGCCGTCGCGACGAACTGCGGCCAGATCAAGACGGGTGCACCCGCCCGCAGTGATCGCGTCGCGAAGTACAACCAACTGCTGCGCATCGAGGAAGCACTCGCCGATAGCGCCGAGTACCTCGGCCGGCGCGCGTTCGCGGGCGTCCGCTGATGGCCACCGCGGCGCATCGCAGCCGGGGCTGGAGCGGCCCGGCGCGCATCGCGATCGTCGCGATCATCGTGATCGCGATCCTGTTCCTCTTCGTCTTTCCCACTCGGTCGTTCCTCGCCCAACGGGGCGCAGTCAACGACGCGCGGCACGACGTGCAGGTCATGCACGAGCAGAACGAGCGCCTCGCGGCTGAAGCCCAGCGGCTGCAGACCCCCGCGGAGATCCAGCGGATGGCGCGCGAGCAGTACCACTATGTGTACCCGGGCGAGCAGGCGTACTCCGTCATCCCCGCGCCCGCCCCGACGACGACCAGCACGACGCCGTAGTGCAGACGACGACTCCCTGAACCGGGATTCCTAGACTCGGGGGCGTGTCGCTCCCCGTCGATCCTGAGGACGATCGTGACGTCGCCATCCTCACCGAGCTCCTCGGTCGGGAGCCTCGCGCGGCGTTCACCGTGGCCGTGCGCGACGCGCAACGCCGGCCCGTCGTGATCCGGAACGCGCCGCTCCTCGACGACGGCACGCCCATGCCGACGCGCTACTGGTTGGTCGACCGCGAGCTCAGCGTGCAGATCTCCCGCATGGAATCCGCGGGCGGCGTGCGCGCGGCCGAAGCTGCTGTCGACCGCGCCGAATTGTTCGCCGCGCACAGGAGTTACGCGGCCGAGCGCGATGCCCAGCTGCCGAGTGACCACACCGGGCCCCGCCCCTCGGGTGGGGTCGGCGGCACGCGCGCCGGCGTCAAGTGCCTGCACGCGCACTACGCGTTCCACCTCGCGGGCGGCGACGATCCGGTGGGTCGTTGGGTCGCCGGCCGGCTCGATGCGCAATCGGTGGAGAGCATGCCGAGGGTGCACTGATGCGCGTCGCGTCGATCGACATCGGCACCAACTCGACCCGCTTGCTCGTCGCCGACGTCGAGGGTGGCCCGGGCGGCTCGCTCCGCACCGTGGAGCGCCACACGCGCATCACGCGTCTCGGTCAGGGCGTCAATGCGTCACGCGAGCTGCACCCGGACGCGATCGAGCGAACGGTCGCCGCGCTGCGCGAGTACCGGACCCGCATCGACGCGCTCGGTGTGGAGCGCGTGCGCGCGACGGCCACCAGCGCCTCGCGCGACGCGACCAACCGCGAGGACTTCTTCGCGGCGGCGGATGCCGCCGTGGGCGTGCGTCCCGAGCTCATCTCGGGTGAGGAAGAGGCCGGGCTCACGTTCGCGGGTGCGACCGCGGGGCTCGACGAACCCGCGCCGTACCTCGTGTTCGACGTGGGCGGCGGTTCCACCGAGCTGATCGTCGGCACCGACGCGCCCGACGGACTGATCTCGGTCGACATCGGCTGCGTGCGGCTCACCGAGCAGTTCCTCCACGGCGACCCACCTGCAGCCGAGGAGCTGAGCCAGGCAGTGTCAGTCGTGCGCGACCACCTCGCGGATGTGAGCCGCGAGGTTCCCGGCACTGCGACCGCGAAGACGTTGATCGGTACCGCGGGAACGGTGTGGACGATGGCTGCGGTCGAGCTCGGTGTCGACGCGTCCGAGAGCGAACGCATCCATCACTTCCGGTTGATGCGCGCCGCGGCCGAAGAGGTGTTCCGCACGCTCGCGACCGAGCCCATCGAACAGCGGCGCCACAATCCCGGGCTCGAGCCGGGACGCGTCGACGTGATCGTCGGTGGCGCGATCGTCGTCGTGTCGGTGCTGCGGCACTTCCACTTCGACGAGATGCTCGTGTCCGAGGCGGACATCCTCGACGGCCTCGCTCGTAGTATCGCCTGATGTCGTTGCACGCGGATCGCTTGCTGCTCGGGCCGGGGCCGTCGAACCCGTACCCCGAGGTGATGGAAGCGTTCCAGCGGCCGGTGCTCGGCCATCTGGACCCGGACTTCCTCGTCGTCCTCGACGAGATCGCCGACGGGCTGCGCGCCGCGTTCCAGACGAGCAACGCGTTGACGTTGCCGATCAGCGGCACCGGCTCGGCCGGCATGGAAGCCTGCTTCGTCAACCTCCTGGAGCCCGGCGACACCGCGATCATCGGCGTCAACGGCGTGTTCGGCGAGCGCATGTGCGATGTGGCGCGCCGGTGCGGCGCCGCAGTCGTGCGCGTCGACACGCCGTGGGGCTACGCGATCGATCCCCAGCAGCTGCTCGACGCGCAGGCGGCCGCGCCGCACGCGCGCGTGCTCGCTGTCGTGCACGCGGAGACGTCGACCGGCGTCGCGAACGACGTCGCGCCACTCGCCGCGCTGCAAGGCACCGACACGCTGCTGCTCGTCGACACGGTCACCTCGCTCGGCGGGATCCCGCTGATGGTCGACGGGTGGGGCATCGACGCGGTGTACTCCGGCACGCAGAAGTGCCTCGGTGTACCGCCCGGTCTCGCGCCGCTCAGCTTCTCCGCGCGCGCGGTGGAGCGGGTGAGGGCCCGCAGCAGGCCGGTGCAGTCTTGGTATCTCGACCTCGGCATGCTCGCCGAGTACGTCGGCACCGCGCGCCGCTACCACCACACCGCGCCGATCTCGATGCTCTACGCGTTGCACGCCGGCCTGGGTGTGCTCCTCGAGGAGGGACTCGAGGAGTCGTGGGCGCGTCACCGGCAGGTGGGCAACCTGTTGCAGGAGGCCCTCCCCGAGTTCGGGTTCACGCCGTTCGCCGAGGAGCGACGCCTCCCGCAGCTGACGTCCGTCTGGCTGCCGGAAGGCGTCGACGACGCCAAGACCCGCGCCGAGCTCCGCACCCGGTTCGACATCGAGGTCGGTGGTGGCTTGGGCGAGCTCGCGGGCAAGGGCTGGCGGATCGGCCTCATGGGCCACTCCGCGCGCGAGCGCTCGGTGACCACGTTGCTCGGCGCGATCGGCGCGCTACTCGGCTGACGCGTCCGCCGGCGCGACTGCGGGAGTTGCCTCGCCGTCGGATTCGGGTGGTGCCATCATCTCGGCGCGGTAGTACCGAAGCTCCTCGATCGACTCGAGGATGTCGCCGAGCGCGCGATGCTGCTCCGCCTTGCCCGGCCGCTTCTTGTAGATCGACGGGTACCAGCGGCGGCACAGCTCCTTGAACGACGACACGTCGACGCTGCGGTAGTGGAGGTAGTTGTCGAGATCGGCCATGTAGCGGGCGAGAAAGCGCCGGTCCATCCCGATGCTGTTGCCGCAGAGCGGTGCCGAACCCGGTGTGGGGATGTGCTGCCGCAGGTAGGCGAGTACGTCGTGCTGCGCGGCGGCCACATCGTGGGTCGCGGCGGGGATCTCGGTGATCAGTCCGGACTTGGTGTGCATGTTGCGGACGAAGTCGTCCATCCGCGCGAGCGTGGCGTCATCTTGGTGGACGACGATCTGCACGCCGTCGTCGAGCAGGGTCAGGTTCGAGTCGGTGACGACGCACGCGATCTCGACGATCACGTCGCGTTCGACATCGAGCCCGGTCATCTCGAGATCGATCCACGCAAGCACATCGCCATTGATCCTTCTCGCCACGCGAACTACTGCTCCCTCGTTGCGCGCCGTCATGGCGGCTGCGCCGCGATCGGGGCTTCACTCGTCCGCACGGGTGCAAGCTACCGGGTGGGCGTCGTAGATTGCGCGGCCGGTGAGCACTTCCTCGGTCGTGTGGCGGCCTGACGCCGATCTCTTGAGCGGCAGCAACGTCGCGCGCTTCATGACCGAGCACGGGATCGCGACGTTCGCCGACCTCGTGCGGCAGTCGATCGACGAGCCCGAGTGGTTCTGGGATGCCATCGTGCGGTTCCTCGATCTCCGCTTCACGACGCCGTACTCCGAGGTGCTCGACCTCGCCGACGGTGTGCCGTTCGCCAAGTGGTTCACGGGCGGGACGCTCAACCTCGCGACGACGTGCGTCGACGTACGCGCCGACGATCCCGCCACTGCCGATCAACCGGTGGTCGTCTGGGAAGGCGAAGAAGGCACGGCGCGCACGTGGTCGTGGTCCGAGCTGCGCACGGCGACGGATCAGATCGCCGCCGGTTTGCGGGTTCGGGGCGTGGGCGCGGGCGATGCAGTCGGGCTGTTCCTGCCGATGATCCCGGAGACGGTCGCGGCGCTCTTCGCGGTCGCGAAGCTCGGCGCGCTGTTCCTGCCGATCTTCTCCGGCTACGGCGCCGACGCAGTCGCGATCCGGCTCGAGGATGCCGGCGCGGTCGCGCTGATCACCGCCGACGCCTTCACCCGTCGCGGGCGCGTCGTGCCGATGAAGGAGACCGCGGACGCCGCGGTCGCGCAGGTTCCGTCGGTGCACACCGTCGTCGTCGTCCCTCGACTCGGACGCGCCGACGTCCCGATGCAACCCGGACGTGACCTCACGCTCGCCGCGTTGATCGATGGCCAACCCGACCGGATCGACGCGGTCGCGGTACCGAGCGAGCATCCCCTGTTCGTCGCGTACACGAGCGGGACGACCGGTCGGCCAAAGGGTGCAGTGCACGTCCACGGTGGCTTCCTCGCCAAGATCGCCGAAGAGGTCGCCTTCCAGATGGACCTGCGGCCGGCCGAGCGCCTGTTCTGGCTGACCGACATCGGTTGGATCATGGGCCCGTGGGAGATCGTCGGCACGCTCGCGACCGGCGGCACGCTCGTGCTCTACGACGGTGCCCCCGACTTTCCCGGCCCCGACCGGCTGTGGTCGCTCGTCGAGCAGCACCGCGTCGCGATCCTCGGCGTGTCACCGACACTCGTGCGCGCGCTGATGGTGCACGGTGACGAACCGGTACGAGCGCACGACCTGTCGTCGCTGCGCGTGCTCGCGTCAACAGGCGAACCGTGGAACGAAACTCCGTGGCGTTGGTATTTCGACGTCGTCGGCGAGAGCCGCTGCCCGGTCATCAACATCTCGGGCGGTACCGAAGTCGGCGCGTGCTTCTTGTCGCCGCATGTGGTGCAACCGTTGTCACCGTGTTCGCTCGGCGGTCCCGCGCTCGGAATGGCCGTCGACGTGTTCGACGACGCGGGGCATCCGGTGCGCGGCGCCGTTGGTGAGCTCGTGTGCACCAAGCCGTGGCCGGGGATGACTCGCGGGTTATGGCACGACCGCGAGCGCTATCTCGAGACGTACTGGTCCCGTTGGCCCGATGTGTGGTGGCACGGTGACTTCGCGACCATCAGCGCCGACGGTCAGTGGTTCCTGCACGGCCGCTCGGACGACACCATCAAGGTCGCGGGCAAGCGCCTCGGCCCGGCCGAGGTCGAGACCGTGATCGTCGGCCATCCCTCGGTGTTGGAAGCGGCCGCGATCGGCGTACCCGACCCGGTGAAGGGCGAGTCGTTGTGGGTGTTCGTCGTCGCGCGGCCGGGCGTCGCCGCCGACGATGCGCTGCGCGACGAGCTCCGGGCGCGTGTCGCGGCGCAGCTGGGCGCGTCGTTCCGACCGTCGGCGGTGCGCTTCACCGACGCGCTGCCGAAGACCCGCAGCGCCAAGATCCTGCGCCGGGCCATACGCGCGGTCGCGACCGGTACCCCGCCCGGCGACCTTACGGGCCTCGAAGACCCCGCCGCGCTGGACGCGATCGCGGCGGCGCACTGATGCACGAGCTCACGGGTGCCCGCGTCGAGCTCCGCCCGCTCCGACCCGAGGACTGGGATGCGTGGCGGGAGGTCCGCATCCGGTGCCGCGAGTGGCTCGAACGTTGGGAGCCGCGGCCCGAACCGGGGAGCGCGGATCCGGCGTTCGACCGGGAGGCGTTCCGCGCCCGGTGCGGCGCATGGGAACGCCAGCGTCACTTCGATGCGGCCTACGGCTACGGCCTGTTCCTGACCAACGGCCGCTTCGCGGGTGAAGTGAGCCTCGGGAGCGTGCAGCGGGGCCCGTTCCAGATGGCGTACGTCGGCTACTGGATCGACGAGGCGCTCGCGGGTCACGGCTACGTGCCCGAGGGCGTCGTGCTGCTCGTGCGGCACGCGTTCGAGGCGCTGTCGTTGCACCGGCTCGAAGCCGCGATCGTGCCGCGCAACGCGGCCAGCCGGCGCGTCGCGGAGAAGCTCGGTCTGCGCGACGAAGGTGTCGCGCTCGGGTTCTTGCAGATCCAGGGCGTGTTCGAGGACCACGTTCGCTACGCGATCACCATCGAGGACTGGAAGGCCCACGGCCACGAGCTCGTCGCCCACTACCTCACCTGAGCACTCGGGGTGGGTTCAGGTCGGGCGTTGGAACCAGCCTTGGCCGAGCGACCAGGTCTGGCGTTCGACCTCGAGCGCGAGCGCACTCGCGAAGTCGGGCTGCCACGGCACCTGCGCGAGCGTCTGCTTCGTCGCCGCGAGCAACGGCTTGGGGACGCGCACGGCGCGGACCGCGAGCTCGCGCGCGGCGGTGACGAGCTCGGCATCGGGGACGCAGCGCCACGCGAGCCCGATCTCGGCGGCGCGGTCGCCGGCGATCGGCTCGCCGAGCAGCACGATGGCGGCGGCCGCCTGCGGGCCGACCGCCCGTTCGAGCATCCACGTGTGGCCACCGCCCGGATGCAGGCCGATCCGCAAGAAGCGCGCTTCGAAGCGCGCGGACGCCGCCGCGACTCGGACGTCGCATGCCAGCGCGAGATTCATGCCGGCACCGACCGCGGGACCGTTGACCGCCGCGATCGTGGGGAGCGTCGAGCGCAACACGCGCAGGAACCCTTCGTAGATCGACACGACGCTCCCACGATCGCGCGCGTCGGTCCCCTCGGCCGCGAGCGCGCCCAGACTCGACACGTCCGCGCCGCTGCAGAACGCCGGTGCCTCACCCGTGATCACGACCGCGCTGATCGTGTCGTCGGCTTCCAGCCGGTCGAAGGTCTCGACGATCTCGCCGACCATCGTCGCGGTCATCGCATTGCGCCGTTCCACGTCCACGAGCGTGATGACCGCAACTCCGTCGCCCTCGTCGACCCGTACGTGTTCCATCAGCTCCCGATCGTTCTCACTGTTCCGGCCGGACGACCGCGGGCGAGTGCCGGAAGAACGCCTCGACATCGCGCTGGTACTTGTAGGTGGGGTTGGTGTCGCCGACGGCACCGGCCAGCCGCAACCCCTGCGCGAAGCCCTCGACGGTGCCCGCGCTCGTGTACTCGTACGTGAAGCCGGCGCGCTTCGAGCGGGTGTTGTCGATCGAGCGGCCGTAGCGCAGGAGCATCAACGCCTCGTACGGGAGATCCCAGCGGCCCAGGATCCGCATCGGCTCCGCGGCCCAGGCGGTGAGCACCGGCGGCAGCGCGAGGCGCCGCTTGCCGAGGATGGCGCACACCTCGCTCCAGGGCAGGTTGCCGTCACCGGCAATGTTGTAGACGCCGGGCGTGTCGTTCGTGGTGGCGTACATGAGGCCGCCAACCACGTCGTCCTCGTGCACGAACTGCACGCGCGGATCGAAGCCGAAGATCTCGGGGACGTACCGGCCCTTGAGCACGTGGGCGAAAGCGGTGTCGATGTCGTTGCCGAGCACGTTCGCGAACCGCAGCAGGCTGACGGTGATGTGCGGGTTGTCGTCGGCGAAGTCGCGGAGGAACGCTTCGACTTCGAGCAGCGAGCGTTCGACGCCGGTTCGTGCGCCGCGCGTGCGCGTCATGTCCTCGCGGAACACGTTCGGGTCCTGGAAGTTCGCGCCGTAGACGAGCGCGGAGCTCTTGACGACAACCTTGCGGACCGGGCTGCCGGGCGCGCCCGCCGCCGCGAGCAGGTTCATCGTGCCGATGACGTTGATCTCGTGCAGTGCCCGACCGGTAGAGCGCGTCGAGTCGACGATGAGGTGCGTGTGCACGACGGTGTCGATCTCGGTGGCGCGAACGATGCGGGCGAGGATCGAGTAAGACGAGTCGGACCGGACGAACTCGGTGCGCTCGAGCGGCACGCGCGGGTCGTTGGAGTCGAGCCCGACGATGACCTCGACGTCCGGCCGCTGCTCGAGCGCCTGCGCGACGCGCCCACCCCAGTGGGTGCTCAAGCCGGTGACGAGGACACGCATGCAGGTCGCTCCCGCCTCAGCCGAACCACACGCTACGGCGCGTCCGCAGCATGTCGTACAGCGCCTCTTGCACCATGCGCCGGATGCGTTCCGACTCTTCCATCACGCGGCTGCGCGAGTAGCGCTCCTCGTTGGGCGGGACGTCGAAGTGCACCGGTGGCAGCACGCGGATCTTGAACTTCGCGGGGAAGTACGCGACGAGCCCGGCCGGGCCCATCAGCAACATGTTGGCGGTGATCGGGAAGTACGGGATGTTGAGCACCTTCGCGAGCCGGGTGCTCTTGAACAGGATCGGCATCGACTCCTCGGCGCCGACGACCGCGAGGGGGATCACGGGCACGCCCGCGCGCATCGCGATCTGCACGAAGCCGCCGCGGCCGAAGCGCCGGAGCTGATATCGCTGCGAGAACAGCTTGCCCGTTGCCTTGCTGCCCTCGGGGAACACGAGTGCGAGCTGCTGTTCGTCGTGCAGGAGCCGGTAGGCGTTGTCGGGGTGCGCCGGGATGCCGCCACCGCGCGACCACAGCGTACCGACGACCGGAAGCGCGCGGAACAGGTACTCGGCCATGCCGTACACGGGCCGGCCGAGCTCGGTTTCGATCCCGTGCATGATCGCCGGCGCATCGGAAGGGATCGCGCCCGCGTGATTGGAGACGAGCAGCGCGCCGCCTTCCGCCGGTAGGTGCTCGAGACCCTCCCACTCGACACGGAACCAGTACTTGTACATCGGGTCGTAGAGCCGGCGGGTGAGCGCGCGCAGATGCTCGCTGCGGCCCCAGTGGTCGACATCGGAACGCCGCGCTGGATCCTCGGCCTGCGGTTCGACCACCTCGGGCCGCGGCATCTGTACGAGCTCGCGGCTGCGCGAGCGCAAGATCCAGTCGGTGCCCGCGGCGTCCGATTGCAGCCGGTACCGCGCGGTGAGATCGACGACGACGTCCCGCGGGTCGGGCTCGGGATCGGGCGGCTCCGTCACGGGTTCAGATAACCATACGAAGGCTCACGTCCGCACTGCGCCGGTGACGAGCCACGTATCGCTGCGGTACCGGCGGTACATGCCGTACAAGCGGGCGATGATGAAGACGTACAGCGCACCCCACAGCGCGAGCAGACCCGAGTGCGTGACGAGCACCAGCAGGGCGGCCGGGAAGAACGCGGCTGACGCTGCGGCCATCGCGAGCGCGAGGTAGCGGGAATCGCCCGCGCCGATGAGGATGCCGTCGAGCACGAACACGACCGCGGCGATCGGCTGCATCAGTGCGACCGCCCACAGCACCGGCCGCAGCTGATCCTGGACCGCGCCGTCGTCGGTGAACGCGCGCGTGAGGACGGGCAAGAACAGGATCACGAAGCCACACGCGACGACGCCCGCGACCACGCCCCACTCGATCATGCGCCGGCTGCTCCGCCGGGTCGCGGCGGCGTCGGCGGCACCGAGGTCGCGGCCGACGATGGCCTGTGCCGCGATCGCCACCGCGTCGAGCGCGAGCGCGAGGAAGTACCAGAGCTGCCATGCGATCTGGTGTGCCGCGACTTCGGTGTCACCGATGCGCGACGCGATCGCGGTGGTCACGAGGAACACCGCGAGCAGTGAGGCGGTGCGGACGGTGAGGTGACCGCCGACGATTGCGGCATCCTTGACGTACTCCCGATTCGGCCGCGCGGACGCGTGCACGTGTCGCAGATTGCGGCCGACGACGATCAAGTACGCGGTGACGGCCGCGTACTGCGCGATGACGGTGCCCCAGGCGGAACCGGCGATGCCGAGGTGGAAGCCGTAGACGAGCAGTACCTCGAGCGCGAGGTTGAAGAGGTTCGCGGCCACCGCGATCGCGAGCGGCGTGCGCGTGTCGAGCAACCCGCGCAGGTAGCCCGTCCCCGCGAGCGCGAGGAGGAGCGCGGGCGCGCCGAGCAACCCGATGCGCATGTAGGTGAGCGCGAACGGACGCACGCGGGCGGACGCGCCCATCGCGTCCACGATCAGTGGCGCAAAGAGCAGCCCGGCGAGCGTGAGCGCGACGCCGAGGCCGAGGGCCAGCCACAGCCCGGCCACACCGTGCTCGGCCGCGGCCCGCTCGTCACGCGCACCGATCCGCCGGGCGACGGCCGCGGTCGTGCCGAACGCGAGGAAGTTGAAGACGCCGAAGGCCGAGGTCAGCACCGTCCCGGCGACCGCGAGCCCGGCGAGCGGCCGCGTGCCGAGCCGGCCCACGATCGCGGTGTCCACGAGGACGTAAAGCGGCTCCGCGACGAGCGCGCCGAAGGCCGGGAGCGCGAGTCGCCAGATCTCACGATCGTCGGGGTGGCGGCGGAGCAACGCGGGCCGGCGCACCCCGTAACGCTACCGACGCACCGATCACGGTTTTGGTGACAATCGGCGACCGCTGCGGTTGCGGATTGTCGCCAAAACATGGGTGTCTCACCCGGGGGCTTGAATCGCAGTCGTGGAACGTGCCCCGACCGCTCGGTTCGCCACGGTGGCGCGCCGACTCGGCGCGGCCACGTGCGCGGCCGGGCTCACGGTTCCCGCGTTCCGCACACCGCCGCGTCGCCCCGGAGTCCCGCGCACGATCCGTCGGCTCCCGGGCGGCCCGGTGGTGGCGGTGACGCTGCAGGGCCGGGCGTTCGTCGAGGTCGTGCACGACATGGTCGACGGCGTCGTCGCGGCCAACCGACTCGAAGGCGAGGCCGCGGGCCGTGTGCGCGCGTGCCTGCTCGACGCGATCAGTACCCGCCCGAAGGACACCGCGGCTGCGTAGCCTGCACTCACCCGAGCCCGGGTGGCGGAACGGCAGACGCAGGCGGCTTAAACCCGCCGGCCCCGCATGGGGTGTGAGGGTTCGAGTCCCTCCCCGGGCACCAGCTCCTCGGGTACTGCACTTGAAAAGGCGCTTTTGCGCTTCGCACACTCGCGGTCGCGATGTGCCCTGCTCACCGTGGGCGTGAGGCGGCGCGGGTTCGTTTGCGGCTCGCCGTCAGGACCGCGAAGTCCGCGCCGACCAGGGCGATGCCTCCGATGACGAGCGCGGCGACCTTCGACGACCAAGCCGATCGCGACGACCGTGAATGCAGCGAGCGTGACGCCGTGCGAGACGGCCCGTCCTGCGCCGTGGGCGCAGGCGCAGCCGAGGAAGTCGATCACGCTCAGCTGGAGTCACCACGGGCGGAGCGGGCCCGCCGCGGGACGGTCGCGACATGGAACGCAGATCCGGTCGCAGGCTTTGCGACGGCCCGAAGCCTCGGTTTGCGCTGGCGCTTTGGGCGTTCGATGCGAACCAGCCCCCACATGATGAACAACGCCGCGAGTTGCACGAGATGACGCGACTCGCCGAGCAGATCGACGTCGTGGCGCAAGACGTCGATTGTCGTCGTAGTCGCGAGCAACACGGCGAGTACCGCGACAACGGGGAGCAGCGCGCCAACTCGACGTGGGCGCAACGCGGTGTAGAGGAATCCGACCGAGAGCGCGATGCCGTACGCGCCGTCGTGATGGGCGGCGTGGATCGGCAACGTCGAATTGTCGAGACCGAGAATCGTCTCGGTGGACATCAGTGCGAGCAGGCCGGCGAGCGCGGCCAGGACGATCCGAAGCACACGCGCCGCGGTCGAGTGCGTAGCTGGGGTCGGACTGCGAGGCGGTTAGCTTTGGCCGCGATGAGAGTGCCCGACCGTTGCTTGACCGATCTGCGCGATCAGGGCCATCTCGTGTTCGAAGGCTTCCTCGAGGCTGACGAATTGGCAGCCGCGCAGGAAGCGCTGTGGCTGCACTACCCGCGGCCCGAGGAGTACTTCGCCGACCCGGCTGCTCATGCATGGTTGGCGACGGACCAGTGGGCCGGCGAAGTCAGCGGACCGTGGCGGTCGTGGAACCTGAACCGACTGGCCTTCCACTCCGACCTGCTCGACCTGGCCGAGCGCTTCCTGGGCTCAGCCGACCTTCGGCTCTACCAGGCGTCGCTGTGGGCCAAGTACGCCGGAGCCGCCGACTACGAACAGCGCCATCACCGCGATTTCGTCAACCACAGCCTCGTCGTGCCCAAGCGCTCCCAGCCGGCCACACAGATGCAGAGCTGGATCCTCCTGTCAGATGTCGGCGAGGACGATGGCCCGACCAAGGTCGTTCCGATGTCGGTCGGAGAGAGCGTCCCCTACTGGCCGATCCCTGGGCATCACGACATCACCAACGACTACCTCTCGGCGGGGATGTTCGCCGAGGAGGAGGTCTCGATCACGGGTCCCGCAGGAACTCTGTTCTCCTTTCGGACCGACGTGCTCCACCGTGGGTCGCGCATGACCGCCGAACGATCGACCCGCTTCGCGCTCCTCGCCGACTACGACGTGTGGGCGCCGCGGTGGACCGGCAAAGTCGCCTGGGCCGACCGCGCGACCCGTCCAGACTGGTTCGAGATCGTCGAGCGGGCGTCTCCCCGGGAGCGGTCCGTGTTCGGGTTCCCCGCTCCGGGCGACCCGTTCTGGGACGAGCAGACCTTGGCCGACACCCAAACGCGCTACCCCGGGGCCGATCTGACGCCCTACCGCTGACGCACGGCGTCATCGCACCGAACGGGCCCCCCAATGCGCTTTGCGACGGGGGCGAGGTGTCAGCAACGCGCGCATGGAACTGCCACCCAACGCCGGGTCGAGGGCCGGCTATGCGCGCTGCCTGCGCGCCATTCGGGGGCCAGCGCGATTCGCCGCAGTTTTTAGGCGTAGCGCTCGATGGAGGCGGAGGAGCGTAAGCGGAAGAGGTCTCGCAAGACTCCGATTTGGGTCCCGTGGTGGCTCACCTCGTTCAGCGCCGAGGTGATCACTTGCGCGCCGGTTCCCATCGGTCCGGGCCCGCCATAGCCCCAGAATCGTGTCGGTCGCTCGAGGTGTTCGTCGGTTGCGGACCGCAGCGCGGTCTCGAGCGCACGCCAACCGGCTCGCATCGTCGTGACCGCCTCCGCGGCGGTCGCGAAGATCGGGTGGGCCACGATGTAAGGCGACGTCCATCCGCTTTCGGCCGTGTATGCGCCGCCGAGGAAGTCCAGCTCGGCCGCTCGTCCTGGCTGGGAGCCGGCGTGCCAGAAGAGCCAGGCGATCGAGGTGAGCGGCTCGCTCCACGCGGCAACGCTGACATCGAAGTCCGCGGTCCATTCTCCAACAACGAACGGTGTCGCCGTCTCGCATTGGTCTCGGCGCTGCACAGTCCATGAACCCGGCATCGGTTGCCACATGAACTCCTCATCGGTGAGCCCGTTCCACGCGTGGTTGAGTGTGAAGCGCTCGATGAAGAACATCATCTCGAGGAGACCCTCGGCCCGCTTCCCAGCCACGACGCCACGGTAACGCGGCACCGGCGTGCGGTGTCCTGCGCGCGGTGCGCCACAGGGAACGATCCCACCCGCGGCTCAGCAACTGTTGTTCTGCGCTCGCGTTTGGGGCGGCGTCGCGTCATCGACAGGTGCGCTGGATCAATGCCTTGCGGCATGTTCGACGAGAACTTCGAACGACGTTGATGGTTGAGTGCGCGTTCGGCGAGTGACCGCGCCGCGGTTGCATCTTCCGTTCGGACGAGCTGCACGCGCTCACCGACGCCGACGTCGCCGCGCTCGGAGATCTCGGTATTCGCGTCGTGTTCGACCTCCGTAACGCGAGCGAGCGCCCGCCCGCGCGAGCCGACTGCCGCTCGACGTCGAGGTGCTCGAACGGCTGTCGGAGCCCACGGGTGGCGACATCCGGACGATCGCCGAGCAGATCGCGCTCGGCGAGTCGCCGGTTCCCGACGACGAGTACTTCGCCACGGTCTACGTCGCGCTGCTCGAGCGCCTCGGGCAAAAACTCCGCACGATCCTCGAGCGCGTGGTCGACGCGGCGTCACGCCCGCTGCTCTTCCACTGCGCCGCAGGCAAAATCGCACCGGGATCGTCGCGGCGGTGCTCCTCGGAGTGCTCGGCGTCGACGAGCAGACCATCCTCGACGAGTACGAACTCACTTCGACATATTCCACGCCGCGTCGCATCGCCGAACTCCGCGCGGTATTGGACGAACACGAGGTGCCCGAGGATCGTGTGCGCCCACTTCTCGAAGCCCGCCGACCGGTGATGCTGGCCGCGCTGAAACATCTCCGTGAAGGGTGGGACACGTTCGACGGGTACGAGACTGGCCTGGGTGTCGACCCGTCGGTCCCCGATCAACTGCGCGCCGCGCTCCTCGTCTACCCGGAGGTAGCCGACACGATCGCGATGTGAGCGCGAAGCACGCGTCGCTCCGCGGTGCCGTTCGAATGGAGCGGCGGCGAATCCCTCCTGGGCATCGCTGACCGGGGGAAGCGTTTCTCGACACGACCTGGGAAATGGCGGCGGGGTTGCTCGTTCGGTGCGCGGCGAGGACGCTCACGTTTCTGCATCAATGCAACGGGCAGAATGCGGGCGTGCGCTTGCGTCTCCGTTCGATGGCGGAACAGCTCCGATCGAGCTTGTTCTTCGTTCCGATGGTTGCCGTGCTCCTCGCGATCGTGGTCGCATCGGTCGGTATCGCGATCGATAGTCGGCTCGATCAGCGATCCGCCGACCTCCCGCTCGGGTTGACCTCGACCGTCGACAGCGCCCGTGCCCTCCTGAGCACGATCGCGGGGGCGACGATCACATTCGCGGCCATTGCATTCTCGGTCTCGCTGCTCATCATCCAGCAGGCGTCGAGTCAGTATTCGCCGCGTGTCGTGCACACGCTGTTCCGCGATCCCTTCAACAAGCGCGTCATGGGGCTCGTCGTAGGAACCTTCACTTACTGCGTCATCGTGTTGCGTTCGGTGCGAACCGCGCTCGAGAAAAGTGGTGACCCTGTCATCCCGAACCTTTCGGTCGCGATTGCGGTCGTGCTCGGGATCGCGACGATTCTCGCCATCGTCGCGTTCATCGATCACAGCGCCCATTCGATGGATGTCAGCGAGATCCTCGAGGACGTGCGACGCGAGTCCGTCAGTCAGATCTGTCGGGACTGGTCCATCTCCGAGTCGGCGATGGTTCCGCCGGCATCGATCGATGCGCCCGACCACACCGCCTGTACCGTCCGTTTCGATCACCCCGGTTGGGTGCAACAGATCGACGTCGATGCGCTGCTCGAGTGCGTTCCCGACGGGGCCACGATGTGGCTCGATGGGTATCCCGGGCGCTATGCGATCGAGGGGACGCCGCTGTGTCGCATCTCGCAGCGACCGGCCGACCTCGAAACGGCGGAGCGAAGGATTCGCGCCGCGATCTATACGGGGAAGACGCGCACGATGCAGCAGGACGCCTCGTTCGGACTCCGTCAGCTCACCGATGTGGCGTTGAAGGCGCTCTCGCCCGGCATCAACGACCCGACGACCGCGCAAGACGCCATCTTCCACAGCGCGGCGGTGCTCGCCGAATTGCTCCGCCGGGATCCCCCGCCGAAGGTACGCACCGACGACCATGATCGTCGGGTCGTGCTCACACAACAACCGACGCACGACGATCTCGTCCGTCTCGCCTTCGACGAGACGAGGCGGGCCGCGGCCGCGCAGCCGACCGTGTGCGTCTATCTCCTCGAGGCCCTCGAGCTGCTCGGCGAGTCGCTTTCCCACGCGGGTCTGGGCCCCCGTGCCGCGGTGCTGACCGAGCAAGCACGTTTGATCGTCGCCGGCTGCGAGGCCGCCGATCCTCTGACTGCTGACCTCGAGCTCGTGCGGCGGGCGTACGCCAAGCGGTTCGCGGCGTCGTGAGGACGAAATGCTTCCGGTTGCGTGTGGCGCGCCGGACGGATCCCGGGATGGCACGATGCGTCGATGACGGAAGTGTCGATGACTGAACCAACGATGTTTTTGTTCGACGCAGCGCCGTAATGCCGGCAGGTCGAACGACGGAGGTTGGGCATGAACCCTGATGTGTTGCTCGAACTCGAACGCCGAGGTTGGCAGGCGTTGTCGACCGATGGCGAAGTGGCTGCGACGTTCTACGACGAGGTACTCGCAAGGAACGTCCTGTTCTTACTCCCGGGTGGAGCCGTCATCGACGAGCGTCCGCAAGTCATCGAGTCGATGCGCGGTGTCGCATGGGATGCATTCGATCTTTCTGATGAGCGTGTGTTCGAACTGACACCGGACTGCGCGGTCGTCGCGTATCGAGCCGCGGCTCGCCGCGGTGGAGCCGACTACGAAGCGACCGTCAACAGCACGTATGTCCAGCGGAAGGGTTCGTGGAAGCTCGCGCTGCACCAGCAGACGCCCGCTTGAAACCCAGATGGGAGCCGCGGCCCTCACCGGATACATCGTTACGATCGGTGTTGCCACCTACCTGATGAAGGTGAGCCTCGAGGACCTGAACGCATCAGATCAACCTCCTCATGGGTGCCGCGATGTTGCTCGTGACGGTTCCCGCGCTCGCCCTCACGCGCGGGTCACTCCGCATTCCCGCGCACTCCTTCCCACTCGGTTCGCCGGTGGCAGTGCTCATGGCACTCGGCTCGATCCTCTACGCGGTTGCACTCTCGTGCTTGCCCGCCGGTCCGACGTTGGCGATTGCCACGAGCTACGTCCTCATCGTCGTTGCACTCTCGGTCGCGTTCCTGCACGAACCCTTCGACTGGATCGTCGGGCTCGGCCTCGTCATGATGATCGGCGGCGTCGTGCTGCTTTCCTTCCGGGCTTGACGCGGCTACTGGCGGTCGAGATATGCGTATACGGCACTCGTCGTGAGGACGTACACGAGTTGATGGCCGGCGTCGATCGCGATTTCGGTGGCGCCCCACTCGGAGACGGGCGGTGAGACACCGAGGGCGGGGAGTGCGATCGCCTCCGAACTCCAGAGCGCCAAGAAGTGCACGGCGGTAGCGGCGCGAGTTCCGAGTCCGAGTTCGGCGAGGACACCGCGGGCCGTTCCCCACGCGGATCCGTAGGTCCAGTGCACGACGTTGGAGAACCGCGCCTTCGTCGCCTTGTCTTTTGGTTGGACGCCGAGCACCTTGGTCGCGGCGTCAGCGGGTGCGGTGCTCGCGTCGCGACCGCGCCGCTTGGCCTCCACCGTGCTCGAGACCGTCATCGCGGCGGTGCCCACGACTCCGGCGACGAGTCCCTTTCCGAGCGCGCTCGCGAAACGAGCGACGATCATCGCGCGATTGCCGCAGGCGGGTTCCGAGCGGCGCGCTTGTCGTGCACCGTCGCGCGAGCGGCTCGTGCGAACTGACCGATGGCGCGGGGAACGGTACGCAGGAAAGACGGATCGAGGGTGCCACCGGCCTTGGCGTCGAACGCGCCATGGGCACCGTGGTCCTGGACATCGTCGGCGGGTGCGCGCAGGTTCGATGGGCGATCGGGCCGGCGGGGCCAGTCGGTGAGCTGCGACGAGACACCGGTGACGGCGGCGAAGTGCGTCGCGAAGTCGGGTGTGAGTCGCGCCGCGGTGACGACGAGCTTGTTCCATGCGCCGAGGACACGTGTCGTGGACCCGTTGGTCGCGGCCGCGACGATCGCGGCGGCGGCCGCTTCGGGTTGGTAGATCGGAGGGACGGGTTGCGGATGGCGATCCTGATCGGTTTGGCACCAGTCGAATTGCGGTGTGTTGACCGCGGGAAGGTGCACCATGCGGATGCGTACGTTGCTCCCTTCCTCCAACAGCTCGGCGCGCACGGATTCGAAGAACCCGCGACACGCGAACTTCGATGCGCAGTACGGCGCTTGGAGTGGGATGCCGAGGAAGGCGAGCGCGGAGCCGACGTTCACGATCGTTCCTGTGTCGCGGTCGCGCATGCGGGCGAGCGCGGCCATGGTGCCCCACACCTGTCCGAGAAAGGTGACTTCGACCGCGCGCGCGAAGTCCGCTGGTTGCGTATCCACGACGCGCTGGAACACGGTCGTCATGGCGTCGTTGATCCACACATCGATCGGGCCGAGCTGCGCTTCGACCGCGGTGGCCGCGGCATCGACCGCATCGAATTCGGCGACGTCCGTCGGCACTGGGACGGCGCGCCGACCTGCGTCGCACACGTCCTTCTCCGCGGCCGCGAGCCCGGCCTCGCCGCGGGCGAGGAGGCCGACGTCGAAGCCGCGTTCGGCCAGCGCGCGCACGGTTGCGCGTCCGACGCCGGCGGATGCGCCGGTGACGACAGCGACGGGACGGTGAGACGCGGTTCGGTTCATGGTGTACCTGCTTCCGGATCGAGCGTGAGCGCGGCCTCGAGGAGCAAGGCGTGGACGAATGCCTGGGGAAAGTTGCCGCGGAGTTGCCGCTGGTACGGATCGAACTCCTCGGAGAACAGTCCGGAGGGGCCGCACGCGGCGCGATTGCGTTCGAAGTACCGGCCCGCGGCGACGAGGTCGCCGGCCTGCGCGCATGCGAGCGCCAGCCAGAATCCACAGAGCAGGAACGCGCCCTCGGCCTGCCCGAGTGGCTCCTCGTCGACCGCGTATCGGAATGTGTAACCGTCGACGACAAGCTGGTCGCGCACTGCGACGAGGGTGGCGCGAGTTCGAGGATCTCCGGCCGGGATCGCGCCGCGCAACGCGGGGAGGAGCAAGGCGGCGTCGACTCGTGGATCGTCGCCCGCGCGTTGCCAGTACCCGTTCGGATGGACGGACGATGCACTCACCTCGGCGACGATGGCGTCCGCCAGCGCGATCCAACCTTTCGCTTCGGTGCCAAGCGGGGCGGCACTCGCAATGGCGCGAAGTCCGGCGACGCACGCGAGCCGGCTCTGGGTGTAGAGATCCGGGTGCAGCTCCCACACACCCGCGTCCGGCTCGGTCCAGCGCTTGTCGATCGCGTCGACGGCGACGCGCGCCGCGCGCCACATGTCGCCCGTCATGCGATCCTGCTGGGCGGCGACGGCGAAGAGGACGAGCGCTTCACCGAACACGTCCAGCTGGAACTGCTCGCCCGCGTGGTTGCCGGTTCGCACGTCGGGTGCGCCGGGATATCCGGGAAGATCGAGCGGTTCGGACGCCGGGACGGCCGCACCATCGACTCGGTACGCGGGTCGCAGGTCGGGGCCGTCGGTAAGCAGCCGTTCGTGGACGAACCGGACCGCGTCATCGAGCAGCGCGCCTGCGGCATCGGGTGCGACGCCCGCCGCGACGCCGGCGTAGCACTGATCGCGTATCCATGCGTAGCGGTAGTCGTAGTCGCGACCTTCATCGGCGCGTTCCGGCAACGATGTCGTCGCGGCCGCGACCATGGCGCCGGACTGCGACGTCATGCCGCGCAGCACTGCGATCGCGTGGCGGGCGTCACGCGGTGCGAGGCCGCGGTTCAGTCGAGGCGCGGCGGTGCACCACGCGTCCACACTGGTCGCCAGGATGGAACCCGCGTCGGGCGAGGGAGCCGAGAGCTCGGTGGTCGAGAGTTCCAGCACGAAGTCGATTGGCGCCTCGCCCGTCCGCACAGTGGTCGCGAACTGGGCGTCATCGAGATCGACGGGCACGTTCGTCGACCAACGTACGTGCACGTCACCCGTTTTCCCCGCCCAGAGCGACTCGTCGACGCGCCGCAGTCGAACCGGGCGTGAACCGTTCGGTGCGAGCGTCAACTCGACTTCGACGGGCACGCCGCTGGTGTTCGCCTGGATGCGGCGGACCAGCCGGGCGTGTTCGGCATGACCGGGGAACGCGAGCGCCTCCCGACACTCGACCACGTCGGCACCGATGACCCAGCGGTCGCGCCAGATCAGCGTGCCCGATTCGTACTGGCCGCCCCACACGAAACGGGCCATCGGTCGCACGACATAATGGCTGCTTCCGCCGAGGAGCGATGCGAAGATGGGCTCGTCGTGCCACGCGGGAAAGCACAACCAGGAGATGTCGCCGTCGGGGGTGACCACAGCGCCGCGTTCACCGTCAGCGATGAAGGCGTGATTCCGCAACACGTGCACGGGCTGCGGCACGCCCCCGCAGTGCCGGGTCACCGGAGATACCGCGCCGCATCGGCACGCTTGAGTTCGAGACCGAGTCCCGGGCGATCGCCGTCGGGACACAGCGTCCCGTGCCGCGGCTCCCGCACCCCGTCGAACAGGACCCGGTCGACACGCGCATGGTCAGCGAAGTACTCCAGATGGCGGACGTTCGGCGTGGCGCAGGCCGGATGGAGGTGCAGCGATTGGGCGCAGTGGCCAGAGATGTCGAGGCCCTGCGCGGCCGCGACCGCGGCGACGCGCATCCACTCGGTGATCCCCGCACATCGCGAGACGTCGGCTTGGAGTACGTCGACGGCGCCGGCGCGACACATGCGGTCGAAGTACGCGAGGTCATAGCCGTATTCGCCGGCCGCGACGTCACAGTCGACGACGTCGCGGATCTCTCTGAGCCCGTCGAGATCGTCGGACGACACCGGTTCTTCGAACCACACGACATCGTGTTCCATGAACGCGCGTGCTTGGCGCACGGCTTGCTTGCGCGTGTAGGCGGCGTTGGCGTCCACGAACAACTCCGCGCCGGCGCCGATCTCGTCACGAGCGATCCGAACGCGCGCGACGTCACGCGCCGGTTCCCTGCCCCAGTCGGTACCCACCTTCATCTTCACTCGGGGGATGCCGTCGTCGTGGACCCATTCGCCGAGCTGCGCCCGCAACTCCTTCTCCGAAAGGGAGGTGAAGCCGCCGCTGCCATAGATCGGGACCTGTTCGCGTACGCAGCCGAGCAACCGCGCCAACGGCAAATCGCACGCGCGCGCCTTCAAGTCCCACAGCGCGACGTCGACCGCCGCGACCGCCATCGACGCGATCCCCGGCCGCCCGGCATTGCGCACGGCGCGCACCATCGCGGACCAAGAGCCCGGCACGTCGAAGACGTCACGGCCGGTGACGACGTGAGCCAAGACATCGCCGACAACTGTGGCGCACGCAGCCGGGCCGTATGTGAAGCCGAGTCCTTCACAGCCCGCACCGTGCACCTCGGCGACGACGACCGTCGTCTCGTTCCAGGAGAGCGTGCCGTCGGACTCGGGTTCCTCGGTCGGGACGGTGAAGCTCGACGCGCGGAGACCTTCGATCCGGGTCGGTGTCTTCACGATGACGGCTGCTCGAGTGCCATCGCGAGCACTTCGGCGAGGTGCACGGCGTGCCGATCCGTGGACTGTGCGATCTGGGTACGGCAGCTGAACCCGTCGGCAATGACCAGGGTATCGTCCTCCGCCTCGCGCACTGCTGGTAAGAGCACCCGTTCGCCGCACGCGATCGAGATGTCGTAGTGACCGCGTTCGAATCCGAAGTTGCCCGCGAGGCCGCAACAGCCACTGTCGAGGTGCTCGGCGTCGACGCCGACGCGCTCGAGCAGGTCCGCGTCGGAGTCCATGTGCATCACGGCTTTGTGATGACAGTGACCCTGCACGATCGCGGACCGGCGCAGGGTCGGTGGTTCCCAACCGGGACCTGCCCGAGCGAGCATCTCGGCCAGTGTGAACACTTGGCCGCGGAGACGCGACGCGTCCTCGTCGTGCGGGAACAGTTCGACGAGGTCGTGGCGGAAGACCGCGGTGCAGCTGGGCTCGAGCCCGACGATCGGCACTCCGGCACGGACGACGGGCGCGAGCGCGTCGACCGCGCGCCGGAGCACGCGCGTGGCGGTCTTCAGCTGACCGGTCGAGATCCACGTGAGCCCGCAGCACAGGGGTGAGGCCGGGATCGAGACATCGAAGCCGGCGGCTTCGAGCACCGCGACTGCAGCCCGGCCGATATGGGGATCGAACGCATTGGTGAAGGTGTCCGGCCAGAGGACGACCGGTTGCCGGGTCCCTGTACTCACTGCGCGGCCCGCAGCCCACTGTTGCAACGTTTGCGGGGCGAACCGCGGGAGATCGCGGCGACGATCGACACCCCCGACCCGCTTGGCGACTGTCGCGAGTCCGGGCGCGTGGGCAACCGCGTTCGTGAGCCGGGGCGCGTGTGCAGCCGCACGCGCGAGTACCGGGAGCCAACCCATCGAGTAGTGCGCGGCCGGCCGCACCCGTCCGGCGTAGTGATGCGCCAGGAATTCGGCCTTGTACGTCGCCATGTCGACGTTGACCGGGCAATCGCCGAAACAACCCTTGCACGAGAGGCAGAGGTCGAGCGCGTCACGCACCGCCTCCGAGCGCCAGCCGTCGGTGATGACCTCACCGCGCAGCATCTCGTCGAGCAATCGGGCGCGGCCGCGCGTCGAGTGCTGCTCCTCGTGGGTGACCATGTAGCTCGGGCACATGGTTCCGCCCTCTTCACGCCGGCACTTCCCGACACCGACGCAGCGCAACCCGGCGGCGCGACGGAAGCTGAACTCGTCGTCGGGATACCCGAAGAACGTGACCGGTGTTTCCGGCGCGTAGTCGGTCCCCAGCCGTAGATTCGTGGCGATGGGATCGGGGTCGACGATTCTGCCCGGGTTCATCTTGTTCTGCGGATCCCAGATCGCCTTGAACTCGCCGAACGCGCCGACCAGTCGTTCGCCGAACATCTTCAGGAGCAGTTCCGCGCGCGCCTGACCATCACCGTGCTCACCCGAGAGCGAGCCACCGAACGAGAGCACGAGATCGGCCGCCTCGCTCACGAAGCTCCGGAACTGCTCGACCCCGGCCGTGGTCGTCAGCGTGAAGTTGATGCGGGTGTGGATGCAGCCTTGCCCGAAGTGGCCGTAGAGCGCGGCGTCGAAGTCGTAGCGGTCGTAGAGCTTGCGCAAGCCGCGCAAGTAGGCGCCGACCCGTTCGGGCGGGACCGCCGAGTCCTCCCATCCGGGCCAGGTGTCGACACCGCCCGGTTCGTGGGCGGTCGCGCCGAGTCCCGATTCGCGGACCTCCCAGACGCGCTGCTCCTCGTCGGCATCGTCGAACAGCCGCATGCTCGGGGCGGAGGTGCTGCGTTCGAGCTTCTGCATCAACGCGCGCGCGTTCGCGTCGGACTCGTGCTTGTCTTCGCCGCCGAATTCGACGAAGAGCCAGGCCTCGCCGTCGGGCATCAGTTTCACCGCGTCGGGATGCAGTCCCAGCTCGCGGGTGAGATCGAACAGTCGGCGGTCGATGCCCTCGCACCCGCACGGATCTGCGGCCATCACGTCGGGAATGTGGTCGCCGGCGGTGTAGACGTCGGGGTAGCCGAGCACGAGGAGACTCCGTGCGGGCGGATTGTCGATCAGGTTCAGTTCGGCCTCGAGCACCGCGACGCACGTTCCTTCGCTGCCGACGAGGGCGCGTGCGACGTTGAAGCCGTTTTCCGGGAGGAGCTCGTCGAGGTTGTAACCGGAGACGCGTCGCGGGATCTTCGGAAAGCGGGCGCGGATGTCATCGGCATACGTGTCACGAATCCGGCGGAGTGCGCCGTAGACCTCACCGCGCCGGCCGCCCGTATCGATGATGTGCTGGAGCTCCGCTTCCGGTGTCGGCCCAACGCGCATCCGCAGACCGTCGTAGGTGAGTATATCGAGGGACTTGACGTTGTCGGCGGTGCGGCCCGCCATGACCGAGTGGATGCCGCACGAGTTGTTGCCGATCATGCCGCCGAGCGTGCAGTGATCGTGGGTCGCGGGATCGGGGCCGAAGGTCAAGCCGAACTCCTGCGCGTGATCGCGGAGATCGTCGAGGACGCACCCGGGTTGCACGCGCGCCGAGCGCGTCGAGCGATCGATCGCGAGCACTCGGCGCAGGTACTTCGACCAGTCGATGACCACCGCGACGTTGCAGCACTGGCCGGCCAGGCTGGTGCCGCCACCTCGGGACAACACCGGTACGCCGTGGCCGGCACACGTTGCAATCGTTGCTACCACGTCATCGACCGAGCGAGGGACGACCACGCCGATGGGCACCCGTCGGTAGTTGGAAGCGTCGGTGGCGTAGAGCGCGCGGTCACCGTCCCCGAACCTGACCTCGCCGTGTATCTCCTCCCGGAGTTCCGCCTCGAGCCGGTCGTAGTCGGACCCGGGCGTCATCCGCGGCCGGGCAGGAAGTCGAGAAGCGACTGCTTCGTCGACTGCTTGATGATGGCCGCGGAGTCGGGGTCACCGCGCAACAGCGCGGACATCAGCGCCTTGGCTTCCTTCCACTCGATGTGGGGAGGTATCGGCGGGACATCCGGACTCACGACCACGTCGATGACCGTCGGGACGTCCGCCGCGAACGCGTCGTGCCACGCGGCGCCGATGTCGTCGGGGTCTTCGACACGGATGCCTCGGAGCCCGCACAGTTCGGCGTAGCGCGAATAATCGAGATCAGGGATGTCCTGCGACGCCTCGAACTTCGGGTCGCCCTCCATCGCGCGCTGTTCCCACGTGACCTGGTTCAGATCGTTGTTGTGCAACACCAACACGACGAAGGTCGGGCTCGTCCAGCGCTTCCAGTACTTCGCGACGGTGAGGAGCTCCGCGTTGCCGTTCATCTGCATCGCGCCGTCGCCCTCGATCGCGAGCACGGGCCGGTCGGGGTGCGCGAACTTGGCACCGATCGCGTACGGCATCGCAGGCCCCATGGTCGCGAGCGTCCCCGAGAGAGATGCACGCATTCCCGCACGGAGCTTCACATCGCGGGCGTACCAGTTGGTGGACGAACCGGAGTCGGCGCTGATGACGCAGTTGTCGGGCAGATGCGGGGACAGTTCCCAGAACACGCGCTGCGGGTTGATCGGATCCGCAGTCGTCATGGCGCGCGCTTCGACCAGCCGCCACCAATCCTCGATCGACGACTCGATTCCCTCGCGCCACTTGCGCTCGACCTTGCGCTCGAGCAACGGGATGATCGCCCGCAACGTTGCGCCGGCGTCCCCGACGAGGTTCAGCTCCATCGGATAGCGGATGCCGATCATGCGGGGATCGATGTCGATCTGGACGCCGCGTGCCTGCTCCCACTCCGGCAGGAACTGACCGTAGGGAAAGCTCGACCCGATCATCAGCAAGGTGTCGCATTCGTCCATCATCTCGAAGCTCGGCTTCGTCCCGAGCAGTCCGATCGAACCTGTCACGAACGGGAGGTCGTCGGCCAGGACGTCCTTGCCGAGCAGGGCCTTGGCCACACCGGCCCCGAGCAAGTCGGCGACCGTGCTGACTTCGTCCGCGGCGCGGCGGGCGCCCTGGCCGACGAGGATCGCGACCCGTTCGCCCGCGTTCAAGATGTCGGCGGCGCGACGAATATCAGCGTCGTCGGGCGCCACCTCGGGCCAGGTGAAGCCGACGCTGCCCGGTGCCACCTTGAACGCGTGGGGCGGGTCGACCGCGTCCTGCTCCTGCACGTCGTTGGGAACGATCAAACACGTGACGGTGCGTTCGGCCGCCGCGATCCGCATGGCGCGATCGACCGAGACGTCGAGCTGCTCCGGCGTCGTGATCATCGTGACGTACTCGCCGGCGACATCCTTGAAGAGTGAGACGAGGTCGACTTCCTGCTGGTAGCTGGAGCCGAGCGCGGTCGTCGCCTGCTGACCGACGATGGCGACGACGGGCTGATGGTCGAGACGGGCGTCGTAGAGGCCGTTGAGCAGATGGATCGCACCGGGTCCGGAGGTCGCGATGCACACCCCGACTTCACCCGAGAACTTGGCGTGGCCGCACGCCATGAACGCGGCCATCTCCTCGTGACGCGCCTGGATGAACTCCGGCTCGTTCCCGGCCCGGTTGAAGGCGCCGATGATCCCGTTGATGCCGTCGCCGGGAAATCCGAAGACCCGCTCGACACCCCACGCCCGGAGTCGCTCCAACAACCGATCGCTCACCTTCGCCTTCACCGCGACCTCCGATCTGCTGTAGCGAAGCCCTCCCTTGTTCGCTACCCGGCGATCGGGTCTGTACAACATCTCTGGCGATATTCGCAGCCGATTACGCGACGCGCGGTGTACATCACGACCCGCAGGTCATTCGAAACCGATCGGGGTAGAGCAAGGCCGTGGGCCGCAACAGCCTCGCCGAAGCGTCCGCGAATACGCAGGAACGATTGATCGCGAGCGCGGTGTCGTTGCCGTCGCGATCGTTGTCGCCTGGCTCCTTGCGCGTCGCGCTGCTGCAACGGCTCGAGGTTCTGGACGCGGTCCACGCGCGCCGGAGCGCGACGTGTGGATCATCAACCAACTCGTGATGGCCGTGTTCCACTACTACTCGTTCGCCGACGCCGCCGCTCCCACCGTGGCGGAGGATGTCGGACAGTTCTGTCTCGCGGCGCTCCGGGTGACGACACAGGAGAAGCGCGCCCGAGCACGGCACTACCGCAAGGACTGAGCCCGGAAGCAGTCCCGTTGCCGTCGTTCGCCGCGCGCACGCCGCCCGCACGATCCGTACGCTGCCCGTGTGCCCGCCGACCTCGAACCGCCCACCCTCGCCCGGCTCGTCGACTTCGCCGAGCGCCCGCGCACTGGGGGCTGGAGCCTGCGCGCCGCGCTCGTCCGCTACGCGCAGCCCGAACCCCAGCGCGTCAACGACCTCCTCGATCTCGTGCGCCGGCTCGACTCGGCGCTCTCCGGCTCCTCGGCGGTGCTGCAGCGCGACGGTGATGCCGTCTGGGCGGTCTTGGCTGGCGGGGGAAAGCCCGCCGACGAGCGCCAGGCGCAGGTCGTCAACCTGCTCCGCGTCGCGAAGGAGCTCGACACTCTTGGCGACGTCCTCGCCGAGTGGGCCGTCGACATCAGCCGCGCCCGCCCGAACACCGAGGTCGACGACGTCATCGACGAAGTCGGGGCCCAGCTCGAGGCGCTTGGTGTGCCCCATGAGGAGCGTCCACCGAACCGGCAGCGGGGCGTCTGACGAGCGCGAATCGTTAGCGCGGGCGGAGGATCATCTGGGTGTTGCGGAACAGGGCGATCGTGCGGCCGGCGGTCTCGTTGGTCACCGTCACGTCCCACACGTGCGTGCTCCGGCCGATGTGGGCAGGCACCGCGCGGCCGACGACGCGTTCGCCTTGGCGCGCGCTGCCGAGGAAATTGCACTTGAGCTCGATGGTCGTGAAGCTCTCGTTCGACTCGTGGTCGAGGAACACGCCGGTGCCTGCGGCCGCGAGCGTGTCCGCCAGACCGACGACCGCCGGCGCGAAGAGGAAGCCGGTGCCGGCGATCAATGCCTCGGTGACGTCGATGTGGCCGACAACTTCTTCGCGGTCGCAACGATCGAGGACGACGCCGAGCAGGCCGGGGACGCGCGCGCCGAAGAACTCGTTGAACCCCGCGACGCGTTCGGCGTCGTCGTCGTTTCCCGCGCCCGTGCTCACGCGTGGATGTCGGGTACCGGTTGCGGCGGTGGCGGTCCGACGTAGAGCGCGCTCGGGCGGATCAGCCGGTTGTCGGACGCCTGCTCGAGGATGTGTGTGCACCAGCCGATCACCCGGCTCGCCGCGAACGTGGGTGTGAAGAGCTCGCGCGGGACCCCGCAACTGTCCATCACGATGCCCGCATAGAACTCGACATTCGTGTACAACCGGCGCCCCGGCTTCAGGTCGTCGAGCACCTTGATCGCGGTCGCCTCGATGTGGCGGGCGAGCTCCATCTTCTCGCCACCGAGCTTGTCGGCGACGTCGCGCAGCATGACCGAGCGGGGGTCGTCGGTCTTGTAGACGCGGTGGCCGAAGCCCATGAGCCGGTCGCCACGCTCGACCGCATCGCGCAGCCAGGGCTCGGCCCGGTCCGCGGTGCCGATCTCGTCGAGCATCTGCAGCGCGCGGCTCGGCGCGCCACCATGCAGCGGGCCGGAGAGCGCACCGATCGCACCCACGACCGCGGCACCGAGGTCGGCGCCGGTGGAGGTGATCACGCGCGCGGTGAACGTCGACGCGTTGAACCCGTGGTCGATCGTCGAGATGAGGTACTTCTCGACGCCGGCCGCGTGCTCGGCGGTCGGTTCCTCGCCGTGCATCATGTAGAGGTAGTTCGCGGCGTAACCGAGGTCGTCCCGCGGTTCGACCGGCTCCTTGCCCTGGCGCAGCCGCCACAACGCCGTGATCAACGTGGGGACGACCGCGCACGTCATGAGCGTGTTGTCGTAGAGCGTCGCATGGTCGACGTCGATCGACGGCTGGAAGCCGAGTGCGGCGCCGTATTGCGAGATCGCGGTGCGCAGCGCGTCGAGCGGTACGAACTGCTCACCCGCGCGTGCGATCGCGGGAAGCACGTCGCGCACTGCGCCCGGGATCTTCCGCCCGGGACGGATCTTGTCCGCGAACGTGGTGCGCTCGGCTCCGGTCTCCGGCAGCGCGCCGTCGAACATGAGTTGCCAGATGTCCTCGAGCGGGCGGCCGCGTGCGAGGTCGATCGCGCTGTACTGGCGGTAGTGGTAGAAGCCTTCGAGGCCGCGCACGTCGCCGACGGTGGTCTCCGCGACGACCACCCCTTCGAGGCCCTTGGGCACCTCGTGGGCCTGCGCCTCGGCCGGCTGGATCATCGCGATGCGCATGAGATCGCGCATCGAGACGATCCCGACGAGCCGGGCGTCCTCGACCACCGGGATGTGCCGGTATCCGTGCTCCGAGAGCGTCGTGAACGCGGTACGCGCCTCCACGTCGGGTGCGACCGTGTACGGGTCCGCAGTCATCCACTCGGACACCTTCGCGGTCGATGCGTCGGAGCCGGCTGCTGCGAGGCGGATCATGTCGCGTTCGGTGAGGATGCCGATCGGGCGCTCGTCGGCATCGATCACGACGACCGAGCCGACCTTCCGCTCTCGCATGCGCGTCGCGGCTTCGGCGAGCGTCTCCGCCGGCCGCGCGGTGACGACCGGATGGCTCATGATGTCGCCGACGACTCGTCCGCGTTTCGTGGCGTCCGGGGTCACGTCCGGCATGCGCTGGTACCTCCGCGAAGAACGAATCCGGCCGCGCCGAGTCTACGACTCGACGAGGAGGGTCTACGACGGTCCTCAGTCGGCCGGTTGTCCGTGCCGGCCCGCGCCCGCGGCGAAGCGCATCGCGCCTTCGAGCGCGTCGCCGGCCGCGAGTGTCGACAGCCCATGGCCGTACTCGGTGCGCAACGCTTCCGGCAACGACTGGTCCCACTGCTCGTATGCCGACATGCGATCCGAGCGCAGGCAGCGTTGCGGCAGTGCGGCGAGTTCTTTCGCGAGCGTGACGGCAGCCGCGAGCGCGCCGCCCGGTTCCACGAGCCGGTTCGCGAGTCCCATGCGCAGCGCTTCTTCGCCGGAGACGCCGCGCCCGGTGAGGATCAGATCGAGCGCGTGCGACTGCCCGATCAAGCGGGGCAGACGGATCGTGCCGCCGTCGATGAGGGGGACCCCCCAACGCCGGCAGAACACGCCGAACACCGCGTCGGTCGCGGCGACGCGCAGGTCGCACCAGAGCGCGAGCTCGAGGCCCCCCGCGACCGCGTAACCCTCGACCGCCGCGATCACCGGCTTGCCGAGCAGCATCCGGCTCGGCCCCATCGGCCCGTCGCCCTGCTCGCGTACCGGGTTGCCGCGTCCGTCCGAGATGCCCTTGAGGTCGGCGCCCGCGCAGAACGTTCCGTCGGTACCGGTGAGCACCGCGACCGAGCGCTCGTCGTCCTTGTCGAAGGCACGGAACGCGTCGGCGAGCAGCACGGACGTCGGGCCGTCGACCGCGTTGCGCGCCTCGGGGCGATCGATGGCGACGATCGTGACCGGCCCGTCGTGTTCGACACGTACCCCAGCGGCGCTGTCGTCACTGTTCATGCGGCTTCAGCTTCCGGTGCTCGATGGCCGTGCGGACGGCTCGCGCCTTCCGCACCTCCAGCTTGCGCCTGGCTCTGCTCATGCTTCCTCCCTCGTCGCGTACAGGTGCGCGGTCTCGTTGAGCGACTGAACCGAACGGACACTGTTGCGGGACGCCAACATCCGCGAAACCGATGTATACCCAGGGTCGAACCACAAGGGTTGCGCGAGGCCGAGCACGGCCGCCAGCGCGGCGTTGACGACGCCGCCGTGGCAGACCGCGACGACCGTGTGCCCGGTGTGCTCGTCCACCAACGCGTCGACCGTGTGCGCCACCCGGGTCGCGAACGCGTCGGGTTCCTCACCGCCGAACTCGCCCCATCGCCCTTCGACCATTGCGAGCCAGCGCTCGTCTTTCGTGGCGCGCAGCTCCTCCATCGGGATGTAGTGGTCGGCCTGGACGTCGTACTCGACGAGCCCGTCGACGATCTCGATCTCGAGGCCGTGCCCCGCCGCGATCGGCGCGGCTGTCTCCCGGGCGCGGCGCTGTGGGCTCGACACGATCGCGTCGACGGTTTCGAACGCGAGCCACGCGGCGAGCCGGTCGGCTTGCACGCGCCCGAGCGGGGTGAGCGGTGGGTTCGCGGGGACACCGGTGCCGCTCTCGATCCGCTCCGGCTCCGCGTGCCGCACCCAGATGATCTGCAGGACGTCGCTCCTCAGTGTGTGATGTCGAAGCCGAGGGCCCGTTGGAGCTCGGCGAGCGCGACATCCGGGTCGGTGACCTTGATCGTGGTCATGCCGAGCGCCCGCGCCGGCTTGAGGTTGATGCCGAGGTCGTCGAGGAAGACGGTCGCTTCGGCGGGGATCGCGAGGCGTTCGAGGGCGAGCTCGTAGATCCGCGGATCGGGTTTGCGGAGCCCCTCGACGGAGGACTCGACGACGACATCGAATGCGAGCGCGCCGAAGCCGTTCGGTGACGCGTGGCGGTCGGTCGCGATCCAGTGGCGTTCGGGTGCCACCCAGTTGTTCGTGAGTGCGGCCGTGCGCAGTCCGCGCGCGCTGAATGCGATCGATCGCATGCAGCATCGCCGGCCGGGCGCCGAACCCGCCCCCAACCGTCTCCATGAGCAGGCGCGGCGTCGAGCGCGAAACCGGCGGCGTCCGCCTCGGCCTCGAGGGCGAGTGCGAACTCGTCCATCGTGAGCTCACCGCGTTCGAGCGCGGCCCACGCGCCAACTTCGCTACTGGTCCGTATCAGGGCGCGCACGGTTCCGGTCGTCAGGCCGGCACGTGTGTCGTAGGTGTCGAACGCTTCGAACGGCGACGGGAACACGACGCCGCCGAGGTCGAAGATCACCGCCCGGAACGCGCCGGCTCCGATTCCATCGGCCATGTCGTTGCGCTCAGGTGTCGCGACGGTCGGGGAGCTCGGCGGCGCGCTTGTCGACGAACGCCTGCCGCAGTTCGTCCGAGTCGCCGAAGAGGTTGAGCTCGAACGTGAAGCCCTGCTCGAAGCGGTACGAACGCTTCACGTCGACCGGCTCGATCGCGTTGAGCGACTCCTTGGCCCGGCGGATCACGATCGAGCTCTTCTTCGCGATCTCGTTGGCGATCTCGAGCGCGACATCGAGAAGATCCTCGCGAGGTACGACGCGCTCGACGGTGCCGAGCGCGAGCAGTTCGCTCGCGGTGATCGCGGCACCCGTGAAGAACATCGCCCGCAGCTTGTGCTGCGGCACGAACCGGGCCAGGTGCGTCGCGGTACCCAGCGCACCGCGATCGACTTCCGGAACCGCGAAGGTGGCGTCGTCGGCCGCGACGACGATGTCGGCGTTGCCCGCCAGCGCGATGCCGCCACCCAGGCAGAAGCCCTGTACCGCGGCGATCACCGGCACTTCGCAGTCGTACACGGCCGCGAACGCTTCGTAGCACCCGCGGTTCACACCTACGAGGGCGGCGTTCGTCGGATCGGCGGCGAGCTCCTTGATGTCGACGCCCGCCTGGAAGCCTTTGCCTTCGGCGCGCAGGATCACGACACGCACATCGGGGTCGCGACCCATCGCGCGGAGCGTCTCGGCCAGCTGGAACCAGCCCGCAACCGGAAGCGCGTTCACCGGCGGATTGTCGATGGTGACGATCGCGACCCGCTCCTGCACTTCAGAACGGATCATGTTGCGGAGCATACTTCGGGGATGGTCAGCCTCTGGTCGGAGACACTCGGCGCCGCCGCGCACCTCTCGTTCACCACTTCCCGGCAACGTCGATGCCGACATTGCGATCGTCGGCGCCGGCTACACCGGCTTGTGGACCGCGTACGCGCTGCTCACGGCCGATCCGTCGCTCCGAGTCGCCATCTGCGAGCGCGAACACGTCGGGTTCGGCGGCTCGGGTCGCAACGGCGGGTGGTGCTCGTCGTTCTTCGCGGGCGCGCGCGAGCGAACCGTGCGCGACCATGGCCGCGACGCCGCGATCGCGATGCAACGCGCGATGTTCGCGACGATCGACGAGATCGAGCGCGTCGTCGAGAAGGAAGGCATCGATTGTGACTGGGCGCGCGGCGGCACCCTGCATGTCGCGACACTGCCCGCTCACCGCGCGCGTCTGAACGCCGAGATGGCCGACCACCGCGCGTTCGGGTTCGGTGAAGAGGACTACCGGATGCTGGAACCGGACGAGGCGCGCGTTCGCATCGGCTGCCAGCCGAACCTGGGCGCGGTCTACACGCCGCACTGCGCGGCGATACACCCGGGCAAGTTGGTGCACGGGCTCGCGGCCGCGGCGGAGCGCGCGGGCGCGCGGATCTACGAGCGCTCTCCTGCGGTCGAGATCACGAACGGGAGTGTCCGCACGGTCCGGGGCACCATCCGGGCCGACGTGGTCATCCGCGCCACTGAGGCCTTCACGCCGACGCTCCCCGGGCTGAAGCGCGCGATCGTGCCCGTGTACTCGCTGATGATCGCGACGGAGCCGCTGTCGGAGGCCTTCTGGCGTGATGCCGGGCTGCAGGACCGCCCGACGTTCACCGACATGCGCCGGCTCGTGATCTACGGCCAGCGGACGGCGGACGGTCGCTTCGCGTTCGGCGGACGCGGCGCCCCGTACCACCTCGGCTCCCGCATGCGTCCGCAGTACGACGAAGCTCCGCGGCGTGTTCAACGACCTGAAACGCACGCTCTGGTCCTTGTTCCCCGAACTCGGCGACGCCGCGATCACGCACCGTTGGGGTGGCGCGGTCGGCATCCCGCGCGACTGGTACTCCTCCGTTGGCTTCGATCGGGCCTCGGGCATGGGCTGGGCCGGCGGCTACGTCGGCGACGGCGTCTCCACGACCAACCTCGCCGGACGCACGCTCGCGGATCTCGTCCTCGGACGCGACACGGAGATCACGCACCTCCCGTGGGTGAACCACGTTTCGCCCGAGTGGGAACGTGAGCCGCTCCGCTGGACCGGCATCAACGGTGCGCGTGTCCTCGTGACATCCCTCGATCGCGCCGAAGCCAAGGGCAAGAACCCACGCCGCCGCGCCAAGTTCGCCGCCCGAGTCCTCGGCGGCTGACGTCAGTCGAAGTTCGGCATGGGTGGGAGCGCGCGTTCCAGGAGCGCCGTGTAGCGCGCTTCGAGCTGGGGCGCGTAGCTCGGCTTGGTCGGCACCAGGTAGGTGTTGGTGCGGATCGCGTCGAGGACCATTCCGGCGACGTCGTTCGGGTCGAGACCCCGACCGGTGGTGAGGTCCACCAGTGCCTGCTCGACGAACGTCGCGTCCTCGCTCGTCGTGCCGGCCAGTTCTCCCGGGCGGTTGCGGCCGGACTCGCCGATGCGGGTCGCGACCGCGCTGGGTACGAGCACGGACACGCCGATGGGCGCACCGGCGGCCACGAGATCGTGGGCGAGGCATTCGCTCGCCGCGAGTGCCGCGAACTTGGAGACGTTGTACGGCGCGGTGAAGGGAGTCGAGCAGAGCCCGGCCATCGAGACCGTGTTGACGATGTGCCCGTTGCGTTGGGACGCGATCATGCGGGGCACGAACGCGCGGATGCCGTGCAGGACGCCCCACAGGTTGACGCCGAGTGACCACTCGAAGTCGCTGACCGGCCGTTCCCAGATCAGGCCACCCGCGAACACGCCGGCGTTGTTGCAGAGCACGTCGACGTGGTCGTGCATCGCGTACGCGTGGTCGGCGAGTGCGGCGACCGCGTCGAACCGCGACACGTCGGTCACGAACGTGGTGATGTGCTCGGGTTCCTTGGCCGCGGTCTCGTCGAGCGCGTTCGGCTCGATGTCGGCCGCGACGACGTGCGCACCGTTCGCCGCGAACGCGTGGGCGAGGCCCCGGCCGATGCCGCTGCCCGCGCCGGTCACGACCGCGACCTTGCCGGCCAGATCCTCGACGTAGGTGGTCATCGGCGCATGCTGGCAGACGGGCCGCGCCTCCTGCGAGGATGCGGCCAGGCGCAGGTCCGGAGGTCCGGTCCGCGCACCACCGCTTGCAGACGTCGAGGACCGGAGGCCGAAGCCGCATGGGCATGACACGGACTGATGACCTTCTCGGTGAACTGACGGTCGACGAGAAGGCGGCGATGGTCGCGGGCGTGGACCTCTGGCACACCGCCGCGGTCGAGCGCCTGGGGATTCCGGCACTCAAGGTCACCGATGGGCCGATCGGCGCGCGCGGCGAACGGTGGACGGGCGGGCAGTCGGCCGCGTTCCCGTGCGGTACCGCGCTCGGCGCCACGTGGGACACGGACCTCATCGAAGAGGTGGGCCAGCGGATCGGCAACGAAGCGCGCCGCAAGCAGTGCCACGTGTTGCTGGCGCCGACCGTCAACACCCACCGCCATCCGCTCGCGGGCCGCAACTTCGAGTGCTACTCCGAGGACCCGCACCTCACTTCGCGCGCCGCGGTTGCGTACATCACCGGTGTGCAGTCCCAGAAGGTCGGCTGTTCGGTCAAGCACTTCGCCGCGAACGACTCTGAGTTCGAACGCATGACGATCAGTTCCGAAGTTGACGACCGCACCTTGCGCGAGATCTCGTTGCCGCCCTTCGAGGCGGCGGTGCGCGAGGCCGGTGCATGGTCGGTGATGTCCGCGTACAACCGCCTGAACGGTTACTACTGCAGCGAACAGCCGTGGTTGCTCGGAACGCTGCTGAAGCAGGAGTGGGAGTTCGAAGGCCTGGTGATGTCGGACTGGTACGGCACCCACAGCACCGTGCCGGCCGCCAACGCCGGGCTCGATCTCGAGATGCCCGGCCCGCCCGCGTGGTTCGGGCCGAAGCTCGCGCAAGCGGTGCGCGACGGCGAGGTCGACGAGAAGCGCCTCGATGACATGGTGCGCCGCGTGCTCGCGATCCTCGAACGGACGGGCGCGCTGGACGATCCTGAGGAGCGGCCGGAGGAATCCCTCGACGATCCGGTCGACCGCGACGTCGCGCGGCGCGCCGCGTCCGGCAGCTTCGTCCTGCTGCAGAACCGTGCCACCGCGCTCCCGCTCGAGCACGTCGCCACGATCGCGGTCGTCGGCCCGAACGCCGACATCGCGCACGTGATGGGCGGCGGCAGCGCTCGCGTGCCGACACATCCACTGATCTCGCCCTTGGTCGGGCTCCGCGCCCGCTTCGGCGCCGACGTCGAGATCGTCCACGAGCGCGGCTGCACGAACAACAAGATCACCCCACCGCTCGACACGCGGTTCATCGACGGGCCGCTGACGATCGAGTACTACGCCGGTCGCGAACGCGAGGGCGAGCCGGTGCTCGTCGAGGAGGCGCAGCGCGGCTACTTCACATGGATGGGTCCGGTCGGGGCCGGGGTCCCGGACGACTTCTCCGTCCGGCTGCACGCGACGTTGGCACCGACCGAATCGGGACCGTGGACGATGAGCGTGGTGCAGGCCGGGCGGGCGCGCGTCCTCGTCGACGGCGAGGTGTTCCTCGACAACTGGAATCCGACCGAGCGCGGCGAGGCGTTCTACGGCATGGGAAGCAAGGAGCTCACCGACACGATCGACCTCGTCGCGGGCACGCGCTACGACTTCGTCGTCGAGGCGATCCCGGCCGCGCCCGCGCTCGGTGGATTGTCGGTCGGCCTGGAACCGCCGGCGGGCGAAGACCTCATCGAGCGCGCGGTCAGCGCCGCGCAGCGCGCCGACGCGGTCGTGTGCGTGGTCGGGTCGGATGGGCAGTGGGAGACCGAAGGCAACGATCGCGAATCGATGACGATGCCGGGTGAGCAGGACGAACTCGTCCGCGCGGTCGCGGCGGCGAACCCGCGCACCGTCGTGGTCGTCAATGCCGCGTCGCCGGTCGCGATGCCGTGGGCGGACGACGTTGCCGCCATCCTGCAGTGTTGGTTCGCCGGTGAGGAGTGGGGCAACGCGCTCGCGGACGTGCTGAGCGGCGACGTGTCGCCGTCCGGCAAGTTGCCGACGACCTTCCCGGTCCGCATCGAGGACACACCCGCGTTCGTCAACTACCCGGGCGAGCAGGGCAAGGTCTTCTACGGTGAGCGGGTGTTCGTCGGGTACCGGGGCTACGACGCGCGCGAAGATCGATCCCCGGTTCGCGTTCGGTCACGGCCTCTCCTACACGACGTTCGAAATCGGGGAGGTCGGGTGGACGCAAGCCGGCGACAGTGCGTCGGTACGGATCGACGTGCCCGTGACGAACACCGGCACCCGGCGCGGCGCCGAGGTCGTGCAGTGCTACGTCGCCGATCTCGCGGCGAGCGTCGCCCGACCGCCCCAGGAACTGAAGGCGTTCACGAAGGTGTGGCTCGATCCCGGCGAGAGCACGACGGTCACGCTCGCGCTCGACACCCGCGACTTCGCCTATTGGAACGTCGAGCGGCACGACTGGGTCGTCGAACCGGGTGACTTCCAGCTGCGCATCGGGCCGTCGTCGCGTGACATCCGGCGCAGCATCCCGCTCACGATCGCTTGACCGCCTCGAGTGCACCCACGCCGACCGTCGGCCCAACGCTGACCGTCGGCTTGCCGAACTTCGGCGCGTTCTACGCGCGCGACGAGTGGCACCGCTTCATCGACCTCGCCCGCGCGGCCGATGCCGCCGGTGTCGATCGGATCGTCGTCGTCGATCACGTCGTGATGGGCCCGAACACCGACGCGTACAACTGGGGCAAGTTCCCGACCCCGCCCGACGCGCCCTGGCTCGAGCCGATGACCGTGCTCGCGGCGATGGCAGCCGCCACCACAAGGGTCCGCCTGGCGACCGGAATCCTGATCGCGCCGCTGCAGGCCCGCGGTGTTGCTCGCGAAGCAGGCCGCGACCCTCGACGTGCTCTCCGAGGGCCGGCTCGATCTCGGCGTCGGGACCGGCTGGCAGCGCGAGGAGTACGAGGCGGAAGGGCTCGACTTCGCCGCGCGCGGGCAACTGCTCACCGACACCATCGCCGCGTGCAAAGCGCTGTGGCGCGACACGCCGGCCGCAATCGACACGCCGTCGCTCTCGTTCCACGACGTGTACTGCGACCCGAAGCCGCGTCAGCGCGACGGCGTGCCCTTGTGGATCGCGGGAACCTTGAACGTCCGCAACCTCGATCGGCTCGTGCGCTACGGCGACGCGTGGATCCCGATCATGGGCGAGACCGTCGAGGGGATCGCGACGGGCGCGCAGCGCGCCCGGGACGCGTGGGCCGACGCCGGCCGCGATCCGGACCGGCTGCAGGTGCAGGCGCCGGTGCGCATCGCCCGCGGCGACGACAACCGGCCCGACATCGACCGCAGTATGGAGTCCGTGCCGGAACTGATCGCCGCCGGCGCGACCGACGTGCACGTCTCCTTGCCGGCGTATTGCCGCGAACCCGATGCCGCGCCCGCCGCGCTCGACGCGATCGTGACAGCCTTCCACGCCGCGCGCTGACTCCCACCCGCTCCCTACGCCCATCGGCCCTCGGCGAGCAAGCTTCGGTCCGCTTCCCACCCACTAGCGTCCTTCACGTGCTCACACCGCTGGACGACTACCCGATCCACCAGACCGCGCTGCCGATCGCGCACCCGGCGACGGGCGACCCGAACCACTACGACCGCTACTGGTTCAACGGCTACCGCGACGACTTCTACTTCGCCGTCGGCATGGCGGTGTACCCCAACCGGGGCATCATCGATGCCGGCATCTCGACCGTGCACGACGGCGTGCAGCGATCGGTGTTCGCGTCTTCGCGCATGCCCGCCGACCGCATGCAGACGCAAGTCGGTCCGCTGTCGATCGAGATCGTCGAGCCATTGCGACGCACGCGGGTGCGGGCGAACGCGGCCGACCTCGGTATCACGGCCGACATCACGTTCACCGCGCGAACGGTCGCGCTCGAAGAGCCCCGGCAGACGATGATGAACGGCCCGCGTCTGATGATGGACTCGACGCGCATGACGCAGTGGGGCACGTGGTCGGGCGAGATCACAACCGGCGGCGACACGATCGGCTTCGATCGGTTGTACGGCACGAAGGACCGATCGTGGGGAGTCCGGCCCGTCGGCCAGGCGGCCGGCGCCGCGCCCGACCCGAGCATCCCGCAGCTCTTCTTCCTCTGGGCGCCGCTCAACTTCGCGGACCAGTGCACGCACTTCCTGTGCTTCGAACGCGGGAACGGCGACCGCATCGTCGGCAGCCAGGCGGTGCTCGACGTCATCGGCGACACCGACCCGACCTGGAACGCCGACGAGAAGATCCAACACCTCGCCGGAACGGTCGCCGACGTGCGCTGGGCGCCCGGGCTCCGGCGCTCGCAGGGCGCGACGTTGCGGATGCTGCGCCACGACGGCGGCGAGGAACGCATCGAGCTCGAACCGCTGCTGACGTTCCGGATGCGCGGCATCGGCTACACGCATCCCGAGTGGGGCCACGGCCACTGGCATGGCGAGAACGCGACCGGGTCCGAGGAGCACAAGGTCGAGGAGCTCGACAACGTCGAGCCGTGGAACATCCACGTGCAGCAGGTGATGCGCGCCCGTTGGGGCGACAACGAAGGCCTCGGCGTGCTCGAACAGCTCGCGTTCGGCGAGCACCGCCCGTCCGGCCTCACCGGCACCCTCGACGGCTGGGCGCCGGAATCGGCCTGACGGGAGCACAGTGGCGCGCAACATCTTGCTGATCGTCTCGGACCAGGAACGGCAGCGCCGCTGGCTGCCGCCGTCGGTGCGGCTCCCGTGGCGCGAGCGACTCGTCGCCGACGGCCTCGAGTTCACCAACTACTACACGCACAGCTCGCCCTGCTCGCCGTCGCGCGGCTCGCTCTTCACCGGCCAGTACCTGCCGCAGCACGGTGTCGTCGACAACGTCGTCATGCCCGATCACAAGGAGCTCGATCCGGCGGTCCCGACGCTCGGGTCGATCCTGCGTGATCACGGGTACCGGTCGAGCTACATCGGCAAGTGGCACCTGTCGCAGGCCGTCTCACCGGACATGGCGAGCTACGGCTTCGCCGACTGGGAGGGCAACGACCGCCACTTCATGGGCTGGGCCGGAACCGGCGTGCACTTCGACCCGATCATCGCCGCCAACGCGGCCGCGTGGTTGCGCACGCACGCGACCACGCTAACGCAGCCGTGGTTCCTCACTGTGGCGCTCGTCAACCCGCACGACGTCATGTGGTTCCCGATCGACCAACCCGGCTACGCGGACCAGCGCCCCGACGAAGTGCGCCGCGCCCGCCGAGTCCTCGAGTACGCGAAGTGGAAGGAAGACGACGTCCTCCCGATCTTCGACACGGCCTACGACGAAGTGTGCGAACAGCTTCCCGCCAACTTCGCCGACGACCTGCTCGACAAGCCGGACGCGCAGCGCCAGTGGCGTTGGGACCAGCAACACGGGCTCTGGGGCTACATCGACCCGAGCGACACCAAGGCTTGGCTCCGCCACCTCGACTACTACGTGAAGCTGCACCAGATGGCCGACGACAGTCTCGGTACCGTGCTCGACGCGCTCGATGAAGTCGGCGCGTACGACGACACCACCGTGATCTTCACGTCCGACCATGGCGACATGTGCGGCTCTCACGGGCTGCGGTCGAAGGGCCCGTTCGTCTACGACGAGATCATGAACGTGCCGCTCTACATCAAGGCCCCCGGCATCACGACCGCCGGCGCGAAGAGCGAGGCACTCGGGACGCACGTCGACCTCGCGGCGACCATCACTGCGTTGGGCGGTGTCGATCCCACGACCGAACCGTCGCTGCGCGGTACCGACCTCTCGCCGGTGCTCGCCGATCCCGGCGCGACGGTGCGCGATCACGTGCTCTTCGCGCACGACACCGCCCACACCGAGCGGATCAACCAGACCCGCTACGCCATCCGCGGCTTCTACGACGGCCGGACGAAGTACGCGCGCTACTACGGCGTCGGCGGCGGCATCCCGGGCGCCGGGCTCTGGGGCAAGAAGCAGGGCACGAAGCTCTTCGACACCGACGCCGCGTTCGAAGATCAGGAACACGAGTGGTACGACCACGACGCGGATCCGCACGAGCTGACGAACCTCGCGCACGATCCGGCCCGACGCGCCGAGCTGCGCGACAACTACGAGCGTCTCCTCGCCTACGAAGCCGCCGAGCTAGCGTGAAAAGATGAGTGTGACGCTCAGCGTGTTGTTGTGGGCGTGGGCGGGGCGGGAAGCCGAGCTCATCGAGTACGAGGACGCGGTGCTGCCGTTCGTCGCCGATCACGGTGGTGCGGTGCTGTATCGCGCGCGGACGCACGGTGAGCGCGACGAGCCGAACGAGATCCATCTGATCCAGTTCCCGTCCGAAGCCGCGCTCGACGCGTACATCAAGGACCCGCGTCGCGCCGCGCTCGCGGGGGTTCGGGATCAGGCGATCGAACGCACCCAGCTCCTGCGGGTCGACGTCGTCAGCTGACGTCACGCCGGAACACGAGCTCCACGGCACCGTCGTCGTCTCGACACGTGCCGATGCGATCGAACCCGCCGACGCGGTCGAGTACGGCGAGGGATGCGGTGTTGTCCTCGGCGACGGCCGCGAGCACGGTGCTGACCGCCCCGGTCGCGAACGCCCAATCGACGAGCGCGGCCGCCGTCTCGGTCGCGTAGCCCCGACCGCGCGCGGGCGGGAAGATCGTGTAGCCGATCTCGACGACACCGCGCGTAGTCGGTACCGCCGTGCCGCGATACGTCGGATCGGCCAGCGCCCGCTCGAGTGATCCCGGCGGGCGGTGGAAGCCGGCGTGGCCGATCATCGCTGCCGACTCCCGACGAACGACAGCACGTGGTCGCCAGGCGTTGGCATCGTCGAAGTCGGGCGCGCGGCGGCGCCACATCGCGACGTGCGGTGCGTCGACCTCGTCTGGCCACCACGCCGGCCACGTGAACGGTGTTGAAGCGGGCGCGTCGGTGCGGTCGTACATCGCCGCGAGGATCGGTGCATTGACGATGACGAGGTTCAGCCGCGCGGTTGCGATCGCGTCGAGGCCGACTTCCACCGAGTCGCACTCAGCTCTTCACGATGTATTCGGAAAGCGTGTACGTACGCATCGTCGCGGGGTCGTAGAGCAGCTTGGTGCTGTCGAGCATGATGCGAATGCGCTCGCCGAGGTCGGAACCGTCGGCGGAGCCGAAGAACGCGGGCAGGTCGGTGAGCAGCGCCGCGCTCGGCCACGCCTCCGCGACGATCGCCTTGTACCGCGGGGCGCCGGGCGTGATCGACCGCACGACTGCGTTGCGCACGTAGCGGGCGCGCGGCTGCATCTCCTCCGACATCGGCGACTGGTGTCCGTACCAGTGCCCGTAGAACGTGTCGTCGTCCATCCCCTGCGGCTTGTCGAAGATCGTGAGCATGACGACACCGGGCGAACGCTCGCCGTCGGCCCAGTCGCGCGCCGGCGCGTGCTCGTTGCCGCCGTACTCCTGGTAGAGCGACTCGGTGACGAGATAGCCCGCACGGCGGATGCCGGCTTCGGCGAGGATCGCCTCGTACTCGGTGTGCGCGTCGTGGTTGTCGACCCACACGCTCACCGCGGCGCGCACCGGCAGTTCGTCGTCGGGGACGGGCACCATCGTCGGGATCTGGGCGTCGGCATCGTCGAGATGGACCTCGAGCCCGCGCGCGCCCGCCGCGAGCAATCGCGGGGCGAGGTCGTCGAGGAACTGGCGGCGGATGTCCTCGGGATCACGCGATGGACGGTCCCAGATCAGATAGACGAGCTTCTCCACGGGCCGAACCCTATTCGGCGAGCAGCTCTTTGATCGGTCCTGAGTACGCGACTTCTCCCGATGTCGCGTAGCGCTCGGCGCGGGTCGCGATCTTCTCGGGTTCGTACAGGTAGTTCGTCATGAGGCCCGCGGCGCGCGACCGGCCACTTGGGCTCGGGTCTGCGAGCCAGTTGATCTGCGCCAACGCGGCGCCGTTGGCATAGTGGAAGTTGGCAACCGGGTCCGCGACGCGGTTGTCGTACAGGGTCGTGAGGTAACGGGCGCACAGTGCGAGCAGCGCGGGCTTGATTGCTTCGTCGGCGTCCCAGTCCTCGTCGGCGAGCCGGGCGCGCACGCGGCTCGGCTCCGCGGGCAGGAGCTCGCGCTCGCGATCCGAGAGCCGCCCCGCGGCGAGTTCGCGCTCGAGCCAGCGCCGGAAACCGGGAATCGGCGAGAGCGTGACGAACTGCTGCACCTGCGGGAGATCGATGTTCAGCTGCTCGACCACTTCCTTGATGAGCGCGTTGCCGAGGTTCACGCCCGCCAGGCCGGGCTGGCAGCTCGAGATCGAATAGAAGACGGCAGTGTCGGCCCGATCGAGATCGAGGTCGGGCGCGGTCTCGTCGAGCAGCTTCGGGAGTTCGCGCGCGATCCCGGTCGTCAACGCGACCTCGACGAACACCAGCGGTTCGGCTGGCATGTTCGGATGGAAGAACGCGTAACAACGGCGGTCCGAGTCGAGCCGGTTCTTGAGGTCGGCCCACGAGTCGATCGCGTGCACGGCCTCGTACGCGATGAGCTTCTCGAGCAGCGAGGCGGGCGCGTCCCACGTGATGCGCTGCAGCGAGAGCAGGCCGACGTCGAACAGCGTGACGAGATGCTGATAGAGCGCTTCGTCGACCTGGGCGAGTTCTTCGTCGTCGCCTGCGAACCGCAGGAGGTCCGCGCGCAGGTCGACGAGCAGCTTCACACCACCGTCGAGGCCGGTGAACAGGCGCAGGAGCCGGCCCGAGGGCGGCGTGAGCGCGTCGCGCAACGCGTGTTCCGCGGTCCGGCGGGCGAGTGGCGTCTCGGACCGACCCAGAACTTCGGTCGCGTACGCGACCGCGTCGGGATCGATCCAGAAGTCGCGTGCGAGCATGCGGAAGAAGCGTTCACGACCGGTGTCCGTGAGCGTCAGGTAAGCGTCTGCGATCGCACCCGCCTCGGCGCGCTGCGTCATTGCGTGGTGTCGCGCGAGCACGTCCGTGACGAGTGCGCGCACGCGCTGTTCGTCGCGCTCAGGAAGGTCGGGCGCGACGTCGACTGTGAGCACGGATTCGCGCGAGCGCCCGCGTCGCCAGATGCGACCGAGGAACCGCCGGGAAGCCACCCGCTCTGCCTAACGCCGGCTCACGACGCGGTGACCGTCTCCGTGTCGCGGCCGGAACGGAACAACCGGCCGGGACGCGCGTCGGTGAATGCGCCGTGGTCGACGATCTCGGCGCCGTTGACGATCACGTGGTCGATGCCGTCGGCACCGCCGAACAACCGTGGTGCGTTCGTGGGCAGGTCGAAGCGCATCCGCACCGGCTGCGGTCCGATCGTCGTGGGATCCAGCACCACGATGTCGGCGTGCCAACCGGTCGCGATACGGCCTCGTTCCGTGATCCCGTACAGCCGGGCCGGGACATCGGTGAGCATGTGGATCGCTTCTTCGATCGGCAGCATCTGCCGCTCACGCACCGCCTTCCCGAGCAACGCGGTGGAGTAGTTGAACGTTGCCAGGAAGTCGAGGTGGGCACCGGCATCCGACGCCCCGACGACCGTTCGCGCGTCGCGCCAGATCTGCACGCGCGTCCGCCAGTCCTCGTCCTTCTCGGGGCCGCGCGGGAATCCGAACCCGGTCATGAGGTCGTCAGCGACCACGATGTCGAGCAGCGCGTCGAGCGGTTCCTTTCCCTGCTCCTTCGCGATGTCGCCGACGCTGCGCCCTTCGAACTTCTTGTTCTCGGGCGCGAAGGTCTCATTGATGATGTAGATCGGCCAGTTCGCGATACCGACCAGTCCCTTGCCTTCGCCCGATGCCTCGACGAGCGCGGCGCGACCTTCGGCGCTCGCGAGCATCGCCTTCTTCTCGTCGTGCGGGAGCGTCATCGGCTTCTGCCAGCCGGGGATCGTGTCGAGCAGGAAGCCGTTGTCGAAGCAGATGCGCGGCGACGGCGCGTCGGGCATCGTCAGGGCGAGGACCGTGGCGCCGCGTTCGCGCGCGTAGTCGGACGCAGCGAGGTTGTGCTCGGCCATGTCCATGTTGGCCGCGGAGACGAACAGGACGTTCCAGTTCAGGGGGCGATCGGCAGCCAGCGACATGCGCGTCATGAGGTCGGCGGCGTAGTCCTCGAACTGGCCGACGCACGGGATGAACTCGAGGGTCGTGCCGGGGAACCGCGACACGACCTTGCACAGCGCGATCAGTTCGTCTTCGGTCGCGTAGCGGGAGGGCACCATGTCGCCGTCGGCGTCGTTGTGCGTGCGCGCCCACGACGACGAGAAGCCGAGCCCGCCCGCGGCCAGGCTCTCCGCCAGCAACTGCTCCATCGCCGCGAGGTCCTCCGGGGTGGCCTCTTCCTGGGTCGCGCGCTCACCCATCACGACCCTGCGAATGGTCGAGTGCCCGACGAGGAAGCCTGCGTTCGGCGCGAGTGTGCCGTCGATCTTGTCGAGGTACTCGCCGAAGGACTTCCAGTCCCACGGCACGCCTTCCGCCAGCGCGGACACCGACATGCCCTCGACGCGCGCGAGCATGCGCATCAGGTAGTCGCCGTGCTCCGGACCGAGCGGCGCGATCGTGAAACCGCAGTTCCCGCCGATCACGGTTGTGACACCGTGGAGCGGCGACGGGCTCAGCGTGGTGTCGAAGAACGCCTGCGCGTCGTAGTGCGTGTGGATGTCGACGAAGCCGGGCGCGACGATCTTTCCGTCGGCGTCGATGACGCGGGTCGCGGGCTCGTCGACCTCGCCGATCGCCACGATCCGCCCGTCGCGGATGCCGACATCGCCCGCCCGCGCGGGTGCGCCAGTGCCGTCGACGATCGAGCCACCGCGAATGAGCACGTCGAGCATCGCGTCTCCTTTTGCCTCGCCCAGTGGGGCGACTGCGGGACCCAACTATTGTCCACCCGCTGTGCCGAACGCACTTACGGGGCGAGTCGCCCTCGTCACCGGCGCCAGCCGGGGGATCGGTGCCGCGATCGCGCGCCGCTTCGGCGTCGAGGGCGCCCGCGTCGCGCTGGTCGCGCGCAGTCTCGAGCCCGGATCGGGTGGCCACCTCGCGGGCTCGTTGCGCGAGACGGCCGCAACGATCGAAGCCGCCGGTGGCATCGCGCTCCCGATCGTCGCCGACCTGTCGGATCCCGGGGGTGATCGCGCCGCGATCGTGCACGAGGCGGAAGCGGCGCTGGGGCCGATCGACATCCTCGTCAACAACGCCGCCGCGTGCTTCTACCTCTCGATCGACGAGACGTCGGAGCGGCGGCTGCGCGTCGCGTACGAAGTCAACGTGATCACGCCCTACCTCCTCACCAAAGCGGTCGTCCCGGCGATGCGGGAGCGCGGCTCGGGCTGGGTCGTCAACATCACCAGCGCGATCGTCGACCCAGGTCCCGGTGCGCAGCAGGCGCGGTCGTCGACCTACGCGCCGAGCAAGGCCGCGCTCGACCGCATGACGAAGTCGTTCGCGACCGAGCTGCAAGGCACCGGCATCGCGGTCAACGCGGTCGCGCCGCGCGCGGCGGTGAAGACCGAGGGCGCGGCCGCGATGATGGACCTCCCCGACGACTTCCTGGAACCGATGGACACGATGGTGGACGCGGTGCTCGCGCTCGCTACGTGCGCTCCGGACGAGGAGAACGGCCTGGTTGTCCGGAGCGTCCCGTATCTCGCGAGCCGCAAGGCATGAGCCTCGACGGCCGAGCCGAAGGCGGGAACCTCGTGGGAAAAGTCGCCCTGGTCACCGGCGCGGGCAGCGGCATCGGTCGCGCGATCGCGTTGTCGTTCGCGGAACGTGGCGCGAACGTCGTGGTCGCCGATGTCGACGAAGCGAGCGCAATCGGTACGACGCGTGCCATTGACGGCAACGCGGTCGCGGTGCGCGCCGATGTCGTGGACGAGAACGCGGTGGCGCGCATGGTGGAGACCGCGGTGGACCGGTTCGGAGGTCTCGACTGCGCAGTCAACAACGCGGGCATCGCGCCGGATGCGAAGCCGTTCACCGAGCACTCGCTCGTGGAATGGCAGCGCACGATCGACGTCGACCTCACCGGCGTGTTCCTGTGCATGCAGCACGAGCTCCGGCAGTTCTCGGCGCAAGGGCGCGGTGGCGCCATCGTCAACATCTCGTCGGCTGCCGGCACCGTGCCGGCGCCGGGTCAGCCGCAGTACACGGCGGCGAAGCACGGCGTGCTCGGCCTCACCAAGCAGGCCGCGCAGGAGTTCGCGGCCCAGGGCGTGCGCGTGAACGCGGTCATGCCCGGCCAGACCGAGACCGTCCCGATGCGCGCGTACCTCGACGCCCTCCCCGATCAGGGCGAGCGCATGCTGCGCCGGTTGCCGATGGGCCGCATGGCCACACCGGAGGAGATCGCGCAGACCGTCGTGTGGCTGTGCTCCGACGACGCGTCCTACGTGAACGGCGTGTCGCTGCTGGTCGACGGCGGCCTCATCGCCCGCTGACGGCGCGCGCGGGTCAGTTGACGAGCTCGGCCATGACCTCGAGCGCTTCGGGCTGCTGCGCGCCGAGGATCATCGTGGTGACACCGGCGTCGCGCCACGCACCGAGGCGATCGGCGATGCGTTCCTTCGGGCCGAGCAGCGCGACTTCATCGATCATCTCGAACGGGATGGCCGCGGCCGCCTCTTGCTTCTTGCCGTCGAGATAGAGGTCCTGGATCTCCTTGGCCGGACCCTCGAAGCCGTACCGGCACGCGAGGTCGTTGTAGAAGTTCCTGCCGCGCGCGCCCATGCCGCCGACGTACAACGCGATCATCGGCCGGATGAAGCCGGCCAGCTGCTCCGGATCGTCGCCGACGATCACAGTGACGGTGGGCGCGATGTCGAAGCCGTTCACATCCTTCCCGCCGCCGGCGCGCGCGAAGCCGGCATCGAACGCGTCGCCGAAAGCTTCCTTCACGCGGAACGGCGAGAAGAAGATCGGCAGCCAGCCGTCGGCGATCTCCGCGGCGAGCGCGACATTCTTCGGCCCGATCGCCGCAAGGTAGATCGGGATGTCGGCGCGGCGCGGGTGCACGATGATCTTGAGCGGCTTGCCCAGGCCGGTCGCGTCCGCACCGTGGTACGGGATGTCGTAGTGCTCGCCATGGTGTTCGAGCGGCTTCTCGCGTTTGAGGATCTCGCGCACGATCTCGACGTACTCGCGAGTGCGCACGAGGGGCTTGCCGTACGCCTGGCCGTGCCAGCCCTCGGCCACCTGCGGGCCGGACGCGCCGAGCCCGAGCAGGAACCGGCCGCCGCTCATGCCGTCGAGCGTGGCCGCGGTCATCGCGGTCATCGCGGGGGTGCGCGCCGGCATCTGCATGATCGCGGGACCGAACTGCATGCGCTCGGTATTCGCCATCAACCAGGTGAGCGGCGTGATCGCATCCGTGCCGTAGGCCTCCGCGGTCCATGCCGAGTGGAAGCCGAGTGACTCGGCGCGCTGCGCGAGGCCGATCGCGGCCGGAAGGCCGTTCGCCCAGTCTTGATAGCCGAGGTTGATGCCGAGACGGAGACTCATGGGCGGCATGGTCGCGCGTACGCTCGCGGGATGGGAAGTCCGACCCTCGTCGTTCTCGGCGCATCCGGTGACCTCGCGGCCCGCCTGCTGTTCCCCGCGCTGCTGTCGCTCGAGCGGCGTGAGCGCCTCGCCGATCTGCGCATCATCGGATACGCGCGTCAGGAATGGACGAACGATCAGTTCCACGAAGAGCTGACCGCGGCCATGTCCGAAAACGTCGCCGACGTCGACAAGAAGTACTTCGAGCGGTTCGTCGAACGCATCGACTTCCACGGGGGCGACATCTCCATCGAGTCTTTGCGCACGTTGCACTCCGTCATCGACGGTCCCGCGATCTTCTACCTCGCGCTGCCGCCCGGGGTGTTCGCGGACGCGGCCGAGACCATCGCCAAGGCCGGACTCGCCGACGAATCCGACGGCTGGCGCCGGCTCGTCATCGAGAAGCCGTTCGGCACCGATCTCGAGTCCGCGCTCGCGCTGAACGAGCAGCTGCACACCTATTGGCGCGAGGACCAGATCTTCCGAATCGACCACTTCCTCGGCAAGGAGACGGTGCAGAACATCTTGGTGTTCCGCTTCGCGAACCGGTTCGTCGAGCCGGTGCTGCGCGCCGCGCACGTCGACGAGATCCAGATCACCGTGGCGGAGACGCTCGGGGTCGAAGGGCGCTCGCGCTACTACGACGGCATCGGTGCGTTGCGCGACATGATCCAGAACCACCTGATCCAGATGATGACGATCTCGACGATGGAGCCACCGGCGCTGTGGGACGCGGAGATGATCCGCGACCACAAGGTCGAGGTGTTGAAGGCGGTCCGAGCGGTCGACACCGCCGCCGACTCGGTGCGCGGCCAGTACACGGCCGGGCTCGTCGACGGGAAGCCGGTGGTCGGGTACCGCGCCGAGCCGGGCGTGGACCCGACATCGCGCACCGAGACGTTCGCCGCGGTCCGGCTCCATCTCGACACGTGGCGATGGGAGGGTGTCCCGGTGCTGCTGCGCTCGGGCAAGCGGCTCACGGCCAAGGCGCACGAGGTCGCGTTCCGCTTCCGGGAACCGCCGACCCGACTGTTCCGGCACACGCCGCTCGAGCATGCGGATCCGAACTGGCTCGTCTTCCGTATGAGCCCGAACGAACGGACCGATCTCGTCGTGCGCACCAAGCAACCCGGGCTCGAGCTCGAGGCGCGCGAGTCAGTGCTCAGCGCGTCGTACGTGAACGACAGCGACACCGACTCCGAGGCGTCCGCGTACGAAGGCCTGTTGCTCGACGTGCTCGAAGGCGACCACACGCCGTTCTTGCGCTTCGACGAGGTCGAGTGGGCGTGGCGCATCATCGACCCGATCCTCAAGGCGTGGGAGACGGGAGCGCCGGAGGATTACGTCTCGGGGAGCGACGGACCCACCGATCAGCACCGCTTCCTCGGCCCGGGCCATGCGTGGCGACCGCTCGTGCCGCGGGGAGGCATCGCCTAGGCCGAGTTCGGAACGCGTGCCGCGCGTCAGGCCGGCGCGAGGTGTGTGCCGGACGCGGCGAGCGCGGCGCCGACGATGCCGGCATTGTTCCGGAGCTGCGCGATGCGCAGCTCGCATCCGGGATCGAGGCGATCGACGAACTTCTCGGCGTTCTTCACGACGCCACCGCCGAGGACGATCAGGTCGGGCCAGAGGAGCGCGTGCAGCCGCGTGAGGTACAGGTCGACGCGCCGCGCCCATTCCTTCCAGCCGAGCTCCTCGGCGTCCTTCGTCGCGACCGATGCCCACCTGTCACCGATCTCGCCGTCGACCTCGAGGTGTCCGAGCTCGGTGTTCGGCACCAACTCGCCGTGGGTGAACAGCGCGGTCCCGACGCCCGTACCCAGGGTCACCATCACGACGACGCCGGGCTCGTCGCGAGCTGAGCCGAAGCGGACCTCGGCGATGCCGGCCGCGTCGGCGTCGTTGAGCACCGTGCAGTGGCGACCGGTCACGTGCGAGAGCAGCGTCTGCGCGTCGGTCCCGATCCATGCGTCGTCGATGTTGGTGGCCGTGCGCACGACGCCTTCGGTGACGACGGCCGGGAGCGTGCAGCCGATGGGTCCGTCCACCTCGAAACGGGCGAGGACCTCGAGGATCGTCGCGGCCACTGCGGCCGGCGTTGCCGGTTGCGGCGTCGGGATCCGCGATCGGGTCGTCGGCCTGTCCGGTCAGCAGGTCGACCGCGGCGGCCTTCACCCCGGAGCCTCCGACATCGACGCCGATGAGGATTCGCGACTGCACGAGAGCAGACCGTAGGCGCGTGCGCCGTGCTCGCCGGGACACCCGGTACGGTCGCTCCGGTGAGCAACCCACTCGAGGACTACGCGCTGCTCGGTGATCGCCGTACCGCGGCGCTGGTGGCGCGCAACGGATCGATCGACTGGTGGTGCGTGCCCCGGTTCGATGCCGGGGCCTGCTTCGCGGGGCTGTTGGGCAACAGCGAGCACGGCCGGTTCCTGCTCGCGCCCGTCGGCCCGGGCGAGATCGAGCGCCATTACCGGCCCCAGTCGCTCGTGCTCGAGACCGAGCACGCGACCGCATCGGGCACCGCGCGCATCACCGACTGCCTCGCGACGCGGCACGCCGCGTCCGTGCCTGGTGCGCGTCGTCGAAGGGCTCTCGGGCCGCACGCAGATGAAGCTCGAGCTCGTGATGCGCTTCGACTACGGCGCGATCGTCCCGTGGGTACGGCGTCGTCAGGACGGCTTGATCGCCATCGCGGGCCCGGACGGCCTCCGACTACACACACCGATCGCGGTGACCGGTCGCGACATGCGCACGACCGCCGAATTCGAGGTGAACGTGGGCGAGCAGATCCCGTTCGTGCTCGAGTGGTTCCCGTCCCAGGATCCACCGGACGCGACTCCCGACGCCGCCGCGCTGGTGCGCGACACCGACGACGAATGGCGCGCCTGGTCCGCGCAGTGCGTGTTCGAAGGCAAGTATCACGACGAAGTCGTCCGCTCGCTGCTCACGCTCGAGTGCCTCACGTACGAAGCGACCGGCGGGCTCGTCGCCGCGCCGACCACGTCACTGCCCGAGACCATCGGCGGCACCCGCAACTGGGACTATCGCTACTGCTGGATGCGGGACGCGACCCTCACGCTGGATGCGCTGTTGTACGGCGGGTACCGAGACGAAGCGGTGCGGTTCCGCGAATGGGTGCTGCGCGTGGTCGCGGGCGATCCCGAGAGCCTGCAGATCATGTACGGCCTCGGCGGGGAACGACGCCTCACCGAGCTCACGCTCGACTGGCTGCCGGGTTGGCACGGATCCCGTCCCGTGCGCGTCGGCAACGCAGCCCACGGTCAGACCCAGCTCGATGTGTACGGCGAGCTCGCCGACGTGATGTGGCTGAGCGAGCGCGCGGGGTTCCCGATCGACGACGACGCGTGGGAGCTGCAGCTGGTGCTGCTCGAGTCGCTCGAGACGAAGTGGCGCGAGCCGGACGACGGGATCTGGGAGGTGCGCGGCCCCCGCCGCCACTTCGTGCACTCGAAGGTCTTTGCGTGGGTCGCGTTCGATCGCTCGATCGCGCTGGTCGAGAGCGCGCCGAACGGCCGCAAGGGTCCGGTGAAGCAGTGGCGCAAGATCCGCGACGAGATCCACGCTGACGTCTGCACGCGCGGGTACAACCGCGAACTCGGAACGTTCGTCCAGTCCTACGACGACACACGGCTCGACGCGTCCGTGCTCATGATCCCTCTCGTCGGCTTCCTTCCCGGCGACGACCCGCGCGTCTTGTCGACGATCGACGTGCTCCTCCGCGAGCTCACCATCGACGGGCTGGTGCAGCGGTACCTGCCGCACGACGAGGTCGACGGGATCGGTGAGCCCGAAGGCGTGTTCCTCGCGTGCAGCTTCTGGATGGTCGGTGCGCTCTTTGCGGCCGGACGCCGAGAAGCCGCGGTGGGCCTCTTCGAACGCCTGCTCGAACTGGCGAACGATGTCGGGTTGTACGCCGAGGAGTACGACCCGGCCGCGCGCCGCCTGCTCGGCAACTTCCCGCAGGCGTTCACCCACCTCGGGCTCGTCAACGCCGCGGTCGACCTGTTCGCCGACACGCAGCTGCTCCGGCGGAGCGATCGCCCGCACGGCCCACCGGCGACGGGGCCTGGGAGCGCCGCGCCCATCCAATAATCTGCCGCCATGACGCTCGTGACGAACGTGGTCAACGGTTCTTCGGCGACCCGGTTGCTGTTGCTGCTACACGGGTACGGCGCCGACGAACGCGATCTCGAAGGTCTGCTCCCGTACCTCGACCCGGACGTTACCTTCGCGACGGTGCTGCCCCGTGCGCCGTCCGCGGTTCCGGGAACGCCGGGGTACGCGTGGTACGAGTTCGGCGCGCCGGTCGGCGACGGCTACGACAACGCGCTCACCGAGCTCGACGCGCTGGTCGACGAGCAATGCGAGGCGCTCGGCTTCGCGCGTGGAAGAAGCCGTCTTTGCCGGGTTCTCGCAGGGCGCCGGCCTCGCGCTCGGGCTCGCGCTGTTACCGGGCGATCGGGTCCGGCCCGCCGGAGTCATCGCCATGAGTCCCGCGGTTCCGGACGCCGACGCGTTCGCCGTCGACCCGGCCGCCCGCACCGTCCCGGTGCTCATCGAGCACGGCACCAACGACCCGCTGATCCCGGTCCAGCGCTCGCGTGACCTCGCGCGGTTGTTGCGGGAAGCCGGTGTGCCGGTCGTGTACCGCGAGTACCCGATGGAGCACCAGGTCGCGATGGAGAGCCTGCGCGACGCGCGCGACTGGCTGGGTGAGGTGCTCGGGGGTCGGGCGCCCGACGAGCCCGTGCCCGAGGATCCGGTCGAGCTGGTGCCGCCGGTGACGACCGCGCAGTTCGATCGCGAGGTGCTGCAGAGCGAGACGCCGGTGATCGTCGACTTCTGGGCGCCGTGGTGCGGTCCGTGCCGCCAGGTGTCACCGATCGTCGAGACGATCGCAGCGATGCGCCAGGGCTCCTACAAGGTCGTCAAGGTGAACATCGACGACGAACCGACGATCGCGCAGCAGTACGACGTGCAGAGCATCCCGATGATCGGCCTGTTCCGCAACGGCCGGCTCGAGCGGGCGGTGGTGGGCGCCAAGCCCCGCCAGCAGCTCGAAGCCGAGCTCGGCATGCTCGTGATCCCCTAGTCGCTCGTTCCTAGCGTTTCCTAGCCGTTGCGCCCGAACCGCGACTTCACGTCGTCAGTGACGTCGTGGATCGTCTTCGTGATCGAATCCGCGAGCGTGTTCGCCGTCGTCTTCAACTGCTCGCGCAGCTCAGGGTCTCGCAGCGTGTCGCCGATCGTCGTGAACGCGGAGTCGAGCGCGTCGCCGAGCTGACGCAATGCGTCGTCGACCTTGTCCCATGCCGCACGGTCATCACTCATGTGTCCTGCCTCTCAGCGGATCTCGATACGTCCGGGGTGTTGCTCCGTCGTGTGGCCGATGACGGCGGCCGCGAGCGAGTCGCGTGCCCGCAGCGCGGCGACGAGGTCGTCGGCCGCGCGGGCCGGGACCGCAAGGAGCAGGCCCCCCGACGTCTGCGCGTCGCACAGCAGCAGCTGCTCGGACTCGGGCAGGCCGCCGAAGTCGACCTCTGGCGCGACGAACGCATGGTTGCGCCGGGTGCCGCCCGCGACCATGTCCGCGGCGAGCAGCTCGCGCACCCCGTCGATGACCGGGACCGCGTTGGCCGCGACGACCGCGCCGACGCCGGATCCGACGCACAGCTCGCGCAGGTGCCCGAGCAGCCCGAACCCGGTGACATCGGTCGCCGGCGTGCACGCCGACCTCGAGCGCGGCGTCGCGCGCGTCCGCGTTGAGCGTCGTCATCACCGCGATCGCCGTCGCGAGATCCTCGGAGGTCGCCTCGCCGCGCTTCACCGCGGTCGAGATCACGCCGAGCCCGATCGGCTTCGTCAGCACGAGCGCGTCGCCCGGCTCCGCGGCCGAGTTCGTGAGCACCGCGTTCGGGTCGACGGTCCCGACCACGGCCAGGCCGTACTTCGGTTCCGCGTCGTCGATCGAGTGGCCACCGGCAATGATGCAACCGGCCGCGGTGGTCGCCGCGGCCCCGCCGTCGAGCACGCGCGCGAGCAGTGCCAACGGGAGCCCTTCACGGGGCCACGCCACGAGGTTCAACGCGAGCAGTGGGGTGCCGCCCATCGCGTAGACATCGGAGAGCGCGTTCGTCGCCGCGATCCGGCCCCACTCGAACGCGTCGTCGACGATCGGCGTGAAGAAGTCGGTGGTGACCACCACGGCGAGGTCGTCACGGAGCCGGTAGACCGCGGCGTCGTCTGCGGTGTCGAACCCGACGAGGAGGTTCGGGTCGGGCCTCGCGTCCGTGCCCCGCACCAGCCCGAGCACGGTGCGCAGGTCAGCCGGCGAGAGCTTGCAGGCGCAGCCCGCGCCGTGCGAGAACGATGTGAGCCGGACGGGTTCGATTGCGGTCACCGGCCCATCATGCCGGACCGCCGCCGGAACCGCGGTTAGGGCTGCTTCAACCGCTCGGGCCGCTAGGGCCGGTTCAACCGCTCGGGCCGCTAGGGCCGGTTCAACCGCTCGGGCCGCTAGGGCCGGGCGCCGCCGACGTAGTCGCCTCGGAACGCGCTCGCCACCTTGACGACGTCGCCGGTCTGGGGTGCGTGCACGTACTGGCCGTTGCCGATGTACATGCCGACGTGGTGGATCGGTGAGCCGTAGAACACGAGGTCGCCCGGCTGCAGGTCCGCTTGCGAGACGTGCGGCAGGCTCGCGTACTGGGCGGCGGACGAGTGCGGAAGCCGAACCCCGGCTGCGGCCCACGCGAACATCGTGAGCCCCGAACAGTCGAAGGACCCGGGGCCCGCGGCGGCGTACCGGTACGGCTTGCCGATCTGCGCCATCGCGGTCGCGACTGCAGTCCCGGCACCACCGCTCGGCGGCGGCGCGGGATGGGCGACCTGCGAAGGTGTGTGACTCGACCAGCGTCGCGAGGTACCGCTCGTCGTGGCCGGTGCCTTCGCGACGGCCTGCTTGCGCTGGAACTCGGCGCGTGCCCGGGCTTCGTCAGCCGCGCGCTTCTGCGCTTCGATCTGGGCCGCGAGCGTCGCGATCTCACCCTTGTTCTGGGCGAGCAGCGCCTCTTGTTTGTCCTGCGCGGCCGCGAGCTGGTTCCGGGTGTCGCCCAGGCCGGCCTTCTTGGCCTCGGCCGCGGCCCGGCTCTTCTCGAACTCGGCCTGGGCGCCGGCGAGCTGCTCCTTCGCAACGGTGACGTCGTCGATCAGGCCGTGGTCTTCGTCGGCCGCGGCCGAGCCGTACTTCGTGCGGCTGCTGAGCTCCGACACGTCTGACGCGCCGACGAGATCGGCGGGCACACCGTTGGCCGCGCCGACGTACAGGGCGGCGGCCCGGCTCGCGAGCTCACCTTTCAGGGCATCGGCGCGCTTGGCCGCGGCGTCGAGCCGTGACTGCGTGTCGGCGATGCCTTGGTTCGCCTCGTCGATCGCGAGCTGCGTCTGGTTGAACTGCTCGTCGAGGATCGAGATGCGAGTGCCGTTGGCGTCGATCTGCGCTTGCAGTTGCGCGGCTTGCGCCTGCTTCTGCGAGAGCTGATCTTGGGGCGACGCCGCGGCGGGCGTCGCTTCCGAGATCATGGGGGTGGCAAGGGCGACAAGCACCAGCGCCGCCAGAGCGGGCCGGGTCGCGCGCCAGCGGCGGGTCAGCGGCGGCATGGCGAACAACGCTAGTCAACTGGTCCTGCGGGGGTGCGCATCGGGGCCCGAGTTCGGGCGCCACATCCAAATGCCGGGCGGAGCGTCCGGATTGTCGGGTTCGCTCAGGACGCGATAGGCCAGCCCGGGCTCGGCGGCGGGTCATTGCGCCCGGCGACCTGGGGCGAGGTCCAGTGCTGGTGTTTGGCCAGCTCATCCGCCACTTTCTGCCATTCGGTCGGGCTCCAGCCCTGCGCCGCGGCCACCAAGGAGGTGTCCTGGCGAATATGGACAAATGCCGGCAAACGTTCCAAACCCAGACTGTTGACCAACGCCTTGTCCGGATCGCAGAAGACCAGCCACTTGTCGGCCGCGTCCCCGAGGATGCGCCGGGTGATGGCGGTCGTGCTCGGGACGCACACGACGGTGCGCACGTCGCTGTCGCCGAACGTGGCGAAGATCCGCTCGATCACCGGCACGAACGCGCGGCCCTCGGGCCGGTCCGGCAGCACGACCATCGCGAGGTTGAAAACCGTGGTCCAGTCGTCGAGCGTGCGGGTCACACCCGCGAGGCTCGTGATCGCGAGTTGCGGATCGGGGTTCTGCGCCACGGCGAGAACCTAGCAACCGGGTCGCGCTCGCTTCGGTGTTCACTGCCGCGCGGCAACACCACCGACGCGCGGGGAACGAGCGCTTCGTAGTCTGCGTTCCGACCAGACGATACGAGCACCGAACCCACGACCAGTCGTGAGAAGCATGGAGGTGGCCACCGATGGGCGAGACCGTGTCCTTCGCGAGCAACGGGGACCAGGTAGCGGGCTACTTCGCCGCCGCGTCTTCGGGATCCGGTCCCGGTCTGCTCGTGTTGCAGGAGTGGTGGGGCCTCGCACCGCAACTGAAGCGCGCCGTCGACCGCCTAGCGAGCGACGGGTTCACCGCGCTCGCCCCGGACCTCTACCGCGGCGAGCTCGCCGAGCACACCGAGATGGACAAGGCCGCCGCGCTCATGAACGCGCTCCCGATCGACCGCGCCGCGCGCGACATGGCCGGCGCCGTCGACTACCTCCTCGCGAGCCCGGCGGTCACCAGCGACTCGGTCGGCGTCATCGGGTTCTGCATGGGCGGCATGCTCGCGATGGTCATCGGCGCGCAGCAGGGCGACAAGATCGGCGGTGTCGCGACGTTCTACGGCGCGCCGCTCGGGGACTCGGCTCCCGACTGGACCGGTCTCACCGCGCCCGTCCTCGGTCATTTCGCGATGAACGACGACTTCTTCCCACCCGATGCCGTGCGCGAGCTCGAGCAGCAACTGCGGGAGATGGGCAAGGACATCAGCTTCGAGTACATCCCCGAGACCGGTCACGCGTTCGTCAACGAGGACAACCCGTTCGGGACCCACAACCCCGACGCCGCGCTGAAGACCTGGACGCACAGCGTCGAATGGCTGCACCAACGGGTGGGCTGACCGCCCGGGGTCGGAACGGATCAGCCGAAGCCGAGCGCGCTGAGCATCGCCGGAGGCATCTCGTCGCGACCAGCCGCAAGCAGCTGCGCCCGCTGGATGTTGATGGCGTCGCGGGGCTCCCGTTCGGGCCAGGCGTCCCACGGGCCGGGCGGGATCGAACCCTCGACGCAGTAGCGCAGGTACTGCTGGAGCTCGCGCACCTCGGCGATGCCGCCGACCGGGCCGTGCCCCGGCACGATCGTCGACGCGAGCTCCGGGAACGAGTCGAGCATCTCCGCCCACATCGCCGGGTCGCCCTGGAACGCGAGCGGCGTGACGCCGAAGAAGCAGAGGTCGCCCGCGAACAGGATGTCGGCGTCCGCGACGAGCGCGAGCAGGTCGCCGGCGGTGTGCCCGGCCGCGGGCATGACCTCGATGCGCGGTGTGAGGAACGCACCGTCGGTGACGAGGTGCGTGACCGGACGGGTGCCGAGTTCGGCCAGTTCGTCGAACTCCGCGTCGAACGCGGGCATGAACGCCTTGTACGCGTCGAGCGGCATCGCGCCGTCGAGCAACTGACTCGTCTGCGGTGACCCGTAGACGCCGGCGTTGGGGAAGCCGCGCGTACCGCCGACGTGATCGATGTGCGCGTGTGTCAGCAGGATGCGGCGCACCGGCCGGCCGAGGCCGTTCACCGCCTCGACGAACGGCTCCCATTGCGATCGCACCATCAAGGTGTCGATCACGGTGACGCCGTCGTCGTCGACGACCGCGCCCGCGTTGCTCACCCCGGATTCGCCCCCTGGTTGCAGCCAGACGAACACGCCGTCGGCGAGCTCGTACAACGTGAGGACGGGGATCGTTGCCATCGTTCGACCCTACCCAGCGGCGACCGCGTCGAGCAGGGCGGTCCCGAGATCCAGCCACCACCGGGTCGTGAAGTCGTCGGCGTTGCGCAGCGACCAGCTGACCTGTCGCAGCACCATGTGTGCGGCGTAGAGGGGGAGGACGCGCGGATCCGTGCGTCCGGCCGCCGCCGCGAGCAGCGCGTCGCGGGCGTCGAGGTCATAGGTGTAGAGCGCATGCGTGACGAGATCGAAGGCTGCATCGCCGGTCGTCGTGGCCTCCCAATCGATGACGCCAGAGATGATCTCGCCGTCGACCGACAGCACGTTCGCGTGCGAGAAGTCGAAATGCACGATGTCGTCGACCGGCACATCGAAGTCGTCGGCGGCAGACGCGATCCGCAGAAGGCGGTCGAGCAGCGCGCGGGTCTCGTCGGAGCGCGTCCGGAGCGGCTCCTGATCGCAGTAGCCGACGCGACCTTCGACGACGCTGGAGACGAGCGCGGCGATCCAGGGCGAATCGCTCGGCACGCCGATGCCGCGCTGCACGTCGACCAGCGCGAGCAGTTGCGGGAGGCGCGCGAGCGTGGTCGGTGTCATCGGCTCGCCGGGCAGTGCTTCCGAGAGGATGTAGTCGACCGCGCCGGACCGGCCGGTTTGGACGACCACCGGCGCGGGATAGCCGCGCCGGCGCAGGCGGGCGCACGTCGCGGCGGCGCGCTCGACGTCGAGATCGCCACCCGCGAGCTTGAGGACGAGTGTGCGGCCGTTGCCATCACGCACGTTGAACACCGCCCCGGAGACGCCGCCCTGCGGCCGCCCGACGAGCGTGAGGCCGCCGATCGCGCGCACTACGGCGTCGACGTCCACGGTTCCTGCGCGGGCGCGGTTGTCTGGGGCTCTGGGTCGGGCTGCCGCATGGCCTCCCGCACCCGACGGCGCCGGCGGCCGAGGGAGATCGCGGCGGCCGCGAGCACGACGACGCCCACCGCGACGCCCGCGCGTTGCGCGCCGGCGGTGCCGGCGCCGTCGACGTCGGCAACGGCTCGGTGGGCAGAGGCGATCGCGCCTCGGGCGTCGCCGGCCGCGAAGTCCTTGCGGGCGTCGTGCAGCGCATCGTCGGCGGCGGATCCGAGCGCGCCGATGCGCTCGATCACGTTCTGATCTCGGTCCACCGCTGCCTGCGCGGACGCGATCGCGCGCGTCGCGCCCACGAGCGCGGTGCCGGTCTCGGCGATGTCGGCCAGCGACTTGCCTTTCTCGTACTGGCGCTCGAACGCGCGGGGCACCGCGAGGTCCAGCGCCTTGGCCTTGGTCGCGAGATCGTCGCGCGGTCGCGAGGATCGCGGTTGCCGCCTGCATCCGGGTCGTCGCGGCGTCGAAGTCCCAGTCGCTCATTGCGGCGCGCACCGGATATGGCGGACTCCAGCCCGCGCCCGCGGCGACGAGCACCGCGTACTGGTCGCGAGCGCCCGCCCGGGCCGGCAGCCGCGCCGCGTCCTCTGGTCGCAGCACGTATTGCCCGAACAATGGGGGAGCTGCCGTCGACCCGCCGAGTTGTTGCATCAGGTCGAGGAGCCGGCGCGAGTCGACCCGGGTCACGACACCTTCCGGTTTTCCGTCGCCCTGGTACGCGATCGACCGCTTCTCCGTCGCGGCGACAACCTTCCGCATCGCGTCCATGCCGATCTCACCGGCGACGCTGTTCACGACGAAGAACGACGTGTTGTAGCCGTACTCCTCGCGTTCGGCGGTGTTGTCCTCTGTGAAACTCGGGTCGTCCCACGCCGCGAGCGCCAGCGCGGCCGGGCTGTCGGCGCGCACCGGATCGGGAGCCGGTACCGGCTCGCCGATCGCCGCGAGAGTGTGGGCCGCATACGTCTCGGCGAACGCTTCACTGATCCAGCGTTCGACGAACAGCCGGTTGTTGAACCACAGGTGACTGAGCTCGTGCAGGATGACGCGCGGGTCGAGGTCGTCACCGACTTCGATGCTGTTCGTTTCGGGAAGGAACCAGCCCGCGTAGCCGTAGATGTACGGGCTGGCGGCCTCGACGATCGACAGCTCGTCGTCGGGATGCGGCCACGGCAAGCCGACGAGGGACTCCATCGCGGGGATCCCGTTCGTCAGCTTCTGCTCGACGAACGCGCCCCACGCCGGATCGTCCGGCCAGGCGCGGATCACGATCTTGTGCGAGTCGAGCTCCAACGGGCGGGTCAGCAGACCGTCGTCGTGGCGCGCTGCGACGACGGCGAACGTGTTGTCGGGGTCGTCGAGCGCGCCGCTCGTCAACCGTTGCATCCCGTCGACCTCGTCCTTCTTCAGGTCGGCGCCGGTGAACTCCACCTTGAAGCCGTCGGGGACCCGGATCTCGAAGCTTGTGAGCCCGGGATCTCCGTAGCCGAACGCGGCGAAGGTCGCGAACGCGGCGTTCACCCGAGTGAAGCCGGCCGAACGCGGCGGGAGGTGCGGGAGGTCGTAGGTGAGCCGGAACTGCGCCGTCTGCCCATAGTCCAAGTCGGGCACGAGGTCGACGACCGCGACCGCGAACTGATCGTCGCCCTCGGTCTCGCGGTGGACCGTCAGCGGGCGGCCGTCCGCGCGCGTCGCCGCGAAGTTGGTGGCTTCGGCGAGTACCGGGACCGCTGTAGTCGGGAAGAAGTAGTGCAGCACGCCGTCGGCCGTGCGGCGGTCGGGCTGCTGGTTGGTGATCGTCGCATCGAGAACGACGTGGACCGCGGCCGCGCCGGGGTCGACCGTGTAGCTCGTGTGGCTCTCGTAGCGCAGTCCCTCGATCGCCGCCGCGCCGGCCGGTTGCGTGGGGACGATGCCGGCCGTGCTCACCGTCAGGAGCGCCAGCCCGATGCGCAGCAGTCGACCAAACAAGGGTGTTCACGCCCGTTTCGAAAATGGACCTGGAAGGACTGCAGTTTCCCATCCGCAGCGCGATCACCTGCGCAATGCGACCAACTGCCCAAAGCGAATGGAGAGGCAGTGTCGCCCCGCCGTACGCTTCTGCGCATGTCCGAACGTTCTCGCAATCTTCCCCGTCGTTCCTGCCTCTCGGTGCCCGGCTCGAGCGAGAAGATGCTCGCCAAGGCCCCCGGGCTCGGCGCCGACATGGTGTTCCTCGATCTCGAGGACGCCGTGGCACCGCTCGAGAAGCCGGCGGCGCGCGACAAGATCGTGCAGGCGATCAACGAGCAGGACTGGGGCGAGACGGTCCTGTGCGTGCGCGTCAACGCGTGGGACACCGAGTGGACCTACCGCGACGTGATCGCGATCGTCGAAGGCGCGTCGGAGCGGCTCGATGAGCTGATGCTGCCGAAGGTGCAGACCGCGGCAGAGGTCCAGGCGCTCGACATGCTGCTCACACAGATCGAGAAGACCACCGGGCGCGAGTCGCGTGTCGGTATCGAGGCGCAGATCGAAACCGCGCAGGGCCTGATCAACGTCGAGGAGATCTGCGCCGCGAGCGACCGCCTGGAGACGATCATCTTCGGGCCGGCCGACTTCGCCGCCTCCACCGAGATGCCCGTGCTCACCGGTGGCGTGCAGATCCCCGAGTACCCCGGCGACCACTTCCACTACGTGTTCTCGAAGATCCTCATGGCCGGTCGTGCCAACGGCTTGCAGGTGATCGACGGCCCCTTCCTCAAGATCCGCGAGCTCGACGCGCTGCGCGACTACTCGATGCGTTGCCGCATCCTCGGCTTCGACGGCAAGTGGGCGCTCCACCCCGATCAGGTGACGGTCATCAACGAGGTGTTCACGCCGACGCAGGAGCAGTTCGACCGCGCGTTCGACATCCTCGAGGCCTACGAGAAGGCCACCACCGAAGGCGACCGCAAGGGTGCGGTGATGTTCGGCGACGAGATGATCGACGAGGCGAGCCGGAAGATGGCGAACAAGTTCGTCACGCGCGGCGAGCGCGCCGGGATGCGCCGCAGCTGAAGCTCGCTGCAGCTGAAACTCGCTGCAGCTGAAACTCGCTGCAGCTGAAAAATCGGACCGGCCCGGCTTGCCGTCCCGGTATCCTCGTGCCCGTGAACAGCCCGGCGTCGACGCGAATGATGAGCCCCACGGGGCTCTGACGCGCACGCACGCATCGAACCCCGCCACGCGCCGGGGTTCGCACAGGCCTTCGTAGAGGCCAGGGAGTGTCCTCCGCCGCCGTGGCGGCCCCAGGAGGACACCGTGGACCCGATCTACATCACGACTGCGATTCCGTTCGTCAACGCGCCGCCGCATCTCGGTCACGCGCTCGAGCTCGTGCAGACCGACGCGATCGCTCGACACGCGCGCGCTCGCGGTCGGGCGGTGCGCTTCCTCACCGGCACCGACGAGCACGCTCCGAAGGTTGCACAAGCGGCCGCGGCCGCGGGCGAGGACGTCACCGCGTTCGTCGCGCGCAACGCCGGGCTGTTCGCCGCACTCGCGGGCACCCTCGAAGTCTCGTACGACGATTTCATCCGGACGAGCGCAGACCCGCGCCACCTACCGGTGGTCGACGCGATCTGGCTCGCCTGCGCGGCGGCCGGCGACCTGTACCGCGCGCCCTACGCGGGCTGGTACTGCAACGGGTGCGAGCAGTTCGTCGAGGGCGCGTGCGGTGAGCACGATGCGCCACCGGAGTGGGTCGAGGAGGAGAACTGGTACTTCCGGCTCTCGCGCTACGCGAAGCGCATCCGTGGGTTGATCACCTCCGACGAGCTGCGCATCGTTCCCGCGGCGCGTCGCAACGAAGTGCTGGCGTTCCTCGACTCCGACGTGCGCGACATCAGCGTGTCGAGGTCGCGCGCACGCGCGCGGTTGGGGCATCCCCGTACCGGGCGACTCGGGTCAGATCATCTACGTGTGGTTCGACGCGCTCATCAACTACCTCAGCGCCGCACCGGCCGGCTGGTGGTCGGACGGGGTGACGATCCGCCACGTGATCGGCAAGGGGATCGTCCGTTTCCACGCGGTCATCTGGCCCGCCATCCTCCTGTCGGCCGGGCTCCCGCTCCCCGACGAGCTCTTCGTGCACGACTACGTGACCGCCAATGGCCGGAAGATCGGCAAGTCGCTCGGCAACGCTGTCGACCCGCACGATCTCGTCGCGCGCTTCGGCGTCGACGCGCTGCGCTGGTGGCTGCTGCGCGAAGTTCCGCGTGTCGGCGAGGCTGACTTCACCGAAGCCCGCGTGGTCGAGACCGCGAACCGCGACCTCGCGAACGGCGTCGGCAACCTCGTGCAACGCGTCGTCGGCCTCGATGACGGGTTTTGGCGACGATCCGGTACCGAATCCGGTCGCCGATTGTCGCCAAAACCCGCGTTGCGGCAACGGGTGGATGACGCGATCGACGTCTTCGACCTCCGTGCGGCCACCGGAGTCATCGTCGCCGAGGTGGATGCCGTCAACCGCGAGATCGAGCGGGTGCAACCCTGGACACTGCGCGGCGACGAGCGCGCGAGTGAGGTCACGCGCTTTGCGGCAGACACCCGCGCGATCGTCGACGAGCTCGGGCCCTTCGTTCCCGACCTCGCGGCGCGCGCGGCGCAACGCCTGGACGGGACCCAGGAAGCGCCGGTGTTCGCGCGGCTCAGCTGAGCGCTTGCTCGGCGAGGCGGCGAGCGATGACGCGCAGGCAGAGCGTCTCGTCCGCACCTTCGAAGATCGAGAGGACGCGCGCGTCGACGAAGTAGCGCGACACCGGGAACTCCTCGGCATACCCCATACCGCCGTGCAGCTGCATCGCTTCGCGCGTGACCCACTCCGCGGCGCGGCACACGTAGGCCTTCACCATCGACGCTTCGAGCGTGCCTTCACCGGCCGCCATCTTGCGCGACACGTCGTAGGAGAACTGCCGGCCGCCCTGGATCAGCGCGGCCATGCGGGCGAGCTTCACGCGTGACAACTGGTAGTCGAATACCGGCCGGCCGAACACCTTGCGTTCCTGCGCGTACGAGAGCCCGGCTTCGAACGCGGCCTGCATGAGCCCGACCGCGCGTGCTGCAGTCTGGAGTCGGCCGTTCTCGAAGCCGGCCATCTGCAGGTAGAAGCCACGGCCGAGCCCGGCCTCCTCGCCGATCAGGTTCTCGGCGGGCACGAACCAGTCTTCGAACGCCACCTCGTACGAGTGCATGCCGCGGTACCCGATCGTGTCGATCGCGCGGCCCTCCATCCTCCCGCCGCGGCCGTCCTCGAACTGGAACGCATGGCCCTCGGCGCGCGGCTTCTCGACGATGAGCACCGACAGACCGCGGTGGCCCTTCGACCGGTCCGCGTCGGTGCGGGCGAGCAGCATCAGCACATCGGCCCGCCCCGCGAACGTGGCCCAGGTCTTCACGCCGTTCACCAGCCAGCCCCCTTCGACCGGGACCGCGGTGACCTTGACGCCCGCGACGTCGGAGCCGAAGTCGGGTTCGGTCACCATGATCCCGGCCATCAGCTCGCCGGTGGCGATGCGCGGCAACCACTGTTGCTTCTGCTCCTCCGTGCCCCCCGCGACGAGCGCGCGGGTGAGGATCTCGGGCCGGGTGACGAGCGAACCGCCGATGCCGAGCGAGCCGCGCGACAGCTCTTCCGTCGCGACCACCATGCCGAAGTAGTCCTGCTCGCCGCCGGTCGCCCAGCCGCCGTACTCCTCGGGCACCGAGAGGCCGAAGCCACCGAGCTCGGCCAGGCCGCTGATGATCTCTTCGGGCACGTCCGCGTTCGTCCGGTGCACGTGCTCGGCGACCGGACGGATCTTGTCCTCGGCGAAGCGTCGGAACGTCTCCGCGACGAGCTCGAAGTCGTCGGGCAGGTGGCTCGGACCGGATCCGTGCTTCGCGCACTGCTCGCCGAGCCGGTCCAGGAACTCGGGCGCGCGGTGGGCCTCGACGAACGGCAGCGCGGGCGCGAGGTCTGCCGCGCTCACGCCCCACGTCGACTCGCGTCCGAGGATCCGGGTGGTGACGTCGCAGACCGCGTCCGCGATGTACGCGCACGCGAGCATCGCCTCGAGCTCGCCGTGCGCGGCGTAGGTGCACATCACCTTGGAGCCCTCGACCGCCGCGGCCGCGTGCGCGAGGTCGTAGGCGAGCACTTGGTTCGCGTCGAGCTTGGCGACGGAGACCTTGCCGTCGTCGGCCGACACCTCGGCGAGCTTGCGGGCGGCCCGTTCGACGACGGCGGCCGCAGTATCGACCGCCGCGCGCGCGGCGGAGAGCTGATCCGACATGGCAGGGAGGCTAGGCCAGCTCCTGCCGTCGACTCACAGCGTCGCTACGGCGTTTGACCCGGTGGCGGCGTCGGTGGATCCGTCGCGGGTGGCGGATCGGTCGCCGGCGGCGCGTCCGTTGCCGGCGGCGCGTCCTGGGTCGTGGGTGTGCTCGCGACGTGCGGCGCGGTCGTCACGGTCGACTTCTTCGTGCCGGTGCCCGAACCCGTTCCGCTCTTGGTCCCGCTCTTCGTCCCTGTACCGCTGCGGCTCGAATCCGACAGTTCGCCGCCCTTCACCAACGTGTAGTTGATCGGGTGGGCGGTGTCCGCCTGCGCGGTGAGCCGGTAGCGCGTGTCGAGCAGCGAGAACACCGATGTGGCGAGGTAGTCGGCGCCGGCCGGGGTCAGGTGCACGCCGTCGCCGACGCGCACCCGCACGCTCTCGGTCTCGCCCGGCGAATCCGGGCCGACGGGCACGTCGAGCCGGTCGGCGTACTCTCCGTTCTCGTCACTGAACATCGAGTAGGCGTCCACGTAGATGACGTGCGGCCCGCGCTTCTCGGCCTCTTCGCGCATGACGCGATTGACCTCGAGCACACCCTTGTCCCGCTGCGAATCGCGCATCGTCGGCGCCCCGATCCAGATCACGGTGCGGTCCTTCTCGCCGCCGACGAAGAGGTCCATCATGTTCGCGACGCGCTCGCGGTAGTCGACCTCCCAGTCGTGGATGCCGTCCTTGTTCGCATCGACCGAGTTGACGACGTTGGCGTCGTTGGCGCCGATCATGAACACGATCGCTTCGGGATCTTCCTGCTCGATCAGCTGGGGCGCGTAGACCTGCCAGTTGCGCGTGCTCGGGATGAGCCCACTCGACACCTTGTAGTCGACGTAGGAATCGACGACTCCGGTGTCGGCGGTGAGAGTGCCCAACGACGGCCCGAGCGCGCCCGACAACGAGTCGCCGCCGATCCACAGGCGCAGCGGATCGTCATGGGAGAGGGGGCGGACGTTCAGCGCCTCGGCGGGAGTGGTCGTGGTCGACGTCGACCGGGTGCCGTTGCCCGCGCTCGTGGCGCCCGTCAGCACCGCCGCCGACGGGCCCGTGGGCGCGTCGTCGGTGAACGCGAACGCGGCGACGGTTCCCGCCGCGCCAACGATCAGCGCGACCGCCAGCACCCCGGCCCAGCGGATCCGGCGCCGCCGCGCCGCGAGGCGAGCGCGCCGGGAGTGCGGGTGTTCCTCGTCGATCTCGTCGGAAGGTTCAGGCACGGCGGCGGTCACGCGTTCGGGGGCAGGGAGCTCGGAGCATCGGCTCCGAGGTTTCATCGGCATGCGGAGCCGTCTCAGGAGCGCGCATCCGTGCCGACGAACCCAGGAAGCCTAGTTGTGGGGTCGGTCGGCGCAGGCGTCAGGCCGTCTCCGCGTGGGAGCGCAGCTGACTGCGGTACAGGTCGGCGTACAGACCGCGCCGGGCGAGCAATTGCTCGTGGGTGCCGCTCTCGACGATCCGTCCGGCGTCGACGACAAGGATGCGGTCGGCGCCGACGACGGTGGAGAGCCGGTGCGCGATCACGACGGCGGTCCGGCCGCGGAGCGCTTCGTCGAGCGCGTCCTGGATCGCGACCTCCGAGGTGGAGTCGAGGTGCGAGGTCGCTTCGTCGAGGATGACGATCGCAGGATCCTTCAACAGCACGCGCGCGATCGCGAGGCGCTGCTTCTCGCCACCCGACATCCGGTACCCGCGCTCGCCGACGATCGTGTCGAGGCCGGCGGGCAGTGCGAGCACGACGTCCCACAACCGCGCGGCCCGCAACGCGTGCTCGAGCTCGGCGTCGGTGGCATCGGGACGGGCGAACCGCAGGTTGGCGCCGATCGAGTCGTGGAACAGGTGCGGGTCCTGGGCGACGAGCCCGACCGCGGCGTGCAGTGATTCCTGGGTCAGCTCGCGCACGTCCGTGCCGTCGACGCGCACCGCGCCCTCGACCACCTCGTACACCCTGGGCACAAGCATCGCGATCGTCGTCTTGCCCGCGCCGGAGGGACCGACCAACGCGACCGTCTCACCGGGTTCGACCTTCAACGAGACGTCACGCAGGATCCATTCGCTCGGTTCCGTCGATCCGGCGGTGCCGGCCGCTTCGAGCGACGCGAGCGAGACGACGGCGCCCGGCGGATGGCGGAACCAGACGTGGTCGAACTCGATCGCGCCACGCGCGTCCATCAGGGTCCCGGCCGCCGGTTCGTCGACGATGGCCGGTGGGAAGTCGAGGACCTCGAACACCCGCTCGAACGAGACGAGCGTGGTGATGACATCGACGCGGGCGTTCGAGAGCTGTGCGAGCGGTTGGTAGATCTGGCCCACGTAGATGACGAAGGCGGCGATCGTGCCGGCCGTAAGCGTTCCCGACACCGCGAGGTTGCCGCCGATCAGATAGACGACGGCGGTGCCCACCGCGGCGACGAGGCCGAGCGCGACGAACAGCACGCGGCCGTACATCGCGGTGCGGATGCCGACATCGCGCACGCCGCGCGCGCGACGTTCGAACTCGTCGCGATCGACGCCCGGTCGCCCGAACAACTTCGCGACGAGCGCGCCGGCGACATTGAAGCGTTCGGCGGTGAGGTTGTTCATCTCCGCGTTCAGCTGCATGCCCTCGCGGGTGAGTGTCTGCAGTCGTGGCCCGAGTCGGCGGGCCGGCCAGATGAACGCGGGGAGTACGAGCAACGTCAAGGTCGTCAACTGCCAGTTGAGCGCGAACATGATCGTCAGCGTCACCGCGATTCCGATGATGTTCGACAGAACGGTGCCGAGCGTGCTGGTCACGGCCTGCTGTGCACCGACGACGTCCGAGTTGAGCCGGGTCTGCAGCGCTCCGGTCTGCGCGCGTGTGAAGAACGCGAGCGGCATCCGCTGGACATGGTCGAAGAGCTGGACGCGCAGGTCGTAGATGAGGCCTTCGCCGATCCTCGCCGAGAACCACCGCTGCACGAGCGAGAGCATGGCGTTCGCAAACGCGAGGCCGACCGCAGCCAGGGCCAGATAGGCGACGAGCGCGCGGTTCTTGTCGGGGACGGCGGTGTCGATCAGGCTCCGGAACAGCAACGGTGGGATTGCCGTGGTCACCGCGCCCGCGATCACCACCAGAACGAAGCCGATCAGCTCCTTGCGGTATGGACGCGCGAATCCGAGCGCGCGGCGCGCCACGACCCGGTTGAACTTGCGCTGCCGGATCGTGTCGTCGCGGCGGAAGCCGCTGATCGTCTGGTGGTTCATCATGAGCCCTCGTACGGTACCGGCGCCGTCGCCGCGCTCGGGGCCCCTCGTCGCGCCTGCCCGCGACCGGACGCGATCGGTAGCGTTGCCCGTCATGACCGCAGGTTCCTCGATATGACCGCGACCACAACCGATCCGGAAGTGCGCGAGGAGCTGGTCGCGACCGTCCGCCGGTTCATCGCGAAAGAGGTGGCACCGGTTGCGTCGGAAATGGAGCACGCGGACGAATATCCCGACGCGATCGTCGAGCAGATGAAGGGCCTCGGCCTGTTCGGCATCACGATCCCCGAGGCGTACGGCGGCCTCGGTCTCGACCTGCTCACCTACATCGGCGTCGTCGAGGAGCTCGCCTACGGATGGATGTCGCTGTCCGGCATCGTCAACACCCACACGATCGCCGCGCATTTGATCGTCAACCACGGCACCGAGGCCCAGAGGCAACGCTGGCTGCCGCCGCTTGCGACGGGTGAGCTCCGCGGGTGCCTCTCGTTGTCGGAGGCCGACGCCGGCAGTGACACGCGCAACATCGCGTGCCGGGCAACGCGCGACGGCGACGAGTACGTCATCGACGGCACCAAGTTCTGGGTCACGAACGGCGAACGCGCCGGCATCGTCGCGCTGGCCGCGCGCACCGACGAAGGCATCTCCTGCTTCATCGTCGAAAAGGAGCCCGGCCCGACCAGCGGCGGGCTGACCGTCAGCAAGAACATCCCGAAGCTCGGTTACAAGGGCATCGAGACGGTCGAGATGTCGTACGTGGACCATCGCATCCCGGCCGACGCATTGCTCGGCGATCCGGGACGCGGCCTGTCCTACATCCTCGGCGCGCTCGAAGTCGGCCGGATCAACATCGCGGCGCGGGCGGTCGGAGTCGGCCGCGCCGCGTTCGATGCCGCACTCGCCTACGCGCAGGAGCGCGTCACGTTCGGCAAGCCGATCGCGCAGCATCAGGCGATTCAGATGAAGCTCGCCGACATGGCGACGCGGCTCGAGGCCGCGCGCCTCCTGACGCGGAGCGCCGCCGAGCGCAAGCAGGCGGGCGAACGCACGGATGTCGAGGCCGGGATGGCGAAGTTGTTCGCCAGCGAGACCGCCTTCGAGATCGCGATCGAGTCGCTGCGGATCCACGGCGGCGTCGGCTACACCACCGAGCTCCCGGTCGAGCGCTACTACCGCGATGCGCCGCTGATGATCATCGGCGAGGGCACGAACGAGATCCAGCGGTTGGTGATCGCGCGTGGCCTCCTCGCCCGCGCCGACGAAGGGACCCGATGAGCTTCGGCCCGATGAAGTTCGCCCGCACGGTGGTCGCGCTCCTCGCCGCCTCGGCGATCCTCCTCGCCGCGTGCGGTGGCGACTCCGACTCGAGCGCCAAGACCTCGGCGGGCTCCGGGGGCGATTACCAGACCGCGCTCGCGACGGCGCTCGCCGCGAAGAGCGACGGGAATCCGCTCGTCAACAGCAAGGCCGAAGGGGCGTGCGCCGCCGAGAAGATCGTCGACGCGGTCGGCGAGAAGGCGCTGATTGCCGCGGGGCTGACCGTCAGCGCGTTGAAGAAGGACGGTTTCAGCGCGACCGGCTATCCCGACTTGAGCGACGACGACGCGAGCGCGGTCGTCGACGCCATCTTCGGTTGCGTCGATCTCAGCCGGCAGGTCCTCGGTACCAGCGCCACAGCGAAGCAGCAGTCGTGCCTGAACGACAAGCTGCGGACTTCGGCCGAGTTGCACACGCTCTACGCCAACGGGCTCCAGAAGGGTCGGGAGAGTGCGTCGATCGACGAGCCGACGGGCCGCGCGATCGTCGACACGATCTTCCGGTGCGTGCCGCAGGGTGAGTTCTTCCGGTCGAGCCTCGCCGGGACGCTCGAGATCACCGAAACGCAAGCGACGTGCCTCAACGATTCGCTCGCGTCGACGAACGACTATCGAGACGCGGTCGTCGCCGGGATCATCGGTTCGCAGCCGCCCGCCGGCGACCCGCCGTACCTCGACGAATTGACCAAGTGCGTCCCGCTCGACGAGCTGAGCCCGCCCACGACCGGCTGAAAGCCGCCACGCGCGAACGGCGCTGACGCGACACGTGCTCGGTAGCCTCTGCGCATGACCGTTCACGAGCGCCCGTTCGGCCGCTACTTCGAAGACTTCGAGCCCGGCGACGTCTACAAGCACTGGCCCGGCAAGACCATCACGGAGTACGACGACCATCTGTTCTGCATGATCACGATGAACCACCACCCGCTCCACACGGACGCGTGGTTCGCGGAGACGCAGACCCAGTTCGGCAAGAACGTCGTCGTGGGCAACCTCGTCTACTCGCTCGTGCTCGGCATGTCGGTACCGGACGTCAGCGGCGTCGCGATCGCCAACCTCGAAGTGGAGTCGCTCCAGCACAAGCTGCCGACGTTTCACGGTGACACCATCTACGCGGAGACGAAGGTGCTCCACAAGAAGGAGTCGCAGAGCAAAACGGACCGCGGCGTCGTCAGCGTCGAGACCCGGGGCTACAACCAGCGCGGCGAGGAGGTCTGCTCCTTCCGCCGGAAGGTGATGGTCCCGAAGCGGGCGGCGGCCAAGCCCCGCCAGCGCCCCTACGAGACGTCTTCGTAGACCCGTACGAATCGTCCCGGTAGGTCCGCGTCTTTCGGGTCCGGGCCGGTTACCGTTCTGCTCCGCCGACCGACCTCGGTCCGAGGAGATGCCATGTCGAACGTGCCGCCGCCGAACGTGCCGCCGGGTCCGCCTCCCGTAGGTGGAGCGACGCCCGATGCCGGCGCGGCGCTCTCATACGGCTGGAAGAAGTTCCAGCAGAACGCCGGGCCGCTGCTCCTTGTCATCCTGCTCCCGCTCGTTGCCCAAGTGATCCTCAGCGGGATCGGCCGGCTCGCCGGCAGCACGGCGGTTCTCTTCCTGCTATCGGCCGTCAGTTATGTCATCAGCTTGATGCTTGCGATCGGCATCTTCAACGCCGGACTCATGATCACCGCCGGCCAACCCGTCGACGTCGGCAAGGCGTTCTCGAGTGATCGCTGGGGCGAGTGGATCCTCTTCTCCTTCGTATTCGGCTTATGCGTAGGAATCGGCGCACTGTTCTGCGGTATCGGTGCGCTGGTCGTCATCGCCTTCCTGGGATTCGCGCCGTTCTACTTCCTAGACCAGCGCATGGGACTGGGAGACTCGTTCAGCGCGAGCGTCGAGAAGACTCGAACCACGAAGGGTTTGCCCATAGCGCTCGCGCTTACCGCGCTCGTGGGCTTCCTCGGCGTCATCGCGTGCATCATTGGCGTGTTCGTCACCATGCCGATCGCGTACGTAGGGGCGGCGTTCCTTTACCGGGTCACCAACAACCAGCCGGTCGCTACGTAGCCCTTCACCATCCGGGAAGCGTTGACGCCCAATAGGTGTATCTTCTGTGACATCGCGGCGGGCTCGGTGCCCGCCGCGATGGTGTTGGAGAACGAAGACGTCGTCGCGTTCCTCGATCAGCGCCCGGTCTTCAAAGGCCATGTGCTCGTCCTGCCGCGCGCGCACGTCGTGACGCTCTCCGACCTTCCGCCCGAGCTGCTCGCGCCCGTGTTCGGCGCGGCCCAACGCTGCGCGACCGCGATGCCGGTCGCGCTCGGGGCGCAGGGGTCGTGGGTCAGCTGCAACAACGTCGTGAGCCAGTCGGTGCCCCACCTGCACGTCCACGTCGTGCCCCGCACCAAGGGCGACGGCCTCCGCGGCTTCTACTGGCCCCGCACCAAGTACGCCGACGACGCGGAGCGGGACGAGTACGCCGACCGGCTCCGCGCCGCGCTTGCGGATCCGTCGATGTAATGATGTAATCACCGCATGAGCGCAATCACCATGGAGTCGCTGACCGCCTGGTTCGCCGGCCGCCTGCCCGATGGCTGGTTCACCGCCCCACCCGAGGTGACCGTCGACCGGGAAGAGATCCTCGTGGTCGGCACGGTCCCCGAGCCGAGCTACCCGGATGGTGCCGACGACGCCGCGCGGCGCGCCGCCCGGCTGGCGCGGATCGAGCGCTTCCGGGAGGAGACTCGAGCCGACCGGATCCGCATCGCCGGCGACGCCGAGCGCCGCACCGGCCGCAAGGTCGCCTGGGGTGCGCGGTGCGGCGACGAGCGCCAGGTGTTCACCAGCCTCTCGGTGCCGGTCATGACCCGCCTGCGCATGCCCGAACGCCAGGTGCTCGACACGCTCGTCGGCGGCGGCGTGGCCCGCAGCCGGTCGGACGCGCTCGGGTGGTGTGTGCGCCTCGTGCGTGACCACCAGGGCGAGTGGATCCAGCAGCTGCAAGACGCGCTGGTCGCGGTGCGAGAAGCGCGCGCCGCCGGTCCGTCTCCGTCCACGGACTAAGGCGCGCCCCCTCGCGCCGTCAGGCTCGAGACCACCCGATCCAGGAATTCTCGGGTTGCGGCTCGGGCGCGCCGGCTCTCCGTGCCGAAGTAACGAGCGTGGAAGCAGATCGCGCCGACGATTGCCGAGCCCGACGTGGGTATGACTCGGGCCGTGCGCTTCCCGACCGTCGTCATCCTTCCCGCCCTCGGGACCGGGGGGACCCCTTGCGACAGGCCCGCCACGACACCCGCACCTCGCGGTTTGGGTATTCAATGAGGATCGTGGCCGGAGCCGATTCCCGGAGAAAGAAGGGGAGTTGACCCCAGAATCCGTACCGGTATCCTCACGCCCCATGTCAGGGGGGATTCGTGTGGGGTTCCATGGCGTCCGGGGCTCGACGCCGTGTGAAGGTCCGCAATACGCGCGTTACGGCGGGCACTCCTCGTGCGTGGCCGTCGAGCCGGACGGACAGCCGCCGATCATCTTCGATCTCGGGACCGGCTTGGCCGCCTACGGAGACCAGCTGGGCGCCGGTGAGTTCCACGCCGATGTGTTGCTCACGCACCTGCACTGGGACCACGTGCAGGGGTTGCCGTTCTTTGCGCCCGTGCACAATGGGGCGTCGACCCTCGACATCCACGGGCCGCGTCAGGCCGAAGGGCTCCTCGGCGATGTGTTCGCGCAGCTCATGTGCCCGCCGTTCTTCCCGATCCGACCCGACGGCCTGAGCGCCGACGTTCGATTCCACGACACTGGCGACGACGACTTCCCGATCGGGTTGGCCAAGGTCCGGTCGCGGTTCGTCCGGCACGTCGGGCTCACGCTCGGGTTCCGAGTGGAGTGGAACGGTCGCTCCGTCGCGTACGTCCCTGACCACGGACCCGGCTGCTGCCCCGATGACCCCGACGACTTCGTGCCGCACGACATCCTCGAGCTGTGCGATGGCGTCGACCTGCTCATCCACGATGCGCAGCACACGCCGGAGGAGTACGAGCCCAAGCGCCACTGGGGTCACTCGACGGTCGACTACGCCGTGCACGTCGCACGCGAGTCGGGCGCGAAGCAACTCGTGCTGTTCCACCACGACCCCGGCCACGGCGACGACATGCTCGACGCCATCGCGTTGTGCACGGCCGATCGCTCGGCCGCGCTCGGCGGTCCCGAGGTGATCGCGGCCTATGAAGGCCTCGCGATCGACCTCGCGGCCGGTCGATGACCGCGCAGCTCCACACGCTCAACCCCGACGCCGCGACCATGCGGACGGTGCTCGGCCATTTCGCGACCGGCCTCACGATCGTCACCGCGATGGACACCCAGGGCGACGGTCCGGCACTCCCAGTAGGCATGGCCTGCAACTCGTTCACCTCCGTCTCGCTCGAGCCGCCGCTTGTGCTGTTCTGTGCCGCGAAGTCGTCGACGACGTGGCCCCGCATCCAGGCCGGCGGCAAGTGGGCCGCCAACATCCTCGGCGAGGACGACGAAGAGGTGTGTCGGCTGTTCGCGCAGAAGGACGCCGACCGGTTCGCGCACATGACGTTCCGGCCCGGGCTGAGCGGCGCGCCGATCCTCGATCACACGCTCGCGTTCGTCGACTGCGAGACCGAAGCCGAGTACGACGCCGGCGACCATGTGATCGTCGTCGGTCGCGTGCTCGAGCTCGGCTACCAGTCCGAGGGCAGGCCGCTGCTCTTCTACCGCGGCGGGTACGGCCGGTACGAGAGCTGAACCGTGAGCGCGGTCGCGCTAGCGGCTCGCGTCGTCCTCGCGCTCGCGCTCGCGGGTGCCGCGCTGGCCAAGCTGCGTGATCGCGACCACGTAGTCGCGCAGATGGACACGCTGCTGGGGGCCCGGGCGGGAACCATTGCCGCGGTGGGTGTACCGGTGGTCGAGCTCGCGATCGCGGTCGCGCTCGTCGCGGTTCGCGGCAGCGGGTTGCCCGCGGTCGCGGCCGTGATCATGCTCCTCGCGTTCACGGTCGTGCTCGTGCGCGCGCAGGCGCAGCACGTTCCCTGCCCGTGCTTCGGCGGCGGTGCGACGGCGTCGCCGGCCGGGCCGCGCGCGGTGCTGCGCAACGGTGTCCTCCTGGCGCTCGCCGTCATCGCAACGGGGAACCCGAGCGGCGCGTCCGCGGCCGCGACACTCGGATGGACCGGGGTGTTCGGCGCGGTCACCTTGATTGTCGTGCGTGCCGCGCGCTAACCGTTGTGCTAACCGTCACGCCGCAGGCGCTCGGCCAGCGCGGTCGCGGCGTTGAAGCCGGTCGTCGCTTCGACGGTCGCGACCGCGGCCGCGAGCAACGCGAACGCCCAGCCGATCGAGTCGATGCCGACGGCGAACGCGGCACTGGCGATGACGAGCAGGGCCGCGTCGAGCGCGTCGAGCGCGCGCGCCGAACTGCGGGTCACCACATCCCGGGCGCCGGCGAGTCTCGGCCCGATGACGGCGCGGTACGTGGCGTTGAACGCGTTCACGTCGGGCCCGAACGCGGCGCCGATCGCGACGATCACCGCGATGCCGACGACGACGGCGGGGACGCGGAACACGAACGCGCCCAGCAGGAGCACCGCGATCGCGCCCTGCGCGGCGCGCAGTTCGCGTTCGTCGAGCTCCGGACCCTCCTGCACGGCCGGACCCTAACGGCTGACTTCCGCCCCACGGCCCGTCACCGGAACCAGAAGGGCTCTTTCCTTACGGGTGAGTGCTCCGCTACGCTCCGCGTTCACGGATGGTCGGGCGGGTCGGGACGAAGGCGGCGCAGTGGGACGAGGACGACGCAGCGGAAGCGGCCCCGAGCCCGGCTCGGGAGCCGTGGCGAGCGCCACAACCGTCCAGCCGGCCGCGCCGGCGCTCGACCTCGGGGCCATCGGACACGAGTCGGTGCTGCGCGGCGCCGGCATCGATGTTCCCCGCCTGCGCGAGCGCACCCGGCAGCGCCGCCTGTGGAAGTTGCTCGCGTGGATCCTCCCGGTGTTCGCGTACCTCTACTGGCGCATCCTCTCCGGCAACCCGGCCGTGTTCTCGTGGCCACACCTCAGCGAAGCCGACGTGCAGATGCTGGTGCCGATCATCGCGATCGTGCTCATCGGTGTCGTGCTGCTCGTCCCGCTGCTCGGCGCGGGTCGTTCGCCGCACGTGCGTTACGCGGCGAGTGAGATCGATGTCGCGTTCGATGATGTCGTCGGCCTCGGCCCCGTGAAGGAAGAAGTCGTCAAGACGCTGAACCTGTTCCTCGCGTACCAGACGTTCCGCGAATCCATGGGTGGGAACCCGCGCAAGGCGATCCTGTTCGAAGGTCCGCCCGGTACCGGCAAGACGTACATGGCGAAGGCGATGGCGAAGGAAGCTGGCGTGCCGTACCTCTTCGTCTCGTCCACCGCGTTCCAATCGATGTACTACGGCCAGACCGGCCGCAAGATCCGCAACTACTTCAAGGCGCTGCGCAAGGCCGCGCGGGAGGAGGGCGGCGCGATCGGTTTCATCGAAGAGATCGACGCGATCGCCGGCGCGCGCAGCGGCATGCGCAAGTTCAGCCCCTTGCCGTCGGGCTTCGAGGGTGCCGCGGCGATGGAGGTGTCGCCCAGCGGCGTCACCGAAGGTGTGTCCGGCGTCGTCAACGAGCTGCTGATCCAGCTGCAATCCTTCGATCTGCCGACGTTCGGGCAGCGCATGCGCGGCGGCGTCGTCGATTGGGCGAATCGTTGGCTCCCCGTCAACCATCAGCTCCAGAAGCCGCTGCCCGCAGCATCGAACATCCTCCTGATCGGAGCCACCAACCGAGCCGACGACCTCGACCCCGCCCTCCTGCGGCCGGGCCGGTTCGATCGCTCGATCCACTTCGACCTGCCCAGTCGGTCGGGCCGGCGGGAGATCATCGACTACTACCTGGACAAGAAGGCCCACATCCCGGAGCTCGACAAAGAGGAGCGCCGGGACCAGCTCGCGGCCATGACGATCAGCTACTCGCCGGTGATGATCGAGCACCTCTTCGATGAGGCGCTCGTCTGGTCGCTGCGTGAGGGTCGCGACGCCATGGACTGGAACGACATCCAGCAAGCGAAGCTCACCGAGGAGATCGGGCTCAAGCAGCCGGTCGAGTACTCGGAAGAGGAGAAGGTCCGTATCGCGACGCACGAGGCCGGCCACGCGGTGGTCGCGCACAAGGTCGGCTTCGACCGCAAGCTCGAAGTGCTGTCGATCATCAAGCGACGCGACGCGCTCGGTCTGCTCGCGCACTCCGACAAGGAGGAGCGCTGGACGAAGACGCGCACGGAGCTCATCGGCGCGATCAAGATCGCGTTCGGTGGCATGACCGCCGAGGAGCTCTTCTTCGGTGAGGCCGGTACCGGACCCGCGAGCGACCTCGCGCAAGCGACGCGCGTCGCCGCGATGATGGTCGGCTCGCTCGGTATGGCGGGCACGCTCGTGTCGTACGACGCGATCGAAGCCGGACCGATCGCGCAAGGCATCGTCGGAAAGGTGCTCGGTAACGACGAGAGTCGCAAAGCCGTCGAAACGATGCTCGTGCAGCAGAAGGACGACGTGCGCAAGCTGCTCGACGAGAACCGTCACCTCGTCGCGGCGCTGCGCGACGCGTTGTTGGACCGTGACGAGCTCGTCGGTGACGAGATCACCGACATCTTGCTCGAATCCGAACAACGCGCCGCACTCGAACGACCGAACGCGTAGCTGCACGATGAACGGCGACGTCGTCGTCGTTGCCGGCGCGGATGCACACGACGGACGGGCACGCGCGTTCACTGCCGCGCGAACGCACGCCGCGATCGTGTTGACCGGCCGAGATGCAGGTGCGCTCGGTGTCCTCGCGGCGGCCGTGCGCGCCGACGCCGGGACAACGACACGCGTCGCGGTTTACGTGGGTGCGCCGACGGATGACGCGCTCGCCGAGATGATCGACGAACTGTTCGCCACGGGCTCGGGCTAGTTCACCCAGCCGAGCGTGTGCGCGCAACCCCAGCCGCCATAGCCGTCGGTTGCGATGCGCTCGGCGATGACGATCTGTTGGTCCTTCGACGCCCACTGCGGACGGGCCGCGAACTGGCGGCCGCCGTACGCGCGCCACGTGCCGACATAGATGCCGAGGCCGCCACCGAAGTCACCACCGTTGTGCCAGTTGCCACCCGTCTCACATTCCGCGAGCTCGTCCCACATCGCGACGCGTTTGGCATGGCGCGCCGCTTCGACCGCGGCTTGCTGCGTACGTGCGGCGTTGGCGGCGGCGGTTTCGTCGCGCGCGATGCGTTCGCGCGCGGCCGCGGCCCGGGCGTCGAGCTCTTCGTGTTGCGGGTCGTCCTGCACGACGGTGGTCGTTGCCGCGACGGGACGCGTTTCGTGTTCGGGAGCGGACGACGCCGGTGAAAGCGTTGCCGCGCCGGCTGCGCCGGCCACGGTCGCGCAGAGCGTCAGCACGAGGCCGGCGGCGCGAACGGGCGCGGACGAAGAAGGCGGGGCAGGGCTGGGCATGGCGGGGAAGGTACCCCGGCGCATCCCCGGAACAAACCTGACACGAGCGTCAGGTCGGCGCTGGTAGCGTGCCGAATTGGACTTCCGGGGGCGTTGTGCAGGACGAACGCGAGAATCGACGGGCGGGATGGCGCCTCATGCGCGCCGCCGTTCGACCCCATCACCTATGGGTGTGGATGGGCATTCTGGCCGGTCTGGTGTGGACGGCCGCGCGCGTGGCGATCCCGGCGCTCACGGGGCAGGCGATCGACGAAGGCATCGTTCCCGGCAACTTCCCCGTCGCGCTGGAGTGGACCGCGATCATCCTCGCGGTCGGTGTCGTGCAAGCGATCTGCACAGGCTTGCGCCGCTATTCCGCGTTCCGACTCGCGTACCGCGTCGAAACGGATCTGCGCATGCGACTCGTCGCGCACCTGCAGCGCCTGCACTTCGCGTTCCACGACCACGCGCAGACCGGCCAGTTGATGGCGAACGCGAATACCGACATCCAACAGATCCAACAAGTCGTGTTGTTGATCCCGCTCACCATCGCGAGTCTGCTGACGATGATCGCCGTCGTCGTCGTGCTCGTGTTGACGAGTCCACTTCTCGCGTTCTTCGCGCTCGCGGCGCTTCCCTTCTTGAATATCGCCGCGGCCCGTTTCACGCGTCGCATGTATCCGGTCGGACTCTCCTTGCAGCAGGAGCTCGCCGACTTGTCGGGTGTCGTCGAGGAAAGCGTCTCGGGTGTGCGGGTCGTGAAGGGCTTCGGCGCGGAACGTCTGCAGGAGCAGCGCCTCGCACGTGAGGCTGACGACGTGTTCGACCGTTCGATCGACCAAGCCCGCCTGCGCGCGAACTTCCTGCCGCTCATCGATCTCCTCCCCACGATCGGGCTCGTCGGCATCCTCTGGTACGGCGGGCATCAGGTGCTCGCCGGCAACCTCTCGGTCGGCACGATCGTCGAGGCGAACTTCTACGTCCTGATGCTCATCTGGCCGCTCCGGATGGTCGGCATGCTGCTCGGCCAGCTGTCGCGGGCCGCGGCCTCGGCGGGCCGGATCAACACCGTCCTCGCCACCGACCCCGAGATCGAGGACCGGCACGGCGCCGGGTCGCTGCCCGAAGGGCCGGGCCGGGTCCAGTTCGAGCGGGTCACGTTCGGGTACGGCCGGGTGCGCCCGGTGCTCGACGGCCTCGACCTCGACATCCGCGGCGGACAGGCAATTGCCCTGGTGGGAGCCACTGCGTCGGGCAAGACGACCGTCGCCCGGCTCATCCCCCGCTTCTACGACGTGACCGCCGGCACGGTTCGCATCGACGGTGCCGACGTGCGGGAGACCCGCCTGGCCGAGGTGCGCCGCGCGGTCGGGATCGTGTTCGAGGACACCTTCCTCTTCTCGGATTCCGTGCGCAGCAACATCGCGTTCGCGGACCCCACCGCGACCAACGAGCAGGTCGTGCGCGCGGCCCGCCTCGCGGGCGCCGACGAGTTCGTGCGCAACCTTCCCGATGGCTACGACACGATCGTCGGCGAGCACGGCTACTCGCTCTCGGGTGGCCAACGTCAGCGCATCGCGATCGCGCGCGCCGTCCTCGCCGATCCGCGAGTGTTGATCCTCGACGACGCGACCTCGTCGGTGGACCCGAGCAAGGAACACGAGATCCGCAGCGCCTTGCGTGAGGTGATGCAGGGCCGCACGACGATCATCATCGCCCACCGCCCGGCGACGATCGCGCTCGCCGATCGGGTCGTACTGCTCGCGGACGGTCGCGTCATCGCCGACGGCACCCACGACGAGTTGCTCGCGACGAACGCGCGCTACCGCGAGGTCCTCGCGCGTGCGGAAGCCGAGCAGGTGTCCAAACACGAGGACGCAGACGCGTCGGCCGGTGTCATCGGTGGCGGGGGATCATGAGAGGCGGGGGGCGTTGGGTCGACGGGGTTCCCGACGAGACGCTGTCGCGCGACGACGCCGAACGAGTGCTGCGCCGGCTGATGCGGATGCTGCGACCGTATCGGTGGCAGATCGTCATCATCGTGGTGGTGCTGATCGCGCAAGTGGGCACGCTGCTGGCGGGTCCGGCGCTGGTGCGGTACGGCATCGACCACGGGCTCTCGGACCACAACGCGACCGCCCTGAACGCCGCCGTCGTGCTCTACCTGTTCATGGCGTTTGCCGCAGTCTTCCTGGGTCGCCTGGCGATCTTGTTGGTCGCGCGCGTCGGCGAGTCGTTTCTGCGCGAGCTGCGCAAGCGGCTGTTCAACCACCTGATGTCGCTTTCGCTCGATTTCTTCGAGCGGGAGAACACCGGCAAGGTCGTGTCGCGCATGACCTCCGACATCGACGCGATGCAAGAGCTCATCTCGCAAGGGTTGGTGCTGTTCGTCCAGAACATCTTCCTGTTCGTGGGCGCGATCGTCGTCATCGTGCTGATGTCGTGGCAACTCGCGCTCGGCGTGCTGATCATCGTGCCGCCGGTGTACTTCGCGAGCCGGTGGTTCCGCCGGGTCTCGAACGTCGCCTATCTCGACGTGCGCGATCGGATCGCCACCAACCTCACGACGCTGCAGGAGAGCCTCGAAGGGGTGCGCGTCGTGCAGGCCTTCGGGCGTGAAGGCTCGTTCACCCAGCGCTTCTCCCGCACCAACGAGGACCAGTACGAGGCCAACCTCGAGACCGTCCGCATCTCGGCCAAGTACTTCCCGATCGTCGAGTACGCGGGCATCGCCGGCACCGCGGTGATCATCGGTTGGGGCGGCTACTTGTCGAGCGAGGGTGTCGTGACGGTCGGCACCGTCGCCGCGTTCGTGCTCTACCTCAACAACCTCTTCGAGCCGGTGCAGCAACTCAGCCAGCTGTACAACACCGTGCAGTCCGCGGGTGCCGCGCTCAACAAGATCTTCGGCGTGCTCGATACCCGCCCGTCGATCGCCGAACGGCCCGGCGCGGTCGATCTCCCGGCCGACGGAGAGGTCGCAGTGGAACACGTCACGTTCGCCTATGGCGACGATCCGGTGCTCCACGATCTCTCGCTCACGATCTCGGCGGGTGAGCGCATGGCGCTCGTCGGGCCGACCGGCGCGGGGAAGTCCACGCTCGCCAAGCTGATCGCCCGTTTCTACGACCCGACCGAAGGCGACGTGCGGGCCGACGGTGTCGACCTGCGCGACGCCACGCTGCGTTCGTTGCGCGACCGCGTCGTCGTGGTGCCGCAGGAGGGCTTCCTGTTCGCCGGGAGCCTCCGCGACAACGTCCGCATCGGCCGGCCCGAGGCAACGGATGCCGACGTCGATGACGCGCTCGAGGCGCTCGGCCTCCTCGACCGTTTCCACGCGTTTCCCGAAGGGCTCGACACCCAAGTACGAGAGCGCGGCTCTCGCCTGTCGGCGGGCGAACGCCAGTTGGTGTCACTCGCGCGCGCGGCGCTCGCCGATCCGTCGATCCTCGTGCTCGACGAAGCGACGTCGAACCTCGACCCCGGTACCGAGCACCAAGTCGAAGCTGCGCTCGAACGGCTCATGCATGGGCGCACGGTCGTGGTCGTCGCGCACCGACTCTCGACGGCGGCGCGCGCCGATCGCATCGCGGTGATCTATGACGGCCGGCTGTCCGAGCTCGGCACCCACGCCGAGCTTGTCGGTCGCGACGGCCACTACGCGACCCTGTACCGCGCGTGGGCCGCGCACCACGCCGACGTCGCCTGACTTCCGTCGGCCTGCGCTCAACCTGAGGGCGCGTCGCCCTCCATCGGGTTGCTGTCGCCTTTGGTCGTTTGGTCGTCGTCCCGCTTGCGCTGCAGGTCGCCCGGCATCGGATCCGGGATGCCCGGTGGATCCGGGCCCTCGGGGTCGGTCGGCACCGTGTCGGGACGCCGTTCCTCGCGTTCGTCCATGCCCTTCGGTGTACCCGCGCTGCCCACCCCGCTACCCGTCACGTGAGCGTGTCGTAGCCGACGAACGTGAACAGCCGTCGGTCGGGAACGAACGCGGTTGGCGGGGCGGTGAGCCGATGCGCGCCGACACCGAACAGGAAGTCGTCGGCGCCGGCGAAACCGACTTCCTCGAAGCCGGCCATCGTGAACCAGCGGCGGATGTCGACCGTCACGTCGGGCGGGCGCCGGTGGCGGGTCCACACGACGGTGGCGCGAGCGGCGCAGAGCTCGGGCAGCGTGTCGATCGTGTGGTGGATGTCGTCGACGCTGATGTTGCCGAAGATTCCGCACGCGAGCACGAGGTCGGCCGGCACTGCGCTCGCGTACGCACTCGCCTGCGACGCATCGGCACACACGACCTCGATTCCGGGTGGCGCGTGTGCGGCGGCGGTTTCGGCGAGCACGGGGTCGAGCTCGACCAGGCGGCCGGTGACGTCGGCGCGCCGCGGGTGGTCGGCGAGAACGCCGAGCAGATCGCGTCCTTCGCCGGCGCACGCACTGATCGCGCGGATCGGACCCGGTGGCATCGAGTCGAGCGCGTCGCGTACGTAGCCCTGCACGACGCGCAATCGCTGCGACAGTCGAGAGCGCGGATCGTCGTATTCGGCGTGCCATTTTCGCCAGTCGCGCGCCATGGCGGAGAATCATCGCATGACCTATCGCGTGATCCAGTGGGCAACCGGTCTCGTCGGGCAGGAGGCGATCCTCGGTGTGCTCGCCCACCCCGAGCTCGAGCTCGTCGGCGCTTGGGTGCACAGCCCCGGGAAGGTCGGCCGTGACGTCGGCGAGATCTGCGGGATCGACCCGATCGGCGTGACCGCCGTCGGCACGATCGAGGAGATCTGCGCGATCGATGCTGATGCAGTGGTCTACTCGCCCGTGCTCGCGAGCACGCGCGACGTGATTGCGTTGCTCGAGTCGGGCAAGAACATCGTCACACCCGTCGGGTGGATATATCCGCCCGATTCGCCGAGCGTCGTCGCGCTCGAAGCCGCGTGCCAGGCCGGTGGCGTCACGCTGCACGGCACCGGGATCAACCCGGGTGGCATCACCGAGCGGTTCCCACTCACGCTGTCCGCGTTGTGCCGCGACATCCGCCACGTGCGCGCCGAGGAGTTCTCGGACATTCGCAACTACCCGACCGAGACGGTCGTGCGCGAGATCATGCTGTTCGGCAAGGACCCCGAAACCGCCAAGGCGAGCCCGATGCTGAAGGTGCTCGGCGACGGCTTCATGCAGTCGATCGACATGATCGCGGCCGAGCTCGGCTTCGCACTCGATCCCGAGATGTCGGCCCGCCACGAGATGGCAGTCGCGACCAAGCCGCTCGACACGCCCGTCGGTGTGATCGACGCGGGCACGGTCGCCGCGCAGCGCTTCACGTGGGAAGGCACGGTCGACGGCGCGCCGGTCATCACCGTGCGGGTGAACTGGTTGATGGGCGAAGCGGACCTCGACCCGCCCTGGACGCTCGGCGAGCAGCGCTTCGAGGTCGAATTCGACGCCGATCCGCCGCTCGCGGTCACGTTCCACGGCCTGCATCCGCCCGTGATCGGTGAGCACGCGGAGATCGGGCTCACCGGGCCGGCGATGCACTGCGTGAACGCGATTCCGTATGTGGTCGCGGCCGAGCCGGGGATCAAGACCTACCTCGACCTCCCGATCATCGCCGGCCGCGCTACAGCGGCTCGAAGGGAACAGTGAAGGCGGGCGCCTCGACGCCGCCGTCGACCTCGAAGATCTTGCCGGTGACCCACGAGGACGCCGGCGACGCGAGGTAAACGACCGCGGCCGCGATGTCGTCGGGCGCACCGACGCGGCGCATCGGCGTGTTGTCCTCGAGCTGTCGGCGCGTGTCGGGATCGGCGAGCACCTGGGCGAGCGCGTCCGTCTCGACTCCGCCGACTTCGATCGCGTTGACGCGCACCTTCGGCGCGAGCTCGGGCGCGAGCGCGCGCGTCATCATCGACAGCGCAGCCTTCGCGGTCGCGTACGCGACGAACACCGGCTGCACCATGCTCGCCGAGCGCGACGAGATGTTGACGACCGCACCTTCGCCTTGGGCGGCGAGGTGCGGCACGGCCGCCTGCGTGAGCAGGAACGCGGTGGTGACGTTGAACCGCAGTGCGGCTTCGAACGCGCGCTCGCTCGTTTCGAGCACCGCGCGAGGGAGCCAGCCGCCCGCGTTGTTCACCAGAATGTCGAGCCGGCCGAACTCGCTGATCGTCGTGTCGACGAGGTGGTGCAGGTCGTCGGTGACGGTCACGTCGGTGCGCACCGCCAGGCCCCGGCGACCGCGCACACCGACCGCGGCGGCGGTGGCTTCGATGTCGGCCTCGGTGCGGGCGGCACAGACGACATCGGCGCCGGCTTCGGCGAGGCCGACCGCGATGCCTGCGCCGATACCCTTGCCCGCGCCGGTGACGATGGCGACCCGGCCGTCGAGTCGGAAACGATCGAGGATCACGATGCACTCCTCCGGGCGGGACCGGGTCGAACGCTAGCGTCGTCGCCTCATGGCCGGTGTGGTGAAAGGAACCGACGGCGTTCGCCGCTGCGCATGGGGCGCGAGCACGCCGGACTACGCCGCGTACCACGATGACGAATGGGGTCGTCCGGTCATGGACGACACCCGCGTGTACGAGAAGCTCTGCCTCGAAGGGTTCCAGTCCGGGTTGTCGTGGCTCACGATCCTCCGCAAGCGCGAGAACTTCCGCGCCGCCTTCAAGGGTTTCGATGTCGCGCGCGTCGCACGGTTCACGGAGAAGGACGTGCGGCGGCTGCTGCAGGATGCGGGGATCGTGCGGCACCGGGGCAAGATCGAAGCGACGATCGCCAACGCGCGCGCGACGTTGGTCGCGCAAGAGGAGTACGGATCGCTCGCGGCGCTCGTTTGGTCGTTCGAACCGCAGGGTCGGCGCAAAACCCCGCGCGCGTTCGGCGACATCCCCGCGACGGCCCCCGAGTCGAAGGCGTGTTCGAAGGCGCTGCTCGCGATCGGGTTCCGGTTCGTCGGCCCGACGACGGTCTACGCTGCGATGCAGTCACTCGGGATCGTGAACGACCACTTCGCCAGCTGTGATGCGCGCGCCGCGTGCGAGGCGGCGCGCAAGGTCACCCCGCGGCCAGTTCCTTCTCGATCGCCTCGGTGATCTCGGCCGCCTCCGGCTCGACGACCGGCGAGAAGCGCGCGACGACTTCGCCGTCGCGGTTCACGAGGAACTTCTCGAAGTTCCAGCGGATGTCGCCCGTGTGGCCCTCGGCGTCGGCCTGCTGCGTGAGCTCCTGGTACAGGGGGTGGCGACCGTCACCGTTCACCTCGATCTTCTCGGTGAGCGGGAACGACACGTTGTAGTTGGTGCTGCAGAACGTCGCGATCTCTTCGGGCGTCCCCGGTTCCTGCGCGCCGAACTGGTTGCACGGGAGCCCGATCACCGAGAAGCCCTTGTCGACGTACTTTTGCTGCAGTGCCTCGAGTCCGGTGTACTGCGGTGTGAGTCCGCAGAACGACGCGACGTTCACGAGCAGGGTGACGTCGCCCTTCTGGCCGGCGAGCGCGCCGCCCTGCCCGTCGAGCGTGGCGATCGGAGTGTCGTAAAGAGACATCGGTGGCTCCTTGAGCGAGGGGAGGGCCTGGTCGGAGACTACGTGACCGATCCGAGCCGTGTCTCCAGCAGGCCGAGGACGTCGAGGTCGACGGCGGCGACCGTGGCACGAGTGGTGCCGGCGAGGCCGATGCGCTCCGGCTGCCACTTCGAACCCATCCCGAGTGTGCACGTCGCCGACACCCACGAGTACACGGCGAACACGCGGTACAGCTCCCACGCCGTGTCGAAGTCGAGGTCGATGCCGTGCTCGCCGAGACGCTCGCAGTAACGCGCGACGAGATCCTGTTCCTGCGCCCGGCGGATGTCAATCGGGACGGAGTTGCACAGCACGTACGCCACATCGCGCAAGCCCGGCGCGCGGGCGATCACCGCCCAATCGAGGAACCCGGTTCGCTCGCCGTCCACGAAGAGGTTGCCGAAGTGCGGATCGCCGTGCACGAGCGTGCGCGGTCCGTCGCGGTACAGCTGCATGACGTCGCGCGAGCGTTCGATGTAGAGCTCGGCGAGCGGCAGGAAACCGTCGGGGAGCCGGTCGGTGTAGCCGTCGACGGCCATGCGCACGAACTGCGCACCCCCGTCGCCTCGCCCCGTCGACTTGGGTGCGATCCATGCCAGATCGCCACCTTCCTCGAAGCGAGGCGACTCCCAGTACCGCGAGTGGAGCAACGGCGAGCTGGTCGATGATGTCGCGCGCGCGGAACTCGATGTCGGGATCGTCGGCCGACGGGAACCGGCAACCCGCGGCCTCGAGGTCCTCGAACACCATGATGTAGCGGTCGTCTCCGGAGTACGTCGCGAACAGCGGTTTCGGGACGCGCACGCCGACCTCGCCCGCGAGTTCGCAGAAGAACCGAGCTTCGGTCACGCCCATCCCGACGTTGTTCACGAAGACGCGTTGCGCGGCGTCGAACGGCGGGAGTTTGACGAACACCGTTGGCGGCACGGACGGCGCACCCGACAGCGCGATGCGAGCTCGTCCGGTCGTGCCCGAGTGGCGATCGAGCACCTCGACGCGCTGTACGTCCGCCTTCAACGCGGCGGAGAACCACTCGGCGGTCAGCTCGTCGACCTCGAGCGGGGCGGTGATGTCGCTCATGGGAGTCGGAGCGTACGCCGTGCCAAACTCCGGAAGTGATGAACCGCCAAGTCGTGCTGCGCGCCCGCCCGCAGGGACTGGTCAGCAAAGACTGCTTCGAAATCGTCGAGCGACCGGTGCCCGAGCTCGGACCGGGCGAAGCGCTCCTCGCGGTCAAGTACGTCGGCATCGACCCCACGATCCGCGGCTGGCTCGACGAGCGCGGCAACTACCTGCCCGGCGTCCAGATCGGCGAGCCCATCCGCTCGAACGGTGTCGGTGTCGTGATCGCGACCAACGACGTGGAGAAGTTCCCGCTCGGTCGCGCCATCATGGCGATGGTCGGTTGGCAGCAGTACCGCGTGCTCGCAGCCGACGAGTTCCTTCCCGTGACCGTCGTCGACGAGAACGTCGAGCTGCTCGACACGCTCAACGTGATGGGTCACGTCGGTCTCACCGCGTACCTCGGCGTCACCGAGGTCGCCCGGCCCGCGCCGGGCGAGACGTTCGTGGTGTCCGCAGCCGCGGGCGGTGTCGGTTCCGTCGCGGGCCAGATCGCCAAGCTGCGCGGTGCGACCGTCATCGGCATCGCAGGCGGCCCGACCAAGTGCAAGTGGGTCGTGGAGGAGCTCGGTTTCGACGCGTGCATCGACTACAAGTCCGAAGCCGTCGCCGCCCGTCTCAAGGAGCTCGCGCCGCAAGGCGTGAACGTCTTCTTCGACAACGTCGGCGGCGAGCTGCTCGACACGGTGCTACGCCGGCTGGCGAACCGCGGTCGCGTCGTGTTGTGCGGCGACATCTCGACCTACAACCTCGAAGGTCCGCCGCCACCGTTGCGCAACCTCAAGTACGTCATGGGCAAGCGCGCTCGCATGGAGGGGTTCAACACGCTCGATCATTGGGACTCCTACGCGGAAGGCGCGGCACAGCTCGCGGCCTGGGTCGCCGATGGCAGCATCAAACACCGCGAACACGTCTTCGACGGCATCGACCACGCGCCGGAAGCGCTCGTCCGCCTCTTCACCGGTGACCACCTCGGCAAGCTCGCGATCAAAGTCGACTGATCACTCCCAAACGATCGAGGCGTTTGGGAGGTGGACGCGGAAGGTTGCGCCGTGGCCCGGGGTGCTGGTGACGTCGACCGTGCCGCCGTGGGCGACCGCGATGGCGCGCACGATGGAGAGGCCGAGGCCGGCGCCACCGGTGGCGCGTTGCCGGGCGGTGTCGGCCCGCCAGAACTGTTCGAACACCTGCGCCTGGTCCTGCTCGTCGAGGCCAGGTCCTTCGTCGGCGACTTCGATGACGGCTTCGTCGGGCTGGGCGACGACTGAAACCCGCACTGGCGTGCCTTCGGGGGTGTGCGCGAACGCGTTCGTGAGCAAGTTGGCGAGGACTTGACGGAGGCGTTGCTCGTCGCCGAGCACGGTGACCGCACCGTTGGTGGAGAGCGTGACGTTGCGGCGCGCGTCCACGGCGCGCGCGTCGTCGACGGCGTCGCGCGCGAGCCGCGTGAGATCGACCGCGTGCTGCTCGAGCGGGCGGCCCTGGTCGAGCCGGGCGAGCAGGAGGAGGTCGTCGACGAGCACGCCCATGCGCACGGCCTCTTCCTCGATCCGGCGCATGGCCTTGGCCAGGTCTTCGGGTCGTTGGTCGGCGCCGCGCCGGAACAGCTCCGCGTAGCCGCGGATCGAGGTGAGCGGCGTGCGCAGCTCGTGCGACGCGTCGGCCGCGAACTGCCGCAGACGCGCTTCGGACGCGGCCCGTTCGGCGAACGCGCCTTCGATCTGGTGGAGCATGCCGTTCAGCGCGAGGCCGAGCCGGCCGACTTCCGTCGTGCTCGTCGCGGGTTCCACCCGTTGGGAAAGGTCGCCGCGGGCGATCGCGTCGGCGGTTCGGCCCATGCGTTCGAGCGGCCGGAGCCCGAGCCCCACGAGCCACCAGCCGAGCGCGGCGAGCGCGCCGAGCACCGCGATCGCAACGAACAGTTCGACGAACACGAGCCGGCGCAAGGTCTGGCGCACGTCGTCGAGTGGCAGGGCGACCACGAACGTGTTGCCGTTCGCGAGCTGCGACGATGCCACGCGGAAGTTCGTGCTGCCGGTCGTCGCGTCCACGGTGAACGCGCCACCCGGGAGTGCGGCCGGAAGGTCGGGCGGCGCGGAGTCGACGAGGAAGGTGTTGTCACGGCGCACGACTGTGCCGTTCGGCGACCGCACTTCGTAGTAGCCGCCGGCGGGCAGGACGACTGCGCGCGCGCCGGCCGCCGGCCGCGCGAGCACCGAGTCGAGCTGCGCGTCGACCCGATCGACGAGGAACAGGCGCAGCGCGCCAAACGTCGCGAGCCCGGCGACGACGAGCCCGATCGCCGCGAGCGCGACGAGTCCGAGCGTCAACCGGGCGCGCAGCGACACGCTCAGTCCTCCGGCGGCAGCCGCAGGCTGTAGCCGACGCCTCGCACGGTGTGGATCAGTGGTGGTCCGTGCGGGTCGAGCTTCTTGCGCAAGTAGGAGACGTACGTCTCGACCACGTTGGCGTCGCCGTCGAAGTCGTACTCCCACACGTGATCGAGGATCTGTGCCTTGGAGAGCACGCGCCGGGCGTTGTGCATCAGATACCGCAGCAGCTTGTACTCGGTCGGCGTCAGCTCGATGCGTTCACGTCCTCGCCACACCTCGTGCGTGTCGTCGTCGAGCTCGAGGTCTGCGAAGGTGATCCGCGCGGTGGTCTTCTCCGGTTGGGCGCGGCGCAACACCGCACGAACGCGAGCGAGCAGTTCCTCCAGGCTGAACGGCTTGGTGACATAGTCGTCGCCGCCGACCGTGAGGCCCTTGATCTTGTCCTCGGTGGAGTCCCGCGCGGTGAGGAACACGACCGGGAGCTTGACCTGATCGGCACGGAGTCGGCTCAACAGTTCGAACCCGTTGCGGTCGGGGAGCATGACGTCGAGGACGAGGAGATCGGGCCGGAACGTCGCCGCTTCCCGGATCGCCTCGCTGCCGGTGCCCGCGACTGCGACTTCGAAACCCTCGTAGCGCAACGCGGTGGCGACGAGGTCGGTGATGTTCGGCTCGTCGTCCACGACGAGGATCCGCGCGTCGGTCTGCATATGAAGGTGATCGTCGCACGGGTCGCTGTGGAAAGCCTGTGGGATCGCTGTGCCGAAGAAAACTTCCGCGTTTCGGTGCGTTCCCCAGGCTCCTGCCAGGAACCGGACCGATGCTCTGTTCGTTGCCCGACACGGGCGAAACGCAGGGCCCGAAACCGGGCGCAATGCAGGATCGAGCAAGCCAAAGGGAGTTGACCACCATGTCACGGAAGTTCTTCGCCCCTCTCGTCGTGGCCGCGGCAGTTGCCGCCGGCGGCGTCGGCGGGGCACTCATCGGGGTTCCCGCACTCTCGGGTGCGTCGGAGACCCCGTCCTCGCAATCCGTGCCGGCCGCGACCGCGGCGCCGGCGCGGTCGGGCGCCCTCGCGGCCGCGGCCGATGCCCTCGGCATCAGCGTCAAGGATCTGGCCAAGGACTTGAAGGACGGCAAGACGATCGCAGACATCGCCAAGGACAAGGGCGTCGACGTGAACACCGTTGTCGACGCGATGGTCGCCAAGGCCGTGGCGAACGGTCGCGACGAAGCCAAGGCCAAGGAAGCGATCACGAAGTTCGTGAACGAGGGCCGGGACGGCAACGGCACGCGTCACCCGCGCGTCCGGCACGCGGTGCGCACCGAGCTCGACTCGGCGGCCCAGGCGCTCGGCATGGAGCCGAGTGCGCTCGCGCAGGAGTTGAAGTCCGGCAAGACGATCGCGCAGGTCGCCCAGGAGAAGGGCGTCGATGTGAACACCGTCATCGACGCGATGGTTGCGCCGGTCAAGGAGCGCATCACGAAGTTCGTCAACGAGGGCGGGCCGCGGCTGCAGCAGCACGCGACGGGCACCACCACCGATTAGCGGGCGGGCAACTCGCGGTACGGTCCGATCCGGCAGGGGACTCGAACGACACGAAGGAGTCGTGATGCCGGATCGGACCGAATACGCAACGGGAATCCCGAGTTGGGTGGATCTCCAGACCTCGGACCAGGACGGCGCGAAGCGCTTCTATGGCGCGCTGTTCGGCTGGGCGTACGACGACATGCCGATGCCCGGACCCGGAGGCGTGTACTCCATCGCCCGGCTCCGCGACAAGGACGCCGCCGCGATCGCGCCGCTGCCGCCGCAGCAAGGCGCGCCACCGCACTGGAACTCGTACGTCACCACTGCCGACATCGACGGGATCACGGCCCGGGTGCCGGACGCGGGCGGCAAGGTCTTCATGCCCCCGATGGAGGTCGGGGACGCGGGTCGCATGGCGGTGGTCGCGGATCCGACCGGCGCGCCGATCGCGTTCTGGCAGCCGAAGAACCGCATCGGATCGGAAGTGGTGAACGAGCCCGGCGCGTACACGTGGAACGAGCTGCACACGCCGGACGTCGACGCAGCCGCCGCGTTCTACGCCGGCGTGCTCGGCTGGGAAGCCGAAGCCGCCGAGGAGATGGACTACACGATCTTCATGCACGACGGCGTCCCGATCGCGGGTGCGATGAAGCCGTCGATGCCGAGCGAGCCGCCGAACTGGCTCGTCTACTTCGAGGTCGCCGACACCGACGCGACGGTCGCCCAGGCGAAGGAGCTTGGTGCGTCCGTGTTGTCCGAACCCATGGACATCCAGCCCGGACGCTTCGCGGTGCTGAGCGATCCGCAGGGCGCGGTGTTCGGCGTCATCAAGAGCGAGCCGACGGCGTAAGTCAGCGATGCCCGTTCGGTAGCGGCTCAGTTTGAGATCGGCGGCTGTACCGACCCGTCATAGAATTGGGACCCGTCATAGAATTGGTACGTGACGAAACGCAAGCCGCGAGCTGCTGGAAGACTGACGAAGTGCAGGACGTTCGGTGTCGCCCGGCCGGAGCTGAGGACTTCGCCTTTCTCGCCACGATGCTTGGCGAGTCCGCCGTCTGGCGCCCCGACAAGCCGACACCGTCTGGCGCCCAGGTGCTCGCCGATCCGAAGTACGCGAAGTACCTCGCTGGATGGCCGAGGCCAGGTGACTATGGACTGGTTGCCGAACAAGACGGACCGGTCGGCGCCGCTTGGTATCGGACGTTCACCGAGGCGACCAACGGCTATGGCTTCGTCGCTGAGGATGTCCCCGAGCTGGCCATCGCTGTCATCGCTTCGCGTCGGCACGAGGGGATCGGTCGTCGGCTCCTCATCGACCTCATCAAGGCCAGTGTTGCTCAGGGGCACTCGGCTCTGAGTCTCAGCGTGGCCGAAGCCAATCCGGCGCGTGGCCTCTACGAGTCGGTCGGCTTCGTCCATGTCGAGAAGCACGGATCGTCCTGGACGATGATCCGACACGCCGCTCAATCAAACTGAGCCATGACCGCCCGTTCGCGCACGGCCCGTCGAGTACAATGGGTGGCCGTGACCGCGATCGACGTACTGCGATTTCCCTACCCCCGGGCCCCGCATGGGCGCCGAGGGGTACGCGCGCACTCGTCGTAGCTCCACTCGCGTCACCGGCCCGGGGGCAGCGCACCCGCACCGGTTCGACGCCAAGGAGCTTCCGTGTCTCTGCAACTGCTCTCTCCCGAAGAAATCGCGCGTGCGTTGCGAACGCGCGACTTGACCGATACCACCGAAGGTGCGCACGGCATGCAGCGCATCGTCGACGACATCGTCGCCGCTCTCGTTCGCGCCTGGCGCTGCGGGCGACGAATCCATCGCGGCGCGCGCATCGTCTCCGTGCACGACAACTACGACGGGCTCGGCTACACGGCCGGCGCCGCCACACGCGACTCGCGGTACACGCGCTACGTGTCACCGACCGAGGTGTTGCGGAGTCACACCTCCGCGCTGATCCCCGGCGCGCTGCGCGCGCTCGCGGCAGAATCCGAGCCCGGCGAGGTCCTGCTCGCGTGCCCGGGCGTGGTGTACCGGCGGGACTCGATCGACCGTCTCCACTCCGGCACCCCACACCAGCTCGACCTGTGGCGCGTGTCCCCCGATCGCGTCCTCGATCCGGGCGACCTGAAGGAGATGGTCGAGATCGTCGTGCGGGCCGCGCTGCCAGGCGCGGAGTATCGCGTGGAGGCGCGGGAACACCCGTACACGACCCAAGGACTCCAGATCGACGTCCAGAACGGCGACGAGTGGATCGAGATCGGCGAGTGCGGGCTCGCGGCCGCGCCCGTGCTCGCCACGGCCGGCGTCGCCGGCACTGGGCTCGCGATGGGACTCGGACTCGACCGCATCTTGATGCTGCGCAAGGGGATCGCAGACATCCGCCTGCTCCGTTCCACCGACCCACGCGTCGCGAGCCAGATGCGCGACCTCGGGTTGTACCGCCCGATGTCGAACCGGCCCGCGATCGCGCGCGATTTGTCGGTCGCGGTCGATGACACCGACGCGGCCGAGGAGCTGGGCGACCGAGTGCGCGCCGCGCTCGGCGATCGCGCGGACGCAGTCGAAACGGTCGAGATCCTGTCGGAAACGCCCGACGCCGAACTCCCCGCCGCGGCGCGTGACCGGCTCGGCCTCCAACCAGGTCAGAAGAACGTCCTCGTGCGTGTGGTGCTCCGCCACCCCGACCGCACGCTGACGCGCGACGAAGCGAACGCGTTGCGCAACGATGTCTACGCGGCGCTCCATCGGGGGACGGTGACCGTCTGGGCAACCGTCAATCCCGCGGACGCGGCTGATGATCGCTCGCCCACGCCGGTACCACCGAGCGAGTCCTAGCATCCCGCGCCGCATGAATGACTGGCACATCGCGCAGCTGAACGTCGCCCGGCTCCGGCATCCGATCGACGCGCCCGAGACCGCAGAGTTCGTCGCCAACCTCGACCCGGTCAACGCGATCGCCGATGCCGCGCCCGGTTTCGTCTGGCGCCTCCAGGACGACTCCGGCAACGCGACATCGATCCACACGAGCGACGATCCACTCTTCATCGTCAATCTGTCGGTGTGGGAGTCGATCGAGATGCTCGACGCCTTCGTACGGCGGAGTCCGCACGCCGAGGTGTTCCGGCGGCGGCGCGAGTGGTTCGAGCGCGCGCCCGACGTGTATCTCGTCCTGTGGTGGATCCCTGCCGGCGCGCGCCCGACCGTCGCTGATGCGATGGAACGGCTGCACCACCTGCGCGCGCTCGGCCCGACGGCCGAAGCGTTCACGTTCCGCGAACGCTTCGACCGTCCGTAGCCGATCGGGTCAGATCGTGCGCAACGTGCGCGCGATCGCGCGCGCCATCGCCGTGTACCCGGCAGTGGTGGGGTGGATGTCCGGACCGTGCGGCGGCCCGGTGCACATCCACGTCAACGTGCAGACGTTGTAGACCGCGAGCGGGACGAGACCCGCTCCGGGCAGCCGGCGCACGTGGGTGAAGTCGGTGATCGCGAACGCGGTCTCGACGTCCGCGACCGGTGACCCGGCCGCGGCGTACAACGACTCGAGGAAGCCGTTGAACGCGACGGCCGACGACGACGCGTCTTCGGCGGCCGCGTGGTCGTCGAACCACTGCGCGATGTCCGGCTGGTAGTAGTTCGTGCCGATGATCGGCACGTCCGGTCCGGCGTGCGCGCGCAGCGTCGACAGGATCACCGGCAGGTTCTGCTGGATCTGCGCGAGCGCGCACCCGATGTCACCGCCGCAGTCGATCCCGATGTCGTTCGCGCCGATCGTCAGCGTGATGAACGACACCGATCCGCGGTGGGCGTCGAGGAACGCGACTGCCTCGGCGAGTTGCGAACCGTTGCGGTACCGGCAGTAGCTGGGATGCATGATCGTCTCGGTGCTCTCACCGCTGCATCCGACCTTCTCGAGTCGCAACTGCGAGTACTGCGGCCGTTGTCGTTCGACCTTGAACAACTGGTCCGCGTACCCGTGGTGCAAGCTCCCGACGGGTTGGTCACCTGCCGCGAGCGAGTCTCCGACGGACACGTAGTAGGTCGCCCGGCTCGCCGCGGGCGCCGGTGCCGCCGGAATCATTGCACCGAGCATGGCGACGACGATCGCCGGTGCGATCCACCATTTTCTGGATGAACGTGTGATCGACATGGGCCCTCCCCCGTATCGCGGTTCCGGGCAGCTTCTGCCGATACGAGAATCGGGACAATGGTGCTGTCACCCCGCCGGTTGGGTAATACCGCGCATCCATCGCCAAGAACAGGAAATTCGCGGTCCCGCGTTCTCGGACTTCGGGACGTTGTGTTCCCAGTCCATCTGGCACCGGCCACCCATCACGAGGAGGTCGCCCGAACCGGGCCGGATGTCGCGCGACCGGCGCGGACCCTCCGCAGATTTCGGTCGGATCAGGAACGGGCGGCGGGCCCCCAACGTCAGGATCGCGATGCGGGTGTCCTCGAGCTCGCGGAGCTCGCGGTCGCTGTGCCACGCAACACTGTCGGAACCGTCGCGGTAGTAGTTCAATCCGACGCTGCCGAAGTGGACGTCGTAGCCCGCTTCGAGCGCGCGCTTCGCGTCGTCGAGCGCCGGGTGCGGTACCGGCTCTGACTCCGGGTACCAGCGCGACAGCCGCGGATCATCGACCATCCGGTCGTACATCCAGCGCTTGCCCCGCTTCCACTCGACCCGATCGACCAGCGCGTCGAACAGCGAGTCGGCGCCGAGCAGCCAGTCGCGAGCGACGTCGACCCAGCTGTGTTCGTCGAGGTGAACGCGCTCGAAGATCGCCCCCGCGTCGATTTCGGGCTCGCCCGCACCGAGCAGCGTGCGCTGGTGGAGCATTCCGACAGGGTAGCGAACGCCTGTTCGGATCGAAACCGCGCCGCGAGCGCCGGCGCCCGCCTCGGGGCTGGCTCAGGTTGCGTCGTTGACCAGATCGGCCCAGCCGTTGGCCTCGCCCAGTGACCGCACCTCGGCGCGCAGCGCGCGGGCGCCGACGTCGTCGCCGCGGGCGGCGCGCAGCTCGGCGAGCGCAAGGTCGGTACGGGCACTGAGCAACGGCGCATCGAGCGCAACGTGCGAGTCCCGGGCGCGCGTCAAATGCGCTTCGGCATCGTCGAGCGCGCCGGTCGTGAGCGCGAGCAGGCCGAGTGGGTATTCCACCGACCCCATGAACGTGAGCACGCGCGACGTCACGATGAACCGATCACGGTATGGAAGCAGCATCTCGTACAGGGTCGCCGCGTGCTCGCGTGCGTCGAGCGCGTGGGCGATCTCGGCGAGCAGTCGCATGTTCGCGAGCCACACACCGTTGCGCGGTACCGAGTCGAAACCGGCGGCCAACTGCTCGAACTGCGGGCGCGCGTCCTCGAGCTGCCCGGTCTGGACGCGGACCCACGCCGAGGTCGTGACGAATCCCGGTTGGTGGGGATGTTCGGCCGCCAGCGCGTCGAGCACTTCGGCCAGCCCGCCGAGCTCGCGCCGCTCCCGCGCGACGAAGAGCGATTGCACGGCGTAGGTGATGCCGGCGGTACGCGCGCCGATTGCCGCACCGATGCGCCGCGCCTCTTCGCAATACACCGACGCCTCGTCGATGCGGCCGCGCACCTGCGCGCGCATGGTCTTGTACAGCCCGCCGTACCACTGTGCTCGCGGTTGGCTGCGCGCGAGCGCGCCGTGCGCCATCTCGGCCATCGCCGCGTCCGCTTCCGACAGCCGCCCGCACTCGAGCAGGTCACCGACACGCCAAACTTCCGCTTGCACCGAGAACGCACGACCGAGCTTCCGCAACTCGTCGTCCAGCTGCAGCCGGTCCGCGAGCGCCTCCGGGCACGAGAGTGCGGTGTGGCGGACTGCAAGCGCCACCGCGATCGCCGGTGCGTCGCCGGCCTTCTGGGCGAGCTCGAGCGCGTCGGCGCTGAGCTGCTGCGCGACTTCGACCTCGCCCGCGTCGTAGCGGGCGCCGGCCAGCCGCGCCGTGACCAGCGCGCGGAGGCGCATCGCGTCGGCCGGGAGGTGGACCCGGGCACGGTCGAGCATGCGGACGAGCGTTTCGTCGGCGCCGGCGAGGTTGAAGCCGACCGACTCGTCGACCCCGCCCAGTAGTCCGAGCGCGGCTCGAGCCAGTCCGGCCGCGTCGTCGGCCGCCTCGGCGAGTTCGATCGCGGCCGCGTAGACCTCCTGCGCGCGTTCGTGCTGGCCGGTCGCTTCGTACGCCTCGCCCAGGTCGCACAGCAGGCTCGTCTGCTGCGGGACCTCGAGCACGCTGTCGGTGCCGATCCCCGCGACGGCACGGGCCTGTTCGTAGTGCTGCACCGCCTGCTCGGACGCGCCCCGGTCGGCCGCCTCTTCGCCTGCCCGGCGCGCGTAGTCGACGGCGCGCCGCGGGTCACCGGTTGGCAGGGCGAGGCAGTAGTGGTGCGCGATCGCGGCGAGCGGTGGGTTCTCCGGCTGGAGCTGTTCCAATGCCTCGGCCGCGGCGCGGTGCAGTCGCGCCCGACGGGTCCGGGTGAGGCACTCGTAGAGCGTGGCTTCCACCAGTGCGTGCGAGAAGAAGTAGCGGCCGTCGCCTTCGTCGATCACGACCTCGGCCGCGACCGCGTCGGCGAGCGCGGCCGCGACGACGGCCCGATCGGTGCGCGTCGTGGCGGCGAGTGTCGCGACGTCGAATCGGCGACCGAGGACGCTGGCCGCCGCGACCATGCGCCGGGTGTCTTCTGCGAGCAGCTCCACCCGCCGGCCGATGGTCGCGCGGATGTCGCCGGGGAGCTCCGGATCCGGCATCGAACCCGACGGTACGGGCGTCAGCTTGGGATTCGCTTGGGTCGGAAGGTCCCGACCAGCGAGAATGGGCATCTTGTCCGTGGAACGTCTGGAGTTCTCGCTGCTCGGCCCGCTCGCCGTCACCTCCGAGGCGGGTCCGATCGAGCTCGGCGCGCCCAAACACCGCGCGCTGCTCGCGCTCCTGCTCCTCGAACCGGGGCGCGTCGTCTCCGTCGACCGCCTCATCGACCAGCTCTGGCACGGTGAGCCGCCGGCGGCGGCGACCTCGACGCTGCAGGCCTATGTGTCCAACCTCCGCCGGGTCCTGGAGCCGAACCGAACTGCCGGGGCGCCCGCGACCGTGCTCGTGACCCGCCCCCCCGGGTACGTGCTCGACATTGCACCGGAGCAGGTCGACGCGGCCCGCTTCGAGCGCAACATCACGTCCGCGATCGAGGCCCGCGAGCTCGGCCGCCTCGACGACGCCGCGGTCTTCCTTGCCGACACGCTCTCGCTCTGGCGGGGCCAGCCGCTCGCCGATGTCGCGTACGAAACGTGGGCCCAGTCCGAGTGCGAGCGGCTGAAGGACCTCTATCTGATCGCGCTCGAGACCCAGCTGACCATCGACCTCGAGCGAGGTCGCCACACGTCGGTGGCGGTCGAGGCCGAACGCCTGGCCAAGGAGTATCCCGTGCGAGAGCGGTTCCGTGAGCTGCTCATGCTCGCCCTCTACCGCTCCGGCCGGCAGGCCGACGCGCTGCGCGCCTATCAGGACGCGCGCGACGTTCTGGTCGAGGAGCTCGGGATCGAGCCGGGTCCCGGCCTGCGCGCGCTCGAGGAGCGGATCCTCGCCCAGGACCCCGACCTCGGCTGGCAGGCTCGGGCCGGCTACCGGCATTCCGGTGCGGAGCCCGAGGAGACGCTGAGTGCCACCTTTGTCGGGCGCACGCACGAACGGCTGCGGCTGCTCGGCCGGCTCGGTGAAGTGCAGGGTGGCTCCGGGCGCCTCGCCCTGCTGTCGGGCGAACCGGGCATCGGCAAGACGCGGCTGTGTGAGGAGCTCGAGCGCGCACGCGCGCAGTCAGCACATGCAGGTCGTGTGGGCGCGCGGGTGGGAAGGCGACGGCGCGCCCGCGTTCTGGCCATGGGTGCAGGTCCTGCGCAAGGTCGCGGCGGACACGCCCGCCGACGCGCTCGCCACCGCGATCGAAGGAAACGGCGCCGACATCGCGCGTGTTGTCCCCGACTACGCCCGTTTCGTCACGGTCGCCGATGACGCACCCGACGCGGAATCAGCTCGGTTCCGTTTCTTCGAGGCGGTCGCGACGCTCGTGCGCAACCTCTCGACGCGCCAGGCGCTCGTCGTGGTGCTCGATGACCTGCACTGGGCCGACCAGAGCTCGCTGCGTCTGCTCGAGTTCACCGTCGGCGCAGTACAGGACTCGCCTGTGTTTCTCGTGGGCACGTTCCGTGAAGCCGAAGCGCGCACCCCGCCGCTCGCGAACACGCTCGCCACGCTCGCGCGCGTCGCCGAGCTCGAGCGGCTGTCACTCACCGGGCTCAGTCTCGACGAAGTCGGAGACTACGTCGCCGCAGTCGTGGGTGACGACGCCGACCCGAACCTCGCCGACTCGCTGCACGACCGCACCGCCGGCAACCCGTTCTTCGTTGGCGAGCTCGTTCGGCTCCTGCAAGACGAAGGCAAGCTCAGAAACGCGACGACGGACGCGCCCGTTCCCGAAGGTGTGCGCGACGTGCTGCGCACCCGACTCTCGCGCCTCCCGGAGGAAGCCATCTCGGTGCTCACTGCCGGCGCGATCGCGGGCCGCGAGTTCGACGTTGCTCTCGTCGCGCACGTGTGCGGCATCGACGAGGACCGCGCCCTCGATCTCGTCGAGGCCGCGTGGATGGCCGGCATCGTCGACGAAGCGCACGACGGGCTCGGGCACTTCCGGTTCTCGCACGAGCTGGTGCGGGAGACGTTGGTCGACGATCTCACGTCGTTGCGGCGCATCCGGCTGCACCGGCGCATCGGCGAGGCGATCGAAGAGCTGCACGGCGAACGGAACCCTGGCTTCCTCACCGAATGCGCGTACCACTTCGCCGAGGCCGCGCCCGCGGGCGACGCGTTGAAGGCGGTGCTGTACGGCCAGCGCGCCGCCGACCGGCTGAACGCGCAGCTCGCGTACGAAGACGCGATCCCCACGTACGAGCGCGCGCTCGAGCTCGTCGACGTCTACGACGTCGGCAGCTGGCAGACGCGTACCGATCTGCTGATCGGTCTCGGCTGGGCGTTACGGGCAACCGGGCGGCTCGGCGACGCGCGGCTCGTGTTGCGACGCGCCATGGAGCGCGCTCGCACCGAAGGCGATCCCGTTCGCATTGCGCGCGCGGTGCTCGGCATAGGCGGGGGCGGATTCTGGGGATGGTGGGACGAGTTCGGCGTCGCCGACCTCGACCTCGTCGCATACCTCGAGCGCGCGCTCGAGACGCTCGCAGACGAAGAGGACGACGAATACTCGGTGTTGCGGTGCGAACTTCTCGCGCGGCTCGCGGTCGAGGGGTACTTCGCGTTCACGCGTGAACGCCGGCGCGCGCTCAGCGGCGAGGCACTCGAGATGGCACGTCGCCTCGACGATCCGGTCGCGCTCACTGCTGCGCTCGCTTCCGAGCTGCTCGTGTCGTGGGCGCCCGACAACCTGGACCGCCGCCTCGCGCTCGACGACGAGCTGGTAGGCGTCGCGGCCACCAACGGCATCGCTTACGCGGAGCTGATCGGCCGCCATTTCCGCATGGTCGATCATCTCGAGTCGGGTGACCGCGCCGCGGCCGACGCCGACTTCGCCGCGTGCCAGGTCCTCGCCGAACGACTGGGCCACTACGCCTTCCACGTTCAGCTCGCGTGGTACCGCTCGATGCTCGCGTTCGTCGAGGGCCGGCTCGACGATGCCGAGCAACTCGTGCACGACGCGTTCCAACGCAACCTCGCATCCAACGAACCGGCGGCCTGGACCGCGTACGGCGCGCAGATGTTCCGGCTGCGGCGAGAGCAGGGGCGCCATGGCGAACTGGAAGCGACGTTGCGCGCCTCGGCGGAGCTCCAACCCCATCTCGCGGCGGCGCTGCTCACGGGTGTCGCGACCATCGCGGCCGAACACGGCCGCACCGACGAAGCGCGCGAGGTCCTCGACACCGTGCTCGCGATCGGCCCCTTCGCGGACGGCAACGACCTCATGATTCCCCTGCACACCGCACAGATCGCGGAGGCGGCCGCGGCGACCGGCCACGAAGCCGCGGCCGAGCTCGTCGGGCGGGTGCTCGACACCCAAGCGGGCGCAGTCGGACTGCTCGCGACCGGTCACCTGTGCTTCGGTTCCGTCGACCGGTCGCGCGGCGAGGTCGCACGGACGCTCGGGCGCCTCGACGACGCGATCGCGTGCTACGAACGCGCTATCGACATCGAGGAAGCGGTCGGCGCGCGCATCTACGCGAACCGCTCACGACTCGGGCTCGCCCAGGCGCTCGCAGCGCGAAACGACAGCGGCGACCGCGAACGGGTCGAGTTCCTCGCCCCCGCGGTCATCCGCGTTGCCGAGGAGCTCGGCACGCCGATGGTCGCGGACAGCGCGAGCACGCTCGCTCACTGACCACCACCCCATCCACTGGGGGCGGCGTCGTGGGGGCGGCATCGCATGCGTGCGCGAAGACCGATCGATTTCGCCGGCGCGCGAGGTCGAATCCACGACGCCTGTTCGTCGTATTCACGGCTTCAGCCGGCCGCAAGGGTTCCACAAGGCCCGGCTCGCAAAATACGCAGCATCACCGGATCTACGCCCGAAGGGGAACAGCTATGAACGCACTCACGGACACCAACCGCCCGTTCGAGGCGTTGCCCAGGTCCGAGAGCGCGGCATCGTTGCTCGCTCGGGCCCGCACGCTTCGTGTCCAGGCTCGCAAGGTCAACCCCGTTCTCGCTGACGCCTACCTCCGCCGGGCCGCCGAGCTCAGCCTCGAGGCGTGGGCCCGAGCGGTGCACCACGAGCCCGTCACCGTCGACACCGTGCAAGCCGCAGTCGCGGCCGCGTGAAAGGACTTCCGGTGGTCTGCACCGATCAGAACCAATGCTCCGACCGCGCCGTCGTGCGTCTGGCGGACGCCACCCAACCCGAGTGCGCAGGCGCCAAGGCCTCCGCGCTCGCACGCGCCCACCAGGCGGGCCTGCCGGTTCTCCCCGGCTTCGTGCTCCCGCCCGATGCCGCGGATGCGGTCGTGGCCGGCACGCCGGTTCCCGTCGTCAGCGCCGTGCGGCGGGAGTGGGCGGACCTGACCGACAACGGCAGCCGCGCGCTCGTCGTGCGTTCGTCGTCGACGGTGGAAGACGGCGTCGAGTCATCGATGGCGGGCCGTTTCGAGTCCGTGCTCGACGTGCGCGGCTGGGACGGATTCGTCGACGCCGTGCGCGCAGTGGTCGCGAGCGGTGTAGCCGTGCACGAAGGTCTCCCCGTCGCGGGTCGCATGGCCGTTCTCGTCCAGCCGTTCCTTGTTCCCGACGCCGGTGGCGTCATGTTCGGCGCCGACCCTGTCTCCGGACGGCGTGATCGCTTCGTGATCGCCGCGGTTCCGGGTGGTCCTGATCAACTCGTCAGCGGCGAGGTCGACGGCGTGACGATCACGCTCACCGCGCGCGGCAAGGTGATCGAGGCGAGCGGTTCCATCCGCGCGGTGGATCACAACGTGCGCGGGCTCGTGAGCTTGCAGAAGCTCGCCGCTGGTGTGTTCGGCGGCCCGCAGGACGTGGAGTGGGCGATCGTCGACGATGACGTCGTCATGCTCCAGAGTCGCCCCATCACCGCGACGGGAAGCGACGCGGATGCGGTCGGTCCGGTGTTCGGGCCGGGTCCCGTTGCCGAGACCTTCCCGAACGCGCTCGCGCCGCTCGAGCTCGACCTGTGGGTCGAGCCGATGCGAGAGGCGCTGCGCGAGGTGCTCCGAATCAGTGGAGGCGCCGCGACGAAGAAGGTCGCGGCATCGCCGGTCATCGTCGACGTCAACGGTCATGTCGCCGTCGATCTGCAACTGCTCGGCATCGAGCGGCCGACCGGCGCTCGTTCCCTGCTCGCCCGTATCGATCCAAGGCCCCCGATGCGGCGACTCAAGGTCGCGTGGCAGGTCGGTCGGTTGCGCGCGGCGCTCCCCGGCCTGGCACGCGATCTTGTCGAAGAGATCGACGAGATGCTCGCCGACGTACCCGAGCTGTCGCAGCTCTCGGACCGTGAGTTGATCGGGCTGCTCGACGGCACGCGCACCGCGCTGCGGTCGGTGTACGGCCACGAGATGCTTGCCGGTCAGCTGCTCGACGAAGAAAGTGTTCCGGTAACAGCCGCGGCCGCGGCATTGCGCGTGCTCACGAACGAGCGCAGCGCAGATGTCAGCGACGAGGACCTCGTCGCACGGCACCCGGTGCTGCTCGCGCTGGTGCCGCCGGCGATCGGCGTGCCCATCGAGCTGCCTCCCGTCCCTGCGGCGATGCCGCCGGCTCCCGATGCGGACGAGGAGCAGCTGCTGCGCGAGGCGTTGCGCCTGCGAGGCCGCTGGCTGCAAGAGCTGACGGCGCGCGCCGCGATCGCGCTCGGCCGGCGCCTCTTCGAAGGCGGCCAACTGTCCGAGGCGTCGGCGGTGCGGGCGCTCACCTTCGCGGAGCTGCGGGCACTCGTGCGTCGCGAGCTCGCCTTCGTGGCACCCGCGCCGGTCGTGCTCGAGGGTGCACCGCTTCCCGCCAAGTTCCGGCTGACGCCGGAGGGCGCAGTCGTCGCGATTCGGACCCCGTCCGACGCCGGCAGTGGCGGCCGCGGTGCGGGTGGCGGAAGGGCCACGGGCGTGGTGTTCCCAGCGGAAGCGCTCCCCGCCGACGGCGCTGTGCTCGTGGTGCGCACGCTCGATCCTGGGCTCGCATCACTGTTGCCGGGGTTGCGAGGTCTCGTGTCGGAGACGGGCAGCGTCCTGTCCCACCTTGCCATCCTCGCTCGTGAATTCGGTGTGCCGACGGTCGTCGGTGTGGAGGGCGCGACGACGCGCTTCCCCGCCGGCACCGCGGTCGTCGTCGACGGGAGCACCGGCGAGGTGTCCGCCGCATCAAGCGAGGAGGTGGCGGCATGACCGGTCGTCGCATTGCGTACTTGGCCGCCGTCGTGACCATCGCCGCGTCGGGCTACTACTTCTTCGTATACCTGACGCGGTGGGAGTGGAACCGCGCGCTGACCTCGGGCGTGATCCTGCTCGCCGCTGAGATCGGTCTCGTCGGGGCACTCGTCCTGGATCGCATCGGCCGGCTCCGCACGAGCATCGTGTCGACCACGCCGGGGCGGCGCGACCCTCGTCCGCAGGTGCTCGCGCGCATCCGCGAGTCCGCGCCCCCGGCACGCAACCACTTCGCGTGGCTGCGGCCCGAGAGCACGAATGTGTTCGTGCCGGTGCTGCTCGGCGCGGGCGTCATCGTGTCGGGGATCGCGTGGGTCGTCGAACGGATCGCGCGCGCGACCGCAGGCAAGGGCATGGAGCGCGGGCTCGCGCTGCAGCTCGAGTCGATCGCGCCGCCTGCCGACGGTCTCATCGCGCGAGACGCCGACCCGCTGTCGCTGTTCGCGCCCGGCCGAGGACGCGCGTCGTGAAACGGGTGATGATCCTGGGCGTGCTGCTCATCATCGGCGCGTTCGTCGTGGACGCGCTCGGCGATGCGACGCAGACCCGCAACGACGATCGCGACCACGACAAGCAGACCGAAGTCGTCTTCCACGTCGACGGACGGCACTTCCGCCAGTCGCTCGACACCGCAGCGGTCGCGCTGTGGGGCAAGTGCAGTGCAACCGTCGCCGGCGATCTCGTCGGGCGCGGCGTCGTACCGATCGGCGGCGGCAACTACCGGTTCGCCATGACGCCGTCGCTCGGCGAGCACGGCAAGGAGCGACTCCTCGGATGCTTGAACGACCTCTCGATCGACCGTGTGAAGTCGAATGTGGAGTCGGTGGACGACGTTCCGGTCCAGGTCGCGGTCGGATGAGCACCGTGTCCGACCGCGAAGCCCGGACGCTCGTCGACCGCGAGCTGCCTCCGGTGCTCGAGTCGGTTCCGTACGCGCGCGATCTCGTCGTGTGCAGCGTGCCGGCCGATGTTCGGCGGAACGTGGCGCTCGTCGTGTCCGAGCTCGTCGCCAATGCGGTGAAGCACGGCTCCGGCCCGGTCGGGCTGCTGGTCGAGACAGACGGAAGCGCCGTGCGCATCGCGGTGCGCGACTCGGGCCCCGCGCCCGACGTCGACAGCAGCGACGGCTTCGGGCTGCACATCGTCGAACGCCTTGCCCTCGCGACCGGCGTCGATCGTCACGAAGTCGGCAAGACCTTCTGGGCGGAGCTCGCAACCGCCTGACGGCGCGACGCGTCTCCACCCGGCCGCTTAGGCGGGGCGGGCGCGGCGGTACGCGACGACGGCGGCGGCCGCCGCCAACGCCAGCACGACGACCGCTCCGAAGATCGTGCCGAACGGGATGCCGCCGCTGCCCTTGGTGCTGCTGACATCGACGCCCGCGAGCGCGCGCTTGTCGCTGCTCGTCGTGCCCGTTCGCGAGTTCGCTCGACTCGTGGTTGTTGCGTCGTCAGGCGCAACGAGCTCCGCCGCGATCGTGCTGGTGGTCACCGCGGCCGCCGCGCCCGGAGCCGCGGTCGGGCTCGGTGCCGTCGGCGGCGTCGTCGGAGCGGCGCCGCCGTTCGAGGCGAGCGGTTTGCCACCTGGGTTGACGCCGCCGGAGCTCGGCGGCTTGGTCGCGGGCGGTGACGCGGCAGGCGGATCGACGGGAGCGACCGCGACACCGAACCCGGGGCCGGACGGCGGGAATCGGTTCGGGTCGGAGAGGCTCCGGTACTTCCACCCCTCGACGCTGCCGGGCGCGGGCGCGTACGTCGAGGCGCCCGTGCCGCTCTCGCTCCAGTCCGCGCCGTTCGGGTTCGCCGCTCGCGAGTACCACCAGACGTTGGTCTCCCAACACGTCGGGTAACCCGCCTGTGGGAGCCCGTCGATCTGGCAGACCGCCGTGCCCGGATAGCGCGGCGGTGACGTCAGCGTGTGACCCGCGTTCTCGAGCGCTTTCCACCCGCTCGGCTGCGGCCCGAGCGCACAGCGCACGCTGATGCCGCCACCGGCGTTCCGCGCGTCGACCACGACGGTCACGCCGCTGGTCCCCGCGCATGCACCGGCCGCGGACGCAGCTGCCGCGGGCGCGGCGTCGACGAACGGGGCGAACGTGGCGAGCAACGCGAGCACCGTGCTCGCGCACAGCACGGACGCGCATGACCGGTTGGGGAGCTGCTTCCGCATCGACATCGGGATTGATCGCCTCCGGTGCCTGCGGCGAGAACCCGGAAGCAACCGTCCACCGCTGCGATGCGGCGACCGTTGCGATGCCGGACTCCGATCCGCGGACCACGACGGTTCGTTGGAGCCTGTGCGCACGACGAAGGCGTTCCGGCTCGCCACCGCGATCGCGTCCGGGGCACGAACGAGTGCCACGAACGGGAAGCGGTGACCCACGGCTGCGGGTCAGCGCCGGCTTCTGACCGGCTTCCCCTTCGCGTGAGCGATGTTGCGTTGCGAGCGCACGGTACCAGGGCCCGTCGCAGCACGCGTGTGTATGCTCCACCGCGGTACAGGTCGTTCCGGGCTCGGAAGTTCGGAGCGGATTCGGAAGCGGTGCGGGCTTGCTCGCAGCGCAGCCGGATCGGGGGAAGCCGGTGAGAGTCCGGCGCTGACCCGCAACTGTGAGCGAAGGTCGAGGCGCTCCGGCCCACGACCCCGCGAGCCAGGATGCCCACCCGTCCCACCGACGTGTTCGGTGTGTCCGAAGTGAGCCGCTACGGCGGACGACAGGAGCCCTCGAGGAGCGGGGCCCACGGAGGTGACGGCATGGGCGATCCCAAACGCAGTGCGTCATTTTCTTCGCGCTCCAAACACCCGAATGGAGGAATGACGTGCAGACCAATCTGAGACGAATCGGAGTCATGGCCGGGGTGGTGGCGTTCGCCGCCAGCCTGAGCGCGTGTCGCCTGACTGGCATCAACGACACCCCGTCCAAGTCGACGGCGAGCTCGGCGACCGCGTGGCTGCTCACGCGCCAACAAGTCGACGGAGGCTTCGAGGTCGCAGGGTCGCCCGGCTTCGAGACGCCCGACGCGATCCTGGCCATCGCGGAGAACGCACAGCAGCAGTACGCCTGGAACAAGACGCAGGCGAAGAACGCGGTGCTCGCGCGCGTCAAGAACGGGCACACGCCGCTCCACGCCATCGACGATCTCGTCGACGGGCCCGGACTCGATGCGGGTCTCGCGGCAAAGATCATCGTGTTGGTCGCGGAACCGCTCGGTCTGTCACCGACCGCGTTCGATCCCGATGGCGACGGTGGTCACACGAACCTCGTGACCGTGCTCGACGCAGGTCTGCGGGCGGACGGCTCCTACGCGGTGGGCGCCCTGAACGCGACCGCGTACGGCGCGGTGGCGAAGCGTTTGGTCAGCGGCGCGGTCGCGGCCGGCACGGTCACGTACCTGCGCAACACGCAACAGGCGAGCGGCGGCTGGGCGTTCGACGGCAGCGCGTCCACGGGCGCGGACGTCGACTCGACCGCGGCCGCGATCCAGGCGCTCGTCGCCGCCAATGTGCCGGTGACGGACGCCGACCTGCGGGCCGGCCTCGTGTACCTCGCGAACACCCGCCAGCCCGGAAGCGGCGCGTGGCAATCGTTCGGGGGCGACGACCCCAATTCGACATCGACTGCGGTGTTCGCCATCACTGCCGCCGGGTTCGACGTGAACGTCCCGTGCTGGCGCAACACCGTCGCGCCCGGATTGTCGGCGCAGCCGTACACGTCACCGCTCGCGTGGCTGCGGTCGCAACAGAACTCGACAGACCACCACATCAACAGCCATTTCGACGGACCGATCCCGAACACGTTCGCGACCACGCAGACGATCGAGGCGCTGCGGCGCGGATGGATTCCGGTCGCGCCGCTGTTGCCCCAGTCCTGTTCGTAGAGCCGATCCGTCAGCGCGCGGATCGGCGGGCGAAGCGGGCGCCGGGTCGTACCAACGGCCCGGCGCCCTCGCGTTCGCTCGGGCGCGGCTCCACGAGGCGCGGCGCGAGCCGGCCGGGCTCGCCCGGAGCGCCGCAACAGAAGCAGCCCGGCGCGCCCGAGTGGTGCCATTCGACTTCGCCGTTGCGGCACGAGATCGTCACGGGGTGCCGCTCGGTTGCTGCACCGAAGAGAGCACCTCTTGGGTGAAGCGCGCCGCGCTCGCCCAGCGACTCGCGTCGTCGAGCGCGTCGACGAGGCCGGGCGATTCGGTCGACAGCACCGTGACGACGACGCCGAGATCGCCGTCGGGACGCAGCGACGCGTCGAGCAGTAACCGGGCGCTGTCAACGTGGGTCTTCGGGCGACCCGGAGCGACTTGGTGTTCGACTGCCAGTCACGACTACCAGTCGCGACTACCAGTCTGGGCGCCAGGGGAGACCGCTGCGGCCGCCGTCGGCCCGGACGGCGAGCACCTGGTGGATCTGGTTGCGGGCCGCCTCGAAGTTGAGCGCAGACCCGGCCATGTAAAGGCGCCACACGCGGGCGCGTGGGGCGCCAACCGTCGCGACGGCTTCGTCCCAATTTGCTTCGAGGTTGCGCACCCAGTGGCGCAGCGTGAGCCCGTAGTGCTCGCGCAGGCTCTCGACGTGACGGACCTCGAGCCCCGACTGCTGGATGCGCGAGACGACGGAACCGATCTCGTGCAGCTCGCCGTCGGGGAAGACGTAGCGGTCGATGAAACCGCGCCGGCTGAACCGGGCCCGGTCGCCGGGCGGCCGGCTGATCCCGTGGTTGAGGAGGCGCCCGCTCGGAGCGAGCAGATCGTGCAGACGCGAGAAGTACTCGCCGAGCCGCGACAGGCCGACGTGCTCGAACATGCCGATCGAGCTGATCGCGTCGAAGCGGCCGTCGAGGTCGCGGTAGTCCTGCACGCGGTACTCGACGCCGTCGACGCCGGCGTCGGCCACGGCCTTCTGTGCGTACTCGGCCTGGTTCTTCGACAAGGTGATGCCGATCGCCTGCACGCCGTAGTGGCGCGCCGCATGCATGACCATGCCACCCCAGCCGCAGCCGACGTCGAGCAACCGCATGCCGGGGCGCAGTCCGAGCTTGCGGCAGATCAGGTCGTACTTCGCGGCCTGCGCCGCTTCCAGCGTCGCGTCTTCCGAGGCCCAGACCGCGCACGAGTACGTCATCGACGGACCGAGCACCATGCGGTAGAAGTCGTTCGAGACGTCGTAGTGGTACGAGATCGCAGCTGCGTCGCGTGCACGGCTGTGCCGACGTCCGTGCAAATGTGCTTCTTCAGGGGGCACCGGCGGGCGCTTGATGCCCGATCGGCCGAGCAGCCGCGCCATCGCCAACCATTGCGGCGCGCGCAGGCGCACGTTCGGCAACCGGTCGCGCAGCGACAGGGCATCGAAGATGTCGCCATCGATCTCGATCTCGCCCGCGACGTAGGCGCGCGCGAAGCCCAGCTCGCCCGGCGCGGTGATGATGTAGCGCAGGGCATCGGGCGACCGGACGACGAGCTGCGTCGACGAGTCGGCTGCGCCGACCCGCGTGCCGTCGTAGCAATTGATGCGAACCGGGAGGTCGTCGCCGAGCAGGTCGGCGATGGTCGGTCCGAGGCCGCCATCGGCGTCGGTACGGGTCGCTTCGGAGGTGAGGGCCACCGTGATCCTCCTCTCGGTCCGAGCGGTTCGCCCGGAAATGCTGAGCGTATGGAGTACTGCGTCGCGCGCCGTCGCGCAAGGGCTTGGGCTTGTGTGCGGCGGTGATACGCGGGGGCATGTGTGCGCTAAGCGCCCGCTTGTTCTTCCCGAAGGTCTCTCGCGTAGCCCATTTCCAAGTTCTGCCGGATGACGGCGGGGTCGATGTCGAGGCCGACCTGCTCGATGAGGACCGCGCACGCGTCGGGCGCGTCGGCGAGCTCGGTCCAGGAGCCCGGGTCCCACACGCGCCCGCGGCGGAACGACTTGGCGCAGTGGATGTAGACGGTGCGGACGCGGATCCCGATCGCGACGCGTGGTGTCCGCAGCTCGTCGTCCCAGAGCCGGAGGAGCGGGGGGTCGGTCGTGAGGTAGGCGTCGCCTTCGACCCGCAACGTCTCGTCCCGGCCGGGGATCACGAACAGCAGACCTGCATGCGAGTTGGCCACGATGTTCTGTAGGGAGTCGAGCAGGTAGTTGCCGCTGAGGTCCGGGATGACGAGGCGGTGCGCGTCGAGCGTGCGCACGAAGCCGGGCGGTCCGCCGCGTGGCGACACGTCACAGCGCCCGTCCGCGTCGGCGGTCGCGATGAGGCAGAACGGCGACCGCGCGATGTACGCGCGCGCGGCGTCGTCGAGGCGCGACACCTTCTTTGCCTGCACCACCTCCGACGGCTCGCGGTACAGCGCGCGCAGGGCTTCGTGCGTCGAGATGGTCGCGGTGAAGTCGGCCATCCCACTACGGTAGCGATGATCTCACCGAGCGCGGCCCGCAAATCGCGCGCGTGCTCCTGGGTCTGCTCGAGGAGGGGTGCGAGCGCCTCCGCGACATCGGGAAGCGCGGCATCGTCCGCTTGTCGGTGCGCTCGCGGTACCGCTGCAGCTCGTCCCGCGTCGATTGGTACTGCGCGCCTTTGATCCGAGGCGATGTGCTGCACGTACCGCACGATCGAGCGGTGCTCGAGCTCGAGATCTTCGTGCAGCAGCTCGACGAGCTTTGGCCTGGTCCATGGGTCTCGTCGCTGGCGCGGTGGGGCGGCGGGACGGGGTGGCCCGGCGCGGTTCCCACGCATCTCCCCGACTCGGGGCGGGGGCACCCGGCCTGCCCCAACGCTCAACTCCTGCGCTCTCGCGCCGACGGGAACCCCAGGAGGCGAGTGGAGCCATGCGTTACGGCAACAGGACGGAAGCCGCGCAGTTCGGTGATCCCGACGCGATGCTCGCGCGCTTCGAGCCCGGCCCCGAGCGGGTCGCGCGGCTGGTCCTGCACCCACGTCTGTCGTTCGTGCCGTGTGCCGCCGAGGATTTCGATGCGTTCCAAGCGACGTTCGCGGTAGACGTGCCGGCCCGCATCCTGACGGCCGACGACGTGATCGCGGCCCGAACCAGTGGCACCGGTACCGCGGACATCACCAACGAGCTCGACACCGCGATCGAAGCGGTGCTCAGCGCGCGTGAACAGCAGGACGCGACGAGTCGCCGCGTCGCCGAGGCCGACGCGCGGCTGCAAGAGGCCCAAGCCGGCCTCGATCGCGTCGCCGATCAACGCGCGCAGGTCGCCGAGGCGGTGAGCGAAGCCCGGCAACGGCTCGCGTGGCTCGAGCGGGCAGATGTCTCGGAGACAGAGCTCCAGCACAACGTGGACACCGCGCGATCCGAGGTCGGGGAAGCGGTCGCGGAGCTCGCACGCGTCACCGATCGCGCCAACGATGGTGGCCCGGAACTGCGCGAGGCCAAGGCCGCGCTCGAAAAGGCGGAACGCGAGCTGCGCCGCATCGAGGCCGAAGGCGCAGGCGGCGCCTACGCGCTCGACGAAGCCGCGCATCAACTCGAACTGTGGGCCGCGCAGCGAGCGTTCGACCTCGCGGAGTTCGACCTCGAACGCCTGCGCAAGCACTCCGGCACCGAGGACGCACAGATCGCAGTCAATGCCGCGCAGGAACGCCTCGATGCCGGCCGCGCCCGTCTCGAAGCGGCGGAACGCGCGCTCGCGGAGCGGGCCGAAGCCGGGTTACCGGACGATCCGGCCGCCGAAGCCACGGCGATCCGCAGTCAGATCGAAGCGGTCGAGCGTTCGCTCGGCGAGGCCGAAGCCGCGCGCGAGGCCGAGGTCGCCAATCTCGAACAAGAGGCATCCGCGGCCCGCCGGGACAGCGAGGCCGCCGACCGGCAGCTGGAGCGGGCACTCGAACGCATCGACGGGGCCACGCCGGATCAGGACATCGACGCGGTGGTCGCCGAATTGCGGGCCCGCCGGGAGCACCTGACGGCGGATGACAGCGCCTTGTCGGAGATCGGCCGGGTCCTGCGGGACCTCGCGCTGGATGCCCCCGAGCCGCTGCTCGTATTCATCGATCCGGTGGCCGAGCCGAACGAAGACCTGGTTGGGGCCCTGATTTCCGTTTCGGGGCTGAAGAGGACGGTGGTTGTGACCGACAAGACAGAGATGCTGCACGAGGCGCGGGAGATGGAACCCGCGCTGGGTGCGGTGCGGGAGCCGCTCGAGACGGGCGGCGGGAGTCGCCAGGAACTGGCCCGATCGGACGGGAACCGGACGTGACAAGCAAGCTGACGATCCGATCCAAGCTCGCCGCGGCCCTTGCGGTGCCGCTCATCGCCCTTGCCGCCCTCGTCGCTGTGCAGGTCCGCGATTCGGTCGGCGACACGAGCAACGCGCACACGCAGGCCGACCTCGCGACCTCGGCGACAGGCCCCGGCGGCATCGTGTCCGCCCTCCAGAACGAGCGCAATTTCCAGGGCGCGCGTGCGATCGGCGCCGACAAGCAGGTCGACCTGCCGGTCCATACCCCCGCCGAGGCCACCGCCGCGACCGACAAGGCGATCACCGACTTCCGCAGCAGTCTCGACAACCTGGACCCGCAGGCGGCCGAGGCCTACCTGCCGGCGCTCACGGGTATCGAGCGCGGGATCGACGACATCCGCAAGTCCGCGGACACGCTCGGCGCCGCGCCGTCGCTCGACACCGCGCACCAGGCGGCCGCGAACGAGGTGTTCAGCCAGTACTCGGCGCTGCTGAGCGAGCTGCTCGACGCGAACGCCCGGGTACCGCTCACAATCGACGACGCCTCGCTGCGCACCGGTGTCGAGCTGCTGGACGCGATGAGCCGGCAGTCCGAGGTCGAGTCGCTGGCGGTCCGCGCCGCACTGATCTCCGGAACCCTGAAGGACAAGGACGCGATCATCCAGACGCCGATCCTCGTGGGTCAGCGCGACGCCGCCGAACGGCGGGTGCGCAACCTCGCGGTCGGGCTGTACGAGAAGCCGGTCCTCAGCGTGCTCGACAGCCCCGAGCGCGCGCCGTATGTGGCGGCGATCGACGGTGCCGCGAACAACCCGGCTGCGACCGAGCTCAACGCGCTGCTCGCCGCGACGCCGAAGTCGGACGCGGCACAGATGCCCGCCGCGCAGAAGAAGGTCGCCAGGATCGTCGACGCGCGCGCCGCGCTGCTGCGCAACGACGCGACGACGAAGCAGCGGAACTACCTGTTGGTCGCCGTCGGCGCTGTCGCCCTCGCGCTGCTCGTCCTCGCCTTGGCGAACCGCTGGATCACCCGGCCGTTGAGCCGGTTGGCCGACGAGGCACGCGTGATGGCGAGCGAGCGTCTGCCGAACGCAGTGAACTCGATCCTCGAGACGCCGCCCGGTGAGGACGTCGTGCCGCCGGAAGTCGAACCGGTGCGAGTCCGGGGTGGCGCCGAGGTCGCCGGTGCGGTCGACGCGCTGAACGCGGTCCAGGAGAGCGCAATGGGTCTCGCGGTGGAGCAGGTCGTGCTGCGCCGCAACATCGCTGACTCCTTTGTCAACCTCGGTCGGCGCAACCAGAACCTGCTTTCCCGTCAGCTCGACCTGATCACCCAGCTCGAGCAGGAAGAGTCCGATTCCGAAGAGCTCGAGCAGCTCTTCCGCCTCGACCACCTCGCGACCCGCATGCGCCGCAACGCGGAGTCGCTGCTCGTGCTCGCGGGTGAGGAGCCGGCGCGGCAGTGGTCGGCGCCGGTTCCCGTCGGTGACGTGTTGCGGGCCGCGCTCGGCGAGGTCGAGCAGTACGCGCGGGTCCGCCTGCAGCCGATGGACGAGACGACGGTGGTCGGCCGGGCCGTCGCCGACGTCAGCCACATCGTGGCGGAGCTGGTCGAGAACGGCCTGACGTTCTCGCCGCCCGACTCGACGGTGAACGTCTACGGACGCCACAGCGACGAGGGCTACGAGATCGCCATCGTCGACTCCGGCCTCGGAATGTCGGAAGAAGACATCGCCCGCGCCAACCTGCGCCTTTCCGCGAACGAATCCTTCACCGTCGCACCGTCTCGCTACCTCGGTCACTACGTCGTCGCCCAGCTCGCGCTGCGGCACCAGATCCACGTCGACCTCGCTCCGTCGGAATCCGGCGGTGTGATGGCGACGCTCGTGTTGCCCTTCACGTTGCTCGACGACGGCATGGGCGGATCGATCAGCGAGATGCCGGAAGTCGACGCCTTCTCGTTCGGCGACTTGGCCCTCGAAGAAGGATTGGTTGAGGAAGGACTGGTCGAAGACGGACTGGGCGAAGGCGGACTGGTCGAGGACGCGCCGGCCGACGATGACGCGGCCGCCGCCGCGCCGATCGGCGAGCCGGTCGCGCCGGTCTCCTCGGACGCACCCGCGGCCGACGAAGACATCGACGTGCCCGCATTCATGGCCGCGGCCAGCTTCCTGGTGGAGCCGGACGAGGCAACGACCGACGGTGCCTCGGACGAGTCCACCACGGAGGAGAGCGAGCCGGAGCCCGCACCGACGTGGAACGCGGCGCCGATACCGGCCGAACCGCGTGCCGGGATGCCGACACCGGTCGACGTGGGCCCGGCACCGATGCCGCTCGCGGCCGCAACGGCCGCGTTCCTCGGCGCCACCGCACCGGTTGGTGACGCGGCCGCACCGACGATTCCCGTCATCGCACCGGCACCGTTCGACGCAGTCGAACCCGCCGCGTTCGTGGAACCGGTCGACCTGCCGGCGCCCTTCGAGGCGCCCACCGTCGCCCAAGCGACCGAACTGGCCGACGTCGATGAAGTGCACGACGAAGTCGTTGCCGAAGTCGTCGAAGACGTCGTGGCCGACGCCTCGCCCGCCGCCCCGGCGGTGGACAAGGGCGCGTTCGCGGCGATGCTGCACGCGACGCAGGCGTCCGCGCCGATCGAGGCGAAGGAGAAGCCGGAACCGGAACCGCTCGTGGAGCCGGCGGCCCCGCAGCCCGAGCCGGTGCAGGCGTTCGTGCAGAACCTGCCCGAGCACGCGGCCGAGGTCGCGGCGACCGACGCGGTTGCCTTCGTGGCCGCGCCGATCCAGGACGACCTGCTGCCGCAACTGCCACGGCGGGGCCGTCGCGGGCGGGGCGCCGATGCGCCCGCACCGGCCGTGCCGGACCAGGTGCTGCGGATCGCGGCGGCGCAGACTCACGTCGAGCCCGAACCGGAGCCCGCAGTCGCGGTCGTCGCGGAGGCCGAGATGGTCGCCGCAGTTCCCGAGTCGGCTCCGCCGCTCCCGCGGCGTGAGCTCGAAGCGGAACCGGTTGCACCGCCGCCGAGGCCCGAACCGGCACCGATGCCGGCCGGCCCCGAAGCGGCCCGACCGAATTACGAGTTGTTCGCTGCGTTCCGAGCAGCGACAGACCAAGGCCGCGCCGACGCGGTGCGCCGCGGCGACGGAGGTGGGGCGTGACAGTCCAGCACGAGCTGAGTGCGCAAGCACGCAACTTCAACTGGTTGCTCACGAGCTTTGTCGAAGGTACGAGTGGCGTGACCCTTTCGGTCGCGGTCTCGTCCGATGGACTGCTCATGGCGATGTCGAATTCGATCGACCGCGCTACGGCCGAACAGTTGTCGGCGATCATCGCCGGCATGGCGAGCCTGGGTCACAGCACCGCACGGTGCTTCGGGCTCGGTGGTCTCGACCAGGTGATCATCGCCCTGCAGGGCGGCTTCCTGTTCGTGTCGTCGGTGTCCGACGGCAGCAGCCTCGGCGTGCTCGCGAGTCGGGGTTGCGACATCGGGAGTGTCGGTTACCAGATCGGACTGCTCGTCGAGCGGGCCGGTTCGGTGTTGACGCCGGCACTCGTCGCCGAGTTGAAGGAGTCCGTGCTCACCTGAGCACGGGATGCGCGGGGTGGCGACGCAGAGGTGGGTGAAATCCCATGAGCGATGACTTGGTGCGGCCGTTCGTCATGACCGGCGGGCGCACGCGCGCGGCTGACACGCTGCGCGTCGAGACGTTGGTGCAGACCACTGCCACTGCGGGAGACGCCGCGTTCGAGGCCGGGCGCATCATCCAGCTGTGCCGAACCCCGCACTCAATCGCTGAGGTATCCGCCAAGCTCGGCTTCCCGCTGGGTGTTGCGCGTGTGTTGGTCGGCGACCTGGTCGCCGATGACCGATTGATCGTTCACCACAACGATCCGGTCGACATAGAGCTGTCCGTGCTGACGAGGATGATCGACCGTGTACGAAGCCTCTAACGCGCCCATGCGGCGCATGACATCCGTCAAGTTCGTCGTGGCCGGTGGCTTCGGCGTCGGCAAGACGACGTTCGTCGGTGCCGTCTCCGAGATCACCCCGCTGACGACCGAAGCGGCCATGACGACCGAGTCGGTCGGCATCGACGACACGTCCCAGGTCCAGAACAAGACGACGACCACCGTCGCCATGGACTTCGGTCGTATCACCGTCGACGACGAGCTCGTGATGTACCTGTTCGGCACGCCCGGCCAGGAACGGTTCGGCTTCATGTGGGATGACATCTGCGAGGGCGCGCTCGGCGCGATCGTGCTCGCCGACACTCGCCGGCTCGGCGACGCGTTCTTCGGTCTCGACTACTTCGAGACACGGAACATCCCGTTCGTCGTCGGCGTCAACCACTTCGACGGTTCGTACCACTACCCGATCCCGGAAGTGCGCGAGGCGCTCAGCGTGCCCCGTGGTGTGCCTGTCGTGCTGTGCGACTCGCGCAGTCGGGAGTCGGTGAAGACCGTGCTCCTCGCGCTGCTGCGCCACTTGTACGCGCGGGCCACGACGGCCGCCTCCGCCGGCGCACCCTCGGCCTGAGGGCGCGCGTCACTGCGGTTGGGTGACGCGCGCGTTTCCTCGCGCCTCAGTGCGGCGGGAGGGAGTGCTGCAGCCGCGCGGCGATGTCGCAGATCGCGGCGCCGTCGAGCTTGCCGAGCCGCTTGGCCCGCCGCTCGAGCTCTTTCGGCCACATGACGGTCGCGCCCCGCAACTCGATCGGCTTCGCCCAGAGGGGCCAGTCGCCGTCGACGAAGCACAACACGCCGTGCACCGGCACGACGAGGCCACCGAGCGCCCGGCGGACACGCACGGACTTCTTCGTGAGGCGGTCGGCGAGCCGGGTTCGGTCCCGTCCCGCGACGACGAGCCGGTCGTTGCGGCGCAGAAGGCTGGACCCGTGGCGCAGCTCGACCCGACCCGTCCACGTGCGGGTGTCGACGACGTACACGCCCGATGCCGCCACGACCACATGGTCGATCGTCGACCGGCTGCGCTCGATGCGCCGGTGGTGCAACGTGACCACGCCGAACTCGGCCAGGCCATCGAGCAGCTCCGCGACCTGCGGCTCCCTGGTGACGACGCGAGCGGACTCGCGGTGCACGGGAAGCGGTTGCGCGGACATCAAGATCGAGTCGGCGCGAACGGTCCTCGACCTGAGCGCTGCGGCGCTCGCTTCGCGCATCCGGGCCGGCGAAAGTTGCTCCTGGTGCGCAACGGGCACGAACCTGAAGCCATGACCGATCTCGACCCGACCGATCTCGACCCGACCGATCTCGACCCGACCGATCTCGACACTGGCCTCGTCACCCGCGCGCGCACCCTCCGGCCACTCATCGAAGGGGCAGCCGAGGAAGCCGAACGGGACGGCACCACGACCAAGGAGGTGGTCGAGGCAGTGGCCGAGCAGGGCCTGTTCTGGACGATGGTGCCGGTGGTGTGTGGTGGTGCCGAAGCGCCGATCGAGACTGTGCTCGGCGTGTTCGAGGAGCTCGCCTACGCGGACGGCTCGACCGGCTGGTCGGTGATGGCCAACGCGTCGTCTTCGGCGTTCGCGGCGATCTATTGCGACGACGACGCGACGGCCGCGATGTTCCCGGGCGGTGCGCCCGGCATCCACGCGGGCATGTTCGGGCCGGTCGGGAGCGCCGTTGCGCGCGACGACGGTTACGTGATCTCCGGCAGGTACCAGTTCGGCAGCGGGTGCGGGCACGCGACGTGGCTCGCCGCGGGCGCGACCGAGACGAAGGACGGCGAACCGGTCGTGACCGGCGCCGGCCTGCCGTCGCTTCTCGTCGGCTTCCTCCCATCGGAGGACGTCGAACTGCGCGACAACTGGGACGTCATGGGACTCGCCGGCACCGGCAGCTACGACTACGCCGTCGACGAGCAGTTCGTGCGCGACGGGTTCACGTTCCGGTTGCTCGAAGCCGAACCGAAGCGGGGCGGTCCGATGTACCGGATCGGCCTCTTCGGGCTCGTCGCGTCCGGACACGCCGGCTTCGCGCTCGGCGTCGGGAAGCGAGCGCTCGTCGAGGTGCTCGCGATCGCCGAGCGCAAGCAGCGCATGGGCAGCTTCGAACCGGTGACCGCGCAGCAGCTGTTCCAGCACGAGTTCGCGATGCACGACGCCGCGATGCGCGCTGCACGCGCCTATGTGTTCGAAGCCTTCGCGGAAGCCGAGGCGGCCGCCATCGCGGATGGCGCGGCCACGCTGGTCCAGCAGCAACGGATGCGGCAGGCGACGACCTATGCCACTCGCATCGCCGCGGACGCGGCGCGGTTCGCCTACACGTGGGCCGGCACCGACGCGTTGCGCAACCCGAGCACCTTGCAGCGCTGCTTCCGCGACATCCACGCAGGGACGCAGCACATCTACGTCGACAACAACACGCTTACAGGCTACACGCAGACGCTGCTCATGACTCCGCTGGACGAGCGGTAGCCACCGAGCGATCGACTACGTGCCGTACTCCTTCACGTCCGGTCCGATGTGCTCGCGGAAGCGCGCGAGGACCTCGTGCGGTTTGGCGTGGCGACCGAGGTCGTGCTTCGAGAAGAGCAACTCGCCGTCGACGCGAACGTCGAAGACGCCCTTCGAGCCGGTGACGAGCTTCAGCTCGTCGATCACGTGCTGGTAGTGCGCCAGGAGATCCTTCGTCGCGCTCACGGCGCGATCCGAATAGTCTCAGGGAACGCAGTAGGTGATGTCGATCCGGTATCCCACGGTCGCTCCTCTCGTCCCTGCGAGGCTACCCGCCAGTGACCGCAGCTCCTCCCGCGCCGGCCCCGGCGAAACGTCGCGATCCGCTGCTCACCATCGTCGTCGCACTGGCCGTCGCGCTCGCGGTGGCCGACTCGTCGGTGGTCGTGCTCGCACTGCCCGACCTCTACGGAACATTCGACGTCTCGATCGTCGGCGTGTCGTGGACCATCACCGCGTACAACATCGCGATCGTCGTCGGTGCCCTCGCGGTGTTGCCGCTCGAGCGACGGGTGCGCGGCCACGTGTTCGCCGGCGTCGGGCTGTCCGTGTTCACGCTCGCGTCGCTCGGTTGCGGTCTCGCCAACTCGTTCGAGGTGCTGATCATCGGCCGTACGGTGCAGGGCTTCGGTGCCGCGCTCGCGCTCGCCGGGCTCGTGCCCGTGCTGGCCGGAATCCGCGGGAGTGACGCGCACGCGATCGCGATCTGGGGCGTCGCCGGCACCATTGGCGCCGCGCTCGGGCCCGCACTCGGCGGTCTGCTCACACAGTTGTTCAGCTGGCGCAGCATCTTCTTGTTGCAAGCGCCGCTCGCGGCGATCGCGCTCGTCGCGGTGCTCGACCCGCGCGCCCGCGCGGTCGAGATCGCGCCCCGGCGAGAACGGGCCGGCCGCACCTGGCTCGCCAACACCGGGTTCCTCCTGCTCTACGGCGCGCTCGTCGGTGCGTTGTTCCTGTCGGTGTTGCTGCTCGTCGTGGTGTGGGGCTGGGAGCCGCTCGCCGGCGCGCTCGTCGTCAGCGGGTTGCCGGTCGGCGCAATCGTCGTCCGCCGGCTCGGGCCGCTGCTCCCCGAACGATTCGCGGCGATCACCGGCGGCGTCGCCATGGCCGGCGGTCTCGTCGCGCTCGCGTTCCTCCCCGACGCATCCGGGTGGTGGGCCGCGCCGGCGTTGTTCGCTTGCGGCCTCGGCCTGGGGCTGCTCGGCGGCGTGCTCGGGCCCGCCGCGGTGCCGCCGACCGAGGCGAATGTGCGTGCCGCGACGGTGTCGATCGCGGCGCGCCATGCCGGATTCGTGCTCGGCCTCGCGATCATCGCGCCGGTGCTCGCGACGCATCTCGACACCGCCGCGATCAACGCAACCCGTGCGACGACCGCGGAGGTGCTCGACGCCGACATCTCGTTGCGCACCAAGGTGAGCCTCGCGCTCGACCTCCGTGACCTCGTCGGGAACGCGCCGCGCGGCGAGGTTCCCGACCCGTCCGAACCCTTCAACAAGCGAGGCGCGGCCGACAACGCGAACCTGCGCGAGACGCGAGACGGCGTCGTCAACGCGATCCGCGACACGCTGACGCGCGCGTTCCGCGTCTCGTTCCTCATCGCCGCGCTCTTCGGTGCCCTGGCCGCGCTCGCGGCCGCGCTGCTTCCCGCCTTCCGGCACGCGTCGTGGCATCACGACGCGCTCGCGGTGAGTGTCGCGGTGATGGTGCTGGTGGGCGCGCTCATCGCGGCGGAGTTCCGCGCCGGCGCGCGGGACTTCGGCACCCGCGACTACGTCGCGCCCTGCGATGCGCCAGCCGATCCGTTCCCACAGGGCAGCGGTATCGACGGGACCCTGCAGCGGATTGCCTTGTCGGCCATCAACGGCGCCGCATGCGATCTGCACACGAGCCGGGAGGATCTGATCCTCTCGCTCGATCGCAACAGTGACTTCGGGCCCGAAGTCACGTGGACGCAGGACACGCTCGAGCAGGCGCTCCGTGTCGGCCTGGTCCGCGCGATCGACGACGCCGACGAGCGCAACACCATCCCCGGAATCGTCGCGAGGGGCCTGAAGGTCGTCGCCGAGCGCGCGCCCATCGACTGGATCCTCGGCCGGCTCAACATTCCGTTCCTCGAGAACTGATCAGGAGCACTGAACCGGCCGGTCGGTTCGCAATCAACCGACATGACGCTTGGCCGGGCGCGGCGGTGTGTGCTTTCGTGACTGGTCATGGCCCGGCACTTCCCCGCGCGACCCTTCGTGTGGCTCGTGCACGTCGCGCTGCCGTTGCTCGGCCTGTGGGTCCTGACCCGGCGGCCGCAGGTCGACCACGATCTCATGTGGCAGCACCAAGGTCCGCACTTCTGGCTCGTGCTCGTCACCGCGCTCATCAGTTCTGTGCTCGCGATCAAGGCCGCACTCGAAGCGCGCCGCCATGATGACGCGCGTCTGTTCCTCGTCGGCCTGTCGTTCCTCATCGCCGCCGGCTTCCTCGGCCTGCACGCGCTGGGCACGCCCACGGTGCTCGTCGACGTGTCGAACTCCGGCTTCGTGCTCGGTGTGCCCGTCGGCCTGACGCTCGCGGTGATCCCGGCGATCGCGTCTGCGTTCCTTCCCGCTCGGTTCCGGCCGGTCGTCGTGCGAGACGCGCCGGTGCTGCTCGGCGCGACCTTCGTCTTGTTCGCGGTGTGGGCCGTGTGGTCGCTCGCGCGGTGGCCTCCTCTCGACGGCCAGCCGACCGTCGAGCAGCACCGCTCCGACTTCGCCGCGTTCGTGGTGCCGGCCGCGATGCTCTTTTGCGCCGCCTCGGTCATCTACTTCTTGCAGTACCTGAAACGACCGTCGATGGTGCTGCTGTCGGTGCTCACCGCGTTCGTGCTGCTCGCCGAAGCCAGTGTCGCAACACTCGTCGGCCGGAGCTGGGAAGCCTCCTGGTGGATGTGGCACGTCCTCATGACGATTGCGTTCGCGCTCGTCGCCTACGGCGTGCTCGTCGAGTATTCACGCGAGGGCTCGACCCGGTCCTTGTTCCGTGCGGTCGCGCTCGACGAAACACTCGCCCGGATCCGTACCGACTACGCGTCGGCGCTCGACGTGCTCGTGGAGTCGATCGAGTCCGGCGAAGAGGGCTCGGTGGAGCGCGCGGCCGCGGGGCTCGCCGATCGCTTCGAGCTCTCGGACTCGCAGGTGCAGCTGCTGGCGCAGGCGGCCGACGCGCTCGGCCATGAGCGCGAGCGCATCCGCCGCCTCGGTGCGCTTGCTGCAATCGGCAGTGAGGTGTCGGTGATCCGGACGGAGGCCGACGTGGTCGCGCGCGCGACCGGGCACTTGCGCGCCGGCTTCGCACCCGACGAAGTCGTGATCGACCTCGACCCGACGGCGAGCGCGCCCGTCGGCGATCTGGTGGCGCCCCTGTTCGTCAAAGGACATCCGGCCGGGATGGTGCGCGTGACGCGCGAAGGCAACGGATCCGAGTACGACCAGGCGCTGCTCGCCACGCTCGCGGGACAGCTTTCGGTCGCGGTGGAAAACGCGCGCATGTACCACGATCTCAACCGGCTCTTCCGCCAGTACATGTCGCCGGACGTGGCAACCGCATTGCTCGCAGATCCGGAGCAGGCTGCACTCGGGGGCGAGCAACGCGAGGTCACGGTGCTGTTCGCCGACCTCCAGGGTTTCACCGCGTTCTCGGAACGCCGCGAACCGACCGAGGTCGTGCAGATGCTCAACCACTACTTCGGTCTCGCGGTGCCGATCCTCCTCACGCGCGGCGGCACCGTGACGCACTTCATCGGAGACGCGCTGATGGTGCTGTTCAACGCACCGATCCGTCAGCCGGACCACGCCGGCGCGGCTGCCGCGCGCCGGCCTCGCGGTGTGCCGGGCGATCGACTCCGTCGCGGCCGAACATCCCGACTGGCCGCAGATCCGTGTCGGGATCAACACCGGACCCGCGCTGATCGGCAACATCGGTGGCGAAGACGTCCGTTCCTTCACCGCGATTGGCGACGCGGTCAATCTGGCATCGAGACTCGAGGGGCTCGCGCCACCCGGTCAGATCGTGATCGGCGAACGCACCCGAGCGCTGCTCGGCGCCACGGCCGTCGTCGAACCGCTCGGCAGCGTCGAGGTCAAGGGCAAGCACGAACCGGTCGAGGCGTTCCGGCTCCTGACCATCGCGGGCTAGGAACCGGCGCCGAGGTCCGGGAAACGAGAGTGAGGACGCATTGCGCGTGGGTGAGGTCGCCAACGGCGAGGCACAGCAGTACGGCAAGCCGCTCGATGGCGTGCGCGTGCTCGCGCTCGAGCAGATGGCGGCGATGCCATTCGCAACCCAGGTGCTCGCTCGCCTCGGCGCGGATGTCGTGAAGGTCGAACACCCGGTGCACGGTGAATCCGGCCGGGCCGCGTCGCCGTCGATCACCGATCCCGAGGGCCGCACGGTCGGTGCGACCTTCCTCCGGAGCAACCTCGGGAAGCGGAGCGTCGGCATCGACCTGCGCAGCGATGCCGGGCGCGAGCTCGTGCTGCGGCTCGTGCCGCGCTTCGACGTGTTCGCGGAGAACTTCAAGGCGGGAACGATCGATCGCCTCGGCCTCGGTTACGACGTCGTGTCCGAGCGGCACCCCGGCAGTGTGTACGTGTCCGCTTCCGGGTTCGGCGCCGACGCGTCCGAGTACGGCGAGTGGCCGGCGTACGCGTCGATCGTCGAAGCGATGTCGGGGATCTACGACTTCATGCGCCGTCCCGACGAACGACCGCGGCCGAACCCGGTGGGTGCGCTCGGCGACATCTCGACCGCGCTGTTCGCGGTGATCGGCGTGCTCGCCGCGCTGCGGCACCGCGACGCGACCGGGCTCGGCCAGCGCATCGACCTGGCCATGTACGACGCGACCGTCGCGATGACCGACATCGTGCCGAACTTCTACTCGCTCGGTTGGGACCGGCAGCCCTCACCGGTGCCATACCTCATCACGTCGTTCAAGGCGCGCGACGGTTGGTTCGTCATGCAGATGGTGCGCGAGCACCAGTTCGTCGCCCTCGCCGACCTGCTCGGGCGCCCGGAGTGGAGGACGGATGCGCGCTTCGCGACGCGCACCGGTTGGGACGTGCACCTCGACGACGTCATCCGGCCCGCGGTCGAGGCGTGGGCGGCCGACAAGACGAAGCGGGAAGCGGCCGCGCTGCTCTCGGCCGCCGGCCTCGCGGTCGGCCCGGTGCACGAAGCCGCGGAGGTCGTCGCCGATCCCCATCTCGCGGCGCGCAACATGCTCGTGGAGATGGAACGCCCCGACGGCTCCGGCCCTCCGGTACTCGTCCCCGGCAACCCGATCAAGATGTCGCGCGTCGCCGAAGGTCCCGAGACACGGGTGCCGTGGGTGGGGGAGCACACCGCCGAGGTGCTGCGAGCCGAGCTCGGCTGCTCCGATGCGGAGCTCGACGAGCTGCGCGCCAACGGCGTGATCAGTTAGCGACCGAGGTCCCGGTCAGCCTTCCTCCCACGCCTTGTCCGCGTCGTCCCAGGCCTTGTTGCGAGCGTCGAACTGTTCCTTCCAGTGCTCCGCGGCCTCCCGCGAGGGATAGGGACCGAGCCGGCGATCCGGCGGGCAGCCTTCCTCGCCGGGTTCCGCGGCCTTGTGCTCGAGACACCAGAACCACTCTTCAGCCATCGTGCTGCCCTCTCGTCCGGTCGTGATCGCGCGCTGGCAACCGATATTCGCGCGCCCCGGCGGCGAGCAGTAGGTATGTCCCGGCCGGATGTGCAACGCTCGTGTCCCGGCCGAGTAGAGCGACTGACCTTCGGAGCAGGCATGGCATCGGTGATCGAGCGCGCTGCGTCGAACGTCGTCGACGAAGCAGTCGACGAGGTCTTCGGCCAGTCGAAGCGCAAGTGGGCGTTGGTCCTTCTCGCGTTCATCCTCGGGGCTGTCGGCGCGGCGGTCGTGGCGATCAGGCTCCGGGAGCGCGTCGGTGCCGACACTGCCCGCGGACCCGACTCCGACACCTCGGCGACGCCGTCCGGTTCGCAGCAGTCCGCGGCGCAACCTGCCGACGCGAGCACGACCTCACGGTGGTCCCGCGGGCGTGCGCAGATCGCCCACACTGATGCGGCCATGCGCGCCCGGGTCGGTGGCGCCGCCAGCCGCTTGCGCATTCCGCGACACGCGCCCAACGCCTGATCGATCGCGCCGGCGTAGGGGCGGTGGCGGGTAGCGGGCGCTCACACCTAATCTGACGACCCGTCAGATTCGATGCCGGAGGGCGCGGTGGACTTCGACTTTTCCCCCGAGGAGCGGGCGTTCGCCGACGACGTGCGCGCCTTCCTGGACGCGAACGACGATCCCGACGTGTTCGACGTGACGCGGGAGAACATGGCCCAGATCGTCGACACGCCGGCGCGGCGGGCGTTCATGAAGAAGCTGGCCGACCGCGGGTGGCTCGGCATCACCTGGCCGAAGCAGTACGGCGGCCAGGACGGCGAAGGCGTCTACGAGTTCCTGCTCAACGAAGCACTCGCAGGGCGGGGCGGCCCGCAGATCGGCAAGGGTGTCGGCATCATCGGCAAGACGCTCATCCGCGTCGGCAGCGACGAGCTCAAGCAGGAGTTCCTCCCGCAGATCCTCGACGCGCAGGTCGAGTTCGCGGTCGGCTACAGCGAGCCCGATGCCGGTTCCGACGCGGCGTCGATGAAGTTGAAGGCGACGCCCGCGGAACAGGACGGTGTCACCGGCTGGGTTCTGAACGGGCAGAAGACGTGGACCACCTCCGCCCACTTCGCCGATTGGTACTGGGTGGGCGCGCGCACCGATCCTGATGCGCCGAAGCACTCGGGCATCACGCTGTTCCTCGTGCCGCTCGACCACCCCAGCATCACGATCAACGGCATCTGGACCATGGGTGACGAGCGCACGAACGACGTGTTCTTCGACGACGTGTTCGTGCCCGACTCGCATGTGGTCGGCGAGCTGAACAAGGGCTTCCAATACATCTCGTCTGCGCTCGACCTCGAACGCTTCACCATGTTCACGTTCTCGCCGATGCAGCAGCGCCTCGACGTGCTGTGCGACTACGTGCGCGACACCGAGATCGACGGCGAGCCCTTGAAGGACGATCCGGTCGTGCGTTCGCAGATCGCGCAGCTCGTCACGCAGGGCGAGGTCGCGCGCGTGCTCGGGCTGCGGGTCGTCGACGCGTCGGTCAAGTCGGAAACGCAGGGTGCACCGCCGCCGACCGTGGAGTCTTCGGTGTACAAGCTCTACGCGACCGAGTTCTCGCGACGACTTGCGAACGCGTCGATGGACATCGGCGGGCCCGGCGCGCAGCTGCGGGTGCGCACCGAAGAGGCGCCCATGGCCGGCCGGGCCGAATCGACGTACCGCTACACCGTGATCGATACGATCGGCGGTGGCGCGTCGGAGATCCAGAAGAACATCATCGCCCGCCGCGGTCTCGGCCTCCCGAAGAACTTCTGACGCGCGTGACCGGCACACCGATGCTGGAGAGCATCACCGTCCTGGACTTGGCGTCGGTCGGGCCAGCCGCGCGCGCATCACGCTGGCTCGGCGACTACGGCGCGCGCGTCGTCAAGGTCGGGCCGGTGCCGAAGGACGATGGCGTGCAGCTCGTCCCGCCCTTCCACGCGTACGGCGGCCACCGCGGCATGCAGCGCGTGCTCCTCGACCTCAAGGCGGGCGCGGGCCGGGATGCGTTCCTGCGGCTCGCCTGCGGCGCCGACGTGGTGATCGAGAGCTTCCGGCCCGGCGTCGTCGCGTCACTGGGCGTCGACTACGACGCGGTTGCCGCGGCGAACCCGGCGATTGTCTACTGCTCGACGAGCGGCTACGGGCAGCACGGTCCGCACGCGCAGTTCGCCGGGCACGACCTCAACTACCTGGCGGTCGGCGGCTTCCTCGGTACCACGCACGTGCGCGCTGACGGCGGGCCACCGGTTCCCGGCGCGACCGTGGCCGACAGCGCGGGCGGCGGGATGCACGCGGTCGTCGCGATCCTCGCCGCGCTCGTGCGGCGCGCCACGACGGGCCTGGGCGCGCACCTCGACGTCTCGGCCGCCGACGGTGTGCTCGCACTGATGTCGCTCGCGGTCGACGAGTACCTCGCGACCGGTGTCGTTCCCGGCCCGCGCCGCGGGCTCCTCACTGGCCGGTACGCCTGTTACGACAACTACGAAGCCGCCGATGCCGGCTGGCTGGCGGTCGCCGCCATCGAGCCGCGGTTCTGGGCGAACCTGTGCCGGCTCGTCGGCTGCGAGCAGTGGATCGGCGCACAGATGGAGGATTCCGCGCAGGACGCCATCCGCGCGGATCTGCGCGCCGCGTTCAAGACCAGGACACGCGACGAGTGGGCCGCGATGCTGACTCCCGCCGACACCTGTGTGGCGCCGGTGCTGAGTGTGCCCGAGGTCGTCGACGACCCGCAGTTCGCGGCGCGCGTCGCGTTCGTCGAAGCCGAGCATCCGAGTGAGGGACGCTTCCGCCAGGTCGGCCCGGTGCTCGCGGGCCAGATCACGCCGGAGGATCCGTACGAGCTGCGCGACGCGACGGTGACCGACGTCGACGACGTCCTCGGGGCCGCAGGATTCACCGCGAACGAGATCGAGCGGCTGCGCGTCGCCGGGGTCGTCGCATGAGCCCTTTGCCGGAGGACGTGCGCAAGCTGCTCGACGTGCCGCAGTACGAGGTCGACGGTGAGTTCCCGGTGGAGCAGGGCTACATCTGGACGTCGTGCGCGTCGGTCGAGAACGGCAATCCGCTGTTCTGGGACGACGACGCGGCCGCCACGATCACCGGCGGCCCGATCGCGCCGCCGACGATGGTGTCGGTCTGGTTCCGTCCGCACAACTGGCGCCCAGGAAGCACCGAGCCGCAAGTGCCCTTGCAGGTGCACTTCGACTTGAAGGAACGGTTCGAGCTGCCGGAAGCCGTCATGAGCGACAACACACTGGTGTTCCACGAACCGGTTCGCATCGGCGACCGGCTGCGCACGCACCAGGTACTGCGATCCATCAGCGACGAGAAGACGACCAAGCTCGGCACCGGCCGCTTCTGGGTGATCGACGTCGTGTACCACAACCAGCGCGACGAGCTCGTGTGCGTCGAGTCGTACACCGGCTTCGGTTACCGGCGCACCGGGAGTGGCGCATGAGCGATCTCACGCTCGCCGCCGTGCGCGAGGGCACGGAGCTGCCGGCCCTGCGCTACGACGTCACGTCCACGACGGTGGTGCTCGGCGCGATCGCGGCGCGCGATTGGCGGCCGATGCATCACGACTACCACTACGCGACTGAACGCAACGGGACGCGCGACATCTTTTTGAACACACCCAACCAGGCCGCGTGGTTCGAGCGGTACCTGACCGACTGGACCGGGCCCAGGGGCCGGCTCGGACGCATGACCTTCCGCATGAAGGGGTCAGTCTTTCCGGGCGACACGATGGAGCTGCGCGCGACGGTGCGCAAGGTCGACACCGACGAGGTCGGCTGCGGTTGGATCGACCTCGACGTCACGCTCAACGTCGGCGACACGGTCGCGACCGCGTGCACGGCACGGGTCGCCGTACCGGTCGACGCCGACGACAACCCCTGGACCCGGCGCGGCGACGCCTGGCGCCCGTAGCCCGAACGCGATCGACGAGGAACGATGGATCTCGACTTCACCGACGAACAAGCGATGCTGCGGGAGACCGTGCGCGGCGTGTGCGAGAAGCACGCATCACTCACGGTCGTGCGCGAGGTCGAGGACGACCCCATCGGCTACCCCGAATCGTTCTGGACGCAGTTGGCCGACCTCGGGCTGCTCGGGCTCACCATCGCGGAAGCCGACGGTGGCTCCGGCATGTCGATGCTCGACGCCGCGGTCGTCTACGAGGAGTTCGGCCGCGCGCTCGCGCCGTCGCCCCACTTCGTGAGCTCGGTGCTGTGCGGCGGCGTGCTCGAGCGCGCCGGGAGCACCGAGCAGCGACAGGAGTGGCTGCCGAAGATCGCGTCCGGCACCGCGGTGCTGACGCCGGCGTGGCTGGAGCCCAACGGCGGCTTCGGGCCGCGCGGCGTGCAGCTCCGCGCGGTCGCAGACGGTGACGGATTTGTCCTTACCGGCACCAAGCGGCACGTCCGCTTCGCGCGGGCGGCCGACGGGCTCGTCGTGCTCGGGCGTACGGGCCCGGGTGTCGCCGACATCGATCTGTTCATCGTGCCGCGCGACGCGCCGGGCATCACGCTCACGCAGCTGATGACGGTCGCCTCCGACACGCAGTACCGCGTCGACTTCGACCAGGTTCGGGTGCCGGCGGAAGCGCGTACCGGTGCACCCGGGAGCGGCTGGTCCACCTGGACCGCGACGATGCAGGACGGCATCGTCCTGCTGGCCGCGTACGCGATGGGCGGCGCCGGCTACGCGCTCGACATCACGGTCCAGTACGCCAAGGACCGGCACCAGTTCGACAAGCCGCTCGGCGCGTTCCAGGCTCTGGCCCACTACCTCGCGGACGCCAAGGCCACCGTCGACGGCGGCCGCACGCTCGTGTGGGAAGCGGCGTGGGCGCGCGACAACGACCGGCCGACCGACCGGCTCGCGCCGATGGCCAAGCTCTTCGCGACCCAGACGTTCCGCGACGTGACCGCGATGGCGCAGCAGATCTTCGGTGGCGTCGGCTTCACCGTCGAGTACGACATCCAGCTGTACTTCCGCCGGGCCAAGGCGCTCCAGCTCGACTGGTACGACACTCGTGCCCTCGAAGAGATGGTCGCCGCCACGGTGCTCGACTCATGACAGTACGTGTACCGTCCGCAACCATGCGTGGAATCTGCAGCTGGGGCACCTACCTGCCGTACCGCCGGCTCGACCGCACGACGATCGTCGCGGTCGCGGGTACGGGCGGAGGGAAGGGCACGCGGACCGTCGCTTCGTATGACGAGGACACGACGACGATGGGGGTCGAGGCGGCGCGGCGCGCGCGGCGGGACGCGCCCGACACCGACATCAGTTCCGTGTGGTTTGCGACCGTCGCGCCTGCGTACGCGGACAAGACGAACGCGACCGCGGTGCACGCCGCGCTTCGCCTCTCACGCGGCGCGAGCGCGTACGACGCGGTCGGCGCGGTGCGATCGGGGCTCGGCGCCTTCCGCGCCGCGCTCGGCAGTACGGGTGCCGCGCTCGTCGTGGCCGCAGACCTCCGCAGCGGGTTGCCCGGCAGCCCCGACGAGGCCGCGGGTGGCGACGGTGCCGCCGCGCTGCTGATCGGCAGCGACGACGACGCGCCGGTGCTCGCCGAAGTCGTCGCGTGGCACAGCACCACCGAGGAGTTCGTCGACCGCTGGCGTACACCCGGCGACGTTCGTTCGAAGGTGTGGGAGGAACGGTTCGGAGAGACCCGTTACACCAGCCTGGGTGTCGAGGCGTGGGAAGCCGCGCTGAAGGATGCCGGACTCGGCGCAGACCAGATCGACCATCTCGTCGTCACGAGCACGCACGAGCGCGCGGCGGGTGCGGTCGCGAAGAAGCTCGGTGTTCCCGCGGACCGGGTCATCGACGGGCTCGGCGGCGTTGTCGGCAACACGGGTGCGGCGCAGCCCGCGCTGCTGTTGTGCAGCGCGTTGGAACGGGCCCGACCGGGCCAGACGATCGCCCTGCTCGTGCTCGCCGACGGCGCCGACGCCATCATTGTGCGCACGACTCCGGCCCTCGCCGAGCACCACAGCTCCGCGCCGCTTGCGCAGCAGATCGCGGCGGGCGCACCGATTGCGTACGGGAAGTACCTCGCGTGGCGGGGCATGCTCCCGGTCGAACCGCCGCGGCGCCCCGAGCCCGCCCGTCCGTCCTCCTCCGCGGCCGGCCGCGCGATCGACTGGAAGTTCGGGTTCGTCGGCTCCGAGGCCGCCGACGGCACGGTGCACCTGCCCCCGTCACCCGGTGACGAGGGCGAACGTCCGATGTCGGAAGCGCCCGGCACCATCGTCACCTTCACCATCGACAAGCTCGCGTACTCGCCGAGCCCGCCCGTGGTCTTCGCGGTCGTCGACTTCGACGGCGGCGGACGCGTGCCCATCGAGCTGACCGACGCGGATCCCGGCGAGATCGCCATCGGTGCGCGTGTCGAGATGACGTTCCGGAAGCTGTTCACGGCCGACGGGATCCACAACTACTTCTGGAAGGGGCGGCTCGTCCGAGTCGACCCCGGAGCCGAGTCCGGCGGCGCCGACGGCGCGCCGTCTGCATAGGAGCGCGTCGATGGGATCGCACGGGATCAAGGATCGGGTCGCGATCGTCGGGATGGGATGCACCCGTTTCGCCGAGCACTGGGACAAGGGCAGCGACGACCTGCTCGTCGAGGCGGCCGAAGCCGCGTACAAGTCAGCCGGGGTCGTGCAGGACGATGTCGACGCGTTCTGGCTCGGCACCGCGCAGTCGGGGATGAGCGGGATGATGCTCGCCAAGCCGCTGCAGCTCGAAGGCAAGCCGGTGACGCGCGTCGAGAACTTCTGCGCGACCGGTTCGGAGGCCTTGCGCCAGGCCGCGTACGCGGTCGCGAGCGGCGCGTACGACGTCGCGATGGCGATCGGGGTCGAGAAGGTGAAGGACTCCGGATATCAGGGACTCAACGCGTTCCCGATCCCCAGCGACGGCACCGGTCGCACGCTCACGGCCGCGGCCATGTTCTCGATGGTCGCGCCCGCATACGCGAAGAAGTACGGCGTCTCCGACGACGAGATGCGCACGGTGCTCTCGACCATCGCGTCGAAGAACCACTTCAACGGGGCCCGCAACCCGCGCGCCCAGTTCCGCCGGGAGATGGCGGTCGAGCAGATCACCGCGATGCCGCCGGTCGCGGGCCAGCTCTCGGTGTTCGACTGCGCGGGCGTGGCCGACGGCTCGGCCGCCGCGATCGTCGTGCGCGCCGAAGACGCGCTGCGCTACACGCCCAACCCGCTCTACATCAAGGCGTTGTCCTTCGTCGCCGGGAACGGCAGCGGGCTCACCGATCCCGACTACGACTACACGACGTTCCCGGAGATCGTCGCCTGCGCGCAGGATGCGTACGCGCAAGCGGGTGTGGTGGACCCGCGGCGCGAGCTCGCGATGGCCGAGGTGCACGACTGCTTCACCCCGACCGAGCTCGTGCTCATGGAAGACCTCGGCTTCTGCGAGCGCGGCACCGCGTGGAAGGAAGTGCTCGCGGGCGCGTTCGCGCTCGACGGCGACCTGCCGGTGAACCCCGACGGTGGGCTCAAGAGCTTCGGCCACCCGGTCGGGGCGTCGGGGCTGCGCATGATGTTCGAGGCGTGGCTCCAGCTGCGCGGTGAGGCGCCCGAGGAGCGCCGCATCAACACGTTGCCCAACCGGAAGCTCGCGCTCACGCACAACCTCGGTGGCTACCCGGGCGAGATGGTCTCCTTCGTCTCGATCCTCGGCACCGAAGGCGGCTAGCGCGCGACGCGAGTGGAGTTCGCGTTCGGGCGTCAGTCGGTGTCCTCGCCGCGGGAGATGTCGGCCCAACGGCGCGACATCTCGTCGGGCGACACGTCTTCGATGTGCGTCTGCAGCGTCCAGACGTAGCCGAACGGGTCGGCCAAGGTGCCGCCGCGCTCGCCGTAGAACTGGTCCTCGACCGGACGGACGACCGTGGCACCGGATTCGACGGCGCGTGCGAACGCGCGGTCGACGTCCGGCACTTCGAGGTGCAGCAACACGGGCGAGCCACCGATCGCGCGCGGACCGAGCACGCCCGACTCGGGGAACTCGTCGGCCAGGTACAAGGTCGCGCCGCCGATCTCGAGGTCGGCGTGACCGACGCGGCCATCGGCTCCGACGAGCCGGTAGCGCTCGACCGCGCCGAATGCCTGCACGTAGAAGTCGATGGCGGCGGCCGCGTCGTCAACGGCGAGGTACGGCGTGAGGGTGGTCGCGATGGTCGTGGTCATGTCAGTGCTCCGTTCAGGTCTCGTGGCCGCGCGTTCGAGCGCGGCGCGCAGGGTGCGGGCGAACTCCGGTCGCGGCGCGACCGGCGCGTCGGGCATCCGGAAGGACTCGAGCGGCTCAGGCATCGGTCCCTCCCTCGTAGGTCTGGCGAAATGCGGCTTTGGCGCGCATCAGCAGTGCTTCGGTCGCGTGCACCGTGCGGCCGAGGCTCTCGGCAACCGCGGGGACGGGCAACTGGTCCAGGTACCGGAGGGTGAGCGCGGCCTGGTGGTGCGGTCCGAGCTTCGCGAGCGTGGCGCGGACGCGGGCCTCGTCGAGCTCGGCCTCCCACGGGTCGGACTCGGGCCGTGGGTCGGCGGCAACCAGGGCGAGCTTCCGTTGTTCGCGCATCGACCGGCGCCAGTGGTCGACGAGCTTGTTGCGGGCGACGGTCACGAGCCAGGAGATCGTCGGCGTCGTGGTCGTGCCGCGCGCGCAGGAGTCCAGCGCGGCGAGGAACGTCTCGGCGGTCAGATCCTCGGCGAGCGCGCCGCTGGTGCAGCGACGCACGAGGTACCCGTACACCTGGGGCAACGCGTGGTCGTACAGGTCGAGCAGCTGCTGGCGCCGATCGGCGCCCAGGGCGGCGTTCTCCTCCATCCCTCGATCATCGCTCGCCACCGCGGTTTCCGACGGGTGCTCGCCCACAAAGTTCCGCGCGGGCGCCGATGCGGTGCTTCAGGCGGCGTAGATGTTCACGGTTCCGTCGAGGCCGAGCGCGCTCGGGATCTCGCCGGCCGGTGGCGACGAGGACGAACTCGAGCGGGTCGCCGGCGACGGTCGGTCCGCCCGAGCCGATGGTCTGCGCGGGTAGGTCGTCCAGGGTCAGCGTTGCCGGACCCCAACCGCGCGCCGTGAGCTCGCGCGCGAGATAGGCGACGCTCGCGCCGAGTCCGGCGCCGCGGTCAGACGGTACGCCGATCGCGTGGCGAACGTCGTCGGCGTGCACGTACGTGTCGTACCACAGCGTGAGCACGCCGTCGCCCAGTCTCAACTCGGGGACCGGGCTGGGTCCGTTCCACGCGTCGTCATCGAGCACAGCGAGGAGGTCGCGCAAGCTGCCTACCGCGGCGCGCAACCGGGCTGCGGCTTGCGCGGGCGTGTCGTCACGCACCGTCGCGGCCTCTTCCTCCGCGGTTCGGTTCCCGGGCACACCTTTGGCGACGTCTTCGGCGAGACCGATCACGTGTCCGGCGACGTCGCGCACCTGGAAGCCGTCGCAGCGCGTCGGCGCGTGCCATTGCCCGTCGTCGAGCGCGGCGACGAGCTCGGCGAACGCTTCGTATTCGGCGATCGCGCCGTTGCCGACGGTCGTGCGGTCGAGTTGCGAAATGGTGGGCATCGGGAGGCTCCTGTTCCTCAGCGGATGACGGCTTGGGTCTGGGTGACGAGCGCGACGCGTTTGTCGTCCCAGGTGCGCACGTCGGTCTGCACGACGATGGTCGTGCGGCCGACGTGCAGCGGTTGCGCGGTCGCGACGATCTCGCCTTCGCGCACGCCGCGGAAGAAGTTCGTCTTCGACTCGATCGTCGACGTCGACGCGCCTTCCGGCAGGTTGAGGAACGCGCACACCGCGCCGACGCTGTCGGCCAACGTCATGACCGCACCGCCGTGCAACAAGCCCGCGGTCGTGCAGCGCTCGGGTGCCCAACCGAGACGACCTCGGACCGCGCCGGCGGTCGCGGCATCGATCTCGACGCCGGTGGCCACGGCAAACGGCATGCTCGCGACGAGCGCGACGAGGTCCGCAGAGGGATTCACACGTCGGAGTGTCCTCGTCTCCCAGGCGGCGGGTCCATTCCCTCGGAGGTAATGGTTCGGGTGCACGAGGCGTCGGTACCGTGACGCGGATGACGGACCACTCCGCGCCGGTCGGCACGCTGCTCCGGGACTGGCGCACCCGGCGCCGGCGCAGCCAGCTCGACCTGGCATCCGACGCCGGGATCTCGGCCCGCCACCTGAGCTTCGTCGAGACCGGCCGGTCGCGGCCGAGCCGGGAGATGGTGCTGCACCTCGCCGAGCACCTGGACGTGCCGCTGCGGGCGCGCAACGCGCTCCTGATCGCGGCCGGCTTCGCGCCGACGTACCACGCGACCGACCTCGACGCGCCGGAGATGCAGACGGTGCGCGCCGCGATCGAGCGTGTGCTCGAAGGTCACGAGCCGTTCCCCGCGATCCTCGTGGACCGGCGCTGGGAGCTCGTCGCGGCGAACAACGCGGCCGCGCTGCTGACCGACGGCGTGAAGCCGGATCTGCTCGAGCCGCCGTGCAACGTGCTGCGCGCCAGCCTGCATCCCGAAGGGCTCGGGCCGCGCATCGTCAACTTGTCGGAGTGGTCCGAGCACATCATCGGCGGGTTGCGCCGGCAGATCGCGGTGACGGGTGACGAGGAGTTGCGCGCGCTCGAGGAGGAGCTCTTCGGCCTACGCGACCGAACAGGGTGCACCGCCACCGCCGCCGACCGAGTCGCCCGGCGCGATCGCGATCCCGCTGCGGCTGCGCGCCGCGGAAGGCGAGCTTCGGTTCATCACCACGATCGCGACGTTCGGAACTGCCCTCGATGTCACGCTCGCGGAGCTCGCCATCGAAGCGTTCCTTCCCGCGGACGCCGCGACCGCGAAGGTGCTGTTCGCCAAGTACGGCTGACGGTCAGGTCTCGCCGCCCGGCGCGTCGACGAGCCGGGCCACGTCGATCGGCCCGACCGACTCGGGCGCGCGGCCGACGACCGTTTCGTAGTTGATCGGATCGGTGACACCCTCGGTGCAGAGGATCAGCACCGTCGCATCGGCGTCGAGCCCGACCTCGGCGCGATCGCGGTGCTCAGCGACTGCGAGCGCACCCGCGAGCGACGCAGCACCGGTCTCGCCGCTCGCGATTCCACAGTCCGCGAGCATGAGGAGCGCGTCGACTGCGCGCGCGTCCGAGACCGCGGCGCACCAGTCGAGGCCGCGCGCGAGCACCGGCCACGCAACTGGCGAGACGTTGCCGCAGTTCAGCCCGACCATCATCGAGGTGTGCGGGCCGGGCGCGGGCGTCGGTGCGCCCGCGACACAGGAGTGGAAGACGCACGCTGCATCGGCCGGCTCGACGGACACGACAGTGCCCGGCCGCGCCGACCCCCGCACGTACGCAACGGTCGCGGCCGCGAGCGCGCCGACGCCGGCCGGCGTGAACACGACGGTCGGCGGCGCAACGCCGGCGCCGGTGAGCGCGTCCTCGACCTCGAAGAAGATCGTCGAGTAGCCCTCCATCACACGCCGCGGCGGCTCGGTGTAACCGGGCCAAGCGGTATCGGAGATCACGAGGTGACGATCACCGGCCGCGGCCGCCGCGCGCGCCACCGCCTCGTCGTACGCGCCCTCGACGACCTCGACCACCGCGCCCTCGCTCTCGATTCCCGCGACGCGTGCCGCGACCATGTCGCCGGGCACGAAGATGCGCGCATCGAAGCCGAGGAGGCGCGCCATCGCCGCGACCGCGCGGCCGTGGTTGCCGTCGGTGGCGGCGAGCAGCGTGAGTGGTCGGAGCGGCGCGAATTGCTGCGCGAGCTCGGAGATGGTCGTCCACGCGGGCTCGCGACCGAGACGCGCGATGAGCACTTGGTACGTCGCCCAGGATGCACCGAGCATCTTGAACGCGGGCAGCCCGAACCGGCTCGACTCGACCTTGACCAGCACCTGGCCGACCCCGAGCGCAGCCGCGAGCTCCGGCTCATCCACGAGCGGCGTTGGTGCGTAATCGGGGAGGCGGCGGTGGAATCCGAGCGGTGCACGCGTCGCCGCCAACCCGACTGGTCCGCGTCGGCGGTGCGGATTGCGCACGACCTCGTCGGGTTCTCGCGCCATCGGGCGACCGTAACGCCACACTCCGTCGAGACGGGCGCGTCGCCGAAGTTGGGTGTGCCGCGCACGGCGTCCCGCGCGTGACTACGAGCCGCTCGGTGTGGGTACCGATCTCCGGATGCCTCCGACCCTGTGCGCCTCCGGGATCCGCCAGCGGTTCGGCGACCGGGTCGTCCTCGACGGTGTCGACCTCGAGGTCCCGCCGGGACGGGTGATCGGCCTGCTGGGGCCGAACGGCGCGGGCAAGACGACACTCATGCGGATCCTGTTCGGTGTCATCGTCCCGGACGCGGGCACGGTGACGTGGAACGGCCGGCCCGCAACCGTGGCCGATCGGCGATCGTGGGGCTACATGCCGCAGGAGCGCGGCCTCTATCCCGACATGCGCGTGCTCGATCTCTTGACGTGGATCGCGCGTCTGCACGGCCTCGGCAAGGCGACCGGTCGGGCACGTGCGCAGCGGCTGCTCGAGCAGCTCGGCCTCGGCGACCGCGGTCGCGACGACGTGAAGGATCTTTCCGGCGGGATGGCGCAACGCGTGCAGCTCGCAGCCGCGATGGTGCACGAGCCCGCGCTGCTCGTGCTCGACGAACCGTTCGCGGGCCTCGATCCCGTCGCGATCGAGTTCCTCTCGGATGTCGTGCGCGAGCACGTGGCGGCCGGTCGCAACCTGCTGTTCTCGAGCCACCAACTCGACCTCGTCGAGGACCTCTGCGACACGATCACGCTCATCCACCGTGGCCGGGTCGTGTTGCGGGGCGACGTGCGCGAGCTGAAGCGCGACAGCCCCGACCGCTACCTGCGGGTCGACGTGAAGGTCGATCCGAACCGGGTCTCGGGCATGGGCGCCGAAGTCGTCCGCACCGACGCCTCGGGCTCGCGTGTGCGACTGCAACCGGGCACCGACGCGGCAACAGTGCTCGACGCGATCCGTGCGCACGCGCAGGTCACCGACTTCGGAGTCGAGTCGCCGGCGCTCTCCGAGCTGTTCCTCGCCGCCGCCGGTGAGGAAATTGCCGCCTTCGAGCAGGACGAGGACCGGCCGCGCGAACGGCGGAGCGCGTGACCAGCCCACTCGCGCTCACCGCAACGCGCGAGATGAAGGAGACAGTCCGGCACAAGACGTTTTGGATCATCAACGCGGTGCTCTTCATCGGCGCCCTCGCTGCGGTCATCATCCCGTCGCTCATCCACTCGAGCGGCGGCATCGATACGGTCGCAGTCGTCGCTGCTCCGGCCGGTTTCCAGGACGCACTGCGCCAGGCGCGTTCCTCCGGCAGCACGAAGGTCGAGTTCTTCACCGCGCCCGATCGTGACGCGGCGCGCACGCGGGTGGACGACGGCAACGCCGACATCGCGGTCCTCGGCGGGGCCGACCCGCAGATCATCGTCAAGTCCGGTGAGCACGACGGCTTGGTCGCGGCCGCGCAGCAGGCGATGGCGGGCGCAGAGGTGCGGGGACGACTGGGGGAGGCCGGGCTCACGCCACAGCAGGTGCAGGAGACGCTCGCCGTCCCACCTGCGCACGTGGTCGGCCTCGACGCCGACGCCGGTGCCCGCCGTGCCGCAGCCGTGATCGCGGCGACGCTGTTGTACATCCTGCTGTTGACGCTCACGATCTCGGTTGCGAACGGTGTCGCGATCGAGAAGGCCAACCGCATCAGCGAGGTGCTCCTCGCGATCGTGCCGCCCCGCCCGCTGCTGTTCGGCAAGGTGATCGGGGTCGGGGTGATGGGCATCGCGACGCTCCTGTTCGGGCTGATCCCCGTGGTCGTGCGGCTGCTGCTCGGCGGCGACATGCCGAACGGGATCGGCGGCGCGCTCGTTTCCGGCGCGGCGTGGTTCGCGCTCGGCCTCGCGTTCTACCTCGTCGTGTCGGGGTCGCTGGCGGCGCTGGTGGAGCGGCAGGAGCAAGCGGGCTCGGCGATGGGTCCGCTCATGGCGGCGCTCATCGGCTCGCTGATCGTGGCGCAGAGCGCGCCCGAGAGCGGCCTCGCCAAGGTCCTCGCGTACGTCCCGTTCTGCTCGCCGGTCGTCGAACCGGCCCGCATCGCGGTCGGCGCGTCCTCGCCGCCGGAGATGGCGCTCTCGCTGCTGTTCCTGATCGCCGCGGTCGTCGCCGCGGTGCAGGTCGGCGGCGTCGTCTACCAGCGCGCGATCGTGCGTACTGGCCGTCGGCTGAAGCTGCGCGAGGTCCTGCGCACCGCCTGATACTTGTTTCGACCGCGAGTGCGCGAGCGTGAGCGCCGCATCCGATGGTGGGCGGTTCACCTGTCGAGGACCGGGCCGGTCCGTGTTGCCGGTCAGTGTTGAACGCGCCGTGCACGAGACGGCGGCGGCCGAGTCGGGGTCAGGTCGAAGGCGAGGCGTCGGTGAGCTCGTGCGGGGCGCTCCAGGAATGGAGCGTCTGGATGTAGTTGGCGCGCTCGAACGCCGACGGGTCGCCGGAGGTCGCCTGGGTGGCGCTGCCGCGTAGCTGGGTGACCGACCCGTAGTCGTGGTCGTTCATCCACGCGATCAGCTCGGTCTCGACGGCTCGGAGGTGGTCGACGCCGTGGCGCAGCAACGCCGAGGTCATCATCGCGACGTCCGCACCGACCATGAGCGCTTTGACGACGTCAGCGCCGGCGTGGACACCAGAGGTGGCGGCGATCGAGACGCCGGGGCCGAGTTGCGGGCGGAGGATGGCGATCCATCGCAGCGGCAGTCGCAGCTCGCCGGGCTGGCTCAGCTCAACGCGATTCACGACCTCGAGCGTGTCGAGATCCAGATCGGGCTGATAGAAGCGATTGAAGAGGACGAGTCCGTCGGCCCCAGCGTCGACCGCCTCGGCTGCGAAGTGGGCCATGGCCGAGTAGTACGGACTCAGCTTGACCGCCAGCGGGATCGACAACGCGCTCGCCACCGACCGGATCACTTCGAGGTCAGCGGCTTCCATGGTCCGGGCGTCGCGGGCCGGGTCGGCGGCAACGTGGTACAGGTTGAGCTCGAGGGCGTCGGCACCGGCGTCTTCAATGCGCGACGCGTGCTCGATCCAGCCGCCCGCGCTGGTGGCGTTGAGGCTGGCAATGACCGGCACCGACGACTGTGCCTTGAGCGTTTCGATCTTGGCGAGGTATCGGTCACCGGCCGTCGCGATGCGCGCCACATCGGGGAAGTAGTCGAGGGCTTCGGCGAAATGGTCCGAGCCGGCCTCGAGCGCTCGGCTGAGCTCGACCTCTTCGTGGACGATCTCCTCTTCGAAGAGCGACGGCATGACAATGGCCGAGGCCCCCGCGTCCTCCACCAGCTTGGCGGACGCGAGATCGCCGTTGAGCGGTGATGCCGACGCGACGATCGGTGTACGCAGGTCGAGACCGAGGTAGCGGGTCGAGAGGTCGGTCATGCCAGTCCCTCACTCTCGTAGCGGTAGCCCGCGTCGTTTTCGATGTCAGGCTCGACATCGTCTGCATGGTCGGTGTGCGGGACCGTGCGGTGCATCGACGCGAGCTGCTCGTAGTAGTGCCAGCGTTCGTCGATGTCTGCCTGCAGCAGGCTCGACAACTCCCGGGCGCGGGCCGGGTCGGTCCGCTCCAGGATGGCGTAGCGAGTTTCGGTTGCGGCGAAGTCGCGGACCGGAATCGACGGAGCCTTGGAGTCGAGCTTGAATGGCTGCCCATCGTCGACGGCGCTGGGCCGGTAGCGGTACAGGGGCCAGTAGCCGCTCTTCACCGCGTCCTTTTGATGCGTCATCGACTTCGACATGTCGATGCCGTGCGCGATGCAGGTGCTGTACGCGATGACCAACGACGGGCCCGGCCAGGCGTCGGCCTCCAGGAGCGCCTTGGTGGTCTGCAGCTCATTGGCACCCATCGAGATCTGCGCGACGTAGACGTTGCCGTACGCGCGGGCGATCGCGCCGAGGTCCTTCTTGCCGGTGCTCTTCCCGGCGGCCGCGAACTTGGCGACGGCGCCGCGCTGGGTTGCCTTCGATGCTTGCCCGCCGGTGTTGGAGTACACCTCGGTGTCGAGGACGAGGACGTTCACGTTGCGGCCCGAGGACAAGACGTGGTCGAGGCCACCGAAGCCGATGTCGTAGGCCCAGCCGTCGCCGCCGATGAGCCATACGCCGTGGCGGACGAGGTTGCTCGCGACTGCCGCCAGTCGCAACGACTCGGTGGTGTGCTCCCCGTCGAGCGCCATCAGCCGCTCGGCGAGCTCGGCAACGAGCCGCCGCTGCTCGACGATCTGGGGTTCGGTCTCCTGTGGGTTCGCGAGGATGGCGGCGGCGAGTTCCGCGCCGAGCGCGGGCGCCAGCAACTCGAGGAGCGCGCGGGCGTAGCGGTACTGGGTGTCGATCCCGAGGCGCATCCCGAGCCCGAACTCCGCGTTGTCCTCGAACAGCGAATTGTTCCACGCCGGTCCGCGACGATCGGCGTTGGTCGTCCACGGCGTCGTCGGGAGGTTGGCGCCGTAGATCGACGAGCAGCCGGTCGCGTTGGCGACGATCATGCGATCGCCGAAGAGCTGGCTCACGAGTTTGATGTACGGGGTCTCGCCGCAGCCGGCGCACGCGCCGGAGAATTCGAAGAGCGGCTCGAGCACCTGCGAGCCCTTGACCGAGTCGTGCGGCAGAAGGTCGCGCTCGAGGTGCGGGATGGTGAGGAAGTGCTCCCATCGGCGCCGTTCGACATCGCGGTGGAGCATCACCGGTTCCATGTTGATCGCCTTGTGGCCGATCTCGGTCTTGCTCTTCGCCGGGCAGACATCGACGCAGACGCCGCAGCCGGTGCAGTCGTCCGGCGCGACCTGGATCGTGAGGTGGTGCTCGACGAGATCCTTGGACCGGAACGGCTTGGTGAGAAACCCATCCGGCGCCGCCGCGGCCACGTCGACGTCGAAGACCTTCATGCGGATCGTCGCGTGTGGGCAGACGATGGCGCATTTGCCGCAGTCGATGCACACGTCGGGGTCCCAGATCGGAATTTCCTTGGCGATCGAACGCTTCTCGTAGGTCGCAGTGCCGGTCGGGAACGTGCCGTCGACGGGTAACGCGCTGACCGGGAGCCGGTCGCCGTCGCCGGCGATGAGCAACGCGGTCACCTGCTTGACGAAGTCCGGCGCGACGTCGGGGACCGTCAGCTCGACCGAGCGGTCGCTCGTCGCGTGCGCGGGAACTTCGACACGGTGAAGGTTGGCCAGGGCGAGGTCAATGGCGGCGAAGTTCCGCTCGACGACGGTTCGACCCCGGCGGGCGTAGGTCGACTCGACCGCCGCTTTGATCTGCTCGATGGCCGTCGTCGGAGGGAGGACGCCGGAGAGCTGGAAGAAGCATGGCTGCATGACCGTGTTGATGCGATTGCCCATCTCCGCCTCTCGAGCGACCTTGGATGCGTCGATGACCCACAGGGTGATCTGCTTGTCGATGATCTCTCGCTGCACCTCGACCGGCAGGTGGCTCCACACGTCGTCCGTCCCGTACGGCGAGTTGAGCAGGAACGTTGCACCGGGACGCGCGTACGTGAGGACCTTGAGCTTCTCCAGCAAACCGAACTGGTGACAGGCGACGAAGTCGGCCCTGTCGATGAGATACGTCGACCGGATCGGCTGCGGCCCGAATCGGAGATGCGAGACGGTTACCGACCCCGACTTCTTCGAGTCGTAGACGAAGTAGCCCTGAGCGAACAGATCGGTGTTCTCGCCGATGATCTTGACCGAGCTCTTGTTCGCACCGACGGTGCCGTCCGAACCGAGCCCGAAGAACAGTGCCTGTACCTCTCCGTCCGGGCGCGGGTGGGTGAAGCCGTCGTCCAACGGGAGGCTGAGCCGCGTGACGTCGTCGTAGATACCGATCGTGAAATGCCGCTTCGGGTGGACCGCGCCGAGCTCGTCGAACACCGGCTTCAGCATCGAAGGCGTCACCTCCTTCGACGACAGCCCGTATCGCCCGCCTATCACCCGCGGCATCCGCCCGAACGGCGGCGAAGGCGCGTCCATCGACTCCGCCAACGCCGCGAGCACCGACATGTAGAGCGGCTCGCCGACGGCACCGGGCTCCTTGGTGCGGTCGAGCACTGCGATCGACTGCACCGTCGGGGGCAACGCCGCCACCAGCGCGTCACTCGGGAACGGCTGGAACAGCCGCACTCGCACCATCCCGACCGACGCGCCGGCCGCGACCATGTCGTCGACCGTCTCCTCCAACGCACCGGCCGCCGAGCCCATCACGATGACGACCCGCTCCGCGTCGACCGCACCGTGGTACTCCACGAGCTCGTACCGCCGGCCGGTCTGTGCCGCGAGCTCGTCGAAGACCTCCGCCACGACGCCGGGGACGGCGAGGTGGAACGGGTTCGACGCCTCCCGAGCCTGGAAGAACACGTCCGGGTTCTGCGCCGTGCCCCGCACGACCGGCGCGTCGGGTGTCATGCCGCGGGACCGGAAGGTGGCGATGTCGTCGTCGCGGATCAACGCGGTGATGTCCTCATCCGACAGCATGGCGATCTTGTCGATCTGGTGCGAGGTGCGAAAGCCGTCGAAGAAGTGCAGGAAGGGAATCCGGGCTCGGAGTGTGGCCGCGTGGGACACGAGCGCGAAGTCCTGCGCTTCCTGCACCGAGCCTGCCGACAGCATCGCCCAACCGGTGCTGCGGGCATGCATCACGTCGCTGTGGTCACCGAAGATCGACAGCGCGTGCGTCGCGATCGTTCGTGCCGCGACATGGATCACCGCAGGCGTCAGCTCACCCGCGATCTTGAACATGTTGGGGATCATCAGCAACAAGCCCTGCGACGCGGTGAACGTCGTCGCCAACGCCCCCTTCTGCAACGCCCCGTGGAGCGCGCCGGCGGCGCCCGCCTCGGACTGCATTTCGACAACGTCCGGCACGATTCCCCACAAGTTCGGCCGGCCGGCGGCCGCCCAGTCGTCGCTGTGCTCGCCCATCGGGGAGGCAGGCGTGATCGGATAGAGCGCGATCACTTCGCTGCACGCATACGCGACCCGTGCCGCCGCTTCGTTCCCGTCGACGCATCGCCACTGCTCGTTCATGCGACCACCCCAGTGTGGAGAGTGAGGGACGGGAACCGACGCTACCCACCGCGACGTAAGCACCCGCCGCGTCGGCGCCGAGCGGATCGCCGACCTGATCGCACGCGATCCCGATCGTGTCGCGCTGTCGAGCTCGGTCTTCTGCGTCGGGAGCGGCTCGAGGATCCGGGCGAAGAGCACTTCACGACCGCGGGCCCGACCGACGTGCTGGAGCGAACGGTCGAGCAGTAGCCGTCGACACTCGCCGCGCTTGGACGCTCGACATCCTCACGGTGGCGTTCACCGATCTCGAGGGCTTCACCTGTTTCACGGCTCGGAACGGGGACGATGGGCGTTTCGAATCTGCCCTGCTATGGAACACGGGCCATCGTCGCGTGCACCACTTCTTCGTAGGTGGTGCCCTGTGCGCCGAGGCTCCTATCGCCGCCCATCGTTCCCGCGCATGCCGGTCACGCGGTGAACCGGGCCCAGTCGCTCGATTCGTGGACACGTCCGTCGTCGGCGATGAGCAGACCGGCCGCGTTGTGGGACGCGAGCAGTGCCGCGCCCTCGACCGGACCCGCGAGGAACGCAGCTTTGGCGAGCACCTCGGCATGCCACGCCTGCCCAGTGATGACCGTGACGCCCGAGAGTCCGCTCGCCGCCGGGAGTCCGGTCGCCGGGTCGATGAGATGGTGTCGCGGCGTTCCGTCCGGCGCGGTCCAAGCGCGTTTCGTGCGCCACGTCGAGGCCACCGCTCCGGCGTCGATCGCGACGGTACGGACAACCCGCTCGGCATCGGTCGGGTCGGCGATCGCGGCGACCCACCCGTCGCCTTCCGGAGCCGCGCCCTCGGCCCGCAGGTCACCGCCCACGTTCACCAAGGCGCCCCGCGCGCCCTCGGCGAGCACGAGGTCCACGACGAGATCCGCGGCGAGGCCTTTGCCGATACCGCCCGGGTCGATCTCGACTCCCGGGCCCAGCCAGACCGTACCGACCATGGGGTCGAGTCGGATTTGCTCGGCGTCCGAGCGGGTCAACAACAGAGGTGCCAATGGCGCAGTCGGTCCGGACGATGGCGCTCCGCCCTGAACATCGCTCGACAGCAGCTCAAAGGACCGGTCGTACCCCGCGGCACGCAGCTCACGGAGCAGCGTCGGGTCGAACCGGCCCGCAGTGAGCCGCCACCCGTCGAGCGCGCGTTCGATGAGGCGGTAGGTGTCGGCCGAGACGACTACGGGGACGCCCGGCCGCTCATTGAGGCGACTGATCTCGCTATCGGACCGAAAGCGGCTCCAGCGAGCCTCGAGGTCCTCGAGCCGCGCGACGGCGCGGTCTGCGAGTCCCAGCGCGCCGTCGGTCACGATGACGTGCGCAGTGGTGCCCATCACGTCGACGATCCGTTCCTCGATGGTCATAGCACCATGCAACACAGAGACCGTGAAGCCTGAGCGAAAGGTGAGATGAAGGTTCCGCGAAGCTCACGCGTCGACGCCGGGCTCGACCGAGCGGGCCATCGGGAGCGCGAGGGTGAAGACGGAACCGGCGCCGACTCCCGGGGAAGCGGCGTCGATGTCGCCGTGGTGCGCGCGTGCGATTCCCCGGGCGATGGTGAGCCCGATGCCGCTGCCGCCCGTCGCGCGCGTCGCGCCCGGTACGCGGTAGAACCGATCGAACACGAGTTCGAGGTCGTCGGCCGAGAGCCCGACGCCCGTGTCGCTGACCGCGAGCGCGGCGCGGCCGTGGTCGCGGCTCGCCCGCACCTCGACGCGGCCACCGGTGGACGTGTACGTCAACGCGTTTCCGAGGAGGTTGGTGAGAACCTGGGCGATGCGGTCCGGATCGACATCAACGAGAAGCGGTGGTCCGCTGTGCACCACGAGCGTCACGCCCTTCTCGTTGAACTGGGGGCGCAACCGGTCGGTGGTGGTTGTGACGAGGGTCTCCAGGTCGACGACCCGCAGGTGGAGCACCGTCGCGCCTTCCTCGGAGCGAGAGAGCTCGGTGAGGTCCGAGGCGAGCCGCTGTAACCGGGATGCCTCTTCTCCGACTGCGACGAGCACTTCTTCGCTCGGCTCGAACACGCCATCGAGCATCCCTTCGACGTAGCCCTCGATCGTCGTCAGCGGCGTGCGCATCTCGTGCGCCACCTCCGACACCAGCCGGGCCCGGCGCCGCTCCGTCGTCTCGAGCTCGACGGCCAACCGATTGACGTCGTGCGCGAGCTCTGCGAGCTCGAGCTCGGCCGGTTCGGTGACCCGTTCGTCGTAGTGCCCGTTCGCCAACCGGCGTGTCGCGTCGCGCACCTCGCGCACGGGACGGACGATTCTGCGGGCGACGAGCGACGACACAATGGCCGCCGCGCCGAGGCTCGCGGCCAGCGCGATCCACAGCGAGGAGTTGAGTGAATCGACGAGCACGGTGTGTGACTCGCGCTCGTCGCCCTCGGACCCGGCGATCGTCTTGATGTCGTCATCGAAGCGCGCCGGCGCGACGATGCGGACGGTCACAGCGAGCGCCGCGAAGACGACAAGCGCGACCAGCGCGTACGAGGCGAACAGACGAACGTCGAGTCGGCGCCAAAGTGTCACGTGGTTGACCCAAGGAACTTGTAGCCCACGCCGCGCACTGTGCCGATCAGTTTCGGATCATCGGCACTGTCACCGAGCGCCTTGCGGATGCTTCGGATGTGCACGTCGACAACCCGCTCATCGCCGAAGAAGTCGAAGCCCCACACGTTCTCGAGCAGTTGGCGGCGTGTGAGCACGCGCCCCGGCGCGCGGGCCAGCGCGAGGAGGAGATCGAACTCGAGCGTACTGAGCGTGACCGCTTCACCGTTCCGTTCGACCTCGTGACCGCCGACGTCGATGACGAGTCCGTCGAAGATGAGCCGGTCCGCGGTGTCGAGCGCCGGACCGCCCGCGCTCCGTCGCAGCACGGTCTTGATGCGAGCGACGAGCTCGCGGGGGCTGAACGGCTTCGTGACGTAGTCGTCGGCGCCCACAGAGAGCCCGACGAGCGTGTCGACCTCCTCGGAGCGAGCGGTGAGCAGGATGACCGGGAGCTCAGATGTGGTGCGAAGCCGGCGCAAGACCTCGATCCCGTCAGTGCCCGGCATCATCACGTCGAGTACCACGAGATCGGGACGCCAGTCGCGTGCAGTTGTGAGCGCGGTGTCGCCGTCGCGCGCTTCCGCTACCTCGAAGCCGTCGCTTTCGAGGTAGCTTCGAACGATCTCCCGGATCCGATCCTCGTCGTCGACAACGAGGATGCGCTTCGCCACGGCGCCAGGGTACGACGACACGCTCGTCGACCTCCTCACCTTCACGGACACTTCACGGAGATCTCGCTCGCACCTTCACGATCCTGGTGTTGCCTGAGGCAACGAAGTCGTGCAGCCGAGCGGTTCCGGCCTGAAGAACGCAGAGGTACGAGTGATGCAAAGGAAGACTTCTATTGCAGCCGCAAGTGCGATCTCGATGAGCCTCGTCGCCGCGGCGATCGCCATCGGTGCGAACCTCGGCGCATTGGGGTTCGCGTCGTCATCGCCCGCAACATCGGTGCGACCGAAGCCGGCGATCGTTTCGAGCAATTCGGCGACAACAAGCTCGACCCGCGCAGGATCACACGAGAGCGGCGAGCGCGAGCACGAAGTCGGTACGGCAACGGCGACGCGCAGCGTCCAAGGAGAAGGACACGGATCTGATGACTGACCACGTCAACGACTTCGAGCAGGCCGAGCGGATCCGCAGACTCCAGGCACGCCGTGCGGCTTCTCGTCGCGCGCCGGTGCCCGCCGTGGCGGAGAGCACGCCGCCGGCCGGTGCGCGCGAGCCGGCCGATGCTGCGGTGTCGCGAGCTGCGTCCGCGCGGTCGCCGGGACGGAGCCGGCGGCGTCACCCGGCTGCAGCCAGCCGATGGCTGCTCGGCGGCCTGAGCGTTGCTTCGTTCTTCGCGATTGCCGGGACCGTGGCGAACGCGAGCGCGAACTCCGTCGCGGCGCCGGCTTCAACCAACGCGACCTCGACCGCGCCCACCGCGACGTCGACAGCCGGCGCGACGCCGGCGACGAGCGCGACGAGTGCGACGACACACGCAACCCGAGCGCCGCACACCACGACGCGCGGCAGCTGAGCCGGCGTCCAATAGGCTCCGCGCGTGCGTTCGCAGGCATGGTGGTACACGGCGCGGGCTGGAGGGATCGTCGCCTGGGCGCTCGCATCGCTTGCGGTCGTCGGCGGTCTGCAGCTCTCGACGCGGCTGGTTCGCAAGCCCGCGCCCAGTTGGGTGCTCGATGTGCACCGATTCCTTGGCGGCCTCTCGGTGGCGTTCGTGGGTGTGCACCTCCTTGGTCTCGGCCTTGACCACTTCGTCGGCTTCGGACCGGCTGACTTTCTTGTGCCGTTCGTCTCGAGCTACAAGCCCGCGGCTGTCGCGCTCGGCGTGGTCGCGATGTACCTGCTCCTCGCAATCGAAATCACGTCGCTCGCGATGCGCAGGATGCCGCGTCGCACCTGGCACGCGGTGCACCTCACGAGCTTCGTCGTCTTCGTTGTCGCTACGACGCATGGCCTCACAGCAGGCACCGATCGGCGCAACCCCGTCTTCCAGTGGGCCTGCATTCTCATGGCGGGCCTTGTGCTCATGATGACGCTCGTACGGATCTGGACGCCGCGTCGCATCCCACGCGCGACATCAAGCGCGAGCGGCTCGTCATGACGTGCGCCGCGTGACTGCGACGGCTTTGCGCACGCTCCCAGGCCCGCTGGGAGGAGGGACCGGCTGGGCGCGAGGGCAGTTGCAGAGGGACCAGTGGCTTGCGTGGCGCGATGAGCACACCCTGCCAGGTTCGCGATTACGTGACGGCAGTGGGACCTTCGCCTCTAACCCGCTCGGGCTGCACGGATGCACACTTGCCGAGTCGCGAACGAGTGCCTCGCGGCGGTGGAGGCGAAGTATGACGCGCGCGTACCGTGGTCGATCATGACGTCGTCGTTCGCGCCCCAGCAGGTTGCGATTCACGGACACCAGATCGCGTACCGCACAGGAGGCTCCGGGCCAGTGCTCGTCCTCGTGCACGGCATGGCCGGAAGTTCCGCGACGTGGCGCTTCGTGCTGCCCGCGCTCGCGGAGCGATTCACGGTCATCGCTCCCGACCTCGTCGGACACGGTGGGTCGGCGAAACCACGTGGCGACTACTCGCTCGGCGGATTCGCCAACAACCTTCGCGACCTGATGGTCGCGCTCGGTCAGGAGCGGGCGACCGTCGTCGGACAGTCGCTCGGTGGTGGCATCGCGATGCAATTCGCTTACCAGTTCCCGGAGCGATGCGAACGACTTGGCCTCGTTTCGAGCGGCGGCCTCGGCCAAGAGGTGAATCTGCTCCTGCGCGCGCTCACCCTTCCGGGCGCCGAGTACGTGCTCCCGCTCGCGTGCACGCAGTGGGTCCACGATCTCGGAACGTCTGTCGCCGGCTGGCTCCGAAACCTCGGACTGCGACCCAGTCGACATCTCGTCGAGGTGTGGGAAAGCTACGGTTCACTCGCGGACGCCGAAGCGCGCGTGGCGTTCGTGCACACGCTCCGATCCGTGATCGATCAAGCCGGGCAACGAGTGAGTGCCACTGACCGTCTGTACCTCGCGGCCGATGTCCCGACGCTCATCCTGTGGGGAAGCAACGATCGGATCATCCCTGTAGAGCAGGCGTACAGCGCGCACGACGAGATTCCCGGAAGCCGCCTCGAGATCTTCGAGGGTGTCGGTCACTTCCCGCAGTGCGAAGACCCGCAACGCTTCGTCGAAGTCCTCGTCGAGTTCGTGACCTCGACGGCGCCGGCCACCTTGGCTTCGTCTGCCTGGCAAGACCGCCTGCACGCCGCGAGTCGGTAACTCACGAGCTTGCGGCTCGCTAGGGGCGATTGACTCTGGCGCCCCGCGCGTCTGCGGAGGACTGTCGACGTCGACGACTTCAACGCTCGTCCAGACGAGGCAGACCATGGACCGACTCAGTGTCCTCGATGCGGAGTTCCTTCACCTCGAAGACGGCATCGAGCACCTGCACATCGCCGGCGTGTCGGTATTCGAAGGGCCGCCGCCGCCGGCCGACCGCATTGAACAGCTCCTCGGGGCGAAGCTCGACCGCATCCCGCGCTATCGCCAGCGTGTTCGCTTCGCGCCGTTCGAGCTCGGCCGGCCCGTGTGGGTTGACGATCCGCACTTCAACCTCTCGTACCACGTGCGTCGCACCGCGTTGCCCGCACCGGGCGGCGACGCCGAACTCTGCGCGCTCATGGCCCGCCTCATGTCGCAACCACTCGACCGAGCGCGCCCGCTCTGGGAGACGTGGGTCGTCGAGGGGCTCGCCGACAACCGATGGGCGCTCATCTGCAAGGTCCACCACTGCATGGTCGACGGCATCTCGGGCGTCGATCTCCTCACCGTGCTCCTCGACGTCCAGCGAAACACCGACATCCCCGAGTTCGAAGCGTGGACGCCCGCGCCGCCCCCGTCGGGACTCGCGGTGGTGCTCGACGCGTGGGGCGGCCTCGCGGTCGACCTCGCCGGCGTCGCGCGGCGGTCCCCTTCCGCGGTCAGACACTGGGCGAACACACTGCGCGCGGCGCGGGACACCGGCGCCGGTCTCGTCGGCTTCGGACGCCGTCTGGCGGCGACGCCGCCGCTCTCGATCGAGGGCGCGATCGGACCGCACCGCGTCTGGGCCCACGCATCGGCCGCGATCGCCGACGTGCGCGCTATCCGAGCCGCGTTCGACGGAACCCTGAACGACGTGGTCCTCGCCGCCGTTGCGGGCGGGTACCGAGAGCTGCTGCTCGGCCGCGGCGAGGATGCTGATGACGCGGTCGTGCGCACGCTCGTTCCGGTCTCGCTCCGAGCCGCCGATGCGCGCGGCGTGCTTGACAACCGGGTCTCGGCGATGCTCCTCGAATTGCCCGTGCACATCGCCGACCCGATCGAACGCCTGCGGTCGGTGAGTGAGCAGATGCGCGAGCTCAAGCGATCGCACATGGCCGAAGCCGGTGGCGTCGTCACCGCGGCAGGAAACCTCCTCCCGCCGATGCTTGTCGGGATGGCGACCCGGGTCGCGAGCCACGTCGTCCACCGGTTACCGCAGCGATCGATCAACACCGTGACGACGAATGTGCCCGGGCCCCAGTTCCCCTTGTACTGCCTGGGCCGCGAGATGCTGGCGTACTACCCCTACGTCCCGATCGCGCACGGCGTACGGATCGGCACCGCGATCCTCTCGTACAACGGTCAGCTCGCGTTCGGCGTCACCGGCGACTTCGACACCGCGCGTGACGTCGGCATGCTGGCCGGCGCCATCGCCGCCGGCATCCAGCAGCTCCTTGATGCGTCGCTCCGCCGCGACATCCAACCGAGCTCGAACTGACCGGTGGGATCAGTCGAACCGTCCGCCGTCTCCGTGCCACGCCGTACCGTCGAAAAACGAGAGCACTCCGTCCTGGCCGTGCGCGTACGCGCCGGCGCCGGCTGACGTTGGCGAGTCCGCGATATCTCCGCCCACAGGGCCGCGGTGCAGGTGGGCGGCGTCGTCTCCCAGCGCGCGATCGTGCGCACCGGCCGCCGGCTGAAGCTGCGCGAGGTCCTGCGCACCGCCTGAACGCGGGTTTGGAACGGCGGATGGCGCTCGGTACCATGGTCGTTCCACCGACGCGGGGTGGAGCAGTCTGGTAGCTCGTCGGGCTCATAACCCGAAGGTCGCAGGTTCAAATCCTGCCCCCGCTACTACAAGAAGCCGCAGGTCAGGGCCGGTCTCTCGGGACCGGCCCGTTGCGTGTCCGGGCTGACTTCTAACGGATCTTCTAACGTCCGGCGACCGTGCAGCCGACCGAAACGGCCGACGGAGACACTTGGTGTGAGCGCGTGAGTGACTCACTCGGCCACGCCGCGCGTGTCCGAACCCCGCGTTGCGAACGCTTCGTCCAGGACGAGAGCAGCTACGGGAACGGGCTGTCGCGGTCCCAGAATCCGAGCGCCCGCATCTCGGCGTGGATCGCATTCGCTTCGTCCCGGCTGACCCGACTCTCCTCGGCCACGCGGATAAGAAGCTTCCGAATGCGTTCGTAGGCGTAGCTACGGCCACCGTGAAAATTGTCGAGCACCGTGAGTGCGGCTTCGTCATCAGTCGCGATCGTCCAGCCTCGCTCCCAAGCGATCGCGACGCACGCTGCTTCCCCAGGTCCCAGGGGCGCACTCAAGCCATGTTCCGCGACTCCGTCGAAGCCTTGAAGCCGCGCGGCGACTGAGCTCTCCACCTCGACCATCTCGACCACGGTGAGCGCGCCGCTGTCGAAGAGGTCGTCAACGATACGCACTCGACGAAGAAGCTCATGGTCGGATCCGCCAAGCCTGACATTGACCTCGTAGTGGCGCACCGCCTGCCGCATCTCCGAGAGGAACTCCACATGCCGCAAGGCTTCTTCACCGAGCGATCGGTCATCAGGGTCGTACACCGTCAGCGGGACCCTCAACGCGTCACCGAGGAGGTCGCGTAGCAGCTCGTCTCTGCCCACGAGGAGGAAATACAAGAGGACGACAGTGTCGACGATGCACCCGTGCTCAGGAGACGACACCCGTTTCCTCGAACTCTGCGAACTCGGTTGCGAGGTCAGGAGGTTCGCTCTCGGTGCCAGCGAGCGGCTGTCCAAGGATTTGGACGAGGTCGGCGATCGAGAGACCGGCGAAGGAGGCTGCGGTCGGTGGCGACATGACCTCGCTAACGACGGCGGCACGGAGCATGCGAAGGAAGGCCCGCGGGAACCGGTGGATGCGCCAACGCTCTGGATCTTGCCTGTACTCCTCAGGATCAATCGGGTAGCCAAGCGAGCGCGCCAGCGCCACGGGCCGTACGTCTCGCGCGAGCTCTCGATACGTTTGAAGGGTCATCGCCTTCATCTGTCGCAGGCGGACCAGCGTCATAGGGAACGATGCGCGGAAGTACCGCTGGATGTGTATGACATCTACCGCGTCGGTGATCCGGGGAGGCATCCCGGCTTCCTCGATGAACCGGCGAATCCCCTCGCTCGGCATGAGGAACTCGCCCGCGAACTCGTCGGCGAACGACTCTCGTGGATTCTGACCGAACGAGACGACCCAGCGATCCTCCTCGCTGTGGAACAGCGCGTGACCGATCTCGTGCGCGACTGTGAACCGCCGGCGCCCCGGAGTCATGTCGAGATTCACAAGGATCGAGAACCCGACATCCCGGTGGTTGAGGAACGCCCCCGACGGCGCCGTCTTCAGGTCAGCGCCCAGGGGGCGCGATACACGGTGATGCCCAACATTTCGCACACAACGTCGACATCGGCGATCGGCCCGGCGCCGAGGTCCAGGTGAGATCTGACTTCCTCTGCCTTACGGCGCGCGTCGTCCTTTTGTGCGAAGCGAGATCGATAGACGAATGGGCTCTGGATCAGACCCCGGATTGGGATCTTGGTGAGTGCAGATAGCTCGGCGTATCGCTCGAGAAACGTGACGAACTCCTGCAGGCCCGGAGCTGATTCGGCTTCGAAACCCGCCTCGGCGCGAAGCAACATGCCGGCAAGCTCAGCGCCAGCCGGTTCGGCTTCTCTGCCGTCCAGCAGATGTTCCGGCTCGACGCGGTAGAGGCGTGCGAGGGCCGCGAGTTGCCGGTCGTTCGGCCGCCGAGTGCCACCCTCCCAGTAGCTCACCATCGCGCGACTAACACCTAGAGCGGCTCCGACGTGATCCTGGGAGTAGCGGGCCCGCTCTCGGGCGCGCGCGAGCACGACATGGAGGTCAACCATCGGCGTCCTTCGGATCGAGGGTCCCAGGCACGGCTGTTACGAACTGTCCACTACATCGGAAAGATACGCAACAACCTTCTGTTACACTATATCGAGTACTACTCAATATCACGTAACAGCAATCAGATGGGGAAGGCCATGTTCGAACTAGAAGCGCTCCTCGACGCTTGCGACGAATACGTCGGCGTGGAGGTGTCTTCCATGCCCGACGTCGATGACGTCACCGACTTCGACCCGGTCGATGAGGCGCCGCCCATCGAAGCCCGACGCTGGCTCCGGGTCGAGGGCCTCGTTGCTGTCGTGGCCGACCTGCAGTCCTCCACAAAGCTCGGCCTGAACAAGTACGCCGCGTCGACGGCGAGCATCTACGAGGCGGCTCTCCGGCCGGTGGTGGACGTCTTCCGCCAGTTCGACGCTGGCTGGATTCCGATCCAAGGTGACTGCGTCATCGGCCTCTACTGGAACGACCGGGCTATCGAGCGCGCGATGTGCGCCGGCATCACGGCGAAGACGTTCAGCGAGAAGGCTCTCGTTCCGCGGCTCACGCAGAGATGGCCCGACATTCCGGCCACGGGGTTCAAGATCGGAGTCGCCACGAGCACCGTCCTGGTGAAGCGCGTCGGCATTGCACGGACGCCGCACCAGGCGATGGTCTGGCCTGGCAAGGCAGTCAACTACGCGGTGAAGGCAGCACAGAGCGCCGTCGCACACGAGCTCGTCGTTACGGGCTCGATCTGGGACGCGATCGCGGGCAACGACTACATCAGGTACTCGTGCCCCTGTGGTGGTGGTCCCAGCGACTCCATTTGGAGCGACCACGAGATCCCTGCACTCGACCACGACAACCCCGACCAGTCGGGCCGCAAGCTCACCTTCGCGCTGGTGTGACAACTGCGGAGAGACTTTCTGTAACGCCGTGCTCGACGGAAAGGCGAAGCGGCCTGAGGTCGACGCGCTGCGCGGCGAAGCAGGGAAGCAGGTGTTCAAGGCTGCACTCGCCAAGAAGCACGCCGCCGACCGCGCACGTCTTCGCAGCCTGCGGATGCTCCGGAGCGCGCGATGAGCGACGAGTTCGCCGAGCGCCTTCTTGACGAGACTCGGCACGAGATCGACCGGGCAGACGCGAAGGCGAGCATTCTGTTCGCAGGTGCTGGTATCGCCACCGGGGCGCTGATCGCGGGGATGGTCGGCGGCGACATCGATCCCACGGACGTCCGCGGAGCGGTCCAAGTTGTCGGCACGGTCGCGGCGGTCTTGGTGACCGTCGGTGTCGCGTGCCTCGCCGCGGCAGTTTTCCCGCGCTTGGGTCGCGCGGAGTTTGGGCGCGCCCGCTACTTCATGGACATTGCCGCGTACGAGACGGTCCCGGACCTTCGAGAGGCAGTTGCGAAGGAAGCTGTGGACTGTGAGGACCGACACCTCCAACAACTCCATCGCCTTTCCAGGATCGTCAAGGCGAAGTACCGCCTCACGCGGTGGGGCGAGTCGATGACAGGCATCGGGTTGATGTTCGCAGCGGCGGCCGGCCTGCTCCACCTTGCTCTCAAGTCATAGACGGCTCGGATCCAAACAGCGCATCGGAGAATGCAGCCGCAGCATCGGCCTGCATGCCGGGAAGCACGTGCTGGTAGACGCTCATCGTGAACGCGGGGCTCGAGTGGCCGAGTCGTTCGCTCACGACCTTCACCGGCACGCCGGCCTGAAGAGGATCGTCGCGTGCGTGTGGCGCAGGTCGTGCAGTCGGATGCGCGGCAGCTCGGACTTCGCGACGTGGCGTTCGAACACCTGGCTGAAGTAGTCGGGATGGACCGGTGATCCGTCGGCCTGCGCGAACACGAGCGCGGCGTCGTCGTCTCGCCGACCGACGAGGAGCTGTTCTTCGAGCTGCAGCTTCCGCCACGCCCGCAGGACGGCGACTGTGCGCTCGTCGAGGTCGATCGTGCGCCGACTCGTCTGCGTCTTCACGTCGGCGAGCTCGAGCTCGTACGCGATGTTGACGAGCGCCTGCTGGACCGAGAGCCGGCCGCGATCGAGATCGACGTCCTTCCACCGCAGGCCGAGCACCTCACCTCGGCGCATCCCGGTGTTGGCCGCGAGGAAGAACGCCGGCGTAGAGCCGGTGGGATGCGATCTCGTCGAGGAACTGGCGCAGCTGCGCGGCGATCCACGCGTGCATCAGCCGCTTCCGGCCGGCGGACGGCTTCGGAGGGTCGGCGAGATCGGCGACGTTGCGGGTGACGGTGCCCTTGCGCAGCGCGTCGGCGAGCGCCTTGCGGATGATGCCGTGGATGTAGCGCACCGACTTCGCGCTGAGGCCGCCACCCGGACCGTTGCGCCTGCCGTCCGTGAGCAAGTCGGCGTAGAAGCCGTCGAGGTCCTCGGCCGTCAGTCGCTGCAGCTGGATGGAGCCGATCCGCGGGATGACGTGGTTCCGAATGTTGCGCTCGTACGAGTCGAACGTGCTGGCTCGCAGCTGCGCTCGCTTCGTCGGGTAGCCAGCGCTCGACGAGGTACGTCGCCGACGGTGATTCGCTCGGGCGCTCGGTAGTCGCCGTCGTGCTGGCGCTTGATCAGGTCGGCGAGAACTCGCTCGGCCTCCTTGCGTGTCCGGCCGGCCGCGAACCACCGGTGGCGTTGCTTCTGGGTCGACGGATCGACGCCTTCGTAGACGACGGCGTAGTACCGGTTGCCCTTCTTGGCGATGTGGCCACGCATCCAGACCTCCGGCGATCGCGCGTGCCGGCGACGCCGGCGCGTAGAGCGGTGCCCGGCGTCAGGTGCCGGCTACCACGCACATCGAAGCACGCGGGTGCGACGATCGCGAGCGCGTTCTCGGCCGCGCGGGTGACGATCACCGGGTTGTATACGCGTCAGGTCTTGGCGCGCGTCTGCACACAGACCTGTACATGCGCCTGTGCAGTGGACGACCCGTGCCGTTTGGTGCCGTCCCGTCCGGTCGTCGCTACTGCACAACTGCGACGCACGCTCGTGCATCGGCGCCGGCTGTCTCTGCACAACTCGCTGCACAGAATGAGCGATCGGGCGCTGTGCAGGATTCTGTGCAGTGCCCCGGTGTTTCATCTCCGTGGCTCGCGCCCGTCGCGTTGCGCGGCGAGCGCGCACCTATCCCAGACAGGAGGCGTCGTGCGCGACGCACGACTGACGAAGGGCTCATCGGATGGAGCGACAGCCGGACTTCTTCACCGTCGAGGAGGCCGCCGAGATCGTCCGCATCGGCCGCACGCTCGCCTACCAGCAGGCGGCGCGGTTCGATGGCGACTGACGGTGCCGAAGGCCTCCCGGTCGTCCGCATCGGGCGGCTGCTGCGTGTGCCGCGGGCGCGGCTCGAAGCGTGGGTCGGCGGTCCGCTCACGGCTACGCGGACGAACGGCGAATCACCTCAACGTCAATCGACCGGCGCCCTCGACAACACCGACCTCGCCGCACTCGCTCCGCATCCTCTTCGTCATCCGACTCCGACTCTCCCGCGCCACAACCCCAGCTTCCTCTCGCGCTCCCATGACCAACTCTCGCCCTCCTCCTGACAACGAACCCCCATACCTCCGACGCACTTGCACCTGCCGGTGCGTGCCGGGCTCGTCCGTCGCCGAGTTGTGTCGGGTGGTCGGCCCATGCTGAGCCTCGGGAAGCTCGCGCCCGGACAGCAGCAGTACTACCTCGACACCGTCGCGCGGGGCGCAGAGGAGTACTACACGGGCGCGAAGGAGGCGCCCGGGCAGTGGGTCGGCAGCGCCGCTGGTCGGCTCGGGCTCGACGGCGAGGTCGACGCCGACACGCTGGGTCGCGTGCTCGAGCACGTCCATCCCGACGGCGACTATCGGTTGACGGCAGCACGGTCCGTGCCGACGGTCGCCGGGTTCGATGTGACGTTCTGCGCGCCGAAGTCCGTGTCGTTGCTGTTCGCGCTCGGCGAGCCGGAGGTCTCGAACGAGGTCCGCAACGCGGCCGACGCGGCGGTCGCCGCGTCGTTGGAGGTGCTGGAACGCGCCGCGTGCCGGGTGCGGCGCGGCAAGGGCGGCCGTGAGGTGCTCGATGCCGACGGGTTCGTGGCGGCAGCATTCCGGCACCGCACATCGCGGGCGGCCGACCCGCACCTGCACACCCACGTCGTCATCGCCAACCTCGCCCACGCGCCGAGTGATGATCGCTGGACCGCGCTCGACGCCCGGCCGCTGTACTCGTGGTTGTCGCCGGTCGGTCATCTCTACGAGGCCCAGCTGCGCTGGGAGCTCACACGCCGGCTCGGTGTCGAGTGGGGACCGGTGCGCAACGGCATCGCCGACGTCGCCGGCATCCCGCGCACCGCGATCCGGGAGTTCTCCACCCGCCGCCGCGAGATCGAGGCGCACCTCGAGGAGCACGGACAGCACAGCGCCCGGGCCGCGCAGTTCGCCACCTACGCCACCCGCCGGGCCAAGGACGCCAGCGTCGCGGTCGAGGGTCTGCTGCCCGGCTGGCGAGCGCGGGCCGAGGCCTGCGGCCTCGACGCCGAGCCCTCGCCGCGGTGCTCGAACGGACGCCGGGATTGATCCGCCGGTGCCGGGAAGCCCAGAGGCGGAGAACCTCTACCGATGGCTCGCCAGCGCCGAGGGACTCACCGCTCGACGGAGCACGTTCGGCGAGCGCGACGTCATCAAGGCGGTGTGCAACGCGCTGCCCGGCGGCGGGCGCGTCGATCAGGTCCTCGATCTGGTCGACGGTTTCCTCGGCTCCGACCGTGTCATGGCTGTGCGCGCCGACCGCGCCGCGGCGGCCATTCGCCTCCACGACGGGTCGGTCGTCCCGGCTCGGACCGACGAAGTCCGGTGGACCACACCCGAGATGCTCGAGCTCGAGACGTGGCTGGTCGATACCGCGCTGTGCCGTCAGGCGTACCTCGACTGGCGTCGCGGCGAGCGCGGCCGTTGACGCGGCGCTCGCATCGCGCCCGACGCTGACCAACGAGCAGCAACAGATGGTGCGGGCGATCTGCGCGTCCGGGGACGGGATCGAGATCGTCGAAGGCGTGGCCGGCGCAGGAAAGACCTTCGCGCTCGCCGCCGCGCGCGACGCGTGGGAGGCGTCGGGCTTTCGAGTGATCGGCTGCTCGCTCGCGGCCCGCGCCGCCAAGCAGCTACAGAACGACGCCGGCATCCCCTCGTGGACCATCGACCGCCTGCTCGGCCAGATCGAAGGTTCCGACAGCGACTGCCTCGACGCCTCCACGGTGCTCGTCGTCGATGAAGCCGCGATGGTTGGCACACGCAAGCTCGCCCGGCTCGTCGAACATGCAGCGATCGCACGAGCGAAGGTCGTCCTGGTCGGCGACCCGTGCCAGCTCCCCGAGATCGATGCCGGCGGCGCGTTCCACGGACTCCGCGCACGCTTGGTGCGAGCGTCCTGGCCGACAACCGACGCCAAGTCGAGACGATGGGAGCGCGACGCGCTCGCCGAGCTCCGACACGGCGACTCCGATCAAGCGATCGACTCCTACCTCGCCCATGACCGTGTTCACGTCGCGTCGAGCGAGAGCGAAGTGCGAGAACAGTTGGTCGAGGAATGGATGGACGCCTGGGTCGAAGGCGAAGACGTCCTCATGGTCGCACCGCGCCTTGCCGACGTCGACGATCTCAACCGGCGTGCGCGAACCATCCTCCGAGACGAGGGGTATCTCGACGAGGACCGAGTACGTTCTCGCCGGCCGAGGCTTCACCGAGGGCGACGACGTTCTCGCGTTGCGCAACGACTACCGAATCGGACTGCTCAACGGCACGCGTGGCGCGATCGAGCAGATCGACGTGGCACGACGGACGCTCACGGTCCACTGCGACGACGGAGAACAGCTCGTCGTTCCCTTCGACTACGTCGAGGCCGGGCACCTCACCCACGGGTACGCGACGACGATCCACAAGGCCCAAGGCGCGACCGTCGATCGCTGCCTCGTGCTGCTCGACGAGACCACTGCTCGGGAGCACGCCTACACCGCCATGTCTCGCGGGCGTCGTGGCAACGACGTCTTCATCGCCGAGAACGATCACCGCGTCGAAGAGCGCCACGCGGCCGAGGTCGAGGTCGACGCGCTCGATGTCCTGCGCGCTGTCGTGGGCCGTTCCGCAGCCCAGCGCTTCGCGCTCGACCAAGTCGAGCCCAGCTCGACGCCGCGCGATTCGATAGGCCACGAACGCGACGCCCTACGCCAACGAATCGGCAAGGGACCACCAGACCGCAGCCGAGAGTTCCGCGAGTTGAACGTCCGCCGCGCAACGAGAAGAGCGCTACCTCAGCGAGACTCACTGGCGGCTTGACGTCGTGGCAGAAGAAGCTCGACGAGCTCGGTCCGATCGGCCGACGCATGCACCGAGCGCAGCGGCGCGAGATCGAGGACCGCATCGCGCGGTTCAAAGGCGAGATCGCCGGCCACGAGGAGAAGCTGGGCCAACTCGACCGCGAGCTCGACGCCCTCGCGCCCGAGGTCATCGCCCGCGCCACGTGGGAACATGAGAACCGGGACGATCTCGACCAACTGGCGACGCTCGACCGGCGCATCGACGCCGCGGGTCGCCACAGTCGCGTCGCGGCGCGAGGACTCGACCGTGGTGTCGAACACGACCTCGGCATCGAGCTCTGAGATAGGAGCGAGGCGGGAGGCAGGGGTCGAAATCGTCGACCACTCCGACGACGACGTGGACCGCCAGCGTCGAACTGCGGCGATGCGGCCGCTCCATCGTCGTCAAGATGAGAGCCAAGGTGGCGCATGCCTACGCGGCTCAGACCTGCGACGCTGGTGACGACCGACGGAGTGACGCCCAGGCGGGGCGCGGGCTACATGGGACCGAGATGGCGAGCGAACTCGACGTTCTTCTCGACAAGGTTGAGGATCCCGCGCTGCGTGTGGACCTGAAACGGCAGGTCGAGCTACTCCGGTCAAAGCGTCGATTCGGCCTAGTGTTCGAGGAGCACCTTCCCGAGCGCGTTCAGCTCCCCGAGCACACGATTCGGCGAGGCACGCGGGTCGTCCTCCGGGATCGACGACGATGACGAGCCGCTCGAGGTCGTCAAGGTCGCAAGGAAGAAGGCGACCGTTCGCTCGGCCGATGGCGAGACCGAGACGCTCGCCGTGGAAGACCTGGTCGTGATCGCCGACTTCGGTGAGCCGATCTATCCCGGCCTGCGCCGGCTCGGTTCCCTCAAGGCGCGGCGGCGACAAGCCCGCCCACGTCGTCATCAAGGGTGAGAACCACCACGTCCTCGAAGCGCTCCAGTTCACGCACGCCGGCAAGGTCGACTGCATCTACATCGACCCGCCGTACAACACCGGCGCCCGCGACTGGAAGTATGGCAACGACTACGTCGACAAGGACGACGCGTATCGCCACTCCAAGTGGCTTGCCTTCATGGAGCGGCGGCTACGAGCTCGCGAAGGCAGCTTGCTCAATCCGGACGACTCGGCGCTCATCGTCACGATCGACGAGAAGGAATACCTTCGACTTGGGCTGCTGCTCGAGCAGGTCTTCCCGGGTGTCGCGACTCAGATGGTGAGCATCGGTCATCAATCCGCGCGGGAACAGGCGCGACAGAACGAGTTCTCGCGGACGAACGAGTACATCTTCTTCGTGTCAGTTCGGCGATGCTCGTGATCCAGCCGATGCAGCCGACGAGCGACTTCCGAGGGTGCAGCGGTCGAGCTGGCAGCACGTTCCGTCGGCAGCGACATCACGTCCGCGCGACGCGCACGGGTCGGCCGCGGCAGTTCTATCCGATCTACGTCGATCGATCGAGTCGAAGCGAATCGTCGGCGATCGGCGAGCCGCTGCCGCACGAGTCGCCGACCGAGCAGACCGCCCCAGACGAGACGGGGTGCGCCGTCTGTCTTCCCTGTCCGTGAGGACGGCACCGAGATGAACTGGGGGCTCGACAGGTGAAGGAGTTCGAGCGACGCTCGTCGAAGCGGGTACGTCCGTGTCGGACGGCACCAGCCGAAGAAGTCCGCAGGCAGTACGAGATCTCCTATCTCCGCACGGCCGTATCGCTGACATCGAAGCAGGGCGAGCGGTCGTCGGTCGGGACGCGAACGCCGACGGCAGCGTGATCGTGCGGTACGCCGGAGAGCAAGCGCCGGATGCCGCTCTGACGACAGTGGGACTTCGAGCTTCGCACAACGCCGAGCGCTACGGAACGAAGCCTGCTTCAAGTCGTTCATCCCCGGCCGACGCTTCCATTCCCCGAAGTCCCTCTACGCCGTCGAGGACGCTCTCCGGTATCGTCGTCGGTGACAAGCCCGACGCGGTCGATTCTCGACTTCTTCGGTGGCTCCGGTACGACCGCCACGCCGTTGCTCGGCTCAACCGTCAGGACGGTGGACGCCGGCAGTCGCATCCTCGTCACGAACAACGAGGTGTCCGAGGCCGAAGCCGAAGCGCTCAAGGCAGACGGGCTATCGTCCTGGCGACCCGGAGTGGGAGGCGCTGGGCATCTTCGAGCACATCACGCGGCCTCGGATCACGGCGGCAATCACAGGTGTCGACTCCGGACGGCGAGCCGGTCGAAGGGCGACTACCGGTTCGTCGACGAGTTCCCGATGTCGGAAGGGCTTCGACGAGAACGTCGAGTTCTTCGAGCTCACGTACCTCGATCCGGAAGATGTCGAGATCGCCGCGGCGTTCGAAGGCATCGCGCCGCTGCTGTGGCTTCGCGCGGGCGGGCGTGGCGAGATGATCGAGCACGACGCGCGCCTACTACGCCGTGATGGAGACCTACGGCGTGCTGTTCAACCCGGACCGGTGGCGCAAGTTCGTCTCCGACCTCCACGACGACGTGAACGACGGTGTTCATCGTGACCGACTCGCCGTCGATCTTCGCCGCGATCGCTGCCGAGCTGCCGGCGGGTGTCGACGCGGTGCGGCTGTACGAGAACTACCTCTCGACCTTCACGTTGAACACGCGACGCACGGTGCCGACGGAGGCGGACGCGGAGTGAGGTACGACCTCTTCGACTACCAGCGCGAGGCCGCGGTCTCGATCCTCAAGCGACTCGACGCCGCGCGCGACCTGTGGACGCAGCACGGCGACGCGGTCGTCGTTCGCCCTGTCTGCGGTTACGGCGTCGGGTAAGACTGTCATCGCCACGGCGGTGATCGAGGCGATGGTGCACGGCTCTGCCGACCTCGGCGTCGAGCCCGATCCGCGGGCTGCATTCCTGTGGGTCACCGACGACCCGGCGCTCAACCGCCAGACGCGTAAGCGGATGATCGAGGCTCGGACCTGCTGCACCCGAACCAGCTCATCGTCCTGGACAACGACTTCCTCGACCGGGACCTGCGCGCCGGGCGTGTCTACTTCCTCAACGTCCAGAAGCTCTCGAAGAAGAGCGGGCTCGCCCAGGGTGGCAACAACCTCCGGGAGATCTCGATGTGGGAGGTCATCGCCAACACGGTCAACGGTGGCGACGTCGACCTCTACCTTGTCCTCGACGAAGCCCACAAGGGCATGAAGGTCGAGCGCGACCGCTCGACGATCGTGCAGCGGATCATCAACGGCCAGCCGGGGAGCAACCCGCCGGTGCCGGTCGTGTGGGGCATCTCGGCGACGATCGAGCGCTTCAACGCCACGATGGCCGGCATCAGCGACCGCAACGTGCTCCCGGCCGTCACGGTCGACTTGGCCAAGGTGCGGGCATCCGGGCTCGTGAAGGACCAGATCGTGCTCGACGAGCCCGCGGAGAAGGGAACGTTCGGTTCGACGCTGCTGCGCGAGGCCATCGAGAGCGCCCTCGACTACGAGAAGCGATGGTCGGCGTACGCCGATGCCGAGCACGAGCCCGCGGTGCTTCCGATCCTCGTCGTCCAGGTGCCCGACAAGTCCTCGGAGGCGAAGCTCGGCGAACTGGTCGCGGTCCTCGACTCGCAGTGGCCCGACCTCGGCCCGGACGCGGTGGTCAACGTGTTCGGCGAGCACAAGGACCTCGACATCGGCGACCGACGCGTCCGATGGGTGAATCCGGAGTCGATCCAGGACGACACCGACGTGCGCGTCGTGCTCGCGAAGGAGGCGATCTCCACCGGCTGGGACTGCCCGCGCGCCGAGGTGCTCTACAGCGAGCGGCCGGCATCGGACTCGACCCACATCGCCCAAGTCATCGGCCGCATGGTCCGTCAGCCGCTCGCGCGACGCGTTCCCACGGACGACGTCCTGAACTCCGTCGCCTGCTACCTGCCCCTGTTCAACCGCAAGTCCCTCGTCAAGATCAAGGACGAGCTCGAGCGTCCCGGCGAAGGTGTGCCGCCTGAGGTCGTCGTCCGGAGCCGAGCGTTCCCGCGTAACGAGAAGCTCCAGGCTGACATGTTCGAACTGATCGAGTTACTCCCGAGTGTGCCCACCCCGGACGCGCTCGCTAGCCCGCTGCGGCGGGCGAAGATGCTCGCCAAGCTGCTCACTGACGACGAGGTGCCGGGTGGCGCGCTCATGGCCGAAGCCGGCGCGCTCGTCACGAAGCTCCTCAACAGCAAGCTCGACGGGCTCGCCGCGCAGTACGCGGATCAGGTCGCCGAGAACGTCGAGAACATCGAGTCGGCAGAGATCAGCCGGACGACGCTCACGCATACCGGTCAGGAGCTCGGCGCGGCCACGCGGTCGATCGCGACGCACGCGCAGGACCTCGATCGCGACACGCGCCGAGTCATCCGCTCCGTGCGCGAGGGCGTCGGCACCGACTACCTCGCATACCGTCGGCGAAACGACCCGGACGACGATCCGCGCGACGTTCGCGTCGCGGTCGCCGCGCTCCTCATGATCAAGGAGGTACTCGCAGAGCTCGACGAGACCGCGTCCTCGTGGGTGCAGGAGCAGCTGACCAAGTTCGCGGTCGACATCAAGAACACGACCGGCGCCGCTCGCGACGCGTACATGAAGGTGCAGGAACAGACCTCGCGACTCGAACGCGTCGGCATCGAGCTGCCGGCCAACGAAGTCGCACCGGCCGAAGACACCGACGGCAACGTTTACCCGACCTTCGAGCACCATCTCTACGCCGACACCGACGGCCAGTTCCCCGCCAACCTCAACGACTGGGAGACGACCGTCGTCGAAACCGAGCTCGGGCGGAAATCGACCGTCGCCTGGTACCGCAACCCTTCACGCGCGGCTCGCTCGGCGCTTCGCATCGCCTACCAGGACGAGAGCGGCACCTGGAAGTCGCTCCAAGTTGACTTCCTCGTCGTGTCGCGCCGGGACGATGGAACCCTCGTCGCGTCGATCGTCGACCCGCACGGCGATCACCTCGCTGATGCGAAGTTCAAGCTGCGCGCTCTTGCTGACTACGCGGAGACGTACGGCGACGGAGTTCCTCCGCATCGAGTCGATCGCGAAGACGAGTCGCGGACTACGGACTCTCGACCTTCAAGACCAGAAGGTGCGCGACGCCGTGCGAGCGTTCGAGGGCGGCAAGGTTACTGCGCTTGTACGAGTCTGACGCCGCGCGTGACTACAGCTAGGGCTCTGGGCCGGTCGTGTCGTGGCTCTCCCTGAACTCGATGTCGCTCGTGCGCGGCGCTACGTCGACGAAAGTAACGACCGACTCCCCGAACGGGCACGCGGGAAGATCGTCTACGACCTCGATGTCGACGCGCGATCGATCACCATCCTCGAGTGCAGACCACCTTGGCGAGAGGGCTTCGGCACGGAGTGGACGCGCTTCCCGGTCGCGCGGCTTCGGTACACGAAGGCGCGACGCGAGTGGGCGTTGTACTGGCGCGACCGGAACCTGAAATTCCATCTCGTATGACCGCGTCCGTGCCGACCGTCGAACATCGACGAGTTGCTCGCCGAGATCGACCGCGACCCAACCTGCATCTTCTGGGGGTAGGGAGTGGCCGCGGACGAGAGGATCGAGACCTGGACCATTGCCTTCGACGACTTCGCGGATTCTTGGAGCACGGCAGCCGTAGATCGTCGCCCGAGCGGCTGGGTCACGGCGTACAACGATGCGGCCGCTCGTCAGGAGGAGTTGGTCGTCTCCGGGCGGTGGCGGTCGGGACCGCGGTCCCTTCTCGGCGTGATCGGCCAGCGTCACCGCGAGCAAGTTCATTCCTCCGTTCTCGCGTGGCTGCTCGACCCCAACGGGCGGCACGAACTCGACGGCCGTTTCTTGGCTCGCTTTCTCGTCCGGTGTGAACTGCCTACCGACTGGACCGACCCGCACGTGCAGGTTGCGACGGAAGAAGCCTGTTCGCACCCAGAGCTCGACTGGTACGGCTTCACCGACATCGTCGTGCGAGGCCGGACGTGGACCGTCGTCATCGAGAACAAGCTGTGGGCACAACAGCACGGCGATCAGCTCGAGCTCTACTACGACGCGTATCTCAGCGAAGCCGCGGCATTCGTGTACCTGACTCCGGACGGCGTGCGTGCGCGGTAGTGCGCGACCCGAAGTGAGGGATGCCTTCATGCCAATGAGCTGGCGTCGCCAAGTTCTTCCGGATCTTCGTCATGCGGTCGCCGATGCCGAAGATGCGGGTCGCACTTGTCTCGCCGCACGCGATTACCTCGTGGCACTGGAGGAGGAGCTGCCGTGACCGACGAACGTGACCGACTCACGGATCCAAAGTTGATCTTCTATCTGGAGCGGCGCCAGCAGATCGACGAGTGGGCAAAGCTTCCCAACCTCGAGAAGGCCGCGGCTGCGGAGTTCCTCAGGAGCGTCATGTCTGACGTTTTCGAGATGGCTCGCGTGCTCGAGCCGGAGATCAGCGTGGACAACCTCACGCTCGAAAGCGAAGAGCTCATCGCGTTGTGGCGACCGTCATGGCTTTCCACCGAAGAGACGAACGAGGCGCTGCTGCCACGAGTGATGATCGCGATCGGGTGGTGGAAGAGCGTCCGCTTCGAGCTGGCAGGTTCGGGTCCCTTCGTCGGGCTCCGGGTCCGGTCGAACCAACCTGCATTGCGACGGTCAATCGGGCAGCTTGTCTCCGACAGCGCGATCGGCAAGCAGGCATTTCCCGCTGGCAACCCCGTCGGGAGCTCCGGATGGGTGCGCTATCGCAACGTTCCCGTGACTGGCGAGCGGTTCTGGGAGGACTTGGGCCCTTACCGTGCCGCACTCATCCACGCGGTCCATGAGGCGTGGCAGGAGTTCGCCGAGGTCGTCCAGCAAGTCTTGAGACCGGAGGAATGACCAGGGCTCGTTCGAGTGTGCACCACTACGGATCGCGACCCGAGTTCGTGCTCCCGGGTGGACTCATTCGCGAGCGTGTTCGCAGCGCCGCTGTGCACGAGCGCTGCAGCGATGGTCACCGAATAGCGATGGCGCGGTCTCGACGAGCGCGCTGATCGTGCGTCGATTCAGTCGCGTACCGCTCGGAGGAGGTCGTCGACCAATGCGACAAGTGAGGCGGCGATCGTGGCCGATTCCTCCGCAGGGCCAGCTGCGCGTACCGCCATCGCGACTCCCGCGCTGTCGCCCATGCCGAACAGCTCGGGAAGCAACGGATGGCTTCGTTGGTGACGCTCGGCCGACAGCTCGGTGCTGGCGAGCACCGACAGCCGATCGACGAGATCGGCTGTGTCGATGGCGCGGAGGAGGCGAAGTACGTCCAACGCGTCCTTGTCGCGTACGCGATCCTGCGCGCCGACTCGCTCGGCGATCTTGTGAACCTTCGCAACGAGCAGCGCGCCTGGTCCGGCGACCCAGAGCTCAACGGATCTCTCGTCGTCTGGGTCGAGCGCGGCGATCGTCAGCAACTCGCGGTCGATCAGCGCTCCTTCGAGGCCCTTGGCGCGCCGAGCCGCTCGCTTGCCGTGTGAGCCGAGACGCGCGCCGTGTGTGCCGGAGCCGGCCAGTTGCTCGGGCACCATGATGTCGACGTAGATGCCGTCCGGGCTGAGCCAGCCTCCGGGGTGCTCGCGGGTGTGAAGCCTGCTGCGCTGAGGAGGTCGGCGAGCAGGGGCGCGTCGGCGAGGTCTGCCGGCGAGATGGTGAAGTCGGCGTCGGTCGTGTACTCGGGGACGGCGAGATCGGTGTCGCCGGTGTGGAGGTAGATGGCCTGCGCGCCGACGAGCACGAGCGCGTCGCCGTGTTCGGCGAGCGCCTCGACTGCGTCGAGGAGCGCACGACGAGCGCGGACGTAGAGCGGGTCAGGCACGCCAGGCATTCTCGTTCTTGCGCATCCAGTCGAGGAGCTCATTTCCTTCGGACGGATCGCGACCCGGTCCGGTGAGAAGGTCGACGGCGAGCTGGGATGCGGCGACGACTCGGAGTTCGTCGCGGACCGTCGAGCGGTCGAACGCGACCGGGTCGTAAGGCTCTGCGAGCACGACGTTGGCGCCGGTGTCTGTCGGACGAAGGCGAAGGCGTGCCGCGGCGCGGGCGATGTCTTCGACGTAGATCGCCGCTTGGCGTGCGGGAGCGATCGGCGCGAAGCGTTGCGCGCCTAGCGCGCCGGTCGCGGCGTAGGTCCACTTAGCTTCGGACAGCTTTGACGCGACAGCGTCAAGCCCGCGCGGCTCGAGGAACATGGCGATCTGGTTCGAGCGGGCAAAGTCGTAGTCCTGCGCCCAGCGGCGGATGGTTTGCTCCCAGTCGATTGTCGTGACCGCGCCGCTCCCATCGCGGGTGACGAGGCCCTCTCGCGCCAGGAGGTCGATGACGCGTGACAACGTTCCGAGTGGGACAGCGGCGCGCTGCGCGAGGTCGCGCACGCCGTACGGCGCGCGGAAGTCGACGAGCGCGCGGATCGCGCGTCCGGCGCCGCGCCCGCGCAGCGACCGGAGCGTCTCGTCCGAGGGCCACGGGTCCTTCATGGCGCCGGCGCGCTCGACGAACAGGCCCGGTGCGTCGGCGACGAGCCGGAGGTTGCCGGTCGAATCGGCGTAGCTCACGCCACGGTCAGCGAGCGAGGCGCGCAGGGTGGGGCTCAGGTACGGCGTGGCGACAAGCGGGTTGTCGTCGAACTCGGCGAGCTGTGCGAGCACCTGGTCGAGCTGCGGCCCGAGAAGTGTTCGCTTGGCCTCGACGACGAAGGTGGCAGTAGAACCGTCGGGCGCCTTGAGCGTCCAGCGCGCGTCGGCTCGACGGCCGCCCTTGCTCGACTCGCGGAGGAACGGAACGACCAAGCAGGCGGGAGCGCGTCCGTCACGAGGCGCTCGACGGTGCGGAGCGTTTGTGTCTCGCTCGGCCTGTTGACTGCCACGGACAACACCTCCTTCCAGACAACACGAGTGTTCCAGAAGTATAGGTGTTCCGGTTGATCCGGAACATGGTGAGTTCCGGAACACTTCTAACGTTTCTTCTAACGTACGGGCCGTCAGCGGCCGCGATGAGCCGGTTCTCGACAGCACGGAGCAAGCGCGTAACCCCAGGTCAGCGGCATGTTCCGGCACGAGCCAACGTCAGCCGCCACCGCCCGAAAGTGGCTCATAACCCGAAGGTCGCAGGTTCAAATCCTGCCCCCGCTACTACAAAGGTGTCCGTGCAACTCCGGGGGCACCGTCAGAGGAATCGGCGTAGACCGCCCCGCCGGGGCGGTCTCGCCGCGTTCACGGCTCTGCCGCGTGCGCGGCACCTGCCATCGCGGCCAGGAGCTCCTCGACGCGGGTGTGGAAGATGCGCCAGCGCCTCTCGTTGTCGTGAACGAGCGCTGTCGATTCGCAATACAGGTCCGCAGCGTGGTCGATGAGCTCAGCCGCGGAGTAGAGGCGGGCGGGCGCGACCCGTTGGCCTTCGAGGTCGGCGCGCAGCGCCTTCGGCGTGAAGTCGATGTGGTCGAGCATGTCGCCGGCTCGTTCGAGGATGCGCGAGCAGAGGCGGTTGAGGTTCGCGGCCTGCCAATCGTTTGCGATGATGCGGTGCCGCTCGCCGAGCAGGTCGGCCAGCCCGTCGATCTCGACCACCGTGGCGGCCATGGCCCACGACGACTGCATCGCTTCGGCGAGCCAGGTGCCGGTTTGATCTGCGTCCGCGGCGAGGTCGCGCAGTTCTCGTTTGATGCGCGTGATCTCGGCGGGTTCACCCTCGCCTTCGAGGAACAGCACGCCGTCGAGCTGGATCGCGGTCTCGGTGTTGAGGTCCTCGGCGCCTTCGTAGGGGCTCAGGACGTCGCGGGGCTGCGGCGTTGCGTTCGACCAGCCGGCCGCGAGCGACTGGATCGTGCGCGCGTGTCGTTGCAGCACGACGGCGGTCTCGCGGGGCGCCGCGCCGTAGAACTTCTCGTGCTCGTGGTGGAAGTAGGTCAGGTTCGACATCGCGCGCAGCAGCGCGCTGTGCTCATCCACGGTCCCGTCCGATCGCAGGGGACACTTCACTCTCGCCGGCACCTCCGACGGTAGAGCGTCCGCGCGGGCGCGCCGAGAGGCGAAGGTCCCGAGTTCGCCCGTGCGGTGGGGCCATCGCCCGCACATTTCGGGACCTTCGGCCCGCGCACGCGCCGCCCGCCGCAGCGCACGATTGGACCTGGGACAGGAGGTGCACCGTGACCACAGCGACCGTCCCGTCGCGGCGACCGAAGCCGTCCGCGCGCGAGCTGCTCGGCATCAAGGCACGCGCCGAGCACCGGCACGAGCCCGGTGGAACCGACCGGCCATGACGACGGTCGCGAGCCCGGTTGCCAGCACAAAGACCGCGCGCCGCGCCATGTCCACGTTCCTTCTCGGTGAGAGCCACGACGATCTCCTACCTGCGTTCGGCATGAGGCCACAGTTAGGGTCGGGCGATGGTGCGCGAGGTGGTGACGGGTTACTGCTGGCCCCAGTCAGCAGGCGCGGGTGAGCAGGTCGGTTTGCACATGTCGTCGTCCGGTGGGCGGCCGGTGCGCGTCGAGGTCGCCCGGGTCGGCGCGCGTCGGCAGGTCGTGTTCAGTGCGGACGCGGTGGCGGCGGACGAGCACGAGACGCCGAAGGACGCGTCGTCGAAGGGGTGCGGCTGGCCGGTCGCGCTGATGCTCGACGTCGAGCCGGCCTGGCGATCGGGTTACTACGAGGTCGTGATGGAGATCGACGTCGGCGAGAAGGTGCGCCGCGACTACGCGTTCTTCGTCGTACGGCCGTCTGCCAACGCGCGCATCGTGCTCGCGCTGGCGACGAACACGTGGCACGCCTACAACGACTTCGGCGGACCGAACCTGTACACCGGCGGCACTCACGTCGCGATGCAACGGCCGATGGCGGCCGGCTACCTGTACAAGCCGCCGGGCAAGGGTCGGCGGGTGACGGGAACGGGCGCGCCCGATCCGCAGAACGCCGCCCACGTCGGCTACGTCCAGCTCAATCATCTGTCGGGCTATGCCGGCTCCGCGGGTTGGCCCGACTGGGAGCTGCCGTTCATCGAGTGGGCCGAACGCGATGGGTTCGAGATCGGTGTGTGCACGAACGCTGATCTCGAAACGCACCCCGAGGTGTTGGACGGTGCGAGCCTCTACTTGTCGGTCGGCCACGACGAGTACTGGTCGCGCGGGATGCGCGACACCGTCGAAGCCTTCATCGCCCGTGGCGGCAACGCCGCGTTCTTCTCCGGCAACACGTCGCTGTGGCAGGTGCGCATCGAGGGCGACGATCACGACGTGATGGTCGGGTACAAGGGCTTCTTCAAGAACGACCCGCTGATGGGAACGAACCGCGAGTCGGAAGTGACGACGTTCTGGTCCGACGTCGTCGTCGGTCGTCCCGAGAACCACATGACGGGGGTGTCGTTCACCCGCGGTGGCTACCACCGCATCGGTCGCAACGTCACCGCCGGGCTCGGCGGCTACACGGTGCATCGCGCCGGCCACTGGATCTTCGAGGGCACCGGCCTCGGCTACGGCGACGTGCTCGGCGCGGGTGCCACCGTCGTCGGCTACGAGTGCGACGGGTGCGTGTTCACCTCCCGCGACGGGTTGCCGTATCCGACCGGCGAGGACGGCACGCCGCCGACATTCGAGATCCTCGGTACCTGCCCGACACAGCACTTCACGCGTGAGACGGCGCCGCGCCCGCCCAAGCCCGGCGAGCCGAGCGAGTTGGAGTACATCGCCTCGCGCGTGTTCGGAACCCGTGACCCGGAAGCGATGGAACGCATCCGTCACGGCCACGCCGTGTTGGGTGCTTACACGAACGATGTGGGCGCGACCGTGGTGACATCGGGGTCGACGGACTGGGCGCACGGGTTGGCCGGGCGCGACGCGCAGGTCGAAGGGATCACCCGCAACGTGCTGACGCGGCTGGGCCCGCATCCCGCTTGCTGAAGCGTCCGCCGGAGCGGAGCGCACCGGTTCAGTCGTCCGCGCCGGAGTCGATCAAGCTGCGGGCGCACTCGAGGACGGCTTCGGCCGCGGGGCGCGGCTTCCATCCGAGCCGGGCTTCGGCCTTCGCGGTCGTGTGCCGGTTCTTCCGCCCCAACCCGGGCATGATGCCGCGGAGTTCCGCGCTCGACGCCGCGAGCGCGCGGATGACGTCGTCCGGGATCTCCTCGGTCGGCACCTTGCTCGCATCGTCGCCGAGGTTGTCGCGCAGCACCCGCGCGATGTCTGCCATCCACATGAACTCGCCCGTTGCGAGGAACCGCTCGCCGGCCGCGTCCGGTGCCGTCATCGCACGGAGGTGGATGTCGGCGATGTCGCGCACGTCGACGACCTCGAGGCCGATGCGCGGGGTGCCGGGCATCTGCCCGTGCAGCATGCGCCCGATGACCTCGACCGACCCCCGGTTGCCGGCCGTGAGGATCGGTCCGAAGACCGCGCCCGGCAGGATCGTCGTGAGCGTCGTGGTCGAGCCGACGTGGGCGACGAAGTCCCACGCCGCGCGTTCCGCGAGCGTCTTCGAGCGCCGGTAGGCGGGGAGGTCGTCCGCGTCGAGATCGGTCCAGAGCGACTCGTCCGTCACGCCATCTTCGGTGTACGAGGACGGGCTCGCGGCGTTCGCGGCCGACGTCATCACGACGCGCTCCACACCGGCAGCCGTCGCGGCGCGCAACACGCGGATCGTGCCGTCGCGCGGGGACGATGAACGCCTCCGGCCCAGCCGCGTCGTCGGCTCCGAGTGGCGACGCGACGTGGAGCACCGCACGGCAGCCGGCAACGACGCCGTCCCATCCGTCGTCGCGCGTGAGATCGGCGACGACGCATGACAGCCGCGCACCGGGGTCGATCGCGGTCGCTACCGCGGCGTGCACCGAATCGACCTTGGCGGGACTCCGGACGGTGGTGCGGACGTCGTACCCGCCGCGCAGCAGTTCGACGATGCACCAACCAGCGACGTAGCCGGTGCCGCCGGTGACGAGCACGATGTCGGTCACGAGATCGCTCCTTCGGCGCTCACCACGTGTCGACGTTCGGGCGCTTCTTGCCCGTGCGCGGCAGCGGTGGGGGCGCCGCGTTGAGCATGGTGGTGATCCAACGGCGCGTGTCGGCGGGATCGATGACATCGTCGATCTCGAAGTAGCTCGCCATGTTCACCCCCTTGCCGTGCTCGTACATGCGGTCGACCATCTCTTGGAAGGCGCGCTGGCGTTCTTCCGGATCCTCGATCGCATCGAGCTCGCGGCGTTGGCCGAGGCGCACCGCGCCTTCGAGGTTCATCCCGCCGAACTCGCCGGTTGGCCAGGCCACACAGAAGTGCGGCGCCTTGAACGAACCGCCCGCCATCGCCTGCGCACCGAGCCCGTAGCCCTTGCGCAGGATGACCGTGCCGACGGGAACGGTCAGGTTGGCACCGGTCACGAACATGCGCGCCATGTGGCGCACCGCACCGGTTGCTTCCGACTCCGGCCCGACCATGAACCCGGGAGTGTCGCAGAGAAAAACGATCGGGACGTCGAACGCGTCGCAGGTCTGCATGAACCGCGCGGCCTTGTCGGCACCGACCGTATCGATCGCGCCACCGAGGTGGGCGGGGTTGTTGGCGACGATGCCGACCGGTCGGCCCTCGACGCGCGTCAACGCGGTGATGATGCCTTCGCCGAACCCGCGCCGCAGCTCGAGCACCGACCCGGTGTCGCACAGCGCATCGATCACCGTGCGTACGTCGTACGCGCGCACGCGGTTCTCGGGCACGACGTGGCGCAACGTGCGCTGGTCGACGCAGTCCCACGCCGCGACGCCTTCGCGGAAGCAGGAGAGGTATTGCTTCGCGACGCGCACCGCTTCGGCTTCGTCCTTCACCAGTACGTCGACGACACCGTTCGCGACCTGCACGTCGACCGGTCCGATCGCGGTCGGTTCGTACGTGCCGAGCCCGCCGCCTTCGATCATCGCGGGCCCTCCCATGCCGATGTTCGAACCTTCGGTCGCGATGATCACGTCACAGCACCCGAGCAGCGCGGCGTTCCCGGCGAAGCAGTAGCCCGTAGTGATCCCGACGAGCGGGACGAGCGCGCTCAGCCGCGCGAAGTAGTTGAACGCGAGGCAGTCGAGTCCGGCGACGGTCGAACCGTCGGTGTCGCCCGGCCGGCCGCCCCCGCCCTCGGTGAAGAAGACGACCGGGAGGCGCATGCGTTCCGCGAGCTCGAAGAGCCGGTCCTTCTTCTCGTGGTTCCACATGCCCTGCGTTCCCGCGAGCACCGTGTAGTCGTACGACATCGCGATCACCGAGTGACCGTCGATCGTGCCGATGCCGCCGACGAGCCCGTCGGCCGGTGTCCGCTCGATGAGCTCTTGCAACGCGCGCCGCCGGCGCTGGCCCGCGATGACGAGGGGCGCGTACTCGACGAAGCTGCCGGCGTCGACGAGGTCGGCGACGTTCTCGCGCGCGGTGCGCTTGCCCGAGTCGTGCCGGCGGGCGACGGCGTCGGGGCGGCGGCGGTCGAGCCCGACGTCGTGCCGTTCGAGGACTTCGGCGAGGTCGGGGCGGACACGGTCGAGATCGATCGCGGCGTCCGGCCCGGCGGTGACGGCCGTGCCGGTTTCGCGCGCATCGATGGTCGCGAGCTCGTCGCCCGGCATCACGGTCTCGCCGACGGCGATCGCCAGGCTCGCGACGACACCGGCGGACTCGGCGGCGACGACGTGCTCCATCTTCATCGACTCGAGGACGAAGAGCTGCTGTCCGGCGCGCACTTCGTCGCCCTCGCGGACGTCGATCGACACGACGGTCGCCTGCATGGGGGCGTGTACGGGCGGCATGTTGGTTGTCTAGCCCAGCGATTTTGCACCGGTGGTGCAAACCGGTTCCGACCGGGCAGACTGCAGGGACCACCTGATCACGGAGTCGCGCACATGGCTTGGGATTTCTCCACCGAACCGGAGTTCCAGAAGAAGCTCGACTGGGTCGAGGAGTTCTGCCGGGAGGAGGTCGAGCCGCTCGAGTTCGTGTTCCCGTACGCGGTGCGCTCGAAGGATCCCAAGATCCGGGCGCTCGTGAAGGGCCTCCAGGACCAGGTCAAGGACCAGGGTCTGTGGGCGATCTTCCTCGACGAGGAGCTGGGCGGTCCCGGCTACGGGCAGCTCAAGCTCGGGCTGCTGAACGAGATCCTCGGCAAGTACCCGTCCGCGCCGCAGATGTTCGGTGCGGCCGCGCCCGACACCGGCAACATGGAGATGCTCGCCGCCTACGGCACCGAGGAGCAGAAGAAGCGCTGGCTCGAGCCGATGCTGAACCAGGAGATCTGGTCGGCGTACTCGATGACCGAGCCCCAGGGCGGCTCCGACCCGAACCTGTTCAAGACGCACGCGGAGCGCGACGGCGAAGAGTGGGTGATCAACGGCGAGAAGTGGTTCACGAGCGCGGGCCGCGTCGCCGACATCCTCTTCGTCATGTGCACGAACGGCATGTTCGTCGTGCCGCGGGAGACGCCCGGCGTCGAGATCCAACCCGAGCCCCGCAACCACAACCACATCATCTACCGCGACGTGCGCGTGCCGCTCGACCACCTGCTCGGCCCCGAAGACGGCGCCAAGGTGCTCGCGCAGCGCCGGCTCGGCGGCGGTCGCATCCACCACGCGATGCGCACGATCGCGCAGTGCAAGCTCGCCTTCGACATGATGTGCGAGCGGGCGCTGAGCCGCGAGTCGCACGGCAAGATCATCGCCGAGCACCAGATGGTGCAGGAGAAGATCGCCGACTCCTACGCGCAGATCCGGATGCTGCGCCTGTTCGTGCTCGAGACCGCGTGGAAGATCGACAACACGAGCACGCAAGAGACGCGCACCGACATCGCGGCGGTGAAGTACACGATGGCCAAGGTGCTGCGCGACGTGTCGTTCAACGCGTTGCACATCCTCGGCTCGCTCGGTACGACCAACCTCACGCCGCTGCAGGCGATGTACGCCGCCGCACCCACGATGGGCATCGCCGACGGTGTCGACGAGGTCCACAAGGCGACCGTCGCCCGCAACGTGCTCAAGGGCTACCGGCCGCACGAGGGCTACTGGCCCACCGAGTACTTCCCGGCGAAGCGGGCAAAGGCCTGGGAGAAGTTCGAGCCGCGGTTCCAGGCCGATCCGGAGCTGCGCACGATGGCCGAGGGCTACGCAAAGTACATCGCCAGCCGCGGCTGACGCAGTCCTTTCAGCCGCGGGTGAGGATCTCGACTTCCGCGTAGAGCGCTTCGGCCGCGACGCGGGTCTCCTCGACGAGTTGCTCGAGCCCGCGGCGCGCACCGCGTGTCCCGGCCTTCGCGATCTCCTGCCATTCGAGCTCTTGGTGTTCGGCCGTAGGCGTCGGATAGGCCTCGGCCAGCGCGGTGAGTGCGCCTCGGTAGGCGAACTCGTACACCGCGGCCGGATTGACGTAACGCTGGCGGTCGTCGCGCAGCGGACGGGGGCGCCAGGGATCGCCAGGATCGATGAAGCGCGGCACCTCTTCGAGAAGAGCACCCACGATCCAGTGCACCGCCTGGCATCTGGACGCGACGCGGCCGAGCGCGTCGAGCGCGGGGCCGCCGAACAGCAGCTCGGGCGTCTTCAAGTACTCGACCGCCGGCCACGTCCAGCGCACGAGCCACGTTGCCCTCCAGAACATCTCGGCCTGCACCGCGGGCGGCGCCAGCCAGATCGCGATGTTGCGCCAGTAGTCCTGGATGTCCCGGAACGCATCCAGCCCGGCCGCGGTGCTCGTGAACCCGGCCCGCTTGTCGGCCGATGTCCCGAGCGGGTCGCCGGTGACGTTCAGATCGATGAAGTGATGGAAGGTCGAGTCCACCACGACGCGCCCGACGCCGGCGCGTTGCCCATCGTACGCCCCGATCGCGCCGTAGGTTTTCGGCTGGGTGAGCGATTGATCGTCGTAGTAGCTCGGATGTGCCGGGTCGTTCGAGAAGACGGGATAGTGCAACAGCGTGTGGCCGGGGATGTTCGTCGAACTGGCGATGACCTCGGGCGCGAGAGCACTTCCGTTCACCAGCGGCCACTCCCGACCCGAGATCCCGGGGATGTCCGTGATCTGGGCATCGAGGTCCGCCGGGTCGACACACTCACCTTCGTGCATGTGGTCGGGCAACACGGTGATCACACCGCGTGACCCGCACAGCAGTGGGTGCGGGTATCGGTTGCTGTAGTTCAGGAACGTCGAGGAGAACGACGAGCCGTACCAGCGGGGCTGGATGGGTTGCGGAATGTCATCCGACTGATCGTCGAACGTGTACTGCGCATCGTGGCCGGGGCGGGTGCTGTCGTTCCGGGTCGGACCGACCGGAGACGGCGACGACCAGTTGCGCATTGTCCGCACACGCGGGATACGACCGCAGAGCGGGCTTCCGAGGTTGCTGTGGTCGCCGGTCGCGAAGACACCACCACCCGAATTCATGAAGGTGGTCAACGCGAGCAGCTCGGCGTTGGTCATAGCCGTCGTGGTCGACGCGTCGATGCTTATCAGCAGCACGACGTCGTAGTCGGAGAGGTTGAAACCGGCCTGCGTGAAACGGAAGCCGCTCTTGAACTCGGGTTCGAGGAGGTCGCGATCAGCAGTCGAGAGTGTCGCGTAGTCGAAGGTGTCGACACCCCGGTGTGCCTTGGTGATCTCCGTGCGCACCCAGTACGGCGAGGCTGTGAGCGCGCGCACGAGCTCGCTGAGGCTGAACTTCCGCGTCGATGCGTTGGTTGACCCGGGGGCGAGGTAGCCGAAGCTGCCGATGTCATCGGTGACGATGAGGACACGCAAGCGTGCGCCCCTGAACAGGAAGTCGAGACGAACGTCGGGGAAGGTCATGGGGTCCAACGCTTCCCGGGTCGCTCGCCACTGTCAAGGTCTGGTGTGGGCTACTGCGCGCGAGCGCGCGCGGCCCAACCGAATTCGTTGACGCGTACGTCGACATCCACGAAGCCGGCGTGCGCAAGGCGGTCGGGGACGCCCTCGGGATCGAGCGGCACGTAGGTATCACCTTCGTGGAAGGCCAAGAGATCGTCGGACGGCAGGCTGTCGGACGCGACGAAGAGCCCGCCCGGTCGCACGACGCGCGCCACTTCGGTGAACAACTGGTTCTGCAACGCCTCCGACGGCACGTGGTGCAGCATCGAGAAGCACGTCGCGCCGCTGAAGTGGTCGGTATCGAACGTGAGCGCGGTTGCGTCGCCTTCGATCACCGTGACGTTCGTCCGGTCCATGCGCCCGGCGAGCCGCGCAGCCAGGGCAGGATCGATCTCGACTGCGGTGAGATGCGGAATGCGTTCGCGGAACACGTCGGTGGTCGCGCCGTATCCCGGGCCGACTTCCAGGACGTCGTCGCCGAGATCGCCGTCGCCCAGTGCCCACGGGATGATGAAGTCGCGCACCGCGGTGCGCCATTCATCGCCGTCACAGACCTCGTGGTTCCGATTCACGGCGGTCAGTTTCGCCTGCACACCACGAGTCCGCCACCGGTCGCCGTACTCGAAAATCGCCGCAGTCGCGAAAATCAATTGCAGCCCGCTGCCGAGGAGGCGATCCTGTCGTTCAGCGATGCCGAGCGAGGAGGTCGAGTGATGACAGCTGCACGCCCGATCACTCCCGGCCGCACGCGCGCCCCTCAGCACCGCAGCTGACGCAGGTCGCGCCCGCCGGGAGTTCCTCGACTCCCGACGCAGGAGCGTTCCATGCGCACGTCATGGCTCATCGCCGATCCCGAGGCGTACGACGAGTACGACCTCGGGCCACTGAAAACGGGCAAAGAAGCAGAGGTGTTCCTCGTCGAGCGCGTCGCGTCCGACGGTCGCTCGTGCCTGCTCGCGCACAAGCGCTACCGGCCGCGGGACGTGACGCACAAGGGTGAGCTGCAGGAGCTCGGGTTCCAGCGCGTCGCGACCTTCGTGAACGACCGCGCGGTACCGAGACGTCCGGACACTCGGCAACAGCCGCGACCGGCGCGCGGCAGCGAAGAAGTCACGCCACGGGAAGCTGGTGCTGCGGCACGACTGGCCTGACAATGAGTTCGCGATGCTCGAACGGCTTACGGACGCGGGCGTGACCGTGCCGCTCCCGGTTGCGCGAACCACGGATGGTGTGCTCATGCAGTACATCGGTGACCGCACGACGGCCGCGCCGCGACTCGTGCACAGTGGTCTGCGTCGCGCGCGCGTCGAGGACGCCGCTGCACAGCTCGTAGAGAACCTGCACCGCATGGTGGAAGCGGGCGTCGTGCATGCGGACCTGTCCGTGTACAACCTGCTCTGGTGGGAGGACCGTCTCTGGATCATCGACGTTCCGCAAGCGGTCGACATCAGCATCAACGGGCAGGCGCTCGACTTCCTCCACCGCGACCTCGTGAACGTCGCGGGGTGGTTCCACGCCAAAGGCGTCACGTTCGACGCGGATCAGCAGTTCAGCGAGCTGGCCGCAGCCGCGTTCGGTTCGAGATAGCGGCGCGGGAAGGGGTTCCGCGCGCCGCCCGATCTCGTCCGGTTCGAGCTGCCGAGGCAACGCGTCGTCGCGCTGCGTAGCATCGCGACCGTGGCTGTCGACGTGTGGGCGCGGATGCCCGAGCTCCCCGGGCTCGTCCTGCTCGATCCCGTGCCGGCCGGGCCGCCCATCCTGCACGTCGACGCGGACGCGTTCTTCGTGGCGGTCGAGGAGCGGGACGCCCCTGCGTTGCACGGCCGGCCCGTCGTGGTCGGCGACGAGCTCGTGTGCAGCGCGAGCTACGAGGCGCGCCGGCGGCGGGTGCGGGTCGGGATGCTCGTGAACCAGGCCCTCGTGCTGTGCCCCGACCTCGTCGCGGTCGCACCCCGATGGGACACGTACGCCGCGGTCGGCGCCGAGCTGTTCGACTTGCTGCACGGGTTCGGTGCGATCGTCGAAGCGGCGTCCATCGAGGACGCGTTCGTCGATCTCGGTGCCGACGACTGGGATGCCGCCGCGGCGACGGCGCAGCTGATCCGCGTCGACGTACGCGCGCGACTCGATCTGCCGGTGAGCGTTGGCATCGCGCGCACGAAGCTGCTGGCGCGGATCGCGAACCGGCGCGCCAAGCCGGACGGTGTCGTCGTCATCGGTCCGGCCGAGGAGCCGGTCGTGCGCGCCGAGCTCGCGATCGCCGAGCTCTGGGGCGTCGGGCGCGCAACGCGGTCGAAGCTCAAGGTCCAGGGCATCGAGCGCGTTGCCGAGCTCGCGCCCTACTCGGCGCGCGAGCTCGCGCCGATCGTGGGGACCGCGATGGCGCGCCGGCTATACCGCTTCGCGCACGCGTTCGACGACGCGCGCGGTGCTGCCGCGCCGGCCCCGACCGGCCGAACCGACCACCGTGCGGCGGCGGCCGGTGCAACTCCCACTTGCGCTCGATCTGAACTGACGCCGCCGGCGCTCGTGCAGATCCTCCTGATCTCCGGCAGCCTGCGGTCCGGATCGACGAACACCGCGGTGCTGCGCACTGCCACGGCGGTCGCGCCCGCGGGCGTGACGACCCTGCAGTACGACGGGCTGGATCGGTTGCCACACTTCAACCCCGACGACGACGCTGAGCCCCTCGATCCGGCCGTGGCCGAGTTGCGGGCCGCCGTCGGCGCGACCGACGCGGTCCTGTTCTCGACGCCCGAGTACGCAGGCGCGCTTCCCGGTTCGTTCAAGAACGTCCTCGACTGGTTGGTCGGTGGGGGTGAGATCTACGGCAAGCCGGTGGGGTGGATCAACGCGTCGGCGTTCGGGCCGACGGGCGCGGCCGACGCGCACGAGTCGCTGCGCAAGGTCCTCGGGTACACCGGCTCCGACATCGTCGAACCCGCGTGCGTGCAGATCCCGATCCCGCGGGCCGCCGTCGGCGAGGACGGCCTCGTCGGTGACCCGACGCGGCGCGAACAGATCGCCCAGGTGCTCACGACCCTTGCGGCGCACGTCGATCACCGACCGCACGCGACGTAGCGTTCCTCCGTGTGCCGTCGCATCCTTGCCGCATTGCTCGCGATCTCGGCCGTCGTCGCGCTCGCGGCATGCGAGAGCGACAGTTCGAAGTCGTCGGCCGGGCCCAACTCATCGACGACCGCGAGCTCGACGACCGCGAGCTCGACGACGACCGCGGCACCGGCGTGCGCGCTCGGAGCCGGCTACACCGTCGGGACGACGAAGCACACGCTTCCGATCGCGGGCATCGAACGCGAGCTGCTCGTGCACCTCCCGCCCGAGCCGGTCGCGAACATGCCGCTCGTCGTCGACTTCCACGGTGCCGGTTCGAACATGGTGGAGCAGTCGATCTACAGCGGGTTCGATGCGGTCGCCGACGCGAATCGCTTCGTCGTGGCCACGCCCAACGGCGTCGACGCCGCCATCCGCCAGTGGAACTTCCTCGGCCAGGACGACGCCGCGTTTGCCAAGGCGATCATCGACGAGCTCGTCACGAACGCGTGCGTCGACACGAAACGGGCGTACGCCGTCGGCATCTCGAGCGGTAGCGCGATGTCGGCGGCGCTCGTGTGCCGGGCGTCCGATCGCTTCGCCGGATTCGGATTGGTCGCGGGCGACTTCTACAACGCGACGTTCTGCGGCCGCGCCGCACGCCGGCCGATCGTGATCTTCCACGGGACGAGCGACGCGGTGGTGCCGTACTCCGGTGGCAGGGTGGCCACCGGAGGCACGCCGGTGCAGGGTGCCGAAGCCGTGGCCGATCACTGGGCGCAGCACAACGGTTGCACCGCGGGCCCCGAGGAAACGCAGCTCGGTACCGAGGTCGTGCGTTTGGACTGGACCGGCTGCAAGGAGCCGGTCGTGATGTATCGGATCGTCGGGGGCGGCCACACCTGGCCCGGAGCCGCGATCGACGTGCCTCGCCTCGGCGCAACCACGCACCAGGTCCGGGCCACCGACGAGATGTGGAAGCTGTTCAGTCGGAACGGCTGACGCCGCGGACTTCCGGGTTGTAACACACGCCCTTCATTCCGAGCAGCTGTGCAGCGACGCACCGGTTGGAGTTGCGACAGCGTCGAGGACCGTCGTCGCCGGCGAGGATGCGCGCCGCGAGGTCGGGTTCGGCGTAGAAGGGTCGCCCGATACCCACGAGGTCGGCGTGGCCGCGGTCGAGGAGGTCGCGCACCTCGGGCGCGGTGCGGATGCCGCCGACCGCGAACACGGGGATGCCGACCCGTTGCTTCACCTCGGCGATCAAGGCACGGTTCCACACCGGCTGGAAGCGGGCGTGGCGCGCACCGCGTCGGGCACCCGTCTCGATGATCGTGCGCCGGCGCCTGCTCGGCGCGGCGCGGCGGAGTCGCGACGCCATGGCGTCGCTCGACCACTCGGGCGTGCCGCCGCGCGCGAGTGTCGTGTCCGGAAACACCGACACCTCGACCGGTGTGACCGCGTCGAAGCCCCATTCCTCGACCAGCGTGCACAGACGCAGTGCATCGGCGCGGGTCGCGCGCGCGAATCGCATCGGCGCGGTTTCGGCGGGCACCTTCACCGTGCACGGATAGTCCGGACCGGCGCGTTCGGCGACGGCGGCGCGGATGAGTTGCAGGATGCGGGCGCGGTTCTCGAGCGTCCCGCCGAACTCGTCGGTCCGTCGGTTGTAGAACGGCGACAGGAACTGGTCGAGCAGCTTGGCGTTGGCCGATCCGAGCTGCACGCCGTCGTACCCGGCCTCGCGCGCCCAGGCCGCGACTTCGCCGTACCGCACCGCCATGGCGCGGATCTCGTCCGCGGTCATGACGTGGATCGGCACCCCGCGGAACGCGGGTCGCATCCAGGTGCGGACCGGAGACACGGCGAGGATCGGCGAGACGCGCTGCGACGCGTACGGTTCGTGCCACGCCTCCATCGCGTAGAGGCCGCCGTGACCGAGCTGGATGAACACGGCCGCACTTTCGGCATGGACGGCGTTCACCATCGGTGCGAGGCGCAGCGCCTTCGCCCGGGTATCGACGCACGTCATGCCGGGCGACGTGCGCCCCTCCGGGTAGATGCAGGAGGAACCCTGGATGATCAGCCCGACGCCGTGGCGTGCGTTCTCGACGAACTGACGCGCGAGCAGCTCGGCCGCGTCCTCGCCGTCACCGGCACCTTCGAGAACGGGCGCGCGGTAGAGGCGATTGCGGATCGTCGCGCCGCCGACCGCGATCGGTGTGTGCAACACGCGATGCGAGCGTAGTGCCGTGATCGCGGCTGTTCGGTTGCCGTCCACGTAGTCGCCTCACGCCGCGCCATGCGGTGTCCACGGTCTGCCGTCCAGGTTCCCGCCGTGCCGGGATGCGACTTCACGCGACGAGATCTCCGTCGCTAGACGCGGGTCGAGCGGCCGCGGCGGGCGACGGCGTCGATGGTGACGGCGACGACGAGCACGACCGCGGTGACGACGAGACGGGCGGCGGTGCTGTAGCCCTGGAGACCCATGCCGTTGTTGATCGCGGCGACGACGATGCCGCCGACGACTGCGTCACGGGCGCGGCCGCGGCCGCCGAAGAGGCTCGTTCCACCGATGACCGCCGCCGCGACCGCGTAGAGGACGAGGGTGCCGCCGTCGATGTTGGTCGAGATCGAGCGCAGGCGTGACGCGTAGACGAGACCCGCGATGCCCGCAGTGAACGACGACAGCGCGAACGCCGCGGTGCGCACCAGCGAGAGGTTGATCCCGGCGCGGCGGGCGGCTTCCGCGTTCCCGCCGATGGCGTAGAGGTAGCGGCCGAACTTGGTGCGGCCGAGCACGAACGTCCACATCGCGAGCACGCCGAGCACGATCAACACGACCCACGGGACGCCCTGGATCGACTTGAACGCAGTGCCGCGATTGGTGTTGCAGATCAGCACGACGGCAACGCCGGCTGCCGCGACGATCGCGATCTTGAGCACCGTGAGGCTCACCGGCGGTGCGACGAGGCCGCTCTTGCGGCGGCGCGTGTCGCGGAACCACGTCATCGCCCCGAACGCGGCGACGATCAGGATCATCACGACCCAACTCGCGGCCGGTGTCAATATCCCGTTGGCGAAGTCGTTGATGATGTTGTTGTTGATCGGCACGAGGCCTTCGCCGGTGCCGAGGATCAGCAGCATCACACCTTGCCAGCACAACAAACCGGCCAGCGTCACTACGAACGACGGCAGCCCGATGCGCGTGATGATCGTGCCTTGGAACGCGCCGATGGCCGCGCAGCAGAGGAGCGCGACGAGGATCGCGGCCCACCACGGCCAGCCCGTCGTCTCCTTCACGAGCTCCGCCGCGATCGTGCCGCCGAGTCCGGCGACGAAGCCAGCGGACAGATCGATCTCGCCCAGCAGGAGGACGAAGACCTCACCCATCGCGAGGAGCATGAACACCGCGCCCTGCACGAGCAGGTTCACGAGGTTGCCGGCGGTCAGGAAGTTCGAGTTGAGGCTCTGGAAGACGGCGGAGATCAGGAAGAGCCCGAGGATGACGGGCAGGATGCCGGCGTCGCCTCCCCGCACGCGCTGGATCGACGCGCGGAAGTACTCGCCGAGCGTGTTCGAGACCAGCTCCGGGCTCGCGATGATCGCGGCGTCCGCGGCCGGCTCCGCGTCGTCGACGACGTCGTCGGGCGGGATCGGGGGTTCCTCGACGCGCGCCATGTCAGCTCGTCTCTGCCGGAGTGTCCGGCGCTGGGCGCCCGGACCGCCCTGAGGTCATGTAGTCGACGACGATCTGGCGGTCGAACTCGCTCGTGGGCTCGACTGCCACCATCCGGCCGAGGTGCAGCACCGCGATGCGGTCGGCGACTTCGAACACGTCGTTCAGGTTGTGCGAGATCATGAGCACTGCAAGCCCGCGGTCAGCGAGCGTGCGTACGAGGTCCAAGACCATCCGCGTCTGGTTGACGCCGAGCGCCGCGGTCGGCTCGTCCATGATCACGAGACGTGAGTTCCACAACACCGCCTTCGCGATCGCGACCGATTGCCGTTGTCCGCCAGAGAGCGACCCGACGGGTTGTCGGATCGACCGCACGGTCGTGACCGCGAGGCTGCGCAATGTGTCCTGCGCGGACGTTTCCATCCGTTCCTCGTCGAGCATCAGGTACCGCAGCGGCTCACGCCCGAGGAACATGTTCTGGACGATGTCGAGGTTGTCGCACAGGGCGAGATCCTGGTACACGGTTTCGATGCCGAACGCGGCGGCATCCTTCGGTGTGTGGATCTGTACCGGGCGGCCCTCCCAGTAGATGGTGCCGCGATCCGGCGTGTGGATGCCGGCGACGCACTTGATGAGCACCGACTTGCCGGCACCGTTGTCACCGCACAGCGCGGTGACCTTGCCGGCCGGGACGTCCAGATCGACGCCGACGAGCGCTCGCACCGGCCCGAAGTTCTTGCCGATCCCGGAGAGCCGGAGGAGCGGTGCGGCATCGTCACCCTGCCGCGCCGCGTCCCCCTGGTTGTCGACGACCTCAGTGGCCACGGGTTGGTCTTTCCCGTCGACCCTTTACTTGATGCCCGCCGCAGTGCACGCGCTCTGCAACTCGGCGGTGCAGATGTCGGAGACCTTGACGAAGTCGTCCTTGATGACGGTGCTCTGCATGTTCTCGGAGGTGACCCAGGTCGGACCGAGCAGCACGGACGGCACTTCCTTGTTGGCGGTTGGGTCGTTCGCGGAACCGTTCACCAGTGCCTTCGGCGGGGTCTCGCCGGCACGGAGGTAGAGCGCGAGGGCAGCCGCGGCTTGCGCCTCGAGGTAGATCGGCTTGTAGACGCTCCCGCACTGGTAGCCGGCGAGCACGTTCTGCAGGCCCTGCGAGGTTGCGTCCTGACCGGTCGTGGGGATCTTCTGCGCCGGGATGCCCTTGGTCTTCAGCACCGAGATCACGGCCTGGGCGAGGTTGTCGTTCGCCGCGACGACCGAGTTGATGTTCGGGTGCGCCGTGAACTGCTGCTCGAACAACGTCTGGCCTTCGGACTGGTCCCACGTACCGCCCGGCTCACCGACGAGCGTGTAGCTCTTGTCGTCGAACTTGGGCTTGAGCACCGACTTGTAGCCGTTGGCGAAGAGCGTGGCGTTGTTGTCGGTGGGGTCGCCGTCCATCAGCAGAACCTGCGGATCGGTGACCTTCCAGGCCGAGACGCAGTCGACGAGACCCTGGCCCATCAACTTGCCCACGTTGACGTTGTCGAAGCTGACGTAATAGCGGTTGTTGATACCGCCCTTGACGAGGCGGTCGTAGTCGATGACCTGCACGCCATGCTGTTCGGCGTTCTTCTCGATCGCGGCCGCGCTCCCGGAGTCGAGCTGGTCGAGCAGGAGAACGCTCGCACCTTCGGTGATGTCGGCTTCGGCCTGGCTCTGCTGCGTGGTCGCGCTGCCCTGCGCGTTGTCGATCTTGTAGTCGCTGCTGCTGAGACCTGCTGCTTCGAACGCCTGCTGGAGGTACGGCGCGTCGAACGCGACATAACGAGCCGACGACGACGTGTCGGGGAGCAGCACGCCAATCTTGCCCTTCCCCTTCGCAGCCAGCGTCTTCAGCTGCTTCATGACCGAGAAGTCCGGTGTGAACGACGTCACGCTGATCTTCACGACGGTCGTCCCGGCCGCGGTTGTGCTGGCGTTGCCGGAGGACGAGCTGTCGTCGTCGTCACCGCCGCAGGCGGCGAACACCATGGCCGTCACGACGAGCACGGACATCACCGCAACGCGCGTGTAGGAGCGCTTCATTGTTCCCCCTGTTCGCAACCAACTGCCCCGAAACGTACGGAGCGGCGTGTGGACGATGTGTGTACGTTCTGCCGAATCCGTGAACGAACTGTGAACGTAGCGGGTCCAGCGCGCGACGCGCGGTCACTCGGGCGCTTCGGAGGGCGCGAGCAGGCGGTACCCGGCCCGGGGCTCCGTCGCGATCAGGGCCGGTCCGTCGGCGTCTTCGAGCTTGGCTCGCAACCGGCGCACGTACCCGCGCGTGTACTCGGTCTCGGTTTCGTAGCCCGGGCCCCAGACCTTCCGCAGGAGCGCGGCGTGGGTGAGGAGCTTGCCCGGGGCGAGCGCGAACTCCTGCAGCAGGGCGAATTCCGTCGGGGTCATGTGGACGGGTTCCCCGCGCTTCGTCACGAGCTGCGCGTCGAGGTCGATGGTGATGTCGCCGAAGCGCAGCGGCGCGGCCGCGGTCGGTTCAGGGATGGCGCGGCTGCGGCGGAGGAGCGCGGTGATGCGTGCGAGCAGTTCGTCGACGCCGAATGGCTTGGTGAGGTAGTCGTCGGCGCCGACGTTCAAGGCGCGGACCTTGTCCTGTTCGCCGCGGCGCGCGGACACGACGATGATGCCGACGGTCGAGACCGCGCGGATGTCGCGGCACAGGTCGAAACCGTCGAGCCCCGGCAGCATGAGGTCGAGCAGCACCACGTCGACCGGTTCGTTCTTGATGCGTTCCAGCACGTCTGCGCCGGTGCGCGACACGACGACCTCGAACCCGCGCACGAGCAGGTTCGCCTGCAGCAGATCGACGATGTTGCGGTCGTCCTCGACGACGAGCACCGAGGTCGCGTCCTTGGTGTCGTTCATCGCTCGGCCGCGACCGGTTCGATCGGGAGCGTCACGACCACGCACGCGCCCGAACTGCTGGCTTCGAACCCGATCGCACCGCCGTGGGCCTCGACGATGCCGCGCGCGATCGCGAGACCGAGCCCGGCGCCGCTGCTTTCGGTAATGCCACGCACGTGCGGGAGGAACAAGAGTTCGGCGGTCTCCGAGGGAATCCCCGGACCGTCATCGGTCACCCGGACGTCGAGCGTGTTGGCGCCGACCGCCACCGTGATCCTCACGCGCGTCGGATCGGTCGCGTGACGCACCGCGTTCTCGAGCAGGTTCACGAACACCTGCTCGAGCCGGTCGTGGTCACCCCAGATCGACGGGAGCTGCGCGCGCTCACCGGTGTCGAAGCGAGTTGTATCCGCACCGGTCACGCAGCGCCGGGCCGCTTCGAGCACCAGTTCGAGGTCGCACCAGTCGGGTGCCAGGCGCAGGACGCCCGAATCGATGGCTCCGAAGTCGAGCAGGTCACCGACGAGCCGGCCCATCCGTGCCGACTCGGACGCGATCGAGTCGAGGAACCGCTGCTGCGACGCGACGTCCCACTGCACGTCGGTCTGACGCAGCGTCGACGCGTAGCCCTGGATTGCGGTCAAGGGCGTGCGCAGCTCGTGGTTCAGGCGCGACAGGAACTCCTGCTGGAGCCGGTGGGAACGTCGCAACGACGCGGCCTCCGCGTTCGCTTCCTCGAGCGCTTCCCGCTCGAGCGCCAGGCGCAACGACCGCGTGGCGTCGTCGAGGAGATCGAGTGCGTCGTTCGAGATCGCGTCGCTCGCGGACCACCATGCGGTCACAACGACGCGTCCGCGCGGAGTGGTGACCGGCGCGGCGAGCACGTCGAAACCGACGAGTCGTGCCCGGTCGAGTCGGCCGTTGGCGCTGAACACGGCCGCGGCGCCGGCACGGTGGCGTGCTTCCGAGTCGGCGGCGGCACTGCCCGCGTCGGTCGCGGCGAAGGTCGAGCAGGTGCCGTCGGTCTCGTGCAGCGCGATCGTGTCGGCACCGAGCCCGCGACACAGCGCGAGGAGCACGACACCGAGCCCGCCTTGCGCGGGTTGAGGGCCCGCCATCGTGTCGAGCACACCGCGCAACGTCTCGAGGACGCGGTTGCGTCGAGTCGCCTCGGCGAGGAGGTGCTCGCGGTCGATCGCCGCGGCGGCGTGGCTCGCGTACAGCGAGACGAGCTCGAGCTGATCGGTCTGCGGCCGGCCGACCGTGGGTGAGTAGCCAGAGATCGTGCCGAGCACGCCCGACGCACCGAGGATCGGCACCGCCCACGAACTGCGGACGAAGTCCTGACGCGCAACGGCGTGGAACGGTGCCCAGCGCGCGTCGCGGCGGCAGTCGTCGACGAGCACCGCCGCGCCGGTGGCGGCCGCGATTCCGGGCGGGCCGCCCGCGGCGTCGACCGGGAGCGACGCGACGGCGTCGAGGAGCGCGGGCGCGAGGCCGACGGCGGCCGAGCACCGGAGGCGGGGTCCGCTCGCATCGGTCGCGTGGTCGAGCAGGTGCACGCACAACTGCTGCACGCCGACCGCCTCGGCCATCGCGGAGACGATCAGCGGAAGGCTCGCCGCCGGTTCGACCGCGGCGAGCTGCTCGACGAGGCTGCGCAGCCGCCAGAGCTGCCGGCGTGCCGTCGAGTCGATCTCGACGCCCGTCATGAGTGCGACGACATCGTCCGGGTGGACGTCGCGTGGTGAGAGGTTGGCGACGATGTGGCCGCCGCGCAGCACCGCGATCCGATCCGCGACATTGAACACCTGGTCGAGCCGGTGGGACACGAGCAGGATGCAGCTCCCCGCCGCGCGCAGCCGCCCGATCAGCTCTTCGACGACGCGCGACTCCGCCACGCCGAGCGCCGCGGTCGGTTCGTCGAGGATCAGCAGCGAGGGGTCGCGCAGCACCGCACGCGCGATCGCGACGAGCTGCCGTTGCCCACCCGAGAGGGTCGCGACCGGCGCCGCGGGATCGTCGATCGTGATCTGCAGGCGCGCCAGCAGCCGACGCCCCTCGTACACCATCGCGGCCTCGTCGAGCAGCCGGTTGTGGAGGCGCTCGTTCCCGAGGAAGAGGTTCGCGATCGCGCTGAGGTTGTCGCACAGCGCGAGGTCCTGCCAGACGACCGCGATGCGGTTCGGTCGCCCGGCGCTCGAGTGGGAACCGGTCGGCAGCAGGTCGATGCGCCCGCCGTCGGCCTTCGTCGCGCCCGCGAGGCATTGCACCAACGTGGACTTGCCCGCCCCGTTCTCGCCGACGAGCGCGAGGATCTCGCCCGAACGGAGGTCGAGGTCGACGCCGCGGAGGACCCGGAGGGACCCGAACCGTTTGCGCAGACCCCGGACGCGCAGCACTGTGCCCGCCGTCGGGTGTCCGCTCGGTTCCTCACCGGCATCTTGCGGATGCGGCATGCCGGGAGTCTTGCACTGACGCCGCATGCGACACGGCGCGTCCGGCGAATCCGCGCGTGGCCGCGAGGGAGGTGGGCATGCCGGCAGTTGATCTCGAGGACGTCTCGATCACATACGACGTCAGTGGCGATCCGGACGCGGTTCCGATCGTGCTCGTGAGCGGCTCTGGCGGTCCGGCCGCCGGATGGTACCGGCTCGTGCCCGCGCTCGTTGCGGCCGACAAGCGCGAGTCACCTCGCGCCGTACACACATCCGGCGGAGGTCGCGAACGCACTGCTCGACTTCCTCCACACCACGCGCTGAGCCCGTCGCCCGACGGCTTTCGCTACACGTCGGCCAACCGCTCGTGCACCCACGTCATGATGGTCGCGTTGAAGTCGGCTGGTGACGACGGGTCGGTGTTGACGAGGCCGGCGGCCGTGGTCACGACGTGCTTGTCGCACGTTCCGGGCTTGCTCGCGTCGTCCACGCACAGCCGGAGGTTCACCGATCGGCCGGCCGGACCCTGCGCCGCGATGGCGTCCTCGAGCGGCCGGTGTACGCAGTCAGTGGAACCGAGCATCACACTCGAACCGTCGCGCAACGGGCACGACATTGGCGTCGTTCCGCATGACTGCGGGTCACCGGTGTTCCAGATGTGCATCAGGGGGACCCCGAGCACACCGCGGGCGACGAGCTTGTCGGGCTCGTTGTCGAGGTTGGCGAAGTCCGGGTGGACGCGCTGCGAAACGATCGGCTGGCCCGCGGGCGAGTACGCATCGTTGCGGCACGCGCCCTGCGCGTGTGCCGCCGACCCGGCCTCGATGTTGACAACGCTTGCGTCTGCGACGACGCCGGCCGGTGCGATGCCCTGTTGCTGTAGGGCCCACGCCACGTTGTAGGAGCCGGCCGAACCCGCGCTCCCGCCGTGCAGGAACAGCTTCCCGGTCGGGTACTCGGCCCGCACGAACTGGATCGCGGCCTTTGTCGCGAGGAGTCCGTTCGTCGTCTTCGCCGTACCGTTCGGCAGGAGGTGCGGGTTGTTCGGATCGGTCTGCCCCGCGCCGCTGTAGAGATCGCGGTTGCAGTACGAGACGGCAACCATGCGGAAACGGGCCCCGTCGCCGCGGATGCGACCGGCCAGGCCATCGTTCGTGAGCCCGCCGCGCTGGCCGACGGCCTTCTCTTCAGTCATCTGGTTCGTGTCGGGTTGCGGCGTGCCCGACGCGTCGAAGTAACCGGTGCCGCCGCCGTGCATGAACACCCATAGCGGCGCGAGTGCGGTCGCGGAGGATCCGACCTTGGTGCCCACGGTGAACGTCTGGAAGCCGCTGATGCTGCACGGGTAATCGGGGTTCCGGTAGAAGTCGTAGCGCCAGCCGTTCACTGTGGATGTGCTGACGAGCACGATCTTCGACGTCGCGCCGGGTGTCGACAAGGGAACCGTGCACCCGGCGAGCGCGACGGCAAGAATTCCGACAGCCAGCCCGACCGACCAACGTCGCGCTCGAGTCCTGCGGTTCATGCCGGCAACCCCCATCGTCGATCGCGCGCGCGGTGTCGCACGAGGGGCGCAGTTCAGCGGGCGCGGTTCGTTCCGATCAAGTCGGCGCCGTCGGCGTCACGGCGCAGGCATTCTCGTCGCCCGTGCACCGAGTCCGTTACGCGCCCAATCCGCGTACAGATGTCGTGATGAGGCGCGCTCTGCGCGCTTGGACCGCACATCAGATGTGCGGAAATCGTATGCGGGTGAGCGATCTGCGCTCAAGCGACCGGAGCACGAGTGGTGTGCGCGATGAGCCAGGCGCACCACTCGTCGACGCCTTTGCCCGTGCGTGCACTCGCGTGGATGACGCGCACGCTCGGGTTCACATCGCGCAAGTTCGTGAGGAACGCGTCCATGTCGAAATCGAGGTGTGGAAGCAGGTCGATCTTGTTGACGATGACGACCTCGGCGGCGCGGAACATCACCGGGTACTTGAGCGGCTTTTCCTCGCCTTCGGTGATCGCGTACACCATCGCCTTGGCGTCCTCGCCGACGTTGAACTCGGCGGGGCACACGAGGTTCCCGACGTTCTCGATCACCAACAGGTCGAGCTGTTCGAGCGGAAGCCGGCCGAGACCCGAGCGCACCATGACTGCGTCGAGATGGCATTCGCCGCCGAAACCGGCGCTCGTGTTGACGAGCGCGACCGCGGCTGCGTCGGCGTCGAGCAGGTCGGCGTCGATGCTCGTGGCGATGTCGCCTTCGAGGATGCCGATGCGCACCGACGGTCGGAGCGTCGCGAGCGTGCGCTTCAGCAGCGTCGTCTTGCCCGCGCCCGGTGACGACATGAGGTTGACGGACCACACGCCCGCAGCGACGAGGTCGCCTCGGTTCGCGGCCGCGACGCGGTCGTTCTCCGAGAGGATGTCCTCGAGCACCGCGATCCGGTCGGGACCGGTGGTGACGTAGCCGCTGTGGTCACCGACGTCGTGCCCGTGGTCGTGCTCGCCGTGCCCGTGAACGTCCTCACCGTGCTCATGCGCGTGGATCGTGCCGTCGGGATGCCGGTGGAAACGGCCCATACGTCAGGCCTCCGCGATCTCCAGCGCGACGACGAGGAATTCGTCGCCGGTCGTCAGGTCGACATTGTGTCCCTCGCACGCGCGACACACCAACGCGGGTGAATCGAGTGCGGTCTCGGTACCGCAGTCGCGGCACATGACCACCGCGGGGACGTGCTCGATCTCGAGCGTGCAGCCCTCGAGCTCCGTCGCACTCGTCAGGACCTCCCACGAGAACAACATGGCGTCCGGCACAACTTGTCGGAAGTAGCCGATGCGCACCATCACGGCGCGAACCGGGCGGCCGGCGGCGTGGTCGCGCACCTTCTGCGCGATCGCTTCGCACAACGAGAGCTCGTGCACGCGGCCCCTCCTTCCGCGCTCGCGACGGTACATGGCAGACTCGGCACCCCACACAAGGGCCACCCCAACGGACAGGTCTGGAGGCTGGACGGATGACGTCGGCTCCAACGTTCGGTACTGGCGCGGTACGGCACCGCATCCGTGTACGCGGGCTGGTGCAAGGGGTCGGGTTCCGTCCGTTCGTGTACCGACTCGCCTGCGACTTGGCCCTCGCCGGCTTCGTCGGGAACGACAGTGAGGGCGTGTTCGTCGAAGCGGAGGGTGCGCGCGGGGCCCTCGAGGAGCTCGAGCGGCGGTTGCGATCCGATGCGCCGCCGCTCGCGGGGTCGACGTCATCGAGGCGGAACCGATCACGCCCACGCGCGCTCACGCCGAGTTCCGCATCGTCGAGAGCCATGACGCGGCCGGCGCGCGCACGTTCGTCGCGCCCGACGCCGCCGTCTGCGCCGACTGCCTGCGCGAGCTGACCGACCCGGCGGACCGGCGGTACCGGTACCCGTTCATCACGTGCACGAACTGCGGCCCTCGGTTCACGATCACCATCCGGCTCCCGTACGACCGTCCGAACACGACGATGGCCGGCTTCGAGCTGTGTGCGCCATGCGCAGCTGAGTACCACGATCCGCGGAACCGGCGCTTCCACGCGCAGCCGCTGGCGTGCGCGCGCTGCGGCCCACAGATCTGCTTCGAAGGGCCGGCGGGTCGCGTCGACGGCACCGACGCGGCGATCGCGGCGACGCAGGCCGCACTCGCGGCCGGCGCGGTCGTCGCGATCAAGGGGCTCGGGGGCTACCACCTCGCGTGCACCGCGACGACCGACGAGCCCGTGCGCCGGCTGCGCGCACGCAAGGGGCGGGTCGACAGACCGTTCGCGGTGATGGTCCGTGACCTCTCGGTTGCCCGCCGGTTCGCGGAGATCGATGACTCCGAAGCCCGCTTGCTCGAGTCGCCGGCCCGCCCGATCGTGCTCCTCGCAGCGCGGGCGGACGCGCCGCTGTCGACGCTGGTGGCCCCGGACAACCCGTCCATCGGAGTGTTGCTGCCGTACACGCCGTTGCACCATCTGTTGTTCGCACCTGGGCCGGAGTGTGCTGTGGGCGTGCCGCCGGTACCGGACGTGCTGGTGCTGACGAGCGGGAACCTCACCGACGAACCGATCGCGTTCGAGGATGCCGATGCGCGCGCCCGACTCGGCCGCATCGCCGACGCGTGGCTCTCGCACGATCGCCCGATCCACGTGCCGTGCGACGACTCCGTTTTGCGGGTCGTCGACGGCGAGGAACTACCGATCCGCCGGTCGCGCGGCTACGCGCCGTTGCCGATCCGGCTGCCCATCGCGGTCGCGCCGAGCCTCGCAGTCGGCGGCGAGCTCAAGAACACGTTCTGCCTCGCTGCCGGCCGCGACGCGTGGATGAGCCAGCACATCGGAGACATGGGCAGCCTCGCGACGCTCGCGGCCTTCGAGCGCTCGGTGGCGCAATTCGGCGCGATGTACGAGCTCGAACCCACGCGCGTCGTGGCCGACGCGCATCCCGGCTACCACACCCGGCAATGGGCCGAGTCGAGCCCACGCGCCGAGACCGAGGACGTCGTGCGCGTGCAGCACCACCACGCGCACGTCGTCGCGGTCATGGCCGAGCACGGGCTGGCGCCGGATGCCGAGGTGATCGGTTGCGCGTACGATGGCACCGGCTACGGCCGCGATGGCGCGATCTGGGGCGGCGAGGTGCTGCGCGCGTCCTACGACGGGTTCGAGCGCGTCGCGCATCTGCGGTACGTGCCGCTCCCTGGCGGCGACACCACGATCCGCAAGCCGTACCGAGCCGCGCTGGCGCACCTCTGGGCGGCCGGCGTCGACTGGGACCCCCTGCTCGCGCCGGTGCAGGCGGCCGCGCCGGGCGAGCTCGCCGTGCTCGAACGGCAGCTGGCGCGCTCGGTGCGGTGCGTCCCGACGTCGAGCATGGGCCGGCTGTTCGATGCAGTGAGCGCCCTACTCGGTGTTCGCCAGCAGGTGTCCTACGAGGCCCAGGCCGCGATCGAGCTGGAAGCGATTGCCGGGCCGCACCTCGCCCCGCCGCGAGCTGAGCGTGCCCCGAACTACTCGTTCGGTCTCACCGGCGAGGAGATCGACGCGGCGCCGGTTGTCGCGGCCGTCGCCGCCGACGTGCTCGCCGGCGGCGCGATCGGTCCGATCGCGGCCGGCTTCCATCTCGCTGTCGCGCGCATGACCGCCGACGTCGTCAGCGCGGCCTGGCGCCCGGGCGCGCCGGTGGCGCTGACGGGTGGCGTGTTCCAGAACGTGGTGCTGCTGCGACTGACGCGCGCCGAACTCGGCGCGCGCGGCTTCGACGTGCTGACGCACCGGCTCGTGCCGCCGAACGACGGTGGGCTCGCGCTCGGACAGGTGATCGCGGGCGCGACCGCGGCGAACGCCTGGCCGGCGTCATGATCGTCGATCTGCTCTCCGACGAGCTCGCGGTCGCCGCCCTCGCGCTCGCGCGCCGCTTCGCGGCCGGAGCCACCATGTGGTGCGCGTCGCCGCGGTGGCCGTTCCACGCGCAACACCTCGCGGTCGAGTTCGTGCACCCGGTCATCGTCGGCAAACGGGCGCTCCCGGCCGTGCACGTCCCCGACGTCGACATGGTCACGGCGGTGCGCACGCTGGCCCGCCCCGGCGACGTCCTGTGCGCGCTCGGCCCTGCGGGCGACGCCGAACTGGCCGCGCTGGCGCGCCGGGCCGGCGCGTGGGGCCTGACGAGCGTGTGGGTCGGCGCGGGTCCGCGGCCCGAACCGCACGCCGCCGACTATCTGCTCTGGATCGACAATGCCGACGACGCCGCGCTCGTGCGCAGCTACCACCTGCTCTGGGAGCTCACCCACGTCGTGTTCGAACACCCGGGCCTGCTGGCATCCGCGTCGAACCCGGATGACGCCTGCACCGACGACGTCTGCATCACCTGTTCGGACGCGGGCGTGCTCGCAGAGGTCGCGACCGTGCTCGACAGGCAACACGCGGTCGTTCGGGCGCGTGGCCGGCTCGAGACGATCGACACCACGCTCGTCGACGCGCTCCGGCCCGGCGACGTCGTGCTCGTTCATGCCGGGACCGCTCTCACTCGGGTCGAGGAGCATGGGATCACTCGGGTCGAGGAGCTTCCATGACGACGGACGACCGGGAACCGACCGGCTTCCTGTACCCGTTCATCGACGCGCAGGAGCGCGACGCCGACGCGCTGCTCGCCGACCTCGCGCGGTCTGCGCGGGCCAAGTCCGCCGAGAGCAAGGCCTTGCAGGCGACGACGCTCGCCGCGTGCGCGGACGCGATCGAGCGCGCCGGCACGGCAATGGCCGCGCGCGTCGGGCGCGGCGGACGGCTGTTCACGTTCGGGAACGGCGGCAGCGCGACCGATGCCGATGCCGCGGCGGATCGGTTCCAACGCCCCGGTCGTGGGCACGCCATGCCCGCGCGCTCGCTCGTCGCCGACAGCTCGGTGCTGACGGCGCTCGCGAACGATGTCGGCTTCGAGCTCGTGTTCTCGCGCCAGCTGATCGCGCACGCGCGCGCCGACGACATCGCGCTCGGGTTCTCGACGAGCGGCGGCTCGCAGAACGTTCTGCGCGCGTTCGCCGAGGCTCGAGCGCGGGGCCTGCTGACCGTGGGGATGTGTGGGTACGACGGCGGCGCGATGGCGGCGAGCCGCGATGTGGAGCATTGTCTCGTCGTGCACTCCGACAGCGTCCACCGGGTCCAGGAGTCCCAGCAGGCGCTCCTGCACGCGTTGTGGTCGGCAGCGCAGCGCGCGCTCGACCGCGCGGTGGTGTCATGACCGCCGAACCGAACGCCCGCGCTCGCGAGGCGGCGGTCCTCGACCGCATCGAGGCGTTCCGGCGGCGCCGGCCCCGGCTGCTCGAGGAGGTCGTGACGCTGGCGCACGGCGCGGGCGGCAAGGCTTCGGCCGCCCTCCTCGACGCAGTGTTCCTTCCCGCCTTTGCGGGCGAAGACCCGACGACCGGCGCGGGCGCCCAAACCGATGCCGCACTCGTCGCGCTCCCGTCCGGCGAGACCATCGCGTTCACCACCGACTCCTATGTCGTGAAGCCGTTGCAGTTCCCGCACGCGTCGATCGGCCACCTCGCCGTCCACGGCACCGTCAACGACATGGCGATGATGGGCGCGCGCCCGCTCGCGTTGGCGGTCGGGTTCGTGCTGGAAGAGGGCTTCCCGATCGAGCAGTTGCGCGAGATCGTTGCCGACATGGCCGGTGCCGCGGCCGGGGCCGGTGTCGCTATCGTCACCGGCGACACGAAGGTCGTCGACCGGGGCGCGGCTGACGGCATGTACATCTCGACGTCCGGCGTCGGTCTCGTGCCCGCGGGTCGGGTGCTCGCGGCGGCCGCCGTCGAGCCCGGCGATGTCGTGATCGTCTCCGGCACGCTGGCCGACCACGGGATCGCGGTGATGCTCGCGCGCGGCGATCTCGCGCTCGAAGCCGACATCGCCTCCGACACTGCATCGCTGCACGAGCTCGTCGAGGCGCTGCTCGGCGCTGCACCGGGAACTCGGTGGTTGCGGGACGCGACGCGCGGCGGCGTCGGCACCGTGTGCAACGAGCTCGCGCGCGACACGAACCTGACCGTGGTGCTCGAGGAGGACCATCTCCCGGTCCGGCCCGCGGTGTCCGGCGCGTGCGAATTGCTGGGCATCGACCCGCTGAACGTCGCCAACGAAGGCAAGTTCGTCGCGATCGTGCCGCCCGACGAAGCGGACGGCGCGCTCGCCGCGATCCGGGCCCATCCCCTGGGAAGCGACGCGGCCGCCATCGGCGCGATCCGGGCCGAACCGCCCGGGCTCGTCGTGCTCGTCACCGGGCTGGGCGGCACGCGCATCGTCGACATGCTGGTGGGCGACCCTCTCCCGCGCATCTGCTGACGCGGACGTCGCCGACGCGCAGGGCGTGAGAATGGCGCCGACGGGGGGTGAGAAAGACACCGATTTACAGGGCGCCCGGTTGGGCGTAGTCCGGACTCCGGCGCAGCAGCTGCGTTCTCGAGACGCGAGGGGGATCCGTGACGGCACCGACTGAGGCCCCACCCGACGAGACGGTCGTCCATGTGCTCTGGATCAACGCCGGGCTCAGCTGCGACGGCGATTCCGTCGCGCTGACGGCTGCGACGCAGCCGAGCATCGAAGAGATCGCGCTCGGCGCGCTGCCGGGCCTGCCGAAGATCGCGGTCCACTGGCCGCTCATCGACTTCGAGTGCGGACCGGTCGGTGGCGCCGACGACTTCATCGAGTGGTTCTTCAAAGCGGATCGGGGCGAGCTCGAACCTTTCGTGCTCGTGGTCGAGGGCTCGATCCCCAACGAGGCGATCAAGAGCGAGGGCTACTGGTGCGGCTTCGGGAACAACCCCGATACCGGGCAGCCCATGACGACGAGCGAATGGCTCGACCGCCTCGCGCCCAAAGCCCTCGCGGTGCTCGCGGCCGGCACGTGCGCGTGTTACGGCGGCATCCACGCGATGGCGGGCAACCCGACCGGCGCGATGGGCGTGCCCGACTACCTCGGCTGGAACTGGAAGTCGAAGGCCGGGCTGCCGATCGTGTGCGTGCCCGGGTGCCCGACGCATCCGGACAACCTCTCCGAAACGATCCTGTACCTGCTCTACCAAGCCACCGGACAGGCGCCGATGATCCCGCTCGACGACGCGCTGCGACCGCAGTGGCTGTTCGGCGCGACGGTGCACGAGGGCTGCGACCGCGCCGGCTACTACGAGCAGGGCGACTTCGCGACGGAGTACGGCTCGCCGAAGTGCATCGTGAAGCTCGGATGCTGGGGGCCGGTCGTGAAGTGCAACGTCCCGAAGCGGGGCTGGATCAACGGCGTCGGGGGATGCCCGAACGTCGGCGGCATCTGCATCGGCTGCACGATGCCCGGCTTCCCCGACAAGTTCATGCCGTTCATGGACGAGCCACCGGGCGCGCGCGTCTCGAGCATGGCCAGTAAGGCGTACGGCAAGGCGATGCGCCGCTTGCGCAAGATCACGCAGAAGACGCTCGACGACGAACCAAAGTGGCGCGTGCGCGGCACCCAACTCCAGACCGGCTACAAGGGCGAATGGAGCTAGACGGCGATGGCGACCACCACGAAGTTGCAAGACGTCAGCAGTCAGCGCAAGGGCGTCGTCGAGATGGCGTGGGACCCGATCACGCGCATCGTCGGCAGTCTCGGCATCTACACGAAGATCGACTTCGGGCAGAGCAAAGTCGTCGACTGCTACAGCACGTCATCGATCTTCCGCGGCTACAGCATCTTCATGAAGGGCAAGGACCCGCGCGATTCGCATTTCATCACCAGTCGCATCTGCGGGATTTGCGGCGACAATCACGCGACGTGCTCCTGCTATGCGCAGCAGATGGCGTACGGCGTGCGCCCGCCGGCGCTCGGTGAGCAGATCGTCAACCTCGGCGAAGCGGCCGAGTACATGTTCGACCACAACATCTTCCAGGAGAACCTGGTGGGTGTGGACTTCTGCGAGAAGATGGTCGCGGAGACCAACCCGGGCGTGCTCGAGCTCGCGAACCGCACGGAAGCGCCGCACGCAGACGCGCACGGCTACAAGACGGTCGGCGACATCATGCGGTCGCTGAACCCGTTCTCGGGTGAGTTCTACCGCGAGGCATTGCAAGTCAGCCGGTACACGCGCGAGATGTTCTGCCTGATGGAGGGGCGCCACGTCCACCCGTCGACGCTGTATCCCGGTGGCGTCGGCACGACGCCGACGATCCAACTGTTCACGGACTACCTGACGCGGTTGATGCGCTACGTCGAGTTCATGAAGCGCGTCGTGCCGATGCACGACGACCTCTTCGACTTCTTCTACGAGGCGATCCCCGGCTATGAGGAGGTCGGCAACCGGCGCATCCTGCTGGGTTGCTGGGGCGCGTTCCAGGACCCGGACGTCTGCAACTTCAACTACCGCGACATGACCGAGTGGGGTCGCGCGATGGGCGTCACGCCGGGTGTCGTCGTCGACGGGAAGCTCGTCACCAACGACCTCGTCGACATCAACCTCGGGATCCGCATCCTTCTCGGCCACTCGTTCTACGACGACTGGGAAGACCAAGAGGTCTTCGTGTCGCGCGACCCGCTGGGCAACCCGGTGGACCGGCGCCATCCGTGGAACCAGCACACGAACCCTCAACCACAGAAGCGTGACTTCGACGACAAGTACAGCTGGGTGATGTCCCCGCGCTGGTTCGACGGCACGGACTACCTCGCGCTCGACACCGGCGGTGGCCCGCTCGCGCGGCTGTGGTCCACCGCGCTCTCGGGGCTCGTCGACAACGGCTACGTGAAGGCTACCGGCGAAAGCGTCGTCATCCACATGCCGAAGACCGCGTTGAAGGGCGAGGTCACGTTCGAGTGGAAGATCCCGAAGTGGTCGAACACCATCGAACGCAATCGCGCCCGCACCTACTTCCAGGCGTACGCGGCGGCGAGCGCGCTCAGCTTCATGGAGAAGGCGCTCGTCGAGCTGCGGGCCGGCCGCACGCAGGTGTGGGAGCCGTTCGAAGTACCGGAGGACGCGATCGGATGCGGCTTCACCGAAGCGGTGCGGGGCGTGCTCTCGCACCACATTGTGATCCGCGACGGCAAGATCGCGAACTACCACCCGTACCCGCCCACGCCGTGGAACGCGAATCCGCGTGACGTCTACGGCACGCCCGGGCCGTATGAGGACGCAGTCATCGGGTGCCCGATCTTCGAGGAGAATTCCCTCGACAACTTCAAAGGCATCGACATCATGCGCACCGTGCGCAGCTTCGATCCGTGCCTGCCATGCGGCGTGCACATGTACCTCGGAAAAGGCCGCACGCTCGAGAAGGTCCACTCGCCGACGCAGGTCGCGAACCCCGAGCTCGCCTTCTGATGACGAGGTCGGAGCCTCGGGCGGCCGAGCTGCAGCGCGTCGGTGACCGCATCGAACAACTCGTCGACGACCTCGAGGCTCGCGCCGACCCTCGTCTGTTCGAACAGACGCAGGAGTTGTTGCGACTCGTCACCGAGCTCTACGGCAGTGCGCTGGAACGAGCCGTCGAGCTCGCGAGCGAGACCGACGGTGCGGCCCGGCGGCGCTTCGCCGGCGACGAGCTGCTCGGCGGCCTGATGATGGTGCACGGGTTACATCCGGACTCGCTGGAGGTCCGCCTCGAGCGCGCACTGGCGAGCGTCCGGCCGACGCTCGCCGCACACGGTGGCGATGTCGAGCTGCTCGACATCGATGCCGACGCGGGTGCGGTCCTCTTGCGTCTGCTCGGCAGCTGTGACGGTTGCCCGTCGTCGGCGATCACGCTCCGTTCGGCGGTGGAGACGGCGATCGTCGAGGCCGCGCCCGAGATCGGGATCATCGACGTGGAGGAGCCGACGCCCGAGGTCGCGATCCAGCTCAGTGTCAAGCCGATGTACGACTCCTGTCCCACCGAGGTTCCTGCGTGACGACGGATGCCCTGCAGATCCTTCAGAGGATCCGATCGACGCGTGCGCAGCCGGCGGCGCGCGCCGGGGAGCGTTGCGAGCTCTGTTCGGAACCGCTTGCGGAAGGGCACGGCCATCTCGTCGACCTGCACGCGCGAACCCTCATGTGCGCGTGTCGTGGTTGTCATCTGCTCTTCACGGGCAGTGGCGCAGGTGGGGGGCACTTCCGCGCGGTTCCCGACCGGTATCGCGCGTTCCCAGACCTCGAGCTCAGCGCCGCCCAGTGGGACGCACTGCAGATCCCGGTGAGCGTGGCGTTCTTCTTTGTGAACTCTGAACTTGACCGCGTCGCTGCGTTCTATCCCGGACCGGCGGGCGCGACGGAGTCGCTCCTCGCGCTCGAGACTTGGGAGCACATCGCCGCGTCCCACCAAGAGCTCGCGAGCATCGAGCCCGACGTCGAAGCGTTCTTGGTGCGTGCGCATCGCGACGGAACGTCGGAGTTCTACCTCGTCCCGATCGACGCCTGTTACGAACTCGTCGGCCGGCTGCGTCAGTTGTGGCGCGGCTTCGACGGCGGCCGGGAGGCGCACGACGCCCTCGATGCCTTCTTCGAGCACGTGCGCGAGCGCGCCCGATGACGGCGCTGACCTTCGAGGTGCTGCACGCGCGGCCCGAGCCCTACGCGGCGGTTCCGACACTGTCGTTCCGGTTGCGGATCACCGAAGCAACCGGCGCGGTGGTGCACGCGCTCGCGCTGCGGTGTCAGATCCGCATCGAACCGCAGCTCCGGACGTACGAGGGTACGGAAGAGGAACGGCTCGTCGATCTCTTCGGCGAGACCGCCCGCTGGGGCGACACCTTGCGCCCATTCCTCTGGACGCACGTCGGCATGACGGTCACCGGGTTCACCGGCTCGACCGAGGTCGACCTCCTCGTCACGTGCACCTACGACTTCGAGATCGCAGGCACGAAATACCTGCACGCGCTGCAGGACGGCGAGATCCCGATCGTCCTGCTGTTCGCGGGAACGGTGTTCACGAACGGCATGGCCGGCTTCGCGGCCGAACCGGTCGCGTGGGACCAGGACGCATCGTTCCGGCTCCCCGTCGCGGTCTGGCGAGCAACCATGGAGCACTACTTCCCGAACAGCGGCTGGATCCGCATGAGCCGGGACACGCTCGACGCGCTGGCGCGCTTCAAGTCCGACCGCGCGCTCCCCACCTGGGATCAGGCGTTCGCGCAGCTCTTGAAGGAAGCCGGCGAGGACCCGCCGTGACCGCCGGTTCGCAATTCAATGGAATTGGAGTCGACGCCTTCGCGGACGCGCGCGCGATTGCCGACGCGGTGCTGTACGAGGGTTACGTCCTCTACCCGTACCGAGCATCGGCGCGGAAGAATCAGATGCGGTGGCAGTTCGGTGTGATCGTCCCGCGCCGCGTCCAGGAAACCGACGTGTCCGAACGATCGTCGATGCGGACCGAGTGCATCGTCGACCCGGGTGAGATGGGAACGAAACCGCGCGTGCAGGCGCGCGTGCGGTGCCTGCAGGTGCAGGCGCGCACGCTCGAACGCGTAGCCGCCGACGACAGCAGTGGGGCTGAGACGGGCTTCGTACCCACGGACGAACTCGAGGCGGGCGGGTCCCGGCTCGTGCCGTGGGACGAAGCGGTCGAGCACGAGATCGACCTGCCCGATCTCGTGTTGCTGCCGCTCAGCGCGGCGTCGACTCACGTCGACTTCGTGCTCCCGGCCCGCTGTGAAACCGAACTCGTGCGCAACGACCGCGATCGCGTCATCGGGCGCATCACGCGTGAGTGCGCGGAGGTCCGCGGCCGGCTGCGCGCGTGCGCGTTCTGGGCCGAAGGTCACGCCGACCTGCTCCAGCTCGCGGTGACGGTCGAGAACACGAGCGATTGGTTCGAACCCGGATCGACACGCGAGGTGGTGACCCGCCACTCGATCGTCGCTGCGCACACGATGCTCGCGATCGAGGGTGGTCGCTTCGTGTCGCTGCTCGATCCGCCAGTCGACGCCGCCGGTGCCGTCGCGGGCTGCACGAACGCGGGTTCGTTCCCGGTGCTCGTCGGAGCGCCGGGTGCGACCGACCTCGTCCTCTCGTCGCCGATCATCCTCTACGACTACCCAGCCATCGCGCCCGAGAGCCCCGGTGACCTCTACGACGCCACCGAAATCGACGAGATCCTCGCGTTGCGAGTCCTCACGTTGACGGACGAGGAGAAAGCCGAAGCCCGGGCGACCGATCGCCGCGCCGCCGCGATCGTCGACCGCTGCGACGACATGGACACCGCCGACTTCGCGCAGCTGCACGGGACGATGCGCCCGTTTGCCTTCGCCGTACCCGAGCCCGCGGCGCCCGAGAAAGAAACGGCGTGGTGGGATCCCGGAGTCGACGGATCGGTCGATCCCGACGTCGACGCGGTGCGCATCGCCGGTGTCGACGTGCGCAAAGGAACATCGGTTCGCCTGCACCCCGGCCGCCGTGCCGACGCCCACGACATGTTCCTCGCGGGGCTCACGGCCACGGTCGCGGCGGTGTTCCGCGACGTCGACGGCAACGACCACGTCGCGGTCACGCTGGACGACGATCCCGCGGCCGAGGTCTTCCAATGGCAGAAGCGGTACCTGTACTTCGCTCCCGAAGAGATCGAGCCGGTGCGCCGATCCGAGCCGGCCTCGTGACGCGCACCCTTGTGGCCGGTATCGGGAACATCTTCTTCGGCGATGACGGCTTCGGTGTCGCGGTCGCGGATCACCTCGCACGCCAACGGATGCCGGAGGGTGCGCGCGTCGAGGACTTCGGCATCCGAGGCGTGCATCTCGCGTACGAGTTGCTCGACGGCTACGACGTCCTCGTACTGGTCGACGCGGTCGCGCTCGAAGGGGATCCGCCCGGAACGCTGGCCTTGCTCGAGATCGACGCCCCCGACCCGCTCGCGACCCCTACCGACCGCGTCCGACCGGTTGTCGACGCGCACACCATGAGTCCGGACGTGGTGCTCGAGTTGCTGGCGGGCCTCGGTGGCACTGTCGGCCGGGTCTATGTGGTCGGGTGTCAACCTGGCACGCTCGACGACGGGATCGGGTTGTCGACGCCGGTTGCCAAGGCGGTCGATGCCGCGACGCGCATGGTGCACGACCTGCTCGCCGCCGTCGACGCCGCTGCGCAACACCTCACTGTGAAAGAAGGGATCCGCACATGATCCGTCGTCTGGTTGCCACGCTGGCGGTCGCGGCCATCGCCGTGGTCGTCGTCAAGTCCCTCCCCGACATCGCCCGCTACCTCAAGATCCGGGAGATGTGAAGATCACATCCATGGCCCGCTACCGGATCGATCCCGGGCGCTCGCACGTGCAGATCGACGCGCGCTCGAACGTGCATCCGATCAACACCCGCAGCGACGGGCTGGTCGGCTTCGTCGACCTCGAGGTGCAGGGCGGCGGTCGCGTCGACCTGACCGTTCCGCCGGCGGGGGAACTGTCGTTCCCGGTCGAGAACCTGCGCTCGGGCAACCGGCTCGAGGATCGGGAACTGCAGAAGCGCATCAACGCGCGTCGTTTCCCGACCATCCGCGGCGTGCTCACGACCATGACACGCTACGACAGGAGGGAGGAGAACGGCGCCGACAACAAATTCCGCGTGCAAGGTGATCTCGAGTTCCGCGGCGTCACCAAGGCGATCGAGGACGACCTCACCGTCGACCTGGTCGACGGCGATGCCGGCACCATCCGCCTCCGCGGCGCGTCGACGTTCGACATCCGCGACTTTGGGATGGAGCCGCCGCGCATCTTCGTGCTCCGGGTCGAACCCGCGGTCAACGTCAGCGTCGACATCGTCGCCCAGCGGGTCGACGGCGACGACGCCGAGGAGGAGTAGGTCACCATGTGCCTCGGGATCCCGGGCCAGCTCCTCGAGTTCATGGAGGAGCACGAGCACCTGGCACGCGTCGACGTGACCGGCGTGACGCGCATCGTCAACATCGGTCTGCTCGAGGACGAGTCGCTCGCTGCCGGCGACTGGGTGCTCATCCACGTGGGTTTCGCGATGTCGAAGATCGACGAAGAGGAAGCGGCACGCGCGCTCGAAGGGCTCGAGCTGATGGGCGCGCCGTTCACCGAGGAGGTGGACGCGCTCGCGTCCTCACGCATCACCGTGCCGCTGCCGGGCGGTGCATGAGTGCGCTTCGTCGATGAGTACCGCAGTCCGCGCGCCGCGAGCCGCGCTCGTCGCTCGGATCACCGAGCTCGCGGGCGACGACCACTTCAAGTTCATGGAGGTGTGCGGCGGGCACACCCACACCATCTACCGGCACGGCATCGAACACGTCTTGCCGGAGACTGTCGAATTGGTGCACGGTCCGGGGTGCCCTGTCTGCGTGATGCCGATGGGTCGCGTCGACGACGCGATTGCGGTAGCCGAGATGCCGGACGTGATCTTCACGTCGTTCGGCGACATGATGCGCGTGCCCGGCAGCCACGGCAACCTGCTCGAAGCAAAAGCGCGCGGTGCGGACGTTCGCTTCGTATATTCACCGCTCGACGCGCTGCGCATCGCGGCGGAGACTCGCGACCGGCACGTCGTGTTCTTCGCCGTCGGCTTCGAGACGACCGCGCCGTCGACCGCGCTCACGCTGCTGCAGGCGCGGGCGGGCGGCATCACGAACTTCAGCGTGCTCTGCAATCACGTGACGATCGTGCCGCCGATCAAGGCGATCCTCGAGTCCCCCGATCTCCGTCTCGACGGCTTCCTCGGCCCCGGTCACGTGTCCACGGTGATCGGGCAGCGTCCCTACCGGTTCGTTTCCGAGCGGTACGGCAAGCCGCTCGTCACCGCAGGCTTCGAGCCTCTCGACATCCTCCAGGCGATCGCGATGCTCCTCGAGCAGATCCGTTCGGGGCGCTGCGAGATCGAGAACCAGTACACGCGCATCGTCCGCGAGGAAGGCAACCCGCGTGCGTTGTCGGTGCTGGGCGAGGTGTTCGAATTGCGCCCGCACTTCGAATGGCGCGGGCTCGGGTTCATCTCGCAGAGCGCGCTGAAGCTCCGCCCCGAGTTCGCGGCGCATGACGCGGAGCTACGTTTCGAATTGCCCGGTGTGCGCGTCGCCGATCCCAAAGCCTGCCAATGCGGCGAGGTACTCAAAGGTGTGATCAAGCCTTGGGAGTGCAAGGTGTTCGGCACCGCGTGCACACCGGAAACACCGATCGGCACGTGCATGGTGTCGTCCGAAGGTGCGTGTGCGGCGTACTACAACTTCGGACGCATGCACCGCGAGGTCGCAGTGAGCCTCGGCCGGCGGGTTGACTTGGCCGCGACGCGGCAGTAGCAAGGACATGACTGCCGGAGGTCTGCATGGGGCAGCGGGTCACGCCAGCTGAGACGCGCAGCGCGCTGGCCGAGTCGGCGAACCTGCTCTCGCGATTCGAGGTGGCGCCACCGCGCGGATTTCTGCTCCCCGGCATCCTCTTGCTGCTTTCCGAGGAACCTGGCTACGGCTACAACCTCGTCAAGGGGCTGAAGGAATTCCGGTTCGGTCGTGTCGACCGCCCGAGCGTGTACCGCGCGCTCGCCCAGCTCGAATCGGACGGGCTCGTCGAGTCGTGGTCGGAGGCTTCGAAGGCGGGCAACCCGCGCCACGTGTACCGGCTCACGGGGCTCGGCGAGGACGTGCTGCGCGCGTGGATGGGTGTGATCAAGGAGGAGCACGCGTGCCTCGCGCGCGTGCTCCAGCGCTACCAGGCGACGGGAACCGGTGACGCGGTCCTGGCCGGCGTCGACGGTGGTTGGGCGAACGTGCTCGGCTGGCCCTGGTCGCCGGTGTCCACGACGTCGCCGGTGTCCACGACGTCGCCGGTGTCCACGACGTCGCCGGTGTCCACGACGTCGCCGGTGTCGGCACCGGCCGCGACCGCGGAGTGGGCGATCGAGACGTTCCGCGTCGTGCCTCAACGTTCGGTCGTGTTGATCGAAGCGCGTTCCACCGTCGGGCCGATCAGCTTCGGTGTGATCGGGGTGACTGGATGGATCGAGACCGAGGTGTCACCCGGTGCGGTGCGCGGCAGCGAACACACGCGCGCACACCTCGAGATCGCGGTGGACGGGTTGCACTCGGGGAACAGCCTCTACGACGCCGAGCTCGCGCGCCGGATCGACGCCCGCCGGTTCCCGACCGCGACCGTCGACCTGCGCGAGTGCGACGAAGTGCGCGCAGGGGAGCGGTATCGCCTGGCAGGTGATCTCGACTTCCACGGCGTGAGCCGCCGGTTGCGGGGGACGGTCGAGATCGGGTCGGTTGCTGACGACGGCCGCCTGGTCGTCACCGGCGATCAGGCGCTCGACATCCGCGACTTCGACATCGCGTCACCGACGGTGCTGATGCTGCGCATCTACCCGGACGTGCGCGTGCGGCTGCACGTCGAAGCCGAACCTCGTTAGCAACGACGTCCCGGACGGAGGTGGTCCGCATGCGCTGGCTGATTGCACTCGCAGTTGGATACGTGGTGGGGGCGCGTGCGGGGAGCAAGGACCTGGACGAGATCACGCAGGCAGTGCGGGCAATCCGCGAGTCCGAGGAGTTCGACGACCTGACTGCTGCCGTGCGGGCGCATCTCGGCCACACACTGCGCGAGCTCGCGGCGATGGTCGAAGGCGCGTCCGATCGGGTCGATCCGCAAGATCTCGTCGACCAGGTCCGTCACCTGGTGGTGCGGGACTGAGCCGTGCGGCGCGCGACGTCTTCGCTGAGCCCGCGCACGCCGACGACCGTGCCGTCGGAGCCGAGAGTCGGCTCGGCACGCGTGTAGACCCAGCGCACCTCACCGTCGGGTCGCCGGATGCGATGTTCCTCGGCGAACGGCCGACCGGACGCGACGGCGTTCGCGAGCATAGCGCGGAACCGCTCGCGGTCATCGGGGTGCACGCGCTCGATGTGAGCGTCGAGGGTGCCCTCGAAGTCGAGCGGGTCGACGGCGTAGATGCGATGCAGCTCGTCGGTCCACTGCACGACATCACTGCCGACGTCCCACAGCCACGCGCCCACGTGCGCCTCGGCCTCGCTCGCGCGCGAACGCGCGTCGATCTCCGCCAGCGTCGCTTGGGCAATCCGCTGCTCCGTGATGTCGCGCGCGATCAGCACGCTGCCGATGATCGTGCCGTCCTTGTCGCGAACGGGCGCGCCCGACAGTGCGATCGGGACCGGCATACCGTCCTTGCGCCGGATCTCGGTCTCGAAGTGGTGCACACGGTCTCCGGCGGCGATCGTTTCCAGCACGACTTCAACCGCGCGCCGCAGGTGGTCTGGGAACAGGGAGGCACCGCGCCGGCCGAGCACTTCGGCTTCGCTCAACCCGAAGATGCGGGCCGCGCTCTGGTTCCAGCTCGTGACGAACCCGCCGTCGTCGTGGCTGAAGATCGCGTCGTCGGATGTCTCGACGAGTGCCTCGAGCACCGCGAGACGCGTGAGTGCGGTGTCCGAAGAACGCCGGCTCGAGTTGGCAGACGGCTTCATCGACGCGGTGACACCCCGTTGCCGACGCTACCCACGCGCGGACAACGTGTCGACCGCTCGCGCTTACGCTGCATCGTGGAAGACGAGGCCGAGGGTGTGGCGGCGCCCCGTCCGCAGCACGCTCACGCCGTGGCGCAGCGGCGCCGCCGACCATCCTCGCGCCGATCGCACTGGCCGGTCGCGCGTCGTGAACACGAGCGCGTCGCCCTGCCCGACGACCGAGGCCGTGGCCCGGGACTGCGCGCGTGGTCGCTGCTCGACGACGACGAACTCGGCGCCGGTGTAGTCGACACCTGGCGCGTCGAGCCCGATGACGACCTGCAGTGGGAACACGAGGTCGCCGTACAGGTCGCGGTGCAGTGCGTTCCAGTCGCCGGGTCCGTAGCGGAGCATGAGCGGGGTCGAGCGGGTCTGTCCCGCCGCGTTGCACTCCTCGAGCCAGTCGACGAGACGGTCGGGCCAGGGAGCGGGGCGACCGAGACGCGCGGCCCAGTCGCGCGCGATCGGTAGCAGGTGCGGCCAGAACGCAGCGCGCAACTCGGTGACGATCTCCGGCAGGGGAGATGCGAAGTACCGGTACTGCCCTTCGCCGAAGCGGTGGCGCGCCATGTCGATCGTGGCGCGAAAGCGCGTGTCGTCTCCGTAGAGCGCGATGAGGCGGCGGCACTCGCGGGTGTCGAGGACGGAGCCGGCGACTGCGCAGCCGAGATCGTCGAGCGCTTGTGTCGCATCGGGCCAGGGCAAGCGGTCGACGCGCCTCGCGGCCGGCGTTGCGGGCGATGGTTTCGGGCTCACCCGATCCCGTGCACGAAGTCGACCCAGGTGTCGATCCACGTGTCCCACACCGCGCGGGGTAGTCGTGGCCCATACCGTCGATCTCGACGTAGCGCGCACCGGGGATGAGCTCGGCCGTGCGGCGGCCACCGCTCGGATCGATGAGGCAGTCCCGGCTGCCGTGCATCACGAGCGCGGGGACGTCCACCGTGCGCAACGCGTCGGCGCGCGATCCGTCGGCCATGATCGCATGCATCTGGCGAGCAAAACCGGCCGGATAGAAGCAGCGGTCGTACGCGGCGCCCGCGCGCGCCCGGATGTCGGCTTCGTCGAGCCATTCCGGCTTCGAGCCGTACACGTGCAGCGCCACGACCTGGGTGTCGATGTACTCGACGCGCGACGCGGCCGGCTTTCGGGTCAGGAACGCCAGCGCTTCGGGGGTGCTCTGGCCGTACTCCTGCTCGCCCGTCCGTGACATGACGGATGTCATCGACAGCAGGCGGTCCGCGTGGTCGATCGCGAGGCGCTGGACGATCATCCCGCCCATCGAGACGCCGAGGACGTGGGCGCGGGCCACGCCCAGCGCGTCGAGCACCGCGATCGCGTCTCCGGCCATGTCGCGCAGCGTGTACTGCACGCCGTCGAGCTTGGACGAGAGCCCGGTGTCGCGGTTGTCGAAGCGCACCACCGCAAACCCCTGCGCCGCATACTTCTCGCACCAATCGGCGGCGTAGTTGATGCACTGGGAGCCGAGGCCGTTGACGAGCAGGAGCGTCGGATCGCCGGCCGTCCCGAACGCTTCGTAGTAGATCTCCGCTCCAGCATTGGTTGTAGTCGACACGGCGTATCCCCCGGGGTCCCAAGCCTGGTCGCGGGAGCCTAGACCGGACTGGTTTGGCGAGCATCGCGTCCGGTGCGCCAAGGTTCCGGCATGGCTTCACGCGCGCCCAACCTCGTCGTGATCATGTCCGATCAACACCGCGCCGACCTCATGGGCTGCGCGGGCGCGGCCGGTGTATTGACGCCGAACCTGGACGCGCTGGCGTCCGAAGGGGCCCGCTTCTCGCGCGTCAGTTGCCAGGGTCCGCTCTGCATGCCGGCGCGGGCATCGTTCATGACCGAGCGTTACGTGCGCGATCACGGCGTGTACACGAACTGGGCGGAGATCGCGCGGTCGTCACCGACGTACGTCAAGGCCCTGCGCGACGCGGGGTACCGCACGACGCTGCTCGGCAAGGCGCACCTGTACAAGGACGAAGACAAGGACGCGCGCCACATCGACGACATGGCGCCGCGGCTGCAGGCCCTCGGCTTCACCGAGGTGATCGAGACCGGTGACAAGTTCGCCGGTGCAACACCGAATCTCTACACGGACGCGCTGCGAGAACGCGGGTTGCTCGACGCGTACCGCCGCCACATTGCGGATCGGAGCTACCAGGGAGAGAACGAGTCCGGCCAGGGCGCGACGAAGCGGGTGCCGATGTGGGACTCGACTCCCGTGCCGCTGCCGCTCGACGCGTACATCGACGCGTGGCACGGCGCCCGCGCGGTGGAGTGGATCGACGCCGGCGACCACGCCGAGCCGTTCTTTCTATTCGTCGGCTTCCCGGGGCCGCATGACCCGTGGGACGCACCGCAGGTGGCCGTGGATCGCTATGCCGGAGTGGACGTGACGATGCCCACGACGACGCGCCGCCCCGATATCGACGGCACCGGCAGGTACGGCCGGCTGCTGCAGGCGTTCCTCGACCTCTCGGATACGAAGACGATGACCGAGGAGGCGATTCGCGGTATGCGCCGCGCGTACAGCGCAGATGTGAGCGTGATCGACGACGCAGTCGGCCGCATCGTCGCGGCCCTCGGCGCCCGCGGTCTCCTCGAAAACACGTGGATCGTGTACACGAGCGACCACGGCGAGATGGGCGGCAACCACGGGATGATGTCGAAGTGCGTGCTCTACGACGCGGCCGTGCGCGTCCCGCTGATCCTCCGGCCGCCGGGTGGCTGCGAGCCGCGCGTCATCGACGGGCTCGTCGAGCACCTCGATGTACCGGCGACCCTGCGCGACGTCGCGTCGGCGCCCGCGCTCCGCGCGAGTGAGGGACGATCACTACGTGGCTATGTCGACGGTGACGCGCCGGCCGCGCGAGAGGTGTCGATCAGTGAGAACTGGGGCTTCGCCGCGTTCACGACCGAGCGGTACAAGCTCGTCGTCGACGAAGATGCGATCGCTCCGTGCCAGCTCTTCGATCTCACCGACGACCCGAACGAAGACGAGAACTGTGTCGGCGCGCCCGAGTACAAGGCCGTGGTCGACGAGCTCATGGACGCGCACGTCCGGCCGTTCCTCGCGACTGCGCCCGTCCGCCCCCATCGCAGCCCCTTCACCGGCTGAACAACGCAGGTTTCGGCGACAAATGGCGACCGTGGCGGTCGCCGAATGTCGCCAAAACACCGAGTTCCGGGCGCGGCGGCGCACCTAGGCTCGGCGGGCATGGCGGATGCACCCGACGATCTCGACGCGCCCGAAGATCTCGACGCCGTCGTCGCGGAAACGCGGCAGTTCCTGGCCGTGGAACCCGACGCCGACGGGTGGGTCGGCGAGACGCCGATGTGGTTCGGCCCGGTGCTGTTCGGTGGATTCGTGATTGCGCAGGCAGTCGCCGCAGTGACCCGTACTGCACCCGACGGATGGCGCATCCACTCGCTGCACGCCTACTTCCTGCGCGCGGTCGCGGCCGGTTCGCCGGTGCACTACCAGGTCGCGTCACTGCGCGACGGACGTTCGTTCGCGACCCGTCAGCTCGACGCCACGCAGCACGACGCACCGGTGCTCTCGATGACCGCGTCGTTCACCGCCGACACGGCCGGCTACGAGTACGACCTCCCGCTCGCAACCGACATCGGCGCACCTGAGGACTACACCGCGTCGGGTGGGCCGGGTCCCTGGATCGCGGCCGACATCGGCCCGACCCCGGAACGGGCCGACGGCACGCGCCACTCGACGCACCGGCACTGGTTCCGGATGCCCAGCCGGCTGCCGAACGATCCCCACCTGCACGCGGCGCTCATCGGTTTCGCCTCCGACTGGACCGGAACCGGCGGCCGGCCGCACCACCTCGACGGCGACATCACCGGCATGGTGAGTCTCGACCACTCCGTCTGGTTCCACCGTCCGTGTCGTGCCGACGAGTGGCTCTGCTTCGACGTCCACGCCCTCGTCAACGCGGGCGGACGGGGACTGCTCCGCGGCACCATGCACGACACCGACGGACACATCGTGGTGTCGGTCGCGCAGGAGATGCGGCTCACCCGGTCGAGACCGAGCCCGGACCTCCCGGGGCGGGTGACACGCAGCTCGCGAATCGGGTACACCGCACCATGTGGCGATGAAGAAGCAGCCGGCGAGCAAGAAGCCCGCGACCAAGAAGACGGCAACCAAGAAGACGGCAACCAAGAAGCCGGCGACCAAGAAGCCGGCGACCAAGAAGCCGGCTGCGGCGAAGAAGACGGTCGCGGCGAAGAAGAAGGTGCCGCTGGCGGAGTACGCGGCGAAGCGGGACTTCACCAAGACCGCGGAACCGGCGGGGGCGCCGGCGGCCGAGGCCGGCAACCGGTTCGTCGTGCAGCGCCACCGGGCCCGCGCCCTGCACTACGACTTCCGGCTCGAGATGGGCGGCGTGCTCGCGAGCTGGGCGATCCCGAAGGGCTTGTCGCTCGACCCCGCGGCCAAGCGCCTCGGCGTGCACGTCGAGGACCATCCGGTGGAGTACTTCGACTTCGAGGGGACGATTCCGCGCGGCGAGTACGGCGGCGGCGACGTCATCGTCTGGGACTGGGGCACGTACGAGCCCGTGCACACCGACGACCCGGTGCGGGCGGTCGAGGACGGCGAGTTGCACGTCGAGCTCCATGGCGAGAAGTTGCGGGGGCGCTTCGTGATGATCCGGCGCGGTCCGGACCGCAGCGACAAGGAGCAGTGGCTCGTCTTCCACAAGAACGACGAGGCCGCGGTGAAGGGTTGGAACGTCGACGATTACCCGAAGTCGGTGCGCAGCGGTCGCACCAACGACGAAGTGAAGGCGGATCCCGACGCGGTCTGGCGCAGTGACGCGCCGGCCGCGAGCGCAAGCCTCGACTTCTCCTCGACCCTGCCCGACATCGCCGCGCTCGACGCGCTCGGTATGAACGGCGAGTGGGAGTTCGACGGTGTTGTGCTGGCGCTCACCAACCTCGACAAGGTGCTGTTCCCGCCCCGCAACAAGCGCGAGAAACCGCTCACCAAGCGCGATCTGATCCGCTACTACGCGATGGTTGCGCCGGTGATGGTTCCGTATCTCGCAGGCCGGCCACTCAACATGCACCGATTCCCGAACGGTGTCGACAAGCCGGGCTTCTGGCACAAGTCCATCCCTTCGCACGCGCCGGAATGGCTCACCCGGTGGCGGTACGAGGACGCGGGCGCGGGGGAGACCGAGTGGTACCTCGTGGCGGATCGGCCCGCGGCGCTCGCGTGGCTCGCGAACTACGGCGCGGTCGAACTGCACCCGTGGACGTCGAAGATCCCGAAGGTGAAGGAACCCACGCACGCGCTCATCGACATCGACCCGGGTGAGAAGACGACGTGGCCGGACGTGATGACCTTCGTGCAGCTGTATCGGGCTGCGCTCGATCACCTGCACGTACGTGGGTTCCCGAAGCTGTCGGGACAGCGGGGCGTGCAGATCTTCGTGCCCGTCGCGCCCGGCCTCGCGTTCACTGACACACGCGAGTGGGTCGAGGCGGTGTCGCGCCTCGTCGGTGACACCGTGCCCGGCTTGGTCAGCTGGAAGTGGGGCAAGCGCGAGCGCGGCGGCCTGGCGCGGTTGGACTACACACAGAACGCGATCAATAAGACGCTCGTCGCGCCGTACTCGGCCCGTCCCGCACCGGGTGCGCCCGTGTCGATGCCCGTCACGTGGGAAGAGCTCGAGGAACCGGACCTGCGCAGTGACCGATGGAACCTCCGGGACGCCGGTGCGCGCGTGCTCGAAGTCGGCGACCTGTTCGCAGGATCCCTGACGACGCGGCAGAAGTTGCCGCCGGTTTCGCGCTAACCGCCGAGCCCGTTACGACGGCGCGGGGCGCGAGAAGTCTCGGTTCGGATGCTTCGGCGGCATCGCGACGTCCGGGACCTTGCACTTGCTCGAGCGCATGTCCTCGAACACGTGCATCATGTTGAGCAGGTCCTCTTCGTAGCGGAACTTCCCGCCACCGGCGTAGATCAATGTCGATACCCCCGATTGTTGCCACGGCGTGCCGTCCGGGCGCGCGCCGGGCAGCAACTGCTTCCACTTGATGATCACGTTGTCGCCCTCGATGGCGCAGAACTCCACCGGGAACTTCCAGTCCTCGAGCCCGACCATCGCGTCGCCGAAGACGGTCGCTTTCATCTCTTCGATGCCTTCCACCCGGCCCCACGCGGGGTCGATGAACACCGCGTCGTCGGTGAAGAACTGGGCCAGGTCCCGCCACGTCCCGTCGCCGTTGTCGATGTTCTCGCGCACCGCGACGTAGCGCCGCACCGTTGCTTCGATCTCCTCGCGCGGGTGCGCCATGGCGAGCTCTCCTGGTGTCGGTTCGGGCGGTTGCGCCTCGGGGGAGCGCGTCGCGCGCAGAGTCGAGCAGTGCAAGCGCCATTCCGGCAAATACCGCGGCGGATCAGGCGCGTCGTCGCCCGAACATCCCCGCCGCGTACTTCTTGTGCACGGCTTGCTTCGTCACGCCGAGGGACGCCGCGATCTGTTCCCACACGATTCCCTGGTTCCGAGCCTTGCGTACGAGCGCGGCTTCCCGCCGCTCCAGCTCGGCGCGGTCGGCGACCAGCCGGGCGAGCTCGCCGAGGACTCCGTCCGGGCCGTCGCCCGACCGGGTGACCGTGTTGCTTGCTGCCATGCGTCAACGTTAGTTGACTCGCAGCGACGTTGTCAACCGATATTGACCTCGCGGTGGTACATGATGGAGTCGCATGTGTGACTGCCTCTGTGCGCTCGCCCCCGCGACCGACGCGGGCGTCACGCTGTTCGCGAAGAACTCCGACCGGCCGCCGGACGAAGCGCAACGGCTCGAATGGTTCCCATCTCTTCCCGACACGGCGCCGCTCCGCACCACGCACGTCGAGATCGCCGGCGCCGGACGCGAGACGGTCGGCTTCGTGGGCTCCCGGCCGGAGTGGGCGTGGGGCGTGGAGCACGGCGTGAACGAAGCCGGCGTCGCAATAGGGAACGAGACGATCTTCACGACCCTCGACCCGCGCGACGCGCCCGCGGGTCTCATCGGGATCGATCTCGTGCGCCTCGGACTCGAGCGCGCCCCGTCCGCAACCGACGCTATCGACGTGATGACGTCGCTGCTCGAGCAACACGGACAAGGCGGCTCGGGTCACCGGGACGCGGTACGGCCGTACTGGTCGTCGTTCCTCGTCGCCGACCCCGTGCGCGCGTTCGCGCTCGAGACCTCCGGCTCGACGTGGGCGGTCGAACCGGTGCCGCGCACCCGTGCCACCTCGAACCGCACGACGATCTCCGCGTTCGACACCGCGCACCGTCATCCCCGGCAGCCGGTGACGACACTCGTGGATCCGCGCTTACGCGCGAGCCGGGCGGTGCTGGCGCGCGAGCCGGTGACGGTTGCAACGCTCGAAGCACACCTGCGCTCGCATGTCGGCGGCGCGAACGGCTGGACCATCTGCATGCATGTCGCCGGCATCGAGGCCACGACCGCGGCGCTCGTCGCGGAGCTCCCACCGCCCGGTGCGAACGGGCGCCGTCCGAATGCCCGCTTCCTGCTCGGTACGCCCTGCCGGTCGCTGTTCGTGCCGGTGTTCGTCGGTCAGCCGCTCGGCGAACCACCCCCGTGGGAGGACTTCGCCGTCTTCACGACGGACGACCGGCCGCGGCTCGACGCGCTCGAGGTCGAGCTCGAAGCGGACGCGGTCGACGATCCCGGTTGGAACGCAGAAGCGTGGTGTCGGGTCCGCGCGGCGGTCGCCGCCGCGCGCGCGGCCTCCGGACGTGATCCACGCGCGCGTCAGGCGTAGTGGTCGCGGAGCAGGCTGTCATTCGAATGCGCCGTAAGGCCTCAGGTGCGCGCGGGTTTGGAGGCGTGCGCGACGAGCCGGACCGCGATGTCGATCGAAACGATGATCGTCAGGAAGCGCACCGCGACGGACTCGCCGCTCGTGCCGACGATGACGATGGCGGCGACGACGAGGATGACTGCGATCGCAATCGCGACGTCTCGATCGATGTGCATAGGCGAAGCGTACGCCTGACTCACGGCCGCGCCGCGGGACCTGATGCGACCGCTCGGAACTCGTGTGCGAGGTCGCCGGACGCGAGGCGTACGGCGCGGATCGGTCGCAGTCCGCAGGTTGCACCGAGTGCGCGGAATGCCGCGGTGTCGCGCTCGACGCCACCTTCGGTGAGCGCGGCCATGAGGATGTCGGCACTGATCGAGAGGTCGGCACGCGGCACGATACGCGATTCGCTGTCGACGACGACGACGCTCGCGTCCGTCACTCGGGCTGCCGCGGCGACGCGTTCGAGGATCCGCGTGGCGTCGGCGTCGTTCCAGTCGTGGAGCACGTTGACGAGGAGATAGGTGTCGAACCCGGTGGGCACGTCGACGAATGCGTCGCCGCCGGTGGCGGTGAGGCGCGGATGCGTGACCACGCGGGCGACGACGTGGGGCAGGTCGAAGACGGTCCCGTCCAGGTGTGGCACCAGGTCCAGCAAGACGGCGAGCAGATCGCCGGTGCCGCCGCCGACATCGCAAGCGCGCGTGCGGTCCGACCAGTCGAGCGCGGCCGCGAGGGTGAGCCCGTGCATACGGCCGCCGGCGGCCATTGCGCCGTCGAACGCGCCGGCCCGCTCCGGGTGCTCGCGCATCCACTCGAAGAACGGCTGGCCGTTCGCGGTCGCGAATCCGTCGCGGGCCGTTGTCGACAGCTCCGCCACCGCGGCGGTGACGTCGGCACCGCCCGCGAACTCGACCCACGCGCGCCAGCCACCCGGATGGTCGGCGCGCAGGAACTCCGTCACGCGCGTCGGTGCCACCCGGCCCGCGGGGTCGATGCGCACCCAACCGCGCGTTGCCGCGTAGCGCAGCAATCGTTCGAGCTGCGCGGGGTCGGCGTCGACACGACGCGCGAGCGCGGCCGGGGTCGTCGGCTCGGTCAGTGTGTCGGGAACGTCCGCCGCGCAGAGCGCGACGAGCACTCGATGATCGAGGATCCCGAACAATCCCTCGAGGATGCGTACGGGCGGCGGCGCCATCGCGTCGTGCACGCGCCCGAGTGCGGCGCGTACCTGGTTGACGCCGTTCGTGACGAACCCGGGTGGCACGCTCGGGACGCCGAGCACGGTCTTCGCGATCGTACGGATGTTCGGTGTTGGCGACGGTGTCGTGGCGGTCACAGCGCGGATCGTGTCCGCTTTTCCTCAGCCGTGCACATCCGCGCCGGCGTCGAACCGCACCAGCGCGGCCACGACGACCTCGTCGTAGCCGTCGATGACAGGGTCTCCGGCATCGTCCTCGACGGCACCGGCCCGGACACCCGTGACGACTGTGCGCTGCACCTGGAGCGCGCAGGGATCGATCGCGCAGTCGCGGGTCCGACCGTTCGCGATCAGCAGCCGCGGGAGCTCGATCGACGCCGTCACCGGGAGCTCGTCCGAAGGCGGCACGCTCGTGCGCTGGGAATCGTCTGCGCACGTCTCGACGTCGTCGAGGCTCGCACAGAGGACCACACGCGGGTCGCCTGTCGTCGGGTCGATCTCGGGGTGCTGACGCGCGGCCGCCTCGAAGCTCGCGGACTGACCGACGCCATTGATCCGGATGCGAACCGTCTCGCCGTCGCGCAGTGCACCGGGCGGCGCGATGGCGAGCGTCGGCGTGGAGGGTTCGGACGAGTGACCGGGCCACGCGAGCACCACGAGCGCGACGACCGCCGCCGCGACCAGCACCGCGACAGTGATCAGGGCCAGCCGATGCCGTCGAGCACCGAGTGCGCGTTCAACCACCGCCGCGCGAGTCGCGCAACGCGACGATCGACTCCACCTCGATCGGGATGTTGCGCGGCAGCTCCGAGGTGCCGATCGCGGTGCGCGCACAGCGGCCGCGGTCGCCGTACACCTCGATGATGAGATCGGAGAAGCCGTTGACGACTTCGGGTTGGCTGGAGAAGCCCGGGGCGGAGCGGACGTAGCCGGTGACCTTGAGGAAGCGCTCGACCGCGTCGAGGGATCCGAACGCGTCGACGATGCGGCGCAAGAGCATCAGCCCGACGGTCCGGGCCGCGGCGTATCCCTCCTCGATGCTCATGTCGTTGCCGACCGTGCCGGTGAGCTCGAGTGGTGCGACCCCGGAGAAGAACGCGAGCGTTCCGTGCACCACGACGGGAACGATCGGGCGGGGCGCGTGGCCGGGCGGCTGATCCGGCACGGCGGGGAGCTCGAGTCCGAGCTCGCGCAGGCGCGCGTCGGGTGTGCCATCGGTTGGAGCGGCCGCGGGCGTCATCTCAGGCAGGCTGCCACGGGCGTTCGATCGCAGGGAGGAACTGCGTGGTCACGAGGTCGTTGAAGCGGTCGCTCGGTCGAACATCGGAGGGGCCGAGCTCGGTCGCGACCGCCGGACCTTCGGCGACGTGGCACCCGTCCGAAGGGACGGGGATCGGTTCGTCGAGGTCGAAGTCGAGCTCGGGATCCGCGGTCGTGACCAGCGAGCTGCCGAGGTTGTGCGCGGTGCGATCGCGTTTGGTCAGGTACCAGCGCCCGTTGGACGCGTCGACACCCTCAGGTGGTGCACCGAGGAAGCGCCACTCGAGGAAGCGCAGGATCGACGCGTGGTCGTACCGCGTCGAGTCGACGTAGCCGCGCCGGGCGAACGGCGACGCGAGCACGGTCGGCACGCGGAACCCGGTCTGACCGAAGTTCTCGAGGTCGACCTTGCTCGCCCGGTCGTCCGGGACGACCGGTGGCGCCACATGGTCGAAGAAGCCGCCCCACTCGTCGTAGGTCAGGACGAACAGACCGCGGTGCCATTGCGGTGAACGCGCGAACGCGTTGAACACGGAATGGAGGAAGCGCTGCGCCATGCGGATGTCGCCGTGGGGATGGTTATCCGAGCGATCCGGCCCGGCGAACCCGGGATCGACCATGACGACGTTCGGCAGTGTGCCGTTGGCGGCGTCTTCGAAGTAGCGGTCGATCGAGGAGATGCGATCGAAGAGGCGCTCGCCCCACAGCGCGAGGAACGGCAGGTCGGTGTAGTAGTAGCGCGCCGGCACGCCCGCGCGTTGCAGCCGATCCCAGATCGTGTCACCCGCGTACGCACCGACATCGAGCTGGGGCGGATGGGACTTGTGCCCGAGTGAGGTCGCCGCGTGCACGTACTGCCGGTTCGGGAACGTCCCCGCGAGCAACGACGAGAAGTAGCGGTCCGCCACGGTGAACCGGCGCGCAAGGTCGGCGTGCGTCGCGATGTCGGGAGCCTCGTAATAGCCGAGGGCGAAGCTGTCGTTGCCGCTGCCGCGCGCCGCGAAGCCATGGTCGCGCTGGACCCGGCCGGTGTCCCAGCCGTGGCCGGGGATCCGGTGCTCGCAGCCGCGATAAGGATTTGTCTCGTTGCGTGACGACGGGAGGTGGTGAGTCACGAGCGTCTGGTCATGGCCGTCCGTGTAGTGCTCGTGCTGGCGCGCGCTGATGTGGAAGCTGTGCCCGTACTTGGCGCGGCCGGCGTCGAGGTACGCCGTATCGGCGCCCAGCCACCCCAAGTAGTGGTCGAACGAACGGTTCTCCAGGACCGCGATCACGACCGTGTCGATCGGCGCGTCCGACGGCGCCCGGTCGAGCAGGCGATGGGTGCCGAGCGCGATCTCTGCGGCGCGGTCGCGTTCGTCGTCGCTGCACGCGGCGAGCAACGGGCCGAACGCGACTGCGCCCGCGCCGAGCGCGCTCGCTCGCAGGAACTTCCGCCGGTCCATCGGAGAGAGGGTACGGTTCGCCGCTGCACCAGACGAGGCACGGTGCGAGACAGGATCTCAATTCGTGATGCGGCACAACCAGCGACCCGGCAGGTGGACATGGATCGTGGCCGTCGTCGGCTCGGTCGCGTTGATCGTCGGCGTCTGGGGTCTGGCGAATTGGCTCGTCGATCCGGGCGACCCCGAGCGCGTTCTACGACCCGCCACAGCCGTTGCCGGACGGACCTCCGGGCACACTCATCCGCTCCGAGCCGCTCGCGGGAGCCAACGTCGCGGACGCGCACACGTACCGCGTTCTCTACACGTCCACCGGTCTGGGTGACGAGCCGATCGCGGTGTCGGGCGTCGTCGTCGTTCCCAGCACGCGGCCCGCCGCGAACGCACCCATCGTGGCGTGGGCCCACGGTACGAGCGGCATCGCGACGCAATGCGCGCCCTCGATGGAGGACGCGGGCAACACCAAACGCATCCCGGAGCTGGACCAGTTCCTCGCTGCAGGCGCGATCGTCACGGCGACCGACTATCCGGGCCTGGGGAGCGAAAGTGGCGGGCCGCATCCGTACCTCGTCGGTGAGAGCGAAGGGCGGGCGGTGCTCGACAGCGTGCGCGCGGCGCAACAGCTGGTGAAGAACGAAGACGACGCCAAGGTCGCGATCTTCGGCCACTCGCAGGGCGGTCACGCCGCGCTCTTCGCGGCGCAGCTCGCGCCCGACTACGCACCGGAGCTCGACGTCGTCGGTGTCGCGGCGATGGCACCGCCGACCGATCTCGCCCAGCTGACTCTGGACGACCAAGGCGAAGCAGCCGGCGTCATCCTCACCGCGATGGCCATCCAGTCGTGGTCGGACGTCTATCCGGACACGCCTGCGACCGCGGTCGTCAAGCCGTGGTATCTCCCGGCGGTCGCGAACATCGCGAACCGGTGCATCGAGACGAACTCGCAGTCGGTCACGGTCCTGCCGAGCGTGTGGATCCTGCGTGATCGCTTCCTTCGGGGCAACCCTGTCGAAGAACCACAATGGAAGCCGCATTTCGTGGCCAACTCTCCGAGCGCGGTGATCGACACCGTGCCGCTGTTCATCGCGCAAGGCCTCGTCGACGACATCGTGCATCCGGACGTGACCAGTGACTACGTGAAGAAGCAGTGTGCCGCCGGCGCGAACATCGAGTTCGAGACGTACAAGGACGTCGGCCACTTCGAAGTGCGCACGACCGCCGCGGCCGACGTGTCGGGTTGGCTGCTCGACCGCATCACACGTACGCCCGCCGCAACCGGCTGCACCGGCAACCCGGGGCAGCCCGCACCGTGACCGTGCGCGAAGCCGCGCGCCGAGCGGCGTCCCTCGGAACCGACGAACCGGAGTCGCGAGATGCATGACGCGCGGATCTTCCACGTCAACGTGAACTGCACCGACCTCGAACGTTCGCGCCGCTTCTACGCCGATGCGTTGGGCCTCGACGCCGCGGTGCGCACGACACCCGACACCGCGCAACCGGGCGCCGCCTTCGGACTCGACATCGCGCGTTGGGACGCGTGGGTGCTCGTCGGCGAAAGTGGCTTCGACGGTGGCGCGGTCGACCTGCTCGAGTGGCAAGAACCGACACCGACCGGTGCACCGCCCGCCTCGTTCGTCACCACCGGGTTCCAGCGTCTCGGTGTCGCGGTCACCGACATCGATGGGGCAGTGGCTCGTGCCACGGATCTCGGTGGCGCGATCTGGAGCGCGGTGCAGGCGCACGAGCTCGCGAACGGCGCGTCCGTCCGCCTCGTGATGGGCAACGACCCCGACGGAACCGTGGTCGAGCTGATCGAGGGCAATGGTCCGCGACTGTCGTTCGTCAGCGTCGGTTGCACCGACCTGGAGCATTCACTCGGGTTCTACCGCGCGCTCGGCTTCACCGAAGTCGCGCGCTTCGCGCCCGCGCCGGCCGATGCCGCGCACCTGCGCATCGGCGGGCCGGCCGCGTTCGACGAAGTGATGCTGGCGGCGCCGGGTGGCGGTGAGGTGCACCTCATCCTCGTCGGCTTCCGCTCGCCGGCAGTCGTCCCCGCGCTGCCGCGCGCGGCGAACACGCTCGGCATGTGGCGGCTCGCCGTGCTCGTCGGTGACCTTGATCACTCGTGCGCGCAGCTGGCCCAGCTCGGGGTCGAAACGATCTCACCGCCGGTCGCGATGGCGATGGGTTCGGACCTCCCGGTGCTGCGCTTCGTCTGCTTCGCCGGCCCCGACGGCGAGGTGCTCGAGCTCATCGAACAGCCGCAGTGAAAGAGTTCCCGCCCGGGTTCTTTGCCCGCCAGGACGAGGAGCAGGACGCCGAGTTCTACGCGTTCCCGCGGTTCGCCACCCACATCGACGACGCCGCGATCGCGGCGGTCGGCGCGCTCTACGACGAACTCGGTGTCCGGGGTGACGTACTCGACCTCATGAGCTCGTGGGTGTCGCACTTCCGCGAGGCCCCCGCCAACCTCACTGTCCTCGGTCTCAACGCCGAGGAGCTCGCGGCGAACTCGCAAGCGGCGGCGTGGGTCGTGCACGACCTGAACGCAGACCCGATGCTCCCGTTCGCGGCCGCCGTCTTCGACGACGCGACGTGTTGTGTCTCGGTCGACTATCTCACCGATCCCGTTGCGGTGTTCCGCGAAGTCGCGCGGGTCCTGCGCCCGGGCGGCCGGTTCGTGTGCACGTTCTCCAACCGTCTCTTCCCCACGAAAGCCGTGCGCGGGTGGCTCATGGCGGACGACGACGCGCACATGCGCATCGTGACCGACTACTTCGCGCGCGCCGGTGGGTTCGCGCCGGCCGAGTCGAAGCGGTGCACGCCGCTCGATCACCGCGGCGATCCGCTCTACGCAGTCTGGGCATCGGTGCTCGGCTGACGCGAGGCGCTGCGCGCGCCCGTCAGGGCGTCGTGTGCCAGACGCGCTCGGGGGTAGGTATCTCGACGACGATCGTGGCGCGTTTCGCTTCTTGCTTGGCTGCATCGGTCGCGGTCGGTGCGGCCGCGCTGCCGGTCGCTTCCCGCGACGCCCAGGCTTTCAACGAGCGCATCCACGGTGGCAGCCCGGGAGGGAGGTCCATCTCCGGAATCGGTGCGTGGTCGGCGTCGGTGAGCGTCTCTCCGTAGAGGCGCAGCGGTGTCGGCGTGTCAGGGTGCGCGATGTGCGGCGCGAGTGCCTGCAGGCCCGTGTTCCAGTTCTCCAGCATCTTGGCCATCGCTTCGGCCTTCGTGGTCTGCCCCGATGCCGATGCGCTCTCGGGATAGGTCGGGTGTGTGATCGCCTGCTGGAAGACCGTCGACGCCCGGCCCTTCGGTGTCGCGCACCACGCTTGGAACGCAAGGTTGGCGAGCTGGCCGAGCGTGACGACGGCATCCACTTCCTGGCCGACGATCAGCCGGTCGAGCCATTGGTTGCGATACTTCGCGATCTTCGGGTCGTTCTTGTGGCGCTCGCCACCGCCTTGCCCGTAGACGCTGTACAGGAACGTGTTGATCATCACGTAGCTCGTGGTGATGCCGAGCTTCGCGAGAAATCCCTGCAGGCGTTGTCCGGCTTCGCCGACCAGGATGCGGCGCGCGATCGTCTCGTGCGTCGCAGGGTCCTGCCCGAGCACCACGATCCGCGCGCGGCCGTCGAGCCGGCCGCGGTGGAACACCGGCCCCCACTCGAGGCGGAACGCGTCCGGCGGGTAGACGTCGCCGTCGGGGTAGTTGCGAACGAGCGTCTGGAACCGGCGGGGGAATCCGGGGTCGAAGTCGTGGGGCACGACCGCTCCTCTCGTCGATGGCCCGTCGATCGTCGCCCTTCGCGCGCGAGTCCGCAACGCAGGCCGTGACAAATGCAGTGGGACAAATCCGGCGGGACAAATCACGGCAGCAGGGGTTGCGCGCCCAGGTGCGCGGCGCGAAGGTCCAGCAGGGACGGCGGGAACCCGGTGGAAGATGACCGAGATGATCCGAGCTGTCCGACGCGCGCTCGCGCTGACACTGTTCCTCGTTCTGTTCGGCGCGCAGTTCGGTTTCGGAGCGCGGCTCGGTCTCGGGGCATCCGCGGCGTCCGCACAACAAACAAGTTGCAACGTTCGCGTCGACGGGCAACCGACGTCGGCGCACACTTCTCCGAGCCGCGCACTGAGTCTCGATGTCGACACGGTGCACCGCGTGCAGGCGACCGCACCGGCCGACGCGACCCACGTCGGTGTCGAGGTCGACACACCGGTCGGGACGCGCACCGCGGTCGAGAGCACGGTTTCCGGCGGCCAGGAATACGACAACCCGAACGTGCGGCTCGACAAGAAGGTGGCGCCGTACGGCGTCGGGTTGTACCGCGTGCACGTCACCGCCGGCAGCTGCGACGAGGTCGTGTGGGTGCGGCTCACTGGCCGCTCGCCGTTCACGACCGCCTCCGGCATCGCCGGCACCGCCGCGGTGCTCGTCGGTGTGGTGCTCATCGGCTTCGGTGTCCTGCGCGCCGCGCAGGGACGCGGCGGCATCGTGCGCGGGGCGATCGGCGGCGCGATCGGCGGCGCGGGCGCGCTGTTGCTGTCGCAGCAGCTCGGCTGGATCGGCATCACGCCCGCCGAGCTCGTGTCGTGGGTGGTCGCCCCCGCGTTCGGCGGCGCTGCGATCACCGGGTTGACGTCGGTGATGTCCGGCGGTGCGGCCGCGGGTTCGGGCGCGAGCGGTGCGGGTGCCGCGGGTGGCGGGGCGGCCGCGGCACCGCCCCCCGCGCCGGCACCACCGCCGGCACCACCGCCGGCTGCAACGCCGGCACCACCGCCGGCTGCATCGCCGGCTGCAACGGCGGCACCATCGCCGGCTGCAACGGCGGCACCACCGCCGACCGCGGCCGCGCCGGGTCCGCCACGCGCGCCCTCGGTCGCGGTCCCGGGAATCGGCGCCGAGGAAGATCCGCCGCGCAGCTCCTACGCGCGGATGGATGCGCCCGAGGCCGTCGTCGCGGGCGACGAGTTCATGCTGGTCGTCGGGCTCGCGCCGGAACCGGTCGCGGGCGTCATCAATCCGCAGATCGTGCGGCCGGAGACGAGCGTCGGTCCGTACACCCTCGACATCCAGGTCGTCGCCGACGAGTTCTCGCTCGCCGAAGGGGAGTGGCGCCGGCAGCTCCCGGTGACGGCCGCGGCCGCGTACCCGACCACCACGTACAAGCTCCGTGCCGACGCGCAACCGGCGGACGTCTGGTCCCGGCCGATCCAGGCGCTGTACTCGATCGACGGGCAGACCGTCGGGGTCGCGATCCGCACGATCGCAGTGGTCGCGCACGCGGCGCTCCTGCATTCGGCACCGGCGCCGGTGCCGGCAACCGCGAGCGTCATCGCGGTGGCGCCGCAGAAGGACGCGCCCGATCTCACCGCTCGCATCACGTACAGCGAAGCGGTGTCCGACGGGCGACTGCTGTGGACGTTCGAGACGACGCACGACATCCCGATCCCACCGGAAGAGATCGTCACCGATGTGGGCCGGCGGCCGCAGACGTTCGCGAGCGAGCTGATCGCCGGTGTCGCGTCGCACCGAGGTGATCCGGGACTCGTCGAGTTCCTGACCGGCATCGGGCGCACCGTCAGCGAGAAGATGCCGGAGGAGTTCTTCGCTCTGCTCGCGGCGGTTGCCGCGAAGCTCGATCGACCGCCACGAGTGCTGCTGCTGGCCCAGGAACCGTACGTGCCGTGGGAGCTCGCGACGCGTCGAACCGGCACTCGATGCGGACGCACCACCGTTCCTCGCCGCGCAGGCCGATGTCGGCCGGTGGGTGTTCGGCCAGCGCCGGCCGGCGCTGCCGCCGCCGGTCGAGGTCGACGCGCACGACATCGCGGTGGTCTGCGGCGTCTACCCGGACACGACGTGGCGGCTCGTCGACGCGGAAGAGGAAGCCGACACGATCGTGCACGAGTGGAAGGCGACATCGGTGAACGCGGCGGCCGCGTCGGTGATCGACTGCCTGAAGGGACACCCGCCGGCGGATGTCCTGCACTTCGCGGTGCACGGGACGTACGCACCGGAAGGCGTGCTCGAAGGCTTGATCCTCGTCGACGGTGAACGCCTCGACCCGATGGTGATCAAGGGCTGCGCGCTGGCGCGCGCGCCGTTCGTGTTCCTCAACGCGTGCCAGGTGGGGAGCAGCAACGAAGTGCTCGGTGACTACTCCGGCATGGCGGAGGCGTTCCTCCACGCGGGCGCGGCTGCAGTGGTCGCGCCGCTGTGGTCGATCGACGATGCCGCGGCCAAGGAGCTCGCGCTGCGCTTCTACACGCGCGTGTTCCGCGACGGCGTGCCGCCCGCGACGGTGTTGCGCGACGAGCGCCGCGAGTACGCCGGACCCGGGTGCGACGGCGCCGCGACCCGTCTCGCGTACCAGTACTTCGGCCATCCCGCGCTCACCCTTCGCGATGCGTTCGGGCACACGAGGAGTCACACGTGACGAAGAAGAAGGACCCGAAAGGGATCTCCCTGCACATCGGACTCAACCGGGTCGACCCCGCGCACTACCAGGGTTGGTCCGGTGACCTGCAAGGCTGCGAGAACGACGCCAACGACCTCGCGGCGATCGCGGCGCGGGCCGGGTTCGCGTCGTCGGTGCTGCTTACCGAAGCGGGAACGACCGCCGCGGTGAAGCGCGGCATCGGCGCGGCCGCGTCCGAGCTGAGGGCCGGCGACTTCTTCTTCCTCACGTACTCCGGTCACGGCGGACAGGTGCCGGATGCAACCGCGGACGAAACCGACCGGGCGGACGAGACGTGGGTCCTGTTCGACCGCCAGCTCGTCGACGACGAGCTCTACCAGCTGTGGTCCAAGTTCGAACCGGGCGTGCGCATCCTCGTGCTCTCCGACAGCTGTCACAGCGGCACCGCGATTCGCGAAGAACCGGGCGGCGCACCGAACCCACACGCGCCGCGCACGATGCCGAAGGCGCAGGCGCTCGCGGTGTACGAGGCGAACAAGGCGATGTACGACGCGATCGAGCGCACCGTGCCACCCACCGGTACCGAGCCCGTCGCGGCACACGTGCTGCTGCTCTCCGGTTGCCAGGACGACCAGACATCGGCCGACGGCGCGCGCAACGGGCTCTTCACGCAGACGCTGCTCGGTGTGTGGGACGGCGGCCACTACCAGGGTGGCTACAAGAAGTTCTACAACGAAGTCGTGGCCAAGATGCCGCCGTGGCAGAAGCCGAACTGGATGACGGTCGGCCCCGCGAGCGCGGGCTTCCAACGGCGCAAGCCGTTCACGATCTGACCGGGGGCGAGCCGCCGATGGCCGAACAACTCGAGAACGTCGTCGTCGTGCTGCCCGGGATCATGGGCAGCGTGTTGCGCGACGCGAACGGCGACGACGTGTGGGAGCTCAGCGCGGGTTCGATCCTGAAGGGTGTGTTCGGCCGGCTGCGCGGGCTCAAGGCGCTCCAGCTCCCGGCCGGCATCGGCGACGACCATCCCGGCGACGGCGTGACCGCGACCGCGTTGATGCCGGATATGCACGTCATCCCAGGGATCTGGACCGTCACCATCGGCTACGAGCGCCTGCACAATTGGTTCTCGGACACGTTCGACATCGTCGAGTTCGATCCGAAGCAATCCGCGGCTCCCGACCGTCCCGCGAACTACGTGCGATTCCCGTACGACTGGCGCCTCTCGAACCGGTACAACGCGCGCCGGCTGCAGGAGACCGTCGAGCCTGTGCTCGATCGCTTCCGCAGCCGGCCCGGTCACGCGGATGCGAAGTTGGTGTTCGTCGGCCACTCGATGGGCGGCCTCGTCGCCCGCTACTACACCGATGTGCTCGGCGGGCACGAGCTCACGGCGAAAGTGATCACGCTGGGAACGCCGCACCGCGGCGCGCTCAACGCGCTCGACTCGCTCGTCAACGGCGTGCGCAAAGGAATCGGACCGATCGGGCTCGACCTCACCGGCCTGGCGCGCAGCCTCCCCGCGCTGCACCAGCTGCTGCCCGAGTACGCGTGCATCGAGTCTCCGAACGGGCTGTTGAAGACGACGGAGACGACACTCCCGGATCTCGACTCCGCCATGGTGGCCGACGCGATGCGGTTCCACGAGGAGCTCCACGCCGGCGCGACCGCGCACGCGCAGACGTACGCGGCACACCCGATCCTCGCCCGGACCCAACCGACGGCGACGACCGCGCGGCTCGTCGACGGCCGGGTCGAGTCGATCCGCACCATCCGGAACGACCAGGGTCACGACGAGGATCAGAAGGGCGACGGCACGGTGCCCCGGTTGTCGGCCGCGCCCTACGGCGTCAGCGGTGACTCCCCGACGATCCGTTATGTGATGGACAAGCACGGCGCGCTGCCGAAGAACGAGGCCGCGCTCGTCGAGCTCGCCGGGGTGCTCACCGGGTCCGAGTGGCGACCGCGTGACGTGCCGTTCCCGATCGGAGTCGCGTGCGCGGAAGACGTGCTCGTTGCCGGCGAAGCGCTCGATGCGACGATCGAACACGAACCCGGGCGCAGCGTCACCGCGGTGGTGGTCGGCGCGGCCATCGCGGGGTCGAAGTTGGAACGGGTCGAGTCGCTGGTGCTACTGACCGACCGCGGCAACGGCAATGCATCCGCACGCGTGACCGGTCTCGCGCCCGGTTGCTACGAGTTCCGCGTCAGCGCCACCGCGCCGGCGGAGGCGACGGTCGTCACGCCGTTCGTCGTGCTCGATCCCGACGGCTGAGTCGAGGCGCGGCCGCGTCGTAGTGTCGGCATCCATGCCCCGGTTCCTCACGGATCACGAGTACGAAGTCGTCGCGCGCGTCGCCGATCGCCTGCTGCCACCGCACGAAGCGTTCGCGGGTGGCGCGGCGGCGGGCGCGACGGAGTACATCGACCGTACCCTCGCCGCGTTCACGTTCGATCCGCCCCGCATCTGGGCCGGTGGGCCGTACTCCGGTCGCTTCGGCGGCGACGCGTCGTTCGCCGAATTCATCCCGCTGTCGCGCGTGGAGGAATTGGCCTGGCGCACGCGCATCGAGGGCTCGCGCGGGCGGCCCGAGCGGGAGTGGAACGGACCGGTGCGGGGCTGGCAAGAGGTCTACCGCGAGGGCATCGCGCAGCTCGGCCCGGACTTCCTCGCGGTCGACGCGGCCGAGCAGGACGCACGCGTCGACGCCGCGCGCGAGCTGAAGCAACTGCTCTTCGAACACGCGTGCGAAGCGTGTTACGGGCCACCCGAGTACGGCGGTAACCGTGATCTCACCGGCTGGATCGCTATCGGCTACGCGGGCGACGTGCAACCGCGCGGCTGGAGCGACGACGAGGTGACGCGTGCCTGAGTTCGATGTCATCATCGTCGGTTCGGGGCCTGGGGGCGCCACCGCGGCCGAGGTGCTCACCGACGCAGGCAAGTCGGTGTGCATCCTGGAAAAGGGTCGCAACCACTTGCTGCACCTCGATGCGCCGTTCGCACCGCTCGGGCACATCTCGAGCGACGAGATCAAGTTCAACCGGCGCCACTTCCTCGGCCCCGATCCCTTGCTGGAACCGCGCTCGTACCGGCGGACCCGCGCCGACGGCGAGCGCCTGTTCGCGGGCGAGTTGAACAACATGCCCTCGACGCTGGGCGGCGCCGGTTACCACGCCGACGGCAAGCTGCCTCGGTTGCGCGAGGTCGATTTCCGGCTGCGCTCGGAGATCGGCCCGGTTGCCGGTGCCGACATCGCGGACTGGCCCGTCGGTTACGCGGAACTGGAACCGTTCTACGCAGAGGCAGAGCGCATCATCGGCGTCGCGGGCGATCACACTGGCAACCCGTTCGCGGCGTGGCGCAGCGGCCCGTACCCGATGCCCCCCGGCGCCGACATGTTCCTCACGACCCTGACCGTGCCCGCGGCCGAGCAGCTCGGCTACCACCCGTACCGCGCGCCGACCGGCGCGAACAGCGTCCCGTACGACGGTCGGCCCGCCTGCAACAACTGCGGCTTCTGCGCGTTCTACGGATGTCCGATCGAGGCCAAGGGCGATCCGATCGCACCGCTGCGGCGAGCGTTGCACACCGGCTTGTGCGAGATCCGTTCCGAGAGCCTCGCAGTCGAGGTGCTGCTCGACGCGACACGCAAGCAGAGCCGCGGGGTGCGCTACCTCGACGCCGACGCGCGAGAGCACGAGGTCAGCGCGCGTGCCGTCGTCGTGGCCTGCGGCGCGTTCGAGACGCCGCGCCTGCTCCTCCGCAGCGCGATCGGCAACTCGTCGGATCTCGTCGGTCGCTACCTGATGTTCCACATCCAGACGATCGTCCTCGGCTCCTTCCCGTTCCGACTGCACGCGTACAAGGGCCGCGACGTCACGCACCTGATGGACGACCCCATCGTCGGCGACGCCGCGGCCGCGCGGGCCGCGCGCGAAGCCGACCTCCCGTTCCTGCGCGGCGGCATCGTCGAGCACGGCGGCGGCGGCCACCCGATCACCGAGGCGATCCACACCGCGCCGGGCGCGGACCACAGCGCGCGGATGATTGCATCGGACCGCCGCGACAAGATGGCCGCGTTCACGATGCAGGGCGAAGATCTTCCGCAACCCACGAACCGCGTCGATCTCGACCCGATTGTGCGCGACGTGTGGGGTCTTCCGTCGGGCCGCATCACGTACAACTCGCACGCACACGATGTCGCGTGCGCGCGTCACTGGGCGCCGCGTCTCGTCGCGGTGATGGAGGGCGCGGGCGCGTCGCACACGATGTGGGTCACGTCACCCGGAATCCCCGATAGCTTCGCGCCCCAGCTCCCCCCGATCTCCCGGCACTGGATGGGCACGACGCGCATGGGCGTCGATCCCTACCTGTCGGTGTGTGATCCTGCGCAGCGCCTCTGGGACGTCGACAACGTCGTGGTCGCGGACTCTTCGGTGTTCCCGACCTCCTCCGGCTACGGGCCGACACTCACGCTGGTCGCACTCGCCATCCGAGCCGCCCGATCACTCGCGACGACGCTCTGATCGAGCAATTCCGGGAGTAACTGCCTAGGCGGCGGACGCGGCCCGGGGTTACCGTCTGGCGCGCGGAGGTGAACGATGTCGAAGCGCGCGCTGTGCGTGGGGATCAACGACTATCCGATCCGCGGCATGGATCTGAAGGGATGCGTCAACGACGCGAAGTCGTGGGCCGCCGCGCTCACGCAGCACTTCGACTTCGCACCGGGTGACGTGACGGTCCTGCTCGACCAGGACGCGACGAAGCGCAGGATCATCACGCGCCTCGAGGCACTGCTCCGGGGCGCGGGGCGAGGTGACGTCCTCGTGTTCACGAACTCCTCGCACGGGACGTACATCGCCGACGCCGACGGCGACGAAGACCGCTTCGACGAAGCACTGTGTCCGTGGGACTGCGACGACCGGCTCATCGTCGACGACGAGCTACGCGTGCGGTTCGACGCCCTACCGGCGGGCGTGCGGTTCACGTTCGTATCGGATTCGTGCCACTCCGGCACCGTGACGCGCGCACTGCCCGCGTTCCTCGCGCCCGACAAGCGGCGGGCGCGGTTCCTCAACCCGCGGCTCCTCGGGTTGCCCGAACTTCGATCCGTACTGGAACAGCGCGCGCACGCGAAGCACGCGGGCCGACCGGAGTCTGTGATGAAGGAGGTGCTCGTCGCCGGGTGTCGTGACATCCAGTACTCGTACGACGCCAAGATCGGGCCGCGGTACCACGGCGCGATGACGTACTACGCGCTCCAGGCGCTCGAGCGGGCCCGGTGGAACACGAGCTACAAGGCCTGGGTTCCACGCGTCGACGCGTTGTTGCGCGACAACGGCTACGACCAGAGCCCGCAGCTGGAAGGCCGGACCGACGCGAAGATGCGGAAGGTGTTCAGGTGAACGAACTGGTCGTGCTCGGCACGGTGTTGACCGTGGACCACGACCGGCGTACGCACGCGGATGGTGCGGTGTACATCCACGACGGTCGCATCGAGCGGGCGGCCGATGCATCGCAGCCCGCGCCCGCGGGCTACGACGATGCACCACGCGTGCGTGTCGACGGTGTCGTCGCACCCGGGCTGATCGACCTGCACAACCATCTTGCGTACAACACGTTGCCGCTGTGGGTCGGGCGCGACGACGCCTACGGCACGCGCTACCAGTGGCCGCGCGCCCCGACGTACGGCCCCGACGTGTCGAACCCCGCGCAGGCGCTCGGGATCGCGGCGCCGGCGGCCGCGCTCCGGTTCGCGGAGGTCAAGGCGGCCGTCGGTGGGGTCACGTCGATCCAGGGCTCCCCGCCGCTCACGCGCGTCTTCCCGGGCTGGATGGTGCGCAACGTCGAGAGCGAGAAGCTCGGCGAAGGGCAGTCGATCTTCCAATCCGTGCTGCCCGCCACCGACAAACAGCTGGACGCCACCGCGCCGCGCCTGAAGGACGGCAAGGCATTCATCTACCACCTCGCCGAAGGGGTCGATCCGGTGCTGCGCGAGGAGTTCACGCTGCTCGAGCGGCACCACTGCGTGCGCGACGGGCTCGTGGGCATCCACTCGACCGCACTCGCCGACGCCGACTTCCTCGCGTGGAAGCGGAAAGGCGGAGGCTCGGTCGTGTGGTCTCCGTTCTCGAACCTCTGGCTGTACGGCGACACCACTGACGTGCTGAGCGCGCGCCGTCACGGGTTGCGGGTGTGCCTCGGCTCGGACTGGACGCCTTCGGGCACGCGCAACCTGCTCGGCGAGCTCAAGGTCGCGCGCCGGTGGAACCGGGTCGCGCTCGAGGGTGCCCTGGATGCTGCCGACCTCGTCGAGCTCGCCACTGCGAATCCGGGCGACACGCTCGCGGGGCCCTGGGCGGTGCCGGTCGGCCGCTTGATCGAGGGCGCGCTCGCCGATATCTCATGCTTCGCAGCCGTGCATCCCGACCCGTGGCGTGCCGTACTCGGGGCGACGGAGAAGCACGTGCGGCTGGTGATCGTGGGCGGCCGGCCCGTCTACGGCAACCGCGCGCTCCTGCGGCGGGCCGGGGTCGCACACGCGGAGCCGATCAGCGTTGCCGGTGTGGCCCGCGGCATCGTGATGGACCTCCCGCCCGAGCTCTTGCCGGCCGAGCCCGACCTGCTCGCGGAGGCGACCAAGTCGTGGCGGACCGGCCTGGCCGAGCTCGACCGCGTGTGGCGCGATCCGGGCGGGGCGGTGCGGCGCGCCCGCGCCGCCCGTGAGTTCGGCGCCGAGCCGTTGCGGTTCATCCCCGACCTCCCCGGCCCGGACGGCACCGAAGCGCGCGCGCTGACCGACGACGAGCTCGATCAGCTCTCGATGCCGGCCTTCGACGGCATCGGTCACGATGCCGCGTGGTTCCGGCGGCTGCGCCGGTCGTGCCCGGCGCACGCGGACGTGCTGCTCGACCTCGGTACCGACTTCTGACGAGGCTCGCTCAACCTTGGGCGAGCATCCGGTCGGTCTCGGCGAGCCGGCGGGCGAGCGCGCGCAGCATGTTGATCGCGATGCGCGGTTCGTCCACGAGGAGCTGGTCGAAGTCGGCCCGACCGATCGCGAGGCACTTCACCGTTGTCTTCGCCCGCACCCGGCCGGTGTGCACCAGCCCGTCGACGAGCAGCGACAGCTCGCCGATGAACTCGCCGGTCACACAATCGATCGTGCGCGCCCCGATCTCCACCGCGACCGAGCCGTCCTGGATGATGAACATCCCGGCGCCTTCTTGGCCGGCGTCGATCAGCACGTGACCGCTGCCGACTTCGAGCGGCGTCGCGACGGCGGCGATGTGCGCCAGTGCGAGGTCGTCGAGCTCGGCAAAAAGTGAGAGGTGCCGCAACGAGTCGATGAGTTCAGGATCGCCCCACGTCACGGGCGCAAATGTAACCGTCCCGTCCTGCGCCTGCCGCGGTGTCTCCCGCGCGGCGCCGCGGGAGAACGGGTGGGAACTCACCGAATGCGGCGGCCGTCGAGCCGGTGTACCGTCGCCGGGCGCGCAGGTGCTGCAAGGGGGAACAAGATGTTTCCATCCGCGTTCGACTACACCGTCGCCTCCTCCGTGGAGGAAGCTGTCGCGGCCAAAGCGGAGGGCGGCGAAGACACCCGCTTCCTCGCCGGCGGTCAGAGCCTGCTGCCGATGATGAAGATGCGGCTCGCGTCACCCGCGAAGCTCGTCGACATCAACCGCATCCCCGGCCTGGATGCGCTCGCCCGCGACAACGGTCATCTGCGTGTCGGGGCCCTCGTCCGTCACGCCGACATCGCCGCGTCCGACCTCGCGTTCGGTGTGCTCGGCGCGGCGGCGCCGTGGATCTCCGACCCGCTCGTGCGCAACCGCGGCACGCTGTGCGGCTCGGTCGCGCACTGCGACCCGGAGGGCGACTGGAACTCCGTGCTGCTCGCGACGGGCGCGGAGGTGGTCGCGCGCGGTCCGGGCGGCGAACGGACGATCGCGATCACCGACTTCATCACCGACGTCTTCACCAACGCGCTTGCCGAGGACGAGATGGTCACCGAGGTGCGCATCCCGGTCCCGGCCGGCCGTACCGGCGGCTCCTACCAGAAGCTCGAACGCAAGATCGGCGACTACGCCACCGTCGCGGTGGCCGCGCACCTCGAGCTGGCGGGCGACGGCACCATCGCGAACGCAGGTGTCGCGCTCACTGCGGTGGTGTCAGTGAACACGAAGGTACCCGCGGCCGAGGCAGTCCTCGCCGGCGCGCAACCGAGCGCGGACCTGTTCGCCGAGGCGGCCGCGCTCGCGGCGGCGGCGGCCGAACCGCGTGACGACGTGCGTGGGTCGGCAGTGTGGAAGCGGAATGTCGTGGAGGTGTTCACGCGCCGGGCCCTCGCGGCCGCAGCTGCGCAGGCAACTGCCTGAGCGCGACGGCGCGACGGTCCGACGGAAGGGGAACGGTGGAGATCACGGTCACGGTCAACGGCACCGCGCACACGCACGAGGTCGAACCGCGCACACTGCTCGTCGACTTCGTCCGCACCAAGGTCGCGCTGACCGGCACGCACGTCGGATGCGACACGACGAGTTGCGGCGCGTGCACGGTGTTGCTCGACGGCACCCCGGTGAAGTCGTGCACGATGCTCGCGGTCCAGGCCGACGGCGCCGACGTGATGACCGTCGAAGGACTGAAGGGCGCCGACGGCCTGCACCCGGTCCAGGCCGCGTTCAAGCAGGAGCACGGACTCCAGTGCGGGTTCTGCACGCCGGGGATGATGCTCGTCGGGGTGGCGCTGTTGGAGCAGAACCCGGCGCCGAGTGATGACGACGTGCGCTGGGCCATCTCCGGCAACCTCTGCCGTTGCACCGGTTACATGAACATCGTCAAGGCCATCCGCGCGGCCGGCGCCGCGATGGCGCCGACGGCCTGACGGAGGTCACGCGATGACGCTCACTCACAAGCCCTCGACTCCCCTGGAGATCGGCGGGATCGGCCATTCGGTGAAACGGCACGAGGACGACCGCCTGATCGAAGGCCAGGGCAACTTCCTCGACGATCACGTGCTGCCCGGGATGCTGCACATGGCGATCCTGCGGTCGCCGGTTCCGCACGCCCGGATCAACTCGATCGACACGTCGGCCGCTGCCGCGCTCGAGGGTGTTGTCGCCGTCGTCACCGGCGAGCTGCTCGCGCAGTACAACCTCGCGTGGATGCCGACGTTGTCGGGCGACACTCAGGCGGTGCTCGCCACCGACAAGGTGCGCTTCCAGGGTCAGGAGGTCGCGGCGGTCGTCGCCATCGATCCGTACATCGCGTGGGACGCGCTGGAGCTGATCGACGTCGACTACGACGTCCTGCCCGCGATCACGTCACCGCAGCAAGCCCTCGGTGCGGACGCGGTCCTCATCCGGGACGACAAGGACGGGCAGACCTCCAACCTCGTGTACGAGTGGGAGTCCGGCGATGCCGTCGCGACGGAGGCCGCGTTCGCGAAAGCCGACCGCGTCGTCGCGCTCGAGACGTTCTACCCGCGGTCGCACCCGGCACCACTCGAGACATGTGGTTGCCTCGCCGACGTCAACTCCGTCACCGGCCAGACGACGATCTACATGACGTCGCAGGCGCCGCATGCGATTCGCACCGTGTTCGCCATGGTCGCCGGTCTGCCCGAGCAGAACATCCGTGTCATCAGTCCGGATCTGGGCGGCGGGTTCGGCAACAAGGTGCCGGTGTACCCGGGCTACGTCATCGCGACCGCAGCCTCTCTTGTCATCGGGAAGCCGGTGAAGTGGATCGAGACCCGCACCGAGAACCTGATCTCCACCGGGTTCGCGCGTGACTACCACATGAAGGGTGAGCTCGCGCTCACCAACGAAGGTCGCATCCTCGCGTTGCGCGTCAACATGCTCTCGGACCAAGGCGCGTTCTACGCCGACGCGCAACCGTCGAAGTTCCGCGCCGGGCTCTTCCACGTCGTCACCGGCAGCTACGACTATCCGGCCGCGCACGTCTCGTGCCGGGGTGCGTACACGAACAAGGCGCCTGGTGGCGTCGCCTATCGGTGTTCGTTCCGCATCACCGAGGCGTCGTACCTCATCGAGCGACTGGTGCAGACCGCGGCCTACGAGCTCGGGATCGATCCCGCCGAGATGCGGTTCAAGAACTTCATCCAGCCCGAGCAGTTCCCGTACACGTCGCCGACGGGCTTCGTTTACGACTCCGGCGACTACCCGACCGCGTTGCACAAGGCCCTCGACGCGGTCGGCTACGACGACTTGCGCAAGGAGCAGGCCGCGGCGCGCGCCGACGGGAAGCTGATGGGCATCGGGATCGCGCACTTCACCGAAGCGGTCGGCGCCGGGCCGTCGAAGCAGTACGACATCCTGGGCATCAAGATGATCGACTCGGCGGAGCTGCGCATCCACCCCACCGGCAAGGCGATCCTGAAGCTCGGTGTGAAGACGCAGGGTCAGGGCCACGAGACGACGTTCGCCCAGATCGTCGCCGACGAGATCGGCATACCGGTCACCGACATCAAGGTCGTCGAAGGCGACACGGACAACACTCCGTACGGCCTCGGCACCTATGCCTCGCGGTCGACGCCTACTGGTGGTGCGGCGACCGCGATGGTCACCCGCCACCTGGCCGACAAGGCGAAGAAGATCGCCGCCCACCTGCTCGAAGCGGCTGATGCCGACATCGAGTTGGAGAACGGGACATTCTCGGTGCGGGGCACGCCCGCGCGATCGGTGACGATCCAGGATGTCGCGCTCGCCGCGTACACGAACCTCCCCGACGGCATGGAGTACGGCCTCGAAGGCGTGCACTACTACGACCCGCCGAATCTCACGTATCCCTACGGGAGCTACATCGTGGTCGTCGACGTCGATCCCGAGACCGGCGTCTGGAAGGTCCGGCGCATGGTCGCCCTCGACGACTGCGGTGTGCGCATCAACCCGATGATCGTCGAGGGCCAGATCCAAGGTGGCCTGACCGAAGGTTTCGCGGCGGCCTCGATGCAATTCATCACGTTCGACGAAGACGGCAACTGCATTGGGTCGAATTTCATGGACTACCTCATCCCCACCGCCTGGGAGACGCCGCGCTTCGAGCTGCTCGAGACGGTGACGCCGTCGCCGCACCACCCAATCGGCGCGAAGGGCGTAGGGGAGTCGGCGACGGTCGGCTCGCCGGCTGCATACGTGAACGCGGTGATCGACGCGCTCGCGCACCTCGGTGTGCGCAACATCGACATGCCGCTGTTGCCGGATCGCGTCTGGTCCGCGATCCGAGGTGCGAGCGCATCCGAGGTGTAGTCCTTGGACGCCGACGTGCTCGCCGAGGCGGTGGCGCTGGTGGGGGCCCGGCGCGCGTTCGTCCTCGCGACGGTGGTGTGGCGGCGGGCACCGACCTCGGGACACGCCGGCTCGAAGGCGATCGTGTTCCCGGACGGACGCGTGCACGGTTTCCTCGGCGGAGCCTGCGCGGAGCCGACTCTCGTCCGCGAAGCTACGAGCGCACTGGCCGACGGACGCCCCCGCTTACTGTTTCTCGGACCGGCCGACGAGCTCGCGCACCACGAGCGCGACGGGACCCGGACGATCCCCATGGCGTGTGAGAGCGAGGGCGCGCTCGAAGTGCACATCGAACCGTTCCTGCCGATGCCCCAGCTCGTCGTCGTCGGGCGCTCGCCGGCCGTGCACGCGCTCGCCATCCAGGCGCGCGCGGTGCAGTGGGACGTCGTGGTGATCGACGACGGTGGCGACCCGGCCGAGCATCCGTTCCCCGAGCTGGTGCGCACCGCGCTCGATCTTTCGGAGATTCACGTCGGCGCGTCGAGCGCTGTCGTCATCGCGACGCAAGGGCACTATGACGACCTTGCGCTCGAGCTCGCGCTCGCGACCGATGCCGCGTACATCGGTGTCGTCGCCGCGGCGAAGCGCGCGTCGGCGCTGCTCGAGCACCTGCGTGATCGCGGCATCGGCGATGCGGACGTCGCCCGCGTCCACGCGCCCGCGGGTCTCGACCTCGGCGCGGTCACGAACGCCGAGATCGCGGTGGCCGTGCTCGCGGACCTGGTCGCGCGCCGCGCGGCCGGTGCGTTCGGCGGTCTCGAGCCGCTTCCGGCGCGTCGCGAAGCACGCGACCCGGTGTGTGGCATGACGGTGTACGTCGACGAAGCGCGTCACCACACGGTGCACGCGGGCGAGGACTACTGGTTCTGCGCCGCGAGCTGCCGGCGTCGGTTCGACCAGAATCCTCAGCAGTACGTCTCGCGCTGACGCGCGAGCAGGACGGTCAGCGCCGGCGGCCGTCGAGCTTCGTGATCGACCGCAGCTTGTCGAACCACTCAGGCTCCATCAGCGTGAGCCGCAGTTCGAGGATGTCGACCGCGTCGATCGTGCGTCCCGAGCCCGGCCGTTCGTTCAACTCGGCCGGCAGCGTCCACATCTCGAGCTTGGCGCCCGCGGCGAGGGCCCGGTGCGCGCGGTCCTCGCGGGTTCCCGCGACGAACGTGATCTGGCACGACGAGCAGCGGGCGCGGTACGACCAGACGTTGGTGTCGAGGCACCACCGGACCGTGACCGACTGCGCGGGCACCCGGCCCGAGCGGCAGTCCGGACACCGGACCACGATCGTCGTTTCGCTCACTGCTGCTCCTTGCGTGGCCGCCGTTGGGATCGGCGCCCGTGGGGTGTGGCTGGATTCAGGAACCTTCCGATGCGAAGCCGTCACCTGGACTGAAGTTCGGGGTCCTCGGACCGACTGTCGCCCGAGTCTTCGCTGCTGCGTGCGCTGCGTCGGAATCCGAGCACTGTGCGCGGCAACTCGGGCCGGGACTACGGTGCGCGCGAGGGTTGCGTCCGGTGGGAGGTGGGTTGCAGCTCGAGTCGGACAGCCCGGAACAAAGCGCAGGTGTGAAACGGGAAGGGTGGCGCGATTCGCGGCGCCCGTACGCCGTGGTCGCTCTCGTGGTACTGGTCTTGCTCTCGTTTCAGACGCTGAACCGAGACTGGTCCACGGACTATTGGATGTACACCGCGACGCTCGGTGCGCTGCGCGCGGACGTGCGGAACCCCCATCACGACATGACGGGCACCGACGATCCCTCGGAGCGCTACACGCCCTACACGGTGGGGCTGGCGGCGATCGGGCGCGAGACCGGACTGGCGTCGGTCACCCTCTTGGAGTTCGCGGCGATCGCCAACCTCATCCTGTTCCTCGTCGCGTTCGAACTCTTCGTGACGGAGCTGACCGGCCGAAGACTCGTCGCGTGCTTCGCGCTCATCGCAACGCTTGTCATGTGGGGGATCGACCCGTGGCGTTGGAGCGGGTTCCTCAACCTGAACTCGATCGGTTTCGGATTGCCATGGCCGTCCACGTTCGTCACCGGCTTGGCGCTCATCGCCGGCTGGGCGTTGCTGCGCTTCGACAAGTCCGGGTCCCCTTGGTGGCTCGTCGTCGTCGGGCTCGGCATGGCAGTTGGCGCGGTGTCACACCCGTATACGGCTGGGTGGGCGAGCGTGATGTTGCTCGCACTCGTCGTGCACCGCCGTCTTTATCGCCGCGAGCGCGTCATCCCACTACTCGTTATGGCCGCCGGCACCGCCGGGCTCGTCCTCGCGTGGCCGTACTATCCGTTCCTCGAGTTGGGGAGTCGCGGCGACGCTGCCTATTCGGGCGTCATGAATGTGATGTACAGGAGCGTTGCGTCGCGGACGGTCGCCGCGCTCCCAGGATTCTTCGTCGTGTTCCAGCGTTTTCGACGCGACCGCACGGACGCGCTCGCGCTCATGCTCTTCGGGGGACTCGGCATCTACCTCCTCGGCGCGGTGAGCGATCGGCAGAGCTTCGGTCGGGTCCTGCCGCTGATCATGCTGGCTGCGCAAATCGGCATCGGCCTCTTGGTCGCAGACCTCGTCGAGCGACGTCGGCCGGCGACCGTCCCGATGGTCAGCTGGCTCGCCGTGTCGTTCGCGATCGGTCTCGTCGGCGTCGCGCCGGGTCTCGTTCGCACCGTGCCCCGCGGCGTCCTTCCGCAATCGCTTCGGGACCGCCCCGCGCTGCAATCGGTCACGACGCAGTGGTCAGAACTTGCGAACGTCGTCGAACCCGGCACCGTCGTCATCGCGCAACGGAATTTCGGCTTGAGCTCGGTCGCTCCGGCATTCGGTATGAGTGTCGTCTTCCCGGGCTATCCGTCAGCCTTCGTCAGTGACATCAAGGCCCGCGATCGAGATGTCGCGACCTTCCTCGCCCCCTCGACCACGGACGAAGTTCGTCGCGAGATCGCGGCGCGCTATGGCGCCGAGGCGGTGCTCTGCGGGTCGAATGCGTGCGTCAACGAGTTCGCGTCCGGCGATGTAATCGCGCGTGGGCCGAATTGGACGTTGATTCGGCTCCGGTCGTCCTGAACTGTCACCGAGCCGCGCCCACGTAGCGCATCAGGTTGCGGTGCAGGTTGAGGATGCGGCACTCCTCGTCGGAGACGACGAGGTGCGTCAGCCCGGGCTGGTGCAATCCGCGCTGCGCGGTCTGCAGGATCCTGATGTCGGCGTTCAACACGTTGCCGAAGTCCGCGCCGGCGGGTACCGGGAGGTCGACGGGTAGCGCGCGTGATGCGCCGGCGGCCGCCCGGTACAGCAGGAAGGTCGTCAGTTCGGCTTGGTCGGGTGTCGCGCCCGGCCGGGAGACGAGCACGTTCACCATCTCGCCCCATACGAGCACCGTCGCGTTCGGGAACAGGTTGTATTGCGACAGCCGCAACATCTGATCGGTGCCGAGCGCCGCGCAGTCGAAGCCGTGGGTCCGCGCGTGCTCGCGGCGTAACAGCGCCGCGATGACGTCGCGGATCGTGCGACCGAGCGGGACCTCGGGCATCGGGCACGGTTGCGTGTACTCGGCGCCCATGCGGCCGCCCTGGGTGATGACGAACGAGTCCCAGACGGTTCGGTCATCGACGTCGCGGCCGAGGCGCGGGCTCGGCACGCCGTAGTCCTGGTACGAGACGCTCTGCAGATCCCAGATCCGCTGCGTCGCGTGGATGTCGTCGATCGAGCCGAGCATCTCGCGATGGATGCCTTGCACGTGGTACGTCTCCGAGAACCCGTCGGCCACGACCTTCCAATTGCACGGCACGGGTGTGTGCGTCGTGACCGCGCACCGGAAGTCGTCGAGCTGTGCCCACGCCGCGTCGGCGGGCACCCCCTCGAGGTAGGGCCCAAGGGGGCCCGCGTCGGGGTCGAGGTTCACGAAGACCAGCCGCCCCCACACCGATACTTGGACCGCGAACAACCCGAGCTCGTCGTCCGCGAGCGGCCCGAAGTAACCGCGCGACGGAACCTCGCGCAGGCGGCCGGTGAGATCCCACGCCCAACGGTGGAACGGGCAGCGCAGCTCGTCCAGCCCGGACCCGGAGCCTTCGCACAGCGTGTTACCGCGATGCCGGCACACGTTCTGGAACGCGCGCAGCTCACCGTCGTCGCCGCGCACGACGATCACCGAGATCCAGCCGGCGCGGTACTCGTACCAGTCGCCCGATTCGGCGACGTGGTCGACGGTGCATGCGATCTGCCACACTCGTGGCCACAGTCGCTCGTGTTCGAGCTCGGCGAAGTCCGCCGACACGTAGCGATCCTTCGGGATCCGGGTCGACCGACCCTTCGGGATTGAGGTCGAGGAGCCGCGTGCGTCCAAGCGCCTGAATCTAACGCTGATCCCGGGTTTCGGGCCCGGGCCACGCTCCGAGCGAGTGGTCGAGCGCGTCGATGTGCGCCGCGAGGTTGTGCACCGTCGCCTGTTCGCCGGTGACCGACACGAGGAACGCCTCGCGGCCGATGGCGAGCAGCTCAGAGTCCTCGGTGGCGGTGACGGTCGCGGTGCGGGGTACGTCGAAGAGCAACGCGAGCTCGCCGAAGCCGTGACCGCGCCGGCACGTCCGCAGCACCCGCCCGTCGTGGGCGATCGCGACCTCACCCGACTGCACGACGTAGAAGTCGTCGCCCCGGTCGCCTTCGGTGATGATGACCGTGCCCGCCGGAGCCGCCAACGGACGCGCTTCGCGCGCGAGCGTCTCGAGCGCAGGGGCCGAGAGCAACCCGAAGATGTCGCTGTGCCGGAGCATCTCGATGATCGCGATCGGCGCGTTCGCCTGCCGATCGGCGCGCGCGATGGCACCGATCTGCGAGCACACGACGCCGGCGAGCACGAGCGCGATCCCTGCGCCGACCCATCGCGGCGACAGGACGGCCACGATGAGCGGCACGCTGAGGCTGCCGAACATGAGCATCGTCGTGTCGCTCGCCTCTGCGAGCGAGAACGCGTGGCAGAGCAGGTGCAAGTCGGTCACACGTTGGAGCAGCGTGCGGCTCGCGATGAGGAGCAACGCGCTCCCCGAACCGATGACGACGAACACCGCGGCGGCGACGATGCCCGAGTGCACCGCGCCCAGTGCGATGAGCGCGACGACGGTGACGGTCGCGCCGGTGAGCGCGGCGGGCCAGAGCGACCGGCGGCCGACGAGGAACACGGATGCGGCCGCGCCCATGAGCGCGCCCGCCCCGAACATCGTGTACAGCCACCCCGCGTCCACGCTGGTGCCGTGCAGGACTTCGACGGCGACGACGACGTAGACGAGGTCGAGCGCACCGTCGGAGAACGCACGCGCCGCGAGCAGCACCAGCACCGAACGGGGACCGGGCGCGTGTGCGACCTCGCTCAGCGCGGCGTGCACCGGGCGGCGGCTCGGAGACTGCGGCCGCGGCCGCGGCCGCAGTCTGGTCGAGCGCCATTGCCGTCGGTCGATCCGGCAGGCCCAGGGTCACGATCGTGGCACCCGCGATCAGGGCGCCGAACACCGTGAACGGGGTCCACGAGTCCACCGTCGTGAGGGCGAGCGCCGCGATCGCCGGGCCGATCAGTGTCGCGGCGCCATCGAGCCACCCGAGCGCGACGTTCGCGGCCGCGAGCTCGCGCGGGCCGCGCACGTACGCGGGGATCAGCGTCGCGACGACCGGACGGGTCGTGGTGACCGCGCAGGTCGAGATGACGGCACCGGCGTACGCGAGCACGTGCGGCGCGCCGGTCGCGAGCGCGATCGCAATCGCGAACATCGCGGCCGATTGCACGAGCAGGCCGGTCGTGAGGACGAGCCGTGCGCCCCGCCGGTCCGACCAGCCGCCGACGAACGCGGCGACGAACGCGGCCGGGAGCAGCTGCGCCACGAGCACGGCTGTCGCCTCGCGCACGCCGCCGAAACCGAACGCGACCGTGGTCATCGAGATCCACACACCGAACTCGGCGGCGCGGAACGCGCCGAACACCGCGAGCAGCCGTCCGACACCCGGCGCACGGATCGTCCTGAAGATCGCCGCCATGACGCGCGGGAGCGTACGAGGTGCAGCGGTTCGGTGTCTCGGAGCGCCCCTGTCCGCGTCGCGTCGTGTCGCGTAGTGTGGCGACACCCGGCGCGGTACCCGGCGCCACGTGAGGAGCGCTGATGACGACGATCCGAGCGGCCCTCGTGCAGACCACGTGGACCGGCGACAAGGAATCGATGATCAAGGTGCACGAGGAATACGCGCGCCAGGCCGCCGAACAAGGCGCGCGGGTCATCTGCTTCCAGGAGCTCTTCTACGGCCCGTACTTCTGCCAGGTGCAGGATCCGCAGTACTACGACTACGCGGAGTCGATCCCGGGCCCGACCACCGACCGGTTCCAGGCGCTCGCCGCGGAGCTCGGGCTGGTGATGGTGCTGCCGATGTACGAACAGGAGCAGCCGGGCGTGCTGTTCAACACCGCCGCGGTCGTTGACGCGGACGGCGGGTACCTCGGGAAGTACCGCAAGACGCACCTCCCGCAAGTGAAGGGCTTCTGGGAGAAGTTCTACTTCCGTCCCGGCAACCTCGGCTTTCCCGTCTTCGACACCGCGGTCGGTCGCGTCGGCGTCTACATCTGCTACGACCGGCACTTCCCCGAGGGGTGGCGCGCGCTCGGTCTCAACGGCGCCGAGATCGTGTTCAACCCATCGGCCACTTCGCGGGGCCTCTCGGCGTACCTCTGGCAGCTCGAGCAGCCGGCGGCCGCGGTCGCGAACGAGTACTACATCGGCGCGATCAACCGCGTCGGCATCGAGGACCTCGGTGACAACGACTTCTACGGCACGAGCTACTTCGTCGATCCGGAGGGCAAGTTCGTCGGCGACGTGGGCGACGGCAACGAGGCCGAGCTGATCGTGCGCGACCTCGACATGGACCTGCTCGCCGAAGTGCGCAACCGCTGGGCGTTCTACCGCGACCGGCGCCCCGACGCGTACCAAGGGCTCGTCGAACCGTGAGCGACATGAACATGCGCGAACGTCACCGGGCGGTGATGCCGAGTTGGCTCACGCTGTACTACGACGAGCCAATCGAGCTGGTGCGCGGTGAAGGCCGGTTCGTGTGGGACGCGAACGGCACGCGCTACCTCGACTTCTTCGGTGGCATCCTGACGACGATCAGCGGTCACGCCGTGCCCGAAGTGGTCGAGGCGCTGCGCGAGCAAGCCGGCAACATGCTCCACACGTCCACGCTCTATCTCGAGCGCGCCGATGGTCGAACTCGCCGAGCGCTTGCAGGCGCTGTCCGGCATTCCCGAGGCGAAGGTGTTCCTGACGACGTCGGGCACCGAAGCCAACGAAGCGGCGTTGCTCGCGGCCACCTCGTTCCGGCGCAGCAACCAAGTGCTCGCGCTGCGCAACAGCTACCACGGACGCTCGTTCGGAACGATCGCGATCACTGCCAACCGGTCCTGGTCACCGACCAGCCTCTCGGGTCTCCAGGTCTCGTTCGTGCAGGGCGGCTACCGGTTGCGCAGCCCGTTCCGCGACCTCGACGACGACGCGTACACCGCGGCGTGCGCGCAGGACCTGCGCGACGTCATCGACATGTGCACGAGTGGCGATGTCGCCTGCATGATCGCGGAGCCGATCCAGGGCGTCGGCGGGTTCGCGACGCCGCCCGACGGCTTCTTCGGCGCCATGCAGAAGGTGCTCGTCGATTACGGCATCCTGTTCATCGCCGACGAGGTGCAGACCGGCTTCGGCCGCACGGGCGACAACTTCTGGGGCTATCAGGCGCACGGCATCACCCCCGATCTCATCACCGTGGCCAAAGGCATCGGCAACGGGCTCACGCTCGGCGGTGTCATCGGGCGCGCCGATGTGCTCGACAGCATCCCCGCCAACAGCATCTCGACGTTTGGCGGCAACCCACTCTCGTGTGCGGGTGCGCTCGCCAACCTCGACTACCTCCTCGCGCACGATCTCCAGGGCAATGCCCAAAAGCAGGGCGAGGTGCTCGCGAACGCGCTGCGCGGGCTCGCCGACCGGCACCCGTCCATCGCGGACGTGCGCGGGCGCGGGTTGATGCTCGCGATCGAGCTGTGCGTGCCCGGCAGCGACGCGCGCGGCGGCGGCCCGGAACCGTGGCCGGCCGGCGCGGCGGCGTTCATGGAGGCAACGAAGGCGCGCGGCCTGCTCGTCGGCAAGGGCGGTCTCTACGGCAACGTGCTGCGCATCGCACCACCGATGAGCGTCACCGATGCCGAGATGGCGAGCGCGATCGAAATCCTCACGGGCGCAGCCGACGAGATCGCCGGGGCCGAGGCATGACCACGCTCATCGCCAACGGGACCGTCGTCGGCCCGACGGGTTTGCACCAAGCCGACGTACTGATCGACGGCGAGCGCATCGTCGCGCTGGTCGAGCCCTTCTCGACCGTGCTCGGCGCCGACCTCGCCGCGACGGCCGACACCGTCATCGACGCGGAGGGCAAGTACGTCATCCCCGGTGGGATCGACTGCCACACGCACATGGAGCTCCCGTTCGGTGGCACGTTCGCTTCCGACACGTTCGAGACCGGTACGCGCGCGGCCGCGTTCGGCGGCACCACCACGATCATCGACTTCGCGGTGCAGCGCACTGGTGAGCGCGTCCAGGACGGACTCGCCGCGTGGCACGACAAGGCCGACGGCCAGTGTGCGATCGACTACGGCTTCCACCAGATCATTGGTGGCGTCGACGACGATTCGTTGAAGGCCATGGACGAGCTGGTTGCCGAAGGCATCACCAGCTTCAAGCTGTTCATGGCGTACCCCGGCGTCTTCTACTCCGACGACGGGCAGATCCTGCGGGCCATGCAGACCGCGGCCGCCAACGGCTCGCTCGTCATGATGCACGCGGAGAACGGCATCGCCATCGACGTGCTCGTCGCGCAGGCACTTGCACGCGGCGAGACCGCACCGAAGTACCACGGCACGACGCGCCCTTGGGAGACCGAAGAGGAAGCAACGCACCGGGCGATCATGCTGGCGCGGCTCGCGGGCGCGCCGCTGTACATCGTGCACATGTCGGCGAAGCAGGCGGTGGCAACGGTCGCGGCCGCGCGTGACGACGGGTGGAACGTCTTCGGCGAGACGTGCCCGCAGTATCTCTACCTGTCGCTCGAGGAACATCTCTCGGCACCCGGCTTCGAAGGGGCCAAGTACGTGTGCTCCACCCCGCTCCGGTCGCGCGCCGAGGGCCACCAGGACGAATTGTGGAAGTCGCTGCGCACGAACGACCTCTCGGTCGTCAGCACCGACCACTGCCCGTTCTGCTTCAAGGAGCAGAAGGAGCTCGGGCTCGACGACTTCTCGAAGATCCCGAACGGCATCGGTGGCGTCGAACATCGAATGGATCTCATCTATCAAGGTGTCGTCGACGGCCGGATCTCGCTCCCGCGCTGGGTCGAGCTCTGTGCGACCACTCCCGCGCGCATGTTCGGCCTCTCCCCGCGCAAGGGTGCGATCGCGCCGGGCTCGGATGCCGACGTCGTGGTCTACGACCCGAACACCACGACGACGATCGGCGTCGACACGCATCACATGAACACGGACCACTCGGCGTACGAAGGCACGGTGATCCGGGGCGGTGTCGACACGGTGCTCTCGCGCGGCCAGGTGATCGTGCAGCGCGGCGAGTACCTCGGCACGAAAGGGCACGGGCGCTACCTGCGTCGCGGTACCTGCGAGTACCTCGTATGAGCACCCGGCGCATCGACCACTGGATCGGTGGCAAGCGGGTCCCGTCGCGCTCGGGCCGGTCCGGCGCCGTCTACGACCCCGCGACCGGCGCGCTGCAGGCGGAGGTCGGCTTGGCGAGCGTCGATGAGGTCGACGACGCGGTCGCGGCCGCGGGGGAGGCGTTCTTCGCGTGGCGTCGGGCGTCGTTGTCGCGTGCGCGCCGACATCATGTTCCGCTTCCGGCACCTCTTGGACGAGCACCGGGCCGAGATCGCGGCGGTGCTGTCGTCGGAGCACGGGAAGGTGCGGGCCGATGCCGCGGGCGAGCTCGCGCGCGGAATCGAGAACGTCGAGTTCGCGTGCGGCATCCCCGCGCTGCTGAAGGGCGGTTTCAGCGAGCAGGCGGCAACCGACGTGGACGTGCACTCGGTGCGCCAGCCGCTCGGTGTCGTCGCCGGGATCACGCCGTTCAACTTCCCGGCCATGGTGCCGCTGTGGATGATCGCCAGTGCGATCGCGTGCGGCAACACCTTCGTGCTGAAGCCGAGCGAAAAGGATCCGTCCGCATCCGTCTTGCTGGCGGAACTGTTCGCGGAGGCGGGTCTCCCCGACGGCGTCCTGAACGTCGTTCACGGTGACGCGATTGCGGTCAACCGCGTGCTCGAGCACCCCGGCATCGCGGCGGTGAGCTTCGTCGGCTCGACGCCGATCGCGCGGCACGTGTACACCACCGGCACCGCGCACGGGAAGCGCGTGCAGGCGCTCGGCGGAGCCAAGAACCACATGGTCGTCCTCCCCGACGCCGACATCGACGTCGCCGCCGATGCCGCGGTGTCCGCCGCCTACGGCTCGGCCGGCGAGCGCTGCATGGCGGTCTCGGTCGTGGTCGCCGTCGGCGATGCCGCGGATCCCATCGTGGACGCGATCTCGAAGCGCCTGCCGCAGCTGCGGATCGGGCCCGGATCGGATCCGGACTCGGAGATGGGGCCGCTCATCACTCGGGACCACCGCGACCGGGTCGCGTCGTATCTCGCAGACGCTCCGGCCGATGGTGCGAAGGTCGTCGTCGACGGGCGCGAGCAGACGTTCGAAGGCGACGGCTTCTTCATCGGCGTGTCGCTCGTCGACCGCGTGCGTCCGGGCATGAAGGTGTACGACGACGAGATCTTCGGGCCCGTGCTCGCGGTCGTGCGGGTCGACACGTACGACGAAGCCTTACGGATGGTGAACGACAATCCCTACGGCAACGGCTGCGCGATCTTCACACGCGACGGCGGCGCGGCGCGCCAGTTCGAGTTCGATGTCGTGTGCGGCATGGTCGGCGTGAACGTCCCGATCCCGGTGCCGGTGTCGTACTACAGCTTCGGCGGTTGGAAGTCGTCGTTGTTCGGTGACACCGCGATCTACGGCCCGGCCGGGATCGACTTCTACACGCGCACGAAGGTGGTCACCTCCCGCTGGCCCGACCCGTCGACGTCGGCGGTCGACCTCGGCTTCCCCCGCACCCGCTGAGTCCACGGGACGACGAGATGCAGTTCGGCGTGGTGTTGCAGACCAATCCACCGGCATGGCGCGTCGTCGAGCTCACGAAGCAGGCCGAGTTGCTCGGCTTCACACACGCCTGGACGTTCGACTCGCACTTGCTGTGGGAGGAGCCGTTCGTCATCTACAGCCAGATGCTGTCGGCGACGCACAAGATCGTCGTCGGCCCGATGGTGACGAACCCGGCGACGCGCGACTGGACCGTGACCGCGTCGCTCTTCGCGACGTTGAACGAGATGTTCGGCAACCGGACCATCTGCGGTATCGGCCGGGGCGACTCCGCGGTGCGGGTCACCAACGGCAAGCCGACGTCGCTCGCAACCCTGCGCGATGCCATCACCGTGATCCGTGGCCTCGCCAACGGTGAAGAGGTCGAGTACCGCGGGAGCCGGCTGCGGTTCCCATGGAACGTCGACAGCCGCCTCGACGTGTGGGTCGCGGCGTACGGACCAAAGGCGCTCGCGCTGACAGGTGAGGTAGGTGACGGTTTCATCCTCCAGCTCGCCGACCCCGACATCGTGGCGTGGAGCGTCGGTGCGGTGCGCGCCGCGGCAGCCGACGCGGGCCGCGATCCCGCAGAGGTGAAGATCTGCGTGGCCGCGCCCGCGTACGTCGGCGACGATCTCGCGCACCAGCGCGATCAGTGCCGGTGGTTCGGCGGCATGGTCGGCAATCACGTCGCCGACATCGTCGCTCGATACGGCGCGGGTGGCGCGCAGGTGCCGGCCGCGCTCACCGCCTACATCGAGGGTCGCCACGGCTACGACTACAACGAGCACGGGCGGGCCGGGAACGTCCACGCGGACTTCGTGCCCGACGACGTCATCGACCGCTTCTGCCTGTTCGGTCCGCCCGCACGGCACATCGACCGCCTGCGGGACCTGCAAGACCTCGGCGTCGACCAGTTCGCGATCTACCTACAGCACGACGCGAAGGAAGCGACGCTGCAGGCGTACGGCGAGCACGTGATCCCCGCAATCGGCGGCCCCGCGATTGCCAAACGCTGAGTGCACCCTCGCTTCCTGCTCGTCCGAACCCTACGGTGATGACCGTCGACGCTCGCTGATCAGAGGAGGGCCCCGTGGGTCTCATGGACAAGGTCAAGAGCATGTTCGGTTCCCCCGACAAGGCGAAGGACCTCGCCGCCCAACACGGCGACCAGATCGTCAAGGGCGTCGACAAGACCACCGACGTCGTCGACGACAAGACCAAGGGCAAGTTCGGCGACCAGCTGGACAAGGTCGACGACGGCGCCGCGAAGATCGTCGACAAGCTCGACGACAAGTAGTTCGCACCCGTAATTCGGCGCGCCACCTCGGCGCGGGTCGCTAGCTTCTCCCCCGTGGCGATCATGATCACGGTGCGCTTCCGTGCCCGCGTCCGCGCGGGTCGGGTGGGGTTGGCACCGACTCACTGACAGCTGGGCCGACACCATCGTCGCCGAGGCGGGCATCCGGCCCGGCGAGTTGGTCGTCGACGTCGGTGCCGGCACCGGCGTGCTGACTGCTGCGCTCGTGCGCGCCGGAGCGCGCGTGATCGCGGTCGAGCTGCATCCGGATCGTGTCGCGAACCTTCGCCGTCGATTCGACGTACACGTCCGGGTCGTGCGCGTCGACGCGTCGGACCTGCGGCTGCCGCGCCGACCATTCCGTGTCGTCGCCAACCCGCCGTTCGCCGTGACCGCCCAGCTCGTCCGGCGGCTGCTCGCTCCGGGCTCGCGCCTCGTCGGCGCCGACCTCGTGCTGCAGCGCGCGGCCGCGCGCCGGTGGGTCGACGGCGAGGCGCGAGGGCGGAACCGATGGCAGCGCGACTATGCACTGCATCTCGGCCGGCGGGTGCCACGCACTGCGTTCACGCCCCGGCCCGCAGTCGACGCGACGATGCTCGTGGTGCGGCGCCGTTCGTACACCGACCGTTGAACCGCGAACGCAACTGCGTCCATGCTTGCGGCATGAAGAAGGCCGCGATCCTCGACCGAGTCCGCAAGCTCTGCCTCGCGTTGCCTGAAGCGACGGAGAAGCTGAGCCACGGTTCACCGACGTTCTTCGTGAAGAAGACGTTCGTGATGTATCTCGACGACCACCACGGCGACGACCGGCTCGCGTTGTGGTGCGCGGCCGCGCCCGGTGTACAAGCCGAGATGGTCGATCAGGAACCGGATCGCTTCTTCGTGCCGCCGTACGTCGGCGGCCGAGGCTGGATCGGTGTCCGGCTCGACCGCGATCCCGATTGGGACGAGATCGCGGGAATCATCGAGGACGCGTACCGCGAGGTCGCGCCGAAGCGCTTGCTCGCGGTACTCGACGCTCGTTGACGGGCCAGTGCTGCCGACCCCGCTCGGATCGACGGGTCAGTCGTCGGCCAGCAGGCGGTAGAGCTGCTTGCGAGCATCGCGGACGATGTCACTCGCTTGCTGCACCTGCGCCTCGTTGCCGGTACGCGCGATCTGGCGGATGGCCTGCAACAGGCTCATCCCGTTCTCACGCAACTGCCCGTACACCGACGCGACGCGATCCGCGGCGAACGGATCGCCACCCGCTTCCTCGGTCCGGCGGGTCGCTTCCGCGCGACCCTCGTCGGTGAGCTCGTAGACGCGCTTGCCGTCGCGCTCGGTCGAGCGCACCAGCCCTTCGTCCTCCAGGAGCTGCAGGGTCGGGTAGACCGAGCCGGGGCTCGGCCGCCACGCGCCACCGCTCTTTTCCTCGAGCCGTTGCATCACTTCGTAGCCGTGTCCCGGCGCTTCGGCCAGCACGGCCAGGAGCGCGGTGCGGATCTCACCGCGCCGCATCCGGCCGCCCCGGCGGTGGGCCTCCCAGTGCCCGCGTCCACCGTGCATCGGACCGCCTCGTTCACGCATACGTCCTCGCATTCTCCGGCGCCGGCCGCCTGGGGCGGCGTCTGGTTCGTCGACCCACTCGGAGGTCGAGGTCCTGGTCGTTTCGTCGTTGGGTTGGTACCTGTGCATTCGCTTGCTCCGATCGTATATGCCATATCGTGGTCTATCACGATAGCTAACGATATATCGTAACCGGTCGCAATCGGGTCCCATTCCCAGCTCCGGAAATTCCCTCTGCCGGGATTCCTCCTGGCGAATCGCTTCAGGCGAAGGCGGCGATGATCGGGGCGAACCGGGTCACCGGATCCGGATCGCCGGCCGGCGCCTGCGGCAGGTCGGGCAGGCTGACGATCGCGGTCTGCACGCCGGCATCCGCCAGCTCGCGGAAGCGCCCGATCTGGTCGGCCACGGTGCCCGCGTTCACGGCCGTGGCGTATCGCTCCGCGCTGCGGCGCCGGGGTCGCAGGGCGTCGACGAGCGTCGCGACCTCCGGTGCGTCGCGGCCGGTGAGCGTTGTCGACAGTTGAGTGACCTCGACCGCGCTGCGGTCCCGCCCGACGTCGTCGCAGTGCGCGTGGAGCGCCGCGACCTTGCGCCGCACGACTTCGGTCTCGCCGATCACGTTGCACGCGTCTGCGTACTGCGCCGCGAGCCGCAGCGTGCGCCGCTCGCCGTTGCCGCCGACGAGGATGGGCACGTGCGCCTGCAACGGCCGCGGGTAGCACAACGCCTCGGGGACTGCAATCGTGCGTCCGTGGAAGGCGGGCGTGCCCTTGCCCCAGAGCACCGGCAACAGCTCGAGTGTGTCCTCGAGCAATGTGTAGCGTTCGGCGGTCGACGGGAACGGCCAGCCGTACGCCGCGTGCTCTTCGGCGTACCAACCGAGCCCGAGTCCGCAGATCGCTCGCCCGCCGCTCACGACGTCGAGCGTCGCGACGATCTTCCCGAGGTGCGCGGGGTTGCGATACGTCACACCGGTGACGAGCGTGCCCAAATGCACTCGTTCCGTGACGCCCGCGAGGAACGCAAGCGTCGTGTAGCTCTCGAGCATGTCCTGCCACGCGGGTCCGAACATCGGGATCTGACGGAAGTGGTCCATCACCCAGATGCTCGAGAAGCCTGTCGCCTCGGCCGCAGTCGCAATCGCGCGCAGCCGCGCACGCGCTTCGGCGGCACCACCCGCCCACGAGAACACCGGGAGTTGGAGCCCGAACCGCAGCCCTACCGGTGCGGTGGCCTGCGCGGCCGCGAGCGCACTCGCACGCGCCACGTGCGCGGCGCGGTGCGCACCACAGCCGGCTCCAGCACGATGTCGAACTCGTGCGCGAGCGCGTCGCGTTGGGCGACGACCTCGCGCAATTGTCGCGAGAGCACCCGATCGGGAACAACCTTGCCGCGCGCGCGGTTGCGGACGCGACACTCGGCGACCGGCGCCACGAACACGACCGCCACTCGCGCGACGTCGTGGCGAGCGGCGAGGTCGATCCACGCGGTTCGGCGATCGGGCTCGAGCCCGAGCGTGTCGACGACGGTCGTCAATCGCCGCCGCAGCCGTTGCGCGATGATCGTGTCGAGCAGCGCGAATGCATCGGTGCTGGCTGCGAGGTCCTCTTCGCCTTCGCCGACCACCGCGCGCAGGTGATCGCTCGACACGATCTGCTCGGGCGCGAAGTGCTGCTGCGCCCACGAGGACTTGCCGGCGCCCGACGGCCCGACGAGCACGACGAGGCACGGCGCCGGCAGCACCACCCCGTCCGTGTCATCCGTTCCGTCGGGCACGCCACCCTCCCCGGCCGCGCGCATCGGCGGCCCCGCCCGCCAATTTGTCATCAGAACCGATTTCTCCGCGCTTGGCCCGATGAATTCGACTCTGATGGCAGAACGCCAGCTCGCTCCCGTCAGCCTGAATCAACACATGTGATGTGTCGGATCGCGCCCGCGCCTGCGCGGGAAAGTGTCATCAGAGTCGACAAGCCCGCGCCGAGCGCGGACTTCGCGACTCTGATGACCGAAAACGCGGTCCGTTCGGTCCGGTGTCGGGCCGCGGCGGACCGGGGAAGATGGCTCGGTGACCTTGGAGGTGGGCGCCCTCGTCGTCGGCGTGGCCGGCAGTGTCGTCGGCCCCCCGCGCGTCCGTGCCTGGGTCGTGGCCGCGGCGGTCGCAGCGATGGCCCTCCTGGTCGGCATCGTGCCCTGGCCGGTGTTCGGTGACGCGGTCGACGCACTCGCGGCCCCGCTCGCGTTCCTCGTGCTCGCAGTGCCGCTCGCGGTGCTGCTCGACGAGATCGGCTTCTTCGGCGCAGTCGCGGCATCGGTCGGCACCGCGCGGCGCTTGCGGCTCGCGCTGTGGTGGCTCGCGGGCGCGGTCACCGTGCTGTTCAACCTCGACGCCGCGGTCGTGCTCCTCACCCCGCTCTACGTCCGCATCGCGCACCGCCACGGCGACGACGCGGTCGCGCTCGCGTTCATCCCTGCGCTGCTCGCATCGCTCGCATCGTCAATCCTCCCCGTCTCGAACCTCACCAACCTCGTGCTCGCAGATCAACTGCACCTCGGAGTCGGCGACTTCCTCGTGCACGCGGCTCCCGCCGCGCTCGCGGCGACGATCGTCGGTTGGTTCGCCTTCCGCCGGTCAGCCGGCGTCGAACCGCCCCACGAGCCGGCACCCGAGGTCGTCGACCGGCGCGCGTTGCGAATCGGCGCACCGGTCGTCGCCTTCCTTCTGCTCGGCTTCACCGTTGGCGACGCGCTTGGTATTCCGGCGTGGGTCGTCGCCGCTATCGCGCTCGCGTTCCTCAGCGCGCGGACTCGGCAGTTCCCGTGGCGACACGTCCCACTTGGCGCGGTGGCGCTGGCCCTCGCCCTCGGCACGCTCGCGCTCGGCGCGGCGCAGGCGGTCGACGTCGACCGCGTGCTCTCGGTCCCCGGCGCACCGGGGCAGGCGCTCACGTTCGGCGTGACGGTCCTGGCCGCAAACGCGGTGAACAACCTGCCCGCGGTCCTGGTCGCGCTTCCGGGCCTCGGCGCGCATCCGGACAAGATGTGGGCCGTGCTGCTCGGCGCCAACATCGGCCCCACGCTGTGGGTCACCGGCGCGCTGTCGACGCTGCTGTGGCAGTCGACGATGACTCGGCTCGGTCAGCCCGTTTCGAACCGGCGCTACGCGGCGATGGGTGTGCGTATCGGGCTCCCCGCGCTGGCCGCCGCGCTGGTGGTGCACCTCGTCGTGAACGCGCTCACGTGAGCGTCAGTCGCCGGATCGTGAGTCGAGTGGAGCCCTGACCGACCCCTGGGCGCGTCCGGCGACGGAGTGGACGACCGGCGACGCAGCTTCTTACATTCCTGGTGTAAGAAGTGTGCCGCTCGCCGACCGATGGGGGATCACGCGTGACCGACCGCACGATGCGGGCGCAGGCGGCGATTGTCGGCGTCGCCGACATCGCGTCACCGACGGGCGTGCTCCCGACGTTCGGGCGCGCGCTCGAGGTCGACATGATCCGAATCGCCCTCGGCGATGCCGGTCTCACGATCGCGGATGTCGACGGCATCGCGTACGGCGGCATGCCCACCGGGCTGGCCGAATACCTGGGGGTGAGGCCGCGCTTCCTCGACGGGACGATGGTCGGCGGGTCGAGCTACGAACTGCATGTCGAGCACGCGGCCGCCGCGATCGCGGCGGGCCTGTGCGAGGTCGTCGTCGGCGTGTACGCGGCGACGCCCCGCGGCGACCGGCAGCGCGGCAACGGCGGCGGGTTCCGCGGGTTTCCCGGTCCGAACCCGATGGCGGAGTGGGAGTTGCCGTACGGGCTGCGCATGCCGATGGGGGCGTACGCGCTCGCGGCCAGCCGGCACCTGGCGCGTTTCGGGACGACCTCCGAGCAGCTCGCGCAGATCGCGGTGGACACCCGCAGGTGGGCCGCGATGAACCCGAACGCGCGCTACCGCGACCCGATCACGATCGCCGACGTGCTTGCGTCGCCGTTGCAGGTCTCACCATTGCACCTCCTCGACTGCTGCCTCGTGACCGACGGCGCGGGTGCGTTCGTGATGACGTCCGCCGAACGGGCCCGCGACCTCGCGAAGCCGCCGATATACGTGCTCGGCGCGGCGACGGGCGGGACGCACTCGATGATCAGTGAGATGCCGGACCTCACGACGACCGGCGGCGTCGTCTCCGGGCCGGCCGCGTTCGCGATGGCCGGGATCAAGCCGAGCGACGTCGATCTGCTCATGGGCTATGACTCGTTCACGATCACCGCGCTGTTGCATCTCGAAGATCTCGGGTTCTGCGGCAAGGGCGAAGGCGGCGCGTTCGTCGCCGACGGGAAGCTCGGGCCGGGTGGCGCGCTGCCCATGAACACGAACGGGGGCGGCCTCTCGTACACGCACCCGGGTCAGTACGGCATGTTCTTGTTGGTTGAGGCCGTGCACCAACTCCGCGGCGAGTGCGGCGAACGGCAATTCGCGCGCTCCGGAGATCGCGATCGCGCACGGTTCCGGCGGCGTGCTGTCGACGATGGGCACCGTCGTGCTCGGCACCGAGGCGACAGTATGAAGATCATCGAACCGCCGGTTTCGCCGGCGTCCGAACCGTTCTGGGACGCGTCGCGCAACCACGAGTTCGTGCTGCCGTGGTGCGTCGAGTGCGCGCAGCCGATGTGGTACCCGCGCGATGTGTGTCCGCGGTGTCTCGGATCGGCGATCGAGTGGAGGGCAGCGACGGGTGAGGGTGTCGTCTACGCGGTCGGCGTGCATCACCTCCCCGGCCCGGGCCGCGACGCGTCCGACCTGCCGTACGCGGTCGCGTTGATCGACCTCGCCGAAGGTGTGCGCATGATGAGCAACGTCGTGAACGTCGACCCGACGACCATCCCGATCGGGCTGCCGGTGACGCTGACGTGGCAGCCGCTGTCCGACGGCCGCAACCTGCCGCAGTTCGAACCACGCTAGGGACCCGCGCTTCGCAACATCAGTACTGGGGGGATCCAAATGCCGATGGAGATCCAACTCGGCCCGGAAGCCGAGCAGTTCCGCGACGAGTTGCGTCAGTGGCTGGAGGCCAACCGTCCCGACGACCTCGACGACAGCGTCGACCCGCGCCGGCTGATGTTCGAGGGTGGCCCGGCGGTGAGCACGTGGACACAGAAGCTGCTCGACGCGGGCTATCTGTGCGTCGGGTGGCCGAAGGAGTACGGCGGCCGCGGGCTGAGCGGGGTCGAGGTCGCGGTCCTGAACGAGGAGTTCGCGCGTGCACGCGTGCCCCGAGTGACGCGCGGCATGGGCGAGTGGCTCGTCGGTCCGTCGATCATCGTGCACGGCACCGACGAGCAGAAGGCGTACTTCCTGCCCCGCATCATCGACGGCACCGATCGCTACTGCCAGGGGTTCTCCGAGCCCGACGCCGGTTCGGACCTGGCCGGGCTGCAGACGCGCGGCGTCGTCGACGGTGACGAGGTCGTGATCACCGGCCAGAAGGTGTGGACCTCGGGCGCGCAGATGGCGAACATGATGTTTTGCCTGTGCCGCACGGATCCGGACGCACCGAAGCATCGCGGCATTTCGTACGTGCTCGTGCCGATGCGCCGGCCCGACGGCGCGTCGAACGGGTTCGAGCTGCGACCAATCCGCCAGATCACCGGCACCAGCGGGTTCACCGAGTCGTTCATCACCGGCGCACGCGCGCCCTTGTTCAACGTGATCGGGGGGCTGCACAACGGGTGGCGGGTGACCATGACGACGCTCGGCAACGAGCGCGGCGGGAACGCGACGACGCAGCACGTCCAGTACGAGAAGCAGTTCTGGCGCCTGGTCGATGAGGTCCGAACGTTGGGTCGGAGCGACGATCCCCTCGTGCGGCAGAAGCTCGCGTGGGCCTACACGAACGCGGAGATCATGCGATACGCCGGGTTGCGAACGCTGTCGGAGGTCGTCGCCCGCAAGGAGCCGGGGCCGGGCGCGTCGATCAACAAGATGTTCTGGTCCGAGTACGCGCGCGATCTGGGTGAGTGGATCATGAACCTGCGGGGCGCGCAGTCGATGGTGCGGCCGAACGGCGAGCACTACACGCTCGACCGGTGGCAATCCGATTTCCTCACGAGCCGGTCGGCCACGATCTGGGGCGGCACCGCGCAAGTGCAACGCAACATCGTCGGCGAGCGGGTGCTCGGTCTGCCGAAAGAGTCGACGCTGGAGCCGACCCATGGACGTGAACCGGGATCGGAGCAGTGAGCGGCATCTGCGCCGGGCGCGTCGCGATCGTCACCGGTGCGGGACGCGGCATTGGTCGCGGGCATGCGCTCGAGTTGGCGCGGCAAGGCGCCAAGGTCGTGGTGAATGATCTCGGCGGTTCGGTCGACGGCACCGGGGCGGACAAGGGCCCGGCGCAGACGGTCGTCGACGAGATCGTCGTCGCAGGTGGCGAGGCAGTCGCCAACACGGACGACGTCGCCGACTGGGACGGTGCCAAGCAGCTCGTCGACACCGCGATCAACACGTTCGGGTCGCTCGACGTGGTCGTGAACAACGCCGGCATCCTGCGTGACCGCATGCTCTTCAACATGTCCGAAGCGGAATGGGACGCCGTGGTGCGCGTGCACCTCAAGGGCACGTTCGCACCGAGCCGGTGGGCCGCCGAGTACTGGCGTGCGCAGCACAAGGACGGCATGCCGGTTGACGCGCGGATCATCAACACGTCGTCGACGTCGGGGCTGTTCGCGAACCCGGGGCAGACCAACTACGGCGCCGCGAAGTCCGGGATCGCGACGTTCTCGATCATTGCGGCCAAGGAGCTGGGCCGGTACGGCGTCACCGTGAACGCGGTGGCGCCGGGTGCACGGACCCGCATGACGGAGAACCTCGGAGGTGGGCGCCCCGCACCGGAGCCCGGGGCGTGGGACGAACGCAGCCCCGACAACATCGCACCGATCGTCGCGTGGCTCGCGAGCGTGGAGTCCGCGGCGGTCACCGGACAGGTGTTCCTCGTGGGTGGCGGCCGGATCGCGATCGCGCAAGGCTGGCAGCGCGGCCCGAGCGCGGATCGCGGTGCCCGGTGGGATCCCGCGGAGCTCGGATCGGTCGTGACGGACCTGCTCGCCGCGACCGAAACGAAATCGTGAGGATGCCCGAAGGCCTGATGCAGAACGAGGAGTGAGATGCCAGTCGAGCGTTTTCCCGTCGAGGCCGGCCACATCTTGATGTTCGCCCGCAGCGTGGGCGATCCCAACCGGGTGTACTCGGATGCGAACTCACCCGCCGCGAAGGAAGCCGGCGGGATCCTCGCGCCGCCCACGTTCGTGCAGGCCAGCGCGCAGTTCGACGACACGTACCCACTCCGCCCGCAGTTCGGGAAGCCGTGGTTCGGCTCGGGCAAGGAACCCACCGGGTTGAAGCGCGACTCGAGCGGCGGTGGCAGCGGTGGTGGAGGCGGCGGCACCGGACTGCATGCCGAGCAGCATTACGAGTACCACCGACCGTTGCGGGCCGGCGACGTCCTCAGCGCGGAGACGCGTGACGGGAAGCGGTGGGAGAAGGAAGGCAAGCGCGCGGGCAAGCTCGTGTTCTCGGAGATGATCACGGAGTACCGCGACCAGCAGGGGGAGCTGGTCGTCACCGCGCGCACCGTCGGTGTGCGTACCGAGAAGGTGGTGGCTTCCTGATGGCGCTGAAAGCGAGCGAGCTCACACCGGGTCAGACGTTCAGCGCGGTTGTCGTCGAAGACCTCAAGCGCACACAACTCGTGCAGTACGCGGGCGCATCGGGCGACTACAACCCCCTCCACACCGACGAGGTCTTCGCGACCAAGGTCGCGGGCTACCCGAGCGTGTTCGCGCACGGGATGCTCACCATGGGCATGACCGGGCACATGGTCACCGACCTCGTCGGCGACGGCCGGCTCACGAAGTTCGGCGGCCGCTTCACGTCGCAGGTGTTCCCCGGCGACGACCTCACGACGACCGCCACGGTCGACAAGGTGCACGAGGTCGACGGTGACCAGGTTGTCGAACTGACGTTGCGTACCGCGAACCAGGATGACAAGGACGTGTTCACGGGCTACGCCACCGCGCGCGTCGATCTGTGACCCGACGCGCGTGCAGGTTCCTTCTCGCGGCATTCCTCGTGTGTGCCGCGGCATGCAGTTCGTCGTCCGGCGCCGACAAGCCCAACGCCTCGGTCGGAGGCGCGAAGCCGCTCGATGCCGGTGTACGGACGCGCGTTTCGGCGCCCGGAGGTGGGCTGACCCTGGAGACGACGTCGACCCGGGCTCGCTACGTGAGCGGCGGCGACGTGCTCGTAACGGTCTCCGGTGCCGGCGCGGCCGACGCGGTGGTGACCGCGAACGGCAAGGACGTCGACGCCGCGTTCACCGCCAGCGGTGGCGCGCGCCGCGGGCTGATCGCCGGCTTGCGCGACGGCGCCAACGTCATCGCGGCCAAGTCCGATGACACGTCGGTGAAGATCGACGTGACGAACCATTCGAAGAACGGCCCGATGTTCGCGGGGCCGCACCTCGAGCCGTGGTTGTGCACGACGGAAGCGGCCGGTCTCGGCCCCGCCACCGACGCCGACTGCGACGCGCCCACGAAGACGACGTGGTCCTACAAGGCGACCGACGGCAGCGTGAAGCCCCTCGCCGATCCCGCGTCGACTCCGGCCGACGTCGCGTCGACCATGATCGGCGGTACGTCGGTGCCGTTCGTGATCCGCACCGAACAAGGCGTCATCGATCGCGGCATCTACACGATCTGGACGCTCGACCCGAAGCCGAAGGCGGCGGCGGGCGCCACGTGGGATGCGAGCGGCTGGAACCACCGTCTCGTCTACCGATTCGGTGGTGGCTGCGGCAACCAGTACACGCAGGGCTCGTCGTTCATCGGCGGTGCCGACACCGATTTGCTCGGGAGCGGCTACGCGGTCGCGACCAACACCCTCGACACGCTGCAGACGACATGCAACACCGTGCTTTCGGCCGAAGCCGCGCTGATGACGCGCGAGCACTTCGTCGAGGCCTACGGCGTGCCGAAGTTCACCATCGGCGACGGCGGATCCGGCGGCGCGATCCAGCAGCTCACGATCGCGCACGCGTACCCGGGCATCCTCGACGGGCTCTCGCCCAGCCTGCCCTTCCCCGACTCCACGTCGATCGCGGCCGGCGTCACTGATTGCGGCCTGCTCGTCCACTACTACAAGACCGCCACCGGTGCCGCGCTCACCGACGCGCAGAAGGTCGCGATCAACGGACACCTGACGTCAGGCACGTGCGAGTCCTGGGACCGGTTGTTCGTCGGCGGCGTCAACCCGACCGACGGGTGCGACGCGATCGGCGCCGCCGTGTACAACGCGGTGACCAACCCGAAGGGCGCGCGCTGCTCGCTGGCCGACATGAACGTGAACATTCTCGGCGTCGATCCGAAGACCGGATTCGCGAACCGTCCTCTCGACAACATTGGCGTGCAGTACGGACTGCTCGCGCTGCGTGCCGGCGCGATCTCGGTCGACCAATTCCTCGACGTGAACGCCGGTATCGGCGGCTACGACATCGACGGCAACATCGTGCCGCAGCGAGAAGCGATCGACGCGAAGACCGCGGCGATCGCGTACCAGGTCGGCGCGGTCACCGGCGCCGGGCCGCTGCAACATCTGCCGATCATCCTGCGCAACTTCTACTCCGACGCAGTCGGCGACATCCATACGCGCTTCCACGCGTTCTCAATCCGGGAACGGCTGAAGGACGGCGGCAAGGACGATCCCAACCTCGTGCTGTGGACGGCGCCGTCTGCCAACGTCGCGGCCCAGCTGCTCGGCAACACGCCGAACAGCAACGCACCAGTGGTGCTGCTCGACCAATGGCTCACCACGGGCAAGAAGCCGGCCGACGCGGTCAACACGTGCACGTTGCCGGACGGCAAGAAGCTCACCGGCGGTTGGGACCTCTACGACGATCCCGGTCCGTGCGCCGACGCCTACCCGATCAAGGGCGACCCGCGCACGGCCGCAGGCGAAGGCATCCGTGACGAAATCATCAAGTGCACGCTGCAACCCGTCGACCCGGGCAGCTACGGCGTCGCGTTCACCGACGCGCAGGCCCAACGGCTGCAGTCGATCTTCCCCGACGGCGTGTGCGACTGGACCAAGCCGGCGGTGGGCGCGCAGCAACAGAAGGGGACCTGGCAGGACTACAGCCGCTGACCGCGCCCGGCAACGACCGCACTTGATCGCGACGCAGCGGCTGTCGCCAACGAATATCCGTCGACGCGCGTCGTAGGGTTGTGAAGATGATCGAGGACGTTCACCACTTGGGCCTCACCGTGCGCGATGTCGAGGTGAGCGCAGCCTGGTACGTCGCGATGCTGGGATTCCACCGAGTCGGCGAGTACACCGCACCCGACAACTCACGCCGGAAGGTCTTCCTCCGTCACGACGGACTTCGCGCCCGCCTCGGTCTCACGGAACACCAGCACGGTGCGGCGGATGCCTTCGACGAAACGCATACCGGTCTCGACCACGTCGCGTTCGCGGTGCCGACTCTCGCCGAGCTCGACACGTGGACGAATCGCCTCGCCGATGCCGGTGTCGCGTTCTCGCCGGTCGCGCCCGCGAACTCGATTCCCGGCGCCGCGGTGCTGGTGTTCCGCGACCCCGACAACATCCAGCTCGAGCTGTTCTTCGACCCCGACGCGGTGCACCCGATCGACTTCTTCGTCGATCTCGAGTCGCAGGTGTGGGAAGCGCTCCTCGCCGGTGACATCGCCGCGGACGAAGCCTTGCTCACGACCGACTTCGCCGGCGTCTACCCGACCGGCTTCGCCGACCGAACCGACCACGCTGGCGAGCTCGCCGACGGTCCGACCGTCGCCGCGTACACCATCAACGATGCTCGGCTGATCCGAGTCTCCGCGGCGGCCGTGATGCTCTGCTACCGCGCCGACGCCCGCCGGGTCTCCGGGCCGGACGAGACGATGTACATCAGCTCGCTGTGGGTCGAACGCGACGGTCGCTGGCAGAACGTCTTCAGCCAGGACACACCCGCGTCGACGCCGGACGCGTAGGGCGTTCGTGCACGGTCCGGACCGTCGCGGTCCTCAGGGTTCGGCGCGAGGCGCCGGCCTGGGAGGCCAATGCCTACGAGCATCCTCTGACGGACTCATCAATCCGACGTGGTTGCCGTCGGGGTCGACGAGCACGGCGTAGCGAGCACCCCAGAAGGCGTCGTAGGGCGGTTGTGCTCCTGCGTACCCTGCTCCGGTCATCTCCGCATAGCGGTCATCGACCTCGTCGCGACTCGCGACGCGGAAGCCGACCACAACTCGCGGTTGTGGCGGTTCGCGCCAAGACGAGTTGTAGAGCCCGGCAAGGTGCTCGTTGTCGATGTGGATCGTCGTCTCGCCGAACTCGAGATGCGCGTGCCGGATCTCGCCAGGAGGGCCATCGTCGACCTCGACACCGAGTCGCCGATAGAACGCAACGGTTGCGTCGTAGTCACGAGCGACGAGATCGACGAGGTTGAACTTCGGGCGCTCTGCCATGGTTGCCAGTCTTGCCGCGTGCCGGCAATCTGGTTGCGACGGAGCAACCTCCGTTGCAAGCATCGCGGCCAATGACCTCAGCGAGGCTGTCCGGGTGCGTGATCGTGTCGGGAATGCCGGGCGCGGGGAAGTCGACCGTGAGCGCCCTCGCTGCATCTCTGATGCCGCGGGCGGCTCAGGTCAAAGGCGACGATGTGAACCAGATGATCCTGAGTGGCCGCGTTTGGTTCCTGGGGACACCCAAGGACGAGGCGCTCCGGCAGTACGAGCTCTGCAAGCGCAACATGTGCGCGCTGACCCGCAACTTCATCGACTACGGCTTCACCGTCTTCATGGACACCGTCGTGCAGGACCGTGCGACGCTGGATCTGCTCCTCGCCCTGCTGTCGCCGCGTCCCGCGCGGCTTGTGATCCTTGCTCCGGGCGTGGACGTTTGTAAGTACCGGAACGCGACGCGAGACCCCGACGAGCGGTTCGCATTTGATGGATATCACCAACTCGAGTCGGACATGAACCGCGATCTTCGCGATGTCGGGTGGTGGTTCGACACGTCCGCGCTGACTCCCGAAGAAACCGCTCAGCAGCTCGTCCGCGAAGCCGTCGACCGTGCCGTGCCCTTACAAGGCGGATGGAACTCCCACCTGGAGAACCTGCGTGACGCGTAGGCGCTCGGCCGACCCCTCGCGCTTCGTGCCGCGCACCGTTGGCCCGATCGCGAACGCGGCTTCAATTGCAACAATCGCGAAACGCGAAGTACTGACTGGCGCCGTTGGGCAGCATTTCGGGTTGCTCGTCGAAGATCAGAGCGTCCAGTATGGCGGCCCAGCGTGCGGTGGTCCTTGCGGCCAGCCACATCCTGCGCTCACAATGTGTTGCTGCGCACCGTTCACTGCGACAGCCGATTCGTCGTAGCAGCGATCGCTCGACTCGACCATGCACCAGGCCGCGGGCTGGTCACCACCGACGCCAGGGAACGCTCCCTGGAACATGCCGCTCGCGACGCCAATCCCTGCCTGGCGAACGGCTGCGGCGGTCGTCGCTGAACTCTCAACGACCTCGTCGCCGAAGGCCGCGGCGCATAGCGCTGTGGCAGTCTCCGCCTTGCGCGTGTTCGTGCCGCGCGTCGCCGCCAAATCGTGAGCGCCGCTGCATGCAGCAACGAGCATCAGCAACGACGCGACACACCTGAGTTCCCCGCGCCCGGATGGCGCCTCGGCTGCAGCGCTGCCACGGACGCATGATGCCCGATCGCGCGTCGCGCGGCCAGCACAGAGCGGGAGTCTGGCGCGCGTCGGATCAGCGGTCGCACACCATCCAAACCACCTCCCCAACGACCTCCGTTGTGCAGTGGTCGCGGCGGAAGCCCAGTTTCTCCGCCACCCGAAGCGACGGTGCGTTCCAGGACCCAATGGTCGCCCAGATTCGACGCCGGCCTGTATCGAATGCGGCGTCGAGCAGCGCTCGAGCGGCTTCGGTCGCGTACCCGTGCCCGTGTGCCCGAGGCAGCAGCTCATACGCAAGCTCAGGCTCATCAAGCGAACCACGCCCAACGACGATTGCGGTGTATCCCAACGCTTCGCCATCAGGCCGCTTGCGGAGCACCAGCGCCCCGATGCCCGTCGTCTCGATCGTCTTCGTCATGACGTCGATCCGCCCGAGCGCGTCTGCAACGGTGAACGTGCCCGTTCCCCGAGCGTTCAGCAACTCGTTGAACCAATCCGCGTCGCTCGGTTCCTCCGGTGTCAAGGTGAACCGCTCGGTCTCGATGCGCAAGGGCATCGGCGAGAACGCCATAGGTCGCTGCGAGGCGTCGCACGGGGTGCCTTGATCCACACGCCCATATTTCCCGCTCTGGTGCGTATATGCGAGGTCGTGGGGCGGTGAGGATTCGGTCGCCGAAGGCGAGAGACGGGCACACACGCTCAGGTTCATGTCGTCGGCCGGCGAAGGCGGCCCCCTCGAGGAGGCGGAACTCGGATTGCGGTTCGGCCATCTCGGCAGCTTGCTCGGTCGGAGGGTTGAAACGGAGCGTCGTGGGTAGATATGTGACACGATCACATGTCTGCGAATGAGGAGGGTCGGTTGTGACCACACGGGCCGAAGGGACGTTCGAGAACAAGGGTTGGGACGAGAACACGCTCGACGAGTTCGACGGGAGCAAGCTGTCGCACGCCAAGGTGCAGCAGGCGTTCAGCGGCGACATCACCGGCGACGGGACGGTCGAGTGGGACATGTACTACCGACCGGACGGCACTGCCAGCTTCGTCGGGCTGTACAAGCTCGACTGGGCGATCGGTGACCGCACCGGCACCGTCGTGTTGCAGACGACCGGCACGTTCGACGGCAGGGAAGCGGCGGGCGACTGGCTCGTCGTCGGCGCGACGGGCGGCCTCGAGGGTCTGAGCGGGACCGGCGAGTTCTCGGCCCCCATGGGTCCGAGCGGCGAGTACCACCTCGATTACGACATCTGATGACCCGCGACGCGGCGCTCGACCGCGGTGGCAACCTGCTCGGTGCGCTCTCGCTCGCGCTCGTCGATCGAATGACCGGCGCGATCGCGGAGGCGACGGAGTTGGATGCCAACGCGGCGGGCGCGCTGTCGGCGTTGCACTTCTTCCGAGTCCCACCGGCCATTGACATGGTGCGTCGCGTCCTCGGGCTCACGCCGTCGGGCGCGGTGCGCCTGGTCGATCGGTTGGAAGCGCTCGGGTACGTGCGGCGGGAAGCAGGCCCGGACGCGCGTACGACATTTGTGGCGCTGACCGCGACGGGCCGGCGGGTCGCGGCGCGGGTTGCGGGGGCGCGAGCCGGGGAGCTCGCGTCGGCGCTCTCGGTGCTGTCGGCTCGGGAGCGCGCGACCTTGGAGGCACTCGTCGGCAAGGTGCTGATCGGGCTGATCCGGGAGCCGGGCGCGGTGCGGTGGACGTGCCGGCTCTGCGACACCGACGTGTGCGGTCGGTACGAAGGCGGGTGCCCGGTCGGCAATGCGGCGGCGGCGAAGTACGCGTAGCGTGCCCACCATGTCTGCCGATACATCAGCGCGCCAAGAAGTCGCCGTCGGGGACGTCGTCCTCTCGTACGACGAGCAGGGGAGAGGCGATCCGCCGCTGTTGCTGCTCCACGGTTTCACCGGCGCCGCGCTCGATTTCGTCGACGTGATCCCGGCGTTGGCTACGTCGCGGCGAGTGGTCGCGTACGACCAGCGCGGCCATGGCGACAGCACCAACACCGGGGACGCGAGCACCTACACCTTCGACCAACTGACAGCGGACCTCGCGGGGTTCGTCGACGCGCGGGTATCGCCGGCACCGTTCGACCTGCTCGGGCACTCGATGGGCGGCATCATCTCGCTGCGCTATGTGCTCGCGTACCCGGAGAGCGTGCGTTCGTTGGTGCTCATGGACACCGGCGCCGCGCCGGCCGGCAAGCTCGATGACGTGTTCGGGCCGTTGGCGCAGCTCGGCCGGGAACAGGGGATGCCCGCGGTGTTCGCGACCGTCAAGCAGTTCTGGGTGCGGCAGGCCGACGCGGCCGGGCTGGCGGCACCGGAAGTGATGATGCAACGCGTCGAGTCGAAGTTCACGCGGATGGATCCGGAGGCGTTCGGCGCGTTGGCCGACGCGCTGGGCGAGTACCCTTCCATGGTCGAGCGGCTCGGTGAGATCGCCTGCCCGACCACCGTGCTCGTCGGCGAGAACGACACGGGCCTGCGGGCGTCCGCTGATGTGCTCGCGGCGCGGATCCCTGGTGCGGAACTGGCCGTCATCCCCGACGCAGGCCACAGTCCCCAGGAGGACCAGCCGCAGCTCTGGATCGACGCGGTGCAGCGCCATCTCGCTCGCGTGTAGATGACGCGGACGGTCCTCGGCCATACGGTCCACCGCACGGAGGACGCGTCGCTCCTCGACGGATCGGCGCGCTACATCGACGACATTGCCGTGGCGTCCGGTGCGGTCTGGGCGGTGTTCGTCCGCTCCGCGTTCGCACACGCGGACTTGCTCGCAGTCGATGTGCGCGCCGCGCGCGCCGCGCCGGGAGTCTTCGCCGCGTTCACCGCCGCGGATCTCGAGTTGCCGCCGCTGCGGGCGATGGCGGGCAACGGCGCACTCGACCGGCCGCTGCTCGCCGGCGAACGCGTGCGGTTCGTCGGTGAACCGGTCGCGGTCGTCGTCGCGGAGACGCGCGCGCAGGCGTTCGACGCGGCGGAGCTGGTGGTCATCGACGCGGATCCACTCCCGGTGATCACCGACGCGTTCGCAGGAATGGAACCCGATGCCGCGCTCCTCTTCCCCGCGTTCGGTGCCAACGAGACGACGGGGCGGACGCCGGCAGCGCGGGGCGAAGGCTGGCCCGAGGCGGAAGTGGTGGTGCGCGCCCGTGTGCACAACCATCGGATCGCGCCGGTTCCCATCGAGCCGAACGGGTGCGTCGCGATCCCGAGCGCGGGTACCGCCGAGGGTCGGATCGATGTGTGGGCGAGCACGCAGTCGGTGTTCGGCGTCCGGCGCGAGATCGCGACCGCGCTCGGTGTCGACGAATCCGCGGTGGTGGTGCGGGCCCCCGCCGTCGGCGGTGGTTTCGGCGCCAAGGGCGGCGTGTACATCGAGCAGCTGGTCGTCGCGGTGCTCGCTCGCGAGCTCGGGCGCGCGGTCGCATGGGTCGAAACCCGCCACGAGAACCTCGTCAACATGACGCACGGGCGCGGTCAAGTGCACGACGTCGAGATCGGGGCCCGCCGCGACGGGACCGTCGCCGGCCTGCGGGTGGTCGGCGTCGCGGATGTCGGCGCCTATCCCATCCGCGGTGCGTTCGTCCCGATGGTGACGCGCTTCATGGGATCGGGGACGTACCGCATCCCTGCGATCGAGTTCCACGCGTTGATCGCGCTCACCAATACGACGCCGACGGGACCGTACCGCGGTGCGGGCCGACCGGAGGCGGCCGCGCTGTTGGAACGTTCGCTCGATATCCTCGCCGGCGCGCTCGACCTCGATCCCGTCACCATCCGGCGCCGCAACTTCATCCCGCCCGCCGTGTTCCCGTACCAGACGCCGACGGGTGCGGTGTACGACACCGGCGACTACACGCTCGCGCTCGACACCGCGCTGCGCGAGAGCAACTACGACGGCTGGCGCGCGGAGCAGGCGACCCGGCGGGCGCGAAACGATGTGCGCCAGCTCGGGATCGGGATCGGTTATTACGTCGAAGTGAGCGGGCGCGGCAGTGAGTACGGAGCGGTCCGCATCGAGCCGGATGGCACCGCGACGGTGGTGACCGGCAGCGTGCCGAACGGCCAAGGTCACGAGACCGCATGGGCCCAGATCGCCTCGGCGGTGTTGGGCGTGCCGTTCGAGGACGTTCGGGTCCTGCACTCCGACACTGCGATCGTGCCGCACGGCGTCGGCACGTTCGGCTCGCGGTCGTTGCAACTGGCGGGCAGCGCGGTCCACGATGCCGCCGAGGTGGTGCTCGAACGGGCGCGGCGTCTCGTCGCGTCGATGCTCGAAGCGGCGGAAGCCGACATCATCGTGTTCGACGACGGTCGGTTGGGCGTGGCCGGGACTCCCGCATCCGCGATCTCCTGGCGCGAGATCGCACACGCCGCGTTCACGGACCACGGCGGCGCGGACCTCGCGGCCGAGATCGACTTCAACTCGGACGGCTCGTTCCCGTTCGGCTGTCACGTTGCGGTGGTCGAGGTCGACACCGAGACCGGCAACGTCGATCTGGTCCGTCACACCGCGGTCGACGACTGCGGGCGTGTCCTCAACCCGATGCTCGCGGAGGCGCAGGTGCACGGCGGGATCGCGCAGGGCGTCGCGCAAGCCTTGTTCGAGCGTGTCGCCTACGACGACGAGGGCAACCCGCTGACCGCGAGCCTCCTCGACTACGCGATGCCGAGCGCGGCCGAGCTGCCCTCGTTCTCGGTGTTCCACACCGAGACGCCCACACCGCGCAACCCGCTCGGCGCGAAGGGCATCGGCGAGTCCGGCACCACCGGCTCGACCGCGGCGGTGTGGAACGCGGTGGTCGATGCCCTTCAGCCCTACGGCGTGCGCCACCTCGACATGCCGTTCACGCCCGAACGGGTGTGGCGCGCCATCCACGCAGGCGAGTCCGGCCGGGTCGCCATCGAAATCGCAGCGCTCGACGGATCAACGCATGATTGAGCGGTAGGCCGCGCTGTCATCAAGCATTCGGCGGTAGACCGCGTACTTCGCGTCGTGGTAGGCGGCATGCCGGGGTGCCGGGTGCACGACCGCCGCGAGCCTCGTCATGCGGGCCATGGCGTCGGTCAGGGACTCGTGCACTCCGGCCGCGGTCGCACCGAGCATCGCCGCGCCGAGGAGCACTGCGTCGGGTTCCGCAGGCACCGCGACCGCCACGCCGAGCGCGTCCGCGTGCGCCTGCAGCCAGCGCGCGTTCGCGGCCGATCCGCCGCACGCGACGACGAGGTCGATCGTGCGACCGGTCGTTGCCAACGCCTCCACGATGTGTCGTGATGCGTACGCGAGGGCCTGCAGCGCCGCGAGATACCAGCACGCGAGGTCCTCGACGTCGGCGCGGAGCTGGAGCCCGGCCATCGTGCCCGTGAGTTCGGGGTCCGCGAGCGGGGCGCGGTTGCCGAGCACGCTCGGCTGCCAGTGGCGGTCGCGGGTGAGCTGCGTGGCGTCGCCGTCAGGGCCGAGCGTGTCGAGCACCGCGTCGAGGGTCGCGAATGGGTCCGCACCGAGGCGCGTCCGCGCCGGGTGCAACGCGAGCACGTGGTCGAGGAACGCGCCGGATGCCGAGATCCCCGCCTCCGTGCACCACGTGCCGGGGACGATGGCGTCGTAGTAGGGACCCCAGACGCCAGTGACGTCGTGCCGCGCGCTCGACAACGCGAGATGGCATGCAGACGTCCCCGCGATCAGGGCGAGCCGGCGGTCGATCGGTGCGTCGGCGCCGGCCGCGCCCAGCATGCCGAGCGCGCCCGCGTGCGCGTCGATCAGCGCGATTCCGACGGGTGTGCCCGGCGCCAGTCCGAGGTCGGCTGCGGCGGTATCCGTCAGGTTCCCGGCCGCGCTCACCCGGCGCCCGCGTGCTCGTGCCGATGCGCGCGAATCCCTCCGCGGCGAGGTCTGCGAGCCCGATCTGTTCGAAGTAGGACGGATCCCAGCGTCGCTCATGGCCGAGGTACGTCCACTTGCACACTGTTGTGCACAGCGAACGCGTGTCTGCACCCGTGGCTCGCCACGTCAGGAAGTCACCGAGGTCGAACCAGTGCGCGGTGCGCGCCCAGGTGTCGGGGAGGTTCCGCTGCAACCACCGCAGCTTGGGCGTCTCCATCTCGGGTGAGATCGAACCGCCGACGTATTGCAGGACCGGATGGCCGGTCGCGTCGATGGCCCGTGCATCTTCCAGCGCGCGGTGGTCCATCCAGACCACGACGTTGCGCGCGTCGTCGCCGGTGACGCTGACGGTCACCGGGCGACCGGCACCGTCGATCGCGACGAGCGAGCAGGTCGCATCGAACCCGATGCCGAGCACGCGGTTCGGCCGAGACACCCGCGGCCGCGACCGCGGCGCGCGTCGCCTGCGCGACGGCGGCCCAGATGTCGGCGGACGATTGCTCCACATGGCCGGACGCCGACGACCAGAGCTCGATGGCGTGCTCGCCCCGGCCGACCAGCCGCCCGTCGGTGGTGAAGCAACCGGCTCGCACGCTGGCGGTGCCCGCGTCGACACCCAGCACGACGCCCGCGGTCACCGCCGTTCCAGCACGCGGACGCGGAAACCGAGCCGACGAGAGAGCTCGACCATGTCGGCGAACACGTCGCCGTACGCGACCGCGACGTGGTTGCTCTGGTAGTGCGCCATGAGGTCGTCGCGACCGATCCCGAGGTCGGCGGCCATGAACGGCCATTGCCGTGTCGTTCCCTCCCACCATTCGTCGCGCACGTGCGGGTGGGAGCGCGACGACCTCACCGCGGCCCACGTCCATCACGAGTTCCTCGCGGTCGAGCCAGGCGCGCGCCCACGTGATCGTGCCCGGCAGGCTCTCGCCCGCGAACGTGCCGCCCGGGATCGGGAAGTAGGCGGGTGGTTGCCGGTACGAGTGCACGCCGCGCAGCGTGTCGGGATCGTGGTTGAACGCGTACGCGCCGGCCGAGCCCGAGTTGAGCAGCACCCACACGAAGCGCCCGTCGTGCTCGCCGCCGAAGCGGACGTCGTGGAACGCGACCGACTCGTGCAGCCCGTGCGCGAGGAGCAGCCGCTTCAACAGCTCCATCGGGCAGCACGTTGCCCTGGTCGGCTTCCGTGGCGCAGGCGATCGTCGTGCCGTTCGTCTCCGGCCGGCACGCGGAGTTCAACAAGCCCTCGGCGAAGTCGGACGGCGGCAGCGAGCGGATCAGCCCGAGCTGGTACTGCCAGCCGAGGCAGTCGGCGCGGAATTCGCCCAGCAGGTCGAGCACGGCGCAGTAGTCGCGCAGCTGCTTGCGTGTCGCGTCCTCGGTGAAGTCGTCGCCGTAGTGGAATTCGACGCCACGATCGCGCACGAAGGCCAGCGCGTCGTCGACGCGGCTCGGATCGACGGTCTTGCCCTGCTCGATCAACCACGCCTGGTCGATCTTGTGCTCCGAGAACCCGACGCGCGCGAGGCGTTGTGGTCCGAAGTAGCCGTTGATCATGCCCATGGACGTGTCGCCGAGCATGGCCACGAGCGGCCGCTTCGCCCGCATGCCGTCGAGCACGGTATCCACGCGCGGTGACGAGATCGGATCGGGCGGCGGGTGCACGCACCCAGCATCGTGCGCGAGTCGCACCCGTCTCGAGCCACGTGTCGAGCGCGTCCATGAACCACTTGTCGGTGGTGAGATCCTCGGCATCCGACCAGAGCCGGCTGTGCGCGCGGCCGAGGCTCGTCAGGCACGCGCCCGTGTTGAGCAGGCCGACGAGACCGGGCCAGGTGCCGTCGAAGTTCGACGCGAGCAGCAGCGGAGTGTCAGTGCCCACGACGCCGTCGGTCGTGTGCGGTCCGTACACCCAGTGCGCGTACAGTCCGATCATCGGGTCGTCGATGCCGGAGAGTGCGTCGATCGCGTCGGCGGGCGTCGTGAGGAAGCGGTCGATCAGGTACGGCTCACGCCCGAGCGTGCGCAACGCGCCCGTGAGCGCGGCGACGAACACGTCGACGTTCGGACGGGCGAGCTGGTTCGGACCGGAGCGGTAGTCGCCGGGCAGGAAGCACACGACTCTCCGGGTCGAGGGCGCGGGGCTCATGGGTGCCTCCTCAGCGGGTCGGCGGGACGGTGCGTTCGCCGGTGAGCTGGTTCACGTAGATCTTCCACGGATAGTGGTCGCCTTCGCCTTCGGAACCGACGACCCGGAGGTGCTGCGTCAGCGCGCGGCGCCACTCGGCCGACGTGTTGGCGTTGGTCATGTGCGGCGTCTTGCTGTGGTGGAACGTCACCCCGCCGACGCGCAACGGGCACACGACTGCGCGCCGCTCGTCGGGTTCGCAGGAGAGGAGATCGCTCTGCACGCCCGGGACCTGATGGTGCTCGAGGACGCCATCGCGGTGACCGCCGTCGACGAAGTGCATGCACCCGTTGTCGACGTCGACGTCCTGCATCGGCAGCCAGCACGTGATGCCGCGCTCGTCGAGGTTGCGGCCCCAATAGCCCTCGTCCTGGTGCCAGCGCGTCGGCGCACTCTTGCCGGGTGGCTTGGCGAGGAACTGGTCGTACCAGAACTCGAGCGGCCGGCCCATCAGCGCACCCGCGAACTCGGTGGCCCACGCGCGAAACCGCGCCTCGTTGAGCTCCGGGAAGAACAGCGTCGGGCTCGACTGCACGATCTTGAACGCGCGGTCCTCCTTCGGTGTGCCCTCCTCCCAGGCCCAGTCGAACGCCATGACCTCTTTCTTCTCGAGGATCACCGCGCACGCGGCTTCGAGGTCGGCGAGGTCGGCGACGTCCACTGCGTCGGGCACCGCGATCCAGCCGTGCTCCCGGAAGAACGCGACGTCGGCCTCGCTGGCAGTCGGGTATGCCACCGGATCCTCCCCTCGAGGTGCCGCTCGCTCGTACGGCGCGATCGGCGTACCGTAGCGATCGTGTGAAATCGATTCCAGACCCCCCGCCCGACGGCTCCGGGGCCGATTCCGGATCGTTCCGGCTCGCGCCCGCCGAGCACGAGCAGCTCGCGGCGCGACGGCTACGTCGTGCGCGCCGGCGTGTTCACGCCGACCGAGGTCGCCGCGATCACCGACGCGTCCGAGGCGCTGGTGGACGACGTCGTGCGCAACCGCAACGGGCACCGCCTCGAAGCCGGAAGCTATGTGTTCGAGCCCGACCTCCTCCGCTACGTCATCATCAAGTGGGAGGGCGACTCGGATGTCGTGCACGGGCTCGAACCGTGCGCGCATCTCAGCCCCGCGCTCGAGACGTGCGCGCTCGACGCGCGATTCGTCGAGCCGATGCAGGACCTCGTCGGTCATGACGCGCCGGTGCTGTTCACCGAGAAGCTGAACTTGAAGCGCGCCGCGGTCGGTGGTGTGAACCCGTTGCACCAGGACCACCCGTACTGGGTGGGTGTCGCGCAGGAGCCGGCGCGCGTCGCCACCGCCATGCTCTTCCTCGACGACGCCACGATCGACAATGGATGCCTCCGGGTCGTGCCCGGAAGTCACACGCAGGGCGAGTGGCAGCGCCGCACGGATGGCAGCGCGTTCCTCGGCAACGAGATCGACGGTGCCGCGTACGCCGGCGTCGAGTCGATCCCGGTCGAGTGCACGGCCGGCAGCGTCGTCATGTTCGGCGCCGTTCCTCGTGCACCACTCGGAGCCGAACCACTCCGGACGGCAGCGGCGCGCGCTCCTCTTCAGCTACCAGCCCGCGGGCTACCCGCACATGCTCGACGCGCTCCAGAAGCTCGCGTCTCGATCTTCGTGACAGTCGGCCGCGAGACGACGATCACCGACGTCGCCCGGGCGGCCGGAGTCTCGCCCGCGACGGTGTCGCGCGCGCTCAACGGTTCGGGGACGGTCTCCTCCGAGCGGACCCGCCGGGTTCGGGACGCCGCCGCGAGCCTGGGCTACCTTCCATCGGGTCCGGCCCGGGCCCTGCGCCGGCAGCGCAACCAGGTGTGGGCGGCGATCATCGCCGACATCGAGAACTCGTTCTTCACGTCGGTGGTCCGCGGCATCGAAGACGTCGCGCGCGCCGAGGACCACCGGCTCGTGCTCTGCAACTCGGACGAGGACCTCGCGACCGAAGCGGCGTACATCGACGTGGTGGTCGCAGAACGGATGGCCGGCGTCGTCATCTCGGTCGCGTCGGCAGCCGAGTCGTCGTTGCAGCCGTTGCTCGCACGCGGGATACCGGTGGTCGCGGTCGACCGCCGGCCGGCCGAGGCACGCGTCGACTCCGTCGTCGTCGACAACCGCCGCGGCGGCGAAGACGCGACCGCGCACCTCGTGGCGCAAGGTGCGACGCGCATCGCATGCGTCACCGGGCCGAACCGAGTCGACACCGCGAACGAACGCGTGGACGGGTATCGCGATGCCCTCACCGCCGCGGGACGACGGGTCGAACGCGGCGCTCGTTCGCCGCGCCGACTTCAAGGAGGACGGCGGTTATCGCGCGACCCGCTCGTTGCTCGAGGCCGAACCCGCGCTCGACGCGCTGTTCGCGGCCAACCACCCGATGACCGTGGGCGCGCTGCGGGCACTGCGCGACGCGGGCCGGCGGGTGCCCGAGGACGTGCTCGTCGTCGGCTTCGACGACTCGCCGCTCGCGACGGTGATGCACCCCGAGCTCACGGTCGTGACGCAGCCCGCGTACGACATCGGCCGCATCGCCGGCGACCTCCTGGCCGGCGCCGAAGCCCACGACGAGCCGCGGCACGTGGTGTGTACGCCGACGCTGGTGGTGCGGGAGAGCTCGATCCGGGGGCGGGGCCGGCCGGGCCCGTACGGGGCTTGAAATCGATTTCCTGCCGTGCCAGGCTGCCTCGATCCGTCCGGGGGGAGGGCTGTGATGGCGCGTGACCCGAGCCGGGACCCGAGTCCCGCCGGCACCGGCGAACTCGTCGTCGGCGTGACCGACGAGCAGGTCGCGCGCTTCGATGCCGACGGGTATCTCGTGCTCGACCGGATCACGACCGACGCGGAGCTCACCTGGTTGCGCGCCCGCTACGACGAGTTCGCGGCAGCGCGGCGCACCGGGTTCCCCGACGCGCTCTTCGACGTGGCGCGGCCCTACGGTTCGCTCGCCGAGCCCGACCTCGGGCAGCTCCTGTTCCCCGAACGCCGCATCGACGGCGTCTTCGACACGATGATGTGGCAGAACTCGAAGCGCATCGCCGCACGCTTGCTGCGCCTGCCCGAAGCCGACGTCGAGAGCTGGGGCCACCTCATCTTCAAGCCGCCGCAGCGCGGCCTCGCGATCCCGTGGCATCAGGACGAGGCGTACTGGGATCCGAAACTCTCGTACCACGCGCTCGGAGCATGGGTGGCGCTCGACGATGTCGACGTCGACAACGGATGCATGTGGTTCGTGCCTGGTTCCCACAAGAGTGACGTGCATGCGCACCGCCACGTGGGCGACGACCCGTCGGTGCACCTCCTCGAGCTCGTGGACGCGATCGACACATCCGACGCGGTGCCGGTCGAGCTGCACGCGGGCGGCGTCAGCTTCCACCATCCGCGTACCTTGCACTCCTCGCGTCCGAACCGCACCGACCGCCAACGGCGGGCGTGGGCGAACGAATTCCAGAGCGCGCCGATCACGCTCGACGTCCCGGCCGACCGCTCCTGGGTGACCGAGGGGTTCCAGGCGATGACCGACGCGCTCGCCGCGCGCCGATGATCGACCCCGCATCCAATCCGGCGGTGATCGACCCGCGCCTCGACTCGCGCGCCGCGACGTTCGAGAACCCGACCGGCGCGCGCGGCGCGGGCGGGCAGGCGCACGGCGGGCGCAAGGGCGCGCCCAACCGCCGCCTCGAACCAGGCGAACGGGTGGTGCTCGCCGACATCGAGGGTCCGGGTGTGATCCGCCACATCTGGATGACGTTCCCGCCGTCGCGGCCCGAGAAGATGCGTTCGCTGTACCTCGAAGTGTTCTACGACGACCTCGACGCGCCGAGCATCTCGGTGCCGTGCCTCGACTTCTTCGGGCTGCCGCACGGGCGACCGGTCGCGTACCACTCCGCGCTGACCGCGGCCCAGGAAGGGCGCGGCTTCAACAGCTACATCCCGATGCCGTTCGGCCGGCGCGTGCGCATCGAGATCGTCAACGGATCGACGCGGCGCACGATGCTCTATTACCAGGTCGACTACACGCTGCAGGCCGACCTTCCCGCCGAGCTCGGGCGGCTGCACGCGACGTTCCGGCGCGAGAACCCCACGATGATGCGCCAGGACTTCGTGATCGCCGACGGCTTCCGCGGCCCCGGCCGCTTCCTCGGCTGCAACGTCGGCGTGCGCATCATCGATCCCTGCACCTGGTACGGCGAGGGTGAGGTGAAGATCTACCGTGACGGCGACACGGAGTTCCCGACGATCTGCGGCACCGGCCTCGAGGACTACGTCGGCAGCGCGTGGGGTCTCGGCGCGCACAGCGCGCCCTACGGCGGCACCCCGCTCAGCATCGGACCGGGAACCGGGCCGAACCCCGAGTTCGTCGGCTTCTACCGCTGGCACGGTCCCGACCCGGTGATGTTCGCCCGCGAGGTGCGGGTCACCATCCAGCAGATCGGCGCGATGTTCTTCCTCGAAGGCCAGGAAGCCGCGCTCGAGGAGTACGAGCGCACCAACCCCGTGGCGGGTGAGGGTTGGATACGCGAGACCGGCCCCGGGCTGCTCGCGTGGGGCATCGCCGAGCGCGTCGACGACTACTGCGCAACCGCGTTCGTGTACTGCCGGGAACCCGCAGCCGGTGCCGGTGCTCGATCTCGAAGCGGCGCTCGCCGACATCGCCCGGCGCCCATACGAACAGCCATCGCCGCTCGAGTCGCTCTCCGGCGCGGTCGACCCGTCCGCGGGCTAGTGCTACAACTCGACGATGGTTTCGCTCGATTTCCGCACCCGTACCGACGATGACATCGTCGCCGTCGACACGGGCGAGTTCTTCACTGAGCAGCTCCCGGACCTCATCGCGACGCGCCGCGAGTACGTCATGGCCGGCGCGCGCGAGCTCGGCGTGGCACCGTTCACCTTCGTCACGCCGTCGGGCATGTGGACGCTCGGCATCGAGGGCGACGGCATCGTCATCGACGCGGCAGACGACGGCGCCGCGGTCGTTCGGCTCACCGACGCGGACGTGGCCGACATCGTCAACGACCTGAAGACGCCGATGACGCTCCTCACGGGTGGGCGGCTCGAGATGCTGCGGGGCAACCTCGGGAACTTCCTCGACTGGTGGGTCGTGCTCCGGTCGCTCATCGATGGCCGCCCGGTGCACACCCGTGGCGACGTCGAGTTCCGTGACAGCGACGGCGCGCCACTCGACCTCCATCGTTCCTTCGGACCGGAGGACGACGACGCCGAGATCGCGCACTTTCTTGCCGAGGCCGGGTTCCTGCACTTGCGCGGCTGGTTCGATCCCGAGCAGATGCGCGCAATCAGCGCGGATATGGACGCGGCGCGGCCTACGTACGTGCGTGACGACGGCAACTCGTGGTGGGCCCGCACCGCCGACGGCGACGACCACTGCGTGCGCATGCTCTCGTTCCAGGAGCACTCGGAGACCACGTGTGCGCTGCTCGCGTCGGACCGCTACCACCGGATCGGCCGGCTCACCGCCGACGACTACCGCATGCGGGAGAGTGGCAACCAGATCGAAGCGCTGGTGAAGCCGATCGGTGTCGTCGAAGGCATCTCGGACGTGCCGTGGCACAAGGACTGCTCGCTCGGCATGCACTCCTACCGATGCTGCGGCCTCACCGTTGGCATCTCGGTCACCGGCGCCGATGCCCGCTCGGGCCAGCTGCGCGTCGTCGCCGGGTCACACCGTGCGCTCGTGCAACCCGCGTTCGTCCGCTCCGAGTCCGACCTTCCGGTCGTCGACCTGCCGACGACCACCGGCGACGTCACCGTCCACTGCTCGTGCACGCTGCACATGTCGCAACCGCCCGTGGCGCGCGAGCGGCGTGTTGCCTACACCGGCTTCGGCCTCGCGGAGGTCGCCCGTGCGAGCGAGGGACGCGCCCGTGCGCTCTCCGACATCGGGAACGTGCGGGACGCGGCGTACAAGACGGTGTCGCAGGCGCCCGGTTACACCGGCTAGCCACGACTAGCTCTCCGAAGCCTTCTTCTTGGGCGCGGCTTTCTTCGTCGCCTTCTTGGCGCGGCTCGGTGCGACTCTTGGCGGTTCGCCCGGCATCTTGGGGTACACGGGCGGCCACGGTGCGTCGGTGAGACCCGACGCGAGGTCGCGCTCGTGCATCGCGAGGAACGGCGCGAGCGATTGGAGGTCGTCGTTGATGGTGGCCCACGCGTCCCCGTTGGCCTCGGTGCGGGCCGGCACGGTTGCGATTGTCAACGCGTCCACGGCGATGTCGTCGAGCTCGTCCCACGTGAACGGGGTCGAGACCTGGCCGCCGGGACGAGCCCGCGCCGACCACGCCCCGAACACGGTCTTGTGCGGCGCGTTCTGGTTGAAGTCGATGAACACGCGCTCGCCCCGCTCTTCCTTCCACCACGCGTCGGTGAGCACGTCGGGGCGGCGCCGGGCCAACTCGCGCGCGACCGCCACCGCCGCCGACCGGACTTGGTAGGCATCCCAGCGGGGTTCGAGCCGTACATACACGTGGATGCCGCGGTTGCCGGTCGTCTTCGGGTAGCCCGTCACGCCGAGCTCGTCGAGCAGCATCTTCACCTCGCGCGCCGCGACGCGCACCGCGTCGAAATCGACACCGGGTTGCGGGTCGAGGTCGAGCCGGAGCTCGTCGGCGTGTTCGGGATCCGAGGCGCGGTAGGGCCACACGTGGAAGCCGAGGCACCCGAGGTTCACCGCCCAGAGGAGATGCGCGAGATCAGCCGCGACGAGCGCGCGCGAGGTGGTGCCGTTGGGCGTGCTCACGGTCGTCGTCTCGAGCCACTCGGGCGCGTTGTCGGGGACGCGTTTCTGGAAGAACGACGAACCCGACGCGCCGTGCGGGAACCGTTGCATGAGCACCGGCCGTCCCTGCACGGCGCGCATGATCGGATGCTCGATCGCGAGGTAGTACTCGACGAGATCCAGCTTGGTGTCGCCGCGCTCCTCGAACATGACCTTCGACGCGCTGGTGATGCGCAGCTCGCGGCCCGAGACGTCGATCGCGACCTCGTCGCTCGCTTCGCTCACCAGGCATACGCCTCGGGCGCGGTGCCGCCCGGGCCGGGAAAGATGTCGTCGAGCGCCTTCAGCGCCGCGTCGTCGAGCTCGATCTCGGTCGCGCGCAGCGACGCGCCTTCGAGCTGCTCGAGCGTGCGCGGCCCGACGATCGGCGCGGTCACACCCTTCTGGTGCAACAACCAGGCCAGCGCGATCGCCGCGGGCTCCTCGCCGAACTCCTGACCGAACGCTTCCCAGCGCTCGAGCTGCGGACGCGCCTGCTCGTAGCGCGGTTGCACGTTCTTGCGGCGTGCGGTGTCGGGCCCGCCCCGGCCCCCGAGCAGGCCACCGGCGAGCGGGCTCCACGGGATCACGCCGAGCCCGTAAGCGCGGCACGCCGGGAGCACTTCGAGCTCGATCGTGCGCGCCATCAGGTTGTAGAGGCTCTGCTCGCTCACCAATCCGAGGAAGGAGCGCCGGGCCGCGGCTTCGTTGGCCTGCGCGATGTGCCAGCCCGCGAAGTTGCTACTGCCGGTGTAGATCACCTTGCCCTGCTCGACGAGCGTCTCCATCGCTTGCCAGATCTCGTCCCACGGCGCGGCACGGTCCACGTGGTGCATCTGGTACAGGTCGATGTGGTCGGTCTGCAGCCGGCGCAGGCTCGCGTCGCACGCGGCGCGGATGTGCCGCGCCGACAGGCCGCCGTCGTTGGGCCACGGTGTCATCGGCCCGAACACCTTGGTCGCGAGCACGACCTTCTCGCGTCGCTCACCGCCTTGCGCGAACCAGTTGCCGACGATCGTCTCCGTCGCGCCCGCGCCCTTGTCGCCGCCATAGCGGTTGGCGGTGTCGAAGAAGTTGATGCCGTGCTCGAGCGCGCGGTCCATGATCACGAAGGAGTCGTCTTGCGTCGTGAGCGGACCGAAGTTCATCGTTCCGAGGCAGAGCTCACTGACGCGCAATGCGGTGCGGCCGAGTCGCCGGTACTTCATATGTGTTACCTCGTGTCTTCGTCCGTCGGCGGTCGCGTGTCATCGTACGACCAGCCCCGCCAGCGCTCGATCGCGATCGCGAGCACCGCGCCAGGTGGTGGCTCCTGTCGGTACTGCTCGTACTTCGCCTGCAGTGCGCCGATCGCCGCGCCGCGCTCGCTGTCGGTCGCGACGACGCGCGCCGCGCCGTCGACCCGCACCCACCAAAGCGCGGTCCAGTCCTCGGCGTAGTGGTCCACGAGCAGACAGGACTGCGGCTGGGCGCGCACGTTGGCCAGTCGCTGCAGCGCGGGGGTGGTCTTCGGCTTCCCGTCGACGGCGGAGTAGATCGTGTCGTCGACGAGGACGAAGCAGCACGGCACGATGTGCGGCTGCCCACCCCGGTCCGCAGTCGGCGGCGTGAGCGTCGCCAGACGGCCGACCCGGGCCCGGGCGACCCGCGTCCGCATCACGGTCGGGTCCACGGCCCCAACGTTACGGCCGGAGATCGCGTGCGAATTGGGGACTTTCTGGAAAATGTCCGAGTGCGGGGGAGACGCGGTCCCCGGTCCGTCGAAGGTGCGTTGAACCGGGGTTGAGGTGGCCCGGTCACGCTGCACCCAGCCCACGACGGAGGTTCCCATGCACGGCACCGACATCCACACGCTCGCCCGTCTGCCGCTCCTGCGGGGGAGCAACCGCCGGCAACTGATGCTCGTGGACCGGCTCACGACGGCCATCGACGTCCCGCCGGAGCATGTCCTGTGCGAGCAGGGGACGCCGGGCCAGCACTTCTACGTGATGCTCAAGGGCCGCGCCGCGGTGATCCGGGACGGCCGGCTGGTCGCGTTGCTCGGTCGGGGCGACTGGTTCGGCGAGATGGCGTTCTCGGCCCCGGATCAACTCCGGACCGCGACGGTCAAGGCCGTGACGGACGCAACCGTCCTCATGTTCGGACGGGTCGGTTACCGGACGCTCCTCGAAGCGTGCCCGCAGGCGGGGGTGCGAATCGCGGAACGCGTCGAGGCCCGCAACCTCGTCCCGGAACGCACCGCGCTCGCCGGCTGAGTTCGGCTCACACACGCGCCACGCGCCGGTCTCCACGCGGACCGGGTGTGCAAGCATGACCGGTGCGGTCGGGCGGGGAGACCACGACGGAGTGACTGCTGTTGCGCTGCGGATCCGGAGCGACGCACGGCGACGGTGGCGGGCGTGGATCAGCGTTGCGTTGCTGATCGGCGCCGGCGCCGGCGCGGCGATGGCGCTCGCGCAGGGTGCGCGCCGGCACGCGTGACGCGTACCCGCGCTTCGCGGACGCGCAGCACGCCGCAGACATCGTCGTCACCGGGAAGAGCAGCTTCGGTCTGGTCGGCGCGGTCGACTTGGACCAAGTCGACAAGCTGCGCACCGTGGCGACCACCGCGCGTGCGTTCGTCGGTCTGCCGTTCACCGCAACCCTGGACGACGGGCGCACCGTCGACGCCTCCGACGTGTTCCCGGTCGCCGCGCTCGACGACCGGCTCGGCCACGGTGTCGAGGACTGGAAGCTGCTGACCGGGCGCCGAGCGGCACCGGGCCGGGCCGACGAAGCCGTCGCGAGCTTCGAGCTCGCCGACCGTTTGCACCTCCACGTGGGCAGCCAGATCGAGTTCCGGTTCTACGCGGCCGATCACTTCACCGTGACCGCCGCGCAGCTCGTCGCATCCTGGCCGCAGCGGCTCGCGTCGCGCCACGCGACACGCGCGGCGCCGCCGGCCGGTGCCGACGGTCCTGCGGTGCGCGTGCGGGTGGTGGGGATCGAATCCTCACCCGCGGAGTTCCCGCCGATGGTGACCGACCTCGCGCCGGTCTTGCACCTCACGCCCGCGTTCGCGGCCCGTTACCACGAATCGATCGTCGGCAGCGACCTCGCGTACGTCCGCTTGCAGCCGGGCGCGCGGCTCGCGGCGTTTCAGGCCGAAGTCGAACGGCTCAGCGGCGGCCGGCCGGTGTCGTTCGTCGAGAGCCGGCCGACGCAGACGCAGAAGGTCCAACGTTCGATCGACGTCGAGGCCAACGTGCTCACCGTCGTCGCCGCACTCGTCGCGCTCGGCGGCCGCACTCGCGATCGCGCAGGCCCTCGCGCGCCAGACGTACGCGGACCGTCGCGACGACGCGACCCTTCGCGCCCTGGGCATGGACGACCGGCAGCTGCGCGCCGCGGTGTTCATGCGTGCCCTTGCGATCGCCGCCGCCGGCGTCGTGATCGCGGGCGGGTTCGCGGTACTGGTGTCGCCGGTGGTGCTGCTCCCGCTGGCACGCCACGCGAGTCTCGACTCCGGCCCGCAAGTCGACGGGCTTGTCCTCGCGGCGGGCGCGCTCGCGGTCCTGGCGCTCGCGACAGTGGTCGCGGCGGTGACCGGTCGCCCGGCGCGTCGTCGGGCCTCGGATGAGCGGCGCGGGGGCCGGCCGCGCGGCCTCGGTATCACTCGCCCCCTCACTGCGAGTCTCGGCGTCCGCTTCGCGGCGGGTCGGGTCGACGCGCCTGCGCTCGGCGCGGTGCTCGGCGTGGCGGCCAGCGTTGCGATCTTCGTGGGCGCGTTCACCTTCACCGGCAACCTCGACCGGCAGCTCGACGACCGGCAGCGCTACGGCTTGAACTGGGACCAGAAGATCGGCGCGCCCGGCCTCCCGGACGTATCCGGCGTGCTCGCGCCCGCCCTCGCCCGGGATCGAGACATCTCCGGGCTCGCGCTGGGCACGGTCACGACGATCCACATCAACGGTCAGCGCGTCGACGTGCTCGCCGTTGACCAACTCAAGGGAATGGTCGAGCCCACACTCGTGGCCGGGCGCGCACCGGTGACACCCGACGAAGTCGAGCTCGGCGCGGCGCACGCGCCGACGGCTCGGAGTCCAACTCGGAGACACGGTGCGCATCGAGATCGGGAAGGCGCAGCGAGACTTTCGTGTCGTCGGGCAAGGAGTCTTTCCGGAGTTCGGCGACGCGGGGCAGCTGGGAACCGGCGCCTACATGACGTTCGACGGCGTCCACCACCTGTTGCCCACGGCGCCGCGCAACACCTATCTGGTGCGGTACGCAGACCGGTCGCCGGTCGATCGCGAGCGACGGCTCGTCGCAAGCGCGGTGGTCCCGTACCCGACACGGGAGGACGCCCGCCCGCAGGACCTCGTCGATCTCGCACGCGGCGACGGGTTGCTCGGGTTCCTGAGTGTCGCGCTCGCGCTCCTCGCACTCGCAGTTCTGGTGCACGCGCTCGTCACCACGACACGCAACGCGCGCCGTGACTTCGCGGTGCTGCGCGCGCTCGGCTTGCTGCGGCCGCAGGTCTGGTGGACGGTCGGCTGGCAGGTCGCGTCGATCATGAGCGGCGCGCTGCTCGTCGGCATCCCCTTGGGGCTCGCCGTCGGCCAGCTCGCGTGGGAGCGCTTCGCGACCTCGCTCGGCATCGCGTCGGACGCGGTCGTTCCCGCCCGTGCGCTCGTGTTCGTGGTGGGTGGCGCCGCGGTGATCGCGTCGCTCGCCGCGCTCGTGCCCGCGTTGCTCGCGGAGCGCGCCCATCCCGCGCAAGTGTTGCGCACGGCGTAGCGGTCGTCCTACTCGCGATCGTGCCGCTGCAGATGCTGCAGTTCGATCGCGAGTGGGAGCAGATAGCTGATGTACGCGCTGGTGAGCGTGTAGTCGTGATCCGGCCCGTGCGTGGTGCGCGCGTGGACGTCGACGACGGCGACCCGTTCGTCGCGCGCGGCGTAGGCCTGCGCCCGGTCGACGATCTCCTGCAGCTCGGCGAGCGACGCGACCTGGTAGCCGAAGTGATCGAGCGCCGGCGCCGTCAGGTACGGGTCGCCGGGGAGCAGGTAGACGAATTCGCCGAACGCGCCGGTGTACATGATCAACGGGTTCCCGGGCTCGCCGGTGTTGTCGCCTTCCGACCACCCGAACACCTCACCGAAGAACGCGAGCAGCTCGGCTCGACCGTTGTCGTCGAGGAGCGTGGGATCCATGGTGATGGCGACGTGGTTGAGCCGGGGACGGAAGTTCGTTTCCGGGCTCATCAAGGATGTTCCGCGACCGGCCGCACCATCACCTTGCCGGGCAGCTCGCCCGCCGCGAGCCGGTGCATCGTCGGCAGCACCTGGTCGAGCGAGATGTCGTCCGGCTCGATCAACCGATCGAGCGGCAGGGCGCCGGATGCGAGCAGCGCGAGTGCGCCCGCGAAGCCGTCGGCGTCGTAGTTGTACGCGCCCATGAGTGTGAGCTCGAGCACGATGGCGCGGTTGTGATTGACACGCGGGAGGTCGTGGCCGGTGCCGACGAGCACGAGCGTTCCGGCATAGTCGAGCTGATCGAGGGCCGACTCCGCGGCAGTGGCGCGGCCCGAACATTCGAACGCGATGGTGAACGGCGACGATACGGGACGGCCCATCGGAGCGCGCGGAAGATCATCCGGCGTGATGACCCGAGCCGCGCCGAGCTCCTCTGCGCGCACGCGGCGCGTCACCGCAGGTTCGGCGACGGTGACATCTCGCACGCCGCGCGTCCGCAATACCGCGAGCATCAGCAAGCCGACGGGACCGGCGCCGGTGATGAGGACGCGGTCGCTCGGCTCGACTCCTGAGAGGTTGATGGTGTGCAACGCGATGGCGGTCGGCTCGGTGAGCGCGGCCGCGCGGAGTTCGAGCCCGGCCGGTATCGGCACCAGTCGGGCTGCGTCCACGATCACGTACTGAGTGAAGGCACCACGGAAATCGAGATGATCCGGTGGAGGCTTGCGCAAGCACACCGACGGTCGGCCGCGCCGGCACGCGCGGCATTCGCCGCAGCCGGGCGTCGGATTTGCGACGACGCGAGTGCCGATGAGGGCGGCGTCGGCGTCGCTTCCGGTTGCCGAGACCGTGCCGGACCATTCGTGGCCGAGCACCGAACCCGGTCGCGCGTAGCGCTCGAGCACGAGATGCAGATCGGTGCCGCAGATCCCGCAGTGCGATATCTCGACGAGCGCTTCCCCGGGGCGCGGGGCCGGAAGCGCGACCTCCTGGACCGCGAGTTGCCCGTCGCCGGTGTAGACGGCAGCCGACATCGTGTCCACCGCCGAAGCGTACGTAGGCGGTGTCGAGACTGCACGTCTTGCACTGGATCGCGGTGCCGTCGTCAGCGCTGGCGGCGCCAGTACGCCCCGGTCCAGTCGATCGTTTCAATTGTCTCCGTGATCGAGTGCTCGCGACGAAAATCGTCTACCGCGCGCCGGCACGGCTCGTGTGCGAAATCGTCGACGATGAGGAAACCGCCAATGGAGAGACCCGAGTACAGATTGACGAGTGCATCCATTGTGGACTCGTACATGTCGCCGTCGAGACGCACAACCGACCATGTTCGCTGCTTGACAGTAGGGAGCGTATCCCTGAACCAACCCTCGAGGAACTGCACGCGATCGTCGAGGAGGTTGTACATGCGGAAGTTTTCCTCGACCTGTTCGCGTGACACCGCAAGCTGCGGCGCGGTGTGGTGGGTGTCGCCTTCGTCCGCTGGATAGGACGCGCTGTTCGGAGGCGGCAATCCCTTGAAGGAGTCCGCGACGAAGACGGTCCGATCTTCGATACCGCGCGGCGAGCACGGCACGCATGAGGATCGTCACGCCGCCTCTCCAAACGCCGGTCTCGATCAGGTCTCCTGGAATTCCTTCATCGAGAACGGTCTCGACACAGAATTGGACGTTTTCGAGGCGTAACTCGCCGACCATTGTCTGGCCGAACTTCGGCCAGGCGCGACCTTCGGCGCGTGCTTTCCGGATATCGAGCGTTCCGGCCGCCTGCGCCTCACGAACAGCTTGCGCGAATTCTTCGACCACGTACTCGCTCGACCAATCTCGATCAGGCGGCCAGTAGAGCGTGTGCATGAGCGCGCGCTTCAGCAGGTCGAGGTACATGTCACGCAGCTCGATGATGCCCGGGCCTTGCAAGATCGAATCCTTTTCCCGCCTCAATGGTGGTCGAACAGTAGAGCGGTTCGTCCCAGTGATCGTCGTGGACAACGCGACCCGGGCCGCGAACCACGCCGATCAGACGGCGCGAACTGGAATCGTCCTGCGGGGTGCCGGCTTCGGTCCTTCGGTGGACACACCGAGTCTCGTGGCGATGCTGTGCACGAGCTCGTTGCTGCCGATGACGGATTCGACCATCGCGTCGATGTCCGTCGCGTCACTGCCGCCGCTCCGTGCTGCTCGCAGTTCATCAGTGAGTTGGTTGAGTGGATCGAGATTGCAGGTCTTGCACACCGGCTCGCGTGACTGGAGGTACGCGAGCTTCTTCGCAGTGACCGAGTGGAACGACTCGTCGAAGACGCTGCCCATCGGCGTCTCCTTCTTCCAGTCGGAACAACACAGGTAGTACTGGCCGTCGTATCCGATGAACAGATACGCGAACGGTGCGCCACACAGCAGTGTGCCGGCGCGCGGCTCGACCAGCGCGCGTGCTTCGGCGAGTTCGGGGTATGCCTCGAACTGCATGTGATCCACGAAGAGCGCGCCGCCTCGGTTCATGATCTCGTAGGTGTAGAACCGGGTGATCCCGTACTGACGCCAGTACTCCTTCATGTGCTCGATGTGTTCCGGATCGCGGTGGTGGTCGACGAGGACGACGTCGACTTCGCACCGGCCCTCGGCCATCTCCGCGAAGCGCGCGACATTGGCTCTCGTCTTTTCGAACGGAAGCTTGTACACGCTCTCGTACTCTTCGCCCTCGTCGCCAACGTTGATGAGGATGCGCTCGAGACCGGCGTCGAGCAGCGCTCGGCCCTTCTCCTCGCTGAGGATCGAGCCGTTGCTCGACATGCTGACGTCGAAACCCGCTTCCTTCACCTGGCGGACGAACGAGGGTGCATGCCGGTTGAGGAGCGGTTCGCCGAGTCCGCAGAGGCTGATCCCGACCGTCTCGTCGAGGAGGTCGGCCGCGAGCGTCCGGTACTCGGCGGCCCGCCGCAGCGATTGCTCGAAGACTTCGGGCGACATCAGGCCCTCGTGCGGCGTTTGGTCGCGTGGGCAGAAGTGACACTTCGCGTTGCAGCGATTGGTGAGTTCGATGTCTACAGAGAACGGCATGTCAGCTTCCGTACCGAAGTCGTCGTCCCGCCATGCTTTCACACGTGCGAGCGGCAGTCGACCTCCGGTGTCGGTGCTCGCGTCCGCGTGCGGAACCCTGATTTGCGCAAAATCGGGTATGTTGCGCCGCGATGACGGCTCTTCTGCCAACTCGCGACGTAGCCGTCGACCGGCCGGGGGCCTCGAGGCGCACGTTTGGGTCGCCGTCCGACACGACCTGCGTCGAAGGTCACGTACGCGAAGCTCTCATCGGATGCCCGCGCTTCTGAGCGTCGTCGTTGTCGCTTACAACATGCCGAGGGAGCTGTCTCGCACGCTGACGTCGCTCGGGTGTTCGTATCAAGAAGGCGTGGACGCTCGGGACCACCAGGTGATCGTGGTCGACAACGGGAGCCGCCATCCTCTTGATCCGTCGCTGGCTCGACAGTTCGATGGCGATCTCGAGGTCGTCCGACTCGACGATGCGCCGCCCTCACCCGCACGCGCCGCGAATCATGGCATCGGGCTCGCGCGCGGCGACCTTGTGGGTCTCATCATCGACGGGGCTCGTCTGGCGTCGCCCGGCTTGCTGGAAACTGCTTGCCTCGCCGCCCGCCTCGCAGACAGGCCGGTGATCACGAGCCCGGCGTATCACCTCGGCTCGGTGCGCCATTCAGAAGCAGCCGGCGTCGGTTACGACCAACGTGTGGAGGATGAGTTGCTCGAGCGGTCGGGTTGGCAATCCGACGGTTACCAGTTGTTCACGATGAGCACGCTCGCAGATTCGTCGGGCCGCGGCTGGTTCAACCCGATGGGCGAGAGCAGCGCGTTGTTCATGCCGAAGCAGTTGTGGAGCGAGCTGGGAGGGCTCGACGAACGGTTTGTGATGCCGGGCGGGGGTCTCGTGAATCACGACCTGTACCGGCGAGCATGCGAGCTCGAAGGAGTGCAGCTGATCGAGCTGCTCGGTGAGGGAACGTTTCACCAGCTTCACGGGGGCGCCGCCACGGGACGCCGCTTCGCCTGGGCGGAGATGCACGCCGAGTACGAGTCGATCCGTGGCAAGCCGTACCGACCACCCGAGAACGAGCCGCTCTATCTGGGCCGCATACCGACACCCGTGCTCCCGTATGTCGTGCGGTCGGCAGAATTGGCGCGCGAGCGCCGGGCGCGGCTTGCCGGTACGTCGCTCGTGGACTGATTCCGGGTCCGATCATCGTGGCGAACGGGCCGAGGACCGGTTGGCTACCGTTGCGGAGAGCTCGACACCTCGACGGGCGCGTGCATGCCCGGGCGGATGTTCGTAGCCTGGTCGGGAGGTCGACGTGCGTCGACCGCACGGCGGTTGACCGGTAGCACGTTCACCACAAGGTTCACGGAAGGACGGAGGAGCCGGATGGATTCGCGTCTCGACATGGAGTTGTCGCTGGCGCCGGGGTTTCTCGTGACATTCGCCGGCGCGCGGATCCTTCGTTTTCCTCACTTGCGAGAACCGGCCCTCTCCCGTGCTCGTCCGGAAACCGTCGCGCTCGTCGCCGAACTGAGCCGGCCCGCGGGAAGGTCGCTCGGAGCTCTGATCGAGGGTGTGACCCGGCAATTCGAGGCCGATCACACTGCGCTCGTCCAGTTCGTGGGTGCGCTCGACGATGCTGCCCAACTCATCGAGACGCCGACGGAACCGCGCTTCGGACACCTCGCCGTTGCCGACGTTGACACGCGGTGGGCACCGGAGCTCGGCCAGCCATTGCAGATCCGCACACCCACAAGCCTCGTGGTCGAGGACTACCGGTTCCTCTGGTTCGATCACGACGGCTCACTGCTCCTGCGGTTGAACTCGGACGAGGTGCGCGCCTGCATGGCGTTCGCCGCGGCGCGCTCGATCGAGGACGCTTGGAAGCAGCAACGGCGCGCTGTTGCACCACTCACCCGGAGCGACTTCGACGATCTCGTCGGTCGCCTGCTTGCGACCGGGCGGCTGTCGGCGGCGCCGCAACCCCTGGAAGGACTGTCCGCGACCGTCGGGATGCCCGGTGCGCCCCCGCGACGTCAACTCGTGCAGGAGGCAGTGAGTTCCGCCGTCGAGGAACACGACCGGAAGCTGGCGGCACGCGCGGGCGACCTCGTTCCTGTCATCCCGGTGAACGTCGACGAAAACGTCGCTCCGGCCGCACTCGGTCTGCTCGTCGCCTATGCCCAGGAGTTCGACGGCGGCCGTCTCCGCGATCGCTACGACTTCGTTCCCGAATTCCTCGCCGACGAAGAGACCTTGCTCGCTCGGGCATCGAAGCCGTCGATCTTCCTCTTCTCGAATTACGTGTGGACGCTCGAGCGCAACCTCGCCCTCTCTGCGCTCGCGAAGCAGTTGAACCCTGCGAACATCACGATTCACGGCGGGCCCAGCACGCCGAAGTACGAGCAGGACGCCGACTTCTTCTTCGCGCAGTACGCACACGTCGACGTCACGGTCCGCAACGAGGGCGAGGCGACGTTCGCAGAGCTGCTCGACGCACTCGATCCCGATCGCCTCACACATCTCGACACGCTGCGGGACGTCCGAGGGCTCACGTTCCGAAGTAGTGCGGGGTCGCCGGTGCGCACCGAAGAACGGGAGCGCATCGCTGAGCTCGACACGATCCCGTCGCCGTATCTCCTCGGGTTGCTCGACCCGTTTGGTGCGGCGCAAGCGGGCGCAGTCATCGAGACCAATCGAGGTTGCCCGTACGGATGTACGTTCTGCGACTGGGGATCGGCGACCCTCTCGAGGATCCGCAAGTTCTCCCTCGAGCGTGTCTTTGCCGAGCTCGAGTGGAGTGCGCGAAACACGATCGACATCGCGTCGATCGCCGACGCCAACTTCGGCATCTTCGAGCGAGACGTCGAGATCGCGGAAAAGATCGCCGAGCTCAAGCGCGCATACGGCTTCCCGCGGACCGTCGCGGTCAACTACGCGAAGAACACCGTGAAGCACCTTCGAAAGATCATCGAGATCTTCGCTGACGTCGAGATCCTGACCGAGGGCGTGGTCTCCCTTCAGTCAATGGACGAGCCGACGCTGAAGATCATTCGGCGTTCGAACATCAAGCTCGAGAAGTACAACGAGCTCACGACCGAGTTTCGCCGTGCTCGCCTGCCGCTCGCGGCGGACATCATGATGGGTCTGCCGGGCTCGACGCCGGCTTCGTTCCGCGAGGATCTTCAGCAATGCACCGATCGTGACGTGCGCGTGCGGGCCAACCCGACGCAGCTGTTGCCGAACAGCCCGATGAACGATCCCGACTACCGCCGAGAACACGGGATCGTGGCGAAGCCGGGCGAACTCGTCAAAGAGTCGGCGTCGTTCACGCGGTCCGAGTGGGACCAGATGGACCGGCTGCGCATGGCGTACTACAGCTTCGACAATTGGGGCGTGTTGCGGTACGTCGCGAGGTACGTCCGCCAGGAAGTCGGGCTGCGCGAAGTGGACTTCTACGACCGAATGAGCGCGGATGCGTACGCGGATCCGGCCAAGTGGCCGTCGATCGTCACCGTGCTGCGGTTGCTCGAGGGGTTCATGGCGCCGCCCGGCAGCTGGGGACTCTTCATCGACGAGGTCGGGCGCTATCTGATCTCGGACCTCGGGGTCACCGACGACAGCGCACTGCGGACGGTGCTCCTCGTCCAGCTCGGCCAGCTGCCGGCGGCGGACCGAGAGTTCCCACTGGTACTTCACCTTCCGCACGACTTCGTCGCGTGGCAAGAACACATGTTCCTCGCCCGCGAAGACGGCCACCGCGCCGACTGGGAACGGGTCGTGCCGGCGTTGCGTACCTTCCCCGAGGGCGAACTCGCGATCGCGGACCCGAACAACATCTGTCGCACCGATGTCGGCAAGCCCATGGGCATGCTGGGGCTCGCGCTGCGCAGCTGGGAACTGGACTCCATGGCCGCGCGTCCCCGACTCGGCGCGATGACGACTGCGCCCTGACGAGCGCGGCCCTGGTCAACCGTTACCCGGCTCTACAACTGCCGCGCTCCCGTCAACGAGATCGCGGTGGGGCGCCCTGGAGCGGATGCGGTTCGAGTGCTTCCTCCGCCTGCTCCGCCGCGCGAACCATCCGCGCGATCTTGGGTTTCATCGTGAGGAACCGCTTTTCCCGCATGCGTCCGCTGGGCAGCGGCTCGGACAACACGTCGACTTCGACGAGCTGCATCCGTTGCGCTCGACGCAGCGACACGTTCATCTCTCGCAATACCTTCAACGCTTCGGTGATGCCGATCTGCATGAAGTCCGCTGCGATCTGGTCGGTGACCTGCTTGCCCGCCAAACTTGCTCGCGCCACGACCGAGAGCAGCGTCCGGGTCTCCTCGCTGGCCTCGATGAAGAACCGCTCTATGGCCGGAGCATCCCACGGCTTGAAGGACGCGGCCGAACCGCCCTGCATATTCAATCGGGCAACCAATTGCACGACGTCGTCAACGAGCTCTTCGGGGACGGGCACCATCACGAAGCTGTACGACGCATCGGTTTCCCCGGTTCGGCCGTCTGACAGTAGTAGATGATTTCCAGGCGAGCCGACGCAGATCGGACCCGTCCGTGGTCCACCGAGCCGAGATGACGCTATTTTTCTTGGTACTCAGTGCCAGGCCCGCGCGACGGCAGGCCGCAGGAAGGCCCCAGGGCGATCAGAGCAGGAGGCCCCATGCTGACCGAGGTTCGAGGACTCGCACCGGGGTTCGTGGTGAGCTTCACGCGCCCGACGAATATGTGGGGCGCGGGCAAGGCGACCGGCAGCTGGACGAGGTTCCCACACCTCAGCGGGTCCGGCCTCGGTGATGCGACCCCGGATCTCCTCCGGTTCGCGTGTGAGCTCAGCGCACCGAACCGCCGTACTGTCGGCGAGATCATCGAGGCGACCGCGGCGGCGATCGACGCCGATCGACGGTGGCTCCGGCGATTCGCAACTGTGCTCGTCGACGCGGGCTACCTCGTCCTGGAACCGCCCGAGTCTCGATTTACAGGTATGCCGCGCGTCGATGACGCGGACCCGACGCAGATCTCGGGGAGCCAGCTCTTCCACGTGCCCGAAGGCTCGAGCGTGCTCGTCGACGGGGGTGCGTTCATCTGGTGTGATCACAGCGGCGTCCTGCGGCTTCGCCTGACCCCGGCCGAGATGATGGCGCTGCGGCTCTTCGGCTCACCGTGCACTCCCGACCAGGCGTGGTTGCAGATCGATTCCGCACGCGTGCCGGCCCCGATGACGAGGGACTCGTTCGACGACCTCGTCGGGCGTCTGCGCACCACTGGGTTGCTGCGCATCGTCGACATCACGGACGAAGACCGCACGAGCTTCGACCCGACTGCGAAGAACGCGCGTGAGCTCGTGCTCGAAGGCGTGCTCGAAATGGTCGCCGACTTCGAGCGTTCGGTGATGAGCAAACCCGGCAGCCGGGTCGCTGTGGTCCCGGTCAACGACGATCACAACATGGCGCCGCTCTCGTTGGGGCTCTTGGTTGCATATGCCCAGGAGCTCGACAACGGTCAGCTGCGGGATCGGTACGACTTCGTGCCGCTGTTCCTCGCCGAAGAGCACACCTTCCGCGAGTGGGCGCAGCGGCCCGCGATCTTCCTCTTCTCCAACTACATCTGGAACATCGAGCGCAATCTTGCGCTGTCGGCGATGCTCAAGCAGGCGAACCCCGCGAACCTCATGGTGCACGGCGGACCGAGCACACCCAAGTACACAGGTGACTGCGAGGAGTTCTTCGCCACCCAGCAGCACGTCGACATCACGGTACGAGGTGAAGGGGAAGCCACGTTCGCGGCCCTTCTGGACGCCATCGATCCCGCGAGCCTCGGAGACCTCTCCGGCCTCCGTAGCGTCGCCGGACTGAGCTTCCGGGATGCGGCCGGGGTCGTTCACACCGAGGACCGCGAACGCATCGCCGACCTCGACTCGATTCCCTCGCCGTATCTGCTCGGTCTCTTCGAGCCCTTCGGCCGTGCCCACGTCGCGGCTGTGGTCGAGTCGAATCGTGGATGCCCGTACGGCTGCACGTTCTGTGATTGGGGTTCTGCGACCCTCTCACGGATTCGGATGTTCGACCTCGATCGCGTCAAGGCGGAGCTCGAGTGGTTCTCGAGGAACGAATTGATCTTCGTCTCCCTCTGCGACGCGAACTTCGGAATCCTCGAGCGCGATGTCGAGATCGCCGAGCACATCGCCGAGATGAAAAAGCGTTACGGATACCCGAAGACCGCGGCGCTGAACTACGCGAAGAACACGATGAAGCATCTTCGTCCGATCATCGACGCGTTCGCGGGCGCGGGATTGAACATCGAGCCGACCGTTGCTGTGCAGTCGATGGACACCACGACGCTCAAGACGATCAAGCGGTCGAACATCAAGACCGAGAAGTACGACGAACTCGCGGATCAGTTCCGTCGGGCCGGCCTGCGTCTCGCGACCGACATCATGATGGGACTCCCCGGGTCGACCCTCGAGTCCTTCAAGACTGATCTCCAGAAGTGCACCGACCGCGACGTGCGCGCCCGGTGCAACCAGACGGTCCTCCTCCCGAACAGCCCGATGAATGCTCCGGAATACCGCGCGGAACACGGCATCGTCGCGAGACCACATGAGGTCGTCATGGAGACGAAGACCTTCACTCGCGACGACTTCACGGAGATGGAACGACTCCGGGAGGTGTTCTATGTCTTCGACAACTTCGGTGTCCTCCGGCACGTTGCGCGGTTCGTACGCAGCGAGGTGGGCCTGAAGGAAGTCGACTTCTACGACCGACTCAGCCGTGACGCGACCGAACAACCGATGGAGTGGCCCTACATCGCGTCATTCATCAAGATGATGGACGCCAATCTCGCTCCTCCTTCGAGTTGGGGGCTCTTCGTCGAGGAAGTGGGCCGGTACGTCGTCAGCGAGCTCGGCGTGCAGCCCGGACCGCCGTTGGCCACTGCGCTCGAGGTTCAGCTGGCCCACTTGCCCGCGCCGAGTCGAACGATGCCGCAGACGCTCCACTTGCGCCACGACTACGCCGCGTGGCACCAGGCCGCGTTGGACACCCGTTCCAATGACCACCGCGAGGATTGGGAACAACACGCGCCCCGGCTCGAGACGTTTGCGCCGGGCGAGATCAAGGTCAGCGATCCGAATGACATCTGCGGCCAGCTGGTCGGCAAGCCCCTCAAGGTCCTGGCCTGGAACATTCTCGGCTGGGACATGGCTTCGCCCGTAGCACGGGCGACGTGATCCCTAGCACGACGGCAGGCTGACGCACCGCGGAGATCGCCAGAGAACGATCTGGGTCCTGTCGACGTTCATCGGCGCCGACGGTACGAACCCGGCATCCGTCAATGTCTTCGAGATGACGGCACCATCCGACCCGTAGCCCGGAAGCGCATCGAAGACGAAGACACGCAGACTGTCTTCGACCGCGCGGTGGATGTTCTGCGGGGTCGTCGGGATCGGGCTCGCAAGCCCGAATGCGTGGATGCGGGGATCGCGGAAGATCGGTTCGAAGCCGATCGTTCGATGCGGCGTCGGTTCCAGACGCACGTGGGATCGAGTCTCTACGGCGTACGTCATCGTGCTCGGCCCCGGCAGGACGATGGCATCGTCGGGCCCGGCGTGCTGCTCGATGTACCGCGTTGCCTCTTTGGAGCCTGACAACGCGTAAGGGAGTGCTCGCTCGTGGATGGAGGCGTGGAGCACGAGCGCGGCGGTGACGAAGACGCACAGGTCGAAGGTGAGACGTAGCCACCGGTTCCACCCGGCGGCGCGCCGGATGAGCTGCAGTGTCGCCGCGAGCCCGACGGCAACGACAGGGACGAGCCAGAGCGTTGATCGCTCACCTCGAGAGTGGAACGAGACGCCCCTACTGAGCGGCCCGAACGGGAACCGGTCGAGGAAGCCGCCGACGACCGCCACGAGGAGGAGGAGGGCGAGGAACTGCGCGCGGAGTGCTTCGGCTGAGCGCCGGCGGCGGGTTGCCGCGATGACGAGGCCGATGACGACGGTGAGCACGATGATGGTGAAGAGCGGTTTCGGTCCGCCGGGGTAGACGTTGACGACGCGCCGGAAGTGTCGGAGGACCTCGCCTCCGAGGCGGATCGGGTTCCACGAGAACGTGAGGTGACCGTCGTACAGGACTTCTTGCTGACTCTCGATCGTCGCGAGATCCGACGATCGTTGGATGATGGCGTACAGCACCAGTTGGGCGACGCCTTGGGCGGCGAGGGCGGCGAAGCGGAGCCGTCGGTCGTCGCGGGAGTACACGACCAAGAGGACGCCGGCGACGGCAGTGGCGACGAGCGCGAAGCCGCTGAAGAACCCGACGACGACACTGAACGCGACCCATGCCGAGCGCGGTCTTCCAGGTCCAGGTCAGCCGGGCGATCCGAGGGAGCACAACGGCCACGCCCAAGACGACGAGGACGTCCAACGCGTAGGTCTTGACGCGTGTCGAGTAGAGGATGTGGACGTCGGCGACGACGAGCGCGGCGGCGCAGAGCGCGCTGATCGAGCGTGCGTATCCGAAGCGGACCAGCGCGAGGTAAAGCAACGGGGGAGCGAGGACTCCTGCCACGAATGCCGGATAGGCCATGGCCGAGGAGCTCGCGCCGGTCACGCGGCTGACGAGCATCAACAGGCCGGTGAATCCAGGGTGCCCCGAACCGACCATGAAGATCTGCCACGGGTGTCCGTGGATCGCGCCGGTTGCGACCCAGGCGTCGTCATGCCAGAGCCCGTTGTGCGGAAGGCCGGTGTGGCGGATCAGCCACGCCACCACGCCCAAGACGATCACGATCGCGGCATCGATCGCGACCATGACCCGAACACGGGTCACTTGGCGGTCGTTGGGAGCCTGCTCTTCGGCCTCCTCGGGCCGGTCCCGCTCAGCGCTCAGCACGACAAGATCGTGGCACAAGCAGGTGACCGCGCGGACAGCGCGTCGCGCCGAGCGCGACCTACCGATGCCAACGGGGCGAATCGGTCGGTGCGCTCGCCGCTGCAGTAACTCGCGGTGGATCGCGGAGCCGGCAGTGTTCTAGCGTTGCCGGTCCACAGGATGTGGGGGTTTTTCGTGAGTGAGTCTGCTGGCATGCCAACCGAGGACGCACCGCCCGACGGCGCGCGGCGTATGAGCGTCTCGGTTGTTCTCCCTTGTTACAACGAGGAGGAGTCGGTCGGCCTGTGTGTCAAAGAGGCGCTCGACACGATGCGGGCTGCCGGCATCGACGGCGAGGTCGTCGTCGTCGACAACAACTGCACCGACGATTCCGCGGCCGTTGCGCTCAGTGCGGGAGCGAGGGTGGTCGCCGAGAGCCGCCCGGGCTACGGAAGTGCATTCCGCGCCGGGTTCTCGGCCGCCCGCTGCGACATCATCATCATGGCTGACACGGACTTCACGTACGACCTGCGCAAGATCCCCGCACTGATCGCGCCGATCCTCCGCGGCGAAGCCGACTTGGTGCTCGGAAACCGTCTCGATGCCGCGACGCGCCAGACGATGCCCTTCCTCCACCGCTACCTCGGCACGCCGGTCATCACCTTCTTGGCCGCACGGGCGTGCGGTCGCCGCGTTGTGGGAGATAGTCAGTCCGGCTTCCGTGCCTTCCGGCGCGACTGCCTGGACCGGCTCGCCCTGCGCTCGAGCGGCATGGAACTGGCGACGGAGATGCTGATACGTGCGTCGCGTGGCGGCATGCGCATCACCGAGATCCATACCGGCTACCGCGCGCGGATCGGCGAGTCGAAGCTGTCCACCTTTGCCGACGGCTGGCGACACCTGCAGCTGATCTTGCTCCTCGCTCCTGATCTGCTGCTCATCGGGCCGGGCCTGGTGTTGCTGACGGTCGGCGTCCTGCTCCAGGTCATCGGGTTCGTCGCGCCCGCGGGTCTCGACGTCGGTTCGTTGCGTTGGCAGCCGGTGTTCTTCTCCGGCATCACCGTCATCCTCGGCATTCAGGCCCTGCTCGCCGGTGCAGTTCTCGCGCACTACTCGTCACTGACCGCGTCCGGCACGAGCCGACGCTTCGAGTTCGTCGGCCGGCCGTCGTTCACGAACGCCTGCTTCGCGGGCGGCCTCATGGCGGTGCTCGGCGGCCTTGTGGTCGACCTGGTGCTCTTCTTCGTCTGGGTGAACGGTGACTCGTCGCCGGCGAGTCGCTCGATCAACGGCGCATCGCTCGCGCAGAGTTTGATCATCGCCGGGAGTACGGTCGCGACGTTCGGGATCGTGAGCAGGTTCTCGCGTGCGAGCGCGCTGCCGCAGCGGACCGGTCGTTCCCGATCAAATGAGCCGGCGTCGGACGGGGACACGACGCAAGAGGTTGCCGCAAGCCGATGAATCGCGTCGACAACATGTTGCGCGATTGGCGCATACGACGCGCGCTCCCGTGGATCCCGGAGCACAGCCGCGTCCTCGACATCGGTTGCTTCGACGCCCAGCTGCTCAAGGCACTCGGTTCCCGCCTCGACCGGGGCGTGGGAATGGATCCGGCCATCGAGCGGCCGGCGGAGCTCGGCCGCTATCGACTGCTTCCCGGCGAGTTCCCGCGTGTGCAACCCGACGACGGCCCGTTCGATGCAGTGACGCTGCTCGCCGTGTTGGAACACGTGCCGTCGGACCAGATCGAACAATGGGCGCGGACGTGTTGGGACCTGCTCGTCCCCGGCGGGCGCGTTGTCGCCACTGTGCCGTCCCCGAGGGTCGACACCATCCTCGATGTTGCGATCCGGCTGCGCCTCATGGACGGGATGGAAGCGGAGCAGCACCATGGCTTTGCGCCCAAGGCGATTCTCTCGGCGTACCGAGATGTCGGCTTCGACGTCATGGCCGAAAAGCGGTTCCAACTGGGACTGAACAACCTCTTCGTGCTCCGCAAGCCCGAGTGAGGCACGCGCAAGACAGCAACGAACCGGGTGACGTAGCATGACCCGCGCCATGGACACGGTGACAGACTTCAACGGACTCAGCGCTCAGCAGGTCGCATTCTTCGAGACGTTCGGCTTCCTCAAGCTGCCGGGACTGTTCCGCGACGACGTCGACGAGCTCGTCGCAGGATTCGAAGAGATCTTCGCGGCCGAAGGTCATCCGCGAATGGAGACCTATGTGCCGCTCCACGGCGAACAGCGCCGCCTCATCATCCTTCAGTTCATCACGAAGAACGCACGGCTGGCGCGGTTGCTCGACGACAACCGTGTGACCGGGATCGTTCGGTCGCTTCTCGGCGACTACGAGTACGCCGAGAGCGATGGCAATCTCTTCGATTGCGAGAGCACATGGCACTCCGACATGTACGGAGCACCGCTGCATCTGCACCACGTCAAGCTCTCGTTCTACCTCGATCCGCTCCACGCGGACTCCGGCGCGATCCGCGTGATCCCCGGCACGAACTTCTTCAACGAGGACTTCGCGCGCAATCTGCGCAAGCGCATCAAGGAACCCGAGAAGATCGCGAGCGAATTTGGTGTGGACGACCGCGAGCTTCCGTCTGTTGCCCTCGAGACGGATCCCGGCGACATCGTCGTCTGGGACTTTCGCACGATCCACACGAGCTTCTACGGCGGCACCCGTCGCCGCCTCTTCTCGATCAATTTCCGAGAGCGGGTACCGCAGGACGAGCACGAGTAGGAAGGGCGAGTCCGCGTGCAGTCGCAACATCTTGACTCGCCGTCCGATCCGAGCGGCGCGCTGCGATCCGTCGACGAACTCGCCTCGAAGGGCAACGTGCTCGAGGCCATCGCCGCGCTCACGCGCATCAATCGCTCGCACCCGGACCCGTCGAACGAAATGCGACTCGGCGAGCTCCGTCATGCCGCGTTCGATCTGATCGATCGCACCCCCGGCTTTTCTTCCTGGCCACCGGATCGAACGACCGCAGCGCGCTCGGCAACTCCGATTCCCGAGGTCCGTCCCGAAGACCTCAGCGCGGAGCAGGTGCGCGCGCTCGTTCTCGCGCACGGCTGTGTGCGCGTGCCGCAACTCGTCGCGCCGAACCAGGTCGACACGTTGGTGGACGGCATCGAGCGAGCCTTCTCCGTATGGGCGGGCTTGCGGCGACCGTTCGCGAAACCAACCGGGTCGCCGTGGTTCGATCCCTTGCCGCTCGACGACGCCTCGAAGGAGAGCCTCCGGCGTACTTGGGTAACGGACGGCGCCGGGATTCTCACCGTTGACTCGCCACGCGTGATGTTCATGTTGCTCGAGACGTTCGAGGCGGTTGGGCTCCACGAGATCGTCAGTCAATACCTCGGTGAGCGACCGGCGCTCTCTGCGAACAAGTGCACCCTTCGGCGCGTTCCGGTCGACTCCAACGCCGGCTGGCATCAGGACGGCGCGTTCCTCGGGCCCGACATCCGGGCCTTGAACGTGTGGCTCTCACTCTCCCACTGCGGCGTCGATGCACCGGGGCTCGACATCCTTCCCCGCCGCTTCGACGAGATCGTCGAAACCGGAACTGGAGGTTCGTACTTCGATTGGGCGGTCGGGCCGGACGTGGTGGAACAACTGGCGAAGGACTCGCCGGTCACGCGACCCACGTTTGCGCCGGGCGACGTGTTGCTGTTCGACGACATGCTGCTCCACCAAACCGCGGCCGATCCGGCGATGACACACCCGCGCTACACGGTCGAGACCTGGTTCTTCGCACCGTCGCACTACCCGCAGGGCCATGTCCCGCTGGTTTGGTAGCCGCACGCAGACGGCTGCCGCGCAGCATGCGACTCGCGATGCCGTGCACGCGGCCGACGCGTTGTACCGCGTGGATCCGTGCACGAGGCACTGCAAGTCCTGACCGACGCGAGTCGCCAGTCTCACGATCCGCGCGCGTTGGAGCTGCTCGTGCGCATGCGGCACGAGGGCTTCGGTCGGCTCGAGCGATCGGCACCCCCACCGATGACACCAGTGCACGCAGTTGCGGGGCCGGCGGCGCCCCTCGGCGACCTCACCGCCAACGAGCTGTCGCCGACGAGCTTGCGGGCGGGGTTGGCTCGGAACGGATGTGTGCTCGTCCGCGGGCTGGTTCCTCCGAGAATGGTCGAGCAGCTGGTCGCGGGGATCGACGCGACGTTCGACGCCTTCGACCGCGCGATGGACGGAAGCCCGGTCGCAGACACAACTCCTTGGTACGTGCCCTTCGAGCCCGGAGCAGGTGAGTATCGCGTCGGCGGCCGCCGCAACTGGGTTCGCAAAGGTGGTGCGATCTGGACCGCCGACTCGCCGCGCATGTTGTTCGATCTGTTCGAGATGCTCGACGCGCTCGGCATCGGCCGCCTCGTCACCGAGTACCTCGGTGAACGGCCGGCACTCTCGGCCAACAAGTCCACGCTCCGTCGCACGACGCCCGCCGAGCGATGCGGCGACTGGCACCAGGACGGCGCGTTCCTCGGTTCTGATGTCCGCAGCTTGAACGTCTGGCTGTCGCTCGCGCACTGCGGCCGCGACGCCCCCGGCCTCGACATCGTGCCCCGGCGTCTCGATCGCGTCGTCGATACCGGAACGCATCGCGCGTACTTCGACTGGGCGGTCGGGCATGACCTGGCGACCGATGTCGCGGGCGAGGCGTCCATCGCGAGGCCCGAGTTCGGTCCCGGTGACGTGCTGCTCTTCGACCACCTGCTTCTGCACCGAACTGCGAGCGGCCCCGAGATCGACGCGGGAGCGTCACACGATGGAGACCTGGCTGTTCGCACCGTCGACGTACCCGGAAGGTCAGATACCGCTCGTCTACTAGTCAGCTACTGAGAGGCATCTGATCGTGACCGTTCCTCCGACTGACTGCTGACTGGTTCGCATGCACGTCGACGGACAGATGACGGCTCGAGGAGAGACTTGGTCGGTTGACGTCGGAACTCCGGCTGCATCGGGCCGCGGCCGCGGACTACATATGAGCCAGGCGCGCGTGGCGACGGTCGTGTTCGCTGTCGTCGTCGTCGCGGCGGTGCCGTTGTATCTCTGGCGCGGACGGCACCAGTGGTTCTATCTGGACGAGTGGGACTACCTCGCGGCCCGCAAGGCCACGAGCCTCCACGACTTGTTGCGCCCGCACAACGAGCATTGGCAGACGCTGCCGATCCTCGCCTATCGCGCGTTGTGGAACATCGTCGGTCTGCACAGCTACAAGCCGTACCAACTGGTGACGATCGGCTTGCACCTGACGGCCGCGTGCCTGCTCGCGTGGTCATGCGTCGAGCCGGTGTCGGTCCGTGGATCGCGACTATTGCGGCCTCGCTGTTCGTACTGTTCGGCCCGGGTCACGAAAATGTCATCTGGGCGTTCCAGGTTGGCTTCGTGGGCTCGCTCGTCTGTGGCCTCGCGCACCTCATACTCGCCGACCACGACGGCCCACTCGATCGTCGCGATGCAATCGGACTGTTGTTCGGCATCGCCGGTTTGATGTCTTCCGGCGTCGGTGTGACGATGGCTTTCGTCGTGGGACTCGCGGTCCTGATGCGTCGCGGGTGGCGTGCGGCCGCGTTCCATCTCGTCCCGCTGGCGGTGCTGTTCTTGGGCTGGTGGTTGGTCGTCGGCCGGGACGCCTACTCGCCGTCGCCGGGTTCGGTAGCGGAGGTTCTCGAGTTCGTAGAGGTCGGCGTGCGCAACACGTTCTCCCAGCTCGGCCAGCTGCCGGGCATGGGAATCGTCCTGAGCGTGCTGCTCGTCGGCGGCCTCGTTCTCAAGTCGCGCGGCATGCCACGCGACTTCTTCCGGAAGCAGGCCGCGGCGACGCTTGCGCTCCTCGCGGGTGGCGTCGTCTTTCTCTGCATCTCGGGTATTGGTCGCGTCGGGAAGACGGCTGCGGTCGCGGTGAACCTCGGGATCATCAAGCAGGCCGCAGACGGCGCTCGTGCCGGGCGATACGTCCACCTCGTGGCCGCGATGTTCTTGCCGGCGATCGCGCTCGCGGCCGATGCCGTGATCAGGCGTTGGCGTCTGCTCACGCCGGCCGTCGCCGTGGCGCTCCTGATCGGGTTCCCGGGCAACATCGCCGCGATCGAACAGACCGGCGCCGAGCGATTCCGCCTCGGCCAGCCCACGCTGGTGCTCGCGTTACCGCGATCGCCATACGCACGGCAGGTGCCACGATCCTCACGGCCTCTGGGCTTTGGCGGACCGGAGGTGACGATGGGATGGTTGCTCGATGGTGTCGACTCGGGGAGATTTCCAGACCCGCACATCACCGCTTCCGCGATGGCGACCCTGTCACTGCAGATCGCGCTCCGACATGTCCGGACTGCGTCTCCGGCAATCGACTGCTTCCCGCTCGACGCCACGACCCGTCGTCGAGTGCCGCGCGGCGGTTTCATCGATTTCGCGCACGGCGACGTTGCCGTCGAACTGCGCGAGAACGGCGTCTTGTCGAAGCCCGTCGTGTTTCATCATTCGTCGGGCTCGCGCCTGGAGGCGATCGCCGGGCCGCTGGACTTGCAGCTCAGTCCGACCGGACGTGGGGATCCGCCGGAGTTGTGTGCCTAGCGCGCGCGCGTGCCCGCACGGTCGAGGCTCGCTCGTCGACTGGGAGCAGGTGTTCTAGCCATGACCGTGCGTCTCGAAAAACCCCGAGACCGACGTCAGGCGTCGGCTCTCAGTCGACACGCGGGCCGCGCGTCCTGCCGCGGCCGACGGAAACCGTCGCCGGCGGGACATGGCGCTACGGCACGTGCTGCGCGATGTTCACGGCCTGGGCAACCGTCAGTCGACGGAGGGACGAGCCTGATCAGCCGCACACTTCAGCCGGTCCAGCCGCGTTCGCGCAGCGCCCGTAGCATGAGCGTCATCGCCATGTCGACGGCGTCGTCGTCGATGACGTACACGTTCAAGTACCTCCCTTCCCTCCCGCTGACGGTGTCCGGTACTCATCGGCGAGCGCGGGGTCGAGCGCCACGATGAAGCGACTGGTCGGAAGGTAGAGCGCACCCACACGGTTCGACCCGAACCTCGGGTCGGCGTTGAAGTTGAGATAGGCGCGCTGGCCTGTCTCCAGCTTCGCGACGATGAACGCGAACTCCTCGAACCACATCGGCGTACCGCCGAACGGTGCACTCGCTTCATCCTGCCGATCTGCGATCCCGTTATCGACGGGCGCATCGTGAGATCCGACGGCCTTCACCTAACGGCCAGGTTTGCGCGAACGCTCGGGGGACCGATCTACGAGCAACTCGTCCGCAACGGTGTCCTTCGCGGGTGAGGACGACGTTGTAGTTCGATGCCAAGGCCGGCGCATTCGTGTCCGCCTTCGGTCTCCGTGTATCAGACGGCCTGATCCTCGAACGTCGACGGTACGGTCGCCGGCTGCACGCTCGGCGACGACATCGAAGGCTGCCAAGGCCTCCAGGAACGCCACAAAGACTCACCCGAACGGTGTTGGGAAACGCAGGAGCCGCTGCCACCGTTGCGGGATCGTGTGCTCACGGCTTCGCCTTTGCCTCGATGACTTCGCGTTGCGGCCCTATCTTCGTAGGTGGCAGTCAGGTCCAGCCTCGGGCCGTACAGAGCGCCTAGCAGTCCTTCTGTTGCCGTTCTACGCCAATCCGCTTGCCTTGTCGGTCGAGAGAGATCCGGAGATACACGTTTCCTCGCATGAGCGAGGGTTACTACGTACGTTCATGACCAGGCCATTTTCGTTACCCGGGACGGTTCATGCCGTTCTGACTCGCCTGAACTGGGATCGCGTCAACGTAAACGACTTACGGAGCGAGGAGCTCGCGTCCCAGCGGGGGGTAAGAAACCGAAATATTGAAGTCCTCTTTGTCGATTGCTCCGCTGCCGCGCGTCACCGCCATCCACTCGCCACGAACTGAGATGTCGTCGACGATGTCGCCGTAGGTCGAGGCGAGGATGATCTCGAGCACGAGTCGACTCATCGGCGTCTCTGCTGTGACTTGCTCGAGAAACGCGCTCCCGTCGGGCTTGCCTGCGAGTGCGGCCTGGAACGCGAGTTGCCAGGACCAATCCTCCAGTACGTACACACCGCCAGGCCGCAGGCGCGGGAACAGGAGATTGAAGGACGCGATCGACGGCTCGAGGAGGTGGGACGCGTCGTCGATGACGAGGTCGAGGTCGTGGCTCCCGAACTCGGAGTTCACGAGCTTCTGAAGCTTCTCTACGTCGGACTGATCGACACCGAAGTGGGTACTCACGATTCCGTCGAGCTGGTTCTGCCGAAGCCACGCATCGAAGTGCCCCGGCAAGCGATCCTCGAGGTCGATGGCCATGAGCTTGACCGGCTGCGCCAACAAGGAGAGGAATGCGGTACTGCCGCCCGAATACACGCCGAGCTCGAGAATCCGCTGTGGCTGCAACCGCTCCACGAGAGCTTCGTAGCGCTCGACCATCCAGCGATGCTTCGCGATCCAGAACTCGTCGGCTTTCGGCTTGCCCCATTCGATGACGAACGTCGTGCCGGCACACTCGAAGCTGTTCTTCGACCACGTGAGACGGGGTTGTGTTGACACAGAACGCTGACTGTACGGCGTGAGCCCGCGCTCCGTCGACCGACAGCGCGTTGTCTGCCGATGCGATTGGCGAGCGTCTGACTCGGGGCGAGGCAACGAGAATCAGCATTCCGTCCGCCGAGAACGGTCGTGGCATCATGAGCCTGATGGACAAGCCCGACGGCGAAAAGCGTCTGAAGGTATCCAGGCGCGCACGCATTTCCACACTCGTCGGCGGCGTGATCGCCATTGCCGGCGCGGCCTTTGTCGTGCGCGCGATCGCGAAGCAGTGGGGCACGTTGCGTTCGTCCCTCGCGGATGCGCAACCCGCGTGGCTGGTCGCGGGCTTCGTGTGTTCGGCCGCCGCGGTGCTGCTCATGGCGCTGCCGTGGCGAAAGGCGTTGTCGATGCTCGGCGCCAAGCTTCCGCAGCGCGCGACGATCAGGTATTACTTCGCCGGCGAGATCGGCAAGTACGTACCCGGCGGCATCTGGCCCATCGTCGGCCGCGGAGAACTGGCCCGCTCGGGCGGCATTCCCGTTGCGACAGCCTATGCAAGCGTCGCGTTGTCCCTCGGTGCGCTGTATCTCGCCGGCATGGCGTTCGTCGTCATCTTGTTGCCGCTATGGGTCGCCGGATCAGGCGAGTTGAACGCGCTCTGGGTGCTCGCGCTGCTGCCGATCGGGTTGGCTGCGCTTCACCCCCGTCCGTTGACATGGCTCGTCGGACGCGCCGAACGGCTGTTGCGTAGGCCGGTCGACGTCGCCGTGCCCCGCTGGTCCGCCTCGGTGGGCTTGGTCGCCCGCTATCTCCCGAGCTGGGTCTTCGTCGGCACCGCGACTTGGTGCATCGCCCGTGCCTTCGACGGCAACATCGGCTGGTTGCAGATCGTTCCCGCGACCGTCCTGTCCTGGATCATCGGCTTCGTGCTGGTCCCGATACCCGGAGGATTGGGCGTCCGCGAAGCCGCGTTCGTCGGACTCGTGAGCGCGCTGCCCTCGGGTATCGCGGCGACCGTTGCGATCGCCGCACGCCTGAGCTTCATGCTCGTCGACGGGGCCGGCGCCGCACTCGCGGGAATGGGCCTGCGGCGTCTTCGGCGTCGCGCTGACAGCCAGCCCGCGAACGCGTCCCCGGCTGACATCGGAACCGCCTGATCTGAAGGCACTGACGACGCCGGCGCCGCTAGGGGTTCGCGTTTTGGACGGCAAGGCTGTCGGCGTCCGGTTCAGGTGCAACCTCCTGCGACCACCTCGGTGAGTTGTGTCTGCGCGCATGCAGCCGCGCGATGCCGGCGTCGATTGCAACCGCCGCCAAGAGCACGATCGGGACGTCGGCGGGTGCCCGGTAGCGCGTGTATCCGAAGGACGTTGCAACCGCGATCGCGACGATGACGATGAAGACGACGAGCGGCCAGAGTGCAACACCTCTCCTTCGGAGGATCGTCGCCCCGATGAGTGCGGCGCCCGCGAGCGCCCAGTAGGCGAAGAATCCGAGTTGGAAGACCCACAGGGCGCTGTCACGGGCGTCGAGGTGCACCTGCTGGAAGGGTCGGTAGAGCCCCCACGCTCGTCCCTCGCGAGCGAGGACAACGATTGGTAACCGCGTGACATGCGCGCGGGCGTAGTCCGTTCCCTTGTGGCGCAGTCGCGCATCCAGGATCGAGGCGTCGCCATGCGCGTCGAGGACCACTGCTTGGGAAAAATCGCCGCGCCCGTGTGTGCAGGTGTAGTCGCGATATCCGAGCAGTTCGCCGTGATACGTCGACCTGCAGTTCGCGCCACTCAGTGTCACACCGGCGTTGGTGGCGATGAAAACCCGCTCTGCTGAAGCGCGAGTCGTTGTACACGATCCAAGGAGCAACGATCACGGCGCAGATCATGGATGACGCCGCGAGCCATCCCAGGCGCTTCTGTAACGAGACGTGCCGGGTCGAGAGCACGAGCGGGACGAGGAGCAAGCCCAGTAGGAGGATCTGTTCGGTGCGCTGCAATGCCAGCACACCGCAGCATGCGCCGATCGCGGTCGCCCGACGGAGTCCAGGCTGCTCGAGGTAGCGATAAGCGACGAGGATCGTGATCGCGACCGAGGGCAGCACGAGCGTCTCGGACAACAGTGACCGCTCGAACATCCAGAACCCCGGGTAGCACGCCGCGATGACCGCGGCGACGAGCCCGGCGCGCGGGCCGGCAATGCGTCGGCCAACCAGGCCGACGAGCACGATGGTTCCGGTGCCGACGAGGCACGCAAAGAGCTGGTGCGCAAGCGTGGTCGTGAGGCCGACGACGGACGGGCCGGCGAGAACGACCGTCCAGGCGGGCGGGTGGGTCGCGGCGGCGATGTGTGCCCCGGAGAACCCGTAAGGGACCGGATCGAGGAAGCCTTTGCCGTCGGCGAGCAGCCTTGCCGTCGCGTGGAAGTAGAACCCGTCCTTGGGGAGGGTTCGGTGCTGCGACAGCAGGGCGTAGCCGACCCGCCACACGAGCCCAATTCCGGCGATCGCGGCGAGCTTCACGCTGAAGTCGCGCGCCTGCTTCTCGTTCGTCTTGTCTGTTTGCACGATCGGCCCGTCCCCGCAGTAGTGCCGAGCTCGGATTGAAAGACGCGCCCCATCGTCGACGCTGGCGCCTCACGTACTCAGAGTGCCCGGGAATCTCGCGCTCGAGCTCCGATCAGCGTCCACGGCATCGGCGAGTGCACCGACGTCACCTCGAAGTAGCGAGCTACTAGTCGGACGAACCCACGCGTGCTCCAGTGCTGGACATGTCCTGGTGTGTTCCCGAGGGCTCGAAGGTATTTGCCGCGCGCCATGTTCGCTGCTCGCCACAGCGGTTCCCGTGGTACCGAGATGACAACGTCGCGCGTCGCGACGCGCGCGAGTTCGACCAAAGCCGTATCCGGGTTCGCCACATGCTCGAGGACCTCGATGGCGAGAACGAGATCGAACGAACGGTCGGCGAACGGCAGGTTGGCGATGTCGGCGAACGACGGTCGCAGCTCAAGTGATTGCCAATGTCGAGCCAGTTCCGCGTCAGGGAGATCGACACTCATCAACGGCGCGTGTGGGAACAACTCGATGACGTGACGAGCGACCTCGCCTTCGCCGACCCCGACCTCTAGGATGCGGGTCGGTGTTGCACGATCGAGTGTGCGCCCGAGACGCGCGAGGAACCCCGCTACGAGCCGTCGTTCGATCGGGTTGGTCGACGCGTATTTGTCATATGTGTTGCCAGTCGGAACGGATGTCGCGGACGTCACCGTTGTGCCGGATCGACTTCGTCACGAGGTTTGGCGAGGCGCACGAACAGGTCGGCGAGAAGTCCGATCGCCAAGATCTGACCTGCCGCGAACAAGATGAGCAACGTGTTCGTCGCGAGGTGGAGATCCTTGGTCGTCCAGTCGTAGCCGAGCTTGGCGATCCCGACGACCGTGAGGAGCGCGCCGAGAGGAAGGAAGATGCGAAGTGGGTTGTAGGACAACACCAAGCGGATGACCTGCGTGAGGTAGTTCCGAGTGTCACGCCACCAGTGGAACTTCGACCGCCCGGCTCTGGGTGAGTATTCGATCGGAACGTACTTCACGGAGTATCCGTTGCTCAGGAACGTCATCGTCAGGGTCGTCACACAGGAGAAGCCCGGCGGCAACATGTGCAGATACTGGAGCGCCACCCGCCGCCGAAACGCCCGCAGGCCCGAGTTCAGGTCCGGGATCGGTGTCTCGACCAGGTAACTGGCCAACTTCCGGATCATCCACTTGGCCGGCACACGCGCGAATTTTGCCGTCCCCTGTTCGGACGTCCGGGCGCCGACGACTTGATCCCAACCGTTGTCGAGCTCCTTGACGAGTTGGGGGATCTCCTCGTTCGGATACGTCATGTCGGCGTCGGTCCACACGACGACGCGGCCGCGCGCGGCATGGGTGCCTGCCTTGCGTACCGACCCCGTACCCCGGTTCTTCGCGAATTGGAGCAGCCGAATGCCCTCGATGAGGCGCAGTTCCTCGCCCGACCCGTCGTCGGAGCCGTCGTCGACGACGATGATCTCGAACGTGTACGGCGAGGCCTCGAGTGCGCCGCGGATGCGATCGATCTCCTGTTGGAGATGCCCCTTCTCGTTGTAGACCGGCAGGACGACACTGACATCCAGTTCCGCGTCGTCGATCGGTTCGTACGATTCGGTCAACGGAACCTCCATCCCCACAAACCCGACCCAACCCACGAACAGGACCTGGGCCGGTGGCGTTCCCAATCGCGCCTGGTCACACTAGTTGCACACGGGCCCGATTGTCTCGGGGCGCGCCGGTTGCCGGCTTCAGGTCACTTCGGCGGGCTGTGGCACCCGAACCTCGGTTTCGGAGGCACGCGGAATGGCGCGTCGGCGAGTGGTGAGTGCCGCGTCGAGGACCGCTCCGATCGCGACGGCGGCGAGGAGTGCGATGGCGACGTCGGCGGGAGCGCGGTAGCGGGTGCTCCCGAAGGTGGTTGCGACGGTGATCGCGACGATGAGGATGGGTGCGAGCAGTGGCCAGAGCGGTGCTCGGCGGCGGTACAGGATGATGGCTCCGGCGACGGCGGCGGGAAGCATCGCGAGATAGAAGAAGTATTCGGCCCAGAGGAATCCGATGTCGCCTTGGATGAGGTCGAGCCGAAGTTGCTGGAAGGGTCGGAAGATGCCCCAGGTCCGTCCTTCGCGTGCAGCCACAACGACGGGGAGTCGGCCGCGGTGGCTGCGGATGTATTGCGTCGCGAGCCGTCGCAGCTCCGCATCCTGCCGCAACGCTTCGGAGGCACTGGCCCGGCAGCGCGCCGCTGGCCTGGTAAGAGTCGGCGCCCGCCACCTGCGAGCGTCGGTTGCACGCGGGGTCGGTCAGCGACTTGTACCCGAGGAGCGGCCCGTAGTAGGCGGCGTCGCAGTTGCTCGCTGCGAGTGTGCGTCCGCCCTGCGTCGAGATCAGCAGGTGGTGGTCGAAGCGGTGATAGTTGTATCCGATCCATGGTGCGACGACGATCGCCGCGGCGCAGCCGGCCACCGCGAGCGATCCGATGCGCTGCCGCCAGGAGGCGTGCGCGAACAGCATCAGCGGTACGAGCAGAAGAACCGTGAACAAGACCATCTCGGTGCGCGTGAGTGCGAGGGCTCCACAGACCACGCCGACGGCGAGTGCGCGCGGCCATGTGGGCCGCGCTCGGTATCGCAACGCGAGCAATATCACGAGCGCAACCTCGAAGATCGCCAACGTCTCCGAGAGCATCTGCCGCTCATACAGCCAGAAGCCCGGGTACAGCGCGCCCAGTGCGGCGGCGGCGAGGCCCACGCGCGGTCCGGCCACGCGGCGGCCGGCGAGGCCCATGACGATGATCGACCGCGGTACCGAGCAGGCTTGCGAACACCTCGTGGTCGGTGGGCGTCGTGAAACCGAATACGGACGGAATCGCGAGGATCACTGTCCATGCAGGTGGGTGCTCTGCGCCGGGCGCCCGCACTGTGCCCCTCGTGTACGCATAGGCGACGGGATCGAGGAATCCCTTGCCTTCGGCCAGAAGGTTGGCACCGATGTGGAAGGAGCCTCCGTCGCCGCTGATGAGTGTGAGGGGCGCGGCAAAGATATAGACGAGCCGAATGGCGAGGCCGAACAACGCGATGATCGCAAGTGCGGCACCGAATCGCGAGACGCGCACGTGCGGGCGAGAGATCGTCACGAATCGACTCCTGATCGTCGCTGCTCGTCGTACAGGCGATTTGCGAGTTCGTAGAGCTCCACGTCGAGCGCGTTGTCGGCAGCGATACGTCGAGCGAGATCGTTCGGACGCGGGCATCGGCTTCCGTGGCGTTCGACCGAGTCGGCTCGCCGAGGTCGATCGAGTAGCGAATCTCGAGCTCGCGGCAGAATTCCTCGAAATGCGGCTGGAGCCCGAAGCAATCCAGCGTCTCGAGTGCACGCTTCGCGCGCTCCAATCGCTCAGGCGTGTCCTCGACATCGCCGAGGACACCGTCTCCCGCGATGAGCTCTTCTCGCGTGAGCGACAGCATCCTCGTCATGTGGTTGCGGATCAGCGCGTTGAACCGGAACGGGTCTTCGTAGATCTCTTCGAGCGTCTTCTCGGCGTCGGCCTTGTTGATCCCGCGTTGATGGCGCAGGTACGACAACGTGCGTTCGACCGGCGGCCGGAGCACCGTCAGCGTGACGAACGGCGCACCCAAGACCTCGGTCGTCGCGAGCGGGAAGTGTCCCGCCACGAGCCGGATCTCGTCGCCGCGCGCATCCCAGCGTTCGAGGAGGTGACGGAGCGAGATCACCGAGACCCGCTTGTCTGCTCCGTCGGTGCGGTTCGGGTAAATGGCCGACTCCGGGAATTGGTTCCGGAGTCGATCGCGCAGCGAGGTTCCCGCCGACTTCTGCATGTGGACGATGAAGAAACGCCGCGGCTCAGGCATCGACGATCCTCGGAACGATCCGGGCCGGAGCGCCGACTGCGGTGGCGCCGTCGGGCACGTCCTGCAGCACCACGGAGTTGGCCCCGATGCGAGCGTTGTTCCCGATCCGGACCGGCCCGAGAACCTTGGCTCCGGTACCGATGCTGACGTGACGGCCGATTACGGGGCCCGTGTAGTTGCCCGAGAGCAAGCCGATCGTGACGAACGGACCAAGGGTCGTCCCCGTCCCGATCTCGGTATATCCGTCGATCACCACTTGGCCGTGGATCACGTACACGCCCGCCTCCACGACGACCGGGTCACCGATGCTCACCTGTGCACTGGTCATTGCGATGCGGTGAAGCAGACGGGGCAACATCGGGATTCCGAGTCGTTGCGTCGCGGCCTTCATTCGATAGAGGCATTGCGCGAGGAAGGCATCAGTGACAAGCGCGAGTCGGAGCGCTTGCGCAAGCGCGTCGACGGTCGAGCGGAACTCGAATCGTTCCCCACGGTGCGCGGCCGTGATGCGGGCATCCGCGACGATCGCTGCCACGAGCCGCGGGTGCCGATCGGCGATAGTTCGGCCGTTGGAATGTTGCACGCGTGTCACGCTCCGCGCGGCGCGTATCGCTCACGCGCGAACTCGTACAGCTCGATGTCGTCCGCGTTGTCGACCGCGATGCGTTCGCGGAACGTACGATCGACCTCGACGGGGCGCGTCCGGTTCGCGAACTGCGGCCGGCCGAGGTTCCAGCCGAACCGGCGCGTCAGCTCGGCACAGAAGTGATCGAAATGCTCCTGGAGTCCTACCGCGTCGATGCCCGAGAGGCGTTCCTTCGCGCGAGCCAGGCGCTCCGGGGTGTAGGTGACGTGTGTCAACACGCCGTCCGTCATCTCGTCGACCGAGAGCGACAGCATCTTCACCATGTGGTTGTGCAGCAGCTCGTAGCGGAACGAGTCCTCGTAGATCTCCTCGAGCGGTCGTTCGCTGTCGGCCGGTGTCTTCTCGCGGTAATGGCGGAGAGCCGAAAGCGTTCGCTCGACCGGATCGCGCAGGATCGTGAGCGTCGTGAACTGCGCGCCGAGCAGTTCCGTCGTGCAGAGCGGGAAGTGGCCCGTGACGACCCTGATCTCGTCGCCTCGAACTCGCCAGCGCTCGAGCAGGTTGTCGACGACGAGCACGCTGTTCGGGAAGGATCCGTCGCCCGGACCCGGGTACATCGCGGTCTCGTCGTACTCATTCTTGAGGCGCTTCCACAGCGCGGTGCCGCCGGTTTTCTGCAAGTGAAGGAAGAAGAACGGGCGCGACCGCAGTATCGCGTCCCGCCGCCGCTTCCTGCCGATCATCGTGACACTCGCCGCAGGAACCCACCGGGATTGAAGGTCAGTCCGTACTTCTCCATCGATGCGTCCTGCACGAACTCTCCGTGGTTCGCCACGATGCGGCGCAATGCTTCGTGTGGTCCGGGCCCGAAGCCCGGCCAAACAGGATGGCCGTTCACGATCGTGTCTTCGACCACGACGTACGAACCGACCGGAACGAACGGAGCGTACAGCTCGAATTCTCGGACTGTCTTCGGGACCTCGGCGTCCGACCCGAGGACGACGAGCCCGCGGGGCTGCGCACCCGTGATCTTCGAGACGCGAGCGGCGGTTTCCTCGAGGTGCGGCCGGCCCGAGACGTACGTGATGCGTGGGTGACGCGGCAGGTCGCTCGGTTGCTCGTGTTCGATCGAGATGACCTGGCCGTGTCCGAGGAGCTCGCAGATGCTCGCGAGGAACAGCGCCCGACCGCCGTTGCGGGTTCCCGTTTCGATGATCCAGTCGGGCCGTATCCGGGCAATCGCTTCTTGGTAGGCGACGAGATCGGTCGGGGTCTTCGCGATCGGGCGCCCGAGCCACGTCGTCTCCTTCCAGGCGAGTGTGTTCCAGTAGGCCTCGATGAACGCCGTCTTCAACTCTTCGGGGATGAGCGCGGGTCGATCGGGAACGCCGTCGCGGCCTTCTACAACTCGAGTGGCGGTGAACGAGTCGGCGGACATGCGCCGTGCACGCGTTCGCCAGGAAGCGGGCGCCGACATCGCGCCGACGTAGTGGGTGGCCTTGACCGGTCCGCGCAGGTTCCGGCCGTGCCGTTGCCGGTAGTGTTCGCCGTACGAGAACGTCTTGCTCCGACGGTCGTCGCGCACCGCGTCGTTGGTGGTCGTTCCACCGTGTACTTGGTGGAACGATCCTTCGCCGAGGATCGTCGTCAACGTGACCCCCGGAGAAGACCCGAGTCGCTCGTACAACTCGAGGTTCGCGTAGCCGCCGCCCGGCATCGAGAAGCTGTCATCGAATCCGCCGACCTGTTCCAACAGGGATCGCGGAACGAAGAGGCAGTTGCTCTCGAGGATGCCGTCGAGCCAATCGCGCTCACCGATGAAGTGCCCGATCTCGAACAGGCGGTAGCCGTCGCGTGGCCACTCGATCTGCCGGAACAACTCGTCCTCGTCTTCGGTGCTGTAGCCGGCGATGACCGCCTCGGGCTGCTGACCGGGACCGACGTACCACTGCTGTGTCGCGACGATCGCCGGTTCGTAGCTCCGCAGTCCGACGATTCCGAACTGGAGGACGCCCGGAGTCAGGATGTGCGCGCCGTCGATCATGAGCGCGACCGCCTTGCCGCGGCTGGCGCGAATGCCGCGGTTCAGGGCGACGGTCGGGGACGCCGGCGCGCCGGCGCCGATGTCGATGTAGCGGAACTCCGGTCCGAACTCGCGTACGAAGGCGTCACCGAGGCGCTCGTCCTCGTGCGAGCCGTTGTCCACGACGATCACTTCGTACGTGAGGTCGTCGATGCCTTGCTGGTAGGTCCGCGTCAGTGACTGGAGGGTGCGCGCCGCCTCGCGCCGCATGTCGAAGAACACGACGACGACGGAGAGGTCGATCGCCGCAAGAGGCACTGGCGGGGCCAGCGGCGGGCGCTCCGGCACCCGGTTCGCGGCGTGCGCCTTCGCCTTGGGTGACTTTGTCGCGGGCTCGGATTTGCGCCATGCCAATCCGACCGATCCGACCCGCTCGACTGGCTCGGCGATGCCGTGTCGCTTGCGGAACGTATTGATCGCCTTGTGACAATCCGGTTCGACCTCGTCTTCGACGATGACGTAGCCGCCGATCGACACGCGGTCATAGAGGTTCTCGAGCACGGCGCCGGCCGCGCCACGCACGCCGCTCCCGATACGCAGGATTGCCAGGTGCTCGACCGGCGCGTCGGGCAAGGTCTCGTCGAAGCGGCCCTGCAGGAATCGGACCCGGTCGTCGAGGAGGCCGAAGTGCGCGAAACCTTCTCGCACCTGGTTGAGGTCGCTCAGGAGGTCTTCGACGCCGCCGTCGGCCAACGCTCGGGTCGGCGCGCTCTCCGGCGCCGACCGGAACGTGTCGGCCACCCAGACCTGGCGCGTCTCGAGGTCGTGCGCGGCGAGAAAGCCGCGTGCGAAGATTGCCGCGCCCCCACGGCCGGTGCCGCAATCCGCGATGTCGCCCGGGACGCCGTTGCGCATCACCTCGCCCAAAGCTTGTTCGAGGTGGTCGAGGCGACTTCGGCCCATGGCTGTGTACGGGAAGTACGTCCGTGCGTCGCGTTCGCCGTCGTGTGCGCCGGATCTGCGCTCTCGTCGCAGCCTTTGCGTTTCCTGACGAAGGAACCGCGTCGGGTCGCGCAGCAGGTCGGGGTTGACGGGCTGACCACGTTCGGCGCACCCGATGAGGTACTCGATCCGTACTTCGTTCTCGAGGTAGTGCTCGTCGAGCAACGCACCCTTGAGGAGATCGAGATACCGCTCGACGATGCCGTCATGGCGCGCTTGTCGGAACCGGAGGACGTCCTGCTCCCATGTGGCGGCGTCGAGACGGATGTTCTCGGAGAGCTCGAGGAGCGTGTCCTTGCCCTTCCCGCTCTCGAGTTCGTCGAGCAACGCGCGCAACTCCGGGTTGCGATCGAGCCGGTCCTCCTCCGTGACGATCGCGAGCCCGAAGTAGATCGGAAGCACCACTCTGCGGAGCGGACGGTCGTGCTCGGCCATGAAGTCGTCGACGGCTGTCATCACTCCGTTGCGTGGGCCACCATCGTGCTCGGCGTTGCAGAGCTCCGCATTCATGCCGCCGCCACGCAGGAGTTCGGTGTGACCGCGCTTCATGCCCTTCCGCTTGTACGGCTGCCGAAACTCGGCCGGGATCTGTGACGGCTCGTAGTACAGATCACGGCGTCCATAGGGCCAGCCGACGTCGTGCAGGATCAGGAGCGGGATCGGTTCTCCGGCCGCGCGGGCCGACTCACGGAGGACACGGAGCTCGTTGTACACCGTGTACCAGTTGTGGTCTCCGTCGATCAACGCGACGTCGAACGCGCCGCATCGGTCGAGCACATTGAGGCTGAGATCGCGATGGAACACGTACCGACCCGGAAAGCGGCGCGCGTGCTGCTCCGGGTCGAACTCGGGAAGCGGATCGATGACGTGGAGCTCGCTCTCCGGCGCGAGCCCCTCGAGCATCAGCGAGGTGGTTTCACCCCGCAGTGCTCCGATCTCGACGATCCGCTTTGCACCAGAGGCGCTGATGAGCGGCGCGACGACGGTGTCCCAGAACGGATACATGGTCGGAACGGTCCTTCCGTGGCCGAAGAAGGCAACACCGTAGTTCGGCAGCCGAAATGCTGGCCACGTCGCACGCGGCCTCGCGTCCACTTTTCTCTTCGACAGGTCATCGACGGCACGGATGACCCGCGAGGGGCCGGACATCGTAGATGACACCGTCTTGCCGCTCGACGACGGGCACGAGCCGCACGACCCTGCGGAGCTCCTCGAGGGAGTACAGGTACTTGGCGCCGTTTGGAACGAACCAGATCAGTTGGACGTCGTTCGTGCACTCGACCTGCCGCACGAACGCCGGTAGGTCGCCGGTTTGCGAATTGGAGTTGAAGAACGTTTTGGAGACGCTGACCGTGACCGGTTTGTCGGCAAAGATCGCGACCGCGCGCGCGTCATTGCTGTAGCTGTGCTTCGACAGGTCGACTCGTTTGACGTCCTGCATCAGCGCGGAGTGGTGCCACCGTTCTGATGCGTAGCCGCCCGCACCGTTCTGCGCGTATCCGATCGCTCGACCGGCGAACCACCCGACGTTCACGACGACCCATGCGACCGCGATTGCCGTCATCGCGGAGCGGATGGCCGATGAGGTGGTCCGTTCGCGCACGCGCTCGAAGGTCCACGCGCCGAGGATGACCACGGGTACGAAAACCGGGACCAGGAAACGGGTGTTGATCGCACCGAACGCGACGATCGACGCCGATGCGACGAGATAGCCGACGTAGACCACGACGACGAGCACCAACGGAACCATCGACCGCCAGTCGCTTGGCACGTTTGAAGGTTTGCGGACCAGGGCCAGGAAGAGCACCGCCAGCGCGACGATCACAACGCCGAGCACGAGGGCACGGACAGGCGGCGGCGCGAGTTGTGTGCCGACCCACTGAGAAAACTCGTTGGCCACGCGCCGAACGTTCCCCACGAGCGTTTCCGACGCCTCGGCTCGAGGGCCCATCGCGTTGGCGCCGGCATCCACGTTCCTGTGCATCCACAAGATCGGCGCGCTCGCGGCGAGCACGGTAAACGCCGTGGCGCGCACGATTGCGGTGCCGGCACTTCGTCTCCACCCACCGATGAGGAGGATCAGTGCGCCGATCGCGACCGTGACCACACCGGCATATCGCAGATAGAACGCAGCCCACGCGAGCAACACGGCGGCGACGAAGAGACGCCCGTCGGTCGGTCGGGCGAGGAGCTCTTCGCACACGAGGATGAAGAGGAGGAGGACAGGAACGAAGACGTGTTCACTGAGCGCCTTCGACGAGATCTCGAGCAATACCGCCGAACATCCGACAACCAGCGTTCCGGCGGCGCGGATCGCGGGTGAATGTACGTGGCGCCGGAGCAGCAGATAGGACAGCCCGACGGTCGCGGCGAGGCCGATCAGGCTCACGATGACCGCCCCGTCGAGGGCGTCGATTCCGAGATGTTCACCGAGCGAGAGCACGAACGAGTATCCGGGTGGCCAGGAGCTGATGGCGCGACCGTCGATGTTGGTATAGCCGTGACCGTCCGCGATGCGCCGCGCGCCCGTCACGTAGACGACGGAGTCCGGAGTGAGGCCGATCCCATACCGGGTGACCGCAAGAAGGATGCCGGCGACGCCGGCCGCGATGACTGCGGGCAGCACGATGCGGGGATCGCTGAGACTCCGCGATCGGGCGGACTGTTGCGTCGACGTTGTCGATCGAACGGCGGTTGGGGTCGCTGACACGCGGAGCATCTTCACTCGGATTCGGGTTGTCTTCAATCCGCGGGACGCCGCCGCCACTGGTCGATGTGCGCGTGGCCGAGTTGTTCGGTGCGCTCGTGGACGAAGCCCTCGTACGTCAACGTGAAGCCCAGCCTTGCCAGATACGCGGCGTAGCGCGGGCTCCCCAGGCCACCGGCATTGACGACGTACACGCGGTCAGCATGCGTCAGCGAGCCCACGAGGTCCGATGTCGTCGTGCCGAAGTCGACGAGGTGGAAACGCGGGTCGGTGAATTCGGGAAGGAAGCCCACAATTCGATCGGGTGTCGCGGCGGAGTCGTACCGGTGCGCCGGATTGCAGAGCGAACGGAAAGAAGGCCGAGCGCGTGATCCACACGGCGTCGCGCGGCCCGAGCTCGGCCATGACGGCGCGGCTCGCGCCGCGTGCGCCCTCGTTCGGGTACTCGTAGCTGGCTCCGATCACGCTCGCGAGCGTCGCGATCGTCACGACCACCGCGACCGCGTCGAATGCTGCGCGGCCGCGGCCATCGGGCAGCGCGCCCCGAGCACGCGCGAGAACGGCGGCGATCCCCACTGCGACGACGGGTATCAGCCAGAGTGCTACTCGTCCGCCATCACCCGAAAGTCGCGCACCGAACGGCACGCGGTGGACCAACGCGCCGAGCACGGCGAACAGTGCGAGGAGGAAGAGAAAACGTCCGAGCACGACCTGTCGTCCGCGCGTTGCCATGAGAACGACACCGATGATCGCGACGACGAGGGCAACCGGTTGCCACCAGCTTCCGCCCGCCGGAAAGACCGCGACGACACGCAACGAATGGCGCAGCACGTCCCGGATCACCTCGAGGGGATTCGCGGTGATGTGGATGAACGCGTCTTTCCCGCTCCAGAAACCTCGGAGCGCTCGTGAGCTGTACGTACGCATCTCGACAAGGGCCAAGAGCGCGCACGACGCGAGCTGAGCACCGGTGGAGGCAAGGCGTACGGCGCGGTCATGGTTCGGGTGCGACGCGAGGACGATGCCTGCCGCGACGACGCTCAGGAGCGCGAACGGGCTGTACGTCGCGATCGCAACTGCCGCGAGGAACCAGGTAACACCGGTAGCTCGCGTCCAGCGTCGTGTCGCGAGATGGGGGACCAGCACGACCAGCACGAGGACGACGAGGACGTCGCCCGTGTAGGTCTTGACCCGATCCGAGAACACGATGTGGGTCGAGGCTGCTGTCAGGGCCGCGCCCAGCAGCAACGAAATCGATCGGGCGAATCCGAGGTGCCTGAGGACGAGGTACAGCGCGGGAGGCCCCAACGCTCCTGCGATGAGTGCGGGAGCGATCATGCTGACTGTGCCGCTGCCGAAGATGCGCTCCCACAGCATCAGGCCGAGCGTGTAACCCGGTTGCATCTGCCCGACCATCGGGAAGTCGGACGGGCCACCGCGGCTGACGGCCAGCACCTGCCACGCGTCGTCGTGGAACAGGCCGTCACTCGGCAGGTTCAGCCGTACCACGAAGGCGACCAGCCCGAGCAGTGAAGCGATGAGCGTGTCAGGCAGCCATCCGGGCGTTCGTCGAGTGCGATCCGGCTCGACCGCGGTCGTCGACGCCCGTACCGCAGCTGGTCCCATTCCCCCGAGTCTGATCGGCGCACCGAGGTCATTCAACGCGGCATCGCAACGCGGCATCGCGGCGCGTCAGCGCGCGCAGTCGCTCCCGGCAGCATGATCTCAGTAGGGACGTATCGTACGAATCAGGAATTGCTTCCCCATGATCTTCCAGGCGATCGGGGAGCGGAGATAGAGGCGCACGAGCTGTTCCGACTTCGGGAGGAACGAACGTGTCGTGTACGGCAGGAACTTGGGGAATCGATCCACGATCACGAAGTCGAGGTTCTCGAGGACCTCGACGAGCGATCGGTCGGTGATCTCCGTGTAGTGATCCCAGAAATCCCAGTACTTGCCGCCGAGGAACCGGAGGTTCGGCCCGAGCGCGATGAGGTGGCCGCCGCAGCGAAGCACGCGGCGCATCTCGGAGAGCGTCCGCTCGACGTCCACCTTCGAGCGAAGGTGCTCGAGCATGTTGCTGGTGAACACGACGTCGCACGACTCGTCGTCGAGAAAGGACAGATCGCGAACATCACCCGCGTGGAACTCGATTCCGGCGGAGAGCTCGTGGCGCGCATCGACGTTCTGATCGACACCGATGCGGCGACGACATCGGACGTGGTTGAGGAACTCGCCCTGCCCACAACCGACGTCGAGCACGACATCGTTCGGCGCAACCCAGTTCTGCAGGAAATCGACGACGATGGTGCGCCAGACGAAGTCCTTCTTGCGGCGGTCCCGCTCGCTGAAGCGGTGGCGGTACAGCTGCTGCACGCCCTCGGCCGTACCGGTGAGGTCGATGACCGACGGTGCTTCCCTGCTTTGCATCACGCCGTCCTCTTCGAGAGTGCGTGTTCGAGAGTGCGTGTTCCCTGAACGTCCGCCGCTTGACCGAATTGGGGTCACAGCATGCCCTGTCACCAGGCCTTCCGTCTAGCTCCTCTCGCGGAACGCGAGTGAACGCTCGTCCCGGCCCGTGGCCACCGGGACCGATGCGGCGAGCGTCGGTACGGGGCGGATGGGCGGGGGGCCTACCTCGACCGTGCCGCGATCGTGTGCGAGCATGCAGGTTTTCCACGAGGGTTCGTGTGCTCACGGAGGACGCCGGTTGGCGAATGGGGAGGCGACTCGCCCAGCAGCAAGCGCGGCCGCCGGAGATCCGCGTGACCTCTTGATCGCGGGTACCGGGCCGGGAGTTGCCTCCGCTCTCGACGACCCCATTGCCGTGGAGCCCGAGCGCGCGGAGGCGTCCCGTCGCCAAGCGCGGGCGGCCGCCGTGGTGTTCGGCGCGTTCATCGTCGTCGCGGCCTGGGCGCTGATCGCCAAGCTCGGCAACTACTTCTGGTTTCACGGCGACGAGTGGGACTACCTCGTCACCCGCAACGGCGGCAGTCTCGGCGATCTGCTCCATCCGCACAACGAGCACCTACAGCTGCTCCCGATCATCGCCTACCGCGTGCTCTGGAACCTGTTCGGCTTGCGGTCGTACCTGCCGTATCAAGTCCCGGTCATCGTTTTGCACCTGACTGCCGCCGTGCTGCTGCGGGCGGTCATGCGCCGCTGCAACGTCAACCCATGGATCGCGACGGCGGCAGCATCGGTCTTCGTCCTCTTCGGGCCGGGTGAAGAGAACATCGTCTGGGCGTTCCAGATCGGCTTCACCGGCACGCTCGTGTTCGGGCTGTCGCAGCTGCTTCTCGCCGACCACGACGGCCCGTTCGGTCGCCGCGACTGGCTCGCGCTCGGATTCGGATTCTTGGGGCTGCTCAGCTCCGGGCTCGCACCGCTTTTCACCGTCGTGGTGGGGGCGGTCGTGCTGATCCGTCGGGGCTGGCGGCCGGCTGCTTTCCAGGTGGTTCCCTTGGGCGTCATCTACGCAGGCTGGTGGCTGGCCATCGGTCCCGATCAGATCAAGGATCCCTATGGCCGCGCGACGGACTGGGGAGCGATTGTCCACTTCGCGAACACCGGCGTCGTGGCGACGTTCAGAGGCATGGCCATCGGCAGCGCTCCACTCGCTGCGCTCTACGGCGTCATCCTCGCCGCGGGCCTCGCGGTGGCGTGGCTTCCGCTCCCGCGGGGCGAGCGCATCCGAGCCGCGGTGATGCCGTTCTCGTTGCTCCTGGCGGGCGTGCTCTTCCTGCTCGTCAGCGGCTACGGCCGCTGGTGGATCGGTCCCGATGTCGGGAACTCGAGCCGCTACGTGCATCTCGTGGCGGCCTTCTCGCTGCCCGCACTGGCCGTCGCGGTCGACGCGCTCACTCGGCGATGGCGCCCGGCCGTCGCCGTCGGCGTCGTTGTGCTCGCCGCCACCATTCCGTACGGCATCGGCCAATTCGATACGAACCCTCCGTTTGGCAAGGCGTACTTCGAAGGTCGGCGTGAGCTCATCGCCACGTTGGGGCGCTCGAAGTACCTCGAGCAGGTCCCGCGTTCGACGCGGCCGGATCCGGCGTGGAGCCCCATCACGGACGGGTGGCTGCTCGACGCGCGGCGCGCCGGCAAGCTCCCAGCTCCCAACTCGCCCGCCGCCTTCAACGATCCGACCCTCCGACTCCGTTTCGGTCTCACCGCTCTCGACCGACCCGCTCCGAAGGACAACTGCAAGACCGAGCGCGGCCCGGTTGACGTTTCGTTGCGCAAAGGCGATCAGCTCGGCGTGTATGTCGGTCCGTGGAGCAAGCCACGGGACGGCTGGTTCTTCGCGCAGGAGTACACCGTCCAACTCCTGGAGAACGGCCGGCCCGTCGGAACTCCGCTCGCGATCCATCCCGACTACGGCCATCTCCTGCGCGCGCAGTTCGACGACCTACAGGTTCGGTTCGGGCTCGCAGCCGGTACCGAAGCCTTCATTCTGTGCCGGTGAGCCCGACGCGTTGGTTACGGCGTCGGGCGTGACCTCGCCCGGCTCCTGCACAACACAAGGTCCTGACCTTGTACTGCCGCACGCAAATGCAGTCGCAAACCGTCGATCTCGACTTCGATGACGTTTCCGAAGTCCGACTTGTACCCGACCGAGCTCACGGAGCGCCCCGCGGGCGAGAGTTGGTTCACGACGAGCAAGTTCTGCACGAAGAAATTTGCTCCGACCGGGGGCTTCTTCGCGAAGTCGAATGTGAGGCGCTCACCCTTCGCGGGCACGAGCGTCACGCCATCCGAGAATGTTCCGCAGTTCGTGCGAGCGCCCCGACCCGGCAACTGTGTCAACCCCAACAAGAGCGGCAATTGCCGCTCGATCTCCGGCGACGCGCTCGGAGGGCGCGGCACCTCGCCCGCAGCCGCCGCGTCGCGCAGCCAACCGATGCTGAACCATGGATTCGGACGCACATAGGCCGGAACTCGTTGTGCCAACTTGGAGTAGGCCAGCGTCGGCACGAGTTCCTTCTGGCGGTTGTGATACGCGGCGTTGAACGGTGAGCGGGAGCCGAAGTCGTCGACGTTCGCGACGATCGGTACGAGGAACAGCACGAGCAAGAGCGGTGCTGCCGGTCGCCAGCGGCGCGCGAGTTCGTCGACGCCGACTGCGACGGCAGGCAACGTGAAGGCGGCGAGGGTGTACAGATACCTGCTTTGGTTGTCGGCGACCGGCGTGACGAACCAGCGGGTGTATCCGGTACCGATCAGGAAGAGGGCGCCACCGGCAAGTAATGCGACCGGCGCGAATCTTTGTCGCAACCCGGTGCCACCGAAGCGGCGCAAGGACAGCGCCACGCCGAGCACGAGAACGCCTGCGATCAGGAACCCGAACGGTCGAGAGGCTCCGATCGCTCGAAAGTCGCCGCGCATCCCCGACCAGACGAACCGAAGCAACTCACGCGTGGTCGCGCTGCGGCCGTATGGGTTGTCGATACCGCCGGGATCAGTGGTGAGAAACCAGATCGCGTAGAGCACCCCGAGTGGAGCTGTGTGGAAGACGGCCGGCCTCCATCCGCGACGAACGACAACCGCCAGTCCGACGACCGCGACCAGGACGAGTGAAACGCCAGAGCACATCAAACTCGCGACGCCGGCAAGGAGGCCGAGCTGATCACGACGATCGATCGGCCCGTCGTGATCGCTGAGGATCAGATGTACGAGTCCGAACATGAGGGCACCGACGAACGTGAACTGGAACGCCCACACGATGTTCTCTTCACCCGGTCCGAACAGGACGAACACAGCAGCGACGATCGTCGCAGTCCAGGGACTGACGCCGGCGCGACGCATGACCACGCGCAACAACACTGCGGTCGTGAGATGTGCGACGACGACGACGCTTTGATACGGGACGTAGCTGCGCAGACCGAACGCATTGAAGAGGACTCGATAGATGACGACCGGAATCGTGACCCAATGCTCGCCGTGCGATCGAAACAGATCTCCGATGTTCCCGCCGTTGCGCTCTGCGAGGAAGCTCCACTCATCACCGAAGAACCAGTGATACCGCCCGAGGTGGAACAAGATGAGAGGGAGCGCGATCCCGACATAGACGCAGAAGCACCACAGCGCGGCCCGTTCCGAACTGAGGGAGGACGCGACACGCTTCGCCGCGTGTGAGTCCGCAGAGCGATCCGCAGATCGTGAGCCGGCTCCTTGTTCTGGCAGTGCAGCCGGTTCAACGGCGCTCGGCATACGTTTGCTCAATAGACGAGCGGGATCCAGCGCTTCGGATCCGGGTACGTCGAGGGCGCGAAGAACCACGACTCGAAGCCGTAGCGCGGTTCGCTGAAGGTCGGGCTCGCCGCGGTTTGGTGGAGGAGGAACTGATCGAAGATCGCGGCGTCTCCGGCCTCGAACACCGGTCGGGCGGCGGGGGCCTGCGCGGTGAGGACTGCGACGTCGTCTGTCACGGCGCGATATTCGTCGACGCCTTCCGTTCCGTATGTGCTGATGACATGGTCGAGGGGGCGCGGATACATCTCGAGCCCCGGCGCGATGTCGCCGCAGCGCGAGACGGGCAGCCAGACGTTCAGTGTCTGCGCAGTCAGGCCGTACACCGCCGCGTCCTGGTGCCAGCCGCCCGAGGCCTGGGGTGCCAGGCGGCGTTGAGCCAGCTTGACGAGGGACAGGGCCGGCCGTTCTCCGAAGTAGTCCGTGACGACGCGCGTCACACCGGCAGACTCGAACGCCTCGAGGAGGTTGAAGAACAGGCGAGGCGAGTCCGCGACGTACGCCGTGCCGCCGGCCATGACGAACGACCTCGCCATCATCGTCAAACCACTCGCGTCGGTATCCATCGGATCGAACCATGCCGGATCCCGTGTTCCGTCGCCGCGGAACCGGTCGATGGCTTCCCAACTGCGGTCGATGTCGGCTCGCAGACTCTCGCACCGCTCCATCGGAACCAGACCGCGCACAACCATGCCGCCGTGGTATCGAATCGCCGATTGGATCGTCCGGGCGTCGAGCTCGTCGGCCGGTGCCTCGGGAATACCGGTACAGCCGTCGAAGTAGTCCGGAACGACCGCCTGCGATCGCTCCGGCGGGACGCGTTCGACTTCGGGCCATGCCGCGTGACGAAGCTGCACGAGGAGTCGCTCGATCTCCGCCGTAGGTTCTCGTCGGTTTTCTGCCGTCAGCATCTCCACGGCTTGGAGCGTGTGGCCATTTGCCGTGAGCTGCTCGGCGCGGGTGAGCAGTTCGGCCACACGGTCGCTCCGCGACTTGCGAAGCTTCACGCCGCGGCCGTCTCCCCTGGTGCTGCAGAAAAATTGAGGGTGAACAGTCGGCGACGGGCGCCGCCGTCGAAGCTCGCATGCATCGTGCGGAAGTTGCCGACGATGAGATCGCCCGGGTCGACGTCGACCACCCACGCCGGGATCTCGTCCACCGCGACACCGACGTGTTCCGCAACCCGGCTCGGGTCGTGGGAGAGCTGCTTGTAGAGCTCCCGTGCGTAGCTCGTTCGTGCGAAGTGGCTGCCCGGGATCACTCGCAGCGCGCCGTTGTCCTTTCGCAGTTGGTCCAGATAGAAGGACATCTTGATGTGCTCGACGTCCGGTGTCGCGCCATACACGTCGAGATGCCAGTAGACGTCGCAGTTGAAAAGGTTCCCGTCGCTCTCCGCGTAGACGAACGGGTCCCCGAGCAGACTCTGCGCCACGGCGAGGACGCGCGGGTCGTCGCGCAGCCACTCCAGGTTCGGGCTCTTGTCGATGAAGCGGCGGATCATCGTCCGTGTCTCGCGCTCGTAGCGCGGGTCCTGCGTTCGGTGATACGGATTGTCCGGGTCCAGCACTTCCGGCGTCTCGGCCGCGAACACCTCTTCGAACCCGGTCCGAATGCGTTCGACGTCGGATGCGAACAGGCCTGGGATCTTCAGGAATCCGAATGTCTTGAAGTACGTGACCTGCGGTTCAGAGAGCTCGAACCGGCGCGTTGTCGCCCGGTCGCCAGCATCGTCGGCCATCCGCGGCTGCCCCTTCCCTGGTCTGGTCGAGCAACGATAACGTGGTGTTCGGCACTGCGACAACCGTCCGAAAGGCGCGCGTGCGACTGCTCGAGTGCGACGGCACGCGGCGGTCGGAATTCCGTACCGGTCGCTCACATGGAAGTCTTTGATGCGCACAATGGAGGTCACCCGGGCATGCAGCTTCCGTCCCTGAACCTGGACATCGAGCCGACGAACCGCTGCAACGCTCACTGCTACTTCTGCCCGCGCGATCAAACGCCGCATCAGGGCCTCATGACGCCGGAAGTGTTCGAGCGGGCACTTTCCCGAACGATCGAGTTCGACGCGATCGCGCGTGAACGCTTCGGCGCTCGGACGAAGGTCAACCTCTGCGGGCTCGGTGAACCTCTCCTCAACCGGCACACCCCGGACTTCGCTCGGCAGGTGCGCGAGGCAGGATTCGAGATCAGCGTTTCCACGAACGGTTCGTTGCTCGATGAGCGACGGGGTGCGGCGCTGTTGGAGGCCGGAGTGCAGGGCCTCGAGATCAACGTCGGCGAGGAGGGTGGCGACTACGACCAGATCTACGGCCTGCCCTTCGAGAAGACGTGTGACAACGTCGTGCGATTCGCCGAGATGGCGCGCGCTTCCGGAGGGGAATGCCAGGTCCGGATCGTGCTCGTGAACCACCGCCGTGACCCGGCTCACATGAACAAGATGGCGAACTTCTGGCGGGAACGGGGAATCGACGAGTTCCTCGGATTCGACATCATGAACCGAGGCGGAACGCTGTTCGTCGACGAGATGCAGTACTCGAACTTCGCCGAGCGCGCCGAAGCCGAGGCGATGCTCCGCGCCCGGCAGGTCGATCCGGTTTGCGCCGCCCCGTTCATGCTGCTCTTCATCGGCTACGACGGTCAGTACTACCTCTGCTGCTCGGACTGGAAGAAGGAGGTCGCGTTCGGCAGCGTGTTCGAAACATCGTTCATGGCGATCATGGGCGACAAGCTCGAACGTGCGAGCACACGTGAGCCGATCTGCAAGAACTGCAACCACGATCCCGTGAACCGGCTCACCGAGAAGCTCCGCGACCGCGCGAGCGGTGAAGCGGACGATGACGAAGTCGAGCGTCTCCTCGAGGAATTGATCGACCACGATCGCACGTCGCGCACCATCGTCACCGAGCTCGAGGACTTCGCGCCGGCGGCCAACGGAGCCAGTTTCCGAAGCCGTCGTCTGATCCCGGTCAAGGTCGAACCCGAGACATAGCGCACCGGTTCTCAACCGCGAGCCGCTACTTCCTCGTCGATCAGCTCGAGCGTGCGCGCCACGCGAGACTCCCACGACAGCGGTCGCAACATGTCGATGTCTACGGGTTGGCGACCGCGACGGAGCGCATCCTCGATTGCGTTGCCGAACGCCGCCGGCCCTTCGGCGATCGTGATGACGCTCGCCAACCCATCGAGGTTCGCGACCGGTGTGGACACGACCGGCACGCCGGCCGCGCAATAGACGAACGCCTTCAAGGGGTTCATCGACCTCGTCATGTCGTTGTCGACGTGCGGGATCACGCCGACGTCGAAGTGCGCGACGAAGTCGAGCATCTCGTCGTACGGCTTCACGCCCAAGAAGTGTGCATTCGGTTCTGCTTCGAGACGAAGGATCGATCGATCGAGGTGCGCCGAACCGACGAAGACGAATTGCCACGATCGATGGGCGCGTATGAGCGCATCGAGGAGCGGGACATCGATGCGCGACGAAAGGTTTCCGACGTAGCCGACGATCGGACCTTCCAACGCCTGGAGCGCTCTGGGGCGTGGCGCCCGACGGTCGCCGGCCGGGAGCTCACATCCGTTGGGGATGACGTGGATCTCGGGCGCGAACCGCTTCATGGCCTCGGCCACGGGCTCACAGTTCGCCAGCACGAGGTCGCTGCGTGCCAGCACGTCCTCGTAGTTCTGCTCGACGACGTCGTAGAGCGCGGATTCCTCCTCGTGCCAGGTGCGGTTGTCGTCCACGACGTCGGCGATCACGAACTCGGGGTCGAGGTCATCGATGATCCAGGGCAGATCCGGATTGGTCGGGTACACCCAGGCAACGATCGGCAGATCACCGAGGCCACGTCGCTCGAGGACCCACCTCACATAGTCCGGGTACCGCTCGCGCCGAGGGAGGCCGAGCCGTCTGGTGAACCTGCCCCCGTACAGGAACGTCTGGTAGCGAACAAGTTCGGCCTTGCGTGGGGGGAGGAGGCGGCGCGCCGTGTTTCGCACGATGAGCCGGCCCTGGTCTGTGGACGCTCCGGCTCTGCGGTGCACCTTGTAGAGCGTTTCGGGCGTCGTCGGATTGTCGAAATGGACGATCGATCGCACGCGACCCGAACGGGCCAGGTACTTGACGAACATGTCCTGCCGGCGGCCGTAGATGCCCGTGTCGTTCTGCTTCCAGAACACGACCACGTCGAAACGTTCGCCGCGGGCGATCTGCTTCCCGCGCCGGCCCGGAACGCGAACGGGCGGCGAAGCGCGCCGGCGGTGCGACCGAAAGCGCTGCCGCGGTATATCGACCAGCTCGGCGAGCCGGTCCGCGGGCGCGGGCGTCGAGTCCAGCAACCGTTCGAACATCGGGGCGATGACGGCACTGGCCGCCTCGTAGCTGTACCTCTCCTCGAAGATTTCGCGCCCTCGACCCGCTCGATCCATGGCGTCGCCATGGTCGTCGAGGATCTCGGTGATGCGCTCGTGCAGGGGCACGGTGCCGTCGAACACCTGCAGCACGCCCGTGCCGATCAGCTCCTCGAGTGGCGGCACCGGCGTCACAAGGCACGGGACGCGCATCGCGAGCGCGTCCGTGATCTTCGCCGGCATTTGGTGCTGCGATACCGGATGATTCGGATCCTGGAGGACGCACGCGAGGTCGGCGGCCCCGACGATGCGCGGCAGATCATCGAAGGATTGATACGGGAGGCTGATCACCCAGCGCTCGAGCGGGCCCAGTGTGTCGCGGAGTTCGTCGAATTCACGCGTGCCGAAGAGCAAGACGCGGTACCGGTCGTCACCCAGGAGTTCGAGTGCCCGGACAACTTCGACGACGCCCTTGTGCGCGCGCGGCGTTCCGCCGAACAGGAGCAGCCGTTGCGACTCCGAGATGCCAAGGTGTCGCCGGGTCTCGTTTCGGTCGTACCGCGCGGGGTCGAAGCGTCGTTCGTCGCGCGCGTGCGGAACGATGATTCCGTCGAACCGTTCGGCGAGGGCTGGGTTCGACACGGTTCGGGCGTCGGCTGCGGCGATGAAAGGATCACAAGCGCGCGTCCACAGCCGACCGAACGGCAGCGTCACGTCATGATCGCCCCGGATCTTGAGCAGTTCTCTCGCAGAAATCCCGTCGTGCTCGCCGAAAAATGCGAGTTCGTGGTCGTCGATGTCGAGCACCAGCGGCCGGTTGCGCGCCACCTTCGCCGAGATCCCGACGCCGAACGACGGCAGTCGAGGCTTGGATACATAGATCGCGTCCGCGTCTATCTGCCGCGAAACCTGGTCCATGATGTCGAGGTACGCGGGGAACGGTCGACCGTCGTGGACGTGGATCGGGATGTCGCAGTCACGCAACGGCGCCCAGATCTTCGAGCCGTAGCGCTTGAACTGCGCGCCCCAGATCTCAGTCTCGAACCGCCTCCCCAGGATGCCGGCCAGTACGTATGCGCGCCCGAGGGGGTTGTGCCCGACATCCCATGCCACGATCGCGACCTTTGGCCGCAGTCGCGGCACGCGATCCGCTCTGACCGGCGGTGGCTCGGCGGGTGCGTCGCGCGGTCGGACTTCGGGCCCGTGGTCTATCGGCGATGGGCGCGCGAAGTGCTCCGCGCATCCGCGCGCACCACGCGTGAGCTTCACGCGCAGGTCTGTGGCCCGAGTCGCGAGCGCGAGATAGTCGACGCGGCCCCCGAGATCGCTTCGGACTCCGCGAAGGCGGTCCGGCAGTGCTCTCAGCGCCGAGCGGGCTGACCGCGCCATTCGCCTTCCGACCGATCAGCGGTGCCGAGCGCCTGCGCGCCGTATCCGCGCCGCGACCTTGCGGGACATGGTGACGGTCGCGCGCACCGCGCCCTCGTCGACGAGCATCGCCCGCGCGCGTTCGAGACGGTTCGCTCCGGCGCGGACACCGGCTGCGACCTGTAGCTCCTCACCGATGGGAAACGCCAGCATCTCCTCGTCCCGCACCGGATGTGGGAGCGGCAAGCCCCGAATGGCCAACCGCTTTCCGGCGACGACGACGAAGGGGCGACCGAGCCCGGCCTCGAGGACGGCGACCGGTGGACCTTCGCGGTAGCGATCCAGTTCCTCAGACGTAATTGCCCGAACCGGGCCGAGGACGTTCGTCAACCCGGTGGAAATCATCCCGGAAAGCACCTCCCGGCGGTCCATCCCCTCGATCACGAAGACACCTCGCGCCGGCACGTGAACGAGACGAGCGGGGCCAGGGTTTCCGGATCGCTGCAGCTGACGAAGCCACTCGGTGCCGACGGAGCCGCGACGGACACGATTGGCGGTCCATCCCGCCTCGGGTCTGTCGCGGTCGAGCTGCGCTTGCAGTTGGCGATTGACGGCGCTCAGCGCGCGTACGTGCCGTAGGAGGCGCTGCGGGTCCGGTGTTTCGCTCGTTTGCGTCAAATATCCGCCTCCCGGCGCGCGAGCGTATCAGCGGGTCGAGTTGGCCCACACGCCGCTGGACCCTTCGATCGCGTCGCTCTAGCGTCGCGTTTGTCCCGCGGTGCGAGTGCACTCGGTTCGGGGTTGATCGATGGCTGATCTCGCGGTACGGACGGCGACACCAGAAACTGTGACGCAACCGTTCCGGCCATCACGGGTTCGCAGCGAGCGATTGCCGAGCGGGATCCTTCTGGTGCTGCTGCTGCTGATGACGGTCTCGGCGGTCGGGCACCTCACCGCGTTGCACCGTGACCTTCCCCTGCACGACACCGACGAAGAGTTCTTCGTCGAACCAGCAGTGCACATGGCAGCAACGGGTGATCTGAACCCACACTGGTTCGGACACCCGGGTTCGACGGTGATATACCCGATCGCGTTCCTGATCCACGGCTGGGACGCGGTCGCCAACGGCGGCCCGCTTCTCTTGCCCAACCACGATCTGACCGAGCGCAACGAGACCGATCCGACGGAGTTCTACGTCATCGGCCGCCTGTGGACGATCGCGCTCGGCGTCGCGACGCTGCCGGCCTTGTTCGCGCTCGGGCGCCGCGCGTTCAACACCGCCGTCGGGCTCATCGCCGCAGCGCTCTGGGCCGTCTTGCCCTTTCCTATGCACTTCGCGCGCATCGTGCGAAGCGACAGCGCGGCGACGTTCTTCGGCGTGCTGGCGCTCTGGTGCTGCGTCCGCGCGCTGCAGGAATCGCGCCCTCGCTGGTGGGTGTGCGCGGGTATTGCTGTCGGTTTCGCGGCGTCGTCGCGCTACTTCATGGTGGCGCTCATCCCGTGCATGATTGCAGCGGCCGTGCTTCCCAACCGCCGGGACACCGGCCGGGCCATGACCGCGGTCGGCGTCGCGCTCACCGCGACCATCGCCGCGTTCATCGTCTCGACGCCCTATTTCTTCCTCGATGCGCGAACGGCTTGGCGCACGGTGAACGCGGAGAACACGACTTCGCATCCTGTGGCCGAAGGCTTGTCGCGCTTGGGCAACGCGCGCTGGTACATCGGCGACGCGATACCCGCGTCGGTCACTTGGCCGATCTTCGTGTCGGCGATCGGCGGTGTCGTGCTCGTCCTCGTTCGACGACGCGCACCCCAGCTGCTCCTGCTCCTCTTCTGCTCGATCTTCCTCGTCGGTATCAGCTTCTCAAAGCTGCACTGGCAACGCTGGGCGATCGAGATGCTGCCCGTGCTCCTCCTGTTCGCGGCGTTGACGATCCACGAGGTTTCGAAGTCGCTGGGTGGGCGCTCGCGGCGACCTCGTCGAGCGATCGCAATCGCGGCCGTCGCGCTCACTGCGCTCGTCGCGGTCGCGCCGGTAAAGGACTCTCTGGACCGTTACGGTCACGACGGCGCCGCGACTACTCGAACGCAGTCGAGAGACTGGATCCGCGACAACCTTCCGGACGACAGCCGAGTGCTCCAGTGGGCGCCACTGTTCAACGTGCAGACCCGGACGATTCCTCCCGTGAGGAAAGGCGTTCGCATGACGTACGGCATTGATCCACCGACGCGAACAGTCGCGGAGTACAGAAGCGAAGGTTACGACGTCGTCGTCGTCGCCGCCGGTGAGCCGTTTCACTCGGTGACACAGCGCGATGCAGACCCGGTCCAGAGGGCGTTCTACATGGACCTCGCCTGCACGACTCGGCTGGTCGCGTCGTTCCAGCATTCCGCGACGCGCGGCGGCCCCGGTATCCACATCTACCGGCTCGATCAAGGGCCGGTCGCGCTGCTCGACTACTTCTGCCGTCAGCCCGACCCGTCGGCCGATGCGGCCGCTCGCGCCCGGACCCCGTAGAGCGCGGCATAGCGACTTGCGGTGCTGTGCACCGTGTACAGCGGGACGTCGCGTGCGCGCCGAGTCGCGCGCATGAGCTCCGTACGACACCGGTCGAGCCGGTCGATCAGCGCCCGAATGCCTTCGTGGTCGGTCGGGTCGATCGTCCACCCCGCGCCCGTCGATCGAATCCGCTCACCGAGTGCGCCGTAGCCGGCACCGATCACCGGGAGGCCGGCGACCAAGGCTTCTGTCATCACGATCCCGAAGGTCTCCGCATATGCGCCCGGCAGCAAGACGACCTGGATGCCCGCGCCGTGCAGAAGCTCGGGGAGGTATTCGTTGTTGTACGGACCGTGCACCCGAAGCTCCGCCGACATGGACTCGCGCACCTCACCGAACTGGTGGATCTCGATGCTCGTGTGCCGGAACATCTCCGCGAGCTCGTTGACCACCGCGAACCCCTTCTTCGCCCATCCGAGTCCGACGAACGCCACGCGCAACGGCTCGTCAAGGATCAGATCTACGTCAGGCTCCAGCTCGGCGCCGTCCAATCGGATGACCGCGCCATGTTCGATGATCTCGACTCGTGTCGGATCGGGCTCGTACACGCGCGCGAAGTAGTCGGCGGCGCTCTGCGTCGGGAAGACCCAGCGATCGACCGTCTCGATGTGGTCGCGCACGGTCGCGCGAAAGCGCTCGAGGTATCCGAGCGACAGATGGTGGTCCTGATCCGCAGGTCGAGTCAGGGAGGCCAAGCAACGCGCGCAGACGTCAAGATCGTCCGGGATCCCGCACGGCTGCTCGCCGCGGTACAGGAGCGAGTGGTTCGGACACGCGAGGTAGAGGTCGTGGACCGAGCAGATGACCGGGCCGGGAAAGTCGACGAGCACCTCGAGTGGCGCAAGTGAGTGACCAATCAGGTTCTGGATGTGCACCGCATCGAAGTCGAACATGTCGAGTGCCATCGAGAGCGCGGCCGCAGCCACGTCGTCCGACACGCTGGTCGCCTCCACAGGTCCGCCGGGGAGCAGGAATTGCAGCTCGACGGGACCACCGGTGCCGACGTTCCAGAAGGTCTGCAGGCCGAATCCGGACTCCACCGGGAACAGCAACGAGAAGTCGACATCGCGAGAGAGCGAGGTCATGAGGGACCGGACGAATATCTCCGTGCCGCCCAGCTCGTCCGGCGCACTGCGGAGCATGTGCAGGACGTGCGGACGATCCGGTCGACGTTCGCACAGACCGAGCTCGAGCGCGGCGAAGGAGACTCTGAGGGGATCGTCCGCTCGTTCGCGCAGGTTGGCAGATCGGAAGTCGGGGTAGCGATCGTGCAAGATCGCGGACCCGCGCGCCAAACCCGCGCGCTGCTCTGCACCGAACGAGCCGCCGCCGCGGTGGTACACGAACGTGGAGTCCTCGACGATGTGGCGGAGCCCGACACGGCTTGCGCGCAAGCAGAAGTCGACCTCCTCGCCGTATCCCTTGCCGAAGGTCGCCTCGTCGAACAGCCCGCACAGATCGAGCGCTTCGCGGGTGATGTACATGCAGAACCCGACTCCGGCGATCACCTCGGGCAGAAGCCGCAGCGAATTGCCGCCGACGAACGCGGCGCACTCGTCGATGCGGGGGTGCGCCGTCTCGAGGTCGAACGCGTCGATGACCGATCGGGGCATCGTGCACAGCGAGCCTTGGTTCGTGAGCGGCGTGACCGTAGCGACATCGGGCATCCGCGCCGCGTCGGCGAGGCGATCGAGCCAGCCCGCACTGACCGCGGCGTCGCTGTTGAGGATGACGACGTCACCCTGCGCCCGCCGCAGGCCTCGGTTCACCGTCGCGACGAAACCGAGATTCTCGTGATTGCGCAGCACCGAAACGGAGAGTTCGGACGCGGACGAGTCGAAACGCTCGACGTATGCGCGAACTTCGGGCTCCGGTGATGCATCGTCGATGAGCAGCAGCTCGAACGGGATACGGATGCTGCCAGCATGACGGGTCACGCTCTCGAGACACCTCGTGACGTCAGCGATCCCTCTGTAGACGGGAACGATCACCGTCACCCGCGGTTCCGAATGCACGTTCATCCAACCGAGCGATAGAACGCCCACCCGAGGAAGCGATGTACGACAGCTTGCGCCGCGACCGCGCCGTGCACCGCATGCGAACGAAGCGCTTCGTATCGCGCGAGCATCGATCGCAACGAGTTGTCGTCGAGCAGGCGTTGGAACGACGCCACCCACTCGGCTCTGGTTTCAAAGTCTCGAACGAGGAGTTCGGGCGCGACGAATCCGTCGAGAGCTGCTCGACCTGGGAGCGGCATGAGGCTGGGGACACCCGCGTAACTCGCCTCGAAGGCGTCGAGCGCGTCGTCGGCGAGCACGCCGTTCGACAGCGCGGGCGTCCACGCGTGCACGCTCCAACCGGCAAGCGTTCTGGCGTCGACGGCACCTACGGTCGTCGTCACTCGTTCGTGCCCCTTCAGGAGCGCAGGCACCGCGGACGGTTCGCCGACGACGTGCACATGCAGTGACGGTCGCTGCTCCAGCAGGAACGCGAGAGCACTCGCGACCGCGGCGAAGTACGAAGGGTTGCCCACTTCCTGCGAGCCGATGTGCCAACCCACGATCGGTCGTGCCGTCAGGCCGGAAGGACGCTCGCTGTACGCCTCCTTCAACGCTTCCGCACGGGTGCCACTCGGCAACGTCGGAAGGACGTGCGTTCGTACTCCGAGGTCGCGAGCTGCGTCGCGCACCGCTCCGTGGGGCGCGGTGACGAGCCCGCACCTCGCCGCGAGCGCCGCCGCGCGGGACGAGCCGGGGAGTACCAGTAGCGGCGACGTCGGGTTGGAGGTCAGCCGGAAGAACATCGAGAACCGTCGGCCGTCCATCGGAAGTCCGGCGCGCGATCAGCGCGTCGAGAGTCTCGCCCTCGTCCACGGCGGTGAGCAGCACCAAATCGGCAACGTGCACGTTCCCGACCCGCGCCTTCCGAAGGGCCTCGGCGGCGACCGTCACGCCCGCCGCCGACAGGTGCTCGAGCAGCGCCTGCCCGCGCCGCGACAGCCGACCGTTGGCGGTTCCGGTCACAACGACGACCGACCCAGACGCCGGTCGACGCGCGTGCTCGGCGTGAACCCGGTCACCGCCCGGCGCGACCACTCGGGTGTCTGCATCGGACGGCGGTATCGGCTGCGGACCCGCGCACAATCGCGAAACGAGGCGCACGAACTCCGTTGCCTCGACGCCCCGGCCGATGCGCGCGCGTCGCCGCCCGGACGCCTCTCCGATCCGCCATGAAACGAGTTCAATCGGCGCGTGTGAGCCCGGCGCGAGCTCGATGATCACGGTCTTGCGGTCGGTGCCGCACCACGCCGGTACTTCAGCCGCGGCGTCCGCATCGAGCGCGACCACGATGTCGGGAGCGAGCGCCTGGATCGACTCCGGGCACGGCAGGCACGGCCTCGTCAGGTGCGGACCGGGCGGCACCTCGGCGAGCGCCAACCGTCCTTCGACGTCGAGCGGCAGGAGGTCGTTGACGAGACGTCGAGCCCAATCGCCCAGTTCGGGATCGGGCCGGCACGCGACGAACACGACGATCGGTCTGCGAGGAAACGGCGGCCGCCCCAGCTCGGAAGCGACGTCAAGCGGACCGGGATCGCGCTCTGCATCGTGCGCGTGTGCCGCACGATCGACGAGCAGCGGCCCGCCCACCTCGAGCGTGTCGCCAGGCCAATCGAAGGCCACACCCGGACGAAGGAGCACCGCGCTGCGCACCCCGATCGTGTTCGTATCGTCGGCGTCCGCGGGGACGTCGAGCGATCGCCACTCAGCGTGCACGCGATAGCTCGAGCCCGCAGGTAGCGGACCTGTGCGCGCGACGACGCCGGCGAAATGTGCCGGCGCCCGAGCCAGGCTCCGCTCCATTTGCTCGCGCGCGACATCGTCGAGGACGAAGTGCTCCGGGATGATCAACTGTGCGTTCACCGCGTACGCAGAACGGTCAAGTGGCAGGTCTTCAGCACTTCGAAATAGCGTATGACGCGCCCGTGCTGAGTCGCCAGCGACGCGTGAGGCCGGCGTCATCGAACCGTCGGTGTCTTCGAAGGGTAGCGATGCCACGTCTCTGGAGGGTCGTCGCTTGGGAGGCGATGTGGTGACGCGTGACGGGCCGCTTCCGACCTTTCTCATCGTCGGCGCGCAGAAGAGCGCGACGCGCTGGTTGCGATCGAACCTCGGATCCCACCCCGACATCTACGCCGCGCCGACCGAGCTCGAATTCTTCAACAAGGACGAACGGTTCGGACGCGGCGTCGAATGGTACCGAACGCAGTTCGATGGTTGGTCGGGCGAACCGATCGTGGGGGAGGCGACGCCCGGTTACATGTTCTGGCGAGAGCACCCCGACGTCATCGCTGCACGCATACACGAAACGCTGCCAGAGGTGAGGCTGCTCGCGGTCCTGCGCAATCCGATCGACCGCGCGCAATCCGCGATGGTCCATCACATCAAGTTCAGTGGTCTGCCTCCGGAGAGTGATCTCGTCGAACTGGTGCGACGAGACCCTCCCGAGCAGGATCCGCTCGGAATCATCTCCGGCGGATGGTACGCGGCGAGCCTGGCAGCATTCTCGGATCGATTCGGTGCGCGGCTGCTTGTCATGCTCTATGACGACGTCGAAGACGACCCGAGCGGCGCCTACGTGCAAGCGTTGCGGCATGTAGGTGCAGCACCGAACTTCGTTCCTGCGGACGTGGAACATGTGCGGTTCAGCAACCAGCGCGACCTCTCGCGTGCGCCGGTCGTGCCCAGGTCGCTGACGCTCGAGGAACGGTGTCAGCTGTATTCGTTCTTCTCGCACGACATCGCCGAGTTGGAGTCGATGCTCGGGTACGACCTCGCACGCTGGCGACCGGATTGCGGCGCGGGCTGACGCGCTCGCCGAGTACTGAGGCTCGGACTACGGCGACGATGACTTCAACTGCTGGTTCAATCGGCGAACTGACTCTTTCAGCGTCACGACGTCCGCGCGGGCTCGTGCCAGCAACTCTCCATCCTGCGGCGGGCGCAGCCAACCGCGGGCGAGCGCATCGCTGACGGGCGGTGGCACGACGTCGAGGTCGACCGCGCCGCCGTTCCACACAGCCCGAGCGAGACTCATGAGCGGGTTGTCGTCCCATGTCGACTCGACCGCCACGTGGTGACGCAACGACGGCTCGAGCTGACGGCGCGCCGCCGCGACGGCTCTGGCGTCGGGGGACGGCAGTCCCAAATGTCGCGCAACGGCCGCCAGGGTGCCCGCGAGGTCGTCGAACAGATCGGCGTAGCGAACGAGCAAATGGTCCGGGTCGTTCGCCGTCGCGGCGAAGAGGTATCGCAGCCACAAGCTGGCGGCTTGCGGCCCGTCGACCCGGTACTTGCGAGCGGCGAGCGAGGCGGTGACCTCCCGCGGGTCCCGCACGAGCACGATCGTCGTCGCGATCGGGATCACGGTGCGCCAGAACGGCAAGAGCAGCGAGATGCGCGGGTCCTTGAACGCGATCAGGCTCCGGCGCGATGCCGGGACTCCGAACACCTCGTCGATGATCTCCGACGCTCGCGCCCGAAAGGCATCGAGGCCGGATTGCTGTGACCAACCGGGATCGAGCACCGGCGGCTGATCCCACGCTCCGCCGAGGTGCCCGAGCAGGGTCTCGTCGAATTCCATGACCGACTCGATCTCGAAATAGCCGACCGGGTTGTCCGGGCCGGGAGGCATGAGCCGATCGGGATCACCGAGTGAGACCCCGAGACACTGCAGTGCGCCGGCCATGAAGGACGTGCCGCAGCGATGCATGCCCGCGACGCAGATTGCGGTGCAGGCCGGGTCGCGCTCCTCCGGATGCATCATCGCCCGACCGTAGCGAGGCCACATCTCTGCTTGCACACCCGCTGGATCGCGCCGGAATTAGGACCTGGCACGCGACGCGCGTCGACGAGCGAGCTGGATGCGCCGCCGCGTCCGGAAGTCCAGCTCGTGCAGCGTCCGGGCGAGCCCTCCGGAAGGAGGCGACCCGGGCCGCGCACAGAAGTAGATGTCCTCCCAAGCACTGAGTCGATAGCGTCGAGCCGTTTCAGGCCCGAGCTCTTTGACGAACGGGACGACCGTGACGTCGAAGCCGGCTTCCCGTAGGCGCCGTTCGTACTCGCCATCGTGGCCGTACATACGCACGTGGTCGGATTGACCGAACAGCCGCTCGCGTTCCTTCGGGTCGGTCACCGTCGGATCCTCAGTCGTCGTGGGACGCCATACGGGCACCTGGAGCACGGCCCAGCCGCCGCGGCGGAGGACTCGATGGAGTTCGCGCATCGCCTTGCGATCGTCCGGGATGTGCTCGAGTACATGACTCGCGTAGACGACGTCGAAGGACTCGGCCGGAAGGCGGATGTCGGTGATGTCCATCTGCACCATCGCGGCCGAGAGCGCGATGTCGGCACTCAGGTAGTCGATGTTGTCGCACGCCTTGAGCCGTGTCGCGATGCACTTCTCGGGCGCGATGTGCAACATCCGCACCCGGTCGGTGAACAGGTTCGTCCTGGTTTTGAAGAACAGCCAAAGCTGACGATGTCGCTCGAGCGACCCACAGGTTGGGCATTGCCGGTCGGGTGAAGCTTTGCGCGGGCCGAACGGAAGGAAGCTCGGCACGACGGTGCCGCAGATAGGGCACTCTGCGGCCTGATCGGCGGCCTGATCGGCTGGGGGCTGAGGTATCTGGTCTTCGGCCACGCGCTTGATCACCCTTCGATCGGCGGCTGCGCGGGGCAGTGGTCGACGACTCGTTCGGCGTGTCCGAGCAGCGCCATTGCCACGCCGACGCAGCTGATCATCTGGATAGGCCCACGTCTCACCGATGCGGCGGTTCGCACAGCCTGCTTGAGCTTGTCAAGGTCGCAGATCGTGCCCATTTCGGTTTTCCGGGCCGCCTCCTCGAAGAGTCGCTCGATCTGCCGCCTCTGATGTTCGAGGAACAGGTACTGCCAAGATGCAAGCACACGCTGCGTCGGCTGCACAGTCGTCCGGAACGGATCGCGTGGGAGGTCCATGGAGGCATCGGCTGCGATCTGCGGCGACCACGTGTCGTTCATGAAGGGGACGCAAACCAGCTCCGGTGCGACCCGGCGCATGACCTCGAAGTGGAGCCGATCGCTATTGCGGGCCTCCGCCGAAAGCTCGAGGTTCTTTCTTGCCGCGACCGCTGACACGATCGGTGTGACGTTGATATGGCCAGGCTTCGCCTGACTCAGCGGGCCGCTCCAGTGGCCGAGCCGGTAATCCACCTTCCATTTCTCCGGAAGCGTGTCCAGGCGCACGCGCTCGGCGGTGCGGCGTGCCCAGTCGTTCATCCATTCCCTTTGAAACCGAATCTCATCAGCCTGCAGAACACCCAGCGGGTCTACGCCCAGGCTCATGACTGCGATCATTTCGTCGGCCGCGTGGATGTCCCTTTCGTGAAATTCGTGGCCCCGCCGGTACAACGCGCCGCCATGTCCGCGGATGTTCAACGTCGTGTGATGAAGCGGGTCGGTGAGTCCGTCCCAAGGGGAGACAATTGCTTCGTACCGGTAGGCATGCTGGCGAAGCCGGCGCCAAATGAGCTCTGCGTCGAGGCCGGACGTGCTGGCTCGATCCGGGCGACGAAGGAGCGAATGAAGTTTCTTCCACGAGCGTCGGCGCGCCGGTTGGGCTGAAGTCGCGCCAAAATCTCCGCCCAGCCGGACATGGGAGACCCCGGCGGTGCGCGCGACCTCGGCGGCGCACTCGACCTCCGGCCCGTCGGGCGGACCGTTCGTCACGGCAAGGATCTCGTCCTGGAGTCCGGCGGCCATTGCGAGCGCGAGGCAGAGACGCGAGTCCTTGCCGCCGCTCAGCAGCAGGCGAACTCGCTGCCCAAGCGTCCCGAGTGAACGAAAGTTGGCCACCAAGTCAGCGGTGATCTCGTCCCACTCGCCGGGCGTGAGGCTGTCTCGACCCGGATCGTCTGCGCGCGGTGGCCACACCCAACATGGCGAGGTCTCGAAGCGGACGTCTCCGCTGGCGGGACGCATCTGTGCCTCGACTCCCGGAAGCAGGTACTTGGCACTTCGCGCGGGCATCTGTTCGCCACGCAGGTTGGCGTGGCTGATCAGCCACGCCAGTGCACGCAGATCCCACTCGCTCGAGTCGAGAACGGAAGCGATCGTTGTCGAGCGATTCGAGAAGACGCCGAAGTCGGATCCTGCGTGCCAGTACAGCGGGAAGAATCCAGAGAAGTCGACGAACGCGCGTAGGCCGATCGAGGGCGCGATGCCGACAAAGTTGTATGTCCCTCCGAGTCCGGATGCGACGCCTGCAGATCCGAGCGACTTGTATCGTGCAAGGAGCTCGTCGGAGAGGTCCCGCTGAGCCACTCCGGGAGCGAGCGCCGGCCCGTTGATGGCCACCATCGCGTCCTCGTCGAACGTGAGACGAGCACCGCACAATGGGTCGGGCACCGAGATCGCGGCCGCGGCCCACGTTTTGCTCGCGCCGATGGCGGTGCAACCATCCCCGTCGAAATACCGCGTTCGCTCGAGTGCGGGCATGAGGCGCCCGGAGAGGCGCGTCACGGATTCCGGTTTCCCAGCGATGACGACGAAATGGATCACGACCGAGGTCCTCAATCACGCGGAGCGTTCAACGGCATGCTTTCACCTGCATCGGAAGATGCAGCGATCTGATGCGACACGGTCAAGAGTCCTCGTCCAAGTGGCGCAGGAGTCGGCGCGCGAGCTGCTCCGGTGCGAGATTCTGCTCGTACCAACGACGAGCGTTGGCCTCGAGCGTACGACGGTACGTGTCGTCGCGGCGAAGGCGGTCGAGCGTGTCATCGAGTGATGCCGCGGAGCCGTCGACGACGTGGAGATGCACGCCGTGTTCGAGCGGAGCAGGAAGCGCACGTTCGAGTGGGAGGCTGATGATGGCCTTCCCGAGCGCGAGGTATTCGCCAAGCTTCCATCCGAGGCATCCATGCACAGCCGGATTGTTGAACGCCACTGCGGCGCGGCCGAGCTTGTCGATGTATTCGCCGATCGAGTAACGCCGCGCCGCCGACAGGGGGATCACCTCCGGGATGTCGTGGCGCCTGCGGGGTGCGAAGCCCCCCTCGAACGTGAGTCCGGGCGCGCGCAGGCACGCTTCGATGAACCTTGCACGCGGTGGGTTGACGTCACCATGCTTCGCCCACGGCCAAGCCGTGAAGAACACATAGTCGCGGTGTGACGATCGCGGGAGATACGCATCGATCGTTGTTCGTCGACGTTGGTGCTCGACGACGGTTCGGGTGCGTTCCGAGGCGATGCGCAGTCGCACGCGGCGTCGTGGCTTCGTCGTGCGTCCGCGACTGGCCCAGCGCCACGTGTGCGCGACGTGGCGACGCGTCAGTGCAGCCGACGAGAGACGGAGCCCGAACGTCGGGCCGATCGCGACGATGTCGTCAGTCGTCCGTTCGTCGGGAAGGTTGACCATTCCGTAGGTCCGAGCCCAGGCACGTCCTGGTGCGTTCACCTGCGTTTGGTCAGTGAACACGAGGAAGCATCGCGCCGAGGGATTGTCGGCGCGATAGAACGCGAGCACACGGCCGCCTCCGTAGCTCACGGGAAAGCCCTCAGTCGAGTATTGGATCGCGGACGGTCCGAGGAGCCGAGCGAAGCCTTCGAGGACGAAAGAGGCGTACGGCAGATCGGTCGCGGGGTGGACGATCAGCGCTGATACGGCGCGCCCCCTCGCCCACCGCCTGAGATCAGGCCCAGACGGCGCAAGACCCGTTTCGATGGAACCCTGATGGCCTCGGCAGCCCCGTCGGGGATGTGGCGGCGGACCGACCGCCAGGACGCCGTTATCCGTCGTTCGAATCCACCGGCGTTTGCATGTTCAGCATTCATCGACGCGATCGTACGCGACAACCCGAGGCGCGCGCCTCTGCTCGTCATGGTGCGGGTTCGCACCACGTGTCGGTAGCGCACGAAAGCCCGGCTGGCCCGCGGCCGTCCATTGGGTGAAAATCGGGAAGTGCCGAGCGTCGACGCGATGTGACCGAACGGCTGAGCGGTCGCCGCACCGCCGGGAACTCTCCGCGCGACGGTGTGTTGCCAGTCGACCGCCAAGAAGCGCCGGCGGCGCGATACGTCGCACTCGTGGTGCTCGCTGTGCTATCGGCCGCGCTCGTATGGAGCCGGTTCTCGTTGCTCGGCCAGAGTTTCTTTCGCGACGAAGCCTTTACGGCTGTGCACTACGTCGATCGCGGTCCGCATGCCATCTTCTTCGGTCGTTCGGTTCCGAACAACCACGTGCTCTTCAGTCTGCTGGCGTGGATCACGACCAAGCACGGGGGCCAGAGCGAGGCCGTCTATCGGGTCTGGGGCGTGGTTCCGGCGACGGCGGCTGCCGGAGTCATTGCATGGTGGGCCTGGCGCCGCGTATCGCCCTTCACCGCGGTGATGACCGTCCTGCTCACACTGGTCGCTCCCATCCACCTCTTGCTGGCACCCCAAGCCCGGGGCTATGGCCTCGCGTTCCTCGCCGGCGCAGGGATGCTGGTCGCGGCGATACAAGCGGGTGAGGACGGAAGATCGCGCGACATCGCAGTGTTCGCGGCCTTCGGATTGATCGGCATTCTCACGCTGCCGGTGTTCGCTCTTGCCTTTCTCGCGCAGGCCGCCGTCCTTGTCGCGCTCCCCGCGCTGCGGCGCCGCGCCCTGATCGCGCTTGCCGCAGTCGGAGCCTTCTCTCTGGTGGTGTATGCGCCGCTGCTCGACGACATCAGGCGGAACTCAAATCAACAGTTCGGCGTGCGCCTTCGTTGGTACGGATGGGTGACCCGTCCGTACAGCGACCTGGTGTCGCCCATCCTGCGAAATCTGGCACCGAGTCGATCCGAGTGGGTCGGTCGCAGCCAAGTCGTCTTCGTGGTCGCCGTGCTGCTCGGCGTGCTCGCTGCGGTTCGCTGCCTCCGCCGCAACGAATATGTCCTCCTCGCAAGCATCGGGGTGCCGATCGTCGGAACGTACGTCGCCCTCGTAGTCGCGCGCGTGTATGTCGAACCTCGATTCGCGAGCTTCTTGCTCTTCCACGTCGTTGTCCTCCTCGCGCTCGGGCTCACCGAGCTGTGGACATACATTTCCCGGTCCCGCATCCTCCGGTCCGTTGCCGCGCTGGTCGTTGCCGGGGTCGTCCTCGTCGGGTTACACAACGCGATCACCGATACCAATGCACGCGCCGGGAAACCACTCGAGAACTTTCAGCTCGTCCACCAGATCGTCGCGGGCGCCGGCATCGCACACGTGTATACGAACTCGCAGACGCTGCAGGAATTCGACTTCTACTTCGGCAAAGGTCACTACTCGACCTTGCGAGGCGGTAACGCCGACGCCCTCTTCTGTGAAGAGACGAAGACGTTCGCGTATGTCGCGCACAACTGGGGCGACAACCCGGATATCCCCGTGGACTGCCTGCGGCGCCGCGGCGCCGTGCGAATCCATATCCACCAGCTGTTGGGCTCGGCCGATGTCTGGCTCGTGAAAGCTCGCGCTGAGGTCGCCCGCTAGCGCGACGGCCGTTGCCACCATGCGAAACGCCGGCTCACAACCCCGTCGACGTTCTCGCGTGGGAACGGAACGCGTGGCACGGGCCGATCGAGGAACGGGGCCACCTTCTCCCACCCGTCTCCGGCGCAGACGTCGAGAACCAAGAGGTCATGCCGCCCGCGAAACCATTCGGCGACGCGTTCATGTTGCGTCTCCCAATGGGAGCGCCAGGCGTCCTCGTCGATTCCGAGGTTGCGTCCCGCGTAGGTGCCGTCTCGGTGCCCCAGCTCATTGCGCTCGGCATGACGGCGGCGGCTCGCGATCCAGTCGTCGACGTCGCGGACGGTGAAGATGAACCGAGAGCGCGGGTATTGGAGGTCCGCCAAATCGAAGCGCACCGAGAGCGTCTCGACGTCCGAGTACGCGTCGAAGCGTTCGCCGACGTCATGAAGGAGTCGTTGGCCCTGCTGCTGAGACCGCAGAACCGCGTGATAGGCGCGGCTCCCACCCCAGTGAAAGCTTCGCAGCCCGAGCAGTTTGAAGGCGCGGTGCAGGGAGGTCGTTCCCGTCTTGGGAAGCCCGATCACGAACACCTTCGGCTCGCCGACTTCGGCTCGCGGAGGAAGTTCCCACAGCGTCGCTGCGGCGTTGCACGCAACGATGGTGGCGGCCCGGGCCAGATGATCCGCAAGTCGCGTGTGTTGCCCGAGCCAGCCGCCTTCGTTCGTCACCAGCAGATGCGTCGCTCCTTGAGCGCGTGCGCGTGACAGGCGATCGAGCGCACCGTCGCCGCGTTCGGGATCGGCGCCGCCCCGTGCAGCCGGCCCGACCGCAAGCGGTTGGACCGTGCGGCCGATGTCGCCAAAATCTGGTCCTTCGACCGCGTTGGCGATCGCGATCGATGACCGCGCCGGCGTGCTTTCCGCGAGTGCGCGCACGCCCGGTTGCCCGACGTATTCGACCGCGCGCGAGTTGTCTGCCGGAGCCTCCCTGCCGGCGTCCTCCGATTCATGCACGGGGCCGAGCGCGCCTTCGAGTGCGCGCGCTACGTCAGGGTGCACGAAGCGCCGACGCCGATCCTCGACCAGAACGATCCCGCCATCGCGGCTTCGTGCGAGGTGGGGTCGCAACGACGGCGCCGGCCGCGGTGCTTGCCGCGCGCGCCCGACGATCGCGCGCGACTTCGAGATCACGACCTTCGCCGGCGTCCTGAGTGCCTCGGCGGCTCGAGGGAGTGGACGACGGCGCGGCACTGCGCTACTTGCCGCCTCCGGACGACGACGGAGTCTGGGGCGCGGTCCCGTTCCCCTGCGCCTGGAGCGTAACGCCGGTGTTCGTCGGGAGAACCCAGAAGTTGATCTTGCCCGACTCGATGGCCTTCAGCAGGACGTAGTTCTCCCCGGCTTTCGAGAGCGCGTCGGTCAACGCCGCGATTCCGAGCGCTTCCTGTTGCCGCGTCGTGACGGCGATCTGCGCATTTCGATTCGCTTCGAACGCCGCTTTCACGCTCTTGGGGATGTCGATCTTCTTGATGACGAACGTGACCTCGGTGCACTTCGCCGCCGGGCTTGAAGGTCGGGCCGCAGAAGTACTGCTCGCCGAGCGCCGCCGTCAGCCGTTGGCTGATCGTCGTTTGCACGTTCGTTTGGAGCGTGATCAGCAGTTGTTCGTTGCTGTAGATGTCGGCGACGTCGTACTTGCGGGTCTCCTGCTGCAAGCGCGTTCTCGATCTGTTGGCGGAACGTGTCGCGGATGAGGTTGGCCCAGCCCGCGCTCGTGTATGCCTTGTACCGCAGGCCGAGTTGCTCGTGGAAGTCGCGGAGCCGGTCGGTGTTGAGCTTGAAGTACGCGGCGATCTGGTACTCGACCTGAACCCGGTCCTTGGTAGGCGCCACGATCGAGTCCGGTGCCTTCACGTTTCCGACGCCGGGCGTCTTCGAGACGATGTAGCTCTGCTGGTCGGCGGGGTAGAGGTACAGCGGATCGAACAGACCGTTGAAGAACAGCGCGTGACCCGGCTGCACGATGCGCTGGAAGTGCGAGCCTTCGATGGGACCGCCGCCGTAGCTGATCCCGACTCGGTCGCGCGGCGTCTTCTTGAGGCCGGACGCGAATGCCGGTGCGAGCGCGAGCAGGATCACGCCCACGATGACGAGCACGATGACCAGACCTGATGCCCGTGCCCGCGCAGCGGCCCCTCCCGCCTCGATCCTTCGGCGGCTTGGGCGGCCGACCCGCGGGCAATGTCGGTGCCGCGCCGAGCGGCGTCAGCTCATCGTCTTCGTTCAAACCGTCGCCGTGCTCAGGCACGGACCCTCCCTCGTCTCGTCGTTGACCGCGCCCATTGGCACAAGGTCCGGCTCACTCGTCGTCGAAGACCAGCTCGCTTGCCTCGATCCGGCAGTAGCGCATGTACTTGGCGACCACCTCGTCGGGATCGCCGAACTCGACGATTCGGCCTTGATGCATCCACATGGCGGTGCTCGCCATGGCGCGGATCGCGCTCGAGTCCGTGGCTCACGAGCACGATCGTGCGACCGCCGCCACACAACTCGTACATCTTCTCCGCCACCTGCTCCTTGAATTTGACGTCGCCGCCGGTGAGGGCTTCGTCGATCAGCAGAACCTCCGGATCGAGATGGGCGGCGACGGCGAATCCGAGGCGAGCCCGCATTCCCGACGAGTACGTCCGCACCGGGAAGTCGAGGTACTCCCCGAGTTGCGCGAACTCGCCGATCGCTTCCGTGAGCTCGGCCAGCCGTTCCTCGGAGAGCCCCATTGCAAGTCCGCCGAGGGTGATGTTCTCCCGCCCGGTCATCGATTCACTGAAGCCGATGCCAACCGAGAGGAGCGCGGAGATGCGACCGCGAACCATGACCTGACCGGCGTCCGGTGCGAGGATGCCCGCGATCGTTCGGAGCAGTGTCGACTTCCCGGCGCCGTTCCTGCCGATCACGCCGAGCACTGTCCCTCGTGGAACAGTGAACGACACGTCGCGCAGCGCGGGCACGAGTCGGTCCGACGCGCGGGTTCGGCGCAGGAGGTCGAGCAATCCGGCTCGCCACGAGGAGTCGAGATGCACGCGGTACGACGCCGACATGTTGTCGACCTCGATCGCGAGCGCGTGCGGGCTCGTCGGCCTCGGCGACGAGTCAGAGACGGAGAGCAAAGGCTCGCTCATGAGATACGAACACCCGGTAGCCGGCGATGAGTAACAGCGTTGCCCAAAATGCGCTCAGAAGGACTTGGCCCGCGGTGGGCACACCACCGAGGATGACGGTCTGGTAGGCCGCGAAGAGCGGGAAGAGCGGGTTGATGATCGAAAACGCCGTCCGGAACGCCGGCGACAGTGACGAGGCCGGGTAGATCACCGGTGTGACGAAGATCAGGATGCGCGTCACGTAATTCAGCAGATTGACGGTGTCGCGCACATAGACGGTCGCCGTCGCGACCAGGAACGCCATCCCGATGGCCATCGCCGTCTGGAGCAGGAACAAGAGGGGAAGGAGGAACAAGCCCGGACCGATGGGTCGTTGCGTGACGACGTGGATCACCGCGTAGAGGGCGATGCTCGGTAAGAACTCGAGCAGGCCCTTGTAGATCTCGGCAAGGGGAAGCAACGCTCGTGGGAACGAGGAGTTGAGCATCAACCCCTTGCTCGCGAGGATCGACCGTCCACCCTCGTTGAGGCCGATCTTCGAATAGTTGAACAAGAACACGCCTGAGATGATCAGCGATGCAGATTGGAGTCCGCCGCCGCGTCCCCCTCGGATGACGCCGACGACGAACATGTAGATGGCCGCCATGAACAGTGGATCGAGGACGCCCCAGAGTTCACCCATGAACGTATTCGATCGTTCGCCGCGGAGAGAGGCCGTCGCGAGCGCTTTCAGGAACTGGCGACGCGCCCACAGATCCCCGACGTATTCGCGGACGGACGGTCGCGTGGTCGAGTGCGCTTTGAAGACATACTCGACGTCGCTGTACTCGTCGTAGTCGGGAACCGCCGTTGGATGTTGCGCCGCGGTCATGTGGCGCCACCTCGGAGTGGATGCGATTGCACTACCGCCCCTCACCCTCGGCGGCTTGGATCATGCGGGCAACGTCAGCAGGCATCGAGAGGAGGCGATTCTCCCTCGTGACGAGCGCGGGCATGCCCGCGCGCTCGGACGCCGCATTGATCTGCTCGATGATTGCCGCCGTGCCCTGCATGTCCAATTGGAGAACGCCGGCCGCGTACTCATCGGTGACGTCCGAGCCCGCCACAACCCCTCGCGCGATGACAGAGAGCACTGAGCGGCTCGCTTCGTCAGCGTCGAAGAAGAACTTCTCGACCGTTGGTTGGTCCCACTGCGCTCCGTCCTGATTCGGAGCTCCTCGAGTCATATCGACCACGAGCTGCATCACATCGGTGACGTACTCTTCCGGCACCGGCACCATCACGAACGGCATCTGCCCCCTCCCTGGCTGCGCAGCGCAACAGTAGTGGACGAGTTGGCGCCAGGTCCCAGCGCGGCATGCACCCCTGAGACCTGCGCCGCGAGGCGAACGCCGGTTATCGTCGCCGGGCGTTCGGCAGTGTCGGCGCAGAACTGCAGAGAGATCGGCGCACGGTTGGGGGAGCCGTTGCATTCGTTCGTCGTCGTCGCGAAGAAGCCCGGAAGACGAATCCCGCCGGAGGTGCTCGCACTCCTCCGCCAACGGGACTTGGCCGATCTGCGTTTCGCTCCGGAGGATCACCTCTTCTGGACGGACGAACGCGGCGGCGTTTGCTTCGCCGGGTGGCAGACCGCGACCGCAGCATTCGGCCTGGGTTCTCACTGGCACGCGGACGCGCAGGGAGTCACCGCGTTCAGCGGCCGGCTGTGGCCGAAGGGCGGCATGTGGAGCGCGGCCGAGTCATGGGCGAGCCAACTCGACGACGCCTGGCGTAGAAACGGCGTCGTCGACACCGGCCAACGGTTCGACGGCATCTATACCGCGGTATCGCTCGCCAGTTCCGGCGAAGGAACGATCGTCAACGATCCGCTTTCCATCGCGCTGCTCTACCGGGCTGAGACCGATGATTTCGTGGCTTTCTCCTCGACCGCGAATCTCGCGGCGCGTGTCGCCGCGCCACCCGGACGAGAACCCGATCGCGATCCGTTCGGGGTCGCCTGGCTGCCGTTTCTGGGCAACATCGTCGGCGACTCGACCGGATACGAACGGACGAAGGTTCTCCCGGTTGGCGCTCTGGTCGACATCGGGCCTGCGTGGGGATCCAGAGTCCGATTCTCGAACGCCACACCGTGGACCACGCCGTCGTCGTCTCTCCCGGACGACGAGGACGGACTCGTCGACCTCGTGCATCACGGTCTCGCAAGCTCGGTGCAATCGATCGCGCACCTTCGCGCCGAGCGCAGATTCGCTGACATCACAGGCGGCAAGGACTCGCGGCTGATCCTCGCGCTCCTGCTCGAAGCTGGGCTTCACGATCAGTTCACGTTCAGGACGATTGGGTCCGACTTCACGCCCGACGCTGTCGTCGGCGCCGAGATCGCGGCTCGATTCGGGTTACGCCACGAGCGCGTCGTGCCGACGCCCATGGATCACTCGGTGTTCGGTCGACGCCTCGGCGCGCACGTGTTCCAGACGTCCGGCATGTTCAACGCGCTGGACCTGAAGGGAGCGACTGCGATCGCACAGACGCCCACGATTGTGGGTCTCTTCGGAGAGATCATGCGAACGCACTTCTCGCACTATCCGTTCATCGAGTCGACCAACGAACTTTGGGAAAGGTTCAGGCGCGCTTCGAGCTTGGACGCACCCTCGATCCTGCGGCCCGAGGTCCGGGCTCGCTGCCTCGACACCCTGCGTGAGGAACTCGTCGAGCGGTTGGACGACGGCAGCAGCACGCCGCAGGACCGACTCGATCTCTTCTACGTGCGTCATCGCGTTCGTCGCTGGTCGGGGACGGCCGAGGAACTTGGTGACTCCGGTCGGGTGTTCCCCCTCTACTCGCTGCTCGGGTTCCAGGCCGCGTTCGCGCTCGGGCCGGCGAGGCGAAGGAACGAGCTCCTTCATTTCGAAGTAACCAAGAAGGCGTGTCCCGAGCTGGCAAAGATGCACTTCGCCAACAGCGCTTGGCCCGAGGCGCTGTTCCCGCGCGGTCACGATCAGGCCAACGAATACCGAGTCGCCCCATTCACGTACGCGGGAGCTGCGCCCGTTCGGTGGCAGGCCGTTCGCCTCGAGGAGAATCGGGCAGTTCTCGAGGCCTACCTCCTCGATGAGCCTTCGAGTCCGGTGTTCGAGATCCTGGATCGCAAGAAGATCGTCAAGGTCGTGCGCGGGCCTCCCCCCGCTGACGTTGGGCGGCTCGTTCAGCTGTACGGTGCACTGACCGCGGCCGTGTGGCTCGGCCGGCACGAGACGACTGCTCGCTTCGGAGCAGCGCCACCGGACGAACCCGCCATGCCGCGCCGAGGAGTCCGAGGCCCATCCACGACGAGGCGAGCATCGGTCCTCGTCGGTCGTCTCGGCCGGCGCTCGACCGACTTCCTTCGCAAGTCGCGCTCGAATCGGACACCGCCCACCGAACCACCCAGCGCGCGGCGCGAGTGCTCTCGGCGCGGGCGTCGGGTATAGTCGAGCGCCGGGCGAGCCGAGGTGTGACGGCGTCCGCCGCTCCACGCCTGGCAGCGACGAGCGAGAAGGATCTGCGCGTCTTGGAGCTTGCCGACATTCTCCGATCGCTCCGCCGCCGGTGGCGGATTGCCGTCGCGATCGTGCTGCTGACCGGGGTCGTCGTGGCCGGCGCCCTGGCGACACAGAAGGACAGCAAGCCTGCTCCGAGGTTTCGGGCGGAGACGCACATCCTCATCCCGACCCGTGACGACAAGGGGACCTTCCCCGACGGCACGCCACCCGAACTGTTCTTCGGGCAGGCTCAGCTCGCGGGGTCCGGGCCGGTGCGGAGTGCCGCGCTCGCAGCCGTTCCTGCGGCGCAGCGGGTCGGTGTCGGCTTCGGTTACGCAACGAACGACGACGGCGACATCATCACCTTGTCGGCGACCGCGGGGAATGCGGACGTAGCCCGGAGAGTGTCCACGGCGTGGGCGAATTCCTACATCGAGGCACGCGGCAAGGCGGTCGCCCGGGGGTCGGCACAGAGCCAGGCCGGCGCGCGTCGCGCGCTGCAGGTCTTGAAGAACCGGCTCCATACCATCGAGGTCTCGCTCGCGATCATTGACCCGAACTTGCTCAACATCAATGCCGGCACCGGCACGGCTCCGAACACGAACGCGAACGGGGTCGCCCCGACCGTGCCTTCGAACTTGCCGGTCGATGCCGCACTGCTCGTGTACGAACGTGCCGATGTACGAGAGCGCATCGAGGAAACCGGACGACAATACGCCCAAGGGGCGACGACGGCCCTCGCTCCGGGCAACTTCGCAACGGTCGTCGAGGTGCCGCCGATCGCCAACGTCACCCCACCCGCTTCGCCGTCGAAGACCCCGACGCTCCTCATCATCGTCGTCGGACTCCTGCTGGCGCTCGGGGTCCCGATTCTCGTCGACCACCTCGACCACACGATTCGGGACACGAAGACCGCGACTGCTGCCCTGGCCGCCCCGCTGCTTTCCTCGATTCCGGCGGCGCCGCGTGGCCGTCGCGACGAGGTCGCCATGCCAGGAACCCATCGGGAGGCGGCGTACCGAGCGCTCGCGGCCACGAGTCTGGCGACCGACAAGCTGCCACGATCGATCGTGGTCACATCTCCGTTGGGCGACGCGCAGGATTCCGTTGCCGCCAACTTTGCGGCCGCGCTCGCGGGCCTTGGTGTGCGAGTCGCGTTGATCGGGACGTTGCCTCGACAGGGCTGGTTCACCCATGACGCGGTTCTCGAGCCTCGAAACAACAACGGGAGTTCCGAGGCGACCACCTTTCCGCAGCTCCTCGAGCTCGCGTACGCGGGTCGACTCAACGGAGAGGCTCCGAGCTTGCTGCAGCGCACCACCGTGGAAAACCTGTATGTGCTGCCCCCGGGCGACACGACGATCGACATCGCCAACGACGGCCTCCCGCCGCTGCTCGATGCCCTCGCCCGGGCGCAGATCGACGTCACGGTCATCGCGGCCCCGGCAATACTCAACGACCCGAACACAACGATCTACGCCTGGACCACCCGCAGCGTGCTGTGGGTCGTCGCGCGCGGTGAGATCACGGTCGAGCAGGCACGCGATGCCGCTTCGCGCTTGTCACTCGCCGGGGCGGTGCCTTTCGGTGTGGCAATGGTCGACGAGGACAGCTGATTTCGCCTCTGGCCTCGTGGCCTCGTCGCCGAACAGAACGCACTCCGGTTGAGCACTGATGGTGGCGCCTAGAACAGCAGTGCAGCAGTTCGTCAAGGCGTCGGCAGCCGCGCTCGATGTCGTGCGGCGACCGGACGCCGGCATCGTCGTCCTCATCTACCACCGCGTCGGCGGCGGGTCCGGGCTCGATGTGGATCTCCCCGTGCCCGTCTTCGAGGAGCAGATGGCGTGGCTCGCAGACTCGGGGCGCGCCATCTCTCTCGCTGCCGCGATCGATGAACTGCGCGCGCCCGCGGGACGACAAGTCGAGGCGACGACGAACGTGCCGACGACGAAGGTTGTCGTGACGTTCGACGACGGAACGGCGGACTTCGCTGATCGGGCGGTGCCCATCCTCGAGCAGTACCGCATCCCGGTCACGATCTACGTAGCAACCGCGTTCATCGAGGAGGGCATTCCGTTTCCCGATGACGGCGACCCGTGCTCGTGGGCGGCACTGCATGATGTACTCGCGACGGGCCTCGTGAACGTCGGGTCCCACACCGATCGGCATGTACTGCTCGACCGATTTCCCGCGCTCGAAGTCGAGGCCGAACTCGACCGATCCATCGACCTGATCACCGATCGGCTCGGGACGCCACCCCTCGACTTTGCGTATCCCAAAGCGCTGCTGGGGTCGCGCGCAGCCGAGCGTGCCGTGCGGGCGCGGTTCAGGTCTGCGGCCGTCGCCGGAACGCGACCGAACCTCTATGGCAACACTGATCTCTACCGACTCGCACGAACTCCGATACAGGTGAGCGATCATCACCGATGGTTTCTTCACAAGGCTGCCGGGGGCATGGCCCTGGAGGACCGGCTGCGGCAGCTTCTGAACCGTCGTCGGTATGCGGCCGGCACGACATGAGTGGAACCAGGCCACTTGTCGTCCACGTCACGACCACGGACATGAGCCTCGAGCTCCTGCTCGGACCGCAGCTCGAGCGGCTCGTTGCTTGCGGCTTCGACGTGGTCGGTGCCTCGGCTCCCGGCCCGTATGTCGAACGCCTCGAGGCGCGTGGCGTGCGTCACGTCCCACTGCTCCACGCGACTCGCCGCATGGCGCCGGCCGAGGACCTTCGAGCGATCGCCGAACTCGTTCGATGCTTCCGTTCACTGCGACCTTCAGTCGTCCACACCCACAATCCGAAACCGGGCATCTACGGCCGTATCGCGGCGCGGATCGCGCGTGTGCCTGTGATCGTGAACACGGTTCACGGGCTGTACGCGCTTCCTGAGGACCCGCCGATCAAGCGGGCGATCGTGTACGGACTGGAACGACTGGCCGCGGCCTGTTCCGATGCGGAGTTGTTGCAGAACGAAGAGGACCTGCCGATCCTGCGTCGCTTGGGAGTGCCGGAACCGCGACTCACCATCTTGGGCAACGGGATCGACTTGCATCGCTTCGATCCGGGCGCGGTTTCGTCTACCGATGCCCGCTCGGCTCGCGGTGAGTTGGGCGCGGTCGCCCCCGACGAGGTTGTTGTCGGATCGGTTGGACGACTGGTACGCGAGAAGGGATATCCCGAGCTCTTCCAGGCGGCCGCGCAGCTGCGGGAGCGCGCACCCCAGGTGCGCGTTTCGGTGATCGGTCCGGATGATCCGGCCAAGGCCGACGGACTCAACGCAGATGATCGCGCGATGGCGGTGTCGGCACATGTGCGTCTCCTCGGCCACCGCGATGATGTCGTCCGCCTCTATCGGGGCATGGACATGCTCGTCCTCGCGTCCCACCGCGAGGGGTTTCCTCGGGGGCCGATGGAAGCTGCGGCCATGGGGCTCCCGGTCGTGGCGACGGACATCCGGGGCTGCCGGCAAGCGGTCGAGGACGGTGTGACCGGCATCCTGGTGCCACCGCGAGATCCCACCGCGCTCGCCGATGCCATCGCGACGCTCGCCGCGGACTCGGCGCTGCGCAAGCGGATGGGTGCAGCCGGCCGGGAGAAGGCCGAGCGCGAGTTCGACCAGCAGCGCTGCATCGAACTGACCGCGTCGACATATCAACGGCTGCTGGATCGGTCAGATCGCGCCGCGGCGAGCGTGAGCGAGTGAGTTCGATGCGCGGCGCGCAACGTGGTGACGCCCGGACGGTGGCCGCGTTGCATGCCTCGCGAATCACCGACGGGTTTCTGTCGATGCTCGGCGCGTCGTTTCTCGAGCGCTTGTACCGCAGAATGATTCGCTCTCCACAAGCGTTCGTCCTCGTGCACGAGGACCAGGATGGCATCGACGCCTTCATCGCGGTGGCCGAGCGCACAGCGCGCCTCTATCGCGAGTTCGTCTTGCGTGACGGACCGGCAGTTGTGATCACGACGGCACCAGCGATCGTGCGCAACCCGAGACGCATCTGGGAGACGTTGCGCTACGGCATCACCGGTGACGCCGATTTGCCGGCATCCGAGATCCTTGCGGTCGCGGTCGCCCTGCGTGCGGAGGGAAGGGGACTGGGAGGCGAGCTCGTGCGAGCGGCACTTGGCGAACTACAGGCGCGCGGTGTCGCTGCCGCGCGAGTCGTCACGGCGGTCGGCAACGCTCCTGCACTTCGCATGTACGAGACCGCGGGATTCCGCTGTTTCCACCAGACCGAAGTGCATGCGGGCATCTCGCAACAGGTGCTCGTGTGGCCCTGATCATCGCGTTCGTCGTCGCCGTCGCGGTCACTCCGGTCTGCGGACGTCTCGCGACGCGGATCGGGGTCGTGGACCATCCTGGCCCGCTCAAGGTCCACGACCGATCGGTGCCGTACTTCGGTGGTGTCGCAGTGTTCGTCGCGTTCGGTTGCGCAGTCGTCACCGAGCGGGCGTCAGTTCTCCTCCCACTCGGGCTGGCGCTGCTCATCGGCGCGATCGACGACGTGGCGAACCTCCCTGCGCCGTGGAGGCTCGCGGGCGAGGTGATCACCGGCGCGCTCGCGGCCGCAGTCGTTCCCGGGAGAGGAGTTCCCGGTGTGATCGCAACGATCGTGTTCGTCGTTGTGTTGTGCAACGCGGTCAACCTGCTCGACGGCCTTGATGGACTCGCGTCCGGCGTGTGTGTGGCGAGCAGCTTGGGTTTCGCGTTTGGTTTCGCGCTCGACGGCATATGGTCCGCCCTTGCACTGGCGCTTGCGGGAGCCTTGCTCGGGTTCCTCCCGTGGAATTGGGCTCCGGCGCGGATATACCTCGGAGACGCAGGGAGCTATCTGGTCGGAACCGCGCTCGCGGTGTTGCTTGCGAGCGCGTGGGGCCCGGGCGAACCCGTCGCGGTCGGTGCCGGCGCGCTCCTGTACGTCGCCGTCCCGATTGCCGACACGACCGTCGCGATCGTGCGCCGCGCGCGTGCCCGCCGCCCGCTGCTCGCGGGCGATCGCGGCCACATATACGACCAGCTTGCGGACCGCGGCTGGCCCGTGCCGCGGGTCACCGTTGCGTGCATCGTCGCCCAGGTCCTCCTTTCCGCAAGCGGTGCCGCGATCACGCATCTGCCGGCTGCGGCCGCGACGGCCGTGGCCGCATCGATCGTGCTCGCCGTTGCGTGCCTCGCGTTGACGTTCTTCACTGATCCGAAGGCATGGACCGCCTGAGCGCAGGCGTCGTATCGCCACATGGCGAGGTCTCCGACGTCGACGCTTCCTGGGTTGCGCTTTTTCGACATGGCCTTCGCCGTGCCGTCGCCTGGCAGCCACTGGTACGGTTTCGAGCCACCGCACGGCCAGGAACTCCAGGAACAAAGGACACGGATGTTCCCCTTCTGGGAAGTCGCCATTGCACCAGTTTTCGATGCCGTCGGCGCGCGGCGCGTCGTCGAGATCGGGGCAGCGCGTGGAGAGACCACGGTGCTCATGCTCGAGCGGCTCGGACCCGACGCCGAGCTGCACGTGATCGACCCGGTTCCCGAGTTCGATCCGACGGACCATGAACGCCAGTTCCCCGGGCGGTACATCTTCCATCGCGACACGAGTCACAACGTGCTCCCCGTGCTCGGTCCGATGGACGTCGCCCTCGTAGACGGAGACCACAATTGGTACACCGTCTACAACGAGCTGAAGATGCTCGAAGCCGGCGCGCGACGGTCGGGTGCGTTGTTGCCGGTTCTCATCATGCACGACGTCGGGTGGCCGTATGGTCGCCGCGATCTGTACTACGACCCCGAAAAGGTTCCCGAGGCGGACCGCCAGCCGTACCGCCAAGCCGGGATGCGGCCTGGCCACGTCGAGCTCTTGGCGAATGGTGGGTTGAATCCCACGATGTACAACGCCGAAGTCGAGGGTGGCTCACGCAACGGTGTGATGACGGCGCTCGACGACTTCCTCGCCGAGTACGACCGGCCGGTGCGCACGCTCGTCATCCCGATCTATTTCGGGCTCGCGATCGTGGTGGACGAGGAGTGGTTCTCGCGTAAGCCCCAACTTGCCGCGGTGCTCGATCGGCTCGAGAGTCAGGCGGGACAGCGCGATCTGTTGGAACTCGCGGAGGACACGCGCCTGCGGGCGATGATCTTCCAGCACAACATCTACTACGAGCGCGAAGATCGATTGCAGCGGGCAACGCGGCGATATCTCGACGTCGTCAAGGCCGCCTTGGTCAATGAGCACTACCTCGAGAGCGAGACGCGTCTCGCATACCTCACCCGCTGTCTGAACGAACGCCGTAAGCCGGAAGGCCGTATCGTCCATGACCCGGTCCGCCATGACGCAGCCTCGTATCGAAAGCTCGCGCGCGAGCGACTCGGGCCGTCAGGGCCCGACGCCGCCGCAGCTTCGTCGTTCCTTCCTTTCGCGGCGATGGGCAAGCACCGTCTGACGCATCTGGAGAGATGCCTCGACACGATTCGTTCTGAAGGGATCCCTGGCGAGTTCGCCGAGTGCGGCACCGGCCGTGGCGGTGGCGCCATATTCGTGCGTGCGTATCTCGACGCGTACGAGATGCCGCGGCGGCGCGTCTGGGTCGCGGATCGCTTCCGGTCGACACCCGAGCCCGATCGTTCGCCGACCATGCGCCCGCAAGGCGCTGTGGCCTTCCAGGCCGATCTCAACCTCGTGCGCGATGGATTTCAACGCTTCGGTTTGCTCGACGAGCGTGTGCGATTCCTCCAAGGTCGGCTCGAGTCGACGCTGCCGGATGCGCCGATCGGCAGACTGTCGCTGATCCGTCTCGGGCACGGCTTGGCTGGTGAGGTTCGCGCCGCACTCGACAACCTCTATGACAAGTTGGTGCCGGGCGGATTCGTGATCGTCGACGATCACAACGAGCCCGCGTGCCGGAAGGACATCAAGGCCTTCCGAGCGGAGCGCAAGATCACCGGACGCCTCGAACGCATCGACGGTTCGACCGTAGCCTGGAGGAAGGCGGCGGCCGATAAACGTGGTCGGGGGACGACGGCGCCCGCCGACGGTGCCGCGCGCGCACCACTGGCGCCACCGGCACCTCAAGACGCAATCGATCTCACTGTCGTCATCGTCATGTACAACATGCAGCGAGAGGCAGCGCGCGCGTTGCACGCGCTCTCGCGCGCGTACCAAGAGGGCATCGATGACGTCGACTACGAAGTCGTCGTCGTCGAGAACGGTTCTGACCACGATCAGAAGCTCGGAGCGGATTTCGTCGAGAGCTTCGGGCCCGAATTCCGATATGCCGACCTCGGATCGGACGCCAAGCCGTCACCGGCCGCGGCGCTCAATCGCGGCATCGCGCTCGGCACGCGGCAATGCGCTCGCGTTGATGATCGACGGCGCGCACATCGTGACGCCGGGTGTGCTGCGATTCGGCCTCGCCGGTCTCGAGACCTACCGTCCCGCAATCGTCGCGACCCAGCAGTGGTATGTCGGCCCGGGCCAACAGGGCGACGCGATGGACAACGGCTATGACCAGGCGTACGAAGACCGACTCTTCGACGCGATCAACTGGCCCAACGACGGGTACCAACTGTTCGAGATCGGGCACTTCGTCGGGGATCGCGACTGGATCGACGGAGTCTGGGAGAGCAACTGCATGTTCGCTCCTCGCGAGCTCCTCGAGCAGGTCGGTGGGTTCGACGAGAGTTTCACCGTGGCCGGCGGGGGCTACGCCAACCTCGAGCTGTACGAGCGGCTCGGCTGCGCGCCGGACGTCACAGTCGCGACCATCCTCGGCGAGGGCTCGTTCCACCAGGTCCACGGCGGTACGACGACCAATCAGCCGGACGCCGCCGAACGGCGGGCGCGCGTCCACGGCTACGGCGAGTACTACGCCGAGCTTCGGGGCCGTCGCTTCAGGGGCCCGGGGAAGCCGATTCACTATGTCGGCCGCTTTGCCGCGCCGGCGGCCCGGCGGACGAAGCCGCGTCGGCTCTCGGCCACGATGTTCGCGGAAGGCGCCGACGTCCCGAACGCAGACAGCCGGCCGGATCAGCCGACACCCGTGCCCGACGAGTTGGTGTGGGAGTTCACCGACGCGGTGTGGCGGAGCCTGCCGTGGCAGGCGACCACTTGGCTCGGGCGGCGCATCGAGACCGCACCGTCCGACCTGCTCGCGTATCAGGAGATCATCGCGAGCGTGCGTCCGGATTGGATCGTCGAGACCGGGACCGGCGACGGTGGGAGGGCCCTCTTCCTTGCATCGATGTGCGAGCTCGTGGGCCACGGAGAGGTGATCTCGATCGACTTGGAGCTTCGCGAGGACCGACCTCACCACCCACGCCTGCGCTACCTCGCGGGCCGGGCGTCCGACGAAGCAACGTCGCGCCAAGTCCGTGAAACGGTGGGTGACGGTCGTGCGCTCGTGGTGCTCGGCTCATGTCTCGATCGAGTGAAGACGACGGCGGAGTTCGATGCGTATGCCCGGCTCGTCCCGGTCGGGTCGTATGTCGTGATCGCGGACACAATCGTGAACGGCCACCCGGTTTGGCCCGAATTCGGCGACGGTCCAGCCGAGTCCGTCAAGCAGATTCTCAACCTCCACGGCGAGTTCGTGGCCGATCCCACGATGGAGAAGTACTCATTGACCTTCAATCCGGGCGGGTTCCTGAAACGGGTGCGCTGACCCCGGCGCCGGTGGGGTCGGTCCGCGGGGCACCGGCGAGTCACTCGAAGTGAGCGCGGCCCGTACGCTCTCGGAAGGTGCGATCCGGTCGGCCGTGTGGTCTCGGATGGAATAGGGATTCAGCGGTGCAAGGGTGGCGAGCGGGTGAGGAACGCGGGGGAGACCGGGCCGATTGCGTCGGAAACAGTGCTCGCCCGCGCCCCGCATGTGCTCGTTCGCCGTACGAGCACGTCGGTCGTGGTGCTCGCCGACGCTCCCGCCGTGGTCTTGCGGGGTACCGGCGTGGCCATATGGGACTTGTTCGAGACACCGCAATCCTTCGGCGATGCCACCGCGGCGCTTTCCCGTAGGTATGCCGCACCGATCGAAGTAGTTCGGCGGGATGTCCTGCGGGTTCTCGTAGACCTTCAGCGGGCGAACGCGTTCCGGATCGAGTCCGAGACGCGAGGCTGACGATGAAACCGCGGACGTTCCGCAGCCTGCAGCTCGTCTATTCGCTGGACGTGACGGATCCGGATTTGCGGGTCGAGCTGTACAACTTGCTCGACGCGACCAGATCGGCGGAAACCCCGCGCGTCCACTTCGTGCTCGCGGCGCGCGGGCACCAGGAGTTCACTGTCTCCGTCGGTGATGAGTCCGTGCTGACAACGGGGCTCGCGTCCTTCGCGATCTCGCACCTCTTCTGGGAGATCAACCGCCGTGCGGTCGAGTGTTCTCGTGACGACCGGTTGCTCCTCCATGCCGCGGCCGCTCGTTGGGATGACGGTGTCGTCGTTCTGGCTGGGAATTCCGGCGCGGGAAAGTCGACACTCGTCGCCGCGCTCGTCGTTGCTGGATTCGGGTATCTGACGGATGAGGTCGTAGGTCTCGTCGAACCCGAGGGCAGCGCCGACGCGTATCCGAAGCCGATCAGCCTCGACCGCTCGGCCCTTGCGCTCTTCCCCGCACTCCATCAGAACCCGTCGGTGACGCGGGTCATGGGCGACGAGTTCTTCGTGACAGCCACGATGCTCGGCGGCATCGGCGCAGAAGGGGCGGTGCCGCGGCTCATCATCTTTCCGAATTACGTTCCGCACGCCCGCTCCGACCCCGTCCCGATGTCGCGTGCCGAAGCCGCGGTGAAGCTTGCTCAGAATTCCTTCAACTTCAGCGACCGTGGCGCGAACGCGCTCGCGCTTCTCGCGCGAGTCGTCAGAAGGTGTGCCTGCTATCGCATCGAGTACTCGGAACTCGATCGCGTCGTTGCCTTCATCTCGGACCAGCGCGATGCGATGTCGTCACCCGGTGAGTTGGCACGTTGACCGGACGACCGCTTGATGCGGCAACACTTCGTCCGCACCCACGTGATGGACTTGCCTTCGTTCTCCTCGACGATGAGGTTGTCGTCCACGACGCGGATGCGCGTAGCCTGCATCACCTCAGTCAAGCCGCCACCCTCGTCTGGCTCCGTTGCGACGGTGAGCACACGGTTGAAGACATCGTCCGGCGCATTGCGGACGGGAGTGTGACGCCGTACGAAGAGATACGCCGCGACGTCATCGCGCTCGTCCAAGATCTCCGCGCGGCATCGCTCCTGGTGAGCGATCCGATTCTCTAGAGCTCGCCGCGCGATTCGTCGGGATCCTGCGCCGAAGCAAGAAGCGCGCTGCCCGCGACGATTGCCGTCCCGCCGGTGATGAGCAGACCTCTCGGATCGGAGCCCGTGAGTGGCAGCGTTGAGCCGTTCGCTCCCACGACTGGCTGGGCGCCTCCCTGGGCTCCCGTCGGTGTCACCGCTTGCGGCTCCACGGGCGGCGGTGAGCCTGCAGCATCCGACGAGATCGCACTGGTACGAATGCTGGGAGCCGACCACAGCACGGCCGCGCCGACGGCAACGCCGCCGCCGCGCCTCAGCAACGACCGTCGTGTGAAGGGCGCGGGCGCTTCAGCCACGAGGCACTCCCGGGCACAACGCGCCCGCACGCTCAAGCTTCATCCGTGAGCCTCCCGCACCACCGCTTCCCGCGACGCGACGCTACCACCTCACGAGTGGAGGCCTCGACGGACTCGGCGGCTGTCGGGGAACGGGGCGGTGAGCAAATTGTGGCGTTCCAGGACCTCGACCAACGTGCGAGCGCGATGATCGAAGGTGTGGGCGTCGAGAATCAGGTCTCGCCCCGCCCGCGCACGTTCCCGAGCGGCCTCGCGATTACTGAGAATGTCCTCGACGAGCGCCCGCAACTCCGCGGGCTCACTGTATGTCCCGACCGTGCCGGCGAACAGAACCGCGATTTCCGGGAGGAAGTCGGAGATGACGGGCGTCCCGCATGCAAGGACGTCGAAGATCCGATTCGAGACGAATCCTTTCGCGCGCATGCTGTCCCAGTGGTCGTTGAGGACGACCCCGGCAGACGCGTACACCAGCGGCAGTTCCTCGTTGTCGACATGGTCGGCGATGATCAGCTTCGGGTCGACGAGCCCTCTCCATCCCGATCCGAAAATGGCCGGTTGGAGCCCGGCCGCGATCGCGTCCGCGACCGCGGGACGCATGACGCCTCGAGTCTTCGCGACGATGACCAGTCGATGCGCGTGGCGTCGGTCCGCTTCCATCGGCCGGAAGCGGTGTTGATCCGTCGCTTGCAGGAGTGTCTCGACCGGGGTTGACGTCAGAGTCCGGAGCTCCGAAGCAAAGCGGTCGGATGCCACGAACACGAGGTCGGCGGCGTCGACGTCGGCGATTGCCAGCGTTTCGGGGTGACTGATGACCCACAACACGTGACGCTGGCCCGGCGCGCGGCGAACAGGCGCCAAGCCGTGGAGGACCACATGGACATCGCACGACCGGCCCGCGTCCGACTCACTCTCATCCGCAGTCTGCAGCACGACGTCGAATCCGTTCCTGCGCAGGGCGCGTGCCAACGCGTCTCCGAAGTGCCAGTCGCCCCACCTCGGTGCAACCTTCGGCGACGGTGCCGCGGTCGAGATCGCAAAACGTTGCGGCGACGACGGACTGGCGGAATGAAGGAGCGCGGGACCGTTGCGCGCGATCACCGAGCTCCACTCCGTGCTTCGCATCGCGAACGGATCGTGGAGTTGCGCGATCGCTCGTACCGGTCGGTGATCGGCGACGACAGCAGATGGCACCGCGACGATTCGTCCGCCGTTGGTTCGCAGGCGCACACACAAGTCGGCGATCGCTGCGTCACCGCCGAGGTCGGAGTCGAGTCCGCCGACAGCTTCGAGTGCGTCACGTGCGACCAGGAAGCAGGCACTCGACGCGGATGCGACATCCTCCACTGGCACACGAGCATCGGGACGTGTGCCGGCACGTCGCGCGTCCAATCGAGCGGCGCCGTGAATCCCTGGCAGAACGTCGTAGCCGAGTGCTTCGACACGAAGGTCAGCAGGTGTGCCAGACAACAAGTGTTCGCCGCGGACCAGCAAGGGCGTCGCCGCGACGACGTCGTCGCGAACCTCATTCGCGAGTCGTACCAGCCAGTGATCCTCGAGCGGCGCCGATGTCGCGGCAACGAAGCAGACGAGTGAGCCGGAAGCCGATTCGGCAGTGGTCACGCGCTCCACGTTCACACCGAACGAAACGTCGATGTCGGCGCCGTCCGGAATGACGACAGAGATCGTGCGGGTCTCGATCGGAGCAGCGGGAAGCGCGGCGATCGTGTGATGCAGATCGAGCCGGCGACGACCCAACGCGACTCGGCTCGGGAGCGAACACGCGAACAACGAACCGCGCGAAAGGACACGGCGCGCGCGTCCTTCGCGTCTCGCCAGCTCGCGCACCATGGAGCGAGTCTTGCGTGCTCCGGTCAACAGGGGCCGGACGACACGATGTCCTCGGACGAAGTCGGCGGCGCTCACCTCAGAACAGCTCGACGTCTCCGAGTTGCAGTTCCCAGTCGTCGAGGCTGGGCGGGTCAACCGTCCCGGACACGTCGCGCCACGTGAGGACGGGGCCCTGCCCGGGCAGTCGAACATACCTCGTCGCGGCCCGAGAGGAACCGAGTCGAATCACGTAGTCAGCACCGCTCACCCTCGCCACCGAGCGTTCCAGCTCCCGTTCCGCGCGCGTGTCGCCGGATCGGACGAGCAGCTCGCAGAGCGCGACCTCGTCGGCCCGGCCGCGCCGTCGGATCCGGAAGATCGCGATGCCGCGGGTGGCGTCGTCGTCGACAGTGAGCGCGCGGTACGCAAGCGGTTCGAAGCTGTACCGCCAGCGCAGATACTCGACGGAGCGATGTGTGCGCAGTCCTCGTGGTGGTGCGAGTTGCTCGAGGAGTTGGTGGACGCCGGGTTCGGCAAGGACACGCGCGGCAGGATCGCCTGCGCCGGTCACGAGCGACCACCGATCGGCCGGCACGCGCGACCGCAGCATCTTTCCTATTGCGCGGCCGCCCGAAGGTCGCACCGCGGCGGAGAGCCTCCCAACTTCTTGCCAGCCCATCTTCAGGTAGCCGGGCCGGCTCTTCTCGTTCGGTGTATTGAAGACGAAGTCGACGCCGCCCGCCCGGAGTTCTTCGATGCTGTCCAACGTCATGCGGCGGAAGACGCCGCGACCTTGGAACTCGGGATGTGTCGCGGTGTCGACAGCTCGTACGGCCCGAGCGATCCGACCGTCGCGGCGCTCGAACTCCCAGCAGACGTACGTACGCAGACCGATGAGACGGTCATCCACGGTCGCGACCCACGCGGGCGACGTGCCGAACGGGTTCTCGGCATGCTTCCAAGCGAAAAAGCGGTCGAAGAGCTCGCTCGGCACCCAGCGCTGCGTCTCGGCAAGCAAGAGGATGATCTGGTCGCGATCCTCCGGGCGCATCGGCCGCACCAGGATCTCGGTAGCCGTGCTCACCGCGCGACCGTCTCGGTGTAGATGCGCTCCAGGCGACGTACGGCCCCGTCGACCGCGAAGTCCTGCCGCCGCGCGATTGCAGCCTTCGACATCCTGGCTCGTCGGTCGGGATCTGTCGCCAGTCCGATGATTGCCTTCGCCAGTTCATCCGGTCGTCCTGGCTGCACGAGCACCGCATCGCTGCCGTCACCGATCAGTTCCCGGATTCCCCCGACGTCCGTAGCGACGACGGGCAGCCCGAGCGTCAATGCTTCGAGCATCGCGATTGGCAGGCCCTCGTGATGGGAAGCAAGGCAAAAGATGTCGAAGGTCGACATCATCCGCACCGCGTCAGGGCGATACCCGGTGAACTGGAATCGCGGTCCGAGGCCGAGTTGCACATGGAGCGCGCGGAGCTGGTCCGCTTGGGGTCCCTGACCGACGGCGACGAATCGCACATTCGCGACTTCGTCGATGACGGTGCGCGCCGCGGCGAGAAGGTCGGGGTATCCCTTTGTGCGCCGAAGGTTTGCAACGGTACCGACCACGATGTCGTCTCGGGCGATACCGAGATCGGCCCGAATCGGGTCCCGGCTCCCGGTCGCCGCGTCGAGCACGGCATCGATGTCCACCCCGTACTGCACAACTTGCGTCGCCCGGCGCCGCCCGGGCGGCATGGAGTCGCGTACCGCGCCCGAAACTGCGATGGTGGCGTCGTCGAAGCGACTGGTCGCCGCGTTCGCGTAGCGGGTGAGACGCGCGTGGCTCGACCACACGTTGTGTTCCGTCGTGATGACTGCCGGTCGTGATCGGGGCGCCAGCGTTCGGCTGACGATCCGCACGCCCGCGGCTGCGACGGGTGAATGCGCGTGCACGATGTCGAATTGCTCGGTGCGCAAGATCCTGCGAAGCCGCGCCAACCATCCGAGATCGAATGATCCGCGCGATCGCAGGCACGACGCGAAGACTCCTTCGCGTTCGAGCGCGCCCACCAGGGCGTCCTTCCAGGGCAAGAGGTACGCGACGTGGTAGCGGACCTTGTCGCGGCGGCGCCGCCGTGCGCTGAGCACCAGGAGTTGCTCGGCTCCGCCGTTGCCGAGACCTTTGATCACCCACAAGACGCGCAACTGCGACGCTTCGCCGTCCGCTGCAGGCCGAGGGGATTTCATGGCCACGTAGTATGGTCGCTCGCCACGTCCGGGCGCCTCGGGCTCAACCGCAGGATGCGAGCTCAGGATGCGAGCTCAGGCCAAGCGGCGGGGCGGAAGGATGACGTGAGCGACATCACACCGGAAGGAACGTGGGTCGGGCGTGACACTTCCAGGCCCTGAACGCAACCGGCTCCCGACAGGAACCGTTCCTCGCGACCAACCCGGCGCGCGCTGGTGGCGCTATCAACGGCCTGAGCTCGACGCACGGACGTCCGCCGGCGACGAAGGAGTTCGCAACGACGGACCGACTCCTCCCTTGCCCACGACCGAAACCCCGGCGCCGCCTCCTGCCCCGCAGCAAGCGCCGGCCGTCCCGCCTGCCCTCCCCGGTCCGCCGGTGGCGCCGTTCGCGATCGCCGCGATCCTCGTTCTCGGTCTCGCTGTCGCGGCCGGGCAGTACTTCTACAACGGGTTGCTCGCGCGCGTCTTCGTCGTCGGCTTCGCACTTGTCGCTGCCGTCGGATTCACGCGTCACGTCCAATCGCGTCATCCGGAGGAACCGTGGATCGGGCGGTTCATCGTTTGGGGCATGATCGTCAAGATCATCGGCACGCTCATTCGGTACTACGTGTTCGTCGTGGCGACCAGCCGCGTGCCCGACGCGATCAACTACAGCAACTACGGCCACGAATACGTCTTGGGTACCGCCCGTCCGCTGCCGAACCTTCGCAAGACGAACTTCATCTTCTACCTCACGGGGCAGATCTACTCGCTGCTCGGACCGGACCTCATCGCGGCGTTCCTCGTCTTCGGTATCGCCGCCTTCGCCGGCGCGTACCTCTGGTATCGCGCGACAGCGAGCGCGGTTCCCTCGCTGAATCGGAAGATGTACTGCGCGCTGCTGTTCTTCGCGCCGAGCCTTGCCTTCTGGCCGTCCTCGGTCGGCAAGGAAGCGGTGATGCTGCTCGCGATGGGCCTTGCTGCGCTCGGTACCGCGCGGGTACTCGGCGGCAGTCTCCTGAAGGGCTTCGCGATCGCGGCGCCCGGCGGTTGGTTGCTGTGGCTCGTGAGACCGCACTTGCTGGTGTTCGCGACCGTCGCGGCCGGCCTCGCTTACTTCGTCGGACGCGGCTCGGGCGCGAAGGTCACGAGTGCATCGCTCAAGAAGCCCATCGGTCTGGCGGCGCTGGCACTGCTCGGAGTACTCGCCGCGAGCCAGGCGACCGAAGCGCTCGGAATGAAGGACTTCTCGATCGCTTCTATCGAGCAGGAACTCTCCGATACGAGCGCTCAGACCTCACAAGGCGGCTCGAAGATCGACTCCGGTTCCGACGCGAACTCCGGTCAAGTGCACTTGACGCCGCTGAGTCTGCCGCAGGGTTTCGTCACGGTTCTGCTGCGTCCGTTCCCATGGGAAGTCGAGTCCGGCTCGCAGATCCTTGCGTCCGTCGAGTGTGCGTTCTTTGCGTGGCTCGTCATACACCGTCGCCGGTCCGTTGCGGCATCGCTGAGGCAGCTCGCGCGCGTCGTCGTTCCTTTTCTACTGCTGGGTGCTGCTGGCGTTCTTCGCCGTCGCCTACTCATCGTTCGGCAACATGGGATTGCTCGTGCGGCAGCGGTCGCTCGCGCTGCCGGCCTTCTTCGCGATCATTTCTGTCGAACCAGCGAAGTTGCCCGGACGATCAGACGATGATGACGACGGACCGACGCTTGATGTGCCGAGCCAGCGCCGGTGAGAGGAACCTCGGTAAGAGGAACCTCAGCGCGTATGTGACGATGCGCGAGTCGGTCGCGTCTTCGAACGTTCCGAGGACATGCGAACGTCATCAGCATGCGCGTGTATGGCACGCAGCGCGTCAACGATCTTCAACAAGTCCGCTTCGTCGAGGTCGTGATAGATCGGGAGCGAGATCACGCTCCTCGAAACCGCGTCCGTGATGGGCAGGTCTGGCGAGTCCATCTCCGTGTACGCCTGCTGTCGGTGCACCGGCGGATCGAAGTAGGTACGGGTCTCGATGCCCTCTGCCGCAAGGGCGAGCACGACGTCGTCGCGACTGAGGCCGATGTCGGCTTCAACCGCGACAGTGAAGTCTTTATAGGTCGACACATCGAGCTCGGACACGCCTTGCAGACGAATGCCAGGAATTCCGGACAGCAGGTCGCGGTACAGCGCGGCGAGCTTGCGGCGTCGTTCGAGGGTCTCGTCGAACATCTCGAGCGACTCGAGCGCCATCGCCGCATGGAATTCCGACATGCGTGCGTTCAACCCGACGAACTGCGTGTTGTAGTCGCCGGGGTTGCCGTAGTCGCGCCCGATGCGGAGCGAGTTGGCCAGTCCCGCGTCTCGGGTGGCGACGAGCCCACCCTCGCCGGCGACGAGCACCTTGGTGGGAGTCAGGCTGAACACTTCGGCGTCACCGAACCCCCCGATCGGGCGACCGTCGGCGAGCGAACCGAGTGCGTGCGCGGCGTCGAACACAACCGGGATGCCGTGCGATCGCGCGAGGCGCACGACGCCTTCGGGGTTGCACGGCGCGCCGAACACGTGGGTCGCGAGCAGCGCCGCGGCACCATCGAGGGAGGCCGCCGCATGTTCCAGATCGATCTGGAACGTCGTCGCGTCGCATTCGACGAACTGCGGGAGTCCGGCCGTTCCACATGACGGCGTGGCCGGAGGCGGAAAACGTGAAGCTCGGGAGCACGACGGGGCCAGGGCGCCCGTCGGTAAGCGCCTGCAGGCTCAACATGAGGCCGGACGTGCACGAGCTGACGGCTACGACATGCGGGACGCCGAGCCGTTCCGCGACGCGGTCCTCGAGCTCGGCGACGAGCGGACCGTTCGTGAGCATGCCGCAGTCGTAGGACGGTTTGACGCGGCCCCAGACCCGTTCGAGCGGTGGCCGAGCCGGCCTCGCGAAGGGGAGGGATGGCGCAAAGTACGGAGTGCCGCCGAGAAGCGCGGGAAGGTGGGAAGAGCGGCTCTCGGCACGTGACCGGATCGACGGGCCGTCGGCGGCGCGCGCCGGCGCCGGCTCGGTCGACACGGGCTCCACCATCGGCGCATCCGGTGTCGCGAGCGGATCGTCAGAGGCCGCGCGCTCGAGTTGCAGCTGGCACGTGATGCCGCAGCGGCGCAGCAGCTGCGCGAGCAAGGTCGCGACCGCCGGTTCGGCCGACGTTTCGGCGCACTTGCTCGCGAGCAGCTCCAAGAAGAAGAACAGTGTCGCGGGGTCGGGTGTCGAGTTCGGTTGCACGCCCCAGATCGACGGGTGTCGCGTCGGTACGACGGTTTCGGCGTCGTCGTGCAGCTGCTCGTGCAAGCGTTCGCCCGGACGCCGGCCAGTGATCTCGATCTGGACGTCTTCGTCAGGGCGTAACCCCGACAAGCGGATCATCTGGCGCGCGAGGTCGATGATCGACACGGGCTTTCCCATGTCGAGGAGGAACACCTTGCCTTCGTCCGCCATCGCCCCCGCTTGGAGCACGAGGCTCACCGCTTCGGGGATGGTCATGAAGTAGCGCGTCATCTCCGCGTCGGTGACGGTCACCGGGCCGCCGTCGAGGATCTGGCGAAGGAACGTGGGGACGACGCTGCCGCGGCTTCCGAGCACATTGCCGAAGCGCACGGCCGCGTACGGCAGGTTGTGCTCGCTGCCAACCTGGAACACGACGAGCTCCGCGGCGCGCTTCGTGGCGCCCATGACCGAGCACGGGTTCGCGGCCTTGTCGGTGGAGATGTGCACGAAGCGGCCGCACCCGAACTCCGCTGCGATGCGCGCAAGCCACCACGTGCCGAGCAGGTTCGTGTGCGCGGCCTCGACCGGATGCCGTTCGAGGATCGGGACGTGTTTGTGTGCAGCCGCGTGGAACACGACGTGCGGGCGGTAGCGCTCGAAGATGGCGCGGATGCGCGGGCGGTCGCGGATGTCGGCGAGCACGGCCTCGGCGTCGGCGAGGTCGTCGCTGACGGTCTCGTGCAGGAGGCTCTCGTCCCGGTCGAGGAGGAGCAGCCGGCCCGGGTTGAAGCGGGCGACCTGACGTGCGATCTCGCTGCCGATGGAGCCGCCGGCGCCCGTGACCAGCACCGTCGCGCCCTCGAGGTAGTCGGCGATCCGGTCCAGGTCCACCGGGGCGTGCTCGCGACCGAGCAGGTCGGCGAGGTCGAGGTCGCGGAGGCTGCGCAGGAGCGGGCCGCCGATCAGCTCGGACGTACGGGGGAGCACCTTCACCTGCGCGTCGGTCTTCAGCGCGCGCGTGACGATCACCTGGATCTCCTCGCGCCGCGCGTTCGGCAACGCGATCAGCACACGATCGATCGAGTGCTTCTGGCACACCGACTCGAGGTCGTCGGTCGTGCCGAGTACACGCACGCCCCGCACGGATCGGCCCCGCAGTTCGGGGTTGTCGTCGATGAATCCAACGACCTGGGTATCAGCCTGTAGACCGCTCGACAGTTCGCGAGCCAGCGCCGCACCCGGGTCGCCCGAACCGACGATCAGTGTGCGCAACCGGTCGTCGGACTTGGTTGCGCGTTGGCGCTCGAGTGCGAACAGGCGTGCTTGGAAGCGGATGCCGCCGCAACCGAGCAGAACGAGCAACGCCGCGACCGGCGGTGTCGTGAAGACAGGCAACAGCGAATCGGAGAAGCGATCGAGGATGATCAGCTCGATCGTGCACGCGATCGCGCCGCCACCCACGGCGAAGACGACCCGCGCCGCTTCTTCGATCGACGCGTAGCGCCAGATCGGGCCGTACAGACCGGCGAGCTGGTTCGCGATGAGTTGGGTGGCAAGGGGCAGCCCGAGGAACAAGAGCGGGCCGCCAGGGAGATCGCCGGGAATGTGACCCTCGAACCCGGCGAGGTACGCGACAAGCCATGCGACGAGAATCACGCTCGCATCGAGCAGCCGCAGGCTCGCGTTGTCGAGTCGGCGGGTCAGCCGATATACGGTGCGTGGGAGCCGGCTCTCGTCACTCTGCGTGTCTTTCACGGACGTGCCTGGCTTGTCCTTGGAAGGTGCGGATCCGTCCACGACGTTGTGTTGCTCCTTGCGCTTGGCCATGCACCGCGTCAGAACAGCCGACGGGTTCCCGGTTTCCCTCCGGTGTCGCCGGCCCCGTCGCCGGTCAGCTCGCTGACCGCAGCTCGTGATCCCCCAATGAGCTCGCCGCGCCACGCAGATCCTGGTCGCGCCGCGGCGTGGAGTCAACTGCGCGCTCGGGGTGTTGGAGCCCCCGTCGCGCCGCCGCCCGGAGGCGACTGCGGCTTCGGTGGGACAGGTTGTCGTGTTCGCAACCGGCCGGACGGGTGCCGGCGGCTGATCAGCGGGTGTCCGCGGCGAGGATACGCGCGGGCACGGCGCCCGGCGCGGATCCATCCCGCGAGCGTTTCGCCTGCTCAGCCGGTTCCGCAGACCGGTTTCGGCGGCACCCGGGAACTGTTCAGGAAGCGACACCCCGTGCTATCTATGACCGGCGACGCCAGCCGCCCGGAGGATCCGTGCAGAAATTCGTCAAGGATGTCGTCATCGTCGGCGGCGGGGGTCACGTTGGCCTGCCTCTCGGGCTCGCGCTCGCCGAGGCGGGCTGCTCGGTGGTGTGCTACGACCGGGATGCGGCGGCCGTCGACCAGGTGCGGGCGGCGAAGATGCCGTTCTTCGAGGCCGGCGCCGGCGAGCTGCTCGAGCGGGTGCTCGCGTCCGGACGCTTCGAGGCGAGTGACGACCCGCACGTGGTGGCCGATGCCGAACACGTCGTGGTCGTCGTCGGTACGCCGGTCGACGAGCATTTGAATCCGGATCCGAAGTTCGTGTTGCGCGCGATCGAGGAGATGGTCGACGAGCTGCGCGACGGCCAGCTGCTGGTACTGCGCAGCACCGTGTACCCCGGCGTCACCGCGATGGTCGAGCGCACCCTTGCGAAATCGGGACGGAAGATCGACGTCTCGTTCTGTCCCGAGCGCATCGCCGAGGGCCGCGCCCTCGTCGAGCTGCGCGAGCTACCGCAGATCGTGTCCGGCCGTACCGAGCACGCGGTGCAACGCGCGGAAGCGCTGTTCCGTCGTCTCACCGTCATCCATCGTGTACTTGGAGCCAGAAGAAGCCGAGCTCGCGAAGCTCTTTACGAACACGTGGCGCTACATCAAGTTCGCGGCTGCGAATCAGCTCTACATGATCGCGAACGACTTCGGGCTCGACTTCGACCGTATCCGCGCCGCGGTCGTGCACGAGTACCCGCGGGCCGCGGACATGCCGGGCGCGGGACTCGCCGCTGGGCCCTGTCTCCTGAAGGACACGATGCAGCTCGCGGCGTTCAACAACAACAACTTCACGCTCGGGCACGCGAGCATGATGATCAACGAAGGGTTGCCGCTCTACATTGTGGCCCGGCTCGAGCAGCGCTTCGATCTGTCCACGATGACGGTCGGCATCCTCGGTATGGCGTTCAAGGGTGAATCCGACGACATTCGTTCGAGCCTGAGTTACAAGCTCAAACGCCTCCTGCGCTTCAAGGCTGATCGGGTGTTGTGCGCCGACCCCTACGTGAGCAGAGACCCGGACCTCACACCGATCGATGAGGTACTCGGCGCATCCGACGTGCTGATTCTCGCGGCACCGCACAAGGCATATGCCGACCTCGCGACCGAGCTCCCGGTGATCGATCTCTGGAACCTTCGGGGGAATGGGGTGCGGGTGTGACGATCCCCCGCGTTTCCATCGTGATCCCGGTCTACAACGAGGGCGAAGCGATCATTCCCGTGCCTCGACCTGCTGTTCGACGCGGTGACGCTGCCGTGCGAGGTTCTCGCGGTGTACGACACGCCGGACGATTCAACGTTGCCGTATCTGGAGAAGTATGCGCGACGAGAGTCGCGCCTCGTCCCGACGCACAACACGTACGGGCGAGGGCCCGCGCGTGCGCTTCGCTTCGGACTCGAGCACGCGGCGGCCGATGTCATCGTCGTGACAATGGCGGATGGGAGCGATGATCCGCAACAGATCGATCAACTCGCCCACCTCGTCGAGCGCGGTGTGGTAGTGGCCGCGGCGTCGCGCTACATGCACGGCGGCCAGCAGGTGGGCGGACCGGTGGTGAAGTCTTCGATCTCGCGGCTCGCGGGCTTGAGTCTGCACTGGTTCGCCCGCGTCGGCACGCGGGACGCGACCAATTCGTTCAAGGCGTACAGCGCGGCATTCGTGCGCGAGGTCGGGATCGAGTCGGACGCGGGCTTCGAGCTCGGGATCGAGATGGTGGCCAAGGCGCGCCGCCGCCGCCTCCCCGTCGCCGAAGTCGCGACGATCTGGCTCGATCGCGGCGCCGGTCAGTCCAACTTCAAGGTCGCCGCTTGGCTGCCGCGGTACATCCGTTGGTATCGCCATGCGTTCGGGCGGCGTGTTCCCGTGGCGCCGGCTCCGACCGCCTCGCATTCCGATTCAGTGCCGCACGTTCCCAAGTCCGACGATTTCCGTGAGGTGCCGCGTTGAGCAAGGTTCTGGTCAGTGGATCGTCGGGCTTCATCGGCGGATACGTGGTGCAGGAGCTGTTGGCGCGCGGGCACGAGGTCGTCGGCATCGACAACCACTCGAAGTACGGGCGGGTCTCGCACAGCTACGACGATCACCCGGCGTACCGACTCGTCGAAGGCGACGCGCGTGACGTCGAGCTGATGGCGGGGCTGCTCGCCGATTGCGACGACTTCATCGCGGGCGCGGCGATGATCGGCGGGATCTCCTACTTCCACACGTACGCGTACGACCTGCTCGCGACCAACGAGCGGATCATCGCCGCGTCGTGCGATGCCGCGATCCGGGCGTTCGACACGGGGCGGCTGAGGAAGGTCACGTACCTCAGCTCGTCGATGGTGTTCGAGTCGGCGACGAGCTGGCCGTCGTACGAGGGCCAGGAACGCGAGGTGCCGCCGCCGCGGTCGTCCTACGGCTTCCAGAAGCTCGCGGTCGAGTACTTCGCGCGTGCCGCGCACGAACAGTACGGGTTGCCGTACACGCTCGTGCGTCCGTTCAACTGCGTCGGCGTGGGCGAGGCGCGCGCGCTCGGCGAGGCCGAAGTGCTGAGTGGGAACGTCAAGCTCGCGATGAGCCATGTCGTTCCCGACCTCGTGCAGAAGGTCTGCAAGGGTCAGGATCCGCTCCACATCCTCGGCGACGGAAGCCAGATCCGGCATTACACCTACGGCGGGGACTTGGCGCGTGGCATCGTCACCGCGATGGAGCACCCCGACGCGCTGAACGACGACTTCAACCTGTCGACCGCGCAAGCCACGAGCGTGCTCGAGCTGGCCGAGTTGATCTGGACCAAGACCAAGGGCGACGGCGCGCCGTTCAGCTACGTGTCGGACGCGCCGTTCGAACACGACGTGCAGCGCCGCGTTCCGGATACCAAGAAAGCGCGCGAGGTCCTCGGTTTCGAGGCGAGCACGAGCCTGGACGCCATGCTGGACGAAGTCATTCCGTGGATCGAGCGCGCGATCGCCGAAGGTCGGATCTGAGCGCTTCGAGCAGCGCGTCGTATTCCACGGTCGCGCGCCCGGTGGATAGCGAGGCGGCGCGCGCGCGGCTCGCGACGCTCATGGCATGCAACTTGTCCGGGTCGCGCAACAGGTCGACGACCGCGTCGGCCATGAGATCGGTGTCGACACCCGCCAACACGAAGCCGGTCGTGCCGTCCTCGACAACCGTGCCGACCGCGCCGAGCGGGAACGTCACCACCGGGCAGCCGGTCATCGTGGCTTCGATGACGATGCCGGGGATCCCTTCGCTGTCGCTCGTGAGCAGAAGGATGTCGATCCCACCGAGCACGTGCTCCACGTCGTCGCGGTGGCCCAGCTGGTGCACGAACTGATCCAGGCCGCGAGCGTGCGTCTCGGCCTCGAAGTCTGCGCGCAACGGGCCGGTCCCCGCGACGACGAGGTGGACCGGTTCGCCTGCGGCGCGCACGCGGTCGAGCACGGCGAGCGCGCGCTCGGGGCGCTTCTGCTCGATCAGGTGCCCGACGAGGCCGAGCAGCCGTACGTCGAAGTCGATACCGAGCTCGGCACGCAATCCGCGGGCCGCCGCGACGCGATCAACGGCGACGAAGCGTTCCGGGTTGCGGAAGTTCGCGATCGTCCGCACCGGGCCGGAGAAGCCGAGTGCGGTCAGCTCGGCGCCCATGTCGGGCGTGAGCACGACCGCGGCGTCGACGCGGTGAGCGACGAAGCGCCACCACTGGTGCCGGCCGGGCTGCCCCACCCGGTCGCCGAAGCCGAGGATCCGCTGCCACACGACGAACGGCGCGCGACGGCCGCGCGCGAGCGCCGCGACCTGCACCGCCCAACCGCCGTGCGCGAGGACAACGTCGACCGGGTGTGCGCGCAGCACGCGGCGCAGCTGCCATGCCGCGGCGAGCAGCCCGCGCGGGCTCATCGTGGGCACGTCGGTGAGCGGCGGCAGCGCCGGATCGTTCGCACCATCGAAAGCCGGCGCGCAGGCGCGGACCGTGTCCTCGTGGCCGAGCCGGTCGAGCGCGGGCGCGAGCTCCAGCGCCACCAGCTCGGCACCCCGCCGCTGACTCCGGCCGACGAGGTGCAGGATCCGCATCGGCAGCATCGTGCCACGACCGGGCCCGGCATCACCCGATCGACGACCGGCACCTTCGGATCGACGCGCGTGTGGCGCGCGGACGGAGCGGTCGGGGAGCATCGCCCTCGTGTCTGATGCCACCGACCGGGGTGCGGTGTTCGTGCTGCCGACAACTGTCGCCGGGCAGCAGGGTCCGGTCGCGGCGTGGACGAGCACGGCCGGGTGGGCCGCGGCCGCGCGGCGCGTGCTCGGCGCCGCGTGGATCGTGACGCCGGCGGGCGAGGTCGAGCCGGATGCGGCGCGGCGGCGCGGCTCTGGCGCCCAGCTCCGTTCCGCGGACGCGCCCGGGTGGCGCCGCCGCATACCGACGGTCGCGAAGACCGCGGCGAAGGACGTTCGGCAGTACCGGCGCGGCCGTCGCTTCCGGCTCGACGCCGCCGACTACCGAGGGCGCGACCGTCGCGTTCGTGTGGCAACGCCATGAGCTGTTCCACACCGCGGGTGTCGACCTCGCCCGCGAGCTCGGCGTGCCCTCGGTGCTCTTCGTGCCCGCAACCCACGTGTGGGAAGCGGACGAGTGGGGCACCCGCCGTCCGGGCTGGCGGGGCCTCGCCGAACGCGCGGGCGAGGCGCCCGCCCTGCGCGCGGCCGACGTCGTCGCGTGCGGTACCGAGCTCGTCGCCGAACAGGCGCGCCGCATCGGCGCGCGACCCGAATCGATCCTCATCACACCGACCGGTGTCGACCTGGACGTGTTCGCGCTCGGCCTCGAGGAGGAGGCGACGCGCACGCAGGTGCGCGAGCGGCTCGGGCTGCGCGGGCGGTTCGTCGTCGGCTGGGTCGGGAGCTTCCGGCCCTTCCACGCGCTCGATCAGGCGATCACCGCGGTCGCCGGGATCGACGACGCGACGCTCTTGCTCATCGGCGACGGACCCGAGCGCGCGCGCATCGAAGACCTCGCACGTGCGCAGGGTGTCAGTACCGTGTTCACCGGAACCGTTGCGCATCCCGATCTGCCGGAGCACCTCGCGGCGATGGATGTCGCGCTCGTGCTCGGTCGCCGGGACCGGACGTTCCACTACTCGCCGTTGAAGCTCGCCGAGTACCTCGCCGCGGGCCGCGCGGTCGTCGCGCCGGATGTCCCGCAGATCGCGGCCCGGTTGGTGGACGACGTCGACGCTTGCCTGATGCCGCCGGGAGACGCGGTCGCGCTCGGGCGCGTGTTGCGCCGGTTGCGCGACGAGCCCGAGACTCGCGCCCGGCTCGCCGCCGCGGCCCGGGTGGCCGCGGAAGCTCGGTTCTCCTGGGACAACGTCATCCGTCGGATCCTCGACCGGCTGGACCGCCCCCGACCCTGAAGCGACGCCCGGCCGCCTATCGTCACCGGATGGCGTTGCGTGACTATCTCGCGGGCGAGGTCGCCGAAGACTACGGATCCGGATTCGTTTCCCGCCGCGAGGCGCTGCGCCGGCTCGGGCTCTTCGGGGTCGGGCTCACCAGCGCGACGGCGTTGCTCGCCGCCTGCAACGGCGACGATGACGATGCTGCGCGCAGCTCGAAGAACTCGCCGAAGACGTCGTCGGAGGGATCGAGCTCGGAGTCGACCGCGGCAACCGCCCCGCCGACGACCGGTGTACCCGTCGCCGCCAAGCCGGTGACGTTCACGAGCTCGGTCGGACAGTTGCAAGCGGCCTCCGCGGTTCCCGCGTCGCCGAAGGGCGCGGTGCTCGTCGTGCACGAGAACCGTGGGCTCACACCCGAGTTCTACGACTTCGTCGGCGGGCTCGCGACTGCCGGCTACGCCGCACTTTGCATCGACCTTCTCTCGAGCGAGGGCGGTACGGCTGCATTGAAGGACCCCGCGGCGGCGCCGGCCGCGCTGGCGGGCATGCCGATGGAGACGTTGATGGTCACGCTCGAGAACGGCGTCGATCAGCTGGCAGCAACGGTACCGGGTGCGAAGATCGGCGTCGTCGGGTTCTGCTTCGGCGGCGGGCTCACGTGGGAGCTGATGCAGCAAGGCGACCAACGCATCGCGGCCGGCGTCCCGTTCTACGGGCCCGCGCCGGCATCGCCGGACTTCAGCAGCTCGAAGGCGGCCGTCCTCGCGATCTACGCGGGAAACGATGACCGTGTGAACGCAACGCGCGACCGCGCGGTCCAGGCGCTGCAGATCGCGGGTCTCACGTACGAGGTGAAGACGTTCGTCGGGGTCGATCACGCCTTCTTCAACCCGACCGGCCCGCGTTACAACAAGGCGGCCGCGGAAGAGTCCTACGCGCTGATGCTCGGCTGGTTCCAGCGCTTCGTCGCCTGAGCGCGGCCTCCTCGACCCGAGCCGCGGCGCGTGCCCGACGCGCGACGCGCGACGCGCAGCGCCCACCACACCATCGGGCCTTGCAGCGGGAGGCGGCCGTAGGCGAGGCCTTGCTCGCGCCGCGAACGGTCGCGCCAGTCGTAGGCCATCTGCACGTTGCCCGGGAACACCGCAACGAACAGGCCGGCCGCGAGCAGGCCGCCCACGGCGCGGGTCCGCCGCTTCGCGACCGTAGCGGCGACCGCGAGCTCGGCCGCGCCGCTCACATAGGTCCACGTTCGGGGCGACAGCGGTAGCCGGTGCGGCACGATCGGGTCGTAGAAACCCGGATTGACGAAGTGCGTCGTGCCCGCGAAGCCGAGGAACGCGGCGAGCGCGTACGCCGCGGCGTCGCCGCCGGCGGCGTTCCGCACTTTTCCCTTCCCACTACGCATTCGTCGCGTCGGGCCACAGCGGCTCGGGAACTTCGAAGCCCAGCGGTGCACCCCAGCTGTTGCGGAACGCGACCTCGTGCACCGGGCGGCGGGGCGCGACACCCCACCGTCCCGTCGGGTATCCGAACGTGACGCACGAAGAGAAGAGCCAGCCCTCTGGCTTCGGAACGCCGAGGATCTCGAGCACGTTGTCGAGCTGGAAGAGGAAGACCGACGTGAGCGAGGCACCGATGCCTTCGGCGCGCGCCGCGAGCATCGCCGACCAGGTCGCGGGGAAGATCGATCCACCTGAAGGATCGAACTGCACGAAGCTGAACAACAGCAGCGGGTATTCCTCGAAGTGGTCGGCGAGGTGCTGCGCCGATCGCTGCACGCGCAGCATCTGTGCGTGCTCGGGATCGTCGGGCGCGGCGTTGGCCGCTTCGAGCCGGTCCTTGTAGATCGTCTTCCACAACAGCGCGAGGCACTCGCGGTATATCGGTCCGAGACGCGCGCGTACGTCCGGGTCGTCGACGAGCATGAACCGCCAGTTCTGAGTGTTCCCGCCGCTCGGTGCGCGGATCGCGGCGTCCAGGATGCGCGCCTGCACGTCCTCAGGAATCGGATCGGGGCGGCACCGCCGCATCGCACGGGTTGTGTACAGCGCTTCGTAGACGTCCATGGCGAGAGCTTCGCACGCCCAGCGCCGACGCCGCGGTACGGCTCAACGCGAGCCAATGCCGACTCGGTAGGCTCACCGAACTGCTCGAAGTCCAGGAGAGCCCAGGAGTGGAAATGCAACTGAGCGACATCGACCTGCTCGATCGGGATCGGTTCACCCGAGGTGTCCCGCACGAGTGGTTCACGTACCTGCGGCGGGAAGCGCCCGTCTACTTCCACCCCGAGCCGGGTGGTCCGGGCTTCTGGGTGATCACGAAGCACGCGGACGTGATCACGGTCGGTCGCGACGGCGCGACGTACTCCTCCGATCAGAAGCGCGGCGGTGTCGTGCAACTCGAAGGCCGACCCGAGGACTACCAGTTCGAGCAGGGCGGCAACCTCATGCTCACGATGGACGCGCCGGAGCACACGCGCTACCGGAAGCTCGTGAATCGTGGGTTCACCCCGCGCCAGATGCGCATGATCGAGCCGCACATCCGTGAGCTCACCAACAAGATCCTCGACGACGTGATCGAAGCCGGCGAGTGCGACTTCGTCGTCGACGTCGCCGCAGAGGTCCCGCTCCAGGTCATCGCCGAGATGATCGGTGTGCCCCAGGCCGATCGGCACAAGCTCTTCGAGTGGAGCAATCGGATGATCGGCTCCGAAGATCCGGAGTACAGCGTCAGCGACGAAGAAGTGCAGAACGCGCAGATAGAGATGTTCATGTATGCGAACTCGCTCGCCGAGGAGCGGCGCGCGAACCCGCGCGACGACATCGTCACCGCGCTGCTCGAAGCCGAAGTCGACGGCGACACGCTTACCGAGATGGACTTCAACCTGTTCTTCTTGCTGCTCGCGGTGGCAGGCAATGAGACGACACGCAACTCGATCTCCCACGGGGTGCGTGCCTTCTGCGACTATCCCGACCAGTACCAGCTGCTCGTCGACGACCCGTCGCGTGCGCAGCTCGCGGCCGAAGAAGTGGTGCGCTGGGCGTCGCCTGTCATGTACTTCCGTCGCAACGTGACCAAGGACACGGAGCTACGCGGGCAGGAGTTCAAGGCCGGCGACAAGGTCAGCATCTGGTACATCTCCGCCAACCGCGACGAAGAGGTCTTCGACGATCCGTTCACGTTCGACATCACCCGCGACCCGAACGAGCACGTCGGGTTCGGCGGCGGCGGACCGCACCACTGCTTGGGCTCGAACCTCGCACGTATGGAGATCTACGTGCTGCTCGAGGAGATGGCGCGCCGGATGCCGAAGCTCGAACTGATCGGCGACGCACAGCCGCTGCGCTCCAACTTCATCGCGGGTATCAAGCACATGCCCGTGAAGTACCCGCCCGGCAAGCGCGAAGTCTCCTGACTGCGGAACCCGTCTGAACGTGATGGTGTCGTGAAGCTCGGACTCGTTCTCGGCTACTGGGGCGCGCGGCCGCCCGCCAAGATCGCGGAGCTCGCGGAAGAGGCGGAGAAGCTCGGCTTCGACTCGGTGTGGAGCGCGGAGTCGTGGGGCTCGGACGCGTTCTCGCCCCTTGTGTGGATCGCGGCGCAGACGTCGACGATCAAGCTGGGTACCGGCGTCGTGCAGATCTCGGCCCGCACACCGACGGCCACCGCGATGCACGCGCTCACGCTCGACCACCTGAGCAACGGCCGGCTGATCCTCGGCCTCGGAGTGTCAGGACCGCAAGTGGTCGAGGGTTGGTACGGCCAGCCGTTCGGCAAGCCGCTCGCGCGCACACGTGAGTACGTCGAGATCATCCGGCGGGTCCTGGCGCGCGAAGCACCGCTCGAATTCCCCGGCGACCACTACCAGCACCCGTACACCGGCCCGGGTTCGGTCGGCCTGGGCAAGCCGCTCAAGTCGATCACCCACCCGCGGCGCGCCGACATCCCGATCTACCTCGGTGCCGAAGGGCCGAAGAACGTCGCGATGACCGCCGAGATCGCCGATGGCTGGTTGCCCCTCTACTACTCGCCGTTCCGCCCCGAGGTGTACGCCGATTCCTTGCGAGCCGCGAAACCCGGCTTCGAGATCGCGGCGCTGTGCAACTTCATCATCACCGACGACATCGAAGGCGCGTTGTTGCCCTCGAAGGCATCGCTCGGTTTCTACATCGGTGGCATGGGCGCCGAAGGTGCGAACTTCCACAAGAACTTGATGGCGCGCATGGGCTACGAGTCCGAAGCCAACGAGATCCAGCGCCTGTTCCTCGAGGGCAAGCGCGACGAAGCGATCGCAATGGTGCCGAGCGCGTTCGCGGACGAGATCTCGCTCGTCGGCCCGCCCGAACGCATTCGTGAGCGCTTGCAGATGTGGGACGACAGCGCGGTCACGACGCTCAACGTCGCGGTCCAGGACGTGGAGACGATGCGGCGGATCGCCGAGCTCGTCTTCTAGCCCGCGACGGTCAGGTGCCGGGTTGGCCGGGAATTGTCATGCCCGCGCTCAAGCCGCCGTCGACGAGCAGGTCGGTACCGGTGACGAACGTGCTCTCGTCGGATGCGAAGAACAGTGCGGCGTCGGCGACGTCCGCCATCTGACCGCGGCGCCCGATCGGTGCGCGGTGGCGCTCGCCTCCGCCTGACGCGGCGATGCGGGTGAAATCGAAGTCGGGCGGGAGCGCGCCCGCGACCATCTCCGAATTCCCAGCGGCCGGACACACCGCGTTGACTCGGATTCCGAAACGACCGAGCTCGAGCGCGGCGGTCTTGGTGAGACCGCGGAACGCGAACTTGCTCGCGGCGTACGCGGCGGTACCCGGTGTCACGAACAGACCATCGATGGACGAGATGTTGACGATCGACCCGCCACCGCGCCGGCGCATCGGTTCGATGACAGCCTTGATGCCGATGAACGGTCCGAGCTCGTTGACCTCGAAGATCCGGCGGACGGTCTCGACGGACGTGTCGGCGATCGCGGCCAGGTGCAGGATCGCCGCGTTGTTGACGAGGATGTCGACGTCACCAACCGCGTCCACGAGCGCGGACCAGTCCGCCTCCTGCGTGACGTCGCAGTGCACGTAGCGCGCCGCATCGCCGAGCTCGGCGGCCGTCTGCTCGCCGCGCTCGTCGAGCACGTCGGCGAGCACGACGGTTGCGCCCTCACCGGCGAAGCGCTGCGCGATTGCGGCGCCGGAGCCGCGCGCGGCGCCCGTGACGATTGCCGACTTCCCGGCCAGACGCTCGGTCATGGCGGCAGTGAACTACGCCGTGGGGAGAACGTCTAGCCAGCCGGGTTGCGAGTCCGCCAGAACTCCCAGACGAAGGGGTAGTTCCACACTTCTGCGTGGGTGCGGTGAAACGCACGTCTGATGGCACGCCTGCGGCGGTATGCGTTCGGATGCCATTCGTGGAACTGAATCGACAGACTGCCGATGCGGGAGATCCAGTCGGACTCGATGAGGCGGTCGAAGAGGTCGTACTCGCCGCCTTCGATGTTCACCTTGCACAGATCGACGCGGTCGATGCCGCAGTCGTCGAGCACGGCGACGACATCACGCAGCCGAACGTCGACCTTCCCGAAGGTGCCGTTCTCCGCGAACACCGAGGACCCGGGACCATCCAAGGTCAAGCTGGCTTGCGCGTCCGCTCCCGCCAAGCCGTAGTTGAACAGATGGACTCGGCCGTGAGCCGCGAGGCGAGCACGTAGTTTCTCGAACGCGTTGGGATTCGGCTCGAATGCGTAGATCGTGCAGCGATAGCGCTGCGAGATCTGCCCGGACCAGTCCCCGATGTACGCACCGACGTCCAACACGATGCTGGTGGCATCGAGGTCGGCCTCGACGAGCAGGTCGGGGTTCGCGGCCGTTGCGCGCACGAAGGCGTAGATGGTTGGTCGGTAGTACTGCGACTCCAGGATGTGCCGGGCAACCGGGTCGATGTCACGCGTCTTCCGACGTAGGTAGGCGACTCGTGGCCAGAGCAGAGACCTCTTGACCTTGTAGCGCGAGGGCAGCATCACGGGGTTCTCGATTCTCCAACCGCGCAAGAATCCGGTCCGAAGATGGCAGTCACGACGACGTCGCGACCCAGAAGGGTGCGTACGACGGACCGTCGGACGATCACGTGCCGGCGAGCGGCCGCACGCGCGGCGGCCTCGTCGCCACTCAAGAACACCGTCGCACAGACGGGCCGCGGGCTGAAGAGCCGTGTGGCGAGGTCGCCCTTTCGGTGTTCCCAGCCGGGGGAGATGTCGTCGGTCTGGTGGAACCCGAACCATTCGTACCCGGCGTCAATGGTCGCGGGCGGGAAGCCGGCCGACACGAGACGCTCTGCGGTTCGCCACTTGGCGCCGTCGATGGTTGCTGCCGCATCGACGTACACGAATCCGATCGCGGCGTACGCGACGAGAGCGGCGGCCGCTGCAGCCCGACCCGCCCGCCGCGAGACACGCCAAAAGAGGCGGTTGCGCGAGCCGGCGAGGATGAGCAAGGCCGCGATGTACGGGACGAGCAGAATCAGATAGCGGTCGAAGAAGGTTCCGGTTGTCAACGCGATGACTGCGAGATAGACGAGGGTGAGCGACGTCGTGAACGCGGCCAGCATGGTGGGCGTTGGCGCGTCTCGCGCGGTCGTGCCGAGTGCGTGCCATGGGTGACCACTTCGGACGTGCTCGATGCCGCGGGCGAGTGCCCGCGCGAGGACGAGCAACGCGATGCAGAGCGCGTATACCCCGAACGCGCGTGCGCATGAGTACACGGGCGACGGGATCACATGGAGCGGGCCCCGTACGATCGTTGTGTTCGGATAGCTGCCACGTTCTGTGACGTAGTTGCCGATGAAGCTCGCTTTGGATCCGAAGAGACACGCAGCAGCCAGTGCGACCGCCGCGACCGTGAGAAGACGATTTGATCTCCAGGCCGCGGAGACCGCCCTGATCGGTGAGATCGCGAACGCAACCGGGCTGACGAACAGTCCCAATGTGACGGCGAACCGCGCGAGCGCTCTCAGGTCTTCCGGGCCGGGTTGAAGGTCGAGCGCGGGCGAGACGGTGTTCGGTAGCGCGCGGCGCCACGCAATCAGCAAGGCCGCGAGGCAGACATATCCAATCGCGACGGCGGTGATGCGTCCCCGTTCGGCGTGGTTCGGCCACGAACGAGCCAGTGCGACGAACACGACCGCCGGGAATGCCACGATCGCGTACTCGCGGATGGAGAACGCCAGGAGGCCCGTGGCGGCCGCCGCGAGCAACCACCTCGAGCTTGCCGGGGATCGAGTTTCCAGCGCGCGCGCCCCGAAGAGCAGCGTCGCACCCTGGGCCGCGAACGATGTCGTGTCGGTCATGTACGACATGGCGAGGGATGCGAAGGCCGGGCCGAGAACCAGCGTCAGGCACGCGATTGCCGACCACGCCGGTGTCAGGCACCGCCGGAGTAGGGCGTAACAGAAGACCGTCCCGGCGATCGCAGCGCTGAGGCCGAGAAGTTGCAGCGCAGCAATGCTCTTGCCCGCGAAGATGATGACCGGCCACGCGAGCAACGTGTGTCCGACGAGGATCGTTTGTATCCAACCATCGACGTGAAAGCGGTGATTGTCCGCGAAGTCGAAAGCAACGCGCGAGTAGGACCAGTCGTCGTTCCGGGCGGCGCCGTACGCCCCGTGGGTCGATGTCAGGATGACGAGGCCCGCGCTCACGAGAAGTGAGAGCACGAGAAGGATGCCGAGCTCAGACCGACTCGCGCGCTGAACCGGCTGCGCCGTTTCCGACGATAGCTGTGCAAGCAACGACGGGTACTCCTCGACAAGCGGCTCCCGGCCGGCTGCGCAGCGTACACGCGGGAACTGCGTCGTCGATCGCGTCAATCCAGGGCCGTCGTACTATTTGGTGGTGTACATCTCATGTGCGTTCCCGCCATCGCCGAGTGTCGTTCCGCACATCCAACGCGCCGAGGAGCTCGGGTACGCGCGGGCGTGGTTGTACGACTCACCTTCGCTCTACAGCGACGTCTGGATGGTGCTCGCGCTGGCGGCCGCGCAGACCGAACGCATCGGGCTCGGGCCGGCCGTGCTCGTGCCGAACCTGCGCCATCCGCTCACGCAGGCGAGCGCGATCGCGACGCTCGAGCAGCTCGCGCCGGGCGCGCGGCCGTTGCGATCGGCACGGGCTTCACCGGTCGCATGGCGATGGGCAAGAAGGCGCTCGGGTGGAAGGGTGTGCGCGAGTACATCGCACAGGTGCGCGCCCTGTTGCGCGGTGAAGCGGTCGAGGTCGACGGCGCGATGGTGCAGATGCTGCACGCGGCCGCGTTCGCGCCCGGCGCGTCCGATCGCGACACCGATCGTCGTGGCCGCGAACGGGCCGAAGGGATTTGCCGTGGCCGGCGAGCTGGGCGACGGCGTGATGACGATCGGCGGTGGCGATCCTGACTTCGACTGGTGCTCGGTGCTCGCCCTCGGGACGGTCCTCGACGACGGCGAGGATCCGGGCTCGCCGCGCGCGCTGGACGCGGCCGGCCCCGGTCTCACCGTCGTGTTCCACGGCATGTACGAAGGCAACCCGGAAGCGGTCGACGGGCTGCCCGGCGGCGCCGAGTGGCGGGCGCGCGTCGAAGCGGTGCCGAAGGAATTGCGGCACCTGGCCGTGCACGAAGATCACCTCGTCGCGGTGACCGAGCGGGACCGGCCGCTCCTCGACGGCGAGCTCCTGCGTGCGTTTACCTGGACCGGGACGCGCCGCGAGATGCGCGCGCGGCTCGACGCGCTCGAAGCTGCGGGAGGAACGGAGATCCTCTACGCGCCGATGGGCCCCGACATCCACCGCGAGCTCGAGGCGTTCGCCGAGGTCGGCGGGCTGGTGTGAGCACGGTCGATGAGCTCATGCGCGCGGCCCGCGCCGACGTGGAGAGCGGCTGGCTCCCCGCGTGCCAGATCGCGGTCGGGAAGGACGGAGAGGTCGTCGCGTTCGAGACGTTCGGTGCGGCCGACGACGCGACGCGGTTCTGCGTGTTTTCCGCGACGAAACCGTTCGTGGCCGCCGCAGCGTGGATCCTGATCCAGGAGGGCCGGCTCGACGTGTCCCGGCCCGTCGCTGACTACGTCCCCGAATTCGGCACCGCGGGCAAAGACATCGTCACCGTGGAGCAGGTGCTGTTGCACACGGCGGGGTTCCCGAACGCGTTCATGCGCGCGACCGACGGCGCCGATCCGGTCGCGCGCGTGCGCGCCTTCGGGGAGTGGCAGCTCGAGTTCGAACCCGGGAGCCGATTCGAGTACCACGGCGGGTCGGCCCACTGGGTGCTGGCCGAGCTGATCGCGCGGCTCGGCGATTGCGACTTCCGCGACTACGTCGAAGCGCGCGTGTGTGCGCCGCACGGCCTACCCCGCGTGCTCGGTCTCCCCGTCGGCGCACAGGAACGCTGCGCGGCGCTGCTGCCGACCGAGGGTGCGCGGTCCGAGCTGGATCCGCTCACGGGTGCCTTGAACGATCCGGCCGTACGCGCGGCCGGCGTGCCCGGGGGCGGCGCGTTCATGACGGCCGCGGACCTCGCCCGCTTCTACCAGGCGCTGCTCCACAACTCCGCGGGCGTGTGGGACGCCGAAGTGTTGCGCGATGCAAAGACGAACGTGCGTTGCAACTTCGACGATCCGCTGATGGGAGCACCCGTCAACCGCACGCTCGGTCTCGTGCTCGCGGGCGACGACGGCAAGCACGTGCTGCGCTACGCGATCTTCGGCGCCGGCTGCTCGCCGGGATCGTTCGGCCATGCCGGCGCCCACGCGCAGGTCGGTTGGGCCGACCCCGCGAGCGGCATCTCGTTCGCCTACCTCACCAACGGCGTAGACACCGACATGATGCGCGAAGGCATCCGCGGCAACAAGCTCGCCTCGCTCGCGGCATCCCTCGAACTGAACTAGGGAAGCAGTCTCGCTGGGGACGCCGAAGTGCTCCTGGTACCGGCGCGCGCGCTCGCGCAGCTCGCCTTCGTCCAGGCCGGTCTCCGCGAACGTGTACCGGTGCGTGCCGTACTTGTCCTGCGTGTGGTCGGCGAGGAAGGCGCGCATGCGCGCCTCGACGTCGGCGGTGAGCTCGAGCCCGAGGTGGTCGTAGATCGATCCGATCGTTGCGAACGGGTCGGCCATGAACGCATCGAAATTCACGTCGATCACCCGGTCGGCATCGACGGTGCCGTCGAGGCGGGCGTCCACTGAGCGGTCGAGGCCGTCGAGGATGTAGTCGGCCCACTCGGCGGCTGCTTCGGGAATCGTCGGGTTGTCCATCGTGAGCGCACGCAACGTCGCGACGAGCGACGACACCGACGCGATGACGCGCAACGGGTCCCGGTGCGTCTGCACGAGGAGCGCGTCCGGGTACTCGGCGAGGAGTGCGGGCAGGCACCAGATGTGGCCCGGTGACTTCAGCACCCAGCGCGTCGCGGGATGCCGTGACTGCAAGTGCTGCAGGAACTGGCGGTGCCAGCGATACGTCGACGCCATGTCGGCGTCGTCCAAGAGCCAGCGCGTGTACTCGGGAGTCCGGTACTGCACCGAGTAGATCATGCTGTGGAAGTTCGACCCCGTCATCGCGATGCATTCCTGCGCGAGGAGCGGCCCCATCGGGTGCATCGCCCGGAAGCCCGGGATGACGAGGTCGACCATCGCCGCACTCGCTTCGTTGGCCGCGATGCGCTCGTCGGTGGCGTACGTCGCGGTCTCCGGCGGCGGGACCGGTTGGGCGACTTCCCACGTGAGCGGGACGCGCGTTTGCGGGTCTTGGGCGAGGAGGTCGTACAGGATCGTGGTGCCGGTACGGCCCTGGCCGACGATCACGATCGGCGGGACGACATCGCCGCGACTGATCTCGGGATGGATGCGCGCCTCCTCGACGATGCCGAGCCGGATCGCGAGCTGGGTGGCGATGTCGCCTTCGAGGATCGTGCGACCGAGATCGTTGATGTCGGCTTCCGCCTCGATGCTCGCGAGCAGTCGTTGCAGCCCTTCACGCCACGAGTCCCCGCCGAAGTCGTCGAGTCCCGTCGCGGCCGTCGCCTGCTCGACGAAGCGGTCTATCTCGAAGTCGCTCATCAGGTTCCTTGGGTCACGCCGGATCGGGTCACGCCGGAACGTTGGATCGCGCGTTCGTCGGTTCCGAGGTACGACGCGATGACGCGCGTATCTTCGCGCACTTCCCCGGGTGTCCCCTCCGCGATCACCGCGCCGGCTTCCAGGCAGTACACGCGATCGGAGATCCCCATGATGAGCGGCATGTCGTGCTCGATCACGACCATCGCCGCGCCGAGCTCGCGCTGGATCCGCACGATGAGCGGTCCGAACGCTTCCGCTTCGCGCTGCGCGACACCACCGGTCGGTTCGTCGAGGAGGAGCACGCGCGCGTCGACCGCGAGCAGCGTGCCGAGCTCGACGATCCGCCGCGTCCCCGTCGAGAGGTTCGACACGAACTCGTCCGCGTAGCGACCGAGGCCGAGGAAGTCGACGAGCTCCGCGGCCTCGGTGCGCTTGCGCCGCTCGGCGCCGGGCGAGGGCGGGAGTCCGGTCATCGACGGCAGCAACCACGAACGCTCGCGTGCCTCCAGCGCGACCATGATCGTCTCGCGCACCGTCAGCGCGGGGTACAAGCGCGCGGCCTGGAAGCCACGTCCGAGGCCGGCGCGATGGCGTCGGTACGCAGGCAGGCCGCTGACGTCGCGACCGAGCAGCTCGACCCGACCGCTCGCGGGGACGAACCCACCGATCGCGTTCATCAGTGTCGACTTGCCCGGCGCCGTTGGTGCCGATCAGGCCGACGAGCTCACCCGCGCGCACGTCGAGGGTCACGTGGTCCACCGCGCGGTTGCCGCCGAAGTGCACGCTCACGTCGCGGAGCGCGAGCCACGGCGTCGCGTCGGGAACGGTCACGTCGCTGCGTCCCGCGTGTCGGTACCGACTTCACGATCGCAGGCGCCGACGCTCCAGACTTCGCGGTCGGCCAGCCGGCCGTCGGCCCACGCGAGGACCGCGTCGCGCAGGCTGTAGACGATCTGCATGAGCCCGCCGGGGAAGTACATCAGCAGGACGAGCAGGCCGATGCTGCTCGTGAACAACTGGACCTGGGCGGTGTCACTGAACACCACGGGGAGGCCGCGCACCCAGAGCGCGCCGAGTACCGGGCCCGCGATCGAGCCGAGGCCGCCGATCACCGCGGTGGCGACGACGCGCAACGATTCCTCGGGCGTGAACGCCTGGGTCGGCGTGACCTGCTGGCGCAGCGTGATGAGCAGGCAGCCGCCGAGCGCGGCGATACCGCCCGATACCGCGAACGACATGACCTTGATCCGGCTCGGTGCAACGGTCGATGCCGCGGCCATGTCCTCGTTGTCGCGCACCGCGATCATCGAGCGGCCGATGCCCGTGCGGCGCAGCCGGCGCGACGATGATCGTCGCGACGACGAGCACCGCGTAGCAGAGGTAGTAGAGGCTGCGGCGGTTGTTGAAGTCGAAGCGGCCGATCACCGGCGGCGCGATGCGCGGCGTGGTCGTGCCGAACTCCGAACCGGTGAACAGCGGCAGGCGGAACAGCCAGTTCGAGCACATCACCGCGAACGCGAGCGTGATGACGGCGAGGAAGAGGCCGCGTGCCCGCAGCGCAGGGATGCCGATGATGATCGCCGCGAACACCCCCACCAGGGTCGAGCACACGACCGCGGGGAACCATGCCATCTCCACCGACACGTCCGCGAGGTTGAACGGGATCGGGATGTCGAGACCGGCACGCAACACGACCATCGTGAGCGACCCGAGTCCGACGAACGCGAACTGTCCGAGCGAGAGCTGACCGGCCCAGCCCGCGAGCGGCGTGATCGACAGCGCGACCAGCGCGTAGATCACGATCTCGGTCCACAGGAATTGCTGCGACTGTTGGTGCAGGAAGAGTGGGAGGATCGCGAAGAACCCGAACAGCACGGTGAACCCGAGCAGCGGCAGGTGGCGGACGTACCAGAGTGACCGGAGCCGTTCCGGGATGGGCTTGACGTGGGCCGAGAGCGCCCAGCCGGTGTCGTCGCGCCGGTTGCGCACGACGACCATGACGAGCACCAGCGCGGCGATGAACAGGTAGAGGTCGACGATGGACTGATCACGCGAGCCGACGTTGGCGATCACGATGCGTTCGAACACCCCGACCGCGATTCCACCGACGATTGTCATCGGCAGGCTCTGCATGCGGGCGATGAGGGCAACGACGAGCGCGCGCAACAAGAGCGCAGGCCCGATGGCGATGCCGCCCGCGGCCACGATGTTGCCCGGCGTCACGCTCAGCAACGGCGCGACCAGGATGCCGGTGATCGCCGCGAACGCGGCGGCGATCGTCCACACGATCGTCGACGTGCGCTTCACGCTGATCCCGTAGACGCGGGCCGTGTCCGCGTTCGATGACGACGCCCGCACGGCAAGACCGAACGACGTACGGGTCATGAACAGGGCGAGCGCGAGGATCACCACCGGCGCCACGCAGAGCACGAGGACTTCGCGCGGCAGCACCGTCAGCTCGCTGGTGGGTTGCCACTTGCCCGTGAACGGCAGCGGGAAACCACCACCCGCGTCGATCTTGGGCAGGCTGATACGGAGGAACAGCAACAGCTGTCCGACACCGACGGTCGCGATCAGCAGCACCAGCCGGGGACTGTCGAACAGACGGCGGACGACCGTCAGCTCGATGACCATGCCGATGATCGACGTGGCGACGACCGCGAACGCGAAGGCGAGCCAGTAAGGAACGCCGTACTGCACGTGGAAGAGGGCGAACAGTGCAACGCCGAACGCCCCGATCTCGCCCTGCGCGAAGTTCAAGATGCCCGTGCAGCGGTAGACGAGCACGAAGCCGGCCGCGAAGACCGCGTAAATGAGGCCGTACACGACGCCGTAGAACAGCGCCTGCTGTGTGACCTCGATTCCGAACAACGCGGTCAGCCTCCTTCGCCGCCGAGGAAGACTGCGCGCACGAGATCGTCGCGTTCCGCGAGCTCGCGTGCGGGTCCTTCGAAGCGCACCCGTCCCTTCTCCATGAAGATCGCGCGGTCAGCGAACGCGAGCGCGACGTTCAGCGACTGCTCGACGACGATCATTGTCTGCCCGCGTGCCTTGAGCGCCTGTACGACCCCGAGCAGCTCCTCGACCACGAGTGGCGCGAGGCCGAGTGAGAGCTCGTCGATGAGGAGGATCTCGGGTTGGTGCACCAGCGCCATGGCGAGGGCGAGCATCTGCTGCTGGCCGCCGGAGAGGTCGCGCGCGAGCACCGCCCGCCGGTTCGCGAGCGTGGGGAACGTCGCCAGCACCCCGTCGATCCGGTCCTGGCGCTCGGCCCGAGTGATCTTCGTGGTGAGCAGGGACGTGTGCAGGTTCTCGCCGATGCTGAGTTCGGGGAAGACGCCCGCACCGCCGCGCAGCTGCACGATCCCCTGGCGGAAGCGGACCTCTGCGTCGACATACGTCAGCGTGCGACCGTTGAGCCGCACGACGCCACGGTCGGGGATGCCCAAACCGCTGATCGCCCGCAGCAGCGTCGACTTGCCGGCGCCGTTGGTGCCAAGGAGCGCGAGCACCTCCCCGCGTTTCACCTCGAGTCCGATGTCGAACAGCACCTGCACCGGCCCGTAGCTGAAGTCGAGGTTGTGGATCTGCAGCACGGGGATGTCGTCCGGGTGTGCGCTCATGCGCTGCAGCTCCGCCTGTTCCTCGATCAGCTCCTCGACCGCGAGTGAGATGTCGCGCTTCAAGTACCGGGCGCCGTACATGAACAGCAGCCCGCCGATCGCGCCCGCGATCGGTGCGACGATCGAGAGCGCGGTCCGCTCGCCGTGCGCGTCCGACAGCGCGCCGGCGATGATCCCGCCGAAGAAGCCGCCCATCAAGAAGATGAACACAGGGATCAGCGCGAACGCCTGCGTCCGCATCCGGTACGGCGCGACCGCACCGACGATCGGCCCGACGCTTACGAACGCCGCACTCGTGCATCCGCCCGCCAGCGCGACGCCGATCAACAGGAGCGCGGGTTCCTTCATGCGCAGTGCGATCAGCATCAGCACGCCGTACCCGATGATGAAGCTCCCCGCCAGGCGCACGACGCGCTCCGGATCCTTGCGGAACAAGCGGTCGTACGCGAGGCCGGCGAGGGGGATCGCGGCCAACGACGCGATCGACGTGAGCGACAGCATCCAACCGCGCGTATACGCGTCGTAGCCGTAGCTGTGGTCGAGCAGGAGGCCGAGCTGAATGGGTACCGCGACAAGCGCGAACCCCAACACCCCGATGCCGACGCAGATGAAGTAGAAGGTCTTGATCTTCTTCATCCGCGCGTACGCCGTCGACATCGTCACGGGCAGCTCGACGCGTGCCTCCGACGGCGTGATGACCTCGCCCAGCACGAGCTCCTGCTCGTAGCGCCCGCGCGCGGGTTCGCGGAGGAACAGGAACGAGACGATCGCGAGGAGCAACGGCGGGATCGCGAGCAGGATGTACGTCCACCGCCAACCCTCGGACCCACCCACACCGGTGGCGATCGCGCCGGCGACGAACGGCCCGAGCAGCAAGCCGATCGGCTGCGCGATCCAGTAGAGCGAGTAGGCGCGGGCGCGACCTTGGATCGGATAGGTGTCGGTGAGCAGCGAGGCGAACACGGGCACCGAGTACGCCTGGCCGAATCCGACGCCGACGCGCGTGCAGAACAGCTGGAACGGGTTGACGATGAGCCCGTTCAACACCATCGCGAGCGCCCAGCCGATCGTCGCGATCCACACGATGCGGACGCGCGAGACGCGATCCGCGAGCCATGCGAGCGGGATCGCGCCGAGCACCGAGCGCGACACCACCGAACGCACTGATGCCGATCAACGTGGTGTCACTGATGTGCAGCGTGTCCTGGATGTCGGGCGCGAGCACGGAACCGGCCGAGCGTTCGAGTTGCTCGGCGACGGTGATCAGTGCGAGCACGATCACCATCGCCGCACCGCCGGCGCGTAGCGTTTCCCGCATTCCCATCTGCGCTTCGCCAACACCAGGGAGCAGGTCGTCGGGGAGGATCGTGACCTCGGAGCGGGCGGCCTGGTCCTCCTGGCGCCGAGCCTCCTCCGCGAGCACGGCCGCCGCGAGGACGGCCGGGTCCTCCGTCGCCGTGACCTCTTCCATGGGTCAGTTGCCAGAGGGGATCGGGAACGCCTTGCCGTCCGGGGTGATGCACATGCCGTCGAACGGCAGCATGTCGGCCGCGCACGGATAGTGGAACGTCATCTCGTTCAGCGCGTTGGGCGCCGTGTACTTGCCCTTGGAGAAGCTGCCAGGGAACTCGCCGCCGGTGTCGATCGCACCGAGGCTCTCCATCGCGGCCGCCAGCGACTTGCGCGTGGGATTCGGTCCGGCCTTCTCGATCGCGCGTGCGATCAGCCTGACGTAGACGCAACTGCCGACCGTCGCCCCGTACGGCGAGTTCGTCTGCGGGTCCGACGCGCTGTACTTGGGTCCGCCTGCAGCCTGGTACTCGCGGTTGCACATCTCGCCGAACTTGTTCGGTGTGAAGCCCGGTTCGCGGAACGCGCCGGTCGGGCCCGCGGCGATGATCTTCGCGCCGTTGTAGAGCTTGCCCGCGTCCTCGCCCGCGAACGTGATGACTTTGCTCGACACGAGATCGCCGTTCTGCGCGTTGTAACCGGACTGGTACATCTGGACCTGGCCCGGCTTCACGCCCTGCGTCACCATCTCGCCGAGGTAGCTCGGCAGGTTGATGACGTTGAGCAACGGGAACAGCACATCGACGCCGTCAGCGATCATCCCCTGCACCGACTCGATCACGCCGGTCGTGCACGAATTGCCGCCGCCGCACCCGAGCGTGTCGACGCGCTTCACGTTCACGCCGAGGTCCTGCAGCGTGTTGATGAGACCGGCCTGCACGATGTCGGGATCGCCCGGCGAGTCCTGCATGACGATGCCGACGGTCTTGCCGTCGAACGCACCCTGGTCGTTCAGCGTGCGGGCCAGGTACTCGAGGCCGTCGGCGGACGACAGGGCGAGCGAGTAGAGCCGGTTCCCCGCGTTCTTGATCTCTTCCTGGGTGATGTTGTACGTCGTGAGGTAGATCGTGTCGTGCGCGTCGGTGACGCACGCGGCGCCCCCTTGTCCGCCCCACCCGGTGCCCGAGAACGCGAACACCGCCTTGTGGTCCTCGGTCGCGGAGATGCAGGCGGCTTGCGCGATCGCGTTCGGGTCTTCGCCCGCCGGTGCGAGCGGGGGCGCCTCGACGAGGCTGAGATCGAGCTTGCGGCCGTTGATGCCGCCGCAACGGTCGTTGATCAGGCCGACGAACCGCTTCACCTGGTCGGCCGGGTCCCCGATCGGGATCGCGAAGCCGAGATCTTGCAGGTCTTCCAACGTGACGCGGATGTGCGTGATCGCGATCGAGTTCGCGGTGATGCCCTTGTCGGTCGCCTTCGGTGTCTCTGCGGGCTTGTCGGTCGTCGGCTCGCAGAACGTATCGAGCTTGGAGAAGCGACTGGTGCGGTCCACCTCGAGCGCGGTGACATCGCCGCCGACCGTGCTGCTCGTCTTGCCGCCCGAGCTCGCGGAGGTGTTGGACGACGCGCTGTCGTCGTCATCCCCGCTGCTGCACGCCGCCGCGACGAGCACGAGCGTGAACCCGGCCGCGAGCCAGCGGACAGACGGACGAGACCCGGCACGAGCGCGCACGACGTTCCCCCTTCGACGGGGAGCCCCCCGGCGGCCCGCCACGGCGAATGCAAACACACGCAGCACCCTGGAACAAGGCACCGGCCGGAACGCGTATCACGTCGACGCGAAACCGTGGCTCTCCGCGAAGGTCTTGCCCTGCTCCACATCGTGATCGTGCGGGAGGCCGAGCAAACGCTCCGAGATGATGTTGCGCAGTACCTCGCTGGTTCCACCACCGACAGTGAGCGCGGGACTGAAGAGGAAGCCGCGCACCCACGGGTCCCACTCGGGTCCGAGTGTGCCGGTGTCGGCGAGCATGCCGTTCGCGCCCATCAGGTCCTTGGCGAGGCCGAACACCCGCTTGCCGTGCGGGTCCGCGAGCGCCTTGCGGAGCGACGCGTCGGGCCCGGGCTTCTTGTTCACCGCGGCCGAGATCATCCGCATCCGGTGGAAGCGCAGGATCTCGCCCTCGATGTACGCGTCCATGAGTCGTTGTCGCAGCACCTCATCTGCGACGCCGCCCGTCGCCTTCATCTGCTGCACGAGATCGCGCGCGCTCGGCCCGTAGCCCCACTGCAGACCGCCCCCGGTCGACAGCGACACGCGCTCGTTCGCGAGCGTCGACTTCGCCATGCCCCAACCGAGGTTCTCGTCACCGATCAGGTTCTCGACCGGCACCCGCACGTCGGTGAAGAACACCTCGTTGAAGCCTGCACCGCCGGTCATGTTCCTGATCGGCCGGATCTCGATGCCGGGGAGGTCCATCGGGATGATGAAGTACGAGATGCCGCGGTGCTTCGACACGTCCGAGCGCGTGCGCGCGATCAAGATCCCGAACTTCGCGATGTCGGCGAGCGACGTCCAGATCTTCTGCCCGTTCACGATGTAGACGTCGCCGTCGCGTTGCGCGCGCGTGTTCAAGTTCGCGAGATCGGACCCCGCGCCCGGCTCGCTGAAGAGCTGGCACCACATCTCCTCGCCCGCCAGCATCGGCCAGAGGTACCGATCCTTCTGCGCGTCGTTGCCGAGCCCGACGAGGATCGGCCCGCAATGCCCGATCCCGATCGGGTTCGTCGGCTTCGACACGTTGGCCCGTCGCATCTCGTCTTCGATGATCAATTGCAGCGCGGGATCCGCGTCGAGCCCGTACGGCTTGGGCCAGTGCGGCACGACGTACCCCGCGTCCACCAGCTCGCGCGGCTTCGGCGCCGGGTGTTCCGCGAACCAACGCCGCACCTCGAGCCGACGGGGATCGTCCTGAGCCGGGAGATCCACGTCCATCAGTGCGTCCTTTCCCGGTTTTGGCGACAGATGGCGACCGTCACGGTCGCCGATTGTCGCCAAAACATGCAGTCAGGGCTTGGCCGAGCCGACGATCCACATCGAGAAGTACTGCGCCGCGCCACCGTAGGCGTGGCCGAGCGCACGGCGGGCGCCGTCGATCTGGTGGGCGCCCGCCTGGCCGCGCACCTGGAGCGCGGCTTCGGCGAAGCGCAACATGCCCGACGCGCCGATCGGGTTCGACGACAGCACGCCACCCGAGCAGTTGATCGGCATGTCGCCTTCCATCGACGTTGCGCCGCTCTCGGTCATCTTCCAGCCTTCGGCCTCGGCCGCGAAGCCGAGGTTCTCCATCCACATCGGCTCATACCAGCTGAACGGGACGTAGATCTCGGCGAGGTCGAGCTCCTCGCGCGGGTTGGTGATGCCGGCCTGCTGGTACACGTCGGCGGCGCAGTCCTGTCCACCTTGCGGGTTCACCGGATCGCGGCCCGGAAACCAGCCGAGCTCGGTGCGCACCGCCGTGCCGTGCACCCACGCGGGACTGTTGGCGCGGTCGCCGCCGGCTTCGTTCGTCAGCACCATCGCGCATGCGCCGTCCGACGTCGGGCACGATTCGAGCCGATGGATCGGCGCCCACACGTACGGCGATTCGAGCACCATCTCGATCGAGATGTCGGGGATCTGCAAGTGCGCGTACGGGTTCTTCGAGCGCGTTCTGGCGGTCCTTGACCGCCACCATCGGGCCGACATAGTCGGGCGCACCGGACCGCTCGATGTACGCGCGAATATGCGGCGCGAAGTAGCCGCCCGCGCCGACGCCACCACTGCGGCCGGCCGAGAACGCGAAGTTCGTGTCACCCTCGGACTGCTTCTCGAACGCGAGCGTCAATACTCGTTCGTGGACGCCCGACTCGATCAAGTGCGCGGCGACCACCGCGGTGGAACCGCCGACGCTGCCCGCGGTGTGCACGCGCATGATCGGTTTCCCTGCGGCTCCGAGCGCGTCCGCAAGGTACAGCTCGGGCATCATCACGCCCTCGAAGATGTCAGGCGCGGTCCCGATGACGACGGCCTCGATGTCGGCCCACGTCATCTCCGCGTCTTCGAGCGCGCGGATCGCGGCCTCGCGGCACATGCCTGCGAGCGACACGTCGTCGCGCACCTTCGCCAGCTTCGTCTGCCCGATCCCGACGACTGCACAACGTTCGGCCATGTCTATGGCTCCCTTCGCTCCGAGCCGATGGGCCTTCGGCGAGGAGGCCTCCGCTGCGTCCGCACCATGTCTATGGCTCCCTTCGCTCCGAGCCGATGGGCCTTCGGCGAGGAGGCCTCCGCTGCGTCCGCACGGCCATCTCCTAACGCGCGTCCAAGACGCAGACGAGGTTCTGCTGCAGGCACGGGCCGGCGGACGCGTGGCCGAGCGCGCGTTGCTTGCCGAGCTCGCTCACCTGCCGGAACGCTTCGCCGATGCGGGCGAGGCCGCTGACCATCGTCGGGTTGGCGACGAGCGCACCGCCCGACGGGCTTATCGCGACGTCGTCGCCGAGGCCGAGCGCGTCGCGCAGCACCAGCTCGTCGGCCGAGCACACGGCCGTCAGCTCGGCAACCTCGACGCCACCGCGGCCGACGCCGGCCCGTTCACCGGCAACCTTGGTGGACGCCGATGTCGCGAGATCGCGCATCCCTGGGTAGTGCGGGTCGGCGCGGTGGTCGATGCCGGCGATCCACGCCGGACGTTCGACGAGGTCACGCGCGCGGTCGCCGGCCACCAGCACGATCGCGGCCGCGCCATCGACCGGTGGGCCGATGTCGTGCTCGCGCAACGGGGCGACCACGTAGTCCTTGGCGAGCAGATCGTCGACGGTGAAGTCACCCGACACCGCCGCGGTGACGCTTCCGGAGGCGTCCCGACGCGACCGTACGACGATGTCGGCGAGGTCGCGTTCGGTGCGGCCGCTCGCCGCGAGCACGGCTCGGGCCTGCAAGGCCGACAGCGACACGTAGTCGGCGCCGAGTGGCACGAGGTAGTAGGGGTCGTACTGCAAGGTGAGCGTCTCCTGCAACGACACGCTGAGCCCGGCCCGACCGGAAGCGAACACGAGCGCGACGTCGATGTCGCCGTGAAGCAGCCGAACGTACGCCTCGTACAGCGCCCACGCGCCGTCCATCTCGACGTGCGACTCCGAGATCGGCGGCCACGCACCCGCGGCCTCGAGCATCTGCACAAAGGTGAAGACGCCGCCGGTGAGGTAGTCGGCGCTCCCCGAACACGTGAATTCCACGTCGCGCCGCGTGAGACCGACGCGCGCGAGCGCATTGGTGATCGTCGGCAGCAGCAGCGTGGTCTCGGTCATCCCCGGCGGCTGGTCCAGCGGCGCCTGTTCGAACGCCACGACGGCGACATCTCTGATGCTCATGCGGCTTCCCCTCGCCCGGTCAGACGATGTAGTCGGCGTACTGCTCGATGGGCGCGTCGGGCTCACCCGTCGGCTTCCAGCCCGAGATGGCCTCACCGAGCGCGAGGTTGCGACCGGCGCCACCGCTCAGCTTCCGTTCCGCCTCCGGTCGCCACACGGCTTCGACGCGCAACCCGGTGTGGACCTCGGCGATCGGGAGGTCGAGGATGCGCTGCATCCCGAGCGTCGAGTGCGACCCGTCGAGGAGGATCGTGGCCTGGACGTAGTCGTCCTTCTCTTCCTGACCCTGGTACTGCAACGGAGTGATCACCGAGAACGTCGTGATCGTGCCGCGCGCGGCGATGTCGACCTCGTCGGCCTCGCCCGTCGGCACCGAGCACAGCGGGCAGTAGCCACGCGGCGGCACGTAGACCTTGCCGCACTCCGGGCACTCGTGACCGATGACGCGACCTTCCGCGATCGCCTCGGCGATGTGCTGCGCGAGCGCGGAGACCTCGGGCAAGCGATACTCGACCACGGTCATCTGCGACATGAACTGCACCGGCCCGGTGTCCGGAGTCTCGGTCTCAGTCACGTCTATGGCTCCCTTCGCTGGGGCCGAGTGGCCTGCGGCGGGAAGGCTTCCGCTGCGTCCGCACTCATCGATGGCTCCCTTCGCTGGGGCCGAGTGGCCTGCGGCGGGAAGGCTTCCGCTGCGTCCGCACTCATCGATGGCTCCCTTCGCTGGGGCCGAGTGGCCTGCGGCGGGAAGGCTTCCGCTGCGTCCGCACTCATACCTCGAAGCAGGCGATGTCGGTGATCTTGCCTTCAGTCGCGTCGGCCCACCGGATGCGCACACGCGTGCCCGGCGCCGCGGCCTCCGGCGAACCGGCGTCGAGCGCGTGCAGCAGGCCGGTGTCGGCGCCGTCGAGCGTCACCAGTGCCCACGCGAACGGCCGATCGAGCGGATGGTTGCGCAAGGGCTCGGCGACCCACGCCGAGGTCGTCACGACGCCGCTCTGACCGACCTCGACCATGTCGCCGGCCGCGTCGCCCGTGTCCGGGTCGTACTCGAGCGGCGGCACCAGCACGCGGCCCGAAGCCGTGCGGATGCCGAGCACGCGCCGGTCCCGGAGGGCGCCGAGGAAGGCGCCGATGACGGGCCCGACACTGCGCCGGTACGGGAATTCGAGCTTCCATGTCGCAGCCATCGGCTCGGTAGTCCAACAGGTGCTGCCGCGCCGCGGCAAACGAGCACTCGGCGTCGCTCTTCGTGACCACGCCATCGCGATGGCGCCAGTTGCGTTCACGTGTGGCCACCGCCTTTGATGTGGCGTGGCCTGGAACATCGCCGATCTCGTCGAACACACCGTGGACGCCGTCCCCGATCGGGTCGCACTCGTCGTCGGCGACCGAGTCGAGACCTACGCCGAGCTCGAAGCCCGTGCGAACCAGCTCGCGCACCACCTGGCCGCGCAAGGCGTCGGACCGGGCGACCACCTCGGCATCTACGGCCTGAACAGCAACGAGTTCGTCGAGACGATCCTTGCCGCCTACAAGCTGCGGGCGGTTCCGATCAACGTCAACTACCGCTACGTCGAGGCGGAGCTGCGGTACCTCTTCGACAACGCCGACCTGGTCGCGCTCGTGCACGACGCGCAATACGCGCCGCGCATCGCGGCGGTGCGGGACTCGCTGCCGAAGCTGCGGCACCTCGTCGCGATCGACGATGGCAGCGGCACCGACTTCAGCGCGCTCGGTTCGGTGCCGTACGACGACGCGCTCGCGGCCGCGTCGCCTGCGCGCGACTTCGGACCGCGTAGCGACGACGACATCTACATCCTGTACACGGGTGGCACCACCGGCATGCCGAAAGGTGTCGTGTGGCGCCAGGAGGACGTCATCCGCGTGCTCGGCGGCGGCATCGCCTTCGACACGGGAGAGAAGATCGCCGACGAGTACCGCTTCAGTCGCGCCGCGGCGGAGAGCGTCGACGAAGGACGCGGTATCGTGATCGCCCCGTTGATGCACGGCGCCGCGCAGTGGGGCACGTTCGGCAGCCTCTTCAACGGCAAGACGTTGGTACTGATGCCCAGGTTCGATGCCGACGAGGTGTGGCGGGCGATCGAGCAGCACCGCATCGGCGCCTTGAGCATCACCGGCGACGCGATGGGTCGGCCGCTCGTCGAGGCGCTGGAAGCCGGTGACTACGACGCGTCGTCGCTGACGATGATCGCGAGCACCGCGGCGGTGTTCTCCGCGACCGTGAAGGACAAGTTCCTCGAGATCCTCCCGAACCTGATGATCGCCGAGGCCGTCGGCTCGACCGAGACGGGATACAACGCGGCGACGCTCATCGTGAAGGGGACCGTCACCAAGCCGGGTATCCCTGCCATGCGAATGGGTCCCGACACGGTCGTGCTCGACGAGGACTACAACATCGTCATGCCGGGTTCGGGCGTCGTCGGCAAGATGGCGCGCGGCGGCAATGTGCCGTTGCGCTACCACAAGGACCCCGAGAAGTCCGCAGCCACGTTCGTGCTCGTGGACGGCCGGCGGTTCGCGGTATCGGGTGACTTCGCGCTCGTCGAGGAAGACGGCTCGATGCGGCTGCTCGGCCGCGGCTCGGTGTGCATCAACTCCGGCGGCGAGAAGATCTTCCCGGAAGAGGTGGAAGCGGCATTGAAGGCGCACCCGTCGGTGTTCGACGCGGTGGTCGTCGGCGTGCCCGACGAACGGTGGGGCGAGCGCGTCGCAGCCGTGGTGCAACCGCGCGAAGGCGCGGCGCCGACGATCGAGGAGATCGACGCGCACTGCCGCGATCTGGTTGCCGGCTACAAGGTGCCGCGCGAGGTGCATCTCGTCGCGACCATCGAACGGTCACCGAGCGGCAAGCCCGACTACCCCTGGGCGAAGAAGGTCGCCATGGGCACCACGATCTGAACCACTGACCGCTGCACAATCGTTCAGCACGAGCAGGAGCAACGAGATGCACAACGAACTGTGCGAACAGCTCGGGATCGAGTTCCCGATCTTCGCGTTCAGCCACTGCCGCGATGTCGTGGCTGCGGTCACGAATGCGGGTGGCATCGGCGTGCTCGGCGCGCTGGCGTTCTCTCCCGAGCAGCTCGAGCTCGAGCTGAAATGGATCGACGAGCACGTGAGCGGCAGGTCGTACGGCGTGGATGTCGTCATCCCCGCTTCGCACGTCGGTTCCGGCTTCGAGGACGCCGGCGCGCTGCTCCCGAAGTTGCAAGAAATGGTGCCGCCGGAGACAAAGGAGTGGATCGACGGCGTGCTCGACGAGCTCGGCGTGCCGCCGCTCCCGACCGAGGTCGATGCGGCCGAGGCCGCGAACGCCGATGATGGGGGCGGGCTGAGCGGTTCCGGCCTGCTGGGTTGGACCAACGCGACGTCGAAGCCGCAGGTGGAGGTCGCGCTCGCCCACGACATCAAGCTGCTCGCCAACGCGCTCGGGCCGCCGCCCAAGGACGTGGTCGACGCCGCGCACGAGCACGGTGTCACGGTGGCCGCGCTCGTCGGCCGCCCCGACCAGGCGCGCAAGCAGGTCGAGCAAGGCGTCGACATCGTCATCGCGCAGGGCACCGAAGCCGGTGGGCACACGGGTGAGATTGCGACAATGGTGCTCGTGCCCGAGGTGGTCGAGGCGGTCGCGCCCACGCCGGTGCTCGCGGCCGGCGGCATCGGTTCCGGCCGCCAGATGGCCGCGGCGATGGCGCTCGGCGCGGCCGGCGTGTGGACCGGATCGATCTGGCTCGGTGTCGCCGAGAGCAACACCGGCCCCGAAGGCATGGACCGGTTGTTCGCCGCCACCGCGCGCGATGCGGTGCGATCGCGCTCACTCACGGGCAAGCCCGCGCGCATGTTGCGGACCGAATGGACCGCGGCCTGGGAGCGCGACGACTGCCCGGGCACGTTGCCGATGCCCCTGCAATTCATGGCGACCCAGGAAGCGCGGGCCCGCATCGCGCGATCGGATCGGCGCGATCTGTTCGGCATGCCGGTGGGCCAGATCGTCGGCAGCATGAACCACGTTCAGACGTCGCGGCAGGTCGTGCTCGACATGGTGCAGGAGTACATCGACACCGTGGAGAAGATGGCCGGCGGCCTCGCGGGTGACTGATCTGGCAGACGACGACGCGGAACGTCTCGTGCAGCTCGGTCGGCGCTTCAGCCGGATGGTGATCGATGCCGGCTTGGTCCCGATGGGCGCGGCGACGCGAACGGTCGACGACGCGGGCCAGTAGCGTTCGCCTGTGCTCAAGGTCCACTGGTTTCTCCCGACCGGTGGCGACGCGCGCGACGTACTGCCGGACGCCGGCGACCCGCATCGGCGCGCGCCCACGCTGCCGTACCTCGCGCAGATCGCCACCGTGTGCGACGCGCTCGGCTTCGACGGGATGCTCACGCCGTGTGGCACGGGCTGCGAGGACGCCTGGCTTGCCACCGCGCCGTTGATCCCGCTGACGCGCCGCGTCAAGTTCCTCGTCGCGTTCCGTCCCGCGCTCCTGTCACCGACCCTTGCCGCGCAGATGGCTTCGACGTATCAGCGGCTCTCGGGCGGCCGGCTCCTCGTCAACATCGTCACCGGCGCGGAGCCGGCCGAGCTCGCCCGCTTCGGTGTGTGGGAGGACAAGGAGACGCGCTACGAGCGCACCGGCGAATTCGTCCGCATCATGCGGGGCGCGTGGAGCAGCGAGTCGTTCGCCTTTCACGGCAAGCACTACAACGTCGACGGCGCGACCACGCGGGTGCCGCCCGAACCGGTGCCGCGCATCTACTTCGGCGGTGCATCCGAAGCGGCCGAGCGCATCGCGGCCGAACACGTGGACGTGTACCTGGCGTGGGGTGAACCGCCCGCGATGGTGTCCGAACGGGTGGCGCGCATGCGCGTGCTCGCCGACGCCGCCGGTCGCACCCTCGAGTTCGGCGTCCGGTTCCACGTCATCGCGCGCCCCACCACCGACGAAGCGTGGGCGGCGGCGCACGCGCTCCATGCCCGCATGAGCGACGACGCGATCGCGGCCGCGCAGGCCGATTTCGCGACGACGCAGTCCGTCGGGCAGCAGCGCATGGCATCGCTGCACGGAGGTGGCGAAGACGGGCTCGTCGTTTACCCCAACGTGTGGGCGGGCATCGGGCTGGTCCGCGGCGGGGTGGGCACCGCGCTCGTCGGCTCCTACGAAGAAGTCGCCGATCGCATCGCGGAGTACCACGCGTTCGGCTTCGACGAGTTCATCTTCTCCGGCTATCCGCACCTCGAAGAGGCGTACTGGTTCGGCGAGGGCGTGATGCCGGTGCTGCGCGCCCGCGGCCTGCTCCCGCCGCTCGACGACACCGACGCCGCCGTCTTCTCGTTCCGGTGAGGCGTTGTACTGCTCGTCGCGCGTGGAGCGATTCGTGACGCGCGTCGGGTTGCTCGTGGTCGGGCACGTCGACCCGAAGAGCGTGCACATCGCCGGTGACTACCCGGAGCTATTCGACGCGTTGCTCGCACCGCTCGGCATCGAGCTCGTCCCGTACGCGCTGGACGACGGACGCTTCCCGGATTCGCTCGCCGAGTGTGACGCCTGGATCTGTTCGCCGAGCCGGCTGTCGACCTACGACGACGTCCCCTGGCTCGCCGACGCCGAGGCGCTCCACCGGGAGATCGTCGCGCGAAGAGCACCGGTATGTCGGTATCTGCTTCGGGCACCAGCTGCTCGCGCAAGCGCTCGGCGGAAAGGTCGCGCGCGCCGCCACGGGATGGGGAGTCGGCGTGCAGGAGTACGACGTCATCGACCCGCTGCCGTGCATGGATCCACCGCTCGCACGCTTCGCGCTGCTCGCGAGCCATCAGGACCAAGTCGTCGTCGTGCCGCCGGACGCGCGCGTGATCGCGTCGTCCACCAGCGGCTACTGCCCGGTCGCCGGTCTCGCGGTGGGGGAGCGCGCGTGGACGCTCCAAGCCCATCCGGAGTTCGTGCGGCCGCTCGCGGATCACTTGCTCGCGGGTCGGGTCGAACTGATCGGTGCCGCGCCCGTCGCCCGCGCCCGCGCATCGCTCACCCAACCGCTCGATCGCGCCACGATCGCCCGCTGGATCGCCAACTTCATTGTCGACTGAGTCGCCCGGTTTGATGCCACACTGCCGGTATGACACTGCAAGTGATTGGCGCGGGGTGGGGCCGAACCGGCACGTTCTCGTTGTACACCGCGCTCGAACAGCTCGGGTTCCGCACGCACCACATGCACGAGGTGTTCCTCCATCCCGAGCACAACGAGTTGTTCCTCGCGGCGGCGCGCGGTGCCGCGGACTGGGACACGATCTACGACGGCTACACCGCGACGGTCGACTGGCCCGGCGCCGCGTTCTGGCGCGAGCTCGCAGTCGAGTATCCCGATGCGAAGGTGCTGCTCTCTGAACGCGACCCGAAGGATTGGTACGAGAGCTTCCGCGAGACGGTGTACACGCCGATCGTCAACGGCGGCTTGGGCACTTGGGACGACATGGTGCGCGAAGTGATCGTGGACCGCGATCTCGGCGGTGTGCCCGGCGACCCGGAGCATGCGATGGTCCGGTTCGAGCAGCACAGCGCCGACGTGCGCGCCGAGATCGATCCGGATCGTCTTCTCGTCTACCGCGTCACCGAGGGTTGGGAGCCGTTGTGCGCGTTCCTCGGCGTCGACGTGCCCGACGAGCCCTTCCCGCACACGAACGACCGGGCGTCGTTCCTCGCACGGAACAACGGCACCGACTAGCGAAGGTGTCCGAGCCGCAAGATAGGTTGCCCCGCATCAGCGTTCGGTGACCCGAGCCTCCATCGGTGGTTCCTGACCACCCATCTCCCACAACGGCCGATCGGCCGCAACGGCCATCTGCCGCAACGGATGCCCATATCGAGATGGAGGTTCTGCCTTGCTCACGATCGCCGATCCTGTCGCGCTCGCGCTCGCTGTCGACGCGCGCGTTCGCACGCTCCCGCCGGGTTGCGATCCGGCCCGCTTGTTCGCGGTTCGGCTTCGCGACGGCGATGACTTCGTGCTCGTCCCGTTCTGGTCAGGTGTCGCGCGCGAGATCCCCGACTGGTGCTGCCCACCGCGGGGCGCGAGCGCGATCGTGCTCGACACGGGCGGCTGGGCCGCGCCCATGGAGGATGACGGCTCGGTCAGTACCCGGCCCAGCCGGCACCCCGAGCGGCGCCGCATCCACCACACCACGCTCATCCACGGCGCCGGCACCGACATCTCGGTGCTCCGCTACGAGGGCGAAGACGAACCGCTCGTCCTCGACGGCGCGATCGGGTTCGTGTACGAGCTGTTGGTCGCGTGTTGGACGCGTCGTCCCGCCGCGTGAGCGATCAGTCCGTCGGTGCCGGCGCGTCAGTGACCGGCACCGACGCTTGGTCGAACACGTAATAGAGAGCAACGACGCCGTGGAGCGCGAGCGCGACGTACGGCACGAGGAACGACAGCACGAGGGCCAGCAGGTATACGAAGATGCCGATCGCGAACCGGCGCCGCGCCGCGCGCATGACATCGGGCTCCATGTGGACACCGAGGATGCGGTCGTCGTGCAGTGACCACGCGTAGAGCGCGTTGAAGGAGATCGCGCAGAGCAGCAGCACCGCGCTGTAGAAGGCGACCGCGGTGCGGGCGTTGGCCCCACCGTCGCGGATGTAGTCGGCGACAACGGCGGTCGGGAACGGGATGAGCGCGGTCCACAACAACAGGTTCAGGTTGAGCGCGAGGAGGCCGCCGTCGACCATGCGTACCTGCTCGAAGATGCGATGGTGGTTGAGCCACATCACGCCGATCACTGCGAAGCTGACGAAGTACGCGAGGTAGTTCGGCCACTGCTGCCACAGCGCATGCGCGAGGCTCTCGTGCTCCGATACATCCGGTGGCCGCAGCTCGAGAACCAGCAGGGTGATGACGATCGCGAACACACCGTCCGAGAACGCTTCGAGTCGATTCTTCGGCACCGTTGCAGGCTAGGACGCTCGGTCCCTCAGCAAGACCGGCTGGCTACGCTCCGAACATGGTGTTCACCGGATGGCCGCCGGACGCGTTCGAGTTCTACGTCGGGCTCGAGGCCGACAACTCGCGCGACTACTGGCAGGCACACCGCGCCGTGTACGACGCGTCGGTGAAGGCCCCGTTCCTCGCGCTCTCGGAACTGATCGAGAAGGAGTTCGGCCCCCTGCGTCTGTTCCGCCCCAACCGCGACACGCGGTTCTCGAAGGACAAGAGCCCGTACAAGACGAGCGCGGCGGCGCTGACCGAAGGGCCGGGCGGCACGCACTACTACGTGATGCTGGGTGCCGAAGGCCTCTACGCGGGATCCGGCTACTACGTGTTCGCACCCGACCAGCTCGAGCGGTGGCGCGCCGCGATCGCCGACGCACGGTCGGGCCCGGCGATGGAGAACGCGATCGCGGCGGTGCGCAAGCAGCGCTTCGAGGTTGCGCCGCACGACGCGCTGAAGTCCGCGCCGCGCGGGTTCGCGAAGGACCACCCCCGCATCGAGCTGCTCCGCTGGAAGGGCTGTCACGCGGGGCGGACCTTCGGCGCGCCGAAGTGGGTGTCCACCAAGGCCGCGCGCGACCGGATCGTCGACGCGTGGCGCGCGGCCGCGCCGATGAACCGCTGGCTCGACAAGCACGTCGGCCCGAGCACCGCGGCGCCACCCGAACCGGACTGACAGCGCCACCCGAACCGGACTGACAGCGCCGGGCGGCCGGTCAGCGGGTGATGTCGGCGAGGAGGTCCATCGCGCGGAGCCAGTCGTCGAGGTTGCTCCGCCACGGCGCGCTGACAACGTGCTGGACGCCCGCTTCCGCGAACGCGTGGTACTCGTCGCGGATCCGTTCGGGATCCATGCCGAGCGCGTCCCACCCGGTCCGCAGCGAGATCGTGAACGTGTCCTCGGGCCGGTCGCGGCGCAACCGGTCGATCACCGGCGCGGCTTCCTCCGGCGTGACGCCGATGATCTGGCAACCGTCGCCGAGCGCGACGCCGCGCCGGTACGCGCGCTCGCTGCTCCCGCCGACCCAGATCGGGATCTCGTGCGCAGGGCGGGGCACGACGCGGATGTCGTCGAACGAGTAGTGCGCACCGTGGAACGAGGCCGGGTCATCGCGCCACGCAGTGCGGAGCAGCTCGATGATCTCGTCGGTGCGAGCACCGCGGTCGGCGAAGTCGTAGCCGAGTGCGTCGAACTCACGCTGCGACCACCCGACACCCACTCCGATCCGCAACCGCCCACCACTCAGGCTGTCGATCGATGCCAGCATGTTCGCGAGCTCGAGCGGATTGTGTTGCGGGAGGACGAGCACGCTCGTGCCCAGCCCGATCGATTCCGTCACCGCTGCGGCCCAAGCGAGTGTCACGATCGGGTCGAGCAGGTACGGCGACGGGTACGACTGCTCTGCCGGGTGCACGACGTGGTCGCTGACCCACACGTCCGCGAAGCCGAGCGTCTCCGCGTGCTGCGCGGCGCGCGTGATGGCCGCCGCACTCGCGACGCGTCCGTACTGCGGGAGGTGGATGCCGACGCGCACGGGCGAAAATCTAGACGCCGGCGCGCAATTCGACGCAGCTCCGACGGAGCCGCGACTCAGGCCGATTGCCGTCCGGTGACGCCGCCGTCGCAGCGGGCGATCGCATGTTGGATCGACTGGCGGATCCACGACGCGGCGTAGGGCGAGAACTTGTGACCGGCGCGCCAGTCGAACTGCTCGGCCGCGCGGAGCAGGCCCGCGTTGCCTTCCTCGACGAGCGTGTCGAGCGGCAGCCCGCGCCCTTGGTAGGACCGCGCGACCGCGACGACCAGCCGGGTGTTCGCCAGGCGGATGTCTTGCGCTCGGTCGTGCATCCCGCATGCCTCTCGCGTCTCGCGCGGTTCAGTACCCATGATCCGACGCGCATGCGCAGGTCGGATGGGTGATTCGCGAATGTTGACGCTGCGTGGTCGAAATGAGCACCGGACAGCGGAGCGGCGACCGCCCGCGTCAGCCCGGGTTCGGGACGCGTCAACCGGGTTCGGGACGCGTCAACCGGGGTTCGGGACGCGTCAACCGGGGTTCGGGACAGGTGTGAAGCCCGGCAGCAGGCCCTCGGCCGCGCACACCTCCTGGGCGGCGACCGTTGTACCGCTGTAGGCGAGCGCCCGGTCGCCCGTCGCGAGCCACGCGACCGCGGCGCCGATCGCGTCGGGCGGTGCGCCGCCGCTCGCGTCGAAGCCGAACGTCGCCATGTCCTGCGCGATGCGCTCGGTCGCGACGTAACCCGGTTCGACGTTCACGCAGGCAACGCCTGAACCGTGGAGCTCCGCGTGCAGCACGCCGGCCGCGCGGTGCAGGCCGCCTTTCGAGATCGCGTAGCCGAGGCCCCAACCACCTTCGCCCGCCGGGGCTTTCGGGTCCATCCACGCAACTCCCGACGTGACGTTCGCGATGAGCCCGGAACCGCGGCCGACCATCTGCGGCAGCAGTAGGCGCGCGAGGACGAGCGGCGCCATCACGTTCGCGTCGAGGTGCTTGTCGAGCAGGTCCGTCGGCGTGTCGAGGAACCGGTCCATGTGGCCCGGGCCGATGTAGCGCGCGTTGTTGACGAGCACGTCGACTCGGCCCCATCGTTCGAGCACCATCGTGGCCGCGGCACCGAGCGACGCGCGATCGAGCAGATCACCGACACACGCGAGGGCGTCGCGCCCCTCGGCCCGGATCAGGGCCGCGGTCGTTGCGAGGCTGCCCGGCAGCGGCGTCGTGTCCGAACGGGCAACGGTGGAGGAGTGCTCGCGCGCCTCGCCGTCGACCGCGGTGCGCGCCAGCACCGCAACATCGAACCCCGCACGCGCGAGGTGCACCGCGCAGGCCTTCCCGATGCCCCGACTCGCGCCGGTGACGAACGCAACCCGTCGATCCATCCGCGCATCCTCGCGGATCACGATGAATGCCTTGACAGCTATATACATAGATAGCAATATAAGGCGGTGGTCACCCTCGCGATCGAGACACTTGCGGACCCGTTCGAGGTCCTGGCCGAGCCCAACCGCCGGCGCATCCTCGATCTGTTGCAGGGTGCGGAGCGGCCGGTGGGGGAGCTGGTGACCGCGCTCGCGCTGAGCCAGCCCGCGGTGTCGAAGCACCTGCGCGTGCTGCGGCAGGCCGGGTTGGTCGAGGTTCGTCGCGACGCCCAACGCCGCCTCTATCGCGTCCGCGCCACACCGTTGCACGCGATCGACGATTGGCTCGCGCCGTATCGCGAGATGTGGGAAGCCAGCCTCGACGGTCTCGAGCGGGAGCTCGAAACCATGCCCGACGGCATGACCTGAACGGCCATGACGCGGCGATCATCGGAACGGCCACCATCGGATCGGTGAACCGTGGAGACGAACGGAGGTTCGCATGACACTCGGACGACTCGTTCGCGGCGCGCAGCCGCCGCAACTCGTGTTCACGCGCCAGCTCCCCCACGCACCGGAGAAGGTGTGGCGCGCGCTGACCCAGCCCCAACACTTGCAGGCATGGTTCCCCGACAACGTCGAAGGCGACTTCGAGCCGAGGGGCAAGCTGCGGTTCTTCTCCGATGCCCACGATTTCGAGTTCGACGGTGAGGTGCTCGCGTTCGAGCCGCCGCGACTGCTCGAGATCCGCTGGGGTACCGATCGCCTGCGTTTCGAGCTCGACCCCGCGGGCGACGGGACGCGGCTCACGCTCACCGACACCTTCGACGATGTCGGCAAGGCCGCGCGCGATGGCGCGGGTTGGCACGAGTGCCTCGACCTGCTCGAGGCCGAGCTCGCGGGAACCGCGCCCGACTTCGCACCCGGGCAGCGCTGGGGGGAAGTGCACGGGAAGTACGTCGAGGCGTTCGGCCCCGATGCCGCGACGATCGGACCACCGGAAGGCTGGGACGCATCGAGCTGAGCGATGACGAAGTAGGGATATCCCTACCGGCAAGACAGGGGTGTACCGGATGGTGGCCGGGCGCGACCTTCTTTACCGTTGTCGACGTGATCGCCGACCTCTTCCGACCGTGGCGCACCGCGGGCACTGCCCGCGCCGCGTGCTACATCGCGCTCGATGTGCTGTTCGGTCCGATCGCGTTCTCGATCATCATCACCCTGCTCGCGACCACATTCGGCCTCCTCATCACCTTCCCGCTCGCCATCCCGGTCGCGTGGTTGCTGTTCGTCGTGCCCGTCGGACTCGGGAGGGCCGAGCGCAGCCGGCTCGCCGCCCTGCTGGGGCTCGACCTCGCCAATCCCCATCCGCCGCTGCCGGACACCAACTGGTTCGGCCGGCTGTGGGCGCGCGCGAAGACCGCGAGCCGCTGGAAGGAGATCGCGTATCTCCTCGCGAAGCTGCCGGTTGGCGTGTTCACGTACGTCGGTGTCGTGCTGTCGTGGTCCTTCTCGCTCGCACTGCTGACGCTGCCGCTCTACGTCAACGCGCTGCCGGGCAATAGCGCCGAGTTCGGCTTGTTCGACGTGCGCGCCGGCGCACCTGCGTTCGTCGCCGCGATCATCGGTATCGCCGGCTTGGTGTTCGTATCGCCCTGGCTCACCTATGGGGTGGCCGTGCTCGATCGCGCGATCGCGCGCGGGCTCCTCGGGCCGTCTGTGTCCGCGGCGCACGTGGCCGAGATGCAGCGGCTCGAAGCGCGGCGCGTCGCCGCGGTCGACTCGGCCGACGCCGAGCGCCGGCGGATCGAGCGCAACCTGCACGACGGTGCCCAGGCGCGGCTCGTCGGCGTCGCGATGGACCTCGGTCGTGCCGAGCAGCACTTCGACGACGATCCCGAGCGGTCGCGCCGGCTGCTCGCCGGCGCCCACGACGAGACCAAGGCCGCGCTCTCCGAGCTGCGTGACCTCGTGCGCGGGTTCCACCCCGCGATCCTCGAGGACCGCGGCCTCGACGCCGCGCTGTCCGCGATCGTCGCTCGAGCACCGGTGCCCGTCGACCTGCACGTCGACGTGCCCCAGCGGCCGCCCGCGACCGTCGAGAGCGCGGCGTACTACGTCGTGGTCGAGGCGCTCACGAACATCGCCAAGCACAGCAACGCCACCAAGGCGTCGGTCACGATCGCGCGCCGGGGTGACCGGCTCGCGATCGACGTGACCGACGACGGCGTCGGCGGCGCCGACGTCGCGAAGGGCACCGGCCTCGCCGGCCTCGAAGAGCGGGTGCGCGGGCTCGGTGGTTGGGTGCAGGTGCTCAGCCCCGCGGGTGGACCGACGACGATCCTGGTGGAACTGCCATGCGCATCGTGATCGCCGAGGACTCCGTGCTGTTGCGAGCCGGCCTCACGCGGCTGCTCGTCGACGCGGGCGAGGAAGTGGTCGCCGCGGTCGGCGACGCCGAGATGCTGCTCGCCGCGGTCGCGCGCCACCAGCCCGATCTCGCGATCATCGACGTCCGCATGCCACCGAACTTCACCGACGAAGGTATCCGCGCCGCGGTCGACATCCGCGTGCAGTGGCCGCAGATCGCGCTGCTCGTGCTGTCGCAGTACGTCGAAGAGCGCTACGCAACCGACCTGCTCGCGGGCGACACGGCCGGGCTCGGCTACCTGCTCAAGGACCGCGTCGCGGACGTGCGCGAGTTCGTCGAGGCCGCCCGCCGCGTCGGCGCCGGCGGCACCGCACTCGACCCCGATGTGGTCGCGCAGCTGCTCGCACGCAGCCGGCGCCGCGATCCGCTCGAACGGTTGTCGCCCCGCGAGCGCGAGGTGCTCGAGCTCATGGCCGAGGGTCGTTCGAACGCGGCGATCGGCAGCGCGCTCGTTATCAGCGACGGCGCGGTCGAGAAGCACGTCCGCAACATCTTCACCAAGCTCGACCTCGCGCCGGCCGAATCCGACCATCGCCGCGTCCTCGCGGTGCTCCGCTGGATGGGTGGGTGATGGCCGCTTCCAAACGCGTGCGGCGCACGTGGATCGGGGCCGGCGCGGTCATGGCCGTCGCGTCACTCGGCTGGGGCACGTTCCAGGCAACGAGCCTGCTCGCGTTCGACCGGCAGAGCTTCCGCTCGTCGTTCACAACCACCGAGACCGCGGCCATCCAGCGCATCGACATCGACAACGCCGCCGGCTCCGTCCACATCGTCGGCTCCGACCGCCCAGACATCGCGATCGACGGTGACGTCGTACGCGGTCTCCAAGCACCGAAGCACTCCGAGCGCGTTGCCGGCAACACCTTGGAGATCGACGCCACCTGCCACAGCATCTCCAGCTTCTGCAGCGTCGACTACGACATCCAAGTCCCTCGCGATGTGGCGATAAGGATCCGCGCGAGCGGCGGCGGCGTCCGCGTCACGAACATCGCCGGTGAGCAGGACATCGGCTCGTCGGGTGGCGGGGTGCGCGTCGAAGGCGCTGCCGGTGCGCTGCACCTGCGTTCGAGCGGCGGTGGCATCACCGCCCTCGGCCTCCGCGCCGCGGTCGCGGACGTGAGCTCGAGTGGCGGTGGCGTGCGCTTGGAGTTCATCGACGCACCGCAAACAGTCCGCGCGTCGTCGTCCGGCGGCGGCGTGACCGTCGTCATCCCCAATACCGATGTCACCTACAAGGTCGATGCGTCGTCGAGTGGCGGCGGTGTGAGCCGCGACATCCGCAGCGATCCCGACAGCAGTCGCACGATCAGCGTCCACTCGTCGGGTGGCGGCGTGACCGTGCAGTACCCGAACTTGCCGTAGTTCGGCCCCCCCCGAAAACCTCCGGAACGGAGCATCCAATGACCCAGGCATCCCCTGTCCAGACCGCGCGCGCTTCCGAGCCGTTCCAGCCGACGGCGGTGCGCGCCGAACGAGCGGTGAAGATCTATGGCGCCGGCGACACGCAGGTACGCGCGCTCGACGGTGTCGACGTCGCCATGCCGACGGGTCGGTGGACCGCGATCATGGGTCCATCCGGCTCGGGCAAGTCGACGTTGATGCACTGCCTCGCGGGCCTCGACACGCTCACATCCGGTCGCATCATCGTCGGCGGTGTCGACCTGCACGCGCTCTCGGACAAGCAGTTGACGAGATTGCGGCGCGAGAAGATCGGCTTCGTCTTCCAGTCCTTCAACCTCGTGCCGACCCTCACTGCGCTCGAGAACATCACCCTGCCGTCGGCGCTCGGCGGCCGGAAGCCGGACAAGCAGTGGCTCGACACGGTCGTGCAGACGGTCGGGCTGGCCAACCGGTTGCACCACCGCCCGTCGGAGCTGTCGGGCGGACAGCAGCAGCGGGTCGCGGTTGCGCGCGCACTCGCGAGCCGGCCCGCGGTGCTCTTCGCCGACGAGCCAACCGGCAACCTGGACTCGCGATCGAGCGCCGAGGTCCTCGGCCTCCTGCGCAACGCGGTCGACGCGATGGGTCAGACCGTCGTGATGGTCAGCCACGACCCGACCGCGGCCGCGTACGCCGACGACGTCCTCTTCCTCGCCGACGGCCGAATCGTCGACTCGATGGATCGGCCCACCGCTGATCGCGTCCTGAACCGCATGAGCTCGTTCGGCGCGTAGCAAGCCTCCTGAACTGCGTTCCGCACGTTCTCACCCAGACGGAGTCCCACCATGTTCAAGCTGACCTCGAAATCCATGTGGGCGCACAAGCGCCGGCTGTTCGGGACGGTCCTCGCGGTCGTGCTCGGCGTGGCGTTCCTCGCCGGCACCCTCGTGCTCGGTGACACGATGCGCGCCGGTATCGACGACGCGTTCACCACGGCCAACGCCGGCATCGATTCCGTGGTGCGCAGCTCCACCAAGGTCGGCACCGAGGAGACCGAGACCCGGGGCCTCATCGACGCGTCGCTCGCCCAACGCGTCTCACGCGTCGACGGTGTCGCCACGGCGATCCCGAACGTCGACGCGCTCGGGCAGATCGTCGGCACCGACGGCGATCCGATCGGCGGCAACGGCCCACCGACCCAAGCCGGCAGCTGGATCACCGACGACGCGATCAATCCGTGGGACCTCGTCGAAGGGCGTGCGCCCGCGGCCGCGGGTGAGATGGTGATCAACCAGACCGCGGCCGACGACGGCAAGCTGCACGTCGGCGACACCACGACCATCCTGACGCCCGCGCCGGTGGTGGAGAGGATCGTCGGGATCGTCCGGCTGGGGAAGGACGACGCAACCGGCGGCGCGACGTTCGCGGGGTTCACGCTCGCGGAAGCGCAGCACCTGTTTCTGCCCGATGCGTCGAAGGTGAACGACCTGATTGTCGCGGCCGCGCCGGGCGTGAGCCAGGAGCAAGTCGTCGCGAACATCCGACCCGCGCTGCCGCACGGGATCGAGGCGATCACCGGTCACGAACTGACACAGGAGAATAAGGACGACCTGAACCAGGGCTTCCTGAACTTCTTCGAGACGTTCCTGCTCGTCTTCGCCGGGATCGCGCTCCTCGTCGGCACGTTCAGCATCTACAACACGTTCTCGATCCTGATCGCGCAGCGCACCCGCGAATCCGCACTGTTGCGGGCGATCGGCGCGTCGCGCGCGCAGATCCTGCGTTCGATCGCCGGTGAAGCGGTCGTGATCGGGTTCGTCGCGTCCGCGCTCGGTCTCGCGGTCGGCGTCGGCCTCGCGGCCGGCCTCCTCGCGTTGATGGATGCGGCCGGGATGGGTGTGCCGGCCGCCGCGCTCGCGGTGAAGGGCAGCACTGTCGTCTGGTCGTTCGGCGTCGGCATGCTCGTGACGCTGGTCGCCAGCATCTCCCCGGCCGTGCGCGCGTCACGCGTGCCGCCGATCGCCGCGTTGCGCGACACCGCGATCGACCGGTCGGCCGTGTCGAAGGTGCGCCTGGCCTCGGGTGCGCTGTTCTCCGTGTTCGGTGTCACGCTCGTCATCGCGGGCGCCACCGGTGGTGGTGGCATCGGCCTGGCCGGGCTCGGTGCGTTCCTCACCATCCTGGGGTTCGTGGTGTTCGGTCCGGTCGTGGCCCGTCCCGCGGCGGGTGCGCTCGGCGCGCCCCTGCCGGTCCTGCGCCGGATGACCGGCAAGCTCGCCCGGCAGAACGCGATGCGCAACCCGCGCCGCACCGCGTCGACCGCATCGGCGTTGATGGTCGGCGTGGGCGTGGTGACGCTGTTCACCGTGCTCGCCGCGTCCGTGAAGGTCGCGATCGACGACACCGTCAGCAAGCAGTTCGGCGGCGACCTCGTGATCAACACCAACGACTTCAGCAGCGCCGGGATGAGCCCGCAGCTCGCGAGCGACATCAGCAGGCTGCCGCAGGTGAAGACCGCGTCGGGTCTCGGGATCGGGACGATGACGTTGGACCGCGCGGCGAGCGACGTGACGATCGTCGACCCGCCCACGTTCGCGCCGCTCCTCGACATCGGCGTACACCAGGGAACGCTTTCGACGATGAACGATCACCAGATCGCGGTGTCGGAGCAGGTGGCGAAGGATCGCAAGTGGCATCTCGGTGACACGGTTGCCGGGACGTTCGCGAGCGACAACGCAACGGAGCAGTTCACGATCGGTGCGATCTACAAGTCGACGGAGCTCGCCGGCGACTACGTCATCCCGGCCGCGGCATGGACGCCGCACGCCGCGCAGCCGTCCGACATCGTCGTGATGATCGATCTGGCGAAGGGTGTCTCCACAGCCGACGGCAAGGCCGCCGTGCAACAGGTCGCGCACAAGTACTTCGCCCCCGACGTGCAGACGCGCCAGGAGTACGTCGACTCGGTCGCGAGTCAGATCGATCAGTTCCTGACGATCGTGTACGTCCTGCTGATCCTCGCGATCATCATCGCCCTGATGGGGATCGCGAACACGCTGTCGCTCTCGGTGTACGAGCGCACGCGTGAGCTCGGCTTGCTGCGGGCCGTCGGCCAGACGCGCGGTCAACTGCGGGCGATGGTGCGCTGGGAGTCGGTGATCGTCGCGGTGTTCGGGACCGTCGGTGGCGTGCTCGTCGGCCTGTTCCTGGGTTGGGGATTGCTGGAGGTGACCTCCGACTCGCAGAACATCCCCGCGCCGTACACGGTCCCGGTCGCGCAGGTGATCGGCGTCTTGGTGGTCGGCGCGATCGTGGGGGTCCTCGCCGGTTGGAGGCCGGCGCGGCGGGCCGCCAAGCTCGACGTCCTCGAGGCGGTCGCCGCGCAGTAGCGTGCCGCCTCTGGCCCGGAGGTCGTTCTCCGGGCCGCGGGGGCGCCGAACGCAACGAACGCAACGAACGCAACGCCACGATCGGGAGCAACCGTCGATGCTGAACGTCAGCCTCAAGAATCTCTGGGGCCACAAGCGCCGGTTGTTCGGCACCGTGATCGCCGTCGTATTGGGCGTCACGTTCCTGGTCGGCACGCTCGTGCTCGGCGACACGACGCGCGCCGGCTTCAACGACCTGTTCACGACCGTGAACAAGGGAACCGACGCGGTCGTGCGCAGCTCGACGAAGGTCAGCACCGGTCAGACGGAGACGCGCGGCCTCGTCGACATCTCGCTCACCGACACGATCAAGGCGTCGACGGGGTGCGCGCGGTCTCGCCGAGCGTGAGCGGCTTCGGGCAGATCGTCGGCAAGAACGGCAACCCGATCGGCGGCAACGGTCCGCCGACGATCGCCGCGAGCTGGACCACCGATCCCGGCCTGAACCCGTGGACCGTCGACGAGGGCCGAGCCGCCCGAGGCCGCGGGCGAGGTCGCGATCGACAAGAAGGTCGCCGAGGACCAGGACATCGCGGTCGGCGACACGATCACCGTGCTCACGCCCGATCCGACGCAGGTGAAGGTCGTCGGCATCCTGACCATCGGCGGCGAGGACAGTCTCGGCGCGGTCACGTACGTCGCGTTCACGCTCGACGAAGCGCAGAAGCTGTTCATGCCGAGCCCCGACAAGGTCTCGAACATCGATGTCTCGGCGAAGGAGGGCGTGAGTCAGGAGCAGCTGGTCGAGAACCTCGACAAGGTCCTGCCGCGCGGCGTCGAAGCCATCACCGGCAAGGAGCTCACCAAGGAGAACAACGACGACATCAACAAGGCGTTCCTCGGCTTCTTCGAGGCGTTCCTGCTGGTGTTCGCGTTCATCGCGCTGCTCGTCGCGTCGTTCAGCATCTACAACACGTTCTCGATCATCATCGCCCAGCGCACGCGCGAGTCCGCCCTCCTGCGGGCGATCGGTGCTTCCCGCACCCAGGTGCTCGCGTCGATCGGGCTCGAATCCGCCGCGATCGGTCTCGTCGCGTCGATCCTCGGTCTGATCGTCGGGATCGCGCTCGCGGCGGGCTTGCGTGCGCTCTTCCACGCGCTCGGCGCCGGCATCACCAACGGCGCGCTGTCGGTGAAGCCCTCCACCATCGTCGCCGCGTTCGCGGTCGGCATGATCGTCACGCTCGTCGCGACCGTCTTCCCCGCGATCCGGGCATCGCGCGTGCCGCCGCTGGCCGCGCTCCGCGATGTCGCCATCGAGAAGACGCGGATCTCCGTGGTGCGGGTCAGCCTCGGCGTGCTGTTCACCGTGGCCGGCATCGTGCTCGTCGTCGCGGCTGCCGTCGGCGGGGCCGGCCTCGGCCCGGCCGGGTTCGGCGCGTTCCTCACGATCGTCGGCATCGTCGTCCTCGGACCGATCGCGGCCCAGCCCGCGGCCGCGGCCTTGGGCGCACCGATCGCCCGCTTCCGCAAGATGACCGGTCGCCTCGCGCGCGACAACGCGATGCGCAATCCCCGCCGGACCGCCGCTACCGCATCCGCGCTCATGGTGGGCGTCGCGGTCGTGACCCTGTTCACCGTGTTCGCCGCATCCGTGAAGGCCGCGATCGACGACACCGTGAGCAAGCAGTTCGGCGGCGATCTCGTGATCGCCTCGCAGAACTTCAGCGGCGCCGGGCTCAGCCCGCAGATGACGGCCGACATCCAGGCCCTTCCCGACGTCGCGATCGCAACCGCGCAGGGCATCGGCGCGATGACGATCGACAAGAAGAACGTCGCGGTCAGCAACATCGAGCCCGCCAAGCTGACGCAGCTGCTCGACCTGGGCAAGCAGGAAGGTTCGATCGCCGAGCTCACCGACGACCAGATCGGCATCTCGCGGAAGGCGGCCGACGACCGGGACCTCCGCCTCGGGCAGAAGGTGACCGCGACCTTCCCGGCCGACGGGTTCACGCGCGAGTTCACGATCGGCGCGATCTACGAAGAGAACCAGCTCGTCGGTAACTACATCATCCCGAAGTCGGTCTGGGACCAGCACACGACGCAGCCGTCCGACATCGTCGTGATGATCAAGCTGAAGCCGGATGTTCCGATCGCGCAGGGCAAGGCTTCGGTGCAGAAGGTCGCCGACAAGTACTTCGCACCGGACGTCCAGACCCGCCAGGAGTACATCGACGCGACCGCGAGTCAGATCAACACGTTCCTCATCATCATCTACGTGCTGTTGGTGCTCGCGATCATCATCGCTCTGTTCGGCATCGCGAACACGCTGTCGCTGTCGGTGTACGAACGGATCCGCGAGCTCGGCCTGCTGCGCGCCGTCGGGCAATCGCGCAGTCAACTGCGGTCGATGGTGCGCTGGGAAGCCGTGATCATCGCGGTGTTCGGCACGATCGGCGGCATCGTCCTCGGCGCGTTCCTCGGGTGGGGGATCATCCGCGTCGTCGCGGAGGCGCAGGACTTCCCGACGCCCTTCACGGTTCCGGTGGGTCAGCTGATCGGCATCTTGGTGGTTGGCGCGATCATCGGCGTGCTCGCAGGCTGGCGCCCGGCGCGGCGCGCCGCCAAGCTCGACATCCTGCAAGCGATAGCTTCCGAGTGAGCGGGCGCGGCCGCGCACGAGGTCATCCTTGACCTCGCGCGCGAACGGTTCTTCCTACCCACTGGTCCGGCTCGTTAGCCTGCCTGTCCCATGACCCCGCCTGACCTGCAGTTCGTCGCCGACCGCATCGCCATCGTCGACCTGCTGACGCAGTACTGGATGCACGTCGACCGCCGCGTGTGGGAACCGGTCAAGGCGATCTTCATGCCCGGCACGCTGGTCGACTATTCGGACCTGATGCCGATCGGTGACGCGGTTCCCGCCGAGGAAGTCGTCGACCGCATCGCCGCCGCGATCGAGATCTACGCGGTGACCGTCCACAACATGGGCAACTGCGAGGTGCACGTCGACGGCGACACCGCGACCGCGGAGTCCGTCATCGTCGCCCACCATGTGTACAAGGATCCCGAGCGGCAGCGGGGACGGATGCCAGTGGCGGGTCTGCGCTACCGCGACCGCCTCGTCCGCACGGACGTGGGCTGGCGGGTCCAGCACCGGCGCGCCACGACCGACTGGCGCGCGTGGTGGGACCCCCGCACTCCCACCTACGTCGACGGCAAGCACCAGTAGGTCGTCAACTCACACATCAGTTGTAGTGAGTTGCCCACCTCTGCGGTGGTCTGATTCGTACAACAGATGTCGCGGTTTCACGCGGGCTTGATGTTCTGGTTGCGGTGGAAGATGTTGTCGGGGTCGTAGCGGCGCTTGATCTGCGCGAGGCGCGCGTAGTTCTTCTCGCCGAACGCGGCCCGCACGCGCTCCTGGCCCTCGTCGCCGATGAAGTTCAAGTAGATGCCGCCGGTCGCGTGGTCCCGCATCGTCGCCAGTGCGTCCTTCGCCCACGCGATGTGCGCGGCGTCACGCGCCGCGCCTTCCCACACGCCGAACGGGTGGAACACCCAGGCCGCCTCGCGGTTCGTCATCGGCGTGTCGGTGTCGGTGGCGGCCGCGACGGCGTCGCCCCACGGGATCATCAGATTCTGGGAGAACCCGAGTGGCATGTCGACGCCGGTCTTGATGAACGCGGCGATCGCGTCGTCGTCGAAATCGGCGAGGTACTCCGCGCTCCAGTAGTTCCGTTTGCCCGGCGGGTCGTCGAGCATGCACTGGAACTCGGCGTACGGCATCGGGCCGACGAGGTCGACGTCGGGATGCAACGCGCGCAGCGGCGCGACGAGATCGTCGCCGGTGTCCGGGTCGCCGAAGTAGCACCACACGATGCCGACCGCCATCTGTCCCTGCAGTCCCTCCGGCACGAACGGTTCGGGCGGCCCGGTGAGGAAGGCGGTGCCGGTCGCGAGCGGGGCCGGCGCGGCGGCAGCGAGGTCGCGGTACGCCGGCAGCACTTCGTCGGCGGACGCCGCGGGCCACGCGAGGAGTCCCGCGTGCACGATCGGGCCGACCGAGTGCAGTTCGAATTCGAACGACGTCGCGACGCCGAAGTTGCCGCCGCCGCCGTGCAAGGCCCAGAACAGGTCGGGATGCGAGTCCTTGCTCGCGGTGACCTGCACGCCGCTCGCGAGCACGATGTCGACGGACACGAGGTTGTCGCACGCGAGCCCGTACTGCCGCTCGAGCCAACCCGAGCCGCCGCCCAGCGTGAGCCCGGCCACACCCGTCGTCGAGACGCGTCCGCCAACGGTTGCGAGGCCGTGCGCCTGCGCGGCCGCGTCGAACCGCGCCCACGTGACGCCGGCGCCGACGCGCCCGCGGCGACGCTGCGGATCGATCCGTACTTCGTCCATCGGTCGCACGTCGATGACGATCCCGCCATCCACGCTCGACTGACCGGCGACGGAGTGCCCGCCCGCGCGCACTGCGATCTCCAGACCGGAGTCGCCGGCGAACTCGATCGCGGCGGCGACGTCGGCCACCGTCTCGCACTGGGCGATCAGCCCGGGCCGCGTCTCGATCATGCTGTTGAACAGCTCACGCGCGTCGTCGTAGCGCGGATCGTCGGGCGTGATGAGTGCGCCCGAGAATCGGCGGGCGAAGGCAGCGTACGAAGGGTGGTGCATGATCGGCGCTCCTCGAGTGGACGTGACGTCACGTTCAGGGGACCCATACGCCGCGGGATCACCCACCGGTTCGCGGCGCGCCGAACGGACGCTCAGGAGCAGACGCCCGCCGCCCACAGGCCGCGGTCCCCCTGGCGGGCTTCGGTTTCGGCCTGCCGGTACGCGCGCTGGTACCGGTACGGCGTGTCGTAGGTGTATTCGTGGGCGTAGCCCTCGGTGATCATCGTCTCGTTGAACGAGCGGCCGTCCGGCAGCCACACGTACGCGAGCGTCCGGCCGTAGCGATCCTCGCGGCCTTGCGACGCGTCGAACTCGATCGACACCGACCTCCTGTCGAGCAGCGCGTGCGCCCGGGCCGAGGCTTCGGCACCGAAGCACTGCACCGGCCGGCGCGGGTCGACGGTCTCGGGGGTGTCGATGCCGATCACGCGGATCGTCGTGCGGTCCGGCATGTTCACCTTCAACGTGTCACCGTCGACCACGGCGACGACCGGAAACGGTCCGACCCGCGCGCCCGCGCGCGTGGGTGCGTCCGACTCCTGGCGGCTCTGACAGGCGGGGGCGAAGACAACGAGCATGCATCCGAGCCAGCATCCCGCGCGCGCCATGGCGGCGAAGTTACCGACCCGGTGCGACAGTGCCCGACAGCGAGCCGGCCTGGCACTAGTTGGCCGCCACGGCCTGCAAGACGTCGAGCTTCGCGGCGCGGCGGGCGGGGCGGAGGCCGGCGAGCACGCCCGCGATCGCGCCGACCACGACGATGATCACCAGCTGCGTGCTCGGGACCGCGAAGGAGCTGAAGCCGGCGGAGGCGGCGTTCGCGAGCCGGAACAGACCCCAGCCGAGGAACACGCCGACGGCGATGCCGGTGACCGTCCCGAACACCGCCACGATGACCGCCTCCCAGCGCACCATCGCTCGCACCTGCGGACGCGTGGTGCCGACCGCGCGCAGCACACCGAGCTCAGCGGTGCGTTCGTACACTGCGAGCGCGAGCGTGTTCGCGATCCCCATCAGCGCAATGACGATCGCGAGCGCGAGCAGCACGTAGATGAGACCGAGCGCGGCATCGACATTGCCGGCCGCCTGGTCGACGTACTGGCCGCGAGTGAGCACGTCCGGGTTGCCGTACGTGCCAGCGACGCGTTCGACCGCGCGGCGGCCTTCGTCGATCGACACGCCGTCGCGCAGTGCGACGATCACGGACTGGTCGATCGACTGCGACACGTGGGCGCTCCACGCCGCACGCGGCAGCACGTAGTTGCCGACGAGCTCGGACGAGTCGTAGATCGCACCGATGCGGAGCGACTCGGTCTGACCGTCCGCGAACTTCACCGGCAGCGCGGTGCCGAGCGTCCAATCGTTGTCGTCGGCCACAGCTCTTGCCACCGCGAACTCGTCGGCCGTGAGTGCACGGATCGAACCGTCGACCACGTCGAGGTCCAGGGTCTCGGGGACCGCGGCCGGCGTGAGCACGGACGCTTCCTTGCTCTTGCCGTCCACGAGCACCGAACCGGTCCCCAGTCCGAGCGCGGCCGCGACCTGCGGCTGCTTCCCGATGTCGGTGGCGAGCTGCGGGCTGAGGCCGCCGCCGCCGAACCCGGTCGCGCCGACAACGAGCTGTCCCTTCACCGAGCCCGCGACGGTGTCATTGATCGACGCCTTGATCGACGCCGCGAACACGGTGAACAACGTGACGACGCCGACCCCGATCATCAGCGCGGTCGCGGTGCCTGCGGTACGGCGCGGGTTGCGCATCGCGTTGCGGCGGGCCAGCGAGCCGGTGATCCCGCGCAGGCGGGGGAGAGGTGCGCCGATCACCCGGCTCGCCGGCCGCGCCACGACGGGACCGAACACCGAAACGCCCGACGATCGTGGCGAGCGCGCCGAGCGCGCCCAATCCGATCGAGGCTTCGGCGAACACGGCGAAGAGGACGAGCGCGATGCCGCCGGCGAGCAGCACCGAGCCCGCGACCGTCCTCGGCAGGGACGCATGCGTGCGATCGACGGCGGTCTCCCGCAACACGGCGAGCGGCGCGACCCGTGACGCTTTCCATGCGGGCACCGCGCCCGCGAGCAGCGTGATCGTCACGCCCGCGATCAACGAAATCACCGCGGTGGACGGCTCGAACGCGAGGCCGCCCGATGGCAGCGCCGCGCCGAAGCTCGCGAACAATGCCTTCAGCAGTTGCGCGAGCACGATGCCGCCGAACAGACCGGTAACGGAAGCGATCAGTCCCAACGTCAGCGCTTCGACCGACACCCACGTGAGGATCTGCCGTCGCGGACGCGCCGATCGTCCGCAACAGCGCGGACTCACGCGTCCGCTGCGCGACCAGGATCGAGAACGTGTTGTGGATGGAGAACGCGGCGACGAGCATGGCGATCCCGGCGAAGATGACGAGGAACGTCTTGAACGCGTTGAGGAAGTCGTCGCCGAGCTGGTTCAGATCCTGCGTCGTGCGCTGGGTGCCGGTGATCGCCTCGACGCCGCGCGGCAGCCCCGGCTCGATGCGCGCGAGCAATTCCTGCTGCGACACGCCGGGCTCGGCGCGCACGACGATGCTCGTCACCTGACCGGGGCCGGTGATGTACCGCTCGGCCGCGTCGAGCGTGAAGAACGCGTTCGTGACCGTGCCGAGCCCGTCCTCGTTCCCGAAGGTCGCGATGCCGACGATCGTCACCTGGTGCGGCGCGGGAGTCGACACCAACGTCGTGTCGCCCAGGTGCAGGTCGCCGGATTTCGCCGCACCCCGGTTGATCACGACCTCGTCCGGCGTGCGCGGCGCGCGTCCCTCGGCGATGTGGAACGGGTTGAGCTCCGGGTCCTCGATCCAGCTCCCGGCCAGCGTCGGGGGACCATTGCCGCCGAGCGCGTCGCCGTCCTTGCCGCGGATCTGGCCGTAGCCCTCGACCGAGGGCGACACCGCCTCGACGCCGTCGACTCGCGCGACGTCGTCGGCGATCGACGCGTCGATGACACCCCGTTGCGACTCGTAGTCGGTGGTGATGTCGCTGGCGCGGCGCACCGCGACGTCGGTGCCGGCATTGACATCGGTGAAGAGCGACTTGAAGTTCTTGTCGAGGGTGTCACCCATCACGAGCGTGCCGGAGAGGAAGGCGACGCCGAGGAACACAGACACGAACATGCCGAACAACCGGCGCTTGTGCGCGAACAAGGAAGCGATCACGACCTTCGTCACGGCTCAGTCCCCCAGGGTGCGGATGCGGTCGAGGATGGCGTCGGCGCTCGGCGCCACGAGCTCGTCGACGATGCGGCCGTCGCCGAGGAACAGCACCGAGTCGGCGTAGGTGGCGGCGCGCGGATCGTGGGTGACCATCACGATCGTCTGGCCCATCTCGCGCGCCGCGGCTTGCAGGAACGCGAGCAGCTCCGACCCGCTGCGGGAGTCGAGGTTGCCGGTCGGTTCGTCGGCGAACACGATGTCGGGCCGCCCCACCAGCGCGCGCGCCACCGCGACGCGCTGCTGTTGCCCGCCCGAGAGCTCCGACGGTCGGTGGTGCAACCGATCGCGCAATCCGACGGTGTCGACCACCGCGTCGACCCACTCCTTGTCGGGCGAGTGCCCGGCCAGCGCGATCGGCAACGTGATGTTCTCGTACGCGGTCAGCGTCGGCACCAGGTTGAAGCCTTGGAACACGAAGCCGAGGCGCTCGCGCCGCAGGATGGTGAGCTGCTTGTCGGACAACGTTCCGAGCTCGGTGTCGCCGATGAAGACGTGGCCGGACGTGAGCGTGTCGAGCCCGGCGATGCAGTGCATCAGCGTCGACTTGCCCGACCCGGACGGACCCATGATCGCGGTGAACCGGCCCGGCGCGAACGCGACCGTCACGTCATCGAGCGCGCGCACCGCGGTGTCGGCCCGGCCGTAGATCTTGGTGGCGTTCGTGGTGCGGGCGACCGCGGTGACCTGAGCGGGCGGGGAAAAGGTGGTGGCGTTGGTCATGGACCCAGCGTGCGGGAGCCGAGACGTCGCGCCATCCGCCCGCCAACGACACTTGCGGATACGTCGGGCGGCGTACCCGCGCGCTCGGGACCGCCGCCGCGCTACTGCGGGCCGGGTGCGACGAGGCCGGACTGGTAGGCGAGCACGACGAGCTGGGCCCGATCCCGGGCGCCGAGCTTCATCATCGTGCGGCTCACGTGCGTCCGCGCGGTGGCCGGCGAGATCACCAGCTCGACCGCGATCTCGTCGTTGCTCAACCCGGTCGCGACCAACGCGAGAACCTCGCGTTCACGGTCGGTCAGCAGGGCCAAGGCGTCCGGCGCCACGGATCGCCGCTCGGGCCGGGCGACGAACTCGGAGATCAGCGTGCGCGTCACCGATGGCGAGAGCAGCGACTCGCCGGCCGCGATCACGCGTACCGCTCGGAGCAGGTCTTCGGGCTCGGTGTCCTTCACGAGGAAGCCGCTCGCGCCGGCGCGCAGCGCTTCGAACACGTACTCGTCCATCTCGAACGTCGTCAGGATCAACACCCGCACCGCGTCGAGATTTGAAGATTCCGAGATGACGCGCGTCGCTTCCAGTCCGTCCAGCTCCGGCATGCGGATGTCCATCAAGACGACGTCGGGGCGCTCGCGACGGATGATGTCGAGCGCCTCGACGCCGTCGCGCGCTTCGCCGACGACTTCGATGTCGGGCTCGGCATCGAGCAGCATGCGGAAGCCGGCGCGCACGAGCGCCTGGTCGTCGGCCAGCACGATTCTGATCGTTCCGGCCTCGATCTTCCCGTTCTCGATCACGACGGCACTTCCGCGTGGGCCGGCAGCTCCGCGTGCACGCGGAAGCCGCCGCCCGCAACCGGGCCGGCCTCCAACGTGCCGCCCAGTCCCGACGCGCGCTCGCGCATGCCCGTGATGCCGTGGCCGGGGGTGCCGCCGGCCGAGGCGTTCCCGAGCCCGTCGTCGACCACGTCGATCACCAACGATCCGTCGGCCGTGTACGTCAGCGTGACCGACGCGCGCGCGGCCGGGCCCGCGTGGCGGAGCGCGTTGGTCAACGACTCCTGCACGATCCGGAACGCGGCCGCGTCCACCGTCGCCGGCAACGCCGCGACCGGGCCCCGTACGTGTAGCGAGACCGTCAGCCCCGCGCCTTCGGTACGCGTCACGAGCGTGTCGAGCCGGGCCAGCGACGGCAAGGGCGCGCGGGGTGCCGACTCGTCGCCGGCGCGCAGGACCCCGAGCGTCATGCGCAGCTCTTCGAGTGCTTCCTTGCTCGCCTGCTTGATCGCGAGCAGCGCGGCCTGCGCTTGTTCGGGATGGGCGGGCGCGACGTGCGCGCCCGCCCCGGCCTGGATGTTGATCGACGCCAGGCTGTGCGCGACCACGTCGTGGAGGTCGCGCGCGATGCGGAGGCGTTCCTCGGCCACCCGCCGCCGCGCTTCCTCTTCGCGCGTCTCCTCCAGGAACTTCGCCCGTTCCTCCAGGGTCGCCGTGTACGCGCGCCGCAGCTGGACGCCGGCACCGATGAACCCGGCCGCGACGCCCCAGGTGAAGTAGACGAGGTGGAACCAACGAGTACCCGTGTCGGTGTAGTTGATGATCCCGATCGCGCTGATGAGCCCGGCCGAGAGCAGCACCGCCGGCAGCCACTGCCGGCGGGGATAAACGGTGGCGACCGTGTACATCGCGATGACGGGCGCCACGTAGACCGGTCCGCCGGTGTACGTGCGGGACGCGTACACGGCGATGGCGGTGGTGACCACGGCCAGCACCGTCATGGGGAAGCGGCGCCGTGCCGCGAGGGCGAGCCCGGCGACGACGATGCAGCCGTAGCCGAGGGCGTCGAGCGCCTGCTCGCCACTCTGGTCCGAGTTGGCGTGGTCCGGGTTGAGCTTGTGGGTGATGCCCAGCACCGCGGCCGTGAACCCGACCGCGATGGCGGCGTCGACCACCCAAGACCCCCAATCCCGCGTCCTGCGCGTCACGTCCTGCCCGCTGCGCGTCACGTCCTGCCCGTTGCGCGTCACGGCCTGGGGGTCCGAATTCACGCTCCAACGCTACGGGTCGAGGCCGGTCGTGGCATCCGCGCCGCGCCGTATACAGGGCATACGTATCCGGACGTACCAGTCCAAGCCAGTCCCAAGGCGATCGCAAAGGCCCTCCCGCAGGATGCGACCATCCCCCAAAAGCGCACTCCACGACCCGCGAGGTTGCGATGACGCTGGCGATCGACCCCACCACCTTGCCGCCCGCGATCAAGGGCTGGCTGGGTGCGCATGTGGCCTTCCGCCGGGATGCGGACGCCCTCTGCGCCGCGGTCGCCGCGCTCGATCCTTCCGACACCGTCGCCGCCACCCGGCTGGCCGACGCGTTCTCGATCACCACCGAGATGCTCCACGAGCACCACACGACCGAGGACGAGCTCATCTTCCCCGAGCTCATCACCCGCGTCACCGGCCTTCGCCGGCGTCGTCATGACCATGTCGCTCGAGCACGTCGACCTCGATGATGTCGTCGACGACATCAACCGGGCCCTCGCCACGCTCACCGGCAAGTCGTCACGCGCCAACGAGGTGCACGCACGCCTCGTCGGCCAGGCCGAGACGTTCCGGAACCTCGTGCACCTCCACCTCGAGGTCGAGGAGGACCACGCGTTGCCGATGTTCCTCCGTTGCTTCACCACGGACGAGATCGACGCGATCGGTGACGAGCACTTCGCCCGGAACGCCGACGCGTTGCCGGTCATGATCCCGTGGTCCGCGAGCGCCGTCGCTCCCGACGACGTGGTCGAGATGCTGGCGCACCTGCCGGTCGCGGTGCAGGAGAACTACTCGCGCTGGAGCCTCGCGTTCCAGCAGACGTTCGCACCGATGCTCGTGGCGCCGGCGCAGGCGGTGGCTGCGTAGGGGAGATCGCAGGACGAGATTGCAGGGGTCTTCCGAGTTTGTCGTGGACGCTCAGACTCGGAAGACCGAACTTTGGCAGGAGCGATCGGAGCCCACGCCGCGCACCACCTCGGGCGGGGCGCGAATCGGGATTCGGGCGCAAGGGCGAAGGTCGGCACACACGGCGCGCGGGGCGGTGCGCAGCGATGTGTCGACGGCCACAAGGACGTGGCCTCGCTCCTGCCAATCACTTCTGCGGCCGAGCAAGCAAGTGAGTGAGTAGCAAACCAGCGAAGTGGGCGGGCACCAGCGGAGCGGGCAAGGCAAGACCAGGGCGGAACGGCAAGAAAAGTGCGGGATCTGCGGGGGCAGGACGCACGGGCGCTCACGGACGAGCGATGCGTTGGCAGGAGCGAGCGGTACCCACGGAGTTCGCACACGCCTCACGGCCGGGGCTCGGTTTCGAGGGTGCGAGGGTCGAGGGTCGAGGAGATGTCCGTCGCGCGCAGGGCGGCGCGCTGCACGCGGGCATCGGTCACACGGACGTGGCCGCCGCTCCTGCCGGCGGCAGCACCTTCACGCCAGGGGGAGTGCAGAGTGCAGCGTGTGGGCGAGGCGTTCGATGGTCTCCGGTTGGAGCGGTCCGGGCTTGCTCGAGCCGTTTGCGCAGGGTGGGCCACGAGACCACGGTGACACCGTCGATCGTGAACGACCGCTGCACCAACGGCCACTGGACGCGCACGGTCGCGACTGTGGGGAGCACGGGGATCGGGTCGCCCTCGAGCGCGCGGCGCACGGCGTCGACCGGCTTCGCCAGCGCGGACACCCACGCGGTGCGGTTCTCCTTGCCGACATACAAGTCGTACTTGCGGCTGAAGCTGCGCCGGAGCACCGCGATCGAGCCTTCGGCGGATCTGGTCGCGATCACGTAGACGCCGGTCGGCGCGACGGCGATGTGGTCGATGGTCGCGCGCAGCTTCGGGAGGCGGCGCCCGTGGAGCACCTGCACGCCGGCGGCCGCGACCTCGTCGAGAATGCGGTGCACCGCGGCATCGCTGCTCACTCTCGCCGGCGAAGCGTTCGATACCGCTCGCGCCTCGTAGTCCCGACGCTCGTAGTCACGGAGCTCGTAGTCCCGGCGCTGTGGCCGCGCGTTCGGAACCGTTCGGCGCGGGGTCCACCGATTCCGCGCACGAGCAGCAGGAGATCCCGAGCCGCTCGCGCTCCCAATAGCTCCACGCACCTTGTTCGACGGGCGATCCGCATCGGACGCAGGTGCCGGGATAGGGAGTCCGGAACCGCGGGTTCGCCATTGAAATTGCGTCGGCAGTGGCGTGGGCGAACCTGAGCCGGCCGCCCGCCGAGCCAGGGATTTCACAGGTTGGCTGGCGATATTGGCCCGGTCATGGTCACGAGTACCGGCACCACGGACGCCCGCACCACGCGTCGGGATGTCGCCCACCTCGCCCGGCGTGCCGGGTTCGGGCTCCACGCCGATGACGTCGACGCGCTCGCCGCGGGCGGTTACGAAGCGGCCGTCGACCGGGTGATCGGCAGCCTCGGCCAGGCCGACGCGGCCGCGGCTGCGATCACCCCACCTGCGCTCGACCCGACCGCGTACCGCGCCGCGCGCCAGAGCGACGATCCCGCGGTGCGGCAACAGGCGTTCGCACAGCAGCGTCGGGAGCACCAGATGCTCGTCGGCTGGTGGGTGCGGCGCATGGTCGGGGCCGACCTCCCGGCGCGGGAGAAGCTCACGTTCCTCTGGCACGACCACTTCGCGACGAGCCTCCAGAAGGTGAGGCTCTCGGCGCTGATGCTGGCGCAGTACCAGACGCTGTACGCCATGGGTCCGGGCTCCTTCGACGCGCTCGTCGACGCGATGGCGCGCGACGCCGCGATGCTGGTGTGGCTCGACGGGCGCGAGAACACCGCGGGCGCGCCCAACGAGAACTTCGCGCGCGAGCTGTTCGAGCTGTTCACGCTCGGCCACTTCGCACATCAGCACGGCACGCACGCCCCGACGCAGCCGTACACCGAGGCCGATGTACAGGAAGCGGCGCGCGCGCTCACGGGTTGGGCCATCGACCCGAGCACCTACCAGGGGATGTTCGTGCCCCGCCGCCACGACGGCGGCACGAAGACGGTGCTGGGCGACACGGGCGCGCTCGCGCTCGACGACATCGTTGGCATCGCGGTCGGGAACGACGCGTGCGCGCCGCACGTGGCGGCCCGGTTGTGGAGTCGCATCGGCCGGCCGGCCGCACCCGATGACCCGGTCGTGCAGGAGCTCGCGCAGCCGTTTGCCCGAGACCACGACGTCACCGCGCTGCTCCGCGCGATGTTCCTGCATCCGGAGTTCCGCACCGCGGAGACACGCGCCGCGTTGGTCAAGATGCCGGTCGAGTGGGTGGTGGGCACGCTGCGGGCGCTGCGCGTCGACGCGAGCGCGCACGCGCTCACGACCCTTGTCGGCCTGAACCAGGTGCCGTTCTTCCCGCCGGACGTCTCCGGCTGGCCCGCGAACGGGGCGTGGCTGTCGACGTCGTCCGCGCAGGTGCGGCTGGAGTTCGCGATCGACGTCGCGAATCGCGCCGATCTGCGGGCGATCATCGACACGCCCGTCCGCGAACGGCCGGTCGCGGTCGCGCGCGGCTGCTCGGTGTCGACGAATGGAGCGACACGACCGCGGCGACGCTCGCGGATGTCGCGGCCGACCCGAAGCTTCTCGTCACCCTTGCACTCGTCGCGCCCGAGACCGTGCTCGCCTGAGGAGTCGTGATGCCGTCGCCCATCAGTCGCCGCCAGTTCCTCGGAGGTGCCGCGGTGCTCGGGGGCGCCGCGGCCGCGGGTGCGTTCGGCCTCACCAAGTTGCACGACGGTGGTGGCGACGATCACCACCCGGTGTCGGCGCCCACCAGCTCGGCCGCGAAGGGCGCGGGTGCCGGTGCGGGGAGGCTCGTCCTCGTCACGTTGTACGGCGGCAACGACGCGCTGAACACGGTCGTGCCCGTCAGCGATCCGCAGTACGCGTCGTTGCGCGGCGACCTCGCGCTCGACCCCGCCGCGCTGCAACCCCTCGACGCCGACTTCGCCCTGCACCCGGCGCTCGCGGGCTGCAAGCAGCTGTGGGACGCGCGGCAACTCGCGATCGTCCACGGTGTCGGCTTCGCCGATCTCGACCGCAGTCACTTCCATTGCATGGACGTGTGGCAGGCCGGTTCCGAGACCGAGCACGACACCGGCTGGGTCGGCCGCTGGCTCGACGCGCACGGCAACGACCCGCTCGACGCGGTCAACGTCGGCCGCAACCTCCCGCTGCTCATGCGCGGCGCGAAGAAGTCGGCGGCCGTGGTGCCCGCGAGCCGCTTCGAACTGCCGGGCGACGCCGCGCTGCGAACCCACCTCCAGGCGCTCTCGAAGCCGAGCAAGGACCGGCCCGCGCTCGCGTCCGACGTCGCGACGTCCACCGCCGATCTCCTCGCCGTGGTCGGCGAGGTCGGACCCCTCGTGGCGAAGGACCCCGGCGATCAGCTCGAGGGCGAGACGCTCGGCACCCGTATGCAAGCCGTGGCCGCCATGATCGAGGCGCAGCTCCCGACGCGTGTGTACGCCGTCGACCTGAGCAGCTTCGACACCCACGCCAACCAGGCCGCGACTCACGAGACGTTGCTGAAGGAGCTCGACGACGCGCTGCACGCGTTCGTGACGCGCGTGCAGGATCGTCCGGTGACCGTTGCCGTCTACAGCGAGTTCGGTCGGCGCGTCGTCCCGAACGCGAGTGGCGGCACCGACCACGGTCACGGTGGGGTCATGCTGCTCGCGGGCAACGTCCGCGCCGGCCACTACGGCGACCCGCCCGCGTTGTCGAAGCTCGACGACGGTGACCTCGCGACCACGACCGACTACCGCGCGGTGTTGGGCGGCCTGCTCGAGGACGTCGTCGGCACCGATAGCACCGACGTGTTCGGCAAGGGTCCGAAGCCGCTCGTCCTCGTCTGACGCTCAGGCCGGTTCGGCGGTCAGCACGCGGTCGACGAGGTCGGCGACTGCCGCGGTCTACCGCGTGCGTGGCGCGAAGCCGTCGAGCAGCGCGTTCGTCGCCGCGGTCCAGCGCCGGGTCGCCGATCGCCGCGAGCTGCCGAGCCAGCCCGCTTGCTCTTGCGCGGCCAGCCCCTGCGCGAGCGCGAGCAGCGCGAGGGCCAGGTCGATCGCGTTGCCGGCGAGCACACCGGCGTCTACCGCGCGGCCGACGCGCCACGTGAAGAACTTGCGCACCGCAACGGTCGCGGCGCGCTCGGCCGGCCCCGGATCGATGTCGGCAAGCGGATGCGAGAACATCACCTCGGCCAGATCCGGGTTGTCGTGCACGAACGCTCGGAAGCCGGCAACCACGGCCAGGAGATCGGCGCGCGCGTCATCCGTTTCGGGGATCTCGTCGAAGCGGTTGCGCAATCGCACGAAGCCGTCGCGGTACTCGTCGCGCAGTTCCGGCGTGGGTTCCTCGGGCCGCGGCATGTCGCGGGACCCTACGCCGCGTTCGCCGGGGAGCGCGGGGCGGACATCGCGTGCGGTGAAGTGGCTAGCGGCTGGCTAACCCGCCGCTCGGACACTGCTCGCGATGGGACTCCCGGAGCTCGCCGCGGTCGCGGCCACCGTGCTCGCCGCCACCGGTGTGCTGCCGCAATGCCTGCGGCTCGGGCGCACGCGCGACCCCGAGGGTGTGTCGCTGACGGGGGCAATGCTCGGCGTCGCGACGGAGTCCGGGTGGGTCGTGTTCATGGTCGAGAGCCACCTCTGGTCCGCGCTGACGATGCCGGTGCTGATGGTGCTCGCCAACGCGGCCCTCGTGTTCTGGATCGTGCGCGCCGGCACGGATGCCGGCGCCGCGGGCGTCACCGTGGCGAGCTGGGTGGTCGTGCTCGTCGCGGTGGCGATCTTCGGCGGCTGGACCGCGTTCGGGTTCGTGCTCGGCTTCTCGTACGGGGTGCAGATCACGCCGACGCTCTGCGCCGCGTACCGCAGCGCGCTCCCGACCGGCATCGCACCCGCGCGGTGGGCGATGGTGATGTGCGAGACATCGCTCTGGGTGTTCTACGGCTTCACGCGGCACGAGCCGAGCATCCTCGTGTTCGGCATCGTCGCGTGGTCGTCGGCCGCGGCGATGTTGTCGCGCTGGGCGTCGACCCGGCGGCGCGTCACCGGCACCCGCTCCGGTCAGGGTGCGCTCGCGAGCTGCGCACTGGCGTGCGAAGTTCCTCCGGCCGCGACGACGACCGGCGTCGCAGCCGATCGGGTGTGCACGTTGTCGAACCACTCATACGTGAGCCCCGATCCCGCGGCGGGAGAGAACCGGATTCGCAGCGGTGTGCCCGGTGCGACGCCCTCGATGCGATACGTCCCATCCGCCGCGGTCGTCGCCACATAGGTGCCGACCCACGTATCCGCGTTCCGGAAGCCCCACACGAGGACGTTCGCCGCCGGTTGGCCGGTCGGACCCACGACCGTGCCGGTGAGCGAGGTGCCACTGGCGAGCTGGGCGTCGGCAATGACGACGGCTTGCGCCGCGGTCAGGCGCACGTCGGCCGCGCTCTCGCGCGATGGCGCGCCTTGCGACGTCGGCCCGCCGTACCACTCGGTCACGAGTCCCGACCCGTTCGGCGGGCCGAACCGGATGCGGTAGGCCAAGCCGGGCTCGGCGTCCTCGAGCACGTAGTGGCCCGAGCCGTCGGTCGTCGCTTGCACCGAGCCCACCCAACTGTCAGTGGCGAGGTACGCCCAGACCGAGACGCCAGCAAGCGGATGGCCGCTCGCATCCGTCACGGTGCCCTGGATGCGCGCGTTGAACGGGTCGGTGACGGGCGGCTGCGGCGTGAACGTCATCGGCGCGACGACCAACTGTCCGCCGGGCGCGACGACGTCGCCCGCGCCGAGCCCGCACGCCACTTGCGGCTGGGCGCAGTCGAGGACTCCGACGTTGTTGACGACGAGGAACCGCGTCACGGTGACGTCCACGCTGAACGCGCCGCTGCTGTTCGCAGTCGTCGTGCGGATGGGTCCGCCGCAGTTGGCGGCCGAGGGCGTCCCGCTGACGATCCGGCCTTCGCAGTAGTAGATCGCCGCGTTCGCCGCGAACCCGACGCCGCTGAACAACACGTGCTGACCGTCCACGAGATTGGTGCTGGGTTCGATGTGCAGCGCGCGGGCGACGAAGGGCGCGTAGGCGATGTCGACCGTTGCGTCGTTCGGGTAGGTCCCGGTCTCGGGAGTGACGGTCGAGACGGACAACGTCGCGGTCCCGGTGCCGGTACCGGCCGGTGGTGTCACGAGCGCGTCGACCTCCCAGTAGTCGCCGGTTGCGAGCGTGGTCCGCGTGCACCGCATCGCGTGCGGTGACGAAATGACGGTGCAGGCGACGCCCGACGGCAATGCGCCGGGCGGCACGGCGATGGCCCAGCCCGTCGGTGCGGTGAGCACTGCGACCAGATTCTGGGCGTCGAGCTCGCCCGCGTTCTGAACCGGTCCCTCGATCCGGAACGGCAGGCCGGACGGGATCACAGCGTTGACGGGGACGAGCTGCGCGTAGATCTCGGCTGCCGGCGGATCGAGCGCGACCGTGATCGTCGAGGTGTCGTTGGCATGGTTGGGATCCGCCCGGCCGGTGATGGTCGCGGCGGCAACGATGGTGGACGGCATCGTCGGGAGCGTGATGTCGTAGACCAGTTCGCCGTCGAACACGGACGCGCACGTGAACGTCGTTGCCCCGATCGTGCAGTTGCTTGCCTGGTCGGTGGGGTCGTTGAAGTAGCTGACGCCGAAGGAGAACGAGCCCGGGACGATCGTCGCGCCACCGGTCACGGAGCCGGAGACCGATCCCGCGCTCGCGGCGGTCGGGCCGAGGTTCCCGAAGTGCTGGAAGACCCGGTACGTCGATTGGGTTCCGAGCACGACCCGCGCGCTGTCCGACCTCCCGGCGAGATCGGCGTTTTCGGCAACGACACCGACGCCGAGGTGGAACGTGCTGTCGCCGTTGGCGTCGGGCTGGTCGGCGTGCGCACTCGACGTGAGCTGGTACGTACCGGTCGCCGCGAACGTGAGGTACACGCGTCCGCCGTCACCTTGGCCGGGTGCGAGCGAGGGGATCGTGCACGAGACCGTGCCCGCGGCAGTGGTGCAGTTGTCGGTCGCGTCGGCGACCGTCGCGCCCGTGGGCACGGGCACGTCGATGGCAACGTTGGTTGCCGTCGCGGTCCCGTCGTTCTGCGCCACCACGAGGAAGCCGTCGGGCGAGCCGGGCACGGGCGACTGCACGAAGTTCAGGATCCCGGTGCTCAGGTCGACGGTGCCGGCCGCGCTCGCCGGCACCGCGAACGAAACGATCGCCAATGCGGTCGTGAGGAGCACGGCCAGGTGCACGCGGCCGTGTTTCATCCAACGCATGGTGCTCACGAGACCGTCCACGGGCTCTCCCCTCTGCGTCCGGCAACGCCGGACCGAGCCGTCATAGGACTGTCAGGTCAGGGTGGCACAGCCTTCAAACGGAAGATAGGGGCGAATTGCGGCGAGGTGACCGCAGCGTGCGCGCCCACGGCCTCGGTTATGAGTGCGCCGCGACTTCGGATGACGCGGCGTCGGCCTGCAGTGGCGGACCGACGATCGTCATGTCGTGCGCTGCCGCGACCTGCACGAGCTCGTCCATCGGTGGGAAGTGGGGGTTCGGCGGCGGCACATGTGCCTCGGCCGGAACGCTGACATCGCGCACGAACGCGCGGAAGCTGTCGTTGTCGTGGACGAGCAGGACGCGGGCGTCCCGGTCGCCGGTGACGAGGAAGGTGTGGGGGACGCCGCGGGGCATCGAGACCCAGTGGCCCGCACCGACGACCTGGGCGCGGTCGCCGCACTGCACGAGCAGCTCGCCGTCGAGGATGTACATGGTGTCGTCGAGGTCGTTGTGCACGTGCAACGGAGGCGACCCTCCGAGCGGGAAGGTCGCTTCCATCACGACGGTCTGCATGCCGGGCGCCGTGCGGTGCTCGGCGACGAGGATGTCGAGGAACCACCATGTGTTCGTCGCTTCGTCTTGCGGCGTGTCGATCACTGCACTGTTGATCGTGTCGTTCATGGTGTGCCCTCCCGAATGGACGTCGGCTCGCCTCGGAGCAGTAGTACGGTTTCCGTACGACCGATAGTACGGTAACCTTACGGGTGTGTCAACGCGACCCCCGCCGTTCGTCGGTGCCAGCATGCGCCTGCTCACGCAGTGGGTGTGGAGCGGCATCCTCGCCGGCGCCTACGAAGCCGGCTATGACGATCTCACACCCGCGCACATCGGCGTGTTCCGCTACCCCGGTCCGGATGGGTATCGGCCGTCCGAAATCGCGACCAACCTCGGCATCACCAAACAGTCGGTCAACGACCTGCTCGGCGACATCGAGCGCCGCGGCTACCTGACCCGCGCACCCGATCCCGATGACCGCCGGGCGCGCGTCGTCCACCTCACGCCGAAGGGCCAGAAGCTGCAGCGGCTCCTGAAGCGGCTCGCCCAGGCGGCCGAGGAAGACATCGCCGAACGGCTCGGCCCGAAGCGCTTCGCCGCGCTCGCTGACGCGCTCGACGACCTGACGCGCGAACTGGCCGACGAAGAAGTGGTGACGAGATACCACCGGTTCGTCGAACCGCGATCCTGAACGACACGAACGCGACAGTGGTGGGCGATGGACCACGTCGGTCGCGCCGAGGAACAACGGCAGATGCGGGAGGAAGCGCGGCAGCGGCGCGCGCTCTGCCACGAGAGCGAGCGTCCGGAGCGCTGACGCGGGTCAGAGCTTGCCGAGCCCGCCGGCGACCTCGCGCCACGCGTCGACGGGCACGTCGCCCGCGCCGATGATGCTGACCGCGACGTGGTCGGCACCCGCCGCGAACTGCTCGGCGACGCGCGCTGCGATCGCATTCGCGTCGCCCCGCGCAACGAGCGCGTCGATCATCCGATCGGCGCGCGTCTCGATCTCGTCCTCGGTGAAGCCCAAGCGCCGGAAGCTCGCCTGGTACGCCGGCAGCGAGCCGAGGAAGCTGAGCCGCTCCCGTGCCGTCGCCCGGGCGCGGGCCGGGTCGGGTTCGAGCACGACGAGTTGCTCGACCGCGAGGGTGGTGTCGTCGCCCGCGAGGTCTCGCAAACCGGCGGTGTATTCGGGAGTGATGAGGAACGGCAAGACACCGGCACCATGGTCACGGCCGAAGGCCGTCATGCGCGGCCCGAGCGCGGCGAACACGAGGCGCTCGCGCGGCACGTTCAGCGCGCCGAGGTAGGCGGTGAGCGTCTCGATCGGCTTCGGCCCGTGCGCGCCGCCGACCCCGACGACGAACCGCCCCGGGCGCTCGTGCTCGAGCTCCTCGTAGAGCACCGACACGTCATCGGCCGAGAAGCGGTCCACCGACAGGATGCCGGATGCGATCCGCGCGTGTTCGGTGTTCCGGATGATGTCGGCAACCTGCCACAGCCCTTCGAGCGGACCACCGGTCACCCAGATCGTCGGTATCCCGAGCTCATCGATCTCCCGCACCGCAGCGAGGTAGTCGTCACCGCTCCCGGGTTGTACGACGGCACCGATCCGGCCCAACTCGATCTTCGACATGTCGCAGTCCAACGCTGCGACGTTCGTGGTTCATTCCACGCCGCGATCACAGGCGGTTCACAGGCGCGCGTGCGAAGCTCGGGTTGGCAGTCACGGTGCCGACGCGACCCGGGCCGGAGGCGGTGTGCCGAAATCGAGTGGGCCGAGGACGAAGTGTCATCGGAGACGCGCGGTCGCCGCGGTGTTCGCCGTACTCGCGCTGGCCGCCGGTTGCAGCAGCAGCAACGGCAGCGGGTCGGTCCCGGCCGCCGCGTCCACGAAGCGCCCGAACATCGTCGTCGTGCTCACCGACGACCTCGACCTCACGTCGTACATGGATGCGAAGCGGTTCCCGCTGTTCCATGACCTGCTCGTCGAGCAGGGCCTCACGTTCCAGAACTCCTTCGTGACGGACTCGCTCTGCTGCCCTTCGCGCGCGTCGATCCTGCGCGGCCAGTACGTGCACGATCACGGCGTCCTCGGGAACCTGCCACCCGATGGCGGCTTCGAGCACTGGCAGCAGCTCGGGCGCGACACGTCGACGGTCGCGACGTGGCTGCATGACGCGGGGTATCAGACCGCGCTGCTCGGCAAGTACCTCAACGGCTACCCGGATACCGTTGCGCGCACGTACGTGCCACCGGGTTGGGACGACTTCGTGAGCCCGAGCGGCGGCAACCCGTACGCCGAATACAACTACCAACTCAACGAGAACGGGACGTTGCACAACTACGGCTCGACACCGAGCGACTACCTCGTCGACGTGCTCGCGCAGAAGGCCAAATCGTTCATCGCGCAGCCCCACGGAACGAAACCGTTCTTCATGTACGTCGCGCCGTACGTGCCGCATCAGCCGGCCACGCCCGCACCGCGCTACGTCAGCGCGTTCGCGGGCGTCACCGCGCCCCGTACGCCCTCGTTCGACCAAGCCGACCTCGCGGCCGAGCCGGCCTGGCTGCAAGCGCGGCCGCCGTTGAGCCCCGCGATCGTCAAGTACATCGACGCCCTCTACCGCCGCCGGCTACAGAGCATGTTGGGCGTGGAGGATCTCTTGAAGTCCGTCATCGACGAGCTCCGTACCACACACCAACTGGCCAACACCGACATCGTGTTCACGTCCGACAACGGCTTCCATCTCGGACAGCACCGGCTCCCGCCCGGGAAGCAGACGCCGTTCGAGGAGGACATCCACGTGCCACTCGTCGTGCGCGGTCCCGGCATCCCGTCCGGCAAGACCACGACTTCATTCGCGCGCGAGATCGATCTCGCGCCGACGTTCGCTGCGCTCGCGCACGCACAGGCGCCGAGCTTCGTCGACGGCACGTCGCTCGTGCCGATCCTGCACGGCGACACGCACGCCGCGCATCTCCCGCACGACGCCCTCGTCGAACACTATGAAACCGCGGGCACACGTGCCGGTCGACGCGCGGCCGCGGCCGCGGGCGAGCCGGACGATGACGCCGATCCTCCGGCGTCCGGCGCGCCGAACACCGGCGCGGCCGCGCCGCTGCGCGTCCCCCGCAATACGGCTGTCGCGATCCCGACGTACCGCGCGCTGCGCACCGATCGCTATCTCTACGTCGAGTACGACACCGGCGAGAAGCAGTTGTACGACCTCCGGAAGGACCCGGACGAGCTCCGCAACATCGTGACCACGGCGAGCCCGGCGCTCGTCCACGACCTCGCGGCCCGGCTCGATCGGCTCGTGCACTGCTCCGGTGCGTCCTGTCGCGCGTGAACCGCGTCACGACCACCGGATCGATCACCGGCGCAGTGATCGCCGTGCGCCCACGCCGAGCGCCGATGCGCCGTCGGCCAAGCCGCGCGCCGAACGCAACGCCAACCGCGATCGCGCCAACGCGGCGAAGGAGCGTCAGGTCGCGAGGTCGTGGGCCCGGAACACGCTGGTCGCGACGACCGCGAACCCGGCTGCGACCCCGATGAGGACCGCGGCCGCGCCGATCGACAGCCCGGTTGCGAGCTGGTCGTTGGCGACCGACCAGTAGAACAGCGAGACGTACTGCACCGGGTGGAGCCACGACACGACGGGCGCCATCGAGCTCACGAGATACGACGCGGCCGCGACCGTCGACGCGACGCCGAGCGCCAACCCGCGGTTTCCCGTCCACGCGCCGATCGCCATCGCGAGCAGCCCGAAGTCGACACCGAGCAGCAACACACCGGCTGTGGCGGTGGCGAGTTCTGGCACCCCGAGCGGCAGCTCGAACCAACGTCCGACCAACACGCTCAGGAACGTGATCGCGCACACGACGAAGCACTGCGCGAGGAGCGCGACGATCTTCTGCCGCACGACGCGATCGCGCGAGAACGGCAGCGACAGCACCAACTCGAGATGGCCGTCCTTCTCTTGGCCCGCGATGCACGCGGCCCCGTAGCCGATCGTGAGCAGCAGGACGATCAGCGGGAAGAAGTTGGCGTAGACGTTCGCGTTCATCCAGCCCGTCGGTGACGTCAACGAACCCGAGATCCCAAAGAGCGCGGCAACGCCGGGGCTGCTCTTCGTCAGGCTGTCGAGGTCGGTCGAGTCCTTGAACGCCGGATAGAGCGCGACGACGACGATGACATAGAGGGCCAGGCCGACCGTGTACCCGATCACGCTCTTGCGGCGGAACGAGAGATCGAGGGTCGTGATCTCGGCGTTCACGGCCCGGCCGGTTCGTCGTGATCGCGATAGTAGGCGAGGAACAGCTCGTCGAGGTCGGCGTGGTGGGCGGTGAGGTCGACGACGTGCTGCGCCAGCGCGGCTTCGAGGACGGGACCGATGTCGCCGCTCACTTGGAGATCGAGGTCGGCGCCCTGCGCGTCGACGCGCGCGACACCGGGGATCCGCCGGAACGGTTCGGCGTCGACTGCGCCCACGAAGCGCATGCCCATGACTCGGGGCGCGCGGGCCCGCAGGTTGTCGACCGTGTCGGTCACGACGAGCCGTCCCTCCCGGATGATCGCCACTTGGCTCGCGACCCGCTGGACCTCAGTCAGCGAGTGTGACGAGAGCAGCACGGTACGGCCGCCGGCGACGGTGTCCCGGACCAGCCGCTCGAACTCGGCCTGCATGAGCGGGTCGAGCCCGGAGGTGGGCTCGTCGAGGATGAGCAGCTCGGGCGCATGCATGAACGCGAGCAGCAGGCCGACCTTCTGGCGGTTGCCCTTCGACAGCTCGGCGACCGGACGATCCATGGTGACCTCGAACCGAGCGACCAACGCGTCGGTCGTCGCGGTGTCGTGCCCACCGCGTGCCCGGCTGAACCAGGCGAGGTGTTCGGCACCGGTCATGCGATCGAAGAGATGGAGATCACCGGGGAGGTAGCCGACCCGCCGGCGGATCGCCACGCTGTCAAGGTGCGCATCGAGACCCAAGAGCTCGGCGCGGCCGGTCGTCGGCCGCTGGAAGTCGAGGAGCGTCCGTATCGTCGTCGATTTGCCGGCACCGTTCGGGCCGAGGAACCCGAACACCTCGCCGGCCTCGACCCGGAGGTCGAGGTCCTCGATCCCGCGTGCGGAGCCGTAGCGCTTGGTCAGCCGGTGCGTCTCGATCGCTGCGCTCACCGCGTGATCCTCGCCCATCCACGCGTGCGCCGCACGGACGAGGACTGATCAGCGCGGCCCGACGGGCTCGTCGCCGCGCAGGATCACGCGGTGCATGATGCGGCGGGCGGCTCCGTAGTCGGAGATGCCGTAGTGCATGGTCGCCCGGTTGTCCCAGAACGCGATCGTGCCCGGTTTCCAGTGGTAGCGGACGATGAACTCGGGCTGGGTCATGTGCGCGTAGAGCATCCACAAGAAGCCTTTGCTCTGCGCGGCGGGGAAGTCTCGGAGGCCGACGGTGAAGCCCGGGTTCACGAACAGGCTGCGCCGCTGCGTCTCCGGGTGGACGCGCACGACGGGGTGCTCGACTGGTTCCAGCGCATCGAGCTTGGCGCCTTCCCACTCGTTGGCGACCCCGCGTCGAACTTCGCCGGCGTAGTACTTGCTGTAGTGGATGCCGACGAGGTCGTCGCAGAATTGTTGGAGCGGTGGCGCCAGGGTCTCGTAGGCGGCGCGCGTGTCGGCCCACATCGTGTCGCCGCCGGCCTCGGGCACCGTGATCGAACGGAGCATCGACGCCATCGCGGGGCGAGCCATGAAGGTCACGTCGGTGTGCCAGAAGTTCGTCCGACCGGTCGCGCTGTCGATCGTGTGGATCTGCGGCTGACCCGTCGCCGGCTGCTCGACCGGGTGACCCGCGGTGACCTCACCGAAGCGCTGCGCGAACGCGACGTGCTGCGCGTCGTCGAGTTGCTGGTCGGGGAAGAACAGGACGAGCCGGTCGAGCCAGGCGGCGCGGATCGCGGCGATCTGCGCGTCGGCGAGCGGTTGCGAGCAATCGATGCCCCGCACTTCGCCACCGATCGTCGGCGTGAGTGGCCGCACGTCGAGTGCGCTGGGCGAGGCGGCTGCATTCGGGACGGCCATCGCCGTCAGCCTAGAGATGTCACGTCCGATCGCTCCACGGTGCACGCGCGAGTGTCAACGTGCCGCGATTCGCGACGACACGGCCGGCGTTGGCCGCTCACACCTCGACGACGCGGATCGCGCAACGTGGTCCGCGCGCGGTGGCAAGACGACCGTCGAGCGTCAGGAGCGCGGCGTCGAGTACCTCTGCCAACACGACGTACATCGCGTCCCAGGTTCGGATGTTGTGCCGCAGCTCGTGCGCACGCTCGAGCAACAACCGGTGCCCGTAGCGCTCGCCGGGCCAATCGCGCAGGTCCTCGACCGCCTGCGCGGCGGCGGTGCCGTCGAGACGTCCGAGCAGGACGTCTCGACGCAGGACGCTGAGCACCTCGACATCCACGATGTGCGGTGCCGCGTGGTCGCTGTCAGCCGCGAGCGCGGCCCGGACCACCTCGCTCTGCCGGCCGTCGACCAGGGCTTCGTACAAACAGGACGCGTCAACGACGAGCATCGGGCCACGGACCGCGATGCTCGTCGAGCGCCTCGACGACCTGCTGCGCGTCGATTCCGGTGGCCCGCCGGCGGGTGCGGGCGAGCCACTCCTCGACGGTGGGCCGCGCGGCGAGTCGCGCCGCCTCGCGCCGCAACAACTCCGGGACCGTCAGTCCCGCTTCCGCCGCCCGGCGAAGCAACGCGGCGTACACGTCGTCGTCGAGGTCGCGGATCTGGATGGTCTTGGGCACGCGGATCAGCATACATGCACATGCGCATGAGATCATGCGAAAATGCATCGGTCTCCGAACCGATCCAGAGATCGCTTGCACCCGGCCGTCATCACCAGCGCCACAACGTCTGATTGCGCCGTCGCGTTGCGTCCCATTCGCGGCGCACACGCTGTCGGAATTCATCGTCGAGCATCGGCGTCCAGTCGCCGGCGATCGATACTGCGGAGGGCATCGGCTTCCGCTTCTGCAAGGCGTGGCAGGTGGTGCGGACCGATCGCTAGTCGGTGCCGTCGACGATGACCCAGTCTCGTGGTGGGCGTGGACTCGACTGCCATCGCATCCAGCGCGCGATGTCACGTTCGGTCGGGACCGTCCCCTGCCCGGGCCGGCACGAGACCATGAACTCGCCCAGTTCGCCAATGGGGTGCGGTGCATCGGGGTCGCCGTGCCAGTACGTCGCGGCGCAGCACACGAAGCCGTCGGCGGCCGCGTTGACACCAGCGGTCGTCGGGACTCCGCAAGACCCGAGCGCGAACTCCCAGACGTATTGCGCGGCATCCGCGCCGCTGAACACTCCGTTGCACATCTTGCAGTCGCAGATCCATTGCCCGTCATCGTCCATGCCGCATGGTCGCGGCCGGGTGAGACATGAACGCGAAATGTGGGGATGCTGGCACCGTTGTAGGGTCGTCCCGTGTGTGAGATCAGCGCGGCGGATGTGCGGATGACCGCGCCCGAGGCGTTCGCCGCGTTCGACGTCGTCTTCGTAACCGGCGACGCGCGTGTCGATCCCGAGCTGCGCGCGCTTGCTCGATCGCAGGTTGCATCCGCGCTCGGTACTGCGAGCGTGGCGCCGGCGTCCGGGCCCCCGGCTGCGTTGGCGGCACAGATGGTCGTCGACGTCGCGTCGGTGAGCGACGAGCTCCGCGCCGCCGCGCTGCGCGAGCTCGGTGTTGCGGCATTCGACTTCGTGCAGGTGTGCTACCTCGAGGACTTCACGACTCGCCTGCGCGCCGGCTTCGCACAGTTGCTGGACGTCGATCCCTTCGTTGCTGCCGCACCGGCTCCCGAGCCGGCCGTCTCGCTGTTCGCGGCGCTGGAGGCGATGTTCGCCGCGGTCGCGCGGTTGCGCAACCTCGACGCGCTCACCACCGAGCTCGTGCGTCTCCGCGGAGCTCGCGCGCACAACTGCCGGCTGTGCCGCTCGCTGCGCAACGTGGAAGCCGCGCGTGGTGGTGCCGACGACACGCTCTACGACCAGATCGACCACTACGAGCGCGGCGCCTTCGATCCGCGTCAACAGGCGGCGCTCCGTCTCACCGATGCGATGATCTGGACCCCGCTGCACTACCCGGAAGATCTGACCGGAGCCGTGCGGGCGCACTTCACCGTCGCCGAGACGACCGAGTTGCTCTTCGACATCGCACGCAACGCCGCCAACAAGATCGCGGTGGCCTTCGCCGCTGACGATCCCCACGTGACCGAAGGCGTCGAGTACTACGACACGGACGCGCGCGGCGAGCTCGTCTACGGCCTCAGCGTCGACTGACCTTCGCGCCGTCGAAGCCGGTCAGCCCGACCCCCGCGCCAGCGCGAGCCGGACGACGGGACCGCTACGTTGCTGGCGGAGCAGCTGACTGACCACAGTCAGCGACCAGCGGGAGTCGACGACGTCGTCGATCAGGAACACGAGTCCCGACGGCACCTCGCCGGTGATCGCGAACGCGTCGGCCACGTTGCCGTACTTGATTCAGATTGACCTGCTGGCGACCTCGATCAAGCAATTATCGACGAAGCACGCACAGCGGTCGCTGAGGTTCGCCTTCGTCGGTCTGGCCACGGCGATCACGCACCATCGGCGAGCCTTAGACTCATGACGCGAAGGTGAGCGAATGATGAGGAGGTTGCATGGCGGGGTTGGGCGAGGAGAGCCGAGAGGCACTCGCCACATTTTTCGTTCGGGTTCGCGCACGCCTCGAGCACTGACTCCACGACGGGGCAAGGATGAGGACGGCATGAGCGCCTGGGAGACTTCGGCGATGGCCGCGGGCGGTGAGGCGAAACGCATTTTCACGATCGACACGACAGGGCTGAGCGCCCTTGTCGTCGTGCCTACTCCGCCTCCGCCCGGGCACTTCTCGATCCGGCCCGCGCGGCGCACACATCTGACGAAGGCTTAAACCTTCGCCCGCCATGGCTCCAGGCGCCAATGAGTTCCGGAGTCGTCGGCCCTCCGACTTGAACCCCCACCTGGCGCAGGGCTCAACATTGTCCACACTCCTCGGGATCGCCTCGACGCCGTGCCTGTACCGTTCAAGCGAAGCGCGTCGAAGTAGCCAGGCTCCCGGTCTGACACTCAATAGTCAGTGGAAGTCTGAATCAATCCCAGCCCCTGTTGGCAGTGGGGGCCGCCCCAGTGTTCGACGATCTGGTTGTCGCGGATGCGGAGGATGGCGGTGCCGTTGATCTCCACGGGCTCGCCGTTCGCGGGGGTGTCGTAGAACGCGGTGCCGGTGTGGGTGCCCTTCACCGTCCAGTTCGACACCACTAGATCTTCTTGCTCGATCAGCAGGTTGACGGTGAACGTCATGTCGGGGAACGCGGCGCGCGCTTGCTCCCACCACTCTTGCTCCTGGCCGCGGATGTCGGTGCCGACGCGGTCGGGGTTCACGCGTGCCGTCACATGACTGACGAAGTCGGGGGACCAGAACTCGTACACCGCTTCGGTGTCGCCGGCGTCCATCGCCGCGCTGTACTTGCCGAGCAATCGCAGGTTGTCCGACATCCGCCTCACCGTTCTGTCGTCGAGCCGAGCCGCAAGTGTGTCCTACGCCGGTTTCCTCGGTCTAGCTAGTGTGCTAGCATCCTAAGGATGGCGGAGGAGCGCTCGGTCAAGCAGTTCAACGTCTATCTCCCGGTCGAGCTCATCCGTGCCGTCAAGCACCACGCCGTGGACACCGAGCAGTCGCTCTCGGCGATCGTCGAAGCCGCGCTCGAGGCGTACCTCGCCGGTCCCGGTCGAGGCAAGAAGGAGGCGAGACGTGGCAACTGAGGGCATCGAGGGTTACTACGTGGACACCCGCAACTACGGCGCGACCGCGGCGTTCTGGGCGTCGCTCGGGTTCGAGAACGTCTTCGAGACCGATCACGGATCGGGGCAATGGCACCACCCGCGCGGCGGGCCGTACGTCTTCATCAACGAACAGCACGACGCCGACCTCGAGACGCGGCCCATCCTGAAGGTCGCCGACGCCACCACGTTCGCGCCGGCCCGCGTGCCTGACTACGCGCAGCCGTTCACGCCCGAACACTGGGGCGTCGTCGAAGCGAAGTTGCGCGACCCGGACGGGCGCATCGTCAGCCTGCAGGCGCCGTTGCCTGACGGTGTCGAAGCACCCGAACGGGGTGCGCATCACCGCGAGAAGTACGGCACCGCCTGACGGTGCGGATGACGGTCGTTTCGCGCGTCCGGCGAGCCGGCACGCGAGCGACCGAACCCGGAATGTGCGGCAGGTCTAGAACCCGAGGCTGCCGCGCTGCGACCAGATCGCGAAGGTGCGACCCGACGCGGCCTGCGTGTTGACGAACAGCGTGTGACCGCCGCGGCTGACAGCCGCGCCTGCGAACTCGTCGCCGCTGAACCGATTCTGCGCGAACGTGGCGAGGGTTCCGTGGCGGTCGAGCAACCGAACGAAGTTGCTGCCGTCGATGCCGTCCTCGCAGATGACGAGCGTGCCGCGATCGGTCATCGTGATGTTGTCGGGCATGTCGAGGACATCGGCGCCGGGCGACTGGAAGATCAGCGTAAGCCGGTTGTGCCGCGGGTCGAGGCGCCAGATCTGGCCGTGCCCGTTGCCGTACTCGTTGGGAGGGTTGATCGCGATCTGCGTCGCGCCGCCGCGCGTACAGGAGAAGAACATCGCGCCCTTGTCGTACCAGAGGCCTTCGGGCCGGGCGAACATCGCGGCGTTCTGCGCGAACCCTTGGAGGCTGACCGTGCGGATCGCGTCGTCGTTGGGCGCGCCGCCGCCGTCGAAGTCTGGCTCGGGGATGCGCACCCACTCGATCGGAAACACCGAGCCGATCGGAAGCATGCCGCCAAGCTGCGTCGGTTCCGTCGCGCCGCGGACGCGCAACATCTCGAGCACGCCGCCGTCGACGATGCGACGCGCCCGCCGCGAGTGCGTAGGCGGGCGGTAGCGATAGATCCCCGCCGGAAAGAGAAATTGGTCTTCGGTTTGGTACACCTCACCGGTCGCCGGGTCGACGACCGCGGCCTCGTGGGGCAGGCGACCCACGGCACGGATCGGCTCGACTTTCGGGTACTCGCCCGGACCCCATCGCTCGTCGACCTCGTACAGGTAGCCGTGTCGCTGCGTGAAATCCGGTCCGGCGCCGGCGAAATCAGGGCCGACGTCCGGCCCGTTCACCGTCTCCTCCACACTCATCCACGTCCCCCACGGCGTGGGGCCACCCGCGCAGTTGAACGAAGTGCCGGACAAGCTCACCCAACTCCCGAGGAGCTCGCGCGTGCGCGTATCGACCTCGAGTGTCGTCGTGCCGCCTTGGGTCACGGTGTCGTACGACTTGGCCGGGTCGCCGATGGGCGCGCCGCTGAACTGCTGCTCGTGATTGCGCACGAGCCGGATGCGACCCTTCGGACCCGGGAACGCGGCCATGCCGTCTTGCCGCCCCGGCGTCGGGGCACCGTCCGACATCGGGTCACCGGTCGCGCCGAACGACCGGTACACGTACCCGCGCGGCAACGCGAGGCGCACGACACCGTCAGAGAAGTCGGGGACGTCGACGAGCGGCCGCAATGACGGCCGCGTAGCGGGACGCGCGCCGGCGGCGTGCGCGACCAAACCTTGGAACGGGCCGGCGAGCGCGAGGGCGCCGGCCGCGCCGACCCCCGCCTTGAGAAAGCTGCGACGGTCGATCGTTGACATCGGCGCCTCCTTGACTCACATGCTCAGGCGCTCACACGGTGGAAGACGATCTCGTCGACGAATGCGCCCTGCGGCGTGGTCACGTGCTCGCGGATGATATTGCGGTCGATCACGTCGTAGCGCACGGCGAGGTGCACTGTCGATTGAAGGTTGGTGCACGCGATCACGAGATCATCGCTCCGAAGCGAGGTGTCGTCGACCACGAGTGTGGCCGTGATGACGGCGCGGTCGGTGTTGTCGCAGAGCGTGAACACCGTGTCGCGCCCGATCAGCGCGAACGCGCCGTCGTCATTGCTCGTGATGGCGCGGCGTGAATCGCCGCCGTCGAGGGGGTCGACACCCATCCAGTAGCCGACGTACTGCTTGGCCACCCGATTGTCGACACCCTTCGAACGGTTGGACGCACCGGCGGCGTACGTGATCACACCTGTCGTGGCGAGCGCGACGACGATCGCGGCGGCCGCGATCGCCAGCATTGTTCTGCGCATGCGAGCTCCTCCTTGTTTCGAGCGTCGGATGGCCCAGCACGGGGAGCGTCCTCGAGCTCCTCTTGCACGACGAGGCCAACGACGCCGCGCCGGATCTGGGGACCCGGCCACGGCGGGGGTCGGGGGCAAACACCCCGTGCGGCGGACAGGTGAAGGCTGGCGCCTTCTTTGGGGTGAGCTATTGGATCGACTCGAGGCTGGCGGTGAAGCGGCTGGCGTGGCTCTTCTCGGCTCGGGCCAGCGTTTCGAGCCATTCGGCGATGTCCTCGAAGCCCTCGTCACGCGGCGGTGCGGGCGAAGCCCGGATACATCTCGGTGTACTCGTACGTCTCGCCCGCGATCGCCGACTTCAGGTTGTCCGTTGTGGCTCCGACCGGCTCGGACGTGACCGGGTCGCCGACCTCGGCGAGGAAGTCGAAGTGACCGAACGCGTGACCGGTCTCCCCTTCGGAAACGGAGCGGAACAGCGCGGCGATGTCGGGCTCGCCTTCGACGTCCGCCTTCTGCGCGAAGTAGATGTAGCGCCGGTTGGCCTGGCTCTCACCCGCGAACGCTTCCTTGAGGTTGTCGTGGGTCTGGGATCCTCTGAGCTCACGCATGGTCTCCTCCGCTTGTTGCTGGGTTGGTCGCGATCGACGGTTGCGATCGGTTTGGAAGCGCCGCGATCTGCAGATCGACTTCGCGGCGCGCGGCGATCTCGGAGCCGGCCGCGATGTACGTCAGGTAGTACATGAGCAGGTCGGGAAGATTGCGCCGCTCGAGCAGCACCATCCGGTCGTGGCGCCGGAGCCGGTAGACCGTTCCGAACCGGCGCGAGGACGCACGCACCGAGAAGAAGCTGCGCCGGTGTTCGGCCCAACCCGCCAGCGCGGACGCGGCGATGCGGTGGACGAGGTCGGGCTCCGGTGTTTCGCAGCTCGCGTCGACGAGATGCAGCGATCCCGCCGCGGTGTCGAAGTCGAAACACTGCTCTGAACCGTCGGGGAACACGAGCCCGACCCGGTAGTGCACGCGGTCGTTCCTGTACGCACGAATGACGCGGTCATTCACGCGCGGCCGTCGCTCGCGATCCACTCGCCGAACTCGGCGACCACGTCGCCGGCGAGCTGCGCGAGCCGGGCGTCCGGACCGCCGTCCGGGTTCGTGTCGATCAGCGGCGGAACCGGCGCGGTCGGGTCGAACGCGAGACTTCCCGTGTCGTGCTCCTCGACGCGCGCGGCGTGCGACGCGTGTGCGTGATACAGGTTCTTGCAATCGGCGTGGATCTCGAGCACGTCGCCCGGATCCATCACGCACGCGTCGACGTCGGGCTCGAGGCGACGCAGATCGGCAACGAAACGATCCCGGGAGATCGGGAACAGGAACCGGTTCAGCCATTCGTGCTCGCGCCAGAACCGGAACCCGGCCGACGCGGGCACGACAACCGTCGGATCGATCGACAGCGCGGTCTCCAAGTTGCGCCGATGCGTCTCGAAGGGGAACTCGGTCGCGCGGCTCTCGAAGAACTCGAAGTTCTGACTCGCATACATCGCGAACAGGACGTCGATGGTGCCGAACCGGCGGCGCACGGCTGCGATCGTCTCGTCGCACAGCGGCGTGTCGACCTGGTTCCAGAACGTGCCGGACCGATCGCGAAACACCATGCCCATCTCTGGGATCGACGCCAGCTCCGAGCGGGTCGGGAAGAGCTCGAAGTCGGGTCCCAGGATCGGCGCCATCGGGGTCACCGGCGTGACGTTCGGGAAGCCGAGCTCCCGGAGCGTGTGCACGATGAGCGGGTCGGCTGGGCAGATCGCCTCGACGTCGCGGGCGACCCGGTCGAGCGACGCCACGTCGAAGTGATCGGGATGCCGGTGTGACACGATGAGGATGTCGACGGCAGGGAGCGCGTCGACGTCGATCGCACGGCGCGGACACGACACGACCGTGCCTTCCTCGAACGGATCGCCGAAGACCGGGTCCATCAGGCACGTCACACCATCGAGCTCGACGAGCACCGACGCATGTCCGAGCAGCGTGATTCGCACCGCGACGCCTCCCCTCGGGGACGCGTCTCCAGTCTGCACCCGTCTCGACCTCGCCGCAGCACCCTGCCTGATCGTGCCGGTGCGGGAGTATCCTCGGGGGATCCTCGCAGCAGGGGGTGGTGGTCATGTCACTCGTCACCGAGCACCTGCAACAGCACCACAAGGCGTTCGAGGTGCTTCCGCATCCGCCCGTGTTGAGCGCGATCGACGAAGCCCGGGTCATCGGGATCGGCACCGAGGACGTGATCAAGACCCTCGTCCTCGATACCGCCGCCGGCCACGCGCTGGCCGTGCTCCCGGCGATGGAACGGCTGGACCTGAAGCTCGCGCAACGCGCGGTGCAGGACCACCACGCCCACCTCGCGTCGGAAGACGAGATGAGCCGCGACTTCCCCGATTTCGACCTGGGTGCGGTCCCTCCGCTCGGATCGCTGCTCGGCGTCCCGACGTATGTCGACCCCGAGGTGATGGCCCACGAGTCCGTGGTGTTTGCCGGAAGCCAGCGCGAGTCGGTGAGGATCCGTACCTCGGCGCTCTTCGACGACGAGTCGTTCAGGGTCGTGCCGCTCTGCATGCATCCCGATTACGACGACTACTGAGCCGCAGCGTTCCGCTCGGCATGCCGCCCGGTGATGCCCTGCAAGGCCGGAGCTGTCACACCCGCGCCCGAAGCTCACGATTAGTTCCCGGCTTCCTCCAGTTGCTGTTCCGTTTTGCTGAGGAGGAGTCATGTCCGAATGGCTGCCCCCTTTGGGACGGACCGGGGCTGAGTGACCATTACAATGACCGTATGACCAGGCAAATGACAGCGACCGAGTTCAAAGCAAAGGTCCTCGGGCTGCTCGACGATGTCGCCGCCGGCGAGGAGATCGAGATCACGAAGCACGGCCGCACCGTCGCCCGGCTCGTCCCCGCCGTGGGCCCCCACGCGTCGAAGGGCCGGCTCACCGGTATCGCGATCAGTGCGGCCGATGATGCGGAACTGTTCACAACCGGCGCGACCTGGGAGCTCACGTGACCACGGTCCTCCTCGATTCGCACGTGCTCCAGTGGTGGTCGGCCGAACCGGGCCGATTGAGTCGCGCCGCGACGCGCGCCCTCGACGAAGCGGACGAGCTCGCGGTCGCGTCGATCTCCTGGTTCGAGCTCGCCTGGCTGGCGCATCACGAACGCATCGTCATCACGGTGCCCATCCGCTCGTGGCTGGACGAGCTCGCGTCCTCCGTGCGGACCATCGGGACCACTCCGGCGATCGCGGCCGGCGCAGCGACGTTGCCCACAACATTTCCGGGCGATCCGGCCGACCGCTTGATCTACGCCACCGCGGTCGAACACGGCTGGCAGCTCGTCACCAAGGACCAACGGCTCCGAAGCCATCGACATCCTCGACCAGTCACGCTTTGGTGAGCGACCCACCTCGGGGTCATCTGGCAACATGCAGAGGTGCCCGGGGAGCAGCACGCGGCGACGTTCACGATCGCCCGCAATCCAGAAGCGGACTCCACCCTGCCCTACCTGCTCCGCCTCCCGTTGCCGGATCGCGACCTGCTCCTCAAAGCGCGCGACACGTGGCCGCGCACGGCCAAGGTCTATTGCCACCGGGCGACGCACTGGCCCGAAGATCCCGACATCGTGGAAGCGGTGCCGATCCGATCGTGCGTGCGGCGCGGCGTTGCGATTGATCTCGTTCTCGACCGCGGGCGGGAGAACCGCAGCCAGTTCGTGTTCACGCGGATCCAGGGTGGCCGAGAGGGCATCTTCTGGCAGTCTCCGAAGACAACTCGCAAGAACCGTCCGGGCATTCGCATTCCGGCACGGCGCGCCGCGGGCCAGCGGGAATTCACGATCTACGTCGACACGCGTGAGAAGTATCCGTACAAGTTTGCCAAGCAACAGGTGACGACCGATCGACGCGCGTTGCCGTGCGGCGACTACGGCATCGCCATCGAGATGGACGACGTCGAGATCGTCGCGGTCGTGGAACGCAAGACGCTCGCCGATCTCGCGAAGCGGTTGATCGACGGTTCACTCGCGTTCGCGATGGCCGAGCTCGCCACGGTCGATCGCGCCGCGATCGTGGTCGAAGACCCGTGGGCCGACGTGTTCCGGCTCGAGCACGTCACGCCGGGTTTCGTGGCGGATCTGCTCGCTGCGGTCCAGGTCCGCTACCCCACGGTTCCGATCGCGTTCTGCGAGAACCGCGCGCTGGCGGAAGAGTGGACGTACCGCTTCCTCGGCGCGGCGCGCGCCTACGCGCTCGCCGAAGACGAGTCGCACGACTGACGTCGGGCGCGGTCCGTCCACGGGCGCACGCGCCCGGCCAAGAACGAGGGTCGCTCCGATCGGAGATGAAGCGCTGCTCAGGCCCGACCGGCGAGCGCGGCGGCGACTCGGTTGTAGCGGGGGTCTTCGTCACCGGCGATGCGGCCGACCCAGCGGAGGACTTCGGCGACGTCGACGTAGGTGTCGGCGGCAACGATCGCGTCGATGTCGACCCAGTCCCTCGCGCGGTCGAACACGGCTTTGCAGACGATCAGGTGCTCCACTGCGAGGATCGGGATCTCGTGGTCGGCGAAGGGGACGACGCGCCGGGCCGCGGCCGCGGCATCGTGGAACGCGTCGTAGGCGAAGAACAGATCGATCGGGGTGTCGTCCCACATCACGCGCGCTTGACCGGCGCGCCGGATCTCATCGGCGACGGCGGGATCGTCGGCATCGGCGCCGAGCGCGACGAGCGGCCCGGCAACTGCTGCGAACTCGTCGGTCGGCACGAACAGGTTGAGGTCGATGTCGATCGTGGCGCGCGGCTCCGCGTAGTAGGCGAGGGCGAGCGCGCCGCCGAAGGCATGGGGGACGGCTGACAGCGCGTTGTCGATCGCGATGATGCGCTCGGCGAGCGTCGGCACGGCTACGACGACACGAGTCGGGGCGCGCGCAGGATGCGAGCGCGGGGCCGGTGCGGGATCGCGTCGGCGAGCGAGAGTACGTCGAGCAGCCGGCGCGCGTGCTCATCGAGGTCGGCCGCGGGCGGCAGGTCCGGCATTGGTCGGGTGTCGAGGCGCAGTTCCGCGCCGCCCGCCGCGACCAGCTTGCGCAGCGTGCCGACGGTCGGGTCGCGGCGGTCGTGCTCGTACGCGGACACGACCGGCTGCGAGGTGCCGGCGCGGGCCGCGACCTCGGCCTGGGTCAGGCCCTGGCGGCGGCGGAGGGATCGGAGGAGCTCACCGGGAGTCACCTCCCGAGTATATCGGTTTGTCTATATTACAAAGACCCGGGCGAGGCGATCGGCCAGTCGATCGATCGCGTCCGGCGCAAGTGAGCCCGGCCGGACCAGCGACTTGCGCAGGGCCGGCAGCGCGACGACCTTGACCCCGGCGACGGTGTACGCACGCGGCAGCCACGGCCACTCGACCTCCACGGTCGCGACCACCGGATGCACCGGGATCGACGGATCGCCGAGTCGGTCCTGCACCACCGCGGCTGCGCTCGCCGCGTCGCCGACCCACTGCGTGCGGTCGCGTGAACCCACGAACAGGGTCTCGCGGCGTTCGGTGAACCAGCCGTCGCGTTGCACATCGATCAGCCCGGGCGCCGATGCGATGGAGACGACGTAGACGCCGCTGCGCACGATCGCCAGATGGCACGGATCCGGCCGGCCCACGTCGCAGCCGGACAGAACCCGGCCGCCGCCGTCGCTCAGATCGCCGATCGCGTGGTCGAACATCCCCGCGCTCATACGTCTGCCTCGACACGAAGCCGCGACAACCTGAGTGCTTCGGGGCCTTCCTCTTCGCAAAGTGCCGCCTCGATCCATGTCACCTCCGGGCGCGCCGGCTCTAGGAGATCACTTCGACGAGGACGAGCTTCTCGGTCGGGCCCTTGACCGTGACTTCCTCGACCTCGCCGATGCCACGCGACGTAGTACTTGTTGTCGACGACCCCGCGTTCGAGCGCGGTCGTCTCCTTGGTGCGCAGCGCGTCCTTGAACGTCCCGGCCGGCACGGTCACCGGTGTCGACAGCGTCGAGCACCGAGAACGTGTCCTCGGCCTGACCGGCGAGCCACTCCTGGCGGAACCGGCGTCCGACCTCGGGCGCGGCCTGCATGAACACGCCCGGCTGCGCGCCACCGACGCCGGCGTGCCAGGAGCCCTCGGTGTTGGTGACCTTGCCGTGGCGGTCGAGCTCGGCGGTGTCCTCACCGAAGTACCAGACGTTTCCGCACGCGTCCTGCGCGTAGTAGTCGCTCGTGCGTTCCTCCAACCGGTTGCCCAGATACAAGCGGTCCTCGACGACGCGCGTGCGCACGCCGTCGAGGACTTTCGTGTGCGACGACGGCACGACGAGGTCGAGCGTGGGCTTCCCGTCCTTCGTGCCCGTATAGACGAGCGTCGTGCCCGGCGTGAGCGGGAACAGGGGATTGGTGACGTTCGGCGTGAACGTCGCCGGATCGATCTGCGGCTCGTAGTCCTTGCCCGGTCCGTATCTCGGCAGCGGACAGGAGGATGTTGCGGACGTTGCCGCGGACGCCGGCGCGGTTGCACCCACGGTTCCGGACAGGGCGAACAGGAGCGCGGCGGCAGCACAGCGAATGCCTCGATGCATGGCAACTTCCCCTCATCGGCGCGGGACACGCGTTGCGTCGATTGTGCGATCGCGGGTCTGATCGGACGCTGAACCCGCGTCCCTGACCCCCGCCCCTCCGCGATGCTTTGCCATCAAAGTCGAATTCGCCGCGCTTGCCGCGGCGTTTGGACTTCTGATTGCAAACACACCGTCCGCGACGGGATCACGAGGCGAACTGCGTGATCCATCAGAACTGATTGACTTTCAGTTTCAGGTCCGTACCGTGCCGCGCATGACGACGGCCCCAGGGCAGGCGCGCGGGCGAGCAAACCGGGCCGTGGACGTCGGGTTCGGCACCTTCTCCCCGCACTTCCATTCCAAGGACACGGCGGTCGGGTTCGTTGCCGGAGCTTCCCGATGAGTGAGCGGTGTGATGTCGTCGTCATCGGTGCGGGGCCGGCCGGCTGCGCGGCGGCGATCCGGCTCGCGGAGAACGGGCATCACGTCGTGCTGCTCGAGCGCGAGGTCGGCGTGCCCGCCCGGTGCTCAACGCGCACGTCGCGATGAAATACGACTTCATCGCCTTCGTGGTTACGCCGGCGCGACGACCGGGATGCCGTAGCGCCGCGCCGCTTCGCTGAGCCGGTCGTCGTAAGCGACGATGGCTTCGAGCTCATCGCCGACTTCCAGCGCCGCAGCGAGGTGCAATGCGTCGAGGCTGCGCAGCCGGTCGGGTTCGATGTCGGCCGCGCGCTCGAACGTCGACGTCGGGATAGTCACGATCGTGATGGTGTCGAGCACTGCGCGCGCCCGCTCCATGCGGCGCGGTGCGCCTCGACGGACGGCGCGGAGCAACTCGGTTCGCAGCAGATCGCTCGACACCAAGCGGTCTTGTCGCTCGGTTGCCCAGCGGGTGAGCGCGCGAGACCGCGTTCGGACACGACGAGCTTCACAGCCGCCGAGGTGTCGACGTAGAACGCCATCACCAGCGCTCGCCGGCGCGCATCTCTTGCAAGACGGAGGAGAGCTCCTGCTCTCCGGCGGCCCGGCGGGGAAGCGGATCGAGGTCGCCAACGCGGCGACGCGCTCGGCGCGCGCGGCCACTCTCGACCAGCTCGTCGAGTGGTGTGGAGCGAATCGGCACCAAGCGGGCCACTGGGCGGCCCCGGTCTGTGATCGTGACCACTTCTCCGGCCGCAACCTCGGCGACCACCGCGGACGCGTTCTGCTTGAGCTCACGTATCCCTGCTGACTTCATGTGCTACATAGTAGCACTTGAGGGCCGGAGCGTCGGCCCCGCCCCTCACAGCAGCAGTGAGGCCAGTACCGCGCCGGCCGGGCCGAGCCAGCGCGCCAGCGCGAGCAGCGACTGGCCGATCTTGCTGCCGGCCGTGACTGCGGCGCCCGCGGCCGTGGCGATCTTGGTGAGCCGTTCGAGGTGCTCGGCGACCACGAGGGGGCGCGGTTCGTCCTTCGTCAGCTCGTGCTCCGCGGCATCGAGCTCGACGTCACCCGCTTCGGACGCGGGTGCCGGCATGTTGCTCGCGCCGAGCTCGGCGCGCAGCGAGCGTAGGATGTCGAGCGCGTCGGCGTTCGAGAGCACACCGATCTGGTCACCGCCGATGGACTGATTCCCAGCCACGTTGTTGATCGTTCCCGCTTCTTGCTTACCGATGTTGAACGTCATCGTTGCTCCTCACTGCACCGGATAGGCGGGCGGCGCGAACTCCCGCGTGCGGAGTGTGCGGTCATCGAGGCGTCGCTTCCGGGCCGCGGCGACGATGCGCAACACGATGCCGACCATGAGCAACACCGTCCCGATGCCGGCCGTCGCAAAGCCCCAGATGCCGATCGGCACGCCCGCGACCTTGTCACCGAACAACGGCGGTGCCGTGTCCGTTGCGGAAGCGCTCGACAGGTCGCTGCCGAACTTCAAGATTGCATACGCGTAGATGCCGCCTCCGACCACATAGGCGAGGAAGCCCAGCACGATGAGCCACGTCGCCTTCGTCCGTGTCGCCGCGATCTCCCGCAGGAAGCTCTCACGCTGTTGCTGGATGACATATTGGTCGTGCGCGACGTTGTTGAGGACGTCGGCCTGCTGCGACCCGATCCCGAACGTCGAGACCGCTTGCGGCGCAGGCGCGGGCTGTGACGGGTTCACCGCGGGGACGAACGGCGTGGTCGTGTGCACGTCGCCCTGCTCGAAGCGCAACTGGACCGGCCCGAGGCCGATTACGTCTCCAGGGCGGAGCTGCTGCCCGGGTGCGACCGGCACGCCGTTCACGGTCGTTCCACCGGAGGACCCGAGGTCCGAGAGCACCGTCCAGCCGTCGCGGCGTTCGATGAGCGCATGGATCCGGCTGACGTACCGGTCCTCGATACGCAGCGCGCAGTCCTCGCCGCGCCCCACGACGACGCGATCGGCAGTGAGCGAGAACGTTCGACCCTGCAAGGCTCCATCGCTCACGACGACGAGCCGGCGCGCCTGTTGCGTCGAAACCACAGCGACCTCCGGCGACGTCGCCAGTGCCGCCCCGTGCGCGCGAACGCGTTGCGAGGAGCCGATCGAGTATCCGCCCGTGTTGGATCGCCCACAAGGCCGAATCGCGACTTCCTCGATCCTGCGGTCAGCCGCGGGGGTTCGGCATCGGCTTGTATGCGAAGTGGTTGAACAGCGGCACCTGATCCGCGAAGTGCGGGCTGAATGTGCCGTCGCGCGCGATGAATCCGCTCTCGCCCGGCGGCAGGACGGCGACACCCGAGATCGCGGCGAGGCCGACATCCATCGCTTGCATCCACGTGCTGCGGTTCTCCGTGCCGCTCGTGCCGAGATCGGGCTTGTGCAACAGCCCGAAGTCGGCCGCCGCGTTCGCAACCGGATCGAGATCGGCCCAATCCTTGTTCTGGGCCGGCACCCATCCCCACTTCGTCATGTCGGATGTTCCGAAGCCGTGCGCGCCGTGGGTTCCCGGCAACACGTCGGTGCTGGCGAGCAACGCCATCGCATCGTCGAGTGCCGCCGCCATCACTTGACCGGGGTTGCCGCCGTAGTAGTCGACAGCCGCGCACATCCGGTCGCAGGGAACGAGACCGCGCGTCCCATCGAGCGTGTGCCACAAGAGGTTGAACGTGGCCTTGCCCGTGAAGTCATGGGTCCCATCGGCGAACGGAATGACACCGTTCGGTCCGAACACCTGTCGCTCGAGTGCTTGCATCCATTGCGTGTTGATCGACATCGCGACGCTGCCGACGGTGTCGCGCTGGTTCCACGCTTCCAGCGTCGCCACAGCCGCGTCGCGTTGCGGCGTGTGCAACGAGCGATCGTGGCGATACAGCTTGAAGAACTCGGGCAGGAAGTAGGGCGCGGCCGGGCGCGAGTCGGCGTCGTCGATGCGGCCGATGTCGGCTTCGATCGCGGTCAGCTCGGCAGTCGAGAGCCGCTGGTGCGTCGCGAGGTCGCGAGCGATCGGCTCGGAGTGGTAGATCGTGCCCCAGTACTCCTCGCCGCCGTTCTGTTGCAGGTAGTGCGCGGTACTCGGCTTCGTGTTCCAGTTCACGATGTAGCCGTTGCGGGGATTGACGACGTGCGGCATCTGGTCGAACGGGACGGTCCCCAGCCACTCCTGGCTGCCGTCGCCGTTGTGCGGAAGCCGCGGGTCGCACGCCTGCTGCGCCGTGAGACCCGGGCACGGCTTCAGCTCCGGTACGAGCCCGGCGCCGAAGTACGCGATGTTCCCGGTGCGATCGGCGTAGAAGAAGTTGTGCAGCGTCGCGATGTGCGACATCGCGTCGCGGTACTCGCCGAGGTTGCGCGCAGTCGACTGCTCCGCGAAGCCTTCGAACGACCTGTACTCCCGCCCGAACGACGCGAACTTCATCGAGAACGCGACACCGTGCGCGGGATCGGTGTCGAACACGGGCCCGTGGACCGTGCGGTAGCTCACGAACGTCTGGTCGGGTTGACCGGCGACGTGCAACGTGTGCGGCACCGCGATCATCGGCACGTCCGCGCCGTTGAACCGGTAGGTCGGTGGACTGTGTGAGAAGTCCACCTGCTCCTGGTACACCTGTTGGTCGACCGTCTCCTCACTCGTCGTCGTGAACGCGATGTTGGCGTTGCGACCGATCAGTACGACCGGTGCCAGCGCGATCGTCATGCCGCCGGAGTCGAAGCCGGGTCCGTGCTGGTACACCTCCCAGTCGATGTTGGGCGAGTCGAACCCCTCCTGCGGTCCGCCCCACAAGAACGCGTGACCGTTCGCGGTCTTCTTCGGACTCACGACCCACGAGTTGGAGCCGTCCTTCCACGGCACGTGGTAGCGCGTACCGATCGACTCGAGCAGCTGCTTGCGACGCGCGAGCGCACGCGCGGCCGCATCGACGACGGCGGCCGGTGGGTCGTGCCGCTCCGACCCCGGCCCTCCGAAGAACGGAAACGCCGGGGGCACCGGGTTGCCTTGACCGCCGCCGAACCCGTACTTGGGCCGTCGGTCCGGCACGGTGACGGGCGCGGTCGGGTCGTTGATCCAGCGCGCGTCGTTGAAGAGCGCGTAGCCCCCCTGGGTGCCGTACTTGCCCTGGAGGAACTGCAGGAACGACAGGTTCGACAGCTCGTCGCCGCCCCCTCCGCCGAACTCGCGGGCGAGGAAGTTGCCGTTGGCAATGACATCGAGCCGCGTGAACGCGGGCGGCTTGTAGACCGCTTCGCCGCGCAACTGGCCGAGCACCCAGAACTGGAAGGGGACGAGCGCGTCCTGCAATGCCGGCGTCGAGTACGCATAAGTGACGTAGGCGTTCAGCCCGGCGACGTAGTCGTCGACCGCGTCACGAATCCATTGCGGCAACGCGTCGAACTCCTCCTGCAACTCGGCGTCGGTGTAGTAGAGGGTGAGCGTCTCCTTGTCCTGCTCGATCGTCGACGAGTCGATCGACGCGAACAGCTCGGCCAAGGAACCGCGCGCGTTCCGCCGCACGAGGTCGATCTGTACGAGCCGGTCCTCGGCCTGCGCCCACCCGGTGCCGAACCAGACGCCCGGCATCGCACCGGCGTAGATCGACGGCACCCCGTACTTCGCGTCGCGGCAGATGTGCGCCTGTTGCGCGCCCGCGCCGACGTCCTCGCCCGCGCACGAGGAGCCGTTCGTTGGGTTCGTCGTAGGCTTCGCGGCGATCGGTCGTGGCGCCGCGCACGCCGACGCCAGAAACATGGCGAAGAGGAAAGCCCCGGCCGACACAGTCATCCGACGTGCCATCTGCACCCCCCGGAGTCGCGCTCGATCTCACCCCCACGCGAGCACCTTTCTCTGGGTCGCGCAACGGCGGCCGGTATTCAGGCGCCGTGGACGCAGTAGTCGCAGACGCCGTTCGCGGGAAGCTCGAGGAAGCACGTCGGGCAGGTCGGGCGCTTGCGGTCTTGCGCAGCGGCGCGCTTCTTCGCGGCGACCTGCTTGGTCAGCACGGGTGACCCACCGTCGGCAGGAAGTTCGGCACCGTAGAAGCGGTAGCAGTTGAGCCGCTCGCTCGCGGCATGGACGTCGAGATCCTTCGGTTCCTCGCCGTCGCGCGCTTGAACGGCATCGCCGTAGCCCGCGGCGGCCGAGCCGTCGGCCGTGACACACAGCGCGATGAGGAGCGGTTCCTTGTTGTCGAGGCACTCACGCGCGACACCGGCGAGGACCGGAGCGATCCACTTCGCCAGCGTCGTACGCGTGCGGATGCCCGTCTCGCGCTGCACGGCTTCGCCGAGCTCCTTGTAGGTGATCGTCGCTCGGTAGCGCGTCGCGGTCTCCCGCAGGACGGCGTACGCGGCCGGCGCCCATACCGCGACGGCATCGTCGAACTCGATGGGAGACTCGTCGGCCTCCCGATACGTCGCCTGCTTGGCCACCATCGATCGCTCTCGCCACCATTCACGTTGCCGTTCGGAGCAACCTTGTATATCAGTGCAGGTGGGAGCAGACCGCAATCGCTCCGGGCGTCGGCGAGTCACCCTGTCCTGCCGGTGCCCGATCCAGCTGTCAGCGGGCGCGTTCGTACGTGGCGATGATCACGCCGGTTGTCGTCGGGACGCTGCGGGTGAGCTCGAACTCCGCCGGGATGGTGCCGTCGGCGAACAGGCGCTGACCTTCACCCAGGACGAGGGGGTGGATCAGCAGCACGTACTCGTCGATCAGATCCCGCTTCATCAACGACTGCAGCAGGTTGCCGCTGCCGAGGAGCACGATGTCGGCGCCGTCTTGTTGCTTGAGTGCGGCGACCGCGTCCGCAGCGTCACCCTTCAGCAGTTCAGCGTTGTTCCACTCGAGCGGCTCCTTCAGCGTGTGCGACGCGACGTACTTCTTCCGGTTGTTGATCACCTCGGTGTACGGGTTGTCCTGCGGCATGTGCGGCCATACCGAAGCGAAGCGCTCGTAGGTACGGCGGCCGAGCAGGATGCCCCCGCCACGGGCGCCGCTCTTGTCCATGCCCTTGCCCATCTCCTTGTGCTCCACGTCGTCTTCGTACTTCTGGGCCCAGCCGGCGGGGACGAAGCCGGGGTCGCCGCCGGGGTCGGGCGCCTGCATCACGCCGTCGAGGGTGACGCTGTTGGTCACGACGAGCTTGCTCATGATCGTTCCTCCAGATCGATGTTGATCCTAATCTAGGAGTACCAACCGCGAATCAGCTACTAAACCGGCTACGATGGGCTCGTATGGCCGAATCTCAGGCAGCCGAGCCCGCGGTCGGGCGCAGCTACGGGGACCGGTGCGGGGTCGCCCGGGCCCTCGATGCGGTGGGCGAGCGGTGGGCGCTGCTCGTCGTGCGGGAGCTGCTGTACGGCCCGAAGCGGTTCTCGGACCTCCATCGCGGCCTCGGCGGCGTGAGCCAGAACGTGCTGTCGCAACGGCTGCGCGAGCTCGAGCGGGTGGGCGTCGTCCGCAAGCGCCGGTTGGGGCCGCCGGTCGCGGCCGTGGTCTACGAGCTGACCGCGGACGGCGCCGCGCTGGAGCCGGTGCTCCTCGCGCTCGGGAGTTGGGGCCGGCTGCGTGCGTTCCCCACCAACGGCACGTTCAGCGTCGACGCGTCCATGCTCGCGTTGCAGACGACGTTCGACGCGAGCGCGGCGGCCGATCTGCGCGTCGTCGTGAACCTGCGCATCGGTGACGACGAGTTCAACATCGACGTGCGCGCCGGGAAGTGCAACGTCGCGCGCGGCCATGTCGCGCGCGCCGACGTCACCGCGGAGGGAAGCATGCAAACGATTCGCGATCTCGCGTTCGGCACGCGGCGCGTCAAGGAAGCGGTGAAGTCCGGCGATCTGCGCGCGGAGGGCAATACCAAGGCGTTGCGACGTCTGTTCGACGCGTTTGCGAAGTCGCCCGACGCGACTCCGTCTGTGTCAGCGGTCTGACGCGCGCGGCGAGTCCGCAGCCAACGTCAACCGCCGCCGGCGTGACGGATCGCGTCCTCGAGATGCTGGAAGCCGGGCATCTCCTCGTCGGGATTCGGCCCACGGGTCTGGAGCCCGAAGCCGAGTTGCGTGAAGACGTCGGCCCAGTCGATGAACCGCAACAGCATGGGACGGTCGACGTGGCCCGGCGGGCGCGTCACCACGAGCGTCACGCCCGCGATCGTGACCGGTCGATTCGTCGCAGGCAGTCCGGGCGCCTGCGCGCCCGAGTGTGGCTGGTGTGCGATCGGATGGCCGTCGATCACCGCACGCTCCGCGCCGGAGTAGTCGGTTCCGGCCGAGGCGAGCAGCGGCCGCTCGTGGATCGCGACGTATTGCCAGGGTACGGCCGTGACGCCGGCGTCGTTCGGAATGTCAGGGGGTGCGAACGTGAAGACGTCGTCGATGTGCAACAGCCGGAAGCCGCCGTTCGCACCGGCCGGCGGGAACGAGCCCGCGAATGCAGTCTCCACGTCCGATTGCACGATGCTTCGGATCTGATCGCGATCGGGCACGGTTCGCTCCTCAGAAGTCGCCGACGGGCGCGGCCGTGGCGTCGTTTATGGTCAGCAACTGGGCTGCGTACGGCGGAAGCTCGGCCGGTTGCCCGAACCCGCCGCTTTCCCAGGTCGGTTCGACGGTGATCACAGGGTCGTAGGAGTAGTTGAGCGGGAAGGGCACCGGCACGACTCCGAGATCGGTCGGGTAGTAGGACCCCGCGGTGAGTGCGTCGTTGCGCGTGTGCGCGATGAGACGCGAGCCGTACCGAGTCGTGTTCGGGGTCAGGGCTTGGGGGACGTTGCTGAGATCGCGCCAGATGTGATGGTCGTGACTGCCCGGCGTGACACATGTGATCGTCACTCGACCCGTTTCGTCACCCATTTCGCCTTGGCTCCAGGTGACCCAGCCTTGGAACCAACTCGGCCCGCACGTCCACCAGACCTCGATCGGCCAGTTGCGCGCGAACAGTTCGAGGACGTCGGTACCGTCGGGCGCGGCCGCGAGCACCGTGCCGATGTCGAGCATGCGATTCGGATACACGACCGATATCGCGCCTTCCGGCGGGAGCCCGGCGGCGGGCAGCGGCGGCTCCTGAATGCTCATGTCGGCCGGTGCCAGCCCGAGCGAGACCTCGATGGCGCGGATGAACGAGACGCGCAAGATCTGCTCCGCATCGCCGTACCAGTTCTTCCACCACCCGGTAGTGAGCGTCCGGTCCGGGCCGATGCCAAACGGCTGCTGGCCGGCAGGGTTGTTGAGTGTCACGCCGAACCAATGGTCATGGGCGTGCTCGACAAGCGCGGTGAACAGCTGTTGCCACACGGCGTCGATGGTGCCCATCGGGGCGCCCGCGCCCATGGCGGTGAAGCGCGGCGCGGTCCACAGCGTCTCGAGCGTGACGAGTTTGTTCTGGGCTCGGACGTTCGGCAGTCGTTGGGAGAAGAAGCTGTCGAAGAACTCCCACGTTTCCCCCTTCTCGTGGTGATACGGCATCCCGTCCATCGGCTGGCCTTTCTGGTCGTGTCGTGTGGCGTCGTGCTCGAGCCGGTCGGCGCCTTAGAAGGCCGGCATCGCGGCAGAGGTCGGAATCGAGACCGCGCTCCAGGAATCGGATGCGGCGCGGACGTGCGCGTCGTCGATACGCGCCGCGATCTCCGGGAGGCGCGCGATCAGCGCGCGGTACTCACGGAGGTCGTATACGAGCACGCGCATGGGCGTGGCTGCGACGAAGGTCGAATGGTGGACACGGTCGCGTACACCGCTCGGCACGCCGCCGAACCACGCTCCTGCTTCGAGGTCGTAGTGCCGGCCGCATTGGGTGCGTAGGCAGCGCCCGGCGAGGATCAGCACGAACTCCCGCACGATCTCGTTCTCCCGACACAGCACCCGGCCCGGTCCCACCGAGAGCACCGTGCCCAGGTCCGCGACGTGGCGGAGGTGCTTCCTGCTCGTGCCCCGGAAGAGCGGGATGGCGGCGAGCGTCGTGACGGTGGATTCGATCCTTGCGTGGTTGCCGGCGACCATGGGGTTCCCCTGACTGCATGCGGTGTGACCGCAGCATGCGCGAGGGGTTTGGACGCGGGATCGACGCCGGTTCGACGCTCCCGGGAGGGACGGGCGCGGCGCTCATGAGGACGCGTCCGGCCCGTCGAGCCGGGCGAAGTCCTGTCGCGCCCGATCGAGCTCGGGGCGGGCACCCGCGCGTTCGAGAGCCGCGATCGCGAGCCGGTCGGCCTCCGGATCGGCGCGGCCGACGGTTCTGAGGGCCATCGCTCGGCCGCGGGCCGCGTGGTACGGCATGCCGGGGGCGTACACGACCGCGGTCGAGATGCGCGTGTCCAGTGCCGTGAGCACCCGCTCGGCGACGTCGGCGCGTCCCAACGCGGCTGCGATCTCCGACAACGCGCCGAGCATTGCGGTCTGCAGCATGCTCGGGACGCAGGCGGCGTCGACGAGCCGGGGGCTCCCGTCGAGCAACGCCGCGGCCTCGTCCAGATCACCGCGGTGCACCGCGAGCACGACACGCGCCAGGCGCTGACCGCGCTGGCCGGTCGCCCGCCAGTCGTCGAGCGCCTGCTGCGCACCTTCGTAGTCACCGTCGAGGCTGCGTGCCACGACGAGCGCGCCGTAGAGGCCGGCGGGCACGAACGCGTACTCGGAGATCCGGTAGAGCCGGGCGGCCTCTTGCGCACGCGCTTCGCCCTCTGCCCGGTCACCGAGTCGCAGATGGATGTCGGCACTGAGGGTCGCGGCGAGCGAAGCGCCGGCATGGTGCCGGCGCGCGTCGAACGCGACGAACGCATCGTGCGCGGTCTTGAGCGCGTCGTCCAGGAGTCCGAGGGCGAGCTCGGCGATCGTGAGCCGGGCCAGGCTGAACCCTTCGGTTTGCACTTCCGTATCCGGGCCGATGCGTTCTCGCACGTCCGCGAGCAGCGCTCGTGCCGCGGGGGCGTCACCCCGGAAGAGGTGGCCGAAGGCCAACGTCGACTCGCACCGGAGCAACAGCATTGCGTCGCCGGTTTCCCTGGCGAGCGCGACTGCCTCGGTTGCGCAGCGCAGACCTTCATCGGTGTCGAGCGCGGTGAACCGGGTCTCGGCGTAGTGGCGGAGGATCTGCGCCCTGAGCTTGGGATGTTGCGCGTCGACGTGCGCGAGCGCGTCCACGAGACCGGTCATGTCCATGTCGCCGGTGATCGAGTCGGCGCGACTCACGCCTGCCCGCATGGACAACGCGAGCGCAGATCGGCCCCACAACACGATGTCGCCGTGTTCTCGCCCTTGCGCGAGCGCCTTCTCGTACATCCGCGTCGCCGTGACTGCCTCGTAGTTGTGCTCGTGTGCGCGTCCGGCGAAGAGGTACATCCATGCGACGGACGTCGCGTCGGCGTCCGCGCCCTGCGCAATTTCTATCGCGGCGTCGTAGCAGCGAACCGCGAGTCCCCACTCTGCGAGCGCGCTCGCCTGGCGCCCCGCGCCCCAGAGATCGCGTGCGACGTGCGGAGGCACCGCGTCCACACCTCCTTCCAATACGTGGTGGGCCAGTTCCAGCAGCCGTTCCTGTCGACGGTCCTCCGGAAGCCGATCCAGTGCAGCCGCGAGCATGCGGTGCGTCAGCCGTCGTTGGTCGGGCGCCATCGCGTCGTAACCCGCGGCGTGGATGATCGGGTGGGTGAACCGGTAGCCACCGCTCGTTTCCGCGATGAGGCCGGCCCGGATGGCAGCACCGAGGAGGGGCGCGGTACGCATTGCGGCGACTTCGTCGAGGAGCGCCGGATCGAACTCGAAGCCCGCGATCGCGGCCAGGGAGAGCAGATCGACGAGCTCGGGTGGCAGATCTGAGAACCGGCGCTCCACCAACTCCTGGAGGTCGGCCGGGGCACCGAATTCGGTCGGGGGGACTCGGCTCTCGATGTAGCCGGAGCGCCGCACGAATCCGTCGAGGTCGGCGATGCGGCGCAGCGCCTCTCGGACGTAGAGCGGATTGCCGCGCGAGCGTTCGTACAACAGGCGAACGAGATGCCGGCCCGGCGCGTCGATGCCGTATGAGCGCACCAGTTCATCGACGTCGACCTCGCGCAACGGCCGCAGCGTCATCGTGCGAGTGCCCGGTTGCCGCTCCAGGCGGGCGAGTGTCGCCTCTACGCCGATCGAGACGCCGAATGTCCGGCGAGTCGCGATCACGAGAAGACGAGGACCCCGGCGCGAGACGGCGAGGTCTTGGACGAGGAACTCGATCAACTCGAGGAAGCCAGGGTCGGCCCAGTGCATGTCTTCGATGAGGAGTATCGCAGGACGCGCGTCCGCGAGCGTCCGCACCGCGTCGCGAAGCGTGGTGAGCGCTCGCAGACGGGACGCGTCCTCGTGTTCCGCAGTAGGCCGCGTGAGCGCGAGGACGGCGTCTTCGCCGGCATTGGCGCGACTGTCGCCGCGCCGCACGAGATCGACGAGCGCGACACGTGCCGACGCGCCGTGCGGACTGCACGTGATCACATGCAGCTCGGTGTCACCCGCGCCGCGATCGACGAAGTCGTGCACGAGCCTCGTCTTGCCGACGCCGGCGTCACCCCGAACGAAGATGACCTGCGGACGACCGTCGCGCGCCGCTGCGAGCGCGTCGGCGAGCCGATCGAGCTCCGCCTCGCGGGAAATGAGCGTGGGATCGTCACAGAGATCGACGCGTACGCTCTTCTCGCGGGAGTGAGCGTCGGGCTCGGCGTGGCCGCCGGCGCGTAACGGGGGCAGATCTGACCCGTCTCGGAGCACGATTCGGAACACCACTTCGGTACGACGCAGGCCGCGGAGGCGGAGCGCGCCGAGTTCGATGAGCGCGACGTCGGGCGCCAGCGTGTCGACGATGAGGTCCGCCGTACCACGCGAACACAGGATCTCGTTGGCGCCGGCGAGTGCCCGGATACGCGCCGCGCGGTTGAGTGCGGGCCCGAAATAGTCGCCATCGCGCTCGTCGGCCTCGCCCGTGTGGAGTGCGATGCGCACCGAGACGCCGAGCTCCGGAGCAGGTGCACGTTCCGCCAACGCGCCTCGCATCGCGATTGCGGCTGCGGCCGCGTCGGCGGCACGGGCGAAGACCGAGAGGGTGGAGTCGCCTTCGCCCCGGTGCTTCAAGAACGTGCCGTCATGCTCGGTGACCGCACGCTCGATGAGATCCTCGTGGGCCTTGACCGCCCTGGCCATCGCTTCGGGGCGGTCGTCCCAGAGCTCCGTCGAGCCGACGATGTCTGTGAGCAGGAACGTGACGGTGCCCGTCGGAAGGTTCGATGGGTCGACGGCACTGAGAGCCGGTGCACCACTCGCGACCGGGACTGTCCGCACGACGGCTGCCTCCGTCGCGAGCGTCGGATCATGGTCGAGGATGCGGCGCTCGAGCTCGGCGAGGGCCGGCGACGGATCGATGCCAAGCTCCTCGGCGAACTGCGTGCGCAGCTCTCCATAGGCGCGGAGCGCATCGGCGTGACGCCCGCTTCGGTACAGCGCCAGCATCCGGTACTCGCACATGCGTTCTGAGAGCGGGTGCTGGCGTACAAGTGACTCGAGCTCCGGCACGAGCGCTCCCGACCGTCCCATCGCCAGGTCGGCTTCGATGCGTTGCTCGAGGACTTCGAGCCGTTGAAGTTCGAACCGAGTCGCGGCGTCGTCAGCCCAGGATGCACCGCGGAAGTCGGCGAGCGCGACACCGGACCATTCTGCGAGTGCGGACTGCAACAGCGCGTAGCGCGCGTCGATGCCGCTCTCAGCGGCGGCCGCGCGTGCGGTGTCCTCGAATCGGGTCGCGTCGAGCGCGTGCCGCGGGACGACAAGTCGATAGCCACCGGCGACAGTCTCGATGCGCAGTTCGGGGTCGACGGCCAGAAGTTTGCGGAGCTGTGACATGTACGTCTGCACCGTTGCCGCCGCTCCGTTCGACGAATCGCCCCACAGCTCCTCGACGATCCGTTCGCGCGACAGAGGTTGACCGCGATGGAGCAACATCAATGCCAGAACGCCCCGGCGCTTGAGCCCGCCCACTTCGACGCTGCGGCCGGAGGAACGCACGTCGAGTGGTCCGAGGATCCGGAACTGCAAATCGGTCACCCCCGCTCGGTGACGACGCGCAACGATGGTGCACCAACGGTACAACCGCGTGGGCCGCCCGGCGACCTGAATTGCTGCCACTCAGCGCGTCCTGCGGCGTACTCGAAACCGATGATGACGATGTTCCGTTGCACGCGTCCGCACTTGCGGTACCGATCTAGGTCATGTCGTGGTCCATGCAGAGTGGAACGTGCCCTCACGATCGACACGTTCGTAGGTGTGCGCGCCGAACAAGTCGCGTTGCGCCTGGATGAGGTTGGCGGGCAGGCGCGCGCGGCGGTAGCCGTCGTACCACGCGAGGGACGACGAGTACGCGGGCGTCGGAATGCCGGTACGGATCGCTTCCCCGACCGTGCGCCGCCAACCGGGTTGTGCGGTCTCGAGCTGTTCGGTGAAGTACGGCGCGAGCGTGAGGTTCTTCGGCGGCGCGGCCTCGTACACCTCCTTGATGCGGTCGAGAAAGCGGGCGCGGATGATGCAGCCGCCGCGCCAGATCGTCGCCAGCGTGCCGAGATCGAGGTTCCAGCCGAACTCATCCGACGCGCGCTGCAACTGATCGAACCCTTGCGCGTACGCGACGATCTTCGACGCGAACAGTGCGTCGCGCACGTCGTCCTCGGTGAGCTGGGACGCACCGGTCTCGCCCGGGCCCGGCAACACCTTCGCCGCCGCGACCCGGTCGTTCTTCAACGCCGACAACGAGCGCGCGAACACTGCCTCGGTGATCGCGGTGAGCGGCGCGCCGAGCTCCAGCGCCGACTGCGCGGTGTGGCGACCGGTGCCCTTCTGGCCCGCGGCATCGAGGACCTTGTCGATGAGGAAGCCGTCGCCGTCGTCGTCGGTGCGGGCGAACACCTCGGCGGTGATCTGGATGAGGAACGAATCGAGCTCGCCCGCGTTCCACGCGGAGAACACCTCGTGCAGCGCGTCGTTGTCGAGCCCGAGCCCGTTGTGCAACAGATCGTACGACTCCGCGATCAGCTGCATGTCGGCGTACTCGATGCCGTTGTGCACCATCTTCACGTAGTGGCCCGCGCCGCCGTCGCCGATGTACGTGCAGCACGGCATGCCGTCCACCTGCGCGGCGATACGCGTGAACACCGGCTCGATGAGGTCGTAGGCCGCGCGCGTGCCACCAGGCATGAGGCTGGGGCCGTGCAGCGCGCCTTCCTCGCCCCCGGACACGCCACTCCCGATGAAGAGGAGGTCGTGGTGCGCGAGTTCGTCGAGCCGGCGTGCGGTGTCGGTCCAGTCCGAGTTGCCGCCGTCGATGACGACGTCGCCCGGCTCGAGGTGGGGGAGCAGTCCGGCGATCACGTCGTCGACCGGCGAGCCCGCCTTCACCATGATCATCACCGCGCGCGGACGCTCCAGCGCACCGACGAACTCCTCGACACTGCGCCCGGCGACGATGTCGCCCTCGCCGCCGTGTTCCTGTACGAACGTGTCGGTCTTCTCCGTGGTGCGGTTGTGCACCGCGATGGGGAACCCGCGCGACGCGATGTTCCGCACCAGGTTCTGCCCCATCACCGCCAGGCCGGTGAGCCCGAAGTGCATCCCGGCGCCGGGCTGGATCGGAGAGGAGCTCGCCTCGGGGGTGTTCGACATGGGTCCGTTCTACCTCCGTCACCGGCTGCATACCCTTGGCCCATGTTCGAAGAGCTCGAAGCGGCCGGACTCTTCGAGGGGGTGCCCGACGAGGAGTTCCGGCGGGCCGCGGCTCGGCATCTGCTCGACGCCGGCTTCACGGTCGACGAGGTCACGGCGATCCTCCGCGCACCCGACCCCGCTCGTGAGGCGACCCACCTCCTGCTCTTCCCGGAGCCGCGGTTGACGGCGCCCGAGTTCGCGGCGCGCATCGGCGTGGCCGTCGAACGGCTGGAACGGATCCGGCGCGCGGCCGGACTTCCGCCGGCGGAGGCGGCGTCTGCGGCGGCCGTGTTCAGCGCGCGTGACGAACCTACGTTCGCGGCCTTCGAGGTGGGCGCGTCGATGTTCGGGGAAGAACCGCTCCTGCAGTTCGTACGCGTCATGGGGTTTTCGCTCGCGCAAATCGCCGAAGCCGCGATCGCGCTCTTCGGGACGCACGTCGCCGGGCCGCTGTCGGAGCAGCACGCGCCGCCCGACGTACAGTTCAAGGCCGAGCTCGACGCGACCCGGGCGCTCGCATCCATCGGGCCCAGCCTCGAGACGCTGTTCCGCTTCCATGCCGACACCGCGATCCGCCGGCTCACGCGCGCCCAGGCCGGATCCGGGAGCCTCGACACCGCCCGACTCACCGTCGGGTTCATCGACCTCGTCGGCTTCACGCCGATCGCCGAGCACATGGACGCGCGGCAGCTTGCACACCTGTTCGATGAGTTCGAAGGGCTGGCGTTCGACGTGATCGCGCAGCACGACGCCCGCTTGGTGAAGCTCATTGGCGATGCAGTGATGTTCACGACGCTCGACGCAGATGCCGCGTGCGACATCGCGCTCACGCTCGTGGAGCAGTTCTCGGACGACACGAATCCGGTGACGCCGCGCGGTGCGCTCGCGCTCGGCGACATGCTCGTGCGCGGCGGCGACTACTACGGTCCCATCGTGAACCTCGCAGCGCGCGCGGCCGACCTCGCGGTGCCGTACGAGATCCTCGTCACCGAAGCCGTGGTCGACGCGGCATCCGCCGACTTCCGGTTCGAGCCCGCGGGCCGCCGCCAGCTGAAGGGCTTCACCGATCCCGTCACGCTCGCGTCCGTGTCCCGGACGGAACCTGCCCCGGCAGAGGACCCGCGCGGCCGATAGCGTCTTCGCCGATGTGGAAGGTCACCCGCAAGGGGCTGGCGGCCAACAAGATACGGTTCGTGCTGACCGCGGTCGCGGTCATCCTCGGCGTCGCGTTCGTGTCCGGCACGCTCGTGCTCACCGCGACCATTCAGAAGACCTTCGACGACCTGTTCACGAACATCTATGCGAACACCGACGCCGTCGTGCGCGCGCCCGAGCGCCTCAGTAGCGACTTCGGATCGGGCGAACGCCCGAACGTACCCGCGACGGTGCTGCCCGAAGTGCAGAGCACCAAAGGCGTGGCCCAAGCCGAGGGCGACGTGCAGATCGCGTACGCGCAGGTGGTCGGCAGTGACGGCAAGGCTGTCGGCAATCCGGGTCAGGGCGCGCCGACGTTGGGCTTCGCGTACCACCCCGACTCGCAGCTGAGCGTGTTCCATCTCGTCGAAGGCGCCGGGCCGGAAACGCAGGACCAGGTCGCGATCGACAAGAACACGGCCGACAACGCGAAGGTGAAGGTCGGCGACGACATCACGATCCTCACCACGCTTGCGCCGCGCACCTATCACCTCGTCGGCATCGTCCGGTTCGGCAACGCCGACAGCCTCGCCGGTGCGTCGGCTTCGCTGTTCACGATGTCGGAGGCGCAGCGGCTCGCCAACGCGCCCAACGCGTTCTCCCAGATCTCGGTGAAGGCCGACTCCGGCGTGTCGCAGACGCAGCTGCAACAAAACCTCACGCAGTCCCTGAAGGATCAGGGACAGAAGGGCGTCGAGGTCATCACCGGCGCGAAGATCACCAAGGAGAACCAGGACGCGATCCAGAAGCAGCTCAGCTTCTTCAACATCGCGCTGCTGATCTTCGCCCTCATCGCGCTGATCGTCGGCGCCGTCATCATCTACAACACGTTCTCGATCGTCGTCGCGCAACGGACGCGAGAGATGGCGCTGTTGCGAGCGATCGGCGCGAGCCAGCGCCAGGTGATGGGCCAGGTGTTCGGCGAGTCCGTGGTCGTCGGCGTGCTCGCGTCCGTGGCCGGCGTCGCGGCCGGCATCGTCCTCGCGGTCGGCCTCAAAGCGTTGATGAGCGCGATCGGGATCGACCTGCCGGGCACCAGCATCGTGATTCCGCCGAGCGCGATCATCGGCGGCCTCCTCGTCGGCGTCATCGTGACGGTGTTGTCGGCAGTCGTCCCCGCCCGTCAGGCCGCGCGCATCCCGCCGGTTGCGGCGCTGCGTGATGTCGCCATCGAACGTCCACCCCGGCGAGCCGTACGGCTCGGTATCGGTGGCGGGATGATGGTGCTCGGCATCGTCGTGCTGTTCGTCGGACTCTTCGCCGATGTCAGCAACGGCATCGCGTTCGTGGGCGTGGGCGCGTTGCTCGTGTTCGTCGGCGCGTTCGTGCTCGGGCCGTTGTTCGCCCGGTCGTTGAGCAAGATCATCTCGGCGCCGCTGCCACGCATCAAAGGCATGACGGGCACGCTCGCTCGCGAGAACGCGGCCCGTAACCCGAAGCGCACCGCGACGACCGCGACCGCGCTCGTCATCGGCGTCGCGCTCGTCGGCTTCATCACGATCTTCGCGGCATCCGCGAAGGCGTCGATCGCGCACGCGATCGACTCCCAGTTCAACACCGACTTCGTCGTGCAAGGGCCGGGCGGCTTCCAGCCCGGTATCGGGCTCAGCCCGAAGCTGGGCCAGGAGATCGCCGCGCTGCCCGAGGTCAAGGCGGCAACTGCGCTGCGCGTCGGGGCATTCGGGGTGAACGGCAACCGCAACTTCCTGTCTGCGCTCGACCCGAAGGCGGCCGACCAGCTGTTCGACCTCGGCGACGTCTCCGGCACGCTCTCGGACCTCAGCGACAACGGCATCGCGATCTCGAAGAAGCAAGCCGACGACCACAACTGGAAGCTGGGCGACGAGATCCCCGTCACATTCGTGAAGACGGGCGATCAGAAGCTGCGTGTCGACTACGTGTTCAAGGAGAACACGTTCGGCGACTTCTACATCTCGCTCGGCAACTACGAGAAGAACTACGTCGACCAGCTCGACAGCTCGGTGTTCGCGAACCTGAAATCGGGTGTGTCGCCGGAGCAGGGCCGCAAGGCGATCGACGCAGCCGCCAAGCCGTACCCGAACGCCAAGGTGCTGAACAACGCGCAGTTCAAGAAGGACCAGCAGAGTCAGATCAACACGATCGTCGCACTGATCTACACGCTGCTCTTCCTCGCGCTGTTCATCGCGTTGATCGGCATCGCCAACACGCTCGCGCTCTCGATCACCGAACGGACGCGCGAGCTCGGGTTGCTGCGGGCGGTCGGCATGTCGCGTTCGCAGGTGCGGTCGACCGTGCGGTGGGAGTCCGTCATCATCTCGCTCCTCGGCACGATCAACGGGCTCGCCATCGGCCTGTTCTTCGGGTGGAGCGTGGTCCGGGCACTGCGCGACAACGGCATCACCAACTTCGCGATCGCCCCCGGCCAGCTGATCATCGTCGTCGTCGTGCTCGCCATTGCCAGCGTCGGCGCCGCGATCCTCCCGGCCCGCCGCGCGGCCAAGCTCGACATCCTCCGCGCAGTCACGAGCGAGTAACCGCCTGGATTCGTCGGCTCGGTGTCCGCCGGCGATGAGTTCCCGCGCTGCGATCGGTCGTATGGGTATGACTGCTGGGCGCGCCGTTTCTGACCGAGGAGCACACCATGACGAGTTTGAGCGACTACCACGTCGGTGCATCCATCGCCGTGAAGGACCTGACTCGCGCACGCGAGTTCTACGAGGGCGCGCTCGGCCTGGTGGTGGACACCGATACCGGCGACAACGTGAGATATCGCTGCGCCGCGGGCACGCGCATCACCGTGTTCGTCTCGCCGCACGCGGGTACCGCGCAGGCGACGCTCGCGGGCTGGGGTGTCGACGACATCGAACAGGTCGTGCGCGACCTCACCGCCAAGGGCGTGCCGTTCGAGCACTACGACTCGGGGCCGATCATCACTGACGAGCACGGAATCGCCACGTTCGCGGGGGATGCGAAGGTCGCATACTTCAAGGATCCGGAAGGCAACATCCTGTCCGTCGCCCAAGCCCCGCGGTCGTGAGCGCGGACCTGCAGAACGCGAGGATCGCGACGCGGCTGCCGGCGCAGGACCTCGAACGCGCGCGCCGCTTCTACTCCGAGAAGCTGGGCTTGGATCCGGTCGAGTCCCGCCCGGGCGGTCTGTTGTACCGCGGTGAGGAAGGTACGTTCGCGTTGTTCCAGTCCGGTGGTGCGCCGTCGCGAACGCACACCCAGATGTCCTTCGATGTCGATGACGTCGATGCCGTTGTCGCCGCACTCCGGCACCGGGGTGTCGAGTTCGAGGAGGTGGACCTCCCCGGCTTGCGGACGGTCAACGGCATCGCCGACATCGACGGCAACTACCCGTCGAAAGGCACCAGCGAGCGGGGCGCATGGTTTTACGACAGCGAAGGCAACCTGCTCGGAGTCGGTCAAGCAGTCAGGAGCAAGCCATGACCCAACTCGATCTCGGACCCGCCGCGCAACGGCTCGCGGAGCTCGTGCGCAACGTTCCCGACGACGCGCTCGACAATCCGACGCCGTGCCCGGACTATTCGCTCGGTGATCTCGTCGACCACGTCGGCGTCCTCGCGCTTGCCTTCAGGGCGGCGGCCACGAAGGAGTCCAACGCGTTGACGAACGGCACGCCCCCCTTGGGAGACGCGTCACACCTCGTCGACGACTGGCGCACTCGCATCCCGCGTGATCTCGCGGGGTTGGCGAAGGCCTGGAACGATCCGGAGGCGTGGGCCGGCATGACGAGGATCGCGGGTGGCGATGCGCCGGGCGCCGTCATCGGCCAGGTCGCGCTCAACGAGCTCGTCGTGCACGGTTGGGATGTCGCGCAAGCGAGTGGGCAGCCGTATGTGTCTGACGAACCATCGCTCGAAGGCGCGCGCAACCTGCTCGCGATGTTCTCGGGCCCCGACGACGACGAGAAACGCGGCGTCGGCTTCGGCCCGGTCGTCAAGGTTGCCGACGACGCGCCCCTGCTCGATCACGTGCTCGGCATGTCGGGCCGCGACCCCGACTGGTCGGCCCCCTGAACGAGGTTTTGGCGACAACTCGCGACCGTGGCGGTCGCCGATTGTCGCCGAAACCTGCGGTTCTAGAGTGCAGAGCATGGAGCTGTGGACCATGCGGGTGCCGGAGCCGGGTACGGTCGTCGCCCAGGCCGAGGCCGCGGCGGCCGCGGGGTGGGACGGCATCACGTTCACCGACTCACAGAACCTGTGCGGCGATCCGTTCGTCGCGGTCGCGCTGGCGGCCGATGCGGTCGACACGCTGCAGTTCGCGACCGGCGTCACCAACGCCTACACGCGCCATCCGGCGGCGCTGGCGACGGTCGCGGCGACGGTGCAGGAAACATCGGGCGGACGCTTCGTGCTCGGCATCGGCCGGGGCGACACCGCGCTGTTCCATCTCGGCCTGACGCCGATGCCGGTCGCGCAGTTCGCGGCGCTCGTCACCGACCTGCAGGCGTATCTCGGCAACGAAACGCTCGACTGCGACGGCCACCCGAGCCGCATCCAGTGGCTCGATCGCGCGCGCCAGCCCAAGGTCCCGCTCGACATCGCCGCGTCCGGCCCGCGCCTGCTCGACTTCGCGGCGCGCACCGCGGAGCGGGTGACGCTCGCGGTCGGCGCCGATCCCGATCGCGTCTCGTGGGCGCTCGACCTGACGCGCAAAGCTGCAGCCGATGCCGGGCGCGATCCCGCCGCGATCTCGTTCGGTGCGTATGTGAACGTCGGCTGCCATCCCGACCTCGACGCGGCCCGCGAGCTCATCCGCGGCGGCGTCGCCGCGTTCGCGCACTTCTCCTCGATGCCGGGGTCGACCGGTGCGGGCCTGGCCGAGGCCGACCGCGCCGTCGTTGCCGAGGTGGGTCGCTGCTATAACAGCAACGAGCACCTCCAGAACACCGCCGCGCACACCGACGCGCTCAACGCGGACTTCGTCGACCGGTTCGCGGTGGTCGGGCCGCCAACCGTTTGCGTGGACCGGCTGCTCGAGCTGCACGCGCTCGGTGTCGACCGGTTCGTGATCACCGGGGCCAGCTTCCGCGCGGATCGCGACGACGCGCGAACATCGCATCAGCTCCTCACCCGAGAACTGCTGCCCGAACTGCGAGAGCGAGCATCGACATGACCCACGACACCGTCATCCGCGGGGGAACGGTCATCGACGGCACTGGCGCACCCGCGCGCACGGCCGACATCGCCATCGACAACGGCGTCATCACCGCGGTCGGTGACGATGTCGGTCCGGCGACGCGCGTCATCGACGCCGACGGCCTGCTCGTGACGCCCGGCTTCGTCGACATCCACTGCCACTACGACGGCCAGGCGACATGGGACACGCGCATGATCCCGTCGTCGTGGCACGGCGTCACCACGGTCGTTGTCGGCAACTGTGGTGTCGGCTTCGCGCCGGTGCGGCCGGCCGACCACGAACGGCTCATCGAGTTGATGGAAGGCGTCGAGGACATCCCGGGCACGGTCTTGCACGAGGGGCTCGATTGGCAGTGGCAGTCGTTCCCCGAGTTCATGGACGCGCTCGACGCTCGCCCGTTCGACGTCGACATCGCGTTGCAGGTGCCGCACGGCGCGCTGCGCCTGAACGTGATGGGGGAGCGCGGCGCCCGTCGGGAAGCCGCGACCCCGGAAGACATCGACCGCATGGCGACGCTCGCGGCCGAAGGCATCACCGCCGGCGCACTCGGGTTCACGACCTCGCGCACGATGAACCACCGCACGAGCACGGGTGAGTTCACACCGACCCTCACCGCTGCCGCGGACGAGCTCGTCGGCATCGCCCAGGCGATCGGGCGCACCGGCCGCGGCGTGCTGCAAGCCGTGAGCGACTTCGCCGACGTCGACGCCGAGTTCGCGATCTTCCGGCGCATGGCGGAGACGTCGGGCCGCCCGATGTCGTTCTCCCTCGCGCAATCGACGAACGACAGTTGGCGCCGGCAGCTCGAGCTGCTCACGGAAGCCAACGCCGACGGCGTGACGATGACCGCACAGGCCGCGCCCCGGCCCGTCGGTCTGCTGCTGGGTCTGCAGTGCACGTTGCACCCGCTGCTCGGCAATCCGGTCTTCAAGGAGATCGCGGACCGGCGCCGGCACGAGCAGGTGGTCGCCATCGGCGACCCCGAGTTCCGCCGGCGCCTGCTCGACGCGAACCGCGGCCGCCCTGACGGCACGCGGATCCTCCAGAACTTCGCGCGCATGTACGAGCTGGGCGAGCCGCCCGACTACGAACCCGATCCCGCAACGAGCGTCGCGGCCCGGGCCGAACGCGAAGGTCGCGAGCCGCTCAGCCTCGCCTGCGACCTGCTGTGCGCGGCCGATGGACAGGCGCTGCTCTACGTCCCCTTCCTCAACTATCGCGACGGCAACCTCGACGCGGTCGGCGAGATGCTCGCGCACCCGAATGTGGTCGTCGGTCTGGCCGACGGCGGTGCGCACGTCGGCACGATCTGCGACGCGAGCTTCCCGACCACGTTGCTGACGTTGTGGGGACGCGATCGCGACCACGGCCGGTTCCCGTTGGAATACCTCGTGGCGCGCCACACGAGCGCGACCGCGCGCACGGTCGGGCTGCTCGACCGCGGCGTGCTCGCACCCGGCTACCGCGCGGATGTCAACGTCATCGACTTCGACCGGCTGCGCGCGCACCGGCCCGAGGTGCGCTTCGACCTGCCGGCCGGCGGCAAGCGCCTCGTGCAGACCGCCGACGGTTACATCGCGACGCTGGCGGCGGGTGAGGTCACCTACGAACGGGGTGTCGCCACCCAGGCGCTCCCCGGCCGGCTCGTGCGCGGGTCGCAACCCGCACCGACGGCAGGAGGATCCCGATGACGGCCATCGACACCACCGCGCTCGAGCCACTCGAGCCCGACTGCGAGTGGCGCCGCGACACGCTCGGCGACACCTACGTGTTCCGCCTCACCGACGCGCACATCGCCGAGCTCGACGCGGCACTGGTGCACGCGGAGTCGGTGACAGACGACGTGCTCGACATCACGCGCGACTCCTTCCCGCTGCCCACACTGGCGGCCGAGCTCACGCGCCTCACGCACGAGCTCATCGACGGCAAGGGCGTCGTGTTGATTCGCGGCGTGCCCGTCGACCGCTACGGCAAGGAACGCGCGTCGAAGATCTATTGGGGCGTGGGCACCCACCTCGGTGCTCCATGGCCGCAGAACGCCAAGGGCCACCTGCTGGGCGACGTCACCGACCAGGGCCGGTCGATCGGCGACCCGACCACGCGCGGCAACGAGATCGGCGGCGTGCGGTTCCCGTTCCACTCCGACGGCTCGGATCTCGTCGGCCTGTTCTGCCTCGACGCGGGCGCGAACGGCGGTGCGAGCCTCGTCGCCAACGCGGTGACGATCCACAACGAGCTCGTCCGGACCGAGCCCGAGCTCGCGGCCGAGCTGTACGCGCCGTTCCCCTATGACCTGCGCGGCGAGCAGGCCCCCGGCACCAAGTCCTGGTACACGATGCCGATCTTCAGCCGCTGCGACGACCGCCTGTTCGTGCGCTACATCCGCCCCTACATCGAATCGAGCCGCCGTCACGAGGACGCGCCGCGCCCCTCGGAAGCCGCGCGCGCGGCGATGGACCGCGTCGACGCGATGTGCGCCGATCCCGAGTACCACGTGTCGATGCTGATGCAGCCGGGCGACATGCAGTTCGTGAACAACTACCACGTGCTGCACGCGCGCGATTCGTACGAAGACGATCGTCCGGCCCACACGATCCGCCATCTCAAGCGGCTGTGGCTCGAGACCGACGTGCTCGCGAACGCGGAGAAGCCCGAACGCTTCCGCCTCGGTCGCACCGACGGCTACTGGGCGAGCAAGGGCCGCACCAAGAGCGAGCTCCAGATCTGAGTCGTAGAGCTCGCCCGACTCGGCGTGACGTCAGCCGCCGCCGGACGTGTCGACGATGAGCAAGCTGCAAGGACAGTGGTGCGAGACCTTGTTCGGCACGCTTCCCAGCACGTGCCGGCGCTTGCCGGACATGCCGCGGTTGCCGACGACGACAAGGTCGGCACCGACCTTTGTTGCGGCCGTGATGAGGGCGTCCGCGGGATCGCCCGGGAGCGCGTGCGTCTCGAACTTCACGCCGGCGCGCTCGGCTGCGGTCGCGGCACCCCCGCACACGTCGTCGGCGACGGCGGCGATCTCGGCGTTGACGCTCGCCACGTTGATGCGGGGTCCGCCGGACGCAGATGTTCCGCCGACATGTGATTTCGACATCGCCTGATACGCGTGCACGACGTGCAACGTCGCGCCCGTGAGTTGCGCAAGTCCGATCGCGCGCTCGACCGCGACGCCAGCAGTCTCCGAACCGTCGGTGCCTACCACGATCGCGTTGTACATGGTGGTGATTGTCGCAGCCGCGACCTACGTCATGCAGCGGTCAGCTTGGGCCGGCGCGGCGTGCGCGTACGGCGCCCCACAGCCCGACACCGATGCCGATTGCCGCGCCGCCGAGCCCGCGGACTTGCTGCCGCCGGCTCATGCGGTCGTGGTTCGCGAGCCCGCCGAGCAGGTCGGCCGCGTCGGCACCCGCGGACGCGAGGAACCAGCCCGCGGCGGAACCGTCGCCGCGCACCCCGCTCGTCAGCAGCAGGCCGCCGATGAGCGCGTCGCGGTAGCCCATCGAACGCAGCAGCAGGCTCGCGGTCGGGCCCGAGTCCTCGCTGTCCCCCCACAACCGGTTCGCGGCTTCGGGAGAGACGAGGAACGACATGCCCGACGCCAGCCGCAGCAGCCCCGCGCTGACCGCGAAGCTGTCCATCTTCCGATTCGAACGCGCCATCGCGGGAGTGTTGTCGGCCCGCGTGGCCGCGGCCAATCCACGGCGGCGCGAATCGGCGGGCCTGTAGCCCCGGCGCGACTCAGCTGGCCGCTTCGACGACTTCGTTGATGATCTTGCCGAAGTCGCGGACTGAACGAGTGAAGAGGTGCTGCGTGCCGTCGTGCATGTGTACGTCGATCTCGAGTTGCAGCGTGGGGTCGAGGTTGGCGCACTCGCCGGCGTACTGCACGTCGAAGCTGACCTCGGCGATCTGCTCGAGGGACAGCTGGTACCGATCGGCGACCCAGCGCTTGACTCCGTTGTCGTAGCTCATCGATTCCCTCTCGCACCGCAGGGCGTCGAGCGCGCTGGCGCAGCGCGGGCAGCGGCCGTCGCGGATCGACGTCCACAGGCGGGGACGCTTCCCCGACCATCCGCACCACTTGCAGTACACGACCGTGACGTCCTGTACGTCGTCTGCACCCATCGCGCATCTCCTCGTTCCATCCAGGATGCGCTGAACTCCGCGCAGCGACATGACCCGTCCTCGCGTTCCCGGGTGCGCCAACTTTGCTAGCGGGGCGCGGGCGTAGCGTGCGGATGTGACCTCTGACACAGATCGAGGCGACACGCCTCGCGATCGCGGCCGGCGCGCCGTCGCGGCGCAGGGCCTCACGCCGGAAGCGGTCACGCATCTCACGCGGGATGCGCTCGGCACCGTCGACTTCGATCGGCTGGCACCGGTGAAAGCACTGTTGAAGCGCTACTTCTCGGATGCGCCGTGGGACGCGACCGCGGCGGCCGAGCTCGCGGCGTTGGTGGGCCCCGGGGCCGGGTGGTGGCGCTACGAGCTCACCGGCGGGTTCGGCTTCGAGTTCGGGTGGCGCGACGCCGCGTTCGCCCTGGACGTCCGGCCACCGGCCGATGCGGTCGAGGTGGAGGACGCGGCGCCCGGCGACGTGCTCGACGACGAGCTCTTCGCCGGGTCGGTGGTCCCCGAAGCGACGCCGAACCCGCGCACGATCCGGTTCGTCACCGGCCCGATCCATACGGGTGCGAGCCGCTGGTACGAGTCGGCCGCGGCCGTCGACGACGCGCGCGTCGCGCGCCTGTTCCGCGAGTTCGACGCGGTGGCGAACGTGCTGGTCGGCCCGGACTTCGTGGCGGTGGGATTGCGCCGGCCCGACCAGTGGGAGCAGCTCCTCCGATCCATGTTGCGCGCGGTCGAAGACGAGTTCCCGGCGACGGCCGCGGCGGAGACGCCCCCGGAGCTCGAGACCGCGGAGCCCCGCGACGCCGTCGACGTGCGCGGCGGTGGTTCGGCCGCCCGGGCCAACGCGCTCGACAGTGCGTGGCGCGAGCTCTCCCGACTGCGGCCGGACGATCCCGAGGACCGGGCGCGCATCCTCGCGGCCACGACCGCGGGCGATGCCGCGGTCCGCCAGGTCGCGGCGCGCGTTCTGGTGGACGCCGATCCTGACGTGGCGCGCGAGGCGTGGCTCCGCCTCCTCGACGACCCGAGCCGTACCGTCCGCCGCGCCACTGTCGACGCGATCGTCGACGCCGAACGAGCCGCGCTGCGTCCGCTGCTCGAACGCGCGTTGCAGGATCCCGACGCGTGGACGCGTTGGAAGGCGCTGCGCGGTCTGGTCGAACTCGGTGCCGCGCCCAGTCGGGCGGAGATCACCGCGCTCGGGAATGATTCCGACTTCCGCGTGCGGCTCGAAGCCGCGCGCGCCCTCCTCCCTGAGGGCGAGCGCGGCTCCTAGAACGGACCGGACAGTCGGAACGCGCGGTCGGTGACCAGGTGCGCGCCGGGTCAGCCGAGCGGCAGGTGATAGCAGTCGATCGCGTTGGTGCCGAGGATGCGCGCTTGATCGTCCTCGGGGAGCTTGTCGATACGCGTGCGCAGCTCTTCGAGGATGCCGGGGTGGTATTCGGGGTGCGGATAGTCGGACGCCCACAGGATGCGATCGGTGCCGAGGTACTCGGCGGCAGCCGCGAGGTTCCACTCCTCGGGTTCGAAGCTCACGTAGCACTGGCGACGGAAGTACTCGCTCGGCAGCAACGACAGCCAACGCTTCTCGAGCGGGAACGCCTCGACCTGTTCGTCCATGCGTTCGAGGATCGACGGGACCCATCCGCCGCTCGACTCGAGCAGCACCAGCTTCAGCTCGGGGAACCGCTCGCACACGCCACCCATGAGCAGCCGGCCCATCGTGATCACCATGTCGGCCACGTTGCCGACCGCTTGGCCGAGCGCGGAACCACCGTGGATCTCGTCCATGGCCATGTTGGTGACCGTTGTGTTCTCGCTCACCGCGACGAGCCCGAACTTGCGGCACGCGCCGGGCGTGTCGACGTGCACGGCCGGATGGAACGCGACCGGCATCTCCAGCTCTTCGCACGTGGCCCAGAACGGGTCGTACACGTGGTGGTTGAGCGGCAACTCGTCGACGTAGGCAGACGGTCGGACGAACACGCCCTTCAAGCCGCGCCCGTGCGCGTGTTGCACCTCCGCAACCGCGCGGCCGACGTCCTGGAGCGGCACCGCGGCAACGCCGAACAGGCGATCGGGATGTGTCGCGGAGAAGTCGGCGAGCCAGTCGTTGTACGCGCGGATGCAGTCGGCGACGAACTCGGTGTCGTGCAGCGCCGGGATCTCGTCGACCGGTCCGAAGAACATCGCCAAGCTCGGGTAGAGCACGACGGCATCGATGCCGTCTGCGTCGAGGTCGGCGACGCGCGCGTCGGGTTCGTGACCGCCGGGGCGGCGCAGCCCGGCGAGCAGGTCGAAGAATTTCGCGTGGCGTCATCCCGACCGCGGCTGCCATCTGGTCGTGCAACTCCCGTCCGCCGCCGCGTACGACGCCGCCGATGTACGTGATCTCGTAGATCTCGTCGTACACCTCTTTACGGGGAACCCAGTCGCCCCAACGATCGTGATCGATCCGTTCGGGCGTCCAGATGTCGTTGGGCTCCTCCATGACGTGACCGTCACCGTCGATGACCAGCATCGCTCTCCCCGGGATTCGCCCGATCAGCCCACTCGATCAAGTTGCGAAGTGCACGCCCGCATCGTCGATCGTCATCGTCATTCCTTCCCGCGCCAGGCACACCTTGTCGCCCCGACCGTTCCACCGCAGCTTCGCGTCCGCGAGCAAAGCTTCCAGCTCGTCGTCCGAGTGATACGGGTCGTGGTGGAAGAGCACCAACTCGTCGACGTCCAGCTTCTGCGCGAGCGCGAGCACGTGGTCGATCGCGGAATGCCCCCAGCCGACATGGTTCGGGTACTCGTCGTCGCCGTACTGCGCATCGTGGAAGAGCAGGTCGGCATGGTGCGCGACTTCGTGGCCGCTGATCCAGTCGGCGGGTTGACGGTCGAGCGCCACGCCGACGGACGGTTCGTGGTCCGGGACGTACGCGAGCACCTTGCCGTTCTCCTCGATGCGGTACCCGACGGTCGGCCCTTGATGGACGACGTTCGCCGCGTGCACCACCGCGGAGCCGATCGCCATGTGGTGCGGCTCGTCGTGGAACACGAGCCGCGCCGGGATGTCGGAGAGGTGCACCGGGAACAGCGGCGGCGACAGGTAGATCGCGATGCGCTCCTCGAGGCTCTGCACCGGCGATGCCGGCCCCCAGAGGTGCACTTCCACGTTCGGTTCGAAGAGCGGGCGGAAGAAGCCGAGTCCCTGCAGGTGATCCATGTGCAGGTGCGTGAGCAGGATGTGCAGCTCGTGCACGTGCTCGCCGGTCATGGACGCGCCGAGCGCCCGCATGCCGGTTCCCGCGTCGAGCACGAGATGGTCACCGCTGTCGAGCCGGACCTCGACGCAGCTCGTGTTGCCGCCGTACCGCACGGTGTCGGGCCCGGGTGCCGCGAGCGACCCGCGACAACCCCACACGCGTGTGTACATCAGTGCACCCCGCGGGTTTTGGCGACATTCGGCGACCGTGACGGTCGCCATTTGTCGCCAAAACATGCAGTCGCGCGCCGCATCAGCCGTCGCCGTTGAGCTCGCTGGGCGGCCAGAAGACGGTGACGACGCCGTGGAGCTCATCCTGCGCGCCGAGCAGGGGATAGGCGGTCGCGTTGAAGTCGCGGTCGACGCCGTCGAAGCACGTCGCCCGCACCTTCCGGTGCGCGGGCCGGCGCTGGAAGTACGCGATACCCGCGGGTGAATCGCGCCGGCGCATCGGCGCACCGCCCGCGTCGCGCAGCTGCAGCGCCTCGCCGAAGTCGACGCCGGAGATCTCGCCGATCTCGCCGATCGTGCGGCCGATGAGCGCCTCGGCCGCGTCGTTGAAGTACACGAGCATCCCCCGCGCGTCGAGCAGGAACATCGGTGTCGACAGGTTCGTCGCCAACTCGCGCGCGAGGATCAGCGGCAAGCTCTTCGACGCCGATCCGACACCGGTCATGTCCGAACGTTACCGACCGCGGCGTCCGGAGGCGATGGCCCGTGCGGTGGGCGCCGCGCCGGGGTACGGTTCGTTCCGAACGGCTGGCGGGGAGGCGGGGTGTGCTGATCGCGGCGTTGCGCGACCTGCAGTGGCGACGACGGCGGTTCATCATCGCGGTCATCGGCACCGGCGTCGTGTTCGCGATGACGCTGATCCTGACCGGGCTGTCGAACGGCTTCGATCAGGAAGCGGCCGACACGGTCAAGGCGACGAACGTGGACGCGTGGATCATCCCGTCCGGCGCGGCCGGCCCGTACCTCGGCGCGTCGCCGTTCCCCGAGGCGGTCGCGGCGGATGTCGCGCAACTGGATGGTGTGAGCAAGGTCGCGCCGCTCGTGTTCTCGGGCACGACGATGCGTCAAGGCGGTGTGCCCAAGAACGTCAATGTCTTCGGGGCCCCCGCCGGCGGCCCCGGCATGCCCGCGATCTCGGACGGGCGCGCGCCGGAGGCGACTGATGAGGTCGCGGTGAGCAGCAAGCTCTCGAAGGACATCGGGGACCGGGTCGAGCTCGGCGCCGACACGTTGAAGGTCGTCGGCATCGTGAACGACTCCACCGCGCTCGCGGGGACACCGAACGTCTTCCTCACGACCGCAGGCGCGCAGAAGGTGTCGTTCGCGAGTCAGCCGGTTGCGTCGTCGATCGGCGTGACCGGCACGCCCACCGGCGCACCGCCGGGATACAAGGTCGTCACGCAGGACGATGCGATCGCCGACATGCTCCGGCCGATGGAGTCGTCGCACTCCGCGATCAGCTTCCTCGCGATCCTGCTCTGGATCGTCGCCGCGCTGATTGTCGGCTCGGTGATCTACCTCTCGGCACTCGAGCGCGTGCGCGACTTCGCGGTGTTCAAGGCGGTCGGTGTGAGCACACGGTCGGTGATGGCCGGCCTCGCGTTGCAGGCGGTGATCATCGCGGTCGTCGCCGCGCTGGTCGGTGGCGTGCTCTCGTTCGTGCTCGGGCCGACGTTCCCGATGAAGGTTGTGATCCCCATATCGGCCCTCGCGCTGCTGCCGGTCATCGCGATCTTCGTCGGCCTCGCCGCGAGCATCGCGGGGCTGCGGCGCGCGGTCACGGTCGATCCCGCGCTCGCGTTCGGAGGACCCTGATCGTGCCCGGACTCGAGATCCGTGACCTCGTCGTGGAGTACGCGAGCGGTGGCTACACGGTGCGTCCCATCGACGGCCTCGACCTCGACGTGCCCGCGGGCAACCTCGCGATCCTGCTCGGGCCGAGCGGATGCGGGAAGACGACGCTGCTCTCGTGCCTCGGCGGCATCCTGTCGCCGACGTCGGGCCGCATCAGCTTCGGCGACGTCGAGATCGCCGGCCTCGACGGCCGGGCCATGGGCAACTACCGCCGCCACACGGTCGGCATCGTGTTCCAGGCGTTCAACCTGGTTCCGAGCCTGACCGGGCTGGAGAACGTGATGGTGCCGCTGCGCGCCGCGGGCGTCCCGCGCGGGTGCGCGAGCGCGCGCCGAGGAGCTGCTCGCACGCGTCGGCCTGCAGGATCGGATGACGCACAAGCCTGGTGACATGAGCGGCGGGCAACAGCAGCGCGTCGCCGTCGCCCGCGCGCTCGCGCTCGATCCGCCGTTGCTCCTCGCCGACGAGCCGACCGCGCACCTCGACTTCATCCAGGTGGAGGAAGTGCTCCGGCTGGTGCGCGAGCTCGCGTCCGACGAGCGGGTCGTGGTGGTCGCGACCCACGACCATCGGATGCTGCCGCTCGCTGACAAGGTCGTGGAGCTGGTGCCGCAGTTCGCGTCGACCGACCGGCCGCCCGAGACGTTCGCGCTCGGGCCCGGTGAAGTCCTGTTCAAGCAGGGGACGATGGGCGATCTCATCTACGTCGTCGCCGACGGCGAGCTCGAGATCGTCCGTGAGCGCGCCGACGGCGGCGAAGACCTCCTCACCGTGTCGACGGCCGGCGACTACTTCGGCGAGATCGGTCCCCTGTTCGGCATGCCGCGCTCGGCGTCGGTGCGGGCCCGCACCGACGCGAAGGTCATCGGCTACACGGTGAACGCCTTCCGCGAGCGCCTCGGGCCGGCCGGTGTGCGCGACCTCATCGAGCACCGCGATCTCGCACCGCCGTCTCCTAGTGTCGAAGTATGACGCTCGCGGACCAGCTCGACTACGCGCACCATCCGCCAAACCTGTTCCAACGGGCGATGCGGCGGTTCTCCAGGTCTACGGTCGGCGCGTGGATGTTCGCGCGGACGCTCCGATACTGCGACGCGCTCCTGCTTCGCTTCGCGAACGGTCGTGCCGCGCCCGAGCTCCTCGCGGGCCTGCCCACTGTGTTCGTCACCACGACCGGCGCGCGGTCGGGTGTGAAGCGCACCTCGCCGCTGCTCGCGATCCCGATCGACGAGGGGCTTGCGCTCGTCGGCACCAACTTCGGCCAGAAGGCAACACCGGCCTGGTACTACAACCTGCGTAAGCACCCCGATGCCGAAGTCCGCTATCACGACCGGAGTGTCGCAGTGACCGCCAGCGAGGTCGAGGACCGCGCGCAGCGTGATCGCATCCTTCGCAACGCCCGCCGCATCTACTCCGGCTACGCCGCGTACGAGGCCCGCATCACCGACCGTCCGATCCACGTGATGCGGTTGGACACGGCAACGCCGGGTCAGTCGAGCGACAGCACCTGACGCGCGGCAACCACATTGCTCGTGACGCCGAGCTGTTGACGCAGGCGGGCGAGCTTGCGGTGCAGCGTCCGCTCCGACGTGTGCACCGCATTGGCGGCTTCGGTCACCGAACCGCCGGCAGCGAGCACGCGCAGCGCGTCGCAGAGCTCGTGGTCGGTGTCGGTCGTCGCCGCCGGCAGCACCCGCTCGATCGGACTGATGCGCGCGAGCGCGTCGAGCAGCTCGACTCGCGCCGGGCTCGACACCTCCGCGCCGATCACGATCACCAGTGACGCGCCCCGCGACGCGGCGATGAACGCGCGGGCGATGTCGTCGTCGGTCTGCACGACCCCGGTCGCGAGCACCTCGCTCGGCAGCGCCCACGGCGAGACCGGGAGGCCACTCAGCGGGACTGCGTCGGCGGGAAGGTCGGCCGGGTTGTCGGCCACCGCGATGCGCTGGTTCGCCCGCTCCACGGCTTGACGGTCGGCCCGGCGCCGCACCAGCTCCATCGCGGCCGCCAGGCGGGTCGGCACCCCGAGCCGCTGCATCGCCTGGCGTACGTGCGTCTCGACCGTCGTCTCACTGACGACGAGCCGACGGGAGATCGCGCGCGTGTCGAGACCACGCCCGACGAGATCGAGCACCTCGACCTGCGCCGCGGTGAGCGGCGGGATGGCTTCCGCGTGGTGCGCGTGCACCCGTTGGCCGAGCGCGCGCAGGCTCGCGTCGACGTGCCGTAGCATCGGCCGCCTCCCGGCTGCGAGCAGCTCCGGTTCGGTCATGCGCAGGATCGTGACCGCGCGCTCTGTGTCGCCGGCCCGGCGCGCGGCTTCGCCCGCCGCCCACGCGCAGCGAGCCGCGTTCCGGCGCGAGATGCGGTCCCAGCTCCGGACCGCGGCGAGGAAACGGCCGCAGTTCTCCGACGCCTCCGGGTGCTCGTACATCGCGACGATCGCCTGGGACTCCTTGTTGGCGCCGACGAGGTTGGGGAACAGGACACCGCTCAGCGCGGGCCCGGGATCGATGCCGAGGTCGAGCGCCGCGAGCTGCCGCACCGGCTCCACCATCACGTGCGAAGGGAAGCCGCCCACGGGGAGCGACCGGCACTCGGTCGCAGTCTCGTAGGCATCGGCGGCGCGACCCGCGAGCCAGTCGGCTTCGGCCTTGGCCCAGAGGATCATGGAGCGCGAGGTCATGTCGTGCGCGGTGAAGCCGTAGGCATTGGCGAGGATCGCCGGGATCTCCTCGTCGAGTCCGAGGTCCGCGGACGCGAGCACGAGGTGGGCTTCGACGTGATCACGCTGGCGCGGGTTCAACGGCTGCGCCATCAGGTGGCGGGCCGCGAGGAGCGTCTCGTCGAGCGCGTCTTCGACATGGAAGCGAGCCATCAACAGGTTCTTGCGGAACTGGGCTTCGCCAGTGCGGCTACCCAGTGCGTGGGTCCGGTCGATCATCTGCCGCGCGAGCGGCGCGCACTCCGAAGGTTCGCCGGACACGAGTTGCGCGATGAAGAGGCTGTCGGCGCTCGTGACCTCGACTGCTTCCAGGTTCTCGTGGCGCGCGGCCGCGATCGACTTCGCGAGCCACTGGTCCCAGTCGGGGTCGCCGGTGACGAGGCAGGCGGCGCCGAGGGCGCCGTACGCCTCCGCGACGGGCAACGCTTCGCGCTCCGCCAGCCCCACTGCCGCGCGCGCCTCCGCGATCGCGGCCGGCGCGTCCCACGCGACGCGCGCGAGGTATCGGGCCCGTAGCAACCGGACGGTGACCTCGACTTCGGCATCCTCGGGGGTCAGCAGTTCCATGGCGGATTCGAGCGCGGGCCACACGACGTCGTGCTGCGCGGCCCACCATCCGCACCATGCGATGTTCTTCTCACGGCGCAACACGCCGACGCGGTCCTTGGGGACCGCGCGCTGCGCGAACGCGAGCCCGTCGTCGACTCGGCCCGCGAGGGCGAGGGCTTCCGAGGCATCGAGCAGGATGTCGGGATCCTCGACCCCGTTCACCGGCACCGCGGCGATGGCGAGGTGGTCGGCGCGCTCGTTCCGCGAGGACGCGCGCTGCGCGGCGCGCAATGCATAGATGCGGGCCTGGTCCGGGTCACCACTGTGCAGGTGGTGCCGCGCCCGTTCGCCGTCGGTGGTGCTCGTGGCGGCGAGCCTCCGGTGGATCTCGATCTGCACGTCCGGTGAGCAGAGCGACAGCGCGGCCTGGCCGAACGCGTCGTGGCGCAGGGCCCAGCCCCGCGCCTCGGTGCGCACGACGAGGCCGAGCCGGGCCAGCTCCTCGTAGTCGTCGTCGCAGGACGGATGGCCGTGCAACGCGAGGCCGGCGAGCGTGTGACGCGAAGGCTCGGACGCGCGCGCCACCAGCGCGATCAGCCGCTCGTCGGCAGCGGCGACACCCGGCAGCACCGGGGCGCACGTGAGCAGCAGGGGATTTCCACCCGATGCCTCCACCAGGTCGCGCAGCTCCGCCTCCGTTGCCGTCGGCACGGTGTCGAGGAGGAGCGTGCGGGCCGCGTCGTCCGGGAGCGGTTCGATGTGCAGCACCCAACCGAGCGCGTCCGCGACCGCGAGCGCGGTGGCAGAGCCGTCGTCGTTGGTGCGGACGGTCGCCACGATCGTGACCTCGTGCGCGAGCTCGGGCAGGAGCTCGAGGGTGTCGGGGTCGGCCCAGTGGAGGTCGTCGACGAGCAGCACCCGGCCGTGCAGAGCAGTGGTCGCCGCCGCGATGACCTCGGCGCGGGTGCCGGTCAGCGTGATGCCGCAGGCCCGCTGGAGCGCGAGGTAGGGCATCCACCGCAGCGGCTGCACCGCGCCGCCGAGCGTGGCCCGGCCGCCGAGCGCCACGCCGACCGCGTGCAGCACCGCCGTCTTCCCAATTCCTGCCTCACCGACGAGGGCGCACGAGTCCCCCCGACCCACGAGATCGAGGACGGTCCCGACGTCCCTGTCGCGGCCGATGAGCACGGCCGGAGGGTAGTCACCCCGTCCGCACCGGGCCAGGGAGAAATGTGCACAGGTATGGCAGGAATTGGGGATGGCCGCCCAACCACATGTTGAGAGCATGCATCCGGAGCCGGGGAGGGAGAGGAGCAGCCCGGACAGGGCGTCGGACTGCGGGGGTCGCGCCGCTCACGATCGTGTGCAGGTATTGCGGGGTGCACATGGTCCTGGGGCGCTTGAACTTCGCTCGTTCGGAACGCTCGGTGCTGGTGCTGTCCGACCTCGGGCGGCGACGCAGAACGCATGCACCGCGTGCTTCTCTTCCCCCGGCTCCTCTACTTTCGAGTCTTTCCGAATTTCAGCGGTTCAGACGCTCGCGAGGAAATCGACGAGCAACGCGCTCACCCGCGCCGGCGTCTCGAGCGTCATCCAGTGGCCCGCGCCGTCAATGCGTTCGTAGCGCCACGGCCCGGACACGTGATCGGCCGAGCCCGTCATCTGCGGCTCGAGCAGGAACCGGTCGCCGTCGCTCCACACGCCCATCGCCGGCGCCATGACCGGCGGGAGGTCGAGGCCGCCGCCGAGCAGTGCCTCGGGCGGCACGTTGGCGCGGTACAGGTTCAACGTCGCAGTGAGGTCGGCGGGATCGGCCAGCCGCGACGCGACCTCGTCGGATTCCGGGTGCGCGAAGCAGTCGCGGAAGTTCCGCCAGCCGGCTGCCGACAGCCATTGCTCGGCGACGCCGGCGAACTGGAACGCGAGCATGTACCAGCTCTTCTCGCGTTGGGCCATCGACGGTTGGCTGAACGAGCTCGGATGGCCGACCGACAGCGCGGTGACGCTCGCGACCCGGTCCGGTGCGAGCGTGGCGAACACCCACGCGAGCGCCGCGCCCCAGTCGTGACCGACGACGTGCACGCGGTCCACGTGCAGTTCGTCGACGATGCCGAGCAGGTCGCCGAACAACAAGGCGAGCGAGTACTGGTCCACGCCATCGGGCTTGTCGGAGGAGCCGAAGCCCCGCAGGTCCGGGGCGATCGTGCGGTACCCCGCGGCGTTGAGGGCGACGATCTGGTCCCGCCACATCGCGTGTGTGTCGGGCCAGCCGTGGACGAGCAGCACGGGCGTTCCGGTGTCGGCGTCCGAGTGCTGATCGTCGACTTCGAGACCGAGACCGTTCACTTCGAGTCGCATGAGCTCCCTCGCATCGGTTCGCGCCGCGAACGGGTGTCAGCCGGCGAAGTCGGGCATGACTTTCTGCGCGAACTCGGCGACGCGTTCCTGACCTTCGCTCGGCCACCCGCAGACGAGGTAGCCGACGCCGATGTTCCGGTACTGCTCGATCGTGCGCCGCACTTCGTCGAACGGTTCCGAAAGCGACAGCGACGCGGCGCGGACGATGCGCGAAGGATCGCGTCCTGCGTTCTCCGCCAGATCGTCGATGCGCCGCGACATCGTCTCGAAGTACTCGGGTGGAGCGAACGAGTGCCACGCGTCGGCCCACTTGGCGGCGGTCGGCAATCCGCGCTTCGGGCCGTTCGCACCGATCCATATCGGCGGGTGCGGCTGTTGCACCGGTCGCGGTCGCAGTTGCGCATCGTGGAGGGAGACCTGACGGCCGCGGTACGACACGGTTTCACCGGTCATCAAGCGGGTGACGATCTCCAGCGCGTCCTCGAGCAGATCGAAGCGCGCACCGGCGGGCGGGAAGTCGAAGCCGAGTGCGCGGTGCTCGGGCTCGAACCAGGCGGCACCGAGCGACAGATCCAACCGCCCGTGCGAGGCCTGATCGATCGTCACCGCCTGCGCGGCGAGCAGCGACGGATGCCGGTAGGTCACCCCCGTGACGAGCAGCCCGAGCCGGATGCGCGACGTGGCCGACGCGAGCGCGGCGAGCGTCGTCATGCCTTCGAAGCAGTTGCCCGGGCCCTCGCCGTACATCGGCTGGAAGTGGTCGAAGCCCCACGCGCCCGTGAAGCCGCACTCCTCGCCGAAACGGGTTCGTTCGACGAGCGCGTCCCATTCGATGCGTTGCTGAGCCACGTCGATCCCGAACTGCATGCCGGAACGGTACCTTCACCATCCGACACCTACGGGCGCGTGCCCGCTCGATCGTGCGCTCCGACGACTAGATTTCGCACCCGATGGCCCGCGGCGACGAGTTCCTCGAGTACTTCCGGCGGGTGCCGATGTTCAGCACCTGTTCGAAGAAGGACCTCAAGACGATCGCGAGCAACGCGGAGCGACTCCACGTTCCCGCCGGACGCATCCTCGCAGAGCAGGGTCAGACCGGACGCGAAGCGTTCATCATCGTGGACGGCAAGGCCCGCATCTACCGCAACGGCCGCAAGGTCGCGATGCTGCGGCCGGGTCAGTTCTTCGGTGAGCTCTCGCTGCTCGACCGCGCCCCCCGGAACGCGACCGTCATCGCCGACACCGACATGGAGCTGCTCGTGCTCGGCCAGCGCGAGTTCGCCAAGATCGTCGACGCCGCCCCTGCGTTCGCCCGCGCGCTGCTCACGGGCATCGCGCGTCGCATCAACGAAGCCGACTCCAAGCGCGTGAACTGAGGATCAGCTCCGCTTGCGGCCGAGTCAACGAGGCGCGTCACCGCGTCGATAGGGCGCCGTCAGCTCGTTCAGGCGGGTGAGCAGGTCCGCATCGAGCGTGGTGTCCGCGGCGGCGAGCGTTGCGTCCAGCTGATCGGGCCGGCTCGCGCCGACGATCGGTGACGTGATCGCCGGATGCGCGAGCACCCACGCGAGCGCGAGCGTCGGGAGCGGGAGCCCCGCGGCCTCGGCGACCTTCGTGAGCTGCTCCACCGTGTCGAACACGTTCTCGTGCCAATACCGGTCCTGGTACATGGTGCCGGCGGTACCGAGCGTGAAGCGGCTGCCTTCCACCGGCGGCTTCGACCGGTCGTACTTCCCCGACAGCATGCCCCCGGCGATCGGGTTGTACGGGATCACGCCGACGCCTTCGTCGAGGCAGAGCGGGAACATCTCGCGCTCGAACTCGCGAAAGAGCAGGTTGTACCGCGGCTGCACCGATTCGAACCGCACGAACCCGCGTATCTCACTCCGGCCGAGCGCGCGTGCGAGTTGGTACGCAAGGAAGTTCGAACAACCGATGTACCGCACCTTCCCGACGCGCACGAGGTCGTCGAGCGCGCCGAGCGTCTCGTCGATCGGCGTGTTGGGATCGTTGAAGTGCAACTGGTAGAGATCGATCCAGTCGGTCTGCAGGCGGCGCAGCGACGCGTCGATCGCGTCCATGATGTGGCGGCGGCTGTTGCCCGCGTCCCACCGATTGGGTCCCGTCGGACCGAAGCACTTCGTGGCGAGCACGAACTGGTCGCGGCGACCGCGCAGCCAGTTGCCGACGATCTCCTCGGTGCGACCGACCGTCGTCAGGTCGCCGCCGAGCGGGTAGACGTCGGCGGTGTCGAGGAACGTGATCCCGCCTTCGGCCGCGCGATCCATGATCGCGATCGATGTCGGCTCGTCACACTGCAAACCGAAGGTCATGGTGCCGAGGCAGAGGCGGGAGACGGGCAGGCCGGCGCGGCCGAGGCGAACGTGTTGCATGGCGCCCATCTTGCCGCGTGCGGCGTTCGTCGTTCAGCCGCGGTGGATGCGTCCTCCCCCGGCGCCACTTCGCTCTAGGCTCCGCGCGTATGGACGGCGCGGTGGATGCGTTGCTCGCCCGGGTGGGGGCGGGGTTCTTCCAAGAGGCGTTCGTCGTCGCCGATCTGGACGCGGCGATGGAGGCGTTCACCGCGACGATCGGCTGTCCGAAGTGGACGACGTTCCCGTCGATCGGCGCGCCGTACCGGTACCGCGGGCGCGAGATCGAGTCGTCCGTGTCGCTCGCGTTCGGGCGCAGTGGCCGGGTGCAGATCGAACTGATCCAGCCGCTCGACGGTGAAGGGCTCACCCACGACTTCCTCGCCGAGTACGGCCCCGGGGCACACCACCTCGCGTTTCTCGTCGAGCGTGTCGACGACCAAGTGGAGACCGCGCGCGCAGACGGCATCGAGTGCGCGATGTCCGGCCACATCGGAACGCTGTACTACGTGTACCTCGACACCTTCGCCGAACTCGGGATCTACATCGAGCTCGTCGAAGACCCCGACGGGCTCGTCGCGCAACTCACCCCGTGAGGTGCCTCGCTCAGGCCCGGCGCCCGAGGTAGGCGACCAAGCGGTCGGCCACCGGAGCGCCGTCGGGGACCGGCACCGCTTCAGCGAAGCGATCGCGCCGGCCCACGGTGGGAAGCAACTGCTCCGACGCCGCGAGCGCGAGCGCGCACGCCTCCGGGTCCAGGTCTGGATGTTGACCGGTGGCGATCGCGATGTCCCAGCCGTGCACGCATGCGTCGACCAGGTTGATGCCGATGGCGTTGCGCGCCGGCACCGGGCCGAGCGGCAGGATCACGTCGCCGTCGAACGAGTCGCGTCCACGCCACGCGGCGAGTGTCGCGGCGGCCGATTCCCCGAACGTCGCGGCCGGAGCGTCGCCGAGCACGTCGGTATCAGTGGGGCGCGGGGGCGCCGAGTCTCCCGCCGCGGCTGCGCCGAACATCTGCACCACCGAGGTCACGTGATTGACGACCTGGCGGACGTCCCATTTCTCGCACGGGGTGCCCACCTCCCACTGATCGGCCCGCACGCCGGCGATCAGCCGACCAGTGTTCGCGAATGCCAGTTCGAGCGCGTGCAGCGATTCCATGTGCGTGTCTCCTGGTCCTATATGTAGTCATTCACTTACGTAAGCAACAAGCTACACACTCGCGTGCGATCTCGCTAGGCTGGATTTCATGGACGCGGCCCTCCGTGCGCTCGCCGAACCGACCCGCCGGCAGATCCTGCGGTTGGTCCGCGATCGCGAACGCACCGCGGGCGACATCGCGACGCGCTTCCCGATCAGCCGCCCCGCGGTGTCGCAGCACCTGCGCGCGCTCGAGGACGCCGAACTGGTGGTCGTGCGGCCGGACGGCACCCGGCGCTGGTATCGCGCGCGGCCCGAGGGGTTCGCCGAACTGCGGACGTGGCTGGAGACGATGTGGCGCGACGGCCTCGTCGATCTGAAGCGGGCCGCGGAGTCCGAGGAGCGCACACGGCGCACCAAGGCACCGGCTCGTGCGAACTCGAGGCGCAACGCTACGAAAGGGCGCGCGTGAGCGACGCGGTCGAGCTGTCGATCTACATCGAGGCCAGCCCAACGACCGTGTTCCCGTTCTTCACGGACAGCGAACGCATGTGTCAGTGGATGGGTGTGGCCGCCGACATCGACGCGCGTCCGGGTGGCGCCTTCCGGGTCGACGTCACGGGTCGGGACGTCGCCGCGGGATCGATCGTGGAGGTCGTCCCGAGCGAACGGATCGTCTTCACGTGGGGGTGGGAAGGGTCGGCGGGGATGCCGCCGGGCACATCGACCGTCGAGGTGACGCTCGCGCGTGAAGGCGACGGCACGCTCGTGCGCCTACGGCACTACGACCTCCCGGCCGATGGCGCCGCCGAGCGCCACGGCGAGGGCTGGGGCCACTATCTCCCGCGTCTGGCCATCGCGGCTGCGGGCGGCGATCCCGGGGTCGACGAGTACGCGAGCAGGTAGCGTTCCGGCCGACGAGGGAGACGAATATGCATCCTGTGACCGTTGGCGCGTTGACGCGCGACAAGTCGGCAGTACCGCTGCCCGGCATCGCCGGCGCGCTGGCGAACACTCGGCTCTTCTCGCTCTGTTCGACGCGGGAGCTGCGCAAGGTGGCCAAGCTCGCGAAGATCCGCCGCATACCCAAGGGCACCCGGCTCATGACCGAAGGCGAGGACGGCGACTCGATGTACGTCATTCTCACCGGGATGGCGCGCGTCTCGCGCAACGGTCGCCGCGTCGCGCTGATCGGGGGCGGCGACGCGGTCGGGGAGTTGGCGCTGCTCGCCCGGTCGAAGCGCAACGCGACCGTCGACGCCGACAGCGACCTCGAGGTCGCCGAGATCAGCCGGCGATCGCTGAGCCGCCTCGTCCACGACGTCCCGTCGTTCTCGCTGAAGCTGCTCGAGGCGATGGCCGCGCGCGTCCGCGAGCTCGACAGCCGCCTGTACCCGTAGCGGAGAAACGCCTCCGGACGTTCAGTCCAGCGGGAGCGACGCGAGCCGCTCGAGCAGCTCGCGCTTCTGGTCTTCGAACGAGTCGAAGTCGATGAGGTTGTCCTCGAAGCGGTTGTGGAGCACTTCGAGGCGCTCCATCAGCTCACCGGCCGACAGTTGCTCGACGGCAACCGGGGCCAGTTCCTGGTCCGGATCGAGGTCTTCGCCGTTTGCCCGCTCTTGGCGGCGTTCACGCTTACCTGCGGCTTTGGCCTTCTTTGCCCGTTCGCGCTGGAGCTTGTCGAAGGACGTGCGTCGTGTGGCCATGGGGATCTCCGTCATCGATACCGCGGGCCCGCAGAACACCCGGGCCGCTCGCGGCAAGTACTTCGGTACCCAGGTTACGTGGTCGGCGACCCGGTTCCGTGACGCAGGCGCGTCAATCCGGGCGCACGCAGGTCCTCGGCGGCGGCGTCAGGAGCTGGCCCGACCAGGTTCGTCGACCGCGTGGCGGCGCAGGGCGTCGAGCGAGCACCACTCCAGGGCCTGGACGTGGGTCGCATCGAGGTACACGGGCGGCGCGACACCCGCGTCCAACGCTTCCTGCCAGCGCGATGCGCACAGGCACCAGCGGTCGCCCGGCTGCAAACCGGGGAAGCCTGCGTCGGGCATCGCCGTCGACAGATCGTTGCCCTGGGCTTGCGAGAACGCGAGGAACTCGGCCGTCATCTGCGCGCACACGACATGCACGCCAGGGTCGTCGCCGCCGGTGTTGCAGCAGCCGTCGCGGTAGAAGCCCGTGAGTGGCTCGAAGCCGCAGGGTTCCAGGTCGGTGCCGACCACGTTCTTCGCCACGGCGTCTTTGTACATGCCGTCGAGCTCGGCGGCGAGTTCGCCGGGTGATTCGACCGGTTCGCGGCCGTGCCGCGCGCTGCGCGCGACGAGCAGGAACGTGATGCCGATCGTGATCAGGGTGAGCACGAGTCGGTTGCGTCCGATCCATGCGTTGAACGCGAGGATCGGGTCGGAGAACGCGGCGCCGATGAGACGGACACCGAGGACGCGCACGAGGGTGCCGGTGACGTTCACGATCGCGAAGCCGGCCCATGCCATGCCGGTCGCGCCCGCGAGCAGGCAGATGAGGTTGTTCGGCATCAGCGCGACCACCGGCCACGCGGCTTTGCGGAACAGTCGCTCGGCCCAGAGCACGGTGCCCGCGCTCGGCCCGAGCTTGCGTTCCATCCAGCGGATGGACGTGTCGCCGTAGCGGCGGCCGAACCAGTAGAAGAGCGGGTCGCTGATCACCAGGCGCCCGACCGCGACGACCACGAACGGCGTGACGTCCACCATCGGGGACACGAGCACGAGGTTGCGCAGCCTCGGGTTGCACACGAGCAGCAGCAACGGGGCGCGGTCGAGGAGGCTCGGCGCGAGCGCGTCGCCGACCCAGCCGAGGATCGTGAGCACGGCCATCGGGATCGCGAACAACGCGACAGCCTTGCGGTTCATTGGCTGGTGCGGCGGAGCAGGATCCGGTTCGGGCGGCACCAGCGCAGCACACTACGTCGGTTGCCTCACGTGCCCACGGGCAGCTCTGGTTCGGGCCGGTGCTGATACGTCGTGACCGAGAGCCGGCCCATCATGAGTTCGGCAACGACGGCTGCAATGAGACCGGGCACGACGAATCCGGGCCTCCCGGTTGCTTCCGCCACGAACATCACTGCCGCGAGCGGGACCCGGTAGCCCGCACCGAGGAATGCCGCAACACCGATGACCGTGAACAACGAGCTGTCGAGCGCGTTGAACGTGCCGCCGACGATGCGTCCCGAGAGCGCGCCCGCGACCACGAGTGGGATGAAGAGGCCGCCGACCCCGCCACCTGCGACCGTGGCCGTCGTGCCAAGACAACGCAGGAGCAACATCGCGCCGATGAGCCACAAGCCGCGTGAGGGCTCGAGGGCCCAGCGGATCGTGTCGTAGCCCGTGCCCGTCGCCAGATCGCGACCGGTGAGGACCCGGGAAGCCCCGAAGAAGAGCGCGAGCGAGATGCCCGCGGCCGGGACACGCCACAGCGGACTCACCCGGCCCGCGACCCGCTTGGCCGCGCGGACCATGTAGGAGAAGATCCGAGCCCCGAAGCCGGCGAGAAGGCCGATCACCATCGCCCCGACGAGATCCTTCGTCGAGAACGGCGCGGTCCCGAACACCGGCAACAGGGGCGCGGTGCCGTGCAGCGCGACGAACGTCAGGTAGCCGCTCGCCGACGCGACGAGTGCGGGCAGCAGCATGCGCCGGGCGAGATCGTCCTGGTACGGGACCTCCAACGCGAACACGGCGCCCGTCGCCGGCGCTTTGAAGATCGCGGCCACGCCGGCCGCGGCCCCGGCGACGAGGAGAACGCGGCGATTCTGTGCAGAGAAGAGCCTTGGGAGTCGCCGCTGGAGCATGTTCCCGAGCGAAGCGCCGCTGTACAGCGACGGGCCTTCGAGCCCCATGGGGCAGCCGCTCCCGAGCGTCGCGACCGCCGCGAGCATTCGCGCGATCAGCGCCCGCAATCCGAGTTGGTGCTCGGGATCGTGGAAGGCCAACAGGTACTCGTCCGCGGTGGCGGGCGAGATGCCGGCGCCGATCCAGCGCAAACAGACCGCAGCAAGCGCGAGCCCGACAAACGGCATTGCCGCGCCGACCCATGGCGGCCCCTTGTCGATGTGGTCGATGCCGTCTTGGACAACTCGCTCGAACAGGCCGACGATGAGGCCGGTCGCGGCGCCGACGACCGCGGCGAAGAGGATGACCTCCTTCGAACGTTGCGCGAACGCGCTCAGTTGTTCGCGGCGGCGCAGCATGGAAGGCGTCACGCGCACGCGCCCGATCACGTCCAACCCAACTTCCATGCGTCATCGGGGAGCTCTCCGGCTGCGGTCGCGAACGCGGCGAACGCATCGGCGACACGACGGCGGGCCGGCGCGCTGAGCCGGTCGAGGATGCGGGCGATCTCACGCTGCCGGCGCTCGGTGACCGCTTGGACGAGTGCCCGCCCGCGCCCGCTCACACGGAGGACGACCTCGCGGCGACTCTCACTCGAGGTCGCGCGCGTGATCAGCTTCTTGGCCTCGAGGCGGTCACACAGGCCCGTCAGCGTCGAGGGCCTGATCTCGAGCGCTTCGGCAAGTGATCGCGCGTTCAGCTCACCCCGCTGGCTGAGCAGGACGAGCGCCCTGTACTGCGTGAGGGTCAGGTCTGCTTCCAGGTCGGCCAGGGACCGCGCGGCAACTCCGACGAGCGCGCGCGAAGCGGAGAGCACACTGTTGGCCGACCGGTCGGGGTCGCGTGGGCGATTTCCTTGGCTGTTACGCACATTCCGATACTACTAATAGTTCGGATGTACGAACAAATGCCCGAGTGCGACCGGCGGGACGGAACGGATTGCGTGCCCGGCGAGGTGGAGCGCCGACACACGCCGCCTGATCGCGTCACGCCCGCGCCGGGTCGCACGTCCCCGCATCGTGCCTCTCCTTCTCGTGCGTGTCATCAAGAACTGGTCACGTTCTTGTAACCATTGCGGGCCACAACCGTGGGAGCCGTGCTCGTCGTGTGCGGTCAGGGCGGAGGCGGTCGAGGCGGTCGCACGCGAGGTCCTCAGCTGCGAGGGCCTTCTCACGTGCGGTGCGCGAACTCGCCGAATCCGTGCGCGCCAGTGGTACGAACCCGACTGGCTGGTGGCGATCGCGCGAGGCGGCCGGTGATCGGCGGTGCCCTCGCGTACGCGCTCGGCCACAAGAACGTCGCGACGGTGAACGTCGAGTTCTACACCGGCATCGACGAACGGCTGGACGTGCCGGTCGAGTTGCCGCCGGGTCCTCAACCTCGACGACGTCGCGAACCGGCGGGTGTTCATCCCCGACGACGTCGCCGACTACTGGTGAGACGCTGGCCTCGTGATGGACAAGTGCGCGCCCGCGGTGCTCGAGGTGCGCGCCGCCGTGCTCGACGAAAAGCCGCGCTCGATCGTCCGCAGCGACTTCGTGTGGCGTCGCACCGATCGTTGGATCGACTTCCCGTGGTCGGCCGAACGGCCGATCGGGAGCGCGCGACCCCGGCCCTGACGGCTACCCTGGTCGCTTCTGAAGGGGAGTACCCCGCGCAGGTGGCATCGTCAGTACGGGTGACCTCGAGCCGCGCGCTCGAACCATCCCGGTGTCACCGGCCGTGATCTGGCGACACATCGGCTGGGGGAGACCTTCGAATCACACTCACTGATTCGAAAGGTCGATGCATGTTGCTCAGCTCCACCGCCGTGACCAAGTCCGGTGAGGGCGGATCCTTCGTCGACATCGACGTGCCGGCGATCGCATGGGCAGGGCTGCTGCTGACGATCGTCGTGATGTTGAGCATCGACTTGATGCTTCACCGCGGCGACAAGGAGCCGACGCCGGGGCGCGCGCTCGTCGAGTCGCTCGTGTGGGTCGCGTGTGGATTGAGCTTCGGTGTCGTGGTGTGGGCGACGTGGGGCGGGGCCGCGTCCGGTGAGTACCTCTCGGGGTACCTGATCGAGAAGTCGTTGTCGGTCGACAACGTGTTCGTGTGGGCGGTCATCTTCTCGACGTTCGCGATCCCGTTGCGGTACCAGCACCGCGTCCTGTTCTGGGGCGTGTTCGGCGCGCTCGTGCTGCGTGCCATCTTCATCGCGGCAGGCGTCGCGCTCATCGCTCGGTTCTGGTGGCTGCTGCTCGTGTTCGGAGTGTTCCTCGTGTACACGGGGATCAAGGTGCTGCGGCACCGCGCCGACGAAGGCGTGCACGGCCACGACCGCGCGGTCGGGTTCCTCCGGCGGTTCATGCCGGTGTCGCCCGAGCTCGACGGTCACCACTTCTTCACCAAGGTGAACATGAAGCGCGCCGCGACGCCGTTGCTCGCCGCGCTCGTCGTGGTCGAGTTCACCGATGTGATCTTCGCGGTCGACTCAGTGCCGGCCGTGCTCGCCGTGAGCCACGAGCCGTACCTGGTGTTCGCCTCGAACGCGTTCGCGATCCTCGGGCTGCGCGCTGCGTACTTCCTGCTCGCGGGGTGGAAAGACCGGCTCCACTACCTCGGCCACGGGCTCGGGCTCATCCTCGTGTTCGTCGGCGTCAAGATGGCGGTGTCGCACTGGGTGCACTTCCCGACGCCGATCTCGCTCGGCGTCATCGTGGCGCTGCTCACCGTCGCCGTCGTGGCTTCCCGCATACGCGAGCGGCGACTCGGCGCATCTAGTGTCGAGACGTCATAGCGCGCCAAAGAATTTGGAGTTGCGGTGCATCGCGTCCTCGACCCGAGTCCGGTTGTGTCGTTCGAGGCCTACCTCGCCCTCGGTGGCGGGCGGGGCCTGGAGGCCGCTCGCGGCGCGCCGGCGACGCAGACGATCGAGACCGTGCTCGCCGCGGGACTGCGCGGCCGCGGCGGTGCCGGGTTCCCGACCGGGCGCAAGTGGCAGACCGTCGCCGCGTACGAGTCGTCCGTGTACGCGACCACGGTGGTGGTGAACGCGGCGGAGGGCGAGCCGGGCTCGTTCAAGGACCGCACGCTGCTGCGCAGGAATCCCTACCAGGTGCTCGAAGGCGCGCTGATCGCCGCGTACGCGGTGGACGCGGAGAAGGTCATCGTCGCCATGAAGGAGACGTTCACGCGCGGGATGGCGCACGTCGTCGAGGCGATCGAAGAGCTGCGCGCCGCGGGCTGGCTCGACGGCATCGAGGTCATCGCCTACGGCGGTCCGAACTCCTACCTCTACGGCGAGGAGACCGGCCTGCTCGAGGTGCTCGACGGCCGCGAACCGTTCCCGCGCGTCGCACCGCCCTGGCGTCACGGCGTGGACGAGGTCGGCGACGGCACCGAGTCGGCCGCCGATCTCGAGCTGGCCGAGCCCGGTGGTGAGGGCATCGCTCCGCCGACCCTCGCCAACAACTGCGAGACGCTCGCGAACGTGCCCCGGATCCTCGCCGATGGCGTCGACGCGTTCCGTGCCTACGGCACGGAGGAGTCACCGGGCACGCTGGTGTGCACTGTGAGTGGTGCGACCCGGCGTGCGGGCGTGGCCGAGATCCCGATGGGCACGACGCTGCGCGATGCGATCAACGAGATCGGGGGTGGCGTCGAGGACGGCCGGGAGATCGTCGCGGTGCTGTCGGGTGTGGCCAACGCGTTCATCCCCGCGTCCGCGCTCGATACGCCGCTCACGTACGAAGCCATGCGCGACGCGGGCAGCGGGCTCGGCGCGGCCGGGTTCATCGTCATCGACGACCGCACCGACGTCGTCGCCGTCGCGCACGGCGTCGAGCGGTTCTTGTCGGTCGAGTCGTGCGGGCAGTGCACGCCGTGCAAACGGGACGGGCTCGCGATGGCAGGCCTGCTCGACAAGATCCGACGCTCGGACGCGTCGCACTTCGATGTCGACGCGCTCGGCGATCGCGCCAACACCGTCGCCGACAGCGCGCGGTGCACGCTCGCGAACCAGCAGCAGATCGTGGTGAACAGCTTGCTCGACCTCTTTCCCGACGCCGTGCGAGGCCACGTCGACAAGCACCTGCATGCCGCAGACCCGTACCTCGTCGCTCCTATCCTCGAGATCGAGGACGGACTCGCGCGCCTCGACGTCGATCACGCCCGCCGCCAGCCCGACTGGACCTACGACGAGACCGACTCGGGCAAGTGGCCGGCGCAGCGCATCAACGAACGGCGCGCGGAATCCCACGAGGACTGATCGCGCGAGGCGGTAGCGTCGGCCGCTGTGACTCCGCCCCTGGTCGAAGCGCGCGCGCTGACGAAACGGTTCGGTTCGTTCGTCGCGGTCGACGCCGTCGACTTCGCGATCGAGCCCGGTGAGGCCTTCGGTTTCCTCGGCCCGAACGGCGCGGGCAAGACCTCGTCGATGCGCATGGTCGGGTGCGTCTCGCCGATCACCGATGGTTACCTGCGCGTGCTCGGGCTCGACCCGGAGATCGACGGCCCGACGATCCGCAGCCGCCTGGGCGTGGTACCGCAGGAGGACAACCACGACACCGAGCTGACGGTGTGGGACAACCTGCTCATCTATGGGCGCTACTTCGACCTCCCGCGCGCCGTGATCCGCGAGCGGGCAGAGGAGCTCCTCGACTTCGTGCAGCTCACCGACCGGCGCGACTCGAAGGTCGACCCGCTCTCCGGCGGCATGAAGCGCCGGCTCACGATCGCGCGCGCGCTCATCAACCAGCCCGAGCTGCTGCTCCTCGACGAACCGACCACGGGCCTCGACCCACAGGCGCGGCACCTGGTGTGGGAACGGCTCTACCAGCTGAAGCGCGCGGGCGTGACGCTCGTGCTGACCACGCACTACATGGACGAAGCCGAGCAGCTGTGCGACCGGCTCGTGATCATGGACCGCGGGCACATCGTCGGCGAAGGGTTCGCCGCGCGACCTGATCAGCCGGCACGTGACGCGCGAGGTCGTGGAAGTGCGCTTCGAAGCCGACGCGGATCAGGTCGCGGCGCTGGCCAAGCTCGAGCCGCTCGTCGAACGCGTCGAACCGCTCGCGGACCGCGTCGTCCTGTACGTGGACGACGGCGACAGCGTCGCCGAGACCATCACCGAAAGCGGTATGCGCGCCGCTTCCGTGCTCGTGCGGCGGGCGAGCCTCGAGGACGTGTTCCTCATCCTCACCGGGCGCACGCTCGACGAGGACTGAGAGGGCGACGAGGGCCGAGATGGCGACGAGCACCGCACCCGCGCCGGCCGCCGTACGGCGCCAGACGCCGCCACTCCTGCGCGTCGTCGAGCGCGAGTGGCAGGTGTACCGCCGGCTGTGGCGCGGGCTCGCGTTCTCGACGTTCCTCAGCCCGATCCTCTTCCTCGCCGCGATGGGAGTCGGGCTCGGGAACCTGATCGACAAGTCGTCGGGCGACGTCAGCGGTGTCTCGTACCTGCAGTTCGTCGCGCCGGGGCTGATGATCGCGAGCGCGGTGCAACTCGCGGCCGGCGAGGCGTTGTGGCCGGTGGTGGCCGGCGTGAAGTGGATCCGCTTCTACCACGGGATGGTCGCGACACCGATCCGCGCCGCGGACGTGTTCGGAGGCTTCGTCGTCTGGCAGGCGATCCGCACCGTGGTGAGCAGCTCGGTGTTCCTGGTCGTGGCCGCGCTGCTCGGCGGCATCGCGTCTCCGTGGGGCGTGCTCGCCGTGCCCGCCGCCGCGCTCACCGCGGCCGCGTTCTGCGCGCCGATGGCCGCGTTCTCGGTGACGCAGGAGACCGACTTCTCGTTCCCCGTCATCATGCGGCTCGGGATCCTGCCGTTGTTCTTGTTCTCCGGCACGTTCTTCCCGATCTCGGAACTGCCGAACTGGCTCGAGCCGATCGCGGTGCTCTCGCCGCTCTGGCACGGGGTCGAGCTCGCCCGACGCGCGACCACGGGCAACCTCGCGTTCTGGCCGATGCTGGCGCATGTCGCGTTCCTCGTCGCCGTCGTCGTGACAGGCTGGCTGACCGGGACGCGCACGTTCACGCGGCGGTTGGCGGGATGATCGCGTTGCAGCGGGCCACGCGTGTCGTCGAGCGCAACGTCCTCGCGTACCGGCGCATGTGGTTCATCTTCGCCACCGGGTTCGCCGAGCCGCTGCTCTACCTGCTCTCGATCGGCATCGGCGTCGGCAAGCTCGTCGGCGACCTCGAGTTCAACGGCAACTCGGTGCCGTACGACCACTTTGTCGCCCCCGGGTTGCTCGCGATGTCGGCGATGACCGGCGCGCTGCTCGACGCGACGTTCAACTTCTTCGTGAAGTTCAAGTACACGAAGGTCTACGACTCTGTGTTGTCGACACCCATCGGCCCGTCGGACCTCGCACGCGGTGAAGTCGCGTGGTCGCTGTTGCGCGGCGCGATCTACTCCACCGTGTTCCTGCTCACGATGGTGCTGTTCGGGTTGGTCGAGTCGTGGTGGGCGATCCTCGCCGCGCCGGTGGCCGTGCTGATCGGTTTCGGTTTCGCGGGCGCCGGGCTCGCGGCCACCACGTTCATGCGCAGCTTCCTCGACTTCGACTACATCAACCTCGCGATCGTGCCGCTGTTCTTGTTCTCGGCGACGTTCTTCCCGATCTCGCAGTACCCCGCTGCGCTCGAGGCGTTCATCCGGATCACGCCGCTGTACCAGGGCGTGGTGCTCGAGCGTTCGCTCGTGCTCGGTTCGCTGCACTGGTCGCTCCTGCTGAACGCCGCGTACCTCGCGGTGATGGGCGCCGTCGGGCTCCGCATCGCGCAACGCCGCCTCGGCCGCCTTCTCCAGCCCTGAGCGTGCTTCACTGCCAACTGTTGGAAGCGATGGGTTCCGCGTAGGGTGGAAGGCGTGATCCGGCGATTGCTGAAGAACTTGGGTGTGTACGAGGGCGACGCGCCGGCCGCCACCTCGCAGCTCGAGCAGGACGGCTGGGCGATGCTCCCCGGCGTCTTCGACGGTCGTGCGGTTGCCGCGCTCCGCGAAGAGATCGACGTCGTCTTCGACACCGTTCCCCCCGAGCGCACACGCGAAGACAAGGTCGAGTTCCGCTACGAGCTGTGCAACCGCAGCGCGGCGTGCCAGGCCGCGGTGAGCGACCCGCGTGTGCTCGAAGTGATCGAACCGTTGCTGGCCGAGGATTGCCACGTCATCGCCAACACCGCGTGGCGGAACCCGGCCGACTTCGCGGGCGGCCCGTGGCACTGCGACGCGGGCCCGCACATCCCGCGCCGCGAGGACGTCCCCTGGGACGACCGCATCCCGTATCCGGTGTTCGCGATCGGCGCGCACATCTACCTCCAGGACTGCGCCGCCGCCGACGGACCGACCGCGATCGTGCCCGGCAGCCACCGTTCCGGACGCCTCGCGCCGTTCGACCGGATGTACGACCCGGAGCTGACCTACGACGGGCGCCCGCCGGTGCTCGTCGAGGCGAACGCAGGCGATGTCGCGCTGTTCGTCTCCGACGTGTGGCACCGCGGTCTGCCGGCCGCGCCCGATGGGCGGGGCCGCTACTTCCTGCAGGTGCATTACGGTCGCCGCGATCTTGCGCAACGCTTGCGCACGACCGACATCGCGAACCAACTTTCGGAGGAAGCGATCTTGCGCGCGAAGACGGAACGGGCCCGCACGCTCGTCGGCCTGCACGATCCGTTCTTCTACGACGCCTGACGCGCCTGATGCCCGCCGACGACGAAGAACGCATCGCGCTGTTCCTCGACTACGAGAACCTCGCCATCGGCGCCCGCGAAGCGCTGGGCGGCAGCCCGCTCGACTTCCGGCCGATCGCGGACGCGCTCGCCGAACGCGGCCGGGTCGTCGTCCGGCGTGCCTACGCCGACTGGTCGCGCTTCGGCGACGACCGGCGCGAGCTCACCCGCCACCACGTCGAGTTGATCGAGATCCCGCAACGCATGGGCGTGGTCCGCAAGAACGCGGCCGACATCAAGATGGCGGTCGACGCGGTCGAGCTCTGCCTCGAGCGCGACTACATCACGACCTTCGTGCTCGGCACCGGTGACAGCGACTTCACCCCGCTCGTTCACAAGCTGCGCGAACTGAACCGTCGGGTGATCGGCATCGGCATCGAGGCGTCGACATCCGCACTGCTGCCGCCCGCATGCGACGAGTTCCTGTTCTACGAAAGGCTCGAGGGGGTCGAACCAGCCGCGCCGAAGCGGAGCAGCCGCAGCACTCCGGCCCGCCGCGGTCGAAAGTCCGCAGGCGCGACGAAGGATGCAGACGCCGAGCCCGAAGCCGAGCAACTCGCGGCCGACGAGCCCACGCGCCACGCGAAGCCGACCTCGTCGTGCTCGTGACCCAGACGCTCTCCGGTCTCGAACGCAGTACGGGTGGACCCGTGCTCGCATCGATGTTGAAGCGCACGATCCTGCGCAAGGACCCGACGTTCAGCGAGACGACGTACGGCTTCCGGGGCTTCACCGAACTCCTCCGGCACCTCGCGGAACGTGGCGTCGTGGAGCTGGGGACGGGCACGAACACCGGCGACCCGACCGTGTCGTTCCCGACCGAAGCCGACGAGCGGGATGCCGCGTTCGCCCTGCTGCGCTCGGTCGTCGCGAAGCTGTCGGCCAAGGGGCCGCTGCACCTCTCGGGCCTGAAGAACCAGCTGCGCAAGGCGCAACCCGACTTCAGCGAGAAGCGTTTCGGCTACGGCGGCTTCCTCCAGTTCAACAAAGCGGCGGCGCAGCGCGGCATCGTCGAGCTGGAGTTCGATCCCGAAGCCGACGACTACGTCGTGCGCCCCGGCCCGGCCGCGCCCGCCGAGTCGTAACACCGCATCAATAGCGCAAATCGGCACGGACGCCGTAGTGGTCCGAGCCGAACATGCCCGCGACCGGTTCGTCGCCGAACACGCGCACGTCGAGCGCGTGGCCGACGCCGCCGAGCTTCGGCACGCCCGCGAGCACGTAGTCGATGCGTTGGTCGAGGAACAGGTTCGCTCGGTCGAACGGGTTCGCGTTCGTGACGGTGTAGCCGGGATCCCCATCGGCGTTGCCGTGCACGACGCGCCACGTGTCGCGGAACACGACGCCCGGAACCGGCACCGCCGCGAGCCCGGTGAGCATTCGGACCTCGTCGCTCGTGGGTTCCGAGTTGAGGTCGCCGACCACGATCGCAGGAAACGAGCGCGGTCGGCACTCGCGCACGAACTCGCACAGTGCGCGCACCTGTTCCTGGCGCACGGCGCTGTGATCGTCGCGCCAGCTCAAGTGCGCACAGAACACCTGGATCGGTCCGCGCGGCCCGTCGACCTCCGCGAGCAGCGCCAGACGCTCCTCGCCTTCGTCGTCGCGCGCGCCGGCACCCTCGCGGGGCAACAGTCGTATCTCGTGGCGGGTGATCGGCCAGCGCGAGATCACGGCGTTGCCGGCCTGGACGCCGTCGGGGAAGGTGAGGTTCGGTGCCCAGACCGCGGCCTCGTAGCCGAGCGCGGTCGCGAGCTCGCGCGCCTGGTTGCGGGTGCCGTCGTTCCACACTTCCTGCAACCCCACGATGTCGGCGTCGATCCCGCGCAACGTCGACTCGATGACCGGCGCGCGTTCTGCCCACGGGCCGTACCGGGCCCAGATGTTCCACGTCGCGATGCGCACATGGGTCTCGACGAGCGGGCCGTAGCCCGGATCGTAGGTCGCGGGGTCGCTCACGCCACGATCGGTCACACGGGCCGATCGGTCATACGGGGACGGGCGCTTCGCCGGCCACCGTTGTGCGGTGCATGTAGCGCCGGTGGCCGGCCACGTCGCCCATCACCATGTGTTGGGCGCAGCGGTTGTCCCAGAACGCGACGTCGCCGGTGGCCCACTGCCAGCGGCACGTGTAGCCGGGTTGCGTCGAATGCGCGAATAAGTGATCGAGCAACAGCTGCGACTCGTGCGGATGGAACCCGGCGAGGGCGATCGTGTACTGCGCGTTGACGAACAGCGCGGGCTGCGCGGTCTCCGCATGCCGCCGCACGACCGGATGCTCCTGCGTACGGTTCGCGTCGTCGCTGGTCTGCACCGTCATGCCCGCGAACATGTCATGGATCGCTTGCATCTTCGGCGAGTACGCGTTGACGGCGCTGTGGATGCCACGGAGTCCGGCGAGGACCTGGCGCATCGATCGCGACAGACCGCGGTACGCGAGGTACTGGTTGGCCCAGATGGTGTCCGAGCCGTACGGCGGCACTTCGATCGCATGCAGGATCGAACCCATCGGAGGCTGAGGCAGGAACGAGAAGTCCGAGTGCCACAAGCCGCCGAACACGAGCCCCGTCTGTTCGCTCGGTTCGCGCACGACCGCGATCACTTCGGGATGGCCGGCGAGGGGCTCGACGAACGGCACCGGGCTGTACGGGCCGAAGCGGCGACTGAAGCCGACCTGCTGTTCGGGCGTCAGCGACTGCCCGCGGAAGAAGATCACCTGGTGGTCGAGCAGCGCCCGCCGGATCTCCGCGACCGCGTCGTCGTTGAGCTCGCTCGCGAGGTCGACGCCCGAGATCACTGCACCACAGGCGCCCGCGTACCGGTCCACGGTGACGTGCCGGTACTCGTGACCGGCCGGCGCCGCGGGCACGGGGATCAGCGGGACATCAGTCGCTGTCACGAGCGCAGACGGTACTCGGCTTCGCTAGAACCAGCGCCGCAGCGGCGTGACGAGCTGCTCGGAGACGCGCTGGCGCAGAGTGCGCCGTTCCCAGCGCACCGTCTTGATCTGCACGCTGCGCTCCAGGTCGGCGTCGAAGTGCTCGTCGAGGATGCGCACGAGCTCAGGATCGAGCGTGACGACGTTGATCTCCTCGTCGCAGGCGGTCGACCGCGCGTTCAGGTTGGCCGAGCCGATGTTCGCGACCACGCCGTCGACCGTCATGATCTTGGCGTGCATCATCGACGGCTGGAAGTTCCACATCTCGATGCCGTGCTCGAGGAGCTCGTGGTAGGTCGCTTCGCTTGCGAGCTGCACGAGCCGCTTGTCGGCGTGCGGGCCGGGCAGCAGGATCTGCACATGCACGCCGCGGTCCGCCGCGTCACACAGCCGCTTGGTGATCTCCTCGTCGGGGACGAAGTACGCCGTCGCGATCCGCACGCACTGGCGCGCCGACTGCAACAGCGTGCGAAACAACGTGGCGACATCGCTCCATCCGGTTTCGGACGCGCCGCGCACACACTGCACGATCGTTTCGCCGGGCTTGGGTTGGTCCGGGAAGCGGTCGGTAACTTCGTCGAAGAGCTCGGGGTCGGTCTCGGCCCAGTTGTCGAGGAACGCGGCGCGCAAGCCGTCGACAGCAGGGCCGTGGATGCGAAAGTGGGTGTCTCGCCACTCGTGCTCGTTGCGCGCGTCTCCTTTCCACTCGTCCGCGATACCGACCCCGCCGGTGAACGCGATCGACTCGTCCACGACGAGCACCTTCCGGTGCGTGCGGTGGTTCACGGATCCGAGCCGGAACCTGCGCATGGGTCGGAACCACCGGAGGAGCACGCCCGCGGCCTCCATCTCGTCGATCGCGGCGCGGTCCATGGGGTGCGCGCCCCACGCGTCGAGGAGCACGCGCACCCGCACAGCGTCCTGCGCGCGCTCGGCGAGACGGCGCGCGAACTCGGTGCCGATCTCGCCGCTCCAGTACACGAACGTGAGGAAGTCGATCGTGTGCTCGGCTCTTGCGATCGCGTCGAGCATCGCCGCGAAGATCTCGTCACCGTTGCGCAGCACCTCGATGCGGTTGCCTTCGGTTGCCGGAACGCCGATGACACCTTCGAGGGTGCGCCGCAGCTCGTCGACGCGATCGCTCACGTCGGATCCGCCGCGGCCGCCACCAGTGACGCGTCGCTCTCGGGCTCCGAGTGCGCGACCTTCTCCATGTCCTTCGGTGCGGGTGCGCCGGCACGGACCGCTTCGAGCTGCGCGGCGACCGCCGCGCCGTACAGCACCACGACCGACGAGAGCAGCGCCCAGAGCAACAGCGCGACGATGCCCGCGAGCGGGCCGTACGTGTCGCCGAACGACGAGCTCAACCGGAAGCACCAACCCAGGCCGACCGTGACCAAGGCCCACAGCAGCACCGACACCGAAGCGCCGAACGCGAGCCACGACCACGTCGGCTGGTGCCGGCGCGGCGACGCGCGGAAGAGCAGCGCGGTGGCGCCCATGATCAACACCAGCGCGAGCGGCCAGCGCACGACCGCCCACACGGTTGCAACCGCCTGGTCGCTGAATCCGTCGCCGATCTGCTTGCCGAACGTGAGCGAGATGAACGCGAGGGCGGCGAGCAACCCGGTGGTGATCGCGAGCACACACGCCCGCCCGTACTTCTGCAACGACGGGCGGTCCTGTTCGATGCCGTAGATGCGGTTGAGCGCGCGCTCGAACTGTCCCATCAGTGTCGTGCCGGTGATGACGGCGCCGACGAGACCGAAGATCAGGCCGGCGTATTGGTGCGTCGCGCCCGCGGCTTGCGCTTGGAGCACCGCCGACGTGAGGAACTCGCCCGCGGGGCCCTGCACCGCGGCGCGCAGCGACCGGACGATCATGTCGCTGGTGCCGGTCTTGCCGAGCGCGGTGCCGAGGCCGACGAACGCGATGATCGCCTGTACGAGCACGAGTGAGACGCAGTACGCGAGCGAACGCGCGTGACTGAAGCCGTCGGCCGAGCGCAGCCGCATGAACGCGTCCCGCAGCAGATGACGGCGGCCGGTGGACAGCAGGAGCTGCCGCGCGTCGTCACCGGTCAACTCCCACGTCTCGGGAACCGGCGCCGCGGTGCTCATACAGCTCCGGTCTGCGCCTGGGTGCTCACTGCGGGCTCGCGGGCCGGTCGGCTCGGTCCGGGACGCAGATCGCGATCGCGGCCGGCTCGACGCGGATCTTCAGCCGCTTCGTGGAAGTGCGGTCGCCCCCATCGAGCTCGTACGGCGTGGCCTTCGCCATGGTGACGTCGATCCGTTTCGCACTCGTCGTGTGGACGAACGGCGACTTCTCGGCGTGCCCGACCGCGGTGCGGCCCAGCGCGCGCGCCCACTGCATCAGACCATCAGCGGTCACCACACCGAGCTCGAGTCGACCGTCATCAGGACTCGCGTTCTCGAACGCTTCGATGCCGCCGAGGATCTTGCCGACGTTGCCGACCAATACGCAGCTCGCTTCGTCGTCGAACCACTTCGCGCCGTCCACACGAATCGTCGTGCGGACGCGCGATCCACGAAGATTCTTGGCGCCGGTGACGATGTACGCGAGCCGCCCGACACGGTCCTTCATCCCGCGGTCCGCATCACGGATCATCCGGGCGTCGAAGCCGGCACCGGCCATGACCGCGAAGCGTTCGCCGTTCACGCGGCCGAGATCGAGGCGCCGGCGCGAGCCGTGCAGCCCGATGCGCACCGCGTGATCGATGTCCTTCGGGATGCCGAGGTTGGAGGCGAGCAGGTTCGCAGTACCCGCCGGGACGATGGCAACCGCGGCCTCACTGCCCGCGAGCGCATTGACGCAGCGTTGCACCATGCCGTCGCCGCCCCAGACGAATACGAGGTCGGCGCCGTCCTCGATCGCGCTCCGGACGCGCTTCGGCGCCTTCTTGCTCTTCGGCACCTCGTGCCAGATCGGATCGGAGACGCCGTGCGCCGCGAGCCGCTCGCGCAGCTCACCGAGTCCACCACCCAACGACTTCCCCTGGTGCGCGATGACGGCAACGGAGGTCATCTGACCACCTCCTTCTTCCCGTGCGCGACCGCGACGGCCGTGCGCACGACGAGCAGCGACGCGGCCAACGCGAGCGCACCGAGCAGTACCCCAGCGGCGACGTCCGTGGGGAAGTGCATCCCGCGGTACAGCCGCGAGACGATGACGAACGCCGGCGCGAGCACCGCGATCACCCAAGCGACCCCGCGCGCGACAGGGTTGCGCACGCTCGTCGCCACGATCAGTGCGACGCCGACATACAGCACGACCGCGGCCGCGGTGTGGCCCGATGGGAAGCTCGAGGTCGGAGGCGCAGCATCGAGCTTTTGGACCGCGGGACGGTCCCGGTCGACGAGGAGCGTCGTGGTCAAGAACACCGTGACTTCGAGCACGAGCGCCGTCACGAGGAACGCGATCGCGTGCCAGCGTCGCCGCAGCCCGAGGATCGCGACGATCACCGCCGCGAGGCCGATCACCGTGATGGTCTCGGCGACGTTCGACCCGATGTGGGTCAGATCGTTCGCGGTCCCGTTGCGATGGTCCGCGAACCAGCGATTCACGCCGAGGTCCCAGCCGGCCGGCTGGTTGTGGAAGAGCACCCGCGTCATCGTCCAACCGAGCGCGAGCAGCATGACCGAGAGCACGAGGTACGAGACGAACGCGACGACCGCACCGGCTGCGACCGGCGAGCGGCCCGAAAGGCGCGTCGCGGCGTGCTCGGCGACCCCGTCGGCGCGCGGCTCGAACAGTTCGTTCGAGTCCCCGCGCAGAGATGGGGGTTCGGTGCGTCCCCGCGTTGGAGCCTGCACCCCAATGGCGGCGCCCGCGCCCGTCGACGGGTTCGTCATCACCTCGAGGGTTTTCACCGGTTCAGCGGCGGGCAAACATGGATGTAGTGGTTTTGCTCCTCCTGGCCGCGGTGTCGGTCGTGTGCGCAGCGCTTGCGACGGCAGTGTTTCGGCGGGTCCCTTCCCTTGACCCTGCGTCGCCGAAGGCGACCGCGGCGGTCGTTCGCCACGAGTTGCGCAGCAACCGCGGCGCACGCGCATTCGCGCGAGCACGCGTCGATCCGACCGTCGCTACGGGGTTGCTCCTCACCGTCGGCATCGCGATCGTCGTGATCGGTGCGTTTGGGATCGGCTTGTTGTTCTGGATGGTTCGCGCCAACGCGGGCCTGGCGCGCCTCGACCGCGGCTTCGCCACGTGGGGCGGATCGCACGCCACGGATCTCTCGACGTCAGTGCTGCGCGCGATCACGCAGGTCGGCAGCACGATGGTCGTGATCATCGTCGCGGTGGTCGTCGGGCTCATCGAGTACCGCCGCGTGCCGGTGCGCATGATCCCGTTCTTCCTACTGCTCGTCGTCGGCGGACAGAACGTGATCGCCAACGGCGTCAAGGTGCTTGTCGACCGCGCTCGGCCCGACATCCACCCACTCGCGGGCTTCTCTGGCGCGTCGTTCCCAAGCGGACACTCCGCCGCGGCCGCGGCGACTTACGCCGCGTGTGCGCTGCTGCTGGGCCGAGCCCGATCGCCACGAGTGCAGGCGCCGCTCATGGGGATCGCGGTCGGCATCGCAACCGCGGTCGCCTGCTCCCGGGTGCTGCTCGGCGTGCACTGGTTCACCGACGTCCTCGCCGGCCTCGCGTTGGGCTGGGCGTGGTTCGCGCTGTGCGCGATCGCGTTCGGCGGACGGCTGCTGCGATTCGGTGCGCCGGTGGAAGCGGCCGAACGGGTCGACGACCTCACGCCGACGTCGGTGCCGCCGTCATAGCGTGCGCCGAACCTGCGCGAGCCGGACGCGAACGAGCCGCCGGCAGGAAGCCGGCGGCTCGGACGCTTGAGACGACGAGGTCTCGACTGATTTTCAGACGACGCGGACGTTCTGGGCCTCGTCGCCCTTGCGTCCGGGGGCGACGTCGAACTCGACTGCCTGACCCTCTTCGAGGGTCTTGTAGCCGTTGCCCTGGATGTTGGAGTAATGAACGAAGATGTCCTTGTCTCCCTCGCGCGAGATGAAGCCGTAACCCTTCTCGGCGTTGAAGAACTTGACGGTGCCTTGTGCCAACGCAGCTGCTCTTTTCTTTCGCGAGCGGTCTATCTGTACCCGCTCGTCGGCCCGAGACTTTAGCGGCTCGGATCCCGACCGCCCACCACGATCACTGAACCGGAGAAATATGTCGAAACCCCGTCACGTGGTGCTCATGGGGCTGATGGGCTCGGGAAAATCCACCATCGGCGTGCCGCTCGCGCGCCGGCTCGGCCGCCCGTACGTGGACAACGACCGGCAGCTGGAACTGCGCACCGGGCAGACCGCGCACGCGCTGGCCGCCGCGGTCGGGATGGACGAGCTGCACCGCGACGAGGCGGCCACCCTCCTCGACTCACTCGCGCGTGACGAGCCGGCCGTCATCAGCGCGCCGGCGTCGGCGATCACCGAGCGCGCGATCCGGGAGCGGCTCGGCGCCGAGTTCGTCGTGTGGCTGGATCCCCCGATCGACGACCTCGTGGCCCGGTTCCACCGCCAGAACAACCGGCCCGCGATGGGGAACGACCTTGCCACGGTCCTCTCGAAGCAGCACGCCGAGCGCGCGCCGCTCTACGGGCAGCTCGCCCGGCTCGTGGTGCATCCCGCCGACGGCAGCGACGTGCAACAGCTCGTCGAGCAGATCGCAAGCGCGGTGACCGCCGACGAGGCGGGTTCCGAGGACGGGCGCCAGTAGCCTGCACTGATGCCCGTTCGCGCTGATCTGCGGAACGTCGCGATCGTCGCACACGTCGACCACGGCAAAACCACTCTCGTCGACGGCCTGCTGTGGCAGTCCGGCGCCTTCCGCGCGAACCAGGACGTCAACGAGCGCGTCATGGACTCGAACGACCTGGAACGCGAGAAGGGAATCACGATCCTCGCCAAGAACACCGCGGTGCGGTACGGCGACGTGACGTTCAACATCGTCGACACGCCCGGTCACGCCGACTTCGGGGGCGAGGTCGAGCGCGGCCTCGCGATGGTGGACGGCGTGCTCCTCCTCGTCGACGCGAGCGAGGGACCGTTGCCGCAGACGCGCTTCGTGTTGCGCAAAGCCCTTGAAGCGCACCTGCCCGTCATCCTCGTGATCAACAAGGTCGACCGCCCCGACGCGCGCATCGCCGAAGTGCTCGACGAGACCTACGAGCTGTTCATCGACCTCGGCGCCGACGAGCACCAGATCGAGTTCCCGATCGTGTATTCCAACGCGCGCGCGGGTTGGGCGTCGCTGGACGCGGACGTCGAGGGCAGCGACCTCAAACCGTTGTGCGAGCTGATCCTGCAGCACATCCCCGCGCCCGAGTACGAGGAAGGCCATCCGTTCCAGGCGATGGTCACGAACCTCGATGCGTCGCCCTACGTCGGCCGGCTCGCGCTGTGCCGCGTGCGTAACGGCATCGTGAAGCGCGGGCAACAGGTCGCGTGGTGTCGGATCAACGGCGAGATCGAACGGGTGAAGATCACCGAGCTCTACATGACGCAGGCACTCGACCGCGTCGATGCCGACGAAGCCGGACCCGGCGACATCATCGCGATCGCCGGCATCCCCGAGATCACGATCGGCGAGACCCTCGCCGACGTGGACGATCCGCGCCCGTTGCCGCCGCTCACCGTCGACGAACCGAGCCTGTCGATGACGATCGGCATCAACACGTCGCCGCTCGCAGGCCAGGACGGCAACAAGCTCACCGCGCGCCAGCTCGAGAACCGCCTCCTCGCGGAGCTCGTCGGTAACGTCTCGTTGCGCGTGCTGCCGACCGAACGGCCCGACACTTGGGAAGTGCAAGGACGCGGTGAGTTGCAGCTCGCCGTGCTCGTCGAGACGATGCGGCGCGAAGGCTTCGAGCTCACGGTCGGTAAACCGCAGGTCGTGACCCGCGAGGTCAACGGCAAGTTGCACGAGCCCGTCGAGCGGCTCACCGTCGACGTGCCCGAGGACTACGTCGGCGTCGTGACCCAGCTGCTTGCCCTGCGCAAGGGGCGCATGGAGCAGATGGTCAACCACGGCACCGGTTGGGTGCGGCTCGACTTCCGCGTGCCGTCGCGCGGCCTCATCGGTTTCCGCACGGAGTTCCTCACCGAGACGCGCGGCACCGGAATGTTGCACCACGTGTTCGACGGGTACGCGCCCTGGTTCGGTGAGCTGCGCACGCGTCCCACGGGCAGCCTCGTCGCCGACCGGCGCGGGATGACCACCGTGTACGCGCTGATGAACCTGCAGGAGCGCGGCTCGATGCTCGTCGGGCCCACTGTCGAGGTCTACGAAGGAATGATCGTCGGTGAGAACTCGCGTCCGGACGAGATGGACGTGAACCCGACGAAGGAGAAGAAGCTCACCAACCATCGCGCCGCCGGCTCGGACGATCTCGTCCGGCTCGTGCCCGCCCGCATCATGTCGTTGGAGCAGGCGCTCGAGTTCATCGCCGAAGACGAGTGCGTCGAGGTGACGCCGAAGAGCGTCCGGCTCCGCAAGCTCGTGTTCGATGGCAACGAGCGCGGCGCCCGCCGCAAGTCCGGCCGCACCAGCTGACTCACTTGGGTTTTGGCGGCAATCCACGACCGTCGCGGTCGTCGTCTGTCGCCGAAACCTGCGTTAGCGTGCCGCAGGACTCGGCGTAGGGGGAGACGATGAGCGAGCTGCACGGTTGGACGGCACCGGGCTTCGACGGTGTGCGCGACGCGTTCGCGCGGAACTTCGCCGAAGGGCAGGAGATCGGCGCGGCTTTCACCGCGTACCACCGCGGCCAGAAGGTCGTTGACCTCTGGGGCGGTGTCGCCGACGTCACCACCGGTCGCCCGTGGGAAGAGGACTCGATCATCCTCGTCTTCTCCACCACGAAGGGCATGACTGCCGTGTGCGCGAACCAGCTCGCGCAGGCCGGCGCGCTCGACGTGGACGCGCCCGTGGTCGAGTACTGGCCCGAGTTCGGCGCGAACGGCAAGGAGAACGTTCCCGTCTCCTACCTGCTGTCACACCAAGTGGGGCTGGCGTGGATCGAAGGCGCGATGACCCTCGAGGACGCCCTCGCCTGGGACCCGGCCGTCACCGCGCTCGCCGCGCAGAAGCCGAGCTGGGACCCCGGCTCGCAGCACGGCTACCACGCAGTCACGTACGGGTGGCTCGTCGGCGAAGTGATCCGCCGCGTCAGCGGGCGACGCATCGGCGACTACCTGCACGGCGAAGTCGCGGCACCGCTCGGGCTCGACCTGTGGATCGGTCTGCCGGAGTCGCAAGAGCCGCGCGTCGCGCGTCTCGCGCAGTCGGGGCTCGGTGGCGAAGACAACATGGACGAAGCGACGCGCGCGTTGGTCGCCCAGTTCATGGGTCCCGACACCATGCTCGGCAAGGCGCTGAGCGCAGGCGGCCCCTTCGAGGGGCCGGTCTGGAACGACCGGGCCGTGCGCGCCGCGGAGATACCTGCGGCCAACGGTGTCGCGGACGCGCGCTCGATCGCGCGCATGTACGCCGCGTGCGTCGGTGAGGTCGACGGCATCCGCCTGTTGACGCCCGAGCAGCTGAAGCGGGCGACGACGCAGCTGACTCGCGGCCCGAACGTCATCCTGATGGGTCTCGACATCCAGTTCGGACTCGGGTTCATGCTGCCCTCGTCGATCATGACGCTCGGTGGTCCGCAGTCGTTCGGGCACTTCGGTGCGGGCGGGTCGATGGGCTGGGCTGACCCCGACGCCGAGTTCGGCTTCGGGTACGTCATGAACAAGATGGCCATGGGGCTCGCGGGCGACACGCGCACGCAGAACCTCGTCGAGGCCTGCTACGCGGCGTTGTAGCCGCGTCTTCGTCGTGCGCGCGCCCGCTCAGGCGGGCGCGCGCAACAGCATCGCGACCACGGCGCGCGAGCGGCGGAAGCCGAGGTGCTCGTAGAGCCGGATCGCGCCACCGTTGTGACCGGCGGCGTGGAGGATCGGGGTCTCACCGCGCGCCCGGATGAGATCCATCACCGCGTCGACGAGGTACGCGGCGAGCCCCCGGCCGCGGAACTCGGGGTCGGTGCACACCGCGCTGACCTCCGTGTAGCCGGGCGGCCGCATGCGCTCACCCGCCATCGCGATGAGGGCACCGTCGACGCGCACGCCGACGTAGGTGCCGAGCTCGATGGTGCTCGGGGTGAACGGCCCGGGTTCGGTGCGAGCGACCAGGTCGAGCATGTCGGTGACGTCGTCGCGGCCGAGCGTGACGATCGGGAACTGCGCGGGATCGGCGCGCGGCGCGCTCGAGGTCACACCCGTGTCGAACACCATCTGCACACCGGTCAGCGTGAAGGTCGCTTCCCACGGGTCGGGCGGGACGATCTCGTCCCGCAGCATCAGCGCGGTCTCGCCCGGGCCGACGAGCGTGCGCAATGCGTCCCAGTCGTCGGCGGTGGGCGTATCAGGGAGGCCACAGAACGGCGACACGTCGACGCGGAAGCGTCGGGCCGTTCCGACCGTGTCGGCGACGGCGGCTTGCTCGCCTCCGAGCGCGTGCCAGATCGGGTTGGGGAGCACGCCGGTGGGGTCGTCCACCGAGCGATGTTGGCACACGGCGGGCGCGGCGCCGGCCGGCATCCTCACGCCGCCTGTGTGAACGATTCGTTCGCGAACCAGCGCAGGTAGTTCTCCTCACCGAACGCGGCGGCGAGCGCGGTCGTTTGCGACGCGTGCGCGGCCAGCGCGGCGCGCTTGCGCGCCAGGAGCTCGGGCGGAAGCTCCAGGTGCATCGCAAGCGCGCCACGAGGGGTGCGCACCGGCAGGCCGGGCGGAAAGATCTCGAGGGCTTCGTGCAACGCCGCGAACTCGTCCGCGAACGAGTCCGTCGTCGTCGCGTAGAGCAGGGTCGCGGCGCGGTCGCTTGCGAGCCACGCGGCAGTCGTCCACGCCGACACCATGAGGTGATCGGGGTGGCCGGTGATGCCGTCGGGTCCGAACGTGACGATCGTGTCGGGCTTGACCGCCGCGATGACGTCGGCGACGGCGCGCGTCCCCTCCCCGAGCGGGACCTCCGAGCAGCGGCCGTCCTCATAGCCGAGGAAGCGCTGCTCCGTGACCCCGAGCACGGCACGCGCCGCCGCGAGCTCGCGCTCGCGCCGCGCCGCGAACGAGCGTCCGGACTCCATCAGGTCCGAGGTGCCGCTCTCCCCGCGCGTCGCGTGCACGAGCACGACTCGCTGGCCGGCCGCGACCGCCGTGGCCATCAGCCCCGCGCTGAGGTAGGTCTCGTCGTCGGGATGGGCCCAGACGCCGAGGATGGTGCCGAGACGATGGACGGCCTGCATGGCGGACTCCTTTCGCCACCCACCCTGACGGAACCGGTGCGCGCGCGCATCGTGCGTCCGCCCTATTCGGGTCCTTACGCCCGTCCGCGGCGCGAGAAGTTGCGAGGCGCGGCGTACGAACCGCCCGGCTCCGGCCGGCCCGTCCCCGACGTCCAGCGCCACTGCCCCGAGATGCGGCCGAACCGGCCCGCGCCGCCGGGCACCTTCGCCACCGAGTGCTCCCAGTCGGCCTGGGCCCGGCCGCCGAGCACGAAGAGGTCGCCGCCCGCGGGGGAGAGGTCGTACTCGGCGCCACCGTTGGCGGCGATCCACTTGTCGCGTCGGTCCCGCCGGCGCAGCAGCCACGGCCGGCGAGCGCCCAGACTGAGGATGCCGACGAGCGTGTTCTCGGTGAAGCGCATGTCGCGGTCGCGGTGGAACGCCTGGCAGTCGTTGCCGTCCCGGTACCAGATCAGCGAGAAGCCGTCGAAGGTGATGCCGTACTGCGCCTGCAGCGCGCGGTGCGTGTCGACGAGCACTGGATGCGGCCACGGTTGCCCGACCCGATAGCCGTGACTGACGCGCGGTTCCTCGACCCACCGCTCGTAACGCCACAGTTTGCGGGGCGACCACGGCACCGCGGTGGTGAGCGCGTCGTACGCGGCGGGCGCACCGACGATGAAGCCGCGCGCGATGTCGACCCAGGTGTGGTCGTCGAGCCACGTCCGTTCGAAGGCGACATCGCGATCGACGTGTGCTGCTTCGGCCGCATCCACGGAACAAGGCTATCGAGAGCCCCGTGCGAGGCGGTCCCGGATCGGTCACCCAGATGGGTCAGAATGCGGGTCGTGGAACATGCGATCGTCGTCGAGATCCCCAAGGGCTCTCGCAACAAGTACGAGATGGACCACGACTCGAGCGAGATCTGGCTCGACCGCACGCTGTTCACCGCGATGCAGTACCCGGCCGACTACGGCTTCTTCCCGGACACGCTCGCTGAAGACGGTGATCCGCTCGACGCGCTCGTGCTGCTCCAGGAGCCGACGTTTCCCGGCTGTCACATCATGGTGCGCGCGGTCGCGGTGTTCTGGATGACCGACGAGATGGGCCCCGACGCCAAGGTGTTGTGCGTTCCCGCGCACGACCCACGCTGGAACGATGTCAACGATCTCCCGGATGTGCCCGACCATCTTCTGCACGAGATCGAGCACTTCTTCGACTACTACAAGACGATCGAACCCGGGAAGGGCGCGACCACGCGCGGCTGGGAAGGCGCGTCCGCCGCCGAGGGCGCCATCACCGACGCCAAGTCCCGCCACCGCTGATGGTTTCGGCGACAAATGGCGACCGTCACGGTCGCCGATTCTCGCCAAAACCTGGGGTTAGCGGGTGGTGCGGTCGAGGAGGCGGCGGGCGGTGCCGCCGAGGAACTGGGCGAGCGCGTCTTCGTCGAGCGGGAGGGCGCGGGCCTCGGTGAGCGAGCGTTGCATCGGGAACCACGGTTCGTCGCTGCCCCAGAGCACGCGGCCGCGGTAGGTCGACGTGTTCATGAACGCGAGCAGGTTCGCGTCCATGTACTTCGGTGCGTACGCGGTGCACGACAGGTAGAGGTTCGGCCACTTGCGCATGTAGTTCATGAGGAGCTCCTCGTAGGGATGTCCCATGTGCGCGCCGATCACGACCAGGTCGGGGAAGTCGATGAGCACGTCCTCGAGCAGGCCCGGGTGTTGCACGCGCGACCGCACACGCGGGCCCGGGATGCCGACGTTGATCGCGACCGGGATCTGCAACTCCTCGCACACTTGGTAGACGGGGTAGTGCTTCGGATCGTCGATCGCGACCTGCGTCGCGAGCGGTGAGACGCGCACCAGGCTGAAGCGAGGATCCTGCGCGTGCTCGCGGATCCGTCGCACGTTCCTCGTCGGTGTGCTCGGGTCGTGTACGACGCCGGCGACGAGGAAGCGGCCGGGGTGCGCGTCCGCGACCTCGAGCGACTTGGGCACACCACCGCCGATCGCGGGCGTGAGCATGCCGGTCGCGACGCCGAGCGCGTCCATCGCGCCGAGCAATTGGTCGACGCCGACGCCCGCGCTGCCGTCGCCGCCGAGATAGCCGGGGATGTGCGCGTTCGCGCCTTGACCGAGGAAGCTCGCGGCGGATTCGGGCGTGACGAGGTTGACCCAGATGTCGAGGATGTCCATCGCGGCTGACGCTAGTGTCAGCTCGCACCGGGCCGCACGACCGTGTGCACGACCGAAGTATGGGGGCGAAGCGATGGAGATCGCGCTTCCTGGCAAGCTCGAGAGCTTTGTCAACGCGCAGGTGCGCGCGGGGAAGTACGTCGACGCGCAAGAGGTCGTGCGCGACGCGTTGCGGCGCATGCAGGAGCTCGAAGCACCCGATCCGAGCCTCGTGCGGGAAGCGATGAACCTCGCCGCGCAGGCGCAACGCGACGTGCTCAACCTGATGCAGCGCGCCGACACCGAAACTGATCTGCTGCACCAAGTGCTCGGCGCGGCCGGGCACGCGGTCGACACCTCGCTCGACGTGGCCCGGAAGATCCCGGTCGCGCGCGACGTCGAGAAGGTCGTGCGCGGTTCGCTCGGGCAGGTCACGAGCGTCGCCGAGCGCGGCGAACAAGAAGCGAAGCAGATGCGCCAAGGCCTCGAGGCGACCGCACGCGTGCTCGGCGCGCTCGGCGCGGTCCTCGAGCGTGTGGGTGCCGGCGCCAGTGCCATCAACCGAGTCGGAGCTCCCTGACCGTGCGTGCCGCGCTGCTGGAGACCACGACCGAGTCCGGCGGCGTGCTCGCCGTCGTGGACGACATCGACATCGCCGACCCCGGCCCGGGCGAGGTGCGCGTGCGCGTCACGCACTGCGGTGTGTGCCACTCGGATCTCGGCATCGTCGACGGCACGTTCCCGAACTTCGGCGCGATCGTCCTCGGACACGAGGCCGCAGGCGTCGTCGACGCCGTCGGTGCGGGCGTCACCGCGCTGAAACCCAATGACAAGGTCGTCCTCACGCCCGTTGCCGCGTGCGACGAGTGCTACTGGTGCCTGCGCGGCGAGTACGGCTGCTGCGTGAACGCGATGGCGGTTACCACCGGCACCGCGCTCGACGGCCACACGCCCCTCTCGCGCGACGGGGCGCCCGTATTGCGCGGCCTCGGCGTCGGCGGCTTCGCCGAGATGGTCGTCACGCCGGCATCGGGCGCGGTGAAGGTCGCCGACGACACGCCGCTCGAGGTCGCATGCGTGATCGGTTGCGCGGTCCAAACCGGCGTCGGAGCGGTGCTCAACACCGCGAGCGTGGAACCGGGCGCGAGCGTGCTGGTCCTCGGCGCCGGGGGCGTCGGGATCGCGATCGCGCAGGGCGCGCGCATCGCGGGCGCGGCGCGCATCATCGTGTCCGATCCGGTTGCCGAGCGCCGCGACGCGGCGAATCGGTTCGGTGCCACGGATGTCGTCGACCCGACCGCCGAGGATGTCGTCGCCCGCGCGCACGCGCTCACGAACGGCATCGGTGTCGACTACGCGTTCGACGCCGTCGGCTCGGGCTCGCTCACCGAAGCGTGCCTCATGGCGTCGCGCAACGGCGGCACCACGGTGATGGTCGGCGCCGCGCCGATCGACCAAGCGGTCGCACTGCGCCCCGCCGTGCTGTTCATGATCTCGGAGCGCAAGCTGATGGGCTCGTTCCTCGGGTCCTGCAACAGCCGCCGCGACATCCCTCGCCTGCTCGACCTGTGGCGGGCCGGTCAGCTCGACCTCGACGGCATGATCACGTCGCGCCGGCCGCTCGCCGAGATCAACGAAGCGTTTGCGGACGTCGCCGCCGCGCGCGGCATTCGTACCGTCATCACGCTCTAGCCATCTCGCTACAGCGAGAAGCCCATGCGTTGCAACAGTGACTGCACGTTGGCTTCGTACAGCGCGGTCGGGTCGACCCAGTCGGCGTGGATGTGCCCGTTGATCTCGAGCGCGACCAGCCCGTGGAACTCCGCCCAGCACTCCGTGGCCACGCGCAGCTGGTCGGAGGTGATCGCGAGGTCGAAACGCTCGTGGAACTTCGTGACGTCGACCGGGGGTCCTGGCGGCGCGGCCGGCAGCACACCGGAGGCCCAGCCCTCGACCATCAGGGCCAGGAGCGGGACGAACACGCGCAGCGACGCGGTCAGCGCGGGGTCGTCCGCCATGGGCTCGATGTCTGGGACCGCGTTGAAGTAGAGCAACCGGAACGTCGCCGGTTCCGCGAGTGCCCACTCCCGGAACGCGCGTATGCCGGCGAGCATCCGCGCTCCGAGCTCGCTGGCGGGCGGGACCGCCACCGACGCCGCGACCGCGTCGGCGAGGTCGTCGTACCCGTCGGTGATGATCGCGGTGAACAGCGCGTCGAGGCTGTCGAAGTAGCCGTAGAGCGCGGCGGGGCTGACCCCGATCTCGCGGGCGATGCCGCGCAGCGTCACCGCGGCGGGGCCGCCTTCGGCGAGCTGACGGCAGGCGCAGCCCTTGATGTCGGCGATGAGTGCCTCGCGCAGTCGCTCGCGCCGGCTCGGGGAGGGAGTTGTCGTCGTCATGTCCGTCATCTGCCCGGCCATCATGCTGTGACTGATGTCACGGCGTCAAGTATCTGAACATTGTTGACTTTATAACCATCAGCCAATAAACCCGACGCATGTTCACGCGCTTGGGTCATCTCACCGTCCGGCGCCGCAACGCGATCCTGCTGCTCACCGTCCTCTTCGTCGTCCTGGCGGGTGCCCTCGGGGCCGGCGTGTTCGACCGGCTGAAGAGCGGCGGCTTCGACGATCCGCACTCCGAATCGAGCCGGGCCGAGACGGCGCTGGCGGACGAGTTCGGCCGGGGCGATCCGAATGTCGTGCTGCTGGTGACCGCGGCCGACGGCGACATCGACAGCGCCGCCTCGAAGGCCGCCGGCGTGACCGTGACGGAGCGCCTCGCGCAGGTCCCGGATGTCGGGTCGGTCGCGTCCTATTGGAGCCTCGGCTCGCCGCCACCGCTGCGCAGCGAGCACGGCGACGCGGCACTGGTGCTCGCGCGCGTCGACGGCACCGACGCCGAGGTGTCGGACGCCATCACGACGATCCGTGACGAGCTCGCTGGGTCGCAGGGGCTCGCCGGTACGCAGGGTGCGGTCCAGGTGCAGGTAGGTGGACGCGAGGCGGTGTTCGACGAGGTCGGCAAGACCGTCGAGTCCGACCTGGCGCGCGCGGAGTCGATCGCGATCCCGATCACGCTCGTGCTGCTCATCGTTGTGTTCGGAAGCCTCGTGGCCGCGTCGCTGCCGCTGATCGTGGGCGGCGTCGCGATCATCGGCACGTTCCTCGCGCTCTCCATCATCGGTGCGCTCACCGACGTGTCGATCTTCTCGATCAACCTGACGACCGCACTCGGGCTCGGTCTCGCCATCGACTACTCGCTGTTCGTCGTGTCGCGCTACCGCGAAGAACTGCACGCGGGCTACGACCCGCACACCGCGGTCGTGCGCACCGTCGAGCGTGCCGGTCGCACGGTTGCGTTCAGCGCGGTCACGGTCGCGGTGTCGTTGTCGGCACTGCTGATCTTCCCGCTCTACTTCCTCCGGTCCTTCGCCTATGCGGGCGTCGCGGTGGTCGTCGTCGCCGCGCTTGCGTCGACCGTCGCGCTTCCCGCCCTGCTCGCGGTGCTCGGGACCCGTGTCGACGCGGGTCGCATCTTCCGGCGCTCGCCTCACCCGGAGAGCTCGGGGTTCTGGCACCGCATGGCGATGCGCGTGATGAAACGGCCCATCACCGTGGCGACCGCGGTCATCGCCCTGCTCGTGTTCCTCGGCCTGCCGTTCCTCAGCGTCGTGTTCGGCCTTCCGGACGACCGCGTGCTGCCGCCGGGTGCGAAGAGCCGTGAGGTGTCCGACACGCTGCGGGCCGAGTTCGCGAGCAACGAAGACGAGGCCTTCGGCGTAGTCATCCCCGACGAGAACGATCCGGCCGCGGTCACGCAGTACGCGATCACGATCTCTGCGCTCGACGGCGTCGCACGTGTCGACGCGGCGAGCGGCAGCTTCGCCGGCGGTCAGCTGGTCGCGCCGCCCGGTGAAGCGTCGCAACGGTTCGCCGGCGCACGCGGCACGTGGGTGAGCGTCGTGCCGTCGGTCGAGGCGGTGTCACCCGCGGGTGAAGCGCTCGTCCACGACATCCGCGCCATCGACGCGCCGTTCGATCGGCTCGTCGGCGGGTCTGCCGCCCAACTCGTCGACACGAAGTCATCGATCGTCGCTCGCCTGCCGTACGCCGGCCTCATCATCGCGGTGGCGACGTTCGTCCTGCTGTTCATGATGTTCGGCAGCCTGCTCGTGCCGGCGAAGGCGCTCGTGCTCAACCTGTTGTCGCTCACCGCGACCTTCGGGGCGATGGTATGGATCTTCCAGGAGGGACACGGTTCCCGCATCCTCGACTTCACGCCCACCGGCACCCTCGACACGACCACGCCGATCCTGATGTTCTGCATCGCGTTCGGTTTGAGCATGGACTACGAGGTGTTCCTGTTGTCACGCATCAAGGAGGAGCACGACCGCACCGGCGACAACGTGCAGTCGATCGCCACCGGCCTCGAACGCACCGGCCGCATCGTCACCGCGGCCGCGGCGTTGCTCGCGATCACGTTCCTCGCGTTCGCGACCTCGGGTGTGAGCTTCATCAAGCTGTTCGGCATCGGTCTGACGCTCGCGGTGTTGATGGACGCGACGATAGTGCGGGCCACGCTCGTGCCCGCGTTCATGCGACTCGCGGGCGACGCGAACTGGTGGGCACCCGTGCCGCTGCGCCGGTTCTACGAACGATTCGGCGTGCGCGAGATCGTGGACGATGGACCGCCGGCCGAGCCGCCGGCACCCAGCGCGCCGGTACCTTCTGAGCCCGTGCCGGTCTGATAGCCAACAGGCGCATCCACTCTGATAGCCAAGGGGCTTGGCGAAGGAGTGCACTCTCCCGGAGGCGGTCGCGTTGTTCCGCCCACGCGACACCTTCGGGATCCCGCTCGGTCCGGGTCACCCGTCGTCGCTCCTGCACGCGCTGGGGGAGCGCGACGACTGGGAGCACCTCGACATCTTCGGTGCGCTGCTGCTGGACCTCTACGCACTCTTCAGCCGACCGGGAGTCCGCTACGTCAGCGGTTTCTTCGGGCCGGCCGAGCGCGTGCTGGTCGACAACGGTGCCCGCATCGAGTTCGTGCCCGCCGACTTCCGGCGCTTCGTGACGGTCGCCGAGCAGTTCGCGCCGCGCATCGTCGCAACCTGCGCGACACCGCCCGATGCCGACGGCTGGATGAGCCTGTCGCTGCACGCGGGCGCGACGGTGCGCGAGATACAACGGGCCGCCGAAGACCCGGATCGGTTGCTCGTCGTCGAGGCGAACCCCCACCTCCCGCGCACGCTCGGACTCCCACCCGACCACGCGCACCGTGTGAACGTCGACGCGGTCGACGTGGTCGTCGCGGGCGACCACCCGCCGTTCCCGCTCCTGGATCCGCCCGCCTCGGACGTCGAGCGGGCGATCGCCGCGCACGCGGCGACGTTCGTGCACGACGGCTGCACGTTGCAGACGGGCATCGGCGCGATCCCGTCGACCATCGTCTCGTTGCTCGCGCAGAGCGACGGTGGCGACTACGGCGTGCACTCGGAGATGTTCACGACCGGCCTCATGGAGCTCCACCGGGCGGGCAAGGTCACGAACCTGCGCAAGGGTCAGTACGACGGGTTCTCCGTGTGCACGTTCGCGCTGGGTACGCCGGAGCTCTACGAGTGGCTGGACGGGAACGAGGGCGTCCGCTTCCTGCCGGTCGACATCGTGAACGCGCCTCACGTGGTCGCGGCCAACCACGACATCGTCTCGATCAACGGGGCGATCGCCGTCGACCTCTACGGCCAGGTCGTGGCCGACCGGCTCGGCGGCCGGCAGTACTCCGGCATCGGCGGCCACGAGGACTTCGTCGCGGCGTCCGGGCTCCAGCTCGAGGACCGGTCGCTGGTGTGCCTCCCCGCGACTGCGGGCACGGGCGAGTCACCCCTGTCGCGCATCGTCGCCACCGCACCCGAGGGTGCGACCGTCACGAGCCCTCGACACCAGGTCGACGTCGTGGTCACCGAACACGGCATCGCCGAGCTTCGCGGGCGCACCATGCGGGAGCGCGCCGAGGCCCTGACCGAGATCGCGCATCCGGACTTCCGCGCCGAGCTACGCGCCGCGGCCGCCGCGCTCCGCTAACCCGAGGCCGGCGCGAAGGTGGACCGGGGCACGCGCTCTTCTGCGGGCTGACCAACCACGACGACCGCCCACGCGACGAGCACCGCGGCGACCGCACCGTCGAGCCAGTAGTGGTTGGCGGTGATGGTGATCGTGAGGACGGTGAGCACCGGGTGGGCGATGATCAACCAGCGGAAACGTGAGCTGCTGATCGTGATCACGCCCCACGCCACGATGAGCGCCCAGCCGACGTGGAGTGACGGCATCGCCGCGAACTGGTTCGCGAACGACTGCACCGCGTGCGAGTTATAGGGGTTGGGGCCGTACAGGACCATCGTGTCGACGAAGCCCGGCATCATGCGCGGCGGCGCGAGCGGGAACACGACATGGATCGCGAGTGCACCGAGCGTCACCGCGACGAGCACCGAACGGATGCGGCGATACTGACTCAACGATCGTACGAACGCCCACACCAGGAACGCGACGGTGCCGACGAAGTGGACCGTCACGTAGTAGCGGTTGAAGAAGCCGATCACCCCGCGGTACGGGAGCAGCAACTGCTGCAGCGGCGCTTCGAACCCGAGCCCGAGCGCCCGCTCGAAGTGCACCACGCGGCCCGCGTTCTGGAACGCGTCCGCGGTGTCGTGCTTGGCGAGGTACCGCACGTACTTGTAGAGCCAGAGCATGAACGCGAGGAGCAGGAACTCGCGGAGGAGCACGCCTCCGTAGCGAGCTTCCCAGAAACGGGTGAAAATCCCGCGCCGATGCTCCACGCGCCTGCGTTCTACCCCAGCCACTCTGGACAGCATGCTGGCACCTCGCGGCCCCGCTCAAGCTGATTTCCGCGAAGTTGCGTTCAAGAACGCGGGGCGCTGCGCCGACAACAGTCGCTGATGGCCCCTGCTCCGTCGCCTCCGCCCACCCGGGGGTCCGGTGTCGAGGACGCGCGGCGCAAGCTCCTGCTCGATGACCTGGTGGCGGGTCCGGAGGTGGTGGCGCAGCCCGTTCTCCACGTCGACCCCGTCAGCCTCGATTCCATCCCGTCGAACCGTGGTCGCCGCCGGATCGAGGACGTCGAGGAGGCGGTCGGCCGCAACCTCCGGTCCGCCGAGGAAGCCCGCCGGGCCCTGCAGGCCGAGCACAAACGCCTCGAAGCCGAAGCCGGCATCCGCCGCAAGCTCGAGCGCGAGGTCGGCTCGCTGCGACGCGACATCGAGCGCACCCAGGAGAGCGAACGGCTCCGGGTCGCGCAGGCTCGCTACACCGCCGAGCGCGAGGCCCGCAAGGAAGTGCTCGCCGAGGTCGAGGCGGTCTCCGAGGACCACAACCGCGCGCTTGGAGAGATCGAGCGGCTACGGACCGCGCTCGACAGTGACCGCGCGCTGATGTCCGAGTTCTCCGACCGGCTGCGCGACGAGCAACAGGCCAAGGCGAAGGCCCAGGCCGACGCGGACGCCGCGATGGAAGCGCGCCGGCAGGCCGAGCACCGGCTCGAGACCCTCACCGAGAACGCCCGCCGCCGGGCCGACGAGGAGCTGCAGCGGCTCGCCGTCACCGAAGCCGCGCTGCGCGACGCGCTGGCCGAGCGCGACCAGCTCGCGAACGAGGTCGTGATGGCGGCCGAGGACTTCCGGGGTCGCGATCTGACCCAGACCGTCGCTGACCTCGAGAACCTCGTCGCCGAGCTCGAGGCGAACCTCACCGCCGAGCGGGCGCGCACCGACAACGCCATGGCGCACGCGGCGGAGCTGACCGAGGAGCTCGACGCGGCGCGGGTGCGGAGCCAAGAGAGCCTCCGATCGCTCGGTCAGATGGAGCAGCTCGAAGCCGAGCTCGAAGGCGCGGTGGTCGCGCACGGCGCCGCGATCGACCGCGTCCGCGTGCTCGACGAGCAACGCGCGCTGCTCCAAGAGCAGCTGGACGAGTTGCGCGCCGCGCCGAACGATCTCGACCAGCAGGTCACGAAGCTCCGGATCGAGCTGGCGACGTCCACGCGTGAACGCGACGCGCTCGCGCAGGAAGTCGCCAAGCTGACCGAGCTCGTCGAAGCCGCGAATGCCAAGACCGCGTCGAACGAGAAGGTCCGCGAGCTCGAACGCCTGCTCGACATCGCGGAAGCCGAGCACGACTCGCTGATGCAGGAGGTCTCGGATCTCCGCGTCGAACTGGCGGAACGCACCGCGGCGGCGTCGGCAGTCCCAGTGTCGACGGTGGACGAAGACGCGTTGGCCGACGCGCACGCGGCGCGCGATGCCTTTGCGAAGCAGGTTCAGGAACTCGAGCGTGGACTCGCGTCGTCGTTGGAGCGGCGCGATGTCGCGCTGCGCCAGGTCGGCGAACTCGAGCGCGCCCTGTCGCAGGAGCAGTTGCGCGTCCGTGAAGCCGAGGAGGAGCTGCGGCGGCTCCACTCGACGGCTTCCGTCGACGCGCGCGCGGTCGCGACAGGGCGCGCCGAACCCGATCCAACTGCCGTCGCCGCGCCGCCGGTCGCCGCGCCGCCACCTCCACCAATGCCGCCCGCCCGGGTGGAGGTGCCGGCGCCGGCCGCGGCGGCCGAACCGGCCGTCGAAGCCGCTCCCGCACCGGAACCGGAGGCTCCGGCACCCGAGCCGCCCAAAGGGCCGAAGGTCGAGCGCCGATCGGCGATGGCCGAATTCGCGGGCATCGCGTCCCTGGACGACCGTCGCCGCTGACCCCTGACGAACTGGCGTCAATATCGTTCGCAGAGCGAATGCATCTGACGCCAGTTCGGGATGGCGAGCGCGCGGCTCGCTACCAGGTGCGGACGATGGCGTCGGGGTCGAACGCGTTGCAGGTCGAGTCCTCGGGGAACGCGGCGAGCGGTTCGGCGATCTCGAACACCGTCGGGCCGACGTGTGCCGCGATCGGGTCGAGCGCATCGAGATCGAACCCGTAGACGCGAGCGGCAGTGTCGCCCAGCATCGTGCGCACTTCGGACTCCGGTGCATCGGCGAACGACGCCCGCAGCGCCTCGCGGCTGTAGGGATACGACCCTTCGGTGTGCGGGTAGTCGCTGCCCCACATGATGCGGTCGACGCCGACTTCGTAGCGGAGCGCGGACTCGACAGGCCGGATGAAGCTCGCGCCGACGTAGCAGTTGCGCTGGAAGTACTCGCTCGGCGTGAGGCTGAGCTTGGCGACCGCTTCGCCGCCGAAGTGCGACTCGGCCGCGGTCGCGATGCGCATGCGCTTGGCGAACCAGTCGAGGTTCTGCAGCGTGCCCGGCACCCAGCTCGTGCCCTGCTCGGTGAGTACGAACTTCAGGTCCGGGTGCCGTTCGAACACCCCCGCGAAGATCAGGGCCCACAGCGCGCGGTGCGCGTAGATCGGGATCTCGACGAGCATCACCGCGCGCGCCGCGGGATCGGTGAGGTCGAAACTTCGGGAGCCCGCCCCCGCTGTGATGGTTCACGACGAGGCCGAGCGCCGCGCAGCGGGCCCAGAGCGGTTCGTACACGTCGGACCACAGCGGCGGGATCTCGTGGTTGGGTGGCACTCCCGGGAGCAGCACCCCGCCGAAGAGTCCGGACCGCGGCGACGAACTCGACTTCGGCGAGCGTGTCGTCGAGGTCGTTCAAGAGGATCTGCGCGACACCGGCCCGGCGACCGGGCGCGGCTGCGCAGAAGTCGGCGAGCCAGCGGTTGTGCGCCTGCAGTCCGGCCCAGCGATGCTCGTACTCGTCGCGGTTCGGTGCCGGGGTCACGAGTGCGCCCGACGGGAAGAAGGGCGGGACCGTGTTGGGGAACAGCACCTCGGCGACGATGCCGTCGGCTTCGAGCTCGGTGAGCCGCTGCTCCGAGTCCCAGTTGCGGTATGCGTTCGAACCCGCCAGGTCGGCAAACGGGTTCTGGAAGGACTGCGCCCACACGTCGAACTCGTCGTACCAGCGCGAGGCGAGGTACTCGCGGTACGTCGGCACCGACGCGCCCGCATGACCGTCGGCGGAGATCACCGTGTAGCGATCGCGACTCACTGCGACTCCTGCGTGTCGTCTCGGGGCGGTTTCCATTCACGGAAGTAGTCGGGGTTCCGGCGATGCGAGCATCGACGCGGCACGGGCCCGGATCGACCCGTCGGTGCTCTCGCTCGGCGGCAGCATCCAGAACTGCTCGTCGCGGATCCCGCGCACCACGACATCGGCGACTTCGTCGAGCGGTGTCCACTCGAGGTCGACGCCGGCGTCGCCCATCATCTGCTCGAGCTGGTCGAGCGAGGGATATGGCGTCCGACGCGGCACGGTCTTCGCGTACTCGTCGGGGCGCCACCGCCAGGCTTCCCAGAGGTTCGTCCGCAACCAATTCGGACCGGGGAACAGCACCGACGCCCGCACCGGAGTTTCGGCTCGGAGCAGGTGCGCGTACAGCGACTCCGTGAGCGTCACCACTGCCGCCTTCGTGGTCGCGTACACCGCGGTGTCGCCGAACGGGACGACACCGCCGTTCCCCGACGACGTGTTCACGACGTGACCCGGCTCACCGCTCGCCACCATTCCGGGCACGAACGCCTTGATGCCGTGGATGACGCCCCACACGTTGACGTCGAAGCCCCACTTCCAGTCGGCGAGCTCGTGATCCCAGATGAACCCCTCGGCACCGGAACCGACACCGGCGTTGTTGCACAGCACGTGGACGCTGCCGTGGTTGGTCCGGATGCGGTCCGCGAGGTCGGCGACCGACTCGTAGTCGGTGACGTCGACGACAACGCCGTGCACGGCGTCGAGGCCCTCGGCGCGCAGCTTGGCGGTCGCGTCCTCGACCGCATCGGCGCGCACGTCGGCGGCGATCGCGATCATCCCCTCCTGCGCGAAGCGCTGCACCATCGCCAGCCCGATACCGCTCGCACCGCCGGTGACGACGGCGACCTTGCCGCGCAGCTCCTGCACGAGTTCCCCCTCGAAGTTGACAGGCCCCTCGAAGTTGACAGGCCCCTCGAAGTCACAGGCCCCTCGAAGTTGACACGGCCTGTAACGCCGTTACTGTAACGCCGTGACAGGAGTCTGCAAGGGGGAGCACATGACGCAGGTGCGAGACGTTTCGATTCGGTATGGGGCGCGCGGCGTCGAGCAACGGCGCAATCGCGAGATCGAGGCCACCAAGGGCGAGATCTGGTCACAAGCGCTGACTGCGATCTACGAAACCGACCCCGAAGTCATCTCGGCGGTGCTTCCGCGGCCGTTGACGCCCGGCGCGGAACCGTTCGTGCGGGTCACACTGACCACCGTCGAGATGCCCGGCGGCTACACGTTCGGCGCCGGCTACTTCGCGGTGCGCGCCGCGCACGAGGGCACCGAGGGCGAGTACCCGCTGCTGATGCCGATGACGACGGAGCAGGCGACCGTCGGCGGGCGGGAGACGTTCGGCGAGCCGAAGAAGATCGGCGAGGTCCGCGCAACGCGTGACGGCGACGCGGTCGAAGGCCTGATGGCACGCATGGGTTTCACGCTGGTTGAGATCCGCGGCCGCGTCGTCGAGACCTTGCCGGTTCCGCCGGAACGCACCAAGACCGATTTCTACTTCAAGTTCCTCCCTGCTCCAGACGGCGACGGGTTCGACAACGACCCCGCGCTCGTCTACTGCCACAAGCAGGAGAAGATGCGCCTGCTCGCGCGCGTCGAGGGCGACCTCGTACTGAAGGATTCGCCGCTCGACCCGATCGCCGACATCCCCGTGCGCCGCGTCGTCGACATCAACTGGAGCGAGCGCGCGACGTTCCAATCCGGCGTGATCCACAGCCGCGTCCCCGCGGAGTGGTTGCTGCCATTCGTGCACCAGCGCTACGACGACCTGTCGGTGCTCGGGAAAGAAGGACTGACAGCGAGGTGTCGGACGGCGAGCGCTACCTCATCATCTCGGCCGACTGCCACGCCGGGTTGCCGTGCGAGGAGTACCGGCCCTACCTCGACGCGAAGTACCACGACGTCTTCGACGCCTACGTCGCCGAGCGCCAAGCGGTGCGCGATCAGCGGATGGCTGACAGCGGCGACTACATCACGAGCTGGGAAGAGGAAAACGCCGAAGGGTTGCGCGGGGCGTACGACCCCGCGCAGCGCGACAAGGAGCTCGACGGTGACGGTGTGGCCGGCGAGGTGCTGTTCCCCGACGCCGACGCGATCACGGGCGGCGCGTCACCGCCATTCGGCGCGGGGCTCTCCGCGGCCGACATCGCCGATCCCGAGCTCGCGTTCGCCGGTGCCCGCGCGCACAACCGCTTCCTCGCCGAGCTCTGCGCGCACAGCGCGGAGCGGCGGGCCGGTGTCGCGCTGGTGCCGATCACCCATGACGTCGACCGCGCGGTCACCGAGATCGAATGGGCAGCCGCGAACGGGTTACGCGGCGGCATCCTCGTTCCCACGATGTGGCACGACCACGCGCCGTACCTCGATCCGGTGTACGAACCAGTGTGGGCCGCGTGCGCGGCCGCCGACCTGCCGGTGCACACGCACTCGGGCTCCGCGCCGATGGACGAGTATCAGGACAATGTCGGCGTCTACCTCGCCGAGGTCGTGTGGTGGGCGGTCCGGCCCATGTGGTTCCTGCTGTTCGGCGGCGCGTTCGAACGGCACCCGAACCTCAAGTTCTGCATCACCGAGTCCGCCGCCTATTGGGCCCCCGACCTCATGTGGAAGTGGGATACGTACCTGGGTGGCGGCCACACCACGAAGAAGCTCGCGAGCCAGCTCGCGGGCAAGGTCACCCGCCTCCCGAGCGAGTACTTCGGCCGCAACGTGTTCATCGGCGCGTCCACGATGAGCCGCGAGGAGATCCGGCGCCGGTACGCGATCGGCACCGACACCGTCATGTGGGGCAATGACTACCCGCACCCCGAAGGCACCTGGCCGCACACCGTCGCCAAGCTGAAGGAGACCTTCCACGACGTGCCCGTCGCCGACACCGAGCTGATGCTCGCCGGCACCGCGGCGCGCGTCTACGGCTTCGACGTCGACTGCCCTGGCGCCGATCGCGGCCCGCATCGGACCGACACCGTCGGACCTCGGCCAGGATCCCGCGCTCGCAGTCGATCCCGAGCAGGTGAAGCAGGGCCGGTGGTGGAAGGAAGGCCTCGTGCCGCCGGGTTCGGCGTGACCGGGGTGACGGCGCGCACGAACCCACCGGCCCCGGCACCCGACGAGCGGACGCGCATCATCGACGCCGCGCGCGCGATCGTCGAGACTGGTGGCGTCGATGCGCTGTCGATGCGCAAGCTCGCGGCCGAGCTCGGTGTCGCGCACACCGCGATCTACTGGCACGTCGGTGGACGCGACGAGCTGGTCGCCGCGATCATCGACGCGTTCCTCGCCGATCTCGGTGACATCACGCCGCGCGGCCGCACCCCGCGCCAGCGCATGGAGTCGGTCGCCCGGGAGATCCACCGCCAGGTCGTGCAGCATCGTGCTCTGGTCGCGCTCGCGATGGAGCAAGGTCGGTTTCCCCGGCATGTGGTTCCCCGCACAGGTGGCGCTCGCGCGCGAGGTCACTGCGGCCGGGCTCAAAGGCGCGGAGGCTGCGCGCGCGGTCACTGTCGCTGCTGTACCTCACCGGCGCCTTCGTGATGCTCGAAGCCGCGTTCGAGGAGCACGCCGACGAAGCGCAAGCGACCGTCGACCTGTGGAACGGTGTCGAGGATCCGACCATCGACCGAGGCCTGCGGGCGCGCATGGCCAAGGGATTCGACGCGTCGGTCGTGTTCGACGACACGCTGGAAGCCGTGCTCGACGCGGTGCTCGCCAAAGCCCGTCATCGACGTCGACTGAGGGAAGGAACCAATGGAATTCGGACTGTTCAACAGCGCCTGCGTCCTGCCGCAGTTCGACGGCGACGAGCATCGCCGCATCATGGACGAGGTCGCGGTCGTGCGCGCGGCCGATCGGGCGGGCTTCAAGTACACGTGGGCGACCGAGCACCACTTCCTCACCGAATACTCGCACCTCTCGGCCAACGAGGTGTTCCTCGGCTACCTCGCTGCCGCGACCGAGCGGATCCATCTCGGCTCGGGGATCTTCAACATCACCCCTCCCGTGAACCACCCGGCACGCGTCGCCGAGCGCGTCGCGCTGCTGGATCACTTGAGCGAAGGTCGCTTTGAGTTCGGCATGGGACGCGGCTCGTCCACGACCGAGCAACGCGGCTTCGGGATCTCCGATCCCGAGGACGACGCGGACGATGTTCGACGAAGTCGTCGGTGAGTTCCGGCGCATGTGGCGCGACGAGGAATATCCAGGCTTCGAGGGCGACGTCGTTCTCGATGCCCGCCCGCAACGTGCTGCCGAAGCCCTATACGAAGCCGCACCCGCCGATGTGGGTCGCGGCCGGGAGCCCGTCGACGTTCCAGAAGGCCGCGCAGATGGGTCTCGGCGTCCTGTGCTTCACGATGGGTGGTCCCGAGCCGTTGAAGCCGCTCATCGAGCTCTACAAGAAGGAGATCGAGCACGCGGAACCGGTCGGCGACTACGTGAACGACAACATCATGGTCACCACGCAGCTGCTATGCCTCGAAGACGGCGCACGCGTCCGTGCGATCGCGCCGACGTTGTCGATGAGCTACCAGAACAGTTTGGTGTTCCGGTATCTCGACACGTTCCCGCGTCCCGAGGGCATCCCAGTGTGGCCGGACCTGATCCCGGAGCCGACGGCGGCGGAGGTCGACGAGCGCATCCGTGCCGGCGCCGGCGCCACCTACGGCGCGCCGGATGAAGTCGCGGGCGCGCTCGAGCTGTACGAAGCCGCGGGCATCGACCAGGTCGTGTTCGGGCTGCTGTCGTCGACCATGGACCGGGAGCTCGCGACGGAAATCGTCGAGACCTTCGGTACCCACGTGCTCCCGCAGTTCGACAAAGACCCCGTCGCACCGCACCACCCGCCTCCGCGAGTCCCAACTTGCGTGAGCTCTCCCACTCCGACGGCAGGCGAACTCACGCAAGAATGCGGGCATGACGGCGTCGACGTTCAACCTCGCGGACCTCTGGGAGACACTGTGCGACGCGGGGCCGGATGCGGAGTGCCTCGTCGCGGGGCCGGTGCGGCACACGCGCCGTTCACTCGACGAAGCTGCGAACCAGATCGCGCACGAACTGCGCGCACGTGGTGCGCGGCCGGGTGATCGCGTCGGAATCTACTCGCGCAACCGGGCCGAGTACGTGGAGGCGCTGCTCGGCTGCTGGAAGGGCGGGACCATCCCGGTCAACATCAACTGGCGCTACGTGCCCACCGAGCTGCGGTACGTGATCGACGACGCGGAGCTGGTCGCGATGATCGTCGAAGACGAATACGTGCCCGTGCTCGACGAGCTCGTGTTCGCGAACCGGATCCTGATGGGTGCATGGTCGGGGCAGCCGAAGACGCGCGCCTTCGACGACGTGCCTCGATCGAGTGACGACGTCTACATGCTCTACACCGGTGGCACCACGGGCATGCCGAAAGGCGTCATGTGGCGGCACGAGGACTTCTTCTACGCGTGTTGCCTCGGCGGGAGCCCGCTCGACCCGATCGAGAAGCCGGAGCAGATCGCCCGCAACGCGACGCCGGCGTTCCGGATGGACGGGCTCGCGCTCGGTCCGCTGATGCACGGCGGTGGGCAGTGGCTCACGCTCATCGGCCTCTACGGCGGGAGCAAGCCGATCGTGTACTGCGAGCGGTCGTTCGACGCAGAGAAGGTGCTCGACCTCGCGGCGCGTGAGCGCGCGACTTCGATCGGGATCATCGGCGACGCGATGGCGCGGCCGCTGGCCGAAGCCGCGCTCGCGCACCCTGATCAATGGGATCTCTCCGCCCTGTTCACGCTCGGCAACGGCGGCGCGATGCTGAGCGGCGCGGTGAAGGCGCAACTCCACGCGGCGTTCCCCGACGCGCTCATCAACGACAGCTACGGCGCGTCGGAGACGGGCGCGTCGGGCAGCGAGGTCGGCGCGAGCACCACGAGCGACCGGCCCGCGTTCACGACCGACGGCCGCACCTGGGTGCTCGACCCGGACACGCTCGCGCCACTGGAGCCCGGCTCCGGCAGGGAGGGCTTGTTCGCGCGCCGCGGCAACATCCCGATCGGGTACTGGAAGGACGACGCGAAGACCGCGGCAACGTTCCGCACCGACGCGGACGGCGTGCGCTGGGTGGTCCCCGGCGACCACGCCACCATCGACGAGCAAGGTCGGGTGGTCCTGTTCGGCCGGGGGTCCGGTTGCATCAACACCGGTGGCGAGAAGGTCTTCCCGGAAGAGGTCGAAGCCGCGATCCGCGCGCATGGCGACGTGTTCGACGCGGTTGTCGTCGGCGTCCCCGACGAACCGCTTCGGCCAGAAAGTGGTTGCGCTGGTGCGGCTGCGCGACGGCGCGCCCGCACTCGAGCTCGACGGGCTGCAGGAGCACTGCCGTACCCTGCTCGCCGGCTACAAGGTGCCGCGCGCCCTGCTCGTCGGCGAAGCACCACGCACAAACGTCGGCAAGCCCGACTACGCGACGGCCACGCAGCTCGCGCGCGAGCAGCTCGGCGTGACCTGACGGTTCGCGAAACGAGCGCGCGCTAGCGCTTCGTGCGTTCGAGCAGTGTGTCGATCTCGGCGAGATCGGCATCGGTCAACGCCCAACCGGCCGCGCCGACGTTCGCGTCCACCTGCTCGGGCTTCGTCGCACCCGCGATCACGCTCGCCACCGGCGGCCGGGCCAGCAACCACGACACCGCGAGATCGAGCAACGTGCGGCCGTGCTCCGTCGCCCACGCGTCGAGCGCCTCGACCCGGTCGAAGTTCTTCTCGGTGAACGCCTGCTGCTGCCGTTCGGTCGGCATGTTGGCGAGGCGGGAGCCGGTGGGCGGGGTCTCGTTGCGACGGTACTTCCCGGTGAGCATGCCGCTCGCGAGGGGGAAGTAGGGCAGGAACCCGATCCCGTTGCGGGTGCACGCGTCGAGCACGCCCCTCTCCGGCAGCCGCCGCAACAGGCTGTACTCGTTCTGCACGCTGGCGAACCGGGCCCATCCGTGGTCGCGGCTCACGCCTTCGGACTCGTCGATCATCTCGGCGGTGAAGTTGCTCGCACCGATCTCGCGCACCTTGCCCGCGCGCACCAGCTCGTCGAGCGCGCCGAGCGTCTCGTCGATCGGCACCGTGCTGTCGGGCACGTGCAGCTGGTAGATGTCGATGCGATCGGTGTCGAGCCGGCGCAGGCTGTCCTCGACTGCGCCTCGGATGTACGCCGCGCTCGCGCCCTTGTGGTCCTCGTCGATCTGCGCACCGAACTTCGTCGCGATGATCGCTTCGTCCCGACGGCCGGCGAGAGCGCGCCCGAGGTACTCCTCGCTGCGCGTCCCGCCGTACACGTCGGCGGTGTCAAACAGGTTGACACCGGCATCGAGTGCAGCCCGCACCACGGCTTCGGTCTGCTCGCGATCGATGCGCATCCCGAAGTTGTTGCACCCGATGCCTACCGCCGAGACCTTCAATGAACCGATGCTGCGAAGCTCCATTGCCCGAGCATGCCACTTCCGGTCCCGGCCCGAGTCCCGGGCTTCGCTCACTCGTTCCGTTGCGACGCGAGTACCGCTTCGATCGGCAGCGGGGAGGAGGCCGGTCGGAGCGTGAAGACAGGGACACGACGGAGGAGGGAGATGATCACCCGCGGGAACCGACCGGGATGCCAGCCGGAGGTGCGAGCGAGCTCGTGCGTCGCGGCGTCGCGGCGGCGGGCGCGCATGTGGTCACGGGCGAGATCGTCGAGCTGGAAGGGGTGCACGGTGCTCCCATCAGGGGGGTTGTCGATGTCGGGTCCTGGAGGCGGGCGTGGCCGGGCGCGTGCAACGGCGTGCGCGCGATCACGGCCGGGTGGCCTCCAGGCGGGGCCGTACGAGAAGCCGGAGCGGGGCGATCGTCGCCGGTGACCGGAAGGTCTCGGGCCGGAAGATTTCGGGCCGGAAGATTTCGGGCCGGAAGATCTCGGGCCGGAAGATCTCGGGCCGGAAGATCTCGGGATGGTTGCGACGCACCTTCCGGCACAGGCAGACGTATGACGTCGCAGACAGGGCCACCGCGGTCGAGAGGGTCAGCAGCACGATCATTCGTCCTCGCTCCGGGAGCACGGTGAGCAGCACGTTCTTTCCGAGAATCCACAAGGGGCTTTCCGAGAATCCACAAAAGGCTCCGAGAACCGGGGCGACTCCCGCTCAGCGCTTCGGTCTCACCCGTAGACGCGTGACGCCGGCCGGGTCCGCCGTGCCACGAAATGGCACGAGCTCCGAACCGAACGGCGACCTCACCCGTACACCAGGTATGGCGGCACCGCAGGAGACGGCGACGGATCAGACGCGGGCGCAGGACTTGCTCGCGCTGGCGCAGGCGACCCTCGACATCGGGCGGCTCGGCGCGGCGCGCGAGCAGTTCTTCGGCGCGGCGCAGGTCGCCGCCGACGCCGGTCTCCCTGTCGTGCGCGCGGAAGCGGCGATCGGCGCCGGTGGTTTGTGGTTGCACGAGCTGCGCGTCACCGACGAACGCGCGAGGTTCCTCGCGCTGGTGCGCGACGCGTTGGCCGGACTCGAGCACGACCGTCCGGACCTGCAACGGCGCTTGCGGGCGCGGCTCGCGGCCGAGGCCGCGTACGACGGCACCGGCAAGCTCAGCGAGTTGCAAGCGATCGTCGACGAAGCGCGCGAAGCGGGTGACGCCTTGGCACTGGCCGAAGGACTGTCGCTGCTGCACCACGCGATGCTCACGCCCGCAGTACGCGCGCGATCGCCTCGCGATCGCGGACGAGATGCTGATGGTCGCAACTTCGGTCGAGGCGCGCACGCTCGTGCTGATGGCGATGTGCTGGCGCACCGTGGACCTCGTGCTGCTCGGTCGGGTCGAAGCGGAGCGGGCGCTCGCGGAGCTGCGGGTGCGCGCGCAGCAGTACCAGGTACTGGCGGTCCAGTACATCGTCGCCGCGATCGAGACCATGCAGTCTGTGCGGGCCGGCCAGTTCGCCGAGGCGGAGGCGTTGTCGCTGGCGTCACATGGCCTCGGGGTCGAGACCGGCGATGCCGACTCGGACGCGTGTTATCTCGTGCAGCTGCTCGCGATCCGGTGGATGCAGGGCACCGCCGGTGAATTGCTCGGTGACGTCGAGGAGATCGAACGCGCGACCACGATCGTGCATGCGTACGCCGACTACGTGTGGACGATCGTCGCGGTGCTGGCCGTCGAGGCCGATCGTCCGGACCGGGCCCGCGCCGCGCTCGACCGGGTGCTGGCCTCCGGCCTGCGCACCCTGCCGGAGTCGAGCGCGTGGCTGCCGGCGCTGTTCTGCGTCGCCGAGGCGGCGGCGTACCTGGACGATCGGGAGGCGGCCGACGAGGTCGTCGAACTGCTGGAGCCGTACGCGTCGCTGCCGATCGTCGCGTCGCTCGGCGTCGTGTGCTTCGGCGCCGCGGCGCGTTCGCTCGGCCTCGCGCGGCGGACGCTGGGTGATCTCGACGGCGCGGCGACCGCGTTCGACGAGGCGATCCGGCAGAACCGCCGGCTCGGACACGTGCCGATGGTCGCGATCACACGCGCCGATCTCGCCCAGACCCTGCTGCGTCGTGACCGGCCCGGTGACCGCGCGCGCGCCATGGCGCTCTATGAAGCGGCGATTCCCGCGGCCCGCTCGATGGGCATGGACGCCCGGGCGGCGCGGTGGCGGACGGACGCCGAAGCACTCGCCGAGACACCGGCACGCGGCGCGTCGTTCGTACGCAAGGCCGCGCACTGGGAGGTCGCGCACGGCGACGAAGTCGCGGTCGTCGCCGACAGCGTGGGCATGGGCTATCTCGCAACGCTCCTCCGCCACCCGCACGAAGACGTGCGCGCCGCGCTGCTGACCGGAGCGGTCGAAGAGCAAGGGGCTCCAGCCCGTGCTCGACGAACGCGCCCGGGAGGAGTATCGCCGGCAGGTGGCGGAACTGCGCCGCGAGATCGACGAGGCCGACGCGTACGCCGACATCGAACGCGCCGCAGCTCGCCGCGCGGAGTTCGACGCGCTGCTCGAAGAGCTGACGCGAGTGGTGCGGCCCGGTGGCCGGTCACGCGCGTTCACCGGGGCCGACGAGCGCGCCCGCACCTCGGTGCAGAAGGCACTGCGCCGTGCCATCGCCGTCCATCGGCGTGAGTGCACCCACGCTCGCGGACGCGTTGACGCGTTCGATCCAGACCGGGTCCGTGTGCCGCTTCGTTCCTGTCGATATTCCCGAGTGCTGGCACGTCCGCTTCGAGACCGGCACCGACGCGTAATTCGCCGGCAACGCAGCGCGATCCCACACATCAGATGTAGTGATTCGCGCTCCTACGCCCACCAGCGCCGTCATTTCTTCAGCAACGCAGTAATTCGTTTGCGCCTTCATGCGCGACCTCCGCACACTGTTGCGGTTCGTGACCGGGAGGAGGTGACACGGGTGCCTATGACCACGACGGCGCTCGCGTCGCGCGCCCTTCCGGGCCGTCTCGCCGCTTGACGCGGCGTGGCCGGCCTCCGCGCGCGGCGGCCCTCATCGGTCACGACAACGGAGGTACCCCCGATGTCGCGCGACGCGCGTCAACGGTCCCGGTCGCGAAACCCGGGATCCTTCCGGTGCCGGAATTGCGGGCTCGACATCGCCGATTCCGCGCCCGGTACTGCCCATCGGAACCATTGCCCGAACTGCTTGTGGAGTCGCCACGTCGACGACCGTCCCGGCGATCGCGCCGCGGAGTGCGGATCGTCGATGGAGCCGATCGCGATCTCCGTGCGCGGTGACGGCGAATGGATCCTCATCCACCGGTGCACCGGCTGCGACGCGCTCCACGCCAATCGCAGTGCCGGTGACGACAACCCGCTCGTGTTGGTACGGGTGGCCGTACGCCCGATCGTGCAGTCACCGTTCCCGCTGGAGCGGCTCACCAGCTTCTGAGGGAGCCGGCAGGAAACGATCGTCGGCGTCGCGCTCAGGCGAGCGCGGCGCCGATGATCTTGCCGAGCTGCTCGGTCTCGAGCAGGAAGCCGTCGTGGCCGTACAGCGACGAGATCGTCTCGAACCGCTCGACGGTCGGGATCAGGGCTGCGAGCTCGCGCTGGAGCCGCACTGGATAGAGCCGATCGGAGTCGATGCCGACGATCGTCGTGTCGGCGGTCACGCGTGCCAGTGCCGCCACGATGCCGCCGCGGTCGCGACCGGCGTCGTAGTGGTTCATCGCGCGAGACAGGACGACGTACGAGTTGGCGTCGAACCGGCGACCGAGATGCCGGCCGTGGTACTCGAGGTAGCTCTCGATCGCGTACCGGTCGCCCGCGAGCGGCTGTTCGTCGGCCTGTGGATCCCGGCCGAAGCGTTCGGCGAACTCCGCCTCGGTTCGGTAGCTGATCTGACCCATCGCGCGCGCGAGCGCGAGCCCGCGCCACGGACCGGCACCATCGGGTGCGTCGTAGTAGTCGCCGCCCGCGAACTCAGGGTCGAGCTCGATCACCTGGTTCTGCACGCTCGACAGCGCGATCTGCTCGGCGGTCGCCGCCGCGCCGACCGCGATGACGATGGCGCGCGCGACCTGGTCCGGGCGACCGACCGCCCACTCGATGGCCCGCATGCCGCCCATGGAGCCGCCCGCGACCGCCGCCCATCGCTCGATCGCGAGGTGCTCGGCCAGCGCGATCTCGACAGCCACCTGATCGCGCACGGTGATCGTCGGGAACCGCGATCCGTACGGCCGGCCATCCGGTGCGGCTGACGCCGGACCGGTCGTGCCCTGACACCCGCCTAGGATGTTCGGGCACACGACGAACCAGCGGCGCGAGTCGAGAGCGCGACCCGGACCGATGATGTCGTCCCACCAACCGGCGCTGATGTGGCCCGGCTCCGGGGGGCCGGCCGCGTGACTGTCGCCGGTGAGCGCGTGCAGCACGAGGACCGCGTTGTCGCGCGCGGGCGTGAGCTCGCCCCACGTCTCGTACGCCACGTCGATCGGGCCCAACCGCGCGCCGGTCTCGAGCGCGAGCGGTTCGTCGGTGAACAACCGCGCGAACTGCCGCCGCCCGACCGGATCGCCGGGTGACCACCCGCCGCACGCCGGCGGATTTGGCGGGGGGAAGTTCATGCGGCTACGACCTGCGGCGCTCGATCACACATCGGCGTCTACTTGTTGCCCGCGCCTCCGGTCTGCGCCTGGGCCGCTCATGCGCCCTTGGCCGCGCGGAACCCTGCATCGAGGTCGGCGAGGATGTCCTCGAGCGTCTCCAGCCCGACCGACAGGCGGATGAGTCCCGGCGTGGTGCCGGTGGTCCGCTGCTCTTCCTCGGTGAGCTGTGACTGCGTCGTGCTCGCCGGGTGGATGATCAGGCTGCGCGCGTCTCCGACATTGGCGAGGTGGCTGAACAGCTCGGTGCCTTCGACGAACCGCTTGCCGGCCTCGACGCCGCCCTGGATCTCGAACGCGAGGATCGCGCTCGCGCCCCGGGGCAACAGCCGCTGCGCCCGCTCGGCCCAGGGGCTGGACGCGAGACCGGGATACGCCACCGACAGGACTTCGTCGCGGTCCTCGAGCCACTGCGCGACCGCAAGCGCGTTCTGCGAGTGCCGTTCCATGCGCAGCGACAGGGTCTCGAGCCCTTGCAGGAACAGGAACGAGTTGAAGGGTGCGACCGCGGGGCCGAGGTCACGCTGCAACGTCACGCGCGCGCGCAGGATGTACTGCGCAGGCCGGAGCGGTTCGGGCAGCTGGCTGAACACCAATCCGTGATAGCTCGGGTCGGGCTCCGTGAACTGCGGGAAGCGACCGCTTCCCGCGTAGTCGAACTTGCCACCGTCGACGATGATCCCGCCGATCGACGTGCCATGGCCGCCGATGAACTTCGTCGCGGAGTGGACGACGATGTCGGCGCCGTACTCAAACGGGCGCAGGAGGTACGGCGTCGCGAGGGTGTTGTCGACGACGAGCGGGATCCCGGCGTCGTGCGCGACGGCGCTGATGCCTTCGAGGTCGAGCACGTCCCCCTTCGGGTTCCCGATCGTCTCGCCGAAGAACGCCTTGGTGTTCGGCTTGATCGCGGCCCGCCACGCGTCGAGGTCGTCTCCGTCGTCGATGAACGTGACCTCGATCCCGAACTTCGGGAACGTGTAGTGCAAGAGGTTGTACGTACCGCCGTACAACGAGGTCGACGAGACGACGTGGCTCCCCGTCTCGGCGAGGTTCAGCAGCGCGAGCGTCTCCGCCGACTGCCCGCTCGCGGTCGCGAGTGCGCCGACGCCGCCTTCCAACGCGGTGACGCGGTCCTCGAACGCGGCCTGCGTCGGGTTCATGATGCGGGTGTAGATGTTGCCGAGCTCGCGCAACCCGAACAGATCGGCCGCGTGGTCGGTGTCGCGGAAGACGTAGCTCGTGGTCTGGTAGATCGGCACCGCCCGGGCGCCGGTGGTCGGATCGGGCGCGGTGCCCGCGTGGATTTGCCGGGTCTCGAAACCTTGACCGCTCATTCACTTCTCCCGTGCCGTTCGTATGGACCTGAAGCACTTGCCGAACCGAATACGTGGTGCGGCCGGCAATGGTTCGCCGGGTTCGCCCATTCTTCGACGTCAGAGTTTCTGTCGCGACCGACGCTACCGCATCAAATCGATGGAAATACTTGTGATTGGTTCCGTGTCAAGATGCTCCCATGGTGTACGTGCTGGTGCACGGGGGCGGCTTCGGGGCATCGTGCTGGGATCTGCTCACGCCCCATCTCGCCGGCCCGGTCGTTCCGGTGGACCTCCCGGGGCGCGGGCAACGGCCGGTCGATCTCGCGACGATCACGATCGCGGATTTCGTCGCCGCCGTCGTCGACGAGGTCGTGGGCAATGACCTGCACGATGTCGTGCTCGTCGGTCATTCGCTCGCGGGGGTGACGCTGCCCGGTGTTGTGGGCGCGGTGCCCGAGCGCCTGCGCCACGTCGTGTTCGTGTCCGCCGCGATTCCGGCCGACGGCACGCGTGTCCTCGATACGCTCGATCCCGCCATTCGCGCCCTCGCCGAGCAAGCGGGCGCCGACGCCGATTCCGACCGCACGCTCGACCCCGAGCTCGCGGCGGCCGTTTTCTGCAACGACATGGACCCGGCGCTGACGCAGTACACGATCGACCGGCTCGTGCCCGAGGCGTCCGGGGTCATCTTCGAGCCGGTGAGCCTGGCCGGCATGCGGGCACCGGTACCACGCACGTACGTCCGCCTGAGCCGCGACGCGATCGTGGAGCCCAGCCGGCAGGAACAGATGATCGCCAACCTCCGCAGCATCGAGGGTGGCGCAAGCCCGGCGCCGGTGGCCGGCACCGTCGAGCTCGACGCCGGACACATGGTGATGATCAGCCGGCCCGAGGCGCTGGCAGAATTTCTCGGTTCGTCGTGACGCCGGGTGTCGATTCGACGCCCGCCGTTCGTCGTAGGTGCACCACGAACCCTTCGAGGAGGATCCATGCGATACCTGTTGCTGATCTGCACGGACGCGAGCGCCGACTCGGCGATGAGCCCCGAAGAGGGCGAAGCGCAGTACAAGGAGTACATGAAGTTCGGCGAGGAGATGGGCGCCCGCGGCGTGCTCACCGGCGGCGAGCGGTTGCGCCCGACCACCGATGCAACCACCGTGCGCGTGCGTGACGGCGAGGTCCTGACCTCCGACGGTCCGTTCGCGGAGACGAAGGAGCAGATCGGCGGTTACTACGCGGTCGACTGCAAGGACCTCGACGAGGCGATCGACGTCGCGTCGAAGATCCCCGGCGCCCGCAACGGTTCCATCGAAGTGAGGCCGATCTGGGAGATGTGACCGGCGCGGCCGAGGTCGAGGTCGCGCTGCGCGACGCGTTCCGCGAACAGTGGGGACGCGTCTTCGCGACGTTGATCCGTACCACCGGCGACTGGGATCTCGCCGAGGAGTGCGCGCAGGACGCCTTCACGCTCGCACTGGAGACGTGGGGGCGCGACGGCGTCCCGCGCAATCCCGGCGCCTGGCTCACGACCGCCGCCCGCAACCGCGCGCGTGACCGGCAGCGCCGCGTTGCGGTCGGTGCGGCCAAGTTGCAGGAGGTTGCAGTGCTGTCGTCCGGCGGTGAGCCGCGCGACCCACACGATGAAGCGGACGACAGCGGGGTGACCGACGACCGCCTCCGCCTGCTGTTCACGTGCTGTCACCCGGCTCTCTCGACCGACGCGCAAGTCGCGCTGACGTTGCGCACGCTCGCAGGCTTGACGACCCCCGAGATCGCGCGTGCGTTCCTGGTTCCGGAAGCGACGATGGCGCAGCGACTCGTGCGCGCCAAGCGCAAGATCCGCAATGCGGGGATCCCGTACCGCGTGCCGCCCGCGCACCTGCTGCCCGAGCGCACGAGCGCGGTGCTGGCCGTCATCTACCTACTGTTCAACGAAGGGTACGCGGCCACCGAGGGTGGCGATCTCGTCCGCCGCGGCCTGTGCGAGGAGGCGATCCGCCTCGCGCGCACGCTCGAGCACCTCATGCCGGACGAGCCCGAGACCGGAGGGCTGCTCGCGCTGCTGCTGTTGCAGGACGCGCGCCGCGACGCGCGCGTCGACGCCGGGGGCGAGCTCGTGCCGCTCGAAGCGCAGGATCGCAGCCGCTGGGACGCGCGCGCGATCGACGAGGGAATCGCGCGGCTCGACGCCGCGCTCCGGCGCGGCGAGCCGGGGTCGTACCAGGTGCAGGCCGCGATCGCGGCCTGCCACGCGACGGCCGCGACCGCCGCGGAAACGGATTGGAAGGAGATCGCGGGGCTGTACCGCGAGTTGGTGCGAATGGTGCCGACACCGATCGTCGAGCTCAACCGGGCGGTGGCGGTCGCGATGGCCGACGGGCCCGAGGCCGGCCTTGCTCTCGTCGACGCCCTCGCGGCCGACGCCCGACTGCGGAGCTATCACCTGCTGCCCGCGACTCGCGCGGACCTGTTGCGCCGTCTTGGCCGGCGCGACGAAGCGGCGGTGGAGTACGAGCACGCGCTGGCGCTCACATCGAGCGAGACGGAACGCCGCTACCTCGCGCAGCGACTCGCCGAGGTGGGTCGAGCGTGATGCCGCGCAACGCCATCAGCAGGATGCCGATCATCAGCAGATCGGCGCCAACGATCGCGATGAGCGTGAGCGTCAAGGCCCGGCCGCCTTCGACCACGAACAGCTCGTCGACCCTTGCGCGGTAGGCGATCGCGCCGGCCGCGCCGACCGCAAGCACGAGGCTGAGCGCGCCCGCACCGGTGAGGATCCACATGGCCGGACGGAATTCGAGCGGCTGATGGCCGGGAAGGTCGCGTCCGGTGCCCCGGAACGCGACCAGGTAGAACGCGACCGCCGCGCCCCAGCCGACGGCGACGAACGCGGCCGCGACCGCGTCGCTCGGGCGATGCCAGCCGGCGAGCAGCACCGCGGTGGAGACCGCGCTGGCGTAGACGACACCGGCGACTGCGGCGGTGCCGCGCCAGCGGCGGGGCGCGACGAGGACCGCGCCGACCGCGAGCGACATCGCAACGGTCGCGTGACCGCTGGGATATGTGTTTCCGAACTTCCCGACATCGATCAAGTCCGGACGCTCGAACACGATCCGTTTGAGCACCTCGCTGGTGACGTTCGCGCCGAAGATCGACACGCCCACCGCGATCGCGAGGAGGAGCCGCCCGCGGACCAGCCCGATGAACACGAGCGCGCCGGTCCCGGCGACGAGGCTCGCCACACTGATGGTCTCGAGGACGTGGTTGGCGACGTCGAGCGCGTCCGGGTCGACGGTCGTGCGTCCCTGCAACGCCTTGTTGTCGATGCGCTGGCCGTGTTCGGTCCGCACCGCGACGAAATAGAGGATGAGCACTCCGGCCGCGCACAGGACGACGAGCGCGAGCAGGCGCGTGAGCGGTGCGTCGCGCGTCACGGGCCGGCTCGCGGATCTCACACCGATGTCGCGCCTCCCGAGATCGTGACCGCGCGCCAGAGATCGTCACCGTACGCGAGCACGAGCCCTGTGCCCGGGTCGACGCCGAGCTCGAAGTCGTATGCGCCCGATTGGTAGCGCCACCGGACATCGCGAATCCGGGTATAGCGCTGCATCGCGGCCACGACGTCCAGCTCCGGGAAGCGGACCCACGCCGCGCTGATGGTCGCCGCCTCGCCGTTGTGCAGCCCGAGGCGCCGGATCGGGAGGGTGTTCGTCGCCGGGGTCCAGCCGAGGTCGACATCCGAACACCCGTCGAGATCCGGCGCAGGTGCACCTCCGTGCGTCCACGCCCCTGATGCATCTCGGCGCAGCTCGATCTCTCTCGTGTCGTCGGCCACCGTCACCCGCGCGTGCGCGCGTTGCGTGTGCCACTGACGGACCTCGACTTCGTACTCAATGTGGCAGGGACGATCGCCGGCCGGCAGCACGGCGACGCCGTGGAAGCGTTGTTCGTCCGCGCGCTGCGAAAGCACCGCGTGCTCGCTGCTCGCGAGGCGCGCGCAGTGCCAGAGGACATGATGCTCGGTCGAGGGGTACGGCGGACTCGACACGGAATGCAGTCTGCCGCGCGATGATCGGTCGATGTACTACCTGCTCTTCTACGACGTCGTGGACGACTACGTGACCCGGCGGGCGACGTTGCGCGCCGAGCACCTCGCGCTCGCGGAGGCAGCACGCGAGCGGGGCGATCTCGTCCTCGCCGGCGCGCTCGACGAGCCGGTCGACGGTGCGGTGCTGGTGTTCGACGTGGATGACGCGTCCACCGTCGAAGCCTTCGTCCGCGAGGATCCGTACGTGCAGCACGGCCTGGTCAGAGAGTGGCGCGTGCGCAAGTGGACCGTGGTCGCGGGCACCGCGCGTCGAGATCCTGATTCAGAAGATCCCGGCTTCGAGACCCGCGGCCAGCGTGAGCCCGAGCTCGCGTGCGGCGTCGACGTGCTCGGCTTCCACTGCGCCGGTGACCACGACCGGCGGGAGCACCGCACGCCACTTCAGTCCCGCGACGATGCGTTCGACGCTGCGCACTGCGCCGGTCCCGTCGGTCGATGCCTTGACGTAGAGCGCGTACGGCAGCCCCGGCGTCTCGTCCAGGAGCTCGTAGTAGATGCGTTCGAGGAAGTCCTTCAACGCGCCGCTCATGTAGCCGAAGTTCTCAGGCGTCCCGAGCACGAGCGCGTCGCTCGCGCGGACATCGTCGGCGGTGGCGTCGAACGCGCGCAGGACGGTGACCTCGACGTCATCGATGTCCGCACTCGTCGCGCCCGCGACGACTGCATCGGTCAAGGTCTGCGTCCCGCCCGAACGGGAGTGGTACACGACGAGGAGCCGGCTCACACCTTCCGGAGGCTACGTCGATCGGTGACGCTTGCGTCGCGCTCGCTGCGGACGGACGCATCCGCTCGGTCGGCGGTTTCGTCGGCGCGAGCATTCCCGCGGAGGCAGCCGCATAGCATCAACCGCGTGACCGACGCCGCGCATCAACGATTTGGGCAACCCGTTGACCAACCCGCGTTCGAGCCCCACATCCCGATGGAGCGCAGCTTCATCGGGGTGCTGGGCATCGAGATCGACCCGGCCGAAGAGATCGGACGCATCACCGCCCGGCTGCGCGTCGTCGACGCGGTGTGCCAGCCGATGGGCATCGTGCACGGTGGGGTGTACGCGTCGATCTCGGAGACGCTCGCCTCGATGGGTACCGCGAACGCGGTGCGGCCGAACGGCGGCATCCCGCTCGGGATGGCGAACAACACCAACTTTCTCCGCCCGGTCTCCAGCGGGACGATCCATGCCATGGGTACCGCGTTCCACCGCGGCCGCACGAGTTGGGTGTGGGATGTCGAGATGCGCGACGACGATGACCGCCTGTGCGCGACCTCCCGCGTCACCATCGCGGTGCGGTGATCACGTGAACCACGACAAGTTCAAGATCGGATTCTTCTCGTTCACCGAGATCACCGACCCTTCAGAGCACCACTCGTACAACGAGTGGCACATGCTCGATCACATGCCGGAGCAGTACCCGATACCCGGCATCGCGTACGGCCAGCGTTGGGTATCGACGCCCGCGTGCCGAGAAGCGCGAGCCGTCAGCGGTGAGCGGCTCGACCCGGTGCACTACCTCACCTGCTACCTGATGACGGAGCCGGTAGAGGAGACGCTGAAGGAGTTCTACGAGCACGGACGCGCGCTCGGGAAGGTCGGCCGGTTCCACAAGCACCGGCGCGCGCTGATGTCGGGGCCGTTCCGGATCCTGGACGGTGTCGCCGCGCCCCGTGTGTTGATACGCGACGAGTCGGTGCCGTTCCGGCCCCACCTTGGGATCTACGTGGTGGTGGAGGCCGCGGGCGCACCGGACTGCGACGCGCACGAGGCCGCGCTCTTGGCCGGGCCGGGCGTCGCCGGGCTGTGGTCGTTCGGTTCCGGGGAGCCCTCGGAGTCGCTCCCGTGGCAGCCGGGTGACGAACGGATCACGGTGGCCTGGCTCGACGAGGACGCCGTGACCGTCGCCGCCGCGCTCGGCGCCGATCGAACGGGAGCGAGCCGCGGTTTCGTTCGCGGGGCCCTTCGAGACGATCACGCCGTGGGAGTGGACCTGGTTCGACGACGCGGCGTGAACCCTGGTGCGGCGCCGGCCGTATTTCGACCGTGGTGGAGCGCATCTGGGTCTGGGGCACCACCGCAGTCGTCGCGGTGCTGATCTTCGCCGCGTGCAGCGCCGGAGGTGGTGGCGATGACGGCAATGGCGCGCGAGCGAGTGCGGCTCCCGGGACTTCGACCACGGTGTCGACCGAAGACATCGACATGACGGCCGCCGACTTCCCGAACATCAACACGCTCACGAAGGTCCACAACCACTTCGTCGGCAACCTGCTCGGCCACCTCGACGCCGCGCTGGCGGTGGCGCATTCGCCCGCCGGCGGCATCTATCCCGTCGGCACGCTGATCCAACTCGTGCCGCAGGAAGCCATGGTGAAGCGGCGCGCGGGTTGGAACGCCGGGAGCCACGACTGGGAGTTCTTCTCGCTCGACGTGTCGCCCACCGGTACGACGATCCTCACTCGCGGATCGTCACCGGTCCTCAACCGCTTCGGGCTCGACTGCTTGTCGTGTCACGCGAAGGCGGACGCACAGTGGGACCTGGTGTGCGAGAAGACGCACGGGTGCGATCCGTTGCCGCTCGACGACGAGCAGATCGCGCGCTTGCAGCAGGCCGACCCGCGTCCGCAGTCGTAACGAACTACCAGTGTGCCGGCGTCTCGGACAGGACTCCCGCGGGCCGCACGTGCGTGACGCGGCCGTACGAGTTGTCGGTGTCCTCGAGCAGATCGGCGACATCACTTTGCGCCGGAACCGTTGCGGCGAGCCCGTCGACGCGGCCGAGTCCATCGAGCCATTCGCGCGTCTGTGCGAGTGAACATCGGATGTGCCGGCTCCCGCCGCGCTCGTGCCGGGCGCGCAGCGCGAGCGTCGCCGCCGCGGCCGCGAGGTATCCGGTCGCATGATCGTGGGCGGCCGCGGGCAGGTGGCGGGGCTGCGCCCTTCCGAGCGCGTCGCCCTGCTCGACCGCGATGCCGGATGCGGTCTGCACGAGGGAGTCGTAGCCGCGCCGTTCCCGCCACGGACCGGTGTGTCCGTATGCAGAGAACGACACGTACACCAGGCCGGGGCGCAACGCGGTGAGCTCGTCGACACCGAAGCCCAGCCGATCGAGCGCTCCGGGCCGGTAAGACTGGACGAAGACGTCCGCGGTGCGCACGAGCGCGTGGAGCCGGGCCGCATCGTCGGTGACGCGCAGATCCAGGTACTCGGTTGTCTTGCCCAGCGCGGTGTCCGGCAGCGCGGCGTCGATCTCGGGCAGCGAGCGCGCGATGACACGCGTCACCTCCGCGCCGTGCGCGGCGAGCGTGCGTGCACACACCGGACCGGCCAGCACCCGCGTGAGGTCGAGCACGCGCACACCCGCGAGCGGCCGGTCAGCCGGCGCGAGCGGCTCGGCTTCGGAATCGCCGGTGGCGACAGTGTCGAGCAGGGGGAGGGCGCGTACGGCCGCGCCCTGCGGGTGCGCGTGCCACTCGGCCGTCGTGCGGCTCATCGCCGCGCACGCGCCGGCCGCGGCCAGGCTGTCGTCCAGCTCCGAGCTGTCGCGCCGGGCGACGGCCGCGGCGATCGCGTCGACGTCGGCCGGAACGCCGAGCACGGTGATGGCCCGCTCGAGGTGGTGCGCGAAGTTCGTGTGGAGCTGAACGTAGTGCCCGTCGCCGGCGCGGTAGAGGCGCGAGAACGGGCTCCAGATCTCGCCCGGCGGGGCGCCGTCGACGCGTACATGCTGCTCGCTGCGGAACGCGACTGCGGCGTGGCGCACGTCGACCGTCATGGTCTGCTCGCGGCCGGTGCGCGCCGCGAACAACTCGCTCGCCGCCAGGCTGCTCGAGCCGATCGCGGCCGCGGCCGCGGCGCCGATGCGGAAGGTCGACGGGAGCACCGGGTCCGCGCCCGTGACGCGAGCACGCGCGAACGTGGCTTCGTCACCGCCGATCGCGAGCCACGTGGACCGCAACGCGCTCGCAGTCATTCGTGCGCGATCACGGAGTCGGGCGCCGCCGTGAGCACCGCGCGCGCCCAGGTGTAGTCGACCTTGCCGGCATCGGTGCGCGTGACCGCATCGACGACGTGCAGCGCGCGCGTGGAGTTTGTAGCCCGCGAGGTGGGCGCGGCAGTGGGCCTGGACTGCTGTCAGCGTGAGCGGCGGCGCGTCGCGGCCGCGATCACTCGCGGGCGCCACGATCGCGACGACTCGCTGCCCGTAGCGCTCGTCGGGTGCGCCGAGGACGACCGCGTCCGCGATGCCCGGCGCGAGCTTGAGCACGGCTTCCACCTCTTCGGGGAAGACCTTCTCGCCTCCGGTGTTGATGCACCCCGAGCCGCGTCCGAGGAGATGCACGGTGCCGTCGGTATCGACGGTTGCCATGTCGCCGGGTAACGACCAGCGGGCGCCGTCGATCTCGACGAACGTGCGCGCGCTGCGCGCAGGGTCCTTGTAGTAGCCGAGCGGGACCCGGCCGCGGGTCGCGAGCCGGCCGACCGCGCCGGTGCCGGGCGGGATCGGGCGCAGGTCGTCGTCGACGACGATCGTCTCGGCCTTGGCCGCGAACGCGAGGGAGGTCGGGACGGTCGAGTCGCGCGTCGTGAGCGACACGGCCTGCGCCGGCGACTCGGACGAACCGATCCCCTCGACGATCCCGAGCACACTGGGCAGTCGCGCCAAGAGTTCGAGCTTCACGTCGGCCGAGAGCATGCTCCCGCCCGAACCGAGCAGGAGCAACGACGACGTGTCGTACCGGTCGGGTTCGGCGCGTAACGCGGCGACGAGAGGACGCGCGCTCGCGTCGCCGACGAGGTTCAACGAGTTCACGCGTTCGCGTTCGATCAATGCGAGGACGCGCGCCATGTCGACGTGCGCATCGGTGTACAGCACGAGCTTGCCGCCGCCGAGCAACGTTCCGAGCGCCGACCACTGCCCGCTCGCGTGCACGAGCGGGCCGAGTGCGAGCGCGACGTACTGCTCCGGGCCGGGGTCGTCGGGCGGGAGGAACGCGCGCAGCCGTTGCGCCGGGTTGTCGACGACCGACGCGACGATCTCTGCGGGGTCGCCGATCGGCGACCCACCCGGGTTGCCGCCGCCGAGCGCGCCGAAGAAGATGTCTTCCTGGCGCCACACCACGCCCTTGGGGTGGCCGGTCGTACCGCCCGTGTAGAGGACGTAGTGGTCGTCGCCGGATCGTGCTCCGAAGTCCCGTGTGGGGGATCCGCCCGTGACGAACGTTTCGAAGGGTTCGGGCGCGACATCGGCATCGCGCCAGCACTGCACGAGATCGGCGTCGGCCGCGAGATACTCGATCTCCGCGTCGGTGTAGCGCCAGTTGACGTTCACGGGCACGATCCGAGCCTTGTAGCAGCCGAGCATGAGCTCGACGTGTGCGATCGAGTTCCGGAGGCACAATCCGACGTGTGCGCCCGGCTCGATGGTGGCGGCGAGCGCGTTGCCGATCCGGGTCGCGCGCTCGTCGAGCGCGGCGTACGTGCGCTGTGCTGTGTCCGCGACGATCGCGGTCCGCTCCGGCACTCCATCGGCGACGCGTTCGAACAGATCCGCGAGGTTGAACCCGGCCACTACGATCGATTCTGTCATGTCGCTCCGTGCCGACGAACGCTGGTTGGTTCGCGCCGACGGCTTCGTGCCGAAGGAGCGCTACACGTTGCGCGCGTTCGCCGACCTCGAGTACGAGCGGCTGTGGTCGAAGGTGTGGCAGATCGCCGGGCGTGAGGAGGAGCTCGCGGCACCGGGCGATCACATCGAGTACGAGATCGGCGACGAGTCGGTGCTCGTCGTGCGGGCGGATGACGGCGCGATCCACGCATTCCACAACTCGTGCCTGCACCGCGGCACGCGGCTCGCGGCCGGCGCGGGTCACTTCGATGGTGCCTGCATCCAGTGCCCCTACCACGGCTGGCAGTACGGGCTCGACGGCCGGTTGACGCGCGTCGTCGACCGCGAGGAGTTCACCAACCTGCCTGACGACCTCCACCTCCGCCCGGTGCGCGCGGAGACGTTCGGCGGCTTCGTGTTCGTCAACTTCGATCGGGACGCGGCACCGCTGCTCGAGTTCCTCGATCCGCTGCCCACGCTGCTCGCGCCTTACCACCTCGACCGCATGCGGCTGCGTTCGTACCGGACGACGATCATCGACGCGAACTGGAAGGCCGTCGTCGACGCGTTCAACGAGGGCTACCACGTCCAGGGCTTGCACCCGCAGATCCTCCCGTGGACCGACGACGTGAGCATCGCGTACGAGCCGCTGGGCCGGCACGCGCACTACGGCCGGCTCCCGGGTGCGCGACGCGAGCTGCGGCCGAGCCCGCGCCTCGGACTCGCGCCGGGCGACTACGACGAAGGCGAGATTCTCGCGGGCCTGGTTGCCGGCCTCGGCGGTGCGTTCCTCGGCGACGAACGCGCCGCGGTCGAGGCGTTGCGCGCCGTGGGCCCGCCGGAAGGCCGCACCCTGCTCGAGGCGTACCAGGAGCTCCGGCTCGGCCTGCTGCGCGATCGGGGCGTCGACGTGAGTGGGTTCACGACCGACCAGATGACGAGCGCCGACGACGTGTACTGGTTCCCGAACCTGGTGGGACCGATCTATCCGGGCAGCGCGCTGCTGTTCCGGGTGCGCCCGAATGGTCGCGACCCCGGCCGGTCGATCAAGGACACATGGGTGCTCGAGTGGCCGGCCGACGACAGCCAGTGGCAGATGCCGCCGCGGCGCTTCACGGCCGACTGGAAAGAACGCAACTGGGGAACGATCACCGAGCAGGACTACGCCAATCTGGCCGAGGTGCAGCGCGGGATGAAGTCGTCGGGCTGTGACGGGCTCTGGCTCAATCCTCGCCAAGAGGGCAACATCCTGCAGATGCATCGCGTGATCGACGCGTACTTGGCCTGAGGAGCGCACATGCCCGACGATTCCGAACCGCGTGGGTCGCGCGACTCACGCGACTCGCGGAACACCGCGAAGTTCGTCGGCATCATCGTGCTCGTGGTGGTGCTCGCGGCGTTCGTGATCGACAACCACCAGTCGGTGAAGGTCGGGTTCGTTGTCCACGACTTCGAAGTGCCGTTGATCTTCGTGCTGGTCGTTACCGCGATCCTCGGCGCACTGATCGACCGGCTCTGGCAGCGCGCCCGGCGATGAGCACCGGCTACCGCGCGCCCGACGAAACCGCGGAGCTGGAACGCAAGCGGCTGCAGTACCTCGGCGCGCTGTTCGACGAGCCGACGATCAGCCGGCTCCGGCGGCTCGAAGTCCGGCCGGGCTGGAAGTGCCTCGAGATCGGGGCGGGGAGCGGGTCCGTCGCCCGGGCGCTCGCCGCGCTGGTCGCGCCCGACGGCGAGGTGCTCGCCACGGATGTCGACGACCGGTTCCTCGCCGGCGACCAGATCCACCTCGAGTTCCGCGTCCACGACGTGACGCGCGACCCGTTGCCGGAAGGGCACTTCGATCTCGCGCACGCCCGGGGTGTCTTCCACTCGTTGCGCGAGCGTGTGCATGCCCTTGACGTGATGATTGCGGCGACGCGGCCGGGCGGGCTCGTCGTGATCGAGGATCCGGATTGGGCCGTGTTCGACGCGCAGCCGTTGCCACCCGCGTTTTCCACGCTGCACCGCGCCTCACAGGCCGGGTACGCCGCCGCGACCGGCTACGAGAAGAACCTCGGGTCGCGCTTGCCGCGGATGCTGGAGGAGGCCGGTCTCGTCGACATCGACGCCGAAGGCTCGGTGTTCATGATGCACGGCGGGACACCGTCGATGGAGTGGTACGTGCTCGGTCTCGAGCGGTCGATGGCCTCGCTCGTCGAGGCCGGCATCGTCGACGCGCCGACAGGCGCCGCGGCACTGGCCGAAGCGCGCGATCGAGAGTGTCGACTGCTGTCGCCGCTACGCGTCACCGCGTGGGGTCGCAAGCCCAGATGAAGTCGGAGCGCTGACGTGCTCAGGATGAGCACCTAGTCTCACCGCATGCCTCAGACCGTTCGCGCCGTCGTTGCGCTCGGCGCCAAGCAGCCTGTTTCCGTCGAGAACGTCGTCGTGCCCGACCCGGGCGCCGAAGAAGTCGTCGTCCGGGTCCAAGCGTGCGGTGTCTGCCACACCGACCTGCACTACCGCGAGGGCGGCATCAGTGACGACTTCCCGTTCCTGCTCGGCCACGAGGCCGCCGGTGTCGTTGACGCGGTCGGTGCCGATGTCACGAATGTCGCAGTCGGCGACTTCGTCGTTCTCAACTGGCGCGCGGTGTGTGGCGAATGCCGCGCTTGCCGGCGAGGCCGCCCTTGGTACTGCTTCAACACGCACAACGCCGCGCAGAAGATGACGCTCGAGGACGGCACCGCGTTGTCACCCGCGTTGGGCATCGGCGCGTTCGCCGAGAAGACGCTCGTCGCCGCCGGGCAGGCGACGAAGGTGAATCCGGCCGCGCGGCCCGAAGCCGCCGGGCTGCTCGGGTGCGGGGTGATGGCCGGGTTCGGTGCCGCGCGCTACACCGGGGGTGTGGGGCTGGGCGACACCGTCGCGGTGTTCGGCTGCGGTGGGGTCGGCGATGCCGCGATCGCGGGAGCACGGTTGTCGGGGGCGCGCACGATCATCGCCGTGGACCGTGATCCGCAGAAGCTCGAGTGGGCCAGGGACTTCGGCGCGACGCACACGGTCGACGCGTCGAAGGAGGACCCGGTCGCGCGGATCCAGGAGCTCACCGACGGGTTCGGAGCCGACGTGTGCATCGAGGCCGTCGGGCGCCCCGAAGTCCTGAAGCAGGCGTTCTACGCGCGCGACCTGGCGGGCACGGTGGTGCAGGTCGGTGTGCCGACTCCCGACATGGCCCTTCCCGACATCCCGATGATCGACTTCTTCGGACGGGGCGGCGCACTGAAGCCGTCGTGGTACGGCGACTGCCTGCCGTCACGCGACTTCCCGACGCTCATCGAGCTCTCCCTCCAAGGCCGGTTCGATCTCGATCGCTTCGTGTCCGAGACGATCACGCTCGACGCGGTGGAGGAGGCGTTCCATCGCATGGAGCGGGGCGAGGTCCTCCGCTCCGTCGTCGTCCTCTAGGCGGCCGGGTCGCGATGACGCTTCGTATCGACCTGGTGCGCACGAACGGGATCTTCTCGCTCGACGGTCAGGACTTCGAGGTCGAGAACAACATCTGGCTCTTGGGGAACGACGACGAAGTCCTCGTGATCGACGCCGCGCACGACGCGATGCCGATCATCGACGCCATCGACGGCCGTGACGTCCTCGGCATCTTTCTCACGCACGGCCACAACGACCACATCAACGTCGCGGTCGCGTTGCGCGAGCTGATCGACGCACCGGTGTTGCTCCACCCCGCGGACCGGATGCTCTGGGATGTCGTGTACGAAACCACTGAACCCGATTCCGAGCTGCACGACGGCGACGAACTGGTGGTGGCCGGCAGCCGCCTTCGGGTGCTGCACACGCCGGGGCACAGTCCCGGCGGCGTGTGCCTGCTCGACCCCGACGGCCACGTGTTCGGCGGCGACACGCTGTTCAAGGGCGGCCCCGGGGCGACCGGCCGCTCGTTCTCCAGCTTCGGCGACATCATCGTGTCGATCCGCGAACGGCTGTTCCCGCTGCCGCCGTCGACGGTCGTCCACCCCGGCCACGGCGACAACACGACGATCGGTGACGAGGCCCCTCACCTCGACGAATGGCTCGCCCGCGGCCACTGACCCGGGGGACAACTCGACCATCTCATTGGTGGTTCATGCACCGACGCGGTGCATAACTCGACAATCAGATGGGTGGATTATGCACGCCGGGAACGGTGCGCCAGGGTTGGTCGCGGTCGACTCTCGGTTCGGGAGGGAGGCCGAGGACCCGTTCGCCGACGTGGTTCCTGTGCACCTCGTCGGTGCCGCCGCCGATCGAGCCGCCGAACCGGGCGAGCAGTTGCGAGCGCCAGTACGCGGCGTCGGGGTCGGCTCCGGCCGCCGCGTCCGCGCCGAAGGCGCGCGCGCCGAGCTCGGCGCGCGCGGTCCAGGCCTGCGACCACAGGAGCTTGAGGACCGAGCCGTCGATCGAGGGCCGACCGCCGTCGAGCACCTCGCGTCGGGTTCGCTCGCGCAACCACCCGAGCACGCGCTCACTCGTGACGACGCGCGCGAACGCTTGCCGTAGGACCGGATCCGCCGCGACGTCGCGCGCCTGGACGACACGCGTCAGTTGCGCGACGACATCGAAGCGCAAGGAGTTGCCGATCATCGACGACTCCGCGGCGAGCACGGTGCGCGCAACCGGCCACCCGTGGTCGACCTCACCCACGACCCAAGCGCGCGGCACGCGCACCGAATGGAGGAACACCTCGTTGAAGTGCGCGGCGCCCGTCATCTGGCGCAGCGGTCGTACCTCGACGCCCTCGGCGTGCATGTCGAGGAGGAGAAACGTGATGCCGTGGTGCTTGGGCGCCGACGGATCGGTGCGCGCCAGCAACAAGCCGAAGTCGGCGTGATGGGCGCCGGACGTCCACACCTTCTGACCGTCGACCACGAATTCGCCACCATCGGCCACCGCGCGAGTGCTGAGGTTCGCGAGGTCCGAGCCCGCGTCGGGCTCACTGAACAGTTGGCACCAGATCTCGTCCGCGCGCAGCAAGGGCCGGAGGTAGCGCGCCTGCTGGTCTACGCGCCCGTGGGTCATGAGCGCCGCGCCGGCAAGGGCGATCGTCGACGCGATGAAACCGCTGCTGACGTCGTAGCGCGCTTCCTCCTCTCTGTAGATCGCCAGCTGCCACGCGGCGCCGCCGCGCCCGCCGTGCTCCACGGGCCAGTTGATGGCGGCGAAACCGCCGTCGGAGACGGTCGCCTGCCAGGCCCGGCACCGGGCGAAGTGCTCCGCCTCGGCGGCGGGATCCTCCTGGACGGGCGACGTCGACCAGTCGTCGAGCCCGCGGCGAAGGGTCGCGTGCGCCTCGAGGAACGCGACCACCTCGCGCCGCCACAACTCGACGGCGGCGTCGATTGGCGGAGGTGTCACCCGCCCAGTCTCGCGATCCTTGACGCGTGCTGTCAGTCCCGCGTGGGATCCTGCACTGGTGGCCGAGCAGTCGTGCGCACTCGGGTTCGTCGCCAAGACCGGGAAGGGCGTCGCGGTGGCCATCGGCCGGGGGCCCGAACTGATCGGGAAGTGGGAGCTCGTGCTGGTGCCGCCGGGGCAGGAGCGGTTCGTCTACCACGCGGCCGCGGAGCTCGACCGTGATGCGGCGCGCTGGGTACGCGCGTCGACGGAGGCCATCGGGCGCCACGCGCAGCAGGCAGTGGATGCGCTGATCGACGCGTTGCCGAAGCGGGTGACGACCGCCGCGATCGTGGGGCGTTCCCTCGAGCTCGACCTTCCGCTCGCCGAGATCCTCACCGCGCACACGCGATTGCACACCGCCGAAGGTGTCCTGTACCGCAGCGTCATCGTCGACGCGCTCCACGCGCACGGCATCGACACGACGCTCGTGCCGCCGGAACAGCTCCACGACCGCGATGACGCGCTCGCCCGGTTCGGCAAGGTGCCGACGCCGTGGCGGCGGGAGCACAAAGATGCCGCGCTCGCGGCGATCGACGTGTTCAGGCCCGGCCGAGCAGGTGGTCGCGGTTCCGAGCCGCGAACTCGGAACGCAACGCGTCCACGTCGGCCGGCGTGAGCCGGCGGAACTCCGTTTCGCGCGCTGGGCGCCACCACACTTCGTCTTCGCACTCCCAGTGCTCGCGGCGCAGCACGCGCTTCAGCACCTTCTGTGTCGCGGTCGACGGCAACGCGGTCGAGATGCGCACGAAGCGAGGCACCCACTTCGGCGACAGGTCCGACTGCGCGTCAAGGAACTCGGTGAACGCGGTCGCGTCGAACGCGGCACCCTCATGCACGTGCAACGCCGCCATCACGTCGTCGCCCACATCGACGGCCGGTACCGCGAACACGGCCGCGAGCACGACGTCGGGGTGGCGCGCCAAGACGTTCTCCACCGGCGCGGCGGCGAAGTTCTCGCCGTCGACCCGCAGCCAGTCCGAGTTGCGCCCTGCGAAGAAGAAGAAGCCCTCTTCGTCGCGGTAGCCGAGATCGCCGGTCCAGTACTTGCCGTCGCGCATGCGCTCCGCGTTGGCTTCGTCGTTGTTGTAGTAGCCCTCGAACCCACCCGCGCCGCGCACGTTGACGATCTCGCCGATCGCGTCCTCGGCGTTGAGGAAACGACCTGCAGCATCGAACTTCGCGGGCGGGCACTCGATGCCGGTCTCGGGGTCGACGATGCGCGCGTCGACATCTTCGGTGACGGGACGGCCGAGCGAACCTGGTGGCGTGTCCGGGATGCGGCTCATGTTGATGCCGCCTTCGGTCGACCCGTAGCCGTCGACGACGAAGCACCCGAAGCGGGCCGCGAACCGATCGATATCGAGGGGCGCGGCCTCGTTGCCGAACGCGAACTTCAACGGGTTGTCGGCGTCGTCGGGCCGTTCGGGTGTCGCGAGGATGTAAGTGAGCGGCTTGCCGACGTAGTTGAAGAACGTCACGCCGTAGTGGCGAACGTCGCCGAGCCAACCGCTCGCCGAGAACCGCCGGCGGAGGACGGCGACCGCGCCCGAAGCGACGATGTTCGTGAAACCGGCCACCGCCGCGTTGGAGTGGAACAGCGGCATGACCGAGTAGCAGGCGTCATCCGAGCCCAACCCGAAGTTTTCGGCGAGCCGGCTGCCGTAGCCGGTCAGGCGGCCGTGACCCATCTTCACGGCTTTCGGCGCGCCGGTGGTGCCCGAGGTGAAGATCAACATGAACGTATCGCTCGGTGCGACCGGCACGTCCGGCAACGCCGTGCCGGCGAACTGCGCGATCGCATCGGTCCACGCGCGGTCGTCACCGTCCACGACGAACAGCCGATCGGGGGCGACCGCCGCTTGGGCGCCGGCATCCGCGAGCAGGGACACATGCGCCCGTTCCGTGAGCAAGAGCGTGCAATCGGTGTGCTGCACGTCACGGGCGAGCTCCGCGCCGCGCCGGGTCGGGTTGATCCCGACCAGCGTCGCGCCGGACACCGCGCATGCGCCCAGCGCGAACCAGAATTCGGGGATGTTGTCGAACAACACGCCGACGTGGAACGGTGCGTCTGCGGGCTTGCGGTCGAGGAGGAACGAGGCGCGCGCGGCGATCGCGTCGAGCACTTCACGGTGCGTCCACGACGCGTCTTCGAAGCGCAGTGCGACACGGTCACTGCCGATGTGGGCGCGGAACAGGTCGGCGATCGTGGCGGGCGAGTCCATCTGCGGCAGTTTGGCACGCGGCACTTCGGGCCAGCCTGCTCGAAAGACGGGCCTACCAGCTCCCGCCGCCGCCCCCGCCGCCGCCTCCGCCGGAGAAGCCGCCGCCGCTGAACCCGCTGGCGCTCGACGACGACGGCTGACTCGCATAGAGCGTGCCGGTGGCGCGGGTGTCGAAGTTGTCCATCGCGGAGGCGAGCGCGAACGCGCTGAACGTGTTGATGCCACCCGCGCCCGAGTACCAGTTCACAGCACCGAGCTGTTCGGCGCTCAGCCCCTCGAACGCGCGCGCCCACTTCTTCGTGCAACCGAACACGATCGCGTACGGCAGGTAGTCCGAGAAGATTCCCCGCTGTTCGGCAAAGCGCTGGCGGGTGTCTTCCTCGCCTTCGTCGAACAGGCGGCGGAAGCCCTCGATGCGCGACAGCATCGCCGAGCCCTTCCCGGTTCGGGCCGGCATCCTGCCGCCGACGGCGAGCAGCGCGATGCCGGTGACGAGCACCGCGAGCGGGATGAGCCCGAACGAAGAGATCGCCGCGGTGGCGATGGTGAGCAGCACACCCAGCACGGTGACGCCGAAACCGATGAGCCGCCACCACATGCGGGTGCGGTCCGGGCGGACGCGGTACCAACCGTTGGTGACGACGTCGTCGTACAGCGCGTTCTTCACGCCCGCGAGCTCGGACGTGAACTTGTACTTCAGGTCGGACAGCTTCACGTCCGGGCCGGTCGCGAACAGCGCGTCGTAGAGCTCCCGCTCATAGGGCAGGAGCACACCCTTTCCGCCGTCGGTGCGCACGAGCTCGTAGTCCTCGTGGTGCTCGCCTTCGATCTCGCTGATGCGCAGGTGCCCGCGCACTGCGAGGTCGACGATCGTCGCGGTCACGTCGAGGAGGTTCGCCTGTTCGTCGATGAGCGTCCCGACCTGGCCCGGCCGCACGTTGTCCGGCGGTACGAACTCGACCGGGCCGGCCGGACGTCCGCGCCGCGGGATCGGCGCTTCCTCGCCGGTCACGTTCCCGAGCGCGGCGTCGACCGCGGAGCCCGTCCACTGCCGGTCCCGGCCGCGGCGGTACGCGAGCACCGAGACACTCCCAATACCCACGATCGCGAGCACGCCACCGATGCCGGCGGTGGCCGGCGTGACCGCGAACGCGTCGCCGAGTGTGCGCCGCTTTTCGAGGATCGGCTTCGGCGCGGGCACGATCGCGCCTTTCGGCAGCGCGACGACGACGGTCATTCCCGCATCCGGTGGCAGCTCGGCTTGTGCAAACGTCGCGTCCCGGCCGTTTGCGGTCGCTTCGTCGCAGCCGGCCCGGCTGCCCTGCGGACCGCTGAAGCACGTGACCCGTTCGATGGTCGCCGGAGCGTGCACGGTCGCGGCCGCCGCGGCGATGGGCACCGACCACTCGTGACCAATTACGTCCCAGTTCAGCTCGTCGTGATCGGGGAACGGGAGCAGGGCGCCCTTCACCGTGTAGGTGATGTCGTAGGTGTGGACGCCGGTGATCGTCCGGTTCGGATCGCCGATGCGCACTTGCAGGAACGACCCGTTCTCGGAGATCTCGGTGTTGTCGGGTGTCCCCGCGCTCGCGGACACGTCGGTCACGTTCAGGTCATAGAGCCGGTCGTGCTTCGCATCGAAGGTCTCGCGCCGGACGAGCTCGCGCTCGATGCCGTGGTGCTCGTTCGGGCCGAAGTCATAGATGATCGTCTCGTGCACGTCGAGCGTGCCGTTCGGCTCGATCGTCACGTCGACCGTGTACTGCTCGATGCGCTCGACGAAGGTCTGCGCGCCCGCAGCATGTGGCAGGAGCGCGATGCCGGCGAGGGCCAGCAAGACGACGAACAGCGCGCGCTTCACGCGGTGCGCTCGACCGGGCGCCGCGTCAACGCGGCGAACACGCCGAGCCCGACGTACACGAGGCCCGACGCCCGCTCGACGCGGGCGCGGCTGGCGCGGTGCTGGGCCCAGCGCCGACCGACCGACGACGCCGCGAGCGCGTAGCAGCCGTCGCTCACGCAGCCGAGGGCCGAGAACGTCAGACCGAGCACGACGATCTGCAACGCAGGCGCAGCGCCCGAAGGGTCGACGAACTGCGGAAGGAATGCGAGGAAGAAGATCGCGACCTTCGGGTTGAGCACCTCGACGAGCACACCCTGCCAGTAGCACCGGCGAGCGCTGGGTGCCCGGGTCGGGGCCGGCGCGTCACCCCCCTCGTCGCCACCGCGAGCGAGGAGGCGACGCACGCCGAGCCAGATCAAGTAGGTGGCGCCGGCCAGTTTCACCACCGCGAACGCTTCCGCGGAGCGCGTCAACACGATCGAGACGCCGAGCGCGGCGGCGAGCACGTGGACGATCGACCCGCTGGCGACACCACTGACCGAAGCGATGCCTGCGGCCCGGCCCTGGTCGACGCTGCGGGTCACGACGTACAGGACCGACGGTCCCGGCACGAGCAGCACCACGAGCGCGGCCGGCACGAAGACGGCGAACGTCGACCAGCTGGGCATCCGGGGCAGGCTAGGACGTCCGTGCCCCGAACCGGCGTGAAATCACCCACCGGCCCGGTGGGCGAACTCACGCCGGTTCGAGCTGTGTTTCGCGCAGTGGTGGGTTCAGGTCGCGAAGACGACGTCGCGGGCGCGGTCGAACCGGCGCTGCACGTCGGCCCAGTCGATGATGTTCCACATCGCGTCGACGTACTCGGGCTTGCGGTTCTCGTACTGCAGATAGAACGCGTGCTCCCACGCGTCGATCACCAGCAGGATCACCCCGCTCTGGCCGACGTTGCCCTGGTGGTCGTAGATCTGCTCGATGAACAACCGCTCGCCGAGCGGCTCCCACGACAGCGCGCCCCAGCCGGATCCCTGAACAGTGCCGGTCGCTTCGGTCAGGTGCGCCTTGAACCCGTCGAAGCTGCCGAAGCTCTCGTCGATCGCGGCGGCGAGGTCGCCTTCGGGACGGTCGCCGCCGTCGGGCGAGAGGTTCTGCCAGAACAGCGTGTGCAGTACGTGGCCGGAGAGGTTGAACGCGAGCGTCTTCTCGAGGCCGACGATCGAGCTGAGGTCGCCCGATGCCCGCATCGCCGCGAGCTTGTCGAGCGTCGTGTTGACGCCCTTCACATACGCAGCGTGGTGCTTGTCGTGATGGAGCTCGAGCATGCGTGCCGAGTAGTACGGCTCGAGCGCGGCGTAGTCATAGGGAAGATCGGGGAGGGTGTAAGGCTTCATGGCACTCCTTCGTCGTCGTGTGGTGTTACCCCGGAGGGCCCGGTCGCAAAGCCGTCCCGATGAGTCACGGTTCGGTGCTCACGGTACGGCTTGACCGCAGCGCCCGCGCCGCGTACACAGCGGTCGTGCTGTCGCCCCGCTCCCTGGCCCCCGGCGATCTCCGGTGACCGACCTCGTCGACCGCCTGCGCGAGGTTGTCGGTTCGGCCCAAGTGCTGACTGGCGACGCGATTCCCGAGGAGTACACCCACGACGAAGCGCTCACCGGCGTCGCGGTGCGGCCCCTCGCGGTCGTGCGGCCCGCAGGCACCGCCGAGGTCGCAGGCGTGGTCCGCGTCGCCGCGCAGCTGGGCGTGCCGGTGACCGCGCGTGGTTCCGGAACCGGGCTGTCGGGCGCGGCGATCCCGCGCGCCGACGGGATCGTCTGCGCCCTGGACCGCATGCAACGGATCGTCGAGATCGACCTCGACAACCACTGCGCGGTGGTCGAAGCGGGTGTCACGCTCGACCAGCTCGAGGAGGCGACCGCGCCGAACGGCCTGGTCTATCCGGTCTACCCGGGCGAGACGAGCGCGAGCCTCGGCGGCAACGTCGCCACGAACGCGGGCGGGATGCGCGCGGTGAAGTACGGCGTGACCCGGCACCAGGTGCTCGGGCTGGAAGCCGTGCTCGCGACGGGTGAAGTGATCCGGACCGGCGGCAAGTACGTGAAGGCGACCACCGGCTACGACCTCACGCAGTTGATCATCGGCTCCGAAGGGACGCTCGCGATCGTCACCGAGGCGATCGTGAAGCTGTACCCGCGTCCTCCGCACACCGCGACGGTGCTGGCGCCGTTCGGCACGCTCGCGGAGGTGTCGGCCGCGGTCCCGCGGATCGTGAACAGTGGTGTGGATCCGTTGATCCTCGAGTACATCGACGCGCTGAGCATGGCCGCGACGACCGCGAACGTCGGCCTCGACCTTGGCATCCCCGACGCGGTCAAGGACGCGACGGCGGCGTATCTCGTCGTCGTGATCGAACAGCACCACGGCGACCGGCTCGACGAGGACACGGCAACCGTCGCCGAGCTGCTCGCCGAACTCGGCGCAGTAGACGTGTACGTGTTGCCCTCGCACTCGGCGGCGCTGCTGCTCGAAGCGCGCGAGAAGGCGTTCTGGGTCGCCAAGCAGAACGGCGCCAACGACATCATCGATGTGGTCGTGCCGCGCGCGTCGGTGCCGGAATACCTCGCGACGGTCGCCGCGATCGCGGAGGAGCACGCCACGTGGGTTGCGGGAGCGGGGCACGCCGGCGACGGCAACGTGCACCTCTCGGTGTTCCAGCGCGACGACGAAGAGCGGCACAAGGTGATGCGCGCGATCCTCGAAGCCGGGTTGAAGCTCGGTGGCGCGATCTCGGCCGAGCACGGCATCGGCAAGGCGAAGAAGCGCTACTTCCTCGAGCTCGAGGATCCCGCCAAGATCGCGTTGATGCGTCGTATCAAGACGGCGTTCGACCCGAACGGCATCCTGAACCCCGGCACGTTGCTCGACTGACACCCTTGGATCGAGGATCCCATGAACGGCGCCCACGCACTCATCCGCACTCTGGTCGCGAACGGGGTCGACGTGTGCTTCGCGAATCCGGGAACCTCCGAGATGCAGTTCGTCGCCGCGCTCGACGACGTCGCCGAGATGCGCGCGATCCTCACGTTGTTCGAGGGCGTCGCCACCGGCGCGGCCGACGGCTACGGCCGCATGACCGGAACGCCGGCCGCGACGCTCCTTCACCTCGGACCCGGCCTGGGCAACGGGATCGCGAACCTGCACAACGCACGGCGGGCCCGCACGCCGGTTGTGAACATCGTCGGCGACCAGGCGACGTACCACCGCGCGTACGACGCACCGCTCACCTCCGACATCGACGCGCTCGCGCGCAACGTGTCGGGCTGGATCCGCGATACGGCCCAGCCGCAGACGGTCGCGCGTGACGCCGTCGAAGCGGTGGTCGCGGCGCGCACGCCGCCCGGACAGATCGCGACGCTGATCCTGCCCGCGGACACGACGTGGCTCGAAGCCGGTGAACCCGCCGGCGCGGCCGAGCCGGTTGCCCGGCGCGACATACCGGGCGACGTGATCGACACCGTCGCCAAGGCGCTGCGCTCCGGTGAACCGGTTGCGCTCCTGCTCGGCGGGGCCGCGCTCCGCGAACGTCCCCTCCTCGCGGCCGGACGGGTCGCGCACCGCACCGGTGCGAAGCTGCTCGCCGAGGTGTTCCCGGCCCGACTCGAGCGCGGTGCGGGGCTCCCGGCGGTCGAACGGCTCGGATACTTCTCCGAGTTCGCGCTCGCCCAGCTCGACGGTGTCCGGCACCTCGTGCTCGTCGACACCACGCCGCCGGTCTCGTTCTTCGCGTATCCGGAGAAGCCCAGCCTTCTCGTTCCCGACGGCTGCGAAGTGCACACGCTCGCACTCGGCATGGACGATGTCGCGCTCGCACTGGAACAGCTGGCCGACGCGGTCGGCGCGGAGGCGGACGGCGCGCCGCGGCAGCCGGCGGTCCGGCCCGATCTGCCGACGGGTGCGTTGAGTGCGCAAGTGGTGGGCGAGGTGCTCGGCGCGCTGCTGCCGGAAGGCGCGATCGTCGCCGACGAAGCGCAAACCGGTGGACTGTTCGTGTCGGGTGCGACCGCGGGCGCGCCGCGCCATGACTGGCTGACGCTCACCGGCGGCGCGATCGGGCTCGGCCTGCCGCTCGCGACCGGTGCCGCAGTCGCCTGCCCCGACCGCAAGGTCATCTGCCTCGAAGCCGACGGCAGCGCGATGTACACGCTCCAGGCGCTGTGGACGCAGGCGCGCGAAGGGCTCGACGTCACGACGATCCTGTTCGACAACCGTTCCTACGCCATCCTCAACATCGAACTGAGCCGGGTCGGCGCGGGTGCAGGCGGCCCACGTGCGCACTCGCTGCTCGATCTCTCGAACCCTGATCTCGACTTCGTGGCGCTCGCGCGCGGGATGGGCGTCGACGCGACCCGGCCCGAGACGGCCGAGGAGCTCACGGCCGCGCTGCGACGCGCGCTCGCCGAGCCCGGCCCACACCTCATCGACGTGCCCCTGCCGTCGCGCCTGTAGCGACAATTGTCGCCGGAGACGGGCTCGCGTACGCTTCGTCGCATGCCGAAACGGTTCAACCACATGGAACTGACGTTCCCACGCGGCGCGCTTGACGACGCGACGAGGGCCGACATCGCCGCGTTCTACGGCGAGATGTTCGGATGGCATGGCGTCGACGTCGAGCTCTTCGACCAGAAGAACTTCCTGCTCGCGGGCGACGACGGCTCGCAGTCGTTCATCCTGCTGGCCGAAGCCGACAAGCACATGCAAGCGCCGGGCTACGACCACCTCGGCATCCTCTGCGACACACGTGAAGAAGTCGACGAGCTGCTCGAGCTCGCGAAGAAGTGGCGCGACAAGGACGACCGCGTGAAGATCCTGGAGTTCAAGCAGGATCTCGTCACCGGACCGGTCACCGTGCACGCGTTCTACGTTCGCTACCTGCTGCCGATCCAATTCGACGTGCAGTGCATCGAGTACGCGGAGGGTGCCGAGCCGCAGAAGCGTTGGGCGTACTCCTGAACGCAGCCGGGAACGGCTCGGCGGATCGGCCCGCGAACCTCGTCGTCGTCCTCCTCGACAGCCTGAACCGTCACTTCCTCGACTGCTACCTCGACGCGCGGCAGCAACAGGAACGGCGCGTCGCAACCGGCGTCGGTGACTGGGCCGACCTCGAGCCCGTCGCCACGCCGAACATCGACCGGCTCGCGCGTCGATCACTGCGGTTCGACCGGCACTGGTCCGGATCGCTGCCGTGCATGCCCGCCCGTCACGACCTGCTCGTCGGTGCGCTCGACTTCCTCTGGCGACCGTGGGGATCGATCGAGGTCTGGGAAGACGCCATCACCTACGACCTGCGCCGCGCCGGAATCACGACGATGCTCGTGTCCGACCACCCGCACCTGTTCGAGATCGGCGGCGAGAACTACCACACCGATTTCAGCGCGTGGGAGTACGTGCGCGGCCACGAAGGTGATCCCTGGCGCACGCGCCCCGATCCGACGTGGACCGGAACGCCCGCGCTCCCGGCCGCGCCCGCGTTCGTGCACCATCCGTACGACGACTCGCGCACGTGGTTCCGCGCCGAGGAGGAATTCCCCGGGCCCCGCACGATGCGCGCGGCCGAGGAGTGGCTGCGCACGAGCGCGCGTCACCACGAGCGCTTCTTGCTGTTCGTCGACGAGTTCGACCCGCACGAACCGTTCGACACGCCGGCACCCTGGACGACGCGCTACGACGACACTTGGGAGGGTCCGCGCCTCATCTGGCCGCCCTACTCGACCGAAACCATCGCCAAGGGACGGTTGCAGCCCGCGGAAGCACGCCAGATTCGTGCCAACTACCAGTCGAAGCTGACGATGATCGACCACTGGCTCGGTCGCATCCTCGACCAGCTCGACGCGCAGCAGTTGTGGGACGACACCGCAGTCGTCCTGTGCACGGACCACGGCCACTACCTCGGCGAGCGCGACGCGTTCGGCAAGCCCGGGATCCCCATCTACTCCGACCTCGGCCACTCGCCCCTGCTGATCGCGTGGCCGGGCGCGCCGGCCGGCACCATCGACGCGCTCTCGACCAACGTCGACGTCCACGCAACGATGGCCGACATCTTCGGCGTCGAACCTGCGCACCGGACGCACGGCCGCTCACTCGTCCCGTTGATCGAACGTCGCGTCGACGCGGTACGCGAGCACGTGCTCCTCGGGTACTGGGGGCGGCACGTGCACGTCGTCGACCGGGAGCGGCACTACGCGCGCGCCCCGGCCGGTGAGAACTTCCCGCTCGCGATGTGGTCGAACCGCTGGTCGACGATGCCGATCCACGCCCGTCCGGAGCTGCGGCTGCCCCGTCCCGATCGCCGGGCCGCACTTGCGTTCATGCCCGGTTCCGACGTGCCGGTGATCCGACAGCCGTTCGGGCCCGGTGACTTCCTGCCCTTCTGGGCCTACGGCGTCGAGCCCGATCACCACCTTCTGCACGACCTCGATGCCGATCCGTGGCAGACCGCGAACCGCGCCGGCGCCCCCGAGGAGAAGGAAGCGGTCGATCTGTTGCGCGCCGCGCTCGACGAGGCCGAGGCGCCCGTCGAGCAGTACGAACGCGTCGGCCTCGCCTGACCGAACGGTTTTAGCGACGATTCACGACCGAAACGGTCGCCGAATGTCGCCAAAACCTACGGGAGGAGCAGGTGGACGTCGCCGAACTCGTGCCACAGGTAGCCCTCGTCCTCGGCCGCCGCGTAGGACACGTCGAGCACCGGCCGACCCGCGACCGCTTCCAGCATCAGCAGATGTGATGCCTCGGGTTCGTGCCAACCGGTGAGCATGCCGTCGACGCTTGCTACACCGCGCTCGGGCGTGATCATGAGATCGGTCCAGCCTTCACCCGGGTGCACGAGCCCCGAAGGTTCGGCGAGGGTTTCGAGCGCGCGCACCACCGTCGTGCCGATCGCGATCACGCGTCCACCGTCGGCATGGGTGTGGTTGATGCGCGACGCCGTCGACGGCGCGACGCGATACCACTCTGGATACGGGTGCTCGTTCGCCTCGAGCGAGGACACGCCGGTGTGGAGCACGAGTGGTGTGACGCCGACTCCCTTGGCGACCAGGCGTGTGACCAGCTCGGGTGTGAAGGGTCGCCCCGCGCTCGGCATCTCCGCGCTGCCGGGCTCACGCGCGTACACGTTCTGGTACACGTCGAGGGGCCAGTCGCGCGTGACGTAGCCATAGCGGATCGGGCGGCCGTGCACCGCGAGGTAGGTCAACACCGGTACGTCGAGGTCGAGGGTCGCGACCCACAACCGCTGCGATGACTCGAACCGCGCTGCGAGGTTGATGACACCACCCCCGATGAGCCGCAGCGTTCGACCCGGGGGTTCGTCGAACCAGGGTTGCGTCGCGCCGCCATCGGGGCGGCGCAGCTCGACGAGCCACAGACCGGCCGGAAGCAGCTGCGACAGGTGGACCACGAGCGGCGTGCCGTCTTCGCCCAACGCGTCGACCGCGGCCGCGAGCGTGCCGGACGTGTTCACGACGACGAGGTCACCTTCGTCGAGGAACTGGGGAAGATCGTGCGCGTGGGTGTGCACGACGCGCAGATCACTGCGGTACGCGACCATCATCCGAACGGCGTCACGCGTGATGCCACGCGCCTCGGCCGGCCCGGTCGCTTCCCGCACCGTGGCCATCATCGGACGGCCATTTCGTGCGCCGTGAATCGTCCGCTCGCCGGCCGCTCGTCCAGCAATGCCCGCAGCGATGGCACCACCGTCTCGGGCAACGGGCGATCGGAGATGTCCTCGCCCGGGAATGCCTCTTGGTGCATCTGCGTGCGCATGTCGCCGGGATCGAACGTATAGACACGCACGTCCGGCTCCTCGGCCACGAGGATGTGCCCCAGCTGCTCCAGCGCGGCCTTCGACGAGCCGTAGCCGCCCCAACCTTCGTACGCCTCACGCCCGGCATCGGATGTGATGTTCACGATCGTGCCGTGCGCGCGCCGCAACAGTGGCAGCGCGAGTTGCACCAGGCCGAGGGGAGCGACGACGTTCACGTCGTACACGTGTTGCAGGACCTCGAGCGGGTAGTCGACCAGCGCCGGTTGGGGCGAAGGCCCGAGCACGCTGGCGTTGTTGACCAGCAGGTCGATGCCACCTTCCGCTTCGGCCGCGGCGACGAGCGCACCGCGGTGCCAGGGATCGGCGACATCGCCGGGAATCGCGTGCACGGTCGTGAGCTGCGAGAGCTCGTCCGTGACTGCGGCGAGCGCATCTGCGCCCCGGGCGTCGAGTACGAGCGTCCACCCGTCGAGGGCTAGCGATCTCGCCAGGGCGAGGCCGAACCCGCGGGAGGCGCCGGTCACCAGTGCAACCGCCATGGCTGCCTCCGTTCACTGCGTCATCACGTGTGCTCTGTGTCGTTGCCGGCAGTATGAGCCCGCCGGCCGAATAACACAAGTCTAACCTTGCGTTAATCGGGGAGGGCGTCAGGCATGATGGCCGGATGGGCGAGCGCTACGACGTGGTGGTGGCGGGTGGCGGGCTGGTCGGCACGGCCACCGCCTACGAGCTGGCCCGGCGGAGCGTCCGGGTGCTGCTCTGCGACCGGGGTGACCCCGGTCGGGCAACCGACGCGGGCGCGGGCATCCTCTCGCCGGACACGACCGAACGCGACGACCCCGCGTGGGTCGAGCTGTGCCACGCCGCCGGCGTGCACTACGACACCCTGATCCCGAACCTGGCGGGTGACACCGGGTGGGCGCGCTGCGGCATCCTCAAGCTCGCGATGCGCGACAGCGACGTCCCTGCGTTCGAGTGGACTGCGGCGCGGGCACCGGCCGCGATCGAGATCGCGGTCGACGAAGCGCGCGCCATGGTGCCCGTGCTCGGCGACGTCAAGCGCGCGCTCTGGCACGCCCGAGCGGCACGCGTCGACGGGCGCAAGCTCGCGTCGGCGCTGCGCGCGGCGGCGACGGAGCTCGGAGTCGAGGTGCGGACGGCCGCGGTGGAGGATGTCGGCGCGCACGCCGCGATCGTCGACGGCGTCGAGATCGCGGCCGGCACGGTCGTCATTGCCGGGGGCGCCTGGTCGCGCGCGCTCGGCGACCGCCTCGGTGTCGGGCTCCCGGTCGGGCCGGTGCGCGGTCAGATCGTGCACCTCGGTGTCGACGGACACGACACCGGCGCGTGGCCGATCGTGCAGCCGGTGTTCGGGTACTACATGGTTCCCTGGGCCGACGCGCGCGTCGCGGTCGGCGCCACCGTCGAGGAGGCCGGCTTCGCCCCGGCCGTGACCGCCGGTGGCGTCCACGAAGTCCTGCGCGAGACGTTGCGCGTCATGCCCGGGCTCGCGGCCGCGATGTTGCGCGAGGTGCGCGTCGGCCTCCGCCCGGTCAGCGCGGACGATACGCCGATCATCGGACGGCTCCCCGGCCACGACAACGTGATCGTCGCCACCGGCCACGGGGCCAACGGCCTGTTGCTGGGTCCGGTCACCGGCGCGATCGTCGCCGACCTCTGCACCGGCGCATCCCTGCGCCTCGATCTCGGCCCGTTCTCACCGAGCCGGTTCCGTTGAAGGTGCCGGTCAGCGTTCGAGCTTCAGCGCGCGGTCGGCGATGATGTTCTTCTGCACTTCGGTGGGGCCGGCGCCGATGGTGGTGTAGCGCTGCCACACGTAGCCGCGCGCCCACACGCCGCCGTCGATCGCGCCGGGCGCGCCTTTGAGCAACGCGCCAGTGGGACCGAGCACGTCGAGCGCGAGCTCGGCGAGCCACAACGAGATGTAGCCCCACTGCAACTTCGCGATCGGGACCTCGGGCCAGCCCTTCTCGCCCTTCAACACCTTCGACAGCGCGCGTGCGATGAGGAGCCGGGTGTACTCGATCTGCGTGTGCAGGCGCGCGACGCGTTCGCGGATCGCGGGGTCGCGCAGCGCGTCGGGGTTCTCGGCCTTCGCCGTGTTCAGCAGTGTCCGCAGATCGTTCGCCATCGAGATGGCTTGCCCGGAACTGCCGACGCGCTCCTGACCGAGCGCGCCCATGGACACGAGCCAGCCGTTGTTCTCGTCACCGAGCCGGTCGCCGACCGGCACCTTCACGTCGGTGAAGAAGACCTCACAGAACAACGAGTCACCGGTGATCTCGCGGATCGGCCGCACCTCGATTCCGGGGAGGTCCATGTCGAGGATGAACGCAGTGATGCCCTCGTGCTTGCGGCCGCGCGCGATCGCCGTCGGGTCGGTACGGAACAAGAACAGTCCCCACTTCGCGATCTGTGCGGAGGAGATCCAGATCTTCTGCCCGTTCACGACATAGTGCGACTCGTCGTCGGAGAGGATCGCGGTGGTGCGCAAGTTCGCGAGGTCGGAGCCGGCTTGCGGTTCCGAGAACCCCTGGCACCAGTGCTCGGTCGCATCGAGGATGCCCGGCAGCCACCGCGCCTTTTGATCCTCGGTGCCCCACGCGATGATCGACGGCCCGATCTGCACGATGCCGTTCGCGTTGTAGATGCCCGGGGAGCGGTACTTCGCCATCACCTGCGTGTAGATGACCGACTGCGCAGTGGTTGCGGCGCGCCCACCCCACTCCTCCGGCCACAAGATCGCGGCCCAACGGTCCTCGTTGAGCTTGTGCTGCCACGCCTTGCGCTTCTCCATCGCGCCCATCACGCCGCGTGAGGGTTCGAGGTCGTCCTGCTCCTGGTCCGACCACTGGTCGAGGAACGGCCCCATCTCCTTGTCGAGGAACGCCTCGAGATCCGCTTTGAATTGCAAGTCCTCGGGCGACCAGGCGAAGTCCACGAAGCTGACATTAGCGTCAGGTTCCGAGTACGGTCCTCTTCCCTGTATGGACTTCACGTTTTCCGCTGACCAGGAACAACTTCGGGACTCAGTGCGGTCGTTCCTCGTGAAGGAATCGCCCAAGGCCTACGTCAGGGAGATGGCCGAGCACGACGACACCGGCATCACGCCGGAGGTCTGGCGCGCGATCACGGAGCTCGGGTGGACGGGAGTGCTCGTGCCGGAGGAGCACGGCGGCCTCGGGCTCGGCATCGTCGACGCGGTCGTGGTGCAAGAAGAGATGGGTCGGGCCGTCTTCCCGGGGCCCTACTTCTCGTCCGCGATCCTCACCACGCTCGCGGCGCGCGCGCTCGGGATGGACGATTGCCTCGCCGCGCTGGCCGCAGGTCGTGAGCGCGGCGCGGTCGCGCTCGACGAAGCCGGCTCCGGCAGCCCGCTCGAACGCGTGCGCGTGCGCGCCGAGGGTCGCGGCAACCGCTACAAGCTCGACGGTGTGAAGCCGATGGTGATGGACGGCGCGAGCGCCGATTGGGTCCTCGTGCCGGCTCGCTCGCGCGACGGTCTCCGCACATTCCTGGTCGAGCGGCCGCCGGCCGCGCCGGCGCCGAGCCTCGACATCACGCGCAAGTTCGCGCGCATCGAGTTCGACGGCACCCGCGCCCAGGCCGTCGGTCCCGCAAGTGACCAGACCGAGTTGTGGCAGCGGGTGCTCGACGACGCGGGCGTGCTGCTGGCGGCCGAACTGATCGGTGTGTCGGAAGCGGCCAACGCGCTCGCGCTCGACTACGCGCAGACGCGCGTCGTGTTCGACAAGCCGTTGTCGAAGTTCCAGGTGACGCGGCACAAGTCGGTCGACATGCTGCAGCGCATCGAGCTGGCCAAGGTCGGCGTGCACTACGCCGCGTGGGCATCGGAGGCCGAGACGCCCGACCGTGAGTCGGCCGCGGCGATGGCCAAGTCGTTCACCGCGGAAGCGGCCAACTACGTGACTGCCGAGTGCATCCAGATCCACGGCGGTGTCGGCTACACGTGGGAGTGCGACGCGCACGTCTACCTGCGCCGGGCCAAGGTGAACGACCTGTTGCTCGGCGCCCAGAGCTGGCAACGCGAGCGCGTCGCCGACCTCTACTTCGCGGGTCTCTAGCCTCTCGCGCTAGTCGTGCATCTGCTGCGAGAGGTAGTGCGCTTCGCCGACGTCGGCGAGGAGGCTCACTTGCGTCTCGAGCCAGTCGGCGTGTTCTTCCTCGCCTTCGAGGATGTCCTCGAGCAGGTCCCGGCTGCCGTTGTCGCCGACCTCGACGCACAGCGCGATGCCGCGGTTGAGGCGGTCGATCGCGTCGCGTTCGTTCTGCAGATCGAGGTTGATCTGCTCGGGAACCGTCTCACCGACCATCACCGTGCCGAGGCGCTGCAGGTTGGGCACGCCTTCGAGGTACAGGATCCGCTCGATGAGCTTGTCGGCGTCCTTCATCTCGCCGATCGACTCGTCGCGGTTGTGCTTGCCGAGGCGTTCGTAGCCCCAGTTCTCACACATCTTGGCGTGGATGAAGTACTGGTTCACCGCCGTCAATTCCGCGGTGAGCACTTCGTTGAGCAACTCCATGACACCAGCGTTGCCGCGCAACCGCCGACCTCCCCGTTGAGCCCCCGTCGGAACGAACCGGGGTCAGGCTACGGCGACGGCTCGCTCGAAGGGAGCGATGTGCTCGCGCACGAGGCGCTCGAGCATGCGGTGGCAGCCACCGCAGTTCGTGCCGGCCCGGCACCGCTCACCGACCGAGGGAACGTCCTCGGCGCCGGACAGCACCGCGGCTCGCACCGCCGAGTCGTTCACGGCTTCGCAGTGGCAAACGATCAACCAAAGCTCCGTTTGTGTGTCGGCTCCGGGTGATGGGGCGGGGTGGCGGTTCGGTCTGGAGGTCAGGCTACCCTTACTAAGGGCACCCGTCAAGAAGGTCGTTCGCCCCCGGATCGGCCTGTGATCAGGTGATTCGGCGGGCCCCGGCCTGCGCCGCCAGGCAGATCTCGGTGACCGCGAAGGCGTGGTCCTGGGTCACAAGGGTGCCGGCGAGGTAGCGGTCGCCCCACCCGGCCGGATCCTCCGTGCAGGCGATGGTCTCCTGCTGCTCGCCGTCGACCACGAGCACCGTCTGGTCGACGTGGCGCACTTCGAGGTAGCCCTCGGTGCCCACGACGGTGAAGCGCACGTCGCCCCACGCGGGCGCGAGACCTGCCGGCGTGGAGTAGTCGACCCGCGCGTAACCGGTCGCGCCGTCGGCTGCGAGCAGCACCTCGCCGAGCACTTGCACACCCGGGTGCTCAGGGTGCGCACGCACGGTCGAGGTCAGCACCTCCGCGGTGCGCGAACCGGTGAACGCCAGGAACTGGTCGACCTGGTGCGAACCGATGTCGACGAGGATCCCGCCGTACCGCGCCGGGTCGAAGAACCAAACGGGCCGGCGCGTCGAGGTTGAGCGTGTGCGGCCCGAGGCCGACCGTGTGCACGACGCGGCCGATGCGTCCCGCCTCGACGAGGTCGTACGCGCGCACCATGGCCGCGTTCGTGAGTCGCTCGGAGAACAGCACCAGGTACTGCCGGCCCGTCGCCTCGTGGGCGGCGCGCAACGCGGCAAGCTGTTCGTTGCTCGTGGCGCCCGGCTTGTCGGCGAGGACGTCCTTGCCCGCTTGCATCGCGGCAATGCCGATCTCGGCGCGGTCGCCAGGGATCGCCGCGGTCACGACCACGTCGGCGTCGGCGAACGCGTCGTCGATCGTGGCGACGGTGCGCGCCGATGCGTACTGCGTCGCCAGCCACGCACCGATGCGATCTTCGGTGGGCATGATCGCGACGAGGTCCGCACCCGCGTCGCGCAAGCCCGACGCGAGTTCGACCACGTGCAGGTGGTCGGTGCCGACGACCGCGAACTTCACGCGGGCACGGTCAGGCCGGCCGGCGCATGTTCAGCTCACGCGCGTTGTCGCGCATGATCTTCTGCTGGGTCGTGTCGTCGAACGCCTTCAGCTCGCGGGCGTAGTCGAGCGGCCGGGGCATGCCCTCGATGTGCGGCCAGTCGGACCCGAAGATGACGCGGTCGGCGCCCATGAGGTCGACGACCTCCTCGACGTCGTCCTCCCAGAACGGGTTGATCCAGACGTTGCGGCGGAAGGACTCGACCGGGTCTTCCTTGAAGTAGCCGGGCATCTTGCGGTCGGTGGAGCGCAGCTTCTTGAAGAGGTCGGGGAGGAACTCGGAGCCGTTCTCGACCGATGCGATGCGCACACCGGGGAACCGGTCGAAGAGCCGGTCGAACGCGAGCGTGATCAGGAAGTCGTAGGCGGCGCGCTCGATCGCGAACGACTTGATCGTCGGCGCCCAACGGCCGCCACCCGCGAACGCGGCTGCGAACCCGTCGGGGGCGTACCCGTTCGACGAGTAGCCACTGTCGCCCGCGTGGGCGACGACGGTGATGCCGGCTTCCTGTACCCGCGCCCAGAACGGGTCGAACGCCGGATCGCTGACCGCGCGTGGACCGTCGGCAGTGACAGCGGCAGCCGGACGCATCACGACCGTGCGGGCGCCGCGATCGATCGCCCACTCGAGCTCCGAGATGGCCCAGTCCGTGTCGCACAGGGAGACATACGGCGCCGCGAAGATCCGGTCGCGGTAGTTGCAGCCCCAGTCCTCGTCGAGCCAGCGGTTGAACGCCGTGAAGGTGAGTGTCACCGCGCCGATGTCGTACTTCAGCAGCTCTTCGTAGAGGACGCCGAGCGTCGGGAACAGCCATACCGCTTCCAGATCGAACTCGTCGAGCTTGGCCAGCCGCGCGTCGCGTTCGCGGTAGGCCGCGGGGATCGGCTCCCGCTCCACGAGGAACTCCCACGGCTGCTTCCCGTCGGGGTTGCCGCGGAAGTAGTCGTGCATCGCACCGGCCTTGGCGATCGGGTTGAACGTCGGGTTGACGACGGCCCGGCTCACCCGGCCGCCCACGACGTGGTACTTGCGCCCGTCGATCTCGGCCCACTGCACGCACCGCGGCCCGAGCTTCGGGTCGAGGTGCCGCGTGAACGCGTCGAGTGCTTCGTAGTAGTGGTTGTCGGCGTCGAACGCCTGGTACGAGAGGTCGCTCACGGCGTGGAGGCTACCCGGCCGGTGTCGGTCGATTCGGGGCCGGCGCGGCGCGGCACGGCGCGCGGCCCGTCAAATACCCTCGCGGCATGAGCGAGCAGAAGTACGCCGTCATCTCGACCGACTGCCACGCGGGCGGATCCATGGATCAGTACCGCGAGTTCCTCGATGCGAAGTGGCTCGAGGAGTTCGACGCGTGGCGCGGCGCCTACAAGAACCCGTTCCGGGACCTCAGCGGGTCCAAGCGCTACCGGAACTGGGACTCGGACGCGCGCCTGAGCGAGATGGAAGCGGACGGCATCGTCGCGGAGGTCGCGTTCCCGAACACCGTGCCCCCGTTCTTCCCGAGCGCGAGCTTCATGGCGCGCGCGCCCGAGACGCGCGAGGACTACGACCGGCGTTGGGCCGGACTGCAGGCCCACAACCGTTGGGTGCGCGACCACTTCGTCGCGCCCGCTCCGGAACGGCGCGCGGGTATGGCGCAGATCCTGCTCAACGACGTCGACGACGCGGTCGAGGCCGTTCACTGGGCGGCGGAGAACGGTCTGCGGGGCGGCGTCCTGCTGCCGGGAGTTCCACCCGACTCGCACCTGCCACCGTTGTACGCAAACGACGTGTACGAACGGCTCTGGGACGCGTTCGAAGAGACCGGCCTGCCCGTGAACCACCACTCGGGGAGCGCGGCACCCGACTACGGCAGGTATCCCGCCGGCGGGGTCATGTGGATCCTCGAGACCGGGTTCTACGCGCACCGCGCGTTCTGGGCGTTGATCTTCGGTGGCGTGTTCGAACGTCACCCGAAGTTGAGGTTCGTGCTCGCCGAGTCGGGCATGGGTTGGATCGCGGACGAGATGCCGCGCACCGACTACATGGCGAAGCGCATCTTCGGCGGCAAGGTGGGCGAGCTCGGCTTCACCGAGGACCAACGGTTGCCGAAGCTGCCGAGCGAGTACTTCCAGCAGAACATCTGGGTGACCGCGAGCTTCATGGCGCCGGCCGAATGCCGGAAGCGCCACAAGATCGGGGTCGACAAAGTCATGTGGGCGAGCGACTATCCGCACGACGAAGGCACCTATCCCTACTCCGAGCAGTCGCTTCGCAACACGTTCCACGACGTGCCCGAGAACGAAGCGCGGATGATGCTCTCGGAAACGGCGGCGCGCATCTACGACTTCGACCTCGCCGCGCTGCAACCGATCGCGGATCGCGTCGGGCTCACGCCCGCGGAACTCGCCACACCTCCCGACGCGCTGCCGACCGACTCGGAGAGCAACGCGTTCGCGGGCCGGTGAACCTCACCGAGCTCGTCGACCTCGACTTCGGGATCGTCGAGACCGGGCGCGCGCAGCTGCGAGAGACGGGAGCGTGCGAGATCCCGGGCTTCGTGCCCGAGGCGGCGCTCCCGGCGTTCGTCGCAGACGCGCGGCGCCTCGCCTCACTCGCGCATCGCAGTGGCGGCCTCGGCACCGTGTACCTCGGCTTCCCGGACGAGTCGTTCCCGCTCGATCACCCGCAGCAGTGGCTCGGCGACTACGCGCTCGGGGCGGTCGCCTACGACCTCTTCCCGCCCGACTCGCCGATCCGGCGCCTGTACGAGTGGGACCGGCTCACGGAACTGGTCGCCGCGCTCCTCGAGCTCGACATGGTCTACCCCTACGCGGACCCTCTCGGCGCGCTGAACCTCGCGGTGATGGGGAACGGCGACCAGCTGCAGTGGCACTTCGACCAGACCGACTTCGTCGTCTCGCTGGCAGTGCAGGGCGCCGACACCGGTGGCGACTTCGAGGTCGCGCCACGGATCCGCACCGCTCACGACGAGCGCTACGACGACGTCGCGCGCGTCCTTGGAGGCGCGCCGGACGACGTCGTGACGTTGCCGATGACGCCGGGCACCCTGCTCGTGTTCGCGGGGCGCTACTCGCTCCACCGCGTCAGCCCGATCGCCGGCCCGAAGTCCCGCCTCGTCGCGCTCCTCGGGTACGACACGAAGCCGGGCACGATGTCGAGCGATCTGCTGAAGGAAGTCCGATACGGGCGGGTCGCGTGACCGCGCTGCTGGTCCAGATCGGTGAGGGCTTCGCGGGTGAAGGTGTCGACGCCGCGCACGTGAACACCGTGCTCGGGCCGCGCGACGGGCCGATCGGCGGGGCATGGGCCAACGCGCTCGCGTCGCCGAGCGCGGGACACGCGCCGTTCGTGGTGGTTGCCGAGCCCAACCTCCCGGTGCAACCGATGACGCTGTTCGTCAACAAGGCGACGATCGCCAACGATCGTCACGGCCAGCTCACGTGGGGTGCCGCCCAGGCCGGCGTGGCCGCGGGCGTGCTCGCCGCGCTGCACGAGGACGTGATCATCCACGCCGACATCCACTCCCTCGTGCTCATCGCGGCGGTGTGGGTGAATCCCGCGGCCGGTGACCCGTCGGCCGTCTACGCGAACAACGAAGCCGCAACGCTGGCTGCGCTCGCCGCGGGTCGCGACACGCGGCCGTCCGTCGCCGATCTCCTCCCGGTCACGCAGCCCCGCAACCCCTACTTCGAACCATGACGCCGGAACAGGCCGCGCACGACACCGCCGCGACCGTGGTCCGTACTCCGGCCGGGTTCATGATCGACGCGGCCACCTTCACCCGCGGCGCCGAGCTCGGCTTCGAAGGCGTGGACTTCTACGTCGCCGGTCGCGGGGGTGCGCTCGGCGACGTGCCGGCCGATGTCGTCACCGCCGCGTTCTGGGTGTTCGCGGCGAACGCGATCAGGGCCGCGTGGGAACGCAGCGCGACCGTGCTCCCGCGCCGAGCGGCCGCGACCGAGTGGCTGACATGCGGACACTTGTGGGCGGAGGAGCACTTCGAAGACGGGCCCGACTACTCCCGTGCGGCCACCTTGCTCGGCCGGATCGTGGACGGCGCGGCCGTGGCCGGGGCCCCGGTGTTCGCGGCGGTGCGCACGTTTCCTGAACCCGCGTTGTCGGAGGCGCTGGTGCAGCACCGGCTGAACGAGGTGCGGGAGTTGCGCGGCGCGCTGCACGGCGCGGCGGTGCTCACGGTCGGGCTGCGGCCGGTCGAAGCGCTCATCGTGCGCGCGCCGGACCTCGCCGGCGCGTTCGGCTGGCCCGAACCGTTCCCCGAGCCCGAGCCGCTGCACGAACGTTGGGCACTGGCCGAATCACGCACCGATCGCATGCTCGGCAAGCACTTCGCACTGCTCGACGAGAACGAGCGCACCGAGCTCGTCGACCTGCTCAACCAGATCGCGACCGCCGTCACCTAGACCTGTCCGAAGGAGCGTCGCGTGGACATCGAAGTCGTCGACCTCACCGACAAGTTCGCCCGCTTCGACGACCGCTGGCACCCGCGCATCGTCGCCGAGCTCAACGGCAGTCACGTGAAGGTCGTGAAGCTGGAAGGGGAGTTCGTCTGGCACCACCACGACGACGAGGACGAGCTGTTCCTCGTGGTCGACGGTCGCCTGCGCATGCAGCTGCGCGACCGCGAGCTCGAAGTCGGTCCGGGCCAGTTCGTCGTCGTCCCCAAGAGCGTCGAGCACCGCCCCGTCGCCGACGCGACCGTTCACGTCGTGCTGATCGAACCCGCATCGACCCTCAACACCGGCAATGTAAGAGACGCCAAAACCGTCGACACCCCCGAGTGGCTCTAGGCCAGCGCGAGGCGGATCCGTTCGATCGTCTCCTCCGGTCGTTGCGTCACGTCGTCCCACGTCACGAACAGCAACCGCCAATCCTGCGCTTCGATCCACGCCGTCCGCCGCTTGTCTCGTTTCCACGTGAGCCGGTTGCCGTGGTAGTCGAATCCTTCACACTCCAACCCGAGCCGCTTCGGCGGATATGCGAAGTCGATCCGAAACCGACCGAGCGAGAACTGCCGCGTCGGTGACGGCAGCCGCGGAGTACGCAACAGACGCGCCATCTTCACCTCGAGCCGGTAGTGGAGCGCGGGATCGCCAGCTCGTTGATGTGCGAGCAGCCTGCGAATTGCTGCAGATCCAGGCCTGCCACTGCCGCACAGCGCGTCCGCTCGCTTCGCCAAAGCCGCCGGAGCGCTGAGCCCCATGCGTCGTGCCGACTCGAACGCGACCTCGAGCATCTCATCATCGAGGTATTGCGCGACGTCGATGATCGTGCGCGTCGCCGAGGTGCACGGAATGCCGTCGATCGTCGCATGATCGATGGCGGGCATCGCTGTCTTGACCCGATGGATCGCGACGTCCGATCCGGGGTTCCGCCGTCGAACCTGTACTGGCACCGTCACGTGCAGTGCTCGGCTTCTGCATCCGTCCAGACGCAGCAAACGCAGCGGCGGTGAGATGCGAGACCCGGGCGTCCGACCCGAGCCGCAGACATGCAGCGATCGCGCGCTGCCGAGCGTTCGGCGGCGAGCCCGGTATCCGGTACACGCCCGGCTGGATGACCTCGAGCCGGGCGTCTGTGACGCGGTGCTCGAGCCGCGCCTTCGTCAGTCCGCACGCGAGTGCTTGCGCGCGAGAAACGATGCCGTATTGCTGTTCCGCAGCCTCGACGAGTCGCGCTTCCGCCTCGTTCAATGTCCATCTCCCCTGCCTATGCGCCGGTAAAGGGCGCCCGAATGTCGACCGGGGAAGGGCGAAGGGAAGCGCGGCGAGATTATCCTCGCCGCATGACGATGCTCGAAGTTCCCACTGCCATCCACCGCGGCGACGACGAGCTGCCCTGGGTCGACATCGGCGAGGGATCGCTGCTCAAGGTGCTCCAGGTGAAAGAGCGCGAAGGCCTGTGGGTGATCCGCAACCGCTTCCAAGCGGGATACAAGGTGCAGACACACAAGCACACCGGTCCGGTGTACGCGTTCACGACCTCAGGTGCTTGGAAGTACAAAGAGTCGGACTTCGTCAACACCGCCGGCTCGTTCCTCTACGAGCCGGCCGGGTCGGTGCACACGCTCATCGTCCCGGACGACAACGACGAGCCCACCGACGTGTTCTTCGCGATCTGGGGTGCGAACCTCAACCTCGATGCGGACGGCAACGTCGAGTCCATCGTCGACGCCGGCGGCATCCTGCAGGCGTACTACATGCTGTGCGAAACCGAAGGCTTTCCCAAGCCCGACGTCGTGCTCGACTGAGACGTCACTGCGTAGTCTGCGACCATGTCTGACGCCATCGACCTCGTACGGAACTTCTGCGCCCAGTTCGAGAAGGGTGACATCGACGCCCTGATGGACTACTTCACTGACGACGCGGTGTACCACAACATCCCCGTCGCGCCGGTCACCGGCAAGGACGCGATCAAGGCGACGTTCGCGATGTTCACGACCGGCGTCGAGCGCATCGAGTTCCGTGTGCTGCACATCGTCGGTGAGGGCAATGTCGTCCTGACGGAACGGGTCGACGTGTTCGTGCTTCCGAATGCGACGATCGAGTTGCCGGTGATGGGGACCTTCGAAGTGCGCGACGGCAAGATTGCCGTGTGGCGCGACTACTTCGATCTCAACCAGTACATGCAGCAGATCCCTCAGGCCTAGGCCGAGAGCAGGGCGCGGACGGTTTCTATGGTGTCGGCGACCTCGGGTGACTTGTCGTCGCGGTAGCGGCGGACGCGGGCGAAGCGGAGCGCGACACCGCCTGCGTAGCGGCGGGAGGCTTGCACGCCGTCGAGCGCGATCTCGACGACCATCTCCGGCCGTACGTACACCACGTGACCGTCCTCGGACACCTTGATCTCCTGGAAGCGCTCGGTCTGCCACGTGAGCAACTGGTCGGTGAGGCCCTTGAACGTCTTGCCGACCATCACGAACTCGCCGTCGGCGCCGCGGGCGCCGAGGTGCAGGTTCGACAACCATCCCCGTCGCCGTCCGCTGCCCCATTCGGCCGCGAGCACCACGAGGTCGAGGGTGCGCACGGGCTTCACCTTCCGCCACGCGCCACCGCGGCGACCGGCCTCGTACGTCGACGTGAGCGCCTTCACCATCACGCCTTCGTGCCCGGCCGCGAGCGCGGCGTCGAGGAAGGTACCGGCAACTTCGGGATCGTCGGTCCGGATCGCAGGGATGACGCGCTCGCCGGCGACGGTCGTCAGCGCGTCGATGCGTAGGTCGAGCGGTTCGTCGAGCAGGTCGCGGTCGTCGAGACGGAGGCAGTCGAAGAAGAATGCGCTGAGCGGGATGCCCTGCGCGTCGAGTTGCTGGCGCCCGAAGCGGCTCATCGTGTCCTGGAAGCGGTCGGGCCGCTCGTCCTCGCCGACCCCGATGGCCTCGCCGTCGAGGATCAGGGTGTGAGCAGGGAAGGTGTGCACGGCGGCGACGACCTCGGGCAGCCGTTCGGTGACGTCGTTGAGGTTCCGCGTGTACACGCGCACCTCGTCACCCACGCGGTGCACTTGTATGCGCGCACCGTCGAGCTTCCATTCGACCGACGCGAGGCCGGTCGCGCCGAGCGCCTGTGTAACGTCTTCCGAGGTTGCCGCGAGCATCGGCAGGATCGGTCGCAGCACATCGAGCGCGATCTCCGTGAGCGCGTCCGCGCCGCCGGTGAGCGCGAGTTGCGCGGTCGTGCGCAGGTCACCGCTCAACATTGCGGCGCGCTGTACGACGGCGCGCGGAACATTGGACGCGCGGGCGATGGCGTCGGTCATCACCCCTTCGAGCGCGCCCTGCCGCAGCTCGCCGAGCAGCAGCCGGCGGAGAAAGTCGGCCTCGGTCGGCGTGGCGCGGGCGAACAGTGAGGTGAGGTGTTCGCGTCGGGCACGGACCGAGCCGGGGCCGGTGGCGTCGCGCACGGCATCGATCGTGTTCGAGACGTCGGCGACGGTCAGCTGCGGCTCGCCCGCGTTGCCGGCGTCAAGGTCGCGCAGGGTCGCCCAACCGATGCCGATGCGGCCTTGGGGTGCGTCGCCGACGAGGTAGCCAGTCGCGGCCACGATCTCGTCGGGCGGGACGCGCGCCAGCAGCGACGCCAACGCGGCGACCTTCGCGAGCCGTGAGCGCGTCGCGGAAACCGTGGTCGAGGTCTCGACGACGTCGGCGAGCAGCATGGACCCAGTTTGCTGCGTCACGCGGCGTCGTTACGCGGGGTGCCCGGGTACGAGCCGCTCGACCCGCCCGAAGCCGAGCTGACGGGCGCTCGGGTGGTCGAGACCGGCGTCGATGACGTCGACGAGCTGGCCTTCGTGGTCGCCGAGATCGACACGATCGATGATGCGTCCTGCCATCCAGTCGCAGCCGTCGAGCACGGGGACGCCATCCGGGCCGTCATGCCACGCGCACTGCGCGAACTTGTCGACCGCGTCGCCGGTCTCCGCGCCGAACACTTGCGCCAGCTCGAGTTGGTCGTCGCGCAAGAAGTGCGTGACGAGGGTCTGTGCGCGTTGCACGACCCGGTAGGTGTGGTTCACGACAGAGATGCACACGAGCCAGCGCCGCGGGTCGATGCTGCACTGCGAATGGAAGCCGACCAGGCAACCGCTTCGCTCGCCGCCGCCTGCGGTCGTCACGACGAGCATCGGAAAGTCGAGCGACTGCACGATCGCGTGAAACGGGTCGTCGGCCACGACCGGCAGGTAACCGCACCGAGCGGACGATGTCCAGGCCCGGGTAGCGTCGGCGGCGTGCGGATCTTCATCTCGGTCGACATGGAAGGCGTCAGCGGCGTCACCCGATGGGCCGACGTCGCGACGCGCGGTCAGGACTACCAGCGGGCGCGGAGCTGGATGACGGCGGACGTCAACGCCGCGGTCGCCGGGGCGCGGGCCGCGGGTGCGACCGAGTTCGTCGTGGAGGAGAACCACGGCGTCGAGATGTTGTGCAACCTCGTGCTCGACGAGATCGATCCCGAGGTGGACGTCGTGCGCGGGCAACCGCGCGGCGGACCCACGACGATGTGGGCACTCGACGATTCGTTCGACGCGATGTTCCTCGTCGGTCATCATGCCAGCGCGGGGCACTATCCCGGCGTGTGCGCGCACACGATCAGCTACGGCGCGTACAAGGACGTGCGACTCGACGGCCGCGCACTGTCGGAGGGCGAGATGTTCGCGCTCGCCGCGACCCAGCGCGGGGTCCCGACCGCGCTCATCACCGGCGACGATGTCGTGGCCGGGATCATGGAGAAGGTGTGCCCCGGCATCGAGACCGCGGTGGTCAAGCGCGCGCTCTCACGGGAGGCGGCAGTGATCATCCCGCCGGTACGCGCGCAACGCCTCATCCACGGCGCCGCGACTCGCGCGGTCGAGCGGGTGCGCGCCGGCGAGGTCGACGCACCCGAGGCGCATCCGCCGTTCGGTATCGAGGTCGAGCTCCGCAATCCCATCTCGGCCGAGATCGAGACCGCGATCGGGGCGCGCTTTCCCGAGTTCACGATCACCGATCGACGCGTCTTCGCGTTCTCCGTCGACGACATGGCGATGGGATTCCGGATGGCGGCGATCGTGCAGTTCCTCGCGGAAGACCCCGCGCGCGTCCGCGCCTACTGAGCCGAGCCGCGCGTCACACCGGCGGTGCCGGCGGTCCGTCGGTTCCGATCGGGGTCGTGCGCCGCCACACCTGCTGGCGTCCGGTCTCGCTCGAGGCGATGCGATCCGCGGGCTCGATGCGCACGAGTTCGAACCCGAGCCTCTTGGGAATCGCCGCGCTGCGCACGTTCGCCTCGTCCGTGTAGATGAGGACCTGCCGTACGCCGCGGACGGTGAGCGCGACGTCCGTGAGCGCGGCCGCGGCACGGGTCGCGTGCCCGCGACCCGTCGCGTCCACGTGCACCCAGTAACCGATCTCCAGGCTGCCGCGACCACGTCGCGTCATGAGCCCGAACGAGCCGAGCACACGCGTTTCCTCGGGATCGAACAGCCCGTATTGGTACTCGTCACCGCGATCCCACTGCTGCACGACCGCGCTGAGCCGCCGCCGTTGGAAATCGGGTTCGGCCGACCCGTTGTTTGCCCACGGCATCCATGGCCGCAAGTGCTCGAGGCTCTCTCGGACCGCGCGCGCCAGCGCGTCGGCGTCAGATGTGCGGAACGGTCGCAGCACCGCGTCCGGCAGCTCGATGCGTTCGGGGAGCATCAGACGCCGGCTTCGCCCACAGCCGTGCTGCCGAGCCCCGTCGTCACGGTGTAGGCGCGTTCGACGCGCGCAACGCGCAACGCGTACTGCCGGTACCACTCGGTCCGGCCCCGCTCTTGCGCGAGCGTGTGCTCGGCGTGGGCCTTCCACGCGGCGATGGAAGCTTCGTCGGTCCAGTAGCAGACCGTGATGCCGAGGCCGTGGCGCGCCGACTCCACGCCGAGGAAGCCGGGCTGGTCGGCCGCGAGCTCGAACATCCGGTCCGCGGTGTCCTCGTACCCGTCATCCGGTTGCTGGTTCCGCAGTGACGTGAAGATCACCGCGTAGTAGGGCGGTTCCGGGATCTCGGCGATCGCCATGCCGCCATTGTGCCGGGCGCGTCGGGCCGGCCGGCGCCGAATTCCGGCCGCCCCGGTTACGTTGACAGCACATATCCGGATATTTATTATCCGAGCTAATCGCTTCCGGGCGATCGACGAGCGGAGGAGGCACCGCATGCGCATCTTCGTGGCCGGCGCGACCGGCGTGATCGGGCGCCGGGTGGTCGCGCAGTTGCGCGCGGCCAGGCACGACGTCACCGGTATCGCACGCACGCCCGACAAGGCCGCGCAGTTGCGGCGGGCCGGCGCGCAACCGGCCGTGGTCTCGCTGTTCGATCGCGATGCGCTACGCGACGCGGTGGCCGGACACGACGCAGTCGTCAACCTCGCCACGAAGATCCCGACGTTGGCACAGAGCGCGCGGGCGCAAGGATGGGCGGAGAACACGCGGATCCGCGTCGAGGGATCGCGCAACCTTGTCGACGCCGCGATCGCCGCCGGCGCGCTCGTGTTCGTCCAGGAGTCGATCGCGTTTCTCTACGGCGAACACGGTGACGCCTGGATCGACGCGTCAACGGCCGAGGTCGTCGACTCAGCGGTGAGTGAACCCGTACGCGCGGCCGAAGCCAACGCCCTTCGCTTCACGGCCGACGGCGGTCGGGGCGTCGTCCTCCGGTTCGGTGAGTTCCAGGCGCCCGACAGCTATCACGCGGATGCCGTGTACGGCGCGGCCCGCAAGGGCATCTTCCTCGATCCGGCGGGTCCGGACGCCTACCGGCCGACGATCGCGGTCGACGACGCGGCCGCCGCGGTCGTCGCCGCGCTCGATGCGCCGGCCGGCACCTACGACATCGTCGACGACGAGCCGATCACCCGGCGCGACTATTCGGAAGCGCTCGCGGCTGCCGTCGGGCGCCGGCGCCTGCACCCGCCGCCCGCGTCGGGCCTGGCGACGGCCAAGGCGGGTCCGCTCGCGGATTCCCAGCGCGTCTCGAACCGGCGCTTCCGCGAGGTGACAGGATGGAGGCCGGTGGCTCGGAACCAGCGTGATGCGGTCGGCGAGATCGAGAGCGCCAGACGCGACGACCCCGCGCTGAGTGCAACCGCTCGGGTCCTGCTCTGGCTGCTCGCCGCGTCCGGGCTCGCGCTCGGCATCTACGCAGAGCTCTTCCCGCGCGGCTTCTACGACGACTTCCCGTTCGGCCGCATGTGGGTCATGCACGACGGCCCGTACAACGAGCACCTCGTGCGGGACTTCGGCGCGATGAACCTCGCGCTCGCGGCGGTAACGCTCGCCGCGCTCTACTACGGCTCGCGCGCCGCGGCCCGGGCCGCCGCGATCGGCTGGCTCGTGTTCTCGATCCCGCACGCGGTGTACCACTTCCGCCACCTGTCGCACTACGAGACGGCCGACAAGATCGGCAACGTCGTCTCGCTCAGCTTCGCCGTGCTGCTCGCGATCGCGGCGCTGGTCGCGCTCGCCCGCCCACCGAGCGGTCGTCGGAGTGAGAGTTCGTACGATGGGGGTGGTGGTGAACCCGTACCTGAACCGGCGCCTGCAGGAATTCGGCACGACGATCTTCGCGGAGATGTCGGCGCTGGCCGTGGCGACCGGCGCGATCAACCTGGGCCAGGGCTTTCCTGACACCGACGGTCCCGACGTCGTGAAGCGCGCCGCGATCGCGGCGATCGAAGCGGGCTACAACCAGTACCCGCCCGGCATCGGAGCCCCGGTGCTGCGGGAAGCGATCGCCGCGCACCAGGCGCGCTTCTACGACCTCACGTACGACCCGGACACCGAGGTGCTCGTGACCGCGGGTGCAACGGAAGCGATCGCGGCGGCGATCCTCGCGCTGTGCGAGCCGGATGACGATGTCGTCACCTTCGAGCCGTACTACGACTCGTACGCGGCGTGCATCGCGCTTGCCGGCGCGCGGCGCAAGGTCGTGACGCTCCGCGCGCCCGACTACAGCTTCGACCCCGAGGAGTTTCGGCACGCGATCACGCCCCGCACGAAGCTCGTCTTGCTGAACTCGCCCCACAATCCCACCGGGAAGGTGTTCACCCGTGCCGAGCTCTCGTTCATCGCCGAACTCGCCATCGCCCACGATCTGCTCGTCGTCACCGATGAGGTCTACGAGCACCTCGTCTACGACGGCGAGCACGTGCCGATCGCGACGTTGCCCGGCATGCGCGACCGTACCGTCACGATCTCTTCGGGAGGCAAGACGTTCTCGTTCACCGGTTGGAAGATCGGCTGGACCTGCGCGACACCGACGCTCACGGATGCGGTGAAGACCGTGAAGCAGTTCCTCACGTACGTGAACGGTGGGCCGTTCCAGCACGCGATCGCAACCGGACTCGCCCTCGGTGACGACTACTACACGGGCTTCCTCGTCGGGATGCGCGACCGGCGCGACCGCTTGTGCGCGGGGCTGGCGGACGCGGGATTCGACGTCTTCGAACCGCAGGGCACGTACTTCGTCACCACCGACATCCGGCCGTTCGGCGTCGATGACGGCATCGCGTTCTGCCGATCCCTGCCGGAACGGTGTGGGGTGGTCGCGGTTCCGAGCGTCGTGTTCTACGACGACAAGGTCGCGGGCGCGCCGTACGTGCGGTGGGCGTGCTGCAAGCGTCCCGAGGTGCTCGACGAAGCCGTCGCTCGCCTGAAGGCCCTTGGTCCATGAGAGTTGCAGGCGTCCAGCACGACATCGTGTGGGAACAGCGCGACACGAACTTTGCGCATGTTGCGCCGATGATCGAGCAGGCCGCGGCGGCCGGGGCCCGCCTCGTTGCCCTCACCGAGATGTTCTCGACCGGCTTCTCGATGGCGAGTGATCGCATCGCGGAGCCGGAGGACGGTCCGAGCACGCAGTTCCTGCGCGAGCAGGCGCAGCGCCTCGAGATGTGGCTGTGCGCGTCGATTCCGGTGCATGCACCCGAGCGCGCGCGACCTGTCAACCGGCTCGTGCTCGCCGGGCCGGAAGGTGCGCTGCACCACTACGACAAGATCCATCCGTTCAGCTACAGCGGTGAGCACGAGCACTACGACGCGGGCGACACGTTCCTCACGGTCGAGGTCGAAGGCGTGCGCGTCAGCTTTTTCGTCTGCTACGACTTGCGCTTCGCGGACGAGTTCTGGGCTCGCGCAACCGCGACAGATTGCTACGTCGTCGTCGCGAACTGGCCCGAGTCGCGCCGGTGGCACTGGCGCGCGCTCCTGACAGCACGGGCGATCGAGAACCAGGCCTACGTCGTCGGAGTGAACCGCGTCGGGAACGGGCGCAACATCGCGTACGCAGGCGATTCCACGATCATCGATCCGCTCGGCGAGACGTTGGTGCTCGCCGCGCGTGCCGAGACGGTCATCAGTGCGACGGTCGAACGCAGCGAGGTGGAGAAGATCCGGGCCGAGTTCCCGTTCCTGCAGGACCGCCGCTGACACAGCCGGATTGGCGCGGCGGGGCCGCCTCGCTACGTGCCCGAGACGGTGACGGTCGTGGGCGGTCCGGCCGGACCGCGGTTCTGCAACACGATCTGGTGCGCGCCCGGGTTCACCGGGCCGTCGACCACGAACTGCGACGGCAGCCAGACTTCCCAACGGTTGCCGTTGTCCCAGAGGCCCTGCACCGAGCCGTTGAACACGCTCGCGCCCCAGATCGACGCGCCCTGGTTCGGGCTGTTGTAGACGAACAGGCGGACGTTCGCGGACTTGCGGTTGGCCGGGAGACCGATCACCACCTCACCCGGTTGCTGCGCGCGTGCCCGCCGGCAGTTCCTTCTCGATGACCCACATCTCTTCCTCCTCGATGACGGGTTGCGCTTCCAGACAGGGCGCGGCGTGCAACGCGGTGGCGTTGGCAGTCGCGCTCGTCGTCGTGCAGGTCGGGTCCCATTGCCACGGCGGCGCGCAGGTCGCGACACGGCACACGACCGGACCGACGCACGCGAGCTCCTGGTGACACTGGCCGTAGCGGAACTGGTTGCAGCAGTGCCGGCGCTGGTCGCATGAACCGGTGTTGCAACGGCAGCCGCAGTTGTAACAACCCGGCGCGCAGATTCCGCTGCTGCCGCAGCCACAACCGCCGCAGGTCGCGTTGCAGTCGAGGATGAACCGCGCGCCGCCGCCGCAGAAGGACGAGTTGTCGGTCTTCCACCAGCCCGCGGGGATGGATCCGGGCGGGCACACGTTCAGGCCGTTGTTCACGGAGCAGCAGAACACCGTCCACCCCGACGCGCAATCGGCGGCGGGGCCACACCCGATCGCGGCGTACGCGGTACCGGGCCGGAAGACGTATTGGAGGGGATTGACTGCAAGTGCGGAACCGACCACCGCGGACTTCACGAGGAAGCTTCGCCGGGTGGATCGTTTGCCCAAGTGCCGGCTCACGTGGTCAACGAGCCGTTGCGTGAGCGGCGCGGGCGTTTCCGCGCGTGTGTCGGTGACGCGATCGTCGAGGAAGCGTGGCGACGGCGGTCACAGCAGGATCTCCATGCTCTCGAGCACCAGGTTGACCTCGGCGACGATGCGGGGCAGGTATCGCGCGACTTCCCGGCCACGACGTACAAGCAGAACGGGCGCTGCCCCTCGGTGAAGAACAGCTGGCATCCGAGCTGGCCGGGCAGCGGCCGCTGCAACCGCGTACTGCTGAACATGTCGGCGCGCAGCCGGGGGAGCCCCTGCGCCGCGAACATCGGCGAGTGCAGCGACTCGGGCCCGTACTCGAACAGCACGACCAAGACGTCGGGGGAACGCATCAGCTCGGTGACACCGGCGCCGAAGTCACCGCGCTGCTCGGGGAGCGGGAAGGTCGCGAGATGGACGACGGCGTACGTCTGCTCGCCGTCGGGCGCGGCTTCGCGTCGCAGGATGCGGCCTTCCCATCCTGGTCGCAGCGCGAGCGCGACCCGGTGCGCGGCGAGCTTCATCCGCGCCCACCGATCGCGACGGCAACGGCGGCGATCGCGAGACAGGACTGGGCCGCGAATGTCGCTGAGGTGAGGCGCGGCTCCCACGCGTCGACGCGTCGCATGAGCGCGTGCAACGCACGCGGCTCCCGCGTGCGTGCCGTCAGGAGCACGGGCAGCGCTCGCACCAGGCCGTAGACGGCGCCGATGAGCAGGCCGCCCGGAACCGACCCCGACAACAGCGCGCACGCGAACGCGACCCACGTGGCGGATGCGGTGACGATCGTGGTGAACCCGAGCCCGAGCTGCACGCCGAATCCGGCGCCGTAGACCCAACCCCGGTACGTCGTGAGCCAGTGCTCCTCGACCTGGCGCCGGGGGCCGGGGACCCGCCAACCGACGCGTCCACTGTCGAGGAGCAACCCGGTGAGCGCGAGCAGCGCGATCACAACGAGTGCCGGTCGTTCGTGCGCGAAGCGCACGCCGAGGAGACCGAGCGCCGCGCCCAGCAGCGCGCCGGCGAACGTCGAGGTCGCGATGAACGCGGCGACGGTCACGGGATAGTGCTGATTCCGGCCCCGCTCCCCGAGCGGGTTGATGCTCGCAAGCATCGACTCTCCTCAAGGCGACCAGGTGCTGCGCAGCGCGGCGAACACCGCCAGCAGCACGCCGATCACGACGACGGGGACGATCACGCGCGGACGTTCTCGTTCGCCTCGACGGCTTCCGGATACAAGCTCGCGTCGCCGGGTCGGATGCCATGCGCCAGCAGCTCCTGGTCGATGCGCAGGTCGGTCGCGAGGTCGTCGCCGAGCGCAACCGCGGCATCGTTCGTCGCCTGCGTGATGAGGCTGAACACCTGCGGCCAGGTCGCGCCGGTGCCTTCGCCGCGCACCCTGCCGCTCGCGCCGTCGACCAGGACGAAGTACGGTGAGCCCGGCACCGAGTAGGTCTCCCACGCGTCGCTCGACAGGACGACCGGCAGATCGGGCGGCGCGAGGTCGCGCAGCGTGCTGACGCTCTCCTCGTCCGCGTCCTTGGTGACGACGACGATGCGGACGTCGTCGGGGAGGCGGAGGGCGTCTGCATCGCCGAACGCTTCCCAGAAGGTGTGACAGGTCATGCAGCCGCTCGAGAGGAACGCAAGCAGGGTGCGGTGACCGACCTCGACGATCGGGACGTGCACCGCGTCATCGCGCAGCCCGGCTCCCGCGATGTCGTGCGCGGGCCCGAGCCCGGCAGTGCGCGGCACGTCGCCGCGCGGCCGGAGCGCGACCGGCGCGGCATCGCTCACATCCGTCTCGAAGCCGGCGCCGAGCGTGTGCAGCCGCCGCAGGATCTCCGCGTGGCTGCGCAACAGCCCGGCGACGAGCACGGCGAGGAGCACGAGCACGACGGTTTCGACGGCGACCAGCACGGCCATCAGGCAGTCCCTTCTCGGACGGTGGCGCGGAGCGCCGGGAGTGAGTCGGCGACGAGCGCGGCCAACCCGGCCGCGACGCGCGACGAGGACGAGGAACGGAACGCCCGCGAGGGGTTGGGCGGCGATGACGGCGAATGGCCGGGGACCGAACGCCGCGACGACGGCAACGACGGCGGCGCTCGCGTTGACGGCGACGTGGGCGCCGCTCGCGGGCGCGGTGGACCCACCGATGCAACCGCACGGCGTTTCCGGTGCGCGCCGCCACAAGAGGAGCGCGGCGACCGTCAGCGCGCCGTAGGCGACCGCGACGACAATGGCCGCGGCACCGCCGATCACGACACCGGCGAGTGCGACCGCGAGTTCGGCCGCGCCCAGGATTCGCACGCGCGCGGCGCGTGCCGGGCAAGCCGAGCGCCCGCGCCGCGAAACGGGAGTTCGCGGGGTGCAGCAGCTTGCCGCCACCGGCCACCGCGAGCAGCGCGCACGCGGCGAGGAACGGCCCGCAGGCGAGGGCCGCGATGTCGTCAGGGCTCAAACCGGTCCACCCACATGCGGAACAGTGAAGCAGTTGCGGGGTCCCGAAACGCGGACCCGCGAGCCGTCGGGTTGCCCGCCCGCGCCGCCGTGGGTGAGGGTGTCGTATGCGATTCGCCTTGTTCTACGAGATCCCGGTCGCGCGTCCGTGGGACGCGGAGAGTGAATACCGCGCGTACAAGGACACGCTCGAGCAGGCACTCGCAGGCGAGCGCGCGGGGTTCCATGCGTTCTGGACCGTCGAGCACCACTTCCTCGAGGAGTACTCGCACTGCTCGAACCCGGAAGTGCTGTACGGCGCGATCGCGGCGCGCACTGAGCGCATGCGGCTCGGATACGGCGTCCGGTTGATGCCGAAGCCGTACAACCACCCCGTCCGTACCGCGGAGTCGGTCGCGGTGCTGGACTTGCTGAGCGATGGTCGCGTCGACTTCGGGACCGGCCGGTCGGCCACTCGCATCGAGCTCGAGGGCTTCGGCGTCGATCCGCACGAGACGCGCGAGATGTGGCGCGAAGCGATCGCACACGTGGTGGGCTGCTGGACGAACGATCGTTACTCGTTCGAGGGCAAGTACTGGTCGCTGCCGGACCGGCGCGTGCAGCCCAAGCCCCGGCAGCAGCCCCACCCGCCGATCTGGGGCGCGACCACGAGCGACGACGGGCATCAGCAGGTGGGCGACCTCGGCCTCGGCCTGTGCTCGTTCGCGGTCGGGGTGCCGCCCGAAGAGGTGAAGAAGAAGATCGACATCTACCGCGACGCGGTCGGGAAGTGCGAGCAGCCGATCGGGAAGTTCGTCAACGCGCAGGCGGCAACGTTCACGATGGCGTGCTGCGCGCCGACGACCGACGAAGCGTGGGCGACCGCGCGCGAGTCCTTCGAGTGGTACCCGAAGGTCGGTGCGCGCCAGATCGCGCAGGTGGCGGAGTGGATGGAGGAGCGGAACCAATCGCTCGGCAACTACGACTACGCCGCCGCGATGCGCAAGACCTCGGACGAAGGCACCCTCGACCTGCTCAGCCTCGAGTACCTCGCCGCTGCCGGCGCGTGCGTGCTCGGGACGCCGGACGAGTGCCTCGCCGCGTGCCGCCGCTACGAAGAGGCCGGCGTCGATCTCCTGTTGTGCCTCGTGAACCCCTACCGGATCTCCCACGAGAAGGTCATGCAGACGATCGACCTCTTCGGCACCCACGTCATCCCACAGTTCACCTGACGCGCGATCCTGGGACCGATGAGCGCGTCCTTCGAGGTCATCTGCGAGATCGAACCGGCAACCCGGCCGGACCTGCAGCGGGTCCGCCTCCAGATCGGGACGCTCGCGGCCGTCGCGGACGCGTTCCTCGTCCCCGACAATCACATCGGGCGCGCGACGGTGTCGAGTGTCGCGGTCGCCCACGAAGTCGGCGCGATGGGCGCGCGCGCGATCGCCTGCCTCAACGCGCGCGATCGCAACGTCTTGGGCTTCCGCCGCGACCTGCTGACCGCGGCCGCGTACGGTGTCGACGAGTTCCTCTTCGTGTACGGAGACCGCCCGAAGGCCGGCGCGCGCGTCGAACAGCTCTCCGTCAAGGACATGATCCGGGAGGTACGCACGTTCGAGACGGGCAAGGAATTCCGAGTCGGCGTGACGACGGGGCTCCGGCCGTTGCCGACCTGGAAGCAGGAAGCCGACTTCTGTTTCGTGCAGATCGGGTTCGACGTCGACGCGCTCGCCCGTTGGCGGGACACCGTGCAGTTCGCGGGCAAGGTGTACGCAGGCGTGATCGTGCTCGCAAGCCCTTCGATGGCGCGCAAGCTGTCGAGTGACCTGCGTGATGTCGCGATACCGGACGCTGTGCTGGATCGTCTCGAACGTGAACCGCGCGGCGGCGTCGAGCTCGCGTGCGATCTCGTCGACGAGATCCGCGGGCTTGGGAGCTTCGACGGCGTCCACCTGATCCCCGTCGGCCGGTACCGCGAGACTGCGGCGCTGCTCGAGTCCCGCGCCCGCGCCTGACGAACCTGCGTGACTTCACCCCCCTTGACGCGGGGCGAAGTCACGCAAGTTGGGGCGGGCTAGGTGTCGGCGGGGATCGGGACCGTGTAGGTGTCGCGGCCGCTGCGCATGACGGTGCCGGGACGCGCGCCGGTCGGCTTGCCGTCGGTGACGATGGCGGTGCCGTTGACGAACACGTGCGGGACACCGATCGAGTCGGCGTAGAGCCGGCTGGTGCCGCCGGGCAGGTCGTCGACCAGCCTCACTTCCCCGGTCGCGACCGTTTCGGGATCGAAGCAGACGAGATCGGCGCGAAAGCCCTCGCGCACCGCGCCCCGGTCGCGCAGCCCGAAGAGGTGAGCAGGCATCTGTGTCATCAGCTGCACGCACCGTTCGAGTGATACCAGCTGCCGCCCGCGCAACGTGTCGCCGAGGAACGAGGTCGTGTACGGCGCGCCGCACATCCGGTCGAGGTGCGCTCCGGCATCGGAGCCGCCGATCATCACGTGCGGGTGCTCCCACGCCTCCGCCCGCATCTGCCACGACTTCAAGTCGCTGTCGGACGGCAAGGGCCACAGGATGGTCTGCAGGTCGTCGTTGATCACGGTGTCGAGCAGCGTGTCGAAGGTGCCGCGGTTCTCGCGCTCGGCGATCTCGGCGATCACTTGGCCCTTGAGGCCGGCGTTGGCCGCGGAGTACGTGTCGCCGATCATGTATCGGCCCCAGGAGGCGAGCCGCGAGAACACGCCGGCTTCCGGCGAGCGCGCCCGCTCGTTCATCCACTGGCGGACGCTCGGGTCCTCGAGCTTGGCGATGCGCTCGGGAACGGGCAGGTTCATGACCTCGTTCCAGCCGGGCAGCATGAACAGCGCGCAGTAGTTGCGGAACGACATGTTCATCTCGACGAGCACCGGCATCGTCAGCGCGACTGCTTTGCCGCCGCGCGCGAACGCGTTCTCGCACGCGGCCAGCTGCTCGTGGTAGCGCTCAGGCTCGCGCGAGTCGATCGTCAAGACGTTCCAGTTCAAGGGCCGCCGGCCCGCGAGGGTCATCTCCGCCATCATGTCGACTTCGTCGTCGGAGAAGCCGCGCAGGCAGCCGTCGGTGACGTATTCGAGCGTGGTGCCCTCGTGATCCTTCACCGCATCGCAGAGCGCGAGCACTTCGTCCTTCGACGCCCAACGCGACGCGACCGGCTTGCCGTCGCCGTCGGAGTGGGTGAACGAAAGCGTCGTCGAGAAGCCCAGGCCGCCCGCCGCGATCGAGTCGTGCAACAGGCGGACCATCTGGTCGAGCTGCTCCGGTGTCGATTCGCCATCGGTCGCACCGGTGCCCATCACGTTTCGGCGCAGCGCGCAGTGACCGACGAGGAAGCCGACGTTCAGCCCAACGTTGCCGTCGAGCGCGCCGAGGTAGTCGGCGAACGACCGCCAGCCCCACGGCACACCGGTCTCGAGCGCAGGCAGCGGCATGCCTTCGACCTTCGCCATCATGCGGCGCAGGTAGTCGGCGTCCTCGGGTGCGAGCGGCGCGAGTGTGAAGCCGCAGTTGCCGGCGATGACGCTCGTGACGCCGTGCAGGTTCGACGGGCTCGCAGCGGGATCCCAGAACAGCTGTGCGTCGTAGTGCGTGTGCGGATCGACGAAGCCGGGCGCGACGACGAGCCCGTCGGCGTCGACGGTGTTCGCCGCATCCTCGGTGATCGCGCCGACCGCCACGATGCGACCGTCGCGGATGCCGACGTCGGCGCGGCGGGCCGGAGTTCCGGTCCCGTCGACGAGCATCCCGCCAGTGATCAACGTGTCGAGCACGGTCGCCTCCCGGCAGTGCGGTCGGAACGGAAGAAATAGAACGCGTTCTATTCTGCCATTCCGACCGCGGCCGCGACAAGCGTGGGAACCGAGCCCGGCGCCCGGCGCCGGGCGCCCGGGCGCCGGGCGGTTAGGGCTTGGGTGAGCGGTGCTGATTGGCGCGGTGCTGGGCCTCGCGCCGGGCGGCTTGGGCCGCGGTCGCGGCTTCCTGCTTGCGGAGCTCGGCTTCGCGCTTCGCGGCCTTCGCCGCCTTGCGCTGCTCCCGCTTCTCCGCCTGGGCCGGATCGTCGCCGATTCGGGTGATGGTGGTCACGCCGACGACCTCGACTTCGTCGATCACCTCGGGCGGCGGCGGGTCGGGGAGCACGAACCGTGCGTCGGTGTCGAGGATCTCGCCCATGACGCCCTGGCACTGCGCGTCGCTGCACGCGTACGCGGCCACCATCAGCGCGACCGTCGGCATTCCCTGGCTCTCGATCAGACCCGGCAGCACCGCGTCCATGTCCGCGCGGCTCGGGTCCTCGCTGTTCTCGCCGAGCGCGGCGATCGCCTCGTCGTTCACTTCCTCGACGAGCGCGAACGCGACCGAGAGCTGACGTGAAGGTGTCGCCGCCAGCACCTTGCGGCGTAGCAACGGGACCAACGCGTCGCCGAGCCTGATCGTCGCCTTCGAGAGCTGCAGGCGCTCGGCGACCTCGATGCGACTCTGCTCCCGCATCGTCGCGATGCCGCGCGAGATCGACGCGTCGTCGAGGTTGGCCAGCGCGGCGGCGAGCGTCCGCAGCCGGCGGGCGCCCTCCTCGTCCTTGGTCTCGGTGCTCTCGGCCGCCGCGGCTTCGGTCTCGTCGTCCGCCGCATCGGCGGTGTCGTCGGTCGCGTCGCCGGCCGTTGCCGGCGTCGGTTCGGGTTCGCGGTTCGGGTTCGGGGCTCTCCGGCTCTTCCGTCACAGCCGTGCAGCTTCGCGCGACGGCAAGGGCTATCGTCGGGCACACATACGCCGTCGACCTCGGACGGGAGAGTCCCACGCCGCTCGTTCTCCGGAACCGCTCGGGGAAAACGGAGTGGGCGCCGAAGGAGCAACGTCCTCCCCGGAATCTCTCAGGCGACCGAACCGTCCGAGCGAGGCAACTCTGGAGAGCAGGTCCGGTGCGTGCACCGGCCTCACCGACGGGGAAAGCTGCGGCTGTCGGCCACCACCGGCGAGGCAGTGAATCTCTCAGGTCCGCGGACAGAGGGGGAGGGGCCGGCCGGCGGGTGTGCCGAACGGTGGAACCGTCCCGCGCGACCCGAGAGGAACCCATCCCGTGACTGCAGTCCCCGGCCCCGAGGCCACCTTCGCGGACCGTCACATCGGACCCGGTGCCGACGCCCAGTCGAAGATGCTCGCCACGCTCGGCTTCGCGTCGCCTCGACGCGCTGATCGACGCGGCGGTGCCGCGCCCGATCCGCGAGCGTGAGCCGCTGGCGTTCGCGGCCGAATGCAGCGAGGCCGAGATGCTCGCGGAGCTGCGCGGGCTCGCGCAGCGCAATGAGGTCTTCACCTCGCTCATCGGGCTGGGCTACCACGACACGATCACGCCGCTCGTCATCTTGCGCAACGTGCTCGAGAACCCCGCGTGGTACACCGCGTACACGCCGTACCAGCCCGAGATCTCGCAGGGGCGGCTCGAGGCGCTGCTCAACTTCCAGACGATGGTCGCGGATCTCACCGCGATGGATCTCGCGAACGCGTCGCTGCTCGACGAAGGCACCGCCGCGGCCGAAGCGATGACGATGCTGCATCGCCTGAACCCGAACGTGGGCGACGGGTTCTTCGTCGACGCCGACTGCCACTCGCAGACGATCGAGGTCGTGCGCACGCGCGCGGAGCCGCTCGGCATCGCGGTGACCGTTGGTGATCCGGAGCAGGACTTCCCCGCGGAGGGCGTCTTCGGCATGTTGCTGCAGTATCCGGGAAGCAGCGGTGAGATCCGTGACCACCACGCGCTCGTCGGGCGGGCGCACGCGCAGCAGACCCTCGTCGCGTTCGCGGTCGATCTCCTCGCGCTCACGCTCGTGACGCCGCCGGGCGAGTTCGGCGCTGACGTCGTGATCGGCACGTCGCAACGCTTCGGCGTCCCGCTGGGCTTCGGCGGCCCGCACGCCGCGTTCCTCGCGACGCGGGACGAGTACAAGCGCACCCTGCCCGGCCGGCTCGTCGGCGTGTCGGTCGACACCGCCGGCCGGACCGCGTACCGGCTCGCGCTGCAGACGCGCGAGCAGCACATCCGCCGCGAGAAGGCCACCAGCAACATCTGCACCGCTCAAGTGCTGCTCGCGGTGATCGCCGGCCTGTACGCGTCGTACCACGGGCCGGAAGGCCTCCGCGCGATCGCGGAACGCGTCCACCGGCTGACCGTGACGCTCGCGGCGCGGTTGCGTGCCGGCGGGGTCGAGGTCGTCAACGCCAGTTTCTTCGACACGATCACCGTGCGGACGCCGGGGCGCGCCGCCGAGATCGCGGCCGCGGCGCGGTCGCGCCGCATCAACTTGCGCGAGGCCGACGCCGACACGCTCGTCGTCGCGCTCGACGAGACCACCACGACCAACACCCTTGCGGCGGTGTGCGCGGCGTTCGGCGTCTCGGTCGCCGGTGACGGCGTCGAGGCAACCGACGCGATTCCTGCGGCGTTGCGGCGCACGAGCGAGTACCTCACGCATCCGGCGTTCCACCAGTACCGCTCCGAGCACCAGATGTTGCGGTACCTGCGCCGGCTCGCCGACCGCGACCTCGCGCTCGACCGCACGATGATCCCGCTCGGTTCGTGCACGATGAAGTTGAACGCGACCGCGGAGATGATCCCGATCACATGGCCTGAGTTCGGCCGCATCCACCCGTTCGCGCCCATGGACCAGGCGCAGGGATACCTGCGGCTGTTCGAGGATCTCGAGCAGTGGCTCGCCGACATCACCGGCTACGACGCGATCTCCCTGCAACCGAACGCGGGATCGCAAGGTGAGTACGCAGGCCTGCTCGCGATCCGCAAGTACCACGCGTCACGCGGTGAGTCCGAGCGCGATATCTGCCTCATCCCCGCGTCCGCGCACGGCACCAACGCCGCGAGCGCGTCGATGGCAGGTATGCGCGTCGTCGTCGTGAAGTGCGACGACGAGGGCAATGTCGACCTCGATGATCTCAAGGCGAAGGCGGTCGAGCACTCTGAGCGGCTCGCGAGCCTGATGGTCACGTACCCGTCGACGCACGGTGTCTACGAGGAGCAGATCCGCGAGATCTGCGCGGTCGTCCACGAGCACGGTGGGCAGGTGTATCTCGACGGCGCCAACCTGAACGCACTGGTCGGTGTGGCCAAGCCGGGCGAGTTCGGTGCTGACGTCTCCCACCTCAACCTGCACAAGACCTTCTGCATCCCGCACGGTGGCGGAGGTCCCGGTGTCGGTCCGATCGGCGTGAACGAACATCTCGCGCCGTTCCTGCCGAACCATCCGCTGCGGCCGCAAGCCGGCCCGCCCACCGGTGTCGGTCCGATCAGCGCGGCGCCGTGGGGCTCGGCGGGCATCCTCCCGATCCCGTGGGCGTACATCCGCATGATGGGTGCGCACGGCCTCACGCACGCGACCGAAGTCGCGATCCTCTCCGCGAACTACCTCGCGCAGAAGCTCGAGCCGCACTTCCCCGTGCTCTACAAGGGTGCGAACGGCCTCGTCGCTCACGAGTGCATCATCGACCTGCGCCCGATCACCAAGGACACCGGTGTGACGGTCGACGACGTCGCCAAGCGATTGATGGACTACGGCTTCCACGCGCCGACGATGTCGTTCCCCGTCGCGGGCACGTTGATGATCGAACCGACGGAGTCGGAAGATCTCGGCGAGCTCGACCGCTTCGTCGAAGCGATGATCGCGATCCGCGAGGAGATCGCGCGGGTCGCGGCAGGGGAATGGCCGGCGGACGACAACCCGCTCCACAACGCGCCGCACACCGCCGACGATGTCGCGACCGATTCATGGACGCGTGCGTACTCGCGCGACATCGCGGCGTTCCCGGTCGCGCGGCTCCGCCACGACAAGTACTGGCCGCCCGTCGGTCGGATCGACGGCGTCTACGGCGACCGCAACGTCATGTGCAGCTGCCCTCCGATCGAGGACTACGAGTAACAGTGGTTGCCGCGCCGTGACCGATGTCGTCGAGGTGCAGCGGCTGCGGAAGTCGTACGCAGATGTCGAAGCGGTCCGCGGCATCGACTTCGCGGTACATGAGGGCGAGATCTTCGCGCTGCTCGGCCCCAATGGTGCGGGAAAGACAACGACGGTCGAGATCCTCGAGGGCTACCGCGAGCGCGACGCCGGGGCGGTGCGCGTGCTCGGCTTCGATCCCGCGTCCGGTGGCGCGGCGTACCGAGATCGCATCGGGATCGTGTTGCAGTCGGCGGGTATCGAGGTGCAGCTCACCGTGTCCGAAGCGCTGCGGCAGTACGGCTCGTACTTCACCCGTTTCCGTGACGGTCGCGAGCTCGCCGAGCTCGTCGGCCTCACCGAGAAGTACCACGCGCGCATCGGCACGCTCTCGGGCGGCCAGCTGCGCCGGCTCGACCTCGCGCTCGCCCTCGTCGGCCGGCCCGAGATCATCTTCCTCGACGAACCCACCACTGGCTTCGATCCGGAGGCGCGCCGTCGGTCCTGGGATCTCATCGAATCGCTCCGCGACCTCGGCACCACCATCGTGCTGACGTCCCACTACATGGACGAAGTCGAGCGCCTCGCCGATCGCGTCGCGGTGATCGCGCACGGTGAGATGGTTGCGCTGGGTTCGCCCGCGGACCTCGGCGCGGGACCGAAGTACGTGTGCGTCGCCTTCCGGCTTCCGAGCGGCGTCGCGCCGAGTGATCTCCCGCCGCTCGAAGGTCGGGCGCGGTTCGAAGGGGGCAAGGTCGTCGTCGACACGCTGGCGCCGACGGAGCTCCTGCACGAACTCACGGGCTGGGCGATGACGCGCGGCATCGAACTCGAGCACCTCAGCGTGAACCGGCCCAGCCTCGAAGACGTCTATCTCGAGCTGACGACCCCGACGGACGACGCCGAGTGAGAACGGCCCGGTTGATCATCGGTCAGATCCGTCATCAGGCGCGCCTCGTCGCGCGCAACCGGTTGCTGCTCTTCTTCACGTTCGCGCTGCCCTTGCTGTTGTTCTTCATGTTCCAGATCGTCATCCGCGACGACATCTTCCTTGGGGGTCGGCACTACAGCGTGCCGCAGTTCTTCGGACCGTCACTCGCGGGCTACGGCGTCGTCACGGGCACCTACTCGTACCTCGCGGTCAGCACGACCTTTTCGCGTCAGGAAGGGATCCTGAAGCGGTTGCGGGGCACGCCGCTGCCGGCGTGGGTGTACATCGCGGGTCGCATCGGCTCCGCGCTCGTGATCGCAGCACTGACGAGCGGGCTCCTGCTCGCCATCACTGTGGCGTTCTACGACCTCCACATCGCGTTGGTCGCGATCCCGGCGATCGTGGTGACGTTCGTCGTCGGTGCCGTCGCGTTCGGCGCGCTCGGCCTCGCGGTCGCCGCGTTCGCACCGAACGGGGACGCCGCGGTTGCGATCGCGAACGCGACGTTGCTGCCGGCCGCGTTCGTTTCGTCGGTCTTCATCCCGCTCGAGAACCCGTCCACCCTCGTGCAGGTCGTCGGCTCGTTGCTGCCACTGAAGCCCTTCTCGCTCGCGTTCCAACAGGCGGTGCACGCGGACTCGTTCACCGCCGGGTTCGCGTGGGGCCGATTGTTCGTCGTCGTGCTCTGGGGGCTCGGCGGGATGGTGCTCGCGTTGCGCTACTTCACCTGGGTGCCGAAGGAGCCGCGCGCTCAGCGTCGGTCGAGTCGCCCCTCGGCCCAGCCGCCGGGTACGGCGCCGTCGGTGCGAACTTCACGCTGAACGAAGAGCCAGCGATCGCCCGCCGGCACCAAGCGATCGCGGTAACGACCCCAGTGGTCGACGCCGAGCTCCGTGACCGCGAGGAAGTAGCAACGCGCGGTTGCTTCGGTCGGGCTGACGACGTCGATGCTCAGGTTCGACGTGTTGTGCCGAATCATCGGCACCGTCGACGTGTCCTTCAGGTCGCGGCCGACGCCGGTGAAGAACGCCCGCAGCCCGTCGTGGCCGCGCGCGGTGTCGCTGCCCGCGACCGCGAGCACGCCGTCCGGGGTGAACAGCGCGATGACCTCGTCGAAGCGGCCGCTGTCGACGAAGTGCGCATAGCTCGCCACGGTCTCGCGGATGCACTCGCGCGCGGTGAGTTCCCAGAGCTCCATGCGCGGGAGGCTACGAGCAAACCGACTACGGCACGGGGCGGAAGTGCACCGAGCGCGACGGCGTCCGAGACCGGTTCGAGCTCGGCCGTCACCGGCAGGTCGAGCGCGAGATCCGCGGGGTCCGGACCGACCAGGTTCCCGACGAGCCTCGGCCCCTCCTCCAGCTCCACGACGACGACCGCGTACGGAACCGCGAACGCGGGATCCAGCTGCTGGTGCGTGACCGTCCACGAGAACACGCGCCCGCGGCCGGACACCGGTGCGAACGTCGCCGCGAGCGAGCCGCACGTCGCGCAGCGATGGCGCGGCGGATGGCGCCAGGCACCGCAGTCGGAGCAGCGCTGCACGCGCAGCTCGCCGCGCGCGGCCCACGCGTAGAACTCGGCGTTCGGGCCGACCGGGTTCGGCAGGATCCGCAGCTCGGGGTGCGCAGCCGGGCCGTCGGTGCTCATCGATCGACCCCCAGCACGATGAGGCTGCCGTCGCCGAAGTCGCCCCAGCCGGTCACGCAACCGACTTCGGCGTCTTGTACCTGCACCGCGGCGCGGCGTCACCACGCAGTTGGCGCACCGCTTCGACGACGTGGTTCATGCCCCACATGTGACCTTGCGACAACAGGCCGCCGTGGGTGTTCATCGGGAACTCGCCACCCACCGCGATGCGTCCGTCGCGCACGAACGCCCCGGCTTCGCCGCGCGCGCAGAGTCCGAGTGCTTCGAGCTGGAGCAGCACGACGTACGTGAAGCAGTCGTACACCTCGAGGAAGTCCATGTCCTGGGCGGTGACGCCCGCCATGCCGAATGCGCGCGGCGCGGCATCGGTAAGACCGATGTGGAACGGATCGGGCCGGTTGGCGATGTCGTCGGCGGGATACGGATGACCTTCGGCCGCGCCGAGCACGACGGCCGGTGCGTGCGGGAGGTCGCGGGCGCGTTCGAGCGCCGTGACGACGACCGCGGCCGCGCAGTCGGTCTCGAGGCAGCAGTCGAACAGCCGGAACGGTTCCGACACCCAACGCGCCGTTAGGTACTCGTCCATCGTCAGCAGCTTGCCGCGCATCAGCGCCTTCTCGTTGTGTTGCGCGTGCGCCCGGAACGTCACCGCGACCTCACCCGTGTCGGTGTCGCGCGTGCCATAGAGCAGCTTGTGCCGCATCGCGATCCACGAATAGAACTGCGCGGCGGCGCGCGCGCCGTAGGGCAGGTAGAAGTCGAGGACGGTGTCGCCGACCGCACTCGTGTCCATGCCGCGTCGCGGGCGCGGGATCCCCTCGCGGGGCCGGAACGCGGAGTAACCGTTCCACCCGACGACCACGAGCACGTTCGTCGCGAGCCCGCTGTTCACCGCGAGCACTGCGTGCTGCAGCGCGGCGACGGAGCTCGCGCCGCCCATGTGGACGGTGGTCGCGAACCGGAGCGTCTCGATGCCGAGGTTGGCGGCCAGCTCCTCGCTCGACGTGTAGCCGGGCGGGGGGACGATGCCGTCGATGGCGCCGGCCGGGAGCCCGGCGTCCGCGATCGCGGTGTCGGCTGCGCGCAGCATCAGTTCGACCGGGAGGTGCGGCGACCCGCGCACGTAGTCGGTCTCGCCGATGCCGACGACGGCGGCTCGGCCCCCGATCCCGCCCGCTCCTGACCTCTGCTTCACGGCGCCGGAAGCTACTCGGGCTCGCGCAGCCGCCCTTCCGTCGGCGAATTGCCATCAGAGTCGCATTCGTCGCGCTGAGCGCGGACTTTGCGACTTTGATGACAAAACCCCGCCGGCGTGGAGCGGCGAACCGGCTCGTGACCGATGGCACGCGGGTTGGTTTCGACGGTCCCCCGGCGCGGGGTTATGCTGGGTTACTCGCCGGTAACTTCGTCGCCGGACGGCCGGCCGCATTTGTCAGGCTCGCAGGCCATGTGCGCCAATGGCGCTGGACCCGAGCGCACCCAAGGCAGCACGAAAGAAGGCAGTCATGGCCGATTTCTCGCTCGAACTGAACGAGGACCAACTCCAACTGCAGAAGTGGGTCCACGACTTCGCCGCCGATGTCGTCCGCCCGAGCGCCCCCGAGTGGGACGAGCGCGAGGAGACGCCGTGGCCGATCATCGAGGAGGCCGCCAAGATCGGCCTGTACTCGATGGACTTCATCGCCAACGCATTCGGCGACCCGACCGGCATCACGTTCCCGATGGTGTCCGAGGAACTGTGCTGGGGTGACGCGGGCATCGCGCTCTCGATCTTCGGCACGACACTCGGCGTCTCCGGCATCGTCGGCAACGGCACGCCCGAGCAGATCGGCGAGTGGCTGCCGCAGTGCTTCGGCACCCCGGACGACATCCGCTTGGCCGCGTTCGCGGTGAGTGAAGCGGACGCTGGTAGCGACGTGTCGTCCTTGCGCACGCGCGCGGTCTACGACGAAGCCAAGGACGAGTGGGTGATCAACGGCACCAAGACGTGGATCACGAACGGGGGCATCACCGAGGTTCCGACCCTGCACGTTGTCGTGGCGTCGGTCGAGCCGGAACTGAAGAGCCGCGGCCACGCGTCGTTCATCGTCCCCCCCGGCACGCCCGGCCTGTCGATGGGCCAGAAATTCAAGAAGATGGGTATCCGCGCCAGCCACACCGCCGAGGTCATCCTCGACGACGTGCGTGTGCCCGGCAGCTGCCTGCTCGGCGGCAAGGAGAAGCTCGACGCGCGGCTCGCGCGGGCGCGTGAGGGCAAGAGCTCACGCGTGCAGGCGGCGATGAGCACGTTCGAGGCAAGCCGCCCGCTCGTCGGCGCGCAAGCGATCGGCATCGCCCGCGCTGCGTACGAGTACGCGCTCGAGTACGCGAAAGAGCGCCAAGCGTTCGGGCGGCCGATCATCATGAACCAGGCGATCGCGTTCAAGCTCGCCGACATGAAGATGCAGATCGACGCGGCGCGCCTGCTGGTGTGGCGGGCCACGTGGATGGCCGCCAACGGCAAGGAGTTCACCGCAGGCGAAGGCTCGATGTCGAAGCTCTACGCGGGTGAGGTCGCAGTCAAGGCGACTGAGGAAGCGATCCAGATCCTCGGCGGCGCGGGCTACGTGAAGGAGCATCCGGTCGAGCAGTGGCACCGCGACTCGAAGATCTACACGATTTTTGAAGGAACGTCGGAGATCCAAAGACTTGTGATCGCGCGTAGTGTTTCTGGTCTGCATATCCCTTGATCCGCGCGTCCGGTTTCTTTGTGGAGACGTCTGAATCGGTGCGGTAGCGTTTGGTGCCAAGTGAAGACGTAGACGGCAAAGATCCGTGTCGCGGTGTCGTCGTGCGGGTCGCTCACGGTGAAACGCAGTGTCGCGCTCCCGCCGCACAGTCGGGATCGGTCGCAGTCGAGGCGGGCGACGCGAAGCCGCACGAGACTCCTGCAGCCGATCTGGCGCGGTTGATGCGCGGCTTGGAGAGGAGCGGCCGCCTCGCTACGGCGTACGCAACCGCGAACGATTTACGAAAGTCGGCGGCGCCGGCAAACCCGGCGCCGCCGATCGCTGACAGGAAGCGCGCACATCCTCAGTGGCGACTTACGCCGACAGCGCCGCGACGGCTGCGGCGAGCTTGGCTCGGCCGTCGGGTGTCACGGCGTCTACGACCTCGAGGAACTTAGGGTGTTCGAGGCCGGAGACGAGGAACGTCCAGCGGTAGGTGCGCCGTTGTGCGGTTCGGATCTTCTCGCGCTCGTCCGGGTTGAACGTGCGCGTACACGCTCGCTCGAGCGCGTCGACGTCGAACTCGATCTGCTGAGCGAGAAGCCCGTCGACGGCCATGCCGAGCTCCAACAGCTCGTCGATGGCGCCGTCGCGGTCGGCCTGCGAGGCTTCGGACGCGACTTCCTCGATCAGCAGGGTGTCGAGCTTGGCGTGCCGTGACTCGTCGATCCAGTGGTACTTGAGCAGGTCGCGGAACAGCAGGTCGAGCTGCTGGTCGTCGCGCACATGCTCGACATAGTGGAGCTGGACGAACCACTCGATCGCGCTCGTCAGCAAGAGCGCGGCGAGTGGCGACGAGCTCACGACGGCTTGCGCGACGCCCTCGCGCCCCGCGACGAGCTCGTGCGGCGTTTCGAAGCCCGCCGCGAACCGAGCTATGGCCTGGCGCATCATGTCCTGGTGCTTCACCTCTTCTTCGGCGAATCGCAACAGCGACCACAGCCGGGTCTCGTCGCCGTAGACGTCGCGGGTGGCGTTGGACAGCACCATCGGGATGATGAACTCCTCGACGAAGGCGAACAGGTGGAAGTAGCTGTTGCCCCTGATTTGGTTGAGCTTGCGTTTCTCGTCCGAGTTGAGACACGCGATCGCTTCGACCCCCGCCATGCGCTCGGGCAGGAATCGCTTCGTAAAGTCGAACGTGCGTCCCTGGAACGCGTCGTCGACGGTCCACGAGTGGTGGAGCGAGCCGTCGAGCGCGCGCGCATAGTCGTAGTCAACGGTGATGCTCATGCTGGGTTCTCCTTGTCTTGGGCTTGCATGATGAAGTGACTCAGGCTGTCGATGGGCCCGTGCGGTCGCGGCGACGCGAGGAGTGCCTCGAGACGGTCGAGCGTCTGGGTCCAACCCTCCGTGTGGAGCTCCCGACGCGCATCGGTGCGGAACGGCCCTTGGTCTACGGTCACGTCCGTCGACTCGCCGACGTCCGCGAGCGTCAACGTGACGACGGTCTCGTGGTCGTCGGGGTCGGGATCCTCCCAACGAAACGTGTAGGTGAGGCGCGCGGGTGGCTCGATGGCGCAGAACTCGCCCGTGAGGAAGAAGCCAGCGCCTTCGGGCGGCTGCATCTCGATTCGGTAGCCGCCACCGGCGCGCACGTCGAGCTCAATGCTCGGCGTCGTGAAGCCATTGGGCCCCCACCATTGCGCGAGCGCGTCCGGGTCGGTCCACATCGCGAACACGAGGCGACGGGGCGCAGCGAGTCGACGCGTGAGACGCAACATGAGTGTCACGGCCATGGTCACTCCTTCCGGGTCGTCTGCCGACTGCGATGACTGGGTTGTCGCCTTGCCGGTTGCGTCGTTCATGGGTCATGAACCGATCAGCGCGGTGACGATCCACAACGTCGGCAGCCCTGCGATGATGGCGGCGTGAGCCGAGCGTGTCCGGTGCACCGCGATCGTCGCGACGAGTACGGCGGCGGCCGGAGCGATCGCCGTCCGGGCGAGTGCGATGCTCGGCGCGAAGGCATCGGTTGCGAGGGCCGCGAACGACACCGGGAACGCGTAGCGGGCGGCCCGCTCGATGACCGCTGGTACGGCACCGGTCCGGGCGGTCAGCACAAGCATGCTGACGCGCAGGAGGTAGCTGCCGATGCCGACCGCGACCACCGCGATGTACGCGCTCATCGCGAGCGCTCCGTCGTTGCGACGGCGACGAGAGTGCCGCCGGCGATCGCGATCAGCACGCCCAGGTGCAGCGGCACCGTCACGCCGATCAGCGCGAGCGTGACCGCGACGTACACCGCGCGTCGGGCGACGGCGTCGTTGACGCGGCGCAGCAGTTGGCCGAGCAAGTACAAGGGGATCACCAGCTCTAGGCGCAGTCCCGGCGGCAGCGCACCGCCGAACGTCGCGCCGAGCGTGATCGACAGCAGCCAGGCGATCGCCAACGTGATCGCGCCACCGCCGTAGTACGCGTGGCCGTACGCCGGGTCCTCGGAGCGCTCGTAGCCCTCGAGGGCCACGACGGCCGACGGATCGACCAACGTCGACGCGGCGAGCGCCTTCCACCACGCTGGCCGCGACCGCCAATGGCCGGCGACCGCCGCCGAGTAGAGAACGAGCCGAAGGTTCACGGCCAGCCCGCCCGTGATGACGACGAACACCGGCGCGTGCGCGCCGAGCAGCTGCAGCGTGACGGCCTGCGCACTGCCCGCGAAGATCAGCGGGCCCGTGAGCCATCCGGCGAACGTGGCGATGTCGCTACGCGCCGCGGTGACGCCGATCACGAACCCGAGCGGCGCAACTCCGACCAGCCACGGCGCCATCGCCCGCGCGCCGTCGCCCGCGGCGCGCACTGCCCGTGCATGGCCTCGCATCGGGTGCAATGACGTGCTCACGACGCCGAGGATGCGCCTCGAACGCCGTCCCATGCTTGGACGTCACCTGGAGAGAACATGGAGACGCGTCCGACCGACGCGCCGCGCTCACCCCGCGGTCGAGATGAACCGATCGACTTCCTCGACGAACACCTTCCATGCGGGTTCGTCACCGAGGAGGATGTGGTTGTGGCTCTCGAGCGGCACGAACGTTGCCCCCGGGATCAGGTCCGCGAACAGTTGGCCCTGCTCAAGCGGCACGCGACGGTCACGCGTTGCGTGTACTACCAAGGTGGGCACCCTGACGGAGGGCGCGATCTCGGTGACGTCGACGTGCTGCGAGACGGTCATGAGCCGCTTCGCGTTGTGCGCAGAGGCGGTGCGTCGCTGCACCTCGACGAACGACGCCCAGTGTTCGGGCGATGCCTCCGGCATGAACTGTGACGCGAGCATCGAACCGAACATCGAGTCGTCGCGTCCCCAACCGGTTTCGAGCAGCTCGAGCAGCATGTCGGCGTCGCGTAGCTCGGCCTCGTTCACGGCCCGCACGCGACGCCCGAGAGGGAACGCGCCGTACAGCACGAGGTGGCTGACCCGCTCGGGATGGCGAGCGGCATAGGCAGTCGCCACCCCTCCGCCTTGCGAGATGCCGAGCAATGCGAACCGTTCCACACCGACATGATCGACGACCGACTCGAGATCACGTACCCAGCCGTCGAACGACACGTCCTCGACATCCCAGTCCGACATCCCGCAACCGCGCTCGTCGTACCGAACGAGCCTGTACCGACGCGACAGATCGCGCACCCAGTGCCGCCATACGACATTCATCGGGTCGAACCGGAGGTGCGTCAGCCAATTCGCGGCCTTGACCAGCGGTGGCCCCGATCCCGTGCTTGCGAACGCGATGCGAACCCCATCCGCCGCCCTGCAGTAGCCGAGATCGGCATCCAAGAGAGGATCGACATCGGCCGCGACGAGCTGCGATTCGCGGGCGATCACTTCCGCCACGAACCGGTACCCACGCCCATGGATCGTGCGGATCACGCGCTGGGTCTGTCCGTCGTCGTCGACCGCCCGGCGCGCGTCCCTGATCCGACTGGTCAACGCAGACTCGGTGACGAACCGCGTCTGCCACACCGCGTCGAGCAGCTCCTCTTTGTCGACGACCCGGTCAGCGTGCTCGGCGAGATACGCCAGAACCGAGAACACCTGCGGCTCGACGGCCACCAGTGCACCCTGATGACGCAACTCGTAGCGACGTGTATCGAGTTCGTAGCCCTCGAACACATAGGTCGTCGTCATCCGGCCGCCCAGCGCACTTCCGGTCGCGACACGATGCTACGGATCAGGGCCGCCTTCGCGCTCGCGTTCACGGTCGGCATTGCGTCCCGGTACTTCGCCATTGCCTCGATGCGCGGACTCGGGCTGCCCAAGGAGGACGTGCGATTAACCGCGCTCGACACTGTCCGAGAACGCCGGGGTTGGGACCCGTTTTCAGCACCGAGCCTCGCACCGAATGAGATCTCCGCTCGCCCTCAGCGGGACGGCACACCTACCGAAGGGCTCGTCCGGTGTCCCAACTTCATCCCAACAACTCGCTGGACCTAGCACGACGCAGTGGACTGGGTGGACGCGAAACCGAACGTCAGCGAACCGGGACGTACTGCGTCGACGGAAGTGAGAGACCTACACGATATTTGAAGGGACCTCCGAGATCCAGCGGTTGGTCGTCGCCCGCTCGATCAGCGGCCTGCACATTCCGTAGGCGTTATGCGAATCGCACGCGTTCGCGTAACCACGTCGCGAACCACTGCTCGTCGACCTCGCCGGCAGCCACTTTGAGCATCGCCGTCTCCGCGTCGTCAACGTTCGGTGGATCTGGTTCCCAGGTCCCGTCGTTGAGATCGATGAACATGACGAGCGCTGCCCACGCGGCGCGCTTGTTGCCATCGGGTAGTGGATGGTTCCACGCGAGTCTGCACACGAGGACCGCAGCCTTGTCGAAGACATCGGGGTAGAAGTCGTCGTCGCCGAAGCCGGCCTGCGGGGCATGCAGTGCGGAGTCCGCGAGGTCGACGCGTGCCGCCTTGGCGAGCACGCTTGCCTCATTGCCGGTCACTTGTTCGGCGAGCCAGAGATATTCAGCGAGCGAGAGGTATCGAGTCACTGCGCGAGTCGGTCGAGGAGTTCCTTGTCGCGCTCGAGCAACCGGCGAGCCCGCTTGGTGAAGTCCTTGTCGGAGCGCACCCGCTCGACCTCGGCCGCGAGCGAGTCGACGATCAGGGCATTCAAGCTGGTGCCGCGTACGCGGGCGACGGCCTCGGCCTGGTCGGCGAGGTCCTCGGGAAGGCGAACTGTCGTCTGCTTAGTCATGAAGTCATGATATCATAACATCGTGAGGTGATTGCCGGCTGCCGGGACGCAGCCGCAGCGCTGCAGATCCGAGCCCCCGGGCTCGACGGACGAGACGACCCAGTCGGCGCGACTGAACGGACGGGCGCGCACCGACCGTGCGTGGCAACGTGAGCTACACGATCGATCTTCGAAGGCACCTCGGAGATCCAGCGGTCGGTCGTGGCGCGGAGTATCTCGGGCCTGCACATTCCCTGACGTGTGCCGTGCGCAGGGCCTTGCGGAAAGCGTGTGCGTCACGTAATGAACTGAACACATACCGGCCGGTGTTCCAGCAAGTGCTTGGGTCGCGCGCCGCTCGTGCGATCGTGCGGAGCGATGAGGGGCGCGGTCGCGGCGACGTCGGGCGCGATCGACGGGAAGGCACAACCGCCGCCCTATGCGAACGGCCGAGCATCCGTGGGACCGTCTGGGGGACGACCTCGATGGGTTGGGTGGCATCGTGGCGAGATGCAGCGCGACCGGTCCGGACAGAGCGAGAACGGTCGGCCGGCTTCGAACGGGTTGGCGGCCGTTTGTGCACCGGGTTGCAACAGCGCCTTCAAAAACAGCCGCGTCCGTTGAGACAACTCCAGCTCGCGGTCAGTCATGCTGCCGCGTCGCGCGCATTGGATGCAGCTGAACGTGGTGGACGGGTCGGGTCGCGTGTCTCGGTGTTCGACAGGCTGCTGCCCGTGAGTGCGGTCGCGTCCGCCGGCCTGCCCGATCCTCGGGAAGTGCGCGTGCTACATCAGCGACGGGTGCATCATGTTGAAGATGTCGGTGGGGACCCAGTTGTCGTAGATCGGGAGCCACACATGCACCATCCAGATGTTCATGAACATCTGGTTCGTGCCACCGAGCGCTGCGCACTGCTGGTCGGTCAGGTTCTCGCCGACGATGAACGGATACGCGTTCGCCTTGTAACAGAGCTCGTGGTGCCGGTGCCAGTGGTCGTTGTTGCCGGGGAAGCCGGCCGGTGGCACCGAGTCGGCACCGCCCGGTTGTGCCTCGAGGAACATCATGCCCGTGAGCTTCGAGCTCGGCGACGTGCCGTCGTACATGAGCCAGTTCGGCTTCTTCGGGTCGAACGGACCGGTCACGCGCGTCGTGTCCACATAGTGGATGCCCTGCCCTGGCGCCCATACCGCGGCCTGCTTCCAGTTCGACGGCAAGGACCCGACGGTCGGATACTGGGACACGAAGTCGAACGCCGCATCCAGGTCCTGCTGGAGATCGTGGCAGTCCTGCCCGCTCAGCGGACCCTTCGCCTGCGTGTACACGGTGTTGAACGTCGCGTCACCCGGGTGACTGTCGTTGATCGCGGTGTCGGTCGGATCGCAGTACCACGGCCGGTTCACACCACCGACCTCCCACTTGAGGAACGGATTGCATGCTGCGAGCGCCATCGCCATGACGGCAACCACGGCCGCGAACACGAATCGGCGCGAGCCGAGCCCTCTCCCAATTCGTCTTGCGCAACATCGTCGTCCTCCCCCAGCGCGTCTCCGAACTCAGGCGCAACTTTTACTTCCAGCGTCGTGGCTTTGGCAACTGCCGCCAAATTCGCCGATCGGCCACGGTCCCGGGGCGGTGGCTCGCGGCGCGCGTGCGAAGCATCACGTCGGCGGACTGCTCACCGACGCGCCGGGTATCCCGTGCCCTCTACTACGTCGCACAACGCCTCGATTGGCCGAGTCACCGCTGAACCGGTCCGCCCGACGACACGCAACCTGGGCACATCGTGTGTGTGGCGGGAACGGTGCGCACGCCGAGACGCGCGGGCGGCGAGGAAGCACGCGGCGTGTGTTCCTCGACGGAGCATCGTGGCGATGAAGATCGCCCGTTCCCTCTGGCGCGACGTGATGCTGCGCCACACGCTCGCGTCGGGCCCGTTCCCGGTGGCGAGGGACGCCGCAACAACCAACCGGCCACCGTTCCAGCAAGTCCTCGTGCTCGCGCGCCGCTCCCGCAGCCGGTTCTGAGCGATCAGGGCGCGGTCGCGGCGACGCCGAGCGCCATCGACGGAAAGGCATAGCCGTCGCCCGATGCGAACGGCTCGAGCATCGTTGCTGCGGTCTCGCGGACGACCTCGACGCGTCGGGGTGGCAGCGTGACGAGATGCAGCGCCATCGGCCCGGACACTTCGGCCTGCAGGTTCCAGTAGTCGTCGAAGTCCGCGTGGTAGTGAACGCCTGCGAGCGCTTCGACCTGCGGATCGGCGAACCCTGCGCTCAGCACGAGCTCGCGGTTGTGCGCGGGATCCGAGAGGGAGAACGGTCCGCCGGCTTCGAACGGGTTGCCGGGAGGTTGTTCACCGGCTTGCAACAGCGCGATCGCGAACAGTGACATCCACACGTTGGACCCAGGTCGCGAACGCGAGCCGGCCACCCGGATGGTGCACGCGCGGCGCGGCGGCGAGCGCGCGTTCGGGCTCGGGCATCAACATGATCCCGAAGCGGCACAGCACGCCTTCGACACTCGCGTGCGGCCGCCCTGTGACACCTGCGTCTACGGCGCCGGTGTCGCGTAGCATCTTGGCTCGACCGCAGGCCCGGGAGACCGATGACGACCTACGCGTTCGCGGGCTACGAGCTCGACACGCGCCGCCGCGAGTTGCGTCATGAGGGTGCACTGGTGGCCGTCGAGCCTCAGGTGTTCTCTGTGCTCGCCTATCTCGCCGCGCACGCGGACCGCGTGGTCGACAAGGAGGAGCTTCTCGACGCGGTCTGGCAGACTCGGTTTGTCACCGAGTCCGCTGTGACGAGCCGAATCAAAGCCGCGCGCCGCGCCATCGGCGACGATGGACGGACACAGCATGCGATCCGCACGATCCATGGGCGTGGGTACCGGTTCGTGGCTGCGGTAACCGCTCGCGAATCGCAGTTCGTCGCTGCCGATGTCGATCCTTTGTTGGATGCCGACCTGGGCTATTGCAGAGCGGCGGATGGTGTTCGCATCGCGTTCGGCAGCACCGGATCTGGCACACCGCTTGTGAAGGCTGCGAACTGGCTCACGCATCTCCGCTTCGACCCGATGAGCGCAGTATGGCGGCACTGGGTCCGCGATCTGTCGCGTCGGTGCCGGCTCCTTCGTTACGACGAGCGAGGCTGTGGCATGTCGGACTGGGACGTCGCGGACGTGTCGTTCGACGCGTGGGTACGCGACCTCGAGTCGGTCGTCGAGCATGTCGGTGTGGAACGCTTTGCGTTGCTCGGTATCTCGCAAGGCGGCGCTGTGGCCACGAGCTACGCCGCTCGCAATCCAGATCGCGTCAGCCACCTCGTGCTGTACGGCGCGTTTCCTCTCGGGCGCCGCGTGCGCGCCCGCAGCGAGGCCGAGCGACGCGACGCCGAGATGCTGCTCGACCTCCTCGAGACCGGCTGGGGGCGCGAAGACTCGATGTTCGGGTCGATGCTTGCGTCGCAATTCATGCCCGAGGGTTCACCCGAACAATGGGCCGCCTTCGTCGAGGTGCAGCGGCGCACGACGTCTGCGCGCAATGCGAGGAGGCTCATGAGCGTGTCGCAGGCGATCGACGTGACGGAGGTCGCGTCCGGAGTCACAGTGCCCACATTGGTGTTGCACGCCACGCGCGACCGGCGCGTACCACTCGAACAGGGCCAACTGTTCGCCGACTTGATCCCGCGGGCGACCTTCGTGCCCCTCGAGAGCCACAATCACATCCTCCTGGGTGACGAGCCGGCGTGGAAGGTATTCGTCGAGGAAGTGGAGCGGTTCATTTCGGCCGACGTGTGAGCGCACCCGTCCGGTCGGGCGGGTCTCCATGTTCTCTCCACGTGGTCTCCAAGCCTGGGGGCGCTGTTGCAGCGCATCGTTGGCGGCATGAACACGTCGTTTCACCCCATGCCCCGCGGCGAGCCGGCGCTGCGTGCCGTGCGCGACGGCGCGCGGGCGATGGTGCCGTGGCTCGTCGGGATCGCGCCGCTCGGGTTCGTGATCGGCGTCACTACCGCGCGCGCCGACATTCCCACGGGCGCGGGATGGCTCGCCGGCCCATTGATCTTTTCGGCCAGCGCGCAGGCCGTCACCATCCAGCTGCTCGACACCCATGCGGCTGCCTTCGTTGTGGTAGCGGGAGGGATGGCCGTGAACCTTCGGCTCATTCTCTACTCCGCGGCGATGGCGGGCCATTGGCGAGCGCGACCGGCTTGGTGGAACGCGCTTGCCGCATGGACGTTGGTTGATCCATCGGCTGTGGTTGCACTCGAGGGCTACGAGCGGTCCGACGATCCTGCCTACGGCCACGCGCACTACGTCGGCGCGGCGACCACGTTGGCGGTCGCCTGGCTTCTATCGATCACGCTCGGCGCGACCTTCGGTGGCGCGCTCCCGAGCGGGTTGCGGCTCGAGCTCGTGATCCCGTTGTACTTGCTCGGCCAGCTGTTGCGGCGCATCAATGATGCCGTCGCCAAACGTGCAGTGACGGTCGCGGTCGTGCTTGCGCTGATCGGCGGGACGGTGCCGTTGCATCTCGGCATACTCATCGCGATCATGGGCGGCACGCTCGTCGCGATCGCGACCGGGGACCGCACACGATGAGCGCGTACGTCGCTGTGGTCGCGGTCGGCTTCGGCAGCTACTTGCTGCGCGTCAGCATGCTCGTGTTCACCGCCCGGATCGGTGCCGTACCGCCGATGATCGAGCGCGCCGCCCGCTACGCGATTCCGGTGTCGTTCGCTGCGCTGGCAACGGATGCGTTCGCGCCGCAGATCGCTCTCACGCGGACAGCGATTGCTCCGGCGGTCGCAGTACTCGTCGCGATCGTCGCGGTGCGGCGAACCCGCTCACCCCACGCCGCGCTCATCGCGGGGTTGCCGACCTTGTGGATCGTCACAGCACTGGTCGGTTCATGAGTTGTGAGCAGCACGATCGGCTATGCGAGCACCCTCTTTGCACCTCTCGAAGTTGCCCGGACGGAGTCACCTTGACCGCGACTCGCGACGTCTACGGCGATGAACTCGGCTGTGGTCGCGGTTGGGCTTCGCCGAGGAAGAGGTGAAGCACCAGGAGATGATGCACCAGGCATGCGACCAGTTCGCCGTGGGATTCGGTACACGGTGCGCGAGGTCCGCGCCAAGCTCGATACGGCCACCACGGCACTTGCAGCGAGACCGTCCCGGCTCGGGACATTGTCACCGAGCATGCGCGCTCGTCGTTCGGCGACGCCGGCACCTCCGCGGCGGCACGGTCTCGTCGCCGACTCGATCACAGTTCAGCGCGGCGCGTCAGGCTTGGAAGGTTGTCTTCGTCGGCGTGATGCGCAGGATGATGCGTTGCTGTTGTTCCATCATCTCGGCCAGCGACTCGACCGTGAGCGGATTCCCGCTCATGCGCGAGAAGACCGCAACCGTGAGCTCGGCGCGTTCGGGATCGGCCACGATCGCTTCCGCGGTGCCGTACACGACGAGATGCTGCCGGCCGTCGGGAACGGTGAGGCTCACCCTCGGCAGCCGGACGGCGTTCCTCCATTTCGCCGCGAACGCCTTGGTCGAGATCACGATGCGGCCCTCGTCGTCGACCATGTAACCGACCATCGACTGCTGCGGGGAGCCGTCGGCGCGGCCGGTTGCGAGCACCGCCCACATGTGGTCGTCGAGAAAGGCGCGGTGTGCGGCGTCCCACACGAACGTCATCGTTACGGTCATCGTTGTTTCTCCTTGGTCGGTGGTGTCACAGCAGGCCCGGGTACGTGCCGCCGTCGATGCTGATGCTCTGTCCGGTCAGGTATCCGGCCTGCGCGCTGCACAGAAACGCGCACGCGTCGCCGAATTCGGCGGGATCGCCGAGCCGCCGGGCGGCGATCGTGCCGCGGATCTCGTCGTAGGCCTGGTCGAGCGTGATGCTCTTGACCTTCGTCGCGAGCTCGGCCATCTGGCGTTGGCGCGCGGTGTCGAACCTTTCCGGGCAGAGATTGTTGATCGTGACGTTGGCGTGCGCGACGTCACGCGCGATGCCCTTGACGGCCGCGGTGAGCCCCGCCCGCGCGCCCGCGGACAGCCCCATCGCGCCGACCGGCGCCTTTACCATCGCTGAGGTGATGTTGACGATACGGCCGAAGCCGCGCTCCACCATGCCATCGAGGACGGCGCGCACCATGAGCATCGGCGCGAGGAGATTGGCGTCGAGCGCGGCAAGCCACGCGTCCCGGTCCCACGCGCGGTAGGGCGCCGGTGCCGGTCCCGCGTTGTTCGTGACGAGGATGTCGGGCCGCGCGCACGCCTCGAGCAGTACGGCCCGCGTCTCGTCGAGCTGCACGTCACCGGCGACCTCCCGTATGACGACGCCGTGCTTCGCGCGCAGCTCCGCCGCGGCGGCGGCGAGCACCTGAGGGTCGCGGCCGTTGACTGTGACATCGACCCCTTCGCGTGCGAGCGTCTCCGCGCACGCGCGGCCCAGACCGCGGCTCGACGCCATCACGATCGCGCGGCGTCCGCTGATACCGAGATCCACGTTTCAGCGCCTTCCCGCGGCTTCGCGTGCCGCGCCGATCGCATCGAGGTCGGGCGGTGTGAAGAACACGTCCGGCGCTTCGCGTGGGCCCCAGGCCGACAGTCCGGTCTCGTCGGGTGTCCAGTCGTCGCGTCGCTGCTCGCGGTCCCACGCGGCGTCGTCGCTGATCTGGTCCATATCGGCGAAGAACTCGAACATGTTCCCGGCCGGATCGAACAAGTACCAAAAGAGGTTCGAACCGAGTACGTGACGTCCGACCCCGACGACGTGCGCGTCAGGTCGCTCCGCGAGCACGGCCGAACCGGCGGCGCCGATCGCGTCGATGTCGTCCATCTCGAGTGCGTAGTGGTTGAGGTAGCTGACGGGAGCGGGCTGTATGAGCAGGTTGTGATGGTCCGCTTCGACGCGGGCGAACGTGAGCACGCCGTCGAGAATCTTGTCGGACACACGGAAGCCGAGCCCGTCGAGGTAGAACTTGCACGCCTCTGCGACGCGCGGCGTCCCCAACACGACGTGGCCGACGCGGCGCGGCGGGCGCGGCCGGGCTTCCGCGACGACGTCGGCGCGCGCGGTGCGGCGGGCCGCGGTGCCAGGTCGGTTGGTCACACGCTCGGGACCAGCCGTGAGCGGTGCGGGACCCCCGACGTCGACGACGACGCGGTGGTCGAAGACCGGGTCGTCGCAGACAAGCGTCGTGTCCGCGACGGTGACCGCGACGCCGAGCCCAACGAGTCGCCGCGCAATGTCTGCGAGGTCGGCCTCTGTGTCGCAGCACAGGTGCAGCTCAGCGAGGTGGCGGTAGCTGCCCTCCGTGACGGTCAGTTGCCGCGCCCGGTCCGGTGTGCCGAGCGTGGCGCCGCGACGTACGAGGCCGCGGCGTTCCCAGAAGGCGGCGAGCGCCTCGGGATCGGGCGCAGCGAGCGTGATGTCGCAGAACCGGTTGATCGTCATGCGGGCAGTCCTACGCGATCGAGGATCTGGTCGATCGCGGCGCGCAGCGCACCTGCCGGGTCCTCGACGAGATCGTGGCTACGCCACGCGACGAACCGGTCGGGCCGGACCAACACGCAGCCGCCGTCGGCGATCTCCCGCGCACGCGTCCAGGTGCCGAGGACGTCGTTGTGCTCCTGGCCCAGCGCGACAAGGAACGGGCGGATCTCGACGCCGATCTCGGCGCTGACCTCGGCCGCGGCTGCCTCCCACGCCGCGCCGCTCGCGCCCGTGAGCAGCGTGAAGCGGTCGTACGCGGCCAGGTCGAGCGTCGACACGTCGCGGGTGCCGTGGACGAGCCACGTGTGCGGCAACGCGCATCCGGGATGGGTCGAGGGGTGGTAGTGGAGATCAGGATCGCGGTCGTACGGCGGGAACGGCGTGCCGTCGGACGCGACCGCACGCGACCTGTAGCGCTGGCCGAGCTCTACGCCGTGGCAATTGAACTGCGCGTTCATGACCTCGAGGCCCTTCAATAGGTCCTGGCGCGTCGCTTCGCCGTCGGGTCCGAAGATCTCATCGAGCACCGCGTTCGCTTCGTCGACGGTCTGGTCCGGGCGCAGCCCGATCGGGCCGAGCCATGCGACCATCTCTCCCACACTCTGGTTCGCGCGGTCGACGACCTGGCGGCCCACAGGCTGTCGTTCCGTGTTGTAGGAGTCGAGGAGTCCCTCGCCCGCACGTCCTTGCAGAACGAGCGCGAGTTTCCACGCAAGGTTGTACGCGTCCTGCATCGACGTGTTGCTCCCGAGCCCGTTCGCCGGCGGGTGACGGTGCGCGGCGTCGCCGGCAATGAACAGGCGCCCGCGCCGGTACTCGGAAGCCACGACGTGGTTGATCTCCCACGGGCTGATGTGCTTGATGCGGATGTCGACGCGGGGGTCGCCGACGGCGGCGCGCACCCGCGCCATCACCGACTCCTGCGACAGCTCGTTGGGCCCGAGTCCGTGCCGGACGAAGATCGTGCTCCACTCCCTCCACGGCTCGATGCACGTCCAGATGCTCACGACGTCGTCGCCACCGGGATTGCAGACGACGAACAGTGCACCCGAGCGGTGGCGCGTGTACTGCGTGAGGTCGGCGTCGATCCACACGTTGATGGCGTTGCCGAGACCGGCGTCGCCTTCGTACGCGAAGTTGCCTGCTCTTCCGACGATCGTCTTGGCGCCGTCGCACCCGATGGCGTACTTCGCAACGACGTCAAACTCCGCGCCGTCCCGTGGCCGGACGCGTGCCGTGACCCGGTCGGAATCTTGGTCGATCGCGACGACCTCGTGGTAGAGGCGAATGTCAGCGCCGAGCTCGCGCGCGCGATCGAGCAGAATCGGTTCGAAGAGATGCTGGCCGACGTTGGCGACCACGCACGGGCTGGCCGCGCGGTACTCGCCGACGCGGTCGTCGCCTGTTCCCCACGACATCATCCGCGACAACTCGCGTCCCGCGAACGACGTCGCGAACACCTGCTTTGCCATCAGGTCGTACGGCAGCGAACGCGCGATCACCTCGTCTTCGATCCCGAGGTCGCGTGTGATCTCGACCGAACGCTGGTTGGTGATGTGCGCGCGCGGCGAGACGGCGGTCGCGTACTTGGTAACGGTGAGGGCGGCAACGCCCACCCGGGCGAGGAGCGCGGCGACGGTGAGCCCGGCGGGGCCCGCTCCCACGATCAAGACGTCGGTGGTGATGGTCTCTGGCATGACGCCCCCGGCGATTCACTGGTCGTATGACCAGCGAATCATCATCCGTCGACCCTCACTTGTCAAGTGACCGGCGAGTTACTCCGGGAGGAACAAACGGGCGACGAGGTCGGCGTGGCGTTGCACCGCCGCCTGGCCCGATGGGTCGAGCCCGGTGAGCGCTTCGCACTCGGGTCCGACCGCGAAGATCAGCGACGACGCGCCGGCGAGTGCGTAGTAGACGTGCGGTGCGAGCTTGCGGCCCGACCCCGGGAAGGCGATCTTCGCCAGCTCGGCGACGCGGGAGAAGTGCGGATCGAGGTGCGTGTCGACCAGCCACTGCATGCGCTCGCTCGAGGTGTGCCCCGCGTCCACCATGAAGCGGAACAGCTCGGGGTGCGCGGCCGCGAAACGCACGTACGCGGCGATCGCGTCGCGGGCACCGGCGCGCGGTCCGTCAGCCGGATACGCATTCGGTCGTGTCGGCAGTGCGTCGCGCAACGCACCGAAGATGCTTTCGGCCGCGGCGCGCCACAACTCGTCCTTGGTCGGGAAGTGATAGGTGACGAGGCCCTGCGTCACGCTTGCACGAGCGGCGATGTCGCGCGTGCTCGACGCTTCGAAGCCTTGCTCGGCGAACGCCGCGACCGCGGCGTCCACGATGCGGGCGCGGGTCGCCTCGCGTTGCTCGGTTCGGGTCATGCCGCCGAGTCTAACTGGTCACTTGACAAGTCAAGCGGTGCGGCGCATCGTTTACTGGTCAGTTGACCAGCAAAGTCTCCGACAGAGGGGGAACGCGCATGGGCCACGTCGCGCCGATACCGCGGGAGGAGCTCCCCGACCGCGAACCGATCTTCGCCGCGTATGAGGAGATCATGGGGCTCGTCCCAACGACCGTATTCACGATGGCGCGCGTCCCCGGCCTGATCGAGGGCTACGTCGGCATGGCGCACGCGGCGGCGATGAACGGTCTCATCGCCGAGGAGCTCGCGCAGATGTGCGGCCACGTTGCGAGCGCGGCGGCGGGCTGCCGGTACTGCCAAGCCCACACCGTCGCCCACGCCGAACACCTCGGCGTCGACCCGGCCAAGCTCGCCGACCTCTGGCTCTTCGAACAAAGCGATCGCTTCGACGACGCGGAGCGCGCCGCCCTGCGCCTCGCCCTCCACGCCGGCCAACACCCCAACGCCGCCATCGCCGCCGACTTCGACGAGTGTCGCCGCTACTACACCGACGACCAAATCACTGCCATCGTCGCCGTCTGCGCGCTCTTCGGCTATCTCAACCGCTGGAACGACACCATGGCCACCACCCTCGAAGACAACGCCCATGACAGTGCGCGCCGCATCATCGCCGCGAGCGGCTGGACTCCCGGGAGGCACGCGTGAGCCGCATCGACCCGATTCCGTTCGCCGACCTCGCGCCCTACAAAGAAGGCTTCGCCGCGATCGAGGCGTACATGGGTTTCGTGCCCAGCTCGCTGCGCGTGATGGCGCGCGTGCCGGGGCTGCTCGATGGGTTCACCAATCTCGCGAGCGTGACGTTCCTCAACGATCTGTTGCCTGGCACGCTCAAGCAGTTGATCGCGCACGTTACGAGCGCGGCGGCGGGCTGCCGGTACTGCCAAGCCCACACCGTCGCCCACGCCGAACACCTCGGCGTCGACCCGGCCAAGCTCGCCGACCTCTGGCTCTTCGAACAAAGCGATCGCTTCGACGACGCGGAGCGCGCCGCCCTGCGCCTCGCCCTCCACGCCGGCCAACACCCCAACGCCGCCGTCGCCGCCGACTTCGACGAGTGTCGCCGCTACTACACCGACGACCAAATCACTGCCATCGTCGCCGTCTGCGCGCTCTTCGGCTATCTCAACCGCTGGAACGACACCATGGCCACCACCCTCGAAGAGGTCCCCGCCGCAGTCGCGGGCCGGGTGCTCGCGAACGCGAGCTGGACGGTCGGCAAGCACGCGTGAACCCGCCGACGGAGGTGCAACTACCGGCGTCGCCGACCCTCAGCACTGGCCATGTCTCGGAGATCGCGCTCGACGAGGCCCAAGCCGAGCCGGCGTGCTGTCCGCGCCGCGTTCGCCCGCAACTCAGCGGCGGCTTCGAGGTCGGCGGCGCGTCCGCGCCGCGTGAGCATCCACGCCCACCACACTCGGGTACGCGTGGCCGGCACGTCGTAGCCCATGCGCTCCTCGAGCGACAGGCCAGCCTCGAATCGCTCATCCGCTTCGTCGAACCGGCCGAGCAATGCGTCCAGCTGGCCGATCGACGTCTCGGCCGCGCCGTCGATCGTGCAGCTCGACGCATATGGCGAGAACAGCGAACCGCTGTGCACGTCGAGCAGCGGCCGAAGCGTCGCCGCGAGGGCGCGATCGTCGAGCCGCGCTGCCGTCTCGGCTGCCGCCCACAGCCGCGGGGACGCGCCCACGTCCACGGGATCCCCTCCTTCATGACCGCATCGATCGTCTCGGACGCCTCACCGTATGATCCGGATGCTGCGAGCGCGAGTGCCAACGTCGACGCCATCTGGCGCGTCTCAATTCGCGGGTCGCCAACCGCCTTGCGCAGGCGCACGGACACGTCGTCGAGGCGGCCGGCCACCAACACGGCCATCAACCTCACCTCCCACACGCTGTTGAGGAAGTTCAGGTCGTGGCTGCACGTGGCGACCATCGCGTCGGCGAGCTCGACGGCTTCGTCGAGCCTGCCCTTCGCAAGTGCCTCTCCGGATCGGAGCCGCAGCAACATCGCACGCGTGTGCGGGATGCCGGTGACGTCGGCCAGGCGTTTCGCACGCGCGAAACCCTCGGCGAAAGCGTCGGGATTCGCCATGAGCCGACCGGCCGCCGCCATCCGGTTCGTGACCCGGCCGAGGAGCACGATGTCCTCACCGAGCATCTCTGGCGGCATCGCGTCCGCGACCCGGATCGCACCGCGGGCGAGTTCGAGATACCGAGCCGGCGCGACCTTCCCCGACACGACCTGCGCGAACGCGTCATGTGCTTCGAGCAGCGCGGCCGAGTCGGCCAGCCGCTGCGCCATGGCGAGGCTCGCTTCGGCATGTTCGACCGCGGCGGCGATGTCGGACTCTGACGCGGCGTGCATCTCGATGACGCGGGCGCGCCGCGCGAGCAGCATCGCACGGTCGACACTGTCGCCGGCGTCGAGCGCGGCCAGCGCCTCGTCGATCAGCTCGAGATAGTCGCGGTCGTCGGCGCGCCGGTACACGCGCCAGACCGTGCGACTCAGCACCGCGTCGGCGAGGTAATCGTTCCGGCCGGCCTTCTGCGCGATTTCGATGGCGACGTCACACGCGGCCCGCGCATCCCGGTATGCACCGAGGGCGCGTGAGCCGCGGTACACCTCCATGAGCGCGTGATAGCGACGGTCGGGATCGTCGCTCGCGGCGCCCTCGAGCAGCGAGACGCAACGCGCGCTCACCTCGGCGGCGCGTTCCCACGCGGCCGTGCGCCTCGCCTCGGCCGCGGCGGCGAGCAGCGCGTCGGCCGCGGTGGCCTCGTCGCCTGCGAGCACGCCTTCGGCGAGGTGGTACGCGATCGCGGCAAGCTCGCCGGGCTCGAACGTAGCGAGTGCGGTTCCCGCCGACCAATGGAGGCGGAGACGCGTGTTCTCGGTGAGTTCTTTGGTGATCGCCTGACGCACGAGGTCGTGGGTGAACCGGTACCGCCCGATGGTTCCCGGTACCTCGTCGAGCAGGTGGGCCCGTGTCGCCTCGTCGAGCGCGTCGCGCAGCTCATGGTCGTCCTGGCCGCCGACCGCGGCGATGACCGGCTCGCCGACCTCCGGCCCGACGATCGCCGCGACCTGCAACGTCCGATTCGCGGCCGGTGAGAGGCGCGCGAGCCTCTGGCGCACGACCGCGCGCACGCCCGCGGGCACCGGACTCGCCGGCTGGTCGGAATCGGCGACGTCACGCGCGAGCTCGATTGCGAAGAACGGGTTTCCCTCCGCCTTTGTGATCACGAGGGGCACCGTGCCGGACGGCACCACACCGAGGGCGTCGACGAGCTGCGTCATCGCATCGGCGCCGAGCGGTGCGACGTCAACCGCCGCGGAGATGCCGTCGCGGTGGAGATCGGCAACGACGTCAAGCAGAGGGTGCTCAGCGACAACGTCCGTATCGCGATACGCGCCGACGATCGTCAACCGCCCGTCCCGATTCGAGCGCGCGAGATGACGTACCAGCAACATCGACGCATGTCCGGCCCAGTGCAGGTCATCCAGCAGCACCACCACCGGCGACGCAAGCGAGATGCGCGACAGCACCGCATCGACGGCTTCGAACAGTGTGTAACGGTCGCCGTCGTTGCTCCGCTCCCCGACCGGCTCCCCGGCCGCCTCGGGCACAAGCGCGCCGAGCTGCGGCAGCCATACTCCGGCCGCGGCCTGCACGGTTGCCGGGCGCACGTTCGCCACCCAGTGGCGGACGGCGTCGCGCAAGCCCTGATACGGCGCGCCGAGCCGATCGTCGAAGTGGCCGTAGAGGACGACGGCGCCGCGCGCATGGGCGTCGCGCGCGATCTCGGCAAGCAACCGGGTCTTGCCGATCCCGGCCGCGCCCCGGACCCACACGACGCGGCGCGGTAGTGGCCAGTCGAGCGCGGCGCGGGCCGCGGCAGCGGCGGGCCCGACGAGCGGCCGCTCGGCCAGCGCAGCGACGATCGACGGAAGCGGGATGGCGACGTCTGCCGCGGAGAGATCCTGCACTCCCACCGCGCGCGCCCGTGCTGCGAGCTCGAGCCGGTTCCCGGCATCGAGCTTCCGGAGCAGGGCCGAGACGTGGCTCTCGACGGTCCGCTCGGAGACGCAGAGCCGGGTGCCGATCTCGCGGTTCGTGAGCCGCTCCGCGAGAGCGCCCAACACCTCAGCTTCTCGGCGCGTCACGCCGGGCAGCACCCCGCCGTCCGACACGCCCCAAGTCTCGCCCACGCCGAAATCCGTGGCGAGTACGGATGACCCGCGCTGCCCGCCGTGGTCCCCTCGTCGGTATGGAACACACCTTCCCGGGACGGCACCTCACGGTCACTTACGACGATCAGACATGCACGCACGCGGCGAACTGCGTCCGCCTGCTCCCCACCGTTTTCGACGCCGACCGCACCCCGTGGATCGACCCCGACGCCGCCCGGGCCGACGAGATCATCGCCGTCATCGCCAGGTGCCCGTCAGGTGCGCTGCAGTACAGGATCGAGTCGTGACCGCGGTCGACAGGCCCGCGGCGGGCGTCGACCACGCCGACGCATTTCTCGCTCAGATGGTCCGCCCGGAGCGCCGCGACCCACCGCGCATCGCCGAACGGCTGCGACCAATCCCACCCGACCGAGTGCCGACACCGCACGGCACCGTCGCGGCGTGGCGGATTGGGATCGGACGGGCGGTCCTGCTCGTGCACGGCTTCGAGGACGACCACACGTTGTGGGAACCGATGCTCGATGTGCTCGTCGCGCGAGGTCGCGCCGTGGTCCTGTTCGACCTCCCCGCGCACGGCATGTCGACCGGCGACTCCGGCATGGGATGGGAGGCGGCCTCCGCGATCGACATGCTCCTCGACCACTACGGGCCGATCGACGCAGTCGTCGGACACTCCATCGGTGCACTCGCGCTCATCGCAAACCTCCGGCATTACCGCACGTCCGTCGAGCGCGTGGCGCTCGTCTCCACACCATTCAACCAAGTCGACCGCTGGCATCTCACGGCTGACCGCTTCGGAGTGCCGCACGATGTTGCGGACAAGGCACGCGCGCTTTACGAACTCCGCGTACCAACTGCCAGGCTCTCGTTCGATCCCGCCGCCGACCTTGGGTATATCGGGATTCCGTTGTTGCTCGTGAACTCAGCCGACGACGCCCGCGCACCGTTCGCTGACGCAATGCGCGCGGCAGAGGGCCGCCCGAACATCCGGCTGCACGCGGTCGACAGGCTCGGACACCGCCGTACCGCACGCGATCCCGGCGTCGTCTCCGCCATAGCCGACTTCGTTGACGCGATCCCCAACTAGGGCGGCGGTTGTTGCATCCCGTGGGATTCGGAGTGGTTGAACCTCACGAGCTCTCACTTGCAACCGGCTCGCGGCTCGGAGGCGGTGAGCGGTCGTCGCAAAGACCGCGAACGGCGACGTGCGTATCAGCGAAATGGCGAGCGGCGCGATTCAGGCGAGACCGGCCGGGGGAAGGTCGAGGTCGGTGTTGCCGAGGGCATGACCGCGTGGCTCGACCTCAAGACGAGCTTCGGCAAGGTGCGGAGCAGCCTCGATGCCACCGCATCACGATCGGCCGCGCGGTCGCGGCTGGAGCCCCGCGCGATCGCTGACGACGGTAGATCGGTCGTTACGCGCGGTGGTACGTGTCGACGCGGACGCCGGACGGGAACGTCTGCGTGTCGACGCGGTTCCACGGTGAGAGCTTGATCGTGTCGGGGAACACGCGCAGGCCCTTGCCGATCGTCACCGGGAAGATCATGAGGCGCAGCTCGTCGACGAGGTCGTGTTCGAGGAGCGTGTGTACCAACGTCTTGCTGCCGGCCACGAGAATCGGGCCACCGTCTTGCGCCTTGAGCGCGCGCACGCCGTCGACGACGTCGCCGGTCATGACGGTCGTGTTCGACCAGTGCGGGTCCTTGAGCGTCTTCGACACGACGATCTTCGGCATGCTGTTCATCTTGTCGGCGAACTCGCCTTCGTAGGTCGGCCACGCGGTCGCGAAGCTCTCGTACGTGACGCGTCCGATCAGCAGCGTCTCGGCCTCGAGCACCTCCTGGAGCTTGTATTGCTCCTGCTCGGCGACGGAGTAGTCGATGACCCAGCCGCTGTGGGGGTGGCTCGGCTCACCGCCGGGCGCCTCCATCACACCGTCCAGCGTGACGAACTCGGAAACGATCAATTTCCTCATGTCAGTGCAGACTCTCCGTCGGTCACGGACTCATCGGTCCACTCCATGCGATGCTGCCCGGTCATGGATCCGCAACGCTCCCCAGGATCGGCCGCCGACGTGCTCGCGGCCATCGAGCCCGGCGCGGATCTCATCGTTCCGCTCGCCAATGGTGAACCCGTGTCGATTCTCGACGCAATCGAAGCCAACGTCGAGCAGTTGCGCGGCGTCCGGGTCCATCAGATGCACGCGCTCCACGACCGCCCGTACCTGCACGGCGCGTTCCGGGAGCACCTGCTGCACGTTTCCTACTTCCTCTCGCCCGTGACACGTCGCGCCTTCCACGAACGGGGATGTGAGCTCGTCCCGAACCACTTCAGCGAGGTGCCCCGACTCCTGCGGGAGACGACGAAATGTTCGATGGTGCTGGCCGCGGCCGCGCCGATGGACCGGCACGGCTACTTCTCGCTCGGGACGAACTGCGACTACGTCGCACCCTTCATCGGAACGGTGCCGTTCTTCCTCGAGGTGAACGCATGCATGCCGCGCACCTTCGGCCGCAACCAACTCCACGTGAGCCAGGTCGAGGGCTGGACGGAGGTCGACCGGCCGCTCGTCGAGATCTCCCGACCCGAAGCCTCCGACGTGGATGCCCGCATCGCCGCCCATGTCGCCGAACGCATCCCGAACGGCGCAACGATCCAGGCGGGGATCGGTTCCATTCCCAACGCGTTGCTCGCGGCGCTGCACGGACATCGCGATCTCGGCGTCCACACGGAGCTTCTCTCGGACGCGCTCATGCACCTGATCGACACGGGTGTCGTGACGGGCACACGCAAGACCCTGAATCCCGGCAAGGTCGTGACCACGTTCGCGCTGGGGACGCAGCGCCTGTACGACTTCCTCCACGAGAACCCGGCCGTGGAGCTGCTGCCGGTCGACTACGTCAACGATCCACGCGTCATCGCCCAGGAGAACTGCTTCGTGTCGATCAACGCCACGACCGAGGTCGATCTCGTGGGGCAATGTGCGTCGGAGACGGTTGGCGGCCGCTACTGGTCGTCCAGCGGCGGCCAGGCCGATTTCGCGCGCGGCGCGATGTACTCGAAGCACGGAATCGCGTTCGTGGTGCTGCCCTCGACGGCCGCGGGCGGTGAGGTCTCGCGGATCCGCGCGACGCTCACACCGGGCTCGGTCGTGACGACGCTCAAGAACACGGTTGATCATGTGGTCACCGAGTACGGCGTTGCGGACATGCGGGGTCGCTCGATCTCCGAGCGGGCGGCGGCGCTCGTTCGCATCGCCCACCCGCGCTTCCGCGACGAACTCGAGTCCGAGGCCCGCGCGCTGGACTATCTCTAGCTATCGCGGACGGCCGTTTCGGTGTGGGACGGATGGGTCCGTTCCTTCCAGCATGCGGCGCATTGATTGACGCCCTCGCGGTGCAAGTACGGGTGCGGCGGGATGGGCCGCTCGGAGCCGCTCACGGGCTCGATGTCCGTGATGCTCTCGATCTGATCGAGGGGCACCCGGATCTCGACGCCGTTGACAAGACGGATGACACGCATGAACCTGAACTCTCCTCTCCCCGGCCAACCGGTGGCCCGCGCCGACGGCCAGTGTGGCGCACGCACGAGTCTGCCGGGCAGGCGGCGAGTCGAGTACGGCCGAAGGGCCCTTCCTCGACCGCGGCGGAAGGTGTTGGCTCTGAGGATCTGCAAGTCGCCGCAAGATGGTCTGCGATCTGATGGGGGGCGGCGGTCATGCGCAACTTCTGGTCTTGGCTCGGACTCAACCTGGGGAAGCACTGGATCATCGTCTTGACGATCGGTGCGGTGCTGACCGTGGGGTTCGGCTACGGGATCACCAAGCTCGAGTTCTCGACCGGACAGGACAGCTACCTCAACAAGAGCGACCAGGTGTACAAGGACAGCGTCGCTTACCAGCGTCTCTTCGGTGGTCAGGCGATGCTGACCCTGGTGACGATGGACGAGGGCCACACCGTCAGCGAGCTGTTCACGCCGGCGGGAGTTCGGCAACTCCGTGCGGTCGAGAAGCAATTGCGCGACAGCGGACACGTTGCGAACGTCGTGAGCCCGTTGACTGCGCTCGAGTACGACGACGCCCTGGTGCGCAGCCCGTCGGGTGACCCGACGCAGAGCGTCGCGGCTCGGGCGCTGCTGGGAGCCGCACAGCGCGCCCAGACGCCTGCCGATCAAGCGGTCCGCAACGCGGACGCGACGCAGACGTTGACGCGGCTGAACGCGATCCCGCCCGAACAGCGCGTGCTCGACAACCCGGTCTACGCCGACTTCCTCATCCACGACAACCAGGGGAAGATCCGCAAGCCGTTGCGTGCGTTCTTCATCGATGATCAGCACGCCCAGATGGTCACCCGGCTCGAGGGCAACCAGTCGATCAAGGACGAGGGAAGCGCCTCGGATCTCGTCAAGGCCGCCACGGACAAGCTCGCGCTCCCGCACGCGACGTTGACGACGACCGGCGCGCCCGTGCTGCTCAAGAACATCAACGACTACTTGACCGGTGGCATGCTCACGCTCGGCGGCATCGCGATCGTCATCATGGCGCTGATCCTGATCCTGTTGTTCGGTGTCCGGTGGCGATTGCTGCCACTGGTGATCGTCGTCGCCGGCGTGATCTGGGCGTTCGGGATCGCCGGGTACATCGGGATCCCGCTCACGATCGTGACCATCGCGGGCCTGCCCGTGATGCTCGGGATCGGCATCGACTACGCCATCCAGATGCACGCGCGCGTCGAAGAGGAAGTCGTCATCGCCCGGGCGCCGCATCCCATCCAAGAGACGTCCCGCAGCCTCGGACCGGCGCTGCTCGTCGTCACCTTCGACGCGATCTTCGCGTTCGCCGCACTGCACTACGCCAAGGTGCCGATGTTGCGGCAGTTCGGGCTCCTGTTGATCGTGGGCGTCGCCGCGATCTGTTTGAACAGCATCGTGGGCACGCTCGCGGTGCTTGGCATTCGCGAGTACAAGTCGCCGACGAAGGGCCACGACTTCCGCCAGGGTCGGCTCGGCCGGCTCGTCGTGTGGCTGGGGTCGATGTCGCCCCGAGCTGCCGTCCCGCTCGCAGCCGCGAGTGTCTTGGTCTTCGCCGGTGGCCTCGCCGTCGAGAGCAAGCTGGTGTTGCAGACCGATCCGATCCAGTGGGTGAACCAGCACTCGCAGGTGATCCGTGATCTACACGTGCTCGACAAGCAGACAGGTTCATCGAGCGAGCTCGGCGTGTTCGTGCAGTCGAAGAACACCATGGATGACAAGACGGTGACCTTCCTCGACGAGCTCTCCCGCAGTCAGCTCGCGAAGTACCCGAACACACTGCTCACGGCATCGAGCATCGTCGAGAGCGTGAGCGATCTCACGGACGTCCCGGGCGCCGCGCACGTGGCGCCGACCGGTGCCGAGGTGCAGGCCGCCTACGACGTCGCACCGCGCGACATCCAGCGTTCGACGGTCGCACCCGGCGCGCTGAACCTGGTGTTCCGCACCGGACCTTCGGGACTCGACGAACGGGCCGTCGTGGTGCGTGAGATCCGCGCCAACGTCCAACCGCCGAGCGGGATACGGGCCACGCCATCGGGGCTCGCGGTGGTCGGGGTCGGGCTGCTCGACAACCTCAAGGCCAACCGGGCGTTGCTCACCTACCTCGCGATCCTCTTCGTGTTCGCGTTCTTGACGATCCGGCTCCGGAGTGCGATTCGGGCGCTCTTGTCGCTCGTCCCGGTGCTCGTCGCGGTCGGCGCGGCGTCGCTGTTCGCGTGGATCCTGCACCTCAAGCTCAGCCCGATGACAGCCGTCGCGGGACCTCTGGTGGTCGCGGCCTGCACCGAATTCACGTCCCTGATCCTTCTCCGCTTCGTCGAGGAGCGTGGACGCGGGTCCACGCCGCGAGAAGCGGTCACGATCACGGCATCGCACACCGGTCGCGCGTTCATCGTTTCCGCACTCACTGCGGTCGCGGGTGTCGCGGTCATCGCGACGTCGTCATTGCCGCTCCTCCGTGACTTCGGTGCGGTGGTCGCACTGAACGTCGCCGTCGCGCTCCTGAGTGCGCTGATCGTGCTGCCGCCGATCCTGGTATGGGCCGACCAGCGCAATTGGGTTTCGCGCGGGCTCGTCCCCGCCGACGTGCTCGCCCGGTCCGCCGAGCGCGCCCGGGTGCGAGATGATGGTCGGGTCGAGCCGCGATCGGAGGAGCGAGATGGCGTTGCAGGAAGTCGACGTCAGGGCACTCGCGCCTGAACGGTTGCATCCGCTCATCGGGCCGGAACGCGCCCAGCACTTCGAAGCCATGGCCGCGGCGGCGCGAGCCGCGCTCGCGGGCCGTACCGTCCTGAACGTCAACTCGACCGCGACAGGCGGTGGCGTCGCCGAGCTCCTCCAGACGTTGCTCGCCTACGGCCTGGGCGCGGGGGTGAAGACGCGCTGGGTCGTGATCGAGGGCGACCCCCGGTTCTTCGAGATCACGAAGCGGTTGCACAATCACCTGTACGGGACCGCCGGGGACGGCGGCCCGCTCGGCCCGGCCGAACACGCGGACTATGACGCAACGATCCGCGACAACGCGTCGGACGTGCTCGACTTCGTCAGCGCGGGAGACATCGTCATCCTGCACGACCCGCAGACCGCGGGGTTGGCCGGCGCGGCGACCCGGGCCGGCGCGAATGTCGTGTGGCGGTGCCATGTCGGCGTCGACACACAGAACGCGCGGTCCGTATACGGCTGGGATTTCCTGCGGCCGTACGTCGAAGGCGTCGACGGGTACGTGTTCTCGCGTGAACAGTTCGTGCCGAGCTGGGTGCCTCGCGAGCGGCTCAGCGTGATCCCGCCGTCGATCGATCCGTTCTCGGCGAAGAACGAACCGATCAACGATGCGCGCGTCCAGCAGCTCCTCCAGTACGTCGGGCTGCTCGCGGGCGACGTCGGCCGGCCGGGGAGCATGTTCACGCGCCGCGACGGGAGGCGGGGGCGCATCACGAGAGGCGTCGACACGCTCGGCACCGGTCCTCCGGCGCCGATCGACGTCCCGATCGTGATGCAGACGTCACGTTGGGACGCGCTCAAGGACATGGGCGGTGTCCTCACCGGTTTTGCGGCGCACGTCGCCGAACACTCGGACGCGCACCTGATCCTCGCCGGCCCGCAGACCAGCGGCGTCGCCGACGACCCCGAGGCGAATCAGGTCCTGCGCGAGTGCGTCTCGCTGTGGCACGAGCTTCCGCGCGAGCTCCGACTCCGGACGCACCTCGCGTGCGTCCCGATGGACGACGCCGACGAGAACGCGGCGATCATCAACGCGCTCCAGCGCCGCTCGAGCATCGTCGTCCAGAAGAGCCTCGCCGAAGGCTTCGGGCTGACCGTCGCCGAGGCGATGTGGAAGTCGCGACCGGTTGTCGCGTCGGCGGTCGGTGGCCTGATCGATCAGGTCGTGACGGGCGAGACCGGGTACCTCCTCGATGATCCTTCGGATCTCGGACGCTTCGGGCGTGATGTGTGCGCCCTGCTGGACGATCCCGCGGAACGCGAGCGCATGGGGCGCAACGGTCGGGAGCGGGCGCTCCGGGAGTTCCTCGGTGACCGTCACCTCGAGCAGTGGGCCGACGTGTTCGCGCGTCTCGACGGCGCCGCGGGCTGACGCCGCCTTTCAGGTCGCGCCGTCCGGCTCGGGTGCGAGCTGCGCGACGAAGTCGCGCGTGCAGCGAGCGAACAGATCGGGTTGTTCGATGGGCGGGTAGTGGCCGCAGTCCTCGATGATCGTGAGTTGCGCACCGACGAGGTCGTGCTGCAACCGGTGAGCCCACCGGAGCGGCGTCGCCGGGTCGTTCCTTCCCCACACCAGCAATGCCGGCGCGGAGATGCGGCCGAGGAGCGGCTCGACGCGACGGAACTCGAGTTGGTGGGCCTGCTGCCACAGGGCGCGGCGAGCGGGCCGATCGCCGAATGCGGTGCGAATCGCGTCGATCGGTGCCTTCGCCACGTGCGCGGGGTCGGCGAACTGGGCCCGGTACTCGCGTTCGATCGCCCGCCGCGGCACCACGGGGGCAAGGAATCGACCGGCCGAGGACGACAGGACGCGCGCCTTCCACGGCAGCCGGTAGTCCCCGTACGCGCACGTGCCCGACAGCACGAGGGCGCGGACCCGCTCCGGGCTGTGCGCCGCGATGTGCAGGGCCACGATCGCTCCGTAGCTGTTGCCGACCAGCACCGCCCGGTCCGCGGCGACGGCGTCGAGGAAGCGCGCGACGAACCGGGCTTGGGTTGCGACGGAGTAGTCGCCGCGCGGTTTCGCGGACGCGCCACTTCCTCTGAGGTCGAGGGCCAGGACCCGGTGCGTGTCGCACAACCGGGGCAAGACCGCGGCGAACGTCGAGGCATCGCCCGGTTCGGGATGCAACAGTACGAGTGGCGCGCCGGTGCCGGCTTCGAGCGCGTGCATGTCGACGCCGTCGATCGTGCGGAAGATCGAGCGGACTTCTGCGCCGTCGATCGAGACCATGTGTGAGCGCGCTCAGCGCCGGTAGAGCGCGGTTCCGATGGTGATGCCGGCGCCCGCCGTCACGAACAGGATCGTCCGTGCGTCGTGATGTGCCGGGTCGTGGAGCAAGGACTCCAGGGAGAAGAGGAGCGCGGCGGTGTGCGCGTTCCGTGAAGGTGGATGCACGACGCGATCGCTCGGGACATCCATCGCTTCGGCGAGCCCGCCGACGAAGGCGGCCGAGAGCGGGCTGACGACGACGGCGTCGACGTCCTGGGCGGCCACGCCGAGTTCGGCGAGGAGCTTCCCGGCGGCATCTCCCGCGCACGTGGCCGCGCGCGCGGCGAATTCGGGTGCCTCCCGTACGTCCAGCACGTTCCGGCGGCCGTCGAAGCGCACGTCTGCGACGAAGAGGTCGGCGAACTCGGGATGCGTGGCCCAGCGGAACCCGGCGAAGCCGTCGAGCGTGTCGTCCCACGCGGACAGCGCGGCGCCACCCGTGGCGCCGAATGGGAAGTCCCGCGTCACCCGCCGTCCGGGATCGGCGTCGCTGGCGACGACGAGCGCGCGCTCGGCCGTGCCCGTCGCGAGCAGCCCGTCGACGAGCTGCAGACCGGTCAGCACGCCGCAACTGCCGTTGCCGATGTCGAACGAGAACGTGCCGTGCCCACCGACCGGAGGGTCGCCGGGATTCGCACCGATGTCTTCTTGGATGAGCGCGGCGAGCGCGGGTTCGCCGAGGTTGTCGTCGCGATAGACGCCCGCGTTCACGAGGAGGTCGACGTCGCTCGCGGTGACGCGCGCATCGGCGAGACACGCGCGGGCAGCCGCGTCCGCGATCCGCCGGGCGCTGTGACGACGACGGCGGCCGCCGTTCACCACTGCGATGGAGTCAATTCGTGTGCCCATAGCGCTCCACGATCCTGTCGACAGTGAAGATCAACGCGCCGATCTCCAAGCCCGAAGCCAACGCGAGGAGTGCGACCCGCTCGCCCTCGTGCAGCCGGCCCTCCTGCAAGTACTGGTACAGCGCGACGAAGTGCGTCGTCGAGGCGGTGTTCCCGAACTCGTCGACGGTGACGACCGCGGGTTGCTTGGGCTCCTCGCCGAGCGCATCACTCACCTCGGCCATCCCTTTACGGATCGCGCGCGCGGACGTCTGATGCGGGATGACCCAGTCGATGTCGCTCAACTCGAGGCCGGCCGCGTCGAGGACCTCGCGCAGCAACGGTGGGATGCTCGCAATCGCGACGCGATGGATCGCGCGCGCTTGGGTGAACATCCGCGCGCCCGGTTCGTGCGGCGCGGGCCCGCCGAGGCACAGGCGGCTGTGTTCGGAGAGTGTCGTGAAGCCGGCCGTGTTGATGCCGGACGCTCCGGTGGGGGCGCGCTCGACGATCGCGGCGACGCCGGCATCGCCCAACGTGAGCGAGGCGAGCTCGCGGCTCAGGATGCTGCGGACGTGCTCGGCCGCGTTGCGGCCCAGCCCGGAGATGCACTCGCCACTGACGACCATCCCGCAGCGGATCGCGCCGCGCCGGATCAGGTTGTTGAGGATGAAGGTCCCGGTCAGCATGCCCGCGCACGCGTTCGACAGATCGAACGTCATCGCCTGCGGCGCGCCGATCGCCTGGGCGACGGCCTGGGCCTGGGTCGGCTCGTACTGCGACACCGAATCATCCCGGTACTTGGTGATGCTGCAGTTGATGACAACTTCGAGATCGGATGCCGGGTGACCCGAGTGTTCGAGGCAGTCGCGTGCCGCGTCGGTCGCGAGCGTGAGGGAGTTCTCACCTGCGCCGGCGACCCTGCGTTCGTGGATCCCTGTCAGTCGCTCGAGGTCGATGTGGGTGTGGTGCCGCGTGGACGCCATCACCTCGGTCGACGTGACGCGCTGTTCGGGCAGCTTGCAGCCGATGCTCTCGAAGCGCGCGACGAGCGGCGCCCTCGCGTCGCCGGGTGAACGCTCCATCAGCATCCATCCGTCACTCATGCGGTGCCTCCTGTGCTCACAGCGACATCACCAGGCGAACGACGCGGTCCTTGAGCTCGGTCGGGGTGACCGAGCTCCACAGGGCAAGAGTCCGTGCGTCGTAGCCGACGAGGTAACGGGCCCGGGGCCAGCGCGTGCTGACCGCGGTACCGATGGTCTTGGCGCATTGCACCGGGTCGCCCATCAACGGTTGCCACAGCCTCGTGGTGGTGAGCGTGCGCCGGTAGGCGGGGTCATAGCGTGAACCGCTGCGCTTGCTGATCTCCCGTTCGGTCTCCTCCCAGATGCCGGTGCGGAACCCGCCGGGCTCGACGAGGATGACGCGCACGCCATCGCGCGCAACTTCCATGCGCAGCGCATCGGACAGGCCTTCGAGCGCGTGCTTCGCGCCCTGGTACCAACCCGTGAGTGGAGTCGACGTTCGACCGTAGATGGACGAGATGTTGATGATGCGACCGCCATTGCCCGCACGCATGTGCGGGATCGCGAGGCGCGCGAGGCGCATTGGAGCGAGGACCATCGTCTCGAAGGCCGCGCGTGCCTCCGCGTCTGCCACGTCTTCGATGGACCCGGTGATCGAGTAGCCCGCGTTGTTGACGAGTGCGTACGGCTCGGTGTCCGCGATCACGCGTGCACAACCGTCGGGATCCGTCACGTCGAGGATGATCGTCTCGACCGTCACGCCCGCCGCGCTCGCCGCGTCGGCGACGACCTGCGCCTTGGTCTCGGAGCGGACGGTGCCGATCGACCGGAAGCCGCGACGGGCGAGCTCGAGGACGGTCGCGAGCCCGATTCCGGAGTTGGCGCCGGTCGTGAGCGCGGTGCGGGCGTCGCTCACCGCGCGGTCACCTCGCGGAGGGACGTCGCGAAGCGCGACCACGCCGCGCCGACCGGATCCAGGGGGTCCGAGAGCAGCCGGCAGTTCGCGAGCTGCCACGCACGCTCGACTGCTGCGGACGGGTCGTTCGCCGTCATCGTGCTCGCCTCGGGGAAACGAGCCTGCATCTCGTCGGAGAACTTGCCGCGCTCGTCCTGCGTGAGTGGGTCCACTGCGGCGTGCATCGCCAGTTCGAGGTGGTCCAGGTCGTTCATGGCTCATCCCTCCTGACGTGTCGCCGAGGATGCGGTCGGTGCTGCGGGCCCCGCGTACATCTCGTCGATGAGGTCGGCGTAGCGCTCGTTCACGGCCGCGCGCTTCACCTTGAGCGTCGGCGTCATCTCGCCGCTGGCGACGGTCAACGGGTGCGGCAGAACCCGCCACTCGCGGATGTGCTCGACGTGCGCGTGCCGCGCGTTGGTGGCCGCGACAGCCGCGCCGAGCTCGACGAGGAGATCCGGATCGCGCGCGAGCGACTCCAGTCCGACGGCTTCTTTGTTGTGGGCGCGCGCCCAGGTTTCGACGGTGATCTCGTCGAGCGCGAGCAGCGCGGTGAGATAGCGGCGGCCGTCTCCGATCACGACTGCCTGACCGATCAGCCGAGCGGACGCGAGATCGGTTTCGATGTTCTGCGGCGAGATGTTCTTGCCGTGCGCGGTGATGATCAGGTCCTTCTTGCGACCGGTGATGCATAGGTACCCGTGATCGTCGAACGCGCCGAGGTCACCCGATCGCAACCAACCATCATCGTCGATGAGCGCGTGGGTGGCTTCGTCGTTGTGCCAGTAGCCGGCGCACACGTTGTCGCCCTTGACCAGGATCTCTCCGTCGTCGGCGATCCTGACCGAGACACCGGGGAGTGGAGGACCGACGGTCCCGATGCGGGCCGCACCCGGCGGGTTGAGGGTCGTCGCCAGCGCCACTTCCGTCTGGCCGTAGCCCTCGGCGAGGAGCAGCCCGATCCCGTTGAACCACCGGACCATGTCGGGGTGGATCGGCGCCGCGCCGGACACCGTGAGACGAGCTCGGTCCAGACCGAGCCCACCGCGCAGCTGTACGCCGACCGTCCGGTCGAGCCCGAGCCAGGCCAGCTTCACGAGGAACGGCATGTAGTCCTGGGTCTCGAGCTCGCGCGCACGGGCAAACGCGAGTGAGAGGTACGCGCGTGCAGCGCGTCCCCGTACGCCGCGCAGACGTGCGACGCGTGCTTCGACACCTTCGCGGATCTTCTCCCACACGCGCGGCACCGCGAAGAAGATCGTCGGCCGGCAGTCGGGCAGGTCCTCGGCGACCGTCGAGATCGAGCGTGCGAACCAGGTCTCGCCCCCGGATGCGATGAGACCGAAGTGCGAGACCGAACGCTCGGTGATGTGGCTCAGCGGGAGGAACGACAGGAACCGGTCGTCGGGTGTGAGCGGGACGATGTCGGTGACCGAGCGCAGCGTCGCCATGACGTTGGCGTGCGTGAGGACTGCTCCCTTCGGCGGCCCGGTCGTGCCGCTCGTGTAGACGATCGTGGCGACATCGTCGGGTGTGACCGCGCGTGTGGCGCGCGTCACGAGGTCGGGATCACGCTCGATCGCGCGGGCGCCGAGCGCCCGCAACTCCTCGAACGACAGGAGCAGGTGATCGTTGAGCGAAACTGCATCGTCGAAGACCACGATGTGCTCGAGCTCCGGCAGCCGGCTGCGCTGGTCGAGGACCCGGCCCAGTTGGTCGGCGTTCTCGACGAAGCACAGCTTGGTCCCGGAGTGCTCGAGCACGTAGCCGACTTGGGGCGCGGCGCTCGTCGGGTAGACGGGCACACTTATCGCGCCCAGGGAGATGATGCCGAGATCTGCCTCCTGCCACTCCGGGCGGTTCCACGACAGGATCGCGACTCGGTCGCCAATTCCGATCCCGAGCGAGTCGAGCCCCGCGGCCGTTTCCGCGATCAATCGCCCGTACTCCGACCATGTCGTCGTGCGCCAGTGGTTCCGTTCGTCACGCGCACGTAGCGCAACCCGGTGGTTCTCGACCACGGTGCGTTCGGCGAGGACGTCGAGGATGGTCGCGCCTCCCGGCCAGGTCGCAGCCGGTTGCGTCCCCTGAGGGCGGGTTCGAGACGGTACGACACCCATGGTGTGCTCCCCCTGACGACGTTTTGCCCGCCGCGGTGTGCGGACGTTGCCCGCACACCCCAGCCTGCACCTTCGAGGCAAGGACCGACACGGCCGAAAGGCCCGGCGCGCGGCGGCCATTCGTCGACCGCCGGGGGTGGACGGCCGCATCCCGCCGGAGGGACTCGGAGGCGGGCAAGCTGGACCGCCGTGAGCGACGACGAACCGGCGATGGCGTACGCGGCAGATCGCGAAGTCCGTTTTGCGGTCGTGCTCTACGGGGGCGTGTCACTCGCCATCTACATGAACGGGATCGTTCAGGAGCTGTTCTCGCTCGTACGCGCGAGCGCGCCCGCGGCCGACGGGTCGACGCTGCATCTCGCCGATGCGCAGCTTCGCGGTGCCGAGCGCGTGTACCGCGACCTGGCCCGCCGGCTGGGAGCGAACCCGGGTGCTTCATCGAGCAGTGGCCCCGTCAAGTGCCGGATCGTCGTCGACATCCTCACCGGCACGTCCGCGGGCGGCATCAACGGCGTCTTCCTGGCCAAGGCGCTCGCCAACGATCAGTCGATCGAGAAGCTGGCGAAGCTGTGGGTCGACAACGGCGACATCGCGGGGCTGCTGAACGATGGCGAGGCGTACAAGGAGCTCGGTGGTCTCCCGCGCGAGCGTCCGCCGGAGTCCTTGCTCAGCGGTACGTACATGTTGTTCCACCTGCTCGACGCGCTCGGCGGCGTCAGCGCCACGAACCCGAAGCCCGCGCCCTCGCCGTACGCAGACCAGATCGACCTGTGGGTCACCTCGACGGACCTGTCCGGCCGGCCCGAGGAGATCGGGCTGAGCGATCAGGCGCCGCTCGAACACGAGCGCGAGATCAACCACCGCGCCCGGTTCCACTTCGTGTACGACGCGAGCGGCGACGGCGAGACGATCAACATGTTCGGCCGCGAGTACGACCCGTTGCTCGCGTTCGTCGCGCGCGCGACGTCGTCGTTCCCGGGCGCGTTCCGGCCAGTGCAGTTGCGCGACGTGAACGCGGTGGCGGCGAACCTGCGCGCCGCGTTCGCGACGAGCGCAGCCGCGACACCGTGGCTCCCGATCGATTCGCCGGAGGCGCAGCGGCTCTTCCAGCGCTACGGCGAACCCGAGTATTACGAAAGCGTCTCGTTCGCCGACGGTGGCTACCTCGACAACAAACCCGTGGACCTCGTGATGGAAACGCTGCCCAAGCGGCGGGCGGATCTCCCGGTCAGCCGGAGGGTGCTCGTCGTCGATCCGAACCCCGGTGGCGGCGGGCCGGAGCACCCGACCCCGAACGCGCCACGCTCGGATCTGGTGTCGACGCTGCTCAAGGTCGTCACCCTGCCGCGCGCACAGACGATCGGTGGCGAGATCGATCGGATCAAGGCGCTCTCCGGTCCGCTCGAGACCCGCGAGAACATCTACGACGCGGTCGAGGCTGCCCTCACCGGTGACGCGGGCCCGGTGGCCTCACCCGCGCCGCGGGTTACCTCGCGCTGCGCACCGGTGACACGATCGCCGACCTCGCGGCCGCGTTCGCCCGGATCGGGTTCGGCGACCGCGCGTACGAGGTTGACAGCGCGCAGTACGAGCTCGCCCGCACGGTCGTGACCAACTGGCTCGATGGCGCCGACGCGGCGACCAAGAACGCGTTCCTCGGCCGGCTCGACCTCGCTTACTTCCTCCGGCGCGTCAACTACGTGAACCACCGCGGCGGCGTGCCGCGCGTCGCGCTCGGCGCGATGGCCGACGTCCGGCAGCGCCTGATCCGGCTCGGTCGGGCGCTGCGCTCGCGCGACACCGCGACCGCGGGCGTGCCCGCATTGCGCACCGCGTTCGACGCCCTGGTCGCGGCCGGCCCGAGCGCCGTCGATCCCACGCGCCCGGAATTCGTGGCGGCAGTCGTTGCAGTCGACCCGGTGCTGCAGGCGTTCGCGGCCGCGCTCGACCTCGACGGCGCCACGTCGCAGGTCGCGACCATCGTCAACCGCCTCGGCCCGGAGCCCGTGAAGCGGTGGGACGGCTTCGACGAAGTGGACGAAGCGACGCTCGCGCTGCGCCGGCTCATCCCGGGCGAGAACAAGGACATCGCGGTGGTGCGCGTCAGCCCGCGCGACGCGACCTCGGTCTGCGACGAGCGCCACGGCCAGGTGAAGCTCGCGGGGACCGCGATCCATCATTTCGGCGGGTTCTTCCGCCCGGACTGGCGCCGCAACGACATCATGTGGGGTCGCCTCGACGCAGCCGAGCGGCTGATCGGGATGCTCGTCGACGACGCCGCAGGCGCGACGATCGAGAAGGTCGCGTGCATTCGCGACGCGCACGAAGCGATCATCACCGATCTCCTCGCGGACGCGAAGTACCGCGTGCTGTTCGACGTGATCGCGCCGGGATCGATGACCGCCGCCCTCACCGACGAGGCGGAGTATCCGGGTGCGGCCGGACGCGTGCTCGACTGCCTGAAGTCCGAGTACAAGCCGCCGCCGGGTCCGACGCGCGAAGACACGCTCGCGCTCGCGAGCCGATCGGCGCGCGTGGTCGACGGGATGACCGCCGGACTCGCCGACGACACCGGTCAACCGATGGCAAAGGTGCGGACGTGGTTGTCGGCGTTCCTCCGGCCCGCCGCCCAGCTCGCCGACCTCGTGCTCGACCGCAGCGTCAGAGCCGCAGTCACCCGGCACGTCCTCGATCTGGCGATCCTCGCCGGGCTGCTCATGATCCTGCTCGGGTCGCTCTTCGGCGGCCGGCCCGTCGTGACGTTCGGATGGACGGTGTTCGCGATCGCGCTCGGCATTCGCGTGCTCGTCAACCTGGCCGGGAACTGGATCCGCAACGGGAAATGGTGGTGGATCGGGATCGCAGTCGCGGGCGCGCTGCTCGTGCTCGTCGGCATCGAGGGTTTGCTCCTCGCGAGCGGGACGAAACGCTGGCTCGGCCTCTTCCTGCTCGGTGTCGCGTGCGGTTTGGTGCTCGCGATCATCACCAAGAAGGGGAGATCAGCGATCGCGGCCGTTCTCGCCGCGGTGGTCGTCATCTCGTTCGCGTTCATCGGGATCACCGAGCTCGCGGTGCACCCGGTGGCGAAGCTCTGCAACCAGAGCGATTGGGAGCACGACGCGATCGACGCGCTCCCGGTCTTCACCTGCCCGCCGGGCTAGGGCATCAAGCCGGCCAGATCGTGCCGAACTGCGTGGAGTCGAGGACGTGGCCGGTGTAGCCGCGGTTCGCGGGCGCACTCAGGTAGGCGACGGCGGGCACGACCGCGGCGGGTGTCTTCCAGCCACTCCAGTCATGGTCCTCGCCCAGCTCGAACACCGACAGTTCGGTCTTCACCGCACCCGGGCGCAGGGCGTTGATCGCGATGCTCTGGTCGACGAGCTCGGGTGCGAGCGCCGTCGAGAACCGTTCCATCGCCGCCTTCGCCACCGCGTAGATCGTGTATCCCGGCGGCATGAACGGTGTCGACTCATGTCCCGCGCCACCCGACGAGATGTTGATGATGCTCCCGCCGCCCGTCGCAGCCATGTGCGGCACCACCGCGCGGCAGATCAAATAGAGGCTCCGCACGTTCACCCGCATCGACTCGTCCCACTGGTCGACGGTCGATTCCGCGAACGCAGATCGGGTCGGGGCCATCGCGTTGTTCACGAGGACGTCGACGCGGTCGAACTCGTCGATCGTCGTGTCGATGAGGTGCCGGATGTCCTCGGCGATCCCTATGTCGCAGCGGACCGCGAGGGCACGGCCGCCCGCTTCGTCGATCCGCGCGACCGTCTCGTGGATCGTGCCTGGGAGACCATCAGGATGCTGGTCGACGGTGCGGGCCGCGCACACGACCTTCGCACCCATGCCGGCCAAGCCGATCGCGAGTCCTTTGCCGATCCCTCGGGACGCGCCGGTGACGATGACGACGCGTCCGGTCAGGTCGATGTCACCGGTTGTGGCGCTCGGCCGCTCGCCCGTGGTGTCGGTCATCGCGGTGACCGTACTAAGCCGGCTCGAGCTCGAGTCCGGTCGCAACCGTGAGCCGGAACCGGCCGCGCCCCGTCTTCTCGATCCGGATCGGTGCCGAGCGTTCGTCGAGACGACGCTTCAGCAGGATGAGGCGGCTCTCGAGGTTGTCACGGAACTCCGGGAGCTCGAGCGTGGGATCGAGCCGCACCTCCTTGTTCGTGAAGTCTTCGCGGCCTTCGCGCACGTGCTGCGCGAGCAACGCCCAGAGAATCCGACCGGCGACGCCCTTGATGAGGTAGTCGCCGTCGAGGAAGGTGCTGCCGTCGACCGCGAAGAACCGCACTCGGGTGGTCACGGTCTCGGGTAGGCCGGACGTGCGCGGCGGGCTTGCTGGCGCGTCGACGTCGGCTTCGGCCCGTTCCTGCGCCCAGTCGATCTCGATCGCGCTCGCGACCATCGTCGCGACGATCGTGAGCAACGCTTCGTCGTCGGTGGTGAACGCGACGCGCTGCGGGCTCTCGATCACGAGGACACCGACGAGTTGGCCGAGCACGATCGCGGGTACTGCCACCTGGCTCTGGGCGTCGGCGAGACCGGGGAGCGGGATCTCGTGACCGGGCGCCTCGACGCCGCTCTCCTCGTACGCGCGCCGGATGCTCCGCGCGTACGCCAGCATCTTGCCGAGGTTGCCGATGCGCATCGGCTCCGCGCGCGCGGCGGCCATGCCGATGATGCCTTCGCCCACCTGGATCTCGGATCCGATCCCTTCGGTGTCGTAGCCGTGGCTCGCGATCGTGTAGAGGCGGGTGCCGTCCTCGTCGCGCAGGAGCAGCAGGGAGTGCTCGTAGCCGAACAGATCGGCGAGACCGCCGAGCGCCGCGCCGACGAGCGTGTCGAGATCCGGGCAGCGGCCGAGCCGTTCGCTCAGCTGGGCCAGCGCGGGCAGGACGTCGTTCATGCCGGGGGCGTGATGTCGTCGATCTCGATCACGCGGTACACGTCCGCGCTGCGCAGCTTGAACACGCCCTGCATGCCGGTGAGCGCGGCGACCGCTTCGACGTCCCGGTGCAACTGGTCGAAAAGTGGACCCCGCCGTTCGGTACGTTCATAGCGGAGGATCAGCCGGTACTCGTGGTACGTGATCGGGTCGATCAGCAGCACACACGCTTGCGGGTTCTCGGCGAGGTTGCGCACGGTCTTCGAGAAGAACTGGTTCGACAAGACGATCCGCTCGTCATCGACGAGGTGGACGCGGGTCAGGTGGGTGACGTTCGGGGTGCCGTCGCTCGCAGCGGTCGCGATCACGGCCGGGATGACGCCCTCGAAGCACGCGCTGAATCGCGGAGAGCGGAAGGGAGGTATCGCTGCTCATGTCGCTTCGTCACTCGCGTGGACCACGTCACGCGCCTGCGTTCAGCAAGGAGCGACCCGCCGTCGGTCCGGGCGTCTGGTCGAACATTTCCTCGACGGTCATCACCAGGGCGAAGCGGTCGCGTGGTCGCAACCGTTCGAGCAGTTCCACCGGGGTGCCGTCCGCTTCGTGGATCGCCTGGAAGAAGCCGTCGATGTACTCGCTCGAACGCAACCGGTCGGCGTCGGTGCAGGGTTCCACCCCGACGCGGCGTCCCTTGATCTGGACCGAGAAGAACGTGTCGACGTCGGTGCCCGTCACCGCGATCACGCCCGTCAACTCCAGGTTCGCGATCGTCGGCCGCGCCGCGGCCGTGAGGATCAGGCGCACCCGCTCGCCGGCGTCGAGCAACTCGAGGCCGAACGCCCGGGTCGCGGCGGGCAGACCGTTCGTATCGACGGTGCCCACGATCAGCGAGCACGGCCCCTGCAGCAGGGCGGCAACCTCGCCTTCGATCATCGAATCTCGCTCCCGCGGGGCTCCGTAGGGATTTCTTAGGGTTCGCTCACGCGCCTTTCAGGAGCGGGAGCGTCGGCAGTTCCTCATGATCGTACGAAACCGAATCCATGCGGTGCAGCACGCGGAACTGCGGGGCACCCCGGGCGAGAGGAACACGCATGACCACCACCGAAGCCGCGAACTCCCACCGGCCGAGCGCCACCTCGGCGGCCGTCGAATCCGGCGGCCTCGGCCGCGTGGAGGTCGATATCTACCGCGACATCCACAAGGGCATCCGCGCCGAGCTCTTCGGCGTCACGACCGCGGCGGGGAACGTCGACCCGGGCGACCCCGACGCAGTGGAAGCCGGCAGTGAGCGGTTGCGCGCGCTGACGCAGCTGCTCATCTCGCACGCCGAGCACGAGGAGCAATTCCTCCAGCCCGTGGTCAAGCAGCACGCGCCCGAGCTCGCGGAGATCATCATCGAGGACCACGTCGCGCTCGAGAAGCAGATGGCGTGCATCGAGGTGCTGAGTGACCGCATCGTCGATGCCGTCGCGACGGAACGGCGCCGGATGACGCACCGCTTGTACCTCGCCCTCGCGTCGTTCACCGCGGACTACTTGCAGCACCAGGCGTTCGAGGAGCTCGAGATCGCACCCGCGCTGGCGGGGTTCGTGAGCGCAGATGAACTGGTCGCCATCGACCGTGCGATCGTCGCGAGCATCCCGCCCGAGGCGATGACGACCGGCCTGTCGCTCATGCTGCCCGCGATGAACATCGAGGACCGGACCGAGATGCTCGCAGGTATGAAGCACGGCGCACCGCCGCAGGTGCTCGCGGGCGTGCAGGCGCTCGCCCAATCGGTGCTCGCGCCGTCCGACTACGCCGCACTCGCGGCACGCGTCGGCGCGGCCTGACGCAGCACGAGCACAGCCGGTTGCTCGCGCACGGCGCGCGCCGTTTCCTCGGCGCGCGCCGTGCGCGCGATGCGGGATCCGGGCGAGTTGCTACCGTGCCTCGATGGCCGCGCCTCCGGAAGCGAACGAACCGCGCCCGGATCGGCGGGCGGGCACCGCGTCCGTACCGCGCGTCCCGACGCGCGGAGGACGCGCCGCCGCGCGTGGCGAACTACGCGGTGCTCCCGGGCGCGCCCTTCCCGCTCGGTGCCGCGTGGAACGGAACCGGCACGAACTTCTCGCTCTTCAGTGAGTCCGCGACGCAAGTCGACGTGTGCCTCTTCGACGCGGCCGGCCACGAGACCCGCATCCCGATGCGCGAGGAAACCGCGTTCATCCATCACGCGTTCCTGCCTGGTATCGGGCCTGGTCAGCGTTACGGCTTCCGCGTCCATGGCCAGTGGTCGCCGCAGCAAGGGCTGCGCAGCAACCATCAGAAGCTGCTGCTCGATCCTTACGGCAAGGCCGTCACCGGCGAGGTCGGCTGGGGTCAGCCCGTCTACCCGTATCGCTTCGGTGACGAGAGTCGACCGAGTACGAGCGACAGTGCGCGCTTCATGCCGAAGTCGGTCGTCGTCAATCCGTACTTCGACTGGGGCAACGACCGCCCGCCGATGACACCGCTGCACGAGACGCTGCTCTATGAGGTCCACACCAAGGGGTTCACGCAGACGCACCCGTCGGTACCCCCGAACCTGCGCGGCACGTACGCGGGCCTCGCGTTCCCCGATGTGGTCGAGTGGTTCGTCGGGCTGGGCGTCACCGCGGTCGAGTTGATGCCGGTGCACCAGTTCATCCACGACCATCGGCTCGTGCAGATGGGCCTCCGCAACTACTGGGGCTACAACTCGATCGGCTACTTCGCGCCGCACGGCGAGTACAGCGCGAGCGGCGACCTCGGCCAGCAGGTCCAAGAGTTCAAGCAGATGGTGAAAACGATGCACGATGCGGGCATCGAGGTGATCCTCGACGTCGTGTACAACCACACGGCCGAAGGAAATCACCTCGGCCCGATGCTCGCGTTCAAGGGCGTCGACAACGCCGCGTACTACCGGCTCTCGGAAGAGGACAAGCGGTTCTACGTCGACTACACGGGAACCGGCAACACCCTGAACATGCGCCACCCGCACGTGCTGCAGCTGCTCATGGACAGCCTGCGCTACTGGGTGCTGGAGATGCACGTGGACGGCTTCCGGTTCGACCTCGCCGCGACGCTCGCGCGCACGCTGCACGACGTCGATCGGCTCTCGGCGTTCTTCGACGTGATCCAGCAAGACCCGGTCATCAGCCAGGTGAAGCTGATCGCAGAGCCGTGGGACGTCGGCGAAGGTGGCTACCAGGTCGGTAACTTCCCGCCGCTGTGGTCCGAGTGGAACGGCCGTTATCGCGACAGCGTGCGCGATTTCTGGCGCGCGCAGGAGCAGGGGCTCGGAGAGTTCGCGGCGCGGCTCACCGGCTCGTCGGACCTCTACGAAGCGACCGGGCGCCGGCCGTCCGCTTCCATCAACTTCGTCACCGCGCACGACGGCTTCACACTCGCCGACTTGGTCTCGTACAACGAGAAGCACAACGAGGCGAACGGCGAGGACGGGCGCGACGGTACCGACGACAACCGATCGTGGAACTCGGGTGTCGAAGGCCCGACCGACGACGAGAGCATCCTGCGGCTGCGGCGGCGGCAGCAGCGCAACTTCCTTGCGACGTTGTTCCTGTCGCAAGGAGTCCCGATGCTGCTCGCAGGGGACGAGATCGGGCGTACGCAAGCCGGCAACAACAACGCGTACTGCCAGGACAACGAGATCTCGTGGGTCGACTGGGAGAACGTGGACGAGGAACTGCTCGCGTTCACGAGCCTGTTGGGCGACATCCGCAAACGCAACGCCGCGTTCCGGCGCCGGCGCTGGTTCCAGGGTCGCCCCATCCACGGCAGCGGCGTCAGCGATGTCGCGTGGTTCAAGCCCGACGGCAGCCAGATGACCGACGAAGACTGGCGCGCCGGCTTCGCGAAGACGATCGGCGTGTTCTTGAACGGTGACGCGTTGCCGTGGCAGGACGCCGCGGGGCATCCGGTGCGAGGCGACTCGTTCCTGCTGCTCTTCAACGCGCACTGGGAGCCGATCGAGTTCGCGATCCCGGCGGAGCAGTGGGGCCGCGAGTGGTCGACCGTGATCGACACCGCGATCGCGGGGCGCGTCCAGCCGACGCGTTCGAAGCCGGGTGATCGCCTCAGGATGCTCGACCGGTCGTTCATCCTGCTGCGCCGGAGCGACACCGCCGACTGATCTCCGGAGTCAGCGCGCGACGAGCAGCGCGGCCGGCAGGCGATCGAGCACGGCGCCGACGCGCAGCGCGCCCGCGGTGGCTTCGATCTCGGTGCCGGTGAACACGTCGAGCCAGCGCGCGGGTGCGGTGGCGGGGAGCACGATCGTGCGATCCCTCCACACGTCGTCGCCTACGGGCCAGTGGTCGCGCGGTGCGAGCCGGGTCGGCAACCGGGGCGCGCACGCGATCGCCCATTCGGATTCGTGACGGCGCGCGAACGCGACCGCGGCGTCTTCCGCGACCGGCAGCGGGAGGTACGCGCCGTGGGAGAACAGCGCGCGCCGATCGCGTCGGGCACGGAGCCCAGCGGCGGTCATGTGCAGTTTCACCGCGCCGGATCGCCAATCGTCGCCCGGCCGCGCCAGCATCGCGACGCGTGCTTCGTAGTCGACCGGGCGCCGATTGTCGGGATCCACGAGGCTGAGGTCCCACAGCTCGGTCCCCTGGTACATGTCGGCCGCGCCGGGCGCACCGAGCTTCCAGGTGAGCTGCGCGAGGCCGTTGATCGCGCCGTACCAGGCGATGTCCTCGACGAGGTCGCCGAATGCGTCGTGCAGGATGCGGCCGCCGCTCCCAATCGTCCGGCGCGCGATTTCGACGACCGCGGTTTCGTGCGCTTCGTCGGGGTCGAGCCAGGTGGTCGCCTGCTTGGCTTCGCGAAGGGCCTTCACGATGTACGCCGCGATGCGTTCCTCGAACGCGTCGAGGTCGCGCTCGTCGAGCGACCACGAGCCGAGGAGTGTCTGCGCGACGAACCGCAGTTCGACCGGTTGTACGCCCGCCGGCACATCCACCGTGGCGGTCCACCGGGCGAGCCCGGCGCGAAACGCGTCGGCGCGCTCGCTGAGCACGGCCAGCCGGGCGCGTGTGTCCTCGCTCCGCTTGGTGTCGTGCGTGGTGGTCGCGGTGAGGCCGGCCCGCCCGCTCGCGACCCGTGCCTTCTGTTGCGCGTGGAACCGCGCGACCGCGGTGCGACAGTCGTCGTCCGGATCACCGCCGACCTCGGCTTGCGCGAGCAAGGCGGGGTAACGGTATTCGGCCGTGTCCTCGTGGCCCTTGGCCATGACCGCGCCGGTGAGCTGCTGCCATCGCACCACGAGCGCGACGCGCGCGGGCGCGGCCGCGGACGTGAGCTCGTCGCCGGCGAGCAGGGCGCGCACGGCCTGCAACGCGGTCGGCGTCCGCAATACCGTCGGCCGTCGCCCGGGCGGCGGCGCGATCGATGCGGGTGCGGTCGGCGTCGCTCGAGGGCGCGTCGCCGCAGTACGTGCGGTACACGTCGAGCGCGACCGTGATCTCGGCGAGCGCGTCCGCGAGCGGTCCTGTGTCGATCGTGAGGCCTGCGGCCGCCGCGGCGGCGGCGAGCGCGTTCCGGACGCGGGCCCACTCCGGTGCGAACAGTTCCTGCAGCACCGTGCGCTTCGGCCGCGGTCTCGATCGTCGCGAACGCGGTGTCGCCGTTCTCGGCGCGGAGCGCGGCGTCGAGCCCGGCGCGCCCGTCGGGATCGACGAGCAGCGCGGTGAGCGCGTTCGTCGTCTCGTACCCAGTGGTGCCCGCAACCGGCCACACCGGATCGAGCGGTTCGTCCGCGGCCAAGATCTTCTCGACGTACACCGGATGGCGCGGCACCTCCGCCGCGACGCGCTCGAGGTACGCAGCCGGATCTGCGAGTCCGTCGACGTGGTCGACGCGCAGCCCGTCCACGACACCGTCGTGCACGAGCTCGAACGCGAGCGTGTGGGAGGCCGTGAACACCCCCGGGTCCTCGACGCGCACGCCGATCAGGTCCGACACGTCGAAGAAGCGCCGGTAGTTGATGAACCGGCGGCCGCGCCGCCACTGCGCGAGCTGGTACGGCTGGCGCTCGAGCGCGGCCGCGAGGGCTTCGGGCTGGGTGAGGTCGATGCCGTCGACGTCGCGCAGGGGCAGCGCTTCGTCGAACGAATGCAGTTGGCCGGCGTCGGCGTACAGCGTCCCGGCGGCGAGCTCCGCCGTGGGCTCGCGCCCGAGGAACGCCCACAGCACCTTGCCCGGTGCGACGAGCTCGTTGCCGGTCCAGTCGATGTCGAACCACGGCGCGGTCACCGAGTCGCGACCGTCGCGCAACAGCGCGTACCACCGGGGGTTCCGAGTCGTGACGGCCTGGTGGTTCGGCACGATGTCGAGCAGCACGCCGAGCCCGGCCGCGTGGGCGGCACCGGAGAACGCTTCGAGCCCGGCGCGGCCGCCGAGCTCGGGGTTGACTTCGGTCGGATCGACCACGTCATACCCGTGCCGGCTCCCGGGCCGGGCGCTGAACACCGGCGCCAGATAGCACCAGTCGACGCCGAGATCAGCGAGGTACGGCACCACCGCGCGCGCGGCGGCAAAGTCGAAGTCGGCGTGGAGCTGCAGGCGATAGGTCGAGACCGGCGCGAACGAAGCGGAGCTCCGACCGGCAGAGCCTTGGGCGAGCGGGAGCGAGAGTGACCCGTTGTTGTGCCGACCGCTCACACGGGTGCCTCCGCGCCGAGCAGCAACACCGACGCCGCGGGCACCTCGATCGGCGTGGGCTCGCCGGTCGCGGTCACGAACGACGTGAGCGCGCGTCGCTCGGCGTGCGAGTCGAGCAGCACGGCCCACGGGCCGGCGGGGAGCTCGACATCGACGCGTGCGTCCTCCGTACCGAACCCGAGGACGAGGACGATCGCATCGTCGCCGGCCTCGCGTGTCACGACGAGCAGCCGGTCGGCTTCGAACGCTTGCGTGCGCGGTCGCCCCCGGATCGAGCAGCTGCAGCGCGGGCCGTGCGCGACGGAGTTCGAGCAGCTGCGCGTACCAGTCGAGGATCTCCGCGTGCGGTTCCTCGGCGCCGCCGTGACCAGTGCAACCGTGCGGCGGCGAACGTCTCCGGTGCAGCCGGATCCGGCGGTTCCTGCGTGCTCGAGAACTGCGCGAACTCGGCGCGTCGCCCGCGCCGCACCGCCTCGACGAGCTCGGGATCCGAGTGGTCGACGAAGTACGGGAACGGGCTCGTCTCGCCGTACTCCTCACCCATGAAGAGCAACGGGAGGAAGGGCGCGCACAGCACCGCCGCGGCTGCGACCCGCAGGCGGTCGTGGTCCACCACCGCGCTCAACCGATCCCCGATCGCGCGGTTCCCGATCTGGTCATGGTTCTGCGCGAACACCACGAAGCGTTGCCCGGGCAGTCCGGCCGCGGTCCGGCCGAAGCGATGGTCGCGCGACTTCGAGTACCGACCCGCGTACACGAACGCGTCACGGTACGCGGTGGCGAGGTCCTCTACCCGTCCGTAGTCGGCGTAGTAGCTCCTCGCGCTCACCGGTGAGCAGCGTGTGCAGCGAGTGATGGAAGTCGTCGCTCCACTGCGCATCGCAGTCGATGCCGCCGCGGTCCTTCGGTGTGACGAGACGCGCGTCGTTGGCCGCGCTCTCGGCGATGACCCAGATGTTGCGGCCTTTGTGTGTCGCATACTCGTGCACCGCGTCGATGAGCTCCTCGACGAACGGGTAGGCGCTCGGGTCAGCGATCGCATGGACCGCGTCGAGTCGCAAGGCGTCGATCATGAAGTCCGAGACCCAGGAGTCGCGTTCTTGACGAAGTAGTTGCGAACTTCGTCGGAGCCGCGGTCGTCGAAGTTGAGTGCGTCGCCCCACGGCGTTCGGTAGCGGTCTGGTGAAGTACGGGCCGTAGTGAGCGAGCACGTTGCCTTCCGGGCCGAGGTGGTTGTAGACGACGTCGAGCACCACCGACATGCCACGCGCGTGGCACGCGTCGACGAGCCGGCGGAGGCCGTCGGCGCCCCCGTAGCTGGAATGCGCGGCGTACGGGAAGACGCCGTCGTAGCCCCAGTTCCGTCGCACCGGGGAACTGCGCAACGGGCATCAGCTCGATGGCGGTGATCCCGAGCGCGCGCAGGTCGTCGAGTCGTTCGATCGCAGCATCGAACGTGCCCGCGTCGGTGAAGGTGCCGACGTGGATCTCCGAGATGACGTAGTCGGTGATGACCTGGCCGATCCACTCCGGATCCGTCCACTCGAACTCCGGGTCGATGACGGCCGAGTCGCCGTGCACGCCGTCGGGTTGCGATCGCGGACGCGGGATCAGGGAGGAGCTCGTCGCCAATCGCGTAGCGGTACCGCACGTCGGTGCCGAGCCCTCCAACGAAGCCCTCGTGGTACCCGCCCGCCGCGCGCGCGAGCGCATGACGCGCCGGTTCGGGCGCGGTGATCACCACGTCGACGCGATCGTGCCCCGGCGCCCACACACGGAAGTCGACCCCGCCGTCGCGCACCCAGGCGCCGACCTTCACGCCGGTTCGCCCTCCGGGCCGTCGATTTCGTCGCGACGGCGGCATCGGGTCGCAGGAAGAGCGCGCCCAGGGGCGGCAGCTGCAACGTCAACGACCAGTAGAACTGGCGCAGCGGCACCGGGACTGCCTCGACGCCACCGAGGTTGCCGACGCCCGAACCGCCGTAAGGGTGCGCATCGGTGTTCACGACCTCGCGCCAGAACCCACCGGTCGGCACCGGTATGCGGTACTGGTGGCGCACCACGGGCGTGAAGTTCGCGACGAACAACAGCGGCGAGCCGTCGGCCGCGTAGCGCACGAACGCGAGGACGCCATCGTCGGGATCATCGGCGACCGCCCAACCGAACCCGGCGGGATCCGCGTCGCGCTCGTGCAGTGCGGGCTCGGCCCGCAACGCGCGGTTCAGGTCACCGACGAGACGCTTGACGCCCGCGTGGTGGTCCTCGGCGAGCAGGCCCCAGTCGATGCCGCTCTCGTGGTCCCACTCGCGCCATTGGCCGATCTCGCCGCCCATGAACAGCAGCTTCTTGCCCGGTGACGCCCACTGGTACGCGAGGAGCGTGCGCAGGTTCGCGAGTTGCTGCCAGCGGTCGCCGGGCATCTTGCCCGCGAGCGACCCCTTGCCGTGCACGACCTCGTCGTGCGAAAGGGGAAGCAGGTAGTTCTCGGTCCATGCATAGACGGCGCGGAACGTGAGCTCGTTGTAGTGGAAGCGACGGTGCACCGGTTCACGCGCCAGGTGCTGCAGCGTGTCGTGCATCCAGCCCATGTCCCACTTGTATCCGAAGCCGAGCCCACCGATGTAGGTCGGGCGCGACACCATCGGCCACGCCGTCGACTCCTCGGCGTAGGTCTGCACGTCGGGGAACGCGCGGTAGACCTCCTCGTTCATCTCGCGCAGGAAGCGGATCGCCTCGAGGTTCTCGCGACCGCCGAACTCGTTCGGGATCCACTCGCCCGGCTGCCGCGAGTAGTCGAGGTACAGCATCGACGCCACTGCGTCGACGCGCAGCCCGTCGATGTGGTAGCGGTCGAGCCAGAAGCATGCGCTGCTCGTCAGGAACGAGCGCACCTCGTTGCGGCCGTAGTTGAAGACGAGGGTGTTCCAGTCAGGATGGAAGCCCTGGCGCGGGTCGGCGTGCTCGAAGAGGTGCGTGCCGTCGAACTGCGCCAGCGCGTGCTGGTCGTTCGGGAAGTGCGACGGCACCCAGTCGAGGATCACACCGATGCCCGCGTCGTGCAGCTCGTCGACGAACGCCATGAAGTCGGTCGGTGCACCGAAGCGTGACGTCGGGGCGAAGTAACCGGTGGTCTGGTAGCCCCACGAACCGAAGAACGGATGCTCCATGATCGGGAGCAGCTCCACGTGCGTGAAGCCCGTCTCGCGCAAGTACGCGACGAGCTTCGGCGCGATCTCGCGGTACGTGAAGAACGACCCGTCGTCGCGCCGGGCCCAGGAACCCAGATGCAGCTCGTAGATCGACACCGGCGCATCGAGCCGTTGCCCCGGGCCGCGCTTTCGCATCCAGCCCTGGTCGTGCCACTCGTACGCCAGGTCCGCGACGATCGACGCGGTACGCGGCGGGAGCTCCGCCTGGAAGGCGAACGGGTCGGCCTTCGCCATGCGCCCGCCCGCCCGGCTCTCGATCGAGAACTTGTAGGCCTCGCCCGCGCTCCAGCCCGGGAAGCGCCCGGTCCAGAGGCCTGAGGACCCAACGGGTTCGAGCGCGTCGGAGCCGTGGGTCCAGCCGTTGCCCGCGCCGAGCAATGAGACGGCGCGGGCGTTGGGCGCCCACACGGTGAAGCGCACGCCGTTACCGTCGAGGTGCGCGCCGAGCCGTTGGTACAGGCGGAAGTGCCGTCCCTCGTTGAAGAGGTGCAGATCGTCAGCGGTGAGGGTGGTCATGTCGGTCACGTCTTCACTTCGGGCGAGAGCGTGGCTGCGCGCGCCTCGGCGCGCGCGTCGTCGAGGACTCGGAGCAGCTGGGTGGGAGCGACGAGCCCGCGGCGCAGTGCGGGAACTTCGATGTCGTCGAAACCGTATGTACCCCGATGACGGAAGTTCTCATCCGATGGGGTTCCGGGCCGGTTCTGGGGCACGGTCTCGAGCCAGAGATCTTCCAATGTGGCGATGACGATCGCGGCGTCGGACGCGCCGAGCCAGCGGTAGATCGCGCCGAGTGCCGCGGCGGGGTCAGCGTCGTCGCTCGAATCGAGTCCGCCGTTCGTGCGCAGTGTGTCGATCACGGTCTGCCGTGTCGCCGGCGCGATCGCGGTCCACCACGCGGCGAAGGGAGGGAGGTCGTGGGTGTCGAGGCACGCGAGCTGCGTCGCGGTGGGTGCCGGTGCGGGAGGCGCGGGCGGCGTCTCGAACTGCAAGACCCACATGCCGAGCGCGCCATGGTCGTGCAGGGCGCGGTTGGTCGCCTCCGGAACGGTTCCGAGGTTTTCGCCGACGATCGTGCCGCGGTGGCGGTGCGCTTCGATGCAGAGCGCGGCCCACTGCTCCTCGCCCGCGTAGCGGACGTACGCGCCGTCCGACGCGGTGGCGCCGGGCGGGATGAACCACAGCCGGTGCAGACCCATCACGTGGTCGATGCGCAGGGCCTGCGCGAACCGGAAGTGCGCGTCGAGGCAGGCGCGGAGATACGCGTGACCGTCGAGCCGCGCCGCGTGCGGATCCAGGGGCGGGAATCCCCAGTCCTGCCCGGTGGCGTGGAACGCGTCCGGCGGCGCGCCGACCGAGGCGTCGCGCACGAACCGCGCTCCCTCGTGCTCGACGTCGAAGCCGTCGCGGTGCGATCCGATGGGGAAGTCGAGGAACAACGACTGGTCGCGACCCCGCAGTTCGGCCGCAAGTGCAGTGAGCTGCATGTCGCAGCACCACTGCGCGAACTGGTGGTACCGGACGGCAGCCTCGCCGCCGCCTTCGACCTTGGCCCGGAAACGCGCGTAGGCGGTCACGTCGGGTCGTTCCGCGAGCCAGCGGCCGAGCGCGGGATTGGCCGCGGCCGCTTCCGCGGGCGGCGCGAGAGCAGTGCGGGTCCGGGCCGCGAGCGCGACCAGGTCTGCGTTCGGGCCGGATGACCCCGCGGTCTGGTCGATCGCGCGCGCGTCGAGGGTGTCGATCGCGCGCAGGTCGAGATACGCCTCGTTCCAGAACCGCCGGCTGACCGGGGCGTACGGACTCGTGTCGCGCGGTTCGCGGCCGTGGCCGAAGAACGTCGCGAGCAGTGGCAGGGTGCCGACGAGATCGGCGCCGTGTCCGCCGGCCCACGCGGCGAAGCGGCGCAGCGAACCGAAGTCGCCGGCCTCGGGCCGTTCCCGATCGTGCAGTGCGTACAGTGGCGCGAAGAGGCCCCAGCGGTGCGAGCGATCGCGACCGGCGGGCCGCGAGGGTGCGGCGAGCACCGTCGCGTGGGCGGCCAAGCCCGGGCCTTCGACCGTGAGCGCGTGCGCGCCGAACGGCAGCGTGCGCGGCAGCGTGACTTCGATTGCGAAGCTGTCCGGTGTGGGCCCGTCGCCGATCGCTCGCACGATGCAGTCGGTGTCGCGCGCGGTCTCGACGACACCGTCTTCCCGTTCGATCGTCACGTTGAGCGCAGCTTCCGTATCCGCGCGACGGCGGTGGACGACGACGCGGGGTGGGCTTGCGTCCCACGCCACGGCGACCGGCTCGACGCCGGCGGCGATCGCGTCGGCACGCCGTGCTCGCAGCGCCGGGGCTGCGTCGTCGGCCCGTTCGACACCCGGCGTCAGCGCGGCGCAGACCGCGAGCAGCGTGTCGTCGCTGACCGTGTGGGTCTGACCGTCGACGCCGCGCCACTCGCGCTCGACGCCGAGCTCGGTCGCGAGCTCGTGCAGTGCCGTCATCGCTCGGACGGATCCGAGTCCCGGTTCTCGGAGAGCGAACCCGCGAGCAGTGTCGCGACCCCGTGGATCGGGATTCCGACCCAATCGGGTCGGTGGTCGAGCTCGTAACGGATCTCGTACAGCGCCTTCTCCAACACGTGCGCGTCGAGCTGGATGCGTCGGGCGCCGGGGTCGATCGGCAACAGGCCGGTGCCGTCCATCGCGTCGAAGTACCCGCGGAGGAACGCGGCCGACACCCACGCGACCCATTGCGCGGCCCGGCCCGCGAGGAGTTCCTCGGCCCGCTCCTGGCTGCGCACGGTGCCCCGGGCGACCATCTCGGCGATCGCGGCGCGCGCGGTGTAGTCGAACGAACGCAGCATGCCGGCAACATCCCGCAGCGGCGAGCGCTTCAGCCGGCGTTCGCTGAGCGGACGCGCGGGCTCGCCTTCGAAGTCGAGGACGACGAAGTCGCGACCCGTGTACAGCACCTGACCGAGATGGAGGTCGCCGTGGACGCGGATCCGTTGCCCGCCGGGTGCACGCATCACGTCGTAGAGCCGCTGCAGCAGCTCGTCGGAACGGCCGAGCACGATCGCGAGGTCGGCGGCGTAAGCGTCCGGCACTGGTGTCGTGCGGCGCAAGATGCGCAGCGTCTGCTGTGCGGTGTTGCGCATCGACTGGTAGGTGGATCGCAGCGCGAGTGAGTTCATCGGCTCCGGTGCGAACGCGGGGTCGTCGACCGACGCGAGCGCGACGTGCAATTCACCGATGCGCCCGCCGAGCAGCTCGGCGGGCGCCAAGCTGCCGCCCGCAAGGGAGTCGAACTCCTCCGGCACGTCGCGGTCCATGAGGTCGAGCACGTTGAGACGCCGTCCGGCGGTCTGTGAATCCTCCTCCGGGTGTGAGAGGGCTTCCTCGAAGAACCGCGTCAGCGCTTCGGAGAACCACGAGTACGCGTCGCGCTCGTTCGGCACGAACTCGTGCATCACCGCGAGGGTGGCGGCCGTGCCCGTATTGAGGCCGGTGCGGTACTCGAGCGCGCCCGCGAGTGCAGGCGCGTGCTCGAAGTCGGTGCGATCGGTGAGCGCGCGCCCGATCTCGACCTCGGGGTTCTCGCCCCGCTGCACGCGCCGCATGGTCTTCAGCATGAACTGCTCGTCGAACGCGATCGACGTGTTCGACTGCTCGCCGCGCAGCACGTTGACCGGGATGTCCTGCGTCGCGGCCGCCGCGAGCGCGCGCAGCGACCGGGTGTTCGGCACGCCGGCGATCGAACCGAGCTCGGTGCGAATACGTCGCCGGCGGGCGAGGGTCGACATGACCGCGCGCCCGTAGCCCGGCAGCCAGTGCGCGTCGACGAGCACGCCCGCTTCGCCGCTGGCCGGCTGGACGAGCGCGAGCGCGGCAACGGGGTGGTCCTCGATGAACCGCTCGCCCGCGGCGCCGGGCACGAACGCGATCGGCAGCACGTACGTCTCCGGCTCGCCGTCGAGGTAGTCGACTTCCACGAACGTGATGCGCGCCGGCCGGGGCGCGTCGAGCTCCTCGCCCGCGTTCCAGAGGAACGGCAGGGGGAGCTCGGCCACGTCGACGATCCGCGCCGCGGTGACCCGCCGGCCCTTGGCCCCGAACCAGCGCCGGCTGCGCAGGAGTCGCGGCAGCACCGCGTCGATGCGCTGACGGTGGTCGCGATCGAAGAGCGAGTCCCACGCGGCGGGCGCACTCAGCGACGGCAGCGCGGGCTGTTCCGCGGTCGCGGCGTCGGCGGGGGAGTGCGCGAGCGCGAGCCAGTAGAACGCGTGCGGCCCCAGTGTCAACAAGTACGGCAGGTCGCCGATCTGCGGGAACGTGGTCTGGCCGAAGAGCTCGACGGGCCGCATGCCGCGGAACTCGGAGAGGTCGAGCTCGACGTACTGCGGGTGCCGCGAGAGGTTCGCGACCACGAGGACCTGCTGGTGAGTTCCGTCGTCCGCGCCTTCCCGGCGGAGGGTGGACGCGCCTTCCCGGCGGAGGGTTGACGCGCCACCGTCGCGGCGGAGGAATGCGAGGACGCGGTAGTTGTCCGGCGAGAGGAGCTCGATGGATCCGTGCCCGAACACCGGGTAGCGCTTGCGCAGCGCGATCAACCGGCGCACCCACCACAGCAGCGACTCCGGGTTGTCGAGCTGGGCCGCGACGTTGACCGTCTCGTAGTTGTACTCCGGGTCGATGATCACCGGCATGAACAGCTTCTGCGGGTTCGCGGTCGAGAAGCCGGCGTTTCGGTCCGCGCTCCATTGCATCGGGGTCCGCACGCCGTCGCGGTCACCGAGATAGACGTTGTCGCCCATGCCGATCTCGTCGCCGTAGTAGAGGACCGGCGTGCCCGGGAGCGAGCACAGCAAGCCGTGCATGAGCTCCATCTTCTGGCGATTGTTGTGGAGGAGCGGCGCGAGCCGGCGCCGGATGCCCAGGTTGATGCGCATGACGGGCTCGTGCGCGTAGGCGCGGTACATGTAGTCGCGCTCTTCGTCGGTCACCATCTCGAGCGTCAGCTCGTCGTGGTTGCGCAGGAACACCGCCCACTGGGTCTTGTCCGGGATCGCCGGCGTCTGCCGCAGGATGTCGATGATCGGGAAGCGGTCTTCCATGCGCAGACCCATGAACAGGCGCGGCATCAACGGGAAGTGGAACGCCATGTGACACTCGTCGCCGTTTCCGAAGTACGCGCTCGCGTCCTCCGGCCACTGGTTCGCTTCCGCGAGCAGCATCCGGTCGTCGAACCGCGCGTCGACGTGCCGGCGCAGTTCCTTCAGGTACTCGTGCGTCTCCGGCAGGTTCTCGCACGACGTGCCCTCCCGCTCGATCAGATACGGGACCGCGTCGAGGCGCAACCCGTCCACGCCGAGGTCGAGCCAGTACTCGACGGTGCGCAGCATCTCCCGCCGCACCTCGGGGTTGTCGTAGTTGAGGTCGGGCTGCGACGCATAGAACCGGTGCCAGTAGTACTGCCCGGCGACGTGGTCCCACGTCCAGTTCGACGGCTCGAAGTCGCGGAAGATGATTCGCGCGTCCTTGTACCCGTCCGCGTTGTCGCTCCACACGTACCACTCGCGGTACCGGCTGCCGATCGGCGCGCGCCGTGCGCGCTGGAACCACGGGTGTTGATCCGACGTGTGGTTGAGCACGATCTCGGTGATGACCTTCAACCCGCGCTTGTGGGCCTCGTCGAGGAAGCGCCGGAACTGGCGCAAGGTGCCGTAGGCCGGGTTGATACCCCGGTAGTCGGAGATGTCGTAGCCCTCGTCGCGCATCGGTGACGGGTAGAACGGCAGCAGCCAGATCGCGGTGACACCGAGGTCCTGCAGGTAGTCGAGCCGCTGCGTGAGCCCGACGAAGTCGCCGATGCCGTCGCCGTCGCTGTCGGCGAACGCGCGCACGTGCACTTCGTAGATGACCGCGTCCTCGTACCAGGTGCTCATGCCCGCGCTCCGGTGACCGAGAACACGTGCGCGGGCACGGTCGCAGGGTCGAGCGCGACGAAGTTGTGCGGCCCTTCCCAGTCGTAGCGACTCTCGGTCAGCAGGTCGTCGGACGACGATGTGCGCGTCCGGATCGAAGCCGAGCGCGGGCAGATCGAGCGCGGTCCACCCCGACTGTGTGTGCACCGGATCGAGGTTGACCACGAACAGCACGATGTCTTCGTGACCTTCGGCACCGTCGGGACCATCGGGGCGCGGCGCGCGCTTGCTCCAGCAGATGATGCGATCGTTGTCGATGCCGTGGAAGCACAATGTGTCATCGCGCTGCAGCGCCGGGTGCGCGCGCCGTAGCGCGTTCACCAATCCGATCAGATGGCGCAGGCTGTCGGGCCGTTCGAGATCCCAATGCCGCACCTCGTACTTCTCGGAGTCGAGGTACTCCTCGCTCCCCGGTTCGCGCGGGGTGCGTTCCTGAAGCTCGAACACGGGGCCGTAGATGCCGTAGCTCGCGCTGAGGCCCGCGGCGAGGAGGAAGCGCACGATGAACGTCGCACGGGTTCCGTGCTGCAACGTGTCGTGGAGGATGTCGGGCGTGTTGGGCCACACGTTCGGGCGGAAGTAGTCGAGGTGTGCAGGATCGCTCAGCTCGCGGAAGTACTCCTCGATCTCCCACTTCTTGTTGCGCCACGTGAAGTACGTATAGGACTGCGTGAACCCGATCTTCGCCAGCCGCTCCATGACGCGCGGTCGGGTGAAGGCCTCCGCGAGGAAGATCACGTCCGGATCCGTGGCGCGGACCGATGCGATCAGCCACTCCCAGAATTCGAACGGCTTCGTGTGCGGATTGTCGACGCGGAAGACGCGCACACCGCACCCGATCCAGAACCGGACGACATCGAGCAGCGCGGTCCAGAGGGCGGCCGCGTCCTCGGTCGTGAAGTCGATCGGGTAGATGTCTTCGTAGCGCTTCGGCGGGTTCTCGGCGTAGGCGATCGTGCCGTCGGCGCGGTGGCGGAACCACTGCGGGTGCTCGGTGACCCACGGGTGGTCGGGCGAGGTCTGGAACGCGAGGTCGAGCGCGACATCGATGTCGTGCGCGGCGGGCCGCGGTCACGAGCCGTTCGACGTCCGCGACCGCTCCGAGATCCGGGTGCACGGCCGTGTGGCCCCCCGTCGCCGCGCCGATCGCCCACGGGCTGCCGGGGTCGGTGACGCGCGCGGTCGTGACGTTGTTCGGACCCTTGCGGTGGGTCGTGCCGATCGGATGGATCGGCGGGAGGTACAGCACGTCGAAGCCCATCGCAGCGACGTACGGCAGCCGCTCGATCACATCGGCGAGCGTCCCGGACCGGTCCGGCTCGGGCGACGCGGAGCGGGGGAACAGCTCGTACCACGAGGAGGTCCGCGCGAGCGGCCGATCGACCCACACCGGTGACGTTTCGGCGAACACGGTCGCGAGCGCGGGATCCGCCGATCGCCGCGCGGTTGTCACCAGGCGGTCGAGGCCCTCGGCGGCCTTGCGGTCGAGGCCGCCACGCAGGCGTTCGATCCAGGTCTCGAGCGCGGCGCGGTCGCGCGCCGTCGCCCGCTTGGTCTGCCGCTCGGCGAGCTGCGCGCCTTCTTCGCGGTCGAGGTCGGTGTCGATGCCGGCGGCGAGCTTCTTGGCGAAGTCCCGGCGCCAGGTCGCGAGCTCGTCCGGCCACGCGAGGATCCGGAAGCGGTACTCGCCCAGGCGTTCGGCCGGAAACGACGCGGTCCACCGGTCGTTGACGAGCGCCTGCATCGGTACCGACTTCCAGGTGCGTCCCGTCTGGTGCCGGTACCCGAGCTGGACCGCGAGCTCGGTGTGGCCGTGGGTGAAGACGTCAGCCGTGACCACCACGTCGTCGCCGACGACGCGCTTGACGGCGAAGCGGCCGCAGTCGACGTCCGGGCGGACGGCCTCGATGGCGATCGTGGCGAGCTGTTCGGGTCCCCGGATGACGCGCTCCAACACCTTCTCCTGGCGGATCGCGGGCTTCTGCGTGTACCCGCCTCACTGCCGGGGCGAACCTCGGCCTGCTCGTGCGGACGCGAACGACCGGCCGACGTCCTCCACATACTTTCGGCCTCTACATATCTTCGGTAAGGCAGTTGAACGGATGAGGACGTCGACGTTGCGTCGTCGTGACGACTTCCTGGCGTCGACCAGGCTATGACGCGGTTGCCTCACCCGGAGTCGCGCCGGCCGCAGCGCTGACCTGGGCGACGAACCGGCCCGCGTGCGCGTACGTCTCCCGGCTCGACGCGGCCCACGGCGCGAGCACGGGGTAGACGTGGAACATCCCCGGCTGCTCGTGCGCGTGCGTGTCGACACCGGCGATGCGCAGGCGTTCGACCAGATGGCGGATCGGGTCGCGGAAGATCTCGTCGCCGCCGTACGCGATGAACGTCGGCGGCCACTTGTGCACGTCCGCGCCGGACACCGCCACATCGCGCGGATCGATGCCGTGCAAGTAGGAGTTCGTCGGGATGTTCCACGGCAGCACGTCGTACGGCGCGTTGTCGGTGACCGACGGCTCGTCGAGTTCCAGGCTGATCTCGGGCGAGAAGAGCAGCACGCCGGCCGGCGCCGGTAGCCCGCGGCTGCCGCATTCGTACAGCACGCTGCCGGCCAGCCCGCCCCCGCCGGAGTCGCCGGCGACGAAGATCTCGGCGCGGGCACGGGTTGCCGGATCCGTCGTGTCCTGCAGCGCGGCAAGGACGCCGAGCGCGTCGTGCAGCGCGGCGGGGTACGGGAACTCGGGCGCGAGACGGTAGTCGGCGACGAAGATCTCGCAGCGGGTCGCGCGCGAGAGTCGTGCCGCGAAGAGCGTGTACATGTTCGGCGACGTGCCGATGTAACCGCCGCCGTGGAGGTACAGCATCTTCGTGGCCGCGTCGACGTGCTGCGGGCGGAACCACAGCCCGGGCACGCCCGCGATCGTGTCGCGCCGCACGGTGACGTGCTCGGCCGCCACCCACGGCGGTAGGACCGTTTCCGAGATCTTGTCGAGCACCTTCTCGAGCGAACGGAACTCGTCGATCGGCAACGACATCGCGTAACCCATGAACGAGCGCGTCAGCTCGCGGGTCACGCTGATCGTGAGGTTCCGCGCGAGCCCACCCGCACCGCGCCACGGTTGCCGGAACGGCACGCGCAGGAACGCACTGCCCATCGACTCGCCCAGACCGAGCAGGTCGATCGCAGCGATCGGCACCGGTGCGGTCTTCACTTCGGGCCGGTCGGCCATCACCATGCCGGTCGCACCTCCACGCGTCAGGGTCGTCGGCCGCGAATCCGGCCCTAAAGTGCGGGGAACGCTATCTCGGTACGGAGGCGATCATGGCTGCGAACCAGTTCCCGAGCGCATCGGCGCCGCGTTGGCGGGGCGTCAACCACCTCGCCCTCGTGACCTCGGACATGGACGAGACGGTCCGCTTCTATGCGGGTGTCCTCGGCGCACGACTCGTCGCGACGGTCGGCACGCAGTCGTTCCGCCACTACTTCTTCGAGTTCGGCACCAACTCGACGCTCGCGTTCTTCGAGTACCGCGACATCGCGCCGGCGAGCTACGCCAAGCCTGCCGGAATCCCGGTGCCCGAAGCTGCGCAGTTCGACCACCTGTCATTCGACCTCGTCGACGAGGAAGCGTTGATCGATCTGCGCGAACGGTTGAAGAACGCGAACTGCGAAGTCACCGACGTGGTCGACCACGGTTTCATCCGCTCGATCTACTTCACCGACCCGAACGGCATCGCGCTGGAGGCGTCCTACTGGGTCGTCGACCCCACCGGTCACGCCGAAGTGTCGTTCGACGACCCGCGACTGTTCGGCGACCCCGATCCGGTTCCGGCGCTGCGCGAGATCGTGGCCGGCGCGCTGACGCGAGTGCCGGCCACGAAGCTCGTCGACGGGTTCACCACGCAGGCCGAGGACTGGGTGGTGCGTCCGCGCTGACGCGGCTCAGCGCGATGCGCCCTCGGCCACGCGCTCCGGCTGCGGCTCACGCGGCGCGGTCTTCTTCGCCTTCGCCAACTCGTCACCAAGTTCGGCGAGGCGCTTGCGACCCATCGCATCCCGCACCTTCGGGAACCAATCCGACTCTTCTTCCTCGACGTGGTGATTGACGTGCTCGGACAGCACGATGACCTTGGCGTCGTAGCGTTCGTCGGCTGCGTGCATCTTCGTGAGCTCGAGGCAGGTCCACTTCACACCGTGGTGCTCCTCGATGCTCTCGAGGATGTCGTCCTCGAGGTCGGGCACCTCGGCTCGCACCGCCGGATAGAAGATGGCCTCCTCGATCGCGGCGTGCACCGAGAGCTCCTCGATGATCTGGGCGACGATCTCGTCCCGCCCCGGCGTTTCCTTCTTGTGCGCCTGCTGGAACTCGCGGAACAGTTTCTTCACGGTCTTGTGGTCGTTCTTCAGGAGGGTGATGGCATCCACAGACGGGTTCCTCGTGGTCGTGGGCTCGCGCCCTTGGGCAATGGGGCGTTCACTACCCTGATGTCGTGACGGATACCCAGGTGGACTCGACGCTCGAGGGCGGATCGGCCACCGACGACGGAACTTCATCGCGTCCGGCGTCCGGGTGTCCCGTTCCTCCCCGCGATCTTCGTCGCCGCGGCGCTGCTGTTCGGCGGCTACGCCGTCGGCACGTGGTGGGCGAACCGCGATGCGAAACCCAGCGCGGTCGACATCGGCTTCTACGACGACATGAGCAGCCACCACCAACAAGCCGTCGACATGGCGAGGATCTACATGCGCTACGGCGACAACGACTCGCTCCGCTCGCGTGCGCAAGAGATCGAAACCTCGCAGATCGGTGACATCCGAGTCATGCAGGACTCGCTGGCGAAGTGGGGCGAGACCGGCACGCCGAACGAGGCGATGCAGTGGATGGGGGAACCGGCGCCGCAGGACGCGATGCCCGGTATGGCGACGCCCGCCGAGATGCAGGAACTGGCCGCGGCGCGTGGCCTGCAGCTCGACGACCTCTTCACCGCCCTGATGATCAACCACCACGCGGGGGGCGTCCACATGGCCGAGCACGCCGCGCAGACTGCGCGACTCTCCGACACGCGCAGCATCGCCGAGGCGATGGTGAAGACGCAGCAGATGGAGATCGACGAGCTCAACCACGCGCGCCAGGACCTCGGACTCCCGATCCATCAGCCCAGCACGGGGTAGCCATCAGCCCAGCACGGGGTAGAACGTCGCCATGACGGCGTCACCCGACACTCCCGACCCGCCCCCCGAGGAAGACGTCGAAGCGCGAGCCGAGGACCTCCTTCCCGAGGAGCGGGCCGCGGGAAGCGACAACCCGATCGCGCAGGCCGGGGCCATCCTCGAGGAGTCGGAGGTGCGCACCCTGGACCCGATCGCGGAGGAGCACCGCACGAGCGAGGACACGGTCGATCCCGAGCCGTGACCTCACCGCCTCTGACCTGGGAAGATGACTGGGAACCAACGCGCCCCGGGCGGTGTTCTGTGTGGTGCAACCCGCAATCCCTACCGAAGAGGTTCAGATGTTTCTCCGCCGTGACAAGAGCCAGATGCCGACCCCCGAGGACGCGCTCGCCGGTCGCCCGGCGCGTGGGTTCGCGGTTCCGACCCGGCACGACGTGCTCGATGCCCCGCTCGAGCCGCCCTTCCCCGAGGGCTATCAGCAGGCGATCTTCGGCCTCGGCTGCTTCTGGGGCGCGGAGCGGAAGTTCTGGGAGACGCCGGGCGTGTACACGACAGCCGTCGGCTACGCCGGGGGCTTCACGCCCAATCCCACCTACGAAGAGGTGTGCAGCGGGCGCACTGGCCACAACGAGGTCGTGCTCGTCGTGTTCGATCCCGCGAAGGTGAGCTACGAGACGTTGTTGAAGGTGTTCTGGGAGAGCCACAACCCGACCCAGGGCATGCGGCAGGGCAACGATGTCGGCACGCAGTACCGGTCCGGCATCTACGTCTTCGACGACGCGCAGCGTGCGGCGGCGAAGCAGTCGCTCGACGTGTACCAGGAGCGGCTGACGGCCGAGGGCCACGGTGACATCACCACCGAGATCCTCGACGCGCCGACCTTCTACTACGCCGAGGGCTACCACCAGCAGTACCTCGCCAAGAACCCGATGGGGTACTGCGGCCTCGGTGGCACCGGCGTCAGCTGCCCCATCGGCCTTACCGAAGCGTCCTGAACGAGTCGCCACCGCCAGTTCCGGGCATTGGGTCCGGGCAGTACCGTTCGGACCTCCCTATGGACACCGACGAAGAAGCGGACGTCTCCGCGTACGTCGACTTCACTCGCAAACAGTGGAGTCGACTGCGCGCGGCGACGCCGCTCACGCTCGACGAAGAGGACCTCCTCCTCCTGCGCGGCCGGAACGAACCCGTCGCGCTCGAGGAGGTCGAAGAGGTCTACCTCCCGCTGTCACGGTTGCTGAACCTCCGGTTCTCGGCCACCCGTGACCTCCACTCCGTGACCGAGACGTTCCTCGGTCAGCTGCACGCGCACATGCCGTACGTCATCGGTCTCGCGGGCAGCGTCGCGGTCGGCAAGAGCACCATCGCCCGCATTCTGCAAGCGCTGTTGATGCGCTGGCCCGATCATCCGCGCGTCGATCTCGTCACCACCGACGGCTTCCTGTATCCGAACGCCGAGCTCGAAGCCCGCGGCCTCATGAGCCGCAAGGGGTTCCCCGAGAGCTACGACGTGCGCCGGCTGTTGCAGTTCCTCGCCGAGTTGAAGGCGGGGGAGGCGGTCGTGAAGGCACCCGTCTACTCACACCTCACCTACGACATCGTCCCCGACGGCGAGATCGTCCTCCGCAGCCCCGACATCGTGATCGTCGAAGGGCTGAACGTCCTCCAGGCTCCGGCGCGTCGGGGTCGTACCGAACCGACGGTTGTCGTCTCCGACTTCTTCGACTTCACGATCTATGTCGACGCGGAGATGGAGGACATCGAGAACTGGTACCTCGACCGGCTCGTGCACCTGCGCGAGACCGCGCTCCGCGATCCGCAGTCCTTCTTCCACTTCCTCACGCAGTACACCAAGGACGACACGCGCACGTTCGGCGACACGATCTGGCGTGAGGTGAACGCGGTGAACCTGCACGAGAACATCGAGCCGACGAAGGGCCGCGCGCACCTGGTGCTCGAGAAAGGTCCGGACCACCGCGTCCGGCGGGTCCGGCTACGAAAGCTGTGACGGTTCTTCGGCGCGCACGCCGCGCAGCCCGAACCACGCCAGCTCCGAGATCCAACGCGCCAGGTGCTCGGCGTCGGCGTCGAGTGCCGGGTCAGGGTCGTCTGAGGTGTGCCGGCCGACCGACTCCGCCATCCCCACGAGTGCGTTCGCGAGCACCCGCCGGTGTTCGGGAGACGCCGGGATCTCGATGAGGTCCGAGATGACGTCCGCTGCCGACTGCACGACCGTGTCGACGACCCGGGCGAACTCCGGGTCGGTGCGGATCGACGCGCTGAACAGCAGCCGGAACCCGGCGCGGCTGTCGGCGACGAAGCGGAAGTAGGCGAGGAAGCCGCTCTCGACCCGCTCGCGGCCGCTCTTCATGCCGTGCGTCGCGGCCGTCAGCGCCCGCAGCAGTTGGTCGCCGGTGTCGGTGAGCAACTCGATGTACAGGCTGCGCTTGCTCGGGAAGTGCTGGTACAGCACGGGCTTGGTGACGCCGGCGGCTTCCGCGATGTCGTCCATCGCGGTGACGTGGTAGCCCCGGTCCGCGAAGACCTCGCGCGCGACGTCGAGCAGTTGTTGGCGGCGCTGGTCGGCAGGGAGTCGCATCGGGCGGAGGCTAGGCCCTAGACGCTCGACTTCAGCGGCATGACGTAGCGGTCCTCGTGGTCGAAGTTGCGCGACCACAAGCGCTCGACGTCCGTGTACTCCGCTTCCGTGAGCGGCAGGTCGGAGGCCTTGGCGTATTCGCGTACCTCGTCGGCCGTGAGCACGGTCGGGAGCACGGTGGTGAACGCGAGGTTGGAGAGGATCGCCGCGATGGCGGCCTGGCCGATCGTGCGGCCGGTCTCCGGCGCCCACAAGAAGCCGAGCGTGTCGGCCTTCTCGAAGTTGTCGAGCATGTTGTCGCGGTTGCGGTGCGCGCGGTGGTCCTTCGGGTCGAAGACGGTGTCGGGCGTCACCTTGCCCGAGAGTGTGTCTGACGCGTGCGGTACACGCGAGATCAGGCTGACTTCCTCGTTCTGCACGCGCGGACGCGCCGCAAACGTCAGCCCGGGCTCCTGCTCCAGCACGTTGAAGACGGTCTGCAGCGACACGATCGGGCGATCGTCGATCGCGCGGGTGCCTTCCTCGACCCACCCGATCGCGGGCCCGAGCGCGACACCGAGCTCGCGCACCTTGCCCTCGGTGCGCAGATCGACGAGCGTCGCCCACAGGTCGTCGGCGAGGATCGGTTCGATCCGCGTGTTGTGGAGTTGGTAGAGGTCGATGTGGTCGACCCCGAGCCGGCGCAACGAATCCTCGCACTGCTGCCGCACCGACGCGGGTTCCCAGTCGTGCGGACGTTCTGATTGGCCCGGAAACTTGCGCGCCGCGGTGATGTCGTAGCCGACTTTGGTGGTGAGCACGATGTCGTCCCGGCCGGCGAGGAGGTCGCGCAGGAACGTCTCGCCCGCGCCGTCTTCGCCGTACACCGGCGCGGTGTCGATGAAGTTGATCCCGGCATCGAGCGCGGCGCGGACGATGACCTGCGGATCCTCGCTCCGACCCCACCAGTCGGACACGAGTGTCCACGTGCCGAGACCGACTTCCGAGACGATGAGATCGCTGTTTCCGAACCGGCGATAGCGCATGGTTCGATGCTACCGAGAGGTGTTCTCAGATTCCGTAGTCGACGACGGATCGCGCGACTTCGCCCGCTTCCATCGCGGTGAACGCCTCGTTGATGTCGGCGAGGCCGATCGTGCGCGACACGAGCTCGTCGAGCTTCAGCGTGCCGTTCTTGTACAGGTCGATGAGCTGCGGCACGTCGCGCTTCACGTTCGACGAGCCGTACCACGAACCTCGCACCTGCTTCTCGTTGACGAGCAGCTCCATCGCGATCGGGATCTCCATCATCTGTTCCATCTTGGGGACGCCGACGATGATCGCCTGCCCACCGCGCCGCGCCATCGCGAACGCCTGCTCGACCGTCGCCTTGAGGCCGATGACCTCGAACGACACGTCGACACCGCGTCCGCCGGTGAGCTCCTTGACCGCGGTCACTGCGTCGGTGTCCTTCGCGTTCACGAGATCAGTGGCGCCGAACGCTTCGGCCAGCTTCAGCTTCGAGTCGAACTGGTCGACGGCGATGATCCGCTCCGCGCCCTTGAACTTGGCGCCCTGGATCACGTTGAGGCCGACGCCTCCGCAACCGATGACCGCGACGGTGTCGCCCCGCTTCACGTCCGCGGTGTTCGCGGCGGCACCGAACCCGGTGAGCACGCCGCAGCCGATGAGCGCGGCGCGCGTGAACGGCACGTCGGGGTCGATCTTCACCGTCGAGATCTCGGGGCACACGAGCTCTTCGGCGAACGTGCCGAGGCCCGACATCTGATGGAGTGGCGATCCACCGCGGCCGAAGCGCGGGGTCATGTCGAGCTGCGAGCCCATCGCCATCGCGATGAAGCCGGTCTCGCACATCTCAGCCGCATCGTGGGTGCAGAAGTAGCAGTGGCCGCACTGCGGTACGAACGAGAGCACGACGTGATCACCGGGCGCGACCGACGTGACGCCCTCGCCGACCGCTTCGACGACACCCGCACCCTCGTGACCGAGCACCGACGGCAGCGGCGACAGCAGCGTCCCGTTCACGACCGACAGGTCCGAGTGGCAGACGCCGGAGGCGCCCATGCGCACGCGGACTTCGCCGGCCTTCGGGGATTCCAGATCGACCTCGACCACTTCGAGTGGCTGGTCGATTCCGGCGCAGACTGCGGCCTTCGGCATTACGGGCTCCCTCGTCGGGTCGAGCGGTACGACCCGACGACTGTACCGCCGGATTCAGGGGCCTCGATCCTCACGCTCCGCCGCGCGCACGCCGTAGCCGAACACGATCGGAAGCGGGAGGATGACGCACGCCAGGACGAGGCCGGCGACCGTGAGGAACACGGACCAGCCCGGGAAGTGCAGCACCAACCCGGCGAAGAACGCCACGATCGCGACGAGCAGTGCGGTGTACCCGATGCGCTTGCCGATCGCGACCAGCCGCGCGATGCGCGCCCGCCGCGCCCGAACTGGATCGACGTTGGCCGGATCGACGTTGGCCGGATCGCCGGTCACCAGGAGGTCCAGCCGTGCGCGATGAACGTCTGCTCCATGACCGCGGGGAGCTCGGAGAGCGAGAACGAGATGCGCGCCCGGCGCAGGTTCACGTCGTAGTAGTGCTCGCGCGCCTCGTCGCTGTCGGCGAGGAACTTCACGAGCTGCTCCGGCGCCTGGGTCGAGAACAACCGCACACCCGAGGAGAGGATCTCGGCGAGCACCGGATAGGGGAACGCGGTGCAGGGCCGCCGCACCGCGATCGACTCGATCGTCGGGTTCCCGAAGCCCTCCCACGTCGACGGGAAGACGATCACGTCGCAGGCCGCATACGCATCGGCGACCGTGGCCGCGTGCCCGAGCGTGACCGGCACTTCCGATCGCTCGAGGATGCGGTCGAGCGTCGCCTCGTAACCGTCTTCGGCCGGCCCCGAGAGCCAGTACCGAACCGCGCGCCCGGTGAGCTGCGCGATGCGGCCGGCGAAGCGCACGCCACCCGGCACGTTCTTCCGCTCGATCGCCCGAGCCGGTTGGAACACCACGATCTCGTCGTCGGCGAAACCGAACACGGCGCGCGTCGCGGCTGCGGTCGCCGCCCCAGTCGTCGAGGTCGAAGTAGTTGTGGATGGCGTACGCCGACGCGTAGCCGCGCGCTTGCAGCTCGCGGCGCGAACGCAGGTTGACGGTCACGTGGAGCGCCCCGGGGATGCGCGGCGGGAACTGGCTCTCGAGGTGCGCCAGGTGCCGGCGCTGCCACGGCAGATCGTGGTGACGGAACAACACGCGGCCGCGCGTCGTATCCGCGGCGCGTGACACCGCGTGCGCGGCGTCGAGGTTCAGGGGCAACGACGCGATGTTGTCGACGATGACGAGATCTGCGCCGTCGATCGCGTCAGCGATCAGCTGCGGATCGGGTGACGCGCCCGGTGCAATCGTCAGACCGGGCACCTCGACGTCGTCGGCACGACCGCCGTCTTCGATCACGCCCGCGACACGCCGCACGTCGAAACCGAGCTCACCGAGCGCCCACGCCCACTTGCGTGCCTCGACCGACACCCCGTCGTTCCCGCCCAAGCGGTATGACACCACTGCCGCTTGCGGAGCCATCCGACGACCCTACCGGCGCGGCCCCGGATCGAAACGATCGACGCCGCGGCCGCCGCCGGCACGAGAGGCGTCACGACAGGAGAAGGAATACGTTCGCCGTCCGGATGGCATCCTTCGACGAAGCGCAAGCACTCCTGACGATCAGACCGAAGCTCGCGTGGCGTGCCGGCACCGTCGTGGTCGCGCTCGTGCTCGTCGTGTTCGGTGACGCGCTCGGGGCGTATGTCATCGCGGCCCTGCTCGCGATCTTCGCGGTGTACGCGTGGAGGACGCGACTCGACGTCACCACTGATCTCGTCGAGAAGCGACCTTGGGGTATCGCGTCGGAACGCGTCGCGCGCCCGGTGCACGAGCTCGAGTACATCCACGTCTCGGGCATCGGCCGCCGCGCGATCGAGATCGGACCGATGGGCGCGAGTGTCGTGCTGGAGCTCGGGTTCTGGACGACGCGCGCGCTCAAGCCGGTCGTCCGCGCGCTCATGGCCGAAGCGACCGAGCTCGGTGACGAAGACTCCCTTCGCCGGTTGGCGCGCGTACACCCGTAGCGCCGGCGCCTGAGTAACGCTCCGGTCGGGAACTTCTCGGCTGGTTCCCGACGAACTCTCAGGCGCCATCGTCATGATCGACCCACGAGCCGACCCGCCCACCTGCTCGGGGAGCTGATCACCATGGCCTGGAAACCGCCCGCCTCGCCGGCCCGGCCGCCGGCGCGCAAGCGCTCGCATCCCGCCCGACGCGCGCGCCGCATCGCCGGCGGCGTGACGGTCGCCGGCATGCTCGCGCTCACCGGTGGCATCGCGGCGACCACCCACGTCGCCACCGCGGCTTCGACGACGAATGGCAGCTCGTCGTCGTCTTCGACCACCGCCACGACGGTCGAAAACAGCACGACGGCGGACAACTACGACAGCCGTTCCTACTCGACCCCGGCGCAGTCCGGGTCGACGTCCTCGCAGTTGGACACGTCGAGCCATGGCAGCTGAGCTCCGCTTCCGCGCGATGGGAAGCGACGCGCACGTGATCGTCGTTGGCGGCGACGCCCGTCTCGTCGATGCCGCGCGGCTTCGCATCGAGGACCTCGAACGCCGGTGGAGCCGGTTCCTCCCCGACAGCGAGATCACCGCGCTCAACGAGCAGGCCGGCTCGTTCGTGCCGGTCTCGGCGGACACGCTCGAACTGGTGACGCGCTCGCTCGACGCGTACCTCCTCACCGACGGCTGGTTCGATCCGACCATCTACGGCGCGCTCGTGCGGGCCGGCTACGACCGCACACTCGACGCAGTGCGCAACGACCCTCGCCGCGGACACAGCGGCCTGCAGACCGGAGCAGAACGCATCCTTGTCGCCGCCGATGCCGTTGCGCTTCCGATCGGCACCGGCTTCGATCCGGGTGGCATCGGCAAGGGACTCGCGGCCGACATCGTGGTCGACGAGCTCGTCGCGGAAGGCGCGGCCGGTGTGTGCATCAACCTCGGCGGTGACGTGCGCGTGAGCGGACTGGGCCCGGCCGGCACCGCGTGGAGCATCGCGATCGAACATCCGCACCAGACCGCGCCGCTCGCCACGCTGGGCCTGTGCGAGGGCGCGGTCGCCACGTCGACGACGCTCTGCCGCCAATGGGAGGTCAACGGCGCAACCCAGCACCACCTCATCGACCCGACCACCGGCGAACCGTCCACGACGACACGGCCCTTCGTGTCCGTCGTCACCGGCCACGCCTGGGCGGCCGAAGTGATGGCCAAGGTGTTGCTGCTCCGCCCCGACATCGACCCGGCCGGTGTGCTGTCGGACCAGGCGAGCGCGCTCTTCGTCGACCGCGACGGGCGCATCGAGCGCACCCGCGGCTTCGACGAGTTCGAGCGCGCCGCTTTCCGCTCCGACGAGATGCTTGAGGCAGTCGGATGAGCGGTCAGTGGCCGTGGTACGTCGCCCGCGCGTCGGGCCTCATTGCCTGGCTCCTTCTCGCGGCCGCGACGCTCTGGGGCCTGGCGATGGCAACCAAGATCCTGGGCCGCCGCCCGCGTGCCAACTGGATGCTCGACATGCACCGTTGGCTCGGAGGCACCGCGCTCGCGCTCACCGGCATCCATGTCGGTGCGCTGCTCCTCGACCAGTACATCCACTTCAGCCTCGCGAGCGTGCTGGTGCCGTTCGCATCGTCGTGGAACCCGCTCGCAGTGACGTTCGGTGTGGTCAGCCTCTATCTCCTGCTCGCGGTCGAGCTCACGTCGCTCGCGCGTGCCCGGCTCCCGCACGACATCTGGCGCAAGGTCCACTACGCGAGCTTCCCGCTGTTCGTCACTGCGACCGTCCACGGGCTGACCGCGGGCACCGACTCCCGCGTGTTCGTGTCGCTCCTCTGCATGTTCGCGGTGAGCGGCCTCGTCATCTTCCTCACTGCGCTCCGCGTGATGCACGTCCCGCCGCCGACGTACACGCAGCCCACCCGTGTCCCGGTCGCCGCACCGCCACCGGCGCCGGTCGCGCACCGGTCGGAGTGGGTGGTCACTCAGCCGACGAGGACCGAGCGGATCTCGACGACGCGGTAGTCGCGTGTGTTGGTGAGCTGCGCGGTACGCAGGTCGACCGGGAGCGGCGTCGTGATGCCGGGGCCGGTCATCACGAACTGACCGCGCCACATCGTCGAGACGCGGATCGTGTACCGACCCTTGGTCTCGTACGTGTGCCGCACCGCCGGACGATCCGCGCTCCCGCCGGTCGGGCTCGACGCCGACGCGCCCTCACCGAAGTCGAAGTGGTAGCCGACGAGCTGCGCGGTGCCGGTGACCGTGAAGCCGTTGAGCGTGACGCTGACCGCGACGCTCGTGCGCGGATCGGCAGCCCACATCCACGTCTCGAGCCCGGTCACTCCCTGGGTCGTCGGGCTGATCCCGATCTGCGGCGCCGGCAGGGCGGCCGCGTTCCAGATCTCGCCGATCGTCGGCGGCTGCGGCAGCACGGGCGCGGGCGGCGGCGTCGGTGACGTGATATCGGTGAGTGGAACGCAGATATCTTCGGGTTCCCCGATCAACGCGCCCGTCGCGCGGTCACGCTTGTAGACGGTGTACCGCCAGCCCCACGGAACCTGCCCACCGTTCGGATCGAACGGTGCGTTGGCCGCGTTACAAAGATGCTCGAGCGAAAATCCCCCCGACTGATGCGGCACCGCCTCATAAACAAACGGCCGCGCTGAACCGTCGCGCGATTCACCAGTGCAGAGTCGACGAACCCGGCTCGACGACCTCGAGGCTCACACCAATACTTGGACCCTGTCTGGTCATCGTTCAAGGAGCCGGTCGCCTTGCACCAGCGCCGGCCGGAATCGCCGCTCACTTGAAGATGAGCAAAGCCACCGCGACAGGATCAGACGTTTCAACGGCTGAGTCTGCGTCGCGTCGTCCACCGATCAACGCTCGCGATGTGCCAGATCCACGACTCGTCGAGATTGAGGACAGCTGTCCAGTTCAGCGGCGACCTTGAAGGGCGTGCGGTCTCTCACGATGCCCGTGCGCGTCGACTAACTGCAGTTCGGTAACTCGCTCGGTGAGATGGAGGGAGACGAGGTTTGGCGTCACGACTTACGAGCTCGTACGTCGAGTGTCGCATCGACATTGACCATTCGCATTTGGTCGTGCTTGCAGCAGATCTGAGATGTCGCGTTCGAATCCGTCGTAGGTCGTCGTGCCGAGGACGTAAACAGCGTCGGCGACCGCAGGCATCGGGATTGTGAGCGTCAGCCAGCGCGCGTACGCGCTCGAGGGAGCGGTAGATCGCCTCGTAGTTGGTGCCGGTGTTGACGAGTTTGGGGGGTGGGACGGAGCCGTCGAAGCTGTAGGGCGGGGGGACCGTCGTGGTCGTCGTCGGGGCAACCGTCGTCGTCGATTTCGACTTCGCGGTTGGATGGCCGTCAGACGCGTCCGCGGACGCGTCTGCGCTCGCTCCGCAACCGGCCATGACCAGCGCAGACAGCGCGATCGACACCCAGAAGACGTCCCGCCTCGTCATCCGAGCGAGGGTATGGAAGAAGCTGGGGGAAATCCGAGAACGAAACCGCCCTCGAAATTTCCCGAAAGTCAGCCGTTCGAGCTGACGTACGCCAATCTGCGGTTGGTGGCGTCGAGCACGGCCCGGGCGACGGCGTCTGCTTCCTGCTGCGGCCGCACGATCGCGGAGCCGGCGACGACGTGTTCGTTCGGCGGCACCACGAACACCGCGGTGACCACCGCGACGTCGAGCTGACCGACGCGCACGATCTGCGCGTGGTCGACGTCGATGCACTCCGCGGCGGGATCGAGCTGGCGCAGGGCGTCGATGGTCGCGGTCGCCACGAGCCGGTGGCGCGCCGTCATCGCGATCGAACCTTCGGCGAAGCCGACGGCCTCCTCCTCGTCACGCGACAACGTCACGCGGACGAGCGAACGGAGCCCGCTCGCCTCGGCGGTGATCGCGACGATCGACGGCCGGTTGCCGACAGCGGCATGCTCGTGATCGCCCGATCCGCCCAGCTGTACAACGCTGACGATGCGCCGATCGAGCTCGAGCCCGAACGACGCCAGGGCGATCGACTGCACGTCGCGGACGATCTGCTTCGGTCGCTTCCCGGGCAGCGCCACCACGTGGACCTCGGTCACTCGGCCCCCGCGATCGGCGACGATGCGGGCGATCGTCACGTCGGGGAGCCGGCAGATCTCCCGCTCCACATCCGCCAGGTCGAGGTCCTCCATGTTCACCGCGGGGGACGGAGCCGGTCGCGGTGAAACGGTGAGGTCGATGTCCTCGCTGGCCGAAAACTCGTCGAATACCGAGTCCGTCAAGTCATGATCCACGTCAGTCAGTCCTCCCCTGCCTGAGCGGCGATCGCCATGGGCGAGCGTTGCGCGTGACACGTATGTCCGCCACTGGGGCAACTGTAGGGGATCGGGCAAGCCGGACGCCACGGGGTGAAGCGGTGTAAGCGCGCTTAGCGTCCGGGGGTTGCCAATCCTGGGCAAAACGGTGAAACTCCTGTTGTCAATGGTGTCTTGGATCGAAGTTGGTCCATCCGGGGCCATGTCAGCGATCGGAAGACACCCGACCTAGGATTGATTTTCACCAGTCGCCAGTTGCGGGGCGGCGCAAGGAAGCGGGGGCGCCGAAGGGGGATTCGGGGAGAGAGACGGCAAGGCCACGGGCTGGAACGTCCCACTTCACAATATGCAAGTCGAGAAAACCCTCAGCGGAGCGGACAACCCCGTCACCCATAGCGGTGGAGACGGAGGTGCATCGCTAGGGGGAGTTCCCTGTGAAGAAGATGACGGTTCGTTTGGCCGCAGCCACGAGTGGTTTGGTTGCCCTGCTGCTCAGCGGCGGAGCGGCGTTCCACCTGCGCTGAAGTTTTTCAGCCCGAGGCCTTGCCGCCTCTCTCCCTCGCTGATTTCGGTGCCGAGAAAGAAGACGTGGCCAAGCAACTGAGCTTCCCTCTCTACGCTGGTGCGACGTTCGTTGTTACCTGCGCGGTGGCGGGTTCTCTTGCGTTCGCAGGTCAACGTCCGGATGTCGGTGCACTCTTCTTCTTCAGCGCACTGATGATCTGGAGTGAGCATCGTGCGGTCGAGTTCGTCGACGGCACAGCGGTTGGTGCCGGCTTCCTCGTCATGATCGCTTCCGTTGTGGCATTCACCCGCACCGGGGAGGCGTTTCTGCTCGGTCCGCTCCTCGTGGGAATGTCGCACGGGATCTACCTGCCGCAGCTCCGCTCTCGATCGTGGGCCTTGATCGCCATGAACTCTGCGAGCCTGGGACTCGCGAGCTTGGCAGCCGCCGTGACCCTGCACGCGTTCCCGCAGGCGTGGGTTGCCCATATGCCTTATGCGCTCGTCGCCGCGATACCGACAGCCGGCGCGTGTGTTCTGGCGATGTGGGTGGTCCTGGCTCCAGCCGTTCATATTCGTGCGAACCAGAGCTGGCGTCAGATAGTGGTGAGCTTCGCTCCCCCCGCGCTGCAGTCGTTGCCGTTCGCGGTCTTGGGCTACTTCCTCGGAGTGGTGTACCTCGGCCTCGGAGCCTGGGCGGTGTTGTTGATCATCGTGCCGATGTTCATCGCCCAGGAGGTCTTCGCCTCCTACATGACCGTGAAGTCGGCGCACGACGAGACAGTGCAGATGCTCATCCGGGCACTGGAAGCGAAGGACAGCTACACGGCGGGCCATGCCGAGCGGGTGGCTATGTACGCGCAGTACATCGGCCAGCAGATGCACTTCATGCCCGCCCGTATGGAGCGGCTCCGCTTCGCGGCTTTGATGCACGACATCGGCAAGCTCGTCGTTCCGAACCACATCTTGAACAAGCCCGGCAAGCTCACCGAGCCAGAGTTCGCTCGCATCAAGACCCATGAGAAGGTCTCGGTGGAGATGCTGAGCAACATCGAGTTCCTCCGGCCGATCGCCGGCGCCGGCCACAGCGACAACACCCGCTTCGACCCCGATGACGCCTCGCACCCCATCGAGCCGTACATCGTGATGATCGCCGATGCCTACGACGCGATGACCTCGACCCGTGCATACCGCAAGGCGCTGCCACAAGAGGTCGCCTTCCAAGAGCTGCGCGACAAGGCCGGGATCCAGTTCCACCCCGTGTGCGTCGAAGCGCTCATCGAGGCAATAGAAGCGCGCGGCGAGAAGCACGGAGCAGGCTACGAAGTGCAAGACGAGTTCGAGGATGCTCCCGAAGTGGGAGTCGGGTCGGCCGGTCTCGGCGACCTGCTGCCTGCCGAGGCTTGATCTCGATGACGCGTCGCGGGCGGGCGGCCCTTGTTGCGACAGGCGGGATCCTCGGCGCACTTGTTGCGTGGCTGATCGACCGGAACAACACGGCGGACGACCTTGCTTTGCTCGCGGCCGGCATCGTGATCGGCGAGCTCTACGTCCTCCGCCTCGAGGATCGAAGCTCGGTGCCGCTGTCGTTCGCGGTCATGTTCGTGCTCGCGTCTTCATTCGCGCTCGACGAGTTCGCGATCACCGTGATCGCGGCTGAGATCGTCGCGTTCTTCCTCTGCCCGCGCGCAAGCGAACCGGCCGGCCGTACCGAGATTCTGTGCGCGCGCCTGATCGTGGCGGCGGCGACCGTTGCGGCGTTCCGCGGCATGATGATCGCCTTCGACCACAGTGATCGTCGTCCCGCGGTGTTGGTCGCGCTCGCGACCGCCGCGGTTGCGCAGTTCCTTACCGAGGTGACCCTGCGCAGGCTCATGAAGCGGGGAAACTCGCTGGGGATCCGCGGCCGCCTTGCTTGGCTCGCGATCGCATCATCCGGAATCCTGATGGCGATCGGCTACCGCGGCGTGAACGGGCAGTACCAGCTCGGTATCTGGGGATCGTTGCTCTTCGCCCTCCCGCTGGCAGCCGCTTGGTATGCGTTCGAGCGGCTCGACTCGGCGACGCTTGCCTACCGCCAGACGATCGAGTCGCTGGCGATGGCGCCGGAGCTCGGGGGGCTGGTGCCGGCGGGGCACGCGGAACGGGTGGCCACACTGGTGGGGTCGATGGGCCACCGCCTGGGGCTGTCCGAGTCGGATCTCGAGGACCTCGAGATGGCCGCACTGCTCCACCACGTCGGGCAGGTCACGCTCGACGACCCTGAAGTCGCGGGTCGGCCCGAACCGCATCACGTCGCGGCGGTCACGAGCAGCATGCTGCGCCAGATCCGTCCGCTCGCGGGCGCGGGGGAAATCGTGGCGGGTGAGGTCGAAGACGACCGCCGCCGTCTGGCGGTGCAGGTGCTGCGACTCGCGAGCGAATACGACGATCTGACGGTCGTGAACGGCGCGCCGCCAAGCGTTGCCTTGGAGACGTTGCGGACCGCGCCGCGGTACGTCTACGACGAGCGCGTCTTGAGCGCGCTCGAACGCTCGCTGGGCGATACCAGCAACACGGCCGGCTGACCGGCCGGCGCGGGAACGCTCGCGGCGGTGAACGTGGTGAGGTCGATCGTCTTGGGGTTGCCATTGCCATTGCCGTTGCCGTTGGCCACGGCGGTCACGGGTGCCGCGCTCGTGCCGTTGGTGCCGCCCTGAGCGACCGCGGGCGCCGGGTGCGCGTCCGAGACGCGCCTCGGCTTGCGGCGGCGGCTCGCGTGGTAGGTCACGTCGCACAGGCCAACGGCAATGATGAGGTCGCCGAAGCTCAGTGCGGCGTCGAACGGTGACCTGAGGACGATCATGTCGCCCAGGAACGTGAGCCGGTCGTCGGCGTCCTGGGGATGGTGCTTGACCGTCGGCTCGAACATGTCCTTCGTGGCGAGGTCGGGGGGCAGATCGACCGGCATGCCGTGGTTGAGCCCGATCACCAGCGTGTTGCAGGCGACGCCGATCAACACGATCGCCATCCCGCGCAACAAGACGTTGCGGGCGCAGAACGCGATGATCAGCGCATAGGACCCGAGCAGCAGCCCGAAGCCGAGGTCGTCCCAGCGCGACTGCGGGATCGGCAGGAACTCGAGCGCGAGTTGGATGCCGAGGCCTGCGAACAGCGCGGCGCTCCACCGCCAGTCGGTCATCACCAGTCGGGAGTAGGACCCGCCCGTGAGGAGCGGCAACACCAGCGCGATCGCGACGGCGATCCCCAACACCAACATGGTCCGTTCACCGTACCCGAGCGCCGCGCACCGATGGGCGGACACCCTACGATCCCACGCGATGGCCGAAGAGGTGCTCTACGAGGTGCGCGATGCGATCGCGCGGGTGACGATCAACCGGCCGGAGCGACGCAACGCGATGTCGTACGGCGTGATGCAAGGGCTGCGCGATGCGATGGCGACCGCGCGCGCCGACGCCGCGGTCCGGGTCGTCGTGCTCACCGGCGCCGGAGACCGCGCGTTCTGCGCGGGCGCGGACCTCACGGGCATCGCCGCGAACGACGGCGCGGCCGCGGCGCACGAAGGGCGCGGGCTGCTCGCCGATCTCTTCCGCGACATGTGGTCGCTCGGCAAGCCGATCGTCGCGCGCGTCCGCGGCTTCGCGCTTGCAGGCGGATTCGGACTCGCGTGCGCGTGCGACCTCGTCGTCGCCTCCGATGACGCGATGTTCGGCACTCCCGAGATCAACGTCGGGCTATGGCCCTACATGATCACGGTCCCGCTGCTGCGGTCGATGGCACCGAAGACCGCACTGGACCTGATGATGACCGGCCGGCGCGTCGACGCGCACGAAGGCGCGCGCCTCGGTTTCGTGCAGCGCGTCGTCGCTGTCGCCGAGCTGGACGCGACGGTGGACGCGCTCGCAGCGGAGCTCGCGGCGAAGTCACCGTTGATCATGCAGTGGGGACGTGACTCGTTCTACCGCGTGCTCGAGATGAACGCTGACGATGCGCTCACGTACCTGCAGGGCATGTTGACAGTGACGACGTTCACCGAAGACTCCGCCGAAGGTGTCGCCGCGTTCGCGGAGAAGCGCGCGCCGAACTGGAAGGGACGCTGACGTGCACGACTGGGGTCCGCTCGTCGGTGACCTGAAAGCGCGCAAGGATCGCGCGCTCGACATGGGCGGTCCGGATCTCGTCGAGCGTCAACACTCGCTCGGCAAGCTCACCGTGCGCGAACGACTCGAGCGCTTGCTCGATGCAGGCACATGGGTCGAGTACGGATTGCTCGCCGACCACATGGACGCGGGCATCGGTGACCGTTACCTCGCGGCCGATGGCGCGGTGACCGGTGTCGGCGAGATCGACGGGCGCGCGGTCGCGATCGCCGCGTACGACTTCACCGTGATGGCCGGGTCGATGGGTGCGGTCGGCGAGGACAAGATCGCCCGCATGCGCGAGCACGCGCTGCGCCAGCGGATCCCGATGATCTGGCTCCTGGACTCCGCCGGGGCCCGCATCCAGTCCACGAGCGGCTCGTCGTTCGCCGGCGCCGGTGCGCTGTTCCGGGAGCAGGTGGCCATGAGCGGCGTGGTACCGATGGTCGCGGCGATGCTCGGCCACTGCGCCGCCGGAACCGCCTACATCCCGGCCCTGGCCGACTTCGTGCCCATGGTGAAGGGCACGTCGTCGATGGCGCTCGGCGGCCGGCACCTGGTGAAGGCGGCGGTGGGCGAGGACGTCACCGAGGAGGAGATGGGCGGCTCGGCCGTCCACACGAAGGTGTCGGGCGTCGCCGATCTCGAGGTCGCCGACGACTCCGAGTGTCTCGAAGTCGTGCGCAAGTACTTGTCGTTCTTCCCCCAGCACAACGGCGAGCGCACGCCGGCGCGGCCGACAGACGATCCCGTCGATCGCCGCGTCGAGGAGCTCTACGACATCGTGCCGACCGCACCGCGGCGCGCGTACGACGTGCGCAAGCTCGTGACCGCGATCGTCGACGACAACGACGTGTTCTGGATGAAGCCGGAGTGGGCGAAGAACCTCGTGACCGGGTTCGCGCGCATCGGCGGCCAGGCGATCGGCGTCGTCGCGAACCAACCGATGGTGCTCGGCGGCGCGCTCGATGTCAATGCAGCCGACAAGGCCGCGCGCTTCGTGTGGCTGTGCGACGCGTTCAACATCCCGCTCGTCTTCCTCCACGACGTTCCCGGATTCATCGTCGGCAGCGCGGTCGAGAAGCAGGGCATCATCCGGCACGGCGCCAAGATGCTCTTCGCGGTGTCGGAAGCGACCGTGCCGAAGATCAGCGTGATCCTGCGCAAGAGCTACGGCGCGGGCTACTTCGTCATGAACGGGCTCGCGTACGAAGCCGACTACATCGTCGCGTGGCCGACCGCGGAGATCGCGGTGATGGGTCCCGACGGCGCGGTCAACATCATTCATCGCCGCACGCTCGAAGCGATCACCGACGAAGAGGAGCGCACGCAGAAGCGGCTCGAGCTCGCGGAAGAGATCCGCGCCAACATCGACCCCTACATTGCGGCGGGCCACGGTCAACTCGACGACGTGATCGATCCCGCGGACACGCGCGCCGCGATCGCGCGCGGCCTCCGGCACAGTGCCGACAAGCGCGTCGACCGGCCCGCTCGGAAGCACGGTGTGCTGCCCGTGTGAGATGGGGCTCGTAGTATCTGCGCCATGGCTGAGATCCACGCCGAGATCACCGCGAACGTCTGGCAGGTGACGGTCGACGAAGGGCAGATGGTCGCCGAGGGCGATGAGATCTGCATCCTCGAGTCGATGAAGATGGAGATCCCGGTGGTCACCGAGATCCCGGGAGTCGTCCGGGAGCTCTACGTCGAGCCCGGGCAGACGGTGCAAGAAGGCGACCCGATCGCCCTCATCGACGAGTCCTGACGGTCAGCTCGCTATGATCCACTTCGAACCACGCGGCTTCGTGGGGCTGGCCACGATCGACCGGCAAGAGCGCCGCAACGCGCTCAACGGAGAGCACTGCAACGAGCTGAAGGTGCAGCTCGAATCGCACCCCGAGTTGCGGGCGATCGTCATCACCGGCGCGGGCTCGGCGTTCTGTTCCGGCGCGGATCTGGTGACCCGCTTCGCCGCCGACGGCCCCGCAACCATCGACACGTTCCGGCCCTCGTTCGAACAGGTGCTCGACGCGATCGTCGCGCACCCCGCGCCCGTCATCGCGGCGATCAACGGCCCGGCGATCGGGGCGGGGCTGCAGCTCGCGGTCGCGTGCGACATCCGCGTCGCGGCGATGGGCGCGCGCATGGCGATCCCCGGCGGCCGCCTCGGGATCCATCTCAGCCCGCGCAACGTCTGGCGCTTGTCGATGCTCCTCGGCGACGGCACCGCGCGCGACTTCCTGCTCGCGGGTCGCAACGTCGACGCGGAAGAAGCGCTCCGGCTCGGCCTGGTGCAGTACGTGTCCGGCGACGCACTCACCGACGCGCTGCATCTCGCCGGTGAGATCGCCGCCGCGGCACCCTTCACGGTGCAGGGGCACAAGCGCGCGCTGAACATCGTGGCCGAACAGCAATGGTTGAACAAGCGGCCGCGCGAGGAGATCGAGAAGCTCGAAGCGCGCGCGTTCGCGAGTCAGGACCTGCAGGAGGGCATGGCCGCGTTCGCGGAGAAGCGGAACCCCGAGTTCCACGGCCGCTGAGCGCAGTCCCTCGCCGCGGTGATCGATCGGCGCGAGTCAGCGCAGTGTGGCGAACATCGGGTCGAGGTCGACGTTGCCGCCGGACACGATGATCCCGACGCGCGCGCCGTGCAGTTGACGGCGACGAACCGCCGCGACCGCAACCGCGGCCGACGGTTCGATCACCTGCTTCGTGAACTGCCACACGATCTGCATCGCCGCGAGGATCTCCGCCTCCGAAACGGTGACGATCTCTCGAGCGTGGTCGCGGATGATCGCGAACGTCCGGTCCGAGAGGCCGGTCAGCAATCCGTCGGCGATGGTCGTCGGCGGGAGCGGTGGTTGCCGAACACCGGTCGCGAGCGAACGGGCGGCGTCGTCCGCGAGGTCGGGCTCCGCGCCGAACACGGCGACGTCGGGCTGCAGACCGTGCGCGGCGAGCCCGGTGCCGGAGAGCAGTCCGCCACCACCGACCGGCGCGACGACGAAGTCGAGACCCGGTACCTCGGATACCAGCTCGAGCCCGGCGGTGCCCGCGCCCGCGATCACCGCGTCGTTGTCGAACGGGTGCACCTCGACCGCGCCAGTGCGAGCCACGACCTCGGCCAACGTCTCGACCCGTGACTCCGGCGTGTTCTCGCAGTACGTGATCGCCGCGCCGTACGCGAGCACCGCAGCCTTCTTCACCGCGCGTACGGACTCCGGCATGACGACGTACGCCGGGATCCCTCGCGTCGCGGCCGCGAGCGCGAGCGCGGCGGCGTGGTTGCCGGACGAATGCGCGGCGACGCCATTGCGCGCGTCGCGCTCGGAGAGCGATTGCACGGCATTGGTCGCGCCGCGGTACTTGAACGCACCGATGCGCTGCAGGTGCTCGCCCTTGAGGTACGTGGTGGTGCCGAGCCACTCGTCCAACGCCTTGCTCGTCAAGACTCGGGTGCGGTGCACGAACGGGCCGATGCGCGTCGCGGCGGCGCGCACGTCGTCGAACGTGGGCAGCACTAGTAGCCCGCGGGCAGGACGCGCTCGAGGAAGTAGTAGAAGCCGAAGAGCACCACGAGGAACGGTACGACGCCGGCGAGCCACGTGGCCGGGTGCCGCCACCGCCGGAACAGCCACCACCACGCCACGCCGACCGCGGCGACGATCGCGCCCCAACCGTACGCGGGGCCGAGCGGCTTGCTCTCGCCGTCGAGACCTTCCGCGAGCGTCGGCGCCTGTGTGGTCGGCGTCTCGCCCCGCAGTGCGGAGGCGTCGACCGGGAGCGACGACTTCGCCGGCACCAGCGTCGCCTTGATGACGAGCCGTTCGCGCGCCGAGAACTTCGGATTGCACGTGGTGAGCGTCAGCTGTGCGTCGGGCGTGTTGTCGACGACGTAGGTGTCCTCCGGGTGCACGACGAGCTTGTCGGTGACCGCGTACGTGTACTTGCCGACCACGCTCGTGGTCACGATCTCGTCACCCGTCTCGAGCTGATCCAGGTTGAAGAACGGTTGGCCGTAGGTGGTGCGGTGGCCGGCGATCGCGGCGTTCCCCACCTGGCCCGGCAACGGTGTGCCCGGGTAGTGGCCCGGTCCCTTCTTGAGGTCTTCGCGGCCGGTGCCCTCCACGAAGATCTTGTCCACGCCGATCTTCGGGATCTTGATCGTCCCGATCCAGTCGCCGGTCGGGGGGGCGGCCGCCGGGTCGGTGACCGGCGCGGCCGTCGTCGACGGGGCCGCGTCGGTGGTCGTCGTGGTGGCGATCGAGCGGTTGAACTCGGCCCGCATGTCGTCCTGCGCCCGGGCCGTCACGAGGCCGGTGCCCCAGAGCTGGAAGGCGACGAACAGGAGGATCAGCAGCCCTCCCGTCACCAAGAGGCGGCCGAAGGCCGCGATCGCCCGTCGCATCCCGACGGCAGGATACCGATGCGCGCGGGGGTTCTCACGCGCGGTGACAGTTCGCTGGTCAACCGGCACCCTTCGTAGACTTTCCCGGCCCGTCCCTTGCGCTGTGAAAGGCGAGCCGTGCGCGTTCCCAGCCGCGTCATCAGCCTGCGATCGGCGGTGTGCCTGCTCGGTCGGTTCCCCGCGCTCGCCGGCGCGGATCTGGACGTGGACGCGGGCGAAGTCGTGCTGTGCACCGGACCGAACGGCGCGGGCAAGACGACGTTGTTGCGGCTCTGCGCCGGTCTCCTGGCGGTGCGATCGGGTTCCGCATCGGTGCTCGGGCATGACCTCACCCAGGACCGCCGGGCCGTGCGGCGGTCGGTCGGCATGGTCGGGCACGAGACGTTCGCCTACGACGACCTCACCGTGACGGAGAACGTGCACTTCGCAACTCGCGCCGCGGGCCACACCCGTGACGAAGCCGACGCCGCGATCGCGCGCGTCGGGCTCGAAGAGATCGCCGGCGTCGCGCACGGTCGCCTCTCGCAGGGCCAACGACGCCGCCTCTCGCTCGCCATCGCCCTCGCGCGCGATCCGGAGTTGCTGCTGCTCGACGAACCGCACGCGGGCCTCGACGCCGAAGGTCGCGCCGTGGTCGACGCGGTGCTCGCCGCATCGCCCGCCGAAGGACGCACGGTGCTGCTCGCCTCGCATGAGCTCGACGTCGCCCGCCGGCATGCAACGCGCGAAGTCGCAGTGATCGCGGGCCGTGTGCACGAGTCGCGGGCCACGGCCGCTCCGGCACCCGTCACCCCGATGGTCGAGGTCGGCCCATGACGCAGTTCGGGGGACAGATCCTGCGCGACTCCATGCTCGTCGCGGGCAAGGACCTCCGCATCGAGCGGCGCTCGCGGGTCGCGCTGCAGCAGGTGCTGCCGTTCGGCGGCATCGTGCTCATCCTCTTCGCGTTCGCGCTCGACCCCGATCGCGGCCTGCTGTCGCGCGTCGCGCCCGGCCTGTTCTGGACCGCTGTGCTCCTCGCCGCGCTGCTCGCGGTCAGCCGCGCGTTCGCGGTCGAGGAGGGGAACGCGGCCCGCGACGGTCTGCGCCTGTCGGGTCTCGACGGCGTCGCGATATTCCTGGGCAAGGCGGCCGCGATCGCGGTGGAGCTCGCGGCACTCGAGGTGATCCTCGGCGTCGGGGTCGTCATCCTCTACGACGTCCAGGTGCGCGGCATCCTGCTCATCCTCGCCGCCGCGGTGCCCGCGACCATCGGGCTGGCAGCCACCGGTACCGTCTACGGCGTGCTCGGCTTGGGTGTCCGGGCCCGGGAGACGCTCGTGCCGCTGCTCGTGCTGCCGGCCGTCACGCCGGTGATGCTGGGCGGGACGCGTGCCTTCGAGGCCGCGCTCGACGGCAACCCCGGTGACGGGTGGCCGTGGGTGCAGCTGCTCGGTGCCTTCGCGGTGCTCGTCGTCACGCTCGGCGCCCTGGCCTTCGGGCCGCTCCTGGAGGAATCGTCGTGAACCTGAAAGTGCTCTCGATCGCCTCGGCCGTGAGCATCGCGGTGACGATCGTGCTCGCGCTCGCGGTCGCGCCGGCCGACGCGTTCCAAGGCGACGCGTACCGCCTCCTCTACATGCACGTGCCTACCGCATGGCTCGCGTACCTCGCGTTCTTCGTGACGGCTGTCGCATCCGGGCTGTGGTTGTGGCCGCGCACGCGGTCGACCACGTGGGACCTGCTCGCCGGCGCGTCGGCCGAGGTCGGTGTGATCTTCACGGGCTTGACGCTCGCGATGGGGTCGTTCTGGGGTCGTCCGATCTGGGGCACGTGGTGGGAGTGGGACGCGCGGGTCACCACCACCGCGGTGCTGTTCTTCCTCTACCTCGGCTACCTCGCGTTGCGGCGCACCGGCGTCACCTCCGCCGAGCGGGGCAAGCGGTGCGCGATCGCGGCGCTGATCGCGTTCGCCGACGTGCCCGTCGTCCACTTCTCGGTGACGTGGTGGGAGACGCTGCACCAGGATGGCACCGTCTTCAACAAGAACCTCGACGTCGCGTTCCAAGGCTTCTGGATGCCGTTCACGCTGATCTTCTCGGTGTTCGCGTTCACTTTGCTCTACGCGACGCTCGTCCTTGCTCGCCTGCGCATCGCCGAATACGACGAAGGCCGCGAGGAGCGCGAGCTCCAACTCGCGATCGATCGGCGGGTGCGCCTCGCCGAGGAAGCACAATCGGAAACGGTGCCCGCCTGATGGATCACAACTGATGGATCACAACTGGGGTTACGTCGTCGCCGGCTATGGCATCGTCGCGGTCACGCTCGGCACGTACTCCGCGTGGCTCTGGCAGCACCTGCGGCGCGCGCGGCGGTCGGTGGTCGACGAGGCCGGCTGATGAAGTTGCGATGGAGCATCGCGGCACTGCTCTGTCTGGGCGCCGCGATCTGGATGCTCGTCATCCTCAAGGACAACGTCGTGCTGTTCCAACCGGTGTCGAAAGCCGTCGCCGCACGCTCGGAGCAGGGTGACCGCGCGTTCAAGATGAGCGGCGCCGTCGTGCCCGGCAGCATCGCCAAGGACGGCGACGACGTGCAGTTCGAGCTCACAGAAGGCGGCAAGGTTGCCGCGGTGCACTTCTCCGGCAGCCCGCCCGACCTCTTTTCCGATTGCGCGCCGGTTGTCGTGGCCGGCAGCTGGTCGGGCCGCACGTTCGAGTCCGACCAGCTCCTGATCAAGCACGGCAACCAGTACAAGCCGCCCAAGGGGAAGCTGGGCGAGAAGTGCCCGGCCGAGCCCGCCAGCGTGAAGCGGTGAGGCGCGGGTGAGAGCGGCCATCGGGTACGGCGCGCTCACCGCGGGCGCGGCCGCGGCCGCGCTCGGGATCGTCACGATCCTGGTCGGGGTGTACAAGCAACGACCGGTCCTGCTCCGCATCGGCCGCCGCTACGTGTTCGTGACGCTCATGGCCGCGGTCGCCGCGTTCGCCACGATGGAGTCGGCGTTGTTCGCGCACGACTTCTCACTGCGCTACGTCGCGAACAACGTCGCACGCGCGACCCCGGGGCTGTTCACGTTCACCGCGGCGTGGGCCGCGCTCGAGGGCTCGATCCTCCTCTGGGTGCTCGCGCTCACCGCCTACCTGTCGGTCACGGTGTGGCGCTTTCGCAGTCGGGCCACCGACCCTCTGGTCGCGTGGGCGACGGTCGTCGGGCTCGGCGTCACGCTGTTCTTCTTCGCGCTGACGCTCGGGCCGGCGAATCCTTTCCGCGAGGTCGTCGGCGCGATACCCGCCGACGGGCGCGGCCCCAACCCGCTGCTGCAGAACCACGTGCTCGTCGCGATTCACCCGCCGATGCTCTACCTCGGATATGTCGGCTTCACGATCCCGTTCGCGTTCGCGGTCGGCGCGTTGATCACGGGTCGCTTCGGCGAAGGCTGGCTCGCGGACGTGCGGCGCACCACGCTGATCGCCTGGGGCTTCCTCACGATCGGGATCGTGCTCGGCGCGTGGTGGAGCTACGAAGTCCTCGGGTGGGGCGGCTACTGGGGCTGGGACCCGGTCGAGAACGCGTCGCTCCTGCCGTGGCTCACCGGCACTGCGTTCATCCACTCGGTGATGGTGCAGGAACGGCGCGGCATGTTGCGGGTCTGGAACCTGTCGCTCGTGCTCGCGACCTTCTGCCTCACGATCCTCGGCACGTTTCTCACCCGGTCCGGCGTCGTCACGTCGGTGCACAGCTTCACGCAGTCGCCGATCGGCCCGTGGCTGCTGACGTTCCTCGGCATCGTCGCCGTCGGTTGCGTCGCGCTCATCGCGTGGCGTGGCGACGAACTGCGCGCGCCCGGCCGCATCGACTCGCCGGTCTCGCGCGAAGCGGCGTTCCTGATGAACAACCTCCTGTTTGCTGGGTTCGCGCTGGTCGTGCTGACGGGCACGGTGTTCCCGCTGCTCGCCGAAGCGCTGCAGAACCGGACCCTGTCGGTCGGGGAGCCGTACTTCGAACGGTTAGGCGTCCCGATCGGGATCGCGCTGCTGTTCCTCATGGCGGTCGGACCGCTGTTGCCGTGGCGCGCCGCGAGCGGCGAGCTCCTCCGCAAGCGGCTCCTGATACCTGCCTGGGTGGGTGGCATCACGCTCGTCGTGGCGTTGCTGCTCGGCGCACGTGGGGTCGCGCAGGTGCTGACGTTCGCGCTGGCTGCCTTTGCGTTCGCCAGCATCGGTCGCACGATCGGCATCGGGATCCGTGCCCGCCGGCGGGCCCACGACGAAGCGGTGCCGGTCGCGACCGCGCGCATGGTCCGCGCGAACCCGAGGCTCTACGGCGGCCTCGTCGTGCACATCGGCGTCGTCGTCATCGCGGTCGCGCTGGCGGCATCCTCGGGCTACGTCACGCGGCGCGAGGTGCAGCTCTCACCAGGCCAATCGGCCGAGGTGCGCGGCTACATGCTCACGTACCTCGGTTCGCAGATCGAACGGTCGGGTCAGAAGACGACCGTGTCCGCGCGCGTCCGCATCGAACAGGGGAGCAAGGACCTCGGCGTGTACGCCCCGGGGATCTCGACGTTCCCGAACTTCAACAGTGGGATCGGGACGCCGTCGGTGCGCACCGGCGTGTTGCAGGACGTGTACCTCACACTCGTGTCGTCGCCCACGCAGACCGGCAAGGTCGCGCTGAGGGTCCAGATCAACCCGATGGTGCTCTGGCTGTGGATCGGCGGGGGCATCATGGCCGTCGGTGTTGCGCTCGCGCTGCTGCCGGCGCGCCGGCGGACGGTGCTGCCCGAACCCGACCGCGAACCGGTTCCCGACGAGCCCGAGCTGCCTGAACCGCCCGAACTCGTGGAGGCGTCGACAGGTGAGGCTGGGACATGAGAGGGCGCGTCCGTTGGATCGCCCTCGCCGTCGGCGCGATCGTCGTCGTGTTCGGTGTCGTGCTCGCGTTGAACGTCAACGGCAGCGATCCGAACGTCACCAAAGGCCGCTTCACCGGTTCGAACGATCCCGCGCCCGCGTTCACCGTCACCACCCTCGACGGAAAAGAGCTGTCTCTCGCCGACCTCGCGGGCAAGACCGTCGTCGTGAACTTCTGGAACTCCTGGTGCCAGCCGTGCCAGCAAGAGGCACCCGCGCTCGCCACGTTCTACGACCGGCACAAGGCCGAACCCGACTTCGCGATGGTCGGCATCGTGCGCGACGATACGACGCAAGCGATCCGCGACTACGCGAAGCGCGAGAACGTCGGCTGGACGATCGGATTCGATCCGAAGAGCAAGGCTGCGCTCGCGTACGGTACGACAGGCCAACCGGAGACCTTCGTCATCGGTCCCGACGGTCGCGTCGCGGGCGAGCAGTTCGCGGCGGTGACCGTCGCCAACCTCGAGACGATGCTGCGGGCGGCGCGAGGAACACTCTGATGCGGCGTTGGCTCCCGTGGCTCGCGCTCGGCGCGATCGTTGTCGTGGCCCTCGCCATCCTCGTCGCCCGTTCGCAACCGTCGAACTCGCCTGCCGCGCGCGCGAGCCGGCTGGGCAAGGAGATCGCGTGCCCGGTGTGCACCGGTGAGTCCGTCGCCGAGAGCAACGCGCCGGAAGCACGCGCGATCCGGAATGACATCCACGATCGCATTGCGTCGGGCCAGTCCGATGCCACGATCCGGGCCGCGTACGCGCGTGTCTACGGCGAGCGCATCCTCCTGAACCCGGGCAAAAGCGGGTTCGCGCTGATCGCGTGGGGGCTGCCCGTGGTCGTGTTCATCGCCGCGGCCGCCGGCGTCGTGCTTGCGCTGCGCCGGTGGTCACGCGAGCCGCGGCTCACGGCTACCGCGGACGATGAAGTGCTCGTCGCCCGCACCCGCGACGCGCCGACGTGAACAGCCAGGCGCAAGTCGTAGGTGCGGCCCGTGAATCATCTCCGCGAGGAGATCGAGCACCGAAGACTGAAGCCGCATGAACGGGGCCGACGAGCTGGAAGCTGAGCGCGAGTTCCTCCTGCGTTCCCTCGACGACCTCGAGTCCGAGCGCGAAGCCGGCAACATCGACGACGACACCTACCGGTCGCTGCACGCGGACTACACCGCGCGCGCAGCCACGGTCATCCGGTCGCTACGCGACGGTGTGGCGCCGGTGTTGCCGGAGGCACCGCGCGCATCGCGGCGCATGAAGGTCATCACGTTCGTCTGCATCGCCGCGTTCGCCGGCTTCGCCGCGTTCGGGCTCACGCGCGCGCTCGGCACGCGCGAGCCGGGCCAGACCATCACCGGCAACGCCGACGCCAACCAGAGCGAGCTCGACACGCTGAAGGCGGCCGCGGTGGCCAAGCCCGACAGCTACGACGCGCGCATCGCGTACGCGCGGGCGCTGCTGGGCACGGACCTCGCCGGCGCGCTCAAGGAGTACGACGCCACGTCGCAGATCGATCCGAAGCAGCCCGAGCCGCTCACGTACATCGGGTGGATCAATGCGCTTGCGGCACAGCAGCTCCCGGCCGGCACCCAGCGCGACGGGGTCGCACAGCGCGCGCTGGCGTCACTGAACCAGGCGATCACCCTCGACCCGAACTACTTCGACGCTTACGTGTTCCGCGGGTTGACATACATGAACGTGCTGTCCGATCCGGCTGCAGCGGTCCCGGACTTCCAGCAGTTCCTCGTCCTGGCGCCGCAGGACCACCCGCAGCGCGAACTGGTCAACGGTGCGCTCGCGGAGGCGGTCGCCGCGGCCACGCCCACTACTGTGGCGACCCCCTGACCGGAGGACCGCTCGTGGCCAAGCAACCCGCCCCCCAGACCGACGCGTCGAAGATCTACCGCACGACGATCACCACCAACCGCGGGACGATCGTGATGGACCTCGACCCGCAGCTGGCGCCGAACACCGTCAACAACTTCGTCGGCCTCGCGCGCGACGGCTACTACGACGGTCTCAAGTTCCACCGCGTGGTGCCGGAGTTCGTCATCCAAGGCGGCTGTCCCGAGGGCAGCGGTCGCGGCGGCCCCGGCTACAAGTTCGCCGACGAACCGGTGCAGGGTCCCTACGTGCTCGGTGCGGTCGCGATGGCGAACGCGGGCCCGGACACGAACGGCTCGCAGTTCTTCGTCTGCATCGACGACTGCCAGCGCAAGTTGACACCGAACTACAACCTGTTCGGTCAGGTCATCGACGGCATCGACGTCGCCCAGGCGACGCAGGTCGGCGACGTGATGGAGTCCGTCGTCGTCGAAGAGCGCGACCGCGACGCGGCCTAGCCCAGATCAGTAGTGGCTCTCAGCTCTCGGTCGCGTCGATCAAGCCGTAGTGGCGGCGGATCCAGCGCTCGGCCGTCCCGAAGATCACCGCGTCGACGACGACACCGATGATGAAGATCATCATCATCACCGAGTACATCTGGCGGTAGTTGTTCAGGTCGCGCGCGCCCTGGAGCTCCTGACCGAGCGACACCTTGCCCGCGATGAGCACGATCAGCTCACCCGCGAGCAGGCTGCGCCAGGCAAACGCCCAGCCCTGCTTCAATCCGCCGATGAAGGAGGGAAGCGCGGCCGGCAGTACGACGTGGCGCACCGACGAGAGCCCACGCGCGCCGAGCACGCGGCCCGCCCGCAGCAGGACCGGCGGGATGTTGTCGACACCGCTGATGAGCCCGTTGGCGATCGACGGCGCGGCGCCGAGGACGATGACGAAGAGGATCGCGGACTCGCCGAGGCCGAAGATCACGATCGCGGCGGGGAACCACGCGATCGACGGCATCGTCTGCAGGCCGGTGATCATGGAGCCGACGCCGGCGCGCAGGACCTTCGAGCGCGACACGATGAGCCCCGCGACGACACCAATGACGAGCGCGATCGCATAGCCGCGCACGGCGCGCAGCAGGGTGGTCTGCGTCGCGTCCCAAAGCGTGCTCTTGTCCTGCCAGAACTGGTGCAGGACCGTGAAGGGGGATGGAAGCGCGTACTCCGGCTTCCACCCGGTCCACACCACGATCTGCCAGCCACCGAAGAAGAGGCCGACCGCGAGCAGCTTCGGCCACAACGCCGACCAGACCTTGCCGGCGCGGGACGGACCTCGGCCGAATTCGGCTTCGAACGCGGCGATGTCGAGGTCTTCGACCGGATGCAATTTGGTGTCACTTCCCGCGGGCATGACGCTCCATCTCTTCGCGAAGGCGATCCGTGATCGTGGCCGCCAGCGTCGCGACTTCGGGCGAGTCGATGCGGCGGGGCCGCTCGATGCGCACCTGTGTGATGTCAGCCACCCGGCCGGGACGGCTCGAGAGCAGCACGACCCGATCGCCGAGGCGAATCGCCTCGCGCACGTTGTGCGTCACGAACAAGACCGTCTTGCCGGTCGTGCGCCACAGCGTTTCGAGTTCGTCGTGCAGGACGTCGCGCGTCATCGCGTCCAGCGCGCCGAACGGTTCGTCCATCAACAGCACCTGTGAGTCCTGCGCGAGCGCGCGGGCCAACGCGCCACGCTGGCGCATGCCGCCTGAGAGCTCGTGCGGCCGCTTCTTCGCGAAGTCGGTGAGGTGCACCATCTCGAGCAGCTGCTCGCTGCGTGCCCGCCGGCGCTCGCGCGGTCTGCCACCGAGCTTCAGTGCGAGCTCGATGTTGCCGCGCACCGTCAGCCACGGGAACAGCGCGGCTTCCTGGAACATGAGCGCGGTGCGGTTGGCCCGTACGTCCACTCGCCCCGACGTCGGCTTGTCGAGATCCGCGACGAGGTTGAGCAGCGTGCTCTTGCCGCAACCCGATGCGCCGAGGAGGCAGACGAACTCGCCCGGTGCGACGTCGAGGCTCACGCCGTCGAGCGCCACGACCGCGCCGGGTCCGTGCCCGAACACCTTGCGCACGTCTTGGATCGCGACTGCGGACGCGACTGCGGACGCGACGACGGACCCGGCGGGCGGGGCCGGGTCCGATGTCGCATCCACTGCTCGGAGTGGACGAATGCCGTTCATTTCACTGTTACCGCCGTTTCGCCGCGGTCCTCGAGGACCTCGTTGAGGAGCTTCAGGTCGTAGATGCCCTTGAGGTTGCTGACCGGCTTGAGGAGGCCCAGCGCCTCCGCGTTCGCGGCACCCTTGATGAGCGACGACGGCACCGGGTCCAGCGTGAAGTCGATGTTCTTGAAGCTCGCTTCCACCAGGTTGGCGGCGATCGGCTTGCCCGACGCCTTCTGGATGCCGTCCGCCACGACCTTCTCGGCGTCGGCGGGGGAAGCCTTGACGTAGTCGATCGAATCGCCGATTCCGGCGATCAGGTTCTTCACGACGTCCGGGTGGGCATCAAGGAACTTGGTCGTCACGAGCAGGTTCGTCGTGACGTACTTCCCGTTCGGCCACAGGTCCTTCTCGTCGACGAGGATCTTGCCGCCGCCTTCGGTCACGAGCCGGGTCGCGTACGGCTCGGGCACCCACGCACCGTCGATCTGACCAGCCTTGAACGTGTCGATCGTCTGCGAGTTGTCCTGCGGCAGGATCTTCACGTCACCGCCGCCGGCCGTGTCGGTCTCGTAGCCCTTCGACTTCAGCCACGTGCGCAGCGCGACGTCCTGGGTGTTGCCGAGCTGCGGCGTCGCGAGCGTCTTGCCCTTGAGGTTCGCCGCGGTGACGTCAGGCTTCACGACCAGGTAGGCACCGCCCGAAGCCGCGCCGGACACGACGCGCACCGCCGAGCCGTTCGACTGCGCGTACGCATTGATGGACGGGTTCGGACCGATGAAGGACGCGTCCAGCGCGCCACCGAAGATCGCCTCGACGGCCGCGGGGCCGGCGTTGAAGATCGACGTCTCGAGCGTCACGTTGTCACCGAGCGCTTTGGCGAACTCACCGTGCTCGATGCCGACGATGGCCGGCGCGTGCGTGGTGTTGGCGAAGTAACCGAGCCGCAAGGTGACGGGTTCGGTGCTCGCCGCCGCCGTTGCACCGCTGCTTGCGGCGCTCGTGTCGGATGCACTGTCGTCGTCGTCACCGCCGCAGGCGGTGAGCACCAGCGCCAGGATGAGCGTCGTGAAAACGAGTGCGCCGAATCGGCGTCGGGACTGCACAACTTCCTCCGTGATGTCGCTGTCTTCTAGACAATGTCCATCGAAAAAGTAGACTATGCGGACGAGCACCGTCAAGCTGGAGCTGTCCCGACCCCATGCGAATCCCGGCGAAGAGCGACTACGCGCTGCGATCCATGGTCGCGATCGCGGCCTCCGGGAACGAGTTCGTCAAGGCGATCGTTCTCGCGGAGGCGGAGGACATCCCGTTCGAGTACTTGCAGAACATCCTGCGCGACCTGCGGCGGGCCGGCCTGCTCGCGGCCCAACGTGGGTACGACGGCGGCTATCGCCTGGCCCGACCGTCCCGCGCCATCACGCTCTCGGAGATCCTCGACGCCGTCGAGAGTCCGCTCACGGAGCCTTACGACCGATCGGGTTCCATCTGGAATGCGCTGGAGACGTCGACCCGCGGCGTGCTCGGGTCGACCACGCTCGCCGACCTCGTCACCCGCTGACGGCTCGCGGCGACGGTCCAGGTCGTGACCGAGACCACCGCGGCGACCGTGAACGCGAGGAGGACCGCGTTCGACGCGCCGAGCAGCTTCACCGACGAGATCACGAGCACCGCGATCAGCACCGGTCGGATGAAGGTGTCGCTGGCGCGTGCTGAGATGTGCGCGCCGATGTAGACGCCGGGAATGGCGCCGAGCAGCACGCTGCCGGTCAGGTCCAGGGAGAGGTTCCCGAAGATCAAGTGGCCGAGGGCGGCTGCGCCCACGAGCGGCACGGCCTGGACCAGATCGGTGCCGACGAGCTGCTTCGACGACATCGTCGGGTACAGCAGCATCAGCGCGACGATCATCAACGAGCCCGATCCGACCGACGTCATGCCGACCATGACGCCGCCGACGATGCCGATGATCATCGTCGGGATCGGTCGGACGTGCACTGGCGCGTCCTCGTCGACCTGCGGCCGCCGGCTCTGGATCCAGATCTTCACGATCATGCCGACCGCGGCGATGAGCAGCACGATGCCGAGGATCAGCTTGATCCGGTCCTCGACGTTCTCGCCGCCGATGTTGGAGATGATCCACGCGCCCGCGAACGCGCTCGGAACGGAGCCGATGGCGAGCCAACCGACGAGGGTCCAGTTGACCGTGCCACGGCGCGCGTGGACGCTCCCGCCGATCGGCTTGAGGATGAAGGACGCGACGACGTCCGAGGAGATCGCGGCAGACGGTGTCACACCGAAGAAGATCACGAGGATCGGGGTCATCAGCGCGCCCCCGCCCATGCCCGTCATGCCGATGATCAGGCCGACGATGAGGCCCGCGAACGCGATGTTGAGTTGCACTGGCGTCCCTGCCGGTATTGTCGACTTATTAGATCGACAAGGGTGGCATAGTCGACAAGCTGGGTCAAGGCCCGGCCGTCCGGCAAAATGGACCGATGCGGATCACGGCCAAGGCGGACTACGCGGTGCGGGCGGCGGTGGAGCTCGCGGCTGCCCAGCCGGACGGCGTGCCGGTCAAGGGCGAGCACCTCGCCAAGAGCCAGGACATCCCGCAAAACTTCCTCGAGAACATCCTCACCGAGCTGCGCCGGGCCGGCATCGTGCGCACCCGTCGCGGGGCAGAAGGCGGCTACCAGCTCGCCCGCCCGGCCCGGGAGATCACCGTGGCGGCAGTGCTGCGGGCGGTCGAGGGCCCCCTCGCCGCCGTACAGGGCGTCCAGCCCCAAGACCTCGAGTACGGCGGGGCCGCGAAGCACATGCCCGACCTCTGGGTGGCGGTGCGGGCGAGCCTGCGCTCGGTCCTCGAGAAGGTCACCCTCGCCGACCTCGCGGCGGGCAAGCTCCCTCGGTCGGTTGCGTCGAAGACTGCGGATCCGGACGCCTGGCGGCCGTTCCAGGCGCCCTGATCGGCCCGCTCCGCGCTTGTCTGACACACTCTAGACAAGTAGCATACAAGTCGTGCGCTACCTCGACCTCGCCGACGCGTTGCGGGCCCGGGTCGCCTCCGGGCGGGTCGGCCCCGGTGGCGCGCTCCCGGGCGAGGTCGACCTCGCGACCGAGTACGGCGCGAGCCGGGTGACCGTGCGGCGCGCGCTCGACGTGCTGCGCCGCGAAGGGCTCGTGACGAGTCGCCGGGGCGCGGGCTGGTTCGTCGCGGTTGATCCTGTGCGCCAGCCGCTCGGCCGGGTGACCACCATCGAGGCCGCGGTCGAGGCGGCCGGTGCGACGCCCGGCCGGCGCATCCTCGGGTTCGGTTTCGTCACCGCGCCCCCGCCGGCCGCGGCGGCGCTCGATACCGAGCCCGGCGCCGATGTCCTGCGCGTCGAGCGGCTCAACCTCGCCGACGACCGGCCGTTCGCGCTCGTCGTCGTCTACGTCCGCGGCGATCTCGGCGCCGCGCTCTCGCGCGCCGACGTCGAGCACGCGCCGTTCTACGACCTGTTGCCGTTGCGGGGCGTGCAACTGGGAACCGTGCAACAGACGATCGGCGCGGAAGTGGCCGACGGGCCGACGGCGCAGTTGCTCGACACGGACACCGGCGCCGCATTGCTCGTATCGCGGCGGGTGACGTCGGACACAGGCGGCAAACCGGTCCTGTACTCGGAGCACCGCTATCCCGCGGACCGCACCACGTTGGAGATCGAGTTCTCGTTGAACGTAGGAGTCCTGGAACATGTCTGAAGCCATTCCACAGCTGGTCGGTCCGTCAACCCCCGTGGCGCTGGTCGAGCGCGCGTACGCGCGCTACCCGGAGCGCGTCGCGATCGCCCGCGAACGACTCGGTCGGGCGCTCACGTTCGCGGAGAAGGTGCTCATCAGCCACGCGGACGACCCGCGCGCGTCAGGACTCGCGCGCGGCGTCGACTACGCGGACTACCGGCCCGACCGCGTCGCGATGCAGGACGCGACCGCGCAGATGGCGTTGCTGCAATTCATGCTCGCGGGGCTGCCCGCGGTCGCGGTGCCGTCCACGGTGCACTGCGACCACCTGATCCAGGCGCGCGTCGGCGCCGCGGCCGACATGGAGGTCGCGCTCGACACGAACCGGGAGGTGTACGAGTTCCTGCGCACCGTGTCGGCGAAGTACGGCATCGGCTTCTGGAAGCCGGGAAGCGGGATCATCCACCAGGTCGTGCTCGAGAACTACGCGTTCCCGGGCGGCATGATGATCGGCACGGACTCGCACACGCCGAACGCGGGCGGGTTGGGCATGGTCGCGATCGGCGTCGGTGGAGCCGACGCGATGGACGTCATGGCGGGGTGGCCGTACAACACGCGCGTCCCGAAGCTGATCGGCGTGCGGCTCACCGGCGCGCTCTCGGGCTGGGCCGCGCCGAAGGACGTGATCCTCGCGGTTGCCGGCATCCTCACGGTGAAGGGCGGCACCGGCGCGATCGTCGAGTACTTCGGGCCGGGTGCGCACACGATCTCGGCGACGGGCAAGGCGACGATCTGCAACATGGGCGCGGAGATCGGCGCGACGTGTTCGCTGTTCGGGTACGACCAGAACACCGCGCGGTACCTGAAGGCGACCGGGCGGGAGGCCCTCGTCGACCTCGCCGACCGGTTCGCCGAGCACCTGCGTAACGACCCAGAGGTCGACGACGATCCCAGCCGGTACTACGACCGCGTCGTGGAGATCGATCTCTCCACGCTGGAGCCGCACCTCGTCGGTCCGCACACTCCCGACCTCGACCGGCCGATCTCCGAGATCGCCGCGGAAGCCGAGGCCAAGGGATATCCCACCGAGATCTCGGTCGCGCTCGTCGGTTCGTGCACCAACTCGTCGTACGAGGACATCGGTCGCGCCGCGCACATCGCGCGCCAGGCAACGGCCAAGGGGATGACCGTCAAGACGCCGTTGATGATCACGCCCGGTTCGGAGCAGGTGCGCGCGACCATCGAACGGGACGGACTGCTCGCGGACCTCGAGGCGATCGGCGCGACCGTGCTCGCCAATGCGTGCGGCCCGTGCATCGGCCAGTGGAAGCGCGAGGATGCCCCCTCCGGACCAAACACGATCGTCACGTCCTTCAACCGCAACTTCCCCGCGCGCAACGACGGCAACGCCGACACGTTCGCCTTCATCGGGTCGCCGGAAACCGTGGTCGGCATGGCGTTGACTGGCCGCCTCGCCGGTGACTTCATTGACCACTTCGAGGCGCCGACGGCCGACGACCTCCCGTCGCGCGGCTTCGACGCCGGCGCTTCGGGCTTCGTCCCGCCCGCCGCGGACCCGACATCGGTCGCGATCGAGGTGTCGCCCGACTCGCAGCGGCTCGAGCGGTTGACGCCGTTCCCCGCATGGGACGGGCAGGACCTCACCGGTCTGCGAGTGCTGCTCAAGGCGGTGGGCAAGTGCACCACGGACCACATCTCACCCGCGGGTCCGTGGCTCAAGTACCGCGGGCACCTTACGAACATCTCCGGCAACCTGTTCATAGGCGCGACCAACGCGTTCGAGAGTGCGAAGCCGATCCCCGAGGTCGCACACGACTTCAAGGCCGCGGGGGTCGACTGGATCGCAGTCGGAGATGAGAACTACGGCGAAGGATCGTCGCGTGAGCACGCGGCGATGGAACCGCGGTACATGGGCGGGCGCGCGGTCTTGGTCCGCTCGTTCGCGCGCATTCACGAGGCGAACCTCAAGAAGCAAGGGGTACTACCGCTGACGTTCGCCGACGCCGCCGACTACGAGAAGATCCAGGCCGACGACACGGTCGACATCACGGGCCTGGGCGCGCTCGCACCCGGCAGCCAGGTGACGGTCGTGCTCCACCACACCGACGGTTCCACGGATGCCTTCTCGGCCAACCACACGATGTCGGAGGAGCACATCGACTGGTTCCGCGCCGGATCTGCGCTCAACCTGCTCGCGTCGAGGCAATGAACCGGTTCGTCGACGCAATGCACGAGGCGGGCGTGACGATCGATGTCACGCAGTATCCGGGCGGCACCCGTACCGCGGCGGACGCGGCCGCGGCCATCGGGTGCGACGTCGCCGCGATCGTGAAGTCGTTGGTGTTCGTCGTGGACGGCGTCGGGCCGGTGCTCGCGCTGACCTCTGGTGCGAACCGGGTCGATCCCGAGCGGCTCGGCGTGCACTACGGCGGCGCAGCGCGGCAGGCCGAGGCCGACGAAGCGCGTGACGCGACGGGCTACGCGATCGGCGGTACGCCGCCGTTCGGCCATCCCGTACCGTTGCCGACCGTATGCGATCCCGCATTGTTGACGTTCGACGAGGTGTGGGCCGCCGCGGGAACTCCCGACACGGTGTTCCCGCTCAGTCCGGGCCGCCTGCTCGAGCTCAGCGGCGCCGAAGTCGTCGACGTCACCAATCGCCGGGCGGCTCGCTAGCGAACGTCAGGACTCGTCACGCCGCGCCGCGGCCGCAACCTCGGCACCGGTTCCGGATCAGCGAAGTGAGGGCGGAGCACTCGCACGACACGACGTCCCGTGGCATCGCCGGCCTTCCTCCATCAGGCGTTTCATGCCGACTTTCACTTCGTTCCACTGGGGCGCGGTTGCCAAGTTCGTCAACTCGTACGGATCGGTCGCGAGGTCGTAGAGCTCCTCACTGCCATCGTGATATCTGATGTATTTGTATCGCCACGTGCGGACGCCCACGCCGGTGGGTTGGTGCTTTGCGTCACCCGGCTCGGTCGGGACGTAGATCGGGAAGTAGCGGTCGCGACCGAGGTCGTGTTCGCTCAGGAGCTCTTGGATCGCTCGCCCGTCGAGCGCCAAACCAGGCTTTGCTCCACTCGCTCGGGTGAACGTGGGAACGAGATCGAGGTTCGTGACGAACGCGTTGCCGGCCGGCCCTGGTTCGAATCCCGGGCCGGCGATCCACAGCGACACTTGTCCGGCCTCGTAGGCGAGCCGCTTGCGGCTGTCGATTCGGTGCTCACCGAGGAACCAGCCGTTGTCGCTCGTGAGCACGAAGATGGTGTGATCCAGTTCACCGCGCGCGTCCATGGTGTCGATCAACGACTTCAGCCCGTCATCGACGCTGAACAGTGTCCGCACGCGCAGCGTCGACCAGTTCGCGTACCACTGAGCGGCGTTCGCTCGTGGTGTGGGAAACCACGACTGCAACCATCCGGGTTTGTCGCTGATGTCGGCTTCGTTGAAACTCGGGTCCGTAGGCGCCCACGGGACTTGAACGTTCGCGTAGTCGGGCTCTGGGTTCGATCCGATGTGCGGCGCGAACGGCCAGAAGGTGACGAACGCCGGCTTCTTCGCATCGAGGCAGTCCTTGACCTGCGCACGGCTGGTCGCCGCCAAACGGTCGGTGATGAAGTCGCCTGGCGTGACCTCTTGCCCCTTACGGTTCAGCATCGCGTAGCCGTATTCCTGGTCGATCCTCTGGGTCAACGGCTGCCAGTACGTCCAGCCACGCGGCCCGCGCGGTGCGAGCCGTATCCATTGAGGTACTTGCCCGTGAACCCGGTGCAGTAGCCCGCTTTCTGCAACCACATCGGGACCGTGTTCTCGAGGTCCTTGAACGTCTGGTTGTCGAACACCTTGGTGTTGAATGACGTCTGACCGGTCAGAGCAGTTGCGCGCGAAGGACAGCACAGGTTGTCGTTCATCCACATCTTCGAGAACGTCGTTGCGTGGCGGCGCATCCAGTCGAAGCCACCACCCGGTTTGAGGTCCGCGACGCGGTCCATCTCGTCGTACCGCATGTCGTCGGCCATGACGTGGATGATGTTCGGCCGCCCCGCCGCGTCGAATCGCGTCGAGCTGGTGATCGTCGAAGACCCGTTGAGTGCGGACGCGAACACTCGGTGCCGTCCGCGCGCAAGGGAGGCAGCGTCGAGGTCGAGTCGGAACGGGGCGTGGTCGTCGACGACGGGTTTCGCGTGGACGTTGTCGAGTCGGAATTCGACCGAAGTCGGTGAGAAATCCTGCGGTTTGGCGGTGATGCTCAGAGCACCGGCGGCAGGCTTCGACTGAGAGGTGGTCAGATCGATCGACGGATCCGAGTTGCTGCTGCTACGCCCGGCCGCCGCGACGAGAGGCAGGAGCAGCACCAGCACGAGACTGCGTGCACGGGTCACGGAGGTCATTGATCGCGGGATCGTACTCGTACCGGGGCGGCGGCGCCTCTCGGAAGGTGCCGCGCGCGCGGTGACTGCGCCAACCGTCCGCACTCTTCGCGCGACGCGGAACTACCCGTAGCGCGCGAGTTCGGCTTCGAGGTCGAGCGGGCGGACCGCTGCGTCCTTGGCGTCGGCGCCCCAGTCGTCGCGCGGGACATCCCACATCACTTCGAACTCGTTGCCGTCGGGGTCCTTCGCGTACAACGACTTGCTCACGCCGTGATCACTGGCACCCACGAGCGAGCCGAGTCGCGACAACCGGTCGCGTATCTCGGCGAGGTCTTGGATCGAATCGACCTGCCAAGCCAGGTGGTAGAGGCCGACGCGTCCGGGTTCGGCGAGCGGAGCATCGGCGCCCAACGCGAAGAGCCCGAGATCGTGGTGGTTATCGGTGCATGACGCCTTCAGGAACACGCCGGCGCCGTTGCCGACCTCGGCGACGACTTCGAAGTCGAGCGCTTCCCGGTAGAACGCCGCCGATCGGCGGGCGTCGCGTACGTACAGCACGGCGTGGTTCAAACGGCGAACGGTCATGCGGTGCGCAACTCCCTGAAGCGCTCGACGATTCCCGGCAGGACTTCGACGAAGCGATCGATGTCGGCATCGATGGTCGACCATCCGACCGAGACGCGCAAGGAGTGATCGGCGTCGACGGCCATCGCCGCGAGGACCGGCGACGGCTCGAGCATCTCCGACGAACACGACGAACCCGAGTGCACCGCAACCCCGTGCTGGTCCAGTGCGAGCAGGATCGGTTCCGCTTCGACCCCCTCGACGCCGATGCAGAGCAAGTGGGGGAGTGATCCTTCGGCGCTCGGGTCACCGAACCGCTCGACTCCCGCGATGGTCGAGCATCCGGCCGCGGCGCACGCGATCAGCACGCGTTGCCGTGCGGCTTCGGCGTCGAGGTCGATGTCGGCGCACGCGGCACCGAACCCCACCCACGCCGGCACGTCTTCGATGCCGCCGCGCCGGGCGCGTTCCTGTGCGCCGCCAACGAGCAGGGGCGGCACGCGTAACCCGCGCCGCACGAGCAATGCACCGGCGCCCTTCGGGCCGCCCCACTTGTGCGCGGTTACCGAGCACAGGTCGGCGCGGAGCGCGACGAAGTCGATCGGCACCCGACCCGCGGCCGCGCACGCGTCCACGTGTGCAAGCACGCCGCGTGCCCGCGCGGCTTCGCTCACGGCGGCCGCGGGTTGCCGCGTGCCGACCTCATGGTTGGCGAGCTGCGTCGACACCAACACGGTGTCGGGTCGGAACGCGTCGAGTACCTCTGCCGCATCGAACCGTCCGTACCGGTCGACCCCGACCACGGTGCAGTCCGTGCCGGCACGCTCGATCGCGTCGCGGACGCACGAGTGCTCGACCGCAGTGGTCACCGCATGACCGCCATTGGCGCGCGCGAGCGCACCCCAGATCGCGGCGTTCACCGACTCGGTGCCCGAGGACGTGAACACGACCTCGCGTGGCCGCGCACCGAGGAACGCGGCGACCTGCTCACGCGCGTCTTCGAGCGCGACGCGCGTTACCCGCCCTTCGCTGTGCAATCGACCAGGATCGGCCGGGTGATCGCGCAGGTACGGGAGCATGGCGTCCAGCACCGCCGGGCGCAGGGGAGCGGAAGACGCGTGATCGAGATACGCGCGGTTCACACGCGCGTGATGCAGTGCACGTCCCCGCTGGGCCGGCTCTGCTCGATCGTCGGGTCGGTCTCGCCGTACAACCCTTCGAGCATGCCCTTGATCATCCCGGTGTCGACGGCGCACAACACGTGCGGGTACTTGCTCGCCGCCTCGCCGAAGGGGCAGTGCTCGGCAACCAACGTGAGCGAGGTGCCGTGCGACTCCGTGTGCGCGGCGAAGCCGTGCGCGGTCAGCGCGTCGGCGACCGATGCCAGCGCTTTTTTCACGGAGCGGTGGCCCTCGCCGGGTTCCATGCGCGCCGCGATGGAGCGGCCGTACTCGTAGCCGACCTGCTCCGCGATCGCGTGCGCTTCCTCGACGGGCAACCGTTCGAGCGCACGCGCGAGCAGCGTGCCAAGGAGGTCGTCGCGCCGGGGCGGGAACGCGAGGTGCGTGTCGCGTGCGCTCGCCTGGTAGCGCTTCGAAGGCCGCCCGGCGCTCTCGTGCCGCACCAGTTCGACGTCGACGTAGCCGCCCGCCGCGAGCTTCTCGAGGTGGTGCCGGGCGACGTTCGGATGCAGGCTGAACTGCTCGGCGACCTCGGCCGCCTTGACGCCGTCGGGGTGGGTGCGGACGAAGAGGTAGATCTCCCGCCGGGTCGGGTCCCCGAAGGCGGACGTGACGGCGGCGACCGCAGCCGCGAACTCGTCCGGAGTGAAGTCCGTCGCGGTCATGACCGGTATTCTACCTATCGCCGTAGTGGAAATCCCCGTCTCTGCCCGTGAGAGGCTGCGATGCCGAGTGAAGCCGAAATCGTCGAAGCCCTGCGCCCCGTGGAGGATCCGGAGCTGCACCGCTCGATCGTCGACCTGGAGATGCTCCGGGGGATTGCGATCGAGGGCAACCATGTTCGGGTGACGGTGGCACTCACGGTTGCCGGGTGCCCGTTGCGCACCGAGATCACCCGCCGGGTGACCGACGCGGTGATCGCGCTCGCCGGGGTGGACGCGGTCGATGTCGACCTCACGGTGATGACCGACAGCGAGCGTGAGGCCCTCAGCCAGCAGCTCCGCAACGGTGGCGGGACGGCCGAAGCGGCCCGCACCAACCCGTTCACGGATTCCCGCACGCGTGTGCTCGCGATCGCCTCCGGCAAGGGCGGCGTCGGTAAATCCTCCGTGACGACGAACCTCGCGGTCGCGCTCGCGCAGCGTGGTCACAAGGTCGCCGCGGTCGACGCCGATGTGTGGGGATTCTCGATGCCGCGCATGCTCGGTATCGACCGGCCGCCCACCGTCATCGACGACGTGATCGTTCCGCCCGAAGCCAATGGCGTGACGCTCATCTCGATGGGCTTCTTCGCCCGCGAGGACCAGCCCGTCGTGTGGCGGGGGCCGATGCTCCACAAGGCGCTCGAGCAGTTCCTCACCGACGTGCACTGGGACGAGCCCGACTACCTCATCGTCGACATGCCGCCCGGCACGGGCGACATCGCGCTGTCGATGGCGCAGTTCCTCCCCCGCGCGGAGGTCGTCGTGGTCACCACGCCGCAGCCCGCGGCGCAGAAGGTCGCGCAACGGGCGGCGTACATGGCGCGCAAGGTCAACCTGGGCCTCGTCGGTGTGATCGAGAACATGTCCTGGTTCGAGTGCGGCCACGGCGAGCGCTACGCGCTCTTCGGTGAAGGCGGCGGCCGGGAGCTCGCCGACGATCTCGAAGTCCCGTTGCTCGGGCAGGTGCCGTTGGTGCCGGAGCTGCGCGCCGGCGGCGACGCGGGCCGGCCGATCGTCGTTGCGCAGCCGGACGACCCCGCCTCGGTCGCGTTCCGTGCGATCGCCGAGCAACTCGACGAAGAGCTGGCGCCGAAGCGGATCTACCGGACCGAACTCAAGATCATGTGAAGTCGGTTCCAGCCGGTAGCGTGCCGGCAATGGAAATCCGCATCGGAGTCATCTACACCGCTCGCGAGCTCGTCCTCGACGTCGCCGAGTCGCCCGACCAGGTCACGAAAGCCATCGAGGACGCCCTCGGCGGCACCACGAGCATGTTGTGGCTCACCGACAAGAAGGGCAAGCAGGTCGGCGTCCCCACCGACAAGATCGCCTTCGTCGAGATCGCAAGTGATGCCGGAGATCGCCAGGTCGGCTTCGGCGTCCGGTAGCGCGCCGTGATCGGGCCCGCGCCCGATCTGCTCGACCGACGCCTGTTGTTCTTCACGGGGAAGGGCGGCGTCGGCAAGAGCACCGTCGCCGCCGCGGCCGCGCTGCTCGCGTCGAACATCGGGAAGCGCGTCCTCCTGATCGAGGTCGACGCCAAGGGTGATATCCCTGCGCAGTTCGAACAGCGTCCGGTCGGGTTCCAACCTCGCGAGGTGTATCCCGGTGTGCTCGCGCTCGCGATGGACACCGAAGCGTCGCTGCAGGAGTACCTCAAGCTGAACCTGCGCGTCCCGGTGCTCGGGCGTGTCGGTCCGCTTGCGAAGGCTCTCGACTTCGTTGCGAGCGCGGCGCCGGGCGTCAAGGAGATCCTGACGATCGGCAAGATCTGTTGGGAAGTAAGGGAGTCGATCGAAGGTCGTTCCGACATCGACCTCGTCATCGTCGACGCGACCCGCGACCGGGCATATTGCCGCGCAGCTCGGTGCACCGGGCGCGATCCGCGAGCTGGTGGACGTCGGCCCGGTACGCGCGCAGACGCAGTGGTTGAGCGAGCTGCTCGAGGACCCCGCGATCACCGCGGTCAACATCGTGACCACGCCGGAGGAGATGCCGGTCGCCGAAACGATCGAGCTCGTCGCCAAGCTGCGGGCCGAGGTCCCGGTGCCGCTCGGCACGGTTGTCGTCAACCGGGTGTTGCCCGAGCTGTTCACGCACGCCGACGAAGAGGCGTTCGAGGCGTTGCGGGAACCGCGGGTGCTCGAAACCGTCACCGCCCGGGCCGGGAGCGGCACCACCGAAGTCCTCGACGCGGCGCGGCTCGCGGTGTCGTTGCGGCGTACCCGCGCGGTGCACCTCGAGCGGCTGCTCGAAACCGTCGACCTCCCGCTGCTGTACGTGCCTTACCTCTTCGTGCGCGCGCACGGCCTGCGGGTGACGCGCATGGTCGCGGACGCGCTCGGTCAGGAGCTCGGCCTGTGACCGCCACGGGACTCGAACAACTCCTCGCGACGAAGGAGATCGTCGTGTTCTGCGGTTCCGGCGGCGTCGGCAAGACCTCGGTGGCGGCCGCAGCCGCCCTCGGCGCCGCGAGCCGGCTCGGCGGCAAGGTGCTCGTACTCACGATCGACCCGGCCAGACGACTCGCGACCGCGCTCGGGCTCGAAGGGCTCGGCAACCGCGCCCATCAAGTCCCGCCCGAGGTGATGAAAGCCGCCGGCGTCGAACCGCGCGGCGAACTTTGGGCCGCGCAGCTGGACACGAAGCAGTCGTGGGACGACCTCGTGCTCCGCCACGCCAAGGACGAGGAGACCGCATACCGAATCCTCGAGAACCGGCTGTACCACAACCTCACCGCGCGATTCGTGCAGAGCCACGACTACATCGCGATGGAGCGCCTGTACGAGATCCACGCAGAGGGCGAGTACGACCTGATCGTGATCGACACGCCGCCGACGCGCAACGCGATCGACTTCCTCGAGGCACCCGCGCGCATGGCCGACTTCTTCGGAGGTCGGTTGCTCCGCTGGCTGACTCTCCCGTACCGCGTCGGCGGCAAGCGCGGGAACCGCGTCCTCAGCGTCGCGACCCGGCCCTTCTACCAAATGGCCGATCGCATCCTCGGGAGCAAGTTCCTGCAAGACATCGCCGAGTTCTTCCTCAACTTCCAATCCATGTACGACGGGTTCGTCACGCGTGCCAACGCGGTCGAACAGCTGTTGCACGATCGCCGGACCACGTTCGCGGTCGTGACGACGCTGGAAGCCGCGCCGCTCCACGAAGCCGAGCGGTTCTGCCACGAGCTCGTCGCGCGCGAAGTTCCAACTGGGTGCGCTTGTTCTCAACAAGACGTTGCCCGACTACCTGCTCGACCCCGCCGGCGCGAGCGCGGCCGCCGCGCTGGTGGACGACGCCGGCTCGATCGCCGGGTCGGTCGCGGCGCTCGAGCACCCTGCGCTCGAGGATCCGGTGCGCGTCGCACGAGTGCTGCGCACGATCGGGGAGTCGTACCGCAACTTCTCGGTCGTCGCGATGCGGGAAGCCGAGCTGCGCGGCGAGCTCGCGGCGGTGCCCGACGTCGTCGTGCGCATCCCGAACTTCGAGGTCGACATCGGTGACGTCGAAGGGTTGGCGCTCATCGGGTCGCGCCTCTTCGACGGGGACTCGCCATGAACACAGTCCCGTACCTCGCGTGCGCACGTACTGCCTTGAACGGTACCGACCTCGTGCAGATCGAACGGCTCGTCGCGACCTGGCGACAGCTGGCCGACCTCTCGTTCTCCGACCTGCTGCTGCTCGCACCGATCTCGCGCGAAGAAGGTCATCGGTTTGTCGTGCTCGCGCAGGTGCGCCCGGTCACCGGGCAGACGAGCTATCCGCAGGACCTGGTCGGCAGTGTCATCGACGAGGTCGAACGGCCACTTCTCACCCGCTGCTGGCGCACCGTCGAGATCGTCGAGGGCGACACCAGCGCGCTCGGCGCGAAGGACCGCGTGCACGTGAAGTGCATCCCCATGTTGCACGCCGGGCGTCCGATCGCGGTGCTGACCCAAGAGTCGCCGGTGTCGTTCACGCGTCGCGAAGGCGATCTCGAGCGGGCTTATCTCGAGGCGTTCGACCGGTTCGCCAGCATGATCGCGGAGGGCTCCTTCCCCTTCGAGGTGGACGAGATGGAGGTCGAGAGCGCGCCGCGCGTCGGCGACGGCGTCATCGTCATCGACGCAGAGACGCGGGTCGGATTCGCGAGTCCGAACGCGGTGAGCTCACTGCACCGCATGGGCATCCACCCCTATGCGCAGGGGCAGCTGCTCGCCGATATCGGCTTCGACGACAGCGCCCCGCGAATGGCGATGTCGACGCACCTCCCGGTCGCGGAGGAGATGGAGCGGGACGACGTGTCGGTGCTGACCCACATCGTCCCGCAGCTCGAAGCGGGGCGGGCGGTCGGGGCCATCATCCTGCTGCGCGACGTGAGCGACCTCCGGCGGCGCGATCGCATGCTGCTCTCGAAGGACGCAACGATCCGCGAGATCCACCACCGCGTGAAGAACAACTTGCAGACGATCGCGTCCTTGCTCCGGTTGCAGACCCGCCGCTTGCGGTCGCCCGAGGCCAAGGCCGCGCTGGCAGAGTCCGAGCGCCGGATCCGGTCGATCGCGATCGTGCACGAGACCCTGTCGCGCGAACCCGGCGACATCGTGCACTTCGGTGAGATCGTGCGCCCGCTCGCACGCCTGGTCGAGGACACCGCGTCGTCGCCCGAGCTGCGGATCCGCTTCAGCGTGGACGGCGACGCCGGCGACCTGCCGGGCGAGGTCGCGACCCCGCTCGCGGTCGTGCTGAACGAGCTGATGCAGAACGCGGTCGACCACGCGTTCCCCGAAGGATCGCAGGGCGCGCAGGTGTCCGTGCAACTCCGGCGGGAGGGCGACTTCGTCGTGATCGAGGTCGTCGACAACGGCGCGGGCCTGCCCGACGAGTTCTCACTCGAGGGCAGTCAGGGCCTCGGCCTGTCGATCGTGCACGCGCTCGTCACCGGCGAGCTCGACGGATCGATCGAGATGCACAGCAACGGCGGGACGTCGGTGTGTGTGCGTGTCCGCGTCGCGATGCCCCGTGTCGAGTTGTAGAGGCGTCGAGTTGTAGGGCGTCGAGTCAGCTGACGCGGATCTCGGAGCTGGTCGCGGTCCAGCCCTTGCGGACCCGACGGCGCTCCTCTTCGGTGAGACCGCCCCAGACGCCGGCTTCCTGGTTGGTTGCCAGCGCGAATTCGAGGCATTCGCCGGTGACCGGGCACTGGCTGCACACGCGCTTCGCCGCTTCGATCTGGTCGAGGGCGACGCCGGTGGTGCCGATCGGGAAGAACAGCTCGGGACTCGTGTCCCGGCACGCGGCGCGGTTGCGCCACGCGTCCGAGTCCCAGTCGTGTGTGCGAATCCACGTCAGCGCCACTTCGTTCCCCCTTCTGATGGGTCGCACAGATGCGGGTCTTGTGCGCCCGGTCACATGCGTGTCCGGTCTCCGTTCCCCGGAACCCCGCAGCGAGAATCGGCAGGGTAACGGCCTTGTGCTCCACCGCGCAAGCGTCCTGACCAGGACATTCACCACCAAAAGTGGAACACGTTGCCTCTTTTGGATCATCGTAACCTGCACTGCATGCCGTCGCGACCGCTCGTACTGGCCCATCGGGGCGCCAACCGCCTCGCCCGGGAGAACACCGTCGATGCCTTCGTGCGGGCGCGCGACTTGGGTGCCGACGGGGTCGAGCTCGACGTGCGCCGCACCAGCGACGGCGTCCTGATCGTCCACCACGATGCCGCGGTCGAGGGGCTCGGCCTGCTGGTCGAGCAACCGTTCGCCGAGATCCGAGCCGCGCAGCCCTGGCTGCCGACGCTCGCCGAAGCGCTCGATGCGTGTGGGGGCTGGCTGGTGAACGTCGAGGTCAAGTGCTCGCGCTGGGAGCCGGACGCCGACCCCGGGAACGCAGTGGCCCGCGCCGCCGTCGACCTCGTGCGCGCACGCGACCTCGATGTCGTGTTCTCCTCTTTCGACCTCGCGACCGTCGACGCGGTGCGGGCGTACGCGCCCGAGCTGCCGACCGCGTTTCTCGTACACGGCTCCGACCTCGAGACCGCAGCGGCTGTCGCCCGCAGCCACGGGCACCAGTGGCTGCACCCCGACCGGGCCGCGGTGCTCGCGGCGCCGGAGGCCGCGCTGGCCCACGCCCGCGCCAACGACTTGCACGTCGACGTCTGGACCGTCGACGATCCCGAGGAGATCGAGGTGCTCGCCGCGGCCGGCGTCGATGCGATCATCACCGACGTGCCGGACCTCGCGCTGGCGGCGCTCGCCTAGAGCACCCCGATCGGGCCCCGTCAGGGCAGGACGATGGTGAGCGTGTCGTCCTCGTAGTCGATGTCGAGGTTCTGGACGTCCCCGAGGTCGTCGCCGTCCGCTTGGTACGGGAACGGGCCGCGTCCTTCGACGCGCAGTTGGCGCAGGTCGTGCCGCTGCACGATGCCGGGCGTGCGCTGCAAGTACTTGCCCGATCCCATCGCCGATGCCGCGCCTCGGAGCAGCGTGCTGACCTTGAAGGATCGGAACGCCGTGAGGGCGAGCGCGGTGTGCAAGCCGGCGTCGGGCGTGACGATGAGGGGTCGGGGCCCGAGATAGGTGTACGGCGCGGTTTTCGAAACGATCGCGAAGTAGACGCCTTCCACCCGTTCGCCGTTCTCGAGTGTGATGTCGAAGCGGGGCTTGCTGTGGTCGAAGTGGCGGAACCACGTCTCGAACGCGGCGAGCACATGCAACGGGTGGGACGCGTACCGCTTCAGCTCGCCGTACCGCTCGACCCGGCGGATCACCGCGGCATCGAAGCCGAGCCCGGTGTTGAACAGAAAGCGCCGGCTGTTCACCCGGCCCAGCCCGAGTCGCGTGAACGCCCGCCGGTGCAACGACGACAGCAGGGTGCTCGTCGCCGCGACCGGATCAAGCGGGACACCGAGCGTGCGCGCGTAGACGTTTGTCGATCCACCCGGAAGCGGAGCGAGCGCGGTGTCGGTTCCCGCCAGGCCGTCGGCCGCTTCGTTGAGCGTGCCGTCGCCGGCGAGCACCGCGACGACGTCGAAGTCGTCGTTGGCCGCCGCGCGCGCGAGCCGGGTGGCGTGCCCGCGTCGCGAGGTCTCGGCGACCTCGACTTCGTGTTGATCCGCGAGCATCTTGCGGATCACGACGCGCGTGCGGGCCGTGACCGAGGATGCCGTGGAGTTGACCAGCAAGAGCACCCGCATCGGAGGTCGCAGGGTACCCGTACGATCCGGCGATGCCTGTGCCCGCGGCGACCGATCTGGCCGCGCTGTCCCTCGAAGTCGCCGGCTGTCGGGCCTGCCCGCGGCTGGTCGCATGGCGGGAGCGCGTCGCGCACGAGAAGCGGGCGGCGTTTCGCGACCAGTCGTATTGGGGCCGCCCGGTTCCGGGATTCGGCGACCCGCAGGCCCACGTGCTCGTCGTCGGGCTCGCGCCGGCGGCCCACGGCGGCAATCGCACCGGCCGCATCTTCACCGGCGATCGGTCCGGCGACTTCCTCTTCGGGTCGCTCCATCGCACCGGGTTCGCGAACCAGGCGACGTCAGAGCACCGCGACGACGAACTCCGGTTGCAGGACATGTACATCACCGCGGCGGTGCGTTGCGCGCCGCCGGCGAACAAGCCGACGCCGGCCGAGCGCGACGAGTGCCGCCCCTACCTCGTGCGCGAGCTCGAACTGCTCGAACGTGTCCGGGTCATCGTCGCGCTCGGCGCGTTCGGCTACGAGGCGGTGTGGGCCGCGCTGCGGGGGTCAGACTGCGAGCTGCCCGCGCGTCGCCCGCGGTTCGCACACGGGCTCGAGGTGCCGTGCGGCCGGGTCACGATCGTCGGTGCGTTCCATCCGAGCCAGCAGAACACCTTCACCGGCCGGCTCACGCCGCCCATGCTGGACGCGGTCTTCACGCGCGCCCGCGAGCTGGCCGGGTGATGGGACGACACGGGTCAGTGCATCAGCGCGAGGATTTCGCCGATCGCGTAGATCGTGCCGACGATGCCGAGCACCGCGCCGACGGAGATCCGCAGCGAGCGGTCGCTGGCGGCGATCGTGAGGTTCGCGCCGATGCGCGCGCCGGGGATGACACCGATGCACAACGGGATCGCGAACGCCCAGTCGATGTGACCGAGCAGTGCATGCGTGATGGTGCCGGGGATCGCGAACACGCCGACACACGCGAGCGAGGTCGCGACCGTCTCCTTCAACGGGATGCCGAGCCACGCGGAGAACGCGGGGACCATCAAGATGCCGCCCCCGACCCCGAGGAGCCCCGACAAACCGCCCGCGCCGATCCCGATGATCGCGAGTCGCCACAGCTCGACGTGCTCTTCGCCGGCGAACTCGACCTGGGTGTTCGGGAACGCGGTGCGATAGGCCGTGAATCCGACCAATGCGGCGGTCGCGAGCATCAGCACGTGACCGCCGCCCGGGACGACATCCGAGAGCAACGCGCCGCAGACGGACGCGGGCACGCCGAACACGCAGGTCCACAGCACGACGCGCCAGCGCACGAGGCCTTCGCGCATGTACCGCAGGGTTCCGGAGATCGAAGACGGGAGGATCGACGGCAGGGTCGAGCCGACCGCTTCGAGCGGTGTTGCGCCGAGCGCGCGGACCGCGGGCGTGGAGATCACCGCGCCGCCGACGCCGAACATGCCGGAGAGGATCCCGGTGAGAAACCCGACGAGCAGCGCGCCGATGAACTGCACCACCGGGGACATAAGCGGCGCAGATTAGTGGACCGGCCTGTAGCATTTTCGTATGACGAGCGACCTCGATCTGCGTGGTGTCTGGGTTCCGTTGATCACGCCGTTCGATGCCGAGGGTGCCGTTGACGTCGCCGCGATCGAGCGACTCTGCCACGAGTACCTCGGTGCCGGCGCGAAGGGAATCGTCGCCCTCGGTACGACGGGCGAGGCGAGCGCGCTCGACGAACACGAGAAGCGCGCGGTCATCGACGCGTGCTCGCGCGCGTGCGCGGCCGCGCACGCGCCGTTGATCGTCGGCACCGGCACCAACAACACGCGGGCGAGCATCGAGCGCGTCGCGTGCAGTCGCGGGTACCGACGCGGTGATCGGCGTGCTCGTCGTCGTCCCGTACTACGTGCGGCCGTCCGAAGCGGGTGTCATCGCGCACATGAAGGCGGTCGCCGACGCGAGCGAGCTCCCGATCGTGCTCTACAACATCCCCTACCGCACCGGTCGCGGGCTGAGCGCGTCGAGCCTTCTCGAACTCGCCGCGTATCCGAACATCGCGGGCGTGAAACAAGCTGTCGGCGCGCTCGACGCGGACACGCTGCAATTGCTCGCCGAAGCACCAGCCGGTTTCTCGGTGCTCGGCGGCGAGGACCCGGTGCTGTTCCCGATCGCATGCATGGGCGGGCAGGGCGCCATCGCCGCGTCCGCGCACTTCTGCACCGACCGCGTCGTGGCCATGATCGAGTGCGGGCTCGCGGGCAAGCTCGAAGACGGGCGCGCCCATGCCGAAGCACTGCTCCCGGTCGTCCGGGCCGGGTTCGCCGAGCCCAATCCGGCGGTCTTCAAGGGTGTCCTGCACGCGCAGGGTCGAATCGCCACGCCGGATCTCCGGCTCCCGATGACGAATGCCTCCGCGGACGCGATCGAGCGGGCCCTCGAAGCGATCGAACGCGCTTCGCGTTAGTACCGTGCACACATGAGCGCGAACGTCCGTGAAGGACCGATCCCGTCGAGCGCAGGCGGGGGTGATCAGCCGGACCGGCGCTTCCTGAGCCGGCGGGCGGCCTGGGTGCTGATCGCCGTGTGCGCCTGGACCTTGTACGTCTGGATCACCCGCATCTTCATCATGGCGGGCCAGGACGAGAGCACGGGCTTCAAGGTCGTGCACGGGATCCTCGCGGCGATCTCGATCGCGTTCGGCCTCGCAGCCGGGTGGATCGGGCTCCGCCGGCTGCGCGCCCCACGGTGACGCCTGTCACATAACAAAACCGTTGCGTTTCGAAAGTCGCGGTCGTAACCTGTTCGATACGAAACGGTGCCGTATCGAAACCGCTTCGCTCGTTGTTCGGTCCCGCCACCCTTTTTCCCGTCAGCCCGTGAGGTCTCGCCCATGAGCACCGCCGCGCCCGCCGCCCCCGCCCTGCTCCCGTTCGACCGCACGAGCAAAGCCTTCCACCAGCGCTGGTGGACCCTCGGCGTCCTGTGCCTCGCGCTGTTGATCATCATCGTCGACAACTCGATCCTGAACGTCGCGATCCCGACGCTCGTGCGCGATCTCGACGCGAGCAACAGCCAGCTGCAGTGGATGGTCGACTCGTACACGCTCGTGTTCGCGGGCCTGCTGCTCACGGCGGGCAGTTTGGGTGACCGCTTCGGACGGCGGGGCGCGCTGCAACTCGGCTTGACGATCTTCGGTATCGGTTCGCTCGCGAGCGCACTCGTGAACACGCCGAACCAGTTGATCCTCACCCGCGCGTTCATGGGTATCGGCGGCGCGTTCATCATGCCGGCGACGTTGTCGATCATCACCAACACGTTCCCGCCCGAGGAGCGCGGCCGCGCCATCGGCCTGTGGGCCGCGATCGCAGGTGTCGCCACTGCGCTCGGACCGATAAGCGGCGGGTTCCTGATCGAGCACTTCTACTGGGGCTCGATCTTCCTCGTGAACCTGCCGATCGTCGTGGTCGCCCTCAGCGCGAGCGTGTTCGTCATCCCGACCTCGAAGGACCCGTCGAAGCCTGCGCTCGATCCCATCGGTGCGGTGCTCTCGATCGTCGGGCTGATGGCGCTCGTGTACGGCTTCATCCAGGCGCCCGACAGCGGTTGGACGTCGCCGAACATCCTCCTGGCGTTCGGCTTCTCGATCATCGCGCTCGGCGCGTTCGCGATCTGGGAGTCGTATTACAAGAGCCCGATGCTGGACACGTCGTTCTTCAAGAACCCGCGGTTCACCGCGGCGAGCCTCGGCATCATGCTGCTGTTCTTCGCGATGTTCGGATCGATCTTCCTGCTCACCCAGTACTTGCAGTTCGTCATGGGCTTCTCGGCGCTGAAGGCTGGTGTCGCGTTGCTCCCGTTGGCCTTGACGATGCTCGTGGTCGCGCCGAGCAGTGCGCGCATCGTCGAGCGGCTCGGTACCAAGCTCGTGGTCGGCAGTGGGTTGGCGATCACGGGCGTCGGGCTGGCGCTGTTCGCCACCGTTCCGTCCGAGAACATCTCGTACTGGGGCGACATCGCGTGGCGCATGGTGATCATGGCGACCGGCATGGGTCTGACGATGGCGCCCGCGACCGAATCGATCATGGGTTCGCTCCCTCGCGCCAAGGCGGGCGTCGGCTCGGCGATGAACGACACGACCCGTCAGATCGGCGGTGCCTTCGGTGTCGCGATCATCGGGAGCGTCATGTCCTCGTTGTATGGCTCGCACGTCGCGGCCGCGTTCACGGATGCCGGCGTCACCGGCCAACCGGTCGAGGTCGCCAAGCAAGGACTCGGTCAGGCGCTCGCGGTCGCGGCCGATCCCCGAACGCCGGCGACGGTTGCCAACCAGCTCGTCAGCGGGGCCAAGGACGCGTTCGTGTACGGCATGCACCGCGGTGTGCTCGTCGGTGCGGCCGCCGCACTCCTGGGTGCGTTCATCGCGTTCCGCTGGCTTCCGGCTCGGGAGGATCCAAACTCCGAACTGCAGAATGCACCGATCCCGGCACCTGTGGCCGGTGCGGACACGAACGGCGCACGCCAGAGCGAGACGGTCTCGTGAAGGACACACTCGAGGCAAGACGACCGGGCCGGCCGCGCAGCATCGAGTGCGACCGCGCGATCCTCGACGCCGCGCTCGAGGAGTACGGCGAGAACGGTTTCGAAGGAATGAGCGTCGACGCCGTTGCCGCGCGCGCCGGGGTCAGCAAGGCGACGATCTACCGCCGGTTCGAATCGAAGCTCGACCTCGTGACCGCCGCGATGTATCAGGTCGCGGAGGAGCGCAAGCCGACGCCCGACACCGGTTCGCTGCTCGGCGACATCCACGCGCTGCTCGACCAGCTTGCCGAGCTCACGCAGGACCAGACGCTCGGCTGCAACGTGCGCATGATGGTCGCCGACGGCTTGCGCAACCCCGAGCTCGCCGCGGTGCACGAGGAGTTCGTCCAGTACCGCCGTACGGGCACCAAGGTGGTGTTCGAGCGCGCGATCGCACGCGGCGAACTGCGGGCCGACGCCGACCTCGAGGTCGCGGCCGACATTCTCGCGGGCCCGCTCTTCTACCGGCACCTCGTCAGCCATATGCCGATCGACCGCGCGTATACGGAGCAGGTCGTCAACGCCTTCCTCCGCGCCTACGGCACGTAGCTACGAGGTTGGGGTGCCGTTCGCGAGCGCATCGCAGCTGAGCTCGCGGCCGACGGTGCCGGCGACGCCGGGGAGGTGGGCGAAAGCCTCACTCGCGGGGTTGGCCGGGACGCCGACCTTCAGCTGCAGGTCGAGCACGCGCGGCAGCGGGCGGGGGACGGTGTTGCGTTGCGCGGTAGGGAACGTCCCGAGGTACTCGTCGTCGGTCAGCTCGCGGGCGTGGACGACGGTCGGCGCGGTCTTGATCGTGGCGATCTGCTCCGCCGAGGCATCCGGCGCGAGCAGCACGAGCACGTAGGGCCCCGCGACAAGCCGGTCGAAGGTCTGCGGGTCGTAGTTCGAACCGCTCGTCACTGTCTTCCAGTCGAGAACATCGGCGCCCTTGGGCAACGTGCTCGCGAAATCCTCCGGATCCACCGAGGACGCGAGGTCGACGATGAACCCGCTCGCCTGGCACTGCGCGGGTCCGCCGGTCAGACCGGGTGCGTTGATCTCGTTCGCAACGCCGGGTCGGACCTGGGTGTACGCGATGACGTTCGGGCTGGCGTCGAGCGCGTCGCGGATCTTCGTCACCTGAGCCGCGTTGTCGTCCGAGATGGCGATGAGCGCGTCGCGTTGGCGGAGGTCGGCGAGCGGGACGCTCTTCGCACCCTCGGTCGGTGTGCTGTCACCGTCCGAGCGCAGCGCGACGAACGCGCCGATCGCGGATCGCGACGACGAGAACGCCGAAGATGCCGGCGATCAGCTCCCGCGATCTCACGTCGCCGCGATCAGGAGACCGTGATGGCTTCTTCGAGCAGCTTCTGCTGCTCGGCGTCGTGCACCGTCGAGCTCCCGGTGGCGGGGCTCGGACTCGCCGCCCGGGCGACCACCGCGACCGGACGGCCCCCGGCGAGCTCCTCGATGCGCCGGCGCGCGAAGTAGCGCGCGCCCATGTTGCCCGGCTCCTCTTGCGCCCAGATCACCTCGGCGTCGGGGTAGCGCTGGAGCTGCTCGACGATCTCGCGCTCGGGCCAGGGGTACAGCTGCTCGATGCGCGCGACCGCCACGGGCGCGTTGGCTTCGTCGCGCTTGGCGAGCAGTTCGTGCGCGAACTTCCCGGTGCAGAGGATGAGGCGGCGGACGTGCTCGGGGGCGGGATCGCTCGGGTCGGAGATGACGAGGCGGAACCCGCCGTGCGTCAGCTCATCGACGGGGGACTGCGTTGCCGGCATGCGGAGATAGCGCTTCGGCGTGAGCACGACGAGCGGCTTGCGCTCGGGATCGTGTACCTGACGGCGCAGCACGTGGAAGTACTGCGACGCGGTCGACGGGTAGACGACGCGGATGTTGTCCTCGGCGCACAGCTCGAGGAAGCGTTCGAGGCGCGCGGAGGAGTGCTCCGGGCCTTGGCCTTCCCAGCCGTGGGGGAGCAGGAGCACAAGGCCGCTGTGCTGGCCCCACTTGTCCTCGGCGGCGACGACGAACTGATCGATGATGGTCTGCGCGCCGTTCATGAAGTCGCCGAATTGCGCTTCCCACGCGACGAGCGAGTCGCGGTCGGCCACCGAGTAGCCGTACTCGAAACCGAGCGCGGCGAACTCGGAGAGCACGGAGTCGTAGATCATGAACGGCGCCTGCGCGTCGGGGATGTGCGCGAGCGGCGTGTACTCGGACTCGGTCTCGTGATCGACGAGCGTCGCGTGCCGCTGACTGAAGGTGCCGCGGCGGGTGTCCTGCCCCGCGACGCGCACCGGCGTGCCCTCCTGCAGCAGCGACCCGAAGGCCAGGCTCTCGGCGAGCGCCCAGCCCACCTTGTTCGCGTCGAATTCGGTGCGCCGGTTCTTGAGGATGCGCTCGAGCTTCGGGTGCACCGTGAAGTCGGGCGGGAACGTCACCAGCGCGTCGAGGATCGTGTTCAGTCGTTCGCGTGTCACGCCGGTCTCGACACTCGGTTGCGCGGGCACGTCCTCGTGCTCGAACCACGCGACGGGCGCGGGTTCCTGCGCTTGCGTCTCGACGAACGCGTCCTCGAGGCGTGAACGGAAGTCCTCGAGCGCGAGCTCGCACTGCTCGAGCGTCAGGTCGCCCCGGTTCACGAGCGTTTCGGTGTAGAGCTTCCGGACGCTGCGGCGCCGCCCGATGACCTCGTACATGCGCGGCTGCGTGAACGCGGGCTCGTCGCCTTCGTTGTGCCCGTAACGCCGGTAGCAGATCATGTCGACAACGACGTCTTTCTTGAATTCCTGCCGGAACGCAAACGCGAGACGGATCACCCGCACCGCGGCTTCGGGATCGTCGCCGTTGACGTGGAAGATCGGCGCCTGCACCGCCTTGGCGATGTCGGTGGCGTACACCGTCGAGCGCCCGAAGTCAGGCGGCGTCGTGAAGCCGACCTGGTTGTTCACGACCACGTGCACGGTGCCGCCTACGTCGTAGCCCGGCAGCTCCGACAAGTTGAGCGTCTCCGCGACCACACCCTGACCCGCGAACGCGGCGTCACCGTGGATGAGGACGGAGAGCACCTTCTCGTGGTCGCGGTCGCCGGCGCGGTCCTGCTTGGCGCGCACCATGCCCTCGACCACCGGGTCGACGGCTTCGAGGTGGCTCGGGTTGGCTGCGAGAGTGAGCGTCAGCGACTTGCCCGACGGCGCGGTGTGCTTGCCGGAGGCGCCGACGTGGTACTTCACATCGCCCGAACCCTGCGGGACGTTGGGGTCGAGTTCGCCTTCGAACTCGCGGAAGATCTGGCCGTACGACTTCCCGACGACGTTCGCGAGCACGTTCAAGCGACCGCGGTGCGACATGCCCATCGCGACTTCTTCCATGCCCGCGTCGGCGGCTTCATCGAGGAGGAACTGCAGCATCGGCACAAGTGTCTCGGCGCCTTCGAGGCTGAACCGCTTCTGGCCGAGGTACTTGGTGTGCAAGAACCGCTCGAACGCTTCGGCCGCGTTCAGTGACGCGAGGATCTCGAGCTTCTCGTCCGCGGTCGCGTCGACGTGTACGCCCTCGACCTGACGTTGGATCCAGGCCTTCTCGTCCGGTTCCTGGATGTGCATGTACTCGACGCCGATCGTGCGTGAATACGCGTCGCGCAGGACGCCGAGGATGTCGCGCAGCCGCATGATGCGCTTGCCCGCGACGCCGCCGGTGGGAAAGTCGCGGTCGAGGTCCCAGATGGTGAGGCCCCAGTTGATGGGATCGAGCTCCTCGTGCGTACGCGGTTCCTTCAACCCGAGCGGATCGAGGTTCGCGATGAGATGCCCGCGCACCCGGTACATGTTGATCAGACCCTTGACCGCGAGCGCCTTCTCGACCGCTTCGATCGATCCCTCGACCGGCTTGTGGTCCCGCCCCCAGCGGGCCGGCTCGTACGGGACGCCGAAGCTCGCGAAGAGATCCGTGTAGAAGTCGTGCTCACCGAGCAGCAGCTCATGGATGAAACCGAGGAACTCGCCGCTCTCGGCGCCCTGGATGACGCGGTGGTCGTAGGTACTCGTGAGGGTGACGACCTTGCTGACGCCGATCTCGGCGAGCGTCTGCGGGTCGGCGCCCTCGAACTCGATCGGGTAGGCGATGGACCCGACGCCGACGATCACGCCCTGGCCCGACATCAGGCGCGGTACCGAGTGTTCGGTGCCGATTGTGCCGGGGTTGGTGATCGACACCGTCGTGCCGGTGAAGTCGTCGACGGTGAGTTTGTTCGTGCGCGCCTTGCGGATGATCTCCTCGTAGGCGGCGTGGAACGCGGCGAAATCGAGGGTGTCCGCGTTCTTGATGTTCGGCACGAGCAAGGTGCGAGAGCCGTCATCTCTCTGCATGTCGATCGCGAGGCCAAGATTCACGTGCGCGTGGCGCACGACCGCGGGCTTGCCGTCGACGACACCGAACGACGAGTTCATGTTCGGCACGGACTGCAGCGCGCGCAGCACGGCATAGCCGATCAGATGCGTGAACGACACCTTGCCGCCGCGCGTGCGGGCGAGATGGTTGTTGAGGATCTGCCGGTTGACCTCGAGCAGCTTCGCCGGCACCGATCGCACCGAGGTGGCGGTGGGGACTTGGAGGCTCGCCTCCATGTTGGAGACGATGCGCGCCGCCGCGCCCCGCAGCGGCTCCGGCTGATCGCCGTCGAGCACGATGGGTGCGGGTGCAGGTGCAGGTGCGGGTGCGGCCGGAGCCGCGGGCGCCGGTGCGGGTGCGGGAGGGGCGGGCGCCACGGGCGCCACGGGAGCCTGAGTGCGGGGCACGTAGCCCTCGAAGAACTCGCGCCATCCGGGAGCCAGCGCCTGCGGGTTGTCCTGGTACAGCCGGTACATCTCGTCGATCAGGCCCGCGTTCGGCCCCAGCTCCTGGATGCTCGCCGGTGTCTTGCTGCCGCCGGGCTCGTTTGCCATCTCAACCTCTTTGGCTCTACCTCTTTGGCTCTACCTCTTTGGGTTCACCGGCGTCGGGTTCATCCTCAGCGTCGCACGAGCTCCGCGAGGTGGAACGCCAAGTCGAGCGATTGCCGGGCGTTCAACCGGGGATCGCACACCGTCTCGTAGCGGCCGGCGAGATCCTCGCCCCGGATCGCCTCCGCGCCGCCCAGGCACTCGGTGACGTCGTCGCCTGTGAGCTCGATGTGCACGCCGCCGGGCCACACCGCTTCGGCTCGACACGCTTCGAAGAAGGTCTTGACCTCGGCCATGACATCGTCGAAGTGCCGCGTCTTGTAACCACTTTCGTGCACGAATGTGTTCCCGTGCATCGGGTCGCACGCCCACACGACCGGGTGACCGGCGCGAGTCACCGCGCGCAGGATCGGCGGGAGGCACTCCTCCGCGCGCGCGGCGCCCATGCGCGCGACGAGCGTGAGCCGCCCCGGGTCGCGGCCGGGGTCAAGGCGTCGGCACAGCTCCACCACCTGGTCGGGTGAGGCATCCGGGCCGATCTTGGCGCCGATCGGGTTCTGCACGCCCGAAAGGAACTCGACGTGCGCGCCGTCGGGCTGGCGGGTCCGCTCACCGACCCACAGGAGGTGGGCGGAGCAGTCGTACCAGTCCCCGGTGAGACTGTCGCGGCGGGTGAGCGCCTCCTCGTACTGGAGGAGCAGCGCCTCGTGCGACGTGTAGAAGTCGACCTCGTGCAGCTGCACGGCGACGTCCAGGTCGATGCCGCACGCGGCCATGAATCGCAGCGCGCGGTCGATCTCGCCGGCGAGGACGTCGTAACGCCGGCCCTGACTGCTGCTGCCGACGAACTCGAGGTTCCACTGGTGCACACGGTTCAGGTCGGCGAAGCCGCCCTTGGTGAACGCGCGCAGCAGGTTCAGCGTCGCTGCGGCCTGGTGGTAGCCGCGGACCATGCGCATCGGATCCGGCCGCCGTGCGAGCTCGTCGAAAGCGAAGTCGTTGACCATGTCGCCGCGGAACGACGGGAGGTCGATGCCGTCGCGGTGCTCGACCGGCGCGGAGCGGGGCTTGGCGAACTGGCCCGCGATGCGTCCGACCTTCAACGTCGGGACACCCGTGCTGTAGGTCAACGCGACCGACATCTGGAGGATGACCTTCAGCTTGTCGCGGATGTTGTCGGCCGAGAACTCGGCGAACGACTCGGCGCAGTCACCGGCGTGCAGCAAGAAGCCCTCACCGCGCGACACGCCGCCGAGTGCGTCCTTCAGCGAGCGCGCTTCGCCCGCGAACACGAGCGGCGGCATCGCGCGCAGCTGCTCGAGCGCGTCGTCGAGCACGCCCAGGTCGGGCCAGGCCGGTTCCTGGGCCGCGGGACGGGATCGCCACGACGATGGCTCCCAGCTCAGGTTCGGTAACGGCTCCGGTGCAGTCATCGCGCGGCCTAGAGGTATGCGCCGGGCGACTGGCGGCCGTCGCGTGGTGCGCCGGGAACACCCTGGCCGAGCTCGAGGGGACTCCGACCGCCGCGCATCTCTTCGAACTGCCGCTGCGCCTGCATCTGCTGCGTGAACAGCGTGGCCTGAATTCCGTGGAAGAGCCCTTCGAGCCAGCCGACGAGCTGCGCCTGCGCGATGCGCAGTTCGCTCTCGCTCGGCGTGTCGCTGCTGAACGGCAACGTGACCTCTTCGAGCTCCTGGCGGAGGTCGGGCGACAGGATCTCCTCGAGCTCATGGATCGAGCGCTCGTGGATCTCCTTGAGTGCACGCCGGCCCGCGTCGTCGAGGGGCGCGCGTCGCGCCTCGTCGAGCAGCGAGCGGACCATGGACGCGATGCGGATGAGCTTGGTGGGCCGGGCGACCTGCTCACCGGCCTCCGCCTCGGCGGGGATCTCGTCGAGGACCTCGGGGGTGAGCGCCTCGGGCGGTTGCGCCCCATCGCCTGGGGTCGGTGCTGTCTGCGTCACGGCCAACCAGGTTACCCGTCGCGCTCCCGTAGCCGGACCTGAAAGTTCAGAGCTGGATGATGACGACGCGCTCCTCGGTCATCTCGCGCACGGCGTACTGCGGGCCTTCGCGCGTGTTCCCGCTGTCGCGCACGCCGCCGTACGGCTGCTGGTCGGCGCGGAACGTTGGGACTTCGTTCACCGTGACGCCGCCGAAGTCGAGCGTGCGAGCGGCCCGCAGCGCGTCATCGAGGCGCGTGGTGAAGATCCCGGCCTGCAATCCGTAGCGGGTGTCGTTGGCGAGCCTGAGCGCCTCGTCCAGGTCGTCGTAGGTGGCGAGCGCGACGACAGGTCCGAACACCTCGAGCGCGCAGACCTTCATGTCCGGCGTGACGTTGCCGAGGACCGTCGGCGCGAGGACGCCGTCCTCGCGGACCTTGCCTCCGGCCAGGATCTCCGCCCCCGTGGCGACGGCCTCGTCGACCCATTCCGTGACCCGGTCGCGTTCCTTGGTCGAGATCGAGCGCGGACACGTCGGTGCGCTCGTCCATGGGGTCGCCGACGACGAGGCCTTCGACCAGCGGCACGAACGCGTCGAGGAACGCGTCCTTCACGTCGCGGTGCACGAGCAGCCGCTGCGTCGAGATGCAGGACTGCCCGGCATGGCTGAAGCCGGCGACCGCAACCTTCTTGGCGACCGTCTCGAGATCAGCGCTCGGCTCGATGATCAGCGGGGCATTGTTACCGAGCTCGAGCCCGACCTTCTTGCGCGGTGCCTGCGCCTTGATCCCCCAACCAACCTCGGGTGATCCGGTGAAGGTGATCATCGCGATGTCGTCGTGCTCGACGATCGCGTTGCCCACTGTGCCGCCACCGCCCGTGACGACGTGCAGATGATCGGCGGGGAGCCCGCACTCGTCGAGGAGCAGTCGGGCGAGCGCGATCGCGGAGAGCGGCGTCTGGCTGGCCGGCTTCAGCACGACGGGACAACCGGCGGCGATCGCGGGTGCGAGCTTGTGGGCGACGAGGTTGAGCGGGAAGTTGAACGGGCTGATCGCGCCGACGACACCGACCGGAAGCCGCAAGCTGAACGCGAGCTTCCCTTCGCCCGCGACGCTCGCGTCCATCGGGACGACGTCGCCGCCGAGCGTGCGCGCCGCGACCGCGGCGAACGTGAAGGTGGAAACCGCGCGTTGCGCCTCGACCCGGGCGGTCTTGATCGGTTTCGCGGCTTCACCGGCGATGATCTGCGCGAGCTCCTCCACCCGTTCGTTCAGCAGCCGCGCCGCGGTGTCCAGGATCTCCGCGCGCTGCCACTGCGGCAGCGGGCCTCGGGCGCGGGCTTGGGTGGCGGCCGCGACAGCGCGGTCGACCTCCTGGGAACCGCACTTCGGCACGCGACCGAGGAGCGCGTCGTCGTACGGTGAGCGGACTTCGATCCAGTCGTCCGTCGTCACGGATTCGCCGGCGATGGGAACGGGCCAGTCCTGAGTCATGGCCCGATCGTACGACTGCGTTCGCGCCCCGAAGTCCCGTCGCCGGCCGTCAGCCGACGGCCGTCTGCACCGTAGGGATTGAGGTCGGCCCGAGGTCGCGGATTCGTCGATCGTGCGCGTCAGGAAGCCGTTGCGACCCTGCGCGCGGGTGCGGGGCCGTCGATCGACGCGAGATCGGCCAGGCGCTCGTCGTTCGAGAACACCTCCACCATCGGGACGCGCAGGCCGAGACGCTTCTGCAACCGCTCGACCTCGAGCTCCTGGTTCCATAGCACGAACGTGACGACCACGCCCTCTCGCCCGGCACGCGCGGTGCGGCCGGAACGGTGGACGTAGCCCTTCTGCTCCTCGGGCGGATCGAAGTGCACGACCACATCGACGTCGTCGACGTGGATCCCGCGTGCGGCAACATCGGTAGCGACGAGCACCGCGTGGTGTCCGGCCTGGAAGTCGCGCAACGCCATCTCGCGTGCGCTCTGCTTCAGGTCGCCGTGGATCGCGCCGGCGATCACGCCCTCGCGCTTGAGCTGCGACACGAGCCGGTCGGCACCGCGCTTGGTGCGGACGAACACCATCGTGCGGGCGACCCCACCGGAGATCGCGGCGAGGACCTTCACGCGGTCCATCTCGTGCACCTTCAAGAAACGGTGCGTCATCTCGTCGACGGTCTTCGACTCGGACACGACCTCGTGCTTCACGGGGCCGCGCATGTAACGCCGCACGAGCACGTCGACCTCGCGGTCGAGCGTCGCGGAGAAGAGGAGCGTCTGGCGGTCGGTCGGGACCTTCCGCAGGACCCACTCGACCTGCGGCAGGAAACCCATGTCGGCCATGCGATCGGCTTCGTCGATGACGAGCGTCTCGATCGCGTCGAGGTCCAGCTCGTTGCGCTCAAGCAGGTCGATCAACCGGCCGGGCGTGCACACCGCGACCTCGATGCGACGACGGAGGTTGCGGATCTGTCGGTCCATCGACGTGCCGCCGTAGAACGCGGCGACGCGCATGCCGGCTTCCTTGGCGAGCGGCTGCAGGACGTCGACGACCTGCTTGGCCAGCTCACGGGTGGGGACGAGCACGAGCGCAGTCGGGTGCCCCGGGCGCGCGGCCTGGAGCCGCTGCAGCATCGGGAGGCCGAACGCGAGGGTCTTGCCCGACCCGGTCTGCGCCTTGCCGCACACATCGCGCCCGGCGAGCGCGTCGGCGATGGTCTCGTACTGGATCGGAAAGGCATCGACGATGCCCTGCGCAGAGAGGGCGTCGACGAACTCGGCCCGCAGGCCGAGCTCTGCGAAGGTGGTCACCTGGTGTTTCCCTTTCGAACGTCGGTTGTGGATAGGCCCCTTCTCGGTGGCTCCACACGACGATCGAGGGATCAACGAACGGAAACAGCGGTGAGTGAGGCCGCGAGCCAGGACGCTCCTGTACTCGACGGGTCCAGGTTACACGACGAACGGTGAACAGACATCCACCGTCTGTGTCATGCGCTCACCTGGAGCGCCCTCGGCAGGATTCGAACCTGCGCACACGGCTCCGGAGGCCGATGCTCTATCCCCTGAGCTACGAGGGCAGGGGGAGCGAGCGTACCAACCGCCGGGTCGGGGGAATCGGGTCTAGAGCACCCGGGCGAGGCGGCGGTTCAGCGCGTCCAGCGTGGAGCGGGCTGCCGCGTCGATCGCGCTCGCGCCGGCGGCCAAGCCGTAGTTCAGCGTCGGTTCGTCCGCATCGGCAGCGACGGCGACCGCCACGAGCTCACGTCCGTCACCGTTGCCGTCGAGGACGCGCGCCCAGTGCGCGCGCGGCGCGATCGGCGCACCGAGCCCGCGGATCGCGTCGATGGTCGCTTCCGCCGCGCCGACAAGTCCGCGCGAAGCCGGCGCGCGTCCGATCGTGCGGCGGCCGTCGTGGATCAGATGGACTTCGAGCTCGTCGGTGTCCGGGAACACGAGCACCGCCAGCAACCGAGGCCGGCTCTTGCGATCGGCACTGTCGGTGCCGACGCGGGGCGCCTCGAGCGGCAGGTCGCTCGACAGATCGACGAAGACGTCGGCGTCGGTGACCTCGGCCGGCACCGGGGCCGGCGGCACGTACGTGCGCCAGCGCGCGATCTCCACCGCGACCGAACGGTCGGCGGCGTGGCGCGCCGCGATGCGCGTCGCCGACATGGTTTCCGGGTCGGCCGGGCTGTCGGCCATGTGCAGTTGCACGAAGAGCACATCGTCCTGCGTGTCGAACCCGGCGGCGCGTACGCCTGGCAGCATGCGCAGCTCGAGCTCGAGATCGTCGAGGTTGTCGTCTTCCATCACGAACGCTCCTTGGCTTCGTACAGCCGCGTGTCCGCGAGGCGGACAAGCTCGTCGAACTGCGTGGCCTCGAGCGGGCACTGCGCGACGCCGAACGAGAAGCTCGGGCACTCACGTTCGAAGCCGGGCGCACTCTTCACCCGATCGAGCAGTACCGGGACGAGCTCCGCTTCGGTGTGCGGGAGGATCATGGCGAACTCGTCGCCGCCGATGCGCGCCGCGTTGTCGCCGAATCGCAGCGCCCGACGAAACCGCTCGCCGAGCTCACGCAGTGACGCGTCGCCGGCGGGGTGGCCTTCGTGGTCGTTGATCTGCTTGAAGTGATCGAGGTCGAGCATGACGAGCGTGAACGACCAGCCGTACCGGGTGCTGCGAGAGATCGCCATCTCGAGGAGGCGGTCGAAGCTGCGCCGGTCGTAGAGGCCGGTCAGCGGGTCGTGCCAGGCGTCGTAGCGGAGCACGTCGAGGCGCAGTGCCAGCGCGCACAGCGACAACGTCAAGGTGCGGTCGAAACCGTGGTTCTCGAGCGCGGGCTGCGTGTACAGCCCGGGTTCGGCGGTGAGCAGCTCTTCGTCGGCCGAACCCAGCGGCCGCCGTCCGGAGCAGAAGACCTGCCGGCCGAGCCCGCTCTCCTCGATGACCACCGCGGCAGCTTCCAGGTCGTACTGCGCCACGAGCGCGTCGAGCGCGCGGTAGATCAGGGCGATCCCCGACTCCGTCCCCGCGACCTCGGCCGCGAGGTCCGTGCTGATGCTCATCCCCCGCCTCCCTCCGCGCGCAGCGTCGCGCACAACGGGCCAGCGCCGGGACCTTCCCCGCTCCTGAGCGCTGCGGGCAGGATTGGCGCCAGGCCTCGCCCGAGACCAGATTGCTGCGGCACGCCCCACCCTTCATGGGCTCGACCGGCCCGCCATCCGTGGCGTCCCGGCCTTGCCACCCGTGCGCAGAGGATAGCCATCTGCGCGCTCAATGTGAAGTTCGAAGTGCCAATTCTCGGACACCGTGTACCTTTGTGGTCGCCCCACATGATCCAAACCGTGCTCCGTAACGCCCTCCGTGAGGCGCTCGCGACCTCCGGTCTGCCCGAACCGGAGGCGGGAATCGTGCTGACCGTGCCCAAGCAGCGCGAGCACGGCGATTGGTCGACCCCGGTGGCCCTCGCCCTCTCCCGGGTCGTCCGCCGCCCACCTCGGGAGATCGCCGAGCAATTACAAACGGCGCTCGAGGCCGCGGCCGTTCCGCACCTCGCCCGGATCGAGATCGCGGGGCCCGGCCACCTCAACTTCTTCCTCGCGCCGTCGTGGCTCACGGACGTCCTGCGGACGGTGGTCGAGGAGCGGGACGGCTTCGGCACGTCCGATGCGCTCGCCGGGGCCCGAATCAACCTCGAGTTCGTCTCGGCCAACCCGACCGGGCCCCTGCACGCGGGTGGAGGTCGCTGGGTGGCGGTCGGCGACGCGGTGGCGAACCTGCTCGCCGCGCTGGGCGCCGAGGTGCACAGGGAGTACTACCTCAACGACGCCGGCGCGCAACTCGGCAAGTTCCGGGACTCGCTGTTCGCCCGCTACGAGGGCCGCGAGCCGCCGGAAGACGGCTACCAGGGTCAGTACCTCAACGACATGGCGACGTTGCTGCACGCCGAGTTGGGCGACGACGTCGACGCCGACACCGCGTGTGAGTGGGGCTACCGCAAGATCGTCGCGGGGCTGCAAGACGATCTCGGCCGCATCGGCGTGCACTTCGACACCTGGTTCTCGGAACGGACCCTGCACGAGCGCGGTGACGTCGACGTGGTGCTCCGGGATCTCGACGCGCGCGGTGTCACCTTCGACGCCGACGGTGCGAAGTGGTTCCGCGCCACCGACTTCGGTGACCAGCGCGACCGCGTGCTCGATCCGCTCCGACGGCGCGACGACGTACCTCTGCAACGACTTCGCGTACCACCGTGACAAGTTCGCCCGCGGGTACACACACCTGATCGACATCTGGGGCGCCGACCACCACGGGCAGGTGACGTCGCTGCAAGCCGGGTTGGAGGCGTTGGGCTATCCGGCCGGCGAGCCGGAGATCATGCTCGGCCAGTTCGTGAAGCTGTTGCACAACGGGCGCGAGGTACGCCTCTCGAAGCGCACCGGCAACATCATCGCCCTCGCCGACATCCTCGACGAGGTCGATCCCGATGTTGCGCGGATGGTGTTTCTGCTGCAGGGCATCGACTCTCCGCAGACGTTCGACCTCGACATCGTTACTGCGCAGTCGATGGACAACCCCGTCTACTACGTCCAGTACGCGCACGCCCGGATCGCGTCGATCGGTCGTCGAGCCGACGGGGCGGGTGTGCAACGACAGCCGATCGAGTCGGTTGACTTGTCGCTGCTCACGCACGAACGGGAAGAGGAGCTCCTGCGCGCGCTCGCGCTGTACCCGCAAGTGGTCGCGGATGCGGCCGAGACGCGCGCGCCGCAGAAGGTCACCACTTGGGTGCGAGACTTCGCGCGTGCGTTCCACGGCTTCTACCGCGACTGCCGCGTGCTCACCGAGGACGCCGCGTTGACCCAGGCCCGGTTGTGGCTGACAGAAGCGTGCCGCGTCGGTCTCGCCAACGCGCTCGGAATCCTCGGCGTGCACGCGCCCGACGAGATGCCGCGCCTCGACGACGACACCGATCCCGCCCCGGACGCATGACGACCGACAAACCTCCGACCGACAACGCACCGTTCGACCTGACGCTGTTGCCCGGCGCGGCGACGGTCGATGCCAATGGCCGCGTCGCGCTCGCCGGCATCGACCTGGTCGAACTCGCCGAACGCTTCGGTACCCCGCTCTACGTGTACGACGAAGCCGAGCTGCGGGCGCGGTGTCGCGACTACGCGGCAGCGTTCGGCCCGGGTGCCGCGTACGCGAGCAAGGCGTTCCTGTGCGTCGCGATGGCTCGCCTCGTCGCGGAGGAGGGTCTGGGCCTCGATGTCGCGACGGGCGGGGAGCTGTTCGTCGGACTGCACGCGGGCTTCCCTCCGGATCGCATCGTCTTCCACGGCAACAACAAGTCCGATGCCGAGTTGCGGCGCGCGCTCGATGCGGGCGTCGGTCGCATCGTCGTCGACTCGTCTGCCGAGCTCGATCGCATCGCGTGGCTCGCGCCGGCAGTCGGGATCACGCCGGCGCTCCTCGTACGGGTCACACCTGGCGTCGAAGCGCACACCCACGAGTTCATCGAGACGGGTACCGAGGACTCGAAGTTCGGCTTCGGGCTCGACAACGGCGCCGCGCTCGCCGCGGTCGCACGCATCGTCGCCGACGACCATCTCCACTTCGCAGGGATCCACTGCCACATCGGGTCGCAGGTGACGCGCTCGGATTCGTTCGCACGCGCGGTCGACAAGATGATCGCCCTCGTCGCGACGATCGAGTCCGAGACCGGCGCGACCGTCGACGAACTGAATGTCGGTGGCGGCCTTGGCGTGCGTTATCTCGCCGACGACACCGCGCCGACCATCGCGGCGTACAGCGCGACGGTGCGCGACGCCTTCGACAAGGCCCTCGCGGACGCCGGCGTGCGCTCCTGCCCGCGCCTCATGACCGAGCCCGGTCGGTCGATCGTCGCGCCCGCGGGCCTCACGCTGTACCGCGTCGGCACCATCAAGGAGATCCCGGGCGTCCGGACGTACGTCGCGGTCGACGGCGGCATGAGCGACAACCTCCGACCGGTCACCTACGGCGCGCGCTACGAGGCGTTCCTCCCGGCGCGTGCCACCGCGCCCCGGCCGTTCACGGTCACCGTCGCGGGCAAACACTGCGAACAGGGCGATCTGCTCGTTCGCGACGCGCAGCTCCCCGCCGACGTGGCGATCGACGACATCTTGGCGGTGCCGGTCACGGGCGGCTACGGACAGGCGATGGCGTCCAACTACAACAAGGTGCTGCGCCCTGCGGTGGTGTTCGTTCGTGACGGTGCAGCCCGGGTCGTCGTGCGCCGCGAGGCTGATGCCGACCTCGTCCGCCTCGACACCGACACGTGACCCGTCCCGGCTTCAGTCCGTTGGAGAAGTCCCGATGAGAAGCACATGTCTGATCAGCCCGAGGGGGCCACGCGCGAGACTGACGGAATGGCAGACGTGCAGGTCGGGATCCTCGGCTGCGGCAACGTCGGGTCCGCGCTCGTCCGACTGCTCGCTGACAACGAGGAGCTGATCGACCGGCGGGTCGGCGTTCGGCTCCAGGTCGCGCGCGTCGCCGTGCGCGATCTCGCCAAGACGCGAGACGCCAACCTCGCGGACGGCGTGCTGACCGACGACGCGAAAACCATCGTGTCCGATCCGGCCGTCGACGTGGTGGTCGAGATCATCGGCGGTGTCGAGCCGGCGCGCACGCTCGTCCTCGACGCGCTGAAGTCCGGCAAGCCGGTGGTGACGGCGAACAAGGAACTGCTCGCAGACCACGGCGAGGAACTCTTCGAAGCCGCGGAAGCGGCCGGCGTCGATCTCCTCTTCGAAGCTTCGGTCGCGGGTGGCATCCCCCTCATGCGTCCGCTGCGCGAGTCGCTTGTCGGCGAGCGGATCCGCCGAGTGATGGGGATCGTCAACGGTACGACGAACTACATCCTCACCCGCATGAGCGAGGAAGGTTCGACCTTCGCCGACGCGCTCGCTGAGGCACAGGCGCTCGGATACGCCGAGCCCGACCCGACCGCAGACGTCGAAGGTTTCGACGCCGCCGCGAAGACGGCGATCATCGCGTCGATCGCCTTCGGCGCGCGTGTGGTCGCGAGCGACGTGTACCGCGAAGGGATCACGAAGATCACCGCGGACGACATCGCGGCCGCGCACGAGCTCGGGTATGTCGTCAAGCTGCTGGGCGTCGCCGAGGAGGTCGACGGACGCGTCGGCGCGCGTGTCCACCCCGCGATGGTGCCGCAGGACCACCCGCTCGCGAGTGTCCGCGGTTCGTACAACGCGGTGTTCATCGAGGGCGAGGCCGTCGGCCAGCTGATGCTGCTCGGGCGGGGTGCCGGTGGCGGACCCACCGCGAGTGCACTGCTCGGCGACCTGATCGACGCGGCCCAGAACCTGCGCTCAGGCTCGCGCGGCGCGACGATCGGCCCGCTGCACGGCACCCCGATCCGGCCCGTCGACGAGACCGCCTCGCAGTTCTACATCTCCGTCGACGCGGCCGACCGGCCCGGTGTGCTCGCGACGATCGCGGGCGTGTTCGGCGATCACCAAGTGTCGATCCAGTCCATGCAGCAGAAAGGTCACGGTGCCGAAGCGCGATTGATCTTCGTCACCCACGTCGCGCGCGAAGCGGCGATGGCCGCGACGATCCGTGAGGTGCGGGAGCTCGACGCGGTGGAACGCGTCGGCTCGGTCCTCCGCGTCGTCGGCGGTGAGGAGTAGTCGTGACGGCCACCTACTGGCGCGGGATCATCGAGGCGTATCGCGAGCGTCTCCCCGTCACCGACAAGACGCCGGTCGTGACACTGCACGAAGGCAACACGCCGCTCCTCGACGCGCCGCGTCTCTCGGAGCAGGTCGGCGGGCGCGTCCTGTTGAAGGTCGAAGGCGCGAACCCGACCGGGTCGTTCAAGGACCGCGGCATGACCGTCGCGATGTCGAAGGCCCTCGAAGAGGGTGCAAAGGTCGTCGTCTGCGCGTCGACCGGGAACACGTCGGCGTCGGCCGCGGCCTACGCCACGCGCGCGGGCCTGCTCGCCGCGGTGATCATCCCAGATGGTCATGTCGCGCTCGGCAAGCTCGCGCAGGCATTGATCCACGGCGCGAAGGTGGTACAGATACGCGGCAGCTTCGACGACGCACTCCACCTCGTGCGCGAACTCGGTGAGCGCGGTGGCGTAACCGTCGTGAACTCGATCAACCCGTTCCGCATCGAAGGGCAGAAGTCGGCCGCGTTCGAGATCTGCGACGCGCTGGGCAACGCCCCCGACGTGCATTGCGTCCCGGTCGGCAACGCCGGCAACATCACGGCGTACTGGAAGGGCTACGGCGAGTACTTCGCCGACGGGCTCGCCAAGACGCAGCCGCGCATGCTCGGGTTCCAGGCCGCCGGCTCCGCGCCGCTCGTGCACGGCGAGCCGGTCGCGCATCCCGAGACGATCGCCACCGCAATCCGGATCGGCAACCCGGCGTCATGGAGCCAGGCAATCGCGGCGCGTGATGAATCGGGTGGCGCGATCGAGGCGGTCACCGATGCGCAGATACTCGACGCGTACAAGTTGTTGGCCGCGACCGAGGGCGTGTTCGTCGAGCCTGCTTCCGCGGCGTCGGTTGCCGGACTACTGCAAGCGGCCCGGGCCGGGTCGATCGCTCGCGGTGAGACCATCGTGTGCACTGTGACGGGGCATGGGCTGAAGGACCCGAACCGCGCCATCGCGCAGATCGAGCCACGGCCGGCTGTCGACGCGGATGTCGACGCGGTGCTGGAGGAGCTCGGCCTGTGAAGCGGGCGCGGTGGATCGCGTTCGGGGTCGCCCTCGCGTTGCTGACGAGCGCGAGCGTGACGACGGCGATCGTCGTCACGCGCGATGACAACACCGCGGTCGCGCAGAGTGACAGCCCCCTACTGAGTGGTGTGTCGAGCACGACGAGCACGACCGCGGCGCCGACCACGACGACCCTCGCTCCGCTCCCCGTACCGGACGCGGCGCCCGCTGACGCGTACGCGGACGTGCCGGTGAACCAGATCGGATCGATCTCGATCCCGAAGATCGGTCTCGAGCACCCGATCTACGAAGGCATCTGGCTGACCGTGCTCGATCACGGTCCGGGTCACTGGCCCAACACTGCGTTACCGGGCCAGCGCGGCAACACCGTGTTCCCGGGCCACCGCGTGACCCACACGCACCCGTTCCTCGATCTCGACCGGCTCGCGCCGGGCGACCAGATCATCTTCCACATGCCCGACGCGGACCAGGTCTACTCGGTGACGCAGACGATCATCGTGAAGCCCACCGACATGTGGGTGGTCGATCAGACCGAAACGCCGACCGTCACGCTCATCGCCTGCCACCCGAAGCACAGCGCCGCGCAACGCATCGTCGTCAAGGGTGATCTCGTCGCCACGGTTCCGAGGACAGGGGCGTCAACATGACCGAACGAACGTCGACGACCAAGCCAGTCGCACTCGTCACCGGCGCGTCGATCGGTATCGGTGAGCAGTTCGCGCGCCTCTTGGCCGAACGCGGGGACGATCTCGTGCTCGTTGCCCGTGACGCGGCGCGGCTCGAGGCGCTCGCGAAGGAGCTCGAAGCGAAGCACGGCACGCACAGCGAGGTCTTGGCGGCCGACCTGACCGTGCCCGCCGAGCGCGATGCGGTCGAAGCGCGTGCCGGCACAGTCGACGTGCTGATCAACAACGCTGGCTTCGGCTCCTTCGGCAACTTCCACGAGCTCGACGTGGACACCGAGGAACGCCAGATCCAGTTGAACGTTGTCGCGCTCGTCCGCCTCACCCACGCGGCCATCGGAGGCATGGTCGCGCGTGGTCACGGCTCGATCCTCAACATCGCGTCGCTCGCGGGGTTCCAGCCGACTCCGAACGACGCGACCTACGCCGCGACCAAGGCATTCGTGCTGTCGTTCTCGCAGGCGGTGCACGAAGAGCTCAAGGATGCCGGCGTCGCGGTCTCCGTGCTCGCACCGGGCTTCACCCACACCGAGTTCCAAGCCCGCGCCGATTTCGACCCGAAGAGCGTTCCGCGCTTCCTGTGGCAGGAGGCCGGACCGGTCGCGCGTGCCGGTCTCGACGGTCTCGCCAAGAACCGCGCGGTGATCGTCCCCGGCGCGATGAACAAGGTCGCGGCCGGGCTTTCGAGCGTCGCGCCCTTCAGCGTGACGCGACGCGTCGCGCACGCCGCGGTCAAACGCGCGTAGGCGGCGCGGCCCGCGCTACGCCGGGTCGATGCGGTACACGAAGCCGTTACGCGTCAGCACGTACAGCTCGCCGTTGGCGTCTTCACCGAACGACGTGATCGCGCTCGTACGGGGACCGAGCAGCGCGTCGCCCGCGAGTGCGCCGTTCTCCTGAGCGAGGCCGACCAGCTCGGCTCGGCAGTAGTCGGCGACTACGTACGCACCTCGAAGCGCCGGGATCTTGGTGCCGCGGTACACGTAGCCGCCGGTGACCGCGCAGTTCCCATTGGTGTGGGCCAGCTCGTAGATCGGTTCGCGGGCGCCGGCCGGTGCGGGGCCCGTGTATTCGTGAGTGCCCTCGCGCAGGTTCCAGCCCCAGTTGCTCCCGGCAGCAGTCGCGAGCGGCGTGAAGTCGACCTCTTCCCAGTCGCCCTGGCCGACGTCACCGATCCACACGTCGTGCGTGGCCGAGTCGAACGAGAAGCGCCAGGGGTTGCGCAGCCCGTACATCCAGATCTCCGGACGCGCACCGCTCGTCCCGACGAACGGGTTGTCGGCCGGGACCGTGTACGGCGAGCTGCCGTTGGGAGTCGGGTCGATGCGCAAGATCTTGCCGAGGAGCTCGCCGAGGTTCTGCGCGCGGTTCTGGGGATCGCCCGCGGAGCCGCCGTCGCCAAGGGTGATGTACAGCATGTTGTCGGGGCCGAACGTCACCTCGCCGCCGTTGTGGTTCGGGTACGGCTGATCGACGAAGAGCAACCGGCGGCGCGATGACACGTCCGCGGTGTCACCGTTCATCGTGTACTCGTCGACGTTCGTGTCGCCCTTCGGGTCGGTGTAGTCCACGTACAGCTTCTTGCCGTCGGCCGAGAACGTCAGCCCGAGCAACCCCTGTTCGTTGCCGGACGAGACCGCGACGTCGAGCACCGGCTTCGTCACGACCGCGCCGTTGTCGATGATGCGGACCCGTCCGCGCTGCTCGGCCACGTAGAAGCGATCGTCACCGGGTCGTGTGGCGAACGCGACTGGGCTGTCGAGGTCTTTCGCGATCTGCGTCAGCTGCACCTTGGTGTTGGCGAGATCGGGCCTCGCGACCGTTGTCGGCGCGACGCTGGTGGACGCGGACGACGACGGAGTGGTGGTCGAGGCCCGTGCCGTCGATGAGCTTGCCTGCGACGCGTCGTCATCGTCGCCGCCACCGCACGCGGCGAACGCGATCAGCGCTACGGAAAGGACGAGAGCAGCCGAAGTGCGGTGCATCGAGTGAGCGTAGGACGCCGCGACACGTACGATGCCGCGGCATGTGCACCACCGACCGCCGAACGGGTCTCGCATGAAGTTCATCGTGTTCGTCCCCGACGGCTGTGCCGATCTGCCGCTCGCCCAGCTCGACGGCGGCACGCCGCTGTCCGCGGCCCGCATGCCTCGACTTGCGGCGTTGGCGCGTCGTTCCGAGGTCGGGCGCGCCGCGGTCATCCCCGCGGGGCTTCCGCCTGGCAGCGATGTCGGGAACATGGCCATCCTCGGCTTCGATCCCGCGCGTTTCCACACGGGCCGAGCCCCGATCGAGGCTGCGGCGATGGGCGTCGAGCTCGGCCCCGATGATGTCGCGTATCGCTGCAACCTCGTCACGCTCTCGACCGACGAACCGCCGGTGATGGTCGACTTCGCCGCGGGTCATCCGACCGATGCCCAGAGCCACCCCATCGTCGCCGCGCTGGACGCTGCGCTCGGCAACGGGCGCGACGGGGTCCGCTTTCATCCCGGCGTCGAGTACCGGCACCTGTGCGTCGTCCCGAAACAATGGAGCGACGCAGACTGCACGCCTCCGCACGATCTGACCGGTCGCGCCGCGATCTTCCCGAGCGGTCCGGCCGCACGCGAACTCCGCGCGCTGATGGAAGCTTCGCGTGATGTCGTCGGGCGCGTTGCCGGCGAAGTCGGTTCCGACGCGACACAGATCTGGCTGTGGGGCCAAGGTGTGCGCCCCGCGCTCCCGTCGTTCGCCGATACCTACGGCGTCGTTGGTCGTATGTCGTCCGCGGTCGATCTCGTGCAGGGACTCGGGGTGCTCACTGGCATCGATGTGGTGGACGTTCCCGGCGCGAGTGCAGGCTTCGACAATGACTACGCCGCGCAGGCACGCGCGTGCATCGACTCGCTCGCAGACCGCGCACTGTTCGTGCTACACGTCGAAGCAACCGATGAAGCCGGACACCAGGGACGCGTCGACGTGAAGATCGACGCCCTCGAACGCTGGGACCGCGACATCATCGGGCCGATCGTCGACGCGCTCGACCGCGCACGCGAGCCGTACCGGATCCTGTTGCTACCGGACCACGCGACGCCGTGCGCGTTGAAGACGCACACCGCCGACTCGGTGCCGTACCTGTTGTTCGACTCGACCGTCGAAGGGCCCGGCGGCGAGTACACCGAAGCCGGGACCGAGTCCTGCGACCCGGTTCCGGCGCACCAGCTGATGGGTCGTCTTGTCGCGCACTGAGGATCCGGTGAACGTGACGGCGCTGGTGCCGGCCGTGCGCAGCGGGAATGTGGCGGCTTCCCGGCCGGTTCTGCTTCAGGTTGCTGCATCCCGCCCCGATGGAGGTGTAGGGTGAGGACGATCCCTCGAGACCTTTTTCGTGGGCGTGGCGCGTCGATCTTTCAACCGGCTCGCTGACGTCCCGCAGGGAAGGGAGCGGGTGTTCACCAGATTCTCGTGCAGTGTTCTGGTGCCACACCTTCCGAGGTTTCCCGTCGGTTCACCGCGGCAGTTCGTTCCGCTCGCCACGACCGTTGGCAACTTCTGACCCATCACGCCGGCCGGCGCCCTCCGACATCTGCGCCCGGCCCTGAGGAGCACCCACATGAGCGACACCTTCGACCGTTCACAGCTGGACGGGAAGGATCGGGAACAGCTCTCCGAGATCGCCAGCGCCCTCGGTGTCAAGGCGATCAGCCGCATGCGCAAGGCCGATCTGGTCGATGCGATCGTCGCGGCCGCAGGGAGCAACGGGAGCACACCGGCCGACAAGCCGCGCCGCATCCGTTCCACCAAGCCCGCCACCGACGACCTCGCTGCGCTCGCCGCGGAACAAGAGGCGCTCGATCTCGCGGACACACGGAGCAGTCAGGACGACATGGCCATGATCCGGCCCCGGCGTCGTAACGGTGCGACGGAAGGCAACGGCGCGACCGAAGGCAACGGCACGGCCGGGGCGGCACCGACGACAAGGACTGCCGAAGCGGCGGCTGCGGAATCTTCCACGACCGAGACGTCCTCGGCGGCGCCGATGCTCGCGTCGAGCGCGCCGGCAGCGACGAGGGAGTCGAGCGGCGCCACGGAATCCAATGGGTCCGAGCGAACCTCGGACCAACAGACCCAGGCACGCGATCGCGACGGCGGCGCCGGTGGGCAATGGCGCGACGACGATGCCGGCGGCAACCGGCGGCGGCGCCGGCGGCGCGGGCGCGACCGTGACGGTCGCAACGAGCCACGCACCGAGAACCGCACCGAGCCGCGCGGCGACGAGTATTCAGGCGATCTCATCGACATCGAAGGTCTCCTCGACTTGCGCGACGAGGGATACGGGTTCCTGCGCGTCGGCGGGTACCTCCCTGGTCGCAACGATGCGTACGTGTCGGCCTCACAGGTGCGCCGCTTCGGCCTGCGCAAGGGCGACCACGTGCGGGGCGCGACACGTCCGCCGGCCACGAGCGAGAAGTACCCGGCGCTCGTGCGCGTCGACGTGATCAACGGGATGACGCCCGACGAAGCGCGGACTCGCGTCCGCTTCGAGGATCTGACGCCGCTCTTCCCGGATTCCCGCCTGCGCCTCGAGCTCGACGACGACCCCGGCGAGATCACCGGTCGCATCATCGACTTGATCTCGCCGATCGGGAAAGGGCAGCGCGGCCTGATCGTCTCGCCGCCGAAGGCGGGTAAGACGACGATCATCAAGCAGATCGTGTACTCGATCGAGCGCAACAACCCCGAGACGCATGTGATGGTGCTGCTCGTGGACGAAAGGCCCGAGGAAGTCACCGACATGCGGCGCCACGTGCTGCGCGCCGAGGTCGTGGCGTCGACGTTCGACCGGCCATCGGACGAGCACTGCCACGTCGCCGAGCTCGCCATCGAGCGCGCCCGCCGGCTCGTCGAGCTCGGTCAGGACGTCGTCATCATCCTCGACGGGATCACGCGTCTCGCCCGGGCCTACAACCTCGCGGCGCCGGTGTCCGGCCGGATCATGTCCGGCGGTGTGGACTCCTCGGCCCTGTACCCGCCGAAGAAGTTCTTCGGGGCGGCGCGGAATATCGAAGAGGGCGGGTCGTTGACGATCCTTGCGACCGCGCTCATCGACACGGGCTCGAAGATGGACGAAGTGATCTTCGAGGAGTTCAAGGGCACCGGCAACATGGAACTGCGCCTCGACCGGCGCGTTGCCGACCGCCGCGTCTACCCGGCCATCGATGTCGAGCAGTCGAGTACGCGGCACGAAGAGCTGCTCTTCGACCGGGTCGATCTGCAGCAGGCATGGAAGCTCCGGCGGGTCCTGAACGCACTCGAAGGTGCCGCCGGCCTCGAATTGCTGATCGACAAGCTGCGCAGCACGAAGAGCAACAAGGAATTCCTGAACGAGATCGCCAAGGCGCCGGTGATGGGCAGCTAGCCCGATTCCCCGATCGCCCACCTCGAATCACGCAAGTACACTGGAGCAATCATGCAGACCGAGATCCACCCCGACTACGTCGAGTGCAAGGTCCACTGCTCGTGCGGCAACGAGTTCACGACCCGCTCGACGGTCCCGAGCCTCCGCGTGGAGCTGTGCTCGGAATGCCACCCGTTCTACACGGGCAAGCAGAAGCTCGTTGACACGGGTGGCCGCGTCGAGCGCTTCCAGCGGCGCGCCGCCAAGGCGAAGAAGTAGCAGCACCCGTCGTGGCCCGGCGCGAGCGTCCGCCCGAACCCCGCTACATGGGCGGGCAAGCGGTGCTCGAAGGCGTGATGATGCGCGGCGAGAACACCTACGCCGTCGCCGTGCGCATGCCCGAAGGTGACATCAAGGTCGACGTCCGTGAGGCGCCCGGCTGGTCCGACAAGTACCGCAAGATCCCCATCCTGCGGGGTGTGATGGGCCTCGGCGAGGCGCTCGGCCTCGGGTACCGAGCGCTCACGTGGTCGGCCAACCAGCAAGTGCCCGAAGAGGAGCAGGTCTCCGAGAAGACGATGGGCTTCGCCGTCATCTTCTCGATCGTCTTGTTCAGCGCGCTGTTCATCGTCTTGCCCGCGCTCGCGGGCAACCGCCTCGAGGACATCTCGTTCCTGCCGTTCCACCTCGCCGAAGGACTCGTCCGGCTCGGCTTGTTCGTCGGTTACCTGTTCGCGATCTCGTTCATCCCCGACATCCGGCGCGTGTTCCAGTACCACGGCGCCGAGCACAAGGCGATCGCGGCGTACGAGAACGACGTCGAGCTCACCCCGGCTGCGGCCGACGAGTTCACCACCGCGCACGTGCGGTGCGGCACGAACTTCCTGCTGACGGTCATGGTCGTCGCGATCTTCGTCTACACGTTCATCCCGACGCCCAACCTGCTCGCCATCATCGTCTCGCGCATCGTGCTGATCCCGGTGATCGCCGGCCTCTCGTACGAAGTGATCCGGCTGGCGGCGAAGAACATGCAGCGGGGGTGGGTCCGGGTGCTCATGAAGCCCGGCCTGTGGCTGCAGAAGCTCACGACGCGTGCGCCCGATCTCGAGCAGCTCGAGGTCGCGATCGCGTCGCTGCGGGCGGTGCTCACCGCCGAGCAGCTCACGGAAGTCGAGTCGCGTGCGACGCGTGCACCGCGCCGCCTCACGACGACACCCGCCTTCGGCAACTGACGGTCTCGCCTCAGGGAGTACGCGGGTACGCCTGCGTCCACGCCGCGACGGTGGCGCGCAGTGACGCCGCTTCCAACGCGATGAACGATTCGTCACGGCTCGGGTCACCGTGGTCGAGCCAGTTGAGGACCGCATCGACGAGATGATCGAACAACGTCTGCGCGGCCCACTCCACGTAGGGCCGCGCGAGGTACGGCTCCACGACCGCGCGGGAGGCGTCCACGGCCGCGTCGCGGAAGTTGTGGACGTACCCGGCGAACTGCGGCTCGCGCGCGGCATGGCGCCACAGCAACCGGAACCCATCGGGTGACTCGCGCCCGACCAGCAGCAGAGCCCTGGTCGTGCCGCCCGCCTGCAAGCCCGCGGCCACGTTCTCGACGAAGAGCTCGACCTGCCGGTCGAAGACGCGCTCGAGCACCGATCGGTAGAGCGCCTCTTTGCTGTCGAAGTGGCGGTACACGATCAGCTTGGTGACGCCCGACGCGGCCGCCACGTCCTCCATGGACGTGGCGGCGTAGCCGGAGTCGGCGAACACGCCGGCTGCCGCCCGCAGGATCGCGGCGCGCCGGGCGGGGTCGCGCTGGGGCCGTGTCGTCGCCGTGGTTGCCCCACTCGCCGGTGTTGCCCGAGTCGCGCCCCCCGGTGTTGCCCCACTCGCCGGTGTTGCCATGGTGTAACTCTAGCGTTTACACTGCGACCGATGGCAGATCTGCAGCTGAACTGGAGCGAGCCGGAACTGCTCGCAACCGATCCGGTCGCGGAGCCGGTGATCGCGGGCGGCGTGCGTTGCCACGGTGGCTTCACGGCCGATGGCGAGTACGTGCCGCCGCGCACGAAGAACCGCGTGCCCGCGATCGTTGCGTGGCAGGAGTCGCACCGCGCCACGTTCGGCACCGACATCCTCGAAGCGCCGCTCGAACTGTGGCCCGAGCCGTTCCCCAATGTCGCGCAGACCAAGTACCTGCTGCGCGCGGGCGTACGAGAACCGACGATCACGTCGCTGACGCGTATCGGCACGGTCGAGGGCTTCGGCTCGATGATCCGCCACGTGCATCCCGGTGACATGCAGCGGTTCTTCGTCGAGTCGATCGACGGCACCGCGATCGCGCATCTCGACCGAGGTTTGTTCGAAGCGCACGCGCGCGACGAAGCCGGGTGGGAAGCCGAAGGCGGTCACAAGCAGATGTGGTTCGCGGCGCGCGACGTCGCGTTCGAGTCGCCGGTCACCGAGGACGAGACGCAGACGATGCTCGCCCGCATGGGCATCGGTTCGACTCCGGGACAGCCGCCGGATCCAGAAGCGATGCGCAAGGCTGCCGAAGCACTGCGGCGCTTCCCGGATCTCGACCTGACGTTCGAGATGATGCTGCGGCGGATGATCGGTCTGTTGTTCATCGAGGTGTCGGCATTCCACACGTTCGCGTGGGCCGAGGCCGTGCTGTCCGACACCGACCTCGTCGCCGGCGACGGAGAAGCCGCCGCGCTCGTTGCCTGCATCCGCACCGACGAGACGCCGCACGTCGACTATCTGCGCACCACGCTCACCGAGATCCGTGACCGCACGCTCGTCGGCGACTCGGGCCGCACCATCCCGGGCGGCGACGTGATCGGCACGCTATGGAGGGCCGCGCTCGAGCAGTCCCTCGGCGTCAACCGCGAGAACATGCGCAAGACCGCGGTCGCCGAGCTCGAACACGCGCTTTCTGGCAACGCGAAGCGCCGCGAGATCCTCGAAGGGTTCGACGCGCTCGGTGTGTCTGCACGAACCGAAGGAACCGAAGGAGTCGCGTGAAGTTCGGGATCTTCTACGAGCATCAGTTGCCGCGTCCCTGGACCGACGAGTCCGAGTACCAACTGATGCAGGATGCGCTCGAGCAGATCGAGCTCGCCGACAAGCTTGGCTTCCAACACGTGTGGGAGGTCGAGCACCACTTCCTCGAGGAGTACTCGCACTCGAGCGCGCCCGAGGTGTTCCTCGCCGCCGCGTCGCAGCGCACGAAGAACATCCGGCTGGGTCACGGCATCGTGCAGTCGCCACCGCCGTTCAACCATCCGGCGCGAATCGCAGAACGCATCGCGACGCTCGACCTCGTGTCGAACGGTCGTGTCGACTTCGGTACCGGCGAGTCGTCCTCGGAAGCGGAGCTCGGCGGTTTCGTGATCGATCCCGACCAGAAGCGCAAGATGTGGGAAGAGGGTCTACGGGTCGCGGTGCGCTGCCTCACCGAGTCGCCGTTCACCGGTTTTTCGGGCGAGTACGTAACCATGCCACCCCGCAACGTCGTCCCGAAGCCCCGGCAGAAGCCGCACCCGCCGCTGTGGGTCGCGTGCAGTCGCCGCGACACGATCCACCTTGCCGCGCAGAAGGGCATCGGCGCGCTCGCGTTCGCCTTCGTCGACCCCGAGGAAGCGAGCTACTGGGTCGCGGACTACCACAAGACGCTGGACGAGCAGGGCGTCCCGATCGGTGACGCGGTGAACCCGAACATCGTGTGCGTCACGACCTTCATGTGCCACGAGAACGAAGACGTCGCGCTGGAACGCGGGATCGAGGGTGCGAACTTCTTCGGCTACTCGCTCGCGCACTACTACGTCTTCGGTCGCCATCGCCCGGCGCGGACGAGCGTGTGGGAGGAGTTCCAGCATCGCCGTGCCGAGCAGGGCTACGACCCCGAAGCCGTGCTCGCAGCCGAGAAGAACCAAGACCGGCTCGGTGCGAAGGTCGTGCAGGAAGGTGTCGGTGGCCTCCGTGGCGCCGTCGGTACCCCGGACCAGATCCGCGACTACCTCCGGCGTTACGAGGAGTGCGGCGTCGACCAGGTCATCTTCTGTTCACAGGCGGGCAAGAACCGCCACGAGCACATCATGGAGTCGCTCGAGCTGTTCGGGAAGGAAGTGCTCCCAGAGTTCGCGGAGCGCGACGAGAAGCTGACACGCGACAAGGAACAGCGCCTCGCGCCGGTGATCGAGAAGGTCATGGCCCGCAAGCCGGCCGAAGACCACCCGCCGCTGCCGAGCGAGGACTATGCGTTCCCCGCGATCCCGCGCGCGATGGCCGACCGGTTCGGCAACGACGACTTCCACAAGATGCTCGACACGTTCGCCGAGCAGTCCGCGCTCGGTCCGGGCGGCATCGAGACGCTGATCAACAATCAATAGTTCCGTTGGCAGACGTAGCTCGCGTCAGCCCCATGCCGGTGCGGAACACTCGGCCAGCGTGTCGACGTCTCCGCGCGTCATGCCGGTTCCGTAAGTGACGTTGCGCGTGGCGATGTCATCGGCAACGCAGAACCACGTGCCGTTCGCGCTCTGTTGCACGAAGACGATCTGACTCGCCGAGACGACGCCGACGCCAACCGTCGCCTCGTTCGCATCCGCGATGGCTCCGTACGTGAGCGACGGTTCGAAGCGGGCGAGTGATACGGGTCTGACCCGGGAGAAGTCCCCGTCGTCCGTCGCCTGCGTCAAGGCCGCGGTCACCGCATTGCGGAGGTTCGACTGCGTCGCTCGGTCCTGGGAGCGGAGGCCGGCGCCGCGCACGAGCGCACACGGATCGCTGTCCACGAACCACTGTCCACCGGCCGCGCGCACCGGGATCTGCTGGTCCTCACCGTCCAGCGTGACGATGACCACCGCGGTCTCGGTCGTCGACGCGCCGATGCGTGCTTTGACGCTTGCGAGCTGATCCGACGGAGACGCGAAAGCGTCGGCCGGCAGCTGCGCGACCAGCGGGTCCAGGCCGCACGCGCCACCGCCGGCGAACGCCGAAGCCAGGAGCTTGGCATCGACGCCGTTCCAGAGCGCGGACAACATCCGTTCGACGGGGGAGAAGCGCGGGTCGTCGCCGAACTCGAACTCCAGTGGGGCCGAGGCGACCGAATTCGCAGATGCCGTCCTCGGAACCGGTGCCGCCGTCGTTGTCGCGGCCGACACCTTCACCGCGGCGTGGTCGCTCCCGCCGCCGCACGACGCGAGCGTCATGAGCAGGAGCGACGATGCCGTCAGGACGTGCGCGCGCAGTTTCACCGTCGCGATCGATCGGCGGGAAGGCGCGGAGCTTGAGCCCCGAGTCGGTACCCTCGTCTTCGTGTTCGAGCAGCTCGAGGATCTCGAAAGTGAGCTCGAGCGGCTGGAGACCGACCTCCCGGGCATCTTGGCGTCGGGCGATCGGCGCGCTTCGCGTGACGCCGGACGCCGGCACGCCGAGTTGCAGCCGCTCGTCGCCGCGTATCGCGCGTGGAGGAAGGCGTCGCAGGATCTCGACGACGCCAACGAGATGCTCGCGTCCGAAGCCGACAACGACATGCGCGAATACCTGAAGTCGGAGATCGACGAGAAGCAGCAGCTGGTCGACGGGCTCGCGGCCGACATCCGCGAGCTGTTGCTGCCGCGCGATCCGAACGAGGGCCGTAACGTGATCGTCGAGATTCAAGGCACCGAGGGTGGCGACGAAGCCAATCTCTGGGCCGGCGACTTGTTCCGGATGTACCAACGCTTCGCCGAGCGCAACGGGCTGAAGCTCGAGGTGCTCGAGCAGCAGCCGTCCGACATGGGCGGCTACCGGGACGTCACATTCGTCATCAAGGGCGACAAGGCATGGGGCCGCTTCAAGTACGAAGGTGGTCCGCACCGGGTGCAACGGGTGCCGGCGACGGAAAGCCAGGGCCGCATCCACACGAGCGCGGCGACGGTCGCAGTGCTGCCCGAAGCCGAAGAGATCGACGTCGACATCGACCCGAACGACCTCGAGATCGACGTGTTCCGCGCCACCGGCCCCGGCGGCCAATCCGTGAACACCACGGATTCCGCGGTGCGCATCACCCACAAGCCCACCGGCCTCGTCGTGTCCTGCCAGGACGAGAAGAGCCAGCTGCAGAACAAGGACAAGGCCCTGCGCATCCTGCGCTCACGCCTGTTGCAGATCGAGCAGGAGCGTCAGCACGCCGAGCAGAGCGCGGCGCGGCGCGAGCAGGTCAAGGGCGGTGGACGCTCCGAGAAGATCCGCACGTACAACTACAAGGAGAACCGCGTCACCGACCATCGCATCGGGCTCACGGTGCATGCCCTCGATCGCGTGCTCGGTGGTGACCTCGACGAGATCGTCGACGCACTCGCGGCCGACGAGCGCACCCGCCAGCTGGGCGGTTCGTGAGGTCGTGACGGCTCGTTGGCGCGCGCTCCGCACCGAGATCGCGAGCGCGCTCGCCGCGACCGGCATCGCCAATGCCGGCACCGAAGCCCGGTTCATGGTCGAAGAGGCGTCCGGTACGACGGCGACAGAGTGGCTCGACATCGCCGACGTGGCGGCGCCCGAACGCGCCGAGTCGCGGCTGCGCCGCATGTGCGAACGGCGCATTCGGGGTGAGCCGCTCCAGTACGTGCTCGGTGCGTGGTCGTTCCACGGGGTCGACCTCATGGTCGATACCCGCGTGCTCATCCCGCGGCCCGAAACCGAGTGGATCGTCGAAGTTGCGCTCGATGAAGCGGAGCGCATCGGGCTCCGTCGCGTACCGAAGCGCCCGGCCCTCGATCGGCCGATCGCGGGGTGGGTCGCCGACCTCGGAACCGGCTCGGGCGCGATCGCGCTTGCGCTCGAGGCCGCGCTCGTGGACGTCGAGGTCTGGGCGACCGATGCGAGTGAGGATGCGTTGACCGTCGCGTCGGCAAACGTCGCCGGGTGCGCGGCGAGCCGGGTGCGCGTCGGGCTGGGTTCGTGGTTCGATGCATTGCCATCCGATCTCCGCGGCCGGCTGTCGATGATCGTGACGAATCCGCCGTACGTCGCGGCGTCCGAGTTTCCCGACCTCCCGGCCGAGGTGCGTGATCATGAGCCGCGTCGCGTGCTGGTGTCCGGTCCGACCGGGCTCGAAGCACTCGAGCACGTCATCGATCATGCGCCGGAGTGGTTGGCGACACCGTCGGTGATGGTGTGCGAGATCGCTCCCCATCAGGCGGCCGCAGTGGTCGAGCGAGCGCGGGTCGCGGGGTTTCGCGACGCGTTCGTGCGCGCCGATCTCGCAGATCGGCCACGCGTGCTCGTGGCGCGCCGCGACTAGCGTCGTGTCCGTGGCAGACGAACTCGACGTCGACGCGATGCTCACACGTTTCCGGGATCGGGCCGCAGCCGTGCAGTCACGCCCACTGCCGCCGGTGGCCGGCCCCGAGCGTCAGCGCTTCCTCGAACAGGCCCAGCTCGACTTCCAGGACTTCGCGATCGTCGGCGACGCGTCGTGGCAATTCGTCGACGGCATCCTGACGCTCACCGTCGACCTACGGCCGCCCGCCTGACCGGCCACGCGCCTGAATGGCGCGCGCCTGAATGGTCGCGAGAACGACGTGCATCAGATGCGGCGCGCTTGTTCGTCGCGGACTTCGTTCACGTCCAGCTGTTGCAGGAACGCGCGGTCGACCGCGACCCAGATCGTTTTCGAGAACGGATAGGCGATGATCGGCCCGATCGCGACGATCGGGATGCAGACCGCGAGCGTCAACGCGATCGGGAGGTCGGGGATCGTGAGCGCCAGGATGGTGACGAACACGACCGCGAACACGCCGCCGACGAGGATGAGGTTGATCGCGAGCGCGCCGGCGAAGTACCCCTGCTCGCGTTCGAAGTGGAGGCCGCAGCGCGGGCAGTCCTCGACCATGTGGAACCAGTGCCGGAAGAGCTTGCCCGAGCCGCAACGCGCGCACCGACGGGTGAACCCGCGGCGCAGCATCTTCCCCCGGCTCGGCTGATCGGCCATCGGACGACTTTACCCGACGACCTCGTTCACGCCGTCCCGGTTCGCGACGCGTACGCGCCGCCCTTCCCACGGTTCCTCGGTGAACGCCCGCAACTGGTCGGGCTCGCGACACACCGCGAACGCCCGGCGGTCGCCATCGAGGCGAGCAGTCACGATGCCGCTCGCGGGCGTGCCGTTGCGTTCGAAAGCGACCGACGTCGCTTCGACGACGACGTCGCCTTCGACCGCTCCGGCCCCGGTTCGACGCGGAAGCGCGTCGACGCGCTGCTGCGTCGCGTGCGGATCGACCCGCCGGAAGCCGCCGTCCGGTGGTCGGCTCGACCAGACACCGGCCGCGTGTTTCGTCACGTACCAGCCCAACGCGGTCGTCAAGCCATAGCTGCCGGGATCGGCGCGCAGCACCTCGACCATGCGAGCGATCGCGTGGGTCGGGTAATTGTTCACGGGTCCGCCCGCGAAGCCGAGACCGCCAGTGACGGTGAGTGCCCGCGCAGTGTCAGTGAGCCCGATCTCGCGGATCGCGATCTGCACTGCCGAAGGAAAGCACGAGTAGAGATCGAAGTGCGCGATGTCGTCGACACCGATCGCTGACGCATCGAGCACGTCGGCAACGGTCGCGCCGAGCGCGGGGGAACGAGTCAGCGAATCGCGTTCGGTGACGTACCAGTGGTCGTGCGCCTCGGCGGCGGCGTGCAGGTACACCATGCGATCGTCGGTGACGCCCGCAGCCCGAGCGGCTTCGTATGCGCACAAGAGGATCGCAGCGCCCTGGTCGACATCGATGTTCGAGCACATCCGCTTCGCGTACGGGAAAACCACCATGCGGTTGTCGGCGGACACGATGCGGATGTCGCTGGGGGAGTATGCAGCGCGCGTCCACGCGTACGGGTTGTCGGCCGCGACTGCAGCGAACGTCGACCACAGCTCGGCCACGTGCTGCTGGTGCGCGTCGATGCTCCGGCCCGCCTCGGCGCGCAGCGCCGTTTCGAAGAGGGGGTACACCAGCGTCGGTGCGACCGCACCGTGGCGCATCTCCTCCTCGCTCGTTCCCGGTCGGTCGTCACCGATGACCCACGAGCAGGGTTCGTCGTCGCCCGTCTCCCAGTGGAGCTCGAGCCGAGGCTCGCGGCGGGCCCGCCAGCGGGTGTACATGCTCTCGGCGCCTCCAATGAGCACGACGTCGCATTCCCCGCGCTGGATCCGTTCTCCGAATTCGTTGACGAGCAGTTGCGGACTGTTCCCACCCACGGTCGTGAGCGCGGTGCGGCGAGGCGTGATGCCCAGCCGGCGCGCGAGCAACGCGCCCGGATCGGGGTAGCGCCACGACACGATCTGCACGACCGCGATGATGTCGGCGCGTGCGAGCAGCGCGGCACCGGCGTCGGCCTCGGCTGCGCGCGCCGCAGCTTCGAGCAACTCGATCGGCGGCTTCGCGGTGTCGGCCGGTTCGCGCTGCGACGTTTGGCCGACGCCGACGACGACCGGGGCGCGGGGATCCATGGGTCGCGGACCCTAGTTGTCAGGGTTCCGACGTCGCGAGGACCGGCCACGACGGCTCGCCGGGCGTCGCGCTGTCGCGACAGATCGAGCGGTACTGGCAGGTCCGGCACACGTCCGCGTCGTTGACGCCGGGCCAGTCGTCGTAGTTCCACATCCGCTCGACCGCATGCCGGAGCTCCTCTTCGACGCCGAGGAGGTCGTCGTCATCCGGTTCCCACGGCTCCGGATCTTCGTCGACCTCGGGTTGGAGGTACTCGTAGCGCAGGCGCACCCGCAGGCCGCGCCGCTGCGCGGCCCGGCCGAGCACGTACGCCTGCACCTTCGCGGCGGGGACATCGCAGACCCGCGTGTGCCACAACCGTCCGGTCTTGTAGTCGCGCGCGTCGAGCAGCCCGTCGTGGATCCAGAGCGCGTCGATACGCGCGGTGGCCATGAACATGGGCCGGGGCATGCGGTGGAAGCGGGCGAGCTCGTACTCATGCGCGGATGCGTCGGAGGCGGACGACGGACACCGCCGCGCATGGCGCGCGATCAACTCGCGCACCGCTTCACTGTCGGCGCCGTGACCGGCGAGGACGTCGGCGACATGGTCGGTGTCGTGACACGACCCGGTTGCGTGCACGCGCCAGAGCATGTCGTGCACGAGCAGTCCTTGGTCGTTCGACGGTGCCGGGTCGCTGGCCGGGACACCGAGGAGCTCCCGGGAGTAGTAGGCGCGCGCACAACGTTCGAACGTGTCGTACGCCGTGGGTGTCAAGGGCGTGATGTCGGAACGGAGGCGCGTCATGCGGTCACGCGTGCGCTTCGCAACCCGCGATGAATGCGCAGCCGTTGCAATCGGCGCCCGCGCGCGCCCGGCCGTGTGCCGCGTGCTGCTTGACGATCTCGACCCGCTCGTTGATCCACGCTGAGGCCTCGAGGCGCTCGACGTCGAGATCGGGCGCGTGGCTGACGATCTCCTGCTCGAGGAGATCCGCGACGACGATGCGCAGGTCGGTGGCCGCCCAATCGGTGGTGCGGATCAGCGTGCACCGCAGTTCGACCGGGTCGAGGAGCGCGGCGCCGGCGCGGCGCCCACCCAGCTTGAGGATCCGCAGCTCGTGGCTCCCGTCCGCGAGGTCGAGCGCGACGCCGAGGTCACCCACGAGGTCGACACCGAGCCCGGGCAGCGCGCTCCGCCAGCCGAGGTCGGCGATGCGCCCGGGCCGGGTCGAGAAGTAGGTGAGGTAGCCCCGCGCGCCGGCGCGGTACAGCTGGCGCTGTTCCGGCTCGAGCTCGTGCGGGTCGACGAACGCTTCGGCCCGCACCGAATCCGGGTCGGTATGCGCGAGCCGGGCGTCGGCAGTGAGCCGGTTGCTGACCGCGAAGCGGGCGTCCGCCGCCTTGTTCGCGAATCGCTTGCCGCCCACGTGCTCACGGGCGAGACGCCGGTGGCAGAGATCGTCGGCCCGGCGGAGCATCGACGGGGTGACCCGTGGCGACTCATCGACGTCCACGTTTCGCACCGTACCGGGCGGTTGGGACACCACAGGGGGATCAAGGCCCATCGGTACACTCAGCGGGTGCGGATCGTGATCGGGGCCGACCACGCGGGCTTCTCGCTCAAGCAACACCTCATCCCGGTGTTGAAGGATTGGGGGCACGACGTCGAGGACCTCGGAACCCACTCGGAGGAACCCGTCGACTACCCGCCGATCTGCGCGGCCGTGGGCCGGGTCGTCGCCGCCGGTGACGCCGAGATCGGCATCGTGCTCGGGGGGAGCGGTCAGGGCGAGCAGATCGCGGCGAACAAGGTGCGCGGCGTGCGCGCCGCGCTGTGTCACGACCTCTTCTTGGCCCGGCTCGCGCGCATGCACAACAACGCGAACGTGTTGTCGATGGGCGGTCGCATCGTCGCGCCCACGCTGGCCGAGGAGATACTGCGCGTGTTCCTGGAAACCGCATTCGAGGGCGGTCGCCACGTCGCCCGGCTCGAGGAGATCGCCCGCATCGAAGCAGGAGAGGAGGCGTGATGGGCACGCCACTGGATCGCACCGACCCCGTCGTCGCCGACATCATCCGGCGCGAGGTCGAGCGGCAGAACACGACCATCCAGCTCATCGCGTCCGAGAACTTCACCTCGCCGGCCGTGCTCGAAGCGCAGGGATCGGTCCTCACCAACAAGTACTCCGAGGGCTACCCCGGTAAGCGCTACTACGGCGGCAACTATGTCGTGGACGACGCCGAGAACCTCGCGCGGCAGCGCGCGCTCGAGCTCTTCGGTGGTGACCACGCGAACGTGCAGCCGCACTCCGGTGCGAACGCCAACATGGCCGCGTTCCTCGCGGTCCTCGAGCCGGGCGACAAGGTCATGGGCATGCGCCTGGACCAGGGTGGTCACCTCACTCACGGCTCACCGGTCAACTTCAGTGGCCGCTTCTACGACTTCGTCGCTTACGGTGTCGATGACGCAGAGGAGACGCTCGACTACGACGCGATCCGCGAGCTCGCGAAACGGGAGCACCCGAAGCTGATCATCGCGGGGGCCACCGTGTACCCGCGGATCATCGACTTCGAGGCGTTCAGATCGATCGCCGATGACGTCGGCGCGCTACTGATGGTCGACGCCGCGCACATCGCGGGGCTGATCGCGGGAGGCGCGCACCCGTCGCCGGTCCCCGTCGCCGACCTCGTCACGTTCACGACGCACAAGACGCTGCGCGGACCGCGCGCCGGCGCGATCCTCGCCCGCGCCGACTACGCGACTGCGATCGACAAAGCGGTGTTCCCGGGTCTCCAGGGCGGTCCCCTCATGCACGTGGTCGCGGCGAAGGCCGTCGCGTTCCACGAGGCGATGCAGCCCGAGTTCGGCAGCTACGCGTCGAACATCGTCGTCAACGCGCGGGCGCTCTCCGACTCGCTGACTGCGGAGGGCTTCCGCATCGTGTCGGGCGGCACCGACAATCACTTGCTGCTCGTGGACCTGCGTCCGTTCGGCGTCACCGGGAAGGTCGCGCAGGAAGCGCTCGACCGGGCCGGCGTCACCTGCAACAAGAACGCGATCCCCAACGATCCCGAGAAGCCGTTCGTCACGAGCGGGCTCCGGCTCGGAACTGCCGCAGTCACGACGGCAGGCATGGGCGCGGCGCAGATGCAAGACATCGCGTCGATGATCGGCACCGTGCTGCGCGCCCCCGACGACGAGCAGCTCGCCAAGGACGTGCGCGTGCGGGCCGCCGAGCTCTGCGCGAAGTTCACCCCCTACCCGGACCTGTAGTCACGCGTGTTCGGCTACGGAATCGTGCTCGGAGTGGCACTCGCGGTCACGCTCGCGCTGACACCCGTCGTACGCATGCTGTCGATCCGCCTCGGGGCCGTCGTCGCACCATCCGGTGACGCTCGACACGTGCACACGCGCCCCACGCCGACGCTCGGCGGGGCTGCGATGTTCGTCGGATTCCTCGCGGCGATGGCAGTCGCATCGCACATGGGTCAGTTCCACGAGATGTTCCAGGACAACTCGGAACCGTTCGGGGTGATCCTCGCCGCGGGCGTGATGTTCATGGTCGGCGCGCTCGACGACCTCATCGACGTGTCCCCACCCGCCAAGGTCGCGGGCCAGGTCGTCGCGGCCAGCCTCCTCGCGCTCTTCGGCGTCTCGATGTTCTACTTCCGGATGCCGTTCAACCTGTTCGGTACCGACGTCGTCGCGCTGTCGTCGGACTGGACGCCACTCGTCACCGCGCTCTGGGTTGTGTTGATGACCAATGCGATCAACCTCATCGACGGGCTCGACGGCCTCGCGGCCGGCATCGTCGCGATCGCCGGCGGCGCGTTGTTCCTGTTCGCCGACCAGTTGTTCGACGCCGGCCGGTTGGAAGGCTCGAACATCGCGCCGCTGATCGCGATCATTGCGGTGGGCATCTGCTTGGGCTTCCTGCCGTTCAATTGGAACCCCGCGAAGATCATCATGGGCGACGCGGGCGCGCTGTTCCTCGGTCTGCTGCTCGCGGTTCCGACGATCACGATCGGCGGCCGCACCGACTTCGCGTTCTCCGGCAGCACGTACTTCTTCTTCGCACCCCTTCTCATCCCGCTCGTCATTCTCGGCGTACCGATCCTCGACACGGTCTTCTCGTTCGTGCGACGCATCACGTCGCGGCAGAAGTGGTCAGTGGCGGACGCCGGCCACCTCCATCACCGCTTGATGCGCCTCGGGCACGGCCCCCGCCGCGCCGTCGCGATCCTGTGGGCGTTCACCGCGTTGTTGTCGGGTGTCGCGCTGCTGCCCGTCTACACCGACAAGGGCAATGCCATCGTGCCGTTCATCGCCGCGTTGTTGGCGCTCGGCATGTACGTGTGGTTCCACCCCGGCGTGCGGTCTGCCCGGGAAGCCTCCGGGCGCACGCGCCACCCCACCTCGGTGGTCGGGCCGGAAGTGCTGTCGGACGGCGCAACCGAGGTGCCTCCCGACGTCGTCGACCTCGCGTCCCGCCGCCGCAAACGCGCCTGAAGGAGCCGCCAAAAGGCCGGCGCGGGCCCGCCGGACGGGCCGTCGCTCCCTCGGAGGGAATCGATTCGCTGGCCGGCTTCGGTTTGACTCACTGCAGGGCGTTGCATAGATTGCGAATACATTCACAAGCAGTGCCTCGGCCGTCGCGCGCACTATGCACGGGTGCACGAGGCCGCGCACGAGGTTGTCTCTCGGAGGGGCTTGGAGACGGTGGAACTTCGGGACCGGCAGGCGACATACCAGGGTTTCGGGGACGCACTCGCCCTCGGCGTCGAGCTCGTGATGACGCCGATCCTGCTCGGACTCTTCGGCTTCTGGCTCGACAGCCGGCTCGGGACGTGGCCCGCGTTCATGTTCGCCTTCGGGCTCCTCGGCGTCGCCGGGGTGTCGGTACGGACGTACTACGACTACAAGGCGCGCATGGCGAAAGAGGAGGAGGGGAAACCGTGGACACGACCCCGGCCATAGAGCGCGACATCGCCGTCGACATGGTCAAGCGGGGGCTGCTCGTGAGTCCCCTCGTCGTTCTGGTCGTCGGTTTGTTTCGCGGGTGGGAGGGCGCGGCCAGCGCGGCCATCGCACTGGGCATCGTGTTCGCCAACTTCCTCGCCGCCGCGTTCATCGTTTCGTGGGCGGCACGGGTCTCCCCGACCGCCGCCGGCGCCGCCGCCCTCGTCGGTTACGTCGTGCGCCTCGCCGTGATCGTGCTCGCGCTGTTCGTCTTCCACAACGTCTCGTGGATCGACTTCACGACGCTCGGTATCACGCTCGTTGCCGCGCACCTCGGGCTGCTGACCTGGGAGGCGAAGCACATCACGCTGTCGCTCGCGGCGCCCGGCCTCAAACCTCGCAAGCCCGCACTCTCGGGAGACGAATGAACGTGCTCGCACTCGAATTTCCGCCGATCACCCACCTGACGGTCTGGCCGACGGGACCGCTCGGCTTCAACAAGGTGGCCGCGATCTACCTGTTCGCCACGGTCGCGACGCTCGCACTCTTCCTGATCGCGGGCTCGAAGAAGCAGATGGTGCCGCGCGGCATCCAGAACATCGCCGAGTCGAGCGTCGACTTCGTCCGCAACTCGATCATCATGCAGACGATCGGACCGGACGGTCTCGGTTATCTGCCGTTGCTCGCGACGATGTTCTTCTTCATCTTCTTCAGCAACATCACCGAGATCATCCCGGGCGTGCAGATGCCGGCGAACGCGAGGTTCGGGATCCCGCTGATCCTCGCCCTGCTGGTCTGGGCGATCTACTGGACCGTCGGGTTCATCAAGCAGGGACCGCTGCACTACCTGAAGAACTCGACGCTCCCGGAAGGCGTCCCGTTCCTCATCAAGTGGCTGCTCGTCGCCCCGATCGAGTTCCTACAGATCCTCGTCGTCCGTCCGTTCTCGCAGGCGGTCCGACTCTTCGCCAACATGCTGGCCGGGCACTTGATCCTCGTGACGTTCAGCGTCCTGTGCGCGTCACTCTTCGCCGCCGCGTGGTACATCGCCATCCTGCCGTTCTCGTTCGCACTGCTCGTGTTCCTCACCGCGTTCGAGATCCTCGTCAGCTTCTTGCAGGCGTTCATCTTCACCATCCTCACTGCCGTGTACATCGGCAGTTCCATGCACCCCGACCACTGAGCCACTAGGAGGCCCACGCGTGTCCATGCTCCACCTCATCGCCGCACAGGATCCGGGCGAGCTGCAGAAGGGTCTGACTGCGGTCGGACGCGGCATCGTGTACGGAGGCGCGGCCATCGGCCCCGGTATCGGTATCGGTCTCGTGGTCGGAAACGCGATCACTGCCATGGCCCGTCAGCCGGAGTCTGCCGGCGTCGTCCGCACGACCATGTTCTTGGGCATCGCGTTCACCGAGGCGCTCGCGCTCTTCGGCTTCGTGTTGGCCTTCATCATCACCGGTTGACTCGAAGGGAGACGTGATGCGTGCACGCATCCGATTGCCGCTCGCCCTCGTCGGCGCGCTGCTCGTGGTCCTCGCGCTCGCGGGTCCCGCATTCGCGCAGGAGTCGGAGCCCAACTTCGCGAATGACGCCGCGAAGGAGTGCTACGAGAAGCTCGCCGACAACAAGACCATCGACGACTGCCAGCAAGCACCGAACCCGCTGCTCCCCGCCTGGAACGAGGTGATCTGGGGCACCCTGGCATTCGTCGTTCTGTTCGCCGGGATGTGGAAGTTCGGTCTTCCCGCGGTCCAGAACATGATGCACGCCCGCGAGGAGCGCATCCGGGAGGACCTCGAGCGGGCCGAGTCCGCCAAGACCGAATCGGAGGAAGTGCTCACGCAGTATCAGGCGCAAGTCGCCGACGCGCGCGGTGAGGCCGGCCGCATCATCGAGGAGGCGCGGCAGTCCGCCGATCAGGTGCGCCGTGAGTTGCTCGCCCGGGCCGAAGAGGAGGCCGCCGAGGTGAAGGCGCGCGCCGAGGCCGACATCGCGCTCCAGCGGGAGCGGGCGTTGGCCGAGCTGCGCACCGACGTCGCGTCGATGTCGATCGAGCTCGCCGAGCGGATCGTCGGTCGCAACCTCGACCACACCACCCAGATGCAGCTGGTCAACAGCTTCATCGACGAGGTCAGCAGGAGCAACTAGGCGATGGCCGACCGCGTCGAGATCTACGCACACTCTCTGCTCGAGGTCGCACGGGCCGAGGGCAACCTCAGTGAGGTCGAGGACGAGCTGTTCCGGTTCGCGCGCATCGTCGAAGGCAACGACGAGCTGCGGATGGCGCTCTCGGACCGGACGCTTCCGGGCGAGCGCCGCACCGCGATCGTCGAGGAGCTCCTCGAAGGGCGCGCGCTGCCACTGACGGTCTCGACGATCTCCTTCATCGTCGGTTCCGGGCGCGGTCACGATCTCATGGCGATCGTCCAACGGTTCGTCGAGCTCGCGGCCGCGTTCCGTCAGCACGAGGTCGCCGAGGTCCGCTCCGCGGTACCGCTCGACGACGAGCAGCAACGCCGGCTCGCCGAAGCCCTGAGCCAGGCGACGGGCAAGCGCGTGGAGGTGAAGGTCGTCCTCGACGAGAAGGTGCTGGGTGGCCTCGTCGCAACCATCGGCGACACTGTGATCGACGGCACGGTTCGTCATCGCCTCGCCGAACTGAAAGAACGGATCTAGGGGAGAGATGGAATGCAACGGAGCCCCGCAAGCCGCAGGCCTCATCGGCGCGAAGTGGAGTGACCAATAAACATGGCCGAACTCACCATTAACCCGGCAGACATCACGGCCGTGCTCAAGAAGCAGATCGAAGGGTTCCACCCGACGATCGAGCGGGAGCGCGTCGGGCGCGTGCTGATTGTCGGTGACGGCATCGCGCGCGTCGCCGGCCTCCCCAACGCGGCGGTCAACGAGCTGCTCGAGTTCGAGGGTGGCGCGCAGGGTCTTGCGCTGAACCTCGAAGAAGAGACGATCGGTGCCGTCATCCTCGGCGACGCCGAAGACGTCGAGGAGGGCATGACGGTCACCGCGACCGGGCGAATCCTCTCCGTTCCGGTCGGCGACGGGCTGCTCGGTCGCGTTGTCAACGCGCTCGGTGTGCCGATCGACGCCAAGGGTCCGATCCCGCAGACCGAGCAGCGCCGGCTCGAGGTGCAGGCACCAGGTATCACCGGGCGCAAGCCGGTGCACGAGCCGCTGCAGACCGGCATCAAGGCCATCGACGCCATGACGGCCGTCGGGCGGGGTCAGCGCGAGCTGATCATCGGTGACCGGAAGACCGGCAAGACGACCGTCGCCATCGACACGATCCTGAACCAGAAGGGTCAGGGCGTGAAGTGCATCTACGTCGCGATCGGTCAGAAGGGCTCGACCGTCGCGCAGATCGTGGAGACGCTGCGCCAGTACGGCGCCTTGGAGTACACGGTCGTGGTGAGCGCGCCGGCCGACAACGAAGCGGTGTTCAAGTACCTCGCGCCGTACGCCGGTTGCGCGATGGGACAGCACTGGATGGAGAACGGCGAGCACGCGCTCGTCGTGTACGACGACTTGTCCAAGCAGGCCGAGGCCTACCGTCAGGTCTCGTTGCTGCTGCGGCGCCCGCCCGGCCGCGAGGCGTACCCCGGCGACGTCTTCTACCTCCACTCCCGTCTCCTGGAACGGGCCGCCAAGCTGAACGAGGCGCTCGGGTCGGGTTCACTCACCGCGCTGCCGATCATCGAGACCAAGGCGGGTGACGTCTCCGCGTACATCCCCACGAACGTCATCTCGATCACCGACGGACAGATCTACCTGCAGGACGACCTTTTCAAGTCCGGCGTGCGTCCGGCCGTCGACGTCGGCATCTCCGTCTCCCGTGTCGGTGGTGCCGCGCAGATCAAGGCGATGAAAGCGGTTTCCGGAACGTTGAAGCTCGACCTCGCTCAGTTCCGCGAGCTCGAAGCCTTCGCGACGTTCGGTTCCGAGCTCGATGCGGTGTCGAAGGCGCAGCTCGAGCGGGGTGCGCGTCTCGTCGAGCTGTTGAAGCAGCCCTTGCACGCACCGATGCCGGTCGAGGAGCAAGTGGTCTCGATCTTCGCAGGCACGAACGGATACATCGATGACATCGAGGCTTCGGACGTCAAGCGCTACGAGACCGAGTTGCTCGAGTACATGCGGACGCGTCACGTGGACCTGATGCTGAAGATCCGCGACACCGGCGACCTCCCCGGCGGCGATGCGCTCGCCACCGCGGTCGCCGATTTCACGGCCGGCTTCAAGGCGAGCGTCGCAGGCGAGCGCGCCGCGGCGGACCCGACCGCCAGCGACGCCGCCGCAGTCGGGCCCGAGCAGTCCGAAGAAACCCTCCGAACCGAGTAGTCGAGAGAGCGAAGCAGCATGGCTGGTGGCCAGGAGCGAATTCTCCGGCGACGCATCCGATCCGTCGAGTCGACGAAGAAGATCACGCGCGCCATGGAGCTGATCGCGGCCAGTCGCATCGTCAAGGCGCAGGCGCGCGTGCACGCCGCCGTTCCGTACGCGAACGGGATCACTGACGTCGTCCGGAATCTGCAATCCGCCGGCGGAGGCGCCAACCACCCGATGCTCGTCGAGCGCGAAGCAGTGCGCCGCGTCGCGCACGTCGTGTTCACGGCCGACCGCGGGCTGTGCGGCGCGTACAACAGCTCCGTCATCCGCGCGACCGAAGCCGAGATGCGTGAGCACGCGGCGCGCAACCACGACTACGAGCTGGTGGCCGTTGGGCGGAAGGCCGAGAGTTACTTCCGTTTCCGGAACTACAACATCGAGTCGGTGTACACCGGTTTCACCGACAACCCCTCATACGAGGACGCACGGGCGATCGCGCAGCCGCTCATCGCTCGGTACGAGGCCGGCGAGCTCGACCGGGTCCAACTTGTGTACACCAGGTTCATCTCCGCGGGGCGGCAGGAGATCGTGGTGCGGGCGTTGCTGCCGCTCGCCGACGAGGACCTGACGCCGGGCGAGGAAGTCGACACCGGCGGTGCGTCCTACGAATTCGAACCCGATCCGGACACGATCCTGGATCGGCTGTTGCCGCGCTACGCCGAAGCGCGCGTGTACGCCGCGCTGTTGAACGCGGCGGCGTCCGAGCACGCCGCGCGCCAGCGCGCCATGAAAGCCGCGACCGACAACGCCGAAGAGCTGATCCGCAACCTCAGGCGAGTCATGAACCGTGCCCGCCAGGACTCGATCACCACCGAGATCATGGAGATCGTCGGCGGCGCCGAGGCCCTGCGTTCCAGCACGGGCACAGCCGAAGAAGTTGCCGACGTCGCGTACTTCGATCAGACCGCCTGAGTTCCGAACTCCGAACGGGAGCCCGCACGCTATGACTGCCACCGCAGAACCGGAGACCAAGCTGAAGGACGGGCGCGTCGTCGCCATCTACGGCCCGGTCGTCGACGCCGAGTTCCCTCCGGACTCGCTGCCGGAGATCAACCACGCGGTCGAGATGACGATCGAGCTCGAAGGCGAGAAGGTCGTCGTCACCGCTGAGGTCGCCCAGCAGATCGGTGAAGGCCGCGTCCGCGCCGTCTGCCTCAAGCCCACCGACGGCCTGACGCGCGGCGCGGTGGTACGCAACCTCGGTCACGGCATCACGGTGCCCGTCGGCGACGGCACGCTCGGGCACGTGTGGAACGTCATCGGGGAGCCGCTCGACATCACCGAAGCGGAAGTCACCGGCATCAACGACCGGTGGGAGATCCACCGGGACTCGCCGCCGTTCGACCAGCTCGAGCCCAAGGCGTTGATGTTCGAGACCGGCATCAAGGTCATCGACCTGCTCGAGCCGTACGTGCAAGGCGGCAAGATCGGTCTGTTCGGCGGCGCCGGCGTCGGCAAGACCGTGTTGATCCAGGAGATGATCAACCGGGTCGCGACGCAGCACGGTGGTGTGTCGGTGTTCGCCGGTGTGGGCGAGCGCACGCGTGAAGGCACCGACCTCTGGCTCGAGATGCAGGAGTCCGGCGTCATCGAGAAGGCCGCGCTCGTGTACGGTCAGATGGACGAGCCGCCGGGTGTGCGCCTCCGTGTCGCGCTCGAGCGCGCTCACGATGGCGGAGTACTTCCGCGACGTGCAGAATCAGGACGTGTTGTTGTTCGTCGACAACATCTTCCGCTTCGTGCAGGCCGGCTCCGAGGTGTCGACCCTGCTCGGGCGTATGCCGAGCGCAGTCGGTTACCAGCCCACGCTCGCCGACGAGATGGGTGAGCTCCAGGAGCGGATCACGTCCACCAAGGGCCGCTCGATCACGTCGCTGCAGGCGGTGTACGTGCCCGCGGACGACTACACCGACCCGGCACCGTTCACGACGTTCACCCACCTCGACGCGACCACGGAGCTGTCACGGCAGATCGCGTCGCTCGGCATCTACCCGGCGGTCGACCCGCTCGCATCGACCTCGAACATCCTGGCGCCCGAGATCGTCGGCGACCACCACTACCAAGTCGCTCGGCGTACGCAGGAGATCCTGCAGCGGTACAAGGAACTGCAGGACATCATCGCGATCCTCGGTCTCGACGAGCTCTCCGAAGAAGACCGCGAAACCGTCTCGCGTGCCCGGAAGATCCAGCGGTTCCTGAGCCAGCCGTTCTTCGTCGGCGAGGTGTTCACCGGGTTGAAGGGCATCTTCGTGCCGGTCGCGGAGACAGTGGAGAGCTTCGAAGCGCTGTGCAGTGGTGAGCTCGACGACGTGCCCGAACAGGCGTTCTTCAACGTCGGTGGCGTCGAGTCGGTGCTCGCCAAGGCGAAGACATTGCAGGAAAGCTGAGCTGGTTCGTGACGCTGCACGTCGAGCTGGTCTCGCCGGAAGAGATCTTGTACCAGGGCGAAGCCGACATGGTGATCGTCCGCACGATCGAGGAAGGCGATGTCGCGTTCCTCACCGGGCACGCACCCTTCCTCGGCGCGCTCTCGACGTGGCCGATCGAGCTCATCCTCGAAGACGGGTCGCGGCAGATCTTCGCGGTGCACGGCGGGTTCGTCGAGGTCTCGAACGACCGGGTGACGATCCTTTCCGACATCGCAGAACTCGCCGATGTCATCGACGTCGAACGCGCCGCGCAGGCCAAGTCGCGCTGCGAGGAGATCCTGGCGCGTGACCCCGATGACTTCGTCGCGCAAGATGCGCTCGCACGCGCGAACACCCGGCTCGAGGTTGCCGCGCGCGTCTCGAGCGCGCCGCGAGGCTCCGTCAGTGCACGTGCCCGCCGGCGTGGGTCCCGGCGTAGAGCACCGCGATGGTCAGCATCGTGAGCACGGCCATGACCGCGATCGGGATGACCTCGATCTTCTTGCCGGCGGGTTTGTGCACGCGGGCCGGTAGCAAGAGGATCGCGGCACCCGCGAGCGCGAGGAGCTGGAAGAACTGCGTGACGACGTCACGCCAGCCGAGCTCCTCGACGTGGTCGAGACCGGGGAACCACGAGATGCCCTTCGTCCGGCTGTACACCCACACGAGTATCGAGCCGGCCGTCGCGAGCGCGCCGACCAACACGAAGATCTTGCGGGGGTCGACGATGAGCAGCACACCCCACACGATCTGGATCGCGGCGACTGCCAGGAAGCTGCGCGCGAGCGTGGGTTCGCCGCGGTGGTCGATCATCGCGAGCACGTGGAGCAGGCCCGCGGCGAACGAGCAGATCGCGACGAAGTAGCGGATCTGGCGCACGAGGACCGTCTCGTCGGCGGTGGGATCGTCGTGTGGCGTTGCCTCACTGGACGACGCGGACGGCACAACCCGATCCAGAACTCCGACAGACGTCGGCGTGTGCTCCATACGATCGCCCTCGCGCTCCGGAAACAGTTGTACGAGTGTAGGTGTGTACAGCCCAGTCGTCAGGTCGTCGGGGTCATGCCGCCCGGTCGAGGTCAGAGCCTTCGGATGATCACGTCGACTCAATCATGGAGCGAAGTCTTGTCGACGGTTGTCGTGCGTCAGTGAGTCTGCTGGCGGCGGTCGAGTTCCCACGCGAGGGCGGCCATCTGCGTTGGATCCCAGGGACTCGAGAGCGGCGGCGTGTACGCGAGGTCGAGGTCCGCGAGATCGTCGATGGTCATGTGGTGGTACAGGGCGGTCGCGTAGATGTCCACGCGTTTGGAGACTTCGGCACCATAGTGCCCGAGGAGCTGGGCGCCGAGGAGACGACCGTCACGTTGGTCGCCGGTGAGGCGGATGCGAAGCGGCGTTGCGCCCGGATAGTAGGCCTTGTGGTCGTCGAAGGTGCGGTCGATTGTGTACGGCTCGTATCCAACGCGGATGGCCTCGTGTTCGCGAAGTCCGGTGCGGGCAGCAACGAGGTCGAAGATCTTGACGACTTGCGTGCCGAGCGAACCGGCGTACTCACGCTGCCCACCGACCGCGTTCTGTCCGGCGACGCGACCCTGTTTGTGGGACGTCGTGCCGAGCGGCATGTAGGTGTACTCCTCCGTGAGGTGGTGCCAAGTCTGAACGCAGTCGCCCGCGGCGTAGACATGAGCGACGTTGGTGCGCATCGCGTGGTCCACGCGTATCGCGCCGCGCTCTCCTAGCTCGACACCCGCGGTAAGCGCGAGGTCAACATCGGGTCGGACACCGACGACGACCAGGACGAGATCAGTGGACTGCTCGAAACCATGATCGCCGACGACCTGCAGCTGTCCATCTTTCTCCAGGATGCGATCGACCTTTGTGTCAGTGACGACGGAGATGCCGTGGCCTGTGAGTTCGGCGGCGATGTCCTCGCCGAGCTCTGCGTCCACGGTCGTCAGGACGGACGCCAGTTGTTCCACCACGGTGACGTTGATGCCGCGATGGGTGAGGGCGTCGGCCATCTCGACGCCGATGTAGCCCGCGCCGATGATCACCGCACTGCGCACCTGCCCGCGTTCGAGCTGATCATGGACGTCGAAGCTGTGTTGCATCGTATGCAGGACATGGACGCCGGATAGGTCGAGGCCTTCGATGGTCGGCTGGATCGGCACCGCGCCGGTGCCGACGACGAGTTCGTCGTAGCCCAGCGTGTGCTCGGTGCCGGTGCGGTCGACCACCGTGACGCGCCGAGCGTCGGAGTCGATGTGCTGCGCCCGATGCTCGAGAGCTAGCCGGATGCCGTGTGCTTCGATGTCATGGGCTTTGCGATGGGCAAGGTCGTGCCAATCGGCGGTCTCGCCGCTGAGGAAGAACGGGAGGCCGCAGATGCTGTAGTTCGGAAACGCGTCCGCCACGACGATGGTGACGTCGCTCGCAGCATCAACTTCTCGGGCGCGCAACGCGGCGCTGATCCCGGCATCGCTGCCACCGATGACGAGAACTTCGATCACGTCGCCTCCTGCTCAATCTTTCGATGCGGACGTAAGCTCCGATGACGCCCATGCGGAAGGCCGACTCTATCAAGACTCGACAATATTTGACTCAATCATTCTTGTACTATTAAGGTTCGCATGTGGCGCTGGAAAGTTCCGTCGAGTCGCGCGCAGCCCGCCACGCGGCGTTGGGCGACGCGGTGCGCTTGGCTATCGTCGACGAGCTCGTAGTCGCAGATCGGGCCCCCGTGGAGTTGCAACGCCGGATTGGAATCGCATCCAACCTGCTCGCACACCACCTCGACGTGCTCGAAGCCGCCGGGCTCATCTCGCGGTCGCGCTCGAATGGGGACGGCCGTCGCCGCTACCTGCACTTGAGGCGCGGCGCGCTCGCGGGTTTGGTGACTCGACCGACCGTCGAGGCGCGATCGGTGCTGTTCGTCTGCACCGCGAACTCAGCACGTAGCCAACTCGCAGCAGCGCTCTGGCAACAACTGTTGGACGTACCCGCCGAGTCCGCCGGGACGCATCCCGCGGCTGCGGTGCACCCCGGCGCGATTGCAGCCGCGCAGCGCGCCGGACTGGATCTCAGCCGCGCGCGACCCCGTGGCTTGACCAAGGTGAGACCGCGGATTGCGCGAATGGTCGTGACGGTCTGCGATCGTGCACACGAGGAGCTCGATCCGAATCCTGATTGGCTGCACTGGTCGGTCCCAGACCCGGTTCCCTTCGCCACTCGCGGCGCGTTCGACGCGACCGTGGCGGACCTCCGCGAACGCATCGGCGTGTACGTAGACAGTGACGGAGCCCTGTGATGACCGAGCTCGCCGAGCTCCCTGAAACTGGAACTGGACGTCTTCACCTCGAGCTCGTTCGACGTCTCGCGGCGGAGGCGCTCGGCACCGGGCTTCTCATTGTCGCGGTGGTCGGTTCGGGAATCATGGCCAGCCGGTTATCCCCGAGTGATATCGGACTACAACTCCTTGAGAATGCGGCGGCGACTGCGGCCGCGTTGATAGGGCTGATCCTCATCTTCGGCGCAGTGTCCGGCGCACACTTCAATCCTGTTGTCACCCTCGTGGATCGCGCGTTCGGAACGACAACGACGACCGAAGCGACCTTGTACATCGTCGTCCAGGTCATTGGTGCCTGCTGCGGGACGATGCTCGCCAATCTCATGTTCGATCTGCCGATCGTCGAACTGTCCACCAAGACCCGTTCGTCCGGTGCTTTGTGGCTTTCTGAAGTGGTCGCAACCGTTACGTTGCTGCTCGTCATTCACGGTTGTGTGCGCACCGGACGCGCGAACGTCGTGGCGTTCGCGGTCGGCATCTGGATCGGGGGTGCCTATTGGTTCACATCGTCAACGAGCTTCGCCAACCCGGCAGTCACCATCGCCCGGACCCTTTCGAACACGTTCGCAGGCATCAAACCGTCATCGGCGCCGATGTTCATCGTCATGCAACTCATCGGTGCGGTGATCGCCTACGGACTAATCCGGCTCTTCTATCCATCGAGCCTCAGCGCGGAATCAACACCCCTGACCTCGGAGGAGCGCTCATGAGTGAAACCCGCCGTATCGTCGACCTTCCCTATGACCAACAGGAGATGGTTCGCACCGCACGCGCCAACGTCGAATACGAGTTCGCCGGCACGTTCGGCCCCGAGACCATCGAACGATTCATCGTCGACTCGCTCGACAAGCTCGTAGCCACGGCCAAGATCACGGCCTATCTGCCGTTGTTCACCGAGAAGTTCACCCGTGAGCGTCTGCGCGCGTTGGCGCGCCTCGAGGGTGTCGGTCCCAGCGACGTTCCGTCGGTGCTGTTCCTGTGCGTGCACAACGCGGGGCGATCACAGATCGCGGCCGGCTGGCTCCGCCACCTTGCCGGCGATCGCGTCGTCGTCTTCTCTGGAGGTTCTGAACCCGAATCCCAGATCAACCCGTCGGCGATCGAGGCCATGGCAGAAGTCGGCATCGACATCCGCGCCGAGTTCCCTAAACCGTGGACCGAAGAAATCGTACGCGCGGCCGACGTGGTGATCACCATGGGATGCGGCGATGCCTGCCCGCTCTATCCCGGAAAGCGCTATGAAGACTGGGAACTCGACGACCCGGCCGGCAAAGACCTGGACACCGTCCGTCCGATTCGTGACGAGATCCGCCGGCGCGTCGAGGTCCTCATGACATCACTCAATATCCCCGAGCCCATCGCCTAGCACGCTCGGGTCAATGCTGCGCAGGTCGTCAGCAGCATCGAGCGGCAGACTCGGGCGCGGCCGAGCAACACATCGTGTCGCCGTCGGGCTCCACGCTACGCAGTTGACCGGCCGGCATCTCGACGTCGGCGAGCACGGTGTAGATCTCCCAGGGTTCGCCGTCCGGCGCATCGACCCAAACCTTGTCCTGCACCGCGTAGCAGCACGCGACGTTCTCCTCTGCCGCAGTCGCGAGCCCCGAAGCGGAGAGACGCGCGGTCGTCGTCATGACCTCGTCGGTGGTCTCGACTTCGACGCCAAGATGATTCAGCGTGCCCGTGTGGCCGGCGTTCTCGATCAGCACCAGCTTGAGCGGCGGCTCGGCAACGGCAAAGTTCGCATATCCATCACGCACCTTCGCCGGCGCGGTCCCGAACAGCCTCGAGTAGAACTCGATTGCCGCGTTCAGGTCGCCAACGTTCAACGCCAACTGCACCCTCGACATGTTCGACCTCCGCTAGATTGATGAGCTTCGATGTCAAGTCTGGCATATAGATCGACACACGTCAATATATTAACGAGGTGTGATGTGGCTCGAAGTGGAGCGGTCATCGACGTCGGCAGCTGCTGCCCACCGCTGCGCAAGGCCGTGCTCAAAGAGGCAGATGCTGGGAAGCTTGCCCGTGCGTTTGCCGCGCTCGGCGATCCGGTGCGTCTTCGGCTGCTCAGCATCATCGCCGCGCAACCAGCGGGCGAAGTCTGCGCGTGCGACCTCGTCGAGCCCGTCGGCCGCTCGCAACCGACGGTGAGTCATCACCTAAAGATCCTGCGCGAGGCCGGGCTCATCGAAGGGGACAAACGCGGAACTTGGGTCTGGTACCGCATCGTGCCGGGTCGTCTTGGCGCGCTCCGGGACGCGCTCGCATAAGAAGTCTCAGTCGTAGGAGATCGCCGAGTAGGACATCAACTTCGTCCATCGGTGCGTCGCGTCGATCATGCGGATCGTGCCCGACTTCGAACGCATCACGAGGCTCTGGGTGCCGGCGCCGTCGCCCCAGTAGCGGACGCCTCGCAGCAGCTCGCCGTCGCTGATGCCCGTCGCCGCGAAGTAGACGTCGTCGCCGGACACGAGATCGTCGAGCTGCAGCACGCGGTCGAGGTCGTAGCCGAGGTCGAGGGCGGCGCGGCGTTCGTCGTCGTTGCGCGGCCACAGCCGGCCCTGGATCGCGCCGCCGAGGCACTTCAGCGCGCAGGCCGCGATCACACCTTCAGGCGTGCCGCCGATGCCGAACAGTACGTCGGTGCCGGAGTTGCGCCACGCGACCGAGATCGCGCCGGCCACGTCGCCGTCAGGGATCAAGCGGATGCGGGCACCCGCTTCCCGACACTCGCGGATCAGATCGGTGTGCCGGTCGCGGTCGAGGATGACCGCGGTGACATCGCTCACCTTCTCACCGAGCGCCTTGGCCACCGCTTCGAGGTTGGCTTTCACCGGCGCGGTGAGATCGATTGCGTCGACCGCGGCCGGGCCGGCGGCGATCTTCTCCATGTAGACGCACGGACCGGGGTCGAACATCGTGCCGCGCTCGCTCATCGCGATCACCGCGATCGCACCCGGGCGGCCGAGCGACGTGAGCGTGGTGCCGTCGATCGGGTCGACCGCGATGTCGAGGCTCGGTGGGGAGCCGTCACCCACCTGCTCGCCGTTGAACAGCATCGGCGCTTCGTCTTTCTCGCCTTCGCCGATGACGACGACGCCGTCCATCGACACCGTGCTGAGGACGAGGCGCATTGCCTCGACGGCGGCGCCGTCGGCCGCGTTCTTGTCGCCGCGGCCCATCCAGCGTCCGCCCGCGAGTGCGGCGGCTTCGGTCGCGCGCATCAACTCCATCGCGATGTTGCGGTCGGGCGCCTGCTGCGGTTCCATGCCTGCTCCTGCGATCTCGTCCGAGTCGGACGACCCTAGTCGTGCGCCTCCCCGGTTCGTTTGGGGCGGGCGCGCGGAGGGTAACCGAGGCGCAACGGACAGCGGTCTGGCCGTGTGAGGCCAGCGCAATGTCGGCGCGATCCTGGCGTTCGCGGTCGACCGGATCGTCAACCGCCTCGACACCCAGACGGTCGGTTGGATCCTGATGGGCGTCGGTGTGCTCGGGCTGCTGCTGTCGCTGCTGTCCTGGGGCAGCTGGCGCGGTTGGGGGCAACGCCGGCGCACGATCGTCGACGAACGACGCCAAGTCCTCTCGCTCGAGCAGCCGGACGGCGTGACAACATCACGCCCATGGCTGCTCTCGATGGCCCTTCACTCGAAGGCAAGGTCGCGCTCGTCACCGGCGCGGCGTCCGGGATCGGCGAGGCGTGCACTGCTCGGTTGCTCCGGGAAGGTGCGATCGTCGTCGGCGCCGACCTCGCCGAGCCGCGGCGCGATCTCGACGTGCCGACCGGGATCGACGGCGCGGCGTTCGCGCAGCTCGACGTGCGCGACGAGGACGCGGTCGCCGCGCTCGTCGCAGCCGTCGCATCCGAGTACGGACGCATCGACATCGTCGTCACCGCCGCGGGCGTCGCCGGTGGGGGCCCGGCGCACCTCGTCGATCGTGCGGAATGGCAACGCGTGCTCGACGTCAACCTCACCGGAACGTTCCTCGTGTGCAAGCACGCGATCGCGCGGATGCTCGAACAGGAACGCGAAGGTGGCGAACGCGGATCGATCGTGACGATCGCGAGCGTCGAGGGACTCGAAGGGACGGCCGGCGGCAGTGCGTACAACGCGTCGAAGGGTGCGGTCGTGATCTTCACGAAGAACCTCGCGATCGACTACGGGACACCAGGAATCCGCGCCAACGTCATCTGTCCGGGCTTCATCGAGACGCCCATGCTCGAAGGCGTCTTCGGTCCCGGCATGGAAGCGGTACGCGCCGACATCGTGCACGAGCACAAGCTGCGGCGCCTCGGAAAGCCCGCGGAGATCGCCGGCGTCGCGGCCTTCCTCGCCGGGCCGGACGCGTCCTTCGTGACCGGCCAGGCGATCGCGGTCGACGGGGGCTACACCGCGGGCCGTGACCATGGCGTCACGGACTTGTTCGGCTTCCCGAGGGGGTGAGCGTGCGCCGTCGCCCCGCCGGTTTCGCTCGCAGTGCCTACGCACTCTTGTCTCTGACCGCGCCGGTCCGAGCGCGCGCGATCATGGCGGGGTGAGCACACCTCGCGAGCGCTGGCAGGACGCCTTCGCCGTCGCGCCGAACCGCAACGCCGACTTCTCCACGATGTCGGGCGTCCCGGTCGACGCGGTCTACGGCCCGGACGACGGCGAGTTCCCGGGTGAGTTCCCGTACACGCGCGGTCCCTACGCGTCGATGTATCGCTCGAAGTTGTGGACCATGCGGATGTTCGCGGGGTTCGGAACCGCCATCGACACCAATCGCCGCTTCCACGACCTCCTTGCCGCGGGCGGTGACGGTCTCTCGACCGCCTTCGACCTGCCGACGCTCATGGGTCGTGACTCCGACGACGCGCTCGCGCTCGGCGAGGTCGGGAAGTGCGGGGTGGCCATCGACAGCCTTGCCGACGTCGAAGATCTGTATCGCGGCATCGATCTCGGCACGGTGACGACGTCGATGACGATCAACGGTCCGGCTGCGATCGTGTTCGCGATGTTCGTGGCCAACGCGGAAGCGAGTGGCGTGCCGCGGGCATCGATCGGCGGCACGCTGCAGAACGACATCTTGAAGGAGTACCAGGCGCAGAAGGAGTTCATCTTCCCACCCCGCCCGTCGTTGCGGCTCGTGCGCGACACGATCAGCTTCGCCACGGCCGAGATGCCGAAGTGGCACACGATCTCCGTGTCCGGCTACCACATCCGCGAAGCCGGTTCGACCGCTGCGCAGGAGCTCGCGTTCACGCTCGCCAACGGATTCGCGTACGTGGAGCTCGGGCGCATGGCCGGCCTCGACGTCGACGCGTTCGCGCCGCGCCTCTCGTTCTTCTTCAATGCACACGTCGACTTCTTCGAGGAGATCGCGAAGTACCGAGCGGCCCGGCGCATCTGGGCGCGCTGGATGCGAGACCGCTACGGCGCCGGCAGCGAGCGTTCGCTGCAGCTCCGGTTCCACACGCAGACCGCCGGGGTGTCCCTCACCGCGCAGCAACCCGAGGTCAACATCGTGCGGACCGCGATCGAAGCGCTCGCGGGCGTGCTCGGCGGTACGCAGAGCCTCCACACCAACTCGATGGACGAGACGCTGGCGTTGCCCACCGAGAAGGCTGCGCGCATCGCATTGCGCACGCAGCAAGTGATCGCGAACGAGACCCGCGTCGCCAACGTCGCGGATCCGCTCGGAGGGTCGTACTACGTCGAAGCACTGACGGATGAGATGGAACAGCGCGCCGAAGCGCTGTTCGCGCAGCTGGACGAGCTGGGGAAGGGTTCGATGCTCGACGGCGTGGTGCGCGGGGTCGAAGAGGGTTGGTTCCAGCACGAGATCGCCGAGGCGGCCTACGAGCTCGAACGGAAGCTCAACCGTGCCCAGCACATCGTCGTGGGAGTGAACGGTTACCTCGAAGGGAACGACGAACCGCCCCCTCCGACGCTGCGCATCGGGCCTGAGGCAGAAGAGGAGCAGCGCCGCCGGCTCGAAAAGGTTCGTCACGATCGTGACGCGCGCGCGGTCGAGGCTGCGCTGTCGCGGGTGCGTGCCGATGCCGCGATCGACGACGTGAATCTGATGCCCGCCCTGCTCGACGCCGCGCACAGCTACGCGACACTGGGCGAGATCGTCGACGCGCTGGCCTCCGTCTTCGGCCGCTGGGTCGAAGACGCGCGGTTCTGACGTGCGCCACATCACCGCGGATCGGCTCGACGGACTTGAACCGTTACTCGTGCAGATCCGGTCGGTCGACGGCCTGGTCGAGCGCAAGCGGGGCATCTTCTACCGACGGTCGCGCGGGTTCCTCCATTTTCACGAGGACGGTGGAGACGTCTATGCCGACGTCAAGCTCGAAGGCGACACGTTCGAGCGGATGCGGGTGACAACTGCCGCGGAGCAGCGGTTGCTCGTGAGGCGCGTTTCGCGCGGTGCTCGAAGGTGCGGCAGGGTGACGCCGAGCATGGATCCGAACCTGCTCGACGCGGCGAGCGCCGCGAAGGGCTTCATGCCCGACGACGAGGGCATGGCGCTGTACGAAGCCGGGTTGAAAGCTGGACCCGTCGGGCCGCTGTTGGAGATCGGGACGTACTGCGGCAAGTCGGCCGTGTACCTCGGTGCGGCCGCGCGCGAGGCCGGCACGGTGCTGTTCACGGTCGACCACCATCGCGGGTCCGAGGAGAACCAGTTGGGGTGGGAGCACCACGACGCCGACGTCGTCGATCCCGCAACCGGCCGCATGGACACGCTGCCATTCTTCCGGCGCACGATCGAACGCGCCGGACTCGAGGACGTGGTTGTTGCTGTCGTTGGCCGTTCGGTACCGGTCGCGCGCGCGTGGCGCACGCCGCTCGGATTGCTGTTCATCGACGGCGGCCACGCGCTCGATGTCGCAGTGGCCGACTACGAGGGCTGGGCCGCGAACGTCGTTCCCGGTGGCCTGCTCGTGTTCCACGACGTCTTCGAAGATCCCGCCGAGGGCGGTCAGGCACCGTTCGAGGTGTGGCAACGCGCGGTTGCCGACGGCTTCACTCCCTCGTCGACGACCGGATCCCTCCGCGTGTTGCGCGCGTGAGTTCGGCGCGGTTGGCGAGGGATGGGGGTCAGCGACCGGTGCGACGGGACCCGTCGCGGTCGGACTCGATCTCCGCGCCCGCCTCGATCAGCTCCTCGGCCGTGAGGCCGGCGGGGAGACCCTCGCCGCGGAACAGGCCCGACGTCGGACCGGTACCGCCGAGCGCGTTCGCCGCGAGCACGATCGACGCGCTGTTCCACGTCGGCTGCTCGGCTGTGTAGTACTCGCCCAAATCGTCGAACCGGTCGCCGGCGAAGTTCATGCCGGTCCAGTACGAACCGTCGTCGTGGCGCAGGAACTGCACCCACCGGAAGAGCTGGTGCGCACGGTCGTGCAGCCCGATCGCGTCGAGGGCCATCACGAGCTCGCACGTCTCGGCCGCGGTGACCCACGGCTGATCCGAGACGCAGCGCACGCCGCGCCCCGGCGCGACGAACGTGTCCCATTTCGACGCGATGCGCGCCTCGGCTGCGTTACCGCGCAGCACGCCGCCGAGAATCGGGTAGTACCAGTCCATGGCCCAGCGTTCCTTGTCGAGGAAGCGCTCAGGCCGGTGCGCGATGGCGATGGCGAGCGAACCGAGCGAGAGCTCCCAGTCGGGGCGCTCGCGACCCAGTCGTTCGGCCGCGGCGATCGCGCAGCGCAGCGACGAGTAGATGCTCGACGAGCCGGTCAGCAGCGCGCCCTTGCCGTCAGTACGTTCGGGGTCCGCGTCCCACTCGATCTCACCGGTCGAGTGCTGGTTGTCGAGAGCGAAGTCGATCGCGCGCTCGACAACCGGGAACAGCTCCTCGAGGAAACCGGAGTCGCGTGTGTGCAAGTAGTGGTGCCACACGCCGTTCGCGACGTAGCACGTCACGTTCGTATCGAGCGTGTGCTCCTTGATGTCGTCGCCTTGGTAGTACGCGTGCCACGAACCGTCGAACCGCTGCATGCGGGCCAGCCACGTGTACGCGCGTGCCGCCGCGTCGAACCGCCGGCCGACGTCGAGCGCCATCGCGGCTTCGACCAGGTTCCACGGATCGGTGTGGCCGCCCTCCACCCAGGGGATGTTTCCATCGGAGTGTTGCATCGCCGCGATCGCGTCGACCGTCTGCGCGACCTGTGCGCGCGAAATCGTGCCGGGCACCTCGGGATAGAAGTCTTCGCTTGCGTCAATCAAGGCTGCGCTTTCCCCATTTGGCCATTGTCGCCGGCACCTTCTCGCCGTACACGACGAGGCTCTTACCGAGGACGGGATTCAACGCCCGTTCGGTGCGCGCCGCCCAGCGCGGGTTGTGTTCGATCACGTAGCAGAGGAACTCGTGGTAGCGCTTCACGGGCGCGGCCTCGGTGTTGTCGAGGCCGTACGCGCACTTCAGCCACCAGTACGGCGAGTGCAGCGCGTGCGCGTGGTGCGAACCGCGCAGAAAGAGGCCGGCGCGCTCGAGTTTCTGCTCGAGGTCATGCTGGCGGTAGATGCGGACGTGGCCACCCGGTGTGTCGTGGTAATCGGCGTTGAGTGCCCACGAAACCCGTTCCGGCCAGCGGGTCGGGACGGTCGCGGCCATGCGCCCGCCCGGCCGCAACACGCGCACCACTTCGGTGATCGCGCGCTCGTCGTCCCAGATGTGCTCGAGCACTTCGGACACGACGATGCGGTCGAACGTGTTGTCCGTGAACGGCAGTTGGAGCGCGTCGCCGTTGACGGCCCCGGACCACACGGCTTCGGTGACTTCGTTGCCGGCGAGCATCGCGCCGGCCACGGCGACGGCGTCCTTGAGGTCGGCGGCGGAGTAGTCGAGTGCGGTGACCTGCGCGCCGCGGCGCATGCCCTCGAAGAGGTGACGACCGCGGCCGGCACCGAGATCGAGGAACCGCTCCCCGCGAACGAGCCCGAGCCGATCGAAGTCTACGGTCAGCAACTCAGCGCATCCCGGCGTCGAAGCGATGACGCGCGTGCGCCTCCAACTCCAGGTAGTAGTGCTCGGCGGTGCCTTGGGCCGTGCGCCGCCACGTGAAGCGGTCCAGCACGCGGCGACGGCCACCGTCGGCGAGCCGCTGGCGCAGACCCGGGTCGTTCAGCACCGCGACGATCTGCGCGGCGAGGGCGTCGGGATCCGCCGGCGGTACGAGCATCGCGCTCTCACCTTGCGAACCGACGACTTCCGGCAGTGCACCACCAGTCGTGGTGACCAGCGGGACGGCACACGCCATCGCCTCGACCGCCGGCAACGAGAAGCCTTCGTAGAGCGACGGGATCACCGCGATCTCGGCCTCGGCGTAGAGCTCGACGATGCGCTCGTCCGAGACACCGCTCACGAACTCGACCGCGTTGCCGAGGCCGAGCCGCTCGATCTGGGCCGGCACCGCGCTCTTGTGGCGCGGCCGCCCGATCACCACGAGATGCGCGTCGTCCCGCTCCGTGCGGATCTTCGCGAGCGCCTCGATGAGGTAGGGGAGACCCTTCAACGGCACATCCGCGCTCGCGGTCGTCATCAAACGGCCGGGCACGCGCTTCACGTGCGGCAGCGGGCGGAACTGCACCTGGTCCACGCCCACCGGGACGATGTGCAGTGTGTCGGCGTCGACACCCATCTGGGCGATGATGTCCTTGCGTGAGTTGTCGGACACCGTGAGATGGCGCGGCAACTGACGCGCGACCCGCATCTGCATGTTCAAGAAGCCGTACCAACGACGCAGCGTCAAGCGCCGCCACGGGCTCGTTGCGTGCGCAAGCTCGAGGTCGCGGTCGACGGTGATCGGATGATGGAGCGTGTTGACAAAGGGCCAGTCGTCGCGCACGAATCCGAGGAGGCCGGTGCCGAGGCACTGGTTGTCGTGGACCAGGTCGAACTCGTGGCGGCGGTTGCGCAAGCGCTCATAGACGCGCCGGCTGAAGGCGTGCGGCTCGGGATAGCCGGCCGTGCACATGATCCCGAACTCTTGCAGGTCGACCGCACCGCGGAATTCGTACGGCCACGGCACGCGGAAGGGGTTCTGCTGCTTATAGAGGTCGAGGCCGCCGACATGCTCGAGCGTCACCGGTGCGTCGGCGACAGGCCACGGCTGCCCGGCGAACATGGTGACCGTGTGCCCGAGCTCGGTGAGCTCGCGCGTGAGGTGGCGGCTGTACACACCCTGCCCGCCGCAGTGCGGATTCCCGCGGTAGATCAGGAACGCGATGCGCAGCGGATCCCCCGGTGACAGGTGCTTCGGGCGCGTGAGATCGGCTGAGCGGGTTCCAGGCATGAAGTTCCCAGGATGGCGAAACCGAACTCCCGGAGCAAGCCGAGTGGCAGCGCCGACACGGTGCGCGCGACCGGACAAACCGTCAGAAACCCCGCCCGACTAGCGTTTCGCGCGTGATCACGCCGGCGATGGTTGCCCGCTCCGGTTCGGTCGCCGATCCTCGGTGGTCGCCGGCGGGCGCCCACCTGGCCTGGATCGCGGCACAGGATGGCCGGTCGGATCTCGTCGTCGCCCCCGCGGACGGGAGCGCGCCACCCGTTGTCGTTACCGCGGACGCGGGCGTCGGTGGGGGCTATGCCTGGGCGACCGATGACGCGCTCGTCGTCGCCGGGGCCGACGGCCGGCTCGTCGTCGTCCGTGCCGGCGGCGGCCTGGTGCGGGAGCTCGCCTCCGATGGCCGCGCCGCCGCGCCGGCGGTGTCGAGACGCGGCGAAGTCGCGTTCGTGCTCGAGCGTGATGCCGCGTGCGACATCGCGATCGTGCCGATCGATGGAAGCGCGTGGCCGGTGCGCGCGTCGCACGCCGACTACGCGTGGGATCCGGTGTGGTCGCCGGACGGCGCACAGCTCGCGTGGCACGAGTGGGATCTCCCGGACATGCCGTGGGACGGCTCGCGCATCGTCGTACGCGGCCCCGACGGCGCGACGAAGAACGTCGCCGGTGGTGAAGCGATCGCGGTGGGGCAGCCTCGGTTCGCGCCCGACGGGAGTCGCCTCGCGTTCGTGAGCGACGCCGCGGGCTGGCCGACGATCTGGACCGCCGACAGCGACGGTGGGAACGCGCAGCCGGTGCTGCGCGAGTCGCGTGAACATGCCGAACCCTCGTGGGGGCCGGGCCAGCGCTCGTACGCCTGGTCGCCCGACGGCGACCAGATCGCGTGGTGCCGGAACGAGGACGGATTCGGTCGGTTGGTGATCGCCACACCAGGTGCTCGTTCCGCGCGGGAGCTCTCGAAGGGCTGGCACCGCGGCCTCGACTGGAGCGAGCAGGGGATCGCGTGTGTGCGTTCCGGCGCGGTGACACCTTCGCAAGTCGTGATGCTCGCGGCGAACGGATCCGGCCGGCGCGCGATCGCGCGCGGCCCGGTCGGCGGCTTCGAATCGACGCCACTCGTCGAGCCGCGCGCGATCACGTACAAGTCCGGCAACGCGACGGTGCACGCGCTGTTCTACCGACCGCCGGGCGCGGTCCGGCCGCCGCTCGTCGTGCATCTGCACGGCGGCCCGACCGGTCAGGCCATCGCCGACTGGAACGCACGCGTGCAGTGGTTGTTGCAGCGCGGGTTCGCAGTCTTGCAACCGAACTACCGCGGCTCGACGGGCTACGGCCGCGCGTTCGCGCAGTCGTTGAGCGGGCAATGGGGTGAGCGCGACGTCGCTGACGTCGGCGCCGGCATCCGGTACGCGGTGAAAGAGCTCGGTATCGATCCCACGCGCGTCGTGCTGATGGGTGGCAGCGCGGGTGGGTTCACCGCGTTGCTGGTCGCAGCCGTGCATCCCGATCTCGTCCAAGGCGTGATCGCGCTCTATCCCGTCGCGGATCTCCTCGACCTCGCGGCCACGACGCATCGGTTCGAATCGGGCTACCACCTGCGCCTGGTCGGACCGTTGCCGGAAGCGGCCGCGCGCTGACCGCGAGCGGTCGCCCGTCACCGTCGCCGCGCAGATCCGCGCGCCGGTGTTGTTGCTGCACGGGAGCGATGATCGATCGGTGCGGCCTGAGCAATCGGCGGCGCTGGCCGCGCGCCTCACGAACGGCTCCCGTCACGTCTACGAAGGCGAAGGCCACGGCTGGCGTCGCGCCGCGACGGTCGCCGACGAGCTCGCCCGCATCGATGCGTTCCTGACGACACACGGTCTCGGATGAGCGAGTACGAGTACCAAGGGCCGAAGCGCGGCGCGGATCGCGCGGTGTTGCTCGCGCACGGTGCCGGCGCCGACATGCATGCGGCCGCACTGACGACGGTCGCGGACGCGCTGGCGGATGCGAAGGTCCCGTCGCTGCGGTTCAACTTCCCGTATACGGCGGCCGGACGCCGGAGCCCGGATCGGCCGTCGGTGCTCGCGGCGGCGGTGCGTGAAGCCGCGGCCGAGCTCGTCCGCCGCACGAAGTTGCCGCCCGATCGCTTGGTGCTGGGTGGCCGGTCCATGGGCGGCCGCGTCTGCTCGCTCGTCGTTGCCGACGACACCGATCCGATACCTGCGCTCGGGCTCGTGCTGCTCGGCTATCCGCTGCACCCGCCGGGCAAGCCGGAGACGCTGCGGGTCGAGCACTTCCCGCGCATCACTGTGCCGTGCCTGTTCGTGAGCGGCACCCGCGACGCGTTCGGGACGCCGGACGAACTGCTGGCGCACGCGCGAGCGATCAAGGGCCGCACGGAGTGGCACTGGATCGAGTCGGCGGACCACGGGTTCAAGCCGCTGAAGGCGAGCGGACTCTCGGTCGGCGACGCGCTCGCCGTCGCAGCCGCGAGCGTTGTCGCGTTCGTCACTGGATTGCCCTGACGCTGGTTCCGTGATCGGCGCCCGTCGCGTGGGAGACTGCGCCCGTGCGCGTCGACCGGTGGTTCTCCTTCGTCGACCTCGCCGGGTTCACGTCGTTCGGAGACGAGTACGGCGACGACGAATCGGTACGGGTGCTCACGGTGTTCCGGGCCGCGGTGCGCAGCGTCGCCACCGACTACGGCGTGCGCATCGCGAAGTGGCTGGGTGACGGCTGCATGCTCGTGTCGGTGGTACCCGAGCAACTTGTCGCCGGTGTCTGCACGCTCGAGAAGTTGGTCGACGACGCCGAACTGCCGCTGCGCATCCACGCCGGGATGGCAGGCGGCGCGGTGATCCTGCTCGAAGGCGACGACTACACCGGCGGCTGCGTCAACCTCGCATCCCGACTCATGGACGCCGCCGGACCGCACGAGATCTTCGCGACGCCTTCGCTCGCGGAGTTCGCCCCGCCCGGAATGCCCGTGGAGCCGGTGGGGATGCTGAGCGTCGCGGGGCTGCGTCAGCCCGTCGAAGTCGTGTGCCTGGGCTGCGGTCTCGCCCCGGTTCGCCGTTCGTCGTAGGGCGCGGCCCTATCCTCGTCCGCCATGGAGACGCTCGAGTTCACGCGTGACGGCGACATCGCCTGGCTGCGGATGAACCGCCCCGACAAGCTGAACAGCTTCACCGTCCAGATGTGGAACGAGATGCGCGCGCTCGGGCAGGAGGTCAAGGACGACCCGACCGTCCGCGCGCTCGTCGTAATCGGCAACGGGCGCGCGTTCTCGTCGGGCATCGACACGTCGGTGTTCACCGGCGGCGGTGGCGCTTCCGACGTGCTCTCGTCGGACGAGCCCGACACCCACGCCGACCCGTCGGTCGCGGGGATCCTGCGGGTGCAGGATTCCTACACCTGGTTCGAGGAAGCGCGGTATCCCACGATCGCAGCCGTACGCGGCTATGCACTCGGTGCGGGCCTGCAACTCGCGCTCGCGTGCGACATCCGCGTGTTCGCGCGTGGCGCGAGCGTCGGTCTGCTCGAGCACAAGTACGGCATCCTCCCGGATCTCGGTGGCACGCAGCGACTGCCACGGGTCGTCGGCGCGGGCAAGGCCAAAGAGATGATCTGGACGGCCGCGCGCATCGACGCCGACGAGTCGTACCGCATCGGCTTGTGCGAACGACTCGTCGACGAAGGCGATCTGGAGAAGGAAGTCGAGACGCTCGCGCGTCAGATCGCAGGCCAACCGCCGCTCGCGGTGCAGGGTGCGAAGCGTGCGGTCGCGGCGTCGGGCCACCTCGCCGTCCGCGAAGGTCTGATCGTCGAAGCCGAAGCCCAAGCGGTCGCGTTGCGCTCCAACGACATGCGCGAAGCGATCACCGCGTTCATGGAGCAGCGCGCGCCGAAGTACGAGGGTTCGTGACGACGTTCCGAGTCCGCGCCCGTGGACCCCTCCACGGCCAGGTCACGATCTCGGGCGCGTCGAAGAACGCCGGCACCAAGCAGATGGCCGCCGCGCTGCTCGCCCCCGGGGTCACAACGCTCCACAACGTGCCGGTCGTCAGCGACCTCGAGGTGATGGCCGACCTGCTGCGCGCCGTCGGCGCGACGGTCGAGCTGCTGCCCGGAGACGAAGTCCGCATCGACGCGGCCGCTGAGCTCCGCCCGGAAGCGCCGTACGAGCTCGTTTCAATGATGCGGGCGTCGTTCAACGTCCTCGGCCCGCTCATCGCCCGGTGCGGTGAGGCGCGCGTGGCCTTGCCCGGCGGCGATCTCATCGGAAGCCGCAAGGTCGACATGCATCTCCGCGGGTTGGAAGCCATGGGCGCGTGTGTGGAGGTCGAGCACGGGTTCGTGCACGCGCACGCGCACCGCTTGGCGGGCGCGCGGCACGTGCTCGAGTTCCCCAGTGTCGGCGCGACCGAGAACCTGATGTGCGCGGCCGTGCTCGCCAAGGGTGGCACCGTGATCGAGAACGCGGCACGCGAGCCCGAGGTCACCGACCTGGCCGCGTTCCTCGATCGTATGGGTGCGCAAGTGGTCGGCGCGGGGACGTCCACGATCGAGATCGACGGTGTCGACGAGCTCATCGCATGCGACAGCGAGATCATGGCCGATCGGCTCGAAGCGGGCACCCTGCTGATGGCGTGCGGCATCGCGGGCGGCGAGGTCGAACTCTTCGGCGCGCGACTCGAGCATCTCGAGATCATGGCGATGAAGCTGTGCGAGATGGGCATGCGTGTGTCACCCACCCCCGACGGCATCTGGGCGCAGAGCCCGGGGCGACTCAACGCGGTCGACGTCGCGACGCTCCCGTATCCCGGGTTCGCCACCGACTTCATGCCCACTGCGGTCGCGCTCATGGCGGTCGCCGACGGCAGTGCGATCGTGACCGAGAACATCTACGACGGTCGCTTTCACTTCGTCGACGAGCTCGCGCGCATGGGTGCCGACGTCCGCACCGAGGGTCGGCACGCCGTCGTGCGCGGTGTCGAACGGCTCTCGGGAGCACCGGTCACCGCGGCCGACGTTCGGGCCGGCGCCGCGCTCGTGCTCGCCGGCCTCGCCGCCGACGGCGAGACGACGGTCTACAACTGCGAGCATGTCGACCGCGGCTTCCACGACCTGCCCGCGACGCTCCGGACCCTCGGCGCCGACGTCGAACGCATCACCGACTGACCCGCCCCCGCGCGATGAGTTCACCGCGCCGGCGCGGTCGAACCTGTGAGCACCGCGATCGCGCGAAGGGAGCACAATTGACCGACGCCCAGAATCCGTTCCGCTTCACCGAGATCGGGACTGTCTTCGTCCCGGTCTCGGACCAGAACCGGGCCCTGAAGTTCTACGTCGAACTACTTGGCTTCGAGACGCGCGCCGACTTCACCTATGGCGACGGCAGCCGCTGGATCGAGGTCGCGACGCCGGGCGCCGCCAACACGATCTCGCTGGTACCGCCGAGCGAGGGCGTCCCCGCCCGCGGTGACGCGGCGTACTGCGCGCTCGCGGCGGACGACATCGAGGCGGCCCACGCAACGCTGCGCGCCCACGGTGTCGACGTCGATCCCGAGATCGCCTACAAGGGAACCGCAAGGTCAGGGCTCGTCTCCACCGAAGCGACCATGCCGGATCCGGTGCCGGCACAGTTCTTCTTCCGCGACCCCGACGGGAACCGCTTCCTCATCGTCCAGCCGGGGTGAGCGCGCGGGTTAGCGTGCCCGCCATGCGTGTCGTCGTACTTGGTGCGGGGTTCGGTGGCCTGGAGCTGACGACCCGACTTTCGGAAGAGTTCGGAGCCGACGTCGACGTCGTGCTCATCGACAAGACCGACAACTTCGTCTTCGGCTTCTCCAAGCTCGACGTGATGTTCGGCCGCACGGTGGCGGACCACGTCCGACATCCGTACCGGGACTTCGTGAAACCAGGCGTGCAGTTCGTACAGGCGAACATCACCGCGATCGATCCGGACGCGAAGCGCGTCGAGACCGACGCGGGCACCTTCGACGCCGACGTGCTCGTCGTCGCGCTCGGTGCCGACCTTCATCCCGAGGCGACGCCCGGGCTCCTCGACGACGGCAACGAGTTCTACACCGAACCCGGCGCGTTCGCGCTGCGTGAAGTGCTCGCGAACTTCGGCGGTGGTCGTGTGATCGTCGCGGTGACGTCTGCACCCTTCAAGTGCCCGCCCGCGCCGAGCGAGACCGCGCTGCTCATGCACGAGTTCCTCACCGAACGCGGGCTGCGCGACCGGTCGCACATCGCGTTGGTCATGCCGTTACCGGTGCCGATCCCGCCGTCGCCCGAGACGTCGGAGGTGTTGCTGCGCGCGTTCGAGGAACGAGGGATCGACTGGTATCCCCAGACGATGGTGCGCGCGCTCGATCCCGAGCGCCACGTCGCCATCGTCGGCGACGGAACCGAGATGCCGTACGACCTCTTCCTCGGTGTGCCGAAGCACCGCGTGCCGGAGGTCGTCGAGCGATCGGGCATGACCGTGGACGGTTGGATCCCCGTGGACCCGATCACGCTGGAGACTCGTTTCCCAGGTGTCTATGCCGTCGGCGACGTCACCAGCGTCGGGACCCCGAAGGCGGGCGTGTTCGCGGAAGGTCAGGCCGGCGCGGCGGCGGCCGGCATCAGCGCGGTCATTCGCGGCGCGGGCGAACCCGGTCACTACGACGGCCGCGGCATCTGTTACCTCGAGTTCGGTGACGCGCAGGTCGCGAAGGTCGACGTGACGTTCGCGAGCGGCGCGATGCCGCACGGCAAGCTCGAGGGTCCGTCGCTCGCGCTCGCCGCCGACAAGGCCGACTTCGGTTCCAGCCGCGTGCAGCGCTGGTTCGCCCGCACCTGGCCCTGAGCCGACCGTCGACCGGGTCAGGGATACGTTGCACCGATGCCGGTGTTCGCACTGTGGAGCGCGCCGCGGGCCCGCTCGACGGCCTTCTTCCGCTCGATGCTCGAGCGCGGCGATGTGCTCGCTCTCCATGAGCCGTTGGAAGGCCTGATCTCCTTCGGGCACACCGAAGTCGAAGGGCGGACATTCGGCTCGCCCGCGTCGCTCCTCGCTTGGCTGCGCGCACAGACGCATGCCGTCGGCGTCTTCCTGAAGGAGACGACCGATCACCGGGTCCGTGAGGTCGTTCTCGCCGACGGGCGCTTCCTCGCCGAAGCCAGGCATGCGTTCCTGATCCGGCGTCCCGAGGAGATCGCGGCGTCCTTGCACGCGCTGGAGCCTGACATGCGCATCGAAGGCGTAGGTCTCGAGGGGCTGCACGAGCTGCACGCCGCCGTTTGCGACGCGGGAGGACACCGCCCGGTGGTCATCGACTCAGACGACCTCGTCGCACGGCCCGAGGCGACGATGGCGGCGTACTGCGCGGCCGTCGAGCTGCCGTTCATCCCCGAGGCGCTCACGTGGGCGCCGGGCGAACGAGCCGAGTGGCGGCGGACGGCACGCTGGCACGCGGCCGTCAGTGGCAGCTCCGGCTTCGAGCCGCCCGAACGCAGGTACGCGCACACCGTCGAGAGCTCCGACGAGCTCGCGCGGTTCGCCACTTATCACCTGCCGTTCTACGAGCAGCTCCACGCGCAGCGGCTCGACGTCGCGGCGGGGGAGCCGATGGCAGGCGCCTGACCGCGCAGATGGCGTCTCCGAAGGAGCGCCGCACGACGCCGCGTTCCCGATGCGAAATGGTGAGCGGTCGACGCGACGCGGTAGTAGGCAATGCATGTGACTGATCGCACGATCGAGCTTCCCGACGGACGGACGGTTGGGTTCGCGGAACACGGTGCGGCCGACGGCACTCCGGTGCTGTGGTGCCACGGCGGGCCGGGGAGCCGGTTCGAACCGTTGCAGGTCGCATCGGCCGCGAGTCAGGCCGGGTTCCGCCTCATCGGGATCGATCGGCCGGGATACGGACTGTCAACACCGCAGCCCGAGCGCACTCTCGCGGGTTGGGTGCCCGAGGCGTTGACGGTCATGGACTACCTCGACGTCGACCAATTCTTCACGGTGGGCGTGTCAACCGGTGGTGCGTACGCGTTGGCAATCGCGGCGTTGGAGCCCGACCGTGTGTTGGGCGTCGTAGCGTGTTGCGCCTTGACGGACATGCGATGGGACGCGGCGCGGGCGAAGATGAGCGGGCCGCACGCGCTGGATGTCTGGGATGCGCCTGATCGAGACAGTGCGATGGCCGCGGCGTTGGCTTCGCACGGTGCCGACGGCAGCAAGATGTTCGAGTCGGCCGGCGAGGTACACCTCGCGGCGTCGGATCTCGCGGTGCTCGGTGATCCCGAGTGGTTGGCGCTCATGGGCGGCGCGCTACCGGCGATGTACGCATTCGGTGTGGAGGGCTACACCGACGATCGCCGCGCCGACGGATCTGGATGGGTCACCTTCGACGTCGGTGCGATCACGAGCCCGGTGACCGTCGTGCACGGTGGCAGCGACATCATCGTCGACGTGAGCCACGCGGCATCGTACGGCCGAGATCGTTCCCGAGGCGGACCTCCACGTGTTCGACGATCTCGGTCACTTCAGCATCATCTACGAAGTCGTGCCGGCACTCGCCGACTTGCGCGCGCGCTGAACCGGCGCGATGGCACCGGGCCCGGATCAAGGTCTCGACGACGAACGGGGCGTCGGCCGTCGGATACGTGCGGCGCCGCCGGACTCGACGCTCGCGTGGGTGTTGCAGGTTGTCGGTGGCGCGCACGTCGTTGCGGTTGAGGCGTTGATGGGTGGGAGCTCCTCGGCGATGCACATCGTCACCGTGCGCGACACCAACGATGTGACGGAGCGGGTCGTGTTGCGGCGCTACGTGCTGCCGCAGGTGCTCGCCGAGGATCCGGATGTCGCTGCGCAAGAAGCGCGTGCGCTCGAAGTCGTCGATCCACTGCTGGTCCCGACGCCGCGACTGTTGGCCGTCGATGGCGTCGGGGAGCAGGCCGACGTTCCTGCGCTCCTGATCTCCGAGCTCCCGGGGCGGGCCGCCTGGCTGAGCCGCGACGCGCACCGATGGATGCGGGCGATGGCCGAATCGGTCACCGTGATCCACTCCGTCGATGCTCTCGCTGCTGCCGGCATCAGGCAGTTCGACCGGTATGCACAATCGTCCTACGAGCCGCCGAGCTGGGCGCAGGACGCGTCGGTATGGGAGCGCGTGGTCGAGGTCTTCCTCGCGCACGCTCCGACCCACGATGTCGGCTTCATCCACCGGGACTTCCATCCCGGCAACGTGTTGTGGAAGCGGCGCCGGCTCACCGGGGTCGTCGACTGGCAGTCGGCGAGCATCGGACCGCGATCGGTCGACATCGGGCACTGCCGAGCCAACCTGATCTTCGACGACCCGTCCCTCGCGGACGTGTTCACGAGGATGTGGGAGGACATCAGTGGATCAACCTATGACCAGTGGGGCGATGTCGCGACCGTGATCGGGATGCTCGACAACCTGCGCAGCCGACCGCCGAACGGTGCCGCGCGGGTCGAGTTCGAGGCGTGTCTGGCGCGCGCGGTGAGCGAGAGGAGATGAAGCGGCGGGCGATGAGTTCGCGCGACGCGGGGAGTCTCAGTTCCGATGGCTACCTACGTTCTGATCCACGGCGCGGGCGGTACCTCGTGGGGCTGGCACCTCGTCGCCGAGCAGCTGGAGGCCCGCGGCCAGGAGGTCGTCGCGGTCGATCTCCCGTGTGACGACGACACGGCCGGGTTCGCCGAGTACCGCGCCGCCACGCTCGCGGCGATCGGCGACCGGACCGACCTGATCGTGGTCGCACACTCGATGGGTGGCTTCACCGCGCCGCTGGTGTGCGATCGCGTCCCGGTCGAGATGATGGTGCTGGTCGCGGCGATGGTGCCCGCGCCCGGGGAGTCGGGCGATGAGTGGTGGTCCAACACCGGCTGGGCCGAGGCCCGAGCCGGGGAGGTCGAGATCTGGGGCGGCGAGGACGACCCCTCCGTCACCTTCTTGCACGACCTGCCGCCGGATCTCGCGGTGGAGAGCGGGGTGCACATGCTCGAGCAGTCGGGCACGCCGTTCGAGAAGCCGTGGCCGCTCGTGGCCTGGCCGGACGTCCCGACCCGGTTCCTTCTGTGCCGCGACGACCGCTTCTTCCCGGCGAACTTCATGCGCCGCGTAGTGCGGGAGCGGCTCGGGATCGTCCCCGACGAGCTGGCGACCGGGCACCTCCCGATGCTGTCCCGGCCGGTGGAGCTGACCGAGTACCTGGAGCAGTGCCGGGAGGAAAACCGGGCCTGACCCCTCACGGGTTCAGCCCCTTCGGGAAGACCTGCGATACTGCAGGCGTTGCTTCACCTGCAACGACTTTCTGACGAGGGATTCTTCATGCCGCTCGAAATCGCCGAAATGGAAGAGGGCATCCTCGAGGCCATCGACGCGATCCGCCCCGCGCTCCAGAGCGACGGCGGCGACATCGTGTTCAACCAGCTCGACGAGGATGGCGTGGTGCACGTCTCGCTCGTCGGTGCGTGCGGCACGTGTCCGGTGTCGATGATGACCCTGAAGGCGGGCGTCGAGCGGATCATCATGGATCGCGTTCCCGGCGTCACCGAAGTCGTCGCCGACGAGTAATCCCGGCAAGTAGCTTCCGGGCGCATGCGCCCCGCCGAGCCGTCCGTTCTCGTCGAACGCGCGCGTGCCGGCGACCGGGGCGCGATCGCGAAGTTGATCTCCCTCGTCGAGCACGGCGGCGACGACGCGCGCGCAGTCGTCGTTGCGTTGCATCCGCACGCCGGCGACGCGTGGTCCGTCGGGATCACCGGCGCGCCCGGCGCGGGGAAGTCGACGCTCACGGACCGGCTCGTCGCGGCGATCCGGGCGGAGGGTGCGACCGTCGGGGTCCTCGCCGTCGATCCGACGAGCCCGTTCAGCGGTGGTGCGATCCTCGGTGATCGCGTCCGCATGCAGGATCACGCGACCGATCCCGGCGTGTTCATCCGCTCGATGGCGACCCGTGGCCATCTCGGTGGACTCGCGGTCGCGACACCGCAAGCGGTGCGCGTGCTCGATGCGGTGGGGACGCCGTGGATCATCGTCGAGACCGTCGGCGTCGGCCAGGTCGAAGTCGAGATCGCCGGCCACGCCGACACCACGGTGGTGGTCGTGAACCCGGGTTGGGGCGATGCGGTGCAGGCGGCGAAGGCCGGGCTGCTCGAGATCGCGGACGTGTTCGTCGTGAACAAGGCGGACCGGCCCGGCGCGCCCGAAACCGTACGCGACCTCGAAGGCATGCTCGAGCTCGCGGGCGACACGGGTTGGCGTCCGCCGGTGGTGTGCACCACCGCGACCTCCGGCGCGGGCATCGACGAGCTGTGGGCCGCGATCGTTGCGCACCGCGCGCACCTCGAAGCGACCGGCGGTGATGAAGTGCGCCGGCGCGAACGCCTGCGCGCGGAGATCCGCACGATCGTCGCGGAACGTCTGCTCGAACACGCCGCGGGCGTGACGCGTGGCGACTGGTTCGACAACTTGCTCGACGATGTCGTTGCAGGCGCGCGCGATCCGTACGATGCGGCAGACGCGCTCCTCGCCGATGAATGAAGCCGGGGCTCATCCGCTCACGCGGATGCTGGAGGACGCGGCCGCGGGGCGATTTCCCGAACCCGACGGCGGCGTCGACATATTTCCCGAGCTCCCGGGCCCGGCCGACGGGTTGTTCGGGTTCACTGCACACTTCGCCGTGGCGGCGCCGATCCCACCCGCGGAGATCCTGGCGCGGGTTCCGCCCGGCAACTTCTCGTTCCCGATGTCGGCGCCGTTCGTGACCTGGATCGCCGAGCGCATCGGCACGCGGCCGGGCGTGCTCGACGCGGTGCTCTGCGCGCGCGGCCGCGGGATCAGTGCGCCGCCGTGGCTCGTACCCGAGCCGGACGCGGATCATCCGCGCGTGGAACGCGCCCGCCGCTACCGCGACGAGGTGACCGTGCTGAGGGCCGAGCGGGGCGAGGGCGTGCTCGTCGTCGGCCGCGGTGTCTGCGGGCGCTGGGAGCTGGCGTTCGAGGTCGAGCCGGGCGCGCGCAACCGCGGACTCGGCCGGCGTCTTATCGAGGCCGGCCGCGACATCGTGCCGGCGGGGGCGAGCGTGTGGGCGCAGATCGCGCCGGGCAACGCCGCGTCGCTGCGCGCCGCCATCACCGCGGGCTTCGTGCCCGTTGGTTCCGAGGTGCTGTTCCCCGCGCTGGGTAGTGTCCCGCGGCATGTCAACCAGCTCCGGGGCCGACGATTTCGTGACGACCGAGCGCGACGACAACGGTGTCGTACTCGTGCAGCTCAACCGCCCGCCGATGAACCCGTTGTCACAGGCGATGCTCGGTGCGCTCCGCGACGTCGGCCACGAGCTGGCGGCGGACGCGGCGGTCAAGGCGGTCGTGGTGACGGGCTGCGACCGCGCGTTCGCGGCGGGGGCCGACATCGACGAATTCGGTGACGTGGAGACGGGCCACCGCATCGCGGTCGGGTTCCGCGACGCGTTCGACGCGATCGCCGCGATCCCTCGTCCCGTCATCGCCGCGATCCGCGGCTATGCGCTCGGTGGCGGGCTCGAGCTCGCGATGGCGTGCGACCTGCGCGTCGCGTCCGAGACCGCGCGCGTCGGGCAACCGGAGACGCTGCTCGGTGTCATCCCCGGCGCGGGCGCCACCCAGCGCCTGCCCCGCCTGGTCGGGCCCGCGCGCGCCAAGGAGATGATCTGGACCGGCCGGCAGATCCGCGCCGGCGAAGCGCTCGCGATCGGCTTGGTCGACCGGGTCGAGGCGCCCGAAGAGGTCGTCGCCAACGCGCGGGAGTGGGCAGCCGAGCTCGGCGCGGGCGCGGTCGTGGCCATGGGCATGGCGAAGCAGGTCATCGACGACGGACTCGGGCGTCCGCTCGCCGAGGGGCTCGACGCCGAAGCGCGCGCCTTCGCCGCCGTGTTCGGCACGGAAGACGCCCAGATCGGCATCGCGTCGTTCCGGGAGAACGGGCCCGGCAAGGCGAAGTTCACCGGCCGCTGAGCGTCACACGCGCGTGTGCCTCATGCGAGCGCGCGCAGCGTCTCGCTCACGGTTGCCCTTCGATCTTCACCCCATGGGAGCGCGAACGCGATCGGCACGTCGACGCCGTTGTCGGCGTACTCCTGCACCGCGCCGCGCACGTGGGCGGCGTCGCCCATGATCTGGATGCCGTCGACCCAGGCGTCGCCGATCGCGTTCACGGCACCCTCGCGGTCCTTCGCCTTCCAGCGGGACCGGAACTCGGTGACGTCGTCCGCGTACCCCGCACGCGCGAATTGGTTGGCGTAGGCGTCGACGACCGCGTAGTTGACGAGGTCCTTACGGGCGAGGTCGGCGTAGCGGTCACGGTCGGTGACGCCGCAGTGCACGTAGGCGTAGATCGCGGCATCGCCGCCTTTCCGCACCTGCTCGACGCACCACGGGACGATCGAAGCCGGGAGGTAGTTGAGGAGCACGCCGTCGGCGATCTCGCCGCCGAGGCGCAACATCTGCTCGTTCAACGCCGCGAGCACGATCTTGGGCCTCTGCTCGCCGAGCCGGACACCGAGACGGAAGCGCGAGACGGAATAGAAGTCGCCGGCAAAGGTCACCGTCTCGCCCGACAGGCACTCGCGCAGCAACGCGACGAACTCCCGCACGTGCGCGATCGGCCGGTCGGTGTAACGGGCGCCGTGCCACTGGCCGGCTACCGCGGGCGACGAGATGCCGACGCCGAGGAACACGGCGCGATCGCCCGCGAGTTGCTGCAGGGTCGCGGCCGCCATCGTGTGCAACGGCGGCGTCCGCAGTTGCAGCGCGAGGACGCCCGTTCCGAGGCCGGAGTGCGGCGCGACCTGGCTCACCGCACCGAGCAGCGCCATCGCTTCGGCGGCATTCGCCTCCGCGACCCAGACCGAGCTGTAGCCGAGCGCATCGGCTTCGCGCGCGACGTCGATCGACAACGGCGCGCCGAGGGTCTGCAAGCCGGCAACGCTGACGGCGAGATTGGTCATGCGACGATGCTACGAGCCGGCCGGGACGACGAGGCGGGCCAGGCGTTGCAGGTTCCCGAGCCAGATGCGGCGCAGCACCGGCGCGGCCGCGGCCGCACCCGCCGGCCCACCCATCCACCACGGGAACCGGATCTGCTCGGTCCACGTGAAGCGCGTGCGGTCGCCGGTCACCGGCTCCAGCGTGAAGCGGCCGGTACCGGTGAACAGGCCGCGGTGCTCGATGCCCATCGCGCGCTCGGGTTCCCATTCTGTGACGATCATGCGATCGGTGGCGCGCAGCGGTCCCATCTTGGTGAGGCAGTCGAACGCGGTGCCGACGCCGCGATGATGTGCAGTCGTGAACGTGATCGAGACCGCGTCGGTCATCCACTCGACATGGGTCTCGATCGGTTCGATGACTGCCCACACTCGCGCCGGCGGCGCGTCGATCGTGATCGCGACCCGGACACTCATGAAGTCATCGAGCGGTACGGAGCTCGACGGCTGCGGTTTCGGGTGCACCGGGGCACACGGAGATGTCGGTAGCGAACTCGAAGCCGCCGCGCACCGCGACGCGCGGCAGGATGTCGATCCACCAGTGGAACGGCCTCGGGTCGTCGGCGGGCGCCGTGTTGATGATGACGTTGTACGCGACGTCGCCGAGCCGCGCCCGTACCCGCCGCAAGTAGTCGCGAACGGCGAGCGCCGTCGCGTGCAGCTCGTGATCGGAAGCGATGTCGAAGCGCTGACGCCCGAACGGGAGCGCGCACCGGCCTGCGTACGGCACCGGCGATGCCGGCGGGCACCAAGAGACGACCGCGTCGTCGTCGAGGACGGTGAGCGCGGCGTCGCGGGCTTCGTCCAGTGCATCGTGCACGAGGTCGCGGCCGGCGGCGGCGAAGCGATCGAGCACCGCGTTCACGAACGGCGGGACGAGGTCGAGCGCGACCACCTGCGCATGGGGGTGCTCGATGGACGCGCCCGCGGCCTGTCCTTGATTGATGAAGGCATGCGCGTGCACGTGTCCGTTGGCCAGGTGACAGCTGATGCGCTCCCGAAACACATCGAACAGCTCGATCGCGCCGGCGTCGTCGAGGTCGGCGAACGTGCAGTCGTGCCGGGGCGAGAAGACGACGACCTCGTGCGCGCCGCTGACACCCACGCCCGCGCCGACGATGGGGAACTTGTTGGGCGCGATGCGGACGTGCCACCCCGGTGTATCAGGCGCTCCATCGCCGCGGCGTGTGACCTCTGGTGGCGTCTCGTGCTCGTTGCCGGGGCAGAACGGGCAGGAGGCGACAGCGCGGGGCGGCGCCGGCGCATCGATACGGAATGTGACCGGTCGAACCGATCGGGCCGGCGCGACGATCACGCGCGCGCCGGTGAGGAGGTCTTCGCGCAGCTCGGACATCGAGGGGAAGCTACTTGCCGCGTTCAGCGCCCATTACCCTGACGCTGTGGCAGTGCGCTTCGTGATCATCGGTGGAGGACCGGCCGGCAACACCGCGGCAACGGTTGCGGCGTCGATCGGGGCCGAGGTCACGCTCATCGAACGAGATGTCGTCGGTGGTGCCGCGCACCTCTGGGACTGCATCCCGAGCAAGGCGATGGTCGCGACCGGCAATGAGCTCACCGAGCTCGGTCACGCGCGCACGATGGGCCTCGACGCGCACGGGGTGCTCGACGTCACCGCGCTGCGCGAACGCATCGCCGGCATCGAGCGGCGCCTGCGCGACGGCACGACGAGCCTGCTCGAGTCGCAAGGCGTCCGCCTGGTCCGGGGGACCGGCCGGCTCGTCGGCCCGAAGACGGTCGTCGCCGTCACCGCCGCGGGCGAAGAAGAGTTCCCCGCCGATGCCATCCTGCTGTCCACCGGCTCGCAGCCCCGCTTGCCCGAGTGGGCGGTGCTCGACGGTGAGCGCATCCTCGAGAGCCGTCAGGCGTACCCACCGCCCGAGATCCCGGAGCACCTCGTCGTGATCGGTTCCGGTGTCACCGGCGTCGAGTTCACGCACATGTTCAGCGCGCTCGGCGCGCAGGTGACGCTCGTCGTGTCCCGCCAGCAGGTGCTCCCGTACAAGGACCCTGAGGTCGCGGCTGCGCTCGAGGAGGAATTCCTCGGGCGCGGCGTGAAGTTGCTCAAAGGTGCGCGCGCCACCGGCGTGACACGCGACGGGGACAAGGTCGTGGTCGCCTGTGACGACGGCCGTCGGGCCGAGGGCTCGCACGCGGTGTTCACGATCGGCTTCGTGCCGAACAGCGCGGGACTCGACTGCGGGGCGGCGGGCGTTACGGTCGACGAGCGCGGATTCGTCCCCGGCAACCGTCACTGCCAGACCAACGTGCCGCACATCTACTCGGCCGGCGACCTCTCGGGTCGGTTGCCGCTGTCGTCGGTCGCGGCGATGCAGGGCCGGAAGATCGCCGAGCACGCGATGGGCCTGACCGCCCGCGCCCACCGTCACCTCGACTACGACAAGGCCGCGTCCGCGATCTTCACCGATCCGGAGATTGCCGACGTAGGGATCGCCGAAGCCGAGGCGTTCGCGGCGGGCCGCAAGCTGCGCGTCACCAAGGTGCCCTTCTCTTCCAACCCGAAAGCGCTCATCAACGGTGACACGCGCGGCTTCGTCAAGATCCTTTCGGACCCGGCCACCGGTGTCGTGCTCGGCGGTTCGGTGGTCGGTCGCAACGCGGCGGAACTGATCTCGGTGGTTGCGGTCGCGGTCACGAACAACCTGAAGGTCGTCGACATCGTCGACTCGTTGCTCGTGCACCCCGCCCTCGCGGAGTCCCTCGCCGAAGCGGCGTACTAGCAATCACGCGATCTCGTAGTACTCGCGGTACCAGTCGACGAATCGCGCGATGCCGTCCTCGACCGGTGTGTCCGGCTCGAAGCCGACGTCGCGCGCGAGGTCCTCGATGTCGGCGCTCGTCGCCGCGACATCGCCCGGCTGCATCGGCAGCAGGTTGAGCACGGCCTTGCGATCCAGTGCCTTCTCGATCGCGGCGATGAACTGCAGCAGCTCGACCGGCTGATGGTTCCCGATGTTGTAGAGACGGTACGGCGCGAAGCTCGACGCGGGATCGGGATGGGTGCCGCTCCAGGCGGGGTCGGGCGCGGGCGGCCGGTCGAGCACGCGTACGACCCCTTCGACGATGTCGTCGATGTAGGTGAAGTCGCGTTGCATCCGGCCTTCGTTGAACACGTCGATCGGTTCACCGGCGAGGATCGCCCGCGTGAAGATGAAGAGCGCCATGTCCGGGCGCCCCCAAGGTCCGTAGACGGTGAAGAACCGCAAGCCGGTGGTCGGGATGTCGTAGAGGCTGCTGTAGGCGTGCGCCATGAGTTCGGTCGACTTCTTCGTTGCCGCGTAGAGGCTCACCGGATGGTCCACGTTGTCGTGTACCGAGAACGGCATCGTCGTGTTCGCGCCGTACACCGAGCTCGACGACGCGTAGACGAGGTGTTCAGTGCCGTGCTGCCGGCACGCCTCGAGGATGTTCAGCGTGCCGGTGATGTTGCTCGCGATGTAATCGTGCGGATGCGTGAGCGAGTGGCGTACGCCCGCCTGCGCGGCGAGGTGCACGACCCGATCCGGTGACGCACTGAAGGTGGCGGTCACGGCGTCCTGATCGCGCAAGTCGGCTTGTCGGAACTCGAAACCCGCAGTGCCGGTCAGTCGCGCGAGCCGGGCGGCTTTGAGGCTCGGGTCGTAGTACGCGTTCAAGTTGTCGAGTCCGATCACGGTGTCGCCGCGAGCGAGCAGCCGCGCGCTCACGTGCGATCCGATGAATCCGGCGGCGCCGGTGACCAGTACGCTCATGGGGCCGACACGTTAACGAGCGCTCCTTTTACGCGAGGAGCTCCCCCCGCAGCACGGTGACGGCGCGGCCGGAGATGTGGACTCGATCCCCTGACCGCCGGCCGCCGAGCTCGCCGCCCCGCGCCGAGAGCTGCGCGACGCGCAACTCCGGACCGAGGCGCTCCTGCCAGTACGGCACCAGCGCGCACATCGCGGAGCCCGTGACGGGGTCCTCCGGAATCCCGACCCTCGGGCCGAACACTCTGCTCACGACATCGTGCTCGGCGTCGGCTGCGTCCGCCGCTGCGGTGACGAGCAGCGCGTCCGCGTCGACCTTGCGCACCGCGTCGGAGTCCGGCGCGAGCGCGCGCACCGCGTCGGCGTCCGCCAGTTCGGCCAGCATGAAGAACGGTGCGCGGGCAACGCGCACGGGTGCGATCCCGATCGCCGCGTCCACGCCGGGTTCGTCGCCGGCAGGCTCCAGCTCGGCGACCGGGAAGTCGAGGACGACGCGGCCGTCCTCCATGCGGGTGGCGTGCAGCTCGCCGCTCTTCGTGTGGAACACCGCGTCTCTCGCCGCCTCGAGCCGACCGGTCTCCCACAACGCGTGCGCGCTCGCGAGCGTCGCGTGCCCACAGAGCGGAACCTCGACCTCGGGCGTCCACCACCGGAGGCCGTACGACCCGTCGTACCGGGGGAGCACGAACGCGGTCTCCGCGTGCTTCATCTCCGCCGCGACCGAACGCATCCAGTCGTCGTCGACCTCATTGTCGAGGAAGCACACGCCGGCCGGGTTGCCGCGGAACGGTTCCGACGCGAACGCGTCGACGACGAGACACTGAACGGGAGATCTGGCGACGGGAGTACTGGGGACGGGCGAGTTCGTGAACGTCATGCCGGCATGATCGCAGGCGCCTGTGGGGGCTCGCGACTGTTTTCGCGCTACTCGATGACGGCGAGCACGTCGCCGAGCCCCACACCGTCGCCGGGCTGCACGCGGATCTCCGCGACGGTGCCCGCTTTCTCGGCGTTGATGTGGTTCTCCATCTTCATCGCTTCGAGCACGAGGACGGCCTGCCCCTCGTCCACCGCGTCGCCGACCGCGACGAGGACCTTCACGATCGTGCCCTGCATCGGCGCGCTGACCGTGCCGTCACCGGTGGCCGCGCCGCCGTGCGCGCCGGAGCTCGCCTTCGGGCGGGCGCGGCCCGCCGCGCCGCGCCGCGCCGCGGGCGCGTCGGGGAGCCAGACCTTCACCGTGTACCGCCGCCCGTCCACCTCGACGGGCACCGCCCGCTCGGTGAGCGGTTCGTCAGTGTCCGCAGGAGGGATCGTGACCGCCGCGGTGGCGCTACTCGCCGTGAACTGGCTCTGGTCGACCTCGTCCTCGACCCACTTCGTCGAGTGCTCGACGTGGCGGAACGCGTCGGTCGCGAGCAGTGCGAGGTGCGCGGGGATCGTCGTGCGGATGCCCTCGATGTCGAACTCGCCGAGCGCACGGAGCATGCGGTCGATGGCGCGATCCCGATCGGGTGCCCACACGACGAGCTTGCCGACGAGGTTGTCGTAGAACTGCGAGATCGTGTCGCCCGCGTGGTAGCCGCCGTCCCAGCGCACACCGGGCCCGGACGCGACGCGCAGCTTCGTGATCGTGCCGGGCGACGGCAGGAAGTTCTTCGTCGGATCCTCGGCGTTGATGCGGCACTCGATGGCGTGACCGCGGTGGTCGATCGAGTCCTGCGTGAACGAGAGTGGTTCGCCCGCCGCGACCCGCAACTGCTCGGCGACGAGGTCGAGCCCGGTGACCTCTTCGGTGACGCAGTGCTCGACCTGCAGCCGGGTGTTCATCTCGAGGAAGAAGAAGTCGTCGTCCTGGTAGAGCATCTCGACAGTGCCCGCGTTCACGTACCCGCACGCGAGCGCGACCTTCACGGCCGCTTCGCCCATGGCGCGCCGCGTCGAGTCGGGGATGTTGGGCGCGGGGGATTCCTCAATCAGCTTCTGGTGGCGACGCTGGGTCGAGCAGTCGCGGTCGCCGAGGTACACGGCGTTGCCGTGCGTGTCGCAGAAGACCTGCAGCTCGACGTGCCGCGGGCGGGTCAGGTAGCGCTCCATGTAGCACTCGGACCGGCCGAAGTACGCCTGCGCCTCGCGCTGCGCGGACTCGAACGCGGCCTGCGCTTCGGTCGCGTCGTTCACGACCTTCATGCCGCGGCCGCCGCCGCCGAACGCGGCCTTGATCGCGATCGGATATCCGTACTGCTCGCCGAACGCGACGATCTGCGACGCGTCGGTGATGGGTTCGGTCGTGCCCGGGACCGATTCGACATCCGCGCGCTGGGCGGCGAGGCGTGACGAGATCTTGTCGCCCATCACCTCGATCGCTTCGGGCGGCGGCCCGATCCACGTGACCCCCGCCGCGCCGAGCGCGCGGGCGAAGTCGGCGTTTTCGGAGAAGAAGCCGTAGCCCGGGTGCACGGCCTCCGCGCCGGACGCGCGGATGGCGTCGAGGATCGCCTCGGTGTTGAGGTAGCTCTCGGCCGCGGTCTGGCCGCCGAGCGCGTAGGCCTCATCGGCATAGCGCACGTGTTCGGCGTCGCGATCGAGCTCGGAGTACACGGCGACCGTAATGATTCCGAGCTCGCGGCACGTCCGCATGACTCGGATCGCGATCTCGCCGCGGTTCGCGATCAGGATCTTCGACAGCAATGGATCCCCCGGATGCGTGGTGGAAGCCCGAGAGGGCGGCTGCGGGCGGCCCGTATCCTAAGTGTCGTGGACCAACCCGCCGCTAGCTGGGCTGATGCGCGCTTGGCCGGCACCCGGTTCGGTCCGGTGCAGTGGTTCGCCGCGATCGACTCGACGAATCGGGTGCTGCTCGAAGCGGGTGCGCGCGGCGCGCCAGAGGGGCTCGTTGCAGTCGCCGACGAGCAGACCGCGGGCCGGGGCCGGCTCGGACGCTCGTGGGTCGCACCGCCCGGCGCGTCGTTGCTGGCCTCCGTGCTGCTCCGGCCGCAGTTCGAGACCGAGCGCCTCGCGCTCGTCACGGTGGCCGCCGGTCTGGCCGCCGTCGACGCAGTGCGCGAGCTGGCCGGGATCGACGCGGGTATCAAATGGCCGAACGATGTCGTCGTCGCGGATCGGAAGCTCGCCGGGATCCTCGCCGAGAAGGTCGGTGCCGTTGTGGTGGTCGGCATGGGACTGAACGTGCGCTGGGAGTCGTTCCCCGCCGGGCTCGCGACGATCGCCACCGCGTGCAACCTCTGTTCGACTGCGATCGTGACCCGCGAGGAACTGCTCGTGCGCTGGCTGACGCGGCTCGACGAGCGGCTCGACGATCTCCCGAGTGTGCTCGACGATGCGCGGGCGCGCTCGGCCACGCTCGGCCGGCGCGTGCGGGTCGAGCTGCCGGGCGAAACGTTCGAGGCAGACGCGGTCGCGCTCTCGGACGACGGTCACCTCGTCGTCCGGCGTGCCGACGGCACGGAGCAGCCCGTCAGCGCCGCAGATGTCGTGCACCTCCGCACGCGCGACAACGCGTCCCCGGACCCGATCGAGGCGCCGCCCGCGACCTGATCGGGCTCACGGATCGATGTCGCGCGCGACGAGCGCGCGGAACGCGGTGGCGAGCGCGGTGGCCACCGGTCCCGGCGCGGCAGGCAGCGCGACGCCGTCCACGTGGGCGATCGGTTGCACCTCGCGCGTCGTGGACGACAGGAACGCTTCGTCGGCGTTCGTGAGCGCTTCGACGGGTACGTCGCCTTCCTTGCAGTCGTCCGCGAGCTCGAGGAGGAGTCCGCGCGTCACGCCGAGCAGGCACCCGGCCGTCGCCGGGGGTGTGGTGAGCGTCCCGTCGCGCACGACGAACACGTTCGAGCCGGTCGCTTCGCACAGGTCGCCGCGAGTGTTCGCGAGGATCGCCTCGCTCGCACCGCGCTCCTCCGCGTAGGCGAGGGCGCGCACGTTCGCGGCGTACGAGATCGTCTTCAGGCCTGCAGTCGCGCCGTGCTCGTTGTGGGTCCAAGGCACCACGACGACATCGACCGTCGGGGTCGACGGCTCGATCGGTGTGGCGACGAGGAACACGACGGGCCGGCCGCCGGCGCGCCGCGAGGATCCTGGCGGCGCGGCGCCGCCCGTGACAGTGAGGCGCAAGCGCGCCTCGCGCACACCGTTGGCGGTAATCACGTCGGTCGCGGCCGCACGCAGCCCGGCAAGGTCGGGAAGGTCGAGCCCGAGGCCGGCCGCCGATGCCGTCAGCCGCTCGAGGTGCCGGCGCCACGCGAACGGCGCGCCGTCGTAGACGCGCATCGTTTCGAACACGCCGTCGCCCACGGTGAGCCCGTGGTCGAGCGGGGAGATGCGCGCCTCCTCGAGCGGTACCAGCGCGCCGTCGATCCAGATGATCATCGGATACCCGCGTCGACCGCGCCGCCCGCGGCCGCGGCCAGCAGCCGCGCCGCCTTGAGCTCGGTCTCGGCCCACTCTGCGTCGGGATTCGAATCGGCGACGATGCCGCCACCGACACCGAGGTAGGTCGCACCGGGCACGATCGTGAATGTACGGATGGCGACCGCGAGTTCGGCCCGATCCGTGTCGCCGTCGATCCATCCGACCGCGCCGCAGTACACGCCGCGACGCACCGGTTCGAGATCCTCGATCGCCTGCAGCACGCGGGGCTTCGGCGCGCCGGTGATCGACGCAGGTGGGAACGTCGCGCGCACGAGTACGTCCAGCCCGACACCGGGCCGCAGCGTTCCTTCCACCGTGCTCACGAGGTGGTGGAGGCCGGGGTGCGATTCGACTGCGCACAGCTCCGGAACCGTGACCGAGCCGTACTCGCAGACCCGGCCCAGGTCGTTGCGCGCGAGGTCGACGATCATCACGTTCTCGGCGCGGTCCTTCGCACTCGCCTCGAGGGTCGAGCGATCGGCCGCAGTTCCCTTGATCGGACGCGTCACCACGTGCCGGCCGTCGACGCGAAGGAACAGCTCCGGCGACGCCGACACAACTGCCAGCGCGGGTAAGTGCGGGCCGAACGTGCAGAGCGCGGCATGCGGCGCAGGGTTCCAGCGCTCGAGCGCGAGATGGAGGCCGACAGGATCGGCCGCCTCGGCCGCCTCGAGCCGGCGCGTGAGGTTCACCTGATAGCACTCGCCCGCTTCGAGGAGTTCGAGGACGGTGTCCACCGCGCGCCCGTACGACGCGCGATCGAACGACGATGTCCACGCACTCGTCAGCCCACACGACGGCGGAGCCTGTTCCCGGCGGGCGCGCCATGCGGCTTGCGCGAGGAGCGCGGCGGTCGGACCGTCGCCCACGACGTGCGGTTCCGCGTCCGGCTGGAGCACCAAGCGCGCGTCGTAGCGGGCGAGCACGAGATCCGGCAGACGGAGGTCGTCGGCGATGCGTGTGCGCACGCGCTCGACGTGACGGCCGAGGTCGTAGGCGAGGTAGCCGATCCAGAAACCCTCGCGCGCGGCGTCGGCAAGGCGTTCGAACGCGTGCTCGCCCGATGCGCTCTGCACCGCGGTCGGTTCGATCGCGACGATCGTGGCATCGCCGTCGCGCACCACCGCGCACCCACGCCCGGGCGGCAACTGCGCGAGCACGGCGGCGCCGGTGACGGGGGCCATGAGCGTGACGCTACCGCCGGGGTACCGTGCGGCCGGTGGAGTTCGAACTCACGGCCGAACAGGAGCAGTTCCGGGGCGTCGTGCGCGAGTTCGCGGAGGCCGAGATCGCGCCGTACGCCGAGGCGTGGGACCGCGATCACGTGTTCCCCGTCGACACCGTCCTCGCGATGGGCAAGCTCGGGCTGTTCGGGCTGCCGTTCCCGGCGGAGTACGGCGGCGGCGCGGCCGACTACCTCACGTACTGCCTCGCGATCGAGGAGATCGCGCGCGTCGACTCCTCGATGGCGATCACGCTCGAAGCGGGCGTGAGCCTCGGCGCGGCGCCGTTCCACTACGCCGGCACCGAAGCGCAGAAAGATGCGTACCTCGTGCCGATGATCGCCGGCGAGGTGCTCGGTGCCTTCGGCCTCACCGAAGCGGAAGCGGGCTCGGACGCCGGTGCGACGCGTACGCGCGCCACGCTCGACGACGCCACACGCGAGTGGGTGATCGACGGCCAGAAGACCTTCATCACGAACTCGGGGACGCCCATCACCAAATGCGTCACGATCACCGCGCGCACCGGTCCGGGTGAGATCTCCAACATCGTGGTCGATGCGGGCACGCCGGGGTTCACGGTGCTGCCGCCGTACCGGAAGATGGGCTGGCACGCATCCGACACCCACGAGCTCGTGTTCGACGCGTGCCGCGTGCCCGAGGATCACCTGCTCGGTGCGCGCGGCGAAGGGTTCAAGACGTTCCTCAAGATCCTCGACGACGGTCGCATCGCGATCTCCGCGCTCGCCGTCGGCCTCGCGCAGGCGTGCCTCGACGCGTCCCTGGCGCACGCGCAGGCCCGCCGCGCGTTCGGTGGTCCGATCGGTCGGTACCAGTCGATCGCGTTCAAGTGCGCCGACATGGCCGTCGCGGTCGAGAACGCGCGCAACCTCACGTACAAAGCCGCGTGGTTGCGTGAGCAGGACCGCCCGTTCCGCCGCGCGGCCGCGATGGCGAAGCTGTACTCGAGCGAGGTCGCGGTGAGTGCGACGCGAGACGCGGTTCAGATCTACGGTGGCTACGGCTTCATCGACGAGACGCCGGTGTCCCGCTTCTACCGCGATGCCAAGATCCTCGAGATCGGCGAAGGCACGAGCGAGATCCAACGGCTCCTCATCGCGCGCGACCTCGGGCTTCCTGTCGAATAGCTCGAACGGGCCTGTCGGGGAGAGCCTGTCGAGGAACTGTGAAGATGCTCAGGAGGCGAAGGTCGGAGCGCGCGAGGCGCCGGTAGCATCCCGTGGTCGTGGTTCCGGGCTCCTCGTTCAAACACTTCGCGTCACGCTTCGCGATCGCGCTGGCGATCGTCATCGGCGCGACCGCGGTCGCAGTCAACACCGGCAACCGGTTCTTCGAAAAAACGTTCAACGACATCCCGACGACGCACATCAAGCCGGACGTGCTACAGAAGCCCGAGGACAAGGGCTCACCCGCGAACTTCCTCATCATCGGCACCGACAGCCGCGCGTTCGTCCAGAACGAGCAGCAGGCGCAGGCGTTCGGAACCGCTGAGGACGTGCAGGGCCAACGGTCGGACACGATGATGGTCGTCCACGTCGAGCCCGCCTCGAAGACGGGCTTCGTCGTCTCGTTCCCGCGCGACACCTGGGTCACGATCCCTGGTCACGGCGAGGACCGGCTCAACGCGGCGCTGGAGCTCGGTGGCCCGTCACTGCTCATCCAGACGATCACGGCCAACTTCGACGTGCCGATCACGCACTACCTCGAAGTTGATATCGAGGGCTTCCAGAACATCGTGAACACGATCGGCGGGGTGAAGATCTACTTCCCGACCCCGGCGCGTGATTCGTTCTCCGGCCTGAACCAGCCCGAAGCGGGGTGCCGGGAGCTCGACGGCGGCCAGGCGCTCACGTACGTCCGGGCCCGTCACTACGAATGGTTCGACGCGGCCAAGAAGCGCTGGCGCGAGGACCCGCGCAGCGACCTGAGCCGGATCCAGCGGCAGCAGTACTTCATGCGCAGCCTGGCGCAGGCGTCGCTCGACCACGGCGCGAGCAACCCGGCGACGGCGTTCGCGCTGCTGAACAACATCTCGGGCTCGCTGCAGAAGGACCAGAACCTGCAGCTCTCCGACATCAAGGGCCTGATCAACGCGTTCCGTGACCTCGACCCGCAGAGCATCGAGATGCTCACGGTGCCGGTGGTGGGCGTGATGAAGGGCGAGGCGCAGGTCGTGGAGTTGAAACAGCCGGATGCCGAAGCGATCCTCGGTCGGCTTCGCTCGTTCTCCGACGTGTCGGGTCTGCCCAAGCCGGTCGCACCGGCGGACATCCGGGTGAAGGTGCTCAACGGTTCCGGCGTCGGCGGGCGCGGCGAAGAAGTGCTCCATGACCTCGTCGCGCACGGGTTCGTGGCCGCCGCCCCCGCCCAGGACGCCGACCGCGGCGACTACGCAGTGACCGAGGTGCGCTGGGCCGGAAGCGGCGTGATCAACGCGCTCACGACCGCCTCCTACCTCGGCAACTGACAAGGTGTCGGCCGCTCGCGCGGGCGAGGCCGACGGGGCCGACGTCGTCGTGATCGTCGGCCGGGACTGGGACGGCCTGGCGGCGCCGGCGAAGCAGCCTCCGGACCCACACGCCTCCACGACCACCACCGGCGCCACTGCCGCGACGGACACCACGACCACGACCACCACGACCCCGCCGTCGCCCGACGCGACGGCGACGGTGCCGGTCGATCCGACCACCGGTGGCCCGCTCGTCGGATGCCCGTGATGCCCGCTGCGAAGGGGCACGTTTGGGTGATTCGCCTGATCGGAGCGCCTTCTATACGCGTTCGCGAGGTGCCCGCTCGGTACCGTGAGAGCCTCTCATGAGCTCTTCCGCGCAGGTGCGCGTCTTCTTCCAGCGCTTCGTGCTCGCGCTGCTCCTCGTGACGGTCTTCACCGCGAGCGGGATCGGCATGGCGTACTGGATCGCGGCCGACAAGATCGACTCCGCGAAGACCGCCCGCTTCGACCCGGGCACGCTCGCGGAGACGCAGCGGGGCAAGCCCGCGAACTTCCTCATCATCGGCTCGGACTCGCGCGAGTTCGTGAAGGACGCGACCGACGAATCGCACTTCGGGGACCCGGCCGAGCAGACGGGTCAGCGTTCGGACACGATCATGATCGCCCACATCGACCCGGAGTCCCACACAGGTTTATTGGTCTCGTTCCCGCGTGACCTGTGGGTGCAGATCCCCGGCCTGGGCGGGTCGAAGCTCAACGCGGCGTTCAACGGCGGACCGCAACGCGTCGTGAAGACGATCAAGCAGAACTTCGACATCCCGATCAACCACTACCTGGAGATCGACTTCGCCGGCTTCCAGAAGATCGTCGACGCGATCGGCACGGTGCCCATCTACTTCCCGACGCCGGCCAAGGACAAGGAAACCGGTTTGCAGATCGAGACCGCCGGCTGCCATCGCCTCAACGGCGAACAGGCCCTGGCATATGCCCGGTCGCGTGAGTACCAGTACGTCGGTTCGAACGGGAAGTGGACGAAGGACGGCACCGCGGACCTCGGTCGGATCCGGCGTCAGCAGTATTTCATCCGCTCGCTCGCGAACGAGGCCGTGAAGTCAGGGTTCCGGAACTTCACCAAGGTCAACAGCATCATCGACAAGACGGTGGCGAACATCACGCGCGACCCGGACCTCGGGCTCTCCGACATCCTCGCGTTGGCGAAGACCTTCAAGGAGGTCGACCCGGGAGTCGTGCAGATGATCACCGTGCCGACCGAGCGCAAGTTCATCGACGGCCAGGATTCGCAGGTTCTGGTCGAGGATCAGGCGGCACCGATCTTCGCGAGCCTGCGAGTGTTCGGGAACCAGGCACCGGCCGACACCTTGCCGAAGGGCGTCGTGCCCGCCGACATCCATGCGCAGGTGTTGAACGGCTCGGGAAAGGGCGGCCAGGCCGGCGTGGTCTTCGACGCGTTGCAGGGCGCGGGTTTCGCGGTGGTGGATCCGCCCGGCAACGCCGACCGGAGCGACTACGCGGTCACCGAGGTCCGCTACGCGAAGGGATCCGAGGGCCAGGCGAGATACGCGCTCGCGTACCTCGGCGGTGCCGGCAAGCTCGTCAAGGTCGACACCCTCCCGGCGGGTACGAACGTCGTGATCGTGCTCGGCCGGGACTTCGACCAGGTGAAGGCACCGGCCACGACGGTTCCGGGCGCGAGTGCCACGACGCCCACGAGCGCGGCCGAACCCGCCGCGAACCCCGGCGGCGACGAGACGCTGCCGGCAGCGGGCTGCTGAGAAGCAGCCACCTAACATCGGTTCCATGCACATCGCAGTCATTGGCGCGGGGTACGTCGGACTCACCACCGCCGCGTGCCTCGCGCACCTCGGTCACGACGTCGTCTGTGCGGATATCGACGACGAACGCGTCGCCCGCCTGAACAAAGGTGAGGTGCCGATCCTCGAGAAGGGCTTGCCGTCGCTCATCAGCGCCGGGCTGACCTCGCACCGGCTGCGGTTCGTCACCGGCGCCACGCGTGCCGCCCGCGAAGCCGACATCGTGTTCCTCTGTGTGCAGACGCCGCAGGGAGCCGACGGTTCCGCCGACCTGTCGTTCGTAGAATCGGTCGCGCGGGAGATCGCACCTGTGGTGCGGCCGGGCACCGTCATCGTGAACAAGTCGACAGTGCCGGTGGGCACGACCAAGTTCGTCCAACGCGTGCTCTCGGAGGCCGGCGCCAACCACGACGACATCAGCGTCGCGTCCAATCCCGAGTTCCTGCGCGAAGGTCAGGCCGTCCAGGACTTCCTCAACCCCGACCGGATCGTGATCGGTTGCGAGCAGCCGTCGGCCGCGATCCGCGTGTCGGAGCTGTACCGCGGTGTGCAGGCACCGGTGCTCGTCACCGACCCCGCGTCGGCGGAAATGATCAAGTACGCGTCCAACGCGTTCCTCGCGACGAAGATCTCCTTCATCAACGCGATCGCGAACCTCTGCGAGTCGGTCGACGCCGACATCCGCGAGGTCGCGATCGGCATGGGTTACGACGAACGCATCGGCTTCCAGTTCTTGCATCCGGGGCCGGGGTACGGCGGGTCGTGCTTCCCGAAGGACGTGGCCGCGCTCCTGCACACCGCTCGGGCCGCCGGTTACGAATTCGAACTCCTCGCCGGCGTCGGTGAGGTCAACCAAGCGCAGCACGACCGCATCGTCGACAAGATCATGCGTGCCGCAAGTGGCGGTGATGCGGGGGCCGTCACGAACGCGGACACGGTGATCGCGGTGTGGGGGCTCACGTTCAAGGCCGAAACCGACGACTTGCGCGACTCGCCGTCGATCGCGATCGCGCGGCGGCTGTGTGACACCGGCGCGACGGTGCGGGCGTTCGACCCGGCCGCCGGGGAACAGGCGCGCCGCCTGGTGCCTCAGCTCGAGATCTGTGCGGACGCGTACGACGCCGTCGCCGGCGCCGACGTGGTGGCGGTGCTCACGGAATGGGACGAGTTCCGTTGGCTGGACTTCGCCCGCGTCCGGGACGCGATGCGGAAGCCGGCCGTCGTGGATGCCCGTAATCTTCTCGATCCGGCGGCCATGCGCCGGATCGGTTTCGCATACGACGGGGTGGGTCGCAGATGAGAGTTGTCATAACCGGGGGCGCTGGTTTCCTCGGGTCGCACCTCTGTCGTAGCTTCCTCGAGCGCGGCGACGAAGTTGTCGCGGTCGACAACCTGTGCACCGGGTTGCGCGAGAACGTCGCCGAGTTGGAAGGCCAACCGGGCTTCGAACTGGTGCTCGCGGACGTCTCCCGTGAGATCCCGGTGTCGGGGCACATCGACGGGGTCCTGCACTTCGCGAGCCCGGCGAGTCCGCCCGAGTACCTCGAGATGCCGCTCGAGACGATGGACGCAGGTTCGCTCGGCACCCGCATCGCGCTCGACCTCGCACGCGCGAACGACGCACGCTTCCTCGTCGCGTCGACCAGCGAGATCTACGGCGACCCACAGGTGCACCCGCAGCCCGAGGACTACAACGGCAACGTCGACCCCACCGGCCCGCGCGGTGTACGACGAAGCGAAGCGCTTCGCCGAGACGCTGACGATGACGTACAACCGGCAGTTCGCGGTCAACACCGCGATCGTCCGCATCTTCAACACGTACGGGCCACGCCTACGTCCTGCCGACGGTCGCGTCGTGTCGAACTTCCTCGCGCAGGCGTCCGAAGGCAAGCCGCTCACGATCTATGGCGACGGGTCGCAGACGCGGTCGTTCTGCTACGTCGCGGACGAAGTTCGCGGACTCATCGCACTCTTCGACTCTGACATCGTCGAGCCGGTGAACATCGGCAGCCCTGAGGAGTACACCATGCTCCGACTCGCGGACGTCGTGCGCGAGGTCACGAACTCGGCGTCTGAACTCGTGTTCGAGGCCTTGCCCACCGGTGATCCGACCCAGCGCCGGCCCGACATCGCCCGTGCCCGCGAGCGGCTCGGCTGGCAGCCGGAGATCCCGCTGCGCGAGGGTCTCGCCCTCATGCACGCGTGGTACGAGGAGGAGCGCGCCCGTGAAAGAGCGTGATCTCGGCGGCCCGTCCAAGCTGCGCAAGCTCTCGGTCGTGGTGCCGGTCTTCAACGAGCGCAATACGCTGGTCGAGATCGTGCGCCGGATGCGCAAGGTCGAGCTTCCCGACTCCGTCGAGCGGGAGATCCTCGTCATCGACGATGGCAGCGACGACGGCACCCGTGACGTGCTGCATCAGCTGGGCGACAGCACGGTACGCGTGATCATGCATGAGCACAACCGCGGGAAGGGTGCCGCGGTGCGCACCGGGTTCGAACACGCGACCGGCGACTACGTGCTCATCCAGGACGCCGACCTCGAGTACGACCCCGAGGATTGGCCCCGACTGCTCGCGCCGGTGCTCTCAGGGAAGGCGCGCGTCGTGTACGGCTCGCGGTTCACGGGCGAACGCCGCAACATGTTGTTCTTCCACTGGGTCGGCAACCGCTTCCTGTCGCTGACCACGAACGTGCTCTACAACACCACCCTTTCCGACATGGAGACGTGCTACAAGCTGATCGACCGAAAGTTGCTCGACCAACTGCAGCTGCATTCGAACGGGTTCGACATCGAGCCCGAGATCACGGCGAAGATCCTCAAGCGCAAGGTGCGGATCTACGAAGTGCCGATCTCTTACACCGGCCGCGAGGTCGATGAAGGCAAGAAGATCACCTGGACCGACGGCTTCGCCGCGCTGTGGACGCTCGTGAAGTACCGCGTGCGCGACTAGCGCGCGCGCGCGTCCACAATGCCCGAGTTCGTGGTGCCTGATTCCGCCCGCTGGGCCGCCGTGGTGGTCAACTACGAAGCCGGGCCGCTCCTCGAGCAGTGCGTGCGATCCGTGCTCGCCGACGAGAGCGCCGGGCCAGTCGAGCTGGTCGTGGTCGACAACGGCTCGCGTGACGGTTCCGTCGCCGCGCTCCAGTGTGCCCACCCGGGTGTGCAGGTGATCCGCGCGCCCGGCAACGTTGGGTATGCGCGCGCCGTGAACCTCGGGACCGCAGCGACCCGCGCGCCGGTCATCGCGGTGTTGAACGCGGACACCAGGATCGAACCAGGTACCGCGAGTGCACTCGTTCGGACCCTCGACGCCGACGCGCGCATCGCGGCGTGCGGGCCCCGGCTGAAGAATCCCGACGGCAGCGACTATCCGTCGGCTCGGCGATTGCCGTCCGGCTTCGTGGCCGTCATGCACGGGCTGCTCGGGATGTGGTGGCCGAGCAACCCGTACACGACCCGGTACCGCCAGACCGACGTCGCGCCCGACGAGCGGCGCGTCGTCGACTGGGTGTCGGGCGCGGCGGTGTGGCTGCGCCGCGCCGCGCTCGACGAGGTCGGCGGGTGGGACGAGCGCTACTTCATGTACCTCGAAGACGTTGATCTCTGTTGGCGGCTGCGCGGTGCGGGCTGGAAGATCACCTACGAGCCGGCCGGTGTCGTCGACCACGTCCAAGGGGCGAGCACCGCCCGCACGCCGTACCGGATGCTCGCCGAGCACCATCGTTCCGCGTGGCGTTTCGCCCGCCGCCGGTTCACGGGCGCGCGTGCGCTCCTGCTGCCGTTCGCGGCGGTGTTTCTCGGCACGCGCGGTGTCCTGGCGATGGCTTCGCACGCGTGGCGCGCGCGCAGGATCGAGCGGTCCACCGGCTAGCCTGGCCCGCCTATGGGCAAGTCCTCTCGGACGAAACGACGCGCCAGCGTCCGGTCCGCGCGCAGATCACGCGGCAACCTCGGTTGGTACATCCTCGCGACTGTCATCGTCGTCGCAGGCGTGGTCATGATCGCGGTGAACCGGACCTCGAGCGTGGACGCGGCGCCGCTCGTGAACAAGGATCACTGGCACGCCGCGATCGGCGTCAACGTCTGCGGCGAGTGGCTCCCCAATGCACCGACGTTCGATGACGCCGAGGGGATCCACACCCACGGCGACGGCCTCATCCACATCCACCCGTTCCTCTCGCGTGCCGCGGGCAAGAACGCGACGGTGGGCCTCTACTTCAAGCTGGGCGGGTGGAAGGCGAGTCAGGACTCGTTCACCGTCTGGGACGGCAAGACCCACAAGACCGGCGACAAGTGCGGTGACAAGACGGCGACCGTGCGCTGGGAACTGAACGGCAAGCCGCAGTCCGGCTCCATCACCGACTACAACCCGCAGAACGGTGACGTCATCGCACTGGCACTGTTGCCCAAGGGCGAGAAGATCGGCACGCCGCCGTCCGTCTCCGAGTTGGCCGCGCCGAGCGACCTCACCGGCGGTGCGTCGGTGCCGACCGACACGGGCGCCACGGTGCCCGGCGCGACTCCGGACACGGGCGCGACCACCGACACCACGGTGACGCCCGGCGCGACGGCACCGACCTCCACGCCATGACCTCCACGCCATGACGCGCGCGGCCCAGACGTCACACCGCACGGGCGAGGTGTCGCGCACGCGATGAAGGCAGTGGTGCTGGTCGGCGGCGAGGGAACGCGGCTCCGGCCGCTGACCCTCACCACGCCGAAGCCGCTGCTCCCTATCGCGAACCAGTCGTTCCTCGAGCGCCAGCTCGGCTGGCTGGCCGGTTACGGCGTCGACGAGGTCGTGCTGTCGATGGGGTATCTGCCGGACGCCTTCCACTCGGAGTTCGCGCACGACCGCGCCGGCGAGGACGTCTTCGGTGATGTGAAGGTCCGCTATGCCGTCGAGGACGAGCCCCTCGGCACTGCTGGCGCGATCCGGTTCGCAGCCGTTGGGATGACGGAGCGCTTCATCGTCTGCAACGGCGACGTGCTCACCGACCTCGACCTGGGTGCGATGGTGCGCTTCCACGACGAGCGGGACGCACAAGCGACGATCTCACTCACGCAAGTCGAGGACCCGAGTGCGTTCGGTGTCGTGCCGACGCGCGCCGACGGACAGGTCATCGCATTCGTCGAGAAACCGGCGCCGGGCAAGGCGCCGAGCAATTGGATCAACGCCGGTACCTACGTGCTCGAACCGGCGTTCCTCGAGCGCATCCCGCCCCGCCTCAACGTGTCGATCGAACGCGAGACGTTCCCGCGCATGCTCGCCGAGCCGCGCCGCCTCTACGGATACGCCGCCGACGGTTACTGGCTCGACATCGGGACGCCGGAAAAGTACCTGCAAGCCCACGCCGACGTGCTCGCCGGATGCGTCGGTTATCCACCCGCACCCGGGGCGCGTGAACACGCGCCGGGCGTCTGGGTCCAAGGCCGCGTGCACATCGACGCGGGCGCGCGCATCGAAGGTCCCGTACTGCTGGGCGACGACAGCCGCGTCGACGCCGGGGCGATCGTGTCCGCTTCGGTGATCGGCGCCGGGGTGGTCATCGAAGCTGGCGCGAAGGTCGAGCGCTCGGTGCTCCACGCGCGGGTCCGCGTCGCCCACGACGCCGAGGTGCTCGACTCGGTGGTCGGTCAGGACGCACAGCTCGAGCCCGACGTCTCCTTGCGCGAGCAGACGATCGTGGGTGCCGGCGTCACCGTCCCGGCCGCGACTCGCATCACCGCCGGGCGCGTGCCCGCCGGTGCACGCGCGTAAGTGCACGCCGGCGCGGGTAGCGTTCCCGCGATGAAAGCCTTGGTGACGGGCGGCGCCGGGTTCATCGGTTCCACCTTGGTCGACCGGTTGCTCGCCGAGGACTGGCGCGTCGACGTCGTCGACGACCTCTCGACCGGCACGCTCGGCAACCTCGCCGACGCGCGCTCGCTGCCCGGTCACCGGTTTTCGTTCCACCGGCTCGACGTGTCGTCGCACGCAATGGTGGAGCTCGTCGCCCATCGCCGCCCCGACATCATCTTCCACCTCGCTGCACAAGTGGACGTGCGCGCGTCGGTGGCGCGCCCCGTGCAGGACGCGATCGTCAACATCCTCGGATCGCTGAACGTCTGCGAAGGCGCGCTGACTGCGGGCGTGTCCAAGGTCGTATTCGCAGGTTCGGGCGGGACGCTCTACGGGCCCCCCGACGACGTGCCGGTACGCGAGGGACACGCGCAGCGTCCGGAGTCGCCGTACGGCGTCTCGAAGAAAGCGGTTGGCGACTACCTGCACTACTACCGAGCGGTGCGCGGGCTCGAGTACACCGCGCTCGCACTCGCGAACGTGTACGGACCGCGCCAGGCGGTGCACGGCGAATCGGGCGTGATCGCGATCTTCGCGGGCAAGTTGCTGCACCACGATCGGCCCGTCATCTACGGCGACGGCAGCCAGACGCGCGACTTCGTGTACGTCGACGACGTCGTCGACGCATTCGTGCGCTCGGCCGACAAGGGCGGTGGTCTGTTGATGAACATCGGCACCGGCGTCGAGACGTCCGTGCAGCAACTGTTCGACGTCATGGCCCGCCTCACCGGCTTCAAGCAGCCCGCGCGCTACCAGCCGCCGCGCCCCGGCGAGGTCGAGCGCAGCGCGCTCGACCCTGCCCGGGCGGGCATCCACCTCGGCTGGAAGCCGTGGACGAGCCTCGACGAAGGCGTCGCCCGCACCCTGGAGCACTTCAAGGGTGAACGCCGCGCCGGCCTCCGCTGACCTTCGCGTTCTTGCGTGAGTTCACCCACCCTGGCAGGGGGTGAACTCACGCAAGAACGGTAGGTGTCGCAGGGGCTTGGCACTATCCCGAGCCATGTTCACGGAGGAAGACGACACGCTCCACGCGTGGGCGGCCGCGCACGATGGCGTCTTCTCGCTGGTCGATGCCGCCCGCGCCGGGCTCTCAGAACGGCAGATCGAGCGCCGGGCTCGCGATTCGTGGATCCGCATGTACCGAGGCGTCTACCGAGTCGCAGGCGCTCCGCTCACGCGCGCCGGCGAACTTCGCGCCGCGTGCCTTGCGGGTGCGCCGAACGCGGCCGTGTCGCACAGCACCGCGGCGGCCTACCACGCGGTGCCTGGCGCGCGCCGCGACATCCTCGAGATCACGTGCCCCCGGTGGTTCCGCACGGTGCAGTCGGGCCTCGTCGTGCACGAGCGATTTCGGGTCACCCCCGAGGACACGCAACTGATCCAGGACTTGCCGGTCGTGCGACCGGAACTCCTGGCGCTGCAACTCGCGGGGATGCACCGCTCACCCGACTTCGCAGAATCGGTGCTCCAAGCCCTTCGGCGGAAGCGCTTGATCACCTACGACTCGATGCTGCGCGTGTTTCAGCGGCACGCGGGCCGTGGTGTGCCCGGCAGTCGAGCGTTGCGCGTCGCCCTCGAGCGATGGGATCCCACGCAGCGGGCGACCGACAGCGAGATGGAGACGCTGCTGCTCCAAGTCCTGCGCGCTCACGACCTCCCGACCGCCGTGCCGCAATTCGAGATCTTCGACAGAAACGGTCGCTTCGTTGCGCGCGTCGACGCGGCGATCGTCGAATGGAAGGCGACGGTCGACTACGACTCCAAACAAGAGCATTCGGACGAGTTCCAGATCGCGCGTGACAACGGCCGGCGGAACCGCATCTGGGCTGCGGGTTGGCATCCGGTCGTTGCCCGCCACCGCGACCTGCTCAGTGGGGGCGCCGAACTCGCGGCCGCGCTGCGTGCCACCGCCACCCGAAGTGCGTGAGTTCACCCACCGTGACGGGGGTGAAGTCACGCAAGTTCGAAGTGCTACGGACGGAAGGTGCGGAGGTCGTCGAGCGGGAGGGGCGGGCGGACGCGGCCGACGTAACCGGGGTCCGGATGCCCGACCATCACGAGGGCGTGGGGGAGCCACTCGGCGGGCAGGGCGAGCGCATCGCGCGCTGCCTCGGGACAGAAGATCGGCGCCGCGACCCAGCAGGAAGCGAGACCGCGGTCGGCTGCCGCGAGCATGAGGTTCTCGACCGCGGCGCCGAGCGACAGCAGCGCCATGCCCCACTCGGCCCGGCGGCGCCGTTCGTCGGGGTAGCGGTCGAGGCCGTCCCAGGTGAGGCAACCGAGCACGAGCGCGGGCGCCTGCACCAGCTTGGCGTGTGATGCCGCGACCAGTTCGTCGACGCGGTTGGGCGCGACGCCGTCGCCTGCGAGGTCGACACGCCAGCGCGCGCCCATGCCCGCCGCGAGCGTGTCCTTGGCGTCGTCACCGTCGACCGCCACAAACCGCCACGGACGCGAGTGGTGCGGGGCGGGGGCGATGCACGCGGCCGAGATGAGCGCGTCCAGAGCGTCGCGTGCGACCGGCTCGGGGCGGAACGCACGAATCGAGCGGCGCGCATCCAAGAACGCGGGCACGTACGTCGCCGTCATCGGAACAGGTCCTCGTGCGGTGGACGAATGAGGTCGCGGTAGGAACCCTCACCGAACCACGCGGCGTCGAGGCCGCGCACGATCGCGACGGGTACGCCCGCGGCCTTGCCCATGACGAGCTCCGCCGCGGCTGCGATCTCGTCCGCGATCGCGACCTCGGTCACGTGCAGGATGCGGCCGAGCGCGTCGGGCGTCTCGCGCAGGTCGACGACCGCGGCGATCCCGCTCACGCCGATCGCGACATCCGTGAGCCCACGGCGCCACGCACGGCCGAACGTGTCGGAGACGATGACGGCGATGTCGACGCCCGCCCGCGCGCGCACCGCGTCGCGGATGTGCTTCGCGGATCGGTCGGGATCGATGGGCAGGAGCGCGGCTTGCCCGGCTTCCACATTCGAGAGATCGATTCCCGCGTTGGCGCACACGAACCCGTGGCGCGTCTCGCTGATGATGAGATCGCCCCGTCGCCGGACGACGCGCACGGACTCAGACTCGACGAGCTCGTGCCGCGCCGCGATGTCGTCGGGGTCGAGCGCCACGAGCCGGCCTTCCGCTTTCGACACGATCTTCTGCGTGACGACCAGGCAGTCGCCCGTTACGAGCGGCGTGCTCTGTGCCCGCGCCGCGTCGATCAGCAGCTCGGCGATCTCGGATCCGGGCCGGACCTCGCCGATGCCTTCGACCGCCCAGATGGTGAGTGAGGCCGCCACGTCGACGGCAGTCAGGCGACGGCCGCGAGCGCGCGCCGGGCCAGTTCGGCCGCGACTTCCGGGCTGCGCATCATGGTGTCGGCGACGACGGCATGCACTCCGGCCGCTTCGACCGCTTCGACCTGATGGGCATCGACCGCGTCGATGACGAGCGTGCTGCAGAACTCCGCATACGCGCGCGCGACGCCCACACACGACACCTCGATCCCGAGCGGCGCCATCAATCGGTCGGCGGGCCCCTTGACCGGCGCGCCCCCGACGATCGGGCTCACCGCGACGACGCGGCTGCGCCGGGCCTGCAGCGCGTCGCGCACGCCCGGAACCGCGAGGATCGGTCCGATCGAGATCACCGGGTTCGACGGACACACGATCACGGTCTCGGCGGTCCGGATCGCTTCGAGCACGCCGGGCGCGGCCCGGGCGTCGACGGCACCGGCGAAGTGCACGCCCGTCACCTCGGGTTCCGTGCGATCGCGGACGAACCACTCCTGCATCGCGAGCTCAGCCCGGTCCCCTTCTCCGGTGCGCACCTCGATGCGCGTGCGGACCGGGTCGTCGCTCATCGGGACGATGCGGATCCCGACGCCCCAAGCCGTGGCGATCTCGGTCGTCACCTGGGAGAGCGAAGCCCCGAGGCGGAGCCGCTCGGTGCGGTAGAGGTGGGTCGCGAGGTCCTTGTCCCCCAGGCGGAACCACGTGTCGAGGTCGTAGCGCTGCAACGCGTCGAGGGTGGCGAACGTCTCGCCTTCGAGCCCCCAGCCCTGCACCGCATTCGACGCGCCGGCGAGCGTGTACGTCACCGAGTCCAGGTCAGGGGACACGTAGAGGCCGTGAAAGCGGTCGTCGTCAGCCGTGTTGACGATCGCGACGATCTCCGACGGCGGGACCGCACGGACGAGACCGGCGAGGAAACGGGCGGCACCGACACCGCCGGCGAGGGCCGCGAGCACGGCAGCAGGCTAATCGCCCAAACCGTGCGGACGGAGCGAAGCGAGGGAGCCGTGGAGGAGTGCGGACGGAGCGAAGCCCCGCTTGCGGCGCAGCCGCCCGGGCGGCGCGCAGCGAGGGAGCCGTGGAGGAGTGCGGACGGAGCGAAGCCCCGCTTGCGGCGCAGCCGCCCGGTCGCGCAGCGAGGGAGCCGTGGAGGAGTGCGGACGGAGCGAAGCCCCGCTTGCGGCGCAGCCGCCCGGGTGGCGCGCAGCGAGGGAGCCATCGACACAGAAGATCGGCGGCTCCCATGTGGGAACCGCCGATCGTTCGGCCGAAACGGAAAGCGGTGAGGAGCCGGTGCTCAGGCGGCGCTGGTGAAGCGCTCACGCACGCGCGCGGCGACCGGCTCGATCGCCTGCGCGAACCGCTCGGGCAGCTCGGCGGCCGTTGCCTGTACCTGCACGATGACGGGCTCGACGCGGGTCGTGACCTCGGAGGCGAGCTCGTGCACACGGGACACGGTCTGGTTCACCGTGCCTTCGGCGACGCCGCGCGCCTCGCGCGCCTTGCTGTCGAGGTTGCGACCGTGCGTACCGACGCGGTCCTGGAGCTCCCCGGCCTTGCTCGCCACGCACGAACCGGCGCTCTGCACGTGCTCCTGGAGCTGCCGGCGGCGCACCTGCGCCCGCTGGAACCCCATCACGCCGAGGCCGACGGCGATGTAACCGGCGTCGCTGAACGATTTGCGGACATCCATGGTGCTTGCTCCTTCGGGGAACGCGTCCCGGGGGCGCGGCGCCGGATGGGCGGTGCCCCCGGCCGACAACGATTGTGCCGGGCGACGAGTGCTCGCGACTATAGCGCGAAATGCTAGCAATAGCAAGCACTCGTGATCAGTGGCACAAACGCCCGGACCGCTATCCTCGCCCGGCCCATGGAGACGCCCGATCCGACTCCCGGAGCCGATCTCCTCCCCCCGCCCATCGAGGACGACGAGGAGGGGCGCGCGGACCCCGATTCGCCCGAATCGGATGCCGCGGAGCCTGCGGCCCCCGACGAGGTCACCCCGGAAGTCGCTCCCGCCGTCGTCGCCATCCTCGTGACGAGCGACCCCGGTCCCTGGCTGGAGGACGCGCTCGAGAGCCTCGCGGCCCAGGAGTACCCGTCGCTTTCGGTGCTCGTGCTCGACAGCGGCTCGAGCGACGACCCGACGCCGCGCATCGCGACCGCGATGCCGCGGGCCTTCGTGCGCCGGCTGGACAGCAACGTCGGCTTCGCGGCCGCCGCGAACGACGCGATGGCGCTCGTGGAGGGGGCCACGTTCCTGCTCTTCTGCCACGACGATGTCGTGCTCGGCCCCGATGCGGTCAGCGTGATGGTCGAGGAGGCGTATCGCTCGAACGCGGGCATCGTGGGGCCCAAGCTCGTGGACTACGAGCACCCCGAGGTGCTGCTCGAGGTCGGGATGGCGGTCGACCACTACGGCGTCCCCTTCTCGGGCATCGAGCCCGGCGAGATCGACCAGGAGCAGCACGACGCGGTACGCGACGTCTTCTTCGTTTCGGACGCCGTCATGCTCGTCCGCACCGACCTCTTCCACGAGCTCGGCGGCTTCGACCCCGCGACGTTCCCGGGCTCCGACGATCTCGATCTGTGCTGGCGGGCGCGGCTCGCCGGGGCGCGCGTGCTCGTCGCGCCCGACGCCCGCGTCCGCCACCGACGGTCGACGGTCCAGGACACGAGGCCGACGAGCCGCAACGACCAAGGTGACCTCAAGGCATTCACCCGCAGTCGGGTGCGGGTGCTCGCCAAGTCCTACTCGCCGGTCGCGTTGCTGTGGGTGTTGCCGCTCGCGTTCTTGTTGAACGTCGCCGAGGCGGTCGCGCTCGTGTTCACGCGCCGTCCGGCTCGGGCGCGCGCGTTGCTCGCGGGTTGGTTCTCTGCGTTCGGTCGGGGCACCGGCATCCGGAGTGCGCGCGCGTCGACGCAGCGGATGCGACGCGTCGACGACGGCGACGTCCGCGACCTCATGGTGCGAGGCAGCGCGCGCGTGCGCACGATCGTCTCCTACCGGTTGCACGCCGGCGATCGCCTCGCAGAAGTCTCGAACCGCACGCGAGCCGCGGTCTCGGACGTGAGCACGCGAGCCCGTACGTTCCACGTCGTTGCTGCGATCGGACTCGCGTTCCTGATCGCGTTCGGGTCGCGGTCGTTCGTTCTCGATCGGGTGCCGGAGGTCGGTAGCTTCCAGGACTGGCCCGGCGCAGGTTCGCTGTGGTCTACGTTCTTTGCACCCTGGCGCTACGCGATGATGGGCGCCGACACCGCCGCGTCACCCGTGTTCGGGCTGATGGCGCTGCTCTCGACCGCGCTCCTGGGCGATAGCGACCTCGGCCGCACGCTCGTGGTCGCGGGTGCACTGCCACTCGGTGCGTTCGGTGCGTACCGGCTGGTCCGTCCGCTCGCGGGCACGGCCGCACCCGCCGTCGCCGCGTCCGTGGCGTATGCGATCAACCCGATCGTGCGCAACGCGATCGCGGAAGGGCAGCTCGGCCCGCTCGTGTGCTTCGGGCTGGCGCCATTCGTGATGAGCGCGCTGCTGCGCGCGTCGGCGGCCGGCGCGGATCGTCGCACTCGCATGCACGCGGCCGCGACGATCGCGCTGCTTCTTCTCGTCGTGACATCGGCGTGGCCGCCCGCGTTGCTGCTCGCGCTGTTCATGGTTGCGGGCTTCGCGCTTGCGTGGCCGTTGGTCGGTGGCGCGCACACCGTCGCCCGGTCGGCGGCCGCGGCCGCGGCCGCCACGCTCGGCGCCGCGATCCTCTTGGTGCCGTGGTCGCTGACGTTGTTCGGCGCCGATCCCGCCACGTTCGGGCGGTATCCGCGCGCGCCCTTGCGTCTGGCCGACGTCATCGCCTTCCACACGGGCGCGTCCGGCGCGGGGTTGGGTGCCGTCGGGCTGCTCGTCGCCGCGGCCCTGCCCCTCGTGGTCGCGACCGGTGAGCGGCTGGCGTGGGCCGGTCGGGCGTGGATGCTCGCGCTGCTGTCGTTCGCGTGCCGCGTGGCTCCCGTCGCGCCTCGATGTGCACGCGTCGGTTCCCGCACCGGAAGGCGTGCTCGTACCTGCCGCGCTCGGCCTGGCGCTCGCCGCTGGGCTCGGTGTTGCTGCGTTCCTCGAGGACCTGCGCACGTTCCACTTCGGCTGGCGGCAGTTCGCGGCGGTGGCGGCGGCCGTCGGCATCGCGCTGCCGGTGATCGGGTTCGCGGCGGACACGCTCGACGGCCGTTGGGGAATGTCCAACGATGACTGGCCCACCCGCTTCGCGTGGATGAACGAGGAGCGAGACAACGGCGACTTCAAGGTGCTGTGGATCGGCGACCCGACGATCATGCCCACCGACGCGAAGGTCGCCGACGGCGTCGGCTACGGGCTCACTCGGCAGGGGCCGGGCGACGCGCGGGCGTTGTGGGCACCGCCCGAAGGTCACGCGGAACGCGTCCTCGGGAACGCAATCGCTCTCGTTCAGGATCAGGACACGATCCGGCTCGGACATCTGCTCGGGCCCACGGGCGTGCGGTACGTCGCGCTGATCACCCGCGCCGCGCCCGACTCCGGCGCACGCGGACGCCCCGATCCCGCGCTCACGGACTCACTCGCCGCGCAGCTCGACCTCGCGGTGTCGCGCATCGAGCCCGGCGCAGTGGTGTACGAGAACCAGGCGTGGTTGCCCGGCCGCGCGGTGGTTCCCCCGGGCACGGACGTGCCGGTCGACAGCCCGGATCCGCTCGCGGCCGCGCAGCGCACCGCGCTTCCTCCGGCGTCGCCCGTCAAGGGGCCGCTCTCCGGTTCGGATCCGGCCGGACCGGGCACGTTGCTCTGGGCCGAGTCCGCCAACTCCGGTTGGCACGCGTCGGTCGACGGCGAGCGCGCGCCGCGCGGTGATGCGTTCGGATGGACGAACGGCTTCGACATGCGCAACCGGGGCAAGGTCGACCTGTCGTTCGCGGGCGGTCCTCGCCGCCTGTTCATCGTTGTCGAGTTGCTGCTGTGGATCGCAGCCGCGGTGCTGTGGTGGCGCAGCCGTGCCGCACCCGTCACCCGTTCTCCGACCGAGACGAGTGGCGCCGTATGAGCGAGCGCACCGTGCGGCGGCTCCCGATCGTGATCGTCATCGTCGTGGCCGCGATCGTCGCGATGTTCATCGGCAACACGAGCCCGGCGCCGACGCGGGAACGCATCGACGCGGCCAACGCATCGCAGGTCGCGCCGGCCGGGACGAATTCGAGTGCTTGGTTCTGTCCCGGTGTCCCGGCGTCGGTGCCCCTCGACACGCAGACGATCACGGTCGCGAACATCGGCCCGCGCCCGGCCGACGCCACGGTTACGGCCTATCCCGACGACAGTTCCGCCCCGATCATGCAGACCGTCGCGGTCGGTCCGCACTCCGACATCCGCCTCGGGCGCGCCACGCTCGGGCCGGCCGGCGGCGTCGTGGTCGAGGCGTTCTCGCGTGACGTCGTCGTCGAGAACGGCGTCGAGTCGACGAACCAGTTCGCGGTCGGGCCGTGCGCGTCGATCGCGGCGGCTGATTGGTACTTCGCGGCCGGTACCACCGGGAATTTCGAGGCCGGCACGACCGGGCGTCCCGTCGAGGATTGGCTGGTGCTCTTCAATCCGTTCGGGACGGACGCGCGTGTCGAGGTCACCCTGCGCACGAACGAGGCCGTCCCCGAGGTGCTGCAGAAGATCGACGTGCCGCGCCGCATGCGTGTGCTGGTCCCGATCCACGAGCACGCGGTGCGCAAACCGCAGGTCGCGGTGTCCGCACACGCGACGGTCGGTCGCGTCGTCGCGTCGCAGTCGATGGTGTTCGGAACCGAGTCCGGCTTCACCGGGCTTACGCTGAGCCTCGGCGCAGTGAAGCCCGCGCCGTCGTGGACGTTCGCGTACGGCGCATCGACCACGGACACGCGCACCGTCGTCGCGATCGTGAACCCGGGGCTGGTCGACACCGAAGCCGACGTGATCGTCGAGCGCGGCGGCCGCGCCCGTCACGGTGGCCGTGAAGCGGGACGCGGTCGTGTGGGTGCAGATCGGAGGTTGTGGCGACCCGCCGGCCGAGGGCTGTGTCGCGGTGCCACCCAATGTCTCCTACACGACGACGGTCGCCTCCGGCGTCGACAAGCCGATCGTCGCCGAACAGTTCGCGTTCTACGGCAAGAACGCGGTCGGCGAAGGCGTCGCGACGCTCATGGGAACACCGCGGCCGCAGCGGGGCGCGGTCTTCGCGCTCGGTGGTGTCGCGCCCAGTCGCAGCGGTGTACTCGCCATCGCCAACCCCGGCGCGGTCGCGGTCACCGCGAGCGTGCTGCTCGAGCGCGCGGGGGGCGAAGAGGAACCGGCGACGATGCACGACTTCCGGATCGGCGCCGGTCAGCAGGCGACGTATGACATCGGCCGGCTGCTCGGCGCAACCGACGGCGCGCTCGTCGTACGCGCCTCCGGCCCGGTCGTGGCGAACCGCACGCTGTACTCGAAGGGCGACATCACTCGCTCGGAAGCGATCCTGGAGACGCGATGACCGCGCGCGTCGTGCTCGCGATCGTGCTCGTCATCGGGGCGGCGATCGTTGCGTGGGTCCTCGACCGTCGCCGCACGCCCGCCGCACCGGCCCAGAGCCGCGTGACGGTCCCGAAGCAGTTGGATCGCCACGACTTCCCGCGGCCCGACGCGCCCTGGCTCGTCGTCCTGTGGTCGTCGCGCACGTGCGAGTCGTGCCAGGGCCTCTTCGACAAGCTCACGCCGCTCGCCTCCGGCGACGTGGCGGTGGTCGAGGTCGAGTACCAGGAGCAGCCCGAGCTGCATCGGCGCTATGCGATCGACGCCGCACCGGTGACCGTGATCGCCGATCAGCACGGCGTGACGCGCGCGTCGTTCACCGGTTCGTTCAGCGCCACAGACCTCTGGGCTGCGGTGGCCGAACTGCGCGGCTAACCGAGGTCTTCGAGCCCGTCCTCGATCGCGTCGGTCGCGAACTCCTCGGTGCCGTCGGCGTGGATGATCTTGCGCGGGCCGCCGACTTTGTAGCCGATCGCGTTGTCGACGAGGTTCGCGACTTCCTCGGCGTCGAGCGTCTCGCGTTCGAGGAGCGCCTGCGCGACCGCGTCGAGCCCGGCACGGAACTCGGTCAACGTCTTGCGGCAGCGGTCTTCCTCCTCGCGGAGGATGCGCTCGACCTCTTCGTCGATGACGCGCGCCGTCTCGTCCGAGTAGTCGCGAGAGTGCATGAGGTCGTCGCCGAGGAAGACGGCGCCGGCAGCACCCCACGCCATCGGACCGATCCGGTCGGACATGCCCCACTCGCGCACCATCTTGCGGGCCAGCTCGGTGTTGCCGACGAGGTCGTTGTTCGCGCCGGTGGACTGGTGGCCGAACACGAGCTCCTCGGCCACGCGGCCGCCGAGGCGGACGACGAGCGAGTCGGCGATGTACTCGCGCTTGTAGATGTGCCGCTCTTCGAGCGGGAGCTGCTGCGTGACACCGAGGGCCATGCCGGTGGGCAGGATCGACACCTTGTGCAGCGGGTCCGCGTGCTCGAGCACGTAGGCGCACACGGCGTGGCCGCCTTCGTGGTAGGCGACGACTTCCTTCTCTTCCTCGCTGAGCGCCATCGACTCGCGCTTGAGTCCCATGAGCACGCGGTCGCGGGCCGCTTCGAAGTCCTCTTTGTGGACCTCCGATGCGTTGCGCCGCACCGCGAACAACGCGGCCTCGTTGACGAGGTTCGAGAGGTCCGCACCGCTCATACCGGGCGTCCCGCGGGACAACACGTCGAGGTCGACGTCGTCGCTGATCTTCTTGTCGCGGAAGTGCACCGCCAGGATGTCCTTGCGTTCACCCTGCGTCGGGAGCGGCACGAGAATCTGACGGTCGAAACGGCCCGGACGGAGGAGCGCGGGGTCGAGGATGTCGGGGCGGTTTGTCGCCGCCATCATCACGATGCCCTCGGTTGCCTCGAAGCCGTCCATCTCGGACAGCATCTGGTTCAGCGTCTGCTCGCGCTCGTCGTGGCCGCCGCCGAGCCCGGCGCCGCGCTTGCGGCCGATCGAGTCGATCTCGTCCACGAAGATGATCGCAGGCGCCTGCTTCTTCGCGGTCTGGAAGAGATCGCGCACGCGTGCGGCACCGACGCCGACGAACATCTCCATGAAGTCAGAACCGGTGATCGAGATGAACGGCACACCCGCCTCACCGGCGACCGCGCGCGCGATGAGGGTCTTACCGGTACCGGGCGGACCGACGAGCAGCACGCCTTTCGGGATGCGCGCGCCGATCTCCTTGAACTTGCCGGGCAGCTTCAAGAAGTCGACGACCTCGGTGATCTCTTCTTTCACCGGACCGTAACCGGCGACGTCGGCGAACGTCGTCTTCGGTTTGTCGGTGGCGTAGACCTTGGCGCGCGACCGCCCGATGTTCATCACCGCGCCCATCTGGCCCTGCGCGCGCCGGCTCATCCATATGAAGAAGCCGACGAGCAGGACAAATGGCAGGAGGTAGATGAGGAACGAGCTCAACCAGTTCGACGGCGCGGGCTTGTAGTTCCGTCCGACGTTGTGCTCGGTGAGCGTCGCGACGTCCTGGTCGGGGAGCCCGTCGGGCTGGCCCTGCGTCGTGAACTTGCTCTGGCCGTCGACCTGGAAGTCGCCCTTGAACTGTCCGGTGATCTTGCCGCTCGAGCTCTCGTAGTTGATCTGGTCGACGTGATCGTCCTTCACCAGGCTGAGGAACTTGGAGTAGTCGACGCTCGCCTGGCTGCCGCCGCCACCAGGCGCGGCCTGCCACACGAGCACGAGTGTCACGAGCACCGCGACGATGATCCACGGCATCCACCGCGGGCGCGAAGACGGGCGCTGTCCGTTCGGACGGGGCGGCTGCCGGTTGGGCGGCTCCGGCGGGCGCCACTGGTCTTCGGGACGGCTCATTCGTGCTCCCATTACGGACGGCCCAATGCCGACGAGTCGCCACATGGTATGGCGGCGCTGCCGTCGAACCGGCCTCAACTGGCGCGATCTCAGCGCAAACACAGCCGAGGAGGCGCCCGGGCCAGCCCGCGCCCGGAGCTGCGGCGAAATCCGCCGATAGCCTGCCCGCCGATGGAACCGACCGAACCGGGCTCGGCTGCGAACGTTCCGGCGCCGACGACGCCCCGGTTCAAGTGGTGGGACGCGGTGGTCGTGTTCCTCGCGGGAACCCTTCTCGGCGCCAGCGTCGGCTACGCGCTCGGGTTCGCGATCAGCGGCGACAAGGTCGGCGACATCGGACCGGTCACGATCGGGTTCGCGTTCGCGGGGCAGTACCTGACGTACGGATTCGTGACGTGGCTCTACTGCCGGCACCGCGGCACCGGGTCGCTGCGCCGCGATCTCGGCTGGACGGTCCGGGTCAGCGATGCGTGGGCGATCGCCCTCGGCACCGCTTGCGCGATCGGGTTCGGGATCCTGATCCTGCCGCTGCGGCACTTCATCCACGAGAGCCAGTCGATCGTCGACGACCTGAACGACTCCTCGGGCGCCAAGCTCGCGGTGATCGCGGTCGGGGCGCTGGTGCTCGCACCGCTGTTCGAGGAACTGCTCTTCCGCGGCTTGCTGCTGCGCTCCTTGCGGCCGCTGATGTCGGACGGCTGGGCCATCGGCGTGCAGGCGACCGTGTTCGGGGCGGTGCACTTCGTCGGTGGGAGCCCGCTCGGGACGCTCATCGCCCTGCCTGCGCTGATCGGTCTCGGGGTCGTTTCGGGCATCCTCGCGGTGCGAAGCGGCAGCTTGTCGCAGTCGATCCTGTTGCACGTGGGGTTCAATTTGCTCGCTGTGGTCGCTGCACTCTCGGGCTGATCCCGTCGCGCCCGCATCGCTTCAGTCCCGCTCCGCGAACGCCGACATAGCTGGCGCACTTCGTTTCGGGAGGCAAGTTTCTTTCGGGAGGCTAGGGACATGGCGGTATGCACAGGATGTGCGCAGACATCGGCAATCACGATCCGGATGCGGATCGGCGGTCGGGACCTCGTGTTCCATGGTTGCCCGAAGTGCGAAGCGAACACGTGGTCCGACGATGCCGCGGTGCTGAGCCTCGACGAGGTTCTCGAGCTCGCGCGCACGTCCCGCTGAGCCCCGTTCGGACGCTCCGCTGAGCCTTCGTTTCGCGGTCCGCTGAGCCTTGTTTCGCGGTCCGCTGAGCCTTCGTTTCGCGGTCCGCTGAGCCTTCGTTTCGCGCTCCGCTGAGCCTTCGCGCTCCGCTGAGATTGGCTCAGCCCCTCGCGTCGGGAAACGCGCCGCGGCTGGCATGCTTGTCGGCCGTGGAGCGCGTGGAAACGCCTGCCCAGGCTGACGGGTCGGACAACCGCTCGCGCGCTCGGTGGGAGCGCGCGGTCGGGATCCTGATCATCGCGGGTTGCGCTTTCGTCGTGCTCCGGATCATGAACCCGGGCATGCGGCTGTGGCCGATCTGGGACTTCCACTTCGGCTATCTGTTCGCCAACACGACCACCAACGGCGGCGACATGGGCGCCCACGTGTGGTGGCCCTGGTACCTCGAGCACAACTGGTTCCCGAAGTTGCGGCTCTCGGGCTGGTCCCCGGACTGGTACGCCGGGTTCCCGGTCGGGCACTACTACTTCCCGTTCCCGGCGCTGTTGATCGCGCTGATCGATCACATCCCGTTCGTCCCGTACAACGTCGCGTTCAAGCTCGTGACGGTGTCGGGCCCGTTGCTGCTCCCGGCGAGCGCGTACACATTCGCACGAGGCTTGCGCGCGCCCTGGCCTGCGCCACCCGCGTTCGCGATCGCGGCGACCGGCACGCTCGTGCAGACGCGCAACGACTGGCAGATCTACGGCGGCAACATCGCGAGCACGCTTGCCGGCGAATTCTCGTTCACGCTCGCGCTCGCGCTCGGCCTGTTCGCACTCGGCGCGCTCGGCAAGACGCTCGACACGGGGAAGCGACCATGGCTGCCGGCCGTGTTGATCGCCGCGTCCGCAATGTCGCATGTCGTCGTCGCGATGGTGCTCGGCCTGTTCGCGATCCTGCTCTTCGTCACTCGGCGACCCGGTCGTACGTGGCGCCTGGCGTTGCCGATCGGCGCGGTCGCGGTCGCGTTGACGGCGGTGTGGTCACTCCCGCTGATCGCGCGCAACGACATGACGCAGAGCATGCGCTACCAGAAGCTCGTGCCCGGCGGTGGCTGGCGGTTGTGGGGGTGGGTGCGCGCGGTGCTCCCGGCGCCGCTCGAGCACGCGATCGAAGGTGTCGTGCGCGGTCTCGGAACCGTGAAGACCGCGGCCGGCGGGTCGGTGAAGCAGCCGTTGTGGCTGCCGTGGTGGATCTGGTTGCTCGCGGGCATCGCGATCGTCGCGGCCGCCTTCTACCGGCGCCGCTCCACGCTCGTGCTGCTCGTCGCCGCGGCCGTGCTCGGGGTTGCCTTCGTGCAGTGGCCCGAGCACGCGGTGTGGAACACGCGGTTCCTGCCGTTCTGGCTGTTGACGTGGGGGTTCCTCGCGGCGATGGGCGCAACCGAGCTGCTGCGGTGGGCCGCGGCCGGCGTGCGGTGGGCGGTGCACTGGATACGTGACGGCGACCTCCACGACGCGCGCGCCAAGGTGTGGATCGAGCTGGCGGGCAGCGACGGCCCCCACCGCGCCGAAGCCGAGGAGGTCGTCGCGCAGCGGGACTGGGAGCGCGATCCGCCGGGATGGGTCGCGCCGGTTGCGTTGCAGCGGGCGTCGGTCGACCGGCGGGCCCGCCGTATCTCGGTGGTCACGCTCGCCGCGCTCGTCGTGGTCACCGGGATCTGGTCGATCAACCGCGCCTGGGAAGCGCGGAACGACAACCCGAAGATCGCGATCGCCGCGTGGGCGCGCTGGAACTACACGGGCTACGAGAAGAAGGCAGCGTGGCCCGAGTACGAAGACATCTGGAAGACGATGGACACGCTCCCGCCGGGCCGAGCACTGTGGGAGCCGTCGTCGATGCCGGACGGATCGGATCCGATCAACAACTACGGCACCTCGCTCGCGCTCGAGCTGCTGCCGTACTGGACCAAGGGCCGCATCGGTTCGATGGAAGGTCTCTACTTCGAGTCCTCGGGGACCACCTCGTTCCACTTCCTCACGGTCAGCGAGCTCGCCGCGCACCCGTCGAACCCCGTGCGCGGTCTCGTGTACGGCACGCTCGACGACTTCGACCGCGGCGTGAAGCACCTCGAGATGCTCGGTGTCCGCTACTACATGGCGTGGACGCCCGAGGCCCAGGCCAAGGCCGACGCCAACCCCGATCTCCGACTCGTCGCGACGATCCCCGACCACGACGGTGTCGACCCGAAGGGGTGGCGCGTCTACGAGGTCGGCGGCGCCGCGCTCGTGCAGGGCCTGCAGTACCAGCCGGTCGTCGCCAAGACGCACGCAGGCACCACTTCCTCGTGCTTCGGGCAGCCACCACCGGCGCCCGGTACCCATGATCCCGAGCTCGGCGCGTGGGAGTGCTCCGCGGCGGGTTGGTACCTGAACGACAAGTTGCTCGACGTGCCGTGGACGCAGACCGGTCCCAAAGACTGGGCGCGTGTCGACGCGGTCGACCTCGCGGATGCGCCACGCAAGCGCCTCGACCCCGTCACGGTCACGCAGACGCGTGAAGGCCCCGACAAGATCTCCTTCCACGTCGACAAGCTCGGTGTGCCGGTCGTGGTGAAGGAGTCGTACTTCCCCAACTGGCAGGTGCACGGCGCCGACGGTCCGTACCGACTCGCACCGAACCTGATGGTCGTCATCCCGCATGAGCACGACGTGTCGCTCACCTACGGATTGACGCCGGTCGACTGGCTCGGCCGCATCCTCACGCTGGCGGGATTGGCCGGCGTGGTGCTGCTCGTGCGGTGGAAGGGCGCCCGCAGATACTGCGCGTTCCCGCCCGATTCTCGGCGACCCGATCCGAGCACCGACGGCCCGCCGTCGTCGCCCGACACCGGTGAATCCCCTGGTGGGGACCAGCCTCCACCATCCCGATGGTCCGAACCGGCCCCGGCGCTACCATGACCGCGCCTCGGGCCCGCTCGTGGGGGAGACAGGAGTCACCGGGACGTGTCGCTCGACGCAATCTTCAAGGCTTATGACATTCGCGGGATCTATCCCGACGAACTGAACGAGGCGCTCGCGCGCCGCATCGGCAACGCGTTCGCGCACTTCACGGGTGCGGGCCGGATCCTCGTTGGGCACGACATGCGCGAGTCGTCGCCCGGTCTCGTCGCGGCATTCACCGAGGGGGCGACCCTCGCGGGCGCCGACGTCGCCCAGCTCGGGCTGTGCTCGACCGATCTCGTGTACTTCGCGTCGGGTCGGTACGAAGCCCCGGCGGCGATGTTCACGGCCAGCCACAACCCGGCCCAGTACAACGGCATCAAGCTGTGCCGTGCGTTCGCGGCGCCGGTCGGTGAGCAGACCGGCCTGGTGCAGATCAAAGAGATGGTCGAGTCCGGGGTCACCCAGCGGGGCGAGGTCCCCGGAAAGGTCGAGGAACTCGATCTCCTCGCCGAGTTCGCCGAGCACGTGCGCTCGTTCGTCGACCGGTCCCGGCTCCGGCCGATGAAGGTGGTGGCGGACACCGCGAACGGCATGGGCGGCCTCGTCGTGCCCAAGGTGTTCGAGGGTCTCCCGTTCGACCTGACCGTGCTGTTCGGTGAGCTCGACGGGACGTTCCCGAACCACCCCGCGGATCCGATCCAGGTCGAGAACCTCAAGGACCTGCAGCGGGCCGTGGTCGACGGCGGCGCGAACCTCGGCCTCGCGTTCGACGGCGACGCCGACCGCGTCTTCCTCGTCGACGATCTCGGTCAGCCGGTGAGCGGTTCGACCACCACCGCGATGGTCGCCAAGTTCATGCTCGAGAAGCACCCGGGCGAGACGATCGTCCACAACCTGATCTGTTCGCACGCGGTGCCCGAGATCATCCGCGAGAACGGTGGCACGCCGGTGCGCACGCGCGTCGGTCACTCGTTCATCAAGCAGGTGATGGCCGAGACCGGCGCCGTCTTCGGCGGCGAGCACTCCGCGCACTACTACTTCCGTGACAACTGGCGTGCGGACTCGGGATCGATCGCGGCCCTGTGCGTGCTCGAGCTCCTCTCCCGCGCGAACGTGCCGCTGTCGGAATTCCGCAAGCCGTTCGAACGGTACGTGCAGAGCGGCGAGATCAACTCCCGGGTCACAGATCCGTTGGCGATCATCGAGAAGGTCGCGGAGGCGTACCTCCGCTGCGAACAGGATCGGCTCGACGGCCTGACGGTCGAGTGCGACGACTGGTGGTTCAACCTCCGGCCGAGCAACACGGAGCCGTTGCTGCGATTGAACCTCGAAGCAAAGACCGTGGAAGCCTGCGAGGCCCACACTGCCGAAGTCGTCGCGCTCATCCGGACGGAGGAGTAACTCACACATGTCCCTCGACTCGAAACTGCTCGAGATTCTCGCCTGCCCCGAGGACAAGGGCCCGCTGCTGTACTTCGCCGACGAGAACGCGCTCTACAACCCGCGGCTGAAGCGGCGCTACCTCGTGCAGGACGACATCCCGATCATGCTGATCGACGAAGCCGAGACCGTTGACGACGCGGAAGACGCACGGTTGACGAAGAAGGCCGCGGCGGAAGGCATCACGCCGACCTTCGACGAAAACGCGTGAGCGAGCGCGGCCAGGCGCAGGTCGGAGGCCCGGTGGCTCGACGTTCGCCACACGGTGATCGAGGGCCGGAGACCGAAGCCGCATGAGTAGCGACTCGCTGCGGTTCCTGGATGCGGTCCGGGGGTTGCCGGAGCAGCTCGCGGCCGCGCACGAGGCCGCGAGCGAGCTGCAGGTTGGCTTGCTCCCTGTCGCGGGCAGCGTCCGCAACATCGTCGTGCTCGGAATGGGTGGCTCCGGCATCTCCGGTGACGTCATTGCCGCCGCGTGCAACGACGAGATCCCGGTACCACTGCAGGTCCTGAAGCAGTACCGCGCACCCGCGTACGTCGGCCCGGGGACGCTCGCGATCGCGGTCTCGTACTCGGGTGACACCGAGGAAACGGTGTCGATGGCGCGCGCCGCGGTGCAGTGCGGTGCGTGGCTCATCGCGATCTCGCGTGGTGGCGAGCTGGCCGAGCTCGCGCGCGATCACAACGGCCTACACGTCCCCTGCCCGGACGGATTCCTCCCGCGCGCCGCGATCGGTGCACTGGTTGCGCCGCTCGCCGTCGTGCTGTTCCGCATGGGTCTGGCTCCGGGCGGGCACGCGCTGCTGGTGCGCGCGCAGGAACAGCTCGCGCGTCGTCGGGATGCCTGTCAGCCGAGCGTCGAGGGTGCCGCGAACCCGGCGCGTGAGCTCGCCCGGCAGATCGGTCGCACGATCCCGATCATCTACGGGGGCGGCGCGCTCGGCGCGGTGGCTGCGTACCGCTGGAAGTGCGACGTCAACGAGAACGCCAAGGCGCCGGCCTACTGGCACGCCTACCCGGAGCTCGACCACAACGAGATCTGCGGCTGGGGTCAGCACGGAGACGTGACGAGGCAGCTGATGACCGTCGTGGAGTTGCGGCACGGGTTCGAGCACGCGCAGCTTCGGCGCCGGTTCGACATCACGCGCGAGATCATCGCGGAAGCGGTCCACCAGGTAATCCGTGTCGAGGCCGAAGGTGAGGGCCGGCTCGCGCAGCTCCTCGACCTCATGTACCTCGGCGACTGGGTGTCCTGCTACCTCGCGCTGGACAACGACGTCGACCCCGGACCGATCGACGCGATCTTCGAACTGAAACACCGTCTCGCGACGTAACACACGTTCGAAGGGGACCGTCGACCGAAGGTGGAGGTGCCATGTGGGATCGTCCCGCAGTGAGCTCGGAGACCTGCTGGCGAGGGTGAGCGAGCTCGTGACGAAGCAGCGCGCCGAGTTCGAGACCGGTCCCGTCAACGCGACCGCGACGCTGGACGAGCTCCGCGCCGCGCTCGGCGGCCCCACGCCGGAGACCGCGACCGTCAACGAGACCGTCGTCTCCGACCTCGCGGCCCGCGCGGCACCGGGGCTGCTGGGCATCCCCGGGCCGCGCTACTTCGGGTTCGTCATCGGCGGCAGCCATCCGGCCGCGCTCGCGGCCGACTGGCTGACGAGCGGTTGGGACAACAACGCCGGCCTCTATGCGGCCGCGCCTGCAGCGGCGGTGATCGAAGAGATCGCGGGCGGCTGGGTTCTCGACCTGCTCGGGCTCGCGCCCGCGTCGTCCGTCGGGTTCGTCACCGGCGGGATGATGGCCAACTTCACTGCGCTCGCCGCCGCACGGCACCGCGTGCTCGCCGACGCGGGCTGGGACGTCGCGGCCCAGGGCTTGCCCGGCGCGCCGCGCGTGCGTGTCGTGGTTGGGGAGGAGCGGCACGCGACGATCGACATCGCGCTGCGCTACCTGGGTTTCGGCGACGCAACGGCCGAGCGCGTTCCCGCCGACGAGCAAGGTCGCATGCGCCTCGACGCGCTCCGCGATCTGCTCGCGGATGGCGACGATGCGCCGCTGATCGTGTGCGCGCAGGCAGGAAACGTCAACAGCGGCGCGTTCGACCCCATCGCCGAGATCTGCGGGGCGGCCCACGCGCGCAACGGCTGGGTGCACGTCGACGGCGCGTTCGGACTGTGGGCCGCGGTCACCGAGGATCGCCGGGACCTGGTCCGCGGCGTCGAGGCCGCCGACTCGTGGGCGACCGACGCGCACAAGTGGCTCAACGTCCCCTACGACTGCGGGATCGTCGTGTGCCGCGATGCCGCGTCACACCATGCCGCGATGGCGATCGAGGCGAGCTACCTGGTGCAGGGCGGGGCGGGCGCGCCGTATGTGCCGTTCGAATGGGTGCCGGAGTTCTCGCGACGCGGTCGCGGTATCCCCGTGTACGCCGTCATCCGCGCCCTCGGCCGCGACGGCATCGCGTCGCGTATCTCGCAGAACTGCGCCATGGCGCGCCGGTTCGCCGATCGACTCGCGGCCGAACCGGAGATCGACGTCCTCAACGACGTCGTGCTCAACCAGGTGCTCGTCCGCTTCGGCGACGCCGACGATCGCACCCGCGCAGTGATCGACGGCGTGCAACGTGACGGCACGTGCTGGTTGGGCGGCACTGTGTGGCACGGCGTCGCCGCGATGCGCATCTCGGTCTCGAACTGGACCACGAGCGAAGCGGACGTCGACGCCTCCGTCGACGCGATCCTTCGCGTGCACAACGACCTTCGGGTCGGCAAAGGAGCCTGAGCGTGCCCGCATTCCTCGTCCACGGTGTTCCCGACACGTCTGCGTTGTGGGACAGCGTCCGCGCCGCGATCACGCGCACCGACGTGATCGCGCCCAACCTGCCCGGCTTCGCCGCGCCGGTGCCGGCCGACTTCACCGCGACGAAGGACGAGTACGTCGACTGGCTGATCGCGGAGATCGAGCGAGTCGGTGCACCCGTCGACATCGTCGGCCACGACTGGGGATCGCTGCTCGTCCAGCGTGCGGTGTCGCTGCGCCCCGATCTCATCCGGACGTGGGCGGCCGGGTCGGGCACGGTCGACCGGGAGTACGTGTGGCACGACCTCGCCCAGATGTGGCAGACGCCCGAGGTCGGCGAGCAGGTCATGGAGGCGATGAGCGGTGACGCGCTGGTGGACACGCTCGCCGATCAAGTCGGCGGGCGCGAGAAGGCCGCCGCGATGGCGAGTCACATCGATGACACGATGAAGCAGTGCGTGCTCGCGTTGTATCGCTCGGCTGCGAGCGGTTTCGGGGATTGGCACGACGGCGTCGACCGGGTGCTGCCCACGCGTCCGGGGGCGGTGTTCTGGGGTGCCGACGACCCGTACGTCACCGCGAATTTCGGCGAGCGGCTCGCGGCGCGGACGCAGGCACAGCTCACGATGTTCGCCGACAGCGGCCACTGGTGGCCTGCGACCAAGCCGGCCGAAGTCGCCTCCGGCCTCGAGCGGCTCTGGGCATCGGCTGGCTGAGATCCGCCGATGAGTTCGGCGGCCTCTGTGAGTCTGATCTCGCGTCGGCGCGACCGAGGAGGACGATGGTGGCTGGTGGACTCTCGAAGGTTCGACTGGACGGGATGCGCGAAGTCCTCGCGCGCCACGTCGAGCACAGCGACGTGCCCGGCGTCGTCGCACTCGTCAGCCGGCACGGCGAGACGCACGTCGAGGTGCTCGGGTATACCACCGCCGACGGTCGTGAACGTCTGCGGCGCGACGCGATCTTCCGGATCGCTTCGATGACGAAGCCGGTCACCGCAGTGGCGACGATGATCCTCGTCGAAGAGTGCAAGGTGCAGCTGGACGAGCCGGTCGACCGGCTGGTCCCCGAGCTCGCGGACCGTCGCGTGATCGGCGGCATCGACCGGCCGCTCGCCGAGTCGGTGCCCGCGAACCGTCCGGTCACCGTGCGCGACCTGCTGACGTTCACCATGGGCCTCGGGATCATCCTGGAGCCGCCCGGCACGTCCCCGATCGGCGATGCGCTCGCCGAACTGGAGCTCGGGCAGGGGCCGCCCGCACCTGGGCGGGTCCCCGCGCCGGACGAGTGGATACGGCGGCTCGGCACCCTGCCGCTCGTCCACCAGCCCGGCGAGCGGTGGATGTACAACACTGGCTCGGACGTGCTCGGTGTCCTCGTCGCACGCGCCGCGAACCAGCCGTTCCCCGAGTTCCTGCGTGAGCGCATCTTCGACCCGCTCGGTATGCACGACACCGGGTTCCGTGTGGCGCCCGAAAAGACAGATCGGTTCGTCACCGGATACTGGACGAACTTCGAGACCGGCGCGCTCGAGGTGCACGACGAGCCCGTCGGCGGGCAGTGGAACGCGAGTCCCGCCTTCCCGGCGGGCGGGTCCGGCCTCGTATCGACCGCCGACGACTTCAATGTGTTCGCGCAGATGTTGTTGCGCGGAGGTGCCGTCGGCCGCGACCGCGTCTTATCGCGTCCTTCCGTCGAGTTGATGACGAGCGATCAGCTGACCGCGGCGCAGAAGGCGCACGGTGCGATGGTGCCCGGGTTCTTCGACGGCAACGGCTGGGGTTTCGGCGTGGCCGTGGTGACGCGACGGACGAACCTCTATGACTCCGTCGGCGCGTACGGATGGACCGGCGGGCTGGGAACATCGTGGTCGACCGATCCGGCCCAGGACATGACGACGATCCTCCTGACCCAGCGCGCGTTCACGTCGCCGGTGTTGCCGCAACTGCACCGCGACTTCGCGACCGCGGCATACGCCGCGATCGACGACTGACCTCGTCGGCGCGCGTCAGCTCCAGCGCACATGGTGCGAGTCGTGCCAGTGATCGACGATGCTCGCGTCACCATCGACGCGCACACCGTCGAGTCCACGACGGTTCCACAGCAGCAGGTAGAGATCCGACGCGTCGGCGTGCACGGCCACGTCTATCCCTCCGAGCTCGTCCGAGACCGCGATCCCTTCGGGACGTAGACGGATCGTCCACACGCGGCCGGCATCAGTCGCGTGCACGCCGATGTCGATCGGGCCGTCGATCGGGAGCGGCTTGCGGCGGGGCCGGCTCGCGAAGCCGTAGAGCAACTCGTCGATGCCGTCGGTCGCGAAGTCGGCGGGGTACGGCGAGATCGCACCAGTCGCGCTCTCGGCATCTGCGCGGTGGATCGCGGTCTCGTGCGCCTGCCGGCGCGCCCAGAACGCGAGCGGGCTCGGCGCAGGCAGGAACGCGAAGCACTCGAGATCGGGCGGCGCGTCCACCAAGGTCTCGACGAGTGTCGCGTGACCGGCGCGGAACCACTCGAGCAGATCGTCGTCCGGCGGGTACGTCACCGGCTTCTCCTCGGCGTCCCGGATCTGTTCCCCGACGATGAACGCGGCCCACCGGTGCACCTCGCCGGTGTGCTGCAGCACATCCCGCGCCCGCCACTCGGGGCAGGACGGAACCGGCGCGTCGAGATCCGCGCGTGCGCCAGCGTCGGCGAGGAGCTTGCCCTCGCGCGCGAGTGCGTCGATGTGTTCGGCGATCTCCATCAGTCGCTCCGCACCTCGAAGTGGAAGACGTCCGGACGCGAGTAGTGCCCGACGACGTCGAACTGCCGGCGGGACCGGCGGACCGTGTCCGTGTCTACTTCCGCGTAGAGGATGCCTTCGGTCTCGCTGATCGGTCCCGCGAGCACCCCGCCGTACGGATCGACGATCACACTGTTCCCGCGCGACATCCAGTCGTCGTCCCCGCCGTAGATGTCGTCGCGCCCGGCGAACGTTCCGGGTACGTCGGTGGCGCGCAGGCAGGACGTGATGCCGAGTACGTAGCAGCGGCCCTCCTTCGCGATGTGGCGCATCGACGCGACCCACACGTCGGAGTTGTCCCAGGTGGGTGCGAGGAGGATGTCGACGCCTTGCTCGTACATGGCGGTGCGCGCGAGCGGCATGTAGTTCTCCCAGCAGATCAACCCGCCGACGCGACCGAACGGCGTGTCGAAGCTGATCAAGGTCGACCCGTCGCCCTGTCCCCACGCGAGCCGTTCGCCGCCCGTCGGCATCAGCTTGCGGTGCTTGCCGAGGAACGCGCCCTCCGGACCGAAGTACAGCAACGTGTTGTAGATCGTGCCGCCGTCGCGTTCGTTCACCGGTACCGCGAGGTACACCGCGCTCTCCGCCGCGACCGCACCGAGGGCGTCGCACGCAGGCCCGGGGACGTCCACTGCTTGGTCGGCCCACTGGGCGTACCACTCGCCGTCGGCCCACGGCGTCGTCCGCCACACCCAGTCCGGGTAGCCGGGCACGAACGCCTCGGGGAAGGCGACGAGCGCCGCGCCCTGCGCCGCGGCCTCCTTGGTGAGCGCGTCGACCTTCTCGATCGTCGCGTCCCGGTCGCAGAAGACCGGCGTGCCCTGGACCGCTGCGACCTTCACCCGCTCGCGCCCACCACTGCCCGCACGGTGCCCGCTCGTCGTCATAGGCAGTGACCTTCGCGCCCGGGTCCGGTACCATCAAGGGCTGGTCGGGCCCTCGGGGCTGTCATCCGGTGATCCGGGCCGACTCCAACGGTTCTGTCGTGGCCACGGTCCTTCCTGGGCGTCGTGTCCCGCGCAAACACGAAGGAGTCCGCAATTGACTGCTACTGATGCTCGTTCCGCGAACGCAGGGACGTTCACCGACTTCAAGGTTGCCGATCTCGGCCTGGCCGAATGGGGCCGCAAGGAGATCGAGCTCGCCGAGATCGAGATGCCGGGCCTGATCGCTTGCCGCGAGGAGTACGGGCCGCAGAAGCTGCTCGCCGGCGCGCGGATCATGGGCTCGCTGCACATGACGATCCAGACGGCGGTGCTCATCGAGACGCTCGTCGACCTCGGCGCCGACGTGCGGTGGGTGAGCTGCAACATCTTCTCGACCCAGGACCACGCCGCCGCCGCGGTCGCGGTCGGCCGCGACGGCACACCCGAGAATCCCAAGGGTGTTCCGGTGTTCGCGTGGAAGGGCGAGTCGCTCGAGGAGTACTGGTGGTGCACCGAGCAGGCCCTGAGGTGGCCGGGTGAGGCGGGCCCGAACATGATCCTCGACGACGGCGGCGACGCGACGCTGCTCGTGCACAAGGGTGTCGAGTTCGAGAAGGCGGGTGCGGTTCCCGACCCGTCGACGGGCGACAACGAGGAGTTCGCGGTCGTGCTCGGCGTGCTCGGCCGGCTGCTCGAGGAGAACCCCAAGCTCTGGCACGGCGTCGCCGCGGAGATCAAGGGTGTCACCGAAGAAACGACGACGGGTGTGCACCGCCTCTACCAGATGATGCAGGCCGGCACGCTGCTGTTCCCGGCGATCAACGTCAACGACTCCGTCACGAAGTCGAAGTTCGACAACCTCTACGGCTGCCGGCACTCGTTGGTCGACGGCATCAACCGCGCCACCGACGTCATGATCGCAGGCAAGATCGCGGTGATCTGCGGCTACGGCGACGTCGGCAAGGGCTGTGCGCAGTCGTTGCGCGGTCAGGGCGCACGTGTCATCGTCACCGAGATCGACCCGATCTGCGCGCTGCAGGCCGCGATGGAGGGCTTCCAGGTCACGACGCTCGACGACGTCGTCGACACGGCCGACATCTTCGTCACGACCACCGGCAACATGAACGTGATCACCGTCGATGCGATGGCGAAGATGAAGCACAACGCGATCGTCGGCAACATCGGTCACTTCGACACCGAGATCGACATGGCCGGGTTGGCCAAGTTTCCCGGCGTCGAACGGCGCAACGTGAAGCCCCAGGTCGACGAGTGGGTCTTCCCGGACGGCCACGCGATCATCGTGCTCGCCGAGGGCCGCCTGCTGAACCTCGGGTGCGCGACCGGTCACCCGAGCTTCGTCATGTCGAACAGCTTCACGAACCAGGTGATCGCCCAGGTCGAACTGTTCACGCACACCGACTTCTACGAACGCAAGGTGTACACGCTGCCGAAGCACCTCGACGAGAAGGTGGCACGGCTCCACCTCGACAAGCTCGGCGTGAAGCTCACGTCCTTGTCCGAGGACCAGGCGGAGTACATCGGCGTGCCGGTCGAGGGCCCGTACAAGCCCGAGCACTACCGGTACTGAACCCGCACTTCCGAACTGGCGTCACGGATGACCCTCCACGGGTCGTCTGTGACGCCAGTTGCGCGTTCTCAGGTAGAAACAGCGCCATGCAGGACTTCGCAGGCAAGGTCGCGGTCGTCACGAGCGGCGCGAGCGGCATCGGGCTATCGCTCATCGACCGGACCGATCCGGCGTTCGGAGTCCCCCTGTGACGCCGGTGCCCGTGAACCCGGTGGCCGATCCGATCCCGCGCACCATCAGCTGGCGGGCCGGGAAGGTGCGCGTGCTCGACCAGCGCGCGCTGCCGGCGCGCGTCCGGTACATCGACTGCTCGACGACGGCGCAGCTGTGCGATGCGATCTCGTCCCTCGCGATACGCGGCGCGCCGGCGCTCGGCGCGGCCGGTGCGTACGGCGTCGCGCTGGCCGCCCACACGCTTCGGACCGCGCGCCAAGTGCGCGTCGCCGCGGAACGTGTGGCGGCGACGCGACCGACCGCGGTGAACCTCCGGCGCGGTGTCGACGAAGCCCTCGCCGCGTACGAGCTCGAAGGCGCGGT
>CAVUFH010000006.1:0-106620 GCA_963740835.1 uncultured Actinomycetes bacterium | reverse complement strand
CGTCGTCCGCTCCGACGAACTGTGCAGTTCCGGGGCGCTCCGTGCGCCCCTGATGCGCGTCTGCAACGCGTGCGATTCCCGATTCACGCGACGCCTGTGTCGACTCAGTCAGCGAAGACGCTCGTCGTCCCAGCCGTGCGCACGACGGCGCGCGGCCTCGGCCACCTCCCGCCGACGATTCTGTACTACCAACTCGACGACGCCGCCGATCGCAAGCAATACGAACACTGCCCCGAAGAGGCCGACCCACATCGACCCGCTCATGACGCCGAAGATCATCGACCAGACGGCCGCGACAGCGGCGACGACGAGCGCAACGGCGACGAAGGCCAGCGCAACCTTCAGTCCACGTCCGACACGGTGGAGGGACGACTCATCGCCCCAGTCGAACTCCGCATCAGTGGCGTCGTCCACGGTCGCTCACGGTACGCCGCGACCGGGGTCTCGGAATAGGAAATCCTGCGCTATGTCGACCTCATCTCGAAACGACTCAGCGAGCAACCGAGACGAGTTCGAGCTTCTCGAGAGGGCCGGTGATGGATGTCTCGACGGCCTGGCGGAGGCCGCGCACGTAGAACTTGTTGTCGACGATGCCGGGCTCGAGTGCGGTGGTGCGCTTGCATCAAGACACCGGGCTGGGCGCCGTCGACGCCGGCGCGAAAGCTGCCCTCGGTGTCGGTGAGGTTGCCCTGGTCGTCGCGCGCGACGGTGTCCTCGCCGAAGTACCAAACGTTGCCGTCGTCACCCCGTCGATGATGGCCGTCTTCGCCTTGATCGTGACGACGTCACGCGCCGGCTGACGCGCTGAACCGGCGGCTTTCGGTGTGGAGTGGAGCAAAGAGAGCCGAGGCTTGGCTGGGCTGAGGAAGGAACGCGCGCGGGCGGTGCAGGCGTTCCGTCGAGTTCTCGAACCCCGTTCGATCCGTGAACGTTTGCTCCCGGCTCCCTTTGCTCCTCCGTACCGCGAGACCGGTCGCGCGGGGCCGCCGGCATCACGGCAAGGATTCTCGGCCCGGGGTCCGGGGGCCTTGTGTCCGGATTTGTCGTCCGACGGGTCCAACGTACGCGTGTCACGCGGTGCTGGCAACGACCCGTTTCGTGCGTTCGGCGCGAGCGGCGCAACTGGGTAAGGCTGCCAAGGAGCGCGCCAGGGCGCGTGCTGCCGTTCGACCCCCCGTGGAGCAGGTGTGACCGACTACGAGATCCCGAAGCCCGAGCCCAAGGAGATCGACGAGAAGAACTGGCTCGAACTGAAGCACATGGCCGAACGCGCGGTGCTGAAGGGCGAGCCCTACGGCGCGGAGAAGTGCGAGAACTGCCTGTACTACCTCAACCCGCTCGAGTCGATCTCGTACTGCTGGCACCCGCAGCTGCGGATCCTCGTCGGGGGCGGGTGGTGGTGCCAGTGGTGGGAGAAGATCGAGGACGAATGACCGGCGCGGCCGTGTCAGGGCTGCTCGAGATGGGTACGCGGCGCACGATCGCTCCGACTGAGGTGTCCGCGATGCCTGAAGACCGCCCGACGCATGAAAGTCACGACAAGCTCTCGCTGCGGCTGCGGCAGCGGCTGCATCAAGCCACGGGTGACCGCGACGCCGAGGCCGCAGCCCTCGCCGACCGGACGGGCGACGTCAGCGAGGAGGACGCTCTGCTCGCGGTGCGCCGGGCCGAAGGTGACTTCGGGCCTGACGAGCCCGCGGAGAAGGGCGACTTCGCGACGCCCGCGGACGCCGAGGCCGCCAAGGACGAGCGCTCGGACTGAGGCACACGGGGCGCGCGCTTTGCAACACTGCGGGCATGCAGAGCCTCTGGTCGGACCAAGAAGCCGCGTCGTATCCCGGTGAGCTGGGCGCGCGCGTGTACACGTCGCGCTTGCTCGGCCGCGACCCCGCGCTCGTCATGCACGGAGGCGGGAACACGTCGGTCAAGGTCGTCGAACCAGACCTGTTCGGTCGGTCGATCGACGTGTTGTACGTGAAGGGCTCGGGTTCGGACCTCGCGACTGTGACCGAGGCCGGGTTCGCGCCGGCGCGCCTGGAACATCTGCGGGCGCTTGCGGAACTGGCGGAGCTCTCCGACTCGGCGATGGCCGAGCAGCTCCGGCTGGCCTGTACGCGTGACGCGCCCGCGCCGTCGGTCGAAGCGATCCTGCACGCGATCCTGCCGGCCCGTTACGTCGATCACACGCATGCCGACGCCGTGCTCACGATCACGAACACGCCGAATGGTCGCAAGCGGATCGAAGAGTGCCTCGGTGGCCGCACCGTCATCATCGACTACGTGATGCCGGGGTTCGCGCTTGCGCAGAAATGTCTGCGCGAGTTCCCCGCACAGCGTTCCGACCGCACGGTTGGAATGGTGTTGATGAATCACGGCGTGTTTTCCTTCGGCGACACCGCACGTGAGTCGTACGAGCGGATGATCGAGCTCGTGTCCGATGCCGAGGCATACCTCGTGCACCACGGCGCAACGTTGCGGACGACTCTTCCGACCGCACTCCCTGTACGTCGCCGGGAGCGCATCGCCGAACTTCGGCGTGATGTGTCCGCAGCCGCGGGCGCGCCGATGTGTCTCGTCCGCACCGAATCTCCCAGAGTGGGCGCCTTCGTTTCGCATCCGGACTTCGCAGAGGAAGCGTCACGCGGTCCGATGACACCTGACCACGTCATTCGCACGAAGCGAGTACCGCTCATTGGCGCGGATGTTGCGGACTACGCGCGTGACTATCAGGAATACTTCGCGCGTCATTCTGTTCGGAGTTCTACTGACCTCGCGATGCTCGACCCGGCACCGCGAGTGGTGCTGGACCAGGAACTGGGCCTGCTCACCGCGGGCCGGACCCCTCGGGACGCGCTCATCGCGCGCGACATCTATCTGCACACCATCGACGCGATCGAACGGGCGCGATCGCTCGACGGCTGGCAGTCGTTGCCCGAGGACGAGATCTTCGACGTCGAGTACTGGGAGCTCGAACAGGCCAAGCTCAAACGGCGAGGCGCCGATCCGTTGTTCGCGGGAGAGGTCGTCGTCGTGACCGGCGCGTATTCGGGCATCGGAAAGGCGACCGCGGAGGCCTTTCGTCGCGCCGGTGCGGCGGTCGTCGGACTCGACCTCGATCCGCGCGTCGAGGACGACGCCGCCGTCGACGATGCGTTCTTCGGCATCACATGCGACGTCACTGACGCGGCGCTCGTCGATGCCGCACTCGTGCGCGCCGTCGACGCCTTCGGGGGTGTCGACATCGTCGTGTGCAACGCGGGAATCTTTCCGGCGTCGACGCGGATCGATGCGCTCGGAGCAGAAGCGTGGCGAACGGTGATGGCGGTGAACGTCGACGCGAACCTGTCGATGCTGCGATCGACCGCGCCGCTGCTCGCGTTGTCACCGCGCGGCGGTCGCGTCGTCGTCAACGCGTCGAAGAATGTCCACGCACCGGGACCCGGAGCGGCGGCGTACTCGGCGTCGAAGGCGGCACTGACGCAACTGGCAAGGGTCGCCGCACTCGAGTGGGCCGAACGCGGCATCCGAGTCAACATCGTGCACCCGAACGCGGTGTTCGACACCGGCATCTGGGATGCCGCAACGCTTGCGTCACGTGCTGCCAGCTATGGCCTGACGGTCGAGGAGTACAAGACCAACAACCTCCTGGGCGTCGAGGTCACGAGTCACGACGTTGCTGGTGTGATCGTTTCGCTGTGTTCACCGACGTTCGCCAAGACGACGGGGGCGCAGATCCCGATCGACGGTGGGAACGAACGCATCGTGTAGCGGACGCGGCGTACGCCGAGCGCGTCCGTGCTCCAGCCGATCGCGCGCGCGCTGAACGCGGCCGATGAAATTCTCGGGAACTGAACGCGGCGCCGGCAACGTCCAACCCCTCGATCGGCACGCAACTCGTGTGTGTCGGATCGAGGGGGTTTGCCATGTCTCGGGGTTGTTTTCGACGCGCCCGGTTGTCGTTGGGTGTGGTCGCCGCGGGCATCACCGGCGCGCTGCTCGCGGTCGGGCCCGCCGCCGCGTGCGGCGGGTTGGTCGGTGAGAACGGGACCATCTCGCTCGTGCGTACCACCACGCTCGCTGCGTACCACGACGGCGTGGAGCGGTACGTCACGTCGTTCGAGTTCAGCGGCGAAGGGAAAGAGGTCGGGTCGATCGTCCCGTTGCCCGACGTGCCAACGAAGGTCGAGCGCGGCGGCGACTGGACGCTGCAACGACTCGAGCGCGAGGTGGCGCCGCCGCTGCTGCAAGCGCGCAACGCCGAAGACTCGGCTTCGGGCGCCGCGAGCGCGCAGGTGATCCTCGAGACCAAGATCGATGCGCTCGACATCACGATCCTCGAGGGCGGCGGCGACGAGGTCGGTGCGTGGGCACTCCAGCACGGGTTCTTCCTGTCGCCCGACGCGCCCGAGGTGCTCGATTTCTACAGCCGGCGCAGCCCGATCTTCATGGCCGCGCGGTTCGACGCGGCGCGCGCGAGCGAACTCGGCCAGCAGGCGGGTGACGGCACGCCGATCATGCTCACGATCCCGACGGACGAGCCGTGGGTACCGCTGCGGATCCTCGGCCTCGGCCTCGACCAGAGCAAGGTCGTGGAAGCGGATGTGTTCCTGCTCACCGATGACCAGCCGAAGATGCTGGCCGGTGGCCCCGGTCTCAGCATCCAGCGGGACGAGCGCGCGTCGGATTCGCTCCTCGCCGACCTGCGCTCGGACGTCGGCATGGAGTGGGTGCCGAGCTCGATGTGGCTCACATACCTGCGGCTCAACGCGCAGGCGGTCGATCTCGACTACGACCTCGCGCTCTCGGCCCACCCGTCACAGCTGCCGACACTGAAGGACGCAGGTGTCGACGCCAAGCAGGCGCAAGTCCTGTCGGCGGGAAGCGGTCGCGTGTGGTGGCCGGTCGTCGCCGGTGTTCTCGCGGCCAGTGCGACGGCGGTCGCACTCGGCGTCGCGGCCGGCCGCAAGCGCGAGCGTCTGGGTGGCTTCCAGTGAGCCGTATGCTCCGCGCCGTCATCGTCGGTGCGGTGCTCGTGACGACGACCGGTTTCGGCTACGCGCTCGCCGCGAAGCCGGCAACCGCGTCACCCGTGCTCGGCCCCGGACTGGTGACCGTGCACGTCGACATCGAGTACAGCCGCTTCCATCTCGACGCGCTGCGCGTGCAGGAAGGCACGACGGTGCGGTTCGTCGTGCGCAACCACGATCCGATCAATCACGAGTTCGTCGTCGGCGACGACGCGGTGCACGCGCGTCACGAGCACGGAACCGAGGCCCGGCACCCGCCCGTGCCCGGTGAGGTATCCGTCAACGCGCAGGACGACGGCGTGACGTTCTATACGTTCGACGAGCCGGGGGAGTTCTTGTACGCGTGCCATCTCCCCGGGCACGTCGCGTACGGCATGTTGGGCACCATCACGGTTGTGCCGCAGTCGCAGCCGCAGCCGCGGTCGTAGCCGGCTGGATCGTCGGCAGCCCGCGACTGACGAACAACGCGATGAGCGCGCGGCGGAGCTCGCGTGTTGTTCTTCGGCGTCGCTCAACGCCACTGGATCAATCATGTCATCGGTGCAGTGGTCCGATCCGTGATGATCCGTCCCGCGTCGACGCGCAGCTCTCGGGTGGTCGTGACCGCCTCGAGGAGGGCACGGTCGTGCGTGACGAGCAAGACCGTGCCCGTGAACGACGCGAGCGCTTGTTCCAGTTGTTCGATCGCAGGCAGATCGAGATGGTTCGTCGGTTCGTCGAGCACGAGGCAGTTCACACCCGACGCAGTGAAGAGCGCGAGCACCGCGCGCGTCCTCTCGCCCGGTGAGAGTGTTCGCGCCGGGCGCAGAACGTGCTCGGCGCCGAGGCCGAACTTCGCGAGCGTCGAACGGCTCGTCGAGGTGTCCGAGCCGGTGGCGCGCAGGAATGCGCCGAGGAGGTCGTCGTCGCCGGTGAACCGGTCGCGCGCTTGGTCGAGGCGACCGACCACGACCGACGGACCGACGCGCTGTGTTCCCGACTCGAGCGGGAGCTCACCGAGCAGCGCGTGCAGCAACGTCGTCTTGCCGCTTCCGTTCGCGCCCAGGATCGCGACGCGTTCGCCGTACGCGATCTCGAGGTCGATCGGACCGAGCACGAAGTCGCCGCGCCGCACGGTTGCGTGCTCCAGCCGGGCGACGACGTCGCCACCACGCGGCGCCGTTGCGACCTCCATGCGAAGGTCCCAACCGACCCACGGCTTGTCGACGGCGTTCTCCTCGAGTCGTTCGAGGGCGCGATCGGTTGCCCGGGCCTTGCCTGCGAGCCGCTCGCTCGACGCGGTGCGGAAGTGACGGATGAACTTGTCCTTCTCGCCGCTCTTCTTCACCTTGCTCACGCCCTGCACGGCCCACTCGCGCTGTTGCTGCGCACGTGACGCGAGGCTTCCGCGCTTCGCTTCGTACGCCTCGTACTCCTCCTGCGCATGGCGACGTTCGACGCCGCGCTCCTCGAGGTAGGCGCGCCAGCCACCGGCGTAGTACCGGCTGCGGTGCCAGTGTTCGTCGAGCTCGAGCACGCCGTCGATCGTGCGGTCGAGGAAGGCGCGGTCGTGCGAGACGATCACGACCCCGCCCGCGGCCTCGGCGAGGAAGGACTCGAGGAGGTCAAGACCGGCGAAATCGAGATCGTTCGTCGGTTCGTCGAGCAGGAGGACGTCGAAGCGCGAGAGCAGGATCGCCGCGAGCGACGCGCGCGCCGCTTGGCCACCCGACATCGCGGGCATCGGCACGTCGAGCAGGTGCGCCGGCAGACCGACGCGCTCGACCGTGGCCGCAGCGCGCGCGTCGAAGTCCGGCGCGCCGAGCGCGAGGTACTGCTCGAGCGTGTGCGCGTACTCGTCGTCGGCATCCGTGCGGCCGGCGCTCAGCGCTTCGGTCGCGGCGTCGAACGCCACGACCGCATCAGTGACGCCCGTGCGCCGGCCAAGGAAGGCCCGCAAGGTCTCGCCGGCGCGACGATCCGGCTCCTGCGGAAGGAAGCCGACGGTCGCGGATGGCGGGAGCCGCGACACCGTGCCGTGATCCGGGACGTCGAGTCCGGCGAGCAGCCGCAGCAGCGTGCTCTTCCCGGTCCCGTTGGGCGCGACGATGCCGATCCGGCTGGCGGGCGGCACCGTCAGCGAGACCGCGTCGAGCACGACGCGCGGCCCGAACGACTTCGAGACTTCACGGGCGACAAGGGTGGCGGAAGGCGACTGCGACACGGATGGACCTCGGGGTGCGGCGCGCCCCAACGAAAGTGGGAAGCGCGCGGGACGGCGGGAGGTGAGGCGTCGCTACATCAGAACGCAGGATATCGCGCTCAGTCGCCGGGAAAGACAGATCGGCGCATCTCGACGCGCGTCCCGCGGTCCCGGGCGCTCGAGATCTTCAGGTCGTCGGTGACCTCGCTGATCAACCGCAGCCCGCGATTGCGCTCGGGGTTGATCACGAGCGGGCGCCACGCGCCGTAGTCCCGCACCGTGAACACGACTTGCTCGCGGCTGAGGAACCCCTCGACGACGACGGAATCGCGGGCGGCGCCTGCGTACGCGTGCTCGACGGCGTTGGAGCACGCTTCACCGACCGCGAGCACCATGTCGTCTCGGATCGACGAGGGGAGCTCCTGCTCTCTCAGCCAGTCTCGGAGCGCGCGGCGGACGTGCGCGAGCTCGGCGGCTGTGGCCGGTACCCGGCACGTGAACGACGGCGCGGCCGGACTGATCATGCGCAGTGCCACGAGCGCGACATCGTCCGAGTGAGCGGCACCGAGGAGCTCGTCGAGGAGCTCGTCGCACAGCTGCTCGACGGGCAGTTCCGCGCGTGATGCCGCGGTGCACGCGAGCCGGGCGAGGCCGTCCTCGAGACGTTCGTTGCGGCGCTCCACGAGTCCGTCGGTGTACAGGAGGATCGTGCTGCCGGGCGCGAGCTCGGCGACGGCCTCCGGACGGGGCCGAGCGGGGTCGGCGACCGCGAGTGGCCAACCTCGCCCGCCGTCGAGGAAGCGCGCGGTCCCGTTCGGCGAGACGACCAGCGCCGGTGGGTGACCGGCCGACGTGTAACGCAGCGTGCCCGCGATCGGGTCGACGATGCCGTACAGCAACGTCGTCGCTTTGGCGCCCTCGATGTCGTGCGCGAAGCGATCGAGCCGCGCGACGGCTTCGACCGCCGAGTCGGTCGTGCGCGCGACCGCGCTGAGCGCGCTGCGGAGCTGACCCATCACCGCGGCCGCGTTGATGCCGCGGCCGACGATGTCACCGACGGCGATCGCAACGCGTTCGTTGTCGAGCGGGACCACGTCGTACCAGTCGCCGCCCACCGCGAGCTCCGCGACCGTGGGCACGTACCGTGCCGCGACGGCGATGTTGGCGAGGGCGAACGGTTGCGAGCTGAGCATGGCGCGCTGCAGCGTCGACGCAACCGAGCGTTGGAATTCGAACAGCCGCGCCCGGTCGAGTGCCTGCGCGAGGATCGGCCCGATCGTGTGCAGGAGCGCGAGGTCGTCCGCGGTCAATGGATGGATGTCGTCGAAGGCGAGGAACAGCACCCCGTGGACCGAGCCACCCTTGACGAGCGGCAGGTTCACCGTCGTGTGCCAGCCGAGGTTGCGCACGTAGTTCGCGAGGCCGGGGTAGCGCTGCGCGAATTCGTCCTGATGGAGGATGATCAGCTTCTCGCCCGAGTGGAAGACGTCGATCGCGGGCGCCGGGAGGTCGAGCGGCAGTCGCGACCACCGCTCCATCGTGCCGGGGCTGAGGCCGACATCGGCGACGAGGCTCAGCGCCGCCGACTCCTCGTCGAGCACGAAGAACCCGCCGTGCGGGCAGTCGAGTTGGGGGAGCAGCTCGGCCAGCGCCGCGTGACCGATCTCCGAGAGCTCGTTCGCCGACGACAGCCGCTCGGTGATGCCGGCGATGACGTGCAGCCGGTCTTCGGCCGCCGCGTGCAGCGTGATGTCCTTCACCGTACCCACGAGCAGGTCGACACGATCGCCTTCACGTATCGCCGACATCGCGATCAGGACGCGGAAGAAGTTCCCATCCTTGTGCCGGAAGGAGACCTCGAACTCACCGCTGTCGACTTCGCCGCGCGCGATCGCGGCCATGCCGTCGAACGCGGCCTGCTGACGCGGCAACGCGCCCGGGTCGGGCCACCACGCATACGGCGGGAGCGTGCCGAGGACTTCGTCGCGCGTGAACCCGAAGAGGCGGGGCCACGCATCGTTGACGTCGATGATGCGCCCGTCGCGCGCGGTTACGAAGACGCCGTCCTGGAGCGACTGGAGCACCGCGGTGCGGAGCTGCGCGTCGGCTGCTGCGCGCAGCAGCGCTTCGGCGCGGTCGTGCACGTCGGTGATCGCGCCGATCCACTCGCTCACGACACCGTTCTCGATGATGGGCACGCCGCGCGCGTTGACGTACCGGTATTCCTCGGTCGCCGCGTGCCAGAGCCGGCAGGTCGCCTCGTGGAACGCGCCGGATGCGAATGGAGTCGTCCACTCGATACGAAACTGCTCCCGATCGTCCGGGTGCACCGCGCTCAGCCAGCCCATGTCCGCGTACTCGGGCCATGTTTGACCGGTGTAGGTCTCCCATGCGGGCAGCGGCCCGTGAAAGCGGCCCTCGGCGTCGATCGTCGAGACGATTGCCGCCGTCGCCTCGACCAGTGAGCGGTATCGCTGCTCGGACCGATCCCGGAGCCGAGCCTGTTCCGTCACCAGATCCTCCTCCCGGTGCTCGCGCACCGCCGTGAGAGCGACGATCGTGATGCTCGCCGCAACGAGGAAGAACAGACGGAACCACAGGGCGGCGCCGTGGTACTGATCGTCGGCGATCGCGTACACCCCGCCTACGACCGTCGCGGCAACCGCGACGACGGTCGTGATCCGGCGCCCGAACACGATCGCCGCGCCGAGAGGCGCCAGCAGGAACGCGGTGACGGGGTACTCACGCGGCGCGGTGACGATCGCGCCGACGGCCGCGACGGCGAGCATGATGACAACCGCGATGGTCGCCGGCCTGCTCGCCCTGCGCCGGAGCATCCGGCAACGGTACTGGGCGGGGGAATCGCACGCCGGTTCCAGATGGGCCCGCACGGTCCCGGCGGTGCGGCGGTCGTGGATCCGAACCGCCTCGACTAGCGTCGCGGTATGCGAGGTCGGCACCGGTGAACCCGCTGGCATCCGTCGAAGCCGAACACGTCGACGAATTCGCGATCGTCTCGGTGTCGGGCGAGGTCGACGTGTCGAACGGCGACGAAGTGCGTCGCGCGGTCCTCGATTCGGTGACCCTCGAGACCCGGTGTCTCTTGCTCGACCTCTCGGCAGTCGAGTACTTCGACAGCGTCGGCGTGCGCCTCTCGTTCGAGTTGGATCAGCGGCTCTCGGGTCAGCAGATCGACTTCGGCATCGTGCGGCCCCCCGCGTCGTACGTGCGCAAGGTCCTCGAGCTCTGCGGCGCCGAGCACCTGCTCGCCACGTTCGACGACCGCGCCGCCGCCCTCGAGAACTGCTGACGCGCGTTCGCTCGACCGGTCAGGCGGGCGAAACCAGGGCGCGTACCTGGTCGAGCAGGCCGTCGACGCCGGAACCGTGCAGCGTCATGCCGCCGTCGATCACGATGTTCTGACCGGTGATGAAGCGCGCCATGTCGGAGGCGAGGAACGTCACGACGTCCGCGATGTCGTCGGGAGTTCCCACGCGGGCCAATGGTGTCTTGGCCGCCATCGCCGGTGCCGCGTGCAAACCCTGCTCGGTCAGCAGCAGCTCGGTCATCGCGGTGTGAATCATGCCCGGCGACACCGCGTTGACGCGGATCGTCGGGGCGTATTCGAGCGCGGCCGACGCGGTGAGTGCCGCGACCGTGGCCTTGCCCGCCGCGTACGGCGCCTCGCCCGCGGCCGGGCGCGTGCCGGAGATCGACGCGGTCGAGATGATCGCGCCACCGTCACCTTCGAGCATGATCGGTGCGACGGCCTTCATGCCGTAGAACACCGCGCTCAGGTTGAGCGTGACGATCTGCTGCCACTCCTCGACCGGGTACTCGTGCAACGGCCGTAGGTTGCTGCCACCCGCGTTGTTGTAGAGGATCGAGATGCCGCCGAGCTTCGCCCGCGCGTCGGCGAGCGCCCCTGCGAGCGCGTCGTAGTCGGTGACGTCGACCGCGTAGGGCAGGGCGTCCAGCGGACCGGCGATCTTCTCGGCCCGGTCGCCGTCGATGTCGAGCACCGCGACGCGGGCGCCCTCCTCGACGAACCGGCGGCACGTGGCCGCTCCGATGCCCGAACCACCACCGGTGACGACGGCCGTCCGGCCCGCAAGCAGCGACATGGGGAGGGACGCTAACCCTCGCGCTATCGTGACCGGTCCGAAGTGGGGCGGTTAGCTCAGTTGGTTAGAGCGCTTGCTCGACACGCAAGAGGTCGTGGGTTCGAATCCCTCACCGCCCACTCGTGGATATTTCGCCCGGGACATTTCCGCAGGGATAGTTCCGCAGGACCCGGCGCCGCTTCTTCTCGTGGGTTCAGCGGTCCGGTGAGATTCCGGACGTTTGGTGTCGGAAGGCTTGCCATTCCGGCGTATCCTTTGCCCTTCGGCACCGACCCGGGCGGGCGCATGGCACACGTGGATGGCGACGGGGTACGAAACGTCTCCCCGCTGCGCGCGTTCCGCGGCGCGGCCGTGGCACTCGGCGCCGCTGTGCTGGTGCTGCTCGCGGCGCCCGTGCACGCGGGTGCGCAAGTCGTCTACGTGCCGGTCGACGGCACTCCGGACGCCGTGCTCGACCCGGGCTCGCTCGACGTGCGCGGCAGCACCTCGACCGTGGAGGACTGCTCGGTGTTCGGCTCCGTGCCCGAAGGCGCGGTCGCGTGGCAGGTCGTGTTGCCGGAGGCCGATCCGCAGAACCCCGAGAGCGTGTTCGACAGCGTCACCCTCGAGTTCGCGACTGCCGGTCCGGTGACGATCATGCCGGGTCCGTCGGCGTCCGCGGTCACCGTCACGCCGACCGACGACACGCTGTTGAACGGCGCGGCCGACGGGTCTCAGAGCACGGTCGGCCCGTTCCCCGCCTTCTTCACGCTCGCGGCGACGTGTTTCATGCCGCCACCTCCACCGCCGCCCCCTCCGACCACGACGACGACCACTACCGTCGCACCGGTACCGCCGCCCACGGCGCCGCCCGGGAACCCTGGGCCTGGTTCCACGCCGTCGGCGCCGACGGCGCCGCCCACCAAGAGTCAGGTGCTCTGGAGCGCGGCCGCGATCAAGTTGCCGTTCACCGGTTCGCTGTTCGCGCTCAAGCCCGCGGTGACAACGACCACTACGACGGTGGCGGGCGTCACCGCGACCCCGAACACCCAGGCGAACGCGGCCGCGGCATCCAAGAGCCCGGGCACGTCCACGCCGCTCGATCGAGGCGAGCTCGCGGGCGACACCAAGAAGATCAACGGTGCGGCTGCGTCCGTCGAGATCTCGAGCGACGGCCGGTCGCCCTGGGGTTCGCTCCTCCTCGGCGCGGTCGGCGCGGGCGTGGTCGTGTTCCTGATCATGGCCCTGACCCGTCGCACCGACCATCGTGCCCGCTTGCGGCACGACCCGCGTCTCGGCTGACTCAGCGGCACTGAGATCCCCGGCTCGTGGTGAGGCACTTCAGCGCGCGCGCCCGGTCATAACCTGGAACCTGCAACTGCCGCCGCTGCGAGCCGATGGAGAACGCGTGTTCCTAGACGGGTCCATACACCAGTTGCCGGACACCGATCGGGCCGAGACCGAAGAGTGGCTCGACTCGCTCGACGCCGTCATCGACGCGCGCGGAGGTTCGCGCGCGCACTACATCCTCGCCCGGCTCATGGAGCGGGCGCGCGACAAGGGTGTCGGCGTCCCGGCAATGGTGCAGACCGACTACATCAACACGATCGCGCCGGAACAGGAACCGTGGTTCCCCGGCGACGAGTACGTCGAGCGTCGCATCCGCGCGTTCATCCGTTGGAACGCGGTCGTGATGGTCGACCGCGCCAACCACCGCTTCGAAGGCCAAGGCGGTCACCTCTCCACGTACGCGTCCGCGGCGTCGTTGTACGAGGTCGGCTTCAACCATTTCTTCCGCGGCAAGGGCGACGGCCGGTACGGCGACCAGGTGTTCTTCCAGGGCCACGCCGCGCCGGGCGTCTACGCCCGCGCGTTCCTCGAGGGCCGGATGACCGAATCACAGCTGGAGCGGTTCCGCCGCGAGGTCGGCGGAGGCGGCTTGTCGTCGTACCCGCACCCGCGCCGGATGCCGGACTTCTGGGAGTTCCCGACGGTGTCGATGGGGCTCGGCCCGCTCAACGCGGTCTACCAGGCCCGGTTCAATCGCTACCTCTTCCAACGCGAGATCGCGGACACCTCGGACGCGAACGTGTGGTGCTTCGTCGGCGACGGCGAGCTCGACGAACCCGAGTCGATGGCGGCGCTGTCGCTGGGCGCGCGTGAGCGTCTCGACAACTTGATCTTTGTCGTCAATTGCAACCTGCAACGGCTCGACGGTCCGGTGCGCGGCAACGGCAAGGTCATCCAGGAGCTCGAGTCGATCTTCCGCGGCATGGGCTGGAACGTCATCAAGGTCGTGTGGGGTACCGCTTGGGACGAGTTGCTCGCGCGCGACATCGACGGCGTCCTCGTGAACAAGATGAACTCGACCGTCGACGGCGAGTTCCAGAAGTACGCCGTCGAGTCGGGCGAGTACATCCGCGAGCACTTCTTCGGCCCGGACCCGCGCCTGCGCGCGATGGTGCAGCACCTGAGCGACGACGACCTGCAGCGGCTCCCGCGCGGCGGCCACGACTACCGGAAGCTCTACGCCGCGTACAAGGCGGCGCTGGAGCACGTCGGCTCGCCGACCGTCATCCTCGCCAAGACGGTGAAGGGCTGGACGCTCGGCCCGGACTTCGAAGCGCGCAATGCCACGCACCAGATCAAGAAGATGAAGGCGGCCGACTTCAAGGTCTTCCGCGACCGCCTGTTCCTCGACATCCCCGACTCGGATCTCGAGGGCGAGCTGCCGCCCTACTACCACCCTGGGACGGACTCACCCGAGTACGAGTACCTCATGGAGCGGCGCCGCGCGCTCGACGGGTATCTCCCCGAGCGCGTCGAGCGGTCGAAGCTGGTCGTGTTTCCCCGAGACGAGCTCATCGACCAGCTCACCGCGGGCACCGGCGAGAAGGTGCAGGCGTCGACGACGACCGCGTTCACGCGGCTGTTGCGCACGCTGATGAAGGAGCCCGAGTGGGGCAACCGCATCGTGCCGATCATCCCGGATGAAGCGCGCACGTTCGGCATGGACGCGCTGTTCCCCGAGTACAAGATCTACGCGCCGTTCGGCCAGCAGTACGAGCCGGTCGACGCCGGGCTCATGCTCTCGTACCGCGAAGCGGCGAAGGGGCAGATCCTCGAGGAAGGCATCACCGAAGCGGGCTCGATGGCCGACTTCACCGCGGCCGCGACCGCTTACGCCACATGGGGTCAGCCCATGATCCCGTTCTTCGTCTTCTACTCGATGTTCGGGTTCCAACGCGTCGGCGACTTGATCTGGTCGTTCGGCGACCAGCGCGGCCGCGGGTTCTTGATGGGCGCGACTGCGGGCCGCACGACGCTCACCGGTGAAGGGCTGCAGCACTGCGACGGCCAGTCGCAGATGTACGCGATGGCGTACCCGAACCTGCGCGCCTACGACCCCGCGTTCGCGTACGAGGTGGCGGTGATCGTCCGTGACGGCATCCGGCGCATGTACGGGCCGGACCCGGAGGACTGCTTCTACTACCTGACCCTCTACAACGAGAACTACGTGCAGCCCCCCATGCCGGAGGGAATCGCGGAAGGCATCCTGCGCGGGATCTACCGCTACCGGGCCGCCGACGCCGAGCGCACGCACCGTGCCCAGATCCTCGCGAGCGGCCCGATGGTGTTGCAGGCACTGGAGGCGCAGCGGTTGCTCGCCGAGCACCATGACGTCGCGGCCGACGTGTGGAGCGTCACCGGTTGGAAGCAGCTGCGTGACGACGCGATCGACACGGAGCGCTGGAACCGGCTGCACCCGACCGAGGCGCCGCGTACGCCGTACGTCACCGAACAGCTGGGCGACGCCGAAGGCCCGGTGGTCGCGGTCAGCGACTGGGTGAAGGGCGTGCCTGACTCGATCGCCCGCTTCGTACCGCACCCTTACGTGGTGCTCGGCACCGACGGCTACGGTTATTCCGATACCCGCCCCGCACTGCGCCGCCACTTCGAGGTGGACGCAGCCCACACCGTCGTCGCGGTCCTCGACGGGCTCGCGCAGACGGGCGACCTGAAGGGCGAAGCCGTCGCGGAAGCGCTCGCCCGTTACGAGATCGACACCGAGTTGCCGTCACCGCGCTTGACGTGACCCCACTGGGGCACGGGTCACCAATCCCGGGTCAATTGACCTGGTGGTCGGGGTCCCAGTCCTCGTCTTCGTCCTCGTCGTCCCACTCGTCGTCGTCGTCGACGTCCTCGTCGGATTCCTCGGAGACGTCCGCCAGAGTTCCGGAGCCTTCACGGAACAGCCCGTCGTCGTAGCCCTGCTTGAGCTTGCGCGCCTCACGGAAACGCCGAGCTCTTCCTTTTCTGGGCACGTCGTCACCTGCCTCGGAGTGGGAACGGGCGCAACGTCAGCCGGCGCTGGCGGGGATGATGGCCGGCCGGAGGCCTGCTGTCTTCGTCACCCCGCCTCCTTGCTTCGACGATCGACCCGGGCGACCCGGGCGGGGCCCGTTGTGTCCCCTCATAATGCCACGTCGCGAATTGGCCGGCGGGCGTTGGCCCGGAACGGCTGGTGCCCGAATCGGTCGAGATGCACCAAGTTCTCGATGGGCGGGATCGGCGGCGGCATCACGGGCCCCCGCAGCCGTCCCAACGGCACGACCGCGACGGGCGTGACATTGCGGGGGAGCGCGAGCGTGCGGCGCGCCTGCCAGCTGGACCAGAGTGCGAGATTGGTGACGCCGGCGCCGAGGCCGAGCGCGGTCGCCGCGAGCAGCAGGTTCTGCACCGCGGGGTAGGCCGCGCCGTAGTACGCGGCCCCGCCGGCGGCGGGAAAGCGCGGTCGGCGTCCCCGGACGCAGGGGACGATCAGCACGGGCACGTCCTCGAAGTGGTCGGCTTCCCACTGGCGGGCCTCGAGCTCGGCGTCGTCGCCGCTGCGGGTGCGCAGGAACCGCCGGTAGATCGACCATCCCTGGCGGTAGATCCGGGCCAGCTGGTGGCGGACGTCTGGATCCCGGACCACGACGAATTCGCAGCGCCAGCGGTTGCCGGCGCCGGCCCGGCTCGCGAGATCGAGCACCGCGAGCACGGTGGCGTCGTCGATCGGATCTGCCGCGAGCCGACGGGCAGGAACCTGCTCGTGCATGACGCCCGCGATCACGTCGAACGTCGATCCTCGAGCACCGTTGGGGCCGGACGGCTGGGACACGGAAGGGCCGGACACAGATGGGATTGTGCCCGACCGGGGCGCTCAGGCCGCGGAGGCGTCCGGTTGCGGTGTGTCGGGGCGGGATGGGCCGGACGGCGCCGAACCCGACGCCAGCCGGCGCCAGAGCGCGGTGTAGGTCGGGTACTCGAGCGCGTCGGTGACGTATCCGGCGCGGCGCAGCTCGGCGTGGAACTCGGGCAGCCGCTTCATCGGGACGCCGGAGTCGACGTGGTGCGCGAGGTGCCAGCCGATGTTGTGCGGGACGAGCACGAAGCGCGCCGCCCACGACTGCTTGACGGAGTGCGTCGTTTCCCTGCGGTCCTTCGAGCGCTGCATCCCGCCGTGCTCGGCGACCGAGCGCAGCCGGTTGATGACGCGCCACACGGTGAGGTACGGCACGAACCAGAGCAGCCAGTACACCCACGGGTGGCCGACCGCAATCGACGCCGCAATGAGCACCAGCTGCACCGCGACGACGCGCCGCGCCTGAGTTCCGGCCGGGCCTGGTGCGCGCACGCCGCGGAGCAATCCTTTGAACAGCTTCCATCCGGTCCGGCCGGTCGCGTCGCGCACGAGCTTGCGCCGGAACGACGCGCGCGAGATGGGATAGCCGCGGTACAGCGGGATGTCGGGCTCGTCCGGGCCGAACTCTTCGCGGTGGTGCGCCATGTGACCGCGCCGGTAGAGGTCGGTGGGTGTGAACGACGGGTAGCCGAGCAGCCAGCGTCCGACCCAGTCGTTCCACTTGCGGTTGCGGAACAGCAACCGGTGCGCAGCTTCGTGCATCAGCGCCGCGAATTGCGCGTGAGCGCGACCCATGAGCAGGAACACGACCACCCACACGACGAGGTTGTCCGCCCACACCGCGAGCCACATGAGGCCGAGCGTCTGGACCCACACCGACACGACCGACAGCGCGTTGCGGAAGCTCGGGATCCGGCGCAGCTCCTCGCGGAACGCGTGCGCGGGCCGGGCATCAGCCTTGAGCCGGTCGGTGGGCCGGAACCCCTCGAGCAGCCGGTGCTCGGGAACCATCGTCGCGGTCACGCGTGCACATTACACTCTGCCGACAGGTGGCGACACAACGTAATGCGAACACCGAATCATGGCTGCTCGAGCGGCCGCTCTCGGCGCGGTCGGTGATCGCGAGCCTGTTGCTCGGGATGCACCCACCGCGGATGCCCGGCGCCCGCCTCGTGCAGTGGTGCGGCGCGTTCGGCATCGCCGACGGCACCGCCCGCGTCGCCCTCAGCCGGATGGTCGACCGTGGCGAGCTCGTCGCGTCGGCCGGCATTTACGAGCTGCACGGCGCGGTGCGGGCGCGCCAGCACAGCCAGGACTGGAGCCTCACGCCTGAACTCACCGACTGGGACGGCGGGTGGAGGCTGGCCGCGGTGCGCCCCACGGCGCGGGACGCAACCGATCGGGCGGCACTGCGCGACGCGTTCCGCCGGCTGCGGTACGCCGAGAGCCGCGAGGGGTGCTGGGTCCGCCCCGACAACCTGCCGCGCGCGTCGGGTCCCGCCGCCGCATGGAACATCGCCGAAGCGCAGTGCGACTGGTGGCGCGCGACCCCGGAACAGGATGCCGTCGCGCTCGCGGCACAGCTGTTCGACCCGGCCGCGTGGGGCACGCGCGCCGAGGTGCTTCGCGACCACCTGGAACGCGCGATCGCGTCGATTGACCGCGCCCACGCGGATGCTCTGGCGCACGCGTTCGAGGTCGGCGCAGCCGCACTCGCGCACGTGCGCGCCGATCCGCTCCTCCCGGTCGCGTTGTGCGCGCAGCCGTGGCCGGGCCCGGCGTTGCGTGACGCGTACGCGGAGTATCAGCGCGTCTTCGGTCGCGCGGTCCGAGAGTGGTTTCGCACCGGGGCGTAGTGTCCCGCCATGCAACAACTCCTGGAAGAGGCCGAAACGGTGTTGACCGACAGCGTCGACCTGCGCCGCCGCATCCATGCCGAGCCCGAGCTCGGGCTCGAGCTGCCGAAGACGCAACGGCTGGTCCTCGACGCGCTCGATGGTCTCGGTCTCGACGTGCGCACCGGAACGGCGGTCACATCGGTGGTCGCCGATCTGCACGGTGGCGCACCCGGTCCGACGATCCTCTTGCGGGCCGACATGGACGCGTTGCCGATGCCCGAGGACACCGGCCTCGACTACGCGAGCACGATCCACAACACGATGCACGCGTGCGGCCACGACGCGCACGTCGCGATGCTCATCGGCGCGGCCCGCGTGCTCGCCGCGAAGCGCGAGCAACTCGCGGGCACGATCCGCTTCATGTTCCAGCCCGGTGAGGAAGGCTTCGCGGGCGCGCAGTACATGATCGACGAGGGTGTGTTGGACCAGCCGACCGTCGACGCCGCGTTCGCGCTGCACGTCGCACCCAATCTCCCGACGGGTTCGGTCTGGACGCGCGGCGGCGCGCTCATGGCGTCGGCCGATGTCATCGACATCCTCGTGACGGGTAAGGGCGGCCACGCGTCGACGCCGTACCTCGCGCGGGATCCGATCACGGTCGCGGCCGAGATCATCCAGAGCCTGCAGACCTTCGTGACGCGTCGCATCGACACGTTCGACCCGGTCGTCATCTCCATCACCTACATGCGCGCGGGAACGACGACGAACGTCATCCCCGAGACCGCGCACCTGCGCGGCACCATACGGGCCGTGTCGCCCGGCGGGCGCAGCCGTGCGCTCGAAGGCGTCGAGCAGATCGCGACCGGCCTCGCGGCTGCGCACCAGTTGCATGCGGTCGTGACCGTCGAGCCCGGCTACCCGCCGACGATCAACGACAGTGACTTCGCGACCTTCGCGCTCGACGTTGCCGGCGACCTCCTCGGCGCGGCCAAGGCCGGACGCATGCCCGCGCCGGTCATGGGCGCCGAGGACTTCTCCTACGTGCTCGAGCAGCGCCCGGGCGCGCTCGCGTTCCTCGGCGTGTGCCCGCCCGGGACGCGTCCCGCGGACGCGCACGCGTGCCACTCGAATCGCATGACGATCGACGAGGAGGCGATGCGCACCGGCATCGCCTTGCACTGCGCCGTCGCCGAACGCTTCCTCGTGACGCCGAACTGGCGTCAGTCCTGACGAGGGCTGTGCGGTAGAGTCGTCGACCCTATGGGGGCGGTTAGCTCAGTCGGCTAGAGCGCGTCCTTCACACGGACGAGGTCGGAGGTTCGAGTCCTCTACCGCCCACAACTCGCATGGGCATGCGCGAGGCGCCCGTGCAGACGACGGGATCCCGTTCCTCGGTCCGCCCGGCGTCCCCTCTACAAGGCCAAGGCAAGGCGCCCGAAGGCGAAGCCGACCTCGCCGCGTGCGTCCCGCGGCTGGGGCCATCCGAACGCGCGTGGCTGGGCCACACCCCTCGCGCGCGTATGCCCAGACCATTGTTGGATCGACCGCGTGCGTTGAGCCGCGCGTTGCCGCGTCGACGGCGGTCAGGTGCAGACCGAGAACAGCCGCCAAGGTTGCGGAATGCCCTTGAGGTCGTGTTCGCCGCGATCATCGAAGGAGAGACCTGATCCCGCGACGAGATCGACGACCGTGCGCGAAACCAAGACTTCACCGGGAGCGGCGGTCTCGCAGACGCGGTGCGCGAGATGGATGGCCACGCCGGCGAGCTCGGTGCCGCGCCGTTCCACTTCACCGGTGTGTATGCCGACGCGGACGTCGAGACCGATCTGGCGGGCGGCGTCACGGATCGCGGATCCGCAGCGGATCGCGCGCGCCGGGCCGTCGAAGGTGGCGAGCACGCCGTCGCCGGTGAGCCGACGCTGCGAGCCGGCGAACCGTTCGAGCTGACGGCGGATCGCGTCGTCGTGAAGATCGAGGACATTACGCCACGCGCGATCGCCGATGGCGACGACTCGGTCCGTCGAACCTACGACGTCGGTGAACACGAGCGTCGTGAGTATCCGTGCGTGATCGCTGTCGACGCGAGTGCCGGTCACGAACTCTTCGATCTCGTCGGTCATGATCTGCTGCGCGTCACCACCGTTGAGCATCGAATGATCCCGTCCCGGCAACTCGACGAGACGAGCACTCGTAATGTGCTCCGCGACGTACCGTCCGTACTCCACAGGAACGAATCCGTTCGCGGTGACGTGCATGACCAACGTCGGAGAACTGATCACCGGCAGAATCGCTCGCGCATCGGTTGCGTACTGTTGGCGGAAGATCGCGCCGACTGTGGCGGGCGCCATCGACTGCCGCTCGACACGGGCCAAGTGACGCACCCGTGACGCATCGACCTCGACATCGGGTTCGAGCGCTTGCAGGAATCGCCCGGTGCCCCATACCCGCTCGATGTGCTCGACGAGATGCTCGTAGTCGCCGGCCTTCACACCGGCGGAATAGTCCTCCGACCATGCCAGCGCGGCGTACGTATTGATCAGCACGAGCGCACGCGTCCGTTCGGGATGCGTCGCCGCGTACAACATCGCCACCGGCCCGCCCGCCGATTCGGCGATGAGCACGGCCTGCGTGAATCCGACCGACTCCACGATCGTGTGGAGATCCTCGGTCCAGCGCTCCAGAGTGGGCAGATCTTCGAGGGCGACCGGATCCGACAGGCCCGACCCTCGCGGGTCGTACATCACCACGGTCGCGAAGGTCGACACGTGCTCCCAGAACGCGCCGTACGCCGGGGTCGGCGCAACGTCCTGGTTGGACAACCACGCCGGGACAAACACGATCTCGTGCGGGCCGCGCCCGCGGACGGTGTACGCCAGTCGCGCGTCCCCGCTCATCGCGTAGTGGACCTCGACATCCTCCACGTCCACCATCCTCGCACCCGGAATGCCGCGTACCTACTTCCAATAACTGGTCTGCGAGCGCCGCGCTCGTCGTGCTGCGTGCTCGACGGAGTTCGATTTTCGACGATCCGCTGTTAATCGTCGCATGAATCAGCACGCCCCGGCGCGAGCCGTTCCGAGCGAACTCGAGCGGTCCGATGCAGTGATCGCGCTGCCGGAGGACCCAACAGTGATCCTTACCCACTACCGCAGCGCGCGGGCGCGCTGTCATTCGGTCGAACCGCGCCGACGCTCAGCAGGTCCGCCTACCTGCGAGGTTTGTCATGGCGACCACCGCATCCACGATCCGTCCCGCGCCCGACCAGGCCAAGATGCATCGACGCAGCCTTGCGCTCGCCGTTGCCGCGGCACTCCTCGTCGGAGGCGGCGTCGCGGCCGCGGCCGTGAACGACGATCACACCGCGCCCGTCGAGCGCCTCGTCGGCGGCACGCTGGAGCAGAGCGATGTCGACGGCAGAGCGCTTCCGGCGGGCGTGTCGAGTCGCGAGTACTCCGCGCGCTTGCGGGCCGAGAGGCTTTCCCGAACACCGTCGGGTGTGTCGAGTCGCGAGTACTCCGCGCGCTTGCGTGCCGAGAGGCTTTCCCGAGCACACTGAGCCATCCCGCGACGACCCGCTCGTTGGGCGTCGGAGGGAGCGGAAAGTCCGTTGGCGAGGGTAACGAGCCTGGCCGGATCGGCCGCGGCCTCGGATTGCGTGAGCTGGCGCGTCGACGACGCATCCAGCGGGCGTCCGGTTCCGTATTCGAACTGGGAGTGCAACGCGAGCTGCTTGTCGCGGAACACCCCGAAGTCGAACCCGAGCCCGAACGGCACACCGAATGCGGCGAATGCCGTAGAGCTCATCCCCAACACCGCCACGATCGCCACGGCCGCGATGAACGTCGTTCTCTTCATACTCTTCGTCTCCTCGGTTCGAGCACGCGCGCTGACCGGCGCGTTGGCTCCGGCGTGTTAACCCCAGCGCACCGAACCAGCGCATGAACGTGCCGCATCGAGCAGGTGACGCGCGCGCGAACGTCGAGACGCGCCTTCGCGCCGCTCGCCGTGACCCGATCACGTCGGGAGGGGCGCACCGAGATCGACGACGATTCGGTCCACCTGCACCAGCAACGCGGCGTATCCGAGCCACTCGCTTTCGCGTCGGCCGTCCACGGGTGCATCGTCGCGCTCGAGCACCGACTTGGCGCGGCGGTACACGCCCGCCGTGCAGCGGTGCCGCTGCTCCCGCACCCGATCGAGCGCGCCCGAGATGTCAGCGTCGCCCGGCTCCCCGAGCACGCCTCGCATCAACGTGCGCACGGCCTCCGCCAGAGCGACGAGCAGTGCGCCCATCTCGGGCATGGCCGCGTGCGACGTGCCGGAGAGGTGCGCGTGGTCGTCGAGCCCTCTCGAGAGGACAGACACGCCGATTGCGGTCCGCTCGAGGCGCGGGAGCACGTCCTCGTAACGACCGAGCGTGTCGATGTGACGGCGATCCCGTACGTTCCAGCGCGCCGCCTCTCGACCGTTTCCGACCGCCTCGGCCGCCTGGCGGTACAGACGATCACGAGCCGTGCGCGCACGCCGGCGCCACTCCTCGGTCTGGTCGGTCGACCATGGCTGCTCCAACCCCGCGGCCATCGCGTCGAGTACGTCGCCGAGGCTCACCGCCAACCGGTCGAGCGTCTGCCGGGCATCGACGAGTCGCGAAGCAGGCAGGACCAGTGAGACGACAACGCCGACTCCGGCACCGATGACGGTGCCGAGCGCTCGGCTCCATCCTTGCGTGGCGGGACTCGCGGCGAGCGCCGTGAGCACGACGAGGAAGCTGATCGGGATCTGCCTCGCGGCCGCGGCCGGGAGCCGCAGCACCAACTCCGCCACGCCGAGCGAGACCGCGACGAGGACGCCCACGGTCAGGCCGTTCAACCCGATCACGTCGCCGAGCGCGAGCGCGAGCAGCACGCCCAGCACCACAGCCGCGCTGCGCTGCAGTGCCGTGCGCACCGACGCGCGCACCGAGACCTGCACGACCACCAGCGCGGTGAGCGCGGCGAGCACCGGGTCGGACACACCCGTCACGGCCCGCGCGATCGACCACGCGATTCCGGCCGCCAACCCCGACTTCGCAACGGTGACGATCTCGGTCGACGTCGGTCGGGTCCAGGAAACTGCGTCCGCCAGGCGACGCCATGGCCGGCGGAGGCGCGTGCCGACGCGCCAGTCGGGTCGCTGGGACACGATCAGCGCGACTGCCGGCTCCGGCTCAGTTGTCTTCGTACTTGAAGGACACCGAGAGCTTCGTTCGGTACGTGAGCGAGCCATCGTCGCCGACGTCGAGGTCTTGCTTCACGACTTCGGCGACGCGCAGGTCGCGCAGGCTCCCGCGTGCGGTCGTCACCGCCGATCGGGCCGCCTCTTCCCAAGACTCAGTGCTCGTACCGATGACTTCGATGACCTTGTAGACGCTCATCGCTACCGACCTCCCGAGGAGAGAACGTTGCTTCGCGGCGACCCTACGCCGTCGGCGGAACCGGGTCACCCGAGGAGCGACGCGTCTGAGGTCGGAGTCGTGGACGAAGCTCGCGGGTTCCGACACACGGTTCAGGTGCGCTCCGACGGCCACAGGTCGACGGGGCCACCGATGTAGCCGCCCGCGGCGCGCATCGCCGTGCCCCACGGCTCGAGGATGCCGAAGAGCTCGTCGGCGTCGTCGCCGAGTTGTTCGATCGCGCCGCGCAGCGCGCGGTCGGTTGCCCGCTCGACCTCTTCGCGCTCGGTACGGCCGAGCTCGGTCATCGCGTCGTCGGCCATCCAGCCGCGCGTGACGAGCCGGTCCATCGCCGCGCCGAGCTCGGCGTCGTCCCATGCCCGAGTGCGCACGTACGTGCGGAGCGGCAGCCCGATGTAGGCCTCGGTGAGGAGTCCGATCTCCGTCGCGTCGAGCGTCGCGCTCGTCCACGCGGCAACGTGCGCGTCGCCGCGGTACTCACGGAACATGTCGCCGAGGTGGAACAAGCGCGTCCACGGATCGCGGGGCGCGTCCCACTTGCTACGGAGACCTGCGAAGAGTGGTCGCCCTTCGGGCCGGAGCAGTTCGACGGCGCGTTCGAGCAGGTCGGCTGCGCGCGTGGTCGGGTCGCCGGGCGGCCCGAGGATACGTTCGAGCTGTGCGACAGCACCCGCGCGCCGGGTCGCGAAGATCGTCGTGGCGTCGGTGAGCGACCACCCGCGGCGGACGCCGTCCACGACGACTGCCGGTTTGAAGACACCGAACGCGGCCGCCACCACTTCGGGCTCCACCTGGCCGAGCAGGGAGCCCCGGCTCGTGAAGTACGCGGGGCCGTCGGGCATCGCGACGCCACCGAACTCACCGGGACTGGGCCCGAACCCGAGGTCGACGTACCCGGCGTGTGCCTCGGGCGAGAAGTACACCTGACCCACGAGAGGCTCGAGGCGCGAGGCCAGGGTGCGAGCGCGAGTCCGCAGCAAGGAGTCGTCTATGGGCATCGGCGCAACGTACCTCTGAGCGTCTCCGAGACGCCGGGACGCGTCCGGGGTGGCGGTACCGTCACCCGATGCGCAAAGCGCTGGTGGTGAAGCCCGGACATCCCGCCGACCTGGCGGCTCGCGACCCCGCCGACCGCCTCGGCCTCGACAAGGCCGACGCGCAGGCGCGGCTCGTGCAGCTCGTGGCCCGGCTGGGCGAGCTGCAGATCCGCCTCTACGCGGAGCAGCAGCGCAGCATCCTGCTCGTACTGCAGGGTCTCGACACGAGCGGCAAGGACGGCACCATTCGGCGTGTGTTCACCGGCTTGAACCCGTCCGGGTGCCACGTCGTGTCGTTCAAAGCACCGACCACGACCGAGCTCGCCCACGACTACCTCTGGCGGGTTCACAGCCAGCTGCCGGCTCGCGGGGAGATCGGCGCGTTCAACCGGTCGCACTACGAGGACATCGTCACGGCATCGGTGCTCGGCCTGATCTCGGGATCCCAACGCCGGCGCCGGTGCCGCCACGTCCGCGGCTTCGAGCGCATGCTGCACGACGAGGGCTACACGCTCGTGAAGGTCTTCCTGCACCTGTCGGCGGCGGAGCAGGGCCGGCGTCTGGAAGCCCGGCTCGAGAACCCGGACAAACGCTGGAAGTTCCGGCTCGACGACCTCGACAACCGGTCGCGGTGGGACGACTACCAACGCCGCTACGAAGACGCGATCACGCGCACATCGACGAGTTGGGCACCGTGGTACGTCGTGCCCGCCGATCAAAAATGGGTCAGCAGCCTGGCGGTCGCGACACTGATGGTCGCCGCGCTCGAGGAGATGGACCCGCAGTACCCACCGCCGCTCGTCGACCTCGACGGAATCGTGATCGACTGAATGTCCGCCGACACCACGCAGACCAGGCCGAACGGCCGAAATTCGTCCAGGTTCGGGCGGGTCGGAAACCCGCCGACTTTCGCACAAGGGTGTGCTTCGGCCACAATGGATTGGCGATGAACGTCGAGTCCCGTGATTCCGTTTCGCTCAAGCCGGCCGAACTCGATGAGTTCGGCCAACTTCTCCTCGCGGCCGGACTTCCGATATCGGATTCCGACCTCGACCACCAGGTCGAACAGTTCCCGCTCGTCGTCCTCGCGTACACCGAGGACGACCTGCAGGGCGTGCTGCTCGGCTCCCTCGAACGGATCGGCGGCACGCCGTCGATCCTGTGGGGGGCGGGGGTCGCGCGGAAGGGGAAGGACGCGGCGTCCACCCTGCGGACGATGACGAACGAGCTGTCTCGTCGCGCCGCGATCTCGTTTCCTGACGAGGACGTCGTGGTCGCGGCCCGCATCCACCGGCCGAGCGCGTACACGCTGCTGCAGACGTTCGCGAACGTGGTGCCCCGCCCGGGCTACACCCCGAACGGCGAGGACCGGGCGTGGGGCCGCCGGCTCGCCAAGCGGTTCGGCTTCGAGGGCCACTTCGACGACCGGTCGTTCCGGGTCGCGGTGAAGGGTCGGAAGCCTCCGTGCGTGCCGGTCCTCGACGCCAGCCCGATCAAGGCCACGGGCGGCGCCAAGATCGTGTCGCTCGTCGGCGAGCTCGACGCGCAGAAGGGCCAGGCGCTCATCGCGTTCGGATGGGCCGTCGCCGAGGATCTCGCCTCCGGCACCTACGTCGCCGCGCGCTGACGCTCCTTCAGTGCGCCGTCGATCTGGGCGCGGAGTTCGTCGGGGCCCATGACCGGCTGCTGGCACGCGTAGCCCTCGCAGAGATAGGCCGCGGGCGCGCCGTCCACCAGCGTGCGTGACGCGAGCAGCGGGGTTTCGGGCAGGCGTTGCGGTTCGCCGAACAGCACGACCGAGTTCGGGATGAACCGGTGCGTCACCTCACGGGTGAGCGCGGCGGTACGCGGATCCGAGCGGGGGCCGACAATCGCGATCTCGAGCGGTTGGGCGAGGTAGCGCTCGACCGCGGCCAACGCGTGTGCGAACGAAGTCGGGTGCGCGCTCACGACCCGGCCCAGCATGCTGATGACGCGCACTGCGGGCTCCTCGTACTTCGTGTCACCGGTCAGCGCAGCGAGGCGCAGCAACCCGTTGGCCGCGAGCGAGTTCGCGGACGGTGTCGCGTTGTCGAAGACGTCCTTCTGCCGCACGACCAGCTGCTCGGCGTCGTGACCGTTCGTGAAGAACCCGCCCTGCTCGTCGTCGTGGAACAGGCGGATCAAGTCGTCGGCGACGGGCCGGGCGAAGTCGAGCCACGAGGCGTTGTCGTGCTCGGCGAGCGTGCACAGCGCCTCCAGGAGTGCCGCGTAGTCCTCGGCGTAGGCGAGGTACGGCGCGCGCCACGAACGCAGCAGCCGCCCATCCTCGCGGCGGAGCCGGGTGAGGAGGAACCGTCCGTTGGCGCGGGCGACGGCTCGCCAGTCGTCCCGGTCGAGGGCGGATGCGGCTTCGATCAGCGCCCCGAGGAACATCGCGTTCCACGCGAGCAGCACCTTGTTGTCGAGGCCGGGCCGGATCCGGCGCGAGCGCCGGGTCAGCAGGTGCTCCCGGCCGCGCTGCACGGCTTCGGAGCGCTCGCGGTGCCGGTCGATGACGTGCAAGATGTTGCCCGAGTACTGCGTGTGCGGGTCGACGAAGTTCCCGCCGAACGTCACGCCGTAGTACTCGATCACTTCCTCGGCGTCGTCGCCGCAGACCTCTTGGATCTCGTCCAGCGTCCACAAGTAGAACTTGCCTTCGATGCCCTCGGAGTCGGCGTCCTCGGCCGAGAAGAAGCCGCCCTCGGGGTGGCGCAGGTCGCGGAGGACGTACTCGATCGTCTCCTCGACGATGCGGCGGTATCGGGGCTCGCCGGTGAGCAGGTACGCGTGGAGGTACGCGCGGGTCAGCAGCGCGTTGTCGTAGAGCATCTTCTCGAAGTGCGGGACCAACCAGTAGTCGTCGGTGGAGTAGCGAGCGAAGCCGCCGCCGATCTGGTCGTACATGCCGCCCGCGGCCATCGCGTCGAGCGTGGTCGTGATCATCTCGAGCGTGTGCTCGGACTCGTTGCGCTGGTACGAACGGCAGAGGAACTCGAGCGTCATCGCCGGTGGGAACTTCGGCGCGGTGCCGAAGCCGCCGTACTTCGGTTCGAATTGTGCCGCGATGTTGTCGTAGGCCTCGCGCAGGAGTTGCCGTGACAACTCGACGCGCGTCTCGGGCCGCATCACCTGCTCGTCGATCGCCTCGGTGAGGCGACCCGCGTGCTCGAGCACTTCGTCGCGTCGTTCGTTCCACGCCTCCGCCACGGCTTCGCAGACGCGCTCGAACGACGGCATGCCGTGCCGTTCCTCGTTCGGGTAGTAGGTGCCGCCGTAGAAGGGGCGACCGTCCGGAGTGCACCACACGCTCATGGGCCAGCCGCCGCGGCCGGTGAGCGCCTGCACCGCCTGCATGTAGACCGCGTCGACGTCGGGACGTTCCTCGCGGTCGACCTTCACGTTCACGAACAGCTCGTTCATGAGCGCCGCGGCCTCCGGGTCCTCGAACGACTCGTGGGCCATGACGTGGCACCAGTGGCACGAGGAGTAGCCGACGGACAGGAACACCGGCTTGTCGAGCGCCCGAGCGAGCGCGAACGCATCGTCGCCCCACGGGTACCAGTCGACGGGGTTCTCCCCGTGCTGACGCAGGTACGGGCTGGTTTCTTCGGCAAGGCGGTTTGACACAGCGGCTCCTCGCCCTGACGGTAGTTGCCCGAGCCGGGCCGCGTGATGGTCAGCGGATGATCATGCGGGCAGGTGTTCGGTGGCCGCCGCGCGCGCCCACCGGTAGTCGGGCTTGCCCGAAGGCGACCGCATGATCGCGGTGACGGTGACGAGCCCGCGCGGGACCTTGTACCCCGCGAGGTGGGTGCGGGCGTGCTCCTGCAGCGCGGCGAGGGTGGGTGCGTCCCCGGGGCGGGGCTGGACGACCGCCACGACGCGTTCGCCCCAGCGGCCGTCGGGGACGCCCACGACCACCGCGTCGAACACGGTGGCATGGGCCTTCAGGACGGATTCGACCTCTTCCGGGTAGACCTTCTCGCCGCCCGTGTTGATCGACACCGAACCGCGCCCGAGCAAGGTGATCGCACCGTCGGGCTCGATCAGGGCGTGGTCGCCCGGTACTGACCACCGGATCCCGTCGACGACGGGGAACGTCGTCGCGCTCTTCTCCGGGTCTTTGTAGTAGCCGAGGGGGATGTGGCCCCGCCGGGCCAGGCGGCCGACCACACCGGCGGGCAGGGGGCGGAGGTCGTCGTCGAGCACCGCGGTCTGGTCGTTGACGTGGAAGCGAGGCGTGCTCGGGATCTCGCCCCCGGCGACGGTCACCGACTGGCCCTGCCCGCCGGTCTCCGAGGCGCCGTACCCGTCGACGACGAGGACGCCGGGCAGGTGCTCCACCAGCGCACCTTTCACTGCGGGCGAGAGGATCGCCCCGCCCGACAGCAGAACCCGGAGCGACGAGAGATCGAGGTGCGCGCCGGCGGGTGTGTCGAGCACTTCGACGAGCGGGCGCGCGAACGCGTCACCCACGAGCACCAGGAAGTTCGCCTGCTCGGCCGCGATGAGCTCCCACAACGCAACCGGATCCAAGTGGCGCTGGGTCGGGATCACGACGGAGCCGCCCGTGAACAAGGCGCTGAACGCCATCCAATGCGCGGTGCCGTGCATGAACGGGCACGCGGGCACGCACCGGGTGCGGGGCTGAAGGCAACGTTCGGCGATCTCCTCGGGCGTGTCGATGGGCGTGCCCCCGCCACCCGCGCCTCCCATTGCACCGAAGAAGACATCCTCGTGGCGCCACATGACGCCTTTCGGCATGCCCGTGGTGCCACCCGTGTAGAGGATGTAGAGCGCGTCGGCGGACCGCGCCGCGAAGTCGCGATCCGCGCTCGCGCCCGCGAGCGCGGCCTCGTACGCGATCGAGCCGGGGAGCATGGCCGCCCCGCCGTCGGGTGCGAAGTCGTCGGCGACCGCGATGAAGGTGCGGAGTTTCGGGAGCTGTCGTGCGATCGCGGCGAGCTTCGGCGCGAACTCGGCGTGGAAGACGACGGCGCGCGCGTCCGCGTCGTCCAGGAGGTACCGCAGCTCTTCCTCGACGTAGCGGTAGTTGACGTTGATCGGTACCGCACCGAGCTTGAACGCGGCGAGCATGCCCTCGAGATACTCAACACCGTTGTACAAGTACAGGGCGACGTGGTCACCGGCGCCGATGCCTTGGTCCTGCAACACGTGCGCGAGCCGGGTGGCCCGGGTGTCGGCGGCATTGAACGTCAGGCGTCGTTCACCACAGACGAACGCCTCGTGCGTGGGCACGGTGTCGGCGACGCGCTCCCACAGGTCGGCCAGGTTGAACTGCATCCGCCCCCCGAGCGCCGCGAGCCGGGCACGGTAACGCGGTACCTGCGCCTCGAACCAATGGCCTCCTTGAACCAGATGCGTGGGGGGTCGCGGCTCCCCACGTCCGCGCGCACGAGGGCTATTTGAACCAGATGCGCTGGTAGTCGCGGCTCATCGGATGCACCAGCAGGAGCACGAGCGCGACGTCGAAGACGAACGAGATCAGGAGCCCGACGTTCGTGATGATGTTCGAGCGGTAGATGAGCAGGTACATCAGCACGTGCAAGGACGCCGCGGTGACCGCGAGCACGTAGCCCCAGCGCTTCTCGTTGGCAATGCCGTAGCCGCCGGCGGCGAGACCGATGATGATGAACAGCGCAAGGATCGCGGAGCTGGCGACCACGCCGAAGATCAGCCCGAACACCGCGCTCAGGTAACAGAGCAGCACCCCGGTCTGGAGCGTCTGCGGTTGCGAGGGGTTGAAGAAGCGGTGCTCGTTCACTGGTCCATTGTGGCCGATGCCGCGGCCGGGTTCGGCTCGGGCGGGGTGCGGGCTCGAAGTTGACCACACGCAGCGTCGATGTCGACGCCGCGGTTCCGCCGGATCGACGCCTCCACGCCGCGCTCGCGCAGCCGCGCCGCGAAGCGCGCGATGCGGTCCGACTCGGCCGCGTGACCACCAAATCCACTGGTGGGGTTCAGCGGGATCAGGTTGACGTGCGCCCCGCCCCGGAAGCCGCGCAGGTGGTCGGCGAGGGCGTCGGCCTGGTGCGGGTGGTCGTTCGTGCCCGAGATGCACGCGTACTCGAAGGTGACGTGCCGGCCCTTGGCCTCCGCGTAGGCGCGCGCGGCGTCGAGCACCTCCGCGATCGGATAGCGGCGGTCGAGCGGGACGAGCTCCGCGCGCAGCGCGTCGTCGGGCGCGTGGAGCGAGACCGCGAGCGTCACCGGCAATGGGAACTGGCGCAGGTGGTTGATGCCGGGCACCACGCCGACGGTCGACACCGTGAGATGGCGGGCCGAGAAACCGGCATCGGCGTGGAGGCGGCTGAGTGACTCGAGCACCGGCTCCACGTTGGCGAGGGGCTCGCCCATGCCCATGTACACGACGTTGCCGACGCGTTGCGGTGAGGCATGCTGGGCGCGTAGCACCTGTTCGCAGATCTCACCCGCGTCGAGGTGACGCTCGAATCCGGCCTGACCGGTCGCGCAGAAGGTGCAGCCCATCGCGCAACCGGCCTGCGACGAGATGCACACCGTCGCCCGGTCCTTGTAGCGCATGAGGACGGTCTCGATCTGGGCGCCACCGGCCGCGGCCCAGAGCCACTTGGTGGTGAGGCCGCCGTCGCCTTGTTGCTCGACGACGGGAGCGAGGGCTTCCGGGAACGCGGATGCGAGTTCGTTGCGCAGCCCTTGGCCGACATTCGTCAACGCGTGGAGCGGACGACGCTGGGTCCAGAGGCCGTCGTAGACCTGATCGGCGCGGTATTTCGGTTCACCGCGTGCGGCGAGCACGGCGCGGTATTCGTCGCGCGTGGCCCGGTAGCGGGCGGTCACGCGGCCTCGACCTCACGGGCGTAGGACCGGTCGGTGCGGTGCACCACGAACCCGAGCCCTTTGTACAGCTTGAGCGCGCGCTCGTTGTCGGCGTTGGTGAACAACGAACCGGTGCCGGCGCCGCGCGCGTGCATCCGGGCCAGGCCCTCGATCGCGAGCGGGCGTCCGAGCCCGGCGCCGGCCAGGCGCGGGTCCACGCCGATCACCCAGATCTCTCCGAGCATCGGTTCGGACTCCGACGCGACATGCAATTTGCACCAGTTGAATCCGGCCAGCCCGTCGTGATCGAACGCGAGGACGAAGAGCGACGCGTCGAACCAGTCCTCGGCCAGCCGGCGGCGCAGTGTCGACTCGATCCACGCCCCCTGTTCGGGATGGTTCTCGAACGCACGGTTGTTCACGTGCAACCACGCGGCGTCGTCGCGTCCGGGTTCGAAGTCACGCACCTCGACGCCCGCGGGCCACACCGGTGTCTCGGCGAGCGGGAGCGTCACGCGCATCTCGTAGAGATCCCGAGCCGGCGCGAATCCGGCCGCGGCGAGCAGCTCGTCGTCCGCGGGTTGCGCGTCGAACACCCAGCAGAGCATGCGGCCTCCGCCGTGCGCGGCGACGTGACGCGCGGCCGCGTCCAGCAGAGCCCTCACGATCTCGGCGGTGCGCGCGGCTGGCGTGAGCACGAGCCCGATCGCCCAGTGCCGGGGCGAGAAGTTGTCGCTGCGCGAGACGTGCGCGTAGGCGCGATTGTCCAGCAGGAGTCCGAGCGAATCGGGGTCGGGTCGGGCCAGATCCCGCCACACCGCCTCCCCGAGCGCGTCGTGCGCCATGTCCGCGAGGACCGCGCCGTCGAGCGCGCGCACGCGATCCACGACGCTCGAGAACTCGGCGGGGGTCACCTCCGCAACGATCGGAGTGGGCACGCGTCGAGGGTACCCTCGGCCGATGGCCCGACCCCGCGGCGCTCGTTCGCGCGCTGACGAAGTCGTGAAGCGGCTCCGGGACGAGTATCCGGACGTGCGCTGCGCGCTCAACCACGCCAGCGCGTACCAGTTGCTCGTGGCGACGATCCTCTCGGCGCAGACCACCGACGAGCGCGTGAACATCGTGACGCCGGAACTGTTCGCGAAGTACCCGACCCCCGCGGACCTCGCCCACGCGGATCCGGCCGATGTCGAGCGCATCATCCAGTCGACCGGGTTCTTCCGCTCGAAGACCAAGAACATCATCGGGATGGCGCACGCGCTGGAGGAACGCTACGGCGGTGAGGTGCCGACCGACCTCGACGACTTCGTCACACTCCCGGGAGTCGGGCGCAAGACCGGGAACGTCGTGCGCTCGGTGTGGTTCGACCTCCCCGGGTTGCCGGTCGACACCCACGTGACCCGGCTCTCGGCCCGGCTGAAGCTCACCAACGAGACCGACCCGGTGAAGATCGAGCTCGACCTGAACGGCATCGTCGCGCCGGAAGCGCGGGGCAAGTTCTCGCTCCGGCTGATCGAGCACGGCCGCAAGGTGTGCGACGCCAAGCGCCCCCGCTGCGACGCCTGCGTGCTCAACGACATCTGCCCGAGCGCGTTCCGGGTGGGGCAGTGGGCGGCCACACCGAAGGCGAAGGTGAAGGCGAGGCGCGCGTGAGCCTCAGCCGCGTGCAGTCATCTGCTCCATGTAGCCCGAGGCGCGTTCGAGCGCGCGGCGCGCGCCGAGCAAGGCCCGTTCGGCGGCGTACAACTCCGTCGTGACCGACGAGTCCGGCGTCTCGCCGTAGCCGTCAGCCATCTCGGTGACCCGCTCGGCCAGGTCATCGATCTGCGCGCCGATGCTCGAGAGCGCGGCAAGGTCGGTTCGGGGATCCACGGCCCCGTGTGTAGCAAATCGGCGGGCACCCGAAAGCCCGCCGGTACGATGAGTCGTTCGCATGGCCACTCACGTCCTCACTCGCACCGACGTCCGGGGCCTCACAGGAGACCTCCGGGCGCAGCTCGTCCGGCCCGACCCGGCAGGAGCCGGCGTCGCGGAGGCCGCGCTCGAGATCGTCGCCGCGGTGCGCACCCGGGGCGACGCCGCCGTCCGCGAGCTCACGGAGCGGTTCGACGGCTGCCGCCTGGACGACTTCGCGGTCAGTGCGCGCGAGCGTGACGCCGCGCTCGCGCGCCTCGATCCCGACCTGCGCGCCGCGCTCGAGTTCGCACACGACCAGATCGTGGCGTGGCATGAGGCGCAGCGCGAGAAGGAAGCGCACCACGCACGTTCCGGGATCCGCGTGCGGGAGCTCGTGGTACCCGTCGACCGGGCCGGTTGCTACGTGCCGGGCGGACGCGCGCCGCTCGCTTCGTCAGTCCTCATGACGGCGATCCCGGCGCGCGTCGCCGGCGTTCCCGAGGTCGTCGTGTGCTCGCCCCCGCGCGCCGACGGCACGGTCGACGACACCGTGCTCGCGGCGGCCGCGCTCGCCGGAGTCGACGAGCTGTACCGGATCGGCGGCGCGCAGGCGATCGCCGCGCTCGCGTATGGCACCGAGTCGATCCGCGCCGTCGACGTGATCGTCGGCCCGGGAAACGCGTACGTGGCAGAAGCGAAGCGCGCGGTCGCGCCGATCGTCGGGATCGACGGGTTCGCGGGTCCGTCCGAAGTCGCCATCGTCGCCGATGCCACCGTCGATCCGAACTGGGTGGCGGCCGACCTGCTCGCGCAGGCCGAGCACGGGCCCGGCGGCGCGGTCGCCGTCATCACGTGGGACCCAGCCGTCGCCGACGCCGTCGAGCGTGCGCTCGACGTATTGCTCGCGGCCACGCGCCGGCACGACGACGCGGTCGCGACGCTCGCGTCGGGAGGCCGGATCGTCCTCGTCGACGGCGCCGACCAGGCGATGGACGCCGCGAACGCGATCGCCCCGGAGCACCTCGAGCTCATGTGCGAGGACGCCGCGCTGCTCGTCCCGCTGGTGCGCCACGCGGGCGCGGTGTTCGTCGGCGCCGACGCGCCCGCGGTGATCGGTGACTACGTCGCGGGCGTCAACCACGTACTGCCCACGGCCGGCACCGCACGCTTCGCGAGTGCGCTGCGGGTCGCCGATTTCCAGAAGCACGTGCACGTCGTCACCCTGGACGACGGCGCGCTCGAGCGGGTGGCCCCGTTCGTGCGCACACTCGCGGCGAGCGAACGCCTGGATGCGCACGCGGACGCGGTGCGGCTGCGCCAGGGGCGAATCGACGGCCCGACATGAGCGATCTCATCCTCCCGCGAGACGATCTCCGCGCGCTCGAGGGCTACCACTCGGCGCAGGCCGACGTGCCGGTGCGGCTCAACACCAACGAGAGCCCGTACCCGCCACCCGAAGCGTTCCTCGCGCGCTGGCTCGACGCGCTCGCCTCGGTCGACTACCACCGCTACCCGGACCGCGCAGCCGGCGCGCTCCGGGCTCGCCTCGGTGCGTTCCTCGACCAACCGGTCGAGCGCATCTTCTGCGCCAACGGCTCCAACGAGGTCCTGCAGACGTTACTGCTCACATACGGCGGCCCGGGCCGGAGTGCCGCGCTCTTCGAACCGACGTACGCGTTGCACGCGCACATCGCGCGCATCACGGGCACGGATGTCGTGGTGGGGGAGCGGCGGGCCGACTTCAACATCGACGTGCCGGTCGCGGAAGCGCTCATCGCGTCGCATCATCCGAGCATCGTGTTCGTGTGCAGCCCGAACAACCCGACCGGCACCGTCGAAGATCGCGGAGCGATCGAACGCCTGGGCGAGGCCGCCGCGGCCGGGGGTGCGCTGCTGGTGGTCGACGAGGCGTACGGCGAGTTCGCGCCGTGGAGCGCGGTGGAGCTCGTCGACGACGCCCGCCCGCTCGTGGTGGTGCGCACGTACTCGAAGGTTTGGTCGCTCGCGGCGATCCGGCTCGGATTCGCGGTCGGGCCGGCCTGGGTGCTCGAGGAGCTCGAGAAGGTCGCGTTGCCGTACGCACTCTCCGTGCCGACGCAGGTCGCGGGGGAGGTCGCGCTCGAGTTCCGCGAGGAGATGGGTACACGCGTCGCCGCGCTCGTGGAGGAGCGGGGTCGCCTCTTCGCCGCGCTGCAGGAGTTCCGCGCGTTGCACCCGTATCCGTCGGGCGCCAACTTCCTGCTCGTGCGCGTCGATGGTGACGCCCACGACCTGTGGGAACTCCTGCTCGACCGAGGCGTGCTCGTGCGCGACTTCTCGCGTTGGCCCCGGGTCGAAGGATGCTTGCGGGTGACCATCGGTACGCCCGCAGAGAACGACGCGCTGCTCGCCGCGCTCCAGGAGGTCGTGACATGAGGTGCCGGGGTATGAGGTGCCGGGGTATGAGGTGCTGGGCATGAACGGTTCGAACCCGGCTCGGTCGGCCGAGCTGCAACGCAAGACGAAAGAGACGAACGTCGCGGTCACGCTCGTCATCGACGGTACCGGCACGACCCAGATCTCGACCGGCATCCCGTTCTTCGACCACATGCTGGAGCAGCTCGGGAAGCACGCGGGCTTCGATCTGACCGTCGCGGCCGAGGGCGACCTGGATGTCGACCTGCACCACACGGTCGAGGACACCGGCATCGTGATCGGCAACGCGTTGCAGCAAGCGCTGGGCGACAAGGTCGGCGTGCGCCGCTTCGCGAACGCGCTCGTGCCGCTCGACGAAGCGTTGGTGCAGGTCGCGGTCGACCTGTCGGGCCGGCCCTACCTCGTCTACGACGTCGATCCCGTCGCCGAGTGGATCGGCACGTTCGACCCGCAACTCGCCGAGGAGTTCTGGAAGGGTTTCGTCGACGGCGCGCGGCTCACGCTGCACATTCGCAGCGTCTCGGGCAAGAACGGTCACCACGTTATCGAAGCGTCGTTCAAAGGTGTCGCTCGGGCGCTGCGCGACGCCGTGCGCGTCGAAGGCACCGGTGTGCCGTCGACCAAGGGAACACTGTCGACGTGAGCACTTCGATTGCTGTTGTCGACTACGGGATCGGGAACTTGCGGTCCGCGGAGAAGGCGTTGCAGCACCTCGGTGCGGACGCCCAGCTGACCGCCGATGCCGAGAAGATCAGCCGGGCCGGTGCGGTGGTGCTGCCGGGGGTCGGCAACTTCGGTGCCTGCATGCGCGCGCTGCGCGATTCCGGTCTCGAGCCCGCGGCAAAGGAAGCCGCCACTGACGGCCGCCCGTTCCTCGGGGTGTGTGTCGGCATGCAGATGCTCTTCGAGGGGAGTGACGAATCACCCGATGTCGCCGGCCTCGGCGTGGTTGCCGGCCGCGTGACCCGCCTCCCGGACTCGGTGCGGCTGCCACAGATGGGTTGGAACACGCTCGAGGTCCGGCCCGGCAGCCGGCTGGGCGCGGGGCTCGGCGCGGAGCCGTGGTGCTACTTCGTCCACGCGTTCGCGCCCGACCCCGCCGACGACTCGGTGGTCGCCGCCTGGTGCGAGTACGGGCGCCGCTTCGCGGCGGCGATCGAGCAGGGTCCACTGTGGGCGACGCAGTTCCACCCGGAGAAGAGCAGCACCGCGGGCCTGCGCTTGCTCACGAACTTCGTCGAGGCCGCGGCCGCATGAGGGGTCAGGCGCAGGCCGGAGGCGCGGTGTTCGCACGCGCGAGTCGCGGTGTTCGAGCGCCGGAGGCCGTAGCCGCATGAGTATGGATCTCTATCCGGCGATCGATCTGCGTGACGGGCGCGTCGTGCAGCTCCAACAGGGCGACTACGAGCGCGAGACGTTCTACGACGACGATCCCGTCGCGGTCGCGCAGCGTTTCGCGAAAGCCGGTGCACGCTGGATCCACGTCGTCGATCTCGACGCGGCCCGTTCCGGTCGGGCGACGAACCGCACGGTCATCCACGACATCTGCGCCGCGGTCGCGAGCCAGGTGCAGAGCGGCGGTGGGGTGCGTGACGCCGGCGCGGCGGTCGCGTTGCTCGAAGCCGGCGTCGAACGCGTCGTGGTCGGCACCGCGGCCATCGAACATCCGGAGCTCGTCGACGAGCTGGCCGAACTGTTCCCGCAACGTGTGGCGGTTGGGCTCGACGCGCGCGGCAACAACGTTTCCACCCATGGGTGGTCGACTTCCACCGGTGTGGATCTGCTCGAGATCGCGCGGCGCTTCGACCGCCCCGGAGTCGGCGCGCTGGTGGTGACCGAGATCAACCGGGACGGCATGCTCGGCGGCCCCGATGTCGGGCAGCTCGCGAGCGTGCTCGGTGCGGTGCACGTCCCGGTGATTGCGAGCGGCGGCGTGGCCTCGGCGGACGATCTACGGGCGCTCGCCGCGCTCGCCGTCGTCGGCCGGCGGCTCGAGGGTGCGATCGTGGGCACTGCCGTGTACGAAGGCCGCTTCACGGTCGAAGAAGGGATCGCGGCGTGCTCGCAGTCCGCGTGATCCCGTGCCTCGACGTCGATCGGGGCCGCGTGGTGAAAGGCGTGCGCTTCCAGGAGCTGCGCGACGCGGGCGATCCGGTGGAGCTGGCGGCGCGCTACGACGCCGAAGGCGCCGACGAGCTCGTCTTCCTCGACATCACTGCGTCGTCCGACGACCGCGACACGATGGTGCACGTCGTCGAGCGTGTCGCCGAGCAGGTGTTCATCCCGTTCACCGTCGGCGGGGGCGTACGGACCGTCGAAGATGTCCGCCGCATGTTGCGGGCCGGTGCCGACAAGGTGTCGCTCAACACCGCGGCCGTCGAGCGACCCGAGCTCGTCGCCGCCGGTGCCGACGAGTTCGGCGCGCAGTGCGTCGTCGTCGCGATCGACGCCCGCCGGCGCAACGGCGACGACGCGTCGCACGGCTGGGAAGTCACGACGCACGGCGGGCGCCGGCCGACGGGTCTGGACGCGGTCGAGTGGGCCGTGCACGCATGCGACCTGGGCGCGGGCGAGATCCTGCTCACCTCGATGGACCGCGACGGAACCCAGGCCGGCTACGACATCGAGCTCCTGCAGGCGATGGGCGACGCGGTGAACGTCCCGATCATCGCGAGCGGCGGTGTCGGGACGCTCGCCGATCTCTACGAAGGCATCGCGGCCGGCGGCGCCGGCGCGGTCCTCGCGGCGTCGATCTTCCACTTCGGTCAGCACTCGGTCGCCGAGGCGAAGCGCTACCTCGCCGATCGGGGTCTCATCGTGCGACCGGCCTGACTCGGACGCCCTGACCAGCGCCGACGTGGGTCCGTTTCGGGCCGTCCGTCGCGCGGCTACCGTGACCGCACGGTGCCGGCGGCAGGGCCGGTCCGACACGAGGGGGTGCTGATGCCCGAGACGCACTACCTGGCGAACGGTGCAACCGGAATTGGTGTCGACGACCACTTCTTCCGTTGCTACCGCGAGCTCCTCGACGAGGAAGATCACGCGTTCGACGAGCTCGAGCACGCATACGAGGACGGCGATCGTGCCCATTTCGAACTCGACCTCGCCGCGTGGCGATGCGCGTTCGAGCGGCGCATGACGTTCCTCGAGCGGCACGGCGCAACGATCGCACCGCTCGCTCTCTAGCGCGTCAGCGCATCACATCACGACAGCTTCGGTGACTTGCCGGCCAATCGGCCGAGGAAGCTCATCGCCGCGTCGATGACCCGATCGGTGCGGCCCACGAAGAAGTGGCTCGCGCCCGGCACAACTTCGGTCGTGGTGTTCGTCCAGGTCGCGACTTCCTGCTGCACGCTGGCCGGAGTCCGGAACTCGTCATGCTGAGCGAGCACGAGATGCTTTGGCCGCCGGTCCGTTGCAACCACGCCGAACCCGGATCCGAACCGCAGCGGCGGCGCGATCCCGATCCATCCGTCGACGCGTGGGTCGTCGATGGAGAGGGCCATGTCGCCGCCGAACGACCAGCCGACGACGGCGAGAACACCTGCGATCCCGAAGCCGGTAGCGGTGTCGATCGCGGCCCGCACGTCGATCGGCTCGGTCTCGCCCGCGCCGTGTTCACCTTGGCTGCCTTCGACCCCACGGAAGTTGAACCGCAAGCATCCGTACCCCGCCGCCGGCAGGGCGCCGAACAGCGCGGAGATGACGATGCTGCGCATGGTGCCGCCGTACTGCGGGTGCGGGTGGCACAACACCGCCGTGCCGAGCGCAGTGGCTTCCGGCGCGGCCCATTCGCCCTGCAGCTCGACGCCGTCGGTGCAATGCAGCACGAGCGGTTGCACCTCGGTCACTGCGTGACACCCACTTCGACGCACGCGAAAGCGAGGATCATCGCTTCTTCCCGCCAGGCGTCGTAGCGACCGGACGGACCGCCGTGGCCCGCGCTGAGCTCGGTGCGCAACAGGATGACCTTCCCCGACGTGGAATGCGTGCGCAGCTTCGCCACCCACTTCGCGGGTTCCCAGTAAGCGACGCGAGGGTCGTTCAGGCCGGTGGTGACCAGCATCGCGGGATACGCCTCGTCGCGGACGTTGTCGTACGGCGAGTACTCCTTCATCCACGCGTACGCGGCGGGATCGCGCGGGTCGCCCCACTCCTCCCACTCGGTGATCGTCAGCGGGAGCGTCGGGTCGAGCATCGTGGTGAGCACGTCGACGAACGGGACTTCGGCGATCACGGCCGCGAAGAGATCGGGTCGCAGGTTCGTCACTGCGCCCATCAGCAAGCCGCCGGCGCTGCCGCCGCGCGCGACGAGGCGCGCGGGCGCGGTGTAGCCCGCGGCGATCAATGCCTGGGCGCAGCCGATGAAATCGGTGAACGTGTTGCCCTTCTGCTCGAGCCGCCCGGCTTCGTACCAGGCACGGCCGAGCTCGCCGCCGCCGCGCACGTGCGCAATCGTGTACACGAACCCGCGGTCCAGCAGCGACAGGCGCGAAGAACGGAAGCCGGCGTCGATCGAGATCTCGTAGGAGCCGTAGCCGTAGAGGAGCGCGGGCGCGCTGCCGTCGAGCGGGACATCCTTGCGGTGCACGATCGAGACCGGCACGCGCACACCGTCGGGCTGGTCGACCCACATGCGGGCGGACGTGTACGCCGACGCGTCGTAGCCGTGGACGGGTTGCACCTTCACGACGATCGCCCCGCGCGTGTCCATGTCGTAGTCGACGTCGGTCGCCGGTGCGACGAGGGACGTGTAGCCGTACCGCAGCGTCCGCGAGTCGTACTCCTCGTTGGCGCCGACCCAGACGGTGTAGACGGGGTCGGGGAGCGCGAGCTCATGCGCCTCACTGTTCGGAAGCGACATGACCCGCAGTCTCGTGAGTCCCTCGAAGCGCTCCGTGAGCACGAGATGATCGCGGAACGCGTCGATGCTCTCGAGCCGGACGTCGTCGCGGTGACCGACGAGCTCGACCCAGTTCGCGGGCGCGAGTGCATCGACGTTCGCAGCCACGAGCCGGAAGTTGCGCGTGTCGCCGTTGTTCGTGACGATCAGGAACCGGTCGCCGTGCGTGTCGTCGACGTGGTGTTCGACCGAGTACTCGTGCCCAGGTTCGCGCGGCGCGATGACGCGCAGCTCGGCGCGCGGCTCGGCGGTCGGGAGGAACCATGCTTCGGAGGTCGTCTTCGACGCGGTCTCGATCACGACGTACCGGCCCGAGCGGGTGCGGTACACGACGACATAGAAGCGGTCGTCGTCCTCCTGGAACACGAGCACGTCGTTGCGCGCGTCTGTCCCGAGCTCGTGCCGCCACACCTGCCATGGTCGCATCGCGTCGTCGAGCCGGACGTAGAAACCCGTGCGCGCGTCGTCGGCCCACGCGAAGCCGTACGTGACGTCTTCGACTTCGTCGGGCAGGTCGGCGCCGGTGTCGAGATCGCGAAAGCGCAGGCGGTGGCGCTCACCGCCGTTCGTGTCGATCGCGTACGCCAGGGTGCGATGGTCGGGGGAGATGTCGAACACCCCCAACGAGAAGTAGTCGTGGCCTTCCGCTTCGGCGTTCTCGTCGAGGAGCACGGTCTCCTCGGCTTCGGTACCGCCGCGCGGCCGCCGGCAGTGCACGGCGTACTGCTGTCCTTCATACGTCCGGGTGAGGTACTCCCACGGACCGTCCGGCACCGGCGCGGACACATCCGTCTCCTGGATGCGCGCCTTGATCTCGACGAACAGACGCTCTTCGAGTTCCCGCGAGGACGCCAGGACCGCGTCCGTGTAGCTGTTCTCGGCTTCGAGGTACGCGACGACCTCGGGGTTGTCACGTTCTCGGAGCCAGTACCAGTCGTCGACGCGCTGATCGCCGTGTTCGGTGAGGACGACCGGACGGCGCGCCGCGGTGGGTGGAGTCGGCGGGGTCACGACGGCGAAGTCTAGAAACGCGAGAACCCGGAAAAGTCGACAGCTACGATGCAGCGCACCATGTCACCGACGTTGACGCCGATTTCCTTCACGCAGGCCGAAATCGATGCCGTCGCGTTCGACGCCAACGGCCTCGTGGGCGCCATCGTGCAGGAGACCGGCACCGGCCGCGTCCTGATGTTCGCGTGGATGAACCGCGACGCCCTCGAGCAGACCCTCACCACCGGCCGCACCTGGTTCTGGAGCCGGAGCCGGCAGGAGTACTGGTGCAAGGGTGAGACCTCGGGCGACCGCCAGTACGTGCGCGAGGCGTACTACGACTGCGATATGGACGTCCTCTTGTTGGTGGTGGAACAAGTGGGACGGGGAGCGTGTCATACCGGCGAGCGGTCGTGCTTTTTCCGCGCGTTCGGGAGCGGCGCGACTCCCGGACCGATGTGAACGACACCGTGACGGACGGGCGCGAGCGGTCCGCGTACCAGCCCACGCTCGCCGAGTTCGTCGACCTCGCGCGCGACTACACGGTCGTCCCCGTCTGGCGCGAGGTCCTGGCCGATCTCGAGACGCCGCTCTCGGTGTTCGTGAAGCTCGTCGGCGCCGGCGAGGGCTTCCTGCTCGAGTCGGTCGAGCACGCGGAGCGCTGGGGCCGGTTCTCGTTCGTCGGTCGCGCCCCGGCGTGCACGCTGGTGGTGCGCGGGCGATTGGTCGAGTGGCTCGGCGGTGATCCGATCGAAGGGGTGCCGTCCGATCGCGGTGCCCTGGCCGCGCTGGACGCGCTGCTCGCGCGCTACCGCGCGCCCAAGCTGGCACAGCTCCCGCCGTTCCACGGCGGCATCGTCGGCTGGCTCGGCTACGACACCGTGCGCGAGATCGAACGCCTCCCCGACACGCCCGACGACGATCAGGGGCACCCGGATGCGGTGCTGTCGCTCGCCGGACAGGTGGCCGCGTTCGATCACTTCCGCCAGCGTTGCTACCTGATCGAGAACGTGTACCCGCCACCGGGCGCGGGTCCCGCCGAGCTCGCGCAGCTGTACGACGCGGCCGCGGCCCGGCTCGACCAGGCCGAGGCCGCGATTGGCCGGCCCCTGCCGTACCTGCCCGCGCTCCCGCCCGCGGACGAGCTCGTCGAGCTCCCCGAGCTGCGCCGGAACTTCACCACCGACACGTGGGCGAAGGCGGTCGACGCGGCGAAGGAGCACATCCTCGACGGCGACATCTTCCAAGTGGTGCTCGCGCAACGGTTCGACCTGGTCGACCCGGTGGATCCGTTCGCGGTGTACCGGGTGCTTCGGCTCGTGAACCCCTCGCCGTACATGTACTTCCTTCGTCACGCCGAGGCGACGATCGTCGGCTCCTCGCCCGAGCCGATGGTGCAGCTGCGCGCCGGCAAGGTGATCAGCCGGCCGATCGCGGGCACGCGGCGCCGAGGCCGCGATGAGCAGCACGACAAGCGCCTCGCCGCGGAGCTCGTCGAACACCCGAAGGAACGAGCGGAACACGTCATGCTCGTCGACCTCGCGCGCAACGACGTCGGCCGGGTCGTCCGCTTCGGCACCGAGCGCGTCGAGGAGCTGATGACGCTCGAGCGGTACTCGCACGTCATGCACCTCACGAGCCAGGTCACCGGCGACCTCGCCGACGGCCGCACGCCGGTCGACGTGCTGCGCGCCACGTTCCCGGCCGGGACCGTGAGTGGCGCGCCGAAGGTCCGCGCCATGCAGATCGTCGACGAGCTCGAGCCCACGAAACGGGGCCCGTACGCCGGCGTCGTCGGCTACCTCGACTTTTCCGGGAACCTCGACACCGCGATCGCGATCCGCACGATGGTGTGGCGGGGCGACCAGGCGACGCTCCAGGCCGGAGCCGGGATCGTGGCCGACTCGGACGCGACCGACGAGGACCTGGAATGCCGGAACAAGGCGCAAGCGTTGCTGACCGCGGCGGCCGCGGCCCGCTTGCTGCCCCTGCTCTCCGCTCCCGACGATTCCGAGGCACCATGACCGACGCGACCAGCTATGACCTCGAGGCCGGTGTCGTCACGGTCGCGGGACCCGACGCGACCTCGTTCCTGCAGAGCCTGCTCTCCCAGGATCTCGACCCCATCGGCGCGGGGGAGAGCGCGCCCGCGTTGCTGCTGCAACCGCAGGGCAAGCTGATTGCCACGTTACGCGCCCTGCACGCGGCGGACGACACGTGGTGGTGCGTGACGGACGAAGGCGGCGGCGCGGCATTGGCCGAAGGGCTGAACCGGTTCCGTATCCGCGTGAAGGTCGAAGTCACCGACGTGTCGGCCCTGATCGCGGTGATCGCGGTTCGCGGGTCGGCCGCGCGCGACGTCGCGACGACGGCCGCGGCCGAACGCGCGGTGTTCGTGATGCCGATCGACTGGGGTGACGAGGAAGCGGTCGACATCGTCGGTTCGCGTGCCGACTTGGACGATGTGCGGCGTGGCTTGCGAGCCGCCGGTGTCGCCGGCGGCGGTCGTGACACGTACGAGATCGCACGCGTGCGCGCGGGCGTGCCGCGTCTCGGCGTCGACATCGACGAGCGCACCATTCCGCAGGAGGCCTTCCTCGAACAACACGCGGTGTCGTTCACGAAGGGGTGCTTCGTCGGACAGGAGCTCGTGTGCCGGATCGACACGCGTGGTCATGTCAACCGCTATCTCCGCCGGGTCACCGTCGCGGATGCGACGCCGCCGCCCGGTGCCGAGATCGTCGTCGGCGACAAGGTCGTCGGTGCGCTCACCAGTGCGGCCGGTCATGTCGCGCTCGGGATGGTGCGGAGGGAGATCGAACCGTCCACGGAGGTCACCGTGCGGTGGTCCGGCACCGAGGCGCGGGGTCGCGTCGAAGCGTTATGAGCCACGGCTCCGCCCGGTCGCAGCCGTAGGATCGTGCGCGCGTGAGCGTCCTCGACGAGATCCTCGCAACCAAGCGCGACGAAGTGACCGTGCTGCGGTATCCACAGACGCGCGACTTGTTACGGCGACACGCGCTCGACGCACCACCGGCCCGTCCGTTCGCACCGGCGCTGCGCCGCGGCGACGGCCAGGTCGCGGTCGTCGTGGAGATCAAGCGCCGGTCGCCGTCGAAGGGTCCGCTCGCGCTCGACCTGGATCCGAGCTCGACGGCCAAGGCCTACGAGGGCGGCGGCGCGGCCGCGCTTTCGGTGCTCACGGACGGCCCCTACTTCGGGGGCTCGGTCGCGGACCTGCAAGAAGCGCGTGCTGTCACCGAGATCCCGGTGCTGCGCAAGGACTTCATGATCGACGAGGTGCAGGTCTATGAGGCGCGCGCGATCGGTGCCGACGCGATCTTGCTGATCGCGGCCGCGTTGCCGGACGACGCGGTGCTCGCTGACCTCCACGCGCTGGCGTCGGAGCTCGGTATGGGCGTGCTGGTGGAAGCGCACGACGCGGCCGAGATCGAGCGCGCGCTCGCGGCGGGCGCGCTCGTTGTCGGCGTCAACAGCCGCGATCTCGCCACGTTCGCCGAGGACCTCGGTGTCGCCGAGTCGTTGTCGGCGCTCCTCCCGGCTGATGTGATCGGCGTCGCGGAGAGCGCGGTGCGCGCCGCGGCCGACGCGGCGCGGATGGCCGCTGCCGGGTTCGACGCGGTTCTCGTGGGTGAAGCGCTCGTGCGCGCCGACGATCCCGCCGCGATGGTGCGCGCCCTGGGCACGACGCCGGTGCTGCGGAGAGCGGTCTGACGTGTTCGTCAAGATCTGTGGCATCACGAGCGAGGAGGACGCGCTCCTCGCGATCGCGCTGGGTGCGGACGCCGTCGGCTTCGTGTTCGCGCCGAGCACACGGCAGGTACATCCGGATCTCGTGCGCGACATCGTGAAGCGGCTGCCCACGGAAGTGCTGCCCGTCGGCGTGTTCAAGAACGACCGGCGCGAGCACATCGTCGAGGTCGCGGGACGGGTCGGGCTGCACGCGGTCCAGCTATCGGGCGCGGAGCCGCTCTCCGAGGTGCGTTGGATCAGAGAACGCGTCCGCTTCGTCATCGAGGGCTTCACTGCGGGTGATCCCGCGTTGAGCGCCGCCGCGAACTCGCCCGCCGATGTGGTCCTCATCGATTCCCCCAACCCGGGCTCGGGCCGCGTCTTCGACTGGCAGCTCGCGGAGGGCGCGCCGGGCGGGGTGCGACTGATGATCGCCGGTGGCCTCACGCCCGAGAACGTCGGAGAAGCGATTCGCCGGTTGCGGCCGTGGGGTGTGGACGTATCGTCGGGTGTCGAGGCCGCGCCGGGCCGGAAGGATCCGCGCAAGCTGCGCCGCTTCATCGAAGCGGCACGGGGCGCCGCCGACGAGGTCGACGATCGCCCGTCTTATGCCCACGTCGTCGACGAGACGTATGACGAGAACCTGGCCGGCGTGAACCGGCCCTGGGACTGGCAACTCGACGATTAACATGGCTCCCTCCGCTCCGGCCGAGGGGCCTGCGGCGGGAAGGCCTCCGCTGTGTCCGCACGTTGACGTGGCTCCCTCCGCTCCGGCCGAGGGGCCTGCGGCGGGAAGGCCTCCCTGTGTCCGCACGTTGACCTGGCTCCCTCGGCTCCGGCCGAGGGGCCTGCGGCGGGAAGGCCTCCGCTGCGTCCGCAGGGATCGTTTTCGAGTCGGGTCCCGGCGACGCGGCCCGTATGATCGAATCTCTTTCCGCAAGTCCGCCTCCCCCGTTCCCCAGATTCGGAGCCTGATGTCCGTTCCCGCGCGTGGAGCACCGGTGCAGCTCGATCGTCCCGGTCCCGAACCCGTCGGCTTGGGTCGCTTCGGCGACTTCGGCGGCCGGTTCGCGCCCGAGACGCTGATCGACGCGCTCGACCACCTCGAGGCGGAGTTCCGGCGAGTCTGGCACGACGATGCGTTCCGGGCCGAGTTCGCGGCGCTGCTCGGTTCGTACGCGGGCCGGCCGACCCCGGTCACCGTGTGCGAGCGGCTCTCGGACCGGCTCGGCGTCCGGGTCCTTCTGAAACGCGAAGACCTCACGCACACCGGCTCGCACAAGATCAACAACGTGCTCGGCCAGGCCCTGCTGACGCAACGCATGGGCAAGAAGCGCGTCATCGCGGAGACGGGTGCCGGGCAGCACGGTGTCGCCACCGCGACCGCGGCCGCGCTGTTCGGCCTCGACTGCACCGTGTACATGGGCGCGGTCGACGTCGAGCGCCAAGCCCTCAACGTGTGGCGGATGCGGTTGTTGGGTGCCGAAGTCGTGCCCGTGCGATCCGGGAGCGCGACGTTGAAGGACGCGGTGAACGAAGCGATGCGCGAGTGGGTGGCCACGGTCACCGGCACGCACTACTGCCTCGGCTCCGCGATGGGTCCGCACCCGTTCCCGTGGATGGTGCGCGAGTTCCAGCGTGTCGTCGGTGACGAAGCGCGCGAGCAGTCGCGCGAGATCCTCGATGGCGACGACCCCGACATCGTCGTCGCGTGTGTTGGCGGCGGATCGAACGCGATCGGGACATTCGCCGGGTTCCTCGACACCGGCGCGCTGGCTGGTCGGCGTCGAAGCCGGCGGCCTCGGTCTCGAGTCGGGTCGTCACGGCGCGGCGGTTGCGCGCGGCGTTCCCGGTGTCGTGCACGGCATGCGTTCGCTGTTCCTGCAGGACGAGTACGGCCAGGTGCTGGAAGCGACGTCGATCAGCGCCGGCCTCGACTATCCGGGCGTGGGCCCCGAGCATGCGATGCTCGCCGCCAACGGGCGGGCCGAATACCACGCCGCCACCGACGACGAAGCGATCGCCGGGTTCCAGCTGCTCGCCGAGACCGAAGGGATCGTTCCCGCGCTCGAGCCCGCGGACGCGCTCGGGTGGCTGGCCCGCGAAGCCGGCCACGCGGTTCCGAAGGGCGCCACCGTGCTCGTGACGTTGTCGGGCCGGGGCGACAAGGACGCCGCGCAGGTCGCCGAACGGCTCGGGCCGCTCGAGGGCTGAAGCCGATGAACCTCGAATCCCACCTCCGTGCGCAGCGCGGCGCGGGCAAGAAGCTGCTCGTGCCGTACGTCACCGGCGGGCTCGGCAGTCAGTGGCTCGACGTCGTGCGCGCGGTCGTCGACAGCGGCGCGGACGCGGTCGAGATCGGCATACCGTTCTCGGACCCGATCATGGACGGCCGCACGATCCAAGAAGCGTCGCAGCGCGCGCTGGACCTCGGCGCGACGCCGGTGAGCGTCGTCGATCAGCTCGCCGAGCTCGACGTGCCGGTCCCGCTGATCGTGATGACCTACTACAACATCGTGGCGCGCGCCGGCCACGAACGCTTCGCCCGCAACTTGCGCGTGTCGTGTGTCGACGCGGCGATCATTCCCGATCTCCCGCTGGATGAGATCGGCGGCTGGGCCGATGCCGCGCGTGCCGAGCAGGTCGAGACCGTCCTGCTCGCCGCGCCCACCACCACCGACGAACGCCTGGCCGCGATCTGTCAGTGCTCGCAGGGCTTCGTGTACGGCGTCTCCCTGCTCGGAGTGACCGGGGAGCGGGAAGAGCTGGCCGCGCACGCCGAGCAGATGGGTCGGAGGCTCAAGGCCGTCACCGACCTGCCCGTGCTGCTCGGCGTCGGCATCTCGACACCGGCCCAGGCCGCGCAGGCTGCGTCCAGTTGCGACGGTGTGATCGTCGGCAGCGCGCTCGTGCGCCGGCTCCTCGACGGCGGCGGCCCCGAAGAGGCGCGTGTGTTCGTCGCTTCGCTGCGGGAAGCCCTGGACGCCGACGGGTAACGTCGGCGAGACCCAACGCAACGGAGCCCCGCTGGCCATCGGCCGCGTCGGCACGGAGTGGAGTGACCCGGAAACCAGGAACGCAACGGAGCCCCGCTGGCCGCAGGCCGCGACGGCGCGAAGTGGAGTGACCCAAAGACATGCCCACGAAGATCACGCAGCAGGCTGATGGCACGCTCAACGTTCCTACCGACCCGATCATCCCGTTCGTCGAGGGCGACGGCACCGGCATCGACATCTGGCCCGCCGCGCAGACGGTCATGGACGCGGCCGCGGCCAAGTACGGCAAGCAGATCGCGTGGATGGAGGTGCTCGCGGGCGAGAAGGCCTTCAACGCCACCGGCTCTTGGCTGCCCGACGCGACCGTCGACGCGTTCCGCGAGTACCTGATCGGCATCAAGGGCCCGCTCACCACGCCCGTGGGTGGCGGCATCCGGTCGCTGAACGTCGCGCTGCGGCAGATCCTCGACCTCTACGTGTGCCTCCGTCCGGTGCGGTGGTACCCGGGAGTGCCGTCGCCGGTGAAGCACCCCGAGCTCGTCGACATGGTGATCTTCCGCGAGAACACCGAAGACATCTACGCCGGGCTCGAAGTCGAAGAGGGCACGCCCGAGGCGAAGAAGCTCATCGCGATGCTCAAGGAGCAGTTCGGCTGGGACATCCGTGAGGACTCCGGCATCGGTATCAAGCCGATCTCGGAAACGGGTTCGAAGCGCCTGATTCGCGCCGCGATCAAGTACGCGGTCGAGAAGAAGCGCAAGTCCGTCACGCTCGTGCACAAGGGCAACATCCAGAAGTTCACCGAGGGTGCGTTCCGTAACTGGGGCTACGAGCTGACGCGCGAGGAGTTCTCCGATGTCGCCGTCGGCTGGGACGACTGCAACGGCAAGCCCGGCGACAAGGTGCTGGTGAAGGACAACATCGCCGATATCACGCTGCAGCAGATCCTGACGCGGCCCGACGACTTCGACGTGATCGCCACGACGAACCTCAACGGTGACTACCTCTCGGACGCGCTCGCCGCGCAGGTCGGCGGCATCGGTATCGCCCCCGGCGGCAACATCAACTACGTCACCGGCCACGGCATCTTCGAGGCGACGCACGGCACCGCGCCCAAGTACGCGGGCCAGGACAAGGTCAACCCGAGCTCCGTGCTGCTGTCGGGCGTGATGATGTTCGAGCACCTGGGCTGGACCGAAGCCGCCGCCGACATCGAGCGCGCGCTCGAGGCGACGATCGAGGCCAAGATCGTCACCTACGACTTCGCCCGACTCATGGACGGCGCAACCGAGGTGAAGACTTCGGAGTTCGCCGAGGCGATCGTCGCGCGCCTGTAACGCCGCGGCGCACCGGTCCGGCGGGGTTACGCTCACCGGCGTGGACGACTTCCTGCTGTTCGCCGGTTCCGCGAGCCGGCGGCTCGGCGCGACGATCGGTGAGTACCTCGGGCAGCCGCTCGCGGCCAGCGAGACGCATCGCTTCTCCGAAGGCAACCTGTTCGTACGGGTGCTCGAGAACGTGCGCGGCCGCGACACCTTCCTCGTGCAGGGCACTGCGTTCCCGGCCAACGACAACTTCATGGAGCTGCTCTTCTGGATCGACGCGCTGAAGCGCGCCAGCGCGGCGTCGGTCACCGCGGTGATCCCGTACTTCAGCTACGCCAAGGGCGACAAGAAGGACGAGCCGCGCGTATCGATACGCGCGCGCGTCTGCGCAGATGCCATCGAGGCGACTGGTGTCGACCGCGTGGTCACGATGGATCTCCATGCGCCCCAGGTGCAGGGGTTTTTCCACGTGCCGGTCGACGATCTCTACGCGATGCCGATCCTCTGCGACGCGATCGTCGCCAAGGGACTTCCGGATGTCGTCGTCGTGGCACCCGACGCCGGTTTCGCCAAGCGCGCCCGCGCGTTCGCGCAACGGCTGAACGTGCCGTACGCGATCGCCGACAAGGAGCGCACCGACCACTCCGAGGCCGCGCACGTCCTCGACCTCATCGGAGACGTCGAAGGCAAGACCGCGGTGATCGTCGACGACTTCACGATCTCCGCCGGTTCACTCGCCGACGCGGCGCGCATCACCGCCGACCGCGGCGCCGCGCAGATCTACGCGATGGTGAGCCACGGCTTGCTCACGGAGACCGCAGTTCAACGCCTGGACGCGAGCCCGATCGAGCGCCTGTTCATCACCGACACCGTCGAGACCCAACCGGTCGCGCTCCCGTCCAAGGTGGAGGTGATCTCCGTCGCCGCGCTGTTCGGCGAGGCGATCCGCCGCATCCACCGGCGCGAGAGCATCAGCATCCTGTTCGAGTAGCGCCCCGCTCCTCGGGTTCGGATGACCGGGTCAACTCGTCGCGCGGAGTTGGGTGACGAGCTTCTGGAGGGATTCGTGGAAGTCGGGGAGGAGGTCGATACCGGCTTCGCGGAGCGCGCGGTTGTCGAGAATTGAATTGGCAGGGCGGGGCGCGGGGCGCGGTGGTTGGAGCTCGTCGGTCGTGATGGGTCCGACCCGGCTGGGGTCGTCGCCGGCGGCGGCGAGGACGGACTGGGCGAACTCGTGCCACGACACTGCGCCTTGGTTCGTGACGTGCCACGTGCCCGAGAGTCGCTCGCGCGTGAACAGGCAGAGCATTCGCGCGAGGTCGGCGGCGATGGTGGGATGCCCACGCTGGTCGGAGACGAAGGAGAGCTTCTCGTGCTCGCCCGCGAGCCGGAGGATGGTCTTCACCATGTTCGCGCCGTACCGGCCCACGACCCATGACGTGCGGACGATCGCGCTGGTCGGGTCGACTTCGAGCTCGCCCGCGAGCTTCGACTTGCCGTAGATCGATTCGGGGTTGGTCGCGTCACGTTCGTCGTACGGCTCGGGCTTGGTGCCGTCGAAGACGTAGTCGGTCGAGATCGTGGCGACGTAAGCACCGACGGCGCGCGCAGCGTTGGCCACGTTGCGGACGCCGGTCGCGTTGACGAGGAACGCGCGGTCGGGGTCCGATTCGCACGCGTCGACCGCGGTCCAGGCCGCGCAGTGCACGATTGCATCGGGCCGAGTCGCGATGACGAGATCGCGAACCGCTTGTGCATCCGTGATGTCGAGTGTGGCGTGGTCCACGGCGATGACGTCGTCGTCGGCGAGGAGCTCCACGACCTCGCGGCCGACCTGGCCGCCGGCGCCGGTGACAAGCGTCTTCATGGGCGGGCCTTGAGCGGCTCCCACCACCAGCGGTTGTCGCGGTACCAGGCGACGGTCTCCTCGAGTGCCTCGTCGAGCGTGCGCTGCTTGCGCCACCCGAGCGCCGTCGTCTTGCTGATGTCGACGGAGTACCGGCGGTCATGGCCGAGGCGGTCGGCAACGTACTCGACGTTCTCCTCGCCCTTGCCGAGCAGTGCGAGCAGCTTGTCGACGAGGACGCGGTTCGGTGTCTCGTTGCCGGCCCCGATGTTGTAGATCTCGCCCGGCGCGCCCTCGTGCAACACCAGTTGCACGCCAGCGCAGTGGTCGTCCACGTACAACCAGTCGCGTTCGTTCAGCCCGTCGCCGTACAGCGGGAGCGGCTTGTCATCGAGCAAGTTCGTGGTGAAGAGCGGGATGGCTTTCTCGGGGTACTGGAACGGCCCGAAGTTGTTGGTGCAGCGGGTCACTGTGACCGGCAGGTCGTAGGTGTGGTGGTACGAAAGCGCGATCAGGTCCGAGCCGGCCTTCGACGCGGAATAGGGAGATCGCGGTTCGAGCGGATCGGTCTCCTTCGACGAGCCGACTTCGACCGAGCCGTACACCTCGTCGGTGCCGATGTGCACGACCCGGCTCATCTCGAGCCGGCGCGCGGTGTCCATCACGATGTTCGTGCCGAAGCAGTTGGTGTTGATGAAGTCGTCGGGGCCGGCGATCGACCGGTCGACGTGACTTTCGGCGGCGAAGTGGACGACGGCATCGTGACCGGCCATCGCCTCCTCGAGCGTGCCCGGGTCGCAGATGTTGCCCTTCACGAACGAGTAGCGCGGGTCGTCGTCGACGTCGCGCATTGTCGAGAGATTGCCCGCGTAGGTGAGCGTGTCGTAGACGGTGACTTCGTCGTCGGTGTGGGCGAGCACGTGCCGGACGTAGTTGGAGCCGATGAAGCCCGCACCGCCGGTGACGAGGATGCGCATGCGCGTGCCTCAGGTACGCATCGGCCACGCGGGTTGCAAGCGCGGCTCGATGTTCGCACGGGTGGGGTTGCAACGGTCACGTTCGCTGAGCACGGGATCGATCAGGCCCCAGTCGCCGCCGATCTCGGGGTCGTCCCACGCGACACCAAGCTCGTCGGCCGCGTTGTAGTAGCCGTCGACGAGGTACGTGATCGTCATGTCGGTGAGCGAGCCGAAGCCGTGCGCGACACCGGGCGGAATGAACACGCCCGAGTGGTCGTGGGTCCCGTCGGCGCGGGCACCCAAGTCGAATGACATCGTCTTGCCCTCGGTGTCGGAGCCCGTGCGCAGGTCGTGCAGGACGACGCGCGCCCGTCCGAACGGGACGTACCAGTAGTCGGCCTGGTGCAGGTGGTAGTGCAGCCCGACGATCGCGCCGGCCTGCCGGTCGGCCCGGTTCGACTGGATCATCTCGCGGGACTTGGGGATCCACTCTCGCCGGAACGTCTCGACGAAGATGCCGCGCTCGTCGCCGTGGATGTCGGGGCGAACGAGGTAGACACCGGCGATTTCGTTGCTCTCGCGGATCTCGGGCACGGCTACTCCAGGTCCGCTCGGGAGTGGTCCCCGAGCATGAGGCGGGTGGCATGCGGACGCTCGGCCGAGCGCACGACCTCGACCTCGCGCCCCAGGAGCGAGTCGCGGATGCGGTGGACGCCGTTGATCCGGCTGCGGTCGAGGACGACCGAGTGCTCGATCTCGGCGTCGACGAGCTCGCAGCTCGCGCCGATCGACGTGTACGGGCCGACGTAGGTGTCGACGAGCGTGGTACCGGCACCGATGATTGCGGGGCCGCGCACCACAGAGTTGGTGAGCTGCGCGCCCGACTCGATGACGACGCGCCCTTCGACGCGCGAATTCTCGTCGAGCCGGCCGTCGACCTGCTGCGCGATCGTGTCGAGCACAAGGAAGTTGCACTGCAGCAGCGGGTCCTTCTTGCCCGTGTCGATCCACCAGCCCGTGAGGACCTCGTGACGGACGCGGTGGCCTTGGTTGAGCAGCCACTGGATCGCGTCTGTGATCTCCAGCTCGCCGCGACCCGACGGCTCGATACCGCGCACCGCGTCGTGGATGGTGCGATCGAAGAGGTAGACGCCGACGAGCGCGAGGTCGGAGGGCGGGTTCGCGGGCTTCTCCACGAGCTGCACGATGTCGCCGTTGCCGTCGAACGCCGCGACACCGAACTGCTTCGGGTCGTCGACGTGCGCGAGGAGGATCTGGGCGACCGGGGGCAAGCGATCGCCGTCGCCGAGTTCCTGCTGCGCCTGTCGTGATGTCTCGAAGGCGTCGACGAACTCGCGCAGGTTCTGCTGGAGCATGTTGTCGCCGAGGTACATCACGAAGTCCTCGTCACCGAGGAAGTCCCGCGCGATCAGCACGCAGTGGGCGAGCCCGAGCGGTGCGTCCTGCGGGATGTACGTGATCTCGACGCCGAACCGGGAGCCGTCGCCGACGGTGTCGCGGATCTCGGCCGCAGCCGCGTCGACGCCGACGACGATACCGATCTGCTTGATACCGGCGCCGGCCATGTGCTCGATGCCGTAGAAGATGATCGGCTTGTTGGCGATCGGCACGAGCTGCTTGGCACTCGTGTGCGTGATCGGCCGTAGGCGCGTCCCGGCGCCACCTGCGAGGATGAGTCCCTTCATCGACCGTGTGTTTACCATCTTCTGCCTGACGCAATCATCCTGTGAGCCGTTCCCGAGGACCCATGACAACAGCCTACGAGCATGCCGACGGGTGCGATCTGTGCGAGGCCGCGCGGATTACACCGTGGTTTCACGAGGACGACATCTGTTGGATTGCGGAATGTGAGATCTGCGCGGTTCCGATGGTCGTCTGGCGTGGGCACGGTGTCGAGCCACCGCCCGTTGAACTCGCCCACATGCACGAACGGCTGGCCGGGGTCGTGGGCGAGTACTTCCAGTTCGAGCACTACGTCGACGACAACATGCGGAACATCCCGGACCACTATCACGCACACGCGCGCCCCATCGGCGGCTTCTTCGGCCATGGACTGAAGCGCCGCTCCTCCGGCGAATCGTGACCGAGCACATTTTCACGATCGATCTCGGGACGTCCGGGCCGAAGGTCGCGATCTTCACCGTCGACGGCACGTTCGTGGACGGCGACAGCGCGCCCGTCGAGCTGCTGCTTTCAGACGATGGGGGAGCCGAGCAACGACCTGAGGGCTGGTGGCGCGCGATCGCCGACGCCAGTCAACGCGTCGTCGGGCGCGGTGCGGTACCGCTCGACTCGATCATCGCCGTGTCCGTTACGTCGCAATGGTCGGGCACCGTTGCGATCGATCGCGCCGGCCGACCACTGCGCAATGCGATCATCTGGATGGATTCACGCGGCGCCGGCGCAGTGCGCAAGCGCGTCGGTGGCGCGCTGCGCGTGCAGGGCTACGACCCGCGCAAACTGCAACGCTGGATCCGCCTGACCGGCGGCGCGCCTTCGCGTTCGGGCAAGGACCCGATCGCACACATTCTGTGGCTCCAGCACGCGGAGCCGGAGACCGCACGCGCCACGTGGAAGTACCTCGAGCCGAAGGACTGGTTGAACTTCGAGCTCACGGGGGTTGCGGCGGCGACGTTCGACTCGATCACGTTGCACTGGATGACCGACAACCGCGATCTCGACAACGTCGACTACGCCCCCGCGCTCCTCGCCATCGCCGGGATCGATCGCGCCCAACTGCCGAATCTCATGCCGGCCACTTCCGTGATCGGCATGCTCGAGCAACGACCGGCTCAGGATCTCGGCATCCCGACCGGTATCCCGGTGGTGGGTGGAACGCCCGACGTGCAGTCGGCTGCGATCGGCTCGGGTGCAGTGCGCGACTTCGAGGGCCACCTCTACGTCGGGACGTCTTCGTGGATCACGTGCCACGTGCCGTTCAAGAAGACCGATCTCATGCACGGCATCGCGACGCTGCCGTCACCGCTTCCGGGCAAGTACTACGTCGCCGACGAGCAGGAGTCAGCCGGCGCGTGTGTGAACTGGCTCCGGGACAACGTGCTCTACCCCGATGACCAATTGAGGGAGACCCCTGTACCCGTCGATGTGTTCGCCCGCATCGACGCGCTCGCGGCCGCGGTGCCCGCGGGCGCGGGTGGCCTGATCTTCACGCCGTGGCTGAACGGCGAACGCACGCCGGTGGACGACCACCGGCTGCGCGGCGGCTGGCACAACATCTCCCTGCGCACGAACCGGGCAGAGATGGTGCGCGCGGTGCTCGAGGGCGTCGCGTTCAATTCGCGGTGGCTGCTCGAGACCGTCGAGAACTTCGTGGGGAAGCCGTTCCCGTCACTGAACTTCGTCGGCGGCGGCGCGCAGTCCGATCTCTGGTGCCAGATCATGGCCGACGTGCTCGCGCGTCCGATCCGCCAGGTCGAGCAGCCGGTGCACGCGAACACCCGCGGTGCCGCGCTCCTTGCCGCGCTGACCTTGAAGCGCGCCACCCTGGAAGACATCTCGAAGTCGGTCCGCATCGCGCAGACCTTCGAACCGGACGCCGCCACACGCGAGCCCTACGCCGGCACGTACCGCGAGTTCCGCGCGATCCACAAGCAGAACAAGGCGATCTACGCGAGGTTGAACGCACATGGCTGAGGAACAGAACTCGCTCGAAGCGTCGGTCAAGCCGTACCGGAGCGAGTTCGCGACCTACGACCGGCTCCCGCAGCAGGGAGTGCCGCGCGAGCAGGTGCTCGACGCCATGCGGGCCATGCGTGATCGCGAAGAGGACCGCTGGGCCGACGGTTTCGCGTCGGGCAGTGTCTACAACGGCGATCCGGCGCACATCGCGTTCCTCAACGAGGTGTACGCGATCAACTCGCAGGCGAACCCGTTGCACGCGGATCTCTGGCCCAGCACCGTGAAGTTCGAAGCCGAGATCGTCGCGATGACGGCGAACATGCTGGGTGGCGTCGAGGGCGTGTGCGGCACCGTCAGCTCCGGCGGTACCGAAAGCATCCTCCTCGCGATGAAGGTGTATCGAGACCGTGCCTACGCCCGCGGCGTCGAGCAACCCGAGATGATCGTGCCGTCGACCGCGCACGCCGCGTTCGACAAGGCCGCCGACTACTTCCGCATCTCCAAAGTCAGCATCCCTGTCGGCGCCGACGGCCGCGCCGATATCACCGCAACCGAGGCTGCGATCACACCCAACACCGCGGTCATCGTGGGTTCCGCGCCCTGCTTCCCCAACGGCATGGTCGACCCCATCGAGCAGCTCGCCGCCCTTGCGCACGCGCGCGACATCGGCTTCCACACCGACGCGTGCCTCGGCGGCTTCGTTCTGCCGTGGGCCGAACGCCTCGGCGCGCCGGTGCCGGCGTTCGACTTCCGCGTGCCTGGTGTCACGTCGATGTCGGCAGACACGCACAAGTACGGCTACGCGGCCAAGGGCACGTCGGTCGTGCTCTACCGCGACAAGGACCTGCGCCACTTCCAGTACTACAAGACCGCGAAGTGGGCCGGTGGTCTCTATTTCAGCCCGACGTTTGCCGGTTCGCGGCCGGGTGCGCTCGAGCGCGGCGTGCTGGGCTGCGATGTTGTCACTCGGCGAGGCGGGCTACCTCGACGCGGTGCGCCGCATCCTCGACGCCGCCCAACGCGTGAAGGAAGGCATCGCCAAGATCGACGGCATTGACGTCGTCGGCGATCCGCTCTGGAACGTCGCGTTCACCGCCGAAGCCGTCGACATCTATCGCGTGCTCGACGTCATGGGTCACTCCGGTTGGAGCTTGAACGGTCTGCAGGATCCCGCGTCGATCCATCTGTGCATCACACTCCGGCACACACAACCCGGTGTCGTCGACCGCTTCCTTGCCGATCTCGCGAATGCGGTCGACGAGGTCCGTGCCGACCCGCAAGCCGGTGGATCGATGGCGCCGATCTACGGCATGGCGACGATGGCGGAGATGCGGGGAACGGTCGAGGAACTGCTCGAGGGCTACGTCGACCTGTTGTTCGAACCGTAAGTAACGTGCCCCGTTCATGGCTGACGCAACTTCCGCCGAACATCCGATGCGCGGCTGGGGTCTCCCGGTCGTCGGCGAGCTCGACCGGGTCGTGATCGTCTCGCCGCACCTCGACGACGCGGTCCTCGGCTGCGGGCACTTCATGGCCGCGAATCCCGGTGCCACGGTCGTCACCGTGTTCGCCGGCAACCCGCCGGCGTACCCGGACCCGATGCGCAAGTGGGACGTGCAGGGTCACTTCGAGCCCGGTGACGACGTGATGGAAGTGCGTCGGACAGAAGACCGCGCGGCGCTTGCCGTCCTCGGCGCGACTCCCGTCCACCTCGACAACGTCGAGTTCTCGTACAACCCCGGCGATCGTCCCACGCCTGCGGCCGAGCTCGCGGAGACGCTTGCGCCCGCACTGGCGACGCTGCGGCCCACGCTCGTGCTCGCACCGTTCGGTCTGGCCAATCCGGATCACGACATGACACATCGCGCCGCGATGCTCGCCCGCGAAGCACTCGGCGCCGACGTTGCGCTGTGGCTGTACGAAGACTGCGGCTACAAGCACATTCCCGGAATGCTCGCGTGGCGGATCTCGTCGCTGTTCCGTCGGCACCTCTGGCCAACCCCGGTGTGCCCGACGATCGATCCTTCCGACCCTCGCAAGGCGCACGCGATCGAGTGCTACCCGTCGCAGCTCCCCGCGCTGGAGGAGGATTGGCGGATCTCGGCCAAGCTTGCCGCTCCCGCCCCCGAGCAGTTCTGGCGCATCGCGCCACCACCCGAAGGCTGGGAGGCCCTCCGCGACGCGTGATTGCGGGCAGAGTGGGGCTGGTCATGCATGCAGTCAGTTGGTCCGAGTTCGAGAGCAATGCGCCTGAGGTCGCTCGTGCCGGCCAACGCCTGCTCGAGGACGCACCAGGCACTCCGGGGTTGGCGTTCCTCGCGACTGTCGGCTCGGACCGGCGACCTCGGATGCATCCCTTCGTCCCCGCGGTGGTCGGCGGCGGGCTCTGGGCGTTCGTGATCTTGTCGCCCAAGCAACGCGACCTCGACCGAGACGGCTGGTATGCAATGCACAGCCGACCGGCGCGCGACGACGAATCGTTCTTCGCCGCCGGTCGCGCGGTGCGGGTCGATGACGACCATGTCCGCATCGCCATCGCCGAGTGCATGCCCTACAGCAATATCGACGAACTTCACATCTTGTACGAGCTCCGCATCGATCGCGCGCTCTGGACGACGTGGACCACACCCACGCAGCCAGTTCATCGAAAGTGGAAACGCGCGGATACGTGAGCCCGCTACGCGCCGGGAACCGCGACCTTGACGAAGTCGATGCGGCCACTGCGGGCGGAATGCGCGGCTGCCGGCTCGTGGGCGTCAGCGGTGCAGATGAAGAGGGTGCAACCGTCGGCGCCACCGAGGGCGCAGGCGAAGGTGCCGCGACCGGTGCGCACTTCGTCGAGGAGCTCACCGCCCTCGGCGACGCGCACGCAGCGCTCACTGGCTGGGCACGCGACCCACACCGCGTTCTCGGCGTCGAGACAGATCCCGTCGGGGGTCGCGCCGATCGGCTTGAGCGACGCCCACACCCGCCGGTTGGACAGCGTGCCGTCCTCGGCGATGGCGAACGCGGTGAGGCGCGCACCGGTGCTCTCGCCGACGATGAGCGTGCGCCCGTCGGGGGTGATGGCCGGTCCGTTCGGGAAGCTCATCTGCTCGGCCGCGACCCAGGCGTGACCGTCGGGGTCGACGGCGATGAGGTTCGTCTTGCGCCACGGCTCGCCCGCGTACATGTCGAACCCGAAGTTGCCTACGTACGCACGCCCGCGCCCATCGACCACCATGTCGTTGCAGTTCGCGGGTGCGAGCGCAGAGAGGTCTGCGTGCAGGACGAGCGTGTCGCCGTCGAGACGCATGACCTTGCGGTCGACCATCGACACTACGACCATGCTGCCATCGGGGAGCCAGCCGAGGCCGCTCGGCTGATTCGGTACCGCGACGATCGTCTCGGCGTTCCCGGCTTCGTCGACTGCGACGACACGTTGATCGTGCATGTCGGAGAAGTACAGGCGGGTGTCGTGCCACCGCGGTCCTTCGGCGAACGCCAGACCGTCGAGCAGCGTCTCAGTCGAGGGCACGGTTCGGACCGTACTCGCCGGGGCGCTCCGATGGGCTGACGTCGTCCAGGGCCAGCTCGTGCGTCTCCGGGAGGCGCGGCACGAAGAGCACCGCGGCGAGCAGGCTCGCGATGCCGCACAGCGCGATCGACCGGCCGATGCCGCCCAGCGGATCCGAGAGGTGGCCTGCAAGCAGTAGCCCTGCGCCCGAACCGACAACGCTGACGATGAGCAGCAGTGCGTTCGACGTACCGCGCAGCTCGGTCGGGAAGAGCTCGGCGTCGAGGGTGCCCAGCGCGATGCCGGCCATCGCGGAGGTGAGGACGGAGACGGCCGACATGATCCAGATGATCGTGCCGCCCTGCAGGAAGAACACCATCTGTGTGGTCGTCGCGATGAGCAGCGCGACGATCGCGACGGGCTTGCGGCCACGCTGCTCGGCGAGCCGGCCGCCGACGACGAGCCCGACGAGCCCCGGGAGCGCGGTGGTCACGGTGCGGAACAGCGCGATGCCCGGACTGGAGAAGTCGCGGACGTCCTCGAGGTACTTGTTCATGAGCTGCGACGAAGGGGCGTTGAAGATGTTGGCCAGGAAACCGATCGCCGCGAGCAACGCGAAGCGGCGGCCGTAGACCCCGGTCATCAGCTCGCGCAGCTGGCCCCGCCGGATCTCGGTGCGCGCCGCAACGGCCTGGTACCGCGTCGTCTCGGTGAGCGCCCGCGCGATGCGGGGTGCCAGGAGGAGCGTCAGCGTTCCCGCCACGTAGGCGAGGCGCCAGCCGTTGTCGCCGATGTCGATGAGGAGCGCGACAACCGCGAACGAGAAGCCGAACCCGGCCGCGAGCGCGAGCATCGACGCGGAATACGCGCGCGCGCCTTCGGGTGCTTCCTCGATCACCGCGATGCCCGCAACGATCAGCGTGGTGTTCACGAACGCGCGCTGCAAGACCTGAGCCGCGGTGAAGATGACGAGCGTCGGTGCGGCGGCGGACAGCGCGCACGCGAACGCGGTGCCGACGACGCCGATGAGGATGGCCCGGCGGCGGCCGCGGCGGTCGGCGAGCGCAGTGGCGAACAGGGCGAGGATCGCACCGAGGCGGGTGATGGCCAACGCGTTCGAGAGTGTCGCGTCCGACGCGTGGAACGAGTCACCGATCGGGCCTGCGAGCTGACCGAAGATCGCGCTGGCGAACGACGTGACCGCGACTGCGGCTGACGCGGCTGCGAGCAGGGTCGCCTGTTCCGTCGTGAAGGCGACGTTCGGGAGCCCTACGACCCCACGCGGTGGCTCTGGCGCGGGGGTGCCGTCGAAGACGTGCTTCAGGGTCCCGATGGCGTAGGCGGCGGCCCGGTTCCCTGCGATCCGAGTGAGCGGGACGAAGAACCACCCGAAGAATGGAATGTCGATGTGCCCACGCCGGCGCGCGGTGACGAGGCTCGCGCCCGCGTCCGGCGTCCCCGGGTGCCGGTCCGGTGTGATCGTCAGGACCGTCGCGAGGCTCGAGCTCGGGACCCCTTCCATCGGGATCGCGAGCGCGCCGTCGGCTTCCTCGACGGCGCCGAGTTCGGCGATGGCAGCCGCGCGCACCTGATCGGCGGACGCGCCGATCCGGACGGGCGCGGGGTGCGGCACGCGCGGCATGCTACGGGGATGGCAGCACTTTCCGTTGGCGACAAGGCCCCTGCGTTCACGCTCAAGGACCAGGACGGCAAGACCGTCAGGCTCTCGCAGTTCAAGGGCAAGAACATCGTCGTGTACTTCTATCCGAAGGCCGACACGCCCGGATGCACGACGCAGTCCTGCAACCTGCGCGATGCGTTCCCGCAGTTGAAGAAGTTGAAGGCCGTTGTGCTCGGCATCAGTCCCGACCCGGTCGCGAAGCAGAAGAAGTTCGACGACAAGTACGGGCTCGGCTTCCCGTTGCTCTCGGACGAGGACCACAAGGTCGCCGAGGCCTGGGGGGTATGGGGCGAGAAGTCGCTCTACGGCCGCAAGTTCATGGGCATCGTGCGCTCCGCGTTCGTCGTCGACGACAAGGGCAAGCTGAAAGGCGTCTTCTACAAGGTGAGCCCGAAGGACACCGTGCCGAAGGCGGAGTCGGTGCTGACGTGACGGCCTCGCCTCGGTGGCGGCGGGCAGGACTGCTGCTCCTCGCGGCCGCGATCATCGTGGAAGCGTTCTGGCGCTGGGAGCACGTGTCGTACGCGATCCGCAACGCGGCCGGTCGCCGCGTGGAGCGCTGGGCGCGCCGTCACGACCTGTGACGCGCTCACGCGCCGACGGCGTGGAAGCCGCCGTCGACGTGCAGCATCTCGCCGGTGGTCGCGGGGAAGAGGTCCGAAAGCAGTGCGACGCACGCGGCGGCGACGGGTTCTGCGTCCTTGACGTCCCAGCCGAGTGGTGCGCGCGCGGCCCAGACGTCCTCGAACTGCGAGAAGCCCGGGATGCTCTTCGCCGCGATCGTTCGCAACGGACCGGCCGCGACGAGATTGACGCGGATCTTGTCGGGACCGAGGTCGCGGGCCAGATAACGCGCCGTGGCCTCGAACGCGGCCTTGGCCACGCCCATCCAGTCGTAGACCGGCCACGCGTTCCGGCTGTTGTCGAAGTCGAGCCCGACGATCGACCCGCCGCCCGCCATCAGGGGCCGGCACGCGACTGCGAGCGACTTCAGCGAGTACGCCGAGATCTGCATCGCGACACCGACGTCTTCCCATGGCGCAGTGAGGAAGCCGCCGCCGAGGCAGCTCTCGGGCGCGAACGCGATCGCGTGCAGGACGCCATCGAGCCGGCCGCCCACCCGTTCCGCGAGCGTGTCGAGGTTCGTCTGGTCGGTGACGTCGAGCTCGATCACATCTGGCGTCGTCGGCAGGCGACGTGCGGCCCGCTGCGTGAGGCTCATGGCGCGCCCGAACGACGTCAGGAGCACCTCGGCACCTTCCTCCTGCGCCCGCTTCGCCACGGAGAACGCGATCGAGGCGTCGTTGAGCACGCCGGTGATGAGGATGCGCTTCTGCCCGAGCAGCATGGTGTCCCTTCGCGACGAGACGGACAGAACCGTCAGAGCGGCGTGTTGGAGTGGCGGCGACGCGGTTGGTCGTCGCGTTTGGTCTCGAGGACGTCGAGCGCGTCGCACAGCACGCGCCGGGTCTCGCGGGGTTCGATCACCGCGTCGACGAGGCCGAGCTCCGCGGCGCGGTACGGGTTGGAGAAGACGCCCTCGTACTCGGCGAGCAGGCGCGCCTCTTCGCCGGTGCGGAAGTCGGAGTCGAGCGGTCGCAGCCGGCGACCGTGGATGATCTGCACCGCCGACGGTCCGCCCATCACCGCGATCTCGGCGGTCGGCCACGCGACGCAAAGGTCGTTCCCGATGCCGCGTGAGTCCATGACGATGTACGCGCCGCCGTACGCCTTGCGCATGACGATGCAGCAGCGCGGCACGGTCGCCGCGCAGTACGCGTGCACGAGCTCGGCGCCGTGACGGATCATCCCGCGCCATTCGAGATCGCGGCCCGGCTCGAAGCCCGGCGTGTCGACGAATGTGACGATCGGGAGATTGAAGTTGTCGCACCACGATACGAACCGCGCCGCCTTGCGCGACGCGTCGATGTCGAGGGTGCCGGCTCGTTGCTGCGGTTGGTTGCCGACGACGCCGATCGGCCGCCCGTCCAGGCGTGCGAGTCCGGTAACGAGGTTGGGTGCATGCTGAGCGCGGAGCTCGAAGAACGAGTCGGAGTCGACGACGTCAGTAATGACCACCCGAACGTCGTAGGACGCCGTCGGCCGTTCGGGTACCGCGGCGGCGGCGCGCCCGCAGGCGCGGTCGCGAGGGTCTTCCGATACGTAGCGCGGCGGATCCACGAGATGGTGGTCGGGGAGGTAGGTGAGGATGTCGAGCAGCGCCTCGTGCGCGGCGGCGTCATCGGAGACGACGAGCGTCGCAACACCGCTGCGCCGCGCGTGGATGAGCGCCGAACCGAGGTCCTCGCGGGTCACGTGCACACCGGTGAAATCGGTGACGGCATCCGGCCCGGTCACGAACGCGAACGCGTCTTCGGTCATGACCACCACGTCGAAGAGCCCCAGCGCGAGTGCGGGCCCGGAGACGCACGCCCCCGTGACCGCAAGAATCGTGGGCACGGTGCCGGACACGAGTGCGACCTCACGCGCGAGCTTTCCCCACGCGTGCAGCGCAGCAACGTGCTCGCGCAGTTCGGCGCCGGACGTGTCGAGCTCGCCGACCAACGGGATGCGCAGCTCGCCCGCCAGGCGCACCGCGCGCTCGACGGTCTCGCCCCCGCGCGCGCCGATCGCACCGTGGTGCAGCCCACCCGTGATCTGGAACCACATGACCTGGCGACCGTCCACCACCCGGACCGACGCGGACGCGGCGACGTCGGCGTGGGCGTGGATCGGCGTCGCGATCACGACGCGGGAGCGAAGATGAGCGTGACGTTGTGGCCGCCGAACCCGAACGAGTTCGACAGCGCCGGGCTCGGTGCGACCGATCGGGGTTCACCGTGCACGACGTCGAGCTGGATGTCGTCGCCGAGCCGTTCCAGGTTGGCGGTGGGTGGCACCGAGCCATTGCGCATCGCGAGGAGGCACGCGACGGCTTCGGTCGCACCGGCCGCCCCGATGAGGTGGCCGGTGACGCCCTTGGTGGACGTAACCGGCGGCGGGGCTTCGCCGAACACCTTGCGGATCGCTTCGGCTTCGGCCGCGTCGTTCAACGGTGTGGACGTGCCGTGCGCGTTCACGTGCCCGATCTGCGACGCGGCGAGGCCGGCGTCTTCGAGCGCGAGTTCCATGCACGCGGCCGCGCCCTCACCTCCGGGCGACGGCGCGGTGATGTGGTACGCATCGGCGTTGCGGCCGTAGCCGACCACCTCGCCGTAGATCGTCGCGTTGCGCGCAACCGCGCGGTCCCATCGCTCCACGACGAGCGCCGACGCGCCTTCACCCATGACGAACCCGTCGCGTTCCGCGTCGAACGGGCGCGACGCGTGTTCCGGGTCGTCGTTGCGGGTCGAGAGCGCGGTCATGCGCGCGAACGCGGAGATCGCGGTACCTGTCAGGCACGTCTCGGTACCGCCGGTCATCACGACGTCGGCGCTGCCGTCCCGGATCAGGCGAGCGGCTTCGCCCACGGCGTGGGCACTCGCCGCGCATGCGGTCGAGATGCAGATGTTCACGCCGGTCCAGCCGAACTGCATCGCGACTGTGCCTGCGGTCGCGTTCGTCATCATCATCGGTACGAAGAACGGGCTGACGCGCAGCGGACCCTTCTGCAGGTACACCGACACTTGGTCTTCGAGCGTGATGAGGCCGCCGACACCGGTGCCGATGACAACCGCGCATCGGGCGGGATCCGCGTTGACGTCACCCGCGTCGGCGAGCGCGTCGGCGGCGGCCGCGAACCCGAGTTGGGTGACGCGGTCGATGCGGCGCGCTTCCTTGGCGTTGAGGTACGCGGTGGGGTCGAAGCCGGGAACCTCGCAGCCGAACTGCACGGGCAGGGTGGACGGGTCGATCCGAGTCAGACGAGCCGCGGCGGAACGCCCCGAGCTCAGCCGCTCCCAGAATCCGTCGACGTCGATGCCGGCGGGCGTCTTCACACCGATGCCGGTGACGGCGACCCGAGTCCGGCTCCGATGGTCCTGCGCGATGGTCATGCGGTCAGGCGCCGGTTTTGGCGATCACCAGGTCGAGCGCTTGGCCCACCGTCGTCACACCTTCGAGGTCTTCCTCGGGCACTGTGATGTCGAAGCGCTCCTCGAGACCCATGATCAGCTCGACAAGGTCGAGGCTGTCGGCGTCGAGGTCCTCCTTGAAGCGCGCTTCCTCGGTGACCTGGTCGGGGTCGACGCTGAGCACTTCGGCCGCGACCTCTTTCATCGTCGAGAGCGCGTCGCTCCGATCCATCAGTTCCTCCTGGTAGGGGTTGGGAAAGTCGAATGGCGGGTGTAGCTCAGTGGCCCATGCCGAGGCCGCCGTCGACGGGCACGACTGCACCCGTGACGTAGCCGGCCGCATCCGAACACAGGAACGCGATCACTGCTGCGCATTCTTCTGCGGTTCCGAAGCGTCCGAGCGGGACCGTCGCCTCTGCCTGCGCCCGCCACTCCGCCGGCATGTCGTCGGTCATCGAAGTGACGATAGGGCCGGGGGCGACCACATTGCAGGTAATGCGGCGCCGGGCCAGTTCCCGTGCGACGCTCCGGGTCAGGCCCACCAGCCCGGCCTTGGCCGCGGCGTAGTTGGCCTGTCCGGCGGTGCCGATGTGGCCGCCGACCGAGGAGACGTTCACGATACGGCCGTACCGCGCCTTCATCATGGCGGGGGTGGCGCGGCGGATCGTGTGGAACGCGCCGGTGAGGTTCGTGTCGATCACCGCTTGCCAGTGCTCGTCGCTCATGCGGACGAGTAGGCCATCGCGGTTGATCCCCGCGTTGTTCACGAGCACGTGCACCGCTCCGAGCGCGCCTTCGATCTCGGTGAACGCACGGTCGACGGCGTCCGCGTCGGCGACATCGGCGCGTACGGCGAACACCTTGCCGCCGGCACCTTCCGCCGCGGCAACGGTCTCGCGCGCGCCTTCATTGTCCTGGCCGTAGCAGAAGCCGACCGCGAGACCTGCGCGCGCGAGCTCGATCACGGTCGCGCGACCGATGCCGCGCGACGCGCCGGTGACCAACGCGACGCGAGACTCCGGCGTGTCGCTCAACGCACGCCCCACTCGAGCAGCGCGCTCGCCCATGTCATGCCTGCACCGAAGCCCGACAACAGGACGAGATCTCCGTCGCGAACGCGACCTTCTTCGACGGCTTCGAACAACGCGAGCGGGATCGATGCCGCCGACGTGTTGCCGTAGCGGTCGATGTTGACGAGCGTGCGCTCGGACGGGACACCGAGTCGCTGCGCGGCCGCCTCGATGATGCGGAGGTTGGCCTGGTGGGGGATGAACCACGCGATCTCGTCGACCGTGACACCTGCGCGCTCCATCGTGACCCTCGCCGAGTCGACGACCGCGCGCACGGCGCGCCGGAACACCTGCTGGCCCTGCATCTTCAAGTAATGCCCGCGCTCGGCGACGGTCTCCAGCGTCGCCGGGCGGCGGCTCCCACCGGCCGGCACTTCGAGCAGCGCGGCGGCCGACCCGTCGCAGCCGAGATCCCACGCGCGCAACGAAGGCGCATCGCCGCCGCTGCGCGTGATGACCGCTGCACCGGCCGCGTCGCCGAACAGTACGAGGGTGGTGCGGTCCTCGGGGTCGACGATCCGGCTCAACGTCTCCGCGCCGATCAGCAACACGTGCTGGTAGCCGATCCCGACCATCGATGCACCGACGACGAGCTCGTACACGAACCCTGCGCACGCGGCCGCGACATCGAACGATCCGCAGTGGAGGCCCAGCGCTTCGCCGACGAACGCGCCGGTGTGGGGAAGCGGTTGCTCCGGCGATGCAGTCGCGACGATGAGCAGGTCGATGTCGTCGGGGGCGAGCCCGGCGCGTTTGATCGCATCGGCACCGGCGGTGGTCGCGAGCGTTGCGGTCGACTCGCCCGGCCCCGCGATGCGACGTTCGCGAATCCCCGTGCGCTCGACGATCCACGCGTCGTTGGTCTCGACGCGGGCGGCCAGATCTGCGTTGGTGACCCGGCCGTCGGGGACGGCGTAGCCCCAGCCGACGACTGCGATGGGCAGCCCGGTCACGCCACCCGCAGCCAAGCCACGGGCTGACCTTGACGCAGGCGTTCTCCTTCTTGCACCAGCATCCCCATGATCGTGCCCTCGAACGGGCTCCGAACCGACTCGCTGGTTCCCGGCCCCTCGACTACTCCGATCTCGTCACCTTCGCACACGGCGCCGCCGGGGTCGACCATCCTCGGGCGGAACACGCCGACCGCGGGCGCGATGATCACGCGTTCGGGGACGAGGAGGGTTTCGCCGTGCAGGGGGACGGGCGCGGACATCGAGAGGGCCTCCGTAGGGGGGAAGTTCGGGACCGGCGCTCGCGCACCGTGACCGTGAACTTCGGGGGGAAGGTGGGGCGGGTCGACTTGGGACTCATTCCACCCGCGGCGCGTTACATCGAGAAGACATGAATGGACGATCCGATGCGCACCATCTTTGGCAACCCGTGTCACCAGGCCGTGTCCGTTTCGTGAACGCCGCGGAACAACCACCTACTGACCGGTAACGTGCGCAGCTGTGACCGATGACGCGTCGCCCGAACCGCCGGCGGATCTCGTCGGACTGTTGCCGCACCGGCCGCCGTTCCGGTTCGTCGACGCGGTCGACACGATCGAGGCCGGCGCATCGGTACGCGCGCGCTATCGCGTCACGGGTGACGAACCGTTCCTCGCCGGTCACTTCCCGGGCAACCCGGTGTTCCCGGGTGTGCTGCAGCTCGAAGCGCTCGCACAGACGGGTGCGATCGCGGTGCTCGCCGACGCGCGCTACGCGGACAAGCTCCCGCTGTTCGGCGGCGTCGAAGACACGCGATTCCGTCGCATCGTCCGCCCGGGCGACGAGCTCGTGCTCGAGGTGACGATGGAGCGGCTGAGCGCGCGCGGCGGCTGGGGTCGCGGTGTCGCCACGGTGAACGGCGAGGAGACGTGCCGTGCCCGCATCCTCTTCGCGCTCGCGCCCGGGTGACGCAGCCGAGATCGCGCTAGCTCGAGCGGCGGCGCTTCTGCGCCTCGCCGAGCCGCCGCAACTGCGCGAGATCGGCGGAGCTGTAGGGCTGCGGATGATCGTTCGACGGCGCGGGCGGGATCGTCGGGTCGTCCGGGTCCTGGCCCAGCAACACCTTCGTCTCCGCGTCGCGGTCGAGCTTCTGCTCGGCGCGCACACGGCGCGAGGGCGCGAAGATGATCACGAGCAACGCGACGACGGAGGCGCCGACGATCAGCCCGACGGCGAACGGGACCACGGTGAGAGGGTACCGAATCGAGTTGCGATCGGGTGGCATGATGCACACCGCGGTTCTGCGCCCGAGTGGTGGAATGGCAGACACGACGGACTCAAAATCCGTTGCTCGCAAGGGCGTGTGGGTTCAAGTCCCACCTCGGGCACTGCGCTGCTCTGCGGCGATGCAGGACGTGTGGCACGGAGGCCGGTCGAGCCCCGTCTGGGATACATTCGGCCGTCCTGAGGGGAGAGACCGTGCCTCGTCTCAATCTGTGGCGTCGCCCAAGATCGGCCGGAACGTCCGCTGCGCCCGACACATCGACCGACCCGACGATCGAGGTTCTGTCTGAGGCGGACGCGCTCGTTGGGGAGGGCCGCGCCGCCGAGGCGATCGATTTTCTTACCGCGGCCAACCGCCGTCGGCGCGACCCCCGCTACGAACGGCGGCTCGTCGACCTCCGGTTCGACGCGTTCAGGCAACTCCTGCCGCCCAACGCGCCGCCGGCGTGGCCCGAAGCCGTCGAGGATCGGTGGCCCGGTGTTCGAATTCCCGAAATCGCGGCGAACGAGTTGACCGTCGAGGCGCTCCGCAGCGGCCTTGCCAATCATGGATCGCTCATTGTTCGTGGTCTGCTGTCTGGTGAGCGGGCCGCGCATCTGGCTGCAGACGTCGAACGAGCCCTCGTCGCGTACGACGAACACGAACGAGGAGAACGGCAGGCCGCGCTGGCCGACTGGTACGAGCCCTTTCGCCACGACACCATGAGCGACCGAAAGGGCAAGCGGGCCCGGGGTTCGATCATGACCGTCGAGTCACCGCCCGTGTTGTTCGATCTCTTGGAGGCGTTCGCGGAGGCCGGCATAGATCGAATCGTCCGCGAGTACTTCGCAGAGTCGCCTGCGATCCTCGCGAGGAAGGCAACGCTCCGGCGCGTCACTCCCGCGAAGATGGCGGGGTGGCACCAGGACGGTGCGTTCATGGGGGCGGGGATCCGGTCGCTCAACATCTGGCTCGCGCTCACTCGCTGCGGTCGCGATGCTCCGGGCCTCGAGGTCGTTGGACGCCGGGTCGAGGAGCTCGTGCCGAGCAGAGACGGCACTCATGCCGCGTGGGGGATCAATGCGAAAGACGCGGAAGCATTTGGCGGTCAAGACATCGAGAAGCCGCTCTTCGACGCAGGCGACGCGATGCTGTTCGATCATTTGCTCGTCCATCGCACCGCGTTCAACGCCGGGATGACCCGCGATCGGTTCGCGATCGAGACCTGGCTGTTCGCGCCTTCGACCTATGGCGCGATGCGCGACCGCAGCGACGACGGCCACACGCCGCGCGACCAGATCCCGATCTTGTATTGAGGGTCGACGCACCCGTACCCGCGCGCCGAGCAGAAGATGGCGACCAAGGACGAGCTCCGGTGACCTCGCGCAGTGAGCGCCCACTCATGCGGAACGTGCGACGACGCCATCCGAGGTTCAAGGATGCCGTGCTCGCGGACCTCGCGCTCGAGCGCCGTGGTCGGGGTGAGAATGACGCACTCAAGTCGCGAGCCGCAACGCTCCTCGCGTTGGTCCGTGTCTTCTTCGTCAGCGACGCCTTCGGTGCCCTGGTCATGTACCGCGTCAAGGCGAGCTGTCAACGGCGCGGAATCCCGGTCGTTCCGCACATCGCGCATCGGGTCGCCATGCTCTGGTCGCAGCTGACGATCGGCGACCCCGTAGTCGTGCACCCAGGTGTTCGGTTCATGCACGGGCAGATAGTCATCGACGGTTTCGTCGAGATCCATCCCGGTGTGCAGGTCCGACCGTTCGTGACGATCGGCAGGCGCGGAACCGCCGTCAGGGGTCCGACGATATGCCGCAACGCGTCGATCGGAACCGGGGCGAAGATCCTCGGCCCGGTGACGATCGGTGAAGGTGCACGTGTCGGCGCGAACGCCGTCGTGATCGACGACGTGCCTCCCGCCGCGGTCGTCGTCGGCGTGCCGGCCCGACGAGTGAAGTGATCGCGGTCACAGCGGCCACTCGAGCATCGTGGTCGCGTCAGCGAGCAGCACCACCAGTCATGGGAAACACTCACTCAGCGCCGCTGCGCGATCGGCGCGCGCAGCGGGGCGACTACTTGCCCTTGTCGGGCTTCGTCGTCGTGGTGGTCGGGCTCGGCAACGTCGTGGTCGTCGTGGTCTCCGGCGGGGGCGGTGGCGGCGGCGGTGGCCGCAGCCCGGCTTGGACCGCGCACATCTCACGCAGCAGCGGGTACGGGTTGATCGGGCCGATGTTGCCTGGGTGCACTTCGAAGTGGGTGTGGGTCGGGCCGCCGGCCGCGTTGCCGGTGTTGCCGACGTAGCCGACGACCTCACCCTGTTTCACGACGCGGACCCCGTTGGCGTCCCATGTGCCTTCGTAGGCGTCCATGTGCGCGTAGTAGTACGCATTGCCGTCCCAGGTGTACACCCACAGCGCGTTGCCGCCGAGGGTGTTGTGGCTCTGCTTCGCGAACCCGTCACCGACCGCGACGTCGGGGGTACCCCGGGCCGCGAAGATGTCGGTGCCCTGGTGCACCCGCCAACCGGAGCGGGGCTGACCGAAGTCGTCGCTGAAGGTGACGACGCCGTCGATCGGGCACACGAGGCTCATCACCGGGATCTTCGCGGCGAGCGCAGGATCGGCGGGCGGCTTCTGCGCGTCTTGGGCCGACGCGGCCGCAGCCGCGGCCGCAGCCTGGGCCGCGAGCGCGGCCATGTAGCGGGCGTACGACTGCTGCGCCTGTGCGACTTGCAGCTCGCTCGCGGACGCGGCGAGCGCCTCGTTCAGGGCCTGCGCCTTCTGGTTGCTCTCCGCGACGAGCTGCTCCTGCGCGGTCTTGGCCGCCTCGAGCGCGTCGCGGTCGCGCTCGATCTGCTTCTTGCTCGCGTCGAGCTCGCGCATCTGGTCATCGGTGCTCTTGTTGGCGGCGTCGGCCAGGCGGGCGATACGGCCGCCGGCGAGCAGGTCACCGGTGGACGAGACCTCGTCGATCAACGTGAGGCCGGCGGAGCCTTCACCTCGGTAGAGGACGGCGGCACGGTCGGCGAGCAGTTTCTTCAGCACCTTGATGTGGGCGGCGAGTGCGGGGATGCGTGCTTCGAGGTCCTGGACGTGGGCCTGGATCTCTCCGAGCCGGGCTTCGGCGTCGGTGTAGGCCTGCGCCGCGGCCGCGGCCTGGATGCGAGCCAGGTCGAGCACCTTCTGCTTGGCTGCGACCTCTTCCTCGGTCGGCGCCGCCGGCGTGGCGGGCGGCGTGCCCGCAACGGTGGTCGGTGTGGTCGTGGGCGCGGGGTCGGCCGCCGCCGCCGGACCGACGGCCGCGCAGAACGAGCCGAGCACGATCGCTGCCGCGACCACGCTGCTGCTCAGTCTGTGCGTCCGTGCCACTCGCGGCCCTTCTGAGCCCGGCGGGAGCGGCCCGGCGGGAGCGGATCCCTCGGCCGCGAGCACCGAGCCGCTCGGCGATCACTTCGGGTTGGTTCGTCGGCATGCCGACGGCGGTGCTGGAGTCCTGCCGCCGAAAAACTCCAGATCCGAGCGCGAGAACGTATCCAACCGCGCTGTGTTCGCGGCCGCGGGGCGCAGGCTCGCGGTTCACGGGATGTCTCCCCGCGCGCAATCGCAACGGTTGTTCGCGCGCAGCGCGCGAACGTCCGGTCAGCCCTCCTGATTGCGTCGCGACGGTCGTCGGGCCGATCGCAGGTTCGAGCTCGCGGTCGACCGGACGGGCCGGCGTGCCGAGTTACGCGGGTTCCAACTTGAACAGACCGTCCGGCAACGACAGCACGTACAACTCGCCGTCTGCGTCCTCACCGAAGCCCGCCAACCCGTCGGGCACCAGCGCACCGAAGTCGCGTTCTTCGACGATGCGGCCCGTTTCGAGCCTGAGCGCGCGCACGTGGTTGTCGCACAGATCGCCGTACAGATACGAGCCCCGCAACGCGGGGATCGCCATCCCACGGTAGACATAGCCGCCCATTACCGCGCAGCGGTCGCCGTGGTCATACGTGAGCACCGGCGCGACGAGACCTCCTGGCGCCGTCCCCTGTCGTGCTGTGGTTCCCTCGAGGAACGGCCACCCGAAATTCACGCCCGCCAACTGTCCCGCGGGGACATGCGAGATCTCTTCGACGGCGTATTGGCCGACGTCACCGATCCATACGTCGCCGTTCTCGCGATCGAAGGAGAAGCGCCACGGATTGCGCAGCCCGATCGCGAACACTTCCGGCCTCGCGTCGGTTCGGCCGGCGAAGGGGTTCCCGGCGGGGATCGAATACGGACGGTCGCCCGTGGGGCGAGGATCGATCCGAAGGATCTTGCCGAGCAGGCTTTGGAGCGATTGCGCATTCTCCTTGTGCGAGCGCGGGCTCTCGCCGTCGCCCCAGCCGATGTACAGCATGCCGTCCGGCCCCGTCGCGAGACTGCCGCCGTGGTGCGCGTTGAAGGGATGCGGCTCTTCGATGACGTCGCGACGAGTTTCGATGTTCGGACCAGTCTCCTCCATCTCGTACCCGACGACCCGGTTGTCCCCCTCGGCGTCGGTGAAGCTGAGGTACACGCGCGTGCCGTCGAGCGAGAAGGCGAGACCGAGAAGCCCGCGCTCGCCGTTGGTCGAAACTTCGCCGGAGAGATCGAGGATTCGCGTGTTCGTGCTGCCGTCGACGACGTTCAAGTAGCCGGCGCGCTCGGTGACCCACAAACGGTCGTCGCCCGGGCGGGCGCCGACCGCAGTGGGTTCGACGAAGGGCTGCACTTGGCGGGCGCGCAGCGATGCCCCGGCCAAGTTCGGGGGCACCGTGCTCGTGCTGGACGGACTCGCGCGTGTCTTGGTGCCGTTCGCGCTCGATGTCATCGCCGTCGACCCTCCGCCCGCGGGCGTCGTCGCATCGTCTCCCGATTGACACGCACCGAGGGCCACGAGGGTCAGCACGATCAGGCCCATGGCCCGATGCGTCGCGACGTTGCGGTCTCGGGGAGCCGCAGTCCGGAACGATGGACGGCACCCTGCATCGCGCCGGTGATCGTCATGCCCCCACAAGGTCACATCGCAGCTTCGCGCAGGATTGTGGTGTGCGCGCAGAACGAACGCGCGTCTCCCGGTGAAGGGGTTCAACGCTTGTTGCACGCCGGTTTCCGAGAATGCGCTTGGCGATGACCTCGTTCATGTTGAACGTGGATGCGCTGTGCGACTCGGCATTCTCCCTGGTCGCAACCGAGTGCGAAGGTAGCGTCCTCGCAGACGACCTTGAGTGCTTGGCTTACAAGTGTGCTCGGCAACTCGGCCGGTCGTGGATCGTCCCACGGATAGTGCGATCCCAATCGAACGAGCACTCGATGCTTGAGCGGTACAAGGCCGCAGTGATCGCCCGTCGGAGTTCACGCGAGCGATTTCGAACCTCCTCGCTCGTCGGTAGCGCGCTGAACGCGAACCAGTGGCGGCGACGCGCACCTTTGGTTCGTTGGCTTCGAGATCGGGAAGCTCATCGACTGAGCGAGCCCCGCTGCCGAGGCCGGCACTCAGCATCGGGCTGGCCGATGTGGCGGCTGCTCGGCCGCCTCCCGCAAAGCGGAGCCACTTACTGCTCGACGGGAGATTCCAGCCCGGTACGCCGGCTCGCAAGCAGTGAAGCCACGAGAAAGAGCATCGCCACCCGAGAATAGGTGGCGATGGCGAGGAGATGGCGTCGAGTTTCGTGGGGGGTCGTCTGGATCACGAACTCCACGCTGATGATCGACGACCCCAGCAGCGCGAGAGACATAGCGCCGCCGTCGGGAAGTCGTCGGGTCTTCGCGGCCCGCACTGACGCGGCCGCCGCGAGCGAAAGCAACGCGAGGCCAGCGATCAGATCCTGCGTCGTGGTTCGCGGCCAGTAGATGCCCTCGACGATCCTCGGGGTGACCCGCCTCGACGACCCGACCCCGTCCCCGTCAGCAAGGCCCGCGAGGAATGCCAGGACCGGCGTCCGAACGTGGCTCGCGGTCGAGATCGCGTAGGACGGATGGGTTGCGATGAACTTGCTGTATGTACCTGCGCCGTCCGAATCGATCCACTGCACGAACGTCGGATCGCCGAGCAATGCATCGCCCCTCGGAACGCCCGAGGGAAGGGGACCGCGAAGGATCCGTCGGCCATCCGACGGCATGCCATGCGAAACGAACCAGCGCTCTTCCGGATGGCCGATGATGCGGACTTGCAGCAACTCGGCGACGGTTCTGCGTTGATAGAGGGCGTTCGAGCTCGCGAGCACCAAACCTGCAGCCGCGATCAGAGCCAGTGCGCCGCTGAACTTCCAACGAAACTGGCGCCGTCGCAGGGCGGGCGGAACGAGCAGGACGGCCACGGCAATTAGGCCGACTTCGATCGCGTTGCCCTGACGTGTGAACACCGTCAGCGCCCCTACCGCGAGCGTCGCCAGCGCCGCTGACCGGGATGGTCGGCAGGACAGTCGAATCAGTAACGCCGCCAACAGAACGGCCAGCGATACGGCAATCGACTCGCTCACCAATGCGGTGTCGAGCCTCGTGACCGGCATTGTGAGGCCGAGGCCGAGCAATCCAACCTCGAACGCCGTCCGAGCCGCGTATCGAGGAATGAGCGACCCGAGGAGCAGTGCGGCGGCGGACCAGCACGCCGCACTGATGACCGCTTGGATCGTGACGATCGCATCATGATTCGAGACCAGCGAATACAAGCCGGTCATCACGGGAAATCGTTCACCACCCCACCAACGAAAGACGAAGTAGCTGGGCGTGTCCCGCATCGAATGCGGCGTGACGGCGACGGTGGCGTAGAGGCGCAGCGTCACGAACACCGTGACGACAACAACAGTCGTGCACCGCGCCTTTGCCACTCTCTGTCGTTGTAGTCGACCGGAGCAATTTTGCCACTAGGAGTTCTGGACGAGGAGGGCCGCGGCTCTCTCAGCTTTCAGCCAGCGGAGACAGCTCGGGAGCCTCCCGCTCGTCCATCGCCCGGTCAAGCACGCGGCTCGGGCGAGGCACCGTTCGCAAATGGAGGCGGCTGATCGCGCGGTCTCGGACGTATCGAGCCGGGAACCAGTAATGCGAGTCGTATTCCGTGCAGAGTGCGTCCCCGCGCCAACGTATGGATGAGACTTACAGCGAGATCGATCTCATCGAGGGCCTGTGCGCACGTTGGCGGAGGATCCGTCGGCGCGCCGATGGCGGCCCGGGGGGCTCATCTCGAGGCCATCGCCCGCCTGTAGACGCGCGTACCGTAGAGCGTCGTCAGCGAGCCACAGAGATCGTCGTCATCGACGAGACGCCCGATGACGCGGGTCTCATGGCTCGCCGCGTACGCAAGCGCAGTGCTCACGAATGTGCGGGCGAACACCTCGAGAAAGCTCTCCAGGGTGTTGTTGCGAGCGAATTCGACGAGTTCGTCGTCCGCGAGCCACAGGGACTCGAACTCGTCGAACGGCACACCCGACATCGTCACGTCGGCGTGAGCGTTGCCGTTCTCGTTTGCGTGCGGGAGCAAACGCCTTCCTCGTTCGTCGATGCCGACGCGAAAGTCGAATGGCGAGGGGAGTGCAGCGTGACCACGCGTGACGGTCGTCCAATCGCTGGTGATGTCGACCGCTGCGATCGCGTCAGGCCAGGACGCGGCGGCCAGCACCAACTCCAACGAGAGGACGCTCATTGGCGTCTCATCGACCAGCACCGGAAGGGGTGTGTGTGCCCAAGACCAGTCCTCGATCACGTACTTGCCGCCCGGACGCAACCGAGGAAAGAGGATGCTGAAGGTGGTTCGCGTCGCGTCCAGACGATGCGACGCGTCGTCGATGATGAGATCGAGCGGTTCGTCGAATTCCGTGCGGACGATCTCGTCCAGTCGCTGGAGGTCACCCTGGTCGACCTGGCTGTAGACATGGAGCACATCGGCGAGGGAACGGCGTGAGATGAAGTCGGTGAGTGTGGCGCTCGGCTTCGGACGCAGATCTACGCCAACCGCTCGGCGCGCCTCGGCAAGGTCGGTGAGGAACGCGAGACTCGCGCCCTGCCACGTTCCTATCTCGAGGATCGTGCGTGGTTTCAGCGCCGCGACGAGATGCTCGTAGCTCTCGACAGCGGTGCGGCTCTTCAAGAGGCAGAACCGGCCCGGCTCCGGAGCAAAGAAGCCATCGATGTTCGCGCAGACGTACTGGATCCCGTTGAGGGTGAAAGTATCGCCGTCCCAGCTCAGCACGCCGGCGGAGGATAGCTCCGGCCGAGCAGCCGCTTCCTCGAGTCCGGCACGACCTTCCACGTCGTCGTCGAGTGAGCGGGTGTTTCAGCTGATCGGGACGCTTGTGCCGAGGATGCGCTTGGCGATGACCTCGTTCATGATCTCGTCGGTGCCGCCTCCGATGCGCTGCAACCGGGCGTCACGGAACGCGCGGCTCACCGGTGTCTCGGCGAGGTAGCCCGCGCCTCCGAACACTTGGAGGCACGCATCGACGAGGCGGTTCTGGACCTGCGCGCAGTACTTCTTCGTCATCGAGATCTCGGTGACCGGGTACTCGTCGTGCATCACGCGCCACGCGGTCGAGTAGAGCAACGCGCGCGCGGCTTCGAGCTCGGTCGCGGCGTCGGCGAGCCTGTGCGCGATGACCTGGTGCTCGGTGAGGGGCCGGCCGAACGTCGTGCGGCCGCGGGCATATTCGATTGTGTCCTCGAGTGTCTGCGCCGCATGCCCGACACACGCCGCCGCGCCCGCGAGCCGTTCGTACTGGAGCTGCCACATCAGTTGCGCGAAACCTTGGTTCGGTTCACCACCGATCAACTCGTCGGCGGGCACCGCCACATCGTCGAGCGCGATCTCGGCGGTGTCGCTGGACCACATTCCGAGCTTGTCGAGCTTGCGTGAGATCGACACGCCGGGGAGCGAGGTGTCGACGATGAACAGGCTGATGCCGCGGTGACCTGAACCCGGCTCGTCTGTGCGCGCAACGAGCGTGAGGAAGTGCGCGCGCGTGCCGTTGGTGATGAACATCTTCGTGCCGTTGACGCGCCACACATCGCCGTCGCGCTCGGCGCGAGTTCGGATCGCGGCGACGTCCGAACCAGCATCGGGCTCGGTGATCGCGATCGCGCCGATCTTCTCGCCGGCGATGGCAGGTCGGAGCCAACGCTCGCGCTGCGCGTCGGAGCCGAATTGTGCGAGCGCCGGTGTCGCCATGTCGGATTGCACCGAGATCGCCATCGCGATGGCTCCCGCGCCCGCGCGCGAGCTCCTCGACGAACACGATCCCGGCCGCGAGATCGCCGTCGCTGCCACCCCACGCCGCGGGGTAATGGAGCCCGAGGAAGCCGAGCTCGCCGCACCGGCGAAAGAGCGAATCGGGGAAATGCCCGGCGGCCTCCCACTCGTCCACGAACGGGCGCACCTCGGTCGAGACGAACCGGCGGACGGCCGCGCGCAGCTCCTCGTGCTCGGCGGAGAAGATGGCGTGGTGCGGTCGCGTCATGGCCGGAACACGCTGTCACATCTCGTTCTCCGTCGTAGACCCATATCGTCGTCGTAGACTCTCGGCCTCATGTCCCGGACCCTGCTCCAGCGCCGCCTGATCGACGTGAGCGATCGGCTCAAGCGGTTGCGCGCCGAACTGGCCGTCGCCGACGAGCAGTGCGCGTTCCTCGACGCGGAAGCCGAGGACGCCCGGCTCCGGGCGTTGGTGTCGGAGACCCCGCTTGCCGATGCCGAAGCGCACGAGATGCGCCGCCACGCGGACGCGCAGGGCCGGCAGCGCGACGCGCTCCGCCGGTCGATCGCCGAGCTCGAGCAGGAGCAGGACAACTTGCTCGACCGCATGGCGGAGACGTTGGCGTGACTTCACCCGTTCGGGTCGTGCTGGCCGAGGACGAAGCGATCATCCGGCTCGACGTCAAAGAGATCCTCGAAGAAGAGGGTTACGAAGTCGTCGGCGAGACCGGCCGGGGCGACCACGCCATCGATCTCGTACGCGACACGAAGCCGGATCTCGCCATCCTCGACATCAAGATGCCGGGGATGGACGGCCTCACCGCGGCGCGGACGATCGCCGGCGAGAAGCTGTGCGCGGTGCTCATCCTCACCGCGTTCTCGCAGCACGACCTCGTCGAGCAGGCGCGGGACGCCGGCGCGTTGGCCTATCTCGTGAAGCCGTTCCAGAAGAGCGACCTGATCCCCGCGATCGAGATGTCGCTCGGGCGGTTCGAGCAGATCGTGGCGCTCGAGAACGAGAACGCGAACCTGGCCGAACGGCTCGAGGCCCGCAAGCTCATCGACCGGGCGAAGGGCCGGCTGATGGACGAGCACGGCATGAGCGAAGCCGCGTCGTGGCGCTTCCTGCAGAAGTCGGCCATGGACTCCCGCAAGAAGATCCACGAGATCGCGCGGGAGGTCATGGAGGGTCAGCTCACCCCCTGAGCGGACGGCCCGAGCGCAGGGAACCAGGACGGTTGCTGTCGTCGGCGGCACGTACCATGCCGTCGATGGCGAAGCTCCTCCTGCTTGACGGCCACTCGCTCGCGTACCGGGCGTTCTTCGCGCTCCCGACCGACCTCGCGACCAAGAGCGGCACCGTGACGAACGCGGTCTACGGGTTCACGTCGATGCTCACGAAGGTGCTCACCGACGAGAAGCCCGACTACATCGCGGTCGCGTTCGACGCGCCCGGCGGCAGCACGTACCGCTACGAGCTCGACGCCGACTACAAAGCGGGACGCAAGGAGACCCCGGACCTCTTCGCGTCGCAGCTGCCGCTGATCCACGAGGTGCTCGAGACGCTCGAGATCCAGCAGCTCCAGGTGTCGGGCGTCGAGGCCGACGACGTGATCGCGACCCTCGCGACGCGCGCGGCCGAGCATGGCGTCGACGTCGTCGTCGTCACGGGCGACCGGGACTCGTTCCAGCTCGTGCACGACCCGCACGTCAAGGTGCTCTACAACAAGCGCGGCGTGTCCGACTACGCGCTCTACGACGAAGCCGGCATCGCCGAGCGCTACCTCGGCGTCACCCCTGCGCAGTACACCGACTATGCCGCGCTGCGCGGCGACACGAGCGACAACCTCCCTGGTGTGCCCGGTATCGGCGAGAAGACCGCGGCCAAGCTGATCACGACCTACCACGACCTCGAAGGCGTGTTCGAGCACCTCGACGAGCTGCCGCCGCGCCAGAAGACGAACCTCGGCGAGTTCCGCGATCGGGTGTTCAAGAACCGCGAGATGTCGCGCCTCACCCTCGACGTCGACTGCGGGGTCGAGGTCGACGAGCTCCGCCAGGGCCAGTTCGACGGTGAGAAAGTGCGGGTGCTGTTCAACCAGCTCGAATTCCGTACGTTGTTGCCGCGGCTGCTCGATGCGATCGGTGAAGTCGCCGAAGCGCCCGAGGCCGAGGTGTTGGAGGTCGAAGTCTTCAGTGCGCGCGACGCCGATGCGGCCGAAACGGTGCTGCTGCGCGCGGCCGAGCAGGCGCGCGTCGCGATCGAGCCGCGTTGGGCCGGCGCTCCTGGCCGCACCGCACTCGTCGGGCTCGGTGTGGCGACCGCCGACAACGTCACGTACATCGACGCCGATCTGCTCGCGAAGGGCGCGGCCGAGAAGGCGCTCGGCGCGCTCATCAGTGGCGAATTCCCGCCGCTCGTCGTGCACCGCGCCAAGGAGTTGATGCACGGCCTCGACTCCGAGCTGCCGACGCTGCAGCACGACACCGCGCTCATGGCGTACCTCCTCGATCCGGGCGAAGGGAAGTACGCGCTCGAGGACCTCGCCCTGCGCTACCTCCAGATCGAGCTGCAATCGCCCGACCATGTCGAAGGCACGCTCGACCTCGATGGCGACGCCGGCGTCAACGAGACCGGCCGCCGCGCCGCGATCGTGTTGCGCCTCGTCGAGACGCTCGAAGAAGCGCTGAACGCGCGCGAGCTGGTCGATCTCTACGAGCGGTTCGAGCTGCCGCTCATCCCGGTGCTGGCGAAGATGGAGCAGGCCGGCGTCCGCATCGACGTCGACTTCCTCAACCAGCTCGGCAAGGAGCTGGGTGACCAGTGCCGCCAGGCGGAGGCGGAGATCCACGCGCAGGCGGGAGAGACATTCAACGTCAACTCCACCCCGCAGCTGCGGCGAATCCTCTTCGAGAAGCTGGGCCTCAACCCGGTGAAGCGCACCAAGACCGGCCCGTCCACAGATGCCGATTCCCTGCAGAAGATGGCAGAGGAGCACCCGATCGTCGAGTCGCTGCTGCGCTACCGGGAGGCCGAGAAGCTGCGCAGCACCTACGCCGACGCGCTCCCGCCGCTGGTGCGCGAAGACGGCCGCATCCACGCGACCTTCAACCAGCTCGCGACCACGACCGGCCGCATTTCGAGTGAGGCGCCGAACCTCCAGAACATCCCGGTGCGCACGTCCGAAGGGCGTGAGCTGCGGCGGGCGTTCATCGCCGACGAGGGCAACGCGTTGCTGACGGCCGACTACTCGCAGATCGAGCTGCGGGTGCTCGCGCACGTGGCCGACGACCCGGGATTGATCGAAGCGTTCGAACGCGGCTCCGACATCCACACCACCACCGCGGCTCGGGTGTTCGACGTCCCCGAGGAGAAGGTGGACGCGTTCCACCGCCGTTTCGCGAAGGTCGTCAACTACGGCCTCGCGTACGGCATGGAGGCCTATGGACTCGGCCAGCGCCTCGACATCCCCACGGATCAGGCCCGCGAGATCCTCGACGCGTACTTCGCCGCGTTCCCGAACGTCGCCGGCTACATGAAGGAGACGGTGCGCGAGGCGAAGTCGCGCGGGTACACCACGACGATCTTCGGCCGGCGACGGCAGCTCCCCGAGCTGTCCTCCGACAACTTCCGCATCCGGCAGATGGGCGAACGTATGGCGCAGAACGCGCCGGTTCAGGGCTCGGCCGCCGACATCTTCAAGCTCGCGATGATCGACCTGGACCGGGCGCTCACCGCGGGCGGATTCGCGAGCCGCATGATCCTCACCGTCCACGACGAGCTCGTGCTCGAGGTCCCACTGACCGAGCGCGAGAGGGTGGAGCCCGTCGTCGTGTCGGTGATGGAGAACGTCACCCAGCTGCGGGTGCCGCTCGTCGTCGACATCGGGTTCGGCACCACCTGGGCCGACACGAAGTAGCGCGAGTGGCGACGAGCCCACCGTCAGGACCGTGGTTCCCACCGTCAGGACCGTGGTTCAACGACATCGCCGCGTTCCTCGGGGACGCGTACTGGGCACCGAACACGACGCGGGTGCAGGCGTTCACAACCGGCACCGAGCAGGAGGTCGACTTCCTCGTCGACGCGTTCGGCCTCGACGGCGAGAGCCGCGTCCTCGACGCCGGCTGCGGACCGGGTCGCCATGCGCTCGCACTCGCGCGACGGGGGATCACGGTCGTCGGCATCGACCTCTCGCCCGAGTTCGTCGGCTTGGCCCGCGCCGCCGCCGAGTCGCTCGGCGTGGCAGACCGCGTGCGCTTCGAGATCGGCGATCTGCGCGAGTTGGCGTTTGACGACGAGTTCGACGCGGTGATCTGCCTGTGCCAGGGCGGATTCGGTCTGCTCGGCGGCGGCGCCGACGAAGGCGCGGTCCTGACCCGGTTCGCCCGCGCGCTGCGCTCTGGTGGCCGCCTGGCGGTGAGCGCGTTCAACGCCTATTTCGCGCTGCGCCACATGGAGGCGGGTGACACCTTCGACGCGGCGCACGGCGTGAACCACGAGCGGGCGCACCTCCGGAACGCTGCCGGCGCCGAGCGCGAGTTCGACCTCTGGACCACCTGCTTCACGCCGCGCGAGCTCGAACTGCTCGCAGCCGCGGCCGGTCTGCCGCACGGTCGCGGTACACGGTGTGACACCCGGGCGTTACGGCGCGAATCCGCCGTCGATCGATCTGCCCGAGTTCCTGCTCCTCGCGCGCCGGCACTGAGCTCGGGCGACGTCGCGGGGAGCACGCGGGCCCGAGGCTTTCGCGACCGGTCGGCGTTCTGTACCCTGAACGGGCTGCTTCGTCGAAGCGGCCCGTTGGCGCGCCTGCCGAGCTACCCATTCCTTGAACACCCGGGCAACCAGCCCGCCCGCCGACGGTACCCACGATAAGGAACGAAGTGTTGGACCAGCAGACGGATACGACCGCAGCGACCTCCGTAGTGGAGGCACCCCCCTCTGAAGATCAGGCCCCGGCAACGGAGGCCCAAGCTCCGGGCACGGAGGCGCAAGCACCCGACGCGGAAGCCGGCGACGAGGGCGCGGTCGACGAAGAATTCGAAACCCAGGTCGTCGACGACGACCTCGGCGGCATGTCCTTCGAGGACGCGATCGATGCGACCATCGTCGCGTTCGACGACGGCGACATCGTGACCGGCGAAGTCGTCAAGATCGACTCGGACGAGGTGTTGCTCGACATCGGCTACAAGTCCGAGGGCGTCATCCCCTCGAAGGAGCTGTCGATCCGCAACGACGTCGACCCGCACGAGGTCGTGTCGCTCGGCGAACGCCTCGAAGCACTCGTCCTCACCAAAGAGGACAAGGACGGCCGGCTCATCCTCTCGAAGAAGCGTGCGCAGTACGAGCGCGCGTGGGGCGACATCGAGGCGAAGAAGGAAGCCGACGGCGTCGTCAGCGGTCCCGTCATCGAGGTCGTCAAGGGTGGTCTCATCATCGACATCGGCTTGCGCGGCTTCTTGCCCGCGTCGCTCGTCGACCTGCGCCGGGTCCGCGATCTGCACCCGTTCATCGGCCGCGTGCTCGAGTGCAAGATCATCGAGCTCGACAAGAATCGCAACAACGTCGTGCTGTCGCGGCGCGCGTACCTCGAAGAGACGCAGCGCGAGCAGCGGGACGAATTCCTCACGAACCTGAAGCCGGGCGAGATCCGGCAGGGTGTCGTGTCGTCGGTCGTCAACTTCGGCGCGTTCGTCGACCTCGGCGGCATGGACGGTCTCGTGCATGTGTCCGAGCTGTCGTGGAAGCACGTCGACCACCCGTCGTCGGTCGTGCAGGTCGGCGACGAGGTCACGGTGCAGGTGCTGGACGTCGACCTGTCGCGTGAGCGCATCTCGCTGTCGTTGAAGGCGACGCAGCAGGATCCGTGGCAGGAGTTCGCGAACGGCCACCAGGTCGGGGAGCTCGTGTACGGCCGGGTCACCAAGCTCGTGCCGTTCGGTGCGTTCGTACAGGTCGGTGAAGGCATCGAAGGACTGGTGCACATCTCCGAGATGGCCGCGCACCACGTCGAGGCGCCCGAGCAGGTCGTCACCCCCGGCGAGGAGCTGTGGGTGAAGATTATCGACATCGACCTCGAACGCCGGCGCATCTCGCTGTCGATCAAGCAGGCGGCCGAAGGCGGCGAGGTCGCGGCCGAGTACCGCGAGTTCTACGGCGAGCACGCCTACGACGACCAGGGCAACTACATCGGCCCCGACTACGTCGCCGCGCAGGGAGAAGGCGAAGAGGGTGCGGAAGGTGTCGCAGCCGAGGGTGCTGCGTCGCCGGCGGGCGAAGGTACGGCCGCGGCCGCGCCCGACGACACCGGCGAACCGGCCCCCGCGGCCGCAGAAGCGGAAGCGGCACCGGAGCCCCCGGCGGCGGAAGCCCCCGAAGACCCCACCGCCTGACTTCGTACGCGCAAGCAGAACTACTGAGGTCGCCCGCTCCACCGTGAGCGGGCGCACCCGCGCGGGGGTGCGTTTGAAGCGCACGCGCGCGCGAACGCGTCTGCGGCTCCAAACGCGCAGCCGCGCAAAGGGTTCGGCGACCGGTATCGCTGCTTGGGCGGCTCAGCGCCGGCGGGACCAGTCAGCAAATGTGTGCGGTTGCTGCCATGCGGGCCGCGGGAGGCCGAGTGCTTCGGCGACCTGGGTCGCGATCTGCCAGTCGGTGAACGCGGACGTGAAGCTGAGCACTCGGAAGTGCGCGAGCTGGAGTTCGTTGCCGCGAAGCGCGTCGCGATCCCACACCGATCGCAAGCGGTACCAGCGGAAGCCCTTTGCCTCCAGCGCGAGCCAATCGTCGGGATAGCAGAGGTCGATCCGGCGTAGCTGTCCCTCGTACAGAACCTCGTGTTGCGCGATCGGCATCGGCAATCGGAACCGCAGGATCGATGCGAGGAGGAAGTCTTCGAGATCGCTTTCGCGATCTTCGACGCCGGGCAGGCGTCGCGCGAGGACCTCACGCATCTTCCGCGTGCTCCTTCCCGGTGCCGGGCGGAGTCGTTCGACGATTTCCGCCAACGCGTCGAGGGTCATGATCCGCCGCCGAACCGCGTCGTCTGCCATCCGGCCCAGCACGACGACGCCGAACCGGGACGACATGCTCGCAATTGTCAGTTCGACGCTCGAGACCGGGATCTGGTCCACGCTCCGGACGTCTTCGGGAAGGATCAGCCCACTGCGGTGCATGCGCGTTCCGGGCGGGATCGGGCGGCGGTCCAGGGGTGTGGTGACTTCGAGGAGTGCCGGGCGCGGGAGGGGCAGGCCCCAGAGCTTCGCCGCGGTCTCGTGCGACGCGAAAGCGCCATCGCCGGCCGAGAGGACGGTCGCGAGCACGCGCTGCTGGTAGCTCGGGCGAACCGACGGGTTGGCGTAGACCTGCCGCGCGACGCGGTCTCGTCGACCCCGCACGCGATGGTCCACGCGGGACCGCGTCCACTCGTCGTCATTCGCGAGCTGATGGAGTGCGACCAAGCCGTGCTGTTCGCGCTCGAGTCGCGCGAGGTGTCGGTCATGCGCGTTCACAGGCCTCCCTCGGTACATCTGGAGGGAAGTCGACGCAGACGCTATGAATCGGGTGAGACAGTTTTCGCGTTTGCAGTTCACACACGGCTTCCGCGTGACGGGCGCTCCAAACGCTCGAGGGGCGACGGACGAGTCGACTCCGAGTCTGGAGTGTGCGACTCGCCAGCACGTGACGGACGCTCCACACGCGTGCTCGACGGCGGCGTCGCTAACCTCCGCGGCGTGTTGATGGTGGGGTTGACCGGCGGCATCGGGTCGGGGAAATCGACGGTGGCCGCGTTGCTCACGGCGCGGGGCGCGGTCGTTGTCGACGCCGATCTCATCGCGCGCCAGGTCGTCGAACCCGGGACGCCGGCACTCGAGAAACTGGTCGAGCGGTTCGGCCCGGAGATCCTCCGGCCCGACGGTTCGCTGGACCGGGCGGAGCTTGCGGCGCGGGCATTCGGTACCGACGCAGCGAAGCGGGATCTCGAGGCGATCACGCATCCGGCCATCGGTGAGGAGTTCCTGCGGCAGGTCGCCGCGGCGCCCGAGGACGGCATCGTCGTCCACGACGTGCCCCTGCTCGTCGAGTCCAAGCGGGGCCTGCAGTACGACGCGGTGATCGTCGTCGAGACCCCCAAAGCGCAGCGTCTCGACCGCCTCGAGCCGCGCGGCATCCCGCGCGACGACGCCGAGCGGCGCATGGGGCTGCAGGCGACCGACGAGGAACGCCGGGCCATCGCAACCTGGGTCCTCGACAATTCGGGGGACCTCGCGAACCTCGAATCGCAGGTCGAGCGGGTCTGGGCCGCGCTGCGGCAACAGGCGCAGGAGAAGGCGAAGGAAACACCCGCGAAACCCTGACCATTCCTGTCTTGTTACGTCGGTACCATCGCCGGATGCCCGACTTCGAGCTCGTCAGCGACCTCGCGCCCGCGGGAGACCAGCCCGAATCGATCGCGGCCATGGTCGACGGCGTCACTCGAGGCGACAAATTCCAGACGCTGCTCGGCATCACCGGCTCTGGGAAGTCGTTCGCGATCGCGAACGTGATCGCCCAGGCCAACCGGCCGACGCTGGTGATGGCCCCGAACAAGAGCCTCGCCGCGCAGCTCGCGGCCGAGTTTCGGGAGCTGTTCCCGAAGAACCGGGTCGAGTACTTCGTCTCCTACTACGACTACTACCAGCCCGAGGCGTACCTGCCGACGACCGATACGTACATCGAGAAGGACAGCTCGATCAACGACGAGATCGACCGGCTGCGCCACTCGGCCACGAGCGCGCTTCTGAGCCGCCGCGACGTCATCATCGTCGCCTCGGTCAGCGCGATCTACGGCCTCGGTTCACCCGAGATGTACGCCAAGCAGCTGCTCATGCTCGAGGTGGGGGAGGAGCGCGATCAGCGCTCCATCCTGCGCCGCCTGGTCGAGCTGCAGTACGAGCGCAACGACGTCGGCTTCACTCGCAACAAGTTCCGGGTGCGCGGCGACACCATCGAGGTGTTCCCGTCGTACGAGGAGAAGGCGCTGCGCATCTCCTTGTTCGGTGACGAGGTGGAGCGCATCGCGAGCGTCGATCCGCTCACCGGCGAGATCGTCGAGGAGCTCCAATCGCTCGCGCTGTTCCCGGCGTCGCACTACGTCACGGACGAAGAGCGCCTGAAGGAAGCGATCGAGGGCATCGAGGCCGAGCTGATCGTGCGGTTGGCGGAGCTCGAGGAACAGGGCAAGCTGCTCGAAGCGCAACGCCTGCGCATGCGCACCACCTACGACCTCGAAATGCTCCGTGAGGTCGGAAGCTGCGCCGGCGTCGAGAACTATTCGATGCATCTCGACGGGCGGCAGCGCCACCAACCGCCCTACACCTTGCTCGACTACTTCCCCGACGACTGGCTGTGCATCCTCGACGAATCGCACCAGGCGATCCCGCAGCTGCACGGTCAGTTCGAAGGTGACCGCTCGCGCAAGGAAACGCTCGTCGGGCACGGGTTCCGTCTTCCGTCCGCGATGGACAACCGGCCGTTGCGCTTCGAGGAGTTCATCGAGCGCGTCAACCAGGTGATGTTCATGTCGGCCACGCCCAGCCCCTACGAGCTCGAGATGTCCACCCAGGTGGTCGAGCAGGTCGTGCGCCCCACCGGGCTGATCGATCCGGAGGTGATCGTGAAGCCGACCAAGGGCCAGATCGACGACCTCATCGCCGAGATCCACCTCCGCACCGAAGCGGATCAGCGCGTACTCGTCACGACGCTCACGAAGAAGATGTCGGAGGACCTCACCGACTACCTGCTCGAGCTCGGGATCCGCGTGCGCTACCTGCACTCCGAGGTCGACACGCTCGAGCGTATCGAGATCCTGCGGTCGTTGCGGCTCGGTGAGTTCGACGTGCTCGTCGGCATCAACCTCCTCCGAGAAGGCCTCGACCTTCCTGAGGTGTCGCTCGTCGCGATCCTGGACGCCGACAAGGAAGGGTTCCTCCGATCGTCCACGTCGTTGATCCAGACGATCGGGCGCGCCGCGCGCAACGTCGATGGTCAGGTGATCATGTACGCCGACCAGATGACGGACTCCATGCAACACGCGATCTCGGAGACGATGCGGCGGCGGCAGAAGCAGCTCGCGTACAACGAGGAGCACGGTATCGACCCGCAGACCGTGCGCAAGAAGGTCACCGACATCCTCGAGATGATCCGTCTGCGCGACAGCGACGACGATGTGCGGCCCGCGGCCAATCGCGGCCGCGGGCGCGGTCGCAGCCGCGTCAACGCCAAGGCGTCCGATCGGCTCGATCTCCCGCGCGACGAGCTGGCCCGGCTCATCCAAAGCCTCACCGACGACATGCAGGACGCGTCTCGTGATCTCCGTTTCGAAGAGGCGGCCCGCCTGCGCGACGAGATCCACGAACTGAAACGGGAGCTGCGCGAGGTTGGCTAGCCCTCTAGTCTCCGCCGCGACCCGGATCGCGGAGGTGCATCAATGGACGGCTACGACAAGGCCCTGCTGCTCACCTACTTGCAGCAGGTGCCCACGTTCGGTGCGTGTTCCGAACCGGAACTCGAGGACCTGTTGGCGCGGGCCGAGCTGCGCGCGGTCGAAGCCGGCACCGAGATCGTCCACGAGGGTGACCTCGGCAACGAGTTCTTCCTCGTCGCGCAAGGCGAGGTCGAAGTCCTGCGCCGCGGTCGCGAAGTCGCCCGGCTCGGGCCCGGCGGCTTCTTCGGGGAGCTCGCGCTCTTCGACGAGGCGCCGCGCAACGCCAGCGTCACGGCCGCGACCGCGGTCGCGTGCGCGGTGTTCAACCGCGAGAACTTCCGGCTCGCGCTCGAAGAGATCCCTCCGCTCCGTGACTCGCTCATCCGGGGCATGGCGCGCCGGCTCCACGAGCTCGACGCCGAGGCGTGAATTCCCGCTCGGAACCGGGGTCCGGAATCAGCGAACACATGTTCGACCATGGTGACGAAGAGCGGTAGTCTGAAGCGCGTGGATCACGACACGATCACCGTACGCGGCGCACGCGAGCACAACCTCAAGAACGTCGACATCGTGCTCCCGCGCGACCGGTTGATCGTGTTCACGGGGCTGTCGGGATCGGGCAAGTCGTCCCTCGCGTTCGACACGATCTACGCCGAAGGGCAGCGCCGATACGTCGAGTCGTTGTCCGCGTACGCGCGGCAGTTCCTCGGCCAGATGGACAAGCCGGACGTCGACTTCATCGAAGGGCTGTCGCCCGCGATCTCGATCGACCAGAAGTCCGCGTCTCGCAACCCGCGCTCCACCGTCGGCACGATCACCGAGATCTACGACTACCTCCGCCTGCTGTACGCGCGCATCGGTGTGCCGCACTGTCCGAACTGCGGCCGGTTGATCACGCGGCAGACGCCGCAGCAGATCGTCGACCGGGTGCTGCAACTCGCCGACGGCACCCGCTTTCAGGTGCTCGCACCGGTCGTGCGCGGTCGCAAAGGTGAGTACTCCGGTCTGCTCGACGAGCTCGCGGGGCAGGGCTTCACGCGCGCACGCGTCGACGGTGAGGTCGTCGACCTCCCGGCCAAGCTCGAGCTCGAGCGCTATGAGCAGCACACGATCGAGGTGGTCGTCGACCGGCTGGTGCGCCGCGCCGGTATCGAGCGCCGGCTCACCGACTCGCTCGAGACCGCACTGAGGATCGCGGAAGGCGTCGCCGAGGTCGAGATCGTCGCGAGCGAAGGCGAAGAGAGCGAGACGCTCACGTTCTCCGAGCACCTGGCGTGCACGCACTGCGGTCTGTCGTACGACGAGCTCGCGCCCCGCAACTTCTCGTTCAACTCCCCATACGGCGCGTGCGAGACGTGCGACGGACTCGGTACCCGGTTCCAGGTCGACCCCGAGCTCGTGATCAACGATGACGACCTCTCGATCGAGGACGGCGCGATCTCACCGTGGTCCGGCTTCCGCGGCGAGTACTTCAAGCGGGTGCTGCAAGCCGTCGGCGACGAGTACGGGTTCACGATCAGCACACCCTGGAAGAAGCTGAAGGCCGCGCAGAAGAAGGCGATCCTCTACGGCAGCGGCAACAAGTCGCTCACCGTGCGCTACAAGAACCGGTACGGGCGCCAGCGCCAGTACACGACCCGGTACGAGGGCGTGATTCCGTGGGTCGAGCGCCGGCACACCGAGTCCGAGTCCGATCGCGTGCGCGAGGTGATCGAGGGCTACATGCGGCTCGTGCCGTGCCCCGCTTGCAACGGCGCGCGCCTGAAGCCGTCATCGCTCGCCGTCACCGTCGGCGGCAAGAACCTGTTCGAGGTCGGGGAGCTGTCGATCGGCGCGGCGGTCGAGCACTTCAAGACCGTCGAGCTCTCCGAGCGCGATCGTCTCATTGCGGAGCGGGTGTTCAAAGAGGTGCTCGAGCGCTTGCAGTTCATGCTCGACGTCGGCCTCGACTACCTGTCGCTGAACCGCGCGTCGGGCACGCTCGCGGGTGGCGAAGCGCAACGCATCCGGCTTGCATCGCAGATCGGCAGCGGCCTCGTCGGCGTGCTCTACGTGCTCGACGAGCCGTCGATCGGCCTCCACCAACGCGACAACCAGCGCCTGATCGAGACGCTGTTGCGCCTGCGCAATCTCGGCAACACAGTGATCGTCGTCGAGCACGACGAGGAGACGATCCGCGTCGCGGACTACGTCGTCGACATCGGCCCCGGCGTGGGCGAGCACGGTGGCGCGATCGTGGTCGCAGGCTCGCTCAAGGACCTGTTGAGGTCGAAGGCGTCCATCACGGGTCAGTACCTCGTGGGCAAGCGCCGCATCGAGGTCCCGGAGATGCGTCGCGAACCGGGTGATGCATGGATCGCGGTGCGCGGCGCGCGCGAGCACAACCTCCGCAACATCGACGTCGAGATCCCGCTCGGCTGCTTCGTCGCGGTCACCGGCGTGAGCGGCTCGGGCAAGAGCACGCTCGTCGGCGACATCCTGCACCCGGCGTTGATGCAGAAGATCTACCGCTCCCGTGAGGTTCCGGGCCGGCACAAGAAGGTGGAAGGGACCGAGTACCTCGACAAGGTCATCAACATCGACCAGTCGCCGATCGGACGCACGCCGCGCTCCAACCCCGCCACCTACACGGGCGTGTTCGACAAGATCCGCAACCTGTTCTCGAGCACGCAAGAGTCGAAGGTGCGCGGGTACCAGCAGGGCCGCTTCTCCTTCAACGTGAAGGGCGGCCGCTGCGAAGCGTGCCAGGGCGACGGCACGATCAAGATCGAGATGCACTTCCTCCCGGACGTGTACGTGCCGTGCGAGGTGTGCAAGGGCGCGCGCTACAACCGCGACACGCTCGACATCACGTGGAAGGGCAAGAACATCGCCGAAGTCCTCGACATGCCGATCGAGGAAGCACTCGCGTTCTTCGCGGCCCAACCGTCGATCGCGCGGCACCTGCAGACGCTGGTGGACGTCGGGCTCGGCTATGTGCGGCTCGGGCAACCGGCACCGACGCTCTCGGGCGGCGAAGCGCAACGGGTGAAGCTATCGACCGAGCTCGGCAAGCGCGCCACCGGCCGGACGATCTACATCCTCGACGAGCCCACCACCGGTCTCCACTTCGAGGACACGCGCCGGCTGCTGCACGTGTTGCAGCGGCTCGTCGACGTCGGCAACACCGTGCTCGTGATCGAACACAATCTGGACGTGATCAAGTCCGCCGACTGGATCGTCGACCTCGGACCCGAAGGCGGCTCGGGTGGCGGCGCGGTCATCGCCGAAGGCACGCCGGAGCAGGTCGCCAAGGTGCCCGAGAGTCACACCGGCCGCTTCCTCGCGCCGATGCTCGGCATCGACCGGTAGCGCATGGCTACTGCGGTTGCGCCCTTCACCCTCGATAGCTTCGACGAGCAGCCGCCGAGTGGATCCGAGGGCTCGCGCTTCTCGCGGGCCACGATCGCCAAGACCTTCACCGGTGACGTCGCGGGCACGAGCGTCGTGGAGATGATGTCGGTGCACAACGACGCGGGCCCGTTGGCGTACGTCGCGGTCGAGCGCTTCGACGTCACGCTGCAGGGCCGCGCCGGCACCTTCGCGATGCAGCACTCGGCCAACAACAACGGCGGCACGCCGCGGCTCGATCTCGTCGTGGTGCAGGGTTCGGGTACCGGCGCGCTCACGGGCATCCGCGGCGCGGGCACGATCGATATCGCCCCCGACGGCGCGCACACGCTGACTCTCGACTACGAGATCGGCTGACGAGAGGTCGTGCGCTACGGACGCGACGACACGGCCGACGATCCCGACGGCGACCTCTGGGAGCGCAACTCCCAGTGGTGGCAGGATGGCTTCACCGATGGCGCCGATCCCGAGTACGAGGAGCAGATCCTCCCGCTCGCGGCCGAGTGCCTCGCCGGGGCGCAGCGTGTCGTCGACGTCGGCACGGGCGAAGGACAGATCGCGCGGCTCGCGTGCCGGAACCGTGCGGAGCTCGTCGTGGGCACCGATCCGACCGCGGGGCAGATCATGGTCGCGCAGGAGCGGGGCGGCGGCCCGTGCTACGTACGCGGCTCGGCCGAAGGCCTTTCGTTCCGCGATGCAACGTTCGACGCCGCGATCGCGTGTCTGGTGTTCGAGCACATCGTCGGTTACGAGGCCGCGATCGCCGAGGTGGGGCGCGTGCTCGCGCCGGGCGGCCGCTTCGTCTTCATGCTCAACCACCCGTTGCTGCAGTCACCCAACAGCGGCTGGGTGATCGACGTCGACCTCGACGAGCAGTACTGGCGGGTCGGGCCGTACCTCGTTCCGGACGTGACGATGGAGCAGCTCGCGCCAGGCGTCGTGCTCCCGTTCATCCACCGGCCGCTCTCGCACTACGTCAACGTGATGGCGCGTCACGGACTGCTGATCGAACGCATGGAAGAGCCGGAGCCGCCCGAAGGCTTCCTCGCCAAGGCGCAGGAGTACCGGGACGCGCGTTCCATCCCGCGCCTGTTGCTGATGGTGGCCCGCAAAATCGTGTGAACAGCTCTGCCGTCAGGTGATGGCGAGCATCCGCTCGAGCGCGACCTTGGCCCAATCGCTCGTGTCGGCGTCGACAACGATCTGGTTCACGATGGTGCCGGCGACGAGGTTCTCGAGGACCCACGCGAGGTGCGGTCCGTCGATGCGGAACATCGTCGAGCACGGGCACACGAGCGGGTCGAGGGAGACGATCGTCTTGTCGGGATGCTGCGCGGCGAGGCGCTGCACCATGTGGATCTCGGTGCCGATCGCCAGCGCCGATCCCGGAGCGGCGTCCTGCACCCAGTCCTGGATGCGCTCGGTCGAACCAACCCGGTCGGCCATCTCCACCACATCGTGCGCGCACTCGGGGTGCACGATGATCTCGATGCCGGGATGCTCGGCGCGTGCCGTGTCCACGTGCGCGGGCCGGAACCGCTGGTGCACGGAGCAGTGACCCTTCCACAGCAGGAACGTCGCACCCTTGACATCGCGCTCCTCGAGGCCGCCGAGCTCGTGGCGCGGATCCCACACGCGCATGTCGGACTCGTCGAAGCCCATCGCGTAGCCCGTGTTGCGGCCGAGGTGCTGGTCGGGGAAGAACAGGACCTTGTCGCCGCGCGCGAACGCCCACTCGAGCACTGCACGCGCGTTCGAGGACGTGCAGACCGCACCGCCGTTGCGTCCGACGAACGCCTTGAGCGCGGCCGACGAGTTCATGTACGTGATCGGCACGACGCGGTCGATCGCGGTGATGCCGGCGATCTCCTCCCATGCCTCCTCGACCTGGTCGATGTTCGCCATATCGGCCATCGAGCAGCCCGCGTTCAGGTCGGGGAGGATGACGCGCTGCTGGTCGCCGGTGAGCACGTCTGCGGACTCGGCCATGAAGTGGACACCGCAGAAGACGATGTCGGTGGCGTGGTCGTTGTCCGCCGCGAAGCGGGCGAGCTTGAACGAGTCCCCGATGGCATCGGCCCAACGGATGACTTCGTCCCGCTGGTAATGGTGACCGAGGATCAGGAGGCGGTCACCGAGCGCGGTCTTGGCCGAGGCGATACGAGCGACGATCTCGTCGTCCGTCGCGAGGGTGTAGTCGTCCGGGAGTGGAACCTGAAGACGCAGCATGTGGGGCCTCCCCGTGAAGGGGTTGCTCCTCAACGGCCGGCGGGTGGCAGCCCGGTCGCCAGCACCGCGGGGGTGTCGGCCTCGGAGCGGGATTATGTGAGGCCGGATACCGGGCCGGCCGTTCGTAGGACCATAACACTCATGTCGAGTGGAAGCATTCCCGTACGTTCCACGATCACTGGCCGCGGGCGCGCCGGCTCAGCGGCCGGTTGGCGGCCGGAGGTGCGGCCTCGGTGCGGGTCCGACCCAGGTTGCCTACGAGGAGGGCGACCGCGCTCACCAGATACAGCTGACCGGCGATCGCTTCGGTGACGGCCAGCATGCGCCCGAGGTCGCTGATCGGTGTGAGGTCGCCGTATCCCAGGGTCGCCAGCGTCACGAAGCTGAAGTACACGTAGTCGAGGCCGGTCGGAACGATGTGCTGGGCGAAGAACGGCGGGTCCACCTCGCCGAGGAACCAGAACACGTACGAGAAGAAGAGGCCGGCGAGCAGGTACACACAGAGCGCGCCGGCAACGGTCGTGAGGTCGATGCGATGGTGCGAGAGCAGGCGGCGCATGATCACGGGCGGGCCGACAACGGCGAGCAGGCCGCCCACGAGCAAGGGCGCGCGCTTGCCGAGACTGTCGTCGAGCAGGACCGCCACTACGCAGAACACCACCGCCAGCCCCACAATCACCGCGAGCACCAGGAGCACCCGCTGGTGCACCCGGGAAGATCGGAGGATGACGAGCAGGGTGACGCCTTCGACGGCGACGGTCACCAGCCGCCCGAGATCGCCGTCGCTCGTGAAGGCGAAGACGATGATCACGCAGATCAGCAGGCCGAGGGCGAGGAGGTAGCGGTCGTACAGGCCGTCACCTTCGACGTCGACGAGGCCGCGCTCCTCCAGGCTCGCCTCGACCTCGCTTCCTCTGTGCTCACCGATGTCGTCGCCCACGGGACCGATCCTCCCATCCGGGGCCGCGACAATGGAGGCATGGTCGCTCGCCCCGAGACCGGCAGCATTCCCGACGCGCCCGGCTCGTATCAGTTCTTCGACGCCGAAGGTCGGGTGATCTATGTCGGGAAGGCGAAGAGCCTGCGCAGTCGCCTGTCGAACTACTTCCTCCAGCCGTACCTGCTGCAGGAACGCACGCGGCAGATGGTGCAGGCGGCGGAACGGGTCGAGTGGATCGTGGCTGCCAATGAGGTCGAGGCGTTCTTCCTCGAGTTCAACCTCATCAAGCAGCACCGGCCGCGTTTCAACATCCGCCTGAAGGACGACAAGTCGTATCCGTACCTCGCGGTCACCTTGGACGAGGAGTGGCCGCGCGCGATGGTGCTGCGCGCGCAGAAGCGCAAGGGCGTCCGTTACTTCGGCCCGTACGCGCACGCCTACGCGATTCGCGAGACGCTCGATCTCCTGCTGCGCACGTTCCCGATCCGGACGTGCACAAAGGCCAAGTTCGACCGGCACCACCGCTTGGGCCGGCCGTGCCTCTACGCGCACATCGAGAAGTGCGCGGCGCCGTGTGTCGACGCGATCGACCATGAGGAGTACGACAAGCTCGTCGCGGAGCTGATCGACTTCCTCGACGGCGAGCACGACGCGGTGCTGAAGCGGCTCGAGCAGCGCATGAACGACGCGGCGTCGCAACTCGAGTTCGAGCTCGCGGCGCGCATCCGGGATCAGCTCGGCAGTGTGCGCAAGGCGATCGAGCGCCAGCAGATGGTCGCGAGCCGTGAAGAGGACTTCGATCTGCTCGGCATCGACGAGGACGACCTGGAAGCGAGCGTGCAGGTCTTCTACGTCCGCAAGGGCCGGGTCGTCGGCCGCAAAGGGCTGATCGTCGACAAGGTCGAGGACGTCGAGCCGCCCGCACTCGTCGCGCGCCTCGTCGAGCAGCTGTATGCCGATGCGCCGTTGGTGCCGAAAGAGATCCTCGTACCGGTCGAACCCGAGGACCACGCGCTCTATGAGGAATTCCTCTCGCACAACCGCGGTTCGAAGGTGCGGATCCGCGTGCCGCAGCGCGGCGGCAAGCGCGAGCTGCTGTCGACGGCGACGCTGAACGCGCGCGAAGCGTTCGCGCGGCACAAGTTGCGCCGCGCGTCGGACCACAACGCGCGGGCGCGGGCGCTGCTCGCGTTGCAAGACGCACTCGACCTGCCCGAGGCGCCCCTACGCATCGAGTGCTTCGACATCTCCAACTTGCAGGGCACCGAGATCGTGGCGTCGATGGTCGTGATGGAGGACGGGCTCCCGAAGCGCAGCGACTATCGGCGGTTCAAGGTGAAGTCGCTCGCCGGCCAGGACGACTTCGCTTCGATGGAAGAGGTACTGACGCGCCGGTTCCGCAACTACCTGCGCGAGCGCGACGAAGGTGCGCATGCGGGCAAGCGCTTCGCCTATCCGCCCAACCTGTTGCTGATCGACGGCGGCAAGGGCCAGCTCAACGTCGCGGTGCGCGTGCTCGAAGAACTCGGGCTCGAGGACATCGCGGTCGCGAGCCTTGCCAAGCGGTTCGAAGAGGTATATCTGCCAGGCCTCGACGAGCCCGTGCGCATCGCGCGCGACTCGGAAGCGCTGTACCTGCTGCAGCAGGTGCGGGACGAAGCGCACCGGTTCGCGATCACGTACCACCGGCAGTTGCGCGACAAGAAGATGACGAAGTCGATCCTCGACGACGTCCCCGGCCTCGGCCCCACCCGCAAGACCCGCCTGCTACGCGAGTTCGGCTCGGTGAAGAAGCTCCGAGCGCTCGACGAGGCCGAGCTGGTGGCGCTCCTGTGGCTGCCGGAGGCGGTGGGCCGCGCGGTGTACGCCCAGCTCCACCCCCTCGACGCGCGACCATAGAGGGGTTATGAGTGGGTCAGCCGCATGAGTGGACGCCTCGACGTGACGATCGTGACCGGGATGTCCGGCGCGGGTCGCTCCGAAGCCGCGCACGTGCTGGAGGATCTCGGCTACTTCGTCATCGACAACCTGCCGCCCATGTTGATCGGCAAGGTCGCGGAGCTCGCACGCGGGCAGGAGACGTCATCGCGGTACGCGCTGGTGGTCGACGTCCGCTCGGGCGATTTCCTCGCGGACCTCACCGCCGCGCTCGACGAGCTGCAGCGCATCGGCGTCACCGAGCGCATCCTCTTCCTCGACGCCGCGGACGACGTGCTCGTGCGGCGATACGAAGCGTCGCGGCGGCGGCACCCGCTCTCGGATTCGGATCGCGTCAGCGACGGCATCGCGCGCGAGCGTGTGTTGCTCGAGTCACTGAAGGGCGAAGCGGACATCATCGTCGACACGTCGCAGCTCAACGTGCACCAGCTGCGCGATCGCCTGCGGGAGCTGTTCCCCGTCGAATCGAGTGGCACCGCGCTGCAGGTGAACGTCGTGTCGTTCGGCTACAAGCACGGCTTGCCCCTCGACGTCGACATCGTGCTCGACTGCCGCTTCCTCCCGAATCCGCACTGGGTCGAAGCGCTGCGCCCGCTCACCGGCGAGGACGAGAAGGTCGTCGAGTATGTGCTCGATCAGCCGGGCACGGGCGAATTCCTCGATGAGCTCGACCGGCTCTTCGACCTTCTGCTGCCGGGCTACGAGCAGGAGGGCAAGGCCTATCTGTCGATCGGCGTGGGCTGCACCGGTGGGCGCCACCGCAGCGTCGTGATCGCCGACCAGCTGGCCACGCGCCTCGAGCGGGCCGGATACCCCGCTTCCGTCCACCATCGTGACGTCGGGCGCAGCTGAGCGACGGGATCCACTGCCACCGCGAATAGGGTCGAACGGAACTGGCGAGCCGGCCCCGGCTCTGCTGTAGTCGGATCCCTGCGACGACAGGGTCGCGGCACCTGCCCTGGAGGAGAAAATGCCCGTTCGAGTCGGGATCAACGGATTCGGCCGCATCGGCCGCTCGTTCTACCGGGCGATCCTCGCCCGCGGCGCCGATGCCGGCGTGGAGCTGGTGGCGGTCAACGACCCGTTCGGCGACGCGCATGTGATGGCGTTCCTCCTGAAGCACGACTCCGTCGGCGGCACGATCCCGAACGAGGTCAAGGAGACCGACAGCGGCTTCTCGGTGGACGGACAGGAGATCAAGAAGCTCGAGGTCCGGGAGCCGGCGGAGATCCCGTGGGGTGACCACGGTGTCGACGTCGTGATCGAGTCGACCGGCCTGTTCACCGCGCGCGAGAAGGCGGCCGGGCACCTCGCCGGCGGCGCCCGGCGCGTCGTCATCTCCGCGCCGAGCGGAGACGCCGACGTCACCATCTGCCTGGGCGTGAACGATGGCGCGTACGACGCGAGCAAGCACACCGTGATCTCGAACGCGTCGTGCACCACCAACTGCCTCGCGCCGCTCGCGAAGGTGCTGCACGACCGCTTCGGCATCGAGCAGGGCTTCATCACCACGGTGCACGCCTACACGACCGATCAGCAGCTCCAAGACCAGGCCGTCTCGAGCCGCTCGGGCAAGCCCGACCTCCGCCGGATGCGCGCCGCGGCGCTGTCGATCATCCCGAACACGACTGGCGCGGCGCGTGCGATCGGGGTCGTCATGCCCGACCTCAAGGGCAAGCTCGACGGCATGGCGCTGCGGGTGCCGACGCCGACGGGTTCGATCACCGACCTCGTCGCCACGCTGAAGACCGAGGCGAGCATCGACGACGTCAACAACGCGTTCTCGCAGGCGGCGGCCGACTCGAGCTACCGCGGCGTGTTGAAGTACAGCGACGAGCCGCTGGTGTCGGCCGACATCGTGGGCGATCCGGCGTCGTGCATCTTCTCGGCGCTCGACACGATGGCGAACGGCAAGCAGGTCAAGGTCCTCGGCTGGTACGACAACGAGTGGGGTTACTCCAACCGCCTCGTCGACCTCGTCGAGTTCCTCGGCAACAAGTAGCCGCATGAGTGTGGCGATCCGGCCGGTTCCGCAGCTGGAGGACCTCCCGCTGCGCAAGGGCACGCGCGTGCTGCTGCGCGCCGACTTCAACGTGCCGTTGCGCGACGGGCACATCGAAGACGAGTTGCGCATCACCGCGGCGCTCCCGACCATCATCTGGCTGCGTGAACGCGAAGTGTCGATCGTGTTGTGCTCGCACCTCGGTCGGCCCAAGGGCAAGGTGGATCCGCAGTACTCGCTCGCGCCGGTCGCCCGGCGGCTCTCGGAGTTGCTCGACACGAACGTCGAGCTGTCGAACGAGGTCGCGGGCTTCGCCTCGATGGAGCTCGCGGCCAACCTGTCGCCGTGCGACGTGATGATGCTCGAGAACCTCCGCTTCGATCCGGGCGAGGAAGACTGCACGCCGTCGTTCGCGACGAACCTGAGCGAGCTGGGCGACGTGTACGTCGACGACGCCTTCGGCGCTGCGCACCGCGCCCACGCCTCGATCGTCGGACCACCGAATGTCATGCCGTCGGCCGCCGGGCGCTTGCTCGCGGCCGAGGTCGCGGCGCTGAGCCGGCTCATGGGTGAACCCGATCGGCCGTTCGTCGCCGTGCTCGGCGGCGCCAAGGTCAGCGACAAGCTCGGCGTGATCGACGCGCTGCTCGAGCAGTGCGACGCGCTCCTCATCGGCGGCGCGATGGCGTTCACGTTCCTGCGCGCGCAGGGGTACGGCGTCGGTGACTCACTCGTCGAAGAGGACCGCGTCGAGCACTGCCGGCAGCTGCTCGACACGGGTCGGATCCGGGTGCCCACCGACGTGGTCGTCGCGCAGGAGATGAGCGCGGACGCCGAGGTGCGGCACGTCTCCGCGACTTCGATGCCGGCCGGTTGGAAGGGCCTCGACATCGGCCCGGAGACCGCCGGCACGTACGCCGACGTGCTCGCGGGCGCGCGCACCGTGCTGTGGAACGGACCGATGGGCGTGTTCGAGCTCCCGCCGTTCGCCGCCGGCACGCGCAGCGTTGCCCAGGCCGTCGCCGAATGCCGCGGGTACACCGTCGTCGGCGGCGGCGACAGCGCGGCCGCAGTGCGGCAGATGGGTCTCGACGGCGACATCGATCACGTCTCGACGGGTGGCGGCGCCGCGTTGGAGCTGATCGAGCGGGGCGACCTCCCCGGTCTGGAAGCGCTGCGAACCAAGCCGCGCGATGCCGGCATCTGACGAGGGCCCGGGATCTGAGCAGGAGGACTGTGAGCGAAACGTGAACGAAACGTGAGCAATCGCAAGCCGTTGATGGCCGGCAACTGGAAGATGCACCACACGCATCTCGAGGCGATCCAGGTCGTGCAGAAGCTGTCGTACCGGCTCGACAAGAAGGACTACGACGCGGTCGACGTCGCCGTGTTCCCGGCGTTCACCGCATTGCGTTCGGTGCAGACGACGCTCGACAGCGACAGGATCCCGATCGCGCTCGGTGCCCAGAACTGCCACTGGGAACCGCAAGGCGCGTTCACCGGTGAAGTCAGCGCGCCGATGCTCGCCAAGCTCAACTGCCGGTTCGTGATCCTCGGCCACTCCGAACGGCGCGAGCTGTTCGGCGAGACCGACGAGATGGTCGCCAAGAAGGTGCGGGCCGTGCTCGGCGCGGGCATGACCCCGGTCGTGTGTGTGGGCGAGACGCTCGAGGAGCGGGACGCCGGCACGACCGAGACCAAGGTGACGGGCCAGGTGCGGGCCGCGCTGACCGGTCTGCCCCACGATGACCTCCGCCGCTGCGTGGTCGCCTACGAGCCCATCTGGTGCATCGGCACCGGCCGCAACGCCACCCCCGAGGACGCGAACTCGACAATTGCGACAGTGCGGCAGGCGCTCGACGAGGTGTCGGCCGGCGCCGGTCCGGAGCTGCGGGTGCTGTACGGCGGCAGCGTCAAGCCCGGGAACATCGCCGAGCTGATGGCGATGCCCGAGATCGACGGCGGCCTGGTCGGCGGCGCATCCCTTGATCCTGACGATTTCGCACGTCTCGTCCGGTTCGCCCGCTGAATGCGAATGTTTATGGTCGGGACCCCGACCATAAACATTCGGTGGGCGCAGCTATGCTTGCGCCGCTCCGCAGGGGCTTTCCGCTGATGGCGAGAGGGGATGACACATGGTGAACGCAGTACTCATTGCGATTCAGGTCATTTCCTCGCTCATTCTCATTCTCTTCGTCCTGCTGCACGCCGGGCGGGGTGGCGGCCTGTCGGACATGTTCGGGGGAGTCAGCGGCGGGACACTCGCCGGGTCGACCGTGGTGGAACGCAACCTGGACCGGATGACGGTCCTGGTGTCTCTGGTGTTCATGTTCACCACGATCTTGCTGTCGCTGCGATTGACGTGACCGGACAACGGCGCGGTTCCGTCGTATAAATCAGTCCGACCGCTACCTCACGGCGGTCGATCTAGGGGAGACGGGGAGGTCTCAACCGATGCGAAGCGAGCGTAGGTGGTTTCTACGCCTGTTCGCCCTGTGCACTGTCCTTGCCATCGTGTTGGCCGCTTGTGGCGGCGACGATGACGACAGCAGCAGCGGCGGCGGCTCGAGTAGTACGGCCAGCAGTGGCGACGTCGCCCAAGGCGGCGATCTCGTCATCGGCGCCGAGCAGGAACCCGACTGCACCGCGTGGATCAAGACGTGCGGTGGCTCCAGCTGGGGTTACTGGATGATGGGCGTCACGACGATGCCGCGGTCGTACGACACCGTCAAAGACGGTGACGGGTGGACCAACAAGTACAACACGGACTTGTTGGCCGCCGACCCGACGATCGACACGACGGACGCGGCCAAGCCGGTCGTCAACTACAAGATCAACCCGAAGGCCGTCTGGTCCGACGGGACTGCGATCACGTGTGACGACTTCGCCTTCACGTGGGATTCCATCGCCAACGGCGACGACATCTACGACCCGACCGGCTACACGGACATCGGTTCCGTGGACTGCCCGGACGCGACGACGGTGAAGGTCAACTTCGCCGAGCCGTACTCCGGCTGGAAGCAGCTGTTCGGCGGCCAGTACGGCATCCTGCCGAAGCACATCCTCGACGGGAAAGACATCACCACCGAGATGTCCAACGGCTACAAGTGGTCGGGTGGTCCGTGGATCATCGATCACTGGACCAAGGGTGTCGAGGTCGTGCTCGTCCCGAACACGAAGTTCTGGGGCACCAAGCCGAAGCTCGACAAGGTGACGTTCAAGGTCCAGGCCGACACGGCCGCGGAGTTCGAGTCCTTCAAGAACAACGAAGTCTCGATGATCTACCCGCAGCCGCAGCTCGACGTGGTCGACCAGCTCAAGGCCGGCTTGCCGGACTCGAAGTCGTCGGTGAACTCGAACACCGGCAACCTCGAAGCGCTGTGGATCAACAACGCGTCGGCACCGCATGGACGACATCGCCGTGCGTCAGGCACTCGGCTACGCCATCGACCGCGAAGCGATCGTGAAGCAGCTGTTCGGTGACCTCGGCGTCGACAAGGCGATGCAGACCCTGCAGCCCCCGGTGCTCGCGCAGTACGCGGACACCGAGGCCTGGGCCAACTACAAGGTGGACCAGGACAAGGTCGACTCGCTCATGACCGGTGCCGGCTACGCCAAGGGTGGCGACGGGATCTGGGCCAAGGGTGGGACGCCGGTCTCGCTGACGATCAAGACCACGGCGGGCAACGCCCGACGTGAGCTGACCGAGCAGATCCTGCAGTCGCAGCTCAAGAAGGCCGGCTTCGACCTGAAGACGGACAACCAGGAAGCGGGTGCCCTGTTCGGTGAGCAGCTCCCGGCCGGTCAATACCAGCTGGCGCTGTACGCGCAGGTCGCCACGTTCATCGTTCCTGGCCAGTGCAACCTGTTCTGCGCCAAGAACATCCCGACCGAGGCGAACAACAACACCGGTCAGAACTGGACCCGGACCAACATCCCGGATGCGGAAGCACCCTTGCTCGCCGGCGACCGCGAGGTCGAAGACTCGGCGCTCGCAACGGCCGGGAAAGCGGCTGACAAGCAACTGGCCAAGGTGAACACGTCGCTGCCCATCGACCCGCTGCCGAACATCTTCATCTGGAAGACGTCGGTCGCCGGTCCGGTCAGTGACAACCCGATCCTCGGCCCGTTCCACAACCTCAACGAAATCGGCCTCGCGAAGTAGGCGGAGAGGTTGCAGATGCCTCGCGTGATGGGGCCCGGCCCGGCTTGTGGCCGGGCCCCACGCGCGCCGGGTAGGCCGTAGCAACATGTTCATCTACGTCCTGCGCCGAGCGCTCTACTCGCTTCCGGTGCTGCTGATCGCGACGTTCCTCGTGTTCGCGATGGTGAGTGCGACGTTCGATCCCACCGCCAAGCTCGCGCAGACGCGTGACGCCGCGAACCAGCGGCGCGAGCTCAAGGAACAACTCGGCCTCGACCGCCCGCTGCTCGTGCAGTACGGGTCGTGGGTCTCACACGCCGCGTCGGGCGACTTCGGGAAGAGCTACCGAACTCGCGGCGACGTCGTGAAGGAAGTCCGCCCCGCGTTCTGGAACACCTTCCAGCTCATCATCTGGGGCATCATCATCTCGACGATCGTGGCGCTGTTCGTCGGCGTCTACAGCGCGACGAGGCAGTACTCACCAGGCGACTACATACTCACCGGCCTGGCATTCGTGGGTATCGCCATGCCTCCGTTCTGGTTCGGGCTGATCGCGTACGACTTTGCGATCAAGCTCTCCAACTGGTTCAACAACGGCAAGCCCGTGTTGTACGGGCTCGGGCTGCACTCGGCCGGCAAGTCCGGCATCAACTGGGATTACGTACTGCACCTCGTGCTGCCGATCGCGACGCTGACGATCCAGATCATCGCGTCGTGGAGCCGCTACGAACGGGCGTCGATGCTCGAGGTCCTGTCGTCCGACTACATCCGCACCGCGAAGGCCAAGGGTGTCGGCCGGCGCGCGGTGATCTTCAAGCACGGCTTGCGGAACGCGTTGATCCCGTTCGTCACGGTCATGGCGCTCGACGTCGGCGCGCTCTTCGGCGGCCTCGTTGTCACCGAACAGATCTTCTCGATACCTGGCATGGGGCGCTTGTTCGTGCAGGCGCTCGTCAGTGGCGACGCGCCGGTCGTGCTCTCGTGGTTGTTGATCGCGTCGATCTTCATCATCTTGTTCAACCTGCTCGCTGACCTCGCGTACAGCGCGCTCGACCCACGGATCCGGCTCTCGTGATTCCCGGTACCGAAGAGCAGTTCCCCGACCTGATGGCGCCTTCGGGCGACGAGTACCTCGACGAGACCGAGCTCGCGCTCGTCGAAGGTGCGGAACCCAAGGCCCGCTCGCAGTGGCAGCTGTTCCGCCGCCGCTTCTTGCGCCACAAGGCCGCGGTGATCTCCACGGTCGTCCTGCTGATCCTGATCGTCGCGTGCTTCGGTGCCACCTGGATCGCTCCGTACGCACGCAACGAGCAGGACCTCGCGGCCGCCGCGCAGGGGCCGTCCACCGCGCACTGGATGGGCACCGACCGCCTGGGCCGCGACCTCCTCACCGAGATCCTCTACGCGGGTCAGATCTCCCTCGAGATCGGTCTTGCGGTCGCGTTCCTCTCGACCGCGTTCGGTGCGATCGTCGGCGCGTTCGCCGCGTACTTCGGCAAGGGCGTCGACCAGGTCCTTTCGCGCGTCACCGACCTGTTCCTCGTCGTCCCCGCGTTGCTCGTCGCGGCCACCGCGTTGAGCTACGTGCGCCAGAAGGGCAAGTTCCTGATCTGGGATGTCGGCGACAAGGTCGGTCCGTTCACCGTCGACATCAAGTTCGCGATGATCGTCGTGCTCGCCTTCCTCGGCTGGACCTACATCGCACGCATCGTGCGCGGGCAGGTGCTGTCGCTGAAGGAGAAGGAGTACATCGAGGCCGCGCCGCGAGCGGCGCCTCGAACATGCGCATCATCTTCCGGCACATCATGCCGAACTCGATCGGCGTCATCACGGTGAACGCGACGCTCGCGATCGCGGCGGCCATCGTCGCCGAAGCGACGCTGACGTTCCTGGGCTTCGGCATCCCACCGCCGAACTTCTCGTGGGGCTATCTCATCTACGACGCGCGCGGCACGGTCGGCACCGACAAGGCCTACTTGCTGTACTTCCCGGGCCTGATGCTGCTGATCACGATCCTGTGCGTGAACTTCCTCGGCGACGGTCTGCGCGACGCGTTCGACCCGCACGGCCGGCACGAGGCATGAGCATCGAGAACCCCCTCGGCGGGCTGCCCGCCGACGAGGTGAACGAGCTCGACGACCTGAGCCTGCCCGCCCAGCCGTTCACCGTCGACGAGGGCAAGGCAGACCTCCGGGTGGGCGACGTCGTGCTGTCGGTGCGCGACCTGAAGGTCGAGTTCCCCACCGACGACGGCGTGGTGAAGGCGGTCGACGGGGTCTCCTTCGAAGTCCGTGAGGCCGAGACGCTGGGCATCGTGGGGGAGTCGGGCTCGGGCAAGAGCGTCACGTCGATGTCGATCCTCGGCCTGCTGCCGAAGTCGGCGAACATCAGCGGCTCGATCAACTTCCGCGGCACCGAGCTGCTGGATCTGAACGAGAAGCAGTTGCGCGATGTGCGGGGCGCCAAGATCGCGATGATCTTCCAGGACGCGCTCGCCGCGCTGAACCCGGTGTTCACGGTGGGGGATCAGATCGCGGAAGCGATCGAGGTCCACGACGAGAAGATCGACAAGCGGGAACTGCGGGAGCGCGTCATCGAACTGCTCGACATCGTGGGGATCCCGGCACCGGGCAAACGGGTCGACCAATACCCGCACGAGTACTCGGGCGGTATGCGGCAGCGGGCGATGATCGCGATGTCGATCGCCAACGAACCCGACCTGCTGATCGCCGACGAGCCGACCACGGCGCTCGATGTGACCATCCAGGCGCAGGTGCTCGAGGTCATCGAACGCATCCAGGACCGGACCCGGTCGTCGGTGGTGCTGATCACCCACGACCTCGGCGTCGTCGCCGGCATCTCCGACCGTGTGATGGTGATGTACGCGGGCCGGCAGGTCGAGCTCGGAAGTGTGGACGAGATCTTCTACTCGCCCGGCCATCCCTACACGCGTGGCCTGCTCGCGTCGCTCCCGCGCCTCGACCGCCGCGCGCGTGGCGCGCGCTTGTATCGCATCAAGGGGCAGCCGCCGTCGTTGATCCGGGTGCCGTCGGGTTGCGCGTTCCACCCGCGTTGCCCCGTCTCCACCGATGCCACGGGCGTGTGCTTCACGGTCAAGCCGGATCTCGTCCCGCTGCTCGGTGACCACGCCTCCGCGTGCCACTTCGCGGACACGCTCGACGAGCGCTACGCGCTGGCCGAGGCGGCCGAAGCCGCGGAAGCCGCGTCGTGACCGCGGTCGGCGAGCCGCTGCTCGAGGTCAAGGACCTGGTCAAGGAGTTCCCGATCAAGGCTGGGTTCTTCAGCCGCCAGGTCGGCTCGGTGAAAGCCGTCTCCGGCGTGTCCTTCACGGTGCCGAAAGGCCAGACCCTCGGCCTCGTGGGCGAGTCCGGCTGTGGCAAGTCCACGACCGGGCGACTCGTGCTGCGTCTGATCGAAGCGACGTCCGGCACGGTG
>CAVUFH010000005.1:0-8878 GCA_963740835.1 uncultured Actinomycetes bacterium | reverse complement strand
ACGCGTCCATGCCTTGCTCCTCCCACCCGCTTGGCGATCACGATCGGCCACGGCGAGAGGGGTTCTGCCGGCGCAGCCACCCTCTCAGCCCTCTCTCCGCCGGGGAGCGTCACGGTAGCGAACATGTGTTCGCATGTCCACGCGTCGATGAACCTTGACGGCCGTGCGAACCTGGCTCCACCAACGGGCGATCGCGGGGAGCTTCATGGCGGCGGCACGGTTCGAACTGTCCGGATTCGAGCTGGCCGGGTTTGGGGGTCAGCTGATCCGTCCGGGCGATGCGGAGTACGACGAAGCCCGCCAGGTCTTCAACGGCATGATCGACCGCAAGCCCGCGTTGATTGCGCGCTGCCGCAATGCGAACGACGTCGTCGCGGCCGTGAACCTCGCGCGTCAGCAGCACCTCCCGATCTCGGTCTACGGCGGCGGTCACGGTGTCACCGGCGCCGCGGTGTGCGACGCCGGCATCACCGTCGACCTGCGCGGCATGAAGCAGATCGACGTCGATCCTGATCAACGCGTCGCGCGCGCCGGCGGCGGTGCCACGTGGAGCGAGTTCGACGCCGCGACGCAGGCGCACGGCCTCGCCGTCACCGGCGGCCGCGTGTCCACGACCGGCATCGCCGGCCTCGCGCTCGGGAGCGGCAGCGGTTGGCTCGAGCGCAAGTTCGGGTTCGTGTGCGACAACCTCATCGCGGCCGAGGTCGTCACCGCCGACGGACGCATCGTCACCGCATCCGAGGACGAGAACGCGGAGCTGTTCTGGGGCTTGCGTGGCGGCGGCGGGAACTTCGGCATCGTCACCCGCTTCGACCTGCGCGTGCACCCGCTCGGCCCGATCGTGCTCGGCGGCATGCTGATGCACCCCGCAGCCGCCGCATCAGAACTGCTGCCGTTCTACCGAGACTTCATGCGTGACGTGCCGGACGAAGTCGGGAGCGGGCTCGCGTTCATCACTGCCCCGCCGGAGGAGTTCGTCCCCGAACCCGTGCGCGGACAACCCGTCATCGGCATCGTGTGCTGCTACGCCGGTCCCATCAACGAGGGTGAGATCGCGCTGAAGGCGCTCCGCGAGTTCGGTCCCCCCGGCATCGACCTGGTCGGACCGATGCCGTACGTGGCGGTGCAGCAGCTGCTCGATGCCGCGGCTCCGAAGGGCATGCAGAACTACTGGACCGCCGACTTCTACGAGGACTTGCCCGACAAGGCCATCGACGTCATCGCCGAGCGCGCCACCTTGCCGGTCTCCCCGCTGACGCAGATCATCCTCGTTCCCGGCGGCGGCGCGATCGCTCGCGTCGACGAGGAAGCGACCGCGTTCGGGCAGCGCAACGCGGCGTGGAACATCCACTACCTCTCGATGTGGCCCGACCCGGCCGACACCGAGAAGAACATCGCCTACACGCGTGAGTTCAGCGGCGCGATGAAGCCATGGAGCACCGGCCGCGCTTACCTCAACTTTCTCGGCGACGAAGGCTCCGTGCGTGTCGAAGCCGCGTTCGGCCCCGAGAAATTCGCGCGATTGCAGGCACTCAAGGACGAGTGGGACCCCACGAACCTGTTCCGCATCAACCAGAACATCCCGCCGAGCGCCGGGGCCTCGAACTAGCCGGGCCCACCCACCGGGGCGCCGAACATCACTCGGTGCCCTTCCGGACTCTCGACGCTGAAGTCTCGCATCGCGTACGGCTGGTCCTCGAGCGGCTGGACGATCTTCGCACCACGCCCGACGAGCTCCGCGTGCAGTGCGTCCGCGTCGGGCACGCGCGCGTAGAACTCGTAGGAATTCGGATCGGTGGAAACGTGCGGTCCCGCGACACTCCGGAGTTGGAGGTGCACCTCGATCCCGTCGCGGTCGACGATCGCATACGACGCCCCCTCGCGAGGGTCAGCCGCGAAGACCCGCGCCGGGTCGAGATCGAAGCCGAGAACGTCGCGGAACCACTCGGCCAACACCATGACCTGTCGACAGCCCAGGACCGGCGCGACCGATGAACCGGTGACGCGGCCCGCGTGCGGATGCAGTCCGGCATGATGGCGAAGCCAACGCGCCGCGAGCGACTCCTCGTCGGCGCCGGTGTCGTACGCAGGCGAGTACAGCGGCGCCGCATCCGTGACCGCGATGACGACAATCGAACGTATCCGCTCGCGCGCGGTTGTCGATCCTCGTTCGCGAAGCACCGCGAGCCCACGTTCGAACATCTCGCCGTTCGTGTGCACAGTCGCGGTTCCCTTGAAGCGGTAACCCTTGCGCACGATCGGATCGACCACGTTGACTTCCACTTCGGGAATGGTCGCGAGGTTCGCCACCGTTCCCGGCGACGAGACGTCGGCGAACATCAGATGCTGCGCGTCGAACACCGTCGTCGTGCCCTTGGGTGAGAGATTCGGTGTTCCGTCTGGCGTCACCGTGGCGACGAATCCGAGCGATTGCTCGAGCACGACGCGTTGCATGTCCTCCGAGAGCTCCATTGCTCCGACTGTCGCGCTCGCCGCTCGCGCAGGCAACCCGCGCGAGCGCGCTCCCAGGCACGGCCCGGGAGCGCGCTCGAGTTCACGCGCGTCGAACGCGTCAGTCTTCGGGGAGCTCCGCGAAGTTGCGCTTGGCTGCCCGATACCAGCCCATACCGGAGATCGGGTGCTTCCATCTGCCCTTCATCTCCTTGAGGGCACTTTCGTGGGTGTCATCGCCGTCGGCGACCGCCCCTTTGAGATGACGATCTTGTGCCTTGATGACCGCATCAGCCGTATCTCCCTGCAGCCGATAGTCACACGGCCCGCCGAGTTGCTTGCATGTCATCGTCTTCACTCGCTCAACCCCTTGTCCTGAATGAGTCCGAGGACGTTGCCGTCAGGGTCGACGACGGACGCCACCACGCGACCGCCGGCCACTTCGTTCGCCGCGTCCTTGATCGTCGCACCCGCCGCGGTCAGCTCGGCGAGCTTCGCTTCGATGTCATCGACGTGCCAGTACGCGACCGGCGACGTCAGGCCCTGCGGACCCCCGCCAGGAAGCAGCCCGATGTGCTGGCCGGCGACGTCGTAACCGACGTAGAACGACGACACCGTCTGCGGCTCGATGCCGAGGAGAGCCGTGTAGACCGCCTGGGCCTTGTCGATGTCGGAAACCGGATGCAGCACCGTCTTGATGCCTTGGACCGATGATGCGCTCATGGATCGCTCCTTGACTCTTCGCTTCGTTTGATACTGGTACTCTCGAATCGAGAGTGATACTATCGTTTCGTGGCAAAGCCCGTCAAGCCCGATTCACCGAACCAGAGTGGGCGGGGTCAGGCCCGCACGCGCTTCGCACGTCGAGCAGTGGTCGACACGGCCCGAGCGCTGTTCGTCGAACGCGGCTACGTCGCGACCACCATCGAGACGATCAGCGAGCACTCCGACGTGCCGTCGGCGACCGTGTACCGGCTCTTCTCCTCGAAGCTCGGGATCCTCAAGGCTCTGCTCGACACCTCCATCGCCGGAGACGACCAACCCCTCGCGGTGCAAGGACGGCCGGAGGTCGTCTCGCTGTTCACCGAATCCGACCCGCACAAGCTCCTCGCCGGCCTCGCTGGTGTCACGACGACGATCAACCAGAGGACCAACGACGTCTACCGCGTCCTCGTGAGCGCAGCCGGTTCCGATCCCGCGGCCGCTGAGCTTCTCGACGAGATCCGACAACAGCGCGATCAGGGGCAGGGTCAGATCGCGCGATCACTTTCGCCGCGCCCACGCACTCAGGCCCGGACTACGAGAACGCGACGCAGCCGACGTGATCCACGCGCTGATGTCCCCCGAGGTCTATCGCCTTCTCGTCGGCGACCGCGGCTGGACGCCCGACCGTTACCACCAGTGGCTTGCGACGACGCTCACGCAACAACTCATCTGAACCGTCGAGGCACGCTGACGGGCGCAGATCGATCCGCGGACATCTATGCCGCAATACGCCGGTCAATGGTCCGCGGAACGAGCGCGAGATCGGCAGCTCGGACGCGATCGTATTTGAAGGTGCGCGGGGCGAAGAGCCCCGCTGCGCTTCAAATGGGTTGTTCTGGGCATCCAACTCTCACGTCGGAGGATCGTTCGTCACGATCGCTGCCGCGGGGTATGAGAGGTGGCGATTGCGGTCCATACGCGCGACGGCCCACCAGACGCAGCTGCGTGCTCATTCAGGGCCGATGCAGTCCGCGCCGACTGCGGATGCGGCGGTCGCAATATCCGACGACAACGCGCCACCGCTTCGTCGCAAGCGTCGGCAAATGCTCCCGCAACACCTGCGAGTGCGTTCTCGCTTGGACCCGACTTGATCTGCTCGACGTACTGACCAAGGAGCGGCATGAACTTGCGGCTCAGCCACGTGTGCAGTTCGAGGAGCTCCGACAGGGAAGCCTCGCGGTCACCGTCTTTGACCACGATCCCATAGTCGCGGGTCACGGTGCCACGTGCCAAGCCCTCGCCCTGACACCCTGCGCGAGACCCCTTATGCGCGAGGCCCGTCGCGAGCACCAAAAGGCGATCCCGGTCACGAAGGCCAACCCTTCAAGACCAAGCTCGTGGCCCGTCACGCCTCGGCGCTGAGCCGCGCGGCATGTAACGCGGCGTGCGGCTCACCCGTCATCAGGTGGCGGGGTTAGGCCAGTCGGCGAAGCGGTACGCCGTGCAGGCGAGGACTGATACAGAGAGGTGTCCGAATGAAAGCGATTGTGGTGACGGATCAGGCTGCGGGAACGGCCGGGATGACGCTGGTGGAGCGGCCCGAGCCTTACGCAGCGATAAACGATGTCGTCGTTGAGGTTCATGCGTCGGGATTCGTCCCGACTGAGATGGAGTGGCCCTCGACCTGGACCGATCGCGTCGACCGTGATCGAACGCCGTCGATTCCCGGGCACGAGCTCGCCGGAGTGGTCATTGCCCGCGGCTATGGCACGACGGGAGTGTCGGTGGGACAGCGGGTGTTCGGCCTCGCGGACTGGCACCGCGACGGCACCCTGGCGGAGTACGTGGCGATCGAGGCACGCAACCTCGCGCCGCTGCCGGGCGACATCGACTTCACCGTCGGCGCGAGTCTGCCGATCTCGGGACTGACCGCGTGGCAGGGGCTGTTCGAGCACGGCCGCGTTCAGGCGGGGCAGAGCGTCCTCGCGCACGGCGCGGCCGGCGCAGTCGGGACGATGGTGACGCAACTCGCACGCGAGGCCGGTGCATACGTCATCGGCACCGGACGCGCCGCCGACCGTCAGAAGGCGCTCGACTTCGGCGCGCAAGAGTTCGTCGACCTCGACAACGACGCACTGGAAGACGTCGGCGGAGTCGATCTGGTGTTCGATGTCATCGGCGGCGACATCCAGACGCGGTCCTCAAGCTTGATTCGCGCCGGAGGAACGCTGGTATCCGTCGTCGGCCCGACCAAGGAGCGGCCCGCCGGCGGCCTGGCGATCGACTTCGTCGTCGAGTCTGATCGTGCCCAACTGAGTGAGATCGTCCAGCGGGTGCGTGACGGACGACTGCGGACGAACATCGGCAACGTCGCGACCCTCGACGAGGCCGTCGCCGCCCTCAACCCGACCGAGCGACCCAAGGGAAAAACAATCATCCGCGTTCGTCCGTGACCGGGAAATGGCCCACCCCGCAGCCCAACCGCCCGCACTCACAAATGCCCGCTCGGGAGCGTTGTGCGAGTCCGGTTCCGGGTCGTCGTGGAGCGAGGACGCCGCTCCGCCGAGGAGGAAGGCGCCCGTCGTCGAGAGCTATGGAACGACGTGGAACTCGATGCGGTACACGAGCGTGTCGTCGTCGATCGGGCCCGCGTGCGCGGCGCGCTTACGCAGCGATGCGCGATCCTTCTCGCCGGATCGACGCACGTCTGCCGCGGTCACGCTGGAGAACGGGACCATCTCGATCGAATCGATCTCGATGCGTGCCGCGCCCGCTGCGTATTGACCACCAACCTTGACCATCGGACGCTGCCAGAGCCGGAACGACAATGTGATGCGGCCCGAGGCCACTCCGTCGCGCAACTCCGGGCTGAACTGCATCGATCCAAGGTTACGAAGTGCGTCAGTCGTAGATCGCTTCGACACCCGCGCGGCCGGCTTCGACGGCGACGAGGCAGGCGACAGTGCCGGCCGCTTCGCCGCCGTCGACGACGAGTTGCCAGAGCACGCGGCGGCGGCGCGCGGGTGGGTCCCACCAGCGCAGGTCGTGGGCCCAGGGACCGATCCACGATTGCACCGCGCCACCACCGCCGGGGAGCTGGCTGCACTCGAGGCGCGCGGGCGCAGCGGAGTGGTCGCCGCGCGCGGTGACGACTACCGCGCGGCCGCCGCGGTCGAGGAGCGCGGCGGGAAGCGGGGGTGTGAAGACGCGCGCCGGGTACGGCGGCGGCACCGCGCCGGGCCAGCCGGGGGTCTCGTTGCCCTCGAAGTGGTGCTCAGAGGTGCGCGGTTCGCCCCACGGCACCCAGCGCACCTGCTCGGCGGGAGTGCGGCCGCCTTCCGCGACGGCGGTCGTGACCGCGTCGTAGCCGAGCATCCCCTGCACGCGGGCGAGCGCGCGGTCGGCGCGGTCGTGCGCGGCCTGGTCGCCACCCCAGAACCCGAGCTGGCGGCCGTGCGCGGGGACGACTTCGTCGGGGATGAGCCGCACGAGCACCAGTGCGCCGGTGGTGGAGTCGAGCCCGGCGTCGGCGAATGCGGCGAGATCTTGTTCGGCGCGCACGTCACCTTCGACCGCGCGCACATCGGCGCGGGTCTGCGTGAGCCAACCATCGAGCTGCCAGCGCACCCGTTCGGCGAGGGTGGCGGGTGACAACGCGCCTTCGTGCCGCCAGCAGCGCGCCAACCGTTCACCGTGCTCGGTCTCAGCTTCGATCACGACGCGCGTGCACGCAAGGCCGCGTTCGTCGAGCCGGTCGAGCAGACGATCGGCGAGGCCTTTGGCCGCGAACGCGGCGACGTCCACACGCGACGCAGGCGGGTCCAGCTCGACCTGCTCGACCAGATCGGGCGGCGGCGCGACGAGCACGGGTGGCCCCGGGTCCCGGCCGCGGGCGAGGTCGTGGAACACGCGGCCTTCCACGCCGAAGCGGGCGAGCACCGCGTCGGGGGGGAGCGCGGCAACATCGCCGAGGCTGTGCAACCCGAGCCGGACGAGGAGAGACACGATGTTCTCGTCCTCGAACACCGCGACCGGCCACGGCGCGAGGAACGCGGCGGACGCGCCGGGCTCGATCACCAACGGTTCCTCGTTCGCGCGCGGCGCGCCGCGAGGCCGGCGGTGAACTCGCCGTCGGCGACACCGATGCGCACGTCGGCGTCGTCGTCGAGTGCCGCCACGATGACCGCGTGGAGGCGTTCGGCCAGCTGGGTGTCGCCTCCGAAGTAGCGCGACGGACCGCGCGTGGGGAAGCTGCAGCGGCCGGGACGATCGAGCACGACGCGCGGGGTGACGGTCTCGACCGCGCGCGCGACGAGCTCGAACGTGCGGGCCTCGAGCGCGAGGTCGGCGTGGACCACTTCGACGTTCGGGCACCGGGCTTCGGCTTCGCGGCGGCGCATGCCGCGCGTGACACCGTTCTCACGCGCGTCCGCGGACGCAGCGCGCACGAGATCGCGGCTCCCGACACGCTCGCGGACGACGACTGGAACCGCGTGCAGCAAAGGATCGCGACGGCGCACCGCGACCACCGGCCAGTCGGGACACCAGACACAGCAGGTTCGGGTGGTCTGCGACGACGTGCGGGTGGTCTGCGGCCCGTTCATCACTAGCCCGCGAGCGCGCCGAGCTGCCCCGCGCCGGTGCGCCTTTCGCTTCCACACGCACATGGAGATCGCGGGTGTCGAGGCGGCCGCTCCCCGCGTCGACACCGCACCATTGGCCACCTTCGGCGTACACCCGCACCGCCGCTTCGACCGGCCATGGCCCGACCGCGACGAGAACGGACGCGCGCTCCGCGCGCGGGCGACGAGCCGGCGCGCGTCGCCGACGCGCAACCGCGGCGGAACGGTGGCTGCCACCAGCGCAACGCCGTCGAGCAACGCCGCGACCACCGTGCTCCAGCGATCGGCCGGGCCGCGCCGGATCACCGCGCACCGTTCGAGCTCCACCCCCGCGGCTTGCGCGGCACGCGCACCCAACGTGCCGTAGGGATCGATGATCGCGGCCCACTCCCCCGCCGCGGTGGCCGCCGCCACGAGCGCCAGCGTCACCGACGTGACTCCGGCGCCGAGCACACCGTCGACCGCGACCGTCGCGCCACGTCGCACCCCGCCGCCCGGCAACCGCGCCCCGAGCGCACCGTCGACCGCGAGCAGCCGATCCCCTGCCGCGACGAACGGCCGGACTTGCCCCGCGACCTCTACCAACCGGGCCCGCGCGCCCTCACTCCGAACCGGAAGTGCCGCCGTCACCCCCCGACCGTACCGAACATGTGTTCGGTATGGCAACCGGACTGCTGGAGCTACTGGACCGGCGAGGGCTTGTACTCGAGGCCGCGGGCTTCGAAGGACCAGCCCGCATCGTCGCCGTAGTACTCGAACAGGTGCTCGATCGTGTGCACGACCTTGGCCTCGAGTTCGGCCCACGCCGCGGCGGGCGCCTCCACCGTCACCACGTTCGAGTAGATCGTGACCCGCTGGGCGCCGAGATCGAACAGGCGCCGGGCCAGCACGTCCGGCGGCCGCTGGCCGTCCGGCCGCGGCTCCCCTTCACCCGCGCCCCGGATATCCTCACCCCGGACATCCTCACCCCGAACATACGTCTCGATCTCCATCCCGGTGAGCGACCGGTTGGCGTCGAAGAAGCGCACTTCGGGGCGCCCGCCGGCGCGAACGGACACAGTGATCGGCTGACCCATGGCCGGGAAGTGTACGAGTTCGGT
>CAVUFH010000004.1:0-204899 GCA_963740835.1 uncultured Actinomycetes bacterium | reverse complement strand
CGCAGCGGTGACGGGTCGACCGTCTCCGCGCCGGCGCGGAGTACCCACAGCTCGAGCTGTTCGCGCATCTCGTCCAGCCGGTCCTCGAGCTGCGTCACCTCGGCTGCCAGCCCCTGGTCGTAGAACAGGAGCGACGAGTACGCGAGCCCGACCGCCGCTTCGGACACGTTCTTCATCTCGACCAGCACGTCGACAGCTCGGTCGAGGTCGCTGATGGCGGTGTTCTCCTCGAGCTCCGCGTGCACCCATGCGGGTGCGCCGGCCAGCTCGCGCAGCTCGTCGATGCCGTCGCGCGCGCCGCGCATGATCAGCACGTCGTCGGCGAGCATGAGGTCCTCGCCGTCGGGGTCGATGATCCAGTCGCGGCCGCGCCGGATCGCGACGATCCGCATGCCGACGTCCATCGGCAGGTCGACCTCGTCGAGGCGGCGACCCGCGAGGCGGGAGCCGTCACGGACACGCACGCGGTGCGACACCTCTTCGGCCGCGCCCAGGTCGGCGACGAGCGCGGCGGGAATGCCGAGGCGATGGGTGACGACGCGGCTGATGTCGACCGCGGCATTGCCCATGCGTTCGATCGCGGACACCACGTGCAGGACGCCGGCGATCTGCTCCGCGTCGCGCTTGGACCGACCCGCGAGCACGCACACCTCGCGCATCTCGTGGACGAGCTCGTTGAGCCGCTCCTCGAGCTCCCCGACCTCGTCGGCCATGCGCTCGTCCGCATAGAAGAGCGCCGCGTAGCCGAGGTCGACCATGAGCTCGGAGGTGTCCTTCGCCTCCGAGAGCATGTCCTTCAAGTTGCGGGGTTTGTCGTCCATGCCGAGGGGTCTGCCAAAAAGGCCGAGGTCTGTAAAGGCCGAGGTCTGCAAAAAGGGTCGTCAGGTGATCCCGAGGATCACGATGGCCAGGATAAGCGAGAGCGCGCCGAGCAGGTCCAGGCTCGAGGTGACGATCGGGACGCCGTGATTGTCGGGGTCGAGCCCGAGCCGGTGGGTCGCGACCGCGGCGTAGTAACCGACGAACACCGCCGCGGTGGTCGCGAAGAGCCCGCCGAGCAGGCTGACGAGGACCATCTGCAGCGAGCCCGGACTGTCGAGCCCGGCGACGAACGATGCAAGGTCCGCCGACAAGCCGAGCAACAGGAACACCGGGACCGCGTACACGTAGACGAGGAGGAAGTCCTCGGATGCCGCGCGCCATGGCGCGCGCGAACGCTCCAACGTACCGAGGTGCAACTTCGTGCTGAGGCGGGCGGCGAGGATGCTCCCCGAGCGCGCCCGAGTCCTCGAGGAACGGCGGCACCAGCACGAGCAGCGCCGGGTACGCGAGGAACGACTCGAACCGGTTCTCGATCGTGAGCCCGGCGAGCACGTCCACCGCGCCGGCCAGCACGAGGATCGGGAACGACTCGATCACGATGCGCCGCAGCACCGGGAGCCGGGACCGGAGCGCGTACACCAGCGACGCGACGCCGAGCGAGACCGCGAGCAGCGCGATCACCGGCGTGAGGAACGGGATACCGAGCAAGTAGGTCGCGAGGAACAGGCTCGGCAGCGTCACCACGTCGCCCGCCGCGGTGACGATCGGCGACGCGACGTTGTCCAGGTCGTACTCGCGGCGCGCGCAGAACGCGGCGACCGCGATCGTGATCACGAGGACGACGACCGACGCGAGGATCGCACCCACGACCGATACGACGAAGAAGTCGACCATCGAGATCGTGTTCGCGATGCCGAACGCGACAGACATCGACTTGGCGAGGATCGCGAGCACCACCGAGATCGACAGCGAGAGGCTGAACGCGGCCGCCGCGTTCTGGCCGACCTGCGTGTCGAGGCGCCGGGACATGCGGAACGTGCCCGCGTGGATCGACGTACCCAGGCGGCTCCCGAGCGCGCCGAAGACGTTGCCGCGCATGCCGATCGCGGCGGGCACGAGCACGAGCAGACCGGGCAGGCGGTCGAGTGTGCCGGTGATAGAGCCGAGCGTGAGGCCGGCGACGAGGTCGCCGAACGACGAGATCAGGAGCGCGATGAAGCCCGCACGGACCCCGGACGGGTCCGAGCGTACGAGCGCGACGAAGCGCGCACCGACGCGGTGCGGGAACTGCAGCATTGGTAACTGGGAGGTTCGTTCTGCATGATGTGCTCGGCCGGAGGTCCTCCGGGGCGGTAGAGGGTACCGCGAAACAGACCTTTGCCGGGGTTGCCTCGTGGTTGGATTGGGTCGCCGGAGGGGAACGGATCGACATGCGATTCCGTAAGCGCGCGACCCTCGACGCCTCGCAGGTGCGCGACGTGCGCGGCCGGGGCGTCGGCGGCATGGGTCCGATCGGCACGCTCGGTGCGGGCGGTGGCGTCGTCGGTGTGATCCTGACCGTGATCCTGCTGTTGATGAACGGTGGCGGCAGCAGTGGCGGCCTGGCATTGGGCACGGATCCGAGCAACAACTTCGGCGGCGCGACCGACACCAACTCGGAACTCGCGAACGAGTGCAAGACCGGCGAGGACGCGAACCAGTCGCAGGACTGCCGCATCGTCGGCGTCGTCAACTCGGTACAGGACTACTGGTCGGACACCGTGCGGGGTTACACCGAAGCGCCGACGACGTTCTTCACCGGTCAGGTGAACACCGGGTGCGGCACCGCGTCGTCGGCCGTCGGGCCGTTCTACTGCTCCGCGGACAACAGCGTGTACATCGACCTCGGCTTCTACGACGAGCTCGAGTCGCAGTTCGGTGCGCGCGGTGGGCCATTCGCGGAGGCGTACGTGATCGCGCACGAGTACGGGCACCACGTGCAGAACCTGCTCGGCACGAATGAGCGCGTGCAGCAGGATCGCTCGACCGGTCCGACCAGCGCGTCGGTGCGGCTCGAACTCCAAGCCGACTGCTATGCGGGCGTTTGGGCCGCGCACGCGGTCGACACCGGCTACATCGAGCAGCTCACCGACGACGACATCGCGCGCGGCCTCGACGCCGCGGCCGCGGTCGGCGACGATCGCATCCAGCAGGAGACGCAAGGACGCGTCAACCCCGAAGCGTGGACCCATGGTTCGGCTGAGCAACGGCAACGTTGGTTCAACCGTGGCTACAACACGGGCGACCCGAACCGCTGCGACACGTTCGTGGCCCCAATGCTCTAGTCCGAGTCACGCACTCGCTGGCCGTGCAGTGATGTTCAAGTGCCATCTGCCCTGCATATATGCCGGTAGATGGATCTTTGAACAGTCGGGAGCGAGAGTCGAAGATTGCCGGTCTCGCATCACGGCAGCCGAGGTTGGATGCGGGCGCATTCTCGTGACGTAACTCGCCATATGTGGCGAGTTACGTCATATGAAGAGTCGAGCGCGAACTACTCGATCGAGCGCGCCGTGGCAATCGGTCAGTGGAAGTCGCGGGAGTGGAGACCGTCGGCGAGGCTGATGGGCAGGCGGGTGATGCGCCCGGCCACGAGGTTGATGACGCCCTGGTGACGTTCGAGCACCCCGCGGATCCGCAGCGCGGGTGAACCCCGGGCCACGATCCGAAAGCGCGTCCAGATCCCCTTGGTGCAGATCACGTTGACGAGCCCGGTCTCGTCTTCGAGGTTGAGGAACACCGTGCCCTTCGCGGTCGCGGGCTGCTGGCGGTGCGTCACCACCCCCGCGACCTCGACGATCGTGCGGTCGGCGAGCACGCGCAGGTCGGAGGCAGTGACCACCCCCTGGCGGGCCAGCTCCTCGCGCACGAACTCGGTCGGGTGCTTGCCGACCGAGATGCCCATCGCCCACAAGTCGAAGGCGACCGTCTCCATCTCGGTCATGCCCGGGAGCTGCGGCGCCTCCGAGCCGGTGATCACGCCGGGCAGCGTCTCCACGACCTCGCCATCGCGTCTGACCTGCGGGCGAGCCGAGCGGTACGCGCCCGCAGCCCACAACGCGGAACGGCGCGACTGCCCGAAGCACTGCTCGAACGCGCCCGCGGTCGCGAGCGCTTCCACCTGGTCGACGGTGGCACCGGTGCGCCGGACGAAGTCTTCGAGATCGGCGAACGGCCGGATGTCGCGTTCGTCGTCGATGCGGTCGAGGAGCGCGTCGTGCAGGCCGCGCACCGATCGCAATCCGAGCCGCACCGCGAGGTGCGACGGCTCCGCGTGGAACCCGGGCAACGCGCGTCCGATGGTGCCGGCCGCAACTGTTCGCGGCTCGAGCGTCGCATCGCGACGCGAACCGTTCAGGTCCGGGCCGAGCACCTGCACGCCGTGGCGGCGCGCGTCGCGCACGATCGTGTGCGGCGAGTAGAACCCCATCGGCTGCGCGTTCAACAACGACGCCGCGAACTCGGCCGGGTAGTAGTACTTGATCCACGAGCTCGAGTACACGAGATAAGCGAAGCTCACCGAGTGGCTCTCGGGGAACCCGAAGTTCGAGAACGCCTCCAGCTTCGTGTAGATGTCCTCGGCGGTGGCACCGGTGATGCCCCGCGCGGCCATCCCCTCCATCAACCGTTCGCGCATGCGGGCCATGCGGGCCTGCGACCGCTTCGATCCCATCGCCTGGCGCAGCTGATCGGCTTCGGCCGCGCTGAACCCCGCGCAGTCGACCGCGAGTTGCATGAGCTGCTCCTGGAACAGCGGCACACCGAGCGTCTTGTGCAGGCACGGCTCGGTGAGCGGGTGAATGTAGGTGACCGCCTCTTCACCGTTGCGGCGGCGCAGGTACGGGTGCACCGATCCGCCCTGGATGGGGCCGGGCCGGATCAACGCGACTTCGACGACGAGGTCGTAGAAGCAGCGCGGCCGCAAGCGCGGGAGCGTCGCCATCTGCGCGCGGCTCTCGACCTGGAACACACCGACGGTGTCGGCCGCGCACAGCAGGTCGTAGACCGCATCTTCCTGCGGGATCGTCGCGAGGTCGATGTCGACGTCTTCGTAGGTGCGGATCATGTCGACCGCGATGTGCAACATCGTCAGCATGCCGAGGCCGAGGAGGTCGAACTTCACCAGGCCCGCGGCCGCGCAGTCGTCCTTGTCCCACTGGAGCACCGACCGGCCCTCCATGCGCGCCCACTCGATCGGGCAGAACTCGACGAGCGGCCGGTCCGCCATCACCATCCCGCCCGAGTGGATGCCGAGGTGGCGGGGGAAGTCGATCACCTCGGCTGCGAGCGCGAGCGCGAGCGGCGGGATCGACGGCGGTCGCGTCGTGACCGGTGCCGCGTCGATCGCTTCGCCGTCGCGCCACGCGTCGCGCTCGGTGCGCTCGAATCGGCGCGCGTGCCGCGCGTGCTTCCGAAGTTGCGTGGGTTCCCCCACCGGAAGGGCGGTCTGCTCACGCACATTGGGGTCGGAAGCCAGTTCGTCGAACGCTTCCGGGCCCGCGGCCCAGCGATTCACCCACTTGCCCAGCGCGTCGGCCTGACCCGGCGGGAGGCCCGCGACCTTGGCCATCTCCCGCAGCGCGGAACGGGGGCGGTAGGTGATGACGTTCGCCACCTGCGCGGCGCGGTCGCGGCCGTAGCGCTCGTAGACGTACTGGATCACTTCCTCGCGGCGCTGGTGCTCGATGTCGAGGTCGATGTCGGGGGGACCGTCGCGCTCGGGTGACAGGAACCGCTCGAACAGGAGCCCGAGTGCGACCGCATCCGCCTTTGTGACACCGATCGCGTAACAGACCGCGCTGTTCGCCGCGCTCCCCCGCCCCTGGCAGTAGATGTCGCTGCGGCGGCAGAACTCGACGATGTCGTGCAGCAACAGGAAGTACCCGGGGAACCCGAGCTGCTCGATGACGCCGAGCTCGTAGTCGATCTGGCGCATCGCCTGGTCGTACTGCTTGTGCGTGGGCGGGTAGTACACCGCCGCACCTCGGCGTACGAGCTCGCGCAGCCACGTCATCTCCGTGTGGCCGGGCGGCACCGGGTAGTCAGGGAGCTCGGGTGCGGCGAGCTTGAGATCGAACGCGCACGCCCGGGCGATGTCGACCGTCCGTTCGACCGCGCCGGGCCAGCGTGCGAACCGGCGCATCTGCTCGGACGGCGCGCGCAGGTGCGCGAACGGTGCGGCCGGCAACCAACCGTCGATCTCGTCGAGCGAACGCCGGGCGCGCACCGCCGCGAGTGCGGTCGCCAGCGGTCGGCGCGCGGGAGTGGCGTAGTGGACGTTGTTCGTCGCGATCACCTCGACGCCCGTGCGCAACGCGATCTGCACGAACGCATCGTTGCGGTGCCGATCCAGCGGATCGCCGTGATCCCACAGCTCGACGAGCACACGGTCGCGGCCGAACGCGTCCACCAGCTCCCGTACCGCGCGCTCGGCTGCGAGCGGACCGTCCCGCTGCAACGCGGCCGGCACCGTACCCTTGCGGCAACCGGTTGCCACGAACCACGCGTCGTTCTCCCGGCTGGTCGCATTGCCATTCAGGAAGACGGGTGCGCGCGCGGCTTCCGCCAGCGCGGCCAGCGACGAACGCGGCGCGCCCTTCTCCCCCGCCAGCTGCGCGGTGCTGATGGCACGCGCCAATCGCGAGTGCCCGACCGGCCCCTGCGCGAGCACGAGTAGGTGCTCGCCGGGCGGATCGGCCATCCCGTTCGGCAACCGCCGCGGCGCGTCGAGCGTGAGCTCCGCACCGAACACCGTGGGCAGGTCGACTTCGCGGGCGGCCTCGGCGAAGCGCACCACGCCGTAGAACCCGTCGTGATCGGTCAGCGCGAGCGCGGCCAGCCCGAGCCGCGCCGCTTCTTCGACCAGCTCTTCGGGATGGCTCGCCCCGTCGAGGAACGAGAAATTCGAATGACAGTGCAGCTCGGCATACGCGTCCATGCCTTGCTCCTCCCACCCGCTTGGCGATCACGATCGGCCACGGCGAGAGGGGTTCTGCCGGCGCAGCCACCCTCTCAGCCCTCTCTCCGCCGGGGAGCGTCACGGTAGCGAACATGTGTTCGCATGTCCACGCGTCGATGAACCTTGACGGCCGTGCGAACCTGGCTCCACCAACGGGCGATCGCGGGGAGCTTCATGGCGGCGGCACGGTTCGAACTGTCCGGATTCGAGCTGGCCGGGTTTGGGGGTCAGCTGATCCGTCCGGGCGATGCGGAGTACGACGAAGCCCGCCAGGTCTTCAACGGCATGATCGACCGCAAGCCCGCGTTGATCGCGCGCTGCCGCAATGCGAACGACGTCGTCGCGGCCGTGAACCTCGCGCGTCAGCAGCACCTCCCGATCTCGGTCTACGGCGGCGGTCACGGTGTCACCGGCGCCGCGGTGTGCGACGCCGGCATCACCGTCGACCTGCGCGGCATGAAGCAGATCGACGTCGATCCTGATCAACGCGTCGCGCGCGCCGGCGGCGGTGCCACGTGGAGCGAGTTCGACGCCGCGACGCAGGCGCACGGCCTCGCCGTCACCGGCGGCCGCGTGTCCACGACCGGCATCGCCGGCCTCGCGCTCGGGAGCGGCAGCGGTTGGCTCGAGCGCAAGTTCGGGTTCGTGTGCGACAACCTCATCGCGGCCGAGGTCGTCACCGCCGACGGACGCATCGTCACCGCATCCGAGGACGAGAACGCGGAGCTGTTCTGGGGCTTGCGTGGCGGCGGCGGGAACTTCGGCATCGTCACCCGCTTCGACCTGCGCGTGCACCCGCTCGGCCCGATCGTGCTCGGCGGCATGCTGATGCACCCCGCAGCCGCCGCATCAGAACTGCTGCCGTTCTACCGAGACTTCATGCGTGACGCGCCGGACGAAGTCGGGAGCGGGCTCGCGTTCATCACTGCCCCGCCGGAGGAGTTCGTCCCCGAACCCGTGCGCGGACAACCCGTCATCGGCATCGTGTGCTGCTACGCCGGTCCCATCAACGAGGGTGAGATCGCGCTGAAGGCGCTCCGCGAGTTCGGTCCCCCCGGCATCGACCTGGTCGGACCGATGCCGTACGTGGCGGTGCAGCAGCTGCTCGATGCCGCGGCTCCGAAGGGCATGCAGAACTACTGGACCGCCGACTTCTACGAGGACTTGCCCGACAAGGCCATCGACGTCATCGCCGAGCGCGCCACCTTGCCGGTCTCCCCGCTGACGCAGATCATCCTCGTTCCCGGCGGCGGCGCGATCGCTCGCGTCGACGAGGAAGCGACCGCGTTCGGGCAGCGCAACGCGGCGTGGAACATCCACTACCTCTCGATGTGGCCCGACCCGGCCGACACCGAGAAGAACATCGCCTACACGCGTGAGTTCAGCGGCGCGATGAAGCCATGGAGCACCGGCCGCGCTTACCTCAACTTTCTCGGCGACGAAGGCTCCGTGCGTGTCGAAGCCGCGTTCGGCCCCGAGAAGTTCGCGCGATTGCAGGCACTCAAGGACGAGTGGGACCCCACGAACCTGTTCCGCATCAACCAGAACATCCCGCCGAGCGCCGGGGCCTCGAACTAGCCGGGCCCACCCACCGGGGCGCCGAACATCACTCGGTGCCCTTCCGGACTCTCGACGCTGAAGTCTCGCATCGCGTACGGCTGGTCCTCGAGCGGCTGGACGATCTTCGCACCACGCCCGACGAGCTCCGCGTGCAGTGCGTCCGCGTCGGGCACGCGCGCGTAGAACTCGTACGAATTCGGATCGGTGGAAACGTGCGGTCCCGCGACACTCCGGAGTTGGAGGTGCACCTCGATCCCGTCGCGGTCGACGATCGCATACGACGCCCCCTCGCGAGGGTCAGCCGCGAAGACCCGCGCCGGGTCGAGATCGAAGCCGAGAACGTCGCGGAACCACTCGGCCAACACCATGACCTGTCGACAGCCCAGGACCGGCGCGACCGATGAACCGGTGACGCGGCCCGCGTGCGGATGCAGTCCGGCATGATGGCGAAGCCAACGTGCCGCGAGCGACTCCTCGTCGGCGCCGGTGTCGTACGCAGGCGAGTACAGCGGCGCCGCATCCGTGACCGCGATGACGACAATCGAACGTATCCGCTCGCGCGCGGTTGTCGATCCTCGTTCGCGAAGCACCGCGAGCCCACGTTCGAACATCTCGCCGTTCGTGTGCACAGTCGCGGTTCCCTTGAAGCGGTAACCCTTGCGCACGATCGGATCGACCACGTTGACTTCCACTTCGGGAATGGTCGCGAGGTTCGCCACCGTTCCCGGCGACGAGACGTCGGCGAACATCAGATGCTGCGCGTCGAACACCGTCGTCGTGCCCTTGGGTGAGAGATTCGGTGTTCCGTCTGGCGTCACCGTGGCGACGAATCCGAGCGATTGCTCGAGCACGACGCGTTGCATGTCCTCCGAGAGCTCCATTGCTCCGACTGTCGCGCTCGCCGCTCGCGCAGGCAACCCGCGCGAGGCGGCGGCCTACCGAGTCGAGCGCAGATCGGCCTTGCGCTACTCGGCAGGCCAGCGCGTCCGCCGCGCGTAGGTGTCCGGCTGCCCGATGTGCACCCACCGAGCGACATCGACGCGCACGATGTCGAACTCGAAGATCGGATCGTGACTCACAGACTCGATCATGCCGCCGACGCGGCTGCGGGTGACGACCGCCAACACACCTTCGCGGGTTGTCGCGTCGTTGATCTCGAGCGCACGAGCGCGAACACAGAGTTCGTCGTCATCGGGACCGGGCATGGCATGGATGACGCATCTCGGCTCGCGCCGAAGGTCCCGCCCCTTGGGCGACGACGCAGGAATCGCGGCGAACAGCTTCCCGGTCGCGAGTATCGGGCAGAACGGATGGAGACGGGGACTGCCATCTGCGCGAACCGTCGCGAGATAGGCCACGCTGAAACATGGTCGGGTCGCGAGTGGATGCTCACCCGCGTCGAGCGCGACGACGCCGGGCCACAATCGCGCGGCCACCTGTGCGATATCCGGAGCCGATTCCTTCATCTCGCCCCACGTCGCCACGACCAAAGGGTCGCCTCGACGAGAGCGACCTGCAAGCGCAGAGCGCCCCGGCGGCGAGGGTAAGAGAACGCCGTCGTGCGGCTGCGTGCACGGTTACGTACGGTTGCGATAGAGATCGCGCAGGAGCGCGACCTCGGCGCCGTGGTGCACCTGCTCATCGATGAGAACTGCGAACACCCGACGAGCGGGCCAGTCGACCCCGAAGTGTGTCGTTCGCATCTCGTCCAACGCGACGTCGTCGAACTGTCGTAGCGTCTCGGTAACCGGACGTTGGCTCTCGACCAGGTAGTCGATTGCACCGCCTGCGTCGCCATGCGGAACAAGATCCCAGAAGTTGCGGAGCTTCGGTCCGAAGTAATGCTCCCAGTAGATCGTGTTCCCGTCGGCGATGTGGAGGAGCCGCCACGCGATCGTGGTGAAGGGCGGCGGGTCGAGACGAACGTCGGGATAATCAACCGTCCAGCCGCTCGGAGAACGCGGATCGGGGCGAACATTCCAGCAGTTCGCGACCGGCTCCCAGCGATACTCGTCGTCCGTCAGACCATCGAGGCGACGCAGGAGTCGCTCGCACGAACGCTCCCATTGCTGTCGCAACAGGCGAGCAGCTGAGGCCACGATGTCGTTCTACTCGAAGACCGTTGCGCGCTCATAGCTGCCCACCCGTATTCGTGAGCACCTACGGCACGACGTGGAACTCGATGCGGTACACGAGCGTGTCGTCGTCGATCGGGCCCGCGTGCGCGGCGCGCTGACGCAGCGATTCGCGATCCTTCTCGCCCGATCGACGCACGTCTGCCGCGTGTCACGCTGGAGAACGGAACCATCTCGATCGAATCGATCTCGATGCGTACCGCGCCCGCTGCGTATTGACCGCCAACCTTGACCTTCGGGCGCTGCCAGAGCCGGAACGACAACGTGATGCGGCCCGAGGCCACTCCGTCGCGCAACTCCGGGCTGAACTGCATCGATCCAAGGTTACGAAGTGCGGTCAGTCGTAGATCGCTTCGACACCCGCGCGGCCGGCTTCGACGGCGACGAGGCAGGCGACAGTGCCGGCCGCTTCGCCGCCGTCGACGACGAGTTGCCAGAGCACGCGGCGGCGGCGCGCGGGTGGGTCCCACCAGCGCAGGTCGTGGGCCCACGGACCGATCCACGATTGCACCGCGCCGCCACCGCCGGGGAGCTGGCTGCACTCGAGGCGCGCGGGCGCAGCGGAGTGGTCGCCGCGCGCGGTGACGACGACGGCGCGGCCGCCGCGGTCGAGGAGCGCGGCGGGAAGCGGGGGTGTGAAGACGCGCGCCGGGTACGGCGGCGGCACCGCGCCGGGCCAGCCGGGGGTCTCGTTGCCCTCGAAGTGGTGCTCGGAGGTGCGCGGTTCGCCCCACGGCACCCAGCGCACCTGCTCGGCGGGAGTGCGGCCGCCTTGCGCGACGGCGGTCGTGACCGCGTCGTAGCCGAGCATCCCCTGCACGCGGGCGAGCGCGCGGTCGGCGCGGTCGTGCGCGGCCTGGTCGCCACCCCAGAACCCGAGCTGGCGGCCGTGCGCGGGGACGACTTCGTCGGGGATGAGCCGCACGAGCACCAGTGCGCCGGTGGTGGAGTCGAGCCCGGCGTCGGCGAATGCGGCGAGATCTTGTTCGGCGCGCACGTCACCTTCGACCGCGCGCACATCGGGCTGGGCCTGCGTGAGCCAACCATCGAGCTGCCAGCGCACCCGTTCGGCGAGGGTGGCGGGTGACAACGCGCCTTCGTGCCGCCAGCAGCGCGCCAACCGTTCACCGTGCTCGGTCTCCGCTTCGATCACGACGCGCGTGCACGCAAGGCCGCGTTCGTCGAGCCGGTCGAGCAGACGATCGGCGAGGCCTTTGGCCGCGAACGCGGCGACGTCCACACGCGACGCGGGCGGGTCCAGCTCGACCTGCTCGACCAGATCGGGCGGCGGCGCGACGAGCACGGGTGGCCCCGGGTCCCGGCCGCGGGCGAGGTCGTGGAACACGCGGCCTTCCACGCCGAAGCGGGCGAGCACCGCGTCGGGGGGCAGCGCGGCAACATCGCCGAGGCTGTGCAACCCGAGCCGGACGAGCAGAGACGCGATGTTCCTCGTCCTCGAACACCGCGACCGGCCACGGCGCGAGGAACGCGGCGGACGCGCCGGGCTCGATCACCAGCGGTTCCTCGTTGCGCGCGCGCCGCGCGCCGCGAGGCCGGCGGTGAACTCGCCGTCGGCGACACCGATGCGCACGTCGGCGTCGTCGTCGAGTGCCGCCACGATGACCGCGTGGAGGCGTTCGGCCAGCTGGGTGTCGCCTCCGAAGTAGCGCGACGGACCGCGCGTGGGGAAGCTGCAGCGGCCGGGACGATCGAGCACGACGCGCGGGGTGACGGTCTCGACCCGCGCGCGACGAGCTCGAACGTGCGGGCTTCGAGCGCGAGGTCGGCGTCGACCACTTCGACGTTCGGGCACCGGGCTTCGGCTTCGCGGCGGCGCATGCCGCGCGTGACACCGTTCTCACGCGCGTCCGCGGACGCGGCGCGCACGAGGTCACGGCTCCCGACGCGCTCGCGGACGACGACTGGAACCGCGTGCAGCAAAGGATCGCGACGGCGCACCGCGACCACCGGCCAGTCGGGACACCAGACACAGCAGGTTCGGGTGGTCTGCGACGACGTGCGGGTGGTCTGCGGCCCGTTCATCACTAGCCCGCGAGCGCGCCGAGCTGCCCCCGCGCCGGTGCGCCTTTCGCTTCCACACGCACATGGAGATCGCGGGTGTCGAGGCGGCCGCTCCCGGCGTCGACACCGCACCATTGGCCACCTTCGGCGTACACCCGCACCGCCGCTTCGACCGGCCATGGCCCGACCGCGACGAGAACGGACGCGCGCTCCGCGCGCGGGCGACGAGCCGGCGCGCGTCGCCGACGCGCAACCGCGGCGGAACGGTGGCTGCCACCAGCGCAACGCCGTCGAGCAACGCCGCGACCACCGTGCTCCAGCGATCGGCCGGGCCGCGCCGGATCACCGCGCACCGTTCGAGCTCCACCCCCGCGGCTTGCGCGGCACGCGCACCCAACGTGCCGTAGGGGTCGATGATCGCGGCCCACTCCCCCGCCGCGGTGGCCGCCGCCACGAGCGCCAGCGTCACCGACGTGACTCCGGCGCCGAGCACACCGTCGACCGCGACCGTCGCGCCACGTCGCACCCCGCCGCCCGGCAACCGCGCCCCGAGCGCACCGTCGACCGCGAGCAGCCGATCCCCTGCCGCGACGAACGGCCGGACTTGCCCCGCGACCTCTACCAACCGGGCCCGCGCGCCCTCACTCCGAACCGGAAGTGCCGCCGTCACCCCCCGACCGTACCGAACATGTGTTCGGTATGGCAACCGGACTGCTGGAGCTACTGGACCGGCGAGGGCTTGTACTCGAGGCCGCGGGCTTCGAAGGACCAGCCCGCATCGTCGCCGTAGTACTCGAACAGGTGCTCGATCGTGTGCACGACCTTGGCCTCGAGTTCGGCCCACGCCGCGGCGGGCGCCTCCACCGTCACCACGTTCGAGTAGATCGTGACCCGCTGGGCGCCGAGATCGAACAGGCGCCGGGCCAGCACGTCCGGCGGCCGCTGGCCGTCCGGCCGCGGCTCCCCTTCACCCGCGCCCCGGATATCCTCACCCCGGACATCCTCACCCCGAACATACGTCTCGATCTCCATCCCGGTGAGCGACCGGTTGGCGTCGAAGAAGCGCACTTCGGGGCGCCCGCCGGCGCGAACGGACACAGTGATCGGCTGACCCATGGCCGGGAAGTGTACGAGTTCGGTCGAGGTCCGCGAGGAACGGCGCACGCGGCCGTACGCTCAACCCGCCGATGGACGACACGCCGACCGAAGCGACTCCAGCTCGCGACCGGATGCCGGCGTGGGTGCCGAAAGCCATTGCGCTGTTCTGGCTCGGCTTCATCGGTGTCGATCTCCTCGAAGGGCTGCTCGTCGCCCTGCGCACGCTGCTGCTCGCGTTGCTCGTGTCGCTGTTCCTGTCGTTCGCGATCGAACCCGCGGTCAACGCGCTGGCGAAACGGGGTTGGCGGCGCGGCGCGGCAACGGGCTTGGTGTTCATCGTGATCCTGCTGATCATGGCCGTGTTCGTGTTCGCGATCGGTTCCGTGGTCGTGAACCAGGTCCGCAACTTCGTCGATCAGGCTCCGGACTACGTCGACCGCATCGAGAAGTGGATCAACGACACGTTCCACGCCAACGTCGACTTCAACGATCTGGCCGACCGGCTCAACGATCCGAACGGACCGGCGCGCAACTTCGTGTCGAATCTCGCCGGCAACGCGTTGAAAGCCGGCCTCACCGCGGTCACCGTGATCTTCCAGATCTTCACGATCGCGCTGTTCACCTTCTACCTCGTCGCCGACGGCCCGCGACTCCGCCGCACGATCTGCTCGCTGCTGCCACCGGCGCGCCAGACCGTTGTGCTGCAAGCGTGGGAGCTTGCGATCGCCAAGACCGGCAGCTACCTCTACTCACGCTTCATCCTCGCGGTGCTGTCGGCTGCGTTCCACTGGATCGCGCTGACGATCCTCGGCGTTCCCTACGCGCTCGCGCTCGCGCTGTGGGTCGGGATCATCTCGCAATTCATCCCGGTGGTCGGCACGTACCTCGCCGGGGCGCTCGCCGTGCTCGTCGCGCTGTTGAACGATCCGGTCGACGGCATCGCGGTGTTGATCTTCGTTGTCGTCTACCAGCAGGTCGAGAACTACATCTTCGTGCCACGCGTCACGGCGCAGACGCTGGAGCTGCATCCCGCGGTTGCGTTCGGCACGGTGATCGCCGGTGCCGCGATCCTCGGGCCGGTCGGTGCGTTGCTCGCGCTGCCCGCAGCCGCGGTCATCCAGGCCTTCATCTCGACGTTGGGCGAGCGGCACGAGGTGGTCGAGTCCGAGCTGACGACCGAACGGACGCGCAAACCCCGACGGCGGTGGCGCCCGTTCTGGCGCACGCAGATCGACGAGGCCGAAGAGCTCCCCGAACGCACGAGCGACCGCGAGGGCGAAGGCGGCGAGAACTAGGAACGCAGCCCGTCGCGCGCCCGTGCGAGCAACGCGTTCGTCGAGCTGTCGTGCGCGAGCGGCGCGGTGTCCGGTGCTTCCAACTCGGCGCCGATGCGCGTCGCGAGCTTCTTGCCGAGCTCGACACCCCACTGGTCGAACGAGTCGATGCCCCAGATCGTGCCGAGCGTGAACACCTTGTGCTCGTACGCGGCGACGACCGCGCCGAGCGTGCGCGGTTCGAGCCGGTCCGCGAGCAGCACGCTCGAGGGCCGGTCGCCCGGCATGTTGCGGTAAGGCTCGATCGGTTCGTCGCCCGTGCCGAACGCGAGCGCCTCGGCTTGGGCGAGAAGGTTGGCGAGCAGCAGCGGCTGGTGCCCGGGTATGTCGAGGCCGGTCTGCGCGTGCGTGAAGCCCATGAAGTCGATCGGCACGAGCACGTTGCCCTGGTGCAGGAGCTGGAAGTACGCGTGCTGTCCGTTCGTACCCGCGGTACCCCACACGATCTCGCCGGTGGGCACGGGCACGGGCGAGCCGGTGGTGTCCACCGACTTTCCGTTGCTCTCCATCTCCAGCTGCTGCAGGTACGACGGCAGCTTGCCGAGCACATGCGCGTACGGCACGACCGCCTGGGTTTGCGCGTCGAGGAAGTCGCGATACCAACACGTGAGCAGCCCCATCAGCGCAGGCATGTTGGCGGACCACGGTGCAGTGCGGAAGTGCTCGTCCATCTCGTGTGCGCCGGCGAGCAGGCCCGCGAAGTGGTCTGGTCCGATCGCGACCATCAAGGACAAGCCGATCGCCGACCACATCGAGTAACGGCCGCCGACCCAATCCCAGAACTCGAACATGTTCGCGGTGTCGATGCCGAACCCCGCGACCACCTCTGCGTTCGTCGACACCGCGACGAAGTGCTTCGCCACCGCATCGTCGCCCAACGCGTCAACGATCCACCGGCGGGCCGAGCGGGCGTTCGTCAAGGTCTCGAGCGTGGTGAACGTCTTCGACGAGATGATGAACAAGGTCTCCGCCGGATCGATGCCCCGCAGGTTCGACGCGAGGTCGGCGCCGTCGACGTTCGACACGTAGCGGCACTCGAGTTCCGGCGAGCTGTAGGCGCGGAGCGCGTCGTACGCCATGGCGGGCCCGAGGTCGCTGCCGCCGATCCCGACGTTGACGACGGTGCGGATGCGGCGGCCGGTCTCACCGGTCCACGCACCCGAACGCACCGCGTCGGCGAAGCCGCCCATCCGGTCGAGGACCGCATGCACCTCGGCGACGACGTCGACACCATCGACGACGAGTGACGCACCGCGTGGCATCCGCAGCGCGACGTGGAGCACCGCGCGATCTTCGGTGACGTTGATGTGCTCGCCGCGAAACATCGCCTCGGCGCGCTCGCGCACACCACGCGTGTCGGCCAGCGCGCCGAGGAGCGTGAGCGTCTCGTCGGTGACGCGGTGCTTGGCGTAGTCGAAGTACCAACCCGCGGCCTCGACCTGGAGGCGATCGCCGCGCTCCGGGTCGTCGGCGAAGATCTCCCGCAGGTGCCGCACCCCGACCGCGGCGGCATGGTCGGTCAGTGCCCGCCACTCGGGCAGATCGATGAGTGAGACCATCAGAAGAGTCGGGGCTCGCGCTCGAACCGGGGCAAGCCGCCCCATAGGCAGTAGTCCATGAAGATCCACGAGCGCCGGTGGATCGACGACGGGCCGTACGCCGCGAGTGCGCACTTGTGCACCGGTGCCGGGTACCCGCGATTCGACTCGAAGCCGTACGCCGGATAGTGCTCCGCCTCCTCGGCCATCAACGCGTCCCGCGTGACCTTCGCCACCACCGACGCCGCGGCGACCGAAAGGATCTTCTGGTCGCCCTTGATCACGGTGTGCACGGTCTTGCCCCGACGGAGGTAGTCGTGATTGCCGTCGAGCACGATTCGATCGGGCTCGAAACCTCGGGCCGCGAGCTGAGCGAGCGCCCGGGTCGCCGCGATTCGCAGCGCCGCGGTCATCCCGAGGAGGTCGCACTCCTCATGGCTCGCGTGGCCGATCCCGATGCCGAGCGCCCACGCGCGCACGCGCGTCGCGCACACTTCGCGCTCGGCCGGGGTGAGGAGCTTGGAGTCCTTCACGCCGGAGAGGTGCTCGGGCGGCGCAACAACCGCCCCGACCGTCACCGGACCAGCCCAGGACCCCCGGCCCACCTCATCGATCCCGACGACGACGCGGTCGCCTGCTTCCCAGCACTTCCGCTCGTGTCGCAGCGTCGGGAACGGTCCAGGCACGCGCGCGGACGCTAGTCCGTGTTTAGGCTGGGGAGCGTGAGGCCCGGTACCCACGTCGAAGTGCGCTCCCGCTTCGAATCGCGGTGGTCGCGCGGCTTCGAGGTCTCCGAGATCGTCCAGCACGAGGGGCGGGACCAGTTCCGCCTGCGCCGCCGCTCGGACGGTTCGGAGCTGCCGGTTCTCTTCGACGCGGACGACTTGCGCGAGGAGCACCGGCGTTCTACCTGGTGGATCTAGCTCTTCAGCTCTCACCGGTCAGGGCGGCGATGAGGTCGGCGACCTCGATCGCCTGCAGTGTGGTGGTGCGCATCGTGCCGCGCGCCGCGAGCATGATCGCGGCCTTGGCCATCGCGCCTTCGTCAGGCGCCTCGATGATGTTCAAGAAGTCGTATTGACCCATCAGCGCGTACTGCGCCTTCACGGTCAGGCCGAGTGCCTCGACCTCCTCGCGCACCGCGAGGATGCGCTCCGGCTTCTCACGGAGCGTTTCCCAGCCGTCAGGTCCGAGCGTCGTCAACATCACGTACGTAGGCACGGGCCAAAGGCTATTCGAGCGCGGCGATGTTGGCGGCTTCGGAAGGATCAGCCCCGGTCGTGAACCACGCGTCGAGCATCTCGTGCGCGAGCTGTGCACTCGTGAGGCGCAAGCTCATCACGAGCACGTTCGCGTCATTCCACTTCCGCGCCCCTTCGGCGGTCGCGGCGTCCGTGCACAACGCGGCGCGCACGCCCGCGACCTTGTTCGCGGCGATGGACGCGCCGGTGCCGGTCCAGCAGAAGAGGACGCCGGTGTCAGCGTCGCCGCGCGCAACCGTCTCGCCCACGCGCCGCCCGACCTCCGCCCATTGCTGATCCTCGCCGCCTGGTGGCCCGACCAACGCGACGTCGGCACCGCGCGCTTCGAGATCGTGTTGCACCGCGTCGGTGAGCGCGGTGCGTTCGTCGGAACCCAGGACGACGCGCACGGCCGTGAGGCTACGCGCGTCAGAGCGCGTCGCCGTTCCCCTCACCGGTCCGGATGCGCCCGATGTGGTCGACAGGCGCGATCCAGATCTTGCCGTCGCCGATCCGGCCGGTACACGCCGCGGCACGATCGCCTCGGCGAAGGCCGCTGCTTCCTCGTTCTCGCACCGCACCTCGAGCTTCGTGTCCGGAACGAGGGTCACCGTGTACTCCGCGCCGCGAGAGACCTGGGTGCGCCCCTGCTGGCGACCGAATCCCTGCACGTCCGAGAGCGTGACGCTGCCCGCACCCCACGCGCTCGAGCGCCTCCTGGACCTCGTCCACCTCGAAGGGCCGGATGATCGCGGTGATGAGCTTCACGAGTGCCTCCTCGACTGCTCGAAGGCGTCAGGCAGGCGTGACGCGCCGACCCCGTTGCCGCACACCGTGTGCGACGACGTTGCACAGACGATCCTTGACGACCTCGTCGAGCTTGGCGCCGTTCTTGTCCGTGAGCTCGAACGTGTCGATGGCCCTCGATCCGTCGGTCGTGATGGACGCGGCGTGGACGTTTACTCCCGCGCTTGCGAACGCGACGGTCAACACGTGGAGTAAGCCGAGCTCGTCCGGTGCCCGGACGACGCAGCGCGTGTGCCACGGCGATCCGTGATCATCGAACGTCAGGGTTGCCTGCGGGAGCGGGCGGGCGTCGAGCTTCGCCCGCAACAGCTCGCGCAGCCGCGTTTCCAGCGCCCGACCATCCGGTGGCGATTCGCTCACGCCGTAGGACGACAGCGCCGTGCTATCGCTCCACGTGACTGCGAGCGCGCTCGTGACGTCACATCCGGCGTCGGCGAGCGCGCGCGTGGTCGCGGCCATGAGCCCGATGCGGTCACGCGCCGCGATCTCGACACGATATGAGCGTTCGTCCCGGTCCACGCGCACCCGCACCTCGTTGCGGCCCGGCGCCGGCTCGCACAGTGCCGCGTGCCGCACCAGGTCATCGGGACTCTGGGTGAGCACGTACTCGCGCGGTGCCGCCATGATGCGTTCGCGTACCGTACGCTCGGGCGTTCGGGTGGCCGCCGCCGCTTTCCGCCGCTCGACTTCGTTCGCAGCGGCGCGGCCGGTCAGTTCGGGGTGCAGCAACGCATCCTGTACGAGCTCGTGGAGTGCGTCGACACGTTCCTGTTCCCAGTCGTCACCCGATGACGTCGCGCGGGTCAAGAGAAACAACGCTCGCGCTTGCTCGGCGTGGCCGAGGTGCACCGCGAGCGCGAGTACACCTTCCTCGCTCAACGCGTCGACGCGCCGGGCCGCACCGGAGAGCAGGTTGACGTCGACCACGAGCGTGGCCACGGCCTGCTCGGTGGGCGTCCCCAGGCCGAGACGCTGCACGGTACGGCGGGCGATGACGACCGGCTCGACCGGCACGTCTTCGGTGGCATCAAGCACCAAGGCGGCGAGCAGCAGCGCCTCGCGCGGGACCGGGCCATCCGCCCCGCGCAACTCGTCGCGCACTCGGGACAGGCGACTGAAGCGCAGACCGGAGAGCGGATCGATCTCGTCTGCGGCACGAACACGGAGACTGACCGCGTCATCGAGCTCGGGGAGCGCCCGCTGGAGGACGCCCGACGATGTCAACAACCTCCACGAACGGGGACCGCCACTGTCGAGCAATTGCCAGAACTCCGCTCGCGCGTTGTCGTCCCACGCGCGAGGCCCCGACGGGAACGCTTCCAACCACTCGAGCAGCGTGTCGCCCGGTTGTTCGTGCTCGACCAGGCGCGCGGCCGTGAGCGCGACGGCGAGCGCCTGGCTCGGGAGTGGTTCTCCGTCGATGACGACTCGCCCGTGCGCATCGACCCAGACGGGCGTGTCGGACGAACCCCGAGCACCCTGCGTCGCTCGGCGTCTTCGGCGCAGCGCGAGCAGTCGCCAACGGAGCGGTGTCGGCGTGAGGACCGTCGTGGCCAGCACCACCAGAATCAACGCGCCGTACACGTCCTGGCCGAAGACGTGCTGACTGAGGCCCAACGTGGCGAAGATCAACCCGACCTCGCCTCGGGGGACCATGCCGATGCCGACGAGGAGCCGGTCACCCGGGCACCCGAACATGCCTGCCGCCGCCGCGAGCTTGCCGAGCACCGCAATCACCAGCAGTACCGCGGCGATGCCGAGCACCTTCGGCTTGGCGAACGCGTCGACATCGGCGTCGATTCCGATCTGCAGGAAGAAGATCGGGATGAAGAGATGCCCCACGGGTGCGAGCTCCGTGCGGATGCGCTCCGCCGAGCTGGTGCGCGCGAGCGCGAGCCCGGCGACGAAGGCACCGATGATCGGCGCGAGCTCGGCCGCGTGCGCGAGCTCGGCGAGCGCGAGCGTGAATGCGAGGGCGGCCGCGACGAGAGTGCCGCTGGAGCGACTGTGGCGGCGGATGGTTGCGAAGATCGGCGGTGCGATCCGGAGACCGACGATCGTCGCGACCACGACGAAGCCGATCGCGATCACGGTGACCTCGACGATCCCGAGCGCCGAGACGCTGCCTTCGGTGACGATGCGCGTGACCACCGTGAGAATGACGAGACCGAGGATGTCGTCGGCGACGGCCGCGCCGAGCACGGTGCGCGCTTCGACACTCGCGAGCGCACGGAGGTCGCCGAAGACACGCGCGGTGATGCCGACACTGGTCGCGGTGAGTGCCGCGCCGACGAACACAGCCTCCTTGCCTTCGAAACCGAGGCCGATCCCGGCGGCAATGCCGGTGATCATCGGCACGACGACACCTATGACGGCAACCGCGATGGACGCGCGCCCGACCGAACGCAGTTCGCGCAGGTCCATCTCCATGCCGACCTCGAGCAGGAGCAGGATGACCCCGAGTTCGGCCAGCGTGCTGATGACCTCGTTCGGCTCGACGAACCCGAGCACCGACGGGCCGACGAGCACGCCCGCGAAGATCTCGGCGACGACCGCGGGGATGTTGATCCGGTCGGCGATCTCGGCCGCGATCTTGGCCGCGACGAGCACGACCAAGATGTCGACGAGAACCGAGTTGACGTCCACGGGCGCGCACCCTCTGGAAGGTCTCGAAATACGGTCGGTCCGGACAGTGTCGGACAAGTTGGTGGGGGCCGGGACGACCCAGCCCCCACCTCCTGCTTGTGCAATGCGTTCGCGCACCCGACTCGACCTCCACGTTGAGGCGAGCAGGATGGACCGGCCGGCGCCCGGGTGCGCTTGGGCGCCGGCCGTTCCATTCACTAGATGCTGATCGGCGTCCCGTCCCTCATGTAGTTGGACGGCTCGAGCTCGCCGCTGTCCGTGACGACGGCATCCTCGGGGTAGGCCAGGACACCCATTTCGGGGATGTCCATACCCTCGAGTTCCACTTCCGCCGTCGGGCGGATGCCGCCCTTCATGATCGCGTTCTGCAACTTGAAGAAGGCGTAGGCGATACCCGTCATCACGAAGATGATCACGAGCGATCCGATCGCCTGGGCTCCCAGTTGCCGAGCACCGAGGCCGGCGTCGTAGAAGATGCCGGTCACGCCGGTGGCCGACGCCGCCGCACCCTTGACCGTGCCGTTCCAGCCCGCGCCGTAGGCGCCGCTCGCGAACAGGCCGATCGAGAGCACGCCCCAGATGCCGTTGACGCCGTGGACCGAGATTGCACCCACCGGGTCGTCGATGTGGCGACGCTCGAAGAACGCGATCGACTCGATGACGAGCACGCCGGCGATCGAGCCGATGACCGCCGCCGCCCACGGCTCGACGAAGGCACACGGCGCGGTGATCGCGACGAGTCCGGCGAGCATGCCGTTCGCCATCATCCCGGGGTCGGGCTTGCCGGTCCGCCACATCACCCAGAACATCGCGATCGTGGCACCGAATGCGGCCGCGATCGCGGTGTTCGCGGCCACCAACGCGAAGCGGATGTCGGTTGCCGCGAGGGTGGACGCGGCGTTGAAGCCGAACCAGCCGAACAGCAGGATGAACGTGCCGAGCATCGCCATCGGGATGTTGTGTCCGGGCATCGGACGCACCTTGCCGTCCTTGCCGAACCTTCCGATACGAGGCCCCAAGACGAGTGCACCGGCCAACGCCGCGGCGCCACCCATCGCGTGCACCACGCCGGAACCGGCGAAGTCGACGTAGCCGAAGCCGAGCTGAGCGCTGTTCCCGAGCTTGGCGAGCCAGCCACCACCCCAGGTCCATGCGCCGAACAGCGGGTAGTAGATCGCCCCGCAGAACAGGCCCCAACCCACGAACGCCTTCCACTTCCACCGCTCGGCCATGGAGCCGGTCGGGATCGTCGCCGTCGTGTCCATGAAGGCGACCATGTAGAGGAAGAACGCCGCGATCGGCCCGGCCGCAACGGCGTTGGGCAGATCACTCAGCGCAAACCCGCCTTTCCAGAGGAAGACCCAGTTCCCACTGCCGATCAGACCGTGCGCGTTCAACGGTGCGTCGTACCCGAACGCGCCGGGGAAGCTGTAGCCCCCGAACATGAACGCGTAGCCGACAAAGAAGAACGCCACGAACCCGAGTCCGAAGATCGCGAAGTTCGTCGACACGACGTGCGCCGCGTGCTTCTTGCGGCAGAACCCGGTCTCGACGAGCGCGAATCCGGCCTGCATGAAGATCACCAGCACTGCGCCGATGACGATCCAGAGCACGTTCAAACTGATCCCGACGTCGGTCGACGCCGGAATGAGTGACCCGTCATATATCGGCTTCGGCGCGTTCTGAGCGAACGCCGCCACGCCGGTGACGAGCACGATGAGAGCGGCGAGCCCCGCCGTGAGCGAGGCTCGCCTCAGAAACTTCTTCAATGCACCCTCCAGAATCAGCACTCCGCCAAAGCGCCCGAGCGACCTTGACCGGGCTGCGAGGAACGTAAGAGCGTCAGATTTCCGAATGGATGCTCTTGTGTGAACGGCTTGCGCCCGCATCCTGAGTGGTTTCTGACAATCCGATTGGCGCGGGATTTACATTGTCGGCCATGGCTGCTGCGCAACCCATCACCGTCGCGATCGTCCCGCACACCCACTGGGACCGCGAGTGGTACTCGCCGTTCCAGACGTTCCGGATGCGTCTCGTCAAGTTGCTCGACGCGCTGCTGCCGCTGCTCGAGTCCGACATGTCGTACGCGCGCTTCCTGCTCGACGGGCAGACCGCGATCATCGACGACTACCTCGAAGTCCGGCCGGAGGCGGCAGACGCGCTGCGCCGGCTCTCGGCATCCGGCCGGGTCTCGCTCGGGCCGTGGATGGTCCAGATGGACGAGTTCATGGTGTCGGGCGAGACGATCGTCCGCGACCTGCAGTTCGGGCTCGAACAGGCCGCACAGTACGGCGGCGCGATGCCGGTGGGATACCTGCCCGACATCTTCGGGCACATCGCGCAGATGCCGCAGCTCTTGCAGCTCGTCGGGATCGAGCACGCGGTCGCGTGGCGGGGCATTCCCGCGTCGGTCGACAAAACGGGCTTCTTCTGGATCGCGCCCGACGGGTCGCAGGTGCGCTGCGAGTACTTGTACGGCTCCTACTCCAACGGCCGCGACATCCCGGAAGACGCCAAGGGCCTGCTGCTCCGGGCCGCCGATTACGAACAGGAGCTCGGAGCCGTCCGCCTCGCCGACATGCTGCTGATGAACGGCACCGATCACCAGATGCCGCAGCCCTGGCTCGGGCGGGTCGTGGCCGAGGCCAACGCGTTGCAGGACGACTACCACTTCGAGATCACGTCGCTCGCGGAGTACCTGCCCCGCCAGCCGATCGGGAACCTGCCGACAGTCACCGGCGAGCTGCGCTCGGGTGCCCGCGCGAACCTGCTCATGGGTGTCGCGTCGAACCGCGTCGACGTGCACCAGGTGTGCGCGGCCGCCGAGCGCGCGCTCGAGCGCCAGGCCGAACCGCTGTGCGCGCTGTTCATGCCCGCGTCGCAGTACCCGAAGTCGTTCCTCGACGTGGCGTGGAGGAACCTCGTCTTGAACAGCGCGCACGACTCCTCGTGCGCGTGCAGCCACGACGAAGTCGTCGAGCATGTGCGCGTCCGTTACCAGGAAGCGCGCCAGATCGGTGAGGGACTCGTACGCGACGCGTTGCACGTCCTCGCGCACGAGGTCGACGCGCCGGTCGGCTCGACCGTGGTCGTGAACCCGAGCGCCCGCGAGCGCCGCGATGTGGTCGAGGGGATCGTCCCGGGCTCGGGTCCGTGCCACTTCGTCGGACCCGATGGCACCAGGCGCGCCACCCAGGTGATCGGCGAGCTGCGCGGCGAGGGTTACAACACGATGGTGACCGGTCAGAAGGTGCGGTGGGTCCTCGACCTGATGCGCGGCACCGAGTTCTCGGGCCGGCAGATCACTTCGTACCAGATCGTCGAGACCCCGGAATTCCACGACGTGGTACTCCAGGAAGCGGGGCCGGGCGAGACGCGCCGCGACCTCACCGAGCTGAAGACCGAGATGCTCGCGCTGGGCGACGCCGGCCGATCGATGCGGTTCCGGCTGCTGATCACACCCCACCGGCACGTGCTCTTCGACTCGGGACCCGTTGCCGGCTTCGGCTGGGCCGCGTTCACCGTCGCGGAGGGCGACGCGTCCGACGCGGCTGGTGCACAGCACCGACGACGTCTCGATCAGCAACAAGCACCTGCGCGTCAGCGTCGACCGTCGGGACGGCACGTACACGATCGAGACGACCGACGGCATCACGCTCTCCGGTCTCGGGCGACTCGTCGACGGCGGCGACGGTGGCGACACGTACAACTACTCACCGCCCGCGGTCGACGGGATCGTCGACGCGCCATCGCAGGTGGGCATCAGCGCCGTTGAAACCGGACCGGTGCGGGCGCGGCTGCGCATCGAGGCCGACTACACCTGGCCCACCGACGCGGTGGGCGACGACGTGTCGTGCTCGGCGCGTTCGGAGTCCACCGAGGCCGTGACGGTTGCGACGACCCTCGAGCTACGGCCGGGCGAGCGGTTCGTCCGGGTCACGCACGAGTTCGACAACCCGGCGCGCGACCACCGCCTCCGCGCGCACTTCCCGCTGGCCGCGCCGGTCGACGGCTCCGACGCCGAATGCGCGTTCACCGTCGTGCACCGTGGCCTCGTCGCCGAAGGTGGCGCGCACGAGTACGGCTTGCCGACGTTCCCGTCGCGCCGGTTCGTCGACGCATCTGATGGCGAGATCGGCGTCGCGCTCCTGCACGACGGCCTGCTCGAGTACGAGGTCGTGGCCGACGGCCGCGAGCTTGCCCTGACGCTGCTCCGCGCGACTGGATGGTTGTCGCGCTCGGAGCCATCGCTGCGCCCGAACCCGGCCGGGCCGCCGGTGGCGGTGCACGGTGCGCAGATGCTCGGCGCGCAGCGCGTGCGGTACGCGGTGATGCCGCACCACGGCGACTGGCGCGCAGCCGACTGCTACGGTGCGGCCGACGCGTTCACGGTGCAGTTCGAGCGGGTGCGCGGCGGCCGGCCCGGCAGCCCGCGACCGGATGCGGGGCAGGCGCTGCGGATCGACGGGGCCGAGGTCTCCGCGGTGCACCGCACCGCGGCCGGCGCGCTCGTCGTGCGCGTGTTCCGCACCGCAACGGACCCCGGCCCGGTCACGATCGAGTACGCAGGCGCGCCCGCGCGCGGGTGGGTCATCGACCTCGCCGGGCGCCCGGTCGCGCCGTTCGAAAGCCAGGTCGAGCTGCGGCCCTGGCAGCTCGCGACGCTGCAGCTCGCCTGACAGCGAACTGGCGTCAGATGCATTCGGTCAGCGAACGAACTCGACGCCGGTTCGGAGTCGGTGGCGCGATTCAGGGCCGAAGCAGCTGATAGGCCTCGACCGGCGTCTCGAACCCCGACAATGTGAGCCGGCCCGCGGGGACGAACGCGTAGCGGCCACGGATCCGGCCGAGGCGCCCGTGCAACTCGGAGTCGGCCAAGACGGTGCCGGGCTCGGCCGCGGCGACGAGTCGCGCCGCGAGGTTGACCGTGGGGCCGTAGAAGTCGCCCTGGCGCACGATGACGTCACCGAAGGCCACGCCGACGCGCAGTTTGGGAAGGCGCACGGCCGCGCACGCCTCGATGAGATCGAGACCGAGCGTGCAAGCGATACCTGGTGCGTTCGTGACGTACATGACGGCATCACCGATCCGCTTCACGACGTTCGCGCCCACGGCCGCGACCACGTCGCCCGTGACGGCTTCGAAGCGGTCGAGCATCCGGCCCAGCGCTTCGGCGTCGAGCTCGGCGGAGATCCCGGTGTACCCGCTCAGGTCCGCGAACCCGACCGCGAGGGGAACGACGTTCGCGACCGACGGGCTGGAGCCGGAATACCGGCGGCCGATGGCTTCGATCTGGTGGCGATGGAGTGCGTCGAACGCGTCGACGATGCGCGGGAGCAACGCTTCCGCGGTGTCGCGATAGTTGCGTGCGACCTCGACGAACTTCCCGTCCGCGAACAACGGGGCCTCCATACGTGACCGCAGCAGCGCGATCTCCGCTTCCGCGACCTGGGCCGACGCCGAACCGAGGGTGCGTGCGAGCTGCAGCGTCGAGTCCTCGCCGACGAGGTCGCACGCGATCCGGATGGTCTCGAGGAACGTGACATCGGCGTCGCCGAACCGGCGCTCGAACGGACGCGGATCAGGGAATCCGGCCGCCCGCCACACCTGCGCCGCGAGTGTGGCGCCGACGCCCGCCCGCTCGGCAATCTGGGTGAGCGTCAGCCGCTGACCGCTCGGGCGGATCGTGCGGAACGCCGCCATGCTGAGCAGCCGGTCCTCCTCGAGCGCCTGCACGATCTCGGGAATGGACGCGCCGACGTCGTCGGTGAAGAACCGCAACACCTCGAGCCGGAGCGGCGCGTCGGTCGCGTCCGGGTCGTAGAGGCCGGCCGCTTCGAAGTCGTCGACGTCGCTCATGCGGCTCCAGGATCGCTCATGCAAACGACTCGGGCTCGTCGATGCGGGCACCCTCGCGGTGGGCCGTTCCCATCGCGAGCAACGGTGCCGGCGGTGCCGCGAGCAACGCTTCCCCCTCGCCGCCGGCCGCCGACCAATCCCGGTCGAGCGCGGGACAGCGCAGCGCGGTGCCGACCGGCCCGTCCCACAACAGCGCGGGCCGAGCGCCGTGCCAGCGCAGCGCGAACGAAAGCGACCCGTCGCGCAACGGGAGGTCGTGCACCGCGAGGTTCTGACCGAGCCACTCGGTCGGGAACCCCGGCAGCACATCGACGCCGTCATCGTGCTCACGTGCGAGTGCCTGGCGCATCACGACCAGGAACCCGCCCGGATCGGCCGCCGCGTCGATCGTGCGGGCCGCGGCCCAGACATCCGGGTCCAGTCGCCGGCGTCGTATCCCGCGCCGCGCCCGCACGCCGCTGTGCATCCACGCTTCCGCCGCTTCGGCGTCGAAGCCCCAGTCCTCGAGCGCCGGGAACACCGCCGCACCGGGTGGCGCGAGGAGCACGTCGGCGCGCGCGGCGTCGACGCGGGCTTGCCACGGCTCGGGCAGTTCCGTCTGCAATCCGCGATTGAGCTGCTGATCCCAGCCGCGCGCGACCGCGTCGGCATCGGCGAGCGCGTTCGGATCGAGGGGCTCGCGCCCGAGGACGGCGCGCAAGCGCGTGCGGTGCGGCAGCGGCGCGAGCAGCGCGACCTCGATCGGCGCCTTCCACGCGGTCGCCGCGTCGGGCCGCACGCCTCCGGACACCACGACCTCGCGCACGGACCGGCCGCCGATCCACAGCCGCGCCGGAGGGGCGAGCGTGAGGCGCGGAACGCCCTCGACGACCAAGGTGTTGCGCTCGAGGGTGACATGCCCGCGCCGCCTGTCGAGCCGCAGGACGAACGCGAGCGAGCACGGCGCCGGCGACGCGTTCTCGATGTCGACGACGGTCGCACCGGATCCCGTCGGGGTGCTGATCCCGTACGCGCGCTGCACGACCTCGCCACCGGGCACCCGCACCGTCGTCTCGAACAACGGCGCCGGCCCCGGCCGCCACTGCTGTCTGGTCGCGTCGTCGGCCGGCATGTGCCAGCCGTCGTCCGCGCCCACCCACACCTCGAGCCGATCACCCGCCTCGGTGATTGCGCCGCGCGCGTCCAGCTGGGCTCGGGTCGCCGATGCAATCGCGCCAATGGCGGTTGTCACTATGGCTCCTTCGCTCCCGGCTCTGCGGCCTTCGGCGGGGCGAGCCTCCGCTGCGTCCGCACCCTCTCTATGGCTCCCTTCGCTCCCGGCTCTGCGGCCTTCGGCGGGGCGAGCCTCCGCTGCGTCCGCACCCTCTCTATGGCTCCCTTCGCTCCCGGCTCTGCGGCCTTCGGCGGGGCGAGCCTCCGCTGCGTCCGCACCCTCTCTATGGCTCCCTTCGCGCCCGGCTCTGCGGCCTTCGGCGGGGCGAGCCTCCGCTGCGTCCGCACTATCGCATCCCGTGGAGCTCGGGCTTCGCCTTTCGCAGCATGAGCTCGCCGACGAGATCCGCGGGGCGCGCGCCTTCGTACAGGACGCGCCCGACGAACGACGCGAGCGGCATGTCCACCTCGTGCCGGCGCGCGAGCTCGATGACTGCGCCGGTGCTCTTCACGCCCTCGGCCACCATGTTCATGTCGGCCACGATCTCATCGAGCGCCCGACCCTGGCCGAGCTGCACGCCGACATGGCGGTTCCGGCTCTGGGGACTGCTGCACGTCGCGATCAGGTCACCCATGCCGGCGAGCCCGGCAAACGTGAGCGGATCTCCGCCGAGCGCGATGCCGAGCCGGGCGAGCTCCGCGAGACCGCGCGTCATGAGCGCGGCCTTCGTGTTGTCGCCGTAGCCGAGGCCGTCGGCGATGCCCGCGCCGATCGCGAGTACGTTCTTGAGGGCGCCCGCGATCTCGCAACCGACGACATCGGGGTTGGTGTACACGCGGAAGGTCGGGCCGAGGAACAACTGCTGCAGTTGCTCGGCGACCACTGCGTCGGTGGTAGCAACGACCGACGCGGTCGGTTGACCGGCCGCGACCTCCTTGGCGAGGTTCGGGCCCGTGAGGACGCCGATGCGCGACGCGTCGTGACCTTCGAGCACGTCCGCGATGACCTCGGTCATCCGGCGCAGGGTCTCCTGCTCCACGCCCTTCGACAGGCTGATCACCGGCGCCGTGGGATCGATGCAGGGGCGCGCGGCTTCGAGCACGGCACGGAAGCCGTGCGACGGTACGCCGAGCACGACGACTTCGGCACCGGTGCACGCGTCCGCGAGATCGCTCGTCGCGCGCAGCGTCGAGGGAAGCGCGACGCCCGGGAGGTACGCGGGGTTCTCGTGCTGCTCGTCGATCTGCGCGGCGAGATCGGCGCGACGTGCCCAGAGCGTCGTCGGCGCGTTGCCGGCGACGAGTGCGGCGACGGTGGTGCCCCACGACCCGGCGCCGATGACCGCGACGGTCACGCGTCGGTGCTCCGCACATGTGCCGCAACGGTCCCGGGGCCACGCGCCCACCAGCCGTCTTCGTTCGGCGCGGGTGACTGCGGATAGATCTCGCGTGCGCGGGCGACGCACGCGCAGATCTCCTGCATGATGCGATCGGTCGCTTCCTTGATCTGCTCATCAGGACGGATCGCGACCGGCTTGCCGACGACACCGACCTGGGCGACGCCCCACTGCCAGTGCGGCTTGCGACCCTTCATCATGATGCGGTGCGATCCCCACAACCCCACCGGCAGGACCGGCACGGCCGCCGCGCGCGCGAGCCGGGCCGTCCCCGACTTCCCGGCCATGGGCTCGAGATCGAGCGAGATCGTCCCCTCGGGGAACACCGCGATGCACTCGCCGCGTCGCAACGCCTCGACCGCGGCGTCGAGCGCGTGCACTGCGTTCGTCGTACCGCGTTGCACCGGGATCTGGTGCGCGGCGCGCAGCAGCGGGCCGAGTCCGCGCTTGTCGAAGAGCTCGGCCTTGGCGAGGAATCGCACGCGCCGCCCGCGCGTGTTCGCGAGGTACGCGAGAGTGAGCGGGTCGAGATACGAGATGTGGTTGCTCGCGAGGATCACCGGCCCGTGGCGCGGGATCCGGTCTTCGCCTTCGACAGTCCACCGCAGCCCATAGCGCAAGCCGGGGTAGAAGAGGCCCTTCGCGCCGGAATAGAGGGCATCCACGGCCGGTAGCATACGCACGTCATGCGCAGGCAGCCCTCGCAGCACGACGCCCCGCACACCACTTCCACCGCGGCCGGGATCGTCGTTCCCCTTCGGTCCTTCCGTTTCGGGAAGGCGCGCCTCGCTCCGGTCCTCGACGAAGATGCTCGGGTCGCGCTCGCGCAACGCATGGCTGATGCCGTGGTCGCCGCCGCGGGCGCGCGGGACATCGTCGTGGTGTCGAGCGCACCCGAGGTCGCAGCATGGTGTGAGCGGCGTGCAGTCGCGCGGCTGGACGATCCCGGTTCGCTCGACGCCGCGGCCGAAACGGGGCGCGTATGGACCCGCGCCCGTGGCCTCGCCCGCGTCGTGGTCGTGCACGGCGACCTCCCGTTCGCGACGACACTCGACGATGTCGCGGGCGACGGCCCGGCTCCCGTCGCGGTGCTCGTGCCCGACCATCGCGGTGACGGCACGCCGGTGTGCTCGGTGCCGGTCGACGCGCCGTTCGACTTCGCGTACGGCGTGGGCTCGTTCGCTCGCCACGTCGCCGCGGCGACGCGCGCCCAGCTCGAGGTACGGGTTGTGCGCGATCCGGCCCTCGCGTTCGACATCGATACTCCCGAGGACCTCGCCCGCCTCGACACGACGCCGACCCCGTGACGACGCTCGACCGCCGCGTTCCCCGTCGCGTCCTGGCGATCGGCGCGCACCCCGACGACATCGAGTTCGGATGCGGAGCCACACTCGCCAAGTGGGCGGTCACCGGCACGTCCGTGCACCTGTGCATCTGTACCGACGGCGCCAAGGGCACCTGGGATGACCGCGCCGACACGCACGCACTCATCGAGACGCGCGAGACCGAGCAACGGGCGGCCGCGGCGGTGCTCGGCGCGACGGGCCTCGACTTCCTCGGCTACGTCGACGGCGAGCTCGATCACGGGCTCGCGGCGCGCGGCGCGGTCGCCGCCGTCATCCGGCGGACGCGTCCCGATCTCGTGCTCGGTCACGACCCGTGGCCCACGGCTCGGATCCACCCCGACCATCGGCACGCGGGCTTCCTTGCGATCGAAGGCATCGTCGCGGCGCGGGATCCGCACTTCTTCCGCGAGCAAGGACTCGCGGCGCATCGACCCGACGCGTTGTTGCTGTTCGAAGCCGAACACCCGGACCACGTCGAGCGCGTCGACGAGTGGCTGGATCGCAAGGTCGAGGCGCTACTGCGCCACCGAAGTCAGTGGCGGTCGACGATGGGCATCGACGATCGCCCGGAGGAGCAGCAGGCCGCGTTCATCCGCCGCGTGTACGACGTCGCGCAGCACGAGGGCGTGCGCGCGGGCGTGCGCGCGGGTGAAGCGTTCCGCACGATCACCGATCTCTGACGCACGGCTTCTGAGCCGCACGCGAGGTTCGGGCACGCGAAAAGGGCCCGGGTGCACCCGGGCCCTTTTGCGATCGCCGTGGAACCGGCTCAGCGCCGCTTGGCAGTGCGCTTGCGCGCAGTCCGCTTCGTGGCTCGCTTCGCAGAGGTCTTCTTCGTGGCCTTGCGCCGCGTTGCCTTGCGCTTCGCGGGAGCCTTCTTGGCCGCCTTCTTCGTGGCCTTGCGCCGCGTTGCCTTGCGCTTGGCCGGAGCCTTCTTCGTGGCCTTGCGCCGCGTTGCCTTGCGCTTGGCCGGAGCCTTGCGCTTCGCAGCCTTCTTGGCGGTCTTCCGGGTCGCCTTGCGCTTCGCCGGACCCTTGCGCTTCGCAACCTTGCGGGTTGCCTTGCGCTTGGCCGGGGCCTTCTTCGCCGCCTTGCGCTTCGCAGGCGCCTTCTTCGCAGCCTTTCTGGCTGTTGCCTTCTTTGCCGGAGGCACGGTCACCACCTTTCTCGAGAGCTCTCACTCAAGGGAAGTTCGAACTTCACGTGTGTTCACTCGGCGCGTGAGGGAGTGTGGCCTCACGCCCTACGCGGCTACGAGCTTTGGACCTGGGCCTTGAACTTCGAGCCCACGGAGAACTTCGCAGCTTTGCGTTCCGGGATCTGCACTGGCTCGCGCGTACGCGGGTCGATACCGGTACGTGCTTTGCGCAGCGTTGGTTGGAACGAGCCGAAGCCGGGCAGCGTGACTTTGTCACCGCCCGCGACTGCATCTTGGATTGTGTTGATGAACGCGTTGAGCGCGTTCTCCGCGTCAGCTTTGCTGAGGTTTGCGGAGCTCGCGATCGTGTCGACCAGTTCGCCCTTGTTCACGGGCATAACCTCCACGCGTTGCGTGTGTTCGTGCAATGAGAACGTATTTATGCAACGAGGTCAAGCATTTCCGGATTTGCGCGCTGCATATCCACCACCTCGCGTGCACGTTGCGCGACACTCGCCTGTTGCACGCGAACCGAAATTTCGGGACGCATGTGTCAACGGTTGCACGATGCATGAGTACCGACTTCCGTGCATGCGTGAACCCGTGTACGCGCGTCTTGCGCGACACGATGCAACACTCGACGCGTGACGCAACCGCTCGACGACGGCAGTTATGACGCGTTCATCGTGTGGGCCGAACGACGTGATGACACGCTCGTGTTGGAGTGCACGATCACGTCCGGCGCACACCGTGGTGACGTCGTGAACATCGCATCGTCCCTGCTCAGCGTGCATGACGAGCTCTCGCTCGTCGGTATGCCGTGCACGCTCGTCGTGAGCGGTGACGAGATCCGCGTCGCACTGAATTGACGCGTGCCGCGCCAATTCCTGGGCCGACACGCGCATGTCGCGGCGCCGTGCCGCACTGCTCGCGCCGACCGCGAAATTCAGTTCTCGCGCGCGGCTTCGACGCGCGCGATCCCCGCTCGCAGCCGCGGCGCGGACCCGGACGCGAGTCGAACAACCTGTTGGCGGTTCGTGAGTCCTGCACGCACCCAACCCACTCCGAAAAAAATCGTCGCGTGACGGACCGAATGGCCCGAATTTCGTCACGCGGCGAGGGTCGCGGCGAGTTCTTCGAGCAGATCGGCCGGCGTTCGCGTCACCTTCTGCCATGTCGCGAGCACGATTCGGAAGCCGTGACGACCCGGAACGCTCCACTTCTCGTTGTCGTGTTCGTAGTCGTTGGCGTCGTCATGCCATCGTCGCCCGTTCGTCTCGAGAATGGTGCACCGACGCTCGAAACCGAAATCGTAAAGGTATGTGCGCCCGTTCCAAGTGAGACGGAACTCGCGAACGAAGTCGGTGCACCCGTTCGCAACGAGCAGCCGCCGTGTCATTACTTCGAGCGTGGAACGCGACGGATGCACCGGATCCAGCTCGCGGAGCAGATCGCGCATTGCTGCGAAGCCACCGGTCCCACGTCGCCGGAATCGCTCGATGTGGGCGTGGAGAGCGGGCAGCGTCGTGAGCCGTCGCCGCCGGGCGTCCTCACACGCGATCTCGAAGGTCTCCGCGTCTCGCTCCGCCGCCAGCGCAACCAGCGTGGCTTCGATACCTGTGACCCGCATGCCGCGATGGCGTCGCACCATCGACGCGCCGTCGTTTACCGGTCGATGCACGACGACGCCCTCGACGCGCTTGTTACTCGTCCGCGGAACGACGATCTCGGGCTGCGCAGCTTCGATGCCCTCGAGCCGGTAGAGCTCACCAGCCGAAGACGCGGCCGCGGCCGAACGGGGTCCGGCCCACAACAGTGCGGCGCGCAACTGCTGTTCGTTCGAACGCGCCACGGAAGTCATGCGAAAGGTGTCCGGGAACACGCGCTCGATGGCGCCGTGCATCCGGAGCGCCGCGAGTTGCTTGCGTGTCACGCCACCCGCGACTGCCGCGCGGCCACGAAAGACGCCGCACTCGTGCGCGCTCAACGCTGAGAGGAAGCCGAGTGGAGATTCTCGGGCCAAGAAGTGCCCCCTGAGGGAGTCCACGCGCCCGAGTTCGGGCGTCACGGTCGATCTACAGGGGGAAGAAGTGGTGAGCACCCCGTACGGGATTCGAACCCGTGGTCTCCACCTTGAGAGGGTGGCGTGTTAGGCCGTCTACACCAACGGGGCTTGTGTGCGATTGCGCTCGGGGGGGAGGACTCGAACCCCCAAATACAGGACCAGAACCTGTTGTGTTGCCGATTACACCACCCCCGAAGGAGGAATCAGCATACCGAGTCCGGGCACCACCTTTCCCATCTCCCGACCTTGCTCGAGCCGGCGGTAGCCGAACAGGCGGCCGGCGCCGACTCGCAGTGTCTCGGTTCCGAAGCGGCGCCACTCGCCCGCACCCGAGATCGGACTGGTGGTCGTGGGTGACGTCACCGCGTCGAGGCCGACCTCTTCGGCGATGTCGTCGATGCGGGCCGCGTGATACGGATCCGAGACGAGCACGACCCGGGTCTGGTTTCGCGCTTTCAGGAAGTGGGCCGCGGCCGCGAGCGACTGCCACGAAGAACGCCCGCTCGTCTCGCGCAGGATCGCGGTGTCCGGCACTCCGTGTTCGTGCAGGTACGTCGCGCCCGCGGTCGCTTCGGTGAACCGATCACCCTCCTGGCGTCCTCCGGTGACGACGATGATCGGCGCAATCCCGGCTCGGTACAGCTCGAGCGCGTGGTCGAGGCGGGCCGCGAGCACGGGCGACGGCCGGCCGTCGTACTGCGCGGCGCCGAGCACCACGATCGCGTCGGACGGACGCGCCGCGTCCTTCCGCGCGGTCCGCCACACCTGGAAGAACGTGACGGCGAAGTACACGAACACGATCGTGAAGAGCGCCAGCGCGGTCCGCCAGACGATCTTGAACGCGAGCCTCATTCCGCGGCGAACCGCTCGCGTGCACGTCGGAGCCGCGTGAGCGCAGACTCACGTCCGAGCATCTCGATCGACTCGAACAGCGGCAACCCCGCCGTACGGCCGGTGATAGCGGCGTACAACGCCTTCATCGCGGTCTTTCGCTTCAGCTCGAGCGCGTCGACGACCGGCCGCAGGTCGATGCCGTCGTGCGTCCACTCGCAGCGCTCGATGTGCTCGATCGCGGCAGCCACCAGGTCGTCGACCCGATCGAGCTTCCGAACCGCGTCGACCGCGTCGGCGTCGATCTCGAACTCGGCGTCGGGCACGAACAGGAACGCGGCCTGCTCGGCGATCTGCACGAGCGTGGTGGAGCGTTCCTGCGCGAGCTTCACCGCCGCTTCGAAGGTGCGGATGTCGAACCGGTCGCCGTAGCGGGCCTGGGCGAACCGCAACGTCTCCCCCGCGAGCTCTTCCACCGGGAGCCGGCGGATGTGCTCGGCGTTCATCCACTCGAGCTTCTGCGCGTCGAACGCGGCGGCGGAGTGGTTCACGCGTCCGAGATCGAATTCGGCGACGAGCTCGTCGCGATCGAGGACCTCCCGGCCATCCTCGGGCGCCCAGCCGAGCAGCGCGAGGTAGTTGACGATCGCGGCCGCGAGGAAACCCTGCTCCTGGTACTCCTCGACCGACACCGCGCCGTGCCGCTTCGAGAACTTGGCGCCGCCCGGTCCGACGATCAGCGGCAGGTGCGCGTACACGGGTTGCTCGTCGACGCCGAGGGCGCGCCGGAGTGCGAGCACGCGGTGCGTCGAGTCGATCAGGTCCTCGCCGCGCAGGACGTGCGTGATGCCCATGTCGATGTCGTCGACCGCGTTCGCGAGGAAGAACACCGGTGTGCCGTTGGAACGAACGATGACGAAGTCGGAGATCGTCGACCAGTCGACCGCGACCTCACCGCGGATCGCGTCCACGAACATGCTGCGCCCGGAATCAGGGGTGCGGAACCGGATCGAACCCGCCCGATCTTCGGACCGGCGCGCGTCGCGCTCGGCCGGCGTGAGGTCGCGGCAACGCCCGTCGTACCCCGGCCGCTGTCCGGCTTTCGTTGCCTCGTCGTTGCGCGCCTTCAGCTCTTCCTCGGTGCAGAAGCATTCGTACGCGTCGCCCGCGGCGAGGAGACGGTCGGCGGCGGCGAGGTACGTCTCGAACCGATGGCTCTGGAAGACCGGTCCTTCGTCCCAGTGCAAGCCGAGCCACTGCAGGACGAGCTGGATCTGCGCAACCGCCTCCTGCGTCGAGCGGGCGACGTCGGTGTCCTCGATGCGCAGGATGAACGTGCCGTCCGTGTGGCGCGCGTGCAACCAATTGAACAGCACCGTCCGGGCGTTCCCGATGTGGAGGAAGCCCGTCGGCGCGGGCGAGAACCTGACGCGGACGTCGCTCATGGTCCGCCGAGTTTACGGGCGGGCGGAGCCGAACTCAGGGCTGTGCGGCGAACAGCTCCCACCGCTGGTCGAGGCCTTTCAGCTCGTGCTCGCCGCGCGGTTCGAGCACCAGGCCGGAACCGGCGATCACGTCGCTGACCGTGCGCGAGACGAGGACCTCCTGCGCGCCGGCGTGGGCCGCGACGCGCGCCGCGATGTGCACTGCGAGCCCGGCGAGATCGTCGCCGCGCCGCTCGCACTCGCCGGTATGAACACCGGCGCGCAACGCGAAGCCCGCGGCCTGGGCCGATCGGACGATCGCGAGGGCACCCCGCACGGCCGCGGTCGGGACATCGAACGCGGCGACGAACCCATCGCCCGTCGTGTTGACCTCACGGCCGCCGAAGCGGTCCAGTTCGGCCCGCACGATCGCGTCGTGCGCGTCCAGCTCGCCCCGCCAGGCCGCGTCGCCCATCCCGGCCGCACGTTGGGTCGAGTCCACGATGTCGGTGAAGACGACGGTGGTGAGCACGCGGTCGCCGGACCCTTCGCGATGTCCGGTGAGGAACTCCTGCACCTCGTCGAGCAGCGCGTCGGCGCTGCCGGCCCATGGCATGTGATCGGCGCCGGGAACAAGCACGAATCGTGCCGACGGGATGTGCGCCGCGACGTATCGACCCAGGCGGCGTGGCGTGAACCGGTTGTCCGCGTTGTGGAGCACCAGCGTCGGGACACGCACCTTGCCGAGCCGGTCGCGCACATCCGCGCCCGTCGTGAGCACGAGGAACGATCGAGCGCTCGACGGGCTGGCGCCGCGCCGCGACGACCGTTGCACCCAGTCGCGGAACCGGGTGTCGCCGGCAAGAGTCGGGGCGAACAACCGAAGGTCATCGGCGCCTTCGATGTTCCATTCGGCGTCGGGATCGGGATTGTCGCGCAAGAATCCCTCGATGAGGTCAGGTGGGACGCCCTCGGGGTAGTCGGTCGTGCTCGTGAGCCGCGCGAAGGTGTTGCCCACGACGAGGGCCGAGACGCGCTCCGGGTAGCTGGCCGCGATCTCGATCGCGATGGAGCCCGCGGCACCCCACCCGACGACCGCGACGCGATCGACCTGGACCGCGTCCAGCACCGCGACCGCGTCAATGGCGGCACTCGCGACCGTGTTGGGATAGCTCGCGTCGACCGGATCCGACAAGCCGATCCCGCGCGGGTCGTAATGGATCAGACGCGCGAAGGAGGTGAGGCGCCGGTAGAACCGCGCCACGTGCGGTTCCTCGTCGAGTGCGTCGATCGGGAGAATGAATCCCGTGAGGTGCAGCATGTCCAACGGTCCGTCGCCGCGCGTCTCGTACGCGAGGTGCTGCTTTCCGCTCCACGCGTAGCGGATGGTCATGCGTCAGCCCTCGAGCAGCCGTTTCGCGACGACGATGCGTTGGATCTGGTTGGTGCCCTCGTAGATCTGCGTGATCTTGGCGTCGCGCATGAACCGCTCGGCGGGCAGTTCCTTGGTGTACCCGATGCCACCGAGCAGCTGGACGCAGTCGGTCGCGACGCGCATCGCGGTGTCGGCCGCGAAGAGTTTACCCATCGACGACGAGATCGCAGTGTCGGTCCGACCGTCGTCGAGGCGGGCGCAGGCTCGGTAGACGAGGAGACGGGCGGCGTCGACCTGCGTGGCCATGTCGGCGAGCATGAACTGCAGACCTTGGAACTCCGCGATCGGGCGGTTGAACTGCTTGCGGTCCTTCACGTACTGGAGCGCGAGGTCGAGCGCACCTTGCGCGATGCCGAGCGCCTGCGCGCCCACGAGCGGTCGCGAACGGTCGAGCGCGCCCATCGCGTACTCGAATCCTGCCCCTTCCTCACCGACCAGGTTGGCGGCGGGCACGATGCAGTCGTCGAGGGCGATCTCGCCGGTCGGCGAACCGCGCACACCCATCTTGTGTTCGAGCTTGCCGACCGAGAAGCCAGGGAAGCTCGACTCGACGACGAACACGCTCATGCCGCGATGTCCCGCGGTCGGATCGGTCTTGGCGAACACGGTGTAGAAGTCGGAGACACCGGCGCCGGTGATCCACATCTTGTGCCCGTTGAGCACGTAGTCGTCGCCATCGCGCACCGCGCGAGTCTTCATCCCGGCGACATCGCTGCCCGCGTCGGCTTCGGAGAGGCAATACGACGCCTGGGCCTCGCCGGCCGCCACCGGCGCGACGTAGCGCTCGTTCAAGTCGTCCGAGCCATGATCGAGGAGTGGCGTCATCGCCAGCTTCGAGATGATCACGAAGAGCGACGAGGACGCGCACACACGCGCGACCTCCTCGACGCAGATCGCATGGGCCAGGATGCCGCCGCCCTGGCCGCCGTACTTTTCCGGGAACGCCAGACCCGCGAAGCCGGCCGCCCGCCACGCATCCCAGCTTGCCCGGGGGAACTCCTCGGACTCGTCGGTCGCCGCCGCGTTCGGCGCGATCGACGTCTCGGCGAGGCGGCGCACCGACTCGCGCAACGCCTCGTACTCGTCGGACAGCTCGAACGCGCTCATCAGCTTGCCGTGCTACATCGTCGGTTGGCGGGCCAGCTCGGGGAACTGACCCTCGGTGATCGTCCGCCGCCACTCGTACACCGCCCTGTCGATCTCACCCGGCGGCCGGCGAAGCAGCGCCTCGGGGACCGCTTCGACGATTGCGCGTCGCCGGTAGTACGAGTGCCCGGCTTCGTGCACGAGCAGCGCGCGAGCACGGGCGAACGCCGGATCGGCGCTGCCGTCGTAGCCGAGGATGTTCAGCGCGACCTCGACGTCGTGGATGACCGGCGCGCGGCCGAAGAGCGCGGCGCGGCGCCCTGCGATCTCGGCGATCACCGGAATCACATCGTGCAGGTCCTCGTGTTCGGCGAGCACGATGCGATCGACGACGTGCTCGGCGAGCGTGTAGGCGAAGCCGACGTTCGGGCCGGGGTTGCCGAACAGCCCACCCTGCGGCGATGCCGATTCCAGGTCACCGGGGCGGTCGGACCGCCACCGCCGGGCCGGCGGGAGCGCGGTGCCCGGCGGCAGGTTCTGTTGCTGGCGGGGCAGGTCAGCGGGGTCGGCAGGAACGAACGGATCGGTCGGCACGCCCCGAACGCTACTGGCTGCCCTGGGCGCGGAGCAGGCCGTAGTGGATCGAATCGAGCAGCGCCTGCCACGAGGCTTCGATGATGTTCTCGTTGACACCGATCGTGGTCCACGTGGCGTCACCGTCGGTCGAGTCGATCAGCACCCGCGTCACCGCGCCGGTGCCCTTGTTCGTGTCGAGGACGCGCACCTTGTAGTCGGTGAGATGCACTCGCTCGAGCGCGGGGAACCGGCCGTTGAGCGCACTCCTCACCGCGCGGTCGAGCGCGTTCACCGGACCGTTACCCTCTTCAGTGGCGATGTGGCGCTCACCCTCGACGTGGAGCTTGACCGTCGCTTCGGTCATCACCGTCGCCTGCGTCTCGCCCGTGAGCGTATCGACACCGCGGCGATCGTCGGTGATGACACGGAACGACTCGACCTCGAACCAGTCGGGTCGCCAGCCGCCGATGCGGCGCATCAGCAACTCGAGCGAGCCGTCGGCGACCTCGAAGTGGTAGCCCTCGTGCTCGAGCAGCTTGAGCTGTTCGACGACCTCGGAGAGTTGCGGACCGTCGAGCTCGAGCCCGAGCTCCTTGGCCTTCAGCACAAGGGTCGAACGCCCGGCCAGCTCCGAGACGACGAAACGCGTCCCGTTGCCGACGACATCGGGTTGCACATGCTCGTACGCGTCGGGCCGCTTCGCGATCGCGCTCGTGTGCAATCCCGCCTTGTGCGCGAACGCGGAATGCCCAACGTACGGTGCCTGCGCGTTCAGCGGCATGTTGACGAGCTCGGCGATGTGGTGCGCAACGGGCGTCAGCCTCTCGAGTCGATCACGCGGGATCGTCTCGATCCCCATCTTCAGCGTCAGGTTCGGGATGATCGTCGTGAGATTGCAATTCCCGGTGCGCTCGCCGTAGCCGTTGATCGTGCCCTGCACCTGGACCGCGCCCCCGCGGACACCCGCGAGCGCGTTGGCGACACCGGTGCCGCCGTCGTCATGGAGGTGCACGGCGACCCCGACGTCGCTCCCGAAGTACGCGACGACCTCGGCGACGACCCGTTCGACATCGTGCGGCAGCGCACCACCGTTCGTGTCGCACAGCACCAGACGGAACGCGCCCGCTTGGACCGCGCCTTCGAGCACGCGCAGCGCGAACTCCGGGTTGCGCGCGTAGCCGTCGAAGAAGTGCTCGGCGTCGAAGAGCACGGCCATGCCCGCGCCGCGCAGGAACTCGACGGAGTCGCGCACCATCGCAACTCCTTCGTCGAGCGTCGTGCCGAGCGCTTCGAGGACGTGGTAGTCCCATGACTTGCCGACGATGCACACCGTCCCGACGTTCGCCTCGACCAGGTGCCGCAGTGTGTCGTCGCTGTCGACCTTGCCCTTCACCCGTCGGGTCGACCCGAACGCGACGAGCGTGCTCGCTGCGAGTTGCAGCTCGGCGGGCGCGCGCCGGAACAGCTCGTCGTCCTTCGGGTTCGCGCCGGGCCAGCCCGCCTCGATGTAGTCGACGCCGAGGTAGTCGAGCTGCTCGGCGATTCGCAGCTTGTCCTCGACGGTGAGCGAGATCCCTTCGAGCTGCGACCCATCGCGCAGCGTCGTGTCGTATATCTCTACGGACCGCTTGCTGTGAGGCTCGCTGGCGCTCGCCGCTGCGTCTACGTCCCCGTCAGCCGACATGCTCACACCAGTCCTTGTACTTGTCGATCTGACCGCGGACCGCCTTGGCGTATTCGCTCGCGATGGTCTTCGTCATCGGGCCGGGGCACGGAATCGCGCGGTCGTCGACCGAGTTCACCGCGCTCACCTCGGCCGCGGTACCACACACGAACATCTCCTCGGCGACGTAGAGGTCGCTGCGTGAGATCTGGTCGACCGCGATCTCGTAACCGTGGTCACGCGCGATGGTCATCACCGAGTCCTGCGTGATCCCCGGCAGCGCCCCCGCCGCGAGCGGCGGCGTGAGCAACACGCCCCGGCGCGCCGCGAAGATGTTCTCGCCGGTGCACTCGGACACGAGGCCTTCGGGGTTCAACATGATCGCCTCGTCGTAACCGGCCTTCAGCGCTTCGACCTTGGCCAGCGACGAATTCACGTAGTTGCCCGTCGTCTTCGAGAGCGGCGGCATGGTGTTGTGGTCGTGGCGCGTCCACGACGAGATCTTCATGCGCACGCCCTTGCTGACCGCGTCGTCGCCGAGATACGCGCCCCATGGCCAGCATGCGACCGTCACGTCGACCTTGCACGGCAGCGTGTTGAGTCCCATCTCGCCGTAGCCGTAGTACGCGATGGGTCGGATGTAGCACGACGGCAACCCGGTGGAGCGCACCGTGTCCTTCACCGCCTGCACGATCTCGTCGACCGTGTAGGGGAGCTCCATCATCATGATCTTGGCCGAGTCGAACAGCCGGACGATGTGGTCCGTGAGCCGAAAAACGGCCGGTCCGTCGTCGGTCTCGTACGCACGTACGCCCTCGAACACCCCGGTGCCGTAGTGGAGCGTGTGCGTGAGGACGTGGATCTTCGCGTCCTCCCACGGAATCAGCTCCCCGTTCATCCAGATCTTCTCGGTGGGGGTGATCGGCATGACTGGTCTCCTGGTAGTGGCCGACTAGAGCGCGGCGGCGATCGCGTCGCCGATCTGCTTCGTCGTACCGGTTACATCGTCGGAATTCTCGACGGCTTTCTGGATTCGGGCCGCGGCGTCGGTCTCGCCGAGGAACTCACACATCATCGCGGCCGAGATGACTGCCGCCCGGGGATCTGCGGTACCGGTGCCCGCGATGTCGGGCGCGGAGCCGTGCACGGGCTCGAACAGCGACGGCCCGGTGCGGGCCGGGTTGAGATTGGCGGACGCCGCCCGCCCGATCCCGCCCGCGATCGCGCCGCCGAGGTCGGTGAGGATGTCGCCGAACAGGTTGTCGGTGACGATCACGTCGTAACGGCCGGGATCCTGCACGAAGTAGATGCACGCGGCGTCGACGTGGTTGTACGCCGTGCCGACACAGGAGAAGTCGGCCGCGACCTCGTCGAAGGTGCGCTGCCACAGATCACCCGCGAACGTCAGCACGTTGGTCTTGTGCACCAGCGTGAGGTGGCGGCGCTCACGCGAGCGTGCCAATGCGAACGCGAAGCGCACGCACCGTTCGACGCCGAGCCGCGTGTTGACCGAACCTTGCGTCGCGATCTCGTGCGGTGTGCCGTGACGCAGGAACCCGCCTTCACCCGCGTACGTCCCTTCGGTGTTCTCACGTACCACGTAGAAATCGACGCCGTCGTTGTGCCGGTTCGGGCCCGCCTTGAAGGGGCGCAGGTTCACGTAGAGATCGAGCGAGAACCGCAACCGCAGCAGCAGGCCCCGCTCGAGGACACCCGGTGGTACGTCGGGAGTGCCGACCGCGCCGAGCAGGATCGCGTCGAACCCGCGCAACTCTTCGAGCGCCGAATCGGGCATCACCTCACCAGTCTGGAGGTATCGCGCACCGCCGAGGTCGTAGTCGACGGTGTCGAGCGGGACGCCGCTCGCGCGCACGACATCGAGCGCGACCGCGACCACCTCGGGCCCGATCCCGTCGCCCCCGATCACCGCCACCCGGTGCGAAGTCATGCCAACCGCTCCCTTCGCTTCGCGCCGAGCGGCCTTCGGCTCGCGGGCCTCCACTGCGTCCGCACGTTGAGTTCCCGTCCTTTCACGAAAAAACCGTCCACGTGGACGTGGACGGTTGCGAGCGAACGCCGGGCGGCGTTCGCTTACGGAATGACGATGACGAATGCGTCGAGGCGTGCCGGTCGCAGAGTCACAGAAACGACCAGGATCGCGCCGGACCACACCCATGTCAAACCCCTCCGGTCCTTGGGTACCCTGCCCGACCATGGTTGAGTCACACCTTTCGCCCCAGGCCCACGAGCGGCTGCGCGAGGAATTGGCGTGGCGGACCGGTGAGTACCGCCGCGAGCTCTCGCTCGCCATCGAGCGCGCACGCGAGCTCGGGGACATCAGCGAGAACGCCGACTACGACGCAGCCAAGGACGAGCAGGGCAAGAGCGAGGCGCGCGTCCGCCAGATCGAGCAGATCCTCAAGACCGCGGTCGTTGTCGAGAACGCGGCGGGCGATGTGGTCGAACCCGGTTGCCTCGTCGACCTCCGCTACGACGGCGACGAAGACGCAACCACCTATCTCGTCGGTTCGATCGAGGAGCGGGACGAGACCTACGACGTGCTCTCCCCCAACTCGCCGTTAGGGCAGGCCATCCTGGGGGCGGCGCCGGGCACGAGCGTCACGTACCAGGGCCCGCGCCGCGAGCTCTCGGTCACGGTCGTCGGGGTCCGGCCCCGCGGCTGACCGCGTCGCGGAACCGCTCGTACATCTGCGGGAGCGGTATCGCGAACCGTTCGCACAGGGCGAACACGTCGCGCGCGTCGTCGAGGTCCGGTTCATACGTGGTGTGCGACCGCACCATGAAGTCTGCGGTGCAACACCGCACGGTGCGACCGCCGATCGTTCCGGTCGCGTCGAGCGACCCGACCTCGTACGCGAGGCCGTTCGGACCGTAGACATCGATCGCGCCCGCGACGGCGACCACGACGTCTCGATCGACGAGATGCACGTCCACCTCCCGTCCGTTCCGGTCGGTCATGACGAAGTTGGTGGGCGTCGCGTGGAGTGTCTCCGTCGCGTGGAATCCGCTCGCGCCCATCGTCGCTCGATAGCCGTCGACGTCGAAATGGTCGATCGCGAGGTCGAGGTCGTTGTGGTCACGGGTCTGTTCGCCGAGCAGCGCGTCGACACCCCAACCACCGTCGACCCACGCGACGATTCCTACCCCCTCGAGGAGATCGAGCACGTAGAGCACGTCGGTCGCGGTCATCATGCCCGTCATTGTCGTCGTGTCGCGGTCGGTCAGATGGCGATGTTCACGAGCCCGGCCCGGGCGCGACGGGAAGTACTTCGGCGACGCGCGTGAGCGTGACGCACAGGTTGTCCTTGCCGGCGAGGCGCGCCGCGTCGTCGAGGGTGCACCATCGCAGTCGCGCCGAGGCGTCCTCGGCAACGATGGTGTCGGGGAATTCCGTCGCGAGCACATAGCGGAAGTCGGCGTGCTCGTGCGCGTGCTCACCGCGGGCCGCCGGCACCGGCACGATCACGACGTGGACGAGCCAGGGCACCGCGCGATCGGGCCATGCCACCAGATCGTCGAGGCCGGTCTCTTCGGCGGCCTCCCGGGTCGCGACGAGGAACGGTGAGGCCTCGCCCGGCTCTCCGTGCCCACCGACCTGCAGCCACGCGTGCATACGCGCGTGCCAGCGCAGCAAGACCCGTCGCGTCGGCGGGTGCACCACCAGCGCCGAGCCGGTGACGTGCAACGGTGCGCGGCGAGACCAGGGATCGGCGCCGTCGAGGAGAGCGTGCACACGCGCCACGTCGCGTTCCTCGATGACCGAGCGCGGGACGTACGCGCGCAGGGCCGCGGCGATGTCGCTCACGCCTGTTGGCCGCCGCGGCCCCAGCCGCCGCCCCCGGGCGTGCGGATGCGCAGAACGTCGCCCGCTTGCAGCGTCACCGTGCACTTGTCGGCGAGTCGTGCGGCACGGCCTTCGTCGCCGCCCGGCAGCAACCAGTTCTCGCCGGACGCGCCCGGCTCACCGCCCGCGAGGCCCCACGGTTGCGACGCACGTCGTTCGGTGACGAGCGAGACGGTCACGGTCTCGAGCATCTCGAGGTCGCGTTCGATGCCGTCGCCACCTGGAGCCGCGCCGGCACCACCGGAATCGCGGCGGAGCGCGTAGCGGCGGACGCGCATCGCGAACGCGCGCTCGAGCGCCTCGACCGGAGTGTCCTGCGTGTTGGTCATCGCAGTGTGGACGCCGCTCATCCCCGGGCGTGGACCCGGACGCCCACCCTGCCCGCCGCCGACCGTCTCGTAATAGACCCACGTCGCGCCACCGATGAGCACGTTGTTCATCGTCCCCTGCGACGCCGCGCCCACCCGCTGGGGTACGGCGAGGGAAAGCGCGCCGAGGCATACGTCCGCGACGCGCTGGCTCACCTCGACGTTGCCGGCACCGACGGCCACGGGCGGTTGTGCGGCAACGATCGACCCCGGCCGCGTGATGACGTGAACCGGTCGCAGCGCGCCGCCGTTCGCGGGGATCGACGGGTCGGTGACCGAACGGATCGCGAACGCGACGGCACTCACCGTCACCGCCTCCACCGCGTTCACCGTGCCCGGCCGCTGATCGTCGCTGCCGCGGAAGTCAAAGGTGATCTCGTCGCCGGTCACGGTGACCCGCACCGAGATCCGCGCCGGTTGCGATCCTGAGGGTCCCCCGGTCGAGTCGAGCCAGTCCTCGAACTCGAAGACTCCGTCCGGGAGCGCTCGGAGCGCGGCGCGCATGCGGCGCTCGCCGTACTCGACGATCGCGTCGAACGGCGCACTCGCGAGATCGAGCAGCCGGGCGACGCCGAGTCGGTTGGCACCGCGCTGCGCGTCGAGGTCCCCGCGTCGTTCCTCCGGCGTGCGGGATGCGGCGACGAAGATCGCCTCGACCTCGGGTGTGTCGCGCACAGGCGGGATCCGTAGCCCTTCCTGATAGATCTCGGTTGCTTCCGGGGGCATCGACCCCGGCGCCATGCCCCCGAGGTCCGCGTGGTGCGCGCGGTTCGCGGCCCAGCCGACGAGCGTGCCGTCCGCGGCGAACGCGGGCGCAACCATCGTGACGTCGTTGAGGTGGGTGCCGCCCGCGAAGGGATCGTTGAGGATCACCTGCTCACCCGGCCCGAGCCGCGAGCCCCACACGTCGATCGCAGCGCCTACCGCCGCCGGCATCGAACCGAGATGCACCGGGATGTGCTCGGCCTGCACGAGCAGCGCGCCGTCGGCAGTGAACAGCGCGGCCGAGCAGTCGGCCCGCTCCTTGATGTTCGGGCTGTACGCGGCGCGGCGCAGCACCGCGCCCATCTCCTCGGCCACTCCCGTGAGCCGGGAGATCAACACCTGCAACTCGGCCGCGTCCATCGAGCTCCATACTTGCGTGACTTCACCCACCCGCGCGATGGCCGAACTCACGCAAGTTAGAAGGCTAGGTGCGGGTGAGGACCCATGCGCCGAGGGCGCGCGGTTCCGCCACCCATCCGGCCGGGATCCACACGGTGCAGTCGGGTTCGGCCACGACCGCGGGTCCACGCACGACGGCACGCACGACGGCGGGCAGGTCGGCCACGTCGAGCGGCGCAGAAGCAGTGGCGCGCGCTCGCACGGCTACTACTTCGACCGGCGCGCCGGGCCGCGCGTGACCGTTGCGCCGTTCGTGCTCGCGCGGGAAGTCCTCGGGTGACGCCACCGTGATCTCGTGGCTCTGCCCGACGTAGCGGCAGTCGACGGCCGTCTCGACGACGGCATCGGCGCCGACGCGATCGCGCGCGAGAGCCGCGACCTCGGCGCGCGCGTCCGCGAGCGACTCGCCGCCGAACGAACGCACGACCTCCTGGCCGCGGGGGGACGCCAGCAGACCGACCGCGGAGCCAACGCCGGCGCGGGGCGGCACGATGACCGCCGGCATGCCGAGTGCGTCGGCGATCGCGCACGCATGCAACGGCCCGGCGCCGCCGAACGCGACCAACGCGAGCCCGCGCGGGTCGACGCCGCGTGCCACGGTGACCGCGCGTACAGCTTGCTCCATCGCGGCGTCGACCACGGCAACGACGCCCGCCGCATCGACGCCGGCGCGCGCCAACGCATCGTGTGCGGCCGACGCGTCGAGTTTCCCCAACCCCGGGAACGTCGCGCGATCGTCGATGCGGCCGAGCACGAGGTCCGCGTCGGTCACGGTCGCGGCGATCCCACCCCTTCCGTAGGCCGCGGGACCCGGCGTCGCACCTGCGCTCTCGGGGCCGACGACCAGCGCGCCGCCCGGGTCGAGGCGCGCGATCGATCCGCCCCCGGCACCGATGGTGTGGATGTCGAGCGCAGGCAGCCGGATCGGGAACCCGCCGACGTCGCGTTGCGCCGCGGGCTCGGGCACGCCGCCGCGCACGAGGCACACGTCCGTGCTCGTCCCACCCATGTCGAAGGTCACCGCGTCGGGATGGCCGCACGCGGCGGCCACCGCGGCGGCGGCTCGCACTCCGCCGGCGGGGCCGGAGAGCAGCAGCGCGGCCGGGGCCCGCTGTGCGTCGGAGATCGCGACCAGACCGCCGGCCGACGTCATCACGAGTACCTCGCCCGCGAACGCGGCGATACGTTCCAGGTACGGACCGCACGCGGGCCGCAGGTACGCGTTGACGACCGTGGTGACCGTGCGCTCGTACTCGCGGAACTCGGGCGAGAGCTCGCTCGACACGGTCACGTCGTATCCGCGTGCGCGGAGAGTCGCGGCGACCCTGGCTTCGGGTTCGGCGTTGCGATCCGAGTGCACGAGACAGAGCGCAACCGCTTCCACGTCGCGCGGCAGCGCCGGGAGCGCGCCGTCCCATTGCGTCAGCACGGCGCCAACGGCATCGAGGCGCTCATCGATCTCGAAGCGCCACGCTCGCGATACGAGCGGGATGGGCCGGTCGACGAACGGGTCGTACAGCGACGGCCGGTGCTGGCGGGCGATCTCAATGATGTCGGCGAACCCGCGCGTCGTCACGAGGGCCACGCGCGCGCCGCGTCGTTCGAGCAGCGCGTTGGTGGCCACCGTGGTGCCGTGCGCGAGGACTTCCGGCCGGGCGGCGCCCGCGAGCTCGCGCACCGCGCCGTCGACCGCGCGTGCCGGGTCGTCGCGGGTCGACAACACCTTCGCGACCCGCCCGTCGCCGTCGACGGCATCCGTGAACGTCCCGCCGGTGTCGACCCCGAGTCTCACGCCGGGATGTCTATCCGGTCGTCATGCCGATCGTGAGGTCTGCAGGTGTCAGTGCTGACCGTTGCCGTTGCCGTTGCCGTTGGTGCTCGCGGCTTGCAGCAGGTACCCGCGCGCCCGCACGGTCCGGATCTCGAGACCGAGTGGCGAGATCCGGCGGCGGAGCCGCAACACGTGCACGTCGAGCGCGTTGCGGGTCGGCAGCCCCTCGGGCCACGCCCGCATCGCCAAAGTGTCGCGGGCGACGACCGCGCCGAACCGGTCCAGCAGCGCGGCGGCCAACGCCTGCTCGACCGGCGACAGTGAGACCCAGTGGTCCCGGTGATGGAGCAGCCCGTCGCCGTCGAGCAGGGGCACGACACCATGCGCCTCCGCACGCCGGCTGAGCGCGCGGCGCCGGGCTTCGCGCTCGGTGTCCGAGGCGGACGCGAACACCCAGTCCTCGAGACAGTCCGGCGCGTCGGGTGCCGCGCCGTCGGTGACGACGAGCAGGCGAGCCACACCGCGCGTCCGCATCTCCGCCACGCGGGGCTCGTCTTCGGGCCAGTGCAGGACTTCGACGTTCACGCGGCCGACGGTACGAGGGGATTGTTTCGCCCTTGTTACTCCGACGTGACGCCTCGGGCTACGACCGCCGCCGCACCGAGCACCGCGCTCGTGAATCGGCCGATCGCGGCCGCGTCCATGCGCTCGGCCGGGCCGCTGACGCTGATCGCCGCGAGCACCCGCCCGTCGGGCGCGCACACCGGTGCGCTCACGCTCGCCACGCCCGCCTCGCGCTCGCCGATGCTCTGGGCGAACCCCTGCGCGCGGACGCCGGCCAAGACCGCGGGCGTCACATCGAAATCGTCCCGATCGGGTGACCACGCCAGCAGCACCTTGCCGCCCGACCCCTTGGTGAGGGGCATCACCGCGCCGAGCGGCACGGTGTCGCGCAGGCCGCTGGGCCGTTCGTGCACCGCGACGCAGATCCGGTGCGCGCCGTCGCGCACGTACAACTGTGTGCTCTCGCCGGTCGTCGCCGCGAGCCGGGCGAGCACCGGCCGGGCTGCGTCGACCAAACGGCTGCTGCCCGCGGCCTGCGCGCCCCAGCCCACGAGTCGCCCTCCGAGCTGGAAGCGGCCGGCGCGATCGCGGGCGAGCAACCCGTGCTGCTCGCAGGCGGTCGCGAGCCGGTACGCGGTCGGCCGGGCCAGACCGGTCTCGCGGACGAGGTCGGCGAGCGAGCAGCTGTCGAGCGCGGCGACGGTCTCGAGCACGCGGACCACCCGGTCGAGCGTCTGCACGCTCGTCTTCCCGGCATCGGCCGTGCTCGTCGCTAGACTGTCCACACACCGATACTACCGTCTCATTATGTGAGACGCAGGAAGCGTCGACTGGACAACGAGGGGCCACGTCATGGGCACGACACTGTCGGAGAAGGTGTGGGACGAGCACGTTGTGCGCGCCGCGGCAGGCGAACCCGACCTCCTGTTCATCGATCTGCACCTCGTCCACGAGGTGACCTCGCCACAGGCCTTCGACGGACTGCGACTCGAAGGTCGGGGCGTCCGGCGGCCCGACCTCACGATCGCGACGATGGACCACAACGTGCCCACGACCGGCTTGCACCTCCCGCTCGAGGATCCCATCTCGGCGACGCAGATGGAGGTGCTCGCGCGCAACTGCGCCGAGTTCGGCATCCGCTGCTACGCGATGGGTGATCCGGGCCAGGGCATCGTCCACGTGATCGGTCCGGAGCAGGGCCTCACCCAGCCGGGCATGACGATCGTCTGCGGCGACAGCCACACCTCGACGCACGGTGCGTTCGGTGCGCTCGCGTTCGGCATCGGTACGAGCGAGGTCGAGCACGTGCTCGCGACGCAGACGCTGCCGCAGACGCGGCCGGGAACCATGGCGATCACCGTCGACGGTGACCTGCCGCCCGGCGTCACCGCGAAGGACGTCGTGCTCGCAATCATCGCCCGCATCGGCACGGGCGGCGGTATCGGTTCGGTCATCGAGTACCGCGGCGCCGCGATCCGCGCGCTCTCGATGGAAGGTCGCATGACCGTGTGCAACATGTCGATCGAAGCCGGCGCGCGCGCCGGCATGATCGCGCCCGACGACACGACCTTCGCCTACCTCGAGGGCAAGTCGTTCGCGCCCAAGGGCGGCGACTGGGAGCGCGCGCTCGACGCGTGGCGGGCGCTCGTCACCGACGACGACGCGCAGTTCGACAAGGAAGTCGTCATCGACGCCCGCACGCTCGAGCCACACGTCTCGTGGGGGACGAACCCGAGCCAGACGATCCCGATCGACGCCACCGTGCCCGATCCCGAAGCGCTCCCCGATGAGGGCGCACGCGATTCCGCCAAGCGCGCGCTCGCGTACATGGGGTTGAGGGCCGGAACGCCGATGCGCGAGATCGACGTCGACACCGTGTTCATCGGTTCGTGCACCAACTCGCGCATCGAAGACCTGCGCGCCGCAGCCGATGTCGCGCGCGGTCGCAAGGTGAAGCCGGGCGTGCGCACGCTCGTCGTGCCCGGTTCGGTCGCGGTCAAGGCGCAGGCGGAAGCCGAGGGCCTGGACCAGGTGTTCGTCGCCGCCGGGTTCGACTGGCGCGAGCCGGGCTGTTCGATGTGCCTCGCGATGAACCCGGACAAGCTCGCCCCGGGCGAGCGGTGCGCATCGACGTCGAACCGCAACTTCGAGGGGCGGCAGGGCAAGGGCGGCCGCACCCACCTGGTGTCCCCCGCCGTCGCCGCCGCCACCGCCATCGCCGGACACTTCGCAACCCCGGAGGACCTCGCATGAACGCGGTACGCGTCATCACCGGCACCGGTGTGCCGCTCGTGCGCACGGATGTGGACACAGACCAGATCATCCCGAGCGATTGGCTGAAGCGGGTCGAACGCACCGGCTTCGGCGCCGGGCTGTTCTCCGATTGGCGCGAGAACTCCGACTTCGTGCTGAACCAGGAGCGGCACGACGGGGCCAAGATCCTTGTCGCCGGATCCAATTTCGGCACGGGCTCGTCCCGCGAGCACGCGGTGTGGGCGCTCATGGACTACGGGTTCGAGGCGGTGCTCTCGCCGCGGTTCGCCGACATCTTCCGCAACAACAGCGGGAAGCAGGGCCTCGTCGCCGCGACCGTGGACACCGAGGTCGTGCAACGCTTGTGGGAGGCGATCGACGAGGATCCGGAACTCGAGATCGTCGTCGACGTGGAGCACAAGCGGGTGGCCGCGCCGGCGATCGGGCTCGACGCGCCGTTCGAGCTCGACGATTTCACCCAATACCGCCTCGTCAACGGTCTCGACGACATCGGCCTCACTTTGCGCCACGCGGAAGCCCTCGCCGCGCACGAACAATCGCGCCCGACCTACAAACCGAGCATCCCGACCGCTACTTCGTCGCAGTAGGCGCGACGGGGCCGCCAACCGCGCCCGTCAGCGGCAATGGCGTCGCCGCGAGCAGGAACTCGTACACACCATCAGCCGCGCAGTCGTCGGCCAGCGCATCGAGATACCAGAGCTGCCCTTGCACCAATCCCTGGTCGCGGAGGTCCAGCATGTGGACGGGCAGCATCGAGCGCGGGTCCTCGCACGGCCAGACCTCGAACGCGAGGGTGTCGGTCGCGACCGCTGCGACCTCGGAGTCGTGGAACCACTCGATCGCACCAACGCCGATGCCCGGCGTTTTGCCGGCGTAGCGCTGCTTGTCGCCGGCGGCGAGCAGCCGCATGTTGCCGGTGCGGACGAGCACGATGTCGCCGGATTCGACCCGCACCTCTGCACGGGCGGCTGCCCCGCGAGGTCGTCGCCACCGATCGCGTATCCAGGTTCGAGACCGTCGACGCCGTAGAGCCACGCGACATCGAGCAAGACGCCGCGCGTCACGACCGGGCCGAACTGCTCGATACCGAGCCTCGCCGCACCGCGCTCGTCGATCGCGTCGTCGCTGATGCCGTTGTAGAGGAGTCCGTCGTAGCCGACGTGTGAGAGCGCGTCCCAGTGCGTGGCGGCCTGTGTGCCCATCTCGAACGCGTCATCGCTCGTCGTGAAATCACTCCGGTCACCGGTGAACGCGGTGTTGAACATCAGCATCCGCCGCTGCGGATTGATGCGGCCGGGGATGCTCCCCGTCTGCGGTCCGTCGGCGTCGAACGGGATCGCGAGCGAGAACGAAACGCCGCGCCGCACGGCCGCGGCGCCGCGGCGCGTCGCGTCGGGCGTGATGAGATTCAGCGTGCCCCGCTGGTCGTCGGGACCCCAGCGGCCCCAGTTCGAGACCCGTTGCGCGAGATCCTGCAGCTCCTTCGACAGCGCCATTCCTGAAGTGTGTCAGAGCGCGGGCGCGCGGCGGTCGAGCCAGAGCAATGCTTCGCGGCGTGACAACGGCGACAGGCGATCCGCGTTCGCGGCGACGAAGCGCCGCACCGCGGCCGCGTCCGTCTTCGAGTACTCGCGCAGCGCCCACCCGATCGCCTTGCGCAGGAAGAACTCCTCGTCGGTTGCACGCTGACGGCAGTAACGGAAGAGCCGGCCGCTGTCGGTGTGCGTCTTGAACCGCAGCTGGTGGAGCAGCGCCACGCGCGCGAGCCAGATGTTGTCGTTGCCGATCCAGTGGTCGAGCTCGGTGCGGAGCTGCGGATGGGCGAGCACCAGCGCGCCGACCGAAGGTGCGAGCGCGTCCACGGTGTCCCACCACGACTTGTGCGTGACGAGGAACCGCAGATCGGCGAGCAGCCGCTCCGAGCACAGGCCGACGTACGCGGCGATCACATCGCACGCCGCGTACTGGTACTCGCGCTCGTCGAGCTTCCACGCCCGACGGGCGAACGTTGCGAGCTCGCGCTCACCGGGTACCGGTGCGTCCCGCAACAGGGCGCGGGTGAGGGCACGCCGCTCGGGTGTCGGGATACCCAGAAACGGGAACTGGTCCCGCATGTACTTCGCCATCGCCGGCGCCCGACCGGGATCGCGATGTTCGGTGAACGACTCGACCAGACGTGGGAGCAGCGTCACCGCGTTTTCTTCATGTCCCCGGGCCGCCGTTGTCAGCGGGTGGCGCTCAGGCGGCGGATTGCAGTTCGGGGAGGTAGCCGACCTCGTGGGCGACCCACACGTCGGCGAGCTCGTGTGCGAGTTCCCGTGTGGACTCGTTCCGAACCAAGTACTCGAAGAAGTCGATGGTGCTCATCACAATCACATCCCAGTGGCCCGTCGGACCTTCACGTGCAAACGTCGCCCGCACCGCGTGTGTTCCCTCATCGGCCCGTGAACACACCGCCGCGGACGGCGCGCGACGCGGGGCGGTAGCCGCCGACGACGGCCAGTTCGCGCCACTTCCAGTAGCACTCGACATCGCGAAAGCCCAGGTCATCGAGCCACTGCAAGTGAGTCGGAACCGGCACGAGCTTGTTCGAGGGGTCGTCTTGCTCCGGCGTCCGGCCGATCGCGGCCAGGAAGTCAGCGTGAAGTTCGTCACTCCGGGACGCGACGTGCTCGACGTTCGCGAACAGGCCGCCGGGCCGGAGCCGGTCGAAGACCTCGCCGTAGAGGGCGCGCTGGCGGTCGGGCACGAGGTGGTGGATCGCGAAGCTCGACACGACGACGTCGAACACTCCGAGATCGTCCGGAAGCGGTTGGTCCAGATCGTGCGGGCCGATCGTGACGCGAGTGTTGCCGCCGAACCGTTCGCGCGCGCGGCGCAGCATCTCTTCCTGGAAATCGAGGCCGACACCGCTCGCGTCCGGACGCGCGGCGAGGACGAGCGCAAGCGGGTTGCCGTCACCGGTGCCGAGGTCGAGCACGCGCTCGACGCGCGCCGGAAGGAGTTCGAGCAGGACCCCGAGCCCTTCGACGCGGTGCGGGATGGCGTCGCGCTCCCGCAGGTAGCTCAGTGCCCACTCGGGCTCCACCCATCGGTTGATGTTCGCAGCCGCGGGCACGACCTCACGGACCTTCGATCTTGGCGCGAACCTCGCCGCGCTCGTTCATGCGCACGATCTTGTTCACCGCGTTCAGATAGGCGCGGGCGGACGCCTCGACCACGTCAGTGGCGACACCGCGGCCGGTCACCTTGTTGGCGTCGGCTTCCACCGTGATCGCGACCGAGCCCAACGCGTCGGAACCGCCGGTGACGGACGAGACTTGGAAGTTGCCGACCTTCCCGTGGATGCCGGTCGCTTCCGAGATCGCCGCGATCGCGGCATCGATCATGCCGTCGCCGGTGCCCGTCGCCTCGATCTTCCCGTCTTCGTGACCGAGCACCACCCGAGCCGACGGCTTCGACGCGGTACCACCGTGCAGTTCGAGCTCGTGCACGACGAAACGGTTGACGAGTGTGGCGCCGAGCTCCTCGGCGACGATCGCCTCGAGGTCGGCTTCGGTGATGTCGACCTTCTTGTCGGCGAGCTCCTTGAAGCGAACGAACGCGCCGTTCAGCGCGTCTCCCTGCACGTGCAGACCCATCTTGTCGAGCGTGTCCGCGAACGCGTGTCGCCCGGAGTGCTTGCCCAGCACGATCTGCGCCGCTTCCTGACCGACGACCGACGCGTCGATGATCTCGTACGTCTCGCGGTCTTGCAGGACTCCGTGCTGGTGGATCCCGGACTCGTGTGCGAACGCGTTGCGACCGACGACCGCCTTGTTGAACTGCACGTGGTAGCCCGTGAGGCGCGACACGAGCCGCGACGTGCGGGCAAGCTCCTCGGTCCGCACGTTCACCGTGCAGTCGGTGTAGTAGTCGCCGCGCGTCTTGATGGCCATGACGACTTCCTCGAGCGCGGCGTTGCCGGCCCGCTCGCCGAGCCCGTTCACCGCGCACTCGACCTGCCGTGCCCCGGCCGCGACGCCGGCGAGGGAGTTCGCGACGGCGAGGCCCAGGTCGTCGTGGCAGTGCGTCGAGACGACGAAGTCACCGCGCACCGTGTCGATCACGTAGCGGATGAGCTTGCCGTAGTCCTCGGGGATCGCGTAGCCGACAGTGTCGGGGATGTTGAGCGTGTTCGCACCGTTGTCGACCGCGATCTGGCACACCTCGCACATGAAGTCGGGATCAGACCGGTACGCGTCTTCTGGCGAGAACTCGACGTCGGCCGTGTAGCCGCGCGCCCGACCGACGGATGCCGCCGCTTCGCCCTTCACCTGCTCCGGCGTCATCTTGAGCTTCTTCTCCATGTGGATCTTCGAAGTCGCAAGGAACACGTGGATCCGGGGTCTCGTCGAGTGCCGCACTGCTTCCCACGCCCGGTCGACGTCCTTGAACGCAGTACGCGACAGCGCGGTGATGACGGGGCCGGACACCGACTTCGCGATCGCTTCGACCGCTTCGAAGTCGCCCTGCGAGGCAACGGGGAATCCGGCTTCGATGATGTCGACGCCCAGGCGCGCGAGTTGCTCTGCGATCTCCAGCTTCTCGCCGACGTCGAGCGAGATGCCCGGCGACTGCTCGCCGTCTCGCAGGGTCGTGTCGAAGATCTTGACTGTGTCCATCTGGTTCTCCGGATGCTGGAAGTTGCAGGAAGGCGATGTGCAGGGATGCGGAGCAATGAAAAACCCTCCGGCCGAAGGCACGGAGGGCGAAGCGCGAGCACCGATGGGCGCCCGCGCCTAAGTAAGGAGGAGGCCCAGCAGGTACGGGTTCGGGCGCAGGTCCGCGTTCATGAGTCCCGACAGTCTGCCAGTGGGGGCTGGTTTCGTCAATCCATCCTCGATCACCGCGTCGCATGAAAAGATCCGTGCATGCACAAAGCATTCAAGCGGGCCGTGTTCGCCGGGATCCTCGCCGGCATCGCGTACGCGGTGTGGCGAGCCATCCGGGCACGCGTGCCGGCACCGGCAACCGATGTCGCGTGGGACACCGCGCCGTTCCCGTTCCCGCCGGTTCCGCGCCCAGGCCCGGTCGTCGCGAGCGAACCGGCAGCCGTCGAGGCGCCGGCATGGGTGGAACCGGTCGACGGCGCCTGCCCGGCCTCGCACCCGGTGAAGGCGAAGCTGTCGAGCGGCATCTTCCACGTGCCCGGCGGCCAGAACTACGACCGCACCCACGCCGACCGTTGCTACGTCGACGAAGGCGCAGCCGCGGCCGACGGCCTGCGCAAGTCGCAGCGCTGAGGGGCGCCGCCTCGAGTTCTCCTCCTCGAGTTCTCCTCCTCGAGTTCTCCTACTCGAGTTCTATGGCGCGAGCGGCGCGGACACCGGGTTCGTCCATGAGAACGCGCACGATCTCGGGCGGCACGAGGGAGTCCGTGGCGATACCCATCAGCGCGGCCGCGCCGCTCGGGCTCCGTCCGACGTGGAAGTCGGAGATGTTGATGCCGGCGTCGCCGAGGATCATCCCCACCCGACCGATCACGCCGGGGACGTCCTCGTTGTTCACGATCAGCAGGTGGCGCGACGGCGGCAGGTCGATCGTCTGCTCGTCGATCCCGACGATGCGCGGCGCTTCCTGTTTGCCGAAGAGCGTCGCGGCGACATGCGTACTGCCCGCCCCGCGCACGGAGATCAGGTTCACGTAATCGCGTGCGTCCGACGACGTCGTCTCCCGGATCGCGATCTTGCGCTCCTCGGCGAGCTGCGGTGCATTGACGAACGTGACCGGTTCGTCAGAGACCGGACCGAGCACGCCTTTCAGCACCGAGAGCGTGAGCACGCGGCAGTCGTAGTCGGCGATCTCGCCTTCGTAGGTGATCTCGAGCGTCTCCGGCGCGCCGCCGGCGAGCCCGGTGAACAACCGACCGAGCCGCTCCGCGAGCGGAAGGAAAGGCCGCACCGTCTCGGAGACCTCCGAGGCCGCGACGTTCACAGCGAACGGGACGAAGTCGCCGCGCAGCGCGAGCACGACCTGCTCGGCGATCGTCACGCCGGCCTTGTCCTGCGCCTCGGAAGTCGACGCGCCCAGGTGCGGCGTGACGACGACGTTGTCGAGCGCGAACAACGGCGATTCCGTGGTCGGTTCCGTGGCGAAGGTGTCGATCGCCGCACCGCCGAGCTGACCACGCGCGATCGCCTCCGCGAGCGCGTCCTCGTCGACGATGCCGCCCCGGCCCGCGTTGATCAACCGCAGCCCGGTCTTGGCGTGCTTGAGGACATCCGCGTTCACGAGCCCGATGGTCTGCGGCGTCTTGGTGGCGTGGATCGAGACGAAGTCGCACAGCGCGAACAGCTCCTCGATCGTCGGCACCAGCTGCACGCCGAGCTGACGGGCGCGCTCGGTGTTGACGAACGGATCGAAGGCCGCGAGGCGCATGCCGAACGCGTGGGCCCGCTGGGCGACGAGAACACCGACCCGGCCGAGACCGACGATGCCGAGCGTCTTACCGTGGAGCTCGACGCCTTCCCACTTCGAGCGGTTCCACTTCCCGCTCCGCAGGTCGTTGTGCGCCTGGGGGACGTTGCGGGCCTGCGCGAGCAGGAGGGCGAGGGAATGCTCGGCGGCCGACAGGATGTTCGACTGCGGCGCGTTCACGACCATGACACCGCGGCGGGTCGCCTCCGCGACGTCGACGTTGTCGAGGCCGATCCCGGCCCGGCCCACCACGACCAGGTCGCGGCCGGCGTCGAGCACCTCCGCGGTGACCTGCGTCGCGCTGCGGATCACCAGCGCGGCCGCGCCGTCGACCGCGCGGAGCAGGTCGGCCGGGGCCAAGCCCGGCTGCAAGTCGACGTCGAGACCGGCGGCGGTCATCGCCTCCAGGCCGCGGGCGGCAAGGGGCTCACTGACGAGGACGCGGGGGGCCATGAAGGAGCGAGATTACCGTTCGGTCGCGGATTCTCGGGATGTCGCGGGCGCGGGCCGAACGGGATTCCGATCGTTCATGCGCTCAAGAGATCGGCGATGCGACGGACGCCTTCACCCAGGTCATCGTCGCCGAGTGCGAACGACATGCGCGCATAACCCGGCGCGCCGAAGGCCTCGCCGGGCACGATCGCGACCTTCGCGACTTCGAGGAGCAGCTCGCAGAGCTCGAGCGTGTCCTGCGGCCGGCGGCCGGCGATCTCGCGTCCGAGCACACCGAGGAACGAAGGGAAGCAGTAGAACGCGCCTTGCGGTTCGAGACACGTCACGCCGGGGATGCCCGACAGCATCTCGTACATCTTCTGGCCGCGGCGCGCGAACGCCGCGCGCATCTCGGTGACGGCTTCGAGGTCGCCGCTGACCGCGGTGAGCGCGGCAACTTGCGCGACGTTCGACACGTTCGACGTCGAGTGCGACTGCAAGTTCGTGGCGGCGCCGATCACGTCACGCGGCGCGATCATCCATCCGACACGCCAGCCCGTCATCGCGTACGTCTTCGCGACGCCGTTCAGGATCACGCACCGGTCCGCGATCTCGGGCACGAGCGTGGGCATCGACGTGAACACGTGCGGGCCGTACGTGAGGTGCTCGTAGATCTCGTCGGTGATCACCCAGATGCCGTGCTCCGCAGCCCAGCGGCCGATCGCCTCGACCTCCGCGGCCGGATAGACCGCACCCGTCGGGTTGCTCGGCGACACGAACAACAGTGCCTTGCTGCGCGCCGTACGCGCCGCGTCGAGTTGGTCCACCGTGACGCGGAAGCCGTCGATTTCACTGGTGGGAAGCTCGACCGGGACACCGCCGCCCAGCACGATGGTCTCGGGGTAGGAGGTCCAGTACGGCGCGGGCACGAGCACCTCGTCGCCCGGGTCGCAGAGCACCTGGAACGTGTTGTAGACGGCGTGCTTACCCCCGTTCGTGACGAGCACCTGCGCGGCTTCGCAGTCGAATCCGGAGTCGCGCTTCGTCTTGTGCGCGATGGCGTCGCGCAGTTCGGGAAGACCGGGCGTCGGGCTGTAGCGGTGGTTGCGGGGATCGCGACAGGCTGCCGCGGCCGCCTCGACGATGTGTTCAGGCGTCGGGAAGTCCGGTTCGCCGGCGCCGAAGCCGATGACGTCTTCGCCGGCTGCCTTCAGCGCCTTGGCCTTGGCGTCGACGGCGAGCGTCGCCGATTCACTGATCGCGGCGATACGCGCCGATATGCGTTCCACGCACCCATGGTGGCACGCGCCACCCCGGAGAACCCGAAAATTACCGAGGCGGCGCGCCTACGCTGATTCGCTCGATGACCCGCCGTGGACCGCTGGCCGCGTGTGTCGCGCTCGTAGTGCTGCTCGTCGGCGTCCTTCTCGCGCCAACGGCCGCCGGCGCGGCGCGCCCGCGAGCACGCGCGACGTCACGCGCGTCGCGGCGCCGCAGTCACCGCCGCCGAAGGCGTACATCCTCGTCGACGTCCAGACCGGCACGGTGCTCCTCGCCGATCACGAACACGATGCGCTGCCGCCGGCCAGCACCGCGAAGGTGATGACTGCGTTGACGGCGGTCGAGCGGCTCCCCGCGAACGCGACCATCAACGTGAGCCCGCTCGCCGCGGGCCAGCCCGCGAGCCGGATCAACATGGCCGCGGGCCAGCAGTGGCCGTTCGAGAACGCGATGGCATCGCTGCTCATGGCCTCCGCCAACGACGCCGCCTACGCGATCGCGGAAGCCGCGGGTGGCAGCGTCGACGGCTTCATCGCGGCGTTGCAGCAGAGCGGGAAACGCTTCGGCATGAAGGACAGCACGTACGCCGATCCGGCCGGCCTGGATGACAAGGCGTCCTACAAGGGTGGCCCGCGGATGAGCGCGTACGACATCGCGATCGCGACCCGCAACGCGATGGCCGTGCCGGAGATCGCGAAGTTCGCGGGCTTGCGCACGTTCAAGTTCGACGACCCGACCGGGCTACACCGCTCGCTCACCAACCACAACAAGCTCCTTCCGGGCTCGAGTCACGCCTACCAGTGGGCTACCGGGTTCAAGACCGGCTACACGGAGCGCGCGGGCCACACGATCACGGCCACCGCCACGCGCGACGGCCGGACGTTGATCGCGGTGATCATGAACACGTACGACACGTACGGCTGGGCCGCGCAGCTCTTCGACCAGGGCTTCGCCATGGCGAACGACGCGGGAACCGGCACGCGTCTGCCGCGTGTGGCCGTGAGCACCTACGATCAGCGAATCGCGGATCGGGACGCATTCTCGACGTTGGTGCGGGGCGCGAGCCTCACGACCGCGACCCACTCGGCTACAACATCGGCATCATCGACGTCGTCGTCGACCTCATCGTCGAGCACCTCGACGACGACCGCACTCGCGCCGACCACCGCACCGCCGTCGAGCGTGGTCGGCGGCGACGCGATCGCGTCGCAGCAGACGGCCGCCACCGGCGGATCCGGGCTGCTCAGCGTGCGCAACGTCGTGATCGTCGTCCTGATCCTGCTCGTGATCGGGTTCGTGCTCCGGCGGCGGGCGGTGCGCCGCCAGCGGGCCCGGCGCGTCGCTCGCCAGCGCAACCGCGCGGCCAAGATGCGCAGCGGTGGGCTCACCGTCGTCGACGGCCGCTACCGGCCGGGCGACCGCGTCGGTCCGCCGGTCGAGTCGCACGTGCGGCTCCGTCGCGACGACGTAGCGCGCGACCCGTGGCAATCCGATGACCCGCGACAATGTAGGCATGCGCGTCCTGGTGGTCGAAGACGAGATATCGCTCGCGCAAGCCGTGGAGCGGGGGCTGACGGCCGAAGGCTTCGAGGTCGATGTCGTCCACAACGGGCTCGACGGCGTCGCACGCGCCCGCGAGGGCAACTACGGCGCGATCGTGCTCGACATCCTCTTGCCCGGGATGAACGGCTACAAGGTCTGCGCGACGCTCCGCGAGGAGGGCGTCTGGACGCCGATCCTGATGCTCACGGCCAAGGACGGCGAGTACGACGAGGCCGAGGCGCTCGACACCGGCGCCGACGACTTCTTGTCCAAGCCGTTCTCATTCGTCGTGCTCGTCGCCCGGCTGCGGGCGCTGGGCCGGCGCGGGGATCGGCCACGACCCGAAGTACTGACGGTCGGCGACCTCGTGCTCGACCCGGCGACGCGCAGCTGCGTGCGCGCCGACGAGCCGATCACGCTCACGACGCGCGAGTTCGCGCTGCTCGAGGCGCTCATGCGCCGCAACGGCGACGTCGTCTCGAAGCATCAACTCCTCGACGAAGTGTGGGGCCACGACTTCGAGGGCGACCCGAACATCGTCGAGGTCTATGTCGGCTACCTGCGCCGCAAGGTCGACGCGCCGTTCTCGACTCACACGATCCTCACCGTCCGCGGCGCCGGCTACCGGGCCGTACCCCACAATGCGTGACGCGCTGCGGCGGACGTTCGGATCCGTCCGCTTCCGCGTCACGATCGCGGCCGCGCTCGTGTTCGGCATCGCGTTCGGGGTCGCCTCGATGGTGCTCGTGCGCACGGTCGAGACCCGCCTCGAGGACCGCGCCGCGAACGACGGCAAGCTCGCGCTCGAGACGGCGGTATCGCAGATCCGCGCCGGCGCCGATCTCTCGAACGTCATCGTCGCAACCCGTACGCCTGTGTTCACGTGGGTCATCGGCCCGAGCGGCCGGGTGCTCTACGGCAGCGCGTTCGTGCCTCCCGGCTTCGACGTCGCGACCTCGGCGTCCCGTTCGGGCGAGGAGATGGCGTCACCGGTCGGCGACATCGTGCTGTTCACGCAGCGCGTCGACGGTCCGAACGGACCGGTGACCGTTGCCGTTGCCAGTCCGCTCGACAGCGCGCAACGCTCCGCAGACGAGCTCGGGAACGGGCTCTGGTTGCTGACGGCGTTCCTGACGGTGCTGGTCGGTGTGCTGGCATGGGTGATCGCGGGACGCGCGCTCCGCCCGGTCGAAGCGATCCGCACCGAGGTGCTGGCGATCTCGGGCGAGACCATGCACCGCCGCGTCCCTGTGCCGGCCGGACGCGACGAGGTGCGCCGCCTGGCGGAGACGATGAACGAAATGCTCGACCGGCTGGAGGCCGCCTCGGCCCGTCAGCGCGAGTTCGTGTCCGACGCGTCGCACGAGCTGCGCAGCCCGGTCGCGGCGATGCGCACCGACCTCGAGGTCGCATTGCGAGACCCCGACGGAGCCGACTGGACCGCGCTGGCCCAACGCCTGCTCGCCGAGGACCACCGCCTGGGCGCACTCGTCGACGACCTGCTGGCGCTGGCCCGACTCGAAGAAGGGCAGCTCGACGCGGCGCGCGTCCCCGTTGACGTCGACGAGCTGGTCCTGGCCGACGTCGACGGCCGCCGCGGTCCGATCCGCTTCGATACGAGCGGCGTGTCCGCGGGTCGGGCCGACGGCAGCTCCCGTCAGCTCGCGCAGGTCGTGCACAACCTGCTCGACAACGCGGCGCGCCACGCGAACCACCGCGTCGACGTCGGTGTGCGCACCGAGGCCGAGCAGGTCGTGCTCACCGTCGAGGACGACGGACCAGGGATCGCGGATGCCGATCGCGAGCGCGTCTTCGACCGGTTCACGCGCCTCGACGCGGGCCGGGCGCGCGACGAAGGCGGTTCCGGCCTCGGCCTCGCGGTCGTCAAACGGATCGTCCTCGCACACGGCGGCACCGTGTGCGTCGAAAACGGCGCGTTCCCCGGCGCGGGCGCCAATTTCGTGGTCCGGCTGCCGAGAGCGGACTGACCGCCGGCGTCCTCACCAGGGCATCGAGACGCCGCCGTTGGGGCGCTCGATCTGACCGGTGATGAAGCTCGCCGCGTCGGAAACGAGATAGAGGAACGCGTTCGCGACATCCTGCGCCTCGCCCGCGCGCCCGAGCGGCGCCATCGCACCCGCACGCTTGTGGTACTGCTCCAGCTTCTCGGGCACGACGTTGCCGTCCGCATCGACGAAGTTGTGACGCGAGAAGTTGGTGAGGATCATGCCCGGCGCGATCGCGTTGACGCGGACGCCACTGCGCCCGACTTCGGTCGCGAGCGTCTTCGTGAGCATCGCGACCGCCGCCTTGGTCATGCCGTAGCACGCGAGCGTCGGCGCGGGGGTGTCGATCGCGCCGGACGAGATGTTGACGATGCAGCCGGAACCCTGCGGCACCATGTGCTTGATCGCGGCCTGACACCCGTAGAACACGCTTTTCAGGTTGATCGCCAGAATCCGCTCGAATTCCTCGTCGGTGCACTCGGCGACGAGCTTGTTGTGCGGCACGCCGGCGATGTTGCCCATGATGTCGATCCGGCCGTGCTCGGACATCGCGCGGTCGACGAGCGCGTCGACGTCGGCGCGCTTCGTCACGTCGGTGCGCTGCACCACCGCGGTGCCGCCATCGGCCTTGATCTCGTCGGCGGTCGCCTGCGCGCCGGCCTCGTCGATGTCGCCGCCGACGATCGTGGCGCCGGCGGCCGCGAGCGTGGTCGCGCTTGCCTTGCCGATACCGCTGCCGACGCCGGTGAGCACCGCAACTTTCCCCGAGAGGTCGAACATCTCCTGCGCGCTGGCCACACTGCCCCCATCCGAACGATTTTCGGTCCCATGCGACGGAACCAACGGCCGGAGAGCCTACGGCGCGGCGTTCCCGGTCCGCTCCTCCGGCGCAGCACAATGGACCCGTGCTCGCGCTGATGCAGGAACCCGTGCCGGCGCTGCTCGCGCTCGGTTCCCGGTTCAACGACGTCAGCGTCTTCGCGTATCTCGCGGCGTTCGGCGGCGGGATCATCTCCTTCCTCTCGCCGTGCGTCCTCCCGCTCGTGCCCGCATACCTCTCGATGGTCACCGGCCTTGACCTCGCCACACTGCAGGACGGCGCCAAGGCGCAGCAGCGCCGGGTCATCCGCACGACCTCGCTGTTCGTCCTCGGGTTCGGATCGGTGTTCGTACTGCTCGGTCTCAGCGTCTCGAGCGCGGGCCAGCTCCTGCGCGACCACCAGGACCTCTTGACGCGCCTCTCCGGCGCGGTCCTCGTCGGGATGGGTCTGTTCCTGCTCGGCTCCTTGTTCCTGCAGGCGCCGTGGCTGTACCAGGAGAAGCGCTTCCAGCCGCATCTCGGTCGGTTCGGCGACGCGGCCCCCGTCGTCGCCGGTGTGGCGTTCGGCTTCGGCTGGTCGCCGTGCATCGGTCCGATCCTCGGCTCGATCCTCGCGATCGCCGGGACGCAGGACCGCGTCTGGGCCGGCGCGACGCTGCTCGTCGCGTACACGCTCGGCCTCGGGCTCCCCTTCCTCGTGACCGGCCTCGCGCTCGGACGCGTCAGCGGCGCGCTCTCGTGGGTCAAGCGTCACTTCCCACTGCTCGTCGGCACCGCGGCCGTCGTCCTCATCGCGTTCGGCGTCGTCCTGATGTTCGATCAGCTGAGCCGCGTGACGTCCGAGATGCAGCAGGCGCTCGACGGCACACCGTTCGAGTGGCTGGTCAATCTCGGATGACATCGTGAGCCGCAGCGCTTCTCGCATTCAAATGCCATCTGCCGGCGCCTACGCGGGTGAAATGGATGTTGAACGATCCGGCCTCCCACGCGCGAGGCTGGCGGTATGAGAGTCGGTGCGTCGTTGCGCAGCGGGTACGGACCGATGAACACGCGCGAGGGCGCGCAGTGGATGATCGAGCGCGCCCGAGCCGCGTCCGACGCGGGGCTCGACAGCTTGTTCGTCGGCGACCACCACAACGTCCCGGTGCCGTACTACCAGAACGTCCCGATGATCGGACGGCTGCTGGCGGAGTGGGACTCGCGTCCGGCCGGCGCGCTGTTCCTGCTGCCGTTGTGGCACCCCGTGCTCGTGGCCGAACAGATCGGCACGCTCGCGTCGATCGCAGGCGGGCGGTTCATCATGCAGTGCGCGCTCGGCGGCGGTGCCGTGCAGTTCGCCGCGTTCGGTCTGTCCGAGAAGCACCGGCCGTCGCGCTTCGAAGCCTCCCTCGACGTGATCCGCCGGCTGTGCGCGGGCGAAGAGGTGTCGATGACATCGCCCTTCCAGATCGAGCGCGCCCGGATCGCGCCGGTGCCGCCGGAGCGGCTCGAGGTGTGGATCGGCGCCTCGGCGCCGCCCGCGATCGACCGGGCCGCGCGGCTCGGCGACGCCTTCCTCGTCGGGCCGGAGGCGACGCCTGCCGAGGCGCGCGAGCTCATGGCGGTCTACCGGGAGGCGTGCGCCCGGCACCGCGCGCAGCTCTCGACGATCGCGATCCGCCGTGACATACACATCGGCGCCGACGAGGCCGACGCCGAGCGGGTCGCGGGGCCGATCCTGGCGCGCGGCTACCGCGGCTTCGATCCCGCCGCGCCCGTCGTCGGCGGCCCCTCGCAGGTCGCCGCGAGCTTCGCGGAGCTGGCCGAGATGGGCTACACGGACGTCATCATCCGGCACCTCGCCGACGACCAGACCGAGGTGCTGCGGTCCTACGCGCGGCTCGCCGAGGTGCGCGGGACCGTCAGCGACCTCTGAATCCGGCAGGATGAGGGGGTGGAACCCCTCTGGGTCGCAACCGAAGCCGCGCTGGAGGACCTCGTCGCGCGCCTGCTCGACGAGCCGCGGTACGCCCTCGACACCGAGTTCCACGGCGAACGGTCGTACTGGCCCCGGCTCGCGCTGATCCAGATCGCCTGGCCCGGCGGCCTCGCGCTCGTCGACCCGCTGACCATCGACGCGAGCCGCCTCGCCCCGGTCCTGGCCGCGCCCAGCACCATGGTTGCGCACGCGGCAGAGCAAGATCTCGCCATCCTCGTGCGCCTGTGCGGGCACGGTCCGACGCGGATGTTCGACACGCAGGTCGCCGCCGGGTTCCTCGGGCTCGGTTCGCCGTCGCTCGTCGCGCTCGTCGAGAAGTTGCTCGGCGTGCGACTCGGCAAGGGAGACCGGCTCACCGACTGGACGCGGCGCCCGCTCACTGCCGAGCAGCGCGTCTACGCGGCCGCGGATGTCGCGCACCTTCTCGAACTGCAGGACGTGCTCGTCGCGCGCCTCGAAGCGGTCGGCCGACTCGTTTGGGCGCTCGACGAGTGCGAAGACCGACGCCAGAAGGTGCGCACCCGCCCGGAACCCGAAGTCGCGTGGTGGCGCATCAAGGGCGCGCGGCAACTGCGGGGTCGGTCGCGCGGTGTCGCGCAGGAGGTCGCGGCCTGGCGCGAGCGCACTGCCGAAGGCCTCGACGTGCCGCCTCGCTACGTGCTGTCGGAACTCGCGCTTGCGGGGATCGTGCAGCGACCGCCGCGCTCGCGCGACGAGCTGTCCGGCATCCGCGGCGTCGACAACCGGTCCACGAAGGATGGCACCGCCGACGCCATCATCGGCGCGGTGAAGACCGGGCTCGCGCTCGAACCGCCCGCGTTGCGGCTCCCGGAACCCGATCGCATCGATCGCAGCCTGGCGCCGTCCGTGACGGTGCTGGGTGCGTGGCTCGCTCAGCGCGCGAGCGAACTGGACCTCGATCCCGCGGTGCTCGCGACCCGCGCCGACCTCACGCAGATGTTGCAAGGCAACCCGAGCCGGCTCGCGACCGGTTGGCGCGCGGAGCTGGTGGGCGCGCCGTTGCGACGCCTGTTCGCGGGGAAGGCCGTGCTTGCACTCAGCGACGGCGGCCGCCGCATCGAGCTGCGCGACGACGATCGGGCCAACTCGAACGGCGGCGCGCGCGGACGCGCCGAAGACCCAACGGGCATGGCCGAGCCCACCGGCACGAACTGAACGGAGTCCGACGTCATGGCACGATTTCGCGTCGGGGTGCAGCTGCACCCGCAGGCAACGACCGTCGACGAGCTGCGCAACGCATGGCGGACGGCCGACGAACTCGGCGTCGACAGCATCTGGGTGTGGGACCACTTCTACCCGCTCTACGGCGACCCCGACGCCGCGCACTTCGAGGCGTACACGCTGCTCGCCGCGATGGCCGCGGAGACACAGAACGCCAACATCGGTGCGCTCGTGACGTGCAACTCGTACCGCAATCCCAACCTGCTCGCCGACATGTCTCGCACGATCGACCACATCAGTCACGGTCGCTTCATCCTCGGGATCGGCTCGGGCTGGTTCGAGCGCGACTACGAGGAATATGGCTACGAGTTCGGGACGGCACCGAGCCGGCTCCGCGATCTCGCCGCCGCGCTGCCGGTGATCATGGACCGCTTCAGCCGGCTGGAACCGCCGCCGCCGGGCCGCTTGCCGATCCTCATCGGCGGATCCGGCGAGCAAGTCACGCTCAAGCTCGTCGCGCAGCACGCAGACGGGTGGAACACCTTCGGCCCGCCGGCGAATTTCGCGCACAAGAACGCGGTGCTGAACAACTGGTGCGAGAAGCTCGGTCGCAACCCGCGTGAGATCGAGCGGACCGTCGGTATCAGTGGTGGGGAGATCGACGACTGGCAGGCCTACCTGGACGCCGGCGCCGAGCACCTCATCGTGATGACGGGGCCGCCGTTCGACCTCGATCCAGTGCGCAAGCTGCTCGACTCCGCGCGCGACTAGGAAACGCGAGCTACGCGGGTTCGTCCGCGAGGACCTTCCCGATCCGGAGCAGCTGGGGGGTCGCGGCGCCGAGCGTGAACTCGTACTGCTTGAGCCACAGGAAGTACCGGTGGATGGAGTAGTCGAGGTCGATGCTGATGCCGCCGTGCACGTGCAGCGCGGCGTGACCGATGCGGTTACCACCATCTGCGGCCCAGAACTTCGCGGTCGCGATCTCGAGCGTGTCGTCGCGTCCCTCGTCGAGATGGGTCGCGGCTTGCAGCATCGTGAGCTCGATCGCCTGGCTGTCGATGAAGCAGTCGGCCATGCGCTGCCCGACGGCTTGGAACGTGCCGATCGCGCGGTCGAACTGCTTGCGCTCGGTCGTGTACTGCGCGGTGATCTTCAATGCCTGTTCCGCAACGCCGCTGACGACGGCACACGACGCGATCGTGGCGCGGTTCCGCGTCCAGGTCAGGATCTCCCGGCCCTGGCCCAGCGCGCCGAGGCGCGCATCGTCGCCCACGACGACACCGTCGAGCGTGAACTCGCAGAGCGGTTCGTGGTTCATCGTCTGTTGCCGCACGGTGGTGACACCGTTCGCGTTGGTCGGGACGAGGAAGATCGCGACGTCGTCGCCCGTGGTCGCGGGCACGAGCACGAGCTCGGCGACGTTCGCGCCCGGCACGTTCGACTTCACGCCGTCGAGCCGCCAGCCGTCGCCCTCGCGTGTCGCGGTCGTGACAGGTGACTCGGGGTCCGCGCCGAGCTCCACGAGCGCGGCGGTGAGGAGCACGTCACCAGAGACGACCTTGGCGAGCACGGCCTGCTGCGCTTCGGTCCCGAAGCGGGCGATCGGGAGTCCGCCCGCGACGAGCGTCGGGACGGCGGGAAGCGGTGCGACGTTGCGTCCGATCTCCCGCAATACGAAGCAGAGCTCGAGGAACCCGAAGCCGAGGCCGCCGGCGGATTCCGGGAACGCGACGCCGAGCAGGTTCGCCTTGGCGAACTCGCTCCAGGTGTCACGGTCGTACCAGTCGTCGGAGAAGTCGCGCGCCTTCAGGTGCGCGAGCGTCATGCGATCCTCGAGGATCTGCCGGGTCAGGCCCTGCAGCTCTTCTTGCGATTCGGTGATGGCGAAGTCCATGCGAGTGTGTGCTCCGGTCTCGGGTCAGCGGGGGCTTCCGGGCATGCCGAGCCCGAAGATGGCGATGAGGTCCCGCTGCATCTCGTTGGTGCCGCCGCCGAACGTGAGGATGTGCATCGAGCGGAGCATGCGCTCGACCCGACCCCGCAGCACCGCGCCGGGCGAGTCGCCCGAGATCGGCGCCTGATCCCCCATGACTTCCATGAGCAGGCGCGCCGCCTCCATGTAGAACTCGGTGCCGAACACCTTGATCGACGACGCGTCAGCGGGGTTCAAGGGGGCGCCGCTCTGCGCGAGCCACGCGACCTTCCAGTTCGCGAGGCGGAGGAATTCGAGCTTGGCGTGGACGCGCGCGAGGTTGACCTGCACCCACTCCTGGTCGATCACGCGCCGGCCGTCGGCGAGCTTCGTCTCCTGCGCCCACGCCCGCACGTCGTCGAGCATCCGCTCGACGACGCCCGACGAGCACAGCGTGACGCGTTCGTGGTTGAGCTGATTGGTGATGAGGTTCCAGCCCTGGTTCTCTTCGCCGACCAGGTTGCCGGCCGGCACGCGCACGTCTTCGTAGTACGTGACGTTGGTGTTCACGCCGCCAAAGTTCTCGATGGGAACGACGGAGAAGCCAGGTGTGTCCGTCGGGACGATGATGATCGAGATGCCCTTGTGCTTCTTCACTTCGGTGTTCGTGCGAACCGCGAGCCAGATGTAGTCGACGCCGCTCGCAAGGCTGGTGAAGATCTTCTGCCCGTTGATCACGTACTCGTCGCCGTCGCGCACCGCGCGCGTCTTCAAGGACGCGAGGTCGGTGCCGGCGTCGGGCTCGGTGTAACCGATTCCGAAGTGGATCTCACCGGCGAGGATCTTCGGCACGTAGAACTGCTTCTGCTCCTCGCTGCCGTACCGCATGATCGTGGGCGCAACCGAGTTGATCGTCAGCATCGGTACCGGCGCGCCGGCCCGCATCGACTCGTCGAAGAACACGAACTGCTCGATCGGTGTGAGGCCCTTGCCGCCCCACTCCTTCGGCCAGCCGACACCGGCCCAGCCGTCGGAGGCCATCTGCTTCCACGTCGCCTTCGAAACCGGTCCGACGCCTTCTCCCTTGCGCAGGTCTTCTTCGACGTCGGGCGTCAGCAGCTTGTCGTAGTAGGCGCGGAGCTCGTCGCGCAGGTCCTCTTGTTCCTTGCTCAAACCGACGTACATGAGACTCCCGGATCACGCAGTAGAACGTGTTCTATCTTCGCCGCTCAGGTGGCGTCTGTCGACTCGCGCTGGTGCCCGGTCTCCTCGGGGGCATCAGCACCGACGGGTCGATCCGGCCGGTGAACAGGGCAGCCTTGAAGCCGCCGTCGGCGTCGAACTGCACGCCGGTCACGAACGACGCGCGCGGGCTGTTGAGGAAGACGAGCGGCCAGGCCTGTTCCTCGGCCACCGCATGCCGGCCGAGCGGGACCGGGAACGCGTCCATGTACTCCTTGCCGACGGCCTCTTCGAACTCCGGCATCATCGGCGTGTCGGTAGGGCCGGGGTTCAGGCAGTTGATGCGTATTCCGTGCGCGGCGAGCGGGAACGAACGGAATGCCGTGTACGCGTTGATCGCTTCCTTCGAGAGGCCGTATGCGTTGGCGAGTGCCGACGGATGTTCCTCACACCACGCGCGCGCCGCCGCGAAGTCGGGCGTCGCGACCAGCGGTCCGAGGAGCTCGAGGTTCGCCATCCAGCCGATGCCCGCGGTCGAGGCGATGGACGCGATCGCGCTGTCGGCATCCTCGAGCATCTTCGGGATCACCTGCTCGGTGAGATCGCGCAGTCCGCAGAAGTTCACGAGCATCACGTCGAGGTCGGGGAACGTGTTCGCCAGCCCTGCGCAATTGAACAGCATGTTGACAACGCTGCCGATCCTGGCGACGGTCGCTTCGATCTGCACGGGATCGCGCAGATCGCACTCGCTGAAGCTGGCGAGCCCGGCCAGGTCCGGCTGCTTCACATCGACCGCGTGCACCTCGGCACCGAGGTCGACGAGCAGTCGGGCCGTCGCCGCGCCCATCCCCGACGCTGCGCCGGTCACGATCACCCGCTTGCCTTCGTAGCCGAGGACGTCCACCGCCGGGCCTCAGGGCTCGACGGTGATCGCGCGCTCGGGGCAATTGTCCGCACCGACGCGGGCCTGATCCGCGAGCTCATTTTCGACATCCGCGAGCAGGATCTCGCAGTGGCCGAAGTCGTCGGGCGCGAACACATCCGGGGAGAGGGCGTAGCACCGGCCATGACCGACACAGAGATCGGGATCGACGCGCACCTTCATCACCGACAGGCTCGCGCGTGACGGGCACCCCTCGACAATTCATGCGTAGCATCGACCGTCATGCGGGTCACTCCTCGTCGTCTCGTCGGTCTCGTCGGCGTGGTTGTCGCGGCCATCGCGCTCGGCGCGTGTCGCACGACCCCCTTTCGACCCGGTCATCCGAAGCCCGAGTACCGCCTCGACCACGCGCTGCGGTTCAACGAGGTCCAGGTGCTCGCGTCGCACAACAGCTACAAGCTGCCGCTCTACCCGCAGGTCGACGCGTTCCTCCAGCAGAACTTGCCGTTGGTCGCGGCGGGTCTCGAGTACAGCCACCGGCCGCTGACCGAGCAGTTCGACCGGCTCGGGATCCGCGCGATCGAACTGGACGTCTGGGCCGATCCCCAGGGAGGCAAGTTCCTGCACCCGGCGTTGCCGGAAGCGCTCGGTGTCGTGGTGCCCGACAACCCCGCGATGCACGTGCCCGGGTTCAAGATCATGCACCAGGCCGATGTCGACACGCAGGCCACGTGCGTCTCGTTGAAGGTCTGCCTGCCCGAGGTACGCGCGTGGTCCGAGGCGCATCCCGGACACATGCCGATCATGATCCAGTTCGAGGTGAAGGACACGAACGCGGACACCGCGGAGCTCGACGCGCTCGACGCCGAAGTGCGCTCGCTGATCCCGCACCGCGAGATCGTGACGCCCGATGACGTGCGCGGCAACTACAAGACGCTCGGTGCCGCGGTACACGCTCGCGGTTGGCCCACGCTCGGCGAGATGCGCGGCAAGGTGCTCTTCACGCTCGACAACGAAGGCCTGCGCGACGAATACCTCGCCGGACACGCTTCACTCGAAGGCCGGGTGCTGTTCACGCCGTCGTCGCCCGGCCAGGACGACGCCGCGTTCGCCAAGCTCAACGACCCGATCGGTGACGCCACGAGGATCAAGGCCGCGCTCGCGGCGAACATGGTGATCCGGACGCGGGCTGATGCCGACACGGTGCAGGCCCGCACCAACGACACGACCATGCGCGACGCGGCCCTGGCGAGTGGCGCGCAGTGGGTCAGCACGGACTACGAAGAGCCCAACCTGGCGTTCTCGCCGTACACCGTGGCGATCCCCGGCGGGACACCCGCGCGGTGCAACCCGGTCACGGCCCGCCCGAGCTGCCACTCGACCGACATCGAGGACCCGCACAAGCTCGGTTGACCTCTACAATTCCCTCGACCAGTCGCGCGTCTCGATGATCTCCTGCATGCGCGCGAGGAACGCGCCCGCGTAGGCGCCATCCATGGCGCGGTGGTCGAACGTGAGGCAGAGCCGGCCGACCGGTGCCGTCGCCAGCCGCCCGCGCTCGTCGACCACGACCTGTTTGGAGACACCGTCGGTGGAGACGATCGCCACCTGCGGCTGGTTGATGATCGGGAACGAGATCCAGGTGCCCGACGCGCCGGGGTTGGTGACGGTGAAGGTACCGCCGGCCAGGTCGTCGGGCACGAGCCGGCGGGCGCGGGCGCGGGTCGCGACGTCGGTGATCGCGTGGGCGAGCGCGCGGAGGCGGAGTCCGTCGGCGTCCCGGATGACAGGCACCACGAGACCCTCGAAGTCGAGGTCGACCGCGATGCCGAGGTTGACGGCACGGTGCACGACGAGCGCATCACCGTCGACGCTCGCGTTGACGAGCGGGAACGCGCGCAGTGCGTCGACCACCGCACGCGCGACGAACGGGAGATACGTGAGCGAGAAGCCTTCGTCCTCACGCCATGCCGTCCTGCATTCGCGGCGCACGGCTTCGATCGCCGAGTAGTCGGCGGCGGCAACGCACAATGTGTGCGCCGATGCCTGCTTCGACGCGACCAGGAGCTTCGCGGCGCGCTTGCGCACGTTGTTGAACGGCGCGATCTCGTCGCCGAGCGGCCCGCTCGGGGCCGCATCGAGCACGTCGTCGCGGGTCACGCGCCCGTTCGTACCGGTGCCGTGCACCGCGGAGATATCGATACCCAGGTCGGCTGCGGCCCGACGCGCCGCGCGCGATACGAACGCCTCGACGGGACGCGTCGGGCGTCGACGCCAGGGCAATACCTCGTCAGGAGTCATCGTGCGGACGCAGCCCCGCATCAATCCGCCGAAGGCTCACCAGGGCGGGGCGAGGGAGCCATGTGATCATCACTTGTTCCGAGGGTAGGTCGTATCCTCGACCATGGATACGGGCGCAGCCGCGCCCATGTCGGCGGACGAGGGGGACGCGCGTTGCGCATGCTCGAGCGCCAGGGCGAGATCGACCTCGGCGAGGTCGTCGACGATCTTCGGCTCGCACACATCTCACGGTTCCTCGACGACCGGGAGATCGCGCTCCGGCAACAGAACCGGGCGTTCTTCCAGATCTCGGGCGCCGGGCACGAATCCCTGCTGCTCGGGCTGGCCCGATACCTCCGGGCCGGACACGACTGGTTCTTCCCCTACTACCGGGACCGCGCGCTGGCACTCGCACTCGGGGTCACGCCGCTCGAGATGCTCCTGCAGGCAGTCGGTTCCGCGGCTGACACGGCGTCTTCGGGCCGGCAGATGCCGTGCCACTGGGGCGCGCGCGAGCTGAACATCGTGACACAGACGTCGTGCACCGGGAGCCAGTGCCTCCCTGCCGTCGGTTGCGCCGAGGCGTCCCGCTACATCAGCCGCCGGCCACAGTTGCCGGGTTGCATCGCGCACGGCGACGAGATCACGTACGTGTCGCTCGGCGAAGGCGCCACTTCCGAAGGCGAGTTCTGGGAGTCGCTGAACACCGTGTGCCGCCTGCATCTGCCGCTGCTGTACGTCGTCGCCGACAACGGCTACGCGATCTCGGTCCGTTCGACCGACCAGGCGCCGGCGCCCGTCTCGGAGATGGTGCGCGGTATCCGCGGACTCCACGTCGTGAAGATGGACGGCCGCGACTACTTCGAGGTGCGGCGCAAGGGCGCGGACGCGATCGCGCGGGTGCGGGCCGGTGCCGGGCCGTGCCTGATCCACGCGATGGTCACCCGCCCGTACTCCCACTCCTTGTCGGACGACCAGAAGAAGTACCGCGGTTCCGGCGAGCTCCAGGACGAAGCGGAGCACGACCCGATCGTCGTGCTCACGAAGCAGCTCGTCGACGCGGGCGCGCTGACGATCGAACAGGCCGACCGGATCCGCGACGAAGCCAAGGAGACGGTGCGGACCGCGGCCGAACAGGCACTCGCAGCACCCCGGCCCGACCCCGCGTCGGCGACCGTCAACGTCACCGGGTCGACGTCCGTGGCGGATGATCCTGGCGAGCCGCAGGTCGCGGCCGACGCCGAGGTCGTCACGTTCGGCGAAGCCATCCGCCTCACGTTGCACGAACAGATGGCGATGGACGAGCGCATCCGTGTGTTCGGCGAGGACGTCGCCGACGCGGACCCCGAAGTCATCGACGAGGTCCCGGGGAAAGGCGGCGTCTTCGGTATCACGTTCGGTTTGCAACGCGCCTTCGGCGACGCCCGTTGCTTCAACACGCCGCTCGCCGAGGCGAACATCATCGGACGTGGGGTCGGCCAGGCGATGCGCGGGCTGCGACCCAGCCCGGAGATCCAGTTCTTCGACTACGTCTGGCCGGCGATGAACCAGATCAAGTCGGAAGCCGCGACCACCCGGTGGCGGTCGAACGGCGAGTTCACGTGCCCGATGGTGGTGCGCATCCCGATCGGCGGCTACCTCCAGGGCGGGGCGATCTGGCACAGCCAGTGCGGCGAGTCGATCTTCGCCCACATCCCAGGCCTGTTGATCGCGTTCCCGTCACGCGCGCGCGACGCCGCGGGGTTGTTGCGGACTGCGTTCCGCAGCGACGACCCGGTGCTCTTCCTCGAGCACAAGCATTTGTACCGCCAGGGTCACAACCGCGATCCGATGCCGCCGGCCGACTGGATGCTTCCGTTCGGTCGGGGCACGTACGTCCGTCGCGGCGACCGCGTCACGGTCGTCACGTGGGGCGCGACCGTGCACCGCGCGAAGCAGGCGGCGCTCCAGCTCGGCGACGACGCCGGCGTCGAGATCATCGACCTGCGCACGATCTCGCCCTGGGATCGCGACATCGTCGCCGACTCGGTGCGCAAGACCGGTCGGGTCCTCGTCCTGCACGAGGACACGCTCACGTGCGGGTTCGGTGCTGAAGTCGCCGCGTTCGTGGCGGACGCCTGTTTCGAGTACCTCGACGCTCCGGTGTGGCGCCTCGCGGCGACCGACACACCGGTCGCGTACGAACCGACGCTCGAGAACGCGATCCTGCCTCAGATCCCCGACATCGTCCGCGACCTCGGCGCTCTCCTCGCCTACTGAAGCGCGCGCACGAAGGCGGCGCGATCTGTCGGCCCCAACGGCTCGGGCGCGGAATGCGATTCGCGGTTCTGGTACGCCGCGAGCACCTCGTTCATGATCTCCGGGTCGCTCATCAGCGCGTCGGGCGTGCTCAAGAGGTTGAACCAGCGCAGGAACGCGCGGAACACGATCGGCGAGGTCCGCAACGCGGGCAGCAGGCCATCGCGGAAGATGCTCTGGACGAACGCACGCGGATCCTCGGGCGGCAGCTCCTCGCCCGCGGCGTGCATGCGGGCCTGCTCGTCCTGGAACACCGCGGTCCGGAACCAGGGCACCATCTCGCGCTCGGTGAACGCCGCGAGCTCGCGAGCGAGCGATTCGGAGTCGTCACCGTGCTCGCGCAACGCGTCTGCGAGCCCGAACGCGTGCACGAGCGCGAGCGAACACCCGCGCCCGTAGAGCGGGTTCGTGCACACCGACGCGTCGCCGACCGTGAGGAAGCCCAGCGCGACCGGCGCGTCGTCCACAATGAGCGGGCGGTAGCGGTTGCGCAATCCGGCCATCACGTGCACGTCGGTGATCGGCTCGGAGACACCCGTCCCCCGCCACGGCGCGGTTGCGACCAGCGCACGAGCCGCGGCCTCGAAGACGTGCTCGCGCGCGAGCGCGCGTCGGAGCTCCTCGTCGTGCGTGTCGACGGCATAGGTGATCGAGAACGTGTCGTTGTCACCGAGGAACACCGCGTACTTCAAGTAACCGAGATCGACTGCGGCCATGTTCGCCGCCGGTCGCGCCTCGGCGGCGCCCACCAGCCGGTAGAAACGCGAGAAGTAGACGATGCCGCTCTCGTGGAGCTCCTCCGCCACCGGTTGCGCACCGATCGCTTCCAACCACGGGTCCGAGGTCGAGCGCGGGCCGCGCGCGTCGATGACGAGATCGGCCGCGATGCCACCCACGCCCGTGACGCGAGGCGGGTCGCCGGCGACGAAATCCACTGCGTCGACGCCGACGCCGTCGTGCAGCTCGACCCTCGCTTGCGCCAGGACCGCGCGCCGCAACACCCATTCGAACGTGGTGCGGCGGCAGGCGAGTGCGACGAGATCCTCGTCGCCCGGACGGTCGGAGCGGTCGGTGAGCGTCAATGGGAGATCAGCCGCGAACGGAATCTCGCTCGCGCCGGCCGCGAAGAGCGATTCGAGCACATCCGGCGCGCGGTCCCGCAGCAGGTTGCGCATCCGGGCGAGGAACGCGTGCGAGTGCCGCACCTGCGGCGCGCCACGCCGCTGCCACTCGAACGCCTCGTCCGCGGTCTCCGGCATCGGCGTCGCGTCCCGTTCGAGGATCGTCACCTGATGACCGTCGCGGGCACACGCGAGCGCGGTACCGAGTCCGGCCATCCCGCCACCCGCAACCACGATCCGCATCGACCGAGGCTACTGATCGCACTCGCACGGGATCGCACTGCAGCGCGGGCAACCATCGGCGTAGCGCGCGGCCGCGTCGGCGAGAGAGATGTCGAGCTGGCTCGCCAACGATGCGAGCCAGGCGAACGCATCGCCGAGCTCGTGCATCTGCTCCGCGCGCGTCCCCTTGCGAGCCGCGCGCGCAAGCTCACCGACTTCCTCTGCCAGCCATGCCACCGTCGCGGGCACACCGCGCCTCCGGTCGCGTCCGCCGTACGTCCGCACCATCAGTTCTTGGAACGCCTCGATCTCCATCGCTTGCGGTTCTACCCGTTCGCGTTCCGACCCGTGACCTCATCAATGGCTCCCTTCGCTCCGCGCCGTCGGGGCCTCCGGCGAGAAGGCCTCCGCGACGTCCGCACCACGTCCATGGCTCCCTTCGCTCCGCGCCGTCGGGGCCTCCGGCGAGAAGCGCCACCGCTGCGTCCGCACCACGTCCATGGCTCCCTTCGCTCCGCGCCGTCGGGGCCTCCGGCGAGAAGCGCCACCGCTACGTCCGCACCACGTCCATGGCTCCCTTCGCTCCGCGCCGTCGGGGCCTCCGGCGAGAAGCGCCACCGCTGCGTTCGCACCACGTCCATGGCTCCCTTCGCTCCGCGCCGTCGGGGCCTCCGGCGAGAAGGCCTCCGCTACGTCCGCACCACGTCCATGGCTCCCTTCGCTCCGCGCCGTCGGGGCCTCCGGCGAGAAGGCCTCCGCTGCGTCCGCACGGGCCGTCAGTCCGCGTGCGGCGCCCGCTCACATGTAGGAAACTTCTGACAGACCAGTGTCAGGGAGGACGCATGGGCGGCGGGTCACGGACGACACCACCATTCGAGACGGCATTCGAGACGGCATTCGAGACGGCATTCGAGACGGGCGAGATGTCCCTCGAATCGGGCACGGCAACGCGGCCGGCGTTCGCCGCGCTCCGACCACCCGCTCCCGACCTCCTCCGGCTGCGGAAGGGAGCGCCGCTCGTCACGCTCGTCAGCGCGGGCGACGGATTGCGGGCCGCGCTGATGTCGACGCGTCACCGCGGCCGGCGATGGGACGTCATCGTTGCGGACCGCGTGCTCGTCCTCGTCCGAGTGCGCGGCATCGATCCCGTCGTCACGTATGCGATCTTGGGCTTCGTGGTGCTCCCGGTCGTTGGCGCGATCCCCGGGGCGCTCATCGGTCGTCGCGTCTCCCGCAAGCGTGCCGCGCAGCGGTACTCGACGTACTGCAGCACGCCGGTGTCGGCACTCCTCGCCGATCCGCCGCACCGCAGCCTTGCGGTATCCGAGATCCGCACCGCGGTGCTGTCGAAGCGGCGCGACCGCCGGCGCCTCGTGGTGCAGCGCTCCGACGGCTGCCGCGACCGATTCCGCTGGGATGTCCGAGTCGCCCGCAACGACGCGGCGTCCTGGGCGCTCCCGTTCTCGTTGGGCCGCGCGTTCCGCCTCGACACTGCGGCCGCCCGGCGGCGCTGACGCCGGCACTCGCCGCCCGCCGGGAGTCGGGCAACGCGACCGGACACGACGCATTTCCGGTGTCACACTGCGCGCGGCTTGCGCACGAGCGTCCGAGGCGGCAGTCTCACAAGCCAAATCTGACGGGGCATCAGGTTCTCGGCGGGGGGAACCGAAGGCCTGACGAGGGGGAACGGTGACACGTCTGCGCTTGCTCGCGATCGCGAGCGTGCTGGTATTCGTGGTGGCCGCATGCGGCCGCAGCGACGAGTCGACGAAGGCCGACAACGGCGGCAGCGGCAACAGCGGCCAGACGTCGGACACGACGGCCGCCGGCGGGAACAAGGGCCTCGATGCCGGCGCCTTCGGCGACCTCGGCGTCCTGTGCAAGCCCGCACCCAAGGACCAGAAGGCCCCGTCGACCAGCGATCCGGGTGTGACGGCCGACTCGATCCAGGTGTCGACCTTCTCCGACCCCGGGTTTCCAGGGCCGGTTGGGCTTGAACCAGGAGATGTTCGACACCGCCGAGGCGTTCTCGAAGTGGTGCAACGACCACGGCGGCATCAATGGCCGCAAGATCGTGCTCAAGGAGCGCGACGCGAAGCTCACCGAGTTCCAGCAACGCGTCATCGAGGCCTGCGACGAGGGTGACTTCTTCAGTGTCGGTGGTGGCGCGGTGTTCGACGACACCGGCCAAGCCGACCGGCTGAAGTGCGGGCTGCCGATCATCTATGGCTACGCGGTCACCGCGGTCGCGGCCGACGCAGACCTGTCGATCCAACCGATCCCGAACCCGGGCGACCAGCAGCCGATCGGCGCGATGAAGTACATCGAGAAGGCGTTCCCGGGCACGACGCAGACACGTCGGCGTCTTCACCGGCAGCATCGAGACGACGAAGGTCGTCGCCGAGCGGAACAAAGAGGCGATGGACCAGCTCGGATGGAAGGTCGTCTACGACGGCACCTACAACCCGAACGGCGAGCAGAGCTGGCGGCCGTTCCTCGAGCCCATGCGCAACCAGGGCGTGAAGGGCCTCTACTGGGTCGGCGAGCCGACCAACCTGTCGAAGTTCCTGAGCGAGGCCGCGAGCCTCGACATCAAGTTCGACTGGGTACTCACCGACGCCAACCACTACGACCCGCAGGTCACATCGATCGGCACCGCGGCCGACGGGACGTACGTGCGCACCGCCTTCTATCCGTTCCTCGACAAGGCCGCGGCGGCGAAGAACCCCGCGACACAGCAGTACCTCGACCTCATCGACCAGTACGACCCGGGCGGCAAGATCGCCAACCTCGGCGCGCAGGGCCTGTCTGCGTGGCTGCTGTTCGCCAAGGCCGCGAACGAGTGCGGTGCCGACCTCACGCGCGACTGCGTGTGGGCCAAGGCGCAAGCGATCACCGAGTGGACCGGCGGTGGCCTGCACGCGCCGCAGAACCTGAAGACCAAGGACGCGTCGAACTGCTACGCACTGCTGAAGGTCGAGGGCGGGAAGTTCGTGCTCGACACCGGCATCAAGCCGACGGATGGCATCTTCAACTGCGACAAGGGCAACGTCGCCAAGCTGACCGGCGACTACGGCACCGGCGCCAAGTGCCCGAACCCGGCCTACGCCGACCGACCCGAAGCCGTCGAACTGTTCATGACCGCCTGCGAAGGGCGAAGTACGGATTCACGGGCCCGGCCGCGAGGGCCGGGCCCGCACTTCGTGAGGGAGCCGGGTGACGGAGTTCCTGAGCTACACGATCACCGGCCTCTCCCTCGCGGCGATCCTCGCGGTCGCCGCCAGCGGACTCGTGCTGACGTACACGACGACGGGCGTGTTCAACTTCGCGCACGGCGCCATCGGCATGTTGGGCGCGTTCGCGTACTGGCAGCTGCGGTTCGACTGGAACTGGCCCGCGCCGATCTCGATCGCGATCGTGCTGCTCGTCCTCGGGCCACTGTTCGGCGCGTTCTTGGAGGTCGCGATCTTCCGCGGCTTACAGGGAACGACCGAAACGGTGAAGCTCGTCGTGACCGTGTCGCTGCTGTTCTCGATGATCGGCATCGCGAACTGGATCTGGAGCCCGACCGAAGCGCACAACGCGACGAAGTTCTTCAACACGACGCGGCCGTACTTCATCGGCGACGTCCCCATCACGCGCCACGAACTGATCACGATCGTCGTCGCGATCCTCGTGGCGATCGGCCTGCGCTACCTGCTGTACCACACGCGGCGGGGATCGCGATGCGTGCCGCTGTCGATGACCGCCCTCTCGCGGCGTTGCACGGCGCTCGCCCCGACCGGTCCTCGATGCTCGCGTGGGCGATCGGATGTTCCCTCGCCGCGCTGAGCGGCATCCTGTTCGTCGGCACCATCGACCTCGCGTCCACGCCGATGGCGTTGCTCATCGTCAACGCCTACGCCGCGGCCATGATCGGGAGGCTGCGCAGCCTCCCGTACACGTTCGTCGGGGCGCTCATGCTGGGCCTGCTGTCGGGCTACCTGCAGGGGTACTTGGTCGTGAAGAACAACCAGTACTTCGACTCGACGTTCGTGTCGGCCGTACCGGTGATCGTGCTGTTCATCGTCCTGCTCATCCTCCCGAGCTCCCGGCTCCGCGCCCAGGGCATCGCCCGCACGCGTGAGATCATCCCGATGCCGACGATGCGCGGCACGTTCATCTTCAGCGCGGTCATCGTCGGCGGTACCGCCCTCGCCATCCCGTTGCTGACCCGCTCGAACACCGTCACGATGGCGCGGTTGTTCGGTATCGGCATCGTCGCGCTTTCGATGGTGCCGCTCATCGGCCTCGCCGGACAGGTGTCACTCGCGCAGTGGAGTCTCGCCGGGCTCGGCGCGATCACGATGGCGCACCTCGGTGTCGGCGGCACGCCCCTCGGCATCTTCTGGGCGTTCGTCCTCACCGCGACCGTCGGTGCACTCATCGCGCTCCCGACCTTGCGGCTCTCCGGCATCTATCTCGCGCTGGCCACCGCCGCGTTCGCGGTGTTCCTCGAACGGTGGATCTTCGGGCTGCCACCATTCAACCTGCCGTTCTCCGATGTGAAGATCTCGATCTTCGGCACCGGGTCGCTCACCGTCGACCGGCTGAAGCTGTTCGGCTACCAGTTCGACACCGAGTACCGGCAGCTCATGTTGCTCGCCACCACGTTCGCGCTGCTCGCGATCTTCGTCGCATGGCTGCGCCGCGGTGCGTTCGGCCGGCGTTTGCTCGCGATGAAGGACTCCCCCGCCGTGTGCGCCACGGTCGGGATGAACCTCACGTTCACGAAGCTCGCGGTCTTCTCGATCTCCGCGGGCATCGCCGGCATCGGCGGCGCCTTGATCGGCGGGTTGCAGCGCAGCACGAATCCGCAGGACTGGCAGTTCGCGGCCGGGTTGCCTGTGTTCATGGTCGGCGTCGTCGGCGGCATCGCGCGCATCGGCGGGCCGCTCTTCGCCGGCATCAGCCTCGCGACACTCGTCGCCATGCCGACCTGGCCGATCCTGCGCAACGTCAGCTGGTTCCCGAACCTGGCCGCGGTCACGCCCGGCCTGATGGGCATCGGTCTCGGCCGCAACCCGAACGGCGCCGTCGCCGACATCCGCGAAGCGTTCGACCCACTCCCCAAGCGCAAGGTCGTCTTCGGGACGTTCCTCGTGGTCGTCGCGGCGCTGTACGCGATAGTGCTCGTCACCGACATCGGCGCGTGGTGGTTCGTGATCGGAGGCGTGATCGCGCTGATCGCGTTCACGCAGATCGCCGCGGTGCGCGCCCAGCCGGACGCGGAGCTCGAGGTCGAGGCCGGTGTCGCGTTCGCAGACGTCCCACTCGAGTGGGTCGGCATCGATCGCGCGTTCACCCCGGAAGACGTTCAGGAGCTCGACGAGCGCCTCGGGCTCGCCGAGGTGCGCTGACCATGGCATTGCTCGAGGCCCGCGGGCTGACCGTGCGCTTCGGTGGCCACCTCGCGCTCGACGACGTCGACATCGACGCCGATGCCGGCCTCGTCACGGGCCTCATCGGTCCCAACGGCGCAGGCAAGACCACGCTGTTCAACGCGGTGTGCGGTCTGCTGAACCCGTCCTCCGGCACCGTCCGGCTCGACCGCCGCGAGATCAACTCGCTCGCGCCGTACAAGCGGGCCCGGCTCGGCATGGCCCGCACGTTCCAGCGGCTCGAGCTCTTTGCGCTGCTGACGGTGCGAGAGAACGTGATGGTCGCCGGTGAGGTCCGCAAGGACTACGCGCGTGGCGACCAGGTCACGGAGATCATCGAGCGCGTCGGGCTCGGCGACCGCATCGACGACCGCGTCGACGAGCTGCCGACCGGGCAGGCCCGGTTGGTGGAGATCGCACGCGCGCTCGCGACGCGACCCCGGGTGCTGTTGCTCGACGAGCCCGCGTCCGGCCTCGACGAGCAGGAATCGGATCAACTCGGCGCGCTGCTGCGGTCGCTCGCGAGCGAAGGCATCGCGGTGCTGCTGGTCGAGCACGACGTGCACCTCGTCATGGAGGTGTGCGACCTCATCCACGTGCTCGACTTCGGACGCATCATCGCGGCGGGCGACGCACAGAGGATCCGCACCGACGAAGCCGTGCTCGCCGCCTATCTCGGCGGCAGCTTGGAGGTGTCGTGACCGCCGTCCCGCCCGTCACCGATGTCGAGACGCCGCTGCTCGAGCTGCGCGGCATCAAGGCCGCCTACGGCCGCATCGAAGTCGTCCACGGCGTCGACCTCGTCGTTCCGGCCGGCAAGGTGCTCGCGATCCTCGGCCCGAACGGCGCCGGGAAGTCGACCACGTTGAAAGTCGCGTGCGGACTGATGGCACCGACCGCCGGCGACCTCTACGTCGCGGGCCGGCGGGTCAACGGCGCCCGTCCCGACGAGCTCGCCCGCGCGGGAATGTGCCTCGTGCCCGAGGGCAAGGGCATCTTCCCGAACCTCACCGTCCGCGAGAACCTGCGCATGTGCACGTTCACCGGTCGGTCGTTGCGCGAGATCGAGGAAATCGCGTACGCGCGCTTCCCGCGACTGTCCGAGCGGCGCAGCCAGCTCGCGGGCACACTCTCGGGCGGCGAGCAACAGATGCTGGCGATGACCCGCGGACTCGCCACCGATCCCGCGCTGCTCCTCCTCGACGAGCTGTCGATGGGCTTGGCGCCGATCATCATCGAAGAGCTCTACGAAGTCGTTGCGAACGTGGCTCGCGAAGGCGTGTCCATCCTCGTCGTCGAACAATTCGCGCAGACGGTCCTGGGCGTCGCCGACCAAGCCGTGATCATGGTGCACGGCGAGATCACCTCGATCGGTACGCCGGCGGAGCTCGCCGAGCAACTGTCGACTGCGTACCTGGGCAGCGTCGACGCCGCCGTCGGCCCGGCCACGAGCACGTCCAACGGCAAGTCGGTACGGTAGGGAGACCATGAGTCAGACGCAGGAGCACGCCCAGTCCGGATCGACGCCGGCAACTGGCGAGGACCGCGTGGCCCGCTTTCGTGCGGACGTCGCCGACATGCGACTGAAGGATCCGAAGGCCGGCCGCGAGCGCCTCTGGATGTTCATCGGCGGCGCGCTCATGGTGCTCGGCGTCGCGCTCGCGATCATCGCGTACTTCCAGTCGCACGGTGCCAAGGCCGCGTACAACACCGAGGGTCCGGCGACGCAACGCGACGCGGTCCTCATCGCGCTCACCGGCGTGACGGTGACGATCGTCGGCGCCGCGATCTTCCTGCGCTACTCGCTCGCGCAGTTCCTGCGGTTCTGGCTGGCCCGTCTCATCTACGAGCAGCAGGCCGCGACCGATCGCATCGTCGAGTCACGTCAGCCCTGACGGCCGCAGTCGACAGCTACCGCGGCAGCTCGCGGAACGGCAGCGTCTTGTCGACGCGCACGTCCGACGGGAGTCCGAGGACGCGCTCACCGATGACGTTGCGCTGCACCTGTTCGGTACCGCCGCCGAGGCGACTGCTCCACTGACTCAGGAACATGTTCTGCCAGTAGCCGCCGTTCACCGCGTCGTCGGCATGCAACAACCCCGCGGTGCCCTGCAGCGCGACGACCAGCGCGCCGTCCAGCTCTTGTCGGCGTGACGCGGCCAGCTTCAACACCGATGCTTCGGGGCCGAGCCCTTGGTCCTTGCGGCTGCGCGCCCGCCAGCCGAGCCATTTGATCAGCTGCATGCGCGTGTAGCTCTGCGCGAGCTCCTGCCGCAGCACCGGATCCTCTCCCACCCCGCACGTGCGCGCGAGCGCGGCGATCTCCTTGAAGCTGATCCGGCCGCCGCCGCCGATGAGCGCCCGCTCGTTCGACAACATGGTGTTCGCGACGCGCCAACCGTCGCCGGTCTCGCCCAACCGGCACGCGTCCGGCACGCGCACGTCGGTGAAGAACACCTCGTTGAAGTGCGCAACACCGGTGATCTGCCGCAGCGGCCGCACGTCGATGCCGGTGGTGCGCATGTCCACGAGGAACGCGGTGATGCCGCGGTGCTTGGGCACGTCGGGGTTCGTGCGTGCGAGCAGCAGTCCCCAGTCGCTGTAGTGCGCGCCCGACGTCCAGACCTTCTGACCGTTCACGACCCACTCGTCGCCGTCACGGTCGGCGCGGGTGCGGAGCCCGGCGAGGTCCGAGCCCGCACCGGGTTCGGAGAACAGCTGGCACCAGATCTGCTCGCCCTTCAGCATCGCGGGCAGGAAGCGGTTCTGCTGCTCCTCGGTGCCGCAGCTGATGATCGTCGGCCCCGCCATCCCGATGCCGACGGCGAACACGCCGACCGCGACATCGAAGCGCGACTGCTCCTCGTTGAAGATGCGTTGCTGCCAGCCAGGGCCGCCCCGACCGCCTGCATCCTTGGGCCAGGTGATGCCGGCCCAGCCCGCGTCATAGAGCGTGCGCTGCCACTCCTTGCATCCCTGGACGTGTGCCGCCTCGGCTTCGGGTGTCGGGTCGCCCGAGAGGTGGAAGTGCTCGGGATCGGCGCCCACCTTGCGCGGCTTCGCGTGCGACTGCAACCACGCGCGCGCTTCGGCGCGGAACGCCTCCTCTTCGTCCGACTCGTCGAAGTCCATATCTCTCTGTCGCCTTCACTCGGCCCCGGACGAACCCGTCGGCGCCCTACGGGACGCTCAGGACTCCGGCGAGCTCGCTACGCTCGCCGCGTCGCTGACGTCGGTGCACGATGTTGTCACTCGAACAGGAGGTCGTAGCGGGGGCCGCGGCGGAGCTGGTGACCACCGTCGATGCCGATCATCTGGCCGGTGACCCAGCTCGACTCGGGTCCCGCGAGGAACGCGACGACCGCGGCGATGTCATCGACCGTCCCGACGCGCGCGACCGGCATCTGGTCGAGGTAGTCGGCGAGGAGCTTCCCGCCCGCAGTGATGAAGCCCACGAGCTCCGTGTCGACGAGCCCGGGCTGCACTGCGTTCACGCGGACACCGTGCTCGCCCAACTCGTCAGCCGCGACTTTCACGAGCATCTCGATGCCGGCCTTGCCGACGCAATACGCGCTCATCAGGCGGTGGGTCGAGTGGCCCGCGATGGACGACATCGCGACGATCGATCCGCCACCGTTCGCGACCATCTGCGTGCCCGCGTGCTTGATCGAAAGAAACGTCCCGACCACGTTGAGGTCGAGCGTCGCCTTCCACGCGTCGAGATCCGCGTCGACGATCGGGCCGAGGTGCCGCGACCCGCCCGCGCACGCGAACAGCACGTCCAGCGCGCCCGTCGGTTCAGTGGCGCGGGCGACCGCCGCACGCACGTCGGCTTCGACGGTGACGTCACACACCGCGTGCCGGACCGTGACACCCGGCGCGGCCTGCGCCGCGATCTCCGCGACCGCGTCGACGAGCCGGGCCTCGGTGCGCCCCGCGATCGTGACGTGGGCGCCGTCGGCGGCGAGCCGCTTCGCGCTCCCGAGACCGATACCGCTCCCGCCACCGGTGACGAGCGCGGCCGCTCCCGCCAGGTCCGCCATCCGTTACTCGTCGACGATCGTGATCGCCTGCTTCGGGCAGACCCGCGCCGCCTCGAGGCACTTCTCGCGCAGGGCTTCCGGCGGGTGCTCGTCGAGCACGTACAGGAAGTCGTCGTCCCGCACTTCGAACACCTCGGGCGCAGCCGCCATGCAGAGCGCATTCGACTCGCACTTGTCGTAATCGACCTCGACCCGAAAGCCCATCGTTCTTCCTCCGTTGCCAATGCGGGCCGCACCGTACTCGCGTGGGCGGGCGGCCCGTCAGCTGCGCTCGAGACCGCGGGCGAGCGTGGCGAGACGATGGTCCCACGCGGCGCCGACCTCCGACATCCAGCGCGCGGCATCTTCGAACGGCTCGGGCGTCAGCTCGTAGACGACCCGGCGGCCGTCACGCGTGCCCCGGACCAGCCCCGCGTCCTCGAGCACGGCAAGGTGCTTCACCACCGCCTGCCGGCTGACCGGGACGAAGCCGGCGAGGTCGCTCGCGGACGCCGGTTGCGCGCCGAGCTGCTCGACGATCGAACGGCGGGTCTGATCGGAGAGCGCGACGAAGACGGGACCGGCGTCAGGCACGGGCGAGCGCGCTCGGGGGCCGGAGCATTACGGCGATGTCGAGGTCGAGCTGGACCTCGCGCACCCAGAGCCGGGTGATGTCGCCGACGCGCTCGATCTCGACGTCGACCCGCGAGGCGGGCTCGTCGGTGTTCGGCCTCGTCCACCAGAAGGAGAGGCTGCGGCCGGGTTCCGCGGCCTCGACGACACCGACGCGACTGTCGACGCGCAGCGCGCCGCCGGGCCGAGCGTCGATCTCGACCTCGGCGCCGAGCCAGTTGCCGGCGACGATCGCGGTCCAGACCGCGTCGAGGGGCGCAGGGAGGTCGACGGTGCGGTGGACGGTGGGGGCGTGGTCGCAACTCATGGGTTGCACATTAACAGCCGGTGGCCCGGGATGGTCGCGCCCGTCGAACCGGTGCGGACCGGCCGCGATCGCCGTACCATCCGCGCGCAATGCCGGCTGGGCAGCGCGACCGCAGCCAATCCGGCGGGACCGCGCGGGCCCCACGGTTCGCGCTCCTCTTCGTTCCCTCGCCACTCGCGCTGGCGCCCCTCGTGCTGGCGCCCCTCGTACTGGCGCTCCTCGTCGCGGTGACGCTGGTGCCGGTGCTGCTCGCGACATCTCGCGCCGCGGCCGCGCCAGGTGACGTCGCCGACCTCGTCGTCGGCAAGCAGGACAGCCCGGACCCGGTGATCCCGGGCAGCACGCTGACGTACACGATCTCCGTCGACAACCTCGGTCCGTCGACCGCGACCGGCGTCCAGGTCGTCGACCCGCTGCCCTCTGGTGTCACCGTCGGGACGTTGCCCGCCGGATGCACCGCAGTCGGTCAGACCGTGACGTGCGCGTTCGCTGACATCCCCGCGTTCCCGGCGACGCCGCCGTCGGTGCAGCTCGTCGTGAACGTCGACCCGGCACAGCGCGGACAGATCAGCAACACCGTGACGGTTGCGTTCGGTCGAGGACTGATCCGGATCCCGTCGAGCAACACGATCACGCGAGCCAACAAGCCTCGGGCCGCGAGCGGATGTCGCGCTCACGAAGAGCGACGCGCCGGATCCGGTCGCCGCGGGCGACACGCTCACCTACACGCTGAACGCTTCCAACCTCGGGCCCTCGACCGCAACCAACGTCACTGTGACCGACACGCTGCCGCCGGGCGTGACGTTCGTGAGCGCGACGCCACCGTGCACCGGCACCACGACACTGACGTGCGCCCTCGGCACGATCGCGCCGGGGGGTGCGCTCCCACTGATGATCGACACCACCGTCGACCCGGCTACGGCGCCGGGGACCGCGCTCACCAACTCGGCGACAGTGAGTCGAACGGAGCCCGATCCGAACGCGACGAACAACACCGCCAGCGCGACGACGACGGTGGCGGCGGCGCCGAGCGCCGACCTCTCGATCGCCAAGGTCGACAGCCCCGATCCGGTCTTCGCCGGGAACGTCGTCACGTACACGCTGACGGTCACGAACGCGGGGCCATCCGACGCGATCGGCGTGCTCGTGACCGACTCGATCCCCGACGGCACGACGTTCGTAACTGCGTCGGCGGGTTGCGCGGCATCCGCGACCGATGTCATGTGCACGGTCGGCGGGCTCGCGACCGGCGCGTCGCAGACGCTCACGATCGCGTCCCGAACGGACACGCAACTCGGCGCGGGGACGTCGACGTCCGACACCGCCACCGTGACCGCGACCACGACCGACCCGAACCCGGGCAACAACACCGCCACCGAGGACACCGCGATCGCGTCGAGCGCCGATGTCTCGATCACCAAGGTCGACGCGCCCGATCCGGTGGACCCCGGCGCCGCGCTCACCTACACGTTCGTGGTGACCAACGCCGGGCCGTCGTTCGCGCCGAACCTCACGGTCACGGACCCGCTCCCGGCCGGGGTGGTGCCCGGTCCCGCGCCGGGGGGCTGCACCATCTCGTCGACCACGCTCACTTGTACGCATCCCGGACTCGAACCAACCGAGACCGCGACCATCACCTTCACCGTCGACGTCCTCGCGGACGCGGTCGGGATGATCACCAATACCGCGACCGTCGCGTCGATCACTCCTGATCCGGACCGCGCCAACAACCAATCGACTGCGACGACGACGGTCGCCGGCGCGGCGGACCTGTCGATCACGAAGGACGACAGCCCGGATCCGGTCGCGGCCGCCGGCCGACTCACGTACGCGCTCAGCGTCACCAACGCCGGACCGGTGCGCGCGACCGGAGTCACCGTCGTCGACGACTTGCCCCCGGGGACCGTGTTCGCGACCGGGTCCGCGGGATGCTCACCGTCCGCGAACATCGTGAGTTGTGCGCTCGGCGACCTGCCTGTGGGCGCGACCGCGACGATCACCATCAGCGTCGACCTCATGCGGGTGCCGGCGCCGGGCGGCACGATCACGAACACCGCGATCGTCGGCGCGACCGAGATCGACCCGAACCCTTCGGACAACACCGCGATCGCGACGACGACGATCGGAACGAGCGCCGATCTGGTCATCGCCAAGTCCGCACCGACCGCGGTCGCCGGCGCGGCGGTCACGTTCACCGTCAATGTCGCGAACAACGGACCGGACGATGCCAGTGAGATCGTGGTCACCGATGTCCTCGATCCGGAGCTCACGTTCGTGAGCGCATCGGCCGGCTGCACGGAGTCGAGCGGCACGGTGACGTGCACGTTCCCGGCACTGGCGTCCGGCGCCTCCGTCGACGCGACGATCACGGCCACGCTCGCCCCCGACTTCACCGGCTCGCTGCCGAACACCGCGTCGGTCGACGCCGCGACGATCGATCCCGTACCGGACAACAACACGACGACGATCGAGCTGCCGACGAGCGCGGGCGCCGGCCCGCGGACGATCAGCGGGCACGTGTTCGACGACCTCGACGGCAACGGGCGCCTCGACCCGGGCGAACCCGATCTGGGCGGCGTCGTCGTCCAACTCAGCGGGGCGGGACCGGACGGCGTGCTCGGAACCTCCGATGATGTCCCCATCGCGTCGGTCACGACGTCCAGTCCGTACGAATTCACGAACCTGCTCGCAGGAATCTACCGGGTCGCGATCGACACGGCGACGGTGCCGGACGGGATGGTCGCCACCGGTGACTTCGACGGCGGCACGGACTCGGTCGCCGACGTCGTCCTCACATCCGATCAGTCCGTCACCGGCGTTGACTTCGGATACGCCGATGCACCGGCAGTGGGATCGGGCGGATCCGGTTTGCCCTTTACGGGCGGGCAGTTCGGAATGTCGTTCGCCGTCGCGGCGGGGGCGATCCTCGCCGGTGCACTCATGTCGCGATTCCGGCGGCGCGAGCTGACCCGTCGCTGAATTCGTACTCAGAAACACCGTCCGGGCCGATGCCCCTGATCCGAGCGCGGGAGCCATGATGAGTGAATGCTCTCGAGCGGGTGGCGACGAGCGCCGATGATCGTCAGGTGAGCGCGGTGCACTTCGACATCCCCGATCTCCGGACGATCCTGCGGCACGCCGCGCCGCGCATCATCGAGGGCACGTTGGTGCCGGTCGTGTTACTGCTCGTGACGCTGCGCCTGCTGGGGACACACGGGGCGATGCTCGCCGGTGTCGTGTGGGTGCTCTGCGCGATCGGCGCGCGCGTCGTGCTGCGCAAGCCGGTTCCAGGAATCCTGTTGCTCGGCGCCGCGACCCTCACCGCGGGTACAGCGATCTCGATCCTTTCGGGCAGCATCGTCGTCTACTTCCTGCAGCCGTCACTCGGCACCGCGCTGGTCGCGACCGCGTTCTTGATCTCGGTGCCGCTCAACCGGCCACTCGCGGCCAAGCTCGCAACGGATTTCTGTCCGCTCCCCGACGACGTGCGGGCCAACCACCACGTGCGCCAGTTCTTCAAGCAGATCTCGCTGCTTTGGGCCTTTGCCGGCGCCTGCAACGCGTCCATCACCATCTGGTTGCTGCTGAGCCAATCGGTCGCGACGTTCGTGGTCGCGCGCGTCGCGGTCTCGTGGACGGTGACGATTACCGCGATCATCGTGTCGGCACTGTGGTTCCGCCGCAGTATGGCGCGCCACGGCATCACCGTGAACCTGCCGACGTGGCGGTCGGGCACACCGGCCGTCGTCGCGCCTGCGGTCGTGCCGGTCGCGGTGCCGCAGGTTGCACGCGTGGCCGAAGTCGTACGGTGACGGGGTGATGCGGCCGACCCTCACCACCTCCGACGGCCTCCGGCTCTCCGGCCGCCGTTGGCGCACCATCGGCACGCCCGATGCGGCGGTCGTGATCGTGCACGGCATGGCGGCCTCGGCAGACTGCCCCCACGTCGAGGCGCTCGCGGAGTCGATCCACCGAGCCGCGTTCGACGTCGTCACCTACGACGCGCGTGGTCACGGCACCTCCGAAGGTGAGTCCACCCTCGGCGACGACGAGCAGCACGATGTCGCCGCGGCGGTCGCGCTGGCGCGTGCGCGCACGGACCGCGTCGTGCTCGTCGGCGCGTCGATGGGCGCGGTCGCGGCGGCGCGCTACGCGACGACCGACCCCGCCCTCGCGGGCGTCGTCCTCGTGTCCTGCCCGTCACGGTGGAAGCTGCCCCGCAACGTGCGCGGCGTGCTCGCCGCGGGGATGACGCGCACGCGTCCGGGCCGGCTGCTCGTCGCCCGCCTCTCCGGCGTACGGCTCGCGCCGAAGTGGACGAACGCAGTGCCGCCGGTCGGTCTGATCGCGCAGCTGGACATGCCCGTCGCACTCGTCCACGGGCGGCAGGACCGCTTCATCGCGTGTGGTGACGCGGCCGAGCTGTACGTGGCCGCGGCCGAGCCCCGCCGGCTCACGATGGTGCCGCGGATGGGGCACGCGTTCGGGCCGGATGCGATCGAGCCGGTGCGCGACGCGATCGACTGGACGCTCGCCGTCGCCTCGCCCACCGTCCGCTGAGCTGCCTCCACCATCGCCTGCAACTCATGGGTTGCAGTTCGGGGGGGCGGGTGGGTACATTGTGCAACCATGAAGTTGCAGGTTCCGCAGATCACCGCACCCGAACCGGGCGGCCGCTTCGAAGACGACCTCGGTCGCAAGATGCTGGCCCAGCGGCGCGTCATGCTCACCGGCGCGATCGACGGGCCGGTCGCGGAACGCATCTGCACCCAGCTGCTCGTCCTCGATGCCGATGGCGACGGCGACATCACCCTGTTCCTCCACTCCCCCGGCGGTGAGGTCGACGCCGGCTTCGCGATCTACGACACCATGCAGGCTCTGCGCTGCGACGTCGCGACCGTCTGCATGGGCTTCGCGGCGTCGATGGCGCAGTTCCTGCTCTGCGCGGGGACGCACGGCAAGCGCGCCGCGTATCCGAACAGCCGCATCCTGCTCCATCAGCCGCACGGTGCGGTCCAGGGCTTCGCGGTCGACATCGCGATCCAGGCCGAGCAGTTCACCCGGATGCGCGAGCTGATGGCCGAGCTGATCGCCAAGCACTCCGGGCAACCCGTACAGCGGGTGTTCGAGGACGGCGAGCGCGACCGGTGGTTCACGCCCGAAGAAGCGCTCGAATACGGCTTGATCGACGAGATCCTGCAGTCAGTCCGCTGACGGCGCCGCGCCGTCGTCCGCAGCGACGGGCTCCCAACGCCACGCGAGCCCGACCAGGCCCGGGCCGGTGTGCGCGACCATCACCGCGCCGAACGACGCGACGAAGGTTTCGCTCGGATCCAATTCCTTCGCGACGCGAGCGAGCAGATCCGTTGCCGTATCGAGCGCGTGCGCGTGCAGGACCGCGACTTGTAGACGGTGCCCGTCGGCCTGCGCGCGCCGGCAGCGTGCGACCATCCGCTCGAGCGCGTTGTCCATGCCGCGCGTGGACGAAGTGGGTGGGCGCCGCCCTCACGGAACTCGAACAGCGGGGTGAGCCCCAGCCGGCGCCCGGCCCACCCGGCGATGTTCGGCACCCGGCCGCTGCGGACGAGGTAGCCGAGATCGGGGACGCACGCCACGAGCCGAACCTCGTTCATCGCGGCGCGCGCGACCGCTTCCACTTCATCGAGCGTCGCGCCACGTGCGGCGGCACGCGCGGCCGCGATCACGACGAGCCCTTGCGCACCGGCCGCGGTGCACGTGTCCACCACCCGCACATGACGCGGGCCGAGCCCTCGCGTCGCGAGTTCGGCGCCGAGCACCGCGGACTCATACGTGCTGCTCATCGTGGCGGAGATCGTGAGCAAGCACACGCCATCTTCCCTGGCGCGATCGCGAAGGGCCGTTTCGAACTCGCCGGGAGTCGGGCCCGACGTCGAGATGTCGCGATGCACGATCAGCTCGTCGAAATCGACCTCGTCCTCGTGCCGGGCGGTGCCGTCGAGCTGCAACCACATCGGCACGACGGTCACACCCAGCGCGTCGACCACGTCCGCCGGCAGCGCGGCCGCGCTGTCGGTCACGATCGCAACGGTCACGCGGCGTCCACGGCCCGTACCCGCACGCGCGTCGCGCTGAGCAGGACCAGGATGCCGGCCCAGAACAGCACGAGCCGCGCCGGCGCGAGCGTGCCGAGCACCGGCCAGCGCACCCCGTCGACGAGCTCGCCCGCGACCCCGGCGCCGATCGCGGCGACGGCGAGCCCGCACCGGATGACGACGTGGAACGCGGAGAACGCGAGCACCCGTTCGTTGCCTTCGAGGCGGGACTGCAACGCGCCCATCCCCGACGCGAGCGTCCACGCCGCGGCGGCACCGAATGCGGCCGCACCGACGAACGCGAGCCCGATGAACGGCGCGAGGCTGAACGCGGCGACGATCGCCCCGAGGGATGCGACACCGATTCGGGTCGCGCGTATGTCGTCGATCTCGGGCGCCGACCGGAGGAGCTGCAGTCCCGCGACGGCACCGACACCGAACAGCGCGATGAGCACCCCGAACTGCGCGTCGCTCGCGTCGAGCACGTCCCGGACGAACACGATGCCGAGCGAGAACAACGCGCCCAGGCCGACGGCGACCGCGACCGCAGCCGGCATCACGGCGCGCACCAGCGGGATGCGGAACGCATCGCGGAATCGGAGGTCCTCGTGCGCGCCACCGTCGGTACCGCCGCCGACTGCGCGACGCGCGTGCGTCCCGCGCGACAGCTGCGTCAGTCGGGCGATGAGCAGTGCCGACACCGCGAACGACGCGGCGTCGAGCCAGAACACCAACAGGAACGGTCGGCCCAGCAGCTCGTGACCCGGCAACGCGGTGACGAGCGCGAACAGCGCCGCGCCCAGGGGGATCGTCCCATAGGACGTGCCGAGCACCAGTCCGTTCGCGAGGGGCAGGTCGTCGTTGTCGACGAGATCGGGGATGGACGCATCGCGCGCGGGCAGGAAGACCAGGCTCGCGACCTCGATCGAGAACGCCCAGATGTAGATCCACCAGAGCTGGTTCACGAGCGGGACCAGAAGGACGATCCCGGCGCGCACGACATCCATCGCGACCATGACTCGGCGACGGTCCCAGCGCGAGGCAGCGCGCGCCGCGAGTGGTCCGCCGATCGCACCGGGCAGCAGGCGCAGCGCGAGGATGCCGCCGACCGCGGTCGACGAGCCCGACTGCTCCAGCACCAGCGCCATGAACGCCACGGTGCCCATCCAGTCGCCCAGCGCAGACACGGCCTGACCGACAAGCATCGTGCGGTAGCCGGTGCGCCGCCAGAGCACCGAGACGCTCACGCGCGGCCTCCCGACTCGACCGCGGGACCCTCGCGGTCGTCTGTGCCGTCCCGATCGAACAGCAAGCGCTGCACGTAGGAGCGGACGCCCCGACGCACCGGAGGCTGATTACCGAGCATCCGCTTCGCGAACATCGGCGCGACCACACATATGCCCGCCAGCGCTCCGACCCCACCGTAGGTGAACGCCGTGACCGGCGTCAGCAACAGGAGCGCGACGAACGCGCCGAAGCCGGTCTGGTGCACCAGGCGTCCGAGCACCAGGCCCGCGATGAGCACGATCGCGCCGGGCCACGCCACGGCCAGCAGCGCTCCCAGCGCGGGCGCTACGCCGCGTCCTCCGGCACCCCGCAAGAACGGGGACCAGTTGTGGCCGGCAACGGCGAGCCCCGCGCAGACCCCGGCCAGCGCGGTGTCGTGACCGGCGAGCAGGGGACCGAACGCGCCCTTGGCGACGTCGGCGATGCCCGCGATCGCGAGCGCACCGAACCCGGCGACGCGGAACAGGCTGGTGCCCGAGACCGTGCCGGTTCCGACGTCACGGAGGTCGACACCCGCCCGGCGTCGGGCCGCGATGTTCGAGAACGGGATCGCGCCCGCGAGATAGGCCGCGGCGGCAACCCCGACCGTGGGCGCGACGCTCATCACTCCCGACATTCTGTCGCTGCGGCCGGCTGGTGCGGTTCACCTTCAGGGTTAGCCTGCGCCGATGCCCTCCGGATCACGCACCCTCCAGACCGCCGACGGCCCCATGCGCGGTTACGAGGCGGTGCCCGACGACGGCGCCGCCGCCGCGGTCGTGGTGGTGCAGGAGGCGTTCGGCGTCAACCACCACATCGAGGACGTCACCCGCCGGTTCGCGGCGGCCGGGTACCACGCCGTTGCCCCCGACTTCTTCCACCGCGCCGGCGGCGGCACCGCGGAGTACGGGGACTGGGACGCAGTGATGAAGTTGTTCGGATCGGTGAGCGGCGACGCAACGGTGCTCGCCGACGTCGATGCCGCGCTGGACCACCTGCGTGCGGAGGGATTCGCCGACGAGCACATCGGCATCGTCGGCTTCTGCTTCGGCGGCCGCGTCACCTTCATGGTGTCGTTGCAACGTGCGCTCGGAGCCGCGGTGGGTTTCTACGGTGGTGGAATCGTCACCGCGCGCTTCCCGCAGTTCCCGCCCCTCGTCGAACGCAGTGCGTCGTTGCAGACGCCGTGGCTCGGACTCTTCGGCGACGAGGACGCATCGATTCCCGTCGAGGATGTCGAGCAGATCCGCTCCGCGTTGCGCGCCGCGCCGGTGGATACCGAGGTGGTGCGCTACGCCGAGGCGAAGCACGGGTTCCACTGCGACGTGCGCGCCGATTACCACGCCGAGGCCGCAGCCGACGCGTGGCGCCGCACCCTCGACTGGTTCGCCAACTACCTCTAGGCGCCGGTACCCCATTCAGGCATCCTCTCCACCTTTCCCCGGCTTCCCGTTGTTGCCGTGTCCGGGCCGACCGCTCGTTCACGGGGATCGTTGTACCCGACGGGCCGGTCCGGACAATCCGGGCAGCCGGCTCGCATGCGCCGTAACGTCGCGGGCCGTAACGTCGCGGGGTGGTGAACAGCCGGTTCGAGCGCGCCATCGCCGCGATCGACGCAGCCAACGCGGAGGATCCACACCAGATCACGGTGCGCGGCCGGACCGGGCCCAAGGAGATCCTGCACGCCGAGCTGGTCAGTGATTGGGTCTGCGATCTCGCGCCGGACGCGGGCGAGGAGCTCCTCCTCGCGGCGCGCGGCCATCACCTCCGCCGCTGGACCGTGCCGCGCGCGTCGGCCCCGGCGGGCCGTTCCGGCTATCTGCGCTGGCGCAAGAACCTGCATGAGCAGCACGCAACCGAGCTCGGTGCGATCCTCTCCGAAGCGGAGTACGACGATGCCGCGATCGCGCGCGTGCAGGCGATCGTCCGCAAGCAAGGCCTCGGACGCGACCCCGAGGTCCAGACGCTCGAGGACGCGCTGTGCCTCGTGTTCCTCGAGACCCAGCTCGCCGAGATCGCCGCGCGCTTGGAGCCCGACAAGCTCGTGAGCGTCATCCAGAAGACGGCGAAGAAGATGAGCCTGGCCGGACTCGAGGCGATCGCGCGCGTCCCACTCGACGACGCCGACCGCGCCCGCCTCGAACGCGCCGTCGGACCCGCGGCGCCGGTGCACCGCTACCTCGACGCGCTCGCGCGGCAGGCGTGGGACGAACTCGCTGTCACGGTCACGCCCGACATCGAACGCATCGGTCCGTACGGCGACGACTTCCACGGCCGCGAGGAGTACGTCGCGTTCCTGCGCTCGACGCTCGCGCTGCTCTCGGGTTACGAGCTACACGTCGAACGGGTCCTCACCGCCGGCGCGACGATCGTCGTCGAGCTCGACGAAACGGTCGACGCCGAGGGCGGTCGCTTGCGCACCGAGGAGGCGGTCTTGTTCGACGTCGCCAACGACCTCATCACTCGCGTCGCCGTCTACCTGAAGAAGTCCGAGCTCGGCTGAGACGGCAACGAGGAGCGGTTACACGGCGCGCTTGCGGATGAGCGCGAGTCCGCCGAGCAACACCCCGACGCCACCGACGACGAGGGCGACGATCGCAAGCGTTTGCTGCTGTCATCGTCGGAGTTGCTCGGTGTGGCCGCGGCCGCGTCCTCTGAGTCGGCGGGTTCAGCATGCTCGTCACCGGTCGCCGCCGTCAGCGTCAGCAGCGCGCGTCGTCACCTCTGCCGTCCAGCCCGGCGTCGGCTGCACCGACACGAACGGGATGACGGCGTCCTCGGGCATGTTCACTTCGACCTTGGTAGTCCCGGGGTCGTCCCGCTCGTTCGGTACACGGAAGGTCAGCTTGGCAAAGCTCCCTGCCGCCGCTTCACTCGGGTTCGATCAACGCGCCTGCCGAAATCAGTCCCGCGATCCAACGACGTTTGAACACGAACGTTCCTCCCCCAGGTCCACCGTTGTGGCTTAGTCGTCCCGCGAGCCGGAGAAGTTCCCGAGTGGGTTCAGACCGCGTCGGCCGCGCGCACTGTTTCGACCAGCACCATGCCGCGCGGGCGACGCGCGATCGGATCGTGCCGATGGGGACACTGCACACGGCGGCCGCCTCGGCGTACGGCAGGCCGTGCAGCTGTGTCAGCACGAACGCGGCGCGCTGGTCCGGGTCGAGCTCGGCGAGGAGCGACTCCACGACCGCACGCGGCGAGGCATCGGGCTCGACGAGATCGATCGCGGTGACGCAGGCAGCCGCGTCTCGACGCCGGACCCTGATGTTGCGGCGGACCGCATCTGCGCACGCGCGGCGGGCGATCGCGAGGACCCACGTGCGGGCAGACGACTCGCCGCGGAACGACGGCAGCGCGCGCACCAGTCGCACGAACGTCTCCTGCGTGAGGTCGTCCGCGTCGTCCCGACCCACGAGATGCGCGCAGAACCGCCATACGTCGGCCTGCGCGCCGCGGACCACCGCCGCGAAGGCCAACCGGTCCCCCTGCCGCGCCGCGAGCAGCTCGCGGGTCAGCTCGTCCATCCGGGCCGGAAACGTACACGTTGCGGGCGGCGCCGCGGAGGTCAGGCCGCCGCTTGGCGCTTCCGGCTCGACAACACCAACGCAACAACGGCCGCGATCAATGCGAGACCGCCGAGGATGATCGCCACGGTTGCCAGCGTGTCGCTGTCGTCATCGCTCTTCGTGGACGAGGACGCGAGCGCAACCGTCGCACCCCTGCCGCCCGTGAGCGTGAGGACAGGGGCCGGGTGCTCGGGCTCGGCTGCGCCGGGCGCAGCGGTCTCGATCCAGCGGACGACGGTGCCGTTGCTGTAGGTCTGCAGCGCCTTGAACACGAGGGAGTTGGCGTCGTCGGGAAGACCCACCGCGATCTTGAACTGTTGGAAGTCTCCCGGTTCGATCGGGCCACCCGACCATGTCACCCTCGAGACGCGATCGTTGGTCTCGCCTTCGTCGGTCTTGATCGGCTTCTCCGAGTGGGTCGACTCGACGTTCGCGGTCCATCCGGCAACCGGTTCGACCGAGGCTTCGGCAATCGGGTGGTCAGTGGGGAACGAAACGACGAGTTGAGTCGTGCTCGCATTGTCCATCTCGTTCGGCACCGTGAACGTCAGCACCGCGTCACTGCCCTTCGGTGCCGAGGTCGGATCGATGGTGACGTGAGCCCAGGCCGGCGCGGCTCCTACAAGGAGCACACCAACAACGGTTCCAGCGACGATCAGTCTGCGAAGCACGGGTACCCTCCCACTCGTCGAGCGCGGGGCAGGCTAACCACGGCAGATTCGCGAAATGACGCGGCCTCGTCGGCCGGGAACGCTCACACATCCACGCGATTGATCGGGAACTCGCGGGCATCCGCGAGCGACTGTTGGAGCATGGATTGCCTCTTCGCGCGCACGCTCTACTCCGCGTCTCTCGACGGGGAAGGGAGGCCGGGCGACGACGAGCGTTGGCAGCGCCACGCCGCGACCTGCGCGGCGTGCCGCGCATTCGTGGCCGACGCCGAAGCGATCCACCGTCGGGTGCGGATCGTTCCGGCCGAGCCGGTGCCCGATCTCACCGCATCGATCCTGCACGCGACCGCGCAGCAGGCGGCGCCGCCATCGCCGTGGGCGCTCCGGCTCCGACTCACCCTCGTCGCCATCGCGGTGGTCCAGATCCTCATCGCGATCCCGACGCTGCTCGGCGGCGAGGAGCACAGCCAACATCTCTCGGCCTTCGACCTGGCGCTCGCGATCGGGTTCCTCTGGGTTGCCGCTCGACCGGCCCGCGCATTGTCCGGGTTTCTGCCCATCGGTACAGCCCTGGTCGTGCTCTGCGCGGGATTGTCGCTCGCCGACGCAGCTCGCGGTTACGGCGAGGCGGCATGGCCCGTCACCCATTCGGTCGCCGCGTTGGGCATGATCGCGGCATGGCTCCTGGAAGCTCAGGCCCATCGCCGCGCCGAGGACCCGTCTCCGCTCGCGGCGTGAAACGGCTGCTGGCCGCGGGCGGGCTGATCGGAGCGATCCTCTTCCTGACCGCGATACCGGCCTTCGCCCACGCCTCGCTCGACAGCAGCGATCCGCAATCGACCCAGACCTACCCCGCCGGAAAGCCACCCAGGTCGGTGACCCTCGAGTTCAGTGAGGGTGTCCAGGTCGCGAAGGATTCCATCACCCTGCTCGCCAGCAGCGGGAAGAAGGTTGCCGGCGTCGGCGAGACCAAGCATGGCGATCAGGGTTCGGTCGTCGTCGCGTCGCTGCCCAACCTCGCCGACGGGACGTACGTCGTCGAGTGGCACGTCGTCTCCGCGGACTCGCACCCCGTCAGCGGCGCGTTCACCTTCACGGTCGGCGCAGCAACCGGAGGGGCGAACGTCGCCGGGCTGCTGAAGAACGACACGAACCACGGCATCGGGATCGCGTTCGGGCTCACCCGTGCGCTCGCATTCGGCGCGATGCTCGTCCTGCTCGGCGGCATCATCTTCCTTCGGATCGTGCCGGGCGAGGTCGGTGACGACCAAGGCGTGCGTGGGCTCCTGTGGGTCAGCTGGGTCGTCGCCTTCGTGACCGCGCTGCTCGGGATCGGCATGCAAGCCGCGTACACGACGACGCAAGAAATCTCGGGCATGTGGAACACGACCGCGATCCGGGAGGTCATGGACACTCGCTTCGGTCAGTCATGGTTGATCCGCGCCGGGCTCCTCTTGCTGGTGCTGCCCGCGCTGCGCAGCCCCGGCAAGCGCCGTCCGCCGTTCGTGAATGCGGTGGACGCGGCGCTGGCCGTGTTCCTGCTCGCGACGTTCACGTTTGCCGAACATGCGCGCACCGGACGCTGGATCCTGGTCGGCACGATCACCGATCTCGTTCACCTCGGTTCGGCCTCGGTTTGGTTGGGCGGCATCGCGGTCCTCGCGACACTGCTCGTACGTCGCGCGGTTCCGCATGACGTTCCTGAAATCACCTCACGATTTTCTCGGATCGCGGCGCCTGCCATCGTGATCGTCGCGATCTCGGGCGCGGTCCAGGCGTGGCGGCAGACCGACGGCCTCGACTCCGTTTTCGACACCACCTACGGACGACTGCTGCTCACGAAGATCGGGCTGGTGGTGATGATCGTCGCCGCGGCCAGCGTCAGCCGGCACATCGTTCGCTTGTGGGCCGATCGCCAGCTGATCCCCGCCGGCCCAGGGGCGCTGCGGGCCGAAGCCGATCCCGAAGACGTGCGCGAGCTCCGCAACGCCGTCGTCGTCGAGGTGGCGATCGCGGTGATCGTCCTGCTCGTGACCGCGCTGTTGGTGAACACCGCCCCCGCGCGCGTCGAAGGCGGCAGCACGGGCGCCCCGACGGCGACGAGCCCCTCACAACCGGTGAAGCCGGCCGGCTACAGCGCGACGCTCTCGAACGGCGGCATCCAGTTCGACGTCAAGCTCTCCCCCGGTCTGAAGGGCACGAACCAGCTCACGGTCGCGACCACCAAGGCCGGCGCGCCGTTCGATCCGATCGACATCACCGCCAAGCTCACGAATTCGGAGCAGGGCGTGACCCTGAACGTGCCGATGACGAAGGGCGCCGCGGGCAGCGGCACCGCGCAGGGCAACATCGACCTGCCGTTCGCCGGCACGTGGAAGCTGGAGATCCGCGCCCTGCGCACCGATGTCGACGAATCCGTCGTCACCGACAACGTCGAGATCCTGTAGCGGTTTGCCGGCCCGCGTCGACGCGGCACACTTGGTGGGGTGACGACCATCCCGACGCGCTACTGGCATGCGCTCCCCGACGGGCGTGTGCAGTGCGACGTGTGCCCTCGCGCGTGCAAGTTGCGCGACGGCCAGCGCGGGCTCTGCTTCGTCCGCGCTCGTGAAGGCGACGGCGTGGTGCTCACGACCTACGGCCGGTCCAGCGGCTTCTGCGTCGACCCGATCGAGAAGAAGCCCCTCAACCACTTCCTGCCCGGGTCGAGCGTGCTGTCGTTCGGCACCGCCGGTTGCAACCTCGCGTGCCGTTTCTGCCAGAACTGGGACATCTCGAAGTCGAAGGAGGTCGACACGCTCGCCGACTCGGCCACGCCGGACGACCTCGTGGCCACAGCCCAACGGCTCGGGTGTCGCAGCGTCGCGTTCACGTACAACGACCCGACGATCTTCATGGAGTACGCGATCGACGTCGGTGATGCGTGCCGCGCCGCGGGCATCTCGAGCGTCGCGGTCACCGCCGGTTACATCTCACCCGAGCCGCGCCGCGAGATGTACGCGCACATGGACGCCGCGAACGTCGACTTGAAGGCGTTCACCGAGGACTTCTACCGGCATGTGTGCGGCGCGCACTTGGCCGATGTGCTCGACACGCTCGAGTTTCTCGTGCACGACACCGACGTGTGGGTCGAGATCACGACGCTGCTCATCCCCGGCCGCAACGACGAGCCCGACGAGATCGACGCGATGACGCGTTGGATCGTCGAGCACCTTGGCCCGGACGTCCCACTGCACTTCACCGCGTTCCACCCCGACTTCAAGATGATGGATATCGGTCCGACGCCCCCGACAACGTTGACGCGCGCGCGCGAGATCGCGCGTCGCAACGGCGTGCGCTACGCGTACACCGGGAACGTGCACGACACCGACGGTGGCAGCACGACGTGCACCGGCTGCGGCACCCTGCTGATCGAGCGCGACTGGTACCGGCTCGGGCGCTACCACCTCACCGACGACGGTCACTGCCGCTCGTGCGGCACTGTGCTGCCCGGCCGCTTCGACGGGCCCGCCGGCACGTGGGGGTCGCGCCGCCTCCCCGTTCGAATCGGCGGCGCGTGACCAGTGACGCGACGCGGGCGCGCGCGCCGGCGGTTGCCGGACGCTTCTACCCCGCTCACGCCGGCGCGCTCGCGCAATCGGTCGACCGTCTGCTCGCATCCGCAGCGGTCGCGGCCGCGCCGGTACCGAAGGCGATCGTCGTCCCGCACGCCGGCTACGACTTCTCGGGCTCGATCGCCGCGAGCGGGTACGCGCGGCTCGCACCCGCGCGCGCGACGGTGCGGCGCGTGGTTCTCCTCGGGCCCGCGCACCGCGTCGCCCTCCACGGCCTCGCCGCGCCGGCGGCCGACATCCTGCGGACGCCTCTCGGTGACGTTCCCGTCGATGTCGAGGCGCGGGCGATCGTCACCGCGCTCCCGAACGTCACGATCGCTGACGCGCCGCACGCCGGTGAGCACAGCCTCGAGGTCCATCTCCCGTTCCTGCAGCGCGCGTTCGCCGAGTTCACTGTGCTGCCGCTCGTCGTCGGCGTCGCCGCGGCCGAGGACGTCGCGACGGTGCTCGACGCGGTCTGGGGTGGGCCCGAGACACTCATCGTCGTCTCCACCGACCTGTCGCACTACGAGACGCACGACGCCGCGACGGCGCACGACCGGCGCACCGTCGACGCCATCCTCGCGGGCCGGATCGACGCGATCGGTCCGCGCGACGTGTGCGGTCGCTTCCCGTTGCGCGGGCTGCTCCTCGCGGCGGCGCACCATGGCCTCCGGCCGGTGGTGCTGGACCGGCGCACGTCGGGTGAGACCGCCGGCCCCCGCGACCGCGTCGTGGGCTACGCCGCGATCGCGTTCTCCGCGAGCCCCGCGTGACGAGCGCGCTCGCGTCCTTACCGACGATCGCGGTCGATGCGATCTCACACATGCTGCGCACCGGCCGGCGCCGACTGCCTGCACCCGCCGAGCTTCCGCCCGCGCTCGCCCGGCCCGGCGCCGCGTTCGTGACCCTCGAACGGGGCGAGGCGTTGCTGGGCTGCATCGGCACCCTCACCGCAGACACGGCGCTCGGAACCAGCGTCGCCCACAGCGCGATCGCGGCCGCATTCGACGATCCCCGCATGCCTGCGGTCGACCCGGACGACTTCCCGGTGATGCGCGTGAAGGTGTCGGTCCTGTCTGATCCGCAGCCGCTGGCGGTCGCGTCGCGCGCCGCGCTCGTCGCCGCGCTCGAACCGGGAACCACCGGAGTCATCGTCGAGCGCGTCGACCAGCGCGGCGACGTTCCTCCCCGCGGTCTGGGTCAAGCTGCCCGATCCGGACGACTTCCTCGACGCGCTGTGGGCGAAGGCCGGGCTGCGCGCGGGTGTGGGATGCTCGCGTGCGCGTGGCCATCTACAGCACAGTCGAACTCGTCGATCCCGGCCCGCGGCCGCGCCTGGAAGTGAGCCCGCGCCCGTTGGACGACCGCGATGCCTGAGGCACCGTTCGGCACCATCGACTTCGATCGCATGATCGGCGCGCGCGTCGCCAAGGTGCGCGCGGCGATGGAGGCGTCGGGCGTCGCCACGCTCATCTGCTGCGGACAGAACAACGTCTCGTACCTCACCGGCGCCCGGCCGCCGGCGGCGGATGCCCCGCGCGCCTCGGCCTGGCGCGCGGTCGCGGTGCTGCGCGCCGACGAACCACGCCCGCAGCTGTTCACGCAGTTCCCGCAAGGCGCCCGGCCCGGCCCGATGATCGAGGAGTGGGTCGCGGTCGAGATGGCCGCGGGCGCGCAGGAGCTGGTCGCGTCGCTCGGAGAAGGGCCGATCGCGCTCGACGACGCGCCGTTCCCGCTGTGGACCGCGTTGGCGGGGCGGCCGGTCTGCGACGCGAGTGTCGTGCTCGGGCCCGCGAAGCTCACCAAGACCGAGGACGAACTGCGCTGCATCGAGATCGCGCAACGCATCAACGAGGAAGCGATGGAGTGGGTACGGCCGCTCGCACTCCCCGGCGTCAAGGCGACGACGGTGTCGGGCGCGTTCCTCCGCGCCGTCGCCGAGCGCGGCGCGACCGCGAACACCGTCGACCCGGTCTTCCAGGTGATGCCGCGCGCGGTCGAGATCGAAGCGACCTACCCGACGCCAACGCAGCCGATCGAGCTGCAGACCGGCGACGTCATGTGGGTCGACACCGGCATCAATTACGAGGGCTACGCATCCGACTTCGGCGCGACCTGGATCGTCGGTCGCGCACCCGAGGCCGCCGAACGGGACCAGTTCGCGCGGTGGCGGGGCGTGGTCGACGGCGTGCTCGACGCGTTGCGACCGGGCGTCACCGGCGGCGATCTGGTGCGGGCCGCGGGGAAGGACGCCGGTCGCACGCCCTGGCTCTCGTACTTCTACCTCGCGCACGGGATCGGCACCGACAGCGCGGAGATGCCGTTCGTCGGCACCGACCTCGGCCCCGACTTCGACGACGCGTTGGTGATGCAGCCGGGGATGGTGCTGGTGCTCGAGCCCGTCATCTGGGACAACGGCCACGCCGGCCACCGCTCCGAGGAGATCGTCGCCGTCACCGACACCGGCTACCGGCGCCTCTCCCGACCGGCGACGCTCGACGAGGGGGGCGCGTGGCTCGGTTGAACGACTGCGTCGCCGCCATGGCGCCGGCCGGCTTCGACGCCTTGGTGCTCGGGCGGGACGCGCACGTACGCACGATCACGGGCGAGGCGCGGCTGTGGCTGGCAGGAACGCGACCGTTCACGCCGAGCTGCATCGTCGTGCGGTCCACGGGCGCCGCGACCGTGCCACCACTTACGTGGAACCCGGCCAACCTCGCGCAGATGCTGCTCGAGATCCCGGGCTTCACCGACGCGCGTCGGATCGGTGTCGACGGCATGACCCCGATGGCCCGTTCGTTGCTGCAGTCCGTCGTGCCCGGTGCGGCCGTCGCGGACGCGACACCGATGCTGCGGGAGCTCGTGCGGGTGAAAACCACCGACGAGATCGACGCACTGCGCGCGGCCGCCGCGGTGGCGCGAGATGCGTTTGCGCAGACCGCAGCGGCGCTCCGGCCCGGTGTCACCGCCGCGGTGCTGCGGGGCCGGTTCGCGGAAGCGGCCGCCGCGCACGGCGTCACGACGCCCGCGTTCGAAGCGGTCGCCACGACCGCGTTCGAAGGCCGGTGGTGGTCGACGCCCGGCCCGCTCGACGTCGAGCAGCACACGGTCGTGCTGCGCGGTGGCGTCTTGCGCGACGGCTGGGAAGCGTCGCTCGCGCGCACGTACCGCGCCGGCGCGTCGGTGAACCCGCCCGGTTGGGACGCGGTGGTCGGTGCCTGCCGGCCGGGCGAACGGGTCGGCGATCTCTTCATCGTCAACGGCGTCGGCCGCGGGCGCGAGGACCTGGACGAGGACGTCGTCCTCGAGCCGGGCATGGTGGTCGCGGTCGAACTCGACGCGGGTCGCGCCCTGCGCGAGGACGTCGTGCTGATCGGCGCCGGCGGTCCCGAGATCCTGACCGACGCGTAACGGGACCCGCTTCGCCGGACGACATCTAGGCCGATCGGGTGTTCCCGCCCGGATAGCCACCGCCGCCGAACTCGGCATCGAGTGCGTCGTAGTCGACCACGAAGCCCTGACGGGGCAGCGCGGCGACGAACTCGATCGACTTCGGCTTCTTGTACGACGCCATCCGGTCCCTGCAGTGCGCGACGAGGTCGTCGGTGGTGGCGGCCGCATCGGGCGCGAGCACCACGATCGCCTTCACCGACTGGACCCACTCCGGATCGGGCACACCGATCACCGCGCAGTCGGCCACCGCGGGGTGCGCCTTCAGGCAGTTCTCCACCTCGACCGGGTAGATGTTCTCCGCCGCCGACTTCAACATCCGGCTCTGCGGCCCCACGAACGTGAACGAGCCGTCGGCTTCGTAGCGTCCGAGGTCGTTGGTGTGGTGCCAGCCACCGCGCGCCCGGCGCGCGTTCAACTCCGCCCGGTTCCAGTACCCGCACATCACGGTGGTGCCGCGCACGACGATCTCGCCCGTCTCACCGGTGGGCACCTCCTCGCCGTCCGGGTCGACGACCCGCACGTCGACGAGCGGTGACGGCCGGCCGTGGGTGCCGATGCCGTCGGGAGCGAGCAGGTTGAACGTCGCCATGCCCATCACTTCCGACTGTCCGTAGCCACCGGCGCGCCGGCCCCACGGCGACGGGTCGGGCTGCACCCACGCGTCGAACTCGGGGTTGCCGCGCCGGCCGCGGAACGTCGAGAGGTCGAAGCGCCCGCCGGCGTTCGCGGCGACGATCGCGTCGACCATCGGGCCAATGACGAACCCGCCGGTGACCCCGTGGGTCGCGATCGCGCGGCACAGCTCCTCGCCGTCGGAGCGGCGGACGAACACGTTCGTGCCGCCCATGACGAACGTCGACAGGTTCGGCATGAACGTCCCGATGTGGAACAGCGGCCCGGAGTTGAGGAACACGTAGGCCGCGTCGATCCCTGACCACGGGGCCATGAGCAGGCCCTGCGCGATCAGCGCGCGCGACGGCAGCATCGCCGCGTTCGGACGTCCGTCGAACGCGGCGGTGTAGACGAGCAGGAGCGGCGCGTCTCCGGGTGCGTCCGCGTCGGGATCGACGGGGCTCCCGGCCGCGACGAATTCTTCGTACTCGCCGAACCCGGCCCCGTCGGTGTCGTGCCGGATCCACAGGGCGGGGTGCGCAGCGCGCGCCCGACCGGACCGAACCGTCGGTCCGACCTCTTCTTCCTGCCACACGACAAGCGCCGGGGCGAGGTCGTCGATGACGAACGCGAGCTCGGCGGGCTGCTGGCGCCAGTTCGCCGGACAGAACATGGCCCCGATCTCGCAACAGGCGAGCAGCAACTCCTGGATGCGGAAGGAATTCTGCCCCAACCACAGGACGCGGTCGCCGGGTCCGACGCCCTGCGCGCGCAACGCGTTCGGCGGCGCGATGGACGCGAGTCGCGGCGGACCGCCAGTCCAGCGTCAGGTCGCCGTCCGCGAACGCCGGTGCGTCGGGCCGGGCGCGGGCGTGGCTGCGCAGCACATCGGCAAGGGAACGACGGTCGGTCGCCACCGGCCGAATCTAACGCTGCCACCGACAACGAGGACCCGGCACCGAAACGAGGAACGGGCACCGAAACGAGGAACGGGCACCGAAACGAGGAACGGGCACCGAAACGAGGAACGGGCACCGAAACGAGGAACGGGCACCGAAACGAGGAACGGGCACGGAATAGGAATCGGGCGCCGAGTTCGGCGCCCGATCGCTACCCGCTCAACTGCTTGCTTCAGAAAGTGCCCGCCCGGGTTTGCCCGCCCGGCTTGCGCTCTCGTGTGCCCACCCGCCTTGCTGTGCGTCCTTGCCTTGCCGCCCTTACTGACTTCCTTGCTTGCTTGCCCGCCTTGACTTGCTTGGCTTCCGTGCCTCCCGGGGTTGCCCGCCCGGGTTCCTTGCCGTTCCTTGCCTTGCCGCCCTTCCTTGCTTTGCCCGCCACTTGCTTCGGAGGGGCGCATGTGGGGTTGAGTCCTCTTGCCCGCCCGCCGTCCGTGGCGATCAACCCCACATGCCCCTCGCGCCCACCCGAATGACCACTATCCGAGACCGGATCGCGATTGGACGGGAAAATTTATCCAGGTGCGCGCGGGGCGTGTCAGGCCAGGCGGAAGACCGGGATCGTCGTGCCCGCGCGCACGTCGTACCAGTCGACGCGGACGGCCATCCCGATCGCGACCGCGCCGGGGTCGGCGTCGACGACGTTGCCGACGAGCCGGCAGCCGCCGGTGTCCGGGAGCTCGACGACCGCGGCGACGAGGGGCAGCGCCTCGGCCACGGGCGGGATGACCGTGTGGCGGATGACCGTGAACGAGTAGATCTCGCCCGCGCCCGGTTGCTCGACCCACTCGACCGACTGCGCGCGGCAGGCGAAGCAGAACGGCGACGGTGGCAGGCGGTACGTCCGGCAGTTCGTGCAGCGCGGCACGACGAGCCGGTGTTCCGCGGTCGCCCGCCAGAACGGTTCGGTCCACCCGTTGGGCGTGAGCTGGATGAGATCGGCGGGCAGCAGGCCGTTCACGGGGTGGGTCCTCACTTCCGCAGCAACAGGGACGAGACGGGGATCGAGGCGGGGCCGCCCGTGACGAGCGCGATCTCGGCGCCGTCCACCTGGTTCACCGCGGTGCCGCGGAGCTGCTCGACGGCTTCCTTCACGTGCGTCATGCCGATGATGTACGCCTCCGAGAGGTTGCCGCCATGGGTGTTGACGGGCAGCCCGCCCTCGGGCCACCGGATGTGCCCTTCGGCGACGAAGGGGCCGCCTTCGCCGATGCCGCAGAAGCCGTAGTCCTCGAGCTGCATGATCACCAACGGCGTGAAGTGGTCGTAGAGCAGGGCGACGTCCACCGCGTCGGGACCGACGCCGGCCATCTGGTAGAGCCGCTGCGCCACGGGCCGGTGCCCCGACGACGCGAACTCGTCGTCCGGCATCCCCATCCACGTGATCGCCTGCCCCCAACGCCCGTGCCCACCGTGCGCGGACGCCATCACGTACGCCGGTGGGTGGCGGAGATCCTTCGCCCGCTCGACGGTGGTCGTGACGACCGCGACCGCGCCGTCGCACTCGAGGCAGAAGTCGTAGAGGCAGAGCGGGTCGGAGATCATGCGAGCCGCGAAGTACTGCTCGCGGGTCAGCGGTTCCTTCATGAGCGACGTCTCGCGGCGCACCGCGTTCGCGCGGGTTGAGAGCGCGACCTCGCAGAAGTGCTCGCGAGTGGTGCCGTACAAGTGCATGTGTCGTTGGGCGAGCACCGCGAACATCTGGCCCGGCGCCATCAACCCGGACGGTTGGAGGAAGTTGCCTTCGGCTGACGGCGGTGCGCTGTACGTCGCGTTCGACGCGCTGCCGCGCGGCGCGTAGGACGCGCCGAAGCGGCTGGCGGCCTGCTGCAGCGTCATCACCGACACCACGCACTCGGCGAGGCCAGTCGCGATCGCAGCCGCCGCGAGCCCGACCGAACCGGCCGCCCCGCCTCCGCCGCCAGTGAGCATGGCGGTGAACTTCACGTCCGGCACCCCCAGCCACTGCGCGAACAGCGAGGTGTCGAAGCCCATGCTGTAGAGCGCGAAGCCGTCGAGGTCGTCGGCAGTCAGCCCCGCGTCCGCGAGCGCGGCGAGCACCGCCTTGCCCGCGAGCTCCATCGACGTCTGGGGCAGCGACTCGCCCCGCTTGTAGTACGGCGTCGCACCGACACCCACCACCGCGGTCCGATCCTTGAGTGTGGGCATGTGGTTCAACCAACCTGGTAGAGGCGGGCGGCGTTGTCGTGCACGATCGCCTGCATCACGTCCTCGGGGACATCCGCGAAGATGCGCTCGACGACCTGCTGGCTCTCCGGGAACGTGCCTTCGGGGTGCGGGTAGTCGCTCGCCCAGAGCAGCGGGCCGACCCCGGTGATCTCCCGCGTCAGCAACGGCGCGCGGTCGGCGCCGAGGGTGACGAAGCACTGCTCGCGCACGTACTCCGACGGCGGCCGTTCCAGCTTCGGCTTCACCCACTGCTCGTGTTCCTCGAACGCTTCGTCCATTCGTTCGCAGCAGTACGCGAGCCAGCCCGCGCCGGTTTCCACGAACACCAGGCGCAGCGCGGGAAACCGTTCGAGCACGCCCGACGCGGCGAAGTAGCAGAGCGTCTCGGCCGAGAGGAGACCGACCTTGGCGTAGTTGATGACCGCGCCGCCCGGCCCGCGCTCGTGCTGCGGCAGCGCGCCGGTGCCGGTGTGCAACGACAGCGGGATCGACGCTTCCGACGCGATCTGCCACAGCGGATCGAATGCCGGCTGGTTGTACGGCGACCCGTGCGGCGCGGTCGTCGGGATCGTGGCCGCCTTGAACCCGAGCGCGGCAACGCGTTCGAGCTCCGCGACTGCGGTGTCGACATCGCGCACCGGCACGACGGCAGACGGGATGAACACGTCCGGGCGATGCAGGAAGTTCTCGGCGAGCCAGTCGTTGTAGACGGCCGCGCACGCCATCTGGAGGTCCGCGGCGGGGATCATGTCGATGAACAGCCCGAAGGTCGGGTAGATGACCTCGGCCACCACACCGTCGCGCGCCATGTCGCGCAGGCGGGCGTCGGGGTCGGCGCCGCCACTCCTCTCGCCGCCGTCGCGCTGACCGTTCGCCTTGGTGAGCTTGCGGTCGGGCATGCCTTCGATCGCCATGACGATCCAGCCATCGTGCGTCTCGACGCGTGGGCCCCGCTCGCGGAAGTCCTGCGGCAACCGCTCCTGCCAGAGCGTGACCGGCTCGAACACGTGGTTGTCGGCACTGATGAGCGCACGCGTCATCGCGACACCTCTCTCGATTCCGTCATTGGAAGGAGCCCGCCGTCGACGAGCTCGCCGTACACCGCCGTGCACGCGCGCACGAACGAAGTCGCGCGCGGTTGCAAGTTGCTGACGAGAACACGGCCGCCGGCATCGGTCTCGAGCCGCCACTCGTCGGTGTCGAAGCGCGCCGGTTCGCCCGGTGCGGTACCGACCGCGATCGCGGGACCGCAGCAGATGAAGTGGTGCGGGCGCAGGCCGGCGCCGACCAACCGTTCGTACGCTTCAGGCCGCGCGCCGACGATTTCGACCCTGCCGAACACCTCGGCGAACGAACGTCCGAGCCCATCGAGCCCGTCGAGGATGGCGCCGGTCACGCCGAGCACGGCGCGGTAGTCGACGAGGCGCGTGAACATCGCGACCCGGAGCGCGTCACCCTCGTTGGCATCGGCGCAGGAGAGCTGCGCGCCCGACAGCATGGCGCCGACCGTGAGTGGCCAGAACTGGCCCGCCTCCGAGAGCATCGAACAGAACAGGACGCGGGTGCCACCTGTGATGCCGAGCGTCGCCAGGATGCGCGCCGCGCTCCCCATGTCGCGCTGGATCTCCGCGTGCGAGATCTCCCAGGCGACGCGCGCCGTGCCGTCTTCGTAGCTCCCGACGCCCCAGAGTGTCTCCGTCATGTCCGGGCGACCCGCGGGATCTTGTGCGGCGGACCCAACTTCAGCAGCGCCGCGTTCGGAACCAGCTCGACCTCCGGATCGAGGCCCAGCGCGCCGACCACCGCGCCGCGCACCTCGTCGCGCACGGTTTCCAAACGGTTCTCGTACGTCGGCGCGTACCCCACGCGCAGGCGGAGCGCATCTTCCTCACGTGCGGAGCGGATCACCTGGAACAGGCCCGTCGCGCACGCGTCCACCGACTCGACCGCGGCCCACACGTCGACCGGCAGTACGGGCTTGCCCTGCACGACGATCTCGTCGCCCTTGCGGCCGATCGGCCAGACCCGCGCGTGCGTCCGTCCGCAGACGCACGGATCGCGGGTGAGGCGGACGATGTCGTCGGACCGGTAACGGATCAAGGGCGCGGTGCGGTTGAACAGCGACGTCGCGACGAGCTCGCAGCGCTCGCCGTCGGCGACCGGCCCGGTGCCGTCGGGATCGAGGCCCTCGACGAGCGCGGTGTCCTCCCAGAAGTGCAGGCCGTCGTGCGCGTGGCACTCGAATGCGGCGGTGACGTCGCCGATGCCCGTGTGCTCGTAGAGCTCGACACCCCACTCCTCGGCGAGCGCGCGCGCCCGCGGGCTCAGCGGTTCGCCGGCGAACACGACGCCCTTGTAGGACGCGAACACGTCGGCGGGATCGAAGCCGCGCCGTGCGCACACGTCGCGCACCTCGTTGATGAGGATCGAACCGAAGTTGTAGAGACCCGTCGGGCGGTAGTGCAACGACAGCTCGCAGAACCGCTCCATCTCCGCGGGGTCGAAGTCGAAGAGGATCGGTACCGTGCCGAGCGCCTGGAACAACCCGTACGTGGGGCCGCGGAACGTGAACAGCACGAGCGCGATGTGATCGCCCGGTCGCACCCCCATGCCCCAGAAGTCGCGCGTGATGATCGTCGGCTTCCCGCCGCGACCGCCCCACTTCTCGGGCACGAGCGTCGGGTCACCGGTGGTGCCGGATGTCGACATCACCGCTGTCAGCTCGTTCGGAGGGAGCGCGCACAACCCGCCGTAGGGGTCGTTGCGCTCGTCGCGGAACCGGCGCAGCGCGTCCTTGCTGACGAAGGGTGCACCGGCACGGAAGTCGGCGAGGCTGGTGATGTCGCGCGGGTGCACGCCCGCGTTGTCCCACGTCTCCCGGATGAGCGGCGCGTGCTCGTACGCGTGCGGGAGCATCTCCAGGAGGAGCTGCTCTTGGAGCGCGAGCAGTTGCGGGCGCGGCATCGTCTCGTACTCGGTGTCGTAGTACGCGCTGTCGACGGGCGGCAGGTTCACGGCTGCCCGCTCACCGTTGCACGCTCACCGCTGGAGGCCCAGGCCCGGCAGACAGAACCGCAGGACGTGCTCGCGCGCGTCCTCCCGATCGATCGGTGCGCCTCGCAGCTTCTGCTCCACGAGCTCCCACGTGACCGCGTAGACCGACCACGCGTCGCGCGCCGGATCCGGGCTCGGCAGCGCCCGCAGCACCGCTTCGAGCGGCCGCACCGCACCCGCGAGGATCGCCGCGAACTCCTCGGGGAAGTCCGCCTGCGCGCGCGCACCTTCGGCGGCGAGCACCTTCGTACGGCGGGACCGCCGCGGCTCGAAACCCAGCGAGAGCATCTCGTCCACCCATGTCTCGAGCGCAGCGCGCGCCGTGGCCGCCCTCGCGAGCTGCGCCTCGAGCCCCGCATACCGGCGCTGCGCTTCCTGTTCGAAGACGGCGAGCACGAGTTCGTCCTTGGACTGGAAGTGCCGGTAGAACGCGCGCGTCGACAGGCCCGCTTCGGCGAGAACCTCGGCCACGGTCAGGCCGGCGGCGCCGTGGCGCCGCAACACCGCCAGGCCCGCCTCCACGAGCGTGCGCACCTCGCCCTCGGCCCGCTTGCGCTGCATCGCCACCGATCGAGCCGCGGCCCGTTCTGAAACCGTCATAGTCGATCGTGAGAATGCTGTTTTCAGGTGCGCCGCGTCAAGTTCCGGCACTCAGGTGCGCGTCAGCCCTGTTGGGCGCGGCCGCGGTCGATGATCTTCTGCCGGCGGGCCTCGATCGACGCCGGGTCGAAGCCCGGCCCCTCCCACTCCCGGCTCACGCGATCCTCGAGCGTCCACGCGGCTTCGGCGGTACCGAGCGAACCCTCGGCGTACGTCCGCAGCATCTGGCGCACGCCCATCGAGTCGTTGGAGACGACGTCCGCGGCCAACTGCTTCGCGAACGGCAGGAGCTCCTCGTGCGACACGACGTGGTTGACGAGACCCCACACCAGCGCGGTCGCGGCGTCGACGTAGTTGCCAGTGACGCTCATCTCCCGGGCCCGCGCCACGCCGACCCGCTGCGGCAGCAGCACCGTGAGCCCCCAGCCGGGCATCACGCCGACTCGCGCGTGCGTGTCCGCGAACCGAGCGCGTTCCGAGGCGACCAGGAAGTCGCAGCCGAGCGCGACCTCGAGTCCGCCGGTGACCGCGACGCCATTGATCGCGCCGATCAGCAGTTTCGTACGCGGCGGCAACGCGCCGCGGAACGGGAGACGGCCGGAAGCGTCGCGGTTCCCCATGTCCGCCGTGGGTGCCGGCTCCGCGGGCGCGGTCTCGCGGAGCGGAACCGAACTCCTTCAGGTCGACGCCGGCCGAGAACGCGGGATCGGCACCGGTGAGGATCATCACGTCGACCGCCGCGTCGGCTTCGAGCGCGTTGATCACCTGCGGCAACCGCTTGCGCACGGCGCGGTTGAGCGCGTTCCGCTGATCGGGGCGGTTCAACGTGATGACCGCGACCCGATCGGCGATGTCGACGAGGACGACAGGATCATGGACGGCAGGGTCGGTCATGCCGCGTCCCCTCGGAAGTCGAACGCGACCTTGATCGCGTTGGAGGTGTCCTGCGTCGCGAGCGCGGTGAACGCGGCCCGCCAGTCGTCGAGCGCGAACCGGTGCGTGAGCATGCCAGTGAGATCGACTCGGCCCTGCTCGACCAGGTCGAGGTAGTGCGCGATGCCGTGCCGGCGCACCCCGTTCGACCGTCTCGAAGCCGAACGCGTTCGAGCCGACCATCGCGATCTCCTTGAAGCACAGCGGGGTGTCTTCCCAGAACGTCGGACCGTGCACGCCGGCCTTCACGAGCGTGCCGCGGGCGCGCAGCACGCGCGTCCCCACCTCGAAGGTCTCCTGCTTGCCGATCGTGTCGTATACGACGTCGATCGCTCCCGGGTACGCCATCGGGAGCCCGTCGCTCGGTTGCAGGATGCCGCCCGACCAGGCCGCGGCTTCCTCGATCACCGACAGCGCGGGCGTGTGTCCGATCACGGTCGCGCCGAGCTTCCGCGCGAGGTCGGCTTGCTGGCCGAAGCGCGCGACGACGAGCACGTCCACGTCGGGGTGGAGCGCGCGCAGGATCGCGGTTGCGCTCGACCCGAGTGCGCCCGCGCCGTACACCATCACCTTCCCGCCGGGCGGCGGTGAGTGCCGGGTGATCGCGTGCAGCATGACCGCGAACGGATCCGCGAACACGGCCTGCTCGTCGGCGATCGTGTCCGGCACCTTGAACAGCATCGAGTCGTGCGCGGGCATCATTTCGGCGTAGCCACCGGACGCGTCCTTCGACGTCCCGATGTGGATCCCCGGCGCGATCGGCCCGACACCGAACGACGCGCACAGGCTGAGGTCGCCGTGCGCGCACGCTGCGCACACGGGTGCGACCCCGCGGGGCGCGCACGACAGCCAGGGATTCAGGACGACCCGGTCCCCCACCTCGAGACCCTCCGCCTCAGGTCCGAGCGCGACCACATCGGCGACGACCTCGTGCCCCAGGACCTGCGGCAGCGAGAAGAACCCCTTCATCGGGTTGTCAGGCGAGCGAACATCGCCCCAGTCCATGAACACCTGCTTCGAGTCCGACCCGCAGATCCCGGTGAGGCGGGGCCGGGTGACGACCCAGTCGGGCCGCAGGTAGCCGGGGTCGTCGAGCTCGAGCAGCCGCATCGGCGTCTGCGCCAGGCCTCGCAACAGGTGGTTGTCGGTGTCGGGCACCGGCACCGATTCGGGCCGCACGCCGTAAAGGAGCGCCTTCACGTCTCGACCATGTCGCGCACGCCCGGACCATATAGTGCGCGTAACGTCACGGGCCCATGCCCGACTTCGAGTTCGACGTCGAGATCGTCGATCATGCATCGACCGCGGACTCCGCCGCGCTCGGCGACGCGCTGAACGAGTTCAACTTCGACGCGACCGGCTACCGCGACGGGCGTGCGCTCTCGTGCTTCCTCCGCGACGACAGCGGGCGGTTGGTCGCCGGGATCGACGGCTTCACCTGGGGCGGGTACGCGCGCGTCGAAACACTCTGGGTCGACGCGTCGCGCCGCGGTCAGGGCGTGGGTCGCCGGCTGCTCGAAGCCGCGGAGCTGGAGGCGGCGCGGCGCGGCTGCCGGACGATCGTACTCGACACCCATGAGTTCCAGGCGCCGGACCTCTACCGCAAGTGCGGCTACACCGAACGCGGATCCACTGACGACACGCCCGTCGGCTCGCGCCAGCTCTTCTTCCAGAAACGGCTCGGCTAAGCGGTCACTTCTTCGCGCGGTACGACGTCGCTCCGACGGCGATCCGTGAGTCGGCGTTCGGTGCCGTCCCACGCGCCGTTGCAGTCGGCGAGCCGGAAGCCCTCACCCCGGGCGGTCAGCAAGAACCGCGGCCGGGACGGGTCGGGCTCCAACTTGGCCCGGATGCGCCGGATGTGCGCGACCAGCCGCTCGCCGTCGTCCGGGACCGAGAGCGGCCACGCTTCGGCCTGCAGCTCTTCTTTGGTGAGCACACCGCTCCTCGCGCGCACGAGTGCGGCGAGGATGCGGAACTGCACCGGCGTGAGGTGGACGACCTCGCTGTCGAAGCGCGCCTGCCGGCGGCGCAGGTCGAGCTGGAGCCCGCCCCACGCGAGTTCACCGTCGAACATGTCGGTGGCCCGCAGCTCGAGCAGCGCTCGCACCCGCGACGCGAGCTCGAGCGGCGCGATGTCGGCCGGCAGCACCGCATGCACGTGGCGGGGTGCCGGTTGCCGGGTTTCGCGCGCGAGGAAGCACAACACGACGTCGCGACGGCCCGCGAACGGAGCGACGGCCGCGCCCTCGGGATCGATCGCGGCGTCGATGACGATGCCCGCGAACGACGCCGAACGCATGAACGCGCGCAGTTCGTGCTCGTCGAAGGCGAGCACTGGTATGAGTCCGACGCGCGCGAGCGCGCGTGCAATCTGTTCCGGCCGGCGTTCGTCCGAGACTGCTACCAGGACTGCCGGGCCCCCCCGCGCGAAACGCAGCATCCTTTTCCGCCGTTTCTGCCTTGGCCCCGAACCATCTTGGCTCAGGCCGCCCTCACAATCCAGACCGAAATGAAATGCTTGAGAAACGTCCTCGCCGTGGACACCCCACCGCGCGCCCGCGCTCTGAACGCTTCTCGTCATTTCGGCCCAGCGCCGCGGAAAGCGTTTCGCGACGCTGAGCCGGTCCGCCTCCCCAATTGCTGCCATCGCGTTTCGAGGTTGTGAACGAAATCTCAAGCCGTCACGCAAGTGTCGCGATGCTGCCCTGCGCGCGACCTGTTCTCCCCTCCGTGGGCTTGTTTGGCTGTGCCGGTGCCCAAGAGGGGCACAGCACGCTTGTGCAAGCGAAGGGTCCGTATCCCTCCATGGAGGTTGTTTTGGCGAACAGAAAAGCATTGCGAAGCCTGGCCGTTGCCTTCGGGCTCGCCCTGCCGCTCGGGATGGCTGGTGTCGCGTACGCAGACGCCAACGTCTCGGCCGACAACCACGCGAGCAACAGCAGCGACCAGTCTGCAGACGTCCAGACCGAACAGGGCTCACTGTCGAACTCCGGCCACAACTCGGCCGACTCGAGCGTCGACGGTGCGAACTGGACCGACCAGGATGCCAACAGCGACGCCACCGGTGGCAACATCAACGGCGGCTACGACGACACCGAAGACAACACGGCCAGCAACACCGGCGGCGACGCGACCAACGACGCCACGTCGGACAACACTGGCACCGCGAGCGCGAGCGTCACGTCGGGTTCCTCCGACGCGTCGAACTCGTCGGACGTGACCGGCTCCCAGGACAACTCGTCCTCGGCGACGGCGAACAACACGTCGGACGACAGCTCGGCGTTGACGGACGACGGCTGCGAGTGCGGTGACTCGGCCTACGTCTCGGCGAGCAACTCGGCGACGAACTCGTCGAGCCAGTCGGCGAGCGTGTGGACGGGCCAGTTTGCCGCTTCCAACTCCGGCAAGAACAGCTCGTCCGCGTACGTGACCGGTTCCAACAACACCTCGCAGAGCGCCAGCGCTGTGGCGTCTGGTGGGAACGTGACCGGCGGCGACGACGACACGTCCGGCAACTCGGCGACGAACAGCGGCGGCAGCGCCGGCAACACCAGTTCGTCCTCGAACACCGGCACTGCGACATCGAACGTGACCAGCGGCAACTCGTCCGCGTCGAACTCCAGCACCACGGGGATCACGCAGACGAACAGCGGTGGCGCGACCTCGACGTCGTCCAGCACGGGCAGCAACGCCACGACTGAGTAATCCGATCGAGCGAGGGGGAGGGGCCCTGCGGCCTCTCCCCCTTTTCGACGTCTTCATCTCGACATGTTCAGGGACCGAACCTCGGGAGCAATTGGTGCTGCTCGCTCGTCATCATCACCGGATCCGGCTGTTCGTCGGTTCCGCCGTGTGTCTTTCATCGGTGGTCGTCCTCGGCGGGCGCGCCTATGCCGACGATCCTGCGCCCACGACCCCGGACTCCGTCGCGGAGTCGACGCCGCCGAGCCCGCCGGTCACCGACGCGCCGGCCGATCCGCCGCCCGCGGCGAGCGATCCCGCTCCCGCCGATCCTGCACCCAGCGATCCGCCCGCGACCGACGTTCCGCCGACGATCGACAGCCCGGCGAGCGAGACCACGACGCCGCCCCCGACGAACACGAACGACCAGAACGCGAACGCGACCACGACCGGTACCGCGGTCGCCGACAGCGGCAGCAACACCGCCGCGTCCGGCACCAACTCGAACGTCGCCGGCTCGGTCGGCGGCGCGACGAACCCTTCGGCGAACGCGGGCGCGACATCCGGCACCGCCGGCGCGAGCGGCAGCCAGGACACCACGCAGGTCGACCAGATCGCCACCGCCACCACCAACGGGCAGGGCGCAGTCGACATCCTCCAGGTCGCATTGGTCATCAACCTCGGCGTGTCCAACGGACAGTCGGGTGCCAACACCGCGATCGCCGCCGGCGGCCCGGGCGGCGCCGGCGGCGACGCGCAAGGCGCGATCGACACGGGCGACGCGTCAGCAGTCGGCAACCGCGCCACCACGACGGTCACCCAGGCCGCGGTCGTCGCGGGCGGCGACGCCAGCTCGCAGATCACCGCGGTGCTCAACATCGGCATCGGCGTGGGCAACACCGGCCTCAACGTCGCGATGGGCAACATCACCGTCGACGGCATCTCCGCGGCCCAGCTCACGCTGCTCAACAGCGGCACCGCGGCGGTGCAGAGCGGCAATGCCGACGCGTTGGGCAACCGCTCCGACACACGCGTCCTGCAGTCCGCCACCGGCACCGCGAGCGGCACTGCGGTGCTGCAGATCGGCCAGTGGGCGATCGTCCTCAACTTCGGGACTGCCTTCGCCAACACCGGCGGGAACGCCGCGGTTGCCGGCACCGGCCCGGGCGGCATGGGCCCGGCCGAGTACCAGGCCGTGCTCGCGATCATGAACGTCCTCGGACCGATCCTCGACGGCCTCGGCACCCCAACGGGCTCGACGGTCGGCAACTCGAGCGCGGTGATCCTGACCGGCGACGCCGCCGCACTCGGCAACGACGCCGCGACCACGATCGTCCAGACCGCCGCCGGTGCCGTGAGCGGCAGCCAGTACGCGAGCGCGAACCAGCGGGCCACGGTCGCGAACCTCGGCCTCGCGCTCGCCAACACCGGCTACAACGCCTCGCTCGCGAACCCGGGCCCGTTCGACCTTGCGGCGCTCGCGCCCGCGACGTCACAGCTGAGTCAGTTCTTCGGGCTGCTCACCGATCCGGGCTGGCTGACGAGCGTGAACCCGTTCGCGTCGTTCGCCCAGTCCGTCGACATCGGTGGCCTCACATTGTCGCTCGGTGGCGACATCTCGGGCACCCAGTTCCTTCTCGGCTGGGACGACGCGCTCGTCCCCGACGGCGGACCGATCACGCCGGGCGTGCGCGTGCGTCAGATCAGCGCCGTCCTCAACATCGGTATCGCGCTGGCCGACTCGGGCTCGAACACCTCGCTCGCACTGGTGTCGGGCGCGAACACCACGACGTCGTCCGATGTGCAAGCGCTGCTCAGCACGCTGTCGTCGACGCAGGGGGGTGCCGCGGCCAACGGCTCGGCGCTCGCTCGCATCGCGACCGGCGGCGCGTCCGCGGTCGGCTCGGACGCCGTGGTGAAGATCTGCCAGGCCTTCCACGATGCGCTCAGCTGCGCCCCCGACCCCGGGCCGCCGACGGTCGACCCGGTGGGCCCGATCCCGAGCGACCCGCAGCCAGTGGCCACGCCGCAGGCAGTGCCCGCGGTTGCGGCCGTCGCGGCGTCGGATGCGGGCGCGGGCGACGCCGGTTCCCTGCCGTTCACCGGCAGCGACCCGCAGGCGCTCGTGCTCGCCGCGCTCGGCCTGATCGGCGCCGGCGGCGTCCTCGCCCGGAAGCGGCGGGCGCTGTAGCCGAGCCGGTGCCCGAGGGCGCTCAGAGCGTGAACGCGAGGTTGTCGACGATGCGCTGCCCGAGCGCGTCGTCGCCCTCCACCTGCACCTGACCGGCGGCGCGGGCGGTCTCGCCGGTCCAGCGCCCGCCGGCGAGTCGCGCGAACGTGCGTCGATCGAGGGTGAGCCGGGTGGTCGGCGCCGCCGGGGTCGTCGCGAGCAGCGCGGCGCGCCCGTCGACCCCTACGGCGGCTTCGATCGGTGGCCGGCCGGTGACGTCGAACACGACCGTCGCGCCCTGCGGCGCGCCGGCCTTCTTGCCGACGACGTACGGCAGCGCCTTGGTCGGGATGCGGCCGAGCGCCAGGTCGGCGACGTCGCCTTCGAGGAAGCCGGGCCGGTCGAGCGCTTCGCGGATGTCCTGATCGTGGTACCAGCAGTCGAACACGCGGATCGCCATGAACTGCCGGTAGGGCCCCGGTCCCTCGGGCGTGAAGCCTTCTTCGTCCCACTTCGCCGCCGGAAGCGCCCGCAGTGCATCGAGGCGGCGGCCGGTCACGCGCCGGAAGTCGGCGAGCGTGTCCGCGCCCCTGCGGTTGCGATAGAGCACCACCCACTGCTCGTTGAACTTGCCGATGTCGTTGCGGACGTGTGGCGCGTGCCCGATATCGGCGAGGGGTGGGTCCTCGCCGAGCAGCATCATCTCGGTGCCGATCATGTGCGCCACCTGGTCCTGCACCGACCAGCCCGGGCAGTCGGTTGACAGGTGCCACTGCGCATCGGTGAGGTCCGCGCAGACGGCGTCGATGTCGGACCACACCTCTTGCAACCGGTCGATCAGCGGTTCCGTCATGCCCGTGACGCTAGGGACGCGCGCCGCCGTGTGCCAACACCCATCTCATTGGCGTCTGATGCACCGCTGACGTGGATGAGACACCGATGAGTTGGCAGACTTGTGCACATGGCGACGCGCGCAGTGGAACGGGTGCAGTGGTTCTTCGACCCGATGTGCCCGTACGCATACCAGGCGGCGCGGTGGATCCGGGACGTACGCAGCCAGGTGCCGGTCGACGTCACGTGGCGGTTCTTCTCGCTCGAGGACATCAACCGGGAGCCCGGGAAGAAGCATCCGTGGGAACGGCCGTGGTCGTATGGCTGGGGCCAGATGCGGGTGGGCGCGCTCATCCGGCGCGAGCAGGGCAACGAGGCGGTCGACCGTTGGTACGCGGCCGTTGGCGGCGCGTTCTTCGACGACGGGGTACGCACGCACGACCCGGCCGTGCACGCCGAGGTCATCGAGCAGGCCGGCTTCGATCCGGTGCTCGTCGAGCGCGCGATCGTGGACGAGACGACCACCGAGGACGTGCGGGCCGACTACGACGAAGTCGTCACGCAGTACGGCGGCCACGGCGTGCCGACGATCGTGTTCGAGTCCGGCTACGCGGTCTACGGACCGGTCGTCGTGCCCGCACCGGCGGGCGAGGACGCGCTCGCGCTCTGGGATCTCGTGCGCAGCATGCAGCGCTTCCCCCACCTGTACGAGCTCCGGCACCCGAAGACGAGTGACGATGTCGGCCACATCGCGGAGCAGTTCCGCACATACGTGCTCGCGCGCGACTGGAAGACGATCGAGAAGCCCGCGCTCTAGCGGCCCGCGCGCTCACGCGTCGCCGGGTGCCGACGCGAGCGCGACGACCCGCTGCACTTCGCCCGTGACGCCTGTCATCTTGGAGCCACCGCCATCACGGGCGGCGGCCCGCACCGACACGCTCGGGATCGCGATCGCGCCGTCAGCGGTGAGGAACGCGACCGATTCGGCAGCGGGCGCGACCGCAGCGAGGCGGCCCCCGCGGGCTTTGTCGACCTTGGCCGCCTTGACCCCGGCGCCCCCTCGTGCCTGTACGGGGAAGTCGGCCGCGGGCGTGCGCTTCGCGAACCCGCCCGCGGTGGCGATCACCACCGTGTCGTCGTCGGCGACCGCGCACGCGCCGACCACTTGATCACCGGCCTTGAGGCGGATGCCGCGGATCGCACCCGCGCTACGGCCGACCGGCCGGACCTCCTCCTCGAGGAAGCGGATGCCCTGGCCCTGCGCGGTCACGAGGAGCAGTTCGTAGTCCTCCCAGCCCGGGAACACCGCGACGATGCGGTCGCCCGAAGCCAGCTTCATCGCGACGAGCCCGTCCTTACGGCCGGACGCGTCGGCGAACTCCGCGAGCGCGGTTCGCTTCACTCCGCCGCTCGCGGTCACGAACACGAGGTTGGGGTGATCGGCCTGCGGTCGGGCGTCGAGTGCCGCGACGAGGCGCTCGCCGTCGCCGAACTGGAACAGGTTCTGCGCCGCGGTCAACCGATCCTTCGGCAGGTCGTGCACGGTGGCGCGGTATGCCCGCCCGCGATCAGTGAAGAACAGCACACCTGACAGCGCCGACGTCTCGATCACCTGCGCCACCGCATCGCGTTCACCGGCGCTCGCCACCTTCGCCGTGCGCGACCGCTCGGGAGTCGCGCGCACGTACCCGCGCGCCGTCAGCGTGACGACGTACGGCTCGTCCTCGACGAGCGCGACCACATCGATGCTGCCGGTGTCCTCGGACTCGATCACGGTTCGCCGCGGCGCCTTGTGGGCGTCACGGATGGCGGTGAGCTCCTCGCGGATCACGTTCATCAGGACATCGCGCTTGGCGAGGATGCGGCGTAGCTGCGTGATCGTCGCGTCGAGCTCGTTCTTCTCGTCTACGAGCTCGCTGCGTCCGAGCTGCGTGAGCCGGCCCAGTGCCATGTCGAGGATGTGATTGGCCTGGATCTCCGAGAACTCGAAGCCCTTCCCCATCAGCGTCATCCGCGCCGCCGCCCGATCCTTCGACGCGTGGATCGCCTTGACGATCGCGTCGATCATGTCGAGCGCCTTCAGCAACCCCTCGACGATGTGGAGGCGCGCTTCGGCCTTGTCGAGGCGGAACTGCGTGCGCCGGGTCAGCACCACCACTTGGTGATCGACCCACGCCTGCAGCGCCTCCTGCAGGTTGACGGTGCGCGGCACGCCGTCGACCAGCGCCACCATGTTCACCGGGAAGGTCGACTGCGCCGCAGTGTGCTTGAACAGGTTGTTGAGCACGATCTGCGGGTTCGCATCCACCCGCAATTCGATCACCAACCGGATCGCGCCCTGACCGGACTCGTTGCGGATGTCGCGCACGCCGTCGACCTTGCCCGCTTCGACCAGCTCCGCGAGCTTGCCGGCAATCGAGTCGACGCTCGTCTGGAACGGCACTTCGGTGAGCACGATCGCGCGACCGCGACGCGACTCTTCGATCTCGTGCCGGGCACGGACGCGAACGGTGCCGCGGCCGGTGCGGTACGCATCCTTGATGCCGTCGTCGCCCATAATCAGGCCACCCGTCGGGAAATCGGGACCCTTCACGATGCGCATGAGCTGCGCGAGCGATGCGTCCGGACTGTCGATCAGCTTGAGCGCCGCGGTGCAGATCTCGGCGAGGTTGTGGGGCGGGATATTCGTCGCCATCCCGACCGCGATGCCCTGCGCGCCGTTCACGAGCAGGTTCGGAAAGCGTGCGGGAACTACCAGCGGTTCCGTTCGCGACGCGTCGTAGTTCGGTTCGAATTCGACGGTGCCTTCGTCGATGCCCGCAAGCATCTCCATCGCGAGCGGCGACAGCCGGCACTCGGTGTACCGCGACGCCGCGGGCGGGTCGGCGGGTGAACCGAAGTTGCCGTGCTTGTCGATGAGCGGACCGGTGAGCGAGAACCACTGCCCCATCCGCACCAGCGCGTCGTAGATCGCGGCGTCGCCGTGCGGGTGGTAGTTCGCCATCACGTCACCGACGACGCGCGCACACTTCACGAAGGGCCGGTCGGGGCGGAGGTTGGCGTCGTGCATCGCCCACAGGATCCGGCGCTGTGACGGTTTCAGTCCGTCCCGCACGTCTGGGAGCGCCCGGCTCACGATGACGCTCATCGAATACTCGAGGAAGGCGGCCTCGACCTCTTCGGTGAGCGCACGCGTCGGGATGTCGGCCGACGGGAGTGTCAGCTGAGCGGTGTCTTGCTTGCGTCGTGCCATCGACCAATCCTGTCTTTCACACGTCGAGGACCAGTTTTGTTACACGTCGAGGAAACGCGCGTCCTTGGCGTTCTGTTGGATCCAGTGCCGGCGCGCTTCGACGTTGTCGCCCATGAGAACGCCGAGCACGTCGTCGGCGATCGCGGCTTCCTCGACGTCGAGCTGCACGAGGTTGCGCGTCGCCGGTTCCATACACGTCTCGCGGAGCTCGTGCGCGTCCATCTCGCCGAGGCCCTTGAAGCGCGCGAACGCGAGCTGCCGGTTGGGGTTGGCCTCGATGAGCCGCAGCCGGGCCGCATCATCGGCGACGTACACCTTCTGGCCGCCGACTTCGACCGAGTACAACGGCGGTTGCGCGACGTAGAGGTGTCCGGCTTCCACCAGCGCGGTCATCTGGCGGTAGAAGAAGGTGATGAGCAAGGTGCGGATGTGGCCGCCGTCGACATCGGCGTCGGCGAGCACCACGACCTTGCCGTAGCGCAACTTGGCGAGGTCGAAGTCCGAGCCGATGCCGGCGCCGATCGCGGCGATCAGCGACTGGATCTCGGTGTTGGCGACGACCTTGTCCATCGACGCGCGTTCGACGTTGAGGATCTTGCCCCGCAACGGGAGGATCGCCTGCGTCTTCGGGTCACGCGCGTCGCGCGCCGAGCCACCGGCGGAGTCACCTTCGACGATGAACAGCTCGGTCTCGTCCCGGTTGCGGGCCGCGCAGTCGGCGAGCTTGTCGGGCATGCCGACGCCGTCGAGCGCGGTCTTGCGGCGGGTCAGCTCGCGTGCCTGCTTCGCCGCGCTGCGGGCCCGGGCCGCGCTCGACGCCTTGGCCACGATCGCTTTGGCCGGGTTCGGATGCTCTTCGAGCCAGCGCCCGAAGTGCTCATTCGTCGTGCGTTCGACGAGCGAGCGGATCTCGGTGTTCCCGAGCTTCGCCTTCGTCTGCCCTTCGAACTGCGGGTCGCCGAGCCGCACCGAGATGATCGCGGTGAGGCCCTCGCGTACGTCGTCACCCTGGAACGCCGCGTCCTTCGGCTTCAGGAGGTTGCGCGCCTTCGCGTAGCGGTTGATGGCCTGCGTGAGCGCGCGCTTGAAGCCCTCCGCGTGCATGCCGCCTTCCGTGGTGGAGATGCCGTTCGCGTAGGAGTGGAGCCCCTCGTTGTATCCCGTGTTCCACTGCCACGCGATCTCGACCTCACCTTCGGAACCACGGTCGGCGAAGTGCCCGATGTCCTTGAAGAGCGGCTCCTTCGCCTGGTTCAGGTGACTGACGAAGTCGACGATGCCGGCATCGTTCTGGAACGTCTGGCTGTGCTTGTGGCCGGGCCGCTCGTCGTGGAAGCCGATCGCGAGACCGCGGTTCAGGTACGCCATCACCTGCAGACGTTCCATGACGGTCGCGGCGCGGAATTCGAGCTCCTCGAACACGTCGGGGTCCGGCCAGAACGAGACCGTGGTGCCGGTGTGCCCGCGCTTCGCGACGCCGACCTTCTTCAGCGGTCCTTGCGGCACACCGGCTTTGACCGCGCCATCGCGCGCCTTTTCGGGCGCGTACTCCTGCCGGTACGTGGCACCGTCTCGGTCGACCTCGAGCACGGTGTGGCGCGACAGCGCGTTGACGACCGAGACGCCGACACCGTGCAGACCGCCCGACACCTTGTACCCGCCGCCGCCGAACTTGCCGCCCGCGTGCAGCGTGGTCATGACGATCTCGGCCGCGGACTTGCCCCGGTACTGGGGATGCATGTCGACCGGGATGCCGCGGCCGTTGTCGACGACGCGCACGCCGCCGTCGGCGAGGAGCGTCACGTCGATGCGGGTGCAGTAGCCCGCCATCGCCTCGTCGACCGCGTTGTCGACGACCTCCCACACCAGGTGGTGGAGGCCGGTGATGCCGGTGGACCCGATGTACATCCCGGGCCGTTTGCGCACCGGGTCGAGGCCCTCGAGCACATGGATGTCCTCGGCCGAGTACCCGCCTGCGGCACCTTTCTTCCTGGTTCCTGCCATCGGGATCGAAGATAGGTGAACGGTGTGCCAAGTACGTGGTTCTGCTAGTCAGAAGGAATGGCGACCCTCTTCGAGAATCCGGCTGCCCTTTTGGAGGCGGTGGGCACTGATGTCGGCGTGACCGACTGGATCACGATCACCCAGGGCCAGGTCGACAAGTTCGCCGAGGCGACGCTCGACAACCAGTGGATCCACTGCGACATCGAGCGGGCCAAGCAAGGGCCGTTCGGCGCGCCGATCGCGCACGGCTACCTGACGATGTCGCTGGCGAGTCACTTCCTCGCAGAACTGGTGCGGGTCGAAGGGATCTCGATGGGCATCAACTACGGCACCGAGAAGGTGCGCTTCCCCGCGCCGGTGCCGGTCGGCTCGCGGCTGCGGGGGCGGGGCGAGGTGCTCGAGGCAAAGGAAGTGCCGGGCGGCGTGCAGGCGACCACGCGGATCACCATCGAACGCGAAGGTGGCGACAAGCCCGCCGCCATCGTCGACACCGTTTCGAGGTACCTAGCGTGATGTCAGCACTCGACGCGTTCCGGCTCGACGGGAAGGTCGCGATCGTGACCGGTGCGGGGCGCGGCATCGGCGCGGAGATCGCCCGCACGTTCGCGGACGCGGGCGCCGACGTGGTCCTGGCCGCCCGAACCCAGGAACAGCTCGACGCGGTCGCCGAGGACGTACGCAGCTTCGGTCGGCGCGCGGTCGTGCTGCCGACCGACGTCAACGACAACGACGCGGTCACGGGCATCGTGGACCGGACGCTCGCCGAGCTCGGCCGGCTCGACATCGTCGTCAACAACGCGGGCGGCACGATGCCGAGACCATTCATGGATACGAGCCCGGGGTTCCTCGAGCGGTCGTTCCACTTCAACGTCACGACCGCGTTCGTCCTCAGCAAGGCCGCGGCGCCGCATCTGCTCGACGCGGGCGGAGGCGCAATCGTCAACATCTCGTCAGCCATCGGCCGCCTCCGCGATCGCGGGTTCGTCGCGTACGGCACGGCGAAGGGCGCGCTGAGCCACATGACGCGTCTGATGGCCGCGGATCTCGCGCCGAAGGTGCGCGTGAACGGCATCGCGGTCGGTTCGATCGCGACATCGGCGCTCGAAATCGTCCTGGAAGACGCGGCGATACGCGATGAAATGGTACGGCGCACCCCGCTGAAGCGGCTCGGTGAACCGGCCGACATCGCGCGCGGCGCGCTGTACCTCGCGTCGCCCGCGGCGAGCTTCGTCACCGGCAAGCTGATGGAGATCGACGGCGGCCTCGAAGAGGCGAACCTCGAGATGGGGCTCCCCGACCTCTGATTCGCGCCCACGCGCGCCTGCGGTGTTTGGACGTCGCGTGATCGATTGCGCCCACGTCGCGTCCAAACGGGGGTAGAACCGGAGGATGCCGCGGCCCGCCGAGGATGACGTCGAGGATCTGGCGCGCCAGATCCTCCGGAGTGCGCAGGCGTCGCCTGCCGCGCGCGTGCGCAATGCTTTCGACGTCAACACCCGGCTGCTCACGTGGGCAACGAAGCGGCCGCACTTCAAGACCGGCCTCTTCCGGTTCGTCGACGTCTTCCCCGCGTGCACGTCTCCTCACGACGTGCTCGACCATCTCGACGAGTACGTGCTCACCGACGACACGCCGGGCATCGTGCGCGCCGGGCTCGGTACCGCGCACGCGCTCCCGTTCGGTGCCCGAGCCGCGCGCCAGGTCGCGCGCGGTGGCATCCATCGCATGGCGCGCCAGTTCATCGGCGGCACGAACCCAACCGAAGCCGTGGGACGCGTCGCCGACTTGTGGGACGCCGGCTACGCGAACACCGTCGACTTGCTCGGTGAGAGGACGCTCACCCTCGCCGATGCCGACGCGTACGCCGGGCGGGTCCGGGCGATGCTCGACGCGTTGGCACGCGCCACTCCGGCCTGGAGCACGCGTCCCGTCCTCGAACAAGACCCGTGGGGCGCGGTGCCCCGCATCAACATCTCGGTCAAGGCCAGCGCGCTCGCACCGCTGCTCGCGCCCGCAACCGCCGACGAAGGCGTCGCCGAAGCGCTCGAACGACTCGGACCCATCCTCGACGCGGCACGCGCCGCGCAGGCGACGATCCACCTGGACACGGAGCAGGACGAGCTGAAGGACGCGACCTATCAGCTCCTGCGCGAGGTCGGAGCGCGGTACCCGGAGGGTCCGCAGCTCGGGTGCGTCGTGCAGGCATACCGCGTCGACGCCGTCGACGACCTCGGCGATCTCATCGAGTGGTCCGCGGACACGCTTGTCCTCCCGTTGCAGATCCGGTTGGTCAAGGGCGCGTACTGGGACATCGAGACCATCCGGGCGCGCGCGCAGGGTTGGAAGTCGCCAGTCTGGCCGAACAAGGACGCGACCGACGCGTCCTACGAAGCGTGCGCGTCGATGCTCGTCGCCAACGCGGGTGACGTGCGTCCGGCGTTCGCGAGCCACAACGCGCGGAGCATCGCGTGGGCGCTGTGCGCGGCGCGCGCCGCGGGGCTGGCGGACGACGCAGTCGAGGTGCAAGTGCTGCACGGCATGGCCGAACCGCTGCACGCGGCCGTCAAGGAGCTCGGCGTCCGAACTCGCGTATACGTACCGATCGGCGATCTGGTACCGGGGATGGCGTATCTCGTGCGGCGGCTGCTCGAGAACACGTCCAACGAGTCCTTCGTCCGACATCGCGACACCGAACGGTGGCAGATCGACGCACTGGTCGCAGCACCGGACCCGGCTGCGCGCGCCGCCCTCGACCGCCGGTCCGAACGCCGGCCGCCGACCGACGCCGACGAACCCGGCCGCTTCGTCAACGAGGCCCCGGCCGAGCTGCGGCGCGAAGAGATCCGCAACCAGCTCGGCGAGGCGGTCGATCGCGTCGAGCGCGAGCTCGGTTTCCCGGTGTCGCTGCTCATCGATGGCGCGGCCATCGACACCCGCGCGTCGATAGAGTCGGTCGACCCCGGCCGCCCCGACGTCACGGTGTGCCGCAGCGCATCCGCGGGGCCCGAGCACGTCACGACTGCAGTCGCGGCGGCGGTGCACGCCGGACCGAAATGGCGCGCGACGTCGTGGCGCGAGCGCGCCGCGGTCTTGTTCCGCGCCGCCGACCTCATGCGCCGGCGACGCGACGAACTCGCGGCGCTGTGCGTCCTCGAGGCGGGCAAGCCCCTTGGCGAAGCCGACGCGGACGTGTGCGAAGCGATCGATTTCTGCGAGTACTACGGCCGGCGCGCGATCGAGCTCGGCACCGGCGCACCACTGCTGCAACCGCCGGGCGAGGCAAACGAGTACCGGTACCAACCGCGCGGCGTCGGCGTCGTCATCGCGCCCTGGAACTTCCCGCTCGCGATCCCGACGGGCATGGTGACGGCAGCCCTGGTGACCGGCAACACCGTCGTGTTCAAGCCCGCGGAACAGACGCCGGGCATCGCCTCACGGCTCGTCGAGATCCTCTTCGAGGCCGGCCTCCCGACCGGCGCGCTCGCGTTCCTCCCGGGTATCGGCGAGGAGGTCGGGCCTGGGCTGGTCGAGCACCCCGACGTCGCGTTCGTCACGTTCACCGGATCGAAGGCGGTCGGGCTCGACATCATCCGGCGCGCGGCCGAGGTGCGCACCGGTCAGCGCCACGTCAAGCGCGTCGTCGCCGAGATGGGCGGCAAGAACGCGATCATCGTCGACTCCGACGCCGACCTGGACGACGCGGTGCCTGCCATTCTGCAGAGCGCGTTCGGCTACGCCGGCCAGAAGTGTTCCGCGGCGTCGCGCGTGATTGCGGTGGACGACATCTTCGACGCGCTGGCCGAACGGCTCGCGGGCGCGGCCGAGCTCGTGCCGATCGGACATGCGCGCGACCCGTCAACCGTCGTCGGTCCGGTGATCGACACCGACGCGCTCGAGCGCGTGCGTGCCTACCAGGAGCTCGGGACGACCGAAGGGCGTGTGCTCGTGCAGCGCACCGACGTGCCCGAGACGGGTTGGTACGTCGGCCCGACCGTCGTCGAGGTAACCGACGCGCGCTCGCGGATCGCGACGGAGGAGATCTTCGGGCCCGTGCTCGCGCTGATCCACGCGCGCGACTTCGACCGCGCCCTGACGATCGCCAACGACAGCGACTACGCGCTGACGGCCGGCTGCTTCTCGCGCACACCGTCGCACCTCGAGCGCGCGGCCGGCGAACTGCGCGGCGGGCAACGTCTACCTGAACCGAGGCATCACCGGCGCGGTCGTCGGGCGCCAGCCGTTCGGCGGCTTCGGCCTGTCGGGCGTCGGCTCGAAAGCCGGCGGCCCCGACTATCTGCTGCAGTTCGTCGAACCGCGCGCGATCAGTGAGAACACCGTCCGCCAAGGGTTCGCACCCGAGTAGGCCTCAGGTGCGGGGCTGGGAGAGCGCCAGCGCGTTCTCGCGCATCACGAGCCGGACCTCGTCGTCGGTGTAACCGGGGAGGTCGTCGACGAAGGTGAGCGGGTCGGCGAGCCCTTCGGCGTGCGGGTAGTCGGAGCCGAAGATCACACGGTTCGCACCGAGCTCGTCGCGCAACTGCGCGAGGTCGTCTTCGTAGTACGGCGACACCCACACGTGGTCCCGCACCTGCTGCACCGGATCCGCACCGCCGTACGCAGCCGGGACCTGCCCGAACGACTTCTTGAGCGCGCGCAGGAGCAGCGGGACCCAATCGGAGCCGCTCTCGATCGTGGCGACGCGCACGTTCGGGTGGCGGGTGAACACGCCGTGGCAGACGAGCGCCGCGACCGTGTCGTAGATGGGGCGGTGACCCCCGGTGACCGTGCGGAACGGGTCGTTGCGGAACGCCTGGAAGTCGCCACCGGAACCCCACTCGTCCGCATAGCGGCCGTAACCGGAGTCACCGGAGTGGTAGGCGGTGAGGATACCGGCCTCGGCCAGACGGGCCCACATCGGGTCATAGACGGCGTCGCCGGGTGAGCGACCGAACCCCGGACCGCGCACCGGGCCGGAGCGCATCACCACGACGTGGGCGCCGTGGTCGAGCGCCCAGCCGACTTCGCGCTCGGCGCGCTCGGGATCCTGCAAGCAGATGTACGGCGCCGCGTAGATGCGGTCCTGGTAGTTGAACGTCCAGTCGTCGTGCATCCACTCGTTGAACGCATGGAACACGTCGTGGAGCGCGCCGGGATCGTGCAACAGCGCTTCCTCGACGCCGACACCGAGCGTCGGGAACATGAAGCAGCCCTCGAGCCGCTGCGTGTCCATCAGCTTGAGGCGCGCTTCCGGCTCGCGGTACGCGGGGTTGATCGGTTCGAGGTCGCCGAACGCGTCACGGATCGAGTCGCCGGCGCGCTTGCCCCGGAAGTACTCGTCGAGCACGCCGGGCCGTGCGACCGGGTCGAAGGTGGGGTTCGGGATGAAGCGGAACACCTTGTTGTCGACGACCATGCGGGGCTTGCCGTTGATCGTCGCCCAGGTCACCACACGGGAGCGGTCGGGCGGAAGGTGCCGCGTGAACGCGTCGGTGGCCTCGTAGTAGTGGTTGTCGGCGTCGAAGGCGTCGAAGTCGACCGTTGCCATGGCGGGCCCCCTGTCGAGCGCGTGTGGCGCGAAGGTAGAACGTGTTCCAGCGCACGGTACCAGTGCGCGCGAAACTCCGGCCATGACGCGCTGGTGGACGCAACCCGAGCTCACGGCAATCGGACGGCTGCCGATGCGGCCGCCCTTGATCGACCGGAGCGGCCCCTGGTTCCTGTCGCTCGACGGCACCTGGCGGTTCACACTCGCCGACCGGCCCGACACCGCGCCCGACGGATTCACCGCGCCCGAGTTCGACGACGGCGCGTGGTCCGACGTCGCGGTGCCGGGCTGCTGGACGATGCAGGGCTTCGACCGGCCGATCTACACGAACGTGATCATGCCGTTCGACGAGTTCCCGCCGAACGTTCCCGAGCAGAACCCGACGGGTCGCTACCGCACCACCTTCGACGCCCCGCGCGAGTGGACCGGCCGGCGCGTCGTGCTGCACATGGGCGGCGCCGATAGCGCGTTGCAACTGTGGGTCAACGGCACCGAAGTCGGCATCAGCAAGGACTCGCGCCTCGAGTCCGAGTTCGACATCACCGAGCTCGTGCGGTTCGACGCGCCGAACCTGCTCGCCGCCCAGGTCGTGCGGTGGTCCGACGCGTCCTTCGTCGAGGACCAGGACCAGTGGTGGCACGCGGGCCTGCACCGTGAGGTCTTCCTCTACAGCACGCCGCGCACGTTCCTGAACGACGTGCACGCGACCGCGTCGCTCACTCCCGACCTCACCACCGGCACGCTCGACTTGCGCGTCAACGTGCAGTTCGACGAACTCGAGCGCGCCGACGGTTGGGTCGTCGCGGCGCGGTGCGAAACCGCGCGCGGACGCGCGGTCACCTCACCCGAATTCCGCGGCCCGGTGCCGCGCTCGCGCGCCGCGTACCGGTTCGGCGGCCACACCGTGCGCCTGCACACGCAGGTCGGCGACGTCATGTCGTGGTCGGCCGAGGAGCCGAACCGTTACCAGCTGCAGGTCGCGCTGCTCGACCCGGAAGGCAACCTGCACGACACCGCGATGATCTCGATCGGCTTCCGGCGCGTCGAGATCAAGGGGCGCGACTTCCTCGTCAACGGCAAGCCGATCCTCCTGCGGGGTGTCAATCGCCACGACTTCGACCCGGACACCGGCCGCGTGGTCACCGTCGACCAGATGCGCGACGACCTCGCGCTGATGAAGCAGTTCGGCTTCAACGCAGTGCGCACCTCACACTCTCCCAACGATCCGCGCTTCTACGACTTGTGCGACGAGCTCGGCATCTACGTGGTCGACGAAGCGAACATCGAGTCCCACGCGTACATCTTCAGCCTGTGCGACGACCCGCGCTTCGTGAACACGTGGGTCGATCGCGGTGCTCGCATGGTGCAGCGCGACAAGAACCACCCGAGCATCATCATGTGGTCGCTTGGCAACGAGTCGGGCTACGGCGCCGCGCACGACGCGCTCGCGGCGTGGATCCGCAGCTACGACCCGAGCCGGCCGCTGCACTACGAAGGTGCCATCTTTCTCGACTGGAACCGCACGCAGTCGGCCACCGACGTGCTCTGCCCGATGTACCCGGAGATCGCCGACATCGTGCGTTGGGCCGAGCGCGGCGACGCGCCCGAGATGCCCCTCATCATGTGCGAGTACTCGCACGCGATGGGCAACAGCAACGGCGGCCTCGCCGACTACTGGGACGCGATCGAACGCCTCGACGGACTGCAGGGTGGCTTCATCTGGGAGTTCTGGGACCACGGCCTCCGCCAGAAGCTCCCCGACGGCACCACGAGGTACGCGTACGGCGGCGACTTCGGTGACACGACCATGGCTCCCTCGCGGCGCGCCGAGGGGCCTTCGGCGAGCGGGGCTCCGCTGCGTCCGCACGAGCCGAACGACGTGAACTTCTGCATCGACGGTGTGGTCTGGCCCGACCGCACGCCGAAGCCCGCACTGCAGGAGCACCGCTACCTCGCCTGTCCGATCCGGATGCGGGCGTCGCAAGGCAACTTGAAGCGCGGCGTCATCCGCCTGCGCAACGTGCAGCACTTCGCCGGCATCTCCTGGCTCCGCGCTCGCTACGAGATCACGATCGACGGCGAGATCGTGCAGCACGGCGCCCTCCGCCTCCCCGACATCGCCGCGGGCGAGTTTGAGACCGTCGAGATCGCGGGGCTGAACCCGGAGGCGGCGCCGGGCGAGGAAGCGTTCCTCACCGTCTACTTCGAGACTGCGATCGACCTCGGCTGGGCACCGAAGGGGTTCCAAGTCGGGTGGCAGCAGGTGGCCCTGCCCACCCGCCGCAAGCGGCGCGCGCCGCGCGAGAGCACCAACGGCGAACGTACCGAGGTTGACTTCGACACCGAAGGCGGTCTGCTCACCGCGGTCCGCTTCGACGGCCAGACATTGCTCACCGCGCCGCCCGTGCTCTCGCTCTGGCGTGCCCCCACTGACAACGACGGCCTCAAGCTCGCGCCGGATCAGGAACTGAAACCGCTCGGACGGTGGCGGAGCTGGGGACTCGAGCACGTCACGCGCGGCGTCGACCGTGTCCGCAACAAGCAAACGTCCGACGGGCGCGTGATGACGGTACGCGCGCACTTCGCCGCCGCCGACGACGACATCGAGATCCTCCAGAACACGACGTATCTCTGCGACACCAACGGCGTCGTCACCATCACCGAAGACGTCCGCGTCCCGAAGGAGCTCGATGACCTTCCCCGCCTCGGCTTCGCCTTCGAGCTGCCATCGACCCTCGAGCAGCTGGTGTGGTTCGGACGCGGACCGCACGAGTCGTACCCGGACCGCAAGCTCGGCGCCGCGTTCGGTCGCTACGAGTCGACTGTGACCGACCAGTATGTCCCGTACGTGATGCCGCAAGAGCACGGCGGCCACAGCGACACGCGCTGGTTCGCGCTCCACGACGGCAACGGCCACGGCCTCCACATCAGCGCGGGCGCACCGTTCCACTTCTCCGCGAGCCACTTCACCGCCGCGGATCTCACGACGGCAACGCACGACGTCGAGCTCAAGGCGCGACCGGAGGTGTTCGTGCACCTCGACATCGCGCACCGCGGCCTCGGCACGCTCTCGTGTGGTCCCGACACGCTTCCCGAATACAAGGTCGGCCCCGGCCGCTACCGCTTCACCTGGACCCTGCGCGCGATCGGCGACGCGTCCGAAGCCCGCCGCGGTTGAGAGGCGCGTTCGTGGCGCCGCCATCGAGCGCGGGATGGGCGACGAACTACAGGCGGTCGGCGCGCAGGGCGCCGCGGCGCAGTTTGCCGGCGTCGTCGCGGAGCGGTTCGCCGACGAACTCGAAGGTGCGCGGGATCTTGTAACGGACGAGGCGGTCGGCAAGGAACTCGCGGAGCTCGGCTTCGTCGATCGGGCTGCCGTCGTCGGTTTGCATGATCGCGTGCGGGCGCGAACCGAGATCATCGTCGGGGAGGCCGATGACGGCGCATGAGCGAACTCGCGGATGCTCGTCGAGCGCGGCCTCGACTTCGGCGGGATACACGTTCGAGCCTCCGACGAGGATCATGTCGGTCTGGCGATCACTGAGGTAGATGTAACCGTCGGCGTCGATGCTGCCCATGTCGCCGAGCGACTCCCAGCCACCGGGGAGCGTGCGGGCTTCCGCACCGACGTAGCGGTAGGTCGTGATGCCGCCGGCCGAACGCATGTAGATCTCACCGACCTCGCCGGGCGGGAGGTCTTCGCCGTCGGGGCCGACGACCTTCATCTCTCCGGAGAGCGGCCGGCCGACCGAACCGCGGTGCGCGAGCCACTCGGTGCCGGTGATGATCGTCGCCGACTGCGCTTCGGTACCCGCGTACAGCTCCCAGATCGCGTCCGCGCCGAGCCACTCGATCCACGCTTCCTTGAGCCACGGCGGGCATGGCGCGGCGAGGTGCCACACCGCGCGCAACGAGGAGACGTCGTAGCGGTCGCGCACGTCCTGCGGCAGCTTCGAGATGCGGGCCATCATCGTCGGCACGATGTACATCGTGTCGGGCTTCCACCGATCGATGAGCTGGAGCGTCTTCTCCGCGTCGAAGCGGCCACCGAGCACGACGTGGTTGCCCGCGAGCAGCGCCGTGGTTGACCACACGAACGGACCGTTGTGGTACAGCGGGCCTGGCATCAGGTGCGTGCCGTCGATCGACATCATGAGCAACGGATTGGCGTCGGAGTCGATGAGCCCGGGACCGCCGGCGAGGATCAGCTTGGGCCGGCCGGTGCTCCCGCCGGAGGTCATCGCCTTGAACGGATCGGCGACCGCATCGGGAAGCGGCCCGTCGTCCACGGCTTCCGGAGGCGTCCACCCGAACGGCAGGCACGCGCGCTCGGGATGCTCATCGGGTTCCGCGCCGATGATCACCTTCGGATCGGCAAGCTTCACGATCTCGTCGAGCTCGCGCTTCGGCAGCCGGGACGAGACGGGCTGGGGCGTCGCGCCGATCTTCCAGCAGGCAACGGTCGCGGCCATGAACTCCACGCCGTTGGGCAGCGCGATCGTGACGAAGTCACCCTGCTCGACACCCAGTCGAGCGAGCTCCCTTGCCGTGCGGTTCGCGATCCGTTCGAGCTCGCCGCGGGTCACGGAGCGGTGCTCGTCGGTGACGGCGAGGTGCTCGGGATCGCGTGCGGCGTGTTCCGCGATGCGCTGCGCGTAGGAGATCATCGGCATGGGCGGATTCTGACCGCACCCGCGCCGGCGGTGCCAGCGCCTGAATGCAGGTGCTCAGCGGCAGCCGCGGGTCAGCAGCGCCGCGAACGAGCACAGCCGGGCGACTGCTTCGGGGTCGGCGACGTGCTGGCGCCGCAGCGCGCGCTTGAGCATCACGAACGAGTCGACCTCGTCGCGACAGCTGCCGCAGCTCTGCAGGTGCACAGCGACCAGCGAGTACTGCCGGTCGTCGACTTCGCCGTCGACGTAACACTGCAGCGTGCCGTGCGCGTGGAATTCGTGACACTGGTCGGGGGTCGTGGCGTTCGGGGTCATGACAGCAGCTGTTCCCGGAGTTTGTGACGAGCCCGGTGCAGGCGCGACATGACGGTTCCCGCGGGCACACCGAGCGCTGCCGCAGCTTCTGCGTACGAGAGACCTTCGACATCGACGAGTGTGACGACGTCGCGTTGCGCGTCGGGGAGGCTGGCGAGGGCTCGGCGTAGCGCGTCATCGAATGCGACTGCTGCGGACACATCGTCCGCGGTGATCACCGGTACGTCCGCGACCGGCAACGCGCGCATTCGCTTCGCGTCCTTGTAAAAGACGTTGCGCAGGATCGTGAGCAACCACGCACGCGGATGGCGGCCGTCGAAGCGACACAGCGCGCGGTAGGCACGCACCAGCGTGTCCTGCACGAGATCTTCGGCGGTGTGACCGCCGTGCGTCAGTGTGCGGGCCGCGCCGTGCAGGCGAGAGATCTCCGGCGTCACCAGGCGAGCAAACGCCGCGTGCCGGCTCTCGACGTCTTCCTCGACACAGACCACGAGGAAAGGGAACCCGTCGAAAGGCGCTCTCATTCCCCGCTCGTGTGACTATTGGTCGAATCCACGCTCCGCTCCCGTTCGACCACCTGAGTCGTCTCGTCCATCGCTGCGCTGTCGTCTCGCGTACGATCCGGCGCTATGTCACTCGAACACACCACTGCGCTCGTCACCGGCGGCGCGTCCGGAATGGGCGCCGCGACGGCTCGGCGCCTCGCCGCCGACGGCGCCCACGTCGTCATCGTCGACCGTGACGTCATGAAGGGCGAGGCGATCGCGAAGGAACTCGACGGCACATTTGTGCTCGCGGACGTCACCGACGAAGCCGAGATCACGGCTGCCGTTGCCGCGGCCACCGAGATCGCACCGCTGCGCGCGACGATTCACTGCGCGGGGGTCGGTTGGGCCGAACGCACGATCAACCGCGACGGTTCGCCGCACAACCTCGAGACATTCCGCAAGATCGTCGATATCAACCTGATCGGAACGTTCAACGTGCTGCGGCTGTCGGCGTCGGGCATGAACCCGAACGATCCCGACGACAACGGCGAGCGAGGTGCGATCGTCAACACCGCGTCAGTTGCGGCCTATGACGGCCAGATCGGCCAGGCTGCCTACTCGGCGTCGAAAGGCGGTGTGGTCGCGCTCACTCTCACGGCCGCGCGCGATCTCTCCGCAGCCGGCATCCGCGTCTGCACCATCGCACCCGGTCTGATCGACACGCCGCTCCTCGGCGGCCTGCCCGAAGAAGCGCGCGCCCAACTCGCGCAGAGCGTCCTGTTCCCGAAGCGCCTCGGAGTCCCCGATGACTTCGCGTCGCTGGCGATGGAGATCGTGCGCAACCACTACCTCAACGGCGAAGTGATCCGGATGGACGCCGGCATCCGCATGCCCCCCAAATAGCGCCAGCGAAAGGAACGCGGAGCCTTGGCCGAGCACCCCACCCGCGACGACATCGACCTGCTCGAAGGCAGCTTCTACGTCGACGACCCGGCGACGAAGTACGCGTGGATGCGCGCGAACGCGCCCGTCTACTACGACGCGCCGCGCAACGTCTGGGGCTTGGCGTCGTACGCGGCGATCCTGGCCGCGTCGAAGGACCCGAAGACGTTCTCGAACGCGGGCGGCATCCGCCCCGACAACGGGCCGATCCCGATGATGATCGACATGGACGACCCGGAGCACTGGAAGCGGCGCAAGCTCGTCAACCGCGGCTTCACGCCCGGTCGGGTGCGCGACAGCGAGCAGAAGATCCGCGATGTCGCGAACTCGATCATCGACACCGTGTGCGAACGCGGAGAGTGCGACTTCGTCAAGGACATCGCCGCGCCATTGCCGATGATCCTGATCGGCGACATGCTCGGCGTCGCACCCGAAGATCGCGACGACCTGCTCCGGTGGTCCGACGACATGGTGAGCGCGCAGAGTGGCAGCGCCACCGACGAGCAGTACGTACAGGCGATGAACGCGATGACCGAGTACACGACGTTCTGTAGACACGCGGTTGCCGAACGGCAGCAGACCCCTACCGACGATCTCATGAGCGTGCTGGTCCACGCCGAGGTCGACGGCGATCGTCTCGGCCCGGACGACGTGCTGCACGAGTCGCTGCTCATCCTCGTCGGCGGCGACGAGACGACGCGCCACGTGATCAGCGGCGGGATGGAGCAGTTGCTGCTGCACCCGGACCAGCGCCGGCTGCTGCAGGACGATCCCGAGAAGGTCCCGGTCGCGGTCGAGGAGATGCTGCGCTGGGTCAGCCCGATCAAGAACATGTGCCGCACGGTGACGCACGACGTGGAGTTCATGGGCCAGCAGCTCCACGCCGGGCAGAAGTGCATGCTGCTCTACGAGTCGGCAAACCGCGACGAGACGAAGTTCGAGAACCCGCACCGCTTCGACGTCGAACGCCAGCCGAATGAGCACGTCGCGTTCGGGTTCGGCGCGCACTACTGCCTCGGTCAGGCGCTCGCGCGCCTCGAGCTCAGGGTCATGTTCGAGCAGCTGCTGACGCGCCTCCCGGACCTCGAGCTCGCCGCCGACCCCACTTCACTCCCCCGTCGCCGCGCCAACTTCATCAGCGGTCTCGAGTCCATGCCCGTCCGGTTCACCGCGGCGGCATCCGTCGGGAGCAACGCATGAACAACCAAGCGATCGTCGAGCGATTCTGGACCGAGCTCTACACGCGCGATTGGGCTGTCGTCGCGTCGTACTTCGGTGCCGACTCCGAGTACACGGACGTGCCGACGCCGCCGGAGGATGTCGCCCGCGGGCCGGAGCAGATCGTGGCCCGACTGCGGGTGGGGCTCGAACCGTTGGCGAACATCGGCCACGACGTGCGCATGACGGTCTGCGACGGCGACACGGTGGTCACCGAGCACGTCGAGCACTGGGAGTGGCCCACCGGCGAGAAGGCCGCGTTGCCCTTCGTGTCGATGCAGGAGTTGCGCGATGGCGTGATCGTCCGCTGGTGGGACTACTGGGACCTCTCGACCCTCATGGGCGTCGCCCCGGCGTGGTGGGTCGAGCACATCATGACGGCTTCAGCCGAAGCCGGCCTGCGGGAGGCCTGAGTACTATCCCGCCCGGTCTCCCCGGTTTCCCTCGCGGCGGCCGCGGGTACCCCGCCGAAACTGGCGCGGCTGTGCACACAAGGGAGCGAAATGGCCGAACACGCAACGTTCCACGAGCCGATCGAGCTGCTGTCCCAAGCGATCATGGAGCGCCACCGCGCGATCGTGTCGCTGATGGAAGAGCTCGAAGCCGTCGACTGGTACGACCAGCGGGTCGAGGCCACCACCGATGACGGCATCCGCTCGGTCATGGCGCACAACCGTGACGAGGAAAAAGAACACGCGGCGATGACGCTCGAGTGGCTGCGCCGCAACGACGCGAGGTGGGACGAGGTGTTGCGCACCTACCTCTTCACCGAGCTCCCGATCGTCGACGTCGAACACGAAGCCGAACACGGTGATGACGGAAGCGGGCTCTCCGCCGACGGCTCACTCGGAATTGGCGATCTGCGAAGGGAACCGCCCCGATGAATCACCTGCTCCGCGAGCTCGCGCCCGTACCTTCGGCCGCGTGGGGACAGATCGAAGAAGAGGCGTCCCGCACGCTGCGCCACTTCCTGACCGCGCGCCGCCTGGTCGACCTGAGCGGCCCTCACGGTTGGACCAAGGAGGCCGTGACCCGTGGCCGCGTCGAGGAAGTCGGCGACGCGCCGGCCGGGATCCAGGCCCGCATCCGCTCGGTGCAACCGTTGCTCGAGTACCGCGCCGAGTTCTGGATGGAGCGCGCCGAGCTCGACTCGATCGAACGCGGCGCGCTCGATGCCGATCTCGATCCCGCGGCGACGCCGCCCGCCGGTTGGCGGTCGCCGAGGACCTCGCCGTGTTCCACGGACACGCCGGTGGCCTCATCGAAGGCATCGCGGAGGCGACGCCGCACCCGAAGGTCCCGATCAGCGACGAGTACCGCGACTACCCGGGCTCGGTCGCCCGCGCGGTCGCGATGCTGCAGACATCGGGAGTCGCCGGCCCGTACGCGGTCGCGCTCGGCCCGCGCTGCTACACCGGAGTGGTCGAGACCACCGAGATGGGCGGCTACCCGGTGCTCGAGCACCTGCGCCTCATCACCGGTGGCACCGTGCTCTGGGCGCCCGGCGTCGACGGTGCGGTCGTGCTCTCGACGCGGGGCGGCGACTTCGAGCTCACGCTGGGCGAGGACGTGTCGATCGGGTACCTCGATCACGACGCGACCTCGGTGCACCTCTACCTCGAGGAGTCATTCACCTTCACAGTGCTGACCCCCGAGGCCGCGGTCTACCTCTCGTACTCGTAGTCGCGAGCGCGCACCCGAACCCGGCTACTGGAGGAATTTCTCGACGGTCTCGGTGTCGCGCGCGGCGACTTCGTCGGGGTTCTCACCGAACTCTTCGCGCGCCCGGCGCTGCCGGAGCAGATCCCAGCACTGGTCGAGGGCCTCTTCGAGATTGCGGAGCCGTTCGCGCTCGGCGGAATCGACGGGGTGGTCGCCCGAACCGTGCGCGTCGCGCAGCTGCTGCTCCTCGTCCATCAGTTGCTTGATGCGGTCGAGCACTTCTTGGTCGTTCATGCCTGCTCCTCCTGCGAAACTGAGGCGTGGCCATCCTCATCGATGCTCCCCGCTGGCCTCGTGAGCACGACGGCCAACGCTTCGCCCACCTGGTGAGTGATACCTCACACGCGGAACTTCACGCCTTTGTAGCCGGGCTACCGCTCGAGCGCCGCCTCCGCTACCACGACGACCACTACGACGTGCCCGCGGCGTGGTTCGACGTCGTCGTCGAACAGGGGGCGCGGGTCGTTACGACGCGCGAGCTCGTGTGTCGGATTCGTGCCGCTGGGCTCCGCCGCATCCGCTGATCCGGTGCGCGTAGCCGAACACGGCTTCGATGCCGAGCAGGAAGAACGATCCGAGAAGCAGGCCGCCGAGCACGTCTGAGGGCCAGTGCACGCCGAGATAGACCCGGCTCGCGGCGATCGACGCGATGACGAAGCCCGAGACTGCGACCGAGAGCCACCAGAGGATCCGGCTGCGCGTGAACAGCGCGACGACGAGCGGGACCAGGCCGTACAGCGCCACCGACGCCATGACGTGACCGCTCGGGAACGACGGGCCATGGCCGTTGACCATGCGTTCGAGATCGGGGCGATCGCGGCCGACGACGATTTTGAGCACCGACTCGAGCAGCGGGCGGCCGAGGGTGGCGACAACGATCGCGATGCTCACTGCGCGGCACTTCCCCCAGGAGAGCACGGCGAGCAACGCGCCGGCGCCGAGCACGACCATCGTCGACCCGAAGCGCGACATCGTGAGGAAGAACGTGTCGAGCGTCTGTGTGCGGTGCGCGACGACCCACTCCTGGATCGGCAGGTCCCAGCGCAGCGGGAGCCACGCGTTGGCAATAGCCGCGGACACCGCGAGGAACGCGAACAACGCGCCGATCGCGACCAGCAGCGGGCGCCGGCCCCGGTAGAACGATGCCGGCGTGGCCGGCGGGTGGCAATGGAGGCACGGCGACGGGGGGTCGACTGCGGTGTCGCCGCCGAGGGGCGCCACGCGCGTCGACGGTGCGGGGTCCGCAACGATGACGTTGGTCACATCTCCCATTTCACCGCTTCGATCGGCTCGCCTGGGCATCTTGACATCGAATTTCCGTGAAGATCCTGCCGCAGCGCCGCTGACCTGGGGCTGAACGGCTCCAGGGCCTTCGAAGCGAGCCGTAGACGGGCTCCCGCAGGGAGTCCGCGCGCTTCCTACTTCGGTTGGAAGCGCACCGCGCCGTCGAGCCGGATGACCTCGCCGTTCAAATAGCCGTTCTCGACGATGTGCTGGGCGAGCGCTGCGAACTCCGCGGGGTCACCCAGCCGCTTCGGGAACGGCACACCGGCCGCGAAGGCATCCCGCATGGCTTCGGGCACACCCATCATGGGCGGTGTGCCGAACGTGCCCGGTGCGATCGTGCACACGCGCACGCCGGCCGCCGCGAGGTCGCGCGCCGCGATGATCGTCATGCCGATGACGCCGGCCTTGGCCGACCCGTACGCGATCTGGCCGATCTGGCCTTCGTAGCCCGCGATCGACGCGGTCTGGACGCAGACGCCGCGTTCGCCGCCCTCGTCGGGTTCGTTCGTGGACATCGCAGAGGAGGTGAGGCGCAACACATTGAAGGTCCCGACGAGGTTCAACTCGATGACCTGGCGGAACGCGTCGAGGTCGTGCGGGGTGCCGTCACGCGAGAGCGTGCGGGCGGCGATGCCGCCGCCGGCGCAGTGGACGGAGATGCCGAACCGGCCCCGTGCCGTCGCCCGCTCGATCGCAGCGCTGACGGTTTCGGGTGCAGTGACGTCGCACCGGATGTACTCCGCCCGGTCGCCGAGGTCCGCGGCCACGGCCGCACCGCGCTCGTCGTTCATGTCGGCGATGACGACTTCGGCGCCGTGCGCGTGCAGCCGGCGGGCGGTTGCCTCGCCCAAGCCCGATGCCGCGCCGGTCACGACTGCGACAGTGCCCTCGATCTGCATTCCTTCGCTCCTGTGGCTCGTTCGACGAGTTCGGGTTCTCCGCAGACGACGAGATACTCGACGTTGCGTAAACGGGCAACCTGCCCGACCTTCTCGCCTTGCGGATTGTGGATCCCGATCTGGGCGCCGACGTAGCGCTTCGAGTCGAAGGCGAGGGTACGCACCGCGCCGCCGCGCGCGGCGCACATCGCTTCGAGCGCCGCGATCGACACCCAGGCTTCGTCGTTGTAGGAGACGACGACGAGCGGCGCATCGACAACCGCGATCACCTGCGCGAGGGCGTCGGGCATGCGCTTGCGGTCGTTGAAGACGCTCTTGGTGTGACCTTCGCGGGCGTCGACGCGCTTGCACGCGACGCCGTAGTGCTCCGGCGCGTCCCACGCGACCAGCGTTTCCCATATGTGGTAGTTGGTGAAGTAGCGGTGCTGGTTGTACGGCGGGTCGATGTACGCGAGGTCGAACGGGCCGAGCCCGCTCGCCACCTCGCACGCGTCGCCGAGGACGGCGTGGCCGGGACCGCCGATGAGGTCGGGCACGCGCAACTCGATCGGTTTTGCCGCGCGCGCGGCCCACTGCTTCACATACGCCATCTGCACGCCGGTGGTGGAGTCGACCCGGTCGGCCGCCTCGATCAGGCTGGTGAGCAGTACCGGGTACATCCATGAGTCTCGGTAGTCGCGTTCGATGGCGTCGCGCATCGCGTCGATGCGCCGGCCGTTGTGCTCCTGGAAGAAGCGCGACCGGCGACAGAACGTCTCGGTGACGTAGCCATCGGCGCCGGGCCGCGCCATGAGGTCGGCAAGTGCAGCGGCGAGCTCAGACGCGTTCACACCCTCCGCGTCGATGCCGACGTAGCAGCGCGCGAATTCGTACGCGTAACGGGCGTTGTCGACCGCGGTGGTGTGGGCGCCCCGGCGCTTGAACTCCTGAGCGACGCGAGTCGTGCCGGTGAACAGGTCCAGCGCGCGGCGCACACCCGTGGCGGCACAGATGTCGCCGAGCACGGGCACCAGCCGTCGCTTCGAACCGAGGTACTTGATCACGGGCGCCGAGGCTACGAGCCCGACACCGAGGGGCCGCGCATGGGCGTGCGGTCGCGCGGCGAGCGCACCAGCTCGTCGAACACACGTTGCTGCTGGTCGATGGCACGCGCGACGAGCCGGTCCGCGAACACCGCGACCTCCACGAAGTGCCGAACGCGATAGGACGCCGCCGTGAAGCGGCGCGATCCCGAGAACCGGGCCCGGGCCGCGCCGCCCGTGACGATGTAGGTGACGCCGTCGATCGAGTGGCTGCGCTGATAGTCGTGGTCGTGCGCCGACAGCACGAGATCGACACCGTGACGCGCGAACGCGGGAACGAACGCGCGGCGCGTCGCGAGGTCAGAACCCTGATACCCGGCCGAATACGGTGGGTGGTGCAACGCGACGATCGACCAGCGCGTGCGCCGTTCACTGAGCGTTCGTTCGAGGAAGTCGCGCTGGGCCGGATCGTCGAGCTCGTTCGAGTCGAGCCCGACCAGGAGCAGGTCGCCGAACTCGCGCGCCCACCAGCGCGCGGTCATCCCGAGCGCGTCGAGCTGCGCCGGACCGTGTCCGTCGAGCACGTCGTGGTTGCCGAGCACCGCGAGCAGTTCGGTGCCCTCTCGGAGCACGGCACCGAAGGGCCCGAAGACCGTGCGTGGCAGCGCCGCGGGGTCCCCGCGGGATAGGTATGGTCCCCGAGCAGCACGAGTGCGTCGTACGGGTCCGTGGTTCCGAGCTGCGCGATCGCCGCACCGGTCGCGTCGAGCTGCGCACCCGCGTGGCCGATGTCGCCCGCGAACGCGAGACGCGTGGTGGGCGCCGGGCCGTGAACAACGTAGGAATTCCGTTGCTTCGGACCCGCCTTCCAGTGCGTCAGGTGGGAGACAATCTGGCGCGGGTACCGAAGGCACACGAGGACCAAACCCACTACGACGAGCACGGTCACGCCGAGGAGGAGACCGGAAACCGTGCCGTTCACCCTCGCACGGTACCGCTGCGAGAATCGCATCCCGGCGACCGACCTATGGAGTGAACATGCGCGTGCTGGTGACGAACGACGACGGCGTCGAATCTGAAGGTCTCCACGTCCTCACGGCCGCGCTCGCGGAGGCCGGCCTCGATGTGTTCGTCATCGCACCGAACTCGGATCGCAGCGGTACCGGCGCAGCGATCGGTCTCGTGCATGCAGATCAGCACCTGGACTCGCAACGGGTCGAACTGCCCGGTTGCCCGGGGATCGACGCATACGCGATCGACGGACCGCCCGGCATGTGCGTGATCGCGGGCCGGCTCGGTGCCTTCGGCGACCCGCCCGACGTCGTCGTGTCCGGCATCAACCCGGGGCTCAACACCGGCCGAGCGATCTTGCACTCGGGCACGGTCGGCGCCGCGCTCACCGCGCAGAACTTCGGTGGGTCGGGCCTCGCGGTCAGCACCGAGCTCGGCGACCGCTGGTACTGGGACACGGCGGCGCGCTTCGCGGTCGAGGTGTTCCCGCGGCTGCTCGAGGCGCCGGCCCGCACCGTGTTGAACCTGAACGTGCCTGCGCGTCCGTACGCCGAAATTGGCGGCGTGCGATGGGCGCGTCTCGCTGCGTTCGGCGCCGTGCGTGCGGCGGTCGCGGACACTCCCGATGGTGTGCAGTTCGAGCTGCGCGCGGTCGACGTGACGCCCGCCCCCGACTCGGACACCGGCATCGTCCTCGCCGGCTTCGCCGCCCTCACAACGATCGTCGGGATCGCCGAGGCGTGGCCGCCGGAGGTGCACGACTCGCCGGGGCAGTTCGAAGGCGTGGTTCCGGGCGCGCCGGTCGAACCCGTGCACACGATCCCTGACGGCTCACTCCCCCGGTGGTTGCACCGGCCCCTCCCACCGGTCGACGGCTTGGTCTGAGGGTGGGGCCTGCACCCCCGCGTGCCGCGAGCAGGCGCCCTGCCGCTCGACCGCCGGGTGTGGTTCGCTGAAGCCGTGGAGCCGGCGGGGACGGTGTCATGACGGCAGCGGCGATGTGGGTGCGCGCGGATCTGCGCCGGCGCTGGCGTTCCTGGGTCGTGCTCGGACTGCTCGCGGGCGTCTCGGTCGGACTCGCGTGCGCCGGGGTCGCGGGCGCCCGGCGCGCCGAGAACGCGGTCCCGGCGTTCGCGCGCGCGGCGCGCCTGCCCGATGCCGCGATCCTCGCGAACGACGTCGCGTTCGACGCCTCGGTTCGTGCCCGGATTGACGCGTTGCCGGAAGTCAGGCAGAGCTACCCGTTCATGGTCGCCTTCCTGCTGCAGACCGACCGCAAGGGCCTCGAAGCGCCGCTCGTCCCGACCGCGTCTCAGACCGTGCAGCCGAATTACGGCATCCTCGTCGCGGGCCGGGCACCCGACCCGAAACGGGCCGACGAGATCGTCGTGAACGAGAACGTCCGCGACCGGTTCGGCTTGGACATCGGCAGCACCTACACGCTCATCCAACGGCCACCGGCCGATCCGTCGGAGTTCCCGTTCGCGCTCCCGAGCCGCGTCTCCGAACCGATCCGGCAACGGGTGCGCGTCGTCGGGATCGCGAAAGCCTCGGGCGACGACCTCGACACGTCACCGTCGAGCGGCTTCTACGCCAAGTTCCGAGACCAGCTCGTCGGGTTCACGAACGAGTTCGTCGACCTGCGCGGCCGGCCCGGTGACCTCGCGCGGTTGCAAGACGACGTCGAGCGGATCACGGGCAAGCCCGTCAATGTCGAGGACGCGGGCGACCTCTTCGGCACGCGTCAGCTGAAGAGCGTCGCCGACGTCGAGCGCACCGGATTGCTGCTCTTCGCGCTCGCGGTCCTCGTCGGTGCCGGCGCGCTCGTCGGGCAGGCGCTCGTCCGTGCGGTCGCGGCCGGTGGCGCCGACCTGACGACGTGGCGTGCCCTCGGCGCCGATCGTCGCATCGCCCGCCGCGTGCTGGTCGTGCCGGCAACCATCACCGCAGTGGTCGGCGCGATCACCGGTGTCGCGATCGCGGTGCTCCTCTCGCCACGGTTCCCGATCGCACTCGTACGCCAGTACGAGTTGGACGTCGGCTTCCACGCCGACTGGCTCATCCTTCTCGTCGGCGCGTTCGGGGCGACGGTGGCGGTCATGCTCACCGCATGGGTGACGGCCGAACTGCGGGTGCGGCGCGACAGCGCGCGTTCCGGTCGGGTGCCGATCGCGGCGCGGTGGGCGACGTTGAACAGCCTGCCGCCGGCGCTGCTCATCGGTTCCCGGCTCGCGACCGAAGCGGGGCGCGGCCGCCGGGCCGTACCGGTGCGGTCCGCGCTGATCGGTGCGATCGTCGGGGTCCTCGGTGTCGTCGGCTGCCTCACGTTCCGCAGCGGCCTGAGTGACGTAGTCCACGACCCGCAGCGTTCAGGGATCGTGTGGGACGCGGGGGTCGCGGGTGTGGGCGTCCTTCCGCCGGAGACGGTTGCGGCGGTGTCGGGTGACAAGGCCGTGGCCGCGTCGTACCACGCGCTGTGGGCGCGCGCGATCAAGATCAACGGCACACCAACGCCCACGTTCGGCACGAAGCCGGTGACGGGCGAGATCGAGCTCGTGGTGCTCGCCGGGCATGCGCCGCGCACCGCGCACGAGATCGCCATGGCACCGACCACGATGAAGCGGCTGGGCCTTCACATCGGTGATCGGGTGCGCGTCGGCACCGCCACGACGCCGAACGTTCGCGTGGTCGGGAAGGCGTTGTTGCCGGAGACGTCGCATACGTCCTACGACCAGAGCGCGTGGATGACCGCCAGCGGTCTGGCGGCGGCCATCCCCGCGGATGCGGCTGCGAGCGGCGATTTCACCGAGGACTACTTGCTGCTCCGCTGGAAGCCCCACGCGGACTCGCAAGCCGCGCTCGCCCGCTTCCAGAAGCTCGCGGGCCCCGACGAGCCCTTCGAGAGCGAGGGCGCGACCGTGCCGAGCGCGGTGACCGTCCTCGGGGATCTGCGCGTGCTTCCCTTCTCCCTCGCGATCTTCTTCGCGCTCCTCGCGATCGCGACGGTGGCGCACGCCCTCGTCACCACCGTCCGCCGCCGGCGCGCCGACCTCGCGATTCTTCGTTCCATCGGCTTCACCAGACGCGACTCACACGTTCGCGATCGCGTGGCAGGCGACGCTCCTTGCCGTCGCCGGCCTCGTCGTGGGTGTGCCCCTCGGGATCCTCGCCGGGCGCCTCGCCTGGAAGCAGCTCGCGAATTCGTTCCCGCTCGTGTACGCGCCGCCGATCGCGGTCATCTCGATCCTGTTGATCGTGCCGACCGCGCTGATCATCGCCAACGCACTCGCCGCCGGGCCCGCGCACGCCGCCACGCGCATCCGCCCGGCGAGCGTGCTGCGCACCGAGTAGCAGGTCCGGCGCGCCGCGCCGCCGGTTAGCCTCCGGAGTCAGAGCGCGCGACCGCGAGCACGCGCCTCGTCTCTCACTCCGGCGGAGGTCCTCATGAAAGCGTTGGTGTTCGGAGTCGAGCCCGATCCGGTCGCGGAACCTCAGTCCGACAACCCGCTCGTGCAGATGCTGGCGAAGACGCCGATGCGGCTCATGGAGGTCGACGATCCCGGGTTCCTGCGGCCCGACTGGGTCGTCTGCGCGCCGCGCATCACCGGCATCTGCGGCTCCGACTCGAAGCAGGTGTTCATGGATTGGGGCGAGTTCAGCGCCGACAACCCCATGATCGACTTCACGACGTTCCCGCACATCCTCGGACACGAGGTGGTCGCCGACGTCGTCGCGCTGGGTCCGGAAGCCGAGGGGCTCGACATCGGCCAGCGCGTCGTGCTCAACCCGTGGCTGTCGTGCGCCCCGCGCGGCGTCTCACCGTTGTGCCCGGCGTGTGCAGCGGGTGACCTGTCGCTCTGCTGGAACTTCCAAGCGGGGCCGATCGCGGCAGGTATCCACTCGGGGACCTCGAAGGACGCGAGCGGTGGCTACGCGACGCTCATGCCCGCGCACGACTCCATGCTGTTCCCGGTCCCCGACTCCATCCCCGACGAGATCGCGATGTTCGCGGACCCGTTCGCGGTCGCGCTCCACGCGGTGACGCGACACGCGCCGCAGCCCCACGGCAAGGTGCTCGTGTACGGCGCCGGCGCGCTCGGCTCCTCGGCCGTCGCGATCCTTCGCGCGCTGTACCCGGACGTCGAGGTCGGTGTCGTCGCGCGGTTCGAGTCGCAGGCGGCGCTCGCGCGGAAGCTCGGCGCAGCGCGCGTGTTCGCGCACGAGCCGCTCACCGGACTCATCGAGGAGGTCGCCGACTGGTCGGGTGGCGTGCTGCACGGTCACCACGAACTACCGATGGCATACCCCGGAGGGGTCGACGTCGTGTACGACACGATCTCGCGCCGCGAGTCGCTCGAGGTCTCGTGCCGCGTGCTCAAGGCGCGAGGCACGATCGTGAAGGCCGGGGTGCACGGGCCGACGCAATGGGAGTGGACACCGCTCTACTTCAAGGAGCTCTCCTGGTCCGGCTCGAACGCGTTCGGCATCGAAGCGGTCGAAGGCGAACGCAAACACGGCATCGCGCACTACCTCGATCTCGTGCGGCAGGGTCGCATCGATCTGGGGCCGATGCTCACGCACCAGTTCGCGCTCGACGACTGGCGCGACGCGTTCGGCGTGCTCGCGGATCAGGAGCATTCCGGCGCGATCAAGGTCGGGCTGCGGCCGTAACGCTCAGGTGAGCGGCGGCACGAGGTCGCCGTGCGCCGCGAGCAGCGCGTCGACGAGCGTGCGGATCTGGTCCAGGTCCAGCTCGGCCGCGGTGTGCGGGTCCAGCATCGCGGCGTGGTACACGTGGTCGCGTCGACCCGTGAGCGCGGCCTCGACGGTCAGCTCCTGCACGTTGACGTTGGTGCGGATCAGTGCCGCGAGTTGCGGCGGGAGCGCGCCGACCGCGGTCGGCTGCACGCCGTTGCCGTCGACCAGGCAGGGCACTTCGACGGTGCACCCCGCGGGGAGATCGTCGATCAGACCGTCGTTGGCGACGTTGCCGTAGATCACGCGCGGCTTGCCGGTCTCGATGCTCCGGATGATCGTCGCCGCGTACTCGAAGCTCGGCCGCACTTCGAACGCGTCGCCACGCTCGAGCCGGGTCCGCTCGGCTTCCCAACCGGCGATCTGCTCCTCGCACCGCCGCGGGTACTCGTCGAGCGGCACATTGAACCGGTCGACGAGATCGGGGCGGTCACGCTTGACGAACCACGGGACGTACTCGGCGAAGTGCTCGCTCGATTCGGTGACGAAGTAACCGAGGTGGCGCAGCACTTCGTAGCGCACCCGGTTGTGTTCCGGAACCGCGCCGGCCTCCGCGCGCGCCGCAAGAGCGGGTACAGGTCCTCGCCGTCGCGCTCGAACCGGAGGTAGAACGCCATGTGGTTGATGCCCGCGGCACGGTAGGTGATGTCGCGGTACGGGATGCCGAGGTCGAGGGAGAGCTCGTAGGCGGTGCCCTGCACGCTGTGGCACAGGCCGACGGTCCGGATGCTCGTGGCCCGGTTCACGGCGCGGCAGTTGATCGCCATAGGGTTCGTGTAGTTCAGGAACCAGACGTCGGGGCAGAGCTCCTCCATCTCGGCGCACATGTCGAGCATCACCGGGATCGTCCGGAGGCCGCGCATGATCCCGCCGACCCCGAGCGTGTCGGCGATGGTCTGGCGCAGGCCGAACTGCTTCGGGACTTCGAAGTCGGTGACGGTCGCGGGCTCGTAGCCACCGACCTGGATCATGTTGATCGCGTAGTCAGCGCCGTCGAGCGCGGCCCGCCGGTCGGTGGTCGCGACGATCTTCGGCTCCGCGTCGAGTGCATCTGCGACGCGGCGGGCGACGAGCGCGGAGGTCTCGAGCCGTTCGGCGTCGATGTCGAACAGCGCGATCTCGGAGTCGGCGAGCTCCTCGTGCCCGAGGATGTCACCGAGCAGGTTGCGCGCGAACACAGTGCTGCCCGCGCCGATGAACACGATCTTGGCCACGCGCGGAATTTACCGGCCCGCGGTGGTCTCAATCCTTGCGGTGGATGCGGTAGTGCAGCACGAGGAAGGGGAACCCGAACACCCAGAACGCGTGCTCGGCGCGCACTTCGCCGTCCTCGACGTACACGTCGAGCTCCTCGGCAAAGCCCTGGACCTCGGCAGTCGTGAGCGCGCGGCTCTCGGGATCCACGTAGGTGAAGTAGTGACCCGGGTGCGGCAGCGAGCTGCGGCTGGTGAGCGTGAGACCGCCGTCGGGCCGGGCCCGGGGAACAAGCGTCGCGGTGAAGTTCGTCTGGGGCAGCGGGAAGCCGACGCTCACGTAGCCGCGTTCGTCGTCGCGATACGTCGTGTAGACCCCGATGTAGATCGGCTCGTCGGTGTCGGCGAACGACCGGATCCACGCGCGGATATCGGGCGTCCCGTCGCCGTCGACGTCAATGGTGTCGATGCGGCTGTGCACACCGCGCAGCGCGTCGCGTTGGTTCATCGGGACGTTCGCCTGCCCCAGCGGGCGCGCGAGGAACGTGCGGTAGAGCAGGTATCCGGGCCGCACCCACTGCCGCCATTCAGGCACGATGTCGAGCTTGAAGCGCGTCGTGTGCTCGTAGAACTCTCGTACGCGCGGATCACAGGCCCCCGGATCGAACTCAGGACCGGCCAGCGCGTCGAGCGACGCGACGATGCCGATGTCGGCGACGGCCCGCTCGTACGTACCGCCGAGCACCTCCGCGAGCGCGGTGACGTACTCGGTGCCGACGTACCGGGTGCGCGCTTCGAGCGGCACGACGAACGGCAGGTCTCGGCGCGCTGACGCGCTCGGCGAGCAACGAAACCTGCGCGTCGCGAAAGATCGCGGCGGATGCCGTCCGGTACGCCAGCACCGTCGCGCTTGCGATCGCAGCCGCGGACACGTCGGGGTCGACGCGAGAGAGCGCGGCGCCGACCGCGGCGCCGAGTAGCGGACCGAGCGCGACCTTCTGCGGCCGCAGACCCAGAGCCCCCGCGACCGTGCCTGCGCCGGCCGCGATCGCGACCGGACGGCGCCCCAGGACCCGGCCGGCCAGCCAACCGAGCGGCGCCGCGATCGCGGCGCTCGTCAGGATCCGCTGCCACAGTGCCGGGATCTCCCCCGGCCGCTGCCGCTTGCGCGCGATGGCTTCCGTGGTCGCGAGCGCCGCACCCCCGACGACCGCTCCCGTCGCGATCGCGCGCGGCCCTCGGTGCGCGCGCAACGCGGCGCCACCGAGCGCACCGATCAAGCCCGCGCTCAGCACCTGCGTTCGAAGCTCGGGTGGGGCTGCGGCGGGCCGCGCGGCCGGATCGAGGGGCGGTTGCGGGACGGGCAAGGGCCCGAGGCTACGGCGTCCGCGTCACCGCTCGCCGAGCAAGCCGCATTCCGAGTGTGGACTCGTGCGGGTCAGCCGGTCTCGACGTCGCGGCGTTCGAAGAGAACCGTGCGAGCACGCAGAGCGCACCGGCCCGCGCGAGCGTGATCACGACGGTGACCGCGTCGGGATCTTCTGCCGGTGCGAGTGCCATGTAGTGGAACAGCGAGAGGTGGTCGAGCCATTCGACGCGTCCCCGGCTACGGAGGCGCGGCAGGATGCGTGAGGCATACCCTGCAGCCATGACCGACAAGTCCGCGTTCAGCGACAGCGAGTGGCACGCCCTAACGGACGCGCCGCTCCTCATCACCGCAGCCGTCTTCATCCCCGGCGAGCACGGCCCGATCTCGATGGTGAAGGAAGCGAGCGCGAGCGCCAAGTCGATCTCGAAACCGGGCGAGCGCGGCGTCGCCAACGCGCTCATCGGGCAGATCGTCGCCGAGGCCAACACGAAGGAAGCGCGCGGCAGAATTGAAGGAGCATCGCGGACCGACGCCGCAAGCCGCGGTCGAAGACGTGTTGCGCGAGCTCGAGCCCGCTGCGGCCGCATTGAAGAAACTCCCCGCCGACGAAGCGGCACAAGTCTCGGCGTGGTTCCTCGACATCGCGCGAGCGGTCGCGCAGTCGGCCAAGTCGGTCAACCCCGACGAACAAGCGACGATCGACAAGCTCGCGACGCTCTTCGGCACAACGTCAGCCTGAGCCCGACGAATCGAGTGCCGTCATCGCGGCCGGCACTACACGACCACCGCGCGCCGAGCTCTCGACCCGCCGGCCTCCGCGACAGACTGCGAGAAGCCCTCGGGAACCTTTCGAGGTAGGCGTCGAGCAGTGGTGCGATCGTCTCCGGCTCATCCGCACCGACGACAGCGCGAGCGCTCATGGGCGTCCGCTGGCGTTGCATCAGAACGTCGATGTCCCGATCGTTCCTGAAGTTCCACGGAGCCCGTGTCACGGACGACATCCGTTGAGCCGGACAACGGCCGGTGCAGGGGCGAGCCTATTCGGCGAGCTCGTAGTACAGCGGTACGTTCGACTCGATGTCGTAGAAGGCGTTGCGCACGCGGCGAGCAAGGGGCGAGCCCGATCGGGCCGACAGGAGCATGCCGTCGCTCTCGTGCGCCCAGAGCGTGTCATCGGCTGCGCGAAAGTAGTCGTGGCCGGTCAGGGCATATGCGAACACTTCGCAGTCATCGAAGCGACACAGGCGCCGGCGTCGCGCGACTTGAATCGCGCGAGCGTGAGTGACGGAGCCTGGTGCCTCACGCCGTGTCGTAGCGTGCGGCAGGGCGTCACGTTCCGCGTGGGCACCTCGGACCACGCGAGCGAGGGCGGCGTGTCGGAGTTGGACCACCGCGGCGTTGAGGTCGTCGACCACGTCGCGAAGTCGGTCAGCGTGCTCGTCATCGACGCGACTGGCGTCCAACATGGTCGCGAGCGTCAATCCAGAACGGAAGATGTGGTTGATCGCTCGATCGTGCGGATCGGCTGCGCTGACGCCGGCGTCAGTGTTCATCGACGCGGTCCCCTCCTGCTGCTGGTCACCGCGATGGTGTCGCGGATCCCGAGGCTCTGAACCGGCGACAGGCTCGTGAAGGATGCGGTCGGTGGAGAACGGGATCGAGCGTACGGCTCTGCCGCTTCGCCTGACAAGCCCCACGCTGACGCTCCCGTCCATGGTCCGCGCGCGGTTCGTTGCCACAACCGTCCCAGAGTGGTGACGTTCGCCTCTAGTGAGACACGTGGCCGCGGACGATCGTCGGTCAGTGCATGTTCTTTGATGACGGTGCGCAGCTTCTCTCGGAGGCCGACTGCCAGGCGCTGCTCGCGGGCACGAATGTCGGCCGGGTGAGCCTGTCCATGGGTGCGCTCCCCGTTGTGCTGCCGGTCAGCTACCAGTATCTCGGAGGCACCGTCGTCATCGGCATGCGCGACGGTCGAGCCAGACGCGCCATCGCCGACGGAAACGTCATCGCCATGGGGGTCGACAACGCCGACCTCGCGGAAGCCTCCTGGGCGGTGCTGGTCATCGGCCGAGCCGCGGAAATCACCGACACGGCCGAACGCGCCGAAATCGAGACATTGGGGCTCTCGCTCCCGACGGGAACCTCAGTGCCTTCGCACTATCTCCGGCTCCGACCCGACGTCATCACCGGGTACGGCGCGGTCATTCCCTGACGCGCGACACGCGCGGTGTGCACAGGCCGAAGGGCCTTCATCGCGCTGGGTCCACCACGATGACGAAGGGTCGAACGGCATCAGCAGGTCACCAATAGGGAGGACGGGTGGAGTTCTCGCTCGCCGGTGTGCGCCAGACGGTCGCGAAAGTGTCCTCGCCTGACAACGATCGTCGTTTTGCGTCCTCGGGCCGGCACACGTGGAAGACGGACGGTCGAGCCCACATCGAGGTGCGGGGCGTGCACCGCACGGAGGGGCGTCGGGTCGCCGACGGGCTCGAGCGCGCGTTGCGGGACGTCGAAGGGGTTGCTCGGTGGCCTGTCACTGGGAGCCAATGTGAGCCTGTTCGCGGCATCACAGCACCCCGAGCGGGTCCGCGGCCTCGTGTTGGAGATGCCGGTGTTGGAATGGGCAGTTCCCGCGACGGCCATGGCGTTCGTGCCGATCCTCCTCGCGGCGCACGACGCAAGCCCGGTGCTGCGCGCGAGCTCGAACCTCGTTCGCCGAATTCCACCGACTCGGATCGGTCCGCTGAACCGCGCACTCCATGCCGGTCGCTCTCGCCGGAGGTGCTCGCCGCGGTCATGCACGGTGTGCTCGTGGGACCGGTCGGACTCACCCAGCAGGAGCGCGCCCGTATCGCGGCGCCCACCCTGATCCTGGCGCACCGCTATGACCTGCTGCACCCGTCCGACGATGCCGCGAACCTGGCCCGCGTCCTTCCCGATGCGGAGCTGGTGAAGGCCCGCTCTCCCTTCGAGCTTCGTCTGTGCCCGAAGCGTCCGACCGACCGCGTCGCACTCTTCCTCCGCGACGCGTGGGGACAGGAGCACGAGCACGACGACTCCGTGTCGCCAGGAACTGTGATCGCACTGCCGGGACTTTTGGCCCTGATGACAGGCATTGCGCGACAGGCAAGGTGTTCGTGAGCGCGTCGGCTGCGAGGAATCGAGGTGCATGAAGCGTGCCGGGACCTCTCGACTGGTGGAACCGAATCCGACGGGTGGTCGGACCGCCCGGCGCGCCCGCGAGTCGTGCGGCCGTGCCGACCACGGCCGACGCGGCGCGGCGGGCTGAGCTCGCGGCGGTGTTCGCGCATCTCGACGAACTCGAAACGCAGCTGCGCGTCGCCGAGCAACGACGCGTCGAGGAGGCGGCGGTGATCGCCACCGTCGCCGCGCGCGAACGGGATCGCCTCCTCGCCGACGCGCGTGTGCGCGCGGAGAAGGCACGCGCCGTCGCCACGACGCAGCGTCGCGTCGCGGTCGACCGCGATGCCGAGCGGCTCCGCGCCGATGCTGCTTCCAGAGTGGGGGACTTGCGCCGCAGCGCGGCGGCGGCGATGCCGCCCATGGTGGCCGACGCGGTGGCGCGGGTGCGGTCGTTCGCGGAGAGCGGGAGCGACCGCAGCGCATGACCGTCGGATGGGTCGCCGGGGTCGTTCGGGCGAGGCTTCTGGATCGTCATCGCCTCGGGAGCGACGGAGCCCGTGCGATCGCCACCTCGGCGACGGTCGCGGCGGCTCGTGAGCGCCTCCGGGGGTCGGCGTACGCGGACGCGTTCACCACAGCGACGTCGGTCGCAGCTGCCCAGCACGCGATTTGGGCAACGGTCGTCTGGGATGTGCGCGTGCTCGCCGGTTGGCTGCCGGCATCGGGTGTGGCTGTGCTCCGCGTGCTCGCCGGCTACTTCGAGATCGAGAACATCGAGAGCCGTCTCGTTCACCTCTCCGGCGGAGATGAGCTCCCGACGTTCGAGCTCGGAGCACTGGCGACGGCCTGGCCTCGGGTGCGCGAGGCGACGTCGTTGCGGGATGCGCGAGCGGTTGCGCCCCTCGTGGCCGTCGGCGGCATCCGACGAGCCCGCCGACATACTGCGCAACCTACGACTCGAATGGGCGCGCCGCGTGAGCGAGATCAGCGCCGCGGAGGCGTGGGGCGCAGGGGCAGCCGCACTCGTCGTTGCCCGCACGTTCGCCACCGGCGAGCATCGCGTCGACATGGATCTGGCGCGGCGCGCTCCGCAACTCGGTCACCGCGCGATCGCGGCGTCGAACCTCCGCGACTTCATCGGGGCTCTGCCCGAGGAGGCCCGATGGGTGTTCGACGGTCTCGATCGGGCCGAGATGGTCGCCGAGCAGCTGTGGATGGCCGAGTCGAGCTGGTGGTTGCGCCTCGATCGCGATGGGGACCGCCTCCTGCATGGTGTACAACCCAGAGTCGACATCGTGATCGGCGCGGTCGCACGCCGGATGGCCGACGCGTGGCGCGCTGCAGCCGCACTCGACCTCGTGAGTCGCGGCACTTCGGGCGAGGAGCTCGTCGATGTCATCGCGTGAACGCCTCGGTCGCGTCACGATGCAACGGGTTGCGATTGTCGCGCCCCTCACCTCGCTGCGTGCGGTGCTCGTCGAGGTCGCGGACGCAGCGACCGTGGACTTCGATCGCATCGCATCGTCATCCGACGTCGCGGCCGGACCGGCGACCGAGGAGCTCGAGCGGAGGGGTGGACCGGACGCGAACGCGGTCCCGCGTGTCACGCGCGAGCCGCTGAACGTTGATGCGCTGTCTCGGGTGGACACGGAGGTGCTGGCCGGCGAAGCCGACCTCGAACAACGGGCGGCCGCCGCGGTGCCGCACGGTCGCGTCGCGGCGTTGCTCGGTTGGGTGCCGACCAGCGCGTTGGCCGAGTTGCGCGCCCGCATCGAGCACCATGGTGCTGCCGCCGTCGCGCTCCGCGCGCCGTCGGGCGTGGAGCCGCCGACGATGCTCGCCCCGGTCGGCCGCCGGAGCTCGTTTCGCGTGCTGATCGACACCTACGGCACGGTTCGGTACGCCGACCTCGACCCGACGCCATTCGCGGCGTTCGCCTTCGCGGTGATGTTCGGGATGATGTTCGGCGACGCGGGCCGAGGGCTCCTGTTGATCGGGCTCGGACTCTGGGCCCGCACCGGCCGCGGCGTTGCCGGTCGCTTCCGGTCGGCCTGGGCGCTGGCCGTGGCCGCGGGCGTCAGCGCCACGTTGTTCGGCCTCGCCTACGGGGAGATGTTCGGTCCTACCCACGTGGTGCGAGCGCTGTGGCTCGTGCCGCTCGACGAGCCGGTGCGCCTTCTGGTCGCGGCGATCGTCGTCGGTGCCGCGCTCCTCGGGGTCAGTCACGTCATCGGCACCGTGAACCGGTGGCGCGAAGGCGGTGGGCGGCTCGCGTTGTACGAACCGTCGGGTATCGCCGGGTTGTGCTCCTACCTCGGCCTCGGGCTGCTCGTCATCGCTCTGTACGAGCAATGGGATGCGGTCGCGATCGTCGGTGGTCTCCTTGTCGCGGTCGGTGTGCTGTTGGTGTTCTCGGGACAGTTCGTCGCCGCCGGCGGCCACGGGACGGGAGTCGCGCAAGCGACGGTCGAGTCGGTGGACGGCGTCATCCGCATCGGCTCGAACGTCGTGTCGTTCGCACGGCTCGCGGCCTTCGGACTGACTGCCGCCGCGATCGGTTCCGTAGTGTGGGACGGTACGACCGCGCTCTGGCAGCCGGGCATTTTGGCGTTGGCCGCGATCCTGCTCTTCGTTGCCGGCACGCTTGCCGCGTTCGCGCTCGAAGCGCTCGTGGTGGGTGTGCAGGCGCTGCGCCTCGAGTATTACGAGCTCTTCTCGCGCATCTTCGGCGAGGAAGGTCGTCCGTTCCGCCCATGGCACGTCGACGTCGCCGACGCCGACGAGACCGAGGAGGCATCGTGTACGTGTGGCTGATCGCGGTCCCGGCCGCCATCGCAGGATCCTGGGTCACCATCGTCGCGGGTCGCGACCCAACGCGTGGGCTCCGCCGCCTACGGCTGCTGAGCGGGACGCTGCTCCTCGCGGGTCTTGCGATGCTCGTGTTCATGGTGTTCGCGCGACCCGGCCAGGCCGCGACGCCGACGGGCGCGGCAACCACCCCTGCAGCCACCGAGCCGGCGCGTTCCGCCGCGTCCTCGACGTCGTCATCGGCGAGCGCCGCGTTCATCGGCGCCGGCATCGCAGTTGCCGCGTCGTCGCTGGGCGCCGCGCTCGCGGTCGCCTACACGGGCTCCGCGGCGCTCGCAGCGATCAGCGAACGACCCGAGTTGTTCGGACGCGCACTGGTCGTGGTGGGACTCGCCGAGGGCATCGCGATCTATGGATTGATCGTGGCCATCATTCTGATCGGCAAGACATGAGCCGGGTCGCGGCGCTCGGAGAGCAAGCCCTGATCGAGAGCCTCGCGCTCGCGGGGGTCGTCGTCTTCGGCGCCGACGACCCGAGCGCGGTCGATGCAGCGTGGGACGCGCTTCCCGGCGACGTCGCGGTGCTCCTCCTGACACCGCGTGCCGCGGACCGGTTGCGTGATCGGCTCGGCGAGCGACCGGAACTGCTGACGACAGCGAGCCCCGAATGATGCCGGTGGCCCCGCCGCTGCCTGAGGGGCTCGACGCGCTCGATGACGCGCTGCGGCGCGCGGTCGCCGCCGAGACCGACGTCGTGCTGGGCGCGGCGCGCGCCGACGCCGACGCAGTCGTTCATGACGCGCGCCGTCAGGGCGAGGAGCTCGTCGAGCGCGCCGGCCGGGATGCGACGGCGATCACGGACGCGGCGATGGCCCATGAGCTTGTCGCGTTGCACCGGGAGCAGAACGCCACGGTTCTCCTCGCGAAGCGTGCGCTGATGGACGAGCTCGAGGAACAGGTCCACGATGCTGTGCTCCGGCTGCGTGACGCGCACGACTATCCACGACTGCTCGACGGTCTCGTGGGACGTGCCCGGGCACAGCTCGGAGCAGACGCGGTCGTGACGCGCGACCCACCCGGCCGCGGTGGCGTCATCGCCGAGTGCGATGGGCGTCGCGTCGACTACACGTTGCCGGCTCTCGCACGGCGCGCGGTCGCCGACCAGGGCGACGCCATCGACGAGTTGCTGCAGTGAACGGCGACACGCCGCGAGTCGTTCGTGTGAACGGCTCTCTCGTCGAGATCGATGGGCTGGATCATGTCGCACTGCTCGACCTCGTCGAGGTCGGCGCGCTCCACCTCGCCGGCGAGGTCGTCGCCGTGCGCGGTACCCGCGCGACTGCGGAAATCCACGAGTACACAGGCGGACTCGCATGCGGCGCGCCCGCCCGCGACTTGCACCATCCACTCTCCGCGCGGCTCGGGCCCGGCCTGCTCGGAGGTGTCTTCGACGGCCTGCTGCGGCCGCTGGCGGCGGCCGATGTCTTCCTGCGCCCGGGCAGCACCCCCGAGGCTGACGGTCGCAGCTGGAACTTCCGGCCACGCGTCGGCGTGGGTGACGCGGTCGCCGAAGGTCAAGTGTTGGGCGTCGTGAGCGAAGGCGTGGGATTCGAGCACCGGCTGCTCGTACCGCGCGGGTGCGCGGGGAACGTCGACCGGATCGCGCCCGGCGGCCCTCGTGAACCCGACGGGCCGATCGCGGTGGTGGACGGCGTCGATGTTCCCATGACGCAGTTGTGGCCCGTGCGGCGCGGTCGACCCTTCCGCATCCGGCTGGATGATCCCTCGCCGCTCGTCACAGGTCAGCGTGTCCTCGATCTGCTTTACCCCATTGCACGCGGAAGCACCGCGGCGGTTCCGGGTGGGTTCGGCACAGGCAAGACGATGATGCTCCAACAGATCGCGAAGTGGTGCGACGCCGACGTCATCGTCTACGTGGGTTGCGGCGAGCGAGGCAACGAGATGGCCGACGTGCTCGAGGACCTCTCACGGCTCACCGATCCGCGGACGGGGCAACCGTTGGCCGCACGGACGGTCCTCATCGCGAACACGTCGAACATGCCGATGATGGCGCGCGAGGCGAGCATTTACACGGGCATGACGGTGGCGGAGTACTTCCGCGACATGGGCTACGACGCGGTCCTCATCGCCGATTCGACGTCTCGATGGGCAGAGGCGTTGCGCGAGTTCGCCTCTCGCACCGGCCAGCTACCGGCCGAACAGGGCTATCCCGCCAGCCTGGCCTCATCGCTCGCGGCCTTCTACGAACGCGCCGGCCATGTCGAGACACTCGGCGGCGGGACGGGATCGGTGACGGTGATCGCTTCGGTGTCACCTCCGGGAGGCGACTTCACCGAACCTGTCACCGCGCACACCCAGCGATTCGTGCGCTGCTTCTGGACACTCGATCGCGATCTCGCATACGCGCGCCACTATCCCGCCGTCACATGGGACGGCTCGTTCTCGCGCGACGCCGACTTGCTCGCGGCGTGGCACGAGCGGCACGGCGATGAGCGTTGGCCGGAGGCACGGGCGAGGGCGCTCGCGCTGCTGGCCGATGCCGAACGACTCCAAACGCTCGTCGAGCTCGTCGGGGCGAGCGCGCTTCCGGATCGCGAGCGGGTGACCTTGCTCGGTGCGCGACTATTGCGTGACGGCGTGCTCCAGCAGAGCTCGCTGAACGAGAACGACGCGTTTTGCGATCGCTCGAAGCAGCGCGCGCTCCTCGAGATGGTGCTCGGCCTGTACGACGCCTGCCTCGCGCTGCTCGATCGGGGTATCTCCGCGACAGAGATCGAAGAGCTCGACTTGAGCGCGGTGATTCGAGCGCGCGACACGGTGGGCCCGAGTGACGCGGCCGGAGTGCAGATGATCGCGGAGACGGCGCGTCGACAGTTGGCGGAGATGCGATGAGAGAGGCGCCCGTCGAACACACGGACGTGAGCTCGGTCGAGGGGCCGTTGGTGGTAGTGCGCGGCGCGCGCGGCGTCGGCTGGGACGAGGCGGCACGCGTGCGGCTCGCGTCTGGTGACGAACGGGAGGGCGTCGTGCTGGAAGTCGAGGGCGACGTCGCCGTCGTTCAGGTGTACGAGGGCAGCGCGGGGATCAGCCCGGCCGAGGTCGGCGTGTCCTTTCTCGGCAGCCCGCCGCGCATCAGGGTCAGCCCGGCGTGGCTGGGTCGCGTCTGGAACGGCCGCGGCGAGCCGATCGACGGTGGTCCACCGGTTCTCGCCGGGCCGGAACGCGACGTGGCCGGGTATCCACTCAATCCGACGGCGCGCCTGACGCCGGCCGATCCGGTGCTGACCGGTGTGGCGGCGCTCGATGTGATGACCACGCTCGTCAGGGGTCAGAAGCTGCCGGTGTTCTCCGTCGGCGGTCTCCCGCACCTCGAGCTCGCCGCCCAGATCGCCGCGCAAGCACACGTTGCGGGCGAGGCGTTCTGCGTCGTGTTCGCGGCGATGGGTGTCACGCACGCCGACGCGGCCATGGTGCGCGACACGCTCGAGCCGCGCGCCGCCCGCGGTGAGCTCGCGCTGTTCGTGAACGCAGCCGATGATCCAATCGCCGAGCGATTGCTGACGCCGCGCCTCGCGCTCACGGTCGCCGAACACCTCGCGTTCGATCGTGGGTATCACGTGCTCGTCGTCATGGCCGACATGACGAGCTACTGCGAAGCGGTGCGGGAGGTTGCATCGGCGCGGGATGTCGTGCCGGCGCGACGTGGCTATCCCGGGTACCTCTACAGCGATCTCGCGTCCATCTACGAACGGTGCGGCCGCCTGCGCGATCGTCCGGGATCGATCACACAGATCCCGGTGCTCACGATGCCGGCCGGCGACATCACCCATCCCGTTCCCGACCTGACCGGGTACATCACGGAGGGCCAGCTCGTGCTGTCGCCGGAGATCGCCGCACGCGGCGTGTACCCGCCGATCGATCCGCTCTCCTCGCTGTCCCGGATGATGCGGCGCGGGGTGGGCGTGGGACGGACCCGTGCGGACCACCGCGACGTCGCGGCCCAGCTCGACGCCTCGATCGCGCAAGCTCGGCAGATCGGTGATCTCGCCGACCTGGTCGGACCCGACGCGTTGACACCGACGGACCGGCGGTACCTCGTGTTCCTCGATGCCTTCGAGCGCGAGCTCGTGACACAGCGCGCCGACGAGACATTGAGCATCGACGAGACGTTCACTCGCGCGTGGCACGTGCTGTCGGTCCTCCCACGCCGCGAGCTCACGATGATCCCTCCCGAGGTGCTCGACCATTGGTACGAGACCGGCGCCCGCGCCGACTCGGGCGAGATGTGAAGCGGGCGCCCGATGCGGATTCGACATCCTCCCGGACGCGGTGGGCGGCTGTGGTTGGCGGAGCGACTCGAGACCGCCGTCAGGGCCACCGAGTTGCTCGCGCAGAAGGAGCGAGTCCTTGCGCGCGAGCAACGTCGTCTCGTGGTGCTCGAGCGGGTCGCGCGTCGCGATTGGGAGGACGCGTGGCAGGACTGTCAAGCGTGGACCGCACGCGCGGTCGTGCTGCGCGGCCGACGAGTCGTGTCGCTCGCGGCCCCGCGCGGCTTTGCATCCGTCGACCTGGTGTGGCGCAACTCCATGGGTGCGTACTACCCGGCCGAGGCCGTGTCCCAGCTTCCCGACGATGCTCGGGGCGCCGAGATCGCCGGGACCGCCGCGATTCTCGCAGCGACGAGCGCGTCCCGCCGGGCAGTCGAGCAAGGCGTGCAGCACGCGGCAGCATGGCGCGCCCTGAACGAAGTCGAGCGTGAGGTGCGCGCGACCCGGCGCCGGTCGCGCATGCTGCGACACCAACTCCTTCCGGCGTTGGCGGACTCCCTGCGCCGTGTCGACCTCGAGCTCGAAGAGCGCGAGCGGGAGGATGTCGTGTACGCACGGCGCGCCCGGACGAGGGAGCCCCGATGACGACAACGCTGCTGCTCTGCGTCGACGGTTCTCCCGCGGCGATGGCGGCGACGCACCTCGCGCTTCGCATCGCCCGCGACTGGACCGCCAAGGTGTACGCACTGTTCGTCGTCGAGGACGCCGGGCTCGCCGCGCACGTTGACCGTGCAATCGACGGCGCGGGTTCCGGCCAGCGGCTCGTCGACGCCGGCGAGGCACTGCTCGCACGGGTCGCGGCGCTGGCAACAGAGGCGAACGTTGAGTTGCAATGCAGGCTCGACACCGGTGAGCCCTTCGAGCAGATCCTCGAGTGCGCGCGAGTCCTGCAGCCGGATTTCATCGTCATGGGTCGCACGGGTCGACGCGGTCCGGGCCGAGCGCTCGTGGGCAGTGAAGTGGAGCACGTGCTCGAGTTCACGGAGTGGCCACTCATCGTCGTCCCCGAGGCTTAGACGGCCGCGGGTGCAGGCGAACCACCCAGGTCACGAGACGCGCGCGACGTGTCCTAAGCCTCTGGTGCTGCGACGGCGTGAAGGACAGTCTCGCTCGTATCGAAGATTGGCATCCGCCGCGTAGAACAAGGAGGCCTTCATGACTAACCCCGAAGAGACCGCGCGAGACGATGGGGCCCTCCGCATCATCGACTCGGTCGAAGACGCGGAGCAGTCGGCGTTGGAGTCCGTGCAGAAATTCCTCGACACGGTCGACGGGGTCTTCCCCGACGTGAGCGAGGACGGACCCCGGCGCAAGATCATCGATTCCGCGTTCAAGATGACAGAGCAGTTGGTCGGCGCCTCCAACCAACTCGCGCGCCGGATCGTGAGGGTGACCGAGGACGCGTTGAGCAAGTACCAAGAGAAGCGGCCGTCCTCGAACGAATCACAACCACCGCGATAGTGGCGCGCGCAACTTCGTTGACCGCCGGCGCGGGCACGGACGTCGGCGGTGGAGGTCGGCTCACCGGCAGCGCCTCCGTGTCAGGCGCTTGCACGAGCGACCTTCGTGCCCGCCTGACACGTTCTGCGCCCTCAAGGACTCGCCCAGCGCCGCGATCGTCTCAATCGGCCCCGGAGCGCTGCCCCTCGAGTTGGCTCCGCTGCGGTCCGCAATGCCGCGTGTCGAGCATCGGTTACGACGACCGCGTGGCAACGCGGTGCTGTGCGCTTGTTCGGAGCACACCGACGCGAAACCGCTGACCTGCTGCTCTGTACCGCGTGCCGACGTCGCGGTGCCGAGGGCCGGACGGCTGCAATCCCGCAGCGCGCACAACGTCGAGGAAGACCAGGCGAGTACGTGGCCCGAGAAATACGCTGTTGCCTGCGCAAACGCATGAATGCACGCCCTCGTAGCTCAGGGGATAGAGCATCGGTTTCCTAAACCGTGAGTCGCAGGTTCGAATCCTGCCGAGGGCGCAACATTCTTGTGTTGTCTCGGCTGATGCGCGCCATAGCGGCAAGATTTCGACCGCGCTCGACGCCGAGGGGACGGCATGCGCCGTCCCCTCGAGTGACGCCCATTCGAGTGGTGCGTCAGCTCAGCCGGCGGTAGATCGCTTGCTGCACTCCGGCCTGGTAGCAGGTGCCGCTGCTGTCGACGAGCGAGACGAACGACGCGTCGGCGTTGATCGCACCTTCCGCCGCTTCCAAGGCCGCGATGTCCGCGAAGCTGCTCAACCACGCAAGGCCGCCGTATGCGCCGGTGACGCCGAGCGAAACGCTCGTCGGTGTCCCGCCGATGCGCTCGGCCGCTTCCGCAATGCTGATCGCCGCCGCGATGCCGTCCGTCATCCGACCGTTCGCGAGTTGCGCGGTGACCACGCTCACGTACTGACCCGGCTCCGGATTCGGCGCGCCGTGGATGATCTGCGAGAGCGAGTCCGCGATCGGGCTGCTGAACAGTTTCTCGCCGTCACGCACCCGGTCGTTGAAGCCGCCGTCGACGTTGAGCTTGTCGCCGGCCTGTTCGAGTCCAGTGAGATCGTCGACGAATGCGGCCCAGACGACGGTGGCGGCGTCCTCGCCCCACATGCTCGTCCACGCATTGACGGGAAGGCCGGTGATCTGTGTCGCCTTGGCCGCGGTCTCGATCGCCCAAGGTATTGCTTCGGTTGCTCGACTGGTGTCGATACTCCGGCGTCGTGTGAACAAGTACATGTCGCTGACTCCCCGCTCCGGGGTGCTCCCCGGGTCGCACACGTGATGTGTCGTTCCCGCGCGCCTCTTTGCATCCGATATCGCGCGCGCGGAGCCTCCACCCGCTGTGCGGTCTCGTCAAGGGACGACTTCGCGACGACCTGCACGTTTCTTCCAGGCGCGCGAGCGACGCGCGGCGGTGCGTCAATAGCTGACGGTGTGCGGGCGACCGATGTCGAAGAGCAAGGTGAGCACACGGCGCGTGTTGTCGTCTTGCGCGAGCGGTGCGAGCTCGAGGCGCGGACCCCAGGGGCTGCCGATCAGGAACGCGGGGCGGAGGCTGTTGGCGACGCGTGCGTGCGACTCGATACTGCGGATCACGATCGAGTCGCGCTTCCAGCGGAGCACTTCGCGGAACCGGGAGCTGAGCGGCCCGAGCGCTATCGCGATCACTTCGAGCGGCGTCACCGCGAGCAGCACACGGTCCGCGAGGAACGATGCGCGGCTCTTGAGCATCTGCCGCTCCGACATACCCCGGATCGAGCTGAGCTCCCGGCGCCCGGCCGCGTTCGGACCGAACGCCGCGGCGGCAACGACGACATCGTCGCAACGCGGTTGCGCGACGTCTCGCAGTGAGTACTGGTCGTCCATCGGGGCACCTCCTCGTGACGCCCGATCGTCGGCCCCATAGCTATACGCGACAGCGGGGCCAACGTCTCACGAGCGGTATCCCCGAATCGACCGTCCCCATCACTTCTTGACGGTCAGATGCCCGTTCTTGGCGAAGTGTTGGCAAGATTTTGCGCGGAGCCCTCGTGTGTTGCGGTCCGAACTGTCAGATCTTGAACACGAGGAGATAGGTCGCCCCGGATTCGGTCTCGAAATCGGTGTGGGTCGAACCTTCTGCGGCCGCATAGGCGTCGCCCGGCACCATGGGCTGCCCCTGGTTGCGCAACTCTCCGTCGAGCACGTATTGGAACTCCGGGAACGCGTGCGTGTGCGGCGTGCCGCGGTAGCCGGCGCCGGCCTCGACGAGCACCAGCATGAAGCCGTTCGCGCTCGCGAGCACCTTGGCCCTCGCGTTGCCGTCGCTCCCCCACGGTGTCCACTCCGTGTCGGCACCGCGGGCGATATCCCAACCTTCGAGCGAGATGCCTTCGCGAGAGATTTCGGTCACCGGATTGCTCCTTGGTGCGTGGCCGCGAGGCGATCGCGGGCGTCGTGCCACAACGACGGGGCGGTGCTGTGCGGCTTCGGCAGATCGGCGGCGGCGACGGACCACGTCGTGAACCGGGGATCGACCAGACGTCCGCGGAACTGCCGCATGACGTCGAGATGCGGCGGCGTGCGGACGAACGCGTCGAGCGCGCGCTGATCCGTCCACGCCGAGAGCGTCCAGAACGTCTTCCGGGCGGGCTGGGCGATCAGCGACACGCCGAGCGCACCCGGTGCGCGGCGTACCTGTTTGCGGATGCGGAGTGCGGCGCGGAGGAACCCCGGGACGTCCCGGTAGGAACCCAGTTCGAGCCGGGAACCGAGGACGAGCGGGCACGCGGTCGCCGCATCGGGTCGGGACTCCAACGCGGCAGCGCGGCCGGCGGGGGTCCAGGGAAGGGTCGGCATGGTGCGCCTCCTCGAGCGATCGGTCCCGCATAACTTGATGATGACAAGTTAGGCCGGTCCCCTGGTAACTTGTCAATGTCTAGATTGCGCCGGAAGATCAGGAGCACCATGGCGACGAGCCGGCCCTACCACCACGGCAACCTTCGGCGCGAGCTCCTGGACACCGCCCTCGCGGCCATCGCGGCGCAGGGTCCGGTCGCGTTCAGCCTGCGCGACCTCGCCCGTCGGGCCGGCGTGTCCCACGCCGCGCCCGCCCACCACTTCGGCGACAAGGCGGGCCTGCTCACCGCCATCGCGACCGAGGGCTACGAGCGCCTCGGCAGCGCGCTGCGTGGTGCGACTCGCGCCGGCGGCTTTCTCGAAGTCGGCCTCGCGTACATCGAGTTCGCGATCAGCAACCCGGCGCACTTCGCGGTGATGTTCCGCCCCGACCTGTATCACCGCGATGACCCAGACCTGCGGAGCGCGCGCACGGCGACCACCGAGCTGCTCTACGGTCCGGCGGGTGCGGCGTATCCCGACCGCGATGCGATGCGCGTCGGTCTCGCGGGCTGGTCGTTCGCGCACGGCTTCGCCGAGCTCTGGCTCTCCGGCAACCTGCAGCACCGGCTCGGCGACGATCCGCTTCGTGCGGCGCGCGCGGTTGCGTCGGTCCTGTTCGACTCCCCCACCGGTTGAACGGCTGGGAGCCCGTGCGGGGTTGCGGGCCTCCCTTCGTGCGAGGTCGACGGCCGCGTCTGTGAGCTGTCACGATCCAACCGATGCGCAGGCTGGCCCGGCGATGAGCGGGGCGATCGGGATCGGGCAGATCGGTTGCGGGATGATCGGCCAGGGCCACGCCTACGCGCTGCGCCTCCTGGCCGAAGACGGCGACATCCGGCCGGTCGCTGCGGCCGACCTCTCCCGCCAAGCGGTCGAGAGCGCGCAGCGCATCTGCCCGTTCGAACGCATCGGCACCGACGCGTACGCGGTGATCAACGATCCCGACGTGCAGGCGGTTGCAATCGTGACACCGACGACGACCCACCTCGATCTCGTGCGATCCACGCTCGAGGCAGGCAAGCCACTGCTGTGCGAGAAGCCGCTCGCAACGAATTTCGCGACGGTACGCGCGATGTGCGACCTGGTCGCCGCGGCGGACACGACCGCGGAGGTGGGTTTCCACTCACGCTTCCATCCCGTGATCAACGAGCTGCACGCGCTGGTCGAGAGCAACGAGCTCGGCCGGCCGATGGGCTATGTGCTCCGCGACGATCAGTACTGGCCGACCGGCGACATCGTCCCGGGTCACAGCTCGTGGCGGTCGGATCGCGCGGACGCGGGCGGGGGCGCGCTGCTCGAGCATTCGATCCACAGCGCCGACATCCTCTCGTGGACGTTCGGACCCGCCACCCGCGTCTACGTGCGGACGCGCAACGTGTTCGGGTATGACGTGGAGGACGCGGCCGCGTGCACCGTGGAGCACGCGTCGGGCGTCGTCGGCACGATCCTCACGATTTTCAACGGTGTCCGCGGTCGGGAGGAGCGCCGGCTCGAGGTCTTCTTCGAACAGGGCGCAGTCGAGCTCACCACCGACTTCCTCGTCGGCGCGCCCGAGGACGGCTTCCTGATCCAACGGCCCGACAGCGCGGCGCAGCGTCTCGACATGGCGGCACTACGCGAGCGCTACTTCGACGCCGCGGGCATCACGCGTCGCGACTTCATGATCTACCTGTATCCCGCAGCCCGGGCATTCGTGCGCGCGGTACGGCACAGCCGGCCCGCGTCACCCGGCTTCGCTGACGCGGTGCGCGCCCACGCACTCGTGGAAGCGGCGTACCGGTCGGCGGACGGTGGTCAGCCGGTGGAGCTGACGGGCGACCTGTCGACCGACTGATCGCCGGCCGGTTCGTCGTCGTCGGCCGAGAGGTCGACGACGTCGTCGACGACGAACACGCGGCGCAGCACGGAGACGACCGTCGGGTTCACGTGCGGCGCGGCACCGAGTTGCACGTGCACGTTCAGTTCCCGCAGGCGCGCGTGCTCACGCAACCGCACGAGCGCGCTCACGCCGGCCGAGTCCATGAACTCGATGCGGTCGAGCTCGAGGATCAGTTCGGTCGCGTCCGAGGGCAGGCCCTCGAGGATGCGAGCACCGACGACACCCGCGGAGAACACGTCGAGCACACCGCCGACCCGCGCGATGCGGACGCCGAGATGGTCGTCCACGGAGACTTCGGCCGCTGGATGCGTCACGGCACCTGTTTACCTCGTCGTTCACGCCGATGAAACCCCGCGTCAGACACGCAGCGTGGCCAAACGACCGCGCGAGACGCGGTGCCGAACTAGGCGTCGCGCACCAACCGCCGCAACGTGTACGGCAAGATGCCGCCTGCGAGGAACACGTCGCGCTCGAACGGCGTGTCGATGCGCGCGATCGTCTCGAACTCGCGGTCGCCCGCCGACACCCACACTCTGCGCGGGAGCGGACCGTCCTCGGCGAGCGCGGCGACGCCGGTGAACCGGAACACCTCGTGACCGGTCAACCCGAGCGTGCCCGCCGACTCCCCCGCGCGGAACTCGAGCGGGAGCACACCCATCCCGACGAGGTTCGACCGGTGGATGCGTTCGAACGATTCCGCGATGACCGCCCGCACGCCGAGCAGCTGCGAGCCCTTCGCGGCCCAGTCGCGCGAGCTCCCGGATCCGTACTCCTTGCCCGCGAGCACGACCAGCGGCACGCCTTCGTCGGCGTAGCGCACCGAGGCGTCGTAGATCGTCGTCTGCTCGCCGTCGGGCAGGTGCACGGTGAACCCGCCTTCGGTGCCGGGCGCGAGCTGATTGCGCAGTCGCACGTTCGCGAAGGTGCCGCGCACCATGACCTCGTGGTTCCCGCGCCGTGCGCCGTAGGAGTTGAACTCCGACACCGCGACACCCTGGTCTATCAACCACTGCGCGGCCGGCCCGTCGCGCCGGATCACACCCGCGGGCGAGATGTGATCCGTCGTGACGCTGTCTCCGAGGAGCGCGAGCACCCGTGCGCCCTCGATGTCGGTCGGCGGCACGGGCTCGGTACCGACGCCTTCGAGGAACGGCGGCTTGCGGATGTAGGTGGACGTGTCGACCCAGGTAAAGCGCTCGCCCGTCGGGGCAGGGAGCGCGCGCCAGCGATCGTCGCCGTCGAGCACCTGCGCGTAGCGGCGCGTGTACATGTCGGTCTCGATGACATCGCCCACGACGCGCGCGATCTCCTCCGAGGTCGGCCAGATGTCGCGAAGGAACACGGGATCCCCGTCGGCAGTGGTCCCGAGCGGGTCGTTGCGCAGATCGATGTCCATCGTGCCCGCGAGCGCGTATGCGACGACGAGCGGCGGCGACGCGAGGTAGTTCATCCGGCAGTCCGGGTGGATGCGTCCTTCGAAGTTGCGGTTGCCGGAGAGCACCGAGCACACCGAGAGATCGCTCTCGGTCACCACGCGCGAGATCTCGGCGTCGAGCGGCCCGGAGTTCCCGATGCAGGTGGTGCAGCCGTAGCCGACGACCTGGAACCCGAGCTGCGCGAGCGGATCGAGCAGGCCCGCGCGCTCGTAGTAGTCGGTGACGACCAACGACCCGGGCGCGAGTGACGTCTTCACCCACGGCGGGACCGTGAGTCCGCGCGCGACCGCGTTGCGCGCCAGCAAGCCCGCACCGATCATCACCGACGGGTTCGACGTGTTCGTACAGGACGTGATCGCGGCGATCACGACGTGTCCGTCGGCGACTTCCGTCTCGGTGCCATCGGTGAGCGTGACCGGGCAGCGACGACGCTCGATCGAGACCGGCCGGGTTCCCGAGCCGGGCGGCGCCTGCGTGTCGGGTTCACCCACACTGGTCATGCCTTCGGACGCCGCGGGCGGATCACTCGCGGGGAACGACTCGGCCGACGCGTCGTCGGCGGTCCCAGGCCGCACCGCGAACACATCGCCGGGTTCCGCATCACCGGATGCCTGGCGGAACGCGAGCAGCGCCCGCTCGAACTCGACGCGGGCGGCCGAGAGCGCGACGCGGTCCTGCGGGCGCGACGGTCCTGCGAGCGACGGCTCGACGGTCGAGAGATCGAGGACGAGCGACTCGTCGTACACCGGCCGCACCGACGGCTCGTGCCAGAGGCCCTGCTCCTTGGCGTAGGCCTCGACGAGCGCGACGAGATCGGCGGGTCGGCCCGTGCCGCGCAAGTAACGCAGCGTCTCGTCGTCGACCGGAAAGATTGTGCACGTGGAGCCGTACTCGGGCGACATGTTCCCGATGGTCGCCCGGTTCTCGACCGGCACCCGGCCCACGCCCTCGCCGTAGAATTCGACGAACTTGCCGACGACGCCGTGCTTGCGCAGGAGCTGCGCGACGGTCAGCACGAGGTCGGTGGCGGTCGCGCCCTCGGGAAGGGCACCCCGCAGCTCGATCCCGACGACCGCGGGCAGGAGCAACGAGAGCGGCTGTCCGAGCATCGCGGCCTCCGCCTCGATGCCGCCGACTCCCCAGCCGAGGACGCCGAGCCCGTTCACCATCGGCGTGTGCGAGTCGGTCCCGACGAGCGTGTCGGGATAGGCCACGCCGTTGCCGTCGCGGAACACGACCTGGGCGAGGAACTCCAGGTTCACCTGGTGACAGATGCCCTGGCTCGGCGGGAACACGCGGCAGTGTGCGGAACGCGTCCTGCGCCCAGCGCAAGAACGTGTAGCGCTCCTCGTTGCGCCCGTATTCCAGCGCGACGTTGCGTGCGAACGCATCGGCGATGCCGGCGACGTCGACGACGATCGAGTGGTCGATCACCAGATCGACCGGGATCGTTGGCTCGACCCGATCGGCGCGGCCGCCGAGCCCCACCACCGCATCACGCATCGCCGCGAGGTCGACGATCGCAGGGACACCGGTGAAGTCCTGCATGAGGACGCGCGCGGGCATGAACGCGAGCTCGCGCGCACCAACCTCGCCGCGGGCGCGTTGCCGGTCGGCGAGCGCGGCGATGTCGTCGGCCGTGATGTTGGCGCCGTCCTCGCGCCGGAGCAGGTTCTCGAGGAGGATGCGAAGCGAGTACGGGAGGCGACCGGGGTCGTCGACCGCGGCGTCGAGGCGGAAGATACCGTACTTGTCGTCGCCGACCGCGAGATCCGAACGCGCGCGGTACGAGTCGAGCGTCATACGGCGCACGCTACCCACGGAGTGGCTTGCTACGCTCCGCGCCTGTGGAATCCGTGCCCGAGGTCGAACTGTCACTCTCGATCCAGCACGAGGACCGCGCCGCGGTCGTCACGATCGGCGGCGAGCTGGAGTACGGCACCGCTGTCCGGCTGCGCGCCGCGCTCCTCGAGATCGCGCAAGGCGACGCCCGCACGCTCGTGCTCGACATGGCCGGCATCGACTTCCTCGACTCCAGCGGCATCAGCCTGCTGATCCAGGCGAAGAAGCGCTTCGACAGCCAGGGATCGGGGTTCGTGCTGCGGCACCCGCAGTCACGCGTCACCCGCGTGCTCGAAGTGGCGGGCGTCGCCGAGCTCTTCACGATAGAACCGTGAAGGCGCGCGAACGCCGGAGCCCGCGGCCGCGGCCCGGTCAGACGCGGCTGGCGCGCCCCGCCGGCCAGGCGGTCGGCGCCTCGCCGTCGAGCTGACGCACGTACTGGTCGAGGTACCAGGCGCGGAACCGGCGGGGCTCGTCGGATTCGGCGAGCGTGAGGAGGTCGCCGCGGCGGCAGAACTCCTCGGCTTCTTCGAACAGGCTGGAGAGCTGGACCGCGAGCGCGCGTCCGTTGGACGGAAGCGTGACGCGGAGGTCACAGACGTCGTCGCCGCGAGCACGCGCGGCCGCGAGCTGCTCCTCGACTGCCACGTTCAACCCCGCGAGCCGGGCCCGGGCCTGGTCGACGAGCGCGAGCAACCGCGCCGGCAGCTCTGCGCGTTCCTGGTCCGACTCGGCGATGAACGCGAACTCGCGCATCAGCGACTCGTTGTGCCGGCGCGATCGTTCCAACAGGTCGATCGGGCACCCGGCGAGCACGACGTCGGCGGTTGCCGGTCGGGTCTGTGACGCACTCACGCGCGGGACCCTTCACTCGCCGGCTCCACCGCGACCTCGAACCACACCCGCTTCCCCGCGCCGTCGGCGGGATCGACGCCCCATCCGCGCGCGAGGCGGTCGACGAGCAGAACACCTCTGCCGGTCGCGGCTTCGGGCCCGTAGTCGCGCAAGCGCGGCGGTGCCGCGCTGCTGTCGGCCACGGTCACCCGGATGCAATCGCCGAACCGCTCGATCGTCAGCCGGGCTGCCGAGCGCGCGTGCAGGACGGCGTTCGTGACGAGCTCCGACACGAGCAATTCGATGTCGTCGATCACCTCTTGAACGAGATCCCAGCTCGCGCAGACCTCACGCACGAACCGGCGGGCTTGCGCCGCAGCCGATCGTTCCGGAGGTAGGTCGATCGACGCCACTCGCAAATCGTACCGACATGGCGCGATCTTCAACCGGACTCCTGCGCACACGATCGATCGAGACCCCACAACTAGTCTGCAGGCATGCTGCCGGGCCCTCCTCGCGCCGTTTCGCGGTCGTGGTGGTGGGTTGCGGCAGGACTGCTGGCGACGGCGCTGGTCGTCGTCGCCGACACGGTCTCGCAGGACACGGCCCTCATCGGTGCACTGATCCTCGGACCGTTCGTCGCCGCTTTCGGAGCGAGAACGCGAGACGTCGCCGCACTCGGCGTCGTCGCCGTGGTGCTGGCGATCGTCCTCGGGAGCGTCGACGGCATCTTCGGGGAAAGCGATCACATCGTCCGCATCGTCATCGTGGTCGTGGGGGCTATCGGCGCCACACTCCTCACGGGCATGCGGGAGCGTCGCGAAGCCGAACTCGACCGGACGATCGGTGCGGCGCGAACCGCGCAACGACTCGCACTCGCGCTGGAAGCGGGCGAAATGGGAACGTGGCATTGGGATCTCCACAGTGGACGCGTCGTGTGGGACGCGCGTCTCGAAGCGCTCTACGGACTCGCACCTGGATCCTTCGATGGCCAATTCGAGACGTACGCGTCGCTCCTCCACCCTGACGACCGCGAGCGCACACTCGCCTCGGTGCGCAAGGGAATGGACGATGGCACGCCGTGGCGTTTCGACCACCGCATCGTCTGGAAGGACGGCTCTCTTCATTGGCTCGAAGGCCGCGGCGAACCGGTGCGCGATGCGAACGGTGTCATCACCGGCGCAACCGGGGTGTCGATCAACATCGACACCCGTCACCATGCCGAAGCCGAACGCGCCGCGTTGCTCGACGGCGAACGAGGAGCGCGGCAACAGGCCGAGCGGTCCACCCGCTTGCTGCGCCAGTTCAGCGAACTGACACTTGCACTCTCGGGCGCGGCGACCGTCGACGAGGTCGCGGTGACGATCGTCCACCACGGCTTTGGAAGCACTCGACGGCGACTACGGATGGTTCGGTTCGCTCGACAGCGCGAACAACATGCTCGTCACGCGCGCGTTCGAGGGCTACCCGCAGGGAGTGATGGACCCGTTCATGGCCATCTCCCTCGACGACACGTTGCCCGCCACCGAAGTGCTCCGCACCGGGAAACCGGTGTTCGTGGAGTCGGCTGCGGATCGCGTGCAGCGGTTCCCGCAGTACGGTGGAATGGAAGTGCACGGCTCGTTCGTGGTCGTGCCGGTGGCCGCGTTCGAGGAGACACCGGGGGTGGTCTCCTTCGGGTTCCTCGAACCGCGCGAGTTCAGCGACGACGATCGCCGGTACGTCGCCGCGGTCGTGGAAGCATGCGCACAGGCGCTCGGGCGCGCGTCGCTCCTCGAAGCCGAGCAGCGCAGCCGGGCGCGGCTGCGAACGTTGCTCGACTTCTCCGAACAGCTCGCCGTTATCGACGACCCCGAAGCGGTCTTGCACGCCACCGCGCGCTTCGCGGCCACGCGCATCGGACGCTTCGCGATCGTGCACGCGCGCGAGCCGAACGGGACGCTGCGCGAGGCCGCGATCGCGCACGCGGAGAGCTCGTTGCAGCCCGCGCTGCAGGATCTCGTCGACCGCGGTGTGGGCGGACGCGAGGTGATCCTCAAGGCTGCCGACTCCGGACTCGGCGCGACGTTCGGCGCGCTCGACGAGGTGCTCGTTCCTCCCGAACACCCGAACGCAGGCGATGATGAGGTCGTTGCGCTCCTCGAGCAGCTGCGGCCCGTGTCCGGCATCGTTGTCGCGTTGACCATTTCGGGCCGGACGCGCGGCGTCGTGCTCATCGGCGACGACCACCCGGTCCCGTTCGGCCACGCTGACCTCGAGCTCGCGACCGACCTCGGCCGCCGCGCCGCATCGGCACTCGAACGCGCGCAGCTCTGGCAGCTGAGTCAGTACCAGCTCGCAGCCGAGCACCACATGGTCGAGGTGCTGCAGGAGTCAATCGTCCCGGAGAGCCTGCCCACGGTGCCCGGCTGCGACTTGGCTGCCGTCTACCGGCCGGCTGACGTCACCGTAGAGGTCGGCGGCGACTGGTACGACGCGTTCGCGGTCGACGGCTGCCCGCTCGTCCTCGTCGTCGGCGATGTCGCCGGCCACGGCATCGAGGCCGCGAGCCTGATGGGACGGGTCCGCAACGGCTTGCGCGCCTACGCCGTCGACGACGCCGACCCGGCCAACCTGCTACAGCGCGCGCACGAGATGCTCCGCCGGCTCGATCCCGACTCCATGGTCACCGCCGTGGTCGCGTGCTATCAGCCCGACACCGGCGTGCTCACGTGGTCACGCGCCGGTCACCCGCCGCCGCTCCTGTGCGAAGCCGACGGCACCACGCGCTTCCTCGAAGACGTGAACGCGACGCCGCTCGGCACGTTCGGCAAGAACTTCGCGTCCGCGCAAGTCACGCTCACCGATGGCGCGTTGCTCGTCCTGTACACCGACGGGCTGATCGAACGGCGCGAGCGTCTCATCGACGAAGGGCTGGACTGGCTCGCGTCGCGCACGCGCACATCGCGCCGCGAACCGCTCGCCGACCTCTGCGCGAACCTGGTCGACCGATCGTTCGCGTCCACCCCATCGGCCGACGACATCTGCGTGTTGGCCCTGCGCGTCTCCTCGACCGAGTCGTAGACGTGTCGATCCTGGCCATCGACATCGGTGGGACCAAGCTCGCGGCAGGCCTCGTGACCGAGCGGGGTGAGTTGCTCGTTCGCCATGAGACGCCCACTCCCGCGACCACCGACGCGGAGACGCTCTTCATCGCACTGACGCGCCTGCTCGACAGCTTCGAGACGGGCGACGCCGAGTGCGTCGGCGTGGGCTGCGGGGGGCCGATGGACCTCGGCGGTGAGCACGTCTCGCCGCTCAACATCCCGGCGTGGCGCGGCTTCCGATTGCGCGCCCACCTCGCCGCCCACATCGGCTTGCCCATCGCAGTCGACAACGACGCCAAGGCCCTCGCGCTCGGCGAGGGCTGGACCGGCGCCGCCGCGGGCCGGCGCAACTACCTCGGCATGGTCGTGTCGACCGGTGTGGGAGGCGGCATCGTCGTCGACGGGCGCCTGCTCGACGGAACCGGTGGCAACGCCGGTCACATCGGCCACGTTGTCGTCGAACCCGACGGCCACGAATGCGGCTGCGGTGCGCGCGGCTGCCTGGAAGCGGAAGCGTCGGGCCTGGCGATCGCGCGGATCACGGGCCGGCCGCCCGCCGAGGCGACTCCCGACACCATCACGCGCACCGGCACCCTCGTCGGGCGCGCGGTCGCGAGCGTGGCCAATCTGCTCGATCTCGATCTCGCGGTCGTCGCCGGTTCCGTCGCGCTCGGCTTCGGCGCACCGTTCTTCGATGCCGCGCAACGCGAGATCGACGCGCGCTGCCGCATCGAGTTCGCGCGTGGTACCCGCATCGCGCCCGGCGCACTCGGGTCCGACGGCCCGCTCATCGGCGCGGCCGCCGTCGCCCTCCGGGATCGCGCTTAGGAGTACTCGAAGCGGCCGCCGTCGATGACGACGACACCGTCCTGGTTCACCGTCTGGAAGATCGCCGAGCCCGACGACTCCACCCACATCTTCACCGTGAGGACGTCGCCCGGCATCACCGGCTTCGAGAAGCGCGCGTCCATGCTCATGAACTTGGCGACGTCGGAACCGCACAACCCGTGCAGCAGCGCGCGGCCGGTGAAGCCGTAGGTGCAGAGGCCGTGGAGGATCGGACGCTCGAAGCCCGCGAACTTCGCGATCTCCGGATCCGAGTGCAGCGGATTCCGGTCGCCCGACAGCCGGTACAGCAGTGCCTGGTCGCTGCGCGTCGCGTACGCCACCTCTTGGTCGGGCGCGCGCTCGGGAGCCTTGGGCGGGTCGGCGATCTCGTCGCCCCGGCTCTCGCCGAAGCCGCCTTCACCGCGGATGAACGCCGCGAACCGTGTCGTGAACGCGGGCTTGCCGCTGTCGACGTACGTGGCGGTGTTCTCCAACCGGATGACTGCGGCCTTGCCCTTGTCGTAGATGCCGACGATCCGCGACACGGTGTCGACCGCACCGTCGGGCGGGATCGGTCCGTGCACCGTCACACCCTGCTCGCCGTGCAACAGCATGCGGAAGTCGAACTCGCCCCAACTCGGCAGGCCGGGGCCGCCGCCCATCGAGATGATGACGGGCATCGTCGGGAACACGCGCTGCTCGATGTTCATCGAGTTCTCGGTCGTGAACTCCAGCTCGAAACCGGTCGGGTCGGTCTGGCCCGCGCCGATCCCGAGCGCGTAGAGCAGCGCATCCTTCGAGGTCCACGACGTGCGTCCGGGCTCAGAGACCGCCCCAACGGCTTCCAGGTTCATGGGCATTGCCGCACTCCTCTTCGGTTCGGTGACTAGCTCATCATCGTCGAGTTGGGCTCGGCCTGCTGCACGAGGTCGGGAATGACCTTGGTGAGCTGCGACGGCTGCCATCGCATCTTGTCATTGCGCGCGGTTGGCCCGCGGCGCCATCCTTCGGCGACGGAGACGCGGTCGCCGTCGACGAGGAACACGCGGCCGGTCACATCGGTGTTGTCATTGGATCCGAGCCACACGACGGTCGGCGAGATGTTCGCGGGGTCGAGCCCGTCCCACTCCCCTTCGGGGGCCGGACCCATGCCGAGATCTTCGGTCATGCGGGTGCGGGCGACCGGCGCGATCGCGTTGGCGAGCACGCCGTAGCGGCCGAGCTCGAGGCCGCAGATGATCGTGAACGCGGCGATACCGGCCTTGGCCGCGCCGTAGTTCGTCTGCCCGGCATTGCCGAACACACCCGACGGCGAGGACGTGTTCACGATGCGGCCCGCAACCGGGTTCCCGGCCTTCGACTGCTCTCGCCAGTATGTTGCGGCGTGACGCGTCGGTGCGAACGCGCCTTTGAGGTGCACCGCGATCACCGCGTCCCACTCGGACTCTTCCATGTTCGTGAGCATGCGGTCACGGAGGATGCCGGCGTTGTTCACGAGCGTGTCGAGGCGACCGAAGGTGTCGATCGCGCGCTGCACCATGCGGCCCGCGCCTTCGAAGTCGGCGACGTTCTCACCGTCGGCGACGGCTTCGCCGCCCATCGCCTTGATCTCCTCCACGACTTCCATCGCGGGGCTCAACGAGCCGCCCTCGCCGTGCATGTCGCCGCCGAGGTCGTTCACGACGACCTTGGCGCCTTCGGCGGCGTACGCGAGCGCGTGCTCACGTCCGATCCCGCGGCCCGATCCGGTGATGATGACGACTCGGCCGTCGCAGATCCCCATGCTCAGTTCATCCTTCCCGCTTCGCGCGGAGTTGTTCTCGCAGTTGGTGCTTGTAGAGCTTCCCGTTGTCGTGTCGGGGCAGGGCCTCGACGAACTCGACACGGCGAGGACACTTGTAGTGCGCGATGTGGGCGCGGCACCACTCGACGATCTCGTCCGCCAGTTCCGGGGAAGGCGCCAGGCCGTCGTGGAGCTCGATCGCGGCGACGACGATCTCGCCCCATTCGTCGTCGGGCACGCCGACGACGCCGGCGTCGCCGACGGAGGCATGACCGAGCAACACCGCTTCGACCTCGGCCGGGTAGATGTTGACGCCGCCACTGATGATCAGGTGCGCGCTGCGGTCGGTGAGAAACAGGTAGCCGTCCTCGTCGACGTAGCCGACGTCGCCCAGCGTGAAGTACTCGTCCCGGTACGCACCGTCAGTCTTCTCCGGTGCCTTGAAGTACTCGAACCGGCTCTCGGGCGCCTTCAGGTAGACGGTGCCAATGGTCCCGGCGGGAACTTCTCCCGCGTCGTCATCCAGGATCCGGATGTGGTCGGCGGGCGTGATCTTGCCGACCGTGCCCGGCTTCTTCAGCCACTCCGGCGATCCCACCGCTGTCCCCGAGCCTTCGGTTGCCGCGTAGTACTCGGTGACGATCGGACCGAGCCACTCGATGAGCCGACGTTTGACGTCGACCGGACACGGCGCCGCGCCGTGAATGATGTAGACGAGCGACGACACGTCGTAGCGGTCGCGCACCTCGGGCGGCAACGACAAGAGCCGATGGAACATCGTCGGCACCATGTGCGTGTGGGTGACGCGGTGCTGCTCGATCAGGGCCAGCGTCGCCTCGGCGTCCCAGCCGTCCATGAGCACGATCGGGACACCCATCGCCGCGGGTGCTGCGAGCGAGAACGCCAGCGGCGCCGCGTGGTACAGCGGGCCCGTGCACAGGTGCACGTGCTTCGCGCCGTCGTAGCGGGTCAGCGTCGCGAGCAACGCGCTCGCGCGTCCCTCGGTGGCGCGCCGGACACCTTTCGGCCGGCCGGTCGTGCCGGACGTGTACAGCATCGTCCCGCCGAGCGTCGGATCCGCGAGCGCAGCCGCGTCCTCTCCGGCGAGCACGTCTTCGTAGCGTTCGAACCCGGGGATGTCGCCGGCGATCGCGATCTTGGCCCGGAGACGCGGCGCGCGCGCCGCCGCTTCCACCGCGGTGTCGCCGTAGCGGGCGTCCGCGACGAACACGGTCGCTTCGCAGTCATCGACGATGTAGCCCGCTTCCTCGCCCGTCAGGTGCCAGTTGATCGTCGTGAGCCGCAGCCCCGAACGTTGCGCGGTCGCGCTCGCCTCGACGAACTCGGGCCGGTTCCCGCAGAGCAACGCGAGCCCGTCGCCCGCGCCGACGCCCCGGGCCCGTAACGCGCGCGCGAACTGGTTCGCGTGCGCGTCGACCTCGGCCAGCGTGCGGTTCCCGAAGTCGGAGTAGATCGCGATCCGGTCCGGGTAGTGCTCGGCCCAGAACGTCCAGAGCGTGCCGCTGTCGGCTGCCGCGAACAGGGCCTCGTTGTCGACGCTCGTCGTCACGCGATGGATTCTTGGCGGTCCTTTGCGACCTCGTCCAGCGCCTTGTACTCCTCGCCGGTGTCGACCCAGTCCTCGAACTGGATCACGCCGATGTCGGTGAACCGGTCGCGGAGCCAGCCACCGGATGCGTCGAGCAGCCCGAGCTTCTTGCAGTTCGGGACGATCTTCGAGAAGAGCAGGTTCTGGAACGCCTGCTGCGCGGGCGGATTGACCCGGGTCATGGTGGCGTAGACGGCGTTCGGGTCGACCCCCATCCGCTCCCACATCTCGGAGTGGGCGAAGCGGCGCTGCAGCCGCTCCGCGACCTCGAACGCGAATTCCTGCCGCTCACGCATCTCGGCGTCGCTGAGCTCGCGGTAGTACTCCTGCAACGAGAGCACGCCGAACGCCACGTGCCGGGCCTCGTCGCTCATCACGTAGCGGAGCATTTTTTTGAGCAGCGGATCTGTCGTCACCGTGTGCATCATGCCGAAGGCCGCGAGCGCGAGCCCTTCGACCATGATCTGCATACCGAGGTACGCGATGTCCCAGCGCGGGTCGCGGAGGATCTCGTCGAGGATGCCCTTCAGGTTCGGGTTGATCCCGTACTGGCTGCCGAGCTTTTCGCTGAGGTAGCGCGCGAACACCTCGACGTGACGCGCCTCGTCCATCACCTGCGTGGCCGCGTAGTACTTCGCGTCGATCCACGGCACGGTCTCGACAATGCGCGCGGTGCAGATCAGCGCGCCCTGCTCACCGTGCATGAACTGCGACATGAGCGAGTTCTGGATCTCGACGGAGATCTGCCGCCACTCCTTGTCACCGAAGTGCTTCACCGGCGAGTCCTCGGCCTCCGCGAGCGCTTGGAAGCGCATCGTGCCGCCGCCGCCGAGCTCTTGACCGATCTTCTCCGGATCGACATCGGTCGACCAGTCGAGGTCGGTCGCCGCGTTCCACTGTGAGGTCTTCGCCTTCTCGTAGAGCTTGCCGAGTGAATCGCGGCTCCGCTCGTAGTCCCACGTGAAGATCGCGTCGAACTCCGCGGTGACGGCGTGGATCGTCGCGAGCTTCTCGCCGTCGTCGTCTCTTCGGTGGTGGTCATGGTCGGTTCTCCTGTCGGGGGGCGAGCGCGTCGACCAGTCGATGGATCAGCGCTTGCCAGTCGTCCTGGTCCGGGGGTGCGAGATCGAGCGTGCGGAACACGAGCGCGCCCATTGCAACGGTCGTGCAGTAGCGGGCGAGCGTCGCGGGTTCGATGTCGGAGTCGATCGCGCCGTCGTCGAGCGCGCGCTGGAAGAGCTCCTCGAGCAGCGCCTCGCGCGCGGCGACGCGCACGCGCAACAGCGCGGCGAGCTCTGGATCTCGTCGCGCCGCCACGATCGCGTCGAGCAGGAGCGCGGGCCGGTGCTGCATGCGCCGCGTCAACGTCGCCCCGAGTTGCTCGAGCACGTCACGCGCTTCGCGCCCGCGCGCTTGTTCGAGCAGCGCCTCGAGCTCGACGCCGGCCAGCGCGCCGATCGCGTCGAACAGCAGATCGGCCTTGCCGCGGTAGTTGGCGTAGATCGCACCGGTCGTGAGCCCGGCGGTGCGAGCGATGTCCTGGACCCGGGCGCCGTCGTATCCCTGCGCGACGAACACCTCGATCGCCGCCGCGACCAGGCGGTCGCGCGTCGAGCGTTCAGTGGTCAGTGCGGTTGCCATCCATCCCATGATAACGGTCATTATCCCGTCTATGGCTCCCTCGCGCCGCGCCGCCCAGGCGGCTGCGCCGCGATCGGGGCTCCGCTCGTCCGCACGATGCGTTCATGGCTCCCTCGCGCCGCGCCGCCCAGGCGGCTGCGCCGCGATCGGGGCTCCGCTCGTCCGCACGATGCGTTCATGGCTCCCTCGCGCCGGCGCCGCCCAGGCGGCTGCGCCGCGATCGGGGCTCCGCTCGTCCGCACGATGCGTTCATGGCTCCCTCGCGCCGCGCCGCCCAGGCGGCTGCGCCGCGATCGGGGCTCCGCTCGTCCGCACGATGCGTTCATGGCTCCCTCGCGCCGCGCCGCCCAGGCGGCTGCGCCGCGATCGGGGCTCCGCTCGTCCGCACGATGCGAAGATGCTCGGATGAAGCTGCCGGTGACCCTGGCGGACGTGGAGGCGGCCGCCGCCGCCATTGCCGGATCCGTCGTCGCGACACCAACTACTCCGTCCCGCACGCTCTCCGAGATCACCGGCGCCCGCGTCGGGCTCAAGTTCGAGAACCTGCAGTTCACCGCGTCGTTCAAGGAACGGGGCGCCCTGAACTTCCTTCTGGCCCTGTCGGCCGCGGACCGGGCAAAAGGGGTGGTGGCCGCATCGGCCGGCAACCACGCGCAGGGCCTCGCCTACCACGCGCACCGGCTCGGGATCCCGGCCACCATCGTCATGCCCGCGGACACGCCGTTCACCAAGATCACGCGTACCGAAGTCCACGAGCCCGAGGTGGTGCTCGCAGGCGCCGACTTCGCCGGCGCGCTCGCGACCGCGCTCGAGTTGGCGGCTGACACCGGCGCCACGTTCGTGCCCGCGTTCGATGACCGGGCGATCATCGCCGGCCAGGGCACCGTCGGCCTCGAGATCGTCGGCGCGGTTCCCGATGTCGACACGATCGTCGTGCCCGTGGGTGGCGGCGGGCTCGTGTCCGGCATCGCGATCGCGGCCAAGGGGCGGCGCGCCGACATCGACATCGTCGGCGTCCAGGTCGAGGGGTACACCGGGATGGTCCACGCGCTCGGGCGCGGGCCCGCACCGCGGCCGGAACCAACGATCGCCGAAGGCATCGCCGTCACGACCGTCGGAACCTTGACGCGCGAGATCGTCGCGGCGCTGGTCGACGACCTGCTCGTCGTCAGCGAGCAACACATCGAAGCGGCAGTCGCGCTGGCCGTCGAGATCGAGAAGACGGTCGTCGAAGGCGCGGGCGCGGCCGGGCTCGCTGCGCTCGTCGAATTCCCGGAGCGCTTCCGCGACCGCAACGTGGTGGTGGTGCTCACCGGCGGCAACATCGATCTCCGCGTGCTGTCATCGGCGCTGCTACGGGCGCTCGCCCGCTCTGGGCGTCTCGTCCGCCTCGCGATCGAGGTGACGGACCGGCCCGGCGTGCTCGCGGCAGTCGCCCAGGTGATCGGCGAATGGCGCGGGAACATCGTCGATGTCGCGCACCGCCGCGACCTCCCGGGCGTCGCGCTCAAGACCACGCGCCTCGAGGTCTCGGTCGAGACCCGGGATCGAGCGCACGCTGAAGCGATCGTGACGGCGTTGAGTGGAGCCGGCTTCCGGGTGGTCGCCTAAGGTCCGGGTCCTGGACTGGGGAGGAAACCTGTGCGCAAATTCGTGATTCTCTTGAGCGTTGCCGCGCTCATGGTCGGCGTCGCCGCGTGTGGCGGCGACGATGACGACAGCGCGAGCTCCGGTGGTGCGACCACGACTGCCGCCGGCGGGAGTAGTTGCAGTGGACCGGCGGACGCGTCTTCGAAGGAGGTGACGAGCGCGAGCGACTTCACCCCGATCAAGGCCGACACGTTGACCGTCGTGACAAGTCTGCCCGGGCCCGGCTTCTGGGAAGGGAGCGACTCTGACCCGACCCAAGTGAAGTCGGGTTTCGAGTACGACATCGCCGATGCGATGCGTAAGGCGTTCGGGCTCTCCAAGCTCGAAGTGCGCAACGAGAGCTTCGATTCGATCGTCGCCGGCACCATCACCGACTACGACCTCGCGCTTTCGCAGATCTCGATCACCTGCGAACGTGCGAAGGTCGCGACGTTCACGATGCCTTACTTCGAGTCGAACCAGGGCGTGCTCGTGAACGCCGACACCGACGTGCAGGTGACGACGCTCGCCGAAGCCAAGAAGATCAAGTGGGGTGTGCAGACCGGTACCACCGCGATCGACCTGCTCGACAAGATCGGCACCGATCAAGAGCCCAGCGTCTACCAGCAGCTCCCGGACGGGTACACCGCGCTCGAAGCCAAGCAGGTCGACGCGTTCCTCATCGACACCGCGATCAACCTCGGTGAAGCGGCTCGCTCCGACGGGAAGCTCAAGGTCGTGTCCCAGTTCGAGCAGGAGGGCGGTCCCGACCAGTACGGCGGCATCCTGCCCAAGGACACGAACGACGTCGGCGCGGTGAACGCGGTGCTGAAGCAGCTGAAGGACTCGGGCGAGCTCGATCAGCTCGCGACGAAGGACCTCACGACCGATCCCGGCAACCTTCCGGTGATCAGCACGAAGTGACGCCCGGTCGTCTCCACGAAGCGACGACGTGAGCAGACCCCTGCTCGATCAGGCACCGCCCGGCGAAGCGCGCCGGGCGGTGCCTGCGTTCCGGCCCAACGCGATCCCGTCGATCATCGGTGGGATCGTCGCAATCGCGATCACCATCTTCACGTGGTCCCAGCTCTGGTACCTGGACCGTACGCTCCACGTCGAAGGCACCGGCCTCGTCGTCGCCCGCGTCGTCGAGTTCGCGCTCGCGACCGCGACGCTGACCGTTCCGTTCTATGCGTTCCGCGCGATCGCGCGCATGCTCCGCGCCAAGGAACACGCGCGGGCCGGCGCCATCCCCGACTCGCGCATCGCGATGGAGGATTCACGCGACGACCTGTGGTTCGTCGGCGGGTTCGGGCTCATGGCCCTCATCGTCGCGTTCTGCGCGTTCCTGCTCGGCGCGAACGGCGGGCGTGTGCGCGAAGTGCTGTTCAACTTCGATCTCATCTGGCGCAGCCGCACCGCCCTGATCCGAGGCTTCTGGTACAACGTCAAGCTCTTCATCGTCTCGCAGATCCTCGTGCTGATCTGGGCGTTGCTCGTCGCAGTCGTGCGCCAGCTCCCCGGCCGCGCGTTCGCACCCGTGCGCACGCTGGCGATCGCCTACACGGACGTGTTCCGTGGCGTGCCCGCGATCATCGTCATCTACCTCATCGTGCTCGGCTTCGGGCTCGCGGGTGTCCCGCCGTTCGACAGCCTGTCGCGTGACGCCCAGCTGTTCTGGCTGTCGGTGCTCGCGCTCGTGCTCGTGTACGGCGCGTACGTCGCCGAGGTGTACCGGGCCGGCCTCGAGAGCATCCACTGGAGCCAGGTGGCCGCGGCCCGTTCGCTCGGGCTCTCGCAGTGGCAGACGTTGCGCCACGTCGTGATCCCGCAGGCCGTGCGCCGGATCATCCCACCGCTGCTGAACGACTTCGTCGCGTTGCAGAAGGACACTGCGCTCGTTTCGATCGTCGGCGTCACCGAGGTGCTGAACAACGCGCAGCTGCTGAAGAACAAGTACTTCAACCTCTCCCCCGTCACCGGTGCCGCGCTGTTCTTCCTCGTCGTCACGATCCCGTGCACGCGCATCGTCGACTACTTGATCAAACGCGACCAGCGAAAGCTGCAAGCGCAGTGACGACGGAGACTGCAGGCGCAGGGACCGCGTTCATCGAGCTGGTCGACATCCACAAGCGCTTCGGTGCGAACGAGGTGCTGAAGGGCGTCGACCTCACGGTGGACGAGCACGAAGTCGTGTGCCTGATCGGGCCGTCCGGCTGCGGGAAGTCGACCCTTCTCCGCTGCGTCAACGGGCTCGAACCGATCCAGGGCGGCGAAGTCCGGATCGACGGCCACCGCGTCTCCGGCCGGGGTGTCGACGTGAACGCGCTCCGCCAGGACGTCGGCATCGTCTTCCAGAGCTTCAACCTCTTCCCCCACATGTCGGTCATCGAGAACGTGACGCTCGCGCCGCGGAAGGTGCTCGGGCTCAGGCCCGCCGATGCGCAGGAGCGCGCCCACGACCTGCTCTTCCGCATCGGCCTGTGGGACAAGCGCAACGAGTACCCCGACCGGCTCTCCGGCGGACAGCAGCAGCGTGTCGCGATCGTGCGCGCGCTCGCGATGCAGCCGCGCGTGATGCTGCTCGATGAGATCACGAGCGCACTCGACCCGGAGCTCGTGTCCGAGGTGCTCGCGCTCGTGCGCGAGCTCGCGCGTGAAGGCATGACGATGATCATCGCGACGCACGAGATGGGGTTCGCGCGCGATGTCGCGAATCAGGTCCTGTTCCTGTGGGAAGGACGCATCGAAGAGCGCGGTACGCCCGATCAGATCTTCCGACACCCGGAGAAGCACCGCACCCAGATGTTCCTCCGTTCGATCGTCGAAGCGGGCCGGCTCGAAGGAACGATGTGAGCGCGATCAGGATCCGGAATGCGGAACCGCGCGAGTACGGCCGGGTGGGCGAGCTGACGATCGCGGCGTACGCCGCGCTGCCCGTCGACCACCTCTGGGGTGGCTACGCGGGCGAGATCCGCGACGTCGCCGGCCGCGTCGCGGCCGCGGACGTCCTGGTTGCCATCGACGAAGCGGATGACGCGGTGCTCGGTGCGGTGACGCTCGTCACCGATCCGACGTCACCGTGGCTCGAGTGGACCGAGCCCGGCGAAGTGCAGTTCCGGCTGCTCGCGGTCGACCCCGAGACTCGTGGACGCGGCATCGGTGAGGCCTTGGTGCGCGCGTGCCTCACTCGGGCGGGCGCACGTCCGGTGCTGATCCACACGACACAGTGGCTCGACGCCGCGCAACGGCTGTACGCGCGCCTCGGTTTCGTCCGCCGTCCCGATCGCGACGTGCCGTACGAGGTGTGGCACAACGCCGAGAAGGACCACGACCTGCCGCCCGAATGGAGCGGCAAGATGTTCCTCGCATACAGCTGGCCCGGCTGAGGTGCTGCTGATTCGCGTCAGTCGGGTTGGTTGAGCTCGAGGAAGTTGCCGAACGGGTCGTGGAGGAATGCCTGGCGACCGGCGCCGTCGATGTGCGGGATCGGATGGACCTCGACGCCCTTGTCCTTGAGCTCGGCGACGGTGGCGTCGAGGTCCTCGACGCGGAACGCGAAATGGTTGCTGCGTGGCGGCGCATCGTCCGACTGCATCAGGTGCACCTGCTGGCCGCCCGCGTCCAGCCAGTGGCCGGGGCCGAAATCGGGCCGGGGCAGCGGCGTACACCCGAGGATGTCGCAGTAGAAGTCCCGCGCCGCGTCCGCATCGCTGACGCAGATGGAGACGTGATGCACTCCAGCAGGTCGCATGACCGTCGAAGCTACTAGCGTTCCGCCGCCGAGAAACCCCCAAGAGAATTTCGTCGGAGGTCGTGACGTGGGTGCATTGGACGGCAAGGTCATCGCGGTCACCGGTGCCGGGCGCGGTATCGGGCGCGCCGTCGCCATGGGCGCGGCAGCCGAGGGCGGCTCGGTGATCGTCAACGACTACGGCGTGAGCATCGACGGCAACGAGCCGACGAGCGAGGTCGCCGACGCCGTCGTCAAGGAGATCACCGACGCCGGTGGCCGGGCCGCGGCGAACGCGCAGTCGGTCACGACGATGGAAGGCGGCGCGTCGATCGTGCAGCAGGCCGTCGACACGTTCGGACACATCGACGGTGTCGTCTGTGTCGCCGGCATCCTGCGGGAGCGCATGCTGTTCAACATGTCCGAGGAGGAGTGGGATCCCGTCATCGAGACCCACCTCAAGGGCACGTTCACGGTGTTCCGCGCCGCGGCCGCGGCGTTCCGCCAGCAGAAGAGCGGCACGCTGATCGGCTTCACGTCGGGGGCGTTCGCGGCAAGCGTCGCGCAGGCGAACTACTCGGCGGCGAAGGGCGGCATCGTCTCGCTCGTCCGCAGCGCCGCAGCCGGCATGTACAAGTATGGCGTGACGGCGAACTGCATCGCACCGGTCGCGAAGTCGCGCATGTCGGGCAACGTGCCGTTCGGCATCGAGATGGGTGAACCCGAGGACATCGCGCCGATGGTCTGCTTCCTCCTGTCCGAGCACGCGCGCGAAGTCACCGGTCAGGTGTACACGGTGAACGACGGCCGCGTCGCGGTGTGGAACCAGCCGGTCGAGGTGCGCGAGATCCGCAACGATGGTCGCTGGACCGTCGACCAGCTCGCGGCCCGCTTCGACGAGGTCGGCCAGGAACCGATGCCGATCCTCGACCGGCTGAAGGAGATGGAGAGCGCAGCGAAGAGCGGCGAGAAGCCGAATCAGTAAGCGTGACCGCCGTCGAGCTGCACGTCTGGAAGGGTGCACCGGCGGTCACGCTGCGCGCCGCCGACTACGAAGCGACGTTCCTGCCGACCGCCGGCATGCTCGGCACGTCATTGCGGTACCGCGGCGAGGAGTACGTCGCGTGGCCACGGACGCTCGACGCGTTCCGCGCCGGCGCGATGACCGCGCTCCCCCTCGTGCACCCGTGGGGAAACCGACTCGGCCGCTGGGGATATCGGGCCGCGGGGCGACGCGTCGATCTGCGGGGGCTCGAACTTCCGGTCGACGACAACAGCTTGCCGATCCACGGCAATCTGCTCGGTGCCGCGTTCGGCATCACCCGGCTCGAGCCGGGCCGCTTGCTCGCCGAGTTCGACTACGGCGCGAGCAAGGACCGGCTACGCGCCTTCCCGTTTCCGCATCGCGTCGCGGTCGACGCCCGCCTCGACGAGCGCGGGCTCCGGCTGACCACCGAGGTGGCGCCGACGGCAGATCGCGCGGTACCGATCTCGTTCTGCTGGCACCCATACCTGCGCATGCCCGCCGGCGCCCGCCGGGACTGGGTGGTGCGCTGGCCGAAGTGCGAACACATCGAGGTCGACGAGCACATCATCCCGACCGGCGTCCGCACTCCGCAGGCCGCGGCGCGCGCGCCGATCGGACCGCGTACGTTCGACGATCACTACGCGCTCGGTGCCGATCGCACGTTCTCGGTCGAGGCCGCCGGACGCACACTTCAACTCACCTTCGACCGGGACTACCCGTTCGGCCAGCTCTACGTGCCGCCGCGCCGCGATTTCATGGCGATCGAGCCGATGACCGCGCGCATCAACGCGCTCGGCGACGACGATGCACCGGTGTGCGAGCCCGGGGACCGCTTCCGCGCGTCGTTCACCATCGCCTGCGCTCAGTGACACCGCCGCGTCTGCTCCCGCCCGGCGCGTACACCGGGTTCCTCGGCGCGCTGTGCGTCCCGGACGACCTCTACTGGGTGAGCCGGACGCCGGTCGTGATCGTCGGCATGGCCTACCCGGGTCGGGCCGATTGGGCGCAGTTGCACGAGGAAGGCGTCGGTCACGTCGTGTGCCTCACCCACGATGCGGTGCCCTACGACGCGTCGCCCTGCACCGCGACCGCCTTCCGGTTGCACGATCTCGTGAGCGGCGGGCCCCCTGCCGACCCGGAACGCGAACGGACCGTCGTCGAGCGGGCCGCAGCCGATGTCGTCGACCGGGTTCGGCGCGGCGTCGGCGTCGCGGTCCACTGCATGGGTGGCCGGGGCCGGACGGGCACCGTCGTGGGTGTGGCGTTGGTGCGCCTCGGTCACGATCCCGAAGTCGTCGTCGACTACCTCCACCGCGTCGCGGTCGGCCGCGGCCGCCGCGGCTGGCCGGAGAGCCCGTGGCAGGCCGAGACAGTACGGAAGGCGCGCGAACCGCTATCCCGACTTCAGGAGTGAGAGCGTCAGCAGGATCTGGCCGACGTGATACGTCACCATGATCACCACCGTCGCCCACGCGAGCGGACGCACGAAGCGATCCCACGCGATGAGGCTGTCGGATCCGGCGAAGAGCACTGCGCCGGCCGCGGCGACGACGTTCCCCGACGCGATCGCGGAGGCGACCATCGCCGAGATGACGACCATGTACACCGCGACGGGCGGTCGCAGTTCCGGCTCGTGCTCGAGCGTGTGCAGGACGCGGATCGCGATCGGCGCGACCGCGATCACGACGACTGCCCATCCGAGCAACAGCGCGACGGTGCTCGGTGGGTCGGTCCAGAAGCCGATCACGTAGCACACGTGCGCGACGAGGAACGCGGCGAGTCCGGGAACGAACGCGTCACGCGGCAGCATGAGGAACACGTCGCCCGCGAGGGAGAATGCGAGCGCGGCGACGAACCACGCGCGGCGGTCACCGGCACCTATTGCGGGGTTGAGCGCGACCGCGACGACGATCAGCGCCACGAGTGTCGCGGGCTTGCAGAGGTACTCGAGGCGGCGATCGCCGCGCGCCTTGCTCCACCAATCGCCGAGTGCGAACAGGATCGTGACGGCCAGTGCCACGCCCGCGGTCGCGTTCACGGTGCCAGCCGCTCGCGAATCCAGACGCCTTTCGCTTTGCGGTACCGGACGCGGTCGTGCAACCGATCCTTGCGGCCCTGCCAGAGTTCGAGAACCTCGACACCGACCACATAGCCGCCCCAGAACGGTGGGAGCGGCGGATCGGTGGTCGCGAACTTCGCCTCCACCTCGGCAACCCGCGCTGCGAGCGATTCTGCGTCGACGACTTCGCTCTGCGGTGACGCCCACGCACTCAGCCGATGGCCGCGCGGCCGCGTCTCCCAGTACCTCGTCGCGTCGTCCTCCGAAAGCCGAGCGACGCGGCCGTGCACGCGCACCTGGCGCTCGACCTCGCGCCAGTGGAACACGAGCGCGGCACGCGAGTTGGCGGCCAGCTGCTCGGCCTTGGCGCTCTCGAGATTCGTGTAGAACGCGAACCCACGCTCGTCGAGGCCGCGCAGGAGCACCGTGCGCGCGTCGGGCGCGCCACCGGCTCCCGCCGTCGCGAGCGTCATCGCCTCCGGCTGCCGCACCCCCGCGGTGATCGCTTCTTCGTACCAGTGCCGGAACTGGGCGATCGGGTCGAGATCCACCGTGGTGGGACCGAGTAGCTCGGAGAAAGAATCCATCGGCCCCCAACGTGGCAGACTTTCGGGATGGCATTCCACCACGTTGCGATCGCGACCCGTGACCTCGATGCGAGCCACCGCTTCTACACCGAGGCGATGGGCTTCGAGCTGGTGCAGGTCGACGTCATCCCCTTCCTCGAATCGGGTTGGGCGCGTCACCTCTTCTACGACACTGGCAACGGCGAGCTCCTCGCGCTGTGGGATCTGCACGACGAAGACGGCGCGCTCGGCGACTTCGATCCCGCGATCTCGACCGGCCTCGGGCTGCCGAACTTCGTGAACCACATTGCGTTCGGCGCGAGCGATCTCGACGAGCTCGATGCGCGCAAGGACCGGCTCGTCGCCAACGGTCACGATGTGGCGCGCATCGACCACGGCTGGTGCACGTCGATCTACGCGAACGACCCGAGCGGGATCATGGTCGAGTTCTGCACCACGACGAAGGTGCTCGGCGAGGAGAACCGGAAGGAGGCGCTCGCGCTGCTCGCGCAGGCGCGCCCGCCGGTGTCGAAGGAACTGCCGAACGTCGAGTTCTTCGAAGGGCTACCCGCGGCCGACCACGCCGGCGTCTCGTAGCGCTGCGATCTCCGCCGGCGAGCAACCGGCGACATCGCGCAGGACCGCCTCGGTGTCGGCACCAAGTTCCGGGCCGCCATGGCGGATCGCGCCAGGCGTCCGTGAGAACTTGGGCACGACGTTCGCCATCGGCACCGGCTCCGCGAACCCCGCGGCCAGGCGCACGATCATGTCGCGTGCCGCGATGTGCGGATCCAGCAGCAAGTCAGGCGCGCGGTTGATCAGACCGACGGGCACCTCGTGCACTTGCAGGGTCGCCAGCAGGTCGGGTGCCGATCGGGTGCGCGTCCAACGCGCGATCTCGTCGTCGAGCTCGTGCTGACGTGCGGCGCGCGCCTCGTGTGAGGCGAACGCGGTCGCAAGATCCGGCCGTTCCATCGCTTCGGCGAGCCGCGCGAACACCGCATCGGCGTTCGCGGCGATCACGACGTCGTGGTCGTCGGCGGTCGGATACGCGTTCGAAGGCGCGACGTCGGGGAGGATGCCCCCGCTGCGGCCCCGGACGACGCCGCCGATCTCGTAGTCGGCAACGGTCGACTCCATGAGCGCGAGAACGGCTTCGTAGATCGCGACGTCGATCTCCTGCCCCCGCCCGCTCCGCTGCCGCTCCTGGAGCGCGGCGAGCGTCCCTATCACGGCGAACAGCCCGGCCGTCGAGTCCCCGATCGAGACACCGGTGCGCGCGGGCGGCCGATCGGGGTCACCGGTGGTGTGGCGAATGCCGCCCATGGCCTCACCGATGGAACCGAATCCGGGCTCGGACGCGCGCGGGCCGGTCTGTCCGAAGCCGGACACGTGCACGAGCACGATCCCCGGGTTTGCGACGGCGAGTGCGTCGTACGTCATGCCCCAGCGCGCGAGTGTGCCGGGGCGGAAGTTCTCGAGCACCACGTCGCAACCGGCGGCGATGCGGCGCGCGGTTTCCTGCCCGCGCGGTTCACGCAGATCGATCGCGACCGACCGCTTGTTGCGCGCGATCGCCGGCCACCACAAGCTGCGACCGTCGACCCGCACGCCGTACCGCCGCATGATGTCGCCGACCTCGGGCGGCTCGATCTTGATCACCTCGGCGCCGAGGTCACCCAGCACCTGGCCCGCGAACGGCCCCGCGATGAACGCGCCGAGCTCCAGCACGCGTGTTCCCGTGAGCGGCGCGCTCGCGCCTGGTGTGCCCGTCACGGGCAGCACAGTAGGGTCCGAACCGAGCGGCGGACGGTAAACACCCGACCGAGGAGATCACATGGACTTCGCACCGAGCGCGCGTTCCGATGCGCTCCGCGCCGAGCTGGTCGAGTTCGACGAGAACATCGTGCGCCCGGCTCTGCCCATCTACACCGCGCAGCGCGAGGCAGCGGGCGACCCGAGCTTCCCGCCGCCGGTGATGGAAGAGCTGAAGACCGAGGCGCGCAAGCGCGGCCTGTGGAACATGTTCATGCCGGAAGGCGAGTACGGCGTCCACCTCTCGAACCTCGACTACGCACCGCTGTGCGAGGTCATGGGCAGCTCGCCCCTGCTGTCGGAAGCCACCAACTGCTCGGCGCCCGACACCGGGAACATGGAGATCCTCGCCCAGTTCGGCACGCCGTTGCAGCAGGACCAGTGGCTGCAGCCGCTGCTCAACGGCGAGATTCGTTCCTGCTTCGCGATGACCGAGCCGTGGGTCGCGTCGTCGGACGCGCTGAACATCTCGTCGCGTATCACCCGCGACGGCGACGACTACGTGATCCAGGGTCACAAGTGGTTCACGAGCGGCGCGCTCGACCCTCGCTGCAAGGTCGCGATCTTCATGGGCGTCACCGACCCCGGCGCGGATCCCTACCACCGCCAGTCGATGATCCTGGTGCCGATGGACGCGCCGGGCGTGACGGTCGCCCGAGGCCTCACCGTGTTCGGCCACTCCGAAGGCGGCGGTCACGCCGAGACGATTTGGGAAAACGTCCGTGTGCCGAAGGAGTACCTGCTCGGCGAAGAGGGCAGTGGATTCGCCATCGCGCAGGCACGCCTGGGTCCCGGTCGCATCCATCACTGCATGCGCGCGATCGGTTTGGCCGAACGCGCACTCGAACTGATGTGTGCGCGCGCCCAGACGCGTGTCGCCTTCGGCCAGCCCCTCGCCGACCAGGGCGTGGTGCGGGAGCGCATCGCGGAGTCCCGCATCGAGATCGAACAGGCGCGCCTGCTCACGCTGAAGACGGCGTGGATGATGGACACGGTCGGCAAGAAGCAGGCCCGCACCGAGATCGCGGCGATCAAGGTGGTCGCGGCTCGGGTCGCGACCACAGTGATCGATCGCGCGATCCAGCTGTTCGGCGGGGCCGGCGTCACCGACGACTGGCCACTCGCGGAGATGTACGCGCACGCTCGGACGCTGCACCTCGTCGACGGGCCGGACGAGGTCCACATGCGGCAGATCGCCCGCAGCGAGCTCGGGAAGTACGCGCACCTCCGGCCCGAGGGCTTCTGATGCCGGAGGAGGGCGCATGAAGGTCCGCGTCGGCTACGGGCTCGGCAACATCCGGCCGCTCGACGGCGAACGCCTGGGCGCGTTGGCCGAGGGCATGGAACGTCGCGGCTTCGACTCGCTCTGGCTGTCGGAACGGATCAGCGGGCCGGCACCCGATCCGGTGCTCGGTCTCACCTTCGCAGCCGCGCGCACGCAGAAGATCAAGCTCGGCACCAGCGTGTCCGTGCTGCCCGGACGCAGCCCCGCGCTCGTCGCCAAGGAGTGGGCGACGCTGGACGTGCTCTCGGGCGGGCGCGCGCTCCCCGCCTTCGGGTTAGGCATCGTGCATCCGGTCGAGCAACAGGCGTTCGGTGTCGCCCGCGGTGACCGTGCCTCGATCTTCGACGAGGCCCTCCCGCTGCTGCGCCGGCTGTGGTCCGAGGACTCCGTGGACCACGACGGCACGTGGTTCCACTACACGGGCATGAGCGTGCTGCCGAAGCCGGCCCACCCGCTCGACGTGTGGCTCGGCGGCAAGGCGCCGTCGGAGCTGAAGCGCGTCGGCCGGTTGGGTGACGGCTGGCTCGCGTCGTTCGCGACGCCCGAGCAGTGCGCGGCCGCGCGACCGATCATCGAAGATGCGGCGGCGGGTGCGGGTCGAGAGATCGATCGCGAGCACTTCGGCGTCATGGTCTTCTACACGCACGAAGAGCTGCCCGACGCGTTGGTGAAGGTCCTCGCGTCGCGCAACCCCGAGGTCGACCCGAGCGACCTCGTCGCGCGCGGTTGGCCGGCGGTGCGCGAACACTGCGAGCGATTCATCGAGGTCGGATTCTCGAAGCTGGTGCTGGTGCCGTTCGCCGAACCCAAGGACTGGGACGACGAGCTCGCGGCCGGAGCAGCCGAGATCCTCCCCCTCCAGACCTGAGCGTTACATGTAGGGGACGGGGTTCACCGGGACGCCGAGGATGCGGACCTCGAAGTGGAGGTGGGGGCCGGTCGCCTGGCCGGTGGCGCCGACGAGCGCGATCACCTGCCCTGCGCCGACCTTCTGACCGGTCGTGACGAGCAGCTTGGACGAGTGCCCGTAGAGCGTCGCGAACTGGCCGCCGTGATCGATGATCACCGCGTTGCCGTAGCCGCCCTTCACGCCCGCGAACGCGACGACGCCGGCCGCGGCAGCATGGATCGGTTCGCCCTGCACCGCGTGCATGTCGACACCGGTGTGGATCCGCACGGTCCCGAGGATCGGGTGGACGCGCGGACCGAATCCGTCGGTGATCGCCCCGGGCACCGGGCGCCGCACATGGAACGACGAGCCGCGCGCCTGGCCCCGCTGCTTCGCGGCGAGGAGCGCGCTGGCTGCGTTCGACGCCGCCTGCAGGCTCGACAATTGGGCGTTGAACTTGTCCTTCTGCGATCGGATCGACACGACGAGCGTCTGCTCATGGGCCTCTTCCTTCGCCGCCGCGTCGCGCTGCTGTTGCTGCGCGGCTCGCAGGCCGGCGATCTCGGCCCGCTCCTGGCGCGCCTGCGCCTGCGCGTCCGAGACCTGCTTCCGTTGTGCGTCGGCCTCCTGCTGCAGGGTTTCGATCTGCTGCTTCAGCCCCGCCAGCGCCTCGACCTGCGCCTGTCGCAGATCGGAGATGTGCCTCAGGTACTTCGACCCGGACGCGACCTGGTTGACGTCGTCGACGTCGAACATGTCGGCGTACATCGCCCCGAGGTCGTCGGAGCGGTACATCGCGGCCGCGGCCGCCGAGGCCCGGCGCTGCGCCTCGTCGAGCTGACCGCGCGCGGCGGCGGCCTGGTTCTCGAGATCGACCGCGCGGGCGGTGAGCTCGTCGATCTGGGCCTGCAGCGCGCCGATGCGCGCCTCGACGTCCTGGACCTGGCCGTCGAACTGCGCCACCTCGGCATCGAGGTCCTGGCGGCGGGCCCGGATCCCGGCGAGCTCGCGCAGGGCCGCAGCTTCGTCCGCGCTGGCCTCGCCGATCGCCTCCTGCAGATGCTGGACACGCGGGTCCGTCTTGGTCGGGACCCCGTCCGCAGCCGTGGTCGGGACGACACCGGCCAGCAGGACGATCAGCACGGACACCGCCCGGATGCGGGCGTTCCTCACACCGGCATCGTAGGCAACACCGCCACCACCAACAACAGGGGCGACTTATCCCGACAAATGGTGCAGTGCGCCTCGGGTGGGGAGGCACCCGGGGCGCCGGGCGATCAGGCCTCGAGGAAGCGGCGCAGCCCGATCCAGGAGCCGGCCATGCCGATGGCGGCCCCGACGAACAGCACGATCAGGCCGATCTGGAAGGCGTCGCCGTTCACCAGGTAGAAGCCCCGCCACAGGGCGGCGCCCCGATCCTCGACGAACCGGGCGAGCACGACCTTCAGCCCGAACACCAGCCCGAAGGCCAGGCCTGCGCCGATCGCACCCTGCACCAGGCCCTCGGCCATGAACGGGATGCGGACGAACCAGTTCGAGGCGCCGACGAGCTTCATCACCTCGATTTCCCGGCGGCGGGCGTAAGTGGCAAGGCGGATCGTGTTCATGATCAGGAACAGCGAGGACGCGAGCAGCACCGCGGCCATGATCGTGAACGCCCACCGGATGTACTTCGTCACCTCGATGATGCGGTCGATCTGGTCCTGGGGGGTGAGCACCTCGTCGACGCCGGGCACGGCCTTGAAGCGTGCGGAGACGCCGGCGGTCAGCTCCGCCTTCGTCGGCGCGACCCGGAACGAGGTCGGCAGCGCATCCTGGGTGGTGCTCTCGATCAACGCGGGCTGGTCACGGAAGATGCGCTTGAACTCCGAGTACGCGTCGGACTTGTTGAGGAAGCGGTAGTTGCGGACCTGGTCGTTCTTGATGAGATCGTCGAGCTCGGACTTCACGTCGGCGATCTGCTGGTCGTTGGCGTCGACATTCATGAAGATCTCGAGCTCGACGCCGTTCTTCCAGCGGCTGGTGCCGTGGTCGACGAGGCGCTGCACGAGCCAGATGCCGCCGAACAGCGTGAGTGACACCGCCACGGTCATGATGCCGGCGAGCGTCATGAGCAGGTTGCGACGGAGCGAGATCCACGTCTCGCGCGTGAAGTAGACGAATCGCGACATGTGTTGTCAGCCCCCGACGCCGTAGACGCCGCGCGCTTGGTCGCGCACGAGCTCTCCGTGGTCAAGTTCGAGCACGCGGCGGCGCATCGCGTCCACGATGCGTTGGTCGTGGGTGGCCATGACCACCGTCGTGCCGGTGCGGTTGATCCGGTCGAGCAGACGCATGATGCCGACGGTCGTGGCCGGGTCCAGGTTTCCGGACGGCTCGTCGGCGAGCAGGATCAGCGGCCGGTTGACGAACGCGCGGGCGATGGACACCCGCTGCTGCTCGCCACCGGACAGCTCCGTGGGGAAGTTGTCGGCCTTCTTGGTGAGACCGACGAGATCGAGGATCTGCGGCACCTGCGTGCGCACGATGTGCTTGGGCCGGCCGATCACCTCGAGCGCGAACGCGACGTTCTCGTAGACCGTCTTGTTCGTGAGCAACTTGAAGTCCTGGAACACGCAGCCGATGTTGCGACGCAACTGCGGCACCTTCCACGTGCCGAGGCGCGCGATGTCGCGACCGGCGACGAGCACACGGCCGCCGGTTGCGATCTCGTCGCGCAGCAAGAGCTTCAGGAACGTCGACTTGCCGGATCCGGAAGGTCCGACGAGGAAGACGAACTCGCCCTTGGCGATCTCGAGGGAAAGGTTGCGAAGGGCGACGACGTCGCCCTTGTACACCTTGGTGACGTCTTCAAATCTGATCATGGTTCAAATCGAATCATGGTGAACTCTTCGAGGGTATCAGCCGGTTCCTGCCAGATCGGGTACCAGGGCTCGGACCTGAGTCGTTCTGACCAGGTTGTTTTCCCGCAATGAGTGTTCTGACTCAGCCGTTCGCCCAGTCTTCGCTCAGTCGTCGTGGCCGATGCCGCTGCGGCGCCAGTGCAGGTACGCCTCGATGAACGCGTCGAGGTCGCCGTCGAGCACGGCCTGCACGTTGCCCGTCTCGAAACGTGTCCGTTCGTCCTTTACGAGTTGGTAGGGCGCGAGCGTGTACGTGCGGATCTGGCTCCCGAACGCGACGTCGCGCTTGTCGCCGCTCAGCGCCTCCATCTCCTTGCGGCGCTCCTCGCGCTGCCGCTCGGCCAACCGCGCCGCGAGGATCTGCATCGCCTTGGCCCGGTTCTGGAGCTGCGAACGCTCGTTCTGGCACGACACGACGATCCCGCTCGGCAGGTGGGTGATCCGCACCGCCGAGTCGGTGACGTTCACGTGCTGGCCACCCGCGCCGGACGAGCGATAGGTGTCGATGCGCAGGTCACTCGGGTCGATCTCCGGCTCTTCCGCGTGCTCGAGCGCGGGCACACAGTCGAGCGACGCGAACGCCGTTTGGCGACGCGCGTTCGCGTCGAACGGTGAAATCCGGATCAACCGGTGCACGCCGCGCTCCCCCGCGAGCAATCCGTACGCGTAGCGACCTTTCACGATGAACGTGGCCGACGTGATGCCGGCTTCCTGGCCTTCTTGGATCTCGTCGACCTCGAAGTCGAAACCGCGCCGCTGGGCCCAGCGCGAGAACATGCGGAACAGCATCTCGGCCCAGTCCTGCGCGTCGGTACCGCCGGCGCCGGAGTGGATCTCGCAGATCGCGTCGCGCTCGTCGTGCTCACCGCTGAACAGCGCGCGCAGCTCGAGCTGGTCGAGCTCCTGCGAAGCCTTGGCGACGCCTTCCGCGATCTCCCCTTCGACCGAGTCATCGCCCTCTTCGCGCGCGAGCACGTACAACGTCTCCGCGTCGTTCACTCGCTGCTCGAGCGCGTCGACGACTTCGACATCGGCGCGCACGCGTGACAGTTCGGTCGTGACCTTGCGCGCTTGGTCCGGGTCGTTCCACAGATCCGCATCGGCCGCTTCGGTCTCGAGCTCCGCCAACCGCTTCCGCGCGTCGTCGATCCGCAGGTAATCCTGCGCATCGCGCACGCGGCGAGAAAGGTCGGCAAGGTCCTCGGAGAAGTCGCGCATGAGGTGAAGGAGTCGGTGTGCGGTCGGTCAGCGACCGTGGCACATCTTGTACTTCTTGCCGCTGCCGCAGAAGCAAGGATCGTTCCGTCCCGGCGTCTTGTCGACCCGGACCGGGCTCTGCGCCTCCACCGGCACCGACGCTGCGCCCGGGACCGGTCCGGCGGCCGAGAGGGGCCCGGCCTCCACCGGCGTGTCGAGGTCCTCGGGGAGCACCGCGCCGCGCAGCGCGCTCGCACCCTGCACGGGCTCTTCCGCCGCGCTGTACTGCACGTTGCGGAGCTGGGGCTGGGGCTGCTCGTCGACCACCACTTGGAGGTGGAACACGTAGCGGACGAAGTCGTCCTCGATCTGACCCATCATCGCTTCGAACATGTCGAAGCCCTCGCGCTGCCACTCGGCGAGCGGGTCGCGCTGACCCATCGCGCGCAGGTTGATGCCCTCTTGGAGGTAGTCCATCTCGTAGAGGTGCTCGCGCCAGTGCTGATCCAGCACCGAGAGCATGACGCGACGTTCGATGTCGCGCAGTGTGTCCTCGCCGATGGACTGCTCCTTGTCCTCGTAGAGCGCGAGCGCGTCCTCGTACAGGAGGTCCTCGGCCTCATCGACGGACGAGAGCCCGTCGAGCTGCGCTTTGGCGATGCGGGTCGGGAAGTACGTCTTCACCGAGTTGACCAGCTCTTCGGTGTTCCAGGACTCCGCGAATTCGCCCGCGCAGTGCATGTCGACCTGGCGGCCGATGGCACGCTCGATCGCTTCGAGCGCGGACTCACGCAGGTCTTCCCCGTCGAGGACCTGCTGGCGGCGCATGTAGATCACCTTGCGCTGCTCGTTCATGACCTCGTCGTACTTCAGGACGTTCTTGCGGATCTCGAAGTTGCGGTCCTCGACCGTGCGCTGCGCGCGTTCGACGGCCTTGCTGACCATCTTCGACTCGAGCGGCACGTCGTCCGGGAACGACGCGCCCATCACCCGCTGCATGAGCCCGGTGGCGAACAAGCGCATGAGCTCGTCCTCGAGCGACAGGTAGAAGCGGCTCTCGCCGGGGTCACCCTGCCTGCCCGCGCGACCACGAAGCTGGTTGTCGATGCGCCGTGACTCGTGGCGCTCGGTGCCGAGCACGTAGAGACCGCCCAGCGCGCGGACCTTGTCGCCCTCGACCTTGCACTCTTCCTCGTAGCGCGGCAGCAGCGCCGCGTACCGCGCCTGGTACTCGTCGCTGTCGAGGACGAGGCCTTCGCTCAGGCACTCCCGCCGGGCCAGGCCCTCGGGGTTGCCGCCGAGGAGGATGTCGACGCCCCGACCCGCCATGTTCGTGGCGACGGTGACCGCCGACAGCTTGCCCGCCTGCGTGATGATCTCGGCTTCCCGCTCGTGCTGCTTCGCGTTCAGCACCTCGTGCGCGATGCCGCGCTTCTGGAGCAGGCGCGACAGCTTCTCGGACTTCTCGACGGAGATCGTGCCGACGAGCACCGGCTGCCCGTTGTTGTGCCGCTCCGCGATGTCTTCGACTGCGGATTCGTACTTGCCGTCCTCGCCTTTGTAGATGAGGTCGGCCTGGTCCATGCGGACCATCGGCCGGTTCGTCGGTACCGACACGACCTGGAGGTCGTACGTGTGCGCGAACTCACCGGCTTCGGTGTTCGCAGTGCCGGTCATGCCGCTCAGCTTGTCGTACATGCGGAAGTAGTTCTGCAGCGTCACCGTGGCGAGCGTCTGGTTCTCTTCTTTGATCTTGACGTTCTCCTTGGCCTCGACGGCCTGGTGGAGACCTTCGCTCCAACGGCGACCTTCGAGGACGCGACCGGTGAACTCGTCGACGATCTTCACCTCGCCGTCAGAGACGAGGTAGTCGACGTCCCGCTTGAATAGCTCCTTCGCCTTCAGCGCCTGCTGGAGCTGGTGGACGAAGTTCTGGTTCACGTGCTCGTACAGGTTCTCGACACCGAGGGCGGCTTCGACGCGCTCGATGCCCTCCTCGGTGGGAACAACCGTGCGCTTCGCTTCGTCGACCTCGTAGTCGCGCTCCGCGACGAGCGGTCGCACGATGCGTGCGAACTGGTAGTACAGCTCGGCCGCGTCGGTGGCGCGCCCGGAGATGATGAGCGGCGTGCGCGCTTCGTCGATGAGGATCGAGTCGACCTCGTCGACGATCGCGTAGAAGTGCGGCTTGACGAGCTGGACGCGATCGCCGCGCTGCACCTGTTGCTCGCGACGGACGACCATGTTGTCGCGGAGGTAGTCGAAGCCGAATTCGTTGTTCGTGCCGTATGTGACGTCGCAGTCGTACTGGCGACGCTTCTCGTCGGGTGTGGAGTTGTCGGGCACGATCGTGCCGACCTTCAGCCCGAGGAAGTTGTGCAACCGGCCCATCCACTCGGCCTGGAAGCGGGCGAGATAGTCGTTCACCGTGATGAGGTGGACGCCCCGCCCCGAGAGCGCGTTCAAGTAGCAGGGCAGCGTCGCGACAAGGGTCTTGCCCTCACCGGTCTTCATCTCCGCGACCCAACCGAGGTGGAGCGCGGCACCGCCCATGACCTGGACGTCGAAGTGCCGTTGGCCCAGCACGCGCTTGCCCGCCTCGCGCACGGTCGCGAACGCTTCGGGCAGCAGGTCGTCGAGAGCGTCGTGGATGAGCTCGAGCTCGTGTTCGGCGTTGCGCGCGCCGGACTTGGCCCGGTCGACGCGGCCCTTGAACTCGGCGGTTCGGGCAATCAGTTGCTCGTCGCTCAGCTTCTCCACCTCGGGTTCGAGTGCGGAGACGAGCGGGACGATCGCCTGCACGGCTTTGAGCCGCTTGCCCTCCCCGGCGTGGAGAAGCTTCTGGAAGACGCTCATGCGGGTTACAAGTGTACCGGGGGTGTCGGAGGTGCCCCGGTCGCAGGGTTGCTCGGCCGATCCGACCCGATCTTGAGGTCGGCTCTCGATCGTCTGGGACTCAACTCGCCTCGATCAGTTTCTCGCGCACTGCGTACATCGCCGCCTCGGTGCGTGACCGCAGCCGCAGCTTCTCGAGGATGTTGCGGACGTGGTTCTTCACCGTGTTCTCGGCGATCACCAACCGGCCCGCGATCTCCTTGTTCGACATGCCCCGCGCGACCAGACGGAGCACGTCCAGCTCACGATCGGTGAGCTTCGGCTCGGCACCGGTCGCGTCGTCGTCGTCGATCCGACGGGAGAGCACGGTGAACTCTCGCAGCAGGCTCGCGAGCAGCGACGGTGCGACGAGTCCCTCGCCTCGGTACGCGGCCCGCACCGCGTCCACGACTTCGTCGATGGACACCTCTTTCAACAAGTAACCCGCCGCGCCCGCACGCACGGCCGCGAAGAGGTCCTGTTCGTCCGCGGAGCCGGTGAGCATCACGATCTTCGCGTCGGGCCGGGCGTCGAGGATCTGCTCGGCCGCCTGCACGCCGGTGCGGCCGGGCATGCGGACGTCCATGAGCACCACGTCGGGTGTGAGTGCGAGCGCCTGCTCGGTCGCGGCGATCCCGTCGGCTGCCGCGCCGACGACCTTGATACCCGGTTCCGCCGCGAGGGCTTGTTCGAGCCCGTGGCGGAAGAGCGCGTGATCGTCCGCGATGAGGACGCGTATCGGCGCCGCGTTCAGGGCATTGTCGTGCTCGTCGTCCACGTTCTTCGGTTCAGCCGGCTGCTTCGATCATCCCCAGCGTGCCGTCGCGGCGGCGGTAGAGCACGGCCGCCCGGCCCGTCTGGGTGCTGGTGAAGAGGAAGAAATCGTGATCGAGCAACTCCATCTGGAGCGCGGCTTCTTCGATATCCATCGGCTTGACCGCGAACTGCTTGGTCTTCACGATGGTGAGCACATCTGCAGCGGGCTCGTCGGCGTCGAGTGCGACGCCACCGTCATCGGCCACGCCGTCGGCGTCCGCCGGAGCACCGTTCGTGCGGACGGACTTCGGGCCGTTGCGGCGATGGATGCGGCGGTCGTGCAATCGCCGCATCTGACGTTCGACCTTGTCGACCGCGCCATCGAGCGCGGCGAGATGTTCGTCCGCGGTGGCACAACCCTTCACGAGATGCTTGTTGAGGTGTACGAGGATCTCGCACGAGTGCGAATCGGCGGGGCGCTTCGTCGCGAGTTCGTCGTAGTCCACCTCGACGCGGCGCACATCGTTCGCGAACTTGTTGATGCGTTCGAGCTTCTCCAGCGTCAGCGCGCGCAGCTCGGGCGACACTTCGACGTGCTTACCGAACACGACGACGTCCATCGCCGCGGAGTATACGCAGGGGCCGGTCACCGGCGCCCGGGGTACTGCCGTGCGGACAGATCGGGCGTACGCGTCGCAGTCGCGGCGGCCACCGACGCGGCGCCGGCCCGACGCAGCACCCGAGCGGCCGCAGCGAGCGTGGCACCCGTGGTCGCGACGTCGTCAACCACGAGGATGTGTCGGCCCAACACCGAACCGTGCAAGGAATCGCGCAGCCGAACGCCGGGACCGCGCCCGCGAATGCCGCGCCCGGCTCCCGTCTGGGCCGGCCCGGAATCTCGGACGAGCAGACCGATCGCCGGCACCTTGCACTCACGTGCGACCGCGCGAGCGAAGAGCGCGCCATGGTCGACACCGTTCACGCGCATCCGAGTCGCGCTGGCCGGCGCCCAGGTGACGATGTCGATCGCGAGCCGCGCCGGAAGCGCGCGCGCCGTCGCCGCGCTCAGCCATGTCACCGGAGCCCGCGCGTTGCGGTACTTCGCGCGTGCGACGAGCTCGCGGGCGACACCTTCGTACGCGAAGGGCGCGACCCACCAGTCGATGCCGGGCGGTGGTGGTGCCGCGGGTGCGCGCCGCATCGCCACCGCGCACCGAGCGCAGCAGGGCTCGCCGCGCGCACCGCACGGGCACGTCCCAGGGAACACCACCGCGAGGAGGTCGTCGACCAGCCGGCTGAGCGCCATGCCCGGACGCTACGAGCTGCCTACGACACTCGCGCCTACGTCCGTCGCGGTTGGCCGGCCCGGCGCACGTGGCTCGGCAGCGACCGGCCGTACGGCGGCCGTGCGATCCCCACTTCGGTGATGATTCCGCTGACCAACCGCGCGGGAGTGACGTCGAAGGCCGGGTTGTGCGCGCGCGTGCCGACCGGCGCGATCTCCCGGCCTCCGGCCGAGCGCACCTCCTCCGGATCCCGCTCCTCGATCGCAATGGCGGCGCCCGTCGCCGTCGCCAGGTCGATCGTGCTGACCGGAGCGGCGACGTAGAACGGGAGGCCATGGTGGCGCGCCGAGATCGCGAGACCGTACGTGCCGATCTTGTTGGCGACATCACCGTTCGCGGCGATGCGATCGGCACCCACGACGACGAGATCGACCCGGCCGCCTGCCATCAAGGAGGCGGCTGCGCTGTCGGCGACGAGGGTCGCGTCGATACCCAACCGGTCGAGCTCCCACGCGGTGAGGCGCGCGCCCTGCAGTACCGGCCGCGTCTCGTCGACCCACACGTGCACGCGCTTGCCGCTCTCGACCGCGCCGCGGACGACGCCCAGCGCGGTGCCGTACCCAACGCATGCGAGCGCGCCCGCGTTGCAGTGTGTGAGAACCTGCGCGTCGCGCGGCACGATGCCGGAGCCGTGCGAACCGATGCGGCGGTTGCGCGCAATGTCTTCCGCCGCGATGCGCTCAGCTGTTGCGAGCGCGCCG
>CAVUFH010000003.1:0-1937443 GCA_963740835.1 uncultured Actinomycetes bacterium | reverse complement strand
CTCCGGCACCGGCGCCGGCTCGGCCACCGCCACCGGCTCCGACGCGGCAATCGTCACCGCCGGCGGCGCGGACGTCTGCGGGACGGCCCGCCGGTGGCCGGGGCGCGCTCGTTGACGAACGCGATGACGTGGGCGAGCGTCGGGTAGTCGCGCAGCTTGAGCTTGTCGTCGCGTTCGATGCCGTACCGCTCGTGGATGGACGCGAACACCTCGGCCTGCTTGACCGTGTCGATGCCGAGATCGGCCTCGAGATCGAGGTCGAAGTCCAACATGTCGACCGGGTAGCGGGTCTTCGCGGCGACCAGCGCCAGCACCGCGTCCGCCACCTCGACCTCCGGCACCGGCGCCGGCTCGGCCACCGCCACCGGCTCCGACGCGGCAATCGACTCGCGCTCGGTGCACCGCTCGGTCTCGGGCACCGGCTCGGCGTCGGGCGCGTTCTTGTTGCCGGCGTCTCGGTGGGGACCGGCGCGCCTGTGTCGACGACCCGCAGCCGCCGCTGCACGACCTCGAGGCGGGCGTTGTCGCGGCCGGTGACGTCCGCGAGCCAGCGCCGCCATGCCGCGGGGTCGACGACCCGGTACTGGTAGCCGAGTTCGCCGGGGTGCGGCGCCGGCCGTCGGCCACCGGCGTCCAGCGCAAGAGCGTCATCGCGATCGGGAGCCGAAGCCGGCCGCGAGCCGAAGCGCGGCAACGGACGGGGTAGGCCCCGCCGATCGAAAGGTTGAGCTGGCCCAGGGCCGCATCGATCTCCTTGAAGTTCGGCACCGGAGGAACGATCCCGGTCTCGAGCGCCTTGACGGCGACCACGTCCTCGATCCCGACGCCCATCGGGTGGCCGGTAAACCCCTTCGTGTTGGCGATCACCAGCTTGTCGGCATCGGCCCCGAACACGGATCGCAATGCGCTGATTTCTGCTTGTGCGCTCCCGCCCCGCGGTGGGCGTGTAGGTCTCGTGGGAGACGAACACGGTCTCCGGGGCGATGGCGTGGCGGTCGATGCCGCGTCCCTCCGCCTGCGCGACAAGATGTTCCATGACCGCCGAGATGTGGTCGACGTCGAGCTTTGTGCCATGGAAGGCGCTGTTGGCGGTAACCGCAGCCAGCACCTCGCAGATGGGCTGGGTGCCCCGTTCCCGCGCCGCCTCAGCCGACTCGACGACGATGGTGGCCGCGCCCATTCCGAGCAGCATCCCGTGGCGGCGGTTGTCGAAGGGGACGGCGGCTTCCTCAACCACGGCGTCGGTGGCTGCCGCGCCCGTGGCGAGGAAGCCGGACCCGAGCCAGTCGAGCAGCGCGTCCGACGTGACGTTGTCGGCCGCGACGATGACGACCCGTCGGCAGCGGCCGACGCGGATCCAGTCCTCGGCGAGCGAGATGGCTTGTGTGGTGCTGGCGCAGGCCGCGTTGACCTGGGTGTTCGGGCCCCTGGGCCCCGATGATCTCCGGCGAATCTGCGAGTGACCGATCGCGAGGATCCGGAACAGGAACCGCCGGTCGAACTCGAAGGGCTCCTCGTCCGCGGCGGCCTGGACCTCCGCGTATTCGGCCGTCGACTTCCGCCAAGGCTTCGCGGTCGGTCACCGACGCGGCTTCGCATCGCACCGAGGGCTGCGAGTTCCCCGCGGCGGGACCGATCCGCGATGGAGCGCTCGATATCGGAGGCGAACTCGCCGAGGCCCGGGAACGCCGACGCGGGTACGATGCCGGTGTCATCGCGAAGCGTGTCCGGGAGGCCCACCTTTCGGGGAGTTGCGACCCGATCGTCGTCGTCTTGTAGTGGAGCACGAGCGGGATCCCGGCATCCCGTAGCGCGTCGAAGCCGGCGCCGATGGCCAACCGGGTGCAATCGTCGAGCGCCTTGTCGTGTTCGGCGTCGACGCCGAACTCCTCGACCAGGTCGAGCGCACCTGCGCGGGTGGCCAGCTTGATCACATCGTCAGTGCTGTCGATCGTCTCGAACCTGGCACCGTCCTCGCTCTTGACCAGCCGGGTGATGTGCTTGTCCGCGATCGCCTGCCGGAGCGTGTGCGGGATGACATCGATGAACTGCTGCCCGTCCAAGATGCGCGCCAGGTTGTCGTCGTCGAAGACGCGTGCCGTACCCCGGCAGGCCGAGCGCCGCGCCGGTGATGACGACGGGCTCGGACTGGCTGGTTGGCCTCGGCGAGCTGCCGACCAGGGGCGTGGCGGCGGAGCGCCCTCCAAGAGCGAACGGCTCTGATCGAGGAAGTTGGCAAACAGCCGACCCAGGTCGTGGTACCGATCGTCCATCGTGGCTCCGGTCTGTTCTCGTTCCGGGACAACCGGCGCGTCGCGAACGACTGCGCGCGGGTCCTGCGCTGTCCTCGGGAGGGGCGCCGAGGCGGCGGGCAGACCCGCACAGCGCTTGGTTGAACGCAACCGTGTCCCCTTGCTTCGGGTGGTTGGTGAACAGCGCGAGCACGTCGTCGTGCGCGTTGCCCAGCACGTCCTCCACGAAGCCGTGGAGCGCCTTCTTGGGGCCGACCTCCACGAACACGCGGCCGCCCTCGGCATACAGGGTCCGGAGGCCCTTCACGAACTGAACCGGCGAGGCGACCTGGCTCGAAAGGATGTCGAGCATCCGCTCCTGCACGCCAGCTCCGGTCGGGTAGAGCTCCCCATCGACGTTGGCGACGATCGGCAGCACCGGTGCCTTGAGCTTGAGCCGCGTGAGCGTCCGCCGCAACGGCTCGCTGGCCGGCGCCACGATCGACGTGTGGAATGCGTGGCTGACCGGGAGGCGCATCGTGGTGAAGCCGGCCTCGTCGAACGTGGCCACGGCCCGGTCGACGGCTTCGGTGGCGCCGCCGACTACCGCTTGGCTGGTGCTGTTCACGTTCGCGATGACCACGTAGCCGTCGATCGAGTCCACGACGCGTTCCATCTCGTCGAGCGGCCCGAGGACTGCCGCCATGGCGCCGTTGTCCTCGATGGAAAGTTCAGCCATCTCCCTGCCCCGGGCGCTGACCGCCTCGAGCGTGGCATCGAAGGTGAGCGCGCCGGCGGCCACGAGCTCGCTGTCGTATTCGCCCAGGCTGTGCCCCATGACGATGTCGGGCGTGATGCGGTGCGCAGCGAGCAGACGGGTGAGCGCCATGTCGGCGGCCAGCACCGCGGGCTGGGTGATCTCGGTCTGCCGCAACTGCTGCTCGAGCAGTGAGACCGCCTCCTCGTTCTCGCCGTCGATGAAGATGAACTCGGTGAGCGGCTTGCCGAGCAACGGGGTCATGACCCGGTCGGCCTCCGCGTAGGTCTCCGCTAACTGATCGGTTCCTGCTCGCGGAGCGTCTTCAGCATGTTCACGTACTGGGAGCCCTGACCGGTGTAGAGGAACGCGACCTTGCCGGGCGTGCCTCTGCCAGGCAAGACCCCTCGCGCCCGTAGCGCCCGCCACATCGCCGTGTTGTCGGTCTCCAGGGCCTTGATCGCGCGGCGTGCCTTGGCGGCCAACTCCGCGGCGCTGCCGTGATCGATTGCCACGCGCACCGGCGTGTGGAGATTCGTTCGTGTCGGGTGGGCCCGCAGGCGGGGTCGCGCCACCATCGGCGGCGTCGGCAACCTCGCGTAACCGAGCCGTGAGCGCGACGTCGTCGGCCGCGCCCGCCACGAACGCTCCTCGCCGCTGGGCATCGGCGGTGGTGTGCCGCTCGGTGTGCCACGGTCAGGCGCCGTGGTCGGCGTTTGGGGAACGTCGACCCCTGCGAACGAAACCGGCTTCGCCTGGTCGCCACGGTGTCGCCCCGGTACGTGCTCCTCAAGCACGGCGTGGAAGTTGGTCCCGCCGAAGCCGAAGGCGCTCACCCCGGCGCGGCGAATGCCCGCCCAGGCGTGTCCCACTGCCGCAGCTCGGTGTTGACCGCGAAGGGGACATGACCGAAGTCGATGTTGGGGTTGGGGTGGTCGAAGTTGATGCTCGGTGGCAGCACCTTCTCGTGGAGTGCCATCACCGCCTTGAAGACGCCCGCCGGCGCGGCTGCGCCCTTGAGGTGGCCGATGTTCGACTTGACGGAGCCGAGGGGATCGATCCGACGGGCACATCGGGACCTCCGAATACCTCGGCGAGCGCCTCGACCTCGACGACGTCGCCGACGGGAGTCGATGTGCCGTGCCCTTCGACGAACGAGCACGTCGACGGCGCGATTCCCACGAGCTGCCAGGCCCGCTCGACCGCGGCCGCTGGCCCATCGGGTCGCGGCGATCCCCTTGCCCTTGCCGTCGCTGGCTCCGGCGACGCCGAGCAGCACCGCGTTGACGTGGTCGCCGTCTCGCTCGGCGTCGGCCAGCCGCTTCAGCACGAACAGGGTGCCGCCCTCACCCATGACGAAGCCGTCGGCGCCCTCCGTGTACGGCCGTGTGCCGGTCGCAGACAGCGCGCCGATCTTGCAGAACTTCACGTACGTCGAGGCGCCCATGTTGCGATCGACGCCGCCCGTGAGCACGGCGTCGTACTCGCGGTTGATGAGCCCTTCGATGGAGCCGGCCATTGCCGCCAGACCGGAGGCGCAGGCCGCGTCGGTGACGTAGTTCGGACCGCGGAGGTTGAACAGGTTGGCGACGCGGCCGGCGATGATGTTGCCGAGTTCGCCGGGCATGGTGTCCTCGGTGATCGCGGGAAGCGCCGCGGGGAATCCGTCTCCCGCCTCCTCGAGGATCGCCTCGCGGACCTCTTTCGAGAGCGTCGCGAAGGTGCGGACCCCTTCGAGTTCGGCGCGAACTCGGGGAAGTTGACCCGCATGGCTGTCCGGTCGTGGTTCTCCCCGGCCATCGTGTTGCCGATCACGACCGCGGTGCGTTCCGTATCGAGCGGCCGACCCGGCCAGCCGTAGTCGACCAGCGCGGCGCGGGCGAGGCTGACGGCCCATTTCTGCGTGTCGTCCATGGCCTCGCTGACCCGCGGCGGGATCGGCAACTTCCATGCAAAGGGGTCCCATTCGAAGGACCGGACCCAACCCCCGATCTTCGAATAGGTCTTGTCCTGGATGGCGGGGTCAGGGTCGTAGTACACAGCGGGGTCCCACCGATCGGGCGTGACATCGCTGATCGAATAGCGGCCGTCCTTGATGTTCTGCCAGAACGTCGGCGCGTCGGGAGCGTCGGGCATGATCGCCGCCATACCGACGATCGCGACCGCGCGGTCAGCCGACTCCTCAGGCATGGGATCCCCCCGAGCGGCCGTAGAGCACGTCCGCGGCCGCGTTCATGTCGTCGAGGCCGCCCGCCTCGGCGGCGGCGATGTCGTGCACCCGGAGCGCGGCCTCCAGATCGTCCAGCCCGGCTGCCCCGGCAACGCCGGAGCCCCAGACCAGCCGCAGCCCGCTCCACGCCACCCGAAGTGCGGCGTCACGGGCAAACACGCGGGCGAGAACCGCCAACCCGGCGGCGTCGAACCGGCGGTCGGCCTTGGCGCTCAGCGCGCCGTCGGCGGCCCGTGCCGCGCGGCGGCTGAACGCCTCGGCCGCCTCGGTTTGGGCAATCAGCTCGCCGAGCCGCAACAGAACGTGCTGGTTGCGGGTCAGACGCCCGGTGCGGCAGCGTTCCAGCACCTCGGCCAGGCCATGAAGGGCCAGGGCGACGGTTCCGGCACCCACGTCCGGGTGCCGGGCCGCGACCGTGGCCGTGTCGACGGCCCGGTCGTGGTAGTACCGGCCCCGGGTCTTGAGATGCTCCTGCCAACGATCGCGGGCGATCGTCATCTCCATGATCTCCGAGGTGCCCTCGTAGATCGTGGTGATACGGACGTCGCGCTTGATCTTCTCGACCAGGAACTCGCGGGTGTAGCCGTAGCCCCCGTGGGCCTGGATCGCCGCGTCCGCGGCGTCGTTGCCAGCCTCGGTCGCAACGTACTTGGCGATGGCGCCCTCCGTGTTGAGGCTGCCCTCGCCGGCGTCGATGCGTTCCGCCGTCTCCTCGATGTGGGCGTGGGCGGCTTCGAGGCGGGCGGCGTGGGGGACGATGAGCTTGTGGGTGTAGCCCTGCTTCTCGGAGAGTGGTCCGCCCGCCTGGATGCGCTCGGTCGAGTATGCGATCGCCTTATCCAGCGCCGACCAGCCGGCGCCCAGCCCGAAGGCGGCGACCATGAGGCGCGTGTAACCGAACACTTGCTGGGCCTGGACGAGGCCTTGGCCCTCCACGCCGCCCACCAGCGCGTCGAGGTCGACCGACACGTCGTCGAGGTAGAGCGCGGCGGTGTTGCTCAGGCGGATGCCGTGCTTGTCTTCCGGCTTCGCCTGCGTGAATCCCTCGACCCCGCGTTCGATGACGAACCAGCTCGGCCCGCCCGGGGTCTTGGCGAGGATGGTGTAGGCGTCAGCGATGCCGCCGTTGCTGATCCACTGCTTGCGTCCGTCGAGGCGGTAACCGACGACGCGGCCGTCGTGCTCGACGGGGGTGGCGGTGGTCTTGAGCGCGGCGAGATCGCTCCCGGCTTCCGGCTCGGTGGCGCCGTAGGCGAGCAGGATTCCCTCCTCCGCGATGCGGGTGAGCCACTGCGTCTTCTGCTCCGGCGTGGCGCCCACCACGATCGGATCGCTGCCAAGGAACGTCGCGAGCACGCTCGTCGCAACGCCCAGGTCGATCGCGGCCATCTCCTCGCAGACGCGGTAGACGTCGAAGGTGGCACCGCCCATCCCGCCGTACTCCTCGGGGACGAAGAGCAGCTGGATGCCCAGATCCTCACCGCACATCTTGCGGACGACCTCGACCGGGCATTCGTCCTCGTGGTCGAGCCGGAGCAGCGCGTCAGCGGGCAGATTGCGATCAGCGAACTCCCGGATCGCCTCGAGGGTCATCTCCAGCACATCGGCGTCGAGGCCCGCGTGCGCGGTGGTCATCGTGGGTTGAGCGGTCATCGCGGCACCCTCCCCGCTCAGTGAGGCTTTGCTTCATCCTTACGAATGGCTGGCATTCGTCCCAGAGGCCAAGGTCCTGACTTCGTCCTGCGAGAATCCCGATCAGGGGGCGATCGCGGCGCGCCAGTCGGCGAGGTCGGGCGGCGGTCCCTCGAAGACGTCGATCGACCCGACGTGCAGGTGGTAGACCGCGTCCTCGACGGCGAGGAAGGTCGCATGGAGCGCGTTCAGCCGCTCCAACGTCACCTCATCTCCTTCCGCCGCGATCGCCGTGCCGCACCGAGCTGCTTGTGCAGCGTCTCGGTCGCCTCCGAGAGGGCCACGGCGAGCCGGTCGAGCGGTTCTCGGGCTGACGGCTGACGACGTCGATCTGGTCGTCGCGAACCCACTGACCGACGAGTTCAGGCATGCGTTCGCGGGCCATTTGGCTGTCGCGCCGGACCTGATCGTCGAAGTCGCCGGTGCGGCGCACGTCCACACTGCCGCCCTGCTGACGGCGCTGAACGCGGGCGAGGAGCAAGGACGACTCGTCGATGCTCACCGCGTGCTCCTCGTCTCGGCCGGTGCCGGGATCGTGGCCGGGGCGACGCTTCTCCAGCGGTAAGTATCCTCTGCCACGCGTGCACCGCGAACCGGTCATCAGAACTTCCGAGATCGGTGCCGTCATCTTCGACATGGACGGCGTGGTTACCGACACAGCGGTGGTGCACGCGGCTGTGTGGAAACGGCTGTTCGACGAGTTCCTCCGATCGCGGGCTGGGTCGCGCGACGCGCTCGAACCGTTCGATGTCGACGCCGACTATCTTCGGTATGTCGACGGCAAGCCCCGCTACGACGGGGTTCGCAGCTTTCTCGCGTCGCGAGACATCGTGCTGTCGGAGGGCGCTCCCTCCGATCCTCCGGACTGCAAGACGATCTGCGGGCTCGGGAACCGCAAGGACAAGTACTTCCTCACGCGGTTACGCGAGGAGCCGGCGCACGCGTACCCGTCGACAACGCGGGCAGTGCGAGACCTCGCGGATCGTGGTGTACGGACGGCGATCATCTCGGCCAGTCGCAACATGTCCGAGGTGTTGGCGTCGGCAGGGCTGTCGGAGCTCTTCGATGTGCGCGTCGACGGCGTGCTGGCCGACCAGCGACACCTCCCGGGCAAGCCGGATCCTGCGGTGTTCCTCGAAGCCGCGCGCGCCCTGGGAGTCGAGCCCGCGCGCGCTGCGGTCGTGGAGGACGCCTTGGCTGGAGTCGAAGCCGCGCGACGCGGAGGTTTCGCACTCGTGGTCGGCGTCGACCGTCATGGACAACGAGACGCGCTGCTGCGCCGCGGCGCCCATGCCGTTGTGCGCGACGTGGGAGAGCTGCGCATCGAGTAGCTGACGTATGGAGCGTGGCCGCTGCCGAGGAGAGGGCGACATGAACGAGTGGGCGCTCGTCTTCGACGGGTTCGAGCCCGATCAAGAAGGTCTCCGCGAGGCGTTGTGCACCCTGGGCAACGGCTACTTCGCCACGCGCGGCGCCGCGTCGGAGGCGCGTGCCGACGAGGTCCACTATCCAGGCACCTACATCGCGGGTTGCTACAACCGACTGCAGACCGACATCGCGGGAAGACGCGTTGAGAACGAGGATCTCGTCAACGCGCCGAACTGGCTGCCGCTGTCGTTCAGAGTCGAAGGCGGCGCGTGGTTCGACGTCGCTCGTTTCGAGCTGCTCGCTCACCGCCAAGAACTCGACCTTCGCCACGGGATACTCACGCGCACGGTTCGAACGCGCGACCAAGAGGGCAGGATTACGAGTGTCACGGAACGCCGCCTCGTCGACATGGCGGAGCCGCATCTCGCTGCGCTTCAGACGACGATCGTGCCGGAGAACTGGTCGGGGCGGATCGAGGTGCGGTCGGCAATCGACGGCACGGTCGCGAACCGCGGCGTCGCGCGTTACCGAGGGCTGCGTGGCGATCACCTGCAACCATTGGAAACCGGTGCGACGGGTGAGGACGGCATCTACTTACTCGTTCGTACGAACCAATCGAGCATCGTCATCGGCGAAGCGGCGCGCACCCGAGTGGCGATCGGCGACCGGCCGACAACGAGCGAACCACGGCTGATCGAGCAACCAGGCTTCGTCGCCCACGAACACCGGCTCGACGCGGAACGCGGGGTCCCGGTCACCATCGAAAAGGTTGTCGCCCTCTACACATCACGGGATGCCGCGATCTCGGAGGTTGGCCTCGCAGCGCGCTCCGCTCTGGAGGAGGCGAGCGGTTTCGACCAGATGCTCGAGCGTCACACGCTCGCGTGGAGCCACTTGTGGCAGCGGCTCGACGTGCCACTCCCGGGACACGTCGACGCCGGACGGATCCTCAGACTCCACGCCTTCCACATCGTGCAAACCGTGTCGCACAACTCCATCGATCTCGACGTCGGCGTCCCAGCTCGTGGACTCCACGGCGAGGCCTATCGCGGGCACATCTTCTGGGACGAGTTGTTCGTCTTCCCGTTCTTGAATCTGCGACTGCCGATCCTGACCCGGTCGCTGCTCGGCTATCGATTCCGGCGGCTCGATGCGGCTCGAACGGCCGCCAAGCGTGACGGACACGCCGGCGCCATGTTCCCTTGGCAGAGCGGCAGCGACGGCCGAGAGGAAACCCAGACCCTGCACCTCAACCCGAAGTCCGGCCGGTGGCTCGCCGATCACTCCCGCCGGCAGCGCCACATCAACCTTGCGATCGCCTACAACGCCTGGAGCTACTACCAGGTCACGGGCGACGTCGAGTTCGTGCGGTTCCGCGGTGGTCCCATGATCATCGAAGTTGCGCGGTTCATGGCGAGCCTCGCCACGCATCACGACGACCTGGATCGGTACGAGATCGAGGGCGTGATGGGTCCCGACGAGTACCACGACGCGTATCCGGGATCGGAACCTCCGGGCCTCGACAACAATGCGTACACGAACGTCATGACGGTCTGGGTCCTCTGTCGCGCACTCGACCTCCTCGAGCTTCTCCCGGAACTCCAGGCGTACGAATTTCGAGAGCAGCTCGGGGTGTCGCAAGAGGAGATCGAACGTTGGGAGCACATCAGCCGCCGCATGCGCGTCTGCTTTCATGACGATCGCATCATCAGCCAGTTCGAGGGCTACGAGCAGCTCATGGAGTTCGACTGGCTCGACTATACGGAGCGGTACGGCGACCTTCAGAGACTCGACCGGATACTCGAGGCCGAAGGAGATTCGACCAACCGCTACCAGCTCTCGAAGCAGGCCGACGTGCTCATGATCTTCTACCTGCTGTCGGAAGACGAGGTGCAGGAGATCTTCGACCGGCTCGACTATCGGTTCGATGTGGCCACCGATATTCGCCGCAACGTCGAGTACTACCTCGCTCGGACATCACACGGCTCGACGCTGTCACGAATCGTCCATTCGTGGGTGCTCGCACGGCTCGATCGGCGACGCTCGTGGGAGCTCTTCCTCCAGGCCCTGAACAGCGACGTCGATGACATCCAGCGAGGCACGACGCACGAGGGCATTCATCTCGGTTCGATGGCTGGGACACTCGACCTCGTCCAACGCTGCTTCGCTGGGGTCGCGCCGCGCAGTGAAGTTCTCTGGATCGATCCCGCGCTCCCCGACGAGCTACCGGTCCTCGATTCCCGGATCCACTACCGCGGCCATCGGATCGACCTTCACGTGACACGCGATCGTTTGCGCGTCAGCGTTGTCCCAGCACTCGCTCCGCCGATCCGAGTCGGCTTCGGCGGGGAGGTCGTCGAGCTCGGCGGCGGCGCCACCAAGGAATGGTCGCTGGCACCCACCCTGTGAACGAGAGGAGCGCCCTCGATGATCAAGTACGTGTACTCGATCGACTACCCGCGGCGGTCTGCTTCGGTCAGGCGTCGGTGGTGTGCCAACGATGACGGACCTCCTACGAGCTGACGAACAAGGATCCCCGTCTCGGACGGATTGAGCCGGCGGCTCGTCCTGCCCGACTCAGCTCGTGGGCGGGGCCGTGTGTGCCTCGAGCGGCGGGATGATCACGAGCGGGCACGGTGCGTCCCGCGCCAGGCGCTGACTCACGGACCCGAGGCTCGCGAACCCGCCCTGGCCGCGCGATCCGACCACGAGCAGGGCCGCGCCCCGCGCTTGGTCGCGGAGGATGTCGGCAGCCGAACCGGCGATGGCGCGGAGCTCGATTTCGTCACGTCGTGAGGGTGGCATCACGTCGTGCACGATGCGCGAGAGCGTGTCGTCGGCCTGCTCCTGCGCACGTTGCTCCCACTGGGCGACCTCGTGATGGTCGAGGTTGATCCAGCCTCCGCCCGCCTCGAACACGTACACGACACGCAGGCGGCCTTCGGTCGCGGCGACCTGGCGCACCGCCCATGCGAGCGCGGCTCGGGCACCGGACGAGTCATCGACACCGACGACGATCGTGTCCGTCACGGGTTCTCGTCCGAGGCGCGCGGTGCATCCGACGGGGCGAGACCGCCGATGAAGGCGCTCGCACCGACGATCGCCTGTGCAACCGCGAGGCGCGCGATCGGCACCCGGAACGGAGAACAGGACACGTAATCGAGCCCGAGCTCCGCGAACAGCGCAATCGACTGTGGGTCGCCGCCGTGCTCACCGCACCCGTTCATCTTCAGGTCGGGCTCGACTCGACGGGCCCGCTGCTCGACACCGCTTGCGGCGCGGTGCCGAGCCGCTCCGACGATCGAGCGCACCTGCATCTTGTAGAGGTCGGCCTTCAGGATGCCGAGACGAACGCCGCGTGTCCCGAGCATGGGGTGCTGTTCCCGCCACGACCGCGCGGCGGTGAACAGCTGGCGTGACATCTCGCCAAGCTTCGACCGATTCTCCGAGGCGATCAAGGAGATCATCGACGCACGGGTGTGGGCCGGTATCCACTTCCGCACCTCCGACGCCAAGGGCACGTCATCGGCAGGAAGGTCTCACACGCGCTCACGAAGAACTACTTCCAGCCGGCGACGTGACGCGACAGGCCGGTCTTCGCCGCGTGTACCACCCGGAAGAGAGGTGACCACGACTGGCGAAGTTCATCGTGATCGCGAGCGGCACGGCGGCGCTACGCGTGACAGACCGTTCCGTAGTCATGTGTGACGTTCCCGGGACATGCGTGACGTTCCGTGGGAGATACGTCACATAAACGTGACGATGGCGGGAAGACGCGCCGTCACGGTGTCGACTCCTTGCGTGCGGGTCTCTCGGCCCTCGGATGTGGCGCGGCCTATCCGCGGCCTACAAGCGTGAGAACGCCGTGTTTGTGCTGGTCACAGCGTTGTGACACGTAGCCTTCCAAGCTGGCTATGCGAGTTCGATCCTCGTCACCCGCTCTCACACGAACATGCAGGTCAGCGTCCCTGTGCAGCGCTGCACAGTAGCGATCCAGCTGCTGCACACCTGGCACTCGTGCCCTCTACGTGCCCTAACGAGACGCTCCTGGTCGCAGCCGAGCAGATCGACAGGTTGGTGCGCGCCATGTCGCGTCGGGTCGCCGTTGCTCGCGGTTACGGGCGCCACCTACCGGCACGTCTGGGACGGACATCGACCTCACGCCGCCCCGCCTTACAGTTGGACGGCGAGGTCGTTGAGAGATTGCGACGGTGGCAGGAGCCGATGATGGCGAAGTTGATCTACGGGTCGAACATGTCCCTCGACGGCTACACCGAGGACGAACACGGCGCCTTCGACTGGGGTCGGCCGGACGACGACGTCTTCGCGTTCATCACGAGGCTCATGCGGTCCGCGGGCACGTACCTCTACGGGCGGCGTATGTACGAGACGCTGGCCGTATGGGAGACCGACTCCACCCTGGCCGCGCAGTCGGACCTCATGGCCGACTACGCGGATGCATGGCAGGCGGCAGACAAGGTCGTCTACTCCTCGACTCTGATTGCGCCACCCACCGCGAACACTCGGGTCGAACGCCACTTCGACGCCAGCGCGGTACTCGATCTGAAGGCCACCGCCCGTGCGGATCTGTTGGTCGGTGGCCCGAACCTCGCCGCACAGGCTCTCGTCGCCGAGCTGGTCGACGAACTGGCCCTGTTCGTCTGGCCGGTCGTCCTCGGTGGACGCAACCCCGCACTGCCGATTGACACGCGCGCCGATCTTGAGCTCATCGACGAGCACCGATTCAGCAGCGGCGTTGTCCACCTCCGCTACCGCGTTCAGTAACGACGCGGAATCGCACCCTCGCGCACTGCCCCCGACCGCCGGATGGGTAGCCGACGTTACGGACGTCCGGACGAGTCCTCGTCGAGGATCAAGCCCATGATGACTGTGTCCCACAGGGCGCCGTTCTTGCGCCGATACTGACGTCGCAGGTATCCCTCGTCACCGAAGCCCGCGTGTTCGTAGAGTTTTCGTGCTCGCGTGTTGTGGGGCCACACCTCGAGCGCCACCTTGTGGCATCCGCGATCGCGTGCCCAACTCACGGCCGCGTCCAGGAGGGAGCGACCGAGTCCGACGCCGCGGTGGCCCTCCACGATCGCCATCCCGATGTGCGCGACACCGTGTGCCGCATCGACGAACACTCCGCCAACAACCTGTTCGCCTCGATCGGCGACGAACCACGCAGACTCCTCGCGAGCGAGTGCGGCGAGGAAGCGATCACCCCATCGGGGGTCAAGTGGCATCTCCGTGCCGATCCATTCACCCTCTGCCGCCACCGCAGACCACACCGCCTCGACCGCGGCGGCATCAGCCGGAACTGCGTATCGCACGGTGCCCACGAGAGAAGTCTCGCGTCCCTCGCGTGTGCGGCGCTCTCCCATATCGCCTAATACACGGGTGATCTTTGGGACATCCGCGACACGATCTGGGTGGGCTGGGAGCCTGCGCGGATGACTTTCTCTCCGTGCCTGATCCGTTCGTCGACGACTGCGGGTGAAGCCCGCTTCGAGCTGGGTGATCCGCTGGTGGATCGCTATTTGGAGTTCGTTGCGGGGCGGGCGCGACCGAACACGCTGCGGGCGATCGCGTTCGACTTGAAGTCGTTCTTCGCGGTCGTCGGCAAGGACCCCGTCGCTGTGGAGCCGGCTGATGTGTTCGAGTTCGTCGCGCAGCAGCGCGGCGATCGCACGGTGATCCGCATGTCGGATCGCGAGTCGGGATTGTCGGCGCGCACGATTGCCCGTCGCCTGTCGTCGGTGGCCGGCTTGTATGCGTATCTCGTCGCGCGTGGTGACACGTCGATCACGGTGAACCCGGTGCCGCGTGGGCTGTCGACGCGTCAGCGAGGCGGCCGATCGCGCACTGTCCCGTTGGTGCGGGTGCCGCGCACGCTTCCGAAGATCCTCGCTCCTGCAGAGGTGCGCGCACTGTTGTCGGCGTTACGCACGCAGCGCGATCGGGCGATGGTCCTCGCCATGTTGGTGGGCGGCCTGCGCCGCTGCGAGGTGCTCGGGCTCCGCCTGGCGGATGTGCGCGTCGCGGATCGGTCGTTGTTCATCGCCGAGGGCAAGGGAGGCCATCAGCGGATCGTGCCGGTCGCGAACCCGTTCTTCGTCGCGCTCGGCGATTACTTGCGCGACGAGCGACCTTCGACATCGACGGATCGCGTGTTCGTCGTGTTGAAGGGCCCGCGACGCGGCCAGCCCCTGTCGGCAGAAGGGGTGGACGAGATCCTCTCCGGCGCCCGTCGCCGCGCCCGACTCGCCCACGGCACCTGCCACCAGTTGCGCCACACCTGTTTGACCCGACTGCGGGAAGCAGGGATGGTGCTCGAAGCGGTGCAGGCTCAGGCCGGGCATCGGTCGATCGAGTCGACGCGGGTGTATCTGCATCTCACCAACGACTGGCTCGCCCGGGAGTATCGACGAGCGGCCGATCTGATCGAAGCGAGCCATGCGGCCGAGCTCATCGCGATCCAGGAGGTCGGTCGATGAGCGCGGTCGAGACCGCGGTCGAGGTGTGGTCGGCGCCGCCGGTGTCGCATCGCGAGTGGGCGGCGCTGTCGGCGCGGGCGCCGCAGTTGGCAGCGACGATGCGCCGCTATCTGATCCAGCTCACCACGTTCTTGGCGCCGCACAGTGTCGACGCGGCCGACCTCACGTTGCGCCAGTTCATCGGTTGGCTCGTCGACAACACCGAGGTCACCGTCGTTGCCGGCATCACCCGGACGAACATCGAGGACTACAAGGTGTGGCTCGCCGCCCAACCTGGCACGACCAACCCAACGCTGGCCAAGAACACCCAACGCCAGCGGCTGCGCATGATCCGGATCTTCTTGGAGCGGCTCATCGAATGGGACTGGCCCGACGCGCCGGCCCGCAACCCGATCCTGCACGGTGACATCCCGCCCCGACCCGAACCGTTGCCGAAGTTCCTCGATGACCGTGCCGCCGCCAAGCTCATGGCCGCGGCGCGTGCCCATCGACTCCCGCGCTACCGGCTCGTGGTCGAGATGCTGGCCCGCACCGGGCTGCGCGCCACTGAGTTGTGCGAACTCGCCGCCGATGCCGTGACCCAGATCGGCGACGCGCACTGGCTACGCGTTCCGGTCGGCAAGCTCCGTAACGACCGCTACATCCCGCTGCACCCCGACCTCGTCGCGCTCCTCGCCGAATGGACCGCGACCAACGCCGAGCACATCCGCCGCCACCGCCGGCTCATTGCCGATGAGCATGCGCCGATCAGCCGGCGCACCGTGCACCGCATCGTCGCCACCGTCGCCAAGCAGGCCGGGATCGGAAACGTGCATCCCCACCAACTCCGTCACACCCTCGCGACCCAGGCCATCAACCGTGGGATGCGCCTCGAGGCGATCGCCGCGCTGCTCGGGCACCGCTCCATGGAAATGACCTTGACCTACGCCCGCATCGCGGATCGGGTCGTCGCCGACGAATACGAAGCCGTCACCGCGGAGATCGACGCGCTCTACAACGCCGCCGGAACTCCCGGCGCGCTGCCCGCCGACATCGAGACCGCGGCCATGATCCGCCTTCGTCGCGAGGCACACGCCCGCATGCTCGGCAACGGACTCTGCACCCGACCCGTCGAACTCGAATGCCGCATGGAATCAGCCTGCGAAACCTGCGCCTACTTCCAGACCGGACCCGAGTTCGTCCCCGTCCTCCTCCGGCAACGCGACCACGCCCGCGACCACAACCAACCCGACCGTGAAGCCCTCTTCGACAACCTCCTCGAACGCATCACTGAGGAGGATGCTTGACAACGATCACCCGTATAACGCCGGGTCGGGGGCGCGCGCCATCCGACCCCACGAACGAAGGCGCGCCTGCACTCGCGAACTCGAGCAGGAACCCGATTGAGAGCGATTCTGCATTACGAGGCGAGGAGCTGCTGCACGCGCTGATGCGAGATTCCGAGGATCTCTGCGGTGTCGCGGCGGCTGAGGCCCATGCGGGTGAGTCGGCGCGCGGCTCGGGCTGTCGCCTCGCTCGCGGTCTGCGATGCCTCAGCGGCAGCGCTGCGAGCCTGAGAGACTTCGGTGGCTACCTCGGAAACAACCCTCGGCCACCGGTGCTCGAGGACGAACTCGTTTGGTTCGCGGTCGAGCCAAAGCGCGAGCGCCTCCTCGATGCGCTCACCGGCTTGACGGAGTGTGCGGCCATACGTGTGGCAGGCCTTGATGCGGTCGACGTGCACGAGCCACGCGTCACTCTCGCGATCTCGCTCGTACACAGCGACGTAGCGCTTCCTCCTGGTCATCGCAGCCACCTTTCGCCGAGGCATCGCTCCAGTGCGTTCTCGATGCTCCGCAGCGTTCCGATCGGCAAGTCCTCGCCCGCATGCACGGGCACGACCGTCTGGCAACCGCCGGGACACCGCACGATCACGTGCGACCCGCGGCGGCGCACCTCAATGCATCCGAGTCGTTTGGTCCGTCGGAGCACTTCCCGACCGATCAACTGTCTAGCTCACTAGACGATATCACGTCCGGCTTGGATATCCAGATGAGCCGGTCGAGCGCGGCTGCGATGACCGCGTCACGCTTCTTGGTCGCGTGCTGGTAGCGGAGCGCGGCGCTGGCCGAGGAATGGGCCATCCGGTGCATCAGCTCGCGGGTGCTCGCTCCGGTCGCAGCTCTAAGCGTGTTGCAGGTGTGCCGAAGATCGTGGAAGCGCAGGCCTTCAACGCCGACGTGCCGACAGGCGGCTCGCCACTTGACCGACCAATTCGACCGTCGCGACGGTGCGCCCTTCGCGCCCGTGAATACGAGCGCAACGTCACCGAGTGCCGGCGCGAGGTGCAGATCGAGGAGCGACTGGTAGAGCTCGCGCGTACGTGGACGCAAGCCGGGCCGCGAGTCGATCCAGCCCTGCGCGTAGTCGGCGAGCAAGACGCGCCCCGCGTCGGGATCGATCCAGGTTCCGCGCGCGATCGCTGCCTCGACGTCCGCCAGCCAGCGTCCCGCGTCCGCCTTCGTCGCGAACGTGTTCGGTGCTCTGTGGCGACGGCCCGAGGCGTCGACATGTCGCGCCTGATATCGGCCGGACGGCAGCTTGCGAATCGTTCCGAAGAGGCGCCTGCTCATCGTCGGCTCCTGAACCGGCGAACATTACGGGCGGCGCGTCAACGTCGGGATCCGGAGCGCGCACCGCGCAGGACGCGGAACTGCTCGTCAATCGGGAGCGTAACGATTGGGTGCGACAACGAACGCGGTGGCACGCGAGCGTCGCGCGGTAACACGCAGCCTTCCAAGCTGGCTATGCGAGTTCGATCCTCGTCACCCGCTCCACCGGTTTGGCCCGTTCTCCCAAGTAAGGCGACAGATCCGGTTCGGTCTCGGTTGGCCTGGCCCAACTCGGTCGGCCAGCGCTGCGAGCCAGCTTGTATATCTGTGTATATCTGTGTCTCGCTGAACAGCGTCGCGGTCCCCGCCGGCGGCACCGCGGCAGCCTCGAGCGCTCGACCGAATCCGATCGCGATGGAAAGTCGATCCGACGATGAAGCCGAAAGCAGTGAGCGGGATCGCAGGATTTCTCGTGCTCGTAGCCTTCGGGTGCTCGAGCAGCTCGTCTTCTTCCGAAGCTGCGCCTACGAGCGCAATCACGACATCAACGGCAGCGAGGGAATCGTCACTGAATCCGGGCGATGAGTATGTCGCGCTCGGGAGTTCTATTGCTTCGGGGTTTGGGATCTCGGTCCAGTCGACAGTTTGCGGTCGCTCGAACCGCAGCTATCCGCAGTTGGTCGCGCAGCGTTACCGCCTGAAGTTGACCGACGTGAGCTGTGGCGCCGCAACTATCCCGAACGTCATAGAGACCGCCCAGGGAGAGAATCCGCCACAGCTGACGGCGATCACTCGCAACACGAAGCTGATCACCGTCTCCGTCGGCGGGAACGACATCGGCTACAACGCGACCGCGGTCGCGTGCGGCGACCCGAACACCGTCTGCACGACGGCTCCTGATCTGCTCGCCAAGGTGGCGGCGACAAGGGACGGATTGCAACGCATGATCGACAAGATCAGTGCGACCGCACCATCAGCGGCACTCGTGTTCGTGACCTACCCCGCGAAGTCGGCGACAACAACTGTCCTGCACTCTCCTTCACCGACGGAGAAGCCCAACTCGTACGGTCGATGGGCCAACAGCTTGAAGAGATCTTCCTCAGCGTCGTCAAGACGTCCGACCTCTTCTTTGTCGATCCCTACGCCGCCCCCGGCGATCACACCGGTTGCGCCGCGGCTTCACAGCGATGGACCGCGGGACACACGCCCGACGACGGCTTCGCGTACCACCCAACCGCCCTCGGGCACAGGGTCATGGCAGACATGATCATCAAGGCACTCGGCAAGGAGTAGCGCCGCGACAACGCGCCCGATGCGAACGAGGGCGAGGAACTCGCCCGTTGGATAGCGCCCCAGGGCGTGGAGCTCTGCTCCGTGTGTGTCCGGCATCGGCGAGCGTTGAACAGCCGCGTTGCCCAAGCGCTCATGATCGCTGCTGGCCCGGACCAGCGGCTGTCCGCAGTGACGCACAGTCGACCGAAGACCGATCGCCGCCGTCGAGAGATCCGTCCGCGAGGGACGAACGGCCCTGGTCGTGCCGTGCGCCCCAGATGATCCTGTGAAGAGGTCGTCACGGAACGAGGAGGCGTCATGCACGCGCAGCCAGGAGATGAGATCGTCGTCGATTCGGTGCACACCGGTGAGCCCCCGCGTCGAGGGGAGATCCTCGAGATCGTCGAGCGCGACGGCGTCGAGCACTACCGCGTCCGGTGGGACGTCGACGGTCACGACGCCATTTTCTTCCCGGGTTCGACGACGCACGTCGTGAACACCGGGCGCAGCCGCGGGTGACGTCAGAGCCGTTGGTCCGTTTCCGGGCCGATGGTGCGTCAACAGAACGGCGAACGCCTCTTGACGCCGCACGCGGCGACTCGCGCGCATAGCCGGCCACCGGGCCGCGCCACCGATGCCAGACTCTGATGGTGGCCGTGATCTCGATTGCGGCTCTCGTCAAGTCCTTCGGACCCACGAGAGCGTTGGACGGTCTCGATCTCGTGGTCGAGCAAGGTGAAGTGCACGGCTTCCTCGGCCCGAACGGTTCGGGCAAGACCACGACGATCCGCGTGCTGCTCGGGCTGCTCCGCGCCGACAGCGGCGAGGTCACGCTGCTCGACGGTGACCCGTGGCGCGACGCTGTCGCACTGCATCGCCGCCTCGCGTACGTGCCCGGCGAGGTCACGCTCTGGCCGAAGCTGAGCGGCGGCGAGGTGATCGACCTGCTCGGCCGTCTGCGCGGCGACCTCGAACCGAAGCGCCGCGACGAGCTGCTCGCGGGTTCGAGCTCGATCCGACGAAGAAGGCCCGTACGTACTCGAAAGGGAATCGTCAGAAGGTCGGTCTCGTCGCCGCGCTCGCCTCGCGGGCCGAGTTGCTCGTCCTCGACGAGCCGACGTCGGGACTGGATCCGCTGATGGAAGCCGTCTTCCAGGACTGCATCCGCGAGGTCAAAGCGGAGGGTCGCACCGTGCTGCTGTCGAGCCACATCCTCGCCGAGGTCGAGGCACTCTGCGATCGGGTGAGCATCATCCGCGCCGGCCGAACCCAGCAGAGCGGCACCCTGCGCGAGCTCCGCGGGATGACGCGGACGTCGATCACCGCCGACCTCGTCGGTTCGCCGGATGGTGTCGCAGATCTGCCAGGGATCCACAGGCTCGAGATCGACGGCTCGAGGGTGCGCTTCGATGTCGAGACCGCCCACCTCGAGGACACCGTCCGCCGCCTCGGTGAGCTCGGCGTGCGGAGCCTGGTGAGCCATCCGCCGACGCTCGAGGAACTGTTCCTCCGACACTACGGAGACGAGCTCGCGCGCGAACCGGAGCTCGCCCACCGCTTCGACGGCGACGGGCAATGACGACGACCGTGGCGTCACTCACCGGTCTCGCGCCGCTCGGTCGGTTCGCGGTGCGCCGTGACCGCGTTCGCATCGTCGTGTGGGTCGCGTCGATCGTGCTGCTCGTGCTGTCGACGGTCGCGAGCGTGAAAGGCCTGTACCCGAACCAGGCCGAGCTCACCAAGGCCGCGCGCGCCTCGGAGAACAACGTCGCCGCGGTCATCTTCAACGGCCCACCCCAGGGGCTCGACACGGTCGGGGGCCAGGTCGCGTTCCAGACGGGAACCTTCGGCCTGATCCTGATGGGGCTGATGAGCGTCTTCATGCTCGGCCGCTTGACCCGCGGCGAGGAAGAGGCGGGTCGCACCGAGCTGTTGCGCGCCCTGCCCATCGGCGCGTACTCCCTGCCGGGCGCCGCAATGCTCACGGTTGCGGCGATGAATGTCGTGACAGGTGCGCTGGTGACGCTCATACTGATCGCGCTCGACCTCCCGGTGGCGGGGTCGGTCGCGTTCGGTTGCTCGTTCGCGCTGTTCGGCTTGCTGTTCGCCGCACTCACGCTGGTTGCCGCGCAGGTGACCGACAACACCCGCGTCGTGTACGGCATCGGCGGCATCGTGCTCGGCGCGTCGTTCGTCCTCGCGCGCGATCGGCGACAGCGGCGACGGCACGATCTCGTGGCTCTCACCGATCGGATGGGCGCAGAAGACGCGACCGTACGCCGGTGAGGTGTGGTGGCCGTTCGCGATCATCGTCGCTGCCACGGGTCTGCTCGCGTGGCTCGCGAGCGCGCTGTCACAGCGTCGCGATATCGGCTCGGGGCTCGTCGCGCCGAGAGCCGGGCGGGCGCGAGCCGCGCGCTCGCTCGGGACTCCACTCGGCCTCGCGGCGCGGCTGCAGCGCGCGAGCCTCATCGGCTGGAGCGCCGGGCTGCTCGTTCTCGCGATCGCCTACGGGTCGATCACCGATTCCATCAACGACTTCGTGAAGGACAACCAGGCCCTCACCGATATCATCGCCGCGCAGGGCAACGGCACCCTGGTCGAGCAGTACCTCGCGATGTCTTTCCGCATCCTCGCGCTGGTCGCGGCCGGGTTCGCGATCCAGTCCGCGATGCGCATCCGGAGCGAGGAGACCTCGTCGCGTGCCGAAGAGGTGCTGGCCACGCCGGTGTCGCGCGACGGGTTCGCGGCCGGCCATCTCGTCATCGCGTTCGGCGGCACGCTCGTCGTCCTGTTGCTCGTCGGCCTGGCATTCGGAGTCTCGGATGCCGCGGTCACCGGCGACGCGGATGCAGTATGGAAGTCGATCGTCGGCGCGTGCGCGTATGCCCCGGCCGTGTGGTTGATGATCGGGCTCGTGATGGCGTCGATCGGCCTGGCGCCGCGCGCCAGCGCCTGGCCGTGGGGCTTCCTCGGGATCTGCTTCGTGATCGGGATGTTCGGTCAACTGCTCGACGTGCCCGCGTGGGTCGACGATCTGTCCCCGTTTCAGCACGTGCCCCAGTACCCGGCGAGTGATCTGCGCGTGTTTCCCCTCGCGGTCCTCGTCTCGGTAGCAGCCGGCCTCACCGCGATTGGCCTCGCCGGTCTCCGCCACCGCGACATCGGCTGAGCGTCGCCGCGCGTTGCTCGATCTCGCGCCGCGCATTTCCACGCGTTCGGGACTTCCGGCCCTACGCCCGTTGGGTGTGCAGCCCGCACAATTCCGCTGGAAGGGAGCGACCATGCCGTTCATCGATCGCGTGGAAGCCGGCCGTCGTCTCGCGCAACGGCTCGAGAGCCTGCGAGCGCCCGACATCGTCGTACTGGCGCTTCCGCGCGGCGGGGTACCCGTTGCGTACGAGGTCGCCGTGGCGCTTCACGCGCCGCTCGACGTGATACTCGTCCGAAAGCTGGGGGTGCCGTTCCAGCCCGAGCTCGCGATGGGCGCGATCGGTGAGCAGGGCGTGCGCGTCCTGAACGAGGAGGTGCTGGCCGGGGCCGGGGTCACCGGCGAGGAGCTCGACCGTGTGGAGCAGCGGGAACGACGCGAGCTCGAACGCCGTGCGACGCTCTATCGCTCAGGGCGGCCGGCCATGAGCCTGCGCGGCAAGACGGCGATCATCGTGGACGACGGCATGGCGACCGGATCGACTGCGCTCGCGGCGTGCGGCGTGGCGCGAGGTCTCGGCGCGAGCCGTATCGTCCTGGCGCTCCCGGTCGCGCCGCCGCAGGCGCTCGAAGGCGCGCGACGCGCCGCCGACGACGTCGTGTGCCTGGAGACGCCCACGCCGTTCTTCGGCGTCGGCCGGTGGTATCACGACTTCACCCAGGTCTCCGACGACACGGTGGTCGAGCTCCTGCATCGCGCCCCGCGAGCTCCGGAGGAGCCATCACTGCCGCGAGGATTCGCGATCGAGGAGCACTCGGCCGATTGTGCGGCCCAACTCGACATCGACGGCACCGTGCTCGAAGGCGACCTCTTGGTTCCCAAGCGCGCACGCGGGCATCGTCGTCTTCGCGCACGGGAGTGGCAGCAGTCGTCACAGCCCGAGGAACCGGTCGGTTGCACAGTTCCTCAACCGCGCTGGTTGCGGGACGTTGCTGTTCGACCTGCTGACGATGGACGAGGAGCGCCAGCGCGCAAACGTCTTCGACGTCGATCTGTTGGGCGCGCGGCTGACTTCGGTGATTGCATGGCTTCGGCGCGATCCCGCGCTGGCGCGGCTCCCGGTCGGGCTGTTCGGCGCGAGCACCGGCGCCGCGGCGGCGCTCTGGACCGCGGCCGAGCCCGACGCGGGGATTTCGGCGATCGTGTCACGGGGCGGGCGACCCGATCTCGCCGCCGAGCGGCTCCCGCTCGTCACCGCACCGACGCTGCTCATCGTGGGCGGCAACGACGCGGTCGTCCTCCGGTTGAACGAGGAGGCGGCGCAGCGGATGCGGTGTGAACACGAGATCAGCGTCGTCCCCGGCGCTACGCACCTCTTCGAAGAACCCGGTGCGCTCGATGCAGTCGCGCGCCTCGCGACGAAATGGTTCGTGTCGCACTTCGCTCGAGCGGAAAACGTTGCCCGTCTCCCGTGACAGTCCGAAAGCCCGAGGAAGCGCAAGCGCCCATGCGCTCGATCGCCGCTTCGAGGCCGTCGTGTTCGACTGGGACGGAACAGCCGTTCCCGACCGGCGGGCCGATGCGAAGGAGCTCCGCGACCACATCGAGGCGCTGTGCGAGCAGGGGATGTTCATCGGTGTCGTCACCGGAACGCACGTGGACAACGTCGATGGGCAGCTGCGCGCGCGGCCGAATGGTCCGGGTCGGTTGTTCCTCGCCGTCAACCGCGGCTCCGAGCTCTTCGAGGTGGGAACCACCGGTCCGCGGCTCGTCGGTCGTCGGATGGCCAACCGTGACGAAGAGGCCGCGCTCGATCGGGCGGCCGCACTCACCGTCGCGCGACTCGCCGCAATCGGCCTGCACGCCGAGGTCGTCTCGCAGCGCCTGAACCGGCGCAAGATCGACCTCATCCCGTTGCCGGAATGGTCGGATCCGCCCAAGGCTCACATCGACCGCCTCATCGAGGCAGTCGAGGAGCGGCTGGCCGCGGTCGGGCTCGGCGGATTACCGGCCGTCGTCGAAATCGCGGAGACCGCCGCTCGCGAAGCCGGGCTCGAGGAGCCTCGGGTTACCAGTGACGCGAAGCATGTGGAAGTCGGTCTCACGGACAAATCCGATGCGGCGCGCGCGCTGTTCGCGCGCATGTGGCAAGAAGGGATCGGCCCGGAGCTGGTCCTCATTGCGGGCGACGAACTGGGTGAAGTCGGCGGGCTGCCGGGGAGCGATTCGCTGATGCTCGTTCCCGAAACACGGGGCGCGATCTGCGTTTCCGTCGGCGTCGAGCCGGCCGGCGTCCCTCCACATGTCCTCCACCTTTGCGGCGGACCGTCACGGTTCGCGACGTTGCTCGCGGATCAACGGGAGCGGCGTAACCGTCACGAGGTGCCGGAAGTCAGTCTCCGCTCGGGCTGGTCCCTCTCATTCCGCGGCCTCGACCACGAACGCGAACGCGCGGTCGAGGCACTCCTCACGATCGCCGACGGTTGCACAGGAACCGCGGGGGCGCCCTTGCTCTCGCACCCGGCCGCAACACCACGCGTGGTGGTCGCCGGGGCGTACGGGGGCGAAGGCCCCGACACCGACTTGCTCGACGTACCGTTCTGGGAGCGGATACCTGGAACGTCGGACGACGCAGCGACATGGCGCGGGCTCGATCTGCACACCGGCACCCTCGCCGAACAGGTGGGCGATCGGGCGACGCTGCGAGCGCTGCGGTTCGCGTCGTTCGCCCGACCCGGCACGCAGGTGATGCGGGCCGCAGGCGACGCCACGACGACGGCGACCCACGCGCTCGAACGCGCCGGCGGGCACGGCACCGACATCGAGCGCCCGCCCGGTGGGCCGGAGACGTCTTACGCGTCCGCAGACGACAGCGGTGTCGCGGTCGCGGCGGTGCAGAGCCGAGGACCGCGACGGGTGATCGATCGCATCGCGGTGTACGCCGCCGGCGAGCCGCAGGATGCGATCGTCGAAGCTGCCGCGGAACAGCTGCAACACGCGTGCGGCGCCGGCTTCGACACGCTTCTCCTCGAACACCGGCGCGCGTGGGCGAGGCGCTGGGCGCGTGCCGATGTCCGGATCGACGGCGACGACGACCTGCAACTCGCAACTCGCGTGGCGCTCTACCACCTCATGGCATCGGTCGCCGATATTGGCGCGGCCGCAGTCGGCCCACGTGGGTTGTCGGGCCACGGCTATCGCGGTCACGTGCTGTGGGACGCCGACGTGTTCGTGCTCCCGTTCCTCGCCGCGACGCATCCTGCCTCGGCGCGCGCCATGCTGCAGTACCGCGTCGATCGGCTCACGGCTGCGCTGGACAACGCGCACACGCAAGGGTGCCGAGGTGCTCGCTACCCGTGGGAGTCCGCGGCGACGGGCCACGACGTGACGCCGCGAGTGGGCACGAACCGCGCCGGCCAGCACGTCGAGATCGGAACCGGTGTCAGGGAGGTGCACATCGTCGCGGACGTTGCGTGGGCGGCGAGCTGTTATCTCGATTGGACCGGCGACGCGGCGTTCGCCGCCGGCCAAGGACATCGCCTCTTCGTCGAAACGGCGCGCTACTGGGCCTCGCGCGTGAGCCGTGATCGAGCCGGCAAGGTACACGTGAACGGCGTCATCGGGCCGGACGAGTACCACGATCCCGTCGACGACAACATGTTCACGAACGTCATGGCGCGCTGGAACCTGCGACGCGCCGTCGCGTCTGTCCGCGCGCACGGTGGGATCGGCGCCGGCGAGGCACAGCAGTGGCTCGAGCTCGCGGCCGCGCTCGTCGACGGCTACGACCCGTCGACCGGGATCTACACGCAGTTCGCAGGATTCGATCAACTCGAACCCCTACTGATCGCCGAGATGGCACCGCGTCGCCCGATCGCCGCCGACCTGCTGCTCGGCGACGAGCGCGTCCGCCACGCCCAGGTCATCAAGCAAGCGGACGTGTTGATGGCGCACCACCTCGTGCCGGACGAATGTGCACGGGCGTCGCTCGTGCCGAACCTCGAGCACTATGAACCACGGACCGCGCACGGCAGCTCACTCTCGCCTGGCGTCCACGCTTCGTTGTTCGCACGCGCCCACCACCCACACGAAGCGCGGCAATGGCTGCGCGTCGCTGCCGCCGTCGACCTCGACGACATCACCAACACGACCGCCGAGGGAGTGCACCTCGCGACGATGGGAAGCGTCTGGCAGGCGCTGGCATACGGGTTCGCCGGACTCCGACCGGCAGCCGATGCCCTCGGCATCGACCCTTGCCTTCCTGATGAATGGAAGGCAATCGAGCTTCGGCTCCAATACCGCGGTGTACCCCTGCACGTCGCGATCTCGCACGAAGAGACGACGGTTGATGCCGAGCGGCCGGTGGCCATCCGGTTCGGCGCCGAGCGCACGGCCCGCGTCTGCGGTCCCGATCGCATCACGGCGCACAATGCCTGACACTGGAGAAACCGATGTCACAAGTAGTGATCGCGGCAATCGACGACTCCGAGGCCGCGCAGCCGGTCCTGACCGTGGCGCGGCGCGTGGCCGATCTCTTCGGCGACTCGCTCCTCGCGCTGCACGTCTCGAGTGATGACGTACCCACGGCTGTGCGGCACAGTGCGGCGACCGTCGGCGCGCCCGTGCGCGTCTGTCACGGCGACGCGACCTCGGAGATCACTGCCGCGGCAGGCGCCGCCGATGTGCGGGGAATCGTCGTCGGTCGCCGACGGCCAGATGGCCGCGGCCGAGGGATCGGCGATACCGCACTCGCGCTCATCCAAACCCTCGCCAAACCAGTCGTCGTCGTCCCGCCGAACGCCAACGTGCGGCGCCGCCGGTTGCAGCGCCTGCTCGTCCCGCTCGACGGCACGGGTGAGACCGCCGCTGCGGTTGAGCGGCTGCTCGCGACGATCGCAGGCAGGCTCGAAGTCGTCGCGCTCCATGTCTTGGAGCCCGACGCGATACCCGCGTTCTCCGACCAGCTCGCACATGAACCCGACGCCTGGCGCGCCGAGTTCCGCCGGCGCTGGCTCCCAGCCGACGACGCCACGGTCACGCTGGAGACACGCGTCGGTCGCGCGTCCGACGTGATTCGCGCTTGTTCCCGCGAGTTCGACGTCGACCTCGTGGCACTCGGTTGGAAGCAAGAGCTTGCACATGGACGTGCACAGGTGGTTGCGAGCCTGCTCACGGACGCAGAGACGCCGGTGCTGCTCTTGCCCCTCGCGCGTGCTGACGTGCACGCGCCCACGACTGCGGCCACATCCCGGCCGTGACCGCGGTCGCGCGCACGAAATGGGACCTTCGTCTCTGGTCGCGTCGGCGGGCTGCGCCGAGGCTCGGAGAATGAGTACACGGCTGTCGTCATGCGAGTCGATGAGAGGAGCGATCGTGAATGAAAACGAGCCATCTGGGCGGCGTCCTCACCTCTTCGACCGGCCGCTTCATACGTGTCCCTCCTGCGGCTCGACGGATCTCGTCCCCGTCGTGGAGGGTGCCGCGGTGCACTTCTTCTGCACGGTCTGCGCGCGCTGCTGGCACGCGGAGCTCGGCGCCGTATGGCGCGTCGATCCGAACACGTGCGCGCGGTGCGAACACTACGAGCGGTGTCACGAGGTGTACACGCAAGACCACGCGTCGACGAGATCACCATCGACGGCCTCGACCGAGGCAAACCGCGCGACGAGGACGTAGTCCGGCGATCGGCGCGCGACCGCAGCGTGCGGGCTCCATGCCGGCGCGCTCACCGGAGCGCCGCGACGACGTAGAGCACGTAGGCGCCGACGAATGCGGCACCTCCGACTCGTGGGATCCGGCGAGGCGATGCGGCGGCAACGAGGAGCACGCCGCCGGCCACAACGGCGAGCATCGCACTCCCTCGCACGTCGCCGGTTCGCAGTGGAGCGGCGATAATCGCACTGATGCCGAGCGTCGCGGTCGCGTTCGCGGCCACCGAACCGGCGATCGCCGCGACCGCCAGCTCAGACATACCGTGCCGGCGACTCGCCCACAGCAGCGCGAACAGCTCGCCGCTCGTGGCGAGGGCCACCAACGTCAGCCCGACCGCGCTGTCGCCGATATCGAACCGATCGGTGACCAGTTCGGCACCCCACACGGCAACCCATCCGCCGGCGACCACGAGGCCGAGGCCGAGGAGCGCGAACGCGCCGCCGCCTGCATTACCGGGCGGATCAAGATCATCTGCTGCGGCAGGCGCGCGATCACGTCGGAGAACAAGGAGGATCAGCCCGGCATAGCCGGCGAACAGAACGAGACCTTCCGGCACCGACACTGACCCGTCGGACACGAAGATCGCCGCGGCGACCGATGCCGCGGTCGCAGCTGCGAAGTACGCACGGAGGCCCGAGAGACGCAGGACGCCGAGCAACAACGCGATCCCGACGACGAGCGTGAGCATGGTCACGTTGGCGCCGATGATGTCGCCGGCTGCGATCGCCGGATGGTCGCGCCGGATCGCGGCGATCGCGGTCACGAGCTCCTCGGGCTCGGCGCCGGCGAGCAGGACGCCGATCGCGACGGGATGGACATGCCAGTGGCGAGCGAGGCCGGTGGCGTGCTTCGTGAAGAGATCCGCCCCCAGTGACAGGAGCACGCCCGCGAGCGCGAGCAGCCCGAGACCCGTCACCTGCGCGCGGGATCGAGCGCAGGTGCCGGCGCGTGGTCCGGCGCGTGTCCGAACGCAAGGGTCGGAGCGGAGCGGGCCACCAGCGACGCCAGACGAGGCCCGATGACGGCACCCGCCGTTGCCGCGGCGGCCGACGCGGTGGCGGTCGTCCACCCGACGGGACCGAGCGGGGTGCAGCCGAACAACCGGCTGACCCCCGGGGTCTGCACGATCGCGCAGAGCAGGGCCGTCGAACCCACTGCCGTCACCGCCACGAGCGGGTCGCGGCCGCCCACGACGAGCGTCTGACCGAGTTGGGTACCTACCAGGGCGACGAGCGCGACGGTCGACGCTCGACGGCGGCGACCAGTCACGCGGGCTGTGACCCATGCCGCGGTGGCACCCGCAGCAGTCGCGACACCGCGCCAGGCGATCTGCTCGTTCAAGCTGCGTCCGAGTGAGACGTCGGGCCCCTCGCGCAGCCACGCGTCAGCAGTGTGCACGTTCGGTCGGCGCAACGCGATTGCCATCGCGGGCGCAGCATCGGTGAGCAGATTCACCAACAGCAACTGACGCGCGTTGAGGGGCGAGCGACCGGTCGCGAGTGTGCCGAGCAGCACGAACCCGAGCTCGCCCAGATTGCCGCCGAGCAGCAGCGCCACGGCATCGCGCACGGAGCCCCACATCGCGCGCCCTTCGAGGACGGCCTCGACGATGGTCTCGATGTGCTCATCGGTGACGACGACGTCCGCGGCATCGCGCGCGGCGGGAGTGCTGCGCGCACCGAGCGCGATTCCGACATCGGCGAGCCTGATCGCGGCCGCGTCGTTCGCACCGTCGCCGGTCATCGCAACGGTTCGCCCCGTTCGCTGCAGCGCGTGGACGATGCGGACCTTGTGCACCGGCGTGACGCGCGCAAACACCTTCGCGCCCGAAACGGTCGCTTGCAGACCATCGTCGTCGAGGGCGTCGACCTCGGCGCCGCTGATCACCGAGTCGCCCTCGCCGAGCAGGCCGAGCTCGACCGCGATCCCCTCGGCGGTGCTCGGGTGGTCACCCGTGATCATGACGACGTCGACGTCCGCTCGGCGAAGCCTCGCAATCGCTTCCGCGGAAGTCGCGCGCGGCGGATCGCTCAGCGCGACGAACCCGAGGAACGTCAACCGCGCGACACGGTCGTCCGTCAACGGACGAAGACGATCGGCGTCGCGCTCGGCAACCGCGAGGACGCGCAGTCCCATCCGGGCCAAACGACGGCTCTCGGCGTCGAGTCTCTTGCGATCGGCCGCGTCGATCGAACGCAGTTCGTGCTCGTGACGCCACCCGGTGCATCGCGGCAAGACCACCTCGGGCGCACCCTTCACCGCGAGCGTGCGCTCGCCGCCCAGTTCACCGACGACCGCGTGGAAGCCCCGGGCGGGTTCGAACGGCAGCTCGTCCACGGGTCGCCAGCCGGCGACGTCGACGCCAGTTGCTTCCAGGACGGCACGGTCGGTCGGGTGGGCGACGTCGCCGTCGCCGGCGGGCGCCGGCGTCGCCCGGCGCGCCGCGGCGAGCACGCGGTCGAGACTCGGCGTCAGCTGCTCGCTCGAGTGAACGGTCGCGCCGTCGGAGACGAGGCGCAACGCGATGCGGCCTTCGGTGAGTGTCCCGGTCTTGTCGGCGCAGATCAGGTCCACCCGTCCGAGCGCCTCGATGGCGCGCGGGTTGCGCACGAGGACGCCGCGGCCCGAAAGCCGTCGGGCTGCGCCGAGCTGCGCGACGGTCGCGAGGACCGGGAGCCCCTCCGGCACCGCGGCCACGGCCAGGCTCACGCCCGCCCCGAGCGTCTCGCGCAACGGCACGCCGCGCAGCGCGCCCGCGGCGACCACGCCGATCCCGCTCAGCACCGATGCGGGGACCGCCAGCGCCGTCAACGAACGCAGGCGCGACTCGACGCCCGTCTCGGGCGGTGCGCCGGCGACGAGGAGGCTCCGCCGTGCCTCCGTGTCGTCCCCCACCGCAACGACCACAGCCTCGACGTCACCTGCGGCGATCGCGGTTCCCTCGTACAGCATCGACGTCCGATCCGCGACCGCCGGTGACGTCGTCTCGACGCGGCACTTCGTGACCGGCAACGACTCACCCGTGAGCGCGGACTCGTCCACCTCGACGTGGCCATCGGTCACGATCCTGCAGTCCGCGGGAACACTGTCCCCGGCGTGCAGTTGCACGACGTCGCCCGGGACGAGCAGGCGGCTGTCGAGCGCCGTCTCTTCGCCGCCTCTTCGCACAGTGACAGTGCGTCGACCGACGCGCGTGAGGCGTGCGATTGCTCGCTCCGTGCGCAATCGCTGGGCGCCGCCGACGATCGCGTTCACCCCCATCACGCTCGTGACCATCAGCGCGTCCGGTAGCGACCCGACCAATGCGGACAGCGCCGCGCCGCCGGCGAGAACTGGTGTCAGCGGGCTCGAGAGCTCCGACACGATCGAGCGGCCGAAGACGACGAGCGGGGTCGGCGGCGTCGGCGACGGCACGGTTCGACGCGCCGCTTCTTCCGGCGCGAGCCCGGCTGGCGACGTGCCGAGCAACGCCATCACGGCTTCGATCTCGAGTGCGTGCCACGCCGGCGCGTCGTCGGCGCGGGGCTCGGGGAGCCGAGCCAGATCGATCGCGTGACGCACGCCGTTCGCCATGGCCGTCGCGGTCGCGAGGTTGACGACCGTGGTGGCACGCTGCGTCGTTCCGGGGACGACACCTCCGAGCGCGACGAATGCGGCCGTCCCGGCACCGGCCATGGCCAATCGCACGCTCTGCCGGCTCACTTCGTGGGCTGCGCCGATCGCACAGCACAGGAGGAACGAGTCACGCACCGGTTCCTGCGCAACCATGTCGGCCTGCCACGGTGCCACCTCGCCCGGACCGTGCAACCCCATCGTGACGTCGGCCGCGCCGAGCATCCAGGTGTCGCGTCCCGCGTACGCCACGACGTGTCCCTCGCGCTGGAGCTGCAACAGCTGTTCCAAGGAGCCTGCTCGCGCCGGCTGCAAACCCACGCGAGTTGCGCTCGCAACCACGTCGGGCACGTCGACATCGACGTCGAACAGCAACCGGTCGACTCGGTCGAGCCGTCGCAGCACGATGGGGTTGACGACGAGAATCCCTCGCGGACGCGAACAGGGTGCCGAGCTGCGCCGCAAAGGTCTCGCGTCCGAGACGAGCTGCCTTGGGAAGCCCCGCGTACACCGCCGCGACCCGCGCGTTCGACGCGTCGCGTCGCGATGAGCACGACACCGAACCCGACGCCCGACGCATACCACGCCTGGTCGGCATAGCGCTCGATCGGCCCGGACGGGAGCGGCACGACGCGCGTAGACGTCCGGTCCTCGACGAGCCCACCTTCCGGGCGCTCTGCGACGAGCGCAGTCTCGCGACGCGCCCACAACTCCCGGCGCCCGACCAGTTCGCGGTACAGGACGACCCGGTGCGCGAGATCAACAATCGGCCCGAGCGGGCCCTGCGCGAAACCCTGCGCAAGTGCGTTCGCGACCCCGAGCGCCAGGTCCGCCGCGGGATACCCGACCCGGTTCTCCACGACGTGTCGGACCTTGGGGGCGCCCTCGACCAACGAAACGAGTGCGGCGACGTCGATCTCGATCGGTAACGGCGAGAACCGGCGAGCAGCTCCGAGCAAGCCGAGCCCGAGTCCGAAGACGTCAGCACCGAGCGCGAGGAAGTCGCGGACGATCGGCTCGACGTCGGCAGGATGCTCCGGACCACCGCGCGCGAAGCCGACGTGATCCGCGCCGACGCGACGCTCGACGCGCTCGATGACGGCGACGATGTCAGCGGTCTCCGGTTCGGGTTCGGTGCTCCCGACGACGACGCGACGGACCGGCGCCACGACGTATGCCCACGCCACGCTCGGGAGCTGCTCGAGGTCGGACACGACCGCGGCCGCGAACGTCGCCATCGCGTCGTCTCGAAGATCGCGCGTCTCGACGTGCACGCGTCCGTTTCCGTGCCATTGTCGGCGACGCCGGCTCAGCGGGAGCCTCAGCGTCGGCGGAATCCAACCGAACGGGTCCATGCCGCACCGAGTCTGTCGGAACAACGGGAGGACACGTAGGGCCGATGGTCCTCTGCGCTTCCATCGGTCGCCTCGACGCGACCGGGCGATCGGCAGATTCGTGACCTCCGGCCCTGCTCTCTCCACCCCTCGGCGGTGCACGATCGGGGCGAGTTGGAAGCCGACCCTTCGCAGAGAGCGAGGAGCTGTGCCGTCGAGCGCTATCGATTCGGCCGTGGCGTCATTGACGCGGGCAGCGACGCCGATCACCGGCGCCGCGGACGACTACGACGCCCTGCTCGACATGGTCGGTGAGCGACGATTCGTGTTCATCGGTGAGGCTTCGCACGGCACGCACGACTTCTATCGCGAGCGTGCTCGCATCACACGCCGGCTGATACAGGAGCTCGGCTTCACCGCCGTGGCGGTCGAAGCCGACTGGCCGGACGCCTACCGCGTCAATCGCTACGTCATGGGGCTCGGGCGCGATCTCGATGCTGACATCGCGTTGTCGGACTTCCGACGGTTCCCCGCCTGGATGTGGCGCAACCGCGACGTCTTGAACTTCGTGGAGTGGCTGCGGGCGCGCAACGACGCGCATTCGCACCCGGCCACGAAGACGCGGTTCTACGGGCTCGACCTGTACAGCCTGGCGGCATCGATCGAAGCGGTCATCGAGTACCTCGAGCAGATCGACCCTGCCGAAGCTCGGCGCGCGCGAGATCGCTACGCCTGCTTCGACCATGTCGGCCGCGAAGGGCAAGCCTATGGATACGCAGTCGCGTTCGAAACGGCGATCCCCTGCGAGAACGAGGTCGTTGCCCAACTCGTGGCATTGCGCCGCAAGGCCGACGCGTATCTGCGCCGCGACGGCTGGGCGGCCGAGGACGAGCTGTTCTTCGCCGAGCAGAACGCTCGCGTCGTACGCGATGCCGAGGAGTACTACCAGCAGATGTACCGCGCCGAGACCTCGTCGTGGAATCTCCGCGATCGCCACATGGCCGGGACGCTCGATGGCCTCATCGAGCACCTCGATCGCCGGCTCCGGCGTTCCAAGGTCGTCGTCTGGGAGCACAACTCGCACGTCGGCGACGCGCGCGCCACCGCGATGGCCGACCGGGGTGAGCTCAACGTCGGACAGCTCGCCCGCCAGCGCTACGGCAACGAGTCGGTCCTCGTGGGATTCACGACCTTCGACGGCCACGTCACCGCCGCGTCGGCTTGGGGCGAACCTCCCCGACGCAAGTATGTGCGTCCGGCACTCCCGCAGAGCCACGAGGCGACCCTTCACGAGGTTCCGACTCCGAACTACTGGTTCGCAACCGCCGACGCTCGTGCCGCGCTGCGCGTGCCGCGGCTCGAGCGCGCGATCGGAGTGATCTACCGTCCGGAGACCGAACGACAGAGCCACTACTTCGAAGCGCGTCTCGCCGATCAGTTCGACGCAGTGATCCATCTCGACCACACGCGCGCGGTCGAACCGCTCGAGCGCAACGCGCTCTGGGATCGAGGCGAGCCGCCCGAGACCTATCCGAGCGGCATCTGACGCGTCCGGCGCGAGCTCGTTCGCTCGCGCCGGAGATCAAAAGAGGGATCAGAGCGTGGCGCGCGCGTAGTCGGACAGCACCGAGAGCAGGTCGCGCGCGGAGACGACGCCCACGATCGTGCCGCGTTCTGCAACGGCGACGTGGCGCACGGACTCAGACGCCATCCGGCCGGCCACGTCCGCGATCGGCTCCTCGGGCTCCGCGAGCACGAGATCCTCGGTCATGACGTCGGCCGTCCAGACCTCGTCGGCGTCCGCACCGTCTGCGAGGGCACGGACGAGATCGCGTTCGGACACGATCCCGGCCGAGCCGTCGGGCCGTGCAACGAGTGCGGCACCGATGTCAAGCTCCGCCAGCACTGACGCGAGCGACCGCAGCGTGAGGTCGTCGCCAACCGATATCGCGCCGCGCGACATGATCTCTCGGATCGGATTGCTCGGGTCGGCCATGGTGTCTCCCTTGACGGCGAGTTGCCGGCTGAATGGGTTCATTCCTCCGCTGCGATGCGGAGGAGCTCGACCGCAGTGCTCGCATGAATGCGAACCGGACCGAACTCCGAAGGGCGGGGACCGAAGTCGCGGTACTCGATCTGCTCGTATTTGTGCTTGCGGCGTCGCAACGTCCCGCTGCCTCCGTCTGGGCTTCGGTGACCAGTGAGCACGATGCGAGCGGTCGGCACCAGGGTCGAAAGGCCGTTGCCCGTGGCAACGCCTGCCGGGTGCCGCGGGCTCGGTCGTGGGCTCAGAGGTCGACGGGACCTTCGGCACTTACGCACCGAGCGAGCGCTTGCGGATGATGGAGGCAACCCGAGGAGGGCCATGATGCGGGTCACGAAGCGAGTCGTCCCGACCGGCGAGGTGGCCGACGACCTGACCCGGCCCGTCGAGCTCGGCGATGACCGGACGCTCGTCGTCCGGCGCGGCGACGGACCGGGACGTCGACGGGCTGATGGCGTTGTACGACCGCCTCGACGACGACGATCGCTACCGTCGGTTCTTCTCGTTGTACCGGCCCGACCGTGCCTTCTTCGACCGAATGGTCGCGTGCAGCGACAGCGGCGGGCTCGAGCTGGTGGCTGAGGTCTCGGCTCCGGATGCAGAAGCCCATATCGTCGGCGAGGCCAGCTACACGCTTCTCGCGAACGGCGACGGCGAGCTCGCGATCACCGTCGACGACCAGTGGCGCGGCTGGTTGGGTCCATATCTCCTCGATGCGCTGCTGGCACGAGCGGCGGCGCGTGGGATCCCCAATCTCGAAGCTGACATCCTCCTCGCCAACCGGGCGATGCTCGCGCTCGCGAGGACGCGCGGCTACGCCACGCAGGACAACACCGACTGGACGACGGTCCGCGTCCTCGTCGGCACCGGTGCCCGCGCGCCCAGCTGGCCGCGTCGCGACGCCCGCCCCCGCGTGCTCGTCGAGGTGCCGGGTGGGCGCTGGCACGCGACGAACGCAGCGCGGGAGGCCGGGCTCCAGGTGTTGGCCTGCCCGGGCCCGGAAGTGAATCGACGGTGTCCGGTGCTGGCCGGCCGTCCGTGTCCACTCGCACGTGACGCCGACGCGATCGTCATGTCACTGCGTGAGCCCGTGCAGCCGGAATGGGAAGCGCTGCTGGAGGGCCATTCCCGCCTGCACGAAGGTGTCCCGATCTGTGTCGAGCTGCCCCGTGACGAGGACCTGCCTCTTCCGGAGAATGCAGTGCGCGCGTCGACCGACGGCGGCGCGACCTCAATCGTTGCGTTGGTTCAGCGGATCGCGCGTCACGCCGAGGCGAGCCGCGCCGAGACGTAGTCGACGATCCCACCGAGCGTCGTCACCTGTCCGTAGTCGGCTTCCGGGATGTCGACGCCGGTCGCGTCATGGATCGCGATCATCGAGTTGAGGAAGTCCATCGAGTCGAGGTCGAGTGTTTCTTGGATCGGCGCGTTCAGGTCGAGCGACTCGATGTCGGATTCGGGCGCGAAGGTTTCGAACACCTTGCGGACGAGCGTGGTGATCTCTTGAGCGTTCATAGCTCCTCCGGGTTCCTGAGCAGGCGGTGGATCTCGTTGAGGACGCGTGCGCCCGCGTGGCCGTCACTCGCGCGATGGTCGCCCGCGAGGCTGATCGCGACGACCGACCGGGCCGCGAATTCGCCGTGCTCCACCCATGGTCGCTCGAGGACGGCACCGAACCCGAACAGCGCGACCTGCGGCGGATAGATCACGCCGTGTACGACCTCGACGCCGCGATCCCCGAGGCTCGTGACCGTGGCCGTCGCGTCCGTCATCTCGCGACCCCGCAGCCGGCCAGACCGAGCGCGGTTCGTGAGGTCGCGCATCGCGCGCATCAACGCATCGAGATCAAGGCGATCGGCATCGAGGATGGCGGGCGCGATCAGGCCCCCTCCGCGCAACGACACGGCGAGCCCGAGATGCACGTGTTCGCGCGGCCGGAACGCGTCATCGACCCAGAAGCCGTTGAGCCCGGGCTCGCGAGCGAGCGCGAGGACGACTGCTCGGCAGAAGAGCGCCGCGGGAATGAGCCGCTCATCCACCGCACGTCGTGCGTTGCGGTCTTCGAGCCACGCGAGCGCGTGAGTCAACGGTGTGTGGTGCAACAGGTGGTAATGCGGGATCTCGCGGTTGGACTTGCTCATCGCGGCCGCGATCGCGTGTCGCATGGCCGCGTGCTGATCCGGTTGCTCGACGCCGGTTCCACGAGTGACCCGCTCGACGTCTGCTCCCGTGATGACTTTGCCGGCCCCGATGACATGCGCCAGGTCCACGCCGTGCCGGGCCGCGAGCCGGCGAGCGCGGGGCGTCACGCGCGCGCCGTCGCGAGCTGCGACCTTCGGCGCCGGCGGTGGCGTAACGCGCTCACGCGGCGTTGCAACCGCGGGCGCGGGCGCGGCCGGCGGCTCCGCACGCACCGCTCCCGAATCGATGCGCGCGAGTGGCGTGCCGACCGGCACCTCCTCGCCCAGCGGCACCAGCAGCTCGCCGACGACGCCGTCTTCGAACACCTCGATCTCGATGTCGGCCTTCTCGGTGTGCACGACGGCGGCGATGTCACCCCGCTGCACCGGGTCGCCCGGGCCGACCAGCCACTCGATCACCGTCCCGTACTCCATGTCGGCGCCGAGCGACGGCATGCAGAAGTCACCCACCCGCCATCGCCTTTCGGCACGCGGCCACGATGGCGTCGGTCTGCGGCAGTGCCGCATCCTCCATGTGCTTCGCGTACGGCAGCGGCACCTCGGCCGTGCACACCCGACCGATCGGTGCGTCGAGCTCGTAGAACGCGCCTTCGACGATGCGCGCACACACCTCGGCCGAGACGCTCCCGCTCCGCCACCCTTCGTCGACGATGACGGCACGGTGCGTGCGCGAGACCGACTCCAACACGGTCTCGTCGTCCAGGGGTCGGAGCGTCCGGAGGTCGACCACCTCTGCGTCGACGCCGTCTTTCGCGAGGACGTCCGCGGCCTCGAGCGCCTTCGCAAGGGTCCCCCCGTATGCCACCACCGACACGTCGCTCCCACGTCGCCGGATCGCCGCCCCCTCGATGTCGACGTCGCCGGCGTCGGGGGGGAGGTCGCCGCGCATGTTGTAGAGCGCGCCGTGCTCGAAGATCAGCACCGGGTCCGGATCCTGCAACGCCGGCCAGAGCATGCCGCGGGCGTCCTCGAGCGTCGCCGGGGTGAGGACGCGCAACCCGGGGACGTGCGCGTACCAGCCCTCCAGGCTGTGCGAGTGCTGCGCCGCGAGCTGCCGGCCGCCGCCGGTCGTCATCCGGATGACGATCGGCACGTTCACCTGGCCGCCCGACATGTGCAGGAGCGTCGCCGCGTTGTTCACGATCTGGTCGAGCGCGAGCAGGCTGAAGTTGACGGTCATGATCTCGACGATCGGGCGCATACCGCCGATCGCAGCACCGATTCCGGCTCCGACGAAGGCGGACTCCGACAGCGGCGTGTCCCGGACGCGGCGAGGCCCGAATTCGTCGAGCAGGCCCAGGCTCACGCCGAAGCAACCGCCGTAACGACCCACGTCCTCCCCCATCAGGAACACGCGGTCGTCTCGTCGCATCGCGTCACGGATCGCGTCGCGCAATGCCTCCCGATACGTGGTGGGAGTGGTGGTGCTGCTCACGGGGCCTCGCTGGTGACGAACCGCAGCAAGTCCTCGACCGGTTCCGGCGCGGCCGCCTCGGCGTACGCGACCGCGGCGTCGACGGCGGCGACGGCATCGGCGTCGAGCGCGTCGCACCGCGCTTCGTCGAGGATGCCCTCGGCGATGCACTTCGCGCGGAAGAGCGGCAGCGGGTCTCGCTGCTTCCACTCCTCGACCTCAGACTTGTCGCGGTACAGCTCGGGGTCGTACATCGAGTGGGCGCGGAACCGGTAGGTCCGGCACTCGAGGAAGTGTGGTCCACCGCCGGCGCGTATCGCGGCGCACGCCTTGCGCGCCGCGTCCCGCACCGCGACGACGTCCATGCCGTCCACAGCCCAGGCCGGCATCTCATACGTCGCGGCTTTGAGCGCGAGGTCGGTCTGTGACTCCGACCGCGCGAGCGCCGTTCCCATCGCGTAGAGGTTGTTCTCGCAACAGAACAACACCGGCAACTGCCAGAGCGCAGCGAGGTTCATGCATTCGTGGAACTCGCCTTCGGCGACCGCTCCCTCGCCGAAGAAGCACACCGTGACCCGGTGCGATTCGCGCATCGCATCGGCGAGTGCGAGTCCGACTGCGATGGGCAGGCCGCCACCGACGATCGCATTCCCGCCGTAAAAGCGTCGGGAAACATCGAAAAGGTGCATCGACCCGCCCCGCCCACGGCTGACACCGGTACTCCGGCCGAACATTTCGGCCATCACACGATTGGGTTCGATTCCACGCGCCAGCGCGTGTCCGTGTTCTCGGTAGGTGGAGACGACTGCGTCGTCGTCGTCGATCATGTCGAGGACTCCCGCTGCGATCGCTTCCTCACCGATGTACAGATGGACGAAGCCGCGGATCCGCGACGAGCTGTACAGCTCGACACAGCGCTCCTCGAACCGGCGGACCAGCAGCATCCGGCCGAGCAGGCGCGCGGCAGTCTCGGTGTCGGGCATCACGGTCGCCACCGGTTCCGTGCTCACGCATCGCCCTCCAGCGTCGAGACGTCGCCCTCCGGCAGGCCGAGCTCGCGGGCCCGCAGCAGCCGGCGCATGATCTTGCCGCTCCGCGTCTTGGGCAGATCGTCGGCGAAGTCGATCTGCTTCGGCGCCACTGCCGGACCGAGCCGGCGCCGTGCGAATCCGTACAGCTCGCGTCGAAGCGCTTCCGTCGGCTCGTAGCCCGACCGCAGCGAGACGAATGCCTTGACGACCTCGCCCGCGAGAGCATCCGGGACACCGATGACCCCGGCTTCGGCCACCGCCGGATGCTCCATGAGCGCGCTCTCGACCTCGAACGGGCCGATGAGATGACCGGCCGACTTGATCACGTCGTCGGCGCGGCCGACGAACCAGTAATAGCCGTCGGCGTCGCGACGTGCGAGGTCACCGGATCGATACCAGCCACCTGCGAAACAGTTCTCGTAGCGCGCATCGTCGTGCAAATAACCGCGGAACATCGAGGGCCAGCCGGGACGCAGCGCGAGCTCACCGTCAGTGCCGGGCTCGTCGATGGTCACGACGCTTCCATCCGACCGAACCACCGGACGGCCGCGTTCGTCGCGTGCCAGCAACGCCGCGTCGATCCCGGGGAGGGGCCGCCCCATCGATCCCGGTTTGATGTCGCAAGCTGCGTAGTTGGCAATCATGATGCCGCCGGTCTCGGTCTGCCACCAGTTGTCGTGCACCGGCAATCCGAAGGCGTCGAGACCCCACTGCACCGCTTCGGGGTTCAACGGCTCCCCGACGCTGGCGATCAGCCGGAGCGCCGGGAAGGACGCTCCCGCTCCCGCGAGCCACCCGGCGCGCATCATGCGGCGAATCGCGGTGGGCGCGGTGTACCAGACGCTCACCTCTTGATCGGCGAGGATCCGGTACCAGCGGCGGGCGTCGAACTCGGCTTCGTCGACCACGCTCGTGACGCCGGCGACCAAGGGGGCGATGATTCCGTACGACGTTCCCGTCACCCAGCCGGGGTCTGCGGTGCACCAGAAGACGTCGTCGTCGTGCAGATCGAGCGCGAAGCGTGCCGTCACGAGGTGCGCGACCACGGCGCCATGGACGTGCATGGCCCCTTTGGGCGTCCCGGTGGTGCCACTAGTGAAGTGCAGCAGGGCGAGATCGTCGGGAAGGGTGTGCACGACGTCGAAGCGGTCGCTCGCCTGCTCCATCAGCTGCGCAAGCGACTCGGTCCCGTCGGGCACGTCGTCACCGACGACGAGGACGTGCGCGAGCTCGGTCACTTGTTCGCGGATCGGTGCGACCTTCCGCCTGTAGAGCGCACCGGTCGTCACCAGCACGCGCGCGTTCCCGATCCCGAGCCGCTGAGCCACGGGAGCCGGCCCGAACGCGGAGAACAGTGGGCTGGCGACCGCACCGGCTTTGAGCGTGCCGAGGACCGCGACGTGCAGCTCGGGCATCCGTCCGAGCAAGGTGAAGATGCGGTCGCCGGGAGCCGTACCGAGCGACTGCAGCACGTTCGCGAAGCGGCTCGTCGCTTGCGCCAGTTCGGCGTACGTCACTGCGCGAGCGTCTCCGTCCGCGCCGACGTAGCGAAACGCGGCGTGCCCGGCACGGCGACCGAACCCGTGCCGGTCGACGGCCTCGTACGCGATGTTCAGCGCGCCGTCAGGAAATCCGTCGAGTGCCGATCGCGCGACGTCCCATGAGAACGTCGCGCGCGCCTGGTCGTAGTCGACGAGGTTCGGAGCGACACGGGTCGCGCCGAGGTCTTTGCGGATCGTGCGAGTGGTATCGAGCGCGCTCACGATGCATCGAGCGCACAACGCACGTCGAGCAGACGATCGATGACGTCACGAGTAGGGAGCTCGACGTCGTCCGGAATCGCTACGAGGCTGGTCGCGATCGAGCGACGAACCGGCGTCGGCGCATCGAGGGACTCGGCGATCACGCCGAGGGCCAGGAAGACGTCCTGCGCTCGGGCGCTCGACGCTCGCCGAGACCCCTCGAAGAAGCCGAAGGCGGCATCCACCGACTTCGTCAGCGACGGACGCTCGGATTCGATCCTCCGCCTCGCTGCCAGCAACGCCATCGGTACCTCCGCTCCACTGGGGTGATCTTTCCCGACCGTCGTCGACCGCGGCAGGGCCGTAGGTCCCGAATCTCGGCGGTCGGCGGCGCGGCGGTGCCCGCTGGTCACGCCGCGCTCATCGAGCGACGTAGCCGCCGTCGACCGCCAGGGCCTGGCCGGTCACGAAGCTCGCGGCATCCGAGCACAACCACACGACCGCCTCGGCGATCTCCTCAGGCGTGCCGAGCCGCCCGACCGGCTCGCTTTCTGTGAGCTGGGCAACCGCGGTCGCGTCGCCGTGCGTGAATCGGGTGATCATGTCGGTTTCGACGATTCCCGGGCACACCGCGTTCACGCGTACTCCGGCCGTCGCATACTCGAGCGCCGCCGTCTTGGTCAGCCCGACGACTCCGTGCTTCGACGCGACGTACGCGGGCGAGCCGGCGAAGCCGACCAGCCCCGCGACCGATGAGTTGTTGACGATTGAACCGCCGCCAGTCGCGAGCAGGCGAGGGATCTCCTCCCGCATGCACAACCAAACGCCGGTGAGGTTCACTGCGAGCGTGTGCTCCCAGTTTTCCGGCGTGCACTCGGCCGTGCTGCCGGGATCGCCTTCGGTACCGGCGTTGTTGAACGCATGGTCGAGCCGCCCGAAGCGCGCGATCGTCTCGTCCACGAGCCGCCGGATGTCGGCTGACTTCGAGACGTCCGTCACAACGAACAGCGCCTTGCCCCCGGCTGCCTCGATCTCCGCGACGACGCGCTGGCCGGCATCGACGTGTACGTCACCGATCGCCACGCTCGCTCCTTCGCGGACGAACGCGAGCGCAGTCGCCCGGCCGATGCCGGCGCTCCCGCCGGTCACCAACGCGACGCGTCCCTGCATCGACGTCATCGCACCCTCCTCAATGCCGTGCGTCACGCCTTCTCCGCCTCACCGTCGCGCCGGCGAAGCGTGTCAACTAGAGGCCAACGTCACACGGACGGACAAGGACGGCAGAGCAGCAGCCGCTTCCGTCAACGACGCGCAGGTTGGCAGATCCGACGAGGGACGACAGTTCTGACGATCAGGCGCGGGTCTGACGATCAGGCGCGGGCGCGCGTCCGGACCGTCGACCACTTCGAGCGCGCGGCTTGCCGATCCTCGAGGAAGAGGCCGCTGAGTTCGCCCGCGACGAAGGCCTCCTCGCGGGATTCGGAGTCGCGAGCTGCGTCGAGGAGCCATGCGCTCGCGACGACGGCGTCCTGGTGCTCGCCGAGCACCGTCTGGACATCGGCGAATCGCTCTGCCGCGACGCGGGCCTTCTTCCCGAGCAACGGGGCAACCACCTCGTGCGCGTAGCGAGCCTGCTTCGCGCGCTTGCGGGCTTCGTGCAGGTCCGGATCGGGCGCTCGTTCGTCGAGCCCGTGCGCCTGGTTCCGGAACCGTTTGCGCGGTTTCGCGACGAGCCGGCGTGCGACCCGGGTGCTGGGTCCAGAGACCTCGGCCTCCAGCACCGCGGTTGCACCGCGGCGTCGACGAGAGCGTCGAGCAGGCGTGCGTAGCGATCCGAGTCGAGGCCCTCGAGGAGCACTTCACGATCTCGTGCCGCGCGCGCCGCGCAATCGTTCTCGGAGCGCGGTGGCGCTCGCGTGCCGATCGACCGGCAGCCGCGCGGCTTTCTGTCCGAGCTCCTCGAGCAAGACGTCCGCGTCACGCACTGCCCCGAGCAACGACCCGAGCCATTTCAACTCGGTGCGGAGCGGTTCGCTCCAGCCCTGATCGAGGATCGGCCGGAACGTACGGAGATCACTCCGGAGGCGGCGGGTCGCGACCCGGGCCTTGTGCACGGCCTCGGCGTCGTCGGTGAGTCGAATGAGCGGGTCGAAGGCGAGCAGCTGTTCGACCGATCGGGTGAGCCCGTTGCGAACGACGTCGATGATCGTCGCGTGCGAGCCGAGGGCAGTCGGCGCCGGGAGGTCCGGGGGCGCCGCAGCCGCGTCGCCGAGAACCCGCGCGACCTTGGACGTGGCGCGGACCCGTCGAGCGCCGGCATGCCGAAGCTCGCGTACGACGTCGTCGAGGAAGGAGTCCGGTGTGTCGTCGGCGAGCTCCACCTCGATCTCGCGAAAGCGGATCGCGGTGTCACCGTCGCGCTCGCCCACGACATCGTCGTCGTCGAGCTCCGCAAGCATCGCACCGCGACGATCCCGCAGCCTCGTTCGCCGCCGACGAGTGTCGACGTCGGCGACTTCGACGAGCCGACCGGAACGCGTCCAGGACCGGACGAGGCTTGCCGCCGCCTTCGGCACCTCACCGCCATCACCGGCGAAGGCATGCTCACTGCGAATCAGGACCGAGGCCGACCGCCGCTCGGGCAGCTTCACGGTCCATCCATCGTCGGATCGGAACCGCACACTCACGCCCGACCTCGTCAGCCGCAGGTCCGGCGTGTCGTAGTACACCGCGCACTGCCGGACGGTGTCCGTCTCGATCGACGCCACCCGCTTGCCGAGCCGGCGGGGAGGGGGAACCTGGAAGTCGTCCGCGACGAGGAGCTTCGCCTCTCGCTCACTCATGCGTTCGAGGTACCCGAAGGAGCGAGGACTATGCCGCGTTCGCGGCGACGACTCTCGCGCCCCGCGTGTGGGTATTTCGGGTGAGTGTCCCGAGGAGGTCATCCATGGCAACCGCGAAGCAGAAGTCGGCAGCTCGAAAGAACATCAAGAAGGCACAGTCCGCTCGTAAGACGAGCACGCGCGGTACGAAGAAGTCCACCGCGAGGTCCACAGAGGAGTCGAACGGCAACCAGTCGGGGATGAGCACCGCGAAGAAGAACGTCTTGCCCGCGAGCACGTTCGCCTTTCCCGACGAGCGGAAGGAACCGCTCACGGATGCCAGACACGTCCGCAACGCGATCGCCCGGTTCGATCAGGTCGAAGGCGTGAGTGACGCCGAGCGGGAGCGGGCGTGGAAGCGCATCAAGTCGGCAGCGAAGAAGTACGACGTGGAAGTCACCGCAAGCAGTTGGCGCGAGCTGTTCGAGGGCGGCAAGGCCAAGAAGAAGTGAGGCGGCGACGAAACCGGGGGGCCGGCTGAGCCGACCCCCCGGGTTCTGCGATGTCGCGTTGCTCGGTGGAAGCACACGACGTCGAGGACCTCACCGCCGGCGCTACACCGGCACCGGCGTGTTCCGCTCTGCTTCGCCAGGCGCGGTCGTGCCTTCCTCGTCGCGAGGCGTCGTGAAGGCGTGGATGAATCCGGCGATCGCGGCGAGGAACAGCACGAGCGCGGCGGCGAACGCCACCCAGGCTGCCTGCTGCGCCCGATCGCCGAAGATGCTGAATCCGTACGACGTCAACAGCAGGCCCCGCAGCGTCTCGCCTCTGAACAGTGTGTCGACCTTCGCACTGAGCGCCTGCGCTTGGTCCTGCAACGCCACCGTCGCCGGCGCCTGCGGGTCGCTCGCCACTGCGGCATCGGCGCGCGCCTGCAACGCCCTCGCCTCGCCACTCGTCTGCGCGTAGGTCTGGCCGTCGTTGACCTCGGTGAGGTGCAGATGGATGTAGCTGTTGGCGTAGCACTCCGCCTGCTTGCCCGTCGTCAGCGGCTGGCCGGCGTAGTGCACGAGGCAGTCCGCTTGCTTCTCCTGGGGCGCGAGATTGGCGACGGGCGTGAACGTGATCTTCTGCTCGATCAGCTGGTTCTTGACGTAGCTCTCGGCAAAGTTCGCCTGGTTCTGCAAGACGAGACCGAGCACCAACAGGAGGAGCGCGACGCGAGGCCTCCGACACTGAACACGACATCAAGGGTCCGACGCTTCATGGGTCCTCGTCCTCCGGGTTCGTGAGCGCCAATGGCGCTCCGATGCCGTTCAGTGAACGACGGATCGCGAACCGGACGTAGGGTCGAAGGTCCCCTGTACGCGCGGACCTTCGTGCGCACGACCACGGCGGCTGAAGGGCGTGTGAAAAGAGGCATGGCGCACAGACAACGCTCGTCGACCTCGGAGGGGCAGGGTCGATCGCGAGTCGCGATCCGGGACCTTCGACCCTCCTCGCGCCCTGCGACGCGCTTCACACTGGGTGCGCGGGCACACGGAAGGAGATGGAGATGGCCGAATCACTCGAGTTCCGCCGTACCGTCGCCGACGTCCGCCTCGAGCGGATCCTCTACGTGCTGCCCGAGATGACGCTCGCGCAGGCGGCCGAGCGTCTCGCGTCGGGTTACCGCGCCCTGGTGGTGACCGGCGTTCCCCACATCTTCACCGACGAAGATCTCGTCCGTGCGCTCGGTTCCGGGCTCCCTCTGACCGCGTCAGTGTCGGCCTGTGACCTCGACCGGCCCCTGGTGCTCTCGCAGCGCACGCCGATCGAGCAGGCGCTGCACCTCGTGCTCGAAGCACCGGAGCGGTGCGCCATCGTGGTCGACGATGCGCACGACGGCGTCGGCCGGCTCACCCTTCGGGGGTTGGTGGTGGCGATGCTCTCGCAGCCGCCGTGGGCGCAGGCACTGCAGTTGGCCGTGCATCCGCACGAAGCGACTCTCATCGAGTTCGAGCTCTAGCCACCCAACGGAGGACGTTCCATGCATCAACTTCGTGTTCTGGTCACCGAAGACGCGCCGCACGTCGGTGACGCCGCGGCCGACGAGTTGCGCCGCGCGGGACACGACGTCGTTCGCTGCACCGAGCCCGGCACGCCGAGCTTTCCGTGTGCCGGCATGCGGAGCCCCGACGGTTGTCCCTTGCGCAACGGTGTCGTCGACGTGACGCTCGCGATGCGGCACCTGGCCGGCGCGGTGCCGGCGCGCAGCGAAGACGGAGCTTTGTGCTCGCTGCGCCACCACGTTCCGGTCGTCGTCGCGGGGAACGTCATGTTCGACCCGTTCGAGGATTGGGAAGCCGCGGTCGTCGAACCGGGTGACGATGTCGTCGACGCGTGCGAGCGCGTCGCCCGTCAGCCCCTGCCGGCCCACACGCGCATCGCGCTTGCCGCGACGCGCGAGGTGCTCCAGCGGCACGGCCGCAACGATCCCGCAGTGGATGCCGTGCACGGCATCGGTGCGGTTCTCGTCGCAGTGCGTCGGGACCAGGGTTGGCTCCACGCCGAGGTGCGCGTGGCGGCGTTGCCGTCCGATGTTCGGCAGATGGTGGCGGTCCGCGTCGTTGCCGCCCTGCGTGCGTTCGACAAGGATGCGCGTGGTGTCGACGTCAACTTCGTCGAGACGGGCGAGTAGCGCTCACTGCCGGCGATCGCGGCGCTCGTCGAGCCTCGCCGCGAACGCCGCGGCCTCGCTGCGCCGACTCATCCCGAGCTTCGCGAGCAGGTTCGAGACATAGTTCTTGACCGTCTTCTCTGCCAAGAACATCCGCTCGCCGATCTGGCGGTTGGTGAGGCCTTCGGCGACCAGGTCGAGCACGCGGCGTTCCTGCTCCGTCAATCCGGCGAGCTCGTCCTGCGGCGCGGGCGCCCGCAACCGTTCGAGCACCTTGGCGGTCATCGCCGGATCCAGCAACGACTCGCCGGTACCGACCCGCCGTACCGCGTCGATGAGGTCGGTTCCCTTGACCTGCTTGAGGAGGTAGCCGGATGCGCCCGCCATGATCGCGCTGAACAGCGCTTCGTCGTCGGCGAACGACGTGAGCATCAGGCAATGGATCTCGGGGTGTCGGGACCGGATCTCGCGACACACCTCGACACCGTCACCGTCGGGCAGCCGCACGTCGAGCAACGCCACATCGGGCTGCGTCGGCGGGATGCGGCTGAGCGCTTCCTCGGCGGTTCCGGCTTCGCCGACGATCTCGAGGTCGGCCTCTTGTTCGAGGAGCTCCTTCAGGCCTCGGCGCACGATCTCGTGGTCGTCGAGGAGGAAGACGCGTGTCGTCACGACCACCATTCTGCCCTGCGGCGGCCGCGGCACCCGGACAGGCGTACGCTCCCGGTGTGGCTGTCGAGCATGCGGGACCCCGGAGCCTCCGCCAGCTCCTCGAAGCGGTGCTGGCGGTCGGCTCGGATCTCGACCTGACCTCAGTACTGCAACGCATCATCGAGTCGGCGGTCCGGCTCGTCGACGCGCGCTACGGCGCGCTCGGTGTGCTGGACGAGGCCGGAACCGGCCTCGCCCAGTTCATCACCGTGGGAATCGACGACGAGACGAGGGCGGCGATCGGCCCGCTGCCGAAGGGCCTCGGCATCCTCGGCCTGCTGATCGACGACGCGCGCCCGCTCCGGCTCGCGGAAATCAGCGAGCATCCGGCGAGCGCCGGCTTCCCACCGAACCATCCGCCGATGGACAGCTTCCTCGGGGTCCCGATCCGCGTGGGTGACCACGTCTTCGGCAACCTCTATCTCACCGACAAGACGACGGACGAGGTCTTCACCGACATCGACGAAGAGCTCGTGCTCGGGCTCGCGAGCGCAGCCGGCGTCGCGATCAACAACGCCGCCCTCTTCGAGGAGCGCCGGCGCGCCGAGCGCGAACGTGCCGGATTGCACGAGGTCGCAACCGCGCTGCTCGCCGGCACCGATACGCACGCGATTCTCGAAGTGGTCGCAAGTCGCGCCTGCCAGATCGTCGACGCGGACCTCGCGACCATCGCGCTCCACGGGCCGTCGCCCGACGAACTGACGATCGAGGTCGCCGTCGGCGAACAGGCCGACGCCGTGCTCGGGCAGGTCTTCCCGGCTTCCGACACGATCACCGCACGGATCATGCAAGTCGCCGAGCCCATCGCAATTGACGACCTCTCGCGTGACAAGCGCGTCGCCCAGCCGCAAGTGCGGCTCGGAACGATCGGACCGGCCGTGTTCGTCCCGCTGGGTCCGAAGGGCAATGTGCTCGGTTCACTCGCCGTGTCACGCGTGATCGGAGCCGATCCGTTCACGACTCGCGACCTGGACGTGCTCCAGCAGTTCGCCATACAAGCGAGTGTCGTGATCGAACAGGGCCGGACGCGCGACGACCTCCATCGCCTGTCGTTGCTCGAAGATCAAGAGCGCATTGCCCGAGACCTGCACGACACCGTGATCCAGCGACTCTTCGCGACGGGCCTCTCGTTGCAAGGTGCGACCCGACTGGTGCGGGACGACGAAGTGCGACGCCGCATCGAAGCAGCCGTCGACGAGCTCGACACGGTCGTTCGTCACATCCGGACCGTCATCTTCGACGTGGAAACGACACGAACGAGTCTCGCCACACTGCGCCGGCGCGTGCTCGACGTCGCCCGTGAGGCCGCCCGGCCGATCGGCTTCCAACCGCAAGTCACCTTCGAGGGCCCCGTCGACGTCGAGGTCAGCGGGCCGGTCGCCGACGACCTGCTCGCCACACTGCGCGAGGCGCTCTCGAATGTCGCCCGCCATGCGGGCGCTCGCGCCGTGACTGTTGACGTGTGCGCGGCGTCGGGCCTGGTGACGCTCGTCGTCACCGACGACGGCATCGGTGCGGGCGACGCCGCGCGGCGGGCGGCAAAGGTATGGGGAACATGCAGGCGCGTGCCGACCGCCACCACGGGAGCTTCTCGGTCTCGCCCGGTCCGGCCGGCGGTACGACGGTCGAGTGGTCGGTCCCGACCGCGTCCGACAGGTAGCGCGCCGCTCCCGAGATCAGGTGCGCGGGATGCGCCGCCCGCTGACGAGATCCAGCGACACCGCCATCACATGGCTCACGCCGTTCGGAGTCCAGTGCGGCAGCGGCAACGCGGCCACCCGCTCGAGCTCGGACTCCTCAGAGATCTCGCGCGCCTTCCCGGTCACGCACACGCTCCAACCGCCGTGCGAGAAGGGCTCGATGTCGTCGACCTCGAACGCGACGACGGCGTCGCGAAGCGCGGCGTCGAGCTTGGTGCCTTCGCCGGTGCGCACGAGGATGCGATCGCCGTCGACGAGGTAGTTCACGGGGAGGATCACCGGGAGCGCACCGACGGTGACCGCGATGCGGCCGACCGACGATCCCGCCAGCAACCGCCGGCACTCGTCGGCATCGAGCAACTCAAGCCCGTTCCGGTCCACGTCCATTCTCAACAGCCTCGACGACGGGCCCCGAAGGTGGCAGAGGCGAAAGTCCCGTTGCTGCGGGACGCTTCTCCCCTGCCCGAGCGGGGCCATCGGGGGCATCATCGAGGCGTGCTCGACGCGCGCGAGGCCCTCGTCGAATGGCTCGGACGTCGCGCGCCGGATCTGGCCGTCGAGGTGATCGAGACGCACATCTCGATCCTCGGGTTCCAGGGTGAGCGCGTCTACAAGTGCAAGAAGCCGGTGCGGTTCCCGTTCATCGACCTCTCGACCGAAGCGCTGCGCGCCGCCGATTGCGAACGCGAGGTGGAGCTCAACCGGCGCTTCGCCCCTGATGTCTACCTCGGCGTGCTGCCTGTGACCGACACCCATGGCGTCGTGATCGATCACGCGGTCGAGATGGTGCGCCTTGCCGACGATCGACGCCTCGCCGCGCTGGCGACGAGCGGGGCCGACACGAGCGGCTGCCTCGATCGGCTGGCGGACGACCTGGTGGCCATCCATCGGGATGCCCCCACCGGTGGCGCGATCGACGTGGCAGCCGGCGCGGCCGCCGTCGCCGACCTCTGGCGGCTGGGCGTCGAACAGATCGCGCCATACGGGGGCGATGTCGTCCCCCGAAGGCAGGCCGAGTGCGTGGCCCGCCTCGCCGGCATGTACGTAGCGGGACGCGATCGCCTGTTCGACGCGCGGGTCGCCGCGCACCGCGCGCGCGACGGTCACGGCGACCTGCTCGCGCAGGACGTGTTCTGCCTCGACGACGGACCGCGCGCGATCGACTGCCTCGAGTTCGACGCACGGCTGCGTTACGGCGATGTGCTGGCTGACATCGCGTTCCTGGCGATGGACCTCGAACACCTCGGCCGCGGCGATCTCGCGGCGTCGTTCCTCGACCGGTACCGCGCCGCGTCGGGCGACGACTGGCCAGCGTCGCTCGAACACATGTACATCGCATATCGCGCCCACGTACGGGCCAAGATCGCGTGTCTGCGCCACTCGCAGGGAGATCCGTCGGCCGCCGGCGAAGCGCGCGCCCTGCTGGCGCTGTCCCACCGCCACCTCGAGACCGGCCGGATCCGGCTCGTCCTCGTCGGTGGGCCCCCGGCCTCCGGCAAGACGACGCTCGCAGCGGCATTGGGCGAACGGATGAGTTGGCCTGTGATCCGCACCGATGTCATGCGCAAGCAGCTCGCCGGTCTCGACCCCACGACTCGAGCCGACGCACCGCTCGACGAGGGGCTCTATGCGCCGGCGCGCACCGACGCGACATATGCCGCGGTGCTCGCAGAAGCCCGCACCCGGCTCGAAGCCGGGACGAGCGTGATCGTCGACGCATCCTGGTCGAACCCCAGGCACCGGGCGCTCGCGCATGCGCTCGCCCACGACGCCGCCAGCGTTCTCGTCGAGCTGGAATGCTGGGCACCCGACGACGTACGCGTCGCCCGCGCCGCTCGACGCGCCGGCCGAAGCGTCGACGCCTCGGACGCGGGACCGGAGCTCACGAAGTCACTGGGCGCGCGGTTCGCGCCGTGGCCGGGTGCGACGAACGTCGACACGCGCGCCGACCCCGGCGAGGTCGCCGCCCGCGTCGTACGCCACGTCGAGGCGGACGCGTGCGATCGCACGGCGTCGTGACCGGCGGAAGCTCAGGACACTTCGGCAAGCCCGGCGACCAGCACCGGAACGTCACGCTGACGAACGAGCAGCGACGAGACGTGACCGATGAAGGCACGCGACACACCGCGGCCACGTGCGCCGACGGCGATCAGTTCGAAGTCGTTCGACACGGCGTGATCGAGCAGCTCCGGCCCGGGCCGGCCGGTCAGGATGATCGTCTCGGGCGTGAGGCCTGCACCCAAGGCTTCGACCGCGCATTCGAGCGCGTCGTGTGCCGCGGCGGTTGCCGGCGCGGTTGCGCCGGCCGCCTCGACGACGTCGTAGTCGACGACGGCCGCCAACGTCAGTCGTCCCAAGCGGCCACCGAGCAACCTTCGCACCGCGAGCGCGGCTGCGATCGCGTCCGGCGACCCATCGATGCCGACCAACGCGTCGACGGGCCCCCCGCCCGACGACCCGGCGCGCTCGACGCGCTGCCAGCTCCGGACCGACCGGTCCTCGCGACTGCGTGAGAGCGCGATGGGCACGACGAGCGGTCCCCAGAGCGCGCCGAGGGCACCCCAGTCGCCGGGGTCGTGACCGCGCCGCGCCATCACGAACGCGCAGACCACGCCGATCGCCAGCCAGACGAGTACGACGATCAACAACGCAGCGGTGGCGGTCATGTCAGGAGCGACTCCGGCCTCTCGCACTCGGGTCCCTGGATCAGTGTGCCTGCCGCTCCGAGCTCGCGATCCGCACCGCGCCGGCTTCGCCGACGCGCGCGTGGAGCAGCGTGGCAGTGTGCGCGGCCCACGCCTCCGCCCGGGCGGCTTCGCCCACAAGGAGCGTGTTCTGCTTCGTAACGAGGAAGCTCTCGGGCTCGGTGACGAGCGTGAAGCCGTGCTTGCGGAGATGGCGGGCGATGCCCTTCGAAGCTCGGCCGGTCACGACGGCCGGGGCATCGATCCGGGTGTCGAACGCAGCCGCGTATCCCGTGAACTTCGGCAACGCGTCGAACCACTCGCGCAAACCGTCGCCGGGCGCGTGCAGGTCGAGCTCGAGATCATCCGACTTCTCGGCCGCCTCGACGGCTGCGTTGCGGGTCGAGGGACGGCTCATACCGTGGACGTGGGTGGGGCCACCGACAACCACCAGATCGGCGGCCGCGAGCCGCTCCGGCATCGCGTCCTCGGGCGGCAGGATGGTGACGGCGTCGGCGCCGTCGACGAGTCCGTTCGAGATCGCCTCGGCGATCTGGTGCGTGTTGCCGTACATGGATTCGTAAACGATGACCGCTCGCATGGTGCACCTCCGCATCCATCGGGTGTCGTTTCGATGATCAGGCTCGCGTGGGCGGCGCGGCTCGCCGTTTGCCGGCCGGCCGGAACGCGTGCGCGCGGCGCGCAACCGTCTCGTCGGCTTCTGGGTGGCGACGACCGAGCGAGTACCAAGCCGCCTGCGTGTAGGTCTCGACCGTCTGCGCCATGTTCGACGCAGGATCGATCGCCACGGTTTCGAAGTCCATGACATCGGCGAGCCGCGCGTCCGGGCGCGGACGGTGCCGTGCAAGTCCGAGCAGCGCAACGCGCGTGATGACGCCGACCGGTACACCCTTCTCGAAGACGACAGCCGCGGTCTCACCGCTCCGGTCGAGCGCTTGCGTCGCCTCGGCGACCGAGCTCATCGGTGACAGAGGTTCCGATCCACTGGTCATGTGCACCACCTCCAGCAACGATTGACCCGCGCTCGTTACGCCGGGTGCGTGACGAGCACCGGTGCGGGTGACGTTGCGACGACCCCCATCGCCACGCTGCCCAGACCGGCACGGGCCGCGCCCGTCCGGCTGTGACTCGACATCATGACGAGCGGTCCCGGCACCGTCGCGGCCTCGTCCGAGATCGCATGGGCGGCCAGCCGAGACCGCAAGAGCACCGAGCTGACGTCCAGATCGTGTGCGCGCAGCTCGTCGATCGTCGCCGCGATCGCCTTGTTCGGCGTCATCGCGTCCTCGACGTCGAGTGGGTGGATGACCTGCACGACACGTACACGCAGTCCGAGCTGCTGGGCCCAGTCGATCGCGACGGGAACGACCGGATCGGCGGCGTTGGAGCCGTCGAGCGGAAGCACCGCCGTGCGGAATCCACCGGGCCAGTCGAGCGCGCAGTGCCGGCCGACGACCAGCGTCGGCCGCCGCGATTCGCGAATCACCTCCTCGGCGACGCTCCCGAGGAACGACCAGCGCAGCGGACCACGACCGTGGCTGGTCATGCAGACGATGCGATCGTCGCGCGCCTGCGCGGCGAGCACGATTGCCTCGGCCGCGCGCCGGTCCTGCACGAACATCGAGCTCATCGGTGCGTGCGCGGCGGCAACCGACTCGAGATACTTCTGCGCGGCCTTGGGCTCGTCGTCCCACTTCGCCGTCAGTACGTCGACCTCACCGCCGGTCTGTTCGGCAAGCGCCTGCGCGACCGGAATCGCTCGCTCGGCGAACGGCGATCCGTCGAGCGGGACGATGAACGCCTTCGGCATCATGAGGACCTCCCGATACGACGTTGAGGGTCAGCCCGGGGCCCGCACCCGTTCCGGCCCCGCGACTCGCACGGTCGCCGGTACGACAGTGCGCACCGTGCGCGCCGTGAAGATCACCGCCAGCCCGTCGCCCAGCGCTCGAGTCGCAGCATGCTCTTGCAGGTACTCGAAGAATTCCGTGATGGTCACCGTCGGACCTCCCGTCTCGTGCCCTCATTCTGCGGACGCCCCGGCACGCGCCCCAGGGGCGAAGGTCCCTGATCCTGCGGGTCGTCCGGAACCCTTCCCGGGAGGTCAGGATGCGAAAGGGGCGAAGGTCCCGTCGGCGCACGATCCTCTTGCTCTCGCTGTTGCGAGGAATTCGGGCGACGATGCGTGCGTGGCCGAGTTGCGGCGCGACGCCGTGCTGACAGACGTCGAGGACGCAATCCCCGGGGACGCGCGGCCCGCGGGTCTCACGACGTTCGAAGCTTCGGCCCGTCTCGCGGCCCATGGGCCGAACGTGCTTCCGTTGCCGCGCCGGCCGCCTGCTATACGGCGCCTCGCGCTCGAGATGGTGCACTTCTTCGCGCTCATGCTCTGGGTCGCGGGCATCCTCGCGATCGTCGCGGGGATGCCGCAGTTGGGCGTCGCGATCTTCGTCGTCATCATCGTCAACGGATGCTTCGCGTTCGTCCAGGAGCATCGGGCGGAGCGGGCGGCGGAACGACTCCGTGACCTGTTGCCTCGGCGCGCCACGGTGTTGCGGGACGGGCGCCCCGTCGAGATCGACGCGGCAGATCTCGTCGTCGGCGACGTTGTGTTGCTCGAGGCGGGCGATCGAGTGTCCGCAGATCTTCGTGCGGTCGATGTCCAGCAGTGCCGCGTCGACCGATCGACGCTCACGGGAGAGAGCGAGCTGGTCACGCTCCAGAACGCGGACGCGCTCCACGCGGGAACATTCGTCGTGGAAGGCGAGGCGGTTACCGTCGTCACCGCGACCGGAACCTCGACCCGGCTCGCGGCAATCGCCCAACTCAGCCAGGCGACGGTACGGCCGCCAACGCCGCTGGCCACCGAACTGAACCGGGTCGTCCGTACGATCGCCGCCATCGCACTCGGTGTCGGTGCGGGCTTCTTCGTCCTTGCGTTGCTCATCGGCACCGATCCAAGAGACGGTTTCCTCTTCGCCATTGGCGTCACCGTCGCGCTCGTCCCGGAGGGGCTGCTGCCCACGGTCACCCTCTCCCTCGCGATCGGGGCGCAACGCATGGCCCACCAAAACGCACTCGTTCGCCGGCTCGAGGCGGTCGAGACCTTGGGATCCACGACCTTCATCTGCACCGACAAGACCGGGACGCTCACCGAGAACCGCATGTCGGTGGTCGAGGCGTGGACGCCCGAAGGCTCGGCACGGATAGAAGGCGAAGGCTACGAACCGACCGCGACGATCGATGCGCCGAGCGCGGTGAGGCAACGGCTCGCAATCGCGGCACTCGTGGGAGCGCGCTGCTCGACCGGACGCGTCGAGGAGGCGGAAGGACAATGGATTGCTCGTGGGGATCCAATGGAGGCTGCAGTACATGCGCTGGCGCTGCGATGCGGAGTCGATGTCGCAACCGCCGAATCCACGGACCCGATCATTCGGCGTTTTCCCTTCGACCCGCGGCGGCGTCGTATGAGTGTCACCACTGCACGCGCGGTGTTCGTCAAAGGCGCACCCGAGGACGTGTTGCCGTGCTGCAACACCAAGGCGGGCAGTACGCCGTACCTCGCGAGCGATCGCCTCGCCGAACGTGGTCTCCGAGTCCTGGCGATCGCGACGAAGACACTCGACGAGCAACCGGACGACGCCGCCGCGGCCGAGCGTGGCCTCGAGCTCGTCGCGCTGATCGGTCTCGAAGACCCGCCGCGACTCCATGCGGCGTCGGCGATGGCCGCGTGCCGCCAGGCGGGTATGGGTGTCGCGATGATCACCGGCGACCATCCGGCCACCGCGCGAGCGATCGCCCGGGAGGTCGGACTGTTCACCGATGAGGAGCTCGTGATCGACGGCCGGGATCTGCCCGAAGATGACGCAGTGCTCGGGGCACTCGTCGACCGCGACGGCATCGTCATCGCGCGCGTCGCGCCGGAACAGAAGCTGCGAATCGCGTGGGCGCTGCGGCTCCGCGGTCACGTGGTTGCAATGACGGGGGACGGCGTGAACGACGGCCCGGCCCTGCACGAGGCGAACATCGGCGTCGCGATGGGAAGAAGCGGCACCGACGTCGCTCGTGAAGCCGCGGACCTGGTCCTCCTCGATGACGACTTCGCCACGATCGTCGCCGCGGTCGAAGAGGGCCGCGCGGCATTCGGGAACCTGCGCCGGTTCCTCACATACCACCTCACCGACAACGTGGCCGAGCTGACGCCGTTCGTGATCTGGGCGCTCTCGGGTGGTCGCTTCCCGCTCGCGATCGGCGTCCTGCAGATCTTGGCGCTCGACATCGGAACGGACACGCTCCCCGCCGTCGCGCTCGGCGCACAACCCCCGACCGCGCACGCCCGTACGGATCCACCGGCGTGTGGTCGATTGCTCGACCGGATCGTCGCCCACCGGGCGTTCGGTGTGCTCGGCCCGACCGAAGCGCTGTTCGCGATGCTCGCGTTCGTCGCAACCTTCGTCGCCGGCGGGTGGCGTCCCGGGGACTCCTTCCCAGAGGGTCAGATGCTGCTCGCCGCCTCAGGAGCCGCCTTCAGCGCGATCGTGTTCGGGCAGATCGCAACCGCATTCGCGTGCCGAAGCATCACGCGCAGTGCATTCCAGATGCCCTGGGCGGCGAACCGGTTCCTCCTCGCCGCCGTCGCCGCCGAACTGCTGCTCCTCGCCGCGTTCCTCGGCGTCCCGCCGATCGCCGATCTCCTCGATCAGGCCCTCCCAACCGCCGTCGGATGGACGGTTGCGCTCCTGACGCCGGTCGCCGTCCTCGGCGTGGACGCGGTCGACAAGCGGATGCGCAGGAGAAAGGCCCTTCGCCCCTGACGTCCGGCGTGGGGACCGCGCATGCTCGGTCCATGGCTGACGTCGTCTGGTTCAACGAGGTCCGTGCGCAGGACGTCCCGCTCGTCGGGGGGAAGGGCGCCAACCTCGGCGAGCTCACATTTGCGCAGTTCCCCGTCCCGCCGGGTTTCGTCGTCACGGCCCCGGCGTACCTGCAGGCGATGGACGCGGCGGGCGTGCGCTCCGAGCTCGCCGAAGTCGCCGGCGCCGTCGAGTCCGACGACGCCACCCAGCTCGCCGCCGCGAGCGACCACCTCCAGTCGCTCGTGCGCAAGGCCGGACTCCCCGAGTCGCTGCGCGAGCAGATCGTCGCGGCCTACGACGCGCTCGGCGGCGGCCCGGTCGCGGTGCGGTCGTCGGCGACCAGCGAGGACACCGCGGCCGCGTCGTTCGCCGGAATGAATCAGACCTTCACCAACGTGACGGGTGCGGACGATCTCCTCACACGGGTCGTCGAGTGTTGGGCATCCCTCTTCGGAGCACGCGTCGTCGCGTATCGACGCGCACGCGGTTTCTCCGACGAGCCCGCGATCGCGGTGATCGTGCAGCGGATGGTTCCGTCCGAGCGCAGTGGTGTCATGTTCACCGCCGATCCGACGACGGACGACGACTCCCACATCGTCATCGAAGGCGCATTCGGGCTCGGTGAAGTCGTCGTCGGTGGCCAGGTCGAACCGGATACGTACGTGGTCGCGAAGCAGGGACTGCAGCTCGTCCACGTTCGCGTCGGCACCCAGACGCACGCGATCGTCAGCGATCCCGCCACGGGCGACCGCCGCGTCGAGCTCACACCGGCCGAGGGTGGGGGTCGAGTCTTGGCGGACGCCGAGGTCATTGCCCTGGCCGAGCTCGGCGCGCGCGTCGAGGCGCACTACGGACGGCCGCAGGACGTGGAATGGGCAATCGCCGCGGGCGAGACCTACCTCGTCCAATCTCGCCCGATCACGACGCTCCACGCGCGACAGACCGAACCGGCCGCGGCGGCGGGCCAGGTGCTCCTCCACGGGCTCGGGGCGTCACCGAACACCGCGAGCGGTCCGGTCCACGTGCTGCAATCGCCGACGGGTGCGTCCGACTTCGTCAGCGGCGAGGTCCTCGTCGCGCCGATGACGAGCCCTGACTGGGTTCCCGTACTGCGCAAGGCCGCGGCGCTCGTCACCGACGGCGGCGGCATGACGTGCCACGCGGCAATCGTGAGCCGCGAGCTCGGCGTCCCGTGCGTTGTCGGGACCCGCAAGGCCACGACGGTGCTGCGCGACGGCGAGGTCGTGACCGTCGACGGCACCAAGGGCCTCGTGATCGCCGGCGCGGCCGCGCCGAGAACCACCGTCGCGGCCCGCTCGCAGCCGCCGGCCGCGACCGACGGCTCCGAAGCGCTCGGAACGCTCGTGTACGTCAACCTTGCTATTGCCGACCACGCGGACGAGGTCGCCGCGCAGCCCGTCGACGGCGTGGGCCTCCTCCGTGCCGAGTTCATGTTGACCGACGCGCTGAACGGCGTGCACCCGCGCGAGCAGCTCGCTCGCGGCGGTCGGGCCGAATTCATCGATCGGATGGCGGCTTCGCTGTTGCGCATCACGAGCGCGTTCGCGCCGCGACCGGTCGTGTACCGGACGATCGACTTCCGCAGCAACGAGTTCCGCAACCTCGAGGGCGGATCGGAGTTCGAGCCGGTCGAGGGCAACCCGATGATCGGATATCGCGGCTGCTACCGGTACGTCCGCGAACCGGACCTGTTCACGCTCGAGTGCGAGCTCCTCGCCCGCGTGCGCGAACAGACGCCGAACCTGCACATCATGATCCCCTTCGTGCGGACGCGCTGGGAGCTCGAAGCGTGCCTCGAACTCGTCGACGCAAGTCCGCTCGGCCGCCAACGCGGCCTGCACCGGTGGGTCATGGCCGAAGTGCCTTCGGTGGTGTACCGCATTCCGGAGTACGCGGCCCTCGGCATCGATGGCGTGTCCATCGGCTCGAACGATCTCACCCAGCTGATGCTCGGTGTCGACCGCGACTCGGAGATCTGCGCCGAATTGTTCGACGAGAGCGACGCCGCAGTCCTCGACGCGATCGGTCGCATCGTCGCCGCGGCCCGCGACCACGGGATGACTTCGTCGCTCTGCGGGCAGGCGCCATCGAACCGACCCGAGTTCGCCGAGCACCTCGTACAGTTCGGGATCACCTCGGTCTCGGTGAACCCCGACGCCGTCGCGGCGACCCGCCGCGTGATCGCTTCGGCCGAACGGCGATTGATCCTTGGCGAGGCGCGCAGAGGAGGCACACGGTGAGCAGCACGATCGTCGTCGGCGTCGACGATTCCGATGGGGCACGCGCGGCCTTGACATGGGCCGCGAGCCAGGCCCAGGCGAGCGGCGCGCATCTGCGAGTCGTGCACGCGTACGAGCTGAACCTCGCGTGGATCGACGCCGACAGCTCGCACATCCCGTTGTGGCTGGAACGTGCGCAGCACGCTTCGAACGACTTGCTCGAACGTCTGGTCGAGGAGGCGGCGGCGAACCTCGACCGAACCGCGATCGAGATGCTCGCCGTCGAAGGCGCGCCGGCCGCGGTGCTCTTCGAGCAAGCACGCGATGCGTCGTTGCTCGTCGTCGGATCGCGCGGTCGCGGTGGTTTCGCGAGCCTGCTCCTGGGGTCCGTGAGTCAGCAACTCGCCCAGCATTCGCCGTGTCCGCTGGTGATCGTCCCGCGACTGTGAGGTCAGGCGGGCGGCGGCAGGCGTCGTCCCGAGACCCGGTCGACCGCGATGCGAACCAGTGACTCCCGCTCGCCCGCGGGCCAGTCGCTGCCGAGTCGCGACCGAGCTGCGACCTGTTCGTCCGCTTTCCTGATCTCGTGCGCGTATCCCGACAGGAGCACACTCCACGCGGGCACCGCGTTGTCGACTTCGAACGCGACTCGCTCGCCGAGGACCGCGGCGTTCAGCTTGGTTCCCGGATCCGTCCGGAACACGATGTCGCGATCGAGGACCGCGTAGTACACCGGCAAGATGACGAGCTCGTCGGTGAGCTTGACCCCGACCCGTCCTAGGGATCGGCCTCGTATCAAGAGGTAGCACTCGTCACTGTCGATGCGCGCGAGTCCTTGGCTGCTCATCGCATCACGTCCTCGGTTCCGGGCGGTCGGACAGTTCACGTCCGCGAAAGCACGACCTTGAGCGCGCCGGTTTGGCCGGCGTTGCCGAAGACCTCGTACGCGTCCATGAAATCGTCGAGCGCGAAGTGATGTGTGACGAATCGGCCCGCGTCGAACTGGTGGCCCGCGAGGAGACGCAGGAAGGTGGGCGTCGAGAAGGTGTCAACCAAGCCGGTCGTGATCGTCACATCCTTGATCCACAGCTCCTCGAGGTGCAACGTCGCGGGCTGACCGTGCACGCCGATGTTGGCGATGTGACCTCCGGCGCGAGCGAGCGACACGGTCAACTCGAATGCCTGCGGCGTCCCCACCGCTTCCATCGACACGTCCGCGCCGAGTCCGTCGGTGAGGCTGCGGACGACCTGGAGCGGGTCCTCGATCATGGGGTCGACGACGACATCGGCGCCGAACTGCTTCGCGGCCTCGCGGCGCGATGCGGCCGGATCGACGGCGACGACGTGGCTCGGGCTGTACAAACGCGCACCGGCGATCGCCGAAAGTCCGATCGGCCCGGCACCGACGACGGCGACCACGTCACCCGGAGCGACGTGGCCATTGAGCACGCCGACCTCGTAACCAGTGGGCAGGATGTCGGCAACCATCAGCAGCTGCTCGTCCGTCACGCCCGCGGGCGCCGGGTAGGTCGACGTGTCGGCGAACGGCACGCGGACGAACTCGGCTTGGGTGCCGTCGATCAGGTGCCCGAGGATCCATCCCCCACCACCGGAGCAGAGCCCGTACCTTCGCTCCCGGCAGAAGCGGCACGTGCCACAGGACGTGATGCACGACACCAGCACGCGGTCGCCCGGCTTGACGTTCTTCACCGAGGAACCCACCGCGGTGACGGTGCCGACCGCTTCGTGTCCGAGCACGCGACCCGCCTCGACGGTCGGGACGTCGCCTTTGAGGATGTGAAGATCGGTGCCACAGATTGTCACCGCGTCGACCCGCACGATCGCATCCGTATCGGAGGCGATCATCGGATCGGGCACTTCCTGCCACGCCTTCTCGTTCGGACCGTGATACACGAGTGCTTTCATTCCGAGCCTTCCTCTCGTTCGAATGAGCGTCAGCTCATTCGCACAGGGACCTCGTACACGTTTTGCTGTGAGCCGTCCTTGGGGCTGACCTCCCACGCGATGACGCTTCCGAGCCCGTCGCGCGCGGTGCGGTAGTCGACGGTGAAACGGAAGTCACCCCAGGTTCCAGTGCCTGCCGTCGCCATCGTGGATCCGTCCTTGAGCACGAGCCCGTCCGGATCGTTGACCGAGTAGTTGACGGTCGCCTCGAAGGTGTTCGAGATGCCGGAGACCTCGAGCGGCGATGTCACGGACTGCCCGGGCACCGGCGACTCGACGAGGATCGCGGGCGTGACGTTCGTGAAGTCCTTGCGGGACAGACCCGAGGCGGGAATCCCTTCCCCGCCGATCGCTTCGACGCTCTTGCCGTCGATGAGGATCGTGACCGAGTGCACGTCCTGGAACTGCGTGAGGGTGAACACGACCTCAGCGGTGCGCAGTTGCATCGAAAGGCTGCCGCCGCCCGAGTCGAACTCGGTGGACAGATCAACGGTTGCGACGCCATCGACGACAGCAACCTTGCGCAACTCGGTGCCAGCGGGGATCTGGGTGCCCATTCCGATGTTCTTCTCGAACCCGTCCGGACCCCTGAGGAGTGCTGCAACAGCACCCCGCGGCTCTTGCCGGGCGCTGACCGTCCTGCCCGCGGTGCCGACCTTCTCGTGCCAGGCGAAGTAGACACGCACCGGGGCGGTCCGCTCAGGCGTGCTCGTCGTGGACGTCGACGCGCTCGTGCCGCTGTCGGTGTCCCCGCTGCCGCAGGCAACCGTGACGAAGGCAAGCGTGGCGAACATCACGCCGAAGATCAGCCGTTGCACGCTTGCGAGACTGACATCGGAGGCACCGTCGGAAAAGGGTCCAAGGACCTCATCCGTGCAGCGGAACGATCACGACCGGGCACGGCGCGTGGTGCGCGACCTCCTGGCTCACGGAGCCGAGCAACAGGCCGGTGAAGCCACCGCGTCCCCGGCTCCCGACCACGAGGAGGTCGGCGTCCTTCGCGGCGTCGAGGAGTCCCTTCACTGCGCCGTCACACACGGACACCCGCTCGACGGGCTGCTCGAGGTCGGACGCGTCGACGCTGTCGACGGAACGGTCGAGGACATGGCGGGCCTCGGCCTCGATCGCGTCGCTGCCGGGCACCGGCGCCGGTACGAAGGGACCGGTCGGTACGTACGGGAAGTGCCAGACGTGGACCGCGGCGACGTGCGCGCCGCGGACCTTCGCTTCCCGAATCGCCCACTCGAGCGCGCGACGAGAACCGTCCGAATCGTCCACGCCGACCACGATGCGTTCCATCTGACCCTCCAACCTTCGATGTGTCGGCGAGCTACTGCGGCGCCGGATTCAATCGCCGTCCGGTCGTGCGCTGCGGGCGAATGCGCACGACACGCTGGCGTTCGCCCTCGGGCCAGCTGCCGGCGAGCACCTCGAGCGCGGCGGCGCGTTGTTCCTCGGCCCGAACCTCCTCGCACGTGCCGACGACCATCACGCTCCACCCCTCGCCTTCGTCGTCGACCTCGAACGTGACCTGACTGTTCATCACGGCGGCCGCGAGTTTCGTGCCGGGATCGGTCTGGAAGACGATGGCACCGTCGAGCATGGTGAAGTACACCGGCAGCGCGGCGATCGAATCGCCGATCTTGGTCACGATGCGGCCGAACGAGCGCGCGGTCAAGAGGTCCTCGCACTGCGCCTCCGACAGGATCTGAAGACCTCGGCTGCTCATGGCTCCTCCTCTCGTCCCGGCATCATTCGGCCGGGACGATGACGACCGGGCACGACGCGTGTTGCGCCACCTCTTGGCTGATGGAGCCGAGCAGGAGTCCGGTGAAACCGCCCCGCCCTCGACTGCCGACGACGAGGAGATCCGCGTCCTTCGAAGCATCGATGAGTGCACTCGCGGCACCGTCCCAGACGATCGTCCGTTCGATCGGCGCGACCAATCCGGACTCGTCGACCTCGTCGACGGCGCGGTCGAGCTCGGCCCGGGCCGCGATCTCGATGGCGTCGGATCCGGGCGCCGGCGGTGACGTGAACGGCGGCGTCGGGAGGTACGGGTAGTGCCAGGCGTGCACGGCTTCGACCCGAGCGCCGCGCAACCGCGCTTCGTCGCGCGCCCAGCGCAACGCGCTCCCCGCGCCGTGTGAGTCGTCGACGCCGACGACGATACGGAAGTTGTCAGTGCCGTGCCCGCTCATGCCGGGACTCCGACCCGTTCGTTCGACGTCCGTCCGTTCACCGAGCCGTCGATCAGTCCGATCATCACTGCCATCGCCGTGTGCAATCGGTTCTCGGCCTGCTGGAAGACGACGGACTGCGGACCGTCGATGACCGCCCCCGCAACCTCTTCGCCGCGATGCGCGGGGAGGCAGTGCATGAAGACCGCGCTCGGATTGGCCTTCGCCATGAGGCGTTCCGTGACCCGGTACGGCTCGAGCAGACGTGATCGCTCGGCGCGTTCGCGCTCCGGCGTACCCATGGACACCCACGCGTCCGTGTACACCGCATCCGCGGCGAGCACCGCGCGCTGGGGGTCATGCATCGTCACGATCTCGACCCCGTTCGCGCGGCCGACCCGCTCGGCCGCGTCGACGATGTCGGGCCGCGGCTCGAAGGGGGCCGGCGTGGCTACGGTCAGGTGGACGCCGGCGAGCGCGCACGCCTGCAAGAGGCTGTGCGCGATGTTGTTGCCGTCGCCCACGTAGGCGAGCTTGAGCCCCTCGAAGCTCCCGAAGTGCTCGCGCAGCGTCATGAGGTCGGCGAGCGCTTGGCAGGGGTGGTGCACGTCCGTGAGCGCGTTGACAACAGGGATGGTCGCGGCGTCTGCGAAGCAACGAACATCGGCATCCGCGAACGTCCGGATGACGAACGCACGCGCGAAGCAGCTCAGCACGCGCGGTGTCCTCGATGGTCTCGCCCCGGCCGAGTTGGAGCTCGGACGGGCCGACGATCAGCGGTACGCCGCCGAGCCGGGTGACGGCGGTCCCGAACGCGAGGCGAGTACGCGTCGACGGCTTGGCGAAGTAGGAGACGACCGTCTCACCTTCGAGCACACCTGTGAACGCGTGCGGGGCCCGCTTCGCCGCCGCCCCCAGGTGGAGGAGTCGATCGAGTCCATCGGGCGCGAGGTCCGCGATCTCCAGCAAGTCCTTCATCTTCGCCTCCGTTCGCACCGCATCGCGCTGCAATGGGCAGCGCCTCCTCCGAGTCCCGACCCGACCGCGGCTCCCCTGTGTCACGGTGTCCGGTACGTCCAGACTCCGCGACGGGGAGCTAGCGACCTAGAGCCGAAGGTCCCGGGATGCGAGGGCCGTTGGCCGGGACTCGCGCTGGCGTCGCGGCCCGGCCGCGTGTCTTCTTGGGCTGCAGCGCGCGCAGCACCGAGAGGAAGACGACGGCAACGATCACGGCGTACGTGGCCAGTCGGAAGAGCCCATTCCGAGTGTCGGTTCCCGCGAGGAGCGCGTGCAGCGTCGCCATCCAGAACACGCCGTAACTGGCGAGATGGACACGGTGCCACAGGCGCCGCGGGAGATGGCGCATGAGCAGCGAGGTCGCCTCGACCGCGGCGAGCAACCACATGCTGACGACGCCCAACGCGACTGCCATCGTGCGCCATTGGCTCGCGAACGGAACGAGCACATCGGCCGCGCCGAAGTGGAGGTAGTTGTCACCGACCAGGCCGGCGATGTGGATGGCGGTGAAGGTCACGGCCAACCCGCCGAGGAACCGGTGGAGATCGAGCAACCAACGCGGCGACGGGCGGCGATCGAGCAGGCGGGTCGAGAGCAGCAGCCCCCAGATCACGCTCGCCGAAAGGAGCAACCAGGCGAGGATGCCCGACGCACGCGCGACGTACCAGGCAAGGTGCGTGGTCATGCCGCGACCCTCGCGAGTGCGTCGCTCATCTCGAGCGTGCCGATCGCGGTGACGGTCGCGGCAAGGACGCCGTCCAGCGTGACCTGGGACGCCTTTGTCCCGGCGACGAAGATCGCCTTGGCCGCGACTTCTGCCCACCAGCCGTCCTGCGCGACGACCGTCACCGCGACGAGCTCGCTGCTCGCGGCATCGCCGCGACGCGGATCGATGAGATGGTGGCGAACGCGGCCGTCGCGCACCCACCACCGGCGCCGGCTCGTCGACGTCGCAACCGCGCCATCTGCGAGTCCGAGACCGAAGAGCTCGGTGCCATCTCCACAGGGATCGTCGTCAAACGGATCGGACACGCGGATCGCCCACGTGTTGCCTTCCGGCGGTTCACCGCGCACACGGAGATCACCACCGAGGTTCACGAGCGCGCCGCGCGCACCCGCCGCGAGCAACTCTGCCGTCACGAGGTCCGCGGCCAATCCCTTGCCGATCCCACCCGGATCGATCTCGACGCCTGCTGGGAGCGACACGCTGCACACGACCGGATCGAGCCCGATCCGCGCGCATCCCGGCGCCGGCCGCTGACGCGGAGACGGCGCGGCTTCGTCGGCGCGCGACACCAGCGCGAAGTCACGGTCGTAGCCGGTACCACGGAGCGCCGGGAGCACGGTCGGGTCGTAGCGGCCGTGCGTGAGCTCCCAACCGCGCACTGCCCGTTCGACGAGCAGGAACGTGTCCGCCGAGACGACGTGCGGCACGGCGGACGCGCCTGCGTTGAGGCGACTCAGTTCGCTCTCGGGCCTGAACCGGCTCCACCGGCGTTCGAGTTCCTCGACCCGGTGCCGCGCCGCGTGCAGCAAGGCGCGCTCGCGGCCGCCGACCACGATCACCTGCGCAGTCGAACCCATGGCTGGGAACGCGAGTTCAGCTCCCATTGCTGGTCGTCACCGGCGTCGTGTCGCGCGTGACGACGGACGGCGGCGGTCCGGGATCGAACGGCACGGTCGCGCGGGGTGCGACGGTGTTCGCGGTGTCCGGCGCGGGGCTCGCCGGCGCGGGGCTCGCCGCGGGGCTCGCCGGCGCCGGAGCGGCCGGAACGGGAGACACGGGTGCGACACCCGGGCTCGCGTGCCCGACATCGTGCGCAGGTCGGGACCCGAGCGCCATCACGCCGACGAGCACCGTCGCGAGGGACGCGCTCGCGGTCGCGACGTACCGCCGCGCACGCGCGGCGGCGTGGCCGCGACGCGATGCGGGCCGCGTCGGACGTTCAGTCATCGGCGTCCCGGCCGGGGCGCTCGCGGTCGTCGGCGTCGCGCCCGAGCGGCACCGTCACGGGTGGGGGCGGCGTCGAGGGCGTGTCCGCCCTCGCCGGGACGGTGATCACCGTGGCCAGGTTCCCGGCGCCATCGTTGGCGCGGTCACGAACGAGACCCGTCGTCAGGCTGAACGCGGCCGCCGCCGCGCAGAGCGTCGCGACGATGCTGCCGATCGTGATGAGCAGTCGTTTGCGTGGCACCGTTGCACCTCCGCACCGCCGTCCGGCGATGCGGATCCAACCTAGGAACCGGCGGGGCAAGAGCCGTCGTGCTCAGGGTTAGGGCACAGTTAGCGATGCGGAGTTGCCGACGGACGTCGCCGCCGGTGCGCTCTGTGGCAACCGGATGATCGCGACGAGACCGGGACCGGGCGCCGCCGGTTCGAGCGTCGCGTCGCCACCCGCGAGTCGTGCGATCTGCCGGACGATCGGAAGCCCGAGTCCCGTGCCCGGCGCGTTGCTGTCGCCCCGCCAGAACCGCTCGAACGCGAGCTCGCATTGCGTCCGGGAGAGGCCATGGCCTTGGTCGACAACGCGCACCTCGACGGAGTGGTCGACCGCGCGCACGGAGACGTCGACCACTGCTCCCGGCGGTGAGGCCGCGATCGCGTTTCCGACCAGGTTGTCGAGCATCTGCTCGAGCCCACCCGCCGGCGCACGCGCCCAGAGCCTTGATGTACCGCTCGCGCGCAGCTCGACGCCTTGTTCGGCGGCGAACCCGTGCCACGCATCGACGCGCTCGCGTGCGACTTCGGTGACGTCGACAGCCCGGTTCCCGCTGTGGTCGGCGTCGCTGCGCGCAAGCGCAAGGAGGCCGTCGACGATGCGGCTGAGTCGCGCAACCTCATCGATGGTCGCATCGACGCGTGACGCCTCGGCCGGCGGAAGGTGCGGCTCGAAGTTCTCCAAACGAAGCCGCAGGGCCGCCAATGGTGAGCGCAGCTGATGCGCAGCGTCGGCGACGAAGCGGTCCTGCGCATCGACGAGCTGTTCGAGTCGGCCGGCCGTGCGGTTGAAGGTGGACGCGAGCGCGCGCAGCTCGGGCGCGCCCTTCTCGGTCTGCGCGCGGGCACTGAGGTCGCCGTCCGCGATGCGCTCGGCGGCGTCTTCGAGCGTCTGCACTGGTCGAGTGACGCTGCGCGCGAGCAGGAACCCAACGGCCGCGATCGCCGCGAGGACGAACGCGCACAGCAAGCCGAGGCGGACCCACGCGTTGCGAACCCGCGCATCGAGCGCGGCAGTCGGATAGGTGATGCGTACCGCGCCGTGCACCGCCCCACCCGAAGCCACCGGTACCGCGACGTACACGAGTGAGCTCCCGGCCGTGTTCGAGTGGCGGGTGCCGATCGCTCGACGACCCTGGAGCGCGGCCGCGACCTCCGGCCGGTTCGAGTAGTCCTGCGGTACTGCGTTCGGGTCGTTGGAGTCCGCAACGCTCGTCCCGGTCTTGTCGACCACGACGATGCGGCCACGAGTTGTCCGTCGGTAGTCCTCGAGCGTCGAGGCGATCGGAAGGGGCGCTCCGTCCTCGAGCCCGTCCTCGGAGAGCGAGGAGATCGAGGCCGCGTCCCGTTGGATCTCGAAGTAGAGCCGATCCCGCTCGCGTTGCGCGAACGTGATTCCCAGCGGGATCGCGAGCGCGGCGAGGGCCAGCGCGCTGATCGTCAGGTACGTGACGAGCAGCCGACGCGTCATGTACGGACGGGTTCGAGGCGATACCCGACCCCGCGGATGCTCGTGATGCAGTTGGGATCACCGATCTTGCGGCGTAGCGACGAGATGTGGACGTCGAGCGTCTTAGTCGAACCCCACCAGTGCTCGTCCCACACCTCTGCGATGATCTCGTCGCGCCGGACCACCGCGCCCGGGTCCTCCGCGAGTTTCGCGAGCAGATCGAACTCCTTCGGTGCGAGCTCGAGCTCCTTGCTCCCGACCTCGACGCGGCGGGCGCGGCGGTCGAGGGTCAGCTCGCCGATGTGCTGCTCGGCCGCGAAGCCGGGCGTGTCGCCCGCCGTCGCCCGGCGCCGCACGGCGCGGATCCGAGCGACGAGCTCGCGAAAGCCGAACGGCTTGATCACATAGTCGTCGGCGCCGAGCTCGAGCAACATCACCCGATCGAGCTCGTCACCACGCGCCGTGAGCACGATGATCGGTACCGCCGAACGCGCTCGCAACTGGCGGCAGACTTCGGTGCCCTCGAGATCCGGGAGACCGAGATCGAGCAACACGAGATCGGGCTGCTCGGCTGCGAGCGCCGCGGCTGCCGTCCGGACGCGGCACACCGTGAACCCCTCGCGCACGAGACCCTCTTCCAAGGGCACCCCGATCGCGTCGTCGTCCTCGACGACGAGGAGCCGCGGCCCCGGTTCGGATCCGTTCGTCGGATCCATCGCGACACCCATTTTCACGCCACCGCTGCTCGTTCGGCATCGTGCTGGATCGTGCGCAGGGTCGCCCGCATGATGTAGCCGACGAACGGTCGGATGAGCCACCAGTACCGCGCGAACCGGCGCCGCGCGTCGGTGCTCGTCGTCGCGGTCCGGCACTCGTACGTGAGGAGCGTGCGCCCCTGACCACAGGGTCGGACACGAAGATCGCAGGCGATCTTGCCGAAGCCCGGTTCATCGAATGCGGCGAAGTCCGCGGCGGCGACATCCCGCCATTCGATCGTCCCCTTCCAGAACTTGCCGACCGCTCCGAACGCGAGCTCGTGTCGATCGTCCTCGCCCAACACCAGCCACCCGGGGAGCTCGTCTCCGGCCGTCAACACGAGTCGCCGTGGAGGCTCGACCGGACGGCGCCCCAGTCGTTCCGGGAGCCCGCGTACCCAGAACGCGACTGCGAGCAGCGGCGTCCGCACGCGCAGGAAGTCGAGCGAGCGCGCGGCGCCGTACGTCGGCTCGACATCCGCGCCGACCACGATCGATTCCGCGATGACGACGTCGAAGGCAGGCATCTGCTCGTCGATGATGAGACGCGAACCGACGACATCGGATTCGAGCGCAACTTCCGGTGCGATGTTCGACATGCGATCACGGTCGCGCCGAGGGAACCGACGCAACAGGGCCGATCGACCCTCCGACCGCGTGGCGCGCCGCCCTGCGAGGGTAGGCACGAATCGGTAAGCGTCGACTCCGGGAAAGGCAAGCACTGGGCAAACTCGCGGCGCGCATGCCGCCTCCGGCGTCAGGACCTTCGGCCCTTCCCGGCCGTGTTTCCGCGAAGGACGATGGCTCGAGCGGAGCCGGCACACGAGGCTGCCCGTCACGCTGCGCAGAAGCGCCGAGACCGTCGATGTCGTCATTGCACTGACCGCCGAGCGCGTCGCCGCGTGCCGAGAACCGTGACCCGGCGCCTGACTCCGGACGAAGGGAGTTGCTGCAGTGAGCGGGGACCAACGCGCGACGAACCCGACAACGCTGGTTCGCAGCGCGGCCGAGTGTGCCGCGCAGGTCGTGCGGCTCTTGCTCGGGCGCCATCTCCACATCCGGCGATCGAACCTCGGCACCCATGTGAGCCTTCCGGACCGGCGCGCGTACACCGTGTTCCGCACGACGACATGTGACGCCGCGGCACCCGGTCAGCCGGTCATGTTGGCCGTGTGGTTCCATCTGCGCGCGATACCGCCCGGAGCAGGGATCCGCCGGTGGCTGTTCGAGCGGCTGTGCATCTTGAACACGGTGCTCTTCGCGGGCTTCGAGGGGTATCAGGTGAAGCTGTGGATGGTCGACCCGTCCACTTCCGACTACGCCGGTCTGTACTCGTGGACGTCTGTCGAAGCGGCAGAACGCTACGCGCGTTACATCACCGCGGTCCTGCGTCCGCTCTCGGTCCCGGGCACGGTGGGATTTCAGGTCAGTCCGGAATGGACGCTCGACGACTACGTCGCGTCGTCAGCCGCGGATCCGAGCAGATGACGAGCCGGCCGGGGCAGCCTACCTACGTAGGCTACGGCAGGGGCGCGCCGAGCTGGCCGGCGATGACACCGATGATCGCAGCGCCGACGAGCGTCACGACGACCGGACGTCGCAGCGGGAACAGCGCGACCGCGGCTGCGGCGAGGATGCCGTATTGCCAGGGTTCGGCGAGCGCCCGCGCGAGCGGGAGCGCGACGCCGATGATCGCGCCGATCGCGGCCGGACCCGCGCCGTCGAGGAAGGCGCGCGCGCGAATGTCTTGTCGTAGGCGATCGAAGCGGGGCGCGCCGAAGAGCACGAAGGCGAAGGAGGGCATGAACGCGACGAGGGCGGCGAGCAGGCCGCCGCCCAAGCCGGCGGCGGCGTAGCCGACGACGGCCACGGTCTGCACGACCGGTCCCGGCGTGACCTGACCGAGCGCAACCGCGTCGAGGAATTGCGCGTCGGTCATCCAGTGGTAGTGGTTGACGGCATCGGCCTGCATGAGCGGAATGATCACGAAGCCCCCGCCGTAGGACAGCGCACCGACCTTGAGCGCCACCCAGACAAGCGCGAGCACGCCGCCCGGAGCGGCGGTCGTCGTCGCGGCGATGAGCGGCAACGCGTGCGTGCCGAGCTTCCCGGTGCGGCCGAGCGTGAGCCAGGTGAGCTCGGCCAGTCCGCAGCCCAACAGGACGAACACGAGCATGGGACCGACGGTCGCGGCGGCCGTCCCGCCGAGGATCGCGTAGACGGCCCACCGCCCGCGGCTCGCCGCGCGCCGCAGACTGGCCCCGATGAGGTCGGCGCCGGCGCGCACCGCGACCGCGGCCACCGCCGCGCTGGCCCCGGCGCCGGCTCCGAGGACCCACGTCGGCGGCGACGCGGCGAGGAACAGCGCGGCCAGCGTGAGGATCAGCACGAGTCCCGGAACGATGAACGCGATGCCGCCGACGGTGGCGCCAAGCGGTCCGGCGACGCGCCACGCCGAGAAGATGGCGAGCTGCGTCGACGCCGGCCCGGGGAGCAGGTTGCACGCGGCGATTGCGTCCTCGAATTCCTGCGGGGTCATCCAGCGCCTGCGGTCGACACACAGACCTCGCAGCAGGGCGATGTGTGCCGGCGGTCCCCCGAATCCGATGCAGCCGATCCGGCCCCACTCGACGATGACGGTTCGTAACGACGGACGCGCCCCATCGTTGCCCGTGCCGCCTGCAGCCACGTCTCGTGCGCGGTCGCGTCAGGCAGTTGCCGGCTGGAAGAGCTCGAGGACGTTGCCCGAGGGGTCCTCGAGCAGGATCTGCTTTCCACCCGGCCCGGTCACGATGTCGTTCCGGAACGTCGCGCCGCTCTCGCGCAGGCGCGCGACCTCGGCGTCGATGTCGCCGACGACGAAGTGGATGCGGTTCCAACCGCCCGGCTCGGGTCTGCGCCCGTCCGGCATCGGACGCCCCGCCGAGCTCGTCGGCCCCGAGAGCAGCAATCGCAGGTTGCCGCGTGCGACGTCGGCGAACGCCGGCGCCGCGCTCGTCAACAGCTCGAAGCCGAGCTGCTTGGTGTAGAAGCCGATCGCCTCGTCGACATCGTCGACCATGTAACGCACGTTGACTGTCTCATCGTTCAGCATGAGATCTCGACCTCCGGGTCGATGGTTCGTCGATCAGATCGAGCAGGAACCGGATGCGCGTCTCGAGCTCGGCCGCAGTGCGTTCGAACGCCGGGTAGGTCGCCCGGTTGTTCGAACCCGCGAGCGCCGGGTCGGGGATGCTCCAGTGCACGAGCTGCGGGTGAGAGGGAAACTCGGGACAGACCTCCCGCACGCGGTCACAGAGTGTGATCACGAAGTCGAAGCGCTGCGAGACGAACTCGTCGAGGTGTTTCGTTCGGTTGCTGCTGATGTCGACACCGCGTTTCCGCATCACCCGTACCGCGTTGGGATGCAGCGGCTTCGGATTGCTCCCCGCACTCGCCGCACTGACCGCCCCCTCCGACATGCCGACGAGCAACGTTTCCGCGATCTGGGAGCGCGCGCTGTTGCCGGTGCAGAGGAACAGAACTCGCCGCCTGCGACGCGACGCGCCACGAACTCGGCGTCTCCCGGGCGACGTCGGTTCGAGCCATAACCCGGGGTGCAGCGCGCCGCCCGCAGCCTGCATCCGTGTCCGGCAGCGGAGCAGGTCCAGCGCGTAGTAGCTGTCGCGTCGATCTGCGGAACTTTGACGCTTCGACACCAGCCCGTCCGCGCGCAGCAAACGCAAGTGGTACGACACCAGGCTCTGGGGTTCGTCGAGCAATTGCGTCAGCTCCCACACGGCCCGATCGCTGTGCACCAGCTCACGCAACAGTCGCCACCGCACCGGATGCGCGATGAGCCCGAAAAACTCGGGCGGATCGTCAGGGACCCGGAGCGCGACTGCCCGTTCCATCGGTGGCAGCGTACCCACGACCGTCAGAGTCAATCAATCCAGATTGATGGATAGTGCATCCCGGCAGCACGGGCCGCTTCTACACGCCCTCGTGCAATCCGAGTCTCAGGCGGGAAGCTCTACCCTCCACACGCAGGGAGGAGACGCCTGGGACGATGAAGACGATGAATACGCCACGCAGTTCTGGGTTCCACGCGATCCGCGTTGTCGTGTTCGACCTCGACGGCGTCCTCGTCGACTCGGAGACGGTCTGGGACGAAGCCCGCCGATCTCTCGTGCGTGACGCCGGTGGACGCTGGAACGAGCGCGCGACCACCGATCTGATCGGGATGAGCTCGACCGAGTGGTCGGCCTATCTCCACAACCGGCTGGGAGTCGCGCTCGAACCGCGCGAGATCTCGTCCCGCGTCGCGCAGGAAGTGATCGATCGTTACGCGACGCATCTCCCGTTGCTCCCGGGCGCGGTCGACACAGTGCGCACGATCGCGGGCCGGTTTCGACTGGGTCTTGCTTCGTCATCGAATCGCGAGGTCATCGAGGTGTTCCTCGACGTGAGCGGTCTCCGAGACTGCTTCACGGTGACGGTCTCGTCCGAGGAGGTCGCCCGAGGAAAGCCGGCGCCGGACGTGTACCGCGAAGCCATCGGAAGGCTCGGCGCTGACGCAGGAAGCGGAGTTGCCGTAGAGGACTCCAGCAATGGGATCCGATCCGCGCACGCCGCCGGCCTGGAGGTCATCGCCGTGCCGAACCCCCATTTCCCGCCGGCCGATGACGCCCTCGCCCTCGCGAGCCGTGTGCTCTCCTCGCTCGCCGAGCTCCCCGACGCACTCGCTCGAGCCTTCTCGTTGGCGCCGAGCCCCGCATGCACGCGATCGCTTGCCGTGCCCGCGGGCCAAAATACCGACGATTCCCGTTGATCGGACAGTCTGCGCGGAGTTGAATGCCGTTTGCGGGAGGTTGCGTGGCGGCTGCAGCAGCATCGAGTCGGCTGGTCGGTCGCGACACAGAACTCGCGCAACTGCACCAGTTTCTGGAAGCCCAACCGGCTTCCACATCCACGCTCGTGCTCGCCGGCGGCCCGGGCTTCGGGAAGACGGCGCTGTGGGAGGCCGGCGTCGATGCGGCGCGCCGGCGCGGAACCGCGGTGCTCGTGGCGCGGCCGAGCGAGCCGGAGGCCCAACTCTCGTTCGCCGCGCTCAGCGATCTCCTCGAGCTCGTCGATGGCTCGGTGCTCGCGGCGCTCCCTGGTCCCCAACGGCGGGCGCTGGAGGTGGCGCTCCTCCGGTCCGAGCCGTCCGATCAACCGCCCGAAGCGCGCGCGATCGCCGCGGGCTTCTTGGGTGTGTTGCGCGAGCTCGCTTCCCGCGCGCCGCTCATGGTCGCGGTCGACGATGTCCAGTGGCTCGACGCGGCCTCGGCCGGCGCGCTGCGATTCGCCCAGCGGCGGCTCGATGACGAGGCGATCGTGTTCCTGCTGACGGAACGGACGGGCCCGGGCAACGGTCGGTTCGGAGCCGAGAGATCGGCACGGGTCGAGGTCGGCGGGCTGAGCATGGGGGCGGCCCGCCTGCTGCTTGCGGAACGACTCGACTTCCACCCACCTCGGTTGCTCCTGCGGCGGATCTTCGAGTCGACGGGGGGCAATCCGTTGTTCACGTTGGAGCTCGCACGCAGCCTTCGCGAGACCGAGACCGAGCTGCGTCTCGAGCAGCCGTTGGCCGTCCCGAGCGAGCTCGGCGCGCTGCTCGGCGAACGGCTCTCCAGTCTGTCCGACGCGACCAAGAGCGCGGCGCTCGGCGCCGCGCTCGCGTCCGACCCGTCGACCGAGCTCATCGAAGCCCTCCTCGGGCCGGATGCGGCCTCGGCGCTGAAGGAGCTGATCGGTGCCGGGGTCATCGAGGTCGCGGGCCACAGGATCCACTTCACCCACCCGCTTCTCGCCAGCACCGTGACAACCGCCGCTCTCCCTCACGAGCGGCGCGCGATGCAGCGGCAGCTCGCGCAGCTCGTCGACGATCCGGTCGCGAGCGCACGCCCCTGGCGCACGCCGGCCACGAGCCGGACCGAGAGATCGCCGGCTCGCTCGAAGCAGCAGCTGTCCTCGCCCGGGCCCGCGGCGGCTGGGACACGGCGGCCGAACTGCTCGAACGCGCGCGCGATCTCACACCGACGCGCGACGCCGAGGACCGGCAGCGGCGAGGGATCGCGGCCGCCGAGCATCACACGCATTCCGGCGACCGATCACGGGCCCGAGCGTTGATCGAGGACCTCCTCCAGGAGCCGCTTTCGCGCTCGCTCCGAGCGAACGCGCTCCGCGTGCTCGCCGAGATCTCGGCTGACGACGAGAACTTCGCCGGAGCCATCGCCGTCTACCAGGAAGCGCTCGGATACGTCGACGACCCGCTCCTCGAGGCTGGCATCGAGGCCGGACTCGCCTATCTGTGCTCATCGAACTGGGACGTCGCCGGACGTGCGCACGCACTTCGCGCGCTGGAGATCGCGGAAGCCTGTCGCGACGCCACGCTCGTGTCGCGTTCGCTGGCGGCGTGCGCGATGGTCGACTTCATGTTCGGCCGTGGTGTCGATTGGGCCGTGGTCGAGCGCGCGCTCGCGCTCGAGGACCACGACGCGCTCATGCCGCTGCCGGCGCGGCCGAGCACGGTCGCCGCGCTGCTCCATCTCTACACCGGCAATCATGCGGCGGCGCGCCGCGGGCTGACCGAGGTATGGACGCAGGCCGCCGATCAGGGCGACGAGAGCGACCTTGCGTTCGTGCTGATCTGGTTGAGCTGGCTCGAGACGCGCAGCGGGAACCTTTCGACCGCCGCGTCGCTGGCGGAGCAGGCCGAGACCTTGGCCGCGCTGACCGGCAGCGCATCGATGCAGGCGCTGGCAATCGCCCAGCGAGCCTTCGTCGACGCGCACCAAGGCCACGACACGCGCGCTCGTGAGTCATCTGCCGAAGCGACCGCATCTGGCGCGCGCATCGACTTCTTCCAGCCGCGTCTGTGGATGTGCGCGACGCTCGCCCTGCTCGACCTCTCCATCGGGAACGCCGAGAGCGCGTGGCAGGCGTGCGAGGAGATGGTGGCTCCCCTCGAGACGTACGGCATCGCCGAACCGATCCTGCCGTTCTTCCTGCCCGACGCCATCGAGGCGCTCATCGGGCTCGGCGAGCTCGACCGGGCCGAACCACTGATCTCCGCGTTGGAGCGTCGGGGGCAGGAGCTCGATCGCCCCTGGGCGCTCGCGATCGGGGCTCGTTGCCGAGGGCTGCTCCTGGCGGCGCACGGCGATCTAGCCGGAGCCGCCGGCGCGCTCGCCGACGCGCTGACGGCGCACGAGCGTCTCGACATGCCGTTCGAACGGGCGCGCACGCTCGTCGTGAAGGGTCTCGTCGAGCGACGGTCCAGGCAGCGGGCTCAGGCGCGCGCGTCGCTCACCGAAGCGCTCGAGACGTTCGAGCGGATGGGCGCGCGGCTCTGGGCCGAACGAGCAATGGACGAGCTGACCCGGGTGAGCGGTCGCCGACCGAGCGGCTCGGGCGAGCTCACGCCCACCGAGCAGCGCGTCGTCGAGCTCGCAGTTGATGGACGGTCGAACAAGGAGATCGCCGACGCGCTCTTCATGAGCGTGCACACGGTGGAGTCTCACCTGTCGCACGCGTACTCGAAGCTCGGCGTGCGCTCCCGATCCCAGCTGCCACGGGACCTCCGTCGCGCGAGGTAGCGGTCCAAAGATCACGGTTTTCCGGGATTCCTCGAGCTCACCAAGCTCGTACGGTCGGTGACGTGCCGCATTTCCTGCTCGAGGTCTACGTCGCCGCGGTCCTGGGGGCCGACGTCGAAGGGCTCGCGCGCCGAGCGCGGGCCGCGGCCGAGCGGCTGTCGGCGGCGGGGCGCCCAGTGCGCTGCCTCCAGTCGATCTTCGTGCCGAAGGACGAGACCTGCTTCTTCCTCTTCGAAGCGGGGACAGCCGAAGACGTGCGCGAGACCGCCGAGCGAGCGGAGCTTTCGCTCGGTCGGGTCTCCGACGCGCACACCGACCACGGCGGCGCCGGGACCGTGGGCTCATAGCGGCGCAATCGACGAACAGCGGGGCATGACCATGCGACATCGAGGACGAACGCGAAGTGATCGGTGGAGCGAACGCCGTGCGGCAGGGCGGACGCTGACATGTTGATCTCGGGCAAGCGCACACGAGCAATCGATCGCCTGCGTACCCTCTCGTTGCTGCAGGGAGCCTCCGGCAGGGAGCTGACCCGCATCGATCGGCTGACGTACGAGGTCGAGGTCGCGGCGCGCCGTGTGGTGACACGGGAGGGCGATCGACCGGGTGGCTTCTTCCTCATCCTGTCGGGCTCCGCCGCCGTGACCGTCTCCGGTCACGAGCTCGGCGTGTTGGGCCGGGGGATGTTCTTCGGAGAGACCGCGCTCGTCGACGGCGGCCCCGAGCCTGCGACCGTGACCGCGCTGACACGCATGCAACTACGCGTCGCGAGCAGGAAGGAGTTTGTGCAACTGAGTGAGTTGCGACCCGTCGCCCGGGCGATCCTGCAGACGCTCGCGGTGCAGCAGCGCCGCGTCTACGACGACGGCTGTTCGCGACTGTCGGCCGCGCCCTCGCGAATCGGCAACGCGTCCTGACCGCTCTGCTGAGCAAGGCCACCCCCGGCTCGACCGCGCCATCCCCTGGGAACGGATTGGTGCCGCGTGCGGTTCAGTGCGACGCTCGGCCGCGATGGACAAGCCGACAACCGCGGCGGAGCTCTTCCTCCGGAACGCAGACCGCGACGAAGTCGCGGCGCACTTCGAGGATCGTTCGTACACGTACCGTGAGCTCGCCACAGAGTCGCTCCGCCGCGCCGCATTGTGGGACGGCTATCGAGACCGCACGAAGCCGCCGCACATCGGCATCCTGCTCGACAACATGCCCGAGTACCTTTTCTGGCTCGGCGCCGCGGCGATCAGTCGCTCGGCAGTCGTCGGCATCAATGCCACATACCGCGGCGCCGAACTCGGGCGCTTGATCGACCACTGCGACTGTCAGGTGCTCGTGACCTCGGACGCCTACACGAACGTGCTGGCCGACGCGCCGAGCCGTGTGCAGTCGGAGCAGATGTTCGCGACGCACACCGACCAGTATTCCGGACTGCTCGGTGCGGCGGACATCAACCGCGCTTGGGAGCCGGCAGAGCATGACGACGTCTTCCTGCTGATCTTCACGTCGGGCTCGACCGGTTTCCCCAAGGCGGTGCGCTGCACACAGGGCCGGTACACCGCCACCGGCCGAGGCGGCGCGAAGGTCGCCGGTCTCGGTCCGGGCCAGGCCGTGTACGCGCCGCTACCCATGTTCCATAGCAGTGCACTGTTCACCGGGCTCTCCTGCGCGCTGCAACGCGTCGGTGCCATTCGGCACGCGCAGCAAGTTCTCCGCGTCGAACGCCATGGCCGACATCGCCCGGATGGAGGCAACGATGCTGGCGTACACCGGCAAGATCCTCAACTACATCCTCGCGACACCACCGTCACCCGACGACGCGAGCTCGCCGCTCGAGCTCGCGCTCGGAAACGAGGCGTCCGAGGCCGACATCCGCGCGTTTGCGGAGCGGTTCAACTGCACCGTGCGCGACAGCTACGGCTCGACCGAGGGACTCATCATCATCCGCCGCGACTCGTCGATGCCCGACGGCGCGCTGGGCACGGCCGACAACAACATCGCGGTCTACGACCCGGAGACCGGTTCGGAGTGCGCTCGAGCGAGGTTCGACGCCGACGGCCGTCTCCTGAACGCCGCCGTAGCTGTCGGCGAGATCGTCAACACGGACCGGTACGCCTCGTTCGAGGGCTACTACAACAACGAGGAAGCGCGCGTCTCGAAGGTGCGGGATGGCATCTACTGGTCCGGCGATCTCGCGTATCGCGATGAAGCGGGTTGGTTCTACTTCGCCGGCCGATCGAATGAGTGGCTCCGTGTCGACAGCGAGAACTTCGCCGCGGCCCCGGTGGAACGGATCGTCGCACGCCACCCGCACGTCCGCTCGGTCGCGGTGTACGCGGTACCCGACGAACGGGTCGGCGATCGCGTCATGGTCGCCGTCGAAGTCGACGACAACGCCGCCTTCGACGTCGAGGAGTTCGACGAGTTCCTGCGCGTGCAGCCCGATCTCGGGACGAAGTGGCGGCCGACCTTCGTGCGTGTTTCCACCGAACTTCCCAAGCTCGCCAGCATGAAGCTCGACAAGACGACCTTACGCCGCGAGGCATGGCGTGCGCCGGACACGTCGTGGCGTCCCGCGCGTGGCGAACGCTTGCGACGGATGTCATCCGAGGACATCGAGTCGCAGGCGCACCTGTTGCCGTAGCGGCTTCGCCGTCGCGCGATACGAACTGCGCGGAACCGGCGAGACGTTCCTCAACGCTTGAGACGGTCGACCAGGCCGTCGAGATCGGCGACGGTGACGGTAATCGCCGAATGACCTTTGCGACGGAGCAGTGAAGGAACCCGCTCACGGAAGTGCACGCAGACGCCGGCGTTCCGGTTGGTCCCGAACGTCAGCCCGTCATCGACCATCGAGCCCCGCGCGCCGGCCGCGGTCCACCACCGGTAGTCACGGGTGATGTGCGCCTCGTCGATGTTGCTGAGTGGCGTCTCCATACGCATGAACCCGAAGCTCGCTCGGAACTTCCCGTCGTCCGTGACCGCGACGCCGTCCTTGCTCGGACGGACACCGAACGGGAGCCAAAACGGCGCCAGCCGCTTGTCGACGGCGTACGGGAAGAAGTCAGCCACGACCTGCTACTTGTGCTCGATCGACGAAAGCCCAGCGACGGTCGCGTGGTGCTCCAAGCGCGGCGAACGCGCGCCGATCGTGCTTCAACGTCGCGTCCCAGAAGTCGCTCGTCGTCCGTTCGGCGATCTGGTCGTAGGGCGTCACGCCGTCCTCCCACTGTGACGCGTGCGAGGCACCGTGGAGCGTGACGAACCAGACGGGCGGTGGGGCGCGGTCGTACGTAACGCGCGCGCCCGCGTACGGAAGGACCGGATCACTGTCGGAGTGGCCGATGTACAGCGGCACGTGGCCGTCGACCGTCACGCCCGGCTGCGCGCCGTCGAGGATCTCGGCGGCCTTGATGCGATCGTCACGGCAGCAATCGCCGTAGACCAAGAAGTACGTCGTGATACCGCCGAGTGAGAGACCAGCGGCGCCGATCCGGCGCTCGTCGATCGAGTGAGAGAGGAGGTTGCCGCGCGTCTTGTCCATGGCCAGCACCTGGTCGAGCACGAACGACATGTCGCCGGGCTGCTGCGCGACGTCTCCGATGTTCATGCTCGTGGCGTGGCTGTTCGTCAACGGGAACGCGGGCGCGGCGACGACGTACCCCGCGTCGGCCCACGCCGAGAAGAGCTTCGCGAATTTCTCCGGATGACCCGAGTCACCGTGCGCGAACACGATCAACGGGAACTGTCCATACCGGTTGGGGCGATAGATCGCGGTCGCGAGTGTGCGAGAGGGCAGTGTGGGCCCGACGCTCGGAACTGTGCGTCGCGTGGTATCGACGAAGGTCTGGTACCACGACGTATGACCCGATCGGTGGCGCACCGGTTGCCACCGCGGGACGCACGCGGCCGCGCCCAGTGCGAGCACCACGACCAAAGCGAGTGCGAAGAACGACCGGGTCGCGGCACGCGGTCCTCGAACGGTCCTGTTCATGCCGCATCTCTACTGGTTGCGGGGTGGACAAGACAATCGCGTGACGCAGCCGGGAACTTCGCCTCCGGGTCGCGGAAGATCGCGGTGAAGCCGAGCGCTCCTGCGAGCGGGGCGAACACGAGCATGGGCAGCTGGTAGCGCCACGAGAACTCGAACAGGTCCGCGGCGAGCAAGACACCGAGACCGCAGAGCGTCGGGAGCCAGCAGACCGCGCGCAGCCGCGACCCGCGGGCGCGGTGCAGCCCGCACCCGCCGAGGATGCCACCGATGAACGCGAGCGCCAACAGCGGTCCCGGCGTGTAGCCGACGGTGAGTTGATAGCTGCGCAGGAAGGATGCGAACGGTTTGACGATCGTGGGGGGACCACCGCCGAACTCGCGCGTGACGGCGACCGGACCGAAGGCGTTGTAGACCCAGTGGGTCTGGAACTGCCAACGTTCGACGGGCACGTCGTTGTGCGCGTTGGTGTGGCGCCACCGGAAGCCCTTGACGAAATCGGTCGCGATCGCGTGCGCCAGATCGAGCGGCTGCTGCCGGAACACATGGCGCGCGAAATCGCGCAGCACCTTGTTCAGGCGCTGCTCGTCGGTCACTCCCGAGAGACGGCGAATCGGGTAGTGGTGCGCGTAGTAGTTCACGCCGCGCCGGTGGCCGGGCGGTTCCGCGGGGCAGAGCCGCCGCTCGACTGGCGTGAGCGACAGCGTGTCGCAATTGGCGATCTGCGCAGCCCGGCCGAACGTCGCGTGCGCGTCCGTGGTGGTCAACCCGAACGCTCCGGCCTGCGATCGGTAGTAGGTCATGTAGAGGGCAAGCGGCACCAGGAACGCGACCGCGACGATCGCGGCACGACCCAACCGGCGCCCACCACCCGGGCCCGACACGAACGCGAAGATCATCGCGGGCACGACGAGCGGCAGCGCGACGATCCGGACGGGCACCGCGAGCCCGAGCAGCACACCACCGATCACCAGCGCACGCGTGGTCGGGCGGCGATGCCAGAGCAGTGCGAGCATCGCGCCGACGAGCAACGCCTCGAAGATCGTCTCCGACATGATGTTCTGCTCGATCTGCAGTTGGTAGGCGTCGAGCATGATCGGGGCGGCCGCCGCGGCCGCGAGCCAGCGCGCCACGCCGTAACGGATGCACAGGCCGTAGATCGCCACGCCCATCGCCAGCCCCAGGAGGTGCTGCACCAGCGCGACCAGGAAGAGGTTGCCGACCTTCAGCAGCGGCCAGAGGACGATGAAGTCGTACCCGAGCGTCTGACTCCTCGTGGGATCCAACGTGTCCAAGAGGTCGAGGTAGCGGTAGGAATCGATGAAGAGCAGCGCCGGGCGGTACGCGACCTGGGTGATGACGCGCAGCGCGAAGCCGAGGCCGAACACGATCAGGAACGGCCAGTGCCGCGACGCGACCGCGCGCGTACGCCTCCAACCGGCCGTGGGTTCTGATGGCGACCGCGGGGCGTCCGGTTGCTGGTCGGGTTCGATCAGCGACGCGTCGGTCATCGCGCGCGTTTGCCTCGCTCGCGCCACCAGGTCGAGACCACGACCCAGCCGAACCGGGCTCCGTACAGGAGGTCGGGGCCCTTGCGGCTGGCGCCGGCCGCACGCGCGCGCATCACGGCCGGGACCTCGGCGATGCGGAAGCCGCGGAGTGCGGCGCCGATGAGAAGTTCGGACGCCTGGAACTGTGGCTGCTGCAGCGTCACCGCCGCGGGCACGTCGACGCGCATCGCTCGCAACCCGAACGACGGGTCGGTGACGGGCTGCCGGATCAGGACGCGGATGACCCTGGCATAGAAAACGACGCCGAGCTGCCGGAAGCCGTCCCCGCGATACGTACGGCCGAGCCGCCGTGATCCCGACACGAAGTCGGCCCGGTCCTCGATGATCGGTGCGAGCAACGCCGGGATGTCGGCCGGGTTGTACTGACCATCGGCGTCCGTCGTCACGATGTACGCGGCACCGCCGTCCGCGGCGAGGCAGTAGCCGAGCCGCAACGATGCGCCCTGGCCACGGTTCACCGGCACCGCGCAGACGAACGCGCCGTGTGCGCGCGCGACGTCGGCGGTGCCGTCATCACTCCCGTCGTCGACGACGAGCACCGACACGCGCCGCCCGTTCGTCTCGGTCGGGAGCGTGTCGAGGACGGCACCGAGGCTGGCGGCTTCACGGTATGCGGCGATCACGATGCACACGGGTCCGAGGTCGGGCGCGCCATACCCGCGCGCGAACTCGGCGCGGGCGGCGACGTCGACCGGGCTGTCGGTGCCGGCGACGCCCCGCTTCACACTCATCGCGGCGCGCGGGAGCGGGCGAAATCCAGTTCCCCCTGCAGCGACTCCCACGTGCGCGTCAACCCCTGCTCGAGGGTGACGCGGGGCTCGAACCCGAGCGCTCGTGCCCGGGCGATGTCGACGCGCACCGCGCGCATCTCGCCCGGCTGTGGATCGGTGTGCGTGATCGCGATCGGCATCCTGATGGCTTCCGACGCGAGGCGGCAGACATCGAGCACCGAGGTCGAAACACCGGTGCCCACGGTCAACGGTCCGCGGAATTCACGCGCTCGCGCCCGCAGCATCGCGGCGACTGCGTCGTCGACGTACAGGTAGTCGCGCTCTTGCAACCCGTCGCCGTACACGCCGATCGGACGGTCGGCCGCGGCCGCGCGCATCAGGCGCACGACGAACGTGTCCTTCCTACCCATCCCGCGTCCGTAGACGTTGGTGAACCGAATCGCGCACGCGGCGAGGTCGTACGAGGACGCGTAGGCGGAGCACAACATCTCGGCGGCGGCCTTCGTCGCGCCGTACGGCGTGAGTGGGCGCATCGGTGTGGTCTCATCGATGCGGGCGCCGTCGGTCTCACCCACGACAGCGTTCGTGGACGCGAACACGAACGACCGTGCGCCGACCCCGCGCGCGCCTTCCAGGAGCCGCTGCGTGACCGCGACGTTCACTTCGTACACACCCTGCGGATCGTTCACGGACTGCAGGACTGAAGTGCGGGCCGCGAGGTGGAAGATCGTGTCCGGATGCGAAGCGAGCGCGGTGTCGAGCACTGCGGTGTCGCGCAGGTCGCCGACCACGCCGGGAACGGTCGGGTCGGGAAACGGCCGCAGATCGGCGACGAACACGTCCGCGCCCTCGGCGCGCAGCGCAGCGACGAGCGCCGAACCGATGAACCCGGACGCGCCGGTGACGAGAGCGACCGCCATCGAGTTCGCGGCTAGAAGCCGGCGACGGTCTCGGCCGTGACCTGGGGCGCTTCTGAGCGATCCTGGAGCGACTCGGTCGCGCGCCAATCGATTGTCGGCACCATCACAGAGAGGTCGATGCGATCACGGTGCTTCTCGACGATCGCAGCAAGGTTTCGGATCGTGTCGTCGTCGAGCAGGTGCGGATTGAGGCCGAGATCGACCAACTTGGTGTGCGCGGCGTTGTAGTAGTGGTCTTCCATCTCGACGCGCGGGTCGCCGAGCCGTTGGATCTTGTGCTCGCCATCGAGCGCGGCGACGACCCGGTCGGCCATCACGTTGATGGAGAACGACTCGGTGAACTGGTTGAACACGCGGTACTCCCCCACCTTCGCCGGGTTGAGCACCGCCAGCTCGACGCAGGCCAACGTGTCCTTGATGTTGAGCATGCCGCGCGTCTGGTTGCCCTTGCCGTAGACGGTGAGCGGATGGCCGGCCACGGCCTGCACGATGAATCGGTTGAGCACCGTGCCGAACACCGCGTCGTAGTCGAAGCGCGTGGCCAGGTCCGCGTGCCGGGCCGTCTCGTCGGTCAGCTGCCCGTAGACGATGCCCTGGTTGAGGTCGGTGGCGCGCAGCCCCCAGGTGCGGCACGCGAACGCGATGTTGTGCGAGTCGTGCACCTTCGACAGGTGATAGAAGGAACCTGGTTGCTTGGGGAACGGCAGCGTGTCGGTGCGGCCGTTGTGCGTGATGTCGATGAACCCCTCTTCGATGTCGATGTTGGGTGTTCCGTACTCGCCCATCGTCCCGAGCTTCACCAGGTGCACCGACGGGTCGAGCTGCCCGATCGCGAAGAGCAGGTTGAGGTTCCCCACGACATTGTTCACCTGTGTGTACACGGCATGCGACCGGTCGATCATCGAGTACGGCGCGGAACGTTGTTCGCCGAAATGGACGATGGCGTCCGGCCGGAAGCTCTTCATCACTTCCTCGACGAAGGCGTACTCGGTGAGATCGCCGACGTACGTCGCGATCGCGCGTCCGCTCAACTCCTCCCACGTTGCCGTGCGTCGATCGAAGTCGCTGATCGGAACCAGACTGGTTGTCCCGAGCTCGGTGTCATAGCGACGACGAACAAGGTTGTCGACCGTTGCGACGTCGTGGCCTCGCGCCGAGAAGTGAAGCGAGGTGGGCCACCCCAGATAGCCGTCGCCGCCGAGCACCAAGATGCGCACTACGAGTCCTCCTCACAGTCCACCCGAAACGGCGGCGATGGGGCCACAAGGCCGGACTCGCACGCCGCGCGGTGCGGTTGCACCGTCACGTCACTTCAGTTTCACTCAAATCAGGTGACCGCATCATCGTCCGCAGAGCAGGGATGTGACTGATCCGCTCCGGAGCGCCGTCACCGAACAGGAACAAGTGGTAGATCACGAACTTCGCCACGAACAACACGCCGTTCGCGACCAAGTACGCGATCGCCACGAAGACCGTCTGCGCGGTGTCGCCACCGGGCGCGATGCCGGCCGCGAACGTCGTGGCCAGCGCCGCGAGCAACAAGGTCGCCAGCGAGACGAGCACGTACGGCACGAACTCGCGGCCGACACGAGGGCCACCCCGTCGTTTCCACACCCACGAACGGTTCAACACGTAGTTCGGAACCGCACCGCAGAAGAACGCGATGACCGCCGCCCATCCTGCGCCGACGAGCCCGGTGCCGAACAGCAGGACCAGCGCAACCTCGCTCGTGGCCAGGGCTACTACCGAACTGGCGGTGTATCGAGAGAAGCGCGCACCGACAGACGTTCCACCCAGCAATCGCGAGATGTCCACTTCTCACGACGCTAGCGAAAACAGCGCGAGACTTCCCGGGAAGCGTTGGAGCGGGTGCGAGTGTGGGAACACTCACCGCGCGTGACCGACACCTGTCGCTGCACGAGTTAGTGTCCGGGTCGCGGAGCGTCCGGCCCTTCGGCCGACCAGGTGACGTTCGATCTCGTCACCGCTCCGCAGCCGCAGCCCGTTTCCACAGACCGCGCGGAGCAAGCACGATGTCTGAGATCGCGATCGCCGCCGAGAACATCGAGAAGCATTACGGGAAAGTGGTGGCGCTCGCCGGCGTCAGCCTCGATGTGCCGCGCGGAACCGTGCTCGGCCTCCTCGGCCCGAACGGCGCAGGGAAGACGACCGCGGTGCGGATCCTCACCACCAACCTGCGGCCCGACGCGGGTCGGGCGACGGTGCTGGGGTTCGATGTCATGGCCAACCCGCAGGCGGTGCGCGAGCGCATCGGGCTCGCAGGCCAGGCCGCCGCCGTCGACGACAACCTCACCGGTCGCGAGAACCTGCGGCTGATCGGCTATCTCACGCATCAGCCGCGGAAACGCGCGGGAGCGCGCGCCGACGAGCTGCTCGAGCAGTTCGGGTTGAGTGACGCCGCGAACCGCACGGCCAAGACGTACTCGGGCGGCATGCGCCGGCGGCTCGACCTTGCGGCCTCGCTCGTCCACCGACCGCCGGTGCTCTTCCTCGACGAGCCGACAACCGGTCTCGATCCCGCGAGTCGCACCGACCTCTGGGGTGTGATCGAAGAGCTCGTCGGCGGCGGCACGACGGTGCTGCTCACGACGCAGTACCTGGAAGAGGCGGATCGGCTCGCGAACCGCATCATGGTGATCGACGGCGGCCGGACGATCGCGGAGGGCACGCCGACCGAGCTGAAGCAGCACTACGGCGCGACCGTCGTCGAGATCACGTTCAAGCCCGACGACGTGACCCGGGCGGAGTCGTTGCTTCCCGCGCACGGCAAGACGGAACATATCGACGCCGCAACGCTCGGTGTCACCATCGCGGATGCCGGGCGCGGCACCCTCGACGTGGTGCGATCACTCGACCGCGAGTCGTTGATCCCGGAGCGGCTCACGGTACGCGAGCCGAGCCTCGACGACGTGTTCCTCTCCCTCACCGGGCACCGCGCGGAGGAGTCCGCGACGGATGAACACGAGCGCGAAGACGACGAACGGGGGGCGGCATGACCGCGATCAGCGCGTCCTCGGACCATCCCTATCCGGCGCGCGCATCCGAGCTCCCGGGCGGCTCCGCGCATCGGGTCACACCCGCGGTCGCCGTCACCGACGGCCTCGTCGTCGCGTGGCGCAACCTCCTCTCGATGCTGCGCACCCCCGAGGTGCTGGTGTTCAGCAGCATCCAGCCGATCATCTTCGTGCTGATGTTCCGCTTCGTGTTCGGCGGCGCGATCACGGTTCCGGGGCAGTCGTACGTGAACTTCCTGATGCCGGGCATCTTCATCCAGACCGTCGCGTTCGGCTCGGTGACCACCGCGATCGGGATGGCCACTGACCTGCAGGGCGGGGTCATCGACCGCTTCCGCTCGCTACCGATGGCGCGATCCGCCGTGCTCGCAGGGCGGACGATCGCCGACCTCGTGCGCAGCGTCTGGGTCGTGATCCTCATGGCCATTGTCGGGACGGCCGTAGGCTTCCGCGTACAGACCAACCCGCTCGCCGCGCTCGCGGCGGCGGCGATCATCCTGCTGTTCGCGTTCTCGCTGTCGTGGGTGTTCGCGTTCTTCGGGCTGGTGACCGCGAACCCCGAAGCCGCACAAGCCGCGTCCTTCCCGTTCCTCGCGATCTTTGTGTTCGCGTCGTCCGCGTTCGTGCCGCTCGACACGATGCCCGGTTGGCTCCAGGCGTTCGCCGAGCACCAACCGGTCACGGCCGCGATCAACGCGGTGCGCGCGCTCGTCCTCGGCGGCCCCACCGCCTCGTACGTGCTGCGGGCGATCGCGTGGTGCATCGGGATCATCGTCGTGTTCGCGCCGCTCGCGGTGCACCGGTACCGCCGCTCGGCCTGACACCCGACGCAACGGTCGTCCGACACTTCGACAAACGATCTGGCGCGCGTCGGCGAGGTGGGCGAGTCTGAAGTCATGGCCGTGTCGCTCGCGGCGAGTCGCCGTTCGTTCCAGCAGCAGGCGTGGGGTGAGGCCTTCGCGGGGCTGTCGGCGGCCGATCGCGAAACGCCCCTGGATCTCGACGACCTCGAACGGCTCGCGATCTCTGCATTCCTCGTCGGTGAGGACAGCACGTGCGCCGAGGTGTGGGCGCGAGCCCACCACGAGTCGATGCGCACCGGTGATGCGCCACGCGCCGCACGCTGCCGCGTTCTGGATCAGCTTCAGTCTCCTCCTGCACGGCGAGATGGCACCCTCGAGCGGCTGGCTCGCCCGCGCGCAGCGCGTCCTCGACGACGGCGATCACGACTGCGTCGAGCGCGGCTTTCTCTTGGTACCGGTGGCGCTCGGTCACCTCTTCGCAGGCGAGCACGCCGCCGCGCTGACGGAGTTCAGCGCCGCCGTGCAGATCGGCGAGCGCTTCGGCGACGCAGACGTCACGACGCTCGGCCGGCTCGGCCGCGGTCAGGCGCTCGTCCTGGGCGGCGCGCAACGTGAAGGCGCGAAAACGCTCGACGAAGCAATGGTTGCGGTGACCGCCGACGAAGTGACGCCGATGATCGCTGGGCTCGTCTACTGCGCGGTCATCGAGATGTGCCACTTGATGTTCGATCTCCGTCGGGCGCAGGAATGGACGGCGGCGCTCAGCCGCTGGTGCGACTCGCAGCCCGACCTCGTTCCGTACCGCGGCCAGTGTCTCGTCCATCGCGCCGAGATCCTGCAGTTCCACGGTGCGTGGGCCGACGCGATGGACGAAGCCCGGCGCGCCTACGAACAGCTCGCGCGACCGCCTGCCCATCCGGCCGTCGGAGATGCGCTGTATCGGCTGGCCGAGCTCCTGCGCCTGCGCGGCGAGTTCACGCGAGCCGAGGAGGCCTATCGGCGCGCGAGTCAACACGGACGCGATCCGCAACCCGGCCTCGCGCGGCTCCGGCTCGCCCAAGGCAGGCTCGCACCGGCCGCCTCCGCCATCCGCCGCGCCGTGGACGAGGCGAACGACAGCACCATGCGCTCGCAGCTGTTGGCGGCGTGCGTGGAGATCGTCTTGGCAGTCGAGGATGTCGACGTGGCCCGGGCCGCGGCCGACGAGCTCAGCGGCCTCGCGGCCGCACTCGAGGCGCCGGTGTTACAGGCAATCTCCCAGCACGCAACCGGATTGGTCCTACTCGCCGAAGGGGACGCGGGAGCCGCGCTCACTGTCCTGCGGCCCGCCTGGGTGATCTGGCGCGATCTCGAAGCGCCGTACGAAGCCGCCCGAGTGCGGGTCGCAGTCGGGATCGCGCGCCATGCGCTCGGCGACGAGGACGGCGCCGCGCTCGAATTCGCAGCGGCCGCAGCCGCGTTCCACGAACTCGGGGCGACGGTCGATCTGGCCCACGTCGAGCAGCTCACGACGACTGCCGTCGACGTGCATACCCGTGCGCTGAGTGCGCGCGAGCTCGATGTGCTCAGGTTGTTGGCAACTGGGATGACCAACCGCGCGATCGCCGCCGACTTGGTGATCAGTGAAAAGACCGTGGCCCGTCACGTCGCGAACATCTACACCAAGCTCGACGTGTCCACGCGCTCCGCGGCGACGGCGCACGCGTACGAACACGGGCTCGTACATCAGGACTACACAAAATGACCCACGCGCCGTCGAACGCGAGTTGCATCGTTCGCCCGATGCTGTGACGCCACGCGTTCTGTACCGTCCGAATGGCGAGTCCCAATGACGGGCCACGGAGGTCGGACATGTCGCACGAGACGGTTCGCAACCCGGTCGACCGCAGCGATGCAGACCGGCTCAGTCACAGATTCGCCGACATGTTCGGCGCATTCGACGGAGGCGAGGACGTGTTCGCCGCCGACGTGTTCTTCGACCTGAACATGCCGGTCTGGCGGTTCCAGATGCAGGGACGAGACGCGTGGGGCGTCCAGATGCGGGCCCTGACCCGCGGTCCGCTGCGCATCGACGTGCTGCGTACCGTGCCGACCGACACCGGGTTCGTCACCGAGCACGAGGAGCACCAAGAGGTCGACGGCGAGGATCTCACGGCACGGCGCCTCTGGCTGTGCGAGACCCAAGACGGCCGCATCATCGAGGCGGCCGGCTACTGCACCGGCGAGTGGGACGAGGCGCTCCGCGCGCGGCATGCGATCGAAGCGCCGATGCTGCGCCCGACGGGCTGGGCAACATGATCCGCCGATCGGTGACGATCGCGGAGCGGAGCGCCGACGCGGCGCTGCGGAACCGGATGCTGCAAGGCCTCGAGCTGCAACAAGATCGTGTCGATATCGACGGGATCACCACGTCGGTGCTCGAAGGTGGTCGTGGCAGTTCAATCGTGTTGCTCCACGGTGGCATCGAATGCGGCGGGGTGTACTGGGCGCCAGTGGTTTCGCGCCTTGCGGAACACCACCGCCTCGTCATCCCCGACGTACCCGGTCTCGGCGAGTCCGCCCCCGCGGCTCGGCTCGACCAATCAACGTTCGACAGCTGGTTCGCCGCGCTCTTGCGACTGAAGTGTCCCGACCCGCCGGTCGTCGTTGCACACTCCCTGCTCGGCAGCCTGGAGGCCCGATCTGCGAGCCGGCCGGAGGGTCGGCTGCAACGCCTCATCATCTACGCCGCGCCCGGCGTCGGGCGGTACCGGATGCCGCTGGGGTTACGGGTCGCTGCCGTGCGCTTCGGCATGCGACCGTCGGCCCGCAACGCCGAGCGGTTCGACCGCTTCGCGTTGTTCGACTTCGATGCCACTCGGCACCGTGATCCGGCTTGGTTCGCCGCGTTCTCCGCGTACACGATCAGCCGGGCGAAGGTGCACCACGTCAAGGCAACGATGCGCCATCTGGTTGCGAGCGGCACCGCGCAACTGCCCGATGCCGACCTCCAGACGATCGGTGTCCCGACCGTGCTCGTGTGGGGCCGGCACGACCGCATGGTGCCGCTCGCGATCGCCGAGTCGGCCGCCACGCGCACAGGCTGGCCGATGTCGGTGATCGACAACGCCGGCCACGTCCCCCACATCGAGCAGCCCGACGCCTTCGTCGCTGCACTCCGCAGCGCGATGCAGTCGCCGCCCATCGACAGGAGCAACTTATGACCGCGGACACCATCGCTACCGATCCGCAGGAAGCCGAACTCACCGGCGCGGGGGCGGCAACACTCGAAGCGGTCCGGGCGCTGGCGCCCGCGATCGCCACGCGCGTCGACGAGATCGAACGCGGCCGTCGCCTTCCGCCCGACCTGGTCGCCGAGCTTCGCGCAGCCGGATGCTTCCGGTTGCTCGTACCGGCAAGCCACGGCGGTTCGGGGGTCGCACTCGATGCACACATGAGGGTGATGAGGGAGCTTGCCCGGGCGGACGGGTCGGTGGGATGGACCGTGATGCTCGGGAGTTCCGCTCCCGTGATCCTCGGCATGCTCCCGCGTGCGACGTTCGACGAGATATACGCAGCAAGTCCCGACGTCGTGCTGGCCGGCGCGTTCAACCCGACGGGCGTCGCATCGCCGGTCGACGGCGGGTTCCGGGCTACCGGTCGGTGGGCTTTCGCGAGTGGATGCCAGCACGCCGACTGGTTCATCGCCCACTGCTTCGTCGACGACGGGCGCATACCGCCACTGCGCATGATGGCGCTCCCCGCGGCCGAGGTCGAGATCGTCGACACCTGGACGGTCTCGGGCCTGTGCGGTACCGGCAGTCATGACTTCACGATCGACGGCGTGTTCGTCCCGGAGCGGCGCACGTTCAGCGTGTTCGAAGAAGGTGGGCTCGGAATGCTGGGACGGATCCCGGAGCTGTCCTACTCGGCGCTGGAGTTCGCCAACGTCGCGATCGGAATCGCCGAAGGTGCGCTCACCGAGATCACGCGGCTGGCCACGGGCAAGGTGCCCATGTTCGCCGACGCGACACTGGCCGCGAACCCGCGGTTTCGTCACCAGCTCGGCGAGGCCGACGCCCATCTCCGTGCCGCGGACGCACTGCTCGACCGCGCGGTCGCATCGACATGGCGGACCGCGACTGCGAGCATGGACTTCACGCCCGAGCAGCGCGCCCGGATCCGGGCGACTGCGACATGGGCGACGATCGCGGCCGCCGCGGTGGCCGACGTCGCGTACGCGGCGGGAGGCGGCACGGCGCTGTACTCCAGTAGTCCGCTGCAACGACGGATGCGTGACGCGCACGCGCTCACGCAACACTTCGCGGTGAAGTCCGACACGTTCACCTTGGCGGGGGCGGTGCTCGCCGGTCAGGATGTCGACCTCAGCTTCTTGTGATGCAGTCCAGCCGGAAGGAGACGAGATGGTTGCGTCCGATCACCTCGGCGGACGCGCCGAGGAGCGGGCGCTCCTCTCCGGCTTCTTGGACTGGAACCGCGCGGTCATCGAGCACAAGGTCGAGGGGCTCTCGTGGGCGGACGCCTCGCGAGTCATGACGCCCACGGGCCTCTCGCCGCTGGGCGTCGTCGCCCACCTGGCTTCGGCCGAGGTGGGCTGGTTCGCGGAGACGTTCGCGGGTGAACCCGTCGAACCGACCTGGGAAGACCACGGGTCGTTTCGGTTGCGCACGACCGACTCCGTCGAGTCCGTGGTGGCGGAGTACCGGGACGTGTGCGCGCGGTCCCGCGCGATCGCCGCGGCAGCACCGTCGCTCGATGAGTTGAGCATCGTCGTCGACGATGTCTGGGGGAACGTGTCGCTGCGCTGGATCCATGTGCACATGATCGAGGAGACCGCTCGGCACGCAGGACATCTCGACCTCATGCGCGAGCAGATCGACGGACGCACCGGAGACTGACATGAAGGTAATACCGCGACGCGTGGCAGCATCGCGACGCGCGCTTCTCGTCCGCCGACTCGTTCATCACCGCGGTGCGGCGCTGAACGAGCGGCGCAGCATGTCGGTCGCCGGTGCCGGGTCGACCCCGAGCTCCGCGAGCATCGCGTCGCACTGCCCGAGCGCGCGGGCGGCACCCGCGCGGTCGCCGGCCGCGAGCAGCGCCGCGATCAGCACGCGGTACGCGTCCTCGGACCATGGCTCGACCGCGAGGGTCCGGTGCGCGGCAGCGAGGGCTGCGTCGGTGCGTCCCGCACCGAGCGCGACGTTGCCGGCCCGCACGAACGCACCGACTGCGATGGCGCGCGCGTGGTCGCTCGCCACAGCGGCCCACTCGGAGTCACGGAATTCCTCGAGGTAGTCGCCGCGCCACAGCCGGAGCGCGTGCTCGTACTCGTCGGTTGCCGCGTCGAGGTCGCCGGTCGCGGTTGCCGCGTCGGCGCCCGCCACCGCGGCCTCGAACTGGCGGATGTCGAGCACCACATGGGGCGCGCCCGCCAGCCGGATCCGCTCCTGGTCCACCGAGAGGTAGAAGGGCGGCTCGTCGCGGAGCCGGTCGGGCTCGAGCACGCTCTGCAGGTACGTCAACGTGACGCGGAGGTTGCGACGGGCGGCCGCGTCGGAGAGGTCGGGCCACAACGCACCCAGCACCTTGTCGCGCGTCGTCGACTCTTGGTGCGCGACGAATGCGAGCAGCTCCCGCACCCGCCGGCGCCGCAGGTGCTCGTGGTCGACCGGCCGGCCGGCACGCGAGAGCCGCGTCGGCCCGAGCAGCTCGACCGTGATCGACGGCCCAACCGCGATCGCGAGGCGCGCCCGCAACCGGTGCGCGCCGCGCGCAACGTCGACATCGCCGGCCCGTTCGACGTCGCCGAGCGCGTCCAAAGCACCATCCCCGCACACCGCGCCGAGCGCAGTCGCGAGCGCGCGACCTTCGTCGGGGCGATCGCCCGCGACGAGTGCGGCCGCGAGCTCCGCGACCCAGCGCGGCGGCGTTGCACTGACAACGGCGAGCTCGTCCGTGGCGGACTCCCGCGTCGGGAGCGCACGACCCTCGCGCCGCGCGAGGATCATGCGCGCGATCGTACGTTTGCGTTCGAGGACTGGTCCGAGCGACGCGGCATCCCACCACTCGCGACACGCCGGCGCGAGCACATACGCGACCACGAACGCGGTCCGGAGGCCGCGATCGACGCCCGGATTCGACGACCCGAAGCTGACGAGGAAATCGTCGAGGCGCGCGACCGCGGCCGCTTCGTCGCCTGCGACAACTTCGACAGTGGCGCCGGCGCCGACGACGATCGCGCGCAGGTACGGCAGCGCGTCGTCACCGAGCGCGGATGCCGCAAGCGCGTATGCGTCACGCGCGTGCTCGACCTCACCACGAGCCGCGGCGATGTTGGCGACCACCGAACCGGCCCAGAGCAAGTCGATCGGGGTCGCCCGGGCTGCGTCCGGCAGCGCGGGCAGCACCGACGGCACGTCGTTCGGACGGCCGACGAGCCAGGCCGCGCCCGGCCGGATGAGGTCATGCCCGGGGTAGCCGGCACCGACGCCCGCGACGCAGCGGTGCGCGGCCGCCAGCGTCTCCACCTCAAGCCCCGCGCTGTACGCGGTCACCATCGTCATGAAGTCGGCCGCGACCTGCCACTCGGGAGAGATCGCACCGGGGTCGATGCGGGCGAGCTCGGCGAGCGCGCCGGCATCATCGCCCAGTGCCTCTGCGATCAGGCCGCGCGCGAGCTGGCTCGTGCCGCGCGCCACCTCGTGGCCCGCGGCTTCGAGCGCGAAGGCGCGTTCGACCACGGGCCCGACCCGGTCGAGCTCGCCGCGTGCGCGCAACACGAACACGTACTCGGAGCTCGTCGCGATCTCGGCGGCCACGTCACCCCGCGCCTGGAACCCGAGGCGCGCCCGGTCGAGCAGGTCACGCGCCGCGGCACCGAACGGATCGCGCGCCCGTTCCGCGATCCCGGCGAGCAGCAACCCTTCGGGTTCGTCCCGGAGCGCGTCGGGCAGCCGCGCTTGCCAATCGGCGAGCACATCGCGCGGTACCGCGGCGTAGCCTCGGCTGCATGATTCGCGGATGACCGCGCGCACACCTCCGAGGTCGTCGACCGCCACCGACAGGTCGAACCCCCGCGCCGCATCGCCCACCGCGCGGTAGTGCGCCGCGGCCCGCACGTTGATCGCGTGCCGCTCCGCGTCGGTGAGCACGCCCGCGAGGAGGTCCGACCACAGCGCGTGCGGAATCACGCTCGTCTCGTCGGCCAGGACCAACGGCAGCCCGGCGATGAGATCGTCCAAGCCGATGTCTTCGCCGACGACCGACGCGAGCACATCCGCGCACAGCATTCGGTCGCCGCCCGAGATCGCGGCCAGCGCGGCGATCCCCCGCCGCCGAGGCGGATCGAGCGCATCCAGCACTTCCTCGCGCGCGAACTCCCGCGCCGCGTTCGGTCCGAAGGTCATCGCCAGGCTGACGAGTGCCGGCCAGCCCCCAAGGTCGATCGGCGCGCGGCTCGTGCTCGGAACACCGATGGTCGCGAGTTCGGTGTCGGTGAAGCGCAGATCGGGTTCGTCGATCTCGACGACCTGTCGGTGCACGCGGCGGCGCGCGAGCCCCGGAACCGGCTCGCGCGACGCGACGACGAAGTGCGCGTTCTCCGGCGCGAGCGCGAGCAGATCGCGCAGCAGGCGACCTCCGGGCGAGTTGGGGGGCACGTGGTGCACGTCGTCGAGCACGATGCAGGTAGGGACGGCCGCGTTCTCCGCCAGCGCGCCACACAGCGCGCCGAGCGTCGGTTCGGAGTCGGCGAGTCCGGTGTCGAGATCCACCGCATCGGCGAGGCGCCGGGCCAGGTGCGTCGCGCGCGCATCGGCCGGGCCACAGGTCAGTGAGACGTCGATGCCGCGCGGAGTGGCGACGTTGTCCGCCAGCGCCTGCCGAAGCAGTGTCGTCTTGCCAAAACCCGCGCCGGCCACCAGTGCGACCACACCGACCTCGAAGCGGTCCCGCATGAGCTCGAGGAGACGTGGTCGGGCCAGTACCGCGACGCCTCTCGTCGCCGGAGGGACCACGCGAGGAACCTACTCCGCGTCCGTTCCTCCTTTCCTCGAAGCAGTCGACGGCCCGCACCGATCACGTTCGTGGCTCCGGAACGAACGCGCACAGCGCGAGCGCGCAAATCGGTTCGTCGCGCACTGTGCCACCGCAGATCCGGATGCGCGGCACCGCGTCCTGCAGTCCCAACACCGTGTGCTGCTCCCGCAGCCGGCGCTCGAGCGCGGCGCGTACGAGGTCCTCTCGCACATCACTGGCCGTGACGAATACACCCCACCCGTCGTGCGGCGCGCGCACCCAGCCCACACCGACCCACGCATTCGCGCCCGGGCGGTCGGCGCCGAGCTCCACGAGCGCCGAGTACATGCGCCGGCCGTCACTGACCGCGACGCGTGATCCCTGACCCTCGACGATCTCGACGCCGGCCGGGATCACCGATCCGACGGGGACGAGTTGGGAGGCGGCGATGCCGGCACGAGCGCGGGCGTCACCGAGCGCGTCCCGCGATCCCGCCCGGCCCACGACCGTGTCGACGTGGAGGCGGAGCCGGGGACGCAGATCGTTGGGTACCCAGCCGGATGAGCCGACCGCGGGTGCCGCGGCCGGACGGGGCGAGGACTGCCGCGGCGCGGGCGGCCGGAAGGCGGGCAGGAGGCGGGTGGCGCGGTGCATGGTGAACTCCTTCGTGCGGCGGGATGGCTCGCGACGACAGGGTCCCGCCCGGGCGTTAGCCCGGCGCTAGCCGGACCGCGGTGGCACGATGAGCGCCGTCGATCGAAGGGAGGGCCGTGACGGCTCGCTTGATGGAAGGCACGCAGCTCGCCCGCGACATCGTCGACGGCGCGGCCAAGCGAGCAGCTGCATTCGTCGAGAACACCGGTGTGCGTCCGTGCCTCGCGGCGGTGATCGTCGGCGAAGATCCGGCGTCGGTCACGTATGTGCGCATGAAGCGTAACCGCAGCGAGAAGGCCGGCATCGAGTCGCGACTGATCTCCCTGCCCACGGCGACCACGACGGAAGAGCTCGTCAGCGTCATCACGAACCTGTCGCAGGATCCGACCGTGCACGGGATCCTCCTGCAGCACCCGGTCCCCGACCACATCGACGAACGCGCGGCCTTCGAAGCGATCGTGCCCTCGAAGGACGTCGACGGCGTCACGATGCACTCGTTCGCGGCGATGGCCTTCGGCGAGGAAGGATTCGCGTCGTGCACACCGGGCGGCATCATGCGAATGCTCGACGCGCACGACGTTGATCCGCGCGGCAAGCACGCGGTCGTGATCGGCCGCAGCCCGATCCTCGGCAAGCCCGTCGGCATGCTGCTCCTCGCGCGCCACGCGACGGTCACGTACTGCCACTCGCGGACACAAGACCTGCCCGCGATGGTGCGCACCGCCGATATCGTCGTCGCCGCGGTCGGCCGGCCCGCATTCGTCCGCGGCGACTGGATCGCACCCGCCGCGGTCGTCGTCGACGCGGGCTACAACGAAGGCAACGTCGGCGACGTCGCGTTCTCGGAAGCAGTCGAGGTCGCGTCGCTCATCACGCCCGTCCCCGGCGGCGTCGGCCCGATGACCATCGCCGTGCTCCTCGACCAGACCGTCGACGCCGCCTTCGCTCAGCTCTGAGCGATCAACCCGCTCATTCCCCCTGCGCCCCAATCCCCGCTGGGAGAGTCGCGGTCCGGGCTCGAGCCTTTGGCATGATCTGGCAATGGCTGGGAACGGGCGGGACGCGTGCAACGAGCTCAAGCTGGTGCGCACGAGTCCCGTCTTCGCGGACGACCGCTTCCTCGTCACCGACATCGTGAAGGTCTTCGTCGACGGCCGCGACCTCGTCGACATCTTGTCGGAGTCGGTGGTGCTGGAGGCCGACGACAAGAGTTGGGCGACGGGGATGCCGTACGACGTCGTCGCGCCACCATCGGAGCACTGGACCGGTCACCCGGCCTCCGGGTACTCGGGCACCGAAGGGGTCGCGGTGCTCGACGCGGGCTGCGGCGTGTGGGAGTGCTGCGGACCGGGCGCCGACATCGAGTTCGGTGCGGACACGGTGACGTGGCGGATCCGCGGCCTCGACGCATTCCACTTCGATCGCACGCAGTACGAACGCGAGATCGCCGCGCTCACGAACCCTCCGTCGTAGCGCCCCGGCCCTCCGGCGTGAGCGACGTTGGTGTCACACCCGCTCGGTACCGTCACGCGGAGATCGAGTGAGGTTTGCAAGTGCGTTGGAATCACTTCCAGGACATTCTTCCCGTTTTGACGCTGGCGATCGGTTATGCCGGTACGTTCGTCACCGAACGGTTCCGGGACCACGACGAGGAACGCCGCGCGCGGGTCGGCGGTCCAGCAGTTCGAGCGCAGCGTGCTGCTCGAGACGCAGGCCGCGCTGTACCAGTACGCGGGCGAGATGCAGGACTTCGCGTTCGCGCTGCGCGGCCAGAGTGACCGCAGCTACGGCAAGATCGTGGGCACCGCATGGCGCGCGAGCGCGCAGCTCGAGATGCTGACCACACGCGTCAGCGGCGAGCAGACTCGTGACGCGCTGGGCGAGGTGCTCGCGGCCGGGCAGGCGATCGCGTCGGGCTCGTGGCCGAACGAGGACGACTGGTCGGACGCCGACCGGGCCCTCCTCGACAAGGCCGTCGATGCGTTGCTCGAGTGCGAGCAACGGGCTGCCCTCTTGCTCGGCGATCGACTGCGGACGCTGACCTACAGCGGTTCGCGCGGCGGCTGACGCATCTCCGACTGCACGCCAATCGGTTCGGGTCTCGGAGCAAGCGAACTGCCGTCGTCGTTCGACGCCACCGGGAGTTCGGCGATCTCCTCACGCCGCTCGGAGTGGTGGCCGGCCTGCAGATCCCGGCACACCTTCCACGTGAGCGCGCCCAGGAGCACCGGCAGTGTGAACAGCAGGATGCGGAACGTCCACAGCACCGCGGTGAGGCTGACGTCCAGCTTCTGCGCCCAGATGTCCTGCGCGCCCGCGAGCAGCAGGACCGCGTAGAAGGTGAGCACCCCGACCCCGAGCGCGGTACGCATCGGCCGGTCGCTCGGGCGGTCGAGCAGGTTGTGCTCGGCGTAGTCGTGGGTGACGCGGCGTTCCAAGAACGGCCAGAGATAGAGCAACGTGAACGTGATCCCCGGCAACGCGATCGCGGGCCAGAACAATTCGGAAACGTTGTACGGGCCGAGGTGGAGGTAAACCGGCGGCGCGAGCCGAAGCGCGCCCTCGATCCACCCCATGTACCAGTCGGGTTGGGCCGCGGTGCTCACCGCGGCGGGGTCGAACGGGCCGTACAGCCAGATCGGGTTGATCTGCGCGAGACCACCGAGCAGCGCGAGCACGCCTGCGATCACCGCGAACAAGCCGATGCTCTTGGCCGTGTACGTCGGCCAGAGTCGCGATCCGACCACGTTGTCTTCGCGCCGGCCCCGACCGCGGAACTGCGTGTGCTTCTGCCGCCACAGCACCGCGAGATGCGCACCGAGGAGCGTGGCGATCGCGACGGGGATGATCAGGATGTGGATGACGAACAGGCGCGTGAGGATGTCGCTCGCGGGGAACTCGCCGCCGAACACCAGGAACGCCAACCACGTCCCGACGATCGGGATGGCGAGGGCGATCGAATACGCGATGCGCAAACCGGTGCCCGACAGCAGATCGTCCGGAAGCGAGTAACCCGCGAAGCCGTTGAAGATCGCGAGCACCAGCAGCGTCACGCCGATGATCCAGTTCAGCTCGCGCGGCCGGCGGAACGCGCCCGTGAAGAAGATGCGGCACAAGTGCGCCACGATCGTCGCGATGAACACCAGTGCGGCCCAGTGGTGGATCTGGCGCATCACGAGTCCGGCGCGCACGTCGAAGCTGAGCCGCACGGTCGACTCGTAGGCCTGCGACATCGCGACGCCGCGCAGCGGCCCGTAGCTGCCGTGGTAGATGACGGTCTTGTCACTGGGAACGAAGAAGAACGTGAGGTAGACGCCGGTGAGGACGAGGACCACGAAGCAGTACATCGCGACTTCGCCGAGCATGAACGACCAGTGGTCCGGGAAGACCTTGTTCAACGAAGTGCGGGCGAACTTCGAGGCGCCGAGGCGATCATCGAACCAGCGACCGATGCGCTTGATCATGACGCGTCCACGATCGACCGCGCGACTGATGGTGAGTTGGTGACGGACTGCACGCGGGCGAGTGCCCGCGCGTCGGCGCGGTCCATCGCGGCCAACCAGCTTGCGAACAGTGCGGCGGCCGCGACCACCAGCGCCAGGCCACCGAAGCCCCACATGACCGCGCCCGCGATCTGCTGGTCGCGCACCGCGTGGGCTCCCTGCCCGTAGACCGAGTACCACGACGTCGCGGCGAGCGTCATCAGGAGTCCGAGCGCGGTGGCGGGCAGCGTCGCGATGAACACCCCGAGGACCCCGAGGCCGCGTCGCTCCCGCCGGCCCGCGCCGAGCACCATCCACCAGAACAACGTCGCTGTGGCGACGAACGACACGTGTTCGGCCACGTGCACGCCTTCGTTGCGCACGGCCGCGTCGTACAGGCCGGGCAGGTGCCATATCGCGAGTGTCAGGTTCGCGAGTGCGAACGCGAACGCGGTCCACGCCAACCAGTAGTGGCCCTCCTGTGATCGCAGCACACCCCGCCACACCGGCTGCACGGTGTGCCGCCACTGCGTGGGCAACGCATACAGCCCAACCGTGAACGGCGCGCTCGCAGCGAGGAGCGGCGGCACGACCGCCAGCAGCAGCACGTGCTGCACCATGTGCACGGGCAGGCTGGTCGTCACCGCGCTGTCGAGCGGCGGTTCGAGCGCGACGAGCATGACGCCGAACGCGCCCGCGAAGGCGAGCGCCTGCAACGGCGTGACGATGCGCCGCGCACCGGCGACGCGCCACAACCGCGTGAGGCCACGCGCGTAGACCAACGCGCCGGCGACCACGACGAGGAGGAAGGCTTGCTCGGCCATCGTCAGTGCCCGGTACGGATGAAGTAGATGTAGCTGCCCTCGAGCAGGATCAGCATGAGGTTGATCGTGTTGACCAGCAGGCCGAATTCGCCGAGGAACCGGATGCGGCCGGCCGGGGTGCCGGACTCCTCGCTCTCGTCGGTGGACGTCGCCATCTGCCAGCACAGCCACAGCGCGAGCAGCGTCACCAGCAGCGCGCTCCCGTTGCCGAGGTAGAAGAGCCAGAAGTACCCGTGGTCGTGGATGAACTCGACGAGCGCGGCGAAGGCCACGAGGTGAACGATCCACGCCACGATCCCGGCGGTGAGCGCGAACCAGACGAGGAAGCCGCGGTCGGGGAAGGCCCGGAGGCGCAAGCTCGCCATCAGACGAGATGCGCGGCGACGAAGAGGGACCCGAACACGAGGATCCACACCCCGTCGACGAAGTGCCAGTAGAGCGCGAACACTTCCGGTGTGACGTGATGTTCGGGCGTGACCCGGCCGGTGAGGGTCTTGGCCTGCACGGTGGCGTTCATGATCAGACCGGCCAGCACGTGGAGCGCGTGCAAGCCGAGGATCACGTAGAACAGCGACGCGTACGTGTTGTCCCGCCAGCCGAACCCCATGTGCCGGAAGTCGTAGGCGGTGTTGACGAGGAACGCGGCGCCCATCACGAAGCTGACCACCAACCCGATCTCGACCTGGCGCATGTGCCCGCGCACCAGCGCGTGCTCCATCCAGAAGATCGGGATGCTGCTCCCGAGGAGGATGACGGTGAAGAAGATCGCGCGCGGCAGTTCGGGCGGCTCGATCCCGCCGAGCGGCCACGTGGTCGAACTGCTGCGTACGAAGAAGTACGCGGAGATCAACGCGAGGAAGATCATCGCTTCGGTCGTGATCAACACCACCATGCCCCACCACGCGGTGGAGTAGCCGCGCGTCGCGGGCGCAGTCTCGACGGGGACGACAGGTACGACGGCCGCGCTCATCGGAGGTCCTCCTCGGTCCGCCACGTCCACCGCATGATCGCGACGCCGCCGATGACGATGCCGACGACCCCGACGACCGCCGCCTCCACGAGGAGGCCGACGAAGAAGATCGCGACCCCGACCGCGACGACGAACGGGAGATAGGTCGGTTCCGGGATCTCGAGCGTGCCCTGCGGCAACGCGTCGAGCCCCTCGGTGAGAGGCATCTCCTTCTCGAGCGCGCCTTCGACACCGAGCGCACGCCGCGCGGGATCGGCGCCCGGAGCCGCGGCTGGGAGCGGTTGCGGCTCGTCCCACAAGGGATGGCGGCTGTTCACCACCGGCGTGAGCTCGAAGTTGTACTCCGGTGGCGGCGAGGTCGTCGTCCACTCGAGCGAGTCCGCCTCCCACGGATCGGGCGGCGCGGGCTCACCGCGGAACTGGCTCCAGATGAAATTCCACAGCGTCAGCAGCGTGCCGAACGCGAAGAAGAACGCGGCGATGCTGATCAAGAGGTTGAGGCCGTCCCAACCGAGATCGCTTTCGTAGGTGTACACCCGCCGCGGCATGCCCAAGAACCCGAGGATGTGCATCGGGAAGAACGTGACGTTGAACCCGATGAACATCGTCCAGAAGCTGATCTTGCCGAGCCGTTCGCTCAGCATCTTGCCGGTCATCTTCGGGAGCCAGAAGTACAAGGCGCCGAAGATCGGGAACACGACCGCGCCGTTCAGCACGTAGTGGAAGTGGGCGACCACGAAGTAGCTGTCGGTGACCTGCCAGTCGAACGGCAACACCGCCACCATCACGCCGGTGATCCCACCGAGCAAGAAGATGAGTAGGAACCCGATCGCGAAGAGCATCGGGGTCGTGAAGCGCACCACTCCCTTCCACATCGTCGCGATCCACGCGAAGAACTGCACGCCGCTGGGGATCGTGATGATGAGGCTCGCGGCGGAGAAGAACGACAGTGCGAGCGCGGGGATCCCGGTCGCGAACATGTGGTGGACCCACACACCGAAGCTGATGAACGCGACGACCACCAGTGCGGTCGCAACCCAGATGTAACCGGCAAGCCGCTGCTTCGAGAACACCGGGATGATCATCGAGATCATGCCGGTGGCCGGCACGAACAGGATGTACACCTCCGGATGGCCCCAGAACCAGAAGAGATGCTGGTAGAGCAGCGCGCTCCCGCCGTGCCCGACGACGTAGAAGTTCGTGCCGAACAGCCGGTCGAGTTCGAGCAGCCCGGCCGCGACCGTGACGGCCGGCACCGCGAAGATGACCATGAACGAGAACACGAGCATCGACCACACGAAGATCGGCATGCGGTTGAGCGACATGCCGGGCGCGCGCAGCTTGAAGATCGTGACGATGAAGTTGACCGCGCCGACCGTCGTCGAGATGCCGACGAACACGACCCCGAGGCCCCAGAAGTCGACGTTGATCCCCGGCGAGTACTGCTTCGACGTGAGCGGCACGTACGCGAACCAGCCGCCGTCGGGTGGATGACCGATGAGGAAGCTCGAGAACAGGAAGATCGCCGCGAGCACGAAGATCCAGTAGCTGAAGGCGTTCAACCGCGGAAACGCCATGTCACGGCTGCCGAGCATCAACGGGATCAGGTAGTTGCCGAACCCGGCGAGCACCGGCGTGTTGAACAAGAAGATCATCGCGGTGCCGTGCATCGTGAAGAACTGGTTGTAGGTGTCCGGGTTCAGCACCTTGGCGTCGGGCTCGGCGAGCTGCACGCGCATGACGAGCGCGAGCAATCCCGCGATGAAGAAGAAGATGAACGCGGTGTAGATGTAGCGGAGGCCGATGCGCTTGTGATCGACGCTGTTGAAGAAGCCGGGGAGGCCGGGCGCGTCCTCCCATCGCTCCTCGAGTTCTTCGTCGAGCTCAGTCTTCGGCTTCTCGACCAGGGCCATGACTATGGCTCCCTTCGCTCCGGGCCGATCAGCCTTCGGCGGGAAGGCCTCCGCTGCGTCCGCACCATGACTATGGCTTCCTTCGCTCCGAGCCGATCAGCCTTCGGCGAGAAGGCCTCCGCTGCGTCCGCACCATGACTATGGCTTCCTTCGCTCCGGGCCGATCAGCCTTCGGCGAGAAGGCCTCCGCTGCGTCCGCACTCTGCGACCTACTTCTGGTTCTCGAGGTACGCGGTGATGTTCGCGATCTCGCGGTCGGACAGAGCGTGGAACGGCGGCATGAGCACGCCCGGCTTCACGGCCGGCGCGTCGCGGATCCACTTCTCCATGTTCTCGGTCGTGTTCTCGATCGCGCCGGCGCCGAGCGTCGAGCGCACGCCGACATCACTGAGGTTCGGGCCGATCTTGCCCGACGCTTCGGTCCCGTTCACGGTGTGGCAACCCGCGCACGCCTCGCGCTGGAAAACGACCTGTCCGCTCGCGATCGACTCGGACGCCGGTTCTCCCGCGGGCCGCTGTTGGCGCGCGAGCCAGCGCCCGAAGTCGCCCGGCGTGAGCACGTGCACGCGGATCGACATGTGCGTGTGCTGGACACCACAGAACTCCGCGCACTGGCCCAGATAGGTACCAACTGCGTTCGGCGTGAACCGCAGGTAGTTGAACTGCCCCGGGATCGCGTCCTCCTTGCCCGCGAGCTGCGGCACCCAGAAGCTGTGGATCACGTTGTCGGAGGCGAGGCGGATCGACACCGGCTGGCCCGCCGGGAGATAGATCTCGTTGGCACTCTCGATCTGCTCGCCGCGGTACGAGACCCGCCACCACCACAGCTCGCCGGTGACGTCGATGCGCATCTCGCCGTGCGCAGGCTTTCGCAACGCGCTCGTGGTGCTCACCGTGACGACGGCGAGCACCGCGAGGATCAGGATCGGTGCGAAGACGCCTCCGATCCAGATGAACGCGTTGTCGGAGAGCTTCGACGGCTCGCCGCCGCGCCGCCGGCCGCGCGTCGACGCGTAGAGGATGAAGCCGCCGACGATGACGTACACACCCGCGGCGAGCCCGAACATCAGCCACCAGACGTTCGCGATCTTGTGCGCTTCCGATCCCTTCGGATCGACGATGGAGCTGTCGCCGCCACATGCCGCGGCAAACAGCGCGAACGCAGCACCGACCAGGACCGCGAGTGCACGGCGCCGGTTCATCGGGGACGGTTCCAGTACGACGGACCGACCGGCTCGGTGAAGTCGGACTGCGCGATGACGAAGCCGTCGTCGTCGAGCGCGAGCGGCAGTTGCGGTAACGCGCGCGCGGCCGGGCCGAACACCGGGTTCGCGCCGGTCAGCACCTCGAAGGCGGACTGGTGACAGGGGCACAGCAGTTCGTGGCGTTGCGCCTCGTACAGGCCTACGGGACAGCCGGCGTGCGTGCAGACCTTGGAGTAGCCGATCAGCCCCTCGGGCGTCCACGTCTCGCGGCCGGCCGGGAGATCCAACGAGTCAGGGTCCACGCGCATGAGCACGACCTGGCCGTCGGCCGAACCGGCGTGGCCCTGCGGGAAGATCGTGACGAGGCCGTCCACCGGCACCTCGGAGGCGCGCACCGGCCGCCCGTCGTCGGTGATCGCGCGCAACCCCTTCCGCCAGGGCGTGCGCGCGAGTGTGTTGCCGGGGCTCGGTCCGAGCGAACGAATCGGGAACAGGAACGCGACACCGAGCGCGACGAGCGCGCCGCTCATCCCGCCGATCAGCAATCGCCGGCGGGTCAGCGTTCCTTCGCGTTCGAGCGCGTCCTCGAACGCTTCCCGTTCCTCCGCGGTCGTCCCCAACGGATGCCGCGCCTCCACGAACGGACCGCTCGGCATCAGCGCGTGCGCCCAGAGGATGAGCCCCAAGCCGAACGCGAGGAGCGCAACCCCGAGGAGGATGCCCTCCGCCTGCGGTTGGCCGCCGGCCGCGTAGACCCCCGCCAAGCCGAGCGCGCCGAGCGCGCTCACGATGAAACAAAGGAACGCGACCCGTTCGACCGTCATACCGCTCCCGCGCCGCGTCGGATCCATGCTCACGCGGCTTCAGGCTCCGGCGCTCGAACCCACGTCGTCGGCGGCACACACACCGCGCCTCCACCTTGCGCCTGGCTCATGTGCGCGTCCCGATCCAGCGAATGGCGAGTACCAGCGAGCCGAGCCCGATGAACACCGCGACCGCACCCTCGACGAGCGGTCCGAGATGCCACAACGGATTTCCACCACGATCGTTCGGGTCCCGGAGATAGCGGACGTACTTCACGAGCGACTGCAACTGGTCGTCGGTGAGCGCGGCGTTGCCGAACCGTGGCATGTTGCCCGGCCCGCCGCGTACGGCTTCTGCGATCTGTGTCGGTGTCGCGGGATGCAGCGACGGCGCCTCGCGGTGCAACAACGCACCACCGTCACCGGACCACGAATGACAGGCGGCGCACTGCAACCGGTACAGCGTTCCGCCTTCGGCGATGTTCCCTTGCGTCGGATGGATCTCGGGGATCGGTGGCCCGTCGCCGCCCGCGAGCGCGACGACGTAGTCGACGAGCGCGTGCCTGACCTCCCGCGAGTAGAACGGCTCGTGCCGGCGCACTTCGGCATCGGGCGACGACAACGGCATGCGTCCGGTCGACAGGTAGTAGTCGACGAGGCCCGCACCTACGCCGCGCAGGTCCGGCCCGAGGTCAGTACCGCGCGCGTCGGCGCCGTGACATGTCGCGCAGTCGCGCAGGTAGATCCGCTGCACGTCCGGCGCGTCCGCGGCGGGAACGCGACGCGCTTCCCGCGGCTCGCACCCGACGGTGCAGTGCACAGGAACCAGACCGCTCCGGCCGCGATCGAGCACACGAGCAACGACCGCGCCAGCTGCACGCTGCGTTCGCCCAAGCTGCTCCCCTCGCAGCAGTGCGGAGGTTCGACGAGCCGGGATGTACCCCAGGCCCGCAGATTCAACCACGGTTGGTGCCGATTGCGCACTGGGTCGCGACATCCGGTCGAGCGACCACAAGGGGCGATCAGGACGGGTCACGAACCCGTTCGCGACGGCCATCGGGAACGGCCTGGTCGCGGGCGCGATCGCCGCGGCAACGCCGCGGACCGGTCCCCGGATCGCTAAGCAGTCGGGCCGAGCTGCGCGGCGAAGAACGTCGCGACCTGCGGCGCGAACTCCGCGGTGAACTGGTGGACGGCGAGTTGCAACGCGGTCTCGTTCCCGACTTCGTTCGCGACCGGCCGCACTGATGCCGGCAGCGTCACGGTCGATGCCTGCGTCACTGCCTGCTCGACGTCGCCGACGATGCGTTGGCCCGACGCGTTCCACACACCGGTGGCGATGAACGCCTGCACGATCGCGCCGGCTTCCGCGGTGTCGACGCCCGGGATCCGGAGATACGGGAGCGCGCTCGAGATTGCGCTCCTTCGACGCGTACAACGCGGCCGGTGTGTGCTTGGCGACGGTCGCCGCGTAGTTCGCGATGATCGGGCCGGGCGGCGACGTGAAGTCGTTGACCGCGGTCGTGAAAACGGTCGGCACGGTGAGTCCGCCGCCCGCGACGACCGGGTCCGCGATCCGGCCCATGCTCGCCCAGATCGCCGCGACCGGATAGCCGGCGTCCTTCCACGTCTGCCCCCACAGGGTGACGAAGCGGGCGCCGTTCGACATCCCGATCCCGAAGAGAGGCGTCGACGACTCGAGCGGCGTGGTCGCGACGAGGTGCGCTTCGAGCCGGGTGAGTCGGGCGAGATCTTGGTTGGTCGTGAGTGACGGGTTGCCCTGGTTCCAGCGTTGGTCACCGGTCCGTTCGGTGCTCGAGGTCGACACAAAGCCGTACCCGCGCGCGATGAACGAGTTCAGCACCGCGATCGTCTCGACCTTCTCGGCGAAGTCGGCGCTGCCGTTGGTGCCGTGGAAGAGATAGATCATCGCGACCGGGTGCTCGGGCACGTACGAGATCACCGGGAAGCCCTCGAATGTCGAGTTTGTGAAGGTGACGCTCGGCGTCACCGGCGTGACGCACCCGGTCAGGAGCGCGCTGAGCATCAACATGCCCACGATCGCCCCTCCGATTCGCTGCAGCATGCCGCCGATCGTACGAAGCCGACCTGGGATTCGCCTGTGAACGCGAATCGCCTCAGGACATCGGGCCTAGGACATAGGCACGCGCGGAACGATCGCATCACCGACGCGGTCGAAGATGTCGTCGAGGCTGTGACCCGTGATCGTGAGCCCGTGGTTGCGCAGACCGACGACGGCACGTGACGGATCCGGCGCGGCGCGCACCAGGTCGGCCACCGACGACGCGAGCTGCACCGTGCCGCACGGGTAGTTGACGTCAGTGGACACGGTGCCGTCGATCCAGCCGTGGACGTGCAGGATCGCGCCGACCTCAGGATGCTCGCGGTAGATCATCCAGTGCTCGATCGCGTCGACCGACACGCGCTTCGACTTCACGTGGGGAGGCACACTCAAGACCATGACGTCGCGCGCAGGGTCGTAGCCGCGCACCATGAGGATGTGTTCACCGATCACGCGCAGGTCGGCCTTGTCGACGCCGCTCGCGCTCATCCAGTACACGGGGCCGTCGGGGTCGGGGACGCCGGGCAGGTCGCCGCCGGTGTAGCGCGCGCTCACGTTCCCGTAGGAGAGGCCGCCGATGCCGTAGAGAAGTTGCACCTGGCGCAGATCACGCGGCGGCAGGATCTCCTCGAGCGGGAAGGGTGCGGGGAGCAGGTCCAACGCGTCGAGCGCGCGGCCCGCGCGCAGCATCTGCCGCGTCGATTCGTCACCGTCCCCGAGTGACTCGGGGAGGTCGGTGACGAAATCGTTCGCGATGACGAGCCGCGACGATGCGAGCGGCTCGATGCGGCGGAAGACGTCGGCGATCAGCTCGTCGTCGCCGAGGCCGGGCCCGACGCCGTAGGTGCCCTGCTCGAGCGTGACGAAGCGCACCGCGAGCCCGTCGGGGGTGTCGCTCACGAGCACGCTGAGGTTCGCGAGGCAGCGGACGAGGAAGGGGTAGCCGGTGCGGCGCAACTCGTCGTTGTCGCGCGGCGGCGCCGGGATCTCGGCGATGGCGATGACGAACGTGGGCGCGGCCTTGCGCCGGTACGACTTGGGCGCATCCGCGTCGACGGCGTGGAGGACCACGCGCGTGTCCGGACCCGGGCCCTCGGTGCCGACGTAGCCCTCCGCCGCGAGCAACCGTGTCAGGCCACCGATGAACCGCTCCAGCACCGGGCTGCGCGTGAGGTCGTTGCGGGCGAACGTCCGGCCGAGATCGGCGGCGCGTTCGGGTACCGGGGCGGCAGTCACGGTCGACATTCTGGTAGCTGAGCCGACCGTCCGCCCGGCGGACCCATCGCCGCGGGGCACTTCACGCCCAGTTCACCCATTGCCCGTGCGGCGTTCGCGTCCGCGCTCGCGGCGGACCAGATCGGTGGACGGGCTCGTGGCTTCGGTACCTTCCGGCCCATGACTTCCAATACTGCGGCTTCCAATTCTGCGACTTCCACGTCTGCACCCCTTGCCGGACTGCGCATCATCGAGGTCTCGATGCTCGGCCCCGGCGCGCTCACCACGCACCTCGCCGACCTCGGTGCGGACGTCATCAAGGTCGAGCCGCCGCAGGGCGACTACGGACGCCGGATGACTTGGCCGATCGTCGAGGGCGTCTCTCTCCTGTTCCTTCACATCAGCCGGGGGAAACGCAGCATCGTGCTCGATCTGCGCACCGAAGCCGGCTGTGACGCCTTTCGGCAGCTGGTCAAGGATGCGGACGCGGTGGTGGAGGCCATGCGGCCGGGCGGGCTCGACCGGCGCGGGCTCGGCTTCGAGCAGCTACGCGCGGTGAACCCGAAGATCGTGTTCGTCACGATCTCGGGCTACGGCATGACCGGCCCGTACCGTGACATGCCGAGCCACGGCATCGCCTACGACGTTTGGGCCGGGCTCGTGCAACCCGCGGTCAACGAAGACGGATTCCCGTACATGCCCGAGCACCCGTCGGTCGGGATCCATGCCGGGCCGCTGTTCGGTGCGCTCGGTTTGCTCGCGGGCGTCGTGCCGCGCGCGAGACCGGCAAGGGTTGCCAGCTCGAGATCGCGCAGTCCGACGCGGCAGCCGCGATGGACTGGCTTCGCAGTGAGACGTGGAAGGCCTACGAGCGGCCGGAGTCGGAAGTCACCGGCAACGAAGCCGACGACTACGAGCGGCGCGCGCCGGGCACCGCGGGCATGGAGGACGGCGTCCGCTACCAGTTCTACGCGTCGAAGGACGGCTACGTGCTGTTCATGGCGTCCGAGCGCGAGTTCTGGAAGAACTTCTGCGCCGGCGTCGACCGGCTCGACCTCTTCGAGCGCTGGCCCGGCTCCCAGTACGGCGACCACGCGCGCGGGAACCTCGAACTGCGCGAGACGCTCCGCGACATCTTCGCAACGCGCACGTCTGCAGAGTGGATCGATTTCGGACGCGACCACAACACCCCGATCGCGCCGGCCAACACCCCACGAACGTTGCTCGACGACTCGCAGTTCCGCGATCGCTTCCCCTTGATCCCGGCCGCCCGGGTCGGCGCCGACATGTTGCCGATCCCCATCAAGTTCCTCGACGAGGAGTTACCGGTGCCCGCCAAGGCCCCAACCGTCGGCGAGCACACCGAAGCGGTGCTGCGCTCCGTGCTCGGGTGGGACGAAACCCAGATCGCGCGCGCTCGCGACGCGGGCGCGTTCGGCGCCGAGACCGGCTGAGGCAGCGTCTCACCCACGCGAAAACGGGCGCACTCGCGAAAAAGTCCGGTGGGAACGCCGGGGCCGGGCGGCTATCCCCGGCGTTCCCTTACCGGTGCTGCAGGGGGTCCGAGCACGCCGTGCGGGGGGCGGCGCCCCGGACCCGCGCCGCAAAATACCCGCGATCGGGCGCCAGCCAAACCGCGGCAGCCAAGAAATCCCAGGATCACCCCCAGAGGGCTACCCCGGCCTCTCCCGTCCCACGTTCGCGACCGGTTCGTCACCCAATCGCACCGGACGCGGCGTCTGCGATCCCGCCGGCCGCCCGGGCCGCGGCCAACCGGGGCTGGATACCGTTGCCGGGTGCCGCCACGCCGACCTCGACCAGCCGAAACACCTGATCCGCGGGCCGCGTACCAGGCCAAGCGCGACTTCGCGGCCACCCCCGAGCCGGCCGGGGGGCTCGGCGAAACCGCCCCCGAACGGCCGGTTCCTGATGGCGGCCCCCGGTTTCCTGATGGCGGCCCCCGGTTTCCTGATGGCGGCCCCCGGTTTCCTGATGGCGGCCCCCGGTTTGTCGTCCAGGAGCACGGGGCCCGAGCACTGCACTGGGATCTGCGCCTGGAGCGCGACGGCGTGCTCGCGTCGTGGGCGGTGCCGAAGGGCATCCCGGCCCACCCGCGGAAGAACCACCTCGCGGTCCGCACCGAGGACCATCCGCTCGAGTACCTGGCCTTCGCCGGCGAGATCCCGAGCGGGCAGTACGGCGCGGGGCAGATGACTGTGTTCGACACGGGCACGTACGAGATCCACAAGTTCGAGCCGAAGGAAGTGCAGGTGACCTTCCACGGCGAACGCGTGCGCGGGCGCTACGTGCTGTTCCACACGCGCGGCAAGGACTGGATGATCCACCGCATGGATCCGCCCGAGGATCCTGAGCGCGAGCTCGCACCCGAAGGGCTGCGGCCGATGAACGCGACCCCAGGCACCCGCGCGCCCGCCGGTGACGGCTGGGCGTGGGAGCTCAAGTGGGACGGCATCCGCGCGCTCGCGTACGTCGAAGGCGGTCGCATCCGCCTCTTCACGCGCAACGGCAACGAGGTCACACATCGTTACCCCGAGCTGCGCGGCCTCGGTGGCGCGTTGGGTCCGCGCGATGCGGTGCTCGACGGCGAGATCGTCGCGCTCGACGAACGCGGACGACCCAGCTTCGAACTGCTGCAACGGCGCATGCATGTCGAGAGCCCGAACGTCATCCGCCGGCTCGCCGGCGAGGTGCCCGCGGTCTACATGGTCTTCGACGTGCTGTGGCTCGACGGGCATTCGTTGATGTCGTCGCCGTACCGCGACCGGCGCGCACGGCTGCAGGAGCTCGGACTCGCGGGCGCGTCGTGGCAGGCACCGCCGCACGAGGTCGGCGACGGCGCCGCGACGCGCGAAGTGAGCGAACGCTTCGGGCTCGAGGGTGTCGTCGCGAAGCGCCTCGACAGCATCTACGAACCCGGTCGCCGGTCGCGCCAGTGGATCAAGCTCAAGTACACGACGCGTCAGGAGTTCGTGGTCGGCGGCTGGCTCCCTGGCGAACGCGGGCGCCGCGGGACCGTAGGTTCGTTGCTCGTCGGCTACTACGAAGGTGAGGGTGACGCGCGGGAGCTGCGATATGCGGCGCGTGTCGGCAGCGGACTGCGCGGCGCCGATCTCGAGTACCTCGATCGCACACTCGCCGGCCTCGCCCGCCCGACGAGCCCGTTCGCGACCGGTGCCCCGCCGAAGGGCGCGCGCTTCGTCGAACCCGAACTCGTCGTCGAGGTCCGGTTCACCGAGTGGACGAACAGCGGCGGGCTCCGCGCACCCGTCTTCCTCGGCTACCGCACCGACAAACCGGCCTCAGAAGTGGAGCGCGAGCGGCCGACCTGACCCACAGGCGCCTCGTGCAGCTCGGGCACCCGCGTCACCGCGATGCCGGCCCGGGCGGCGACCCGGGCAAACACGATCGCGTCGCGTACGGCACAGCCGCCGGTGTCGTTGTTGAAGTACGCGTAACCATCGACCTCGGGCTCGTCGCCGTCGGTCCACAGCCCTCTGATGCGTCGCACCCATCCCGCCAGCGCGTCGGGTCCGTAACAGGGTCGGGGCGTGGCGCGGCCCGCGTGGAACCGCACGTAGCACCACGACGCGGTGCGCCACAAGGGCGTGATCGGCCGCGAACCGCGATCGGCGAGGCACAACGCGGCGTCGTGGCGCGCGAGGACATCGCGCAGCTCGTCGCCGAACCACGACGTGTGGCGCGGTTCGACCGCGACACGCACACGGCCACCGAACGCGCGCAGCGTCGCGTCCAGCGCGTCGAACCCCGGGCGGAGATCTGGCGGGAGCTGCAACAGCACCGGGCCGAGGTGGGCGCCGAGCGCCTGCGCGTGCGTGAGCAGCCGCTCGGCCGGCTCCTCGGGCTCGCGCAACCGCTTGTAGTGCGTGAGGTACCGGCTCGCTTTGACCGCGATGACGAAGTCATCGGGCACGCGCCGGCTCCACTGCTCGAACGTGCCGGCCGCGGGCAGCCGGTAGAAGGTGTTGTTCACCTCGACCGTCCCGAACCGCGCCGCGTAGTGCTCGAGCCAACGCGTCGAGGGCACTCCCGGCGGATAGAAGCGACCGCGCCAGTCGCGGTACTGCCACCCGGAGGTACCGATCCGCAGCGCCACGATGGGTGTTGCCCGGATCGCGTTCCGGGCAAACGCCGCTCCGGAACGCGGCCAGCGTCTGGGGTGCACTCGATCGGGGGTAGCGTCCCGCGCCTGTACCGAGTGCTCGCGCCGTCGCCCGTCACAAACCTCGACGAGTTCCTCGCGCGCGAAGGCGACCGCGCTCTCGACCGCGCCCGCGAGCTCGGCCCCGACGCGACCATTGCGGAGCTCGACCGTGCCGGTCTGCGCGGTCGCGGTGGCGGCGGTTTTCCCGACCGGCCGCAAGTGGCGCACGGTGCGGGACGCGCGCGGCAGCCGCAAGTTCGTAGTGGCGAACGGCGCCGAAGGCGAACCGGGAACGTTCAAGGACCGCTCGATCATGCGGCGCGACCCGTACCAGGTCGTGACCGGCGCCGCGATCGCCGCGTTCACGATCGGCGCGCATGATGTGTACATCGGTGTGAAGGCCTCGTTCGTCCGCGAGTGCGAGGCGCTCGAGCGCGCAACCCGCGAGCTCGCGACCGCCGGACTGCTCGGAGACCTCGACGTCACGATCGCACGCGGCCCCGACGAGTACCTCTTCGGTGAAGAGAAGGCGATGCTCGAGGTGATCGAAGGGAACGAGCCACTGCCGCGCGTCCTGCCTCCGTTCCAACACGGACTGTTCGCGACCGCGCCGCAACTGGGGTGGAGCGCGACCGAAGCCGAACCCGGCGAGGCCGGAGGCGACGCGGCCAACCCCACGCTCGTCAACAACGTCGAGACGCTCGCGCAGGCCACGTGGATCCTCGCGCACGGCGCCGACGAGTTCCGCGCCGTCGGCACCGACACGTCGCCGGGCACGATGGTGTTCACCATCTGCGGCGACATCGCGAGTCCCGGGGTGTTCGAGCTCCCGCTCGGCACACCATTGCACGAGATCATCGAAGTGCACGCGGGCGGCACGAGCAGCGGCCGCCCCGTCAAGCTCGTGTGCTCCGGCGTCGCCAACGCGGTGCTGCGCGGCGACAAGCTCGACACGCCGGCCGACTTCGAGTCACTCGCGCGCGCCGGCGCCGGGCTCGGTTCGGCCGGTTTCATCGTCTACGACGACGAGACGTGCGCGCTCGCCGTCGGCCGACTGTTCTCGCAGTTCCTGTCGGTCGAGTCGTGCGGGCAGTGCCCGCCGTGCAAGCTCCAGTCCGCCGAGATCACCGACGCGCTCGCGCGCATCGAGTCCGACGGTGACGCGAGCCAACTCGCGCGCATCGAAGGGGCACTCCGCACGGTCGCCGACGGCAACCGGTGCTACCTCGCGGTCGAGGAACAACTGGTCGTGTCGAGCGTCCTGCGCGAGTTCCCCGAGGACGTCGTCGCTCACGAAGAAGGTCGGTGCGCGCTCCGCCACGACCTCGTCCTCCCGAAGCTCGTCGACTTCGACGGGACGTTCCGCTACGACGAGCGCCAAGCGCGCAAGCGGCCCGACTGGACGTACTCCTAAACCCTCTTCACGAACGCGACGGAGTTTGCGGGCGGTTTCATACGGGCATTGCCGACATCGTGCTCGCCACCACGACCGATCTGCCGTCCGACCTCGTCTGGGCGGACGACACCGCGCCGGGGATCCGACGCCGGCGCGCCGGGCGGGGGTTCGTGTACATCGGTCCGAAGGGGCGGCCGGTCAGCGCGCAGACCCGCGCCCGCATCCAGGCGCTGGCGGTGCCACCGGCCTGGACCGACGTGTGGATCGCGCTCGACGAAACGGGCCACATCCAGGCGACCGGCCGCGACGTGCGCGGCCGGAAGCAGTACCGCTACCACGCGAAGTTCCGCGCCCACCGCGAGCAGGAGAAATTCGCGCATCTCTACGACTTCGGGCTCGTCCTCCCCGACATCCGCCGTCAGGCGGCGACCGACCTCGCCCGGCCCGGAATCCCGAGGGAGAAGGTCGTCGCGACCGTGATCCGCTTGCTCGAGGCAACCCTCGTACGCGTCGGAAACGAGGAGTACGCGCGGGCGAACAAGTCCTACGGGCTCACGACCCTGCGCGACCGGCACGCGCAATTCACGAGCGACGGCCTCAGCCTCGTGTTCAAGGGCAAGCACGGGATCGCGGCGAGCGTGCACGTGCAGGACGCGCGCCTGCGCCGGGTGGTGAAGCGATGCCAGGACCTTCCCGGGCAGGTCCTCTTCCAGTACCTCGACGAGGCGGGTTCGCCGTGCCCGATCACGTCCACGGACGTCAATCGCTACCTGCACGACGTCACCGGCCTGCCGATCACTGCCAAGGACTTCCGCACCTGGATGGGGACGCTGATGGCAACCGTGGCGCTGGCCGAGCTGCCCTTGCCGGCGTCGGAGCGGCAGGCGAAGCGGGCCGTCAACCAGGTGCTCGGCGTCGTGTCGTCCCATCTCGGGAACACGCCCGCGGTGTGCCGGGCGAGCTACGTCCATCCCGACGTGATCGTCGCGTTCACGGCCGGCACGCTCGGCGAGCGTTGGGAAGCGGCATCGGCCCGTGGCAACCGGTTGCTCATTCCCGAGGAGCGAAAGCTGTTGCAGCTCCTCGGGCCGCGGCGCGCGAAACGCGTCCGGCAGGCCGACGCGGCGTGAGCCCGCCCGCATCGGGGTACACCCGGAAACGCTTTATCAGTTCCAGCCCCACCTTCGAGGAGCCAACCGTGGAACAAACCCGGCCGAACGAGAACACTCGCGCGACGGAAGAGGAAGACGCGCGCCAGAAGGCGGAGGCGGACGACATGCCGACCGAAGCCGAGGAAGCCGCGGCCGAACGGGCCGGCGAGGTCGACGAAGACGTCGCCGAGCACTACCAGGAGATGGCCGAGCGCGGTGCGGATCAGAAGGGTGAGGGTCGGCTCCCCTGAGCGCAACGCAGAAGCGGGGGTGCCATGCCCGAGTGGCCTACCGTGACAGCGATGGAACTCGCCGACGTGGAAGTCGTGCATCGCGACGTCGCGCCGGTGGTCCATGTCCGTGGGGAGATCGACCTCTCGAACACCGAGGCGATTCGCGCCGAGGTCGTCGCCGCGCTGCCGCACGGGGCACCAGGGATCGTTCTCGACCTCACCGGGACGACGTACCTGGACAGCAGCGGCGTTCGCCTGCTCTTCGACCTCGCGGAGCGGTTGCAGTCGCGGCGGCAACGCCTCGTGCTCGTGGTGACCGAGGCCGCGCTGGTCCGGCGGGTCCTCGTGCTCACGAAGCTCGACGACGCGGTACCGATCCACGAGACCGAAGCGGACGCGCTGGCGTCACTGGCCACGCTCACGTGAGCCGGCGCGGGACTGCCCGCCGATGAACAGAAGGAGCACGATGGTCGACCTCGGTTCGCGCTTGCAGGGCCTCGTTCGCCGGATCGAGCGTGCCCGCGTGCTCGACGCGCCGGCCGGCGCGATCGAGCCGATCGCGCGTCGGCTCACGCGATCGGACGCAGTCAAGCGCGCGCTTTCAGGCGCAGATATCGGCCACCGGTTGCATCCACTGCTCACCGACATCCCGATCGGCGCGTGGGTCAGCGCGTCGGTGCTTGACGTCGTCGGCGGACGCGCCGCCCACACCGCGAGCCGGCGCCTCGTCGGCGTCGGCATCGTCGCCGCGCTGCCGACGATCGCGAGCGGCCTCTCCGACTGGGCGGACACGTACGGCCCTGGGCGCCGCATCGGCGTGGTGCACGGCACCGCGAACTCGGTCGCGCTCGCATTGCAGGTCGCGTCGTGGTCGGCGCGCCGCCGCGCCCACCATGTCCGTGGCGCCGCGCTCGGAATGCTCGGTCTCGGCGCGGTGACGGCCGGTGGCTATCTCGGCGGCGCGCTCGTGTATTCACAGCGCGTCGGCGTCGACGCCGAAGTCCCGGTTGTCAAGGGCAACGGCTGGAAGGTCGCCGTGCGCGACTCCGAGCTCGCCGACGGTCAACCGTTCGGTGTCGATGTCGAGGGCGCGCGGGTGGTGCTCGTGCGCGATCTCGGTCGCGTCTACGCGCTCGCGGCGACGTGCTCGCACGCCCGCGGGCCGCTCGACGAAGGCACCGTGCGGGGCAGCACGATCGAGTGCCCCTGGCACCAGAGCCGGTTTTGCCTGGCCGACGGTGCGGTCCGACGCGGTCCGGCCGCCTCCCCGCAGTTCACTTACGCGACGCGCGTGCGCGACGGCGTGATCGAGATCCGGCGTCGTTGGCCCGAGCCGCCCGGCTGACCCCTACTGCTCGGGCGGGGTGTCGGGGTCGGGCCACTCGCCGCCGCCTTCCATGTTCTCACGGCCGACGTTCATCTGTTGCGGACCGCTTCCGCCCTTCGTCGGTCTCGACCGGTTCGCCGGTGTACATCTTCCAGTCGCCGGCCGGCCCGGCCTCGTCGTCACGCGTTTCGTCGTCTCGGGGGCGTTCTTCCATCGGCTCGCTCCTCACGCGCTGCGCCGCACCGCGCCGGATGCGAACTCGGGCAGGACCTCGGCCGCGTAGAAACGCAGGAACTCCTCCTGCCGCGGGCCGATCTGGGTGACATAGATCTCGTCGTAGCCGGCGTCGACGTACGTGCGGATCGCATCGATATGCGCGCCCGCGTCCGGTCCGAGTGCGAAGTCGGCGATGACGTCGGACTTGTGCAGGACCGACACCGCTTGTTCGAAGTGCTTCGGGGTCGGCAGCTCTTGGCTGAGCTCGCCCGCCAACCCGGAAGTCGGCCAGCGTTCGAACGCGAGGTCCGCGGCCTCTTCTTCCGTCGGTGCCCAACACACCTTGAGCTGCGCCAGTTTCGGCTTGTCGGCACCGGCGGCGCGCGACGAACGCATCCGTCAGCTCGCGATCAGGCTTGGTGCTCACCATCCCGTCGCCGACGCGCGCCGCGAGCTCCATCGACTTGTCACCGAACGCAGACACGATGACCTTCGGCAGCGTTACCGGGAGCGTGTAGATGCGTGCGTTCTCGACGCGGTAGTGCGTGCCGTAGTGGCTGACCTGCTCGCCCTTCCACAGCTCGCGGATCACCGCGATCGCTTCTTCGAGCATCTCGAGCCGCACGCTCGCTTCGGGCCACCTCGTCGCGAGGATGTGCTCGTTCAGTGCCTCACCGCTGCCGACGCCGAACCAGAAGCGTCCGTCGAACATGTACTGCGTCGTCGCCGCGGCTTGCGCGATCACCGCCGGATGGATGCGGAGCGTCGGGCACGTCACCCCGGTACCGACGCGCAATCGCTCGGTCGCCTGCGCGACGCCTCCGAGCACGCTCCACACGAACGGGCTCTGGCCCTGTGCATCGATCCACGGGTGGAAGTGGTCGCTCACCCACGCAGTCGTGAACCCGACCTCCTCGGCGACGACGGCCGCGCGCACAATGGCGTGCGGGTCGAGCTCTTCGGCCGACAGTGCCACACCGAGTTCCATGATCCGCTCCTCTCCGTCCCGCTCTCCGCGCGCCTGTTCCCGTCCTCTCGCTCCTGGAAACTCGCCCGAGAGACCGGTTTTGCCCCCGGGTCCCTGGGGTACCGTTGTGCCTCTGAGCGGAGGGTGTCGCGCGTGGACGAGCGGGTCGTGGGTCAGGATCTCGTGCTGCAGACCGAGCGCGACGGCGCGCGCGGGATCATCACGATCAAGGGTGAGCTCGACGCCTACACCGCCCCGGCCGTGGAGGAACAGATCGCGAAGTTGACCGACGCTCAGGTCACGACGGTCGTGCTCGATCTGTCGGAGACCGCGTTCCTCGACTCGTCCGGGCTGCGAGCCATCCTTACCGCGCACCGTCGCCTCGAAGGCCAAGGCGGTCTCCTGCTCCGCGCACCGAGCGAGCCGGTCGTGCGCCTGCTCGAGATCACCGGTCTCACTGACCACTTCCGCGTCGAAGCCGGCTGACGCCGCAGTTCACACGCGCCCGCGGATTGCGTCGGCGGCGGAGTCGGCGTCGTCGTGCAGCGGCACGATGTCAGCGAGCGCGGTGAGCACGAGGACGCGCCGCACGATCCCCGAGGGCGGCACCGCAACCCTGAGCTCCTGGCGTCGGGTGCGCATGCGGCGCGCGAGCTCGAACAGGATGCGCACGCCCGCACTGTCGAGATAGACGGTTTCCGAGAGATCGAGCACGAGCCCCGGGCTGTCGTTGGGGGCGCTCGCAACGAGCCGTTCGAGAACCGCTTCCACGTTCGACGCGTCGATCTCCCCGCGCACCGCGCAGATCGGCACCGACCGGTCGACCCGGACCGTGACCTCTGCGAGTCCAGTCGCGCCGCTCACCCTCCCGGCCCATTCATGACGAACCTGATCCCGGCTGATGCTCCCCCGCGACGGCACGGCGCATCCACACCTCGGTGCCGCGGTCGTCCCTCCGCACCTGGGTCTCGTCCATGAGCCGGTCGATCAGGCCCAGCCCGCGCCCGCCGCCGCCGCGTGCCTTCGGCCGCCACGTGCCGTTGTCACGCACGACGACCGTCAACGTCCCCGCCTCGAGCTCGGCGTCGAGCTCGAACCAGCCGTCTTCTGCGCCGTAGGCGTGCTCGATCGCGTTGGTCGCGGCTTCGCTCACTGCGACCGCGACGAGCGCAGACTCGTCGCTCGCAACACCCGACGCGAGCAACCAGTCGACGAGGAGGCGTCGCATGCTCCCGAGCTCGCTCGCGCGCGCCGGCCGTCGCAAGCGGATCGGATCGCGGCGCACTCCGGTGATCCGCACTGCGAGCACGACGATGTCGTCGGCGGGACCCGGCCCGGGCAGCTCGTCGAGCAGGGTGTCGCAACAGACGTCGAGCTCGGTCGAGCACGTTGCGGCGCGACGCGCCAACCGCGCGAGCCCGTCATCGAGCGACTCGCCGCGCCGCTCTACCAACCCGTCGGTGTACAGCAGCAGCCGTTCGCCCGGCTCGAGCTGCAGCATCGTCGACGTGTAGCGCGCGTGTTGCACCGCGCCGATCGGTGGCGACGGCCGCGACTCCGCGTAGCGGGGCTCGGCGAAAGCCGGGATGCGCAACGGGGGCAGGTGCCCGGCCGAAGCGAAGTCGAACGTGCCCGCGTCGGCGTCCAGCACGCCGTAGCAGAGCGTCGCCATCTCGATCGGACCCTGCGCGAAGACGAACCGGTTCAGCCGCTCGACAACCGCTGCCGCCGAGAACCCCTCCGCGGCGTAGACGCGCAATGCCTGCCGCAGCTGGCCCATCACCGCGGCCGCCCGCACGCCGTGGCCGACGACATCGCCGATCGCGACGCCGTGACGATGGTTCCGGAGCGGGATCACGTCGTACCAGTCGCCGCCGACATCTGCCTTGCGCCCGGGCTCGTAGCGCGTACAGAAATGGGCGCCGGGAACATCCGGGAGCGCTTCGGGCAGCAGGCTGCGTTGCAGTGCTTCGGCCAGCCCCCGCTGGTCCGTGAAATCGGTCGCGGCGACGATGTGCCCAACGAACGTCTCGGTCGCGCCGGCGCGCGGCATCGCACGCGCGAACAGCTGGCGATACGGGCCGTTCGATCCGCGGATGCGGATCTCGAGCTCGAACGGACCACCGTTGTGACTGAGCGCGCGCAGCTGCCGCCGGTCGTCCGGATGGACGGCGGTCAACCACCCCTCGCCTTCCTCGTCGGCGATGGCGCGGCCGGTCAGCTCGCGCCACGCCCGGTTGCACCACGCGCAGCGCCCATCGCCGTCGATGAACGCGAGCAAGACGGGCGCGGCGTCCGCCAGGGTTGCCAAGGACTCGAAGACCACCGTGCCGTCCTGGGTTCGTTATGGGTCCGGGACCTCATGCAGGCGAACCACATGCAGCCGAACCACATGCACCAGAACTACGTCGTTCGACGGCGCGACGCAGTCCGGTCGTGGCCTACTACCCGCGCCACAGGACACGGAAACCCGGCGGCCCGACCCCTCGCGAACGTCGCCGGACGCGTTTTCGGGCAACCCGGAGGGGGTAGCGTCGTGCACGCGGTGTTCATCGTCCAATGGCTCGCGCCTCAAGGACGGCGGGATGTTCGAAAGGGCAGTCAGGTGGAAACCACGGTGACCGGAGAGACGATCCGGCTGACGGTCCCAGCCGCGTTGGAGTACGTCCGCATCGTGCGCCTCACGGCGTCCGGAGTGGCCAGCCGCCTCGGCTTCGACGTCGAGGAGATCGAGGACCTCCGCGTGGCGGTCGACGAGCTCGCGAGCCTGGTGGTCGAGTCGGCCAACGGCGGCGATCTGTCGGTGCAGTTCGCGGTCCAAGACAACGCGCTGCGCATCGAAGGTGAGGCCGCGCTCGCCGCCGGCCGCGCCGACAACCCCCGGGTGGACGACCTCACCGCGCAGATCCTGGCTGCCGTCGTCGACGAATGGGACTTGAGCACGACTGAGGAATCGGCCCGGTTCTCCTGCATCCGCCGGGTGCCGACCGCGCGGGCATGAGCCTCACACCGCAAGAGCGCGCCGCGCTGCGGGAGAAGTTCGTCGAGTACAAGCGGACCAATGCCCGCAAGCTGCGCAACGAGCTCATCGAGGCGCACCGATCGCTGGCGTCGCACCTGGCGCGCCGGTTCGCGAACCGGGGCGAGCCCTTCGACGATCTCCTGCAGGTGGCGTATCTCGGCATGCTGAAAGCAGTCGAGCGCTTCGATCCCGGACGCGGCCTCGAGTTCTCGACGTTCGCGACCGCAACGGTCGAAGGCGAGCTGAAGCGGCACTTCCGCGACCGCACCTGGTCGATCAGGGTGCCCCGCCGGCCCCAAGAGCTGCACCTGCGGCTCGGGAACGCGATCAACGACCTCTCGCAGCGCTTGAAACGGCCGCCGAAGATCTCCGAGCTCGCCACGGAGCTCGGCGTGAGCGAAGAGCACGTGCTCGAGGCGATGGAAGTCGGCGGCGCGTACCGCTCGGCATCGCTCGACGCGCGCCCGAACGACAACGGTGAGTCGATGACCCTGGAGAGTCGCCTCGGAACAGGGGATCCCGGCTTCGATCTCGCCGAACACCGAGTCCTGCTCGAGCGGCTCCTCGAAGAGCTCCCCGAACGCGAGCGCACGATCGTGCGTCTCCGCTTCTTCGACGACATGACGCAGACCGAGATCGCGCAACACGTCGGCATCAGCCAGATGCACGTGTCGCGGTTGCTCGCGCGCACACTCGTCCAACTCCGCGAACGGTTGCAAACGCTCGACGCATGACATCCGTCCGGACCGCGTGTGTGAAGTGTTTCCCCAGGTCTGCCTGGTGGAACACCAGAACACCACGCAAGTCCACGACGGAGGTACGAAGTGAGCGACAAGACCGACGACATCAAGGGTCGCGCCAAGGAAGCCGTCGGTGACCTCACCGACGACAAGGACCTGAAGCGCGAAGGCAAGGTCGACCGCGCGGCCGGGTCCGCGAAGGACAAGGTCGAAGACGCCGTCGACAAGGTCCGGGACAAGGTCAAGGACGTCCTCGACAAGTGAGGAACCGTCCGGCCTCGCCGGTGTGGTCCGCCGCTGCGCCCGAGCCGGCGGACCACTGGCGGAGCCGCGCTGCGCCTACGGTCGTCGCGCCCACCGTCACGATCGGAGCCGCTCCGCTCGCGCTTGTTCGCGCGCCATCATCTCCTCGACGTCGCGCCGCAGATCCTCGCCATTCGGCGGCCAACCGACGGGTGACACCGCCCCGTCGATCGCGTCCGGCGCAACCGGACGGCGTTCGTTGGACGCCTGGTACACGGCGAACGCGAGCTGCAGTGCCTTGATCGCGGTCCGAGGGTCGAGTTCGGGCTCGGTGCCGTCGCGGAGCGAGTCCACGAAGTGTGCCGCGGCCCGGTGGAACGAACCTTCGTAGGACGCGTCCATGTCCGCGAACGTCGTGCGCCGACCATCCTCTTCGTAGAGCACGACCGGCGCGAGGTCGTGGAGGTTGCCGCACATACGGGTGATCCAGATGAACCCGCGCGTTCCCTGGATCTCGAAGAACTCGTCGGCCCCGTACTCGTGGCTGCGGATGTACATGTCGGGGGCGTACGACACCTCCATCATGCCGAGCAGGTCGTCGCGCGCGTACTCCCACAACGCCACCGTCGGCGCTTCGAAGAACAGCGGACCGCGCCGCACGACCGCCTGCACACTGCGGATGTCCTCGTCGACGAGCCACAACGCCATGGCGTACTTGTGCATCACGTCGTCGAAGAGGTGGCCACCCGGGCTTTCGTCGTTGAACCGCCAGACGTAGCCCGCAGGGTCGAGCTCGGCCTGGAAGCTCGAGTCGGTGCGGCCGACGACCGTCTTGATGCGCACGACGGTGGGCTGACCGATCGCGCCGGACCGGATGAGCGCACGCGCCTTCTCGAGCGGCGGGTAATGGCAGCACTGCTCGGTCACGCGGAACACGAGCCCGGCTGCGCGCGCGGCGTCGGCCATTCGCCGCCCCGCCTCGACACTGTTCGCGATCGGCTTCTGGCATGACACGTGCTTCCCGGCCGCAAGGGCGGCAAGGACGTGACCTGCGTGCAGCGGTGTGGGGCTGAGGATCTCGACCGCGTCGACTGCATCGTCGGCGAGCAGGTCGTCGATCGACGTGTAGCACCGGTCGACCGACCACTCACTCCCGCGCCGGTCGAGCACGTCCTGACGTGGGTCGCACAGCGCGACGACTTCGCAGTCGTCGTGCGCGAGGTAGCCCGGCACGTTCAGGGTTGCGATGTTGCCGACGCCGACGATTCCGATCCGAATGGGTGCCACGGCGCGTAGCCTCGCACACGCGTGCTCAGGTGCGGGACACGTTCGGCCCGAGTCTCGTCCGGAGATCCGCCTCGAAGTCGCGGACCGCCGCGCCCGCGTGTTGCTCCTTGAGCGCGCGCAGTTGCGCGTATCCCGAGTCCCGCTCCGCGTCCCATTCGTCGGCGAAGCGTCCCGACGTGATGTCGCCGGTGAGATCACGCATGACTGACGCGAAGTCGAGATGGTCGTAGCGCCCGCGCCGCGAGAGCTGCCCGTACTGACTGGTCGGCGAGTGGAACTCGGACTGCACCGCGTAGCCGACTTCGCGGAGCAACCGGTACGTGCGCTCCACCTCTCCGGAGAGTACGAGCTCCGTGATGATCGCTTCGATCGGGATCCCCTCCTCGATCATCGTGGCGACGAACGTGTTGTTGACTGCCGTGAGCGTGGGCGACAGCACCTGTTCCACCGCGAGGTCGAGGATCGCCTCCTGCCGCGCGCTCGATCTCGATCGCGCCCTGCCGCAGACCGCCGATCCCCTTCGCGACGGCGAGCACGCGCGCCTGCGCCGCACCGGTGACATCTCGGTGTACGCCGACCGCGGTGATGAAGCCGACGCCTTCCTCGTAGCACCGTCGCACCTCGGGACCGAGCATGCGGGGGGCGACCATCCCGAGGTCACCCCGGACCTGCAACCGGTCGAACGCGAGGGTGTATCCACTTGCGACGATGGTGCAGCCGTCGGACCGACCGGTGAGCGGCAGCGACGGGATGATGTCGTCGGGAACGAGCACGCACACGACCGTCGCCTCGTTGGCGGCCTCGAGGTCGGCGGCGTCGAAGCCGTCGCCGACGGCCTGTTCACGCGTCTCGTCGCGACGGACGCACACGATCGGCGCGAGACCGGAGTCGCGCAGGTTCAATGCCCACGAACGCCCCTGGTTGCCGTAGCCGACCACCGCGACGGTCGCGCCCACCAGCGCCGCGAGATCACCGTCGGATTCGTTGTAGAGAATCGTCATGGCGCAAGGATCGCACGATTCGCCGCGACCACCTATCGTGCGACTCCCGTCACGCACGGCACGCAGCCGTGTGCCAGGCTCGATCGGGACCGGAGGAGAGCGTCTTGCGTCGGAACTTGCGTGGGAGTTGGTGCGCGCACACGATCGCGTTCGCGGCGGGCATGGTCGCCGAGTTCCAGGTCTGGTAGCAGCCGTGCGCTTCAGCATCGGACTCCCGACAGATCGCGTCGAGCTCGCGGAGGAGTTCGTGAGCGGCGCCGCGGTCATGGAATGCGCGGCCGGCGTGGAACGCCTCGGTTTCGACGTGTGCTTCGTCACCGATCACCCCGCGCCCGACGCGAAGTGGCTCGCCGCCGGCGGCCACCACGCGCTCGAACCGACCGTCGCGCTCGCGTTCGCCGCCGCCGCGACGACGCGCATGCAACTGCAGACCCACATCATGGTGCTCGCGTATCGGAACCCGTTGCTCAGCGCCAAGGCCGTGCTCAGCCTCGACGTCCTCTCGGGCGGTCGCATGATCCTCGGAGTCGCGGCGGGCTACCTCAAACCCGAGTTCGCCGCGCTCGGTGTCGACTTCGACGAACGCAACGAGCTGACCGACGAAGCCATCGATGTGATCCGCGGCGTGCTGACCACGACGGATCCGTACGAGCACGAGGGCAGGCATTTCCGTTCGCGGGGCACGACGATGCAACCGCGTCCGGCCGCGCGCCCGTGCCCGCCGATCTGGATCGGTGGCAACAGCCGCAGCGCGATCCAGCGCGCCGTTGAACGGGGTGACGGATGGGTGCCGTTCCCGAACCCGGCGTCGGCGGCCCGCGCGGTGCGCACGCCACTGCTCGACAGCATCGACGAGTTCGCGCGGCGGCTCGACTTCTTGCGAGCCCATGCCGACAGCATCGGGCGCACCGCACCGCTCGACGTGTGCTTCCACCCGTTCTCACTCACCGATCGCTACGACGCCGACGCGGTGTGCGACGAGGTCGCGCAACTGGAGCGGCTCGGAGTGACGTGGTGCGTCCTCAGCGCACCTTCGGCCCGATCGAGGACCGAGTACCTCGAGCATGCGAGTCGCTTCGCGGACTCGGTGATGGCGCGCACGCGCCCTTGACCTACGGTGACGATGATGGACGCGCTTCGCACACCTGACGACCGCTTCGCTGATCTCCCCGGATACGGCTTCGCACCCAACTACGTCGAGGTCCGCTCGGGCGACGACGGAACGTTGCGCGTGCACTATCTCGACGAAGGCCCGCGCGACGCAGCAGTGGTGCTGCTGATGCACGGCGAACCGTCGTGGAGCTTCTTGTACCGGAAGATGATCCCGGTGCTGACGGCGGCAGGGCTGCGCAGCATCGCGCCCGACCTGATCGGTTTCGGTCGCTCCGACAAGCCGACGGAACGCACCGACTACACCTACGCGCGCCACGTCGAGTGGATGCGCGCCGCGCTCTTCGACGCGCTGGAGCTGCGCGGTGTCACGCTCGTCGGTCAGGACTGGGGCGGCCTCGTCGGCCTGCGGCTCGTCGGCGAGCATCCCGACCGGTTCGCACGCGTCGTCGCCGCGAACACGTTCCTTCCGACCGGCGACACGCCACCCGGCGATGCCTTCCTGGCGTGGCAGCGCTTCTCACAAACGGTCGACGAGTTCCCGGTCGGATTCATCATCAACACCGGCTGCACCACCGAGCTCGCCGACGACATCGTTGCCGCCTACGACGCGCCGTTCCCGAACGAGACCTTCAAGGCCGGCGCGCGACAGTTCCCGATGCTGGTGCCCACCAGTCCCGACGATCCGGCTGCGGCGGCGAACCGCGCGGCCTGGGATGTGCTGCGCGCGTTCGACCGCCCGTTCCTGACCGCGTTCTCGGACGAAGACCCGATCACGCGAGGCGGCGATCGCGTGTTCCAGCGCGATGTCCCCGGCTGCGCGGGTCAGGCCCACACGACGATCACCGGCGGCGGGCACTTCCTGCAGGAGGATCGCGGCGAGGAACTCGCCCGCGTCGTCGCCGCGTTCGTGCAGGGCTGATCGTTGGCGGACCCGCCGATGGATCTCATCACGTTGCTCGACGAGATCCGCGCGATCGGGCAGACCGGCTTGCACTACGCCGAGGACCCGTTCGATCGCGCCCGCTGCGAGCGGCTGGTGGAGCTGGCGTCACGCGGCTACGCCGAGATCTACGGTGCGGACCCCGACGAGATGCGAGCGCGGTTCCTCGCCGACGCCGGCTATGTCACGGCCAAGGTCGGAGCGGACGGTGCGGCGTTCGACGGCGACGATCGTGTGCTCCTGGTGCGCCGGGCCGACGACAACCGCTGGGGACTGGTGGCCGGGTGGGTCGACCCGAACGAGTCGCCTGAGGAGGCCTTGGTGCGCGAGTTCGCGGAGGAGCTCGGTGTCGAAGGCCGGATCGAGCGGTTCGCGGCGCCGTTCTTCCGGCCCGCGAACTCGGGCTCCGGCCCGCACTCGGTGATCTCGCTCGTCTACCTCTGCTCGATCAGCTCGTTGCGATTCACGCTGCAACCGCACGAGGTGCTCGAGGCGGCGTGGCACGACGTGGACGACGACATCGAGTGGCACCTGAACCACGAGGTCCTCGCGCGCGGGGCGCGCGAGGCGTGGTGGCGGCACCGAGCCGGACTCTGAGCGACGCGCCGCGCGTCAGCGGCCGTCGCACCCGCCGCGCGCCGCGTCCCGATTGATCTCGATCGCGCCGAGCGCAGCGGCCACGCTCGCGAGCTGCCGGTCCGAGAGGCGATCGACGAAGTGCTCGCGCACGCCGCGCACGTGGGTGGGCGCGGCTTCGCGCAGCCGCTCGGTGCCCTCGTCGGTGAGCACGACGTATGAACCCCGCCGGTCGGTGGGGCACTGCCGGCGCCCGACGTAGCCGCGGCGCACCATCGCGTCGACCCGGCGGGTCGCTCCGCTCGGCGACAGATGGAGGGTGCCGGCGAGATCCTGCATCCGCAGCCCCTCTTCGCCCCGCTCGGAGACGACGACGAGCACCTCGTATTCGGCGAGCGACAACCCGTGCTCGGCCTGGAGCTCCTGGTCGAGGGTCGCGAGCAGCCCGGTGGCGGTGTCGAGCAGCGTGCGCCAGGCGTGCATCTCGCTCTCCGTCAGCCAGTTCACCGTGTCGACCGTGTCGGCCCCGCGATTCGCCATGCGCCCCATGCTACGCCTCCGAGCGGGGTACTTGCGTTCGCAATCATTCCGGATATACTTGCGGGAGCAACCGTTGCGAGGGCAACGAACCAGACGATCCGTCGAGATTCTCAGGGGAGAACGACATGACCAGCACGCAGACCCACGTCACCGTCCGGCCCGAGACGGGCACCTACGTCATCGACCCGGGCCACTCCGGCGTGACCTTCACCGGTCGCCACATGATGATCAGCAAGGTGCGCGGCAAGTTCGGTGTGAACGGCGGCACGGTGACGATCGCGGAGGACCCGAACCAGTCCGCGGTCGAGGCGACCATCAACGTCCAGTCGCTCGAGAGCGGCGACGTCAAGCGCGACGAGCACCTGCGCTCGGCCGACTTCTTCGACGCCGAGCACTACCCGACGATCAGCTTCACCTCGACGAAGGTCGAGGACCACGGCGACGGGAACTTCACGCTCTTGGGTGACCTCACCGTGCGCGGCGTCACCAAGGCCGTCACCCTCGAGGGCGAGTACCTCGGCGCATCGCAGTCCCCGTGGAACACCACCGTCATCGGTTTCACCGCCGAGACCGTCGTGAACCGGAAGGACTGGGGCCTCGAGTGGAACATGGCACTCGAAGCCGGCGGCGTGCTCGTGGGCGAGAAGATCACGCTCACGATCGATGCCGAAGCAGTGAAGCAGTAAGGCGAGAACGAACACGGTGGAAGCACAGCGGGCACCCGCGGCCCGCTGTGCTTCCCACCAGAATGGGCCGGTGATCGACGAACTCCTGGCCCGCATGACGCTCGACGAGAAGCTCGCGCAACTCGGGTGCGCGTGGTCCACCCAGCTCGTAGCCGACGACACGTTTTCGGTTGCCGCCGCGGACCGAATCCTCGCGCACGGCATCGGCGAGATCACACGCATCGGCGCGTCGACCGGCTTGCGCCCGCGCGAACGCGCCGCGTTCGCCAACGCGATCCAGCAGTACCTCGTCGAGCACACGCGGTTGGGCATCCCCGCGATCGTGCACGAGGAGAGCACCGCGGGCCTCTGCGCGCGCGACGCGACGCAGTTCCCGCAGGCGATCGGCCTCGCGTGCACCTGGGACCCCGACCTGCTCGAACGCATCGGCGCCGTGATCCGGGCCCAGATGGTGAGCACCGGCGCGCGCCACACGCTCGCACCGGTGCTCGATATTGCGCGTGATCCGCGTTGGGGCCGGACCGAGGAGACATACGGCGAGTCGCCGTACCTGGCGTCCCGGCTGGGCGTCGCGTACGTGCGCGGCGTGCAGGGCGATCTCGGCACCGGGGTCGCGGCAACGGGCAAGCACTTCCTCGGCTACGGCCTCTCCGAAGGCGGCATGAACCACGCGCCCGTGCAGCTCGGTGCGCGCGAGCTCCGTGAGGTCTACGCCGAGCCGTTCCGCGCCGCGATCGCCGAGGCCGGGCTCGCGACCGTCATGAACTCGTACAGCTCGGTCGATGGTGTCGCGTGCGGCGGCTCGAAGGTCATCCTCGAGGACCTGCTGCGCGGCGAGCTCGGGTTCACCGGCACCGTCGTCGCCGACTACTTCACGACGGGCCTGCTGATCACTCACCACAACGTCGCCGCGACCACGGCCGAAGCGGGCAAGCGTGCACTCGAAGCCGGGCTCGACATGGAGCTGCCGGCCCTCGACTGCTACGGCGCGCCACTCAAGGAACTCATTCAAGCGGGCGAGGTCGACGTTGCACTCGTCGACCGTTCGGTGCGGCGCGTGCTGGCACTCAAGGAGTCGCTCGGCTTGTTCGAGCAGCCGTACGCGGACGAAGCCGCGATCGACGCCGCGTACGGACGGACGGAGCACGTCGCCCTGGCGCGCGAGGCCGCGCAGAAATCGATCGTGCTGCTGAAGAACGGCTGGGCCGGCGAGGAAGGGAGTCGCGGCGTGCTGCCGCTCGTTCCCGGGTCGCGGCTCGCGGTCATCGGGCCGGCTGCAGACGACGAACGCCTGTTGCAGGGCGACTACTCCTATCCCGCCCACATCGAGATGCTCTACGCACACGCGGGTGACGCCGGGATCCTGCCGCAGGCCGGCGGCGCCTTTGCGCCCGGCCCGTACTTCCCCGAGAGCGTGACGCCGCTGGCCGCGCTGCGCGCGCGGTTCGACCATGTCTCGTACGCGAAGGGCTGCGAGCTCACCGGTCATGAACCGCCGCAGCTCGACCGGATCATCCCGATCGTGAACGACGCCGACGTCGTCGTCTGCTGCGTCGGTGGCGAGTCCGGCTTGCTCGCACGGTCGACGAGCGGCGAGTTCCGCGACGCGACGAGCCTCGACCTCACCGGCCCGCAGCGGGTGCTCGTGGAAGCCGTGATCGCAATCGGCAAGCCGGTCGTCGTGGTTGTGATGAGCGGCCGCGCGCACGCACTGCCGTGGCTCGAAGGCAGTCATGCCGCGCTGGTCTACGCATGGTGTCCGGGCGAGCAGGGCGGCGCGGGCCTGGCCGACCTACTGTGCGGCGATGTCGACGCGACCGGCCGTTTGTCGATCACGATCCCGCGCAACTCGGGCCAGATCCCGACGCACCACGACCACCGCGCCGGCGGCGGCCGGAGCCAGATGCTCGGTGACTACGTGGACTCCCCCGCCGCGCCCTTGTACCCGTTCGGGCACGGCCTTTCGTACACGACGTGGGTGTACGCCGACCTGCAGGTGAGCGCGGCGAGGACGGACGCGCCGTTCACCGCGCGGGTGCGCGTCATCAACGGCGGTGAACGCGCCGGGACGGAGGTCGTGCAGTGCTACCTGCGCGACGAGGTCGCGCGCGTCGCGCGACCTCGCAAGCAGCTCGCGGGGTTCACGCGCGTCGACGTCGAACCGGGCGCGGCCGCGGTCGTCGAATTCGAGATGGACCCCACCCAGCTCGCGTACTACGACGAGGACATGCGCCTCGTGATCGAACCCGGCGCGGTCCGCGTGATGATCGGTCCGCTCTCCACCGTCGTCACGATGGACGGTGCCGAGCGCGAGATCGCCCCGAATGACCGGGTGCCGACCCGAACTGGCGTCGAATCCGTTCGCTGAGCGAACGATATCGACGCCGGTTCGGCAGAGCCGCGTACCCTCTGCGTCATGTCCATCAAGCTGAACTGGCGGAAGAGCGAGACGCACGGACTCGAGCCGGATCCCGAACCGCGCCCGATCCGGCACACGCTGTTCTCCACCGACGATCACCTCGTCGAGCCACCGCACATGTTCGAGGGCCGGCTGCCGGCGAAGCTGCAGGCCGACGCGCCGCACGTCGTCGAGACCGAAGAAGGGCACGAGGTCTGGTCGTTCGACGGGAAGATCTACTTCCAGGTCGGGCTGAACGCGGTCGTCGGGCGCAAGCGCGAGGACTGGAAGGTCGAACCGACGCGCTTCGAGGAGATGCGTCCCGGCTGCTACGACATCGACGCCCGCATCCGCGACATGGACATCAACGGCGTCTGGGCGTCGGTCAACTTCCCGTCACAGATCACCGGCTTCTGCGGCGCGGTGTTCTCGCGCTGCTCCGATCCGGACCTCGGGCTCGCGGTGACGCGCGGCATGGAACGACTGGTTCCACGACGAGTGGTACTCGCCGCACCCGGATCGCATCGTGCCGATGGGCATCACCTATCTCGCGGACCCCGAGCAAGGTGCCGAGGAGATCCGGCGCAACGCCGCGCGTGGCTTCACCGCGGTGACGCTGCCGGAGATGCCGCACCGCATCGGCATGGAGCCGATCTTCTCGAAGTGGTGGGACCCGATCATCGCCGCGTGTGCCGAAACGAACACCGTGGTGTGTCTCCACGTCGGCTCGACCGGTGTCGCCGACATGCCGCCGGGCGCGCCGATGGTGCCGCTCGGTGCGACGCTCTTCGGCCAACTCTCGCTCTCCGCGTGCGCGGAGTGGTTGTGGTCGGGCTACGCGGTCACGTATCCCGACTTGAAGATCATCATGAGCGAGGGCGGCATCGGGTGGGTCGCGATGCTGCACGACCGGCTGGAGAACATCGTCGACCGATCAGGGTACGGCGGCTACTTCCCGGGCGACCTCCGCCCGGCGGAGGTGCTGCGCCGCAACTTCTGGTTCGCGACCATCGACGACCCGTCGACCCTCAGCACGCGCGCCACGATCGGCGTCGAGAACATCACGTTCGAGTCCGACTACCCGCACGGCGACGGCACCTGGCCGGACACCCAACAGGTGTTCGCCGATGTGTTCGGTGATCTCCCGGCCGACGAGGTCGCGCAGATCAGTCACGAGAACGCGGCCGCGCTGTTCCGCCACCCACTTCCGGAACCGGGGAACCCACACGCGGTCGGCCTCCGATCGTGACGACGGGTTCGGTCATCACGCCCGAAGGCCGGGCGTACTGCGGGACGCAGGTCAGCCTCGACCTGCACACGCTGCCGGCAGGGCGGTCCGTGCGGGTCGTCGCACCCGAACGCGAAGAAGCCGTCGTCGTGCTGCTCGAAGGCGCGCTCCAGTGGGCCGGCGTACGGGCAGCGCGGCGTTCGGTGTTCGCCGACCGCGCATCCGCGGTGTACCTCCCGCCCGGCACGATCGTCGACGTCACCACGACGGCTCCAACCGAGCTCGCGCTCGTCGCGACCCTGGACGCGAACATCACCGAACCCGCGACCGTGCCGACGGTGGTCGGCGCGAACGAGATCGTCGTCCACGATCGCGGCCAGGCGGGCTGGCAGCGTGAGGTGCACGACCTGATCGCGGACGCGGTGCCCGCCGAGCGCTTGCTCGTCGGCGAGACGTTCAACCCGCCCGGCCAGTGGTCGTCGTTCCCGCCCCACAAGCACGACGGCGCCGACGGTGAACCCGCGCTCGAGGAGGTGTACTACTTCCGCTGCGACCGGCCCGACGGCTTCGGACTGCAAGGCCTGTACCGCGCGACCGGTGAAGCCGAAGCCGTGTTCGTGAAGCACGGAACCGTCGTCGGCATCCCCGGTGGCTACCACCCGGTCGCGTCGGCACCGGGCACACACCTCTACTATCTGTGGGCACTGGCCGGCGCCGAGCGTCGCCTCGCGATGTACGAAGACCCGGTCCACCGCTGGTTGCACGACACTTGAGTCGCGGCGCCTAGAGCGCGGGCGGAGGGCCGCCGAGCGCGGGATCGCGAGGACTCATCATGCCGACCTGCCGCCCGTCGGGATCCGCAACGATCGCGTAGCGCGCACCCCAGAACGCGTCGTACGGCTCCTGCAACCCGCGGTAGCCCGCGGCCGTGAGCCGGTCGTACGTCTCGTCGACCGCGTCGCGTGTCGCGACGCGAAAACCGATCAGCGTCGCGCCCTCGGCACCGGACCCGGCCCATCCCGCGTTGTAAAGGCGCGCGAGCTCATCGCTGTCGAAGTCGATGGACACCCCGTTCGGCATCCCGACATCGACGTGATGCGCGGCAGCACCGCTGTCACCGCGCCAGACGGACACCTCGGGAATGTCGACCCCGAGCGCGCGGTAGAACCCCAGCGTCGCGTCCACATCCGAGGAGACCAGGTTCAACCCGTCGAATGTCACTCCACCCGATTCGCCCGGTTCCGGCATTCGCGCCCCTCGTCGGATCACTGCCGCCCACCGCGGCAACACCATCAACAACGTTATGCGGCCGATGACGCGATGAAAACGAGACGTTGCGTGTCGTCGGTTTGCGTGCGCGCGTGAACGCGGTATCTTCTCGTCGCAATACCCAGGGGTGCTCCGTCGCATGCCCCGCCGTCCGAGGACGCCGTCGCGGTTCCCGGGCTCGGCTTGACGTGTATTCACAACCCTGAGGGCAGCGAGCTCCGATGACCCGATCGCTTTCGCGACCGACGATCGATGTCGAACGGTGTCGTGCGCGACCCGCTCGGCACCGCTCCCGAGGTCGCACCGAAGGTTCCCTTACCGGAAGCTGCAGACAGGAAAGCCGAGACCCCGGGACCGCGGCGGGCACGCCGCCGCCCGTCCAAGAACACCCGCAGGTCGAGTTCCCAACGGTCGAGCTGCCGATGGTCGATCTGAACCAGATCGTGCCGGTCACGTCGGACCGTGACGCGTTCCCGACGCTGATGCTGCCAACCATCGATCTCGGCGGCATCTCCGACGGTCAGGTGACGCTTCCTTGGTCGACATCTCGACGCCGTTCCTCACGCACCTCGTTCGGGCCGGTTCGGTTCACCGGCATCCCGCTGATCTCGACGGGGCGGCGCGACGTCTTCAGGCCCCGACGGATGCGCCGTACCCGCTGAGTTCTGCTGGCGCGTCCACGCTGACGCCCCCACCGACGCGCACGCCCACCAGGTGATGAGCACCGATGCGCGAGGCATTGCTTCTCCTGCTGTTCGTGGTGCGGTGTCGCGCCGCGCTGATCGGCGGCGGTGAGCGGGGAGGGTTCGCAGCGGATTTGCGCGACGGGCTCATCCGGACGACCGGGTCGCACCGAACACAGTGAACGCCGTACCGGCGTCCGGGTGGACGCGACGGGTCCTCTCGGACGCCGGTCGGCTCGCGCGCGTCCATACAAGTCCTCACGCTGCCGCGCAACGCCCGCCTGACGCGGGGGAACGCCAGGCGGGCGGATCTGCGCTTCGCTGAGCAGTGACCTCGTGCCCACGCGGCCGGAGGGCCCGCCGACCCCGGCACGTGTCGGCCGAAACCTGTCGCAATGTCGCATGACGCCAAACGGACGACAACCCTGTTTCGGTGGTTTCTGACGAGCGCTCGCGCTCGCGTCCTACGATGCGCGCCGTTCCGAGCCACGTTCCGAGATCGGTGGAGTGATGCCGCGATTCCATGAGGCACCAGGACTCGGTGCGGGTGCCGAACAAGCCGCCCTCCTGCTCGTCGCCGCCAACGCGCCACTCGGCTTCCAGCGCACGCTGATGCCGCGCGGCACGATGGATCAGGCGCTCGTGACCGGCCTCTCCGCGGCCGCGACCAACGCGCTCGCGGCCGCGACGCAGGACAGCATCCAGGCCGCAACGCTCCTCCTCGTGAGCCGCCTCGCACGCGGTTCGCTCGAGGGCCGGGCGATGCGGCTCGCGACCGCGGCCACAGACCTCGTCACGATCGGGGCCGGCCTCGCCCTGCAGCGTTCGTTCGCACAGAAGCCGGACGAGCACCTGACGCGCGCCGCAGTGCGCACGTCGGGCTTCTGGTTGTCGGTCGTCGGCACCGCGGGCGCGGTGGCGAACGTCGTCGACGCGGTCAGCCTCGATGGCTCCGGCAGGCGCGGCCGCGTGTACGGCGCGATCGTCGCGACCGCCGGCGGCCTCGCCGCGTTCGGCGAGTACCGTCGCCGCCGCTTCGCGCGGATGAACCGCGAGATGCCGCCCGAAGAGGCGTCGTCATCCGGCGCCAAGGCCGCGGTGTTCGGCACCGGTGTCGCGATCGCATCGACCGGCCTCGGTCGCGCCGAACGCGTCACCGCGGAGCTGATCGCGGGAACGGTCTCGCGCGTGCTGCCTGGAACGGCGGGAATGTGGCGGCCGCTCGGCCACCTCGTGTCGCTGGGGCTCATCACTGCGGCCAGTCGCACACTCATCGAACGCGCCTACTCGCGGATCGCGAACCGCGAGGAATCCGTCGAAGCCGCCTTCGACATCCAACCGCCGAACCCGCTCGTGAGCGGCAGCGCCGAGAGCCTGGTGCCCTTCGAGACGCTCTCGCGCCAAGGTCGCCGCTACGCGTGGATGGTGCTGCCGCGTGGCGCGATCGAAGGCGTGCTCGGCGAACCCGCGAAGAACGCGCCGATCCGCGCGTACGTCGGCCTCGAGAGCGCGCCGACCGCGTCGGAACGGGTCGAACTCGCGATCCGTGAGCTCGATCGCACGAGTGCGTTCGATCGCGACTGGCTGCTCGTCGTCGCGCCGACGGGTACCGGCTACGTGAACTACGCGGCGGTCGAGGGTTTCGAACTGTTGACGCGTGGCGACTGCGCGACCCTGGCCATGCAGTACTCGGCGCGACCGTCGGTGCTGTCGCTCGACCGCATCGGCGACGGGCGCCGCCAGATGCGTCTCCTCATCGCCGCGTTGCGCGCCCGTCTCGACGGCATCGATGCCGCCGCCCGGCCGAAAGTCGTGCTGTTCGGCGAGAGCCTCGGCGCCTGGACGAGCCAGGACCCCTTCGTCGGACGTGGCACCGAGGGCCTCGAGGAAGCCGGCGTCGGCCACGCGATCTGGATCGGCACCCCGCACATGTCCAAGTGGAAGAACCAGGTGCTGCAGGCAGATGGATCCGACCCGGCGGTCGACTCGAGTGTCATCGGCGTGTTCGATCACATCGGCGAATGGTCCGCGCTCGACGAAGACACGCGCTCGCGGATCCGTTACTGCATGATCACGCACGACAACGACGCAGTGACGATGTTCGGTCCCGAGCTCCTGTACCAATCTCCGACCTGGCTCGGGCCACGCGACACGCGGCCGGAGCGCGTCCCGCGCGGCATGCGATGGATGCCGATCATGACGTTCTTCCAAGTGCTCGTCGACATGAAGAACTCGGCCAACATCGTGCCCGGCGTGTTCGCCCGGACCGGTCACGACTACCGCGCCGACCTGCGCGCCTTCATGCAACACGTGCTCGACCTGCCGGTGTCCGACGAGCAGGCGCTCGCGATCGACACATGGCTCGAAGGACGCGAGAAGCAGCGCACGACATGGATCCACGAGCACGGTGTTGCGGGCAAGAGCATGGCCGCGACCGTCGTGCAGCGGTTGCTCGACGCCCACGCGGACGACCCGGCCGACAGTGAGGTCGAGCGGATCATCCGCGAGGTCGCGTTCGAAGACTTCTCGGCCTCGGGCGGCGCGCCGTCGGCGTGACGCTCAGCGCATCATCGCGATCACGCGACCCGCGGCGTACGTCGCGCCATTGAGGGTCGCGTGCACGAGCACCGGCGCGAGCACGCTGCGGGCTCGGCGCCCGAGCAAGCTGAACCCGACGCCCGCGGCGGCCGTCGCCGCAACGACGCCGGCCACCGCACCGATGCTGCGAGCGCGGTTCGCGCTCGCCGGACCGACCGCGGTGTTCGTGTCGAGCGACTGCACCGTCGGCAGGACGTGCCAGAGGCCGAACAGCGCGGACGACCCGGCGACCGCGACCGGCCAGGGTCGCCGCTGCGCGAACAGCGCGGTGAGGCCGCTGCGGAACAGCAGCTCCTCGGCGAGCGCGGTGCCGATCGGGATGCGCACCGCGAGCTCGTAAAACGCGCGCCCGTGGCCGACCTCGCTGACGCGGGTGTCGGCGAAGAACGCTCGCGCCGGCGGCAACGCGACGGCCAGACCTACCCCCGCGAGGATGGCGGCGGACCCGACGAGGCCGACCCTCGCGCCGGTACCGAGGTCCGTCGGACGCACGCCGAGGTCGTCGAGCGAGGCGCCGGCCCAGGCGGCGAACCCGAGCGCGCTCCCCGCCGCCAGCAGGTTGGCGGGGATGTGCGTCTCGTCCGGGAGCACGCGGTGCACGATCGCATTGGCCGAGAACGTCAACGCGATCGCAGCGATCTCACGCGCGTCGAGGATGCGTTGCGGTCCGGGCACGCCTCGACGCTAGATGTTTCGGCCGACGAGAGGTCCCAGTTGGGCCCGGGGCTGAACGTCTGGCCCACCGGTGCCGCGGGACGAGATCCGCGATCGCGTGCGGTGTTGCTTGATCGCTTCGCTCCGGCGGCGCGGTGATCGCGCACTTCGGCGCATTCACGCGCTGCGAGGTGCCCACATGATCACCGCAACGCCGACGAGGCAGAGCGCGGCGCCCACGAGGTCGTAGCGATCAGGCCGGAAGCCGTCGAACGCGATGCCCCAGAGCAGCGATCCGGCTACGAAGATGCCGCCGTACGCCGCAAGGATGCGGCCGAAGTGCGCGTCGTCCTGCAACGTCGCGACGAAGCCGTACGCCCCGAGAGCAACGATGCCGGCGCCGATGAACGCGACACCCCGATGCTCGCGGACGCCCTGCCACACGAGCCACGCGCCGCCGATCTCGGCAACCGCGGCGAGGACGAACAAGAGAAGTGAGCGCGTCACCGACATAGGCGAACGATACGGCGAACGCGGATCCGGGCTCGACCGAGCAGCTCGGGCTGCTGCAACCGGCTGGGCGCACCGGTGCCTGCTACCGGGTCTACGACGAGGACGCGCTCGACCGCGTCGCGCGACGCGTGAACTCGTCGTGCGGCGAGTAACGGGACGTCCTCTGGGGAAGAACGTCCGTTCACGAGTCTCGGGGCTCGACCAAGCGACAAGAGGGAACACAAGATGTCTGACGATCAGCGCGACAGCGGACCCGAAGCCGGGGCCAAGGGTGTCGTCGAAGGCGTGAAAGGCAAGCTCAAGGAAGCGGCCGGCGCGCTCGCGGGCGACAAGGACCTCAAGCAGGAAGGCGCCGCGCAGCAGGAGAAGGCGGACGCCCAACGCGAGGTCGCGGAGAAGGAAGCCGAAGCCGAGACGGCTCGGGCCGAGGCCGCGGCGCGCGACGCAGAGCAGCGCAGCCACCAGCGCTAGAACGCGCCGGCCGCCGTGCGACCGAACTTCAGCATCGCCACCGCGCCGACCGACGGCGAGACGCGCGTCTATCTGCGGGGCGAGTTGGACGTCGCCAGCGCGCCCGAACTCGAGAAGGCGCTCGACCTCGCGTTCAGCGCTCGCCAGCCGTCCGCACCCGCGCCGGTCGTCATCGACTGCGCGGGCCTGAGCTACTGCGACTCGTTCGGGGTCCGGTCGATCATCCTCGCGGCGCGGCGCGCGTCCGAGGCAAACGTCGGGATCCGGATCGAACACGCGATCGGTCGGGTGCGCCAGATCCTCGACATCTCCGGAGTCGGCGAGATCGTCACGATCGAGTAGCCCCGCGCAGGTGCCGAGCTCAGCAGATCGTCGTGGTCCTCACTGCGGACGCGTCGTTATGCTCGCGAGATGCTGTTGAAAGGCATCAATCACGTCGCGACGCTGACGAACGACAGCGACCGGCTGCATGCGTTCTACCGAGAGGTCTTCGACGCCGCGATTGTTTCCGATATGAGCGAAGCGCCCGAAGGGCCGGGCTTCCGGCTGTCGTTCGTCGACATCGGCGACGGCACCATGCTCAACGTGTTCCAGATCGACGGCAACGAAGAAGCGCTGCACCAGGTTCCGATGTTCGAGCGCGGTCGCATCGACCACATCGGATTGCGTGCGAATAACCTCGAAGCGTTCGAGACGATCCGTGACCGCCTCATGGCGCGTGGCGCGGCCGACGCGTTCGTGACCGACTTCGGTTCTCACCTCTCGCTGTTCTTCACCGACCCGGACGGCCTCGAAGGCGAGGTGCTGGTCGACAACCCCGACGCCGAGCCCGGTATCCACCACCCGCCGGGCACGCCGGCCGCCCGGTACGTGACTTCGGAGTGATCGCCGACGCGCGTGATCGGGACACCACCCCGGGTGTCCCGATCACGTTCGTCTGATGCCCGATGACGTTCGTCTGATGTTGGTGTCAGTTCTGGCCGGATCCGAGATCGACCGCGACGCCGATGCGCGTCGCCACGTCGTTCCCGACGTCGACCGTGTCGTTCCCGCCCAAGCTGTTCACCTGGAGCGAGTCGATGGTCTCACTGCCCGTGATGCGCGTCTGCGTCTGCAAGCCGTTCACATCGACGCGAGCCCCGTCGGTCTCGACCTTGATGCGGTCGGCCTTCTCGCTGCCGTTGACCGTCACGACGTCGCTCAGACCGTCGCCACCGCCCGCCGGTCCGGAGAGGTCGACGTCGGCCCGACGGAAGTCGGTCCCGGTCATGTCGTCGATCGTCACGGAGTCCGTGCCACCGAGCGCAGTCAGGTCCAGCTGCTCGACATTGTCCATGTCCATCCGGATGTTCGCGACGTCGCGCAGGAACAGCGCGCGCGGACCGTTCGCCGACAGACTCATGATCTCGTTCGCGCCGGCACCGTTGAAGTCGAGTGTGTCGGTCCCGCTGTCGCCTTCGACGATGTCGCTGCCGTCACCTGGATCCCAACGGAAGCTGTCTTGCCCGGACCCGAGGTGCGCGGTGTCATTGCCCCGATTGCCGTCGACGGCGTCCGCACCGCTACCGCCGAGGAACACTTCGGTGCCGTCGCCACCGTCCATGGTGTCGTTGCCGCTGCCGCCGTTGACCGTTACGGCCTCGTCCGCGAACGCACCGTTCACCTGGTCGATACGGAAGTGGTCGTTCCCGCTGCCGAGGGAGATCGTGATCGCGCTGAACGTTCCGCGATCGAAGCTGTGTTCGGCGGTGCCGTCGTCACCGAAGTCGACTTGCAACGTGTTCGGGTCGCCCAGGGCGAGGCGCAGGGCGAGCTGTTCGCTCGCGCTCGTACCGGTGACAGTGAGCGTGTCGTTTGCTACCGAAGCCGATCCGGACTGCGCCGCGCCGGCGGGTGCCGCGGAAGCGAGGCCGACCGCAAGCGCGGCGGCCGCGCCAAGGCCGATGCCGCGGAGGCGCAAGGTGCTGTGGATGCTCATGCGTGTCCTTCCCAACATGTCGCGATCGTGCTCCATGACGCGATCGGGGCCGCACTCGATGTCGGCCGCTGTCACCCGCACTACGGCGGGCAATCCGACTTCGGTTCGCGGCGTGGTCAGGCGTACGTCTCGTCGCCGAGCCCACGTGCAAAACGACACGCCCCACGCTCCGTGGATCTAGCGTTGTCGCGATTCGAGCGCCCGTAGCTCAGGGGATAGAGCGACGGACTTCTAATCCGTTGGTCGGAGGTTCGAATCCTCCCGGGCGCGCTCCCTGAAATCGCACGTCAGAGCGGCTGGATGCACTCGGATCCGGGCCACTCTTCGAGGCTCCACTCCACTTCCACTCCACTACGCGATGTGCGGGCCCGGCAGATGCTTGACGTGTTGGCTCCGGTAGGTGGGTGACACTTCGGGGACGCGGTTCCGGTAGCTGGGCGACAGTGGCTCCGGGAGTCGTGTTACGCGCGAGGGTCCGCGCCTGGCGGTGCTGAGCCTTCTTCGCTGATGACGTTCGCGTCGTCGGCCGTGGGAGGTCCGCATCGTGTTGGTGGAGCTCGGAGTCGTGGAGCAGCGCTATCAGGCCGTGCTCGAGGTGTTGGGCGGCTCGGCCGTGACGGAGGTCGCGGCCCGGTTCGGGGTGACCCGCCAGAGCGTGCACCGGTGGCTTCGCCGGTATGCGGCGCAGGGTTTGGCGGGCCTGGTGGATGGGTCGACGGTGCCGGGGTCGTGTCCGCATCAGATGCCGCCGGTGGTGGAGGCACGGATCGTGGAGCTGCGCCGTGAGCATCCGGGGTGGGGCCCACGCACGATCGGTCATCGTCTCGCCCGCGACGGGGTCGTGCCGGTGCCGGGTCGCAGTTCGATCTATCGGTGTCTGGTCCGCCATCGGCTGATCGAGGTGCGGCCGCGACGCAAGACCCGCGCCGATTACAAGCGGTGGGAACGGTCACGGGCGATGGAGCTGTGGCAGATGGACATCGTCGGCGGTGTCCATCTCGCGGACGGATGGACGGCGAGCATCGTCACCGGTGTCGATGACCACTCGCGGTTCTGCGTCTCCGCGCACGTCGTGCGGCGCGCGACCGCGCGGCCGGTGTGCGACGCGCTCGCGATCGCGATGCGCACCCACGGTGTGCCGGCGCAGGTCCTGACCGACAACGGCAAAGTGTTCACCGGCCGGTTCGGGCCCGGCACCGGTGAAGTGTTGTTCGATCGGATCTGTCGGGAGAACGACATCAAGCATCGAGGGTGTCAGCGTCCTGTGTAAGTGGTCGTGGCGGTCATGTTGTTAGCCGAGGTTGATTCGTCCGGGGAAGTAGATCTCGAACACGTTCAGTGCCGCGGTCCAGTGTGCTGCGGTGTTGCCGCGGTTGCCAGGCCGGCGGCCGCTGATGTTGCGGACACCGAGGTAGAGCAGATCTGGTTCAAGCACTTGATGCACGTGTCGTGGGCGGGGGTATCCGCATCTCTGTGTAAGTGGCGTGGCCTGATGGTGGCTGCCGGTTAGTGCCGGTGGTCGCAGGAGGGACATGCCATGACCTCATCGGATGAACTGGTGTCTGTGGAGTCCGGGGACCGCCCGCCGGTCGATCCTGAGCTCGTCGAGCGGTTGCTCGCGGAGGCGGGCGAGGGTGCCGAGCTCCTCGGCCCGGATGGGCTGTTGACGGAGCTGACGAAGTCGGTGCTTGAGCGGGCCCTGGCGGCGGAGCTGACTGATCACCTCGGCTACGAGCCACACGATCCGGGCGGACGCGGTTCGGGGAACTCCCGGAACGGCACGACCCCGAAGACGTTGCTGACCGATGTCGGCGCGGTCGATCTGCAGGTGCCGCGCGATCGGGCGGGGACGTTCGATCCGAAGCTCGTGCCGAAAGGCCAGACCCGTCTCGCCGGCTTCAACGATCGGATCATCAGCCTCTACGGGCGTGGGATGACCGTGCGCGAGGTGCAGGGACATCTGCGCGAGATCTACGGGGTCGAGGTGTCGCCCGATCTGATCTCGACGGTCACCGACGCCGTGCTCGACGAGCTGCGCGAGTGGCAGAACCGTCCCCTCGATCCGGTCTACCCGGTCGTGTTCTTGGACGCACTGTTCTGCAAGGTCCGCGACCAGGGCGTCGTGCGCAACAAGGCGGTCTACCTCGCCGTCGGTGTCGACACGGATGGCATCAAGCACGTGCTCGGCATGTGGATCGACACCGCCGAGGGCGCGAAGTTCTGGCTCAAGATCATGAGCGAGCTCCGCACCCGCGGCGTCGAAGACGTCATCTTCGTCTGCTGCGACGGCCTCAAAGGCTTGCCCGAAGCGATCGAGGCGGTCTGGCCCCAGGCGGTCGTGCAGACCTGCGTCGTGCATCTCATCCGCGCCTCGTTGCGCTACTGCTCCTACAAGGAACGCAAGACAGTCGCACGCGAACTGAAAGACATCTACCGGGCCGTCAACGACACCGAAGCCCGTGACGCCCTCGACGTGTTCGCGCAGCGTTACGGCGACCGCTACGGCGGGATCGTGAAACTGTGGCGCGACAACTGGGAACACGTGATCCCGTTCATGGCGTTCCCGCCCGAGATCCGCTACGTGCTCTACACGACCAACGCGATCGAGAGCATCAACTACCAGCTCCGCAAGATCACCAAGAACCGCGGCCACTTCCCCAACGACACCGCGCTCCTCAAGTTGCTCTACCTCGGTGTCCGCAACATCAGCGGCCGCCGGCCTGGCAACCGCGGCAACACCGCAGCACACTGGACCGCGGCACTGAACGCGTTCGACGATCCTACTTCCCCGGACGAATCAACCTCGGCTAACAACATGACGGCCACGCCACTTACACAGAGATGCGGATACCCCCACGGCCGGAACGTTTCGACGATCAGCAACGCCCGGATTGCTTCCACGTTCCCATCCGCCGACTTCGCGGTGCCCGACGCGCGGCCCGACACGACCGCCCGCGCCGCTTCGATCGCGTCGATCCGGTCGGACTTCCCCACCCGTCGGCGCAGCTGCCGGTTCGGGCGATCGACCTCGATCACGGCGACCCGTTGCCCACGCAGATAACGGGCCAGGCCCGCGCCGTACGCGCCGGTGCCTTCCACTCCCACCCGCGCCACCCGCCCGAACCCGACCAGCCACTCATGCAACGCCCGGAATCCCGACGGTGTCGTCGCAAACGAGGCAACACCCAACACGCCGCCGTTACCGTCGACCGCGGCCGCGACATGCACATCGAGATGTGTATCGACTCCGCCCGTCACCGGGCGCGTGGTCTCTACGATGGTCATCGTCATCCCTTCTCTGCTCAAACGGATTGAGGGATGGCACGCACGTCCCGCGAAGGAGACCGTGTCGAGCACGCTGCGGCTAACAGCGAGCTCGGTCACCCTCCGGAACGGGGCGTGCCCAATTCCAACGCAACAACAGCGAACGTAGCGGCGACCACCAACAACGCGGTGGACCCCACAACCAGATACTCACTGGCAGTTATGGCGCGTCGGATCCCGCGCAGTGTGAGCTGCTCCCCGGCCGATCGCTTGGTCAACGTGTTGCAGCGACGTGCGTTGAACTAGGCCTTGGCGACCCGGCCGCGTTCGAGCCAGGCGCGCAATCCGGGGTCGAGAGTCGTCGCCGCTTCTTCGTAGAGAGCGAGATCGTCGCCGGAAAGAACTCCTTTCCACCGTCCGTTCGTGCCCTTGAAGAGAAACCGGTCGATACCACCTTCGAAGATCATCGACGAGGCATCACCGCCGCCGCCGTCACTCTTGGCGTCCTTGCGCATCGCGTCGAGCTGCACCGCGTTAACTATTGCCGGCCAGCGCTCCTCGGGCACCTCGATCTCGCAGTAGAAGGCCAGCCGGCGCATCTCACCTTCAGTGTCCGCTAGCAGGTCGCCGAAGTGGATGAAGTACACGTTGGGAAGCTCACGCCACTGCCACCATGTCGACAGATGGTGGTGGTGTGACCAGAACGGCCAGCCGTCGGGTTCCCACTCGAACCATCCTTCACCAATCCAGCGCGGCCACAGGTCGACCGCTCGCTCGGGACAACGCGGGAATTCGGCACCCGGACGTTCGGGATCGTTGAAGAGCGAGTAGGCGAGGTCGGTGTACGCGCCGTAGTGGTTCCACAACGACATGAACACGTCTCGGGTGTCGCGGCCAACCACGACGTACTTCGCTTCCGGGAAGTACCGAAGGCCATCCGCCGCGAGATGGCTCTTCACGAAACGCCGGTGCTGCTGCGCATCGAGCAATTCGATCATCGGCTCGATCGGTCCCATGAACCGCGCGTCGATCCACGGCGAGATCTCGCTGAGCGCGCGGCCATCGCGCTCCAAGCCCAATACGAGGGCGGCAAGAATGCGCTGCGTCCACGTGGTGCCTGCTTTGTAGGCGGTCGTGACCACGATGTCGCCATCGCGCACGTTGAAGTGGTCCCAGCGCGTGCTGTCGAGATGATGATTTCGGTACTCGTGCACACGTTCAGGAACAGTGCTCATGGCCGAAAGCGTACGTTGCCGCGCCTGCACCCGATCGCGACGACGCTAATCGTCTCCGTCACATGCCCTCAGATTGCCCGATCGGTCGCATAGTCGGCGAGCGCATAGCGGCAGTTATGTGTTGACAAGGTCGTCGAGGTCCTTAGCTTGTATCGACCACAGATCGTCCGCGCAGTCTGGGCACGGATCGTCGATGAGGGCATCCGCCGCCGACGACGTGCCGTACAGCGTGAGGTCGGACCAGTTGATCGCGATGGGGCTGACTTCTTCGGTCAGAATCTGTTCGCTGGTCGATAACGTCGGATGGTCGCCTTGGGCACGCCGCGCGATGTAGGCGGGAATTCCTTCGGGCAACGCGTCGTAGTCCTGACTGGCGAACGTACGCGCAATGTCCTCCTGACCACCGACGACATACGCGACCGGCACCGACACCTTGCTCATCACCGCGTTCGCTTCCTCGATGGGGGTACCGGGAAGTGAACCCGAACCCGACAGCACGAACGCCGCGCTCACGCGGCGATCGGCGGAAGCAAGCGCGATCGTCGTGATGCCTCCGCAAGAGTTCCCGGCTGCGACGACGCGGCTCAGATCGAGTGCGTCGGCGTAGGGACCGTCCTCCATCCCGTTCTGGTCTTCCGCCCAATCGATCGCGCGAGCTTGGTCAGCCGCAGTCGTCGGGTCAGCTAGGGCGGGTGTTGCGCCGTCGGGCGGTGCTGCGATCGCTACGACGAAGAAGCCAGCGGAGGCCCATCGATCGAGGAGCGGTGCCCAGACGCCGTCGAATCGAACGCACCCACCGTTCGCCCACACCACGACCGGTAATGCCCCGCCTGTCCCACCAAGGTCTGTCGGGCGATACACGTGGTAACCGGGAAGGTCAGGTGGCGACTCCATCGTCGTCGGCAAGGATCGGGAGATGGCCGGTGTCGTCGTCGTGCTCACCGCCGCGGTCGAGGCCGCTTCGTCATCGGCGTCATCCCCCGAACAGCCGACGACAATGCACAGCATCGCGGCTGCGAATACGCGAAACCTTCGAAGTCCACGCGCGGGCTGACATCTGCACAGAATGCCCAATCCGCAGCGTTCAGGCGAGTATCGATCGGCAGTTCTGGCGCGGTCAGCCCTTCACGTAGGACAGCTTCTCTGTGATCTTCCCGTGACCTACGCGCATGACGTCCACTCCGCGGACGTGGCCATCGAGCGGACGATCGCGATCGAAGATGTAGCGCACGCACGCGGTGCACCGATCTCCTGCAATGACCAATTCCTCGGTCTCGACAAGCGCGCGAGGGGAATCGCTGAAAATGCCTTCCCACAACACGCGAAGAGCGGCTTTGTCGCCCGCGATGCGAAGACGATCGGGTGGCGTCGTCCCCTCGAACACGACGTCATCGGAGACAAGTTCCAGCATTCGCTCGACGTCCTGCCTGTTCGTGGCATCGGTGAATGCCTCGATGACTCTCACGACCTCATTCGCGTCCATCGCCTTCGCCCTACATCGTTTCCGGTCGTGCCAGAATGCCCGCTCCGGCGTGATATTGCGAGCGCCCGTCGTAGCGTCGGTGCGAATGCTTGACCGTGTCGGTGGCGCGGTAGTCGGACCGGTCCTCCCGGTACGGAGTTGGGAGGTCAGTCATGGCGATCGAGACGACGGCGACGGCGTTGATGCGCGCGGATGAAGTGTTCACAACCGGTGAGCAGACGGCGCTGGTGGGGTTCCTGGCCGGCTACAGCGGCCTGACCCGCGAGGCGTACGCGCTCGACCTTCGCCAGTACTTGCAATGGAGCGCAGAACGCGCGGTGCCGTTGTTCGGAGCGCGCCGGGCCGACATCGAGACGTTCGGTCGTCACCTCGAAGCGCTCGGTCGTGCCCGTTCGACCATCGCGCGGCGGCTGTGCACGATCGCCTGCTTCTACCGGTATGCCGAGGAGGAAGGACCGATCGCCGTCTCGCCCGCGGTGCACGTACGGCGACCTCGCCTCGACTACGAGTCGCATGCGGTCGGGCTCGATCGCAACGAAGTCGGCGCAATGCTGGTCGTCGCTGGGCTCGCAGGCGGTCGCGACCATGCGTTGATCAGCTTGCTCGCGCTCAACGGACTGCGGGTCTCCGAAGCGATCGGCGCCGAGATCGAAGCACTCGGACTCGAGCGCGGTCATCGCACTCTCACGATCTTGCGCAAGGGCGGGAGGGTCGTGACGATCCCACTCGCGCCCCGTACTGCGCGCGCCGTGGACTTGGCGGTCGGTGAGCGGAGTGATGGCCCGATCTTCAGAACCATGACCGGACGCCGCCTCGACCGCCACGCCGCCCGCAGGATCGTGCACCGCGTGGCGCGTCGCGCCGGCATCAGCAAGCGAGTCGGGCCTCACACGCTGCGGCATGCGTTCATCACTGCCGCACTCGACGCTGGCGTCCCGCTCCGAGACGTGCAAGAGGCCGCCAGCCGCTCCGACCCGCGCACAACGATGCGTTACGACCGCGCCCGCGTCTCCCTCGATCGCCACGCCACCTACATCGTGAGCACGTTCATCGCCGGCGCGGCCCGATGAAACCCACTCGGTCCTCGCATAAGCGCTCCAGAGAGCGGGCAATCTGGCGCGTCCCTGATCGGCACGTGTGGGCTACGGGTGGGGTTGGCCGAGGTCGAAGGTGACAGCGATGAATGAGCCCGAGGCGGAGACGCACTGGCTCGACGAACACCGCGACGTCGCCAAGGCTGCCATCGTGCGGTCCTTAGCCGCCCGAGTCGTCGCCCAGCACGGCGGCGACTTCAGCCGAATGCGTCGGGCTATCGGGTTCTCGAACTCGACGTGGATCGGCGATGGCCTCGCCGTGCGGATCGTGAACACGCCTGTCGTCGACGCCATGGCGGCAGAGGCCGCTCTCGTGCGAGCCCTGCCGCCCGAGGTCGGACACCCGAGGATCCTTGCTGCGGGCACGATCGAGGATCACGACTGGATCGTGACGGAGGAGGTTCGAGGCCAGAACCTGCATGAGGCGTGGCCCACGCTGACACGTGACGAGCGGCGATGGGCGATCCGAGAGTTGTGGGCACGCGTGCAGGTTGTGCACGACGCAACGCCCTCGCTTCGTCCGCTCGTCGGATCGCATGGGGGATTCATACCGGCGACACTCGACGCCGCCACGGCGACGGCCGTTCGCGTCAGTGCCCCGATTGGCCTGACCGAGATGCAGCGGTCGCGGTTGCACGAGATCATCGACGGCTACTACCGAGCCGCGCCAGTCGTCGAGCAGGTCGTCAATCACGGCGACCTCGCGCTGATGAACGCCCTGTGGGACGGTGAGGTCGTCGCTCTCCTCGACTTCGAGTTCGCCTTGCTCGGCCCAGTCGAAATCGACCTTTGTCGCCTGCTGTCCGAAAGCCTCGTGTCGGAGGATGGACAGCGCACTGACCCGGATGCCGGCGCTGTGGCGGTAGCCCTCGCAACTCGTCATACAGATCCAGTCCACGGTCGCGCGCTACTCCAGGGCGCTGCGGTGCTCGACCAGCTCCGCGATGTCGAAATCTGGCTCGCCAAAGGCCGGACCGAGGACTGGCGGCCAGACCGGCTGCTCGCTGGCCTGCTCGACGAGGACGGCGGCTACCTCGAACCCGCTCTGGCCTGAGCCTCGGGCCCTGACCTGGGCGTGAAAATGTGCCCGTGACCGGCCCGACGACGTGTGCGCATGGCGGTACTGCTGCCCTACAAGAAACCGCGATGGAAGCGCGGCGTCGAGTACGGAGGTCTCGCCGCGACGACCTCCACGCCACGCATCTGGGCTGACTGCGCCAGAACTGCCGTTATCGCGTGGTTCACGGATACGCGGATCCGACCGGAGTGTGCGCACAGATCAACGGCCACGATCCGGCGTTATACGGGTGATCGTTGTCAAGCATCCTCCTCAGTGATGCGTTCGAGGAGGTTGTCGAAGAGGGCTTCACGGTCGGGTTGGTTGTGGTCGCGGGCGTGGTCGCGTTGCCGGAGGAGGACGGGGACGAACTCGGGTCCGGTCTGGAAGTAGGCGCAGGTTTCGCAGGCTGATTCCATGCGGCATTCGAGTTCGACGGGTCGGGTGCAGAGTCCGTTGCCGAGCATGCGGGCGTGTGCCTCGCGACGAAGGCGGATCATGGCCGCGGTCTCGATGTCGGCGGGCAGCGCGCCGGGAGTTCCGGCGGCGTTGTAGAGCGCGTCGATCTGCGCGGTGACGGCTTCGTATTCGTCGGCGACGACCCGATCCGCGATGCGGGCGTAGGTCAAGGTCATTTCCATGGAGCGGTGCCCGAGCAGCGCGGCGATCGCCTCGAGGCGCATCCCACGGTTGATGGCCTGGGTCGCGAGGGTGTGACGGAGTTGGTGGGGATGCACGTTTCCGATCCCGGCCTGCTTGGCGACGGTGGCGACGATGCGGTGCACGGTGCGCCGGCTGATCGGCGCATGCTCATCGGCAATGAGCCGGCGGTGGCGGCGGATGTGCTCGGCGTTGGTCGCGGTCCATTCGGCGAGGAGCGCGACGAGGTCGGGGTGCAGCGGGATGTAGCGGTCGTTACGGAGCTTGCCGACCGGAACGCGTAGCCAGTGCGCGTCGCCGATCTGGGTCACGGCATCGGCGGCGAGTTCGCACAACTCAGTGGCGCGCAGCCCGGTGCGGGCCAGCATCTCGACCACGAGCCGGTAGCGCGGGAGTCGATGGGCGCGCGCCGCGGCCATGAGCTTGGCGGCGGCACGGTCATCGAGGAACTTCGGCAACGGTTCGGGTCGGGGCGGGATGTCACCGTGCAGGATCGGGTTGCGGGCCGGCGCGTCGGGCCAGTCCCATTCGATGAGCCGCTCCAAGAAGATCCGGATCATGCGCAGCCGCTGGCGTTGGGTGTTCTTGGCCAGCGTTGGGTTGGTCGTGCCAGGTTGGGCGGCGAGCCACACCTTGTAGTCCTCGATGTTCGTCCGGGTGATGCCGGCAACGACGGTGACCTCGGTGTTGTCGACGAGCCAACCGATGAACTGGCGCAACGTGAGGTCGGCCGCGTCGACACTGTGCGGCGCCAAGAACGTGGTGAGCTGGATCAGATAGCGGCGCATCGTCGCTGCCAACTGCGGCGCCCGCGCCGACAGCGCCGCCCACTCGCGATGCGACACCGGCGGCGCCGACCACACCTCGACCGCGGTCTCGACCGCGCTCATCGACCGACCTCCTGGATCGCGATGAGCTCGGCCGCATGGCTCGCTTCGATCAGATCGGCCGCTCGTCGATACTCCCGGGCGAGCCAGTCGTTGGTGAGATGCAGATACACCCGCGTCGACTCGATCGACCGATGCCCGGCCTGAGCCTGCACCGCTTCGAGCACCATCCCTGCTTCCCGCAGTCGGGTCAAACAGGTGTGGCGCAACTGGTGGCAGGTGCCGTGGGCGAGTCGGGCGCGGCGACGGGCGCCGGAGAGGATCTCGTCCACCCCTTCTGCCGACAGGGGCTGGCCGCGTCGCGGGCCCTTCAACACGACGAACACGCGATCCGTCGATGTCGAAGGTCGCTCGTCGCGCAAGTAATCGCCGAGCGCGACGAAGAACGGGTTCGCGACCGGCACGATCCGCTGATGGCCTCCCTTGCCCTCGGCGATGAACAACGACCGATCCGCGACGCGCACATCCGCCAGGCGGAGCCCGAGCACCTCGCAGCGGCGCAGGCCGCCCACCAACATGGCGAGGACCATCGCCCGATCGCGCTGCGTGCGTAACGCCGACAACAGTGCGCGCACCTCTGCAGGAGCGAGGATCTTCGGAAGCGTGCGCGGCACCCGCACCAACGGGACAGTGCGCGATCGGCCGCCTCGCTGACGCGTCGACAGCCCACGCGGCACCGGGTTCACCGTGATCGACGTGTCACCGCGCGCGACGAGATACGCATACAAGCCGGCCACCGACGACAGGCGACGGGCAATCGTGCGCGCCGACAATCCCGACTCGCGATCCGACATGCGGATCACCGTGCGATCGCCGCGCTGCTGCGCGACGAACTCGAACACATCAGCCGGCTCCACAGCGACGGGGTCCTTGCCGACGACCGCGAAGAACGACTTCAAGTCGAACGCGATCGCCCGCAGCGTGTTCGGTCGCGCCCGCCCCGCAACGAACTCCAAATAGCGATCCACCAGCGGATCACCCAGCTCGAAGCGGGCTTCACCCGCAGTCGTCGACGAACGGATCAGGCACGGAGAGAAAGTCATCCGCGCAGGCTCCCAGCCCACCCAGATCGTGTCGCGGATGTCCCAAAGATCACCCGTGTATTAGGCGATCTGGGGCAGTTCAGCTCGGAGCGATACGTGCGGTTCTCTAGCCTCAGAACTCCAGTCCCCCTAGCGCGGCCGCCGGACTACGACGAGAGTTCAGCCCGGCGCGACCACCAGGCCTCGGCGGCGGTCATCGCGCTCTCGGCCTCGTGGATGCCGTCGCCCACGAGCCCTGCGGTGGCAGCCCAGTGCAGGGGTACTAGGGCCAGAGCCCCAGGGAGCCAACGGTGCTCGTCGCGAGTCAGCGGTTCCGGAGCCGTGCTTTCGTAGGCGTCGAGCAGTCGTCGCGGCTCGAGCAATTCGCCGCTCGGTGCGACGTGGTGCAGGCTGGCCGCGATGTCGTACAGCCGCTCCCTGACCCTCGCGAAATCCAGGTCGAAGGTGACCCGTGAGCCGTCTGACAGTTCTCCCGCGTTGCCCAATTTGTAGTCCCCATGAATCGGAGCGCATGGCAGTTCGACCTCCTTTCGGAGCTTGGAGAGCTCGCCAGTCAGTTGGCGCATCCGATGCACGACCCGCTCGCTGCGGGGTCCGAGCCTGCGGCGTGTGAAGCCGACCGAGTAACGCAGTTGGCCGAAGGTTCTGTGGTCGTCGAGGGGTTCGGGCGGACTGGGCTCCCAGACTGCTTTGAGCGCAGTGTGAACGCGTCCGAGCTCCTCGAATAGGCGGACGTAGGAGTCCTCGTCCGCCCGTGGCTGCACGTGATCGATGAACTCCTCAAGCTCTGCCCAACGATCAGCGACCCTCAGGAGGTCGCAGCCGGAAATCGGAATCGGCCGAGCGACGCGGACTTGCGTCCGCTGGAGCCGTTCCCGCAAGCGCCGCAGTCCCGCGACCCGCCCGCGGCGGACCCAGGGCCTGTGAACCCGGAGGACAACCGGCGGCTCGGCGTCTATCCGCAGGTTGAGGTTGAACCCGCCGCCGATGTCTGCCCATCCGGCCCCGCGCGCGACGCGGTCGATCAGGGCCGAGACGGCCGGATCATCTGGGCTGGCTCTCGGTCCAAACCAGCGCGGCAAGTCAGGGGGAGAGGTCGAAGCTTCGATTCCGGTCATGGCAATGGCCCACGAGCGCACCCGACGAAGGGTCCGCCGGCGAGCCCATCCTCCTCGACGCGGGTCGATCGTGCCACGCATGTGCCGGTAGGCGACGCGCAGATCTGCCTGATTGAGTCGCGGGTGGCGTTGCGGCGTTGTTCGTAGCGTCGGTGGAGTCCGGTGGTCGTTGCTCTCGAACTGCCTGTCGTCCGCGTTGTGCGGGTTGGCTTTCGACACGAGTTGTGCGGGCTGCTGGGCTGTGCCGCGGTGTGGCTCGAAAGAGGTCAGCAGAACATCTCGAATCAGGCGTGCCCACTCCGGTCCTTCAACTGTTTGCTTCGAACAGGAGGATCTCGATGGTGATGATCGGTATCGATCCGCACAAGCGGACGCATACGGCGGTCGCGATTGACGACCGCGAGGTCGTGGTCGCGGAGCGGCTGGTGCAGGCCCGGTCGGGACAGGTTCGCGAGTTGCTGGGCTGGGCCGACACGCTCGCCGCCGGGTCGCGGACCGCTGCGAATCGTGAACCATGCGTCGGCCTGACCGTGGCGGTGAGTCTCGGCATCCACGTTACGGCGGCCCTCCAACAGACAGGCCTTGCCCCTATCAGCGATCACTCGCCACGCGAAACTCTCCGGCGACACCACAAAATCGATCATCACCGACAGGAGCACTCAGTCATACCGGAGAGCTCAGGCCGACATCGCGGACCCTTGGATCAGCGACTCGAAGAAGGTAACGGGAGCGCGTCCTTCGCGAAGTAGGCGGCCGCACGCCGCAGAATCTCGTTCTCCATCTCGAGGCGACGCTTATCGCGCCGCAACTGCACGACCTCGCTCTGCTCGGCCGTGGTTAAACCGTCGTCGCGGAGCCCATCATCGATATCGGCTTGGCGCATCCACCGCCGCACCGACTCCGGTGAGATCCCGAAATCGGTCGCGACCGCAGTGACGTTCAGATCACCGCGCCGCGCGACCGTGACCACGTCACGCTTGAACTCAGCAGGAAACTTCTTGGGCATCGGAACATCCTTCCCGCGAGACCACGTCCCACGAAAGAGATGTCAACCAAACCCGCAGCAATCCCGGCCGTGACCGACCCCTACCGAATCCACATCGAGGATGCTCCGCTCGCGCAGATTGGCACGCGTTTTGGGCGCGCGTTGTGGCCGTCCTTGGCGCCGGATGCGTTAGAGCTCGATGTCGGGGTAGAGCGGGTGTCGAAGGAGGAGGTTGTCCACTCTCGAGCGCGCGCCGCGCAGGATCTTGTCGTCGAGACGGAACTGTACGAGCGATGGCTTGCCTTGATTCGGCCCGGATGTGATGACACCGGCGGACGCGCCTTGAAGGACAGCGGCGAGTACCTCAGCGATTTCGCGCATCTCGTCGCCGCGCATGCCGAGCGTCGTGACCGCGGGAGTGCCGAGCCGCAGTCCGCTCGTGTACCACGGACCGTTGGTGTCGTCGGGGACGACGTTGCGGTTCAACGTGATCCCGGCCGCACGGCACGCGGACTCGGCTTGTCGTCCGTTGAGACCGAACTGACGGACATCGACGAGCACGAGATGGTTGTCCGTTCCGCCGGTCACGACAGGAACACCCGCGGCCATCAGCGCGTCGGCGAGGACCCGCGCGTTGTCGACAACCGCTGCCGCATAGTCCCGGAAGGACGGCTGCGACGCTTCGGTCAACGCGACAGTCTTTGCTGCCATGACGTGGGGAAGGGGACCGCCCAGTACCAGCGGACACCCGCGATCGACGAACTCCGCGAGTTCCTTGCGGCACAGGACAAGTCCACCGCGAGGACCGCGCAAGGTCTTGTGGGTTGTAGTGGTGACGATGTGCGCGTGCGGGACGGGGTCGTAGTCGCCGCTATGCACCTTGCCGGCGACCAGCCCCGCGAAGTGCGCCATGTCGACCATGAACGTGGCACCGACCTCATCCGCGATCTCCCGCAACACCCGGAAGTTCACGAGCCGCGGGTACGAGCTGTAACCGGCGATCAGAATCAGCGGCCGTTCCTCGTGGGCCCGCCGCCGGACCTCGTCGTAGTCCAAGAGAAACGTCGACGGATCGACACCGTAAGAGCGGTGGCGGAACAGCTTCCCCGAGATGTTCGGCCGGAAGCCGTGAGTCAGGTGCCCACCCGCCTGCAACGACATACCCAACAGCGTCTGACCGACGAGCTGCTTGCGCAACGACTCCCAGTCATCGTCTGCGAGATCATTCACATGACCGGCCGTCAGGCGCTCCAGCGCAGGTGACTCCACCCGCTGCGAGAGCACCGCCCAAAACGCGACCAGATTCGCGTCGATCCCGCTATGCGGCTGCGCGTACGCGTGGTCGGCGCCGAACAGAGCGCAGGCGAGTTCGTCGGTGCGCGACTCGATGACGTCGACGTTGTCGCAGCCCGCATAGAGACGATGACCAGGCGCCCCCTCGGCATACTTGTCGCTCAGCCAGTTCCCCATCGCCAACAAGACCGCAGGACTCGCGTAGTTCTCGCTGGCGATCAACTTCAGGTGAGTTCGCTGATCGACCAACTCGCCCAAGATCGCTTGAGCGATAGCTGGATCGACGCGAGCGACCGCGTCGAGGGCCGCGGCGAAGCCGATCGTCTCGCCCGACATCCCCTCCGTGCTGACGCCGAACCGAGAGAGATAGGTCTGCAACAAGCTGCCGACGGCCATAGGGGCTCCTCGCTCCATATCGCCCAGGCGCTCGGCACGACTCGGAGGACGCTCCCCGGTGGTCAATCCCACCTCGCAACGCCAGTCACGACCTCGTCACCAGCCTAGCGATCACCCGACGACTTCGCCCTCGGTTCCAGGGCCTGCTCTCGCCTGGGTCCGCGCGTCCGACGACACCAATACTCGAGCGCGCCCATAGCGGCAGGAGTGCCGACCCGACCACGACGAGGTTGGTCCTATCACTGATCCTGTTGTACGGATGATCGCCGGACCTGCTCGAGAGCCACCGCGAGGAAGACCTCAGCGATTCGCTTCGCATCCGGATCAGCCTTCACGTGTCCGCGCACGCGGCGACGACGACCACGATCATCGGGCTCGGTGATGTGCTGAACGACATAGCCACCAGCTGGGTGCGGATAGGCACCCTCGCGCAAATGAATCGGTGGCCGACGTCGCTTGACGAGCACGCCGATCGCGGCTGACGTCATGGCTCAGAGTCGTCGATTCGACCTCGCTCAAGTCAACCCAGTCGGTTCCCGTCGCCACGACACGGCTGTCGATCGCGGTGCCGTCGGGAAGAACTGGCCGTCACCGAGCAGGGACACGATTTCGGCCCAGGGATCTGATGGGACTCGAACCCGAGGCCGATGCGCCGCACGACGGGCCCTTAACGACTCACTACGACGATTCGTCAGGTAACCGAAGGTTCGAAAGGAGTCTCGCCAAGGGCGCCAAACTGCACCGGCGGGTGCGGGGCGGGAAGCTCCGCACTCGGAACCCGCGGGCACACAGGTCGTTCCAAGGCAGGATGCGCAGAGTGTCGGCATGGGCCGTCGCCGCCGGGCTCCCGTGCCGTCGACTCCGTGCGGTATCCCCCACCTCGTGTTCGCAAAGGTTCACTATTCACTCATCTCCGTGGTCGTCGGGGTCGATGCAAAGCACACCACGGGGTTTGGGCAACAGTCGTGGAGCTGTCATGGCCCTTGAGGTTCGCCAACCACCGGCCGAGCCGGTCAGCGACGGGCGCACGCAGTATCAGCTCGCCCCCGAGCGGGCGCGGGGACCGCGTGCGACCGGGCGGGCCCGCTTCGTGAACGTGCACCCGGCGACGAGCGACGACGGCGAAGCCTGGTCCTGCAGTTGCATCTGCGGCTGGAACGGCCGCGGGCTCCGGTTCCGTAGCGAAGAGGCGGCCGCCCACGCCGGGACGTTGCACATGCGTGTGTGTCGCCTGATCAGCCGCTGACCCGAGCAATTGCTGACACGATCAGCCGCCGGCACGGGGTGACAGCGCTGCGTCGCAGCGCGATCCTGGGACGATGTTCGATCTCGACGAGTTCGTCGTCGCCTGCCAGGACGCACGCGCCGAGGCGGAGCCGCGCCGGGCGATCAAAGCGCTCCTCCAGGAAACGCTCTCGCGGCCGGAAGAAGTCGCCGACGCGCTGCGGCCACGAGCGGGTGGGCTCCGCGTTGTCTTCAACTCGCCGGAGCTGACGGTGTTGCACGTCGTGTGGGCGCCGCACATGCAGCTGTACCCGCATGACCACCTGATGTGGGCCGCGATCGGTATCTACGCGGGCCAGGAGGACAACACGTTCTACCGGCGCGTCAACGACGAACGCCGGACCCTCACCGAGTCGGGAGGCAAGGAGCTCAGGACGGGCGAGGTCGTCGTCCTCGGTGACGACACCGTGCATTCCGTCGCCAACCCGAAGGATCACCTCACCGGTGCGATCCACGTGTACGGCGGCGACTTCGTCAACCAGCCGCGCAGTCAGTGGGGTCCGGGACCGCGCGAGGAACGGCCGTACGACATCAACCAGGCGATGCAGCAGTTCACCGACGCGAACCGAGCCTGGCAGGGCGCGAGCTCATAGCGGTCGTCACCCCGACGAGCACCGCCACGAGGATGCCGATTGCGAGCACCGGCTGCGCGGTCAGGCTCGCGAGCAGCACGAGCACCGCGCACACCGGAAACGCGGACTGCTCGAGGCGCGTGCGTTGGTGTGGCCGCGCGTGCAACAGCCACACGCTCATCAGGTACAGCGCGACCGGGATCGCCAGCGCGAGTGCGCTCGCGCGTACCGACAGTTCGGTGTGGTCGGTCAAGGAGTCGACCATGACCTCCAGCCCCGCGCCGACTGCTGCGGCCGAGGCGAACACGAGCAGGTGGCCGTACCCCCACACGAACGCGTTTCGGTGCTGGCGCGAGAAGACCATGCGCGCGTGGTCGAGCACCACTTCGCCCGGCTGCGCGAAGTACACCCACCACATCCCGAAGACGATGAGCAACCCGCCGCCGACGAACGCGAGCAGGTCGCCGATCGACTCCCCCGCGTCGAGGGCCGACTGGATCGCGACCGTTGCTGCAAGCACCGACTCGCCCAACACGATCAGCGTGAACAGTCCGTAGCGTTCCGCGATGTGACGGGGATGCCACGGCGTCGTGTCCTGCCGCTCGGCCCACACCGGAACCAGCAGTTCGGCGCAGACCAACACCAGGTAGCCGGCCTTCCACCACGGGTCGGGCACGAGCAGCAGGAACACCCAGCCGACGGTGCAGAGCGCGACACCCCACGCATAGCGGAGGCAGCACCGTCGCTGGTCGGGATTGGCGCGCCCGGCGCGCAACCACTGTGAGACGAGCGCCACGCGCATGACCACGTAGCCGAACGTGATCACGCCGAGGTCGCGCTCGCCGAAGGCACGCGGGATCCCGGCCGCGAGGATCAGGACGCCGGCGATCTGGACGAGGACCGTCAAGCGGTAGGGCACGTCGTCGACGTCGTACGCGGACGCGAACCACGTGAAGTTCATCCACGCCCACCAGATCGCGAAGAACACCAGGCAGAAGCCGACGACGCCGTTGCGGACGTCGTCGGCCACCAGCGAGTGGTGCAGTTCGCTCGATGCCTGCGAGACCGCGACGACGAAGCACAGGTCGAAGAAGAGCTCGAGCGGGGTCGACGCGCGGTGATCTTCGTCGGAACGACGGGCCACCATCGGGCGGATCCAGGGCTGCGGCTCGATGGGCGCGCAGCCTACGTTGCCGTCCGCTCGTTCACTTCCTCCGATTGCGGCAACAAACCGACAAGGAGCGCGGTGAATCCCTCTACGCCGGCACCGTGAGGCCCCGGCGATCGAGCACCGGACCCATCAGGTCGACGAAGTTGTCGACGTAGAAGCGTTGCCGGTCATCCGCGTCCACCGCGGCCGCGTCCATGCTGCGCTCGAAGCGCCCGATCGGGTTCCGGCCGCCCTCCACGTGCGGGAAGTCGGACGAGAACAGGCACACCGACCGCGCCGAGTTCACGATCGTCCAGCCCGTGTCCTCGTGCGGGTACGGCGTGGCGCGGATCTGCCGGGTGACGTACTCGCTCGGCTTGTGCTCCATCCGCTGAAGGCGGTCCTCGTTCTTCCGGAACGCCTCGTGCGCGGAGTCGAGCATGCGCATCCAACCCGGAAGCCACGACGCGCCGAGCTCGATCACGCCGATCCGCAGGTTCGGGTGCGACTGCAGCACGCCATCGATCACGAGTGCGTTCAACGTCTGCATCACCGGCAGTGGGATCGACATGTAATCGATCGACTTGAAGTTCGTGTCGCCACCATGGAAGTCGGGGACGTGCGGGCGGCCGTTCTCGAAGTACGCGGGCGGCATCACCTGCTCGCCGGCGCCGGCAACGTGCAACAGCACCGGCACACCCGCCTCCTCGCACATCGACCACATCGGGTCGAGCGCGATGTGACTCGGTGAGTGGTCCGGTGTGCAGTACTGCCCGATCTGGATCGCAGCCGTACCGCCGTCGATCGCTTCGCGCGCGAGTTTCACCGCCGCGCCGATGTCACCGACGGGAACGACGGTGACCGGCAAGAGGCGCGCGTCGACCGAGCACCAGTCGAGGATGGCGCGGTGTTGGGCGCGCGCGAGCGTGACCGCGAGCGCGGAGTCACCATCGCGGTCGAAGCGCAGGATCGGAGAGCTCGTGAACGTGTCGAAGACGAGCTGGCTCGAGAATCCGAGCAGATCGAGCGCTTCGGGACGATCGACGTTGAGAAAGGAGCCGGTCGCGGAGAAGTTCTTGCGCAACATGAGCTGCGACTCGTCCTCGGCGCGATACTCCGAGTCGGCGTGACGGGCGCGCTCCTTGTCGATCCCCCACCGGCCGGGCTCGTCGCCGACGCTCCAGACGTACGGGAAGCGGTCGCGAGTCGCCCGGTCGAGATAAGGGTGCAGCCAGTCGGGTTCCTCCATGATGTGGGAGTCGGCGTCGTGCATGGGTCGGGTCGCGTACGGCACGCCGGAGACGATAGGCCCGCGGCGGCCCGCCTGACTACGGGGCCGGTCGCACCGCAATGTCGGCGACGAGCGGGCAGTGGTCCCCCACGATCGGCTGGTGCAGCCGGCTCCCGAGCACCGCGAGACCGGCGTCCGCCGCGATCCAGTCGATCCGGCGCCGTGGCGACGGCGCGGGCGATGTAGGCCCTGATGGCGCGGCGGTGAACCCGCGCGCCGCGAGCAACGGTTCGACGTCCTTTTCGGTGAGGTTGAAGTCGCCCGCGATCAGGCGCGGACCCGGTCGGAGGCACAGCGTCTCGAGGACCGCCGCGAGTTGTGCACGAGCATTGCCGCCGCGGTGTTGCAGGTGCGTGCACGCGACGCTGATCGACGCACCCGCGAGCACAACACGCGCCAGAACCGCGACTCGGTTCTCGTCACCGGGGTGGCGCGGGAGATCGATCGCTTCGACATCCTCGATGCGTCCGCGCGCGCACAACGCGTTGCACTGGGAACCACCGACGGGCGTCCGCTTGGCGCGCGCGGTGACGTGTTGCATGCCCAACGCGCGCGCGATCAGCGCGGGTTGATCACGGAACCAGGAACGGACGACGCGCCGATCCACCTCCTGCAGGGCGAGGATCTCCGCGTCGAGCGAACGGCAGGTATCGATGAGGCCGCGGTGCGAGACGAGCCCGAAGCGCCCCACGCCGTGCATCGCGTTGAAGGTCGCCACGCGCAGAACCACCTCGTCGGGGCGCGTGTCGGCGGCCACAGCGATCCTTCCGAGCGGGCGAGACGGCCGGATCGAGAGAAACCGGCCCGGGCGGACCCTCTACACTGGTCCGGCCAACACGGCCCGGCAACCGGGGCGTGTCACGCGGTGGCTGTAGCTCAGGTGGTTAGAGCGTCGGGTTGTGGTCCCGAAGGCCGGGGGTTCGAGTCCCCTCAGTCACCCCAAGTGCTCGTCGTTCAATCGTCCGCTCCGAGCAGCGCAAGCACGCGCGCCAGGACCTGATCCCGGTCGGCGGCCACGACGATGTTGTGCTCGGCGCCGTGTGACCGCATCACGCCGTTGGCGGCAACCGACACGCGGTAGTCCTGGACCTCGATGCCCGGTTCGCCGAGCAGCGCGAGCAACGCGAGCGGATCGTGCAGGCAGAGCGGCACGTCGCCCTCGAACGCGCGCCAGCGGGCGACCATGTCGCGGAGGCGGGGTTGGGCGTGCACGATGGCGCGCTCCTCGGCGCGCGTGCAGATCATCGTCGCGCTGACGTCGAGCGGCACGACGAGCACCGGCTCCGCCGGCTCGCGCCCCGGCGGCGCCGGCGCCAAGAGCGTCTGCGCCGCGACCGGGTCGCGGCCCACGTTGTGCTCGATGACGCGCAGCTCGCCTCGATGGAAGACCGGCCGCAGCGCGCCACCCATCGCCGCGACCCGCTTCGGGAGATCGCCGGAGCCGGCGAGCTCGGCGCCGTGGGTCCACGGCCCGATGAGCAGGAGGGCGTCGGCGCTCAGCACCTGGCCGGGCGGCGGCGAGCCGGCGACGACCGGTACCCGCCGCAGGAGCCGGCGCGCTTCGTCGGCGCGCTTCTCGACGTCGGCATCGACCGTGCTGACACCGACCAACTCGACATCGGGATGCGCGAGTGCGCACAGGAGCGCGATCGCGTCGTCCGGGTTGCTACCGATGTCGGAGTCGACCCAGATGCGCACGTCAGCGTCGGAGCACCGCGCGGAGGCCGGCTTCGAGGGTCGGATGCTGGAACCTGTAGCCGCTCGTCTCGAGGCGCGTCGGTGCCACGCGCTGACTCGCGAGCAGCAGGAGCTCGACGAGCTCGGAGCTGTACGCGAGCTTCAAGGGCAGCAGTGGTGTCGGCAATACCGTCGGGCGATGCAACACCTTGCCGAGGGTACTCGTGAACTCGGCGTTCACGACGGGCGTCGGCGCGACGAGGTTGACAGGTCCGCGCAACGATTCCGACTCGATGGTGTGCAGGATCGCACCGACTTCGTCCGCGAGCGTGATCCACGACATCCACTGCTTGCCCGAACCGACGCGGCCGCCTGCGCCGAGCTTGAACGGCAACAGCAACCGCTTCAACACCCCGCCGTGCTCGGCGAGCACGATGCCGCTACGGATGTTCACAGTTCGGATGCCCGCGTCGACTGCCGGTTGCGTCTCCGCTTCCCATCGTTGAACGACGTGCGCAAGGAAGTCGTCGCCAGGTGTGCTCTCCTCCGTGAGGACTTCGTCGCCGCGCGAGCCGTAGTACCCGATCGCGGAACCGGACACGAAGACGCGCGGCTTGCGCTCGCGACTCGCGATCGCGCCCGAGAGCACGGACGTGCCCTTGACGCGGCTCTGGAGGATGCGGTCCTTCTGCTCGTCGGTCCACCGCTTGTCGCCGATCCCTTCCCCTGCGAGATGCACCACCGCGTCGACGCCTTCGAACGCGGGCGCGTCGATCAAACCGGCCTGCGGATCCCACCCGATGTCGTCACCCGCGGTGACGCCGCCGCGCTTCAGCCGCAGCACCCGATGGCCGGACCGCCGGAGCTCGCTGGAGAGGGCGGTGCCGATGAGTCCACTCGCACCACTGACGACGACGTCCATCCAGGAACGGTACCCAGCGCCGTCGCCCGCACCGGGGCCGGCAGCCGGCCGGCGTCTACACTGGCTCGCTCACGCGCCCCTAGCTCAATTGGTCAGAGCGTCGGACTCTTAATCCGCAGGTTCCGGGTTCGAGTCCCGGGGGGCGTACTTCGCTGACCAGCGCTTGCACAGCAAACGGCCCCCGACGCACGACGCGTCGGGGGCCGTTGCAAACACTCTGCAAACGCGCGGTCAGCCGAGCGCGTCCGCAACCGCGCTTGCCGCACGCGCGAACTCGTCCTCCGACGGGTGCGTGTACACGCTCGTGGTGAACACGGCCGATGAGTGACCGAGGCGCCGTTGTGTGACTGCGAGTGGACCGGATCACCGCCGGCTCGGCGGTGCGACCCAAGGGGATAGAAGTCCATCTCCCGGTACATCTCCTCGGTGTTTTCCTTGGCCGAGTTCAACCGCCAGCTACCTGCACGAGACGCCGATGCACTGGAGCGGGTTCCCGTTGCCCCGAGCCCGGTTCCCGCGGCCGTCGATGACGCCCTGTGCATCGATGCCGAGATCCGCATTGCGATCGGCGGAGTTCTTCGCGAGCGTCACGTGGGCGAGACCCTGCGGCTGTCCAGTGACCACGATCCCGTCGTTCAGTTCGGGATTACCTGCGAACCCATTCTCGCTCGCACGGTTGTCGACGATCACGGTGCCGAGGAGGGCCGAGGCGCAGATCTCGTCCTCACAGTTCATTGCGACTCTGATGCCTGCCTCGCGATTCTTCGCGAACTCATTGCGGTTCACGCGCAGGTCCTTGACGTCGAGGTTGGCGAGGACGTCGAGGCCGATCCGGTTAGCGCGGAAGGTGTTGTTTGCGATCTGTACCGACGATGACCCCACGGCGTCCTCGTCCCACACGAAGGCGCCGACGTCATTGTTGACGAAGAGGTTCTGCTTGATGAGCGATTCGTTGTCGGCGCCATTAATGAGGCCGAATTGGTTCCGTTCGAAGGTAGAGCCGACGACCTTGATCCGGGCGCCCCAGAACAGGTCGAGCGCGGTTCCATTGTCGACGAAGTGGCTTCGCTTGACTGTACTGTCCGGCCCAATCTGGACCGCGAACTCTGAGAACCCGCGTATTTCGACACGATCAAGGGTGATGTGCGACGAGATGTTGAGGATCGCCGTCGGATAGCCGTTGCCAAGGATCTTGCCGTGGCGCACAACCATCCCCGAGTGTCCCCCAGCCGCTAGAGGGTCCTCGAAGATGCTGCCCGACAGCGTGTGCCCGCCAAGGTCGATCGTGACATTTGGCGCACCCACTGACAGCGAACACGTCAGGTCGGCGCTCAGTCTGAAGTTGGTCGTGATGACGTCTGGGCATGCCGGGGGTGACTGCTGGGCGGCCAGCCCCGGTCCAAGGGCGGTGGAGAGAGCGGAAACGTGGCGAGCGAGTGGATCAATCTGCTCGGGGGTGACGCTCGCTCGTGGCTGCGCGTCTTCTGCAACGGCAGGAGAGGCCGTAAGGACCGACCCGACCACCAACAACAACAAGCTTGCGATCCCTATCGCGCGATTCTCCCGCATAGCCATGACTCCCGCAGTCGATGAGACGCGGAACCCTAACGAGACTTCCGGCGCGCGTCACCAGCGAACAAGAGGTTCCGAGCCAACAGGGCAGACCGGGGGGACCCGGCTCATGGGCCAGTCCAAAATTCCACGATACGTGTCATCAATCACACCCCGCCACAAGCTGGCGGCCCCCTCGGCACATGCCCCGGTCAGAGATCCGACGCCAGCGACACTGGGGATCATGCAAACGGTTTGCAAACGACCATGGCGAACTTCGACGTACTCCGGCGTACGCGCGTCGATGCACAACCGCCTCAGTTGCAGCATGTTCGAACGCGCTCGGACGCTCTTGTACAGGCGAGCTCGGACTCTTAATCCGCAGGTTCCGGGTTCGAGTCCCGGGGGCGTACTCGGGAGGTAACTCCTGGTTCGGTTGGAGTCCTGAGGTGTCGACACGCGCACCTGCCGACCGCACCTTCCCGCATGCCGGGCGCCGCTTCACCAGTCCGTAGCTATCCCGAACGAGCCGGGCTCGAAGCGATCGACGAACAGCTGGCGGACCAGGGGATCGTCGAGGTTCGGGAGCTCGGCACTGCGCCGGGACGAGGACGTTTGTCGATTTGCAACGTATATGTCGCTCGATGGCCGTCCGTCGGCTCCGAGCTCGCTCCCCGGCCGGTTCGAACCGAAGTAGAGCATCTTTCCATCCGGCGAGAACGACGCGCGAGATTCGTTGGCCGCACTGTTGACGGTCGAGAGGTTCGACGGCGTCGACCACGGCTCGTCCAGTCCTCCGCGGGACGCGGCGTAGATGTCCGCGCCACCCAGGCCGCCCGCGCGTGTGGAATCGAACACCATCTCCAGGCCGTTTCGGCGCAGGTTCGGACGGGCGTCGTTGGCCGCCGTGTTCACATCCTCGACGAGCACCGCCGGCCCGAAGCCGAAGTTGGTCAACTCGCTGACGTAGATGTCGGCGTCGGGCGTCCCCGCGTCCGGCGCGAAGCCGCCCGCCCGATCGCTGGAGAAGTAGAGAAGTGTCGAGTTTCGTCGACCATGAGTCGAGACGAGGTACGGGCTCGCTTCTTGGCCAGCGCTGTTCACGTGGCATCCGAGATGCGACGGCGGTAACCATCGTTCCCGACCGATTCTGCGCGTGACGTAGATGTCGGCCGAGCCGCAACCGGGAGCCCGCGTACTCACGAAGAAGAACCACCCATCGGCCATCGGTGACGGGCAGAAGTCGTCGGCCGCGGTGTTGACCGGGGCGCCCACGTTCGCAGGCGTTCCGAATGCGGCGTCGCGGTTCGGTCTCGCAGCGACCCAGATGTCCAAGCCTCCCAACCCGCCGGGTCGACTCGACGCGAAGTAGAGCCGCAGCCCGTCGGGCGACACGATCGGGCATCCGTCAAGCGACGGGGTGTTCAGGTCAGCGCTTGTGCCCGGCACAGATTCGGCATTCACGGGTGCACCCCACGAACTCGACTCGCTCGGATGCGCAGATGCGGGGCTGACCGCGATCGTCGTAACGACCGCCATGAAGACACTGACGAGCAGTCCCATTGCGCGCGACGGGCGCTCCAGGGTCGTACGCGCACGCATCGTCACCATGGTCAAGATCCCTTCGTCCACGGCCGCCTCGCCATCGCGGCATCGGGTGGCCGGGGCGAGCATGCGCCGACGAGGACTCGCGCGGATCCGTACCGAGCACGGAAACCGCCACGGAATCGGCGCGATGATCCGTCCTATGGATGATCGGCGGCGAGCGGGATGCGACGGATTCCTGCGTTGACCGAACACGGCGTGACGAGCCGGGAGGCCGACGTGCTCGACGCGCTCGGCAAACGCCTGTCGAACGCGGAGATCGCCGCGAGCCTCTTCGTGTCAGAGCGAACAGTGGAGAGCCACGTCTCCTCCCTGCTCCGGAAGCTCCAGGCTTCGAACCGGATCGAGTTGGGCGAGATCGCGCGGCGGGTCGAAAGCGGGGGCACGCTGCGCGCGCCCGATCTCCCCGCGCCGCTGGAGTTGCTGGCCGGCACGTCCTTCGTCGGGCGTCACGCGGAACTGACGCAGCTCCTCGATGTCTGGGCGCACGCGCGCGCCGGACGAACGCTCGTCGCCCTGGTGTCGGGCGAAGCCGGGATCGGCAAGAGCCGCTTGGTCGCGGAATTTGCGGTAGCCGTGCACCACCGCAGCGGTCGCGTGTTGCTTGGTTCCTGTTTCGAGGATGTGCAACTGGCCTATCAGCCGTTCGTGCACGCACTCTCCGACGATCTCGCGGGACTACCGGACGGCGAAGTGCGGCGACGCGTCGGGAACGACGGCCCAGCGCTCGCGCGTGTGCTTCCGCACCAAGCTGAGCGCTGGGACGGACGCGCTCCGCGTCAGCCGTTGGACATTGTGGCCGAGCGTGCCGAAATTTACGACGGATTGCACGGCTACCTGAGCCGCGCGGCCGCCACTTCACCGCTCCTTCTCGTGCTCGAGGACCTCCATTGGGCGGCCGGCAGCACGCGAGCCGCGCTGCGACATCTCGCGCGCGTTTCGGGACACGCACCACTTCTCATCGTGGCGACGACACGCGACACCTCACCTGAGCTCGACGACGCGCTACAGGCGTTCCTCGGTGATCTCGTTCGCTACCCGAGCGTCGAAACCGTCCAGCTGTCGCCGCTCGACGACGCGGAGGTCGATGACCTCCTTGCAGCCATCGGCGCGTCCGCCGACGCGACCTGGGTACGCGAGCACACGGGCGGGAATCCGTTGTTCGTGCTCGAGTACGGAGCAGGCAACGCCGGCCGCTCCGCCGGATCTCTGCACGATCTGTTGACGCGTCGCTATCAGCTCCTCGAGCGTGAGGATGGCGACGTGCTCGACGTCGCCGCGATCGTCGGGACCGAGTTCGGAGCAGATCTCCTCGCCGTCGCGCTCGACGGCGAGCTGTCAACCGTGCTCGAGGCGCTCGAGCATGCCGAGCGCGCCGGCCTCGTGGCCGCGATGCCCGGCCGCCCAGGGCGGTTCGGCTTCGTTCACGCACTGTTCCGGTCGGCGCGATACGACGCGATCCCCACAAGTCGGCGGATGCGTTTGCATCAACGGGTGGCTCGAGCGCTCGCGCTCCGCGCGGGCGATAGCCGCGTGATCCCCGAACTCGCGCGACACGCCTGCCTGGCCGCTCCGCTCGGTAACGTCCGCGACGCAGTCGAGTACGCGCGCCGCGCCGGGGATCTGGCCCGGACCTCGCTCGCATTCGACGACGCCGCCGGCCACTACCGCCGCGCGCTCGACGTCATCGATCTCCTGCAACCCCCTGACGGCGCGACCCGCGACGAGCTGACCGTCCAGTTGGGCGAGACCCTGATCGGGTCCGCCGACCCGGAGGGACGAACGATCCTCGAACACGCGGCCACTGCCGCGCGCGACGCGGGAAACATCGAGATGATCGCCTCGATCGCCTGGTCTCTGTTCGTGTACGCGGGGCAAAGAGGCGCGCCGGACCCCCTCGTCCTGTCGCTTGTCGAAGAGGCGCTCGCGGGGATGGGTCCCGAACCGACCCGAGCGCGAGCTCGTGCCCTCATGGCGCGCGCGGGATACGCCGCGCCCGGAGAAGACCACCGGCGACGCGAGTTCTGGGACGAAGCCCTGGCCGTTGCCCGCCAGCTCGACGATCCGACGACAACGAGCCATGTGTTGGTTGGCTACCAGGGTCCGGGGTGGCGTCCCGACAACCTCCAGGAACGCGTCACGGCCGCCGACGAATTAGCCGCACCTGGGCCGACAGTTGGGTGAGCCGATCCTCAGTGTCATCGCCGACGCCGCCCGCTGGTCGAATTGCCTCGAAGCGGGTGCTGTCGCGGACGCGTGGACGGCACTCGCCGATCTCCAACGACGCGTGGGTCCCCGTCCGAGGCCGACCCACGCCCTGCTCCTCGCGAACGGTCGAGCGACAGATCTGTTCTTGAACGGCGAGCTCACCGCCGCCGAGGAGATGGCCACGACCGTGCTCGAGATCGCGCGAACACTCGAGCCCGCAACTGGACTCGATCCAGGCATCTACCTCGGCCCGCACCTCGTGTTGATTCGGTTCAACCAAGGTCGCATCGGTGAGCTGGTGCCCTCGATCGAGGCTGCCAAGGAAATGAATTCCAACGTCCCGGCGTACGAGGCCGCGCTCGCCTTGGCGCTCGCCCGAGCAGGTGATCTCGAGCGCGCCCGATCGGTCGTACGACGACTCGCGGCAGATCGCGTCGGGGGCTTGCCCCGCCAGGGTCCGTGGTTCACCGCGATGATGTGGCTCGCGGACGCCGCTGATCTCTGCAGCGAACTGGACGCGGCGGCCGTGCTGAGCGAGGAGCTCGAGCCGTACTCGGGTCGTCTCGCGCAGCACCGCACCGGTGTGAGTCAGCCGATCGACATCGCGCTCGCACAGCTCGCGCTCGCGACAGGTGACGAAGAACGAGCCGCAAAGGTCGCGACGGCCGCGGCCGCGGCCGCGGCCGACATGGAGACGCCGATATTCCGGGCGCGTGCGCTCGTCCAAGAGGCCGCGGCTCGCCACCGGCTCGGAGCAACCGAGGACGATACCGAAGCTCTGCTCGTCGAAGCTTTCACCCTCGCCCGACGCACAGGGGCAATGCTCGTCGAAGCGGAAGCGGCTCGGTATGGGCTGCAGCAGCCGAAGGTCAAGGAATGAGCGCCGAGCGCGACCGCCGATGTGGGTCGGGCAAGCGACGTACGTGGCGTCGGAAAGCAGAACCTGGCCCCCGTGACCGGCCGCACAGAGGCGCGCGACAACATGCAGTGGGACACCGACGTAGTCGTTGTCGATCACCTGCGCGTCGCCCGAATGCAGGGCCATGCGGACCTTCATCGTGATGTTCTCTGGCCACGGGTGTGCAGAGATCGCCCGCTGTGCCTCGGCTGCAGCAGCGACTGCTGCGGAGCATGATTCGAAGACGGCGAACACTGCATCGCCGCCTGTGCCGAATTCGACGCCACCGTGTGCGGTGACGGTGGCGCGCACGAGTCGCCGATGCGCCTCGAGAAGATCGCCGTAGCGCTCACCCACCTCGTGCAGGAGGCGGGTCGAGCCCTCGATGTCAGTGAACAAGAAGGTGAGCGTGCCTGTCGGAAGTTCGCGCGCGACCACGACAGATGACTCTCGTCACGCGTTCGGCAACCAGAACTCGAGCTGGATGTTGTCCGGGTCTCGAAAAGCAATCACCGAGCCGATCGGAGTCTGCGCGATCGGCGTGTAGGTGATGCCACGCTCCGACAACACTTGCTCCCACTGTTCGAGATCGTCACGGCTGTCGACGCCGAACGCGAGGTGATCGAGGCCCGTCCGAAACTCGTCGAAGACCCCCTCCTCCTTGCCGAGGTACTGGCGGACGCCGAGCACCCAGCCGGAAGCTGGATCGGCGAGGACTCGGAACTTGACGGACTCGTCCTCGCCGGAGAGTACGACTGACATGCCGAGCAGCGCTCCGTACCACTCAGCGCTGCGGTCGGCGTCCGTGACCGTCATGGCAATGTGATGCGCACCGCTGATCGCAGGCATCCCGCCTCCTTCTGCACGACCTTGCGCAACGCTAGACCCGTGCGGACCTCCACGCCCTTGCCGAGACCGTGCCGCGGCAGTCAGCCGCTCGTCATTCCAGGATTTGGTAAGCGATTGCGCGCACCCGATCCGCGAGGGGCGTCGCCACCCACGCTACGCTGTGCACTCCTCGCAACGTCACTGATCCGTTCCCGCGCGCTCGGTTCGTTCCGCAGCACCTCGAACGGCGACGATTTTCGCAACCGCGAACGTGTGGGGAACGCCGCCTCACAGCCCGTCATGCACGTCGTGGCGATCAGCTGAGGCCCATGTGGGGGTGCACGCTGTTGCAGCAGGTGAGAACGCGGTCAGGTGCGTACGTCGTCATCGGCCTGGTCGTCGTGCTCGTGCTCGGGCTCGCCGTAAGCGGATGCGCGTTTCAGAGCGACCAGTTCACGGCAACGAAGCTCTCCGGTGTGTGGACCGAGGTGGATCCGATCGGCAACGGCACGGTGAGCGTCAGCGGCGGCGTCGTGAGCCTCGCGGTCCCCGGCGGGAGCGACCACAACGACTGGCCGAACAAGACCCCGGTGAACCGGACCTTGCGCATCGTGCAGAACGTCGGGCCGGGCGATTGGGTCATCGAGACGAAGATCCTGAACACCGACATCGACGCGGGGCGGTTCGCCGGGCTGCTCGTCGAGGCCGACAGCAATCACTTCTTCCGTAGCGATTGGGATGGCGACGGTGACAACGTGCGCCTCTACGTTGGCGTGTGGAGTGGCGGTCCGGCGTTCGACAAGATGCACGACCGATCGGTCGGGAACAACGCGGCGCAATGGCAGCGGATCGCCAAGGTCGGCACCACTTACACGGTGTCGACGTCCACGAACGGTTCTTCGTGGACCCAGCGAGTGCGGTTCACCTGGGCTCCGACCCCGAAGCGGATCGGGCTCAACGTCGGGAACTCCGGCAGCAAACCACCCGCGTACACCGCGCGGTTCGACTATTTCGTCAACCGCGATATCTGAACCGCGACGACTCTCACGCCGCCGCGGCCCCGCGGCGCGCTGTCCGCCGGGGGCCGCGTGCGACGGGTGTCTCAGCGGCGAGCGCGGCGCGCGCCCGGCCCGACGAGCAGCGCGACACCTGCGACGACGGCACCGATCGCAATCGCCAACGGTGCTCCGGGAACACTGCTTCCCGTGCGTGGGAGCGTTCCCGATGTCGTGCCGCCAGACGCACCTGGTTCCTCCGATATCCCGGCGACCGCGACTGATGTCGACGAGTCCGTCGTCGTCGTTGTGACCTGCGACGCGGTCGTCGGTGGCGCGGCGGTGGTCGTCGTCACCGGTGGTGCCTGGCAGCTGATGCTGATCGTGAAACCGCCGGAGAAGACACCATCCGCTCCGAGTCGTACGAAGACCTCGATCGTGTCGCCGAGGACGAGCGTGCCCTCGGTGTCGATGACGCCGTCGGCATCCGCCTCGACGTTCGGCGCGATGACTTGGTCGGTGCCCGAGTTGATGAGAAGGTCGGTGTCCGGATGAACCGACTGGTTGTTGCCACCCGTCACGACCACATCACACGCACTGCCGACCTCGTCGGGATCGACAGCCTCGGTGGCGACGAGATGCACCGAGCCCGGGGCGCCGCGGACAACCTGGTCAACCATGATATCCGGCAGTGTTTGCGCGGCGCCGGGCGCGGCCCACATGAGGAGCCCTCCCGCTGTCACGCATGTTGCAAGCAGCACTTTTCGCATTCCACTTCCTTCCGGTCGAACGCCCCAACTACAAGTCACACCTCGAGCAACTGCGAGCAACGGGAATCGCCCCCGCGCGCTGACCCTGCCACGGACCCAGCTCGCCCCGCTCCCGCGTCCCGAACGCCCGCGGTCCGTCCTATCAGATCGCGCACGGATGCGGACGGACGCTTCCGCCTTCGCAGTCCTCTTCGGTACCCCAACCCCTGGAGAGCGTCGAGGGTCGCAGGCGGGTGTGATCCGAGTCAAGCGTCGTCAGATCCGTCGCCCCAGGAGTCCCGAGTTCGCTTTTTCAGGTTCTTTCACGGCGCCGACCTCGCGGGAGCGATACCCCCGTCGCAACCCGACAACCCGCGCGCCGCAACTCCTCTGAGCCGGCGGGCGACGTGGGCACTTCGGCCGCGACGCCACGGGCGGCGAGCTCTGACCGCTGCGGCGGCCAAACTCATCGCCGCACGCGCTACGGGAGCGTGAGATCGAGCGAAGGAACACTCCGGAAATCGTTGACCGCGGTCGTGACCACCTGCTGTCCGTCGACGCGGAACGTGACGGTCGCGCCGCGTTCGCATCCGGCGATCGACTCGGACCCGACGACCGAGAGGCTGAATCCCGTGAAGTCGCCCTCGGTTCGCACCGACGCCACGCCGCAGCGGATACTTCCGACATACGCCTCCACGCGCGTCCCGTCCGGCAGCCGGCGGCCGTCGTGCTCGAACACTTCACCGGCGAACTCTGTCGTCGGCCCCGCGGCGCCCTTCGGCGCCGCGCTCGTGAAGTGCGCATCGAACGTTGTCGGGCGCCCATCTGCGGGCCACGGCCGCGCGGCGCTGCTGAAGTATTGCGTATTGCCGGCAAACGTCCAGAGCAAGATCTCCGAGCCCGGAACGCCGCAGCCGAGCGCCGCCGTCGCGCTCATCACCTCGATCACGTACAGACCCCTGTCGATCCGCGGCAGCGTGGCCTGACACGGCGTGACCAACCCGCGGTTGCGAACCGCGGCGCCGACGAACTCGGCATCAAACGGTGCGGCGTCGAGCGTGGCGTGGCCGCGAACGACGACGCGTTCGACCGCGCCTGCTGTGGACGATGAACTGGTCGCGGCCCGCTCGGATGCGCCGGGATCGCCGCTGCACCCATAGGCGAAGATCGCCGCCACCACCCCGACCCACAACCAGGAACGAATCATCGCGAGCCTCCGTCTTCGCACGCGGGACTGCACACCGCACCCCGGTCCCTAGACACCGCCGCCCGCGCCCGGGTTCCATTCTCCTTGCACCCGACGTTCTGCGGCTGGAAGCCTTTCGACGGCCGGTCGACAACGTCGAGCAACCTTTCTCGAAGAAGGAGTCTCGAATGCGCCTTCGATCTGTGTGCGCGGTTGCGCTCTCGGTGATCATGTTGCTCGCGGCATGCGGCGGCGACGATGACTCGAAGAGCAGCTCGAATACCACCACCACCGTGTCGAACACGAACCTCAACGTGGAGACGGCCGACGGCCAGGTCTCGCTCTCGTTGAACGGAAAGCTCCCGTCGGGCTGGCCGAGCGATTTTCCGGTTCCGGACGGCGCGACGCCGGCGGGCACCGGATCGCTGGTCGACGGCGGGAGCGGTGCGAGGATCGGCGTCTACAAGTCGTCGCAGGCACCCGCGGACGTGTTCGACTTCTACAAGAACAACACGTCGCTCGCGATTACCGCCTCGGCCTCCGCCGGCACCGGCGACAAGTACGTCGGCACCATCCAACTCGGCGGCGACACCCCAGGCAACGTCACGATCGTGTCCGCAGGAAACGACACGAACATCGTCGTGACACTCACAAGCGAGTCGTCGTCCACCACGACGACGTAGCGCGCGGCTGCGTCGACCGAGTCGCGCATGCTCGGCGCCGAGAACCCTTCGAGGAATGAACGTCCCGCACAGGAGTGAGCGCGTGAGCGAGCCCGACAACGCCCCGAACACCTCCGATGACCCTTCAATGGACGCGCTGCAAGCAGAGCTCGAAGCGACTTGGAAGCGGATCGCGGCCCTCGAGGCCGAGAACGCGGCGCTCGCGGCAGCCGGGACCATACGAGCGAACGCGGCGCCGCCCGCGGGCCGGCGGACGCATCGCTTCTGGGTCGCGGTCCTCCTCGTGGTCGGAATGCTGCTCACACCGGTGTCGATCCTGGCGCTGTTCTTGAACAATCAGGTCGGGGACACCGGCCGCTACGTGAAGAACGTGAAGCCGCTCAGCTCGAACCCGGCGATTCAGGCGTACGTCGCGGACGACATCACGAGGGAACTCTTCGCTCGGGTCGACATCAGCGGGTACGTGAAGGACGCGTTGCCCGATCGAGCGCAAGTCCTCGCCGGGCCACTCACGTCGGCACTGCGGAGCTTCGTGCGCGAAGCGACGTTGCGGATCATCCGAACCGACCAGTTCCAGCGGCTCTGGGTCGACGCGAACCGCGTCGCGCACTCACAACTCGAAAGCGTGCTCACCGGGAAGGAAACGGCCGGCATCACCGCGACGAGCAGCGGCGCAGTGCAGATCGACCTGTCCTCCGTGGCGACGCTCGTCAACAACCAGCTCCAGTCCACGGGTATCGACTTGTTCTCGCGAATCCCGGCCGGACACGTCGGCGGCAAGATCACGCTGTTCCAATCGAACGACCTGTACCGAGTGCGCCGGGCCGTCGGTGTCCTGAACACCCTGGCGTATGTGTTGCCGATCGCCGTGTTCGCTGCCTTCGGCGGGGCCATCTACCTGTCGCGCAGTCGCCGCCGAGGCTTCGTCCTCGCGGCCGTCGCGTTCACCCTCGGTGCGTCCCTGCTCGCGCTGTTGCTCTTCGTAGCGCGTGGCTTCTATCTGGACGCGGCGACGAGCAAGGACCTGCCATACGACGCGGCCGCCGCGGTGTACGACACGCTCGTGCGGTTCCTGCACACGGCCGTGCGGGCGGTGCTCACCTTCAGCATCATCGTGTTGATCACGGTGCTCTTCGCCGGACCGTCACGATTCGCAGTGTGGTTCCGCTCGCGTGTGGCGTGGGCGGCGGACTGGCTCGGATCCGAAAGTCACCGCGCGGGCTGGGACTGGCTGGCGCCGAACGGGTATGTCGTCCGCAACAAGCGCACGCTCCGCATCGTCGTCGCCGCGCTCGCGTTCCTCTGGCTGCTCGCCACGCGTCATCCAACGCCGGTGTCCATCATCGGGATCGGCATCGTCGCACTCGCCGCGCTTGCGATCATCGAGTTCTTCGGCCGCAACCCGTCGACCGCCCAGCCCACGCCGACGGCGACGACGCCGACCCCCAACGCGACGTGACAGAGCGTTGGCGCGGGATTGCCGTCGCCCGGGCTCCGCTCAGCCGCCCATCGCGGCGGCGGCGCGCTTCTCCATCTCCTCGGGCGGCACGTTCTCGACGTGGGACGCGACGTTCCAGTGGTGGCCGAACGGGTCTTCGAACTGCCCCGACCGGTCACCGTAGAACTGATCCTCGACCGCTCTGATCTCTTTGGCGCCCGCCTTGATCGCACGCGCGAACACATCGTCGACGGCTTCGACGTAGACCATCAAGAACACCGGGGTCCCGCCGAGCTGCTGCGGCGTCGGCGAGCTCGCGCCCGGGAACGGGTCCGACAACATGATCACGGAGTCGCCGATCTGGATCTCGGCATGCCCGACCTTGCCGTCAGGGCCATCCATCCGTCCGCGCTCGGTCGCACCGAAGATGTCGCGGTAGAAGTCGATCGCCGCCGCCGCGCCGTCGACGCAGAGGTACGGGATCACGCGCGGGTATTCCTTGGGAATCGGGTCGACCTTCGCCATGGGTCCTCCTCGGGTCGCGTCACCGGACCACACGAAGGTACGACCGGCGCCCGGCGGTAACAACGGGACACGCGATCGGAGCGCGCGCCAGGGTTGACTCTTCCCTTTGGGCAAGGTCCAGGATGGTCTGCGTGGACGAACTCATCCCAATAGGCCAGTTCGCGGCGCTGACGTGGCTCTCACCGAAGGCATTGCGCATCTACCACGAGCAGGGCCTCCTCGAGCCTGCGGTCGTCGATCCGGTGTCGGGGTATCGCTCCTATCGTTCGTCTCAGATCTCGATCGCGGCGCGCATTGCGCTGCTGCGGCGGGCCGGCATCTCCCTGTCGGAGATCGAGGCGTTCCTCGAAGCGCCGACCACCGATCGCGTCGATGAGTGGCGCGCCGCGCTGGAGGTCGAAGTCGCGGAGCGGCGGCGCCTGCTCGACCACGTGTCCCGACTCACCGACCCGCAGGAGACCAACACCGTGAACGCGACCGCACCCGCGCTGACCCGCGCCATCCCCATCCTTGCATCGCTCGACCTCGAGGCGACGCAACGCTTCTACGCCGAACGAATGGGTTTCGAGCCGCTCTTCACCTATCCCGACTACGCGATCTCCGGACGAGACGGGGTGCAGGTGCACTTCTGGCTGACCGACGACACCGAGGTCCCGAAGCAAACTTCGTGCCGCATCGACGTCACCGGCATCGACGCGCTGTACGAGGAGATGCGCGAAGCCGGCATCGTCCATCCAAACGGCGCGCTCGGTGAGCAGCCGTGGGGCATGAAGGAGTTCAGCGTCATCGACGACGACGGCAACCTCATCAAGTTCGCGGAGAGGCTCCCGCCTCCGGCCTGACTTCTGCCGATCGGTTACTTCGGCGCACCGGTCGGCTTCAGGAGCTGCGCGCACGATGTGTCGGCGAACCAACGCTCGAACTGCTCGGGCGTCCAGCCGCGCTCACCGACGAGGAGCAGCCAGACGTCGGGGTGGTTGAGCGTCCAGAGGATGTCGCTCGCGCGCGCGACGTCGAGGCCGCGCGCCAGCGCGCGCTTCTTGTGCAGCGCGGCGACGATCACACGCTGGTTGTCGTAGAAGTCGCTCTGGATCAGGTTCCACAGTGCGTCGGCATCGATGTCGACGACGGCGCCGTCACGGATGACCCGCAGCAACTTCCCGATCCGTTCCTTCACCGAGCGCGCGTTGCGCGCGTTGAGGCGCAGCTGCGTTTCCGGATCGGGAGCTTCGAGCACCTCGCGGTACCACTCGCGCTGCGCGACGGCCGCGGCGTTGTCGTCGCCCTTGAGCAGCACATCCCAGAGGGCGCGCAGGAGTCCGCTCTTGGTCACGAAGATCACGTAGACGGTCTTGAGCGCGACACCCGCTTCCGCCGCGATCGCCTCCATCGTCGTCGCCGCGTAGCCGTCCCGCTCGAACAGTCGCTGTGCGGCCTCGAGCACCGACCGGCGCGTCGCCGCGGCCTGTTCCTGCCGGCGCGGCGAGTTGTAGGGACGTTTCGGCTTGACGACCCCAGCCATTTGGTTATCCTAGCAAGATATTCATTACTCGTTACGAGCAATGAATATTCAGCGGGAAGGAGATCGTGCTGTGGAAACCAAGACCGATCACATCGACGAGCGCGTGCGCGGCATGTGGGCCGCGGTCGCGCCTTCGTGGTCGGCGCACGCGGACTACGTGGACGCGCGCGCCACCCCGATGACGGCAACCATGCTCGAGCAGGCGGATCCGCAATCGGGCGACCGGGTGCTCGAGCTCGCGTGCGGGCCCGGCGGACTCGGCCTCGCCGCCGCGTCGCTCGTCGCGCCGGGCGGTGAGGTGGTGCTCTCCGATGTCGTGCCGGAGATGACCGCGATCGCCGCCGCCCGCGCGAGTGCGCTCGGCATCGAGAACGTCCGGACTGCGGAGCTCGATCTCGAGCAGATCGGGCAACCCGATCAGAGCTTCGACATCGTGCTGTGCCGCGAAGGCCTGATGTTCGCGCGTGATCCCGAGCGTGCGGTTCGTGAGATCCGGCGCGTGCTGCGACCGCGTGGACGGGTGGCGGTGTCGGTGTGGGGTCCACGCGCGCGGAACCCCTGGCTGTCGGTCGTGTTCGACGCGGTGAGCGGGGAGCTCGGCATGCCGGTTCCCCCGCCGGGCGTTCCCGGACCCTTCTCGCTCGATGATCTCGACACGTTCGCGGAGATCTTCGCGACCGGCGGTCTCGACGGCCTGTCCGTCCGCGAGCTTTCGGTGCCGTTGCGCGCCGCCTCGTTCGAGGAGTGGTGGTCGCGTACGTCATCGCTCGCAGGACCACTCACACAACTGCTGGTGTCGTTGCCCGAAACTCGCGCGCAACGGACTGCAGGTTCGCCTGCGCGAGGCCGTCCACGCGTACGAGACACCCGCCGGCTACGAGTTCCCAGGGGTCGCGCTGCTCGCCGCGGGCGGGCACTGATTGCGCCGTGCCAACATGACCGGATGCTCCGGAGCGGACACAAACCGACTGTCGCCATCATCGGCGCGGGCGCGGGTGGGATCGCGATGGGCATCCGGCTCAAGCGGGCGGGCTATGAGTTCACGATCTACGAGAAGTCGGATGGCGTCGGCGGCACGTGGCGCGACAACGACTACCCCGGCGCCGCGTGCGACGTGCCGTCGCACCTGTACTCGTTCTCCTTCGAACTGAACCCTTGGTGGAGTCGCACGTACGCGACGCAGCCGGAGATCCTTGCCTATCTCGAACGCTGCACCGACCAGTACGGAGTGCGACCGCACGTGCGTACCGGCGTCGCGATCACGACCGCGAGCTGGAACGAACGCGCGCAGCATTGGGAGCTCGAGACCGCGACGGGCGAGTCCTTCAGCGCGGATGTGGTCGTAAGCGGACTCGGGATGCTGAACGTCCCCGTGGTCCCCGACATCCCGGGCGCGAACCGGTTCCGTGGCCGCTCGTTCCACTCGTCAAGGTGGGACCACAGCAAGTCCGTGGCGGGTGAACGGGTCGCGTCGATCGGCACCGGAGCGAGCGCGATCCAGTATGTCCCCGCGATCGCCCCGGAAGTCGAACACCTCACGGTGTTCCAACGCTCCCCGATCTGGATCACGCCGCGCCTCGACCAAGCCTTCACCGCGGAGGAGCAACGGCGGTTCGCGCGCGTTCCCGGTGCGGCGCGCCTGCACCGCTGGAAGATCTGGTGGACATACGAGCGGGCGAACTTCCAGACCACGAGTGAGCTCACAAAGATGCAGACGGCACTCGCGCGGTCGTACCTCGAGCGCAAGATCGCGGACCCGGAGCTACGCGCGAAGCTCACACCCGACTATCCAGTCGGCTGCAAACGCCCGCTGATCTCACGCGAGTGGTTCCCGGCGTTGACGCGTGACAACGTGCGCGTCGTCACCGAACCGATCGTCGAGATCACCGACGACGGCATCCGAACCGCCGACGGCGAAGAACACGTGGTCGACACCATCGTCTACGGCACCGGCTTCCGCGCCAACGAGTACCTGACCGCCGTCGACTTCCGCGGGCGCAACGGTCGCCGCCTGCGCGACGACTGGCGCGATGGCGCCGAGGCGTACCTCGGCCTCAGTGTCGTGGGCTATCCCAATCTCTTCATGCTGTACGGCCCGAACACCAACGGCGTGAACTCGATCATCTTCATGCACGAAGCGCAGGTGAACTACATCATGCGCGCGCTGCGGACGATGACGCGTCGGCGCCTCGGATCCCTCGAGGTTCGGCCCCGGGTGATGCAGCGCTACAACCGTCGCATCCAGGCCGCAATGGCCGGCACGGTCTGGACGGCGGGTTGCCACAACTACTTTCGAACCGAGGCCGGCAAGGTCGTCACCCAGCTGCCCTACAGCGGCGGTCGCTACTGGCTGCGCACGCGGTTCATCCGCCCGTGGCAGTATCGCTTCCAGCGCGCGCCCGCCGCCCGCTGACCCCGATCGAGTACGGTCCTGCGGCGCATGTCCGAGCGGGTCGATGCGGACGTGTGTGTCGTCGGTGCGGGATACGCCGGGCTCACGACCGCGCGGCAGCTGCAGCAGCACGGGAAGCACGTCATCGTGCTCGAAGCGCGCGACCGCGTCGGCGGCCGGGTGTGGACGCAGCCGCTCGCCGACGGATCGTCGGTCGACCGGGGCGGTGCCTGGCTCGGGCCGAAGCATGACGCGATCTTCGGACTCGCGAACGAGGTCGGCGTCGACACGTACAAGACGTGGGTCAAAGGCGCCCACCTCTTGATCGACGACGGGCGGCCCCGCCGGTACACGGGGCTCATCCCCAAGATCAGCCCCCTCGCGATCGGCACGATCGCCCTCGCGCAGTACCGCATCGACCGGATGTCGAAGCAGGTGCCGCTGGAAGCGCCGTGGACCGCGAAGCGCGCGGCCGAGTGGGACACACGTTCGATCGGCTGGTGGTTGTCGCGTTCGGGGATCCGTACCGAGATCGCGCGCGACCTCTTCGAGATGGCGGTGCGCGGCCTCTTCACCGGCGACTTGAACGACGTGTCGTTCCTGAACCTCTTGTTCCTCGTGCGCGCGCACGGGAGCATCAACACGTTGTTCTCGATCGAGAACGGCGCGCAGGAGAACATGATCGAAGGCGGCGCGGGATCGATCGCGCGGCGGGTCGCCGACGCGCTGCACGAACCGGTTCGGCTGCGGGCACCGGTGCGGACGATCACCCAGCACGATGACCACGTGGTCGTCGAGGCCGACGCGCTCACAGTCACCGTCCGCCACATCGTCGTCACCGTCCCGCCGGCACTCGCCCTGGACATCACGTTCGATCCGGTGCTGCCGGATGACCGGCTCGCGCTGTACCGGAGCGCGGTCGCCGGCCCCGAGACCAAGACACTCATCGTGTACGACGAGCCGTTCTGGCGCGCCGCCGGCTTCAGCGGGCAGACGGCCGAACCGCGGTCGGCCGCAGAGGTGACGCTCGACGCGTCACCTGCGGGTGGTACGCCCGGCGTCATCGCGTCGTTCACGTTCGGACCGGTTGCCGAACGACTCGACGCGCTCGATCCCGCCGAACGCCGGCGGGCGGTGCTCGACGCGCTCGCGGCGCGCCTCGGACCCCGTGCGGCGTCGCCCGTCGACTTCATCGAGACCGCGTGGTGGAACGAGGAGTGGACGCGCGGCTGCTCGATGGCCCACTTCCGGAGCGGCATCCTCACCCGTTACGGGCCGTTGCTCCGCGAACCGTTCGACCGGGTGCACTGGGCCGGAACCGAGACGGCGACGATGTCGTACGGCGCGATCGACGGCGCGGTCCGCTCCGGGCGGCGCGCCGCCGCGGAGATCCTCGACCGCACGTGACCGCGCGACCGAGGATCTCGACGCGTCAGCTCACGTGTACATGAGCGAGCCCGGCGTGGTGAGCTGCTCGCCGGTCTCGAGCCACGTCTTCAGACCCGAGAGGATCATCGGCCAGCCGCCGTAGAGCTCGTCGTTCGCGCCTTCGCGCAGTTGGTCGTGTGTGACCGTGAGCCGGCACGAGTCGCCGACCGGTTCGATCTCCCACGTGATGCGCGTCGCGCCTTCTTTCTTCACGTCTTCGCTCCACAGCATCGTGCAGCTCTGCACGAGCTTGCGCGGCGGATCGACCTCGAGGTTCTCGCCCTGGCCGAGCACGAGCCCGGCCTGCGACACACCCATCTCGAAGTGGGAGCCAGGGGTCCAGTCCGAGGTGACGCCCGCACCGAAGTTGTACTTGGACCTGATCTCGGAATCGGTGATCGCTTCCCAGAGCCGCTCGGGGGTCGTCTTGATGTAGATCTCGAACACCTTCTCCATGGGATTCTCCAGTCTCTGTTTGATGTCGCTGAGCGCGGCGGCCCAGGGCTCGGCGTACTTGCTCACCCACCGGTCGTGGACGAGCCGGATCGGAACCGGGTTGAGGAAGTGCAACTTCTCGCGGCCCCGTCGCTTCGTGACCACGAGCCCCGCGTCCTCGAGTTGCTTGAGGTGCTTCATCACGCCGAACCGCGTCATGTCGAAACGCGCACCGAGCGCGTGCAACGTCTGGCCGTCTTGTTGGAAGAGCTCGTCGAGCAGGGCCCGGCGGGTCGGGTCGGCCAGGGCGCGGAACACGTCATCCACCCGCCCAAGATAGGTGACTAAATAGTCACCTGTCAAGGTCGCGCGATGCCTCCTCGACGCAGCCGACCAGCGGGAGCGGTGGTGCCGGAACTGCCCACCGGAACGGTGACCTTCCTGTTCACGGACCTCGTCACCTCGACGCGCATGCAGGAACCCGAGGCCGCGATGCAGAGCCCCTTCGGGCGCCACGACGCGATCCTGCACGGCGCGGTCACCGGCAACGGCGGCGTGATCGTCTCGACGGTGCGCGACGGGATCTCCGCAGTGTTCGCGTCGGCGGTGGACGCGCTCGCGGCCGCGCTCGATGCGCAACAGCAACTCGCGCGCGAGGCTTGGGGCGATTCCCCCGCCACCGAAACTCCGCGGGTGCAGCGGCACGATGGTCGTAGCATGACGCGCGTGGCGGGCGGGACGTTCCTCGAGTTCCTCGCGGCCGACGACGTCGAAGCGCTCGTGCAGGCCGGCCGGCGGCAGCGGCATCCGGCGCGATCGCGCGTGTTCGAAGAAGGCGATCCCGGCTACGAGGTCCTCATCGTCGAGCACGGCTCGGTGAAGCTGGTGCGCGTCTCCACCGACGGTCGCGAACTCGTGGTCGCAGTTCGGGGCGAAGGCGCGATCCTCGGCGAGCTGTCGGCGATCGACGGCGGCGTGCGCAGCACCTCCGCGTCGACGCTCACCGCGGTACAGCTCATCGCGATCTCCTTCGAGCGGTTCCGCGAACTGCTCGACACGCGCGCGGGCATCGCGCGCGCCCTTCTCGACGTCCTCGCCGAACGGTTGCGCGAGAGCACCGATCGCGCGCTCGAGCTTGGTACCGCAGACGCCCTCACACGCGTGTGCCGCCGGCTCGCCGAGTTCGCCGATCTCGACTCGACGACACCGGTCAACGGCGTGGTGCTGACCGTACCGCTCTCGCAACAAGAGATCGCGTCGCTGTCGGGCTTGTCACGAGAAGCCGTCGTCAAAGCGCTGCGCACGCTGCGCGAGCTCGGCTGGATCGACGTGGCCGGCCGCAGCGTCACCTTGCTCGATGTCCGCGCACTCCGTGAGCGCGCCGCCGGCTGATGCGCCACCCCATTCGCCGAGCAGGTGCAGCAGCTGCTCGACGAGCGCAGGTTCAGCAGTGGTGTCGTCTACGTCCGCTACTGCGTCACGTCCTGACTGGCGCCGAGGAGACCTGGCGCCGAGCTGGTCGCCGACGTGCGACGAGGGCGGGCGGCCGGCTGGTCGCCAGGCCGCCCTCGCTCGAGCACATTGGTGGTGAACAGGTCGGTCAACGTGCGCCGGAGACACGCAGCGTCGGCTGCGACGCGAACGGCTGCGACGCGTGCGAGCCGTACTGCGCCACCAAGGAGTCTTGTGCCGGACTTGCCTTCGACGTCGCCTCGGTCGGCGCCTTGGTGCCGCCGTCGTTGTCGGCCGCGATCACGGCGGTGGTGCCGATCGCGCCGCCCACGAGCAGCGCCGCGGCGATGCCGAATGCCACCGCGCGGTGATGCATTTTGGCGGGGTAGTGGACCAGGGAGTCGACGGTGGTGGCCATGGTTCGTCCTTTCGGGGGGTTGGCTCGGACTCCCTGCAGCATCTGCGCCCGTGACGGTCGCGGCTGCGGCGACGCGCGCAACCGCAGTGGGTAACGCCACTCAGCGCCTCGCGCGTCTCCCTCAGTTGGACGCGCGAGCGGTGACGTGGCCCAGCCGGATCACGTCCGGCCCGCGACCGGACGGCACGAGTTCGACCCGGACGCCCGCGTCGGTGCCGGACCACACCAGCGTCTTTCCGTCCGCGTCGGTGACCGCGGTCGTCGGCGTCGAGAGCACGTCCGGCAGTGTCACGGCACCAGTGGCGTCGCGCACGAACGCGAAGACGTCGTCGTCACGCGCGGTGTAGCGCAACTCTGCACCTTCCGAGGTGGTGGTACCGGGTGTGACCCACGGGCGGCTGGAGCGCACCGCGGCGGTGTGCGGCGTGAGCCACGCGCCGAGCGCGTCGAGGCGTTCGCGCTGTTGGTCCGGGATCTGCGCGTCGACACCACGTGGTCCGACGTTGAGGAGCAGGTTGCCGCCCTTGGCGACGATGTCGGCGACAGACCAGAGCAGCTCGTCGATCGCGATGAAGTCCTCGGGTCGGGATTGCGCGTTGTACCCGAAGCTCTGGTCCATGCCCCGTACGCACTCCCAGGGCGCGCGCTGCACGTCCGGGAACACCGCGTACTCCGGGGTACGTACGTCGAAGTAGGGCGGCTTCGGCGGCACGATGCCGGCATCGCGCTGCGCCTGCCGCTGCGCACCTTTGTCGATGACGCGCTGGACAGGGGCGAAGCGCGTTGCGCCGAGCAGCGGACTCCACGGCATCCACCGGTCGTTGACGACACCGTCGGGCACCGCGTCGTAGTAGTGCGCGAACAACGGCCAGAGATGCTTCCCGTCGGAGGGCCACGCGATGTCGTTCCACAGGACGCTCGGTAGGTAGCGCGCGATCAGCTCGCGCACGTGGGCGTCGGCGTACGCGGGATAGTCGCGGCGCGGGATCGCGGTGAGCAGGTCGGAGAGCGACCCGATCGGATGGGCTTCGAACGACCAGTCGAGGCCGCCCGAGTAGTAGAGGCCGAACCGCATGCCGGCGCCGCGCACCGCTTCGGCCAGTTCGCCGACGACGTCGCGCCGGCAGTGCCACCCGGGACGATGGGGATTGACGACATTGGTCGGCCAGAGGCAGTAGCCATCGTGATGCTTGGCGACGAGCACCACATACCTCGCCCCGGTCGCCGCGAACTGGGCGGCCCAGGCATCGGGATCCCACTGCTCGAGCCCGCCTTCCCACTCAGCCGCGAACGCGGTGTACGGCTGCGTTCCGTACACCTCGCGGTGATGTTGCGCGACCGGGCTCGCAGGAAACCGCATCGAGTTCTCGTACCACTCGGTGTAGGGCGACCACGCGAGCGCGTCCCTCCGACCCGACTGGAGCAGCGCGCCGATCTCCATGTCGACGGGCGCGAAGGCCGGCACCGACGCGGGTGTCCAGTGGACGAAGATCCCGAGCTTGGCGTCCTGCCACCACGCCGGGATTCGATGCCGGCGCAGCTCACGAAGGACCGGGTTGCGACCGAGCGGATTGCGCGACGCCACTCGTCAGTCGCTTTCCGTCGTGCGGTAGTCGCCGAACGGCGCGTCGCGCTCCTGCAGCGCGTTCGTGAGCCCTTTCTCGCGGCGGCGCCGACGAACTCGTGCATCGCCTTCGTGTGCGTTCCGAGTGCGCACAGTTCGGTGCCGGCGCGAATGCCGGCGCGCATGCCCATCGCGTCCATCTGGCGGTGGACGACGCGCTTGTTCAGCTGCAACAGCTCGCTGGGGACCATCGCGATCCGAGCCGCGACGTCGAGCACGTTCTCGTCGAGCTCGTCCGCGGGCCACGCCGCGTTCGCCCAACCGAGCTGCACCGCTTCGACACCCGAGATCGAGTCGCCGGTGAGCATCATCTCCATCGCCTTGCGCATACCGAGGAACCACGGGTGGAAGTGCATGTCGGGGACTCCGAACCGCACCGCGGGATACCCCATCTGCGCGTCCTCGGCCATGTAGACGAGGTCGCAACCGGTCGCGAGCTCGCTCGCGCCCGCGAGGCAGTAGCCGTGCACCTGCGCGATCACCGGCTTTGCGAGATCCCAGATGCTCATCCAGCCCTCGGTGACGTGTCGCGGCCACGCGCCCTCGCCGCCGGGCGTGTAGTACGGCATCTCCTGGCCCTCGTTCCCGCCACCGAGGTCGTAGCCCGCGGAGAACGACGGGCCCGCACCGCGGATGATCGTGACCGACACGCCCGGGTCTTGGTCGTGGGCGCGCAAGGTGTCGAGAATCGCACCGCGCAACGGATGGACGAGGCTGTTGCGCTTCTCGGGCCGGTTCATCGTGATGCGGCGCACGCGTGGTCGCGGCTCGTCGACGATGATCACCTCCGCGTTCGCGGTCGGAGTGTTGGTCTCGGGTGGGCTCATCGGGGCAGGCTCCTCGCGTCGTCGGACGCGCGGACGCTAGCTGGGTCCCGATGTTTGACTCCGGGTCGCCCCCATGTTGGCCTTCTCCGATGACGCGAGCTCGACCTTCCCGGCTGGTGGCCGGGCTACTCGCCGCCGGGCAACTTGCCCGAGCCAGACGCGCGAAGATGCGCGCGTGGCTCGGATCGATGTTCCCGAGGGTCCTGGTGGCGACGCGTCGATGATCTGGACCCTGCGGCCCGAGATGGCCGGCATGGTCGACCGCATGATCACGACCGCGTACCAGCGGAGCAAGCTGCCGGCATCCGAACGCGAGGTCGCGCGTTTCCGCGTCGCGCAGCTCAACGACTGCAACGCCTGCGCCGACTTCCGCGCACCGAGCGTGCGCGAGGCCGGCGTCTCCGAAGAGATATACGCGCACGTGCGGGAGTACCGGACCTACTCCGGCTACAGCGAGCGACAACGGCTCGCGATCGAGTACGCCGAGCGTTTCGCGACCGCGCACGACCAGATGGACGACGAGCTGTTCGTGCGCATGCGCGCCGCGTTCGGCGATGACGAGATCCTCGACCTCACCCTGTGCCTGGCCGTGTTCGTCGGCTTGGGGCGCACACTGGCGGTGCTCGGCGTCGACGACGCCTGCCCCATCGACATCTGAGCAGCCGTGCAGCGGAGCGAGACGCGCGTCCTGACCACGCACGCGGGCAGCCTGCCCCGCCCGCCGGGACTCGCCGAGCTGCACGGGCGCCGCAGCCGGGGCGAGTCGGTGGACGCCGGCGAATTCGACGCCGCGGTCGTCACCGCCACCGCGGCCGCGATCGCTGCGCAGGCGGACGCCGGCATCGACATCGGCAACGACGGCGAACAGGCGCGTGAGAGCTTCTTCACCTACGTCCAGCACCGCATGACCGGCTTCGGCGATTCGAGTCACCGGCCGCTCATGCGCGACCTCCTCGACCACCCCGACTACATGGAGCTCGCGCTGCCCCGCTTGGGGCGGATGAAGGTGAACCTGATGACGGCGCCGGCCGCGATCGGCGTGGTGACGTACCCCGACCCGTCCGAAGTCGAAGCCGAGTGCGCGTTGGTCCGTGACACGCCGTTCGTCGAAACGTTCATGACCGCGGCGTCGCCCGGCATCGTCGCCTCGGCGATGGACAACCGCTACTACGCGACCCGCGCGGAGTACGTGCGCGCCATCGCCGACGCGCTGCGCACCGAGTATCGCGTCATCACCGACCGGGGCTTGCTGTTGCAGATCGACGCGCCCGACCTCGCGATGGAACGCCACACCCTGTTCGCGGACCGGCCCCTCGACGAGTTCCTCGAGTGGGTCGTGCTCGTCGTCGACAACATCAACCACGCGCTCACCGGTATCGACCGCGCCCAGGTGCGACTCCACGTGTGCTGGGGCAACTACGAAGGTCCGCACACACTCGATGTCCCCCTCGACGCGATCCTCGCGATCCTCTATAGCGCCCATGTCGGCGCGCTGGTGATCTCCATGGCGAACGCGCGCCACGCGCACGAACACGCCTGCTTCGTCCGCGAGCCGCTTCCCGATCACATGTCCCTGATCGCCGGCGTCATCGACACGACGAGCAACTACGTGGAACACCCCGAGGTCGTCGCCGAACGCGTCGAGCGGATCGCAACCGCCGTCGGCGACCCGCGCCGGATCATCGCGGGGACCGACTGCGGCTTCGACACCTCCGCCGGCATCGGCGACGTCGCGCCCTCGCTCGTCTGGGAAAAGCTCCGCGCCCTGCGCGCGGGTGCCGACCTCGCGACCGCGCGCCTCTTCTAGCGCGCGTACGTAGGCGCGTCCATCTCCGCGGCGTACTCGTCTGCGATCGGCGCGCCGAGCGATGTCGACACCGGCAGCACACCTCCCCAGTACGACGTCTCGAGATCGCCGGGTTCCTCGATCGGTGGTCCGATGCGGACCTTCGCCGAAGCTTCGGTGATGGGCAACCTGATCACGCGCGTCTGGCGGATCTCGGACCGGCTCGGACCGCGGCAGTCGTCCGACCGGCCAGGCAGCGTGTGATCGACGATCGCGCGCAGCGCAACCTCGAGCTCGTGCTCGTCGCGCACCGACTGCGCTTCCCCCACGACCACGACGGAGCGATAGTTCATCGAGTGGTGGAAGGCGGACCGCGAGAGCACGATCCCGTCGACGATCGTCACCGTGACGCACACGTCGATACCGGTCGCGAGCCTCTTCAGCATCGCGTTGCCGGCTGCACCGTGGAGGTAGAGGTGGTCACCGACCCGCGCGTAGGCCATCGGGAGCACCAGCACGCCGCCGGGTGCGGAGAAGCCAACGTGCGCGATGAGCCCCGCGTCGAGGATGGCGGCGACGGAGTCGCGGTCGTACCGCGCCCGATCGGCCTTGCGGCGAACGGTGGTACGAGCACTGGGCGCGGGCACGGGGATGGTCGGGTCGGACATCGGGCGAGTGTGCCAACCCCGAAGGCGCATTGCCGGGAATTTCGGGCCTGCCGTGGAAGTCGGCTGGGTAACATCCGCGGCCGCATGGCCTGGCGCGCATACGACCCCGTCGCCGACCGGACCGCGGCGCACCGGCTCCTGCGCCACCTGCTCCAACACGGGCCGGTGCCGTCATCCACGATCCACCCGGGCGACTGGGACTGGTGGTGCTTCCACGACGACCCGCGCTTCGCGACCGAATTCCTGATCGACGACGAGACCAACCGCGACGGATTCGGGGCGATCGCAATGTTGGCGCTCGAGCAACGCCTGGTCGCGACGTTCGGCTGTTCGGACGCGGCCGAGGTCGAGCTCGGGGCGCGTCGACTGACGCCCGGTCCATTCGCGATCGACGGCGTCGCCGGGTCAGATACAGATCGCGCCGAAGAGCTCCGGCGGCTCGGCTTCGAACCGCACGGCGAGCCCGCGCCCCTGTTCATGCGCACGACCGCGGGGGGGTCGGGATCGCACTCGGTCCCGGACGGCTTCACGATCCGGCCCGTGCGCGGCGAAGCCGAACACATGACACGGGCAGCGGCCGCGCGGCGTGCATTCCGCAGCACGATGGAACCGGACGCGCACGCGGCGCGCTATCTCGGATTCATGCGTTCGGTCGCGTACGTCCCCGATCACGACCTCGTGGCGGTCGCGCCCGATGGTCGCGTCGCCGCGTTCACCGGGTTCTGGCCCGACGCCGAGCTCTCGCTCGCGCAGTTCGAACCGGTCGGCACCGATCCCGACTTCCAGCGCCTCGGCCTCGGGCGCGCGGTGCTCTTCGACGCGCTCCGGCGACTCGAACAGGCCGGCATCACGCACGCGCGGGTGATGACGAACGGCGAAAACCACGCCGCGATCGCGCTCTACGAGTCGTGCGGGTTCGAGCGTGTCGACACGCTCGTCAACTGGTACGGCCCGACATCTCGGGTGAGCACGGCTAGGTCCCGGTGAGCGTGGCGACGAGAGGCGCGAAGTCGCGGGCCTTCTCGCCCGGGATCACGTGGTACGAGTAGCCCCAGCGATCACGCCGTTCTTGCAACCGCTCATCGATCTCGGCCGGCGATCCTACGAGCACGAGCGGCGACGACAGCAACGATTTCACGTCGGTCTCGAACAGGGCCGCGACGCCTTCGCCGAGTGTCGCGGCATCGTCGGTGACCTCGGCGAACGCGAGCCACGCGTTGATCTCGAGATCGTCGAAACGCGCGCCCGCGCCCTCGCGCAACCAGCCGAGCTTCTCGTCGATGCGTTCCGGCAGTCCGTCGTGGCCGGCGGCGACGTCGATCTCGCCCGAGTGCACCGACGCGTTCAGCCCGACGATGTCGGCCGTCGCGCCCGCGAAGCGCAAGACCCGCTTCGCGCCCCCGCCGATGAGGATCGGAGGGCCGGCCGGCCGGTGGGGTCGCGGCATGAGGTCGAGCGCGGTGATCTCGTAGTGCTCGCCCGCAAACGTGACGGTCTCGCCGGCAAACAGCTGTTGCAGGATCATGGTGTGCTCGATCATCCGATCGACGCGGACCTTCGGCGGATCCATCGGGATGCCCGAGCGTTCGTAGTCGAGTCGCTTCCACCCCGCGCCGAGCCCGACTTCGAGCCGGCCCTCCGAGAGCACGTCGATGCTCGCGAGTTCACGCGCGAGCACGGCCGGATGCCGGAAGTCGCAGTCGAACACGAGCGCGCCGACGTTCAGGGTCGTGGAGACCGCGGCCGCGCTCGCGATCGCCGCGATGGGGCCGAGCCCTTCGTCGAAGTGGTCGGGCACGAACATGGTCGAGTACCCCGTGGCCTCGACCTCACGAACCGAATCGGCCCAGGTGCGACCGGGCAGGGGTTCGTGGAGCTCGACACCGAAACGGAACCGGCGGGCTGCGGTCATCGGGATCCTTTCGCTACGGTGAGGAGCCACGAGCTCTCCGTTGTCGTGGCGACCAGGTAGACACCCCCGCCCGGCGCGGCGCGGAGTCGGACATGCTCGAGGCCGAGCGAGGTGATCGTCGCGGGATCATGCAACCGCGTCGGGTACCACGCGACGACGTCGGTGTGCGCAGGCGCGTCCTGACCGGCCGCGGTGAACGCGCCGGTCGCGGCCGCATAGGCCGTCGTCGTCAACTTGCCCGGCGCGGCGCGGACGAACGCGCGGCTGAGCTGATCGACGAGCGCCTGCCGCGGGCCGGTGACGGTGTTCGTACGGCAGTCGACCTCCCACTCGCCCCACACCGACGGGATTCGCCCGGCGCGCGCGTCGCCCGCCTTGTGCGGGTCACCGCACGACTCGCGCCAGGTCCAGAGCGTGGCCGAGAAGTGGAACTCGTCCTGGAGTTCCTGGTGCCTGCGGAAATAGACGTCGGTGGGATCTTCGGCCCGCTCGGGCCCACTCCCCCACTCGCCGACCAACACAGGCGCGCCGCCGAAGGTCGCGGCATCGCGGCGCGCGCGTTCAAATTCGGAACGCTCCACCGGACCCGCGGTGAGACCCCCGCGGTAGATGTGCGGTGCGAACACGACACCGTCGTCGTGCGCGAACGGCGGCGGCACGCCGACGGCCGCATCGGACCAGAGCGCACCGGGCTCGAAGAACACCAGGTGCGCGAAGCCGTGCGCGCGCACTTCACCGGCGCGGATCGAGGTGATCGCGGCCGCGTACATGTCCGACAGGCTCTGAAGCTCGGTCGGGCTGAACGCATTCGGCTCGTTCATCAGGTCGTAGCCGGCAACCGCGTCCTCGCGCGCGAACTGCTGCGCGACGTAGCCGAGCATCTGCACGTAGCGGGTGCGCACGCCGACCCCGCCCGGTCCGGGCGCGTCGCTCCAGAACGACGCGAACGACGCGCGCACCGCCGGACTCAGCTCACGGATGCCGGCAGGTACGCACCGTGGCGCGCCCGCGTCGAGCGTGGCCCAACCCGGTGCGCCGTCCCAGCCGAAGGCCGGATCCAGGCCGGTCGCGCACGCGGTGCCGGGCGGCGCGGCGAGCGTCGGGCCCCATGCATCCTGGTGGAGGTCGATGATCGAGTAGACGCCCTGGCTCGCGAGCAGGTGCACCGCGTCGCGAACGCGCGCGAGGTAGCGGTCGTCGTACTTCCCGGGTGCGGGCTCGACGCGCGACCAAGAAACGAGGAGGCGTACCGCGTTCCAGCCGGTGCCCGCGATGCGGCGCGCGTCGGCGGCCGTCAGCGGGAAGGTCGTCGCGAACTTGCCGTACTGCCAGTACTCGACGAATGCGTTGACGTTGACACCGCGCAGCAGGACCTCTCGCCCGCCCGCGTCGACGATGCGGCCGCCGTTCGCGGCATCGAGCACCGCGTGCAGACGCTGGGGCCGCGGGATCCACGAAACCGACGACGGCTGATTCTTCGGCGGCGGGAACGGGATCGTCGTGCATGCACTGAGCGTGACGGCGAGCAACACGACCATGAGCGCGGACACCCGCGCGTGAAGTTGTCTGCGAAGCACGCCGAATGCCTAACACGCGAGAATGCCGGTATGACGAGCACGGACGAGGCGCTGATCCCGATTCGCCACGGCGACGGGGTGACTGTCGTCGCGCCGCCGGGCTCGGGTCCGGGGTTCTGGGCGGGCGGACCGAGCGCGATCGCCACTGCCGACGGTATTTACCGTGCTCACCGTCTGCGCCGCCCGGTCGATTCGGGCGTGGCCTCGCCGCAAGGCGCCTGCTGACGGCTCAGCTCGACGCGAGCACCTCGCGCAGTGCGCCGGTGTCGATGTCGTAGACGAAGCCTCGCACTGAGCCCTTGTTCGGGAGGAACGGGCTGGCGTGGAGCCGCGCGAGCGAATCGCGCACGCCGCCGTCGAGGTCGGAGATCGCGTCGATTGAAAACGGCAGCGGCATTCCCGCCTCCGCTTCGATCTGCGCGGCGAGCTCATCGGTCTCGATGTTGAGCATCCCGCAGTCCGTGTGTTGGATGACGACGATCTCCTCGGTACCGAGGAGCCGTTGCGAGATCATGAGCGATCGGATCACGTCGTCGGTGACGACGCCACCCGCGTTGCGGATCACGTGCGCGTCGCCCGGCTCGAGTCCGAGGACTCGTGCGGGATCGAGCCGCGCGTCCATGCACGCGACGATCGCGACCCTCGACGCGGGTCGGGCCGGGAGGCCGGCCTGATCGAACGCGGCCGCGTACTGTCGGTTGTTCTGGAGCAGGTCATCGGTACCGGACACGGCGCACAGCGTCGTGGAAGTCACGGCGCGATGCCTAATCGGCGGGCCCGGAACTCGCGAGGGGTGCTGACATTTACCGCGCCGGAGCAGACCACTTAGGCTGCGGTGTTCGATGAGCAACCTCGTCGCCTTTCTCCGCGCGATCAACGTCGGCGGCCGCCAGGCGAAGAACAACGACCTGCGCGCCGCGTTCGAGCGGATGGGCTACTCGGACGTCGAGACGTTCATCGCGAGTGGCAACGTCATCTTCTCTGCGAGCGCGCGGGCATCTGGTGCGCTCGCAGAGAAGATCGAGCGCGCGCTCGAGCAGGAGTTCGACCTGGAGATGACGACCTTCCTCCGCACCCGTGCCGAGGTCGCCGCGATCGCCGGCGCCGCGCCGTTCCCATCGGCGTCGCGGCACGCCTGGAAGTCGTTGTACGTGATCCTCGCCAAGCAGAAGTACTCGGCCGCGGCGACCCGCGCGATCGAGGCGCTCGCAACCGACAACGACCGCTTCGCCGTCGACGGGCGCGAGGTCTACTGGCTGTGTCGCACCGTCTCGACCGACTCGCTCGTGACCTCGAGTCAGCTGCGCAAGGCGGTCGGCCCGACGACGAGCCGCAACGTCACGACGTTCCGCCGGCTCGCGGCGAAGTACCCGCCGCGCTGACGCGCGGATCGCATCTCCGCGCGGCAGACTCCACCAATGCGCGTGGGCGTGGTCTTGCTGCCGACGGATCCGTGGCCCGACGCGCGCCGGCGCATCGAATTGATCGAAACCCTCGGATACGACCACTTGTGGACGTACGACCATCTGTCCTGGCGGCACTACCGCGAGCGGCCCTGGTTCGCGTCGATCCCGTGGCTGACCGCGGCCGCGGCGGCAACATTGCGCATCCGCGTCGGGCCACTGGTGTCGTCACCGAACTTCCGCCACCCCATGAACCTGGCGAAGGAGACCATGACGCTCGATCAGATCTCCGGCGGCCGGGTGATCCTCGGTGTCGGCGCCGGCGGCCCCGGATTCGACTCGACCGTGCTCGGCGGTGAGCTCCTCTCGCCGCGCGATCTCGCGGGCCGACTCGAGGAGTTCGTCGGGGTGCTGGACCGGTTGTTGCGCGAGTCCGCAGTGACGCATCACGGCACTTGGTACACGGTCGATGACTCGCGCATGATCCCCGGGTGTGTGCAGCAGCCGCGCGTCCCGATCGCGCTCGCGGCCGGCGGCCCTCGCACGTTCGCGCTCGCGGCGCGGCACGCGGACACGTGGATCACGCATGCGGGCACCGTCGGTACGCCCGACACGCCGGCGCAGCTCGACGCTGAGCTGCGCACGCAGGCCGATGCCATGACGCGCGCGTGTGAAGCGGTCGGGCGCGACCCCGCGACGATCGACCGGCTCTATATGGCCGGCTGGGAACAGGAACGCCCGCTGCGCTCCGTCGACGCGTTCCGCGATTTCGCAGCCCGACTCGCCGCGCTCGGCTTCACCGACGTGGTCGTGCACGATCCGCGCGCCGACGATCCCGCCCGCGACGACCCGCCCGAGATCCTCGAAGCGATCGCGCGCGTCATGCTGCCAGAGCTGCAACAGGACTGACGCGGGTCAGGACTCGAAACGCGCGATCCAGTTGCCGGCGACGCGCCGCAAACGAGCCGTGTCCAGTCTGTACACGCGCTCGCGTCCCCGGAGCGCGACGCGAACGAGGCCGGCATCGGAAAGGACGCGCAGATGTCGTGTGGTTGTCGGCCAGGCGCAGTCGAAACGCGCTGCGATCGCGCCGGACGTCATCTCGCCTCCGCGAGCGAACAGCACCGCGAGAATCGTGCGGCGGCTCTGGTGCGCCAGCGCGCCGAACACCGCGTCGAGCGCCTCGAGCTCGGCGACACCCCGTGGTGTCCGGGTCATCGCGGCGGCGCGAGCGGGCGGTAGTGCGGGAACTCCCATCCCGGAAGCCCGCCTCGCGGCTCGACGAGCTCACCCATCGGTTCCCACAAGGCGAGCACGTCGGGGTGTTCGTGCGCGAGCTCGAAGCCACCATCGACCCACGTGAAGACCTCGACGAAGGTCGGGGGATCGGCGATGCTGCGCAACACGAGCGCGGGCTCATTCGTGACGAACTCGAGCTCGCGCAACGTTTGCCAGTGGCGGTGAAGCAGTGACGCGAAGACCGCGTCCGCGTCTGGACGTACCCGATATGTACAGACGACCGTATGTTCATTAGCCATGCCGCTAACTATTAGCCGTCGGGCTCAGAAAGTCAACCCGTGAATCCGGCGTCGGGGTGTTTGGTCCACCAGCCGGCCAGGGAGGCGGCGGCGGCGAGGTAGAGGTGCGTCGCTTCGGGATCGGCGGCGGCTGCGTCGAAGCACGCGAGCGTGTACTTCACGAGGTGCGCGTCGTGGTGCTGCGCGGCGTACGTCGCGAGCTCGGTGACGATGCCGGCGCGCGCATCGGGAGCCGCGTGCCACACGGTCGCAGCCGCAGCGTCCGGTCCGAGCGGCCGAGCATCGGCAAGCGACTGAGTGGCGGGCGGGTCCGGGACCCACCGCGGGTCGAGCGCGCGTTGACCCATCGCGGCGCGGAAGCCCACGATGTACGTGCTCGCAACGGCGACGGCACGATGCGCGTCCAACCCGTCGCCCGCAATGCCCATCACCGCTTGCGGCAACGTGAGGCAGTGGGTCCAGCCGTAGGGCGCGTAATCGCCGGGTTCCTGCAGCATCGACCACGCCGCGACGCGTGTGATCGCACGCCGGGCTGCGCCCACGTCGACGCTGCCCGCGACCACGCCCGCAAGCAGACGCGCCGCGGTGCCGGACTCCTCGGCCTGGTGCATGATCGGAAAGATGAAGTCGCTGCCCGGGAGTCCGAGCATCGGCACGTCGAGCAGCGCGTCGGCGAGCGATCCGCTCCCGACCGGGTCACCCGGATCCTCGAACCACCGCAAGCGCCAATCTGGATAGCGACCGAGCTCGCGCGCCGCGCCGCGCAGCAATCGGCCCGGCAGCTGGCCCTCGGGTGCGACGCGCGCCAACAGGTACAGGAAGATGCTCGCGTGCGCGGCAGCTGCGAGCGACGCCGAGACGGGGCCGGAGAGCGCGTGCCGGAGCTCGATCGGCGTCGCGCGATCGCCGAGCGCGGTGGCGTAGCGGTCGACGTCGTCGAGATCGCCCGCGTCGAGCGCGGCAACGAGCGCGGCCGCGAGCTTCGGGACCGACTCGTCTCCTACGGACCGAGGCTCGGCAACCGGGTCGCCGGCCGCCGCGTACTCGGCCGCCAGTCGAAAGACCTGCTGCCGCGCCGCGTCGCGTCCGTCGGGACGGACGTGTGGCGCCAAGCCCCGGCGGGCGAGCAGCTCGAGCGGTGCGTGCAGCACGAACGAGTCGGCCGGCGCTTCCTTGGGCACCGCCACCTCGGGGGCGACCGCGATCGTCGGATCCATGGCCGTCGTCGTCATGGGAACGACGATAAAAGATGAAGTTCACTTCAAGTCAAGCATTCTTTCGGTACGGTGTCCGGATGGTCGACGAGTGGCTGACGATCGGCGAGTGCGCCGAACGCACGGGCGTCTCCACCTCCGCGTTGCGGTTCTACGAACGGGAACGGCTCGTGACGTCGACCCGCACGAGCGGCGGCCAGCGCCGCTTCCACCGCGACTCGCTGCGCCGCATCGCGTTCGTGCGGATCGCACAGCGGGTCGGGCTCACGTTGGAGCAGATCCGCGACGCGCTCGCCACCCTCCCCGACGAGCGCACGCCCACGCAGGCCGACTGGGCGCGGCTGTCCAAGTCCTGGCGGCCGCAGCTCGACGAGCAGATCGCGGTGCTCGAGCGGCTGCGCGACCAGCTCACGTCGTGCATCGGTTGCGGCTGCCTGTCACTGCGCGCGTGCGCGCTGTACAACCGGGACGATGCGGCGGCGGAGTTCGGGAGCGGTCCGCGCTACTTGCTGGACGGGGAGACGCCGCGCACGAGCTGACCCGGGCGCTGGCCCTGGTCCTCACCGTCGCGCAGCACGGTGACGCCCCGCTTCACTGTGGCGACGTATCCCTCGGACCCCTGCACGAACCGGCGCGCGCCCGCCGGGAGGTCGTTCACCATCTCCGGCCGTGGCAGCTTGAGCCCGTCGTAGTCGATGATGTTCACGTCACCGAGCTTGCCCGGCGCGAGCACACCGCGATCCGTGAAGCCGTAGAGCGACGCGGTCTCGGCCGTCATCTTCCGCACGACCCACTCGAGCGGCAGGCGGTCGTGGTCGCGGTCGCGCGTCCAGTGCGTGAGCATGAACGTGGGCGTGCTCGCGTCGCACGTCGTGCCGCAGTGCGCACCGCCGTCGCCGAGGCCCCATGCGCTCGACGGGTGCTCGAGCATCGTGCGCACCGCGTCGAGCGAGAAGTCCGTATAGTTCAACAGCGGTCGGATGACGAGCGAACGACCGTCGTCCTCCATGAGCACGTCGTAGAACACGTCCATCGGTGCCCGCTTCTCGGCCCGCGCCCGTGCGGCGATGCTCGTGTCGCGCCCGGGCTCGTAGTTCGGGAACGCGCTCATCGGGAACGCGCGCTCGGGGTCGAGGAACTGCTTCATCGGCTCGATGGCCGCGTCCACCTCAGCGAGCAACCGGTGCTTGTTCTCCGGATCGGCCATGCGCGCGGCCGTCGCCGCCGGGTTCGCGCCAACGACGGAACCCCACGACGGGCAGTACGCGAACGGGTGGAACGTCTGCAGCCCGAGCAGCAACGTGACCGGCCGCCCCGCGACTTGGGGCCGCACCGAGGCACCTTCCGCAACCGCGGCCGCGCAGAGGTCGAGCATGCGCTGCCACGCCTCGGGATCGTGGTCGTTCTGGGTGAGCGCGAACGTCACCGGCCGGCCGATCGCGGCCGAGAGCTTGCGCATCCACGCCATCTCCTTGTCGGGCGCGGCGAGGTCCTCGCCGAGCGCGCCGGCCGGCGCGAGCTCGAACACGCCCCGGCCGAGCTCGCCGAGCACGCGGCCGATGCCGAACAGCTCGTCCTCGGCGGCGAACGTGCCGGGGACCGGTTCACCGTCGATCGCCATGTGCGCGATCGTGCGGCTGGTCGAGAACCCGAGCGCACCGGCCTCGATGCCCTCGCGCACGATGCGGGCCATGGCCTCGATGTCTTCCGGCGTCGCGGGTTCGTTCTTGGCGCCCCGCTCCCCCATCACGTACCCGCGCACCGCGCCGTGCGGCACCTGCGCGCCCACGTCGAAGAGCTTCGGCAAGCGGTCGACGGCGTCGAGGTATTCGGGGAACGTCTCCCACTGCCACTCGATCCCGGCTGAGAGCGCGGCACCGGGGATGTCCTCGACACCTTCCATCAGCCCGATCAACCACTCGTGCTTGTCGGACTGCACCGGCGCGAATCCGACACCACAGTTCCCCATGACGATCGTCGTGACACCGTGCCAGCAGCTCGGTGTGAGCAGCGGGTCCCAGGTGATCTGGCCGTCGAAGTGCGTGTGGACGTCGACGAAACCGGGCGTGACGAGCAAGCCGTCGGCGTCGATGACTTCGCGCGCCGACCCGTCGACCGCGCCGACATCCGTCACGACGCCGTCGGTGATCGCAATGTCGGCGACGCGCGCGGCCGCGCCGGTGCCATCGACGAGGGTGCCGCCCTTGATCACGAGATCGTGTGTGCTCATCGCACCTCTCCGAAGAACGCGCGGATGTCCCCGATCAACAGATCCGGTTCTTCGAGCGCGGCAAAGTGGCCGCCACGATCGAATCGGGTGTACCGCTGCAGGTTGAACGTCTTCTCAGCGTAGGCCCGCGGGATGCGGAACATCTCCTTTGGGAAGAGCGCCGCGGCCGTCGGCACCTTGACGAACTCACCCATCGGACCGAAGCGGTCGGTGCGTTGTGATTCGCAGTACAGCCGCACCGACGAGTTGATCGTCTGCGTGACCCAGTAGACGGTGAGGTTGGTGAGGATCTGATCGCGCGTCACCGCAGTCTCGAGGTCACCGTCGTGGTCGGTCCACGCGTGGAACTTCTCGACGATCCAACCCGCGAGCCCGGCCGGAGAATCGGTGAGGCCGTACCCCAGCGTCTGCGGGTTCTTGCCCTGGATCTCCTGGTACGCGCTGCCGCGCTGCATGAACTCGCCGGCCGACACGAGGTCGGCCGTCTCCTCGTCGGAGAGCGTGAGCTCCGCCGCGTCGGGCGGGAATGCGAGCAGCATGTTGCTGTGGAGTCCGGCGACATGCAGCTCGTCGACCTTGGCGAGCGTCGCCGAGATGATGGCGCCCCAGTCACCGCCCTGCGCGCCGTAACGGTCGTAGCCGAGGCGCGCCATGAGCGTCTTCCAGGCGTTGGCGACGCGCATGACGTCCCAGCCGGGTTCGCGTGTCGGGCCCGACCAGCCGTACCCCGGGATCGAAGGGCAGACGACGTCGAACGCGTTGCTCGGATCGCCGCCGTGCGCGCGTGGATCCACGAGCGGGTCGATGATGTCGAGGAACTCCGAAACCGAGCCGGGCCAACCGTGCGTGATGACGATCGGGAAGGCATCCGGCTCCGGTGAGCGCGCGTGGATGAAATGCACCTGTGCGCCGTCGATGTCGGTGAGGAAGTGCGGCCAGCGGTTGAACCGCGCTTCTTGGGCGCGCCAGTCGAACTCGTGCTGCCATGTCGCGCAGAGGTCCTGGAGGTACGCGAGGTCAGTGCCGTAGTCCCAGGCCGTTTCGGGGATCTGGTCCGGCCACCGTGTGCGCGCCAAGCGATCGCGCAGGTCGACGAGCACCTCCTCCGGCACCTCGACGCGGAACGGACGCAGGTCTTCGGCCATGACCCGAACCTATCTGCCTACACCGCGGGAGCGCCTCCCTGCGCGGCGTCGATGATCCGGTTGCGGAAGGACGAGTACCAGATGATCGCGACCACGATCGCAACCGGCGCACACACGAAGACCGACACGATCGGCAACACGATCCACAGCGTCTTGGCCGTGCCGGCGCGTTCGAACGCCCATTCGGGGTACCTCGACGCGTCGACCGCGACGAGGATGCCGAGTACCAAGGGGACGACCGTGAGCAGCACGATGCCGAAGAGGATCAGCAACTCCGGTGCGCCGAGGTTCACGCGTCTAGTTTGCACGAATGGCCGCGGATCCGCTCGCATCGTTCCGGCTGGACGACCGCGTCGCGCTCGTCACCGGTGCGAGCGCGGGGCTGGGCGCGCGCTTCGCGCGGGTGCTGTCGGCGGCGGGCGCGTGCGTTGTGCTCGCAGCGCGGCGGGCCGAACGGCTTGAAGCCGTTGCCAGCGAGCTGCCGTGCGCGCACGTGGTGCCGTGCGACCTCGCCGAGGCCGGCGCCCCTGACGCGTTGGTGCGGGCCACGCTCGAGCGCTTCGGTCGCGTCGACGTGCTCGTGAACAACGCGGGCGTGAGCGAACCGACGCCCGCGTTCGACGAACCCACCGATCAGTTCGCGGCGACGTTGCGCGTCAACCTCGTCGCGCCCTTCGAGCTCGCTCGCGAGTGCGCACGGTCGATGGTCGATACCGGCAACGGCGGTGCGATCGTGAACGTCGCGTCGATCTGGGGTCTCGTCGGCGTCGGGCAGATCCCGGAAGCGGGCTATGCCGCGTCGAAAGGCGGCCTCGTGAACCTCACCCGCGAGCTCGCGGCGCAGTGGGCACGACGCGGCGTGCGGGTCAACTGCCTCGCGCCGGGCTGGTTCCGCTCGGAGATGACGGAAGGCTTGATGTTCGGCGACGAGAACGCGGAGCGGTGGATGCGCCAGCGCACGCCCATGGGCCGCGGCGGCGAAGAACACGAGCTCGACGGCGCGCTGCTGTTCCTGGCCGGTCCCGCGAGCAGCTTCGTCACCGGCCACGTGCTCTGCGTCGACGGCGGCTGGACGTCCATCTAGGAGTTTTCGCCGTCCGAGTAACCCCCTGGGCTCGGAGAAGGTCTGAACGAGCAACACAAGAGGGTCCTCGGGCCGATACCGCGCCCCGTTCCGCCAAAGGTGCCGGAGCGGGGCGCAGTCGCGTTCGCGCATCGTCGGGCGCGTAGTGTCCCGGCATCGACGGTCTCCTCCGTTCCGGGCGGCGCGCACAAGTCCTCGTGGTGGTGGCGGCAGGGATCGCGGCATTGCTGACGATCGTCGCCGCGCAGCACCTGTTCCCGCGCGGCTCGCCGAACCTGGACGAAGTCGCGTACGACGCGCAGGCGCGCGCCCTTGTGCACGGAGACCTCACGTTGTCACGGGCGACGCACGACCCGTTTTTCCTGCCGTTCCTATCCGGCTTCCGCGACGACCGCGTCGTGTTCAAGTACCAGCCCGCATGGCCCGCGCTCGTCGCCGTCTCGCGCGGCATCGTGCGTTCCACGCTGCCGCTGCGTGCGCTGCTCGCGGCCGCGGGCGTCCTCGCGACATATGCGTTCGGACACGAGCTGCTGCGACGCAAGCCGATCGCGGCGATCGCGGCGGTCATCGTCGCGCTGTCGCCGTTCGCCTGGCTGCAATCCGCCACGTTGCTCGGGTACCAGCTCTCGTTCGTGCTCGGTATCGCCGGCGCGGCCGCCGTCATTCGCGCCGCGCGCACCCACGGCCGTCGCGCGGCGTTCGCGGCCGGGCTCCTCCTCGGGTTCGCCGCGTTCCACCGGCCGTTCGACGCGCTCATCGCGGCGCTCCCGGTGCTGGTGTACGCGGTGATCGAGCTCCGCAGCAGCGGGCATCTCGCCCGTCTGACCGGCGCGGCCGCGCTCGGCGCGGTGCCGGCTGCGATCCTGCTCGCGATGTACAACACCGCGGTGATGGGCGCACCGTGGCGCCTGCCATTCGGCGTCAGTGGGCCGATCGACACGTTCGGCTTCGGGTGGCGCGCGACGTTCGTTGTTCCGGGTACCGGCCACGACGGCCAGGTGCACTACACCCCCGGCCGCGCGGTCCACGCCACGTGGGAGTCGATCCTGACGTTCCCCCGGTTCGTCTTCATGGCGCCCGTGGTGTTGCTGCTCGCGGGCTACGTGATCGCGCGGAAGTGGCGCGACGCGCGCGTCCGCTTGCTCGTCGCAATGATCGCCACCCTCGTCGTCGCGTACTTCTTCTGGTGGGGCGTCGCCAACGCCGTCGAATTCCGTCTCTACGACTCGCTCGGGCCCTTTTACCACTACCTCGCGCTCGGTCCGCTGGCGGTGCTCGCCGCGTGGGGGCTGTCGCTCCTGCGGCCGGCGCCCGCGCTCGTGGCGGTGCTCGCGATCGTCGGACTGGCATGGACGGTCCCCGTCACCGCAGACGTCCTGCACGACGCGCGCCGCGACGGCAAGGCGCGCGCAGCCGAACTCGCGCTCACCGACGCGCCCGGCCGCCGGCTCGTGCTGCAGGATCCGATGTTCCCACGCGACCCGTACGTGCGCGTCGCCAACGATCCGAACCTCGACGGCGCGCGCGTCGTCGGTATCGACATCCCCGGCCGCCGCCTCGATGCGGTCGAGCAGTTCCCCGATCGCAAGGCCTACTTGGTGCGAGGGTTCCACACCTCGGCCAATCCTTTCGGTCCTGTCCGGCGCGAACAGGTGCAGCTACGGATCGTGCACGGCGCGCGCATCAGCATCACTTCGACCGGCAATCCTCCCGCCGGACGCAGCACGACCTCGTACCTCCGCATCGGCCAGGAGGAACAGACGACGCCCGGTGCGACGGCGACGTGGACCCTGCTCCCTCCGGATCTCCCCACCAACACCGTCCGTATCACTGCGGGGTATCGGACCGGCCCGGACGAGTTCGTCGAGTGCCGCTTCGAAGGCCGGCGCGCCGCCGATGGCCTCGTGCGCGTGCTCACCCCGTGCGACGGCTTCGTGGGCTACGCGTTCCCGGACGGCAAGACGGCGGTGACACCGGAAGACGTCTCCGATCGGCTCGTGGTCACGGTCGCGTCGCGATGAGCCACGCGCCGCAGCACCGGTCGCAGCGCGGCCGCCACGCCGACCAACAGCGCGGGCTCGGCCGTCGTCCGAAACCGCGTATTCCCGTATGTCGCCAGCGCCATCACGAACACCAACGCGAGGAGACCGACCAGACCTTCGATCGGGCGTCCGGCGCGCCCGAGCCCCATCAGACCGACGATACCGAGCACCAAGGTGACGATGCCGGTCACGGCCACGAAGTACTGCCAGCTCCGGCGGCGCGTCTCGAGCTGCTCCCGATCGACCTGGTCGCGCGGATCCCATACGCCCCACAGCCGGGCGACGCGCGCAACGCCGACCACCGGCAGCTTCGACGTGTGCGCGCGGGCATAGCGCAGCCCTTCCCGCCGGATCTCGGAGGTCCACTCCGCCTCGGTGAGCACGCGGCGGCGCTCGTTGCGGATGCACGCGAAGTCCCACGAGCCCAGCGCGTCGCCGCCATAGGTCTGGCGACAATTGGCGCCGGCAATCGCGGTCGACGACGACACGTTCGCGATCGTCGGCTCGTCGACGCGCTGGGCGTTGCGCGCGACCCACGGCGCGACGACGACCACCACCGTCGCGCCCGCGACGGCCGTCGCCAACAACGCGCGTCGGGCAGCGTCGCGGAACGCGTACAACGCCACTGGCAGCACGACGAATGGGATCAGCAGCAGTCCTTCGGCGCGCGTGAGCGCGGCGAGGCCCGCGCCGGCTCCGACCACGACCCACGGCCAGACGCGCCGCGAGCCACCCGCGGCGAGCGCGCACAACAGCGTCGCGAGCGCGAGCGCCACAAAGAGCGTCTCCGACATCACAGACCCGTCGGCCGCAATCAGCAATGGGCTCGCGGCTGCCAGCGCGGCCGCGAGCAGCCCGGTGCCGGGGCCCGCGATGCGCCGCCCGACGAGACCGGTGAGCGCGACCGTCGCGCAGCCGGTGACGACACCACTGAGCTGCGCGGCGCGTATCGAGTCACCCGCGAACACACGCACCAGCGCGAGGAACACGGGATACAGCGGCGGCCACGCCGCGGTCGCCGCCCGAGAAGTCGCGAACACCGCCGGATCCGCGTAGGCGTGTTCCTGCCGGATCACGCCGCCTTCGAGGAAGTACCAGGTCGAGTCGATGCCGAGATGCAGGTGACGCAGGACGACGAGGTCGTACGCCACCCGCGTCGTCGCCGCCGCCGCGACCACGAATGCGAGTCGGACGCCAAAGGCGCGCGTCCACCCCGTCGTGCCGGCCACGGCCGCGGATCATACGGTGATGGCTTGTGACGCGCGCAGCGAGGCTCTCACCGCCCACATTCAATGGGCGGCGATCGCGCGTCATCCTCGGTGTCGCCCTGACGCTCGTCGCGCTGGTTCCGTTCATCGTTGCGATCGCCACGCGTGCCGGTCACAAGTACGTGCCGGTCGGCGACTTCGCACTGATGGATCTGCGCGTCCGCGACGTGTGGAGCTCCGAGATCCCGCTCGTCGGTGCCTACAGCCGTTTCGGCTGGAACCATCCCGGGCCTGCCGCCTATTACCTGCTCGCGCCCGTGTCCGGGCTCACCGGCACCGCGGCGTGGGGAACTCTCGTCGCCAACGCACTCGTACAAGCGGTCGTCGTCGCCGCGATCGCGTACGTCGCCTGGCGTTCCGGCGGATCCGCGCGGCTCCTCGTTGCGCTCGCGTTCATGGGCCTCGCCTACGGCGCGATGGGCCCGTCGATGGTGCTCGACGCGTGGAACCCGAACGTCGCGTTCCCGATGTTCCCGCTCTTCGTGCTGCTCGTGTGGGTGCTCGCCACGAGAAAGCCGCGCGCGCTCGTCTTCACCGTCGTCACCGCGAGCATCCTCGTGCAGGCACACGTCGGCTACCTGCCGCTCGTCGTCGCGGCCGGTGTCTGCGCGCTCGCGTTCGCGCTCCGCCACGGGGGCCGATCCTCGACGACTTGGAAGCGTCCAGCACTCTGGGCGCTGCTCGCGTTCGTGGTCATCTGGATCCCGCCGGTGCTGCAGGAGTTCGTGCACGAGTCGAACCTGCGGCCGCTCGCCGACTCGCTCACCAGCTCCGACGAACCGACGCTCGGTGCGCGCGAGGCCGCGCGCATCCTCGCGGAGGAGTTCGAGGTCCCGCCGCCGTGGCTGGGCGGTCACCACGAGCTCAACCCGATCACGAACGCCGTCGACGGCGCGTCGCCGGCCTGGCTGCTCATCCCGGCTGCGCTCCTCACCGGCGCCTGGATCGCGACCAGACATCGCCGGCGGCCCGGTTCGCTCGAGCTCCTCGCGATCACCACGACGCTCACCGTCGCCGGCTTCCTCGCGCTCACCCGTGTGCTCGGCGCCGCCGAGCGCTACGTCTTCTATTGGCGCATCCCCCTCGCGCTCCTGATCGTGTTCTCCAGCATCTGGTCGATCTGGATCGCGCTCGATCTCGATCGGAACCGGGTCGCCAACCAACTCGCCGGTGCCGCACTCGCGCTCGTCGTCGTGTTCGCGTCGATCACGCTCTCGGTTCGCATCGGCCAGACCGATCGCATCACCCCCAGTGAAGCCGTCGCGCGTGCCGCGATCAGGGCGGTCGAGCCGAAGCTCGACCCCAAGACACGCGTGATCGTCCGCGCCGCGGATACGCCGTTCTTCGGCGTTCAACGCGCAGTTGTCAACGAGCTCGACCGGAAAGGCGACGACGTGCGCGTCGACGACAACCTCGGTTTCATGTTCGGCTACGGCCGTGAAGCGCGCGCCGACGATGCCGACGAGGTCTGGTATGTCACCGAGAACGGCTTCCACACGAGCCAGCTCGCGGCCGCGCCCGGTGCCGACGTGCTGTGGGCGACGACGCCACTGACGGCCGCCGAGGAACAAGAGCTGCGGGCCAAGCAGCTCGAGTTGTCGGACGCGCTGGAAAAGGCGGGCCGCGCCGACCTCAACTTCGTGTTGCCGTCCTCATTCGTCGCGCAAGTCACCCGCGACGTGCCCGGCATCGATCCCGCGGTCACGGCTCGCGTCCGTGACCTCAACCTGAAGGTCGAAGCGCAGAAAGCCTGCCGGTGCGCCATCATCGCCTTCGCCCCCGACGATGCCGCCAACGCGGCGCAGCTCATCGCGCGGTAGGGCCGCACCACCGCTGCGCGAAACTGACCGTGTTCACGACGCGAGCGTGGCGGAATTGGCAGACGCGCTGGGTTTAGGTCCCAGTGTCGAAAGACGTGGGAGTTCGAGTCTCCCCGCTCGCACACTCGGCCTCGCACACTCGGCCTCGCTCGCTCGTCAGCTCCGCTCGCCCATCTGGCCGTATATGGGTGTCCCGGCGGTGTCGTAGGTGAGCTGCAGCACGCCACTGGGAGAGGTGACCGATTCGATCAGCCGCAGCGCGGTGGGCACGGTCCCGTCGGCGAACACCTGCTTACCGCGGCCGAGCAGAACCGGGTACAGCCACAGTTCCAGCCGGTCGAAAAGGCCGAAGCGCAGCGTGAAGCCGCCGCCGTCGTCTCGTCAGGCCCTCCGGGCGCCTGCCCACCCCGTCCCGCGTCACGAACTCGGTCACGATGAGCTTGCCCATGCCGCCTTCCTCTCCTCTTGGTTGGCGATGCACCGGTTCAGACTGCAAACCGCGTGCAGAAGTCATCGCCGGCGCCCGATACCGTCGCGTCGTCGGGGTGATCCCGCCGGCGGAACTTCGACCAACACCTCACCAGGCGGCGGTTCTGGGCAATCCACCCGTTCAACGTGGAGCTTCTCGGGGCCACCGCGCTCGTGAGCTTCGACAGCAAGCATCGACGACCTGCGAACTCCTCTCAACGCGCGTTGCCGCCGCGCCAGGCGAACGCGCCGGGCTCCGACCAGAATGCTTCCCCGCGATGCGTGACGCGACACCCCGGACGAACGCCGCATCTGCCGCGCTGCGCTCGACTCGCCCGGCGCGAGAGCGGGCGATGGGTGCGCGAGGTCAGCGGAGCCATTTGAGGTGGGAGAGAGCCTCGGCGGCGACGTCATCAGCGGCGCGAGTGTGCGCGTCACGAAGTATCGCGACGTTGAATCCGGCGTCGATCAGACAGCCAACAGTGACATCACGTTCACGGCGAAGGTGCGCCACGGTCCCGGGCAAGTCGCGTATCGGTGGCGTGGCCTTGTAGGTCGTCACTTTGGCGAGGAAGTTGTGCAGCCAGACGTCACCGCTGCGTTTCGCGGCGCGCGAGAGTGCCTCGGCGGGCTCGCCATCGAGATACACGAAGAACGGCCGAAGCCGTTCGAGGATCGAGTGGAGTTGCGCAATGAACGACCGGATCGTCGCTTCGTCATGACCCCATGCCAGCAATGACGGGACGAACGGGAACAGTGTGTCGGTCACCACCGTGTCGTACGCCATCGCCGACACGACGAAACGCGTTGACGCGTCGAGCAGAACGTCGAGATCAACAACTCCCGTTGCCCGAAACTGGGTCGCGACGGTCGCAAACTCGCTTCGTGACAGGATGTCTTCCTCGTCGAAGCGGTCGACGCTGCCGATCCGGCGTGCCTCTGCCGCGAGTCGCCGCGCGAGCGTCGTCTTCCCGATTCCGGGCGACGCACCAAATACGGCAACGAGGCGGGTCATGCGCCCAACATTGTGACGGCAGCAACTGTTCGCCGCGCCATGACTGCCGCTCGGGGTGCAACGTGCTACTCAACGCGACTGTGCGTGAGTCGATACCTCTCCTGTGACCGGAGCGCGTCGACGACGGAGCACGTGCGCGCAGCCGTAGCAATCGGTGCCGCCGTAGCACTCGTTGGCTGGTCGGTCGCTCTGTCACGATCGTGCCGGTCGCTCGATCGACGCCAACGCCGCGACATCGCGGTCAGATCGGCGCTCTTGGCACTCCTGGGTATCGCCATCGCAATAGCTGTCTGGTCTCCCGCCATGGGAGGGACCATCGCACTCTGCGCCATGGTCGGCACGCTGATCGTGATCCTCACTCGACGACAGTTCCTCGGAAGCGCGCGTGACGCGCACCTAACTGCCAGTGAGTATCTGGTGGCGGCTGGCGGCGGGTCGGGACGCGTAGGAGACTGTGAGCGTGTTTGATGTGATTGTGGTTGGGACTGATGGTTCCGAATCAGCGGGTATTGCGGTGCATCGGGCGACGGCGCTCGCGAAGCTGTCGGGCGCGACGCTGCACATCGTGAGTGCGTACCGGCCGGTGTCACTCGGCAGCGTTGCGATGGCAGCCAGCGCGGGTGCGTCTACGGTCGACGTGGAGCACGTGAACAGGAGTGTGACCGCGCAGGGCGAGCAAGTGTGCGAGCACGCCGCAAGCGAGGCGCGGCGTGAAGGCGTCAGGGTCGAGTTGCATGCCGTGCCGGGTGACGCCGCCGACGTGTTGGTTGGCGTCGCCGAGCAGGTCGGTGGCGACCTCGTCGTCGTCGGAAGTCGCGGAATGACGGGCGCGCGACGATTCGTGTTAGGGAGTGTGCCGAACAAGGTGTCTCACCACTGCCCGTGCAGCCTGCTGATCGTTGACACGGCAACCGACTGAGCGTCGGCGGTCAGGCATCGCGGCGCGGCGCGCGCCATTGCCGCCGTTAGGCGTGATGTTCAAATGCCATCTGCCCTGCGTATAGGGCGGCAGATGGCACTTGAACAGCCGGCATCTGCCGGACGTACACCAACAGCTCCGCGTGTGCCGTTCGTCCCTACCCCAGCGACCGAGGCCGTCTTAGAGTCGTGTCAACGTGTGTCCACGCTTCGGGAGGTCCAAGTGTCTGAGCGCGGGAGCGAGAGCGAGAACCCGGTCATCCCGTCTCCGACTGTGAAGCTGACTCGGCCGCGGTCGAACCGGGACTGGTGGCCGAATCAGCTGGACCTGCAGGTGCTGCGCCAGCATTCGCCGCGGTCGAATCCGATGGGCGAGGACTTCGACTACGCGAAGCAGTTCGCCAGCCTCGACCTCGACGGGCTGAAGCGAGACGTCTTCGAGGTGATGACGACGTCGCAGGACTGGTGGCCGGCTGACTATGGGCACTACGGGCCGCTGTTCATCCGGATGTCGTGGCACGCCGCGGGCACGTACCGCACGGCCGACGGTCGAGGCGGCGGCGGGAGCGGCGCGCAGCGCTTCGCGCCGCTCAACAGTTGGCCGGACAACGCGAACCTCGACAAGGCCCGCCGGTTGCTGTGGCCGGTCAAGCAGAAGTACGGCCGGAAGATCTCGTGGGCCGATCTCATCGTCTTCGCCGGGAACTGCGCGTTGGAGTCGATGGGATTCCAAACGTTCGGGTTCGGTTTCGGGCGCGAGGACATTTGGGAGCCGGAGGAGATCTTCTGGGGCGCCGAGGACACGTGGCTGGGCGACGAGCGCTACAGCGGCGACCGCGAGCTCGCCAATCCTTTCGGCGCGGTGCAGATGGGACTCATCTACGTCAACCCGGAAGGACCGAACGGCAACCCGGATCCGGTCGCGGCCGCGCGGGACATCCGCGAGACCTTCGCGTGGATGGCGATGAACGACGAGGAGACGGTTGCGCTCATCGTCGGCGGCCACACGTTCGGCAAGTGTCACGGTGCGGTCGGCGCCGAGTACGTCGGTCCGGAACCCGAGGGTTGCCCCGTCGAGGCCCAGGGCTTGGGCTGGAAGAACACCTTTGGCAGTGGCAAGGGCTCCGACACCGTCACGAGCGGGCTCGAGGGTGCATGGACCAGCGAGCCGACAAGGTGGGACAACGGGTATCTCGACAACCTCTTCGAGTACGAGTGGGAACTGACGACGAGCCCCGCCGGGGCGAGGCAATGGACCCCCATCGGTGCGTCGGCGCAGGACACCGTGCCGGATGCGCATGACGCGTCGCAGCGGCACGCGCCCATGATGCTCACGACGGACCTCGCGCTGAAGGCGGATCCGATCTACTCGCCGATCGTGCGGCGCTTCCACGAGCATCCGGACGAGCTCGCCGACGCCTTTGCCAAGGCGTGGTACAAGCTCTTGCACCGCGACATGGGACCGGTGTCGCGCTACCTCGGGCCCTGGGTTCCGGAGCCGCAGTTGTGGCAGGACGCGGTTCCCGCCGTCGATCACGTGCTGATCGAGAACGACGATGTCGCGGCACTGAAACGCCGGGTTCTCGCATCGGGTCTGTCCATCCCGCAGCTCGTCTCCACTGCCTGGGCATCGGCCGCCTGCTTCCGCGGCACCGACAAGCGGGGCGGAGCGAACGGGGCGCGGATCCGGCTCGCGCCGCAACGGGACTGGGAGGTCAACCAGCCGACGGAGCTCGCCGAGGTGCTGGGGACGCTCGAAGCGATCCAGCGGGATTTCAACCGCTCGCAGTCCGGTGGCAAGCAGGTCTCGTTCGCCGACCTCATCGTTCTCGCCGGCGGCGCGGCCATCGAGGAGGCGGCGAGGAACGCCGGGCGCGAGGTCACAGTCGCGTTCGCGGCGGGGCGCACGGACGCGTCACAGGAACAAACCGATGTCGACTCGTTCGCCGTGCTCGAACCGACCGCCGACGGTTTCCGCAACTACCTCCGGTCCGGAGTGAAGTTGGCGCCGGAGACCCTGCTGCTGGACCGGGCCAGCCTCCTGACGCTGACCGCGCCCGAGATGACCGTGCTTCTCGGCGGCATGCGCGCGCTGAACGCCAACGTCGGGCGATCTGCCCATGGCGTGCTCACCGACCAGCCGGCGACGTTGACGAACGACTTCTTCGTCAACCTCCTCGATGCAGACACGGAATGGAAGGTCTCCGCCGATTCGGAGAACGTGTACGAAGGACGCGATCGCGCGACCAGTGAGATCAGATGGACGGCCACCGCCGTCGACCTCGTCTTCGGCTCGAACTCGCAGCTGCGAGCCATTTCCGAGGTCTACGCCAGTGACGATGCCCAGGAGAAGTTCGCACGCGACTTCGTCGTCGCGTGGAACAAGGTCATGAACCTCGACCGCTTCGACCTCAGGTGACGAGTCGGAAGCACCCGAGAACCAGTGCAGCTGATCGAGCTGCGGGTCCGTCTCGAGGATTTGCTCGAGTGCCGCTCGACAGAGCTCGATGGGCGTCGGCTCCGAATGGAGACGCCTATCCGCCCATCATGGAGCCGTTCATCATCCAGCCGCGGTCCCACTGATCCCACGCGCCCTTGTTTTGGGTCATCCATCCGACCATCTGATCGCACCACTCCCATGCGTCCTGCATCTACGCTGACGGCATGCCGGGAGCGCGGCCAGCATTTCGTATGGGACGGCTCGACCATGTGCACATTCGCGTGCCGGACCGAGCCGAGGCCGCCCGGTGGTACGCGGAGCATCTCGGGTTCGAGCCGGTCGCCGCATACGACTTCTGGGCAACCGGGTTCGAGGGAGGTCCGCTCCAGATCTCGGCCGACGGCGGACGGACGACGCTCGCGCTGTTCGAGGTCAGCGAGGGTCACCCGATGGTCCCGCAGCAGACCGGGGTCGCCTTCAGCGTCGACGCCGACACCTTCATGTCGTTCGCCCGATCGCTGCCCTGCGGAATCGCGAACCCGAGCGGCGAGCCACTCGTACTGACCGATCTCGTGGACTTCGATCTGTGCTGGGCGTTCGATCTCGTCGACCCGTGGGGCAACCAGTACGAGCTCAACTGCTACGAGTACGACCGAGTCCGACTCGAACTCGTAGAGGCTGACGCAGTGAGGGTGACCCGCTACTGGCCACGCGAGCTCTACGTGACGTATCGCGACGCCGCATCCTCGTAGCGGGACCCGTCGCGCCTTCGCCTCAGGACTCGTTGACGGCGTGTGCCGGATGAGCCTGCGTGTGGTCGAGATCGGCGCTCCATCAGTCCGCAATCACGTTGCGGGGCTCTGCGCGATGCTCATCGTGCGATGGAGGAGACGTCCGAGTGCTCGCAGTTCGGTCGAGGGTCAACTGCTCGAAGAGCACTTCGTAGTCGCGCGCCATGCGGCTTGTGGAGAAGTAACGCTCGACTGCGTTGCGGCACGACTGTCGATCGAGCCGTTGCGCGTCGTCGATGCGTTGCAGGATGTCGGTATCGCTGTTGGCGATGAAGCCGGTGGTGCCGTGTTCCACGATTTCGGGCGCAGCGCCTTGGTCGGTTGCGATGACCGGTGTGCCGCACGCCATGGCCTCGATCATCACGAGCCCGAAGGGTTCTGGCCACTCGATTGGGTTCAGGAGCGCTCGCGCTCCACCAAGCAACGTCGCCTTGTCGTCGTTGTCGGGTTCGCCGACGTATTCGATGTTCGGTCCGAGGAGCGGCTCGACGCGTTCTTCGAAGTAGGCGATCTCTTCGGGTTCGCGCCGCTTGCCCGCGATGAACAACGGAACATCTGCTCTACGGGCGAGGGCCGCGGCGCGGTGGGCACCCTTGTCTGGCGTCATGCGGCCAAGAAACACGACGTAGTCGCCGCCGGCACCGACTGGGAACCGGCTGGAGTCGATGCCGTGGTGGATCACTTTCGCGATGCGCAGCCCGCGAGCGGTCGATGCCTGGTGGTGGGATATCGCAACGACCGCGACCCGGGAGTCCACCCGTCGAAAGTCGCGGTGAGCCTGGTTGTCAAAAGGTCCGTGGTGAGTCACGGCGACGGGCACGTTCGGTACCTGCAGCGTATGCAACGGTCCCATTCGGGTGTTGTCATGAATGACGTCCACGTCTTGGAGCACGTCGTAGGCAACCAACACATGGCGGCGTTCGATCGCAGGGTCGCCGATGTTGTCGCACTCGGCGGGGCTGACGAGCCATCGCCGCTCGACCGGACACGTCGAGTCCCCGGTGCAGAACAGGATCACCTCGTGACCCCTTCTGGAAAGCTCACACGCGAGGTCACCAATGAACTCTTCGGTGCCCCCGTAGGCCCGCGGTGGCACCGGTACCCATGGCGGCGCAATGATCCCGATCCGCATCGATCCTCCCTGATCCCAGCGGCAACGCCGCGCGACGGGTCGGGGGCAGCGATGCCGTCCCTGGCTCCGCCTTGAGCCATCGCTGGCCCCCGACCGCCATTGCGCTCGATTCCCAACCGCGGTCACGACCAAACGACTTCGGCTCGAGCGCCAGGTCTTGCTCAGCTCTGAAACGGCATCGCGTTTCGAGGGGACACGGGCGTTCCTATCGGACGCGATGCAACGATCCGACTCGCGCCTTTCGATCGCGCGTTCACGGCAAAAGCAGCGCCCCCGACTCCCGTGGAGCGGGGGCGCCTTGACGCGCAGGAGACTGCCTGGCGGGTTCTAGTAGGTCGTACGGCGGGCGCCAGTAATGCTCACACCGCCCGGACCGACGAGCAGCGCAAGCACGATCGCCAGGATGCCGAGCAAAATCGAGCCTTGGAGCAACAAAACGATGCCGACGATGACAAGCAGCACCGCGGCAATCCAAAGGATGAACGCCACTATCCCTCCTATGTTCGGAACGTCATACGAGTCTCTCCATCGTGTCGGGAGTTCAACCGCGCACTCCCATCCCGAGGTTCCCCGAGCGTGAGGCGCAACCAGTACGCGCTCGACTGCGACGAGTAGGACCGAGTCCGCAGGCTCGTCGGGCTCATGCGCGTCCGCTGCGGAGCACGTCCACCAGTCGTTCGGGTTCCGCGACCGTCACCGTGAGTGCGGGATGGTGGATGATCCCGCCAGGATCGATGCCTCTCACCGGCTCGCGAAACGAGATGCAAACGCCGCGCGCGTCATTGGTCGCGAACGTGAGGCCGCGATCCAGAAGCGAGACGTGCGCCGGACCCGCGGTCTTGACGAAGAAGTACCCGCCCGTGATTGTCGAGCCCGCGATGTTCGACAGGTCGGTATCGACCGTCCACAGTCCGAAGCGTGCGCGGAGCCTCCCAGCCGAAGTATCCACATCGACGTGCGCGCTCGCGGGTGTCACGCCGAACGGCATCGCGAGGACCCGATGGAGGAGATCGAATCGGAACTCGAACCGTTGCACGGGTACGGGTTGCGCGCCGGTCGCGGCGGTTCGTTCCTCGTGCGTGCCGCCGAGTGCCTCCCAGACCTCCTCGGTCGTGTGGAACACCTGCGCGGCCGGCAGCCCTTCCAGCGCGGCGACGAGCTCGATCGGCGCGTCTTCCTGCTGCGCAACTGTCAGGATGGCCGCTCGCGTCGCCGGAAACATCGAGGGACGTAGGTGCGTCGCGAGCTCGCTGCGACGACGCACGTCCGTGGGTGAGATTGCGCCGGACTCGAGCGGTGGGTCGACGGTCTCGATCACGGCCTGCGGAGTCGGTTCACCGTCAGCCGCGTCTTCCATCGCCCGTCCCGGCTCAACGCGCGCTTCGATCGGGGCGCCGTGTGTGAGCGATTCGACCTCGTGTTCCATCACGTCGTCGAGGCGCCTGCTGTGCTTGTTGCTCTGGCGTTCCATGCGCGAGAAGTACCCGGGCGGAGAGCCCGCTATGCGATGCGGAAGCCCCTACGAGAACGCTCGAGCAGACACCGATCCCAGGGCATCGCCGCGGCGTCTTCGTTCAGTTGCTTCGCCGGCAGGCCCTCGCTCACAGCTCGTGGATCGAGCCTGCGCTCACACCGATTCCCTGGCGGTCGGCACGCAGCGCGAACTCCGTATCACGCTCCTCGAGCGCGGCATCATCGACGGACGCGAGGAGCAGCGCCCGTTGCCGATGGAGCGCGGGTCGCCGCTCGGGTGGCGCGACGCCTTCGAGATCGATCAAGGCTTCACTCAGGCGTCGGGTGACTTGGGGCGACTGCGCCCCGGCCATGCGGATCTCGTCGAACGCCAGGTGGACGTACGCGTCCCAATCCATCACGGGCACCGTCAACCTCACCCGCCCACGATCGTCGCGGTGCCTGCCGTCGGGAAATTCCCGGATCGCGAGTTGTCGGAGGCAGTCGTGCAGCCGGTCGATGGCCTGCACGGCCGTGGTCGGGTCGAGGAAGGGCGAGTCTGCGAGCGCGCGCTCGGCCATGTCGACGAGCATGCGCATGCCATACGCGACGTCTTGGTCGAGCGTCCTTTCCAAACTGATGAGCACGCTGCCGTACACCTTGTCCACGTCGAGACGGCTGCCGTCACCCTTGACGCGGAACAACGGAGCACCGCCGGGGAGGAACGCACCGAGCGCAGGAACGAGAACGAGCTCGCAATCCGCGGCGGCCGCGGCCTGCACCAACTGCTCGTGCGCGATGTAGGTGATCACGCCGGAGAACGGTGCCGCAACGACGTTCGGATCGCTCGTCTCCGGCTGCAGGCGCTCCGGATACACCACGTCCAGCAGCTTGCGCGTGTCCGTGCCCACCAGCTCGATCAACGCGGACACTCGCAGCGAGCGACCGATGTGGTGGACGTAGAGCACGAGCACGACGATGCTCACGATGACGAGGAGGTAGGCGACGACGATCGCCAGGCCCGGGACGGTTCCACCGCTCTCGAAGCGCACCTCTCGCAGGGTCAGCATCGCGTGTACGAAGGTCGCGACGAAGAGCCCGACGGCGATCTGGCTGGGTTTGTCGCGGAAGATGTTCTGCACGATGCGCGGCGAGAACTGGCCCATTGCGAGTTGGACCACGACCATCGTGATGGTGAGCACGAGCGCCGCCAGCGAAACCATCGAAGCCGCAACTGTTGACAGGATCGCGACGGCGGCATCCGGACCGCCGGTCAGCGTCTCGGGGACCAGGTCGAAGTGCGACGCGTTGTCGATCCAGATCGTGACGAACGACAAGAGCGCGCCGGCGAGCACGCACACCACCGGAACGAACCAGAGACTGGATTGGATGTGCACGAGGAGACGGCGGGTTCGCACGGGACGGGTCTACCCGCGGTCCCCATGCGACACTCGGATTCCGTCCCGCCGTAGCGGAACTACGCGTCGACGACCTCGGCACCCAGCGCCCGTTCCAAGTCTGCGATGGCGGCGTCACGCGCCTCCTCGCAGATCTGCAGGGGTGTGCCGCTGAAGAAGTGGCGGCACGAACGCGTTGCACCGTCGACGCACACGCCGATCTCGACGGTTCCGACCTCGGCGCCCTCGAGCGGTTCCGGACCCGCGGCACCGGTCACGGAAACCGCCACATCCGCGTCGAACAGATCGGCGGCGCCTGCCGCTATCGCGCGGGCGACGTCTGCACTCACGAGCGGCGCACGTGGCACGCGAAGTAGCGACTCCTTCGTGTGCCGTTGGTAGGTAACGATGCCGCCCGCGAACCAATCCATGGACCCCTCGGCGGCCTCGAACGCCTGCGCGAGCAACCCTCCCGTGCACGACTCCGCGGACGCGACGGTCCGGCCGCGGAGCAGCTCGGCGAAGTCCCCTCGCACGGAAGTATGCGTCACTCCTGGCGTTGCCGCCGGAGTGCGGGCGCGCCGGCCGACTCCTGGTCGAACCGCGCCTCGGCGTTCGCCATGTCGCCGCCGGTCTCCTCGACCAACCGGTCGACGAGCTCGGCGTCCTGGTTCACCGCTTGACCCAAGGACTTGTCCTCGTAACCAGGACCGGTCCACTTCGCGTTCGGGTCGGTACCTGTCGGCGTGTCGCGGCCCGGTGCCGTTCCCGAGGCGAACCGGTCGAAGGCCGGCGATTTCTTTGCCTGCGCGTAGAGCTGGCTGGCCCCGTACGCGGCCATGCCGAGCACCGCCAACTTCATAATCCTTCGCATCTCCGACTCCCTTCGCATGCTGGTGAAGTACTGCTCGTCCTGGCCGCATACCCGCTCGTGCCACCGAGCATGCGATGGCCAGATCCTCGGCAGACCGGCGTGACGCCTGGCGTCGACGGGTACGCGGTAGGTAGCGCCCTTCAAGAAACGCCTCGCGACTGCGGCGTCCCGGTAGTCTTGTCCGCCGCTCCCTTCCGGAAGGTCGGCGTGCCGGCTTCACGCAGCCGAAAACCGAGGCACCCGCATCTCACGCTCCGAACCGGTTCTCGATTCGATCCGCATCGCAACGCCGAGCGCCCTTTCCGCCCCAGCGTCGATCGGCGAGATCGCGGCAATCATGCAGCGCGTCTGGCGCGCGGACACTGCTTGGATCGACGACTGGCATCCTCGCAACCCACCGCGCGGCCAATGCGGCTCGAGCACACTGGTCCTGCAGGATCTGCATGTTGGCGCGCTGCTACGAGGCCTCGTCGTGACGCGCCCGGTCAGCCCACCGTTCACTATTGGAACCGCCTTGCGGTCGGCGAAGTAGACGTGACCTGGGGACAGTTCCGCGTGGCCGCACGGATCGTGCAGACCGAACGTGTGGATCGCGTCGATCTGTTGACGACCGGTTGGCTTACCGACCCCTACGAGCTTCTGCGCGCCCGCGTCGCGCAGCAGATCTGACGCGACCTGCTGCCCCGCGTGCCCCGATCTACGGGTCGTCGACGATTGCGAGGACGTTCTCGGCAACGGTGATCTCGAGCACTCTGCGCACGATCCCGCGCGGATTCGCAAGGGTGAGCCGGTGTCCGCCGTTCTCTCGCGCTCTCGCTGCGAGCCGGAAGAACATCGCGATTCCCTGCGAATCGCAATACGTCACGCCCGCGAGATCCAAGATGAGAGGGACACCCCGGGATGCCATCGGGGCCAGGATCGCCTCGGCGTCGCGCGCGCTGACGAGGTCGATCTCACCGATCAGAGCGACGCGGCCAAGTCCATCCCAGTGGATCGGCCGGACGAGTAGTGCACGGTCAGCCTCGAGCGGCTCGAGCCCGGTATCACGGTCAAACGATTCCACCATGACGACCCTCCGATGATGACTCCTGTTCTGTTCGGTACGCCCTCGGGGTCCGAGAAGGCGACAGAAATGATAAGCGGTCTGGTCTGAAGCGGCAAGCGTGGCACGAGACGTCGAGGTCCTTCCGAGCTGATTGACCGGGAAGGCGAACGGTTTCGGTGCGTATGGATCACGGAACAGTCGAGGCAATGGGCTTCGAGCACAGCGTCGGACTCGAAATGCCGGCAGACGGTCGCTCCCCGCAACGAGCTCGCAGGTTGCTGGAAAGCGACTTCCCCGACCTCGGACGCGCCTTGTCGGGAGCCCAAGTGGTCGTGTCCGAACTCGTTACGAACGCGTTCCTCTACGGGCTGCCACCGGTCCGGCTGGAAATCCTCACCATCGCGTCCGGCGTACGCATCCAAGTCCACGATTCGAGAGAGGACGTCGGACCAGCGCGCGTCGAGTCGCACGGCTTCCAGATCATTGCGACGCTCGCCGAGAAGTGGGGCATATCGCAGACGATCGGTGGCAAGTGCGTCTGGGCGGAAGTCGCCAATCTCACGTAGCAGGCGACCGGGCCCGGTAGGCCCGGTCGCGGCCCGACACCCGAAGCGGGCGCGGAGCTACTCGGAGAACCAGCTTCGCACCCGGGCGAGCAGTTCCTCGGCCTTGGCACCGGCGTTCGAGAGAGACGAATCGCGGGCCTGGAGCAGCGTCAGCTTCGAGCGGGTTTCACGCGCCCAGGTGAGATGCTCGTCCTCTTGCGTCTCGACCTCGTCGACCGCGGCCTGGAACGCGTCGCGAAGATTGCCGGGTTGCATAGCGTCGGTGAGCTGACGCATCGCCTCCCAGTTCGCCTGGTCGATCGACTCGGCGAGGAACACCGCGTCCAGCATCGCCATCTCGGAGGTCATCGTGTCGAGCGTGCCGTCGAGGACGTACGTCGCCTCAACCAGCTTCGAATCCACACCCTCCACGGCGCGCGCGTGCGAGCTCACGTAGTTCGGGTTTCCGCCGGCAGTGATGATGATGTGCTCGAGGAGGTCGACGTGGCGTTCGGTCTGCTCACCGAACTCCCGATACTTCGCCTGCAGCACCGGGTTCTCCGTGCGCGTCTCGCACGTGCGGTACAGATGCCGCCCGCACCGCTCGTGGGTCAGGATCGCGCTGAGCAGGTCGGAAACGAACGGCCCGTTCAGACCGGTGTCGCGCAATGCGCCGTCGAGCGACTCCGGGAGGACGCTCCGGTCGGGCTCGGCGTAGAGCATGGGCGCCGCTTCCGCCGTCGCGCCTTTGTCTTTCGTGGGGATCAGCAGTGCCATCTCGTGCTCCTCAGCGGTTCGAGTCGGTCATCTGGCGCAGCTCGGCGATCGGGTTCGGCCCTTCGGTCTCGTCCCGGTAGTCGCGTCCGCGGTCGCGCCTGGTCTCGTCGATGACCTGCTCGCTCGGCGCGCCGTTCGCGTTGAGCGTCTGCTGCATCTCGAAGTAGCGATGGTCCGTCGGGAGGTCCTCCAACGCGACGTACTCGAGGCCGTCGGTGCGCAGGTCGTACTGCGAAGCAAGCACCTCGCGTACGTAGTCCTGGTTCGGTTGGAACGTCACGGGTGTCGCCGGCAAGGACGGCGGGAGGATCTCTTCGGGCTCGACGCCTTCGTACTTCCGCAGCAGTGCGGCGGCGACCTGGAGCTGGCCGATCTCCATGTTGAGGTGGAGCTCCCACAGCGCCTTGATCCGCGCATCCGTCTCCTGGCTCATCATCGACCAGTACAAGTACACCTCGTTGTACTCGTGGAACACGAGCTGCTTGAGCCAGGAATCCAGCGGGTCGAGCAGCGATTCGTAGTGCGTGACGTGCTGCTCCTCGATCATCGCGATCTCGGCGTACAGGCCGCGGGCGATCGGCTCGATCCAGTCCGTCCCGTGGTTCATGTAGAAGTTCATGGTCTGCTGTTCACCGGCGGTGATCGTCATCACGTGCATGCGGGACAACGGATCGACGGTGTGGGTCGAATAGTGCGGGCGCACATCGTCGAACGGATGGCGATGTTCAACGATCGTCGGCCGGCCGGGCGTGATCTCGGTGAGATGCTGCGTGAGGTCGGCCGCGTCGTCACCGTCGAGGAGGTCGTAGAGGTTCGCGTACCGGTACAGGTGATCGAAGTCCTCGAGCAACGCGAAGTCGAGTGCCTGCTTGAGCATCGGATCCGGTTCGTTGCGGGCGAGCCACGACGTGAGGTCGACCGCGACCTGCTCGTAGCCGATCGTTGTCTCGAGCGGCGTCTGGTCGCCCGGATTCAACCCGTTCACCGCACGCTGTTGCTGCTGCTCGATCCGGCGCGAAAGGGCGAGCGCACGCTTGATCTCGAGATTGTCCGTGTGGCGTGCGAATTGGTGGCCGAACATGATCGATTCGACCTCGAGGCCGTTCATCAAGATCACGCGCGAGCGCGTATAGGGATCGACGTCGTACTTGTCGTACGGCGTGGAGTTGAGCTCCGTCCAACTCCGGAACTGCTCCTCGACGGGGATACCACGCTCTTCCAGCGGGTTGAACGACATCAGGCGACCTCCAAGCGAGCCAAGGCCTCCTGCGTTACCGCGTCTCGTCTGCCGCTACTTCGATCTGAGGAAGAACTGAAACACACCGCGCGTCGGTCAATCGGTGTCGTCGGCTCGGTTCGGATCTTCGGTAGCCGTGTCTCCGAGGCGTCGGGTCGGTGCGTCCGGCTCCGGCAGATGGGCGGCGTCGGGATACTGCTCGACTCCCGGCTCGCGTTGCGGTGCGGCGTCGTTGTCTCTGTCGTTCATGTCTCGCTTCCCTCGTCGTTCCGATGCGGTCGTTCGTAGACCGAGACGTGCGTCGTGCTCGAGGACGTGAACGCAGTCCGTTGCCAGTCCTGCCACCGCTGGACGAGCCGGAGGCCGCCCAAGCGGGCCATGAGGTCGAGCTCCGCCGGCCACGCGTAGCGGTGATTCGCCGGAAACAGCTGGAGCCCCTCCGCTCCGAAACGGACCTGCGTCGTCTCCATCCGTTGCGTCGCGGCGTCCAGCTTGGCGATCTCGATCGAGACGTGGGAACGGCCGTGTTCTCGCGCCCACACCCCCTGGTTGCGTTGAAAGCGAGTGAGGTCGGGGATCCACGCTTCGACGACGAAGCGTCCACCGGGTGCGAGGTGGCGCGCCGCGTTGACGAACACATCCACCTGCGCGTCCTGGTCGGGCAGCGCGAAGATCGTGTTGATCGCGAGCAGCACCACGGCGTAGTCGTTGCGTCGCATGTCCACGTCGACGAAGTTTCCGATCACGACATCGATGGTTTCGGTACCCGGCCGCCGCCGCATCTGTTCGACCATGGCTTCGGAGGCATCGACGCCGCTGACGTCGAGGCCGCGCGCGGCGAGCGGCGCCGCCAGACGCCCGGTTCCGATTCCGAACTCGAGCACCGGACCCCCGCCGGCGAGGTCGACGATGAACTCGATCGCGCCCGACGTGTCGTACGAATTCTCGTACATCTCGTCGTAGACGTCTGCGATTGCCGATCCGTACGCACTGGGGTCGTACACCTGTTCCGCCAACGCGCCCACCTCCACGGTCGTCGTGGGCGCCGCTTCGCGCCGTCACCGTCATTCCCCGCTCTCCGCGGCCATATGCGTCGCGCAAGTGGGTCGGGCGGTGCTGTGAAAGTCGGGCTGGTGCTCGGAGGCGGCGGTCTCGCCGGACGTCGGCTCATGGCAGCACTTCGTGCGCCGCACCCGAAGTGCTAGCGGACGTCCAGACCCACTTCCACGACGGCATGCGCAACCGTCTGGAGCTTCGCGTTCCGCGAACGGGCGTGCGCGCGCAGCAGTTGGAACGCTTGGTCGACCGTGACGCCGTTGGCTTTGGCGATGATTCCCTTCGCCTGCTCGATGATGATGCGGCTGTCGAGTGCCTGTTGCAGTTGCTCCTCGGTGCGCTTGGACCGTTCGAGCTCCGAGGCGTTCAACACGTAGCTCGTCGCCATGTCGGCGAGCAGCTGGGCGGGTTGCATGTCGGCGTCCTCCCACTGACGTGCGGACGTGTCGTAGAGGTCAAGGCTTCCGAGGCAGCGACAACCCGAGCGCAACGGGAGCGCGGCGGCCGAGCGGAACTCCGCGTGTTTTATGACCGGACGCAGTGCGGACCAGCGCGTGTCGGCGTCGACGTCGACGGATTTCACCGGCTTCCGCGTGCGGAACGCGTCGATGCACGGGCCTTGTTGCAGGCGCTCCTGGGCCCGTTCGACCTCGACCAACGCGGCCGAAGTCGCGGTTGCGAAACGCAGGACGCCATCGGCATCGGCGAAGGACACGCCCGCACCCGAGATATCGAGCACCGCGGTGGCGTAGTCACTCAGCTGGAACAACGCGTCGCTGATGGCGTAGCCGTTCACCAGTGTTCGAGTGAATTCCGACATGGCATCGAGAAGGATGCGCTGATCGGCCACGCCACACCTGTGTCTGCCGGATGAGCATCCAAAGCTTCAACAAGGCGGCGACAGGAACCCCGTCGAACGGTGCCGGAGCGTCGGGTGGACGCCGGACGGCTTGCCCGGCGCACGCGAGTACACAGGAATCCGCACGCGAGTACACAGGAATCGTAGCCGTCGCGACCGTCTCGCTCGGCCGGCACACCCCCGACGCGCATCTTGATGTCGCCCGGCGCCGTTGGCGCGAGCATCGTCCCGACATATCCTGCGAGCCGCGGCTCCCGAACACTGGCCGCGTCCTCGGCTCCGGACCGCGGCCGCCAGCTTCGAACGCCTTTCATGTGCGAAGAGGAGCCGACATGCCGCCGCGATCGTCTCGTTCAGCCTCCCTCCCACCGCCGATGCTCAGCATCGAAGTGGACGAGCCGTTCGGGCACGTGCCGCGCGTTCGGTTGTACGGCGAGATCGACTCGGCATCGGCACCCACGGCGAGTCGGCGTCTCCGCGAGGTCGTGAGGCCGGGGCGGCCGCTGGTCGTCGATGTCTCGGGACTGACCTCCTGCGATTCGCAGGGCGTCCAGATGCTCTTCGACATCGCTCGTGTGCTCGCACACGCCGGAGGCTCGCTCTCGATCGTCAACCCGCAGGGGATCGTGCGGCGAGTCTTCGATGTCGTTCGCATCGCCGACAGGGTCAACGTCGAGTACGACGAATGCCCGGCGCCCACCGCGACGTTCAGAAACGCTTCGGATCGTCGCTGACGGGTATACGCATGTATCACGGTCACGACGTTCGAACGAGGTGCGCGACAACTTCTCCCTGCGCCGAGAGGCGCCTGTTCCGGCGCGCTCGTCGCACACCTTCGCCGGCCCCCGCACGAGCTGTCGCTGCCATCGCCGTCAGATCATCCGCTGTGGGGTGAGGACAGTGCCCTCGCGCTCTATGTCCTGTACGAGTTGCACTACGAATCGTTCGACGGCATTGACGACGGGTGGGAATGGGAGCCATCGCTGCTCCGTGCGCGGGCGGCGCTGGAAGCGCGGTTCATCGCATCGCTGCTGAGACACATCGACCATGAAGTGATCGATCCTTCTGCAGTGGGCGACGAGTTGCAGGCCATGGCGACCCGCGACTCGGGTCCGTCGGTGTCTGCATACATGCAGGAACACGGGACGCTCGAGCAGATGCGGGAGTTCGCCATTCACCGATCCGCGTATCAGCTCAAGGAAGCGGATCCTCATACGTGGGCCATTCCGCGACTGCGCGGCCGCGCCAAGGCTGCGCTCGTCGAGATCCAGCGCGGCGAGTACGGCGACGGTCGACCGGAGGGGGTGCACGCCACACTGTTCGCGAACACCATGCGCGCGCTCGGGCTGAACCCGGCCTACGGCCAGTACCTCGATCTGATTCCGGGGATCACGCTCGCGACCGTGAATCTGATCTCGTTGTTCGGACTGCACCGGAGATGGCGCGGCGCGCTCGTCGGGCACCTTGCGTTGTTCGAGATGTGTTCGGTAGTCCCGATGGAGCGCTACGCCGCGACACTCCGCCGTCTCGGTATCGATGATGGCACCGAGTTCTACGACGCGCATGTGATTGCGGATGCCGTCCACGAGGTCGTGGCGTTGGACGACATGGCTTCGGCCCTCGCCGCGGAAGAGCCCGCCCTCGCCTCGGACATCGTCTTGGGCGCGCGCGCCCTCGCGTTCGTCGAAGGTGTCTTCGCCCGGTCGCTCCTCGACGCATGGGCCGAGGGCCGGACGTCCTTGCGAAGGTGACCGCGTGCCATCGGTCCTGCCGCTCACATATGTCGTGCCCCTTCGCACTGCGGCGGATGCCGATATCGACGATCTTGCGAGCTACCTGACCCGGCTCTCGCACGCGGTCGATCAGGTTCTCGTGGTCGACGGTTCGGCCCCCGAAGTGGTCGCCGGCCGTCGGGCTCGAGTCGGGGACACGGTCGAGGTGCTCGTTCCTGACCATTCGACGCTGAACGGCAAGGTCGCGAACGTCGACACCGGCCTGCGCAACGCTCGAAACGAGTGGGTCGTCTTGGCCGACGACGATGTGCGCTACGAGATCGAACAGCTCGCGGCAGTTTCTTCGCGGTTGGCAGCAGCGGATGTCGTGCGGCCGCAGAACTACTTCAGTTCGTGGCCGTGGCATGCGCGCTTCGATGGCGCGCGCTCGTTGCTCAACCGTATGAGCGGCGGCGACTGGCCGGGAACCCTGGCGATCCGTCGGTCGACGTATCTCCGCGCCGGCGGCTACGCGGGCGACGTGTTGTTCGAGAACTTCGAGCTCGTCCGCACGTTGTTGAGAGCCGGTGGCCGCGAAGCGTGTGCACTCGATCTCTTCGTGGCGCGCCGGCCGCCGACGGCGAGGCACTTCCGAGGCCAACAGATCCGCCAGGCCTATGACGAGTTCGCCCGGCCGGCTCGCCTCTGCGTGTTCCTCGCCGTGCTGCCGCTGACGCTGCAGGCCGCGCTGCGGCGACGTATGCGCGTCGTGGCCACCGCCGCGCTGGCAGTCATCGCGGTGGCGGAAGCCGGCCGCCGCCGTGCAGGCGGCGCGGCGCGCGTTCCCGGCTTCCTGCGCGCTCGTCGCACCGGTATGGCTGCTCTGGCGGTCAGCCTGTTCCTGGGCAGCCGTGGTGGCGCGAGGCCTCGGAGGGGTCCGGTACGCCGACCACCGCATCGTGCGGGCCGCGTCCCGCGCGAGCCCGACGTGCCGGCCGGTCCGTGATCACGTTCAGGCGGTCGGCCCGGGCCACTGAGGCCGAGCGGCGTCGTCTCCGTCCGCGCCGTCTCCGTCCGCGTGTTCTCCGTCCGTGGCGGCTTGGGGGACCACCTCGACCCCCTCGTCTTCTTGCGCTTCGTCCGGTCGGGTTGGCATCGGCGGCGCGTCGTCGAACTCGGCAACCTCTGCGCCACCGTTCCGCCGCACGTCGTCATTCGATTGCCAGGTCGTCACGGCGCCTCCTTCGGCTCACGACTCGACGAGAACGTCCTGCAACCCGGCCGCTTCCACCGCGCACCTCACATCGTCGGATGCGCCGACGACCGCGACCAGGCGTCCGTTGGCGCGGCAGTCGCGAATCGCATCGACCAGCCCGCTGAGTCCTGACAGGTCGCATCGGTGCAGCGACTTGAGGTCGAACACGATCGAGGGGCGACCGGCGTTGCATGCACTCGTGGAGAACGCGGCGAAGAGCTTCCGGCCACCGGCCACGAACGCGCCGCCTACTTCGACCTCGACGCGATCGGTTCGCAACCTCATCGCGACGTCGAGCGCGGCGTCGCGCTCGGTGCCGGCACCGCGGCGGGCGAGGCTCACGTGAGCAGCTCGAGAGGATTCGCCATCAGGTCCCTTTCGCCAGTTCGATGGCCTCCACCTACCCGTATGGGCAGCCGTCACACGCGTGCCTGAAGTTGTTCTGCCCGGGCCTCCCTTTCGGGCAACGCGGCCATGGCGTCCGCGACTGCTTCGACGGTCATCTCGAGGAGGCCGGGATCGACGGTCGGCGCATGAGGATCCGCTTCGCCACCCACCCACAACGCGCGGTGCCACGGTCGCGCCGGCGGCGGGACCCATCGGTTCGGTGAAGTGGGACCGAAGAGCACGACCGAGGGGGTCCGCAGCGCGGTTGCGAGATGCGCGATACCGGTGTCGCCGCAGATCACGCGACCCACTCGCCCGACGACGGCCGCCAGCGTGCCGACGTCGGTGCGGCCCGCGAGCGTCGCGTCGACCGGGAGGCCGGCCCGGACGACGAGCGACTCGGCGAGCACGCGTTCCGAACCCGAACCGGTGACGAGGACGCGCCGGCCGCGCGCCGCTTCGTTCCGTGCGACCTGCGCGAACCGTTCGACCGGCAAACGTCGGGCGGGCGCTCCGGCCCCCGGATGGACGATCGTCGTTTCCGCCCCGATCGGTCCGACGAGTTCGGCCGCCGAGAGTTCGAGCTGCTGACGTTCCTGGGGTCTTCGCCGCGGCGCGTGTTCACGCGCGTGGAACTTCTGCAGTTCGTGTGGGACGCGTCGGCGGAATGGCTCGGCACTGCGACAGTGACCGAGCACATCCGCCGGCTCCGGAACCGGCTCCGAATCGCATCGGGCGTCAGCGATTGGATCGACACGGTGCGAGGCGTCGGCTACCGCTTCGACCCGGATGCCGCGGGCATCGAGGCGAGGGCCGAGACGGGAACGTAACGCCGACGTCGCGAGGACGAGGCCCCGCGACGTCAGGCTCACCGGATCGTGCGGATGTCGGGATCGCGCGAACCGGCCTTGGCGATGCCGCGGCTCAAGATGTACAAGCCGACGATGCCTGCGGCCAAGCACCACGCGAGGTTCACCCGTAGGTTGGCGTCGTCCCAATATCCGGCGATCACGATCACGACGGCCGCGACCAAGGTCAACCAGAACTCAGACGTGAGGATCGACCGCCGCGTTTCCGTCGAGGTGATCATCTTCACCTCCGGCCGGTCGCCGTCGCGGCCATTTTCACGTTCCCGGTCGCGCTCACCCACGCGAGTTTCACGACCGGTGTTCACATTTGCCATGAGAGCCTCCTTCAAGGTGCGAGATGCTGGCGTACCCCGGCGCATCCGGAACCCAACAGAACCTGACGAGAACCTGCGAACGACCGTGCTCAACTATCCCGGCGTTCGTTGCCCATGTGCTTGCCGATCTCCCGCGGGATGCCCTCGGCCGTGGATCCTTCCTCCGTCGTCACCGTTCCGACCGGCTGGCCCCCGGCGTCGACTACGTCGAGTCGAATGGGCGCCGCACCGGCCATCGCGCGCTCGATCGAGCGTGTCGCCGGAGCGGTGACCGTGACGCCGCGCTCCGCGGCGAGCCGCTCCCCCGGCCGGCGCGCCGCGAAGGCGCCCCCGACCACCCAGCCAACGGTGGACCCCACGAACGCGCCACAGATCGCGAGGAGCACGACCCGCGCGCCGAGTCCCCAGCCGCCGAACCGGATCGCGGCAAACGGCAGCGCGGCGACGAGACCGATGACGGCGCCCACCGCGATGCCGACCAACATGCCCTTGGACATCTCTTTGGTGAAGGGTCCGACATTGCCCGGACCCACGAAGGTGTGTTCCATCTCTTCGCGCATCTCGCCCTCGAGAGAGACCACAGCATCGAGATCGTCGTCGATGCGCACGTCGTTCGGCGCCGCCCCGGCTCGGATCGCAGCGTCGACTGCCGCGCGCGCCGTCCTTTCTGACCGGTACACCGCAACCAAGCGAGCCGTGCGATCCGCCATGACTTCTCCTTTGCGTCAAATGCGCGCGACTCCCTTCCCGGTGCGGCACCGCGCAAACGTCGCCTGCCGTCACAACGTCGCCGCCCGAAAGTGTCAGGTGTCACCCGCGGGGTAGAGCCGAGTCGTGCGACTTCGACCGCTGCGCCTCAGCCGCCTCCGAGCGCCTACGTTGCCGATACCCGGCCGATGAGCGCGAGCACGCAATGACCGCGGTCGACGCGGTCGTCGTGGGTTCCGGGCCAAATGGATTGGTCGCGGCGAACCTCCTTGCCGGCAAGGGCTGGCGCGTCGTCGTGCTCGAAGCGGCGGCGCAGCCCGGCGGTGGTGTGCGATCGGCCGAACTGATCGAACCCGGATACACGAACGACGTGTGCAGTGCCTTCTATCCGCTGGGCGCGGCGTCGCCGGTCTTGGACCGTCTCCATCTGGAATCCTGGGGCCTGCAGTGGTTGCACGCGCCGAGCGTCATCGCACACCCCGCGCTCGACGGGACGTGCCCGGTGCTGTCTCGCGACCTCGACGTCACGGCGGCGAGCCTCGACGCGTTGCATGCGGGAGACGGTGACGGCTGGCGCGCGTTGTACGCCCGCTGGACCAACGTCGCCGATGCACTGCTCGGCACGCTCTTCACAGCCTTCCCACCGATACGCGCCGGCGCGCAGCTCGCGCGCTGCGTACGACCTCGCGAGTACAGCGACTTCATCCGGTTCCTGGTGCTGCCCGTTCGGCGACTCGGCGAGGAGTACTTCACCGGCGAAGGCGCGCGCCGGTTGCTCGCGGGCAGCGCCCTGCACGCAGACCTCGCGCCCGAGACCGGTCTGAGCGGCTTCTTCGGGTGGTTGATGTGTGCGCTCGGACAGAGCGTCGGGTTCCCCGTTCCCCGAGGCGGGGCCGGCGCCTTGGCCAGCGCGTTGGTTCGCCGGCTCGAGTCGCTCGGCGGCGAAGTGCGTTGTGATGCCCGAGTCGACGGGATCATCGTGCGCGGCAACCGCGCCCTCGGCGTTCGTACGAGCGCAGGACTCGAAGTCGAAAGCGTGCGCGCGGTAATCGCCGATGTGACCGCGCCGGCGCTCTATCGATCGCTGTTGCGGGAAAACGACCTTCCACCCTCGTTCCGGCACAACCTGACGAAGTTCCAGTGGGACAACGGCACGGTCAAGGTGGATTGGAACCTCGACGGACCGATCCCGTGGACCGCCGAGCCGGCGCGCGCAGCAGGGACCGTGCACGTGGTCGACAGCGTGAACGAGCTGACCCAGGCAACCGCCGAGTTGGTGAGCGGTGCCATACCGCGCAACCCGTTCTTGATCGTCGGTCAGCAGAGCATGACGGATCCGTCGCGCCAGCCGCCGGGCAAGGAAACCGCTTGGGCGTACACGCATGTGCCCCACCCCGATCGCTCGGACGCCGCCTCCGACCCGCGTGCGATCGACGCGCTCGTCGATCGGATCGAAGCAACCATCGAGGCGCGCGCGCCCGGGTTCCGTGAGCTGCGCCGGGGCCGTCACGTGCTCACGCCGGCGTCCTTCCAGGCCGAGAACGCGAACCTCAACGGCGGTGCGATCAGCGGCGGCACCGCGGAGCTGCACCAACAACTGGTGTTCCGTCCGTTTCCCGGGTTGGGGCGACCGGAGACGCCGATACGTTCCTTGTTCCTTGCGTCCGCATCCGCGCATCCGGGCGGCGGTGTGCACGGCGGCCCCGGTGCGAACGCGGCGCGCGCAGCGGTACTGCACGATCGGCTCGCGAAGGTCCGGCGGTACCTGTGAGTCGCGATCGGGTGGTGCTCATCCTCGGAGCGTCGAGCGGATCGGCCGCGCGTGCGCGCGGAGGTTCGCGCTCGACGGCGCGCACCTCGTGCTCGTGGGGCGCAACCGAGGCCGCTTGGAGGCGGTTGGCGACGAGTGTCGTCACGCCGGCGCCCGGTCCGTGATGACGCAGCGAACGGACGTCGTCGACGAGGCCGCCGTCCGAATGCTCGTCGAGGACGTCGTCGCGGCGCACGGACGGATCGACGTGGTGGTGCACTCGCCTGCCGTGATGGCGTACGGGACGCTCGAACGCCTTCCCGCCGACGTGTTCACCCGGGTCGTCGACACTTCGGTGCACGGCACTGCGAACGTGATACGCACCGTGGTTCCACAATTCCGGCAGCAACCGAACGGCGGCACGTTCATCGTGGTCACGTCGCTGCTCGCCTCGATACCGGTGCCGCAGATGGGCGCATACATCGTGGGCAAGTGGGCCCAGCTCGCGCTGGCACGGGTGCTGCAGCTCGAGACCCGAGGCGCCCCCCGCGTGCACGTGTGTGTCGTCGCACCGGGAGCCGTCGATACGCCGATCTACCGTCGGGCTGCCAACTTCGTCGGCCGCTGCGGCCGCCCGCCCTCTCCGATTGCTTCCGCTGAGGACGTGGCACGCGCCGTGGCGCGCCGTGCCGATCGGCCTCGGTCGAGTACCTCGGTCGGTTGGGCGAACCACGTCATCGTGCTCGGTTTCCGGGTGCTGCCGTGGGCATTCAACGCGCTCGTGACCCCGTTGTTCGATCACTTCGCGATGTCACGCGACGCAGTTCCCGCGACCACCGGCAACGTCTTCGATCCGTACTTCACACCCGGCGACGTTTCCGACGTTGATATGGAGGACACCCTTCGTCCATGACGACGAATCGCATGGAGGTCGCGGCACCGCCCGCGACCGTCTACCGCGTGTTGATGGATCCGTACGCGTACGCCGAGTGGGTGGTGGGGTCGAAGCGTGTCCGCGGGGTCGATGACGACTGGCCCGCGCCGGGTTCGCGCTTCCACCACACCGTCGGGGGTCCGGGCGTCGACATCGATGACTCCTCGAAGCTCATCGCAACCGAAGCCGATCGACGCGTCGAGCTCGAGGTCCGGTTCCGCCCGGTCGGCGTCGGCATCGTGACCATCATGCTCGAGCCGATCGGTTCGGATCGGACTCGCGTGACGATGACCGAACACCCGAAGGAAGGCGCGGTTCGTCATTGGTGGTCGCCCCCGCTCCAAGCGATCACCTACGCACGCAACGCGTATGCGCTGCGCCGGCTCGCGCGCATCAGCGCGCGACGTGACGCGCGCTGACCTCACCGGACGCGTCGTCGTTTAGGACTTCTTCAGCACTGGTGCAGTGGTTGCGCGTCCGGGTACCGCACCTTCGTTCCGACGACGAAGGGAAACACATGGCAACCGAGCAAACGGCTCAGAGCGCACGGGCCGAGGCCGGCGCCGTCGCCGACACGGTGAAGGAAGAGACCAAGAACGTTGCGCAAGAAGCGCAGCAGCAGGCCTCGACTGCACTGCATCAAATGCGGGCAGACGTGCGCGTTCGTGCGAACGAACAGGCGACGCAGTTCGCGGTCACGCTGCATGACACGAGCCGGCAGTTGCAGTCGATGGCCGGCTCCGCCGGCGAGCAAGGGTTGGTTGCGAGCCTCGTCCGAGAAGGATCGAACGTCACCGAGCGACTGGCGACGCGGCTCGATCAGGGCGGCCTCGACACCCTGCTCGCGGATGCGCGCTCGTGGGCGCGCCGGCAACCGGGCACGTTCCTCCTCGGTGCCGCCGTGGCCGGCTTCGTCGCAGGCCGGATCATCCGCAACGTGGGGAACGACGGTCAGCCGATGAGAACGCCGGGGAATGGCTATCGGGCCGTGCCGGCCGCGGCCGAGCTCGGCGATCGCTTCGATCCGGCACGAGGCGTCGGAGGCGCCGCATGACGCGGATCGAACCCGACCCCACCCAACCGAAGCAACCTGACAAGTCCCTGGGTGACCTCTTCGGAGATCTGTCGCGTGAGTTCGGTGAGCTCGTTCGTACGCAAACCGACTTGGCGAAGACCGAGATCCGTAACCAGGCTGACAAGGCCAAGCTCGCGGCCGAGGCGTTCGGCGGGGCTGCGGTGGCCGGCTACATGGCCTTGCTGTTGCTGTCGTTCGCGGCGGCCTGGGGCCTGAGTGAAGTCATGCCCGAGGGCGTTGCGTTCCTCATCATCGGCGCCATCTATGCGATCGCCGCGGGAGTGCTCTCTCTGCGCGGTCGGCGGCGGGTCGAAGAGCTCAACGTCGTTCCGGAACAAACCATCGAATCGGTGAAGGAGGACGTCCAGTGGGCGCAACAGAAGATGGGCTGAGGCGTGACGCGGAGATGCAGCGCGCGCGTATGGGGGACACGCTGGATGCCATCGGCGATCGGCTGAGTCCCGAACGCATCGTCGAACGCCGCAAAGCCGCGTTCGGCCAGCGGATGCGCAGCGTGAAGGAGTCGGTGATGGGCTCTCCCGGCTATCGCGAGCCGATCAACGAACGGCTGCGTGCCCAGGCGAGCGGCGCCATGCAGTCCGCCAGCGACACGTTGCACAACGCGACCGACCAAGTGCAGCGTGCGCCGGAGGCGCTGGCCGAGCAAGCTCGCGGCAATCCGTTCGCCGCCGGCCTGATCGCCTTCGGGGCGGGCCTGTTGCTCGCAACTGCATTCCCCAGTTCGCGGACCGAACAACGGCTCATGGGCGAAGCGAAGCCCCAGCTGCAGCAAGCGGCGGGACAGCTGAAAGAGGCCGGCCGCGACGTGGCCGAGGACGCCAAAACGCACGCGCAAGACGCGGTCGCCGAGGTGAAAGCTGCCGGCGGGGAAGCCGGCGCGAACGTGCGCGACCAAGCGCAACAGTCCGCGCAACACGTCAAGTCCGACGCCACGAATTAAGACTTCGTTCGCGACGCTGATCGCCGGGTGCCGGGCCGACCATCGGGCGGCTCGGCCTGGCACCCGACGCCTGGCCCGTTCGCAGCGAGGCCTGAGCGTCTCAGCGGGCCGGCTGGGTCGCCGGAACCGGGCGGAACACGTACCCGGAGCGATGCAAGGTGTGGATCACCGGCGGACCGTGGGCGTGGAGCTTGCGCCGCAGCGAGCTCACGTTGGCCTCGACCACGTTCTCGCTGCGGGATTCACCGTGCCAGACCGCGTTGAGGATCTCCTGCTTCGACAACAACTGTTCGCCGTTCTCGACGAGCATGCGTAGGACGTCGACTTCCCGTGGTGTCAACGCGATCGTTGCACCATTGCGCACGACACAGCGCTGCGCGGCATCGATCGTGAGGTCACCGATCTGCAGGCGCCGGCAGCGTGCACTTCGGCGCAGGGCGATCAGATGCCGGACCCGCGCCAGGATCTCACGTTGCTCGAACGGTGCGATGAGGTGATCGGTCGCGCCCAAAGTCAGCGCTCGCAACCGCGCGTCGACCTGGTCCACGTTCGTCACGACGAGAGCTCGAAAATTGCGGTTTTTCGAGAGCCAATCGAGCACGCTGTCCGCCAAGCCGTCATCGACACGGAGGTCGACGACGGCGGCGTCGGGCCGGCCGGCGATCACGATTCGGGCCACTGAATCAGGGTCGTTCGCCGCGCGGCGTGCAGCTCGACGAGTTCCAACGCACCGAGCAGGTCGGACGTGTCAGGCATCTCGGCGCCGACGATCAGCACGTCAACGGAACCCTCTCGCAGGTTCGGTCCCGGCGAAGTCGGCGGCCTTCTCGTCACTCCAACCCCCTTCCCGGCTGCGTCGACGGTTATGCGCGAGACGCCGTTCGGATCGTCGCCACCGCGCCGGCCATGGTCGCTACACCCGTGCGCTTGGTCGCGGGCGCATCGGCTCAGCGGAGCTTCAGGACTCCTCATCGTCGGTTCCGGTCCCGACCCCTTCGGGCACGCTCACATCGCCGACCCGCGCCGCTGCGACCGGAAGGAATCACGATGAGAGCACTAACCTGGCACGGCAAGCGCGACGTGCGCATCGACCACGTCCCCGATCCGACGATCGCGGCGCCGACGGACGCCATCGTCCGCGTGACGTCCACGGGCTTGTGTGGTTCGGACCTGCACTTGTACGAGTTGTTCGGACCATTCCTCGACGAAGGCGACATCCTCGGGCACGAGCCGATGGGTGTCGTCGAAGAGGTCGGGTCCGAAGTTGCGCGCATCAAGCCTGGTGACCGCGTCGTTGTCCCGTTCAACATCTCCTGCGGCCACTGCTACATGTGCGGCCAAGGTCTGCAGTCCCAATGCGAGACAACGCAGGTACACGAGCATGGAACCGGGGCGGCGTTGTTCGGGTACACGAAGCTGTACGGGCAGATCCCGGGCGGTCAGGCCGAATACGTGCGGGTGCCGCAGGCGCAGTACGGACCGATCGTCGTGCCCGACGGCCCTCCGGACGAGCAGTTCCTGTTCCTCTCCGACGTGTTGCCGACCGCGTGGCAGGCCGTTGCCTACGCCGACGTGCCGCGTGACGGCACGGTTGCCGTGTTGGGCCTCGGGCCGATCGGTCAGATGAGCGCCCGGATCGCCAGGCATCGCGGCGCGAGCCAGGTCTTCGGGATCGATCTCGTTCCCGAACGCCTGGAGATGGCGCGGCGAAACGGAATCGAGGCCATCGATCTCAACGACCACGAAGACATCATCGGCGACCTGCGCGAGCGCACGGCCGGGCGCGGTCCGGATGCGGTCATCGACGCCGTCGGCATGGAGGCGCACGGGTCACCCGCGGCCAAGGCGGCGCAGGCGTTCGTGGGCTTCCTGCCCGACGCGGTGGCCGAACCGATGATGCAGAAGGCCGGCATCGACCGACTGGCGGCTCTGCTGACCGCGATCGACCTCGTACGGCGCGGTGGCACGATCTCCATCAGTGGCGTCTACGGCGGCATGGTCGATCCGCTCCCGATGTTGCGAATGTTCGACAAGCAAGTCACCGTCCGCATGGGGCAAGCCAACGTGAGGCGATGGGTCGACGATCTGCTGCCCCTCCTCACTGATGGAGACCCATTGCACGTTGCCGACTTCACAACGCATCGGCTTCCCCTCGACGAAGCGCCCTCGGCCTACGAGATGTTCCAGAAGAAGAAGGACGGTGCCGTCAAGGTGGTGTTCCGTCCGTGAGCAGCGTGGCGCGCCGAGCCGCGTATGGCGGCCGGCACGTCGCACCGTTCAGGACTGAGTGCTCCCGGCGCGTTGGTGGGTCTCGTCGCCCTGCCCGATCGCTGCATCCGCGCGCTGACTCTTCGGGGGCGTTCCTTCGCCCATTGCTCGACCGTGCGTTCGCCATCGCGCCGTTCCTTGCGTCGTGTGTGCGCGCCGCGATGCCCGCTCAAAGCCACTGCCGACACCGAAGTGCCGACGCGTCGAAAACCTCCACTTCAGGAAACTCGCGCTGACGTCCGGAGCTCTCGGGGTAGGAGGCCGACACGAGGAGAGGAGAAGCACCGATGATCCGCGATGCCCGTCCGTACGACGAGTCCCACGTCCGCCCCGCCGGCGCGTCCGATGCGTTGGTGGACGCGGTCGGCCAGATGAGCGAGGCCTTCGAGTGGGTCGAGCGCGCGCGAGAACGGCTGTACGACTTCCATCAGATGATGGGCCATGCAGACGAACTGTTCGATCATGCGGCGGACGCCCTGAAAGCCGCCGGCGAGACAGACACGGCACGCTTCGTGCGGACCGAGATCGTCGGACGGAACGTCATCAACGGGCGTTGGACGTTCCAGCTCGTCGAAGAATTCGACGACTGCTACTACGGCCCGATCCGCGACGTCGACCGCCTCGTCCGCGATCGATTCGTGGACGGCAAGCGCCACGTGCGCGAGGCCGAGATGAAGGAGCAGCGCCGGACGCACGGTCATCCCGCGCATGCGAGCGATCCTCGATCTGAACGCTGAGCGCTCGCCGCCATGCACACGGTAACGCGAGGGAGGGGGCTTGCCGCAAGCGACTCGATCGTGCTGACCATGACTCGTTCACGGAGCGATCTCGGCCCGAACGAATGAGGAGTGGCGATGACCGAACACGCGGTGGTGATCGCGGGCGGCGGCCCGACCGGGCTGATGCTGGCGGCCGAGCTGGCGTTGGCAGGGATCGACGTCGTCATCGTCGAACGACGCGTCACTCAGGATCTCGACGGATCGCGCGCCGGAGGTCTGCACTCGCGCACCATCGAGGTGCTCGATCAGCGTGGCATCGCGGAACGATTCCTCACCGCCGGGCAAGTGCATCCGACCGTGGGCTACGCGGGGATCCGCTTGGACATGAGCGACTTCCCCACCCGGCACAACTACCTCCTTGCGCTCTGGCAGCGCGACTTCGAGCGCATCCTGGCCGGCTGGGTGCGTGAGCTCGATGTTCCGATCCTTCGTGGCCGCGACGTGGTGTCCTTCGCGCCCGACGACACGGGCGTCGACGTCGGACTGTCGGGCGACGCGTCGCTCCGGGCGCAGTATCTCGTCGGGTGCGACGGAGGACGCAGCTTGATCCGCAAGGGCGCCGGCATCGACTTCCCCGGGTTGGATCCGTCGACCAGCTGGATGATCGCCGAGGTCGAGATGGACGAGGAGCCGGTGCTCGGCGTGCGTCGCGAAGGCGGTGGCATCGGTCCGGTCAACCGGGAAACCGGCGGGGGGCCGTTCGGAGTCGTCCTGAGAGAACGGGACGTCGAACACATCGGCGAGCCCACCCTGCAGGATCTCAGTGAGGCACTCGTCGTCGCCTACGGGAGCGACTTCGGGGTGCACAGCCCGAACTGGATATCTCGCTTCACCGACATGTCGCGGCAGGCCGCCTCCTACCGCGCCGGCCGCGTGCTGCTCGCCGGTGACGCCGCCCACGTACATCCGCCGCAGGGTGGGCAGGGTCTCAACACCGGCGTGCAGGACGCGGTGAACCTGGGATGGAAGCTGGCCCAGGTGGTCGACCAGACCTCCCCCGCCAGTCTCCTCGACACCTACCACGCCGAACGGCACCCGGTCGGGGCCCGGGTGTTGCACAACACCATGGCGCAAGTCGCGCTCAGCACTCCCGACGAACGTCACCAGGCCCTCCGCGACACCATGACCGAACTGTTGCGCATGGACGAGCCGCGTCGACGCTTCGCCGCGATGCTCTCCGGGCTCGACATCCACTACGACCTCGGTGTGGGGCACCCGTTGCTCGGGCGGCGCATGCCCGACCTCGACCTACGCACCGCGGCCGGCCCCACGCGCGTCTTCGCGCTGCTGCACGACGCGCGGCCCGTGCTCCTCGATCTCGGAGCGTCCAGCGGTTTCGACGTTTCACCGTGGGCCGATCGAGTCCGGTTGGTCGACGCCACGCACGATGGTGTGTGGGACCTCCCCGTCCTGGGCGAGATCCCGGCACCGCCGGCGGTGCTGATCCGACCCGACGGCCATGTCGCGTGGGCGGGAGATCTCGCGGACCCCGGGCTGCCGACAGCCCTTGCGACCTGGTTCGGCGCGGCCGCTGCGGCGTAGCTGCGCGCGCGGCTGCCTTTGCGAGCGAAGGGACCGTGCGTATAAGAGACCGCAACGCAACTTCGGATCGCAAGGAGATGAGCAACGAAGATGGTCGACGCGACACTGGACGACCGACTGCAGGAACTGGTCGGCAAACCGATCAGCGACGGACCCCCGAACGCGGCTCCTGATCCCGTCAACCAGCCGATGATCAGGCACTGGGCGGCCGCGTTCGAGGACGAGAACCCCGTGTACACCGATCCGGACGCGGCCGCGCGCTCACGCTTCGGTGAGATCGTCGCGCCACCACTGATGCTGCAGACCTGGACGATGGCGACACCGCGCATCACCGGGATGGCCGAGCGCGGCGGCTCGCCGGTCGAAGGCGGCCGCGCGGCCGTGCTCGACCTGCTCGACGAGGCGGGCTTCGTCGGCACGCTCGCATCGAACTCCGAGTTCGAGATCGTGCGCTACCTCAGACTCGGCGACATCGTGTCGGCGACGACGCTGCTCGATTCGGTATCACCGGAGAAGCAGACACGCATCGGTCCCGGCCACTTCGTGACGTGGGCAACGACGTACACCGATGCCGCCGGTGAGGTCGTCGGCCGCCAGACGTTCCGCATCCTCAAGTTCCGTCCGGGCGGAGCAACCGCGTGAGCTTCCGGCTGGCACCGTCGATGACGGCCGACACGCAGTTCTTCTGGGACGGCGCCAAGACCGGCCGGTTGTTGATCCAACGCTGCGGTGGATGCACGACCTTGCGTCATCCACCCCGGCCGATGTGCCCGCACTGTCACAGCCTCGAATGGGACGCGATCGAAGCGTCGGGACGCGGCACCGTCTACAGCTTCGTGATGCCGCGTCACCCACCGCTGCCGTTCTTCGAGGACGGCTACATCGTCGTGCTCGTCGAGCTCGAGGAGGGGGTTCGGATCGTCAGCAATCTGCTGGACATCGAGCCCGATGCCGCCGCGATCGGTCTCCCGGTGCACGTGCGGTTCGACTCGTTCGACGGTGACCTCGTCCTCCCGGTGTTCGTGCCGGCAGTGCCGGCATGAGCGCGCCGGACGAAGCGATCGACATGGACGCGTTGCGGGTCGGCGACGCGCTCCCCGCGTTGGTCATCGAGGTCACGCCGACGCGCGTCGTCGCCGGCGCGATCGCGTCGCGCGACTTCATGCCCGTCCACCACGATCGGGATTACGCCAACCAGCAGGGCGCGCCGGACATCTTCATGAACATCCTCTCCGACACCGGATACTGCAGCCGCTTCCTGACCGACTGGGCCGGCCCCGATGCGATGATCCAACGGCTCGCGATCAGGCTCGGCGTGCCGGTGTTCCCGGGCCACACGCTGACGTACACGGGCGAGGTGACCGCCGCCGAGCGCGACGGCGGCTTCGCGATCGTCGACGTCGCGCTGCGCGCGACGAACGAGCTCGGGGAACACGTCGGTGGGACTGCACGTCTCAGCATCCCCGCCGGTCCAGTGTCGTGACGGCAGGGGGGTTGTCCGGCCGAGCGGCGATCGCCGGCATCGGCCAGACGGAATTCTCGAAGGACTCGGGCCGAACCGAGCTCCAACTCGCGTGCGAAGCCGTGCTCGCCGCGATCACCGACGCCGGTCTCGACGCGTCCGACGTCGACGGGCTCGTCACGTTCACAATGGACACGAGCGAGGAGATGGAGATCGCGCGCAACCTCGGCATGCGCGAGCTCTCCATGTTCACACGCGTCCCGTACGGCGGCGGCGCGTCCGCGGGAACCGTGATGCAAGCCGCGCTGGCGGTCGCGACCGGCGTCGCAGAGACGGTCGTGTGCTACCGCGCGTTCAACGAGCGTTCGGGCAACCGCTTCGGCGCCGCGACCGCGCAGATCACCACACTGCCGCTGTGGTTCGCGTGGTACGCGCCGTACGGGCTGATGACCCCGGCCGCCTGGGTTGCGCTCCACGCGCGGCTTTACATGGAAAGCTACGGCGTAACGAACGCCGACTTCGGGCGCATCGCCGTCGTCGACCGGCTGCATGCCGCGACCAATCCCGGTGCGTGGTTCTACGAGCGTCCGATCACGCTCGAAGATCACCAGGCGTCGCGCTGGATCGTCGAACCCGTGCTGCGGCTGCTCGATTGCTGCCAGGAAAGCGACGGTGGCGTCGCGATCGTCGTGACCTCCGCCGAACGCGCACGCGACCTGCGCCAGCGGCCCGCGCTCATCACCGCCGCCGCGCAAGGTGCGACGTTCGACGGCGAGATGATGACGAGCTACTACCGAGACGACCTGACCGGGCTGCCGGAGATGGGCGTCGTCGGCCGTCGGCTCTGGGCGATGTCCGGGCTGACCCCCGCCGACGTCTCGACCGCGTTCCTGTACGACCACTTCACGCCGTTCGTGCTCATGCAGCTCGAGGAGCTCGGCTTCTGCGAACGCGGCGAGGCGAAGGACTGGGCGACGATCGAGCGGCTGTCGATCGGCGGTGAGTTGCCGATCAACACGAGCGGCGGGCTGCTCGGCGAGGCGTACATCCATGGCATGAACGGCATCACCGAAGTCGTGCGGCAGATCCGCGGGACGTCCTGCAATCAGGTTGCAAACGTCGAGCACGCGCTGGTCACGGCGGGGACCGGTGTGCCCACGAGTGGCCTCATCCTCTCGACCGGGTGAGCCGGCACGTCACCCGCGGCGAATACGCCCGCGGAGGGCCGCGAAGCACATCGTCATGCTGATCGCCCCGACGATCGCGATGGCGACGAACGTCTGGGCGAGGTCGCCTGCGTCCCAGCCGATGAGCACGAGCGAGCGCATCCCCTCGAGGAGGTACGTCACGGGGTTCCAGCCGGCGACGACATCGAGCCAGCCGCTGAGCTGACTGCGCGGCACGTACGACGTGGTGAGGAACAGGAACGGGAAGAACAGCAAGAACGTGGAGTTCACCGCGCCCGGATTCCCGGTCTTCAACGCGATCGCGTAGCCGAAACCCGAGAACGCGAGGCTCCAGAGCGCGGCGATCAGGATGAAGACCAGAATGCCCAGCGGTCCTGATTCGAAGCGCACGCCGAGGATGAACCCGACGATGATGATCGGCACGGTGAGTCCGGCTGCGATCGTGACGTCCGCGGCGAGGTGGCCCAGCAAGATCGCGATGCGGCGCACCGGCGTGAGCAACAGACGGTCGAAGTAACCGTCCTGCACGTCGATGACGAGCGCCGGCGCGCGCGACACCCCGGTCACGCCCAGCAGGATTGCCGTCGGCAGCTGGAACGCTCTGAAGTCGAAACCCGGGATGTTGTTCTCGGTGAGCTGTTGCAACGTGCCGACGTTCACCAAGAAGAAGAACAGCGCGATGAAGATCGGCGGCAGCACCGATTCGACATCGCGCGGGATCGCGCGGAGTGCCCGGCCCGCGACGACGGTGACGTCAGAGATGAAACCCGCGGGGCGAGGCTGCGGACGGACCGGCTCCGAGCCGGTCGATCGGGCCGTTGCGACTGCGGTCATCACGCGACCTCCTTGTTGCCGTCGTGTTGGAAGCGAGCGCCGGTGAGCTCGAGGAACACGTCGTCAAGGCTTGGTGTGCGCAGCGTCAGGTCGCGGATCGGCACACCGCAGTTGCTGAGCGCAACCGCAACCGGTCCGAGGGTTGCGGGCCCGTCGGTCGCCGACACCGACAGCTCGTCGCCGTGCGCTTCGGCGCCGAGCACACCGGGAAGGTGCTCGACGATCGGGCACACCTGCTTCGCGTCACCGTCGAGGCGAGCGATGATCATGTCGGTGCCGATCTTCCGCTTGAGCTCCGTCGGAGTTCCTTCGGCGACGATGCGTCCGTGGTCGATGATGCCGACGCGCCCGGCCAGCGCGTCCGCTTCCTCGAGGTACTGGGTTGTGAGGAAGATCGTCATCCCCATTTCCTCGTTCAGCCGGCGGACCTCTTCCCACACGGTGGCGCGCGATACGGGATCGAGCCCGGTCGTCGGCTCGTCGAGGAACAGGATCTGCGGGTCGTGTACGAGTGATGCGACAAGATCCAGCCGGCGCTTCATCCCGCCCGAGTAGGTCCCGATGCGGCGATCGAGCGCGTCGCTGAGGTCGATGAGCTCACCGAGCTCGTACACGCGCGTGCGGGCCGCCGCACGCGACAGGCCGTACAGCCGACCCTGCAGCGTCAACAGCTCGGCGCCGGTCTGCCGGGGATCGAGCGCTGCTTCCTGGAGTGCGACACCGATACGGAGCCGGACCTCTCCCGGCGACGCGACCACATCGAAGCCGGCCACCGACGCTCGCCCGCCGGTGGGCGCGAGCAGTGTGCACAACATGCGCACCGTGGTCGACTTCCCGGCGCCGTTCGGCCCGAGGAACCCGTAGATCTCACCGTCGGCGATCTCGAGGTCGACGCCGTCGACCGCGGTGGTGCCGTCGAAGCGACGCACCAGCGCGTCGCAGCGGATGGCTGTCATGGGCGTGCTCCTCCTGGCATGGATCGCGAGCAGGGATACAGACGCTCGCGTGGCCCGGAACTCATCTCGATGCCTGCCCACCAGCATGGGCCCACAATCCGGTCATCCACTGACCGCATTCGCAAGCGGACCGCGCCCGATCAGTTGCCCGTCGGCGTCGATGCGCTCAGACCTGCACCGGTGTCGTCAGCGGCGGTTCTGCATCCCGGGGTGGGGCGACACCGGGACCACGAGCGGCGCGCCACGCCGCCACGGTGAGCGCACCGACGCCATAGATCGTGGCCGCGGCGGTGACGAGTCCGCCCAGTACAGGGATCAAGCCGACGACGCGCAGGATCAACAAACCGACGAGGAAGGCGAGGATCACGTGACGCGGCTCGGCGAGCAACCGGCGGCCCAGCAGCAGTGCCGAGACGACGTATCCGACGCTGTAGAGCAGCGCAAGCGACAGCAAGCCGATCAGTCCGAGCGGAATGCCGACCAAGGTGACCATCACGAGGACGGACACGATCGGAAGCCCGATCGCGATGATCAGCCCCCATCCGATGACCGGGCCGGCGCGCGTGCGCCCCACGTCCAGGATCGGGGGGAAGATCCGCGGCGCGATCGCGAGCAGCAACACGCCGAGCACGAACAGCGAAATGCTGACAGCGACCCACCACCCGAGCCACAGGGCCCAACCCAACGCGCGGAAGTAATTGCGGAAGTTGGCACGGCGAACGTCGCCGTCGATGCGCGCGCCAGGAGCCACGAGCGGTCGGTCCGAGGAGACGACGTCGCCGCCCACCGTCGCACGACTCGCGATCGCCGCCCGACCGTTGATGGCGACGACGTTGTCATCGACGTGACCCCGTACGAGCACGTCGCCGTGGAACGCGACCACCGAGCCATTCACGTTGCCGTCGATGATGGCGTTCCCGTCGAAGATGACGACGCTGTCGGTGCGTTCACGCGCGCCCACGTCGACACGGCCCGTGATGACCACGCGCGGACCGTCGCTATCCCCGTTGCTCTGGGCGAACGCCGGTACCGCCAACGCGCCGACCGTCGCCAGGGCGAGCACGAACACGATGCTCAGCCGGCGCAGCGGGATGTGCAGGCGTTCTCTCGGCTCGTGCATGGCGACTCCTCGCACGCGGCCCGTGATCCCTCGGCGCGGCCATTCCCAGATGTACGAGAATCAAACCCCTACCGTACGCGAAATTTCGGAGCCGGTCAGCCCGTTCGCAGGCTCAGCCGACGCACTCGCTGGTCTGCAGCACCGGTGTGATCGTCGTGTAGTTGGCAACATCCGTCATCACGTCGGCCGTGCCCGGGTTGCCCATCGCCGCGCCCATTGCATCCGTCGACTCGAACAAGAAGTGCACCGCGGCGACGTACGGCCCGTCGATTCCCTTGTCGATCTCGACGCGTTCGACGTCCCACGTCTTCTGCGCGAGCGGAACGTGCTTGTCGCGGTAGTAGTCGTGGTCGAAGGTGGCCCCTTCGGTCGTCGGGTACATCACGCTGAGGCGGATCACGTGGACATCCTCTCGATGGGTTGCGAGCCGGCAGTCTGGCACGCGCGCCGATTCACTCTCACTCCCAGATGCGCTCGGGCTGAGGTTCGATCGTGAGGAGCGAGTCCAGTCGAATCGGAGGCGTGTGCGGCAGGCGCATCACCATGACGCCCTGCTGCTCCGGTGTCGGGATCAACCCTCTGTCGCCGCGGCCGGCGAGCGGGCCCTGCCAGAGCTCCCATCCCAAGCGGTCGTAGAAGCCGACCCGATCAGTCTGCAGGCATGCGATCTCGTAGTCGTCGATCCCCGCGGCGAGGCGGCGCATGGCCGCGCTTCCGTAACCCCGACCCCAGTACTGCGGCCGCGTCGAGACCGCGTCGACGAAGGCCGTCTGAAGGATCCGTGCACCTTCGGGTTGCACCCATCGCGTCGTCACGACCGCGTGACTGACGAGCTCCGCGCCGCGATACGCGAGGAAGTGCCGACCACCCGACTCGATGTAGGTGAAGAGCTTGTGGAACTCCTCGCTCTCGTGCGCGGCGACACACACGTCGATCACCGAAGATCGCATCGCAGGAGTCAGCTCCTCGGTACGAACCATCTTTACGACGATGTCGTCATCGGACTCGGTCATGTCAGCGCCTATCGGTTCAGCTCGTCGCGCCATGCACGGCGCTTCCGACTCGAGAGCTGCGACGTGACGACATACCACGGCACCCGGCACGCGTGTTCGCGCTCCGGATCTTCCGGACACGCCACCCTCGCCACCGCGTCGGCCAGCTTCGCGACCTCCCCTTTGTCGTCGGTCTCGACGAGCAGTTGTATGCGCCAGATCTGAGTCACGAGCCCATCATCCCCCAGGCGAGCCGCACCACGTTGGTGCGTCACTCGGGAGGGCTCAGCGTCTGCGCGAAACGGGCGATGAGTTGCTCCTGCTCGATGGTCTCGATCGCAGACGGGTGATAGTGGCTGCGAACCCATCCGACCGCGTCCGCCGGGTCGACACCCGCCAGGATGGCGAGGCAGGCGACCACCGTGCCGGTTCGACCAACGCCGCCGTAGCAGGCGACCTCCACCAGTTCGCCCGCTCGGGCGCGGCCGTAGAGATCGGCGATCTCGCTGAACGTCGCGATCTCATCCGCGGGCAGTCCGAAGTCCGCCCACGTGACCACGCGAAACGGCCAGGTGACATCGTGGTCATCGCGCCAGCGTTCATCGAGGTAGAGCGCGAAGTCAGGTTCGCGCGGCCGCGTCGCGGGCACGAGGTCGAGCCGGCCTCGAGCAAGGACCGTGGTGCCCTCCGGCAGCGTCACCCGCATGTCTTATTGTCGCACTACCAAGGGTTTCGACACCCGCATGACGATCGCGTCGTTACCGCGATCTCGTCGGCGCTTTGAACCGATGTCGCTGCGGGATACGTATGTACATCTGGAGCTCACCTCATGTGAGCACGAACATCTCGATCGCGCTCGTCTGGTGCGAAGTCAGTCGCTTGCGGTGCACACGGCAGACCGCTTGCACTCGCCGATGAACGGATGCACATGCGCACCGTTCGCTTCCCATCACCTCGTCGCGCCTCTCAGAAGGAACGAACATGATTCGTCGGCGTCACACCTTGTTTGCGGTTGCGGTCCTCGCGTCGCTCACGCTCGTCGCTGCCGCGTGTGGCGGCAGCGACGGCGGGAGTGCGACCGCGTCGCCGTCGGCCACCACGGCCAAGGCCGCGTCGGCCGCGACCGTCGCGGCCGCGAACAGCGATCTCGGGAACGTCCTTGTCGACGCGCAGGGTCGCACCCTCTACCGGTTCGGCGCGGATATGGGCACGATGAGTGCCTGCTCGGATGCGTGCGCGCGGAACTGGCCGCCGCTCGTGGCGAGTGGCACCGCAACGGTCGGGCACGGCGCAAAGGCCTCGTTGCTTGGGGTGAACACCCGTTCCGACGGCAGGCAGCAGGTCACCTACAACGGCCACCCGCTGTACCGCTTCGCCGGCGACCGGAAGGCCGGCGACACAAACGGTCAAAACGTCAACGCGTTCGGCGGCACGTGGTCCGCACTCACCGCTACGGGCAACCAGGTCACCGGGACGGCAGCGAGCGGGGGCGGCAATGGCTACTAACACTGCGGCGCGACCGTCGCTGCGCGCCATCGACAGCAGCCAGCCCGGCCCACTGGCCGTCTTCGGGTCCGGCGCCTTGATCGCCGCGGCGTACGCGCTCGGCGCGGCCGCGCTCGCCGGCGAAGCCGCCGTCCACATCCAGCAGTACGCGTCGCTGCTGCATGGCGTGCGATGGCTCGGACCGTTGTTCTTGCTCAACGCAGTGGTGTCGATCACGGCGATCGCCGGCCTCGTCTTCTCCGTGACACGCCGCCTGGCGGCCCTCACCGGTGTCGCGACGTCGGCGGTCGCGCTGGCTGCCCTCGTCGTGAGCTACGGGCGAGGACTCTTCGGATGGTTCGAGACCGGCTTTCGCACCCCCGTCGAACTCGCCGTCATCACCGAGATGAGCGCCGTGATCTTCCTCTGTGTCGCGCTTACCGCCACACTCCTCGCACAAAGCGTCGACGTTGCCGTGTCCGCACAGGCTGGAGCCTCACCCTCGGAAGACGGCAACGAATCCGCCAAGCACTCCGCGCGCCTCAGGTAACACAGCGACGGGTGCTGGGATCGTTGCGTTACTCGCTACCCGCGCCGTATCGGCCACTCGGAGCGGGTAGTCGCGTATCTGTCGCCATGCGCTTGCGAATGCGCTGGCACCACAAGCGCAGTGCCGGGCAAGCTCTCCCTCGAAGCGTCGGAAACCACTTCGGGGAGGAGCGATCGCTATGCCCAAGTACCTCGCGCTCGTTTTCCTATTCAGATACCGCCATGGCCGCGATGATCGACAACCCGGCCGACCGCGAAACCGCGGTGCACCGCGTCGTCGAGAGCGTGGGCGCTCGGTTGGAGACGATGTACTGGATGTTCGGCGCGCACGATGGGATCGCCATCGTCGAGGCGCCCGACTCGCTCACGATGGCGGGCATCAGCGCAGCCGTCAGTAGTACGGGGGCCATTCGTTCAGAGACGCACGAGCTGTTTTCGAGCGGCGACATCCGGCACGTCCTCGAGAAGGCTCGGAACGCTCGAGCGAACTTCACCCGGCCAGGCGAGTCGTCGTAGCGGCACACGTGCAGTCACGCCGGCGCAACGCGCGACCGATGAGAGCACCTCCTCGTGCGACGCACGATGGGAACGGCGGAGTGCGGATCGGCCGTTCGATTTACCGCGCGGCACGGGGGGTACGTTCCGCACCGTGAGGAAGATCGTCATGATGATGTCGCTCTCGGTGGACGGGTATTTCGAAGGACCGAACCACGAGCTCGACTGGCAGATGGTCGATGACGAGCTGCACCGGCACTTCAACGAGTGGCTGGGCGCCGCCGGCGCGTTTCTCGACGGACGCGTCACCTACGAGCTCATGGTCGACTACTGGCCGACCGCCGACGCCGATCCCTCCACCCCCGAACCGGTGGCTGAATTCGCGGCGGATCTGGCGCGAGATGCCGAAGCTCGTGTTCTCACGCACGCTCGAACATGCCGATTGGAACGCGACGGTCGTCCACGACGTCGACGCCGGCGAGATCCGGGCTCTGAAGGCCGAACCCGGGGGCGACCTGGCGCTCGGTGGCGCAAACCTCGCCGTGACCTTCATGCGGCTGGACCTGATCGACGAATACCGGCTCTACATCCATCCAGTCGTCGTCGGCGACGGACACCGGCTGTTCCCACCACGGCTTCCAGCAGCAGCTGCACCTGGCCGAGACGCGGGCGTTCGGCAACGGTGTGGTCCTGCTCCGCTACACCCGCTGACGCGCGTCGCGCCGCAGGAGTCGCCCGGTGCACGCGGTTGCGACGAGGCCGAGCACGATCGCGGCCAGCGCGAGCAGTACCGCTTGCCGGTCCGACAACGGTCCGACCCCACCGCCTGTGCGCGGCATGCCGGTGACGATGAGCGTCGCGGTCACGCCGAGGTTGCCGCCACCGCACCGGCCGCTGATCTGGTACGTCCCCGGGCCCACGGAGGGCTTGAGTGTGACCGCCGCGTTGAAGGTGCCGGAGGCGTCGACCGGGAGATCGACCGCGCCAGTTCCCGCGAATTCCGAGATGCCGGCGAACGCACCGGAGATCAACGTGACCGTGCCGGGCACGGTGCAACCGGGTTGGCCGTTGACCAACACGTCACCAGAGACCGTCACCGTGCCGGATGTCGCGGTCGAGGACGGCGACACGTTGATGCTCGCGGCCTCGGCCGGCCCAATCGTGCAGATAAAGGCCGCGCACGCGACCGCGGCGACGCCCAGAACCTTGCGCCCCAGAACCTTGCGCCCCAGAACCTTGCGCCCCAGAACCTTGCGCCCTCAGAACCTTGCGCCCCAGAACCTTGCGCCCCAGAACCTTGCGCACGGGCCAACTCCCCTCCCGGCGAACCGCCGCACGTCCCACGCTTTCGGGCATGCTCCTCCTGCGCGGGCACGTCGTACAGAGGCGGCGTGCGATTCCGCGCCCGTGCGGTCGAGGGCGGCCTGGGGTACGACTGCGCCCATGCCCGAGGAAGCGTTGTTCAGCGACGAACTGGACGAATGGCTGCAGCGCGCCGGACCGAAGACCATCGGCGCGCTGAACGACGTCTTCGACGAGCGGTCGTTCGCGGTGGCGATCGCGCTGCTGATGTTCCCTTCGGCGTTGCCGATCCCGACCGGCGGCGTCACCCACGTGTTCGAAGTCGTGACGTTGTTGCTGGCGGGGCAGATCGTCGCCGGGCGCACCGAGATCTGGCTGCCGAAGCGGTGGCGCGACCGCGAGCTCAGCGCCGCGATCACGGGCAAGGCGATTCCGTTCGTCATCCGGTGGGTCCGCCGCTTCGAGCGGTTCTCCCGTCGCCGCGGCCGGCCCCTGTTCGAACAGCGTTGGTTCCTGCGGGTGCTCGGCGCCGGCGTCATCGCGTTCACGCTCGGCGCGATCCTGGCGCCGCCGTTCTCCGGGCTCGACACGCTGCCCGCGCTCGGCGTGGTGTGCATCGCCCTGTCGATCATCCTGCAGGACGTCGCGCTGACCCTGCTCGGCGCGGTGAGCGGTGCCGGCGGCATCGCGCTGATCATCGCCATCGGGCGGGCGGCCGCGCACTTCTTCCAGAGCCTGTTCTGAGCCGCGCGATGAGTCACGCGGCGCCGCACGGTCCTACTCGAGTCCACCGGCGGTTCGTACTACTTCCTCGACCTCACCGCCCTCGGCCGCCTGGAGGAGTGGGAGGAGCCGAAGGGCCGTAGCGAGTCCGTTCGCTCCGCGAACCCCGACTTCGCGTCATAGCTCGTACGCGCTTCAGCGCTTCGCGTGGATCTTCACGCAACAGAATCTCGATCTGATGAAGCAGTACATGCCCGACGGCAAGATCGCGCACCTCGGGGTGCAAGGTCTCTCGGCGTGAAGACCGGCGACGCGAGCGACTGCACCACGGTGCTCGAGGTCAAGAGCCAGAAGTTCCAGGTGGCCGAAGGCTTCACCCCGAACGACGGCATCTATTGCTGCGAACCGAAGAACGTCGTGCCGCTGACCGGTGACGACGGGAGTGGCACCAAGTGCCCGAACCCGGCGTACGCGTCGGACCCGAAGCCCTCGACCTGCGCCTGGATCACGCGCGATCCTGGCAAGAGGTGAACGACGATTACGAGCTGCCGGCCGGCGACTTCTCGTCCTGGCTGAACCACGTGCACGGTGCGATCCGCGGCGACAACGACGCGCGGGTTCCGTGTGACGGTTGTACCGCGTGCTGCACCGCGTCGCAGTTCGTGCACATCGGGCCGGAAGAGGCCGACACGCTCGCGCACATCCCCGCCGAGCTGCTGTTCCCCGCACCTCGCTCGCCACGCGGGCACGTCGTGCTCGGCTACGACGAGCAGGGCCATTGCCCGATGCTCGTGGACGGCGCGTGCTCGATCTACGACCACCGTCCCCGCACGTGCCGCAGCTACGACTGCCGGGTCTTCGCCGCGGCCGGCGTCGAGCCGACGGACGCCGACAAGGCGCGGATCGGGGATCGGGCCCGACGCTGGCGGTTCAGCTACCCGACGGCCGCGGATCGCGCCCTGCACGACACGGTGCGCGCCGCCGCGCAGTTCGTGCGCGACCGCCCGGACGCGCTGCCGCCCGAGCAGCGCCCGGCCAACGAGACGCAGCTCGCGGTGCTCGCGGTCGAGCGATACGGCGAGCTTCACGAGGGCAGCCCAGCCGACGGGGCGAGCTCGTGAGCAGGGCAGTCGCCGCGCTCAGATGAGCGCGGCGCTGTCGCGCGCGAGGTCGACGGCCCCGAAGCAGAACAAGGCGGCGATGACCGTCACTGCGCTCCAGTCGACGACCCGCCACAGCCACACCGGGCGGTGGCGGGTGCGTGCAAGCCAGTTGCACGTTCCGGCGAAGCACGCGACCACGACGAACGGCGGGATCAACGCCACGAGGAGCGGCGGCCCGAGGACCCACCAGCTCCGGCGGGCGGCCCAACCGTCGTCCGCGACCGCCGTGTTCGTCAGCCAGGAGACCGCGGCGCCGAAGGCGGCACAGATCGCGACGAACAGCCCGATCGCGAGCGCGACCGGTTCCAAGAGGTTGAAGTCGATGCCGTCGCGGTGCACCATCATCGCCCCACCGAGCACGCCATACAGCGCCGCCATCGCGGGAACGACACCCGCACCGAGGGGCGCGACGAACGGGCTCGCGACGAGATACACGAGCGCCGCCAAGACTCCGATGAACGCGGTGAGCACCACGAGTCCGATGGTGTTCCCCAGCGTGAACCGGCCGATCTCGAAGCCGTCGTCGCTGGTGACGCCTTTGACCCCGTCGTCGGACGTCGCGAACAGCACGCGCATCGCGAGACGGCCGCCGATGCCGCCGATCAGCGCGCCCAGCCCCGCGCCGATGATCACGGTCGCGGACACCATCCGCACGATCGGTTCCAGTTCCTGGCCGCGCGCGACCGGTTCCTTCTCGGCTGTGGCTTCTCCACCGACGCGCACTGCACCCCCGCAGGTTCGGCGATCTCAACGGAGCCTGCGCTCGCGGCGCGCCAAAGTAAAGGTCAGGGGGTATCGAGATAGTCGTTCAATTGCACCGTGACGGTGTCGGTGGACGATGCCCAGTTCGGGACGTTCACGACGTGCACGCGGCCGCCACCGAGGCGAGGCGTGCTCGCGATCGAGATGGTGTCATTCGGCGGGGTCGCGGCCGGGATGAAGATGTCGACCCCGGTGAGGAACGGCAGGCCCGAGATCCCCGGAATCGGTGAGTTCAGGTTCGAGACGCCGTCGGTTCCGGCGTCGAACGCGAACACCGCGTTCACGAGCTTTGCTCGCGCGCTGTTGGTCGGCGTGAGGATGTTGACACCGTTGACCTCGAGCACGTCGCTGTTCGCACCCTGATCGCCCCACTGTTCCTTGTAGCGGACGATCGTGAGCGCCGCACTGTTCGGACTGCGCTGTACGAGGTCACCGATGCCACCGGTCGCTGGTGACAGGAGGAGCCGGATCCAGGAATCGGAGCGCACGAACGGCTCGAAGTAGATGTGCTGCGTGGTGGGCGCACCCGGCCGCGCGATCGCGAACTCGTACTCCGCTCCGGCCCGGGCCGTGAACGGACCCCAGTCGCCGTTGCCCTGGAGCGGCAACGTCGCTTCCGGCGTGTCGTCGAGCCGCTGCCCGGTCGCACCGTTCACTTCGAAGATCTGGAGCGTGCCGTTCGTGATCCCGGTGTTCTGCGGGAACAGCTGCGCCCGCCCCGAGAGCTTGAAGCGGTCGCCCCGGTCGGCCTCGATCTTCGTCGTCGACGGTGCCTTCCCCGTGAAGAACGAGTAGACCTGCGCGAAGGTCTCGGGCGAGCTCACCACCTGCACATGGCTCTGTTGTGTGAAGTAGATGTTGGCGGCACCGGTGATCTTCCGGCTCGGGCTCCCACTTCCCCAGATCGCGAGCGTCGGCACACCACCCGGCGGCGACGAAGCCGGGGACCCGTCGAGGTTCACGTAGTGCGCGACCGTCGCGGCGCGCGACGCGCTGCTGTTCAGGTACTGCTGCATGAGCGCCGTGCCGAGCGAGTGGCCGAGCAAATCGACCTTGTCGGCATGCGACGTGCGCAGGAGCTCGGCGATGCGTTGATCGAGGCGTGTGAACACGTCGTCGCGCGTCTCGGTCGTGAACAGGGAGTCGTATTCGTGCATGGCGATCAACGCGGGCGCGTAGCCGTTGCTCTCGAAGCGCATCGCTTGCGTCTCGAACTGACCACCGGAGCCGAAGAAGCCGTGCACGAAGATCACCGGCCGAGCGCGGCGCGCGAAGGTCGCCTGGGCGCGTTCCCCGGCGTCGGCCTGCGTGAGTGAGAACCCGACGAGCACCGTAGTGAGCAGCGCGGCGACGGCAATGACAGAACGCTTCGACCGTTTCACATGATCCCCCATGTCCGACCTCGATGTAGTGCACTCGCCTCAGGACGTGTCGACCAGCATGAAGTCGTCGACGCCGAGCGCGCCGAGGATCGGCCGCACCGGCGCGGGTACCGCGCTGCGGGTCGGATCGTTCACGATGCGCGGGTTGGTCACCCTTTGCTCATGGCCGCGCGTGACGAGCGCCGCGGAACCCGCAGCGAGGACGTTGCGCACCCAGTCGGGATCGCGACCGTACGTGAGCGCGAACACGAAGCCATCCGGCCGCCGGAACGCGTTGACGGGATTCTGGTAAGTGCGACCCGACCGCCGGCCCTGGTGCACGACGATGCCGAAGCCGGGCAGGTGCCGTGCGAACGGCGTCGTGATCCGGTTGGTGACCTTCGTGTTGAACCGGGCGAGGGACGCGGGGAGCGGCACGGGTCCAGTGTTACCGATCCCGGCGCGCCTCAGCCCGAGTTGCGCGCGATGCGCAGGCGCACCGCGGTGCCGTCGGCCGCAGACCGGATCTCGACGAGGTCGCACAACTGGTTGACCAGCCACAACCCGCGGCCGTCGAACTGGCTCGGCTCGGGCGGCAGCCGGCCGATCAGTGGATCCTCGATGTGACCCGCGTCGCACACCTCACAGACGAGCGCGGCACCTTCGGTCCACACTCGCAAGCGCCCATCGCCGCCGCCGTGACGCACGCTGTTCGACGCGACCTCGGAAGTGGCGATGACGATCGCGTCCACCTGCACCGCATCGAGGCCGTGGGCGGCCGCGCGGGCAGTCACCACCGTCCGGACGTCGCGCAACGACGTCACGTCGAAGCCGAAGCCGGCTACCGGGCCCGGTGGCTCCGGGAACGGAACCGCGCAGGGCGTCCAGTCGGCTGCGTACGCGTGGCTGTGCCGGCGCGTCCCGTCGGCCGCGACGAACGGATGACTGCGCCGCGCCTCGTCGATCACCGACGCCGGCAACGTCTCGAGGTCGTAGGGGCACATGACCCAACTCGCCCCGACCCGGTCGAGGGCGAGGTTGAGCAGGACCTCGTGGCGCTGGCACTCCGCCAACTCGGCGGGGCTGCGTTCCGGGTAGATCGGCTCACCGACGCCGCGCACGCCGTGTGCACTCGGTGCCTGCCGCTCGATGAACCTCACCCACACCGAAATGAGTCGGGCCGGGTTCCGGCCGGCCTCGGTCATGTCCACGAACTCCACCGAGTCGGCCTGACGCCCGAGACCGGCGCGGAGCAACTCGATCTTGTGCGGCGGGACGACGACGAGCACGGCTTCGCCACCCGCGAGCCCGTCGTCGATGAACGGAAGTACCGACTCCGCGAACTCGCGCTCGCCGCGGTAGAGCAACGCGTCATGTCGCGGCGCTCGTGTCGTTCGGCATCACGCTCACGACGCGGACCCCGTGGTCGTCACGGCCAGACCCGGCGCGTCGGACCACTCACACGCCTCGAGCACCTGACGCACGATCGGCTGCGGCTCGACCAACACCAGGCGGGCCGGCGGAGTCCGGCTGCCCGCGGCGCGTACCAGCGTACGCAGGCCGCGCAGATCGATGTATTGCAGGCGGGTCATGTCGACATGCACATCGCCGGCTGGTGACAACGCGGCCAGCACGTCATCGAGCCGTCCCGCGTTCGACGCATCGATCTCGCCCACCAACCGCACACCGTACGGCCGTTCGACCGACTCGAAGTGGCAGAGCTCGATGCACGGCGCCTCGCCGCGTCCCTCGACCACCGTTTCACCCCCGCGGTGCACGATCACGTCTGCCGATCGAATCGGCCGGGCACTGGTCGCGACTGTAGCCCGCCCGTCTACGCTCGCGGCGTGACGCGCGCCCCGGTGCTCCCCGACGGAATCGTCGTGGTCATGAAGCGCTCGTGTCCGACTTGTCAGCTCGTCGCGCCGATCCTCCCGGACCTCGCGGGCGGTCCGCATCCGCTCACGGTCTACACGCAGGACGATCCGGAGTTCCCAGCCGGCGCGGTCGACGACACTGCGCTCGAGGTCTCGTTCGCGCTCGACATCGACACGGTGCCGACGATCCTTCGCATCGAAGGCGGTGAGGTGTGTGCGCGCGCCGAAGGGTGGCGGCGCGATCGGTGGGAGGCGATCACCGACGTTCCCGCGCTCGGCACCGCGCTTCCCGACTGGCGACCCGGTTGCGGCTCGCGCACCCAGGACGCCGACGTACAGGACGCGCGCACGGTCGCGCGGATCGAACCGATGCTCCGCGCGCGGCGCGTAGACCTCGGCCCCGCCGAAGACGAAGCCGAAGCGATGTTCGAACGCGGTTGGAGCGACGGCCTCCCGCTCGTGCCACCGACGGTCGAACGCGTCGCACGGATGCTCTACGGCACGAGTCGCCGGCCGGACGAAGTCGTTGCCGTCGTGCCGCCCGATCTCGTCGAGTGCACCGTCGAGAAGGTCGCGATCAACGCGGTGATGGCCGGGTGCCGTCCCGACTACTTCCCGGTGGTGCTCACCGCGGTCGAAGCCGCCTGCACGGACGCGTTCAACATCCACGGTGTGCTCGCGACCACCTGGTTCTCCGGCCCGCTCGTCATCGTGAACGGCCCGATGGCGCGCGCGATCGGCATGAACAGCGGCGTCAACGCGCTGGGCCAGGGCAACCGTGCCAACGCGACCATCGGGCGCGCGCTGCAACTCGTCGTCCGCAACGTCGGCGGCGGGCGCCCGGGCGGCGTCGATCGGGCGACCCTCGGCTCACCGGGGAAGTACACGTTCTGCTTCGCCGAAGATGAGGCGGGCTCGCCGTGGGAGCCGTTGCACGTCGAGCGCGGACTGCCCCCCGGCTCGTCCGCGGTGACGCTGTTCGCCGCCGAAGGCGTGCGCGGCGTCGTCGACCAGCTCTCACGTGCACCCGAATCACTTGCACGCTCCTTCGCCGCGTGCCTGCGCACTGTTGCCCATCCAAAGAACGTCATCGCGTGGGACGCCGTGCTGGTCGTGTCGCCCGAACACGCACGGGTCTTCCGCGACGCCGCGTGGACGAAGGCGCGCCTGCGCGAAGAGCTCGACGGGTTGCTGCAGATCCCCGGCGAGGAGCTCGTGCGCGGTGCCGGCGGCATGGCCGAAGGAATGCCGGAGGCATTCCGGGACACCACTCTTCCGAAATTCCGCACCGGTGGACTGCTCATCGTCCACGCGGGCGGACAGGCGGGGTTGTTCTCGGCCATCATCGGGGGCTGGGCCAGCGGCGCGACCGGCAGCGAACCGGTCACCCGCGAGATCGGTGCTGAGGGGAGATCGTGACGTGAACCGTTCCGTGCTCGACCCCACACCCGAGCGCGAACCGAGCACACGCGAGCGCCCGCCGCGCCCCCGGTCACTCGAAGGAGCCGTCGTCGGGCTCCTCGACATCTCCAAGCCGCGCGGCAATGTCTTCCTCGACCGGATCGAGGAGCTGCTGCAAGCGCGCGGCCTGCGCGTCGAGCGCTTCGCCAAGCCGACGTTCACCAAGCCCGCGCCCATCGACCTCCGCCACGAGATCATCGCCCAGTGCAACGTCGTCATCGAGGCTCTCGCCGATTGAGGCTCGTGCACGTCGTGCAGTGTGCACGACACCGTGAACATCGAAGCGGCCGGCGTCCCGATGGTCTTCGTCGCGTCATCCGAGTTCGTTGACGCGGCCGACGCGCAGTCGCACGCCCTCGGCGCCGAGCCCGCCCGCGTCTTCGTCGCGCATCCGATCCAGGACCGCACCGACGACGAGCTCCGCGCGCTCGCCGACGACGCTGTCGATGACCTCCTCGAGCGCGCTGCAGGACTTGGCCTGACGCGAACTCTCCCGGTCAGCCCCAGCGCGGGACTTCGTCGGGGTTGATGCCGAGGCTGAGCTTGCCGACCACTTCGTGCGTGAGCAGCGTGTTGCCGGGGTGCACGCGTCCGAGCCGGCAGTCACGGAACAACTGCTCGAAGCGGCTGCGGGTGAAGATGCCGGCGCCGCCGGTGAGGTCGAGCGCGGTGTCGACGACCGACCACGCGCGGTTCACGACGTCGTACTTGCACGCGAGGATCTTCACCGGCCAGTCGTGGCCGTGATCGACGCCGTTCGACCAGTCGTCGCACACCCGATCGAGGTGCGCGTCCATCGCTTCGATGTTGATGCGCATCTCGGCGATGTTGTGCTGCACCTCGGGGTGGTACGCCATCGAACGCGTGAGCGCGAGCGACGACTTCTCGTGCATGCGAATGACCGTGTCGTCGTACGCCCGGCGCGCGATAGAGGCGTAGACGCCGGCGAAACCGAGCAACCCCCAGGCGAACAGCGCCACGTGGAAGAGGCCGGCGCCCGCGAAGCCGGTCGGGCACACGAGCATCGTGGCGTCGTCGGGGATGAACGTGTGGTCGAGGATGGTGTCGTTCGACGTGGTCGCCCGCATCCCGATGGTGTCCCACGTCTCGTCGATGCGGTAGTGCGACGCGTCGCGGTGCACGAAGCCGTGCACGATCTTGGGCGCATCCGGATCGCTGGTGTCCATCGCGTGGACGCCGAGGTAGGTCCACACCGGAGACAGGCTCCCGAAGATCTTGTGACCGGTGATCTCCCAGCCGCCCGCGACGCGCTCGGCCTCGCTCGTCGAGAGGAACAGGGGCAGGTCGTTGCCGGCTTCGCCGTGACCAGCCGCGAACACGTGACCCTCGGCGGCCCGTTCGAGCAGCCAGTCGGCCGAATGATCGCCCGCCCGGTGGAGGTCGGCGCAGAGCCCGACGAAGTACTGGTGCATGTTGATCGCGACCGCGGTTGCGGGCGCGACGTACGCGATGCGGCGCTGCAGCCGGTTGATCTCGCCGAGGTTCAACCCGCCGCCGCCGAACTCGACGGGCAGCGCCGCGGTCAGGTAGCCCGCGTCACGCAACTCCTCGAAATCCTCGGTGAAGAAGGTGTTCGTCCGGTCGTAGTGGGGCGCGCGCTCGTCGAAGCGGGCGAGCATCTCGTCGGTCAGGTAGCTGGTGGCAGCACTCGTGGTGGTCATCGGGTTCCTTCTTCGGAGGCGGTGGACTGGGTTGCGATCAGTGGAAGAGGCCGAACGCGGTGAGCACGAGCCGCGCCGCGGCCCGGCGCGGCCGGCGCGCGACCCCGCAGGCGTGGCGGTGCCGGTGGGCGACGCCGCGTTTGTCGGCGCGCTGCTGTTCGGCGAGTGCGGGCGATGCGTAGCCGTACATCGGTTCCTCCTGGGGTATTGCTGGGGCCGTTGCCGCGTGCGCGCTTCGGCCCTGGCCGCCTTCCGGCGACCACAGAACAACTACGCAACAGCCACGGAACCCGGTTCGGAGGTTTCCCGGGTTTCGCGAAAAGAGCGCTTTCCGCAGGTGTGACGCAGATCGCCCGGGCCGGTCAGCCCGAGATCGCCACCTGGATCGGTTGCTGGGCCCGGGCCGCGAATTTCGCTGCGGTCGCCGTCGTCATGGTCGGGCCACCCACGTAACGGATGCGCGTTGTCATGAACTTGGGCGGATTGGTGCCGAGCGTCGGATCCGTGTTCGGGAACGTCGTGCCGGTCGGTGCGTTGATCTGCGAGCCGTTGTCGCCCCACGCCGCGCTGTCTCCCGTGCACGGCACCGGCGCGGCAGGCTTCTGATCCTTGTAGTAGGTCGTGACACGCGCGCCGGCGATGTCGGTCACGAGCGTGCGCGTCGTTACCAGTGCGCCCGCGGGCCCTTTCACGAGCTGCCAGATCGGCGGCCCCGACGGGATCGGGGTGGTCGAGGTGATCGGCGTGACCGCGTCGGCAACGCCGTCGATCGCCACGTTCGTGTTCGCGTTGTCGGAGTAGGTCATGCCGGCGAGGTTCGTCGTGAAGTCGTCGTAGCTCGCGTACGCAGGCAGGCCGCCGTGGCCGCGCAGCTCGATCACCGTGTCCTCGCGGCCCGGATAGAAGTACTCGGTCTGCACGGTGTAGGTGAAGCTGTTGGCCCCGATGTGCGAACGGATCGCGCGCACCGGACCGCTGATGTTCGCGACGAACGCGCCCTCGTACGGTGACGAGTTCACAACGTTGTCGTACGTGTCCTCGTTCCGGCCGCAGCTCCCGGGCACAGGGTAGATCCCACGATCGAGCATGTCGGCGCCGTTCGCACCTTGACCCACCACCGTGAGCCCGTCGTTGAGCCACCGGTCCGCGTAGGTCTGGCGGTACGACGGCGTGACGATCGTCGAGTGTTCGGGGTTGGGTCCGATCGCGCTGTTCGGCGGGTTCGACGCGGTCCCCATGCGGTAGGTCGTCTTGTAGTCGCCGGAGTCGAGCGAGAACGTGTAGGTGACACCGCTCGTCTGCGCACCGCCGTTCAGCGTCGGGCTCGAGTACAGGTAGAGGTAGCCGTCGGTGCCCGCGGCGAGCGGGTCGGTCGCGTGCACGACCTGCCGCGTCGACACGGTCACGCCCGCGGGATTCGCGTTCGCGGGCGCGGCCTGCCCGAGGTCGGAACCGAGGAAGCTGACCTCGTCGTTGGCATCGACCAGCGGGTCGCGGTCCGCCGGCGTGTAGGTCGCGAACGACGTGTAGCCCGGGCTCGCCGGCGGCGGCGTGTAGACGAGGATCTCGTACGCCGCGCCGCCGGGCAGCTTCGCCCAGGCCGCCGCGGGCCGGTTGTAGATCTGGCCCGGGTTCACGAGGTCGCGCTGGTCGACCTGCACCGGGACCTGGTTCCACCCGGCGCCGTCCCAGGCGAACCCGACCACGTGGGTCGGCTCTGCACCGAGCAGCGCGGGTAGGGTCGACCCCTGCACGACGACCGGGTCCTGTGGCCGCAGGAGTGACGCGCCGAAGCGGGTCGTGCACCCGCTCAACACGACCGCCCCGACCAACCCGATCGTGACGAGTCCCGCCATGCGCCGCACACGCCGCTGCCGCATCCGCTGATCCCCCAAGTCGGTTCTGAGCCCCGCGTCCACCCGCGCGAGCGTGACGTCTGGCAGTTTCTACCTGACGCACGGGCCTGATGCCCGTCGCTGCGCCCTTGGTAGCGTTGACCAGCACTCTCACAGCAGTTCGCCCCACAGCAAGCTCACCGGGCGGGGGAAGCCGGTCGAACTCCGGCACTGACCCGCAGCCGTAGCCCGCACACAACCGTTGGTCCCCACCGACGGTTGCGTTCACCGGGGAGTCGGAATGCCCGTCCGGAATCGGCTCCTCGACACCGTCGAGGTACGCGGAACGGAGCCACCGACCCATGAACCGCCCGGCGCCTCGCACCTTCACGGTGAGCGAGCGACTGCCACGCGAACTGCACCCCGGCGCGTGGTGGCTCTGGGCGCTCGGACTCGCGACCGCCGCGAGCCGGACCACGAATCCGCTCCTGCTCGGTGCCGTGCTCGCTGTGGTCGCGTACGTCGTGGCCGCCCGACGCGGCGACGCGCCGTGGAGCCGGGGCTTCAAGGCCTATCTGTTGATGGCGTTGGTGATCATCTGCCTGCGTGTCGTGTTCCGCATGCTGCTCGACGCGCAGTACGGCGAACATGTGCTCTTCCGGCTGCCGGAGATCCCGCTGCCAGCGGCAGCCGCGGGGATCCGGCTCGGCGGCCCGGTGTCGCTCGAAGGTGTGCTCGCGGCGGTGTACGACGGCCTTCGCCTCGCCACGCTGCTCATCTGCATCGGCGCGGCCAACGTGCTCGCGAACCCGAAACGCCTGCTGAAGTCGACGCCGGCCGCGCTGCACGAGGTCGGCGTCGCGGTCACGGTCGCGTTGAGTGTCGCCCCGCAACTGGTCGAGAGCGTGCAACGGGTGCGGCGGGCGCGGCGATTGCGCAGCGGCGCGCGACAAGGGCGCGCACGTGGTCCGGCAGATCATCGTGCCCGTTGCGACCGACGCGCTCGATCGCTCGCTCATGCTCGCAGCCGCGATGGACGCGCGCGGCCACGGCCGCCGCGTCACGCAACGGCGCGCCGCCGTGCACGTCACGGGTGGCGCGCTCGTGCTCATCGGTTTGTGTGGCGTCTGCCTCGGCATCTACGGGCTGCTGGATGCGTCGACGGCGCGCATCCTCGGGCTGTCGGCGCTCTTCGGCGGGCTCACCAGCGCCGCGGTCGGGTTCGTGATCGGCGGCCGGCAGGTCCACACCACGCGCTACCGCCCGGATCCCTGGCTCGCACCCGAGTGGGCCGTCGCGGCCTCGGGCATCTTCGTCGCGGCCGCGCTGTTCTTCACCGGTTCGGTCAACCCGGATGCGCTGAACCCGTCACTCCAACCGTTGCAGTGGCCCACCCTGCCGCTCCTCCCGTTCCTCGCGATCCTTGCCGGCGCGCTCCCCGCGTGGCTCGCACCGCCGGTGCAGGCGCGCGCCCGGCGCGATCCGAGCGGAACGCGCTCGGTGACCGCGGCATCCGCGGCCGAGCCGGAGGCCGCGACGAGCACGCACGCCGGCGACCCACCGAAGGTGCCGGCGTGATCCGCATCGAGCACGCCACGTTCACTCACGCCGAGGACACCACCACCGAGGACGAGGAGACGCGTGCGGTGCTGCGCGACGTGGACCTCACGATCGACGAGGGCGAGCTGTGCCTCGCTATCGGCCGGACCGGTGCGGGGAAGTCGACGCTGCTCGGGTTGGTGAACGGATTGGTGCCGCACTTCACCGGCGGCCATCTCGCCGGCCGCATCCTCGTCGACGGGCGCGACACGCGCGAGCACAAGCCGCGCGACCTCGCCGATGTCGTCGGCTACGTCGGCCAGGACCCGTCCGCCGGGTTCGTCACGGACACGGTCGAAGAGGAGCTCGCGTACGCGATGGAGCAGCTCGGGCTGCCACCCGACGTGATGCGCAAGCGCGTCGAGGAGACGCTCGACCTCCTCGGGATCGCCGAGCTCCGCGGCCGGCCGCTCCGCGCCCTCTCGGGCGGGCAGCAGCAGCGCGTCGCGATCGGGTCCGTACTCACCGCCCACCCACGCGCGCTCGTCCTCGACGAACCGACGTCCGCACTCGACCCGAACGCGGCCGAAGATGTGCTCGCGGCCGTCGCGCGGCTCGTGCACGATCTCGGCGTCACCGTGCTGCTCGCCGAGCACCGGCTCGAACGCGTCGTGCACCACGCCGACACCGTCGCGCACGTGCACGGCGACGGCCGGGTCACCGCGGGCGACGCGCGTACCATCCTCGAAGTCGCCGACATCGCGCCGCCGGTCGTGCATCTGGCTCGCCGCGCGGGCTGGACACCGCTCCCCTTGTCGGTTCGGGACGCTCGCCGGCGCGCGGGCCCGTTGCGACGCGCGCTCGCCGACAGTGCGCCGCCCGCGCGTGGGCGGGTGCTCGCGTCGACCAGCGCCGGTCCGGTCGCGCTCGCGGCGCGCCGCGTGGTCGTCCGTTACGGGAACGTCGTCGCGGTGCGCAACGTGGACCTCGATCTGCACGCGGGCGAAGTCGTCGCGCTCATGGGGCGCAACGGCTCCGGCAAGTCGTCGCTGCTGTGGGCCCTGCAGGGCGCGGGGCCCCGCCAGGAGGGCCGGGTCGCGGTCGCCGCGCAGGATCCGGCCACGCTGACACCCGACGCGGCGCGCCGGTTGGTCGGGCTCGTCCCGCAGACGGCGTCCGATCTGCTCTACATGCCGACCGTCGGCGACGAGTGCACGCAAGCGGACCACGACGCGGCGACGCGGCCGGGGACATGCCGCGAGCTGCTCGAGCGGCTCGTGGTCGGCGTCGGGTCCGCTACCCATCCCCGCGACCTCTCTGAGGGCCAGCGCCTCGCGCTCGTTCTTGCGGTCCAGCTGACGGCCGCGCCCGAGGTGGTGCTCCTCGACGAGCCGACGCGGGGATTCGACCCGACCGCGAAGGATCGCTTCGCGGCGGTCATCGCCGAGCTCGCGGCCGAGGGGCGGGCGATCGTCGTCGCCACCCACGACGTCGAGTTCGTCGCGTCGGTTGCGGACCGCGTCGTCGTGCTCGCCGACGGCGAAGTGGTCGCCGACGGCCCCACGGCCGAAGTGATCTGTTCGTCACCGTCCTTCGCGCCCCAAGTCGCAAAGATCCTGCACCCCGAGCCGTGGCTCACGGTCGCCGAGGTCGGTGCCGCGCTCACGGCTGCGCACGTCACGAGCGGGTCGCTCCAGTGACCGCAACCCATCCCACCGCCACCCAACCCACCGCCGCGCCGCGCCGCACGCGCGGTGTCGTCGGCGTGAGTCCGCGATCGCTCGCCGCGTTGGCTCTCGTGTCGGTCGCGGGGTTCCTGATGTTCTTCTGGCCGTTGCTCGTCACCCCGCCGAGCAACTTCGCCCACACCGAGGACGCGCCCTTCATCTTCGCCGCATTGCTCCCCGGCCTGATCGCGATCGTCCTGGCGGAGATCACAACCGGCCGGATCGACACCAAGGCGATCGCGATGCTCGGCGTGCTCTCGGCGATTGGTGCGGCGCTGCGTCCGCTCGGTGCGGGAACCGGAGGCATTGAGCTGGTGTTCTTCCTGCTCGTGCTGGCCGGTCGCGTCTACGGACCCGGCTTCGGCTTCGTGCTCGGCTCTACCACGCTGTTCGCGTCCGCGATCCTCACCGGTGGCATCGGCCCGTGGCTCCCGTTCCAGATGCTCGCGGCGTCGTGGATCGGGCTCGGGGCGGGGCTACTGCCTCCGATGCGCGGTCGGAAGGAGATCGCCATGCTCGCGACCTACGGCGCGGTGTCGGCGTACTTCTTCGGCTTCTTGATCAACCTGTGGTTCTGGCCGTTCGCGATCGGGAGCGATACGCAGCTCTCCTACGTCGCCGGCGCGCCGGTGTTCGAGAACCTGCACCGGTTCCTCCTGTACACGCTGGCCACATCGACCTGGGGCTGGGACACCGGCCGCGCGATCACGAACGTCGTCGCGATCGTCGTGTTCGGCCCCGCGGTGTTGCTGATCCTGCGCCGTGCCCACCGTCGCGCCGCGTTCAGCGCACCGGTGACGTTCGCGCCGGAAGGATGAGCTCCCTGCCGTACGGGTTCAGACCCGATCGAGCTCCAGCATCCTGATCGCGTTGCCGCGCAGCACCTTGTAGGCGAGGTTCTCGTCGAAGTCGGCGAGCATCTTCTCGACGTATGCCTTGGAATGCGGCCACGTGGTGTCGGTGTGCGGGTAGTCGGTCTCGAAGCAGATGTTGTCCTCGCCCACCTCGCTCAGCGAGTGCAGGCCGTGATGGTCGGCGGTGAAGCACCCGAAGATGCGGCCGTAGTAGTAGGTGGACGGCGGTTCAGGGATGAGCTCTTTGGAGTGCTGCCAGCTGTCGTGCTGGTCCCACACCGTGTCGGCGCGCTCGAGCGCGTAAGGGATCCAGCCGATCTGACCCTCGGAGTACGCGAGCTTGAGCTCGGGGAACTGGATCAACTTCCCGGAGAACAACCAGTCCGCGAGTGACGCCATCGAGTTGTTGAACGCGAGCGTGCCGCCGACGCCGCCGGGCGCGTCGGGCGACGCGGACGGGTTCGTCGACGACGAACCGATGTGCATGCACAGCGTGACACCGGTGTCGTTGCAGACCTGGAACACGGGGTCCCACTCGCCACTGTGGATCGTCGGCAGCTTCAAGTGGTGGGGCAGCTCACTGAAGCAGAACGCGCGCACACCCCGGTCCGCGTTGCGCTGGATCTCCTGCGCCGCGAGCTCGACGTCCCACAGCGGCATGAGGCACAGCGGGATGTTGTAACCGCGGGACGGTCCGCACCACTCCTCGACCATCCAGTCGTTGTACGCCTTGACGCAGGCCAACCCGAGCTCTTTGTCCTCGGCTTCGTAGAACGTCTGCCCGCAGAACCGCGGAAAGGTCGGGAACGGCAGCGAACCGTCGGACCAGTTCAGATCCATATCGGCGATGCGCGCGTCACGGTCGTAGCAGCCGGGGCGCATGTCGTCGTAGGTGAGCGCTTCCATCACCATCTTGGTGCGGTCGAACTTGGACACGTCGCCATCGGGTGTCGCTTCGAGGGGGATCGCGACGAACCTCTTGTGCACGTAGATGAGGCGGTCCTCGAAGTACCACGCGTCACCCCACAACCCGTTCGGGTCCTCGGGGTTCACGTAGCGGGCGCCGGCCATCTTCACGAACGAACCCCAGCGCTTGCGCTCCACGTGCGGGCCTTTTTCGCGATACTTCTGCGGCAGCCAGGTCTGCCAGACGTGCGCGGGCTCGACCACGTGGTCGTCGACACTGACGATCTTCGGCAATTCCATCGGGCGAGCGTACCTGACACGCGTGTCAGGTACCACAGCGCGGTGGTGGCAAATCGCGACCCGCGAGGGTGCGGCAGGCTGGGTCCGTGCGCCTGGCCCTGATCTCCGATGTCCACGGGAATCCGGTCGCGCTCGACGCAGTCATCGCCGACGGAACCCGTCAGGGCATCGACGCGTGGTGGGCGCTCGGCGATCTCGTCGCGATCGGTCCGGAACCCACCGAGACGCTGGAACGGTTGCGCAACCTTCCCGGCGCGCAGTTCGTGCGGGGGAACACCGACCGGTACGTCGTTTCGGGTGCGCGCCCGGCACCCCACGCCGACGACGTCGAACGCGACCCGACGCTCCGGCCGCGCTTCCTGGCGGTCGAAGCCTCCTTCGCATGGACCACAGCCCAGATGCGAACGGCGGACATCGCATGGCTCGGCGCGCTTCCGCCACAACTGCGCGCCGTGCTCACCGACGGGACCCGGCTGCTCGGCATCCACGCCTCCCCGCGGTCCGATGACGGCCCCGGCATCACGCCCGCGGTCGCCGATCGTGAGCTCGCCGCGCTGCTCGCCGGCGCCGACGGTGACGTCATCTGCGGCGGCCACACGCACCAGGCGACGGACCGGCAGCTCGGCGCGAGGCGAGCGATCAACCTCGGCAGCGTCAGCAACCCGATCACGTCCGACCTGCGCGCGTCGTACGTCATCGTGGACGACGACCCGAGCGGGCATCGCATCCGGCACCGGCGCGTCGACTACGACCACGACGCGGTCGTGGCCAGCATCCGCGCGTCGGGCCATCCCGAGGCGGACTACCTCGCCAGCTTCCAGCGCGGCGACCAGGTCCGTCATCCTGCAGTTCGACCGGGAACACCGGCATACGACGACTGAAGAGAAAGGGTCCTGCCATGCCGAACTGGGCCGAGCAAGTCACCGCAATCGCGACCGCGGTGGGAGCCATCGGGTTGGTGAGCACTCTCGGCGTCGTCATCTTGGCGAGCAAGCAGGTGCGGGAAGCGCGCGTCGCGCGGCAGACGCAGATGGCCGCCGACTTCTTCCGCCGCTGGAACGAAGCGCCGCTCGAGGAGACGCGTCGCCTGATCAACACGTTCGAGACGCGCGAGGCGTTGCGGGACGCGCTCTTGCGCTACATCGACGAGAACTCGGTCGACGCGTTCGTGCTGTACCGGGAGCTCGACTACTACGAGCAGTTGGGCGCGCTCGAGAAGCACGGTGGCTTCGACTTCGAGACGATCCGGCTCCTGCTCGGACAACGACTCATCGACCGCTGGGATCTGTGGAAACCGTCGATCGACGCGCTCGGGGGGCCCGCCACCTACCCGATGTTCGCGGCACTCGTCACGAAGATGCGCACGGCCGTGACTCAATAGACTGTGGTCCGATGGTCGTCCAACGCGCCAACTTCGCCCGCATGCAGGACAGCACGCCGGCCGACTACGAGATCATCGAAGCACGCCGGGTCGACTTCCTCGCGGGATACACCGACCGGGTTCTCGATGCGTTGCGACTGCTCGACGAAGGAACCGAGGGCTACGCGATCTCACGCCTGGACCACTCCTTGCAGTCCGCGACGCGCGCGAGCCGGGACGGACGCGACGATGACTACGTCGCGATGTGCCTGCTGCACGACATCGGCGACACGCTCGCGCCTCGTAACCACGGCGAGCTCGCGGCCTCGATCCTCAAGCCGTTCGTGGACGAGCGGCTCACGTGGATCACCAAGCACCACCCGGTGTTCCAGCTCTACTACTACGGACGACATGTGGGCGCGGATCCGAACGCGCGTGAGCACTACGCCGGGCACGAGTGGTTCGACGACACCGTGGAGTTCTGCGAGCTGTACGACGAGAACTGCTTCGAAACGAATTACCCGTCGCAACCGCTCGACGAGTTCGCGCCGCTCCTACGCGCGCTGCTGCAGCGCACACCGCGGTGGGATCAGCCAGATCTCTGACCGCGCCGACCGCCGGGCTCAGGTGCAGCCGAGCGCGGTGCGCAATGTCCGCAGGTTGTCCCGCGTGATCGACACGTAGTCGGCACCTCGCTTCCGATCGCGGTCGGTCAACCCTCGAGTGGGTTCAACGTCTTCGTCCGTAGCCCGGCGCGGCAACCGCTGGTCAACCGGACCGGACGCGTCGGTGTCGCGACCGTGCTCGCGACGCGCGGCGTCCTCGGCCTCGCTGGTCGCACGGACCTCGTGGTACCTGATTCGAGCTCGACCGCATTCGTGCGCCGGGACCACACCGTCTACCCGCCGTTGTGCCTCGCGCTCGCGGCCGGTGCAGTACTCGGTCGATCGCACTGACGCCCAAGCAGCGCGGAGCCACGCGCCTCTGCGGTGGCGCGGGCACTCGTGAGCAGTTCCTCGGCATCGGTGTCGCGGCCGCCGTCGAGGAGCACACGCGCGAGTTCGATCTCGCTCTCGGCACGGAACAGCGGCGCGCCCACGATGTCGTGGACGCCGATCGCCTTGCGCAGGTAGGACTCGGCCGTCTCGATCTTGCCCATCGTCGCCGCGAGCAGTCCGAGGTAGTGCCAGCCGACCGGCTTGGCGATCGTCGTGTTCGCGAACGAGTCCGCGAACGGACGGAGCGCCTCGTACAACCCCTCGGCGGTCGCGACGTCACCCTCGCGCGCGGCGAGGAACGCGAGGTTGTAGAGCGACGGCGCGACGAGCATGTCGCGGCGCAGCGGGAGGAAGCCTTCGCTGACCGCGTCGCGGTAGATCTGCAGCGCACCGTCGACGTCGCCGGCTTCGTAGAGGTAGCGGGTGATCGCGTAGCCGAAGTCCCAGTTGGCCTGGCCCGCGAACGGCTTCAGCTGCCCGAGGTGCTCGTCGAGCCGGCCCTGCCAGCGGCGGATCTCCAGCAGCTGCTCGGTGTAGAAGAGGAACGCCTCGCTCCCCTGCCCGGCCCGGCGACCGAGCTCGACGGCTTCGGCCGCGAAGTAGTCGGCGTCGTCGAGCGCGCCGCGGAACACAGCCTGCGCGGTCTGCATCAAGCGCGCCCGCCACAACAACCGCGGTTGACGGAGACGGTCCGCGACCCGCGCCGCGACCTCCACCATGTCGTTGGCGGCATCAGCGTCGCCGGCTTCGAGCGCGGTACCACCGCGGTGGAACGCGGCGTCGAAGCGGATGATCTCGTCCTGTACTTCTTCGGCGAGACCGAGAAGCTCGTAACAGTTCGCCGTGCGCTCGCCCAGCGTGTCGGGCGCGAGGATCGTCATGTTCCGCAGGCCGAGCACTCGCGCGAGCGCACGCGGATCGGCCGCGTGCCGGGCCATCGCGAGCGCCTCGTCGCTGAGCGCGAACCGGCGGTCACCGTCTTCGGACCAGACCAGTTCCGAAGCGAGGGCGGCGAGCAACGCGGCCTTGGTGCCGTCGTCTTCCTCGTCGGCGAACAGCGCGAGCGTTGCTTCGAGCGCTTCGACGGCCTCGTCGTCGGTCTCGCCCGTGCGCGCGAAGAACCCGCGATTGAGCGAGAGCACTGCTTCGGCGGCGCGCGTCGCGTCACCGATGTCGCGGGCGACTCGGTAGGCGCGAAAGAGGCTCGTACGTGATTCCTTGTCGCCCGCACACACTTGGGCGCGGCCGACCGCGAGGAGGAGTTCGTAGCGGACCTCGTCGCTCGCGCCTTCGGCCTCGGCGACCTCGAGCGCGCGCTGGTACCACGCGACCGCCTCTTCATGTGCGAGTTGCTGCGTCGCGACGTCGGCCGCGAGCTGGCAGTAGTTGACCGCGCGATCCGCCTCGCCGAGGCCGGCGGCCTGGGAGAAGTGGTACGCGAGCGACGCGATCGTGCGGTCGTCGGCAGCGCGGCCGAGCTGTTCGAGGCCGCGTCCGGCCAGCTTGTGCAACCGCATGCGCTGGCTCACGGGCACGGTTTCGAGCAACGCGTTGCGCACCACGCCGTGCGGGAACCGGTAGCGCAGCGGCGTTCCGGGCAGCTCGACGAGATATCGCGCCTGCACCGCCGTGGCGAGGATGTCGAGCAGCTGATCGTCGTCGGTGTCGTCGGCCACGATGCGCAACAGTGAGAACTCGAACTCGGGACCGGTCACCGCGGCCTTGCGCAAGAGCTCGGCCGTCGCCGGCTCGAGGCGCGACACGCGGTTCACGACGAGCTCCATGACCCGTTCCGGCGGCCGTACCGGTTGGCGCGTCGCCCGCAGCCGCATCAGGTCGTCGGACTCCAGCTGCTGCGCGAGCGAGGTGACGAAGAGCGGGTTGCCGCCCGACTCGGTGTGTATCTCGCGCGCGAGGTCGCGCACCGGCTCGGCCGCGGCAGTGCCGAGCGACTCGCTGACCATGGCGACGACATCCGCGGCTTCGAGCCCACCGAGCTGCACGCGCCGCACCGAACTGCCGGCGCGTTCGAGCCGGCCGAGCAGCGCAGCGAGCTCCTGTTCGGGCACGTCGTCGTCGCGGCACGTCGCGACGAGCATCCCGGGGAACCGGGGAGACGCGGCCACGAGGTGTCGCAGCGCGGCCAGCGTCGGCCGCGAAGCCCACTGCAGGTCGTCGAGCACGAGGAGCACCGGGCCGCCGTCGGCGACGAGCGTGAGCCAGCCGAGTACCGCTTCGTACAGCGGGTACGGGTCGCCGTGATCCGCGCTCGCCTGCGCGTGATCGGAGGCGAAGTGCGCACTCACCAGTTCGGGGACGAGCCGCGACAGCTCGGCGCCGTGGCGGGCGCGCACCATGCCGACGCCGGCCGGTGAAGCGTGCGCGAGATAGTGACGAAGCCACTCCGCGATCGGTTGGAACGGGTAGCCCGCGACCTCGTCGCAGCGGCCGTAGAGGATGGTGTGGCCGACGGCGCCGATCGACTGCGCGAACTCGGAGGTGAGCCGGGATTTTCCCGCACCGGCTTCGCCGGTGACGAGCGCGGTGCCGAAACCGCTGGTGTCGCACGCCTCGGTCCAGATGGTGGCGAGCGCACCGAGCTCGGCGTGCCGGCCCACGAACGAGAACTGGCGCTCGGCCGTGAGCGGATCGGGGACGGGCACGGTCTCGCCGCCGCCGACGGGCCACGGCACTTCGTAGAGCGGCGTCGGCCCGGGCAAACCCTTCAGCTCGAACGCGCCGAACGGCAGGAACGACGCGGCACTGCGCGCGGCCGCGAGGTGCTGCACCAATTGGGTCGTGAGGATCTGGCCGCCCTTGGCACGTGCGCACAACCGGGCTGCTTCCGTCGGCGGGAGCCCGCGCACGTCGTCTTCCTCGACGACGACTTCCCCCGCGCTGACACCGATGCGCACTTGCAGCGCGGCCGCCTTGGTCCGGCTCTCGCGCGCGAGCCGGGTCTGGATCGCAGCCGCGGCGGCCACCGCGTCGGTCGCGGTCGTGAACACAGCCATCGCGCCGTCGCCCAGCCGCTTCACGATCGTGCCCTGGTAATCAGCGACGGCCTTGGTGAGGATGCCTTCGTGCCATCGTTCGATCTCGTCAGCACGATGGTCACCGAGGCTCGTGCGCAACGACGCGGAACCGACGAGATCGGTGATCAACACCGCGACGGTCGCGAGCCCGAGCTTCAGGTGCGACGACGCGCGGATGCTCCGCAGCGCGTCGGTGTACTCGGTGACCTGATCGCTGGCCGCGCCCGTCCGGCCGCCCCCACGCGCCGCCACCTCGTGGTCGAGGCCGCTGCCAGCGCGGACCTGGGCGCCCGCGCGCAACGTCGGGTCGTGATCGAGTAGCCGGCGTTCGAGCTCGACGAGCTCGGGGCTCGGTTCCAATCCGAGCTCGTGCGCGAGGTTGCGGCGCAGTTGCTGGAAGGCGCGCAACGCCTCGGCCTGCCGGCCGGCCCGGTAGGCCGCCAGCATGCGTTGCCCGCAGAGCCGCTCGTCGAGCGGATACTCCTCGGTGAGCGAGTCGAGCTCACTCAGCGCTTCGAGATACTCACCGCGCTCGAGGCGCGTCTCCGCGCGCAGCGACAGCGCGTCGAGGCGGCGGCGTTCGAGTCGCGCCCGTTCGGTGAGTGCCCACGACCACGCGAACTCTTCGAGCGCGGCGCCTCGCCACAGTCCGAGCGCCCCGTCGAGCAGGCGCAACCGGCCGCCGGAGTCCGGCTCCGCGCCCGCGGCGCGCACCATGGCTTCGAAGCGGGCCGCGTCGACCGCGTCGTCGGGCACGTCGAACACGTAGCCCGATGGCTGGGTCACCAGCTCGCCGCCGACCTGCGGCAAGATCTTGCGCAACTGCGAGAGGTACGTCTGGATCGTGCCGAGCGCGCCGCTCCCGGCTTCGCCGTCACCGAGCGCTTCGACCAGGCGGTCCGAGGAGATGACCTGCCCGCGCTGCACGAGCAGGAATGCGAGCAGCCCGCGGCGCTTGGCCCCGCGGAGCAACAGCGGACCATCGGGACCGATCACCTCGAGCGGACCGAGTATCCGAAACTCCACTGGTCGGCCTTTCCGACGACTGCCCCCGCCGCATCGTAGACCGACCTGCGCGTCTGCCCCCCGGAGCCCGAACGTCGGGCCGTCAGCGCGCGGCGAACGCGGTGCCGAGCGTGCGCCGGCGCTGGGTCACACGCACCGGATGGCGCACGACGCGTTGCGCGCGTTCCGTCGCCGGTTCGAGGTTCCACGCGCGCCAGACCGGTCGGTATCGCTGCGGATGACCGCCATCGGTGTCGGCGTTCGCGACCGCGATCCAGTTGCGGTACATGCTGCGGGTGACGCGCGCGAACAGCCAACCCGAGAGGTCGTAGTAGCGACGGTTGAAGAGCAGCCGGTTGACGACGGGCAGCGGTTGTAGCAAGAGGCGGGTCCAGCCCGCGGGTGGGATCGCGAGGTACTCGCTGTACTCGGCGCCGATGAGCGCGCGCGTGCACGCCCCCGGCAGACCGCGGAACGGGAACGGCAGCGGCTCGGATTCCTCCTCGAGCAGCGCGGCCATGAGCAGTTGCCCCGAGGCACTCGGCCCCACGTGCCGGTGCGCGATCGTGTCGCGCAAGTCCACCAGCTCGTCCCAGCCGATTGCGACGTCGCCGGCATCGCGCCGGGAGAGCAGTGCGTTCGGGTCGATGCCGAGGAGATATCCCGCAGTCAGCCACAGGCGCACGTACGCATCCCGCTGCGCAGCGTCGAGGTGTACGCCGAAGCGTTCGAGCGCCTCGACCACGACAACCGTGAACACGGTGAGCGTGCCGAGCAGGTCCTCCTGGTTGATCGGCTCGCCGGGTTGGGCCTGCTGGTACTCGGCGTCATTGCGCAGCAGGTGCCGGACCGCAGCGTGGAACAGCCGCACGCCGTGCGGCGCGTCGTACGCGTGGGTGTCGGGAGCGAACGGGAGCGCGGCACGATCGTCGTTCGCACCCATGACGTCGAGCAGCATCTCGCCTGTGTGCGCGAGGCGCCGACGGGTGTTCGACACCAGCTGCGCCGTCCGGGTCAGGACCTGCGAACCATCGACCGCGGCGTAGCTCATCGGGAGCGACGCACAGAACAACGCACTCGCGATGTGCACGCCGAGGACGCGAAAGATCTCCTGGCCCCGCCGCAGCACCGCGACATCAGCCCAGGCCGGCAACGGAACCGGCGTGTCGAAGTACGCGCGCACCGACGGGATCTGCTCGGCCGGTGGCAGCCGGCGCTGGTGCTGGATCAGCTGCTGCACCACGTACTGTGGATCCGTGACGTGTTGTACCTGCACGAAGTCGGCGATGACCGCGTCCGCGAACGGATCGCCGTGCCCGCGCAGCGCGTCGAGGTAGGAGTCCGTGAACGGCGGCCGGGTCATGGCAATCGGGTTCAGGGGCGCTCGGGTGGCAACCCTTGGGCGACGCGCCGCTCTGCAGCCGTCAACGGCTCGATCTCGTACAACGCCTCGCGCTCCTGCCTCGCGCGGAACACGTTGACGATGCAGTTCATCCGGTCACCGAGGCGGGCCCAGTTCCGCGCCTTCGCGGCGCGGTACGCACCGCGCGCGTGGTCGTGCGCGTTCCACACCTCGACCAGCTCGTGGTTGCGCAACAACGCGAGCCGTGACGCGTAGAGCGCGTCACCGTCAGCCGGCTTCGGCAACCCGGCCCCGACGCAGATCAGCTCGCTGTGCTCGCGCAGCGGCCGCCCGGCCGGGAGAACGATCGCCATCCGGAACCGTGTCACCAACCGCGCGTAAGTGGCGTCGATCCACGTGCGCAGCCGTCCTTTGTCCTGCAGCGCCCATGGTTTCTTCGCGCGGACCGTGAGCAGCTCGGGGTCGGCCGGGTCGTCGTTCAGCAGCCGGCTCGGGAACAGGCTGAGCGCCGAGCGCACGATCGGATCGACCCGCTGCTGCTCGTAGTCGGCGAGCAGGATGTTGCCGAGCAGCACCAATTCCGCCTGCTTCCGCACATCGTGCTCGTGGATGGCGGAGTAGTAGGCGCCGAACCCGTTGCGCATGAGCTCGATGTCGGCCGCCGGGAACAGCTCGCTCGCGGGCGACGCGGTGATCGTCGCCCGGTATGTACGCCAGCGGCGGTCGTCGCGCGTCGCGGCGGTGCTGAACTCCTCGATGAACCGCGCGAACTCGCCCGCGATCTCGAGGAAGATCTCGCGATTGCCGCGCGCGAGCAGCCGGGGACCGGCCCGGTGGCGCGAGCGACTGATCAGCCGGTTCACGTGGAGCACGGGCCGGCGCACGACGAACCGGACCCACGCGGGGCTCCCGGCGAGCCAGTGCTCGGTGACCGGGTCGATGTCGCCCCGGATGAAGTAACCGATCGTGCGGGACGACCAGGTCGAGAACGTGCACCAGCTGCCGTGCGGGCCGATCAGCCCTTTCATGTCCAACGACAAGCGGTGGTACGCGTCGGTGATCAGGAAGTTGCGGCGGGCGTCGTCGACGACGCGGTACACCGCGTCGATGTCGGCGGCGGTCATCTGAGCTCGCGCCTCCGCGGATCCCACGCTCACGGCGACCTCCTCAGCGACAGCAGCGCCGCGTGTGAAACCGTGCACCCTAGCCCCGGCCGCGCGCCGACCCGGCGGACGACGGGATTGCCGCACCCACGTTCGCGCGCCACCATCGACGCCCGTTCCACGGCCGCTCAACCCGCGCTCCACCGGCTGGTGGACCTGGTCCGTGGGGCGCGCGGCCGCTCACGTCGCGGGCGCGGGATCCGGGATCTCGTCCTCGACGTGCGTGACCGCGGGGCTGCGCACCATCCCCGCCAGCGCCGCCACCACCGCGATCGAACCCACGATCTCGACCGCGCCGAGCGCCTCGCCGAAGCACACCCAGGCTGCGAGCGCCACCAGCACCGGTTCGGCGAGCAGCAGCGGCGCCGACTTCGATGCGGGCACGTAACGATGCGCCCACACCAACAGGATGTGCGCGGTCGTGCCGACCACCATCGTCGCCGCGGCCCAGAGGAACGCATCGCGGGACAACGTCAACGTGCCCGCACTGATAAGGGCGATCGGCGTCATGAGCACGGCTGCCGCGGCCAGCACGCCGAGCATGAACGCGAACGGGTCGATCGCGTCGCGGCTGCGGAGCACGCGGCCGTACAGGTACCAACCCGCGTTGAGGAAGAGGCTCAGCACCGCGATCAGTTCGCCGGCGAGGCTCCACGTGCCACTGCCGGACGACGATGTCGCAACCAAGATCGTGCCCGCGACGGCGACCCCTGCGTACAACGCGTGTCGCCGCTCGATGTGCTCGCCGAGGAACAGCACCGCGACGATGATGATGACGACGGGCTGGAGCGCGCCGATCAGCGTGACGTCGAGCAGGCGCGTCTTGTCGATCGCGACGAACGCGCTCCCGGCGGCGGACGCGAAGAACGCGCCCGCGCCCAGCACGAGCAGCACCCACCGCACGCGCGACACACCCTCGGCTCGCAACATGACGTGCTCACCGCGCCGGGTGCGAACGTACAGGATCAGCGCGAGCGGCGGCAGCGAGAACCAGAGCCGCCACGTCGTGAACACGAGCGGGTCGGCGTGCGCGGCACGGACGAACAGCGCGGTGGCCGACCAGCACACCACCGCGATCCACACCGCCTGGATCGCGTGCCGCTCGGACGCGGCAGGACGCTTCGCAGCGGAGAAGTGGACCACCGGGGAACGCGCGCGCTCAGCGGCGCTTGCGCTTGTTCTTGCGGAACAGGCCCTTGCGCTGCTTCTGCACCTGCTCGGCGCGCAGCTCGGCGCCGGCCGCGTTCACGATGTCCTCGGCTTCGTCGAGCAGCCGGGCGACGTCGTCGCCGAGCTCGGGCGGCTTGTCGGCCGGCCCCTGCGCTTCGCCGAGCGTGCCGTACTGCCAGCCCGCGTCGATCATGCGGCGCTCGTAGCCGGCGCAGTCGGCCGGGCACTGCCACGGCGCTTCGGGCGCGAGATCGATCCGGCACTTCCGCACGATGTCGCCCGATGGATAGGTCCGGCTCTCATAGTGCTTGCAGTCCGTGCGCATTCCCACGCACCCATTGTCGCGGATCCGAGCGGCCGCCCGGGATCGACCGCGCTCTGGGCCTCCGCGGGCGTGCCCTATTTGCTCGAGAGCGTCATCTTGGTGTCGCTGCCGGTCAGCGTCAGCGTGTCGCCGCTGAGCCCGATCTTCGGGTTCGACTGCAGGAACTGCGACAACCATTCGTCCTGCGCCTGCAATTCGGCCGAGCAACCCTTCAGCGTGGACTGCATCTGCGACACCAGGAGGGCGCCACCTTCGATCGTGAAGCTGCCGCCCAGCGAGTTGCAGCCCGCGTCGGCAGTGAGCTCGGCCGGATTCGGGAAGGTCAGCGTGACCTTGGTGCCGCTGACGAGGTCGTGGCCGGTGACCTCGGTCGATACGAAGGTCCGGTCCGAGAGCTCCTGTTCCTCGGGCGTCGGCGTACCGGGCACGGTGGTGTCGCTCGCGTCCGTGCTGTGGACCGTGGTGGTGCTGGAGCTGTTGTCGTCGTCTCCACTGCAGCCTGCGAACAGGGCCAAGAACGCCGCGAACAGGCACAGCAGGAATCCGCGCATGGGCACGACGGTAGTCGTGCGCGGCGTCGCCGGTGCGGCGTGGCACCGGCGGACATCGGGCCTCCGGCTAGCCTTTTCGGGCCGCCCCGCCCGCCCGAGGAGCCCACGATCGACGCGCACTACAACCCCCTCGAGGTCGAGCCGCGGGTGCTCCGGCACTGGGAGGAGACCGGCGCCTTCGGGCGGCTGCGCGCGCTCCGATCTGGGGCGCCGGAGTTCCGCTTCCTCGACGGGCCGATCACCGCGAACAACCCGATGGGCGTGCACCACGCATGGGGCCGCACGCTGAAGGACGCCGTCATCCGCTTCCACGCGATGCAGGGCCAGAGCTGCCGCTATCAGAACGGCTTCGACTGCCAGGGCCTCTGGGTCGAGGTCGAGGTCGAGCGGGCGCTCGGCTTCAAGGGGAAGCCCGACATCGAGGCGTTCGGACTCGACAACTTCTCGCAGGCGTGCCGCGAACGGGTCGACGAGTACGCGCAGGTGATCGCCGAGCAGTCCGCCCGCCTCGGGCAGTGGATGGATTGGGACAACTCCTACTTCACGTACTCGGACGACAACATCGAAGCGATCTGGCTGTTCCTCCAGAAGTGCTTCGAGCGCGCCTACCTGTACGAAGGTCACGTGCCGCTGCCGTGGTGCACGCGTTGCGGCACCAGCCTTTCGCAGCACGAGATGCTCGGCTCGTACGTCGAGACCGAGGATCTCTCGCTGTACGTCGCCGCGCCCTTGAAGGACGGCAGCGGACGCGAGCTCGTGCTGTGGACGACCACGCCGTGGACGCTGCCCGCGAACGTCGCGGCCGCCGTGCACCCGACGCTGCGCTACGAGGAGATCGACTTCGACGGTCGCCGGCTGGTGATGAGCGCGGCGGCGCGCAAGCGGCTCGGGTTCGTCGACGATGCGGTGTTGCGTTCGCTCGAGGGCGCCGAGCTCGTCGGCCTCGAGTTCGAGACGTTCTTCCCGCACCTCCCGGTACAGCAGCCGGTGCGCCACATCGTCATCCCGTGGGACGAGATCGATCCGGAAGAGGGCACTGGCATCGTCCACATCGCGCCCGGCTGCGGCCCCGAGGACTACGAGCTCAGCAAAGAACACTCGCTCGCCGTCATCGCACCGATCGACGGGCAAGGGAATTATGTCGACGGTTTCGATTGGCTCGACGGCCGCAACGCGGCCGGCGTCGGCGACGAGATCGCGGAGCGCCTGCACGTCGCCGACCGCGTCATCAGAGACGAGCTGTACCCGCACAGCGTTCCCGTGTGCTGGCGCTGCAAGAGCCACGTGCTCTTCCGGCTCGTGTACGAGTGGTTCATCAGTGTCGACGACGTGCGCGAGCCGATGCTCGCCGCCGCGCACACGGTCGAGTGGGACCCGTCGCACATCGGCAGCCGCATGGACGACTGGCTGCACAACATGGGCGACTGGTGCATCTCGCGCAAGCGCTACTGGGGGCTGCCCCTCCCCTTCTACCGCTGCGAGGACTGCAACGAGCTCACCGTGGTCGGTTCGCGCGCGGAGCTGCGCGAGCGCGCGTTCGAACCGGAGCGCGTCGACGCGCTGCCGGAGCTGCACCGCCCGTGGATCGACGACATCAAGATCCGCTGCGCGTCGTGCGCAGCACCGGCGGCACGGGTGCCCGAGGTCGGCGACTGCTGGCTCGATGCCGGCATCGTCCCGTTCTCGACGCTCGGCTACTTCGACGATCCCGAAGGCTGGAAGTCGCGCTTCCCGGCCGAGTGGATCACCGAGATGCGCGAGCAGGTGCGGCTCTGGTTCTATTCGATGCTCTTCATGAGCGTCGTGCTCGAGGGCCGGGCACCGTACGAGCGGGTGCTGTCATACGAGCGGGTGATCTCGGAGACGGGCGAGAAGTTCTCGAAGACGGGCCACATGATCCGCTTCGACGACGCGGTCGCCGAGATCGGTGCAGACCCGATCCGCTATCTGTTCTCGCGCCAACCGCCTGGTTCGGAAGCGCGCTTCGGATACGACGCAGGCGCGCAGGCGCAACGGCGGCTCGCGGGGTTGTGGAACATCGCGTCGTTCTTCGACACGTACGCGAGCATCGACCGCGTCGAGATGGTCGAGCCCGGCACACTCGGCGACCAGCTGCACCTCACCGATCGCTGGCTGCTGGCGCGCACCGCGCAGCTCATCGACGTCGCGACCGACGCCATGAAGCGCGAGGACACGCCGACGACGGTGCGCGAGTTCGAGGACTTCGCCGAAGAGGTGTCGAACTGGTACGTGCGCGTGAACCGCCGCCGCTTCTGGCGAGCGTCGGACGACGCTGACAAGTTGGCGTGCCACTCGTCGCTGTTCGTCGCGCTCCGCGCCGCGATTCTCGTATTGGCGCCGATCGTGCCGTTCGTAACCGACGCGCTCTGGCAGCAGGTGATCCGCAAGTTCTCACCCGAAGGCGCAGACACGCCCGAGTCGGTCCACCACGCGCTCTGGCCCGAGACGCTCGCGGCCTGGCGCGACGAAGAGCTCCTGGAAGCGACCCGGTCCGTGCGGGCCGTCATCAGCACCGCGCTGCGGCTGCGCGAAGAGGCGAAGCTCCGTGTCCGCCAGCCGCTGCCGTCGGTGACGATCGTCGCTGAGCCCGAGACGCGGGTGGCCTTGGCCGCGCAGCAGGAGACGATCGCGACGGAGCTCAACGTCAAGCGCGTCGACTTCGCCGAAGACCTCTCCGCGCTCGAGGAAGACCACCTCTCGCTCGATTTCCGCCGGGCCGGGCCCGTGCTGCGGAACCAGCTCGACGCGACCAAGGGCGAGCTCGAGGAGCTGACCGACGACGATCGCGCCGATGCCATCGAATCGATCCGCAGCGGCCGTTCGGTCCGCCTCCCGGGTTGGACCGACGACCTGCCGCCGGAGATGTTCACGTTCGAGCGCCACGCGGCCCACGGGGTGAAGACCGCGGAGACGCAGTCGGGCATCGTCATCGCCCTCGACACCCGTCTCGATGACTCGCTGATCCACGAAGGCTGGGCGCGCGACGTCATCCGCAACGTGCAGACCCTGCGCCGCGAAGCCGGGCTCGAGGTCAGCGACCGGATCCATCTGGGTCTGCAGATCGAAGACACCGAGCTGCGCGACGCGGCCGAAGCACACCTCGCGACGATCGCCGCCGAAGTCCTCGCGACCGACGTCACGTTCGACGGCCTCGCCGACGCAGTCGCCACCCGGGAGTTCAAGCTCGCGGGTGCAACGGTCCTCGCAACCGTCGCCCGGTCGTAACCGCGCTCGGTTTTGGCGACAAATTACCGACCGTGGCGGTCGCCGATTGTCGCCAAAACCTGGGTTCAGGCGAGCCAGTCGCTCGCGTGGTCGAGCAGGTAGCGGCTCACCGCGAGGCACCGCTCGAGCGTTTCACACGGCACTTCTTCGGCCCGGCGGATGCCGAGCAGCGAGACGCTCTGGTGGGCGACGATGCGCAGCGTGCGCTCCGGCGCGTCGGTCGCGCTCGGGAACGAGTCGGTGGCCGAGACCTCGAGCGGGAGGTCGGGGCCGCCGATGCCGGCGAGCTCGGTCGCGAGCACGAGCAGGTCCGGGCCCTGGGGCAGCGGCGGGAGCGCCCACGTGAAATTCAACGGGAAGTGGAACGCGTCGTCGGGTTCGTCGTCGTCGTCGAGGTTGATGACCGCGTCCTCGAAGCCGAGCAGGACGCGCGGATCGATCTCCATGCTCAAGTAGAGGTCGACCGGACCTTCACACCCCTCTTCGGGATGCACGTCCACTTCCCACGTCTGACGGAGGGAGTAGCTCTCGACGAAGTGTCGTTCGTCGTGCACGTGGAAGCCGTGCTCGACGGCATGGTCCTTCAGGTCCGCAACGAAACCCGCCACATCCAGAACTGCCATCCCTATCCCACCCGCTCCCTACGCCGAGAGGCCTGCGGCGAGACGGCTTCGGTCCGCTGCCCAACCATCTAAGAAAAGGCCTTCTGCAATGCGGTTGCGACCTGGGTCATCGCGACGCGGCCTTGGTCGAGGACGGCGGGGAGGGCGCAGAACGCATGGATCGTGCCGTCGTACCGCGTCTGCTCGACCGGTACACCCGCGTCGGCGAGACGCGTGGCGTACGCCTCGCCTTCGTCGCGGAGCGGGTCGTACTCCGCGGTGATGACAACCGCGGGTGCGACACCCGCGACATCCGGTGCGCGCAACGGTGACACGTGCCAATCGGCGACGTCGGCGCCACCGCGCGTGTAACAGTCGTAGAACCAACGCATCTGCCTGGCTTCGAGCAGGTAGCCCTCGCCGTTGTCGGTGTACGACACCGATGTCATGCTCGCGTCGGTCGCCGGATAGATGAGGACCTGCAACGCGAGCGGGAGCCCGGCGTCGCGCGCCATCAGCGCGCACACCGCGGCGAGGTTGCCGCCCGCGCTGTCGCCGGCGACGGCAATGCGGTGCGCGTCGCCTTCGAACAGCGACGTGTTCTTGGTGACCCACTCGAGCGCCGTCCAGCAGTCGTCGAGCGGTTCCGGAAAGGGGTGCTCCGGTGCGAGGCGGTACTCGACCGATACGACGATCGCGTTGGCGGCGTTGGCGAGCCCGCGCGTGATCGGGTCGTAGACGTCGACGCTGCCGATGGTCCACCCGCCGCCGTGGAAGTAGACGACAACCGGCAGCCCGTCGGCGGGTGACGGCCGGTAGACGCGCACCGGCACGCCGTCGGCGTCGAGGTCTCCGATCGCGTACACCTCTTCGGCCGGGCCTGCGCCGGACGCGTGGAGCATCGCGAGCCCGTCGCGCGCTTCCCGGAGGAGCTCGTCGCTCGCGGGCGCGCCGCCGAGCGCGTTGATCGCGTCGCAGAGGCTCTGGGCTTGGTGGTCCAAGGCCATGTCAGCTCCCGTCGTCGTTCGGGTGGAGGGTCATGCGGAGCATCGCCACGGCCCGGTCCCATGCCGGCTGGGCCGGTTCGAGGAACCCGTGCATCCCGAAGAAGCCGTGGAAGAGGCCGTCGGCGCGCAGTCGGGCGGTCTCGACGCCGGCGGCTTCGAGCTTCGACGCGTACGCCTCGCCCTGGTCGCGCAACGGGTCGTACTCCGCGGTGACGACGAACGCGGGCGGGAGCCCGTGGAGGTCACCGCGCAACGGCGACAGGCGCCAGTCCTCGCAGTCGGAAGGCGTGCGCGCGTAGTGATCGAAGAACCAGCGCATGTGCTCGGCTTCGAGGCCGTACCCGACCGCGTTGTCGACCATCGAGGGATTGGTGAACTCGAAGTCGGTGACGGGATACACGAGCAGCTGGAACTCGGGCGCGGGCAGTTGCCGTTCGCGCGCGACGAGGCAGGCCGCGGCCGCGAGGTTGCCACCGGCGCTGTCGCCGCCGAGCGCGACGCGGGCGGGATCGCCACCGAGCTCACGCGCGTGCGTCGCGACCCACGTCCACGCGGCGACGCAGTCATCGAGCGCGGCTGGGAACTTCGCCTCCGGCGCAAGGCGGTAATCGACAGACACCACGATCGCGTCGACCGCTTCGCTCAGCTGCCGGCACAGGTTGTCGTGCGTGTCGAGGCTGCCGAGCACCCATCCGCCGCCGTGGAACCACACGACGATCGGCAGCTCAGCCGCGGCGGAAGGCCGGTACACCCGTACCGGGACGTCGCCGGCCGGGCCGGGGATCGTGCGGCCATCCACCGCGAACAGCGGGTACGTCGGCATGACACCGACCGAGCCGTTCATCTTGGCGCGCGCCTGCGCCGGGGTCGTGTCCGGACCGAGATCCAGGCCGGCGTCCTTGAATAACGGCAGGATCGCCTCGGCACTCGGATGTAGAGGCAATTCACTCCTCCGGATCGACCAGCACTTCCACGAGCGCTCGGAACGCGCGCCCGCGGTGCGAGAGTGCATGTTTCTCGGCCGCGGTCATCTCCGCAAACGTGCGACCGTCTCCCTCGACGGGCACGAACACGGGGTCGTAACCGAAGCCCTCTCGCCCGCGTGCTGCCGGCGCGATGGCCCCTTCGATCTCGCCGCGCACCGCGAGCTCGCGGCCGTCGGGCCAGCGCGCCATCGCGACCGTGGCGAAGCGCGCGCTGCGATCGCGGCGGTCCCCGAGGGCAGCAAGGAGCTTGTCGACGTTGTCGGTGTAGCTCGCGCGCGCGCCCGCGTACCGTGCCGAGTACACGCCCGGCGCGCCGCCGAGCGCGTCGACCTCAAGCCCTGTGTCGTCGGCGAGCGCCGGCACCCCGAGCGCACCGGCCAGTGCGCTCGCCTTGATGCGCGCGTTCTCTTCGAGCGTCGCGCCGGTCTCTTCGACATCCGGCGCCTCGGTCGGCGCGGGCGTGCGCTCGACTGTCGCCGCGATGTCGGCGGGCCGGTCGAGCAGATAGCCGAATGTCGCGGTTCCGACCGTGACCGCCCACGCCACAACCGGTTCGTCGGCATGATCAACGAGGATCTCGACGATCTCGCGCGCTTTGTCGGCGTTGCCGGTCGCGAGCACCAGCGGCAGGAGGAGCTTCAACCGAAATCCGGCTTCAGCGAGGCGCAGGCGGCTCGGAGACCATCTCCTGCTGCGCGGCGACGATCTCGGTGATGCCGAGCTCGGCCAGCTTCAGCAGCGCGTCGAGCTCGTCGCGGGTGAACGCGAGCCCTTCCGCAGTGCCCTGCACCTCGACGAACCGGCCCGACGCGGTCATCACCACGTTCATGTCCGTCTCGGCGCGCACGTCCTCGGAGTACTCGAGGTCGAGCATCGGTGTGCCGTCGATCATGCCGACCGAGATCGCCGCGCACGGCTCGAGCACCGGATGTGTGGCGAGCGCGCCGGTGGCGACGAGACGCGAGCACGCGTCGTGCAGCGCGATCCATCCGCCACAGATCGACGCGGTACGAGTGCCACCGTCGGCCTGAAGCACATCGCAGTCGACGGTGATCTGCGTGTCGGGCATGCGGCGCAGATCGGTGACGGCACGCAGCGAGCGCCCGATCAGCCGCTGGATCTCCTGCGTGCGACCCGACTGCTTGCCGCGCGACGCTTCGCGTTCGACCCGCTCCGGCGACGAACCTGGGAGCATCGAGTACTCCCCCGTCACCCAGCCCTTCCCCGAACCTTTGAGCCACGGCGGGGTACGACTCTCGACGGATGCGGTGCACAGCACACGCGTGCGACCGAACTCGACGAGCACCGAGCCTGCGGCCATGTCGGTGTAGTCACGTGTGAACGTGACGGGACGGAGATCGGAAGGGGTGCGGCCGGACGCGCGTGTGGTCATGGTTCGCTCAGTGCTCGGTGGCGTGACTCGCAGGGAACAGGATCAGATGCGGGTGACGAGGTGCGGGGCAGCGAGCACCACTGCCTTGCCGAACGCTTCCGAACCCTCTTCGACGGAGGCTATCGGGTCGATCGCCGGCCACAGGTGCGTGAGCATCAAGTGCCGCGCCCCGGCCGCGCGCGCCGCTTCGCCGGCCTGCCGCGCCGAGAGGTGGATGGGAGCCCGAATGTCGTCGTGCTGGTACGTCGCTTCCGAGACCACGAGGTCCGCGCCCGCGCCGAACGCATCGCAGGACCACAACGGTCCGGTGTCGGACGTGTACACGAGCCGCTTGCGGTCATGCGCGACCTCGACCGCGACCGTCGGCGGCGGGTGGTCGGTGCGCGAGAAGGACACGTCGACGCCGTCGATCGCGACCGCGTCGCCGTCACCGACCATGCGCCAGTCGAAGGTGTCGGTCCATTCACCGACGAGGCCTTCGAGTTGCTTCTCGACACCTTCCGGCGCGTACACCGGTAGACAGTTGCGTTCGAGGCCGTACTTGTTCAGTACGTGCAGGCCGTACAGGTCGACGCAGTGGTCGGGGTGCGCGTGCGTGATGATCACCGCGGTGAGGTCTGCGGGATTGATGTGCTGCTGCAGGTTCGCGAAGGATCCGTTACCGCAATCGAGCCACAGCACCTGGTCGCCCGCGCGCACGAGATAGCCGCTACACGCGCCGCCCGCGGGCGAACCGTACGAGCCCGAGCAGCCGAGCACCGTCAGTTCCACGACCACGCCTCCACTCGATCGACCTCCGGGCCCAGGAACCTCACGCCGAGGTGGCGGAAGGTCTCGACGTCACCACTGGTGATGAACTCGTGCCTTCCTCTACCCATCGGCACGCGAATGTCGGCCTGCAGGATCTCGCGGACCTCGAACGCAGTCTCGTCGGCGCTCGACACGAGGACCACATCGTGACCCATGACGTCGCCGATCGTGCGGGCGAGCAGCGGGTAGTGCGTGCAGCCGAGCACGAGCGTGTCGACATCCGCATCGATGACCGGCGCGAGGAGTCGCTGGGCGAGGACGTGCACCTGGTCGGATTCGACGTCGCCCGCTTCGACGAACTCGACGAAGCCGGGGCACGCCGCGCACGTAAGGGCGATGTCGGGCGCGAAGTCCGCGGCCGCGCGCTGGTATGCGCCGGACGAGATCGTGCCGACGGTACCGATCACGCCGACGCGTCCCGTCTGCGTCACCTGGCGCGCGGCGCGGATGCCGGGCGCGATCACGCCGATGACCGGGATGTCGACGCGCGCCTGCAACTGCTCCAGCGCCGCGGCCGCAGCGCTGTTGCACGCGACGACGAGCATCTTGATGCGACGATCTAGGAGGCGGTCAGTGATCTCGAACGAGTACTTGCACACCTCGTCGGCGGGTTTGGGTCCGTAGGGGAACCGGCCGGTGTCGCCGAAGTACACGATGTCTTCCTCCGGCAGCAGGTCGATGAGGGAGCGCACGACGGTGAGCCCTCCGAGGCCACTGTCGAACACGCCGATCGGACGCCCGTCACGCGTCATCGCTACCAACGCTACTGCCGCGCCGTCGTCGGATCGGCAGAAGCTCTGTGCAATCGGTCACGTACCGCGGCCCCCACGCCGGTATCGGGCGGCAGGACCGCGAGGACCACGTCGAGCCCCGCGGCATCGGCCGCGCGCAGGCGCGCGTACAGCACGTGGGCGTACTCGTCCACGTCGCCAGGCGGGTCGAGCACGACGAGCGCGGCCGGTATGTCGAGCGGCACTTCGAGTGCGAGCAGCCCGACCCGGTGCCCGGATGCCAGGAGCACGCGCGCGCGCTCGGTGACGCGGGCCGGCTCGGTGATCTCGACCCGGGCAGTGGGCGCGTAGTGCGACGCGAGCGTGCCCGGTGCCGCGATCTCGCCCCGATCGCGACGCGCGAGGGGCGCGCCGACGACCCGTTCGATCGCCGCCGCACTGATCCCGCCGACGCGCAGCACGAGCGGCGCGGGACCGGTCAGCGCCACGATCGTCGACTCGACACCGACCCGGCTCGGTCCGCCGTCGAGCACGAGATCGACGTCGGTACCGAGGTCGGCGCGCACGTGGTCGGCGGTGGTCGGGCTCACGCGTCCGAACCGGTTGGCGGACGGCGCGGCGATGCCACCGCCGAACGCGTCGAGCAGCGCGAGCGCGACCGGATGGTCGGGCACCCGCAGGGCGACGGTCGCGCGCCCGCCGGTGGCCGCGTCCGCGATGCGCTCGGCCCGCTTCGGCAGCACGAGCGTGAGTGGCCCCGGCCAGAATTCCCGTGCCAGCGCGTACGCGACATCGGGAACCCCGCACGCGTAGTCGCCGAGGTCGGTGCCGGCCGAGATGTGGACGATCACCGGATGGTCGAGCGGCCGGCCCTTCACCCGGTACAGCCGCGCGAGCGCGCCGGCGTTCCCGGCGTCGGCGCCGAGCCCGTACACGGTCTCGGTCGGGAACGCGACCAAGCCGCCCCGTCGCAGGACCGCGACGGCCGCATCGATGTCGGCCGCCTCGACGGAATCGCGCATCACCAGTAGTTGATGCGGGTGGCGCGCTCGACGACCTCGTCGATCGGATCGGTCCACGCGCCCGACGACAAGTACTTCCAGCCGCCATCGGGGAGCAACACGACGATGGCGCCCGCGTCCATCGTGGCCGCCATCTTCACCGCACCGGCCGCGGCCGCACCGGAGGAGATGCCGGCGAACACGCCGCACTCGTCGAGCAAGCGGCGGGTGAACTCGATCGATTCACGCGGCCGCACGATGAACTTCCGGTCGAGCACCGCAGGATCGAAGATCGGCGGCACGAAGCCGTCATCGAGGTTGCGCAGGCCCTGCACCAGCTCACCCGCGGGCGGCTCGACCGCGACGACGCGCACGTCGGGCTTCTGCTCCTTGAGGTACCGACCCGCGCCCATCAACGTGCCGCTCGTGCCGAGCCCGGCGACGAACACGTCGACCTCGGGACAGTCCCGCAGGATCTCCGGGCCGGTCGCCTCGTAGTGCGCGAGCGGGTTTGCGGGGTTGCCGTACTGGAACAGCAACACGTAGTCGGGCCGGTCGGCCGCGATCTTCTCGGCCATGCGGATCGCGCCGTTGCTGCCTTCCTCGCCCGGCGACAGCGTGATCTCCGCGCCGAAGATCTCGAGCAGTTGGCGGCGCTCCACTGACACGTTCTCCGGCATCACGACGCGCAGCGAGTACCCGCGCAGCTTCGCGACCAACGCCAGCCCGATACCTGTGTTGCCCGACGACGGTTCGAGGATCGTCGCGCCCGGTTGCAGCCGTCCGTCGGCTTCCGCGAGCTCGATCATCTTGCGGGCGATGCGGTCCTTCGACGATCCGCCGGGGTTCTGGCCTTCGAGCTTGGCCCAGATGCGGACGTCCGGATTGGGCGACAGCGCGTGCACACCGACGAGCGGCGTGTCCCCGATCAACCCAAGGATGTCGGCGTGCTTCACGCACCACCCGCGACGGCGGGAAGGATCGACAGCACGTCACCGTCGGCGAGCTTGGTGTCGAGCCCTTCGAGGTACCGGATGTCGTCGTCGTCCTTGTAGACGTTGACGAACTTGTGCAGCCCGCCCGCGTCGTCGAGCAGGTTGCCGCGCAGCCCGGGGTAGCGCTCGACGAGCGCCGTGAACACCTCACCGACCGTGGCGCCGTCGAGGCTGACGGTCGCCTGCGCGTCGGCGTGGGTCCGCAGGACAGTAGGGAGCTTCACCTCGACCGGCACGGTGCGCCCTTTCGGTTCGTGAACAGCAAGACCAACGAGAAGTCAGAGGCCGTCGGGAACGGCATCGCAGGCTACAACCCGACCATGGCGTGCGGACGCAGCGGAGGCCTCCTCGCCGAAGGCCCATCGGCTCGGAGCGAAGGGAGCCAGAGACACCGTGCGGACGCAGCGGAGGCCTCCTCGCCGAAGGCCCATCGGCTCGGAGCGAAGGGAGCCATAGACACCGTGCGGACGCAGCGGAGGCCTCCTCGCCGAAGGCCCATCGGCTCGGAGCGAAGGGAGCCACAGACACGTCCGAGATTCCGCGGGGCGAAGGCGGCTTCCGGTCAGGGCGACGCCTGCCGGGCCCGGAGCCGGGCCAGCTCTTCGCGCTCGTTGAGACGGGTGCGCCGGTTGCGGCGGATCGCGGTTCCGATGACCACTGCTGCGACAACGCCCAGGAACAGCGCGATCACCGCCAGAACGCCTGGCGTGGTCCGGAAGTCGATCCACAGCCACTTGAGATCGACGCGCTTGTTGTTCTGCGCGATGAACGCGATGACCGCGGCCGCGAGGACGATCCCGATGACGACCGCCGGCATGACGCCGGTCCCGGTGCGCTCGACGCGCGGCTGGGGTGGCGGCGCACCCGCGATGATCGGCTCGGCCGGCGCGTCGGCCCGTTGCGGCGCGTCCGGGGCCGGCCGCGCGGTGGGCGGGTTCGGGTCGGGGACCCCGCCCGGGTCATTGGGTTCCATTCGTGGTGGATACCCCTGTGCAGGAGGGTCAACCCCGGTCGATGACCACTTGGATCTCGGCGATCTCTCCGTCGCGGATGCGGTACGCGCGGAGCACAGGCTGGTCGCGGAGGCTGACGAGAGCGTAGATCCAGTTCGGGTACCACTCGGCCTGGCGCACGTCGGTCGGCGACGGGTAAGCGTCAGTGTGGGTGTGGCTGTGCCAGCACCCGACGAGCTCCTCTCCGCGCGCTTCCGCGTCGCGATCTGCGTGCAGCAAGTCGCGCGAATCGACGGTGTAGGTCATCGCCGACGCGTCGGCGTTCGCGGTCGGGCGGGCCTCGCTGAGGACACCTGTCGGTTCGCTGCCGGCACCGACCGGGCCGAGGAACAGTCCGCACGCCTCGTGCGGCAGCCCGTCGTAGCAATGGGCGACGATCGTGCGGTACTGCGACTCGGTGAGGCGCAGCGTCGGTCTCGAGAATCGCGCTTCGCTCAACTAGCGCCGGCTTCCTGCAGCACGCGCCACACGCGCTCCGCGGTGCACGGCATGTCGACGTGGCGGATTCCGAGGTGCGACAGCGCGTCGACGATCGCGTTGTGGACGGCCGGTGTCGACCCGATCGTGGCCGACTCGCCGATGCCTTTCGCGCCGAGCGGATTGAGCGGGCTCGGTGTCTCGGTGTTGTGCGTCTCGTAGGACGGGAGCTCCGCGGCCGACGGCATCGCGTAGTCCATGAGGTTGCCGGTGATCGGATTGGCATCCTCGTCGTACTGCACGTGCTCGTAGAGCACCTGCGCGACACCTTGAGCGATGCCGCCGTGCTGCTGGCCGGCGACGAGCATCGGGTTGACGATGCGACCGCAGTCGTCTACCGCGATGTGGCGCAGCAATTCGACTCGACCGGTGTCGCGATCGATCTCGACAACCGCGATGTGCGCGCCGAACGGGAACGACGACGAACCCGCGTCGAACGTGAGCTCGTGCGCGAGCCGGGCCTCCATGCTCTCCGGTCGGCGCGTGTCGTCCTTCACCGCTCGCGCGAGGTCCGGCCACGACAGCACGCGCGGGCACACCCGCGACCTGCAAGCCACCGTCGCCGAGCACGACGTCGTCGGGGTTGGCCTCGAAGAGGTGCGCGGCGAGCTGCTTGGCCTGCGTCAGCACCTCGTCGCTCGCGACCTTCAACGCGCTCCCGGCGATCTGCAACGAGCGCGAGCCGCCGGTGCCCTGCCCCTGCGGGATCAGCTTGGTGTCGGACTGCACGATGCGAATGTCGTCCATCGGCACGCCGAGCGTGTCGCTGACGATCATCGAGAACGCGGTCTCGTGACCCTGGCCGTGCGCGCTGGTACCGACGTACGCGAGCACCGTGCCGTCGTCCTCGATCTCGACCTTGCCCCATTCGCGGTAGAGGCCGACCGGCGCGGTGATCTCGACGTAGCAGGAGAGGCCGATGCCGAGCAGCATCGGGTCGTTGCGTTCGCGGCGCGCGGCCTGTTCGGCGCGCAGCGCGTCGTAGCCCGCGTGTTCGAGCACCGCGGTAAGCGGCTTGTCGTACTCGCCGGAGTCGTATGTCGCCCCGGTGATCGTCGTGTACGGGAACGCGTCGTCCGGGATGAAGTTCTTGCGCCGGATCTCGACCGGATCGAGGTCGAGCTCGTCGGCGGCGATGTCGATCATGCGCTCGACGAGGTGCGTCGCCTCGGGTCGGCCCGCACCGCGGTACGCGAGCGTCGGCGTCGTGTTCGTGAGCGCGGCTTGCCAGTTGAACTCGATCTTCGGCGTTCGGTACACCTGCTGCGACATCATCTGGGTGAAGAACGTCAGGAACGCACCGACCACCGGGTACGCGCCCGCGTCGGCGACGGAACGCACGCGCAGCCCGACGATCTCGCCGTCGCGCTTCAGGCCCAGCTCCGCGTAGTGCACCTGCGCGCGGCCGTGGCCCATCGCGAGCATGTTCTCCGAGCGCGTCTCCGCCCACTTCACCGGGCGGTCGAGTACCTGCGCGGCTTTGGCGACGAGGAAGAACTCGACGTACACCCCTTGCTTGGGGCCGAACCCGCCACCGACCGCCGCGCACCGCGCCCGCACGAGCGCGGGATCGAGTCCGAGCACCGGCGCGAGCGCGTCCCGCACCGAGTGCGGGCCCTGCGACGACACCCACAGCGTCATGCCGTCGACGGGATCGCCGGGCACCGCGATCATGCCGTTCGGCTCCATCGGCACCGCCGCGAGTCGCTGGTTGACGACCCGCTGCGTGACGATCACGTCCGCGTCGTCGAGGATGCCGTCGACCGGACCGGTTCCCATCGCGTTAGCGACGTTCGAACCGTGGTCCTCGTGGATCAGCGGAGCATCGGGCTCGAGCGCGGCCTCCATGTCGGGAACCGACGGGAGCGGGTCGTAGTCGACGATGACGGCGTCGGCGGCGTCCATCGCCTGTGCCTTCGATTCGGCGACGATCATCGCGACGATGTCGCCGACGAAGCGGACCTTGTCGCGAGCGAGCGGCGGCCGGTTCATGGTCGGCGGCAGCATCACGAAGCCGTGATGGTCGGCGAGGTCGAGATCGCCGTTCGTGTACACCCCGACCACACCGGGCATCGCCTGGGCGTCGTCGGTGTCGATCGACTCGATGCGCGCGTGGGCAATCGTCGAGCGCACGAACGCCACGTGCAGGAGACCTTCGATGTCGAGATCGTCCAGGTATTCCGTGCCTCCGGTGAGGATGTCGGGGTCTTCCCGGCGCAGGACCGGGTTCCCGAGAATCGAGCCGGACGATGCCATGTGTCCTCCTGCAACAGCTGCCGGCGAACACTAACAAGCCGTTCTTGCGTGAGTTCTCCCACCTCACCGGTGGGCCGAATCAATGCACGCGCTCAAGCGGGAACGTAACGAGCGGCGATCTCGCGCATGACCGCGTCGAACTCGGCCATCGTCTCGTCGATGATCTGCGCGACCGGCTTGACCGCGTCGATGCGCCCCGCGACCTGACCGCCGAACGCGAACGAAGCGTCGAGGTTGCCGTTGAAGTAGAGGTCGAGAACGTTTTCGAGGCTCGGGATCACGGGCTGGCCCGCCGCTTCCGCGCGCTCGCTGAACGAGGACCGCATCACGCGGAACGCGGGCGGGTTGGCGCGGTTCAACAGGAACGTGTCGCGTTCAGTGGCGGCGCAGATGAGCTGCTTCCAGTTGTCGTGCACAGGCGACTCGGCCGCGCTCACCATGCGGGTGCCCATCTGCGCGCCTTCCGCGCCGAGCACGAACGCGGCCGCCATCGAGCGCCCGTCGCACACACCACCCGCGGCGATCACGGGCACGTCCACCGCGGCGCAGACGAGGGGGAGCAGGACCATCGTCGACGCGCCGGTGGGCGCCTTGAACCCACCGCCTTCGTTGCCCTCGACCACGAGTCCGTCGACACCCGCCGCCACCGCCTTCAGCGCGCCCCGCAACGACGGAACGACGTGGAAGACCGTCAAGCCCGCGTCCTTCAGCAGCGCCGTGAACTTGGTCGGGTCGCCGGCCGAAGTGGTCACGAAGGTCACACCATTCTCGACGACGAACTCGACGATCGCCGGATCGCGGACGAACAGCTGCGCGATGTTGACGCCGAACGGCTTGTCGGTGAGGTCGCGCATCTTCCGGATCTCGTCGCGCACCGCGTCGAGCTGCCCGGAGCTCGTCTCGATGATGCCGAGCCCGCCCGCGTTCGATACCGCCGACGCGAGCTGCGCCCGCGCGATGTAGCCCATCGGTGCCTGCACGATCGGGTGCTCGATCCCGAGCATCTCGGTGATCCGGTTCTTCATGACTACCGGTCGACTCATGCGCTCCGCCTCCGGCTCGTTCGGCTCATGCGCCGCGCCTCCGGTGTCGGCTCCGCTGTCGTCTCATGGAACCAACTCTCGCACGCGTGGAAAGCTGGGTTCATGAGCGACACCCTCGGACCGGTCGTGATCGAAGCCGCGCTGAACGGGGTGACGAGCAAGCAGCGCAACGGGCTGGTGCCGATCACGCCCGAGGAGCACGCGAAGGACGCGCTGGCGTGTGTCGACGCGGGCGCGACGGTGATCCACACCCACACCGCCGACATGATGGCGCCGGTCGAGGCGGTCGCCGAGCAGTACGCGGCGGCCTACCGACCCGTCGTCGACGCGCATCCCGGCATCATCTGTTACGCCACCACGGGCGTGGGCGCGACGATCCAAGACCGGTACCGCCACGTCGAGCTGCTCGCCGACATGGGCCTCACGCGCGCCGCGTTCGTCGACACGGGCTCGGTCAACCTCGGCGGCACCGGCGCCGACGGGCTCCCGGCCGGCGCGGGCTACGTCTACAAGAACGATTTCGCCGACATCGCCTACAAGATGGGAGTGTGCCGCGACCGCGCGCTCGGACCGAGCATCGCGGTGTTCGAGCCCGGCTTCCTGCGCGTCGTCCTCGCGTACCACGCGGCCGGCGCGTTGCCCCCGGGCACGCTCGTGAAGTTCTACTTCTCCGAAGGCGGGTACCTCGGCGGTGGCGCGCCGCTTTGGGGCTTGCCCCCGATCCGTGAGTCGCTCGACGCGTATCTCGCGATGCTCGGCGACGCGCCGATCCCGTGGGCAGTCGCGGTGCTCGGCGGTGCGTTGCTCGAGTCGCCGGTCGCGCGGCTCGCACTCGAGCGCGGCGGCCATCTCCGCGTCGGTCTGGAGGACTGGGACGGCGGACCGACGAACGCCGAGCAGGTGACGACGGCCGCGGAGCTGTGCACCGACATGGGCCGTGACGTCGCGTCGATCGACGACGCATCGACCCTGCTCGGGCTCCCGGGATGAACGATGTCGAGGCGAACAAGGCGCTCGTCAAACGGTTCCTCGACGCACTGGGGCGCGGCGATGTGGCCGGCGCAGCCGCATGCTTCGATGCGACGCGCTACTACTCACACACCTGGGAGGGCGACCTCGGGGTGACGTGGGAGGAGATGAAAGCCCGCCGGCGCGCGCAACGCTTCACCGACTGGCAGAGTGAGACGGTCGTGCTGGTAGGCGACGGCGACCGGGTCGTGCACCACAGCCATGCCCGGGTCGTCGATGCCGAAACCGGCAAGGCAGCCGACGTCCACGCGCTCGAGATCTGGCGCATCGAGAACGATCTCATCGTCGAGCACTGGGGCGGACTGCACGAGTACGAGCGATTCGAGGATCAGCTGGGCTGAGCGCTGCGGTACGGTCCTTTCCTCATGTCGCGTCGTGGTGATCAGCTCATCATCAGCAATCGCAAGGCGCGGTACGACTACCACATCATCGAGACGTTCGAGTGCGGCATCGTGCTCGATGGTGCCGAGGTGAAGTCGATCCGCAACGGCCACGCGAACCTCCAAGACGGGTACGCGCGCGTCGACGACGGTGAGGTGTGGCTGCACGGCATGCACGTGAAGCCGTACGAGTTCGCGCACGGCAAAGAGCTCGATCCGATCCGCAAGCGGAAGCTGCTGCTGCACCGCAAGGAGATCGCCGAGCTCGAGGCGGCGACGAGTGAGAAGGGCGTCACGCTCGTCCCGCTGCGCGTCTACTTCAAGGACGGCCGCGCGAAGGTCGAGATCGCGGTGGCACGGGGCAAGGCGCGCTACGACAAGCGCCACGCGATCGCGGAGCGCGATGCCAAGCGCGAAACCGAGCGCGCGCTCAAGGGCTACAGCCGCTGACGCGACCGCATCGGCTCAGTGCTGGTGGGCGTGGTCCCCGTGGTCGTGGTCGTGGTCCCCGTGGTCGTGGCCCTCGTGGTCGTGGTCGTGGTGGTGCTCATGGCCGGCGTTGTGCTCGGCGACGGCCTTGTGCACCGCGTCCATGTCGAGGGCGCGCACTTGGCCGATGAGGTCCTCGAGCGCAACCTCGGGGAGCGCGCCCGGCTGCGAGAACACGATCACGTTCTCACGAAAGACCATCAGCGTCGGGATCGACTGGATACCGAACGCACCCGCCAGCTCCTGCTGAGCTTCGGTGTCGACTTTGGCGAACACGAGATCCGCGTGGGTCTCGGCGGCCTTCTCGAACACCGGCGCGAACTGACGGCACGGACCGCACCAGGACGCCCAGAAGTCGACCAGCACCGTGTCGTTCCCGGTGATGGTGTCTTCGAAGTTGTCGGTGGTCAGCTCAACGGTGGACGTGGACATGCGAAAACCGCGCTTCCGATCGGTGAAAGGTGTCCTACATGGAACCCGCGATGTACATCGGTCATTCCCCGGCCCGTCTGCGTGTTATTCGGTGCGGGGTGGATGCGCTCGGATCCTCGCCCGGACCGGACGGTCGTACCGGAAGTAGTACCACGACCACCGCACCATCACGAGCAACCGGTTCTCGAATCCGATCAGGTAGTAGAGGTGGACGACGAGCCACACGAGCCACCCGATGAACCCGGTGAAGCGCAGCGGCCCGATGTCGGCGACGGCCGACGTTCGTCCGATCGTGGCGAGGTTGCCCTTGTCGAAGTAACGGAACGGGCGTTGGGTGCGGCCGAGGATCCGCTTGGCGACGTACCGCCCCGCCTGCATCGCGGGCGGCGAGGTCATCGGCAGCTCGCGGCCGCGCTTGTCGTGCGCGGCCGCGTCGTCGCCGATCGTGTACACGTGTTCCTGGCCGGGGAGCCGCAAAAAGTCATCGACCTTGACCCGTTCCGCGCGCGTGTGCGGCCCGGGTGCCGACGCGGTGAGCTCGCTCGGCTTCACGCCCGCGGTCCAGACCATCGACGCGGTCTGGAACTCGCGCCCGTCCTTGGTCCGCACGAGCTTGTCGGTGGCACTCGCGACGAGCGACTGCAGGCGGACCGTCACGCCGCGGCGCTCGAGCTCGCGACGCGCGTAGCCCGACAGCTTCGGTGTGAAGGTCGGGAGCACGCGGTCGCCACCTTCCAGCAGGATGATGCGCACCTCGGATGCGGACAGCTCCGGGTACTCCTGCGGGAGCACGAGCCGCACGAGCTCGGCCAGCGCGCCCGAATACTCGACGCCGGTCGGGCCGCCGCCGACGACACAGAAGGTCAGCAGGCGGCGCCGCTCGTCGTCGTCACGCGTCGCGGCCGCGCGCTCCAGGCACTCGAGCACGTGGTTCCTGAGCTGGAGCGCCTCGCCCAGGTCCTTCAGCCCGAGCGCGTGCTCGGCGATCTCGTCGTTCCCGAAGAAGTTCGTGCGGCTGCCCGCTGCGAGGACCAGTTCGTCGTACTCCATCGTGTCGCCGTCGCGGAGCCGCACGACGTGCGCGTCGAAGTCGACGTCCACCACCTCCCCCAAGCGGAGCCGCACGTTCGGCGCCCGGCGGAAGACCTTCCGGAGCGGCGCCGCGATGTCGCTCGGGCTCAGGAGGCAGCTGGCGACCTGGTACAGCAGCGGGGTGAACAGGTGGTAGTTCTGCCGGTCCACGAGCACCACGTCGACCGGCTCACCGGCCAGCTTCCGGGCGCACTGGAGCCCGCCGAACCCGGCTCCGACGATGACGACCCTCGGGTGCACGCCTCTCACTTGCCCAGTCTGGCGGAGTTGCACACGGGACGTTTACTACCTACCGACTAGTAGGTAGACTGGCCCGCATGGATTCCCGCCGCCTCCTCTCCGACCTCACCCCGGTCGCCGAGCGCCTGCTCGAACGCCACCTGGCCTCGGCCAAGGAATGGTTCCCCCACGAGTTCGTCCCGTGGTCCCGGGGTCAGGACTTCACCCCCGGCGAGAGTTGGGACGAGGCGGCCTCGGCGATCGACCCGGCGGTCCGCAGCGCCCTGTTCGTGAACCTGCTCACCGAGGACAACCTCCCCTATTACACGAGCCAGATCTCGCAGGAGTTCGGCACGAACGATGTCTGGGGCACGTGGGTGCGGCGCTGGACGGCCGAAGAGGGCCGGCACTCGATCGTGCTGCGCGACTACCTCACCGTGACGCGCGCGATCGACCCGATCGCGCTGGAACGAGCGCGTATGGCCCAGGTCGAGCGGGGCGAGGTACCGCAGCCCGAATTCGTGCAGGACAGCATGGTGTACGTCGCGCTCCAGGAGTTGGCGACGCGTATCGCGCACCACAACACCGGGAAGCTGTGCGAGGACCCGGCCGGCTACGAAGTCATGAAGCGGATCGCGAGCGACGAGAACCGCCACTACCTCTTCTACCGCGACCTCACGACCGCCGCGATCGAGCTCGATCCGTCCGCGATGGTGTGTGCGATCGAACGGCAGGTGCGCACGTTCGAGATGCCCGGCACCGGCATCATCGACTTCGGCCAGCACGCCAAGGCGATCGCGCGTGCGGGCATCTACGACTTCTCCGTGCACCACGAGCAGATCCTCGTACCGGTCGTGATGCGGCACTGGAACGTCGAAGCGCTCGAGGGTCTCGACGCGGAAGCCGAGGTCGCCCGCGACGCGCTCGTCACGCGCATCGATCGGATCGGCACCGCCGGCCGCCGCATGGCCGCCCGCCGCGCCGAGTCCGATCGCGTCGCAGTCCCCGCCTGAACCAACGGTTTTGGCGACAATCGGCGACCGTTTCGGTCGCCGATTGTCGCAAGAACTTCGGTTTCAGCGAGTTCCGGAGCGGCCGCCGTCGCGGCGGCGTCCGCGCGGCGGTTGCCCACCGCGCGACTGACCGTTGCGCGACTGACCGTTGCGCGACTGGCCGTTGCGCGATTGGCCGTTCCGTGACTGGCCGCGACGCGGCGGGCCACTCCGAGACGGCCGCGCGTGCGACTCGGGCTCGGGACGAACTGGTGCACGCCTGACACCGGACGGGGCCGGTGGCTGCTCGACTTCGCCTTCGATGCCGGCCGCGCGCTGGAGCTTCCGGGCGTCGCGCACTTGGTGACGGGCGACAAGTGAGACGACGATGCCGGAGGCGCCCGCACGCGCGGTACGGCCGGAGCGGTGCTGGTAGTCCTTGGCGTCGGCCGGCAGATCGAAGTGCACGACGCACGCCACGTCGTCCACGTGGATGCCGCGTGCCGCGACATCGGTGGCGACGAGGGCCGCGACCTGGCCATCGGTGAAGGACTTCAGTGCACGGTCGCGCTGGTTCTGACTCCGACCACCGTGGATCCCGGCCGCGCGCACGCCGTTCTTGCCGAGCGTCTGCACGACGCGGTCGACACCATGACGGGTGCGGCAAAAGACGATCGTCGGACCGGCTGCGCTGATGATGTCGGCGGTGCGCTCGACGCGATCGGCGGGCTCGACCTTCCAGAAACGATGGTCGGCCAAGGTGATGTCGGGCTCGGCCGCGCCAACCTCGTGACGCCTCGGGTTGTTCTGGTACTCACGCGTGAGGACTGCGACCGCGCCGTCGAGCGTCGCGGAGAACAACACCGTCTGGCGGTCCTCGTTGATCTCGTCGAGCAGCTTGCGCACCTGCGGGAGGAAGCCCATGTCGGCCATGCGGTCGGCTTCGTCGACCACGACCGTGCTCACCGAGTCGAGCCGGACTGCGTTCTGCTCGACGAGGTCGTAGAGGCGTCCGGGGCACGCGACGAGAACGTCGACACCCTTGCGCAGCGCGCGGCGTTGCGGGTCGTAGCCGACGCCGCCGTAGACGGCGTAGACGCTGCGGCCACGAGCTCGGGCCAACGGCTCGAGCTCGCGCTGGATCTGGGCCGCGAGCTCGCGGGTCGGTGCGAGCACCAACGCGCGCGGCTTCTTCGGTGCGGCTTTGCCGATCCGCGCGATCAACGGGATGCCGAAGGCGAGGGTCTTGCCCGATCCTGTCGGCGCGCGTCCGCAGACGTCGCGGCCGGCGAGGATGTCGGGGATGGTTGCGGCTTGCACCTCGAACGGCGCGCTGATGCCGCGGCGATCGAGCGCGTCGACGAGGTCGGCGGGTACGCCGAGATCTGAAAATGAGGGGGACACAATTGCTCCTGGCTTCTCCCGCACCCGCGGGGTTCGTCAACTTCGACTGGCGAAGGACGAGGCGGCCGTTCGCAAGATCTGCAGAGATGTCTGCGGGGTTACTGATCGCTGGCACCGGTTGGTACGCCGGGGAGCGCATGTCGCGAGCCTCGACCCTGACGTTGCGGTGCAGAGAGCACTGTAGCAGACATTTCGTTGTGCGAATGACACACGTATGTCGAACCGGCACACGCCCGGGTCACGAAGCGCGGCGCGCCCACGTCTGCACGACGCGCGGGATGCTCGAAACCGTGCGCTCGTCGCTCGCGTAGTCCCACAACTCTTCCGCGATCCGCGCCAGCTCGTCGGGTGACGCGAGATCCTGGGCTGCGATCGTGTCGGCGATCGCCTCGAAGGTGATGGGCGCGAGCGCCTTCACGTCGCCGCGCAGCGCGGTCGGTTGCGCAGTCCGAACGCCGACCTCGACCAGGCCGGCGTCGCGCAGCATCCCCGGAAGCTTCGGACCGATGTAGGGATCCGCGCCGCGCGCCAACACGATCGCGTCGTACAGGTCGACGAACTGCTCGAACGCGTCGGACGCCGGATACCAGTAGTGACCGGAACTGTCGATGTCCTCGACCACGAGGAACCCACCCAGCGAGAGCCGCGCGACCAGATGCTGCAGCGCGCCCGCCGCGTCGGCGAGGTGCGAGAGCACGAACCGCGCGTAGACGACGTCGAAGCGTTCGTCCGTCGAGACCGGCTCGAGCACGTTCTCGTTGCGGAACTCGACGTTGTGGACTCCGGCTTCGGACGCCTCCGCGTGCGCGAGCGCAAGCTTCGTTTCGTCGATGTCGACACCGACGGCGTAGCCGTCGCGGGCGATGCGCGCCAGCTCTCGCGTCACGTCGCCACCACCGCACCCGACGTCGAGACAGCGCGCGTTCACTCCGACCAGCGGCTCCAATACCAACCGGCTCTCGGGCCACATCACGCGCGCGAGCACTCGCAGGCGCTCGCGCCCCTCTCGGCCGCCCCGGATCACGTACTGCGATGCGGTCATGGCCCAAGTACGGGAGAGCCAGGATTCCGGTTCGCGTGGGTCCGGGTAACCTGACCGTTCGCGGTGCCTGCCGACACGTACCGGTGCCGCAGTTGACATGGGGGTGCGTGGCTTCGATCTTGGGCATCGAGGTGGGAGAAGCGAGCCGACGTCGCCGGATCGTCGCGAAAGAGCCGGCAACACCTATAACTGCCAACAACGACGACAACCGTCTGGCACTCGCTGCCTAAGAGTTCTTAGGTAGCACGCGCACAAGGGTTTGCCATTCGCCCGCGTGATGCGTCATCCAGGATGGCTCACCGACGAGTCACGCCTCGGGGCTCGAAGGGACATTTCACGAGGCTGGTTCGGTCACAGGGTGCCGATGACCTGTGGCCGGACGAGATCTCCCATCGGCTGCGCTCGGAGAAGTCCCACCAACAGTCTGGGAGACGCGGGTTCGACTCCCGCCACCTCCACTCACTCTTCGTGAGCGTCCTAGACCGGGCGTTCGCGTGACGGGTCGGGCGGCGTGACACGCGCGTGACAGAGAACCGCGGTCGACGCGGCCAGACGATGCGCTGTGCGACACCGCTTCATGCTTGACGCGGTGGTTCGGCGCAGTTCGTGCTCCGAACTCGAAAGACCGCCGCGATCCTCGCGTCGTACCGCGGCGTGAGGGACGCGGCTCGGCTATAGGGACGCGGAAGGGCACGAGTAGGCATCGGGCGATGCCACAACCTCAACGGAGGTCGACGTCCTGGTCTGCCACGTCGGCAACAAGCGAGAGCCACCTGCTCGGCTCGCGTTGGTACTCCCTGCCGCTCTGATTCGGCACGACATTGCACGTCGTAACGACGAGGTCTTCCTTCGCGCGCGAAACCATGACTTGGAGCACAGCAAGCTCGGCGGTCAGGGCCGCGGGGTCTGCCGAGACCATCGCGCCATAGTGCGGCAAGATCGCCTCCTCGAGTCCGACGATGATCACGTTGTCGAACTGTTGACCCTTTCCAACGTGACCATCGAGTAGGTGCAACCCACCTCCGACAGGCGCGTCGGGGCCGGAGGAGAGCCGGATCCCGCGGCCCGCCTCCCGGACACTCGCCGCAACGTATCGCCCGGTCGGGGAATGCGACCGGTCAGTCGACCAGCCGGACGTCGAAGCTCATCGTTCCGCCGCGGGATGATCAGCGGCGAGCGCAAGCGGGTTCGGTGTCGGGTCGCCGATCCGCTTGAGCGTGTTGCGGTCGACGTGATCGACCAATTCGTCACGGTCGGGAATGCGAAGCTGCGTGTGCTCCTCGTACGACCACGTTCCGTCGTCGTGCACGATCACGCGCATGCGGAAGCTGACCGTCTGAAAGACCCGGTCGAGGAACGGATTCGACAGGATGCCGTACACCTCCGACCCCAGCACCGCGTTGACGGCGAACTCTGTCGCATCGGGTTCCGCGTTGCCTGACGCCAAGAGCACTTGGCCGCGCGGAATCGCGAGCGTGTGGACAATGGTGCGGGCGGCCGGTTCCCAGAGCCAGTACCCGACCTGGTCGTGGAAGGTCTCCACTTCACCCGGCTTGACGATGTGAGTGTGATACCGAAGCCCGTAGAACAACTGCGGTCCGTTCGTCTGCGGGTCGATCGGGTGCAACTCGTAGCGCTCGACGAAGGCGTTGTGCTCGTCGCCGTCGAGGACCGGCCCGGTGATGTCCGAGCCAGGACCGACCGGGTGAACATCGGCCCCCTCCGCGCTGCTCCAGATCCCTGCCAACGGCCGGAGCGGTCCGAGCTGCGTGAGCGTGTTGTCGTCGCCTGCCGCCTCGGTGTAGATGTCGGATCCGTAGTCGTGAATTGGCGCGTCACTGCTCACCCGCGGAGCATAAGCCCCGACGTCGCGTCCGTGAACGGCCGCCGCGAACGCGGTCCGACCGTCCGTGGTCTCTTGAAGATTCGCAACCACGGGACGAGCATGCACGAAGCCGGCTCGCACCTGCGCCGAGAAGCGACCGCGATGTCCGCGTCGTATTCGAGTTGTCCGACCAAGTCCTGAGGAGGGCCGAGTGACAGGCGACTACGCCAAGGACCCGGCGGCGATCTCGAAACTCGATGAACGCCAATACGCGGTGACCCAGGAAGGGGCCACCGAACCGGCCTTCGACAACGACTTCTGGGACAAGAAGGAGACGGGCATCGATGTCGACATCGTCTCGGGCGAGCCTCTTTTCGCTTCCACCAAGAAAGTTCGACAGCGGTTGCGGGTGGCCCAGCTTCACCGTTCCGCTCGAACCCGAAACGTGGTCGAGCACACGGACACGAGCTACGGCATGATCCGCACCGAGGTTCGATCGACCCACGGTGACAGCCACCTCGGCCATGTCTTCGACGATGGCCCGGCCGAGGAAGGAGGCTTGCGGTACTGCATCAACTCGGCGGCACTGCGCTTCGTGCCGTATGAGGAACTCGAGGCCGAGCGCTACGGGCAGTACAAGAGGATCTTCGAGAAGCCGGGGAACCCAGAGGAGGTAGTGCGATGAGCGAGCGTACGGAGAAGGCCATCCTCGCCGGAGGCTGTTTTTGGGGCATGCAGGACCTGATCCGCAACCGCCCCGGAGTGCTCTCGACCCGAGTCGGATACAGCGGCGGCGACGTGCCCAACGCCACCTATCGCAACCACGGAACCCACGCCGAGGCGATCGAGATCACCTTCGACCCCGAGCAGATCTCATATCGCGACCTGCTCGAGTTCTTCTTCCAGATCCACGACCCGACGACGATCAATCGCCAGGGCAATGACGTGGGCATGAGCTACCGCTCGGCCATCTTCTACTTGGACGACACGCAGCGCCGGGTTGCCGAGGACACCATCGCGGACGTCGAAGCATCCGGCCTCTGGCCGGGCAAGGTGGTCACGGAGGTCAGCCCGGCCGGTCCGTTCTGGGAAGCCGAACCCGAGCACCAGGACTACCTGGAGCACTACCCCAACGGCTACACGTGCCACTTCCCGCGCCCGGGATGGGTGTTGCCCCGAAGAAGCGACGTTGTCGCGTAACGCGCGCAGCGCGCGGCAGCTGACCTCAGACCTCCTTGCCTTCAGCCTCCAGTTGGGTCACGACTGCGTCGTAGCCGGCCGCGCTCAACATGCGACGAAGGGCGACGACCGACTCGATCTCGATGTCCTTGTGCTTCGGACGCGTGAAGACCTCGGACTCGCCGCCGACTCGGATCACGTACTTGCCGTCGTGGCGCGCCTCGACGGTTCCCACGGCGGTCCTTCGGAAGCCGTCAAAGGCGTCGCCTACGTGCTGTTGTTGCTCACAGCGGCGGTGCTGTCGGTCATCGGGCATGACATCGACCGTGACGATGCCGCCCGCCGACGCCACCACGACCGAGTTGCTGATGGCGACCGCCGGCCGGACCGTCCCCCGCTAGGCGCGTCGGTCACGAAGAATGGCCGATGACATCCTCGATCGCGGCGACCACCGTGTCGGGAGCCTTGTTGAGGATCTGCGTGTGCTTGTAGGGCACCGTCGCGAACACTGACACACGCGGGTTGCGCGCCACCGCGTCGGCAACCGCGGCCCGCACCGTGCGCATCTCCGCCTCGGTCGCACCCGAGTGCCCACCGGTCCCGACGACGAAGTGCGTCGGACAGTCCAACGCCGCGAAGTCCGACCGGAGCTCGCCGTTGACCGCGTCCATCTCGATCACGACGTCCGCGGATTGGGCGGGCGACATCCGCGCCGAGCGACCGAGCGCGGCGAGGATGCGCATCATCCAGCCCAGCCGTCGGAACTGCGCGCGGACCTTCTCTTTGCCGGCCTCGTCGAACATCGTGATGGGGTACGCGCCGTCGATGAGCACCAACCCACCGACCTGTGCCGGGTGCTGCGCCGCGAAACGCGCCGCGATCGTGGCACCGTAGGACCATCCGACGAGGATCGGGCCTTCCGTACCGGTCGCCTCGATCACGCGTCCGATGTCGACGACTGCTGCCTGCACCGAGTAGTCGGCTGATGTGCCGGACTTCCCGCGCGCTCGCGCGTCGAAGCGGACCGTGCGGTTCTTGCCGGCGAGACGCTGGATGACGCGGTCCCAGTTCCGGACGGTGCCGAAGCCGCCGCTGAGGAAGAGCACCGGCGGCGCGGCGCCCGGCGTGTCAAGAGTGTAGAGCTGCGTGTCCGCGGTCGGGATCATGAGTTGTCGCGACATGGTGTCGAGCCTTTCGATGGGCCTCGAAGGGGCGCGACCATGGAGGTACCCGCGGGGCCGTCCGTGCATGCGGCGCTACGACGAGGTGTTCACCACCGCGGCGGTGACGCCCAATCCGATCGGCCTCTTCGCAACGGTGGCGAGCTGGCAAGATGACCGGCTCACCGTGCACGACGCGAGCCAGGACCCGATGCTGGTGCGCAGGACGCTTGCGACGGTGTTCGGTATCCCCGAGTCCAACGTCCGCGCCTTTGTTCCCTACATCGGCGGCGCGTTCGGCGCGGGACTCCGCGTCCGGACGCACGTGATCCTGACCGCACTCGCGGCGCGCGTCGTAGGTCGTCCGGTCAAGGTCGTGCTGACTCGACCGCAGATGTTCACGTCCGTCGGCCACCGGCCGGAATCGCGGCAAGCCGCGGCTCGGTACGCTTCAACGGCAGTCCATTCGCGCGTACGAGCGCTTGAACGGCCATCGCGAACTGCGAGTCGCCGGCGCGCAGATCGGGCATGAGATCCCTCGTTCCGGGCGATGTCGCGAGACGGCCAGAGGCTGGACGGATCTTCACGGACGGATGAGCGGAGCTTCCGCCGCGTGACGGGCGCGAAGCTCGGCGTTCCAGTCGCCGCTGCAGTAGACGGTCAGCTCGGCGACGCGGCGACTCCGCACCTCGCAGAGCAGGATCTTGCGGTCGGTGATGTTTTCGCCGTTCTCCTCGTGCTCGCCGACGAACTCGGTGACGAACCCGTTCACGGTTGGGATCGTGCGCACCACCTTGATCGTGGCGCCGTCGGGCGAATAACCCTTGAGCCAGGTCGCGAAGCTGTCGCGGCCTTCGAGTTGGAAGCGCCACAGCGGCGGGTGCCCGTCGAGGAAGACGTCGTCAGCAACCACGTCGCCGATCTCGGCGGTGCGAAAGACGTCGGCGAGGCGTTCGCTCAGTTCCTGTGCCGTGGCGTCGTCGAGGACGGTCGACTCGAGTGAAGTCATGTCGGGCTCCTTTTCGTGATCTCCGATGCACGGTACGAACCCACCGGCATCAGCGCATCGGTAGAAGCATCGAATCGGACGCCGCACGTATCGGCAGAACTACTGAGTCGCCGGGCCGCGACATTCGTTGGTTCGCCCGATGTGCGCGCACGTTCGGCTTCGTACCCTCGTCCGGACGGCACGGCCAGCTCTCTGGAGGACCAAATGAGCAACGATCATCCCAACGTCAAGACCGTCAACCGCATGACGCCGGCGATCTTCGACCAGGACCACGACACCCTTGCGAAGATCTTCACCGACGACCTCGTGTTCCACCTCCGTGGTTCCTCGCACCCCATGGAAGGCGACCACTCGGGTCTCGGTGGGTTACTCGGAGTCATCGGCTCGTTCTTCGAAGCAACCAACGGCGATATCAAGCTGGAACAGCAATTCTGCATCGGGACCGACGGGTGGGCCGCGGAGTGGGAACACGCCACGCTGGGGCGCAACGGCAAGACCCTCGAGTCGCGCAACGCCTTCGTGTACCGGTTCGAGGGCGATCGGATCGCAGAGATGTGGATGTTCCTGGGCGCGCTGCCGGAGGCCGGCGAGGCCTTCCTCGCCTGACTCGCCGAAGGCAAACTGGGCGACGTGTTGCGAGCTATCGAGGACGCACGAACGGCATGCAACGAACACCGATGGGGTGATGCCTTCCGGTTGTTGTCGAGCCTCGAGCTCGACGCGATCGACATCGACGATCTCGATCGGCTCGCGACCGCGTCGTACCTCACCGGCCACGACGAGGACGCGTTTGCCTACTGGGTCCGAGCCCACCAGATGTGTGTCGACGAAGGCGCAGTGCACCGAGCGGCGTACTTCGGGATGCGACTCGGCCAGGGGCTCGGGTTCAAGGGAGACTTCGGCCGCTGCCGAGGCTGGATCGAGCGCACGGCTCGCCTGCTCGACGACGCGAGCATCGACTGCGTCGAGCAGGGTTACGTCGAATACGGGCTCGCGATGATGCGGCTCTTCGAGGCCGGAGACATCGCCGGCGCACGCGCCCACTTCGTCCAGGCGGGCAAGATCGGCGCCGCCTACGTCAATCGCGACCTCGTCACGCTGGGGCGGATCGGCGAGGGTCGCATGCTGATCTATCTCGGTGAGATCGCCGAGGGAATGGCGCGGCTCGACGAGGCGATGGCGTCGGTCGAAGCCCGTGAGCTCTCAGCGCTCGTCACCGGTGATGCCTACTGCACGGTGATCGACGCGTGCGCAGAACTGTTCGATGTGGCCCGGTGCCACGCGTGGACCGAATCGTTCACGCGTTGGTGCGACACGCAACAAGAGCTCGTGCTCTACCGCGGCCACTGCTTCCTCCACCGAGCCGAGATGCTGGAACTGCACGGCGCTTGGCCCGAGGCACTCGTCGAAGCCCGCCGCGCCTGCGACCGACTGGCCGCTCCCGTCAATCCGGCGGCCCTCGCTGGCGCCTGCATGATCGAAGGTGATCTCCTCCGCCTTTTCGGTGACTTCGACGGCGCCGAAAGCGCGTATCAGCGCGCCAACGAGTCGGGCCGGGACCCCCAGCCCAGCCTCGCGCTGCTCCGACTCGCTCAAGGCCGGATCGACGTCGCCGACGCGATGATCCGACGCGTCGTCGGCGAAACCGAAGACCTTATGTCGCACGCTCGCGTGCTCGGCCCCTACATCGAGATCATGCTCGCGGCCGGCGACACCGCCGCCGCCCGTACGGCAACCGACGAACTCCGTGTGCTCGCGACTGAACTCGCAACGCCGTACCTGCGTGCCCACGCCGCCCGGACGAACGGCGCGGTGCTCTTGGCCGAAGGGAACGCCAACACCGCACTCGTCGATCTGCGCAAGGCTTTCAACGAGTTCCACGCCCTTGGCGCGCGCTACGAGGCTGCACGCACCCGGCTCCTCGTCGCCGACGCGTGCGCAGCGCTCGGCGACCACGACGCGGCCGCAATGGAAACGAGCACCGCCCGTTCCGTGCTCGACGCCCTCGGCGCGGCCTCGGCCCTCGGACCGATCACCGAGCCCGGCGCGTCGTCACGCAGTGGCCTGACCGAGCGCGAGCTCGAGGTCCTCATCCTGCTCACGCGAGGCAAGACCAACCGAGTCATCGCACAGGAGCTGTTCATCAGCGAGAAGACCGTGGCCAGCCACGTCGGCCACATCTTCACCAAACTCGACGTCACCTCGCGGTCCGCCGCCACCGCTTACGCCTACGACCACCACCTCGTCTGACCATCCCAACGAGGAATGACGCACCGGGGCCGGCCGGGCGAGCTACTGGTCGAGCGTGCAGTCGTGCACGCCGAGCGCAACGGCACGGACATCGAGCTCGTCGAACGGTGACGTTTCGATTTCCCACAACGCACTCGCGGCCGCCGGGTTGGCGGCCGCGGTCACGACGTCAGATCGCGCGTCCTTCATCGTGACTTCGATGCGGGCCCAGAGCCGCCGGTAATCATCGGCTCGCTCGTCGGGAGCACTGAGCGCGCGAATCGACACGAGCATTTCGTCGACGAGTTCTCCCGCCGAGTGCGTCGGCGGAACCAACGTTCGGTAGAACTGCTGGAGCGCGTCGGAAGCGAACGGCTCGTCACCCATGCCGGCCAGGGTGTCCTCGATCACCGGCTGGACGACCGCGTTCGCGGCGCTGGTCGCACGCGCACAGATCGCGTTTGCCCGCCGCTGGTATTCGGAGACCGCGATCGTCTCGCCGCGACCTGATCCGCACGCGGCCAGGATCGCGAGCGCGAAACCGCCGGCCACACACCGGATGCGTTCCGGGCGGCCGAGGCGGTCAGGCTTGCCGGGAAGACGCTTGCTCAATACGCAGATATCTGATTATATCCTTGATATGCCGCGACGACGCCGGGGAGCACTGTTTGACCTCGAGACCCGCATCCTGTCCGAGTGCGCGGCGGCGGATGCCCCCGGCATCCACGGCTTCGCGATCGCAAAGGCGCTCGCCGAGGACGGCGACGATCGCCGCCTGACCGCGACCGGGACCCTGTATCGGGCGCTGCACCGTTTGGAAACCATGGCGTTGATCGCGGGCTCTTGGGAAGACCCGGCCGCCGCCGCGGCCGCGGGGCGACCGCGCCGGCGGCTCTACCGGATCACCGCCGAGGGCGCGCGGACCCTTGCTGCGGTTGCGGACCAGATCTCCATTGCGACCCCGTCGACGCTCCGGCCCGGCCTGGCGACATGAACGCGCCGCGCACCTCGCCCGCGGCTCGGATCGAACACGCGTGGGCGCGCTGGTACACGGCCGGGCTCGCAGCCGACGTCGCCGAGCTGCGGCGGGCGGAGATCGCCAGCGACGTCGCCGACCATACTGATGCTCGACGTCGCGACGGCTGGCCCGCGGCTCGGATCGACGCCGAACAATTGTCACGACTCGTTCGCGGCATCCCATCCGATCTCGCGTGGCGTCGGGAAATGCTCGCGGGCAACGCTTGGTCCAATCCTGCCCTGCGCAGTGTGGTGCTCGTTACGACCACGGTCGCGTCGATCTTCGTGGGCGCATTCTTCGTGGCGTTCGCCGTGTATCTCGGCGGCCACCATGCGCTCGCCGACCACACGCTGCTCGGCGGGTTCGACAACTACGTCGAGGAGACCGGTCGCAGCGCCACGGTCGCAGCCGTCGTCATCGGAAGTCTGGGCATCGTCGTCGCCGGCGCGTCGCTCGTGCGGTACATTGCACCGCTCACCGCCAACATCGCAACGATCGCGGCCGCCACGTGGGGCATCCTGTTCTTCTGGCTCGGCATCGCACCGCTCGCGGCGGTCGCCGTCGCCGGATCGTGCGTGGACATGGTCCTACGCGCTCCCGCCATCCATCGCTCGCGGAACTGAAGGCTCCGTCCCGCCGACGATCGCGCGGTCCGCGATCGGAGTCGGTGTGCGCCGAGGACGCTGCACTTGCTCGGCCGGTCGAGCCCGGCATGATGGTGGGATGCCAGGCCGCATCCTCCTCGTCGAAGACGACAAGAGCATCCGGCAACAGACGGCGACGCTGTTGAGTGACGAGGGCTACGACGTCGACGAGGCCGATACCGCCGAGGCGGCATTGGCCCGCTTCGAGCGCAGCCCCGCCGACTGCGTGCTCCTCGACGTGATGCTTCCTGACCTCGACGGATTCGACGTCTGCCGACGCCTGCGGGCGCGCAGTGACGTGCCCATCATCATGGTCAGCGCCCGAACCGATCGCTTCGACGTCGTCGCGGGGTTGGAAGCGGGCGCCGACGACTACGTGACCAAGCCGTTCGAGCCCAAGGAGCTGACCGCACGCATACGCGCGATGCTGCGTCGCGTGCAGGGCTTCGAGACGACGCCCGCGACCACGAAGCTCGGCGGGCGCATCGAGGTCATCCCCGACGAAGGCGTCGTCCGGGTCGAGGGTGACGAGGTGCACCTGACTCGAACCGAGTTCCGGCTGCTGTGCCACTTGGCTGCGGCGCCCGGGCGAGTGTTCTCCCGAGAGCTTCTCCTCGAGTCGGTGTGGGGCTACGAGTACGTGGGCGACACCAAGCTCGTCGACGTGCACGTCTACCGGCTGCGTTCGAAGATCGAACGCGACCCGTCCGCGCCGGAGCACCTGCTCACGGTGCGCGGCCTCGGTTACAAGGCCGTCCCTTGAGCACGCGCCAGGTCGAATGGCCGCATCACCGGGGCACCGTCGGCGCGGCCGGATCCCACCAGCGCGCGAGGTCATGCGACGCTCGGTCGGGTTGGCGGGTGACGACGATGTCGAAGCTGGTGGGCGCCAACTCGGGTCTCCGCAGGTCGAGGCTCATCGCCTCGACGTAGCGGTACCGGATTCCGGCGACGACCAGCCCGGCGAGTGCTCCCGACACCATCGCGAGCGCGACCGTGGGCAGGACGCGTTGCGCGAGCGCGTCGATGCCGATGGCACGAACAACCGCGATCATGCCGACGACGATCGCACCGATAATCGCGCCGACGCGCAGGCCCGATGCGAGACGCCGCGACAGCCCGCCATCAGTCACAACCTCGAAGTCCTTCGGCGCGATGGCCACGTCGGAAGGGTCGTAGCGCAACTCGACGAGGTGATTGACCGCTCGTGCCGCGCCATCGAGTGACTCGAACGAACTGACGCGTTCGCGGCGGGCGATCGGGATCGGAGTGACAGACATCACGACTCCTTTTCGTGGCGTCCACCAAGCGTGCCCAGGAGGCCTCTCGGCGGGGTCGCGACAAGATCGCGATCTGGTCGCGATGCGCGATCGAAGTGCACCGCGACGGGGCACCGATCAGATCGCGATCACCTTGCCTCAAGCGTGGCCCGCTTCCAGACGGTGAATCGCTTCAATGCGTCGGCGCGCCCGGACCTGCGCCCCCGGGAACCGAACCGGTGACCGGCTCGACCTGGCCCCGCCCGGGACGAGGTGCGAGCCGCGGCGACGCCGATTCGCTCGCCGTCATCGGCGCCGTCGGGCCGCGTTCGGATCCCAGGGGCATACGAAACAAGTGTGTCCCATCCAGGAAACGCGCTCCTCGCGCACAGATGACAACCGGGTAACGGTCCCGCCGGACGGACGGCGCGAGCTGCGCGCGATTCGCAGCGGTCAGCCGAGGAGCGCGGCGTAGTCGTCGCGCGACACCGGGTTCGCGGTCAACGAGCCGTCGCCGCGCGGCACATCGACCGGCGCACCGTCGAGGGTGAACGACACCTGACCCACTCCGGGCCGCGCAGTGAGCGTGCACACCAGCTGCGCGACGGCCAGGACCTGGTCGTCGCCGCCGAGGGTCGACACCACCGGGCGCAGATCGACTTGCGCGGTTCCGGCCCGAAGCTGCACCCGCCCGACGATCGAGGGATCGCCGACCGCGGTGCGCAAGGCAACACCTTCGACCTCGGGCGGCTCCGCCAAGGCACTGGCCACGTCTTCGAGCAAGACCGGCCGAGGGAGAACCACTGGCGCGACCACCAGGGAACCGTCGCGCACGAAGCACGCCGGGACCGACTCGGTCACGGGTCCCGACGTGGGCGAGACCAGCCGAGGTGCGTCGGGTTCGAGGAGCGCGAACGGCACTGCGTCGTCGTCGGCCACCTGCGCGTGGGGTTCGCCCTTCACGGCGCAACCCGCGCACGCGAGCACGAAGACCAAGCCGACTGCTCGCGCCCGGCGCGTCACCCCGCCTCCGGGAGCTCGACCACGAAACGCGCGCCGCCCTCGGGACTGTCCTCGACCCAGACCCGCCCGTTGTGCAAGCGAATGTGCTCCGCTGCGAGCGCGAGCCCGAGCCCGGTGCCGGAGGTGTTCCCCGTGTGCACACCGGCCTCGCCACGCGCGAAGCGACCGAAGATCGCTTCCCGTTCCTCCACCCCGACACCGGGTCCGCGGTCGTCGAGCTCGAATCGGAGCGTGCCCGGCTGCGGCACCGCGACCGTGACTCGAGTGACGCCTCCGGCATACCGGCGCGCATTGTCGACGATGTTGCCCAACGCCTGGGCCAGACGAAGCCGATCCGCCGTGAAGGAACTCGGCGCGCTGTCTTCGAACGTTACGGTGGCGTCCTGCGCACCGTGCAGCGCCAGAAGGCGGGACACGAAGTGCTCCAGGTCGATCGCGTCGACCGACAAGGACGCGGTCCCGGAGTCGAGGCGCGAGATCTCCAACAGGTCGAGAACGGTTTGCTGGAACGTCGCAACCTTTTCCGCGAGCACCGTAAAGGCGTCGATGACCTGCACCGGCAGTTGGTCGCGCCGGCGCGAGATGACCTCCAGCGCCGCCGAAACCGCCGTGAGCGGCGATCGCAGTTCGTGGCTGACGTCGGCCGCGAACCTGGCCTCACGTTCGATCCGAGCCTCCAACGCGGCCGCCATCGTGTTGAACGCATCGGACAGCGGACGCAGATCAGGGTCCTCGATGTCTTTCATGCGGGTCTCGAGTGCCCCCCCGGCGAGGCGCTCGGCCGCCGCGGTCACCGGCGCAAGCGGACGGACCACCCGCCCCGCCGCGACGCGCCCCACAACGGCTGCAATCAGGGCCGCCACGATCGCGCCGACGATCAAGGACCGCGCCAACAGGTCCAACGTCCGCTCCAGCTCGTCGAGCTGGAACAACTCGAAGTACGAAGCGTCCGCCGCGGCGACAGGAACGCCGACGGCCAGCCGCAGCTCACCCTTCGCATCGCGGTACCGCTGGTGGCCCGCGTGGCCCTCGCCCACCACCCGCACCAGATCATCCGGGATCGTGTCCGGTCCCGATGCGACCGAGGTCGAGAACGACTCCCCCTGGTACCGAACCACCGATTCCGACGCGGTCCCACCCGCGAGTCCGGCCAGGAAGGCGCGAACGTCGGGATCGGGCGCGCGCAGGACCGTGCGTGCGAGTCGCGCGTTCACGTACGCCTGGCGAACTGCCGTGCGCTCACGCTGGTCGACCAGATAGCTGCGGGCGACACCGTATGTCACCGCGGCGAGGCCGACAGCCACCAACAGACCCGTGACGCCGAAGCTGATCGTCGCACGGGTGCGGAGACCGAGACGCAAACGTGGTCGCGGCGACATCTCATTCCTCATCGATTGCGATCACCGTCCACACTCCGGCCGAACGCTTGAGCTTCACGAGGAGATGGGCTTGCTTGTCTTGGTCGACATAGCGCAGGACGGGCACGGTGATGCGCGTCCCGACCATGGGGATCGGGCCGATCTCGAGGTACACACCATCACTGTGCACCGGTCGGGGCGCCTCGTCCCCGATCGCCTCCGACCGGTCGTCGACGAAGCGCACGGATTCGTAGTTGTGCAGTTCCTGCACTACGTCCGCTTGCAGCTCTGCGGAAAACGGATCGTCGCGATTGCCGATGAACACATCGCGAGTCACGGTGGTCTCGTCGCCCCTGGTCGGAACGAGGCCCCGCACGATCACGCCGATGACCGTCGCCTCGCGATCCGCACTCGGCGACGAGTCGGTGCACGCGCTCACCAACGCGAAGCTCGTGAATGCGAGCAACGCGACCGAGGACCCAATCCGCGATCGCACTCGAGTCATCTCATCCTTACGCAGGGGCCGGCGCCGGACCGGGCGCGCGGCTGCAAGCATAGGAACACATGAACGCTTCGCGCGTGTTCGGGTCGGAGCCGCTCGCCGCGCTGACGCGGGTGCACGCGGTGAGCACTGCCGCCGACGCGTGCATCACGGTCTCGCTTGCCGGGTCGCTGTTCTTCAGCATCTCAGTCGACGCGGCGCGCCCGCGGCTTGCGCTCTATCTGCTTCTCACGCTCGCACCGTTTGCCATCGTGGCTCCGCTCATCGGTCCCGTAACGGATCGCTTTCGCGGTTCACCTTCGGCGTTCATCGCGTTCACTGGGCAGGCCCGAGCGATCCTTGCGCTCTTCATCGCCATCGATCTCAGGAGTCTGCTCCTCTATCCGGAATCGTTCGCCGTCCTCGTGTTGGGCCGGTCGTATTCCATCGTGAAGCGCGCGCTGGTTCCCGACCTCGTGCACGATGATCGCGAGTTGGTCGCCGCCAATGCACGACTCTCACGAATCGGATCCGTCGCAGGCGCACTCGGCGGCGGGCTCGGTGTTGTGTTACTCCAGGCGAGCGGCCCGACCGCCGTGTTGCGTCTCGCCGCGGTCCTGCACGTCTTCGGATCCGCCCTCGCGCTTCGCATCCCCCGCGTCGCCGCACGAGCCGAGTCCGAGACCGAGACCGAGACGCGCCCAACGGCCGAGGAACGGCTGCGTGCGTCGCGGTTCGTCATGACCGCGTTGCGATGTGCGACGGGTCTTCTCACGTTCGTCGTGGCGTTCGCGTTGAAACGCAGCGGCCAACCGATCGCCCTCTTCGGCGCGGTCGCGCTCGCCGCTACGGTGGCGAGCTTCGCCGGGACCTTCGTGAGCCCCGTGGTTCGGCGTCACGTCGTCGACGAGCACGTCATCCTCGGCGCGTGCGCAATCCTCGCGGCCGCGGGCGCCATCGCTGCTGTCACGCAGCGCGGGTTCGCGGGCATGGTCATCGCCACGTCCACCCTCGCGCTCGCAGCCAGTGCGGCCCGCCACGCCTTCGACAGTTTGCTCCAGCAGAGCCTCGATCATCGACAACGGAGTCGGGCCTTTGCTCGCGCGGAAGCGCGACTCGAAGTCGCTTGGGTCCTCGGCGCGCTCGTTCCCACGGTCTTCAATCTCGAGCTCATACCCGGCTACATCAGCGTCGTCGTGCTCAGCGGCGCGTCGCTCCTCGCACTCGTCCGCCGCCCCACCCGGACGAAAGTGCGTGCCAGCTGACGACGTCGCGTGTCTCCGCGATCCTGGCGTCGAGATCGATGGCCGATGGGGTGCCATGGCGGACGCGGCTGCCGCCCGTCGTATACGAGTGGATCGCCGGGGTCCGCTCCACTTCGTGCTCTCGAAGGCCGACCAGGCAGTCAGGACTCGTCGGCAACGCAAGGCGAATCGTCGCGACGAGTTCGCGGTCCAGCGTTGACGTCCTGAATCGGCGCCGCGTGACAAGCCGCCGCCAAGCGTCTTCATGGGTCGAATCCCATTAGCGGCCGGTCTACCAACGCATCAGCGCACATGCGGCGCCTGCAGATTCGCGTTCGCGCGACACGGATCTGACACGCGCGACACACGGATGACGCGAAATCGCGGTCCTCGACGGTCTGCGACGCAGAGGACCGGCAAGGCGAAAGTCCCCATAACCGGGCCTGACGCTCCTCAGCCAGGCATGATGCGAATCCAGCGACTCGGGTTCGACTCCCACCACCTCCGCCACTCGACCTGCACCTTCGCGTGCTCGTGAAAACGACGAGGACACAACATGACACGCGTTGCTCCGGTTCGTGGCTGACATCTCGTCGCTCGGCAGATCGGGCACGGGGTCTCGCGTTTTTCAGTCGCCATCCCTGCACGGGTGACGCGCTCGTCGCGGGTTCAACTCGAGCGATGCGAGCATCGGCGCGCGCGACAACGGTCCGGCGGCGGGCCGCGGCTAGCGTGTCAAATATGACACGTCCTGCCAGGCGTGGCGCGGCGCCTTCGCAGTCGGCAACCGACCGATCCGAGCCTCGCCTCGCCGACAGCGCGACGCAGCGCCGGCGCGAGTGGGTGTCGAGTGCGATCGAGGAGGCCGCGCTCCAATTGTTCGCGACGCAGTCGATCGCCGACACGACCGTGGAGCAGATCGCCGAGTCCGCCGGCGTCGCGGTGCGCACGTTCTACCGCTACTTCGGCAACAAGGACGAGGTGCTGGCCGCGTACCCGTCGAGACAAGCGAGTCGTCTCGCGGCCACGTTGCTCGCGCGGCCGCATGGCGAACGTCCGTTCACTGCGTTGCGTCATGCGGTCGAAGAAGCCGCCGAAAACCTCGATGACGCCGAGTTGCGGCGCTGGCTCGGCGCACTCGGGAACGCCGGTTCGATCGAGCGCGTCGCGCAGATGGCGATCGCGGCGATGGGCAGCGAGTTGACGCGCGCGATGGCGGCACGCGTACAGAAGGAGCCGTCGGATCTCTGGTCGGCAATGGCCGGTGCCACGGCCGCGACCGCGATGGTCGTCGCCGCGCGTCACGCGGGCGTGCGCAGCGGCGCCTTCACCGCGGAGGTGCTCGCGGCGCTCGATCTCGCCGGCCGCGGCCTCGACAACGTCGATCCCACTCCAACGAAGCGCCGCGCCGCGCCGCGCCGATAAAACCCGGGTCGGCACGCGCCCGCGTGGGCGCGGCACGGCGTGTCACCCTGGACACGGCGTGCCGTCACCGTTACCTTTCGCGCCGGTCCGCCCCACAGCGGCGGCGGGGGGAGAGCAGCATGGCTGTGCGCGGAACCCGGCGTCGGGGTGTCGTCCTCCTCGCCCTCGCCCTGTTCGTGCCCGCGTGCAGCACGTCCGGTGATGACGGCAGCAGCACGACGACCGCGTCGAGCGCGGGGTCGTCGAAAGGCGCGCTGACCGCGTCGGCGCGCGGTGTCACGGCCGACGCGATCAAGATCGGGCTCTCGTATCCCGACCTCGAAGCGCTGGCCAAGACCGGCCTCATCAAGGTCGACAACGGCCCGTACGACAAGATCGGCAAGGTGCTCGTCGACGACATCAACGCCCACGGCGGCGTCGACGGCCGCAAGCTCGAGCTCTCGATCGCGAAGTACTCGGTCCTCGCCAACGAGGACCAGCTCGCCGCGTGCACCAAGCTCACCGAGGACGACCAGGCGTTCGCCGTCTTGGGCGGGTTCATCGGGGACGCCAACCAGTGCGTCACCCAGCAACACGCGACAACGCTGATCAGTGGCTACGGGAGCGGCTTCAACGACATCGCGCTCGCCACGGCGCGCGCGCCATGGGCGACATGGAACGCCAGCGACGAACGCGCGATCAGGGCGCTCGTTCGGATTCTCGACGCTCAGGGCCGGTTGCAAGGCAAGACGATCGGCGTCTACGGAACGTTGTCCGCATCGAAGCCGCTCATCGATCTCACGGTTGGCGAGTTGAAGAAGGCCGGGTACCGCACAAAGGACACGGCGATCAACGACGCGCCGGCCAGCGACTCCCAGGCGTTCAACGCGCAGGACAAGCTGATCGGGACCCGTTTCAAGGATCAGGGCATCGACACGGTGTTCGTGCTCGTGACCGTGCCGCCGGGCACGAACTTCGACGCGATCGGTTATCACCCAGACTTCTTCTCACCGCAGACGAGCCTCGTCACTCCCGGCGCATTCACCAACCCTTACGGGAAGTTTCCATTGGTCGCCGCGCTCGCCGGCAACGCCGACCAGGACGCCGGCTTCGACACGCCGGCGATGCGACACTGTCGGGAGGTGTACAAGCAAGCCACCGGCATCGTGGTGAAGCCGCTGAGTGAGGAGATCGCAACCGGCAAGTCGACGGGATGGGCCGCGATGACGACCACCTGCGCGGCCCTGCAGATCTTCGTCGCGGCGGCCGAGAAGGCGGGCGCGAATTTGACTCCGGCAACGTGGAAGAAGGGGCTCGAGTCCATCGGCAAGATCGTCCTGCCGACCGTGCCCGCGTCCTCGTTCGCACCCGGCAAACCCGACGCGCAGAACTCGTTCCAACTCATGAAGTTCAATCCCGAATGGAAACCGAATTCCGGCATCACGCAGTACACGCCGCTCGGCGACCCGATCACGCTCCGCTGAGCGCGAGTCTCCCGGCCCGGCTTCGTGTTCATTGCGAGGCCCACCGCGCGGATGTACCATCGTGACCCAGATGGCACACCGTGCCACCTCCTCAGCGCCGGCCAGTGCGCCATCAAGGATCTCGAACAGGGGGCCCGCCATGCCCGACCAGACCGACCGCGTCGCGATCATCTCCGTCGACGGGCACGTCAAGGGATCCCGTGCGGCGTACCGCGACCACATCGAGCGCCGCCACCTCGAGGCCTACGACCGCTGGGTGGCCGAGGCCGAGCGGCTCGGGATGCCGGATGGCGGCAACGTCAGTCCCGAGTACGGCCTCGACGCGCAGTGGGACTCCGACCGGCGCTTGCGCGACCTCGAGACGCAGGGCGTGGTCGGCGAGGTGCTGTTCCCGAACGGCCTGCCGTTCCAGATGACGCCCTTCGATGACGCGGGCCAGGCACCAGATCCGGAGCTCACCCGCGAGGGTCGGCGCGCGTACAACCGTTGGCTCGCAGATTTCTGTGCCGCCGCGCCGGGCCGCCGCGCCGGGCAGGCGCTCGTGTCGTTCAACGACGTCGACGAGGCCGTGCGCGACATCCGCTGGGCCAAGGAACACGGCCTCGGCGGGATCATGATGCCGCCGCTCTTCCACGGCGGGACCTACTTCTTCGACCCGGTGCTCGACCCGGTGTGGGCCGCGGTCGTCGACGTCGGACTGCCGCTCAGTCAACACGGTGGTTCCGGTGCACCGACGTACCAGCCGGGTGGCTTCGCCGCCATCATGACGCTCGCCACCGAGCACTCGTTCTATTCGGGTCGTTCGTTGTGGCAGATGATCTTCGGCGGCGTCTTCGATCGCTTCCCCGACCTCAAGCTCGCATTCGTCGAGACGGAGGTGCACTGGATCGCGCCCGTGATGGAGAACATCGACCGCAAGCTCTCGATCGGCGACGACTGGATGGCGTTCGCGCAGTTCTTGAAGCGCGAGCGACCCTTCAAGCACAGTGCGTCCGAATATTGGGCTTCGAACTGCTACGCCGGCATCTCGCCGTTCGACCCGCGGCAACTTCCGATGGAGCAACTCCACGCGCCCGACGACGGCGCGCCCCGTGAGTTCCTGATCACGAGCGAAACCGCGATGTTCGGGGTCGACTACCCGCACTTCGAATCGATCTTCCCGGGAACGGCCGACAAGGTCGCCGACCTCGTCGGCGCGCCGGACATCACCGATGGGGACGCGCGCGACATCCTCTTCGAGAATGCGGCCACGCTCTACGGGTTCGACCGCGCCGCCCTGCAACCCGATATCGATCGCATCGGGTTCGTCCTCGACGATGTGCGGGCCGCGGCCCGCGTCCCGGCGTAGGTCGGGATCGCGGCGATCGGGGTCCGATGACCGCCGACGCGGAAGAGGTGGCGCGTCTCCTGCGCGACGACTACGCGTCGCCTCGCTCCGGCGGCCCGCCGGCCCTGGCCGGGCTCTTCGCGGAGACGGTCGCGTTGCGCCACGGCTCCGGGCTGCCGTCGGATGGCGAGATACCCGGTGCTCGCCTTCGCGAATTGTCGATCGCCGAGCATGCGGCCGCGCGCCGCGCCCTGCCCGACATGATGCACGAAGACGTCAACGTCGTTGTCGACGGCGCGTTCGTGGAGGTCCGGGCGACGACGAAGGGCACGCTCGCGGACGGGACGCCGGTGCGCGTCGCTTCCGACATACGCCTCGAGGTCCGCGGCGGCAAGGTCGTCATGCTCGAGGCGCGCTTCGCCGAGGACCAGATGGCGGCCTGGGCCGCGGTGCTCGCCGCGGGCGACTTCGCCGAGAGCTGACCGATCAACTCGCACAAGTTCACGGCGACGCGCCGGACACCGTGCGGATCTCAGCTCAGAACTGGAAGCTCGCCCGGCGTTCGGACAAGCCGCCCCGCGCGCGTCGCCCGTGCGCGCGGACAGCGCCATACGCGGTAGTTCGACGCCATCGGATGCGGGGTCAGCTCCTCGAGGGATGTTCGACCAGCGTGACGGCGGTGACGACGGCGGTGGCACCGCTGCGATGGATCGCGCGCTCGTCGGTGCCGAGGTATGACGAGATGACGGCGGGATCGTTCCGCACTTCGTGCGGCGTTCCCTCGGCGATCACGCGCCCCGCTTCCAAGCAGTACACGCGGTCGCTGATCGACATGATGAGCGGCATGTCGTGTTCGATGACGAGCAGTGACGCGTCGAGCTCCTGTCGGATGCGCAGGAGCAGCGGCCCGAACGCCTCGGTCTCGCGCTGTGCGATACCGGCCGTGGGCTCGTCGAGGCACAGGACGCGCGCATCGAGTGCGAGCAGCGCGCCGAGCTCGACGATGCGACGCGTGCCGGTGGAGAGCTCGGCGCAGAACCGGTCGGCGTAGCGACCGAGGCCGAGGAACGAGATGATCTCCTCCGCATCGGCGCGCTGTTGCCGGTCGACTCGGAAGCCGTGCGGCAGGAAGAGCGCGGTGGTCGTGAAGGAAGTGTGGTGCCGCGCTTCGAGCGCGACCTGGAGGGTCTCGCGCACGCTGAGGTCACCGAACAGCCTCGCCGCTTGGAAGGTGCGGCCGAGACCGAGCCGGGCGCGCTTGGCGGGTGCGAGGTGCGCGACGCTCGCCCCGAAGAGCTGCACCCCGCCTGCGGACGGCACGAACCCGCCGACGGCATTCATCAGCGTCGTCTTGCCCGCGCCGTTCGTCCCGATGAGGCCGACGACCTCGCGCGGTCCGATGCGGATGCCGACGTCGTCGACCGCGACCCTTCCGCCGAACCGCACCGTGACCCCGGCGGCGGTCAGCGCGTCGGCATCGGTCTCGGCCCGTTCGGTGCGCGCGATCGACGCGCGCGGCACGGCAGTCGGCTTCGGTGGGACGGCGGCGTCGGGGAGCCGGCGCTCCAACCAGGTGAACAGCGCGTCGCGCGCGGAAAAACCGATCTGCACGAGGCCGCCAGGGAAGTACATGAGCAGCACGAGCAGCCCGACGCTGCTCGTGAGCAGGGGCACGAGGTCGTTCGTCGGCCAGAACGCAGGGAGGCCGATCACCCACAACGAGCCGAGGATCGGTCCTGCGACGCTGCCCACACCGCCGATGACGGCGATCGACACGACCTGCAGCGAGGCCTCGACCGTGAATACCTCGCTGATGCTGATCGTGGAGAGCAGGCCACCGAGGAGCGCGCCGCCGAATCCGGCAAGCGCGCCCGAGAGCGCGAACGCCTGCAGTTTGGTGCGGCTGGGCGACACGGTGTAGGCGGCAGCCGCATCGACGTTGTCGCGCACTCCGATCATCGCTCGCCCCACGCCGGAGTGGCGCAGCCGCGAGATCAGCACCATCACGATCGTCAGGCTGATCAATGACGTGTAGTAGTACGCGCGCTGGCTCGTCAGGTCGATCGAACCGATGAGGGGACGCTCGACGAACACTGCGCCGGACCCGGCTCCACCGGAGAGGAACGGCCGCCGGAAGAGGTACTGCTGCGCGGCGAGCGCGAACACGTAGGTGACGACCGCGAGCAGGAGGCCGCGTACGCGTAGGGCGCCGGCACCGATGAGCGCGGCAACCAACGCGCAAATCACGGTGACGACCACGATCGCGACCGCCGGTGCAAGCTTCGGCACGTCGATGTCGACCCGGTTCGACCCATACCCGAGACCGAGCGGATTGCCGTTCACGAGCGCGGCGAAGCCGAGGGCGCCGATGCCGGCGAACGCCGCTTGTCCGAGCGACACCTGGCCGGCCCAGCCCGTGAGCACGACCAGCGAGAGCGCGATGACCGCGAACAGCAACATGCGCGAATAGAGGAACTGGCGCGACGGCGCCGTCATGATGAGCGGCACGATGATCGCGAGGACGAGCGCGAAGGCACCGATGAGGCGCGGCAAAAAGCGCACCCACCAGATCCGGCGCAAGCGCTCGGGGATCGGCTTGGTGCGCGGCGCGAACGAGAACGATGCGTCGTCGTCGTCGGCGTCGGCGTTTCGGGCAATCAGCCACGTCGAGATCAAGACGACGAGGAACAGCAGCGCGTCGAACACACCGACCTGGGTCGGCGCGTTGTAGCGAATCACTGCTTCGAGCACGCCGATCGTGATGCCCGCGGCCAACGCACGCGAAAACGACACCATTCGCGCGATGAGCGCGGCCGCGAGCACTCGACTGAGTGTGTTCGCACCGATCGTCGTGAGTCCGACCGCGCTGCCACCGGTGCCTGCGAGCAGGATCAACGACACCGCGGAGAGCACACCGCCGATCGTCCAGACCAAAGTCGACAGGAGCTTCGGATTGATCCCCGAGAGCCGCGCTCGTTCCGGGTTGGCCGCCGCCGCGCGCACGGCCTTCCCGATGTCGGTGTGCGTCAGGAACCACGTCAACGCGAGCATGATCAGCGGCACCGCGATCAGCACCGACATCTCGGAGCCGCGCAGCCGAACCCCCGCAATCGTCCACTCGCCGTTGATCGCGCGTCGGATACGGGGTGTTCGAGCTCGCGCTGTCGATGTCGGGGAGCGCAAGCTGGGCGGTGAGCGCGAGTTGCGCGATTCCGATGGTTGCGACGAGCACGATCACGCGCGGTGCGCGGAACAACCGGGTGATCACCGTCGCTTCGACAGCTGCCGCGAACAGCCCGCCTGCCGCCACCGCGACGACTGCGGCCGCCCAGAAGTTCCAGTGGTACTGGAGCACGAGCAGCGCAAGCAGCGCCGCGCAAAGCGCGCCGATCGCGCCGACCGCGAAGTTGATCACGCGGCTCGACCGGTAGATCAGCACGATGCCCAGCGCGAGCAGCCCGATCGACAGGCCGTTCACGAGGCCGCCGTAGACGACTTGGCGCGTGATGGTGATGGTCGCGAGTACCACGGTCGCTACGCTTGCTCGCTGCCGAGGAAGACGGCGCGCACGAGGTCGTCGCGCTCGAGGAGCTGCGCCGACGGTCCCTCGAAACGGATGCGGCCCTTCTCCATGAACAGCGCACGCTCCGCGATCGCAAGCGCGACGTTGAGCGACTGCTCGACGATGATCATTGTCTGACCGTCCTGCTTGAGCCGCTCGACGACGCCGAGCAGTTGCTCGACCATCACCGGCGCGAGCCCGAGCGAGAGCTCGTCGATGAGGAGGATCTCGGGGTCGTGCATGAGCGCCATCGCGAGACCCAACATCTGCTGCTGGCCACCGGACAGCGCGCCCGCGGTGTCGCCCAAGCGGTCGCGGAGCTCGGGGAAGACGGCAAGGGCTCGGTCGAATCGTCGTTCGCGCTCGGTGTCGTCGCCGCGGTAGAGGAAGCCGGCCATCTCGAGGTTCTCGCGCACCGACATCGGGCCGAAGATCGCCTTACCGCCGGGCAACTGGTGGATCCCCCAGCGGACACGCGTTTCCGGCGAGCAGAGCGTGACGTTGTGGCCGTTCAGCCGGACGATGCCTCGCGACGGGATGCCGAGGCCGCTCACGACGCGCAGCACTGTCGACTTCCCCGCACCGTTGGTACCGAGCAGCGCAACGGTCTCACCCCGGCGGACGTCGAGGTGCACGTCGAACAGCACCTGCACCGCCCCGTACGAGAAGTCGATGTTGCGCAGCTGCAGCACGGGGATGTCGTCGGGATTGTCGCGCAGCCGCTGCTGTTCGGCCTCGACCTCTCGGATCTCCTCCACGACGAGCGACATGTCGTTTCGGAGGTACCGCGCGCCGTTGATGAGCATCAGACCACCGATGATGTTCGTCGGCACACCGAGCAGGACGATCGTCCACCGGGTCCCGATCGCGTCCGACAGCAAGCCACCGATGACCGCGCCGCCGAACCCGCCGATGCCCAACACCATCGCCATGCCGATCGCGGTGCCCTGCGCGCGCAGGTAGTACGGGTTCGCGGCTGCGAACAGCGGCCCGAGCATCGTGAACTGCACTGCGAGGATCACGCCCCCGAGCGCGGCGAACACGGCGAACAGCACCGCATTCGGCATCAACATCTCGATGAGGATCAGTGCGCCGGCCGGTATGAACAGCACGCCGAGCAGCACGAGGCTGAGCGGCGGACTCTTCCGGAACAGTTCGTCGAACCGCCGGGCGACGAGCGGTACCGCCACGATCGACAGCACGCCGGGAACAGTCGCGACGAGCGCGCGCTGGAACGCATCGAGGCCGAAGTGGTCGTCGAGGTACAGGCTCACGAATACGGGCACCGACACGAAGCTGAAGCCCACGGCCGTGAAGGCCACGAGCGCGTTCTTGTAGGTGCGAATCTGCATGATCCGCTGGTACGACGCGCCGAGCGAGATCGGGGGCGCACCCTCATTGGAGATGACCTCGCCGATGGTGTCCTTCTGCTCGAACTGGCCGCGCGGCGGATCGGTGAGGAAGAACGACACGATCCCGATGACGATCGTCGGCACCGCGATCACGACGAAACCCCACCGCCACGCGTTGCCACCACCGATGAGGGTGACGAGTCCGCCGATGGCGAGCGGCGCGACGAGTCCGCCGATCCGGCCGACGATGCCGTGTACCGCGTAGACGCGCGCCCGCGCGCCGATCGGATAGGCGTCGGCGAGTACCGGCCCTTGCACGACCTGCGTGTTGGAACGTCCGATTCCGGTGAGCGCTCGGGCCACGAAGTACATGAGTGCGTTCGTGACCGCGCTGGTCGCGAGCGCGAGGGTGCCCCAAGCGACCGTCGCGAGGCCGATGATCGTGTTGCGGCGCATGTTGTCGGCGAAACGGCCGAGCAACAGGCCACCGGCGATGAGGAAGAGCGTGCCGCCCACGGTCGCGATCGCGATACCGGCATCGCTCATGTGCAACGACCGCTTGATGTCGGGTGCGAGCACGCCGACTGCGCCGTTGTCGAGCTGGTCGACGGCATTCAGCACGGAGAGGACAACGAGGATCGTCGAACCGCCGATACGCACGCCGTCGCGCAGCGATAACGCGGGGTCACCGACGCCCGGCAGCTCGTCATCAGGGAGGACCACCTCATCGTCGGCCGCCTGTTCGGCCAGGCGCGTGGCTTCCTCGTCCAACACGGCCTGCGTGAGCGCCGCCGCGGAATCGCGCTCGCTCGGTGCGTCGGGAACCACGATCTCTCCCCCCAGTGGTGCAGCTCAGCGGTCGGTTACAGCAGCCGCGCCAGTGGTCGGTAGCTCTCGAGCCGGCGGTCGCCCGGACCGAGCTCGGTGACGAGGACATCGCCACGTACTCGTGGGTCTCTGCGAGGCGCGCGGGGTCGACGTCGGACGCTGCCCGCGAACCCGCCAGGGGAAGTGGTCGTAAACGGCTTCATGAAGGTCGGGCCGCGGTTCGATTCGAAGAGCATTGCACGGTCACTACCGAGTGGGCTTGCTGCCGGCGCGAGGCAATCGGTTCGATGCGTGATGGCGCACGCGAAGGACACAGGATCCTGTGTCATAGCGGCACCGAACGACAGCCGCTCCGCCCGAGAACCACGCCCGGTCAGGCGTGAAACCCTGACCAGCATCGATAGGCAACGTGGTGTGCCGGTTCGACTCCCGCCACCTCCACCATTCCGAAGGCGTGTTCGCACTTCGCGACGCCAGCGCGCGCTGGACCCTCAAGTGACGTTGAGCTGCCACGTCACGCCGTGGCGATCGCCGACCCAGCCGAAGCGGGTGCTGAATCCGTAGTCGTCGAGCGCCATGAACACCGTGCCGCCATCGGACAGCCGACCGAAGAGTCGTTCGAGTTCGTCGTTGTCGTCGCACTCGATCCATTGGGACACCGCGGGAGTGAACCCCCATTCGTGAACGATCGGGCTGTCGGCACAACTGAAGTCGCTCCCGGCCAGACGGAACTTCGCGACCCTGACCGTGCCTTCTGGTCCGACGTCTCCCGGGCCGTAGCGGTCGATCGCCACGAGTTCGAAGTCGGCGAAGACGTCGCGGTAGAGATCGAGCGCGGCGGTGGCGGCACCGCCCTGGAACGTCAGGAAGGTTCGCAGTTCACGGGTCATGGGATCGATGGTAAGTGCTGCTTCTGGATTCTCGATCTCCGACGCGCGAGCGCCACGGCTCGCATCATCACGAACGCACTGCCGCGGAGGACATAGCCGGCGATCACCTGGGCGTATGACCGCGAGGGGAACTCGGGCCCTGCCCGCCACGGTCGTAAGAGCTCGTTCGATGTGGTCGTCCGACCTCCGCGATACGTGTCACCGCCTGGCCGGGCCGGCTGGACCGGGCCAAGCGCGTGCGGGTTGCACGCGCGGATCCAGTCGGGACACCGGGTTCCCAGAGTTCGGCCGTCTGCATCGTCCAGAACACGATGAGGAGCGAGAGCTCGAGCAGCTCCAACCAGAGGATTTGATGATGCCAGTCGGGGTCGAGAAGTCCGACCACGAGGAGCAGCACAAAGGTCAGAACGATTGCCATCGCCACGATCAGATAGCCGCGCCGACAGCTCCGATGGGGACTGCTCAAGCCATTGATGAAGACAACAACGCCGACGAGGAGGAAGAGCACGCCGGCGCTACCTGAGTGTGCATGGTCGAGGAAGCTGGACCGTGAAACGAAGTACCAAACGATCCCTCCGGCCAGGAGCGCACCACTGAGCACGACGCCCAAGACGGCGTGGGCGTTCCCGCCGATCTTCGGTCGACGCGCGTTGTCCGTGCGGAAGACGGTCGCGATGGCGATCACGAGGGCCAGCACGAGCGCGATGCCGAGCGCGACGAGATTGTTGTCGATGTAGGCAAGCGTCTTGTCAGCGGCAAGCGGATGCTTCGTGCAGAGGTTGCCGGGCTGCGCGGTCGGCACGAAGGCAACGATCGGTGCGAGCACGCCCGCGACGTTGAGGAGGACGTCTTCGACGTCGGTGCTCCCTCGAATCGCGACGAGACAGACACCGAGCGCAACCAGCGCACCGACGAAGAGGCTGTGGACCGGCGTGTAGTAGTACGCGCTGATCGATACTTCCCAGCAGCTCGCATGCGCGCGTTCGAGCGCGACCGAACAGATCAGCGCAAGTAGGACGACCACGATCGCCATCCGCAGGTAGCGGTACGACCGAACCGCGTATCCGCTGAGCTCCGCGGGATCCGACACCGACGACGTGGCGTTGGCCATCCGCAGGTCCTCTCTCCCCCGACCTGAACCCGCGACGATCGCGTCGGGCGCTTTCGTCGTGTCGAGATGGTGCACCAACTGGGGCTGCACTTCGCGCATCCCTTGGCGCGACGTCAGCTCCGCGCTCGGCGCGACCTCGTCCGGCATGGGGCCGCGGGCGGCGCGTATTGTGCTGCCCCATGAGTGACGCAGCTGCCAAGGCGTTCGAGTTGTTCCAGGGTGACGTCGGGACCGACGAGGGCACCGGCGAGTGGTTCGAAGTGACGCAGGATCAGATCAACCAGTTTGCCGACGTCACCCACGACCACCAGTTCATCCACGTGGATCCCGCACGCGCCCAGGCCACACCGTTCGGGACGACGATCGCGCACGGCTTCCTGACCCTGTCGATGCTGACCCATCTGGCGGCCGGTGCGAGCTCCGCCGCGCCGGACCCGGCTCGGTACCAAGGCGTGCTCATGGGCATCAACTATGGCTTCAACCGCGTGCGCTTCGTGAACCCGGTGAGAGTCGGCTCGCGCATCCGGGCGCGCGGCGTCACGTCCAACGTCGAGCTCAAGGGCAACTCGGTCGAGATCACCCGCAACTTCACCGTCGAGATCGAGGGCGAGGAGAAGCCCGCCTTGATCGCCGAGTGGGTGACGCGAACCGTCTACGCCTGAGCGCCCGCGCGCCGTCAGGCGTCCGTCACGGTGAACGGGAAGAGTCGGCGGGTGTTCTCGGTCAGCGTTCCCGACATGCCGGCATCGTCGAGCTGGCCGGCGAGCACGCTGACGACGAAGTCGGGGGTGAACGGGTAGTCGCTGCCGTAGTGCAGATGGTCGAGCGTCGTGATCGCGAGCAGGGCGTCGAGCTGCCTCGGGATCGCGAAGCCGGCCAGGTCGTAGTGCAGCCGCGCGAGGTCGCGCATCACGTCGGCATCGGGATCGACATCGGCGAGCACGAGTGCGAAGGCCGCGACGCGGTCGGCGATGACCGGCAACGTCGCGCCGGTATGCGGGACGATGAACGCGATGTTCGGGTGCCGCGCGATCGCGCCGTTGAGCACGAGGTCGACAACGGCGCGGGTCGTGTCGAACAGGAACTCGAGCATCGGCCGGGGTCGCCCCAGCGAGGTTGCATCCCAGCACGCGGGCGACGTCGGGTGGATGAGGACGCGCGCGCGGCGGCGGTCGAGCTCGTCGAAGACCGGCTCGAAGCGCGGGTCGCCGAGGTAGACACCGTCGGTGTTGGTGAGCACGGCAACGCCGTCAACGCCGAGCGTGTCGAAGGCGTGGTCGATCTCGGCGATCGCGCCGTCGACATCGGGCAGCGGCAGCGACGCGAGCTGGCCGAAACGCGCCGGAAAGGCTTCGACGGCGCGGGCGCCGGCCTCGTTGACTGCGCGCGCGAGCGCCCGCGCGTCGGCATCGCTGCCGAAGCGCACACCGGGCGAGGAGATCGACAGCAACGACACGCTGATGCCGACACGGTCCATCACCTCGATGTGACCGTCGGGATCCCAGGCCGGGAGATTCGGCATGCCGTCGGGCTCGGCGTGGCCGGCCGCCTCGGCCGCCGCGCGATACATGGCCGGCACGAAGTGCGCGTGGACGTCGACGCGGCCGCCGCTCATCAGACGCAGCGGTTCCGGATCGTGCCGATCCCTTCGATCCACGTCTCGAGGACCTGTCCTGCCTGGAGGAAACGGGCCGGCTTTCGGGTGACGCCGACACCCGCGGGCGTCCCCGTGAAGATCACGTCGCCGGGAAGCAGCGGCAACACCGCCGACAGCTCGGCGACGAGCTGCGACACGCTGAAGATCAGGTCGCTCGTGCGCGCGTCCTGCATCGTCTCGCCGTCGACCGAGCAGCCGAGCGCGAGGTCGTCGGGGTTCGGCACCTCGTCGACGGTGACGACCCATGGCCCCATCGGCCCGTAACCACGGCGCGACTTCCCGAGCGAGAACTGGGCGCCGGCTTCGAATTGGAGGTGACGATCGCTGATGTCCTGGCCAACAGTGAGGCCCGCGATGTGCGACCACGCGTCGGCCTCGCGCGACGCGGTCGGCGCGCCCGCCGACGACTGCAACGAGCTCGACCTCCCAGTCGATGGTGTCGCCGACGATCTCGATGTCGTCGAACGGACCCGACAGCGACGCGGGGAACTTCGTGAACGTGGCCGGCACGCTCGGCACCGCCATGCCGGATTCCTCGGCGTGACTGCGGTAGTTGAGGCCGATGGCGAAGACCTGGCGCGGCGTGGGGATCGGGCAACGCAGGTCCGCCTCGACGAGTGGCGCCGTGCCCGCGGTGACGCCCGCGGCGAAGTCGACGAACGCGGGCCAGTCGTCGTACACGCGCATCGGGTCGGGCCCGAACCGGCCGTCGGACGCTTGCGCGATGTCGGCGATCTCGTCACCGAGGACGAGTACCGCGCGCTCGTTGCAGTTGGCGAGCTTCACGTGAGGGCTCCTTGGGTGAGATGGCAGCGGAGGTCGTCGAGCAGTGCAGACGCGTCGCCCGCGGTCGTCGCGGTGCCGTAGAGATAGAAGTCCGGGCGCTGCAACGCACCGGCGACGCCGTGCGCGGCGAACCAGCGCGCGTACGACGGGTCGGGGTCCGTGAGCACGACAATGCGCCCACCCAGGTTTTCGAACCAGGCGCGGAGGTCGGGGTCGATCCTGAGCACGTCGGCATCGACGGCGAGCAGTCGCCAGCCCGTGCCGTGGACGGCGTCGAACAGTCGATCCCCGATCGTGCCCTGCACGAACTGCTTGCCCGCGTAGGGCGCGGCCGGATGGATGAACCCGGAGTTGATGTCGGGGAGTCCGGGCGCGGCCGCGGGCTCGTCTCCGACCGCGGCAGCCATCATCGCGTCGCGCTCGGCGGCTTCATCGGGATCGGGCACGCAGATGACCTTGCCGAGTGACATCGAGAACTCGATCGCGGTCTGCGCGCTCGGCAGCCGCTCGGCCTGATAACTGTCCAGCAGCGCGTCCGCCGCGTGGCCGGCGACCACGCAGTCGAGCTTCCACGCGAGGTTGGCGGCGTCGCGTACGCCGGCGCACATGCCTTGCCCCGCGAACGGCGGCATCAGGTGCGCGGCGTCACCGGCGAGGAGCACGCGTCCACTGCGCCACTGCTCGGCGTAGCGGGCGTTGAACGTGTACACCGCGTGGCGCTCGAGCCGGGCGTTCCCGGGATGCACGTCCCAGGGTGCGAGCAGTTTCCACGCGCAATGCTCGTCGTTCAGCTCCTCGCGCGACTCGTGCGGCAGGCGCATGAACTCCCAGCGCCGCCGGCCCGGACCGCCGGACACCGCGGTCGTCGGCCGCGCCGGATCGCAGATCTGCACGTTGATCGGTTCGAACACGCGCGGCTCGTCGAGCACCACGTCGACGATGAGCCAGTCGTAGAAGAACCCGAGATCCACGACCGGCAGCCCGGTGAGCGTGCGGACGGTGCTGTTGGCCCCATCGCAGCCGACGACGTAGCGCCCGGCAACGCTCTCACCGTCAGCCGTGGTGATGAACACGCGATCGTCGCGCGGGTCGAGACCCGTGACCTCGAGACCGCGACGCACATCGATGCCGGGCAGCTCGGCCGCACGCCGATCGAGGAGCGCTTCGAGCTCGGGCTGGTTGAACATCGACGACGCCGGCCACCCGGAAGGCCCGTCGCCGGTCTGCCCGAAGCGCAACAGCGTCGAGCCGGCGGCGTTGCGCCATTCGTAGATGTCCGCGGGCTCGCTGATCGAACGCAGCTCGGCGCCGATCCCGCAGGACTGGAAGATGCGCCCGACCTCGTGGTCGAAGTGCACCGCGCGCGGCAGCGCGTACGGCTCGGGCCACCGCTCGAGCACGATCACCGACCGGCCCCGCTGCGCGAGGAGGATCGCCAGCGTGTTGCCGACCGGTCCGTAGCCGACGATGACGACGTCGGCGTCGACCTCTGCGATCAGACCGGTCATCAGCCCTGCCGCAGGGGCTGGTGGCCCCACGCGCTGATGCGGTCGTAGCGGCGGTTGCCGTCCCAGTCGTCGGTCACGACCTTGGCGCCGTGGCCGACCTCGACCTGGAAGCCGGCGGGGCTCGCGACGTAGAAGCTGAACATCCCGTCGTTGTCGTGACGGCCGAGTCCGTTCGGGATGGGCGAGCGTCGGTGGCCCAGGCGCGATCGAACGCGGCACCGACGTCGTCGCGCGTGTTGGTCTCGACCATCAAGTGATGCAGACGCTGCGGCAGTTCGAACGGCGCCTTCGCGAGCGCGATGGTGTGGTGGCGCGCGTTGCAGTGGTAGAAGTGCACCTCGAGCTCGATCCCCGGCGCGAGCTCCATCTCGAGCCAGTCCGACTGGCCCAGCCCGAGACCGTCGACGAGGAAGCGGTGCGACTCCTCGAACGCCATCGTCGCGAACACGACATGGCCGAAGCCGACGCCTTCGGTGAGGAAGCCGCCGGGCATCAGCGCCGACGCGAACGGCGTCGGTGCCGGCTCGAGCCCGACGACGATCTCGACCGGCACGCCCCACGGCGCGTTCGTGCGAGCGAGCCGGGCGACGCGGCGCGCGACCAGGTCGTCGTCGTCGCCTGCCGCGGTGTCGAAGCCCGCGGCGCGCAACCGATCGGTGATGCGGTCGAACCCGTCGGCGTCGCTCGCCTCGAAGCCGACGAACACCGCGTCGTTCAGCGGGCCCGGCTGGACGATGATGCGCTGCGCCTTGTCGTCGTTGCGCCAGGTGACCGTGTCGGCGGCGAGCGGTTCGCCGGGGACGAGTCCGATCACATCGCCGAAGAACGACGCGAGCGACTCGGGCTCGGGAACCTCGATGCCGACGTAAGCGAGCTCGAGATCGTGTTGCATGGGTCGTCCTTTGCTGATCAGGATCGAAAGAGGAGCGCGATGACGGCATCCGCGTGCGCCTCGATGACGTCGTCGGCGAACGGGTCGATGCCCGAGAGGCGCCGGCACTCCGGCGCGAGCACGAACATCGTCGGCGCCGCGCCGGTGAGGATGTAGTAGAGGTGCGCGGGCGCGACGGCCGGGAGATGGCCCTGCTCGGTGAGGCGCGCGAACTGCGCGGTCGTCGCGTCGTAGAGCGGGCGGACGTGACGGTCGACGAGCCAGTCCATGCGCGGCCCGTCGGACTTCGACTCCGCAGTGATGATCCGGTGCAGCTGCGGATTGCGGGCCGAGAAGTACACGAACTCGCGCACGAGCAGCTTCTGCGTGGTGAGCTCATCGACGCCCCGCAGGCCCGCGGCGCGCGCGGCGAGCGCGCCGTTGAGGGTTGCGAAGAGACGGTCGACGGCGGCGCGCCACAGTTCGTCCTTCGAGCTGAAGTGGTAGTTGAGCAGCGGCTGCGTGACGCCGGCCCGAGCCGCGATCTCCCGGGTCGTCGCGCCTTCGAAGGAGCGCTCGGAGAACACATCGAGCGCGCCGTCGAGGATCGCTTCGCGGGTCGCGTCCGCGGAGGGGCGCTTCGCTCGGGTCGCCACGGTCTCGGTCACGGGCAAGACTTTAATCAGATGATCAGATATTTGACAAGACCTTGATCGAGCGATCAGGCTGCGTCGATGAGGACCTACCAGGACCGGTTCGGACCGCACCATCCCGACGACACCTACGTCCCGCACGCGTTCGAGGAGCACCTCGTCGACCTCGGCGAGGTCCGGATGAACTTCGCGAGCGTGGGCGACAGCACGAAGCCCGCGCTGCTCCTCGTCCCCGGCCAGTCCGAGTCGTGGTGGGGCTACGAGGGTGCGCTCCCCCTGCTCGCCGAGCACTTCAACGCGTTCGCGGTCGACCTGCGCGGCCAGGGCCGGTCCTCGCGCACACCCGGCCGCTACACGCTCGACCTCATGGGCAACGACCTCGTCCGCTTCATCGACATCGTCATCGGGCGGCCGACTCTCGTGAGCGGACTGTCGTCCGGCGGTGTCCTCGCCGTGTGGCTCTCGGCGTACGCGAAGCCGGAGCAGGTGCGCGCCGCGCACTACGAGGATCCACCGCTGTTCTCTTCCGAGCTGGTGCCCGCCACGGGTCAGTCCGTACGCCAAGCCGTCGGGGGGATGTTCCACCTGTGGAGCACGTATCTCGGCGACCAGTGGAGCATTGGCGACTGGGAGGGCATGCAGGTTGCCGCGCCCGAGTTCCTTCCCGCGTGGATGGCGGGCTTCGTCGGCTCGAGCGAACCGCCGCAGAACCTCAAGGAGTACGACCCGGAATGGGGTCGGGCGTTCTGGAGCGGCACGGTCGCCGCGTCATGCAGTCACGCTCGGATGCTCGCGAACGTGAAGGTGCCGGTGTTGTTCACCCATCACTTCCGCGTCGTCGACGAGTCGGGCGCGCTCATCGGCGCGATTTCAGACGTGCAGGCCGCGCGCGTGCAGGCGCTCGTCACGGCCGCCGGCCAGCCGTTCGACTACCGCTCGTTCCCGGAGATCGGACATTCGATGCACGGTCAAGACCCGCAGCTGTTCACCGACACGCTCGTCGACTGGATCGCTACGCTCGGCACCACCTGAGTGCGAACGCGCAGCTGGCGTCGAATTCGTGCGCCGACCGGGAAGACAGGCGCGGGGCCGGGCGGATGACACAGAATGGTGTCCGAACGTCCCTGAGAGGAACAGACGATGACGACCATGACCGTGCGACCGATCCGTGACGATCTCGCCTTCGGCGCACGTGTCAGCGGTGTCACCTATGACGGCCTCGGCGCCGCCGGCGTGCACGCGAAGATCAACGCCGCGTTCGAGGAACACGGACTGTTGATCTTCGAGGACGTCGAGCCGACGCCGCGGATGCAAGTGGCGCTCAGCAAAGTCTTCGGTCCGCTCAAGGATCACCCGAGCCAAGCCGTGCCCCGCGCCGGCGGCGAAGACATGCTCGGCGTCATCGAGATGCGGCACGAGCCCAACGAGGGTGGTGCCGTCCGGGTCGGAGGCCAGGTGCTGTCGTCGTGGCTGCCGTGGCACTTCGACCACTGCTACAACGATCAGCTCAATCGGGCCGGCGTGTTGCGCGCCACCGAGGTTCCACCCGTTGGCGGTCTGACGGGCTTCGTCGACGGCATCGCGCTCTACGACGCGATCTCCCCCGAGGTCCGGGAGCAGATCGAGGGGGCGACCGTGATCTACGCGATGGACGTGATCATGGACAATTTCCGGTTCGGCCGGCCGGACGATTTCGAAGAGATCGAGCCGGCCGCGAGCGCCGTCGACGTGATGACGGAGTACGAGGGCCGGCCGCGAGCGCTCCACCCCGCGGTCTGGACTCGTCCCTCAGGCCAAAAGGTGCTGCACGTCTCGGGCTGGATGGCGAAGGGCATCGAGGGTCGCGAGGGCGCCGAGGGCGACGCGCTGCTCGCCGCGGTGTGCGACGAGATCGTGGAGGCCGCGAAGGACCTCAGCTACTTCCATCGTTGGCAGCCGACCGACATGGTCATCTGGGACAACTGGCGCCTCCTCCACTCGGTGTCGGGAATGTCGCCCGAACACGCGCGGGGCATGCACCGCACGACCATCGCCGGCGACTACGGCCTCGGCCGATTCGAAGCGCCGCAACCGTCACGAGCCGCGCGCTCGTAGCATCACGGCGCGGGGTCGACTCCCGCCATGATCGTCGCGGCGAGCGCCATGCGTTGGTCCTTTCCCCACGGCGGCCCCAGCGTTGCACGAGGGCCGCGGAGCACCTCGTCGGCCCGCGCACCGAGGACGCGCGCCGCTTCGCGCTCGACGTCGTTGGCGTCGAACACATGGACCTCCCACCCGCGTGCTCGCGCGAGCTCGGCCAGGACCTCCCGATACATGACGGAATCGGCCCGGGCCTCGTAGGGCGCGCGCCGCACGATGGCGATGTCGTCGGGAAAGTCCAGCGGCCAAGCGCGCAGCGACATCGACACGATCGGTTCAGCGATCGCGGTTGCGAGCTCGTCCAGCGCCGCTGACGTCGCGCGCCCCGCCGATGTCCGCACCTTGGCGACGAGCGCCCCGGCGGCGGCGTCGTCGAGTGGCTTCCCTTCGTGGTGGACCGGTGCGGCCGGCATGCCGGGTTCGACCAGCTCGATCCTCCGCCGGTCCACGACTTCGTAGGAGGCGGATGCAGTGACAGCCACGGCCCAGCCGAAATGATGAGCGATGCCCACGCGCATCCGTCGAGTATCCCGCGCGTCGCTGACCGGTGCCGTCAACGAAACGCCGCGCGCCCATGCGGCAGCCACCGGACTTCCACCGGCCGTTGTCTGCGTGCCTTGACGACGACAGTCACGGTCGCGCCGAGACAACTCTGCGACCTCGCCGTCCAACCAGGATCGGACTTGATGCTCGGAGGCCGACGGGGATCGATTTCGGTCGCGACAGAAGACGGATCAACCGCGAGCCCGAGACCGATCGCCTTCAGGAAAGCTTCCTTCTGTGTCCAGGCGAACAGGAGCGCATCGGTCATGAGGTGGCAGGGCACCTTGGCGAGCGCCGCTCGCTCGCTGTCGCCGAGAACGTGCCGCGCGAGCGCGTCGACCTCCGGAATATCTCGTCGCTGCTCGACATCGACGCCGACGCGCCCGGCTCCGACAATGGCAACCGCGGCGAGAGATCCCGAGCTCGAACAGCTGAACGCGAGCGGTACGGCCTCCTGGATGCGCGGTCGTCCATGGACGGGATCGCCGCATCGCTCGCATGAACGTTCGATGGCGATCGCCCTCGGGTCTACGTCCAGGTACCTCGCCAGCAGCGAGCGAACGAATGTCCGCCGGGCGAGGATCGCATGCCGTCGAGCAGCATCGCGAGCGCGCGTGGCGGCACGGATGTCCTCCGCGCACGCCCTCGTCGTATCCGTACGACGAAGATCACAGAGATGGACCGTTGCGACCCCCGCTTCGAGCCCCATCGCCGCAAGTTCCATCGCCGCAAGTTCCATCGGCGAGAGCGTGGCCGCGTCGTGCTCGCTCGGCAAGCGACTTCGCGACGAGCGGTGCCATGGCTCGTTCGCGGGCGACGGCCGCTTGACAGCTCTCCCGACGTTCGTAGTATGGCCGCGCGCTCGGCGCGCTGCGCTCGAACCGACGTCGTCCACAGCTGATTCGTCCGACACGAAACGTAGGACAGGAGGCTCGGTGCCTGACGAGAATGGTGCAGCACGGAAACGAACAGGTTCGACACCACGCGCCCGTGGCCGCCGCAGCTCCCCGCGCGCGACGAAAGCCACGGCGGCACCGAGCGACACCCGTGCGGTGGTGCAACCGTTCACCGACGCGTATGCGTCGTACCTGCGAGCACTGCAGGACGCGTGGACGAACGAAGAGCTGCAGGAGCGCGCGGCCGAGGCGTACCAGGACTACCTCGAAGTACTCGACGACCGGGAAGAGGCGCTCACCGCTCATCGCCGCGCCGTCGACGCATACGAGGTGTACAGCCATAGCTTGCAGGGTGACGGCGACCCACTCGAGGTCCAGCGGGGCGCGGCGGAGGCCTATGCGAGCATGATCGAGGTCCTCCGCGAAGCGCCGGAACGCATGCACCGCAAGGCGTCGGACGCGCTCGGCGCATACATGGACCTGGTGCGGGAAGGACCGGCCGCCGTCCGCGAGCAGTTCGAGGCCGCGTATCGGGGCTACGTCGCCGATCTGCGGCGAGCGTGGTCGGAGACCGATCCGAACGCAGTGGATTTGACCGCGCTCGCGGCCATCACCCAAACGATGGCGAGCGCCGTCAACACCCACGGGGCGTGCGCAGTCGCGATGTCCCAGGCGCGGGTGCAGGTCCCGGCCGGGGCAAGTTCCGGCCTCACGAAGCCGGCGCCGGCGTAGCGAAGGGTCGCCGACGATCAGCGACACGGTGCCTCGGCCGGGCACGCGGCGAGACTGACCTGGCTGAGATGACGCCGCCTCGACTGCTCTGCTTTCCGCACGCGGGCGGTGGTGCCTCGTCGTATCGCGAGTGGAGCGCGCAGCTTGTCGGCGTGGCCGAGGTCCGCGCGGTGCAACTTCCTGGGCGGGAGAACCGAATGCGCGAACCGCCGTTCCGGACGCTCGCGCCAATGCTCGACGAGCTCGCAGAGACGGTCCGTCCCGAGCAAGAGCAACCGTTCGCACTCCTGGGCCACAGCATGGGCGCACTCATCGCGTTCGAGCTGGCTAGAAGATTCCAACGCGAAGGAAGCCGGGCACCGGTGTGCTTGTTCGTCTCGGGTTACCGAGCCCCTCATCTTCCGAACGTCGACGGACCAATCCACGATCTACCGGAGCCCGAGCTTCTTGATCGTCTCCGCGACCTCGACGGCACGCCCGAAGAGATACTTCGCAACCGCGAGTTACTCGATCTGGTGCTGCCCGTAATTCGCGCCGACCTCGCGGTGTGCGAGACGTACGTACACCTCACCGGGCCGCGCCTCGCGTGCCCGATCGCGGCGCTCGGCGGCGCCGCCGACCGCAAGGTGCCGGTGCAAGACCTCGCGGCATGGAGGACGCACACGACCGGCCCGTTCTCGATGCACCTCTTCCGGGGCGGGCACTTCTTCCTCCACGACGACACCGGAGCAGCTCTCGCCCATCTCGCCCAGCACCTTCCGACACTGGCGCAGTTGTCTGTCGCGTGACCACTCCCCGTCGTTCGTTCGACTTGTCTCCGAATCGCCGGGCGCTCCTCGAGGCGATGTTGCGTGAGCAGGGACTCATCGAGGAGGACGCGTCGCTCCCAACGCTCAGACGGCGCGACCGCAATGGTCCGGAACCCCTGTCGTTCGCGCAACAGCGGCTGTGGTTCCTCGATCAGCTCGCGCCGGGCAACCCGACCTACAACCTCCCGACGACGATCCGTTTCGATCTGGCGCTCGACGTCGGCGCACTCAACCGCAGCCTGAACACCATCGTGGCCCGCCACGAGTCGCTCCGGACCACGTTCGTCGCTGTCGACGGCCGGCCGATGCAGATCGTCGTCCCTGCCCTCGAACTTGAAGTTCCGGTTGTTGACCTGCGGAGTCTTCGCGGACGCGACCGGGAGGCGGAGGCGGTGCGCCTCACAGCCGACGAGGCCCGACGGCCCTTCGATCTCGCGACAGGACCGCTCGTACGAGCCGGCCTCGTGCAGCTCGGCGATGTCGAGTGGCTGTTCCTGTTGACCATGCACCACATCGTCTCCGACGGCTGGTCGCTGGGCGTGTTCGCGCAGGAGCTCGATGTCTGCTACCGCGCGCTGGCGGTCGGACGCGAGCCCGAGCTGCCCGACTTGCCGGTCCAATACGCCGACTTCGCGTGGTGGCAACGCGAGTGGCTGAACGGCGACATCCTTGCAGCGCAGCTGGACTACTGGGGGACGCTGCTCACCGACGTGCCCGTCCTCGCGCTGCCGACCGACCGTCCTCGTCCAACTGCGCAGAGCTTCCGAGGCGCGGGCCTTCCCGTTCAGGTGCCCGCGACGCTGACGCACGCTTTGCGCGGTCTCGCCCAGAAAGAAGGCTGCACCCTGTTCATGGTCTTGCTCGCCGCGTTCCAGGCCCTCCTCGGTCGCACCGCCGGGCAGAACGACGTTGTCGTCGGCGTACCGATCGCCAACCGCACTCGCCCCGAGCTCGAGCGCCTCATCGGCTTCTTCGTCAACTCACTGGTCTTACGCACCGACACACGCGGCGATCCGACGTTCGTCGAGCTGTTGGGTCGGGTGCGAGAGGTGGCGCTGAGCGCGTACGCACACCAAGACCTGCCGTTCGAGATGCTCGTCGACGAGCTGCAGCCCGAACGCGACCCGTCGCGCAACCCGCTCTTCCAGGTGACGTTCCAACTCTTCTCCGCGCCCGGAGGCGCGCTTCCGCTCGAGGCGAGTGTCGTCAACGCGAACGTCCCGCGCGCGACCGCGAAGTTCGACCTCTACCTCGAGATCGTCGAAACCACCGATGGGCTCCACGGGGCGTTCGAGTACAGCACCGACCTCTTCGACGCGGCGACGATCGAGCGCCTGAGCGGCCACTACCTCACCCTCTTGGCCGCCGTCGCCGCCGAACCCGACAGTCGGCTTTCGGAGCTCGAAGTCCTCACGCCGGCCGAGCGCCGACAGGTGGTGCTGGGTTGGAACGACACGACCCGCCCGTACCCGCGCGACGCGACGGTGGCAGAGCTCTTCACCGAGCAGGCCGCGCGCCGCCCCGACGCGGTCGCGGTCGTGAGCGATCGCGGCACGCTTACGTACGCCGAGCTCGACGCACGGTCCAACCGTCTGGCCCACTACCTCGTCGCCCACGGCGCCCAGGCCGAGGGGCTGGTGGGTATCTGCATGCCGCGGTCGGCAGATCTGGTTGTGGCAATCCTCGCCGTGCTGAAGACGGGCGCGGCGTACGTGCCCCTCGACCCTGACTACCCGGCCGAACGCCTCGCGTTCATGCTGCGCGACACCGCGGCCCCTCTGCTCGTCGCGGTCTCGGCGGCGCTCGAATCCGTTCCCGAGTACACCGGCACGATTGTGTGCGTCGACCGCGACGCCGACGCGGTGGCGTCGTTTCCTCCCGACCCCATGGCGTCCGGCGGAAACGCCGAGAGTCTGGCGTACGTCATGTACACGTCGGGGTCGACCGGCGAACCCAAAGGCGTCATGGTGCCCAACCGGGGAATCGTCCGTCTCGTCGTCGGCAGCGAATACGTGCGCTTCGCGGCCGATGAGGTCTTCCTTCAACTGGCGCCGATCTCCTTCGACGCTTCGACGTTCGAGATCTGGGGAGCCTTGCTGCACGGGGCGCGTCTGGTTGTCTTCCCGCGACACAAACCCTCGCTCGAGGAACTCGGCCGCGCGCTACGCGACCACGGGGTGACCACCCTCTGGCTCACCGCGGGGCTGTTCGACCAGATGGTCGACGACCATATGGACGACCTCCGCGGGGTGCGCCAGCTCCTCGCCGGCGGTGACGTGCTCTCCCCCGGCCGGGTCCGCCGCGTGCTGCGGGAACTGCCCGAATGCCGGATGGTCAACGGCTACGGGCCGACGGAAGGTACGACGTTCACGTGTTGTCACACTGTCGACGATCCGTCGGAGACGCTCACCGCGGTCCCGATCGGTCGCCCAATCGCCAACACTCGGGTCTACCTACTCGACCACGAACGTCGGCCCGTCGACGTCGGGACCGCCGGGGAGCTCTATATCGGTGGTGACGGGCTCGCGCGCGGCTACCTGAATCGAGCACACCTAACCGCCGAGCGCTTTGTGCCGGACCCCTTCAGCGCCGACCCCGCGGCGCGCCTCTACCGCACTGGTGACCTCGCTCGCTACCGCCGCGACGGTGTCATCGAGTTCATCGGGCGATCCGACGACCAGGTCAAGCTCCGCGGCTTCCGTGTCGAGCCGGGAGAAGTCGCGACGGTGCTCGAGTCGCACCCATCGGTGCGCGAGGCGGTCGTCGTCGTCAGGGAGGACATCATCGGGGACCGTCGCCTGGTCGCCTATGTCGTTCCTACGATAATGGGAGGCGACGGTATGTCCGCCGTGCAGGTCGACCATTGGCGAGCGCTCTACGACGAGACGTACGACGAGGGCGAGGTCCCGGTCGACCAGACATTCGACATCACTGGGTGGAAGTCGAGCTATACCGGCGCTCCGATCCCGGCCGACGAGATGCGCGAGTGGCGTGACAGCACGGCCGAACGGGTCCTTGCCACACGACCCCATCGGGTGCTCGAGGTGGGCTGCGGCACCGGTCTTCTGCTGTTCGCCGTCGCGCCGTCGACCGAGGCCTACATCGGCGTCGACTTCTCGGATGCGGTGATCGCCCGCTTGACGAGCGCGGTCGCCGAGACCGACCTCGACCAAGTGCGCCTCGCGGTGGCCCGTGCGGACGAAACCCACGAGCTCGGGACGGCGATCGTCGACACTGTCGTGCTCAACTCGGTGGTCCAGTACTTCCCGAACGTGGAGTACTTGGTCTCGGTCCTCGAGGCAGCCGTCGCCGCGACTTCAACCGGCGGATCGGTGTTCGTCGGCGACGTCCGCAACCTCGCAGTGCTCGACGCCTTCCACGCCGACGTTCTCGCGACCCGAGAGGCGGAGCTCTCGCACGACCAGCAGCGCGCCGCGGTAGCACGGGCGGTCGCCGCCGAGGAGGAACTCATCATCGATCCTGCCTTCTTCCACGCGTTTGCCGCGCACCTGCCGCGCGTGACCTCTGTCGCGGTCGCTCCGAAGCGAGGTCGGCGTGCGAACGAGCTCGTCCGATTCCGGTACGACGTCACTCTTGGCCTCGATCGACCTCCGGCGTCCGCAGTCGCGCCAGTCGACTGGGTCGACGTTGGAGACCTGAAGGGCCTGGCCCGCGACCTGGCAACGGACCGAGACGTCCACGCGTTCGCGCGTATTCCCGACGCCCGCATCACGCCGGCGCCCGCGCGGCTCGCGAGCGACCACGACCTTCTGGCCACTCCGGGTGTCGATCCCGAAGACCTCTGGGCCCTGGGCGAACGACTCGGCTACCGAGTCGAGCTCGAGTTGTGCCACGACGCGCCCGGTCATTTCGACGCGATCTTCCGCCGGCGGGGCGCCGGTCGGGATGAGTCGCCCCCGGCGTTCGCCGCTGCTCCCCTCCCGAGCGCGCCGTGGTCGGCGTACGCCAATCGGCCCTTGGAGGCTGCCCTCGCCCGCGCGCTCGTGCCGGGCCTTCGCCAACTCGCCCAGCGCCGGCTGCCCGACTACATGGTGCCCTCCGCCTTCGTCTTGCTCGATGCTCTTCCGCTCTCTCCCAACGGCAAGGTCGATCGACGGGCGTTGCCCGGCCCGAGCTCGGTGCGGTTGCCGATCGAGGCCGCGTTTGTCGCGCCTCGCACGCCGACGGAAGCCGGCCTGGCCGAGCTGTGGGCGGACGTCCTCGGTCTCGACGCGATTGGCGTCGAGGATGACTTCTTCGCCGACCTCGGGGGTCACTCCCTCCTCGGCACCCAGCTCGTGTCGCGGATACGCGACGCGTTTCGCGTCGAACTGCCTCTCCGCCGCTTGTTCGACGCGCCGACGATCGCCGGCCTGGCGCGCATCCTCGACGGCGACGACCCGCTCGTCGATGCCTTCGACGACGAGCCCGCGTGACTCTCGACCACCGCGCGGGCCTGATGACGTCCGACGCGACCCAAACGCGGCTCGCCGACCTCTTACGCGTCGGGAACAACCGGCCGTCGACGTTTCCCCTCTCGTTCGCCCAGGAGCGGCTGTGGTTCCTCGAGCAGATGACGCCCGGGAATTCCTTCTACAACATCCCGACGGCGGTGCGGGTCCGCGCCCCGCTCGTCGTCGGCGCGTTGCGGCGCAGCCTCAACGCGGTCGTCGCCCGCCACGAGTCGCTACGCACCAGCTTCGCGGCCGTGGATGGTCGTCCGGTGCAGCGCGTTACGCACTCCCTCAAGGTGCCGCTCCCCGTCCATGACCTCCGGGCCCTGCTCCCGGCGGAGCGAGACGCCGAGGTGATACGGCTCGCCGCTGAGGAAGCTCGCCGGCCCTTCGACCTGACCACGGGCCCACTCATCCGAGCGCGCGTCGCCCGCCTCGATCGCGTCGAGTACGTGTTCTTCCTCACGATGCATCACATCATCTCGGACGGCTGGTCGATGGGCATCCTCTTCGACGAACTGCGTCGCGGTTACGTCGCGTTTGCAACCGGTCGGCGACCGTCGTTGCCCGACCTGCCGCTGCAATATGGCGAGTACGCCGTCTGGCAGCGGGAAATGCTCGCCGGCGAAGCGCGGGAAGATCTCGTCGCGTACTGGCGGACGCAGCTGGCCGATGTCCCCGTCCTCGAGTTGCCGCTCGATCGACCCCGTCCGGCTGTGCAGCGCTTCCGAGGGTCGGCCGTCTCCCTCGTCGTACCCGAACCCGTCGCACGCGCGCTCGAGTCACTCGCCCATCGTGAGGGCTCGACGCTCTTCATGGTCCTGCTCGCCGCGTTTCAGGCCCTGCTCGCGCGCTACTGCGGCCAGGACGACGTCGCCGTCGGTACATATCTCGCCGGCCGGACCCGGGTGCAGACCGAGCGACTGATCGGCTTCTTCATCAATACCGTCGTTCTTCGTACCCGGACGGACGGGGATCCGTCCTTCACCGAACTGCTCCGACGGGTTCGCGAGGTCGCCCTCGACGCCTACGCGCACCAGGATCTGCCCTTCGCGAAGCTCGTCGAGGAGCTGGCACCCGAGCGCGACCTCAGCCGCAACCCGATGTTTCAGGTCGTGCTCCACCTCTTCAACGCGCCGGCTGCACGGCATGAGACCGGCGCAGACGCAGACCCGGTGGTGGGCGCGACGCAGGAAGCGTCGCTGTTCGACCTGGTCGTCACCCTGTGCGAGACACGGGACGGCCTCGTCGGCCAGGTCGAGTACGACACCGACCTGTTCGACCGAGCGACAGTCACTCAGCTCGCCCGGCACTACGTCACCCTGCTCGACGCCATCGCGCGATGCCCGGACCAGCCGGTGTCGACATTGCCGATGCTGAACGAGCACGAACGGCAACGGATTCTCGTGGAGTGGAACCGGACTGCGATCACCTACGACCGGGGCAGCGTCGTCGCGCTTTTCGAGGCACAGGTGGACCGCACCCCGGATGCCATCGCGTTTGTCTCCGGCGACAGCTCGCTCTCGTACGTCGAACTCGATGGTCGCGCCAATCGCCTCGCGCATCACTTGCGCCGCCTCGGCGTCGGTCCCGAGGTAGTCGTCGGGGTGTGCGTCGACCGAGGACTTGAACTCGCTGTCGCATTGCTCGCTATTTTGAAGGCGGGCGGGGCGTACCTTCCGCTCGATCCGACCTACCCGGACCATCGACTCGCCTTCATGCTCGATGACGCGCGCGCCGGCGTGCTCGTCACGAACGACACGCTCGCCGCATCGTTCTCGCCGTCTGATCGACCCGTCGTACGCCTCGACACTGATCGCACCGCGATCGCGGCCGAGCTCGAAGGCCGCCTGGACATCGTCGTCGGACCGGATGCACTCGCCTATGTCATCTACACGTCCGGATCGACTGGACAACCCAAGGGCGTGGCGGTGGAACACCGCCAGATCCTCAACCGATTGACGTGGATGTGGGACGCCTATCCATTCGCTCGCGAGGAAGTGGGCTGTCAGAAGACGGCAGCCAGCTTCGTCGACTCCCTATGGGAGTTTCTCGGGCCTCTCCTCCAGGGCGTCCCGACAGTCATCCTGGCTGACGAGGTCGTGCGTGACCCACGTGCCCTGGTCGACGCGATGGCCGAAGTCGACGTCAGCCGGGTGTGGCTGGTGCCGTCCCTACTGCGGGCGTTGCTCGATGCATATCCCGACCTTGATCGCCGTCTCCCACGCCTTGGGTTCTGGGTGAGCAGCGGCGAGCCGTTGACCCGAGAGCTGCGCAACCGGTTCGAGCAGCAGCTGCCACACGCGGTGCTCTACAACCTCTACGGCACATCAGAGGTGTGGGATGCCACCTGGCATGACCCACGCGAGGACCCCCGGCTCCCCTACCGAGTGCCTATCGGCCGCCCGATCCAGAATGTCCGGACATACGTCCTCGACCGCCACGCCGAGCCGGTGCCACTCGGCGCGATAGGCGAGCTGTACGTCGGCGGCGAGGGGGTCGCCCGCGGCTACGTCAACCAACCTGAACTGACCGCGGCGAGCTTCGTCCCCGATCCCTTCGCAGCCGACTCCGCGGCGCGCCTCTACCGTACGGGTGACCTGGTTCGTCAGCGGCGCGATGGCGCCATCGAGTACGTCGCGCGCGCCGATCATCAGCTGAAGATCCGGGGCCATCGGGTCGAGCCAGCAGAGGTCGAAGCTGCACTCGCCACGCATCCCGCGGTCCGCGAGGTCGCCGTCGTGGCTCGGGAGGATCAACCGGGGGATGTCCGACTGGTGGCGTACGTACGAGTGTCGGAGCCTCATCTCGCCCCGGCCGAGCTCCGCCGGTTCCTACGCGAGCTCCTGCCCGAATACCTCCTCCCGGGAGCCTTCGTGGTCGTCGACGCGTTCCCGCTCACGCCCAGCGGCAAGCTCGACCGACGGGCGTTGCCGCCACCCGCGACCGCCGAAGGCGCATCGAGGTACGTCGCGCCGAAGGGCGCGCTCGAGATCGTTCTCGCCGAGTTGTGGGGAAGCGTGCTGCGCCTCGAACAAGTCGGCGTCGACGACGACTTCTTCAATGACCTCGGAGGCCACTCGCTGTTGGCTACGCAACTCGCTTCGCAGGTCCGAGAAACGCTGCACGTCGACTTGCCGCTACGCAGCCTCTTCGAGCAGCCGACTGTCGCGGGCATGGCTGCGGTTCTCGGCTCGGACGCAGCGATGCGGCACCGCGTTGCGAAGACCGCGGAGATCCTTGTGCGCTTGACGCAGCTCTCCGACTCCGAGGTCGACTCCATGCTTTCGAGGAGGAGCAGGTCATGACCGCCGCTCGGTGCGCAAGTCATCGCGGACGGCCGGCGACGAGCTGCGCGGCGGTCAGCGTCGAGACGTTCTGCACGAAGCTCGCGTACAGCTGCACGTCGGGATCACTCTGGGTCTTCTTGAAGAAGTCCTGCACGATCTGCGCTTGTTGTTCACGGTTGAAGCTCGAGTAGCCCTTCCCCGCGGCCTGGGCCGCTCGGAGACCGGCCGCCCCGCCGTACTCGTAACCGCCTCCCCACACCTGGGCGTGGATCGCCTGCGGCATGTAGATCGCGCCGGCCTGCTCGTACTGCCACACGTGGGTCATCTCGTGCATGAGCACGTCGGTGTCGATGTGACCCCACCCGTTGATGGTGTGGAAGCTCGTGTACTCCCGATCGCTGAACGCAGGGCCGATGACCGCGTGTTCGTCGACGTGTATCAAGGACAGGTCGATCGAGTCGCCGAAGACGGCGTGCGCGGTGTCCTTCTCGGCGTCCGTCAACGTGCGCGTGTTGAACTTGATGAAGTCCATCGCGGTTTCATAGATCTCGCCGAACCCGCCGATCTCCAGGAGATCGATGACGCGTGCGCCGAGCCACTTCAAGAGGTTCAACCATGTGGTCGCATCTCCGAGTGACTTCCACCAGTCGAGCGACCAGGGCCTGACTGCCTTCACCGCCTCCCACAACCCGAGCAACAGTCGCCCGACGCGCTGCGGGAGCCGCACGATCCACCGCGCGATGCGCTGGAAGATGCCGACCGCCTTGTCCCAGAGCTGTCCGGCGACCCACGTGATGCCGTTCCAGACCGCGCCGGCCACCGTTGCGATGGCGCGGCCGGTCGCCTTCAGCCCGCTCCAGATCGCGCCGCCGACCGCGGCCGCGCCGCGTCCGATCGCGCGGCCCACCGTCGCGGCGCCGCGACCGAGCCACTTCAGCCCGGACCAGATCGCGCCGCCCACCGCCGCAGCCGCGCCGCCGATCGCGCTCCCGACCGCCTTGGTCGCACCCCACACCGCGCGGCCGGCGCGCTCGAGCCAGGACGGCACGCCGGAGAACTTGAGCGTGACCATGACCTTCTCGGGTGAGGTCACCGGACCTTCGACGCCGAGTGAGAGCTCCAACTCGTCACCGAGCGGGATCGCGGGGATGTAGTACGCGTGACCGGTCGCGGCGATCGACGCGAGCCACGCCGCGATCGTGATGGGCGCGCCCTTGCGGCTCAGCAAGACCTGCTTGGCCAGCCGCTGGACGCGCTGGCCTTCGGGCGTGTCGAGGCACGCCTCGATCCGCCGCTTCAGCTCGTCCTTCGGATAGGTCGTGCCCGGGCTCTGCGTGCCCGGCGCGGTCGCGGCCTGCTCGCGCGCCGCGGTGGCGTTCGTGTCGCGCTCGCACGCGGCGAGCATCTCGCGCACGGCGGCCGCAAGGTCCACCTGTGGCGCGCGGGCGGGCCGACCTCCGGCCGGTTGCGTCTGGCCCGCGCCCGGTTGCGCGGGATCGCGCAGCATCCGGTTCAAGCGCTCCTCGTCCGTCTCGGGTTCCGGCTCCGGCGGCACGAGGTTGGGTGCATTCGCGGGCGCGTCGGCGGTCGGTGTGTCAGTCGCCGGCGCGTCCGTTGCAGGCGCGTCGGTCGTGGATGCTTGCCGCTGCAGCGCGGGCACACCGCCTCGCGCCCGGATGGTGGCCCGACCCCCACGCGCGATTCCGCGCGCGGCCGCATCGGCTTCGCGCTCGTGAGTGTCTCCGACCCGCCCCATCCCGAAGCCCGGGGCACCGTGACGTTGCTGGACAACGTGCGCAAGCTCGTGCGCCAAGAGCTCGCGCCCAGCCGTGGTCTGCGGTTGGTATCGCCCCGACCCGAAAAAGATGTCGGATCCGGTCGTGAACGCGTCCGCGCCGAGCGCGCGCGCTTGCGCCGCGCCGCGTGCGTCCGCATGCACGCGAACCCCGTTCAGATCGGTACCGAACCCGCGCTCCATCGTGGTGCGGGCCGAATCGTCGAGCGGATGCCCGTCCTGGGCGCTGATCTCCGACTGGAGCCGTCGGTTGCCCATGCCGCGCTGCAAGGATCGCAGCATCGAGGAACGCCCGGTCGCGTCGTGCGGCGCCGGACGATTCGCGTCCGGATTCCGCGCGCGCGCATCGCTCTTGCCGTCGCGTTGGGTTCGGGCCGGTTGCCGGCTCCGAGTCGTCATGTGCGCTTGCGGGGCGCGCGCTTGGTGGCTTTGCGGGCGCGCTTCTGGACGCGCTTGGCCGGCTCGGGGGTCTCGGCCGCGCGCGTCGTGCGCTTCGCGACGACCTTGGCGGGAATGGGTCGCGTTTCCGGAGGCGTGTTTGGGAGCGGGATCGGCTCGCCGATGGGCACCGGCTCGCGATAGGGCGGCACTCGATCGATCGAGTCCGGACGAGTCGTGCCCTCGTCGCAGTCGGTGCCGGTGCACTGCGTCCAGTTTTCGCGATCGGAGTGCACGATGCGGCGGCACTCGCAGTTGTCGATCGCCTGGACGATGCCATCGGCGTCGACCTCGACCCGGGCGAGGACGACCCACGGGCTGTCGGGGCAGCACGGGCAGGGTGGGTTCCGGCTCTCGTCAGCGCGGTGACGCTCGGGCTCGTGCGAGTCCGGGCAGCAGTCGAGGATGCCGATCTCGTAGCCGTCGCGGTAGCGCGAGTACTCGCACGGCTGTTCATCGCAACCACATGCCGCCGGCTGCGCGCGCACCGGACGCACCTGGCATTCCTTGTAGCGCACCGCGATGTAGCGGGGACCGTCCTTCTGCTTGACGTACACCTCGCTGCACCACGGATCGAGTTGTTCGGTGACATCGCCGCAACCAGTCACACCCGTTCCGCGCAACGGAACCTCGCGCGGACAGTCGATGATGATCTCGTCGCCGTACGGGCCGAGGATGTAGCCGGACTCGACGCGCACGAGCCACGGTTCGGTCGCAGGCACATCGGTCGTCGGCATGCCCGGTGCCGGGTTGCTGCCCGCTTGTTCGTACGTCACATCGCTGGCCGAGATGCGGGACGGAGTGTTGCTCACGATCTTCGGCTTCGCCGGTACGACGCACACGAGTGCGCCGCACACGACGCCCCAACCGTGCAGATAGACGTTGTGCCGGCGCATCCGGTCGCGGAAGTACTCCGCTTCGAGCGTGAGCTCGCCGGGCGTCATCAACTGGCGCGGGAAGTAACGCGGACGTTCCTGGATCCCGTATGGGAAGCAGGAGTTCCCGTCGCTGCAGCACGGCTTCGACGTCGCGTCGCCGTGTTGGGAGGTCGTCGGAGCTGGCGTCGTCACCATCGTTCCTCTTTCGCTTCAGTGGCGGTGCCGCGTGCCGTGCGAGGCAACGCGGCCGGATGCCGCTTCGTCATCGTCTGCGCCGTCCGTCGCCGCCTTCCGGGCGACTCTCCTCGACGATCCGGCTGAGGATGTCGAGGATGATGTCGTTCCCGTACACGACGGGTCGGATCTCGATGTCGATGTCGTTGATGTCACACCCACCGTCGCGGCAGTCGAGGCGCACGTTCGCGAGCGGGATGCAGGGGTTCCTCGCGTACGTGCATTCCTGCGTCACCCAGCGCGCGAGCGCGCCGTAGTCGAGCTCGCCGCGCCGGAGGACATCGGGAAAGCGGCAGCTGATCTCGACCGGTTCAGTGCAGCCCGCCTCGAAGTCGATTCGGTACTGCTCGCGGATGGAGCTCGGCGCGCACGGCGTCGACGTCGAGCAGTCACCTGCGAGCACCGCGACCGGATCGCTCTCGCATTCGTGGTAGCAGAGCAGGACCGTGATGCACGCGTCGTCGTCATCGTCCCGTCCGTTGTGGTGCCGGTGGTCCTCCGGTTGGGAGTCGTCCGGTGGCGTGTCGCGCGGCGACGATTGCTGCGGCCCGTCCTCGGTCGGGCCCGTGCTCCCGGAATCGCCCTTGCCGTCGCCGTCGCCGTCGTAGCAGTCGTCACGACCGCAGACGCGATCGACGAGCGCGGCGGGGATCCGCACGGATTGCGAATCGGTGGGCACGATGATCTCGCGCCCCCATCCGTCGATGGCGGCTCCCGGCCTGACGCGCACCGAGCACGGGTCGTCGCCCTGCACAACATCGAGACCGCACAACACGCCGTACCCGGCGACGAGGCGGTTCAGCGTGCGCCGCATCGAGATGCCGTAACCGGTCTCCATCTCGAAGTGGTAAACGTCCATCATCTTGCCGTGGAAGAACCGGTTGCGCCGCGGGGTCGTCAATCCGCCCTGCCCGCCGGTCCGGCTCGAGGTTTCCTGGGTGCCGTACATGGCTCCTCCTGTCACGCGCCCTGCACTGAGTCCCCGACCGCGGCGCGTCCGAGGAGGGTTGTCACGCCGATCTCGCTGCGTTCTCCGATGCGACCCGGCGGTTCGCCGCCGAGCACGAGGGTGTCGCCGAGCAATGCGTCGTCATCGAGCGGCGCCGGGAGCGGCGCGCCCCCGACGATCGCGTCGACACCGATCCTCGACTGCACGCCGACCTCGAGGCGCGGGTCGACGCGGCACACGACGTAGTCGGTGTGCGCGGGCCGTTCGCGATCGAGCAGTGTCGTCACCGAACGAAGTCGTTCCTCGCTCATCGCCGCGCCCCGGTAGAGACGCACGACGAACCGATGTGCAACGTCGTCGAAGAGAGGGACGCCGTAGTCATCATTCGTGATGAGCTGCGAACGGTTCACCGTCGCGGTGGATCCGAGTACTGCGCCCTGCGGTTCGGTCGCGGCGAGCATGGTCGTCACACCGAGGACCGAGGTTTCCCGCTCCGCGTCCGCGCTCTCCGCGCATGCCGCGAGCGCCCACCAGGCGGACTGCCGCAACGGCTCCTCGATCCACGCGTCGATGCCGGTCGTGCGCCGGAGCGCGGCGCGCAGTCCGGCGGGGGTTCCGCGCGACTCGGCTTCGGCGTAGGCCTGGGCAACCGCGTCCCGGCGCTCGGCGTCGTCCCAGTTCGCCGACACGTCGAGCGCGAGCCAACGCGCGAGCTCCATCAGGAACGCATCGGGTGCGGCCGCGGCGTCGAGCAACCGCGTGAGCCCGTCGATCTCGTCCTCCACATCCGCGAACATGCGCTCGACGAGCGCGAGGTACCGCGGCAGGAACGCGTCCGGGTCTTCCGGCCGGCGGTAGATGACGGGAAGGTGGTCGATGTAGGTCGGGTGATCGAATTCGACCCGGATCTGCTCGACGCGTGCTGAGCTCGCGCCCTCGCTCCAAAGCTCGAAGCCGACCCATGCGAACGTTGCGTCAGGAGCCGCGATCAGGAAGTCCCCGCCGTCCAAGGGTCCGGCCGTCCACGCCGGATCACCGAACGGCGCATCGGGGTCGGCGCCGACGGGCGGCGTCGCGCTCGCATCGTTCGTCGTGTGCACGAAGAACCGGATGTGGGCATCGGCAGGGAGCGCAGGCATCGTCGCCCGCAGCTCGTGCCAGTGCTTCTCGTTGGGGCTGAACCCGCCGAACGGACCGTCGAACGCGTAGCCGTGCCGGACATGGGCACGGTCGAGCGCGAGCCGAATCGGCGCGAGGGACCAGCCAGGATGTACGAGCAGAACACCGTTCGCGTCGAGGGCCAGTGCCGCGACGAGACCCGTGTACCCGGGGGCGGCTTCGGCGGGCGAACCGTCGAGCCCGATGCGCCAGACGTTGCCGCTGGTCGCGGTGTTGCCCCCCACGTAGATCGCGCCGCTGTCCACCGCGAGACCGAGCAGATCGCCGGTGATGTCGAGTGCATGCTTCGCGACCAGGTGACCCGATGCGTCGACGACGTAGAGCGTCTGCGGGTCGCGGTCGAGCACGTAGACCGTCGAACGGTCGCCGTCTTCTGAGACCGCGATCGCGACCGGGTCACCGAACGATGCCTGCGCCGACAGCGTCTGCCAGAACGACGCGAGAAGCTGCCCGCCCGCCGTGAACTGCTGCACGCGCTGGTTCCCGCGTTCGACGACGTAGACGCGCGACGCCGCATCGGTCGCGATCGCGCTCGGCGTGTCGAAACGGCCGATCGCGCGACTCGGCACCGCGGGCGCGCCGTAGCCGCCGTCGCCCCAGACGTCGAGCAGCTGGAACGTCGCGAGGTCGAAGACCTGCACCCTGTGGTTTCCGGTGTCGCCGACGAGCAGGGCGTTGCGGTCGGCGAGCACGGCCAACCCGCTCGGTGCGCGCAGTTGGGGCGGTGTCTCCCCCGTGCCGCCGATGCACGGGACGGGTGCATCACGACTGTCGCAACCGTCGACGCGAGCGATGGTGTCGGCTCCGGGAACCGTGAAGAAGATCGAGCCGTCGGGCGCGACCGCGAGGCCCGATGGCTCCGACACCGGCTGCGCGAGTTGCGCCCCGACGCCGGCCGCGAGTGGCGACTCGGGCGAGGGAAGGCGCGCGAGCACCGCGGCGCCGGCATCGACCTCGATGCCGTGACGTTCGAAGTCGAACCACTCGCCGTCACGGTTGAGGTACGTGAAGCCCAACGGCGTCGAGTTGCTCGCGTTCACGCGACGCTCCTCATCCCTCGACTCCCATCCACCCGACGGTCCAGTCGCGCAGCACGTCCGCGACGGTCGTGTCCTCGGTGGGCGCGGGCGCGGCGATCTCGGAGATCTCCGAGAATTCCGTCGGCTCGGTGGTGAGCGCGCTCACGTCGAAACCGCCGAGCATCGTGTACGCGTTCGTCCGCCGGCTCGATCGAAAGGTCACGACCCGCCGGCTCGCGGCCGGGAATGCGAGCACCACGACCTGGGCGGTGAACCCGTTCGCGGTCGGCTGCACGATGCTCAACAGGCCGTCGACGACGAACGTCGCGTCCTCGTTGTCGCCGTAGACCACGGTCACGAGCCGCGGCCCGTCGATGCGCGCGAAGTAGTCGGGCGGTGTGTGGAAACCGGCGCTCGTCGTGTCAATGTCGGCCTGGACGCCACCGACGATCCCGAAGGCCTCGTACGTCTGCACGCTGAACCGCTCGCCCGCGGATGCGTCGAGCAGGTCCGCCCATTCGTCCCAGGCTCGCCACGGCGTCGGCTGCGCGGCGCCACACGCGATGTAGGGCTGCACTGCCGGCCGCGCGTTCCGGCGCTGCACGATGCTGATGTCGTCTGCGAGCTTGCAGTCGCGGACCGCCACCTCGGCGAGTACGAGCTGACGACCGCTCACGATCCGGTCCTGGTCGACGCTCGGCGTCCCGTTCGCGTTGAGCTTGACCCAGCAGAAGATCGGTTCTTCGCGCAGCCGGACCGCGCCGTCGGTGTCGCAGATCCCTTGGCGCCGTTCGACCTCTTCGAGGTCCGCGTCCTCCGGGTACTGCACCGTGAGCAAGAAGCGCTGCGGGCTCCCGAAGCCGTCGTCGGCGACCGGCGGCACGGGAAGCGATCGACTGCTCGTGAGCACGATCTCGCGGCCGAGGTCGTCGATCGCATAGCCCGCGCCGACGAGCACCTCGCGGTCGCCTTTCTTGCCGCTCACCGCGAATCCGTTGCCGACACCGGGCTGGTGCAGGCTCTGGTTGTGCAGCCAGCGCATCTCCCGGTTGAACCCCTCGATCGCCTGCATGTCGGACGCGAACAGACGCTGGCCGTCGAAGAAGCGCTGCCGCTCGATGGAGCGAGTGGTGTCAATGAACTGCACTGTGGCCTCCGATTCGGGTCGAACTGCGGCGCGCGTACGCCGCGCCGATTCGTTGGATGCCGGTCCACGTGACGGCGAGACCGGTCAAGTTCGTGTAGCCGCGGATCGCGCTCGCGAAGTTCGGGAGGTACGAAGCCGCGCGCGTGTTCGTCGACGTCTCTCGCGACGCCTGGAACAGCCAGGGCGCGAGCAGGCGGTAGGTGAAGTGGTCCTTGTCAGGCAGAGCGATGTGCTGGAACTGGACGATGAACAGCCGCGCGACGCGGGGGTCCCACATCGAGCCGGTCAACTGCGCGAAGTAGCACGGCGCGGTCGTGAACCCGGCTGCCGACGTGTCGACCTGCACCTCCAGGCCGAGGAACCACTCGCGCCCGTCGCGCACCTCGGTCCAGGGCGTCCATGCGGTGCCGCCGGGAACGGTTGCGCCGTGGCCGATCCGCGGCCGCGCGAGAACGCGCGTGTAGATCCGGTCGCGCTCGTGTACCGGCTGCATCGGCGGCACCGTCGCGACCACGACACCATCGGCGGGAGTGAAGCTCGCGAGGGTCTGCCAGCGTACGGCGACGGTCGATTCCGGTAGTCGCACATCGCGGCAGTAGCCATGGGGCGCCGGCGCGCATGTACGGGGTGACCCGGCGGCGCGCGCGATCACGACCACCAAGGGCTCGTCCGCCACGGGTACCGCGTCTTGCCAGGGAGCATCGAGCATCAGCTCCCGGCCGAAGCTGTCGTAGGCAAGGCCGGGAAGAACCACCACGGCGTCCTCGACCGAGATCGCCTCGAGTCCCTCGACGATGCCGTAAGTGTTGTGCACCGCGCGGTTGTGCCACCAGCGCGTCTGATCGTCGAGCGCGGCCTGGCTGTCGAAGTCGCACGCGAGCAGCGCTTCGTCTGGCGCGTGCCGCAATCGCTCGAGGGGAACCGACATCGGTGCCGGGCTCATCGGGTTCATCGCACGTCGATCTCGTAGGTACCGGCGTCGACGAGACCGGCGGGGCCGATGCAGACGTTGCCGCACGTCGGGCCGCTACCTTCCTCTGCGAGGTCGAGGGTGACGACGTGCGCGACACCGGGGACGTCGTCGATCACTTGCAGCACCTCGGATCGGTAGACGTCGCGACCGAACGGCCAGCCGGTGCCGTCGGGTCCGCCGTGGAGCGGATGGAAGAACGCATCGAGCGCGCGGCTGATCGCCGCTTGCACATCGGCAGGACGCGCGCCGGCCACGGCTTCGATGGACGCGCGCACGGTGACCGTCACGTAGACAGGACCCGCGACCTCGACCCGGCAGCCGATGATGCGCCGGCGTTCGAGATACGTGGCGACGGCGTAGCGCAGCCCCGCAGTCGGCACCGGCCGATCCGCAGGGAGGAACGGCAGCACGAGCACCGTCACGACGCCGGGCGCAGTCAGGCACGGGAAACCGGGATGGAAGTTCGCGCGTGCTTCGGCGCGAGCGAGTCGCACTCCCGGCGTCGCCATCGCGAGTGCGACGTGGTCGTCCAGCGTCACGGCCCGGGCCGCCCGTTCGCGCTCGTCGCGCGCCCGAGCGATGGTCGCGTCGAGCGACTCCGCCGGCGCGCCGCCCGTGGCACCGACCGGATTGCTGATCGTGTCGAGGGCCGCCGTGATCTCCGTGAGGTTGGAGATCGCGGCGCGATTGTGCCGCGAATCGGCAACCGCATCGATCGTCGTCGCCGCGAGGTTCCCGGCTGAAGCAGCGGTGAGGTCGGCAACGACGACGATCGCGGAGCCAGCCCGCGCGGTGCGGCTGTGCTCACCGTCGCCGAGGACGATGGTGCCTGCGCTCGAATCAGCGACGAAGTGCGCGTCGGCCCGGCGCGATGCGTCGAAGTCGGGACGCGCCGACCAGGCGCGCCATTCACCGGCGTCGTCGCTCGCCCGCCGGACTTCGTCGGTCGCGACACGGACGCTCCCGCTGACAACAGGTGCGCCGTCGATCTCGATCGTCTGCGTCGGTGCACCGGTGCCGCGGATCGCTGCGGCCGCCTCGATCAAGAGCGCACTTCCGTCGTCGTTCTTGCCCAGGACGCGAACCGCGGGCGGACCGGACGGAACCGTTGCGAACGTGAGCCGCTCGATCGCCCCGGCTGCGTCGAGACCGAGGTCGAACGCAGCCGGCGTGTGGGGCGCGGGCAACGCACCGATCTCGGTCCCCGCCGCAATCGGGACATCCGTCACTGCCGGAACCGACTGCACGACCTCCACTGCGTTGAACATGAAGCCGCGCAGGATGGGCGGCGCGTCGTAGCGGCCCCGTGCGATCCGCGCCCGCAGCCACACGCGCGCGTCGTTCGCACCGGCGAGCGTGACTGGCACCGCACCGGCGAGTGACACGACGACGCGACCATCGAGCGTCAGCGCGCGCGTGCCGTCGATGATCTCGTCGCCGCTCGTGAGCTGCCGCCAGTGCCCCGGACCGGTCGCCACCTCCCAGACGAGCCGGACATCATGGTGGTCCGGGTCGGGGACGTCCGGGTCGAGTTGGTGCCCGTCGGTCGGTCCGGCGTCGGCGGGTCCGGCGTTCGAGTGGTCGAGACCGCCGCACCCGTTGCAGCCACACGGCGTCGTGGTCCAGGGTGGAGTGCAATCAGTTGCCGCGCTCGCGATCTCGTCGTGGAGTCGAGCGCGCTCGTCGCGGCTGAGCTCACGCGCCGGGTCGGCGACGATGCAACCCAGACTGAGGAAGGTGACGTCGTCCCACGCGACGGGCCGGATGTCGAGGCCGACCCAGAACGCGCTGCCGACTTCGGGATCCGTGCCGAACGGGGCGATCGCCTCACCGGCGTCCCATGACGCGGTCAGGTCGCGACGCGTCGCCCCGGTCGTGGTCGCCACCGCGGCGATGCCGCCCGGTCGGGCCGTGAGCGTGTGGCGGGACCGGAACCGAATTTCCGAACCGAACGGATCACGCCCCGCGAACTCGATGCCGGCCGGCAGCGTCGGTGCGGTCGCGCCCGACGCGAGAAGCAGTTGCAGCATCGTCTCGGCGGCACGCGGCGGCGCCGACGCGACACCGGCGAGGGTCAGGAACTTGCGACGCATCGCATCGGTGATCCGGTTGACTGAGTAGAGATCCATCTCGGCGAGCCACGCGAAGAGCTCGATGAACGTGATGCCCGGGTCGCTCGCGTTGTGATCAGTCCAGTTGGGCGCGTAGAACGGCACGAGCGCGCGGCCTTCGTCGACGAGGTCGACCCAACGCCGATCATCGAGGTTGGGTAGCGGCAGCGCGATCGCCATGGTGCGGTGTCCTCCTCGTTACCCGTGCGTCAACTTGAGTCGGAGCGTGCCCGCGACGACCGTGCGATCCGGCGCGACGGCAACGCGCTCCCCACCGATCCGCCCGTCGACCGAGAGCGCGAGGGACTCGACGTGGTCGACGCCATCGACGCGCTCGAGGACCGCCGCGACATCGGACAGGAACACGTCACGCCCGGGCGGCCAGCCGCAGCCGTCCGGACCACCGTACAGCGGATGAAGGAGCCGCCCGAGCGCGTCCCGTACCCGCGCCTCGACCGCGCCGGCGTCGTTCGCATCGCGCGGGATGATCGTCGCGTCGACGTCGACCGCGAGATAGCGCGGTCCGGTCACGTCGACGCGATGCAAACCCGCGATGCCCGCACACGCGCGCGTTTCCACGTACTCACGCACCTGCTCGCGCAACCCGAACGACGGCCACGGTCGCGGGTCCGCGCTCGCCGGGATGATGACGATCGTCACGTGACCCGGATGACGGCGGCCGTCAGCGGAACGCGTCGCGATGGCCGACGCGACTGCGACCGCAGGCGACGCCTCGCGCGCAATCGTCGCGATGTCGAGCGTGGACAGCGCGCGGCCCCGATGCCGCAAGGTGTACGGACCCCGGGCGCGGAGCGCGTCGAGCGTCTCGGCGTCGGCGCCACCTTCCGCGGCCAAAGGGTTGGCGATGGCCTTGACGCCACCGACCGATCCCTGCAGTTGCGCGATCGCGCCCGTCGGGACGTTGCCCGTGATGCCACCGCCGGTCTGATAGCGGCGCGCGATGATCGCGGCGCCGGCGGGGGGAACCTTGCCCTCGGTCCCGTCGCCGAAACGCAGGATCCCGTGTGACCGTTCGAGCGTGTAGTGCCGGTCGTTCGGTACCGAGCGCAACAGCACGTCCTTGCGCTCCCAGCGCACCCACACCTCGCTGACCTGCTTGTTGCGATCGCGCTGCAGCCGCAGCCGGCCGTACTCGACCTGCTGCTCACCACCCTCCCGGCCGAGGCGCGCTTCGATCTCCGCGATCGCACGCGGGATCGACGGATACAACTCGCGCGCGATGATCCGCCACTCGACGTTCGCGCGTGGACCCGCGAGCTCGCGCACATCGATCTGCTCGCCGGAGAGCACCGGAACCTGCCGGAACGTGAGCGCCTGATCGGGCAGACCGGTGCTCGCACCGACGGGATCGTCGACGACGGTCTGGTGTTGCACCGCCCACGTCGCGTTCGGGAACAGACCCCGGACCGTCGGCGCGCCGGGCGGACCGTCCTCCTTCAACCGCACCCGCAACCACGATCGGCTGGTCCCGAAGCGGGCGAGTGGTTGGCTGTCCTCGGGACCGATCAGGCCGACGAGTCCCGGCATGCGCAGGCGGCGGGTCTCGTCGTCGACGCGCAGCGGACGCCACGCACCGCCGTCCCAGTACTCCCACACGAGTGCGGGGCCGAGCGTGTCCGACGGATCCTCGATGATGTCGAAGAAGAAGCCGAGCTCGTCCACGGGCAGCGGCTTGTCGAAACCCAGGTACAACGTGGGCGTGATGTCGGCGGGCGGGGTGAAGGGGCGGAATACCTGGCCCGGCCACACCGCTTCCGCCGTCCGGTCCTGGAACTGGAAGTCGTTGTAGGTCAGCACGCGCTCGGGTGCGAACGGCCCGAACGTCCACGTGTATCCGAGCTTGAAGACCGAGAGCGCAGGCGGCCGGCTGACCACGTACGTGAACGCGTTGTCGCCGCCGTCGGAGTTGGACCACGTGACGGTCTGCTTGAACCCGAACCCACCGCTGACGAGCCGAACGCGCATCCAGCGCGCTTCGATCTCGGCGACCTTCGTCGACTCCATGTCGGGCGGAACGGTGACGACGACCATGCCCAGCGCGCTCGCGTCGCCGTCGAGCGCGAGGTCGAGCGTGGAGTCGGCGCCCGCCGCGGACCCGGGCACGGTTGCCCACTCGCGACCGTTCCAGTACTCCCACACGACGCCCGGATCCAAGGGGGTCGTGGTGACCGTGGTGTTGGTGTCGGTGATCTCCAGCTCGTCCTGGGGTGTGCGCGTGCGGATGAACTCCACCTGCAGACTCGCGTTCGGCTTCGTGAACGCATCGTCGGACGAGAAGTAGAAAACCGAACCGGGCTGCGGTTGCATGCCGAACGGATAGAACGGCTTGCTCAGGTCGGCTTCGGCGCCGTCGACGATCGCCTTGTCGGGCAGGAAGCCGTCGAGGATCACCGGATCGCCGTTCGGGTCCGCGTCAGCCGCGATCTTGCGGGTGACGACGGTCGATACGTGCACCTGCTCGACCTCCGGCAACAGCTGCGCGGGGTCCGGGAGCAGCGGCTCGATGAGGCGACCGCGCACCCAGAAGTTCTCGACGCCGTCGACGCTCGTCTGCTTGGTCTCCGCGCAGTCGGTGAGCAGGTGCACGGTGCCGGTCTGCCGGAACCGCGCGGTGCTGTCTTCTTGCGCGGCGGTGTCGTGATCGCACGCCGCGATGGTGTTCTTGAACGGTCGCCACACCTTCCCGTCCCAGTACTCCCAGATCGAGTCGAGGGGTTCCGACGCGCCTTGGGTGAGCTCGAAGTCGACCGCAACGTGCGCAGACCCCGCGAGCGCGAGCAGCTTCGAATGCGCGATGTAGATGTGGTGCGGCATGTCCTCGAGCTCGGACAGCAGCCAGGGCTGGAACCGTTGACCGGCGCCGCGCGGGGATGTGGTCGATGGATTGGTCGCGGCCCGGCCACACGCTGCGCAGCTCGACCAACCGACCCGACGCGAGCCCGGTGGCACGCTCGGTCTCGAAGAGAATCGGACCAGGGGGCGTGGGCACCGCCGCCCCGGCCGTGCTACTCGGCGCGGCGCTCACCGGGGGCGGATCCGGTGCCTTTGCCGCGAGGCGGGTACCGGCCGGGACGCGCGCGTCGTTCGCGTTGTCCGCCAGCGTGAACACCACGGGCGCGCGTGCAGCCTGAGCCGGAATGAGCGCGACGCCGAGCTGGTCGAGCAGCGCCAGTTGGTGCTTGTCGGGCGCCTGGTCGAGGCGCGTCACGATCGCAGCGAGGTAACGGGCGAGCACCTGCGCCAGCGCGACATCGGCCCCGCTGTCGCCCGGGTGCCACTCGCCGACGTAGCCGGCGCGCCGGCCGTACATCAGGTCGACGAACGCATCCGCGTCGCGGGGATCGACAACGGGTCGCGTCGGCGCGGTCACTGGGGCGTGCCCTCTTCGAGATAGAAGGGGTACACGAGGTTGTGCAGCGCGTTCGTCGCGCGCACGCGGTAGTCGACCTTGATGTTCAACCGGTCGCGCTTGTCGGGGTCCGTGTCGACCGTGACATCGAGCACGTCGATTCGTGCTTCCCAGTCGACGAGCGCGTCGTGCACGCGCGTCTGCACCCGCGTCATGGTCGTCGGGCTGACCGGTTCGAACACGAAATCATCGAGGCCGGCGCCGAAGTCGGGACGCATCACCCGCTCGCCGGGGCTCGTCCCGAGGATTATCACGATCGCCTCGTGCACGTCGTCGTCGTACGCGCGCATCACGGGTCGCCCGTCGACGGTGATGCCCAACGGGAACGCCCAGCCTTCCCCGAGGAACGCACGGGCATCGGCGGGCGACGCGGGCACGGTCACGGCTCAGCCTCCGATCTGCACGGTCGGGGCCCCGAGGACGATGGGCGCGCCACAGCCGGCCATGTCGCCCATGCGCGCCGCGCCGCGACCGCTGATGAGCACGGTTGCGCTCGCCTTCACGATCGGGCTCGGTGGATGCGGCCCGGCCGGGGTCGGCATCGTGCAGCTGTGCATGTCGCCCTGCACCGCGGCCGGCATGCCGCCGATGAGCACCGTCGAGACACCCGGCCCGGTGATCATGCCGGGATGACCAGTGGGATCGAGCACGCGGGCGGCGGGAGGCACGGTGATTCGCTCCGTTCCTCAGTTGATCTTCACGAGCGAGCCGGTGACGTTGCAGATACCGGTCGACTTGAGCGTCGTCGTACCGGTGCCGTTGATCTCGACCGTGGCGCCCTTGATCGTGATCTGCGGTGCTTCGAGCGACAGACTCGCGGCGGCCTTGATGGAGATCGACTGCGTTGTGTTGTCGAGCTTGATCGTTGTGGTCCCGGCCATGTTCGTCAGTTCGATCATGGTCGGGTTCATCGTGATCTTCTGATCGGTCGACGTCTTGATCGTGACCGATTGGAGGAGGTCGTCCAGCTCGATCTCATGGCCCGTCCCCTGCGAGAGACCGGTCCGCAGGATGCGCGTCGACTGCGCGTTCACGGGATCGCTGACGGGGATGCTGTCGCGGTCGTTCCACAACCCACCGATCACGAACGGGTCCATCGGATCGCCGTTCGCGAACACGACGAGCACTTCGTCGTCGACGCGGGGCACATAGAAGAACCCGGCGCCCGAACCCGCGCCCGGCGCCGCCAGGCGCGCCCAGACCTCCTCGTCGATCGCCGGGATGCGGACCTTGACCTTTCCTTCCATCGGGACGTCGAAGTTCGCGGTCACGACGCCGACCGCGACGTTGATCCGCGCTCGGCTGTCGTCGCCGGAAGCAGTGTCTGCATCGAAGAGTGTCGCCATGGAAGTCCTCTGCTCCGTCCGTGTCGCTAACCGATGCGCTGCCCGTTGACGCGGGCGAGCCCGCCGATGCCCTTCGGGGTCGGGATGGACCCGAACCAGACCTCTTTCCGAGCGTCGAACGACGTCTTGAATCCCCCACCGTCGATCGTCTGCGTCGCCGAGGTGATGCGGTACAAGCCGCTGAACTGATCGCCGAGTCCGTGCAGGTCGATCACGCGACCGGCCTTGATCGCGAGGTTCCCGACCGCGCTGCCGCTGCCGGTCAGCCGGTTGTTCAGTCGCGGTAGCAACTCGCTCAACAACTTCTTCGGCATCGTCGCGGGTCCGACGGCCTCGACCTTGATCAAGTCGCGCGACTTCGCGGGCCCGACGACGGTCTCCAGGCTGTCGAGACCCGGGTAGATCTGCAGGTCGAACGCGGCGCGGTCGTAGTCCCAACCGAGCACGACGATGAACTCCATCTTGATGCTCGGCACCCAGATGCGCGTCTGCACGCCGAGCACCTGACCGACCGTCGTGAGCCGCGGCGTGAAGTCCGCAAGCGACTCGCCCCAACTCAGCGTGACGCTCGGCGCGTAGTCCTGGATCAGGAACTGGAACCGCAGGACGTATCCCTGCGGCTCGAGCGTGTGATCGATGTACATCTCCCAGCCGTTGTCCTTGGCGATGCGCGCGAGGAAGTCGAAGTCGCTCTCGGCTTGCTGGACGCGCACGCCGCGCTTGGCATCGAGCGGGCTGATCGCGTACGCCACGAGGAGGGTGAAGAACGACAGCGCGGCGCCAACCGGATCAGTGAGCGGGATGAGGAGGTTCGTCGCGGAGACCAACGACGTCACGAGCGGATCCGGCAGCGGGAACTGCCCGATAGTCGGGATGTCGAGCATGAAGGAGCGGTCCTTGGTCCCCGTCGTCAGCCGTTGCAGGAAGTCGTGCGCCACGACCGTCAGCGACGGCATCCCGCCGTTGGGGAACGACGCGTTGACGCCCGTGATCTCGCCGACGAACACCCGCTCGAGCGGGTCCGGCGCATAGCCGAGCGACAACGTGAAGCCGTTGTCCATCTGCAGCAGTGGATGATCCAACCAACGCAGACCCTCGTTCGCGATCGTGACCTCGACGCGATCTGCACCCTTCATCCCGTCCGTGTAGCTGATCCGGCTCACGGCGCCCCGGAGCGCGGGCGGGATCGGTGCACCATCGATCTCGATGGTGTATTCGGGGGCGTAAGTCGCGTAGCGCGCCACGTCAACGCACCAATTCGCCGGTGGCCGGATCGTTGAAGGGCAGCGACGGCACGCGCAGGAACTGGCCGATCTCGATCGCTCTCGGGTCGTCGAGGTCGTTCGCCAGCGCGATCGGACGCCACGCGCGTGGATCGTCGTAGTGCGCCGTCGCGATGCCGGCGAGCGTCTCGCCCAGCTTGACGACGTGGTACTTCGAGAAGTCGGCGGTCTGACGATTGACCTCCTTCGCCTCGCGTTCGGCATCGATGTACCGGTTGAACGTGACCGACACGCGCGCGCGTACCGGTCGACCGTTGTCGGCGAACATCTGGAACTTCTGGTTCGCGCGCGCCAGAACACACCGGAAGTCGAGGCTTCCCCACTGCACTCGCAAGACCGGCGGCGCGTGCAGGTCAGGGTCGATCTCGAGCAGCTTGACGACACGTCCGGTCAGCTCGCGCACGTCCTGCTTGGCCACGCTGTCGGTGTCCCAGGTATCGAAGAACAGCTCCATCTCGAGCGTCTGCATGTTCCCGTTGACGAACTGCAGGATCGGCCCCGAGAGGCCCGGGATCGCTTGTGACGCGAACGCGTTGTCCTGATTGAGCGTGTACTCCTCGGGGTTGAACGGCAGAGAGAAGGTCTCTCCCGTGTGTTCAACCGTCACCTGGAGCTTGGCGAGTGCCATCGTCGTCTCTTCGTCGGATCAGAACGCGCGCCCGAACCGTTCGCGGTGCGCGGTCAGGCGGTCGTCGAGTCGGGTCACGATCTGGTCGGTGAGTGATTCGATGTCGAACTGGCTCGGTGCCGCGGCCGGGGCAGCCGTCCGCTGCCGTGTGCTGCCACGTGCCGGCGCGTCGGTTCCCGCGAGCGAGTCGGGCGCGGTGAGGACACGCGCGACTTCGGCCATCACGTCGACTCGAGCGCGGGTCACGCGCCGCGAGGTGTCGGTGACCTCGATGCGCTGAGACCGGCGAGTGACACGCCGGACCACGTCGTCGACAAGGTGCGCGCGGGACAGCGACGATGCCGGCCGGACGGCCGCGATCACTCGCGTGTCGGCACGGACCACGCGTCCTTCCGAGCCGATGGCCCGTGGGTGCGCGGGATCGACCCGTCCCGGGCCCGCCGACGCCGGGCGGCCGCGTCCGGAGTCGGAGCGGCTGACGACAGTGCCGCGATCTCCCCCGCCACACGTCGGTCGAGTACTCGGTTGTTCGAATCGGTTCACCGCAAGATGCAGGTGCGTCGCGTTCACAGTCGGGTAGACCGCGCGCCGTGGGTCGATCGAGATCGGTGAGCGGCCGAGCACGATCGTCATGCGCGCCCGATCGGGCCGACCGTCGCGACGCCTCCGCCGCTGGGTGATGTGGTCCGCCCACGCCGTCCACCGCCGGCCGCGCGTCCGGCCGCGGCGCGCACCGACACGCATTTCGTACAGCCGGTAGCCCGCGTCAGCGGAAGACGGGATCACGTCGACGCTCCTTCGTTGATGCGTTCGTTGATCGCCGAGATCTCCGCCACCCAGCGGCGACGGTCGGCATGTTCGAGGTTCATCACGACATCCAAAGGCCAGTGGAAGTGGTACGCGACAAAGGCCACCTCCTCGTAGAGCGCGTCGAGGGGGTGGCCTACGACCCCCCCGAGCCGTTGACACCTACGGCGAAGCTGTGTTCGCAACGGGGGCAGTCCGCCTGCAACGCCGCGCTGCCTTCTCGGTTGATGCGGTTGTAGAGCTCCTGCAGATACGCGAGGTCGGCCGCGTACAGGCCCTCGACGATCTTCGGATTCACCTGCGCCACCGATCCGAGTGACGTGATCACGCGCGCCAGGATGATCACGATCAGGTACGCGTCGTTCTGCTGCACACGCGGATCGCGCAACGGGTGGATCTCGTCGGCCGCGGTCGCGAGCCGCATCCTTCCCTCGCGATGCAGCGTTCCCTCGTCGTCGACGTATCCCAGCGGCAACGTGAATTCGAACTCGGTCTGGAACATCGCTAGGCCCTCTCGACGCGCTCGTGCGCGAGCTCGAGCGTCTCGATCGCGACGTCTGTTCCCTTCGCCGAGAAGTCGGGGCCGTCCCACTTCGTCGGCCACGCCTCGAAGAAGTTCCAGCGCATCACTTCCTTGCCGGTGGTGTCGTTGAGGATGATGCTGCCGCTCCGGCGATCGACCTTCCCCTTGGTGACGCCGAGGTACCAGTCGTACAGCTCACGTGAATCGGTAAGGCCCCACTTGAGCGTGATGTTCGGGTACTTCGTCTGACCGGGCAGCTTCCGACTCGTCGTGTTGTCACCGCCCTCCCGGTACTCGATGGGATCGGTCGTCGCGCCGAATCCCGAACAGTCGGAGAAGCCGGCCTGCGTGATGCCGTCGATCTCGACCAGGAAGTTGAAGTTGCGATACGGATCGACACGTGCACCCGTAGCCATCGATTCCTCCTTCCGCCGCGCGACGCACGCCGCGCGACGACAACCGCACTACTGCGGGACTTGGCTGACCTGGTTGATGCGGAAGATCACGAACTCCGCGGGCTTCACCGGCGCGACCCAGATCTCGGTGACGACCTGGCCGCGGTCACGGACATCGGGCGGGTTCGTGGTCTCGTCGCAGATCACGCGGAACGCCTGTTCCGGAACCAGCCCGAACAGCGCGCCGTCGCGCCACACGCCGGTGAGAAACGCGGTGACGCTGCGTGTGATCTTCTGCCAGAGCGGGTTGCTGTTCGGCTCGAACACCGCGAACTGCGTGCCTTGGTCGATCGACTCCTCGAGGAAGTTCATCAACCGCCGTACGTTGAGGTACTTGATCTTGCCGTTGCCCTCGAGCTGGTCGCCGCCGAGCAAGCGCGCGCCCCAGACCCGGATGTTCCCGTTCAGCGACCGGATCACATTGATACCGTCGGGATTGAGGCCGTCCTGTTCGTTCTTCGACGTGTTGTACTCGAGCCCCAACGCGCCGAACACCACTTCGTTCGCAGGCGCCTTGTGCACGCCCCGGTTCGTGTCGACGCGCGCGTAGATACCTGCCATGAAGCCGCTCGGGGGTACGAACGCCTTCCCGCCCGTGACGGGGTCGGAGACCTCGATCCACGGGAAGTACATCGCCGCGTAGTCACTGTCGCCGACCCCGCCTTGGACGGCTGCCGCCGTGCTCGGCGGGTTCGCTCGATTCCCGTCGAGCACCGCGACGCGGTCCTTCATGTTGGTGCAGTGCGTGATGACCGCAGTTCGCACCGCGTCATCGACCGAGCCCGGGACCGCGACGATCGCGATCTCGTCGATCGCTTCCATCTTGGCGAGCACCGCCGTAACGTCGTTGACGACGGTGATGTCGTTGACACGCGCGACCCAGCAGCGGCCGCCGCCGTTGTTGAAGAACCCGTACACCGAGTGCGCGAGGATCTGGTTGCCGGCGTCCCAATCGCCGAACTGGCGCTTGAACTGCTCCCAATTCGTGACGAGGAACGGTGTGTCGGCCGCGACGAGCGGGTACGGCGTGCCGCCGGGGTCGTTCGGCATCTTCGCACCGGTGGACTCTCCGATGAACGCAGCCGTGCTCGTGCCGACACCGGCAATCGACGGTGTGATGTCTTCTTCTATGACGTAGACGCCGGGTGACAGAAAGGTCATCGGAACTCCTCTGGAGCGCGACAGGGTCGGTGGGGCACGAGCGAACGCCTAGGGCGAGAGATCGATGTCGTAGTCGTTGATGGTCGCGGCGGGAACGGTGATCGCTTTGAGCTTGTCGGTGAAGCCCGTCGCAGACGCTTTCAACGTGTAGTTGCCGGCCGCGAGACCGAAGAGACGGAAGCGGCCGGCCGCGTCGGTCGACGACGCACGGTTGGCGTCGAGCGCCACGAGCGCGTCGGGGACGACGGCGCTCGTGTTCGCGTCGCGCACCACCCCACCGATACCGAATACGGAGTCGACGGCCGCCGCCGGCTCCATACCGTTGTGAAAGATCATCTCCTTCGTCACGACCGGTGGACCTTCCGGCACCGCGAGCTGCGCGTCGAGCGCGATCGTGACCATAAGGTGGAAGGACGCGCGCGGCGGCATGCCGAGCGCGCTCCAGAACTCGCCGAGGCTCTTGGTGTCGTCCGATTGCCCGACCCACATCTGGACCGGGAACGGCTGGCCGGTCAGCGAGTTCTGCAAGTACGTATCGGGGATGATCGGGAAGCGACTGAGCTTGGTGAGCGCGCGCGAGCGTGCGGTGGGCCTCGACGACACCGGCCGCCGCGGGCTGACTCGACCACGCGGTCACGAGGTAGTCGCAGTCGACGCGCAGCGGTGGCGTCCGGCGCACGTACACGCCGCCGACGAACTCGAGGATCGGCTCCGGATCCCGCAACACGCGGTTCTCGTGCACGCCGTGCAGAAAGAGGTTCAGGGTCAGCTGCGCCGGGTTGAAGCTCTGGTCCGGCGTCAGGAAGCTGATGTCGACGCCCGTCAAGGACGGGGGCACCGCGTTGTCGTTCAGGATCTGGCTCAGCGTGAGGTCGAGGTCCTGGAACACGCGCGTTCACTCCGCCTCTGGGAGCGCGGCGGCGTAGTCGCCGGCATCGTTGGGCGCGAAGACGCGGCCGATCTTCTGGTGTTCGCGCCACGCAGCCCGCATGAGATGCGACATGCCGATGCGGCCACCGTTCGCCGACGCGAGATACGCGGCCGACACCACGATGTTGCGGATGTTGCCGCCCGAGAGCCGGAACTCGCGCGCGAGGAACTCGAAGTCGATGGTGTCGAGGGGGGCTTCTCGCGGGAGGAACTCCCGCCACATGCGCGCTCGGTGCGCCTCATCCGGCATGGGGAACTCGACGATGAAGTGCAAGCGACGCAAGAACGCGTTGTCGACGTTCTGACGCAGGTTCGTTGCCAGGATCGCGACGCCGTCGTACTGCTCCATCCGCTGGAGCAGGTACGCGATCTCGATGTTCGCGTACCGGTCGTGCGCGTCGCGTACTTCGGACCGCCTGCCGAACAGCGCGTCCGCTTCGTCGAAGAACAGCACCGCGTTCGCGGTCTCCGCGGCGCTGAAGATCCGGGCGAGGTTCTTCTCCGTTTCGCCGATGTACTTGCTGACGACCGTCGCCAGATCGATCGTGTAGAGATCGAGCCCGAGCTCGCCGGAGATGATCTCGGCGGCCATGGTCTTGCCGGTCCCCGACGCGCCCGCGAAGAGTGCGCACACGCCCTTGTTGAGCGCGAGTGCCCGCTCGAAACCCCACTCGCCGAGCACCTGCTGGCGGCGCCCAACCCGGTCGCGGATGTCGCGGAGCTGGTCGAGCCCCTCGGACGGAAGGATGAGGTCGTCCCAGCAATATGTCGGATGGACCTTGCGCGTCAGCGCTCCGAGCTGACGGCCCGAGTGGGAGCGCGCCGCCGCGAAGAGCTCGGCCGCGGTCGCAACGGTGCCGGTCCACACCGCGCGATTGCGCACCCCGAGCGCGGCTTCGGCGATCGTCGACGCATTGAGGCGGTAGTGGTCGGCGAGCGCGTCGACCACGTCGGTGCCGACGTCGAGGCCGACTGGCGCGAGCGCCTGCTCCCAGCACGCCCGGCGCGTCGCGTTGCTCGGCGCGGGAAACGGAACCGTGACCATGCCGAGCGGGCCGTCGAGCGCGTCCGCAACCGGCGTCCACAGCTCGCGGGTATCGACGATCGTCGGCACCACACTGTTCGCGATCTCTTTCACGACCCGGTCGTGGGCGGGCGGACGCGGTTCGGCACACACGCGTTCGAGCCCCGTCAGGAAGATCGCGTATCGGTGCAACCGTGCCTCGCGGAACGCGATGATCACGATGTCTTCGACGCTCGCGCCGGATTCCGAAGCCCGCTCGAGGTTGACGACGAGCAGCGGCAAGCCGGCGGCCGATGCGAGCGCGACCGCGGTCGGGCGCTGCCCGGAGTCGCGCGGACCGTGGAACGACAGGCGCGGCGGCGTTGTGCTCCCGCTCGACGCGATGTCCGATGGGAGCGATCGCCGCGTGTCCGGCTCGAGCTGAAGCGCAGCGAGGTCGACGGGCGTCCGTTCGATCCGCGCGCACGGAGCGAGCCGCGGATCGAGCGTCGACTCCCCAATGACGAAGCGCACGATCTGCTCGTCCGGCTTCATGGCGCGAGCGAGCAACGGTTGGCGCGGTTGGTTCGGCTCCTCGAGCAACTCGAGGAGCCCGTGCGCGAGCAGCGGGCCGTCCGCCGCGAAGCGTGAGCGGGCATCGAGGCGCTCGCGCGCGCTGTGGCAAAGCAGGTTCAGCGCAACGTCGACCGATGGGCGCCGCCGAGTCACGTCGTCTTGCAGATACGCGAAGAGCCGTTCGTAGCGCAGGTCGAGCTCGGGCGCGATCGCCACGAGCAACACGTCGATGTCGAACGCGGTGAGACCGAACGCACGACCCAACCACGCCAGCTCGCAGCCCGGATCGGCATCGAAAGGGTCAGCGTCCTCCGCCGCGAGGAACGGTTCGCCCGGCGCTCGGTCCAGAAGCCGGGCCACCTCGTCCGGGCCGATCACCAAGCCGCGATACGCATCGGTCGCGGCATCGGGACCGTATGTTGCGGCGGCACGGTCGACCGCGTCGACGAGCAGTGCGTCGAGCCGTCGCAGCGCGACGATCAAACCGAGATCCGGCGCGAGTTCGTCGTCGGTCAGCACGGCACCGGCAGCCTGCGGTCATGTGTACGTTCGGCCATCTGCCGACGGACGGTCGGCCACGGGCGTGTTCGTACCGTCACCGCCGCGTCACCACTGGTCCGCGCGAGGTGAGCAGCGCACGCACAGTCTTCACTCAACGAGGGTTGACCGCCCGGAGGAACGGTCTTACGGTCGGTCACGGATGGCGCCGGCGTCGCCGTCGTCATGCGAGGAGTTCCCGAGCTCCGTCAGCGTCCGGTGAGCGGCGTGGAGCGTGAAGGTGCCGGGCTGGGTCGCGTTCGCGCGCGGGATGGTGCGGTTGCCGGAGAGGACGCGCGGCGGGTGACCACGCCAAGGAGTTCGACCCGTTCACCGGCACTGCGGCTCATCGGCGGTTTCCGCGTTTCCGTCGACGGCACCGAGATCAGCTCGACTCGGTCCGAACAGCGGCTCCTGGCGCTGTTGGCGCTGCGCGGCGGCGACAACAGTCGTGCGACCCTCGCGGACCGGTTGTGGCCGGAAGCGAAGCGCGATCCGAAGGCGAATCTGCGGGGCGTCGTGCTGCGCCTCGACGAGCGCCTCCGCGCGGATGTTCTCGTTCGCACGGACACGCTCGAACTGGCGAGCACGTGGGATGTCGACGTTCGGACCGCGACGGACGCGGCGCGCCGTCTGGACGACGATGACGTGCCGAGTACGCACTGGGCGCTCGCGGACCTGTTCTGCGCCGATCTCCTCCCGGACTGGGACGAGTGGTGGTTGCACGGAGAGCGCGAATGCTTCCGGCAGATCCGCCTCCACGCGCTCGAACGTCTCGCGGCACGCGCGCTGAGAGCCGGGCGGCCCGATCAGGCAATCGAGTTCGCGCTCCGCGCGGTCGATGCCGAACCCTTGCGCGAGTCGGCGCAATACCTCCTCATCTCGGGATACTTCGGCGAAGGAAACCGCGCGTCTGGTGTCGAGCAGTTCCGGCGCTTCGCCAAGCAACTCGACGCCGAACTGGCCGTCCCGCCGAGCCGGGCGCTCGCCGATCTCGTGCGCGACGCGCTGCAGCGCTGATCAGGTGACGCGGTGGTGACACCGCCCTGCGATGATGAACTCGTGCCCGAGGCGCCCCAGACTCGCGATGCCGCGCTCGTCGTCCACGTGTGGATGGAGCCGGACGATCCGACCCTGCGCGGCCGCATCCTCGCTCCTCAACCCGTCGATCCCTCGGGGACGCGGGGCGTGACCGCGCTCTGTGACGTCGTGTGCGCATTGCTCCGTCAACTCGAGGACGGGCTCGCGGCCGAGCATCGACTGGCGCGCGCCGACTCCGGCGACGACGCACCCACCGATTGACTGACCTCGCGGCGCGACGGGAACGCGACGCGCCCGTGACGCGGCGTCGACACCCCACGTGCGACGCTGACGCGACCGGTGATCCCCGGGGAGGGCGCGCGTGGCGAGTCTCGATCTACACGACACCAGTCTTCGTCTGCTCGACGGCTTCGAATTGCGGTACCACGACGTGCCACTGACGCTGGCCAAGGGCTCACAGCGGATCCTCGCGTTTCTCGCGCTCGCGGATCGCGAGGTCGAACGTGGATCCGCGGCATATCAACTGTGGCCCGACAAGACCGAGGATCGGGCCGTCGCGAACCTGCGTTCGGCACTGTGGCGGATCCGGCAGCAGCCGGCCGCACTGGTCGTCACGAACACGACACGTGTTCGCCTGCATCCCGACGTGTGGGTTGATGCTCGCGACGGCGTCCGTGAGCTCCAGTCCTCGCCCCTGGACGCCGCCCTCTCCGACGACACCACCATGACGCTCCGCGGCGAGCTGTTGCCGGACTGGTACGACGAGTGGTTGCTCACCGAGCGGGAACGCCTGCGCCAGGTGCGGCTGCACGCGCTGGAGGAGACGGCTCGACAGCTGATGGCAAGTCGGGCGTTCGCGCGCGCCATTGACGTCGGGCTGCGCGCGATCGCGATGGAGCCGCTCCGGGAGAGTGCGCACGAGCTCGTCATCGCCGCGCACCTGGCCGAGGGCAACCCGTACGAAGCTCATCGCCAGTTCGAGCGGCTGGTCGTCCTGCTGCGCGACGAGCTCTCGGTGGAACCGTCTCGACGACTGCGCGACCTCGTGGCGCAGCCGAGCGACTTCCTCGACGGCGAGTCGACCGCTTCCGCGTGGTCTTGACACCGAGAGCCAGCTCGCGGCCGCCTCGCCTACGGTCAAGCGCCTGCCGACCCGGTCGGTAACGCGGAGAAGCCGCAGGAGGTGGTGACGAGGTGAAGAAGATCGGCGTCGACGACGTGCGCGTCGCCGGCGCGCTCGACACGGACGTGACGGACGACGGGATCATCTTCCGCCGGCTCCCGGGCTGGACCCGCCACCAGATCATGGACATCCAACTCGGCTTCGTGATCACGATGCCCGCAGGTGTGCGGCTGGAGCTCGTCACCGACGCAACCGAGATCGAGGTCGACGTCCTGCTCACGCGCCTCGAGCTCGGCGGCCGGCCGGCGAAGCCGGCCGCGTTCGACCTCGTCGTCGACGGCGCGGTGGTCGACACCCAGGTCTCCGAATCGGGCCACGTGATCCGCCTCGACTCCGCCACCGCGCGTTTCGACTTCGTGCGCGGGGAGGCGACCACGATTCGCTTCACCGACGTGCCGGCCAACGGGACGTCGGCGGTCGAGCTGTGGTTGCCGCAGGATGCCGTCGTCGAGTTGCGCGCGCTGCGCGTCTCCGACGGCGCGACGGTCGCGCGCCCCGAGGTCGCGCTGGCGCCGATGGGTGCACCACGGCAGCTCGATCAGCCACTGTCTCGAGGCGCGCCGGCCGACCGAAACCTGGCCCGCGATCGCGGCGAGACGGGCCGGCGTCGACCTGCTGAACCTCGGATTCGGCGGGCAGTGCATGCTCGACCAGATGGTCGCCCGGACGATCCGCGACGCGGCGGCGGATCTCATCAGCGTCAAGGCCGGGATCAACATCGCGAACGGCGACACCATGCGCGAGCGCACGTTCGGTCCCGCGCTGCACGGCTTCCTCGACACCATCCGGGACGGCCACCCGACGACGCCTCTGGTATTGGTCTCGCCGATCGTGTGCCCCATCGTCGAAGACCATCCCGGACCGACCCTTCCCGGTCGCGACGGACAGTTCGCGACGGCTGCTCGGAGCGCGGAGCTGTCGGTGGGCGCGCTCACGTTGCAACGGATGCGCGCGATCGAAGCCGACGTCGTCGAGGCCCGCCGAACGGCCGGTGACCCGAAACTGCACCTCGTCGACGGACTCGCGCTGTTCGGCGTCGACGACGCGGCCGACCTCTACGACGGCCTGCACCCGACCGCTGTGGGCTACCTGCGAATCGGCGAACGTTTCGACGCGCTCGTCTTCAGCAGTTCGGGACCGTTCAGCCCGATCACCTGACTCGCGCTTCGGGTCACACCGGCGGCGCGGCGACCACCGGCACCTCGGGGAGCGATTCCAACCCGAAGCACCGGATCGCATTGCCCCGCACGAGCTTGTGCACGACGTCGGGCTCCAGGCCGGCCATGACCTCGGCCGCGACCGCGCGGCTGTCGGGCCACGTCGAGTCGGAGTGCGGATAGTCGACCTCGAACATCACGTTGTCGACGCCGCACGATGCGAGCGACGCGATTCCGTGGAAGTCACGGAAGAAGCAGCCGTACACCTGGCGGTAGTAGTACGTCGACGGCGGCTCGTCGATCTCGCCACCAGTCGCGACCCACGCCTTGTGCTGCTTCCACACATCGTCGGCCCGCTCGAGCAGGTACGGGATCCAACCGATCTGGCTCTCCGCGTACAGCAGGCGCAGACGCGGGAACTGCGCGAGCTTGCCCGGAGAACAGCCAGTCGGCGAGAGAGTTCATGCAGTTGCCGTAGCCGATCGTCACCGCGACACCGAGTGGTGCATCCGCCGACGTCGACGGCATCTTCGTGCCCGAGCCGATGTGCAAGCACAACACAGTGCCCGTCGCCTCGCACGCCGCGAAGAACGGATCCCACTCGCCGCTGTGGATGCTCGGCAGGCCGAGGTAGGCCGGGATCTCCGAGAAGCACACGGCCCGCACGCCGCGCGCGGCGTTGCGCTCGACCTCGGCCGCCGCGAGTAGCGGATCCCACAATGGCACGAGGCACAGCGGCACCAGCCGACCGTCACTCGATCCGCACCACTCCTCCACCATCCAGTCGTTGTACGCGCGCACGCACAACAACGCGAGCTCGCGGTCGCCGGCCTCGAGGAACGTCTGGCCGCAGAACCGCGGGAAGTTGGGGAACGACAGCGAGGCCTGGGTCCAGTTCGTGTCCATGTCGCGGAGCCGCGCCTCCGGCTCGTAGCAGCCGGGCCGGACGTCTTCGTACGTCGTCGCCGTCATCGTCATCTCGTCACGCGGTCGTCCGGCCGCGGTCACCGCGCGCTTCAACGACTGGTACAGGTCTTCGTAGACCCAGTAGTCGACCAGCGGACCGTCGGTACCCGGCCGTTCGACGTAGCGCGCGCCCGACAACGTCAGCTCACCCGCGGGCAGGCGCTCGACTCGCGGACCGACCGCTCTCAACCGCGCAGGGAGGCGAGACACCCACAGTGATGGCGGTTCGATGACGTGGTCGTCGACGCTCACGATCCACGGCACTTCGACGGGGTCGGAACCTGTCGCGTTCTCCGGTGCCATTGCGATCTCCAAGTCTCTCGACGGGTTCACTCGTCTTCGACGCGCGGTTCGACCAGCAATTCCCACGCATTTCCCTCAGGATCGGCGATCAGCGCCACGCGACCCGTTTCGAGGTGGCGGGTCGGCGCGATGAGCACGCGCCCGCCCGCCGCCGCGACTCCCGTGGCGATCGCGTCGACGTCGTCGACCTGCTCGAGGTTGAGTGCCGCGTAGCGCCATCCACCCGGTCGGAACCACGGCTCGGCGCTCGTGACCGGGTCGACCGACTCGCTCGGGAAGAAGAGCTTCACCCGGGCCGCCCCCCGCCGGAGCTTGCACACCGTGCCCACGTCGAACGCGAGTCGAGCGACGAGTGCGAATCCCATGACGCCGGTATAGAAGGCGCACAACGTCTGCTCGTCGCGCCCGACGAGTCCGGCTTCGAGTGCGACCGTCACGCCCATGTGGTCAGTTGGCGCCGAAGAAGAACGCGTCGGCGTTGTCGTGCAGCCAGGCTCCCCGCACTTCGTCGGTCAGGTCGAGGTTCGCCGCCTCCGCGAGGCAGCGTTCGAAGGAGAGCACGGGATAGTCGGACGCGAACAGGATGCGGTCCTTGCCGCGTGTCGACATGTAGTGCAACAGCGACGCAGGCAGACGCTTCGGTGACCACGCCGAGGTCATCAGCCGCAGGTTGCGGTATTTGAGCATCAGGCGGATCGCGGTTTCCCACCACGGGTCGGCACCGTGGATCATGCACAGCTTCAGTTCGGGGAACCGGTAACACACCCGGTCCAGGTGCATGGGGTGCTGCGGCTCCGCGGGCAGGGGTGGCCCGGGGATGCCGGTGTTCAGGCACAGCGCGAGGTCGAGCTCACAACACTTCGTGTACAGCGGGTAGTACACCGCGTCAGTGGGCGGGTACATGCCGTCGCCCCAGAAGCTCGGTCCGACGATCGCGTAGGCGACGGGGTGATCGCGCACGAAGGACTCGAGCGCTCGTACCGTTCGCATCGGCTTCAGCAAGTTGAACCCCCCGACTGCAAGTGCGAACCGGTCGGGGCGGGCCTCGACGAAACCGAGCGCGCGGCTCTCGGTGGTGCCGACACCGGTCATCAGGATCGCCCGCTCGACACCGTTCGCGTCCATGTCGTCGAGCAATTCCGAGAGCTCGGGGCTCTTGAAGAACGAGTCGCCACCCTTGAAGTAGTCCTCCTTGACGCGGACCATCCAGTCCGGCTGCTCGCGGTCGCCCATATCGACATTCACGAGTCCATCGATCGCTCGGGTCATGGCGCGATGCCCTTTCGTGTCAGCAGTTCCTGGAGCACGGTCTTGTCGACCTTCGCGGTTGCCGTGATCGGCACGTCGTCCGCCGTGTCCGTCACGTACCAGCAGGTGGGGACCTTGAACGAGCTCAGACGAACGCGAGCCGAGGCGACCAAGTATTCGAATGGCGCATTCGTTACCACGAGCACACCGACCGCGTCGCTACCGGTTTCGCTCGGAACATTGGTGACGTGCGCCTGCTGTACGCCCTTCACCGCGCGCAGCGCCGCCTCGACCTCGGCGGGGTACACGCTCGCGCCCTTGACCTTGAACATGTCGTCGAGCCGGCCGTGGTACCAGAGGTAGCCGTCATCATCGAGCGCGCCGAGGTCCGCGGTCGGGTACCACCCGTCCTCATCGAAGGTTGTGTCGCGCGTCCGGCCACAGATCTCCCGCATGACGTTGCCGCCACGCACGCGGATCTCCCCGATCGCACCGGGTGCGCACGGCGCGCCCGACTCGGGGTCGACGACGCGCACCTCGACACCGTCGAACGGCTGCCCGCAACTGCCGTGCTTGCCCTCGGGCAGGTCGCGGTCGAGCCGCGCGCCGCAGTACGGACCGAACGTCTCTGTCATCCCGAACAAGTTCGCGCGCGCACCGGGCGCGGGCCGTCGGCCCGGCGGCAGCACGGCGGGCAGGCTGCCGGGGCCGAGGCTCGACAGGTCCGACGACGCGAACTCCGGATGCGCGGCGAGGCGCGCCGCCTGGTCCGGCCAGCCGCGGAACAACGTTGCCCGTTCCCGCGTGAGGAGCTCGAGGGTGCGCACGGGCTCGGGTATCGCTTCGGTGAGCAGGGTCGCGCCGGCGACGATCACGCTCAACAAACCGGCGGCGAGGCCACCCGTCCAGAAGAACGGCATCGGGATGTAGAGCCGGTCCTCGGGGCCGATGCACCGCGCGTCCAAGCTCGACGCGACCGCGCGCAGTGCGCTGCCGTGCGTGTGCACCACACCCTTCGGCGCACCGCGGCTGCCCGAGGTGAACAGCACGACGAAATCGTCCGCCGGGAGCACGGTTCCTTCGAGCGCGTCAACGAGCGCGCCGTCGACCGCGTCAGTCGGCAGGTCGTCGGCGCACCAGACCGCGCGGAGGAACGGAAGCCGCGCGTGCCGCCGCCCCGCTCCGGTGATCGCGACGACGCCCGGCGCGATCGCGTCGAGGTCCTCGAGATGGGCGCGATCGCGGAACGACCGCGCGAGCACGAGATGGGTGACGCCGGCGACATGGAGTTGCGCCTCGAGCTCGGGCGGTCGCAGCAGCGTGCTCAGGGGAACGAGGACGCCGCCGATGCGCCACACCGCGGCCGCTATCACCGCCCAGTCGATGCCGTTCGGCAGCACGAGCCCGACGCGCGCGCCCTTGCCGATCCCGGCGGCCGCGAACCGCGCCGCCAGCACCCGGCTCTCGTCGTCCATTGCTGCGTGGGTGATGGCACGGTCGGCGGTGACGAGCACGCGCTTGGAGCCGTGTTCCTCGTGGTTTCTGCGCAACCGCGCGGGGATGGTCGAGGGCACGCTCGTCAACGGAAGCGTTCCTTCAACGCGCGCGCGTCCAGCTTCCCGCTCGACAGCATCGGGATGTCTTCGTCGGACAGGGCGAGGTAGCACTGCGGCACCTTGTACGCCGAGAGCCGGACGCGGAGCAACGCACACAACTCATCGATGTCGGGTGGCTCCTGACCACGCGGGATGCGGAGCGCGGCGGCCACGACCTGCCCGCGGTCGGGATCCTCGATGCCGACGACGTGCGCGACGAGACCGGCGACGTCCGCGATGGCGGCTTCGACTTCGCGCGGCGACACGTTGGCACCGGCGGTCTTGATCATGTCGCCCCGCCGCCCGGTGAAGTAGAAGAAGCCATCGGTGTCGACGTGGAACAGATCGCCGGTGCGGTACCAGCCATCAGGTGTGAACGTCTCGTGCCGCTCACGGCCGTAGTAGCCCTCCATCAGGAACGGCCCCCGGAACCACAACTCGCCGACCTGGCCGGTCGCGCACGCGTTCCCGGTCTCGGGGTCGATGATCTTCGCCTCGAACCCGGGAACCGGCCGGCCGAACGAACCGCGGTGGTGCTCCGGCTGATCGCCGTCGTCCTCGCTCGCGAGACAGACGCTGCCGGTCTCGGTCATGCCGAGCAGGTTGTGCCGCAACTCAGGCTCGACCGGCCGTACCGCGGCCGGCATGATCGGCCAGAGGTTGCCGCGCCGGATCGAACCGAGATCGCGCGTCGCGAACGACGGATCCTTCGCCAGGTGCGCGACCGATGCCGCGAAGCCGTTCACCATCGTCGGCCGCGCCCGTTCGAGAAGTTCGAGCACCGCACCGGGGTCGGTGGCGTTGGCGCACACTAGCGTGGCGCCCGCGAGCAGGGTGCCGAGCAAGCTGTACGCGAACCCACCGATCCAGAAGAACGGTGAGTTCGAGAACAGGACTTCTCGGTCGGTGTAGCTCCGCAGCTCGTTGAGGTTGTCGAGGTGGCGGATGAGCGGCCCATGCTGGTGGATCACACCCTTGGGTTCGCGCGTCGAACCCGAGGTGTGGACGATCACCATCCGGTCCGCAGGGGTGACGCCGGCCTCGGCCGCCGCGAGCACGTCGTCGTCGACGCCGCTTCCGGCTTCGACGAGCGCGGCGACCGTCCACTCGGCGCGGGCGCCCGGAACCGCCGCGTCGAACCCGACGCGGCGGAGCGCGGGCGTCGACGGCGCGTGCAACGGCGCGGTCTGCCCGAAGTCGAGTTCCGGCACCGCGTCGCGCAGCGCGTCGACGTAGTCGCGACCGCGAAAGGAGCTGGTCGCGAGGAGCAGCTCGATGTCGGCGCGACGCAGCAGCGAGCCGAGCTCCGCACTCGTCGAGAAGGTGCTCAGCGGTACCACGACCGCGCCGATGCGGGCTGCGGCCAACCAGGCCACGACGAAGTCAGGGCCGTTCGGGTGCAGCAGGCCGACATGCGTGCCGCGCCCCGCACCCGCCGCGAGCAACCCCTTGGCGAGGGTCGCCGATCGCGACTCGGCCGCCGCATACGACAGCGCGCGGTCGTCGCACATGAGGAATGTATGGTCGCCGCGCGCGCGGGCGCGTGCGCGCAGGAGCGCCGGGACCGTGATCGGCAACCCGTCGCCCGGGTCGACGACCGCCGCGCTCACGGTTCCCACTCCCGGGCGTGCCTGCGTGGCGAGACCGGCGGCAGGTTGGCGCGGTCGCCGGCGACGGCCTCCATTGTCGCGGCGCAGAGAATGTCGTCGGCGCGGAAGAGACGGCCGCGTGACGTGATGCGGAGGTCATCGGTGACGCGGTCGATCTCGAAGCGCAGCCGCACGCCGAGCGGGGTCGGCCGCCGGTACTCGAGCAGCAGCGATGTGGTCTTCCCGGCCACACCTACGTCGCAGTTGTGGTGCTGGACGACGCAGTCGAAGAACGTCGCGAGCACGCCGCCGTGCACCACGCCCGGCGGACCTTCGAAGGCGAGCGGGAACATCACCGTTCCGAACGCACGCATCCCGTCGACCGTGATCTCGTACTCGGGAAAGCACGGGTTGTACGCACCCACATCCCGCGAGTGGTCGACGTACGGTCGCCGGTCGGCGGGCCCGTCGACACCGATCCTCGGCCGGGGATCGTCGGACACCAGGTTCGCCAGGGCGCGCTCCGCCGCGTGCAGGTCGTCGGCGAGCTGCGCGACCGCGGGATCGGCGTGCTCGAGCGCCTGCAACAAACCCGCGACGCGCCGCAGCAGTGGCGCAACCGCGGCGACCTCCGGCAGCGGCTCGACGCCGAACGTCCAGCGTGGGTTCGGTTTCGTCACGCTTCCACCGAGAACAGCGCCCGCACCGCGACGAGATCGACCTTGCCCGACGGCGTGCGCGGCAAAGCGTCCACGAGCCTCAGTTCGTCCGGCAGCTCGTAGCGCGCGAGCACATTCGACGCGGCCGCGAGCAGGTCGGCGACCGAGGCCGGCGCGAGGCCCGGTCGCAGTTCGACGGCCGCCACCGGCACCGCGCCGAGGCGCGCATCGGGCCGGCCGATGACGGCCGCGCCGCGCACCCGTGGGTCGCGTTCCGAGCGCGGCGCGCACGTCTTCGGGCCGGACCTTGAACCCGCCCCGGATGATCGCCTGGTCGGCGCGCCCGAGGATGAAGACGAACCCATCAGCGTCGATCCGCGCGAGGTCAGTGGTGCGGGTCCACGACGCGTCGTCTCCCAGCAGGCGGGTCTTCACCTCGAGCAGACCTTCCTCGTCGGCATCGATCGGGCTGCCGGTGTCGGGATCGACGACGCGCAGTTCGGAACCGGGATGCGCGCGCCCGACGCTCCCCCGCTTGGTCGCCCAGAACTGTTCGTGGTCATCGATGTTCCATCCCGCGACGCTGCCACCGAACTCCGTCGCGGCGTACGAGATCAGCACCGGGGCCCCGTACTTCGCGCGGAACGCATCCGCATCGTCGGGTGCGAGCGGCGCGGTGCCCGACACGACCGACCGGATGCTCTCGAGGTCGGCGGGGTCGAGGTCGGCGTCGAGCACCATCCGCAGCGCGGCCGGCACGAGGCTGACCGTGCGCGGCCGGTGTCGCCGCACTGCATCCGCCCACTCGTCGACACGGAAGCGCTCGAGCAGGCAGAACGAGCGCCCGTCGTTCACACATTGGAGGATGCGGAACAGGCCACCGAGGTGCACGAGCGGCGAGTTGACGATGGTGATGCCGGGCCGCAGGCGCACGTCGGCGTCGGCGCTGCGCTCGTAGTACTTCGCTCCCGCGAGCACGCGCGACAACGTGTCGTAGGTGAGCGGCACGCGTTTCGGCGGCCCGGTCGTCCCGCTCGTGAGCATCTCGACCGAGACGCCCGGCCGCGGCTCACCGAACTTCGCCGGCACCGCGCCGGAGGTGTCGACGAAACCGAGCGCATCGCTGACCAACCAGCGGCGCGGCGGCGCGAACGCGGCGAAATCGGCGCCTGCCCCCGCGATGGTCCCGATGTCGAGTGACTCGAGGTCGGCACGGACCCGATCTGCGCCGCGCTCGGGGTTCGCGGTCACGACACAGGCACCGCTACGCAGGAGACCGAGCAGCAGGCCGACGTGGGCCGGGCGGTTGCGCAAGAGCACCGCGACGCGCTCACCCGGTGCCACAAGCGGCTCGATCGCGTCCGCGGTCGCCGCGAGGTCGCCCCAGTGGTACCAGCGCCGCTCGAATTCCAGCGCGGGCGCCGACGGATCCAGCGCGAGCACCTTGGCGATGCGCGCGCGTAGGTCCGGCCCGTGCTCGTCCATCAACGGGACCGCGGGTCGGGGCGGTCGGGACCCTTCGCCGCGACCTCCGCGCGCCCGATCGGGTTGCCGAGACGCGTGTAGATCAGCCCTTGCTCCATCGCGGCGCGGTACGGCCGGTCGAGCGACTCCCAGATCGCACGGACCGTCCCCTGTGTCGCGGCCGACGGCTTGCGCGCGATCCCCGCGGCGAGCTCGTGCGCGCGCGACCAGAGATCTTGGGGCGCCACGATTTCGGTGACGAGGCCGATGCGCAGCGCGGTTGCCGCAGTCACCCGTTCGTCGTTGCCGGACAGCGCGATACGTAGCGTCTCGCCCAGGCCGATCCTGCGCATGAGCCCGACGGGTTCGAGCGCCGACACCAGCCCGTACGTGACGTGCGAGTCGAAGAACGTCGCGTCCTCGGAGCAGATGACGATGTCAGCTTCGTTGACGAAGTAGAACGCGCCGGCGGTGCAGATCCCGTGCACCGCGCAGACCACCGGCTTCCACACCTGCTGCCACTTCGGGCTGAGCAGTTCGCCGGGATCTTCGTGGTTCCACACGTCGTCGGGTTGTCCGTAGGGCTTGCTGGTGTCGAGGCCGGCACAGAACGCGCGCTCGCCCGCGGCACGCAGCACGACCGCGTGCACCGACGAATCGTCCTTGACGCGGCGCCAGGCGGCGCGCATCTCGTGGCACATCTGCCGATCGAATGCGTTCAACACGTCGGGCCGGTTCAACGTGATGGTCGCGACGTGATCGTCCGACGTCTCGTACACGATCGTTTCGAGGCCACCCTGCGAGCTCACCGGCACCGCCACACGGGGGCACGCTTCTCGACGAACGCACGCGGACCCTCTTTGGCGTCGTCGGTGCGCACGACGCGTTCTCGAAACGCTTCGGCCATGATCTCCGCCTCCTGCAGCGGCAGATCGCGCCCCTTGCGAATCGCGAGGCGCGTCCCGCGGACCGCCAGCGGCGCGTTGCGGTTGACAAGGGCGGCAATCTCGCGGGCGCGCGCGAGGAGCCGGTCGTGCTCGACGACCTCGGAGACGAGCCCGAGATCGAACGCGCGTTGCGCGCTCATGCGCTCGTGGCGGCCGGTGAGCGCGACACGCATCGCGATGTTGGTGGGAAGCGCGCGCGCGAGCCGCACCATCTCGCGGCCCGACACCAATCCGATGCTCACGTGGGGATCGAAGAACTCGGCCCGATCCGACGCGATGACGATGTCACCCGTGGTCACCCAGTCGAGCCCGGCACCGCAGCAGAGGCCGTTGATCGCGGCAAGCACCGGCTTCGTCATCGTGCGGAAGGGTGGCGTGCCCTCCTGCGGCGCTTCCCATTGCGCGTACGTCGACAGGTACGGCTCGTCGTAGATCACCCGGCCGTCGTCGGGGATGTCGGTGACATCGGCGCCGGCGCAGAACGCGCGGCCGCTTCCGGTCACTACGGTGATCCACACGTCGTCGTCGCCCTCGGCCTGCGCGTACGCCTGGCGCAACTCGCGGATCATCGTCGGGCTCAGCGCGTTGAGGTGGTCGGGTCGGTCGAGGGTGACCGTGGCAACGCGATCCTCGACCCCGTAGCGGATCGTCTCGAAACTGCTCATGCCTTCAGCCTCGCTCATCGGGACCCCTTCGCGCGTCGGCCGCGCCGCTCTCCCGAGAGTGGAAATATCTAGATGTAACACTGTACGGTGAGGGTCGTGCACACGCAACGCGGCGGCGCGGGATGACCGACCCACGATGACCGACCCAGGATGACCGACCCAGGATGTCCGACGCAGTGAGCGACTCGCGCGTCCTGATGGAACGCGACGACACGACCGGCATCGCGCGCGTCACGATCAACAACCACGAACGTCGCAACTGCTACGACCCCGCGATGCGACAGCAGTTCGGCGAATTCCTCGACGAGCTCGCCACTGACGACCGCGTGAAGGTCGTCCTGTTGCGCGGCGAAGGCGGGATCTTCTCGACCGGCGCCGACATGGCGAACGCGTACAGCTGGTACGACACGAGCGAAGGCAGCCGCAACGGTTCCCGCCGCCCGAGTCAGCGCCGGCGCCTCTCCGTCGACCGGAAGACGTTCGACTTCTACCACGAGCTCATGGGCTACCCGAAGGCGACCGTGGCCGAAGTGCGCGGCTATGCGCTCGGCGGCGGGCTCGAGCTCGCGTTGATGGCCGACATCGCGGTCGTCGCGCGCGACACGCTGATCGGGATGCCGGCGACTCGCTTCCTCGGTCCCGCGCTCGGTTCGCTGCACCTCTTCTTCCACCGACTCGGGCCGGTGCTCGCGCGGCGGCTGCTGCTGACCGGCGACTCGATCACCGCGGCAACGGTCGAGCCGATGGGCGTGTTCACCGAGTTCGCCGATGACGCCGAAGTCGCGGCTCGGGCCACGTGGTGGGCGCAGAAGGTCGCCAAGATGCCCGCCGACGGCATCGTGATGGCCAAAGAAGCGTTTCGCCTCGTCGAGCAGCTGCAGGCGTACCAAGGTGAGGAAGTCGCCAGCTATCTCTTCCACGCCTTCGGCACGAACCTCCAGTTCGAGGACGACGAGTTCAATTTCGTGAAGGTGCGTGCCCAGCACGGGACGAAGCGCGCGTTCGAGATGCGCGACGCGCACTTCGACGTGCCCGAACCCGAGTAGCGGTCGACGCGCGAGAACGCGGAGGACGGATGGATCTCGGCATCTCCGGTCGGAACTACGTCGTCCTCGGCGGCACCCGTGGTATCGGGCTCGCGGCCGCCCGTGCGCTCGCGGCCGACGGCGCGTCGGTCGCCGTCGTGGGCCGCGACGAAGCGCGAGCGAAGAACGCCGCCCAGGAGATTGCGAACAGCGGGCCGGGCCGCGCCGTCGGCCTCACCGCCGACCTCCAGGACTCGGTCGCGGCCGAGCGCGTGCTCGCGAGCGCGGTCGAGGAGCTCGGACCGCTCCGTGGTGTCGCGGTCACCACCGGACTCGGCGGGCGCGGGCAGCGCGATCTGCTCAGCGCCACGGACGAGGACTGGGAGCACACATTCTCGGACGTCCTGCTCGCGACCGTCCGCGCCTGCCGGGCGGCGGTCCCCCGCCTCGTCGATGGCGGTGGCGGTGCGATCGTCACGACCGCGGCGTACTCGGTTCGAGCACCGAAGCCGCACCAAGCGCCCTACGCCTCGCTCAAGGCCGGTGTGGCGACGCTGACGAAGACGATCGCGAAGTCGTTCGGCCCGCAAGGCGTGCGCGCGAACTGCGTGTGCCCGGGCGCGACCGAGACCGAAATCCTCGCGGCCATGCGCGTCGCGATCGCGCGCGATCGTGGTTGGCCCGAACACGAGGCACTCGAGCGCGTCATGGTCGAGGATTGGGGTATGCACGTGGCACTCGGGCGAGCCGGGAAACCGGAGGAGGTCGGCGATGTGATCGCGTTCTTGCTGTCGGAGCGCGCGAGCTACCTCACCGGCGCGCTTGTCAACGTCGACGGCGGTACCGACTTCTAGGCCCGGTCCGCCACCGGAGAGCATCATGGACTTCGACTTCGCACCGATCGACGCCGACAACCACTACTACGAGCCGCTCGACGCGTTCACCCGCTACCTCGACCCCAAATACAAGCAGCGCGGTGTGCAGGTGATGAACGACGGGCGGCACACGCACCTCGTGATCGGTGGTCGGGTCAACCGGTTCGTGCCGAACCCGACGTTCGACCCGATCATCGTCGCCGGCTGCCTCGACCTCATGTTCCGCGGCCAGATCCTCGAGAACGTCGACCCGCGCACGCTGATGCAGGTCGAACCGCTGCGCCCCGAGTACCAGAACCGCGACGCGCGCGCGGCGGTCGCCGAGCGCCAGGGGCTCGGCGCGGCGCTGCTGTTCCCGACCCTCGGTTGCGGCGTGGAAGAAGCCTTGAAGCACGACGTGCCCGCGACGGTGGCGAGCCTCAACGCGTTCAACCGCTGGCTGGAGGAGGACTGGGGCTTCGCGTACGAGCACCGGTTGATCACCGCGCCGATGCTCTCGCTCGCGGATCCGGACGCGGCGCGGGAAGAGCTCGACCGTCTCATCGAGTGCGGCGCGCGCATCGTGCACATCCGTCCGGCACCCGTTCCCGGTGAGAACGCGACATCGCGATCGCTCGGCAACCGCATGCACGACCCCGTGTGGGCGCGCCTCGCCGAAGCATCGATCCCGGTCGCGTTCCACTTGGGCGACAGCGGCTACAACGCGTTCACCACGATGTGGGGCGGGTCCGCGAACTTCGAAGGCTTCGGCAACACGAGCATCCTCAGCCGGATCCTCGTCTCCGACCGCGCCATCCACGACACGATCGCGTCCCTCGTCGTCGATGGGGTGTTCTTCCGCCATCCGACGCTGCGCGTCGCGAGCATCGAGAACGGCTCCGACTGGGTCGCGTTACTCGTCAAGCGGCTGAAGAAGCAGGCGAACCAGACCCCGTGGATCTTCAAGGAAGACCCGCTCGACGTGATCCGCCGCAACGTGTGGGTCACGCCGTACTACGAAGAAGACCTCCACGCGCTGGCCGGTCTCATCGGCGTCGAGCGCATCCTCTTCGGCTCCGACTGGCCGCATGGTGAGGGCCTCACCGAACCGCTCGACTTCGCCAAGGAGCTCGCGGGCTTCGACGCCACCGCGGTGCGCAAGATCATGCGCGACAACGCGCTGGAACTGCTAGGTACGGAGACGGTCTGAGTGAGCGCCGGGCGCGAGGCCGCGAACGACGAGTTGCGGGCCGAGGTTCGCTCCTGGCTCGATCAGCATTGGGACCCGGACCTCACGGTCGACGACTGGTGGGGCGTCGTCGCCGATGCCGGGTGGACCGCGCCGCACTTCCCGCCCGAGCAGGGCGGTCGCGGTCTGCACCGCGCGGCCGGCAACCTCGTGCGCGCGACGTTCGCCGACTTCGGTGCGCTCCTGCCGCCGGGCGGCCTCGGCCTCCTCATGGCCGCACCGACCATTCTCACGCACGGCACGGACGAGCAGAACGCACGCCTCGTGCCGCCGGTGCTCGAGGGTCGCGTCAATTGGTGTCAGCTCTTCAGTGAGCCGGGTGCCGGTTCCGATCTCGCCGGGCTCACGACGCGCGCCGAGCGCGACGGCGACCGGTGGATCATCAACGGTCAGAAGGTGTGGAGCAGCATGGCGCGCGACTCCGACTTCGGCATGCTGCTCGCGCGGACCGACTTCTCGGTGCCGAAGCACAAGGGCATCTCCTGGTTTGCGTTCGCACTCGACCAGCCCGGCGTCACCATCCGCCCGCTGCGTGAGATGACCGGCGAAGCCGTGTTCAACGAAGTGTTCTTCGACGACGCGGTCTGCGCCGACGCGGACCTGATCGGTGGCGAAGGCAATGGCTGGGCCGTCACCCAGACGACGCTCTACTTCGAACGTACGGGCATCGGCGCCGGTGGTTCCCACGCCGGGTTCCCCGTGCCCGGACCGAAGGGCGGCATGCTCGGCCGGCGCGCCGGCGACGCAGCCACCGACGAAGTTCCCGGCGGCAGCCTCATCGTCAAGCTGCCCGACCTCATCGCGCTGGCGCGGTCACGCAAGCGCACAGGCGACGCCCACATCCGACAGCAGATCGCGCGCGCGTCTACACCGAGTCGAAGCTCGGTCAGTGGAACGCGCAACGGGCGAAGGCCGAAGCAGCCACTGGCGGCGGCCAGGACGTCGCCAACCTCGGCAAGATCGCCCAGACGCGGATCGTGAAGCAGTCCGCGCAACTGGGTGTCGACATCCTGGGCGCCGACGCGACGCTCGCCGCGCCCGACGGCGTCGAAGGCGGCCGCTTCACTGGCGCATTGTTGTTCTCGCCCGCGTCGTCCATCTACGGCGGCACCGACGAGATCCAACGCAACATCATCGCCGAGCGAACCTTGGGCCTCCCACGCGAGCAACTTCCGAGCAAGGGCGAGCCCTACGCCGACGTCCTCCGCACCATCAAGCAACGCGACTAGCGCGAACTACGAGGCGGGTGGCGCGAAGGGTGTCGCGATGTACCAGTCGTGTCCCTCCGGGTCGCGGAGGCCGTACTCGCGCTGGCCGTAGTCCTCGTCGGTCGGCTCCCGAACGATGTCCGCACCAGCGGCTGTCGCGCGTTCGAAGTGCGCGTCGACATCTCGCACGTGCAGCACGATCCCGCCCGTTCGTGCGGCAGCCGCCGTTGGTGTGGTGAGGCCGCCTGACGCTTCGTGCAACCAGAATCGCCGATCGCCGGCTCGCACCTCGCCGTGCACAACGTGTCCGTCGTGTTCGACGAGCCCAGCCGACTCGAGCCCGATGACCTCGACGAGGAAATCGTGCGCGGCGCGGATGTTCGAGTAGGGCAGAACCGGGATCGCGTCGATGAAGTCAGTCGACATGTCGCAAGGTTACGACTCGCGTTCTATCCCGATGGTCGTACCGATCATCCGTTCGAAGTAGTCGATCGTCGCCCCTTCATACGCCGCCGGCCATTCGGTGCGGGTGGCGTCAGCGAGTCGTCGCGCGCGGCGTAGAAAGGCAACGACCTTGTCAGCTCCGCGACATCCAGCTCCGGTACGAGCATCCGCTGGGCACGGTACTCGGGAGGTAGGCATTCTGACCCGGGTTTGGCGCTGACCCGTTGCGTCGTGTTGCTCCATGGAACAGTCGGCAACCTCCGGAACCGCGCGCGGGTGAATCTGTTTCTTCTATCGTCGCGAGGATGAGACGTGAGCGATCGTGCTTGCGGCGGCGGCGCCTCGAACGATGACTGCGACGGCTGCAGAAGTGGCCGCAGCAATGGTGGCTGCGGTCCGAGACGATCCCGACGGTCGGCTTGCGCTTGCGACCCGCTTCTACGACCGCCGGATCGGTCGGAGGAGCATTCGTTCGTACCGCCGCGCGGAGATGGCGTTCATGCGGTGGCAGATCCGGCGGGGAGTTCTCGCCGCGCCCAATGCAGAACGGCCGGGAAGCCCCTGGTGGCGCGCTGGTCAATGAAGGTCTCCTCGCCGACGCTTGGGAGGCGGATCAACTCGTCAGCGGTGGCCTCGGAGCACCGACGCGCCCGAGCGTCGCGCGTTGGGTTTCATTCCTGCATCGACCCTCCGGCCAGTCCTGGTACCGGGCGCACAACGCGAGTGTCGTCACCGGCTACCTCGCCCAGCGCGATCTCGCGCAAGCAGAGCATCCGCTCGAGCGCTTCTTCATGGATGTCGCGCTGCTCCGGGTGCTGTTCGCCGAGTGCATGCTGTCGGACCCGCGCACTGCGCTCGGTCGGTTCGCGGCAGTGGGTCGACCGCTGGCCGATCCGCGATGGCGCGGCGCCGACGTGTTCCTCTCCCTCCACAACATCCTTCCGGTGCAGTATCCACTCGACGGGCTGACCATTGAGGAGATCCTCGACGCCGAGAACCACCTCGGGCGCCTGCTCGACTACGGCGTGATCCTTCCTCACGTCCGCGCTGTCTACGAACATGCGGCGACTGCGCTCAACGCGCCCGAACTGCTCGACATGCTCCGCGACGGCGCACCCGTGTACGCCTGGCCGTACGACGCGCGCGCGGTGTGGACGACAACGCGAACGCCGCGCGCGATCCGGACCGTGAGGAAGCTGACAACGGATCTCGCGCTCGCGCAGCCGTGAGCGCGCGTGGACGCTTCGTCTCAGCGGCCGGTCTGGTCGTCGATCTGTTCGCGGATGATGTCGGCATGGCCGGCATGGCGCGCGGTCTCGCGGATGACGGCGAGGATCGCCCACCGAAGGTTGCGCGTCTTCCCGTCGCGTCGTCACCGGTGCGTCTCCGTCGCCGATCGCCGTGATGATCGCGTTGCTCGCGTCACAGGCCGCGCGGTACTGGGCTCGAAGCGTCCGCAACGAGACCGAGGGGTCGACCTGCATGGACCGCATGCCTCTGGTGGCCGGGCCGCCGGCAACGATGTCCTCGAACCACTTCGATTCGACGAACGTCAGGTGCTGCAACAGCCCGGCCAAGTTGGTGCCCGAATTCACCGTGCTGCGTCGGGCGTCGGCTTCGCTGAGCCCGGCCAGCTTCTTGAGGACACCAGCCCGCGCATCGTCGAGCTCCGCGCGGAGTTGTTCGACTTCGCGAGTCACGCCGGGAGCGTAACGTCGGTGGAGGCCGGAAACATCTAACTGTTTCTGGCAGCATGGGGTCGTGTCCGCCCCGGAACGTGACCCTGTGGAGGTTGCCCACGTGCTGCGCGCGTGGTTCGAGCACGGGCGCGGGTTCGGCGACGTCGAGATCGCGAACGTGTGCATCCCCGGCGGCACCGGGTTCTCGAACGAGACGATCCTCTTCGACGCGAAGTGGTCCGACGGCGGGATGCCTCGGACGCATGCGCTTGTCGCACGGGTCGCGCCGTCGAGCTACCAGGTGTTCCCCGACGACACGTTCGAGCTCCAGTTCCACGTGATGCGCGCGCTCGACGCGACCGACGTGCCGGTGGCCTCGGTCCACTGGTTCGAGCCGGACGAAGCGTGGTTCGGCAAGCCGTTCTGGATCATGGCGCGGCGTCGACGGTGACATCCCGACTGACAACCCGCCGTATGCGTGCGCGGGCTGGCTGGCGGACGCCACGCCGGCCGAACAGACGCGCGCGTGGGTGAGTGGTATCGAAGCGATGGCCGCGGTGCACAACCTGGCGCTCGACGCGCTGAGTCCCGAGGCCCGGCGCCTCGTCGTTCCCGAAGACCCGGCCTCGGCCGAGCTGGCCCGGTACGAACGGTTCTTGCGGTGGGCCGAGGACAACCGATCGCATGCGCTCGCGCGTGATGCCCTGTCGTGGCTGCAACGGCACCGGCCGCCCGCGCCGGCACCGGCGCTGGTATGGGGCGACGCGCGGTTGAGCAACGTCATCTACCGCGACTTCGGGGTGGTCGCCGTCCTCGACTGGGAGATGGCGACGGTCGGCGACCCGCTCCTCGACCTCGGGTGGTGGATCTTCGCCGACGACACGCTCACGAAGGGGTCGGGTTTCGCACGCCTGCCCGGCTTCGAGTCACGCAACGACACCGCGGCGCGGTGGTCGAAGCTGACTGGACGGTCGACCGACGCGCTCGACTACTACCTCGTGTTCGCGGGGCTGCGCTTCACCGTGATCATGTTGCGCATGGGCAAACTGCTCGCGGGGATGGGCTTCGTCCCGGACGCGTTCCCCTACGACAACCTCGTGAGCCAAGGGCTCGAGCGGCAACTGCGCCGCGTCCGCACCTGACGACTGGAGCAGCGATGGCCCCGGCCCCTGACCTCAACGAGCTCGGCTTCTACGTGCTCGCCGGTGCGCCGAAGACGCCGGCCGACCTCGTGCCCGAGATGGCGGCGGCGGAGTCGCTCGGCCTCGGCGCCGCGTTCATCTCCGAGCGTTACAACATCAAGGAAGCGGCGACGCTGTCGGGTGCGGCGGCGGCAGTTTCGCAGCGCATCGGCATCGCCACCGCCGCGACGAACCACAACACCCGCCATCCGCTCATCACCGGTTCGTACGCGACGACCATGCACCGGCTGAGCGGCGGCCGGTTCACACTCGGGCTCGGGCGCGGCATCGACGCCATGTTCGGCGCGTACGGCATCCCGAAGATCACGACCGCGCAGATCGAGGACATGGCCGGGCTGCTCCGCCGGTTGTGGCACGGCGAAGTGATCTTCGGCCACGACGGCCCGGCCGGGAAGTACCCGATCCTCCACCTCGACGCGACCTTCGACGAGGACATCCCGCTCGGACTCGTCGCGTTCGGGCCCAACACGCTCGCGCTCGCCGGCCGCGCGTTCGACATGGTGGTGCTGCACACGTTCTTCACCGACGAAACCACGACTCGTGCCGTGCAAACGGTGCGGACCGCGGCCGAGCAGGCCGGGCGCGATCCCGCGGCGGTGCGCATCTGGTCGTGCTACGCGACGATCCCCGACTCCATCCCGGCCGACTTGCGGTTGAAGAAGACCGTCGGCCGGCTCGCCACGTACCTCCAGGGCTACGGCGACCTGCTGGTGCACACGAACGGATGGGATCCCGATGTGCTCGCGCGCTTCCGCGCGGATGCCGACGTGCAGTCGGTGCCGGGCGCGATCGACGGCGTGGCCGATACCACGACGCTCGAGCACGTCGCGACGCTCCTGCCCGACCAGTGGTTGGAGCCCTCGGCCCGAGGGAGCGCCGAGACGTGCGCGCAGCGGGTGCTGCGGCAGTTCGACCTCGGCGTCGACGGCGTGATCATGCACGGTGCGACACCGGCCGAGCTCGCGCCGGTCGTCGACTCGTACCGCGTCATCCGCCCTACCGGCCGGTTCGACAACCTGCCGGCCAACCCCGGGGCGCGCTGAGCGCCCAGTCACGCCGGCGTGAACGCGACCGGCATGGCTTCCGGCCCTGAGATGAAGTTCGACGGACGGCGCGGCAACGGCTGGCCGGCGAGGTGCAGGTCGGGCAGGCGGCGGAGCAGTTCGGAGAACATCACCTTGAGCTCGAGGCGCGCGAGCGACGCGCCCATGCAGAAGTGTGGCCCGAAACCGAACGCGAGGTGCGGGTTCGGGTGGCGCAGCACGTCGAAGTGCTCGGGTTCGTCGAACACGCGCGGGTCGCGGTTGGCCGCGGGATACATGAGGATGACCTGCTCGCCAACTTGCAGCGTCTGCCCGTGCAGCTCGACCTCGCGCGTGACGGTGCGCGACATGTTCTTGATGGGCGACACCCATCGGAGCAGCTCCTCGACACCTGCATCGATGGTCGCCGGATCGGTGCGGAGGATCGCGAGCTGGTCAGGATGGTCGAGGAGCGCCAGCATCCCGTCGGTCATGACGTGCCGGCTCGTTTCGTCACCGCCGATCAAGATCAGCAGGCTCTCCTGGATGATCGACTCGTCGTCGAGCCGCTCGCCGTCGATCTCCGCCTCACAGAGGATGCTGACGAGGTCGTCCTTCGGTACCGACCGGCGGTCGGCGATGACGCCGAGCTGAAACTCGCGGAATGCGAGCATTGCCTCCATCCCGGCGTGCGTCACCGCCGGCGGCGGATCGGCGTTGGTCGCCCGGATCAGGTGGTCGGACCACCGCAACAGGTCGTCGTAGGACTCGGCGGGGAAGCCCAGCATGTCGGCGATGAGCAAAAGTGGCAGTGGCGCCGCGATGTCCCAGACGAAGTCACATTCCCCCTTCGACGCGACCCGATCGATGATCTCCGTGCAGATGCGGTGGATCGTCGCTTCGTGATCGCGCACCCGCCGCGGCGTGAAGCCGCGGCTCACGAGCTTGCGCCGGCGCGAATGTTCGGGGTCGTCCATCGAGATCATCATCGGGAGGTGCTGACCGTGCGGCCGGGGTGCGCGGTGACTCGAGAACGTCGTGGAGTCCTTCTCGATCGCGAGCACGTCTGCATGGCGTGTGATGGCCCAGACGTCGTTCTTCGCGTCCCAATACGCCGGCGCGTTGTCGCGCATCCACGCCCAATCCGCGAACGGTTGGCTCGCGTACCAGCTGCCGTCGAGCAGATCGAAGTCGCGCGTCATGTGCAAAGGATGGCCTCCTGCGCCTGACGCTTGCACCTCCGCCGCGGCGCGCCATACCCTATACGTTTAGATATTTCTAGGGCCCAGGAGTGGCGCGGCCGCGATGGACTTCCGCTTCGACGAAGAGCAGGTCGCGCGGCGCGACGCGATCCAGGCCCTGTGCCGGCAGCACTTCCCCGTCACGCAGCTCGCCGCGCGCGAGTCCGGGCCCGCGGGCGCCGAAGCCTGGCGCGCACTCGCCGACATGGGCGTCTTCGCCATGCTCGTCGCCGGGGAGCACGCAGGGCTCGGTGGCCGGGCCGTCGACGCCGCGGTCGTCTTCGAGCAACTCGGCGCGCACCTTGTGACAGGCCCGGTGCTGTGGTCGACGATCGCGGCTCCCCTGCTTCCCGACGCTGCCGGGGGCGAGTGCCGCGTGTGCGGCATCGAACGCGCCCCGGCGCAGGAGGTCCATGTCATCGAGCACGCCACCGAGAGCGACGTCGTCGTCGTCATCGATGAGGATCGCGTCACGTCGTTCCCCACGGGCGCGCTCGGTGTTCCGCAAGACGGTGAACCGCTCGACCCGCTGACGCCGGCGAGCGCCTACCGCGCGTTGCCGATCGGCGACGCGATCGGAAGCGCCGAGGACGCGCGCCGGTTACGCCTGGCCGGCACCGTGCTCACCGCCGCGCAGCTCGTCGGGGGGGCGCAAGGCGCGCTCGACGTCGCGTCGGCGTACGCACTCGAACGCCACCAATTCGGTGCGCCGATCGGCTCGTTCCAAGCCGTCAAGCACCTCCTCGCCGACATGTACGTCCGCGTCGAGCTCGCGCGCAGCGCGACCTACGCGGCCGCGGCCATGTTCGACGACGATCACGCCGGCGACGCGGTGACCGCGGCGAGCACGGCGAAGCTCCTCGCCGGTGATGCCGGCATCGCCAACGGACGAACCGCGGTGCAGGTCCTCGGTGGCATGGGCTTCACGTGGGAGATGGCGCCGCACTACTTCCTCAAGCGGGCGTGGGTGCTCGAGGAGACGTTCGGCACCGGGGATGCCCACGCGCTGGTGCTGAGCGCCGCCCTCGAGTCCGACGTACCAGCCACCCTGGCGTCATGGACCTGACGTACAGCGCCGACGACGAGCGCTTCCGCAAGGAGCTGCGTGCGTGGCTCGACATCGAGGTCCCGCGCCACGGTGCGCCACCGCCGCCGGGTGACTGGCCGGCGCGGCGCGCGTACGACACCGCGTGGCAGCGCAAGCTGCACGACGCCGGTTACGCGGGACTCAACTGGCCGGTCAGCGTTCGGCGGACGCGGGCTCCCCGTGAGTCAGCAGCTCGTGTACTTCGAGGAATACGCGCGGGCAAGCGCGCCTTACATCAGCGTCAACTTCGTCGGCCTGATGCACGCCGGACCAACCCTCATCGCGGAAGGCACCGACGAGCAGCGGGCGCTCCACCTGCCGCGCATCTTGCGCGGCGAGAGCGTCTGGTGCCAGGGCTTCTCGGAACCGAGCGCGGGCTCGGACCTCGCGTCGCTGCAGACGCGGGCGGTGCGGCATGGCGACGAATACGTCGTCAACGGCCAGAAGATCTGGAGCACTCGCGCGCACGTTGCGGACTATTGCGAACTGCTCGTGCGCACCGACCCCGAAGCACCGAAGCACAAGGGGATCACGTGGCTGATCCTCGACATGCACCAGCCCGGCGTGCAGGTGCGACCGATGCGGACGATCGACGGCGAGAGCCACTTCTGCGAAGTGTTCCTCGACGACGCCCGCGTGCCCGTCACGAACCGTGTCGGGGCGGAGCACGACGGCTGGCGCATCACGAACGTGACGCTGCGGTTCGAACGCGGCACCGCCTTCGCGCAGCACATCATCACCCTTCGATCGCAGCTCCGCGCGCTCGTCGAGCTCGCGCGCACCACGCCGGGCGCCGCGGGCGGCACCGCGTGGGACGACATCGGCTTGCGCAAGCACGTCGGACGGCTCCAGGCGCAGGTCGACGGGCTGTGGCGCCTGACGCAGATGAGCATCGCGGAGGCGGAGCGCGCGGGCCTGCCCGCCCCGACCGGCTCGGCGGTGAAGCTCGGCTACAGCGAGCTCGCGCAGCAGATCACCGACCTCACGCTGCGGATCGTCGGCCGCCCGGCGCTCGCGGGCACGGCCGGGCGGGCGCACGACGCCGCGCGCGACTACCTCTGGTCGCTCCAGTACACGATCGCGGCCGGGACATCCCAGATCCAGCGCAATCTGATCGCCGAGCGCATCCTCGGAATGCCGCGATAACGACGTTCGCGAGGATCGGAGATGCCGCCTGCAAAACTCGTCTCACGCGATATACATTGGCGCCCGCCGAAGCCTGTAGATGCATGCGGCCGGCGCGGCCTGCACGAAGGGGGAACAGGGCGATGTCGAGAACTCTTGCCCGAACGCTTGCGGTGCTCACGGCGTTGGCGCTGGTCGCGGCGGCGTGCAGCAGCAGCGACGACGACGATTCGAGCAGCGACACCACGGGCGGGGCCAAGGCCGAGAAGATCGACTACACCGCCATCGGCTTGTGGGACGACGGGCCCTGCGACGAGGCGAAGCCGCCGCTCAAGATCGGCCTGATGACGGTCTTCGAATCGCCCGTGCTGTCGCTGAAAGACCAGGCAGACGCGCTGAAGGTCGCGGCCACGGCATTCAACAAGCGGGGTGGCGCGAACGGTTCGTGCATCAAGGTCACCACCTGTGACGACGGCGGCAACGTCGACCAGGCCGTCGCGTGCGTGCGCACGATCGACAACGCGGGCGTCGTGGCGACGGTGAACGACCAGGGGACGGCCGGCCAGAAAGACGTATCCGACGCGATGACCGCGGCGAAGATCCCTCGGATCGCCTCGAACGTCACCCAGGACGACTGGGCCGACCCGAACGCGTATCCGCTCGACGCCTCCGGTACCGGCGTCACCTTCCTGCTGCCGCAGGCCCTCATCAACGAAGACATCCACAAGATCGGCACCATCCGCGTCGACCTCGCGGCAGCCTCCGCGCTGCTCGGGCTCCTCGAGCAGATCTACGCGGGCGACGCGACGTTTGTGTACGACACCCCGGTTCCGGGGGGCACCACCGACTACACCCAGTTCATCCTCGGTGCGCAGAAGAAGGGCGCGGACGGCGTGACGCTCGCGCTCGGTGAGCAAGAGGCGACGCAAGTGGTGAAGGCCGGTCAGCAGCTCGATACCCCACTCAAGATCGGCGCCAGTCTCGGTTCCTTCGCGCACAGCACGGTCACCCCTCTGGGCAACTTCGCCAAGAACATGGTCTTCCTGTGGTCGTTCGCCCCCGCGACGGCCGATCTCCCGGTGTACAAGGCGCTGCGCGCCGACCTCGCGGCATCGGGCGAAAAGGAGCTCCAACCCGAGAACCTCAAGGCCAGCCCCATGCGTTCGTGGATCGGGCTCTACGCCATGCTCAAGATGATCCGCGACGCGAAGATGACCTCGTTCACCCGCGAGGGCATCACCGCGATGTTGCAGCAGGCGAAGGACGTCCCGATGCTCGAGATGTTCGGCGGGGCGAACTGGACGCCGAACGCGAACCATCCGGGCCTCTTCAAGCGGGCGGGCATCGACCAGTGGACGGTGTACGGCTGGGACGCCAAGGCGAAGACCGGCGGGTTCGACGGCAACTTCGTGGAGAAGTCGCACATCAGCTTCGACAAGACGCTGTGCGACTCGCCCTTCGGCGGTCCCTGTTGATCGGCGGAACCCGGCTGACCGGCTGAACCGGGCCGAACAACGGTGCAGTCGTTCCTGCAGTTCCTGATCATCGGGCTCGGCGCCGGAGCCACCTATGCCCTGTTCGCGCAGGGCGCGGTGCTCATCTACCGCGGCTCGGGCCTGGTCAACTTCGCGGAAGGAGCCATCGGCACACTCGCGGCGTACATCGCGTTCGTCGATCTGAAGGGTGATCGGCACTGGGCGACCTTGCCCGCGCTCATCGTCGCGGTGCTCGCGGCCGGCGCGGTGTCGCTCGGGTTCCAGGCGACGATCCTGCGTGCGTTGAAGCGCGCCGCGCCGATCGTGCGCGTGATCGCGACGATCGCGTTGCTCGGTCTGCTCCAGGCAGTCGTCGCGAAGCGCTACGGCGCCTCCAACGAACCTGTGGACACCTACCTCCCGAACCACGTCTACAAGTGGGGCGGGATCGTCGTCCAGGAACAGCGGATCTACCTCGTCGCGATCACCCTGCTCGTGACGTTCGGGCTCTGGGCCTGGACCCGGTACACGCGCGTCGGTCTCGCCATCAACGCGAGCGCGCAGAACGAACGGGCGGTACAGACGCTCGGGTGGTCACCCGACCGGCTCTCCGCGCTTACGTGGACCGCCGGCGGCATGCTCGGCGGGTTCGCGGCGGTGCTCGCGGCTCCGCTCACCGGCCTGTCGGCGACGACCTTCACGGTCGTCGTCACCGTCGCCGGCCTCGGGGCCGCGCTGCTCGGCGGCTTCCAGTCGTTCCCGTTGACCCTGCTCGGCGGCTTGATCATCGGCGTCGGCGAGTCGATGGCCACCCTCTACGGCGGCGACATCCAGGACTTCTTCCACCAGAACCAGATCTCCGGGCTCAACCGCATGCCCGCGTTCCTCGTCATCCTGATCGTGGTCGTCGTGCGGGGCCGCGGCCTGCCGCTCCGGTCGCACGTGGCCGAACGGCTGCCGAAACTCGGAACCGGCGAGATCAACATCCGGGGCGTGCTCCTCGCGTCGGCGGTCCTTCTCGTGCTGTTGTTCGGCGTCATGAACGAAGCCTGGGCCCAGGCCACGTACACCTCCTTGGCCACCGCGATCATGATCCTGTCGATCGTCGTGCTGACCGGGTACGCGGGTCAGATCTCGCTCGCGCAGTGGGCCCTCGCGGGCATCGGCGCGCTGATCGCGGGCCGCTTCGTGCGCGCCGACGTTCCCGTCGAACTCGCGATCGTGCTCGGCATCCTGCTTACGATCCCGGTCGGGTTGATCTTCGCGATACCCGCGCTGCGGACCCGGGGCGTGAACCTCGCGGTCGTCACGCTCGCACTCGGCTTCCTCGTGTCCGAAGTCGTGTTCGCGAATCCGAGCTACCTAGGCGGCGCGCTCGACGGCGGGACCCGAATCGGGCGGGTGAAGCTGTTCGGGTTCAAGGTGGACGCCTTCAACCACCCGCATGCCTGGGCCGCGGTGAGCCTGATCTGCTTCGTGTTGCTCGCGCTGCTCGTGGCCAACCTGCGCCGCTCGCGAACTGGCCGGCGGCTCATCGCGGTGCGCACGAACGAACGCGCCGCTGCATCGCTCGGTATCTCGGTGTTCGGCGTCAAGCTCTACGCGTTCGCGGTGTCCGCGGCGTTGGCCGCGGTGGCCGGCATCCTCGTGGGCTTCCGAGGTCAAGTCATCACCTATACGGAGTTCAACCTCTTCGCGTCCATCAACAGCCTCGGCAACGCGGTGATCGGCGGACTCGGCTACGTGCTCGGCGCGGTGTTCGGCGCGCCGAACGCCATCGGCGGCATCGGCACCCGCGTTGTCGTCGACTGGCTCCACCTCAAGAACCAGTGGGACGTCATCATCGGCTCCCTGATCGTGTTCGTCATCCTCATCGTGCACCAGAATGGCATCGCCGACGTCGTCGCGCATGCGCGACCGGTCTGGGAACGCTTGCACCTCGTCGCCCGGCGCCCGCAACGCGCGCCGCTTCCTCCGGCCGAAGTCGAGCCGGTTCCGACCGCCACGCTGTCGATCAATCACCTGACCGTGCGCTTCGGTTCGGTGCTCGCGGTCGACGATGTGTCGATGGAGGTCCACCCCGGAGAAGTCGTGGGCCTGATCGGGCCGAACGGTGCGGGGAAGACGACACTCATCGACGCGGTGACCGGCTTCGTCCCGGTCGGCGGCGGATCGATCATGCTCGACGACCGGCGCATCGACCGGTTGAACGCGACGCAACGCGCTCGCGTCGGGCTCCGACGCTCGTTCCAGTCGCTCGAGTTGTTCGAGGACGTGAGCGTCGAGGAGAACATCCGCGCCGGGAGCGACTTGCGTGAGTCACGCGTGTCGTGGGTCACCGATCTCTTCTGGCCGGGTCGTCACGACCTGCCGTCCACCGCGGTCGCCGCCGTGCACGAGTTCGAGCTCGAGCCGCTGCTCGACCTGACGCCCGAGGAGCTCCCCTACGGGCGGCGCCGGCTCGTCGGCATCGCGCGGACGGTTGCGTCGGGGCCCTCGGTCGTCATGCTGGACGAACCGGCGGCCGGGCTCGACGAGCGCGAGAGCGCGGATCTCGCCCGGCTCATCCGCCGGCTCGCCGACGAGCGAAACATGGCAGTGCTGCTGGTCGAGCACGACGTCAGCCTCGTGATGTCGACCTGCGACCGCGTCGTGGTGATCGACTTCGGCCAGGTGATCGCGAGCGGCACACCCGGCGAGATCCGTGGTGACCAGGCGGTGCGCGACGCCTACCTCGGTCACGCCGACGAGGTCGAGGAGGTGACGACGTGAGCCCCACCCTGATCGAGGCGAAGGGGTTGTCGGCCGGGTACGGGAGGATGCCGGTCGTCCGCGAGCTGGATCTCCGCGTCGATGCCGGAGAGGTCGTCGCGCTCATCGGCGCGAACGGCGTCGGGAAGACGACGACGCTGCTCACGCTGGCCGGTGAGCTGACGCCGCTCGACGGCGAAGTTCGGTTCCTCGGCGAACCGACCACGGCACCGATGCACGCGCGATGCCGCAACGGCCTCGGCTACGTGACCGAGGAACGCTCGGTGATCATGGACATGTCGGTCGCCGACAACCTGAAGCTCGCGCGCGTCTCACCCGCCGTCGCGTTCGAGTACTTCCCCGCGCTGGAACGAACCATGACGCGCCGCGCCGGGCTCTGCTCGGGAGGCGAGCAGCAGATGCTCTCGCTCGCGCGAGCGCTCGGTCGGTCGCCGAAGGTGCTGCTCGCGGACGAGCTCTCGCTCGGGCTCGCGCCGCTCATCGTCACCAATCTCCTCAGAGCGGTCCGCGCCGCCGCGGATGAGCGCGGCATCGGTGTGCTGCTCGTCGAGCAACACGTCCGCCAGGCGCTGAAGGTCGCCGATCGCGTCTACCTGATGGAGCGGGGCCGGGTGGTGCTCAGCGGCACATCGCACGAGGTGCTGCAGCAGATCGACAAGATCGAGGCCGCCTACCTGACCGGGGGCACCTGACTGGCCTGACCGGGGGCACCTGACTGGCCTGACCGGGGGCAGCTGACTGGCCTGACCGGGGGCAGCTGACTGGCCTGACCGGGGGCAGCTGACTGGCCTGACCGGGGGCACCTGACTGCAGGTCAGTGTGCGACGGCGACCGCATCCTGCGCGGCCCGCTTCGCCCAGCCGTAGTCGGCCTTGCCGGACGGATGGCGTCCGATGTGGTCGCAGAGCAGCACGGCGCGCGGCGCCTTGAACCGGGCGACCGTCTCGGCCGCGTACGCGCGCAGGTCGGCACCCGTGACCTCAGAACCGGGGCGCAGTTGCACGAGCGCGACCACCTCTTCGCCGAAGCGCTCGTTCGGCCGGCCGACGACGAGCGCGTCGAGCACGTCGGGATGCCGGCGGATCGCATCCTCGACCTCCTCCACGAAGATCTTCTCGCCGCCGCTGTTGATCACCATGGAGTCGCGGCCGAGCAGCAGGATCGTGCCGTCGGCGGCGAGGGTGCCGCGGTCACCGGGCACCGACAGCCGCTGACCGTCGACGACGGGGAACGTCTGCTCGGTCTTCACCCGGTCGTTCAGGTAGCCGAGGGGAACCCGACCGATGCGCGCGATCCATCCGATCTCGTCCTCGCCCGGTTCGAGGAAGCGCGTGCGGTCGGCGGACAGCACCGCGGCGCCCACCGACGGGAGGAACACCTGCGTCTGCGCGCCCTTCGTCGACGCGCCGAACGCCATCCCGCCGGTCTCCGACGCGCCGTAACCATCGATGATCATCACGTGCGGCAACAGGTCGAGCAGCGCGCGCTTGTTCTCCGGGCCGGTGAGCGCGCCACCGGTTGCCAGCTGCCGCAACGAAGGGAGCTCGTAGTGATGCGTCCGCAACTCGTCGATGATCGGCCGCGCGTACGCATCGCCCACGATCGTGAGCAAGGATGCGTGCACCTGCTCCGCAGTCTCGAGGATCGTGCGCGCGTCGAACGGCGCGGCATCGTCGTGGAGCACGACCGTCCGGCCGTTGTGCAGTGCTGCGAACACCGTCCATTGCGCGGCACCGTGCATCAGCGGCGGCGCTGCGAACCACACCTGCGCCGGCTGCCCGGCGACGGCGCCGATGCTCTCGGTCGTTGCGTCATCCGCGCCGCCCATCGCGGCGACGTACGCGTCGCCCTGACGCCATTGCACGCCCTTCGGGTGGCCAGTGGTGCCGCCGGTGCACACGAGGTAGAGGTCGTCGGGGGACGGCGCCGGGAGCGCGTCGAGATCGCCGCGTCGCGATTGTGGCCTCGAACGCGATGCTTCCGGGCCGCGGTTCGACCTCGCTGCCGTCGTCGATGTGGACGAGGAGCCGGTCGGCGCGCTCCTGTGCGCCGACGAGCAACGGCGCGAGCCGGCGGTGGTAGACGACGGCTTCCGCACCGATCTGGTCGAGCAATTGCTCGACCTCGACCGGGTTGTAGTGGTGGTTGACGTTGAACGGCACCGCCCGAGCGCGGTACGCACCGAGCATCGTCTCCACGTACTCCGGGCAGTTCGACAGGAGGATGGCAACGCGACTCTGCCCGCACTCCCAACGCGCGAGCTCCGCGCGTTCGCGCCGCAACCCGAGGCCCTGCGCCGCGAAGAACGCACCGAGGCGCCGCGTCCGGTCCTGCACGTCGGCGTAGGTGCGGCGGACCGACTTCCACACGAGCATCTCGCGGTCGGGCACCGTCGCGGTGACCGCATCGATCGCGGCGGGCAACGACCACTCGGACGGCACGCGTGCAAGGCTAGCAAAATATCTAGATGTCTCTACCCCAGGGACGACTCACCCGTAGGTGTGCAGCAAGTCCACAACGGTGGACGCCTTCTGCCCGAGCAGGACCCGTCCGACCACCGCCATGTGCGCGCGCCAGTGGTCCTCGGCGCCGCCCGTGTCGCCGGCTTCGATCAACTCGAGCAACCGCCGCTGAGACTTCAGGCCACGGCGCCGGGTGGACCGCGATCCTGCGCCGTCGTCGGTCTGGCTCACCGCGGTGACCGCGCGCACCACGATCTCGTCGAGCATCTCCGTGACGATGGCGAGGGTCTGGTTCCCACCGAGCGACACGAGCCGCTCGTGGAACCTCGTGTTCGCGAAAGCGAACGCTTCCGGGTCGTCGATCGACGCTTCCTCTTCGTCGATCAATCGGTTCAGCTCGGCGACCGCGGTCCGGCGGCCGCGCTTCGCCGCGATCGCTTTGGCCGCGAGCGGTTCGATGAGAGCGCGCGCCTCGAACACGTCGGCGAGCGAGACGTTGCGCGCGCGCAGGACCAACGTGGCGGTCTTCGCGGTCATGCGCTGGTTCGGCTCGTGCACGACGACTCCGCCGTACACGCCGCGCACGACGGTGATCAGACCTTCCGCTTCGAGGATCCGCAACGCCTCGCGCAGCGACGGACGAGACACACCGAATCGTTCGACGAGCTCCGGCTCGCGCCCGATCGACTCCCCTTCCGTGAGTTCGCCGCTGACGATCAGCGCGCGCAGCTCGTCCGCGATCTGCTGCGGCTTCTCGCGAAGCCGGGGCCTGTCGCGCTTGCTGGCTGCCACCTGAACCGTCCCGCGTCGCAGGGGTCGAAACATCTGAAGGTTACCAACGCCGCCTCGCGCGTCGCGGCCCGAGCGGCCGGAATGATCTAGAGGTATCGTCGCGACCGTGACGACGTCTCTCGACGACGACCAGCCGCAGACTCCTGACACATCACCGCCGAACGCCCGACGCGTCCGCGACATCGTCGACATCGACCTGACCTCGGGCAACGCGTTCGTGCCCGGCGTGCCCCACGAGGCGTTCGACGCACTGCGACGCCACGGTGGGATCGGGTGGCACGACGAACGGCCGGTCGCCGGGATGATGGGCGACAACCCGTTGCTGCAGTTCGTCGACAGCCCGGGGTTCTGGGTGGTGACCGCGCACGCCCTCGTCAGCGAGGTCGACCGCGACCAGGAACTGTTCTCCTCCGCACTCGGCGGCACGTTCATGCCCTCGCTCAGCCAGGACAGCCTCGCGACCTTCCGGCAGATGATGCTCAACATGGATCACCCGGAGCACACCCGACTTCGGCGCATCCTCCAACCGATCTTCACGCCGAGATCCGTCACTCGGTTGCGCGCGTCCATCGAAGTGAACGCCGACGAGATCCTCGCCGACCTCGGCGACGGCGAGTTCGACCTCGTTACGGCCGTGTCCGCCGAGATGCCGCTGCGCGTCCTTGCCGATCTCTTCGGCATGCCGCGGGACGATCGCCATCTCATCTTCGAGTGGAGCAACGCGCTGCTCGGTGCCGAGAATCCGGGCACGACTCAGCACGCCGAAGACTCGATGACGGCGCTGGCGGGGATGATGGCCTACGGCCGGGCGATGGCCGACGACCGCCGCACGAGCCCCCGTGACGACATCGTGAGCCGGATCGTCACTGCCGAGGTCGACGGCGACCGGTTGACCGACACCGAGTTCCAGATGTTCTGGCTGCTGCTCGTCGTCGCCGGCAACGAGACGACGCGCAATGCGGTGTCCGGCGCGGTGGTCGCGCTCCACGAGCACGGGCTGTGGAGCCGGCTGGCGCGCGATCTGGACGCGCTCCCCCGCGCCGTCGAGGAACTGTTGCGATACGTCTCGCCCGTCCATCAGTTCCGCCGGACCGCGACTCGCGCTACGACGCTCGGCGATCAGGCCGTGCGCGCGGGTGACAAGGTCGTCATCTGGTTCAGCGCCGCCGATCGCGACCCGGTGGTGTTCGCGGAACCGCACGGGCTCGATCTCTCACGCGACCCGAACCCGCACCTCGCGTTCGGGACCGGGCCGCACTTCTGCCTCGGCGCGCACCTGGCCCGCCTCGAGACCGTGGAGATGCTGCGCCACCTGCTCGTGCGCGCGCCCGACCTGACCATCGGCGAACCGACGCGCGTCGCGTCCAACTTCATCAACGGGATCGCGCACTTGCCGGCGCGGCTCGGACCGCGCGCGACCGCCTAGACATCGACCTCCGGGAGCCCGGCGCCGAGCGGATCGACGCGCACGCGTTCGAGTCGGGAGCGGCGAATGCGCCACCGGCCGTCCTCCCGCACGTACTCCTCGACGTAGTGCCCGTAGCCCTGGAGCCCGATCCGATCCGCAGGATCGGACGACGGCCACTCGACGTAATCGAACATCGCCCAGGTCCCGCGCGCCGTGTCGGCGCCGGTGACCTCGATCTCGGGCATGTGCCCGTGGTGGACCGTACGTGTCCCCACGAGTGCGCCGCTCACGGACGCGACGATCGCGTCACGGCCGTTGGTGACCATGTCGACCTCGGGGACCTCGAGCACCGCGTCGCGCGCGAACACGTCACCGAACGAATCCCATTCCTTGCGATCGAGCGCGCGGAAGTAGCGAGCCTTCAGTTGCTTGATCTCCTCGATGTCGAGCAGGCGTTGCAGCAAGGTTCGGTGGTCGTCGGTCACGACGCCTCCATTCGATCGAACGCGGCGTCCATCGCGTCGTGCCGCCGTTCGTATACGGGGAGGAACGACCCGTGCGTGATCGAGTGCGGCACGTTCGCATCGAGGTCGGCGAAGAGGTTGCGGATGGCGTGCTCGGGCGGCACGACGTCACCGTCGGCCATCGGTCGATGCGCGAGCATCGCATCGAGGCCCGAACCGCCGCCGGTGATCACCGCGATCCGGCCGGCGAGTGCAGACGTCACGTTCGATCATGCATTCGCTTCGTCCCTCCGAGCCGGTCGCCGAAACATCTCGACGATCTAGCCTGACCGGGCGCAGAACGCAACGGCGGACGCGTCGAGAGCGGAGGAGCGACCGTTGACCCATCGAGTCGTGCAGTGGACCACGGGGAACGTCGGCAAGCAGTCGGTGCAGGCAATCGTCGCGCACCCTGATCTCGAGCTGGTCGGCTGCTACGCCTGGTCTGCGGACAAGGTCGGGCGCGACGCCGGCGAACTGTGCGGCATCGAGGCAACCGGTGTGCTCGCGACCGACGATGTCGACACGTTGCTTGCGTTGAAACCTGACTGCGTCGTCTACAACCCGATGTGGATCGACATCGACGAGATGGTGCGCATCCTCGAGGCGGGCGTGAACATCGTCACGACCGCGGCGTTCGTCACCGGGCACTCGCTCGGCGACGGCCGGTCGCGGATCGCCGAGGCCTGTGCGCGCGGCGGCGTGTCGGTCTTCGGAACGGGCATCAATCCGGGCTTCGCCAGCCTGCTCGCGATCGTCTCGGCGGGAGTCTGTGACCGGGTCGACAAGATCACGATCACCGAGTCCGCGGACACGACCGAGTACGACTCGCCCGCGACCGAGTTGCCGGTCGGCTTCGCGCGGCCGATCGACGATCCCGCATTGCAGCAGATGACTGCGTCGGGCACCGCGGTGTTCGAGGACGCCGTTCGCCTCATCGGTGACGGACTCGGCGTCGAGTTCGACGAGGTCGTGTGCGAAGCGGAGTACGCGCAGACGACGGAGGACCTCGACCTCGGCTCGTGGCAGATCCCCGCGGGCCACGTGGCAGGTGTCGCCGCGAGCTGGCACGGAAAGGTCCGCGGTCGGACGATCGTCGAGCTCCGGGTTCGGTGGAAGAAAGGAACGACGCTGGAGCCGGACTGGCCGATCGACTTCGGCTACCTCATCGAGATCGACGGGCGCCCGACCATCCACACGAAGCTCGACATCCTGCCGCCCGACGACTTCCAGGGCACGACCTTCGCCGACTTCATGGCGCTCGGCATGATCCTCACCGCGATGCCGGCGATCAACGCCATCCCGACGGCGGTCGCGGCACCGCCGGGGATCGTGACCTACACCGACGTCCCGCTCCCGCTGCCGCGCGGGCTCGTGCCCGGCACCCGCTGACCGGCGCGGCCGCTCAGGTTCACGCTCGGAGTGGCGCGATGACGTCCTCGCCGAACTCGGCGAGCATGTCCGGCGGGGCGAAGTCGCAGAACCAGGTGTAGACGCGCTCGACGCCGCGCTCGGCGAGCACGCCATAGGCGTCGACCAGCTCGGCCGCGGTACCGATCAGCGGTCGAGACCAACCGAAGCGCCGCGTCGCAATTGCGGTGACGGCCTCACGATCGCGGTCACGGCCGATCAGCGCGACGGTCTGCTGGATCGACACGCGCGCGTCGCCCACCTCCGGTCGCAGTTCCTCGATCTTGTGGACATGACCGACGTGCACGTTCCACCAGTCGGCGAAATCGCGCACGAGCGCGAGCGTCTTCGGCCCGATGCCGCCGATGAGGATGGGGATGCGACCGAGCGGACGCGGCTCCTGCCGCGCACCCTGGAGGTGGTGGTACCGGCCGTCGTAGTCGACGACCTCGCCGGCCCACAACGCGCGCATGACCTCCAACGTCTCCCGCAAGCGATCGACGCGTGCGCGCGGCTCGAGGGAACCGACACCGAAGGTCGCGAACTCGTCGGGCACCGAACCCCACCCGATGCCGAGCTCGTAGCGACCACCCGACGCGTGGTCGATCGAGACCGCCTGGCGTGCGAGCACCGAGGGATGGCGGAACGCATCGCACAAGACGAGCGACCCGACCTGCAGCCGCGTGGTGTGCGCAGCCAGCCACGTTGAGGTCACCACCGCCTCGAACATCGGTTGGTCGTCGGCCAGCGGTGGAACCAGGTGGTCCATGCCGGTGATCCCGACGAATCCGGCCGCCTCGGCCGCGCGTGCACGCGCGGTCAGATCGTCGAACGACAGCCGCATCTGGGGGAGGAACAGGTTGAACTCCATGGTCGTGCGAACCTCGGGAGTTACGGCGCGATGCCGACGCGCGCGACGGGTTCCGCCGGTGACTGCCGCCGGTGCAGCGCGCGTTCGAGCGAGTGCAAGAGGATGTTGCGCGTCTCGCGCGGGTCGATCAGCTCGTCGAAACCCAGCGTCTTCGCGGAGCCGAACGACGCCTGGAGCTCCATCTTCCGCAACTGTGCGGCTTCGTCTTCGTCCGAGCCCTTGGCGCGGCTCATCGCGGCGGCGCCCATCGCACCCATGGTCGCGCCGGGAAACGCGAACACCCCCGACTGGCCGTCGAACGGGATCATGCCCATCACCATCGAGCCGAAGCCGTAGGCCTTGCGCAGCGTGACCTCGAACTTCGGCGAAGTCGCGAGCGTCTGCGCCGCGTACATGCGCGCGCCTCTTGCGCAGGATGCCTTGCTTCTCGGACGCGCTGCCGGGCAGCACGCCGGGGTTGTCGGAGAGGAACACGAGTGGCAGATGGAACGAGTCGGCGACCGCTGATGAAGTGCGCGGCCTTGTCGGCACCGTCGGCGTCGATCGAGCCCGCCATCGCCAGTGGTTGGTTCGCGACCACCGCGACGGGATGCCCGCCGAGCCGGCACAACGCGGTGATCACCGGGCGACCGAAGTCCGGCTGCACCTCGAACCGGGAACCCGAGTCGAAGACGACGTCGATCACCTTGCGCATGTCGTAGACGCGCCGGCCGTTGCGGGGCACGATGTCGAGCAGTTCGGGTACGAGGCGCGGCGCGCGGTCGCCCTCATCGCGGTCGGGCGGACCACCGTGATCGGGTGGGTACGACCACGCCGAGGACGGGAAGTAGCGGAGGTAGGTGCGCACCAGATCGAGCGCGCCCGCATCGTCGTCGGCGACGTTGTGGATCAGTCCGCTCTCGAGCGCGACCTTCGGTCCGCCGAGGTCTTCCTTGGTGATCGTCTCGCCCATCGACTCGAGCACGACCGGTGGGCCGGCCGTGAAGATCGCGCCGTGACTGCTCATCACCGTGAAGTCCGACATCGGCGCGACGAGCGCACCATGTCCGGCCGACGGACCGAGCACCGCGGTGATGAGCGGGACGCGTCCCGAGCAGCGCGCCTGAGCGAGCATGTCGGTGGGTGTGCGCGCGTGGCGTTGCCCGTCGGCCCGGTAGCCGGCGCCTTCGAGCATCATGATCAACGGCACGCGGTCGGCGACCGCGAGCTCGGCGACGCGGTACCGCTTCGAGTTCGCGGATTGGCTGATGGTGCCGGCCTTCACGGTGAAGTCCTCCGCTGCGACCATCACCGGGCGACCCTCGATGCGGCCGGAGCCCATGACGACCGCGTCGGCCGGTGCGTCGTCGCCCCCGACGAGCGTGCCCAGCTCCTGGAACGAACCGGGATCGAGGAGGTGATCGATACGCGCCCGCACGTCGAGCTTGCCCGCGGCGCGGTGCTTCGTCAGGCGTTCGCTCGCCGCCCATCGCTCGCGACGCCAGCCGCCGCTGCTCGAGCTGCTCGAGGACTTCATCCCAGTCGTCGGAGCTTCCGAACTCGGTCATCGTCGGTACGCCCGCACCGCGCTACCGGCCCGTGAAGTTCGGTGACCGGCGGCTCGCATACGCCATCAGCGCCTCGCGTAGATCGTCGGTGTGCACGTTGACGCTCTGCGCGAGCGCCTCGACCTCGAGCGCCTGTGCGAGCGACAACGACGACGCGTTGTCGAGCTCCCGCTTCGTCATCGACAGCGCGATCGGTGGCCCGGCCGCGATCGTGTCGGCGACCGCGGACGCGGCGCCGTCGAGCTCGGCGACCGGCACGACCGCGTTCACGAGCCCGATCGCAAACGCCTCGACACCGCCCACCATCCTCGCGGTGAACGCGAGCTCCTTCGCCTTGTGCACGCCGATGCGCTGGCGGAGCAGCCACGAGCTCCCGAAGTCCATGCTCAGCCCGCGCTTGGCGAAGATCGCCGCGAACCGGGCCCGGTCCGAGCACCAGATCATGTCTGCCGCGAGCGCGAGACCGAGCCCGGCGCCGACGCAGATGCCGTCGACCTTGGCCACGACGGGGATCGGGCAGTCGTGAACGGCGAGCACGACCTCCGCGAGGACGCGCATGCCGTCGATCATCGTCCCCGACGGGGCGCGCGCGTTGTCGCCCGTCGTCCCGGTATCGCGCACGGGCGTGAGGTCGGCACCGGCGCAGAAGTCGCCACCCGCGCCGGTCAGGACCACAACGCGCGCGCCGGAGTACGCGAGTTCACGGAACGCGGCACCGATCGCGACCCACATGTCACCCGTGCATGCATTCTTCGCTTCGCTCCGGTCGATCGTGACGGTGACGACGTGGTCGTCGCGCTCGACACGGATGCTCGGATGATGTGACAAGACGGTGCCGCCTGCGTTCGAAGTCGTTCGTCGTGGCGCTCGTCGCGACGCCGATTTATCTATAGGTTTGAGGTCCGGCTCGTCAAATGCCGCGGAGGAGCGCGTGACGCCGATCGACCGCCGGCGAGCACGCCGGCGACGGCGAGTGCACGAATGGCGCCTAAACTTTCGGTATGACTGCGACGGTTCCCTACCTGGGTTTCCTCCCCGAGTTCGACACGGCGGAGGAGGAACGTCTGCACCGCAAGCAGCGCCTCGCGGCGTCGTTCCGCCTGTTCGGCAAGTTCGGGTTCGACGAGGGCGTCGCGGGTCACATAACGGTGCGCGACCCCGAGCACCTCGACCGCTTCTGGCTGAACCCGTTCGGGATGAATTTCAAGCACATCCGGGTCTCGGACCTGATCTGCGTCGACCACACGGGCGAGGTGGTCGAGGGCGACGCGATGGTGAACCGCGCCGCGTTCGCGATCCACTCCCAGGTGCACGCGGCGCGCCCGGATGTGATTGCCGCCGCGCACTCACACTCCCTGCACGGCAAGGCGTGGTCGTCGTTGGGCCGCCTCCTCGATCCGATCACGCAGGACGCGTGCGCGTTCTTCGAGGATCACGCGCTGTTCGACGACTACACCGGCGTCGTGCTCGATCTCGAGGAAGGCAAGCGCATCAGCACCGCGCTGGGCGACACCAAGGCCGTCATCCTGCGCAACCACGGGCTCCTGACGGTCGGCCACTCGGTCGACGCCGCCGTGTGGTCGTTCATCACCATGGAGCGCAGCTGCCAGGCGCAGCTCCTCGCCGAAGCCGCAGGGACACCGGTGCTCATCGACGCCGACATGGCGCGCAAGACGTACACGCAGGTCGGATCGCCCGTCGCCTGCTGGCACGCGTTCCAGCCGCTCTACGCGATGATCACCCGCGAGCAGCCTGAACTCTTCGAGTAGCGCGACGGTTCGGACTACGTCACGAACGTCGCAGCCCGGCGGTGGAACCGCCACGTACCGCCGTCGTTGTGCAACATGTCCTCGTAGCGGCCGACGACCTCGACCGTCCAGCCGGTGTCGCGCTGCAGCAGGAAGACCACGTCGCTGACAGCACTCGCCTCGGTGCCGTTCCAATCGGTGACGAGGGTGTTGACGACGAGGTGGCGCTGCGGTCGCCGCGGCTTCCACTTGTCGTAGGCCGCGCGCAGGGCGTCGTGCCCGACGTGGGTGCCCATACCCGGGATGTCGCAGACACCGTCGGCACAGAAGGTGGCGACGATGTCGTCGGTGCGGCCGTCGTCGAGCGCGTGGGTGTACGCCGCGATGGTGGCGCGGATGCCCTCGACGACGTCTGCGTATGTCGTCACGTGCTCATCGTCCGGAACTCCGCGGTCAGAAGCCGATGTCGACGATCGGTGCTTCGAGAGGGTTGACGTTGACGCGTTGCAGCGCCGGCAGCAGCCGCTCGTACGGAAGGCCCGCGAGGAAGCCGTCGACCATCCGCTCGAAGTTCGCGATGCCCCCTTCGGCGCCCTCCGACAGTCGCATGTACTCGAAGCCGTGCGCGTGCAGCCCCCGCTGCTGCCGCGGCAGGTTCGAGAAGTCCTGCGCGGGGATCGGTGGCCATCGGGGATCGTCGCACTCCCACGGCTCGGGCGGCGCGGGCTTCGGCCGCTCGCTCCCTTCCGGGAACCGCGTCAGCGACCAGATCTCCATCAACGTCTCCTCCGGCCCGAGCGGGCGGAAGCGGTAGGAGGAGGCGCTGCTGTACATGGGCAGCACGAAGGTGTGCGGGAAGCAGAACCCCATGGGCTCGTCGAGCCCGTGCGCCGCGAGCGCTTCGAGATCGGGGATGTCGTGCCCCGCGTCGCGATGCCATTGCACCACGGCGTCGTTCAGCACCCGCTGCCAGGTCGACACCGCGAGCGCCGGATCAGAGGGGAGCTCGACATCGCGCAGGCGTTCGGCGACCCGCACGTCGTTCGCGTGCACCATGCCCGCCATGCCGTCGCTCATCGTGCGGAGGTAGTGGATGTCGGCATCGACGAACGCACGCACGTCGAACGCCGGACCCCGCGGCGGCGCGTACCGCCCCGCGATGCGCAGCTGCGGATGCGTCTCCACGACGTGGTACTGCTCCATGAACGCCGCTTGTGCGAGCTTCCAGTTCACGGGCAGCCGGCACGCGTACCACCACTCGGCGCGCAGTGCCTCCACCTTCCATGCGTCGAAGATGGTGGCGAACGGCTCGATGCATTGCCGCAATGGAGGGGCGTCGTCGGCGAAGTTGATCCACGCGCACCCGCCCCAAGTCTCGCAGCGCACGGGCACGAGGTTGATGTCGTCCGGTTGCAGGTTGTGCTCCGAGAAGGACTTGGCGCGGGGCACGAACGTGTTCTTGCCGTCGACGCCGTAACACCAGCCGTGGAACGGGCACGTCAACCCGCTCGGGCAGGACCCGTGACCCTGCGCGACCTTCACGCCCCGGTGCCGGCACGCGTTCTGGAACGCGCGCACGCCCATGTCGTCGGTCCGCAGCACGATGATCGATTGGTCGAGGATCTCGTACTCGGCGAAGTCGCGCGGCTGCGGTATCTCCTCGAGCCGGCACGCCATCTGCCAAACCCGCGGCCACAGCAACTCGGTCTCCATCGCGTAGAAGTCCGCGTCGAAATAGCGCTCTTTGCGGGCCCGATCCGGGAACTCCATCGCGTACGGCACCCGGAGGGCCGGCGGCTTCCGGTCCGTGATCGCCACGCCGCGGGATACTAGACCGATCGGTACAATCCGCGGGCCCATGGGATCCTCCGCACGGTCCGCGGCCGAGGTCGACGTCATGATCGTCGGCGCCGGCATCACCGGCATCTACCAGCTGTACCGCGCCCGGGAGGCCGGGTTCTCGGTGGCGCTGCTCGAAGCCGGCGGCGGCGTCGGCGGCACCTGGTACTGGAACCGGTACCCCGGCGCGCGGTTCGACTCCGAGAGCTACACCTACGCCTACCTCTTCTCTCGGGAACTGTTCGACGAGTGGGAGTGGCAGGAGCACTTCGCCGAGCAACCCGAGACCGAGCGCTACCTCAACCACGTGGTCGACCGGTTCGACTTGCGCCGCCACATCCAGTTCGACGCCAAGGTCTCGGCCGCGCGGTACGACGAGTCATCGGGCATGTGGACCGTCGCGGTCGGCGACGGCCGCGAGTTCCGCACCCGCTTCTTCATCGCCGCGACCGGCGTCCTCTCCATGCCCTTCTTCCCCGACGTGCCGGGACGGGACGACTTCCGCGGCGCGTCGCTGCACACCGGGTTGTGGCCGTCGACACCGGTGGAGTTCGCAGGCAAGCGCGTCGCGGTGATCGGAACCGGCTCGAGCGGCGTGCAGTTGATTCCGGCGATCGCCGGCGAGGTCGCGTCACTGACCGTCTACCAACGCAGCGCGAACTGGTGCACGCCGCTCAACAACGCACCGATCACGCCCACCGAGCAAGCGCAACTGCGCGCCGACTTCGAAGCGATGCGCGAGACGCTCAACACGTCGCCCGCGGGCTTCCTCCATCCCGTGCACGATCGTGCGACGTTCGACGACTCCGAAGCGGAACGGTCGGCGTTCTTCGAGAAGATGTGGAACAGCCCCGGCTTCTCCAAGCTGAGCAGCCACTACACCGACCTGTTGTTCGATCCCGCTGCGAACGCGGAGTGGTGCGCGTTCATCGCCGAGAAGATCCGCGGCATCGTCAAGGATCCCGAGACGGCCGACAAGCTGATTCCGAAGGACCACCGCTTCGGGGAGAAGCGACCTCCGTTCGTGACCGGCTACTACGAGGTGTTCAACCAGCGGAACGTCTCGCTCGTCGATCTCGCGCAGACGCCGATCCTGCGCATGACCGAGCGCGGGATCGAGACGACCGATGGTGTGCGGGAGTTCGACATCGTCGTGTGGGCAACGGGCTTCGACTTCGGCACCGGCGCGCTCACCCGCATGGGCATCCGCGGCCGCGACGGCCGAGCCCTCGAAGACCACTGGGCCGACGGCCCGAAGACGTTCCTCGGTGTGCAGACCACAGAGTTCCCGAATTTCTTCTTCCCCGGTGGCCCGCACGCGGCGGCCGGCAACAACCCCCGTTACAACGGCGACCAGGTCGACTTCATCACCGACACGCTCGTGTACGTGCGCGACCACGGCTACGACACGATCGAAGTCGACCCCGAAGCCGAAACCAAGTGGACCGACATGGTCGACACCGTCGCCGCGATCCCGCCCTCCTTCGGCAAGAGCAGCTACTTCTTCGGCAGCAACATCCCCGGCAAGCCCCGCAAGTACCTCCTGAACGCCGGCGGCCGGCCCAAGCTCTTCAAGGAGATCGCACGAGTGCGCGCCAATGACTACGAGGCGTTCCGCCTGTCGCGCTCGTCCGACCCCGCCGAAACCACCGCGTGAGCCGCCGCGCATGAACACGCCAGCGCCGGCAATCGGGCGCGACGCCGAACGATCTGTTTGAAGCGCAGCGGGCGGCTCAGACCCGCTCGGCTTCAAACAGGATCAGGCTCTACGACGTGCAGGACCGTTTGCTGCCGCCGTCGATGCGCTCGACAACGCGTCGGTGTTCGAGTTGCGGCCGGCGCACTGGGGTGAAGCGCTACCGGTCGTGCATCTGGTCACGACGATGCTGACCGAACACGTCCATCACATCGCGGAGGTCGGCGTCTTGCGAGATCTTCGCCGCGGCCATGCACTCAGTCAGCCACTCCCTCGGCCCACACCCGGACCGCAGTGGTGGTACGGCAGGCAGTCCTCAGACGGTCGCGACGGGGGTGAGGGGTGAACCCACCGCGCCGGGGAGTCGGAGCGGCGGCGCGGTGAGCAGAAAACGGCTGCGGTTGTGCTCGCGCAGCCAGGCCGCGAGCTCGTGCAAGTACCACATCTCCCCGAGGGGGACGCCGAGCCGGAAGAGGCAGAGGTGGTGGATCGGCAGCAGTGAGTGACGGCTCTCGTCGCGATCCCGGCCGACCAGTCCTTCGACCGCGTAATTGTCGGCGACGAGCGCGGAGATCTGCGACTCCGCGATCCACTCGAGCAGCGCCGGGTCGCGCGCGTCGAGGTACGTACACATCGTGTGGATCTTCACCGGATCCGGCTCGCGGTTCATCTCGAGGATCTCGGTCGCGAAACCGGTGTGCAGCAGGAGCATGTCGCCGGGTTCGACCACCACCTTGTCGGCGGCCATGATCTCTTCGAGCGCCTTGCGGTCGACGCCGCGCCAGTCGTTTCCGAGATGGTGCGCGAGGTCGACGAGCACGCCGCGCCCTTGCACACCCTGGTAGGCCATGTGCTCCAGGCCCAGGTGGCGCGCGAAGCAGCGGTGGTTGCCGCCGTCGCCCGCGGCGTCGGGCATCGGCCCGACGAGGTCGACGCCGGCCCGGTAGCCGTTGTAGTAGACGGGCGCTTCGGTCCCGTCACCGTCGACGTCGAACTCGGCACCGACGTGCGCGAGTGAGTCCCACTGCGTCGAGTACTGCAGCGAGAGAGTGACGACGTCGTCGGCCCACACGTCGACGTACTTCGGGTTCCCCCATCCCTCCATCTCGCTCATGTGGACGTTGTAGAAGGCGGCGGGGTTGCCCTCCATGTCCTCGGTCGGCGCGAGCGCGGGCGGGTGTCGCCGCTGGTTCAGCGCGGTGCCACCGGGGAAGTCGAGGGGCAGGCTGAGGCAGAAGCTGATGCCGGCTTCGACTTCACGCACACCTTCGAGGACCTTCGCGGGCGTGAGCAGATTGATGCGACCGAGCTCGTCGTCGTCGCCCCAATCGCCCCATGTGGAGCCGTCCGGGCGATGTTTCCACCGGTTCGTCACGGCTGACAGCTTGCCACCGATCGGCGTAGCATGTGTACCGATCGGTCCACCGGAGGAAGGCGCATCTCGCATGACGCAGAAGGACTTTGTCGTCTCCGCGGACGGGCACCTCCTCGAGCCCACCGACCTCTTCCGCACCCGCCTGCCCAAGCACCTGCGCGACCGCGCGGTCTGGGAGGAGGACTTCGAGATCGAGCCGCTCGTCGAGGGCGGCGCCCGGATCTTCCGGCAGTTGCACACGCCGGGGTACGAAGGCTGGACGGTTTCCCGGTACCGCCAGACCGGCGGCCGCATGCCCGAAGGCGATCCCGAGCACATTCTCGAAGACATGGATTTCGACGGCGTCGACGTGCAGGTGATGCATCCGAACCTGTCGCTGTTCGGGCTCTACTCCGACGACCACGAACTGTCGATGGCGCACGCGCGCGTGTACAACGACTACGTCGTCGAGCGGTTCTCGCCGTACTTCTCGCGCCTTGCTCCAACCGCGCCGATTCCGTTGACCGACATCGGCGACGCGGTCGTCGAGATCGAGCGCGTCGCCGCGGCGGGGTTCCGTGCGATCCTCCTCCCCGCGACACCGCCGCAGCCGTACTACTCGCGCGCGTTCGACCCGGTGTGGGCCGCGGCGCAGGCCAACGGTGTGCACGTGTTCATCCACACGCAGACAGGTGGCGTGAAGGTCAACGACGCGACCGCGACCACGCTCAGGGTCGTGATGGAACAGGCCGCGCAGGTCAACCAGCCGATGACCGAGAAGTCGGCATCGAAGCGGATGATCACGCAGTGCGTCTACGGTCCGATGGTCCCGCAACAGGTCATCTGCGAGCTCATCGGTGGCGGCGTCGCCGAGCGCTACCCGGACCTGCATTTCGCGTTGATCGAGTTCAATGCGCACTGGCTCGCGTCGCTGGTCGGGAGCATGGACAAGTGCTGGGTCACCGGGATCGGCCAGGACGCCGACTGGTGGCTCGGGGTGTGGGACCGCACGCGCCCCGACGACGACCAGCCGGGGATGGCACAGCTCTTCCGCCTGAACGACAAATGGCCCTACCCGCTGACACCGAGCGAGTACGTGCGCCGCCAGTTCCACGTCTCGTTCCAGGACGACCCCGTGGCCGTCGCGTGCCGGCACGTCACCGGACTGTCGACGATCGTGTGGGGCAACGACTACCCGCACGCGGAAGGGACGTTCCGGGGGAGCCGGGAGCTGCTCGCGAAGCAGCTCGGCGCTCTGCCCGCGGCGGAGCGGGCCGCGCTGGTCGGTGGCACGCTCGGCCGGCTCCTCGGATTCGAAGTGCCGATGCGCCGCTCCGTGGCGACAAGCCCCAGCTAGTTCGCGATTCCTCGGATGAAGATGTCGGCGAACGGCTTCGCCACATCGCGCGCCGACACGGGTCCGCCCGCTTTGAGCCACAGGTACGTGTAGTTGTGCATGCCGAGCCACGCGAGCGCGGTGAGCCGGGCGTCGATGTCACGGAACTCACCGGCGTCGATGCCGGCCTGGAGCACCGACTCGACCCGGTGCTCGTACGCACGCCGGCGGACGCGGAACTGCTCGGCCCGTTCGGCCGTGAGCGCCGGGAACTCGTGGAGGAACACCCACACGTGATCGGGATAGCGGTGGATGACGTCGAGCAGCTCGTCGCCCAGCATCGCGAGCTGCGCGGCCGGCGTCCCGCCCGCGGCGGCGACACGGTCGGCGCCCAGCATCACTTCGTCCATCACCCGGTCGTGAATCGCGGCGAGGAGCTCCTCCTTCGACCCGATGTAGTGGTAGAACGCGCCCTTGCCCAGCCCGTTGACCGCACACAGCTCGACGATGCCCGTCGCGTGGTAGCCGCGCCACGCGAAGACCCGCGCCGAAGTGTCGACGATCGCTTCGCGTCGCGCCGTCCACTTCGCGCTGCGTCGGGGTTCTTCGCTCGCTGCCGTGCGCGCCATCGGCTCCGACCGTACATCGGTATGACCGAAAGGAAGGGTGACGCGTGAGCACGCACAGCTTCGAGGGGCGCGTCGCGGTTGTCACGGGCGCAGGACGCGGCATCGGCCGGGCGCACGCGCTCCTGCTCGCCGACCGCGGCGCCCGCGTCGTCGTCAACGACCTCGGCGGTTCGATGGCGGGCGACGGCGCCGACCCGGGCCCGGCCGCGGCCGTCGCGGCCGAGATCGCCGGCGCGGGCGGCGTTGCGATCGCCGACGGCAACGACGTCGCCGCGCCGGCGGGCGCGCAGGCGCTCGTCGACCGCGCGGTCGGGGAGTTCGGCCGCGTCGACGTCCTGATCAACAACGCGGGCATCATCCGGTGGGCCGGGCTACCCGAAGCCGACGCCGACAACCTCGCGCGCCACCTCGCAGTGCACGTGGGCGGCTCGTTCAACACCACGCGCGCGGCTTGGCCGCACATGGTCGCGCAGCAGTACGGCCGCATCGTGATGACGACGTCGGCCGGGCTCTTCGGGTTGCCGCAGAACCTCTCGTACGCCACCGCGAAGGGCGCGGTGATCGGGCTGACGCGCAGCCTCAACACCGCGGCCGGCGCGCACGGCATCAAGGTGAACCTCATCGCACCCGCCGCAGTCACGCGCATGGCCGGCGGCGCGACGACGACGCAGATGTCACCGGATCTCGTCGCGCCGATGGTCGCGTTCCTCGCGCACGAGGACTGTCCGGTCAGTGGGGAGATCTACGCGGCGGGCGCAGGCCGCTTCGCGCGCATCTTCATCGCCTCGACCGAGGGGTACGTGCACCCGGGAGGCGCGCCGACGGTCGAAGACATCGCCGAGCATTGGGTGAAGATCAACGACGAGGCGGGCTACTCCGTGCCGGTGGATCTCACGGACTGGTCCACGACATTCATGGCGCATCTGCGTCAGGAATCGCCGTGAGGTGCCCCTCGACGAAGGCGAGTGCCGCGTCGTGGCCGCCGCGCACACCGAGCGCGCGCTCGAGCGCGATCAGCTGCGACACGCCGGCCATCACGATGAGCACCACTTCCGGCGTCATTCCGCCGGGCCGCGGCGGGCGCGTCGCGAGGAGCGACGTGATCGCCTCGACCTGCATCGCCCGGAAGCGTTCGGCGTACGTCGCGACCTCGGCGCGTATTGCCTTGCGGTGGTTCGCGAGCGCGGCGAACTCGAGGTTGAACGCGGAGCCGGAGCCATCGGTGAGCGAGCTCCAGATCGTGTGCAGCGAGGGCTGCGCTTCGATCGCGCGCTGGAACCGCGCAAAGCCCGCCTCGGCCCGGCGACGGAACACCTCGAGGAAGAGGTCGTCCATCGTCCGGAAGTAGTAGTGGACGAGCTGGGAGCTGATGCCGGCCTGCTGCCCGACCCGGCGGGAGGTGACCGCCGCGTAGCCGTCTTCCAACATGAGCTGCTCGGCCGCGTCCAGCAATTTCGTGCGGGTCTGCGAGTCCTTCGCACCGATCCTTCGCGTGGCGTCCATCGTCCTCCACCTTGCCCGGTCCGGGCCCCCGTGTTAGGCAGTCGCACGACGTTTGTGCAAGTGCACAATTTTCCGGAAGGAGCGCGGGTGGCGCCCGAGAGCGAGCCCCAGGACTGGCAGACGGTCGACTACTTCGGCGACCAGGCCCTCGTCGAGAACCCGTACCCCTACTTCGAGCAGCTGCGCGCGACCTGCCCGGTACTGGCGCTCCCCCATCTCGGCGTGGTGGCGGTGACCGGCTACGAGGAGGCGACGCAGGTCTACCGCGACATCGACACGTTCTCTTCGTGCAACTCGGTGATCGGCCCGTTCGTCACCTTCCCGGTGCCGCTCGAAGGCGACGACGTCGGCGACATCATCGACGCCTACCGCGACCAGCTCCCGATGCACGAGCACATGGTCACGATGGACCCGCCGATGCACACCCAGGAGCGGGCGCTGCTCATGCGGCTGATCACGCCGAAACGACTCAAGGACAACGAGGCGTTCATGTGGCGCCTCGCCGAGCAGCAGCTCGACGAGCTCGTCGGCGACGGTCACTGCGAGTTCATCGGCGCGTATGCGCAGCCGTTTGCGATGCTCGTCGTCGCCGATCTCCTCGGTGTACCGGAAGCCGACCACCGGCGGTTCCGCGAGGGCTTCGGCCTGAGCGCGGCGCCCGGTGAGGTCGGCGCCGGACCGCAACGCAATCTCAACCCGCTGGCGTGGCTCGACGACTGGTTCGCCGAGTACATCGAGGACCGGCGGCGCGCGCCGCGCAAGGACGTGCTCACCGACCTCGCGCTCGCGACGTACCCGGACGGATCGACGCCCGACGTCACCGCGGTGGTGCGCACCGCCACGTTCTTGTTCGCGGCCGGTCAGGAGACGACCGCGCGGCTGCTCGGGGCGGCGTTGCAGATCCTCGCCGAACACCCCGAGCTCCAGGACGAGCTCCGCACGAACCACGAACGCATCCCGAGCTTCCTCGAAGAGGTGCTCCGCGTGGAGAGCCCGGTGAAGACCGACTTCCGCCTCACCCGTCGGTCCACGACGATCGGCGGTGTCGACATCGCGGCCGGAACCCCGGTGATGCTGCTCAACGGGGCGGCCAACCGCGATCCCCGACGATTCGAGTGCCCGGCGGACTTCCGCATCGACCGCGCGAACGTCCAGACGCACATCGCCTTCGGTCGCGGCAACCACGCGTGTCCCGGCGGCCCGTTGGCGCGCGCCGAGGGTCGGGTCAGCCTCGAACGCATCCTCGACCGCATGCGCGACATCCGGCTCTCCGAGGAGCACCACGGACCGCCCGACGCGCGCCACTTCGCCTACACGCGCACGTGGGTGCTGCGTGGTCTCGACCGGCTCTACCTCGAGTTCACGCCGGCGGAAGGTACCCGCTGAATCGCGGCGCGCTGCTCACCGCGTGCGATCGCGCAGCTCTCGCTTCAACACCTTCCCGGAAGGGTTGCGTGGCAGTGCGTCGACGAGCTGCACGTCCTTCGGCACCTTGAAGCGCGCGAGCTGCGCCCGGCAGTGCGCGATCAGCTCGTCCGGTGTCACCGTCGCGGCGGGCGCGAGCACGACGTACGCCACCGGCACCTCACCCCAGCGGTCGTCGGGACGCCCGACGACGGCCGCTTCGACCACCGACTCGTGCTCATAGAGCACGCGCTCGATCTCGGAGCTCGCGATGTTCTCACCGCCGGACACGATCATGTCCTTGAGCCGGTCGACGATGAACAGGTATCCGTCGTCGTCCCGCACGCCGATGTCGCCGGTGTGGAACCAGCCGCCCGCGAACGCGGTGGCGGTCGCGTCCGGGTCGCGCCAGTAGCCCTTGAACACCTTCGGCCCGCGGAGCACCACTTCGCCCCGCTCCCCCGGGCGCACCGGCGCGCCGTCGTCGTCCCAGATGTCGAGCTCGAGATAGAGGCACGGACGGCCGACGCTGCCGAGCTTGCGCACGATGCTGTCGCGGTCGAGGAAGGTGTCACCCGAGACCGTCTCGGTGAGGCCGTAGGCGTCGGCGAACCACGCGGACGGGAACACGCGTTGGATGCGCTCGATGAGCGGGATCGGCATCTTCTCGCCGCCGTTGATGATCAACCGCACCGACGCGAGGTCGCGCGCGTCGATGTCGGGGAGCGCCATGATCGCGTTGACCATCGCCGGCGCCAGCCACACGGTCGTCACGCGTGACCGTTCGATCTCGTCGACGACCTCGGCCGCGTCGAAGACACGATGGATGATCGTGGTTGCACCGGTGGCGATGAGCGACGTGGTGGTGAGGTCGAGCGCGCCGACGTGGTACAGCGGCCCGCACGCGAGCCCGAGGTCGGTACTGGTGAAGCCGAACTCGACGACGTGCGCGAGGTTCTTCCACGCGAGGTTGGCGTGGGTGAGCATGACGCCTTTCGGGCGGCCCGTGGTTCCGGACGTGTACATCAGGCGGTGGACGTCGTCGCCCGCGGCCGGAACGCGCGCGGGCCGGCTCGATGCGGCCCGGAGCTCGGTGAGCGGCGCCCATCCTTCGGGTGCCTTCGGCGCGATGCACACGCGCGCGAGATCGCGCTCCATGTCCTTCGTCGCTTCGTTCGCGAGATCGACGAGCGATGCGTCGCACACCAGCGCGCGCGCTTCCGAGTGGTCGAGGATGTACCGCAGCTCCGGTGCGGCCAGCCGCCAGTTGACCGGCATCGCGATCGCACCCAGGAAGTTCGCGGCGAAGATCGCTTCGAGGAACTCGGTGCAGTTGTACGAGAGCAGACCGACGACGTCGCCGGCGCCGACGCCGCGTTCGTGCAGCCCGGCCGCCAGTGCGGTCACGCGTGTGGCCATCTCGCCGTAGGTGACGACTTCGTCACCGAAACGGGCGAGCGGTTGGTCAGGCGTGCGGATCGCGTGGTGCTCGAGCACTGCGACCCAGCTCATGTCCGGATGCATCGACGGCATCAGCCGCACCTCCTCACGGCGCGGCGTAGCCGCCGTCGACCACGATCGCCGCGCCCGTCGTCCAGCGCGAGGCGTCGCTCGCAAGGTACGAGTACGCGCCCACCAGGTCTGCGGCGCGTCCGAGGCCGAGCGGGTGCTTCGCCGCGATCGCGTCGAGCGCCGCGGGCGGGAGCTCGTCGTGGATCCCCGACCGGAACGTCCCCGGGCACACGCAGTTGACGCGGATGCCGTCGCGCGCGTACTCGACTGCGGCGACCTTCGCGAGTTGGATCACTGCAGCTTTGGTCGCGCAGTACGGCGCCGCGTGCGACCACGCGGTGAGACCGGAGACCGATGCCGTGAGCACGATCGAACCGGATCGCTGGGCGCGCATCACCGGCACTGCGGCCTTGATGCCGTTGACGGCGCCGAGGACGTTGACGCGAAACGATCGCTCCCAGTCCTCCGTCGCCAGGTTGTGGATGCGACCGTTCGGCGCCAGCACCCCGGCGTTGCTGATCAACACGTCGAGCCGGCCGAAGCGATCCGTCGCCAGCGCGACGACGGCTTCGACCTGCTCGAAGTCACCGACGTCCGCGCCCAGCGTCTCGACCGCGCCGCGCGCTTGTGGCAATCCCGCGATGGTCGCGTCCAACGCGGGCGTGCTCACGTCGCTCAGCACCACATCCGTGTCGGCTTCACCCGCGAACTGGTGCGACAGCGCGGCGCCGAGCGTGCCGCCCGCACCGGTGATCACGATGACCCGACGAGTCGTCGTGCTCGTCATACGAGGAGGTACCCGCCGTCGACGTTGATCACAGTGCCGGTGACGAACGCGGACGCGTCGGAAGCGAGGAACTGATAGGCGCCGGCCAGGTCGGTCGCGGCCCCCCAACGCCGCTGCGCGGTGTGACCCAGCACGCTCGCGCCGAGCTCGGGGTTGCGCTTCCACCGCTCCGCCATGGGCGAGTCGAACCACCCGGGCGCGACGACGTTCACGGTGATGCCCGCCGCCGCGAGATCGAGCGCGAGCGCTTTGGCCAGGCCGACCAGGCCCGCTTTCGACGCGCTGTAGGCGCTGAGCCCGGCGCGCGGGCGTTCGCCCAGTACCGACCCGGTGAAGATCAACCGCCCGCCTTCGTGCATCACCCGGGCCGCGGCGCGCGCACCGAGGAACGCGCCGGTGAGGTTCACGTCGAGGATCTCGCGCCACACCGACGGCTCCGTCCGGCGCGGACCGGCGAGGACCGGCGAGATCCCGGCGTTGCAGATCCACACGTCGACGCCACCCCATTCGTCCACGACGGCATCGGCGATCGCTTCGTTGAATTCGTCGTCGGTCACCTCGCCGCTGCACACGAACGCCGGGCCCGGGAGCTCGTCGGCGACGGCTTTGAGATCGGTCTCGGTGCGGGCGACGAGCGCGACCCGCGCGCCGCCCTGCGAGAACGCGTGCGCGAGCAGCCGGCCGAGCCCTCGGCTGGCACCGGTGATCACCACCCGCTTCCCGGCGACGTCCGCACCACCGGCGAACGACGCGGGGATGTCGATCTCCTCGGGCGGCTCCGGCTGCGCGGGCTGCTTCGGCTCCTCGGGCATGCCCTTCCCGTTCCGCGGCCCCGTCTTTGTACCGACCAGTACAGTACACGGCTCATGTTCAGTGAGGCCGACCTCCTCGAGCTGCAACGGCGGATGCTCGTGATCCGCGGGTTCGAGGAACGGGTCGCCCGGCTCTACCGCGACGGCGAGGTGCCGGGCTTCGTGCACCTGTCGATCGGTCAAGAAGCATCGGCCGTCGGGGCGTGCTGGCCCCTGGACGCCGCCGACGTGATCACCTCCACCCACCGCGGCCACGGCCACTGCCTCGCGAAAGGACTCGACCCGCTCGGGATGTTCGCGGAGCTGATGGCCAAGGACGCGGGCACGAACCGGGGGCGGGGTGGCTCGATGCACATCGCCGATCCCGCCCTCGGCATCTTCGGGGCCAACGGGATCGTCGCGGCCGGGCTGCCGATCGCGGCGGGCGCGGCAACCGCGGCGCAGTTGCGACGCGACGGCCACGTCGCGGTCGCGTTCTTCGGCGACGGCGCGGTCGCGCACGGCACCTTCCACGAGGCCGTCAACCTCGCGGCCGTGTGGCAGCTGCCGGTGATCTTCTTCTGCGAGAACAACGGCTACGCCGAGTTCTCGCCCGCGTCGGCGCAACACGCGGCGCCGCTCGAGGCGCGCGCCGCCGGTTACGGCGTCGACTACGTCGCGGTGGACGGCAACGACGTGGTGGCCACCGCGTCCGCGATGCGTTCCGTCGTCGAGGCGACCCGCGCCGGGCGCGGCCCGGTCGTGGTCGAGGCGTCGACGTATCGGTGGCACGGGCACTACGAAGGTGATCCGCAGCGCTACCGGTCACCCGACGAAGTCAAGGAGTGGGAAGCACGGGATCCGCTGTTGGTGCACGCGCGCCGCCTGCGGTCGGCGGGCATCACCGACGAGACACTCGCGGCGATGGACTCCGCGGTCGCGCGCGAGCTCGACGACGCGCTCGCGGCGGCGCGCCAGCTGCCGGCACCGGCGGTCAGCTCACTCACCGACTTCGTCATCCGTCCGAGACCGGAACCCGCCGGACCTCCCGCGCCCGCGGCCGACGCGCCGGTCTTCCGCACGATGGACGCGATCCGCGCCGCGCTCGAAGCGGAGCTCGCCGCCGACGAGCGCGTGTTCCTCGCCGGGATCGACGTCGCAGCGGGCGGCAACGTGTTCGGGTTGACCCGGGGCCTGCACGACCGTTTCGGCGATCGGGTGCGCGACACGCCGATCTCAGAGAGCGCGATCGTCGGCCTCGGTGTCGGCGCCGCGATGGCCGGCATGCGACCCGTGGTCGAGGTCATGTACCTCGACTTCCTCGGGGTCTGCTTCGACCAGTTGCTCAACCAGGCGGCGAAGCTGCCGTTCATGACCGGCGGGGCGGCGCGGATGGCGCTCACCGTGCGGACCCAGTTCGGCGCGGGACGCTCCTCCGGGAGCCAGCATTCGCAGAGCCTCGAGGTGTTGCTCGCGCACATCCCCGGACTGAGCGTGGTCATGCCGTCGACCCCCGCCGACACGTACGGCTTGCTCCGCGCCGCGATCCAGGACCCGAACCCGGTCGTGTTCATCGAGAACCGGTTGCTCTACGGCATGAAAGGTCCAGAGCCGCCGGCCGACTACATCCTCCCGATCGGGAAATCCGCGGTTGCGCGCGCGGGCTCCGACATCACCGTCGTCTCGGTGTCACGCATGGTGCACGAAGCGATCGCAGCCGCCGACACGCTCGAGCGCGAAGGCATCTCCGTCGAGGTGATCGACCTGCGCACCGTCGCGCCGCTCGACACGGCAGCGATCCTCGATTCGGTCGCCAAGACGAGCCGCCTGCTCATCGCGCACGAAGCGGTCGTGCCGTTCGGCATCGGCGCCGAGATCGCCGCGACGGTCGCGCGCGACGGCTTCTGGGACCTCGACGCGCCGATCCAACGGATCGGCGCGGCGCCGACCCCTCCGCCCTACGCGCCCGAGCTCGAGCGGGCCTGGCTGCCCAACCGCGACGACATCGCCGACGCCATCCGCCGCCTGTCCCTTATTTAGCAACCCAACGCGCGGGCGATGACGAGGTGCTGGATCTCGTTGGTGCCCTCGCCGATCTCGAGCACTTTGGCATCGCAGTAGAAGCGCGCAACCGGCGAGTCGAGCATGTAGCCGACCCCGCCGTGGATCTGCACCGCTTCCGATGCGGCCGAGACCGCGAGCCGGCTGGCCTTGAGCTTCGCCATCGCGGCTTCCTTCAGGAACGGCTGACCCGTGTCACGCAGGAACGCGGCGCGGTACGTGAGCCAGCGCGCGGCTTCGAGCTCGGTCGCGATGTCGGCCAGCTTGAACTGCACCGCTTGGAACTTCGCGATGGGCTGGCCGAATTGCACGCGCTGCTGCGCGTACTCCGTCGCCATGTCGAGCACAGCCTGAGTCAGGCTGAGCGACAGCGCCGCGATCGAGATGCGCCCGACCTCGAGCGTGCGCAGGAACTGACCGAGTCCCATCGCGGGGTCGCCGACGAGCTGGTCGTCGGCGACCCAGACGTCGTCGAAGAAGAGCTCACGCGTGTCGAGACCGCGCCAACCGATGCCGCGCAGCTTCGGGCCCATCGTGAATCCGGGCGTGTCCGTCTCGACGACGAAGCTCGCGAAGCCGGCCGCCTCGCCCTCGGCCGCTTCCGTGCGCGCCAGCAGCGTCACGCCGAACGACATGTCGGTGCCGGCGTTGGAGATGAACGCCTTCCGGCCGTTGATGAGCCAGCCGCCGTCGCGCCGGATCGCCCGGGTGCGGATGCCGCGCGCGTCGGAACCCGCATCGGGTTCGGTCAGGCCGAACGCACCGAGCGCGCGTCCCTCGGCCAGCGGACGGAGCCAACGTTCGCGCTGCGCGTCGCTGCCGAAGAGATACAGCGGCAGGGAGCCGATCGTGACGTGCGCCTGCCACGCCGCCGCAACCGACTGATCGGCGAGGCCGAGTTGCTCCATCGCGGCGACGAAGCCGACGGTGGACATGCCGATACCGCCCCATTCCTCGGGGATGAGCATCCCGAGCAGGCCGAGCGCACCCATCTCGCGGAGCAGGTCGGTCGGGCACCGCGCCGCGTCCCATGCGGCGGGCGCACGCGCTGCGATCTCGCGCTGCGCGAAGTCACGGCAGAGCGCGACCAGCTCGCGCTCCGGCTCGGTGAGCGAGAAGTCCACGCGTGGATCCTATTGGACCGACCGGTACAACGCCTGCTATCGATAGCCGCGTGGCGCCCGACGACGAGCCAAACGACGACGAGCCGAACGACGACGAGCCGAACGACGGCGAGCCGGCCTACGACGAGCTCGACTTCTTCCGCGGCGACGAGCTCGTCGCCGATCCCTACCCGTACTTCGACTGGCTGCGCGCACAGTGCCCGGTGCGCCGCGAGCCGAACCACGGCGTGATGATGGTGACCGGCTACGACGAAGCGATCGCGGTGTACAACGATCCCGCGGCGTTCTCGTCGTGCAACTCACCGACGGGACCCTTTCCCGGGTTTCCCGTGCCGCTCGAGGGTGACGACGTCAACGCGCTCATCGAGCAGCATCGCGACGCGCTGCCGATGAGCGACCAGCTGCTCACATTCGACCCGCCGGTCCACACCGCGCATCGCGCGCTGCTGATGCGGCTGATCACGCCGAAGCGCCTGCGCGAGAACGAGGAGTTCATGTGGCGGTTGGCCGACCGCCAGATCGACGAGTTCATCGCACGCGGCGACGGTGAGTTCATCCGCGGCTACGGGCAACCGTTCGCGATGCTCGTCGTCGCCGACCTGCTCGGGGTACCCGAGCGCGACCACGAACTGTTCCGTGCCCGGCTCGGCGCCGGTTCGCATGAGGAAACCGGCACCGTCGGCGGGACCGACGCCGCGATGGCGCACAACCCCCTCGAATTCCTCTATGAGCAGTTCACCGCGTACATCGAGGACCGCCGGCGCGAACCCCGTGACGACGTGATGACCGGCATGGCGACCGCGACCTTCCCCGACGGCTCGATCCCCGCGGCCATCGACGTGGCGCGGATCGCCGCCAACTTGTTCGCGGCCGGCCAGGAAACGACGGTGCGCCTCTTCGGCACCGCGCTGCAACGCATCGGCGACGACCCCGAGCTCCAACAACAGCTGCGGGCACACCGCGAGCTCGTGCCGAACTTCGTCGAAGAGTGCCTGCGCATCGAGAGCCCGGTGAAGGGCGATTTCCGGCTCGCGCGCGTGACGACCGAGCTCGGCGGCGTGACGGTTCCGGCGGGGACGACGCTCATGGTCGTCAACGGTGCTGCGAATCGCGATCCCGAACGCTTCGAGCATCCGACCGACTTCGACGTCGAGCGCACGAACGCGCGCCAGCACCTCGCCTTCGGTCACGGCGCGCACACCTGCCCGGGTGCACCGCTGGCGCGCGCGGAGGGACGGATCACGATGGAGCGCCTGCTCGACCGCATGGACGACATCCGTATCTCCGAGAAGGAGCATGGCCCGGCCGGTGCCCGGCGGTACGACTACGTGCCGACATACATCCTGCGCGGTGTCAGTCGTCTGTACCTCGAGTTCGATCCGCGCGTACGCTCCGCCGGATGAGCGCCTCGATCACCCGGTTCACCGCGAACTCCGAACCCGACGACGTCTTCGAGGCGATCGACCGGGACGGTGCCGTCATCATCGAAGGACTGTTGACCGACGACATCGTGCAGCGCGTGAACGACGACGTCGAAGCCGCAGTCGCGGCCGCCGACCCGAACGAAGCTTTCTTCAACCCGGTGCTGAGCGCGTTCCACGGCGCGCAGACGAAGCAGGTCGCGGGAATGCCGGGCCTGTCCCGCACCTTCGCGACCGAAGTCATGTGTCACCAGGCGCTGCTCGCGCTGTGTGACCGTGTCCTGTTGGCGTCGTGCGCGCGCTACCAACTGAACCTCGGCCACTTGCTGCAGCGGGGCCCCGGTGCCGAAGCGCAGTGGTTGCACCGCGACGAGCTGGTGTGGAGCGACGTTCCGTGGCCGCACCCTCAGCTGCAGCTCGCGTCGGTGATCGCCTTCGTCGACTTCACCAAGGACAACGGCGCGACGCGCGTCGTTCCGGGCAGTCACCGCTGGCCCGACCGCGGGTTGCCCGCGCTCGAACAGATGCAGGAACCGGTCGTTCCCGAGCAGCTCGCGTACGCGGAGATGCCGGCTGGTTCGGCGGTCGTGTACCTCGGGGGCACCATCCATGCAGGTGGCGCGAACACGACCGACGTGCCGCGCCGCGGTGCACACCTGAGCTACTGCCTCGGGTGGCTGCGCACCGAGGAGAACAACTACCTGTCGATCCCACCCTCGTACGTCAAGACGTTGCCCCGGCCCGCGCAGGAGCTGCTCGGCTACTCGGTGCACGACAGCATCGCCCGGGGTGGCGGGTACCTCGGCATGGTCCGCATGCAGGACCCGGTCGAGCTGATCGCGCGCGGCGAGCTCGGCTGATCTCGACCACCGAGGAGCCGGTCAGCCGGCCGTCGCGGTCACCGGCGGACGCCGGTCCGCCCAGGGTCGCGCCGCTTCCAGTTGGGACGCGAGCCGGAACAGCGTCGCCTCGTCGCCGAAGCGACCCAGGAAGTGCACGCCGATCGGCAGCCCGTCACCGCTCCAGGCCAACGGTACCGACATCGCGGGGTGGCCGGTGAGGTTCGCGACGACGCCCGCATACGCCACTGACGGGCCACCGCGCTCCAGCGCACGGAGCGGCTCCTCCGCTGTCGAGACGATCTGGCCGATGGGGAGCGGCGGCGTCGAGAGCGTCGGCGTCAACCAGACATCGACATCGGTGAGGAAGCGTGCGACACCGCGGAGAAGCGTTGGCAGTCCTCGATCGCAAGCAGATAGTCGGCGGCCGATACGGCGCGACCCATCTCCCAGTACGCACGCGTCAGCGGATCGAGGTCATCCGCCCGAGGCTCCCGGCCGAGTCGCCGGATCCAGTACGCGAGGATCCACGAGGTCGCGGCATTGAAGACGGTGCCGATGGCCACGCCGACGTCGGGTGTGAGTCCGGGGAGGTCGACCTCGATGACCTCATGCCCCAACGACTCACACAGCGCAGCCGCGTCCCGTACCGCATCGCAGCAGTCGGGATGGCTGGCGCTGCCATCGGGGGTGCGATCTGTGAACCCGACGCGGAAGCGGCCAGGATCAGCTCCGACCTCGCGCAGGAATGGCCGGTCCGGGCGCGCGAGGACGTACGGATCTCCGAGCGCGGGGCCCGACGTCGCGTCGAGGAGCGCGGCGCTGTCGCGCACCGAACGCGTGAGCGCGTGCTCCACTGCCCAGCCGCTCACTGCGTCGCCGTACTCCGGACCGAGAGGATTTCGGCCGCGCGTCGGCTTGAGTCCGAACAGCCCGCACGCCGACGCCGGGTACCGAATCGAGCCGCCGAGATCGTTGCCGTGCGCGGCTGCGACCATGCCGGACGCGACCGCGGCCGCCGAGCCGCCACTCGACCCGCTCGTCGACCGCTCGGTGTCCCAGGGGTTGCGGGTCGGTCCGAACAAGACCGGCTCGCAGGCCGGGACCATCCCGAACTCGGGCGTGTTGGTCTTGCCGAGGATGATCAGGCCGGCCGCGCGGAGGCGGACGACGAGCTCCGAATCGAACCGGGAGATGTTGTCGCGCAGGAAGACGGAACCCTCGGTGAACCGGACGCCCGCGATTTCGACGACGAGGTCCTTGACCAGGTACGGCACCCCGCCGAGCGGTCCGCGCGGGCGGCGCGGGCCTCGCCGATCGCCCGCTCGAACATCGGCGTGACAACCGCGTTCAGGAACGGGTTCAGCTGCTCGATCGATGCGATCGCCGCCTCCACCAGCTCGCCCGCGGTTGCTTCGCCGCGCCGGATCAGCTCGGCCTGCGCGATGGCATCGAGGGCCGCGAGCCCGGACGTCGCGCTCACGCGCCGATCCCGGTGCGGAGGCGCGCCGCGCGCACAGCGCCGAGCGCTTCGACCCGTGGCGCCGGCAGCCCGGCCGCGTCGACAGCCGCGCGGAAATCAGGGCCGGAGCTGAAGCCCGCGAAGATCTCTCGTGACGGGCACGCGTCGAACACGGTGATGCCGTCGGGACGTTCGACGCAGACGTGGAGATCGCTGGCGTCGGGAGGGAGACGCTGCATCAGCCGGCCGTACGCGACCAGGAGCACTTCCGGATCGCCGTCGAAATGGTACGCGCCGAGGAACATCTTCCCTCCTGGCTCGGCCACGGGTATCACCGGTGCTCGGGGTTCGGGAAGTCGAACCGGCAACCGGCATCCCACTCCGAACGCTGGTTGCCGTGCGCGGGTATCCCGCCCGCGTCCTTGATCATGCGCGCGAGGTGCAAGAGGTTCCACGTCATGAAGGTCGTGTTGCGGTTGGTGAAGTCGTTCTCCGGGCCGCCGGATCCCGCGTCGAGGTACGACGGTCCCGGGCCGGCCTCGCCGATCCAGCCCGCGTCGGCTTGCGGCGGGATCACGTAGCCGAGGTGCTGCAACGAGTAGAGGACGTTCATGGCGCAGTGCTTCACACCGTCTTCGTTGCCGGTGACGAGGCACCCTCCGACCCGGCCGTAGAAGGCGTACTGGCCCGCCTCGTTGAGCAGATGCGAGTTCCCGTACAGCCGCTCGATCACCTGCGTGCAGACCGACGACTTCTCACCGAGCCAGATCGGCGTGCACAGCACGAGGATGTCGGCTGCGTCGACGTGCTCGAAGATCGCGGGCCAGTCGTCGCGCGCCCACCCGTGTTCGGTCATGTCGGGCCACACGCCCGTCGCGATCTCGTGGTCGATCGCTCGCACGACATCGACGGTCGCGCCCTGCCGCCGCATGATCTCGATCGCGATATCGGCGAGACCCTGGGTGTTCGAGGGCTCCGGTGATCGCTTCAGCGTGCAGTTCACGAACAGGGCCCGCAGATCGCTGAAATCCCAACGGGATTGGGCGCAGAGCGCTTCCTGCTTCTCGGTCAAGGTCACGTGCTCGTCTCCCCGGCTGACGTCGATCAATGGGTGTAGTCCCTCGGTCAGCGCACGCGTTACACCGACGCGTGTAACGACCAACAGCTTGCCCGGACTACACCGGACTCGCATGGAGGAGATCCGTCGCATCGCGTCCGTGGAGGTGCCGGTCGTGTCGAATCTGGTCACTGCGCTGCCGGGCCAGGAGACGCTGCTCGCGTGTTGGAGCACACTGACCAAGCTTTCACCGGGCGCGCGGCTGCTCAATGCAGCTGTGCACGTCGCCGCGGTGTTCCCCGCGTGGGGTCCGTTGAACAACGCGATCATGCTTACGACAAGCGCCGGTGCCGCCGCGGCCGCGAGCTCCCGCCTCGCGGAGCTCTACGCTGACGCCGGTGTCGACATCTGGGGTGTTGTGGTTGCCGAGTCGGACGACCGACCGCGACACGCCCGATGAGGTGCGGGCGGTCGGCGCGATGAACGCGACGCGACGACCCTCGTCATGCAAGCAAGCCTGCACCGCGCGCGCCGACCGCACGACGGCGTTGTCCGTCCGTCGATCGCTTCGGCGACACGCGCGACCGACGAACCGGTGCCGGCCACGGAGCTCGCCGCGCTACGAAGAGTGGATCTCACAGTGAGCGGCGGGGCATGGCGGTAGCGATCGATTGGTTCACGGGCGAGCGCACGTCGCTGCGCGACTTGTTCGAGCTCGCCGAGGACTCCCTGACGGAACTGGCGCGGTACCTCGACCTCGGGCGGGTGCTCGTCGCCCGCGACGGGCCGGAGCCGATCGGTCACCTCCAACTGGTGCCGACGGCAGGCGCCGGCGTGATCGAGCTCAAGAACATGGCGGTTCGACCGGAACGACAGGGCACCGGCGTCGGGCGCGCGCTCGTCGCGGCCGCCTTGGACGAGTGCGCCGCCGAGGGATGGTCCGAGATGTCGGTGGCGACCGCGGCAGCAGACGTCGGCAACCTTCGCTTCTACCAGCGCGTCGGGTTCCGAATGCTGTCCGTCGAACGGGATGCCTTCACTGCGGCCACCGGCTACTCCTATCCGATCGTGATCGACGGCATCCCGCTCCTCGATCGGGTCTGGCTGTCACAAGCCCTCTGATGGCGCAACCTGTCGCGAAACTCGTCTCGGTCAACGTGGGGTTGCCGCGCGAGGTCGCGTGGCGAGGCCGGACCGTCTTCACGGGGATCTGGAAGGAACCGGTGGACGGGCCGCGCACGGTACGGCGGTTGAACGTCGATGGTGACGGTCAAGGGGACTTGAACGGACACGGCGGTGAGCAGCGCGCGGTGTACGTGTACCAACTCGAGTCGTACCGGTACTGGCAGCAGGAGATGCAGCGCGACGACTTCACGTTCGGGCAGTTCGGCGAGAACTTCACCGTCGACGGACTGGGTGACGACGAGGTGTGCGTCGGCGACCGCTATCGCATCGGCTCGGCGTTGTTCGAAGTCACCCAACCGCGAGTCACGTGCTACCGCGTCGGCATCCGCATGGACGAGCCGCGCATGGCTGCACTCCTCGTCGGGCACGGACGACCGGGGTTCTACTTCCGGGTGCTCGAGGAAGGTGATGTACGCGCCGGCGACGACGTCGTGAAGGTCGTCACCGGGCCCGAGGCGATGACCGTGGCCGAGATCAACGCGCTGTTGTACCTCGCCGCCCATCCCGAAATCGATCAACTGCGACGGGCGCTGCGCATCCCGGCCCTGAGCCCGGGGTGGCAGGGCTCCCTCCGAGCGCTCCTCGACGAGGCGCGCTCCGGTTCGCCCCGCGGCGGCAACGCGGGATTGACCGCGCTCGCGCCACCGCCCGCGTGGCCGGGTTTTCGCACGCTCGTGGTTACCGCCAAGCACGCGGAGACGTCAGATGTCCTCTCGCTCGAGTTGGAATCCGACGCCGGCGATCCGCTGCCCAGTGGCCGGCCCGGCCAGTTCGTCACGTTGAAGCTCCGGCCGGACGCCGGCTCGCCCCCGCTCGTGCGCAGCTATTCGCTCTCCGGCGCTCCGGGCGGTACCCGGTACCGCATCAGCGTGAAGGTCGAATCGCAGGGCGCTGCCGGCCAACACATCCGCACCGGCGTCCACGTCGGCGACCGGTTGGAAGTCGGCGCGCCGCGCGGCGTGTTCGTCCTCGACGACGGCGACCGCCCCGTCGTGCTCGTCAGCGCGGGCGTCGGGGTGACACCGATGCTCGCGATGCTGCACGCGCTCCACGACGCGGGATCGACACGCGAGGTCTGGTGGTTCCACGGCGCGCGCAACCGCGCCGAGCACGCCTTCGCACTCGAGGCGCAGGCGCTGTTGGACGACCTCGGGCGCGCGCACCGCCGTGTCTCGTACAGCCGGCCCGACGCGACCGACCGCGCCGGAGTCGACTACGACGCGGTCGGCCACATCACCGCGGATACGCTCGCCGACGCAGCCGTCCCGATCGACGGCGAGTTCTACCTGTGCGGCCCGACCGAGTTCATGGACGCGTTGCGCGACGGTCTCGCCGCACTCGGCGTCCCGACCGGGCGGGTGCACACGGAGATCTTCGGCGCGCAGGGATCGCACACACCCGGCGTCGTCATCACGCCCACCCGGCCGCCGCATCAACTCGACGGGGTCGCGGGCACAGGACCGCTGATCTCGTTCGTGCGGACGGGACTGAACGTGCGCTGGAGGGACGAGTTCGCCAACCTCCTCGAGTTCGCGGAAGCGTGCGACGTGCCCGTGAGATGGTCATGTCGCACCGGCGTCTGCCACACCTGTGAGACCGGGCTGCTCGACGGGTCCATCGAGTATTCCCCCGAGCCGCTCGAAGCACCTGCCGATGGAAACGCGCTCGTCTGCTGCGCGCGTCCGATCACGGACCTGGCGATCGATCTGTAACCGCGGCCGACCGCGTCTCGGGATCGGCCGCGTTTGCAGATGGACGCGCGACCGGCTCCGAGGAGGAGGCGCGCGCGGCCGACTAGCGTCCTCTCGCGGTGGAGTCCGTTGCGCCGTACGCGTTGTCGCCGGCCGATCGCGAACTTGTCGGGGCGCTGCGTGCGGGAGACGAGTCGGCGTTCGGATCGCTCGTCGATCGATACTTCGCGCCGATGCTCTCGGTCGCCCGGTCCTACGTGCCCTCGCGTGAAGCGGCCGAGGACGTCGTCCAGGAGACGTGGATGGCCGTGATCGAAGGAATCCATCGCTTCGAGGGCCGGTGCTCGCTGAAGACCTGGATGTATCGCATCCTCGTGAACCGGGCCCGGACACGCGGAGAACGGGAGTCCCGGATCCGGCCGTTCTCGTCACTGTCGCCGGTCGAGGAACCGGCCGTCGATCCCGCGGTTCCGCCCCGACAATCATCGCTGGGGCGGTTTCTGGTCGGATCCGCCGAGTGCCGGGCTCCCCGAGGAACAGGCGTTGGCCGTCGAGATGCGGGGAATGCTCGATGACGTGATCGCCAAGCTCCCGAATGCGCAGCGCACGGTCCTCTCCTTGCGCGATGTACAGGACTTCAGCGCCGAAGAGGTGTGTCAGCTCCTCGACATCACCGAAGGAAACCAACGAGTGCTGCTGCACCGCGCACGCTCCAAGGCCCGCACCGCGCTCGAAGCGCACCTGAAGGCAGCAGCAGACGCGTGAACCAGCCGCCGCTTCGTTGCGTCGAGTTCGTCGAGCTGGTGACCGAGTGGTCGGAGGGCGCGCTCGACGAGAACGTGCGCGCCGAGGTGGAGGAGCACATCAACATCTGCCCACCGTGCGCCGAGTACGTCGAACAGATGCGGATGGCCGTGCGGCTCTTGCGAGGTGCGGAGCAGGAAGCGCCGCCGGAAGGCGCGCGTGACGCGCTCCTGGCCGCGCTCCGCGCCCGGCGGACGGGTGCTTGCTAAGCGAGCCGCAGTCGGTTCGCGAGCCACGCAGACTGAAACTGCCGCTCCGCGTCGTAGCCCGCGTCGAAGTCGGTGGCGTCGCGTCCGGCTGCGCACGCGCTCACGAACGGAGCGCGCCGTTGCCTTCGCCAACGATCTCGGCCTGCTCGCCGAGGAAGTCGACGCCGCGACCGGCGAGCTGCTCGGAACTTCCCGCAGGCGTTCAGCCGCATCGGCCTCGTGAACACGGCGTGCGCTGTTGCGCAGGCGGCGCGATCGCGGGAATCCTGAGCGCGGAACTCCGAACGTCCGAGGAGACACGCCATGGTCCCTGACGCGATGCTGACGCGCGGACGTGGGCGATGACGTCCGCGCCGACGCCGGACCGACAAACGGCGGGCGACGAGCTCGCGGGGAAACTGATGCGCACCGAGGTGCAGCACGAGCCGTCGTCCATCCCGGGACGCGAGATCGTGCAGGTGCTCACCGAGATCCCATGCGGCGTCGCGTCCGGCTGGCACATCCACCCCGGCGAAGAGGTCGGCTACATCATCGCCGGCACGGTGGAGATGATGATCAAGGGCCGGTCGACGCTGACGCTGCGCGCGGGCGACGGTTTCCTCATCCCGCCGCGCGTCCCGCACAACGCGCTCGACGTCGGACCCGATGCCGGCCACATGCTCTCCACCTACATCGTCGAGATCGGACAACCGCTCGCGACGTTCGTCGACGCCCCGTGACACCGGCGCGACAGTGCATCGATCCAATTCCCACCTTCGACCGAAGGAGGCTCTCGTGCCCGACACCAACACCAACCCGTTGACCGTCGTTCTCGTGCACGGCGCATTCGCCGACGCATCCAGCTGGAACGACGTGGTGGCCGAACTGCAGGCCGACGGCGTCCAGGTGACCGCTCCAGCGAACCCGCTGCGCGGCATCGCGTTCGACTCCGCCTATGTCGCGAGTGTGTTCGAGCAGATCCCCGGACCAGTGCTGGCCGTCGGTCATTCGTACGGCGGCGCGGTGATCACAAACGCCGCCACCGGGACCGGGAACGTCGTCGGGCTCGTGTACGTCGCGGCATTCGCCCCGGCCGAAGGTGAACGCCTCGGCGAAGCCGAGAGCACCTCGAAGGACAGCGTCCTCAACGATGCACTGATGCCGCTGCAATTCCAGAGTGCCGGCGGCCCGGCCACGGAGTTCGCGATCGATCCGGCCAAGTTCCGAGCCGCCTTCGCGGCAGATCTGCCGGAAGCACAAACCGCGGTGATGGCCGCGACCCAGCGCCCGGTCGCCGAGGCCGCGTTCTCGGAGCGGTCGGGCGCGCCCGCGTGGAAGAACCTGCCGTCCTGGGCCGTGGTCGCGACCGGCGACACGGCCGCCGGTGCCGACGTCGTCCGTTCGATGGCAGAACGCGCGGGGGCCCAGATCACCGAGCTCGAGGGCTCGCACGTGATCATGATCTCCCAACCCCATGCGGTGACCGATGTCATCTCGAAGGCGATCACCGCGGTGACGTAAGCGTCCGAGCGCGCGCCGGCGCGGGCGCGATATCAAGGAGTCATGCCTGCTCCTCGCTTCGCCCGCGCTCGTGACAACCTGCGGCTCCGCGCCGAGCCTCGACAGCGCGACATGGTCAAGCCGCTCGAACTGTTCTTCGACCTGGTGTTCGTGCTCGGGTTCACGCAGTGCACCGCGCTCATGGCGTCCGAAGGATCGTGGCTCGGTCTCCTCCGCGGCTGCATGGCGCTCGCGCTCCTCTGGTGGGCGTGGGCCGGCTTCGCGTGGTTGACCAGCGTCATCGATCCGGAGGAGGGCTCGGTCCGGATCGTGATGTTCGCGGCAATGAGCGCGCTCGTCGTCGCCGCCCTCGCGGTTCCCGAGTCGTTCGGCGCGCGCACTCACGTTCGCGGTCGCGTATGCCGTCGTCCGGGTGGCGTAGGTGACGCTCTTCCTCGTTCCGGGTCGCGACAACGCCACCCTCCGTCACACCGTGCTCGGATTCGCGGCGAGCAGCGCGGTGGCGATCGGTCTGCTCGTCGGCGCGTCGTTCCTCGATCCGGGGCCGCAGACCGCGCTCTGGGCAGTCGCGATCGTGCTCGACTTCGGGGGGCGCTCATCGGGATCGGTGGGTGGTCTCTCATGCCGATGCACTTCGCCGAACGCCACAACCTCATCATCATCCTCGCCCTCGGCGAATCGATCATCGCGTTGGGCGTGGGGACGCATGTCGAATTGACCCCGCCGGTCACGTTCGCAGTCGTGCTCGGCGTCGCGCTCGCATCGGCGTTGTGGTGGATCTACTTCGACATCGTCGCGATCGTCACGGAACTCCGGCTGGAGCGCGTCCCGGCCGGTCGCGAGCGGAACTGCCTCGCTCGCGACTCCTACTCATACGTGCACCTGCTCATGGTCACCGGCATCGTGCTCGCCGCGTTCGGCCTCGAGCACGTGCTCCGGCACGCGCGCGATCCACTCGACGCGGTGAACTGTTTCGCACTGCTCGGTGGCGTCGCGATCTACCTGCTCGGGCACGTCGCGCTCCGGCTCCGGAGCGCACACACCCTCAACGTGCGTCGGTTGGTGCTCGCCGTGTTGCTGTTCGCCGCGATACCGCTCGCAACCAAGATCGACGCGCTCGCCGCGCTCGCAGTGGTGAACACCTTGCTGTGGGCGATGATCGCGTACGAGACGCACCGGTACGGCGAGTCGCGCTATCCGTTGCGGCACGGTGTGGCACCCGAACCCGGTGCGCCGATCGGGGCCGACCGCCGCTGAACCCCGAGCGGCGCGCGAGCTCACTCGAGTGCGGCGGACATGAGACCGAACGTCGTGCCCTGGTCATCGGTGCACAGCGCGGTGAAGTACGGCCCCATGTCCTGGGCGGGCGCTCCGGTGGTCCCGCCGAGCGCTTCGATCCGGCGCAACGTGGGCAGCAATGCATCGACGCTGAAGTACGGCGTCGCGGAGGGCTCGACCGGCCGATCGAACGCCGCCGCCTCGTCGAAGACGCCCACACCCGGCACGGCGTCGAAGTAGCGACTCCCTGGATGCGCGGCGGTCAGGGTCCAACCCAACACCTCGCCGTAGAACGTTGCCGCCTTCGGCGCGTCGGCCCGGATGAACACCAACCCGAGCTCGCCCGATGGCGGTTGCGTCGGCGCGGCGTGCGGGTGGTACCCGCCGGGTCGGTAGACGAGCAGCGGCAGACCCTGGTCGTCGACACCGCGCGCCCATCCCCCGCCGTCGGGCGCGGGCTCGGCGTCGGTGACCAGTCCACCGGCCTCGGTGACCGCGTGCACGGTACGGGCGACGTCGGCGACCGCGTAGTTGGGCACAACCGGCGGCGACTCCGGGTCGTCCAGGATGCGGATCGTGGTGGTGGTGTTGACTGTGTAGTGACTGACGTGACTCCCCATCGGAACGCGTTCGCTCTGCCATCCGAACAGCGCACCGAAGAACCGCATCGCGCGGTCGGCATCGACGACGCGGAGATGGACCATCGCGAGTCCACCGAACGCGACCCGGGTCGAGTCCGAACCTTGTGCTTCGACAGCAGGCGTCATTCCGAACTCCTCTCGCAACCGGGTGAACAACGACGCGACGAAATCCGCGCGGGGAACGAGTGGAACCGCGGGGCGGCGCAGATCGTCGAAGGGATCGCGAAGGTCAGCCATCTCGCTCTCCGCTCGCGTAGATCTTTCTGAAGGCCGCGCGTGCCCGCACCAGAAGCGCTTCGGTCGCGTGCACGGTTCGCCCGAGCAGCTCCGCAACTTGGGGTACGGGGAGCCCGTCGACATATCGCAGCGTCAAAGCGGCACGGTGATGCCAACCCAAGCGCGCGAGCACCTCGTCGGCCCGCATTCGATCGAGGTGCGCGTCGAACGGCTGTTGGCCTTCGGGCTCGGCGTTGTCCGCCACTGCATCGAGCAAACGCTCCTCGCGACTCCGGCGCCGCCAGTGATCGATCAGCTTGTGGCGCGCGACGCCCATGAGCCACGGGATCGAGACGTCACCGTCTCCGGAGCGCTGCGCGGCGGCGACCGCGGCGACCGCGGCGAGGAACGTCTCCGACGTCAGATCCTCGGCAGTCGCGGCGTTGCCGCAGCGGTCGACGAGATAGCCATAGACCTGGGGCAGCGCGCGGTCGTAGATGGCGAGCAGCTGTTGGGCCTCCTCCGCTCGCACCATGCCCCTATCGTCGTCCGCCGGGCCTGAACTCCGACGCCCGACGCGAAGATTCTTCGGGAGATCTCAGTTGGTGCGGGTGTTCGCGGTCCAGCTGCTGTAGAGCCGGGAGTAGACGCCGCCCGCGTCGACGAGCTCCTCGTGGGTGCCCGCCTCGACGATCCGGCCCGCGTCGAACACGAGGACGCGATCCGCGTGCTCGGCGGTGGAGAGTCGGTGGGCGATGCTGATCGTCGTCCGCCCACGCGAGACGCGCGCGAGCGCGTCGGCGAGGGCGCGCTCGGTCTCGGCATCGACCGCGCTCGTGGCTTCGTCGAGCACGAGCAGGCCGGGGTCACCCAACTCCGCACGGGCAAGCGCGACGAGCTGCCGCTCGCCCACCGACAACGACTCGCCCCGCTCGCCGACCAGCGTCTCGAGGCCGTCGGGCAGGCGCAGCAGCCACCATTCGAGTCCGAGGCGCGCGAACGCCTGCTCGATGTCGTCGTCGGTCGCGTCCGGGTCGGCCATGCGCACGTTGTCGGCGATCGTCGTGTCGAAGAGGAAGCCGTCCTGCGGCACCATGCGTATCGCGCGGCGGCGGGAAGCGGGATCGACGGAGCGGAGGTCGCTCGACCCGATGCGCACCTGACCTTCCGTGGGATCGGCGAGGCGGCACAGGAGCTTGGCGAACGTCGTCTTGCCCGAACCCGTCTCGCCGACGATCGCGACGTGCGCGCCGGCCGCGATGTCGACGCTCACGTCGTGCAGCACGGGCGCGTCGCCGCGGTACGCGAACCCGATGTGTGACACTTCAACGCCAAGGGCGCCGTGCGCGAGGTGCACGCCGTCGACGGGCTCGGCGACGTCGATCGGCACGTCGAGCACCGCGAGCACCTTGCGCCAACCCGAGATCGCGGTCTGGGTCTGATCGAGGATCTCGCTCAGCTCACCGATGGGGCTCAGCAGCAGGTTGATGAGGAACATGAACGCGACGACCTTGCCGACGTCGAGCCCCCACCCGCTTCCGTAGTACGCGGATGCCACCACGATGCCGGCGAGCGCGATGGCACCGAAGAAGTCCCCGAGGGGGAACATCGCGGCGAAGTACTTCGCGGCGCGGACCCGGGCTCGGTACGCGCCGTCGATGCGCTCTCGCAGGCGGATGCGCGCTCGGTCCTGCAAGCCGTACGCGCGGATGACGGCCGCGCCGCTGACGGTCTCGGAGAACTCCGCGATCATGTCGCCGATCGCGGTCCGTTCCTCGTCGTAGGCCTGCAGCTGGCGGCGCTGGAACGCACGGAACAACGGGATGACCGGCGCGTACGCGACGAGCGTGAGCAGCGTCAGCTGCCACGAGTAGACGAACATCACGATCAGCGTGCCCACGATGAGGGTGCCGTTCACGAGCCACGAGATCATCCCCCACTGCACGAAGCGGGCCAGGGTCTCGATGTCGCTCGTGACGCGCGACACGAACACACCTCGCCGCGTCGTGGTGTGCTCGGCCATGCTCAACCGGTGGATGTGATCGAACACGCGCACGCGCAGGCTGCACAGCGCCTGCTCGGCGGCACGGACCAGCCGGTAGTAGGCGATCCGGCTGATGAAGAGCACCCCGATCGTGATCGCGACCGCGGCGAGGCAGGCGAGCAACACGAACTCGGCGCGGAAGCCGCTCGACCCGAGCACGCCGCGATCGAGGATGACTTGGATCAGGATCGGGATCGCGAGCTTGCCGGCGGCGGCCACGATCGCGAACACGATCGTCGCCTTCAGGCCGTCGCGTAGCTCCGGGCTCGTCGCGAGGCCGCGGCGCAGCACCTGCAACGCGCCCGCCGCCGCGCCCGCGGGTGCGACGTCGTCATCCTCGAATGCGGCGAAGACCCTCTCCGTGAACTCGTCGCGCGCCTGGGCCGGAGCGGAGTCGGCGATCACGTCGTGCGCGGCGCCGTGGACGGTGTCGTCGTCGGTGCGTGCCATCACGCAACCTCTTGCTCGTACGCGCGCACCATGGCTTCGTACTCCGGGTTGCTCGCGAGCAGCTCGGTGTGCGTCCCGGTGGCGGCGATGCGCCCGTCCTGCATGAACAGCACGCGATCGGCCAGCGCGATCGTCGAGACGCGGTGGGCGACGATCAGCGTCGTCATGTCGAGCTCATCGCGCAGCCCACGCAGGATCCGCGCTTCGACCGTCGCGTCGACGGCCGAAGTCGCGTCGTCGAGCAGGAGGAACCGCGGGCGCCGCAGGAGCGCCCGTGCGAGCGCGATGCGTTGGCGCTGACCGCCGGACACGGTCACCCCCCGCTCTCCGATCGCGGTGTCGTAGCCCGCGGGGAGCGAGTCGACGAAGCGGGCGACCTGCGCGATGCCGGCCGCCCACCGCAACGCCGTCTCGCTCGCCTCCGCGTTGCCCGACTCCGCTCCGATCGTGATGTTGTTCGCGATCGTGTCGGTGAACAGGAACGACTCCTGGAACACGAGCGCGACGCTCGTGCGCATCGCCTCGCGGGTGACCGCGGTGAGGTCGACGCCGCCGACGCGCACCACACCCTTTTCGGGTCGGTCGAGCCCCGCGAGCAGTTCGCACAGAGTGGTCTTGCCGCAGCCGGTCGGGCCGACGAGCGCGACCACCTCACCGGATGAGATGTGAACGTCGCAACCCTGGAGCACCGGAACGCCGGCGACGTGCCCGTACTCGAGCCCTTCGGCGTCGACGTCGAGCGGACCGCCGGGGAGCGCGTGCGGATCCACGGGCACGGGTTCGGGCGCGGCCTCGAGCACGCTGTCGATGCGATCGAGGGCGACGACCGACCGGGGCATCTCCTCGAGCAGGAAGCCGACGACGCGCATCGGGAACGCCAGCAGCGTGAACAACGCCATCGCCTGCACGAGGTCGCCGGGCGACACGGCGCCGGTCGACACCCGCCATCCGCCCACTGCGAGCAGCGCGATGATCGCGAGGTTGGGGAGCGCGTCGAGGGTCGGCTCGAACAGCGCGCGCAACGCACCCACCCGCACGCGCGCCACGCGCAACTGATCGGCGGCCTCGCCGAGCCGCGCCACCTCGGCGTCCTGGCGCCCGAGCGTCTTGACGACCATCGCGCCTTCGAAGCTCTCGTGCGTGATCGCCGAGACGTCACCCACCCGTTCCTGGACCGTCCGCGCCGGCAGCTCGACGCGCCGGGTGTAGAAGCGGTTCAGTACGAACATCGCCGGGAACAGCACGAGACCGACGAGCGTGAGCAGTGGATCGATCGAGAAGAGCGCGACGAGCGAGAAGACGATCAGCAGCATGAGACCGGTGGAGAACGGCAGCGGGTTGATCACCTCCGACGCGACCATCACGTCGTTGTCTGCGTGGGCCAGCAGGGTTCCGGTGGTGTGCTCGCGATGGAACGACAGCGGCACGTCGAGATAGCGGTCGGCGATCTGGTGGCGGAGCGTCGCCATGTTCGCGGCGGCCGTCATGCCCGCGAAGTACCGCCGGGTGATGACGCCGGCACTACGGATGAACGCAACGACGACGATCGCGATCGCGCCCGCCCAGATCGTGGTGCTCGCGACATCGCCGTCGAACGCGGGGATGATGACGTGATCGGTGACCCGCCCGAGCACGATGGTGCCCAACACCGATGTGAGCGCGAACACAGACGAGCCAGCCACCGAGGTGGCGAACGGCACCGGGTGCGCCACGATGAACCGGCGCAAGGTCGCGACGCCTCGCCGCCACAGGCTGCGGTCGGTTGTGTCGGGCACTCGCGGCTACCTCGTCGGGAAGACCTGGCAGGCTACCGAGCGCCGGTCGACGGTCAGGGACCGGTCAGGCTCAGGTCGTGACGCGCTTCTTGAAACCGGTGATACCGAAGTAGCCGAAGAGCACGGTGCCCCCGACGAGGACGCCGTAGACCGCCCACAGGCTCATGTGGGGCACAGTCGTGAGCCCGGCCCGAAAGCCTTCGCTCATGTACACCAGTGGGTTCACCAGCGTCACGATCTGCAGCCACTTGATCGGCGCCAGCGACTGCCACGAGTAGTACACGCAGCCGAGGAACGTGATCGGGATCACGATGACGCCGAACAGCATCGGCACGCTGCGCGGGTTGAACATCGTGCCGAACATCAGCCCGACGGCGCCGCTCATGAGGCACGCGATCGGGACGAGCGTGAGCACCACCAGCCAGTTCACGTCGAGGTGCACCGGGGTCGCGGGCACGACGGCGGCGATTGGGAACACGATCAGACCGGCGAGCAGGCACTGCAACGCACCGGCGACGATCTTCTCGCACGCGACCACGCCGATCGGCAGCGGTGCCAGCACGCGGTCCTCGATCTCGCGCGTGTATCCGAACTCCTGCACGAGCGGGAGCGCAACCGCCTGGATGCCCTGGAAGAAGATCGCGATCGCGACGACGCCGGCGACGAGCACGCTCGAGAACGCCGCCGCGTTCGCACCACCGCCCACGCCCTGACCGATCTTCGGAAAGACGTAGGTGAACACGAATACGAGCAGCAACGGCTGCAGGATCGTGCGCGGCAGGAACTCTTTCCAGTTCTTGCGCAAGACCGTGAGGTCGCGCAGGATCAGCGCGCCGAACGTTGCCACGCGGCTCTGACGCAGTTGGATCGGGCTCGCGATGCCCGTCGGAGATTGGCTGATGGTGGTGGTCATTCGCGCAGGTCCTTGCCGGTCAGGTTGATGAAGACGGTTTCGAGCGTCGCTTCGGACGCGGACAGGTCCTTGATGTGGAAACCGTGATGCTCCGCGGTCTGCACGATCGTCGGGATCACGAGGCCACTCCCGCCGCGGATGACGAGCACCACCGCGTCGCCCATCACTGTCGCGTCGACGACCTCGACGATCTCGCGTTGGAGAGCGCTCGCGAGTTCGGTCCGATCACCGTCGACGACGACGCGCACCGAGCTATCGGCGCCGAGCGCACGCTTCAGTCCCCGTGGTGTATCGAGCGCGATGACCACACCCTTGTCGATGATCGCGACGCGGTTGCACAGCTGATCGGCTTCTTCCATGTAGTGCGTCGTCAGCAGGATCGTCTGCCCGTCGACGTGCAACTCGCCGAGGATCTCCCACAGGGCGATGCGGCTCTGCGGGTCGAGACCCGCAGTCGGTTCGTCGAGGAACAGCACCGACGGTCGGTGCATCACCGCGCGCGCAACCATCAGCCGCTGCGCCATGCCCCCCGACAGCGCCAGGACCGGCGCCTTCGCGCGCTCGGCCAATCGGAACTGTTCGAGCAACCGGGTCGCTTCGGCCTTCGACGCCTTCGCGGCCATGCCGAAGAACCGGCCGTGGAAGTAAAGGTTCTCCCACACCGTCAGTGAACGGTCCAACGTGTTGGTCTGCGGGACGACGCCGATGAGGCGCTTTGCCTCGGACGGGTGGTGGATCACGTCCACGCCACCTACGTACGCGGTGCCGGAGGTCGGGATGACGCGCGTGGTGAGCATGCCGGCCGTTGTCGTCTTGCCCGCACCGTTCGGTCCGAGGAGCCCGAAGATCTCACCGCGTTCGACAGTGAGATCGAGGGCGTCGACCGCGCGTATGTCACCCGGATACACCTTGGTGAGGCCGTGCGTCAGGATCGCGGCGTCGCTTTCTCGTCCCGCGTCCCTCGACGCGAGTTGCGTCACAGTCATCGCGTGCTCCTTGCCGGTTGTGCGCCGGTGGCGTCCGACGCGCCGGCGAAGTGGTCGAAAAGCTTGTGCAGTGCCGCCTGCATGACAACGGCTTCGCGCTCGGTGAGTACCGCGCGGACTTCTTCGTCGCAGCGCCGTACGACGAGGCGGATCGCTTCGACGCGCGCGTGGCCGGCCGGGGTGAGCCGCAACCGGGTCGTGCGCCGATCCGATGCATCGCGCGTCCGGGTCACGATGCCGTCGGCTTCGAGGCGATCGATGTGGCGCACCAGCGCGGGTCCACCCATGTCGGAGAGCCGCGCGACATCGGTCTGGTTCAGTCCGGGCTCGGGAGCGCTCTCGATGTTGTGGAGCACGATCCACTCGCTCACGGACGCGCCGATCTCGGCGAGCTCGCGGTCACACCACGCCCGCACGACCTTGTGAGCACGGGCGATGGAACGGGCGAGCGGCGGATCGGCCTGGCGCATCGACAAAGGTTATGCGCGGAATGATTCGCATGCAAACTATTCGTAGGAGAGCGGTTTTCACCCCCTCAGCCGCTGCAGCCGCGGTCCGAGGTTGCCCCGTCCGGCGACCCGGACGCGGTCGAGCTCCAACCACGTCGCCATCACCCGCAGCTCTTCTCGCAATGCCGTGGCCACTTCCGATTCGTTCACTCCCGGCTCCGCCCACGCGCGCTGCACGAGGAGGGCGCCTTTGGCGCGGTCTGCCTTGAGGTCGACCCTTCCGACGAGCTCGTCGCCGAGGAGGAACGGCAACACGTAATAGCCGTACCGGCGCTTCGGGGGCGGCGTGTAGATCTCGATCCGGTAATGGAAGCCGAACATCCGCGACGCTCGGGCGCGGAACCACACGACCGGATCGAACGGGCTCAAAAGTGCGCGCGCGTTGACCTGGCGCGGCCGACGCGCATCGGGATGGAGGTACGCGGGGCGGTCCCACTCGCGCACGGTGACCGGGAGTAAGCGACCTTCTTCCACGAGCTCCGCCAGCGCGGGCTTGCACAGCGTCGGTGTGAGGCGGTGATAGTCGGCGAGGTCCGGCAACGTCCCGACCCCGTGGTACTTCGCGGCGCGCACGAGTAGTTCCTTGCGCGCCTCGTGCGCAGGCAACGCAGGCCGAGCGAGCGCATCGGCCGGGATGATCCGCTCCGGTAAGTCATAGACGCGCGCAAAGTCCTGCGGCCGCCGCCGCGCCGCGACGCGACCCGTGAAGAACAGCGCCTCGAGCGCGGTCTTCCCGTCGTCGTGGTCCCACCACGTTCCCTTCTTGCCGACCCGCGCCTTGAGATCGCCGGCGACGAGCGGGCCTTCGTCGACGACTCGTTGGTAGACCGTCTCGATGTATTCGGCTTGCTTCTCGACGCGGCGCCGGAAGCCCGGCCACGGGTGCGGTCCGCCCATGCGCCAGCGGTAGAGGTGGTACTGCTCGGTCGGGACGAGGCTGGCCTCGTGCACCCAGTATTCGAACAGTTCACCGTCGCGCGTCGCGTCCTCGATCAGCGTGCGCGGGTGCGGTCCGAGCCGCGCGAACAGCGGCAGCTCTTGACTGCGCACCAGCACGTTGACCGAGTCGATCTGGAGCAGGCCGATCCGGCCGAGCACTCGTCGCAGATGGCGGCGGTCGACGCGACCCGTCGGTCGGGGGTCCGCGAAGCCCTGCCCGGCGAGCGCGATCCTCCTCGCCTGCGCATTGGAGAGGGTGAGCGTCGGGCGGCGATCGCTCGGAGTAGTCACAGTCCGGGAGTGTCTAGCAGGGCCGTGGTGCGCGGGGTTCGCCGACGTCCGCTCGAGGCTGAAGCTTGCGGGCTCGGCCTCTCAGAAGGACACGTGATCGAGCGCCGGTGTTTCGGCCTCGCTCGGCCCGCGCCAGTCGGTCCGTCGCGCGAGCGCGCGTACCGCGAGCAACAGGAGCGCGGCCGCTGTCAGCCCGACCGCGAGGCGCCATGCGTCGTACGTCGCGGTGGGCCCAATTTCGAACCGCACCAACTCGACAGCGTCACGCGTTGCGACACCGGTCGCGATGATCGCGCAGCGATCGCTGCCGACGCAGCTGTCGCCGAGAACGATCGACGCGTGTGCGAAGCCGGCACGGTCAGCGGTAGCGCGCGTCGACCGCCCGCAGCTCTTCGAGCAGAAGGCGATGTCGACGGCGGCGCCAGGAGCCATTGGCGACGCCCGTACCTCCACGCGCGCGCCCGCGCGGTATGGACCTACCGGGCGGAGCTCCACTTTCGCCGGTGGCGGCGCCGCCGCACCGAACACCGTGTACGCAAATGCCGCACCATTGTCGTCATCGGAGGCGACGACGACGCATGATGCGTCCGTGCCGCAGCGCTGCCGCTCGTCTCGCACTTGATATTGGAAGTACGCAACACCTTGGTCGTCGACTTGCACGGGGAACGTGTTCGTACAGCCCGCGAATCCTGCAGGTTCGCGCGCACATTGGCTCACGAATCCACGTGCTCCGGGGCGAAGGTCGGTCACTCGCAGGCGGAGCACGTCGCCATGCTCGAGCTCGTCGACGACCGGCGCCGGTCCCGCCGCCTCGTCGGGTCTCGTCGCCGCGAGCCCGACATCGATCGCCGCAACATCGACAGCAGGAGTTGCGTCCTGAGCGGCCGCTCGGCTCGTCGTGGAACTGCTCGCGACGCTCGAGGTCGCGACGCTCGTTCCGCCAGTCGTACCCGGGCGAGCCACCGGCGATCCACCGAATCCGACGACCCCGACACCGAGAAGCGCGATGAGGATCGCCGCGATCACGAGGATCGCGAGCAACCACGGTGCTCGGGACGGCGGGGAACCCGGCATCAGACGGGCGGCGGGTTCGTCTCGTCGAGTTGACGATTGAGGGTGAGGAGTCGGCCCATCACGGGGAGGGCAAGCAGGTTGACACCGTGGAGAATCCCGATGATGAGCAGGATCCCCCCGAGCCGCGCCGTCTCGAACTTCAGTTGCGCAGCAGTGACAGAGTCGCCCCAATTGTCGGCCGGCTCGAAGTTCACCGTGAAGAGGATGTAGGCGAAGAAGATGAGGTAATAAGCGATGTCCGTGAGCACGATGAAGCTCTTACCGGTACGCGGATTCCCGCGAAACACGTCGGCGGCATAGCTCTTGCCGAAGCGCTTGATGAGCGGTCCGAGCCAGAGCGCGACACACACCAGCACCACGGTCGTGATGAGTTCGAGCGCCCACCAATCCATCAGCAGCTTCCCTTCTCTGACGTCGATCAACGCGAAGAGGACGGCTCCGAACGCCACCGCGACGCCCATACCGATCAGCACGCTGTTGCGCCGTTGGCGACTCAGTCTTCGATCGTCTTCGATGCTCAACTGCACCCGCGCGAACAGGTCGGGACTCTCCGCAACAGACGCCGTCCCGGACACGAGCGCGTCGCGCAGCCGTTCTTCGACGATTGTCACGCAACCACCTCGTCACCGAGGCGTCGCTCCAATGCCGCAAGGCCCCGCTGCAGGTGGGTCTTGACCGAGTTGCGCGACAGTTCGAGGGTCGCCGCGATCTCGTCGATTCCGAGTTCGTCGTAGTAGCGCAGCACAAGACAGTCACGCTGGCGGTGCGGGAGATCCCGCAACGCCTCGAGAACCCGTCGTTGATCCTCGCGAACGTCCATCTCGTCTTCGACGGAAGCTCGCGCGTCGTCGAACGGCAGGTGCTGTCGCAGCGACATCAGACCGCGCCGATTGTGGTCACGCGCGAGATTGAGAACGATCGAGCGCAGATAGGCCGGTGCGCGTTCCAGGTCCTTGATCCGACCTGCGCTCCGCGCGAGGCGAATGAAGGCTTCCTGCACCAGATCCTCGGCCGCGTTGCGATCGTCGACGAACAGGCGGGCCAGCCGGACCAGTGAGGCGCCCTCTTGCTGGAACATGCTCACGACGAGCGCGTCGGCGTCGATCGTGATCGGGACACCGGCTGCTCCGGGCGCGAGGGTTATGTCGCCGCTGGCGCGGACGACCATCGGGCACACCGCACGCAGCGCGTCGCGCAGCCGATCGCCGATGCGATCGCCGATGAGGTCGCCTGTCGTGATCCCCGCGAGCAAGAAAGCAATCCTCGCGCACGTAACCGTCAAGCGCTGCTGATGTCCCTCTTGCAGAACAACAGCGCCGCCGCGGAGACCACGAGCGCGAGGTAGAGCACCAACGTCGCGAGCGCGAGACCAGGCGACCGCTGGAACTCGACGCCTTCCATCGGCGCCCAGGGCACGACGGTGGCGACGTTCTCACCGACGAGGAACCGGGCCAGACCTGGCTTCAAGCCACGGATCAGGCCCTCCAGGACGAGCGCCCAAACGGCCAACGTGACGAGGGACGCGGCGGTGTTGCGACCGATCGTCGCCACGCTCAAAGCCAACGTCGCCAGAAGGGACGTGATGGAGGAGATGCGCAGCATCGCCCACAGCAGCTCGGCCCACCATCCCCCGCCGGTGCCGGAAGTCGTTCCGTGTGCCCAGACGGCCGGCAACGTCGACGCCAGAAACACGACCTGCAACGCGAACCCGATGACGAAGGCCAACACCGCGGCGGAGATCGTGCGAGCTGCATGCAGACGCACGCGTGACGGCTGCCACGTCAGAACGGTTCCGATCGTGCCGACCTTCCACTCGGCGCCCCCGACCGACGCGCCGCAGATGGCCGCCCCGATGGCAAGGAAGAGCGCGGCGACAGTCAGGAAGTCGCCGCCGTCACTCGCGCCCCACCAGTTGCGCATCAACGCGGGATGGCCGTGGGACTGTGCAAGGTCGACCGCATCGCCACTGCTGGCAAAGGCGATGACGCCAGCGGCCGCGCACCCGACGAGTGCGACAACGATCATCCACCGCACGAGTCGGCGGTGCAGCGCGCGCGTCATCTCGACATAGATCAGGTGGACCACGCTCATGCCGAGATCCTCTCGTGCTCCGTCATGTCGAAGAACAGTTGTTCCAAGGTGACGATGTCAGGCCGCAATTCGGTGACGTACAGGGCGTGATCCGCAAGCAACTTCGTAACGAGTGCGGTCTCACGATGTGGAACATGAACTCGCAGCAGCGCGCCTGCGGGCTCCACGTCGATCCCGGCGGCACAGAGCACAGCGGCTCCAGCTTCGAGGTCGTGCAACCCGACGAGCACTGCCGGTCGCGCGGCCGACGCAAGGATGTCGTCGACGCGTCCCGAGAGCACGCACCGCCCGCGATCGATGATCGCGACGTGATCGCACGTCTGTTCGACCTCGGACAGCAGGTGACTCGAGAGGAAGACCGTTCGTCCTTCCTCACCGAGTCGGCGCAGGAGCTCGCGTGTCTCGCGGATACCGGCGGGGTCCAAACCGTTCGCGGGCTCGTCGAGCACGATCAGCGCGGGATCTTTGAGCAGCGCGGCGGCAAGGCCGAGCCGTTGCCGCATCCCGAGGGAGTACTTGCGCACCTTGTCATCACCGCGAGCATCAAGACCGACAAGCGCGAGTGCGTCGTCGACGCGGTTGCGACCGATGCGATCGATTGCAGCGAGCAAACGCAGGTTCTCGCGACCGGTCATCGTCGGGAACATCGCCGGCGTCTCGACGATGGCGCCGATCTCGTGCATGACGTCGGCGAGGCCCTGGGGGCTGGGCCGGCCGAGCAGGAGCAGCTCGCCCGCCGACGGCCGGGCGAGGCCGAGCAAGCACCGAATGGTCGTGGTCTTCCCCGAACCGTTGGGGCCCAGAAAGCCGAAGACGCCGCCCTCGGGCACCTCGAGGTCGAGTCCGGAGACCGCGACGGTCGGACCGCCACGGACTCGGCGGTACTCCTTGCACAGTCCTTCGATGCTGATCACAGGCGTCACATGAGGACAGACGGACAAACGCGGCTTGCGGGTGACGCGTCGCGACATTTTCCCCCGCCTCTCGATCTTTCCTCGGCGATGTCACCCGCGAGCGGCACTCAGTCGTCTGTCGTACTGACCCGGTCGAATGATCGGGATCGAGGGAGGAACCGATGCTCAGGAAGACACTGATTGCCGGCGCGCTCGTTGCGGCGAGCCTGATGGCCGGAAGCATTCCGGCAGGAGCGTCAGGAGTGATCGTGTCGCGCGGGCCGCTGCGCGACCTCGCGCCGACGGCAGCGAACGCCACCGATGGTGCACGCGCGAGCGTCATCGCCTACAACGGCGGAGACCGCACACTCGTGCTCCTCATCGTTCGCGGCCTGGACCGGAACGCGGCCGGCACGATGTTCGGTGCACACGTCCACGTCGGGCCGTGCGTCGCAGGCAACGGTGCGGCGGCGGGCCCGCACTACAACACCGGCGGACCAGCTTCGCCTCAAACCGAAGTGTGGCTCGACTTCACCGTCACGCGCGGCGGCTCCGGCGTGGCGAAGGCCATCGTTCCGTTCGTCATCCCACCGGGCGCGGCTGCATCGGTGGTCATCCACGCGATGCCCACCGACGCCATGGGTGCGGCCGGCGCACGGCAGGCGTGCCTGCCCGTCGACTTCTGAACCTTCTGCCGCTGCGGTGCCACGCACCGCAGCGGCGAGGGATCAGAGGTCCCAGAACCGCTCGCGGCCGTAGCCCACGAACGACTCGTAGAGCGCGGCTTCCTCGGCGTCCGTGAACGGTCGGTACTTCTCGTCACCGCGCGCGCGTACGAAGCACGGGTCGCCGGCGGTGCGGTCGTGGCGGAACTTCTGGTGCACCAGCGTTCGCTTCACGATCTTGTTCGTGCCGGTCGTCGGCGGATCGCGCAGGATGCGCACGTAGCGGGGCCGCCACTTCGGGCCGATCGCGTCCTGCTGGTCGAGCCATGATGCGAAGGCGTCGATGTCGAAGGTCGCCTCGTCGGTGACGACGACGCCGGCCATCACCTGGTCGCCCGCTTGGTCGTCCGGCACTCCGTACACCGCGGCGAGTACCACGCCCGGCGCCTTCCTGAGCGTGTCCTCGATCGGGCCGGCGGGGAAGTTCTCGCCGTCGACACGGATCCAGTCCGCGTTGCGGCCGGCGAAGTAGAGGTAGCCGTGTGCGTCCTTGTAACCGAGGTCGCCGGACCAGTACCAGCCGAGCCGCGTCGTCTTCGCGGTTGCCGCGTCGTTGTTGTAGTAACCCTCGAACGGGCCGACACCCTGCGTGTTGACGATCTCGCCGACACACTCCTCGGCGTTTTGCACTCGCCCGCGCTCGTCGAGAACGGCGCGAGGCTTCTCGTTGCCTTCCTCGTCGACCACCTGCACGTGATCGGGAGCAAGGCCGACCGCGCCGGCCGGCGCGTCGCTGACGCGGTTCACCGCGACGCCGCCTTCGGTCGCCCCGTACGCGTCGATCACTTCCAGCCCGAACCGTTGCGCCACGCTCGCGACGACTTCGGGCGATCCTTCGTTGCCGAACGCGACGCGCAGTGCGTTGTCGGCGTCATCGACCCGCTCCGGTTGCGCGAGGAGATAGGCGAGCGGCTTTCCTGTGTAGTTGGTGTACGTCGCGCCGTACCGCCGCACGTCGGCGAGCCAGCGCGACGCCGAGAACCGGCGGCCGAGGCCGACAGCGCACGGCATGACGAGCGACGGTGCCCAACCGACCTGCACCGCACTGGAGTGGAAGAGCGGCATGCACACGTAGCCGATGTCGCCAGCGCCGAGATCCATGATCATCGCCATGCGCTTGCCGGTGACGAGCAGGCGCCGCTGCGAGCAGATCACGGCCTTCGGCGCATCCGACGTGCCCGACGTGAAGATCAGTGCCCAGATCGAGTCGAGATCGGGGTCGAGGCCGGGATCGTCTGCGTCGACGTGCGGTGCGAGCGCGGCCGTGAGCGGCATCCCGAGCGCGGGCGGCGCGTCGTCGGGATCGGCGAACCGGTCCGAGGACACGATCTGCGGCAGATCACCGGCAACGGGCGTCAACAGGTGTTCGTGCCGCGGTTCGGTGAGCACCAGCCCAGAGTGCGTGTGGAGCGCGTCACGGAGCAGGTATTCGTCGCGGCGCGTGTGATTGAGACCAACGATCGCGCCGCCGATGAGCGCAGCACCGCCGAACGCGAAGAGGTAGTCGGGCGTGTTGTCGAGCAGCACCGCGACGTGGCGAGGCGCGCCGTCCGGGAGTCGCTCGAGGAAGAGCGCAGCAAAGCGACACGACTCCTCGAAGTACTCGGCGTGGGTCCACTGCCGGTCGCCGAACTTGATCGCGACCCGGTCACCGAACTCGCCGCGCGTTGCGCCGCAGCAACGCGGCCGCGTTCTCGGCGACGAGGGGAGCCTGTCCGGGCGCGGGGATCGCAGTCAGGAGCGCGGGAACCGGTAGAGGTCGCGGGCGTTGAGCTCGGTGATGCGGCGGGCTTCGTCGTCGGGGACGTCTATGAGCGCGTCGGCCAGCATCTTGCGGCTGTTCGGCCAGTTCGAGTCGTTGTGCGGGAAGTCCGCCTCCCACATGATCTTGTCGATACCGATGAGGTCACGGTTCCGGATTGCATACCGATCCGAGATCATGCAGACCCAGATGTGTTCCGCGAACACCTCCGATGGCGGCGCAGTATTCTCGAGGCCTTCGTAGCGGCTGCGCTCCCACGTGTAGTCGAGCCGTTCGAGCACGTAGGGCACCCAGCCCGCGCCGCCTTCCGACAGCGCGACGCGGCAGTCCGGCAAGTCGTTGAAGGCGCCGCTGAAGATCATGTCGCCGAGCGCGCTCATCGAGTTGATGCCACACAGCGCGATGCCGACCGAAGGGGTCGTCTCGGGCGACGGTCGGATGAGACCCATCGACGTCCCGATGTGCATCGACAGCGGCAAGCCCGTCTCGTTGCTCGCCTCGAACACCGGCCGCCAGTGGCCGGTCGGGAACGACGGGAGACCCAGCGGATACGGGTTCTCCACGAAGAGCACCGCACGCGAACCTTTGGCCGCACCGCGCTCGATCTCGGCCACGGCCGCCGGAACATCCCACAGCGGGATCAGTGTCTGCGGGATGAAGCGTTCGGGATAGGCCGCGCACCACTCGTCGAGCATCCAGTCGTTCCACGCGCGCACCATGGCGAGCCCGAGCTCGTGGTCTTCGGCTTGCAGGAACTGGGTGCCGCCGAAGCGCGGGAAGGTCGGGAAGAGCAGCTCCGCCCACACGCCGTCGTCGTCCATCGCCCGCACCCGCTCGTGCACGTCGTAGGCCGCGGGGATCATGTCCTCGTACCGGCGCGCGTAGAGGTCCTCGCCCCGTCCCGCTTCGCCGGCACGGAACTTCCGCGTCGCGGCGTTCCCCTGGAACATCAACGGGTAGAAGCGGTCTTCCCAGAGCCAGCCCTCGGCGCGGTCGCGTTCGACGATGCGCGGCGCGCGATCGCGGAACTTCGGGTCTATGTGATCGAGGAACACGTGCGCCGGCTCGACGACGTGGTCGTCGACCGAGATCGCTTGCACATCGTCTCGCAGCATGGCTTCAGCTTTCGGACGCGTAGCCGGTGGGCGTGCCTTCGAGGATCACGGCCTTGGTTTCGAGGAAGGGCAGCAGCCCCTCCTTGCCGCCTTCGCGACCGATGCCCGACTGCTTGAAGCCGCCGAACGACATGCCGAAGTCGGTGCGGAACGCGTTGTGCCCTACGGTGCCGGAGCGAAGGCGGCCGGCGACCTCGCGGGCGCGGTCCGCGTCGTTCGTGAACACCGACGCGTTGAGGCCGTAGATGGTGTCGTTCGCGATCTTCACTGCGTCATTCTCGTTCGCAGCCGCGATCACGGCGAGGACGGGGCCGAAGATCTCCTCGCGACCGATCGTGGAGCCGTTGTCTACGTTCCCGAAGACCGTCGGTTCGACGTAGTACCCGCGGTCGAGATCGCCGGGCCGGCCGCCTCCGGTCGCGAGGATCGCGCCCTCCTCGACACCCTTGGCGATGTAGCCGAGCACCCGGTCGCGCTGCCGCTCGGAGACGAGCGGCCCGAGCTGCGACTTCTCGTCGAACGGGTCGCCGACACGCGTCTCACCGAAGGTCGCGGCGAGCGCTTCGACGAGCTCGTCGTGGCGGTCCTTCGTCACGATGACGCGCGTGAGCGACGAGCACACCTGACCGTTGAGCCCGCACTCGGCGCGGGCGAGCGTCGTGGCCGCCGTCGCGAGGTCCATGTCGTCGAGGACCACCGCCGCCGACTTCCCGCCCAGCTCGAGCGTGCAGCGTGCGATCCGCTCGCCGCACAGCGACGCGATGCGTCGCCCGGCCGCGGTCGATCCGGTGAACGTGATCTTGTCGACTCCGGAGTCGCGCACCAGGAGCTCGGAAACCTCGCGATCCGCGGTGACGACGTTGAGCACGCCCGGCGGCAAGCCGATCTGCTCCGCGACCTCCGCGAACACGTACCCCTCGCCCGGAGCCTCCGGCGACGACTTGAGCACGATCGTGCAGCCGGCGAGGAGCGCAGGACCGATCTTGTGGCAGATGAGCGCGACCGGCGCGTTCCACGGGATGATCGCACCGACCACGCCGACCGGTTCACGCACGAGGAGGCCGAACGCGCCCCCGGTGGTCGGCGGGCACTCCTCCTCGAACGGGAACGTGTCGGCCAGCGCCGCGTACGACGCGAGCGCGCCCGAGCCGATCCGCCCCGCGTACTGCGACGTCTTGTAGAGCACACCCGACTCCCGCGGCCAGAGCTGGCCGAGCACGTCGTTGCGCGCCTTGAGCCCCTCTCCCAGTGCGCGGATGTACTCGGCGCGCTCAGCGTGCGAGAGGCCCGGCCACGGACCTTCGTCGAAGGCGTGCCGCGCCGCGGCGACCGCGCGCTTCATGTCGTCCGGAGCGGCTTCGGCGATCGTGTAGTACAGCTCCTCTGTGCCCGAGTCGATCACGTCGATGGTCGCTTCGGAAGAGGGCTCGACCCACTCGCCGCCGATGAAGAACCGATCCGCGTGCGACACCGGTGCCTGCGCGCTCACTGCGCTGCTGCTCATCTGATCTCTCCGTCCTGAACGGTCACGCTGATCCTTACCTCGTGCTGTAGCCGAACGGCAAGCGCTTGATGCTGCCGTTCACGATCGACCGCAGCCGCTCCACGTCGCCGACGACCTCGAACGATTCCAGCCGCTCGAGCAGGTGCCGAAAGATCGTCTCGAGCTCGACGCGCGCAACGTGAGCGCCCATACAGAAGTGCTCACCGAACCCGAACGCGAGATGTGGGTTCGGACGTCGATCGACGCGGAACGCGAACGAATCGTCGAACACATCCTCGTCGCGGTTGGCCGATGCGAAGTACAGCGCGACCTGGTCGCCGGCGCGAATCTGCACGCCGCCCACCTCGCAGTCCTCGGTGGCGGTGCGGGTGAAGTGGCTGATGGGGCTCACCCAGCGGAGGATCTCCTCGACCGCGTCGGGCAGGAGCTCGGGCTGGTCTCGCAGTCGCTTCCATTCGTCCCGGTGCTCGGAGAACGCGAGCAGCCCGCCGCTGATCGCGTTGCGGGTGGTCTCGTTGCCTGCTTCCACGAGGAGCTCGCAGTACGCGACGAGCTGCACTTCGGTCAGCGGTGCGCCTTCGACCTCGCCCCGGATCAGCTCGCTCACCAGATCGTCTTCGGGTTCGGCCCGGCGTTGCTCGATCAGCTGCTGGAAGTACGCGTGCAGCTCGCCGCGCGCCCGTTTGCTGGTGGCGCCCGGACTCTCGCCCGGGCGGCGGTACTCCGGATCGTCCTTGCCGATCACCTCGTTCGTCCAACGGAACAGCAGTTCCCAGTCGTCGCTCGGGACGCCGAGGACCCACGCGATGACTCCGAGCGGGAACGGTGCGGCGATGCGTTCGACGAAGTCGAGCTCACCCGATGCGTCGGGCCGCAATTCGGCGCGGTCGAGAACCTCGACCGCGATGCGTTCGATGTCGTCGCGCTGACCCCTTACCGCGCGCGGCGTGAAGCGCCAGTTCGCGACGCGACGTACGGGTCCGTGCCGCGGTGGGTCGAGCATGACGACCATCTCGGACGGCGGCATCACCGCGCCGGACGGCATCAAGGTGATCCCTCGCGCGCTCGAGAAGCGGAGCGGTTGCTTCGAGATCTCCAGGATGTCGGCGTGCTTCGTGATTGCCCAGAACGGCTCGTAGCCCTCCGGCTCGAAGTACGCGACCGGCTCCTCGGCCCGCAGTCGCGTCCACACGTCGTGCGGATAGCCGCCGCGCGCGTAGCGCTCGGGGTCGATGAGGTCGAGCACGTCGACACCCGCGGTCATGAGACCTTCGGTTCGCGTGGCAGCCCGAGGATCCGCTCCCGCCCCCCGACCCCGCCCGCCGCCCTGAAGCGGACACGCGACGACCTCATCGAGGCTCCCTCGGAAGTCCGAGAATCCGCTCACCAATTATGTTGCGCTGGATCTCGCTCGTGCCGCCCATGATCGAGTTCGCGCGCGACTGCAGGAGCCCGAGCACCCACCGGCCGCCGTCGACCGCGCCATCGGTGCCCGGCATGAGGATCGCGTCGGGGGCGAGCGCGTCGACCGCGGTCTCGTAGAGCCGTTGGCTCATGCCCGCCCAGAACAGCTTCACGATGCTCGACTCGGCGCCGAGCTCCTTGCCCGAGGCGAGACGCGTCAGCGTGCGCGCGTTGTGGAGGCGGAAGATCTCGACATCGATCCACGACTGCGCGAGTCGCTGCCGCACGTGCGGGTCGGCGAGCCGGCCGCGGGACGCTCCGGTTCGGATCAGGTGGTCCATCGCCAACTCGAGCAGCACCTGCTCCTTCCACACGAACGACGCGCCGCGCTCGTTGGCCAGCGTCGTGTTCGTGACCCGCCAACCCTCGTGCTCGGGGCCGATCAGGTTCTCCACGGGGACTTCCACCGCGTCGAGAAAGACCTCGTTGAATTCGCACTTGCCCGTGATCTGGCGGAGCGGACGGATGTCGACGCCCTTCGCCGTCATCGGGATCGCCAGCATCGAGATCCCGCGATGGTTGGGCGCGCTCGGGTCGGTGCGCACCAGCGCGATGGCCCAGTTCGCGAACTCTGCGTACGACGACCACACCTTCTGGCCGTTCACGACGTAGACACCGTCACGCTTCTCCGCGCGCGTCGTGAGCGACGCGAGGTCGCTGCCCGCGTCGGGTTCGCTGAACAGCTGACACCACACGTCGTCGCCCGCGAGGATGCGCGGGATCCAGCGCCGGCGTTGCTCCTCGGAGCCGTGCGCCATCAGCGTCGGCCCGACGAGGCTGAGGCCGCCGCGTCCGAGCAAGGGCGGCGCGTCGGCGCGCGCGAGCTCCTGGTTGTAGATCGCGGTCTGCGCCGGCGACGCGCCGCGTCCGCCGTACTCGACCGGCCAGTGGATCCCGACCCACCCGTCGGCGTGGAGCGTGCGGTGCCATGCGCGCAGGAGCTCCGCTTCCTCCGGCGTGCTGGGGATGTCGACCGCGGGCGGCGTGTGCGCGACCAGCCACGCACGCAACTCGGCGCGGAAATGCTCGTCTGGCGCGGACACCGCGCCGCGCGGTTCCCTTCCTTGCTCCCGCACGACTGCCGTCATGGCCGCCCGGCCGCGGTGGGCGTGAATTCGAGTCGCAGCTGCTCGAGCCCGCGCAACAGGTAGATGGGCGAGTAGTCGAAGTGGCGGGCGCCGGCCGGACCGTGCGCGGCGTCCGAGATCCGGATTTCGGCCATGCGGTCGAAGATGCGCTCGAGACTGACGCGCGACTCCGCGCGTGCGAGCGGTGCACCGGCACAGGTGTGGATGCCGAACCCGAAGCCGAGGTGCTGGCGGCCGTTGACGCGGTCGAGGCGAATCTCGTCCGGGTCCTCGAACTGCCTCGGGTCGTGGTTCGCGGCGCCGTTGAGGACCATCACCGTGGTGCCGGCGGGCAGTTCGATCCCCCCGACCGTCGCCGGAACGCGCGCCAACCGGAACTGCGCGTGCAGTGGGGTCTCGAGTCGCAGCGTCTCCTCGACGTACGCCGGGATGCGGTGTCGCTCGTCGCGCAGCTGCTGCTGCAGCTCGGGGCGGTCCGCGATGTTCCGGAGCATGGTGCCGAGCAATCGCGCCGTGGTCTCGCCACCGGCCGCGAAGAGGTTGGATGCGATCAACATGATGTCGTTGGCTTCGGGCAGTGTTCCGTCCGGGAAGGTCGCGGTGGCGAGCTCCGTCATGACGTCGTTGCGCGGTTCCCGGCGCCGGTCCTCGATGTAGTGCATGAAGCGTTCGTAGAGGAATTCGAGCGGCTTGTGCGCCATCTCGCCGCGCTGCGCGGTGGGCCGTTCGTCGCCTTGCAGCTCCGCTCGCAGCGACTCGTGGTCTTCTTCGGGCACACCGAGGAGGTCGGCGATGACGAGGAGTGTGAACGGGTTCGCGTACTCCTTCATGAATTCGCACTTGCCGCGCGCGACGAACTCGTCGATCTGGCGATCGGCGAGCCGCCACATGAACTCCTCGTTCTCCTTGAGACGTTTCGGAGTGATCAGCCGCATCAACAACCCGCGATGCGCCGTGTGATTCGGCGGATCGAACGTGGGCAGCTGATCGCTGAACGGCAGCACGTCGCGGTACTGCTCGATGATGTCGCTGATGTCGTCACCCTCGAGGGGCACCGGCCACTTTCCCCACGGTCCGGCGACGGCGTTGCAGCTCGAGAAGGTCGCGGTGTCGTTGTAGACCGACATCGCTTCGTCGTAACCGGTGATCATGACGACGCCGTGATGAGGCTCGCGCCACACCCGACCGTGATCACGGAGTCGCGCGTAATAGGGATACGGATCCTGCCAGACGTCCTTGGCGCGGAAGTAGTCGATGGTCTCGAAGTCGGGACTGCTCACTCGTGCTCCCATCGCATGTCAGCGGCCCAAGAGTCCGCGCTCGATGATCTGCACCGCGGCGTCGATCTCGGCCGCGGGACGGTGCCGCGCGCCGAAAACCCCGAGCAGGGCCACCATCACGACCGCGTCCATGTCGACGTCGCCAAAACCTCGGGGTGCCAGTTCGCGTGCCATGCGCCGTCGGCCCCAGTCGAGCAGCGGCGCGGAATCGGCGCGTAGGGCCGGGTCCTGGAGCGCGGCGTCGACCCGCACGCGCAGCATCCCGGCTTCGTTCAGGTGCGCGGCGTGGTAGCGGCAGAGCCAGCGCCGCAACGCGGCGGTGCCCGCAGGGCCTTCGAGTGCCGCGAGCGTGGGCATGTCGATCACGACCGCGCCAACGGTTTGGACGGCGCGCGCCGCGAGTACGCGCGCGAGTTGATCCTTGTTGCGGAAGTACCGGTAGAACGCGCCGTGCGAGACGCCGGCGGCGGCGACGAGATCGTCGACGCGGCGTGTTGTGGTAGCCCCGCTCGACAAACACGTCACGCCCTTTGGCGAGCAGCGCCTCGAGCGCGCGGTTCCCGGAGGCCTCGGGGTCGACCGCGCTCTCCAGCCGAAGCGAGGCGAGCATCGCAGAGGCGGACTCGAGCGCGGGTGGCGGCGCACCGTCGGGTGGATGGACGTTCACGTCCGGGTGCGCACCGAAGAGCGTGCGATGCAGGACATCCGTGACCGCGATCTCGACGCGCTCGGCCGGGTAGCCGCCGGAACCGACGGAACGGAGGATCCCGCTGACATCGAGCGCGTGGTTCAGGCACTCCAGGAGTAGCCGGATCACCGGGTCGAGCTGCCGGGGCGGCAGGTTGGTCGTCGCCAATCGCGCGTGGATCCTCGCGACGGTCTCCTCACCGGTGTCGCGCGCGACCGTCGCGAGCCCCTCGTCAACCTCCAGCGCGTGGAACACCGGCTCGTAGCGCGCGTGGATCTCGGCGTAGCGGGCAACCCACGCGCGCATCGCGGTCCAGCCCGCGAGATCGGGCGTGAGCGGATCGAGCGCCTCGGTCGACGCGCTCACCTGACGCGCCACCTGCCCGGCGAGCTGCCGGAAGACGTCTTCCTTGCTCGCGAAGTACTGGTAGAAGGAGACCCGCGAGCAGTGCGCGAGCTTCGCGATCCGGTCGATGCTGCAGCCGTGATAACCGTCCTCGCCGAACGCCCGCAGCGCGGCGTCGAGGATGCGTTGCTGCGTGCGCTGCCCCCGGAGCCCGACGCGCGGGTTCTCGGAGAACGGCGCGCGGCGCACGATCGCGACACCGCTGTCGGAGCGGCTCGCTCGCTCGTCGCGCTCGTCGCGCTCGCCGCGCTCGCCGCGCTCGTCGCGCTCGCCGTAGCGCATCTTCGGTGCTCCTCCGGCAGGTGACCGACCTCGCCAGTGACACTACCGTTAGTAAGCGCACGGGTGCCATGCCGGGCCCCGAGCGCTCCAGTTCGCCCGGTGCTACCGTGCGCTGACGCAGGTGTTAGCTGAAAGCCACGACCCGGGGGATCGGCAATGCGCATCGACGACCGCGGCACCGACCGCATCAATGACATGGTGCTGGTCAGCGTCGACGACCACGCGGTCGAGCCGCCCCACCTCTTCGAGGGCCGGCTCCCGCAGCAGTACGCCGACCTCGCACCGAAGTTCATCACACGCGCCGACGGCACGAACGCGTGGGTCTACGAAGCGCAAGAGATCTCGAACGTCGCGCTCAACGCAGTTGCCGGCCGGCCGCCCGAGGAGTACGGCATGGAGCCGACCGCGTTCTCCGACATCCGGCCCGGCTGCTACGACATCGACGAGCGCGTCAAGGACATGGACGCGAACGGTGTGCTCGGGTCCTTGTGCTTCCCGTCGTTCCCGCAGTTCTGCGGGCAGCTGTTCGCACGTACCGAGGACAAAGACGTCGCGCTGCGCGATGGTGCGCGCGTACAACGACTGGCACATCGAAGAGTGGTGCGGCACCCATCCCGGCCGGTTCATCCCGTGCTCGCTCCCCGCGATCTGGGATCCCGAGATCCTCGCCGACGAAGTCCGGCGCACGGCCCGCAAGGGCGCGCACGCGGTGACCTTCTCGGCGAACCCGTCGAAGCTCGGCTACCCGAGCTTCCATTCCGACCACTGGGATCCGTTCTGGCAAGCGTGCAGCGACGAGCACGTCGTCGTCTGCTTGCACATCGGCTCGTCGTCGCAGCTGATCGTGACGGCACCGGACGCGCCGATCGACTGCCTGATCACGCTGTCCCCCATCAACATCGTGCAAGCCGCCGCGGATCTCATCTGGTCGCCGATCTTCCGCAAGTTCCCCGACCTCATGGTCGCGCTGTCAGAGGGTGGCATCGGCTGGATCCCGTATCTGCTCGAGCGCATCGACTACAGCTACGGACGTCACCACGCCTGGACCGGCCAGGACTTCGGCGACCGGCTGCCGAGCGAGGTCTTCAACGACCACGTGCTCACCTGCTTCATCGACGATCGCTTCGGCGTCGCGAACCGCGAATTCCTCAACCTGGACAACGTCATGTGGGAGTGCGACTACCCGCACTCGGACTCGACGTGGCCGTTCTCGCCCGAACGGCTCGCCGAGCACCTCGAAGGTGTGAGCGACGACGACATCGATCGCATAACGCACTCCAACGCGATGCGGCACTTCGAGTACGACCCCTTCACCACATTGGGCGGACGCGCCCAGTGCACGGTGGGCGCACTACGGGAACGCGCGGTCGGCCACGACGTGGCGATCCGATCCACCAACCCGAAGAACGCCGGGGCCCACGCCACCCGATCCGTCGATCTCGTGGCGCCCGATCTCCGCTGACGCCGACCGGCCGGCGTCGGAACCTGCAACGAGGGGAACTACCGATGGAAGAGCGACCGTTCGGCCGAACCGGCATCGACGTCTCCGCGGTCGGCTACGGCTGCTGGGAGATCGGCGGCGGGTACGGCGACATCGAAGAAGCGGAGTTCGTCCGCGCGGTCGATCGCGCGCTCGACCTCGGCATCAGCTGCTTCGACACCGCCGAGGGCTACGGGATGGGCGCGTCGGAACGGGCGCTCGGTCAGGCGCTCGGGAGCCGTCGCGACGAAGCGGTCATCGTCACGAAGTTCGGCATGAACTACAAGGACAAGCCGAACCTCCGCGACAGCAGCCGCGAGCGCGTCATCGCGTCGATCGACAAGAGCCTCAAGAACCTCGGCACCGACTACGTCGACGTGTACCTCGTGCACTGGCCCGACCGGCTGACACCGTTCGAGGAAACGATGCGCGCGCTCGACGATGTCGTTCGTGAGGGCAAGGTTCGATTCGTCGGGCTCTCGAACTTCAAGCTCGAGGAGATCGAGGCATGCATGGCCGTGCGGCGCGTCGATGTGGTCCAGTACGGGTGGAACATGTTCGACCGGCGCATGCAGACCGACATCCTCCCGTACTGCGCCGAGAACGGTGTCGGCTTCATGGCCTACGGATCCCTCGCGTTCGGATTGCTGACGGGCAGCTTCACGGAGGACCACGACTTCGGCACCGCCGACTGGCGCGCGCGTCAGGGCAACATGGGTGCGATCAAGATGTTCGCCGCGCTCTTCGGCCCCGAGAAATTCAAGGACAACGTCCGGGCGGTGGAGGAGCTCAAGGGCATCGCCGCCCGCTACGACAAGAGCCTTCCGCAACTCGCGCTGCGCTGGGCGATCTCCGACCCGGCCGTGAGTACCGCACTCGTCGGTTGTCGCACCGTGTCCGAAGTGGACGACAACGCGGGCGCGATCGGCTGGTCGATCAGCGACTCGGACCTCGCCGAGATCGATGCGATCTTCGCCCGGCACGACATCGACACCGTTCCGGAATACTGGATCGAAGCCGACTGACGGTCGGAGGCATCAATGAGTAACGAGCTCGCGGGCAAGGTTGCGATCGTCACCGGCGGCGCGGGTGGCATCGGTCGCGGGATCGTCGAGTGCTTCGTGGCGGAGGGGGCGCAGGTCGTCATCGCCGATCTCGACGCCGAGCGCGGTGAACGACTCGCGAGCGAGCTCGGAAGCACGGCCGCCTTCAAGCAGACCGACGTCGGCGAGGCGGATCAGGTGCAGGCGGTCGTCGACTTCACCGTCGAGCGGTTCGGCGACATCGACGTGATGTGCAACAACGCGGGGATCAGTGGCCGAAGGCGGCGTTTCCTCGATGACGAGCTGGACGACTTCGACGCACTGATGCGCGTGAACGTCTTCGGCGTCATGCTCGGCTGCCAGCGCGCGGCACGGTACATGGCGCAGCACCGCGGCGGCTCGATCATCAACACCACGTCGATCGGCGGGATCAACGCGGGTGGCGGCCTGATGAGCTACCGCGCCGGGAAGGCTGCGGTCATCCACCTCACCCGCTGCGTCGCGGTCGACCTGGCCGAACACGGCATCCGTGTGAACTGCGTCGCGCCGGCGCACATCCCCACCGACATCAACAGCACCTACGACCAGGGTGCGATCATCCGTCTCATGCAGCCACTGCAACGCATGGGGTCGCCGGAAGACGTGGCGAACGCGGCGCTCTTCCTCGCGAGCGACCGGTCGGCGCAGGTGACTGGCATCGTGCTGCCGGTCGACGGCGGCACGACCGCCGGGCGGCCCATGGTGAAGTTCGAGGACGTCGCGGCCCGCCCCGACGCGAAGGCGCGGTAAGCCGTGGATCCTGCAACCGGCATCTACTCCTGCGACGACCACCTCGATCTCTCCGCGGTCCCACCCGAGCTCTGGCAGTCGCGGCTCCCACGCGCGCTCGCCGAGCGCGCGCCGCAGGTGGTCACGCGCGAGGGCAAGCCGGTGTGGGTGTGCGAAGACCGCGTCATCGGTCGCAGCGGGAACGCCGGGGTGAGTGCGGCGCAGAAGCAGCTGAGCGCGATCGGCCGCGCCGGGATCGATGACGACGGCTACCGCGCCGGAACACCGAAGTTGCGGCTCGAGGACATGGACCGTGACGGCTTGTGGGCCTCGGTGATCTACGGGCCGCTCGCACTCGGGCTTCCGATCGACGAACCCGAATTGCAGAGCGCCTGCTTCGCGGTGTGGAACGACTGGGCGGTCGAGGAGTTCAACGCGGTCGCACCCGATCGGTTGTGCGTGCTCGCGTTCCTGCCCGGCCACTCCCCCGAGGCTGCGGCCGCCGAGTTGGAGCACGCGGCCGCGCGCGGTCACAAGGGTGCGATCATCGGCGTGTTCGACATCGACGTCGGCGACCCCGCCTGGGATCGGCTGTGGGCCGCGGCCGCCGACACGGGCCTCCCGATCAGCTTTCACATCAAGGGTGGCACGTCGTCGAAGCTCAGCTACCGGGTCGGCAAGTGGCAGTCGGCCGCATTCGCGACACTGCTGCCGCTGCAACTCGACGAGCCGCTCGCGACCGTGGTGTTCTGCGGCGCGCTGGAGCGGCATTCCGGCCTCAAGCTCGTGCTCGCGGAGTCGGGCATCGGCTGGCTGCCGTACTTCCTCGCGGCATGGACGACGAGTGGCGCGCGTTGGGTGACAAGCTCGACTACGCACCGAGCATCCCGCCGAGCGACTTGTTCCGCCGCCAGGTGTACGCGACGTTCGAGGAAGACGCGTTGGCTGCACCCTTCATCCCACACCTCGGCGCGGACTCGTGCATGTGGGCATCCGACTACCCGCACACCGACAGCACCTTCCCCAACTCGCGGCGCGCAATCGAGGACGTGCTGGGCGCGCTGCCGGCCGCGGACCGCCGCAAGGTCACTGCCACCAACTGTGCGCGGTTGTACGGCTTCGCGCCATGAGCGCGGATCGGGTCGGAACCGTCAGTGGCTTCGACCATGTCTCGCTGCCGATGCTGGACACCGACGCGATGGTGGCGTTCTATCGGGCGCTCGGGTTCGAGGTGGCCGAACACCCGCATGTCGTCTCCGTCTACGTCGGGCAGCAGATGATCAACCTGCACCGCCCGGCGACGTGGCAACGGGCGAACTTCACGTTGCGGGCGCCGAACGCGGAGCCGCCGTGCGGCGATCTCTGCTTCGTCTGGGAGGGCTCGGCGGAAGCGTTGGGCGCGCGCCTCGACCGAGCCGGCGCCGACGTCATCGAAGGCCCGGTCGCGCGCGAGGGCGGTCGCCGGGCCTCGGCGACGAGCGTCTATGTCCGCGACCCGGACGGAAACCTCGTTGAGTTCATGATCTATAGCGCAGGGAAGGGAGGCTCCGGTGCCGGCTGACATCGTCATCCGCGGCGGAACCATCTTCGACGGGAGCGGCGGGCCCGGCCGCGCGGCCGACGTCGCGATCGCCGACGGCGTGATCCGCGAAATCGGTGCGAAGCTGAAGGGCACGCGCGAGTTGGACGCGTCCGGCTGCGCGGTCACGCCCGGCTTCATCGACATCCACACGCACTACGACGCGCAGGTGTTCTGGGATCCGGCGCTGCGGCCGTCGTCCTACCACGGGATCACCACGGTCGTCGCCGGCAACTGCGGCTTCACCATCGCCCCCACCCGCCCCGAATACCGCGACACGATCGTGGGCACCCTCGAGAACGTCGAGGACATGGATCCCGCAACGTTGGCCGCGGGGATCGCGTGGGAGTTCGAGACCTTTCCCGAATACTTGGCGGCGGTGCGCCGGCGCGGGACCGCGCTCAACTTCACCGCGTACATCGGCCACTCCGCGTTGCGTTTGTATGTGATGGGCGAGGCTGCGTACGAGCGCGCCGCGACCGCCGACGAGATCGCGCGCATGGGTCAGCTCGTGCGCGAGGCGATCGGTGCCGGGGCGGCAGGCTTCTCGACCAGTTTCTCGTACGCGCACCGGGGTGTCGACGGCAAACCGGTGCCGAGTCGCTTCTCCGACCGCGACGAGGTCGAGGCGCTGTTCCGTGCCGCGGGCGACACGGGCAAGGGTGTGATCCTCATCACCCCGGGCGAGCAGTGCACGTACGCCGACGTATACGAGTGGCAGCCGAAGGTCGGGCGCCCGTTCACGTATCCGCTGTTCGCGAGTCCGGGCGGCAAGCACATGACACCGGTGGCGCTGCACGAACGGGGTCTCGTCGAAGGTGCCAACGTATGGCCCCAGGTGACACCGCGACCGCTGACGATGCAGTTCACGATGGAGGACGCGTACAACCTCAACACCGGCACGGTGTTCGGCGAACTGATGAAGGTCGGGCTCCCTGTGCGCCTCGCGGCGTATCGGGATCCGGAATGGCGATCGCTCGCGGCCGCCGACCTCGAGCGGTCACCGATGAAACCGCGCTGGGACACGTTCGAGGTCTCGGAATCGCAGCGCTTCCCCGAACTGCAGGGCCGGCGAGTGAGCGACCTCGCGCAAGAGCGCGGGTGCACCCCACTCGACGTCCTCTGCGAGATCGCCGTCGCCGAGCACCTCCAGACCCGGTTCCGCGCCTACATCGCCAACGACGACGTCGACGCGGTCGCGCATCTCCTCACGCACGAGAGCGTCGCGCTCGGCCTCTCCGACGCCGGTGCGCACGTCGACCAGTTGTGTGACGCGCCGTTGCCCACCGACCTGCTCGGCAACTGGGTGCGCGAACGTGAGGTCATGCCCCTTGCGCGGGCGGTGCGCAAGCTCGCGGGCGAGCCGGCCGACATGTTCGGCTTCGCTCGTCGCGGCTACCTCCGCGAAGGCAACTGGGCCGATGTCTGCGTGTTCGATCCTGACACCGTCGGCACCGGCCCGATCCGGCGCGTCCGCGACTTCCCCGCCGACGCCGAACGCCTCACCGCCGAGGAACCCACCGGCGTCCGCCACGTGCTCGTCAATGCCACGCCCATCCGTGTCGACGAGACGCAACTCGATGCGCTCGACGCGTGGCCGGGCACCCACCCCGACATCGCGTGATCGAGGACTTCCACATCCGCGTCGACGACCCGGTGCTGGACGACCTGCACCGCCGGCTCGCCCACACTCGCCTGCCCGACCAGATCGAGGACACGGGCTGGGATTACGGGATCCCGGTCGACTACTTGGGCGAGCTGGTCGCGTACTGGCGCGACACGTACGACTGGCGCGCGCAGGAAGCGCGGCTCAACGAGCTCGCGCACTTCCGCACGGTGATCGACGGGCAGTCAGTCCACTTCGTCCACGCCCGCTCGCCGCACGCGGCCGCCCGTCCCCTGCTGCTCACGCACGGCTGGCCCGGTTCGATCGTGGAATTCCTCGACGTCATTCCCCTGCTCACCGACCCGAAGGCGCACGGTGGGCGCGCCACCGACGCCTTTCACGTGGTCGCGCCGTCGTTGCCGGGCTACGGCTTCTCCGAACCGACGCGCACGCGCGGCTGGGACGCGTGGCGCATCGCCCGCGCGTTCGCCGAGCTGATGCACCGGCTCGGCTACGCGCGCTATGGCGCGCAAGGCGGCGACTGGGGCGCGCAGGTGACGACACGCCTCGCCGCGGTCGACCCCGAGCACTGCGCAGCCATCCATCTCAACATGGCGATCGCCAGCCGCCCCGAAGATGCGGGGCCGCTCGCCGACGAAGACCAGGCGGACCTCGCGGCCATGCAACGTTTCCAGCGGGAGGAATCGGGCTACGCGAACGAGCAGTCGACCAAGCCGCAGACCCTCGGCATCGCGCTCAACGACTCGCCGGCCGGGCTGCTCGCCTGGATCGTCGAGAAGTTCCGCACGTGGAGCGACTGCGACGGCCACCCCGAGAACGTCTTCACCCGGGACCAACTGCTCACAAACGTGATGCTCTATTGGTGCACGCAGACGAGCGCGTCTTCGGCGCGCCTGTACTGGGAGCATCAACATCACGGGTCCGGCGCGGGCGCGCCGGACTACGTCGATGTCCCCACTGGCATCGCGCGTTATCCCAAAGAGGTGGTGCGCTTCCCGCGCTCGTGGGTCGAACGGCGCTACAACGTGACCTCCTGGAGCGACCTGCCGCGTGGCGGTCACTTCGCCGCCATGGAGCAGCCCGAACTCTTCGTCGACGACGTGCGGAACTTCTTTCGGACGGTGCTCTGAGCCGGCGTTGTGCGCCGCGCATATTCGTGCCATAGTCGGTGGCGCCAATTTCGGCGCACCGAACTCAGGCAAGAACTCCGGGGGGTCTCCTGATGGGGCTGTTGGACGACAAGGTCGCGGTCATCACCGGCGCCGGGTCCGGGATGGCCCGGGCCTCGGTCGAGGTCTTCGTCCGCGAAGGCGCGCAGGTCGTGGCGGCCGACATCAGCGGGGCCGAGAAGGACACCGCCGATGCGGTGGGCGCGGGAGTGCTGCCGGTCCACTGCGACGTCACGAACGAAGCCGACGTCGAAGCGCTCATGCGCGCCGCGGTCGACGAGTTCGGCCACCTCGACATCGTGTGCAATGTCGCCGGCCTCGCGGATGCCGCGATGCTCGCGGACGTCACCGTCGAGCAGTACGACCGGTTGATGAACGTCGACCTGCTCGGTGTCCTGCTCGGCACCAAGCACGCAATTCGCGTCATGGTCGAGGCGGGCAACGGCGGTGCGATCGTCAACTGGGCATCGCTCGCGGGACTCGGCGCGGCGCTGTTCACGAGCGTGTACTCCGCCGCGAAAGCCGGGGTGATCGCGATCACCAAGGCCGCGGCCGTCGAATACGGGGAAAAGGGCATCCGCGCCAATTGCCTCTGCCCGGGCTTCATCTACACCGCGATGAGCGCGGGTGGCGAAAACATCCCCGGCATCCTCGAGAAGGCCGCGCTGAACCGCGGCGGGCAACCGGAAGAGGTCGCCGAGGTCGCGGCGTTCCTCGCGTCGGACCGCGCTTCCTATGTATCGGGTGCGATCATCCCGATCGACGGCGGCTGGGCCGCGAAGCTCGCATGAGATTCGGCACTTCGGATCCGCCGCGTTGAAGCCCGCGCCGTTCGAGTTCCACGCACCGGAGACAGTCGCGGACGCGGTCCAGCTGCTCGCGGATCTCGGCGACGGTGCGAAGGTGCTGGCAGGCGGGCAGAGCCTCGCGCCGATGCTCGCACTGCGGCTCACGCGCTTCGAGCACCTCGTCGACATCAGTCGCGTCGCCGGGTTGCAGGGCATCGAGACGCGCGACGACGCGCTCTGGATCGGCGCGGGTGTCACGCAAGCGCGGGTCGGGGCCGGCGCGCCGGTCGCGTCGACCGTCCCGCTGCTCACGCGGGCCACGCCGTTCATCGGTCACTTCCAGATACGGAACCGGGGCACGCTCGGCGGATCGATCGCGCACGCGGACCCCGCCGCCGAGTACCCGGCTGTCGCGCTCGCGTTGGACGCGCAGATGGAGGTCGCATCGGTGCGCGGTCGCCGCACGATCGCGGCGCGCGACTTCTTCGACGGCATGTGGAGCACGACCGCCGAACCCGATGAGCTCCTCGTCGGGGTGTCGTTCCCGGCGTGGCGTGCGCGTCGCGGGTTCGCCATCGAGGAATTCGCCCGGCGCCACGGCGACTTCGCGATCGCGGGCGCCACGATCGGCATCGAGCTCGACGCCGACGACCGGATCGCCCGTTGCGCGATCGGGCTCATCGGCCTGGGGTCAACTCCTGAGCGCGCAAGCACCGCGGAAACCGAGCTCGGGGGCCGACCGATCATGGCCGTCGAACCCGACGAGGTTGGTCGCCTGGCGATGACGGGTCTCACGTCGGTCCCGGAGGACCTGCACGGCTCCGCCGCCTACCGCCGGCACGTCGGCGCGGCGATGGTGGCACGCGCCTGGACCGCCGCGCCGCGGAGGCGCTCGATGACTGACGTCGCGATGGAGCTGGTGGTCAACGGTCAGGCCCGGCGCGCGACCGTCGAGCCCCGCACGACCCTCGCGGACTTCCTGCGCGAGCAGTGCCGCCTCACCGGTACCCACCTCGGTTGCGAGCACGGCGTGTGCGGTGCGTGCACGGTGCTGGTCGACGGCGCGGCGGTGCGCGCGTGCCTGGTGTTCGCGATTCAGGCGCACGGCGCCGAGGTCACGACGATCGAGGGCATCGCCGCACCCGACGGCGAGCTGTCGCCGGTGCAGTCGGCGTTCCGCGACTGCCACGGTCTGCAGTGCGGCTTCTGCACGCCCGGGTTCGTCGTGTCGGTCACCGCCTTCCTCCGCGACAACCCGGACCCGACCGATCAGGAGATCCGCGAGGCGTTGTCGGGCAACCTCTGTCGCTGCACCGGGTACCAAGGCATCGTGAACGCGGTTCGCCAAGCCGCGAAGGCGCCGGTCAAGGACCGCGGACGATGACCGAATCTGCGGCACCGGCCGCGGCGCGCTACGTCGGCACGCGGGTGCACCGGGTCGAGGACGCGCGCCTGCTCACCGGCGGCGGCACCTACGTCGACGACATCGCGCTGCCGGGGATGCTGCACGCGTGCTTCGTGCGCAGCGACTTCGCCCGCGCCGCGATCCGCAGCATCGACACCTCGGCCGCGCTCGCCCAGCCCGGCGTCCACTTCGTGTTCACCGCCGCGGATCTGAACCCGGACGTGAGGGAGCAGTGGCACACGTCGATCGGCGCGGCGAGCCCCGAGACCCCGCGCCCGCCGCTCGCCGAAGGCGAGGTGCGCTTCGTGGGCGATCCGGTCGTGCTCGTCGTCGCCGACACCCGCGCGCGCGCCGAAGACGCGGCCGAGCTGGTCGAGATCGACTACGAACCGCGGCCGGCAATCGTCGACTACACCGAGGCCGAGCGCGCCGACGTGCTCGTCCACGAGGCCCACGGCTCCAACGTGATCGGGGAGCTCAACGGCCTGCCTGCCGCCGCGCTCGAAGACGCGTTCGCGTCCGCCGCGCACGTTGCGCGCGAAACGATCTTCCAGCAGGCGTACGCGCCGGTGCCGATGGAAGGGCGCGGCCTCGTCGTCGACTACGCCCGCGCGTCCGGTGATCTGACGATCTACGCGGCGACCCAGACGCCGCACGAGATGCGGCTGTTCTGCTCGCGCCTGCTCGGGATACCCGAACACCACATCCGCGTCGTGATGCGCGACACCGGCGGCGGCTTCGGCCAGAAGGTCATGGTCCAGCGCGACGAGATGTGCCTGATGCTCGCCGCACGGAAGGTCGGTGCACCGCTGAAGTGGGTGGAGGACCGCCGCGAGAACCTGCTCGCGGCGGGCAAGTCGCGCCTCGAGCACGCGACGGTACAGATGGCGTTCGACGCCGACGGCGCGATCCAAGCCGCGCACATCGACTTCGTCTCCGATTGCGGTGCCTACCCCACGCCGTGGCCGGTCGGTCCGGCGGCCGCGGTCGGCATGCTGTTCCCCGGGCCCTACCGCGTCCCGCGCGCCGGCTTCGCGACCAAGTCGGTGTACACCAACACCGTCGGGCGCACCGCGTACCGCGGGCCATGGCAGTTCGAGACGCTGGCCCGCGAGGTACTGCTCGACATCGCGGCCCGACAGATGCGTATGGATCCGATCGATCTGCGCCGGCGCAACCTGCTGCAACCCGAAGACCTGCCCTACGCGAACGCGAACGGCATGCCGTACGACCGCATCACGCCGCTCGAAACGTTCGAGCAGGCGCTGGCGATGCTCGACTACGAAGCGTTCCGCACCGAGCAGGCGCAGGCGCGCGCGGCCGGCCGCTACCTGGGCGTGGGTGTGTCGGCGTACGTCGAGCCGTCGACCCCGGGGTACGGCGTGTACGGAAGCGAGGCGGCCACCATCCGCATCGAGCCTTCGGGTGCCGTCAACGTCTACGTCGCCGGCGGCTCCGCGGGCAACAGCATCGAGACGACCGTCGTCCAGCTCACTGCCGACGCGCTCGGCGTGAAGATCGAGGACGTCAACACGATCCAGGGCGACACCGCCGTCACCGGCTTCGGCGCGGGCGCGGCCGGCAGCCGGAGCGGTTCGATGACCGCGGGGGCGGTGCGCGAGACCGCAACCATCCTGCGCGAGCGCATCCGCGCGATCGCCGCGCACAAGCTGGAAGCCGCCGTCGACGACATCGAGCTCGGCGACAGCCGCGCGAGCGTGCGGGGCACGCCCTCGATCGGCATCACCTTCGCCGAGCTGGCCGCGCTCGCCTACTTCGAGCCGTCGTCGCTGCCACCTGGCGTCCCGGCCGGGTTGGAGGCGAGCGCGCGCTACACCGCCGACACGCCGATCGTCTGGGTGAACGCCACCCACGTGTGCACGTGCGAGGTCGATGTCACGACCGGACGGGTCACGCTGTTGCGCTACATCGTGAGCGAGGACTGCGGCCCCATGATCAACCCGAGCGTCGTCGAGGGCCAGATCGCGGGCGGCTCCGTGCAAGGCATCGGCGGTGTGCTGTTCGAAGAGCTGGCGTACGACGACGACGGCAACCCGCTCGCGACGACGTTCATGGACTACCTGCTCCCGACCGCGGCCGATGTCCCGATGATCGAGTACGGGCACATCGAGACACCGAGCGGCGGCCCGGGCGGGCACAAGGGCGTCGGTGAAGGCGGCGCGATCGGCGCGCCGCCGGCCGTCGTCAACGCCGTGGCCGACGCGCTCGCGCCGTTCGGCGTGACCGTGACCCGCCTCCCGCTGACACCGTCGCGCATCGTCGCGCTCCTGGATCAGTCCACCAACGAGGTGATGTCATGGTGACCAAGCCCGCCGGCACCTCCGATCCCAACGGTGTCTCGTACGACCCGTACAACATTTCCGTGAACGCGGATCCGTATCCGGTGTTCCGCCGGCTGCGCGAAGAAGCACCGCTCTACTACAACGAGCAGTACGAATTCTTCGCCGTCAGCCGCTATGACGACGTCGAGCGCGGCCTCAAGGACCGCGAGACGTACATCTCCGGGCGCGGCGCCATCCTCGAACTGATCAAGGCGGACCTCGAGATGCCACCCGGTGTGATCATCTTCGAGGACCCGCCGATCCACACCGTGCACCGCGGGTTGTTGTCGCGGGTGTTCACCCCGAAGAAGATGAACGCGCTGGAGCCGCAGGTGCGCGAGTTCTGCGCGGCGAGTCTCGACCCGCTCGTCGGCGCGGGCCGATTCGACTTCGTTGCCGACCTCGGTGCGCAGATGCCGATGCGCGTGATCGGCATGCTCCTCGGCATCCCTGAGCAGGACCAGGAAGCGATCCGCGAGCACGTCGACGCGTCGATCCGCACCGAAGCGGGCAAGCCCATGACGAGCTCGGTCGACGCGATCTTGAGCGGCGAGATCTTCGGCGACTACATCGACTGGCGCGCCGACCATCCCTCCGACGACCTCATGACCGAGCTGCTGAACGCCGAGTTCGTGGACGAGACCGGAATCACGCGCCGGCTCACCCGCGAGGAGATCCTCACCTACGTGACCGTCATCGCCGGCGCCGGCAACGAGACGACCACGCGCCTCATCGGTTGGGCGGGCACGGTGCTGGCCGAGCACCCCGACCAACGACGCGCGCTCGTTGCCGACCCCGCACTCGTGCCGAACGCGATCGAGGAGCTGCTGCGGTTCGAGCCGCCCGCACCCCACGTGGCCCGCTACGTCGCAAGCGACGTGGAGCACTACGGCCACACCGTGCCGGAGGGCAGCGTGATGCTGTTCCTCGTCGGCGCCGCCAATCGCGACGACCGGCGTTATCCGAACGGCGACGCGTTCGACATCCACCGCGCCGTCGGTCCGCACCTCACCTTCGGGTTCGGCACCCACTTCTGCCTCGGCGCCGCGCTGGCCCGACTCGAAGGCCGCGTCGCGCTCGAAGAGGTGCTCAAGCGGTTCCCCGAGTGGGACGTCGATGACGCCAACGCCCGGCTCTCACCGACCTCCACCGTCCGCGGGTGGGAGACGCTTCCGGTCTTCACGCGATCGACTCCGTGACGCCGTGACTGTCGACGAACGGGCGCCTGCCCGCAGGAAATACGACAGTCCGGTGCGACGCCGGCGCGCGGCCGAGACGCGTGAGCGCATCGTCGCCGCGGGCGCCGACCTGCTGCACGACTTCGCGGTGTGGAACTGGCGCGCACTCACGGTGCGCGGTGTCGCCGAACGTGCGCAGGTCAACCAGCGCACGGTGTACCGGCACTTCGCGAACGAGCGGGAGCTCCGGGACGCAGTGATGGCCCGTCTCGAGGAGGAATCCGGCGTCGCGCTCGAGGGCCTCGCGCTGGCGGACATCCAGTTGCATACGGCGCGCATCCTCGAGTACGTCTCGTCGTTCCCCCTGGAGTCGCGCACCCCCGACGACCCGACGCTCCTCGGCGCGCACCGGCGGCAGCGCGACGCGCTCCTCGCCGCGGTCGCGCCGACGACCGCGGATTGGTCGGATGCCGACCGCGCCATCGCCGCGGGCATGCTCGACGTGCTGTGGAGCGTGGCGAGCTACGAACGCCTCGTCGTCGACTGGGGCCTCGACCCGCACGACGCGATCGCCGGCGTCACCTGGGTCATCGGTCTCGTCGAGGACGCCGTCTGCAACGGCCGCCGGCCCCCGCGTCAGTAGTGGCATCTCCACTCGACGACCTTGCCGTCGCGGCCCACGCGCAAGGAGTCCGCCCCGGGCTTGTCGCGGATCGGTGGCGAGTGCCGAGCGCGTCCTCGACGTACGCGCTGCGAGGTCATGCTCGTTGTCTAACATCCGCGTCACTGTTCGAAGCCGCGTCAGGGAGCAATCGATGAGCACCGGCACGACCCCCGTCGAATTCGATCCCTTCTCGGACAGCTTCTTCAACGATCCGACCGAGATGTACCGGAGGCTGCGCGACGAAGCGCCCGTGTACTTCAGCGAGAAGTACGGGTTCTATGCACTCTCCCGTTTCGCGGACGTGCTCGCCGCACACCGGGACTGGGAGGGCTTCTCGAGCGCGCACGGCATCGAGCTGTTCTCGCTCTCGAAGGATCCGGAGGAGATCGCCGCGTACCGGCAGATCATCATGATGGATCCGCCCGAACACGATCGCTTCCGGGCCCTGGTCAGCCGGGTGTTCACGCCGCGCGCGGTGACGTCGCTCGAGCCGATGATCCGCGAGGTCATCGGCGGCTATCTGGACCCGTTGCGCGATGCGAGCTCGTTCGACGCGGTTGCCGACTTCTCCGCACCCTTCCCGGTCGAGGTGATCTCGCGCATGCTCGGCGTGCCCGACGGCGAACGCCAGCAGATCCGGCACTGGCTCGACGCCAGCCTCGAGCGCGCGCCGGGCCAGATCGTGCCCAGCCCCGAGAACGAACAGGCCGTCATCGAACAGGGCATGTACTGGCACCAGCTCACAGTTGAGAAGCGCAAGAACCCGGGTGACGACATGCTGTCGCGGCTCACCCAGGTCACCGTCGACCGGGGCGACGGCGAGCAGACCGGCCTCGACGACCTCGAGATCACCGGCTTCGCCATCCTGCTCGGTGGCGCGGGCGCGGAAACGGTGACGAAGCTCGTGGGCAACGCGGCGGTGCTGTTCTCGCGACACCCCGATCAGTGGCAGAAGATCGTCGACGATCGCGACAAGATCCCGCGTGCCGTCGACGAGATCCTCCGGTACTGGCCGCCTTCGCAGTACCAAGGTCGGTACTGCGTGGAGGAGCGCGCCCTCGAGGGCGGCACTGTGCCCGCGGGCTTCCCCGTGCTCCTCATCACCGGCGCGGCCACGCGCGACCCGCGCGCGTTCGAGCGCGCCGACGAGTTCGACGTCGAACGGCCGCCGGGCATCACCATCGGCTTCGGGCACGGTGTCCATAGCTGCCTCGGCGCCGCGCTCGCGCGCCTCGAGAGCCGGATCGCGATCGAAGAGATCCTCGACCGCTGGCCGCGACTCGAGGTCGACGAAGCCGGTTTGCGCCGAGTCAACATGTCGAACGTCGCCGGTTACTCGAACGTGCCCGTCCACGCCGTTCGCTGACGAGACCATTCGCCGACCCACACACCAACGCGCAGGGAGCACACGATGACCGCCGTCATGCAAGGCGTCCGCATCCTCGAAGTCGCCGAGCACACGTTCGTGCCCGCGGCCTCCGCGCTGCTCGCGGACTGGGGTGCCGACGTCGTCAAGATCGAACATGTCGAGCGGGGCGACGCGATGCGCGGCCTCGCGTCAACGGGGATCGCGGTGATGGGCACGACCGTGCACGTCCTGCTCGAACACTCGAACCGCGGCAAGCGCAGCCTCGCGCTCGACCTCACGTCCGACGAAGGACTCGAGATCCTCTACAAGCTCGCGGGCACCGCCGACGTGTTTCTCACGAACAAGCTCCCGCACGTGCGGACGAAGCTGAAGATCGACGTCGACGACATCCGCGCCCACAACCCCGACATCATCTACGTGCGCGGCACCGGCCAGGGCGAGCGCGGGCCCGACGCCGACAAGGGCTCCTACGACTCGCTCGCCTACTGGTGCCGGGCCGGTGTCGCGATGGGCATGAAGCACGAGGAGTACGACTACGTGCCCATGCCCCCCGCGCCCGCGTTCGGTGACTCGATCGGCGCGATGACGGTGGCCGGCGGGATCATGGGCGCGCTCTTCCACCGGGAACGAACCGGCGTGGCCACCACGGTCGACGTGTCGCTCCTCGGCGTGGGTCTGTGGTCGATGGGCGCCGCGCTCGCGTTGTCGCTGCAGCACGAACGCGGCTGGGCGCCGTTGCCGCTCGGCGCGGCCACGGGGAATCCGCTCGTCGCGACCTACGGGACGAGCGACGGTCACTACATCTCGCTCGGCTGCCTGCAAGCGGCCAAGTACTGGCCCGAGTTCTGCGCAGTGATCGAACAGCCGGAGCTCGCGATCGACGAACGCTTCGTTGGCCCCGCGATCAGCGCCCACGCGGGCGAAGCGACCGACATCGTCCGTGGCGTGTTCGCGGAACGCACCGTCGACGAATGGCGCGCGCGACTCGCGGACTTCAGCGGGCAATGGGTCGTGGTGCAGGACACCCTCGAAGCCGCGTCGGATCCGCAGACGGTCGCGAACGGCTACGTCGCCGATTGTGCGACCGCCGACGGCACGCCGTTCCGCCTCGCGGCGGCGCCGGTCCAGTACGACGAGAAGCCCGCGGTACCGAACCGCGCGCCCGAGTTCAACGAGCACGGCGACACGATCCTCGAGGAGCTCGGCTTCGACATGGACACGATCCTGGACCTGAAGGTGCGCGGCGTCGTCAACTGACCGACACCGCCGATGGATCGGCGGCGGCAGCGCAGCCGGCAAGTCGACCGTCGCGCGCCGCATCGCCGCGCAGCAGGGCCTCCAGCTCTACGCGACCGACGACGCGATGGCGGACCACGCGCGCCGGAGCACACGTGAATCTGCCCCGCTCCTGACCGAGTTCGTGGCCATGGACATGGACGAGCGCTGGGTCAACCGATCCCCCGAAGCGATGCTCGAGACCTTCCATTGGTTTCGGGGCGAGGGCTTCGACCTGATCGTCGAAGACCTCCTCCGCCTTCCGACCGCACCCGCGGTCATCGTCGAGGGGTTCCGGCTGCTGCCGCACCTCGTGCAACCGCTCCTCGCCGAGCCGACCGACGCGGTCTGGCTGCTCCCGACGCCGGAGTTCCGCCGCGCCGCGTCCGAACACCGAGGATCTTCCCACTGGGACTTCCTCGACGCGACCCGCGACGCCGCGCGCGCCCGCCGCAACCTGCTCGAACGCGACCGCATGTTCACCGAGTGGCTCCGTGACGAAACCGCGCGCCTGAACCTTCCTGCCATCGAAGTCGACACCACGATGACCGAAGGCGACCTCACCGCTCGCGTGACCGAGTCACTCGGGCTCTGAAGTCCCCGACACTGAGGATCAGTCCTTCAGGATCGCATCGAGGTCGCGTACCGCGTAGCGGTGGTGGTGCCACTCCTCGTTCATGATGATCCACAGGCACAGTGACACCGGGAACGGTGCGCCACCGGTGAAGACCGAGCTGGCGCGTTGCTCGCCGAGCGTCTCGTCGGAGACGGTCGCGAGAAACTCGCGGACCTGACCGACCCGTTCGGCGCGCACCTGCAGCACCGCTTCGAAGGAGGGCGCGGCGTCGACGTCGATGCCGGCACCGGCCGCCTGGTCGCGCCACCCGGAGAACGGCACCCCGATCGGGTGGAACGCATCCGCCCGCCCGAGGATCGACGCGCCCAGCCAGACGTCGGTCGCGAAGACCAGATGCCGCAGCGTCTGGGCGAAGGACCACTCGCCGTCGACCGAGACGTCGACCGTTCCCCGCGGCCGCGCCACGGCCCGCGTCATCGTCGGCGCCCACATGGCCTCGAGTCCGGCCCAACCCGAACGCATCGACGCGGCGTCCCGGGCTCGGAGCGCGGCCCGCTCGGGGTAGCGCCGGTCGAGCTCGGCCTCGACGAGCGGCGCGATCTCGATCCCGTTCACCCGTACCCCGTCGATGTCGCCGTCGATGTCGGCGCCGGTCAGGTCGGCACCGCGCATACGCACCGCGCGCAGCTTGCTCTGCCGGAACCAGGAGTCCTGCAGGTCAGCACCGACGAACTCGGCGCCCCGGAGCTCGTCGCTCGCCGTGAAGGTAGCCATGGGCAGACCGTAGGTCGCCCCCGGCGCGCGTCGCTTCGACCTGTCATATCTTGAGGGTTCAACGCTTCCTCCAAAAGGACCTGCGCATGATCCTGGTCGTCGTGAAGAACCCGATTCGCCCGAAGTACGCGGACGACTTCCCCAACCTCGTCGAGGAGTTCACCGCCGCCACGCGTGCCGAGCCCGGCAACATCTGCTTCGACTGGTACCGCAGCGTCGACGATCCCAACATGTACGTGCTCGTCGAGGCGTTCGAAGACGCCGCCGCGGGCGACGCGCACGTCAACTCCGAGCACTTCAAGAAAGCGACGCAGCTGCTGCCGACGCTGTTCTCGGCGGTCCCGGAGATCGTCAATGTCGAGGTCCCCGGCGGATGGTCCCGCATGGCCGAGGTCCAAGGCGACGCGCCCTCATGACGCCGAGCGCCTCGAAGGCAGGCAAGTCCCCGTCTCAGCTGATCGACACGCGGATCAAAGAGTTGGACGACTGGCGGGGCGAGATGCTCGGTCGGCTCCGTGCGTTGGTCAAGGAAGCCGATCCCGGAGTGGTCGAGGAGTGGAAATGGCGCGGGGTACCGACGTGGGAGCACGACGGAATGCTCTGCACCGGCGAGACGTACAAGAACGTGGTGAAGATGACCTTCGCCAAAGGGGCGGCGCTGAAGGACCCTTCGGGCCTCTTCAACTCCAGCCTGGAGGGCAACACCCGGCGTGCCATCGACTTCCACGAAGGCGACAAGATCAACGCGAGGGCGTTGAAGGCGCTCGTGCGCGACGCCGTGAAGTTGAACCAGTCGAAGGCCAAACGCTGATCCACGGACTGGGGCGCGCCGAACCGTGAGACCTCCCGCGACCGAGTTGTTCGGTCCCGCGGGCACGCCGCGCGTGGTGATCGTCGGCGCGGGGTTCGGTGGCATCGCGGCCGGCGTCAAGCTGAAGCAGGCGGGGATCCACACGTTCACGATCTACGAGTCGTCGTCCGGCATCGGCGGCACGTGGTGGGACAACACCTATCCCGGTGCGGAGGTCGACGTCGGCTCGCACCTCTACTCTTTCTCGTTCAACGCGCACGACTGGTCCCGCTCGCACGCGCGGCAGGCCGAGCTGCAGCAATACCTCGAGGCGACCGTCGACGAATTCGGGTTGCGGCCGCACGTGCAGCTCGATACCACGGTCGAGTCCGCAACGTGGGACGACGACCGCCACGTCTGGACCGTGCGCCTCGCGGGTGGGGTGGTCGACGAGTGCCACGCGCTCATCAGCGGGGTCGGCTTCCTGAACGTGCCCCGCTACCCCGACTGGCCCGGACTCGAGGACTTCGAAGGGCCCGCGTTCCACACGGCCCGCTGGCAGCACGAGCACGACCTGACCGGAAAGGTCGTGGCGGTCGTCGGCACCGGTTCGTCGGCCACGCAGGTGGTGCCTGCGATCCAAGCGATCGTGAAGCAGTGCTACGTCTTCCAGCGCGAGCCCGGGTGGGTGCTGCCGAAGGGCGAACGCGACTTCGAGGACGACGAGCGCGCCGCGTACGCGAACCGTTGGCGCCGCAGCCGTGAGCGCTGGCGGCTGAAATACCTGCTCGAGAAGAACCTCCGCGGTGGCGACATCTGGCGCCCCGGCACCAAGGCGAACACCGCGCGCGAGCAGATGTGCCGGCGCTACATCGACCGGCAGTTCAAGGACCACCCCGAGCTGCGCGAGGCGCTCACACCGAAGTACCCGTACCCGGGGAAGCGGCCGATCTTCGCGACCACCTTCTATCCGGCGCTGAAGAAGGAGAACGTGCACCTGGTGCCGAAGGCGGTGGCGTCGGTGACCAACTCCGGGATCGTCGACGCTGATGGTGTGGAGCACGCGGTCGACGTCATCGTCTTGGCGACCGGCTTCCAACCCGCGAACTACCTGGCCCGCCTGGCCGTCGTCGGGCGCGCGGGCACGACGCTGCACGAGCACTGGGCGGGTGAACCACGCGCCTACCTCGGCATCACGGTGGCGGGCTTCCCGAACTTCTTCATGCTCTACGGGCCCGGCACCAACGGTGGCGACATCGTGTCGATGCTCGAGGCGCAGGCGGCCTACGCCGTGCGTGCGGTCACGCGCATGCGACGCGAGCGGGTCACCGCCGTCGAAGTGAAGCCGGGCTTCCAAGCGCGCTGGTACCGGTGGTTGCAGTCGAAGATGGCCGGCACCTCGTGGACGATGACCAACAACTACTTCACGTCACCGACCGGCAAGATCGTGACACAGTGGCCTTACGGCAACGTGATGTACACCGTGCTCACGAGGCTGCTCGGACGCGTGTCCGAGACCACCTCCCGACGATCGCTGTAACCCGAGGATTCGAGGCACCGTGACGCATCCCTTCAGCTACCAAGACCGCCGGGTCGTCGTGACCGGCGCGGCGCGCGGCGTCGGCGCGGCGCTGCTCGACGTGCTCGCCGAACTCGACGTCGCGCACGTCACCGCGCTGGACCTGACGCCACCGAACGGGCCGCATGACGCGTTCCTGGCCACGGATCTGTCCGACGAAGTCGCGGTACGCCACGCGATCAGCGGCATCGAAGGTCCGGTGCACGCCCTGTTCAACAACGCGGGCGTGGCCGACACGCCACCACCACCCACCGTGCTGTCGGTCAACTACCTCGCGTTGCGCACGCTGTCCGAGGGCCTGCTCGATCGCATGCCCGACGGCGGCGCCATCGTGAACACCGCGTCGCTCGCCGGCAACCTGTGGCGCAAGCGGGTGCAACCGATCAACGCATTGCTCGACATCGACATCGCCGGCGGCTGGACGCCCGCGCGGGAATGGTTCGCGGCGAACCTGCCCGACCTCGGGCAGACCCCGTACAACTTCACCAAGGAAGTCGTGGAGGTGTACACGCTGCGTTCGTCGCGTCCGACGATGCGCCGCGGCGTACGGACCAACACCGTCTGCCCGGGGCCGATCGACACGCCGCTGCTCCCCGAGTTCCGAGCCTCGACGAGCGACCAGATCGTCGACTGGAACATCCGCGAGATGAACGGGCGCGCGGTGTACCCGCGCGAGGTCGCACTCGTGCTCGCGTTCCTCGGTTCAGCGGCCGCGTCGTACGTCAACGGTGTGAACGTCGACATCGACGGCGGCTTCAACGCCGCGCTGGCGACCGGCCAGGTCGACTTCGCCGGACGGGTGTGACCTGCGCCCGATCTCGCCCCCGCGATCAGATGTCGCGCGGCAACACGACGTCCGGGAGCTGGTGGCGATAGAGCGCGGCCGCGTTCTCGGAGCACATCGCGCGCAGCTCGGCGGGCGGCACGTGACCCCACGCCTTCTCGATGACAGGTTGCGTGTCGGGCCACGTGCTGTCACCGTGGGGATAGTCGACCTCGACCATGATGTTCTCGACACCGATGCGAGAACGGGTGTCGATGGTGGATGCGTCTTCGAGCGTGCAGAACCAGAAGTTGCGCTGCAAGACCTGCGAAGGCCGCTCCGGCCAACCGAGCCCGTAGCTCGAGTGGTCGACGATGTAGTCGAGGCGGTCGAGGAGCATCGCGACCCAGCCGATGCCGCCCTCGCTCATCGCGACCTTGAGGCCCGGGTGCTGGACCGGATAGCCGGACCACAGCCACTCCGCGCACGCGCCCAGCGCGAGCTGTCCGAAGAGCGTCGCGCCCAACTGACTCGTCGGTGCACCCGGAGGGAACGGGTGGATACCCGAGCTACCGACGTGCAACGAGATGACCGTGTCGGTCTCCACGCACGCCGCGATGATCGGGTCCCAGTGGTCGCGCTCCCACAGTGACGGCAGGCCGATCGCGTGCGGCCGCTCGGGAAACGTCACCGACGTGAACCCGCGTGCTGCGTTGCGGCGGATCTCGCCGGCGGCGAGCTCGGGATCGGCGAGATAGGTGATGCCGAGCGGCACGATCCGGTCGGGATGGCGTTGGTACCACTCCTCGAACAGCCAGTCGTTCCACGCGCGCGTGCACGCGACTCCCAGCTCGCGGTCATCGATGCCGAAGAACACACTGCCGCAGAACCCGGTGATCTGTGACGGGAAGTTCACTGACGCCCACACGCCGTTGATATCCATGTCCTGGACGCGCGCATCGACGTCGTAGCAACCGGGTCGCATCTGATCGAAGCGGAATGGCTCCAGCTTCACGCTCTCCGGGCGTCGGCCGGCCACCGCGTTCATCCCGACCTGCGTGTAGCACGCACCCTCGAACTCCCAGACCTGATGACCATTGCGCGTCTCGACGATCCGCGGTGCGCGCGGCTGCAGGGCAGCGGGAAGCCGGCCCTCAAAGGTGTGCGCGGGTTCGACGACGTGGTCGTCGACCGAGATCACGGTGTACTTGATCGCCCTCGGTTCGGGTTCGGGAAGGAAGAGAAATTCATCCACGTTGGAACTGCCGGGCGAGCCAATCCTCCATGTCGCGCGCACGTTGCTTCGTGACGCGCGCGTGCGGCGCGATCACGTTGAACCCGTGGCACGCGCCCGGGTACACGTGCAGCTCGGTGGGCACTCCCGCATGATTCAGCCGCAGCGCGTAGTCGACATCCTCGTCGCAGAAACCGTCGACCGCGCCGACAGAGATGTACGCGGGCGGCAGCCCCGACAAGTCGGTGGCGCGCGCGGCCGCCGCGGTCGCGGGCACGTCGTTGCGGCCGTAGAGATCGCCGAGATAGGCCCGCCATCCGAACGCGTTCGAGTTTCGACTCCACACCGGGAGCCCGTCCTGCCGGCTGGAGTTGGTGATCTGCCGGTCGTCGAGCATCGGCGAGTCGAGGAGCTGGAACGCCACGGGCACTTCACCGCGGTCGCGCGCCAGGAGCGCGAGGGCAGCGGCCAGACCACCGCCGGCGCTGACGCCTGCGACGCCGATGCGGTCCGGGTCGATGCCGAGATCGGCCGCGTGTTGGTGCGTCCAGCGCAGCCCGCGGTAGCAGTCCTCGAGCGGATCCGGGTACGCCGTCTCCGGCGCGAGCCGGTAGTCGACCGACACGCCGACGCAGCCGAGCTTCGGGCACAGCTCGTCGAACATCGGGTCGTCGATGTCGTGACTGCCGATCACGTAGCCGCCGCCGTGCATGGAGTACACGCACGGCAAGGGACCTTCGACACCCACGGGCCGGTGCACGCGCACCGGCACGGCGTCGTCGCCGGGGACGACGTGATCGGTCCGTTTCACGGTGTCCGAGAGCGGCAGTGGCCCGCCCATGAGCCCGCGCAGGGTGGCGAGGATCTCGGGCGTCAGGTCGTCGAACGGGATGTGCTCGATCGACGGTGCGATTTCGGGATCGAGCAGGTCACGAGGAGCCACGGCCGAGACGTTACGCGCCGTAACTAATTCTTCCCCTCGTCCACGACGAATCCCTTCTTCGATCTGTCCCAGGTGAAGAAATAGACGGTCGGGTTGCCATCGGCCGCAGGCGGTGGGCCGTAGGTTCGTTCGGTCGGGTCACCCGGGATGGTCACCTTCAGGCCGTCGACCGCGGACTCGAGCGTGCCGTAGTTGAGGTTCTTCCCCGCGGCCTCGAGCCACGCACGCGTGAGCTCGACATCCGGGCACGCCTGGAACGCGGCCTGGTACGGCTGGTTGGACTGGTCGCTGCCCGACGCGTCCGGCGACGGCGTTTCGACGCCCGCATCCTTCAGCACCTTGACGCAATCCTGCATCGCCGGCTCGTCGTAGCGCGCTTGGTCGGGGCCGTAGCCGCCGGCGGAGAGTGAGCCGTCCAGGATCGACGTGTCCGTGGTCGACTCGTTCGTTGCGAACGCGCGGGCCGCGAGAACGTCGGTGAACAGAAGGTGCGGGCTGTACGGATTGTCCTCCATCGAGAGGGGCCAATTCGCGCCGGCGATTCCGACGATCAGTACAGTGTCGACGCCCGCCGACTTGAACTTCTCGGCGACGACGTTGACGTTCGCCTCCACGGCCGCGACGTCGCTGACCGGTGCGTCCATGATCCCCGTCTCGACCACGTTGACGCCGAGCTTGTCGAGTTCCGGCAGGACGAAGTCGTTCATCTGCTCGGAGTCCTGCGAGGAGGCGAACACACCGACCTTGCCATCGAGCTCGCCGCGCTTGTGGAACGCGTCGACGACCGCCTTGGGTTGATCGGTGTCCGGCGCCCACGTGAGCCAGGGCGCCTTCGCCTGCTTCAGCAGGTCGGGCGTCATCCCACCGCCGACCGTGGCCGTGGCGTGCGTTCCGACCGGGCAGCTCACGGCGGTGGTGAGGAAGAACCCGGTGACGAGGAAGACATCATCGTCCTCGGTCAGTTTGAGGCACGCCGCGTCACTCGACGCGGGCTGCGACGGATCGACGGGCGCGAAGATCGGCTCGATCTTCCGACCGTTGATGCCGCCCTTGGCGTTGATGTCGTCGAACAACGCCTTGTAGGTCGCCTGGTGATCGCCGAGGTTGTAGTTGAGGTTGACCGCGGCCAGCGCCTTCGTGTCGACGTAGGTCACGCCGATCTTGACGGTGTCGGCGGTGACGCCGGGCGCCGGTCCGCCCGCGTCGCCGGTTGTCGCCGAGCCTCCGCCGGACGTGGTCGCGCTGGATGCATCGTCGTCCCCCGACGCACATCCGGCCAACGCCAACGCTGCGACCATTGCCACGCACGCGATTTTCCAGCGACGCACGGAATTCCCCCCAGAACGCGCGAACCTGCCGACCGGCGGAGCGTAGTCGGGCCCGCGGGTCGAAGGAAATCGCTTACTAACGGTTTCGTCACTCGCGATCACTCCTTTCCTTGCCCACGCCGAGACGCCGCTGCCCCACCCGGATACGATCTAACGGGCCTGTCACAAACGAGCGGTCGGGGCGAGTTCTTTCGAGGGGGAAAGCACGTGTCGACTGCCGAGTCGGAACACGGCGGGGGTTCGACGGCGGGCCGGGTGCAGGTCGTCCTCGACGCCGAAGCCGAGCGGCAGGCCGCACAAGCCGAGGCCGACCGAGATGTGCTGTTCGCCGACGATCTGCTCCCCGGCGTCGGAGACGAACGCCTCACGCTGCGCGAAGGTGTCGTCCAAGGTGGCGTGTTCGCGTTCGTCATCCTCGTGCTGCTGCAGTCGTTCGACGAGCTCGAGACCGCGACGCTGTCGGTGCTGGCGCCGAACATCCGCGACAGCCTGCACGTCGGCGACGGCGTCATCGTCTTCATCAGCGCGGCGTCGGGCGCGTTCCTCGTGCTCGGCGCACTCCCGATGGGCTGGCTCGCCGACCGATACCGGCGCGCGCCGATCATCGGCTGGGCGACGGCGTTCTTCTCGGCAATGGTGTTCGTCTGCGGCTTCGCGGCGAACGCGTTCACCCTCTTCTGGGCCCGTTTCGGCGTCGGCATCGCCAAGTCGAACACGTTCCCCGTGCAGGGCTCGCTCATTGCGGACACCTACCCGATCTCCGTGCGCGGGCGCCTCAACGCGACCGTCGCGGGCGCGGCCCGCGCCGCCGCGGTACTGAGCCCGGCCCTCGTCGGCGGGATCGCCGCGCTCGCGGGTGGGCCGAACGGTTGGCGCTGGGCGTACTTCCTCTTGGGCATCCCCACGATCCCGCTCGCGATCCTCGCGTTCCGCATCCCCGAGCCGCCGCGCGGTCAGCACGAGATGCTCGACGTGCTTGGAGAAGTCGTCCCCGCGGGCAAGGCGACACCCACGTCGGTCGAGGCCGCGTTCGAACGGCTGAATCGGATCAAGACGTTCCGGACGATGCTGGTCGCCTTCGCCGCCATGGGTTTCGGCCTCTTCACCGGACCGGTGCTCCAGAACCTGTACTTGGATCGCCACTTCCACCTGAGCACGTTCGGGCGCGGCGTCGTCGGAACCGTGACGGGCGCCGGCGTGCTCCTGGTGCTGCCGTTCGTGGCCAAGCGCTATGACGCCCTGTACCGGCGCGACCCGGCGCGCGCGCTGCGCCTGCTCGGGTTCCTGATCATGCCGGTCGCGGTGCTGTTGCCGATCCAGTACGCGATGCCGAACGCACCGCTGTTCACGGTGGTCGGGATCCTGCCCGGCATCCTGCTCCTCACCGCGTTCACGATGATCGGTCCCGTGATCCAGTCGGTCGTGCCGTATCGGTTGCGCGGCATGGGCTCGGCGCTCGCCTCGGTCTACGTCTTCTTCGTGGGCGCGACCGGCGGCGCGTTGCTCGCGGCGTTCTTCACCAACGCGTACGGACCGCGAGCCGCGGTGCTGATCGTCGGCATCCCCTCGACGCTCGTGGGCGGCTTCTTGATCATGCGCAGTGCCGCGAGCATCAAGTACGACCTCTCGCTGGTGGTGGCGGAACTGCGGCAGGAGCTCGCGGAGGAGCAACGCCAGAGCCGCGACCCGGAGCACATCCCCGCCATCCACGTCGACTCGGTCGACTATTCGTACGGCCACGTGCAGGTGCTGTTCGACGTCGGCTTCGAGGTGCGCCGCGGCGAGGTGCTCGCGCTGCTCGGGACGAACGGGGCCGGAAAGTCGACCATCCTGCGCGTCATCGCCGGGCTCGGAACGCCGTCGCGCGGCGTTGTCCGGCTCCACGGCACCACGATCACCTTCGTCGCGCCGGAGCAACGCGTGAAGTACGGGATCCGGCTGCTGCCGGGGGGCAAGGGCGTGTTCCCGCAGATGACGGTCCGTGAGAATCTCGAGATGGGCGCGTACATCTATCGCGACGACCACGCCGAACGCGACCGGCGTATCGCGCGCGTGCTCGACCTGTTCGATGTGTTCGTCGACCGTCAGGACCAGACGGCCGCGTCGCTGTCCGGTGGCCAGCAGCAACTGCTCGCGCTCGCCATCACCCTCCTGCACGACCCCGATGTGTTGCTCATCGACGAGCTCTCACTGGGCTTGTCGCCGATCGTCGTCGAACAGCTGCTCGGCGTCGTCGAACGACTCAAGCGCGAAGGCATGACGATCGTGCTCGTCGAACAGTCGCTGAACGTGGCGCTCTCGATCGCCGACCGCGCCGTGTTCCTCGAGAAGGGACGCGTCCGTTTCGAAGGCCCCGCCGAAGAACTCGCGGCACGGGATGATCTCGCGCGCGCGGTCTTCCTGGGACGTGAAGGGGGCTGACGGGTGCTCGCGACCCTCGTCACCCGCCAGCTCGTCTTCGACGGGTTCGTGTCCGGGCTCGTGTTCGGCCTCCTCGCGCTCGGCATCGTCCTCGTCTACCGCGCCACGCGTGTCATCAACTTCGCGGTGGGCAACATGGGCCTGATCGGCGCGGGTCTGTTCGCACTGCTGACGGTCCAGTACAACGTGCCCTACTGGTTGGCGCTCCCCGTCGCGCTCGCGGCGGGCACGTTGTACGGCGCCCTGCTCGAACTGACGATCATCCGGCGGCTGTTCGAAGCCCCGCGCGTGATCGTGTTGGTGGCGACGATCGGAATCGCCCAGTTGTCGTTCGCCATCTTCACCGCGTACCCCGACATCACGGTTGCCGGGGCGCGGTTCCCGCAGGCGATCGGTTCCGCGCACGAGATCGCGTCGGTCCGGGTGACCGGCGCCGCGCTGTCGATCTTGATCGTCGTCCCGCTTGTCGCCTTCTTCCTCGCGTGGTTCCTCAGTCGCACGACGTTCGGGAAGAGTGTCAAGGCATCCGCCGAGAACCGCGACCTCGCGCGTCTCAACGGCATCAACCCGAAGCTCGTGTCGCTGTTCGTGTGGGCGGTCGCAGGCGCGCTGGCCACGTTGTCGCTGTCGCTCATCGTGGGCCAGAGCGGGTTGGCGAACAACCTCGTGACACTGGGCCCGAGCACGCTCGTGCGCGCGCTCGCCGCCGCGGTGATCGGCGGCATGGTGTCGTTCCCGCGCGCGTTCGTCGCCGGCATCGCGATTGGTGTCATCGAAGCCGTCATCAGGTTCAACTTCCTCGATCAGCCGGGTCTGATGGACTTCCTGCTGCTCGTCGCCGTTCTCGTCGCGGTGTACTTCCAGAGCCGCCAGGGCACCGGCGAGACGCAGACGTTCTCGTTCACGCCGAAGCGGAGGCCGGTCCCGGAGCGCCTCCGCGGCATCTGGTGGGTCGGCAACCTCGACCGGAGCGCGCTCTGGCTGCTTGCGCTCGCCGCAGTCGTGCTCCCGCTCATCTTCACCCAGCCTTCGCGCCACCTGCTGTACACGACGATCCTCGTCTTTGCCCTGTGCGGCATCTCGCTCACCATCCTCACGGGCTGGGCCGGGCAGCTCTCACTCGGACAGATGGCGTTCGCGGGCATCGGGGCATTGCTCGCGGCTGCGTTCCAGCGCGGGATCACCGTCGACATCGGCTGGCACGACACGCGCCTGCTCGACGGGGGCCTCAAGGGCTTGGCGTTCGGGCCGTCGGTCGTGTTGGCGACGCTGGTCACCGCCGGCATCGCCGCACTCATCGGGGTCGGCGCGCTGCGCGTGCGCGGCCTGCTGCTGGCGGTCAGCACGTTCGCCTTCGGCGTGGCGGCGAGCCAGTACTTCTACCATCGGCCGATCCTGTCGGCCGGCTCCACGTCGTCGGTGCCGTTCGCGCGCACCGACCTGTTCGGCATCGACATCCGGAACCAACGCACCTACTACTACGTCGTGCTCGCGGTGCTCGTCGTCGTGGTCATGATCACGGCTCGACTCCGCCAAACGGGCGTGGGCCGCACCACGATCGGCGTCCGGGACAATCCCGCCGGTGCATCGGCGTACACCGTGGTCCCGAGTCGGGTGAAGCTCCGTGCGTTCGCGCTCGCCGGAGGCATCGCGGGCCTCGCCGGCGCGCTGCTCGCCGGCGCGCTGCAGACCGTCCCGCTCGATCGGCTCTTCGGGGTCGACGACTCACTCTTGCTCGTGTCGATCGTCGTGATCGGAGGACTCGGTTCGGTTGCCGGGCCCATCCTCGGCGCGATGTGGGTCATCGGCCTGCCGGCATTCTTCCCCGGGAACGAGCTCGTACCGCTGCTCACGTCCAGCATCGGCTTGCTCGTCCTGCTCCTCTACTTCCCGGGCGGGCTCGTCCAGATCGGGTACTCGATCCGTGATGTCCTGCTCGGAATCGCCGAACGACGGATAGGGCCGGCGCCCGGCAAGCAAGGGCAGACCGTGCCGCACGCACTCCGGCAGCCGGAGCGGGTCGAGGCCGGCCCGGCCCCAACCGCGCCCGTCATGCGCGCGACCGACATCTGCGTGAACTTCGGCGGCAATGCTGCGGTGCGCGACGTGTGCATCGAGGTCGGCGCCGACGAGATCGTCGGGTTGATCGGCACCAACGGCGCCGGGAAGAGCACGCTGATGAACGCGATCGGCGGCTACTGCCCCAGCACGGGGACGGTCGAGCTCCTCGGCGCGCCAGTGTCGTCGATGTCGGCTTCCGCGCGCGCGCGTCGAGGGCTGGGCCGGACGTTCCAATCCGCCACGTTGTTCCCGGAACTGACCGTACGCGAGACGGTCGAGCTCGCGCTCGAGGCCCGCCACCGCACCGGCCTCCTCGCCGCGGCGTTGTACCTGCCCCCGTCGATCCGGATGGAACGAAAGCGGCGCGCGGAAGCCACCGAGCTGATCGACTTCCTCGGCCTCGGCCGTTACTCCGACGCGTACATCTCGGACCTCTCGACCGGCACCCGTCGCGTCGTCGAGCTCGCCGGTCTCCTCGCGCTCGACGCGCGGGTGCTCTGCCTCGACGAACCCACGGCCGGGCTCGCCCAACGTGAGACCGAGGCGTTCGGACCGGTCATCAAGGACATCCAGCGTCAGCTCCACGCGTCGGTCGTCGTGATCGAGCACGACATGCCGCTGATCATGAGCATCAGCGACCGCGTGTACTGCCTCGAGCTGGGCGAGGTCATCGCCGAGGGCACGCCGGACGAGGTCCGCCACGACCCGCTGGTCGTCGCCGCGTACCTGGGTACCGACGAGCGGGCGATCGCCCGCAGCGGCGCGGCGACCGGCGACACCGACGTCGTCTGACTACCGCGCGGGCGCGAGCTGGTCGACGAGTCCCCACGTCGCGGCAGTGACGGCATCGAGCGGCGCGCCGGTGAGCGCGAGGTACGCGGTGCGGTGGCGGCCGATGCGCCGCGGGATGCTCGCGGTACCGCCCGCGCCCGGGATGAGACCCATGCCGACCTCGGGGAGACGGATCGACGTGTCCGGATACGCGACAACCTGACTCGCGAACGCCGCGATCTCGATGCCCGCGCCGACGCAGCTCCCGTGCAAGTGTGCGGTCACCTTGCCCGCGTTGTCGTGCAGGCGGCGCCCGACACTGCGTTCGATGCGGAGGCGGTGCGCGGCGCCCGCGTCGGTCGCGATCCCGAACTCGGTGAGGTCGCCACCACTACAGAGCGACGGACCATCGCCGGAGAGATGCACCTCACGGATCGACGGGTCGGCGGCGACGAGATCGAAGGCGTCGCACAAGGCGTCGCGCATCGCGGCGTTCAGCGCGTTGTGCACGTCGGGTCGGTGCAGCGAGATGTCGAGTCGTGCACCATTTCGCTCGAGGCGGACCGGATCGGCGTCGGTTGCACGCGGCGGCCGCTCGGCGTTCGCCGCGCAACCAGCGCCGGAACGTTTCACCGTGCTGCAGCATCGAGTACGCCATGGACTCCACCGTGAGCGCTGCGGCAACGGGGAGCGACTCGGTGGCGCGCAACACCTCGACGAGCGCGGTCGCGGCCGACGGCGCCACGTCCACCGCGCATTCGACGTCCGCGAGCGAAGCCGCGGTCACCCATGGGCGAGGCGGGTTCGGCGTCGCGGTGAGCAACACGTCGTAATCGTCGGGGACGGCTTCGGGCGTTCCGTGCGCGACGCCGACGACCACCGCACCGGCGAGGACGTGCGTCTCGATTCCGGCGGCTCCCGGGGGCACGGGAGCACCGTATCCTGCGGTGTGCACGCCGGAGCGTTGACCCCGCCGAGTCCACGCGTCATGCAGCGCGCACGCGTCGTCGCCGGCACGTTGCCCGTCGCGGTCGATCCCGATTCGCTCGTGACGCAACGCGCCGAGGTGCTCGGATTGCGGAGCAACGGACGCACGTCGGCGGGCGGTTCGTGCCGGCTCCTGCCCGCGGCCGACGGCTGGGTTGCCGTGAACCTCGCCCGCGTCTCCGACATCGAAGCGCTGCCCGCGGTGCTCGAAGCGCCCGTCGATACCGACGATCCCTGGCCCGCCGTCGAGCGCTACGCGGCGAGCCGGCGCGCGATGACCGTCGCCGATCGCGGCCAACTGCTCGAGGTGCCGATCGCGATGCTGGACGATCCCCGAGTCGACGCCCGCCGCGCGGTGACGGTCCACCCGCTCGGCTCGCGGCAGGAGCCGGTTGCCGCGCCGCTCGTCGTCGACTTCTCGGCGATGTGGGCCGGACCACTGTGCGCACACCTGCTCGGCGTGGCCGGTTCCCGCGTGATCAAAGTCGAGAGCGTGAACCGCCCCGACGGCGGTCGCGCCGGCGATCCCCGCTTCTTCGAGTGGCTGCACGCGGGGCACGAGCAGGTGGTGCTCGACTTCGACGCTCCCGAAGCGGGCGCCGAGCTGGGTCGCCTGCTCGACCGGGCCGACCTCGTGATCGAAGCATCGCGGCCGCGCGCCCTCGCGCAATTGGGCATCGATGCGGCGCAGTTCGTCGCGGCACGCGCGGGCCGCACCTGGGTGTCGATCACGGGATACGGCCGCGCCGGCGCGGCAGCCAACCACGTCGCGTTCGGCGACGACGCGGCGGTCGCCGGCGGCTTGGTGGCCTACGACGAGTCCGGAGCGCCGTTGTTCTGCGGCGACGCGATCGCGGATCCGATGACGGGACTGTTCGCCGCGGCCGCCGCGTTCCGATCGATCGCGGCGGGTGGCGGCCGGCTCATCGACGTCGCGATGGCGGCGGTGGCCAAGTCGCTGGCCACGGAGCACTGAGTGCTGCTCGCGCGCGCCGAGCTCGCGCCCGACCACGTGCGCGATGTCCGTGTGTGCGATGAGGCCATCACCGCGATCGCCGATCGGCTGCGCCCGTTCCCCGACGAAGACGTCATTGATGCCGCGTCGGGCGCGGTGCTGCCCGGGTTGCACGATCACCACGTGCACGTGCGTGCGCTCGTGGCGGCGGCGTCTTCGCTCGATCTCGCGGCGGCCGGGAACCCGACCGCGGCGCGCGCCGCGATCCGCGCCGCGTGCGATCGGTTGCCCTCAGGCGCGTGGCTGCGCGTCGTCGGCTTCCACGAGGCGGTCACCGGCGACCTGGACCGTGCCGCGCTGGACGGATTGTGCCCACCCGACACGCCGGTGCGCGTGCAGCATCGAACCGGCGCGTTCTGGGTGTTCAACTCCGCGGCAATGCGGGCGTCGGGGCTGGACGGACATGACGAACCGGGTGTCGACCGGCACACGGGCCGCGTCTGGCGTCGGGACGACCTCGTGCGACGCGTCTCTGCACTCTCGCCCCATGCCCTCGCCGGTCTCGGCCCGTGCGCGGCCGCGCTCGGCGTCACCGGCTTCACCGACGCGACGCCGAACGGCGCGGCGTACTGACGCGCGCGACCTCGCGCGCGACCTACAGGCGGCGGGCGTCGTCCAACGGCTGCACCTCATGGCGCCGGCCGGCGCGATCGCGCCCGATGCAGCCCGCGCCGCACTCGGTCCGGTGAAGGTCCTGCTCGACGACGACGCGCTCCCGACACTCGACGACCTCGGCGACACGATCCGTGGCGCGCACGCCGAACACCGCGTGGTCGCGTTCCACTGCGTGACCCGGCTCCAACTCGTCGTCGCCGTCACCGCGCTCGACGCGGCCGGCGCGCGTCCGGGTGACCGGATCGAACACGGGTCGGTGATTCCTGCCGAGATGCTCCCGCACCTGCGCCGTCTCCACCTCACGGTCGTCACCCAGCCCCATTTCGTGGCCGAGCGCGGTGACGACTACTTACGTGAGGTCGACGCCGACGACCGCGACTCGCTCTACCGCGTGCGTTCACTCGTCGACGCCGGAATCCTGGTGGCAGCCGGGACCGACGCGCCGTTCGGAGGGTTCGATCCCTGGGCGTCGATGGCCGCGGCCGTCACCCGGCGCACGCGTCACGGCCAAGACATCGGCGCACGCGAGCGCATCGAGGCGCGCGCCGCGGTCGACCTCTTCCTCGGGTCCGAGGACGCGCCGGCGTCGCCCCGCACGATCGCGGTCGGGCAACCGGCCGACCTCTGCGTGCTCGGCGTGCCGTGGCGCGCGCTGCCAGGCGCCCTGCGCGACGCACCCGTGCGGCGCACGTTCATCGCGGGCACACAGGTGTACGAGCGCTAGACGCGAGGCGCGCGATCGCACGAAACCCGCCTCGACAATCTCGGGCTGCTCTGCCGCCGGCATCACCGGGCAGTGCACGAAGGCGGCGCCGATCCGTGAGACCACGCGGAAACGCGAGCGCGCCATTTCAGTGCGACTCGCCGAGCTCCTCGCGCAACACGCGTCGCAACAGCTTGCCGGTCTCGTTGTAGGGCAGCTCGCGGCGGAACTGCACCACGTCCGGCGTCTTCGCGGAGCGCAACCGCGCCCGCACCCATGCCTTCAGTTCGTCGGCACTCGGGTTCGGGGCCGTGGCATCGAGCACGACCGCGGCCGCGACAACCTGTCCCCACTCGGCATCGGGGACGCCGACGACCGCCGCCTCGGCGATCGCGGGATGCGCGAGCAGCACGTCCTCGATCTCGCCGGGCGAGAGGTTCTCGGCCCCCCGCACGATGACATCGTCGAGCCGGCCCTCGAGGTAGAGGAAGCCCTCCTCGTCGAGCCATCCCGCATCCTTGGTCGGGAACCATCCGTCGGCGGTGAGCGCCGATGAACCCAGATACTCGCCCGCGACCTGTTCGCCGCGCACGCAGATCTCACCCCGCTCGCCGGGCGCGAGCACGGTCCCGTCCGCGTCGCGGATCTCGAGCTCGATCGCCGGGAGGGGCCGGCCGACCGAACCGAGTCGCCGCCGCACCGCGGGATCGGCACTTGCCATCGCCTCGCGGTGATCGTCGGGCGTCAGCACCGAGATCGTGGAGCTCGTCTCGGTGAGCCCGTACGCGTTGACGAAGTTCACGGCGGGCAGCAACCGCATCGCGCGTTCGATGAGCTCGGGCGGCATCCGGCCACCGCCGTAGGAGAGATGGCGGAGTGTCGGCAGCTCACGCGCGTCGGTTTCGATGCACGCCAGCAGGCGTCCGAGCATCGTGGGCACGACCATCGCCTGCGTGATGCGTTCTTCCTCGACGCGATCGACCCAAGCTTCGGCGTCGAAGCCGGGCAAGTACACGATGCGCCGGCCGGAGTAGAGCGAGCTCAGGATCGCCGACACACCGGCGATGTGGTACGGCGGCACGCTCACGAGCTGGGCATCATCCGCGTCGGCGCCGAGATACTCGACCGTGCCGATCACGTACGAAGTCAGGTGCCGGTGCCGCAGCAACGCCGCCTTCGGCGTGCCGGTCGTGCCACTGGTGAACAACATGATCGCGACGTCGTCCGGATCGATCATGGGCAGGACCGGTTCGGCCTCGCCGGTGTCCGCCGAGATCGCGAGCAGGTCATCGCGCGTCACGATCTGCAATCCGTCGATGGCGCCGATGCGCGCCACGGCATCCGGCCCGGCCACGACCAGACCGGGTGCGAGGCGACGCAGGATCGAGTCGAGCTGCTCGTCGGCGAGCCGGTAGTTCACCGGCGCGAACGGCAGACCGGCGATCGCCGCGCCGAACAGCGCGATCGGGAGTGCCTCGGAGTTGACATCGACGAACCCGACGCGCTCGGCGCCCGACGCCGCAATCCATGCCGCGGCCGCGCGCGAACGCCGCAACAGGTCAGCGGCGGTGATGCCCCCGATCCGCGAACCGACGACGACGCGATCTGGGGCGCCTTCCGCGATCATCTCGAGCAAGAGGCCGATCTGCACCGGACCCGCCGATCGTCAGTCCGAGCTCGGCAACGGCTTCGCGCCCTTCAGGTACAGGCGCTCGTCGCCCAACGAGATCGACGCGGGACCGGGCTTGGTGCACAACAGCTCGATCCCGATGTCGTCGTCCGCGTAGCGCTTGCCGAGCTGACTGCCCTCGTCGAAGCCGGCCCCGATCGGCAGGTTGGCACCCCGTTCGGCGTCGATCGCGAGCATCGGCTCGCCGCCGCACCGCAGGTCGACCGGCTCGGCCGGCGCCTTCACCACCACGACCTCGGTCGTGTCGGTCGCGCTGCGCAGCCGCGCGCCCGCTTTGAGGTCCATTGCCACTCTCCCCTGCCGAAGAACGTCGTTATTCAACCAGGAGAACGCACTCTTCGGCAGGCTCGGCTGGTGGCGCCGGTCCGGCGGCGGTGACGAGTGCAGAGGGCGTTCCCAGTGGTGAGAGCGGTATTCTCCGGCCCGGACCGCCCTCGTTCCCGGTCCCCGAGGGAAAGCGGTTGGGACATGGCACGAGTCGACGCCGAGCCCGGCGAGAACGGTCCTGCCTGGCGCGAACGTGCGGTTTCCCGAGGACTCACCGCCGCCCGCTCGCGCGCCGAACAGCGCGCCCAGCGGTTCCTCGACGCCGCGTTCGAGCTCATCGACGAGAAGGGCACGACCGAGTTCACGATCCAGGAGGTCGTGGACCGCTCGAAGCAGTCGCTCCGCGGTTTCTACGAGTACTTCGACGGCAAGGACGAGCTCGTGCTCGCCCTCTTCGAGGAGACCGTGCGCGAAGCGGACCACGACATCCGCGCGGTCGTCGAAGCCGAGACCGATCCGCTCGCGCGCCTGCGCACGTTCACGATCCGCCTCCACGAGTGGTGTGATCCGATCGAGACGCCGCGCAAGCGCGGCCGCCACGACCGGCGCGCGATCTCCGAGTTCTCGATGCACCCGGCGATCAGCCACTCCGACCGTGTACGCGCGGCATTCGCGCCACTCTCACGACTGCTGCGCCAGCTCCTCACCGACGCCGCCGCCGCGGGCGCGATCAGCATCACCGACGCACGCCGGGCCACCGCGCTCGTGCAGCAGACAGTGATGTACAGCTGGGTCGGCAATCGCCTCGTCGAGAATCCGAAGCAACGCCTCACCGCCGAGGAGACGTGGGAATTCTGCCTCCACGGCCTCAACGGTTGACGCGGTAAGCGACGAGCCGGGGCGGATTCGCACTCCCGACCGGGACGACGAGCACATCACCGGCGGCAGACATCCACCCGTTGATCCCGCCGGGTGCGTCGTGCTGCCAGACGATGTCACCGCTCGATCGATCGAGCGCGACGACCTTGCCATCGAGCAGCGCGGTGAACACCAGATCGTTGACGACGGTCACACCGCCGAGCGGGTCACCCGGCACATCGGTGGCCCAGCGCACCTTTCCGGTCTTCGCGTCGACCGCGGTGACCTGACCATCGGCCTGCCCCATCTCGGCGCCGAAATACGAGGGCGAGTCCGGCGCGAGCGTCGCCGGGGCGTGCACGGTCGCGACGTAGACGATGCCATCGGCCGTCGCCGGCGGGGTGAGCACGCCGCCATACGTTCCCGGCGTGATCTCGGTGGGCTCCGTGAGTTCCTTCAGCTGATCGTTGTGGTGCACACCGACCGGCGTCTGCCACTTCCGCTTCCCGGTTTCGGGATCGAGTCCGACGACCTCGCCACCTTTCCCGGTTCCGATGACGACGGCGGTGCCGTCGGCGAGGCGCGCGATCATCGTGTGCACGAGGTCGCGGTCGAACAGGTCGTGCGGTGTGACCTGGTGGTACCAGCGCAACGCACCGGTCTGCAGGTCGAGCGTGACGACGGAGTCGGTGTAGAGGTTCGGCCCGGGCCGACTGGAGCCGTTCGGGTACTCCGCGGTTCCCACGAAGGGCGCCGGGTTGGCGGTGCCCCAGTACACGAGACCGGCGGTGGTGTCGATCGCGGGCGGATACCACGCACCGCCGCCGGAGTTCACCTCCGGATGGCCCCACAGATCGGGCGAGTCGACGGTGTCGAACGTCCAGCGCTCGGCGCCGGTCGCGACATCCAGCGCGTGCACGATGCCGCGGTCACCGGGTGTGTAGATGCCGCCGATGCTCACCGGCACAGTGCTCACGAGCACGAGGTCGGCGACCGCAACCGGTTGGATGTCGATGCCCGTCGTCGGCGTCGCGGTGATGTCGCGGGTCCACAGCTGCGCACCGGTTTGCAGGTCGACCGCGACGACACCCTTGGCGCCGTGCATACCGAACACCCGTCCGTCAGCGACGGCGACGCCGAACGGACCGATGCTCGTCCCGTACGCCTCGGTCTCCCAACGCTCCTTGCCGGTGTCGTGGTCGAGTGCGGCGATGTGTCCGGCCCCGTCCTGCACGTAGATGGTGTCGCCGACGATGAGCGGCACGGTCGTGAGCGAGCCCTTGAGGTTCGCCTCCCACGCCGGCGCGAGCGTGTCGACGTTCGCGCGCGTGATGGAGGAGTCGCGCGTCGCGCGCGAGTTGTCGTAGTCGCGTCCGGGAAGTACCCAGTCGGCATGATGGTCGACGTACTCCTCCGGCGCGCCGGCGGGAACCGACGACGTCGTGACCGCAGTGGTCGAGCCCGCGCTTGTCTCAGAACTGTCGTCGTCACCGCCGCGGCACCCGGCTGCGACGAACAGCAGGCAGATGATCGCGGCCGCGCGTTGCCGACCTGGTGTCACGTTTCCCCCTGGACCGGTAGGCGCCCCGCCGGAGCCGGTGCGAGACGATAACGGGAAACGGTGTTCTCGGCGGGGCGTCACGCCCGGGCCGGGCGCCCGGCACGGCCGGACGCGTATGCTCCAAACGTGGCTACCGGGCCACGAGAACGGGATTTCCGCGCCGCGACATGATCGTGCCGGGCGTCTCCCACGGCAGTCTGAGGAGCAGCACAACATGCGAACCGTCGTCGTCGGCGCGTCCAGCGGTCTCGGGCGGTGCATCGGGATCGGCCTCGCCCGGCGAGGTGCGAACGTGGCGTTGCTGGCGCGGCGGCGCGACCTGCTCGAAGCCGCCGCGAAGGAGGCGGGGCCGGACACGCTCGTGATCGAATGTGACGTCACCGATGAAGCGTCTTGCCGATCGGCGATCGCCGACGCGGAGCGCGGCCTCGGCGGGATCGACGCGCTCGTGTACGCACCGGGCATCGGGCCGTTGGCCCGGCTCGTCGACACAGATGCCGACACGTGGCGGCGCGTGTTCGAGACGAACGTCACGGGTGCCGCGCTCGTCACCAGCGCGGCGTTACCTGCGCTCACCGCGTCCGCCGGCACCGCGGCCTACTTGTCGTCCGTCAGTGCGTCGCTCACTCCGCCGTGGCCCGGATTGGGCGCGTACGCGGTGAGCAAGGCCGCGCTCGACAAGCTGGTCGAAGCTTGGCGCGCGGAGCACCCGCACGTCGGGTTCACCCGTGTCGTCGTGGGCGACTGTGCCGGCGGTGAAGGCGACGCGCAGACGCAGTTCGCAAACGGATGGGATACGGAGCTCGCAGCCGAGATGGCGACGACGTGGGTCGGCCGCAACTACCTGACCGGTTCGCTCATCGACGTCGAGCACCTGGTCGCCGTGGTCGACGCGGTGCTGAGGGGCGGCGCGTCGCTGTCGGTTCCTTCGGTCACGCTCGCGCCGCGGCCAGTCGCCGCGCCCCAGTAGGCGTCGGGCCCGATGAAACGTCTTGGCAGCGAGCATCGAGGAGCGCGCATGACGGCAGCGGCCGTTGAATTCGACCCGTTCTCGGACGAGTACTTCAACGACCCCACCGAGGTGTACCGGCGTCTGCGCGACGAAGCGCCGGTGTACTTCAACGAGCAGTACGGCTTCTACGCGCTGTCGCGCTTCGCCGACGTGGTCGCGGCTCATCGCGACTGGCAGGGCGTGTCGAGCGCGCACGGCATCGACCTCTCGACACTGTCGAAGGACCCGGAGCTCATCAAGGCCTACCGCAGCATCATCATGATGGACCCGCCCGAGCACGACCGGTTGCGGGCGTTGGTGAGCCGCGTGTTCACGCCGCGGGCCGTCGCCGCGCTCGAGCCGATGATCAGAGAGGTTGTCTCCGGGTTCATCGCGGTGTTCGAGGACGCGGTCACCTTCGACGCAGTCGCCGACTTCTCGGCCCGCTTCCCGATCGAGATCATCTCGCGGATGCTCGGTGTCCCCGAATCGGACCGCGAGCAGATCCGGCTCCTGCTCGACACGAGCCTCCACCGCGAGGCCGGCCAGCTCGACCCGACGCCCGAAGGGCAAGACGCGATCATCCGGTTGGGCACGTACTTCTACGAGCTCACGGTCGAGAAGCGGAAGCACCCCGGCGACGACATGCTGACGCGGCTCACACAGGTGACCGTCGATCGCGGCGACGGCGTGGAGACCGGTCTCGAGGATGTCGAGATCGCGGGCTTCGCCGGGTTGCTCGGCGGCGCCGGAGCCGAGACCGTCACGAAGCTCGTCGGCAATGCGGTGGTGCTGTTCGCACGCCACCCCGATCAGTGGCAGAAGATCGTCGACGACGCGGAGAAGCTTCCCCGCGTGGTCGAGGAGATCCTGCGCTACCTGCCACCCTCGCAGTACCAAGGCCGTTACGCCGTCGAAGATCGCACGTACGAAGGCGGCACCATCCCCGCCGGCTTCCCGGTATTGCTCATCACCGGCGCCGCGACCCGCGACCCACGCGCCTTCGATCGCGCGGACGAGTTCGACATCGAACGACCGCCGAACGTCGCGATCGCGTTCGGGCACGGTGTGCACAGCTGCCTGGGCGCCGCGCTCGCGCGCATGGAGAGCCGCGTCGCGATCGACGAGCTCCGCCGGCGATGGCGGCGGATGGAGGTCGACGAGGCGGGGTTGCGCCGCGTCCACATGTCGAACGTGGCCGGCTACGCGAACGTGCCCGTGTACCCAATTCGCTGAAGGACCGACCCACCGCCCGAAGGGAGACCGTATGCCTTCAGTAGACCGGCGAACGCGCTTCGAAGGTGACACGGTTGCGCTCGACCCGCGCGTGTTCGTCGACGAGGAACTGCACGCGCGCCTCGATGCGAACGGTGCGGACGCAGGCCGCGCCGCAGTCCGGCTCGGGCTGGCGCCGCTGACGTTCGACATCGAGGGCGACGAATTGACGCTCGACATCGACGGCGGGTGCATCGTGGCGCGGCGCACGCGCGTTGACGGCTCGCTCGTCGTCGCGCTCGATCGGCCCGCGTTCGCGGACCTGATGCAGGACGAGGTATCGACGTTCGGCGCGCAGATGACCGGCCGCGTCGTATTGGTCCGCGGTTCCCTCGACGGGTTCGTCGAGTGGGAGCCGGTGCTCCGTTGCCTGCTCGACGGCCGGCCGGTCTACGAGCCAGGCGCGATTGCGCTGCGCGACGGCGTGGGGAACCCACTGGACCTTCAGCGGTCGTTCACGCTCGACGACGATGCGGCCGAGATCGGGCAGTTCCTCGCCGAGGCCGGCTTCCTCCACATCCAAGGCGTGTTCAGCGCGGCGGAGATGGACGCGGTCTCCGCCGACCTCGACGACGCGGTCGTGGCAGCCGAGCGCGACGACGGCGGATCGTGGTGGGCGTGTACCGAGGCGGGCGAGTGGTACGCGGCGCGAATCCTCGGCTTCAACCAGAAGTCACCCGCGCTGCGCGAGCTGTTGCACAGCGACCGGATCGGCGCGCTCCGCACCTTCACGAGCGACGAGGTCACGCAACGCAACCCCGACGTCGGCGACTCCGCCGAGGGCCTGCTGAAGAAGACCGGCGTCGTCGAAGGAATCTCCGACGTCAGCTGGCACAAGGACTGCGCGATGGGCGGCCACAGCCGCCGCTGCTGCGGACTCATCGTCGGCATCTCGGTCACCGGCGCCGGACGCGAGAACGGCGAGCTCGGTGCGGTCGCCGGTTCGCACCGCGTCAACGTCGCCGCGCTCGGCGTCGACGGCCTCGACCTGCCGCGCGTTCCGCTGCCTACCCGCACTGGCGACATCACCGTGCACTGTTCGTGCACGTTGCACATGAGCCGCCCGCCGGTGTCGGCCGAGCGCCGGGTCGTCTACACCGCGTTCGGGCTCGCGCCGCGCCCGGGTGACCGGCGGCCCGAGCTCGATCCCGAGGAGGTCCGCCGTCAGCGCGCCGCGCTGAACGATCACACGCGGCGGCAGCAACAAGGCGGGCAGCTCACCTCGCGTACCGCCAGCTTCGACCTCTGAGGTCTCGACCACCGCGACCGTCGTCACACCGAGAACTCGTCGTATAGAAATGACCACCGGTACACCGGAACGAGAACCCACCAGGAGCGATCAATGACCCTGTTCGACGCATTCAGGTACGACGGCAAGCGAGCGCTGGTGGTCGGTGGGGCCACCGGCATGGGCGCGGCGGTCGCCGAACTCGCACAGGACGCGGGCGCGGAGGTCGTGGTCATGGACCGCGCCCCGGTGACGCTGACCGGCGTAAAGAGCATCTCGCTCGACCTCTCCGACAAAGCATCGATCGACGCGGCCGTCGACGAGTGCGGCGGTCCGGTACACGCGCTGTTCTCGTGTGCGGGCGTCGCCGACGGCACGCCGGGCATCGAGCGCATCAACTTCATCGGCCACCGGCGGTTGATCGACCGCATGATGGCCGCGGGAATGCTCCCGCGCGGCTCGGCCATCGGCATGATCTCCTCGGCCGCCGGGCTCGGGTGGCAGGCGAACCTCGAGATCCTGCACGAGTACCTGAACATCACGGACTTCGACGAGGCCGCGGCTTATGCGCGCGACAACAACAAGGCCGACTACATGTGGAGCAAGCTGGCGATCAACGCGTACGTGGCGCGTGAGGCGTTCGGGTTCTTGCAGCAGGGCATCCGCATCAACGCGATCCTCCCGGGGCCGACGAACACGCCGCTCGCGCAGGCGAACGCAGAGATGTGGCTCGGGTTCGGTGCCGACTACCGCGAAGCTGCCGGCATCGAGGCATCGACGCCGCTCGAGCAGGCGTACCCGCTGCTGTTCCTGTGCAGCGACGCCGCGGTCGGCGTCAACGGCGTCACTGTTGTGACCGATGCGGGCTACGTCGCATCCGGGATCACCGAGTCGTTTCCCGCGGCGTCGGGCGCAGTCGGGTTCCTCTCCGGCAAGTTCTGAGGTGCGACCGCTTCCGCAGCGACCGCTTCCGCAACTCACTCCGGTCAACGAGTGGTTCTGGACGTCCGGCGCAGACGGGAAGCTGCGCGTCCAGCGCTGCGACGACTGCCACACGCTCGTCCACCCGCCCGTTCCGATCTGCCCCGCGTGCCGGAGCCGCGCGTGGAGCCCGTCGGAGGTGTCCGGGCGCGGAACGGTCATCGCGTTCACCGTGAACCGGCACCAGTGGCTGCCGGGGTTCGAGCCGCCGTACGCGATCGCGATGGTCGCGCTCGCCGACGACCCGACGGTGCACCTCACGACGAACGTCGTCGGCTGCGACCCCGAAGACGTGCACATCGGCCAAGAGGTGACGGTCCGCTTCGAGGCGCACGAAGACGTGTGGCTGCCGTTGTTCGAACCCACGGGCGCGACGGACGCGATCGAACACGTGGCCGAGCCCGAGCGTTCTGCACCGCGCGCGCCGGTCAGCACCGATCGCTTCGAACACCGCTCAGTGCTCTCCGGCGTCGGCCGGTCCGCGCTCGGGCGGCGGCTCATGGTCGACCCGCTGGCGTTGACTGTCGACGCGTGCCTCGCGGCCGTCGCCGACGCCGGGCTCACGCTCGACGACATCGACGGCTTGTCGACCTATCCCGGGTACTCGGGCATGGGCATGAGTGAAGGCGGCGTCACCGCGGTCGAGGAAGCGCTGCGCATCCGGCCGACGTGGCACAACGGCGGCGGTGAACTGCCGGGCCCGGGCGGCTCGGTCATCGCCGGGATGCTCGCGGTGGCGAGCGGCCTGTGCCGCCACGTGTTGTGCTTCCGCACGGTGTGGGAGTCGACGTACGCAGCGCTGCGCCTCGGTTCGCTCGGAAGCGGGCGCGTGTCCGGTCCGCTCATGGAGTGGCGGGCGCCGTTCGGCGCGATGTCGGCCGCGAACTGGATCGGCATGAACGCGAACCACTACCTGCACCGGTATGGCGCGACCCGCGAGCTGCTCGGCTGGATCGCGTTGAACGGTCGCGCCAACGCGACGCGCAACCCGGCGGCGATCTACCGCGACCCGATGACGATGGACGACTACCTCTCCGCGCGGCCGATCACGAGTCCGTTCGGCCTCTACGACTGCGACGTGCCGTGCGACGCGTCGATCGCGGTCATCGTCTCCGACGCGTCGGTCGCGGCCGATCTGCCGAAGCGCGCCATCCGCGTCGACGCGGTCGGCACCCAGATAACCGAGCGCGTTTCCTGGGACCAGGGCACGGTGACGCACGAGCCGCAAGTGCTCGGGCAGTCGGCGCACCTCTGGTCGCGCACGAGCATGCGACCCGCGGATGTCGACGTCGCGCTGCTCTACGACGGCTTCACGTTCAACGCGGTGTCGTGGCTGGAGGCGCTCGGGTTCTGCGGCCTGGGCGAGGCGACCGACTGGCTCGACAAGGGTCGACGCATCGCCCGGGACGGCGAGCTGCCGGTCAACCCGCACGGCGGTCAACTGTCGGAAGGCCGCACGCACGGCTTCGGTTTCATCTACGAAGCCATCGCCCAACTCCGCCACGATGCCGGCGACCGTCAAGTTGCGAACGCGCAGACCGCCGTCGTCACCTCCGGCGGCGGCACGCCCTCGGGCGTCCTCCTCCTCCGCCGCGACGCGTAGTCGACGCGTGGACTTGAAGCACCACTCTCGGGACCGTGAGTGCCCGAGTGGCGTTCATAGTCCCAACGATATGGGCCGGCGCGGACGGCTTCGGGGCGCGCCAATTGTCCGATCGCGCGTCGACGCGGCCAGCACCGATCGGCACCTCGGTCGCGATCGTGTTTGAAGCTGCGCGGGGCGAAGAGCCCCGCTGCGCTTCAAACAGCTTGTTCACAAGGCCGCTCCTATTGCCCGCTCTGGCGTGATGTTGGGAGCGGCTGCGGGGATACTCACGCTCAATTTGAGGTGGTATCGCTCGGGCCGGCGGGGAGGATCGGCGGCAAGTCGGATGTCGCGAGGATGCCGGGCGGCGCCGCGCAGACGTACGGGATCGCGTTCACCGGGCGGTTCGCGGTGTAGGCGGGCGTGAACGCGGCGAGGTCGTCGAGCGGGATCGGGAACGTGAGGTCGACGTCGAAGGGTGCCTCGCCCTGGACGCGTACGCGCCAGCCGGTCGGGCGGAGCTCCCACGCGGGCTCGACGTCTTCGGTGCAGTACCAGTTGGCGCGGAAGCATACGACTTCTTCGCCTGCGCTCGCGCCGGCGAGGGTGGTGCGCTGCGCGGCGACTGTTCCGGCTTCGAGGTTGCCCGCGAGGATCGACGTCGCCTGACGCGTGGCCGCGACTTCGCCGAAGCAGTTCCACGAGTCGACGGGTCGACCCGCGGCTTCGGCAAGCACACCGAGCGCGGGCCCGAACTCGCCGAGGAGGAACTGCGCGCGCTGAGGGTTGTACGACGAAAGCGGTTTGCCGAATCCCATCTGTTCGAAGAGCAGATGCGGCGAGTCGCGGCGCGAGAGGTTCGCGAACTCGTCGATCGCGATCAACTCGACGCGGCGCTGCATCGAGAGCAGGGCGAACGGCAGCGCGTCGGTGATGAAGCCCGGGCTGCTTCCGGTCGAGTACACCGACGAACCGCCGCGCGCGCAGGCGTCGACGACACGCTTGCGCGCGTCGTCATCGAGTCGCGAGCCGCCGTCGAAGAACTCACCGCGCGTCGTGACGATGTTCGTCCCGGCCGCGAGCAAGGTGATCACGTCGTCGAGCACGACCGCGCGCGGCATGTACAGCACGCAATCGGCGGCCAGCGCGTGGATTTGGGCCGGATCGACGGTCGCAAGGACGCCGGTCGGTGGCTCGTCGCAGAGCGTCCCCGCGTCGACGCCGTCCTTCGCGGGGTCGTAGACGAGCACACCCGCCAGGTGGAGATCCGGGTGTCGGATCACCTCCCGCAACGCGCGCCCGCCGATGTTGCCGGTGGCCCACTGGACCACGCGCCGCTGCTCGTGCATGCTCCCCCCAGGTGGAACGGCCGACCGTCGGTGGTCGCGATCTGATAACGGCATTACGATAGGGCGGAATGCACTTTCCCGCTATGCGCATGCGGCATTTCCGCGCGGCGATGCCCGGTCGGTAGGCGCGCGTCGATGGAAGTCGCCGAGTTCCGGACCGAGCTCAACGTGTGGCTCGACGCGCACGCGGCCGAGCTCGCACCGACGTACGCGGCACCGGGCACACTCGACGAGCACATCGCGGAGATGCAGCGGGTCAAGTCCGTGCTCTACGACGCGGGCTGGATGCGGTGGGGGTGGCCCGAGCGCGTCGGTGGGCTCGGCGGCTCGCCGATGTTGCGCACTGAGCTCGGCGCCGCGATCGCGGCGCGCGATCTCACCGACCCCGGGCTGTTCTCACTCGTCGAGGTGCTGGCGCCGACGCTCATCGACTTCGCGGCACCGGAACTGGCCGCCGACGTCGTGCCGCGGCTCCTGGCCGGCGCGGAACTGTGGTGCCAGGGCTTCTCCGAGCCCGGGACCGGCAGCGACCTGTCGGCGCTGAGCTGCCGCGCGGTCCCGGACGGCGATCCCGGCACGGCCGCGACGTGGGTGATCAACGGCCAGAAGGTGTGGACGAGCCTGGCGCAGTACTCGGACCGTTGCGTGCTCCTCACCCGCACCGGCCCCGCGGGCTCGCGCCACCGCGGCATCACCGCGTTCTTCGTCGACATGGACACGCCCGGGATCAGTGTCGTGCCGCTCGAGATGATCAACGGCGTGCTCGAGTTCGCGGAGGTGTACTTCGACGACGTCGTCGTCCCCGCGGACCGGATGCTCGGCGCGCGCGACGGCGGATGGTCCGTCGCCATGTCGATCCTCCCGTACGAACGGTCGTCGTGCTTCTGGGCACGGATCGCGTATCTCTACCGGCGGTTGGAATTGCTCGTCGAGGACGCGCCCGCGAACGACCGGTCCGCGGACGTCGTGGGCGACGCGTTCCTGCAGTTGTACGCGCTGCGCGCCCGGTCGCGCGCCACGCAGCATCGTCTGGCAGCGGGCTCAACCCTCGGCGCGGAGACATCGATCGACAAGGTCCTCGTCGCGACCGTCGAGCAGGTGGTCTACGACGCGGCGCGCCGTCTCCTGCCCGGCGCGATCGAGATCGACGACGATGTCGCGGACGATATGTGGCGCAGCGAGTTCTTGTACTCGCGCGCGGCGACGATCTACGGCGGTACCGCGGAAGTGCAACGGAACATCATCGCCCGCCGGCTCCTCGATCTCGGAGCCGAGGACTGATGGAGGTCGGCGAGCGCACCCTCCTCGACGCAACCGTGCGCGACGCGCTCGAGCGGGCCGCGCGCGACCCTTACCCGAAGCCGGATGACGCGCTCGCGGCGCTGGGCTGGCTGGAGATGCTCGACGCGGAATCGCGCGATGCGGTCGACATCATCTTCACCGCGCTCGGCACGACGAACGCGAGCGCAACCGTGCTCGACGACGTGATCGTCGCCGCGTTGGGTGGCGAACCGCGCGCCGACCTCGCGGTCCTGCTGCCGCCGTTCGCGACGTGGGCACCGCCGGGTCACACCGACGACGGCCTCGTGCGCGCAGAGGGGCTCGCGAGCGCGCGCATCACGACCGCCACGGAACTGCTCGTCGCGACGGCCGGACCCGAGGCACGACGGGCGATCGCCGTGCCGGTCGACGCGGTCTCGGTCACACCCGTGCGCGGCATCGATCCCGATGCCGGGCTCCACCGCGTACGCATCGAGCACTCCGCCGATCCCGCGACGCCGCTGGATCCGAGCGCGTGGGCCGCGGCCGTCGGTGCGGGCCGGCGCGCGATCGGTCACCAGATCGCGGGCGCGACCCGGGCGATGCTCGCGCTCGCGCGCGCGCACGCCATCGAACGGGTGCAGTTCGGCCGACCGATCGCCCGCTTCCAAGCCGTGCGGCACCGGCTCGCGGACGCGCTGGTTGCGGTCGAGGCGCTCGACGCCGCGCTGGGCGCGGCCTGGGACGAGCCGAGCCCGCTGACCGCCGCGCTCGCCAAAGCGATCGCGGGACGGACCGCAGGAACAGTCGCAACGCACAGTCAGCAGGTGCTCGCGGGGATCGGCTTCACGACCGATCACGCGTTCCACCGATACTTCAAGCGCGCACTGGCGCTCGAGGGCATCTTCGGGAGCGCGGAAGCCATCGTCACCGACATCGGACGCGAGCTGCTCGCGTCCCGCTCCGTTCCCACGCTGATCGAGCTCTGAGGCACCCGGAGGCACAAGCGATGAGCGACTTCGACGAGATCGACTTCTTTCGGGATCAGACCCTCGTTGCCGACCCGTACCCATATTTCGAGTTCATGCGGGCGCAGTGCCCGGTCCGGCGCGAACCGAACCACGACGTCGTGATGGTCACGGGATACGACGAAGCGATCGCGGTGTACCACGACACCGCGACGTTCTCGTCGTGCAACTCGGTCACTGGACCCTTCCCCGGGTTCCCGGTTCCGCTGGTCGGTGACGACGTGAGCGCGCTCATCGCGCAGCATCGCGACGCGCTCCCGATGAGCGACCAGCTCCCGACCCTCGATCCCCCCGTGCACACCGCGCACCGCGGACTGCTGATGCGCCTGATCACGCCGAAGCGGCTCAAGGAGAACGAGGCGTTCATGTGGCGGCTCGCCGATCGCACGATCGACGAGTTCGCGACCGCGGGCTCGTGCGAGTTCGTCACGCAGTACGCGGGGCCGTTCGCGATGCTGGTGGTCGCCGACCTCCTCGGCGTTCCGGAGGAAGACCACGAAACCTTCCGCGCCGCGCTCGGTCCCCGACCCGGCCGCACCCTCGGCAGCACCGGCCACGACGAACTCTCGCTCAACCCGCTGGAGTTCCTCTACCAGCGCTTCACCGCGTACGTCGAAGACCGTCGCCGCGAGCCGCGCGCCGACGTCTTGACCGGACTCGCGACCGCGACGTTCCCGGACGGCTCGACGCCCGAGGTCATCGACGTCGTGCGCATCGCCGCCAACCTGTTCGCCGCAGGCCAGGAGACGACGGTGCGGCTGCTCGCGACCGCGCTCCTCCTTCTGGGCGAGCGCCCGGACCTGCAGCAGCTGATGCGCGACGAACGCGACCGAATCCCGAACTTCGTCGAGGAAGCGCTGCGCTTCGAGAGCCCGATCAAAGGTGACTTCCGGTTGTCGCGCGTCCCGAGCACGCTCGGCGGCGTCGACATCCCGGCCGGCACCACCGTGATGGTGCTGAACGGCGCCGCGAACCGCGATCCGCGGCGCTTCGAAGAACCCGACGAGTTCGACGTCGGCCGCACGAACGCGCGCCAACACATCGCGTTCGGCCATGGCGTCCACACGTGTCCGGGTGCTCCGCTCGCCCGCGCCGAAGCGCGCGTCAGCCTCGAGCGCATCCTCGACCGGCTCACCGACATACGGATCTCCGAAGCCGAGCACGGCCCGGCCGGCGCCCGTCGTTACAACTACGCACCGACGTACATCTTGCGCGGTCTGAGCCGGCTGCACCTGGAGTTCACCGAGGCGGGCTAACGGCCGAGGAAGCGATCGATGTTCGCGCGCAGATCCGGCGTGTCGAACGATTCGCTCTCCGATGCCATCGCGAAGTCGATGGTCGCGAGCACCGAGCGCTCGACGTGCAGATTGAGTACCCGCTTCGTCGCCTCGACTGCCTGCTGTGGGAGCGCAGCAATCTTCTTCGCGGTGGCGAGCGCGGCGTCCAGCACCTCGCCGTCGGGACACACGTGATTGGCCAGACCGATCTCCGCGGCCCGGTGCGCGGGGATCCGGTCGCCGGTGAACGCGTACTCCTTGGCGAGCAACAGGCTCGTGTGCAGCGGCCACGTGAGCGGGCCGCCGTCGGCGGCGACGAGGCCGACTGTCACGTGTGGGTCCGACAGGTACGCCGACTCCGCCATGTACACGACATCCGAGAGCGCGATGACGCTGCAGCCGAGCCCGACCGCGGGGCCGTTCACCGCGGCGACGACCGGCACGCGACACCTGATCATGTTGAGCACGAGCTCGCGACCTTCGGCGATCACAGCCCGGCGGAGCGCCCGGTCGTTCGCCATCCGGTCGAGGAGATCGAAGTCGCCGCCGGCCGAGAACGCGCGACCCTCGCCCGTGATCACCGCAACCCGCGCGCCGGCGTCCGCGCTCAGCTGCGGGAACACCTTCGTGAGTCCGAGATGCAGTTCGTCATTGATCGCGTTGAGTTGTTCGGGCCGCGACAACCGCACGATGCGCACCGGCCCGTCGACCTCGACGCGGATGACGTCAGGGAGTTGGTAATCCACCAAGAGTCCTTTGTTGGAAGGAAGGACCTCAGGCGGTCGGGAGCCCGAGGATGCGGGTGGCGACGATGTTCTTCTGGATCTGCGACGTCCCGCCCATGACGCTCTGCGCCCGGCTGTACAAGTAGAGCTTCAGCCCGACGTCGTCACCGTCGAGCACGGCCCGCGATCCTGACACGGCCAGCGCGGCCGCGCCGACGGTCTGCTCGACCCAGGTCATCAGCAGCTTGTCGATGGAACCGCCCGGGCCGTGGTCGACACCGTCGAGCCGCTCCGAGAGGCGGCGGCACACGTGCCGCCGGAGCATCTCGACCTGGACGTGGGCCCACACGACGGCATCGCGCTGGTCGGCGCGGTACGCGTCGGGATCCGCGCGCACGAGCTGTTCGAGCTCCTTCACCGTCTTCGCGTAGCGGGCGACGTAGCCGAGCTCGCCGGGTTCGCGTTCGTGGCTCACGATCGTCATCGCGACCCGCCAACCCTCGCCGGGCGCGCCGATCATGTTGGCGGCCGCGACCCGCGCGCCGTCGAACCGCACCTGGCCGAACTCGGTGGTGATGCCATTGATCATGCGCAGCGGCCGTTGCTCGATCCCGGGTTGATGCATCGGGACCGCGAATGCCGACAAACCCTTGTGCTTCGGGACGTCCGCATCGGTGCCGCGAGGAGGATGCACCAGCCGGCGACGTCCGAGTAGCTGGTCCAGATCTTGTGACCGTGGATGACGTACTCGTCGCCGTCGCGGGTCGCGGTGGTGCGCAGCGAGGCGAGATCCGAGCCCGCGTCGGGCTCGCTGAAGCCCTGGCACCAGCGTTCGCGCCCGCTGATCAGACCCGGGAGGAAGCGATCCTTGATCGCGTCGCTGCCGTGAGTGCCGATCCCTTGCACGAGGTATCCGAGGCTCGGGCGGGGTGGCGCGCCCGTGGCCGCGAGCTCCTCGTCGAGGATGACGTCGAACACCGTCGGGAGATCTTGGCCGCCGTAGCGGGTGGGCCAGCTCAGCCCGAAGAACCCGGCGTCGTAGAGCGACGTGTGCCATTCCGCCTGGCGAGCCCAGTACTCGTCGTCGGTCGACGATGCCGGCAGCCCGGGGTTGTTGCCGGCGAGCCAGGCCCGCAGGCGGGCGCGGAACTCGGACTCGGCCGGCGAGTCACGGAAGTCCATCAGCCCGCAACTCCGAGTCGAGATTCCTGCAACGCGCACAGTTGCACGCTCTCGTCGCCGAACCACTGCGACGAGAGCAGCGCGCGCCGCAGGTACACGTGCACGATGCATTCCCACGTGTTGCCGATACCGCCGTGGACCTGCACCGCGGTCTCGCACACGGTGCGCGCCGCGCGCGCGCAATACGCCTTGGCCACGCGGCCGGCCGCGAGCGCGTCGGCCGGCGCGAGATCGTCGACGGCCCACGACGCGTGCAGCGCGACGCTGCGCGAGCCCTCCATGAGGCAGTGGGCCTCGGCGAGCAGGTGCTGCACGGCCTGGAACGAGCCGACCGGGACGCCGTACTGGCGACGTTCGGCCGCGTACGCGACGGTTGCATCGAGCACCCCGCGCATGCACCCCACCAGGTCCGCGCTCGTGAGCGCGAGGCCGAGCGCGGTCCACGCGTCGAGGTCATCGTCGGTGAGCAATCGGCGCTGGTCGTCGACGGGTACGGCTGCCGCGCCCGGGGCGACGAGCCGCACCACGCGCGTGAGATCCGCGCCGGACTCGCCGGCCGGTGCGTCGACGGCCACGACCGCGAGTCGGTAGCCGACCGGCTCGGCCACCAGGACGTACGCGCCGCCGGTCGGATCGTCGGTGGCGTCGACGGCATACGCCGCCGCCGTCGTGACGACCTCGTGGAGGGGCGCGGCCGAGCAGAGATCCGCCGCGAACGCGACCACGGCGCCGTCCGGAGGGCGGACGCCGGCCCGGCGGGCGAGTTCGGCCGCGAGCACCGGCCCCGCGAACGCGACGTCGGCCACCGATGCGCCGAGCGCGTCCCCGACGATCCCGGCTTCCACCCCACTTGCGAGCGGCGCGCCGCCCCCGGCATCGTCCCGCAGCTCCAACCAGCCCGCGTCGCGGACCGCGGCGGCCAGGCGCTTGGCCCGCGTCACGTCGTCGAGCCCGGGAACGGTGCCCGGCCCGAGTTCGCGGGCGAGCCGGCGCGCGGCGCGGCGGAGCTCGGCCTGCTCGGCCGTATCCCGGGTGTCCACGTCCGGAAACGTAGTTCTACAAAAAAGAGAACGCAATACTCGCGCGGGCGCCGGGCGATCGGTTCAGCGGCTGCGCGCGAACGTGTAGCTGTAGGCGATCGTCTCGCGCAGCCCATTGTCCGGCGCGACCGCCAGGAGTCGGGCGCGGACATCCTGCTCGAACGCGGGCGCGTGTGCGCCGAGCGCGGCCCGTGAGAGCACCGAGGTCGAGTACAGGAAGCCGGTCAGGCGCGCGACGGTCCACTCGTACGGAGTCGGGAAGTCGTAGTCGCCGACGATCTCGAAGCCGGCTTCGGTGAGCACCGCCGCGTGGGGCGCTTCGGTCAAGGAGCGGCGGTAGCCGGCCGGAACGCGATCTTCGGCGCCGGCGATCGCAACCCACTCACGCACGATCCGGCCGAGCGCGTGCTGCCATTCCTGGTCGCCGTCCCATGGTGAGTTGTTCCACACCACCGCGAGGTGCCCACCCGGCACCAGCCATCCGCGCGCCGCTTCGGCCACGCGCCGGCGGTGCAGCCGGTGGAACGCGTTCCCGATGACGACCAGGTCGATGTCGTGGTCCGCCACGACGTCCTCCGCCCGGGCGCTGACCCACTCGATGTTGTCGACGCCGCGCGCACGCGCATTGGTGCGCGCGAGGTCGACGGCCTCGGGTTCCTGATCTACTGCGCAGACCTGGGCGAAGCACGAGGCGAGACCGAACGCGAGCTGGCCGGTGCCACACGCGATGTCGAGCAGCCGGCCGCGTCCGGTCGCGTTCGCGCGGCGACACAGGTCGTCGAGCATCGACGCAGGATAGGGAACACGGAACTCGTCGTAGAAGCGGGCGGTCCCGCGAAACAGGTCGCGGCGGAACTCGGGCTCGGGGCTCGCATTCACGTCGAGAGGATCGAGACCCCGGCCGTGCCGGGCGCGCCGTAGAGCTGCGTGTACCCGACCTTCGGGTTGCCCGGCACTTGGCGTTCGGCCGCGTCGCCGCGCAGTTGCAGCACGATTTCGTGCACCTGCCGCAGGCCCGACGCGCCGATCGGTTCGCCGTTCGCGATGAGTCCACCGTCGGTGTTCACGGGCAGCCGGCCGTCGATCTCGAGCGCGCCGTCGGCGACCAGAGCTTCCTGCTCGCCGTCCGCGCAGAAGCCGTTCTCCGCGAGGTGGATGACCTCGGCGCCCGCGTCGGTGTCCTGCAGCTGGATCACGTCGACATGCTCCGGACCGATGCCGGCCATCTCGTACGCCGCACGCGATGCGTCGACAGTGGCGCCGACGGTCTCCTCGATCGGGAGCCACGGGCTGTGAACCTCGAACGCACCCAACCGCCGCGTCCGCACCGTCGTCGCACATAGATAGATCGGCTTGTCGGTGTAGCGGTGCGCGTGCTCGGCCTTGCAGAGCACCACGGCGGCCGCGCCTTCGTCTGGGCTGCAGAACATGTACTGCGTGAGCGGGTAGTTGAGCATCGGGGACGCCAGGATCTCCTCCTCGGAGAGCGGCTTGCGCCGGAACGCGTTCGGATTCAGCGCGCCGTTGCGATAGCTCTTCGCCGCGACCCTCGCGAGCGTCTCCTGGGAGATGCCGTAGTCGTGCATGTACTTGTTGATCTTCATACCGAAGAACTTCGTCGTCATGAACTGACCGAGTTCGCCGTACCACGAAGGGCACGCGTAGAGGCGGGGGTCGGCGCTGAACGCGCCGGGGATGTGCTTGTCCATCCCGACCGCGATGCCGAGGTCCGAGTCGCCGAGGCGAATGGTGTTCGCCGCCAGCGTCAGCGCGCTGGCCGCAGTCGCGCACCCGTTGTAGACGTCGGTGAACGGGATGCCGGTGAGTCCCAACAGCGCGACGACCGCATCGGGGTTGTCGACCTCGTAGCTCCCACCGAACGCGAACTGGATGTCGCGCCACTCGACGCCGGCGTCGGCGAGGGCGCGCCGGATCGCGATCGCGCCCATCTCGATGCCGGTGACTTCGCCGAAGCGCCCGAAGGGGTGCAAGCCCACGCCCACGATCGCCACATCCATCTCAATGCTCCTTCACCGGCTGGAACGCGAACGTCACGACGTCGTTGCCGTCGTCGTCGGCACGGAACGGCACCACGACCAACTCCATCTCCATGCCCACGGCGAGCACCGCGGGGTCGGACTCCGTGAGCCGGGTCTCGACCTTCACTTCGCCGGGGAGCTCGACATATCCGACTCCGAACGGGACGAACGCCTTGCCCGTCGGACCGGTGTAGGGCGGCGAGGGCGGCGGGAAATCCTGGGTCGTCCACGCCCACAACCGCCCCCGCCGCGACAAGAGCTGTTCCTCCATCGCGGTCGACGCGCAGCGCGGGCACGAGTCCTGCGCGGGGAAGGTGACGATCTCGCACGCGCGGCAGCGGCTCCCGATCAACTGCGGCGCGTCGCTCGGCCACGTGAACACACCCTCGGCCACCGGCACGCTCGCCATCAGCTGCTCCCTTCTCGGCGCGCCCGCAATTCGTCCTTCACGACCTTGCCCGTCGCGTTCACCGGCAACGCGTCCACGAACTCGACGAACCGCGGCGCTTTGAAGTTCGCCATCTGCGCGCGCGACCACTCGATGATTTCCGCCGCACCGACGGATGCGCCCGGATCGAGCACGAGGAACGCCATCCCGACCTCGCCGAGGCGTTCGTCGGGCACGCCGATCACGGCCGCCTGCGCGACGAGCGGATGGCGCAAGAGCACATTCTCGATCTCGGCTGGGTACGCGTTGAAGCCGCCGACGATGAACATGTCCTTGATGCGCCCGACGATGCGGAGGTAGCCATCGGCGTCGAACGTTCCCAGGTCACCGGTGTGCAGCCATCCCTCGGTATCGATCGCGGCGGCGGTGGCTTCCGGGTCGTCGAGGTAGCCGCGCATCACCGTTTCGCCGCGGACCACGACTTCACCGGGTTCGTCCGGCGCGGTGTCGGTGCCGGCTTCGGAAACCGTGCGGACCTCGAAGCCGGTCCACGGCACGCCGACCGTGGCGGCCACGTGTTCGAAGTCGTCGCCGGGCTTGCTGCCGGTGACCGTGCCCGCTTCGGTCAACCCGTAACCGGTGAGGATGCGGTCGAACGGGAGCTCTTCGCGCACCCGGCGGATGAGCTCGACCGGGATGTCGGCCGCGCCGGTGACCGCGAGCCGCAGGCTCGAGATGTCGCGACGCGTGTGATCCGGGTGGTCGAGCAGCGACTGGTAGATGGTCGGCGCGCCGGGCAGCACCGTGATCTGCTCGCGTTCCACGACGTCGAGCACGACGGCCGGGTCGAACACCGCGAGCGGGAAGATGGTCGCGCCGCGCATCAGCGACGCGAGGCAGCCGGCCTTGTACCCGAAGATGTGGAAGAACGGGTTGACGATCAGGTAGCGATCGCCGGTTCGCAGTCCGGCCCAGTCGCACCAGTCGAGGTACGCGCGCAGCGTCTGCCCGTGCGTCATGACGACACCCTTCGGGCTGCCGGTGGTGCCCGAGGTGAACACGACGTCGCTCGGGTCGTCGGGGCCGAGCGCGGCAACGCGCGCATCGACCTCCTGCGCCGGGGTGGTGCGGCCGCGTTCGAGGAATGCGTCCCAAGTGAGCTCGTGAGTCCCGCGCTGAGCACCGGCGAGCAGGACTCTGTGCGCGAGCGCCGGCAACTCGACGCCGGCCTCGGCGAGGAGGGCGGGATAGTCGGTGTCGAGGAACCCGCGCACGGTGCACAGCACGCGCGCGTTGCTGCGGGCGAGGATGTACGCGGCTTCGGCACCGCGGAAGCGCGTGTTCACCGGTACGAGCACGCCGCCGGCGGTCGTGACGCCGAGTGCGGCGACGATCCACTCGAGCGAGTTCGGCGCCCACACCGCGACGCGCTCACCGGGCGCGACACCGCAGGCGATGAGCGCGCGCGCCGCATCGGTGACCGACGCAGCCAGGTCGGTGAAGCTGAGACGCCGGTCACCGTCGACCACTGCCTCCGCGTTGCCGAAGCGGCGCGCGCCGTCCCGCACCATCGCGGGGATCGTCGCCCAGATGACTTCGCTGCGCTCAGGCGATCCCATGTCAGACCGGCACGTCGCCCGCGAGCGTGATGCGGTGCATCCGGCGGGTGTAGCCGTGGTAGTCGTTGATGGGGTTGTGCATCGCGCCGCGGTTGTCCCACAGCGCGATCGACCCCGGTCGCCAGCGGAACCGGCACGTGAACTCCGGCCGCACGGAGTGCCCGAAGAGGTACTCCAGCAGCGGCCGGCTCTCCTCTTCCGTCATGCCCGCGAAGCACGCGGTGTGCGCGACGTTGACGTAGATCCCCTTGCGCCCGGTCTCCGGATGGGTGCGGATCACGGGGTGCTCCGCGAGGTACTCGGTCGTGTCGTCGCCGCCGCCGTCGCGGATACGGTCCTCGCGCGTCTTCGACACCGCGGCGAGCGCCGAACTGTTGACCGCGCGCAGACCGCCCAGCACGCGTTGCAGCTCCGGAGACAGTGCGTCGTATGCCGCGTGCATGCTGGCGAACAGCGTGTCGCCGCCGGACGGCGGCACTTCGCGCGCGATCAGCATCGTCGCCATCGGCGGCCGCTCGAGATACACGGTGTCGCTGTGCCAGATGCCGCCGAAGTTCGTCGTCTCGTGCGGGAGCTTGGTGACCGCGATGATCTCGGGGTAGCCCTCGATGCCGGGCACGAACGGGTACTCGACCGGGTCGCCGATCCGGCGCGCGAAAGCGAGGAACTGCTCGGGATCGAGGTCTTGGTCGCGGAAGAAGATCACGAGGTGATCGAGCCAGGCCTGCCGGATCTCGCGCACCGTCTCTTCGGGCACGACGCGGGCCAGATCGATGCCAGTGATCTCCGCGCCGAGCGCGCCCGCGACGGGCGCGACTTCGATCGTGCGGAACGACTCGCGCGCGCCGATGCTCACGTACCGAGCCTGGTGTCAGACGCCTCGGCGCGCAACTGCTGCCGGAGATCGACCTTGCGCACCTTGCCCGATGCGGTGCGGGGAAAATCGGGGACGACGCGCAGCGCTTCCGGCCACTTCTGCCGGGCCACGCCGATCTGTTCGAGGTGGGCCGTGACGTCGGTGAGGTCGATCGTGGGTACGCCCGGCGCGAGCCGGACCAACGCGCACGCGTGCTCGCCGAGCCGCGCGTCGGGCGCGGCGACCACGACGACCTCGGCGACCAGCGGGAGGGTTGCGAGGGCGTCTTCGATCTCGGCCGCGGAGATGTTCTCGCCACCCCGGATGATCACGTCCTTCAGCCGGTCCGTGATCGTGAGGAAGCCATCGGTGTCGACGACACCCATGTCACCGGTGCGGAACCAGCCGTCGGCGTCGAACGCAGCCGCGGTCAGCGCGGGATCGGTGTAGCCGGCGCAGAGGTCGGGGCCGCGTGACCAGATCTCGCCGGCCGTCCCCGGGCCCACATCGACACCGTCGGCGTCGACGAGACGGATCTCGACGCCCGTCAGCGGCCGGCCGTCGGTGCCGTGCCGCTTGGCCGCGGGGTCCTCGAAGCCACACCCGGTGACCGAGGGATGCTCCGTCGAGCCGTAGGCCCGCACGATCGCGATGCCGTGCGCGGCGGCGCGTTCGCCGAGCGCGGGCGGCACCGGCGCGCCGCCGAGCCCGACGCGCCGCATCCGCCGCGCGTGTTCCGGCGTGAAACCGGGATGGTCGAGGATGCTCGCGAGGAAGACGGACGCGCCGGTTCCCGCGCCGACATCGGCTTCGAGCATGACGTCGAGCACGCGCGTCGGATCCCACCGGTCGATCAGATGGATGGCTTGGCCTTGCTCCATGGGCGCGAGCACCGCACCCAACATGCCGGTGGCGTGGGTGACGGGCGACCCCATCAGGTTCGGTGATCCGGGCGTGATCCAGGCGCGCATGTGCAGCAGCTCGGCGAGCAGCGTCCGGTGGGTGTGCATCACGCCTTTGGGATCGCTCGTGGTCCCCGACGTGTACGCGATCACGCAGACGTCATCGGGATCGGGTGCGTCGAGCGGGGAACTCGGCGCGGCCGCGTCGACGACGTCCCAGCCGACCCGGTGTACGCGCGGTGCCGGCGCCGGCGCCGGATCGACCGGACCGACGACGACGTGCCACGCCAGATCGGGAAGCGTGCGGGGCGCGGCGCCGTCGATGATGTCGATGTTGTCGACGTGGCCGTAGTGGTCGGCAGAGATGTAGGCGCGCGCCCGGCTCTCGCCGAGGATGAAACGCACTTCCTTGGGACCGTAAATGTGCACGATCGGCACGAGCACGTACCCGCCCAGGGCGAGGCCGTAGAACGCGACGACCGCTTCCCTCCAGTTCGGGAGCTGGAACGCGACGACATCGCCGCGCTCCAGCCCCGCGTCCGCGAGCGCGGTGACGAGACGCCGCGCTTCGGAGTGGATCGCCGCGTACGTCCCTTGCCACGGGCGGGTCTCGGACCAGATGCTGACGGTCGCGTCAGGTGTGGCGCGCAGCGATCGGTCGACGAGCCCGCCCAGCGTGTCGTCGGTCCACCACCCCTCCGCGAGGTAGCGCGCGCGCCGGGCCGCGGGCACCGGCCGTACCGGCACCGGCCGTTCGCGGGTCATCGACTCCCCGTCGCCACGCGCCGACACTAGCGCACGCGGAAAGAACGTTTGCAGAAAACGAAGATGCCATTATCATCGCTCGATCCGCCCGACCGGGGATCGCAGATGCTGCTGCCCGACCACACCTACCACGCGCTCCCGGTCGTCGCCGTCGTCGACGAGACCGCCGACACCCGGTCGTTCGTCCTCGACGTGCCGCCCGCGCTCACCGCCACGTTCGCGTATTCGGCCGGGCAGTTCTGCACCTTCCGTGCCGAGATCGACGGCGAGCAGGTGGTCCGCTGCTACTCGATGTCGAGCTCGCCCGACGTTGGCGATCCGCTGACCACGACCGTCAAGCGCGTGCCGGGGGGCCGGATGTCGAACTGGATGAACGACGCTCTCGCACCCGGCGAGACCATCGACGTGATGCGCCCGACAGGGCTGTTCGTGCTGCGGGATTCCGACACGCCCATCGTCGCGTTCGCCGGGGGCAGCGGGATCACGCCGGTGGTGTCGATCATCAAGACCGCACTCACGACCACGCGGCGCCCGATCATGCTCGTGTACGCCAACCGCAGCAATGACTCCGTCATCTTCGGCGACGAGCTGGAGCGGCTCCGCGCCACCTCGGACGGCCGGTTGACGGTCCATCGTCACCTCGACTCCGAGCACGGCTTGCTCGATGCGGCGCGTTGCGCGGCGTTGGTGGAAGGCCTCGCCCTCGCGGACTTCTACGTCTGCGGGCCAGGTCCGTACATGGATGTGGTCACCGCGGGCCTCGCGCACGGTGGGGTCAACTCGGAACAGGTGTTCATCGAGCGGTTCGAGGTCCCGCCGGTCGGCGAACGCGACGATGAGGCGGCCGAGCCGTCGGTCACTGAGAGGCTCGTGATCCGTTTAGACCGGCGCAAGCACGCGCTGCGCTACCAACCCGGCGACACGATCCTCGAAGCCGCGCGTCGCGGCGGACTGCAGCCACCGTTCTCGTGCGAAGCGGGCAGCTGCGCGACCTGCATGGCCCACCTCGACCAGGGCGCGGTTGCGATGCGCGTCAACAACGCGCTGTCGGTCGACGAAGTCGAGGAAGGCTGGATCCTGACGTGCCAAGCCGTGCCGACCAGCGCCGAAGTGGTCGTCGACTACGACGCCTGACGTCAGAGGTCGGGGCACAGTGAGGCGAGGAACGCCTCGGTGCGATTCCGGGACTCGATGCGGGCGGCCCGATCCGGACCCAAGGGGAGCACGCGCACCGCGAGGTCGGTGACCCCGGCATCGCGGAACGCCTGCAACCGTTCCACCACCGCGGCGTCGTCGCCCCCGGCCAAGAGATCGCCGACATCGGTCGCGTCCCCGTGCTCGAGCAACCGTTGATAATTCGGCGAGTATTCGGCGTGTCCGAGCGCCCGGTTGGCCCAGATGCGTGCGTCGTCGACTTCGTCGTTCCCGCACACCGCGACGGGGACGCCGGCGACGACGCGTGGGCTCGGCTTCCCGGCTTCACTGGCCGCCTTCGTGAGGCGAGGCACCACGTGGTCGCCGATTGCGCGCTCGTCAGCCATCCAGAGGATCGTGCCGTCGGCGAGCTCACCGGCAATGCGCAGCATCACCGGTGCCAGCGCGGCGACCAGGACCGGCGTGGGCGCGATGTCGGTGACGTCGATCGCGTTGTGCACGCGGTAGGAGTCATTCTCCACGTCGATGCGACCGGGCCCGGCGAGCGCGGCCGTCAGCACCTCGAGGTAGTCGCGCACTTGCCGCGCGGGCTTGTCGTACGGGAGGCCGAGCATGTCCTCGACGATCCAGTGGTGCGACGGCCCGACCCCGAGCGTGAAGCGGCCTTCGCACACCGCCTGGTTCGCGAGTGCCTGTTGCGCCATCGCCACCGGGTGCCGGGTCTGGATTGGCATGACCGCGGTGCCGAGCTCGATCCGGTTCGTCGCCGCGCCCATGAGCGCGACCGCGGTGAGCCCGTCGAAGTCGTCGGGGATCTGCGGCACCCAGACCGACGCGAAGCCGGCCGCCTCGGCCGCTTTCGCGTCCGCGACGAGCTTCGGCACCTTCTCGCGGTAGCGACCCCGCTCCGGGCCGATCATCAGGCCGATCCGCATCGCCGTCCTCCTTCTGCCCGCCCGTTTCGAGGCGACCCTAACGGCCGGCCACGCAAGCGGCAATGACGTTCTCGTTTTTCGCGAGTGCCTTGCGCGGTTTCCGGGAACCCACCATACTTTCGGGAGCGGTGCGGGCCACTCGACCCGCAGCCGGTGCACCGTTGGGGGAGGGGAACCGTGGAACGTGTCGCCGTCGTGACCGGAGCCGGATCCGGGATGGGGCTCGCCGTGGGCCGGCATCTCGCGGCCCGCGGCCACCGGGTCGCGCTGCTCGATCTGGACGGCGACGCGTCCGGACGCGCCGCCGACGAGATCGGCGCGGGCGACGGACGCGCGCTCGGCCTGGCGGCGGACGTGTCCGACCGCGCCGCGGTCGACGCCGCGCTGCAGAAGGTGCGCGGCGAGTTCGGCCCGGTCGAGATCATGGTCACCAGCGCAGGCATCGACGAGTTCTGTCCGTTCACCGACATCGCCCTCGAGACGTGGGAGCGCATGCTCGCCGTCAACCTCACCGGGACCTTCAACTGCCTGCAGGCCGCCGTGCCCGACATGCTCGCGGCGGGCTGGGGCCGCATCGTCACGATCTCGTCGTCGAGCGCGCAGTCCGGCGCGGCGCGCATGGCGCACTACGTCGCGAGCAAGGGCGGCGTGATCGGACTGACCAAGGCGCTGGCGGTGGAGTACGCACCCAACGGCATCACCGTGAACACGATCCCGCCCGGTTTCATCGACACACCGATGGCGCGCCGCGCCGAAGCGCGCGGCGACCTCCCGAGCATCGAAGCCGTCGCGGCGCGCACACCTGTCCGCCGGGCCGGCACTCCCGACGACATCGGTGCCGCGTGCGCGTTCCTCTGCTCCGAAGATGCGGGATACATCACCGGCCAGAGCATCGGTGTCAACGGCGGCTGGTACCTGTGACCGATGCACCGGTGGCCGACGCGGGCGCGCCGCGCCTGACTCCACTGCCGCGCGAGCAGTGGGACGACGACACCTGCACCGCGGTGCGCGTCGGTTTCCCGGCGGTCGCCGAGCGATTCCTCTCGACCGGCCCGGACGCGCTGCCGGTTCCGAACGCGATCGGCACGTTGTTGCGCCACGCGCACCTCGCCGGACCGTTCCTCGCGTACAACGGCGTGCTGCTGTTCGACCCGACGCTGGCGCCGCGTCACCGCGAGCTCATCGTGCTGCGCGTCGCGTCGCGTACGCATTCGGAATACGAGTGGGCGCAACATGCTCGCCTCGCGCTCCGCTACGGCGTCACGCCGGACGAGGTCGACGCGCTCGGCGGTGGTACCGGCGCGGACGCCGACATCGCCGGCGCCAAACGGTGGTCGCCGCTCGAAGTCGATCTCCTCGCCGCGACCGACCAGCTCGTCGACACCTATCGCATCGACGACCCGACCTGGGCTCGCTTGGCCGAGCATCTCGACGAGCGGCAGCTCGTCGAGCTCGTGTTCGTCGTCGGGACGTACACCTGCCTCGCGATGGCGTTCAACAGCTTCGGCGTCGAGCTCGACGCCGACCTCGCGCCGGCCGCGGCACCTTCGCAGCCCGATTCACAGGAGTAAGGGATGGTCAACGTCGAAAAGCCCGCCGAGGGCAGCTGGACTGCCCACTACCCCGAGCTCGGCACTGCGCCGATGTCGTACGAGGACTCCATCTCGCCCGAGTTCTACGAGCTCGAGCGGGAGGCGATCTTCAAGCGCTCGTGGCTCAACGTCGGCCGGGTCGAGCAGCTCCCCCGCAAGGGCAGCTACTTCACCAAGGAGATCGCGGTCGCCAACACGTCGATCGTGGTCGTGCGAGGCATGGACGACGAGGTGCGCGCGTTCCACAACATCTGCCGCCACCGCGGCAACAAGCTGGTGTGGACCGATTTCCCGCGCGAAGAGACGAGCGGCAGCTGCCGCCAGTTCGTGTGCAAGTACCACGGTTGGAAGTACGAGCTCGACGGCGCCTGCTCGTACGTGCAACAGGAGCAGGAGTTCTTCGACCTCGCCAAGGAGGACTACGGGCTCGTACCCGTGCACTGCGACGTGTGGTCGGGCTTCGTCTTCATCCACCTCGGTGAACCGAGCCAGACCCTGACCGACTTCCTCGGGCCGATGATCACCGCGATGGACGGCTATCCGTTCGACGCGATGACGGAGCGCTTCTTCTACCGCGCCGAGGTCGGCAGCAACTGGAAGCTGTTCATGGACGCCTTCCAGGAGTTCTACCACGCACCGATCCTGCACGCGAAGCAGTCGCCGGTATCGGCGCGGCCCGAAGTACAGGCCGCCGGCTTCGAGGGTTTGCACTACGAGATCGAAGGTCCGCACCGCATGGTGACGACGTACGGCGGCCGCGGATGGAAGATGCCGCCGGAGATGCTCAAGCCGATGGAAACCGTGACGCGCAGCGGACTGTTCGGTCCGTGGGACGCGCCCGACCTCGGCCCCGATCCGCTGCCCGCAGGTGTCAACCCCGCCAACAAGAAGCCGTGGGGCCTCGACTCGTTCCAGCTGTGGCCGAACTTCGTGATCCTGATCTGGGAGCGCAGTTGGTACCTCACGTATCACTACTGGCCGACGTCCCACAACACGCACGTGTTCGAAGGGAACCTCTACTTCGTGCCCGCGAAGACCGCACGCGAACGGCTCGCACAGGAGATGGCCGCGGTGACGTTCAAGGAGTACAGCCTCCAGGACGGCAACACGCTCGAAGCGACGCAGATCATGCTCGAGTCGCGCGTCATCAAGGCGTTCCCGTTGAACGACCAGGAGATCCTGTGCCGGCACCTGCACAAGGTCGCCGCCGACTGGGTCGACGACTACAAGCGCGAAGACGCGGGGGTGTGACGATCGTGACCGATGCCCTGCTGCCGGCCGAGTTCGCCGAGCTCGAGCCATTCGCCGCGGAATGGTGCCTCCCGACCGAACGGGAGCGCTTCGCGAAACGCATGTCGAGTTCGATGGACGAGATCCAGGCCTTCTACGACGCGTTCTTCCCGCGCGCCGAGGACGCGATCGCGTACTGCGACAAGTTCCCGCTCGACGAGTTACCTGATGACGCGGAGCGCTTGTTGCAGCTCCTCTACTCGCTCGTCATGGCGTCGTTCCCGGTCGAGGCGTGGCGGCAGCCGCACGTCCCCGACAGCGGTGCCGCGTACCTCGACCTCATCATCGAGCCCCGCCCATGAGCCACCGGGACGCGCGGGCATGAGCACCATCCTGCGCGCCGACCGATGGGTCGACATCGACGCGGGTGAAGTGCGCAAGTCCGCGGTGATCGTCGTCGACGGTGATCGGATCGCTGCGGTCAACCCTGACGCCGTGCCCGACGGCGCGACGGAGATCGACCTCGGCGACATGACGCTGCTGCCCGGGTTGATGGACATGGAGATCAACATGTTGCTGGGCGGCCCGCACGGCGGGAACCGCCGCAGCGACGTGCAGGACGACCCCGCGTTCCGAACGCTCCGCGCGATCGTGAACTGCCGTCGGACGTTGGAGGCCGGGTTCACCACTGTGCGCAACCTCGGCCTGTTCGTCAAGACCGGTGGCTACCTGCTCGACGTCGCGCTCTCGCGTGCCATCGACAACGGCTGGATCGACGGCCCGCGCATCGTGCCGGCGGGTCACGCGATCACACCCACCGGCGGACACCTCGACCCCACGATGTTCGAGCGGTTCAGTCCCGACATCCTGCACCTCACCGTCGAGGAAGGCATCGCGAACGGGGTGCCCGAAGTCCGCAAAGCGGTCCGTTACCAGATCAAGTACGGCGCGCGGCTCATCAAGATCTCGGCGTCCGGCGGTGTCATGTCACACAGCGGACTCGCGGGCGCGCAGCAGTATTCGGACGAAGAGCTCGACGCAATCGTCGACGAAGCCCACCGCGCCGGGATCCGGGTCGCCGCGCACGCGCACGGCGACGCGGGCATTCGCGCGTGCATCCGCGCCGGCGTCGACTGCATCGAGCACGGTTCGCTCGCGAGCGACGAGACGATCGACCTGATGGTGGAGCACGGCACGTTCCTTGTGCCGACGAGCTACCTGTCGGAAGGTCTCGACGTGTCGCGTGCCGCGCCCGAGCTCCAGGCGAAGGCGGCCGAGGTGTTCCCCAAGGCGCGGGCGATGCTGAACAAGGCGATCGCCCGCGGCGTGAAGATCGCCTGCGGGACCGACGCGCCCGCGATCCCGCACGGTGAGAACGCGAAGGAGCTCTGGGCGATGGTCGACCGCGGCATGACAGCGATGCAGGCGTTGCGGGCGGCCACGGTCGTGAGCGCGGAGCTCATCGACGTCGACGATCGCGGCCGGCTGGCGGAAGGCCTCCTCGCCGACATCATTGCGGTGCCCGGCGACCCGTCCGAGGACATCACGCTGACCCAGGACGTGCGCTTCGTGATGAAGGGCGGCCGTGTCTACAAGCGCGACTGAGCGAACGGGGCACTGGTACCGTGCCTCGACGTGAAGGCGGGTCGAACATGACAGAAACCGGCGCGGCCGAGGACCCGAACGCACCGGAGTGGCGCCAGCGGGCCGTCGCCCGCAGTCTCAACGCGGCGCGGTCACGCGCCGAGCAGCGCATCCAGCGCTTCCTCGACGCCGCGTTCGCGTTGATGGACGAAAAGGGGACGACCGAGTTCACGATCCAGGAGGTCATCGACCGCTCGAAGCAGTCGATGCGCGGCTTCTACCAGTACTTCGACGGCAAGGACGAACTGCTCCTCGCGCTGTTCGAGGAGACCATCCGCGAGGCGACCGACGACCTGCACACTGTGGTCGCGTCGCAGTCGGATCCGATGGACCGGCTCCACGCCTATGTCGTCCGCCTGCACGAGTGGTGCGACCCGGGTGCGGCGTCGCGCAAGCGCGGCTCGCACAACCGGCGGCCGATCAACGAGTTCTCGGTGCAGCTCACGGTCACGCACCCCGATCGGGTGCAGGCCGCGATGGCGCCGATCTCGCGCCTGCTCGTGGAGCTGCTCGACGCCGCGGTCGCCGCGGGCGCCATCGAGGTGAAGGACCCTCGGCACGCCGCGACCCTCATGCAGCAGACGGTGATGTACAGCTGGCTCGGGAACCGCCTCGCGACCGACGCGCGCCGGCAGGTGACCGCCGAGGAGTCCTGGGAGTTCTGTCTCCACGGCCTCCAGGGTTAGACGCGATCGAGGTCGAGCATGCGGATCGCGTTGCCGCGGAGCACCTTGTAGAGCTGCTCGTCGGTCAACCCCGCGGTCATGCGCTCGACCTCCTCGCGCGCGAACGGCCACGTCGTGTCGGTGTGCGGGTAGTCGGTCTCGAAGCAGATGTTGTCCTCGCCGACGGCGTCGATCGACGCCATCCCGTGCACGTCATTCGTGAAGCAGCCGAAGACGCGGCCGCGGTAGTAGGTGGACGGCGGTTCGGGGATCGTTTCCTTCGCGTGGGTCCAGTTCGAGTGGTACTCCCAGGTGTTGTCGGCCCGTTCGAGCGCGTAAGGGATCCAACCGATCTGACCCTCGGAGTACGCCAGCTTCAACTCCGGGTACCGAACGAGCACGCCCGAGAACAAGAAATCCGCGAGCGACGCCATCGAGTTGTTGCACGACAGCATGATGTCGGTTGACGGCGGCGCATCCGGAGACGCGGCCGGCATCTTCGACGACGACCCGATGTGCATGCACAACGTCGTACCGGTCTCGTCGCACACCGCGAACAGCGGGTCCCAGTAGCCGGTGTGGATGCTCGGGAGACCGAGGTGCGTCGGGATCTCGCTGAAGCAGATGGCACGGGCACCGCGCGCGGCATTGCGCGTCACCTCGGCCACCGCGAGGTCGACGTCCCACAGGGGAATGAGACAGAGCGGGATCAGGTGTCCGTCGGAGTCCGCACACCACTCGTCGATCATGAAGTCGTTGTACGCGCGCACGCACTCGAGCCCGAGCTCGTGGTCTTCGCCTTCCATGAAGGTCTGGCCGCAGAAGCGCGGGAACGTCGGGAACGCGATCGATCCGTCGACACCGGTGAGTGCGAGGTCTTCGACGCGCGCCTTCGGCTCGTAGCAGCCGGGCCGCATCTCGTCGTACGTGAGCGCACCGATGAACATCTTGGAGCGGTCGAACCGACTGGGGTCGCCTTCGGGCGTCGCGTCGAGCGGGATGGCGACGTGACGCTTGTGTACGTAGATGAGCCGGTCCTCGTAGACCCAGTAGTCGCCCCACGCGCCGTCTTCGGTCATCTCCTGCTTGTACGACGCGCCGGCCGCGAGTGAGAAGTCACCCCAGCGCGCCCGCTCGACACGAGGGCCTTTCTCGCGCATCCGCGCCGGCAAGCGGTCCTGCCACAGGTGCGGCGGCTCGACCACGTGGTCGTCGACGCTGACGATGTTCGGGAGCTCTCTCACCGCGGACTCCATTCAGCTCGGGTCACCGAGCGGGTCGTGCTGGCGCCCCGAGTCGAAGCCGCCGTGCTTGCGCATGAACGTCGTCGAGCGCCGGCGGATGCGCCAACCGGCGTCGGTGCGGACGTACTCGTCGTTGTACCAACCCAACCGCATGGCGTGGGTCTGCTGATCCACGAAGATGAAGTGCTGCATGCCGGTGGCGCGGTCACCGTCGAGCTCGACCACGGGCATGTTGCCGATGAACTGGCCGCGCGGCGCCGCCGCCAGCAACGCGGGGAAGCGATCGAGCGTGTACGGCGTCCCGAACGCGGAGTACTCGACGTCGGGGGTGAAGACGTCGAGCCAGCGGCCCTCGACGAACTGGCTCGTGTACGCCATGTACCGAGCGCAGAGCGCGTGCAGTTCGACCAGGTCGCCGACCGATCCGGCTGCGTCCGTCATGCGTGCTCCCGTGTCGAGCTCCGGGCCGGCGGTCAGGACGATCCGGCGCCGTGAACACTACTTCCGTGATACGGAAACTGCATTTCCGGTCGTCTCCGGGTCGCCGGATGCAGGGTCCGTGCATCGGGAACGGGCCTGGGGCACAATCGCACAAACCACTCGCGGCCCATTCGGGTCGAGCGAGTTCCTGGGGGAACGGAGCACGACGATGGACGACACCGGTACCGGCTGGGTGACCTTCGCAGGGATCATCCTGATCTTCGAAGGCGTCATGCGGATTTTCGACGCGATCTGGGCGTTCCGCTACAACGGCCAGCTGCCGCAGGGGCTGCAGGACGCGACCTTCGGCGACAGCCTGACGACCTACGGCTGGATCTACCTGATCGTCGGGCTGATCCTCGTGCTCTCGGGCATCGGCGTGTTGTACGGCAGCCAGTTCTCGCGCTGGATCGGCATCATCGCGGCCACGATCGGCGCGCTCAGCGCGGTGGCCTGGCTGCCCTACTACCCGATCTGGTCGCTGATCTACGTCTTCATCGCGGTCATGGTGATCTACGCACTCGCCGCATACGGCGGGCGCGACACCGTCGTCTCCTGACGCCGGTCAGCGACGTTCGTCAGTCGGGTGCCGCTGGCGGGTCCGGCGGTACCGGATGTCGAACTGGCGCAGCTTCGCGTTGTAGTCGTTCACCAACTTGTTGCGGCGCAGGGGGTCGGTCTCGCTCGCGAGTGCGGCGTCGAGGTCGGCCTCCTGCTCGTCGATCAGCTCCAGGGTCGTCTTCGACCGCGGGCGTCCGCGCTCGGGGCGGGACCGGGGCGTGAACAAGGGCGTCCACCCGGGATCGATGGCGCGCGTCGGCTTGTGCTGCGGGAGCTCGAGCTGCTCGCGCAGGACGTACTGGTCCGACGCCTTGTTCACGTGCACGGCGACGACGTTCAGCGCTTTGAGGCAGACGTCGACGCACTCCTGCTCGGTGCAATAGTCGTAACCCAGCGCCGCCCGTTCCGCCGCCAATTCTGCCCCACAGTGCCGGCACTGCATCTTCGTGTGCTGACCTCCACCTCTGAGCGCGAGCAGAGGTGCAACACGGGCGGCGCCGGCGGCATTCCTGGTTAGATCAGCGGGATCCGGGTGCCCCGGACGAACACCGCGGCGACGTCATGGATGGCGGTGAGGTCCTCGAGCGGGTTGCCGGCGACGGCGAGGATGTCGGCGTCCTTGCCGGGCTCGAGGGTGCCGGTGATCGAGCCGATCCCGCACACGTCGGCCGCGACGGCCGTGGTCGCGAGCAGCGCTTCGGCGTTGGACATCCCGATCGCCGGCAGGAAGCGCGAGACACCGTAGGGAAGCACGTCGTGCGGCTTGTTCGGACCGACGCCGGCGTCGCTGCTGCACACGATGCGGGCGCCGGCGCGGTGCAGCGTCGCGGTGTTGGCGAAGATGGCTTGCAACCGTTGCTGCATGGCGGGATACACACTCGTGACGCCCGGCTTGAGCGCGGCGGTCATCGAGAGCGCGCACGCGCTTCCCGCCAGCCGCTCGAGGACGGCGGGATCGGCGTCGACGCCGTCGGCACTGAAGAACGTGCAGTGCTCGATCGAGTCCACACCGACGGCGAGCGCGTCGGCGATCGCTTGCGGTCCGTGGGCGTGCACCGCCAGTGGTAAGTCGTGGGCGTGGGCTTCGTCGTGGGCGACCGCGAGATCGGTTTCGCCGTACTGCGACTCGTGCGGGCCGAGCGTCGGCGTCATGTTGCCGCCGCTCGCCATGATCTTGATCACGTCGACACCGCGCGCGGCGCGCTCGCGCACGGCGGCACGGATCGCGTCCGGACCTTCGGCGACGCCGCCGAGGAACCAGCAGTGACCATTCGCGATCGTGATCGGGGGCCCGGACGCCAAAATGCGTGGACCGACCTCGGCACCGGCTCGGTACCAGTCTCGCAACGTGAGGGACAAGTAGTTGCGGTCGCCGAGGTCCCGGATCGTCGTGATGCCGACGGCGAGCGCGCGCTGCGCGGCCAGTCGCATGCGCAATATCAGTGTCGCGTCATCGTCGGCTTGCAGCCGGGCGACGGGATCGCTCGACGCGTCGAACACGAGATGCTGGTGCGCATCGATCAGCCCCGGCATGATCGTGACGTCACCGAGATCGACGACGCCGGCGCGCGGCATCGATGCGTGGCAGGGTCCGGCATCGACGATTCGGCCGTCGTCGATCTCGAGCATCCAGTCGTCGGCCACGTCGGACGTGCAGCCGGTGAAGAGTCGACGACCGGTGAGGAACATCTCGCCTCCTTGGAGTGTGCCGCGCGTACGGCACGCGACCGTTTCAGCGCAGGTCGACCCGGCGCAACAGCTGCGCGTTGAGCGCGACGACGATCGTCGAGACGCTCATCAGGAGCGCGCCGACCGCAGGCGGCATCGTGATGCCCGCCCACTGGAACGCGCCGGCGGCCACGGGCAACGCGACGATGTTGTAACCGGCGGCCCACGCGAGGTTCTGCACCATCTTGCGGTAGCTCGCGGCCGACAGGCGGATGGTCGCTACAACGCCACGCGGATCGTTCGATGCCAGCACGACACCAGCCGATTCCATCGCGACGTCGGTACCGGCGCCGATGGCGATGCCCACGTCGGCGCGGGCCAGCGCGGGCGCGTCGTTCACACCGTCACCGACCATCGCGACCGTCACGCCCCGTGCTTGCAGCGCGGCGACCTCGGCCCCCTTGTCCTCGGGGAGGACCTCGGCCAGCACCTCGTCGACGCCGAGGTCGCGACCGACGGCTTCTGCCACCTGCCGCGCATCACCGGTGATCATGAGGACCCGCTTGCCGCGTCGCTTCAACGCCGCGATCGCCTCGCTCGCCTCCGGGCGGATCTGGTCCTCGAGAGCGAGCGCGCCGATGACTTCGTCACCCTGCAGCAGGTACAGCACCGCGGCGCCGCGTTGCGTCCACTCGTCGATGCGGGATTGCAGGCGGCGGTCGACCTCGACGCTGCGCTCGCGGAGCAGGACCGGGCCGCCCACGGCGTCGCGCGTCCCGTCGATCGTCGCCTCGACACCTCGGCCGGTCATCGATCGGAACTCGGACGCCTGCGCGACATCGCCGCGCTCCTTCGCGGCCGCCACGATCGCGCGCGCAAGGGGATGTTCACTGTCGGCCTCGACGCCCCCGGCCAGACGCAGCACTTCGGCTTCGGAGCGACCGGCGCCGGCCACGCCGGTGACCGCGTGTTCACCCTTGGTGAGCGTGCCCGTCTTGTCGAACAGCACCGCGTCGATCGTGCGCATGCGCTCCAACGCGAGGCGATCCTTGATGAGGATCCCGTTGCGAGCCGCGAGCGCGCTCGAGATCGCGATCACGAGTGGTATCGCGAGGCCCAATGCGTGCGGGCACGCGATGACCAACACGGTGACGGTCCGCACCACCGCGTTGTCGATGTCTCCGAGCGACGCCCAAACGATGAAGGTGATGACCGCGGTGCCGGTCGCCACGTAGAACAACAGCGCCGCGAACCGATCGGCCAGCGCCTGGGCGCGGCTGTGCGACGCCTGCGCGTCCGCGACCAGACGCTGGATGCCTGCGAGCGCGGTCTCGTCGCCCACCGCGGTGACGCGCAGGCGTACCGACGAGTCGGTGGCGATGGTGCCCGCGACGACCGGGTCGCCCGGACCTTTCACGACTGGCCGCGATTCACCAGTGATCGTCGACTCGTCGAACTCCGCTTCGCCGTCGACGATCTCGCCGTCGGCCGGTACTCGGGATCCGGACCGGACCAGCACGGCTTCACCCACCCGCAGCTGGTCGATCGCGACCGTGACGACGTCGCCGGCGGCCGTCACGACCTCAGCTTCGTCGGGAAGCAGCGCGGCCAGCGCGGCCAGCGCGGATTGCGCCTGGCCGAGCGCTTTCATCTCTTGCCAGTGGCCGAGCAGCATGATGGAGATCAGCGCCGCGAGCTCCCACCAGAACTCGAGGTCGAACCAGCCGAGACTCGTTGCCATCGACGCCGCGTACGCCACCGTGATGGCCATCGCGATGAGCAGCATCATGCCGGGCCGGCGCGTACGGAGCTCGTGCGCGCCACCCGAGAGGAAGGGCCATCCGGCCCAGAAGTAGATGATCGAGCCGAGTACCGGTCCGACGAGATCGATGCCCGGGAAGTCCAGCTTGTAGCCGAACCAGTCCATGACCGTGTCGCTCGTCACGACGACCGGCACGGTCAGCACCAGGCTCCACCAGAAGCGCCGGCGGAACATCTCGGCGTGGTCGTCATGACCAGCGTGTGTCATCCGCGCCTTCCTTCACCGCGATGTCGGGCGTATACCCCCCTAGGGTATAGCGCGGCGCCGGGTCCGCAGGAGCAGACCGATCGCGACGGACGCGCCGCCGAACGCGACCGGCACGACATGCTGCTGTGGTTCATCCTCGTCCCGCCGTTCGGCGGAGCCCCCGCGCGCGACCATGGGGCTACGCACGCTCTGTGGTGCGCAACGGTAACGCGCGTCGATCGTTCGAAGACGGCCTGCGCGGCAAGCGCGATAGGTGGGGATCCACACATCACGGCCCGGCCGACGGCTCGGCGCGGGCGCTCCGCCTTGTGCCGCGACGCTCCCGGGTCCTACAAATGATCTCTGCACGATGGATGTCCGCCGGCGGCGGACAGGCTGTGGGAGCACCGGATGAGTGAACAGGTTCCGTTGGTCGACTACCTGGTGCTGGGCGATTCGCCGCACCTGCGCGCGCATGAGTGCAGTGCGTGTGGCGCGCGCTACTTCGACCGGCGCAACGCCTGCGCGTCGTGCTTCGCGACCGAATTCCGGGACGTAGACGTCGTGCCGGAGGGCGAGGTGCGCGCGTTCACGATCGTGGCGCACGCCGCGCCCGGCATCCCGACGCCGTTCGTCGCGGCGGTCGTCGACTGTGACGGCACGAGCGTGCGCGGCAACCTGATGAACATCGATCCGGACCCGGAGCATGTGGCGCTCGGGATGAAGGTCCGCCTGGCGACGTATTCGTTGGGCGCAGATGGCAAGGGTGTCGAGGCGATCGGGTTCGGCTTCGAGCCGATCTCGGCATAACGGGAGAAGAACATGTCTGAAGACATCTGGATCCTCGGCATCTACATGACGAAGTTCGGGAAGCACCCGGAGCTCGACACCGTCGACCTGGCCGCGGAGGCGGCGCAGGCCGCGCTCGCCGATGGCGGCGTGTCGATGAAGGACATCGGCGTGCTAGCGGCCGGCAACCTCATGGGCGGCGGTCTCGGCATCGGTCAGGCGCTGCAGAAGCAGATCGGCCAGACCGGCATCCCCGTGTACAACGTCTCCAACGTGTGCGCGACCGGCGCCACCGCGCTCCGCACCGCGATCATGGCGATCAAGGCCGGCGAGTGCGACATGGGACTCGCCGTCGGCGTCGAGAAGCTGGCGGGCGCGGGCTTGCTCTCTGGTGGCGCGCGTTCGGCGGACACCGATTGGACGCCGCGCGGCCGCTACGGCGCGGTCGCGGCCGTCGACGGACGCATCGGGACCGACACCATGCCCGGCGTGTTCGCGCAGGTCGGTATGGAGTACGGCCACAACTACGGCGGCACCAGCTTCGAGCTGTTCGCGCGGATCTCCGAGAAGAACCACTCGCATTCCACGCTGAACCCGCTCGCCGCGTACTCGAAGAAGATGAGCCTCGACGACATCATGAACGACGTGATGATCGCCTACCCGAATACACGGCCGATGTGCTCAGCGAACTGCGACGGTGCCGCGGCCGCGGTTGTCGTCTCCGACTCGAAGTTGAAGACCTTGAGCCTGGAGCAGCAGCGGCGCGCAGTGAAGGTCTCGGCATCCGTGCTCACCACCGACCCGTGGCAGGAGGCATGCCAGGTGCTCCCGGACGTCAACACGCTCACCCGGCGCGTGGCCGAGCAAGCGTACGAAGCCGCGGGCATCGGCCCGTCCGACCTCGACCTCGTCGAGCTCCACGACTGCTTCGCCACCGCCGAGCTCGTCCACTACGACAACCTCATGCTGTGCGAGCAGGGCGGCGCCGTCGACTTCTTCGAATCCGGTGCGACCTGGCGCGACGGCTCGACCCCGGTCAACGTCTCCGGCGGTCTCGAGTCGAAGGGTCACCCGATCGCGGCGACCGGCATCGCCAACATCTGGGAGGTCTGCTACCACCTCCGCGGCGAAGCAGGAGACCGTCAGATCGAAGGTGCCCGCGTCGGCCTCGCCCACGTCATCGGCCTCGGCTCGGCGTGCGGGGTGCACATCCTCGAGCGCGCGGCCTGACCGAGCTCCAAGACCTTCTGTACGACGTCGCCGACCACGTCGCGACGATTACGTTCTCGCGTCCGGAACAACTCAATGCGTTCCGGGCGGGGACGCTGCGCGAGTTCCTCGCGGTTCTCGATCGGGTCGATGCCGACGACGACGTGCGCGCGGTCGTCGTCACCGGTTCGGGCCGGGCGTTCTGCGCCGGTGCCGACATCTCCGGGGGCGCCCGGGCGTTCGAACCGACGCGCGCCGGGACAGGCGGCGAGATCCCGCGCGACGGCGGCGGGATCCTGGCGCTACGCATCCATACGTTGCAGAAGCCGATCATCGCGGCCGTCAACGGCGCCGCCGTCGGCATGGGCGCGACGATGACGCTGCCGATGGACGTGCGCCTCGCGTCCACGGACGCCCGCTACGGCTTCGTGTTCACGCGGCGCGGGATCATCCCTGAGGGCTGCAGCAGCTGGTTCCTTCCGCGCGTCGTGGGCATCGGCATCGCGAGCGAATGGATGCTCACTGGGCGCGTCGTCGACGTGCCGACCGCGCTCGCCGCCGGGCTCGTGCGTTCGCTGCACGCGCCCGACGAGTTGCTCCCGGCCGCGTACGAGTTGGCGCGCGAGATCGCCGACAACACGGCGCCGGTTTCGGCGGCGATGACACGACAACTCCTCCAGCGCATGCTCGCGGCGGAGACTCCCGAGATCGCGCATCGCGCCGAGTCGGTCGGGCTCGCAAGCCGCTCGCGCTCGGCCGACGCGCGCGAGGGCGTCGCCGCGTTCCTCGAACGGCGTGCGCCCGAGTTCCCCGGACGCGTCAGCACCGACTCCGTCGAGATGTTCGAAGACTGAGCCGTTCGCATCGGCTCGGGGGCGCGCGAACTTCGCGATCCGAGTGCAACTGTCGGCAGGCTGACGGTCGCGTCAGCCGCGCGCGTTCGGCAATCCCTCTTCGGGCAGCAACCCGTGTTGCATCGCGAACAGGCTCGCGGTGGCCCGGTTCGAGGTTCCGATCTTCGAGTAGATGTGCTCGATGTGGTTGCCCGCCGTCTTGGGCGAGATGAAGAGACGCGCCGCGATCTCCTTGTTCGACAACCCGCGTGCGACCAACCGCAGGACCTCGACCTCGCGTGCCGTCAGTCCGGCCGGACCCTCGCGTCGACGCACCACCCGATGCCCCGCCACCGCCAGCACCGCCTCGACCGCGTCCGAGTCGAGCCGCCCGGCCCGCACCTCGGCGCGCAACTCCGCGGCCGCGTCGTCCGCGGGGCGCGGCTCGCGGTACGGCCGGGGCTCGCGCATCGCTTGGTAGACGTCGGCGGCCCCCAAGGCCCGTGCCGGCATCGAGATCGCCCCACCCTGCAGGCCACGTGGATAACCGGAACCGTCGAGGCGCTCGCGGTGCTGGACGGCCACATTCGCGAGCGGCGCCAATGTCGGTGACTGCCGCAGCATCCGCTCGCTGAAATATGGGTGCATGCGCACCCGTTCCCACTCGCCCGCGCCGAGCGGGCCGCGCTTGTCCCAGATCGAGTTCGACACGCCGAGCCGGCCGAAGTCGTGGACCAACCCGGCTCGGTACAACGTGCGCACCTCATCGTCTGGCATCCCGAGCCGGCCGCCGGCGGCGGCTGCGAGGTCGGCAACCGCACCGGAGTGGCCGATCGTCCACGGCGACTTCAAGTCGACGAAGCGGCCGATCGCTCGCAGCGCCTCATCGCACTGCGATTCGGACAGCGCGATCGCCAGCGCGGGCTCGGCATCGATGACGGCGTCCCACCAGCTCGTGTCGTCGATCGGCCCCAGGATTTTGGCCGCGTCGAGCCGGAGCGTGTCGACGAGCAGCGGGTCGAACTGTGTCGCGCGCCGGCGCTCGGCAAGTGCGATTGCGGCGTCGCTCCCCCCGACCCGATGCGCGACCTCGACGTACTCCGCGAGCTGGACGACGCGCGACGCGATCGGTATGCGGTCACCGGCCGCGTTCCCGGGCCAACCGCGTCCGTCCCACCGTTCGTACGAACCGGCAAGCGCGTCGAGCACAGATTCGGGAAGGCGGAGTTGCGCGGCGAGCTCACGCGCGAGTCCGGCGTGGTGCGCCAGCATGTTGCTTACTTCGCGGCGCCCGGAGATCGCGAAATCGAGTCCGGTGCGCACGCGGTGCAACGGCGTCGAGCCTGCGCCGATCATGCGGACCATGCCCGCGACGTCACGGGCGCTGAACGGCTCGTACTCGTACTTCGTCGCCTTGAGCGCGATGTCGTCACCGAACCACTTCGCCTGTTCGTGCGCGTCGGCGTGGCAACCGACGTTGACGAGCAGCGCGGTGTAGTAGATCGTGGCCCGTTCGCGTTCGTCGAGACCGAGTTGCTCGGCCAGGCGCAGCGCGATCAGGCACTGGCGCAAAACGTGCTCCATCGGTTGCCCGAAACCGAGATCGATGCCCAACGAGAGCGCGGCGACGAGCTCGGCCAACCGGACGGGCGCGGCCTCCTGCGGCTTCCCCACGCACGGAGCGTACAAGCGGGATCGTCCCGAAGATGAGGCGAACACCCCATGTCGCCGCACCCGCGACTTCGTAGGTTGCGGACACGTCACCGCGCCGACCCGATGCGGTGAGCGATCGAGGGAGCAGCTTGTGGCCAAAGCATCGAAGGAAACGACGCCGACCACGATGGACATGGAGGTCGCCGAGGATCGCGCCTGCGAGCTCGAGGACTTCACGGTCAGCTTCGTGACGATCCGCCGGGATCACGATCTCGCGCCGATGCTCGCCGCCCTCCCCGGTGGCATGTGCGAATGTCCGCACTGGGGTGTCATGACCAAGGGTCGGATGACCGCTCGCTATCGCGATCGCGAGGAAGTGTTCGAAGCCGGCGACGCGTTCTACATGCCGCCCGGACACACCGCGGCTTCGGCGGCCGGATCCGAGTTCGTCCAGTTCAGCCCGACCGACCTGCTCGCCGCGACCGAAGCGGCCATCGCCGCGGCGATGCAGCAACAGGCGAGGCGCTGATCGCGACGGCGCGGACTTCGCTCCGCCCTACGGGCCGAGGGTCTTGGTGCACTTCGTCGCGGGCGTCAGGTCGTCGCTCAAGACGTTGCCGTTCTTGTCGCGGGAACTGACCGTGAGCGTCCCCACGGCTGCATTCACCTCGACCAGTTGATAGGAGTACACGTCGAGAGCGCGGCAGTCGACACCCTGAATGGACAACACAGCCTGGAGTGACCCGACGAGAGCCTCGCCGTTGGCGGGGAACGCATTGATGATCTCGTGCTTGTACGTGTTCGTCGCGATCGGCCCGCTGATCGCCTCGTACGCGATCGGCTCGTCATCGGTGGTCTTGTCGAGGAACACGTCGTTGGCGATGTTGGCGTGGAGATCCGTCGTGAGGAACACAACGTGCGAGATCCCGTTCGTTCGGATGTGGTTGAGGATCTCAGTGCGCTCGGCGCCGTAGCCCTCCCACCGGTCGTACGGGAGCGCGTAGAACTGCTGGATCGCGTCCTCGCTGAGGACAATCTTGAATTTCGCGGTCGACGCGTCGAGGTCGGCCTCGAACGCGGCTTTCTGCACCGGCCCGAGGAACGTGCGCAGCGGATCGTTGATCTTGTCGAGGCAACCAGGGGGCGGCATCGCGGAGAGCCCGGCCGCGAGCCGGAGACCGCTCGGCGCGGTCGGCGCGAGGTCGAGGGTTCCGTCGACGGTGCACAACATCTTCACTGGACCCTGCGAGCTGCGGCACGACCGTTCGTCGAGCTGGAAGATCTCGACCTGGGTGCCCCACTTCTGGTGGAAGTAGCGCGGGTGTCCGCCCGCGGAGGTCGGATCGGCGATGACGTTCGCGCTGTTGGTCGGCATCCAGTCGTTGAACGCCTGGAGACCGGCTGCGTAACGCGTGGGGTCGACGGTTTCACCGTCGAAGTCGTTGTAGACCTCGTGGTCGTCGATCTGCGCGTACGTTCCGGTCGCGCTCATGAGGTTGCGCAAATTCGCAAACGAACGGTTCTGCTCGTGCGCGGCGCGGTACTCGCCCACGGTCGTGATCAAACCGGGTGCGAAGCTCGAGTCGGAGTAGATGGTGTCGCCGAGGAACGACCAGAAGTCGGGCTGGTTGAGGCGCGCGGCGTTGAGCACCTCGAAGTTGTTGAACGCGGGCGAACCACCGACCGGGAAACCGTCCGAATCGGCCGCCACCACGAAGCGGAACGTCGCGGCCTCGTCGGCCGCCGGCGCGGTCACGAAGCGACCGAGCTGGCTCTGCTCGGCACCGTTCGTGAATCGGTAGAAGTAGATGTGGTGCGACTGCAGTCCGCTCACCGCCACCTTGGTGGTGAAGTCGTCGGCGGCTGCGGTGGTCGCCGATGCGGTGAAGACCGGCGTTGTCCCGGGAACCGCGATGAGCGAGTTGGGCGCGAACACCGCGTCGTAGACATCGACCTGGACGTCGGCCGCGGCCGAGGTGCGGGTCCACAGGATCGCGCCGTTGTCGGTGACATCGCCGGCCGCGACACCGTTCGGGAAGCCGGCGGTACCGGGGGCGACCGACGGCAACGAGCAGGCCGCCAAGAGCACCGAGAGGCACACCAGCACGAGACCGAGTCGCTTCATGTTGTCCCCCGCACCGCTGGACGACCGGCCGGCACGCCTGCGTATGTTCAGACTTAGTTCACCGAAAGTTCGCGGTCAAGCCAGACGCGGCCCACCGGTCACTTGTCCGCGAACCACCCGCGGAAGCCACCCTTGACGCGCCAGGAGAAGTCGAACGCGCAGACGGTTTCGAGGAGGAGCTTCGAGGACGAGCGTGTGCGGTGCGTACGGCGCGTGCGTCCCGGTCGCCACGCCGACCAAGGCGATGGGCGCCGCGATGATGTCAGCCGCACGTCCGGTACACGATGTTCCGTCGCCGCTTCTCGATGGTCATTGCGTCCTTGTCCGAGGTACGCGTGAACAGGAAGCGTGAGAAGCACGCGAGCAACAAGAACAACGCTCCCGCGCGTTGAACGTCGCGCGACCGCGTCCCGTTCCGCGTTTTGCCGTCCCCTTACCCTGCGCTCAACGCCGCGTCAGCGCGGGCTCCGTACGGTTGTGCCGTGCATGCGACCGGGCGGCGAACGAACCGATCCGGTGCGCACCGCGCCGCTGCCTCGCGGTTGCGGTTTCGGGTCCGGCTCACGATCGCCGCCGGCCGCGCCGCGGGGTTCGCCGCGCGGCGAAGCGGGCGCGGCTCGGGCCAGCAGCTCCCGGGGACCATCACGTTGATGCTCGTCCCGGACGCGCTCGACCGCCTCGCGCGAGGCCGCGTCGTGACACTTGTCTCGGCAACAAACGGCAAGACCGCGGTGACGTCGCTGCTGACCGCGGCCTTGCGTGACGACGGTGTCGAGGTCTCGACAAACACCGGCGGCGCCAACATGTTGCCCGGTCTCGCGACCGCGCTCGGCCGCGATCGCGCCGCGACCCACGCGGTGCTCGAAGTGGATGAGGCGGTGCTTCCGGCGGCTATCGCGCAAACGCGACCGGCACTCGTCGTGCTCGGTGAATTGTCGCGCGATCAACTCGACCGCCACCACGAGGTCGCGCGGCTCTCCCGGATGTGGAGGGACGCGTTCGCATCGTGCGACGCACAGTTCATCGCACCGGCGAACGATCCGAACGTCGCCTGGAGCCTGGCCGGGCGACACGTCTCGTGGGTCGATGTCGACGCGCACGCAGAGCTCGACGCGGTGGTCTGCCTTCGGTGCGACGGGATCCTCGACCGCGAACCGTCCGGCCGCGGCTGGTGCTGTCGCTGCGGGCGGGTCAAGCCCCGACCGGTCGCGGTGCAGCGCGGCCCGGCACTGCACGTCACCGGTTGCTCGTTCGACGTACCGATGGCGCTCCGTGGTCGCTGGCAGTACGCCAACCGGGCGCTGGCGGTCGTCGCGGCATCGACGTTGGGCGTCCCCGTGCCGCGCGCGCTCGCCGCGGCATCGCGTGTGGCGCGCGTCGGCGCCCGTCCCAACACCCTGCGGACCCACTCGGGGCGGGATGCACGCCTTGTGCTGGTGAAGAACCCGGCGGGCTGGGCCGCGTTGATCGAGGACCTGCTCGACGATCCGTCGACGATCCTCTTCGTCCAGAACGACAACGCCGCCGACGGCCGCGACCCGTCGTGGTTGTGGGACGTCCCCTACGAGAGATTGCGGCCCCGCCGGGTCATCGCGTCGGGCACGCGGTGCCTGGACGTGGCGGTGCGGGTGCAGAGCGCGGGACTCGAGCTCGTCGGCACCGAACCCGATCCCGGCCGGGCCATCGAGCAGTTCCACGCGGCGGAAAGCCTCGTCGTGGTGGCGTCCTACACCGCGCACCAAGCACTCATGCGGCGCGGCCCGCGGCGGTGAGCGAGTCGATCGTGCGGATCGGTCTCGTCTTCCCCGAGCTGCTCGGTACGTACGGCGACCGGGGCAACGCGGTCGCCCTGTTCCTGCGGCTGCAGCGGCGCGCAGTGCCGGCCGAGGTCGTGACCGTGCGCGCCGGCGACCCGGTCCCGCGCGCGCTGGATTGTTATGTGATCGGGGGCGGTGAGAACCACACCGAGCGTGCGGCCGCGACGTTGCTGCACGACGCCGGCCTCGTCGAGGCGTGGACCGCAGGCGCCGCGATCGTCGCGGTCTGCGCGGGCTTCCAACTGCTCGGTACCAGCATCCGCGTCGGCGACGGTCACACGATCGGGGGCATCGGCCTGCTCGACGCGACGACCGAACCCGAGCCGGTGCGGCGGGTCGGTGAGGTCGTCGTCGACGCGCGTGTACCGGCGGTCGGAACCGTGTGCGGCTTCGAGAACCACGCGGGCGCGACGATCGTGCACTCGGGACCGCCGCCGCTCGGAACCACTCGCCATGACGGTCACCTCGAGGGGGTGTTCGGCGCGCACATACTCGGCACCTACCTGCACGGACCGGTACTCGTGCGCAACCCGGCCCTCGCCGATGCGGTCCTCGAGTGGATGGTCGGCCCGTTGCCCGAGCTCCCCGGCGACGACCTCGCGACCGCGCTCCACGACGCCCTCGTCGCACGTACGTCGCGATCGAAGAAGCACCGTCGGTGACGATTTCGCGGCGACTTGCGCACCGCCACGGCGGCTTTGCAACTCGTTGACCGCTTGTTCATCGGAGGCTCAGGCGCGCTTTCGTACGTTGCACGAGTGCCCTTGGTCGCGCCACGCGTCGCGAGAGCGTTCCCGGATGCGGTCGCCGGGTTCCGGCACACGCTCCGTGCTATCCCCATCGCGTGCGCGACCGCGATCGCCTGCGCAGTGGTGCGGGCAGTCGGCTGGCGCGGGCCGGACTACCCCGCGGCCCTCTTGCGCATCTCCGTCGCCCGGAACGGCAACTTCTCCTGGAACCCGCAGTGGTTCGGTGGCCATCCCACGCTCGGCTACAGCGCGCTCTTCCCGCTGCTCGGCGCGTTGCTCTCCGCGGCCACGCTCGGGCTCGTCGCGACCACCGGTGCCGTCGGCGCGTTCGAAGTGTTCGTGCGCGGCCGGCCGCGCGCGACGATCGCGAGCGCTGCGTTCGCGATCGGGATGGTCTCGAACCTGGTCGTGGGCCGGCTGCCGTTCGCGCTCGGCTTCGCGCTGGCGATGGGCTGCATGGCGACGCTTGGCCGGTCGCACCTCGCCGCCGGTTGCCTTGCGCTCCTCGCGTCGCTTTCGAGCCCGATCGCCGCCCTGTTCCTCGTGATCGCCATCGCCGGATGGGTGCGGGCCGAGCGCGCCTACCTCACGGCCGCATTGGTCGCGGCCGTCGCGCTCGCTCCCGCGCTGGCGCTGAGCGCGGTCTCGGGAACGGGCGGCGACTTCCCCTTCCCGTGCACCTCGCTCGTCTGGTGCGTGGCCTTGTGCGGAGTCGTTGCGCTGACTTGGCGCGCGCCTGCGATCCGGATCGCCTGCGGCCTCTACGCGGCGGTGTGCCTCGCCGCGTTCTTGGTGCCCAGCCCGCTCGGCGGCAATGTCGTACGCATGCCGCTCCTCCTTACCGCGCCGCTCGTCCTGCTCGCGGATCCGCGGCGGCTGCGGCCGGTGCTGCTGCTCGTTCCGGTGGTGTTGGGCTGGCAGGCGATCGAGGTGGCGCAGGTGGCCAGTGCGTCGAGCACCGATTTGTCGACCGCGCCCGACTACTACAACGGCGTGCTGCGCTACTTGCATGCGGTGCCCGGTCCCGTTCGCGTCGAGATCCCCGCGACGACGCAACATTGGGAGTCGGTATATGTCGGCGCCACCGTCGAGATGGCGCGCGGGTGGGAGCGTCAACTCGACCGACGCTTGAACCCCGAGTTCTACGACAGCGACCATCCGCTAGACGCGGCGCGCTACCACCAATGGCTGTTGCGCAACGGGGTTTCGTACGTCGCGCTCCCGGACACGTCGTTCGATCCGTCTTCGCAGCGCGAAGCGCAGCTCGTACGCAGCGGGCTGAGTTACTTGCATCCGGTGGATCGCGCTCGGCACTGGATCGTCTACGAGGTGGCGGGCGCGCCGGCGATCCTCGACGGGCCGGGCCGGCTCGTCTCCACTTCCGGCCGGCGCATCGAGTTCGACGCGCAGCGGGCGGGACAGTTCACGCTGCGGGTTCGTTCGTTCGCGGTATGGCACGTCGACGCCGGCAACGCCTGCACCGGCACCAGCCCCGACGACTGGTTGACGGTCGACGCCGCGACTGCGGGCCGCATCGTTTTGACGCAGCAAGACCCGCTGCTCTCGTTCTTCGACGATGACGCCGGCGATTCCTGCTCGAACGCGGCGCGCCCCACCGTCAAGGCGTAGCGCCCACAGGGAGCGCGGCGGGGAGAGATTGCCGTCGCTCACCCGCGCCCATGCGCGCGACGACGATGCCGAGCAGGCCGAGCCCACCGCTTCACGAAATCGCGACGACGTCCTCCGGCGCCCGACGCGATGGAAGTGGCCGTTGACGCGCCGGCTGATCGGTGCACAGGACCGCGACGAGGAACGCCGCGAGCAGGACGGCGGGGATGACGAGATGCACCGTCGCACCGAGCGCCGCGTGTCGGTGCATGAACGCGCGCGGGATCGTCCCGCTCGCGGCGAGAAAGCCCGCCTGCACAACGATGAGCGCCGTGACTGGCGAGGCCGGTTGTAAGGCGGCAACGGGCAGCGACCACCCTGCGTACCACGGCAGAGTGTAAGCACCCGCGAACAGCCACGACGAGGTCGCGGTCGCGACCCCGCCGTCGACGCGAGTTCGCGCGTGGAGTGCCTGACGCGCAGCCACCAGCGCGAACAGCGCCACCATGACGAGCGCGCCCTTCGTGAGCAAGGGTGCAAAGCCGCTCCCGCCCCACGACGCGGCGAACCAGGTGCGCGCCTGGAGCGCGAGGTTCCAGACCGACCCGCGCGACACAACGCCCGCGTCCGCGCTCGCCACCGAATGCAACGCACCCGGGACGAACGCGTTCGAGCCCAACGCGAGCACGAGCGGAGGCGCGCTGACCTCGATTGCTGCCCCCACACCCCGGCGCTTCCAGGCCCACGCGGCCAGCGGCAACACCGCGAGTCCGGCCGGGAGCTTGACGAGCGCGCCGGCCGCGAGCGCCCACCCGGACGCCGCGAACCGGTCCGCCCGCGCGAGCAGCGCCGCCGCCAGGACCGCGAGGCCGACGAGCGCGTCGTTGTGCCCGCCGTTGACGATCGTCGCACTGACGACAGGATGCATGGCGAGCAGCACCAACGCGCTCGACATGCCGGTTGCCCGCCACAGCAGCCACAGCGCGAGCGCGACGGCGAGGGCGTCTCCCAACTGGAAGCCCCAACGTTCGAGGAGCGGATGCGGACCCGCGACGCTCGCCACGCCCGCCGCGTACGCGACGAACACGGGACCGTAGGGCGTGGTCGTGTGCCGCCATCCGCGGGCGACCCCGGCCAGAATCGGATCGGCGGGGAACGCGCCGGGCGGCGTCACGTACGGGTTGGCGTGGTGCGCGGCGACCGTGCGACCGACCATCGCGTAGGACCACACGTCGTGCGATCCGTGGGGCGGCAGGACGACGGCGACCGCAAGGACCACACCGGCCGCGACCGCGACCGCACGCGGGTCGACATGCGTGTGGCGACGCGCGACCCAGATCGCCGTCGCGGTCGCGAGCGCGGTGCAGAGCCCGGTGATCCACCAGCGGCCGGTGAACGGCGCCAGCATGGTCGCGAGCGTGCAGCACGCTGCCACCCCGACCGGTCTCCAACCGGATGTGGTGGCGTGCAACACCGACCGAACGTACGGAGCGGCGGGTTAGCCGACGCCCGCGCCGCGGTCAGCGCGCGGTAAATCGTCGCTCGCCGGCAGGCTGGTTACAGGCTCGGTGCGGCGCAGCCGCGAACGGGTGACAGACTCGGGTGTCGTGGAAACTGCGCCTCTTCTCCGGCTCGACGGACTGACCAAGCGGTACCCGGGGGCGACCGCGCTCGACAACCTGAGCGTCGAGGTGCCGCGCGGGCGCATCGGGCTGGTGGGCGCCAACGGCGCGGGCAAGACGACGACGTTCCGCCTGCTGCTCGGGCTCGCGCACCCGACCGAAGGACACATCGAGGTGTGCGGACTCGACGTCGCGCGCGATCCGATCGGCGTGCGGGCCCGCCTCGGTTATATGCCCGAGCACGACTGCCTGCCCCTGGACCAGAGCGCTTCCGACGTCGTGGCGACGTTCGGCGAGCTGAGCGGTCTGCCCGCGCGCGCCGCTCGCCAGCGCGCCTCCGACATCCTCGACCTCGTCGGCCTCGACGAAGCGCGCTTCCGCCCGATCGGCGAGTTCTCGACCGGCATGCGGCAGCGGGCCAAGCTCGCACAGGCGATCGTGAGCGATCCGGAACTGGTGCTGCTCGACGAGCCGACCGCGGGCCTCGACCCGGTCGGCCGCGAGGACATGCTCGCCCTCGTCGCCCGGCTCGGCTCCTTCGGGATCTCGGTGCTGATGGCCACGCACCTGCTCGACGACGTGCAAAAGGTCTGCGACCACGTCGTGATGATCAATGCCGGCCGGCTCGTCGTGGCCGGCGCGACCGACGCGCTGCTGGAGCGCACCGGCACGGTCACCGTCGACGTCGGTCCGCGCCGCGAGGAGCTGGTCGCGGCACTTGGTGCCGCGCAACTGCCCGCGGTCTCGGTAGACGGTGTCGTCGAGGTGGAGATCGACAGCGACGACGGCCTCGACCTGGTCCGCAACCTCGTCGCCGATCTCGGGCTGCCGCTGTACCGGCTCTCGACGCGCATCACCTCGCTCGACGAGGTGTTCCTCCGCCGATCCGGGGACGCCCCGCTGAACGCCGCCGAAAGCGAGACCGGCTCGTGAGCCTCGTCGAGGCGGGTGGACTCGCCGCCGCGGGTGGTGGCGGCCGGGTCTACGACCGCGGCTATCGGCCTTACGACGGCCCTCGCGGGCGGCGCGGATCCGCGACGTTCGCGTTGTACAAGGCGTCGATGCGGCGCGCGCTCGGCATCCGGCGCTCGTGGCGCCAGAAGGTCGCGCCGTTCGTGCTGCTCGGTATCGTCACGATTCCGGCGATCGTCAACGTCGGCATCGGGTACGTGACGCGCGATCGGTTCTTAACGGAACGGATCGAGATCATCACCTACCGCGACTACGTGGGCGTCTCGGCTGCGCTGCTGCTGTTCGTCGCGCTGGTGGCACCCGATGTCGTGTGCCCGGACCGGCGCCAGCACGTCCTGCCGCTGATGTTCGCCAGGCCGATCACTGGTGTCGACTACGTCGCCGCGAAACTCGGTGCCATCGCAACGATCCTGTTCGCGTTCTCGTTCCTCCCCCAGGTCGTGCTGTTCGTCGGCAACATGCTCGTGAGCGACAGCGCGCTGCACTACTTCACCGGTCATCTCGACGTGCTCTGGAAAGTTCCGCTCGCGGTGCTGCTGCTGGCCGTCTACTACGCGGTCGTCGGCGTTGCGATCTCGTCGCTCACGGACCGCCGCATCGTCGCGGGCGCCGCGGTCATCGGCCTGTTCCTGGTCACCTCGATCGCGTCGAGCATCTTCGTCGGCGACTTCGAGCTGAAGGGCGGCTCGGCCGCGGCGCTCATCAACGTGCTCGCGCTGCCGCTGTACCTGCGCGACCTCGTGTTCCTCGGCCACGTCGACCCCGGCTCGCCGCTCACCGGCGTGACCAACGGCGGCCTGCTCGCGATCATCACGTATTCAGCGGTTCTCGCGACCGGAATCGGCGTGCTGCTGCGCCGCTACCGGTGGGTGGAACGATGACCGCCGGCGACCCCGCCTTCGTGACGGACGCGACGGTGACCGTCGCCAACGTGTCGGTGTGGTTCCGGCAGAAGGTCGCGCTCTCCGAGCTGAGCTGCTCCTTCGGACCCGGCGTCACCGGCCTGCTCGGTCCGAACGGCGCGGGGAAGACGACCCTCATGCGGGCGATCACCGGCCTCGTGGACGTGAACCAGGGAACCGTCCGCATCGAGGGCAGCGACCCGCGTCGTAACCGTGAGGTGTTCCGGCGCCTCGCGCTGGTGCCGGAGGACGAAGCGGTGCCCGGCGGCCTCAGCGCGCGCCAGTTCGTGCGCTACGTCGCCGACCTCCACGGCATCACCGAGCGGAGCGCGCCCGACGACGCGTTGCGGTCGGTCGCGATGCTCGATGTCGCCGACCGGCGTGTCGACGCGTTCAGCAAGGGGATGCGGCAGCGCACGAAAGTCGCGGCCGCGCTCGTGTGCGATCCGCACGTGCTCGTGCTCGATGAACCGTTGAACGGTGCCGACCCGATCCAGCGCGTACAGCTCATCAACCTGTTCAAGCAGTTGGGCGCGCAGGGCCGCACCGTGATCGTGAGCTCGCACGTCCTCAACGAGGTCGAACGGCTCGCCGAGCGCGTGATCGTCCTCATCCACGGGCGCCTGGCCGCGGCGGGTGGGCACCACGCGATCCGTGACGCGATGGACGACCGGCCCCGCCACGTGCTGGTGCGCTCGGACGACGGGCGGCGACTCGCCTCCGCGCTGATCGCGCTCGACGCGGTGGGCGGTGTGAGCTTCGACGCGGGTCGCGACGGGCTCGTCATCCAGACCGGTCGCGCACGGGAGCTGGCAACCGCGTTGCCCTGCGTCGCGCGTGACGAGTCGGTACGCCTGCTCGAGGTGCGCGCGCTCGACGACTCGCTCGAGAGCCTGTTCCGGGAGTTGATCCGATGAGCGTCGTACCGGCACCGGCACCGACCGGCGCGCCGAAGGCGCCCCGGCGACGAGCCCGGTTCGTCGCGATCCTCCTCTACACGCTGCAGTCCTGCTTCCCGCGGAGGCGCTGGGTGGCGGTGCTGACGCCGTGCGCGGGCGCGCTGCTGTTCGGCTTCCTTGCACGGGCGGTCGACGAGTCCGCGACACGAGCGTTCGCGTCGGTAGCCGCCGACGGCATCTTCGGGCTGGTGATGCCCATCGCCGCGCTCATCATCGGCGACTCCGTGCTCGGTGCCGAGGTGCGGGCGGGCACGTTCCACTTCACCTGGCTCTCGCCCACACCCACGTGGCAGATCGTGCTCGGTCGGTGGACGGGCGGTGCGCTCGTCGCACTGGTCACGATCGCGCCATCGGCCGCACTTGCGGCGGTCCTCGCCGGTGCGGCCGGGAGCGCCGGACCCGCGTTCCTCGCGGCCGCGGTCGGGAGCGCCGCGTACATCGGCGTGTTCATCGCGATCGCCACGCTCACGCGGCGCACTGCGGTGTGGTCACTCGCCTTCGTGTTCCTCGTCGAGCGGTTGCTCGGCGCCGCGCTGACGGGTGTGGCCCAGCTCTCGCCCACATGGGAGTCGCGCGCGATCTTCCTCGGCCTCGTCGACGACGTCCCGAGCCGCATCGTCCGGCACGGCATCCCCGAAGGCGGCGGCGCGGTCGTCCGGCTCGCGATCGTGACGATCGTCGCGCTCCTCGTCGCGATCTGGCGCATGAACCACATGCGGCTCGCGGGCGCCTCCGACTAATCGCCATGTACGCGCCCGCGGAACGCGCCAACCGCGTCAGTGCTCGCCGTCGAAGAAGAACGAGAAGATGAGCGTGCTGGCGTCGATCCCGACCGTGCCGCGACCGAAGGACGCTTCGAACCCCGCGACCGGTTTGCCCGGCCACATGTGACCACCGCCGTCGATGATGTACAGCTCGGTTGCCGCGTCGCAGTCCGGCCAGGTCCGCTTCCGCACGTCCGGGGCGACGCGTTCCTCGCGAGCGGTCGCACTGCAGCCGTTGTGCCGCGCCCACAACTGCATCGAGGCGTCGATCCCGAGCGGTGCCGGCAGGCCGGCCGGGCTGTGGCCCTTGTAGAGCTGCTGATCGGCGATCGTCGTTGCGTTCAGTCCGCCGCCCTCGTACTTGACGATCGGATCCGCGGTGCCGTGGAACGCGATGATCGGAACCGGTGCACCCGGACAAGGGTCGAGGTACTCCTCCCCGGACACCGGTGCGATGGCGGTGATGCGTTCGGGCATTCGGCAACCGAGCAGCGACGACATCTGCGCACCGTTCGACATCCCGGTGGCGAACACCCGCCCGGTGTCGATGCACATCGTCGACTCGAGGTGATCGAGCAACCGGCCGATGAACGCAACGTCGCCGTTGTCTGCGACCGGCGCCGCGTTCCAGTACGGCGTGGCGCCGTTCCGAAGGCCCGACGGTGCGACACCGATGAAGTCGTGCTGTGCCGCCGCGTCCGCGAATCCGACCATGCTCGGCACGAACCGGTAGTCGACCGTGAGCGCGTGGAGACCGAACACGACCGCGTACGGACGGGTCCCGTCGTAGGTGGTCGGAACGTCGAGCTGGTACGCGCGTTCGACGCCGTCGGACACGATCCGCTGATCCGTGGTTCCCGGCGCCACCGCCGGCTGCGTGTCGCAACCGGTCGACGGTCCCGTGGCATGCCGCGCGGAGCTCACGGACCCGGCCGTCGCCGGTGTTGGCCTCGATGGCGTCTCGGTGCTCGCGTCGCCATCGGCGGAGCACGCGGCGGCGAACGCGACGAGAACCGTGAGGAGCAATCGCGCGCCCCGCGTGCGGCGCGTCGACGGGCCCGCCACTGCCGTCACTTGCCGACCGTGAAGCTGAGCAGCCCACCCGCGCCCGGCGCGCCGAAGAGGATGAACCCGTATCCCCACAACACCCGGCCGTTCACGATCGACGGGCCGCACGCCGTCTTGTCCGGCGCTTCGTAGGTCCAGAGCTCCTTCCCCGTCGCGGTGTCGAGGGCGGCCAGCTTCCCGCGGTCGGTGCCGATGAATGCGACACCGGGCACCGCGCTCACTGGGGCGAAGATCTTGCCGGGGAGCTCGACCGCAGTCCACCGGATCGCACCGGTCGCGGGGTCGAGAGCGAACACCTTCGTCACGTCCGTCGGGGCGTTGGACGCCGGATCGCCGACATTCGAAGACGCGATGAGGCTGCCGTCGACGAACGCGGACGAGCCGATCTGACCGCCGAACGCGCTGCCGGGCGTCAACATCGCGTCCCACACGACCTGCCCCGTGTCCCGGTCAAGCGCGTGGAACGTCCCGCCCTTGTCGCCCGCGCCGACGAGATCGCGCCCGTTCGACGTCCAGAGGTTGGGTGACGCGCCGACATCGGCGTCCTTGCCGGTGGGATGCGCGGCGCTGAAGACATCGGGATACGTGAACTGCCTCGACCACTCGAGCTTTCCGGTCCGGTAGTGGATCGCGAGGATCGAGTCGGTCAACGGCGCCGTCGGTTCCGTGAGGGTCTGGCCGGTCCCGACGAACAGCAGACCGCGCTTCTCGTCCACGGCCGGTGTCGACCAGATGCCGGCGCCCGCACCCGCGGTTGCGTCGCTCGGTGTCGTGTAGAACTTCCACTTCTCCGCGCCGGTCGCGGTGTCGAACGCGCCGATCGATCCGCGGAACGTGTATGTGTCCTTGTTCAGGATGTTCTCGAAGCTCGCCGTGCCCTGGAACACGAGATCGTCGACGACAACCGGCGACGCGTTGATCTGCGCTTGCGGATGGTCGTCGGTCTTCGCGCTCCACTCCTGCGTGCCGGTCTCCCGGTCGAGACGGAACAACGTCGCGCCGCTCGACACGTAGACCGCGTCACCGGCGACCGCGGGCGCACCGACGATCGTGCCGCCCACCTGCGATGCCCAGATCTCCTGCCCGGTCTCGGCATGCACCGCGTGCGCCGTGCCCTTCCAGTCGGCGTAGTACGCGATCCCGCCGCGACCGTCGGCGTCCCTGTGACGCCGATCGAACCGGTGGTCTCCCAGCTCTTCGTCAGTGTTCCGACAGTCTCGGCGTTGATGATCTTCTCGGTCGCGTTCGTTCGCGTGTTGGCCAGGTCGTGGCCGTACACATCCCAGTCGCGCCCGACCGATGCCGCGGTCGATCCGGGTTTCGGAACGGACGTGGCCGCGGCCGTGGTGGGCACGCGTGACGCGTCGTCATCTCCCGTGGAACTGCAGGCACCCGACAGCGCGGCGACGATCAGCACCGCGCCGAGCGACACCGAAGTCGTTCTCATGGTGGGAGCAGAGCACGGCTCCGCCTCCGCCGCCAGAGCAACCCACGACCGGTGCGCTCCCTGTACGTTGTGCTCGGTTCCTCCCGGTCTGCGGAACCAAAGTGGCCCGTTGTCACCGGACGAGGGAGTCGCGTGCGTGCGTGAACACGTCGATGCGGGATCGCGGTCATGACGTTCTCGACCGACACCGCCATCCTCATGTTCGTGACGCTGTTCGCGCTGTACCGCCCGCTGGCTGCATTGCCGTCGTACATGCCGATCATCGGGGGCTACCCGGCGCGCGAACAGCGGCGGCTCGCGCTCGGGCTGTTCTTCTACGTGTCGGTCTTCGTCCTGGCGGGGATCTGGGCCGGTGAGGTGCTGTTGGAGGTGCTCGGCATCTCGACCACCGCGCTCACGGCAACCGGTGGCATCGCGTTGATGTACGAGGCGGTTCCGTTGATGCTCGGCATGCACGAAGCCGCGGTGCTCGAAGGCGTCGACGTCAGCGAGGCCGCGCCCGAAGCGCCGCTCCGGCCCTGGAACTCCATCCTGCTCAGGTCGCGGCGACGTTGTTCGCGAACGGTGCGGCCGAGCAGGTCGTCGTCGCCGGGATGCCGAAGCTGCGCGCCGCGATGCACCTCGACACCGTTTTCACGTTCGCCGATCGCGATGTCGCGACCGCGTACCCGGGCATCGTCGACGGGATCCACGCGTTCACCTTGCGACCGAGCGACAGCGCGCCGGGCGTCGATGTCACCGACGAGTCCCGGCCGTTCGTCGAAGTCGTGCGCACCGCGCTCGGCCTCGACGAACTGCGGATCGCGGCCTCGCCTGAACACCCCGCCTTGTGCGGGGCGCAATACTGCGTATACTATACCGGGTATGCATGCACCAGAGCAGCCCCGATGAGCGTCCGGCACGCGATGTTGGCCCTCCTGAGCGAAGGGCCGAAGTACGGCCTGCAGCTCCGCCAGGAGTTCGAAGCCGGCACCGGCGAGATCTGGCCGTTGAACGTCGGCCAGGTCTACACGACGCTCCAGCGGCTCGAGCGCGACGGCCTGGTCGAGTCCGACAACGGCGACGAGGAAGGCCCGCAGAAGGGCTTCCGCATCACCGTGGCCGGTCGCACCGAGCTCGACACGTGGCTGCGCACACCGCCCGACACCGCGACACCGCCGCGCGACGAGCTGGTCATCAAGGTCCTCATCGCGCTGCGCCTGCCTGAGGTCGACGTGACCGCGTTGGTGCAGACGCACCGCCGCCAGCTCGTCGAGATGATGCAGCGGTACACCCACCTCAAGGAGGACGCGACCGAGGACGACCTCGCGCTCGCGCTCGTCGTGGACGCCGAGATCTACCGGCTCGACGCGCTCATCCGCTGGCTCGACAGCGCCGGTGCACGGGTCGATCGGCACGCGCGCACCGCCACGCTGCTGCTCGCTACCGCTACCGTCCTCGAGTCGGAGGTCGTTCGGTGAGCGTCGCGCTGGAACTGCTCCGCGTCTCCAAGGTCTACGGCGACGGCGCGAACGAGGTGCACGCGCTGCGCGGCGTGAACCTCGGCGTCGCGCGCGGCGAGCTCGTCGCGATCATGGGCCCGAGCGGCTCGGGCAAGAGCACGCTGCTGACGATCGCCGGCAGCCTCGAAGCACCGACGAGCGGCGAGGTCCTCATCGCCGATGTCGCGCTGAGCTCGCTGTCGCGCAACGATCGCGCCCGCTTGCGCCGGCGATCGGTCGGCTACGTCTTCCAGGACTTCAACCTCCTTGCGGGGCTCACCGCGATCGAGAACGTCTCGATGCCGCTGGAGCTCGACGGCGTCCGCCTGCCCACCGCGCGCGCGGCCGCGATGGAAGCGCTCGACGCGCTCGACATCGGTGCGCGCGCCGATCGCTTCCCGGACGACCTCTCCGGAGGCGAACGCCAACGCGTCGCGATCGCGCGCGCCATCGTCGGCGATCGGCACCTGTTGCTCGCGGACGAGCCCACCGGTGCGCTCGACTCGGCGAACGGCGAAGCGGTGATGCGACTCCTGCGCGCCGCGTGCAAGCGAGGCGTGGCCGGCGCGTTCGTCACCCACGACGCGCAGCTCGCAGCATGGGCGGACCGCGTCGTGTTCCTTCACGATGGCTGCATCGTCGACGAAACCGCGCCGGCACCTGGTCCGGAGTCGCTGCTCACGCCGGGCTCGGCACCACGCATATGAATGGGCGTATGACCGGGCGTCGCGCGATCATTCGGTGGGCGGTGCGCATGTTCCGGCGCGAGTGGCGCCAGCAGATCCTCGTGCTCGTGCTGCTGACCGTCGTGGTCGCCGCCGCCATCTTCACCGCCACCGCCGCGTACAACTCGCAGGAGTCGCCGACCGCGCAGCTCGGCTCTGCGAACACGCGTGTCCGCCTGGTCGAGCCCGACGCCACGCAACGGGCGGCCGACATCGCGACGCTCGAGAAGTGGTTCGGTCCGGTCGAGGTGATCGCCGACGACTTCGTGCGGGTGCCTGGGTCGGTCGACCGGGTCGAAGTGCGCGCCCAGAACCCGAACGGGCGCTACGGCGCAGGGATGCTCTCGGTGCGCGCGGGCCGGGTGCCGGCGCGCCCGAGCGAGGTCGCGCTCACCGACGGCGTCGCGGCCACGTTCGGCGTCCACATCGGCGAGCACGTCCGGCTCGGCCGGGCCACGCGGACCGTCGTCGGGATCGTCGAGAACCCCGGAGACCTCCACGATGAATTCGCGCTCGTGACACCGGCTGCCGCGTCGGCGACCGCGCCGATCACCGTGTTGCTCGACGCGAGCGACCAGGAACGGAGCCGGGCGCCGGGCGCGGAGATGCCGGGTGGATTCGAGCGGGTGCAGGCCACGCACGCAACCGCGGCCGCCGCGATCGTGTTCGGCATGGCCGCGGTGGTCATGCTGCTCGTCTGCCTCGTCGCCGCGGCCGGATTCATCGTCATCGCGCAGCGGCGTTCGCGACAGTTGGGCCTGCTCGCAGCCGTCGGCGCGACCAACAAGCACCTCCGGCTGGTGATGCTCGCCAACGGCGTGCTCGTCGGTGTGATCGCCGCGGTGCTCGGGAGCGTCGCCGCGCTCGTTGCCTGGTTCGTCGCGCGGCCGGCACTCGAAACGTCGCTCGGTCACCGCATCGACACCGCGAGCATCCCGCCCGGTCTCGTGGCGACCGGGATCCTGCTCGCGATCACGACCGCCACCGCCGCCGCGTGGTGGCCGGCCCGGGCGGTCGGGCGCCAGTCGGTGACCGAAGCGCTCTCGGCGCGGCCGGCTTCACCCAAGCCCGCGCACCGGTCGGTCGCGGTGGCCGTCATCGCCGCCGCGCTCGGATTCGCAGGCGTCTACTTCGGTGTCGACGTCGCGGCCGACAAGAGCAACGTGGTGCTCCTGCTCGCGGGGATCGTCGCGCTGGTCGTCGCGATCATCTTCGGGAGCCCGCTCGTCCTGCGCGCGCTCGCGCGGGTGGCATCGCGCCTGCCGTTCGCGCCGCGACTCGCGCTGCGCGACCTCGGCCGCTACCAGGCCCGCGCCGGTGCCGCGGTCGCCGCGATCAGCCTCGGTCTCGCAATCTCGGTCGCGATCGTCGGCATCGCGTCCGCGTCCGAGCCCAACGAGTCCGACATGAACCTGTCCGATCGTCAGGTGCTCGTGCACCCCGGAGATTTCGCACTCGGGCCGGCACCGACGTCCGGCGCCGGTGACTCGGGCCGGCTCGTACCCTCCGCCACCGATCTCGCCCGGCTCGACGACGCGGCGCATCAACTCGCGTCCGGCCTCGATCAGCCAACGGTGCTCCCGCTCGACATCGCGGTCGACGCGAACGGCGAGCATGCCGATGCGAAGCTCGGTGGCGGCCCCGGACCGGTGATGCTCGGCCGGGCGGTCGGATCGCACACCATCCGGGACACCGGCCTGCTGTATGTCGCGACAGCCGCGCTCGCACACCGTCTCGGCCTCGACTTGACTGCCGTCGGACCTGAGGTCGACGTCGTCACACCGCAGTCCGGCACCCTCTTCGTTGCGAACGCGCTCGACCGCCCCACGCCCATCCCGGCGAACGCCGTCGATCACATCGCGGCACAGCCGTACTCGTCGGCGCCGAAGAACCTCATCACGACCGCAGGCATGCAGCGCTACGAGCTCCACGCCATCCGCGGGGGCTGGCTGATCGAGTCGGCGCAGCCGCTGACCGCGGCGCAGCTCACGTCGGTCCGCGAACGCGCCGCGGCCGCCGGACTGGCGATCGAGACGCGACGCAGCCAGGACGGCCTGCACACCCTGCGGAAGGGCGCCACGCTCGCCGGCATCCTGCTCGCGCTCGCGATCCTCGCGATGACGGTCGGCCTCATCCGCAGCGAGGCGGGTCGTGATCTCCGCACACTGATCGCGACGGGCGCGTCGAGCACGACCCGCCGTACGGTCACCGCGTCGACCGCGGGTGCGCTCGCGTTCGCGGCCATGGCCCTCGGGATCGCGGCCGCGTATGTCGCGCTGGTCGCGGGCTACGCGCACGACCTGAAGGAGCTGGACAACGTTCCCGTCCTCGAGCTCGCGGTCACCATCGTCGGCGTACCGCTCGTCGCGGCGGCGGCGGGCTGGTTGCTCGCGGGCCGGGAGCCGTCCTCGCTCGCCCGCCGCGCCCTCGACTGAGCGTCTCGACGTACGGCCGGTCGGCCTGGGAACGTATGGCGCATGGCCGCGCGGAGAGGTGCCCCCGAAAATCCTCGCGGCAGTGCGAACCATCTGCCTCCAACTGCCGGACGCCACCGAGGAAGCGGCGTGGGTCGGCACGCGTTGGCGCATCCGCACGAAGACGTTCGCGCACATCTTGACGATCGACGCGGGCTGGCCTCCCGCGTACGCGCGCGTCGCGCAGACCGACGGCCCGGCCATCGTTCTGTTGTTCCGGTCGAGGGGCGAGGAGCTCGGTGCCCTGCGCAACGTGGGCGAGCCGTTCTTTGCACCGGTCTGGCGCGACGACGAGGTCGGCATGATCATCGACGATCAGGTCGACCGTGCCGAGGTCGCGGAGTTGCTCACCGAGAGCTACTGCGCGCTCGCACCCAAGGCGCTGGCACAGGAGGTCGCGGGCCGCGGCAGGTGACCGTCGGCCGCGGTCACCACTGATTCCCGCGCGAAGCGCGATAGAAGAGGTGCTTGGACACCCGTCGTCCGGTCGTCGCGCTGCTCGCGAGCCTGCTGGCGAGCGCCATGGCGACCGCGACGCTCGACACTGTGCTCGGCATCCAGGTGTTCGCGATCAGCGGCCGCCCGCTCGACCTCGGGCTCCTCGGCCTGGCCGCCTTCGCACCTTCTGCTCTCTTGGTGCTCGTCACCGGTTCTGTCGCCGATCGTTTCGATCGGCGCTGGGTGGTCGCGTGGGCCCATCTCGCGCAAGCCGCAGTCGCGGCCGCGCTCTTCGCCTTTCTCGCGAGCAAGCCGGCGACGGTCGCGCCGATCTTCGCGTTCGCGTTCTGCTTCGGCGTGGCGCGCGCGTTCGCGGATCCGCCCGCGCGTGCATTGCCCGCCGACATCGTCGAATCGGAACGGGTGCCGTGGGTCGTCGCCCGTTCCTCAGTGACCTGGCAGATCGCCACGATCCTCGGACCGGTGCTCGGTGGCTTCCTGTACGCCGCCGACACCCAATGGCCGTACGTTGCGGTCTTCGTGCTGATGCTCGCGAGCGTGGCGCTCGTCCTCGCGGTGCCGGCGGCTCGTTCCCGGACGCAAGCCGAGCCGGCGATGCCGGTGACGGTGGCGGGCGAGGTGGTCGAGATGCCGAGCGCGCGGGCACAGTGGTCAGAGGCAGTCGAGGGGTTCCGGTTCGTGCGCAGCCAGCCGATCGTGCTCGGCGCGATCTCGCTCGACCTCTTTGCGGTCTTGTTCGGCGGCGCGGTCGCGCTGCTCCCCGCGCTCGCCGACGAGCGGCTCCACGTCGGCGCGGTCGGCATCGGCTGGCTGCGCGCCGCGGCCGGCATCGGTGCCGCGCTGGTGACGTTGCGCCTCGCGGTGCGGCCGGTCCGCCGTCACGTCGGCCCGTGGCTGCTCGGCGCAGTCGCCACGTTCGGTGTCGCCACGATCGTGCTGGGTGTGACGCGCACGTACGCGATCGCGTTCGTCGCGATGCTCGTGCTCGCGGGAGCGGACTCGATCAGCGTGTTCGTGCGTGCGACGCTCGTGCCGCTGGTCACGCCCGCGTCGAAACGGGGCCGCGTGCTCGCGGTCGAGAGCGTCTTCATCGGCGCGTCGAACGAGCTTGGCGCGTTCGAGTCCGGCGTGGCCGGTCAGATCCTCGGCCCGGCCGGTGCCGTCGTCCTCGGCGGTGCCGCGACCGTCGCCGTCGCGCTCACGTGGGCCCGCACCTTCCCCGCACTGCGTACCGTCGACCGCTTCCCCACCGCAGTCGAACCGGACTTCGACTGATGGAACGCGTCACACTTGTGCGAGCACGCCGTCCAGCGGTCGGGGGACGCGCCTGAGGTCGAGCGCATCGACCATCACCTGCGCGTAGTGGGCCTTGCGGCCGCTGCGCGATCCCATGAAGCGAGCGAGTTGCTGTTCGCGCGTGCGCCCGCGCTGTGCCGGCTGTTTCTGCAGTGTTCGGTACGATCGCAGCTCACCCTGTGTCTCGATGAGCTGTTCGACCGTTGCCCCGCCCAGCGCGCGAATGAGTTCTTCCTCGAGGTCCGCGTCACACACGAAGAAGCCGAGCGCTTCCATGCCCGCGCGCGTGAGGTCACGCCCGAGCCCGGCGCGCTCGAGCGCGCCGCGGAAGTCACGCTCCTCGCCCGCGTCACACAGACCCGCGAGCTGGACGTCCAGCCCCTGCGGTCCGAAGTGCGCGACCACACGACCGATCGCCTGCGCGCCTCCGATGGCAATCACGGCGACGCGCTCCGCGTCGAGGTCGCGTCCGCGCCGTGCGGCCAGCGCCTCGACCGCCACGCGATCGCTGATCCCTTCGACCAACACCACCGCGCGCAGATCGGTCGCACGCGCGGGTATCGCCACGTGGCGCCTACCTCCCGATGTCCGCGTCCGCCGCGGCCTGGACGAGGTCACGTCCGTCCGCGGCGAGCAGGAACCCTCGCGCGACTCCGCGGTGCACGGCAACTGCCCACTCCCGCACGAAGCGCCGATGGTTCGGGTACAACGCGGCGAGTTGCGCGGCCGTGAACGGCACGGTCGTCCCGAAGAGACCGCAGAAGCTGCTGCCGGCCTGGCCGACACCGCTCAGTACCGCGAGCGGCGCGTCCACCTGGGGCGAGCGCACACCCCCGCGCACGTTGCCCTGGGCGTCGCGAGCGAAGGTGACGGGCGCGAGCGACGTGGTCTCGATCAGCGGCCCGCGCGCGGGCGGGCGGCCACCGCGCACCCAGCTGTTCAGCGCGCGGAACGCCGCTTGCAGCACCCAGTGCTGGGGCCCGCTGTTGATCGGCGTCGCGCACTCGATCAACCCCGGCACCGGCGCGCTGATCGGGTGGAGCAATGCGTCGAGCATCGCAGGCGCGGCCCGGCCGTCGCCCGGGTCGCCGAATCCCACGGTGAGGCCGTAGTAGTCGTAGTGCGCGGTACCGGCGACTTCCCACGTGCGGAGGCGACGCGTGTCCGGTTGCCGCGCGCTCGCGAAGCCCGCGGCGAGATCGGTCTCGGTCTCGAAGACCAGCACCGGCACGTCGAGATCGGTGCGCAGGCGCGTCGGCGCGGGCGGGACCACACTCGCAAGGGGAGACTGCGAGAGTGGCGCGCTGCTCCCGAAGCCGCTGTGCACGAGGTAGCCGTCGTACGCGTGCGCCAGCGGTGCGACCGCGTCGAGGTACGTGACGAGACGGAACGCGGACTGCGACTCACCGATGCCGAGCACTCGGCGCGGCTGCAAGCCACCGAACAGGACGCCGGCCTGGTCGCGCACCGCCCGCCCGGCCTGCGTGAAGATGTCGTACGAGTAGCTGTCGCCGGGGTGCGTCAGCGCTGCATACCGGGTCGGCTGCGCGCCCTTCGTCGCGTTGAGTCCCGCCGCCTGTACCGACACACCCATCCACGCGAAGCCGGATCGAATGAGCTCGTCGTGCGCGAGGATCCAGTCCGGTGCCGCATCGACGCCGCCCGAGACGTTGAGCCACTCGACGATGACCGTGCCGTTGAAGCGGGCTGGGTCCGTCGGGCGGTACACGACCGCGCGCGTCGTGTACGGCGCGGACGCGCTCGGCGTCACGCTCCACTTCCCGTCCGTCGTCAACGGCGCGGCGGGTGCGTAGGCCGTGGCGTGGCCCGAGAGGAAGAACTCCGATTGTTGGTAGCCGACAGACGCGGGCGGGAACGTCGTCGCCGCGAGCGTCGGAGGGCCCGGCACCGGGCCTACCACCGTCGGGCGGACGGGCCCGGCCGCGCCCGCGGGCGCGCCGAACACCCCGGTTACTCCGACGAGTGCGGTAGTGAGGGCGATGATGAGCAGGCGCAGGCGCATTCGTTCCTCCGGAAGGCGGGCGCGAGGGCGCGGGTGTGACAGTTGTTCCCAGCGGTCTGCATCCGTGCACGTCCCGCGGCCGGCGCGGCCGCCGGGCCGGACTGAGTGTCGGCGGAGGCTCCGGGGCACCGAAGAACGCGTGCTCCGCGGTGATCGATACATTGCGGCCCAACCAACCCGAAACGCGGCCCGGCGCGGACGCGCCCGAGGACGTGTACATGACCGAACACACCGAGTACGTGGAACAGGCGGAGTTCGCCGGCCGCGACGGGAACCGGCTGGCGGCCGACGCCGCGGGTGTGCGGGGCGATCCGCCGGTGGTGCTGTTGCACGGCGGCGGCCAGACCAGGCATTCGTGGGGCACCACCCTGAGCGTGCTCGGCGGGCGCGGGTGGCGGGCGTACTCCGTCGATCTGCGCGGACACGGCGACAGCGCGTGGGCGGCGGACAGTGACTACACGCTCGACGCCTTCGCAGGCGATGTCATCGCGATCAGCCGCGCGCTCGACGAACCGCCCGCGCTCGTCGGCGCGTCACTGGGTGGTGTCGCGTCACTCGCTGCGATCGGTGAGCACGCCGACGACGCGATCGCGCGTGCCCTCGTGCTCGTCGACGTCGCGCCCCGCATCGAACCAGCGGGAAGCATGCGTATCGGCCAGTTCATGGCGGAGCACATGGCGAACGGCTTCGCATCGCTCGACGAGGTCGCCGACGCGATCCAGCGCTACAACCCGCACCGGCCCCGGCCGAGCAACCTCGAAGGACTCAAGAAGAACCTGCGGCAGCATGACGACGGCCGCTGGTACTGGCACTGGGACCCGGCGTTCATCAGTGGCCGGCTCGGCGGCCCGGACGAGACCCGCTCGTCGCTCATCGATCCCGCACGCCTCCAGATCGCGGCGCGGGCGATCCGCGTCCCGACCCTGTTGGTGCGCGGCCGCGTCAGCGACCTGCTGAGCGAGGAAGGCGCGCAGGAGCTGCTCGAGTTGGTCCCGCACGCGCGCCTGGCCGACGTCGCAGGCGCGGGTCACATGGTCGCGGGTGACCGCAACGACCTGTTCAACGACGCGGTCGTGTCGTTCCTGGACGAGGTCAAGCACGCTTCGACCAGCTGAGCTCGAGTCGGGCCTACTCGTCGGCGAAGCCGTCGGGCCTACTCGTCGGCGAAGCCGTCGGGCCTACTCGTCGGCGAAGCCGTCGGGCCTACTCGTCGGCGAAGCCGTCGGGGAGTGATTGTCGAGCTCGCTTCCGATCTCGCTGAGCTCCTTGCGATCGAGCTGCAGCAACCCGTCTGCTTCGACCTCGTCGGGGTCGCGCTCCGCCGGGCGCGCACGGATCTCGTTGTCGTCCAGCGGTCCGAACTCGTCCTCGACGTCCTCGTCGTCGTCGAAGTCCTCGTCGTCTTCGTCTTCGGCGGCCAGGGCTTCCGCAGCAGCCTCACGCGGATCGGTGTCCTCGACGTTCATGTCGGCTCGCTTTCGTTGGAACCCAACGCATGGTCGCAACCTAGGCGCGTCAGTCGAGGTCGAGGCGGCGCGCGGCGGCGCCGGCTTCGGCGCGGTTGGTGACGCCGAGCTTCGCGAGCACGTTCGATACGTGCGCGCTCGCGGTCTTGGTGGAGACGAAGAGTAACTCCGCGATCTGGCGATTGGTGTTCCCCGCGGCGACGAGCCGGAGCACGTCGATCTCGCGTGGGGTGAGGCCGAGCGCGCTCACGGCATCGGGGACGTCGGGGTCGACGGTGACGATTTCGAGGCGACCGCGTCGGGCGAGATCCGCGAGACCGTCGCCGACCCAGCGCCAGCCGATCGCTTCGGCGAGCGCGTGTCCGGCCGCGGCGACAATGCGGGCCGCGCCCCGGTCGCCCACCGCGAGGCGCAGACCGGCTTCGCGCCAGTTTGCGTACGCGACGCGCGGCAGCATCCCGAGCGCGCGCCAGTCTTCGGCAAGGGCGGACCACTCGCCGGCGTCGCCGCGGCCGTGGGCCAATGCGAGCTCGGCTTCGACCTGGCGGGCGGTAGGTTCCACGTCGCCGGGTCGGCCGTGGCCCCAGCGTTCGGCGCGGACCCACGCGTGGAAGCGGGTCGCGACCCGTTCGGCGTGCTCGCGCGCCTGTACCAGCGCGTCGCGATCGCGCTTCGTAGCGCGCATCGTGCGCTCGGTCGCGACGGCCATTGCGTTCAGCGGGAGCGAGCTGGCGCTGTGGCTGTCGGCACACAGCGGACCGTGGGCTTCGATATCCATGCCCTGCCGGCCGGACGCGAAAGCCGTCACGAGATCGCCCTCCCAGAGCGCGATCTCGACCTCGAGGTTGGCCAGCTCGATCTGCCACGCCACTTCGACGGTCGGGCCGAGCAGGCCGCGCAGCCGATCAAGGTGGGCGTGCGCGGTTGCGAAGTCCGCCTCGCCGGCAGCCCGCTCCGCGCTCAACTGCGCGGTCCGCCACGCGTCGAGTCCGGTGGTGCTCAACATGTCGATCTGCCGGAGCTCGGCGTGCATCTCCTCCCAGCGACCCAGTTGCCACAACTCCTCACAGACCAACGGGCGCTGCTGCGATCCGGCGTGACGGCTGAGACCATGACGGGCGGCGAAGTCGACGCCTGCGAGCGCGACCCGCAGTGCTTCCTCGTGGCGCGCCGCGCTCGGTGAGGACGGAGACCTCGTTCGCATCCGCCCGCGCGACGTCATCCCACGAATGAGCCCGGATCGCCAGGCCACGAGCGGCGCGCAACTGCTCCAGTCCGCGTTCGCAGTCCCCGAGCACCGCGAAGGAGAGGCCGAGCGAGTTGCGCGCGTGACTCTCGATCGCCAGCTCGCCCGCTTGCTGCGCCAACGCGATCGCCTCCTCACACGGCTCGATCGCGTCGGCGCAACGGCTCATCAGCACCAACTGTTGACCACGGGTCGCCTCCACGCGCGCCCGCGCCGAGGTCTCCGACTTCGGTACCAACGCGACCGCACGGTCGACATGACCGAGGATCTCGTCGGCCGAACGTCCGAGCAGGCGTAGATAGCGAGCGGATCGCTCGTGCACCAGGCCCACGGTGACCGGGTCCTCGGATTCGTCGGAGAGCTCGGTTGCCGTGCTCAGGAACTCGAGCGCGCGATCGATACGGCCCGAAAGCTCGCTCTGCACCGCTGCGTACTGCACGAGGTCGACCTGACGCATGCCGCAGAGCTCCGCCGCGTCTTGAACCTGAGGCCAAAGTTCGAGCGCGCGTTCAATGTGCGCGAGTGCTTCGGGATACGCGTACATCCGCTCGGCATCGCGCGCGGCGTCGAGCGTCACCGGCAGCGCGCGACGCGCGTCGTGCGCGGCGTACCAGTGACCGGCCAGCTCGCCGGCCAGCGTGCTGCGGCTGCCTTCGCACCATTCGGGATGGTCGGCGAGCAGGCCCGCGAGGCGCGCGTGCAGGCGCACCCGTTCGCCCGGGAGCAGGTCCTCGTACACCGCCTCGCGCACGAGCGTGTGCCGGAAGCGATACGCGCCGCCATCGTGCTCGACGATGAGCACTTGGTGTTCGGTTGCGTTGCGCAAGCCTGCGAACAGCGCCGGCTCCGACGCGTCGGCGAGCTCAGCAACCAACCGGTGGTCAGCGCGCCGTCCGACGACCGCGACGATCCGGAGCAGGCGCTGCGCTTCCTCCGAGAGCGCGTCGATGCGGGCGAGCATGATGTCGCGCAACGACGATGGGAGCGATTCGGTGCCCAGGCCGGCGATGAGCTCCTCGGTGAAGAACGCGTTCCCCTCGGACCGTTCGAACACCCTGTCGAGCAACTCTTGCGACGGTTCGCGATCCAGGATCGACGTCACCATTTCGTGCAGTTCCTCGCGGTCGAAGCGCGCGATCTGGAGGTGGTGTGCCGCTCCGGACCGGTCGAGCTCGGCGAGCACCGCGCGCAGCGGGTGACGCCGGTGCAGATCGTCCGAGCGGTACGAGCCCAACAACATGACGCGCGCGTCCTGGAGGTTGCGGGCGAGGAACACCAGCAGGTCTCGGGTCGAATGGTCGGCCCAGTGCAGGTCTTCGAGCACCAGGAAAGTCGGGACGCGTTGGCCGAGACGCGTGAACACGCCGAGGAGGTGCTCGAACGGCGCGCGGCCGCTTTCGGACTCCGCGGGTCTCGGGACGCGCAGCTCGGGCACGAGCCGGTCGATGACCTCCGCCGCAGGACCGATGACCGCGTCGAGCGTCACGGCATCGAGCGATCGCAACATCACGCGCAACGCCTGCACGACGGGGCCGAAGGGCAGCGCCGGATTCGTCAGGTCGAGGCACGATCCGGCGAGCACGATCCCACCCGCGTCACGTGTTCGCGTCGCGAGCTCTGCGACGAGGCGCGTCTTGCCGACACCCGCCTCGCCACCCAGCAGCACCGTCGTCGCGCCCTCATCGGCCGCAACCGACTTGAACGTCGCGACGAGCTGATTGATCTCGCGACCCCGACCCACGAACACCGGGCTCGAAACACGTGCCGGCACGTCGATCATTGTCGCCCCTTTCGCAAGGGGACGCGCCCGTGGCGCTGATCAGGTTGCATTGCATCGGTCAGCACGCACGCCCCAGCTTGCAGTCGGGCGCCACCGAGCCCGGCGCGATCTGGACGACTGCCGCGGGCGGCGCCGGTTGCGGCGTGTGTTCGGTCCACACGCGGATCGCGAAGCCCAGCGCCAGCATCGCGACCAGCGCGAGCGCGACCACGGCGGCGGCGAGGAACGGGAACGTGCGTTGGGCAGAGAGGGTGAGCGTGTCGTTCATGACAGATCCTCCGAGACGAGGGATGTGCGGATCGGCGAGTCCCAGGCTCGTCGCGCGCACGCCACGCCACATTGGGCAAATGCCCAGTTCTCGCGCGCTCGCAGCCGTGCTCGCCGTCACCGGCGACCGCGCACGGGTCTTGACGGGTCCGTATCGTAAGTATTAACTTACCGTAAGTGGAGACGAACCAAACCCGAGTGTTCACCGCCTTGGGCGACCCGACCCGCCTCGAAGTGTTCGAGCTGGTCGCGGCGCAGCCCCGGGCGGTCGGCGACCTCGCCGCGCTCCTCCCCGTCAGCCGGCCCGCCGTCTCCCAGCACCTCAAGGTGCTCAAAGCGGCCGGGCTCGTCATCGACCACGCCGAGGGGACCCGCCGCATCTACCGGTTGAACCCGGCCGGTGTCGCCGCCTTGCGGGACCACCTCGATCAGTTCTGGAACCGGGCTCTCGCGGGCTTCAAGTCCGTCGTCGAAGCAGGAGACAAGTCCGTCGTCGAAGCAGGAGACCACAACACACCATGACCGCACAGACCCAGGCCACGTCCGTCCGCGCGTCGCTCGTCGTCGCCGCGCCGATCGAACGCGCCTTCAGCGTGTTCACCGTAGGGATGGCCACGTGGTGGCCACCCGAGCATCACATCCTGCAGACCGAGCTCGCGGAGATGGTGTTCGAGCCGCGTGTCGGCGGCAACATCTACGACCGCGGCGTCGACGGCAGCGAATGTCGGTGGGCGCGTGTCCTCGCGTACGAACCGCCGGCGCGTGTCGTGTTCAGCTGGGATATCAACCTCGCGTGGGAGCTCGAGGCCGATCCCGACAAGGCGAGCGAGGTCGAGATCCGCTTCACGACCGAGTCCGCCGATCGCACGCGCGTCGATCTCGAACACCGGCACCTCGAACGCCACGGCGAGGGTTGGGAAGCGATGCGCAACGCGGTCGGCTCGCCCGATGGTTGGGCCGGCGGTCTGCGATTGTTCGCCGAGCACCTCGAGACGTAACGGTCGCGCACATCGACGGATTTGCCATCCTCTAACCGCGAACAGCGGCGACGTTCACCGGCGCGCTCGTACGGTCCGATCGACTGCCCGTGCAGGACGATTGGAACCGAGCATGTCCGTTCAGCACATCAGAGACGACCGCGGCGGGCCGGCGCTCCGAGTCATTGCCCCGCACTCCGCCGAAGCGAGCCCTACCGAGGCGGCTCCGCACCCGAGAACGCTCGTGGTCGTCCCGACGTATGAAGAAGCGCCCAACATCGAGTTCGTCCTCACCCGCATCCGGGTCGAAGCACCGTGGGTCGACATCGCGGTCGTGGACGACAACAGCCCGGACGGCACCGCGGCCGCCGCGGCGCGCGTCGCCGCGACCCGCGGTCAGATCGTCGTGTTGCGCCGCGCCCGGAAGGATGGCCTCGGCGCCGCGTACCGGACCGGCTTCGGCTACGGGCTCGAGCACGCCTACGAGGTCCTCGTCGAGATGGACGCGGATCTGTCGCACGATCCGGCGTTGCTTCCGGCCTTGCTGCGCGCGGTCGAAGCCGGCGCCGATCTCGCGATCGGGTCGCGGTACGTCCTGGGTGGGTCGACCCCGCACTGGCCGGCCCGCCGCCGAGCACTGTCGCGCGGCGGGAACGTGTACGCGGCGTTCATGCTCGGCGTGCGCGCGCATGATCTGACGTCCGGGTACCGCGCGTTTCGCGCCGGCGCGCTGCGCGCCGTGTCGTACTCGACGACGCGTGCGTCGGGCTACGCGTTCCAGATCGAGCTCGCGGCGCGCGTCGCGCGCGTGGGAGGAACGGTCGTCGAGATACCAATCCAGTTCGTCGACCGCACCCGCGGCCGGTCGAAGATGAGCGGACGCATCTGCGCCGAAGCGCTCGCGCTCGTTACATGGTGGGGTTGCGCCGACCGGTGCGCGCGGTTCATTCCCCGTCGACGGGCAGGATCAGGCTGAACGCCGGGTGCGGACCGGGCCGGTCGAGCACCAGCCGGCCGCCCTCCGCTTCCGCGAGCGTTCGCGCGAGGGCGAGGCCGATCCCGGTCGAACGCCCGACCCGGCGGTCGAAAATGGTGCTGCCGTCCAGATACGCGGTGCCTTCGTCGGCCACGTCGATGATCACCGCGCCCGGGCCCTGCCGCGCGCGCAGGGTCACGACACCGGCGCCGTGGTCGAGCGCGTTCGTCAGCAACACATCGAGGATCTGCCGTACGGCCGGTTCGGCCAGCGGCGGGGCCGCGATGTCGGGGTCGATCTCCACCCGCAGCGGCCGGCCGAGCGCGGCCAGCTTGCCGTGCCAGCCGTCTTCGGTCTCGTGCAGCAGCCGGGGCAAGTCGAGGGGCGAGCGATCGGCGTGGGTATCGCGCGCCAGGGCGAGGAGGTCGTCGACCGTCGTCTCGAGGCGGTCGATCGGACCCAGCGTGTCCTCGAGCGCGGCGCGGAGGTCGGCGCCCGGTGTGCTCAGCGCGGTCTCGACGCGCACGCGCAGCCCGGTGATCGGCGTGCGGAGCTGATGGGACGCGTCGGCACTGAAAGCGCGCTCGCGCGCGATCAGCTCACCGAGGCGCACCGCGGTGCGGTCGAGTGCACTGCCGACCTGGTCGAGCTCTTCGATTCCCGAGGGCGTGTTGCGCACGGCGAAGTCACCCTCTCCGAGCCGCTCGGCCGATTCGACGAGCGTGTCGACAGGACGCGTCAGCCGTCGCGCCTGCCAACGCGCCAGCAACGCCGCGACCAGCAGCGCGCCGAGCGCAATCAACGCGGTCACGAGCCACGCGCGATGCGTTCGGCTCGAGACAACGGCAGCCGAACGACTCGCGCGCACCGCGCCCACGGTTCGTTCGTTCCCGGTGATCGGGATGGCCACCACGATCTGTCCGTCGCTGCGCGGCGTCGTGGACGTCGCCGCGGAGCGCCTGGCGGACGATCGGGTCCGCGTGCACCGGACCGGTGCCGGCGATGCGTTGCCCGTGTGCGTCGTACACCGAGAACCGGATAGGTCCGTCGTTGCGCAGCTGGATCGTGTCGGGGCCGAGCGCGGCGGGGTCGATCTGGCGGAGGGACTCGTTCGCTTCGCGTTCCAGCCGCAGGATCTCCTCGTTCTCGAACAGGCGCTCCACCGAGAGCGCCAGCGGGACGCCGAGCAGCAACAGCGCGACCGCGGCGACGCCGACGATCGAGACGAGGATCCGATGCTTCACGGGAGATCGAGCCGGTAGCCGACCCGCGGCAGCGCCGTGATGGTCGGCCGCGCCGGCGAGGAACCTTCGCTCAGCTTGCGCCGCAAGGCGGAGATGTGGACGTCGAGCGTCTTGGTGGATCCGTACCAGTTCTCGTCCCAGACCTCGTCCATGATGCGCTCGCGCGTCACCGCGCGGCCGACTTCCGCGGTGAGCAGCACGAGCAGATCGAATTCACGCGGTCGCAGTGCGAGCTCACGCGTTCCGGCCCACGCCCGGCGCGCCGCGACGTCGACTTCGACGTCACCGGCCGTCAGGAGATCGATGGTCGCTCGGGCTTCGGGCCGGCGTAGGTGCGCACGCACGCGCGCGAGCAGTTCGGCGAGCCGGAACGGCTTGGTGACATAGTCGTCGGCGCCGGCATCGAGCCCGACGACGACATCGGCTTCCTCCTGGCGCGCGGTGAGCACGATGATCGACGTGGCGGGTGCACTCGCCCGGAACTCGCGGCACAGGTCGATGCCGTCGGCGTCGGGCAGGCCGAGGTCGAGGAGCACGAGGTCGGGTACGAGGCGTTTGAAGGCCGTGCGCGCCGCCGCGCCGTCGGCCGCCAGCGTCACCGTGTAGCCCGCGCCGCCCAGGGCCTGCTCCAAGGACCGACCGATGATCGCGTCGTCTTCGACCAGCAAGACGCCTGCCGTCATGGACCAAGGCTAGGAGCATCGGTGGCCGATCGCCGCGTCGGACACCGAGAGATTGCCATTCGCTCACCCGGTGCTGACGCGCGTGCGCGCGGCGCCACGAACTCCGCCTGCGCGCGGTCGCCGTCGCCGTCGCGCCCGGCCCGCAACGCGACGACGAGCAGGAGTACGAGCGCGCACGCTCGCACCGCGACGAAGAGCGGCAGCATCTCGCGCACGACGTGGTGGCCCCATAGTCCGTGGAACTGGCCGTACACCAAGGTGAAGATGCCGATGTCGGCCGCGCCGAACGTGAGCCAGTGACTGCGGGCGATCGGTAGCAGCACGAAGAACGGCACGATCCACAGGTCGTAGTTCGGCGAATAGACCTTGTTCGTCAGCAGGAACGCGGCCGTGGTCGCGGCACCGATCGCGAAGGCGTCGAGCTGCCGGCGCACGCCGAGCACGGTGATCGTCACGATCGAGGCGACGAGCGCGATCGCGGCGAGCAGGTTCGCGAGCTGCGCGGGGTCGTGGTGCGTGAAGTGCGACGCTCCGGGGAGCCGGAACAACCAGAACCACAGCGTTCCCCAGGTCGCGCGGCGCCGTCCCTGGAACGCGGCCGGGTACCACCACCCCGAACGGCTGAGCAGGAGGACGGGTGCGTTGAGCACTACGAGCACACCGGCCGCCCATGCAACGAGGCGCGTCGCACCCCTTCGATCGCCGGCGCACCAGCGCCCTACCGCGAGCGGTACGAGGAACAGACCGGGGAACAGCTTCGTCGACGCGCCGAAGGCGAGTGATGCCCCTGCAACGCGGTCGTTGTGCTCGATGTACGCGTACAAGCCGATGATCGCCGGTACCAGCGCGAGGAGGTCCCAGTTGTGGAACGCGAAGAGGACCAACGGAGGCGCTGCGATCCACCGCCAGATGCGAGCGCCGCCGCGGATTCGGAGCAAGCAGGTCATCCCGATGGCAAGGCCCACGTCGATGACGCCGTTCGCGACGAAGAACCGCGTGGCCGTTCCGGACACCGTCGCGAGCGTGTACGCCAGATACCCGATGACGACCGGGTACTCGACACCACGATCGAGATACGGGAACGCGCGACCGCCGAGTCGCCACGCGAAGAAGCGGCCGGGCACGTCGGCCAGCGCTTCCCGACCGCCGTTCCGGTACACCACGAGCTGCAGCAGTGCCGCGGCCGCGAGCGTGACGAGTGTCCAACCGATCGCGGCGCCCGAGGAGAGCGGAGCTGCGGGATCGTCCCGGCCGCGCCGAGTGGCGAGCACGTCGGTGGACATCACCCGGCCATGTTGGAACTGGGTCGATGAGCAAACGGTAAGCGCCGGCTGCGTCAGACGTATACGTGCGCCGATGGCGTTTCGGCCGCGACGCGGCGGGGCAGGCTCTTACGCATGAGCACAGCCATCGCGATCGTCATCGCCATCATCGTCATCGTTGCAATTGTCGCTGTCGTGCTCGCGTCGCGCCGCCGCAAGGAGGCGCAGATGGCGGCACGTCGTCAGGAAGCGTCCGAAACGCGGATCTCGCCAAGGTGAGCCAACTCGAGGCCGACCGGCGCACGGCGGAAGCGGAAGAGCGCGCGGCCGCGCGAAGCGCGAGAGCCTCGCGGCCGAGCAGCAGAAGCTGGCGGCGGCGACCCACCGTTCGGACGCCGAGGACCTGCAAGCCCGCGCCAACGACATCGATCCGGACGTCTAGCAGCTGGCTGGACGCGGTCACCGGTCGAGCGCGGACACGTCGATCCGGAGTAACCGTTCGGGATCTGACAGCGCGTCGATCGCGACACGACCACCACGCCGGCGTGCGACGACCGTCGTCAGCCAGCCGCCCAAGTTCTCGACCGCGCTGGTGTCCGCGCTGTACCGCACCAGGCTTCCTGCACCGCGTCGTCCGCCTCGGTCTGGGAGCCCAGCATCCGGTAGGCGACCGCGTGGAGGTGGCCGCGGTGCGCTTCGAACCGCCGGACCTGCTCGTCGTTCGTCACCATCAGCTCCATTCTCCGTCGCGCCTGCTCACCTGAGCCGCCCGACGGTCCGGATGTGACCGAACGAGGAGCTGCCGGAGATCGTCTGCTCGTGGTGAAATCGGCGTACCCATGACGCCCGCCCGAACCTCGATTCCCGCTCCCGTGCCGGTGGGCCCCCTCGAACGCGCGCTCGACGAGCGCGGCACCGGCTGCATGCTCCCGCGCGAGGCCTACACAACCGACGCAGTGCTCGCGTGGGAACGAGAACACTTCTTCGCTGCGGGCTGGGTCTGCGTCGGGCGCGCCGACGGCCTCTCGGAGCCCGGCGCCCGGCGCGCGCTGTCCGTCGGTGACGACGCGATCGTGCTCGTGCGCGGCGACGACGGTGCACTCCGCGGCTTCTTCAACGTGTGTCGCCACCGTGGCAGCGAGCTCGTGCCGTGCGGGACGACGGCGACGCGTGCGGCGATTCACTGCCCGTACCACGGCTGGACGTACGCACTCGACGGATCGCTCCGCGCGACACCGCGCTTCGCCGCGCCGGCGCAGTTCGACCCGGCCGCGTTCGGTTTGGTTCCGGTGCGCCTCGAGGAATGGCACGGCTGGCTGATGGCGAACGTGGGCGGCGACGCGTCCCCGCTTTCACAGTGGTTCGGTGGGCTCGAGGAGCTCGTCGCGCCGTATGACTGCGCAAGTCTCATCGTTGGGGCGACGCACGAGTACACGATCGCCGCGAACTGGAAGCTGCCCGTCGAGAACTTCCACGAGTGCTACCACTGCCCCGCCATCCACCCGGAGCTGTGCATGATCAGCCCGCCGACGAGCGGCGACAACTTCAACCGACCCGGCGCGTGGTTCGGCGGCACGATGGACCTGGTCCCGCACGCACAGACGATGTCGATGTCCGGCGCGAGCGAAGGCGTCCTGCTGCCCGGTCTCGACGCGACACGACAACGACAGGTGCTCTACGTCGGCGTCGTTCCCAACCTGTTGCTGAGCCTGCATCCCGACTACGTGATGACACACCGCGTCGAGCCGCGCGCGCCGGGCGAGTCCTTCGTCGAGTGTCAGTGGCTGTTCCGTCCCGAAGCCGTCAGCCGCGATGACTTCGATCCGGCCTACGCGGTCGACTTCTGGGATATCACCAACCGCCAGGACTGGAACGCGTGTGAAGCGGTGCAGCGCGGCATCATGTCGAGCGGGTATCGCCCGGGCCCGTTCTCCGAAGCCGAGGACGCGGTGCAGCAGTTCGTGCGCTTCGTCGCGCGCGCGTACCTCGACGGTGGCCTGCCGGCCGTCGTGGGCCCCTGAACGACGTCGCTAACGCGCGTGCGTGAACTCGATCACCTGCTGGAAGGTCGGGCGGTTCGTGGCGCGGAACGTATCCGGGATGAGGCCGGGCACGAAGCCGGACCGCGACGCGTTGCCGCGCCACGCCGCCGGATCCGGACCCTGCGCGGCGACGAGCGGCGGCAGCGCGGCATCGAAGGCCTTCCACAGCGCCGCCCGGCAGGCATCGAGTGACCCGTTGCCGCAGTACTGCAGTCGGAACTTGCCGCTGACCGCCGCAGGATCGAGCAGCGTGCGCAGGTCCTTGTCCACGTAGGACTCGCCCGCAAGCCCGCCGAGCCCGCGCAACCGGTCGAGCGCGCCGAGCAGATCGCCGTACACCGGTCGCATCACCGCTTCCGCGATCGGGCGCCAGACCGCGTCCATGATCGGCGCACCCGCGTCGTCGTTCTTCCCGTTCTGATCGGCGTCGAGTCGTGGCGCGTCCCGCTCCACCCATGCATCGAGGACGTCGAGCGCACGCGCGTCGATCGGGGTCGGCGCCGCGCCACCGCGCAGCACCTGACTCACGACCGGCCACACGAGCGAACGCGCATCCTCGGTCGCGGCCCGGTTCATCACGCTCACGTCGTCGGCCAACGCGACCTGCGCCGGGAACTTGTCGAACAGCTCGACGCGATGGACCGAGCCGAACGGCGAGTCGTCGCCGTGCATGAACCCCGGCGCCGACTGGTTGTTCCAGTTCAACAACAGCCCTCCGGGCCCGCTCACACTGCGCGGGTGCTGCGCGCCGTTCAAGAAGCCGCGCCACTCGTAGTCACCGGTCCCCAGCGTCGGCAGTCGCCGGTCGAGACCGTTCGCACGGCGCGGCAGCAAGCCCGACGAGAAGTACGCGGTCGAGGTGCGCGACGCGTACGCCCAGTTGAACGTGAAGCCGAACTCGTTCGCCACCTCGAAGAACTTGGTGGGCGTGTTCGCGGTCCCGTCGGTCATGTCCTTGAGCGCGGCCAGGTTCAGTCCGTCACGGCCGAACGTCGAACGCTGGCGGGTCAGCGCGATCGCCCGGCCCTGCACCGTCGCGGTGCCGATGACCGGGCCGTGCACCGAGGTCGGATAGCGGATGGGCGTCCCGTTCAGCGTGCCCGCGTCGAACTCGACGAACGGCCGGCACTCGCCCTTGAACAGGTAGTGATCGCTCGCGCGCGTCGGTGCGGAGCCGTCGGGCTCACAGAGCTGCTCGGCGAACACGTCGCGCACGTCGTGGTTCGCGGATGTCAGGCTCCACGCGTAGTCGGGCGTCCGCCCGATGAGGATGTACATCGCGAGCCCTGGCACCGCCGCGCCCTGCGCCTGGTACCCCGGACCGTGGATGTCCATCTGCTCGACGATCTCCGGGTAGTAGTAGCCGAGCTGCGGGCCCATCACCGCGAGGGTGTCGCGGCTCGCCGATCGCGTCGGGTCGACCACGAGGAAGTTCGACGCCTGCCGCCCGGGCGGCGCCTCGCTCGCGTCGACGATGACTCCGGTCGGGTCCACGGTCGCGGCGGGCGTCGCGCGTGGGTCGAGGGGGACGACCGAGTTCGCGTCGATCTCCACCGAACCGCGCACCGGACCGCCGGTGAGCGGTCCGTAGTCGTAGTGCCGCGTGATCGTCGTCGGAGCTTCGGGGTCGTCGAACAGCATGGCGTCTTCCCATGCCGCGCGGCCCTTCACCGACCCGAGTCCGTCCTGCAGCTGGGCGAGGAGATCCGCGTTGCTCGCCTCGCCCCCACCCCCGGAACCGAAGATCGAACCGATGAACGCAGTGACCGCGATGACGTCGTTCACGCCGACCGGCGCCAAGTCGAGGTGGTTGGCGCGCACGTACGCGTTGACACCGTCCGCTTCCGCTTGCGCGTCGGCGATGATCTGGCGGCCCTTGGCTCCGTACGTGTTGACGATCAGGTCGATCTGCTGCGTGACGAGCGCCTCGGCCGCCGCGCTGGGGACGAACGACTGCCCACTCGTCACGAGCGAGAACGCGTCGATACCGGGAACGTCGGCAACGGCTGCGCGCGCGGGACCGCGCCCCAACTGCAAGAGGAGCATGCGGTCGCGGGCGGTCACCCAACCCGCACCGAAGGCAACGTCGGCGCGCGTCTGCCCGTAGATGTGCGGCACGCCGTACTCGTCGTAGAGCAGCCGCAGACCCGGGCGGCCGGTCGCGATCTCCTGCGTCTTGCCGACGGGCAAGAAGTCCTCGGGCAGGAAATGGCTCTGGATGTCGGCGAACGAGACGTTGCCGCGGAGCGGCGTCAGGCTGTCGTACAACGACAGCTGATCGCGCGACTCGGGGCTCGTCGGGAGGCCGCCGTAGTTGCCGGGCGGCAACACGTAGCGAGCGACGTCCTCTCCCGGGCGGCTCGGCCGCACCGGCGTAAGACAAGCCGACAGCGCCACCACGCCTGCGGTCACGGCCATGATCGATCGGACGCTGCGTCGCACGATTCCCCCCGGAAGCTGCTGCGCCGTCAGCCTTTCACAACGCGCGCTCACGCGATGAGTCGGCCCCGGCGATGATTGGTACGGCCGCACGGCGAGACGCCCGTCGCGCTTCAGTCGTCGACATCTGCACCACCGAGCGGCAGGTGCAGCGGCGCTCCCGCGTCGTACACGACGTGTCCATCGAGCACGCGCGCACCGGTCGTCACCGGATGTGCCGTGACCCGATGGTCGTGGAAGACGTGCTCCACCGCCGCGCCGTCGACGAGGACGAGGTGATCGGCGAGCAGCCGGCGGTGGCAGCGCCACCACACCGACTCCGCGCACATGACCGCGACGCGGTGCTCCGCCGTCAGGGCAAGCAGTTCGCCGACGCCGGCCGAGAACTCGGCCGATGCCATGTGATCCGCGTAGCCACGGAACTGCGGGTTCCTGAGCAACAGGTTCGGCGAGTCCGGACGTGGTGGCCGGCGCCCGCCGAGCGCGACGATCCACCGGTAGCCGAGTCCGTGCGCCGGCAACCACGCCCCCATCGCCTCACTCGCGAAGTGAGGCAGGCGCCGGCTGCCCGGGAACCGCCGCACGTCGACGACTGTTTCCACTCCCGCGCCCTGCGCGACTGCCGCGAACGTCTCCGCCGTCAGCGTGCCGTGGCCGAGCGTGACCACCGACGTCATTGCGGTGCGATGTCGAGCCCCGACACGGCGCGGGCGATGACTACTCCGCGGTCTCGGTGCCGCGGGTCGTCTCGTCGGTGTTCGTCATGTCGCCCCTTGCCTCGGGTCCGTTTCGTGGTCAGTACGCAGCGAGCGCTCCATCAGTTCGGGCGTGCGGCGCTTTCGATCGCGTGCAGCGACGCCGCGACCTCCTTGCGAAGCTGGCGCTGGCGGATCGGGCCGGCGAGCAACCGGCGATCCATCGTCTCGAGGTGCACGTCCCAGGTCACGGAGATGTCGGCACCCGATTCGAGCGGCGTGATCTCCCATTTCCACTCGGTGTACGACGGATTGCCGTCCGCGTTGACCGTTCGGTACGAGAACCGGTGCCGGTCTGGATCGATCTCCTCGACGGTGGACCGGCTCTTCCAGCTCATCATGCGATTCGGGTGCATCTTCACGATCCACTCTGCGCCGGCGGCCAGTTCGGTAGGTCGCTCGACGACGCACTCGATCGCGCCGTTCCATTCGGGAAGCCGGTCGACGTCGGTGATCAGTCGGAACACCGCTTCGGCGTCGGCATCGACGCGATCGCTCGCGGATCCGTGGATCTCCCGCATGATTGGCCCTCCCGATGGTGGCCGATTCGCGCGAGAGACCGTAACCCCGGGCCGCACGTGCGTCGAGCGCGGCACCGCATTCTTGGCGGGCCGCGCGTCAGTCGGCGGTGACGATGCCCCGCACGAACGCGGCCTGCCCCACGTGCTGCAGGTCGTCGGAAATGACGCTGACGAGCCGCACGCCGAGCGTCACCGGTGGATCCCACGACTCGTCGACCACGACGCGCGTGACCGAGCTCGCGGGTGCGACGCTCACCGCGTCCGCATCACGCGCCGGCCCTGGACCTGCGTCGCGCGCGTGATGACGTTGCGCGTGATGCGGTCGATGTCGGGGTCGTCGAGGCCGTAGGCCCACTCGGTGCAACCGACGGTCACCACCGTGCCGCCCCGCTCGTAGGCACCCAAGACCGCGTGCCCGTTGCGCAATCGATCGTGCGCGACCGGTGAGTCGTCACCGAACAACCGGCGGGCGTGAAAGTCGAGCTCGTACTCGCCGCCGGGGGCGAGGGGCAGCGGCGTGGTTTCGCGGTCGAACGGTGTCGCGGGCGCGGTTGCGACGACCTCGAACAGGGGCGGGGTGCCGTCGGCTCCGGTGGGTCCGAGGAGCCCGTTGCGGGAAGTGATGTCGCAGCCGTCGCACTCGTAGCCGACGACGACGCGCCCCGATCCGAGCAGGTCGCCCCGGCGCAGGTCGGTGCCGTCCAGCAGCCAGTGATCAGGCCGATGGACCTCGTAACCGCCGGCGCCGCGCGGCACGCTGCGGAAGATGCGGTGGTAGCCGCCGCGGGTGAACGAGACGCCGGTGAGCTCGTTCTCGGGCCGCGATACCAGCGGGTCCGACCACATCGTCGTGAGGCGTGCGTTGTCGATGCCGTACAACGGATCCTCGAGGAACCGGTGCTTGAAGCACGTCATGCGACCTCGCACCGTGCGGACCTGCCAGTAGCACGTGTTGCCGGAGAGGAACGCGGCATTGCCGCCGCCCGCAATGAAGCGTTCGACCGTGTCGCGCATCGCCCAGCTCCAGTACTCGTCGTGCCCGACGCTGAGATACAGCCGGTAGCCGTCGAGCAGCTGCGGATCGTCCTCCAGGTCGCGGTTCGTCGCGAAGTCGAGCTCGATGCCGGCCCGCGCCGCCCAGTTCGCGAATCGACGTTCTTGACCGGCCCACCCCGCCATGCCGTGCCAAGTGTTCAACCCATGACGCGCGGAGTAGTCGATGTACTCGCGCGCACCCTCGACGAGCCGCTCGCCCGCCTCGTTCGGCTTCTCGAGCATGCCATTCGTCAGTGGTCGTTCGAACGAGACAACGGTCGCGCCCGTGTACAGGTTGCGCCCGCCGAACTCGTTGTAAGCGTTCCAGGTGTTGGTCGCGAGGACGAGCAGGCAACCCGAGCCGCGGGACGGCGCGCCCGCAGCACGAACCACGCGGTCGGAGGATCCGCGTGGTACTCGCCGGTGCGGTGCAGCCGCACCAGATACATGCCGCTCGGCCAGTCCGGATCGGTCGGGATCGTCACCGCCACCGGCCAGCGGCAGCCGTCCTCGACGACCGTCGTCGGCACCTCTCGCGGCACCGTGGCGATCTCCTCCTCCCGCCACACAACCTCGGGGAAGCCGCTGTCGCGCACCACCTCGACGGCGACCGGCCCCGACCCGGAGGTGTACAGCGCGATCGCATCACCGGGGTAGCCGCTCTGCGGCCAGCAGTAGCCCATCGCCTGCATGGCAGTAGTCAAGCGCGTCGGGGCTCGTACCTCGCCGAGCAGCAACGACGCGTGCAGATGTCAGTCCGGCGCGCGGTGGGAGATCGGATACCCAGATACACAGCGGATACACAGGGAGAGACGCGGTGGGACTGGTTCGGGCGGCGCTGGCACTCCTTCTCGGGGTGTTGCTCGCCGCGGCCGGCGCCATCGTGGCCGTGTTGGCCGTCGAGATGCTGACGGATCCGAGCGGCGGCGACATGGCCGGCGTCGCGATCGTCATCGGTCTCCCCATCTTCCTCATCGTGGTCCGAGTCACGACTTCGGTCCTGCTCGATCGGGTTGCGCGAGACGAACGGGACGAGCGGCGCCCCCCGCGCGAACACATCGACGCCCGTTCCTGATCGATCGCGCCGGTTCCGCGCTGCCCATCCCGATCGGGCGACGCCCGCGGCCCGCGGTGCACGCATATCGGGTGGCAAGCTGCGCCCGGTGCGCGCGAGACGATCGCATCGCCGCTCGGAGAGGAAGTGCGCTGTGACCACCGTCATCCACAGGAGCATCGAAGAGCGCCGAGCGATCGGCAAGGCGTCGCGGGAGCAGACGCGCTTGTCGAGTCACATGGGTTGGGTCCCTGCCCACGATCGGCCGGACCCGATCGCGTTGCTCGAAGCGCAGAACGCGACCCGCGAACCCGACCTCGTGCCCGTACGGCACGGCCGCATGATGGTGTCGCCGTTCACGTTCTACCGGGGCGCGGCGAAGATCATGGCCGCCGATCTCAAGGACACGCCGCGCGCGGGATTGATCGCACAGCTCTGCGGTGACGCGCACCTCTCGAACTTCGGGCTGTTCGCGTCGCCCGAGCGCACGCTCGTGTTCGATCTGAACGACTTCGACGAGACGCTGCCCGGGCCGTTCGAGTACGACGTGAAGCGCATGGCCGCGAGCTTCACCATCGCGGCGCGCAACAACGGGTTTTCCCAGGCGGACGGTCGCGCCGCGACAATCGAGTCCGCCCGTGCGTACCGAGCCGCGATGGGCGAGTTCGCGGAGATGCACACCATGGACATCTGGCACGCGCGGTTCTCGGAGCAGGATCTGATGGACGCACTCGCGCGCGCGGCCGACGCGCAGGCCGCGCCGAAGAAGACCTTGAAACGGGCGGAGAGGTTCGCAGAGAAGACCGCCGGAAAGGCGCACTCCCGCGACAGCCTCTCGGCGCTGTCGAAGCTCGCGGAGATGGTCGACGGCGAATACCGCATCGTGAGCCAGCCCCCGATCGTGGTTCCCGCCCGCGAGCTCCGACCGACGCTGCAGATCTCACCCGAGGAGATCGAAGCGCGCATCCACCGCCTCCTGCTCGCGTACCGCCGGACGCTCCAGGACGATCGCCGGCAGCTCCTCGAACGGTTCCGGCTGGTCGACGTCGCCCGCAAGGTCGTCGGCGTCGGCAGTGTGGGAACGGGCGCGTACATCGGCTTGCTCCAGGGCCGCGACCAGGACGATCCCCTGTTCCTGCAGGTGAAGGAAGCGACCAGGTCCGTCTTGGAGGATCACCTGCCCAAGAGCCGGTTCGACCAGCCGGGTGAACGCGTCGTGCAGGGACAGCGCATGATGCAGGCCGCGAGCGACATCTTCCTCGGCTGGACCAAGGGCGTCGAGGGCGACCGCTACTTCTACTGGCGCCAGTTGCGCGACATGAAGGGCTCGATCGACGTGGAGCTGATGCAGCCGATGGGACTGGCGTTCTACGGACGCATCTGCGGGCAATCGCTCGCGCGATCGCACGCCCGCTCCGGCGATCCGATCGCGATGGCCGCCTACTTGGGCAAGAAGGACCGCTTCGAGGAGTCGATAGCCGATTTCGCCGAGCGCTACGCGGACCAGAACGAGCGCGACTACGACGCGTTCCTCGCCGCGATCAAGTCGGGCCGGCTCGAGGCGCTCGAAGGGGTCTGACGAGCGGCCGGCTTGCAGGTCCGACGCGAATCGGCAAACGCGACAACCGCTTCTCGAACCAGTGATGTGCGTAGGGCTCGTCGTTGAAGGCGTCGACCTCCGCGTACCCGGCGGAGCGGTACAGGCTGATGGCTTCGTCCAGCGCGCGGTTCGTCTCGAGGCGTACGACCTTCACGCGCCGGCGGCGCGCGTCTGCCTCGAGCTCAGCGAGGATGCGACGGCCGACGCCGAGCCCGCGCGCAGACGGCGCGACCCACATGCGCTTGATCTCCGCCGGCGCACTGCGGTGGAACTTCAACGCGCCGCAGCCGATCGGTTCGCCGCGAAGTCGCCCGACCACGAGCAGGCCCGCGGGTTCCGTCAGCTCGGCCACGTCGGCCGTGATGCTCCACGCGGGATCGAAACCGGACTCGAAGCGCGTGTCGAGCTCGGCGAAGTAGGCGCCGATGCAGTACCGCGCCGCGTCGCTGGTGGGATCCTCGACCGCGATCTCGACGAGACCGGCCGTCAGCAGCCGGGCGACCGTCTCCATCGCGGCGACGAGCGTCGCGCGTTGCGCGGTGTTGAGCGGTTCCAGCAACGACCACGCGAGTGCGTCGCTCTGCCGGTCGAGGACGCGCCGTTCGGCGCGGCCCGCGGAAGTCAGTCGCACGGTGCGGACCCGCTTGTCGGCACGGTCGGGTTCGACGCGCACGAGGCGGTCCTGTTCGAGCGCGCGTAGGAGTCGGCTGAGGTAGCCGGAGTCGAGGTCGAGACGGGTGCGCAGCGCCCGGACATCGCTCGGTTCGTCGAGCTCCCAGAGCACCCGGGAAGCACCCAGGGGCCGGCCCCGCTCGAGGTACTCGTCGTTCAACGCGCCGATGCGCTGCGTGACCGTGCGGTTGAAGCGGCGTACGGAGCGGATCGCGTCGTCGTCCACATCTCTGACTCTAGTCAGAGACTTCGGGTTGGGCGAGAGGCTGGGTCAACGCCAGCACCCGCCCCGCGTGGAGGAACGCCGAGGTGCCGTTGCTGCCCTGACAGCGTGCACCGATCTCAGCGGCGCACACGGGGCACGGGACCAGGTTGCGCACGCCGACCGACTCGGAGCTGGACATATCGGTCCGCAGCTCGCGGGGATCGTCCACCGACGACTGCGATGCGAGCTCGACCGGCCGCCGGGGCGCGGGGCTCTCGGCCGCGAGCTCCCCCAACAACGCGCACGCGTCCGCGAGATCGATGGAGCGTCGGAGCGGCGGCATGGCCGCGAGCAACTGCACGCGGTACGGGCGCGTCGCCAACCGCGGATCGAGCACCGCGACGACTCCGCGATCGGTCGCGGTGCGGATGAGCCGGCCGGTGCCCTGCGCGAGGACGAGCGCGGCCACAGGCAGGTCGATCGTATTGAACGGGCTGAGGCCGGCCTGCTGCGCGCGCGTGCGCCGCGCGTCCTGCACCGGCTCCCCCGGCGCGGGGAACGGGATGCGATCGATCACGACGAGGACGCACGCGGCGCCGGCCGCGTCGATACCGGCCCAGAACGACCGCGTCCCCACGAGCACGGACGATTCGTCCTCGATGAACGCCTCGGCCAGGCGTCCGGCATCGCGCTCGCCTTGCTCGAGGATGTCGTGACGGGTGCGCTCGCGCAACATCGCCGCGAAGTGCGTCACGTTGGCGCGCGACGTACACAGCACGAGCGCGCGGCCGCCCGCCGCGTTCACCAGGGAACAGATGCGGTCGCCGGCGGCATCGACCCAGGCATCCCGCGCCTTCGTCGGATCGGGGAGGTCCTTGGCGACGTAGAGGATCCCCTGCGCCGCGCCAGTCGAACGACGAGGCCGTCCGCAGCGCGACGTAGCCGCGGCCCGCCCGCGCGACCGGCCGGCCGTCGTCGGCACCGTCGCCCGCCTCGACGTCGTCGTGATCGGCCCACGCCCCCGGCTCGGCATCGCTGCGGAACCCCATCTGGCGCGCGAGCGCGGGGAAGGGCGGCTCACCGCCCAGGGTCGCCGACACCGCGATCACCGGATGACACGCGAGCAGCGTGTTCCCGATCGTCTCGCCGGCCGCGATCGGCGCGATCCGCACGCGGCGGGTGCGGCCGACCCGTTCGACCCACACGACATCGTCGGATCCGGGCGCGGCGAGCCGGCGCAGCACCTCGAGCCGGCCGAGCGCGAGGCCAGTGGCGCGCTTGGCGTAGTCGTTGCCGGCGCGGTCGAGCTTCGCGCTCGCGGTCGCGAGCCGTTCGCCGGCCGCGACGAGCGCGCTCGCAACCTCTTCGTCGCCGGCGACGTCGACCGTGCCCTCGCGCGCGTCGATGATCGCGGCCAGGCGCCGTCCCGCGTCATTGAGTGCGTCCACCGCGGTCCTGTCGGCGCCGGCGCGCGCCAACATGCCGCTCACGCGGCTGATGGCATCGGTCGCGATGTCGCCTGCAAACGCGCTCGTGGCGTTGTCGGCGAAGGAGTGCGCTTCGTCGATGATCACGATGTCGTGCTCCGGCAGCACGCGACTCTCCGATGCAAGGTGCGAGCAGTACAGCGCGTGGTTCACGACGAGCACGGACACCTCGTGCGCGCGATCGCGCGCCCGCTCGGCGAAGCACTCGGCCCCGTCGGCGCACTCGGATCTGCCCGGGCACTCGACGCTCGTGCAACTGACGGCGGACCACGCGGCCGCGTTGATCTCGTGTTCGAGCTCGGCCCGATCGCCGGTGTCGGACCGTTCGGCGAACTTCCGCAGGCGGGCCTGCTGGCGGCCGAAGTCGGGTCCGACCGGCACTTCGAACAACGCATCCGGCGACTCCGAGGCCCGCAGCTTGGCGCGGCACAGGTAGTTCGAGCGGCCTTTGAGTAGCGCGTAGGAGAACTTGATGCCGCCGTGTTCGGCCAGCGCCGGCAGGTCCTTGCCGACGAGCTGGCGCTGTAGCGCGATCGTCGACGTCGCGACGACGACCTTCAACCCGGACGCGACCGCGGGCACGAGGTACGCCAAGCTCTTGCCCGATCCGGTCGGGGCTTCGGCGACGAGGTGATGACCGCGCGCGATCGCGTCGGCGACCGCGGCCGTGAGCTCGTGCTGACCCGCGCGCCGTTCACCACCGATCCCCCCGACCACCGCGTCGAGCAACGCGAGGGGGTCGGTTCGCCACGCCACTGCGTCGCTCGAGGTCATCGGGCGCACGATACGGCGGATCATCGCCGGTTTCCGCCATCTCATTCCGCGACCCGACGCCAAGAAGGCGGCCAAACGCGTCGGTGACGGCTACGCGCTCGTGTGCAACCCGAGCAGTTCGATTGCGCGCTCACGCAGCAGGTACTTCTGAATCTTGCCGGTGACGGTCATCGGGAACTCGTCGGTCACCTGCACGTAGCGGGGAACCTTGTAGTGAGCGATGCGATCGCGACAGAACTCGGCGACGTCCTCGGTCGTGAGCGTCGCGCCTTCGGTCACCTGGATCCACGCCATGATCTCTTCGCCGTAGCGCGCGTCGGGTACACCGATCACCTGCACATCGGTGACCGCGGGATGGGCGTACAGGAACTCCTCGATCTCGCGCGGGTACACGTTCTCACCGCCCCGGATGATCATGTCCTTGATCCGGCCGACGATCTGCACGTAGCCGTCATCGTCCATGACGGCGAGGTCGCCGGTGTGCATCCAGCGCGCGGCGTCGATCGCCTCGGTCGTGCGCTCCGGGTCGTTCCAGTATCCGAGCATCACGGAGTAGCCGCGCGTGCAGAGCTCGCCCGCGTCACCCCGCGCGACCGTCGTTCCCGCGCCGGGCTCGACGATCTTGATCTCGACGTGCGGGAGCACGCGTCCGACGGTGCCGACGCGCTGGTCGATCGGGTCGTCCAGAGCCGTCAGCGTCGACACGGGTGACGTCTCGGTCATGCCGTACGCGATCGTCACCTCTTCCATGTGCATCTCGGACACGCAGCGCTTCATCACCTCGATCGGGCACGGCGCGCCGGCCATGATCCCGGTGCGCAACGACGACAAGTCGAACGTGGCGAAGTCGGCGAGCCCGAGCTCGGCGATGAACATCGTGGGCACGCCGTACAGGCTCGTGCAGCGTTCCGTGGCGACCACCTCGAGGGTGGCACGCGGCTCGAAGCCGGGCGCCGGCAGCACCATCGCGGCGCCGTGCGACGTGCACGCGAGGTTCCCGAGGACCATGCCGAAGCAGTGGTAGAGCGGCACCGGGATGCAGACGCGGTCGGCGGCCGTGTACCCGCATCCCTCACCGACGAAGAAGCCGTTGTTGAGGATGTTGTGATGGCTGAGCGTCGCCCCTTTGGGGAAGCCCGTGGTACCGCTCGTGTACTGGATGTTGATCGGATCGTCGAACGTGAGCTCGGCCGAGCGCCGGTCGACGGCGGCGGCCTCGACCGCCGCCGCACCCGCGGTGAGCTGTTCCCAATTCTCGGTTTCGAGGAAGATCACGCGCTCGAGGCGCGGGAGGCGCGGTCGCACCTCTTCGACCATCGCGCGGTAGTCGCTCCCCTTGAAATCCGTGGCGGCCACGAGCATCCGGCACCCCGATTGCTCGAGCACATAGGCGAGCTCGTGCGCGCGATACGCGGGATTGATGTTGACGAGGATGACGCCGATCTTGGCCGTCGCATACTGGAGCACGACCCACTGCGCACAGTTCGGGCTCCAGATGCCTACCCGATCACCGCGCGCCAGCCCCGACGCGAAGAGCGCACGCGCAACGCGGTCCACCTCGGCGCCGAACTGCCGGTACGTGTATCGCACTTCCTGGAACGGGACGACGAGCGCGTCACGATCAGGGAATGCGGCGACGGTGCGGTCGAGGTTCGCGCCGATCGTCTCGCCGAGGAGCGCTTGCGGGCCGGTGCCGGCCGCGTACGAGATCGACATGGCGTCTCCGTTCGGATCGGAACGTCTCTTCACGCGCACGCGCGTCGTTCACGCACGAGCTGCAGACGTTCGGGCCGCATCACGTAGAGGTCCTGTTCGCGCACCTCTTCGATGCATCACCTCGATGGACTCGGGGATCGTCAGGTCGAGGCCGTCGAAATCGGACCCCACGAACATGTGGAACAGCCGCGCGTCGCGCAGCGAGTCGACGACGGCCGGAGAGAGACAGCCGAGTCGCTCGGACTCGGCCGCTCCGCCCCGCACCACGTCGGCGATTGCATCGACCTGATCGAGCACCGCTCGCGCGCGGCCCGCACCCATCGGCGGAGCGTACGGGCAGCAGTTGCAGCACTCAAGCGCGCACCTGCCCCGAGCGGTGAGTTCCGATCCGCCGGCCGGTCATATCGAGGCGAGTTCCCGCACCAACCCGGAGCCGCGAATGCTTGCGCACATTGCCGGAATACCGGTCGAGGAGATGCTCGTTTCCGTGGCCTCGGTGAGCAGCGTCATCGTGCTGACCGCCCGCCCGCGGCTCGCACAGTTCCGCGCGCGACATCGACGAGGGCCAACCGCGCCGCCTCGGAATTGATCGGCGCACGGACGCTCACCCGTGCCACTGGTTGTACCTGTCAATGTGGCGCCATGCGCTACCGCCGGATGCCCATCGAGATCGAATCGCCGGAACAAATCGGCTACGACACGATCACCAACAACCTCTCGGAGAGCTCCGTCTCGGACCGGCGGCTTTCCGATCTCGGCCTCGACGATCTCGACGTCGGCGCGCTGCTTCTCTGCTACGGCGATCATCTCGGCGATCAGGTCTTGCGCGACGCCATCGCGGCCGGCGGTGAAGGACTGCGCGCCGACGATGTCCTCGTCACGCCGGGTGCCGCGGCCGCGCTGTTCGCGACTGCGACCTCGATGCTCGAGCCGGGCGACCACGTGGTCGTCGTACGTACGAACTACGCCACCAACCTCGAAACGCCGCGCGCGATCGGCGCGGACGTCGACGTCGTCGACCTCGCGTTCGAGGAGGGGTGGCGACTCGACCCGGAACGCATCGCGGCGCGCGTCCGATCGGGCGTCACCCGCTTGATCTCCGTCACGTTCCCGCACAACCCGACGGGGACGATGCTCGACGTCTCTTCGCTGCACGCGCTGGTCGAGATCGCCGAACGGTCGGGCGCGGCGCTGCTCGTCGACGAGACATATCGCGACCTGACGCACGGCACCCAGCTCCCGATGGCGGCGTCGCTCTCGCCGCGCGCCATCAGCGTCGCATCGATGTCGAAGGCGTACGGCCTACCGGGCTTGCGGGTCGGCTGGGCCGTGTGCCGCGACCGGGACATCGCCACCACGCTGCTGGCAGCCAAGGAGCAAATGGTGATCTGCGGCGCGACCATCGACGAAGCGATCGCCAGCCGCGTGCTCGCGGCGCGGTCACGCATCCTGCCGCCGATCCTCGATGACGTGCGCGACCGGCTCGAGATCGTACGGAGCTGGATGCTCGCGCAGGACGCGTTCGAATGGGTCGAACCGGCCGGCGGCGTCGTGGGAGTGATGCGCTTCCGTTCCGACGTCCAGGCCGATCCGGGTCGTTTCTACGACGTCTTGCTCGGTGATCACGGTACCTACGTCGGGCCCGGGCACTGGTTCGAGGTCGACGACCGCCACTTCCGCCTCGGCTTCGGCTGGCCGACGCGCGCCGAACTGCGCGCCGGCCTCACCGCCCTCACCGAAGCCGCGCGAACCGCGGGGTGAGAGCGGGGAACAATGCGAGGTGGTGGAAGCGAGTGACGCGGCGGTGATCCGGGAATCGCAGGGGCAGCCGGCGCGCTTCGGCGTCCTCTTCGACCGGCACGCCACGGTCCTGTTCCGGTATCTGGTCCGGCGGGTCGGCGTCGACGACGCGGACGCGCTGCTGGGCGAGGTGTTCCGGGTCGCGTTCGAAAAGCGCGCGACGTACGACTGTGACCGGCCCGATGCCCGGCCGTGGCTCTACGGCATCGCCACGAACCTGCTCGCGCGGCACCGGCGCAGTGAGGCGCGCCGCATGCACGCGACCGCCCGCCTCCTCTCGCGCCAGCCGCCGGCCGACGATCCCGCGGATCGCATCGCGGCGTCACTCGATGCGCACGACCTGTGGCCCAAGGTCGCCGATGCAGTTGCCCGCCTGCCCGAAGAGGAACGGGACGCGCTGCTGCTGTACGTATGGGAGGAACTGAGCTACGAGGAGATCGCGAACGCGCTCGCGGTACCGATCGGTACCGTGCGCTCACGACTCAACCGCGCCCGGTTGACCTTGCGCGAACTTCGGCCGCCGATCGGGAGGGAACCGTGAGCGACGACTTCGAGCAGCTGCGGCAGCTTCGCCCGGACCGGGTCCACCGCGACGACCCCGCCGAGCCGACCGTCTTCGCGCGCGAGAAGGAAAGACTCATGGCGACGATCGACGACACGCGCGAGGGAACCCCGCGCGATCTCGAGATGCCCGACATCTATCCGCGCCTCGCGTACGAGGACGAACGGGCTGCGCTCGAGTACCTCGTGCGCGTGTTCCAGTTCCGCGAGATCCGCGAAGCGCGCACCGACTTCGGCGAGAACCTGCTCGCGTGGCTGCGTGTCGGTGACGGCGTCGTGATGATCGGGCGCGCGAATGCCGATATCCACCGCATCCACAGCCCGCGTGAGCTCGGAAACACGACAGTCCAGATGATGGTGTACGTGCACGACATCGACGAGCACTATGCACATGCGGTCGCCGAGGGCGCGGATATCACGATGCCGATCGAAGACGCCTTCTACGGCGAACGCCGGTACGAAGCCACCGACGCCGAGGGGCACCGGTGGCACTTCGGCGAGCGGCACGCCGACATCGAGGCTCGCGGCGGCACCGTGGCATGATCGCTCCATGCCCGATGCGCCGTGGACCGGTGACGCCTGCTCGCTCGTGGACGCGTTCCGCCGGGGCGAACGGAGTCCGGTCGAAGAGCTCGAGGCGTCGCTCGCCGCGATCGAGTCGAGCGAGCTGAACGCATTCGCGTTCGTCGACGCCACACGAGCACGCGATGCCGCGCGCGTCGCGGACGTCACCAAGCCGTTCGGCGGTGTGCCGGCCGGCATCAAGGAGCTCGAGCCGGTCACCGGATGGCCGGCGACGGAAGCCTCGCTCGTATTCCGCAACCGCGTCGCGACGACAACGTCGACGGTCGCCACGCGCCTCCTCGATCCCGGCGGCGCCGTCGGCGTCGGGCTCACCACTGCGAGCGAGTTCGGCGGCCTGAACGTCAGCGTGACCAAGCTCAACGGCGTGACCCACAACCCGTGGCAACCCGGCCGGTCCACCGGCGGATCGTCGGCCGGAAGCTCGGCGGCCGTCGCGGGCGGCCTCGTCACCCTCGCGACCGGCGGGGACGGCGGCGGTTCGATCCGCATTCCCGCGGGCTACACCGGCCTGCTCGGCATGAAAGGCACCTTCGGTCGCATCCCCCGCTCACCGCAGGCGTTCTCCCGGCCCAACACCGTCGTGCTCGGGAACCTCGCGCGTTCGGTGCGTGACGCGGCGCGCTTCTATGACGTGTGCGCGGGGTACGACGCGGCGGATCCCTCCAGCCTGCCCGCCACCGGCGGTTGGGAGTCCGGGCTCGGGCGCCACGACCTCGCGGGCCGGCGCGTCGCGGTGCTCCCCGCGCTCGGTGGCGTGATCCATGTCGCGCCGGCAATCGAGGCGCGCGTCCGCGAAGCCGCCAAGGTGCTGATCGACGCGACCGGTCTGATCGAGGTCGACCTCCAGCTCGACCTCCCGAACCTCGCCGCGCAGTGGATGATGGGCAACCTGTCGACGCTGCTCGCGGAGCTCGGCGATCAGTGGCCGCGATGCGCGCCCGACCTCACCGACGAAGTCGCGTTCGGCCTGTACCTGTCGCAGGCGCTCTACAACCTGCGCACCGCCGCGGTCGCCGAGGATCTCCGCCTGCAGGCGTACGCCGCGATGGCGGCCACGTTCGCGGAAGTCGACTTCGTCATCGCCGCGACGAATCCGGATGTCGCCTTCCCGGCCGACGCGCCGACGAGCAACCCGCAGGAGGGCGTGATCGACGCCGCGCTGTCGGGAACCGTCGGGCGCTACGCGGTACGGGGCGCGCTCGCCGCAGTGCGCGTCGCGGCATCCGCGTTCCCGCGACTGCCCGCCACGCTTCTCGACCTGACGACGCGCCGTTTCCCCGAACTGGTGAACATGGGCGCGCTCACGATGATCTCGAACCTCTACGGGAATCCCGCGGTGTCGATCCCGTCGGGACTGGTCGACGGCTTGCCCGTCGGCCTGCAGGTCCTCGGCCGGCACCACGAGGACGCGCTGCTGTTCGACGTCGCGCTCGCGGCCGAACGGGTGGCGCCGTGGCCGCTCGTCGCGCCGCGGGCAGTGACGGCGCTCGCATGAGATCGCGCGTGTGACCGGGCCCGACTTCGCGCGCGCGCTGGTGCTCGAGCAACCACGCGAGCTCGAAGCCCGCTCGTTCAACCTCCCGGAGATCGGCGACGACGACGGACTGTTGCGGATCGAGGCCTGCGGGCTCTGCGGCACCGACCACGAGGAGTTCACCGGCGAGCTGTTCCCCGGGTTCGCGTTCGTGCCCGGCCACGAGTCGATCGGCGTGATCGAGCAGGTCGGCGCGCGGGCGGCCGAACGTTGGGGTGTACGCGCCGGCGACCGCGTCGCGGTCGAGGTGTTCCTCTCGTGTCGCGCGTGTGCGTCGTGTCGCGGCGGCGAGTACCGCCGTTGCGCGCGGCATGGCCTCGGCGACATGTACGGGCTCGTGCCGGTGGACCGGCAGCCCGGGCTATGGGGTGGCTACGCCGAGTACCAGTACCTCGCACCGGACTCGATGCTGCTGCCGGTGCCCGCGGCGATCGACTCGGTGACGGCCACGCTGTTCAACCCGCTCGGTGCCGGCATCCGCTGGGGTGTGACGGTGCCGGAAACCCAGCCCGGTGCGATCGTGGCGGTGCTCGGGCCGGGGATCCGCGGCCTGTCGGTGTGCGCCGCGGTGCAAGATGCCGGCGCCGGTTTCGTGATGGTCACCGGCCGCGGCGAGCGGGACGCGCCGCGGTTGGCTGCGGCACGCGACTTCGGTGCCGATCTCGTCGTCGACATCGAGCGCACCGATCCCGTCGGCGCGCTCCGCGAGACCGCGGGCGGCCTCGCGGACGTGGTCGTCGACGTGACCGCCAAGGCACCCGCCGCCTTCGTGCAGGCGATCAGGCTGGCGCGCCCGGGCGGCACGATCGTCGTCGCGGGACGCGAGGATCACGCGAGATAGCGGGCTTCGACCCCGACCTCGTCGTCTACAAGGAGCTTCGGATCGTCGGGGCACTCGGCGTCGACGCGCCCGCATATCGCGCCGCGCTCGACCTGCTCGCGACGAAGCGGTTTCCGTTCGCCGAGGTCCTGCGCCGCACCGCGAGCTTCGCATCGATGCCGGCGCTGCTCCGCGACATGGCCGGCGAGGGCGATGCGCCGCCGGTGCATGCGGTATTCGTTCCTGACTGAGCCCGAGGCGCCTCACTGAACCTTCGGCGGCATCACGAGCACGGTGCCCTGCGCCGCGCTCACGAGCCGCTCGCCGTTCTCGACATCGATCCGCACGACCGCGGTGCGCTTCGTGAGCGACACGATGTGCGCGGTCGCGGTCAGGACGCCGGTCGTGACCGGTGCGAGGTAGTTGATCTTGAACTCGGTGGTGGCGGCCCACGCGCCACGCGCGATCACCGGGTACATCACGGTGCCGAGCACGTGATCGCACAACGCCGCGAGCACGCCGCCGTGCAGGTTGCCGAACGGTGTCTTCAACTCGTCACGCACGTCCACTTCGGCACGGAGCAGTCCGGGGCCCACCTCGGTGTGACGGATGGCGAGGAAGCCGATGAGGCCACCAAAAGTGCCGGCCGTACCTTCGAGGCCGGCCGCGACCTTCGCGTCGTATTGCGGGAACTCGAGCGCCATGGGACTTCCTCTCCGAACGATCAGTTCCGCGGCACTTCGCGGAAGGGGAGGTCGCGGTCGACCGACGGCTCCTTCGGGAGCCCGAGGACCCGTTCGCCGATGATGGTGCGCTGGATCTCGTCGGTGCCGCCCGCAATCGACTGCGCGGGCACCGACACCAGGACCTCGGCGACGATCCCGTCCCGCAGGCTGTCGGGCCCGGTCAGCAGCGCCTGTGCGCCGGCGACGTGCGCGTGCACGCGGGCGGCCGCACGCGCAACGACGCTCGCGGCGAGCTTGCCGAGCGATCCCTCGGCTCCAGGCGGACGCCCCTGCGCTCGGGCCGCGTGCGCGCGGAGCATCGTCCATTGGTGGGCGCGTTGGAGCGCGATCAGCCCGGCGACCTCCTGGCGCACCACGGGATCGCCGGCATGGCCCGTCTCCCGCGCGAGGTCGATCGCGAGGTCGGGCCGCCCCGCGCGTTGCGGATACCAGCGGTACGTCTTGAAGTATTCCTCCGACTCGGCCTGCGCCTCGCGGACGGTGCGGCCGGGCCGATCGTCGGCGCGAGGCGCGGCGACGGTACGGAATTGCCGCTCGTGCGCGAGCGTCGTCAAGGCGACGCGCCAGCCCTCGTCGGGTACGCCGACGAGGTTCGCATCCGGAACGCGCGCGTCGGTGAGGAAGATCTCGTTGAACGAAGCGTGCCCGTTCATCTGCCGCAGCGGACGAACGAGGACGCCGGATTGATGCATCGGCAGAACGAAGTACGTCATGCCGCGGTGCTTGGGCGCGTCCCAGTCGGTGCGCGCGAGCAGCAAGCCGTAGTCGGCGTGGTGCGCGCTCGTGCTCCACAGCTTTTGTCCGTTGACGACCCACTCGTCGCCGTCGCGATCGGCGCGCGTCGTGAGGCCCGCGAGGTCGGATCCGTTGCCGGGCTCGCTGAAGAGCTGGCACCACGTGTGCTCGCCGGTCACCACCGGACGCAGGAATCGCTGTTTGATCAGGTCCGAACCGTGCGCGAGCAGGGTCGGGGCGGCGAGCCCGGTCCCCACGCCGAACGGCGTACCCACTGCACCCGCCGCCGCGGTCTCTTGAGCCGCGATGTCGTCCGCCCAGGGCGGCAGGTTGCGACCCCACCAGGCTGTTGGCCATGACGGGCACGCCCAGCCCGCGTCAACCATGAGCCCACGCCACTCGCGCAACGGCCGTTCCGGATCCCAGTGCTCGGTCAACCACGCGCGCACCTCCCCGCGCACCAACTCCGGCTTGACATCCACGGCTCCATCATGTCGCACCTGCGGGCGCGGCGCCGTGGGAGAGTGTGCGCATGCACGTCGCCCCGGCATGCGAGTGCTTCGCGCGGATCGAAGGGTGAGCCGTGCCGAGCCGATCACTGCGCATCGTGAATCAGTCGTCGTACCAATCGGCGCGCACCAAGGCGGCGGTCGATGCGATGACCCGCGCGCTTCGGATCCAGTTGCGTGAGGTCGCGCGGGTGTGGGGCGAGTATGTCTGGGACGTCATCGACGACGCGAACAGGCAAGGCTTCGAGCTCGTGCTGCTGGACGACAGCGACGCGGCGGGCGCGCTCGGTTACCACGACCTCGACGCCGAAGGTCGCTCCTACGCGCGCGTGTTCGTCACGCCGATCCTCGACCACGGCGGCACCTGGCTCCGCGGTGCGAACTCGGTCTCGGCGACCGTGTCCCACGAGGCGTGCGAGCTGGTCGGCGACCCGACCGCGAACCATTGGGTCGAGACCGCGACCGGCACGCTGGTCGCGGTGGAGCTGTGCGACCCGGTGGAGGCCTGCGCGTACAGCGTCACCCTGCCCGACGGTCGCCGCGTCAGCGTCTCGGACTTCGTGTACCCCGACTGGTTCAACCCGTTCGCGGCAGGCAGGCAACTCGACCACATGAACGCGGTGCACGGCCCGTTCAAGAGCACCGATGGCGGCTACGTGCTGCACCACACCCGTGCGGGCGTGCGCACGGTCTGGGGCCGGGCCCACCCGCGATGGCGCCGGGCCGCGAAACGCCAGCCCGGTTCGCGCACGTACGCGCGTCACCGCCTGGGTTGAGCTACGTACCCCCGACGGGTTCGGGCTCGCGCGCATCGCGTTCTGCGAGTGCCGGATCCCGCGTGCCTTCCACGTTCACGCGCGGCAGCCATTCGAGCCACTTCGGGAACCACCAGTTGCGGTCACCCAACAGCTCCATCGTCGCCGGCACCAGCAGCAAACGGACGATCGTCGCGTCGATGAACACCGCGAACGCAAGGCCGAAGCCGATCAGCTTGAGGACGCGCAGGTCCGAGAGCACGAAGCTTCCGAACACGCAGATCATGATCGCGGCCGCCGCGGTGATGAGGCGGGCCGTTTTCGCGAGGCCGGCCGCGACGGCATCCGCGTTGTCGTGCGTCCGGTCGTACTCCTCTTTGATCCGGCTCAGCAGGAACACCTCGTAGTCCATCGACAAGCCGAACACGATCGCGAACAGCATCATCGGGACCCACGCCTCGATCGGGCCCTCCTTGCCGATGCCGACCGCGTTCTTGAGCCAACCCCACTGGAAGATCGCGACGATCACTCCGTACGCGGCGCCGATCGACAGCAGGTTCATGACGACCGCCTTGAGCGGCACGAGGATCGAGCGGAAGACCAGCATCAAGAGCACGAAGCTGAGCAACAGGATCGCGAGGAACATGTACGGAAGGCGGCTCCCCAACGTGTCGGCGAGATCGACGCCGAGCGCGGTCTGCCCACCAACGTGGACGTCGAGCGACGTTCCTTGGGTTCCGGCCGGCACGGTGTCATCGCGGAGCCGGTGCACGAGCTCGGTCGTGCTCGCGTCCTGCGGCGAACCCTTGGGCACCACCTGGAGCAGCACACCCTCGCCGTTCGGGCTCGTGATCGCCGGGCTCACCTGTTGCACGTCCGGGTCCTCGGCGATGGTCTGCCCGAGCGCGTTCATCGCCGCGACATCACTGGCCGCGCCGACGTTGCTCGCGAGCAGCAACGGTCCGTTGAAGCCGGGCCCGAAGCCCTCGCTCAGCAGGTCGTAGGAGCGGCGGGTCGTGAACTTCGTCGGGTCGTTGCCGGCGTCGGCCACACCGAGGCGCAGCGCGACGAAAGGCAAGGCGAGAATGACGAGGATGAGCAGCGAAACGATCGCGACCGGCCACGGCCGGGACTGGATGACGCGGCTCCACCGCACCCAGAAGCTCCGGTCGTGGGTGTGCTTCCGGCGGGCGCTCGGCAGCGCGAACTTGTCGATCGTGTAACCGGCGAATCCGAGCACCGCGGGGAGGAGCGTGACCGCGGCAAGCATCACGAACAGGACCGCGAGTGATGCGCCGACCGCGAGGCCGCGGATGAACGACACGCCGATGAGGAACAGGCCGAGCAGCGAGATCACGACCGTGCCACCCGCGAAGAGCACGGCGCGGCCGCTCGTGTCGATCGCGTGCACGACGGCCTGTTCGGGGTCGGAGCCGTCGTGCAGCGCCTCGCGGTAGCGGGTGCTGATGAACAGCGCGTAGTCGATGCCGACGCCGATCCCGATCATCGCGGTGACCTGCGGGGCGAACGACGGGACGTCCAGCACCCGCGCGAGAAGATTGACCACGGCCAGGCCGATGCCGATACCGAACAGCGCGGTCATGATCGGCAAGCCCATGGCGAGGAGCGAGCCGAACGCGATCAGGAGGATGATGATCGCGGCGAGGATCCCGATCAGCTCGCTCGCAGGCATCGTCTGTTCCGTGAACATGCTGCCCGCGAGGTCGACGCGCACGACGTCGGAGTTCGCGTCCTTCGCGATCGAGCGCATGTGCGTCGCGAGCTCGACCGGCACGTCGTTCGCCTGCACGTCGAACAGGATCTCCGCGTAGGCGATCTTGCCGTTCTGCGCGATGAACCGGCTCCCGGCCGGTTCGTACGGGCTCGTCACGCTCACGACGTGCGGCTGCTTGCGCAGCTCCTCGAACACCGGCTCCATCGCCTGGCGAACTTCGGGATCGTCGACCGTACGGTTGCCGCGCGCCTCGAACACCACGTTGCCGGTGTCACCGCTGCGCGAGAATTGCTGCTTCAGCACGTCGAACGTCGCCTGCGACTCCGTGCCCGGCAGCGAGAACGTCTTCAGCAAGTCGCCGCCGACCGTTTGCCCGAGGATGCTCACTCCGATGAGGGCGACGATCCACGTGACGACGACCAACCGGCGTCGTCGGTAGCACCACTCGGCGAGACTGCGCAGCATGCCGGCGGCTCCCCGCTATGCCGGTCGGGACGCGAGTGACGACGCCGCACCCGACTCGACGCGGATGCGGCGGAGCGGCGGCAGCGTCTTCGGGGGCTGCTTGCGCGGCGGGAGGTCGGCGAGCAGCTCAGTGCTTGCTTCGGTGATGCGCGTCACCGCACGCTCGAACGCGTCCACGGTGCGCTCCGTCGGCTTCTGCACGCCACTGATCTTGCGCACGTACTGGCGCGCCCGCGGCCTCGATCTCCGCCGGTGTGGCGTCCGGTTCCAGCCCTCGTAACGTCGTGATGTTGCGGCACACGTGACTGCCTCCTCGTTGGGTGACGAGCGCAATCCCGCTCACTCGCCTGCGAACTCCCTGCCGAATCGTCATCGATCGTAATGCGAAGGTCGCAAGACGCTCCTCCCCCTTCGCGGTGGTCCCGCTCGTCGCGCGATCAGTCCGGCGCTTCGCCCATTTCCCGGAGCGCGGTCGCGAGCGCCTTGCGCAAGCGGCGCGCCGAGTCCGGCGCGAGATGCCCGACGATGCCGGCGCCGTGCTTCCCGACCTCCTCGACGGTCAGCTCGACACGAGGATCCTCGCACTCGTCGCAGTCGTCGATCGCGGCGACGATCCACGTGATCTGCGCGCGCTCCGGGTCGTCCGCGGGATGGTCGTCGACACCGTAGTCAGCCAGCTTCTTCACGGCGCCAGTCAATCACGCGCTTCCACCGCGAAGGCCTGCTGCGCGAGCGCGCGTCCGACACCAACCTGACCGGCGAAGCCGTAGGTGCCGTCCTCGAGAAACTCCTTCGCGGCGCTCGCGAGCGCGCTGAGTGCGACCCACGCGAACGCACCACCGATCGAGACTCGCTTCACGCCGACGCTCGCGAGGTCCCGGACCGTCGGGCCGCCGGGGAGCGCGAGCACGTTGACCGGCCGGTCGACGGCTCCGACGAGCCTGCGGATCTCCTCGAGGTCGGTGAGCCCGGGCGCGTACAGCACGTCCGCGCCGGCCGTCTGAAACGACTGCAAGCGTGCGATCGTGTCCGAGAGATCACCCCGGCCGCGCAGGTAGTTCTCCGCGCGCGCCGTCAACACCCAGTGGACCGAGCCCGCGTGTGCGACTTCGGCCGCGGCGCGCACGCGTTCCGTGGCGAGGTCGGCGTCGTAGAGCGTGTCGCGATTCGGGTCGTAGTCCTCGACCGAGCCACCGGCGAGGCCGGTTCCGAGCGCGAGCTCGATCGTGTGCGCGACCGCGTCTGGATCGTCGGCGAATGCGTTCTCGAGATCGGCGCTGATCGGCAGGGATGATGTTGGTGGCGTGTTCCGTTCGGTCTGACCCTCTGATCGGCTCGACCCTTCGGGTGTCCTTGATCTGACCTGTCGGCCGAGCGGGACGCGTCGTCGTGTTGTGGCACAACCGGTCGGGTGAACGTGACCGAAGAGGCGCCTGAGCTACCAGGCCTGCTCCCTGTCTTGTCCACCCTCCCGGCCGTGCGTGCCACCCCCGTACGCCAACAGAGAGGGTGGCAATGTCCACGATCGCAGACAACGAGCCGCGCATCATCGCCGGTGTCGATACGCACAAGGAACTGCATGTGGTCGCGGTGCTCGACGAGCTCGGCCGGCTGCTCGACACCGCGACGTTCCCCACCACACCGCGCGGCTATCGCGACCTGACCGGGTGGGTGTGCCGCTTCGGTGAGGTCCTCGCGCTCGGGGTGGAAGGCACCGCGTCCTGGGGTGCCGGCTTGTGTCGCCATCTGCGGGCTCGAGGACTGAACGTGATTGAAGTGAACCAACCGGATCGGCATCGGCGTCGCCGCCGGGGGAAGTCCGACCGGATCGACGCGGAGATGGCGGCCCGGGCGGTGCTCGCCGAAGACGCGACCGCGTTCCCGAAGGCCGGCGACGGACCGGTGGAGGCACTGCGCCAGTTGCGGCTGGCGCGGGCGGGCGCGATGAAGGCCCGCACCGCAGCCGCCAATCAGCTCCACAGCGTGTGTGCGACCGCACCCGATCCGATCCGCACCCGGCTGCGCGGCCTGACGACGCGCCGCAAGGTGCAGACCGCGGCCCGGTTCCGGCTCGCGGATCCGTCCACCCCGACTGGTGGCGCGAAGCGCGCACTCGTCGCGATCGCGCGCCGGTGGCTGACCCTCGACGCGGAGATCACCGAGTTGGACCAGGCGATCAAAACGATCCTCGATGCCATCGCCGCGCCGCTGCTCGCGCGCCACGGTGTCGGTTACGAGACCGCGGGCGCGCTGCTCTGCACTGCCGGGGACAACCCCGACCGGCTCGCCACCGAATCGAGCTTCGCGTCGCTGTGCGGCACCGCACCCGTGCCCATCTCGACCGCGAACTCGAACCGTCGGCGACTCAACCGCGCCGGTGACCGGCGCGGCAACTCCGCGCTGTGGACGATCGTGATGGTCCGACTCCGCAGCCGCCACGCACCCACCGTCGCCTACCTCGAACGACGCGTCGCGCAAGGACACTCAAAACGCGACGCGATCCGCTGCCTCAAACGATTCCTCGCACGCGAGCTCTACAACGACATCCAAGCCATCACCCACGCGCAAACGACACGATCACCGCGCGACATCGCCGCTTGACGCCAAGAGGCGCCTCAGATCCGTCGCGTCGACGATGACGCCGCGCGTGCGCGATCGCTTCGTCGCGCGTCACCGTTCCGTCGAGACGGCCTCGTGCGGCCGCCGATCCCGAGCTCGTCGTGGCGAGCGCCTGGTACCCAATCGTCGTCAGCGCCTTGGCGCTTCCCGCGTCCCACGGGTTCGCGAGCAACAACGGCTGGTCACCGTCGTGCAGCGCGAGGAACCGCTCCGCTTTCTGCTGCTGTGTGCGCATGCGCGCCACCGTAGCGACGCGAAGCTGCGGTGGCGTGCGTCGGCTACGAAGCCGCAGCCTGCAGCCAGTGCTCTTGCTGCGCGGCGGCCGATCATGGTGCATGGAAGCCTCGAGGAGCCCGACGCTCCTGACCGGTATCCCGGCGCGCGAGACTTCCGCGCGATAGCCACCCGAGTGCGAAAGGGACCGAAGTTGAAAGCAACGATGATGCTCGCGGACTCCGCACAGGTCGCCGAAGGCAAGCTGTTCATCCTCGGGGGCGGATGGTCGGTGACGAGCGGGAAGCTCCCGAGTGCGCTCGCGATCAAGATCGAGGTCCCCTGGAACGACGCCAACCAGCCCCACACGCTGGCGATCCGGCTGCTCGACTCGGACGGCAACGAGATCGTCGACCTCACGAGCGAGACCTTCGAGGTGGGCCGCCCGGCCGGGATCCCGACGGGCACTGCGATCGACCACGTGCTCGCGATCCAGATGGGTCCGCTCACGATGCTCGCGCCGGGGCAGCGGTACGTCTGGGAGCTCGCGATCGACGATCACGTGTCGGACGACTGGCGCTGCGCGTTCTACGTCCGCCCCGCGCCCCAACCCGCGCCCGTGGAGTAACCGATCAGGCGATGGTCGCGAGGTGCTCGTGCACGGAACGCACCGCGCTCGAGCCTTCGCCCACCGCCGCCGCGACGCGCTTCAACGAGCCGTGGCGGACGTCACCGACGGCGAACACGCCGGGACTCGACGTCTCGAACGGGAACGGATCGCGCGCGGCGAACGCAGGCCCCGAGAGGATCGGGTCCGGGAGTGAGCGATCGGTGAGGACGAAGCCCGACGCGTCGAGCGCGACGGCGTCGCCCAGCCATCCGGTCGCGGGATCGGCGCCGATGAAGCAGAACAACCCGGCACACGGCACGCTGCGCTGCTCGCCGGTTGCCGTGTGCTCCAACGTCACCGCTTCGAGGTGGCCGGCCCCGGAGAGCCCACGCACCTCGGTGCACGTCAAGAGCTCGATCTGCGGCTCCGCCTCGATCCGTTCGATGAGGTAGTGCGACATGCTGCGCGACAGGTCGTCGCGACGGATCGCGATCGACACTCGGCTGCCCTGCTGCGCGAGGTAGATCGCGGCCTGCCCGGCGGAGTTCCCGCCGCCGACGACGATCACTTCGCGGCCACTGCAAATGCGCGCTTCGAGGTCGGTTGCCGCGTAGTACACGCCCGCACCTTCGTACTCCTCGAGTCCTGCGACTGCGAGTCGCTGATACCGCGCGCCCGACGCGACGATCACCGCGCGCGCCGGGATCTCGCTCCCGTCGGCCAGCCCGATCACGTGGAAGCCGTTCTCGCTGTGCAAGCTCGCGACCTCGCACGGAGAGTTGAGCCGCGCGCCGAACCGTTGCGCCTGGATCGCCGCGCGCGTCGTCAGCTCCTCGCCGGAGATGCCGTTCGGGAACCCGACATAGTTCTCGATGCGCGAGCTCGCACCGGCTTGGCCGCCGATCGCCGCGGCGTCGAGCGACACCGTGTCGAGGCCCTCCGACGCGCCGTACACCGCGGCCGCGAGCCCGGCGGGACCAGTACCGACGACGACGAGATCGAAGAGGTAGCCGGGCGCGGCGCGGAACGTGAGGCCCAGGTGCTCGGCGAACTCGCCCGGCGACGGACGCAGCAACACCCCGTTCGGCGTCATGACGACGGGAGTGTCACGCGCACGGATGCCCATGCTCGCGAGCAGCACGTCGCCGTCTTCGGCGTCCTCGAGGTCGATCCACGAATGGGGGAAGTGGCTGCGCATGGCGAACGACCGCAGCGCCATCGCCTCGCGCGAGTACCTCGAACCGATGATGCGAACCGCCTCCGACCCCGCGCCGGTCTGCAACAGCTCGCGCCGCGCGACGAACGTGCGGAAGATCGTGTCCGCGATCGACGGCTTCGAGCTCATCAACCGGCGGAACTCGTCCGGCGCGATCGCGAGCACCCGCCCGGCGCTCGTCATCCGCGCGCCGAGGTACACGCGTTGCCCGGTGAGCATGTTCAGCTCGCCCAGGAACCGCCCTTGGCCGTGCGTCGCGACGATCACGTCGCCGTCCCGATCGGCGCGATACACCTCGGCCGCGCCCCGGAGGATCACGAACAGGTCGTACGTCTCCGCGCCCGGGCGGTAGAGCACCTCGCCGACTTCGACATCGCGCTCGACACCGAACGATGCGAGCTCCGCGAGTTCGGACGCGCCAAAGGTGGCACCGGCGACACCCGTGAGGTCGGTACCGGCGATCGGGTCGGGGGCGGCGTCCTCGAATTCCACGGCGCCGACAGCGTACGGAATCCGGGCGACCGCCCGGTCCCCGGCGATCGGCAGGTCCCCGCCGGTAGGGTCGTGACCGATGGTCGCTCGCGTCGTCGTCGGTGTCGTCCTCCTCGCGGTGGGACTCGTGTGGATCTTCCAGGGAACCGGCGCGCTCGGCGGCTCGTTCATGAGCGGCGAGGCGATCTGGGCGGTCATCGGTGTCGTCGTCGGCCTCGTCGGCGTCGCCCTGCTCGTCGGTGCGGCCCGCGCGCGTCGCGCCACCGGCCGCTAGCGTCGACGCGCAGTACCGACCCCCTTCTCCTGGAGCAGTTCCATGGCATTCGACACGTTCATCGCGTTCGTCGGCGTGTACTCGTCCAAGGACGACGCCGTCGCCGACTACGAAGCGATCAAGGATCTCCACACCGAGCTCGGCCTCATCGACGCGTACGACGCCGCCGTCGTCGAACGCCGAGATGACGGCAAGGTGAAGATCGTCAAGAAGCACGAGACGCCGACGCGCGTCGGCGGCGTCCTCGGCGGCGGCGTCGGCCTCGCGACCGGTCTCGTGATCGCGATCTTCCCCGCCGCCGCGATCGGCGCCGGCTTGCTCGCGGCGACCACTGCGAGCGGCGCGGTTCTCGGTTCCGTGGCCGGCCACGCGGCCGCGGGCATGAGCCGCAGCGACCTGAAGGATCTCGGCGAGCAGCTCGACGCGGGCGACGCGGGCCTGATCGTCGTCGGTGCCTCCGACCTCGAGTCGAAGATCGACGCCGCCATGAAGAAGGCGCAGAAGCTCGAGAAGAAGCAGCTGAAGGCCGACAACGCCGAGATCGAGAAGGACGCGAAAGAAGCGTCCACGTCGTAGCGCGGCTCAACCGGAACGAGGCACGCGGCGCGTCGCGAGACCGAGGCTGACGGTCCGCGACGCCCGCGCGCCGAGGAGCCCGGCAGTCGGGTCATCACGCGCCGGCAGCCGGAACTCGCCGATCTCGGCGCACGCTTCCTCGTAGACGAGCCGTTCGACCGCGGGTCTCGGCACCGGCCCCGGTCGCAGCCCGTGGCGGAGTCGGAGCCGGCGCAGGGCCTGTGGCCCGGCCCGGAAGAACGCGCCGGCTGCAACACGATCGCGCGCCAGTGCCGGCTGCATGTACGCGTCACACGCGCGGTGACGCGGCTCGAGCGCATCGAGCAGCCGCCGGCTGGTTCCGGAGAGGAACGCATGCAATGCGGGCTGCAGCTGCGGATCGACGGGCGTCGCGAACTCGGATGGCGGCGACGGTCCGGATATCCGGCCCGGATATCGGGACGCGCGGACGGGTGCCGCCGCCCACAACGCCCGTAACCAGGCGGCGTACCCGTCGCTGCAAACGATCGCCGGGCGTGAGCTCACGCCCCGACCCAAGTGCGGGAAGCATCCGTACGAGCGCGCCGGTGCCGGATCGGGCTGTTCGACGAGCCGGAATCTCGTCGCCACGCCGTCGACGCCGAGCCGGCACGAGATGAAGACCCAGCGCGCCTGGTCGGTGTACGCGGCGTTGAAGGCCGGCTGGAGGGCGACGATCAGGTCGGCTTCGCGTGTTGCTGCCTCCTCTTCGTCGACGGTCACAACCCAACGCACCTCGGCGACCCGCGCGTACATCGCGCGCAGACGCGCACCGGTCGTACGCGCCTGCGACCGCGCGTGTTGCTGCAGCCGCTTCCGCAGGTCGGTCGCCTTGCCGATGTAGAGCAGCTCAGTACGCGCGTCCAAGAGGAAGTAGACGCCAGGCGCGTTCGGTGCATTCGCACTCGACGAAACCGGCACCGTGACCGCGCCTCGCGCCTATGTTCCCGTCAGCTCGACAAGTGCTGCGCGGTCGTGCCACCCAGCGGCATCGGGTCCATCCCGAGCTTGTGATGGTCCCAGGAACGGACGCGCTCCACGTCGACGCGTACCGCGACGCGCTTGTTGAGCATGATCTCGACGAACGGCTTCATCTCTTCGGTATACGGCCCGTTGTAGCGCTCGAAGACGCTGACGCCGACCTTCCACAACGAGTCGGGATCGTCGACGATGATGCCCTGTCCTTCGATCGACACGCCCTGGAGCGCGTCGTACGTGAGACCGGACTCGATCGACACGGTGATCGCCGGATTGCGCCGCAGGTTCACGACCTTCTGTGAGCGTCCCTTCGTCTCGAACCAGATCTGCCCGTCGACCACGGCGTACCACATCGCCACGAGATGCGGTGTCCCCTTCGGTCCGACAGTCGCCATCGTGCACGTGCGACTGTGCTCGACGAACTCCGCGATCTCCTCGGGCGACATCGTGATCTGTGCGCGCTGATTCGTTCCCATGGGTTTGTTCTAGTCGGTCACCACAAGCTCTCGCCCTGCGGATCGGCTCGCGCTCTCGTTCGGCACGAGCCCGGCCATGCGGGAGGCAGGGATGCAGGCGAGAACGGTGTTGCATGTCGGGCTCTCGATCAGCGTCGCGCTCGAACGCAGTTGGACTCGATGCTCGCGAGCATCCGTTTCAGGAATTGACCTTCAGGGCGTCGAGTCGTTCCGTCGAGTAACAAAAGTGAAGGCCCCGGTGATAGAGGCGTAACGACGTGATGAGTGTCTTGCTCGGTGACGAGTTCGCCCGCGTGATGACAGCCGCCCAAGCGGGCGAGGAGTGGGCTGTCGCGCGCCTCTATCGCTCCTTGCAGCCCGCACTGCTGCGCTACCTCAACACCCGCGAGCCGCAGGACGCCGAGGACATCGCGGCTCAGTCCTGGCTCGAGGTGGCGCGCGCGCTGACGAAGTTCGAGGGCGACGAGGACGGCTTCCGTGCGTACGTGTTCACGATCGCACGCCGCCGCATGCTGAACGCCAAGCGCGGCCGCGCCCGCCGGCGGACCGACGCGGCTCCCATGGAGGCGCTGGCCGGCACCATCCCGGCGATCGACGACCCGGCCGCCGAGGCAGCCGCCAAGATCGACAGTGCGGCGGCCGTGGACTGGATCGTCGCGGTGTTGCCGGCGGAGCAAGCCGACATCGTGCTGTTGCGCGTCGTCGCGCGTCTCAGCGTCGAAGAGGTGGCGACCATCGTCGGGAAGCGCGCCGCGACGGTACGCGTGATCCAACACCGCGCGCTGCGCAAGCTTGCGAGCGAACTCGGAGAGGACGCGTAACGGTGGCGCGGAACTTGGGGATGTATCCGTGATGGCGTTCAACCATGGTGACCTCGACCAGGACACGGCGGATCGGCTTCTCGCCGGTCGCATGACAGCAGACGACGCGCCCCCGGGATACGGCCGGGTCGCACAGCTGTTGCACCGTGCGCGCTTGGACACGGGACTCGATGTCACGGACGACGGGCTCGTCGTCGCCATGGTGAACGCCATCGTCGCCAGCGACCTTGCTCGAACGGAACGGAACCACGTGCTGACACGGATCGTCACAACCAAGGTGCTCGTGGCCACTGCGGTGGTCGCGCTCACTGCAACCGGCGCGGCCGCGGCAACAGGGACGCTGCCGGACCACGCACAGAACGGTCTCGCACGCGCGGCGCAGCACATCGGCATCAACCTGCCGCAGGCTGCGAGCGACAAGGCGCGGGAGAAGCACAGCGGCTCCGATGCGACCACGCCGGATACGCCGACTACCGAGCCCGCGGCGACCGAGGCGGACGCCGGCGGTGCGGACGCCCAGGGCGACGCGACGACACCGAGCGATCCGGCCGCGGCGGCACCCGACGCATCGACGCCGACGACCGCCAACCACGGCGCGGTGGTGTCCCAGACGGCGCACGACGCGGATCCGAGTGGTGGCAAGGGCGAAGAGGTCTCGCCGGTCGCCCGCGACAACCACGGCGCCGAAGTCCGCGCCGACAATCAGTCGCCGCCGGCGACAGCGGGCGGGCCCGGGAACAGCAACGGTCACGCGAATCCGAACCGCGACAACGCGTCGGACCACGCGAACGGCAAGCCGTAGTCGCTCGTAACGCCGCAGCCGCGCGTGTTAGAACGCGCGGTATGGATGTCAAGGCAATGAAGGCCCTCGTCCACCGCCACATCGAAGACGGCTTCAACCAGGGCGACTGGACGGTGTGCGAGACGACGCTCGCCGACGACTACACCGCGCGCTACGGAGCCGACGGCGAAGCCAACGTCGGACGCGACCACTACGTGCGCGTGTGCGCGTTCCTCCGCAAGTCGTTCCCCGATGTCGCGATCACGATCGAGGACCTCGTGGTCGAAGGCGACAAGATCGTGAACCGCTACATCGAGCGCGGCACGCTCACCGGCCGGCCGTTCCTCGGCATCGAAGCCGCGGGTCAGCGCTACGCGAAACCCGGCACGACCGTGTACCGCGTCGTCGACGGGCAGCTCGCCGAATCGTGGGGTGTCGAAGACACGCTGGGTTGGTTCCGCCAGCTCGGCAAGTACACCGACTGACGATTCCCACAGCTCGACCACGCCTTTCACCGCGCGCTGTGGAAACACGCAGAGTTTTCAACAGGAAACTCACACCCTTATCCCTCTTTCGATGCACAGGCGAAGGGTTGAACACTCTCCCGCATGCGCATGACCACCGATACTCGCCTCCCGGACCTCGAGCTCACGGACGACTGGCGCGACCAGGCCGCGTGCATCCAGTACGCCCAGAGCGTCGAGTTCTTCCCCGCGCGGTGAGTCCACACGCGAAGCCAAAGCGGTCTGCGCGGCCTGTCCCGTGCGCCCCCAGTGCCTCGAGTACGCCTTGCAGTGGGATCACCTCTGCGGCGTCTGGGGCGGCATGAGCGAACGCGAACGCCGCCAAGTCCGGCGCCGCAACCGCACCCGCGCCCTTTGACGGCACGCGCCAATGGCTCCCGGTGGGCGATGATGGTGCGGCTTGATTGAACGAGTTGTCGTGACCGACGACGACGTACGGCTGTGGACGGTCGAGGACGGAGCCGGCCCGAGCGCGGTTCTGTGCCACGGTGGTCCCGGCCTCTGGGACTACCTCGCTCCGGTCTCGTTGATCGCGCGGGGTTCGACCCGGGTCGTGCGGTGGGATCAGCGCGGCTGCGGCCGCTCCGGGCCGGCGACCGTTCATTCCGTGTTGCGCTACGTCGAAGACCTGGAGACCATCAGGACCGCGTTCGGGATCGAGGAGTGGATCGTTGGTGGTCACTCGTGGGGCGCCAGCCTCGCCCTTCACTACGCGCTCCGTCATCCCGAAGGGACCCGCGCCTTGATCTACATCTCGGGTACGGGCATCGGACGTGCTTGGAACGCGGCGTATCACGAGGAGGCCGACCGACGGCGAACCGCCACCGAGCGCGCCCGCTTGAGCCGGCTCGCGGACCGATCTCGTACCCCTGCGGAAGAGCGCGAGTACCGGTTCCTCAGCTGGCTCCCCGACTTCGCTTCGAGAGATGCGGCAGAGGCGTTGATCGGGCAACTCGATGCGCCGTTTGCGATCAACCGCGACGCAAATCGCCAGATCGTCCATGAGACGAGGACGTGGATCGAAGCGGATCTCGCGGTGCATTGCACCACGATCGACGCGCCGACGCTGATGATCCACGGTGAGCTCGATCCTCGCCCCGCGTGGGCGATCGATTCACTTGCGGCCGCGTTACCCGACGCGTCAGTCAAGATCCTGGAAGACGTCGGGCACCTTCCGTGGCTCGAAGCGCCCGCCGCGTTCGCACGACTCCTGCAGTCCTTCCTGGCACAGGTGTGAGACGCGAGACGCGAGCTGATCCCGCGCACAGGTGGTTCACAGGCCGGCGCGGTTCGATCGCGCCCGATGACCGGCACACTCGCCACGCAGCGGGATCCGGAGCGGGCGACCGAGTTCGGGCTCGTGACAGGGATGACCTTCCTCGGTGCACTGCTGCTCGCGCTCGTGGTGCGCGGCAACATCGTGGTCGGGATGGCGGTGCTGTTCCTCATCTTCGTGCCGCTCGAGAAGCTGTTCGCGCTGACTCCACAGAAGGTGTTCCGGCGCGGCACCGTGACCGACGTGACCCACCTTCTGGCCAACAACACCTTCAGCGGCATTGCCACGATCGCGTTGGTCGTGGTCGCCGCGATCCCGTTGATCTGGTTGCGCGCGTTCGACCTCGAGGCCGCGCTTCCGGGGGCGCTCGCGATTGGTGTCGCGCTGGTCGTTGTGTTCGTGGGCAACTACTGGGGCCATCGCCTCACCCATGAGGTGCCGTTCCTCTGGCGCTTCCACGCGGTGCACCACAGCATCGAGATGATGGACTGGGTAGCGGCCGGGCGCTTGCATCCGCTCGACACCGCGTTCACGCAGGGCGTCACCGTGCTCCCGCTGTTCCTCCTTGGCTACGACGGCCGCGTCTTCGCCGGTGTCGCCGTGTTCGTCACGTTGCTCGCCCTCTTCCAGCACGCCAACGTGCGGATCCGGTTCCCGGGCTTGCGCTGGGTGATCAACACCCCCGAGTGGCACCACTGGCACCACGCGATCGACGCGGACGCGCGCGACAAGAACTTCGGGCTCCCGGTGGTCGACGTGATCTTCGGCACCGCGTACCTCCCGAAGGACCGGCGACCGAGCGGCTTCGGGACGAACGAGCCGGTGCCGCAGACGGGCTACCTCCGCCATCTCGTATACCCGTTCACGCGCGGCTGATCGGCGCGCGTCCGTTCACGGATGCGTGCAGCGTTCGGTCGCGATGCCCGCCGCGGCAACTTCGACGCCGTCGAAGTCGGCGAGGGTGCTGATGCGGAAACGGCCGTCGCGGGCGGTGGCGTCCTGCATCTGGTGGCGACGCGCGCCGTAGTAGGTGCTGCGGCGGTAGCCCTCCGAGGCGGGCGCGTAGCTGGCCACGAGCACGCGGCGGGCGCCGTCCGAGGTGTTGGCTTCGCTGTAGTGCGGCGCGAGGCCGTCGATGCAGACGGCATCGCCCGGCGCGAGCTCGGCCGGCGTCCATTCGAGCGCCGCGACCACATCGGCGCGCACGACGCCGCGATCGTCGACCGGGAGTACTTCGTCGACATCGGTCGCGAGCCAGAGGCAGCCGGCCGCGAGGCTGCAGTCGTCGATCGCGACGAGGATGGACAGCACTCGATCGACACCGGGGTACGCGCGGCGGTCCTGGTGCGGACTGAAGCCGGCGCCGCCGGGTTGCTTGTAGTTCAGCTTGTCCTTGAACGCGACCACGGGCGTACCGAGCGCGGCGGACGCCAGCGCGGCGAGTTGCCCGTCGACGAGCGCGGCCACCCCGGGGTCGCACGCGGACACGTTCTCGGTGCGGCAGATCGCGGGGCCGTTCGGCGTCTCTTCCGCGTAGTGGCCCCACACGTGAGTTCCGGCGGGCCACGCTGCGATCGCACTCGTCCGCGCGTGCAGGTCTGCGAGGTCGGCCCCGCTGAGCACGTGCCGCCGGACCGGATCGATCACAGGCATGCACCGACCCTAGGCCGATGCCGACGAGATCACTGAAGCTCCATCCGGCGTTCAGCCGCGGTTCACCGACTGCGGGCTACCGTCCGCAGTGCCGACTCCGCCCGAGTCAGCGACCATCCTCGGCCCCGCTCGCCGCCCGAGCGGGGCCGACACGCGTCCGCCACCCGGCACGCGCCGCGAGGAAATCGTCGGGAATCCGCCTCAACCCGGCCGGTCGGTCCACCGATGGGCATGACAGATGTCTCTTTCCGGGCGACCCGGCCCCATTCCCTCCCAGCGCACTGTCGACAGCTGGCTCGAACGCTGGATGGCGAGCGTCGCCGACCTCGCCGAGCTGAAGGCATCGCACCCGATGCTCGACGCCGTGATCGACGAGCAACGGGGTCGGCAGATCCGCATCGGCGACCACTGGCTCGCCGACTTCGCGAGCTGCAACTACCTCGGCTTCGACCTCGACCAGGAGATCATCGACGCGGTGCCGGAATACCTGGCCCGCTGGGGTACCCACCCGAGCTGGTCCCGCCTGCTCGGCAGCCCGGTGATGTACGAACAGATCGAGGCCAAGGTCACCGATCTCATGGGCTGCGAGGACACCCTCCTCCTGCCGACGATCACCCACATCCACATGTCGGTGATCCCGGTGCTCGCCGGCAGCGGCGTCATCTTCCTCGACAGCCGCGCGCACAAGACGATCTACGACGGGGCGATGATGGCCCGCGGCTACGGCGCGACCGTGGTGCGGTTCCGTCACGACGACCACCAGCATCTCGAAGACCTGCTCAAGGTGTGCAAGGTCACGCCGCGCCTGATCGCGATGGACGGCGTCAACTCGATGACGGGCAACGCGCCCGACATCGCCGCGTTCGCCCGCATCGCGCGCGAACACGACGCGCTGCTCTACGTCGACGACGCGCACGGCTTCGGCGTGATCGGCGAACGGTCGCCGGACGAGCTCTGCGACTGGGGGACACGCGGCAACGGCGTCGTGCGCCACCAGGGCGAGAGCTACGACAACGTGATCTTCGTCGCCGGGTTCAGCAAGTCGTACAGCTCGCTGCTCTCGTTCGTCGCACTCCCGACACGCCTGAAGGACGTCCTGAAGGTCGCGGCGCCTCCGTACCTCTACTCGGGCCCGTCGCCGGTGGCTTCCCTCGCGACGACGCTCGTCGGACTGGAAGTGAACGACAAGCGTGGCGATCTCGCCCGCTACGAGATCTTCCGCAAGACCGATCGCGTGTTGCGCTGTCTCCGCGAGCTCGACATCTTCACGCCCAACCACTCCGGCTACCCGGTGATCGAGGTCCCGCTCGCCCGGCACGAGGACATCGACGCCGTCGGCCGCTACCTCTTCGACCGGGGCATCTACGTCACGCTCGCCGCGTATCCCCTCGTCCCCAAGCAGGAGGTCGGGTTCCGGATCCAGGTGACCGCCGCGAACACCGACGCCGAGATCGAACATCTCTGCACGGTGCTCGCCGAGATCAACGACCGCTTCGACCTGCAGCACGACCGCCGCGAACGGCAACTGGCGAGTGTGCCGCCGCGGGCGGATCAGCTGTGACCAAAGGACCCGTTGCCAAAGGGTTGGGCAACGCGGAAGCGCTCTCCGCCGCCGGCGAATACGCGTCGGCACTCCACGAGCTCGACGGCATCGTCGCGTCGGAGCCGGCGAACCCAGCGGTGCACACGGCACGCGGATGGGCGCTCGAGAACCTCGGACCGGAGCGACTGGCCGACGCCCGTGCCGCGTACGAAGAGGCCCTCCGGCTGAACGCGGGCGCGATGTGGGCCAAGGAAGGGCTCGCCAACGTGCTGCGGCGCATGGGCTCGACCGCCGAGGCCGACCAGTTGTGCGTCGAGGTCATCGACGAGGGCACGCGGCGCTACGAGGAGGAAGAAGATCTCCGCGAGCTCGTCGGGTGGTGCGAGCTGCGGCTCGGACGCTACGACGACGCGGTGCGCACGCTCCGGGAAGCGCTGCGGCGCGACGGGCGCTGGATCGCGGTTCGGTTCGACCTCGCGCTGGCGCTGTTGTGCTCCGGTGATCGGGTGCGCGCGTTCCTCGAGTACTCGCGTGGTGTACACCAGGCCGTGAACGGTGGCGTCGAACGACTGCGCGGCACCGTCAGCGTCGCCATCGACGACCTCGAAGAGTGCCTGGCGGAACGGCCCGCGCTCGCCACGACACGTGAGGCGATCGCGGCGCGCAACCTGCTCGCCTCCACACTTCCGGCACTCCCCACCGACACCCGAGTGGGGTGAACATGGGCGCGCCTTCGGACGCGACGCTCGTACAGCCGCCGGTTCCGGATCCTCGTACCGCTGCGGCATCGCGACTTCCGCTTCCTGTGGAGCGGGATGACGGTCTCGCTCCTCGGCGACGGCATCACGACGATCGCGCTCGCCTGGCAGGCATACGAGCTCTCGAACGCGCCGACTGCGCTCGCGGTGATCGGCGTGGCGCAGACGATCCCGCACGTGCTGCTGCTGCTCGTGGGCGGCGCGGTCAGCGACCGCTTCGAACGGCGCAAGGTGCTGATCGCGGCCGACACCGTGCGCATGCTCGCGGTGTGCGTGCTCGGCGTCCTCGCGGTGACCGGCAACATCCAGATCTGGCACATGATGCTCATCGCGGCCTGCTACGGCGCGGGCAGCGCGTTCTTCGGCCCCGCGTTCGACGCGGTCGTGCCCGATCTGGTGCCCGAGAGCGAGCTCGCGCAGGCGAATTCTCTCGACCAATTCGTGCGCCCCGCGGTGTTCCGCATGCTCGGGCCCGCGTGCGGCGGCTGGATCATCGCCATGTCGGGTGGACGCGCCGGACCTGCATTCTTCGTCGACGCGGCCACGTTTCTCGTGTCCGTCGTGTGCCTGCTCGCGGTCAGCCGGCGCCCGGCGCCGGGCGCCGCGACCGGCGAGGCCGGCGAAACCGTCTCCATCGGGCACGAGATCGCCGAAGGACTGCGCTACGTGCGCACGCGTGTGTGGCTGTGGGGCACGTTCCTCGCCGCGACGCTCGCCTACTTGATCTTCTGGGGCCCGGCCGAGGTGCTCGTGCCATACGTCGTCAAGGTCGAGATGGGACGCGGCGCGGGTGTGCTCGGCCTCGTGTTCGCGTTCGGCGGCATCGGCGCGATGTTCGCCGCGATCGTGATGTCGAACCGCGCGCTCCGCGCCCGTTCATGACGTTCATGTACGTCTCGTGGACCATCTCCACGCTCATGGTCACCTGCTACGGGTTGGCGCGGCTGCCTTGGCAGTTGATGGCTGCGAGCTTCGTCTTCAACGCGTTGGAGAGCGCAGGGCTGATCGTGTGGACGACGACGAAGCAGCGCCTCATCCCCGGCCGCCTGCTCGGACGCGTCTCGAGCCTCGACTGGTTCATCTCGATCGGCCTCGTCCCGCTGTCCTACGCGCTCGTCGGACCGGTCGCGGGCGTGTTCGGTGCGCGCGCGACGCTCGTCGTCGCCGGGCTCATCGGTGGTGCCATCACGTTCGGCTTCCTGTTCCTGCCAGGGATGCGCGACATCGAGCGACCCGAATTCGGCGCCGAGGCGACGCCCGAACCGGTGCCGGTGGGGTGAAACGATGCTGATGGGGCGCCCGTCCGTTTTGCACCCTTGAGCGGGAGTCCGGGAGAGGCGCGTCCCTTATGTGCAGCGCCGTCGACTCCGATACCTGGGTGATGAAGCAGCGGGCCTGGCTTCTCTACCTGGTGACCGCGGAAGCCGCACTGTTGGCGTACCTGTTCGTCCCCGGGTTCCGACAGGGCTTCATCTTCAACCTCATCGCACTGTCGTCGCCGATCGCGATCGTGCAAGCGGTGCGCATGTGGAAACCCGCGGTCACGGCGCCGTGGTACCTGTTCGCCCTGGGCCAGACGTTCTTCGTCGCCGGCGACGTCATCACCTACAACTACGAGAAGTTCTTCGGCACCGCGTTGCCGTTCCCGTCGATCGGTGACGTCCTCTACCTCTCGGTGTACCCCTGCCTCATCGCCGGCATCTTGTTGCTCGTCCGGCGCCGCAGTCCGGGTCGCGACCGGGAAGGCCTCATCGACTCCCTGATCGTCGCGGTCGGTCTCGGTGTCATCTCGTGGTCGTTCCTCATGGGCCCGATCGCGCACGACTCGTCGTCGACGCCGCTGCAGAAGCTCGTCAGCATGGGCTACCCGTTCATGGACCTCGTGCTGCTGACCGTGGTCGTGCGGCTCGCGATCGTGCCGGGCCGGCGCGGGCTCGCGTTCTACCTCCTCCCCGCGGCCGCGCTGTTCCTGTTCGCCACGGACTTCCTCTACAGCTACATCTCGGTGCAGGGCCTCGTGTACGACCAGTCCGGCTACCTCGAAGCCGGATGGGCGACCTTCTACATCCTCTGGGGTGCGGCCGCGCTCCATCCATCGATGGCCGCGCTCTCCGACCGCGCCCCCGACAAGGAGATCCGGCTCACGCGTGCCCGGCTCGTGTTGTTGGGTGCGGCGTCACTCACGGCGCAGCTCGTGCGGGTGGTGCAGCTCCTGCGGGGCGAGCACAGCGACCTGTGGGTCATCACCGGCTCCACCACGATCCTCTTCATCCTGGTTGCGATCCGTATGGCGGGCCTCGTCCACAAGCTCGAGCTCTCGTTCGGCCGCGAGAAGGCGCTACGCACGGCGGGCGCCGTCACTCGTGACCGCGACGAACCGCGAGAGCATCTATGCCGCCGCGATGTACGCGGTGAGCCCGTTGGCAAACCAAGGCCAGGCTCGCCTGCTCGTGCGCGTCGAGTCCGAGGAGCTGGCCGAGCTCGACCACTTCGTCGTGGTCGCGACGTCGGAAGGCGACGACAGCATCCTCGGTTCCGACGTCGTACTCCCGCTGCCGGACCAGGCCGCGCTGCTCGCGCACCGCTCCACCGCGGGCGAGTGGGTGCCGGAGGCGGCGGAGATGTACGGCTTCCCGCCGTCGACCGCGTACCTGCTCACGATCCCGCTCTTCCTGCGCGCGGAGCTGAGCGGACTGCTCGTCGTCGGCAGCACCGACAAGCTTCCCGCATCGGCATGTGACGCGCTCGAAGCGCTGTCGTCACAGGTCGCCCTCGCGCTCGAGAGCGCGGCGCTCACCGAAGACCTCGTCCGGCAGCAGAGCGAGGCGCGGTTCTCGTCGCTCGTCCAGAACTCCTCGGACGTCGTCCTCGTCGTCGACGTGGACTCGAACGTCCGGTACATGAGCCCCTCGGTGCAGCGGGTGCTCGGCTACAACGCGCGCGAGCTCGAGGGCACGAAGCTGATGGACATCATCAACACCGAGGACAAGACCCGCGTGCTCCAGTTCCTCACTACCGGTGCCCGCGAGCACGACGACCACCCGGCGCGCACCGAATTCCGCATGCGCCACTGCGACGACTTCTGGCTGCATGCAGAAGCCGTCTGCACCAACCTGCTGCACGACGAGAACGTACGCGGGATCGTGCTGAACATCCGCGACGTGTCGGAGCGCAAAGCGTTCGAGGAGCAGCTCGCGCACCAGGCGTTCCACGACTCCGTCACCGGCCTCGCGAACCGTGCACTGTTCAAGGACCGCGTCGAGCATGCGCTCGAACGCCAGACGCGCGACACGCAGCCCGTGTCGGTGCTCTTCATGGACCTCGACGACTTCAAGACGATCAACGACTCACTCGGCCATGCCGCCGGCGACCTCGTGCTCGGTGAAGTCGGCGAACGGCTGCGCGGTTGCCTCCGTGCCGCGGACACCGGCGCCCGCTTGGGTGGTGACGAGTTTGCGATCCTGCTCGAGGACTCGACCGACGGCATCGAGGCGACCGAGGTCGCGGCGCGCATCCTCTCCGCGCTCGAAGGTGCGTTCCAGCTCGAGAACAAAGAGGTGTTCGTCCGCGCGTCGATCGGCATCGCCTCCTCGGACTTCGGGACCGAAGGCGGACCCGAGGGCGCCGAGGAGTTGCTGCGCAACGCCGACGTCGCGATGTACATGGCCAAGGAAGCGGGCAAGGGCCGCTACCAAGTGTTCGAGCCGGCCATGCACGACACCGCGCTCCGCCGCCTCGAGCTCAAGGCCGACCTCCAGCGCGCGATCGACAGCAACGAGTTCACGCTGCACTACCAGCCGATCATCGTGTTGGAGACGGGTGAGATCGAAGGCCTCGAAGCGCTGCTGCGCTGGCAGCACCCCGAGCGCGGACTCGCGGCGCCGCTCACCTTCGTCCCGCTCGCCGAGGAGACCGGCCTCATCGTCCCGATCGGTGCGTGGGTGCTGCGCGAAGCGTGCATCCACGCGCGGGACCTCCAGGATCGCTATCCGAAAGCGAAGCCGCTGCACATGGCGGTGAACCTTTCCGTTCGGCAGCTGCAGCGACCCGAGCTGGTCGAGGAAGTCGCGCAGATCCTCCAGGACACGCGCCTCGCGCCGGAGAGCCTGGTGATCGAGATCACCGAGTCCGTGATGATGCAGGACATGGAGCTGTCGATCCAGCGGCTCGGCGAGTTGAAGAACCTCGGCATCCAGCTCGCGGTCGACGACTTCGGCATCGGCTACTCGTCGCTCAACTACATCCGCCGGTTCCCGGTCGACATCTTGAAGGTCGACAAGTCGTTCATCGACGGCGTCGCCGACAGCGGCGAGGAGTCGGCGCTCACCGCCGCGATCATCGAGCTCGCCGGCATCCTGCGGCTGCGGCCCGTTGCCGAGGGCATCGAACACCCGGAGCAGGTCGAGCGGCTCCTCGAGCTCCAGTGCGAGCTGGGTCAGGGCTACTACTTCGCCAAGCCCATGCCGATCGAAGGCATCCACGAGCTGCTGCACGCGCGCCAGGTTCTGCAGTCACGCGAGCGCGAGCTCGCGCCGTAGTCGGACGCGCCGTAAGCGAACCCGCCGCAGTCAGCTCAGCCGATCGTGAACCGCTGCAGCGGTCCTTCGTCGTTCTCGTCGTCTGCGAACGGGACCGGGATCGTGCGACGCCAGAACAACGTGGCTTGTGGGTTGACGCGCATCTGCCGCACCTGCCACGCGCCGGGGAACCGCGCGAACACACCGCGCGCAGCCTGGGTGCCCACCCCACCCCGCCGGTACTTCCGCATCACGAAGAACTCGGCCATGTCGTGGGGCACGCCTTCCCGGACCAGCGCGAGCCCGGCCCAGTGCCCGTCGACACGGAACAGGAACGGATGGCGCGCGGCTTCGATCCAGTACAGCGGCAATCGGTCTTCGCCGTAGCGACCGTCGTCGTCGACATCGCCACCACTCCACTCGGAGAAGTCGTACTGATAGAGCTCGAACAGCTGTGTGATCACCGCGCGCAGCTCGATCGTCGCGTCGATGACCTCGACCATTGTCATGCGCGCAGTCTCGCATCATCCACGCGGGACTCGCGTTCCGGAATTCACGTGTGACTGCTCAGTCGCCGATGATGCGTGTCGTGGCTTCCAGCAGCCAGCGCTCGTACTCGGCGCGTGTCCAGCCGCCGTCGTCGATGAGCTTGGCGTAGACCTCGGCCGAGAACATCGCCCAGCACAAGTCGACGAGCTGGTCGTCGACGTCGCGTTCGAAGATCAAGCCGAGGCTGCGCCGCATCTCGACCCGCCGCCCGAGCTCGAGCTCGTGCCGCCACTGCTCGACCTCCGGGTCGTTGGACGCCGCGGCGAGGATCGCGCGCCACACGCCGGCCGAACGCTCGTGGATGTCGGTCTGGACCTCGACCGCGGCGCGCAGTCGCGCTTCGCGGCTCCCGCGTCCGAGCCGCGCCGACTCGTCGCGTTCCGCGAACGGAACCGGCTCCGCATCGCCCACGACGGCGACGTCCATCGCGGCCCGCAGCAATCCCTTCTTCGATCCGAAGCCGGCGTAGATCGTCTCGACCGCGACGCCGGCGGCCGCGGCGACCGCGGCGAGCGTCGTGCCCGCCCAACCGTGCGCGTTGAACAGTTCGGCCGCGGCCGCGAGCACCTCGGCGCGCGTCTGCGCGGCTTGCCGGTTGCGGCGCGACGAGTCGTACGGGCGCGCCCGGGGCTTCGGCTCGGTCTTGGGCGTGGTCTTGGGCGTGGTCTTCGACTTCCCAGGCGCCATGGGTTGCATTCTAGATCCGTTCTTGATTCAATACAATCTCATCCTAGTTAATACGAACGGATACCAACGCACGAGAGGTGTACCGGATGCTGTGCAACGTGTTGCCCACCACCGCCCAACCCGTCACGGCCGACACGTGGCTCATCCCGACACTGGCCGAGTCGCCGGCCGGCGGCGTCTTTGGCGCCCACAGCCTCGTGGTCCGAGGGAGGGAGCCGATGCTCGTCGACACCGGCTCCGCATTGGTGCGTGATGCGTGGCTCGAACAGGCCTTCTCGGTCGTCGACCCCGAGGACGTGAAGTGGATCTTCCTGTCCCACGACGACCACGACCACACCGGCAACCTCGACGTGGCGCTCGCCCGCTGCCCGAACGCGACCCTGATCGCGAACTTCGGCATCGTCGGGCGGCTCGCGCTCGACACCGAGCTCCCGCTGGACCGCATGCGCTGGCTCGACCCGGGCGACACACTCGACCTCGGCGACCGCCGGTTGACCATCGTGCGGCCGCCGACGTTCGACTCGCCCGCGACGCGCGGCTTCCACGACTCGAAGACGCAGCTGCTCTGGGCCGTCGACTCGTTCGGCGCGCTCGTGCAGGGTGAGGTCTACGAAGCGGCCGACGTGCCCCGCGAGCTGTACGAGCGGAGCTTCGCGATGTTGAACACGTGGAACACGCCGTGGCTCGAGTGGCTGGACACCGACCGGTTCGCTGCCCACGTGCAGGCGACGGCCGCGCTGTCGACCGATATCGTCGTCAGCGCGCACGGGCCGGTGCTGCGCGGCGCGGAGATCGCGGACGCGTTCGCACGCACGCAAGCGCTCGCGGCCCAACCAGCTGTCGCCCAACCCGGTCAACCGATGCTGGACGAGCTGCTTGCGAGCCTGCTCGTGCCGGCCTCGGCCTGAACCACCGAACGTGACGAGGACCGAAGGGGAGACAATGACGGGCAAACGAACGCTCCCGCGCGAGGGTCAGGTGGAAACCACGAGCACAGCCTCGCCGAAGGCGGTGTGGGCGATCGTCGCCGACGTGACGCGCATCGGCGAGTGGAGCCACGAGTGCCGGCACGCAGCACTGCTCGACGGCGCGACCGCACCCGCCCCGGGCGTGCGCTTCCAGGGCCGGAACACGGTCGGGCGGGTGCGCTGGGCGCGGACGAACGAGATGCTGCGCGTCGACGCGCCGCGCGAGCTCTCGTGGCGCACGGTTCCTTCACGGATGTATCCCGACAGCACCGAGTGGACGATCTCGATCGAACGGGTTGCGGACGGTGGGTGCCGCATCACGCAGCGGTTCGTGGTGCTCAAGCTCAACCCGATCGTGGACCGGCTGATCTGGTTGGTCACGCCCGCGCACCGCGACCGGTTGCCCGCGCTCGAAGCGGACCTGGTGCGTCTGGCCGAGGCGGCCGCGACGGATGAAGTGGCAACCCGTGGCGCGGAGACGGTTCAGCGTTCGAGCCCGCGCGTCAGGTGACCGGGATCGGGATCGCCTCGCCGTGCCGGCCGATGGTCGCCGCGCCGGGCACCGGCCAGAGCGAACCGGCGAGGATCGTGCCGGTACGACGGGACTCGTCCAACAGCTCGGCAATCGTGCGGTTCGCCCCCGGTGCATCGATGTGGGCTCGCGGACCCTGCTCGGCCGCGAGCTGCACCGGGTTCACCGCGAGGTGGCCCAGCAACACGACGTCGGCGTCCGCACCCGAGATCCGGACGATCGTGTGTCCGGGCGAGTGGCCGCCGGTCAGCTGCATGCGCACGCCCGGCGCCACGTCGTGCCGAGCCGCGACGCCGTCGACGACACCGCGCCGGAGCAACGACCGGAACCCGTCGAGGCCCGAGACTTCGGGATCCGTCGCGAGGTACTCGATCTCGACTTGCGTCATCACGACGCGTGCGTTGGGGAACATCGGTACCCAATCACCGCTTGGGTCGACGGCCGCGGCCATGCCGATGCCGTCGAGGTGCGTGAGCACCAGCCGATCGACCCGCTCGACCGGGTACCCCGCCTCGCGCATCGCGTCCGCGACGCGCGCTTGGTGCAACACCGCGGCCTCGCCCGTGCGGAGGAAGTCGTCGGCGGCACCGCAGGGGTCGACCGCCACAACCTCGCCTTCGGACTCGATGACCCAGATCGCCTGCCCGATGCGGACGTTGCCGTCGTCCGTCGCCCACACCGGCGCGGACCACGGAATCGCGCGCACTTCGTCGACCGTGAGCCCGACCACCGCAGGGTCGAGCGGGATGTCGAAGTACGGGACCCGCGTGACCTCCACCGCGCCGGCGCGGAACCGCACGGGCGTGCTCGCGTTCATGTCACCGACGGTCATGCGGCTTCCTTCGCGAGAAAGGCGTCGGCGTTCGCGCAGATGTAGGCGATGCCGTCGTCGTCGATCGCATGGTTGCACGGGAGGATCAGTCCCTGCTCCATGACTCGATCCGCGTTCGCGAGCCCGCCCGGCGCGACCCGGTGCGCCACACCGGCGAACGCAGGTTGCCGCGTCACGTTGCCCGTCCACACCATGCGCGTGTCGATGCCCGACGCTTCCATGTGCTCCTGGAAGGCGCTGCGGCGCACGCCGGATTCGGGGCGGATCATGATCGGGAACATGTGCCATCCCGTGTCGACGTCGGGCGTGGTGCGCGGCAGCCCGAACACGTCCTCGCGACGCCGGAAGTGTTCGTGCAGCAGGGCGAAGTTGCGCTTCCGGCGCGCAAGGTTGCGCGGCAGCTTCTGCATCTGCACGACGCCGAACGCGGCCGACAGCTCTGACGGTTCGAAGTTCCAGCCGACCTCGTCGAAGATGAAGAGGTCGTCGTACTCGAGCCCGTCAAGGTCCGAGAAGAAGCGCTTGTCGCCGCGCTGCGAACCGAAGAACTTCACCTCGCTGCGCCGGCCCCAACGCCGCAACAACAGCGCGCGGTCGAGCAACGCGGGATCGTCGGTACACAGCATGCCACCCGTACCGGCGGCCGTGATGATGTGAGACAGCGCGAAGCTCGTCACCGAGATGTCGGCACGCGTGCCGGTCGGGGTGCCGCGCAGGGTCGCACCCAAGCAGTCGCACGAGTCCTCGACCACTGCGAGTCCGTGCACATCCGCGATCGCGCGGATGCGGTCCCAGTCGGGGCAGTTGCCGATGAGGTTGGGGACGAGGACGGCCTTGGTGTGCGGGCCGATCGCGTCCTCGAGCTGGTCGACGTCGATCTGGTACGTGTCGGCGGTGACGTCGACGAACACCGGCACGAGACCCGCGCGCACCATCGGCGCGATGTCGGTGGAGAACGTCACCGCCGCGGTCGCGATCTCGTCTCCCGGTTCGAGGTCCAGCAGCTCGACGGCGAGGTAGAGCGCAGACGATCCGGAATTGACCATCACGCCTCTTGCTTTGCCGGAGGCCGCCGCGACGAGCCGCTCCATCTCGCGGACGTTGCGCCCGATGCGCAACGCGGTAGCGCCACCGCGCAGGACTTCGACAACCGCGGCGATCTCCTCCTCGTCGTGCACACTGCCGGCGTATTCGATGCGGTCCACGAGGGGTTCGATCCGGTCCACGAGTCGCTCAGCGTTCGAGATCCACGAGCTTGACCACGCTCGCCTGCGGCGTCTCGACCGCTTCCTCCGGCAGGAAGAAGCGCCAGAACACGAGGCCGAAACCGCGCCCTTCGGTGTCGAGCCAGTTGGGCAGACCCGGATCGCCGTGCGCGATGACGATGCGGAACGTGCCGTCGGGCTCCAGGGTCGTGTTGGCCCGGTTACGACCGGCCGGACGGTGCGCGTAGTCGTACGTCTGCAGGTAGCGCGTCCACAGCGAGACGTTGGCGAACCGGCACCGCGGCCAGCGCCCGGTCATCACCAGCGCTTCGTCCGGCGCCAGCATGTACGGCGCCATCGAGTACGCGGCGTCAGTGGCCGCGAACGCGAAGTCGCCCGGCAGTTCTGGTGGTGGGAACTCGTTGGGTGTGGTCGACACCCAGGTGGGCTGCTCGCGTTCGCCCGGCTTGGCCTGGTCGAGCGTGCGACTCCGCAGGAAGTTCGCGGCGCGGCGCCACCCGGCCGCGACCATCGCGTCGTCCCACGGCGGGGGCGGCCCGGTCGGTTCGACGGCTTCCATGGTCAACGGGACGATCCGGTTCGGATCCGCGGCTGCCGGTTCGGTGTCCTCGAAGTAGCAACGCACGATGATCTCCGACGCGTCTTCGGGAAGCGCGAGCCAGTTGCGGGGACGCGCATCGCCACCGAAGGAGATCTCGAAGCTTCCGTCCTCGCCGATGTCGAAGTCGGTGTCGCGTAACACGCCCGCGGTCGCAGTGCTGTAGCCGCCGTTCTGGCTGCCGAGCTCGACGGTGAAGGACAGATACACGCAGCCGGCGAGGTTGCCGGTGACGCGGTACACACGGTCGGCGCGGATCGGCGCGGTGTAGTACACGGCATCCGGGTTGTCGCCCAGCATCTTGCGCGTGCGCGTCCCGATCGGCCGGAAGAACGACCGCTCCGGGTCCGCTTCGAAGTTCAACGACAGCGCGCCTTCGAGCAAGCTCGCGACGCTGCGGTATCCGTCGGGGAGATCACCGAACGCGGGCGCGCTCCACTCGTCGCCCAGATACCGCTCGTCGATCTCCTGCAGCAGCGCGATCATCTCACGGAGTGCAACCCGTGATTCGGATGTGTCAGCCACGGCCGCGGACTGTAGTGGTCAGCAGTAGGGATGCGCGAGGGTCAGCAGGAAGTCGCCGTCGGGGTCGGTCCAGCTCGTCTCGACGACGAATCCTCTCTCCCAGAGCTCCTCGCGCATTTGTTCCTCGGTGAACTTCGCGGCGATCTCGGTACGCATCTCCTCGCCACTTTCGAAGTGCACCTTCAGCGCGAGATCGTCGATCGCGATCGTCTGGTCTCGTGTCGACCGGAGCAGCATCTCGATCCACCGTTCCTCGTCGTTCCACCGCGCCACGTGCTCGAACGTGTCGAGCTCGAAGTGCGCGCCGAGCTCGCGGTCGAGCACACCGAGCACGTTCCGGTTGAACGCCGCGGTGACGCCCGCGGCATCGTCGTATGCGGCAACGAGCCGGGCGCGGTCCTTCACCAGGTCGGTGCCGAGCAGCAGCCAGTCGTCGTAGTCGAGCGTCGCGTCAAGGTCGAAGAGAAACCGGCGCCGTTGGGCGCGGTCGAGGTTGCCGATCGTGCTCCCGAGGAACGCAACCAGCCGGCGACCCGTGCGCGGGATCGTCCCGAGATGGCGGTGGAAGTCCCCCACGATCGCGTGCACCGGGATCTCGTACGCGGTCATGATCGCGGCCGCCGCGTGCCGGAGCGTCTCCTCGCTCACATCGAAGGGCACGAACCGGTGCAGCGTTCCCGCACCGGCCATCGCGTCGAGCAGCAACCGGGTCTTGTCGGAGGTGCCCGAGCCGAGCTCGACCAACACGTCCGCTCCCGCGACCTGCACGATGTCGGCCGCGTGCTTGTGCAGGATCGCGCGCTCGGCGCGGGTCGGGTAGTACTCGGGCAGCCGGGTGATCTCGTCGAACAGTTCGCTGCCGCGCTCGTCGTAGAACCAGACGGGCGGCAGCGTCTTCGGCGATGCAGTCAATCCAGACTCCGCGTCGGCTGCCATCGCGGCACGCCGATGGTCGGGGGGAAGGTGGACGTCGACGGTCAACGCGGGTTCATGGGCCATGAGACGGTTCCTCTCGGCCTTACGCGTCGCGCGCGAGCCGGGCACCACTGAAGGCCCAGCGCGCAGCCGGCGGGAAGAAGTTGCGGTACGTCTCACGTGCGTGGCCGGTCGGTGTCGCGCAACAGCCGCCGCGCAGCACGTGCTGGTTGACCATGAACTTGCCGTTGTATTCGCCGACCGCGCCCGTCGCCGGATGGAAGCGCGGGTACGGAAGATACGCAGACGCGGTCCACTGCCACACGTCGCCGAACAGCGAACCCGCATCGGTGTCACCACGCGGGTGCAGTTCGTCGAGGTCGAGAAAGCGCCCGTTCACCGGCGCGCCCGCCGCCGCGTGCTCCCACTCGGCTTCAGTGGGCAGCCGGGCGCCCGACCAGTGCGCGTACGCGTCGGCTTCGTAGTAGCTGAGGTGGCAGACGGGCTCGCTCGGGTCGATCGGCTTCATGCCGGCAAGCGTGAAGAGCTGCCAGCCGTCCTCGGTCGCTTCCCAGTACAGCGGCGCCTCCCAGCCTTGTTGCTGCACGGTGGCCCACCCGTCGGAGAGCCAGATGTCGGCGCGGTGGTAGCCGTCGTCGGCCATGAACGCGAGCCAGTCGCCGCAGGACACGGGCCGGTCAGCGAGCGCGTACGACTCGAGGTACTCGTGATGTCGGGGCGACTCGTTGTCGAAGGCGAACCCGTTGCCGTCGTGGCCGATCTCGACGAGGCCACCGTCGTGCTCGGTCCAACCCAGAGGGCGGTCTGCGCCAGGTGCCGCGATCAGGCGCGACCGGTACGCGGGCCGGAGCGGGTTCGTCGACAGCACGTGCTTGATGTCCATGATCAGCAGCTCTTGGTGCTGCTGCTCGTGGTGCAGACCCAGCTCGACGAGGTCGAGCAGCTCCGGCGGCATCGCGGCGATCACCGCGAGCATCGCGTCGTCCACGTGCTCGCGGTAGTCGGCGATCTCGGCGATGCCGGGACGCGACAACAATCCGCGCTCGGCGCGTGGATGCCGTGCGCCGACGGCTTCGTAGTACGAATTGAACAAGTACCCGAAGTCGGGGTGGAACTGCTGATAGTTCTTCTCGGCGCGTGGGAGGACGAATGTCTCGAAGAACCACGTCGTGTGCGCGCGGTGCCATTTGCTGGGGCTGACGTCCGGCATCGACTGGACCGTTTGGTCCTCAGCGGACAGGGGCGCGACGAGCGTGTCGGTCAGCGCGCGTACTTCGGCGTAACGCTCGGTGAGCACCGCGCCGCGGTCTTGATCATCACGTGCGCGCGACGTGATGACCCGTGAGGTGGAGTGCATGATCACCCGAGGGTCGTGCAGGCCGCGACCCAATCATGGTTGCGCGGCGGCGCGGACCAGATCTGCACACTTGCAAAAGGCTCGGACCAGTGTCCGAGCGCCGGTGGATACGTCACTCCCATGACCCCTCCGAGGCTTTGCCGTGTCGCGGTGCGACACGTCGTGGATTGCGAGCAGGGTACCTGCGTATACCCCACGTCGCGCGCCCGCGAACTCAGCGTTTGGCTGATGGTCTTCACGCCGTCGACGGCTTGTAAAGCTGACAAAATTGACTGCCGCGAACCCCAACCGCTCGGAATGAACCGACGTGCAGGCCGTGCCGTAGCGTCACGGCGTGGCAGGCATCACTTTCGCCCTGCAGGCCGGCCTGCGCGACGCGATTACGTGGTCGACGCTCGCCCGCAAGGCGGAGAAGGCGCGCTTCGAGGCCTTCGTCGTCGCCGACCACCCCGGCGTCACCGCTTCACCGTTCGTCGCGCTCGCGACTGCCGCGGTCGCCACGTCGAAGATCACGCTCGGTACCTATGTCGTGAACGCCGGCGTGCGGGATCCGCTCCAGATCGCCACCGATGTCGCCACGCTCGATGTCGTGTCCGGCGGTCGCGCCCAGCTCGGGATCGGCGCCGGCCACACGCCGGCGGAGTGGACGATGACCGGCGCGCCCTACCCAACCCCGCGGGCGCGGATCACGCGCCTGATCGAATCCGCGCTCGTCATCCGGGGTCTGCTCGCGGGTGACCGCGTCACGTATCTCGGGGAGCAGATCGTCACCGAATCGGCCATGCTGGCCGAGCCCCGGCCGCTGCAAGGACACGTGCCCCTGCTCGTCGGTGGCAACAACCATCGGTTGCTCCAGTTCGGGGGCGAGCACGCCGACTACGTCAGCATCGGGGGGTTGGGCAAGACCCTCGCCGACGGGCACCAGCACGAGGTCCGGTGGAGCGAAGACGCGATCGACGAGACGGTCGCCGTCATCCGCAGCGGTGCCGGCGCGCGCGAGACCCCGCCCAAGATCGACGCGCTGGTCCAGTACGTCGAGGTGACGAACAATCGCGAAGGCGCGGCGATCGCACTCGCGCAGCGCGTGCGAGGGCTCCACCCTGCGGATGCGCTCTCGTGCCCGTTCGTGCTCATCGGCTCGGAAGCCGAGCTCGCGAACCAGGTGCGGCAGCATCACGAACGCTGGGGCATCACCCGCTACACCGTGCGCGTCGACGCCTTCGACCTCGCCGCCCACCTCATCAAGTGGCTCGGGTAATAACTCTTCCAACTGTTGGAAGAGTTATGCACCGCCTCGGTGCACCAGCGTGCCATCAGATGGAAGAGTTATGCACCGCCTCGGTGCACCAGCGTGCCATCAGATGGAAGAGTTGTGCTCCGTCAACCGAGGGCGGCGCAGGCGCGGACCGCGGCTTCGGCCGCGTTCTTGGCGGCAAGTGCGCTGTCGCGGCCGAGCTGCATCAGCTGCGGCAGCTTGCCCGGGTGCGTCGACACGTACTTCAGCAACCCGGGCACGTTCGCGGTGCCGTCGGGTCGCGCCAGGTTCATGACATCGTCGCCGATGGGGTGGTCGTTCGCCATGTCGCTGATCGACCGGACGACGGACCACGCCAAGCCGTGCTTCTCGCACACCGCGGCGACGGCCGCGGTCTCCATGTCGAGCGCGATCACACCCGCCGCTTCCAGCTCGACCAGCTCGTCCGGGTCGACGTGGAAGTCGTCGGACGTCACGAGCCGGCCGCGTGAGGCGATCCCGGTCAGTGCGGTCGGCCGGAACTCGGCGCCGCTCGGACCGTCGATCACGATGTTCGGCACCAGCACGTCGCCGACCTTCACGGCGGTCCCGACCCCACCGGCGATGCCGACGACCATCACGAAGTCGACCGGCTCCGAGGCGAGCACCCGCTCGGTCGTCTCGGCCGCGGTGCGGGTCCCGATGCCGGTCATCGTCGCGACGATGTCGACACTTCCGGCGCGGCCGGTGTGACGCTTGGCCTCACCGTCCCGCGCGGCCGCGGTGAGGCCGAACGCCCGCACCACCGGCTTGAGCTCCGAGACCATCGGTGCGAGGACGGCGACCCGTTCAGCCATGCCGCGCAGCTTGCCCGCGTGAACGCGTTGCCGTCGACCGGGCTGCGAACGGCAGCTCGGCGAGCCAGTCGAGGATCGCTTGTTCGTACCGCACGCCGAACTCGAGCACGGCCGCGGTGTGCGGGTCGTCACCCGGCCACTGTCCCGAGATTTCGGTGTACATCGCGAGTCGGCGCTCGTGGTCGGCGCGTTGGCGTTCGACGAAACCGGCGAGCGTGGCCGCGTCGAGGTGGCGGCCGAACCACAACGTGACGAGCAACGGGAAGCGGATCTGCTCCGGGCCCGGCTCCTGCGCGATCCACCCGGCGAAGGCCTTCTCGCCGGCCTTGGTGATCGCGTACGGCTTCTTGTCCCGCGGACCGCGCGGCCGCGCCCGCACCAGCTTGCGGCGTTCGAGGTTGCCGAGCTCGCGGTAGACGTGGCTCGGGGTGACGCTCCAAAAGCGCGAGAGCGTCGCGGAGACTGCTTGCAGCAAGTCCCAGCCCGTCTGGGGGCCGTCGTGCAGGAAGCCGAGCAGCGAACCCTGGGTCGGGTTCAGTTCGATGGGCGGTTCGACGGGCGGTTCCACGCGCTTCCCTTCGTGCTTGTCACCTTCCCTTGGGGAGGGTTAGGCTCGCAGCATATTCCCTTGAGGAAGGTCGGGGCATGGATCCTGCCAGTGATGTGGAGTTGGATCAGGTCGACGCTGCATCCGCGGCGCAGGTGGATGACGTGTGCGCCGCGCTCGCTCAGGACGGCTTCGCGCTGGTCGAGCACGCATGGGATAGCGAAGCCGTTGCGGACGCGTACGCGTCGTTCGCTTCGATCCTCGCCGAGACGCCGTTCGGTCGCTCCGACTTCGAGGGCACCAAGACCCGCCGCGTCTACGCGTTGTTCGGCAAGACCCGCGCGATGGATGGCCCCGCGATCCACCCGCTCGTGCTCGCCGTGCTCGACCGGGTGCTCGGCCACTACCAGCTGAGCGCGCCGACCGGCATCGAGATCGGTGCGGGTGAACACGCGCAGCCGCTGCATCCCGACGACGCGATCTATCCATGGCCGCGGCCGCACCCGGAGCTCGTCGTCAACGTGATGTGGCCGCTCGAAGACTTCACCGAGGCCAACGGCGCGACGCGCGTGGTCCCCGGCAGCCACCGCTGGATCGATGAGGTCCCGACCAGGGACACGCCGACCCGGGCGGTCGAGATGCCGGCCGGCGCCGCGCTCCTGTACCTCGGGAGCCTCTGGCACGGGGGCGGCGCGAACCGGACCGATCGGGCCCGGCTCGGCGTCGTGCTCCACTATTCGGCCGGGTGGTTGCGCCCGGTCGAGAACCACGTGCTCGCGGTCCCCCCGGTGCAGGCTCGGAACCGTCCGGAGCGGCTCCAGGAGCTGCTCGGCTACAACATCCAGCCGCCGTTCATCGGCTACGTCGACGGTCGCCACCCGAAGAAGTTGCTCGTTTCCTGAGCGCGACGCCGCGCGGATGGTCGGCGACGGCGCAGCGCGACCAACGTCGACAACGTCCGCGTGCCTCGCAACACGCGCAAAACGCCATCCACGCGACACCGCGGGCGGGCTCGAATGAAATGACTGCGTGATCTCGCAGACGCGGTAGTTCGTCGAGCCCAGCGTCGCAATCACCAAAACGCACACCTCGACGTCGACGCTTGACTGGCCAGGCGACGCGGGGGAAGGTGGCGCGCTCACGGGGGAAGGCGTTCGATGATGCAGCGGTTCTGGTCGGTGCTCGCCGTGAACCTCGGCAAGCGCGCCGGACTCGTCTCCGTGATTGGCCTCCTCGTCACGGTCGTGCTCGGCCTCGGCATCACGCAGCTCAAGTTCGCGACCGGCCAGGACAGCTACCTGAACAAGGACGATCGCGTCTTCAAGGACAACGTCGCCTACCAGGACCTGTTCGGCGGCCAGGCGATGCTCACGGTCATCAGCATGGACGAGGGGCACACCGTCGACGAGTTGTTCACCGCCGAAGGCCGCGACCAGCTCACCAAGTTCCACGACGAGTTGGTGAAGACCGGCGCGGTGCACGGCGTCATCACGCCGCTCACGATCGCCACTTTCGCGGACTCGCTGGTGCAGAGCGACGACGGCAACCCCACTACGAGCATCGCCGGCGGCGCGCTGCAGAACGCGCTGACCAAGGAACCGGCCGGCACACCGGAGCAAGCGGCCCGCCTCGAGGACGCGACCACGACGCTCGGCCGCATCACCGCGGTGCCCGTCGGAGACCGCACGATGGACAATCCGGAGTGGGTGAAGTTCCTGCTCTACGACAACCAGGGCGACATCCGCCTCGCGCACCGCTCGTTCATCCTCGACGACACCCACGCGCAGATCGTCGTGCGACTCAAGGGCAACGAGTCGATCGAACAAGAAGGCGCCGCCTCGGACCTGGTGCGCGCCCAGGCTGCGCAGCTCTCGTTGCCGAACGCAACGGTCGTCACCACCGGTGCGCCCATCTTGCTCAAGGAGATCAACGACTACCTGCGCGGCGGCATGCTGACGCTCGGGGGCATCGCGGTCGCGATCATGGTCGTGATCCTGCTCGTGCTGTTCAACGTGCGGTGGAGACTCCTACCGCTGCTCGTGATCCTCGTCGGTGTCGTCTGGGCGTTCGGCCTCGCGGGCTACCTCGGCATCCCGCTCACGATCGTCACCATCGCGGGGCTCCCGGTGATGCTCGGCGTCGGCATCGACTACGCGATCCAGATGCACGCACGCGTCGAGGAGGAGGCCATCCTCGACCGCGCCGAACACCCGATCCAGGAGACCGCGCGGAACCTCGGGCCCGCGCTGCTCGTCGTGACGTTCGATGCCATCTTCGCGTTCCTCGCGCTGCGCTTCGCCAAGGTCCCGATGATCCGCGACTTCGGGTTGTTGCTCGCGATCGGCATCGCCGTCATCTGCCTGTGCTCGATCATCCTGCCGCTCGCGATCCTCGGGATCCGCGAGCACCGCTCCCCGACCACGGGCAAGGACTTCCGTGAAGGCGCGCTGGGCCGGCTCGTCGTGTTCCTCGGCCGGGTTCCGGCCGCCGCCGCGATCCCGCTCGCAGTCGCGAGCGTCGTGATCTTCTTCTGGGGCATCGCGGTCGAGGGCAAGCTGACGCTGCAGACCGACCCGGTGCAGTGGGTCAACCAGGATTCGCAGAGCATCAAGGACCTGCACGCGGTCGAGGCCGCGACCAATTCGTCGAGCGAGCTCGGAGTGTTCGTCCAGAGCGACGACGTGTTCTCTGATGACTTCACCGCGTTCGTGCACGACTTCACGCGGGACCAGCTCGCTGAACAGAAGGGCAAGCTCCTCACCGGCTCGAGCATCGAGACCGCGGTCGGCGACCTCATCTCCGTGCCGGGTGCATCCGACATTGCGCCGACGGGTGACGAGGTCAAGGCCGCGTTTGCCGTCGCGCCCAAGGACCTGCAGGCGTCGACCGTCAGCCCCGGCTCGACCGACTTCAACATCGTGTTCCGTGCCGGTCCGTCCTCGCTCGAGGACCGCGCGCCGATCGTGAAGGAGATCCGCGACGACACGAAGACTCCGGAGGGGATCACGCTCACGCCGTCGGGTCTCGCGGTCGTCGGCGTCGGGCTGCTCGAGAACCTCGAAGCGAATCGAGTGGAGCTCACCTACCTCGCGCTGCTCTTCGTGTTCCTGTTCCTCGCGGTGCGGTTGCGCTCCGTCGTCCGTGCGCTGCTCTCGTTGGTACCGGTCGCGATCGCGGTCGGCTTGGCGTCGATCGTCGCGTGGGCCTTCGACTGGCAGCTGAGCCCGATGACCGCGGTCGGCGGGCCGCTCGTGATCGCGGCGTGCACCGAGTTCACCTCGCTGATCCTGTTGCGCTTCGTCGAGGAGCGCGGCCGCGGCTACGAACCGCGGCAGGCCATGGACGTGACCGCGGCGCGCACCGGGCGGGCGTTCATCGTTTCCGCGCTCACGGCGATCGCCGGCGTCGCGGTGTTGTCGTTCTCGTCACTCCCGCTGCTGGCCGACTTCGGCCGGATCGTCGCGATGAACGTGACGGTCGCGCTGTTGAGTGCGCTCGTGGTGCTGCCGCCGATGCTCGTCTGGGCCGACCGCCGCAACCTCGTGTCGCGCGGGTTGCTCCGGAAGAAGGTCGAGCCGTACGCCGACGCACCGCCCGTGCACTACCCCGCGCCGGATCCCGCACCCGCGTCCGGTTCCTGAACCGCGCCGGCCGGCGGGATCGCGCCCGCGCCATGGGCGCGCAGATACGCCTCGCCGCGCGGCGAGAGTCGATACCCCACGCGGAAGCTCAGCGTGAGCCCGAGGTTCTTGAGCTTGCGCACGTCGAGTTTGAACGGTGTGGTCTCGCGGCCGAACATCGCCGCCAGGTCGGGGGCTCGGCGCTCGGGGTACTCGGCGATCACCGCGAGCACCGCCGCGGTCCAAGGACCGGTGCGGCTCGCCCGGTCCAAGCGCTCGAGTCGGCGATCGATCGCGGCGACGTCGTCCGGCGCCAGTTGGGCATCCTTCGCGAGTTCCGCTCGGGGGTCCGGCTCGTCCACGAGGTGGAACGCGATCCGGTACACGGGGAGGTCGGCGCGCCCTTGCAACCGCGCGAGCAGGGCGGCCCGGGTCGGTGCGCCGGCCCGGGGCGCGTCCGCGGCACGGATGCGCGCGGGAGAGACGATGTCGACGGCTTCGACTTCGATGATGCCGGCGGGCGTGCGGTAGCGCCGCCCGGCGACGACCTGCGGCCGCTTCCACCGGCGGAACGTGAGCGTGATCGAGCCGTCCCGGATCCCCGCCCACGCGTCCTGCGAGAAGAGCACGGCGCCAGCGTAGAGATCCGTACGGGACACTCGTGGACGACGCGCTGCTGGCGCGACCGCACCGAAGCGTCCACGATGGACGCATGTTCAACGACGATCATCGGTACTGGCAGGATCACTTCGATTCGCGCCGCATCGCCGACCGCATCGACGAGCTGCTCGTGTCCGACTCCATCGATGCGCACGCCAAAGACTTCATCGAGGCGCGCGACATGTTCTTCCTCGCCACGTGTGACGCCGAAGGGCACCCGCAGTGCTCTTACAAGGGCGGGGACCCGGGCTTCGTACGCGTTGTCGACGAGCGCACGCTCGCGTTCCCCGTGTACGACGGCAACGGCATGTTCTTGTCGCTCGGCAACATTCGCGGTCAGACCCATGTCGGGATGCTGTTCGTCGACTTCGAACAGCCGAACCGCCTGCGCGTCAACGGCGTCGCCACGGTCGACGAGGACGATCCCCTCCGCGCCGAGTTCGCGGGCGCGACGCTGGTGGTCCGGGTGCGGACGACCCAGGTGTTTCCGAACTGCGGGCGGTACATCCACAAGTTGCAGTTGGTCGAGCGCTCCGCGTTCGTGCCCCGACGGCAGGTCGCGCCGCCGATTCCGGACTGGAAGCGGATGACGTGGGCACAGGAGTACCTGCCGGAAGCCGATCCCGCGCGCGTCCGACCCGATCGGCTGAGCGCGGTGCCAAGGAGAGCATGCTCGGGTCGCCGGGCGTCGGCGGGCGGTCCGTACGCGCGACGACCCGAGCCAACCGCTTCGGCCCGGGGCGCCACGAGCCGATGCGGCAGATAGCCCAAAAAAGTACTCGGTCTGCGCCGCGAGGTTCAAGCGTGCCGGGGCGATTCCTACGTCTTTGTCCGGGATATGCAGTCTGACGCGACACACCCGGTGGCGAGGCTGTAGCCCTCCGCGCGCCAACCCACGACCCCGCCGATCATCTCCTTGACGGGGTGGCCGAGCCCGGCCAGCGCACGCGCGGCCCGCGTCGCACCGTTGCAGTGTGGCCCCCAGCAGTAGGTGACGAACACCACCTCGGCCGGAGGCTCCCGGCCGAGCATCTCGCCGACGGTCGCGGCGGTGATCTCGGCGTGGGGCAGGCTGCGCGCGCCGGGCACGTGACCGGCCGCAAAGGCTTCCCGGCTCCGGGCGTCCACCACCACGACCCCGGCCCCTCCGGCCACGAGATCCGCGTGGACATCCGCGCAGTCGGTCTCGAAGCGCAGACGGTCCGCGAAGTGCGCGGCCGCCTCGGCCGGGGACGCGGCGGGAACCGCCCGCACGAGCGAATTCGGCACCGCCGAACCGCTCACCGCTCGACGGGTTGGCGCCGGGACCGCCACTCGGCGACCGCGCCGCACCAGCACCGGAACTGGGCGACCCGGCCGTCGGAGTGGCGCTCCATGCGAATCAGGTGGGTGGCGGGCAGCAGCACCCGGCACCCGTGGTGATCGCAGTAGGCATCGAACATGCCCGCAGGGTGCGACGGATCGTCGGTCCGGGCGAGTGGCAGTCATGCCCCTGATCGCTAGGATCCTGCCAATGAGAACCGCACCGACCGTCGCGGTCGCCATCCTGCCCGGCAATCACCCCTTCGAGCCTTCGGTGGCGTGCGAGGTGTTCGGACTCGACCGCTCCGAGCTCGGCGTCGAGTGGTACCGCTTCCTCGTGTGCGCGGAGTCCGGCCGCGTCGACCTCGGTTGCTTCACGCTCGAGACCGAGCACGGCTTCGACGAGCTCGCGACGGCCGACACCGTGATCGTGCCCGCGTGCCCACCCGACCTCGGCCCGTCATCCGCGCTGCTCGAAGCGCTGCGCGCCGCGCACGCGCGAGGCGCCCGCATGGTGTCGTTCTGCAGCGGCGCGTTCGCGCTCGCGGCCGCGGGAGTGCTCGACGGGCGCCGCGCTACGACGCACTGGATGTACGCGCCGCTCCTCGCGGCGCGCCACCCGGAGATCCGCATCCTTCCCGACGTCCTCTACGTCGACGACGGCTCCGTGCTCACGTCGGCCGGCACCGCGGCCGCAATCGACCTGTCGCTCCACATGGTGCGCACCGACTTCGGCAGCGCGGTGGCGAACGCCGTCGCCCGTCGCATGGTCGTCCCCGCGCATCGCGACGGCGGCCAGGCGCAGTTCCTCGATCTTCCGGTGCCGGACGCCTCCGAGGCGTCCGTACTCGGGCCGACCCTCGACTGGATCGTCGACCACCTCGACGAGCCGCTGACGGTCGAGCAGATGGCCGCGCACGCGTTGATGAGCACGCGCACGTTCATGCGCCGCTTCCGCGCCGGGACGGGTATGACGCCCCAGCGCTGGCTCTCGCAGCAGCGCATCACACACGCGCGGCGACTGCTCGAGTCGACGGACATCCCCGTCGAACGCGTCGCGCAGGCGACCGGATTCGGGACTGCCGCGAACATGCGGCTCCACTTCCAGCGCACCGTCGGCACCGCACCGACGTCCTACCGGCGCGCGTTTCAGACCACTTAGGGAACGAGCACGTTCGGGTTGAGGATCCCGGTCGGGTCGAGCGCGTCCTTGATGGCGCGGAACGCGTGCAGTTCGGCCGGACTCCGGGTGAGGTGCACCCACGGCCGCTTCGCGACACCGACGCCGTGCTCCGCGCTGATCGAACCGTGCAGCTCGGCGACGAAGCGCAGCACCGCGTCGGTGACACGTTCGTCGTCGGGTTCCACACCGGTGACGTTGACGTGCACGTTCCCGTCGCCCGCGTGACCGAACAGCCACACCTGCGCGTCGGGTGCAACCGCGGCGACGATCGATCGGATGTGCGCGAAGAACGGTGCGAGGCGGTCCGCGGGCAGCGTCACGTCGAGTTTGTGCGGGGGACCGATGCGGTTGATCGCCTCGGAATGCGCTTCCCGGTACTGCCACAACGGCGCGGCTGCGTACGCGTCGGTTGCGACTGCGACGTCGCGCACGCGCGCGATCCGATCCACGGCATCGGCGAGCGCCTCCGTCGGGTCACTGCCTCCCGCCGCCTCCGCGAGGACGTACGCGCCGTGGTCGCGCGGAAACGGGGGCGCCACGTGCATCTGCGCGCGGAGGAGATCCACGCCGCGCTGTTCGAAGAACTCGAGCGCGCGCAGCGCGTCGACCTCCTGCCGCAGTGCACCAACCGCGGCGAGCGCATCGTCGACGCCGTCGAACGCGAGCAGCGCGACCACGACGTGCCGGGGACGGGGAACGAGACGCAACCGGGCCGCGGTGATGACAGCGAGCGTGCCTTCGCTCCCGCACAGCAGCCCGCCGAGGTCGTAGCCGGTGTTGTCCTTCTCCAGGCCATCGAGGCGATCGACGACGGAGCCGTCGACGAAGACGGCTTGGACGCCGACGACCTGGCGCCGGGTCGAGCCGTACCGGAGGACGTGCACCCCGCCGGCGTTGGTGGCGACGGTGCCACCGACGGTCGCGGAGTCGCGCGCGCCCAGGTCGACGCCGTACTCCCAGCCCGCTGCCCGCGCGTGTTTCTGGAGCCGACCGAGCGTCACCCCGGCTCCCGCGGTGACCTGCGCCGCGGCCGCGTCGACCGGGCCGAGCCCATCGAGCCGGCGCAGGCTGAGGACGATCTCGCCGTGCTGCGGCACCGACCCGCCGACGAGGCCGGTGTTGCCGCCTTGGGGCACCACCGCGACGCGCGCCGCCGCGCAGATCTGCACGACGCGCGCGACCTCGTCGACACCGCCCGGACGCACGACCGCCGGAGTCGCGCCTCGGAAGCGGCCGGTCCAGTCGACGACGTAACCCGCGACCATCGCGGGGTCGGTCAGCACGTGTTCGGCGCCGACGGCGTCGCGCAACTCGTCGAGCACGCTCGGAGACTACGCATCTCGATGCGAGCGTCTGGCGCGCGAAACTGGGCGCGGTGCCGGACGACACGACTCCACGAGATCCTGCCGACATGCGCGGACGGCTCCTCGTCGCAACGCCGCCCCTCGCCGACCCGAACTTCGACCGGACCGTGATCCTCCTCCTCGAACACGGCGATGACGGTTCGCTCGGCCTGGTGCTGAACCGACCGACGGCGACCGCGCTCGACGACGTCCTCCCGGATTGGAACGATCTCGCGAGCGAGCCCGCGCGCGTGTTCTTCGGTGGGCCGGTGGCACCCGAAGCGGTCATCGCGCTCGCGCGTGTCGAAGCCGAGGAGGACAGCGGCTGGATGCCGCTCATCGACGACCTCGGCACCGTCGACCTCGGGCGCGATCCGGCGCGGCTCGGATCGACCGTGCACGAGCTGCGCGTCTATCTGGGATATGCCGGCTGGGGCCCCGCACAACTACAAGCCGAGCTCGACCACGGCGCCTGGTTCGTCGTCGAGGCCTTGCCCTCGGACCCGTTCGCGACCGAGCCCGACACGCTGTGGCAGCACGTCCTGCGCCGTCAGCGCGGCCGGATCGCGCTGTTCGCTACTTGTCCTCCCGACCCGACGGTCAACTGACCCGAGCGTCTGATACCTCGTCAATCGAAGGAGAGCACGCGCGTGGACTGGCTCACCGAAACGACGCTGCGGATCTCCGCCGCCGCCGGCCTCGACGCGGGCGCACTGCTCGTCGACGCGACCGCGGCCGAACTGCTCCTCGACCTCGCGGGCTTCGCGGCGCACGACAGTGGCGAGCGGACGAATGCGCCGCTGTTGTGCTTCGTCCTCGGTCAAGCGGCTGCGCGCGGCGCGACGCTCGATGATCTCGCGCGTGCGACGCGCGACGGCACGACCACGTGAGCGAGCTGCCGTCTTCCGCGCTCGCGCCGGGCGCGATCCACGCGATCGAAGTCGACGGGCGCGAATTCGTCGTGTGGCGCGGCGCGAGCGGCGTGCTCGGCAGCGCGCCGCGCACCTGTCCGCATCTCGACTGGGACCTCACCGAAGGCACCGTCGTCGGCGACGAGCTCGTCTGCACCGGGCACGGCTGGTCGTTCGACTGTGCGGGCCATGCCTGCAAGCGCACAGAGCTCGGACGCGTCGATCCGAAAGACGACATCGCGACGCTCGACCTCGTCGAGTCGGCCGGGGTCGTCGAAATCAGGTGATCGCCGGCTCGGGCGCTAGCTTCCGGGCTCCATGACGACCTATCCGCCCGAACGTCACCTGCTGCGCGACTTGCAGCTCACGTTCGAGCACTCGGGCGGGTCGACGTCCCGCGCGTGGATGCCAGTGGTGCCCGAGATCTGCGGCGCCGACGGCGCGGTACGCGCGGGCGCGCTGACGACGCTCGTCGACGTCATCGGCGGCGGCCTCGCGGCCACCGCCGCGCACCCGAATTGGATCGCGACGGCGGACCTCACCCTGCACCTCACCGCCTGCGCAACCGGAGGCTCCGTCGAGGCCCGGGCCCACATCTTGCGCGCCGGCCGCACGACCCTCGTGCTCGAGGTCACGCTGCACAACAACACGGCGGCGGGTGACGACCGACCCATCGGGATCGCGACAATGAGCTTCGCGGTACTGCCGCGTCGCGACACCAACCCCGACATCACCGAGACGCGGCCTGAGGGTCCGTCGACGATGGCGCTCGCAAGCTCCGCGCTCGCCGGTCCGCTGCTGGAGCTGGTCGGCATCGAAACCCTCGACGCGGCGGCAGGTGTCGTCGAGCTCCCGGTGCGGGAGTGGGCCATGAACTCGATGGGCGCGCTGCAAGGCGGCATCGTCGGTGCGGTCGTGGAGGCCGCCGCGGAAGTCGCGCTCCAGTCGGCTGCCGGCCGGCCGGTTGTCGTCACCGATGTGCAGCTCACCTACCTGGCGTTCGGCAAGATCGGACCGCTGCGCACGCGCGTCGACGTCATCGAGCGCAGCGCGGAACACGCGGTCGCGCGGGTAGAGCTCGTCGACGTGGGCGCCGGAGGCCGGCAGATGGCACTCGCGCGCGCCGTCGCGACCAGGTCGCTCGCATGACACAGACGCCGGCCAATATGGGCACCGACATCATGCGATTCGCGCGTCTCGACATGCGCGAAGTCGAAGCGCTGCACATCGAAGGCGAAGCGCGGGTCGTCGACCATTTGCGTGGTCGCAACGGCTCGGTGCGCGCCGGCGCGCTCCTCACCATGCTCGACTCCGCCGGCGGCGTCTGCGGCGGCCTCGCCTCACTCCCCGACGGCTGGGTCGTCTCCACGAACCTGTGCGCCCGCACGGTGCATCACGCGCCGACTGGTGCGCTGCAGATCGATTCACGCGTGCTCCGCAAGGGCCGCAACAACGTCGTGACCGCGGTGGAGATCAGCGATGCCACGACCGGCGTGCTCGTCATGGACGGCGTGCTCACGTCCGCGATCCTGGTGCCCGAGAACGGTCCGCCCGTGTGGGAGCGCCCGCTCCGGATCGGCTATCCCGGTGACATCGACTACATGGCGATGGACCGCTGGCTCGACGCCCGCGTCGTCGACGCGCACACGATGGTGATGGACCTGCGCGACACGCTGCGCAACCCCTGGGGCATCCTCCACGGCGGCGTCACCGCGGCACTCGTCGACGCGTGCGTCGAACACGCGACTAGCGGCGGCCGCGTGACCGATGTCGTGCTGCACTTCCTCGCGCCGAACCGTACCGGCCCGGTGCGCGCCACCGCGGCGATCCTCGGCCGTCGCTCCGATGGAGATGTCGTCCGCGTCGAACTGCGCGACGCCGGCGAAGATCGCGTCACCGCGGTCGCCATCGTCACGGCTGCCGTCGACTGACCCACGTCTGAGCTCGGCGCCTCAGTTCGGCGTGAACACAACCGGGAGATGCTCGACGGTCGTGACGAGTGAGTTCGGCGCGCGCACAGCCGACGCGTCCGGGGCGACCTGCAGATCGGGGAGGCGCGCGAACAGTTCCTCGAGAAGGATGCGGATCTCGGTGCGGGCGAGGTTCGCGCCGAGGCAGAAGTGCGGACCGGTCCCGAACGCGAGATGCAGGTTCGGCGCGCGTTCGATGCGGAACGCATGCGGATCGTCGAACACGTCGGCATCGCGGTTCGCCGACGGGTAGATGTTCAGCAGCGTGTCGCCCTCGTTCAGCGTGCGGCCGCGCAACTCGGTCTGGCGCGTCACCGTGCGCGAGAAGCTGATCACCGGAGATACGTAGCGGAGGATCTCCTCGGTCGCGCTGCCGACGAGCGACGGGTCGGAAACCAGCCGCTCCCGCTGGGCCGGGAACCGCGACAGCGCCTCGATGCCGCCGGAGAGCGCGTTGCGCGTCGTCTCGTTGCCGGCAACGAGCAGCAGCACGCAGAACGACAGCAATTCGTCGCCGGTGAGGTCGCTCATCGGGAGCGCGCCGCTCGCGAGCCGGGCCTGCACCTCGTCCTCACGGAAGTGGAGCGCGCCCGCGTCCGCGGAGGAGAGGAGGATCGAGATGAGGTCGTCTTGGGGATCGGCCCGGCGCGCCTCGATGAGTCCCACCAGGTAGGTGACGTACGCGGCCCACGCTTCACCGGCCGCCTCCAGCTTGGGATCGTCACCTTCGGCGCTCTCGGCCGTCATCATCGCGTCGGACCATTCTCCGAGCTGCTGCCGGTCCGCGACAGGGAGGCCGAGCAGCTCGGCGATCACGATGAGCGGGAGTGGCTTGGCGATGTCGTCGACGAAGTCGCACTCGCCGCGCGCCGCGACCGTGTCGACGAGCTCACGCGCGACATCGCGGATGTGGTCGAGCATCTCGGTGATGCGCGACGGCGTGAAGCCGCGGCTCACGAGCCGGCGTTGCCGCGCGTGCTCGGGATCGTCGAGCGACACGATCGACAGATTCCCGGCGCCGCCACCCTTGGGGCGGATGCCCTGACCGCTGCAGAACAGCTCGGGCTGACGTTCGACGTACGAGAGGTCTTCGTATTTGGAGATCACCCAGAGGTGGTTGCGGTCGTCCCAGTGCACCGGATCGTTCTCGCGAAGCCAGTCGAACGTCTCGTGCGCGACCCCGCGCACGTACAGCGTGGGATCGAGCGCATCGGGCTCGAAGTCGAATGCCGGAGCTGTCATCTCGGGTTACCTTCCAAATTCGTTTCGGTCGGTGGTGGACATCTGCACACGCGAGAACACCGACGCGAGCGCGCGGGCACGCTCGCGCAGCGCGGCGCGGCGATCTTCGGGTTGCGGCAGGTGCTCGACCATCACGCCGTAGAGCGCGTGACGGATCGCGCGCACGACTTCGGGGTCGTGCAGCGCGCGGGCGTCCGGCAGCAACGTACGGATCCACTCTGCGAGCGCGGCTTCGAACAGCACGCTCGTGTCGAGCAACGGCAGCAACACGTCGTCGTCGCCGTGGATCGCCTCGGCGAGGAGCACGCGCCACAGGTCGGCTTCGCGCGCCATGTTGGCGAAGAAGTCGTCGAGCAACGCGCCGAGGCGCTGCTCGACGGTGCCGGCCAGGCCTTCGGGGAACGGCTGCGCGAATGCGGACTCGGCGACGAGACGGTGCGCGATCGCGGCCTGGCAGAGGTCGCGCTTCGACGGGAAGTAGTGGTACAGGCTCGCGACGTTGAGGCCGGTGGCGGCCGCCACCGCCCGCATGCTGGTGCCGCTCGCGCCCTCGCGAGCCATGAGGCCGAGCGTCGCGTCGAGGATGCGGGTGCGCTGGTCGGGCATCGCCGGGCCAGTCTCCATCAAACGTTCGTTTGGGTCAAGCCACCCCAGGTGGCGGGTACTTTTTCGGTGTGTGGCACCCGGTCGTTTCCTTCTGCTCATGCTGAGAGGAACGGCGTGAGCGAATCCGAGGACGAGGCCGCGTTCCTCGCCGGCTACGACCCGTCGCGCTACCCGAATGTCGCGGTCACCGTCGACGTCGTGCTGCTCACTGTGCGCGCCGGGCGCCTGGCGGTGCTCCTCGTCGAGCGGCGCGGGCATCCGTTCCGGGGCAACTGGGCGCTGCCGGGTGGCTTCGTCGAGCCGGACGAGGAGCTCGATGACGCGGCGCGGCGCGAGCTACGAGAGGAGACCGGCGTACTGGTCGCGAGCGCGCACGACGCGGTCACGCTCGGGCACCTCGAGCAGCTCCGTACGTACGGCACCCCGGACCGCGACCCGCGGATGCGGATCGTGTCGGTCGCGTACGTCGGCTTCACCGCGTCGGGCGAGCTCATCGCCGGGTCCGACGCCGCCGACGCGCGCTTCTGGGCCGTCGACGACCTCGCCATTGCCGGCATCGGCAGCGTTGACGGCGTCCCGCTCGCGTTCGACCACGCGCGCGTGATCGCGGACGGCGTGGAAAGAGCGCGTGCCAAGATCGAGTACACGACGCTCGCGACCGCGTTCCTCGACGAGCCGTTCACCCTCGGCGAGCTCCGGCGCGTCTACGAAGCCGTGTGGGGCGAGCCGCTGCACGAAGGCAACTTCCGCCGCAAGGTTTCATCGACTCCGGGCTTCGTCGAACCCACGGGCGAGACCGCGCGGACCGACGGCCGCCCCGCGGCCCTCTACCGGCGGGGTGGCGCGCTGCGGCTGCACCCGCCGATCCTCCGCGGCTGAACAAGTGGTCGGGTGATCGGGTGATCGGCGTCTACCCCGGCTCGTTCGACCCGCCGACGATCGCGCACGTGGCGATCGCGGAAGCGGCGGTCCAACACGCCGGCCTCGAACGGCTCGACTTCGCACTCTCGCGGGTCGCGTTGGGCAAAGCAGACCGCGCCGGTGTCGAAGCGCGCCGGCGGGTGTTGGCCCGACTGGCTGCCGACCGCCCAGAGCTCGGCGTCGTCGTGACGGACGCGCAGCTCGTCGCCGACATCGCGCGCGGCTACGACGTCGTCGTGATGGGTGCCGACAAGTGGGCGCAGGTGAACGATCCAGCCTGGTACGACTCGCCCGCGGCGCGCGACGCCGCCCTCGCCGCGCTCCCGCGTGTCCTCGTCGTGCCCCGTCCCGGCTTCGCGACCGAAGGCGCGGAGGTTCTCGACGTCGCCGAAGAGCTCGCCGAGGTGTCGTCGACCGCGGCGCGTTCTGGAGCTGACCACTTGATCGCCCGCTCGGCGACGCGCCGCCTGATCGTCGACGCGATGAATGTCATCGGCACCCGTCCCGACGGCTGGTGGCGCGACCGCGCCGGTGCCGCTCGGCGGTTGATCGGTGCGTTGCAGGACTACGAACGCCGCCACGGCGATCGGATCGCGGTCGTGTTCGACGGCCGGTCGCTCCCGGACTTTCCCGAGGGCGTGCACGACGGCGTGCTGGTCGCGTACGCACGACGCGGTGGCCGGGACGCGGCCGACGATCGCATCGTCGAGGAAGTCGAATGCGATCGCGACCCGTCGTCGCTGGTCGTGGTCACATCCGATCAAGGCCTGCAGGCCCGGGTGCAGGCGCTGGGTGCCCGCACCGAAGGTGCGGCGCAGTTGCTCAGCGAACTGGAATCGGGAAGTCCGTGAGGCCGTCGTCGCGCTGGACGCGCAAGGTGTTGAGTGCCATCGACACGAGGTGGTACTGCCCGACGGTGAACACGAGATCGAGCAGCCGCGGCTCGTCGTAGTGCTCGGCGACGGCGCGATACGTCGCCTCCGTCATGCACGAGTCGTCGTGGAGCTCGTCGACCGCGCGCAGGAGCAGCGCGTCGAACGGCTCCCAGCCGGGCGCGTCGGGGCCGTCGGCGACGCGGCGGATCTCGGTGTCCGTGAGACCCGACGCGCGCCCGATCAGCACGTGCTGCGCCCACTCGTAGGGCGCGCGGCACCGCCAGCCGGTGCGCAGGATGAGCAGCTCGCGATCGCGCGCGGGCAACGTCGACTTCGCGAGCACGTGGTTGCCGAACACCAGCCACCGCTTCAGCAACTTCGGGTGGTGCGCGAGGGTGCCGAAGATGTTCAGGGGATCACCGTTCGGGCCGGTCATCGGCGCGAGGTCGGCGTCCCACTCGTCGAGCGGCAGCGGTGTCATCAATGGCTGATCGGTCACGACGGGAGCCTAGGCTCCGCCGGATGTCCGGCTCCCGAGATCTGCGCGCCGACACGGTCCTGACGCCGGACCCGACCGTCGCCGGTCGGTACCACGCCACGATCCCCGACGGCTGGCGCGTGATGTACGTGTTCGGTGGTGTCAGCATGTACACCGCGCTGCGCGCCATGCAGGAAGCGCTCGGCCGGCCCGAGCTCCCGCTCGTCACTGCGAACGCGATCTTCCTCGCGCCGGTGCCGCCCGGCCCGGTCGAGATCGATGTCGAGGTGCTGCGCGACGGCCGCAACGCGTCACAGGTCGCGGCCGACGTCCACGTGCCCGGCTCGGGGCCTGCGTTGCGGGTGCACGGCGTGTTCGGCCGCGCCCACGACACCCACCTCGCGTTCCAGGACGTGCCGGTGCCCGAGGTGCCGCGCCCGCACCAGATCACGCCGCCCGACCTCACCGGCCGGCCGAACCCGTTCGGCGAGATCCCGTTCCACCAGCAGACCGAGTGGCTGCCGGTGAGCCCGCTCGACGACCCCGGCCGCGGCCGCTTCGCCTCGTGGGTGCGGCTGGTCACCGATCCCCGCCTCGGCGACGGTTCGCTCGATCCGCTCTTGCTCGCCGTGCACGGCGACGTCCTCGGCCCGGCTGTCGGTCGCGGACTCGGCCCGCGCGATGTGCCGACGATGGTGCTGTCGCTCGAGATCGGCATCCGCTTCATCGCCACCCCCGTCACCTCTTGGGTGTTGCAGGAGATCGAGGCGTGGCACGTCGGTGACGGCTACGCCACCGGTCCCGCGCGCCTGTGGGACGAAGAGATGCGCCTCTGCGCGATCGCGACGCAGACCGCCCATCTCCGCGTCATGCCTACGCGGGGCGGGCGACTTTGAGAACGGTGCGTTCGGCCGGCAGGTGGTCGTAGAGGTCGGCGACCAGGTCGGCACGGAGGGACGCGTCGCCGGGGTCGTCCCAGCGGTTGACGAACTGGTGCGGATCCTCCTCGACGTTGTACAGCTCGCCTTCGGTCCCGTCGTACGCGACCGGGCTGACCGGGCCGATGCCACCGCCGAACATCCCGGTGCTCGCGAAGAATTCCTCGAGCCCGTTCGGTGCACCGATCGTCGACGGCTCGTACGCGGTGCACAACCAGCCGTCGCGGTAGATCGTGCGCAGGTGCATCCCGTAGCCGGGGAACTGCGAATCCCACTCGCACAGCACCCGCTCGCGACCGGATCCCGGCGCCGTCGGCAGCGGTGCGCCTTGCATCCACTCCGGCACCGGGACGCCCGCGATCTCACAGAACGTCGGCGCGAGGTCGAGCTGGCCAACCGGTTCGGCGACGACCGCCGGTGTCACGCCCGCGGTCGGCGCCGGCTGCCACACCATCGGGAGCCGCATCAACGTGTCGGTGTGGAACGGACCCTTGAACACGAGCCCGTAGTCACCCTGCAGTTCGCCGTGGTCCGTCGTGAAGAACACGTCCGTGTCGTCTCGCCATCCGCGCGCGGCAACGCGCTCGAGGACGCGGCCGCACGCCTCGTCGATGAGCTCGTTCATGATGTGTGTCATCGCGTTGATCTCGCGGATGTTGTCGGCGGTGACGTCCTGCGGTCGGTACGAGCCCGGACCACCTTCGGCGTTGATGAAGTTGCCCCGCCACAGCTCGAGCCAGTGTGCGGGCTTGCCCGCGAGAACGCGCTCGATGTCCTCGTTGGAACCGGGGTGGCCGGCGGGGAGGTCGAGGTCGCGCCAGTCGCAACGCTTCAGCTCGGACTCGGGCGGATCCCACGGGTGGTGCGGATCGGGAAACGACATCCACACGAACCAGTCCGCGTCGTCGTCGAGCGAGTCGAGATACGCGATCGTGCGATCGGCGACCCAGTCGGTGTGGTACCACTCGCGGGATCGGGTTGAGGCGCGTCTCGGGCGCGCCGGTCTCCCCGCCCGGCTCGGCCGAGAGCAGGGGCGAGAATCCCCGCGTCGCGTCGAAGCCGTGCGTGTCGACCAGCCACCGGCCGTAGTGCTGGAGCGCGCGTTTGCCGAACGTCGGCACGTGCACCGCGAGTTCCGCGTGCTCGAAGCCGCGGTACGGACCGACGAGCCCGCGCTCGGACATGAAGTTCTCGGCCCATTCGAGCTTGCCGTCGAAGCCCGGTTCGAAGTGGCCCTTGCCGAGCAGCGCGGTGCGATAGCCCGCACGCTCCTGCAGATACGCGGCGATGCTCGGAGCGCTCTCGGGGAGCGGTACGCCGTTGGCGATCACGCCGTGCGTCCGCACGTACTGACCGGTCAACATCGTCGAACGCGCCGGCATGCACACGGTGTTCTGGTTGTACGCCCGTTCGAACCGCACACCGTTGGCGGCGAGCCCGTCCACCACCGGCGTGCGGGCGATCTGGCCGCCGTTGCAACCGAGGCCGTCGTAGCGCTGCTGGTCGGTCGTGATGAAGAGGATGTTGCGACCCATCTAGAGCGTGCTCATCCTCGGCGTGCAGGCGATCAGCACCGTCCGCTCGAGCCCGGACTCGCGGTGCTCGTGCGCCTTTTCGTAGTCGGGGGTGGTGACCATCTCGATGAACGCCTTGCGGCTCGGGTACTGCACCAACGCAACCGCGTCCCACTCGTCGGACTCGTCACCGATCAGCACTTGATCCGCCTTGCCCATCCAGAGGACCTTGCCGCCCTGCTTTTCCACCATCGTGATGACGACGTCGCTGTACTTGCCGTACTCGGACGCGCCGCTCCCGCCGCCGGTGCCGCCGGCTGCCTTGAACTTCAGGAGGTTCAGCATCACGACCGGTCCGGAGTCGGGCGCATTCGCGAGGGCGAGGAACTGCTCTTTGTTCGGACGGATCCCACTCATCTCCTGCTCCCTTCGAGCAACGCGGTGACGGTGCGCCGGAGCACCTGCTGAGCCCGCGCGGTTGAACACTTCTGCGCGGTGCGCAGCCGGTCCCAGGTGTCCCACGAGAGCGCGGCGTCGAGTGCCTCGGCGGTGTCGTCGTCGAGATCGGGGAACACCTCGTCGAGCTGACGGCGCAGCCGCCGATCGAGCCGCGCGAGGTTCGACGCGATCGCGGGTGAGTCGTCCACGGTGAGCAGCGCAGCGCGCCGTACCGGTGTGACTGCTTCGTAGAGATCGGCGCGGTACGCGATCAGTGCGTCGACCCGCGCCGGCGCGTCGAGCTCGTCGAACATGGGGATGCCCCGGTGCAGGTTCCGTTCCCACTGCCGCTGCGCGACTTCACTGCGCAACGCTTCGACATCGACGAAATGGTTGTGCACGGAGCGCGCCGAGACGCCGGCGCGCGCCGCGACTTCCTCGACGCTCGGCCGCAGACTGCCGGCCTCGTAGCAGGCCAGCAGCGCGTCGATGATGGCCTGGCGGTTGCGCTGCCCCCGCGTGACTCGCCCATCCAGCGCACTCGCCATCGGTGCCATGCTGAACTAGTTGCAGCCTTTCTGCAAGTAGTTTCTGGAACACGCGGGCGCAGCCCGCTCGGAGGAGTTGCGGCGAACTCCCGCGGGCGCCAGCCCGCCCCAATGAGGGGCAACTCCGACCATTGCCATCGTGACGGATGTCACACGCATCGGCGGTTCCGGCCCGGCCTACGGTTCTCGTGTGACGACGAGCGACGTCCCCATCACTGACGACAGCTACCTGCCGCCGATGTTGAACCCCTTCGCACCGGGGTTCTTCGACAACCCCTACGCGCAGTACGAGACCGTGCGCGAGCAGGACCCGGTGCACCTGAGCCCGATCGGCGCGTGGGCGCTCTTCCGGTACGAAGACGTGTACCGGGTGTTGCGCGATCCGCACCTCTCCGTCGAGGAGCGCCACGCGAACCTGCCACCGCCGACGATCCCCGCCGACCTCCAGGATCTCGTCGCTTCCCGTGAGCAGCGCGGCAACCACACGATGCTCAACCTCGACCCGCCCGACCACCACCGTCTGCGCCGGTTGGTGTCGAAGGTGTTCACCCCGCGCATGATCGAAGAGTTGCGCCCGCGCGTGCAGGAGCTGGTCGACCAGTACCTCGACGCGGCCGAAGCGCGCGGCACCGGCGAGATGGACGTCATCGCCGATCTCGCGTTCCCGCTCCCCTTCACGATCATCTCGGAGATGCTCGGCATCCCCGACGACGGCGATCGTGAGCAGCTCCGCGAGTGGTCGGGCGCGATCGTGAAGGGCTTCGACCCGATCCTGAGCCCCGACGAGATCCGCGAGATGGTCGTCGCGAGCGACGCGCTGTGGAACCTCGCGAACGACCTCGTCGAGTGGAAGCGCGCGAACCCGGGCGACGACCTGCTCACCGGGATGATCGCAGCCGAGGACGAAGGCGACCGGCTCACCTCGGAAGAGCTCGTCGAGCAGCTCATCCTCCTCTACGTCGCCGGGCACGAGACAACGGTGAACCTCATCGGCAACGGCACGCTCGCGTTGCTGCGCAACCGCGACCAGCTCGAACTGCTGCAGCAGGACCCGAGCGTCGAGGCGACGATGGCCGACGAGCTCCTGCGCTACGACAGCCCGGTGCAGATGTCACGGCGTATCACGCTGGCCGACTACGAGATCGACGGCCGCCACATCGAGGCCGGCAGCCTGCTGATGACGTGCCTCGGATCCGCGAACCGTGACCCGGCCCGTTGGGGCGACACCGCCGCGCAGCTCGATCTGCGCCGTGCCGATGCGAACCAGCACGTGTCGTTCGGCGGTGGCGTCCATTCGTGCCTCGGCGCGCACCTCGCGCGGCTCGAAGGCCGCGAGGCGATCAGCCGGCTGGTGCGCCGCTTCCCCACCCTCGAGCTCACGACCGACGAGCTGGCGTGGAACGGCCGCATCGTGCTGCGCGGCCTGCGCGCGCTCCCGCTGCGTATCGCCTGACGCGCGCTGCACGCGGGCTTGCGGCCTTCGGCCATCAGGCGCGTCATGCGCGCCGGTGGCCACGCGTGATCGGCCGCATAGGCCCAGTGCTCGAACGGGTTGTAGTAGTACGCGTGGCGTTCGACGACGACGGGCCACGCCTCCCGGTCGCGGTGCAGCAGCCACGCGACCGAGGCGGTGACCGTGCCTCCGATCATCCAGAGGCCGTAGACGAGCGGGAAGAGCGGTCCGAACCAGCGCTGCTGCCACACGTGCAGCCCTTCGTGGCGTTCGATCAGCGTCCGGCGAGACTCGTCCTCGATGTCGCGCGCGTTGGTGATCGTGTTGCCGACCGTGAACGCGAACCGCTTGCGGGGCGAGAAGCCGTGGCGGTACACGTGCCGGTTCTGCCGGCGGCTGAGGTCGGAGAGGTAGCCGGGGTCGCCGCGCCGGCTCAGCGCGTGGACGGCAAGCGCGGCAGTCACGTCGACGAGTCCCCAGGTCGCGTCGAGCGCGGCACCGGCCCACCCGGGTGCGCGCCGCCAGTCGTAGATGCCGCGCCAACCCGAGATCACCCCGTTCGCGCCCGCGAGGATCGCGCCCACCGATGCGAGGCCGAACGGGAAGAGGACCAGGCCGCCCAGCACCGCGCTGCCGGCACCGACCACCGCCGCTTCTACAACAGCCGACCGGCGTGCCACAGCGCGAGGAAATCCATAGTGAGCGCGATCGAGATGTGGAGCGACGCGCCCCACCAGATCGACCGCGTCTTCAAGCTGAGGGTTCCGAGCGCGATCCCTCCGGCGATCGCGACGAACGCTTCCGGCATCGGCTTGCCGTAGTGGAGCATGTTGTACGGCACGACCATCACGAAGATCGAGATCCAACCCAGCCGGGATGCGATCCCGTGCAGCAGGAACCCGCGGAAGAAGAACTCGAGCGCGACGAACTGCATCGCGTAGAGGAACCACCACCCGTAGAGGTGGGGCCAGAACGACTCCCCCGCACCGAGGTCGTAGAACGGGTACTTCGCCTGGAACGCGCCGCCGAACGACGCAATGACGATCGCCGGCAGCGCAAGCGAGTAGAGCACCGCGTATGCCGGCCAGTGCGACGCGATGCCGGCGGTACGCAGCCCGAGATCGCGGAGCGGCCGCCGCAGTACGAACACGGTGACGAGCACGGGCAGGATCACGTAGCCGGCGACGGACACGAGCGCCCACGCGCCGAGCTGGCCCGACTGCGTGCGCGCGTCGATGAGCCCGGTGCCGTCGCGGCGGGCGAGGTACTCGTTGAGCGTCAGGCAGACCGCGGCAGTCAACAGAACGATGGCGGTGTCGCGCGTCGTGCGCGCGTTGATCGCCGAGCGCTGATCGGCTTCATCGCGCACGTCAGTGACGTATGTGCGCCAGAACCGGCGCGCCGGTGTCTCGACGAGCACCGGCGCGACATCCGGTCGCGTCAGGGTCGCCGCGGCCGATTCGTCCATCCGCCCTCCTCGGTCGGGAACCATCCGGCGGCTGCGAGCGTCCCGCCGTCGACGTGCACGGTCGTCCCCGTCACGAACGCCGACAGGTCCGACGCGAGGAACAGCGCGACCCCGGCGAGGTCTGCCGGCCGCCCGAAGCGGCCGAGCGGCACCCACGTCGGGATCAGGTGCTCGTCCTCCGCGCTCACCCATTGGGAGTACGGCACCTGGGCCGTCTCCGTCACATCGGGCGCGATCGCGTTGACTCGCACTCGATACCGCGCGTACTCGATCGCGAGACTGCGGGTGAAGCCGGTGATCGCCGCCTTGAAGGCCGAGTAGACCGCGCGCGTCGGGATCGCGCGAAACGCCTCGATCGTCGACACGTTGACGATGCTGCCGCCGTCGCCCTGCGCGAGCAGCACGGGCAACGCCGCGCGCGAGCACGTGAACACGTGCGCGAGGTTGACTGCGTAGAGATCAGCCCACTCGGCGTCCGATTGCTCATGAAAGGCTTTGCGGGCGCCGCCGTAGTGGCCGACGTTGTTCACGAGCACGTCGACGCGCCCGTACTCGTCGCGCGCGGCAGTGACGAGCGCGTGCGCAGCGTCAGCATCGCGGACGTCGCACACGACCCCGATCGCACCTTCACCGATCGCGATCTGCGTCTCGCGTGCCCGCTCGGTGTCGATCTCGGCGAAGACGACGCGCGCACCTTCGGCGACGAAGCGCTCGACGATGCCACGGCCGATGCCCGCACCGCCGCCGGTCACGATCGCGACTCTCCCGGCGAGCAGTGGCTCCACGCCCGGCAACGCTACGCGAAGCGGGCCGCGACCGGCCGCGACCCCACGGCCGCGGCGGTGCGTAGTTGGTGCGCGCGATCGGCGAGTGGAAGGCCGGGGAAGTGCGCGATGCGCGGCGTGGGAGACGCGTCCAGCGGGATGCTGTTCCACGCCCGATCGAGGAGGCCGAGACCGAGGCGCCACGGTGACGGCCGGACCGGTCGCACCGGCCGCTCCAGCCGGTAGCCGAGCAGCGACAGCACCGCCGCGTTCTCCCACCACTCGTGATGCGCGTACTCCGTCTTGCGCCACACGCGATCGAGGAAGGCGCGCGAGCGAGCACCACCGCGCAGCGCGATCACGCCGCAGTTCGGCACCCGGCCGCTCGGAAGGTGGTGCTCGACGACGTTGACGAACGCTCGCGGTTCGAGCACGTCGGCGATGTCGATGGAGTCGTCGACGATCGTGGCGTCGCAGTCGACCCACACCGCGATGTCGTACCGCTGGACAAGGTCGTGCAAGAGCGGGACCTTGCTCCACGACGCGGCGCGAGTCGGTGCCAGTGTGCGGTCGACCGCGACGACGTCGTAGCCGTGGCGCTCGGCATACCGGTCGAAGGAGGGTTTCGTGATCTCGAGCAGCTCGCGGTGGCGTCCGGTTGCCATCGTGCACAACACCTTGCGCGGCCGGAGTGTGCTCACGGGCCGCCCCGCCGGCGCGCCGTCTTCTCGCAGATGTAGTCGTACTGCGCGACGACCTCGGGCGCGCCCCACGTGTCGCTCAGCCGCTCTGATGCATCCGTCATGAAGCACGCCGCGACGACCGGAATCTCGCGGGGATCCTCGCGGTCGGTGAGTTGGAGGAGGAAGTCCCAGTCCGAGTAGTGCGTGAGCTGTTCGTCGTAGCGCGCGTTCGCGAAGCCCCGCCGGTGCACGAACACGTTCTGGTCGATCAGGTTCTGGCGCGCAAAGTGTGCGCGATCCCACGCGAGGAACTCCATCGCCGGCAACCCGCCGACGCCGCTCTGCTGGTGGCGGTGATCGTCATCGACAACTCGTGCCCCGTAGCCCACGTTCGTCTCCGGATACTCGGTGAACGCCCACACTGCCGCCCGCAACCACTCCGGGTCGAAGCGGTTGTCGTCGTCGAGGTACACCACGATGTCGCCCGACGCCTTCCCGAGCGCGAGGTTGCGCGCCGCAGACGCGCCACGCGCGCGGTCGAACCGGAGTGCGACCAACCGCGGTTCGCAGCGACACAGGTCGTCGAGCAGCGCACTCGTGCCGTCATCCGATCCGTCGTCGACGACCAGCATCTCCCAGCGACCGTACGACTGGGCCTGCACGGACTCGATCGCGCGCGGCAGCAGGTCGCGCCGGTTGCGGGTCGGCGTGACGACGCTCACGAGCAACTGTTCCGGCACGTCGATGTGGCGCAGCCACGCGGTGACGGTCGCGACCGACGCGGCGCGCTCGACCTCCTCCAAGCGCCGCTGCAGCGCGTCGACCGCGCGGCGCGTCTCGTGCAAGCCGGCCGCGGTGACGTGATGCGCGCCCGCGAGTCCGAGGGTGAAGCGATCCGAGCAGACGTTCGGCCCGACGTCGTTGCGCCGGGTCCACCGCCGGCTCGCGCGCCGCCTCGGCGCGGGACGATCGGAGAGCGCGCGGCTGGCGCGCCCGGCGAACGGTGCCCGCGGACGCACCGCGGGCGGTACCAAGTCGGCGCGCGGCGTCCCGTCGAAGTCGTTGAAGTCGAAGCCGAGGGAGGCGGCCAGCGTCGGTGCGATGTCGAGCACCGGCATCCGGCCCGCGCGGCGGCCCGGTGCGATGCCGGACCCACGCGCGAGGAACAGGCCGCGCCGATGGTGGTCGCCGCTGCGCCATTGGTCGTACGGGACGCGCACGACACCAACCGCGGGTGACCACACCGTCTCTATCGGTGCAGTGCGGTTCCACTCGACGATGAGATCGCCGAAGGCGTCGCTCGGCGTGCGCTCGTACTGCTCGTCGGTGAACACGACGTCGGCAACCGCCGCCTCGCCCGTCTCGAGGTTGACGAGCTCGGCCAGCCGATCGGCGAGCCAGCCCAACGCGTCACGGTACCGGTCCTTGGTGATGCGGCCATTCGGCTCGCGCTGTTCCAAGTTGATGCGGACGGAACCGCACACCGTGTCGTTGGGCGCGGCCCACCAACGTCGGAGCCCGAGCCAGGTGATGTCCTCGTCGAAGTAGCCGAGCGGGACGCGCGCGGCGAGACGGCGACGCACGTTCGCCGCGGCCGAGTACGCGGTCGCGCGCGCCGCGGCCGGGACGTTGCTCATCCCGACGTCGGCGGCGCGGGACAACCACCCGCGGTGGTGGTATCCCGACGCGTATTGGTCGAGACGCCACAAGATGGGGTCGAGCACCTGCGTGCCGTCGTAGTGGGCACGCATGCCGTGACTGAGCAGCACGTACGCAGTGCAGTTGTCGCCGAGCCGGTCGAGGTGGCTCCCGATCGTCTCGTCGAGCAGCGCGTAGACGCGGCGCAGCGGGTCTTCACCGATGTGCGCACGCACCGACGGGTCGTGCCACGGGTGCGCCTCGTCGTGGACGTGCCAGAACTGGTGACCCGAGCAGTGCCCTTCGCCGAACACCGCGAAGAAGAGGTCCCAGTCCTCCTCGTCGAGGAGATCCAAGGAGAGCGCGCGCTTCGCGAGCACGCCCTGCTGCATCGTGTCGAGCAGCGCCACGTTCTCGGCCGCGGTCCGGCGCTCGCCGGCGCGGTGCACGTAGTCACACGGCGCGAAGTGCTCCAGGTCGGGGTGCACGACCGTCCCGATCGGGTGCGCGCCATATCGCGCGTCGAATTCGTCGAGCTTGCCGGCGGGATAGGCGTGCGTGCCCGCATGCCGGTCGTGACAGCCCCACTCGACGAGCTGCACGCCGTTGAGCTCTTCGGCGATACGTGCGTGCGGCGCGTCGAGCGACACGACGCGGCAGCCCGCGTCCGAGAGCCGCTGCCAGACCGGCGGCGGATCGTCGATCGGACCGGAGTAGCGCGGCTCGTAGCTTCCACCGCGTATCTCGCCCGCGCACGTGAACCCGTGGCGTGACGCGGTGGTGCCGGTGTAGATCGTCGGCCAGTTCGCGCCGACGAAGAAACCCACCGGAGCAAGGGTCTCGACGCTCGCACCCTCCTCGAGCAGGGTCGCCAGCGCCGGCATCACACCGGCGCCGGCGAACTCCTGAGCGAGGTCGAGATCGACCGCGTCGAGACCGAGAAACACGCTGCGCGCCGACCCAGCCACGGGCCGACGCTAGCGGGGTTCGGCTCAGGCCAGCGCGATCTCGAGCACTTCTCTCACGTCGTGCACCGGGTGGAAGTGCACTTGTGCACGCACGCTCTCGGGCACGTCGTCGAGGTCGCCCTCGTTGTCGAACGGGATCACGACGTCCGTGAGACCCGCACGGTGCGCGGCCAGCGCCTTCTGCTTGAGGCCACCGATCGGCAGCACCCGACCCTGGAGCGTGACCTCGCCGGTCATGCCCACGCCGGGCTTCACCGCGCGACCGGTCAGCAAGCTCGCCAACGCAGTCGTCATCGTGATGCCGGCCGACGGGCCGTCCTTCGGCACCGCGCCCGCAGGCACGTGCAGGTGGAAGCGCTTGTGCTCGAACTTGTCGGGCGTGACACCGAGCTCGTCCGCGTGCGAACGCACGAAGGAGAGCGCGATGTGCGCGGACTCCGACATCACTTCACCGAGTTGACCGGTGACGTGCAGGCCGGGCTCACCTTCCATACCGGTGACCTCGATCGTCAACACATCGCCGCCGGCTCCCGTGACCGCCAGACCGGTTGCGAGACCGGGGATCGGTGCACGCGTCGCTTCTTCGTCACGGAACCGTACCCGTCCGAGGAACTCGCGGAGGTCGGGCTGGTCGACGACGACCGGGGTGTCGCCACCCTCGGCGACACGACGCGTGGCCTTGCGCGCGATCGTGCCGATCTGACGCTCGAGCGAGCGCACGCCCGCCTCTCGCGTCCAACCGGACACGACCGCGTGGAACGCGGGATCGGTGATCTCGAGCTCGTCCTCACGCAGCCCCGCCTTCTCCCGCTGGCGCGGGAACAGGTGGTGCTGCGCGATCGCGACCTTCTCGTCCTCGGTGTAGCCGTCGAGCTGCACGATCTCCATGCGGTCGAGCAGCGGCGCGGGGATGGTCTCCAGCATGTTCGCGGTCGCCAGGAAGAGCACGTCCGACAAGTCGAGGTCGAGCTCCAGATAGTGATCGCGGAAGGTGTGGTTCTGCGCGGGGTCGAGGACCTCGAGCAGCGCGGAGGCGGGATCGCCGCTGAAGCCACCGGCTTGCAGCTTGTCGATCTCGTCGATGAGCAACACGGGGTTCATCGCACCCGCGTCGGTCAACGCACGGACGATGCGACCGGGCCGCGAACCGACGTAGGTGCGCCGGTGACCGCGGATCTCTGCTTCGTCGCGCACACCGCCGACGGCGACGCGCACGAACGGACGGCCGAGCGCACGCGCGACCGACTCACCGAGTGACGTCTTGCCGACACCCGGAGGACCGACCAGCACGAGGATCGCGCCGGAGCCGCGTCCGCTGACGCTGCCCAAGCCGCGCTCCTTGCGCAGAACGCGCACTGCCAGAAACTCGAGGATGCGCTCCTTGACCTTGTCGAGGCCTTCGTGATCCGCGTCGAGGACCGCGCGCGCCTCGGTGAGGTTCGCGTGCTCGTCCGCGTACTTGCCCCACGGCAGCTCGAACACCGCGTCGAGCCAGTTGCGAACCCACGCGTGCTCCGGGCTCTGCGGCCCCATGCGCTCGAGCCGGTCCAGCTCCTTGTCGATCGCGTTGTGCACCGCGTCCGGCAACGTCAGGTCGGCGAGCCTGGCGCGGTACTCCGCGACGGCATCGTCTTCGCTGTCGCCGAGCTCCTTGCGGATCGCGTCCATCTGCCGGCGCAGCAACATCTCGCGCTGCTGCTTGTCGAGGTCGTCGCTGACATCGGTGCGGATCTTGTCCTTCAGCTCGAGGTCGGCGAGCACCTCACGGGCCCACGCAATCGCGAGCTCGAGGCGCGCCTCGACATCGGTGGTCTCGAGGAGCTGGACGCGCTGGTCCATCGTGAGGTCCGGCGAGTACGCGGCTGTGTCGGCCAGCGCGCCGGGCTCGTCGACACCGGGGAGCACGTCTGCGATGCGGCGCGCGTTCCGGTGCTCGAGCACGACCTCGATCAACGCGCGGTACTCGCCGGCGAGCTCACGGGCCCGCTCGGAAGGCGCGGGCTCGTCGAGCGGCTCGACCTGGACGTGCAGCGCGCCCTCGGCCCCGGGAACGCCGCTGCCGATGCGAGCGCGGCGCACGCCGCGGATCACCAGCGCCCGGGAGCCGTTGGGCAGCTCGCCGGCACTTTCGATCTGGGTGATCGTGCCGACGGTCGCGAACTTGCCGTCGATCCTGGGCACCATCACGAGGCGTCCGCCGACGGCATCGGCCGCGGCGGCGGCCCGCTTGGCCTCGTCGCTCTCGAGGGTGATCGTGACGACCATTCCGGGCAGCACGACGCCGGTGTTGAGCGGGAGGAGCGGGAGGAGCGTTGTCTGGGTGTCTGACATAGTGCTCGTATAACGGTCGGCGACTATTTCCGATTCCCGGGGTCGGGTTTGACGTGAACGCCCAGCTGAACGTCCTCTTCGTGACCGCCGACCAGTTCCGCGGCGACTGCTTGTCGGCCGCCGGGCACCCGGTGGTGCGCACGCCCAACCTCGACCGGCTGGCCGAGAACGGGGTCTCGTTCCGCTGCCACTTCGCCAACGCGGCGCCGTGCGGGCCGAGCCGGGCCGGCCTCTACACCGGCATGTACATGTTCAACCACCGGGAGGCGATCAACGGTTCCCCCCTCGATGACCGGTTCACGAACGTCGCCCGGGAGGCCCGGGCGCTCGGCTACGAACCGGCGCTGTTCGGCTACACCGACATAGGGATCGACCCCCGAACGGTGGCCGCCGACGATCCCCGCCTGTGGAGCTACGAAGGCGTGCTCCCCGGAATGGATCCGGTCTGCCATCTCCCCGAAGGCGATCCCCAACTCTGGGTCGAATGGTTGAAGGCGGCCGGCTACGACCTCCCTGGGAACTGGCGCGAGTTCGTCGACCGCCCCGCGGAGGGAACCCGGTGGCGCACGCAGTACCGCGCCGAGCACACGCAGACTGCGTTCCTGACGGAGCGCGTCATGGATTTCGTGGACGATCACCGCGCGAGTCCGTGGTTCGTCCACCTCTCGTATTTGCGGCCGCATCCGCCGTTTCTCGCGCCCGCGCCGTACGACACGATGTATGACCCCGAGGCGGTCCCGGCGCCGGTGCGCGCCGGGTCACGGGCCGACGAAGCACTCCAACACCCGCTCCTCGGCATGCTGATCGAGCACCCGCTCATCAAGTCCCCCGATGGTGAGCAGGAACAGCGCGAGTTCCAAGCGACCTACTACGGCATGGTGTCGGAGGTCGACGCGCAGCTCGGGCGGCTGTTCGATCATCTCGACGCGACCGGTCATGCCGACAACACGCTCGTGGTAATGACCTCCGATCACGGCGAGCTGCTCGGCGACCACTGGCTCGTGCAGAAGATGGGCTACTTCGACACCGCGTTCCATGTGCCGCTCATCATCCGCGATCCGCGCGCCGAGTTCGACGCGTCGCGCGGCGAGACGGTGCACACGTTCACCGAGCACGTCGATGTCACTCCGACTATCTGCGATCTGCTCGGCACCGACGTGCCGTTGCAGTGCGACGGCCGGCCGCTCACCCCGTACCTCGAAGGTGCCACGCCGATCGACTGGCGTCACGAGGTCCACCACGAGCTGGACCTGCGCGATCCCGACAGCCGCCTGCTCGAAGAAGCATTCGGCGTCACGTTGGAGGAATGCGCGCTCGCGGTGCTCCGCGACGACCACGGCAAGTACGTGCAGTTCTCCGGCCATCACGCGTTCCCGCCGATCTTCTTCGACATCGACCACGATCCGGCGCAGCTCACCAACGTTGCGGCCGATCCCGCGTACGCACCGAAGGTGCTCGACTACGCGCAACGCATGCTTGCCTGGCGCATGAGCCACAACGAACGCACGCTCTCCGGCATGAAGCTCACGCAACACGCCGGCTTGGTCCAGTACCGGGCCGACCGGGTGCGGTAGCGCGACGCCCGGAGTCCTCCGAACTGGCGTCAGAAACGTTCGCTATACGGTCTTTTCTGACGCCAGTTCGATGAGTCCTCAACGTTGACCCCCGCAGTCCGATCACAGGGAGATCCGACACCTACCATGGACGGTGCCGTGACACGCGGCGTCGGGCGGACTTCGGGGACCACTCATGCACATCGGACGGGCAGGACGCGCGGGTGTCATCGCGCTCTTCGTTATCGGCGCGCTGGCGTCGCCGGCGGTTGCGGCGCAGGGCGGGCCGGATCCGAATTTCGGATCGCACGGGTCCGTGTTGAGCGGGTGGCCCACGTCGGCGGCGGTCGCGCACGATGTGCTGCAGATCCCTGGTGGCAAGATCGTGACGTTCGGGGCGACCGGTGACACCGGCGAGCAGATCGACCTGACGCGCTACAACGCCAACGGCTCGGTCGACTCGACGTTCGGTGTCGCGGGGCACGCGGTGGACTCCATCACGGGGTCCGGGATCACGGAGTACCCGAAGAAGGTCCTGCGGCAGTCGGACGGCAAATACGTCGGCGTCGCCGAAGTGACGGGCCCGAGCAGCGTCCCCGCCATCGGGTTGATCCGTTTCACGACGGGCGGCGTGCTCGACACCACCTTCGGTACCGGTGGGCGCACGGTGTACGACGTGCCCGGTGCGTTCACCGCGACCGGCGCGACGCTGCAGGCCGACGGAAGCATCGTCGTGTCCGGTGATTCCTCGACCACCGGTGGAACGAGCGACGCCCATCACGTTGCGCTCGCTCGGTTCACGGCCGCGGGTCTCCCCGACGTCACGTGGGGAACGGGCGAGCACGAAGCGGTCGCGATCGCACCGATCGCGGCCGGCAGCATGGCTTCGGCCGTTCGCGTGTCGGGCAGCAACCTCGTCGTCGGGGGTTTCGCGCTCAGCAACGGCAACATCGCTCGCGCGCTCGCGCGCTTCGACGGCGCCGGGCATCTCGACCCGACATTCGGGACCAGCGGCACGGTGGTCACGAACGGCGCCCTCGAACAGAACTGGACGCAGGACCTCGCCGTGCAATCCGACGGCAAGCTCGTCCTCGCCGGATTCGCGCTCGACAGCTCGCAGGATCGGGGGATGCTGCAACTCACGCGCTACACCGCCGACGGCGTCCTCGACTCCGCGTTCCACGCGCAGGGCGACGTCGTGATCAACGACGGCGCCGACTACTTCATCACCGCGGTCACGTTGCAAACCGACGGGAAGATCGTGGTCACCGGCTCGCGCGACGGCAACTTCTTCGTCGCGCGCTTCCTGAGCGACGGGACGCGCGACGTGTCGTTCGGGTGTACCGGTATGACCGGCACCGACTTCGGCGGCGACAACGACACCGCGTACAACGCCTTCGTGCAGAGCGACGGACGCATCGTCGCCGTTGGCTTCGGTGATCCGCTGGTCGATCCGGACAGTCCGTCGGAGCAGTACGCGCAGGGCTTCGCGCTCGCGCGCTACGACGGCACGGGCGCGCCGGGCGCCTGCGGCTACGTGCTCGACGGCTTCGGCGGGATCCACGGCTACGGCGTCACCTCGCCGCTGACGCCGCCCCCGGTCGATGGCGGCTATTTCGGATGGAACATCGCGCGCGGTCTCGCACTGTCGCCTTCGGGCACCGGCTACATGCTCGACGGGTGGGGCGCGCTGCATGCCGTCAAGCTCCGGGGCGACGGCTTCCCCAGCGGTCCGGCGTTCAACGCCGCGGTCACCGGCTTGGGCTACTGGCGGGGATGGGACATCGCGCGCGACGTCGTGCTGATGCCCGACGGCACCGGCGGCTACGTGCTCGACGGCTGGGGCGGCCTGCACCGGTTCGGACTCGGCAGCGACACCGCGCCGCCCGCGGCCAGCGCGGGCTACTGGTACGGCTGGGACATCGCGCGCGGGCTCGCGCTGCTGCCCGACGGCACCGGCGGCTACGTGCTCGACGGCTTCGGCGGCCTGCACCCGTTCGCGATCGGCAACCACCCGCCGCCGCCCGCGGTATCAGCCGGCTACTGGAACGGATGGGACATCGCGCGCGGCGTCTCGATCCTGCCCGACGGCACCGGCGGCTACGTGCTCGACGGCTTCGGCGGCCTGCACCCGTTCGCGATCGGCAACCACCCGCTGCCGCCCGCGGCATCGGCCGGCTACTGGAACGGCTGGGACATCGCGCGCGGCACCGCACTCGTCCCGTAACCGTTGGGCGGGCGGCGACGCGGGTTCGGTAGCGTCCGCCGGCGGTGGATGCGTTGACGTTCTTCGGGCTCGAGCGAACGGACGAGCCGAACAAGTGGCGGATGCCGATCGTGCCCGGGCTGACATCGGGGCGGCGCGCGCTGTTCGGCGGCTGCGGACTCGGCGCCGCGATCGAAGTGATGGAACAGGTCACCGGCCGGCCGTGCGTGTGGGCGACCGCGCAATACCTCTCGTACGCGTCGCCGCCTTCGGTGCTCGAGCTCGATGCGACCGAGGTCGTGCGCGGGCACCGGATCAGCCAGGCGCGCGTGATCGCGCACGTCGGAGACACCGAGGTGCTGACGGTGCTCGGCGCGCTGGGTGAACGCCCGCGTCCCGATGTCGGGCAGTGGGCCATCCGTCCCGACGTCCCCCCGCCGAACGAGTGTCCGCCCCGGCCGCACATGAACCACTTCGAGGACACCATCCGCAGCCGCCTCGACGAGCGCATGGCTGCGGGCCGCCCCTTCTTCGAGCTCGACGGGACCCGGGGCAGCGGCACATCCGCGATCTGGGTGCGGTTGCCCGAACTGCTCGAGATGTCGGCCGCCGCGCTCGCGATCATCGGTGACTTCGTGCCGTCGGGGATCGGGCAGGCGCTCGGCAAACGGGCGGGCGGCAACAGTCTCGACAACACACTGCGCGTCGCGCACCGCGTACCGACCGACTGGGTGCTCGCCGACATTCGTGTCCATGCAGTCGCGGACGGCTTCGGCCACGGGCTCGTGCATCTCTGGGCGGAAGACGGCACGCTGCTCGGCACTGCGAGCCAGTCCACGATCGTGCGCTCCTGGGGCGACAACACGGAAGCCGCCGCCGAGGCACGTACTGAGGACATGAGAGGATGACCGGATGACGGTCCCGCAGCGTTACGGAGTCACCTTCCCGTTCGACGGCATCCCCCTCGTCGAGCAACGCGAGATCGTGCAGGAGGTGAGCGCGCTCGGGTACACCGACATGTGGTCCGCGGAGTCGGGTGGTTACGACGCGTTCACGCCGATCACCGCCGCGTCACAGTGGGCGCACTCGCTGCGCTTCGGCACCGCGATCGTGCCGGTGTACACGCGCGGCGCCCACACGCTCGCGTCGACGGTGGCGAGCGTGTGCCAAGCTGCGCCGGGCCGCTTCGCACTGGGCATCGGCACGTCCTCGGATGTGATCGTCGAACGCTGGAACGGTTTGGCGTTCGAGAAGCCGTACCAGCGGGTGCGCGACACGATCCGTTTCCTCCGCGCCGCGCTCTCGGGTGAGAAGGTCACCGAGGAGTACGAGACCTTCGCGGTCAAAGGCTTCCGGCTCGGAATCCCGGTTCCCGAGCAGCCACCCATCCTCGTCGCGGCGCTGCGCGAAGGCATGTTGAAGCTGGCCGGCCGCGAAGGAGACGGCGCGATCATCAACTGGCTCTCGGCCGACGACGTGAAGACCGTCGTGCCGCACGTCGGCGCGAGCAAGGAGATCGTCGCGCGTATCTTCGTGTTCCCGAGCGACGACGCCGGTGTGGCGCGTGCCGTCGGCAAGCGCGCGATCGTGTCCTATCTCACGGTGCCTGTCTACGCCGCCTTCCACGAGTGGCTCGGACGTGGCGACGAGCTGAAGAACCTCTGGCGGCTCTGGAACGAGGGCGATCGCAAGGCCGCGGCCGAGTCGATCCCGGATCACGTCGTGGACGAACTGCTCGTGTGGGGCAGGCCCGAGCAGTGCCGGGAACACATCCAGCGCTACATCGACAACGGCGTCACGACACCCGCGCCCGCGCTGTTCTGCGGCCCCGATCAACTGCGCGGCGTGCTCGAAGCACTGAAGCCGTAGGGATCCGCGCCGCTCGCTGCGTTGCGCAGTCCCCAATCGCCCCGCCGAAGGCGCGGCCGCTCAGCAAGCGACGCGCAAAGGGTTACGTTTCGGTCTTCAGCTTCACGTCGTCGTGGCGGACCTGCGCGAGGCGCAGGAGCACGAGGGCGCGCACGAAGAACCAGCCCGGATCGATCTCGCCGCGGTGCAGTGCGAACCGGGCCGAAGTGGGTGCGGCGTGGTGGTTGTTGTGCAGGCCCTCGCCGGCGGTCATCAGCGCGAGCATCTGCCCGTTCGTCGCCGAGTTGCGGTACGGCTGCTTGCCGAGCCGGTGGCCGATCGCGTTGATCGCGCCCGACAGCATCACGTAGCTGACGGCGTGGACCCCGGCCGCGAGGAACCCGACCCACAGTGGGAAGCCGAGCAGCGTCATCCCGACGACGAGGATGGCGATGCCGATCGACAAGCCGACGAGCGAGTAGTCGAACGCGAGCTGGTCGAGCCGGTCGACGGGGATGTCGCGGGCGTACTTCCGCGTGTTCTCCTTGTCGCTCGCGACCTTCTTGTAGAGCCCGACGTTGCCGAGCTGCACTTTCCAGAACCCGACGACCGCCGGGCTGTGGGGATCTTCCTCGGTGTCGGTCGCGGCGTGGTGCTTGCGGTGCACCGCGACCCACTCGCGCGGCCGCATCCCGGTGGTGATCCAGATCACGAACCGGCACGGCACCGCGGCGACCGGGTGGAGAGTGAGCGACCGGTGCGCGAGGCCCCGGTGCAGGTACACGGTGGTGACCGCGGTGCTCAGTTCGGTCACGAGGAGGCCGGCCACGAGGGCGGCGAGGGCGTCCCAAAGCATCGTGGGCACGTTACTACCTACTAGTCAGTAGGCTGCATCGCGACCGCGCCGTACCGGCACCTCTAGCCTTCGCGTTCACATGGCACTCCCATCGGATGACTCCACGGCTCAATCGGAAGTTCCCACCACAAAGGAACAGATCCTCGATGTGGCGCGTCACCGCTTCGCGGAGCACGGCTACGCCGGCACGAGCCTGACCGAGATCGCCGAGCAGGTCGGGATCCGCCGGCCCAGCCTCCTGTACCACTTCCCCTCGAAGGAAGCGCTGTACCGCGCGGTGCTGCTCGAGTCGTTCGCGGATTGGCTCGAGCTCGTCGACCAGGCAACCGAGGGAACACGCGAAGGCTGGCCGCAGGTCGAGCGGGTCGTGCGCGCCGCCTTCCGGTTCTTCGAGGAGAGCCCCGACTTCGTGCGCCTCGTGCGGTGGGAGGCGTTGGAAGGCGGCCCGATCCTGCGCGACGAGCTCGCGGTGATCCTGCGCCCGTGGTTCGAGCGCGGCGCCGCGTTCCTCGAACGCGAGATGCTCGCCGGACGGCTCCGCCACTACGACGCGCGCCAGCTCCTGCTCACGGGCTACGGCGCGGTGCTGTCGTACCTCTCGGACGCGCCGCTCATGACGGGCCTGCTCGACATCGATCCGCTGTCGCCCGCGGCGCTGGAAGCCCGCCGCGAGCACGTGATCGATGTGTTGCGCACCGCGGTCGCGCCGTAGCCCGACCCACCCGTGGCCCGGGCGCGGGCTCAGAACTTCGTCAGCTCCTGCCACCGCGCGAGCAGGGCGGCATCGCCGAACACCTCGACCCGCTCGGGTGGGATGCGGCCCCAGACGAGGAGCATCAGATCCGACGCGGTCGCGCGCGCCGCGACGTCGCCCTTTGCATGCTCGTTCGTCACCACGGGACCCTCCGCACCCAGACGCACGAGCCACTCGCCCTCACCATCGGTGCAGTGCAGGTGGATCGTCTCACCCGCACCCGTAATCGGCGGGACGCCGGGGCGCTCCGGGAGGATGTCGAAGACCTCTTGGATGCCGTCGACCGCGAGTGCGCGATCGATCGGCTGCGGGTCACCGGTCGCGGTCTGCGCGTCCCAGCAGTGGATCGCCAACTCCTGCGCCTGACGCCGTGCCCAGAAGCGGGCGGTGTGGTCCGACGTCCACGTCCAGACCTCGGTGCCGGCGGGCACGGCGTCGAGTGTGTCCGCGAACAATTGGTAGCCCTCCTCGAACCACGCGATGCGCGTGTCGTCGGGTGGCGGTTCGAGGCCGCGCCAGTTACCGGTCGGTGGCCCAGGACGGTTCACGACGAGGTCGGTGACCCAACGGTGGATGCGCCCGACGTGCGACAGGAGGTCCGCCATCGCCCACCCCGGACACGCGGGGATCGCGGCATCGAGCCCCGCTCGGCGCGCGGACTCGGTGACGCGCGCGCCTTCGGCGCGGATCGCGGCGATGTGCTCGGGGTACTCCATCAGGCGGATACCTCTTCGCGGTCGAGGAGCGTCGGTCCGTTGTTGTCGACCTTGTTCACCGCTTTGCCGACCGGCCAGAGCTCGAACTCGTCATCGGGCGCGGGCACGAGCAGTTGCTGCAGCGCGTCGACGTCCTGGTACGACGGGTCCAGCCAGCGGCTCCACTCGGACTCGGGGAGCACGACGGGCATGCGCTCGTGGATCGGCTGCAACAGCTCGTTCGCTTCCGTTGTGATGATCGTGAACGTACGCAGGCGCGGCGCGTCGTCGCCGATCGCGGGGTCGTGCCAGATCTCCCACAGCCCGGCGAACGCGAGCGGCTCTCCGTCGCGGCGGCGGACGAACCACGGCTGCTTCTGCTTCTTGCCCTCGAGCTTCTGCCACTCGTAGAAGCCGTCGGCCGGCACGATCGCGCGGCGTTTGACGAACGCGCGCTTGTACGCGGCCTTCGTCGCGACCGACTCGGCGCGCGCGTTGATCTGGCGACTGCCGATGGAGATGTCCTGCGCCCACGAGGGCACGAGCCCCCACCGGACCCGGTCGAGCACCCGTGCGCCCCGGCTCACGGCCACGATCGGCTGCTCGACGGTGGGGGCGACGTTGTAGTCGGGCTCGTTCGCATCGGCGGGGAACCGCACCTCGTCGATCGTGAACCGATCGACGAGGATCGACGTAGAGGACACCGAGACATAGCGACCGCACATGGGTGGGCGACGTTATTGCCTTGACACGGGGGCCGAGCTCCCCCAATATGAGACCGAACGGTCGGTTTTTTCTAACCCCGGGGGCCCGAGTGACGCCGAGCACGACGAAGGGTGCGGCAACCCGCCAGCGGATTGTCGAGCTGGCCGCGCCGGTGTTCAACCAACGGGGTTACGTCGGTGCCTCGATGCGGGACCTCGTGGATGCGACCGGCCTCGAGAAGGGCGGCATCTACAACCACTTCGGCTCCAAGGAGCAGCTGGCGCTCGAGGCCTATGACCACGCGATGACGCTCGTCACCGACGGCCTCGCCCGCTCGCAGAAGCCCGAGCACGACGCGATCGAGCGGCTGCAAGCGCTCGCCCGCTCCTTCGCGACCGCCGCCCGCAATCCGGTCATCGAGGGCGGCTGCCCCATCATGAACACCGCGATCGAGGCGGACGACACCCACCGAGAGCTGCGGGATCGCGCCCGCGCGTCGATGACCTTGTGGCACCGGCTCATCGGTCGCATCGTGAAGGACGGCGTCGCGGCCGGCACCGTCGTCCCCGACGCGGATCCGTACGTGCTCGCCTCGGTGCTCACGAGTTCGCTCGAAGGCGGCCTGATGCTCGCCCGCTTGTACGACGACCCGACCCACATGGACCGGGTCATCGCGCACCTTACCGAGTACGTCGAGACGCTACGCGTCCGTCCCGAGGCGACGGAGGAAACGACATGACCGCGATTCCGGCAGTTGAAGGCGTACGCACGCGTACGGTCACGTGGACCGACCCGGCACGCGCGCGCTTCGACCTGCGCGACCGTGACGGGTACCAGCAGCTGCGCGCACTCGCGCGCGGAGCCGCGGCACCGCCGCCTGCCGTCGCGTTGCTCGGCCTGCAGCTCGACACGGTGCAGCGCGGTCGGGTTGTGTTCTCCGTTGTCGCCGACGAGATGCACGAGAACCCGATGGGCACGATGCACGGCGGCATCATCGCGACACTCGTCGACAGTGCGATGGGTTGCGCAGTGTTCTCGATGTTGCCCGCGGGCGACACGTTCACGACGCTCGAGCTCAAGACCAACTACGTCCGCCCGATCGTGCAGACCACCGGTGTGGTGCGCGCGGAAGGGCGCGTCGTGCACCTCGGTGGCAACGTCGCGACGACGGAAGCAACGGTCAAGGACTCCTACGGCACGCTGTACGCGCATGCCACGGCAACGTGCATGATCAAGCGCAAGCCCGGCGCGGTGAGGTGACCTCATGGAACCGATCACACTCGGCGACGGCGCGGTGCTGAGCGTCCGGCCGATCGAGCCCGACGACGCGGCGCGGCTCGGACGCATGTTCGAGCGGCTGTCGCCGACCACGATCTACCGGCGGTTCTTCTCACCGATCCACGAAGCCTCGCCGCGGCTGCTGATGTTCCTCGCCAACGTCGACCACGACCGGCGAGAGGCCCTCGTCGCGCTCGACGGCGACGAGATCGTGGCCGTGGCCCGCTACGACGGGCAGGCCGGCGCCATCGAGGCCGAGATCGCAGTGACCGTGGAAGACGCCTGGCAGCACCGGGGCGTGGGCAAACGCCTGGCCCGCCACCTGGCCGCGGTCGCCCTCGACCACGGCTTCGAGCGGTTCATCGCCACGATGCTCCCCGACAACCGGGAGGCAATCGGCCTCCTCCACCGCCTCTCGGCGGACGCATCCGTGCGCCTCACCGACGGCAACTATTCGGCCGTCGCGCCACTCTCCCGCGCGAGCTGACGCGCGTCAGCGCGTCTTTGTCGCCGGTTGCTTCGCGGCACGGTCCCTGAGTCGGTACACGAAGCGCAACCCGGACCACGTGTCGTCGACCGCGCACACCTTGTTGTCGACGAGACCGTGCGCGAGGCCGACGTCGCGCACGACGTTCTCGGTGAGATCGGTCGCGACACCTGCGGTCTTCTTCGGCCACGCGATCCACAAGCCACCCGCAGGTTCGACGGCGCGCGCGAACGAATCGAAGCGGCGTTCGAGCTCGGCGAGTCGGGTCGCGAAGAACAGCACGACGTCTTGCGCGCCGCGCGCTTGCGTTCGTAGGCGCACACCGTCGGGTAACGCGTCGAGACCGGCGAAACCGTCCGGCGCGCGCACGAGCGCGACACGGGAACCCGCCCGGATGCCCAATTTCTGAGGGAGCGGTGTCCCCGAATACCCCGCCGCCATATCGGCGCAGTCAATCGCAGTGCCGGGGCGCGGTCAATCGCCAGGATTAGGCGCGTACGGAACATCCGCGCGATCCCGCGTCGCCTACGGAGGATCTCCGGGTGTCCAACGGGCGAAACGCGGGACGAGTGTCGCGATCGTGCCCACTCCGACCAGGCAGAGCACTCCGCCCGAGATGATCGAGACCGTCGGTGAGAACGCGGCCGCGACCACACCGGCCTCGAAGTCACCGAGGCGCGGACCACCCGCCACCACCAGGATGTTGAACGACATGAGGCGCCCGCGCAGCTCGTCCGGGACCGTCAACTGTTGAATGGTCGAGCGGAAGACCGCGGAGATGACGTCCGCGCCGCCCGCGACCGCGAGGAACGCGGCCGCGATCACGAGTCGGCTGCCCGCGAGTCCGAACGCGATGATGCCGAGCCCCCACACGGTGACTGCGAGCAGCACCGCAAGTCCTTGACGGCGGATGCGCGACACCCACCCCGACGCGAGCGCACCGACGAGCGCCCCGAACGCGACCGCGCTGAAGAGCCAGCCGACCGCTTCGGGGCCGCCGCCGAACTGCTCGCGCGCGAGCACCGGGAACAGCGCGCGTGGCATGCCGAACACCATCGCGACGATGTCGACGGTGAACGTCGACTGCAGGATTCGCTTGCCCCGCAGGTAGCGCAGCCCCTCCTTGACGGCGGACCAGCCGCGCTCCATCTCCTCGCTCACCCGGTTCGGGAGCTGCGGGTGCAGCATGAACGCGAATCCGAGCGCGAACACGTAGGTCGCGACATCGATCCCATAGGCCCACCCGAGCCCGAGGCCGCTCACGACGATCCCACCGAGCGCGGGCCCGACGATCATGGCACTGTTCCACATCACCTGGTTCAGCGCGGCCGCCGACGGCAGCAGCGCGGCGGGCACCAGGTTGGGCGTCATCGCGGCCCGGGTCGGCATCGAGATCGACAGGAGCGCGCCGCTGAGGGCGGCGGCGAGGTAGAGCAGCGCGAGCGGCGGGTCGCCGAGCACGGTGCCGGCGAGGAGGATGGTCGACGACCCCATGAGCCCGGCCTGCGCGAGCAGCAGGATGCGGCGCCGGTCGTGCGTGTCGATGAGGGGGCCGCCGAAGAGCGAGGCGAAGACCATCGGTCCGAGCTGGACGAGGCCGATCGCGCCGACGGCTGCCGTCGACCCGGTCAGCCGGTCGACCTGTACGAACAGGGCGACCATCGTGATCTGCGAACCGGTCTGCGAGATGAGCTCGCCGCACCACAGCAACCGGAAGTCGCGGGATTCCCGCAGCGGACGGACGTCGACGGCGAGCCGGCGGGCGAGAGCGAGCGGGGAAGGCACGGGCCGGGGAATGGTACGCATGGCCGCGCGGTTGACGATTCCCGACCAAGCCACTCGACTTTTTCGCGGTCGCGGACATAGCCTGCGACCGCTTCCCCGAACGCAACAGAGAGGTACTGCGATGGCGCTGCACCTGGGCGACGAAGCCCCGGACTTCACGGCGGAGTCCACCGAAGGCACGATCAAGTTCCACGAATACCTGGGCGACAGTTGGGGCGTGCTCTTCTCGCACCCCAAGGACTTCACGCCGGTGTGCACGACCGAGCTCGGCTACATGGCGAAGATCAAGCCCGAGTTCGACAAGCGCAACGTGAAGATCCTCGGCCTGTCGGTCGACCCGCTCGAGAAGCACAAGGACTGGGCCAACGACATCGCGGAGACGCAGGGCACTGCGCCGAACTACCCGCTCATCGCCGACTCCGACTTCAACGTCGCGAAGCTGTACGACATGCTCCCGGCGAGTACCTCGGGTGACCCGAACACGCGTACACCGGCCGACAACATGACGGTCCGCAACGTGTTCGTCGTCGGGCCCGACAAGAAGATCAAGCTGATACTCGTCTACCCGATGTCCGCCGGCCGCAACTTCGACGAGGTGCTGCGCGTCATCGACTCGCTCCAGCTCAGCGCGAACTACAGCGTGTCGACGCCGGCTAATTGGAAGCAGGGCGAAGACGTGATCATCGCGGGCACGGTCTCCGACGATGACGCGAAGACGAAGTTCCCGAAGGGGTGGAAGGCAGTGAAGCCCTACCTCCGGCTGACGCCCCAGCCCGACAAGTAAGCATTCAGTCGCGGATGTAGTTCCAGCCCGCGTCACGGAGGTAAAGCCGGTGACGCGGGCCTTCCGCGTCCAGGAGCGCGAAGTCCTCGTAGGCGACGTCTTCGCGGTACACGCAGATGGCGCCCCCATCTTCGGTGAAGTGGAAGCGGGGCGTGTAGTCGATCGGCAGCGCGGCGGCGACAGCGGCCATCGCGTCCGCGACGCTGGCGTACGCGCGCAAGTCGAGCAACGAGACGTGCTGCGGCGGCGCGAGCTCGATCGCTCCGGCCGCGTGCGCGGCCAGCGCCTCGTCCGGGCCGAACCACTGGATCGCGTCGGTTTCCGCACCGTCGGCGATCGCGGTGCCGCCGGCAACCGGGCCGACGAAGAACCACGTCGCGAAGCGCTTGGGTGAGATGTCGGGCGTGGTCCAGTTGGAGAAGTGGATGAGCGCGTCGGGATCGACGTCGACACCCGCTTCTTCTTTCGCTTCGCGCGCAGCGGCGCGGCGCGCGGCCGCATCGACGTCGGCGGGATCGTCGACATAGTCCTCGGGATCGATGCGGCCGCCGGGAAACACCCACGCTCCGCCATGGAACTTCAGCTTCGACGAGCGGCGCCCGAGCAACACCTCGAGCCCGGTCTCGCCGTCGCGCAGCAGCACGACCGTCGCGGCCGGCGCCGCTTCCACGCCCGATGGGCCGCCGTCATTCGCGTTCCGTCTCTCCTCAATCCACGATGGGTCACGCCGCTTCGCGCCGGAGCGGCCTTCGGCAGGCGGGGCTCCGCTTCGTTCAATCCAGGAGTTCGACAACGAGGTCGCCTTTCTCGTGGCGGGCGCGCAGCACCTTCTTGTCGAATTTGCCCACGGAGGTCTTCGGAACCTCGTCGATGAACGCCCAGCGCTCTGGCACCTGCCACTTCGCGACGTGCGCGCCGAGGAACTCCGAGAGCTCGGCGGCGTCGACCACCGCGCCGTCCTTCACGACCACGCACGCGAGCGGGCGTTCCTGCCAGCGCGCATCGGGCACGCCGATCACGCTCGCTTCGATCACCGCCGGGTGCGCCATCAAGTGGTTCTCGAGCTCGACCGAGCTGATCCACTCGCCACCGGACTTGATCACGTCCTTGGCGCGGTCGGTGATCTGGATGTAGCCCTTCGCGTTGACCGACCCGACGTCACCGGTGCGCAACCAGCCGTCGTCGAACTTCTCGGGTGCGTCATCGCGGTAGTACGACGCGGTGATCCATGGACCCCGCACCTCGATCTCGCCGACGGCTTCACCATCCCAGGGCAGCGGATCGCCACGATCGTCAACGATGCGCAGCTCGACACCGGCGACCACCCGGCCCGTCATCGACCGCCAGTCGACCTCTTCGGGCGACTGCATGTCGACCGACGCGGGCGCGTGAGAGACCGCGGCGAGCGGCGACGTCTCGGTCATCCCCCAGCCCTGGACGACACGCACCCGGTAGCGCTCCATCAGCCCGTCCATGAGCGCGCGCGGCACCGCGGAGCCGCCGCAGATGATCATGCGCAGGGTCGAGAGGTCGATCTCGTGCGCTTCGCCGTAACGCAGGATGTCGGCCCAGATCGTCGGCACCGCGCCGGAGAACGTCACCGCTTCCGCCTTGATCATGTCAGTGAGCAGCGGCGCCTGGAGGAATCGGTTCGGCATCACGACGGACGCGCCACAGATGAACGACGCATACGGAATGCCCCATGCGTTCGCGTGGAACATCGGAACGATTGTGAGGACCCGATCGCGTTCGGAGAGTCCGAGCGCCGTCGGCGTCGTGGCGACGAGCGAGTGCAGGTACGACGACCGGTGCGAGTACGCGACGCCCTTGGGGTTACCTGTCGTGCCCGACGTATAACACATCGCCGCGGCCTGCCGTTCGTCGAGCTCCGGGTACTCGAACCCGGGCTGCTCGGCCGCCAGGAGTTCGTGGTAGCGCAGCACTTCGCGGTCGCCGAGCGCGGATGCGTCACCATCGCCGACCACGATGAACCGCTCGACCGTCTGCAATTCTTCGACCACGCGTGCGAGTACCGGTACGAGCGTGTCGTCGACGATCACGACCTTGTCCTCGCCGTGATTGATGACGTACGCAAGCTGCTCGGGGAAGAGCCGGATGTTCAACGTGTGCAGCACCGCGCCAAGGCACGGGATCGCGAAGTAGGCCTCCAGGTGCTCCTGCGTGTTCCAGCAGAACGTGCCGACGCGGTCACCGTCGCGCACGCCCAGTTTCGTGAGCGCGGCCGCGAGCCGGTCAGCGTTGTCGGCGACTTCGGCAAAGGTCGCGCGGCGCGCGCCGCTGTCGGTCCACGTGACGCACTCGCTGTCGGCGTATACACGGCGCCCGTGGCGCAGGATCGCGGTGATCGTGAGCGGGAAATCCTGCATCGTGCTCGGTGTCATGACCGGAGCGTAGATGCTGCTCAGCGGGCGCGTCACCGCCCCCGAGTCACCAGCCGAGGATGGCGCCCGCGAGCAATCCGAGGACGAACAAGCCGCCCGCGCGGCGGGTGACGAGGAACGACATCGCCGCGAACCACAGCGGCCACACCGGATTCGGCACCGGCGAGACCTCGGGTTTCGGCGCCGAGTACGCCTTCCAGGTGCGCACCATGATCGGCAGCGACGCGAACACCAGCAGCGATGCCACCGGCAACACCTGCGCGATCACCAGCGCGACGATCGAAGCGTAGAAGCCGACGAACATGCCCTTCGTGACGGCGCGCGCCCGCGCTTCGCCCAAGATCACGGGCAGGGTATGTGTGCCGTCGGGGCCGTCCCACGGAATCTTGTCGATGTGCTTGCCCATCAGCACGGTCGTGCACAGGAGCGCGTACGGCAGCGACGCGAGCACGACCGCCCCGGGGATCTGCCCCGTAGCCGCGTAATAGGTGCCACCGACCATCAGCGGCCCCCAGACCACGAGCACCGTCGGCTCGCCGAGGCCGTGCTTCTTCAGCCGCAACGGCGGTGCCGTGTACGCGGCGGAGAGCAGGAACCCACCGAGCGCGAACGCGATGATCGGCCAGCCACGCGCGACCGCGAGCACGATCATGATCGCGAGGCACAGGCAGTTGACGAGCAGCGCGTACGTCGCGAGCTGCCGGCGCGTCACGACGCCCGAGAGCACCGGATGCGGTGAGTAAAGGTTGCGCGGGTACTCCTCGCGGTCCGTGCCGACCTCGAGGTCGAACAGGTCGTTCATGAGGTTGTTCGACATGTGCGCGAGCACGAGGCCGATTGCCGACAGCGCAAACCAACCCCACGCGACATCGGCATTCCGGTACACCGCGAGCAGCCCGGCCACCGCGGCCGAGACCAGCGTCATCGGCAGCACACCGGCGCGCGTCAGGTAGAGCCACTTCGACACGGGATCCATGCGCCCGCGTGGCGGGTTCGTCGTGGTGAGCACGTACTTCCAGTTCGCCACGACGTTGCCCTGCTTCGCGCGCTCGACACGTGCCGCAGAAGTCGCCATGGGGGAAAGGTTAACGAGCGGAAGGTCGGGGCGCAGCCGCGATACGGCCTCAGCCGCCGTAGTTCATCCTCGTGTCTTCCATCCTCAGGACCTCGGTGTCCTCGGACTTGAGGAAGGCGGCGTTGACCACTTCTCCGAGGAACAGGGTGTGGTTGCCGATGTCGACCGACTGCCGGACCTCGCACTCGACGTAGGCCACCGATTGCGCGAGCACCGGCGCGCCCGTGATCGGGCCGTCGATGTAGGGGAAGTCGTTCAACGTCCTCGCGGCGAGATCGACCTCGACCGGCTTGGTGAACTTGCGGACGATCGCCCGATCCTCGCGGTCGATGACAGAGAGGGAGAAGACGCCACCGGCGACGATCAGTTCGTGGGTGAACGCGTCCTGCTCGACACCGATGCCGAGCCACTTCGGATCGAACGACACCTGCGTCGCCCAATTCAGCGTCATGCCGTTGCGCCGGTCAGCTTTGTCGGTGCTCCCGATCACGTAGAGCCCTGATGGCATCTTCCAGAGCACACGCCGGCGCAATCGGTCGTACTCCTCGGCGTCGGCGCCTTCAGGGAACGGCGGTACGGGACCCTCTTTGACTGCCATCACCCGAGCGTACGCAACGCCCTCAGTCACCACTCCGTGGGCGCCGTCAGGCACCGCTCCCGTAGGGGCGCGTGATGATCTCGAGCAGGTGGCCGTCGGGATCCTTGAAGTACACACCGCGACCACCGTCGTTGTGGTTGATCACACCCGGGCGGCTGAGCATCGGGTCGGCCCAATGCTCGAGCTCGCGCGCGACGATCCGTTCGAAGATCTCGTCGAACTCCGGCTCACTGATGAGGAACGCGTAGTGCTGCGCGGCGATCTCGCCGTCGGTGTCGTGGAAGTCGAGCGAGACCCCGTTGCCCACTTCGACGATCAGGAACGGACCGAACCGCGCCGGCGGTTCGAGTCCGAGCACCTCCGACAGGAACGACGCAGACAGCTGCTGATCGCGACACCACACGATCGTGTGGTTCAGCTCCACACCCATCCGGTCCCCTCTCCCCCGCGGAGCAGCAGAAATCGCTGCCCTCGCAAGCTATTCCCGCACCGGCACGGCTCCGGTGCGCACGGAAAGGTCGTTCGCCCCTGCCTCTCGCGGCCGGGAGCGTCCATCCTCGACGAAAGGGCGGGAAACGCATCCGGAGCGGCGAGCGGAGGTGCGATGCATCAGTTCGACCGATCGAACCAGGAATCGGCAGATATGTCGCACTCACCACCCGACCGCGGCCCGCTCGGGTCCGAATCCCCCCTCGCGTTCGAGTCCATCGACCGCACGACCTGTCTCGGGTTGCTCGGCGAGCACATCCTCGGACGCTTGGGGGTGGTGATCGCCGGACAGCCGCTGGTCCTGCCGGTCAACTACACGCTCGACGGTGACGCGATCGTGTTCCGGACCGACGCGGGGAACAAACTCCGCGGCGCGATCGGACAACGCGTGGCGTTCGAGATCGACAGCGGCGACGACGATCGCGACGAAAGCGGTTGGAGCGTGCTCGTCGTCGGGCGCGCGGAACTGATCGACCCCCCACGCGAAGGCTCGCGGCTGAAGCTGCTCGAAGTCGGACCGTGGAACCCCGGCGCGAAGGAGCACTGGGTGCGGATACGACCCGGTGCCATCACCGGGCGACGCGTCAGGAGGAACCCATGCGCGTGACGAAACGACTCGTACAAGGAACCGCCATGGCCGCCGGGCTTCTCGGTGCGGCGGCGGTGGCCGCGCCCGACACCCCCGGAGGCCGTGCCATCCGCCGGCTGGCGGACCGGATGGCGCGCGACGTCCGCTACGCGGTGGGCACCGCGCCGGGCATCCTGTACCGCTTGGCCGGGCGGCAACCCGATCCGGACGTGAGCGACGACATCCTCGCCGACCGGGTCCGCTCGACCATCGGACCGGTGCTCAAGCGGCTCGACGTGCCCCATGTCCACGTCATGGTCACGCACCACATCGCGTTCCTGCACGGTGACGTCGCCAGCGCGTACGAAGCGCTCGTGATCGAGCAGTCGGTCTTGGAAGTCGCCGGCATCGACGGCGTCGAGTCACATCTGCACGCCGGGCTGATCCGAGGCGACACGCGCCCTTCGCTCGGGCGTGCCGCACCGCTCCCGCCGTCGCACGCGCGGCAGGTGCTGCTCGAGGCTGCCTCACACGCGGGCGCGAGCGAACCTCGCGTGGCCGCGCACGCGGTGCTGTGCCGGTTCCTCGATCGCATCCCGGAGGGCGAACGGGAGCAAGTTCTCGCGCATCTTCCCGATGACGTGAAGGAGTTGGCGGGGCCGCCGCAACGACACGGCGCCCACGCCGAGCGGTATCGCACCTTCGACGATCTCGTCACCGCGGTACGCGCCGAGGAGGCGATCGCACCCGAGTTCGCGGCCGAGCTCACGCGCCGCGTCGTCGCAACCTTGCGGTCGCTCGTCCCGGAGGAGACCGACGACGTCAGCGCGGTTCTCCCGGCGGAGCTGCGCGAGGTGTGGGGGACCGCTCCGACGGCCTGAGGCGCGCCGGGCCTTGCGTCACCGCACGAGCACGTTCAGGTACGCACGCGTTCGCTTGCCAGCTCCCAGTGGCCTCGCTCCTCGTAGGTCACCGAGTCGAGCGGCGCCGGGGCAGGCGACACGACCGTGATGTGGCGGTCGTTGCGGAGCGGGAGCCCGTTCGCGGCAGACAGCCACATGTCGAGGTGCTCCTGACCGTGCTGGTCTCCGGTCAGCTTTCGATCGGCCGCGTAGTGCAGCGCGGCAAGCCGCCGGCCCGCGACGACCACGGTTTCGCGTCCCGCGAAGCGCATGGTGCCGTCCGATGACATGTCGGTGCCCGTTGTCTCGGAATGACCGCGACAATGCGTCGCGACGGTGTCACCCGAATGCACCTCGCGATCGAACGCCACGAAGGGCGGATCGCACACGAGCCGGCTCGTCTCGTCCATCTGGAACGCGGCGAAGTCGAACTTCTGATCAGTGGTGCCACCAAGTTCGACGAGCTTGCCGTCGCGTTCGCACCACTCCCAGCTCTGCCGGTGGAACGAGTTGTACTCGATCTCGAACGTCCAACAGCCGTCGGAGCCGACGACGACCGTCGCGGGCAGCTCGGGCCCTTGGGATTGCGTGGTGGAGAGGAACGAGAGTCGTTCCCGCCCCGACCCCGAGTACCTGTAGACGCCCGGCGCGGGCGTCAGTGAACCGTCTGCGGCCGGCCGCGTCGACGAGGAACGGAAGCGATCGACGGCCGCGCTGACGGAGGCTCGATCCGGACCGCGCTCCTGCCAGCGGCGCATCGTCCACACGCCCATCGACGTCAGCACCAGGACGACGACGATCGCCACCACCGCCCAACGCCTGCGCCAGACGTGTTTGCGGCCGTCACGCTCAGCCGTGGCCACGGACCGGACCCGTCAGACGCCGGTCGGATAGGTCGGGGGCGGCTCGAAGTCGTTCCACAGCGCCGTGCGCTCGAGTGGTTCGACCGCACGCGTGTGATCGAAGTGGATCACGGCGTCGAACTGATCGGCGAGCCGCGCCTCGAAGTAGTGATCCTCGAGCTCGCGCTCCGGGTGATACATCACCCCGACGCCGCGTTCGAGACGCGGCTCCTGCAGCGCGCGATGGATCCCGCGATCAGCGGTGGAGACCCAGAAGTTCGACGGCAGCGCGCGATGGAACGCGGCCTCGTGACTCTCGGCCGCGGCCGGTCGCAGGTGCATGCGCCGAGGTCGCTCGCCCCAGTTCGACGCCGCGGTGACGTGACCGGCGTAGGTGGTGAAACCCACGAGCAGAGCGTCGGTGCCGTGCCCCTGTCGGATCAGCTGACCAACGTTGACCTCGCCGCGGGCCGCCATCGATGTCGCGCGCGCGTCGCCAACGTGCGCATTGTGCTCCCACACGACGACTTTGCTGCGCCGGGATTGCCGGTCGAGGTGCTCGACGAGCGCGTCGAGCGTCCCGGCCATGTGCCGATCACGCACGTTCCACGACGGGACGTCGGCGCAGTACAGCTGCTCGTAGTACTTCTCCGCGTCGCGCACGACCCGCGCGTTCTGCTCCGCGAAGAACCGCTCGTCCTCCGCGATCCAGCCTTCGCCGCGCAGATGCGCGTCCGCCTGCCGGCGCAGGTCGACGAGCTGCGCAATGACTTCATTCTCGTAGCGGAGGGCACCTTCGAACGCGATCGCGTCGCCGTAGCGGTGCCCTTCTCGTCCGACGTGGTCGAGGCTGCCATAGCGACCGCGGGCACGTCGCGCCTCCGCCGGATCGACCCGCTCGAGGTAGGAGATCACCGCTGCGATCGAGGCCGACACGCTGTAGAGGTCCAGGCCGTAGAACCGGGTCTTGGTCGCGGGATGCACGTGGGCATCGTTGCGAGCCCGCAGCCACTCGACGAAGTTCAGGACGTCATGGTTGCGCCACATCCACGCCGGGAAGCACCCGAAATCCGACAGCGCGGCATTGGCATCGCGATCGCAGGACCGGCCCATGACGTAGCGATTCACTCGATACGCGTCGGGCCAATCCGCCTCCACCGCGACCGCAGTGAAGCCCCGCTCTTGGATCAATCGCCGGGTCAGCCGCGCGCGCTCGCGGGCGAACTCGTGCGTGCCGTGTGTCGCAGCACCGATGAGGACGAAGCGCCGATCGTCGACGAGGTCGAGCAGCGCGTCGTAGTCGTCCGCGTCCCCGTTCACCTGGTGCGCGGCACCGATGACTGCATCCACTGTGGACTCCGTCGTCGTCGCGGCCATACAGGGATCGTCGGCGCCGCAGGGGGGCGTTCACCAGGGCCGGAGGTCCCTTCTGTCGACCGCGGCGGGGTATCGCGGCGGGGTATAACAGTGTGCGGAGTGCGGCGAACCCGCGACCGGACCCGTGGCCACAGCGAGGAGGAACGCCGTGTCGTTTCCCTGGCTGATCTTCCACGACGTCTCGGTCAAGAAGGTGCGATCCGCGCTGACGGCCTTCGCCGTGGCGGTCGGTGTGATGACGGTCGTCGCGCTCGGCGTCGTGACGGAGAGCGTACGGACGACTGCAGCCGGCGTCCTGCAGGTCGGGGCGGCCGACTTCACAGTTGCGCAGAAGAACGTGTCCGACATCCTCGAGAGCTCGCTGACGGATGCCCAACTCGCACGCGTTGCCACCGTGCCCGGGGTGCGGAGTGCGGTGGGCGTGCTGCTCGACACCGAGAAGCTCGACAACGACCACCCGCTGCTCGTCGAAGTCGGGATCCGCCCGGAGGACCTGACGCCGTTCGGCGTGCGCATCGTCGCCGGGCGACCGTTCACGGCGGCAGCAGCCGGAGAAGTGATGCTCGGTTCGCGCCTCGCGGCCGACCTCGACGCGCGCATCGGCCAGACGATCACCATCGCCGGCGGCCCGAAGAAGGTCGTCGGCATCTACTCGACCGGCAACGTGTTCGGCGATTCCGCGACGATGTTTCCACTCGTCCCGTTCCAGGCGTACGAGCGCCAACCCGGCGGACTCTCCCTGCTGTTCGTCAAAACCCAACCGAAGGCCGATGTCCCGACCGTCGAGAAGCGAGTCGCGGACTCGAGCCCGGTGCTCGCACCGATCCGCAACCTGGTCGAGTTCGGTCGGGCCGACCGCGACTACCAGCTCATCACCGCGGCAGATCGAGCCGCGACGATCGTGGCGATCGCGATCGGCGCCATCATCGTCATGAACACGATGTTGCTCTCGCTCGTCGAGCGATATCGCGAGTTCGGCATCCTGCGCGCGATCGGGTGGTCTCGCCGGCGCGTCATCGCGCTCGTGCTCGGTGAAGCGCTCACGATCGGTTTCGGCGGCGCCGTGATCGGCGTCGGTGTCGCGTACGTGCTCATCCGCGTCCTTGCCCGCCTGCCCGACCTCGAGGGCATCCTGCAACCGACCTATGGCGCGGGCGTGTTCGGTCGCGCGTTGTTCACGGCGGCCGCCGTCGCGTTTCTCGGCGCCCTGTACCCCGCACTACGAGCGGCGCGCCTCGCGCCATTGGAGGCGATACGTCGTGAGTGATGACGACCGCGCGCTCGCCGTGGAAGCGATCGACGTCCACAAGTCGTACGACCGTGGCCTGGTGCACGCGCTCGACGGTCTCACCCTCTCGATCGCCGAGCGCGAGTACGTCGCGATCACCGGCCCGTCGGGATGCGGCAAGTCGACCCTGCTCCAGCTCGTCGCCGCGCTCGATCGCCCTGACTCGGGCTGCCTGCGCGTGTTCGGCGTCGATCTCGCGACCTTGCGCGACCCGACTTCGTACCGTCGCAACGAGGTGGGGCTCGTGTTCCAGCTGCACGACCTGCTCCCCCACCTCAACGCGCTCGACAACGTGGCGATCGCGATGCTCGGGACGCACGCGCATCGGAGAGATCAGCGGGCGCGCGGACACGAGCTGCTCCAGTCCGTCGACCTCGCCGGGCGCGAGCGGCGCCGTCCTCCCGAGCTCTCCGGCGGGGAACGTCAACGCGTCGCGATCGCCCGCGCGCTTGCGAACCGTCCGCGCCTCCTCCTCGCCGACGAGCCGACCGGAAGTCTCGATTCGCGATCCGTCGCTCGAGTGCTCGACCTCATGGGCCGGCTGCGCGACCGCGAGCAGGTCACCGTCGTGGTCGTCACCCACGACGAGCACGTCGCCGCGGCCGCGGACCGCATCATTCACATGGAGGACGGTCGCGTCGACACCGCGAGCGCCAAGAGCCCGACCGCCACTCGCGCAACGCGCTGAGCGATTCACGTCCGCGCGACGCCGTCAGGGCGTCAGGTGAAGATGATCTCGCCGCCGGCCGCGAGCTCGTAGAACTCGCCGACGGTGATGATGTCTTGCACTTGATCGACGAAGTCGTCCTTCGAGAGGTCGAACATGTCGACGGAGGCCTTGCACGCGTAGATGCCGGCTCCCGTGTCGCTGATCATCTCGATGAACTCAGGGATCGGCGGGATGTCGAGGTCCGCCATCTTCCGTTCCATCATGTGCGTCGCGATCGCCGACATCCCCGGGAGACCACCGATCATCGTGGCGATGTGCATCCCCGGATTCCCGACCGTGGCGACCTTGATGTGATCGATGCGCTTGCGATGGATCGCGTCGAGGCCGAAGAACGTGAAGAACAAGTTCGTGTCGATGCCTTCGGCCCGCGCCCCGTTGGCCATGATCAGCGCCGGGTACACACCTTCGAGCGAGCCCTTCGACACGATGATCGAGACCTTGCTGATCGATTCTCCCATCTCTGTCGATCCTTTCCGCCGCAGCGCTCAGATGCAGCCGCGCGGCTTCGGTATCCCCGCGATCTTCGCGGCGATCTTCGCCGGTCCTTTGGGAAACAGTTGATAGAGCTCCTTCACGCTGACGCCCGACGTCTTGCCCAGCACACGCACGGTCGGGCCGGTGCCTTTCTCCGCGTACTCATGGCGCATGAAGCGGATCACCTGCCAGTGCCGCGGGGTGAGCGGATCGATTCCCTCGACGCGCGCGAGCTCGACCGCCATCTCCTCGTTCCACTCGTCCGCGTCTTCGAGGAACCCTTCGTCGTTGAGCGCGACATCGACACCATTGATCGTCGTCATGGGCATGGTGTGGTCTCCCCTGTCGAGGACGCCGCCGCAGCCGCTTCCGCGGTCATCCGCTTGCCGGCGGTCGGCATCGAGGGTGTGATGCCCGGGACCTCTCGGCCGCGGAGCAACACGTGCCAGTACAGCCACTGGAACATCAGCTTGCCGAGATGGTTGAGTCGCGATTCCTTCAAGAGCGGGATGCCCACGCGGCCCGGGAAGCGGCCACCGACCGGCTCCTGCACCGTGTTGAAGTCGATCAGCATCGCCTTGTGGTCGCCGGTTTCGATGAAGCAATTCGCGTGCCCGTCGTACGCGGCGTCGAGTGGTTCGTCCCGCAGGAAGTGCTGCACGTTGTCGACCAGCGTCGGTCCTTCGAAGTGCGCGACCGAACCCGCTTTCGAGACCGGGAGCGAGGTCGCATCACCGATCGCGAAGATGTTCGCCTTGGCTGCCGCTTGCAACGTCCCTTCGTCCGTGGGAACGAAGTCGAGCTCGTCGCCGAGGCCCGGGGAACGGCCGACGTACGCCGCGCCGCTGTGGACGGGGACGACCACCGCGAGGTCGAACGGCACCTCGCGTTCGTCGTAGGAGACGAGACGCCGACCCGCACCGTCGACGGTCCCGGTATTGAACTCGGTGACCAACCGGATGCCGCGCGCCTCGAGCATGCCGCCGAGCGTGCGTGCCGCAGTCGGTTTCGTGAATGCACCGTCGAGCGGCGTCACGTACGTGATGTCGACCTGGGCCCGGACCCCGCGCTCGCGGAAGTACGAGTCCGCGAGGAAACAGAACTCGAGTGGCGCGACCGGGCACTTGATCGGCATGTCCACGACGTTCACCACGAGCCGGCCCCGCTCGAACGTGGCGAGACGGGCGGCGAGACCGGCTGCACCGTCGAGGTCGTAGAACGTGAAGACGTTCTCGCACCAGCCCGCGCCGGTGAGGCCCTCCGTCTCCTCGGGAACCAAGCGCGCTCCGGTCGCGACGACGAGCACGTCGTAGTCGACCGAGCTGCCGTCGACCAGGTGCACACGATCGGCGTCGACATCGACCCGATCGATTCCACACTGGCGGTACGTCACACCCTCGTGCAGCTGCCGGGCGCGTGAGCGCACGAGATCGTCGGGTTGCGCCAACCCGAACGGCACGAACAAGAGCCCGGGTTGGTAGACGTGTCGATCGTTCTCGTCGATCACGGTGATCGCGACCTCGGATCCGATGGCTCGATGCAGGCGATTCGCGACGAGCGTCCCGCCCGTACCGCCGCCGAGGATCACGATGTGAGAACCCATCAGATCACCGTCTCGTCAGGGATGTGTGTACCTACCGACTGTCACCTCCGACGGTACGGAACCGATGCTGGGCGCGCTCGTGCCGAAAGTCCCTTTCTGAACTGGTCGTTCGCCTCCGCCGCTCGGTGCCATCGATCCTTACGTTGAAGGCATGCTGCTTCGTGAAACCGTCAGCCGGCATCAGGCGTCGCGTGTCATCGAGGTGTGGGCCGACGTCACGTGTCCGTTCACGCATGTCGGGCTCCGGAAGTTCGCGGCGGTGCGGGACGCGTCGAGTCGACGCGACGTGCGGCTGTGGGTCCGTTCGTGGCCGCTCGAGCTCGTCAACGGCAAGCCGTTCGATCCCGCGTTCATCGGCGAGGAGGTTGCCGAGCTGCGGCACGATCTCGCGCCCGAGCTGTTCCGTGGATTCACCGAAGCCGCGTTCCCGGCGACGTCGCTGCCCGGGCTGGCGCTCGCCGCGCAGGCCTACGAGCACGGGTTCCACATGGGAGAAGCCGTCAGCCTCGAGCTGCGCGATCTGCTCTTCGAACGAGGCGAGGACATCGGACGCGCCGATGTGCTCGACGGCGTCGCGGCGCGGTGCGGGATCGAGCGAACGACGGACGGCGGCCGGGTCGAAGCCGAATACGCCGAGGGTCGCCGGCGCGGCGTGCTCGGCTCACCGCACTTCTTCACGCCGGCCGGCGACTTCTTCTGTCCGGCCCTCGACATCAGCCGCGACGATGGCGGCCATCTGCACGTCCGCGCGGACCCCGAGGGGTACGACCGGTTCCTGGCCGCGTCTTTCGGCTGACGAGGCGGCGCGGCGCGCTCAGCAGATCGGACGCACGATGGGGTACGGATCCACGGCCGCGCCGCCGCCCGGGTGGTACTCGAAGTGCGTGTGCGGCGCCCCACCATCAGCATTGCCGGTGGTCCCGACGTAGCCGATCACTTCTCCCTCCGCGACGCGCCGCGGCCCACCCGCGTACGAGTCGAGATGGAAATACCAGTACGAGTTGCCGTCGTCACCCTTCAGGAACACACCGTTGCCCTGCAGGCTGCCGTACTGCTGGGTGATCGTGCCCGAAACGATGGCGACGTCCGGTGTGCCGCGCGCGGCCATCATGTCGACGCCTTGATGCGTTCGTCCGCCCGAACGCGGCGCGCCCCAGCTGTCGACGAAGCTCACCGGACCGCGCACCGGACAGACCCGGTTCCCCGGCGGCGGTGGCGGAGGCGGCGGTTGGTTCGGCTTCGTCGTCGGCGTCGTGGGCTTCGTCGTCGGCGTCGTAGGTTTGGTCGTCGGCGTGGTCGGTTTCGTGGTCGTGGTCGTCGACCGCGATGGGCGCGTCGTCGTGGTGGTCACGCCCGCGACCGCGCGCTCTTCGGTTTCGCGCGCGTCGTCCTGGATCGCCTGCTGCCTCAGCTGCTCGATGCGCTGTTCGATCTGCGCCTTCGCGTTCCCGGCCGCGGTGAGCTCCTGCTGCACGCGGTTGCTCTCGGACTGGAGCGACGCGAGCAGCTGCGCCGACTCCTTCTCGGCGGCGACGACGCGCGCGTGGTCCCGGTCGAGATCTTCCTTCGCGGCTGCGAGGCGATCGATCGTGGCGACGTTCGGCGCGTTGGCCCGATCGAGCAGCCGGGTACTGCGACCGAGATCGAGGACATCGTCGCCCGAGAACAGCGCCCCGACCACCGGCTCCCCGGCGGTCACGTACGCGCGCGCCGCGATCGCCTGCACCTGCTTCGTCAACACCTTCGCGACGGCCTCGGTCTCGACGATGCGCTGGTGGGTCTGGGCGAGCTGGTTCTCGAGCTGCGCATGGCCCGCGAGCGCGGCCTCGTAGCGTGCCGCCGCGGCGTCCGCCGCGGCCTGGGCCGCGACCATGCGGTCCCGCCGCGGGTCAGGTCGTCGGTGGTGTCTGCCCCGGCCGCACTCGCGAGCACCGACCCCAAGAGCATCACCAGCATCACGAGGACGCGCGCGCCACGGCTGCGGGAAGTCATCTGGTTCAAAAAGGCTAATCGGCGCTTTCGCGGACGGTCTAGAGCTGTTCGGCAAGGGATTCGCGCTTGGACCGAGAACCGGCGTCAGCCCGAGAACCGTTCAAGAAATGGCGGCGAGGAGGGCGCGCACGGTTTCGAGGTTGGTGCGCGTCCGGTCCAGCAGCGGGCGGTCGGTCGAGAAGTCCTCGAACGAGATCCAGCGGTCGTATCCGACCGCCCGTAACGCACGGAGCAGGTCGCGAATGTCGACGCTCCCCTCGCCGAGTGGCGCGAAGGCGGCCGCCCACCGAACGGTGCCGTCGTCCCGTGCGCCGGCCGGCGCCCAGCGGGCGTTCTTGAGGTGGACATGCGCAAGATACGGGCCGAGCACCTCGAGCCCCATGCGGTAGCGCTCGAACCCTTCGAACACCATGTTGCCGGCGTCGTGGATCACGCCGACGTGGCGCGGATCGAACCAGTCGCAGAACTGGGCCGCCGCGCTCGCGCTCGGCATGATCGTGCCCATGTGGATCTCGACGAGGGCGCGCACGCCGTGGCCCGCGGCGAGTCGTGCGACGTCGTCGAACGCCGCGAGCGCGGCGTCGCGCAATGGGAGGTACGGCTCCCGGCCGGCGTAGTTCGGCATCTGGACGCGGATGCTCGGCGCGCCGATCGCCACCGCGCCCGCGAGGGCGCGGTCGACGGCATCGGCGTCGAGGCACGACACGTACGTGCCGAGGTTCGGAATGTCCAGCCCCGCGCCGGCCGCGAGCGCACGCACGCGTGGCGCGTCGGCCGCGAGCGTGCGCAGTGGCAACGTGCACCGGTTGCCGCTCCAGAACGCGGGCGGCCCAGCGGACGCCGGTTGGTCGACGACGCGCCACTCGACGCCGTCGTAGCCGAGCGCCGCGAGATGCTCGACCGCTTCCTCGGGCGTCCACTCCGGCAAGCTGACCGTGAACACCGAGAAGCGCACGGCCGAATCCTTACATCACATGTGTGGACTCGGGCGGCTCACACCAGCCCGTTCCCACACATCAGATGTGTGGATTCGGGTCAGGGCGCGGGCGGCGCAGCGACGGCCGGCACCGGCGGGGCCGCGGCGGCAGCAGCTGCAGCTGCAGCTGCAGCCGCGGTGGCGGCGTCGGCCTCCGTCACCATCCGCATGTACAGGTCGTAGATCGCGATTCCGTAGTTCGATGCCGTCGCCCATGTGCCGGTCAGATCCCACCACGACTGCACCTTGCCGCGGAACCCGAGCTTGAGCGTGCCCGGCAGCAGCAACGGATCGGGCAACGACGTCGCCGTCACCGTCGGGTCGACGTAGACCCGCAAGAGTTGGAGCTGAGCGCGCACGCCGGTGCGGGCGTCGGGGAAGATGAAGCCGCGGTGGCACGAGTCGCACGCGCCGATGCCGGCGAAGTTGTTGTCGCCGACCTCGACCATGCTCCCGGAGAAGTTGAAACCGCCGGTTTCGATGATCGACTGCGCGAACGCGACATCGCCGCGAATGCCGAGCTTCGCGCCTTCGTCGATGTAGTACGACGCGAGCTCGTCGATCGTCACCGTGATGTGCGGCGTGTAGCCGTTGTTGCGGATGAAGTCGGCGAGCTGCTGCGCCGTCAATCGGTTCGGGCCCATGATCGGGCTGCCGGCGGTCGTCGCCATGTCCTTGAAGCTCGCGAGCGCGGTCTCCGCGAGGACGAGGTTCTGGGTCGCGGTGTTGATCTGCGTCGTCAACGCGTCGACGCGCGCGATCGCTTCCGCCAGCCGTTCCTTCACTGTTGCGCGCTGCTTCGAGACGTCGAGGATCTGCTTGTCGAGCGCCTTCTTCTGCTGCTCGAGCTGCGCGACCACGTTGAGCTCGTAGTCGCCGTACGTCGAGATGAGGTGCATGTCGCGGCTGGCGTCGAGGATGTCGTTCGCCTGGCTCATCGCGTCGAGCGCGGCGTTCAACCGGCCACCACCCGACTGCTTGTAGGCGCGCGCCGCGCTCTGACCGAGCCGCTCCTTTGCGGCCTGCAGCTCGGCGACGGTCTGGCTGCGCAGGTCGTCGAGATGCACGATCTGCGCGGTCAGTTGATCCCACCGCTGCTGCAGTGCGTCGCGCTCGGTGGTGGCCGACGCGAGCTGCGGCTGCAGGGTCGCGAGGTCGGCCCGGGCCTGCGCGGCCTGCGCCATCATCTTCGGGCCGGTGTCCATCGGCATGGGGAACGGCGCGGGACCGAGCGCCACGACGGGTGCGGCCGGCGGCGTGGCGGGCGGCGTCGCCGGCGCGGGGCTCGCCTGCGCGTACGCGGCAGTCGGCAGGGCTACGAAGAGCCCCACCAACAACACGAGCGCGCGGCGGCGAGCGCTGTTTCCGGCCATCTCGACGACCTTCGGCACATTCGACGGAAAACTTCAGTGCCGGAGTTGAGAACGGGCTGGATGAAATTCAGCGGCGGCCGCTCGCCGCGACCATGCGGTTGTAGACCGCGTAGATCGCGTTGCCGTAGTTGGGCGCAGTTGCCCACCTACCGGTGAGGTCCCACCAGGTCTGGACTCGACCCCGGAAGCCGAGGCGCAATGTACCCGGGAGGAGGAGTGGATCAGGCAGCGACCCCACGGTCACTGACCGGTCCACGTACACGCGGAGCAGCTGGACCTGAGCGCGCACGCCGGTACGGGCATCGGGGAACGAGAAGCCGTGCTTGCACGTGTCGCAGGCGCCGATCCCGGCGAAGTTGTTGTTCTCGGGATCGACCATGCTGTTGCGGAAGCCGAAGTAGCCGGTCTCGATGATCGATTGCGCGAAGGCGACATCTCCTCGCACACCGACCTTCTGTCCTTCTTCGATGTACATCTGCGCGAGCGCGTCGAGCGAGACCGTCAGCCGTGGCTGCGCGCCCTGCGCGCGCACGAACGCGGCGAGATATCCCGCCGAAAGGAGCGTCGGGCCCATGATCGGGCTTCCGGCCGTGGTTGCCGAGCGGAAGAACCGTGCGATCCCGTTCTGCGCCTCGGCGATGCGCTGCTTGGCCCCGGCGAGGGATGCCTGCAGATCCTTCACCTTCTTGATCGCAGCATCGAGGTCGCGTTTGGTCGATGCCTGCTGGCCGAACACCCCGGTCATCTGCGTGACGATCGCGGTGTGCGCGGCATCCAGCTCGCTGAACAGATCGACTTCGTGCGTGCCCGACTTCTCGAGGATGTGCAGGTTGCGCCCGAAGTCGAGCATGTCGTTGGCGTTGAGCGCGACCTCCATCGCCGCGTTCACCCGGGTCCCGCCCGCCTCCACGTACTGCTTGGCCGCCGAGCTCGCGATGCGGTCGCGGGCGGCCTGGACCTGCATCGCCGCAGCCTTCTCCTGGGCGTCGAGGGCGGCGAGCTGGGCGGTCAGCGCGTCGTACTGGCCTTGGAGCGACTGCTGGCGTTGCTGCACCCGGCCCACTTCGGGCTGCGCCCGGGCGAGCTCGGCGCGCGCGTCGGCGAGCTCGGCCACGTACTTGGTGCCGGAGTCGAGTGGCATCGGGAACGGCGCGGGCGCGGCTGCCCCCGCGGCGCCAGCCGCGAGCGTGACGACTGCGACGATCGCCCCGAAGACGAGGCCGCGCGAGGGTGTGCGAAACGCCATCATCCTGGATCCGGTATTGCGTCCGGCTCCTGCTCGGAAGGGTCTCCACCCGAGCATCAGGAAACTACAGAGGCCTCACCAAAAGCAAGTGCCCCAGCAACAACACCAGCCGCAGGGCCCTAGCTGCGGGGGACGTCGCTCCAGGGCACGTCCTTGTCGGCCCGCGGTTCGCCCGGGAGGCCGAGCACCCGCTCGGCGAGGATGTTCTTCATGATGTTGGTGGTGCCGCCCTCGATCGAGTTGGCCTGCACCCGCAGGAACGCCTTCTGCATGTTCGAGAGGTCCATGGCGGTGGTGGGCCGGTCCATCGGATACCCCGTCGGATAGAGCATCCCGCTCGGCCCGAGCAGGTCGACGACGAAGCTCATCAGCCGTTGATTGAGTCCGGCCATCGCCATCTTGCCGACGGAACCCTCGGGTCCCGGTGTGCCCTTCACTCGTGACTGCGCGGCGCGCATGTTGGTGAGCCGATTGACCTCGGCCTCGACCCAGAACTGCGCGAGCTGGCTGCGCGCCACCGGATCGCCGTGGTTGGGGCTCTCCTTCCATGCCTTCATCGCGATCGCGATGATGCCGCTGCCACGCGGCGCGACCTGTCCGCCGATCGAGACACGTTCGTTCATCAACGTCGTGAGCGAGACGCCCCAGCCTTCGCCGACATCGCCGAGGCGTTCGGAGTCGGGGATTCGCACGTCCGTCATGTAGACCTCGTTGAACTCCGCTTCACCCGTCGCCTGCATCAGTGGGCGTACCTCGACGCCCGGCGTGTGCAGGTCGATGACGAACATCGTCATGCCCTTGTGCTTCACGACTTCCGGGTTCGAGCGCGCGAGCACGATACCGAAGCGCGACACGTGCGCGAGCGTCGTCCACACCTTTTGGCCGTTGAGCGTCCACTCGTCGCCGTCGCGCACCGCGCGCGTCGCGAGGCCGGCGACGTCGGAACCGGCACCCGGCTCGCTGAACAGCTGGCACCAGATCTCCTCGCCGGTGAACAACGGCCGGAGGTAGCGCTCCTTCTGTGCTTCGGAACCGTGTACGACCAGCGTCGGCGCGCACATGCCGTAGCCGATGGGGTTGCGCCCGTAGGGCAACGGCGCGCCGGCTGCTTGCAGGCGCTGGCTCACGACACTCCCCAACTTCGGCGACACTCCGAGGCCCCCATGACCGACCGGGAAGTGGACCCATCCGAGCCCGAGGTCGAACTGCGCGCCGAGGAACTCGGCCGCGGGCGTCGTCCTCGGGTCGTGTTCGGCGAGGAGCTGATCGCACAGGTCGGCGACGCGCTGCTCGTCGCTCGTGATGAGGGTCGTCATCGGGGTCCCTTCGGCCGGGGCGGCAACTTGACCGCTTGGTCAAGTCTACGAAAACCGCCCCGTTCATCGCCATTACCGGCGCCGGCGGGCCGATTCGCGAAGATCGCCCGGTGCGTGGGCGAACTCGACTGATCGTCGGACTGGCCGGCACCGGCGCCCTCGCGGGAATCGCGCTCCGGCACGCCCGGGCTCGACGAATCGCGGCGCCGCTCGCCGCCACTGGGCTCGCGGCCCGCAACGCCCACCTCGCGGCCGCCGGCGCCCGCTCCGGCGCGGCGTACGCGGTGCATCGGGCCCGCCGCGCGGTCACACCACCTGATGCGCGCGCCGCGCTCGACGAGGCGTACCAGCTGCGCACCACGGCGCAGGTGGTCGAGACGCTCGGGAACATGAAGGGCGCGCTCATGAAGATCGGGCAGATGGCGAGCTACCTCGACGACGGCATGCCCGCACCGATGCAAGCCGCGCTCGCGTCGCTCCAGCAGGACGCACCGCCGATGGCGCCGGAACTGGTCGAGCGCGTCCTGCGCGAGGAGCTCGGTGACGCGCCGGAAGATGTCTTCGCGACGTGGAACCCGATACCGGTCGCCGCCGCGTCGATCGGTCAGGTGCACCGGGCGCGCACGCACGACGGGCGCGACGTCGCGGTGAAGGTGCAGTACCCCGGCGTCGACGATGCGATCCGCGCCGACCTCACGACGAGCGACGTGCTCTTCCGCGCGCTCTCACTCATGTTCCCGGGTCTCGATCCAGGCCCAATCGTCGACGAACTGCGCGCCCGACTCGTCGAAGAGCTCGACTACGGACACGAAGCGAAGAACCAGCGGCTGTTCACCGACTACTACGCCGGCCATCCGTTCATCCGCGTCCCGGCGGTCATCGACGACCTCTCGACGGCGCGTGTGCTCACGACCGAGTTCGCGGACGGCGCGCGCTTCGGCGAAGCGGAGCACTGGTCACCGGCGGAGCGTGACCTCGCGGCCGAAGCGATCTTCCGGTTCGTGTTCCGCAGCCTCTATCGCCTCCACGCGTTCAACGGTGACCCACACCCCGGGAACTACGTGTTCGGCGGGGGCGGCGTCGTCACCTTCCTCGACTTCGGCCTGGTGAAACGCTACGACCCGGCCGAGGTCGCGCTGTTCGAGGAGTTGATCCGCTCGATGGTGCTCGAGCACGACATCGCGGAATTCCGCACGACGCTCGAAGCGCACTCGATCCTGCGCAAGGATGCGCCATTCGGGAACGACGATGTGCTCGAGTACTTCGGCCACTTCTACGAGTTCGTGATGAAAGACGAAGTCGTGACGATGAGCCCCGAGTACGCGTCGGAAACGGTGCGCCGCTTCTTCGATCTCTCGGGTCCGCACGCGCACGTGGCGAAGGCGGCGAACGTGCCGCCTGCGTTCGTGATCACCCAACGCATCAACCTCGGCCTGCACGCAGTCCTCGGGCGCCTGCACGCGACCGCGAATTGGCGGCGCATCGCGGAGGAGCTCTGGCCGATCGTGGACGGGCCACCGTCGACGCCGATGGGCGAAGCCGAAGCCGCCTGGCTGGCGCGCCGGACTGCATGAGAATGCGTCGCGGTTCGACTGGAATAGACCTCGATGGTGCCACCCCGGAAGCATCCCGCTGCACACGAGGAGTTCGTGGAAACCGGTTCCGCTCGGTTGTATGTTCGCGAGATCGGCCACGACCGGCCAATCATCGTCGTGCACGGCGGACCGGATTTCGACCACGAGTACCTGCTCCCTGAGATGGATCAACTCGCGCGGTCGTTCCGCCTCGTCTACTACGACCAACGAGGCCGCGGCCGGTCGTTCTCGGGCCGGCCGCCCGAAGGCATCAGCGTGACGAGCGAGACCGAGGACCTCGATCGGATACGCGCGCACTTCGGGTTCGAATCGGTTGCCGTCCTCGGGCACTCATGGGGTGGGCTGCTCGCGATGGAGTATGCGCTGCGTCGGCCTCGGCGCGTTTCGCATCTGATCCTCATGAACACGGCACCGGTCTCGCACGTGGGAGTCCTGGCGTTCCGGCAAGAACTCGAACAGACGCGCTCACCCGAGCAGCGCGAGCGCATGATTGAGCTGCTGTCCGACCCGAAGTACCAAGCGGGTGACGTCGACGCAGACCTCGAGTACTACCGCATCCACTTCGCGTCGACGCTGCGCGCGGGCGAGCAGCTCGAGCGTGTCATCAGCCGGCTCAGGTCAGCGTTCACGAGCGCCGGCATCGTCGCAGCACGAGCGATCGAAGATCGGTTGTATGGGCTGACCTGGGATGCCGAGGACTACGACCTGCTTCCTCAGCTCAACCGGCTCGACATCCCGACCCTGGTCATCCACGGCGACAACGATCTGGTCCCGACTCACCTCGCTCGTGAGATCGCGGACGCGATTCCAGAGTCGCGCTTCGTTGTCGTCGCCGATTGCGGCCACTTCTCGTACCTCGAACAGACCGATCGCGTGCACGCGAGCATCGCCGACTTGTTGGCGACAACGTGAACCGGTCGGCGGAGTGCAACGGGCACTGAGTCCGCGAGCACTCGCTTAGGCGTCGGCGACCCAGTTGCCGTGGAAGCCGAACGGCACCCGCTGCGGCAGGTGCACGGTCGCGACGGGTGACGCTTCGAAGTCGTGGGCGTCGAGGATGACGTAGTCGCTGCGGTCGGTCGTGGCGTCGTACACGAAACCCATGAGCCAGCCGTCGTCCTCGCCGGTGCTGTCGGCCGCAGGCACGAACACGAGCTCGCCGGGCGCTCGCCCGCGACCGAAGTCGTGCACCGCACTCGTGCCGCGGTCGAAGTCGTGCTTCAGGTACGCGGCGCCGTCGAACGCGTCCGCGGTCTCGATGCCGACGCTGTAGCCGAACCGGTGCTTCGCACCGAGCAGGGTCTCGTTGACGCGCGGAAATTCCTGCCCGCGCTCGTCGACGAGCTCGTCACGGACCTTGCCCGCGGTGAGGTCGATCGTCCAGCGGTGCAGCGCGGGCGGCCCGCCGCGGTTGGGTCCTTCGATCAGCTCACCTTCGGTCGCGAACATCGTCGGATGGCGCGGCACGTCGACGACGACCGCGTCGTCTTCGTCGTACGCGTTCATCGGATGGAAGACGTAGCACGGATCGATGTCGAACCATTCGACGTCGGCGTCGCCACCGTCGCGCGGCATCACACCGATCCGAGCCGCGGCATCGCCATCCCAGCGGAAGGGGAACGGTTGCACGGCGAGGTCGAACACGACCGGCAGATCGAAGAACAGGACGCGGGAACGAGTGATCGCGAAGTCGTGCATCATCACCGAACGCGGCAGCGTGATCGGCTCGCTGCGAACCAGGCGTCCGTCCGCGTCGATCAGGTGGTAGATGAGGTACGGCTCGGCGAACCAGTACGAGAACGCGTGCAGCTCCCCCGTGACCGGATCGATCTTGGGATGCGCGGTGAGGCCGCTCGGGAGCGGTCCGCCGAAGTCGGTGCGGCGCAGCGTCTCGAGCTCGCGCGACAGCTCGTACGGAATCGCGCCTTCGGTGAGCGACAGGATGCGACCCGCGTGGCCGAGCACGTTCGTGTTGCTCGCGTCATACATCGGCGGTGTGGGACCCTCGACCGGTTGTTCGCCCATCGCGCGAGCGATGTCGCCGGTGCGAACCCAGCGGTTGCGGTACCAGCGCGCGGTGCCCGCGTCGAGCTCGACGCCGTGCACCATGCCGTCACCGAGGAACCAGTGGTACGGACCTTCCGGCATGCGATACGGGTTGGGGCCGGTGCGCAGGTAGCGCCCCTGCAACTCGGCCGGGATGCTGCCTTCGACAACGAGGTCGGTTGCCGTGACCTCCTTGTCGACCGGGCCGTAGTTGCCGGTCAGGAACGGGTTCTCGGTCACCGTCATGGCTGCTCCTCGGGCCGCGCGCGCTCCCCCGACGGTACTCCGGTCCTTGGCGGTTGCGCCCGCGTCACTTGCAGCTGACGCCCGTCAGCGCGATGTCCTGGCACATCGACGCGCGGGTGACCTTCCACGTGCCGTCCACGACGTCTGCTTCGCCGAAGCGGGGGCCGTAGGTCGAGTAGCCGGGCGTCTCCCAGTGGTAGCGGAAGTACGCCTTCGTCGCCGATGCGAACACGACGTCGTCGAGGGTGATGACGCTCGCCGCGATCTGGTCCTTGTACGGACCCTGCCGATTCTGCGCCCAGATCTCCGGAAGGCCCGTGGGGTCGTCGATCACCGCGGTGCGCGCGTCATCGGACTGTGCGTTCGAATGCGCAATGTCGAACGCGTCGGTCACGGCGTGCGTCGCGGCGGCAACGTTCGCGGGCTGCTCCGCACCCGGTGCGGGCAGACTCGTCGGCGCCATGCACTCGTCCTTGTTCTGGCTCGTGTCGGCGCCGTACACGCGCGCAGTGCCTCGCCCGAGTGAGGAGCCGGTTGCGTCGAAGGCTTCGACGGTCGCCACTTGGGAGAAGTACGGCGCGGTGTCGGTGAGCGTCGCGCTGTGCACCAGTGTCGCGATGCCGTCGACCGGCGCCATCTCGTCGGTGCCCCCACCCGGGAACGTCACGTGCACGCGCGTCGCGCCGGCGGGTGCTTGCACGACCGCGACCCAGAGCGGTGCACCCTCGGCCATGCCGATCGCCCAGAGGCTGCCGCCCACTTCACCCTCGCGCAGTGCCGCGTACACGTTCGCGTTGACGATGCCCACCGTGTCGTCGTTCGACACGTCGGCCTGCACGACGCCGTTCGGGAAGCACCATGCCGGCGGTTCCCACCACGGCGGTACACCTCCGCCCGGCCGCTCGACGTCCGCGCGGTAGACGCGGAGGCGCACGTTTCCGGCGTCTCGCGTGTACACGCGCGCGAGCGGCTGCGAAGCGACGGCGCCGATCACCAGGTCAGACGATGCGCTCCCGGAGCCGCTGGCGCCGGCCGAGAAGGAGTCCGGTGTCGTCGCGCTCGAATCCACACCGTTGGCGATCTTGGGCAGCGCGCCCGGGTGGCCGACGGTCACACCGTCGCCGCCCTTCGGCGCGGTCGCGCGCAGTTCGTCGTCCCCGCCGCCCCGGCCGAGCACGAACCCGAGCGTGGGCCCCGCGAACAGCACGATGACGAGCGCCGCCGACAAGGCGCGCGTCCGCCTGCGTTCGCGCCCGGCGATGCGCTCGGTAAGGTCGTCGGGCTCCGGTTGCGCATCGATGCGCGCCGCGCGCACGGTCAGCGCGCGGCGGATGCGATCCTCGTAGTCGCTCATGGCATGACCTTTCGGAGTTCGGCAAGGGCGCGGTGGATGAGGGAACCAACCGTGCCCGGTCGGCACCCGAGGGCAGCGGCGATCTCTGCCTCCGTGCAGTCGTGCCAGAACCGCAACACGATCGCGGCCCGCTGGCGGTACGGGAGCGCGGCGATGGCGTCGGCCATCTCCTCGGCCTCGAACGCGACCGGCTCGACGCGAGCCATCGCCGCGTGCTGCCGCTGCCGTCGCGTTCGGCGATGGTGAGAGTTGCACACGTTGACGACAGTCCGGCGCAGGTACGCACGCGGCTCGGAAATCCGCCCCCACGCGCCATGGACCCGCAGGTAGGAATCCTGCACGAGATCGCGCGCGGTCTCGGCCGAACCGGTGAGCAGGAACGCGAGGCGCACCATGTCCGTGAACGCCGTCCGGTAGAGCTCGGCGAACGTCAGCGGCGCATCGACCTCGGGTCGCGTCTCCGGCTGGTGTCCGCCGTCGGACCCGGGCCCGACTGGCACGAGGGCGTCGAGCGGCAGCGCGGAGTCCGGCACATCGCTCAGACGCCCGGACCCACCGTTTCCTTGCATCGTCCCCCCGGAACCCGCACGGTACCGCGCCTACGCTGATCCGGTGGCGTCTCACGCCGTACGGCTCGTTCTCGGCGAACCCGTCGCCCGGCTCGTGCTCGATCGCCCGGAACGCCGCAACGCCCTGTCGCTCCCCGTGATGCGCGCGATGAACGAAGCCCTCGATGCGATCGCCGCCGATTCCGCCGCGCGCGTCGTCGTGCTCGAAGGCAACGGACCCGCGTTCTCGGCCGGGCACGACATCGCCGAGATGGTCGAGACGAACCGCGATGCGTTCTACCGCGAGCTGTTCTCGACCTGCGTGACGCTCATGCAACGCCTGCACGAGATCCCGCAACCCGTGATCGCGAAGGTGCGCGGCGTCGCAACCGCTGCCGGCTGTCAGCTCGTCGCCGCGTGCGACCTCGCGATCGCGTCGGAGGACGCGCGGTTCGCAACTCCCGGTGTGAACATCGGTCTGTTCTGCTCGACGCCGATGGTCCCCGTGTCGCGTTCGATCGGACGCAAGCGTGCGCTCGAGATGCTGTTCACCGGCGACATGATCGACGCCGCGACCGCGTCGGCATGGGGGCTCGTCAACCGGGTCGTGCCCGACGCCGACCTCGACAGCGAGACCGACGCGCTGGCGGCGCGGATCCTCCGCGCCAGCCCGACCGTCCTCGCGCTCGGCAAGCAGGCGTTCTACGCCCAGGAAAGCAACGGAGAAGCCGAGGCGTACGCGCTCACGTGCGGCGTCATGGTCGAGAACGCACAGATCGACGACGCCCAGGAGGGCATGCGCGCGTTCCTCGAGAAGCGCGCGCCGTCGTGGTCGATGGGCGCGTGAGTCAAGACCGATAGCGTCCCCGCCGGGTGGCTCTCCTCTCGCTCGCGGCGCTCAAACATCGTCCGTACGCACGACTTTGGACCGGTGCCTTCGTCTCGAACATCGGGACGTGGATGGAGACCGTCGCGATCGGTATCTACGTGACCGAGGCGACCGGCCAGGCCGCGTGGACGGGCACCGTCGCCGCGGCCGCGTTCGTGCCGATCGCGCTGCTCGGCCCGGTGGGCGGCGCGCTCGCGGATCGGATGTCGCGACGGGTACTGCTCATGACGACGACGCTCGTGCAGACGGGCCTCGCCACGCTGCTCACGACGCTGTTCGTGATCGGCGCACCGTCGGCACCGGTGGTCACGCTGATCGTGTTCGCCGGCGGTATCGCGTCCGCGCTCGGCTTCCCCGCGTTCCAGGCCATGCTCCCCGACCTCGTACCCGAAGAGGACCTCGCGAGCGCGGTCGCGTTGTCGTCGGCGCAGTTCAACCTGGGCCGCGTCGTCGGCCCCGCCATCGCGGGCGTCGTCGTCGCGATCGGCGGCTACGCGTGGGCGCTGGGCCTGAACGCGGCGAGCTTCCTCGCCGTCGTCTTCGTCCTTCTCACGCTTCGCCTCCCGGCGCCGAAACCGCCGCCCGAAGGCGAGACCCTATGGGCGTCGATGAAGTTCGGGGCCCGCTTCGTGCGCGCCGATCGCGGCCTGCGGGTGAGCGTGGGCGCGATGTGCGTCAACACGTTGCTCGCGGCACCCTTCATCGCACTGGTGCCGGCAATGGCGGAGAAAGTCTTCGAGGCGGGCGCCCGAGGTACGTCGATCCTCGTCACCGCGCAAGGGATCGGCGCCGTGCTCATGGGGTTCGCGCTCGGGACGTTGACGAACCGGTTCGGGATCCGGCGCGTGGTGGTCGCGATGCTCGCGATCCTCCCGCCCGCCCTGCTCGCGTACGCATACGCGCCGGTGCTGCCGGTGTCGGCGTTGACACTGTTCTTCGTCGGCGCGATCTATCTCGGCGCGCTGTCGAGCTTCTTCACCGTGTCGCAACTGCGCGCGCCGGCCCACCTGCGCGGACGGGTGCTGGCGGTGAACAACGTGATCCTCGGTTCGCTCTACCCCTTGGGCGCGGTGCTGCAGGGCAAGATCGCGGACTCGATCGGGCTGCGGGCGACCACCGCCGGCGCGGCGGTGTTGATGGCGGCGACGCTGCTGGCGGTGCGGCTCACGCGACCGGGCATCACGCGCGCGATCGATCCCGCCGGGCCGCTCCCGGCCGTATAGGAGTAGGTTCCGCGCGCATGGCAGTCGTTGAATGGGAACGCAGGGGCGCCACCGCGCTCGTCACCTTGAACCGGCCCGAGGCGCGCAACGCGATCAGCCCGGAAGTCAGCGAGACGATGGTCGGCATCCTCGACGAGATCGAAGCCGACCCGGCCTTGCGGGCGGTCGTGCTCACCGGCGCGGGCGACGTCTTTTCGGCCGGCGCGGACCTGAAGGTCGTCGCGCAGGGTCGGGCACTCGACATCGCGCGCGTCAAAGGCAACTTCGCCGGCATCGTGACGCGTGACTTCCCGAAGCCACTGATCGCCGCCGTGAACGGCCCCGCGCTCGCCGGTGGGTGCGAGATCGTCCTCGCCTGCGACCTCGTCGTCGCGGCCGACACCGCGCGCTTCGGCATCCCGGAGGTGCAGCGGGGCCTGATGGCGGCGGCGGGCGGGCTGATCCGTTTGCCGAAGCGCCTGCCGCTCGCGATCGCGCTGGAGCTCGCGATGACCGGCGACCCCATCGACGCCGACCGCGCCCTGCAGCTCGGCCTGGTGAACCGGGTCGTGCCCCGCGCCGAGGTGGTCGACGACGCGCTCGCGCTCGCGGAACGGATCGGTGCCAACTCCCCGATCGCGGTGCGCCTCTCCCGTCAGCTGGTACGCGAGGCCGCCGAGCTCGACGAGGCCGCGGGCTGGCAGCGCACCAACGAGCTCGCCAGCGCGGCCTTCGCCAGCGGCGACGCGATCGAGGGCGCCACCGCCTTCGCCGAGAAGCGCCAACCGGTCTGGAAGTCCACTTAGCCCGACCCCACACATGACATGTGCGCGATCGGACTGCTCGCAGCGGGCTGATTCCACACATCACATGTGCGCGATGGGCCGGGGGCGCATTGTGGGAGTGATTGCTCCTACAATCGCGCCCATGGATCGGTGGCGTGTCGAGGACCTCGCCCTGCGGGCCCACGTGTCGGTCGACACGATTCGCTTCTACCAGAAGCGCCGCCTGCTTCCACCGCCCGCCGCGAGGGCCGGGTGGCCTGGTACGGCCCCGAGCACCTCGAACGGCTGGCACGTATTCGCGAACTGCAGGGCCAGGGCCTCACACTCGCGCTGATCGAGCGCCTGCTTGCGGGCGAGATCGACGCGACCGACGTGCCGCTCGCCGCCGCGGTGGCGTCCGCGGCCGCCGACACCGGGGCGCGCGAAGAGTTCCTCACGCTGCCCGAGCTCGCGGCGCGGGCCGCGGTCCCGCTCCCCCTCCTCGAAGCAGTCGCGCGCGAAGGCCTCCTCCTCCCGCGCATCCACGACGGCGCGGAGTGCTACACGACTGCCGACGTCACGATCGTGCAGCAGGGACTCTCGTTGCTCGAACGGGGGTTGCCCCTGCCCGAGCTCTTGGCGCTCGCGCGTGAGCACACGGCGGCAACGCGCGACGTCGCCGAGCAGGCGGTGGCACTGTTCGACGAGCACGTGCGGCAGCCGTTGCGCGCGTCCGAGCTCCCCGACGACGAGAAGGCCGAGGCGCTCGTCGCCGCGTTCCGCGTGCTCCTCCCCACGATCACGACCCTGGTCGCGCACCACTTTCGCCGCGTATTGCTCGCGGTCGCGCAGGAGCACCTCGAGCGCGTCGGTGAGGACACCGAGCTCGCGGCGGTGTCCGAGGCCGCGGCCAGCCGGCTCGAAGAGGGGTTCCTCGCGTGAAGACCGACGCCAACACGGTGCTGCCGGCATCGGCCGACAAGGCGCAAGTCGTCGAAGACATGTTCGACCGCATCGCGCCGCGCTACGACCTGCTCAACCGCATGCTGACGTTCCGCATGGACGTCGGCTGGCGTCGCACCGCAGTGCGCGAGCTCGAACTCGCGCCAGGTTCGGTCGTGCTCGATGTCGCGTGCGGCACGGGCGACCTGTGCCGCGAGCTCGGCCAGGCCGGCCTGCGCCCCATCGGCGTGGACTTCTCCGCGGGGATGCTCGCGAGCGCGACCGTTGCCGTGCCGCTCGTGCGCGCCGACGCGTTGCAGCTGCCGATCCCGACCGGCGCGGTCGATGGTCTGATCTCGGGCTTCGCGCTGCGCAACTTCACCGGCCTGGAGCCGTTCTTCGCGGAATGCGCGCGGGTGCTCCGTCCGAACGGGCGGGTTGCACTGCTCGACGTCGCCGAGCCCGCCTCGCCGCGGGTGCGCGCGCTGCACGGGTTGTGGTTCCGTAAGGTGGTGCCGTTCGTCGGCGGCCTCGTGTCCGATCGCCAGGCCTACGCGTACCTTCCCGCGTCGACCGCATACCTCCCGGCACCCGCGGAGCTCGCGCTGGTGCTCGCGCGGCATGGCTTCGAGAACGTGTCGCAACAGACACTCGGCTTCGGCGCGGCACAACTCCTCACCGGAACGCGCCCATGACCAGCCTCTCCCCCGATGCACGGCAGCAGTTCGTCGCGCGGACCGAGGCCGTCGACGACCCCGGCGACCTCCTCGCGCACCTCGGCACCGGTGGTTTCGCCTGGCTCGACGGACACTCGGGGTTCGTGACTGCGGGCATCGCCGCCCGGTTCGCGGCGCCGGGCGCGCGTCGCGTGCTCGACACGATTCGGCACGTCCGTCCCGAGGATGCTCCGGCAACCGCGGGGCCGCGCGTCGTCGGCGCACTGCGCTTCGAGGGCGGCGGACAGTTCCTGCTCCCGGCCCGGATCGTTGCGCGCGACCCGGACGGACGCGCGTGGTGCACCACGATCGAAGGCGCCGAGATCCCGCCCACGCTGCACGTCACCCATGACCGTCCGGCCCGGTTCTCGGTGCATCGCCTCACCGAGCCCGACGCATGGCGCGCCATGATCGAAGAGACGCTGGCTGCGATCAATCGGGGCGAGGTCGAGAAGGTCGTCCTCGCGCGCGACATCGAGGTCGACGCCGACGCGCCGTTCGACATCACCGAGGTGCTCGACATCCTCCGCGCGACACAGCCCGGCTGCACCGTGTACGCCGTCGACGGGTTCGTCGGGGCCAGCCCGGAAGTGCTGGTGCAGCGACACGGTGCTGCGGTGGTGTCCCGCCCGATGGCCGGCACCGGCGCTGACCCGGCCGCACTGCTCGCGTCGCGCAAGGACGCCCACGAACACGGCGTGGTCGTCGATGCGATCGCCGGTGCACTGCAACCGGTGTGCGCCGACGTCACGCGCGAAGGCCCCGCCGCCGTGCGCTTCGCGAACGTCACCCACCTCGCGACCACGATCCGCGGTCGCCTGACCGATCCCGGCGTCACCGCGCTCGACCTCGTCGATCGCCTCCACCCGACACCGGCCATCGGCGGCTGGCCCGCAGAACCCGCCCGCCGCATGATCCAGCAGCTCGAGGGGCGCCGCGCGCGGCCGCTACGCAGGCGCGTGCGGGTGGATGGACGCCCACGGCGACGGTGAGTTCGTCGTGGCCCTCCGTTGCGCGGAGATCGACGGCACGCACGCTCGCTGCTACGCGGGCGCCGGCATCGTGACCGGCTCGGAACCGGGCTCCGAGTGGGCCGAGACGCAGGCCAAGCTCCAACCGATGCTCGGCGCGCTCGTCCGGCCCTGAGCGTCAGCTCCCGGCCGCAACCGCCGCGCCGGCGGCGGTCCAGAGCGCGCGGTGTCGCTCGACGCTCGTCGACCGGTCCACGGGAACGACGAGCACTCGCGTCTCGCCCGCGGCGACCGCGTCCTTGAGCGTGCCCAGATCAGCGACCCGCTCCGCGGTGACGCCGTGCGCACGCGCGACTGCCACGAGATCCAGGCCGTGCGGCGTACCGAATAGCGCCTCGAACTCGGGCAACCCTTGCTGGGGCAGGTACGAGAAGATCCCGCCGCCGTCATTGTCGATCACGACGAACGTGACCGGCGGGCCCACGGCCGCGCCGAGCAGACCGTTCGTGTCGTGCAGGAAGCACAGGTCGCCGCAGAGCGCGACGACCGGACCCGCCGACGCGGATGCCACGCCGAAGGCGGTCGAGACGAAGCCGTCGATCCCGTTCGCGCCGCGGTTCGCGTACAGCGTGAGACCGTCGCGCGGCGCCATGCACCATTCGAGCGCGCGCACGGGCAGGCTCGAGGCGACCACGAGCGCAGCACCGTCCGGGAGCGCGGCCGCGAGGTCGCGCGCGAGCACGCCCTCGTGGGGTGCACCCGCGCCGTCGAGGACATGGTCGATCGCGGCGCGTGCGCGTTCCTCCGCCTCGAGCCACGAGTCGAGCCAGTCACGCTCCCCCGGACGGCTCAGCTCACCCGCACTCTCCAGCTCCGACGCGAGCGCGTCGAGGAACGGACCGGGTGCCGCAAGCACGCGCTCGGTCGCGGCGCGCCGCGGGTCGAGCCAGGCATCGTCCGGGTCGATGACCACCTGTTCGATACCGTCGTCCAGCCACGCGTTGAGGATCTTGCTGGTGACCGGCGCGCCGATGCGGACGACGACGTCGGGACGATGGGACACCGCGAAGGATTCGGTGCGCAGCAACGCTTCGTAGGTCGAGATCGCGTGGGCGCCGGCGCGGAGACCCGAGATCGGGTCCGCGAGCACGGGCCAGCCCGCGGCGAGCGCGAAGCGCGTCGCAGTCGCAACGGCAGTGTCCGCACCCCAGCCCGCGACGAGGAGTCCTTTCGGGTGCGCGCGCGACGAGCGCGGCGAGACGTTGCACGGTCGCGGCATCGGCGGCGCGCGGCGCGGTCGTGCTCGTGATCCACGGGTGTCCGGTTGCGCGGCCGGGTGCGTCGACGAGCGTGTCGCCGGTTGGTACGAGCGGTTCCCGGAACGGGAGGTTGAGATGCACCGGCCCGGCCGGCGGACCCTGGGCGGTCGCGAACGCGTGGCAGGCGATCGCGCGCCACGTCGTACCGGCAGCCGCGATCGCTTCCGGCGGTCCGGGATCGCAGAACCAGCGGACCGCGCCCCCGTACAGCCTGGTCTGGTCGATCGTCTGGCCCGCGCCGGTTTCGCGGAGCTCGGGGGGCCGGTCGGCAGTACACACGAGCATCGGAACCCGGGCGTGTGCAGCCTCGATCACCGCGGGATGGAAGTTGGCGGCAGCGGTCCCCGAGGTGCACAAGAGGATCGCGGGCGCGCGCGCGGCGAGCCCGATCCCGAGCGCGCGAAACCCGGCCGACCGCTCGTCGAGGACGACGTGCACGCGGATCCGCGCGTCGCGCGCCAGCGCGAGAGCGAGCGGTGTCGATCGCGAGCCGGGTGCGACGACCGCATCGGTGCAGCCGGACCGCGCCCACTCGTCGACGAGCGCGTGGGCGAACGCAGTGGTCGCGTCGGGCGCCGTCATCGCTCCGCCACAATGGTCGGGTGCCGATCGTGTTCGTACCAGGCTTCACGCAGACCGCGAGTTCTTGGGATGCGGTACGCGCCGCGCTGCCGGTCGAGTCGCGCGCGGTGGACGTGCCGCAACGCGAGACCTTCGTCGCGACGGCGGCGGCGATCGGCGACGCCGGCGGCCGTGGCACGTATGTCGGCTACTCGATGGGTGGCCGGCTGTGTCTGCAACTCGCCGTCGACCGCCCCGAACTCGTGACGCGGTTGGTGCTGGTGAGCGCGTCGCCCGGGCTTGCGGAGGCAACCGCGCGCGCCGCCCGCCTCGCATCCGACGCCAACCTCGCGGACGAGGTCGAACACGTGGGCGTCGACGCGTTCCTGCGGGACTGGCTCGCACAACCGATGTTCGCGACCGTGCCCGCGTCCGCGCCCGGCCTCGGCGACCGGCACAACTTGAGCGCCGCGTACCTCGCGCACTGCCTGCGCGTCCTCGGAACCGGTGCGATGGACCCACTGTGGGATCGTCTGCCCGAACTCGCGATACCCATCACCCTCGTGACCGGACGCAAGGATGCGAAGTTCACCGCGATCGCGCTCGAGATGATGCCGCGGCTCCCGCCCGGCACCGAACACACCGAGTTGGACGCCGGGCACGCGATCCCCCTCGAAGCGCCCGCGGCTCTCGCGCGTGCGATCGAGCGCGTCGAGGGACGCTAGGCGATCCACAGCCCGACCGCGAGCAGGACGGCCAGCACCAACTGGAAGCGCACGGTGCCGATCAGGGCGGCCACCAACGACGGAGCGTCGTGGTTGTTGCGCACGAGCTGAACGGGTCGTATCGCAAGGGGCGCGGCGACGAGCGCGATCAGCGCGGGTGGTTCGAGCACGCCGCACGCGATCACGGCCACCAGTGCACCGACAATGCAGAGCACGTACATGAGGCGGGCGCGGCCCGGGCCCATGCGGACCGCGAGCGTCCGCTTGCCGGTGAGGCGATCCGTGTCGACGTCGCGCACGTTGTTGGCGAGCAGGATCGCGCACGCCGGGAGACCGACCGCGAGCGCGCCGAACCACGCGGTTGCCGGCACCGACTCGTGCTGCACGTACGCACTCCCGACGGTCGCGACGAAGCCGAAGAAGACGAGCACCATCACTTCGCCGAGCCCGATGTAGCCGTACGGCTTCGGACCCCCGGTGTAGGTAGCCGCGGCCGCGATGGCCACGACGCCGACCAGCAGCAGCCACGGGTTGACGACGAGCGACAACACCCCGCCGACGACTGCCGCGATACCGAAGGCGATCAGCGCCGCGCGGCGCACCGCAGCCGGCGACGCGAGCCCGCTCGCGACCAGCCGTACCGGACCGCGCCGGTTCCGGTCCGTGCCGCGCACGCCGTCGGAGTAGTCGTTGGCGTAGTTGACACCGATCTGCAGCGCGAGCGACACGACGAGCGCCGCCAGCGCCCGCCACCAGATCAAGGGACCGCCGGCGGTGGCCGCGGCGGTGCCGACGAGCACCGGCGAGACCGCGGCGCCGAGCGTCTTCGGGCGCGCGCCCGCCACCCACTTGCCCACCGGCGACAGCACCGGACCGGCCGCGCCGGAGTCGGCGGGGCGCGCGCTCACAAGCGGCGCGCGCTCACGGGCGCTTGGGGAACTGGTCGAAGTCCGGGGTGCGCTTCTCGAGGTACGCGTTCTTGCCTTCCTGCGCTTCCTCGGTCATGTAGTAGAGCAACGTGGCATCGCCGGCGAGCTGCTGGATGCCGGCGAGACCGTCGTCGGCGGCGTTCATCGACGCCTTGAGCATCCGCAGCGCGAGCGGCGAATGCTGCAGCATCCTGCGCGCCCAGGCGACGGTCTCGATCTCGAGGTCGGCGACGGGGACGACCTTGTTGACGAGCCCCATGCCGGCCGCGTCCTGCGCGTCGTACTGCTCGCAGAGGTACCAGATCTCGCGCGCCTTCTTCTGGCCGACCATGCGCGCGAGCAAGCCCGAGCCGTAGCCACCGTCGAACGAACCGACCTTCGGTCCGGTCTGGCCGAAGCGCGCGTTGTCGGCGGCGACGGTAAGGTCGCACACGACGTGCAGCACGTGACCGCCCCCGATCGTGTAACCCGCGACCATCGCGATCACGGGCTTCGGCAGCCGGCGGATCTGTACTTGCAGGTCGAGCACGTTCAAGCGCCCGATGCCCTTGTCGTCGCGGTAACCGTCGTCGCCGCGGACGCGCTGGTCACCACCGGAGCAGAACGCCTCGGGGCCTTCGCCGGTAAGGATGATCACACCGACCTCGGGATCGTCCCGGGCGATCTCGAACGCATCGCGGAGTTCGAACAAGGTGCGGGGCCGGAACGCGTTGCGAACCTCGGGCCGGCAGATCGTGATCTTGGCGATGCCGTCGGCGGTGTCATAGGTGACGTCGGTCCAGCCGTCGGGAGTGGCGGGCTTCCACTCGGCACCGGGGGCGATCGAGAGCGTGTGAGCCATGGTTCCTCGTTTGGGTTTCCTCGTTGGGGCTTCCTCGAGCTGCGGGGCCGCGATGATTGTGGGAGTGTTTGCTCCCACGGTTAGGGTAGCGGCCGTGCCCGCCCCCGACGAAACCCCTGTCGTCGCCGCGCCGCTGACCGGCACCGCGCTCGGGGCCGTCGTGTTCGCGGCGTGGGAGGCCGGCGAGACGGTGCTGCCGCTGAACCCCGCGGCACCCGCGGCGGAGCGCGAGCGACTGCTCGCGCGCCTGCGCCCCACCCACCTGCACGACGCCGGCGGTCGGCGGGCGCTGACCGGCGGCATGCCCGCGCCGGCCGGCACGGTCGCGATCTTGGTCACCTCCGGCACCACCGGCGACCCGAAGGGCGTGGAGCTCACGCGCGCCGGCATGGAGGTGATGGGGCGCGGGTACTCGGCCGGCCTCGATGCCGGCCCGAGCGACCGCTGGCTCGCGTGCCTCCCGCTCCATCACGTGGCCAGCCTCGGCGTGCTCGCGTGGGCGTACGTCACCGGCATTCCCTGCACGGTGCACGACGGCTTCGATCTCGATCGCGTGGCGCGCGCACCGCGCGCCGAAGGCGCGACGATCGTGTCGGTTGTCCCCACTGCGCTGCGGCGCCTGCTCGACGCGAACGCGCCGATCCATAACTACCGCCGGGTGATCGTCGGCGGGGCGCCGTGCCCACCGGCACTGCGAGCGTGCGCCGAACGCGCGGGCGTGCGCGTCGTCGACGTGTACGGGATGACCGAGACGTGGGGCGGCTGGGCACTCGACGGCCGCCCGATCGCGGGCGCCGAAGCGCGGGTCGCGCCGGCCGACGGCGAGCTCGAAGTGCGCGGCGCGATGGTGATGCGCGGTTACCGCCTCGATCCGGCGCAGACCGCGACCGTGCTCGCGCCCGACGGTTGGCTCGCGACCGGTGACGTCGGCATCATCGACGACGACGGCGTCGTCCGTGTCGTCGATCGCAAGAAGGACGTCGTGATCACCGGCGGAGTGAACGTCAGCCCGACCGAGGTCGAAGGCGTGCTCTCGCACCATCCCGAAATCCGCGATGTGTGCGTCGTCGGCGCCCCGGACGACGAATGGGGCGAGCGTGTGGTCGCGTACGTCGTTCCCGCTGAGCCGGACACGCCGCCGTCCCTCGAGGACCTGCGCGCGTTCGGCCGCGACCAGCTGTCCGCGGCGAAACTTCCGCGCGAGCTGCAGCTGGTCACCGAGATCCCTCGCAGCGCGGGCGGCAAGCCGCTGCGACGCGTCCTGCGCGACGAGCGCGACCAGCGCGCCGATCGGTAGGGCAGCCGGCCTCGGTCACGCCACCGTGGGGCGCAAGCAGGTGAGCGAACCGAGGAAGCGCACCGACCGCACCGGGGAGGCCGCGTAGAACGGCGCGGTCGTCTCGGTGAGCCACTCGCGCAGCGAGTCGACGGGTACGTCCCGTTCGGCCGCGGCCACGAAGTTGCTGATCGACAGCTGGTAGTCGACGAACTGTTGCTGCGTCATCTCGATGTCGTCGGCGTAGAACTCGTCACCGACCTTCTCGAATCCGGCCGGCGTCTCCCCACGCGGATCACCGACCTGATGGTTGCGCGGCGGCAGTGGGTAGCGCTCGAGTGCGAGGCGACTCCATGCGGGGAACTCCGGCACGTCGACCATCTCGCCGATGAAGTAGTGGTCGTACAGCGCGACCCAACCTCCGGCGCGGAGCAACCGTGCGACTTCTGCGAAGAACGATTCCTGGTCGAACCAGTGGATGCCGGAACACACGGTGACTGCGTCGAAGGTCGCATCGCGGAACGGCAGCGACTCCGCCGCGCTGCGCACGAACGCCGGGCCATCGATCGCCGACGCTTCGTTGTTGCGGGCGTGCGCGAGCATCTCCGGCGAACGATCGGCACCGATCACGAAGTCGCCGATCTCGGAGAGCGCACGCGTCGACATTCCGGTGCCGCACGCGACGTCGAGCGCCCGCTCGACACCGGTCGCGCCAAGCATCGTCAGCGCGCGAGCCAACGTGTGCGGGTGGTGATACGGCCGGCCGAGGGCGTAGCGCATTCCGACGCCGGACGCCGCGAACGGGTTGTCAGGACGTTCGGGTGTCGTCACGCAATGCCTCCTTCCACGTCCGGAATCGCGCGTGCGTCGTGCCGTCCGGGCCGATCCCGGAACCGGAGCCGTCGGGGGTGAGCCGGAACGTCCATCGCTCGTCCAGGTCGTCGGACGCGAGCGCCATGTAACGCGCGTCGGCGCGTGTCGCGGGCCCGGCTCGCCACAGCAGATATCGGCCGATCCGGCGTTTGTACGCCACGAGCTCGATCCCGAGGTCGCTCCCGAGCGTGCGCAACGCGGCCGGCGCCTCGACCCATCGTTCGGCCGGGATCAGGAACTCACGCTGCGGGAGCGGCGGGAGTTCATCGGTGTGCCAATCGCGATCGGTCGGAATCCGGGCCTCGGCAGGAATCGGCGACACGTGCCATCCTCGCGGAATGCGAGTCGCCGAGCTCCCTACTCCCGCGCTGATCGTCGATGCAAACGCGCTCGCGCACAACCTCGAAACGATGAGCGCGGCGTTGCCGGCCGCGCGCCTGCGACCGCATGTCAAAGCGCACAAGAGCACGACCCTCGCCCGCGCCCAGGCCGTGCGTGGGCACACCGGATTCACGTGCGCGACACCGCGCGAGCTGGTGGGGATGGCGCGCGCCGGTCTCGACGCCGACCTGCTGCTCGCCAACCAGACCGTGGATCCCGATCGGTTGCGAGCGATGGCGGAAACCGGCGCCCGGGTGACGGTCGCGGTCGACTCCGAAGCAACGATCGACGCGGCGGCCGCGAACGGGATCCGCGAAGTGCTCGTCGACGTCAATGTCGGGATGCCCCGGTGCGGCTGCCGGCCGGAAGGTGCGGGCGCGATTGCCGACCTCGCGCGTGCACGCGGCCTCAGCGTCCGCGGCGTCATGGGCTACGAAGGCCACGTGGTCGGACTCGCCGACCGCACGGAACGCGAGGAGAAGACCGCGACCGCGATGGACAAGCTCGCGGCGGCCCACGCGGCGGTCGGTGGCGACATCGTCTCCGCGGGCGGCACGGGTACGTACGACATCAACGCCGCCGCGACCGAGATCCAGGCCGGGTCGTACGCGCTGATGGACACGGCGTACGGGTCGCTGGGACTGCCGTTCATCCCCGCGCTGCGCCTGGTCGCGACCGTCGTGCACGTGAGCCCGAAGTACGCGGTCGCCGACTGCGGACTGAAGGCGCTCGGCATGGATCACGGCAACCCGACCGTCGAACAGGGCGAAGTGTGGTTTTGCTCGGACGAGCACATGACGTTCGCGCCCGAGTCGCCGGTGCGCGTCGGTGACCGGGTGCTCGTCCACCCGGCCCACGTCGACCCGACCGTCGCGTATCACGAGTCGTTCCACATCGCGGCCGGACCGGATCTCGACGCAGACGTGACCGAGCACTGGGCCGTCGACCTGCGGGGCTGGGCGGTCTGACGCGCGTACCGCGGCGACCTGGAAGCCGAGGCGGTACCGTGCCCGGCTGATGGCCACGGAACTCTCACACCTCGACGCCACCGCCCAAGCCGAGCTCGTGCGCACCGGCGACGCGTCGCCGATCGAGCTCGTCGACGCCGCGATCACACGCGTCGAGAAGCTCAACAGCGAGCTGAACGCGGTGATCCACCCGCTGTTCGATCGGGCCCGCGCCGCGGCCGCCTCGAGTGACCCGGCCGGCGGTCCGTTCCGTGGCGTCCCGATCGTCGTCAAGGACTACGACGGCATGCTCGCGGGCGCGCCGTACCACGCGGGCAACCGCGCGCTGCAGGGCGCGGGTTACGTCGCGACGCACACGAGCTACCTCTTCGAGAAGCTCGAGCGGGCCGGTTTCGTCATCGTGGGCAAGACGAACACGCCCGAGTTCGGGCTCATGCCGACGGCGGAACCCGAGGCCCACGGTCCGACGCGCAACCCGTGGGACGTCACGCGCAGCTCGGGCGGCTCCAGCGGCGGTTCGGCCGCCGCGGTGGCGAGCGGGATGGTGCCCGTCGCACACGCCGGCGATGGCGGGGGCTCGATCCGGATCCCGGCGAGCATGTGCGGGCTCTTCGGCCTCAAGCCGTCACGCGGGCGCGTCTCGCTCGGCCCCGACGAGAGCGAGGGCTGGGGCGGACTCGTCGTGCGCCACATGGTGACGCGCAGCGTGCGCGACAGCGCCGCGATCCTCGACGTGCTGCAGGGCTACATGAGCGGCGACTACTACACCGCGCCGCCGCCCACGCGTCCGTACCTGGAGGAGGTGGGTGCCGATCCGGGCCGGTTGCGCGTCGCGATCCGCACCGAGGCGCCCGCCGGGATCGCGCCGACGGACCCGGCGTGCATCGCCGCCGCGGAGGACGCGGCGCGCCTGCTCGAGTCGCTCGGACACATGGTCGAGCCCGCGTCGCCGGGCGCGCTCGACGAAGCCGCGCTCATCGAGTCGTTCTCGACGATCATGTTCGCGTCGCTCGCGGGCGTGATCACCGATACCGAAGCGCTGCTCGGCCGGCCGATGACGGCCGACGATGTCGAGGCGCTGACGTGGATGTACAACGAGCTCGCATCGGGCATCAGCGGCGGGGCCTACATCCAGGCTCTGCACGCGGCGCAGCAGTGGACCCGCAGGACGGTGTCGTGGTGGTCCGAGAGCGGCTTCGACCTGTTGCTGACGCCGACGCTGGCCGAGCCCCCGCCGGAGATCGGCGACGTCGCCGCCCGGCCCGACGATCCGATGCGCGCGATGGCACGTGCGCTCCCGTTCGCCGCGTATACCGCGCCGTTCAACATCACCGGTCAGCCCGCGATGTCGCTGCCGACCCACTGGACCGACCGGTCGCTGCCGATCGGCGTACAGCTCGTCGCGGCGCCGTTCCGCGAAGACCTGCTCGTGCGGGTCGCGGCGCAGGTCGAACGCGCACGCCCGTGGGCCGAGCGGCGGCCGCCCCTCTACGCGTGATCGTTTCGGTTGCCGGAGGCCAGGGGTTCTACGGCGACACCCCGTCCGCCGCGGACGCCCTCCTCGCCGACGGCGTCGACTACCTGTGCCTCGAGGCGCTCGCGGAGCTCACGCTCGCGATCCTGCAGAAGGACCGGCAACGCGACGAGACCCGGGGCTACACGCGCGACCTTCCCGCGTACCTGACGCGGGCGCTGCCGTTCATCGCCGACGGTCGCACGAAGGTCATCACCAACGCCGGAGGAATCAACCCGGCGGCGGCGGCACGCGCGGCCATCGACACGGCACGCGCGCTCGGCGTCACCGGCATCACCATCGCGACCGTGGTCGGTGACGACTTGCTCCCGCGCCTCGGTGCGCTCCACACCGACGGCGAATCGTTCGCGCACCTCGACACCGGCGAACCGTTCGAGGCGCTCCCCGCGCCGCCCGTGTTCGCTTCCGCGTATCTCGGTGCGCGTCCGATCGCCGATGCGCTCGCGGAGGGCGCCGACATCGTCATCACCGGACGCGTCGCCGACGCGTCGCTGTTCCTCGCGCCGCTCGCGTACGAACATGGTTGGGCGTGGGACGACTGGGACCGGTTGGCCACGGGCATCGTCGTCGGGCACCTCCTCGAGTGCTCGGGCCAGAGCCTCGGCGGCAACTACTCCGGCGATTGGTGGGCGTTGCCGCATCCGTGGGATCTGCCCTATCCGATCGCGGATGTGACCACCGACGGCCACGCCACCATCCGGAAGCCGGCGGGTTCTGGTGGACGCGTCTCGACCGACACCTTGCGCCACCAGCTGCTCTACGAAGTGCACGACCCCGCGCGTTACCTCGCGCCCGATGTCGTCGCCGACTTCACCTCCGCGCGGTTCACCGATCGGTCCGGCGACCGCGTCGAGATCACCGACGTGCGCGGCTCGCCCGCCACCGACACCTACAAGTTGCTGCTCGCACACCATGCGGGTTGGTCGGGCGAAGCGCGCGTCGCGTTCTCGTGGCCCGACGCGTACGAAAAGGCGAAGGCAACCGCGGCGATCTTCGTGACGCGGGTCGAGATGGCCGGGCTCGACGTCGCCGAGTGGCGCTTCGAGTACTGGGGCGTCGACGCGCTCGGCGGCCCCACGGTGCCGCGCGCCGCAAGCGGCGCGCCCGCGTCGGAGCCGCCCGAGTGCGTGCTGCGCGTCGCGTGGCGCTGCGACGACCAGCGCACCGCGGGACTCGTCGGGCGCGAGATCGTCCCGTTGACGTTGTCGGCGCCGCCCGCCGGCCTGACCGGTGCCGGACGCGGCCCCGGCAGCGCCACCGAGCTGCTTGCGATCTGGCCCACGCTCGTGGACAAGGCCCGCGTCGACGCGCAGGTGAAGATCGTCCTCGAGGAGGTGCGGTGATGGCGCGCCTGCCGTTACGTGAGCTGTGCGGCTACCGCGCGGGCGACAAAGGCGACATCGCCAACGTCGCGCTGTTCGTCGACGACGACGAGACCTACGCACTTCTCGTGCGCGAAGTGACCGCGGCGCGCGTGAAGCAACACTTCGGATCAATGGTGCATGGCGGTGTCGATCGCTACGAGGCGCGCAACGTCCGCGCGTTGAACTTCGTCCTGCACGGCGCGCTCGGTGGCGGCGGCCCGAGATCGCTGCGCGCCGACAGCCTCGGCAAGACCCTCGGCGGCGCGCTGGTCCGGCTCGAGATCGACGTGCCCGATGCGTGGGCGGACCGCCGCCGCGCGCGACCGGAGGTGTCGTGGGCCGACGCGATCTTGGATCGACGGCCCCAAACCTGACACGCGCGTCGGAGAACCGCCGTAAGCGCGAGGCGACGCCCGGACGACGGACAGTGCGTACGCTGCGACCCCACATGAACGACAACTTGGGTGATGCCGATCCACGCCTGCCGTCCACAGTCCTCCCGACCCGGTACGACCTGACGATCGCGCCCGATCTCGGATCCGGCACCTTCGAGGGTGACGTCACGATCACGCTCGACGTCACGGAAGCGGTGCCGGCGATCGTGTGCAACGCGCACGAGCTGGAGGTCGAGCTCGTCGCCGTGACGCAAGCCGGCGACCCGCTCGCGGCGACGCTCATCACCGACGCGCCGGCCGAGCGCATCACCGTCGAAGCACCGGCGTTGGGCGCGGGAGAGGCCACATTGCGCCTGCACTTCCGCGGCAACCTCACCGACGATCTCGTCGGCTTCTACCGGAGCACCTACACGGCGGAAGACGGCTCGACGCGCACGCTCGCGGCGACGCAGTTCGAGGCGCCGCACGCGCGTCGGGCCTTTCCGTGCTTCGACGAACCCGAGTTCAAAGCCGTCTTCTCGATCGCGCTCGAGGTCGAGGACGGCCTCGTCGCCCTGTCGAACGGCCCCGAAGTCGAACGAACCTCGCTCGATGCCGGAAGGGTGCGCGTGCAGTTCGGCGACACGATCAAGATGTCGACGTACCTCGTGGCGTTCATCGTCGGCGAGCTCGAGTCCGCACATCCCGTCGACGTCGGTGGCATTCCCTTCCGAGTCGTACACGTTCCCGGACGCGGCGACCTGACCGCGTTCGCAATCGAGGTCGGCGCGTTCGCACTGCAATTCTTCAACGAGTACTACGACATCCCCTATCCCGGCGAGAAGCTCGACCTCATCGCACTCCCCGACTTCGCGTTCGGCGCGATGGAGAACCTCGGCTGCGTGACGTTCCGGGAAACCGCGCTGCTCCTGGACCCCGACTCCGTGACCCAGGCCGAGGCCGCGCAGGTCGCGCTGACGATCGTGCACGAGATCGCCCACATGTGGTTCGGCGACCTCGTCACGATGAAGTGGTGGAACGGGATCTGGCTCAACGAGGCCTTCGCGACCTTCATGGAGCACGCGGGCGTCGACGCGCTCCACCCCGAGTGGCGCACGTGGGACGATTTCGCGATGGCGCGCGCAGCCGCGCTCGATATCGACGCGCTCTCGAACACGCGCGCCGTCGAGTACGAAGTGCGGACACCGGAAGACGCCGATGGCATGTTCGACATCCTCACCTACCAAAAGGGTGGGTCAGTCGTCCGCATGCTCGAGCAGTGGCTCGGTGCAGATGCGTTCCGCGATGGTGTGCGCTACTACCTCGACACCTACAAACTCGCGAACACCGACACGACCGACCTGTGGGACGCGCTCGAACACGCGACCGCCCGCCCGGTTCGGCGCATCATGGACTCCTGGATCTTCCAACCGGGATATCCCGAGGTCGCGGCCGAACCGGTCGATGGAGGCGTGCGCCTCACCCAGCGCCGGTTCCGCTACGACCGCGGCGACGCGACCGAGCAGTGGTCGATCCCCATGCTCGTGCGAGGCACCGACGATGCAGCACCCACCGCCGTCCTGCTCGACGACGCCACCATCACCATCCCCGGCGACACCGGCGCACCCGTCGTGCTCAACGCCGGCGGCGAAGGTTTCTACCGGGTCGCGTACCCGCCGGCGTGGCCGGCGCGCCTGGTTGCAACGGCCGCGCTCACCGCGCGCGAGCGCTTCGTGCTGGTGGACGACGCCTGGGCCTCGGTGATCGTCGGCACCATGCGCGCCTCGGAGTTCCTCGACTTCGCCGAGACGCTGCGCGACGAGATCGACGTCGTCGTATGGCGCGCGCTGATGGCGAGGCTTCGCAGCCTGACGCGCCTCGTCGAAGGCGAGGCACTCACGCGCCTGCGCACCCGGATCGCCGAGCTGACGCGGCCGGCGTTCGCGCGCCTCGGCTGGGACGCACCGGTCGACGAGGGACCGCGCGACCGCCAGCTGCGCGGCGTGCTCCTCGACGCACTCGGCACCGTCGCCGAGGACCACGAGGTCGTCGCGCGGGCGGCGGAGTATCGAGACCGCGACACCACGGACGCCGACGTCGTGGCCGCGTGCATCTCGATCACCGCGCACCACGGCAATGCCGACCTCTTCGACGAGTACCTCGGCTGGTTCCGCACCGCGGCGACACCGCAGGAACAGCTGCGTTACCTCTACTCATTGGCGATGTTCCCGACCGAGGAACTGGTGCTGCGCGTGGGCGTGCTCGCCACGACCGACGCGGTGCGCACGCAAAACGCGCCGTTCCTCCTCCAGCGCGCGCTCGACCAGCCGGGAGTACGGGCCGCTCGTGTGGGAGTTCGTCCGGGACCACTGGGACACGATCGAGGTGCGCTTCCCCCGCACGCTGCTCGCCCGCATGTTCGAAGGCATCACCTGGCTCGTCGACGACGCGTCGGCGCGGAGCGTCCCCGCGCACATGGCTGCGCACCCGATCCCCGAAGGCGAGCGCGTCATCGCCCAACACCTCGAACGCCAACGCGTCCACCGCGCCCTCGTCGAGCGCGAGCGCGATCATTTCAGCGCCGCACTGCTCGGCGATCCGGCGTCGTTCGTCCGCGAACCCTGACATTCCCTGTCAGCGGAGGCCGGTACCGTGGGGGGATGCCTCCGGCGACTGCCTCCCCGGCCATGGACCGGTTCTCCGAGCCCGTCCGTGCCTGGTTCGCGACGAGCTTCGCCGCACCCACGGCGGCCCAGGAGCAGGGGTGGCCGGCGATCGCGGCCGGCGACCACTCGCTGATCCTGGCGCCGACGGGGTCGGGCAAGACCCTCGCCGCATTCCTGTGGGCGATCGATCGGCTCGCGACAACACCCGAACCGGCGAAAGCCGACCGTTGCCGCGTGCTCTACATCTCGCCGCTGCGGGCGCTGGCCGTCGACGTCGAGAAGAACCTCCGAGCGCCGATCGCCGGCGTCGGCCTCGCGGCTGAGCGGCTCGGCGTCGCGCTCCGGACGCCGAGCGTCGGGATGCGTACCGGGGACACGCCCGGCAAGGACCGGCAGGCGCTCGTCCGCACACCCCCCGACATCCTGATCACGACGCCCGAGTCGTTGTACCTCATGCTCACATCGCGGACGCGAGGCGCTGCGGTCGGTCGAGTACGTGATCATCGACGAGATCCACGCAATGGCGCCGACGAAGCGCGGCGCGGATCTCATGCTCAGCCTCGAGCGGCTCGACGAGATCGCGCACCGCCCACCACAACGCATCGGCCTATCCGCCACACAACGCCCGCTCGACGAGATCGCGCAGTTCTTGGGCGGCAACGGGTCGAACGGACCTCGCCCGGTCACGATCGTCGACGCCGGTTCGCGCAAGGACCTGCAACTGGAGATCATCGTCCCGGTCGATGACATGGCCGAGCTCGCGCAGAACCCGGCGCCCCAGTACGACGCGGTTTCGGCCGACGGGCCGAGCGATCTGAGCATCGAGCCGCGGGCGAGCATCTGGCCGCACATCCACCCTCGGCTCGTCGAGCTGATACGCGAACACCACACGACGCTCATCTTCTGCAACGCGCGTCGGCTGTCGGAGCGGCTGGCCGCCAGCCTGAACGATCTCGCGGGCGAAGAGCTCGTACGTGCGCACCACGGTTCGCTCTCGCGCGAACAACGGCTCGTCATCGAATCCGATCTGAAGGCGGGCCGGCTGAAGGCGATCGTCGCGACCAGCAGCTTGGAGCTCGGGATCGATATGGGCAGCGTCGACCTCGTCGTGCTCGTGGAGTCGCCGGGCTCGGTCGCGCGTGGCATGCAGCGGGTGGGGCGAGCCGGCCACCAGGTGGGCGAACCGAGCACAGGCAAGATCTTTCCGAAGTACCGCGGTGACCTTCTCGAAGCCACCGCGGTCGCGCGTCGCATGCGGGAAGGGCTCGTCGAGGAGATGCGCTACCCGCGCAACCCGATCGATGTCCTGGCTCAGCAGATCGTCGCGGCGGTCGCGGTCGATGAGTGGGACGTCGACGCGCTGTACGCGATGGTGCGGCGCAGCGCGAACTTCGCCGAGCTCTCAGAGGACGTGTTCCGCGAAGTGCTCGACATGCTCGCGGGCCGCTACCCGTCTGATCGCTTCGCCGGGCTCCGTCCGCGCGTCGTGTGGGACCGCGTTCAGGGGCAAGTGCGCGCCCGAGAAGGCGCGCAACGGGTCGCGATCGCGAGTGGCGGCACCATCCCCGATCGCGGCCTGTTCGGCGTCTTCCTCCCCGACGGCGTGCGCGTCGGCGAGCTCGACGAGGAGATGGTCTACGAGAGCCGCGCCGGCGAGACGTTCGTGCTCGGCGCGACCACGTGGCGGATCGAGGAGATCACGTTCGACCGCGTCGTCGTGACGCCGGCACCAGGCGAGCCCGGCAAGACCCCGTTCTGGCGCGGCGACCGCCCGGGGCGGCCCCTGGAGCTCGGCCGCGCGTTGGGTGGCATGGTGCGTGAGCTACGGGACCTCTCACCGGACGCGGCCGAGGCGCGGCTGCGCGTGGATGGGCTCGACGCAAGCGCGGCGTCGAACCTGCGCCGGTACCTCGAGGAGCAGGGTGAGTCCACGGGGTCGGTGCCTGACGACCGGACGATCGTGGTCGAGCGCTTCCCCGACGAGATCGGCGACTGGCGGATCTGCATCCTCACGCCGTTCGGCTCGCGCGTACACGCGCCGTGGGCGCTCGCGCTCGAAGAACGACTCGCGCGTGCCGACATGCCGGTGCAGGTGCTGTGGTCCGACGACGGCATCATCCTCCGCCTCCCCGAGGCCATCGAGGACATCCCGCTCGACCTGCTGCTGTTCGAGCCCAACGAAGTCGAAGAGCTCGTGGTCGAACGACTGCCGAGCACGTCGCTGTTCTCGTCGCGCTTCCGGGAGAACGCGGCGCGCTCGCTGTTGCTCCCGCGCCGGCGCCCCGGTGAGCGCACGCCACTGTGGCAGCAACGGCAGCGGGCGGCCGACCTCCTCGAAGTCGCGTCCGGCTACCCGGCCTTCCCGATGCTGCTCGAGACGACGCGCGAGTGCCTGCGGGACGTGTTCGACCTGCCCGCGCTGCGCGAGGTGCTGGGCGACATCCGCTCGCGCAAGCTGCGGGTCGTTCCGGTGGAGACCAAGCGCGCGTCACCCTTCGCGCAGTCGCTGCTGTTCGGCTGGATCGCCGTGTACATGTACGAGGGCGATGCACCGCTCGCGGAGCGGCGCGCGGCTGCACTCGCGCTCGACCGCGACCTGCTGCGCGATCTCCTCGGTGCCGAAGAGCTCAGGGAGCTGCTCGATCCCGAAGTGCTCGCCGAGCTGGAGCTCGAGCTGCAGCGGCTCGTCCCGAACCGGCATGCCCGCCACGCCGACGATCTCCGCGACCTGCTCGCCGACCTGGGTCCGCTCGACTTCGACGAGCTGCGCGCCCGCGCAACGGCAGATCCGCAACCCTGGCTGGACGAGCTGATCCGGCAACGGCGGGTGATCGCAACCGGCACGCGTTACGCGGCCGCGGAGGATGCCGCACGCGTGCGCGACGCGCTCGGCATCGCGCTGCCACCCGGCTTGCCCACCGCGTTCACCGATCCGGTCGAGCAGCCGCTCGATGACCTGGTGGCGCGCTACGCCCGCACGCATGGGCCGTTCACGGGCGAGGAGGTGGCGGGTCGACTCGGCATCACGGTCGAGCGCGCCCACGGCGCGCTCGACGCGGCTGGCAGCCGAGGAACGCGTGCTGAACGGCGAATTCCGTCCGGGCGGCATGAAGCGCGAGTGGTGCGACGCGAACGTCCTGCGCGTGCTCCGGCGCCGGTCGCTCGCGGCGATGCGCCACGAGATCGAGCCGGTCGACGCCGCGACGTTCGCGCGCTTCCTCCCGGCATGGCAGGGCGTCGGGCGGGGCCGGCGCGGGCTCGACGCGCTCGTCGAGACGCTCGAACAGCTCCAAGGTGTGGCTATCCCCGCGTCGGTGCTCGAACGCGACATCCTTCCGGCGCGTGTCGACGGCTACCGCCCGGCGATGCTCGACGAACTGTGTGCGGCCGGCGAGATCGTCTGGGTCGGCGCGGGGCCGCTCGGTGCCGACGACGGCCGCGTCCGCATCTACTTCCGCGATCGCACTCGCCTGCTCGCGCCGGGCCCGGTCGAGGACGGCCGCCCCGACGGACCCGTGCACGACGCGCTCCGCGCCCGGCTCGCCGGCGCCGGCGCGTCGTTCTGGCCCGACCTCGTCGCCGCCGCCGGGTCAGCAGTGCGGACGAGCGAAGCCCCGCCCGCGGCGCAGCCGCCTCCCCGGCGCGCCGCGGAGGGATTCATAGGCAAGGTCATCGACGACTCGATCGTGCTCACTGCACTGTGGGATCTGGTGTGGGCGGGCGAGGTCACTAACGACACGTTCGGACCGTTGCGCGTCTCGCGTCGGACCGGGCGACGCACGCCGCGTGCGAAACCCAATGTCTCACGGCTGTCGCGTCTCGGGCCGCCCGCGGGTGCGGGTCGGTGGTCACTCGTCGCGCCGTTGCTCCAGCCCGCGCCGAGCAGCACCGAGATCGCGCACGCGCAGGCGCTGCAACTGCTCGAACGGCACGGCGTGGTGACGCGCGAAGGCGTACGCGCCGAAGGAGTCCCCGGCGGGTTCGCCGCGGTGTACCCCGTGCTGCGCGCCTTGGAGGAAGCGGGCCGCGCCCGCCGCGGTTGGTTCGTCGCCGGGCTCGGCGCCGCGCAGTTCGCGCTGCCGGGCGCCGTCGACCGGGTTCGCTCGTTCCGCACCGCGAACGCGGACGAGCCGCGCGCGATCGTGCTGGCGGCAACCGATCCGGCCCAGCCGTACGGTGCCGCGATCGGCTGGCCCGACACCGGCGGCCGTCCGGCCCGCGCTGCCGGCGCGCACGTCGTGCTCGTCGACGGCGAGCTCGCGGTGTACCTGGAACGCGGGGGCAAGAGCCTGTTGACGTTCAGCGGCGCCGACCCGCACGTATGGGCGGGCGCGCTCGTCGAGGCACACAAGGAAGGACGGGTCGGCCGGCTCCAGCTCGAACGCATCGACGACGCGCCGGCGCGCACCGCGCCGAGCGCGCAGGCGTTGCGCGACGCGGGCTTTGGCGACGGCTACAAGGGCCTGACCCTCCGCTCGTGACCCGCGCGCTTAGGGGAGCCCGATGCCCGAAGGTGACACGGTCCACCGATGGGCGGCGCGACTCCAGGCCGCGTTGGGCGGGCACGAGTTGACGCGCGTCGAGATCCGGCGCGACACGCGCGGGCTGCGGCCACCGGCGCCGGGCGCCCACGTGACCGAGGTGGAAGCGCGCGGCAAGCACCTGCTCGTGCACTTCGACGACGGCGCAACCTTGCACACGCACATGATGCTGGACGGCGTCTGGCACGTGTATCGGCCCCGGGCCCGGTGGCGACGCGCCGCCTACCGGGCACGCGTCGTGCTCGAGGTCGACGACGGCACCACAGCGGTCTGCTTCGACGCACCTGTCGTGGAGCTGCGCCGCGCAGGTCGCGCCCGCCCGGCGACCCGCGCTACCGAGTCACTCGACCGTCTCGGGCCGGATCTGTGTGGTGACGCGCCCGATGTCGACACTGTGCTCGCCCGCCTCGCTGCCGTCCCCACGGAAATGACGATCGGCGAGGCCCTGCTCGACCAGCGCGTCGCGGCCGGCATCGGCAACGTGTTCAAGTCGGAGATCTGCTGGGCGCGGCGGGTGCATCCATCGACACCCGTTGTCGCGCTCTCACGCGATGTGCAGCGGGCGTTGTACGAGACCGCGCACGCGCAGCTGCGGGCCAACCTGGGGCCGGGCCGGCGCGTGACCTACCGCGGCGGGCTCGCCGTCTACGGCAAGCAGCGACGCCCGTGCCCGCGCTGTCGTTCTCCGATCCAGCGGGCGTGGACCGGAAGCGATCCGCGCGTGACGTACTGGTGTTCGCGCTGTCAGCCCGAGCCCGAGCCGGCTACATCGTGACGTCCGCGCCGAACGGCGCGAGCACGTCGCGATCCCGGCCGGTCTCTTTCGCGCAATAGAGCGCCGCGTCGGCCCGGCGCAGGGTCTGGTGCGGATCGTCGTCCGGTTCGTGGACCGAGACACCGGCCGAGAACGTCGTCACCGCACCGCCGGCGGCCCAGCTGGACCGCACGCGATCGAGCACCGCCCGAGCTCCCTTCGCACCCGAGTTCGGGAGCACGAGCGCGAACTCTTCACCGCCGTACCGTGCGACGCAGTCGACCTGGCGCGTCGCGCGCTGCAGACAGCGCGCCAACGTGCGCAGCGTCCGGTCACCGACCTGGTGACCGAAGCGGTCGTTCACCGACTTGAAGTGGTCGAGGTCGACGATCACGACCGCGTCGCCGCTGCGCAGCGTCTCGAGCGCGCGTGCGAACGTCCGCCGGTTGGCGAGCTCGGTGAGGGGGTCCGTCTCCGCGTCGTGTGCGAGCGCGGCCGTCTCCTGCAGGCGCTGGAACATGTGGCCGGCCTCGGCCGAGAGGAGCTCGGCGGCCTGCCGTGCGTTGTGCGATAACCGCTGCAACCCGGCGCCCCACATCGCGACGACAACTCCGAGCGCCTGGTCGTCGTCACTCGGGAGCGGAAGCAGCGCGGCCGAACGCAGCCGGCCGGCCGCACCGGGCGCATCGAGCAGCGGCGTCGACGACGCGTCGGGAACAAATGTCGCGGCCGTCGAACGGAGCGGCTCCGGATCGGCCTTGGCGTCGATGACGAGCGGCGCCGCGTCGGCGACCGCGGGATGCCCGAACGACGCGCGGTTGCGGAAGGCTCCCGACCCGGGCCGGTCGGCGAGATAGACCGCGACCGCGTCGGCTTCGAGCAGTTCCGAGACGAGCGAAGCGACCAGCACCGCGCCCGTCGCTTCGTCGGGCACGGCGGCGAGCAGGCGCACCGCCTCGAGGAGCCGGCCGATCCGGCGCTCGGCCCGAGCCCGGCGGCGTTCGACCTGCGCGATCGCCTCCCCGACGAACACGGAAACGGGCAGCGCGAACACGAGCGCGGCGATCACGAGTGGTGTGAAGTGGAACCGGCCACCGATGACGAGCGCGAGTGCGGCAAACGGCGCGATCGCGAGCGCGGTGCCGCGATGTTGCGTGAAGCCGACGAACACGAACGGGAGCGAGAGGATCGCGAGGAAGGCCCCGGCGACATCACCGTGCAGGCCGCCCGCCGCGATGATCGTGAACGCCGCGAACGGGATGGCGAGCTGCGCCCGGCGATCCCAGCGCGGCCACGGTGCGAGGACGCCGATGACCCCGAACCCGACCGCGGCCACGCCCGCGGGCGCGGCAGTGGCGCCGGCCGCGGCGGGTGTCGAGCGCGTTGACGCAGAGCCCGAGGATGCCGGCGACGAGGAACACGGCCGAGGCGATGCGCGGGCTGAGCGCGGCGACATCGAAGTCGCGCGACCGCACGCGCAGGTCGCGCAACCGGCCCATGGTCGATACCGACGCGGCCCGGCGACGACTGCGACCACTGCGGCGGCGGGTGGTCAGACTCATCCCATGCCCCTATCGGCACCTCCCGCAGCCGGCTTGAGCGAATTTCAGGGTGACGGGGGCGGATCGGCCCCAGACCGTCATCGGCGCGCGCGATCGCGGACCCACGGGAGGGCGTGGGGCCGGCGCCACGGCCTAGCGTGCCGCCCCATGTCTGACCTCTTCTCGCTCTCCGGCAAGGTCGCGCTCGTCACCGGCGGGAGCCGGGGTATCGGGCTGATGATCGCCCGCGGCTTCGTCGAGAGCGGCGCCCGCGTCTACATCTCGTCCCGGAAGGCGTCGGTGTGCGACGACGTCGCCGCCGAGCTGTCGAAGACCGGCGAGTGCATCAGCCTGCCGGCCGACCTCGCAACCGAGGATGCGTGCAACGCGCTCGCGGCCCAGGTGGCCGAGCACGAGGCTGCGGTGCACGTGCTCGTCAACAACGCGGGCGCCACGTGGGGCGCACCGCTCGCGGAGTATCCCGGCGACGCGTGGGACAAGGTGCTCGACCTGAACGTCAAGTCGCCGTTCTTCCTCACGCGCGCGTGCCTGCCGATGCTCGAAGCGGCCGCGACCGCCGACGACCCGGCCCGCGTCATCAACATCGGATCGATCGACGGCATCCAGGTACCGATCATGGAAACCTACGCGTACTCCACGAGCAAAGCGGCGGTGCACCAGCTCACGCGTCACCTCGCCCGCCAGCTCGGCCGGCGGCAGATCACCGTGAACGCCATCGCACCCGGTCCGTTCGAGTCCAAGATGATGGCCGAGACACTGCGCAACTTCGGCGACTCGATCGCGGCGTCCTCGCCGCTCGGCCGCATCGGCCGTCCGGACGACATGGCCGGCGCCGCGATCTTCCTCGCCAGCCGCGCCGGCGCCTACGTCACCGGCGCCGTCCTCCCCGTCGACGGCGGCATCGCTACCACCAAGTAGGGCGCCAACGCCGCCACTACGCTCGACGGCATGGCTGAGGACCTCGAGCGCGTCGATGCATTGATCGACGACCTGCTCACCACCCACGATCCGAAGACGACCAAGGTCGAGGAGTTCCGTGGGGCGCAGTACGACCGCGGCCTCGCGTGGGTGCACTTCCCCGAAGGTTCGGGCGGGCTCGGCCTCTCTCCGACGTTGCAGCGTCACGTCGACAGCCGGTTGCGGGCCGCCGGCGCCCGTTCGCCGCACGGCACGTTGTTCTTCGGCCTTTCGCTCGCGGGCCCGACCGTCGCGACGCACGGGAGCGACGAGCTCCGGCCCCGCGCGCTCCGGCCGATGTTCACCGGCGAAGAGATCTGGTGCCAGCTGTTCTCCGAGCCCGGCGCAGGATCCGACCTCGCCGGTCTCTCGACGCGCGCGGTCAAAGACGGCGACGAGTGGGTCGTCAACGGCCAGAAGGTGTGGAACACGCTTGCGCACGTCGCGGACCGCGGCATGCTCGTTGCGCGCACGGATCCGGACCTCCCCAAGCACAAGGGCCTCACGTACTTCATGGTCGACATGCACGCACCCGGCGTCGAGGTGCGCCCGCTGCGGCAGATAACCGGCGAAGCCGAGTTCAACGAGGTCTACCTCACCGACGTGCACATCCCCGACACCGATCGCATCGGCGACATCGGAGACGGCTGGCGAGTGTCGATGACGACGTTGATGAACGAGCGCACGACCATCGGAGGTGCATCGAGCGGCGCTCCGCGCCGCGCCACCCCGATCGCCGAAGCGCTGGACCTGTGGTCGAAGCGCACCGAAAAGGACCCGGTGCTCCGCGACCGGCTCGCGCGCCTCTACATCAACTTCGAGACGTTGCGGTTGAACAACGCGCGAGCGGCCGAGAAACGGCGCATCGGGAACCCGGGCCCAGAGGGCTCCATCACCAAGCTGCAACTCGCGAACCTGAACAAGGCCGCGTACGAGCTCTGCATCGACCTGCTCGGTGCCGACGGCCTCGTCGACTACGACTACACGTTCAAGCGCCCCGACGAAGCCGGGCTCGACGCGCCGCTCGGCTCGGCCCGCAAGATGTTCCTCCGCGCCCGCGCGAATTCGATCGAGGGCGGCACGTCCGAGATCATGCGCAACATCCTGGGCGAGCGGATCCTCGGACTCCCCGGCGAACCGCGCGTCGACCGCGACATCCCGTGGTCGCAGGTCCCGCGGAACTGACGGCGTCACGATGACCGACCGCGCCGCGGTCGCCTCGTGGGTCGAACGGTACGAGCGCGCGTGGCGGACAGCCGGGACCGATCCGCTCGCCGCACTGTTCACCGACGACGCGACGTATTCGATGGGGCCCTACGAAGCACCGGTGCGCGGCCTCGACGCGATCGGCGCGTTGTGGGAGGCGGAACGCGCCGGTGCCGACGAGGCCTTCACGATGCGCTGGGAGTTCGTCGCCGTCGAAGGCGCGACCGCAGTCGTACACGTCGAGGTCGACTACCCCGACAAGCAACTCGAATTCCGCGACCTCTGGGTCATGGAGTTCGCGCCCGACCGTCGCTGCCGGTCATTCGCCGAGTGGCCGTTCTGGCCCGACAACGGACGCTCGGCGCCCCGAGATTCGTCGAAGTGAACCCGACGGAGTGAGCCCGCCGTTCGCCGACAACCTCGAAGAAGTGCGCGCCTACCTCGGCATCGGGAAGGATGCCGGCGCGCCGAACGGGAGGTACCGATGAGTCAGCAAGGTGTCGAAGGGCTGCGCGCCGAGCGCGCCGACACGCTCGTCATCCTGCGGAGCCTGACGGATGACGAGTGGAACGCACCGTCGGGGTGCGAGGGGTGGGCCGTGCGCGATGTTGTCGCGCACATGGGCAGCATCGTTCACGGCGTCATCGATCCGTCGCAGATGCCCGACGTGCGCGGCGGCACTGAAGCCGCGATGCAGGGGCCCGTGGCCGAGCGCCGGGCGTGGACCACCGCCGAGGTGCTCGACGAGTACGAGAGCTACAGCGGCCAGCTCGACGCGGTCGTGGTGATGGCCCAGGACCCGCCGATGTCGGAGACGGTGTTGCCGCTCGGTGATCTGGGCACGCATCCGATGTCGATCTTCGCCAGCATGTTCTGCTTCGACAACTACTGCCACCTTCGCCACGACATCCTCGCGCCGCGCGGCCCGATCGATCGGACCGAGCCGCCGCGCGACGACACGCGCGTCGGCGCAACCGTCGAGTGGATGCTCGCGGGGTTGCCGTGGATGTCGCAATCGACGTTGCACGTGGTCGACCGTCCGGTCGTGCTGGTGCTGACCGGTCCGGGCGGCGGCACATGGACGATCGCGCCGGGTGGCGATGACGGCCGCGTCGTGGTGAGCGAAGGCGCAACCACGCACGCGGCCGCAACCATCACGTCGGACGCCCACGACTTCGTGGCCTGGGCGACCCGTCGGCGACCGTGGGCCGACTGCGTCACGATCGACGGCGACGAGCCCTACGCGTCCACCGTCCTCGACGCGGTGCACGTCTTCTGACCCAAGGTTTTGGCGACATATCACGACCGCCACGGTCGCCATTTGTCGCCAAAACCGCAGTTGGGAGCGTCGACCCGAGGAGACGCGCATCGGCTTCGGTACGTTCGGGTGATGATTGTCACCGTGCGGACGCAGCGAAGCCTCGCCGGGCGAAGCCCCCTCGGCGCGCAGCGGAGGGAGCCATGATCATCGTTGTCGCCGCCTTGAAGGGCGGGGTGGGCAAGACCACCACCTCGGTGTACCTGTCCGCGCTCGCGTCCGCCGGCCGCCGGCCGACCACGCTGATCGACGCGGATCCGCAGGCCAGTGCGGCGGAGTGGTTCGAGGCATCCGAGGACGAGTACCTCGCCGCGGTCACGCTGGTTGAGGCGCCGACCGACCGGATGCTGCTCAAGGCGCTCGACCGCGTCGAGGCCGACGAAGTCGCGATCGTCGACACGCCGCCCGGCAACGAGCGACTCCTGGCCAAGGCGATCGAGAAGGCCGACAGCGTCCTGATCCCCACCCGCATCGGCGGGGTCGAGACCGGGCGGGTCGAGGCCGTCCTCGAGCTGGTGCCCACGAGGATGCCGGTCGGCCTCGTCATCTGCTCGGCGCGGACGTACACGCGCGACTACCAGGATGTTGTTGCCGCGTGGGAAGAAGCGAACGTCCCGGTGTGGGCGAGCATCCCGGAGCGGGTCGCGATCGCGTCCGGTCCCGAAGGCTGGCTCGCGCCGGACGGACTCGATGCCTACCGCAGCGTGTGGCGGCGCGTGTTGCGCAACGCCCGCGACTGACCGCGACTGGGCTCAGCCGCCGGACACGTCCTGGGGCTTGGCCTTCCCGGCCGAGATCCACGGCATCATCGCCCGTAGCTCGGCACCGACCTTCTCGATCGGGTGCTTCGCCGTCTTCTCCTGCATCTTGGTGAAGTTCGGGCGGCCGTTCTCGTTCTCCGCGATCCACTCCTTGGCGAACTCGCCGGACTGGATCTCACCGAGGATCTTCTTCATCTCGGTCTTGGTCGCGGGTGTGACGACGCGCGGACCGCGCGACATCTCGCCGTACTCCGCGGTGTCGGAGATCGAGTAGTTCATCGACGCGATGCCACCCTCGTAGATCAGATCGACGATGAGCTTCACCTCGTGCAGCGTCTCGAAGTACGCCGACTCGGGCTGGTAGCCGGCCTCGACCAGCGTCTCGTAGCCGTTGCGGATGAGCTCGACGAGGCCGCCGCAAAGCACGACCTGCTCGCCGAAGAGATCCGTCTCCGTTTCCTCCTCGAACGTCGTGTCGAGCACGCCCGCGCGGGTGCCGCCGATCGCCTTGGCGTACGACAGCGCGATCTCCTTGGCCTTGCCCGTCGCGTCCTGCGCCACCGCGACGAGACACGGCACCCCGCCGCCCTCTTCGTACGTGCGGCGCACGAGGTGACCTGGACCCTTCGGCGCGATCATCCAGACGTCGACGCCTGCGGGCGGCGCGATCTGGTCGAAGTGGATGTTGAAGCCGTGGGCGAACGCGAGTGAGTTGCCGTCCGAGAGGTTCGGCGCGATGTCGGCCTCGTAGACCTTCTTCTGCTCAGTGTCCGGGAGCAGCACCATCACGATGTCGGCTTCCCGGACCGCTTCGCCCGTCGGCAGGACCCGCAACCCCGCGGCTTCGGCCTTGGCCTTCGACTTCGACCCTTCGCGCAACCCGACGATCACGTCGATGCCGGAGTCCTTCAGGTTCAGCGCGTGCGCGTGCCCCTGCGATCCGTACCCGAGGATCGCGACCTTGCGGTCGGCGATCAGCGCAGTCTCGGCATCGTTGTCGTAGTAGACGGTCGCGGGCATCGGAACTCCTCGATCAGCGGTGGAAAAGCGAGTACAGGCTAGGCGCGCGCAGTTTTGACCGCCCGCAGGCGGGTGGGCTGGCGCGACAGGCGCGGCAGCGCGATACGCCCGGTCCGCTGGATCTCGACGATGCCGAACGGCTTCACCAGATCCGAGAACGCGTCGAGCTTGTCGGGGTCGCCGGCGACCATGATCGTCAGCGCGTCGTGGCCGACGTCGACGATCTTGGCCTCGAGGATCGCGGTCAGCTCGGTGACCTGACTGCGCGCTTCGGGCGTCGCCTTCACCGTCACCATCATCAGCTCGCGCTCGACACCACCCGCCGGCGGGACCTCGGTGATCTTGATGACGTTGATCAGCTTGTTGAGCTGTTTGACGACCTGCTCGAGCGGCGCGGACTCGGCGTCGACGACGAGCGTCATGCGGCTGAAGCGCTCGTCGTCGGTCGGGCTCACCGCCAGCGAGAAGATGTTGAACCCGCGCCGGGAGAACAAGCCGGCGACGCGCGACAGCACGCCGGCCTTGTTCTCGACGAGGACGGTGAGGATGTGGTGGCCACCAGGGCCGTTGACACCGGGCATGATTAGTGACCACCTTCGCCGAACTCGGGCCCGAGGATGATCTCGTCGTTCGACGAGCCCGCGGGCACCATCGGGTACACCTTCTCGCGGTAGTCGACGCGGAAGTCGATGACGACCGGGCGGTCGTCGATCGCGTTGGCCTTCTCGATCGTGGGCACCACGTCGGCCATGTTGTCGACGCGCAGGCCGACGCAGCCCATGGCTTCCGCCCACTTCACGTAGTCGGGGAGATCCGGCGACAGGTACACCTCGCTGTAGCGCTCTTCATAGAAGAGCTCCTGCCACTGCCGCACCATGCCCAGGTAGGCGTTGTTGAGGATCGCGATCTTGATCGGGATGCGTTCGGCCGCCGCGGTCACGAGCTCCTGTGCGGTCATCTGGAAGCAGCCGTCGCCGTCGACTGCCCACACCATGCGATCGGGCCGGCCCATCTTGGCGCCGACGGCTGCCGGCACCGCGTAGCCCATCGTGCCGAGCCCGCCGGAGTTGATCCATGTGTTCGGGAGCTTGAACTTCCACAGCTGGCTGGCCCACATCTGGTGCTGCCCGACGCCCGACACGAGGATGGTGTCGTCCGGGGTGTGCTCCCTCAGCATCTCGATGCAGTACTGCGGTTTCAGCGCGCCGCCGTCCTCCTGCGTGTACTTGAGCGGGAACTGCTCCTGCCACGTCCCCAACGTCGCACGCCAGTCCGAGAGATCGGGCGCGCCGTGCTTCTCCTGCTCGGACTTCACCGCCTTGATGAGCTCGCTGATGACCACCTTGCAGTCACCGACGATCGGCACGTCCGGCTGCCGGACCTTGCCGAGCTCGGCCGGGTCGATGTCGACATGGATGACCTTGGCGTTCATGGCGAACGTCGCGGGGTTGCCGGTGACGCGGTCGTCGAAGCGCGCGCCGAGGGTCACCAGCAGGTCCGACTTCTGCATCGCGGTGACCGCGGTGTAGTTGCCGTGCATGCCGGGCATGCCGAGGCACAGCGGGTGCTCGTCCGGGAGCGCGCCGCGTCCCATGAGCGTCGTGACAACCGGGATGCCGGTGAGCTCCGCGAACTCGCGCAGCTGCTCTGACGCGCCCGCGTTGAGGATGCCGCCGCCCGCGTAGACGACCGGCTCGACGCGCCTCGGTGATCAGGCGCGCCGCCTCCTTGACCTGGCGCGGGTGGCCCTTCACGTTCGGCTTGTAGCCGGGCAGCTCGACCTTCTCGGGCCAGTACCACTCCATGGCCGCGTTGGCGATGTCCTTGGGGAAGTCGACGAGCACCGGGCCCGGTCGCCCCGTGGTGGCGACGTGGAAGGCCTCGCGGATCACGCGGGGGATGTCCTGCGCATCCGTGATGAGCCAGTTGTGCTTGGTCACCGGCATCGTGATGCCGACGGTGTCGGCCTCTTGGAACGCATCCGTGCCGATGACGCGGTACGGCACCTGGCCGGTGATGCAGACGAACGGTACCGAGTCCATGTAGGCGTCACAGAGCGCGGTGACGATGTTCGTCGCGCCGGGGCCGCTCGTGACCATCGCGACACCGGGGCGGCCGGTCGCGTGCGCGTAGCCGGATGCCATGTGCCCGGCGCCCTGCTCGTGGCGCACGAGGATGTGGCGGATCGACGAGTCGATCAGCGGGTCGTAGACCGGCAGGATCGCGCCGCCGGGGAGGCCGAACATGACCTCCACGCCTTCCATCTCGAGGCTCTTGATGAGAGCTTGGGCTCCGGTGAGCTTCATGGCGAAGTTCCTTCGTTCGGCGATCAGCGCACTGCAGGCATGGCGGTTCGAGACATGAAAAACCCCTCGCATCTGCGAGGGGCGAAGCGCACGCGCGAGAGAACGGCGTGCGCTAGGTAACTACGAGAATCTCGGGGCGCGGGCGGGTGCTCGACATGGAACGCAGAGTATTGCGCATGTGACCGTTTTGCGCAAGCCGCTCAGGCGGGCGGACGGTCGCGGTGCCCCGCGCGCGAGAGGCGATAGAGCACGTGCGGACGGAGCCAGTGCCCGACCTCGACGCGCGGATGGTCGAAGTCCTCGGCCGGGGCGTGCGCCATTCCGATCCGCTCCATCACAGCCCGCGACGGGCGGTTGACCGCGGCGGTCCAGGAGAGGATCTGGTCGAGCTCGAGCCCCGCGAAACCGAATTGCACCGCGACCCGCGCCGCTTCGCCCGCGTAGCCGTGGCCCCAGTGCTCCTTCGCGAGGCGCCACCCGACCTCGATGCACGGGGTGAACGCGGCATCGAAGTTCGCGGGGTTCAGGCCGACGAACCCGATGAACGGCGCCACCTCGGTGACCTCGACGGCCCACAGCCCCCAGCCGCGTTCGGCGAAGCCCGCCCCGATCGAGTCGACCATCGCATCGCTCTCCGCACGAGTCAGCGTCGACGGGAAGTACCGCATCACTTTCGGGTCGGCGTTGAGTGCGGCGAACGGCACGCGGTCGTCATCGCGCCACGGTCGCAGCAACAACCGCTCGGTCTTCAGTTCGACGGGTACCGGCATGCGTCGCGGATCGTACGACTTCAGTGCTGGTGCGTCGGACAGGAATACGTCGTTCGCCCGCCAACTGCGCGCCGCTGCAACGAGGTGCCGTCGCGTGGGCACACCGTGTCCGGACCGCGCGGCATGTCACCGGTGTGGCTCCCACCGCGCCGGCCGAGCACACGCAGCGTGTCGCGGATCGCGCGGTGCAGCCGCTTGCGGTCATCGCGATCGATGTTCACCGGTTGCCGTACCGGATCGATGCCGGCGCGCCACAACGCCTCGTCAGTCAGCAGGTTGCCGAGCCCGGCGATGCGAGCCTGATCCATGAGCACCGCCTTGACGGGCGCGGTCCGCGCGTCGAGCGCATGATCGAGCTGGGCAAGTGTCAGAGTGAGCGCGTCAGGGCCGAGGCGGGATTCGTCGGGATCGAGCTCGACCGCTCCGAGGCGGCGCGGGTCACGGAGGAAGAACGATCCGCCGTCGGCGAAGTGCACGCCGAAGCGGTGCCATGCTTCGACGCGCTGGTTGCTGGCGTAGACCAACGGGTCGCCGGCTTCGACGTCGTCGACGATCACGCGTCCGCTCATGCCGAGGTGCAGCCCCAACCGGGTGCCGTCAACGGTATCGACGAACATCGACTTGCCGCGCCGCTGTGCCGCGGTGAACTGGTTGCCGACCAGCGCATGCGCCACCGCTTCGGGCGTCGTGCCCCGCTTGAGGAACCACGTATCCGGTGCGTAGACGGACGCGATCTCACGATCGAGCGCGCGCGCCTCGAGCACCTCGCGCGCGGCTTCCACCTCGAGAACCTCCGGCATCAGGCGCCGCTTCGGTCGGCGCCCGCCGGCAGTTGGCCGGTCATCTCAGGACCGAGTTCTGCAATCAAAGTCCCAAACGTCGCGCCAAGCGCGGAGAAAATCGACTTTGATGGCAAAACCCCGTGCGAACACGCGACTCGCCGTCGACCTGGAGGTTCGGCACTCAGACGTTCGTGATCGCGCCGGTTTCCGCGCCTTGGGCCAGGCGCGCGTACTTCGCGAGGAAGCCGCTCGGGTACCGGGCCTCGGGGATCTTCCACTCGCCCTTCCGGCGCTCGAGCTCCGCGTCGTCGACCAGCAGCTCCAGTGTGTACGCAGCCGCATCGATGACGATGCGGTCACCGTCGGCGACGAACGCCAACGGGCCGCCGTCGACGGCTTCGGGCGCGACGTGCCCCACGCAGAAACCGTGCGTCCCGCCGGAGAACCGGCCGTCGGTGATGAGCGCGGCGTCGCCGCCGCGCCCGGCGCCCTTCATCGCGCCGGTGACCGCGAGCATCTCGCGCATGCCGGGGCCGCCCTTCGGGCCCTCGTAGCGGATCACGACGACATCCCTTGGCTGGATGCGACCCGCAAGGATCGCGTCCATCGCCGCGTCTTCACCGTCGAACACGCGGGCGGTGCCTTCGAAGCGGAGCTCGTCGATGCCTGCGACCTTCACCACCGCGCCGTTCGGCGCGAGCGAACCACGCAGGATCGCGATGCCGCCCTGGGTGTGGATGGGTTCCGCGATCGGACGCACGACGGCACCATCCGCGCCGGGCGGATCGAGCGCGTCGAGGTTCTCGGCGATGGTCCGGCCCGTGACGGTGAGGCAGTCACCGTGCAGCAATCCCGCGTCGAGGAGCATCTTCATCACCACGGGCACGCCGCCGACCGCGTCGAGGTCCGCCATGTGGAAACGGCCGTGCGGCTTCATGTCGGCGATGTGCGGGACACGCGCGCCGACGCGGTTGAAGTCGTCGAGCTCGAGCTCGACCCGCGCCTCGTGCGCGATCGCGAGGAGGTGCAGCACCGCGTTGGTGGAACCACCGAGCGCCATGACTACGGCGATCGCGTTCTCGAACGCTTCCTTCGTCATGATCCGGCGCGGCCGCAAGTCGAGCTCGACGAGGCTCATGACCGCGCGGCCGGAGTCGTACGCGAAATCGTCGCGGCGGCGGTCGACCGCGGGCGGGGAGGCCGACCCGGGGAGCGCCATGCCGATGGCTTCGCTGACCGACGCCATCGTGTTCGCGGTGAACATGCCTGCGCACGAGCCTTCGGTCGGGCACGCGCGCCGTTCGATCTCGCCCAGCTCGTTCTCGGTGATCGTCCCCGCCGCGCACGCGCCGACGGCCTCGAACACGCTGACGACATCGAGCGCCTGGTCCTTGTAGTGACCGGGCAGGATCGAACCGCCGTACAGGAACACGGACGGGAGGTTGAGCCGGGCCGCAGCCATGAGCATGCCGGGCAGGCTCTTGTCGCACCCGGCGAACGTGACGAGCGCGTCGAGGCGCTCGCTGTGCATCATGCACTCGACCGAGTCGGCGATGATCTCGCGCGACACGAGCGAGCCGCGCATGCCCTCGTGCCCCATGGAGATGCCGTCGGACACCGCGATCGTCACGAACTCGAGCGGGAAGCCCCCCGCGTCGCGCACACCCTGCTTCGAGCGCTTGGCGAGCCGGTCGAGCGGCATGTTGCACGGCGTCACCTCGTTCCACGACGACGCGACACCTACCTGCGCCTTGCCCCAGTCGGCGTCGGTCATGCCGACCGCGCGCAACATCGCACGGGCCGGCGCGCGCTCCATGCCGTCGGTGACTTCGTGGCTCCGGGGCTTCATATCGGGCATTTCCGCAGGCTATAGGGTCGCATCGAGCCCGGAAGTCGAGGAGCGCTCATGCTCACCACCAAGCAATGACTCCGGTACGCGTCGGCCTCATCGGTGCGGGCCCGTGGGCGCGCGCGGTCACCGGGCCGGTCTTCGCGGCCGGCCCCGAAACCGAGCTGGTGGGCGTGTGGTCCCGCACCGCGGCGCATGCGCGTGACGTTGCGAGCGCGCTCGGCGCCGAGCCGTACCCGGAGGTCGACGCGCTCATCGCCGCGAGCGACGCGGTTGCGATCGCCGTCAGACCCGATGCGCAGCCGGAGCTCGCGCGGCGGGCAGTCGCAGCCGGCAAGCCGGTGCTCCTTGAGAAACCGCTCGCCGGCGACCTGGCCGAAGCGCAGGCCCTGACCGATGCGATCGAACGCGCCGGCGTGGGTTCGTTGCTCATGCTGACCTACCGCTTCCATCCCGGGCTCGCTCGTTTCGCCGAAGTCGCGGCGGCGGTCGACGCGCTCGGCGGCTGGGGCTGCTTCCTCTCCGGCGCGTTCCTGCCCGGCAGCCCGTACGCGCGCGGTTGGCGGCTCGAACGGGGTGCGCTGCTCGACGTCGGGCCGCACCTGCTCGACCTGCACGAGGTCGCGTTCGGAGAGATCGTCAGCATCGACGCCGCCGGCGACCGGCACGGTTGGGTTGCGCTCACGCTGGAGCACGTGTCCGGCGTCACCAGTCAGGGCTCGCTGTGCTGCCGCCTCGCGATGGAGAGCCGCACCGAGGTCGAGTGCTTCGGCACGAACGGGACCGCGCGCTTCGACGGCCGAGACGGCGACCGGGCCGAGCTCGGGGCGAATATCCGCCGCGCGTTCGCCGATGTCGCACGGGGCGGGGCGCATCCTTCCGACGCGCGCCGGGGGCTGCACCTGCAAACGCTGATCGACCGCGCGGAACGCCAGCTCGCGGACACCGGTCGATGACCGCGCCGATCGCATCCGTTGACGAGTGCCTCGCGCTTCTCGCCGCGGGCATGCGGTCAAGGACGAGCCCGCGCTCGATGTCCTCGCGCACAGTCTCCAGTGCGGCGCAATCTTGCGGGTCGAGGAACCGGACGACCTCGAGCTCGCGGTCGCCGGGCTCCTGCACGACATCGCGGACGCGGTGACCCCCGACGACCACACCGATCACGACCGGCGGGGCGCCGAGTTGGTGCGTCCCCTCTTCGGCGCGCGCGTCGCCCGACTCGTCGGTGCGCACGTGCTCGCCAAGCGCTATCTCGTGACGATCGAGCCGAAGTACCGCTCGAGCCTGAGCATCCGCAGTGTCGAGACCCTCGGGCGCCAGGGGGACCTCCTCGATGCCGCGCAGATCGACGCGCTCCCGAACGATCCCGACTTCGACGCGATCCTCACCCTGCGCCGCGCGGACGAGCGCGCGAAAGACCCGGACGCGCGCGTCCCCGGCCTCGAGTCCTGGCGTGCCGACTTGCAGCAGCTGGCGGCGCGTTCGCCGGCGGGCTAGCGGACGCGGCAGACGAAGCAGCCCGCGTCGCTCTGCGTGCGCCAGACGCCATCGCTCGTGACCGCGGCCTCGACGCGCTCGCGCACCCGAGCCATCAACCGATCCCACGTGATATCGGAGCTGAGCAGCGGTTCGTAGAACGAGCGCATGCTGTCGACGTAGTCGATCACCGGTTGCGCGACGGGTAGCTCAACCGAGCGTTTCAGCCGTTCGCAGCGCTCGACGTCGAACGCCCGCGCGAGTGTCGGACTGGCGGTCTCCAGCGTGAAACGTTCGGTGCTGCGTGCGGGCACGATGTAGTCGGTCCCCACGAGATCGCGCAACGAAGCTCCGATCAACCGCCGCATCTCGCGCAGGTGATCCTTGCCATTGAGCACCACGAGCGCGTAGGCGCCCGGCTTGAGCACACGCGCGAACTCCAGTACCGCGGCGTCGACATCGGGGACGTGGTACAGCATGTGCGCGGCGATGATCCCGTCGAAGCGCGCGTCGCCGAAGGGGAGCGCTTGCGCGTCGCCGACGAGCACGCGCGCGAACTCGCTCGCCTCTGCGGCCATCCCGGCCGAGAGATCCATACCGAGCGCACGGGCGTCGGGGACGTGCTCCGCGAGCTTCTCCAAGTAACGCCCCGGACCGCACCCGACGTCGAGCACGCGCGCGTCGGCCGGCCACGCGATCTGGTCGAGGACCCAGCGCCGGATGTCGACGCCGTCGCGCTGGTAGCGGTACAGCCCGGTGCGCGCGAGGAACGGCGCCGATGTCTTGTACGCGTGCCCGACGAGGCGGCTCCGGTCGGTGCGAGGGTCGGTCACGAGTGCCATGTTCGCAGGCGCGGGCGGCGCGCGTCGGGCGGTGTTCGGAAACGGGACGCCCGAACCAATAGATTCGGCGGTTCATGCCCGATCCGTTCGACGTCGTCGTCATCGGCGGAGGCCACAACGGGCTCGTCGCCGCCGGTCTGCTCTCCAAGCGGGGCGCGCGCGTCGTCGTGCTCGAGCGCCGCGCGCAGGTGGGTGGCGCGGCGATCACCGAGCAGCCGTGGGGCGCCGACTACCGCGTCACCGCGCTGTCGTACGTGGTGAGCCTCATGCCGCCGACGATCCTGCGCGAGCTCGACCTCGCGCGCCACGGCTACCACGTGTTCCCGCAGGGTGGGTACTTCGTCCCCCATCGTGACGGCCGCGCGCTCCAGCTCACGCCGGACAGCATCGGTCAGTTCTCCCAGCGCGACGTCGATGCGTATCCGCGGTGGGAAGCGTGGCTGTCCGGCCTGGCCGAAGTGCTCGGCCCGCTTCTCACGACCATCCCGCCCGCGCTCGGCTCACGGCGGCCCGGCGATCTGGTCGATCAGTCGCAGCTCGCGTGGAAGCTACGCAAGCTCGGCGTGGCCGGCGTCGCGAACACGACCAAGCTGTTCACGTCGAGCATCGCCGACCTCCTCGACGACTGGTTCGAATCGCCGCAGATGCAAGGGGTGCTCTCGGTGAGCGGCGTGATCGGCACATGGGCCGGACCACGTTCGGCCGGCACTGCGTACGTGATGGCACACCACAAGATCGGTGATGTCGGCGACGGTGAGATGGGCCACTGGGGCTTCCCGCGCGGTGGCATGGGCGGCGTGACACGCGCACTGCGCGACGCGGCCGAGTCGTTCGGCGCGACGGTGCGCACCGACGCGAGCGTTGCGCGCATCGACGTGCAGAACGGACGGGCGCGCGGCGTCGTGCTCGATTCCGGCGAGGAGCTGCACGCCGAGGTAGTCGTCGCCGCGACGCACCCGAAGATCACCTTCCTCGACCAGATCGACCAAGCCCAGCTCCCCGACGATTTCGTCACCGCGATCTCACAGTGGAAATCGCGCAGCGGCACGGTGAAGGTCAACGTCGCCGTCGACAAGCTGCCGCAGTTCCGCGCCCGCCCCGGATTCGATCCGGAAGTCCACGGCGGCACGATCGTCCTCGCCGACTCCCTCGACGACATCGAAGGCGCGTTCCAAGACGCGGTGGCGGGCCGCGCCGCGGCGACGCCGTTCGCCGACATCTGCATCCCGTCGGTGTTCGACGACACGCTCGCGCCCGAGGGCCATCACATCATCTCGATGTTCACGCAGTGGGTACCGAACGGGTGGGCGAGCAAGGCGGACCCGGACGGGCTCGACGCCTACGCGGATCGGGTCATCACGCGCGTCGAGACGGTCGCGCCGGGGTTCACCGACTCGATCCTGCACCGGCAGGTCATCGGTCCGTACGAGATGGAACACGAGTACGGCCTCGTCGGCGGCAACATCTTCCACGGCGAGCTCTCACCCGGCCAGCTCTTCCACATGCGTCCGGCCGCGGGCTACGCCGACTTCCGCACACCGATCGCAGGGCTGTACCAAGCCAGTAGCGCGACCCACGGTGGCGGCGGCGTGACCGGGATCCCGGGCATGAACGCGGTGCATCAGATCCTCCACGACCGCCGGCGTCGGCGGTTGCGGCGTGCGTAGCGCTCGCGCAATCGCGGCAGGCGCCACCATCGTCGCCGCGTTGTTCTCACTGCCGATCGCGTCGGCGGCACCGATCGCGGCCGCGGGTCCGGTCCGGCTCACGATCGGCGTGATCGGTCCCATCGGTTCGCTCGATCCCGCCACTGCCACGAGCGCGGTGGCGCGCGAGGTCTGGCAGCTCCAGTACCCGACGCTGACCACGTTCGCGCCCAGTCCCCTCGACGTGGTGCCGGGCCTCGCCGACGCGTGGACCGCAACGCCGGATGGTCGCGGGTTCGTCTACACGCTGCGCCCCGCGACCTGGACCGACGGCCAACCGGTGACCGCCGCCGACGTCGTGGCATCGCTCGACCGCGCCCGCGACGGGCACTGGCCGTACGCGGCCGGCATCGTCGACAGCCTCACTGCCACCGCGCTCGATCCGAGCACGGTGCAGATCACCAGCCCCGCCGCGCCCAGCGCGCTCCCGGTGCTCCCCCTCCACGTCTTCCCGGCCGCGTCCGAGCCGGGCAACGCCGAGGCACCCGGGAGCGGACTCTGGCGAGTCGTCGCCCGCAGCGACGGCGAAGTGCGCATGGCCGTGGTCGACCAGCCCGCGCGGCCGCCGCTCGACGAGATCGTCTTCCGTTCCTATCCCGGTGCGCGCGCGCTCGAAGCCGCGCTCGCGGGCGGCGGCGTCGATGTCGCGGCCGGGTTCGCGCCCCGAGACTACGAACGCGTCCAGGCGATCAGCGGCGCGTCGGCGATCCACGCCAACGACGGCGACCAGTGGACCGTGCAGTTGCGCGTCGCCGAGCCCGACGTGCGCCGCGCCATCGCGCAGGCGGTCGACCGCGACACCCTGGTACGGACGGTTGCGCACGGTGTCGGCCGGGCGCAGACCGTCCCGATCGTGGCGCGCGCGGCCGCATGGCAGCCGCGGGAACCCGTCGCCGACGCGATCGCGTCCGACCTCACCTACGACCCCGGAGCCGCGCGCGCGACCGTCGCGGCTCGCGGCGAACCGGTTGCACTGACCATCGGCGCGCCGAACGACTTCTCCGGCCGCGCCATCGCCCGCGAGCTGACACGGATGCTCGGCGGCGTCGGCATCACCGTGACCCCGGCCGAGGACGCGCCGGCCGATCTCACCATCGTGCGCCGGGATCCCACCGACGACCCGACCGACGTGCTCGCGCAGTACACGTGCGCGGGCGGGATCTGGTGCGACGCGGCCTACGATGCCGCGTTTCGCGCGATACACAGCCGCGCCGGACACGACGGCCCGGCTCGACGCGACGCATGTCATGGTGCAACGCATCGCCGAGCAGTCCGTGGAGATCGTGCTGTTCGCGCCCGACCAGTTGCAGTCGTTCACGACCCGAAACGTCACGGGGCTTCTCCAAGAAGCATCCGACCCGCGGTTGGTCGTCTTCTGGCCGAGCGTCCAGCAATACGGGAACGTGCGCGCGACACCGGCACCGGCGTCCGAAGAACTGCCGGACCGCACGTTTGCCGCGCTCGCCATCACCGGCGCGCTCGTCCTGGGGCTGGGTGTCGTCGTGATCGACCGCCGGATTCAGGCGCGGCGGTAGATCGAGACTGCGAACGCGCTGTCGCCGGTGAATGGCGCACGCGTGAACGAGCCCCAGCGCGACTCGAGCGTCAACCCCGCGAGCTCGGCCATGAGGTCGAGCTCGGGCGGGAAGGCGAACCGCAACTTCGCGTGGACGAGACGGATGCCTGCTTCGGTGATGCGCACCTGCGTCGTCTCGAGCCGCTGTTCGACCGCGTTGTAGGTGGATGCGTCGAGGCGAACGCGGTCGAGGCCGGCTTCGCGCACGCTCAGATCCTGGCCCCGCTCGATCCGCGACGTGTCCGGGACGAACGCATGCAGCAGGAACCGCCCGTCGGGCGCCAACCGCGCCGCGACGTTGCGGAGGCACCGCACCTGTTCTGCTTGCGACCCGAGCATGAAGAACGTGTTGAACACAATGAAGACGAGCGCGAACTCGCCGTCGACCGCCACGTCTGCCATGTCACCGACGGTCACCGTGATCGTGTCGCCGCCCGGCTTCGCGCGCAGGCGTTCGAGCATCGCCCGCGACGAGTCGATGCCGTGCACGTCGACGCCCTGCGCCGCGAGCGGGATGGCGATCCGGCCGGTGCCGATGCCGAGCTCGAGCGCCCGGCCGCCGCCGGCGAGCTCGGTGAGCAGCGCACACTCGGCGTCCTGGTCCGGGAGCCGGTACCACTCGTCGTAGACGTCGGCGACGCGCTCGCCGTAGGTTTCGGGACCGTACTGCTCCATCGGCCCATCGAAGCAGATCCGACCCGAGAGGCACGATGAAAATCGACGCGGCGCTCACCACCACCGATCTGGCCGCAGTGCCCGAGCACGCGCGGGCGCTCGAAGCCGTCGGCTACGACGGCATCTTCTCGTTCGAAGGGCCGCACGACCCGTTCTTCCCGCTGCTGTTGGCGGCCGAGCACACCGAACGGCTCGAGCTGACAACCGCCGTCGCGATCGCGTTCGCCCGGAGCCCGATGACGCTCGCGAACATGGCCTACGACCTCCAACTCGCATCGCGGGGCCGCTTCAACCTCGGGCTCGGCACGCAGATCAAACCGCACATCGAGAAGCGGTTCTCGATGCCGTGGTCGCACCCGGCGCCGCGGATGCGGGAACTGGTTCTCGCCGTGCGCGCGATCTGGGCGAGCTGGCACGAGGGCAAGCCGCTCGACTTCCGCGGCGAGTTCTACACGCACACCTTGATGACGCCGTTCTTCAACCCCGGCCCGAACCCGTTCGGTGTCCCCCGCATCGTGCTCGGCGGCGTCGGCCCGCACATGACCGAGGTGGCGGGCGAAGTCGCCGACGGCTTCATGATCCATCCGTTCTCCACCGCGAAGTTCATCCGCGAGACGACACTCCCGGCGTTGGCACGCGGCGCGACGCGCGCCGGGCGCACACTCGGTGACATCGAGATCGCCTTCCCGCTGATGATCGTGGCCGCCGAGAACGACGAGCAGCTCGCGGCCGGCCTCGCCGCGATGCGACCGCGGCTCGCGTTCTACGGATCGACACCTGCGTACCGTCTCGTCCTCGACACCCACGGCTGGGGGGATCTACAGACGGAGTTGAACACCTTGTCGAAGCGCGGCGACTGGAGCACGATGTCATCGCTCATCACCGACGAGATGGTCGACGAGCTCTGCGTCGTCGGCGCCCTCGCCGAGCTCCCCGACCTCATCCGTGCGCGTTACGGCGACATCGTGCAGCGCGTCGCCTTCGACATCGCAGACCCCGATGCCATCGCCCGCCTCAAGGAGATGACGGCATGAGCACCAACGCTTCCGTCGTCCCGGTCCCCCAGGAAGTCGTCATCGACGACCGCGGTCACGCACTGCGCGCCACTTGGCACCGCGACCAGCGCGTGCTCGTGCTCTCCACCTGGCACGACGGCACGTGCACGTCGTCGGTCCGGCTCGCGCCCACCGACGCCGCGCGCCTCGGCGCGTGCATCATGGCTGCCCTCGCCGACGCGAGCTAACCGCTTCCAACTGCTGGCAGCGTTGCGCACCGTTTCGGGGCAGCGGCGCTTCCAACAGTTGGAAGCAATGGGACTCGAGCTACTCGGCGGATCGGAGGCGGTCGGCGAGGAGCTTGGCGATGATCTGCGGGTTGCCCTGGCCCTTGAGCTTGCCCTTGATCTGACCGAACAGGAAGCCCTGCACCTTCTTGCGCTTCCCCTCGTCGTCGGCGGCGCGGTACTCGGCGACGGCATCCGCGTTGGCGGCGAGCACTTCGTCGACGACGGCTGCGATCGCGCCCTCGTCGCTCACCTCCGCGAGGCCACGCGCTTCGACGATGTCCCGCGGCCAGCGGTCTTCCTTGAGTGACTCGTCGAGCACGTCCTGGGCCTGGGGCGCGAGATCGTGCCCGCGGCGACGAGGTCGACGAGCTCGGCGAGCATCTCGGGCGTGAGCACAGCGGGCGACAAGCCCGACTCGTTCACGTACTTCAGCACGTCCTGGCGGACCCAGTTGGCGACGTCTTTCGGCGTGCCCGACTTCAGCGCCGCGACGGCCGTCTCGGTGTACGCGACGAGACCGGGCACACCGACGATCACGCGCGCGTCGTCTTCCTTGATCCTCCATGTCTCGACCAACCGTTCACGCGTCGCACGTGGGAGCTCGGGCAAGGTGGCACGCACCTCGGCTCGCATTTCGGCGGTCGGTGCGACGGGGACGAGGTCGGGCTCCGGGAAGTAGCGGTAGTCGTGCGCTTCTTCCTTGGAGCGGCCCGAGATCGTGCGGCCGCGGGCTTCGTCCCAGTGCCGCGTCTCCTGCACGATCGCGTCGCCGAACTCGCGCGCGGTGATCTGGCGGCGCGCCTCGTGCTCGATCGCCTTCACGAGTGACCGGAGCGAGTTGAGGTTCTTGATCTCGCAGCGCGTCCCGAACGCGGTGTCACCCTGCGGTCGGACCGACACGTTCGCGTCGATGCGCAGCGAGCCTTCCTCCATCTTCACGTCGGAAATGCCGATCGCGAGGAGCGTCGCGCGCAGCTCCTCGACGTAGCGCTTCGCCTGCTCCGCCGAACGGATGTCGGGCTCGGAGACGATCTCGAGCAACGGCACGCCCGCGCGGTTGTAGTCGACGAGCGAGTACTCGGCGTCCTGGATGCGTCCGCCGCCGCCGACGTGCAACGTCTTGCCGGTGTCCTCTTCGAGGTGCGCGCGCGTGATACCGATGCACTCGCCGTCCACCTCGAGCTGACCGTTGATCGTGATCGGCAGGTCGTACTGAGATGTCTGGTAGTCCTTCGGCATGTCCGGATAGAAGTAGTTCTTGCGCGAGAACACCGAGCGTTCGGGTACGTCGAGGTCGAGCGCCTCGGCGACGCGCAGCGCGTACTCCACCGCCTTCTCGTTCAGCACCGGCAGCGAACCGGGGAGGCCGAGGCACACGGGGCAGACGTTCGTGTTCGGCTCGTTGCCGAACTCGTTCCGGCATCCGCAGAACAGCTTGCTCGCAGTCGACAGCTCGCAGTGCACTTCGAGCCCGACCACGGTCTCCCAGGTCTTCGTTTCGGTCGCAGACGTCACGCGGCCAGACTACCGACCGTGACGAATCCCTCTCCTCCTGAATCGCGACCCGACCCGGCCCGATACGCGACGCACCATGTCGAGGTCCGCAACGGGGTGACGATCGCGTATGTGCGCGAAGGCGCCGGCGGCGCTCCGCTGCTCCTGCTGCACGGGTACCCCGAGACGAAGCGCATTTGGTGGCGGAACATCGACGCGCTCGCGGCCGCCGGCTTCGACGTGATCGCGCCCGACTTTCGCGGTCACGGTGACTCGAGCCTCGCGCGGGACGAATTCTACGACATCGCCGCGTACTCGATTGACTGCTACGCGCTCGTGCACGACGTGCTCGGTCTCCGGCAATGCGCGACCGCGGGTGGCGACGTCGGCGGCGTCGTGCTGTACGACTTCGGGTTGCGGTACCCGGACTTCGTGACGCACCAGGTGCTGTTCAACACCGTGCCGCCACCGCTCGCGGCGGTCTACGAAGCCGCGGGACTCCCACCCGACGACGTGCGCGAGCGGCGCGCCACCGCCGACTACTTCGTGCGGCAAGCGACGGAACCCGATGTCCTCCTCGCCGAGCTCGACACGCCCGCGCGCCGGCAGGCGTGGGTCGCGCCGATGTACGGCCACCGGCTGTGGGGCACGCCCAATGCGTTCACGCCGGACGAAGTCGCGTTCCACACCGAGCCGTACGCCGACGCCGAGAAGTTGCGCGCGAGCTGGGGTGTGTACGAGCAGAGCGCCGGCAACCGCGCGATGGAGGACGTGCCCAAGCTCTTCGAGCAGACGCCGGTGCGCACGCTCGTGTTGTACGGGCCGGAGGACCACGTGGTGCTGCCGTCGTTCCCGTGGAAGGCCGCGGCTGCGTGCCTCGACTGCACCGGGCCGTTGTTCGTCCCGAATGCCGGGCACTTCCTGCAGTGGGAAGCGGCCGAGACCTTCAACAAGATCACCGCCGCGTTCTGCCGCGGTTGACCCCGCCGCTACGACGCCGCGAGCTCGAGCGCGCGGCCGGTGCGGAACATCGTCGCCTCGTCGAGCGCGTTCGCCAGCACTTGCACGCCGACCGGAAGCCCGCCCTCGCCGGTTCCGTACGGCACCGACATCGCGGCGTGACCCGCCAGGTTCGTCGGGATCGTGAACACGTCGTTGAGATACATCGCGAGGGGGTCCGCCGTCTTCGCGCCGAGCGGGAAGGCCACCGTCGGAGTCGTGGGGCTCAGCAGCACGTCGAACTGCTCGTACGCGCGCGCGAAGTCGCGGATGATCAGCGTGCGCACCCGTTGCGCCTGCCCGTAGTACGCGTCGTAGTAGCCGGCCGACAACGCATACGTGCCCAGCATGATCCGCCGCTTCACCTCAGCGCCGAAACCGGCATCGCGCGTGCGCGCGTTCATGGCCGCCACATCCTCGGCGTCGACGCGGAGTCCGTAGCGCACGCCGTCGTAGCGCGCGAGGTTCGAGGACGCTTCGGCCGGTGCGATGAGATAGTACGCGGCGAGTCCGTAGGTGCTCGACGGGATCGACACGCGCTCGACCTTGGCGCCGGCATCGTCGAGCGCGCCCGCGGCGCGGTCGACCGCGGTTCGCACGCCGGGCTCGATCCCGTCGACGTCGACCATCTCTTCGATGAGGCCGACCCGCAACCCGGCGACGCCGGATTCGAGCGCATCGGTGATCGAGCCGAGCGGTTCGTCGATCGACGTCGAATCACACGGGTCGTGACCCCAGATCGCTTCCAACAACGTGGCCGCGTCGCCTACCGACGTGGCGAACGGCCCCACCTGGTCGAGCGATGACGCGAACGCGATCAGGCCGTACCGCGACACGGTTCCGTACGTCGACTTCACTCCGACGACGCCGCACAACGCCGCCGGCTGCCGGATCGAGCCGCCGGTGTCGGAGCCGACGCCCAGCGCCGCGAAGCTGGCGGCGACCGCAGCTGCCGAGCCACCACTCGACCCGCCGGGCACCCGCGACGGGTCGTGCGGGTTGCGGGTCGCGCCGAAGGCCGAGTTCTCGGTGGACGAACCCATCGCGAATTCGTCGAGGTTGGTCTTACCGACGAGCACCGCTCCGGCGGCGCGCAAGCGCTGCACGACGGTCGCGTCGTACGGCGGCCGCCAACCTTCGAGGATGCGGGACGAGCATGTGGTGGGCAGCCCGCGCGTCGTGAGGTTGTCCTTGATCGCGATCGGCACACCGGCGAGCGAACCCGGATCCTCGCCGCGCGCCACCGCGGCGTCGATCTCACTCGCGACGCGACGCGCCTCGTCGGCCAAGACGAGGTTGAACGCGTGGATCTCCGGCTCGCGCGCGTCGACGCGCGCGAGGTGTTCCTCCAGCACGTCACGCGCGCTACGGCGCGCGGCGCGGACGTCGGCCGCGATCTCGGCCGCGGTCACGGTGCTTCGCCCAGGATGCGCGGCACCCGGAAACGGCCGTCCTCGACCGCGGGCGCGGCCGCGAGCACTTCGTCCCGCTCGAGGCAGGGCCGCACCGCGTCGGGGCGCAAGACGTTCACGAGCGGGAGCGGGTGGGCGGTGGGCTCCACGCCGTCGGTGTCGAGGGCGGACACCTCGGCCGCGTAGTCGAGGATCGCAGCCAGCTCACCGGTGAGCGAGGTGATCTCCTCCCCGGTGAGCGCGAGGCGCGCGAGCTGCGCCACGTGTTCGACATCGGCGCGCGTGATGCGCTCGGACTGGGTCATCGGGAAGGCCTCGGGATCAGCGGTTCGGGATCAGCGGCGGTACTAGCGGTACGGGTCGAGCCGGGTGAGCGGGAGCGACCACCACTCCTCCGGCGCCGGCTGCCACTCCGGGTCGGGGTAGATGCAGTCGACCGGACACGCAGGCAGGCACTTGTCGCAGCCGCTACACAGCTCCGGGACGATCACGACGTCGGCGCCGTGGTTGAAGATCGCCCCGAACTGCGACGGGCAGTGGCGGAGGCACGCATCACAGTTGATGCACTCCGACATCTCGATGCGCAGCGGCGGATTGCGCCACTTCGGGTTCCGTTCCCGGTCCCCGATGCGCTCGAGTCTGGTCGAAGCGGCCACCGGACCACGTTAGCGAGCGGTCGCGTCGGCCTCCGGCCGACGTCGTCAGGTCCGCCGGCGGGCGCAGCTCCAATCGCGGCGCAGCCGCCTCTCAGCAAGCGTTGGCGCAAGGAGTAACGAGTTACCATGCGCCGCCACAGACGCGCGACCTCAGGAGGCTGGAGTGGCCGAGAAGTTCCCGTTCCTTTCGGATGCATGGTTCGACGCGGCCGCGAAGGTGATCGGCGAGCACGACACCGGCGCGCCTCCGGGGGCGAGCGTCCTGCTCAACCTCGAGGTCGAAGAAGGCGCCGACAAGATCAACTTCCACATGGGCTCGCGCGAAGGGCAGACGCTGTTCGGCAAGGGTCACGACGACTCCGCCGACGTCACCCTCTCCACCGACATGGAGACCGCCAAGGCCGTCTTCATCGACGGCAACCCGCAAGCCGGGATGCAGGCGTTCATGTCGGGCAAGGTCCGCGTCCAGGGCGACATGACGAAGTTGATGATGGCGCAGGGCGGCGGCGGCAACCCTGCGCTCACCGAAGCACTTCAGGGCATCACCGAGTAACACCGGAGAACGCGCGTCCCGTCCTCGGCACCCCGTTACGGCGCGGGTGACGAGGACGGCGCGAGATCGATCTCGGTGAGCTCCGCGGGCGCAAGTGCGTCGCGCGCGAGGAGCAGACGCAAGGGGTCGACTCGGCGCGCTTCGGCGAGGACGTCCGCCGCACGCCAGCTCGGCGGCGGCCCGACGCGCAGCGGTCGGCCGTGCCCGGAACCCGGCCGCGCGATTGTCGGCCGGTTCGTCGCGCCGCGCGGCACCCGTCGCATCATGCCGCGCACCCCCGCCGTCTTCGCATGTGGCCCGACCCCGAGTTCCCCGCACGACGGCCCGTAGCCGTCACACGTGCGGAACATAAGTGTTTCGGGGTCGGGCTTCAAGGACCCGAGGGGCCGGTGCGACGACGCGCTCGCGGCCGCGCGTCTACTTCGCGGCGAGTCGCGCACCTTCGGCACGGAGCTCCGCAACAGTCCAGCGGTCCGGCTTGTCGATCTCCTCGGCGAACTTCCACGACTGGGCGCGTTGCACCTTGCCGCCCTGCACGAAGAACGTCTCGCCCGTGAACGGACAATCGGGTGTCGCCAGGTACGCGACGAACGGGGAGACATTCGCCGGATCCCACACGTCGAAGCCGTCCTCGGGCGGTTTCACCACGTCCCCGAGGCCCGGCGTCGCCTCGGTGAGCCGCGTGCGTGCGGCCGGTGCGATCGAGTTCGATCGCACGCCGTAGCGGCTCAGCTCCTTGGCGCAGACCTGCGAGAACGTCGCGATGCCCGACTTCGCGGCGTCGTAGTTCGCCTGCCCGGGGTTGGAGAACAGCCCCGAGGTCGACGTCGTGTGCACGAGCGCGGCGTTCACTTCCTTGCCCGCTTTGGTCTGTTCGCGCCAGTACGTGGCCGCGTGCCGGGTCGGGCAGAAGTGCCCTTTGAGGTGGACCTGGATGACCGCGTCCCATTCCGCCTCGGTCATGTTGATGATCACGCGGTCGCGCAGGATGCCGGCGTTGTTGACGAGCACGTGGAGGTCACCGAACGTGTTGACCGCGGTCTCCACCAGCCGGGCGGCGCCGGCCCAGTCGGCGACGTTGTCGCCGTTGACGACTGCCTCGCCACCCATCCCCTTGATCTCGTCGACGACTTCCATCGCCGCGCTCGGATCGCCGCCCTCGCCGTGCATGTCACCGCCGAGGTCGTTCACCACAATCTTGGCGCCCTCGGCGGCGAACAGCAGCGCGTGCTCGCGGCCGAGGCCGCGTCCCGCGCCGGTGATGATCGCGACGCGTCCGTCGAGTGCACCCATTCCCGTTCTCCCTGTCGATCTGCGGTCGGTTGGCTCAGAGATCCATGGTGACGAGCGTGCCGCGCGGCACCTGGGCGCCCGGCGCGACGTTCTGGCGCTTCACGGGCTGGGCCCACTGGATCGGACCGTTGACAGTACCGGTCAGGCCGCTCTGCGCCAGGAGGTCGAGCGCACCGCCGAGGAGTCTGCTGACGACGTCGGGCACCGTCACGAGGTCGGGCCCCTTGCTGACGACGACCGCGATGTTGGCGCCGTACGCGACCGTCTGGCCGACCGCAGGATTCGTCGCCGCGACCTGCCCCGCGGCGTACGTGTCGGAGAACGCGTCGTCGCCGCGCGTCACCTTGAAGCCCGCGCTTTCGAGCGCGGCCTTGGCGGCGTCGAACGACTGTCCCCGCACGTCGGGGATCTTCACCGGCGCGTGCCCGTCGCTCACGACCAGCACCAGCGACGAGTCTGGCGCGACCTTGCTCCCCGACGGTTGCGGCTCCACACCGATGACGTGGTCCGCGGCGACGCTGTTGTCGTAACCACGCCGGTCGGTGCCGACGCTGAAGCCGGCCGCGGTGAGCGCGGCGGCCGCGTCCGCTCGTGTCTTGCCGTTGACATCGGGGATCGTGACGAGGGCGGGACCCTTCGAGACCGTGAGGTGCACCGTGTCGGCGTCGGAGAACGATCCGCTCGCGGGTGACTGGGAGATCACCGTGCCGGTGGGATCGGGCGCGTTCTTCCGGTCGACCGAGACCCCGAAGCCGGCCTGGTCGATCTGGGCGCGGGCCTGGTCGAGGGGATATCCGACGACACCCGGTACTTCGGTCTGCGAACCGCCGCTGATCTGGGCGAACGCGACCGCGCCGAGGACGATCGCGACCATCACCGCCGCGATGACGACGAACGGCACCAGGCGGCGCACCTCGCGGTGGCGCGCGACGGGGACGACCTCGGGCACGGCGGCATCGCTCGCGTCTTGGTCGAAGAGCGCGCCGGTCGCCTCGGGCGCGGCGGTGCGGGTCGGGTGCGGGTCAGGTTGGTCGACCATGCCCGCGAGCGCGAGCGGGCCGGGCGGCGGAAGCGACTCGCCGACATCGTTCAGCGCGACGCGCATCGTCGCCGCGTCCGGGTAGCGCTCGCTCACATCGATGCGACCGGCGCGCTCGACGACGGGCGCGAGGGGCCCGAGCTCCGGCGGCGCGGTGACCGGCCGTTGGGTGCGGGCGGTGAGCATGCCGATCGTGGTGTCGGCCGAGAAGGGGACCTTGCCCGTGACCGCCTCGATCAGGACCAGCGACAAGGAGTAGAGGTCGGAGCGGGCGTCGAGCTGCACGCCCATCGCCTGCTCCGGCGATGCGTAGCGGGCGGTGCCGAACACCGCGCCCGACGGCTCGGTCCAGCTCGCCTCGGCCAGCGCGCGGGCCAAGCCGAAGTCGGCGACGCGCACGATGCCGTGCTCGTCGAAGAGGAGGTTCGCGGGCTTGATGTCGCGGTGCAGGATCCCGCGGGCGTGGGCGTACTCCAGCGCGGATGCGACGTCGCGGCCGACCCGCGCCGCCTGGGGGACGCTGAGGTGGGCCTCCTGGTCGAGGATCGACCGCAGGCTCCCGCCCTCGAGCAGCTCGAGCACCATGAAGGGCACATCGTCCTCGCCCCAGTCGTGGACGGTGACGATGTGGGGATGGTGGAGCGAGGCCGCGACCTGCGCCTCGGCACGGAAGCGGCGGAGAAACGCGGTGTCCTCGGCGAGCGCGGCGTGGAGGATCTTGACCGCGACGCGCCGCCGGAGGCGGGTGTCCTCGGCGAGGTACACGCGCCCGCTCGCGCCGGTCCCGATGGCCGAGTGAAGCAGGTACCGGCCCGCGAGGACACGGCCCGCGAGGTCGCTCACGAGACTTCGGGCCACGGGCACACGGTAGTGGCCGCATCACCCCGCAACGTGGCACGAGCGGCGTTCGGCCCGCACGCGCTCCCGCCGCGACTGCTGATCAGACGGGGGCCTTGGGTAGCTTCGACCGGTGCAGCTGCGCCGGCCCGAGCATCCTGAACGCGTCGCGATCGTGGTCATCCTGTTGCTGGTCGTGGCCAACCTGGCCTGGTTCGGCTACCGCTCCCAGGACACGAGCACGGCCAGCAAGGACCGCCCCGACTCGGTTTCGCAGGTGTATCCGTCGGAGGACTCGGTGATCCGCCCCCAGGACACGGTCGGCTTCGACCTGCGCGACGACCTCCGCGGCGCGCTCGAGATCGATGGCCAGCGCATCCCCGAAGACCAGTACACCGGTGACAAGGGCGTGGGCCAGGTGTTCTGGCGGCCCGGCGACGGACAGGCGTTCAAGGAGCTCCCCGAAGGACGGCACGACGCCACGGCCGTCTTCTGGGACGCGAGCAAGTCCGAAGCCGAAGCGCACGAGGCGAACAGCATCTACACCTACACCTGGCGTTTCACCGTTGCGGCGTAGCCGCGTCACCGTTGCGGCGTAGCCGCGTCACCGTTGCGGCGTAACTCGTCGGCGGGGCCGTTGTCGAGCAGCTCCTGGAACGTATCGTCGCCGAGCACGGTCACGCCGAGCTCCTCGGCCTTCGTGAGCTTCGAGCCCGGGCTCTCCCCCGCGACGACGTAGCTCGTCTTCTTCGAGACGCTGCTCGTGACCTTGCCGCCGCGCGCCTCGATCTCGGCCGCGGCTTCGTCGCGCGTGTAGGCCTCGAGCGAGCCCGTGAGGACGAACGTCAGTCCCGCGAGGGTCTGCGCTTCGGAGGACGCGGCAGTGGGTGCGGGTCCCTCGAAGTTCACGCCCGCAGCGCGGAGCCGGTCGACGAGATCGCGGTTGCGATCGATCGAGAAGAAGCGCTGCACGCTCTGTGCGATCGTCGGGCCGACACCGTCGACCGCGACGAGCGCTTCTTCCGGCGAGTTCGCGATGCGATCGAGGTGACCGAGGCTGCGCGCGAGCGCTTGCGCCGCGGTCGGACCCACGTGGTTGATGCCGAGGCCGACGAGCAACCGCCACAACGGCGCGTCCTTCGACCCCGCGATCGCGTCGACCAAGAGCTGGGCGCTGCGTTCGCCGATGCGTTCGAGCGGCACGAGCTTCTCGACAGTGAGGTCGTAGATGTCGCCCGCGTCACGCAGCAGGTCGGCGTCGGTGAACTGACGAACCCGCTCCTCGCCGAGGCCTTCGATGTCCAACGCGCCGCGACCCGCGTAGTGGACGATGCGCTGCACCTGCTGCATCGGGCAGTCGACGTTGATGCAGTGGTGGTTCGCCTCGCCCTCGAGGCGCACCAGCGGTTCACCGCACTCCGGACACTTGTCGGGGAACTTCCAGCGCGGGGTCCGCTTCGGCCGCTTGACGAGGATCGGGCCGACCACTTCGGGAATGACGTCGCCGGCGCGCCGCACGATGACGGTGTCGCCGGGACGCACGTCCTTGCGCGCGACATCGTCCTCGTTGTGCAACGTCGCGAGTGACACGTTCGCGCCGCCGACGAACACCGGCTCGAGTACCGCGAACGGTGTGGCGCGGCCGGTCCGGCCGATGCTCACCATGATGTCCCGGAGGACCGTGGTCTTCTCCTCGGGCGGGAACTTGTACGCGATCGCCCAGCGCGGCGCGCGGGAGGTGTTGCCCATCTCGGCTCGCTGGCCGAGATCGTCGACCTTGGCGACGACGCCGTCGATGTCGTAGCCGAGCGAATGGCGGTTCTCCTCCATCTCGCGGCAGAACGCGAAGATGTCTTCGGTGCCCTCCACCGCGCGGATGTGCGGCTCGACCGGGAACCCGAGCGATCGCAGCCACTCGAGTGTCTCGGAGTGCGTGCGCACGCGGGGGCCGCCGTCCTGCGTACCGATCTGGTAGCAGAAGACGGTGAGATCGCGCGACGCGGTGACGCTCGCGTCCTTCTGCCGGAGGCTGCCGGCGGCCGCGTTGCGGGCGTTCACGAAGAGGCGGTCACCGGCCTCACCTTGGCGCCGATTCAGGTCCGCGAACGACGCGAGCGGCATGAACACCTCGCCACGCACCTCGAGCAACGTCGGGATGTCCTTGCCCTTCAGCTTCTTCGGGATCGCGCCGATCGTGCGCAGGTTCTCGGTGACGTCTTCGCCGGTGACGCCATCGCCGCGCGTCGCCCCCACGGTGAAGCGGCCGGCTTCGTACTGCAGCGAGATGGCGAGGCCGTCGAGTTTCGGTTCGACGACATAGCGAACCGCTTGTGGCACGAGCTTCTCGATGCGGGTCGCCCAGGCCTGCAATTCGTCGAACGAGAACGCGTTGTCGAGCGACAGCATCGGGACCCGGTGCACCACCGGCGCGAACGTCGATACCGATCGTCCTCCCGGTCGCTGCGTCGGTGAGTCCGGCGTGACCAGGTCTGGACGCGCGGCTTCGAGCTCGCGCAGTTCGCGCACGAGCGCGTCGAACTCCGCGTCACTGAGCTCGGGATCGTCGTGAACGAAGTAGCGCTCCGTGTGGTAGTCGATCAGCTCGCGCAACGCCTGGACACGCGCGACTGCTTCCTCGTCGGGCCCTTCCTTCTTCGCTGACGCGGCCACATCGCGAGCCTAACGAGCAGCTCCGACCCTCACGACCGGCTCGGACCGGCTAAGCGCCGATTGCCAGTTTCGTCGCCGCGGCTTGGTCGTGGACGCGGTTGCCGAGCTCACGCGCGAGCAACATCGCGCGTTCGGCCTGGCTCGGGCCGTGGCCTGCGAGCCCGCACGCGGGTGCGACCAACGCCTGCTGGCGGAGCCGCACCGGATCGCAGCCGCGGCGCGTCAGCTCGCACCAGACGTCGAGGAGCGACTTCCACAGCGGCGACGGGTGCTCACCGATCGGCCCGTGTGTGGGCACCGCGCCCCAGGCGATCCAGCCGCCACCGTCGAGGAACCGGCTCAGCGCGATCGCGTCGTCGAGGTCCACGGCGTCGACATCCATATGGACCACATCCGGCCCGGCCGCGAGCGCGACCCGCACGTCACCGGCGCCGCACACATGAACGCCGGTGGCGCAGCGGGGCGCGGCAAGGGCCGCCGAGAGCAGATCGGTCGCCAGTTCCCGTTCGAGCGGTGGGTCGTCGCGGCGCCATTGCACGAGCGCGGGCTCGTCGAAGAACAGGACGAGCGCGCTGGCCGGCATGCGCGCGGCGAAGTAGCCCTGGATGGCGGTGGCCCAGTCGCGCGACACCCGCGCCGCGACCGAGAAGGCGCGCTCGGGTTCCACCCCCGCGTGCACGAGCGCCACACCCAACGTCAGCGGCCCGGTGACCTGCGCTTTGACGCGCGCGGCGGGCGCGGCAACGCAACCGCGGCATCAACGAATCCGACGAGTCCGGCGTGCGCATCGGCCTGCAGCACGGCCGATACCGGCGCGCGCGGGTCGACGACACCAGCGATCGCGAACGAGCCGTTGTCGTCGACGACGACGCCGGGGACACCGTGCAACCATTGCGCGAGCACGCCCTCCCGCAGGCTGCGGTGCGGAAGCTGCGGCACCGGCGGCAGGTCGGGCAGGCAGCGCAGAACGAGCGCCGCAGCCGCACCCGCGTCGCGATGCGGAAGACTGCCGACGCCAGTGGCGATCCCTGCAGCGAGCACGGTCGAAGGCATGAAATTCGTAGTATACGGACGCCTTTCGAACTCCTCGGAATGCAAGCGCGACAGCTTGGGGGCCATGCAAAACCTGTGGTTGTGGTGCGCGCGGCTGGCGTGGGCGATGCTACCGATCACCACCGGAAGCGCACTGGCCGATGCACTGAACGGTTGGTCGACGGCGCCCGCCGCAGTCGCCGCGGTGTTGTTGTGGGGTGCGTGGGCCAGTGGGCTCGTCGCACTGCTCGCGCCGCGTCCGTGGGGCCTCACGCTGCTTCGAGTCGTCGCGCCGATCGCGGTGCTGGTCGCTCTCGCGGCCGTGCCCTCCACCTCGACGACCAACGCGGTCATCGCGATCGTGTCCTCCGTCCTCGGTGCCGCGCTCATCCTGGCGGCGCCGTTCGCCCAAGCGACAGGGAACGCGCTCGCCTACGGCGATGAAGTGCGCTTCCCGCTGCACATCCCGACACCGCTGCTCCTCCTGCCGGTCCCACTCGCCGTCGTCCTCGTCGGCACGGGGGTCGCGGCCGGTCCGCTGCTGCTCGCCGACGGTCGATTGCTCCTGGGGATCCTGGCGGTCGTCATCGGCTTCCCGCTCGCCGCGTTCCTCGCCCGTTCGCTGCACGGCTTGTCGCGCCGTTGGTTCGTGATGGTTCCGGCGGGAGTCGTGATCGTCGACCCGCTGATCCTGCTCGACCCGGTCCTCATGGTGCGCGCCGATGTCGCCGGCATCGGCGCGACCGCGCCCGATCCCGCCCTCGCGCGCGCGCTCGACCTCCGCCTCGGCTCCCGAACCGGCAGCGTCACGATCGCGTTGACGGAACCCGCGAGCTTCTCCCGCCGCCGTGGCCGCACCGACGGCGCGATCGTCGACACCGACATCGTGCTCATCGCGCCGATCCGTCGCCGTGAGGTGCTGGCGACCGCGGGCAGCCGCCACCTCGCGAACCTCTGATCGTCAGCCGGCAACCGCGGTGCCGCCGCCGAGCACGAGATCGTCGCGATACAGCGCGACGACCTGTCCGGGCGCGACGCGCGGTTGGGGCGTTGCGAATTCGACGACGTCGCCGGCGACGCGCGCGGGAACGGGCTCGCCGTGCGCGCGCGATTGCGCGAGCACCTCGCCCGCGGGCGCTGTCCCGAATGTCCACGTCGTGTCGGTGATCGTCACACGTTCCCGTAGCAGGTCAGCGCGCGTGCCGAGGGTGACCGTGGCGGTGGCCGGCGCGATGTCGGTGACGTAGCGGCGTTCGCCGACCGCAACGGCAAGACCGCGTCGCTGACCGATCGTGAACGCGTCGATCCCGTCGTGCCGGCCGAGCTCGGTGCCATCGGTGGTGACGAGGACGCCTGGCTTGCGCGCGATGCGTGCACCGAGGAACGCCTCGCGCCCGCCCTTGGTGATGAAGCACACGTCCATGCTCTCGGGCTTGGTCGCGGTGCGCAGGCCGAGCGCGGACGCACGCTCGCGCACCTCCGCCTTGGTGAGCTCGCCGACGGGAAGCAGCGTGCGGCGCAGTTGTTCCGCGCCGAGCATGTAGAGGACGTACGACTGGTCCTTGGCGGCATCCGCACCGCGCCCGATCGCGAGACCATCCCGCGTGTCGACGACGCGCGCGTGATGACCGGTGGCGACCGCGTCGAAGCCGAGCTGCCGCGCCCGCTCGAGCGCACGGCCGAACTTCATCGTGCGGTTGCATTCGACGCACGGGTTCGGCGTGCGACCGTGTTCGTACGCCGCCGCGTAGGGCGCGACGACGTTTGCGTCGAAGCCATCCGAGAAGTTGAAGACGTAGTGCCGGATGTCGAGCTGCGCCGCGACCCGGCGCGCGTCTTCGACATCGGCGACGCTGCAGCACCCGGAATCGCTTTCGCCGCCCCAGAGCTTGAGCGTGACGCCGGTGACTTCGTGGCCCGCGTCGCGGAGCAGCGCGGCGGTCACCGACGAGTCGACCCCGCCGCTCATCATCACCATGACCTTCACGACATGCCCTTCACGACGCGACCTTCACCATGGGACCTTCACGACGGAACGCTCACCAACTGTCCGACGGCAGCCGGGATCGCCGCGAGGGCGGAATCGACATCGGCATCGGTGGACGCGTAACCGAGACTGAAACGGACGCATGACAGGGCACGCGCGCGGTCCATGCCCATCGCAAGCAGCACGTGCGATGGGTCGATCGCACCGGAGCTGCAGGCCGAACCGGAGGCGGCGTACACATCGCGCTGGTCGAGTGCCACGAGGAGGGTCTCGGCTTCCACACCCGGGAACGCGGCGTGCAGGACGCCCGCGACCCGACCGTGCGGATCGCCGGTGATCGTGAGCCCGTCGACCGTCTCCAGCAAGCCGGCTTCGAGACGGTCGCGGAACGCGACGATCCGCGCGTTCTCGTCGGTGCGATTGGCGTCGGTGAGCTGCAGGGCGGTGGCCAGCGCGACGATGCCGGCAACGTTCTGGGTGCCGGCCCGCCGGCCTTGCTCGTGCCCGCCCCCTTCGACCAGCGGCCGCAGCGCGACGCCGCCGCGGACGATGAGCGCGCCGACACCCTTCGGACCGCCGAACTTGTGCCCCGAGACTGCGACGAGATCCGCCGCGGCCGTGTATTCGCGGAGATCGAGCCACTGCGGTGCCTGCACCGCGTCGGTGTGGAGGACCGCGTGGGGCGCGCACTCGCGCACCAGCGCGGCGACGGCGGACAGCGGTTGCACCATGCCCGTCTCGTTGTTGACGAGCATCACGGAAACGACCGCAGTGCGTTCGTCGAGCGCGGCCGCGAGCGCGTCGAGGTCGACGCGGCCATCAGAGCCGGCACCGATCGTCGCGACGCGGAAACCCTCGCGCTGCAGGCTGGACGCCGCGCCGATGACGGCCTTGTGCTCAATCCCGGTCGTGACGACGCCGTCGCCGATGCCGCGCTCGTGGGCGATCCACGCCGCGCCCTTCACCGCGAGGTTGTCGGCCTCGCTCCCGCTGCCGGTGAACACGACCTCCGAAGGCGTGGCCGCGAACGCGCCGGCGACCGACTCGCGCGCGGCTTCGAGCGCGTTCTTGCCCGCACGCGACGCGCCATGGCTCCCCGAAGGGTTGCCGGGATGATCGGCGAGGAACGGCAGCATCGCCGCGATCGCTTCCGGTCGCATCGGGGTCGACGCCGCGTGATCGAGGTAGACGGGCATCCGGCAATGGTAGGGGCGCGCGCCCGCGGTGCCTCCTTCTTGCCGACAGTGCCTCCTTCTTGCCGACAGTGCCTCCTTCTTGCCGACAGTGCCTACTTCTTGCCAACAGTGAAGGTCTGGAGCGTGTGATCGATGACTGCGAGGTCGGCGGTGGTGTCCGCCTGCACCACGATGCGGAGCGACAGCGGGCTCCCGGCCGGATTGACCGCGACGACGGCGACGAGGCCGGGCGCGTCGCCGCACCCGTGCCACACCTGGAGCAAGCCGCGGAACACTCGGTCGTCGAACGGCGCCGGGCCGTCGGAGGCGCAGTCGGCCGAGAGGTCGGTGCTCGTGAGCCATGACCCGACGGTCGTACCGCCGCTCGCGTCGACGGTGACGCTCTCGCCCGGCGCCTCGTAACCGTGGAGGTAGGCGGCGACGTCGGGAGCGGCGACGATCTGCGGGTACGTGGCGCCGTCGTCGCCGGCGATCCGGGTCGTCTGCAAGTCGGTCCACGGTGTCGGCACGTCGGCCGCGAGCACGTCGGTCGAGTCGGTTCTGACGGTGTAGGCGTAGTTCGGCGCGGCGGCGAGCACTGCGTCGCCCGCGTGCGCCATCACGAGATGGGCAACGGACGGCGTGGCTGCGCCTCCCGATTGCGTGGTTCCCGTTCCGTCGCCGCCGGTCGGTTGCGCCCGGGTGTGATCCGACGGGTTCGCGAGCCTGGTGCTCGACGTGGGGCGCGTGCTCGCGACCGCATCGTCGGCGTCGTGACGCGTCACGAAGAAGAGGACGACTGCGACGACCAGTCCGACGCCGAGTACCGCGATCGCCAAGAGGATCCGGCGCTTCATCGATCCTCCCGCCGGATCAGAGGCCGTGAATCTTGCGCAGTCTTCCACAGATGCAACAAATCGCTCGCCGGCGTTGTTGTCACACCCGACCGCGATACTCCGATCGTGAGCGAGATCAAGATGCCGACCAGCCCCGAATCGACCAGTCCCGAACCGACCAGTCCCGAATCGGCCGGTCCCGAATCCAGTCGGAGCTCCGAATCCGGCACCCAGCTGCGACTGCTTCCGGGCGGCACGACGCGCCGCGAGTGGATCCTCGACGAGCGGACCCGTAAGGTCGGCCGCCAGGGTGTGGCCCAGGCCCGGGCGATCCTGCGCAAGCACCAGCCGCCCCAACCGGTCGACGCCTGGAGCCAGGCGAGCTGACCTGCGCCGAGGGGCTTCAGCCGTGGCCGAAGGCCTCGAGCAGCTGGTGCGCCGCGGCCGAGGGTGACACCTTGCCCGCCACGACGTCACGCTCGAGGCCGTCGAGGCGGGCACGCACCGCCGGGTCGGTGCGGAACCGCTCGGTGAGGGTGTCCGAGACCTCGGACCACATCCACGCCCGCGCCTGCTCGGCCCGCCGGCGCGCGAGCGCGCCGGAGGCTTGCCCCGCGCGCTCGTGGGCGACGATCGCGTCCCAGACCTCGCTGATCCCGATCCCGGTGAGCGCCGAAGCGGTGAGCACGCGCGGACCGTCGGGCTCCGCGGCGCGGCCGATGTGGAGCGCGGCGGCGTAGTCGACCGCGGTCCGCTGGGCGGCGGCGGCGAGGTCGCCGTCCGCCTTGTTGACCACGAGCAGGTCCGCGAGCTCGACGATGCCGCGCTTGACGCCCTGGAGCTCGTCGCCGCCGCCCGGTGCGATGAGCAACACGAACACGTCGACCATCCCGGAGACGGCAACCTCCGATTGACCGACGCCGACCGTCTCGACGATCACGACGTCGCAGGCGGCGGCCTCGCACACCAACATCGCCTCGCGAGTCCTGCGGGCGACACCGCCCAGCGTCCCGCCCGACGGCGACGGCCGGATGAACGCGAGCGGTTCGCGCGCGAGCTGTTCCATGCGGGTCTTGTCACCGAGGATCGAGCCACCCGTGCGCGTGCTCGACGGGTCGACCGCGAGCACCGCGACCTTCTGACCGTCGCCGACGCGTTGCATGCCGAGCGTCTCGATGAACGTGGACTTCCCGGCGCCCGGCGCGCCGGTGATGCCGATGCGCACCGCGCTGCCCGTTGCGGGCATCAGCTCGTCGAGCAGCGCGACTGCTTCCGCCCGATGATCGGCCCGGGTCGACTCGACGAGCGTGATCGCGCGTGCGAGCGCCGGCCGATCGCCGGCGCGCACCGCGTCGGCGAGCTCGCCGACTTCACTCATGCGTGGATGCGTTCACGCCGCGTGACGGCGTTCGCGAACCAGGGCGAGGATCTCGGACGCCACGCGCGGGATGTTGCTCCCCGGCCCGAACACCGCGCTCACGCCGTTCGCCTTCAAGAACTCGTAGTCACCCGCCGGAACGACGCCACCGACGACCACCACGACGTCGCGAGCGCCTTGGGCGCGCAACTGCTCGACGAGCTGGGGCACGAGCGTCTTGTGCCCGGCGGCCTGGCTCGAAACGCCGACGACGTGCACGTCGTTCTCGATCGCGTCGCGAGCTGCTTCCTCGGGCGTCTGGAACAAGGGGCCGATGTCGACGTCGAAGCCGAGGTCGGCGAACGCCGTCGCGATCACTTTGGCGCCGCGGTCGTGGCCGTCCTGACCCAGCTTGGCGACGAGGATGCGCGGCCGCCGGCCTTCGGCCGCCGCGAACTCGTCGACTTCCTTGCGGATCCGCTGGAACTCCTCGTCGTCGGCGTACGCGCCGCCGTACACGCCGGAGATCGAGCGGATCACGGCACGGTGGCGTCCGAAGACCTCTTCCATTGCGTCGGAGATCTCGCCGACGGTCGCGCGGGCGCGGGTCGCGTCGACCGCGAGCTCGAGCAAGTTCGCATCGCCCGCCGCGCCACGCGTGAGTGCGTCGAGTGCGGCGCGCACACGTTCGGGATCGCGTTCAGCCTTCAGTTGCTCGAGCCGGGCGATCTGCTGGCGGCGCACTTCGGTGTTGTCGATCTGCCGCGTCTCGAGGTGCTCCTCGTCGGCCAGGCGGTAGTTGTTGACGCCGACGATGGTCTCCTCGGCGCGGTCGACCGCGGCCTGCCGGCGCGCCGCGGCCTCCTCGATGCGGAGCTTCGGCATGCCGGACTCGACGGCCTTCGTCATGCCGCCGAGCGCGTCGACCTCTTCGATGAGCGCCCACGCCGCGTTGGCCAGGCTCTGCGTGAGCGCCTCGACGTAGTACGAGCCCCCGAGCGGATCCACCACGTGGGTGACGCCGGTCTCCTCGGCGAGGATCAACTGTGTGTTGCGGGCGATCCGTGCGGAGAACTCGGTGGGCAGCGCGATCGCTTCGTCGAACGAGTTCGTGTGCAAGCTCTGCGTGCCGCCGAGCACCGCCGCGAGCGCTTCGTAGGCGGTGCGCACGATGTTGTTGTACGGGTCCTGTTCGGTGAGCGACACACCCGATGTCTGGCAGTGCGTGCGCAGCATCATCGAACCGGCCTTCTGCGCGCCTTCCTCGCGCATGATCCGCGCCCACAACAACCGTGCCGCGCGCAGCTTCGCGACCTCCATGAAGAAGTTCATGCCGATCGCGAAGAAGAACGACAGCCGGCCCGCGAACGCGTCGATGTCGAGGCCGCGCGCGGTCGCCCGCCGCACGTACTCCTTGCCGTCGGCGAGCGTGAAGCCGAGCTCCTGCACGGCGGTCGCGCCGGCTTCTTGCATGTGGTAGCCGGAGATCGAGATCGAGTTGAACTTCGGCATGCGCTTCGCGGTGTACTCGATGATGTCGGCCACGATCCGCATGCTCGGCTCGGGCGGATAGATGTAGGTGTTGCGGACCATGAACTCTTTGAGGATGTCGTTCTGGATGGTCCCCGCGAGTTGTTCGGGCGCGACCCCTTGTTCTTCGCCGGCGACGATGTAGCCCGCGAGCACCGGCAGCACCGCGCCGTTCATCGTCATCGACACCGACATGCGGTCGAGCGGGATGCCGTCGAAGAGGATCTTCATGTCCTCGATCGAGTCGATCGCGACGCCGGCCTTGCCGACGTCACCTTCGACGCGCGGGTGGTCGCTGTCGTAGCCCCGGTGCGTTGCGAGATCGAACGCGACCGAGAGGCCCATCTGCCCGGCCGCCAGGTTCTGGCGGTAGAACGCGTTCGACTCCTCGGCGGTCGAGAAGCCGGCGTACTGGCGGATCGTCCAGGGCCGATTGGCGTACATCGTCGCCCGCACACCGCGTACGAAGGGATCGAAGCCCGGCAGCCCGCCGACGGTCTCGAGGCCTTCGAGGTCGGCCGCGGTGAAGAGCGCGGGCACGGGGATGCCTTCGGGGGTCCGCCACACGAGCGCCGATGGATCTGCGCCCCGGAGCTCCTTGGCGGCGAGCTCGCGCCAGTCGTCGGTGTTCGGAGCCTCGCGCGTCATGCCCGAAATCGTACTTCGGACCCTTCCGGCTTGCCTGCCCAGCCGTGACCGTGTTAGACAATCTCACACAACTTTACGTGCTCTCACATGCTCCAGAGTCCGAGGCGTCGCCCGGACGGAGCGCCGCGCACCGATCCACGGAGGGACTCACACCATGCCTGCACTCGTCCGCATCACACCCTGGCCCGACCCGGTGCTCGACGCGCTCGGCCACGACCCGCGCTCCTGGTATGCGGAGACGTTCTGGCTGCCGACCCTCGGACCGACGGCGCTGCTGCTTTTGCGGCACCTCGCGGACCGGTTCGAGGAGCACCCGGGCGGCCTCACCCTCCCCGTCGCCGACACCGCGGCCGCGCTCGGGCTCGGGCCACGCGACGGCGAGCAGTCGCCGCTCGTCCGGAGCCTGCACCGCCTCCAGCAGTTCGAGCTCGCGCACGCGCACGAACCCGAGGTGATCTCGGTGCGGCGCACCCTCCCGCCCATCCACCGTCGCCACGTGCGCCGCCTCCCCGTTGCCGTGCAAGCGCGCCACCGCGAGTGGGTGTCGGGCCAAACCTCGAACGACGGCCTCGACGTCGCCCGGCGCCGCGCGCGTCGCGTCGCCCTCACGCTGTTGATGGAAGGTGAGCCGTTCGACACCGTCGAGCGCGCGTTGCACCGCTCCGGCTTCCACCCCTCGATCGGCCACGAAGCCGTGCGCTGGGCCCAAGACCGTCACACCACGATCATGGCCGAGGACGCCGCGACCGCCTGACTGTTACGGTCGGTCGCGATGGCTGCAGCCGACGGACGCGCGATCGCGGCGCTCCTCGATGAGGTGTCGGAGACGCATCACCGCGTCTACCGCATCACCGACGGCGCCGACGACGACTGGGCCTCCTTCTACGCGGACTGGCTCCTTGATCACTCGGAGCTCCCGAGTCTGCTCGGTGCGGCGCCGATTCGGAGTCACCTCGTGCATGCGCTGGTCCAACTCGATCGCGATCACACTGCGACCACGGCGGACGAACCTTGGACGGATTTCTACGCCCGGGGCCTCGTCGACCGTTTCCAGTCCGCCTGACGGGATTACACCGAACAACTCGACGCCGAACTCTGATCGGTACCCTCGTCGCATGGCCGACCGAGACACCGTTCTCGCCACGCTCGCGTCGTGGATTCGAGACGCGTCGAACGTGATGGTGCTCACGGGCGCGGGCATCTCGACAAACTCGGGCATCCCCGACTTCCGGGGCCCGAACGGCGTGTGGACGAAGAACCCGGACGCCGAGAAGACCGCGAACCTGCAGTACTACATGTCGGACCCCGAGATCCGGCGGCGAGCGTGGCGGAACCGGCGCACCAGTGAGATGTGGAGCGCGCAGCCCAACGAGTCGCACTACGCGCTCGTCGAACTGGAGCGCAAGGGCGCGCTGCAGATGTTGGTGACGCAGAACGTCGACGGACTGCACCACCTCGCGGGGCAGTCGCCCGAGATCGTCGTCGAGATCCACGGGAACGCGCGCATGGTGAAGTGCATGGGGTGCGGGTGGCGCGGGCCGATGGACGAGACGCTCGCACGCGTCGACGCCGGCGAGGACGATCCGCCCTGCCTGTACTGCGGCGGGATCATCAAGTCCGCGACGATCTCGTTCGGCGAGAACCTCGTGGCCGAGGACCTCGCGCGCTCGCAGCAGGCCGCGGCGCAGGCGGACGTGTTCGTGGCGGTCGGCACGTCGCTCGGCGTCTATCCCGCGGCCGGACTTCCCGAGATCGCGCTGCGTAACGGCGCCCGGCTGGTGGTCATGAACGCGGAGCCGACCCCCTTCGACGAGTTCGCCGACGCAGTAGTTCCGGCCGACTTGGGTGACGTCCTCCCCGCCGTGGTCGCCGAGGTCTGAACCCGCGCCCACGGCCCGCGCTCGAGCCGGGAACATCGGCCCGGCGGCGTCCGTTGGGTATTTCCGACCGCTGCGGTAGCATTTCCGGACCGCATTCAGACCTTTGGGCAGACCCTTGGAGGGTTCATGGCCGGCTTCCGCGAGCTGCTGGCACAGGCCAAGCGTGATATCCGAGAGATCGAGCCCGCCGACGCCGAGGCACAACTCGCGGAAGCGGGTTCCGGGGGCGCGACCTTCCTCGACGTCCGTGAGCTGGACGAGTACGAGCAGGGCATGATCCCGGGCGCGGTCTTCATCCCCCGGGGCCACCTCGAGAGCCAGGTCGAGAACAAGCTGCCCAAGCGCGACGCCCCCATCGTCATCTACTGCGCCGGCGGTACCCGCTCCGTGTTCGCGGCGAAGACACTGCAGGACCTCGGCTACCAGGACGTCGTGTCGATGACCGGCGGCTTCGGCCGGTGGAAGAACGAGGGCCGGCCGTGGATCACACCGGCCGTGCTCGACGGCGAGCAGCGCAACCGGTACCAGCGCCACATCCTGCTGCCCGAGATCGGTGAGGAAGGCCAGCAGGAGCTGCTCCAGTCCAAGGTGCTGCTGCTCGGCGCGGGCGGTCTGGGCTCTCCCGCCGCGCTGTACCTCGCGGCCGCGGGCGTCGGCACGCTCGGTGTCGTCGACATGGACATCGTCGACGCGTCGAACCTGCAGCGCCAGATCCTGCACAGCACCGACCGCATCGGCGAGCGCAAGGTCGACTCCGCCAAGAAGACCCTCACCGCGTTGAACCCGGACGTGAACGTCGTGACCTACGACGTCCGCTTCGGCGCCGACAACATCCTCGACATCCTCGACGACTACGACGTCGTGGTGGACGGCACCGACAACTTCCCGACGCGATACCTGCTCAACGACGCGTCACTGTTGAAGCGCATCCCGGTGGTGCACGGATCGATCTTCCGCTTCGAGGGTCAGGTCACGGTGTTCGATCCGTACAACGGGCCGTGCTACCGCTGCCTCCTGCCCGAGCCGCCGCCGCCGGAGCTCGCACCATCGTGCTCCGAGGCCGGAGTGCTCGGCGTGCTCCCCGGCATCGTCGGGTCGCTGCAGGCCCTCGAAGCGATCAAACTTCTGCTCGACCTCGGTGAACCGCTGCGCGGTCGCCTCCTCGCGTACGACGCGTTGGAGACCAGCTTCCGGACCTTCAAGGTACGGCGCGATCCGCAGTGCCCCGCGTGCGGCGAGAACGCACAGATCGTGATCGCCGAGTACGACCAGTTCTGCATGCCGCACGCGGTCCTCGCCGACGGCACTACGAGCTGACCTCACCAACGCCCGCCTGCGGCGGGCGCGCCTCACGCGACGGCGAAATCCTTCTTCAGGCCGTGCAGCGCGAAGCCGCGCACGATGTGGGTGAAGCCTTTGGCGAGCGCGGTCGCGCCGACCCAGATGATCAGCAGTGCGATCGACCGGCCGGTGTAGCCGATCGCCCAGAAGCCGATCAGCACCTCGACCACACCCATGATGAGGAACATCCACCACCACTCGTGTTCCCCGCGTGCGTAGAACGCGGCAACGATCTCGAAGAGCCCGTCGATCAGCAAGTACCAGGCGAGGATGACCGCGAGCGTGACGAACGTCTGGTCGGGCCAGACGAACGCGATGATCCCGGCGCCGATCGCGGCGACGCCGAACACGATGTGCAGCCAGCGCCAGCCGGTGACCGCCATCGCGGTCACGAGCTCACCCACGCCGACGAGGAAGAAGAGGATCCCGGCGTAGATCGTGACGGCCCAGATCGTGGTGATCTCGCTGCGCGCGCTCAGGACGATGAAGCCGAAGATGATCCAGAGCGCGCCGGTGACCAGGTACACCCACCACCTGCGGCTCTCGGCTTCGAGGACGGCGTCGGAGTCGGCTGGCGACAACATGCGGTGCTCCTGTCGGGTCCGTGAGCGCGCGCACATTGTGCCGTGTCGCGTGGCCGCGCCCGCGGACCACAAACTGCCACATCCTGGTTCCCGGCCTTTTGCGGGCCGTCGTACACTTCCGCCACGCGGTGGGGTTGGCGGGCCCGATGAAGCTGGTACGCCCGGGTGCCAAGCATTGACGAAATTCCGACACCTCCTCGGCACGAGGTGCGACGGCGCCGGCTGACGGCACGACTCGGCGCGTCGCTCGACGCCCGGGTGACGCTGGTGTCGGGGCCGGTCGGGAGCGGCAAGACCACGGCCGTCGCGCAGTGGGTCCGCTCGGCCGGGTCGGACGTGGTGTGGCTCTCGCTCGACAGCCGCGACGACGGGCCCGATCGCCTGCGGACGCGCCTGCTCGCCCACTGGCCGGCCCACAACGCATCGGCCGAGACGACGGGATGGGTCGCCGGGCTCGGGGACCTCGAGCGTCCGACCGTCGTCGTCTGCGACGGTGTCGAGGACATCACCGATCCCGTCGCCACGGGTGATCTCGACGAACTCTGCCTCGACGGCCCCCGGTGGCTGCACGTGGTGCTCGTCGGACGGTCGATGCCGCCGCTGCCGTCGCTCACCCGCTTGCGGTTGAACGGTGAACTGCAGGAGATCACGAGCACGGACCTGCGCTGCGACGACGAAGAGGCGGCCGACGTGCTGGCCGCGCTCGGGATCGCGAGCGACCCCGCGCAACGGGCGCTGTTGATGGAGCGCACGGAGGGGCTGATCGCGGCGGTCGCGCTCAGCGGTGTGCTCGAGAGCAACCGGCGCACGTCGTTCGGCGGCTTGAGCGGCGAGACGCCCGAGCTCGCGCAGTACTTGTACTCCGAGGTGGTCTGCGCGCTGACCGTCGACGTCTTCGGGTTCATGCTCGCAACCTCGGTGTTCGACGAGCTGGAACCCGAGGCCTGCGACGAGATCACCGGCCGCACCGATTCGTCGCAGCTTCTCGCGGATCTGGCGCGGCGCAACGTCCTCACGGAGGCGCTCGACAGCGGCCGTTACCGGTATCACCGGTTGTTCCGCGGTTTCCTGCGCGCGGAGCTGCGGCGCACGCGACCCGATCGCTGGAACGCATTGCATCGCTCGGCCGCCGCGTTCTACGAACGGCGCGGGAACGAGGACCGCGCGCTGCACCACTGGGTCGAGGCCGGCGAGATCGAGGAAGCGTGGAGTCGCTTCCGTCGGCGGGCACTGCCCCGCTTCTTCGACGGCGCGGTGACAGCAGTTGCGCAGTGGACCGAGATGTTGCCCCGCCCGAACGTCGCGATCGACGTCGGCCAGGCCCTCGACATGGCCCTGACGCTCACATACATGGGCGACGTCGAAGGCGGGCGCGACTGGAGCCAGCTCGTCGACTCCGGGTTCGTCGCGGGTGGCGACGGCAACGGTGAAGGCGATGCCGACACGATCGCGCGGCGCGCCTACCTCCAGTTCCTCCTCGACTTTGCGCAGGGCGACCTCGTCAAGGCGGCGCGCCAAGGGAAACGCGCGCGTGAGCTGCTCGACCGATCCGAGTGGTCATGGGACGAGCTCCGCGCGCCGTGCGCGCAGGCCCAGTTGCAGTCGTTGATGGGCCGGCCCGCGCGCGCCCGGGCGACCCTGCTCGAGTTCGTCGCCCGCGCGGATCCGCGCCACGCCACCGACCGGGTCGCAGTCCCCGGTGTATTCGGCGAGATCGCGCTCGCGGAAGGCCGGCTCGCGGAAGCCGAAGCGTTCTCCAACGACGCACTCGACGCCTCGGGCAACGTTGCCGACCCCGAGTTCTGGTTCACGATCACACCCCGATACGTACGCGGTGTCGTGCACCTCGAACGCAACCGGCTCGACGCCGCTCGCAACGACCTCGAACGCGCGTGCGCGCTGGGCGCCAAGCAGGGGTACGTCCACGCGGCGTTGTTGCCGATGCTCGCGCTGGCGCGCGTGCAGCACATCGCCGGCGAGCAAGGTGTCGCGGCCGATCTCCTGCAGCAGGCGCGGCGACGCCTGCGCCGCCGTGACGCGCTGCCGCTCCTGCAGCGCGTCGACGAGACCGAAGCGCTCTTCGCGATCCAGAGCGGCGATCTGGATCACGCCACCGCGCTTGTCGAACGGCTGCACGACCCGAGCCGTTCCCGCGTGCTCGCGCGCCTGCGAGCCGCGGCGAGGACTACGAAGGTGCGCACGCGCTCCTCGACAACCTCCCAGACGTCAGCGTGCGCGATCACATCGACGTGCTCCTGCTCCGGGCGCGCGGTGCGAGCGACGGCGACATGGCGGACCTCGTGCGTCAGGCGCTCGCCCTCGGCGAAGAGGACGGGTACGTCAGGGTGTTCGTCGACGAGGCGGAATGGATCACGCCGACGGTGCGCCGCCTCGTCGGCAGCTGGCCCTCTGGGTACGCGGCCGAGATCGCGGCCGCGATCGTCGCGGAGCCGGATCGACGCGCATCGACGCGGAACCTCGCCGAGCTGTCGGATCGCGAACAGGAGGTATGGCGCTTCCTGTCGACCTCACTGTCGATGCAGGAGATCGCTGACGCGCTCTATGTATCGCGCAACACGTTGAAGTCACACGTGCGCAGCATCTACCGCAAGCTCGGAGTGAGCACGCGCGAGGACGCCGTGGGAGGCGGCCAAAGGACGCGCCGCGACTGACCGATTCGCAGGAACGAGCACGACGCGTCAGTCGAACGCGTCGAAGCCCTTCCCTGCGAGCGCAACGCCGATGACGATGAGCAGCACGCACATGACGACCGCGTTGTTCTGCGCGAGCCAGACCTTCCAACCTTCGAGCAGCGTCTTGGCCCTCTCGCCGCCCACCAGGTAGAAGAGCACCGCACCGCCGATCGTAAGGCTGGACACCGCCACGAAGAACACCACGACGACCGCGTCCTTCTTCCCCGAGAGACCGGCTTGCGCGAGCGTCGTCGCGCTCCCGATGGTCAGGACGAGGTTCTTCGGGTTGAGCGCGGAGAGCACGAAGCCCGCGCCGAGCGCCTTCAGCGGCGTGAACGAGTCGATCGCGCTCATCCACTTGGGCATCGGCGCTTCTTCGCCCGACCCCGGCCGCTTGCGCAGCTGCCGGATCCCGAGCACCACGAGCAGGAGGCCGAGAACCAGCTTGAGCCACGAGGACGCGTTCTGCGCATCGCTGTCGGTGTGAAGATCGCCCGCATCGGCAACGAGGAGCACCACGACCATCACCGTGGTGATGCCGACGACCCATCCGAGGAGGAAGGCCGGACCGTTGATGCGGGCGCGCGCCGAGAACAGCATCAAGATGACGGCGATGATCGGTATCGGACTGATCGCGATCCCGACCGCGAACGCGACAATCTGTCCGGCGACGTCAGCCATGAGGTGAACACTCCAATGAGCAGCGAATGACCAGCGGATCCGAGCTCCACCCGGAAGGGGCGGTCCCCAACCTTCGCATGATTCGCCTCGATGGCGGCGGCTTCCGCATGGGTACTGACGGTCCCTGGTCGTACCCGGGTGACGGCGAAGCACCGGTCCACCAGGTGGCCGTCGAGCCGTTCTGGATCGCGGCGACGACCGTGACCAACACCGAGTTCGCGGCCTTCGTGGACGCGACCGGACACGTCACCGACGCCGAACGCTACGAATGGTCGTTCGTGTTCGCGGGGCTGTTGCCGGACGACTTCGAGGACACGCGCGTGGTCGCACAAACACCGTGGTGGCGTCAGGTGTACGGCGCGACGTGGCGGACACCTGAAGGAACGCAGTCGGACATCTTCGAGCGCGCCGACCACCCGGTGATCCATGTGTCGTGGTCGGACGCGACCGCATACGCGGCCTGGGCCGGTACCCGCCTCCCGACCGAGGCCGAGTGGGAATTCGCGGCGCGCGGCGGGCTGGTCGAGAAGCTGTTCCCGTGGGGGAACGACCTCGAGCCGGACGGCGAGCACCGCATGAACGTGTGGCAGGGCAAGTTTCCCGGCGAGAACACACTCGCGGACGGCTACCTCGGAACCTCGCCCGTCACCGCCTTCGCGCCCAACGACTACGGGTTGTACAACATGACGGGAAACGTCTGGGAGTGGTGCGCCGACTGGTTCGACCCCGGTTACTACCGGGTGTCGCCTTCCGAGAACCCGACCGGTCCGGCGGAAGGCACGAACCGGGTGATGCGTGGCGGGTCCTACCTGTGTCACGCGTCGTACTGCCGCCGCTACCGCGTGGGCGCGCGCAGCGCGAACGGTCCCGACAGCAGCACCGGGAACCTCGGCTTCCGCTGTGCGCGAGACGACTGAGGTTCAGGCGGTGCGTTTCGCCAAGAATCGGAGGCGCGCGGCACGCGCGTCCCAGTCGTAGACAACCGTGCTACCGGCGGCAACGTCGTGGAGCGCGCGGTGCTCCCGTCCGATGACGACACCGACCAACCCGAGGCCGAAGAACAAGAATGAGAACGGGAAGACGACCGTACGTATGAACGCGCGGCCGAACCCGAGGTGGGTCCCGTCCCGGCGGACGACACGAATTCCGAGGAGTGCAGCCCCAGGAGTCTTCCCACCCGCACCCCAGCAATAGAACAGGTAGAAGAAGGACCACACGCCGAAGGCGATGGTCCACACCATCGAGCCTTCGTTCAGCAGTTCCTTGCCGAACGCGAGGTTCGCGAGGAAACGCAGTGCCCCGACCGTGATCGCGTACAGGCCGACGATGAGCCCGACGTCGATGACGTACGCCGAGGTGCGCGACGCGACCCCGGCATAGTGGCCCTGCAGACTCCCGACGGGCGGCGCGCTCGTGCTCATGCAGGAGCGTCGGGTGCGAGCTGGCTCGGGCCGAGCGGGCGGGGCGGGCGATCCTTCCGCCGCAGCACCCGGTCGACCACGCGCGTGATCGTCCCGTCGACGCCGACGGCGCCGCTGCGGACCGCATCGAGTGCTTCGGTGGCCATGCCGCTGGTCGACCGCACCACGAGCGATCCGATCTCCGTGCGCTCGACGATCCCGTCGATGTCGATCTTGTCGACGATCTCGTTGATGTCGACCCGGTCGAGGATCGCTTCCACGTCGACGCGGCCGACCAGTTCCGTGACGTCGACGCGCGCCATCAACTCGTTGATGTCAACGCGATTCAGGATGTCGCCGATGTCGACGCGACGCATGAGCTCGTCGATGTCGAGCCGACCGAGCATGTCGTTGATGTCGACCCGCTTGAGGAGTTCGTTGAGATCGATACGGGCGAGCAGTGCGTTCAGGTCGATGCGGTCGAGCACCGCGTTGAGATCGACGATCACCACGGCTTCCTGCACGACGACGCGCGTCAGGTCGAGCAGCGACTCCATGGCCTCCTGTGCTGCTTCCGCGCGGTTGTCGAGCGCAGGTTCGACGAAGCGACGCATGGGCGCGCCGACGAACTCGACGATCGACGTACCCGCGGAGACGACGCGTTCGGCCGTACCGATCCGCGGCGTGCCGACCACGAGCTCCATCATCGAGCGGGCGAGCCGGCTCGCGGCGCCGAAGGCGTCCGACGCGGCCGGCACATCGGGCACCGCGGTCGCGTCGACTTCCGATGGGACGACCGACGGGGCTTCCGACGGGGCTTCCGACGGGACCGCCACCAGCGGCGGTCGCTCTTCGCGGGACTGCACGCGCACACGATAGGCAGGGCGGTGGCATTTCCGCCTTTCCGCCGCAATCGGTACGTACAGTTTGCGGCGGCCGTGACCGTCGTTTTCGCGACGGCGCCCGGGCCCGGAACTAGGGGGAAACCGTGCAAGACGTTGAAGTCGTCGAAGTCCGCCGGAGCGGCTTCGTCACGTTCGTCGGTGTGATCGCGCTCGTGGTCGGCGTCTACAACGCGGTCGGCGGCATCGCCGCGATCGCCAAGGACGACCGAACCGAAGCGGTCGCCAAGGTCCTCTTCGACATCGACATCTCGGTGTGGGGCTGGATCTGGCTCGTGCTCGGCGTGGTCCAGATCGTCATCGGCGGTCTGATCCTCACGCGCCACCCGACCGGCCTCGTGCTCGGCGTCACCTGGGCGGCGATCACCGCGGCGATGACCGTGTTCGTCATCTTCGTGTATCCGATCTGGGCCCTGATCATCTTGGGCGTCGACATCCTGATCATCTGGGGACTGATCGAGAACGCCGACGAATTCGGCTGACCGCGGCCGACGCTGGTGAACAACGGCACCACTTGCTGTCGCAACCGCGTCGCGATGTGAACGCGACGGGTCAGGGTGTCGCGAGGATCTCGCCGTGGAGCACCGCGAACCAGCCGTTCGGGGCGGCGGCCCAGCCGCGCCACCCTTCGGCGAGATCGGCGAGGGTACCGGCGTCGGCGAGACCCAACTCCTGCGCGCGCTGCGCGAGCGCGGTCGCAGTGACGCGTTCCGCCCACAGGTCGCCCCACCACTGCCGCTCGGTCGCTTCGGCGTAGCTCCACGCGGAGGCCGAGGTCTGCACCGATCCGAAGCCGGCTTCGAGCGCCCACGCACGCAGGTGACTCCCCGCATCCGGCTCTCCGCCGTTCGCCTCGGCGACCGCGGAGTAGAGCTCGAGCCAGCGATCGAGTCGATCGCTGCGCGGGTACCACGTGAAGCTGCGGTAGATGCTGTCGCGCGCGGCAACGACGCCGGCCGGCTGGCAGACGCGCCACATCTCGCGGAGCGCCACCACCGGCCGCGCGAGATGCTGCAGCACCTGGTGCGCGTGCACGACGTCGAAGGACGCGTCGGCGTGGTCGAGCGCGTACACGTCGCCGGTCGCGAACGTCACGTTGCGAACACCCGCCTCGTCCGCGGCCGCCGCCGCTTCCGCAACCACCTCCGCAGAAGAGTCGATGCCGAGCACCGCGGCCGGCGCGACGCGCCGCGCGATGTCGATCGTGATCGTGCCCGGCCCGCACCCGACATCGAGCACCGCCTGCCCCGGGACGAGCCGTGACACGAGGTAGGCGGCCGAATTTTCGACGGTCCGCCAGCGGTGCGAACGCAGCACGCTGTCGGCGTGGCCGTGGGTGTACGTCCCCGCGTCGGGCGGGCCCGCAGCCGTCATTGCTGCATCATCGCCACGTTCATCTCGAGGCCGAGCACGAGGCTGGAGTCCACGATTCCATGCTCGCGGACTGACGCGAACCACTGAACTACACCGATGGCGTGTCGCGCTCCTGCTGCTTGTCGGCCGCGACCTCGTCGACGACTTCGGCCGGAATGCGGATGCTGGCGAACATGGTGCCGCCCGCCGACTCGACCGCGGCGGCCAGATCGTGTGCCCACGCCGGTTCGAGCAGGAAGATCGCAGCCGAGTCGCCGACCCCGAGCGGCGCAGTAAGGGCCGCGATGTCCTCCTCGGCGATCAGCGCCTCGACGTCGCCGACGATGTCGCGCAGCGGCTCGAGCTCGCGAGTCGCGCGTTCGACCTCCACGACCATCGGTACGCCGGAAGCGGACTTGCTGACGAGGACGAAGTCGACGACGCGCACCGCGCCGCGATCGACGAGTCGCTCCAGCGTGGGGATGATGTCAGCGCTGAACGGCCGGCCGGGGAACCCGATCATCACGAGCTCCAGTGGCGCAGCGGGCATTCGGTCTCCTCTTCGGTCGCGCGGTACCTCACGGGCGAAGCTGTGCGCGCCGGCTTCGACTGCTGACGCGTTACGACTTCGACGGCGTGGCCGGACTACTTCGACGGCGTGGCCGGCTTCCGGTTCGGCTTCGAGAACGAGTCCGCGAGCTCGATGAGCGTGCGCACGCCGAACCCGGTGCCACCTTTGACGATGTAGCCGTCGTCGCCGCTCGCCCGCGCCGGGCCCGCGATGTCGAGGTGCGCCCACGGGACGTCCGACACGAACTCCTTGAGGAACAGGCCGGCCGTCAGCGCGCCGCCGTAACCACCGGTGCCGATGTTGCGCACATCTGCGACTTCGGACTCCAGCGACTTCCGGTACTCCTGCGGCAGCGGCAGGTGCCACACCGACTCGTTCGCGCGCCCGGCCGCGTCGTCGACCTGCTCGACCCACTCATCGTCACTGCCCATGAGGCCCGCGACCTTGTCACCGAGCGCGACCACGCACGCGCCGGTGAGCGTCGCGAGGTCGACGATCGCGTCCGGCTTCTCGTCGACCGCATACGACAGCGCGTCGGCGAGGATCAAGCGGCCCTCGGCATCCGTGTTCAGCACCTCGACGGTCTTGCCGTTCCGCATCTCGAGAACGTCGCCCGGACGAATCGCCGTGCCGCTCGGCATGTTCTCCACGAGGGGGACGTAGCCGATGACGCGCGCCTTCACGCCGAGGTCCTTCAGCGCCGACATCGCCGCGATGACCGCCGCGCCGCCCGACATGTCGGTCTTCATCGTCTCCATGCCCGACGCGGTCTTGATCGAGAGACCCCCCGAATCGAACACAACGCCCTTGCCGACGAACGCGACCGTCTGCTTCGCCCCAGCGGGTGCGTACTCGAGGCGCACGAAACGCGGCAGCCGTTCTGATCCCTGGCCGACACCGATCACGCCGCCCATGCGCTCGCGCGCGAGCTGCTCCCCGGCGAGGACCTTGACCTTCAACCCCGAGCGCCGCGCGACTTCCTTGGCGAGGTTCGCTACCTCCTCGGGGGACTTCGCGCCGGCCGGCTCGTTGACGAGGTCGCGTGCCCATCGCACAGCCGCGGCGACCCGCGAGCCGCGTGCGAGGCCCGCCTTCACCTTGGCGTTGGCCCGGCCGAGCACGACGACGCGCGTCAGCTTGGATGCTGGCGCGTCGCCTTTGTACTTGAGGAACTGGTACGAGCCGAGGTGGACGCCTTCGGCCAGCGCTTGCGCCGCGGCACCGACGTCGAGGGACTCGGGCGCGGCTTCGAGCATCGTGGTCGCGACTCGTGCGACCTTCGCGCCTCGCTTCGCGAGCGCGGCGCCGGCGCGACGGATCGCGTCGAGGTCGAAGGCATCCTGGTCGCCGACACCGACGAGGATGACCGCCTTGGCGCCGAGCTTGCCCTGGGTCGGCACGGCCAGCGTCTCGCCCCGCTTGCCATTGAAGTCGGCTTCCTCCATGAACTCCGAGAGGTCACCGCCGAGTGCGGCGGCGACGACCTCGGCGCCGGCACCCAGGCGCCGATCGGCGAAGACCGGTACCGCGAGGAGATCGGCGCGCACCTTCTCGGCGGTGGTGGCGCTGGACTCGATCGCGAGGGGTTTGGGGGTCAGCGTTGCAGGCGTGAGTGGCACGGCGCGGGAGTTTACGGATTCCGGTGCCCCGCCCTCACCACGTAGCCTGTCTCGATGGTCGACCCTCGAGGCGCGGCGGCGCCGATCGGTAGTGGCGCGCAGTCAGCGTTCCTCGAGGCGCTGCGCGAGCGCGTCCTCGTCTTCGACGGTGCGTTCGGGACCTGGATGCAGGGCCAGGATCTCGGCCCCGACGACTTCGGCGGGCATGCGCTCGAGGGTTGCAACGAGAACCTGGTGCTCACCCGCCCCGACCTCATCGCACAGATGCACGCGGAGTACTTCGAATCGGGCGTGGACGCGGTCGAGACCGCGACGTTCGGCGCCTTCCCGCTCGTGCTGAACGAGTACCAGATCGCGGACTCGACCTTCGAGATCAACCGCCGTGCCGCAGAGATTGCCAAGCAGGTCGCGGCCGACTGCTCCACCCCCGCCCAGCCCCGGTACGTGATCGGGTCGATCGGGCCCGGCACCAAGCTCCCTTCGCTCGGCCACATCCGCTACGAGGTCCTCCGGGACGACTACGAAGCGCAGGTCGTCGGCCTGCTCGCGGGCGGCGTCGACGTCCTGCTCATCGAGACGGTCTACGACCTGTTGCAGGCCAAGGCCGCGATCAACGGCGCTCGCCGGGCGATGGCCGCGGCCGGCACCCTCGTGCCGATCATGGTGCAGGTGACCGTCGAGACCACCGGCCGCATGCTCGTCGGCACCGAGATCGGCGCGGCGGTCACTGCGCTCGAAGCGATGCGGCCCGACGTCATCGGGATGAATTGCGCCACCGGTCCGTCCGAGATGACCGAGCACCTGCGATACCTCGCGCAGAACGGGCGCACGTTCCTTTCATGTCTGCCGAACGCGGGTCTGCCTTCGGTCGTCAACGGGCACACGCACTACGACCTCACCCCTGAGTTGCTGGCGGACGCGCACGAACGCTTCGTGAGCGACTTCGGCCTGAACATCGTCGGTGGCTGCTGCGGCACGACACCCGCGCACCTGCGCGCGGTCATCGAACGGCTCGGCCGCCGCGTCCCCGAAGTCCGCACTCCTGAGTTCGAGCCAGGGTGCTCGTCGATCTACTCACACGTGCCGTTCCACCAGGAGCTCGCGTATCTGGCCGTCGGTGAACGCACCAACGCGAACGGGTCCCGGAAGTTCCGCGACGCGATGCTCGCGGCCGACTGGGACACCTGCGTGCTCATGGGCCGCGAGCAGGTGAAGGAAGGCGCGCACGTCCTCGACGTGTGCGTCGACTACGTCGGTCGCGACGGCACCGTCGACATGGACGAGATCGCGGGCCGGTTCGCCACCCAGGCGAGCCTGCCGTTGGTGTTCGACTCGACCGAGCCCGGCGTCGTCGAAGCCGGTCTGCGCCACCACGGCGGCAAGGCGATCCTCAACTCGGCCAACCTCGAGGAGGGCGACGGCGAAGGCAAGCGCATGGACCGGGTCTTCCGGCTCGCGCGTGAGTACGGCGCCGCGGTCATCTGCCTCACCATTGACGAAGAGGGCCAGGCGCGCGACGCCGACTGGAAGCTCCGGGTCGCGAAGCGCATCTACGACATCGCGATCGAGCGCTACGGCATCGAACCGACCGACTTGATCTTCGACGCGCTCACGTTCCCGCTCTCCACCGGTGACGACGACCTGCGCCGCGACGCGATGGAGACGATCGAAGCGATCCGCCGGATCAAGGTGGAACTCCCGGGCGCGTCGACGATCCTCGGCTTGTCGAACGTCTCGTTCGGGCTCAAGCCCGCGGCCCGCCACGTGTTGAACAGTGTGTTCCTGCACGAGTGCAGGGAGGCCGGCCTCGACGCCGCGATCGTGCACGCGGCGCGCATCATGCCGATGCACAAGATCGAGGACCGCCAGCGCGAAGTCGCGCTCGACCTGATCTACGACCGCCGAGCCGAGAACTACGACCCGCTCATCGAGTTCATGGCCCTGTTCGAAGGCGTCGACGCGAGCGAGATCGAGCGCGAAGACCGTTCCGGCTGGTCGGTCGAAGAGCGGCTGAAGCACCGCATCATCGACGGCGACCGCGACGACCTCGAAGCCGACCTCGACGAGCAGATGCAGACGCGTCCCGCACTCGAGATCATCAACGACGTGCTGCTCGAAGGCATGAAGGTGGTCGGCGAGCTGTTCGCAACCGGCGAGATGCAGCTTCCGTTCGTGCTGCAGTCGGCGGAGACGATGAAGGCCGCCGTCGGTTACCTCGAACCACACATGGAGAAGGCCGACGCGGGTGGCAAGGGCAAGGTCGTGCTCGCGACCGTGCGCGGCGACGTCCACGACATCGGCAAGAACCTTGTCGACATCATCCTCACGAACAACGGCTACATGGTCTACAACCTCGGCATCAAGATCACGATCGCCGAGATGATCGACAAGGCGCTCGAGGTCGAGGCCGACGCGATCGGCATGAGCGGCCTGCTCGTGAAGAGCACGATCATCATGCGCGAGAACCTGCAGGAGCTCAACGAGCGCGGGTTGGCCGAGAAGGTGCCGGTGCTGCTCGGTGGCGCGGCGCTCACCCGCAACTACGTCGAGGTCGACCTCCGCGAGACCTACGAAGGTCGCGTCTTCTATGGCAAGGACGCGTTCGAAGGGCTGCGTACGATGGACACGCTCATGGCGGGGAAGAAGAGCGGCGACCTCGACCCCGCGTTCGGGCGCGAAGCAGGGGGCCGCAAGCTGCCGCCGCGCCGGAGCGAGCAGCTCGACGCCGCCCAGATCGAACTACCGGCCCGTTCGGATGTCGCGATCGACGTGCCGGTGTTCACACCGCCTTTCGTCGGTTCACGCGTGGCCAAGGGCATCTCGCTGGACGAGATCGCGGCGTACATCAACGAGACCGCGCTGTTCCGCAACCAGTGGCAGTTCCGTCCCGAGAAGACCAATGGGACACCGGAGAACGACGAGGAGTTCAAGGCCCGCCTGCGTCCGACGCTGCGCGCCCAGCTCGACATCGCGCGCAAGGAGGGCCTGCTCGTTCCCGCGGCGGCGTGGGGTTACTTCCCCGTCAACTCGGATGGCAACGCGCTCGTTGTGTGGAAGGACGACTCCCGCACGCAGGAGTGGCTGCGGTTCGAGTTCCCGCGTCAGCGCAAGGCGCCGTTCCACTGCATCTCGGACTTCTTCCGTCCGGTCGACACGGGCGAGCCCGACTACGCAGGGTTCCACGTGGTGACGATGGGCGAGCGCGTGAGCGAGCGCGAGAAGGAACTGTTCGCCGCGGACCAGTACCAGGACTACTTGTTGCTGCACGGCCTCTCTGTCGAGATGACCGAAGCGCTCGCGGAGCTCTGGCACCGGCGCATCCGTGAGGAGTGGGGCTTCGCCGACGAGGACGGACCATCGCTCACCGGCCTGTTCCGCCAGCAGTACCGCGGGTCGCGGTACTCGTGGGGCTACCCCGCCTGTCCCGATCTCGAGGAGCAGGCGAAGCTGGCCGAGCTGCTCGAGATCGAGCGCATCGGAGTGAGCCTCACCGAGGAGCTCCACCTCGTGCCGGAGCAGAGCACCTCGGCCATCATCGTCCCCCACCCCGCTGCCAAGTACTTCGTCATCTGAGCACCGGGTTTTGGCGACAAATGGCGACCGTCACGGTCGCCGATTGTCGCCGATACCTCCCTTCGTGGCGAGTGCCGCCTTCACGGCTCGGACGACGCGGGGGCCTTCACGCATGACCTCTTCGTAGGTAAACCGGCGTAGCTCCCAGCCGACGTCGCGAAGGTCATTCGCGCGCTTGTTGTCTGCGGCGCGCTGGGCGCGCGTCGCGTGGGAGCCGTGACCGTCGAGTTCGAACCCGAGCGTGAATTCCACGTAGGCGGCGTCGATGAAAGCGCGACGGCCGTTGGCGAGCAGCACCGGGTGCTGGAACGCCGGCGGCGGGAGGCATGCGGAGTCCAAGAGCCGGGCAAATGCGCGCTCCAGGACGGAGTGCGGGATCGCGAGCGGACGAGCGTCGAGCACGACCGCCATTGGGCCGACGCCGTTGCGACCCTGACGCCGAATCTGTTGATGCCGCGCGATCACGAGGTTCCGGTCCACGATGGCATCTCGCTCGGCACCGTCGAACGCGTCCTCGACCCGCTCATAGCCAGTCACGGCGCCCAAATCGATCAGCGCTCGCTCCGAGGTTGTCACGGGAATCGCGTCGATCTCGGTGATGTCGTGCGGAACGAGGTCGAGCGATTGATGGACGATGATGCCGCGCCGGCGATACCGCACTCGTCGCGGCACCGTGACCTCGATCACTCCGGCCGCGAACCCGTCGAAGCCGTGCAGCACCGCCGCGGTCCGATGCGACGCGACACAAACGGGCCCGCCGCCCAAGCACGCGTCGAGCACACCCTGGCGCCACGACCCTGGAACTCCCCCAACGCGGTAAACCGACGGACCCAGCTGATCGAGCAGCCCACTGCGCACGCGCCGCTGGAGCACACGATCGCTGACCCCGCGTTGGTGCGCTTGCGCGCGACTGAAGATCCCGTGCTGCGTGGCCGCCAGCTTCAAGAGCTCTTGCACCGCTTCCCCTCCGGATCGTGGGGAAGTTGCGTGAACGTAGCGACCGGGTGCGACAGCGACGGACGATGCACGGTTTTGGCGACATATGGCGACCGTCACGGTCGCCGATTGTCGCCAAAACCTGCGTCAGGACAGGACGGCCCGAGGGATGAGGTCCATACCGAAGCCGGTGAGGATTGCGAGGTAGAGCAGTCCGGTCGCGGCCATCACCGCGGAGTAGTAACGCTCTCGGAGCGCGATCCACGTCATGACAACGAGGCCGATCGTCGTGATCGCGCAGACGAGCCAGACCCACGCGAGCAGGCCGTTGTAGCCGTCGTCGACCGTGCCGGTGAACATCTGCACGACGCCGGTCGGCCACAGGAACACCGCGACCTCGAACGGCCAGAGGATCCCGGTCCACACGACGAGCTCCTTGAGTGCGTCGCGCCGCAGTCCCGGCTGCACCAAGTACCAGTGACCGAGGAGCATCGCGTCGCTGACCGCGCCCAGGAACGCGGCACCGACGACGAAGCGCGCCGCAGCGAGCGCGACCGATCCGCCGGCGAACTCCGACGCGGCGAGCAGGCCCGCGAACGCGAACACCGGCGCGACGAGGTCGAGCGCGGGCGGGAACTCGGCGTGGCCGGTGTCGACCCCACGCGCGTCCTCGTCGGTCGCGCGACCGACCATGGCCGCGACCCGCGCCTTGCGCGCCAGCGCGCAGCTCCAACCGCCCGCGTATGCCCGCGCCGCGACGCACGACCGAAACCCAGAGCGCGGCCGCGGCCGCGAGCCCGGCAACGAGCGCGGGGATCGCGGCGCTCACGTGGTCATTCGCGAGCAGGATCGCACCGCTCGCGATCGCGAAGACGCCGTAGATGCTGCGTAGCAGCCAGCCGTAGCCGAGGCTCACCTCGCGCCGACGCGTCGTGACCCAGCAGAACAGCAGCCCGCCCGCGGCGAGCTGGAGGAGGAACGTTCCGGCGTCGAGCTGCACGTTGCGGCGGCCTCAGGCAACCAGAACGAGATCGCGCGCGGCTTCGTTCAAGCGGAGCGGGCCGTCCACGGTCGCGACGACGATGTCCTCGAGCCGCATCCCGAACCGGCCGGGCAGGTAGATGCCCGGCTCGACGCTGAACGCGTATCCGGGCGCGATCGGCAGGTCGTTGCCGGCCACCATGTACGGGTCCTCGTGGGCGTCGCATCCGATGCCGTGACCGACGCGATGGACGAAGTATTCGCCGTAGCCCGCGGCCGCGATGACCTCGCGCGCGGCGGCGTCGACCGCTTCGCACGCGGTGCCGATCGTCGCGGCGCGCACGCCGGCCTCCTCCGCGTCGGCGAGCACGGTGTACGCGTCGAGCAGCTCGGTGGCCGGTTCGCCGACGTGGAACATCCGGGTGATGTCGGAGCAATAGTGCTGCATGGTGCCGCCGAAGTCGCATAGCACGATGTCGCCGTCGACGATGACGCGATCGGCGGACGGCTCGTGGTGCGGGCTGGCCGCGTGCTCACCGGCGGCGACGATCGCGAAGTTGGCGCGCTCGTGCCCTTCGGCGAGCATCCGTTCTACGAGCTCGCGGTGCACATCGAGCTCGCTACGGCCACGGAAGGGGCGCTCGCGCATCTCGGCGGCGACCACGTCGACCGCGCCGCGGCCCGGCGGAGTGCCTCGATCTCGGCGTCGTCCTTGACGATCCGCAATGGGCCGACGACCGACGCGGCCGGGACGAACGTGGTACTCGGCAACGCTTCCTGGAGCGCGAGCACGAAGCGTGCCCAGGTCTGGTCGCCGATCGCGGCCCGCCGCGGCTGACCGGCGAGGCGCGCGACCAATGCAACGGGGTCGTCGGTCTCGTCCCATGCGACGATGCCGAACACGTCGTCCTGAAGTGTGACGCGCGGCGCTTCCAGGCGCGGCACGACGAGCTGCGCGTCACCATCGCGCGGCAACACCAACATCGTCAGGCGCTCGAGCGGCATCGCGTCGTAGCCCGTGAGGTACGGGAGATCCGCACCCACTGACAGGAGGAGCACGTCGATGTCCAGCTCGTCCATGCGCGCTCGCGCGCGCGTGACCCGCTGGGAATACGTCATGCGTTCGCACCCAATCCGGGCAGGCCGTCGATGCTCTGTGCGTTCTTGCCGGCGCGATACTCGACGAGCCCCGGTTCACCCTTCGCCTCTGCCCACCGCTGGAGGCGGTCGCGATCCTCGACGACGTCCATGAGCGGTACCGAGTAGCCGCACGACGTCGAGATGCGGTCGATGTCGACGTCGATGATCGCACGGGACCCGGGCAGCAGTTCGAAGTGCGGCGCAAGCGCGTCGAACCCGGCCGAACCGAGCTCGTGCACGGTGCCGGTGCCGTAGACCCGGCAGATGCGCGGGTTGCCCGAGAACGCGCACCACATCAACGTGACCCGACCGTTCTCTCGGAGATGCGCGATCGTTTCGACGCCGCTGCCCGTCAGGTCGAGATACGCAGCACGCGTCTCACCGAGCACCCGGAACGTGTCGTAGCCCTTGGGCGAGACGTTCACGTGCCCGTCGCGCGGCGCCGTCGCGACGAAGAACATCGGCTGCGCGTGCAGCCAGTCCGCGAGTTCGGTGGTGATCGCCGGCAGCGTCGCAGCCATGTCCCCATTGTGGCGCGCGACTCCTGCAAGTGCTGACTCAGGAAAAAACGACGCTCTTCGCGTCGACTGCAGCGCGGGCGTGGTAGCTGGAGCGGACGAGCGGGCCCGCTTCGACGTGGCGGAAACCGAGCGACTCGGCGAACTCGCGCACCTCGGCGAACTCGTCGGGCGTCCACCAGCGCACCACCGGAAGGTGCTGCGCGGATGGCCGCAGGTACTGCCCGACCGTGAGGATGTCGACACCGACCGCACGGAGATCGGTGATCGCGGCGCGCACCTCGTCGAGCGTCTCGCCCATGCCGAGGATGATGCCGGACTTCGTGGTCAGACCGGCCGCCCACGCGCGCGCGAGCACCGACAGCGAGCGCGCGTATCCGGCCGAGGGGCACGCCACGCGTTGCAACCGCGCGACCGTTTCGAGGTTGTGGTTCAGCACGTCCGGGCGAGCCGCGAAGATCGTCGCCAGCGCGGTGGCGTCGCCCTTGCAATCCGAGATCAGCAACTCGATGTTGGTGTCCGGATTGGTCGCCCGTACCGCGTGCACGGTGTCCGCGAATACGGACGCGCCCCCGTCGCCGAGGTCGTCGCGTGCGACACACGTGATCACTGCGTGCGCCAGACCCATTCGGGCGACGGCTTCGGCCACACGGCGGGGCTCGTCGGCGTCGACCGGCTCGGGCTTGCGCGTATCGACCTGACAGAAGCCGCATGCACGCGTGCACCGATCGCCCAGGATCATGAACGTCGCCGTGCGGTCGGACCAGCACTCGTAGATGTTCGGGCAGCCGGCTTCCTCGCACACGGTGTGCAAGTCGAGCCCGCGCATCGTGTTCTTCAGTTCGAGGAAGCCGTCGTCGAAGCGGGCGCGCACGCGCATCCACTCCGGTCGGTGCGCACCCACCTCGGGATCGGCCTCGACGCCCGCGGCCGCGAGCCGGCCGAGCAGGCGTACCGGCGAGACGGGCGCGCCGCCGTCCGCGCTGGGCGCAACGACTGCCGGCGCCTTCCATGCCACGTCCTGGCGCTCGACCGTGTCGAACCCGAACGCGTGGGCGAAGTCCGCGACGACCCGGTCGGTCACCTCGCGCAACGCCGACGTGTGGCGGAGCGCGCGGCCGAGCACGCGAGCCATCGACGTGACGCCGCGGTCCGGGATGCCGCACGGGACGATGTGCTCGAACATTGTGAGATCAGGGTCGACGTTCAGTGCGAAGCCGTGGCGGGTCCGACCGCGCGCAACCCGCACGCCGATCGCCGCGATCTTCTCCTCGCCGACCCAGACGCCCGTGTAGCCAGGCGATCGATCCGCGACGATGCCGAACTCGGCGAGCACCGTGATCAGAACGTCCTCGAGCCGGCGGACGTACGCGACGACGTCACGCTGACCGGCGCGCCACTCCTCGAGCGCGACGATCGGGTAGCCGACGAGCTGGCCGGGGCCGTGATAGGTGACGTCGCCACCGCGATCAGCTTCGACGAGCTCGGCGCCCACCTCCGTGGGATCGCACAACACGTGCGCATGGTCGGCACGCGAACCGAGCGTGTAGACGTGCGGATGCTCCTGCAGGAGGAGGTACTGCGTATCGGAGTGCTCGTGCACCGCGCGCTGCAACGCCTCGGCTTCACCGTACGGAACGAGCCCGAGCCAGCGGGCGTGCAGAAGGCTCACGCGAGCTCGGAATCCCAGTCGCGCGTCTCGAGCACCGTGCGCATCTCGTTCAGGAACGATGCCGCGTACGCGCCGTCGAACGCGCGGTGGTCCCAGGCCAGAGCGAGATGGCCGACGTGGTGCACCGCAATCGTGTCCTCGCCGTCGGGGCCTTCGATGACGACCGGCTCCTTGCGGATGCCGTCGGTGGCGAGGATCGCGACCTGCGGCTGGTTGATGATCGGCAACGTCAGCTCGGTGCCGAACGGACCCATGTTCGTGATCGTGAACGTACCGCCGACGACTTCATCCGGGCCGAGCTGCTTGCTCTTGGCGCGCGCCGCGAGGTCGCGGATCTCGCGCGCGATCAGGCGGAGCCGCTTCCCGTCGGCGTCGCGGATCACCGGCGCGATCAGACCCTTGAACTCGAGGTCGACTGCGATGCCCAGATTGATGTCGCGGTGCACGACGAGCGAGTCACCGTCGACACTTGCGTTCACGTGCGGGTAGTCGTGCACGACGTCGGAGAACGCGCGCACGATGAACGGGAGATACGTCAGCGAGAAGCCTTCCTGCTCCTTCCACTCCCGCTGGTGCGCCTGGCGGGTGCGTTCGATACGTTCGAAGTCGACGCGCACCGACGTGTACACGTGCGCGCTCGTCGCCTTCGACCGCACCACGTGCTCGGCCGTACGCCGCCGGATGTTGTCGAACGCGACGACCTCGTCACCGGTGCCGCGCCCGACCGGTGCCGGTGCAACTGCCGCCGGCGCAGGTGTCGGAGGTACCGGTGCCGGCGCGGACGGCAGCGGCGCGCGCGTCGCGGGTGCCGCACCACCGTCGCGGGCGGCCGCGAGCACGTCGTTGCGAGTGATACGACCACCGTCGCCGGTGCCTCGAATTTCCGCGGGATCGAGGCCGTTCTCGGTGATCAAGCGCCGCACGATCGGAGAGGCGAGAACATCGTCGGATTCACGTCCACGGTCGGCCTCACCGGAAGTTGCGGCGGCTGGCGCCGCAGGGGCTTCCCGTGACTCCTCCGGAGCCGCCTGCGGCGGCGGTGCGGGCGATGGTGGTCTCGGGGCCGCGGCAACTGGTGCGCGCGGTGGAGTTGGCGGGGGTGCGGGTTCGGGTGTCGCCGCGGGTTCGGCGGGTACCGGTGTCGCCGCGGGGGCGGGTGCGGGTGCCGCGTTGGCGCTGCCGTCGGAGATCACGGCGAGGCGGGCGCCGACTTCCACTGTCTCGCCTTCGGGCACGAGGATCTCCGACACGACACCGGCCGACGGTGCGGGCACCTCGGAGTCGACCTTGTCGGTGGACACCTCGAAGAGCGGTTCGTCGGCCTCGATCGTCTCGCCGACCTGCTTGAACCACCGCGTGATCGTGCCCTCGGTGACAGTCTCACCCAACTGCGGCATCGTGACGTCCACGGGATCAATTCCCTCTCTCGAGTACGGCTGACATGTCAGCCGTGCAGGCTGCGGCCCGTCAACGCGAGCGCGGATTCACCGAACAACTCCGACAGCGACGGGTGCGCATGGATGAGGAGCCCGAGATCGTTGGGTGTCGCTTCCCAGTTCACGGACAGATATGCCTCCGCGATCAGCTCGGTCGCCCACGGCCCCGCGATGTGCACGCCGAGGATCGGGCCGTCCTTCTCGGAGACGATCTTCACCATGCCGTCGGTCTCCCCGATGATCAAGGCGCGACCGTTTCCCATCCACCGGTGCACCGAGGTCTCGACCTCGTAACCCCGCTCCTTCGCCTGCTCCTCCGTCAGCCCGCAGAACCCGACCTCTGGGTGGCAGTAGATACCCCACGGCACCTTGTCGTAGTCGAGCGGCAGCGGGTCCTCGCCGAGCATCGTCTTGATCGCGACGATCGCTTCCGAGAACGCGACGTGTGCGAGTTGCGGCGTCGCCACGACGTCACCGACCGCGTACACACCGTCGACGGAGGTTCGCATGTTGCCATCGACCGCGACATAGCCGCGCTCATCGACCTTGACTCCCGCTTCTTCGAGCCCGATGTCCTCGCTGCGGGGCCGGCGGCCGACGCTCACGACCACGCGATCGACGACGAGCTCCTGCTCGCCGTTCTTGTCCGTGTACTTCACCGCGAGTTCGGAACCGCGCCGCTCGAGCGCAGACACCTGGACGCCGGCCGCGACCTTGATCTTCCGCTTCGCGAACGCACGCGCGACCGTTTGCGCAACCTGCTGGTCGACGCCGGCGAGGATCTGCGGGAGCACCTCGAGCAGCGTGACCTCGGCACCGACGTCTGCGAAGAACGACGCGAACTCGCAGCCGATCGCACCGCCACCCACGACCGCGATGCGGCCCGGCACCTCGCCGAGCTCGAGCACGTGATCCGAGGAGAGCACGCGGTCCTCGTCGAACTCGAAGCCCGCGACCGGCAGGCTCCGCGGCAACGATCCGGTCGCGATCACGACGTTGCGGCCGCGCAACTCGCTGCCGTCCGAGACGCGCACTGTCCGACCGTCGGGGCCGAGTGTTCCAGTACCGGGGACGACGGTGACCTTGCGCCCCTTGAGCAGCGACTCGAGCCCGCTCGTCAACCGGTCGATCACCTGCTGCTTGCGCACCTGCGTGACCGACATGTCGAGCGCGGGTGCGGCGGTCTGCACGCCGAATTCCGCCGCGCCGCCCACCGTCCGGTACACCTCGGCTGTCTGCAGGAGCTCCTTGGCGGGGATGCAGCCGCGGTGCAGGCAGGTGCCGCCGACCCGGCGCTCTTCGACCATGACGATGTTGAGCCCGGCCGACGCGCCATAGAGCGCGGCGGCGTATCCGCCCGGTCCTCCACCCAGCACGACGAGATCGAATTCCGCTTCGGTCACGGTCGGGCACCTTTCCCTTTGCGAGACCCTCCGCGAAGTCCCATTCGCGGGGGCTTGGTCGTTGCCGCGTTCAGCTGGCGAGGATCGTCACCTGGACCGCGAACGCCACGAGTATCGCCAAGCCGGTGATGGCGGCGAGGATCAACAGCGTTCGGGTGCTCACGCCTGCAACGGTACTTGCCCATTGGAACAACACCCATCCTGCGTCCCTTCCCGACCGCGGCGCGCGCGGCCGTAAGATCGGCGGGTTTCCGGGGACCGAGGACGGCGAGTGGCACATCGAGCGCAGCGGCTGGTGAACGCGGCCAAGAACAGCCCGCTTCCGGAGGGTACGTACGCGATCGGTGCCGGGCTCATCATCACCGGCATCTCGGCGTACGGATTCCAGATCCTCGCCGCTCGTCAGCTCAGCGACACCGGCTACGCCGCGCTCAACGGCCTGTGGGCGATCGTCTTCGTCGTCGCGCCCGGCTTCTTCCAGCCCCTCGAACAGGAGGTGAGCCGCGCGCTCGCGCATCGGCGCGCGCTCGGCATCGGTGGCGGCCCGCTCGTGAAGCGAGCCGCAGTCCTCGGCGCGATCCTCGCCGGCGCCGTCGGGATCGCGTCGTTGATCGGCGCGCCGAAGCTCATCGACGAGCTGTTCCACGGCGACTCGATGCTGCTCGTCGCGCTCCTGATCGCGCTCGCCTCCTATTACATGGCGCACACGACACGCGGCACACTGTCGGGCAACGGCCGCTTCGGGCCCTACGGCCAGATGCACGGCTCCGAAGGCATCATCCGCCTCGTCTTCTGCGTCGCGCTGTTCGCGGCCGGGGTCGGCACGCCGTGGCTGTACGGCCTCGCCCTCGCGCTCCCGCCGTTCGGCGCGATCGTCATCGCGCTACGCGGTCAGCGGGGGCTGCTCACTCCCGGACCCGAAGCGCCGTACTCGGAGCTCTCGACCGCGCTCTCGTGGCTGCTCATCGGATCCGTGCTGGCCCAACTCTTGTCGTACGGGAGCTTCCTCGCCGCGAACATCCTCGCCGACCCGAGCCAGAAGCACCTGGTCGGCAAGTTCATCACCGGCCTCTTCATCGCCCGCATCCCGATCCTGTTGTTCCAGGCCGTGCAAGCCGCGCTGCTCCCGAAGCTCGCGCACCTGGCCGGAGAGGGTCGCCACGACGACTTCCGCGCTGGCATGAAGAAGCTCGTGTTGATCGTGCTCGGGCTCGCGGTGTTCGGAACCGTCGCGGCGTTTGCGATCGGCCCGTTCGTCGGCCAGCTCCTGTTCGGCAAGGACAAGTTCATCCTCGGTCACCGGGACCTCGGGTTCCTCGCCCTCGGCAGCGGATTGTTCATCCTCGCCTTGACCCTCGCTCAGGGCCTCATCGCGCTGCGCAGCTACGTGGTCGCGGCCGTTGCGTGGTTCGTCGGCGTCGCCGCCTTCGTCATCGTGTGCGCACCGGGCTACGACCTCTTCCTCCGCGTGGAACTCGGCTTCGTCGCCGGCGCCGCGGTCGCCGCGCTGGTCATGGGTATCGCCCTGCTGCTGCGCATGCGGGACGGCGTACCAACCGACGGACTCGAAGAGCTGGTCGAGAACATCCCGCACGAGCCGCTCGAGATCTGAGGCCGCAGCGAGCCGCGGGGTACGGCCCCGGCCCCGCGGCCACTCGTCCGTAAACTCGGTGTTCGGTGGCAACCCGTCGAACTCCCGCTCAGGCGGCCGCGCATCCGCCGGCCACGGTGGCCGGCACCAACGCGCCGCCGGCGGCGGCCGGTGTGCCCGCCCGCCGCGGCGGGAAGCCGATGGCGCTGCTGCGGCTGGCCCGGCCCAAGCAGTGGATCAAGAACGTGCTGGTGGTGGCCGCCCCGGGCGCGGCCGGGGTGCTCACCGAACCCGAGGCCGCCAAGGACACCGCGATCGCGTTCGTCTGCTTCTGCCTGGTCGCGAGCGGGACGTACTTCCTGAACGACGCGCTCGACGTCGAGGCCGACCGTAGCCACCCCACCAAGCGGAACCGGCCGGTCGCGTCCGGGGAGATCTCGGTGAGAACCGCGATCGTCGGCGCCATCATCCTGCCGATCCTGGCGATCGCGCTGTCGTTCCTCGCCCGGCCCCAGCTCGCGCTCGTGCTGCTCGGCTACCTCGCGCTGACGATCTCGTACAGCGCGTGGCTCAAGCACGAAGCTGTCCTCGACCTCGCGGCCGTCGCCGCCGGCTTCGTGCTGCGCGCGATCGCCGGTGGTGTCGCAGTCGGCGTCAGCATCTCGCCCTGGTTCCTCATCGTCGCGGGCGCAGGGTCGTTCCTGATGGTGACGGGCAAGCGCCAAGCGGAGCTGAGCGAGCTCGGCACCGGAGATCATCGGCCCTCGCTCGACCTCTACTCCGAAGCGTTCCTCGGCTACGTGCGCTCGGTCTCCTCGAGCGTCGCGATCCTCGCCTATTGCCTCTGGGCGTTCGAGCAGTCGGGTCGGGTCGGTGACACGACATGGTTCGAGCTGTCGATCATCCCCTTCGTCCTCGGCGTGCTGCGGTACGCGCTGCTCATCGACCACGGTCACGGCGGCGCGCCCGAAGAGCTGGTGCTCACCGACCGCACGCTGCTCGTGATCGGCGCGGTGTGGGCCGTGATCTTCGCGGTGGCGGTGCACGGCTGATGCCTGATCCGCCCGAAGCCAGTCCGGTCGACGAGCTGCTCACCGGCTGGGGCCGGACCGCGCCGACGCGCGCGTCGGTGCGAGCACCCCGCCGCGTGGACGACGTCGTAGCCCAGGTCACGGGCGCGGGCCCGCGTGGCGTGCTCGCACGCGGCCTCGGCCGTAGCTACGGCGATGCCGCGCAGAACGCCGGCGGCACGGTCCTGCGCCTCACCGACATGGACCGCGTGCTCGAACTCGACGTGCAGAAAGGGCGATGCACCGTGGAAGCGGGCGTGAGCCTCGACACGCTGATGCGCGCGCTCATCCCACTCGGCTGGTTCCCCATGGTCGTCCCCGGCACCCGCTACGTGACAGTCGGCGGCGCGATCGCCTCCGATATCCACGGCAAGTACCGGCTCGGGTGCTTCTGCGACTCGGTGGAGCGGATGCAACTGGTCACGCCGGCCCACGGCGCGGTCGCGGTGGATCCGAACTCCGATCCGGAGGCGTTCTGGGCGACCGCGGGCGGTATGGGCCTGACCGGGATCGTCACCGAGGCGACGTTGCAGCTGCACCCCGTCGAGTCCGCGTACGTATCGGTCGACACGGAGCGGGCATCCGATGTCGATGACTGCATGGCGCGCATGCTCGACTCCGACGACCGCTACCGATATTCGGTCGCGTGGATCGACTGCCTCGCGCGTGGACGGCAGCTCGGCCGGTCGGTGCTCACGCGCGGCAACCACGCGACGCGCGACGAACTCTCACCGAAGCAACGTGGCCACGCGCGCGAGTTCGCGCCCCGTGAGATCGGGAGCGCCCCGAAGTGGGTGCCCGAGGGGCTCTTGAACCCGCTGTCGATCCACGCGTTCAACGAGGCGTGGTTCCGCGTCCATCCACGCGAGCGGCGCGCTGAAATTCAGACGCTCACCCAGTTCTTCCATCCGCTCGACGGCGTGCGCGGCTGGAACCGCATCTACGGCCGTCGCGGCTTCCTCCAGTACCAGTACGTCGTGCCCTACGGATCGGAAGCGGTGGTGCGCACCACGCTCGAGCGGCTCAGCGCGGCCCGCTGCGCGTCGTTCCTCGCGGTGCTCAAGCGCTTCGAGCACGACAGCGGCGGCCTGCTCGGCTTCCCGATGCGCGGCTGGACCCTCACCCTCGACATCCCCGCGACCGGTGCCGAGCTCGGCGATCTGCTCGACGGGCTCGACGAGCTGGTCACCGAAGCGGGCGGGCGCGTCTACCTCTCGAAGGACTCGCGGGTCTCGGCCGCGCTCCTCCCGGAGATGTATCCGAACCTCGAACGCTGGCGCGAGATCCGCGTCCGGCTCGACCCCCACCACCGGCTGCGCAGCGACATGGACCGCCGGCTCGGGCTCACCGGTGTAGCAAAGGACCCCACGCGATGAAGGACGCACTCGGTTCGGTGCAATCGATCCTCGTGCTCGGTGGTGGTTCCGACATCGCCGCGCGACGTGCGCGGCACTCGCTCGTCGTCGCGGTGCTCGTGTCGTGCTCGCGGCACGTAAGCCCGAGGCGCTCGACGCCGCCGCCGCCGAGATCCGCGCCGCAGGCGCGGCCTCCGTCGATACCGTCGCCTTCGACGCGACCGACTTCGCGACTCACGAGCAGTTCGTCGCCTCGACGTTCACGCGGTTCGGTGACTTCGACGTCGTGCTCCTCGCCTTCGGCGTCCTCGGTGACCAGCCGCGGGCCGAGGCCGACGCCGCCGCCGCGCTCGAGATCGTGCAGACGAACTTCACCGGGGTCGTATCGGTGACGGTGCCGCTCGTCGAACGACTCGAGGAGCAGGGCCACGGCGCGCTCGTGCTGCTGTCGAGCGTCGCGGGTGAGCGGGCCCGGCGTTCGAACTTCGTATACGGATCGTCGAAAGCGGGCGTCGACGCGTTCTACCAAGGGCTGGCGGACCGCCTCGCCGGTACCGGCGTGCAGGTCTTGATCGTCCGGCCGGGGTTCGTCACGACAAAGATGACCGAGGGCCTGAAGCCCGCACCGCTCTCGACCACCCCCGAGGCGGTGGCGCAGGCAATCGCGCGCGGGCTCGAGCGCGGGAGCACGACGGTGTGGGTGCCACCTGCGCTCCGAGTCGTGATGTCGGGCCTGCGTCATCTGCCCCGCCCCGTCTTCCGTCGCCTCGACATCTGACGTGAGCGGCGCCCATCCGGACGAGAGCGCGGACGCGCGGGACACGCGCGCGGCCGGGCGAACGGTTGTTGCGTTCGACTTCGACGGCACGCTGACGCGCCGTGACTCGCTCCTCCCGTTCCTCGCGCGCGTGCGGGGTTGGCCGAGGACGCTCCTCGCGGTCGCGCAGCTGTCCCCTCGCTACGCCCTGTTGGTGTTCGGCCGTGGTCGACGCGACGCGATCAAGGGACGCCTGCTCGTCGCACTGCTCGGCGGAATCGGGCGCGAACGCCTCGCGCGCGTCGGTGACGCGTACGGCGCGGACCTGGTGCGGAACGCCATCACTCCCGAGATGCACGGCCGCGTCGCGTGGCACCGTGCGGAGGGGCACGAAATCGTGATCGTGTCGGCTTCGCTGGACGTGTACCTCGACGCGGCGGGTCGCGTGCTCGACGCCCACCGCGTCCTGTGTACCCGCCTCGAGGTTGCCGGCGACGGGACGTACAGCGGACGGATGCAGGACGGGAACTGCCGGGGTGCCGCGAAGGCATCCCGGCTGCGCGACTATCTGGGCGATGTTCCGGCCGAGGTTTGGGCGTACGGCAACAGCTCGGGAGATGACGCGATGTTCGCGATCGCGGACCACGTCGTGCGCGTGCGCCGCGGCCGCTTGAGGTCGAAGCGTTGAGGACTTGTCCGTGAACACGCGCCCGCCGGTCGCCGTCGACGTCACCCCACTGCTCGGACTCCGCACCGGTATCGGCCGCGTTGTCGCCGAGATCCTCGATGCGTTGCGCGGCTTGGAGGCGGCGCCGCGCCTCATTCCGTACACGTTGAGTTGGCGCGCACGCGAACATCGCGATCAGGTGCCGCCCGAGACGCGGTTCGTCCCGATCCCCGCGCGCGTGCTGCTTCCCACGTGGGCGCGCTACGACACGCCGCGCATCGACCGGTGGCTGCAGCCGGCACAAGTCGTGCACACGACGAACTACCTCACGCCACCGAGCCGGTTACCGACGCTCGTCAGCATCTACGACTGCTCGTTCGTCCGTTATCCCGAGCTGTGCACACCCGAAGTGCGCGCGATGGTGCCGATCGTGCGCCGAGCGGTGCGGCGAGGCGCGACGCTCCACACCACATCGGAGTTCGTCGCGAACGAGATCGAAGAGATCTTCGGGCCGGGACTGCGGGCGTCGGGAAGGCTCGTCGTGGTCCCACTCGGCATCCCGGCCGTCGGTACCGACGCGGAGATGCCCGAGCTCGTCGAGGAGCGCGTCGGCGGCGAGCCGTACGTGCTCGCGATCGGCACGCTGGAACCCCGCAAGAACCTCTCCCACCTCGTTGCCGCGTTCGGCCTGGTTGCCCAGACCCATTCGGAAGTTCGACTCGTCATCGCGGGTCCGGATGGCCCCGCGCGCCCGGACGTCGACGCCGCGATCGGGCGGCTCGACCCCGACGCGGCCACGCGTGTGGTCCTCGCCGGCCCGGTCAGCGACGCGGGCCGCAATGCGCTGCTCGAGCGAGCCGCGCTGATCGCATATCCGTCGATCTACGAAGGGTTCGGCTTCCCTGCGCTCGAGGCGATGACCGTCGGGGTGCCCGTGGTCGCGGCGCGTGCGGGCGCGATTCCCGAAGTCGCGGGCGACGCCGCGCTGCTCGTCGAGGCGACCGACGAGGCCGAGCTCGCGGACGCGATGACACGTGTGCTCACCGATGACAACCTGCGCGACGAGCTCGTCGCGCGTGGCCGCGACCGCGTGCGCGAGTTCTCGTGGGAGGACACCGCGCGCGGTCTCGCCGCCTGCTACCGCCGGCTCGCCGAGTCCCAGACCCGCGTCCGATGAGACCAGCCCGCGTCCGATGAGACCAGCCCGCGTCCGATGAGAGTCGCGTGCCACGCCGGGCAGTTGCTGCAACCGGTTCCAGGCGGCATCGGCCGCTACGTGCGGGAACTGCTCGAGCGGCTCCCGAACACGGGCGCCGAACCGATCGCGTTCGCGGCGGGCGCCCGTCCGCGCAACGCGCCGCCGCGCGTTCCCTGGATCGACCTCGGCTTCCCGCACGGCAGCGCGCGCTACGAGCTCTGGAACCGGGCCCGGCGCCCGGCCGTCCGCATCGACGCCGATGTAGTGCACGCTCCCAGCCTGGCAGTCCCGCCGGTACGCGGGACACCGCTGGCGGTCACGATCCACGACATCGCGTTCCTCCGCGTGCCCGAGAACACGACGAGGCGCGGCGCGAGCTTCCATCGACGCGGCCTCGAGATCGCGCGCAACCACGCCGCGCTGGTGCTCGCACCGTCGGCGTTCACCCGGGTCGAGCTCATACGTGAGGGATTCGAACCCGAGGGTGTCGTCGTCGCGCCGCTCGGCGTGAACGCGCCCGTCGTGCGGGACGATGATGAGATCGACGCGACGGTCGCCTACCTGGGCGTGCGCGACCCGTACCTGCTCACCGTCGGCACCGTCGAGCCGCGCAAGGATCTCCCGACGATCGTCGCCGCGCTGCAACGCCTCCGCGCGACGCGACCGAACCTCGAATTGCTCGTCGTCGGGCCAGCCGGGTGGGGCGAGGTCGCCGGCCTGGACCAGCCGGGCGTACGCGTGCTCGGGCCGATGCCGTGGCGCGCCGTCGACTCGCTGTACCGGCGCGCCGAAGCCTGCGTCATCGCGTCGCGCTACGAAGGGTTCGGCCTGCCGGCGCTGGAAGCGCTCGCGCGGGGCGCACCGGTCGTCGCCGCCGACGATTCTGCGCTCACCGAAGTCGTCGGCGACGCCGGACTCCTGTTCCCGCCCGGCGATGTCTCTGCACTCACGCGCGCGATCGAGACCGTCGTCGACGACGACGCGCTGCGATCGCAACTGCGAGACCGCGGGCCGCGACGCGCCGCGACGTTGACGTGGGAAGCATCGGCTCGGGCCCACGTCGACGCGTTCCGACTCGCAGTGGCCCGGGAGTTGCAACAACGTTGACTCCTAGACTGCGGCCGTGCGCGTGCTGCTCGACGTCTCCGCGGTTCCGGCGCGCCCGGCCGGTGCCGGCGTGTACACGGTCGCGCTCGCATCGGGCCTTGCCCGCCGGCGCGAGGTGGAATTGCATCTCGCCGTTCGGGTGGACGACACCGACCGGTGGGCCACGCTGGCGCCGGGCGCGACGCTCCACCCGGCGGCACCGAACGACCGCCTGGGCCGGATCGTGTGGGAACAGACCAGCGCGCCGAAGCTCGCGCGCCGGGTCGATGCCGACGTGTGGCACGGCCCGCACTACACGATGCCACTGCGCGCGCCGATCCCGACCGTCGTGACGGTGCACGATCTCACGTTCTTCGACCATCCCGAGTGGCACGAGCGCACGAAGGTCCCGTACTTCCGCCGCATGATCAAGGCGAGCGCGCGTCGCGCCACCGAGATCGTCTGCGTGTCGGAGTTCACCGCGAACCGGCTCGCCGCGATCGCGCCGCCGCCGGGGCGGGTCACCGTCGCGCGGCACGGCGTCGATCACGACCGCTTCCGCCCGGACGGCGATCCGGCCACGGACCACCAGCTGCTGGCCGCGCACGGGATCACCGCGCCGTACGTCGGGTTCGTCGGCACGCTCGAACCACGGAAGGACGTGCCCACCCTCGTCGCCGCGTTCGCGCCGCTCACCCACGACCACCCCGACCTAAGGCTCGCGCTCGTGGGCGGCGACGGATGGGGCGTCGACCAGATCCGCGCCGCGATCACGAACAGCGGCGCCGCGACGCACATCGTCCGCACTGGGTACGTGGACGACGACGTCGTCCCAGCGCTGTACCGGCGGGCGCAGGCCGTGGTGTACCCGTCGTTCGAGGAGGGCTTCGGTGTCCCCGCGCTCGAAGCGCTCGCGTGTGGCGCCCCGCTCGTCACCACCGCCGGCTCCGCGCTCGCCGAGGTGGCGGGCACCGCGGCGCGCATCGTGCCCGTCCACGACCACATCGCGCTCGCCGCGGCCCTGCGGGCGATCATCGCGGACGACTCGCTCGCGGCCGCGCTGCGCCGCGCCGGGCCGCTGCAAGCACGCGGCTTCACCTGGGCGCGCTCGATCGACCAGCACCTCGAGGTCTACGCGCGTGCCGCGGCGCGAGTCGCCGCGTGAAGGCATTCGTCACCGGCGCGAACGGGTTCGCGGGTCCGCATCTCATCGCCCACCTGCATGCGAGCGGCGACGATGTCGTCGCGTCGGATCGGTCGGGGCGCGAACCGTTGGACATCACCGATCGAGAGTCGGTGCACGAGCGGATCGCCAAGGTTCGGCCCGAGATCGTCTACCACCTCGCCGCGTTCACGCACGTCGGGCAGTCCTTCTCCGCACCTGCGCGCGTCCTGCGTGTCAACATCGAGGGCACTGCCAACGTCCTCGACGCGAGTCGCGCCGCCGCGGTGCATCGCGTCGTCGTGATCGGCAGCGCCGAGGAGTACGGACTCGTTGCCCCCGAGGACCTCCCCCTGCGCGAGGACGCGCCGTTGCGTCCGGTGTCGCCTTACGCGGCCAGCAAGGTCGCGGCGTCGTATCTCGCGCTCCAGGCCTGGCTCGGAAGCGGCCTCGAAACCATTCGCGTGCGCGCGTTCAACCACACGGGCCCGGGTCAGTCACCGAACTTCCTCGTCGCCGCGCTGGCGAACCGCATCGCGGCGGCCGAACGCGACGGCACCGACGAGATCCCGATCGGCTCGGTCGAACCCGTTCGAGACCTCAACGACGTGCGCGACATCGTGCGCGCGTACCGGCTCCTCGCCGAGCACGGCGATCCGGGCGAGGTGTACAACGTCTGCTCCGGACGGGGCGTGTCCGTCGCGGACATGGCCGACGAGCTCCTCTCGCACGCGCGGCGGCCGCTCCGGCTCGTCCAGGACCCCGACCTCGTGCGCCCGGTCGACATCCCGCGCCTCGTGGGGGACCCCACCAAGATCCACGCGACGACCGGGTGGCAACCCGAGTACACGCTGGCCCAGACGCTGGGCGACGTGCTCACCGCCGCTCGCGGGTGAGCACACGGCAAGCGCGTTACGGGCCCTGGCGGTCCAGCCAGCCGAGGAGCGCGGCGATGGCGCGCGGGTCGTGACGGAGGCGGTGCGGTCCGTTCGGCACGATGCGCATCTCGATGCAGTCGCCGCTGGCGTCGTGCAATCGGCGCGCGTCCTCGACCGGCACGACGTCGTCATCCGACCCGTGCACGAGCAACCACGGCCGGGGCGCGATGCGTCGAGCGGCGTCGAGGATGTCGAGGTTCGCGATCGCGCGGATCCACCGCACGGGATCCGCTGGGTACTCGGGGTTGCGCAACACACCGGTGCGGCGCGCGTACTCGAGGAACCACGCGGGATCGTCGACCCACGTCTTGAGCGACGCAGGCGCGGAGAAGCTGGCGAGCCCGCGAACGCGTTGGTCGTGCGCGGCCGCGACGATGGCGAGGGAGCCACCGAGGCGGAACCCTGCGAGCCATACGCCGGTGAGATCGGTGCGGGCGTGCATCGCGTCGATCGCGGCGCGCACGTCGGCCAACCAGCCCTCGATGGAGAAGTCGCCCTCGGACGTGCCCGTGCCGCGCATCGTGAACGTCAGCGCGGCCCAGCCCGCCTCGCGCGAGATGCGGTCGGCGAGGCTCGCGTACGTGTTGCCGACGGTCGCGGCCGCGCCCTGCCCACGGGGGAAGCCGGGCAACACGATGAGCCCCGGAACGCGCGCCATGCCGACGGGGCGCGAGAAGTGCGCACCGAGCCGCAGGCCTTCCGAGATGATCTCCTCGACGCCGCCGACCGTCGTTACCATCGAGTCCTATCCTGACGTGCGTGACCAGCAACTCGCCCATCGGGCCCAACACCGGGGATCGCGGCACCAGGGATCACGGCATCGAAGATGAAATCGCCGTCCCCGCGCTCAAGGAATGGGCTGCGGTCGTGCACGCGCTCCTCGAAGGCGAGCAGATCGTCGACCTCCGCAAGGGCGGGCTCCGTGAAGACGGCCGCCACTTCGACGTGCCGGCCCGCCGGCTGTGGTTGTACCCCACGGCCGAGCACCAGCGCCCCGAACTGCTCAAGGCGGCGTACCGGCACTGGACCGAGCTCGCCGACGCCGCGCCCGTCGGCAGCGCGATCACGCTGTCGGCCTGGGCCGACATCACCGACATCGCGACGATCACCGAGCCCGAGCACCTCGCCGCGCTCGACTCGAAGTCGGTGTGGATCGAGGACTACGCGCAGTCGCGCCTCAAGTGGAAGCGCCGCGACCCGCTCTGGGTGCTCGTCCTGCGCGTCCACCGGCTGACCGAGCCGATCACGTTGCCTTGGCTCGCCAGCTACGGCGGCTGCACGTCGTGGGTCCCGCTCGTCGACCTCCCGGATGTGACGATGATCGCGTCCGAACCCGTCCTCAGCGACGTCGCGTTCGCCGCGAAGCGCAAAGGCGTTCGCGACGCGTTACCAGCCGACGCGTGGCAGTAGCACCAGCCGACGCGTGGCAGTAGCACCAGCCGACGCGTGGCAGTAGCACCAGCCGACGCGTGGCAGTAGCACCAGCCGACGCGTGGCAGTAGCACCAGCCGACGCGTGGCAGTAGTGCTCAGGAAGTGACGTCGAGCAGGCGCGCCGCGTTCGTGTAGAGCACCTGCTCGCTCACGTCGTCGGGGATGTCGAGCGTCTCCCATGCACGCAACCACTGCTCATGGGTGAGGAACGGGTAGTCGGTCCCGAACAGGACCCGATCCCGCAAGGGACCCTTGATGTTGCGGACCAGGTCCGGGGCGAAGCGCCGCGGTGACCACCCCGACAGGTCGATCCACGTGTTGGGCTTGTGCAGCGCGATCGCGAGCTGCTCGTCCTGCCACGGCCACGCGGGGTGCGCCATGACGATCTGGAGATCCGGGAAGTCAGCCGCAACCGCGTCGAGGTGGATCGGGCGCGAGGGGTCGAGCTTCAGCCGGCCGCCACCCGGGAGACCCGCACCGAGCCCGGTGGTGCCGGTGTGCACGAGCACCGGGATCCGCAGCTCGGACGCGGCTTCCCAGATCGGGTACACCGCGCGGTCGTCGGGGACGAAGCCCTGCGCAGTCGGGTGCAGCTTGCAGCCGCGCAGCCCGAGCATCCGCACCGCGCGCTCGAGCTCCGTGACCGCGGCGTCTCCCTTCAGCGGGTCGACCGACGCGAACCCGATGAACGCGTCGGGATGATCGCGCGCGCACTGCGCGACGAAGTCGTTGCTGACGGGCGGAAGGCCGGTGTTGGTCTCGGCGTCCCACGCGAGGAGCACACCGAGCACGTCCGCGGCTCGGAACACGTCCGCCATCTCGTGCACCTGGTGGTGCGGGAGCTTCGTGTGAAAGTAGGACTCGCACGCGGGCCCGAAGTGGCCCATCGCTGCGTCGACGTACTCAGGTGTCGACGGGTGGACGTGGAAGTCGATCGCGCGCGGCACAGCGACGCGGCGTCAGTCGTTTGCGGTCTCGATCGCGCGAGCGATCGACGCGTGCGGGCGGTAACGACGGTTCCGCGCCTCGGCGAGCGTGTCCGGCCCGAAGGTCTGGAACTGCTCCGACGCGAGCAGCTCTTCGACCGCGGCGGCCACCTCCTCGTCGGTGTCGAGGAGATCGAGGTCGTAGACGACCTGGCGACGCTTGTCGCCGAGGTAGCGCTGATGCTCGAAACGACTCGGACGGCTCACGAGCCCGAGAATCTAGCCCTGACGTCCAATCCGCCGCGGGTGGCGATAGGTTTCCGCAGTTATCTGCACCACTGGGGACCGGAAAATCGGGGGTAGGAACGTATGCGGAAAGCCCGTACGACGAAACATCAATGGCTCACGCTCGTCGCCGTCGTGAGCGCACTGGCCATCGCCCTCGCGGCGTGTGGCGGTGACGACGACGACAGCGCGAGCTCGGCATCCACCACAACGACGCCCAAGGCCGCCGACCGCGGCAACGTCGACGGGACGCTCACGGTCGGCGCGCTCATGCCGCAGTCCGGTGACCTCGCCGTCATCTTCGACGCGCTGCACGTGCCCGTCACGATGGCGATCGACGAGATCAACGCGGCCGGCGGCGTGAACGGCAAACCGGTCGTCCTCAAGGACGCCGACGACGGCACCTCGCCGGACGTCGCCGCGCAAGGGCTCGACACCTTGCTGAACTCCGACAAGGCGGACGTGATCGTCGGGCCGGCATCGTCGGGCACGATGGAAGGCATCGTCGACAAGGTCGCGAGCGCGGGCGTCACGACGTGCTCGGGTTCCAACACGTCGGCCGCGCTGAGCACGGCCAAGGACGACGGCTTCTACTTCCGCACCGCCCCGCCGGACAAGTTCCAGGGCCCGGCGCTCGCGCAGCTCGTCTTGAGCGACAACAAGACGAAGCCCGCGATCCTCGCCCGGAACGACTCCTACGGCACCGGGTTCGCGGACTCGTTGGAGAAGGCGCTCACCGACGGTGGTGCCGATGTCGTCATCAACTCGGCGTACGACCCGGCCGCGTCCGACTTCAACTCTGACGTGAGCAAGGTCGTCGCGGCGGGTCCGGACTCGGTGGTCATCATCGGGTTCAACGACGACGGCGCCAAGATCGTGAAGGAGATGATCGCCCAGAACGTCGGTCCGGACAAGATCCAGATCTACACCGCCGACGGCATGCAGAGCTCGAAGTTCGGCGCGTCGGTCGACGCCTCGAACCCGGGCGTCATCGCAGGCATCAAGGGCACCGCGCCCGCCGCGGCGCCTGCAGGTGTCACCCACCCGTTCATCGCGAAGTATGCGGCGACGGGCAACGACACGATCTTCTCGTCGTACTACTACGACTGCACGATGTTGCTCGCGCTGAGTGCACAGGCAGCCGGGTCGGACGATCCTGCGAAGATCAGGGACAAGATGCTCGAGGTCAGCCAGGACGGCACCAAGTGCCAGACCTACGCGGACTGCCTCGCGCTGCTGAAGGCCGGCACCGACATCGACTACGACGGTGCGTCGGGGTCGGTGGATCTCTCGAAGGTCGGTGAACCGACGTCGGGTGTGTACGACGTCTGGCAGTACAACGCGGACGCGTCGAACTCGAACATCGAGGGTGTCCCGCAGATCACCATCAACGAGAACAGCTGAGTCGAAAGGCAAGGCAAGACAGGCAGCGAGCCCCGGGCTGCGGCCCGGGGCTCGTCTTTTCGGCGCGGCGTGCTCGGGGCTAGTCGACCTGGGCGAGGGTGCCGAGGTACAGCTCGATGACCTTCGGGTCTGCGAGCAGGTCACCGCCGGTGCCTTCGTACGCGTTGCGGCCCTGGTCGAGCACGTAGCCGCGGTCGGCGATCTCGAGGCAACGGCGCGCGTTCTGCTCGACCATCAGCACCGACACCCCGGTGCGGTTGATGCTCGCGATGCGGTCGAACACGTCGTCCTGCATCATCGGGGAGAGGCCGGCCGACGGCTCATCGAGCAACAGCACCGACAGCTCCATCATCAGCGCGCGCGCCATGGCGAGCATCTGGCGCTCACCCCCGGACAACGATCCCGCGCGCTGCTTGATGCGCTCGCCGAGGCGCGGCAGCAGCGCGATCACCCGGTCCCGACGGTCTCGGAACTCCTTGGGCCGCAAGTACGCGCCCATGCGGAGATTGTCGTCGACTGTCATCGTCGCGAACACATTGCGGACCTGCGGCACGTAACCAACACCCCGCTCGACGAGGTCGTTGGCCCGCGCCCGGGTGATGTCCTCACCGCGCAGCATCACTCGGCCGGAACGCACCGGTACCAGACCGAACATGGCCTTGAGCAGCGTGGACTTCCCCGCACCGTTCGGCCCGATGATGCCGACGAGCTCACCTTCGTCGACGACGAGGTTGCTCCCGTGCAGGATGTCGACACCCGGGATGTACCCGGCGACGACCTCCTCCGCGACGAAGAGGCTCACGTCGCACCGCCTCGCGTCGTACCGGGGCGCTCGCCGTGATGGGTGCCGAGGTACGCGTCGATCACCGACTCGTCGGTCACGATCGCGGCCGGCGGCGCCTCGGCGATCACCTGCCCTTGCGCCATGCACACGACCCAGTCGCTGATGTTCATGACGACGTCCATGTCGTGCTCGACGAACACGACGGTCCGCCCTTCGTCACGCAGCTCACGGATGTGCTCGAGCAGGGACTGCACGAGCGCGGGGTTCACTCCGGCCATCGGTTCGTCGAGCATCACGAGCTGCGGATCGACCATCAGCGCGCGCGCCATCTCGAGCAGCTTGCGCTGGCCGCCCGAAAGCGTGCCCGCGTGGTCGTTGCGCTTGTCGTGAAGCTGATAGCGCGTCAGCAGGTCGAGTGCGCGCTGCTCGTTCGCCCGTTCCTGGCGGCGCCACCGGCGACCGAGCGCAGGGAGGAGACGTTCGCCGCGCTGTTCGGGCGCGGCGAGGAGCATGTTGTCGAGCACGGTGAGCCGGGACAACGCCTTCGTGAGCTGGAACGTCCGGACCATTCCGGAGCGGGCGATGCGATACGCGCGCCGGCCGGCGAGTTCGACGCCGTCGAACTGCCACGTCCCGCCGTCAGGGTTGTCGAAGCCGGTGAGCAGGTTGAACAGCGTGGTCTTGCCGGCGCCGTTCGGACCGATCAGTGCGGTGATCGTGTTGCGCTGGATCTCCAGGTGATCGACGTCGACAGCGAGCAGACCGCCGAAGGTCCGGCGCACTCCGGCGACGACGAGGATCGGATCCGGTTTCTTGACGCCGGGTTCGTGCGCGATCGTCAGCGGGCTACTCACCGAGCATCACTTCCTCGCGCGATCCGAGGATGCCCTGCGGCCGGAAGATCACGAGCAGCATGATCAGCAGGCCGACGAGGGCGAAGCGCAACGGGCCGACATCCTTCGGCTCGAAGATGTTGTCCATGCCGAGGAAGCCGTGGTCGATCGCCTGGCGCACGAAGGTCTCGCTCGCGCTGATCGTGAACCACAGGATGACCGACCCGAGGATCGGCCCGAAGATGCGCGCGAGGCCGCCGAGGATGAGCGCGGCGTAGGCAAGGAACGTGAGCGACGACTCGAAGTTCTTCGGCTCGACGAACTGACGGTCGATCGCGAGCATGACACCGGCGATACCACCGATCACGCCGCCGATGATCAGGCTCTGCATCTTGTAGGCGTACACGTTCTTACCGAGCGAGCGGGCGGCGTCCTCGTCCTCGCGGATCGCCTTCACGACCCGGCCCCAGGGGCTGTGGATCGCGAGGTACGTCCCGATGCTGAACAGCGCGACCAAGCCCCACGTGACGACGATGACCCACAGGTCGCGCGCGGTGTACGACACCGAGCCGAACAAGGTGATCCGCCCGTTGAACGGGTTCAGGTCGTAGAACGCACCCGCGAACCCACCGAGGCCCTGCGGGCCACCGGTGAGGTCCTGGGCCGCGCGCGAGTTCGCGGCGATGCGCAAGATCTCGGCGGCCGAGATCGTCACGATCGCGAGGTAGTCGGCGCGCAGCCGCAGCGTCGGGATGCCGAGGAGCAGGCCCAGCACGACCGCCGCGGCGACACCGATCAGGAACCCGACGCCGAGCGGCAGGTCCCACTTGTCGACCGCGATGGCCGAGCCGTATGCGCCGACGAGCAGGAACCCGGCCTGACCGTAGTTCGCGAGCCCGGTGTATCCGAACTGCAGGTTCAGGCCGACGGCGGTGAGTGCGAACACGGCCGCGACCAGGCCGATGCTGCTCCGGAACCCGTCCTCGAAGATCCGCATCCAGTCCATGCGCGCCTACCCGACCCGCTCGCGTATGCCGAAGATCCCTTGGGGCCGAACCATCAGCACCAGGATCAGGATCACCAACGCGATCGCGAATTTGAAGTCGGGGCTGATCCAGTAGGTGCTGACCTCGGACGCGATGCCGACGACGAGGCCCCCCGCCATCGCGCCGAATGCGCTTCCGAGACCGCCCAGCACGACCGCGGCGAACATCGTGAGCAGCAACCGGAATCCCATGTTCCACTGCACTCCCTGCGACACGCCGAGCAGGATGCCGCCGAGCGCGGCGAGCCCTGCGCCCGCGACCCACACCGCGAGGATCACGCGCCGCACGTCGATCCCTGACGACGCCGCGAGATCACGCTCGTCGGCAACCGCGCGGATCGCGGTTCCGAGGCGCGTGTTCGTTGCAGCCCGAAGCCGACGGCGAGCAACGCGAGGAGCGCGATCAGCATCACGAAGTACGACTTGGCCGGCAGGTTGAGCGGACCGAAGTCGATGCCTTCTTGCGTCGCGTACTGCCGGTAGGACTGGGTGCCGGCGCCGAAGAGGATCTGGTACGTGTAGCGCAGGAACAGCGCGAGACCGATCGACACCAACATGCGCGCGATCAATCCGCTGCGTCGTCGCACCATCGGCCGCCACAGCACGAGCTCGAGCCCGGCGCCGAACCCGCCGCTGAGGATGATGGCGATGATCGACGCCAGCAGGAGCGTCAGCGTCGGACCGTCGACCGACGAATTGAAGAACCACGCGAAGAGCGCGCCCAACGTGACGAGCTCGCCGTGCGCGAAGTTCACGAGCCCCGTCGTGCCGTAGATCAGTGACAGACCGACCGAGCACACCCCGATGATGAGGCCAAACCGGACGCCGCTCACCAGAAGCCGGATGATGCGCTCCCATCGCGACGGCACCTCGATGCCGCCGCCTTCGTTGCTCTGGAACGCGAACACGGCGTTGCGCACGGTCGCACCGGGGAACATCTGGAAGCGCGGGCAATTGGTAGCGGTCCGCGTCCTCGAGCGCGAAGCCCTCGGGGATCGTGGCGCGGTCGATCGCAACGCGATAGATGCCGGGTCCGGGCACCGGGATCGCCCAGTTCCCGTCGGCATCCGATGTCGCCTCGCCCTCGAAGTCGGGTCCGGCCGGCACCGAGACCGCCTTTGCGGTCAGGTGCACACCTTCGATCGGCTTCGTGCCGCTGACGAGGCGGCCGACGATCTGCGGCGCGGCCGCAGGTGCGGGCGAACTCGTACTCGTGGCCGTGGGCGGCGATTCCTGCGCCGAGGCCGGGCCGCTCAGGATCACGAACAACGCCAACAGCGCGAATGGTAGGAGCAGCCAACGACGTACGTTCGCCCCCAATCGCACCCCCAACGCCGAGCGAATCGGCGCAGCATACGATGCGTCGCCGGGCGGCGGGCTGAGCCCCTCAGGCGTCGAGCGCGCGCAGTCGCCGCAACGCGGAGCGGCGGCGCCAAGCTGCCGGGCGGTGCCGCGGCGAGACGAGCAGCGTGATGCGTTTCGTCCACTCGCCGCGGATGTCGAAGTCGTGCCGCCACGCCGCCCGGTACCCGAACGGCGGCTGTTCGAGATCGAGGGTCCGCCACGCGCCGAGTGCGCATTCGCTGTTCAAGAGCTCAGGCGGACAGTGCACGCTCGTGACGTCGTTCGTGAACAACAGATAGCGGAAGCGGCGGCGATTGCGTTCGACGAAGCGTTTGATGTCGGCGATCGGCCAGTGCTGCAGCACGTCCTTCATCACGAGGAGATCGCCCCGCGGTACTTCGGAAGTGCGGGCGTCCGCACACAAGAACCGCGATCCCGCCGGCGCGAGCCGAGCGTTGCTTTCGATCAGTTCGGGGACGACGTCGATGCCGACGTACGACCGGCCCTGCCAGTTCACGAGCCCGGAGAACTGCCAGTCGCCGCAGCCGACATCCGTGACGCTGCGCACGTCGGGCGACGAGAGCACGTGCTCGAGGACCCGCCGGTACGGCGCCGTCGCCGCGACCGTGGAGCCCTCGCCCGAGCCGCCTTTCCACTCGTCGGTCTCGTAGATGTTGGTGAACACGTCACGGGCATCCATCGACGGGCAGCGTAGGGCGCGCCCCACGCGAACCGAGGAGCGTCGGTTGACGCCCCTCGGTCCGTCTTGCAGTTCGTGTGCTTCAATCGGATACATGCCGGCGCCTGTTGCCGGAGGGACCAAATCCCGGCACGACGGCATCGGTGCAGCGGTTGGGATTCCGCTGAGGCGGTCCAGTCGACGCCCACGTGACTCGGAGGTCTTGGGGGCGGCAACGTTCGCGTGGCCTAGCGGCCGCGCACCTCCGGGGTCCCAGATCTATCGTGCATCTTCTGGACCACCTCCTTTCTCCGGTATCCAATTTTGTACCAGATCCTCACGCCACGTCGGGGCCGGTTTCGTCAGGGCCGGCTGCGTTGGCGTCGCCGTCGTACGGGCCGGCGGTACCGCCGATGGCACCGATCTCGCGCAGGTAGGCGAGTTGGGTCTGCACGACAGCGTGAACCTGCTCGGGGAGGTACTCCTCGCCCGACGCAGCCGCGCGGCCGAGGATGTACTCGACGGTCTCGGTCGCACCGACCACCACGTCGCCGGGCGGGTTCGAACTCGAGCCGTTTCCGGTGACGCCCTTGCGGCGGAAGAACTCCAGCTGTAGATCCAGGATCCGGCGCACGTCGTTCGGCGTCAAGGTCGCGGCGACGTCGTCCGGTACCCGCGCCACGACCCAGTCGTAGGCCTCGTCGATGTCGAAGACGGGTGGGGGCGGTTCCACCGAGAGCCGCGCAGCCTCACGCGAGACGAACCACGCCGCGACCGCGCAGACGAGGCCGAAGACCAGCAGTGCAGCGACGAGGCCCACCGCTCCACGCTAACGGGCAGCTCCGGGCGCGACGAACGCGCAGCTCGGGGCGCGCTCCGAAGTGCAGACGACCCTTCCGGAACCGCAGAATTTTCGGGTGCGGGGTTATCCTGGCCGCTTGCCCATGACGCCCGGCGCCCGATGAGCGCCACGAACGAATTCGACAGGTTCGCCGACTCGTACGGCGCCGACATGGCGCGCGCGGTCGACTTTTGCGGGCAGGAGCACGAGTATTTCACGCGGCGGAAGGTGGACGCGCTCGTCGATCTCGCCCGCCGTCGGCTCGGCGACCCGACGTTGCTGACGATGCTCGACGTCGGATGCGGCGTCGGGGCCACCGACGCGTTGCTGGCCCCGTACGTGGGCACGTTGCACGGAGTCGACCCGGCTGCGGAAACGGTCGAGCGCGCGACTGCGGCGAACCCGACCGTCAAGTACCAAGCGTACGACGGGAAGACGCTCCCTTACGACGATGCCAGCGTCGACCTCGCGTTCGCGATCTGTGTGTTGCATCACGTCGACGTCCGAGACCGTCCGCAGTTCGCGTCCGAGCTGCGGCGCGTCGTGCGACCCGGCGGGCTCGCGGTCATCTTCGAGCACAACCCCTACAACCCGCTGACGCGACACGTCGTCCGGAACTGCGAGTTCGACGACGGCGTGGTCCTGCTGAACCGGCGCACGGTGCGGCGCTTCTTGACCGGCGCGGGCCTGGAACCGGTCGAGGCCCGCTTCGTCATCTTCTCGCCGTACAACAAGGGTTGGGTCCCCGGCGTGGAGCGCCGCATCGGCTGGCTGCCGGCCGGCGCGCAGCACTACGTCGCGGCGCGGCGCTAGAGGCGACTGCGCCCGGCGACACGCGAGTGACGGTGGACCGGATGGTCATCTCAGCCGAACCTGCATCCACGCCAACACAAACCGAACCGTCCGCGCCCGCGGCGCGCCCGAACCACTTCGTCACCGGCATGCTCTTGCTCGCGGCGCCGATCCTCCTGTTCTTCCCGTTGCGGGCCCGGCTCTTCGGACTGCCCGACATGGTCGATCCGTACCTGCACACCGCGGTGATCGAGCACGGTCGAGACCTCGCCCGGCGGTTCGGCGTCGGTAACCGCCAGCTCACTCGCGCCGGCTTCACGGTTCCCGGTCGTCTCACCAACGCCGCGTTCGGCGATCTCGGCGGCTACTACGCCTGGCGCTACCTGCTCGTGTTGGTCGCGATCGTTCCCGCGTACCTCCTGTTCGCGCGGTTGCGGGGACGTCCCGCCGGCGCGGTCGCCGTGGTCGCGATCATCGCGAGCCCCGTGGTCGTCGAAGCGTGGAGCACCGACTTCCCGGTGAGCTCGGCGATCTCCTACCTGATCGCGGGCTACTGCTGCCTCGTCATGCCGGCCTTCGGCCGCCGACGTATCGCGTGGGTCGGCGCGGGCGGCGTCTTCCTCGGGCTCGCCGTGTACTCCCACGTCGTCGCCCTGCCGTTGGTCGCGCTCGCGCTGCCGGCGTGGGTTGTGTACGCGGTGGTGCGCGAACGCGGGAACGCCGTGTACGAACTCGGCGCACTGCTCGTTGCGGCCGCGCTCGTTTCCGGCGGCCTGAGCCTGTTGTCCGGCGCGCTGTTCGGCGCACCGAACCTCTGGACGCCGACGTGGCGCGCGCTCTCGGACCTGCGATCGGTCCAGTCGGTGGCGCTCTACCACTCGACGAACTGGCGATGGGTGCTCGATGAGCCGCAGGTCGCGGTGCCGATCCTCGTCGGGCTCACGTGGTCAGCGCTCGCGCTACGCCGGGAAAACGGGTTCCGCGCACCGGAACGCTTTCTCGCGGCCGTGCTCGCGTTGCAGGTGGTCGGATCCGTGTACCTTCAGTTCTTCCACGAGCAGTGGGCGCTCGAGTTCTACTACTACTTCTCGTTGCTCTGGCCACCCGTCGTCCTCGTCGCCGCTGCGACGGTGTGCGAGCTCGGTCGCGTGTTGCTGCGTGATCGTCGGTGGTGGCGCTGGCTGCCCGCGGGACTCGTCATCGGCATCCCGTTGGTGCTGGCCACTTTCCACCTGCGGGTCAGTTTCGGGTTCGTCACCGCATGCGTGGCGGCCGGCGGCACGATCGCGCTCGTCACGGCAGTCGGACGTGCCGATGCACGCGGGCGCAGCGCCGCGGCCGTCGGCGGCTTCCTCCTGGTGATGTTCCTCGTCACCGTCGCACAATCGCCGGCGAAGAGTCCGCCCCGTCGAGGTCAGGCCGCGCTCCCGAAACCGCACTACGAGCTCGTGTTCGGCCACCCGAGCACGCATGAACGCGACCTGTACCTCGCGGCGAGCGATCTCAGCGACATCGTCCCGCCACCTCCGGAATCGGGCGTGCCGCTGCTGTTGTGGGGGCCGACGCGTTGGCCCCCGTCGCTCAGCGTCGCGGCCGCTCAATACGGATGGCTCGCGAACGCCATCGTCGGTATGCCGAACCTGTCGCCTGCGGATGTCGCTCGGATCGAACAGGTACGGCCCGACGTCCTGGTGCTCCTGTCCACGAACGAAACCGATCTGGACGGCGGGGTTGCCGCGCTGCACACCGCGTTTCCTGCTTCGAAGGTATCGGCGTCGGCGCAGCTCCACCACGGTGACCAAACACTGTTCGCGCGTGTCGTCACGACCGGGCTCCGCGCGACACACACGCCTTGAGAGGCGAGTTCACGGTCGCGCGGCAAGAACCTCCGCTCGGCGCGGCGGCGCGCTGCGCGGGCGTCGTCGACTGCTTGTACTGCGCGGTCGGGGCCGCGAGATCGAAGTAGACCCACCGATCGTCGGCACTCGCGAAGCCCGGGTCTCCGGTGATCTGCGCGAGTTCGGTGGTGAGGCTCGCAGCCTTGTCCTGGTAGCCGTTCCGGTCGACGAGCACGCCGGAAAAGCCGGTGGCGATCGCATCCTGCACGATCTCCGCGGCCGGCTCGGTGGCGGCGACGGCCTGCCAGTCACTGTCGCGACCCTTCATGCCGCCGTAGCTCCACCGCAGATGCTTCGTGTTGAGATACGGGCGCAAGGGGTCGTACTCGACGATGTTCTGCACCGGGCCCGCCTCGGGAAACGGGATGTACGGAAGTTGGAAGACCGCGGCGTTGCGCGGGAGCCGATCCTCGATCGCGCCGAAGTAGGCCCGGTCCGCGTGGAATTCGGCCTGATACGTGCGCCGATCGGGGACGATCTGCTTCGACGTCTGATCAGCGATGCCGAGGACGATCACCACGACACCGACGCCCACGAGCAGGGCTCGACCGCCCGAGCCGTAGGACCGACGCCCCAGCAGTCGATCGACGCTCAGCGCCAACCACGCCAGCGCGAGGAACGCGACGACGATCGAGATCCGGTTCCACCCGCGCAGTTCGGTGAAGCCGGCGACCGCGAGGAACCACGACAATCCACCCATCGTTGCGACGAGGATGATCACGATCGTCAACACACCGAAGAGCGGCCGGACGTCGTCGCCGGTCCCGCCGCGGTCATCCCTCGGCGTCCCTGGCCGCGCCACACGCACGAGCAGCGCGCCGATCATGGCGAGGAGCCCGATGCTGCCGACGAGCCCGAGGAACATCGACTGCTCGGAGTTGTACGGCGTTTGCTGCAAGTCGTTCGACAGCCGGGCCAGTGGCTCGACACGGTGGTCGGGGATCGGCGTGAGGAGCTGGATGACGCGCAGCCCGTAGACGTCAACCTCGGCCGCTTGCCGATGCGCCACCTCGGTGTTCTTCCCGTGCTCGCGCGAGTACAGCAGTGACGGCAGCAGATTGACGCCGAGCACGCCACCGATGATCACGACCGAGACCGCGCCGGCGACAATCGGCCGCCACGTACGGCGCGCCGCCGCGGTGACGAACGCGGCCGTCACGATCATCAGGATCGAGAAGCCGGCAAAGTAGACGTTGCACGAGCCGAGCAGCGCAGCGAGCACGAGCCAACCGGCGACCGCACCCCATCGCCGCCGGCGTTCGTCTCGGATTCCCGAAAGCGGGTGCTCGCCCCGGGCGACGCGCACCGCGAAAACGACGCCGACCGGAACGATCGCGTAGGCCGAGTACGTGAGGTGCGAGACGCCCCGCAGGAAGTGGTACGGCGCGAAGGCGAACAGCACGGCTGCGACCGTGGCGCTCACCCGCCGGACTCCGAGCCAGCGCAACGAGAAGAACGCGCTCACGGAGGCCAGGAAGAAGCTGAGCAGATAGAAGAGGTTGATGACCAGCACCCAGTCGTTGGTGAACAGCGAAAGGAGGCGCATCACGAAGTACCAGAAGTTGTCGCCTTCCAGCGGGAAGTCGTACAGCTGTTGTCCGAGAGGCGCGCCGAGTCGGTCGGTGTGCTGGTACCAGCCGTTTTCGATGATGTTGCGCGCAACCATGCCGTAGAAGTGGGAGTCGCCGAAGTACGTGAACGGATCGCGCAGGCTGCCTTCCCACAGCCGGTTCACGAAGATCAGCGGAATAAGGGTCGCGGCCAGGACGATCGCCAGGTCTCTCACGACCAGCAATGCGACCGACCATCGCTGATCGCGAAGCGACGCGGTGTCGTGCACCGTTTCTTCGTCCTCGGCGTGACCGACGTGGTCGTCGAGGACGGTCGAATCCGTCATCGGACTTCGGGGTGCGGTGGGGTCGTGGCGACGACGGCATACTCCTGCGGCCCGAAGAGCACCCGATTGAGTTGCTCGAACGCGGCGTTGACCTGCGCGACCCATTCCGGTGCGTCCGGCGCGTCAACCGGTCTGAGCCAGTACCCTTCGGCCGGCTCGTAGAACTGCAACGCCACGTCGCGGAAGCCGGCCGTCTCGCAGAGGAAAGCGAGCAGCGACGGGTGCAACGGACGCACGTGCGTCGGGTCGAGGATGTACGAGTTGCCGAGCACGATGAGCGATGCCGGGTTCGGTGTTTCTGCGATGAACACACCGCCCGGCCGCAGTCGCGACGCGGCGAGCTCGATGAACCGCAAGAGCGCGTCGAGCTCGAGATGCTCGACGACATGGGTGCTGACGATCGCGCCGAGCGACCCTGGCTCGAGTCCCTCGAGATGCGACACCACGTCGCCGAGCCGGATGTCGAGACCGGCCGCGTGTCCCTCCGCGACGAGACTCGGATCCAGGTCGATGCCGTACGCGTCGACCCCACGCGCGCGGAGCAGCGCGACGAGCTCACCCCGGCCACAACCGACGTCGAGGACCGGCGGCGATGCCGCGAGCACGTCGAGATAGCGCGCTTCGAGCGTCTGCAGGATGACCGCAGGATCGCCACGGAACCGCTGCTCGAAGCCGGCGTAGTCGAAGAGATCCGAGGCGACGTCGTCGGTTGCGGTCGCGTGGTCCGGCGCGGGACGGAGCGATGCCGGGCCGACCTCCGGCGCGGCCCGCTTGCCCGCCGCCGCGGCCGTGCTGACGAGTGTGCGCAGCCGGCGTTCGAGGCCGTACACCCGCTCGCGCAACTCCGCGAACCGGACCCCGGCCCCCTCGAGCCCGGCACCGGGCGCGATGGCGGTGCCCAGCCGGTCCAGCGTCGCGAGCATCTGCCGCAACTCGCCTTTCAGCAGCTCCTGGTTGACGTTCATCGAGTTGAGCCGGTGCGAGATGTCGCCGAGCTGGGACAACAGCGCCTGCAGCTCGGCGAGGGTGTGGACCTGCTGCTCGAGTGCCTCGACGCGCACGCGCGTCGTCATGAGCTCGGCCTGCAGCGGCGCGAGCGCGGGCCGCATGACGAGGCGCAGCACGCGTCCGGCGGTCGCGCGGGTACGGCCTCGCGGACCGAGCGGCGCGGGCGGGGCCGCGACCGGCTCAGGCGCGGGCACGGGAACCGTGGAACCGGGCAGCCGGCTCGTCGCGGCGTCGGAGAGTGCGGGCGGAAGCGGCATGACGACCCTCGTTCACCGGACGAACGGAGCGAGGCGGGCGTAGACACGCACCACCGCCGGAGCGTCGCGCGGTGTCTGCAGCTCGTCGAGCAGCGCCGGGACCCGGTCGAGGCCCGTCGGCAGCAGCTCGAGCCGGCGGCACAGCCCGAGCACCGCGCGCTGCCGGTCGCAGCGCGTCTCGTAGAACGTGCGCGCGTTCCAGCTGAGCGCGGCCACGCGGGGTTCGTCATCGAGCAACGCCTCGGCCGCGCCGTCGACGTCGTCGTCGACGACGACGTCGCGGCCGGGAACGACGGCCAGCGGTGCGATCGTGCCCGCGTCGGTCACGATCGGAGCACCCCAGGCCATTGCCCGGAGCAACGCGCTCCCGCGCACGACGACGACGGCGGCGCAGGCCAACGCGGTGTCGACGGCATCGGCGCCGAGCGGCGCGCCGCACCACGAAGCACCCGCCCCATCGTCGATGACGGCAATCGCGCGTTCGGGAAGGCCGCGGGCGCGGCGGATGTGCGCGCGCACCGCGGGCGCGACCGGGCGCGCGTTCGGTTGCGCGTCGATCGTCGTCGGGACCAACACCCCTTTCGCACCGGCCGCCGCCGCGACCTCTGGCGCCGGCGTCAGGATTGCCTTGACTGCTTCCCCGGTGACGAGGGACTCGAGATCTTCTTCGTGCTCGACCCACACCGCGAGCGGCATACCGGTCGGCGCGTCCCGGTACGCCTCCGGCGTCACCACCACACCGCTGCGGAAGTGCGCGGCGCGCGCGGGCTCGAAGGCAGCGAGCTCGGCCCGTGCGAACACTTCCGCGAGCAACTCGCGTAGCGGTTCGGCGACGGTGCCGCGACCGATGAGCGCGACCAACGGCTTCGTCATCGCCGGATCAGCCACAGACTGAGACCGTCGGCGGTCGCCGGCGGTGGGAGCAGCCGGGCGACGGTCGCGGGGTCCTTCTCACTCAGGTAGTTGTTCCATAACTCGATCTCCCAACGTGGGTTCTCGAGCAGGAGCGCGTGGAGCAGGTACGCCTCGTTCCACGCCCGGCCCTCGTAGATCCACTCGCGGGGTATTCGAACGGATAGCCGATGTCGTGCACGTGCACCCAGACGCCGGCCGGCACGCGCGGGAGCACGTCGAACAGGAGCAGGTTGACGTCACTTCCGACCTTGCTGACGTGGCTCGAGTCGATGAACAGCACGTCGCCCGGATCGAGGACGTCGAACAGGGTCGGATCGACGTCCTGGAGCGGACGTTCGATGATCGTCACGGAGTCGTGGTCCTCGGGGCGCAACAAGCCGTGCAGACGCTCCGGGTACGGCTCGACGAACGTGCACTCGAGGCCACGATCGAGGAGCCGTTGCCGGGTGTCGAGGACGAGCGCCGAGCTCCAACCCGAACCGATCTCGACATACCGCTTCGGTCTGATCGTGGCGAGCATGCCGAACAACACGAGCCCGTCCATGTGACCGAAGTAGTCATTGTCGGGTCGGTACCGCAGCTGCGGATCGACCGCACCGTAGTACGGGTACTCCGACCAACGCGCCGCGAGCGACTCGAAACGGGCGCGTTGGGCATCCCGTCGGAGATCGACGCCCAGGATGGAATCCGGATGATTGAAGATGCGCGCCGCATCGGCGGTGACGGCGTCCAGATCCGGGATCGGCGAGTAGAAGTGGCCGGGGGCGTACAAAAGGGGTGCCGCGGACGCGGCCGCCGGCAGCGCGGTCTGCACTGCGAGCAGCTCGCCGGCGAGCCGGTCGCGCTCGCGCGCCGCCGCGTCTCGGTCGGCGCGCAGTCGGCGGATCGGCGGGATCGCGTCCGCGGCCTTGACCATGTGCGCGCGGAGCGCCGCTTTCGAGAGGTTCATGCCGTCACCGCGCGGCCGATCGCTCGAGCTCGACCCGGAGGTCGGCGAGCACGTCGGAATCACGCGCCTCGATCCGTGACGCCAACGCCCGCACATCCTCGGCGGCGCGGTCCTTCGTGAAGACGTAGAAGGATTGCCGGGCGGGTGTGCACGACGCGAAGTACCAGTCGTACTGCGCGTGCAGTGCCCGCTCGATGTCGGTTGCGCGCTGCAACCCCGCCTGCTCGAAGCGGGTGACCCACCAGTCAGTCGTCGCCCACACGAGGTGGCCGTGTGAGGGGTAGCCGTGCTCGTCCACCTGCAAGTGGTGGAACACCTGCCCGCTCGCCGCGTCCGCGCGCCATTCCTCGAGGAACATCGGGAACACCTCGCCGAACACGACATCGTCGCCGAAGGCGGGAACGTTGACGAACAGGATCCCGCCCGCCTCGACAAGCGCGACGAGCGCCGTGATGAAGGTGTCCAGCTTCTGCGGATGAACGTGCTCGAACACATCGAGTCCGAACGCGACATCGAAACCGTGATCGAACTCGAGCTCCGAGACGTCGCCGAGGACGATGCGGTCGCGCACGGTGTCGGGCGCGCGATCGTGTGCGAGTTCGCTGATCTCGATGCCACAGACTGCGACTGCGGCCTCGGCCAGGCAATGGAGCACCGCGCCGCTCGAGCAGCCGACCTCGACCACGGAGCGGGGCTCGAGTCCGGCGATCATCTCCGCCATCACGCGCTTGTCGAGATCGATCTGGAAGCTCCAGATCCCCGGCTTCTCGTAGTACCCGTTGTCGAAGATCTGCTGCTCGATCCAGTCGAACGCGGCCTCGTCGTCGGCGCGGTACACCGACACGGATGAGCCGTCATCCGACGTCAGCATCTCGTACCGCTCGGGCGCGGACCCGAGGAGATCGGGCAATACGAACTCACGCGCCGCGACGCGGTTCTGATGCTCGTCGGATGCTTCCAGCGCGGCAACGATCTCATCCCGCGACGCACCGGCCGCGAGAACCTTCAGGAAGTGGGCGCGTCCGGCTGGGTCGACGGGGCGGCCGAGAATCGATTGGAACGCGTCGTCCAAGAACTGCTCGTTGTCGGGACCGCGCCGCCAACCACTCGTGACGCGGCGGGCCCGGCGCGACAGGTTGTCGAGGGACCGGCGTGCTAGCGGCACCAGGCGATCCTAACCACGGCCGTCGTCAGCGCCCCGGGCAGCAGCGTGCTCTTCGGCGGCCGCGCGGTGCACTGCGTTCAGTTGATGGACGATGGGGTCGATCTGCCACGCCGTGAGCTTCCGCACGACCTTCTTGACGAGGAACGCGAGCGGACTGCGCGAGGAGGGCTTCGGAACTCGGAGCAACGGAACGCTTTGCAAGGAAGCGGGACCGTTGGGGTCGAAGCCGGCGGCGACCTCGCGTCCCGGATCCGCGAGCACCGCCGCTCGTTCGCGCACGGCGACTTGGATGGCGGCGCGGTCGGGTGCGTTACCGGTCGAAGCCGGCCACGCTTCGCCCGCGGCGCGCCCGCCGGGAACCTTGGCCGTCTCCCGCATCGCGAGCGCGAGCTCGAAGTCGTCGTCGACGAGGCGCACGTTGCCATCTCGTTGTTCGTCGAGGCCGCCGACGCGCGTCGCGATGACCTCGGTTCCGTACAACGCGGCCCGCTGCATGACCCCGGACGACCAGATGTAGCGGTACGGCAGCAACAACACATCGGCCGCGATCAGCCAGACGTCGAACAGCTCGTCGCTGATATAGCCCTCGTGCATGTGGGCGCCGCGCGTCGCCTCGACCGAACGACGCAGAGCGGTCGCGTAGTCCACGAACGCCGGCTCGTCCACGCGTACCGAACCGACGACATCGAGCCGGCAGCCGTGATCAGCGAGCCCGTCGAACGCGCGCACGGCTCGGTCGAAACCCTTGTGCGGTTGAATGAAGCCCATTGCGAGGAAGACGAACGCGGATTCGTCGATGCCGAGGCGTGCGCGCGCTTCGTTCCGGTCGATCGTCGCGCGCGGCACGAAGTGGAGACCGTGATCCCGCACTTCGACCCGCTCGAGCGGGAGCCGCGTGGAATCGGCCACGAGCTGCTGTTCGTGTTCGGTGTGCACCGTGATCGCGGCCGGGAGCCGCCACAGGAAGCGCCACAGACGGCCAAAGGTCCCCGGCTCGCGACCCCAGTCGAAGTTCATCTCGTGGAGCCGGATCTCGACGTTGCGCTTCCGGGCGAACACGGCGACCAGACCCGCCGTCACGAGCAGACGATCGCGTTCGTCGAGCGGCAACGGATAGAAGAGGTCGGGGTGGAACTGGATGATCACGCGGTCGTAGAGGTGGACGCGCTTGGCCAGTGCGAGCGGGCCGCGCGAGCCGCGCAACGCGAGGTGGTGGTGAGCCGCCGACGGCCACGGCGAGAGGACCTCGACATCGTGGCCGGCGTCGAGCAGCGCCGCGACTTCTTGCACTGCGTAGCTCGCGATCCCGTCTCGGATCGGCGGGTACGCCGACACCATCAGGATGCGCACGCGACACCTGATTCGAACATCACGTCGGCATCCACGCTTCGAGACTCTCCTCGACGCTGTCGAGGACCGTGTCCCACTGATAGTGCTCGAGCACGTACGCGCGGCCGCGCCGTGCGAGCGCACTCGCGGCCTCGGGCTCGTCGGCCGCGAACGCCAGGCACTGTGCGAACTCCTCCGCGTCGGCGAACGTGAGACCGGCGTCGGCGCGTTCGCAGTGCCACATCACTACGTCGCTGGCGCCGTTCGCGACCACGAGCGTCTCGGCCAGCCAGGCTTCCATGATGGTCCGTGAGAAGCTCTCGTACGACGACGGTTGCACGTAGACGGCGGCCGCCGCGAACGCATCGTTGCGGTCTGCGTTCGCCACGAAGCCGAGATCGATCACGCGCTCTGCGATCGCCGGCGGAGGGTGCACCGCGCCAGTGCCCATGGTCACGAGCGAAAAAGGGAGGTCGTAGAGAGTGACCGCGCGCGCGAACGCGTCGAGCAGCCATTCCCAGCGCTTCCCACCCTCGCGCCGGCCCGCGTACAGCACGAACGGCTCGCGTATGCCGAAGCGGGCGCGGAAACCCTCAGGGTCGTAGCGGTCAGGGATGTGGACGCCGCTCCCGACCACGCGCTGTCGCGACGGAAGCGTGAACAGACGGTCGGCCAACGCCCGCTCGGGTTCCGAGTTGAACCAGACCCCTCGTGCACCCGAGAACAGCGGGCGGAAGAGCTCGAGTGCAGCTTGGGGTTCGTCGTGCAGGCATGGTTGGATGATCGTCCGCTCCGGGCTGATCATCCCGCAGGCGAACGTGGTCCAGAACAGGTACGGCGCGAACACGAGCGCGCGGTACTGCGCGGCGTTGCGCAACAGGTAGTGGTAGAGCTCCGGCACCCGGAGGTCGTCGTTCATCCAGCGCTGCTGTTCGTCGAGGCTGACGCGCTCACCTCGCAGGATCGCCGCTTCGATCGCCTGCCGTTCCTGTCGGGGCGTGTCGACCACGGTGGGGAACCGGCGCACCACGAGCTTGCCGTGCTCCTCGACCCCCGGCGCGAACTCGTTCGCCCACGTGAAGTGGTCGCGCGCGCGCAGGTCGTGAGGATCTCCGATTCCCAGCCGCGCGCGGCGAGACCTTCGGCGGTTTCGCGGATCAATGCCTCCGCGCCGCCGATCACGTCGTCCCCGAAGCGGGGCGGGACGAAGCCGATGCGACCCCGGGAACTCACGATGCTCGAGGATAGTTGTGCGGCGCGAGACACTCGGGAATCAGCGAGCACGCACCGGTCTTCGGTTGGAACGACCGGTAGTGTGATCGGCCATGGATATCGCCGTGTGTGGCGCGCAGGTGCCATTCATGCGGGGCGGGGCCGAGCTCCACATGGAGAATCTGGTACGCGCGATCGAAGCTGCCGGACATCGCGCCGAGTTGGTACGGATCCCGACCGCGTGGGAACGAGGCCGGCTGTTCGACGCCGCGTTCGCATGGCGGCTCGTGCCGATCGACGCGGATGTCGTGATCGCGACGAACTTCCCGTCGTACTTCGTGCGGCACGATCGCAAGGTCGTGTGGCTCTTCCACCAGCACCGCGCGGCCTACGACGCGATCGGGCAACCGTGGAGCGACTTCACGTTCGAGGAGGAGGCCCTCGAGGCGCAGCGCATGCTCACCGAGTGGGACACGCGCGCGCTCCAAGAGGCGACGCGACTCTTCACGACCTCACGCGAGGTGGCGCACCGGCTCGAGCGCTACAACGGGCTCACCGCCACCCCCCTGTACCACCCGCCACCGCTGCACGATCGACTCCATCGAGGTCTGTTCGGTGACTACGTGTTCTGTCCGACTCGCCTCGAAGGGAACAAGCGGCCGGAACTGATGGTGCAAGCCGTCCGCGACCTCACGAGCGACACGACCGTCAAGATCGCTGGGCGCGGCTCCTTGCACGATGCCCTCGTCGCGGATGCGCGCGCGACCGGGCGCCCTGAACGTGTCGAGTTGCTCGGGTTCGTCGACGACGCGCAGCTGATCGATCTGTACGCAAACGCGCTGGCGGTCGTGTACGCACCTCACGAAGAGGACTACGGCTACGTGACGTTGCAGGCGTTCTCCGCCGGGAAGCCCGTGATCACGGCCGCGGATTCGGGCGGCGTGCTCGAGTGGGTCGAGGACGGTGTGACGGGTCTGGTCACCGACGGCACGGCCGCCGGCGTCGCTGCCGCGATCGACAAACTGGCGTCCGATCGCGACTTCGCGCGCGCTCGGCGAGCACGGCCGGCAGCGGGTTGCTGATCTCGACTGGCGCACGGTCGTCGCCCGTTTGCTCGACTGACTCGCGGATATGCCGCGGTCAGTCGGCTCGTAGGCCACTCGGTCAGCCGGAAGCGACCAGGCTCCGCCCGATGTTGTACCCGTTGTAGGTCATCGACACATCGACGGCCGGCGCGCTCCCGACCTGCCACACGTAGCCGCGCGCGTCGAGCACGTAGCCGCGCCCGCCGGGGAGCATCACCAGATCGGTGTGGTTCACCGTCGGATCGAAGTTGCTGATCCCGACGGCCGGGGCGCCTCCGAACGCGTGAACGCCGCCCCACCCGTCGAGCACGTAGCCGCCCGGACCGCCGGGGTTCAGCGCGATCGACCGCGCGATGTCCCAGCCGTACCAGTAGCCCTCGTCCGTCACCGGCGGCGCCGAGCCGAACGTGTGGACACCGCCCCATCCGTCGAGCACGTAGCCGCCCGTGCCGCCCGGCAACAGCGCGACATCACGCGCGATGTCCCAGCCGTACCAGTAGCCGGCGGACGCCGGCGGGGCCGTGCCGACCTGATGCAGACCGCCCCATCCGTCGAGCACGTAGCCGCCCGTGCCCGCCGAGTCGACCGCGAGCGCACGGGCGATGTCCCAACCCGTGAAGTAGCCCGACACGGCGAGCGCCGGTGCCGATCCGTACGGCCGTACTCCACCCCAGCCGTCGAGCACATAACCCGCGGCCGGCGTGCCCACGGCGCCGCGGGCGATCGACCAACCCCAGTACCCGGTGAGCGGCACCGCGCCCGCCGCACCGGCCGGGTGCATCCCGCCGTACGCGTCGAGTGTCGCGATGGCAGGTCCGGAGGCAGCCGGCTGCCAGCGCGTCGCGTCGAGCGGATAGAAGGGCCCGCCGGTGACGACACGCGCCGCGACATCGGCGCGGAGCTTCGGAAGCAACGGTTCGGCCAGGTTCCCCGGGCAGGATGTCTTCGTCACGTCCTGGTGCCCGACGATCGCCGGCAACACGACCGGTGTCCCTTCGGGCCACCTGCAGTTGGGATAGCCGTCGGCGGACGAGCACTGACTCGTCGTGTAGTCGTACGACAACGCGTCAATGCCGTTCCACCAGAACTTCCACGCGAGGAGATCACGCAGCGCGTTGTACTGCACGCCGGGGACGCTCGCGGCAGGGATCGGCTCACCGGTCTGGTACTGGCCGATCAGCGCGACACCGATGCTTCCCGTATTGAACCCACGCGCATGACCGCCGATCGGCGTCTGGTACACGCTGTTCGTGCGGCCTTCGAAGATCTGGCCGTAGCGATCGACGAGGAAGTTGTAGCTCATGTCGCAGAACCCGCGTGACCCGATCTCGAACGTCTGGATCGACTTCACGATGCCGAACGCCTGCGCGGGGCTGTAGCCGTTGGACGTATCGGTGTGATGCACGACGGCGAGACGAGCGCGCGCGTTGGCGGGCGCGGTACCGCAACCGGCGGTGTTCGTGCCCCAGGGCGCCGCCCCCCATTCGGCGCGCGAGATGATGTGCGGCATCGCAACAGCGGCGCCCGCGCTGTCGATGCCGTTCACGTTGCCCTGCACATCCATGTGCAACGTGTCGACTCGCAGGTCGGCGAGCGACCCGGCGACGACGCGCACTTCGATCGTCCCGGCGTCGTCACCGATCCAAAGCGGCCCGATGCCGGGCTTCACCACGTTCTGCTGCGGATCGGGCCCGTCCTCGGAATCCGCCGGCGTCCATTCGGTCCAACCCGAACTGCCCTGGGTCCGCACCTCGAGGCTCGCGCCGACCGGGCCGTTCCACACGAACCCGACCATCTGCCCGTGGTTCGGGTTCTCCACCCGCGCACGGAAGCCCGGAGGCGCGCTGCGGATCGTCGAGCCGTTCGCGCTGCGGAGCTTCCCGTCGTCGCTCATCACCGACCGCGACAACAGGTGGGACTCCTGCTGCGTCACGTTCGCCCCGGTGACCTGTACCGAGCTCGTCGAGACGTCGACCTTCATCTGACCCGCGGGCGCGAGCGGCACTCCGGTCGCGAACACGCTCGCGAACAACACCAAGGGGACGAACCGTCGAATCAGCCGCACGAGCGCGGGTCCTCTCACACGTCGGGTCACGCGTGCACCGCTCGGTGCATCGCCGGGAACGGGCGCACCGGACCGGGCGAAACGGGCCGGAGCCGGCGCTCGCAAGGAGCTTCGATCGGCGCACCGCGCCACATCATGACACCTTGGCGCAGCCAATCGACATCACCCGGAGCAGGCACGAACGACGCTTGCCGAACAGGTGACGCCACCGGCCGCGATGGCTAGGGTCCGAACGCGGCCACCTGAACCCGGGCGACGAGCAAGCCGACGAACAGCACGACGTGCCCACCGGGTGGGGCTCAAGCGAGCCCAACCCGGTGCCGACAATTCGACTGTTCGCTGACAGCCACCCGAGGATCCGCGACTCCATGGACACGGACCAGCGCTCGGCGCCGCGCCCTACGCCCAACTCGACGCATCGACCCGCCCGCACCGCGCCCGCCGCGCGTTCGCGCCTTGGTCGCGTGCTCCCCCGGCTCGGTTCGTTGTTCGTCGCCCTCGGTCTGGTGTTCGCCGTTCTCCCCGCCGCACCTGCGAGCGTGTACTCCGGGAGCGCCGCAGCCGCGGAGTCGCAGTTCTTCACACTCCTGAACAGCACGCGTGCGTCCGCCGGCCTCGGACCGCTCGCGTACAACTCGGGATTGTCCGACTACGCGCGCAACTGGTCGTACCAGATGGGTGCCGCGCAGAACCTCGTGCACTCGCCGAACCTCGCAGCCGAGACCGCCGCCGCGGTCCCCGACTGGAACCGCGCCGGCGAGAACATCGGTCGGGGTGGCAGCGTCGACGCGCTGCACCAAGCGTTCTACAACTCCGCGCCACACCGCGCGAACATGCTCGGCGCGTACAACCAGGTGGGCGTCGGCGTCGTCGTCGTCGGCACGGAGATCTGGGTGACGTTCCGGTTCGCAAACGGATCGCTTCCCAAGCCGCGCGACACGACACCACCGAACACGGTCATGAACGCCCCGCTCGCCGCGTCACAACCCGCAGGTTCGTTCACTGCAGGTTGGTGGGGCGAAGACGCGGGCTCCGGTGTCGCGTACTTCAACGTCGACGTCTCCGAGAACGGTGGCGGTTGGGTCCGATGGTTGGATCGCCTTCCCGCGAAGTACCTGGCCGGCGCGGACGCGGCGGGTGACTTCCCGTTCTTCGGCGCGCCGGGCCGTTCGTACGCGTTCCGCGTGCAGGCCGTCGACAACGCAGGCAACGCCAGCGGCACCTCTCCGACTCTGTCGACTGCAGTGTCGGCATCCGCGCCGAAGCCCATGCCGTTCAGCGCCGCCTACGCGATTGGGCGCAAAGGCGAGATCGCCTCGGTGTCGAGCGTCCCGATCACCGGCCCGCAGTGGGGCAGCAACGCGATACGCGGTTTCGTCGCCCGGCCACAGGGTGGCGGCTACGAGGTCGACTACTCCGGCGGCGTCTGGGCGGTCGGCGGCGCGCCCAACGTCGCGCAATCGGCGTACTTCCCCGGCTGGGACATCGTCCGCGGCATCGCGCTCAACCCCGACGGCAAGGGCGGCTACGTCCTCGACGGATTCGGCGGCGTCTGGCCGTTCGGCAACGCGGCAAAGGTCGTCACCGCGGGCTACTTCCCCGGGTGGGACATCGCACGCGACATCATGGTGCTCCCGAGCTCGACCGCTGCGAAGCCGGCCGGGTACGTCATGGACGCGTGGGGCGGTCTGCACCCGTTCGGTGCCGCACCCAAGATCACCCAGGGCGGCTACTGGCCGGGCTGGGACATCGCCCGCGACGTGGTCGCCAACCCCAACGGGCCCGGCGGCTGGGTCCTCGACGGGTGGGGCGGCGTCCACCCCTTCAACGGCGCGCCCAACGTGACCGCGTCCGGCTTCTGGAACGGGTGGGACATCGCCCGCGGCTTGGTGATGTACAACGGCCCGAAGGGGCTCGCCGGTTACGTGCTCGACGGATGGGGCGGGATCCATCCCGTGAACAACGCCCCGGCGCCGACCACGACGAAGGTGTGGCCGTACCAGGACTACGCCCGTTACCTGACGCTCACGCCGTAGTTCGTCCGGATCGCGGCTTCGCCCCGCCCGGGTCGCCACGGCGATTCGTGGAAGGCTGCTGGAGAACGTCCCGGGTCCTCGTGGACTGGATCTTCCTGTCGATGAAACTACGGATGGACCGCGCCCGAACACTTCGCCACCGCTCGCTGATCACCTTCGTCGTGAGCGCGCTGGTCGCGGTCGCCGCGGCGGTGGGAGTGACCGCAAGTGCGCCGTCCGCCGGCGCGGCCGCGAATCGCACGTCGGTCATGGGACCGAATCTGATGAACGCCGATCAGCTCACGCGGTGGTTCAACGCGAAGCGCGCCGGGCAAGCCGGGCCGCGTCTCCCCGCACTCAACAACGACGTGCACGCGCTCGCGCAGCTCTTCATCGACGAAGGCCACACCGAGAACGTGCGAGGCGACATCGCGTTCGTGCAGTCGGTGATCGAGACCGGTTGGTTCGTGTTCCCGGACGCCGGCCAGATCCGACCCGACTTCAACAACTACGCGGGCATCAACGCGAACAACGGGAGGCGCAAAGGCACGACGTGCGCCGACGAAGCACTCGATGCGCCCGCGCTCTCGCGCTGCTTCCCGACGCCGCAGATCGGAGTCCGCGCGCAGATCCAACTGTTGCGCGGCTACGCGGATCCGCTGTCGCGCAACCTGCCCAACCGTCTGCGCATGCCGCCGAGTGATCGCATCGGGCTCGCGCCGTGGTGGGAGTACTTCGGCGGCAACAGTCCGTCCGGCAAGCTCATCTGGGCGTCCGCTCCCGACTACGGGATCCGCATCCTCCAGCTCTTCTCGGGCGCGCTCATGTTCAACGGCATGCCCGCGCTCGGTGGATACCCAGATGTCACCGCGCCCGACGCGATCCTCAACGCGCCGACCGCGAGCACGCAATCGGCTTCCACGTTCACGGTCGGCTGGTGGGGCCAGGACTTCGAGTCGGGCATTGCCGGCTTCAACGTGGATGTCTCGGACAACGGCGGCCCATGGATCCGCTGGCTCGACGCGACCGCGCCGCGCTGGGTCGTCCCGCCCGCGGCGAGCGGCGACTTCACGTTCTTCGGAGTCGCCGGCCACACCTACACGCTGCGCGTCCAGGCCGTCGACCACGCCGGCAACGCCGGCGCCTTCTCCGCGACGAGGTCGACCACGGTGTCCGGCGCGGCGAGTCGTACAACGCAGTTCGCGGCGGCGTACGCAATGGGCCGAGGCGGTGAGCTTTCGGCGCTCTCCAGCCCGCCGCTGAGCGCCCCGAACTGGGGCGGGGCGTACGTGCGCGGCTTCGCGCTCCGTCCGCAGGGCGGCGGCTACGAAGTCGACTATTCCGGCGGCGTGCGGCCCATCGGCGGCGCACCCGACGTCGCCCAGTCGGCGTACTTCCCCGGTTGGGACATCGTGCGCGGGATCGCGCTCAACCCGGACGGGAACAGCGGCTACGTCCTCGACGGGTTCGGCGGCGTATGGCCGTTCGGCAACGCGGCGCCGGTCGTCACTGCGGGCTACTTCCCGGGGTGGGACATCGCGCGCGACATCGTCGTGCTGCCGACCTCGACCGCTGCCAATCCAGCCGGCTACGTCATGGACGCGTGGGGCGGACTCCATCCGTTCGGCTCGGCCGCCAAGATCACCCAGGGCGGCTACTGGCCGGGCTGGGACATCGCCCGCGACGTGATCATCAACCCGAACGGTCCCGGCGGGTGGGTACTCGACGGGTGGGGCGGCCTCAGTCCCTTCAACGGCGCGCCGCCGGTCAACATCTCCCGCTACTGGCCCGGGTGGGACATCGCGCGTGGGGCCGCGATCTACCAGGGTCCGAACGGACTCACCGGATACGTGCTCGACGGCTGGGGCAGTCTCAGCCCGATCAACAACGCGCCGGCGCTGACGCAGACCCGCTACTGGCCGAACCGCGACTACGCGCGGTTCATCGCGATCACGCCGTAGTCTCGCGGCGCCCATGCGCGTCGCATTCGAAGCAACACCACTCCTCGAGACGAGGACCGGAGTCGGCGCGTTCATCCATGAGGTCCTGATGCGCCTCCCGCGACCCGGGCTCGACGTCACCTCGTTCGCATACACCCGCATCTATCTGGACGAGTTCAAGGCGGCGGTTCCACCCGGCATCACGGTGCCGCATCGCGCGATACCGGCGCGCACAACCCGGCAGCTGTGGAAGCACGTCGACTGGCCACCGATCGAACACTGGACCGGCGCCGTCGACGTCGTGCACGGACCGAACTTCGTCGTCCCGCCGGCCAAGCACGCAGCCGAGCTCGTCACCGTGCACGATCTCACGCCGGTGCACCACCCGGAGTACTGCGACGCGAACACGGTGCAATACCCGGCCCTCATCCGGCGCGCGCTACGCCGAGGCGCGCACGTCCACAGCGTCTCTGCCTTCGTCGGGCGTGAGGTCGCCGATGTCTTCGGCGTCCCGAGCGAACGAATTCACGTCGTCCACAACGGCATCTCGGACGTCTCTGCCGGTTCGCCGAGCGCCGGGCAGAGGCTCGCGGGCTCGCCGCGCTATGTCCTTGCCCTCGGCACGATCGAGCCGCGCAAGAACCTCGCTGCGCTCGTCCGCGCGTTCGACGACGTCGCCGCCACCGACCCCGACCTTCAACTCGTGCTCGCGGGTGCGCGCGGTTGGAACACCGACGAGTTCGACGCCGCCTACGCCGCGGCACACGCGCGGGCTCGCATCCGGGTCACCGGCCGGATCGACGACACGCAGCGCTCGGACCTGCTCGCCGGTGCGACGCTGCTTGCGTACCCGTCCCGCTACGAAGGGTTCGGGCTGCCGCCGCTCGAAGCCATGAGCGTGGGCACGCCGGTGCTCGCGACCGCGGTCGGCGCGCTTCCCGAGGTCCTCGGCGACGCGGCTCTGCTCGCGCAACCGACCGACGTCGACATCGCGCGCGGCTTGTCGCTACTCCTGAACGACGACGCGTTGCGGGCCCGGCTCGTCGCCCGAGGCAACCGGCGCGTCACCCAATTCTCGTGGGATCGCTGCGCCGACGAGCTTGTCCAGGTCTACGAGAAGATCGCCAGCGATCCCTAGCGCGGCCGGTCAGGAGTCGACGCGCTGCTTCTCGCCGTCCGCGAACTTCACCTTGACCGGCAGCGCGACGAGCCCGACCGACTGCTCCGGGTTCAGCACGGAGAACGAGTACTGCTGCTCGCGCCAGTCGTAGACCGTGCCCTCGTCGATCGTCTCGAGCGCCAGCGTCACGAGGTACGTGCCGTCGAGAAGGGGTACCCGGTCGAATTCGAAGGTCATCTCGCCGTCGCCGCTCACGACGGGGACGTCGACACCGAGGACCCTCGTGTTCGTGCCGAACACGAGATTGCCGTCCTCGTCGTGGATCGCGATGCCGACGAGCATGTCGTCGGTGACCTCGCGCGCGGTGTACCCGACTCGGATCGTCAACGCTTCGTCGGGCAGCAACCAGGTGCGACCAACCAGCTTGCCGGGATGCTCGATCTCCACTTGTGTGATCTTCACGTGTCCCGTCGCGTTGGACGACATCAGCTCGCCGTGCGACATGGCCGGCCGCGCGTCGAGGCTGTTCGGGTCGTGCGGCGGCGCGGCGAGGCCGCCGTGGAACAGCGTCTCGCGGAACGTCCGCACCGCTTCGGCCGAGGTGGTGTTGGCGATCATGACGCCGTGGTCGAGCACGATCGCCCGGTCACAGATCCTGCGCACGAGGTCGGCGCCGTGCGTGACGAACAGGATCGTGCGGCCCTCGCGTTGCAAGCGCGCGACTCGGTCCAGGCACTTACGGGCGAACTGTTCGTCGCCGACCGCGAGGACCTCGTCCACGAGCAGGATCTCCGGATCGACGTTCACCGCGACCGCGAAGCCGAGTCGGACGTACATGCCCGACGAGTAGTGCCGCACCTGCATGTCGATGAACTTGTCGAGCTCGGCGAACGCGACGATGTCGTCGAACACCTTCGTGATGTCACGCTTGGAGAGCCCGAGGATCGCGCCGTTCATGAAGATGTTCTCGCGGCCCGTGAGCTCCGGGTGGAAGCCGGACCCGAGCTCCAACAGCGCCGCCAATCGCCCGCGCGTGACGATCTCGCCGCTCGTCGGTTGGAGGATGCCTGCGATGCACTTCAGCAGTGTCGACTTGCCGGAGCCGTTGTGCCCGAGGATCCCGACGGTCGATCCCTCGGCGACCTCGAAGCTGATGTCGCGCGCGGCCCAGAAGTCCTCGAACGGGATGCGCCCGAAGTGCATGGCGCGTTCCTTCAACGACGAATAGCGCTCGTGATAGAGCCGGAAGCGCTTCGAAACGTCGCGCACCTCGATCGCGGCACCCACTGCCTACAGCTCCTCGGCGAAGTTCGCTTCCAGCCGGCCGAAGACGTACAGGCCGAGGGTGAACAGGATGATGCCGGCGAGCGCGGTGTAGCCGACGTACCCGAGGTAGTGCGTCCACGACCAGTCCGGGAGGATCTGCGTACCGGCCGCGTTCTTGAGCGCACCCCCCGATCCACTTGCCGGCGCGCCCGTCGCGGTCTTCGCGTAGAGCGCGCGCTGGAACACGAGGACGACGGGCGTCACTGGGTTGAGCATGTAGACCTTCTCGCCCCATCCGCCGCGACTCCCGATCGTCATGAACCCGTACACGATCGGCGTCATCCAGAACCAGGCGAGCAACGCGAGCTCGAGGAAGTGCTGCGTGTCGCGCAGGTACACGTTGATGGATCCGAGGAGGATCCCGAGCCCCGCGGTGAGCAACAGCAGCGCGACGAGCGCGAGCGGGATCAGCGGGATGTACGCCCATGCAACGTCCCACCGCGTCACGAGGAACGCAGCGGCGAGCACCGCCGACTGGAGGAAGAAGTGGACGAGCGCGGCCCCGATGCTCGCGAGCGGGAGGATCTCGCGCGGGAACGAGACCTTCTTGATGAGCCCGGCGTTACCGACGACCGAGCCCGTCGCGGCGCCGAGTCCGGCCGAGAACAAGTTCCATACGAGCAGCCCCGACAGCAGGAAAAGCGGGAACGCGGGGATACCGGCGCCGAGGATGAGGTCGAACGCGATGTAGAAGACGACGAGGTACAGCAGCGGATTCACGAGCGACCACGCGAAGCCCAGGGCGCTGTTCTTGTACCGGACCTTCAACTCGGTGCGAACCATCGCGACGAGGAGCTCTCGGTAGTGCCAGAGCCGGGCGATTCGTTCCCTGATACCGATGCGCGAGCGCACGACGCGCGCATGCCCGGAAGAAGTGACCGCCATCGGAGCAACGGTAGTCCACTGTTTGTCCGGAACCCGGGTCAGATCCCACGCTGCCCCATCCCTCGGATGGAGCCGCGAACAAGGCTCGGCTCCGGCCTAGCGTCAGTCTCGTGCCCGATGAACCGCCGCGCGACCGGAATCCGTCCCGGCGCGACCGGCCGCGCGTTCGGACGTTGGTGCGAGGGGCAAAACATCAGGCCGAACTCACGATCGCGTCCCGCTTCGGGAGGCACGCACCGGTCCAACGCTGGTTCGCTCGTTCCTCTGTCGCCACCGCGCTCGAGTGGTGCGCGCCTCCAGTCGATCCGGTCGCCGAACTCCACGCAGCCGAGCATTCGGTCTGGTCGCAGCAGGGAGAGGACGGACTGCTCGAAGCGCTCCTCGAGCGCACGGGTGGACCAGCCCGGACGTTCGTCGAGATCGGTGCATCCGACGGCATCGAGAACTGCACGCGGGCATTGGCGGAGCGCGGCGGACGAGGCTTCTGGTTCGAAGCCGACACCGCGCGTGTGCAGCGCGCCAGTGAGGTCACATCGGACCTCGCCGTGCAGGTACACCGTGCGACGGTAACGGCCGAGAACGTCGTCGCGTTGCTGACCGAGAGCGGCGTCCCGAGCGAACCCGACGTCTTGGTGCTCGACATCGACGGGAACGACTTCTGGGTCCTGCGCTCGATATTGCGTGAGTTCGCACCCCGCGTGCTCGTCGCGGAGTACAACGCAACGTTTCCACCTGGCGAGTTCTGGACGCGTCGCCGGCGCGCCTACACCCAGTGGGACGACACCTACCGGCATGGCGCCAGCCTCGACGCGCTCGATTGGGTGTGCCGTCATGCGGGCTACCGATTAGTGGCGTGCCTCTCGCACGGAGTGAACGCCTTCTTTGTACGTGACGATCTCGCCGACGAGGTCGGCTTGCGGCCGCACCCGATCGCATCGCTGTACCGCGCGGTCATGGTGGCGCGGCCCATGATCGGCCATCCGTACAACGTCGACGACGACTGCCCTCTCCTCGACGCGGACGACCGACAACGACTCGAAATACGTGATGCGGCGATCATCGGGCGTCGACCGCGGTCCGACCATGCGTCGTCCGGACTCGTCGGGGTGCTCGCCCGAATCCGCAACGACACCAACCACTGGCTGAGCTCGACGGGACCGACGCCGCTCCACCTCTCCGCGCACCTCCTCGACGCCCGAGGCAACGTCGTCGAGTTCGAGACGGAACGCAACTGGATCCACGGCGGGATCCGCCCACACGGCGACGCCTGGGCCGGCGGCATCTTCGGCATCACCGATCCGCACGCGCGGACGCTGCGCCTGTGCCTCGTCCAAGACGGCGTGGCCTGGCTCGACTCCTCGGCCCTCGACATCACCCTCGAGGAATGCAGCCGGGACCGCGTCCACTGATCGCGAGGATCAGGAGAGCGCGAGACGGGCGCGCACGGGCCGGTGGTCGGACCCGCATGCGGGCAGGACCTCGCCGGCGAGGATCTCGATGCGATCGTTCACGAGGATGTGGTCGATCTGGCTGTGGGGTCGTTGCGCGGGAAAGGTGCGACCGAGCACCGCGCGTCGCCACCCGGGAAGGAGACGCACCACTCCCGGACCCCAGAAGTTGAAGTCGCCCGCGATGATCGCGGGTCGATGCGAGGCCGGGAGGTGCGGTGTCAGCGCGCGCATGTGCAGCACGGGTCCGGCGTACCAGAGCTTCGACGACGCGTGGACGCCGACGACATCGATCTCCGTGTCACCGAGTCGAACCGTGCACCCGATCGCGTTCCGCACGCCTGCCGGATCGCGGAACACCCGCACCAACGACAGCTCGCGGCCGGAATCCATCGGGAGGCGGCTGCAGATCGCGAGCTCCCACATGCCCGCCGGACGCACGTCGCCCGGCCGCCATTCCTTCTCCGCGAGCTCGGCGAAGTGCGTCGTCCGCACGAAGTAACCGTCGTCGCGGAGCGGATCAAGCACGCCGGTGCCGTCGGCGAAGCGGAACGCTTCGGGCACGATGACGATGTCGGCATCGAACCCGCGCACGATCGCGGCGACGTCGAAACGGCGCGCGCGGTCAGGTCCGGAACGGCCGACGCCCCAGTGCGCGTTGAAGCCCGCGACAGTGAATGTCTGCGCGGTCAGATGCCGATGCGCTGCGCGAGCAGCTCGCGGTGGTACGTCGGGTCGCCGAGAAAGATCTCCGACGACTTGGCCCGCTTGAAGTAGAGGTGCGCGGGGTGCTCCCAGGTGAAGCCGATACCACCGTGGATCTGGATGTTCTCGGCGGTCGTGTGGAAGTACGCCTCGGAGCAGTACGCCTTCGCCAGCGCGGCGACCACGGGGAGCTCGTCGTTGTCCTCGGCGGCGGCCCACGACGCGTAGTACGCGGCGGACTTGCCCGACTCGACTTCGAGCAGCATGTCTGCGCACTTGTGCTTGATCGCCTGGAACGAACCGATCGGGCGGCCGAACTGCACGCGGTCCTTGGCGTACTGGACCGACATGTCGAGCACGAACTGCGCGCCACCCATCATCTCGTTGGCGAGCGCGACCGCGGCTTGGTCCAAGGTCTTCGAGTACGCGGCCCATCCCCCACCCAGCTCACCGAGCGGTTCCGCGGCAACGTTCGCGAACTCGAGCTTCGCCTGCTTGCGCGTCATGTCCATGGTCGACAGCGGCGTGCGCGTGAGGCCGTCGGCATCACCGCGCACTGTGAAGAACGAGATCCCGTCCGTGCCGGTGCTCCCGGCGGTACGGGCGACGACGACGATGGTGTCGGCGACGTGACCGTCGAGGACGAACATCTTCTCGCCGGATAGTGTGTAGTTGCTGCCGGAACCGGTCGCCTCGAGCGTGATGCCGGTGACGTCCCACTTCCCGTTGGGCTCGGTGAACGCGAGGGTCGCGATCGTGTCGCCGCTCGCGATGCCCGGAAGCAGCGCCCGCTTTTGCGCTTCGGTACCCGCGTTGAGGATCGCGTTGGCGGCGAGCACCACCGATGAGTAGTAGGGCGCGCACAGCAGCACCCGACCCATCTCCTCGAGCACGATGCCGAGCTCGATGAACGTGAAGCCCTGGCCGCCGAACTCCTCCGGGATGGCGAGCGACTGCAGACCGAGCTCCTGCCCCATCTGCTTCCACACGGCCGGGTCGTAGCCCTCGGTGGTCTCCATCAACCGCCGGACCTCGGTCTCGGGCGACTTGGCCTCGAGGAACTGGCGCACCGTGCGCCTGAGCTCCTCCTGTTCCTCCGAGAAGGCGAAATTCACTGTGGTCGTTCCCCCTGCGTGGGTTTCTTCGTCTGCGCGAGCACGTTCGATCGGCGGAACGACGGTACTTGACCGATCGGTCAGGTTGCCAGCGCGGCCCGAGCGCCGACGCCCGACCGGCGGACACGCTGCAGGACGTCCTCGTACACCAGCTTGACCGTCACGGGAAAGGGCGTGATGTCCACGCCACGGAATTCGTGCGCAAACTCGGTCAAGAGGCGGAGATCGCGCACCTGGTACCGGGACGCAGGGTTGGTGCCGAGCGCAACCCGAACGGTCCGGCGGCCCACTTGCTGCACCGTCCGGAGTACGGCGGCAACCGACACCGGCCGTTGCGACGACAGGTTGCGCAGGACCGGAACTGCGGGTTGCTGCGCCACCGCGTGCTCGACGAGCGTGCGCACCATCGCGGCGGCATCGTCCACGTACAGGTAGTCACGGAGTGTCTCCATCGGTACGAAGAGGGTGAGCGCTTGTCGCGTCGCCGCCGCCCGGCAGAGCTGGCTCACGAGGCCTTGTGGTTTCGCGAGGTTCTGACCCGGCCCGACCAGGTTGGAGAACCGCCCGATGACGAGCGGCACGCGGCCTTCGAGCGTGGCGCGCAGCACGCCTTCTTGTGCCAGCTTCGTTTCTCCGTACGGGCTCAGTGGCCGTGGTGGCGTCGACTCGGTGAACGGCGGATCGCTCGATCCCGCGTACACACCACCCGCGGACGACGAGAGGAAGAACGCACCGCGGCCCGCGGGGCGTACCTCCCGCATCGTCGTGAGCACGTGCGACACGATGCGCGTTTCCGCCGCGAGCTCGGCAGCAGTCGATCCGACCACACCACTGCCGGCGGCCCAGATGACCGACCAGTCGTCGGGGCCGGCGGTGCGAATGAACCGCGCGAGGTCGGACTCGAGCACGTCGACGGCGGCCTCGTGGTCGTCCCAGGGCACGGGAAGCCCGACGAACGTGCGGCTCATCGCGCGCGCGATGGCGCCGCCGAGGAGTCCGCCCCGACCCACGATCCAGGTGAGCACGCGCGTCAGGCTTCCGGTTCGTCGAAGACGCCGCCGGGATCTTGAACGATGACGTACACCGGCTTGCCCATCGACATGTTGGCGGATGCCGCGATGTACTCCGCGATGATGCCGAGCGCGAAGAGGATGGCCCCTCCGACGACGAGGACCGCAACGAACACCGATGTCCAGCCCTGCACATTGACGTCGCCCACTGCCTTCTGCACCAGGCTGAGGATCGAGACGCCCAGCCCGGCAAGGGCGAAGACGACGCCCATGATCGAGACGAATCGGAGCGGACGGGTACCGGACGAGATGACGAGCCGCCAGAAGTGCGACACCAAGCGGCGGACCGTGTATGCACTCGCCGGCCTGCCTTCCTCGCGCATCACCACGGGACAGGTCGAAGGATCGGTGACGACCCAAGCGATCGCGACGTCGAGGTAGACACCAGGGCCGGTGTACGCCGCGACGCTACGGCCGGCTTCGCCGAGCATGAGGCGGTAGCTGTTGAAGGCCTTCGGGCCGCCGGACGACGCGAGGACATGGACGAACAACCACTTCGTGAGTCGCGACGCGGCGTTGCGCAGGAAACCGTGCGGTGGAGGATTCAGCGGCGATGCGTACACCAGTTGCGTGCGGTCTCGGTACGCCGTATCGAGGAGCTGGCCGATGTACGCCGGATCGTGCTGCCCGTCCTCGTCCATCGTGACGATCCAGTCACCGCCGGAGGACGTCATGCCTGCGAGTGTCGCCGGATGCTGTCCGAAGTTGCGGGACAGCCACACCGGCCGGATCCAATCGTCCTGGCTCGCCAGGTCGCGCACGACCTCGTCGCTGCCGCGGATGCCTCGATCCCATACGAGGAGCACCTCGTCGACCCGGAACTTGCGCCCGTCCGGCGTCGTCTGCGGGGAGCGGAGCTGCTCGAGCTCCTTGATGAGGCCGGGCAAGGTCGCGGCTCCGCTGTACACCGGGATCACGACGCTGACAGAGACCACGCGGCCTTGGTCACGCTCGCCAGTCACGCATCGTCCTCCTGAGCGCACGGATAACGCGAGACCAACTGTATGCCGACCCACCGCCGGTATCCTCGTATCGATGGTTCGTCCCGCGCACTACGAAGGTACGGGCGCCCGCATCGACAAGCTCGTCGTCGGGCCCTACGAGAACAACGTCTTCGTCTTGCGGTGCACGAACACGGGCGAAGCCGTCTTGGTGGACGCGGCGAACGAGCACGAGCTCCTGCTGGACGTCGCCCGCGCGACAGGTGTTCGTCGCGTCTTGACGACGCACGGTCACTTCGACCACATCCAAGCCGTGACCCAGATGCGTGATGCCGGGATCGACATCGGCATCGCGCCCGAAGACGCTGAGATGCTTCCCGCGTACGACTTCACGATCCCCGACGCCGAGGTGATCCAAGTCGGCGACCTGCGCCTGCGCACGATCCACACGCCCGGCCACACACGCGGTTCCACGTGCTTCCTGCTCGAGGGCCACCCGGTCGTATTCAGCGGCGACACGCTGTTCCCGGGCGGCCCGGGCAACACGAAGTTCGAGGGCGCGAGCTTCCCGCAGATCATCGAGTCGATCGACGGGCGCCTGTTCACGCTGCCCGGCGACACCCTCGTCCTCCCAGGTCACGGCCTCGACACCACGATCGACACCGAGCGGCCGCATCTCCAGGAGTGGATCGACCGCGGGTGGTGACGCGGGTTTGGACGCCACGTGCGCGTCTCCGCGCGCGTGACGTCCAAACAACGTGTTGCGCGCCGGGCGTTACGGCGCCGGCTGCTTCAGGTCGGAGATGGTCTTCAAGTTGTACTTGTCGGCCGTTTCCTTGGTGACGTAGAAGCCGTTGACGTCCTGCGCGCTCGCGGGTGTCGTGGCGACGACAACCCCCCCTTCGCTCTCGAGCTTCGCCGTGAGCGCGTCGTACGTCTTCTGCGAGTCCGCGGAGGCGGTACCACCGAGGAACGTCAAGAACGTGCCGGTGAACTCACCGTAGAGGTCGATCGTGCCGTCCTTCACGAGCGGGTACACCGTCTCGGTCGGGCCGATGTTGTCCTTGAAGCTGATGTTGTAGCCGTTCGCCTTCAGGGCCTGGCCATACGCCTGGCTGAGCAGTTGCGCTCCGGCGAAGTCCTTCGAACCCACCGTCAACGACGTGCCCGCACCCTTGTCGCTCGTCGTGTCGAGTCCGACCCGCTTGAGGAAATCGCCCGCGACCGTCGACGGGTCTTCCTTGTCGTTGAACACCGACAACGCCATCTTGTTGTACTCGTCGAGGGTGATCTTCTTGTTGACCGCATCGATGATCGCGACGACATCCGGCGTCGCCTTCGACTTGTTGATGATCGCCGTCGGGTTGTCGGCCGGCTGGAGGCCCTTGTCGTCCTCGAGCAGGACGAAGTCCTTGTCGATCACGCTGCTGCCCGTGAACAGCAGGCCAACCTGGATCGTGCCGTCCTGAAGGGCCTTGACCGTGATCGGTCCGCCGACGTCGAGCTTCTTCACTTCCTTGAAGTCGAGGTTGTAGAGCGACTTCTCGGTGTCGCCGAGGCACAACGGCCGCTCTTGGCACTCGGGCGGACCACCGAACACGAGCGTCTGGTCGAGGGTCTTGCCCGTCGCCCCGCTCGTCGACGACGACGAATCGTCGTCGTCACCACCGCATGCGGATGCGATGAGCACCAGCGCGAGTAGGAGCACCCCTACCGCTCGCCCGGTCGGGCACAATCTCACACTTCTCATCGGACTTCCTTCCATTGTTTGGTGTGCATGTCGATCTTGACGGGTCGCGACGGTCACGCGGCGACGCGCGCGGCGTCGTCGGGCAGGACCACTTGTTCGACGCGTACTTCGGCCTCGCGTCCGGCGGCCGGCCGCAGGGCGCGGGGCACGATCAGGTGTTGGACGAGCGCGAGAAAGAGCTCGACGATGATGGACAGCAAGGCGACGAACAACGCGCCGACGAAAACGCGCGGATCGCTGTAGCTGATGCGCGAGCCGTCGATGATGAAGCGGCCCAATCCACCGCCACCCACGTACGCGAGCAACGTCGCGGTCGCGACGACCGCGACCGCGCTGGTGCGGATTCCGGTCATCACGAAGGGTGAGGAGAGAGGCAGTTCGACGCGGCGGAGCACTTGAGCGTTGGTCATACCCATACCGCGCGCGGCGTCACGCACGTCCGGGTCAACCTCCGTGACACCGACGTAGGCGTTCGTGAGCATCGGCGGGATCGCGAGCGCGACCAGCGCGAGGAACGCGGGGATCGAGACGACACCGATCGTCGTCAGGTAGGCCGGCGGATCGCCGATCCCGAACGCGAGGACAGCCATGAGCAAGATCGCGATCGCGGGGACGGCACGGCCCACGTTCGAGAGGTTGATCGCGAGGAAACCACCCCGGCCGAAGTGCCCGAGCACCACGCCGATCGGCACCGCGATCAGCGCGGCGACGAGGAGCGAGATCGCGCAGATCTGCACGTGCTGCACCAGCCGGTGTGGCACGCCTTCGGGGCCGGTCCAGTGCGACCCGTCGGCGAGCCAGTCCCAGACGTTCTGGAAGTAGTTCATCGGGTCATCGCTCGCGCCGGGTCCACGGGGTCACCAACCGCTGGATGCCGAGCATCACGACATCGCAGAACACGGCCAGCGCCACCGTGAGGACGACACCGATCGTGAGCGGTGTGCGGAAGTCGCGCTGGAACCCGTCGATCATCAACTGACCGAGGCCGCCTTGGCCGATCAACGCCGCGACCGGGATCAGACCGATCACCGTCACCAACGCGATCCGGATCCCGGCGAAGATCTTGGGCAGCGCGAGCGGCAGGTCCACGCGGAACAGCTTCCGTCGCGACGAGTAACCCATGCCGATCGCGGCGTCCTGGACCTCCGGCGGCACCGCGTCGAATCCCGCGATCGTGTTCCGGATCAGGATCAGGAGCGTGTACGTGACGAGCGGGATGAGCGCGGTCCAGCGCGACAGCTTGGTCCACGGCAACAGCAGCGCGAACGCGGCGAGCGACGGGATCGTGTACAACACCGCAGTGGTCGCGAGGATGACGGATCGTGTCCCGCGTTGCGTCACCGCGAGAAGTGAGAGCGGAAACGCGATGAGGAGCCCCAGCACGAGCGCCCACAGCGTCAGCGTCGCGTGCTCGCGCAAGCGCGCTTCGATCTCGGAAGTGTGGTCGCTGACCCAACTCCAGTCGATCCAGGTGTTGCCGTCGTACGCGGCGAGCAGGTCGATCATTCGCGGCGGCTCCTCCAGCGTGCAACGTCCTGCCGGAGTCGGAGGATCATACGTGGCGAGGACTGCTACCGCGCGTGGGACTTCTATGATTCCGCGTCGTGAGCGGCTCGGAGGCGTTGGCTCGGCCCATGACTCCGGCGGACAGCACGCCGATGATCCGCCTGGAAGCCGTCAGCAAGCGGTACCCGAACGGCACGGTCGCGGTGGGCGCGCTGACGCTGGATGTCCCCGACGGCGAGGTCGCGGTGCTCGTCGGCCCGTCAGGATGTGGGAAGACGACCCTGCTCCGCATGATCAACCGGCTGATCGAGCCCACGAGCGGCCGCATCTACATCGAGAACGAGGACGTCACGCACGTTGATCCAGTGCATCTGCGCCGTCGTATCGGCTACGTGATCCAGCAGATCGGGCTGTTCCCGCACGAGACGATCGAACACAACGTCGCGACGGTGCCGAAGATGCTCGGATGGAACAAGCAACGGCAACGCGCGCGCGTCGACGAGCTCCTCGAGCTCGTCGGCCTCGACGCCGCGCAATACCGCGACCGGTATCCGCACCAACTCTCGGGTGGGCAGCGCCAGCGCGTCGGTGTCGCGCGTGCGCTCGCAGCGGACCCGCCGGTGCTGCTGATGGACGAACCGTTCGGTGCCATCGACCCCATCACACGCACGCGGCTCCAGGACGAGTTCCGTCGCCTGCAGGCCGATCTGAAAAAGACCATCGTGTTCGTCACACACGACGTCGAAGAAGCCGTGAAGATGGGTGATCGCATCGCGATCCTCAACCTCGGCGGCGTGCTCGAGCAATACGATGTGCCGTCACAGGTCCTCGGGCACCCGGCCAACGACTTCGTCGCATCGTTCGTCGGCGGCGATCGCGCGATCAAGCAGCTGAGAGTCACGACCATCGACCGGGACCAGCTCGATCACCCGCAGACTGTGACGCCCGACACGCCGCTCGAGTACGTCCGCCAACTCCTCGTCGACACCGGCGCGCTCTCGGTCCCGGTCGTCGACGCGGGCGGGATCCTGCGCGGCCGCGTGCGCGCGAAGGACGCCGACGGCGAGGGAACCGCCACCGACCACCTGGTCCGCGTCGAGGCGTGGGCCGACGTGCGCGACACGTTGGAGCACGCGCTCGCGAACACCTTGTTGAGCGACGACGGCTGGATCGGCGTGCTCGACGGCGACCACTACCTCGGCGTGCTCACGCCCGACGGCGTGTACCGATCGCTCCGCCGCGCGGTGGACACCGCGCCGGGCTAGCAGCTCACTGCGTCGCTTCGCGCGGCTCGGCGACGAGCTCGAGCCCTTCGGGCACCTCGAGGGTGTGCACGATCTCGCCTTCGACGTCGATCGTCAGGTGACCGCCCATGACTGGGATCTGTTCGAGCCGCAGTCGGCCGATCCATTCGGGGATCGCGGGCGCGAGGTGCAACTTCGAGTTCCGGAAGTCGGGCTCGAACCGCAACATCGTGCGAAGGAACAGGAGCGGTGACGCGGCCGCCCAGGCCTGAGGTGAGCAGGAGGTCGGGTACGGGACGGGGAACCCCACGTCGCCGCGGGGCGTGCCCGCGAAGAGCTCCGGCAACAGGTTGCCGAACCAGGCGGATGCCTCGACCAACCCGAACATCACTTGGTGCGCTTCGGTGACGAACCCGTAGCGCATCAGCCCGGCGGCGCAGATCGCGTTGTCGTGCGGCCACACGCTGCCGCAGTGGTACGACAACGGGTTGTAGCCGCGCACCAACTCCGAAAGCGTGCGCACGCCCCAACCGCTCAGCATCCCAGGATCGGTGAGCGCGCGCGCAACCGCGCCCGCCTTCTCCTCGTCGACGATCCCGGTCCACAGGCAGTGCCCCATGTTGGAACCGATGCCGTCGATCTGGTTCTTGTCGCGGTCGAGGCCCATCGCGAAGTAACCGCCGTCGTCGCGGTCGATCCAGAAGTCCTCGTTGAATCGCCGCTTCAGATCGTGGGCGCGCTTCCGCAACGACTCCGCGAGCTCGTGGTCGCCCGACTCGGTCGCCATGTGCGACCGGGCGACGAGCGCGGCATACACATAGCCCTGCACCTCGCACAACGCGATCGGTGGCATGGCCAACGATCCGTCCATGAAGCGCATCGAGTCCCAGGAATCCTTCCAGCCCTGATTGAGCAGGCCCCGATCGCTCGTGCGCGCGTACTCGACGTACCCGTCGCCGTCTTTGTCGCCGTAGTCGGTGATCCACGCGAGCGCCCGATCGGCGGCAGGGATCAACGCGTCGACTTCATCGCGGCGGCTTCCCCAGCGCGTCAGCTCACCGACGAGCATGACGAAGAGCGGCGTCGCGTCGGCCGTGCCGTAGTACACCCGGCCGCCGCCGAGGGCGAGCGACGAGGACTCGCCGAAGCGCATCTCGTGCAAGATGCGGCCCGGCTCTTCCTCGGTGATCGGGTCGACGCGCGTGCCCTGGAACCGGGCCAACGTCTGGAGCGTCCCCAGCGCGAGGTCGGGATCGACGAGCATCGTCATCCATGACGTGAGCAGTGAGTCGCGGCCGAACAGCGTCATGAACCACGGCGCGCCGGCCGCGACCACCGCGCGGTCGGGGTACTCGGGATCGAAGATTCGCAACGCGGCGAGGTCGCGCGTCGATCGTTGCAGCAGTTCACGGAACTGGTCGTCGTCACTGGTGACGACCGGGAGCCGGCGGGTCCACTCCTCGAGCCGGGCCACCGGGGTCGAACGCTCGACCGGCTGACCGCACACGTAGCGGGGCGTGATCTCCTGCGTATCGAGCACGGGTGTGACCTGCATGCACGTGCTCCACGTGCCGCGCGCGGGGATGATGACCTCGTAGGAGACGTGTTCGCCGGCGATGCGCGGCACCTCACTGAAGTCGACCAACGTCGCGCGCCGGAACCCCCCGCGCGTGTACGAGAACGTGACCCGTCCGTTCTCGTGCTGCACCGACAGCCGCCCGTGCTTCTCGACGCGGCCTTCCTTCACTTCGAACAGGTCGGCGAAGTCGGCCCCGAGTTGGATCTCTACCGAACAGAACGCGGCTTCTTCGCCGAAGTTCGCGATCTCGATGTTCTCGCGCATGCCGCGCCCGACATACCGGCGGCGCGTCAACAACAGGTGCGAGTCGGCGCGACCGGCAGCCGGAGGCCCCCGCAACACGAACACGCCACTGAACGGATCCAACGTGGTGGCTGCGAGCGACTCGGGTTCATTGCCGTTGAGGCGCAACCGCAGCTCCGAGAGGAAGCGCGTGTCGCGGAAGATGAGCCCTTGCGGCCGGTTGGGATCGATCTCCCCGCTGCGCGACGACAGACAGAACGCCGAGCCTTCGACGAGTGTCACGACGCCTTCGGTACCTCCCAGGCTTGCGCTCGCACTCGTGTTCCACGGGTCGGGCATCGGTGAACGGTACCCGTTCGCAGGTTGAGCGCCGCCGTTACGATTCGCACGTGCGGATCGCGGTCGTCGCCCCCGGATGGTTCCCGGTTCCCCCGGAAGGCTACGGCGGCATCGAACTCGTCGTCGCGCTGCTCACCGACGGCTTCGTCGACAGCGGGCACGACGTCACACTGTTCGCGCCCGCCGGATCGCGCACCAAGGCGCGCTTGGTGAGCAGCCTGCCCGAGCCGCCGAACCGCACTGAGCTCGGGAATCCCTGGTACGACGCGCACCACGCGCTCGACGCGTACACGCAGGTCGCCGACTTCGACATCGTCCACGACCATGCCGGCGTCATGGGGCCGGTGTGTGGCGCGATGCTCGGTGGCCATCCGCCGGTCGTGCACACGCTGCACGGACCCTGGACCGACGACGCGCGCATGCTGTACGACCTCGTCGGCAAGTACATCCACCTCGTCGCGATCAGCGACGCGCAGGCCGCAGAGAACCGCGCGGTCAAGTACGCCGCCATCGTGCACAACGGCATCGACCTCGCGACGTATCCGTACCGCACCGTGAAGGACGAGTACCTCGTCTACATCGGTCGCGCGAACCCCGACAAGGGTCCGGTGGAAGCCATCCGCATCGCGCGGCAGGCCGGCCGCCCGTTGAAGATGATCCTCAAGCGCGGGGAAGCCGCCGAGCTCGCGTACTTCGAGCACGAGATCAGCCCATTGCTCGGTCACGATGTCGAGCTCTTCGAGAACGTGTCGCACGTGGAGAAGGTCGCGCTGCTCGGCAGCGCACGCGCGCTGCTGTTCCCGATCCGCTGGCCCGAGCCGTTCGGCCTCGTGATGGTCGAAGCGATGGCGTGCGGCACGCCGGTCGTGACCACGAACTGGGGTGCCGCGCCGGAGATCGTCGCCGACGGCGTCACCGGGTTCCGGCGCGACAGCGCCGACGACCTCGCGCACGCGCTCACCCTGGTCGACGACCTCGATCCCGCGGCTTGCCGGGCACGGGTCGAGGAGCGGTTCTCGGCCGCGGCCATGGTCCGCGGCTACGAGACCGTCTTCGCGACTGTCACCTGAGCGAGGCACCTGAGCGAGGCACCTGAGCGAGGCACCTGAGCGAGGCACCTGAGGCCGCCGCCGACCTTCCTGCCCGCACCGGGTATTTCTCCTATCGACGTAGTGTTATTACAATGGTCGGCGTGAACGAGGCCGCCGACACCCCGGAATTCGCGCCCGCGCTGCAGATCGAGGATCTCCACGTCGCCGTCGACGGCCGCGAGATCCTCCGCGGCCTGACCCTCGAGGTCGGTGCCGGGAAGCTGCACGCCCTGATGGGCCCGAACGGCTCAGGCAAGTCGACGCTCGCGAACGCGCTGCTCGGCAACCCGGTCTACGAGATCACCAGCGGCCGCATCGTCCTCGAAGGTGAGGACATCACCGCGCTCCCCACGGACGAGCGGGCGGCCCGCGGCCTGTTCCTCGGCTTCCAGCATCCCGAAGAGATCCCGGGCGTCTCGGTCTTCAACTTCCTGCGCCAGGCGATGTCGCGGCGCAAGGGCATCGACGACTTCTCGATCCTCGAGGTCCGGATGCAGATCATGGCCTGGAGCAAGCGGCTCGGCATGGACGACCGCTTCCAGGACCGCTATCTCAACGAGGGCTTCTCCGGCGGGGAGAAGAAGCGCAACGAAGTGCTCCAGATGGCACTGCTCGAGCCCGAGCTCGCGGTGCTCGACGAAACCGACTCCGGCCTCGACATCGACGCGCTGCGCGAGGTCGCGGCGGGGATCCAGGAGGTCCGCAAGGACCGGCCGCAGCTCGGGATCCTTCTGATCACGCACTACCAGCGCATCCTCGACCACCTCGTCCCCGACGTGGTGCACGTGCTCGTCGACGGTCGCGTCGTCCGCACCGGCGGTCCTGAGCTCGCGTACACAGTGGAGGCACAGGGCTTCGATACGTTCCGCGAGCAGGTGGCGTGATGCCCGCCCTCGACGTCGCCCGCGTGAAGCCGGACTTCCCGATCTTCGAGCGCGAGGTCAACGGCAAGCGCCTGGTGTACCTCGATTCCGCGTCCTCGTCGCAGAAGCCGAATGCCGTGCTCGACGCGATGGGCGACTGCTACCGGCGCTACTACGCGAACATCCACCGGGGCGTGTACTCCATCGCAGAGGAGGCGACGGCCGCGTTCGAGGAAGCCCGGCGCAGGGTGGCGCGTTTCATCAAGGCACGACGGTCCGAAGAAGTCGTGTTCACGCGCAACGCCACCGAAGCCATCAACCTCGTCGCGTACACCTGGGCGCGGGCCAACCTCGACGCCGGTGACGCGATCGTCCTGTCGCACATGGAGCACCACGCGAACGTCGTGCCCTGGCACATGCTCGCCGCCGAACGTGGCGTCGAGCTGCGCTGGATCCCGCTCACCGCCGACTATCGCCTGGACCTGTCAAACCTCGAGCAGCTCCTCGACGGCGCCAAGCTGCTCGCGATCAGCGCGATGTCGAACGTGCTCGGCACGATCAACGAGATCCGCCCGCTCGCGGACGCCGCGCACGTGGCCGGCGCGCACGTGCTCGTCGACGCGTGTCAGTTCGTGCCGCACGTCGCCACCGACGTGCAGGCGTGGGACGCCGACTTCATCGCGTTCTCCGCGCACAAACTGCTCGGCCCGAGCGGCATCGGCGCACTGTGGGCCCGCTACGAGCTGCTCGAGGAGATGCCGCCCTTCCTCGGTGGCGGCGAGATGATCCGCGACGTCCGGCTCGAGGGCTTCACCACGAACGACGTGCCCTGGAAGTTCGAAGCCGGGACGCAGGCCATCGTCGAGGCGATCGGCTTCGGCGCCGCGGTCGAGTACCTCTCCGAGCTCGGCATGGACGCAGTGCGCGCGCACGAGATGCTGCTGACGAGTTACGCGCTCGACGCCCTACGCGAGCGCTTCCCCGACTCGCTCACGATCTACGGCCCCACCGACGTGAAGGTTCGCGGTGGCGCGGTCTCGTTCCTCTTCGACGGGATCCATGCCCACGACATCAGCCAGGTCCTCGACGAGGACGCGGTCTGTGTGCGCGCCGGTCACCATTGCGCCAAACCGTTGATGCGGCAGCTCGGCGTGCCGGCCACGAGCCGGGCGTCGTTCTACGTCTACAACGACGAAGCCGACGTCGACGTGCTCGTCGAAGCACTCGCCAAAGCCCAGAAGTTCTTCGCCCTCTAGGCGGAAATCACAGGAATAGAGTTGCGCTGATGCCCGGACTGGAAGACCTCTACCGCGAGATCATCCTCGACCACTATCGCTCGCCCCGGAACCGCGGCGAGCTGCCGGCCCCGCCCGCGCACAAGGTCGAGGGGTTCAACCCGCTGTGCGGCGACGAAGTCGTGCTGTACATCGACCTCGAGCCCGGCACCGACATCGTCCGCGACATCAAGATCGGCGGCCAGGGCTGTTCCATCAGCCAGGCGTCCACGTCGATGATGAGCGCGGCGATCAAGGGCAAGCCGCTCCCCGAGGTCCGGCAACTGATCCGAGCGTTCAAAGCGCTGATGTCGATCCACGAGTCGAAGCTCGAAGGCGAGGGCGACGGCAGCGATCTCGCGGCCGAGCTGGAAGGCGTTCCGCTCGGGGACCTCGAAGCGCTCCAGGGCGTCGTGAAGTTCCCGGTGCGGATCAAGTGCGCGACGCTCGCGTGGAACGCGCTCCAGCAAGGCCTCGAAGAGATCGCCACCGCCGACGCCTGACCGTTGAGCCATTCCGGGCTCGGTGATCGGGGCATTTGCGTCATCCGCGCCCCGAACTGCGCCGATGGGGAAGCGAACGGCCCCCGGGGCTGTTCAAACGGAGGGTGCAGCGGCGACTACGCTGCCCGGACGGATCGCAACCACGGATCCACCCGGATCCGTACCCCACCTAGGATCAGCGAGAAGGAGTCGAGATGGACCAGGCCGGGCTCGTCACGCTTATCGACGAGGCGCTCGAGCGATTCGCAGGGCGCGACCTGATTTCGTCCGGCGAGATCGTCGACTTCCTCCTCGACTTCCGCACTGTCGTCGTCTCCGACGCCGCACTGGCCGCGCTGATCGAGTCGGAAACCGAACCGGCTCGCTGAGTCGCCGGCGTCGTTCGTCACCGCCACCTCACCGCGCGCCGCGCCCGCGGTTGCCCGGTCTGACCGTGCATCCCTAGCGTTCCGACGATGGCCGACGAGCCGCGCGAGCGGCTGCTGAGCCGACTCGGCGGTTCCGCACCGATCGGGCTGGCCGCGCTCGATCCCCAGCTCCGGTACGTCGCCGTCAACAATTGGCTCGCCGAGCTCAACGGCGGGACCGTCGAAGCGCACGTCGGCCAGACCGTGCGCGATGTGATCCCCGAGCTGGCCGACCAGCTCGAGCCGATCATGCGAGAGATCCTCGCGGGCGGCGAGCCGGTGTACGGCGTCCCAGTGGTCGGTCCGCACCATCTCACCGGCGAAATGCGCTTCACCGAAGCGAGCTTCTTCGGCCTCGACGACGCGAAGGGGCGTCGCATGGCGCTCGGTTGCGTCGTCGTCGACACGACTGCTCGCGAACGGGCGTTGTCGCGGGTCGCACTGCTCCAGGACGCGATCACGACCGTGACCGCCGCGGCGGACGCGAAGACCGCCGCGCAGGCGCTCGTGACGAACGCGCTCGAAGCCGTAGACGCGCAAGGCACCGGCATCGCGTTCGCGACCGAGGACGGCTTCCTCGACTTCGTCGCAGTCGCGGGTCCGCTCGGCGAGCTGATGCTCGAACGTCACCCCCGGATCCCCATCGCGGCAGACGCACCGATGTGCGACGCGTACCGGCGCGGGCGCGCGGTGTGGCTCCCGACTCGCGACGCGTGGACCTCGCAATATCCGCAGGGTGCGTTCCTCGTCGAGAACGGTGCCCGTGCCGCGTTCGTCGCGCCCCTCGAAGCGGCCGTCACCGGTCGCCGCCTCGGGATCCTCGGTGTGGTGTTCGCCAACGAGCCGCGGCTCGAACCGGACGACCTTGCCGTCGTCACCGCGTTCGCGCAACAAGCCGCGCAAGCCCTCGAACGGATCGTGCTCTACGACTCGGAACGCCTCCTGCGCGAGCGGTTCCAACTTCTCGCGGCCCTCGGTGCTCGGCTCGACGAGGAGATGGACACGCGCGACCGCATCAGTGCGTTCCTCGAAGTCGTCGTCCCCCGCTTCGCGGCTTCGGCGCGGGTCGATCTCGAGCGCGCAGAGACCGCCGACGCACTCACCCTCGGTCGCGCCCCCGCGGCCAGTGGCGCGCTCGAATTCGTACAGGTACCGCTCGTGGCGCGGGGCGAGCCGTTCGGTTCGGTGAGCTTCGGCCGACCCGCGTTCTCGGCCGGCGATCACGTGCTCGCGGTCGAGCTCTGCCGGCGCCTCGCGAACGCGCTCGAGAACGCGCGGTTGTACGAACGCGAGCGCAAGATCGCGGAGACCTTGCAGTTGAGCTTGCTCCCACGGCGCGTCCCCGAGGTTCCCGCGGCGCGGGTGTGGGCGCGCTACCTCCCCGGCACCGATCTCGTCGTCGGTGGCGACTTCTGGGATGTCATCGAGCTGCCGTACCAGCGGCTGCTCCTCGTCGTCGGTGACGTTGCGGGTCGGGGTGAACCGGCCGCGATCGTGATGGGTCGGTTGCGGACCGTCATCCGGTCGCTCGCGAGCGGCGATCTCACGCCGGCCGATCTCATCACCGCGTTGAACCGGTTCCTCGTCGACCACGAGGACGAGATGGCCACCTGCTTGTGCGCGGTGCTGGACCAGACGACTGGTGCGGTGCGCGTCGCGAACGCCGGGCACCCGCCCTTGTTGCGGATCAGCCGGTCGGGTGGGACGGCCTACCTCGGCGGTGCGACCGGGCTCCCGCTCGGCGTACGCGCGTTTGCGACGTACGACGAGGACTCGTTCTCGGTGGAGCCCGGCGAGCTTCTCGTCCTGTTCACCGACGGACTGGTCGAACGGCGCGACGAACCCATCGACGACCGTCTCGACCTGCTCGCGACGCGGGCGCGCGATGCGGCCGCCCACGGCGACGCGTGGTGCGACCGCATCGTGGAAGCGATGATCGGCGAACGGCGCGACGACGACGTCGCGCTGCTCGGGATCCGCATCGAGGAACTGCGCACGCCGGAGCTGCGGGTCGAAGTGCCGGCTGAGCTCGCGCACCTCCGGCACGTGCGCGACCGGGTACAAGGATGGCTCGTCGCTCGTCGGGTGTCGCAGAGCGACATCGAAGCGGTGCTCCTCGCGGTCGGCGAAGCGACCGGCAACGTTGCGGTCCACGCCTACGGCGCCGCGGGCGGGTTGCTGCACGTCCACGCGCTCCTCGAAGAGGACCACCTCCAAGTCACAGTGTGCGACGACGGACGCTGGCGACCTCCTCTCGACGACCGCGGTCAGGGGCTGCGGATCATCGGACAGCTCGCGGACACGATGGACGTCGACACGAGCGACGCGGGAACGAAGGTCACGTTCACGCGTCAGCTCTCGGCGATTCAACCGAGCTGAAGTCGGCGCGGGCCCCAGGAACGCGCCGCCGCGTTCTCAGAACACAGTTCCTCCCATGAAAACGATTGAGAACGCTCTGAGGGGGCGTCGCCGCGCCCGAGGATGTGCGACCTGCTCCACTAGCATCCCGCGGTGCAAGTTCACCCGCCCGCGGAACCGACGCGAGCATCGCGTCCCCGCCGCGGGTTGTGGATCCGGATCGGTTTCGCGCTGCTCATCGTCGTCGTCGTGCTCGGGATCGCCGTCGGCACGATCGTCGCCAAGAGTGACAGCAGCCAGACGCCTACGACCGACCTCGCGGCGGCAACGGCGACCACCACGCACGCGTCCACGACGAAGTCCACGACGACCACCACGGTCGCGCCGACGACCACGACGATCCCGCCGCTCGCCCAGCCCGCGCCCGCGGCACTGCCGCCGGCGCCTGGCGGCGCCGTGAAGATCGGCAGCAGTTCGCCCGAGGTCGCCGCGTACGAGCAACGGCTGGTCGACCTCCACTTCGATCCAGGACCGGTCGACGGGAAGTTCGACTCGAAGACGCGTTACGCGGTGCAGGCCGTCGATAAGATCGAGGGCTGGCCGCGGGATGGCGTGATCACCCAGCAGATGGTCGACACCCTCGCCAACTTCCAGTACCCGGCGCCGCTCAAGCCCGACAGCGAAGCCGACCGCGTCGAGATCGACCTCGACAAGCAAGTGCTCACCCTCTATAGGAGCTACCAGGTCGCGCTCATCACCACGACGTCCACCGGCAGCGGTCGCAAGTTCTGCGGTGGCGACGACGGCTGCCAGTACGCGATCACGCCGGCCGGTCACTACAAGTTCCAGTGGCACGTCAACGGCTGGCGCGACGGCAGCCTCGGCCGCCTCTACAACCCGTGGTACTTCAACGGCGGCATCGCGGTGCACGGGTACACGGATGTCCCAACCAGCCCCGCCTCGCACGGCTGCGCGCGGATCCCGATGCACATCGCCGAGTACTTCGGCACGCTCGTGTACAAGGACATGTCGGTCTACGTGCTCGGGACCCCGGCTGCGCCGTCCGGTGGGCCGCTGCCACCCAACAACCCGACGACGACGAAGCCGACCGCACCACCCGCGATCGCACCGCCCACTGCCCCGCCGACGGCACCGCCGACTGTCCCACCCACCGCGCCGCCGACGACTCCTACGACTCCCCCGTCTACGACCACGACGACGACCGCGCCGGTCGGCCCGTAGCACGTAGCCTGCGGCCGCGCAGGTGTCAGCCCCGGGGGATCACCGAATGACGACGACGGACGCGCCGCCGGGCCGGACCGGCAAGCGGCGCACGGTGCTCATCGTGAGCCTCGTCGCGATCCTCGTGCTCGGCACCATCGGCGCTTCCCTCCTCTTCCTCACCGGCAACGACAACGACAGCGACAGCAGCGGCGAGACACCGGCGGCTACTGGGCAGCTCGCCTCGGCGATGCGGTTCCGCGACCCGCAGGGGGCGTACTCGCTCGAGGTCGATCCGCAGTGGCAGGCACCGACGAGCGCAGCCGGTGCGAACGTCGAGACTTGGTACACGCAGACCGGCACTGCGGACTTCCGCGACAACGTGACGATCGTCGCGCAGCCGGTGGGTGAGATCGATCTCGACCAGTACCTGCAGCTCGTCATCGACCAGGCGCCGAAGTCGGTCGACGGCTTCAAGCTGCGCGAGTTTCGCGTCGTGACCATCCCGACCGAGGCGAAGACCGAGGTGCCGAAGTCGCTCGGCGTCGTCGCCTACGAAGGCCGCAAGGGCGATCAGGCGTACGGCTTCTTCTTCGTCGCGAGCGTCGAAGACGGCAAGGCGGTCGTGGCCACGCTCACGACCGACCAGGACCGCTTCGACGAGGTCCGCGCCAAGATCGCGCCCTACCTGATGACGATACGTCAGGAATGAGGGGCGTCCGAAGCGAGGGGCGTCAGGCGAGCGGGTCGGCGAACGGGTTGTTCGCGGCCGTCGGGTCGGAGAACGGATCCGCCGCGTCCGGCATCTCGACCGTGAGCGCGTCGACGCCGACCTCGGCCGCGATGCCTTCGTAGCCGGTTTCCTCGAGCCGGTCCGCCAGCTCCGGCCCACCACTCATCACGACCCGACCCGCGAGCATCACGTGCACGCGATCCGGACGCAGCTCGGTGAGCAGGCGCGCGTAGTGGGTGATCGCGAGCACGCCGAGGCCGTCGTCGTTCGTCATGCGCTCGACCCGCCGGGAAACATCGCGCAGCGCGTCGACGTCGAGGCCGGAGTCGATCTCGTCGAGGACTGCGAACTTCGACTCGAGCACCGCGAGCTGCACCGTCTCGGCGCGCTTCTTCTCACCACCGGAGAACTCGTCGTTCACCCCGCGGCCGAGCAATTCGTCCGGAACCCCGAGCGCGTGCGATTCGACGCGGACGAGCTCGTGCACATCCGTGCGTGACGATCCCCGGTACGCGAGGGCCGAACCGACCAGGTCCTCGAGGCGCACACCAGGTACCTCGACCGGATACTGCATTGCAAGGAACAGACCCTTCTGCGCGCGCTGCCAGGTCGGGAGCCCGAGCAGTTCCTCGCCGTCGATCGTGACCGAACCGGAGACGACTTCGTAGTCGCCGCGGCCCATGAGCGCGTGCGAGAGCGTCGACTTGCCGGATCCGTTCGGACCCATCAGCGCGTGGACTTCGCCCGAGCGCACTTCGAGGTCGACACCGCGCAGGATGTGCACCCCCGCCACATTGACGTGGAGATCGGAGATGCGGAGGGTGCTCTGCGCCTTCACGGCAGCACCACCTTGATCTCATCGCCGTCGACGACCACGTCGTAGGTCGGTACCGGTCGCGTCGCGGGGAGCGTCTGCGGTTCACCGGTCTTCAAGGAGAACGTCGAGCCGTGCTTCGGGCACTCGATCTCGCACTCGTCTTCCCACACGTCGCCCTCCGACAACGAGTAGTCGGCGTGCGAGCACTCGTCGCCGATCGCGTAGAAGTCGTCGCCGATGCGAACCACCGCGATGCGGTACCCGTCGATGTCGACGCGACGCGCGGTGCCTGGCTCGAAGTCTGCAACTGTCCCCACGGTTTGCGCACTACCCATCGTCGCGGGACCGGAAGTGTTCCAGCTTGTCGATCACGGTGCCACGCAGGCGGCGCGTCAACGCGCTCACGGGCAGCCGCGTGAACACGTCGTCGAAGAACCCGAGCACGATCAAGCGCTCGGCTTCGTCGGGCGGTACGCCGCGCGACTCGAGGTAGTAGAGCTGATCCTCGTCGATGGGCCCGACGGTCGATGCGTGCGAGCAGCGCACGTCGTTCGCCTCGATCTCGAGGTTCGGGATCGACTCGGCACTCGCACCTTCGCTCAGCACCAGGTTGCGGTTGGTCTGGTACGCGTTCGACTTCTCCGCGGGCTTCCGCAGGCGCACGAGGCCCGAGTACACGGACGCGGCAGTGTCTTCGACTGCGCCTTTGAAGAGGAGATCGCTCCGGGTCCACGGCGCGTTGTGATCCTGCAGCGTCCGGAAGTCGAGCATCTGGTGGTCGTCGCCGAAGTAGACCGCCAGCTGGTCGCTCTCGGCGCCCTGCCCGGTGAGCAGCGCTTCGCTGCGGAGCCGCGCGTACGCGCCGCCCAGCGCGACGGCCGAGGTGCGCAGGGTCGAGTCCCGGCCGACGTGCGCGCGCTGAAACCCGAGGTGCCACGTACTCGGGCCGTGCTCCTGGAGCGACAGGTACCGGAGGTGCGCGCGATCGGCGACGAGCAGCTCGACGACGCCGTTCGAGAGGTGGTCCGTGTCGGGCGAGCCGAAGCGATCGAGCACGGTCGCCTCGGCGCCTTCGCCGAGCACGACGAGCGTGTGCGGGAACGACGCCTCGTTGTCGCCCTCGCTCCAGTGGAGCACGACGATCGGCTGCTCGACGACGACACCGTCGGGGACGTAAACGAACGCGCCGCCGGCGAGGAACGCGTCGTGCAACACCGTGAACGCGTCCTCGCTGTCTGCCGACGCGCGGCCCAACGACTGTTGCACGAGCTCGTCGTCACAGGTCGCGAGATCGCAGACCCGGACGCCCTTGGCTTCGAGTGTCGGCTCGATCTCGTGTCGCACGACCCGACCGTCGCGAACGACGATCGTTGCCGCGCGCGCGCCGGCTTCCGCCGCCCACGGCCCACCGCCGGGCGCGCGTTCGTCGCCGGGCGCGCCGAGCTCCTCCGCGGTCGCGGGATGGAAGCGATCGAGGTTGAGCTCATCGATCCGGCTGTAGCGCCAGATCTCCTCTTGCGGCGTCGGCCATGCGATCGACCCGAGCCGCTCGGCCGCGGCGACACGCCGCGCGACGAGCCACTCCGGACCGCCGAGTGCCCGCGCCGCGTCGATCGTGAACGCGGCGGGAGAACTCAACCCACCGCGCCTTCCATGTTGAGCTCGATGAGGCGGGACAACTCGACCGCGTACTCCATCGGGAGCGTCTTGGTGATCGGCTCGATGAAGCCGTTCACGATCATCGCCGTCGCCTGCTGCTCGGTGAGCCCGCGGCTCTGGAGGTAGAAGAGTTGGTCGTCGCCGACCTTCGAGACGGTCGCCTCGTGGCCGATGCGGGCGTCCTTCTCCTCGATCTCCATGTACGGGTACGTGTCGGAGCGGGACTCCTCGTCGAGGATCAGCGCGTCGCAGCGGACGTGACTCTTCACGCCGTACGCGCCTTCTTCGACGCGGACCAGACCGCGGTACGTCGTGCGGCCGCCATCCTTCGAGATCGACTTCGAGTCGATGATCGACGTGGTCTCCGGGGCCGCGTGCGTCATCTTCGCGCCCGCGTCCTGGTGTTGTCCCGGGCCGGCGTAGGCGACCGACAGCACTTCACCGTGCGCCTTCGGACCGGTCATGACCACCGCGGGGTACTTCATCGTCAGCTTCGAACCGAGGTTGCCGTCGATCCACTCGACGGTGGACTCGGCCTCGGCGCGAGCGCGCTTCGTCACGAGGTTGTACACGTTCGGCGACCAGTTCTGGATCGTCGTGTAGCGGATGCGTGCGCCCGGCTTCGCGATCAGCTCGACCACTGCTGAGTGCAACGAATCGCTCGAGTACACCGGCGCGGAGCAGCCCTCGACGTAGTGCACGGACGAACCTTCGTCGGCGATGATCAGCGTGCGCTCGAACTGCCCGGCGTTCTCCGCGTTGATGCGGAAGTACGCCTGGAGCGGCATGTCGACGTGCGTGTTCGGCGGCACGTAGATGAACGAACCTCCGGACCAGACCGCCGAGTTGAGCGCCGCGAACTTGTTGTCGCCAGGCGGGATCACGGTGCCGAGGTACTTCTGCACGATGTCTGGGTGTTCGCGCAGCGCGGTGTCCATGTCGGAGAAGATCACGCCGAGAGACTCGAGGTCCTCGCGGTTCTTGTGATACACGACCTCGCTCTCGTACTGCGCGGTCACGCCGGCGAGGAACTTGCGCTCGGCTTCGGGGATGCCGAGTTTCTCGTACGTCGCCTTCATTTCCTCGGGCAGCATGTCCCAATCGGAGACCTGCTCGTCCGTGGGCTTCAAGTAGTAATAGATGTCGTCGAAGTCGATGTCGGGCATGTTCTTGGCGAACCACTCGAGCATGGGCTTGCGCTCGAACCGCTTGAGCGCGTTGAGCCGGAACTTCGTCATCCACTCGGGCTCGGACTTCATCCACGAGATCTCGCGGACGACGTCTTGGTTCACGCCCTTCTTGGGCGTGTTGACGTACTGCTCGGTGTCGTGCCAACCGAGCTTGTACTTGCCGAGATCGATGCCGGAAACGGCCATCGTGCGCCTCCTCTGCCCCAGCCGGGGCCCCGGGCGGCTTTGCGGTGGGTGGGTACCGCCGCGCCGGGATTTACACTACGTAGATAGTAACAATCCCCCCGGGCCCGAACAATCCCGTCCCGCCCCGGGACTCGGCGGGGCCGGCGCGCGTCAGCCCCCGGCCTGGATCTGATTCGCCTGGTCGATGTACTTCTTGGCCTGGTCGACGTGGCTCTTGTAGCCGCCGAGATCGCTGGCCGCCAAGGCCTGGTCGGCGGCCTCCAATTCGGTCGCGGCCTGGGCGAGCAGCTGCTGGACGTTCGTCGACAACGGCACGGTCGTGGTTGGTGCACTCGGCGCCGTCGTGGTGGTCGTCTCGCTGGGTGCGGTCGTCGTCGTCGTCGAGCCGTTCCCGCCGCCGCCGGGCTGCTCGCCGCCCCCGGCCGGTTGCGCGAGCAACTGCCGGATGCCCTGGTCGACCGTCGCGATCTGGCCTTCGCCGGCGAAGTCGACGAGCACCGCGCTGTTGCCGTACGCGAGCGCGACGAACCGCAATCGCGGAAACTGCCCCTCCCCCGTACCTTCGACATAGATCGGACGGGCGTAGATGATCGACTGCCCGACCGGGATCAGCTGAATGTCGCCGCGCAACACCGACGAACCGCGCTGGTCGATGAGTGACAGCGTCGAACTGATGTCGGGATCGGACTCGACCAGCGTGCCCGCCTGCGCGGGCGACGGTGCCACGAGCGTTGTGGGGATCTCGTACGACACGAGCTTCCCGTAGTTCTCACCGTCCATGCGCGCGGCCATGAACGCGGAGAGCTGGTTGGCCTTGCCGCGCGGCACGAACGGCCGCGTCAACACGAACTCCTGCTGCGACGATTGCGGGAGCTGCATCGTGAGGTAGAGGGGGTCGATCGGCGTGTTTCCCGCGGCGAGCGTCGTGCTCCGCCCGCCGTCGTTGCCGCGCGCGCTCGTAGGAGTCGCAGTGGTGATGCTGCGCTCCGGGCGTGGCGCGATGTCCCAGATGAACTGCTTGCGGAAGAAGTCGTTGGGATCGGTCATGTGGTACACCGCGAACTGCTCCGTCTGGGCGCGGAACACGTCTTCGGGGTAGCGCCAGTGGTCCTTCAGCCCGTCTGGCATCTTGTCCTGGCTCGTGAACAGCTCCGGGAACGCCTTCTGGTAGGCACGGATCATCGGGTCGTCGACACCCTTGACGACGTAGAACTTGACCGTGCCGTCGTAGGCGTCGACCGTTGCCTTCACCGAGTTGCGCACGTAGTTGAACTCGGTGTCGAGACCGCTGCCGTCCGGGAGATTGCTCGGGTGGATCGACTGGGAGTACGGGTAGCGGTCGGAGACCGTGTAGGCGTCGATGACCCACAGGATGCGCTTGTTCACGACGACCGGGTACGGGTCCGCGTCGAACTTCAGGAACGGCGCCGCCGTGCGGACCCGCTCACGGATGTCGCGCTTGTACAACACGCGCGAGTTCGACGTGAGCTGGCCCGACACGAACAGGTTCCAGTCGCCGAACCGCAACGCGAGCCGCGCTCTTGCGGAGAAAGCTCGACATCTTGACGCCCGCGGCGCCCTGGTAGCGCGTCTCCTCGGTGGTCGCGCCGGTCGCGGCCTGTTGCTCCGCGACCTTGGTGTCGACGACGGCATAGCCGGAGAGGTTCTCGCCGAAGTAGATCCCGGGTTGGTCGGGTGAGCTGTCGGCGAGCTCGCCGGTGCTCGGGATGTCGGAGACGAGGTAGGACGGTGCACCGCCCACTTGCAGGTTGGTTGCCGCCGCGACCGGCCCGTACCCGTGTGTGTACACGAGGTGCTTGTTCGTCCATGTACGGTCCGGGATGCTGCCGGAATCCAGCTCGCGCAGCGCGACCATCGCCGCCTGCTCGTCCACACCGACCTTGTACCGGTCGGCGTCGACGTCGACGAACTTGTAGTACGGGAAGCGCTCTTGCTGGGCGCGGAAGACCTCTTGCGTCGGCGCCGGGTCCCACAGCCGGAGGTTGTTCAGCGTCGCCTGGTTCGCCGGCTCTGCGATGTCGGCTTCGCTGAGATCGGTGTTGTAGTCGAAGTCCTGGGTCTCGACCTTCTTGCTGTCGAGGCCGAACGCGCTGCGCGTCATCGCGATGTTGCGTTCGATGTAGGGCTCCTCGCGCGAGAACTCGTTCGGTTGCACGACGAAGCGCTGGATGACGGCCGGGTAGATCGTGCCGACGACGAGGGAGATGAACGCCCAGAGGCCGACCGCGATGATCGGGAACACCCAGCCCTTCCGGAAGATATTGGCGATGAAGAGCGCGGCGGCGGCGATCGAGATGACCATCAGCAGGTTCAGCGCCGGCAGCTGCGCGTGCACGTCCGTGTAGCTCGCGCCGTCGACGAAGCCGCGGCGGGAGAACACCAGCTCGTAGCGCGCGAGGTAGTACTGCACCGTCTTGGTGAGCGCCATGAGCGCAAGGATCACCGAGAGGTGGACTTTCACTTGCGGCGTGACGCGCTGCCACGGGCTCTGCAGGCGGATGCCGCCGTTGAGGTAGTGGAACACCGCGGTCACGATCAGGACCACGAGCAGCGCGGCGAACACCCAGCCGACCACGAACTCGAGGAACGGCAACCGGAACACGTAGAAGCCGATGTCCTTGTGGAACTGCGGATCCTTCACACCCCAGTTCACGGAGTTCTGGAACAGGATCCAACTGCGCCACTCCGCGGACACGCCGCCACCCATCACCAGCGCGAAGAAGAACGCGACGAGCACCCGCAGGCGCCCCGAGTACGGCGCGACGTAGGTGCGGTAGCGCTCGATGATCTCGTCTTCGGGTCCGGCGGCCGAGCGATACCTCGGTGCCAGCCGGTCGGCGATGATCAGGTTCGCGAGGAGGATGACGAAGAAGATCGTCGAGAAGATCAGCGACGGGACGGCCTTCGCGGACAGCAGCCGGCGCCACGTGTTGCCGAACCCGACCTCCTTGAACCAGAGGTAGTCCGTGTAGAAGCGCGCCAGGCCGCGCAGGCTCAACAACAGGATGACGAGGACGACCGCGGCGCCGATCAACCAGCCTCGAAGGCCGAGTGGGCGCCGCGGCACGTCGGCGGACGTGACGCGCATCGAGCGGATGCTACGTCCCGGTCGAATGCACTGAGGGGTCAGGGCCCGTCATAACTGACCTTGTCTCAGCGAGAACTCAGCTCGGCGAGCGCTTCGGCGGGCGCGAGCAGGCAACGGCAGCCCGGATGCGCGGGGGGGCGGGACTGTCCGGTCGGGAACGTCTCGCCCTTCACCGTCGGCTCCAACGCGTTGTCATCGCAGTCGGCGCACCGCCCTTCGGACAACGGGATCCACTGCAAGACGGTGCCGACATCCGAGCCGTCGTAGACGCCGCGCGACCAGGCCATGACCATCACGTCACCCAACGCGCGTTCCAGTTGTTGGTTCTTCCACTCGCGGTAGCGAGCGCCGATGCGTTCGACGAGGCCACTCGTGTCACCCGCGTCGACGTCGTCGATCGCGGCCGCGATGCGATCGCGCAGTGGGAACGCGATGGTCTCCGCCGCCTCGGCGAGGACGTCGTCGGGCGCGGGTTCGGCCGCCGCTCTCGCCGCTTCCCGGCCCGCGCCGTACGCGTCATCGAGCGCGGTGCGCAGCACGTCGCTCCAGGCTGCCACCAGCGCCTCGTCGTCCCGGAGGACCTGTTGCGCCGACGGCCGGCCCTTGTGGCGTCGCACTGCGTCCAGCAGGCGGTTCTGGTCGTCCTGGGCCGAGCGCTTGGACCGCTTCACCAGCGGCGGCACGAGCGGATCGACCGATTCGGCGTGCCGCGCCCGCCAGGCGTCCGCCGCGTCGACGGTCCCGGCCTCTTCACCGCCTGCGCCCGGGCCACCGCCACCCCCGGCCGCCTCGTCGGGCCCCGCCTCGTCGCGCCCCGGCGCGTCGCGCCCCGCCTCGTCGCGCCCCGGCGCGTCGGATTCCGCTGCGTCCGGTTCCGGCGCGTCGGGTTCCGGCGCCTCGGACTCCGGCGCCTCGGAACCGAGCTGGTCGGTCTCTGGGCCGGACCCGACGACCTCGATCTCCACGACTTCGAGGATCTCGGTGTCCGGGCGAGCCGGGAGCATGGTGTCCGCCTCGGTCGCGGCGGCTACTTCGGTGTGACCCGCGCGGATCCGCGCGAAGAGCGAATCGACGTCGGCCATCTCGGCCGGTGCCGGCTCCGACGGTTCCGTCTCGAGTCGTGCCGCGTCGAGCGCTTCGCCGGCGATCGCGACTGCTTCGCTTTCGAGCGCGAGCCCTCGCGTGTCGTCCGACAACGCGGCGTGCTCGCCCGAGTCAACCGCGTGCGCGCGCTCCGATGCGGCGCGTGCCTCGACCTGCGCGAGCGCTTCGGTCGCGTCGAGAAACGTGCGCTTGACAACGCGGTACGCCTCGAGCAGCCGGTCGCGACCCTGGCGCAGCTCCTCGACCTGTGCTTGCAGCAGTCCGCGCCGCCGGCCGAGGTCGGCGAGCACACGCTCGCGCGCGGCGCGCGCTTCGTCGAGCATCTCTCGTCCTTGCCGGCGCGCGTTCTCGACGATCGACTCGGCTTCCTGTTCGGCGCGCTGCTTCTGCTCTTCGGCAACCCGGTCGTTCGTCGCGCGGATGTCGGCGGCGCGCGTTTCGGCCTCACCGATGATCTCGGCCGCGACCGCTTCGGCTTCGTGCGTCCGCACGCCGAGGATCTCCGTCGCGTCGGTGCGGAGCCGGTGGGCTTCGGTCTGCGCTTCTTCCATGACGCGCGACGACCGCTCCTCCGCCTTGCGGCGGATGTCCTCGGACGCCTCCCGCGCGGTGCGGAGCAGGCGTGAAGTCTCTTCACCGAGCATGTCCAGCAGCTGCTGCTCGTCGAGCGGCTTCGGTGCGCGCAGCTGCTCCTCGAGGTCGTCGAGCGTGTCGAGCAGTTCCTGCTCGCGCTCGCGCACTGCGGTGAGCTCTTCGGCGACGCGGCGTAGGTACGACCGCACCTCCGTCTCGGAATAGCCGCGGAACGACGAACCGAACGCGCGGTTCGCGACCTCCTCCGGGAGCAGCCGCGGCGTGCTGCTGATCACCCGTTGCCGCCGCTCGCCTTCAGCCATACGAACCCCCAAGAAGCGTGCCGACGCGAACGCACATGCTAACGACGCGCGCGGACCCGAGGAACGCGTTCTGAGCCGAGATCGCAATCAGGCGTGAGCGGTCACGCGTTGGCTTGCGCGCTGACGTCGACCGGATCGCCGCCCGCGGCCTTCAGCGCCGCGAGCGCCTGCTCGAACGTCGCGACCGGGACGACCCTCAGACTGCCGGCGCGCTTCTCCGCCTTCTTCAGCTCTTTCTCGCACTCGGTCTTGATGTCGGCACGCGTGCACGCGGGCACGAGGAAGAGCTGGGCACCGGCCGCCTTCGCGCTGCCGGTCTTCTGACTGATGCCACCGATCTCGCCGACTGATCCGTCGTCGGAGATGGTGCCGGTGACCGCGACCTTCTTGCCGCCCGTGAGATTGCCGGGCGTGAGCTTGTCGAAGATGGAGAGCGTCATCGCGAGACCTGCTGACGGACCACCGATCTGGCTCGTGTCGACATTGACGTCGACCGGGAAGTCGTACTGGCCGGACACGATGACCCCGATCACCGGCTTGCCGTCGTCGCCGGCCTCCGTCTTCACCTTCACCGTCTTCTGCGCACCGTCGTGCAGGATCCCGAGGTCGATCGTGTCTCCGACCTTGTGCGCATGGACCGCATCGGAGAGCGACTTCGGGTCGGTGAGATCCGTGCCGTCGATGGTCACGAGGATGTCGCCGCTTTGCAGCACGGCCGCGGCGGGGCGCGACGGCTGCACCGCGAGCACGGCGAGGCCCTTGCCGGCCGTCACCGGGTAGCCCGCGGCTTCGAGTGCGACCTTCTTCGCCGCGAGTTGCGATTGCGCCATGTCGGCGTCCGACTCGACGCGCACCTCCTCGGGACTCTGCCCGCCGGTGAACTGCTGTTCCTTGAAGAGATCGATGTTGGGATCGAGCGACGCCTGGAGCCATTCCCACACATTCACGCGCGCGCTCTCGCGCACGAACAGCAACATGATCTGGTCGTCCGTGGGATACGTCTCGGCATCGGCGACGCGGATGCGCGCTTTGTCGTTGTCGACCTGACCCATCAAGTTCAACGCGCTGCCGGGCGAGATCGTGTAGTACGGCAACTGGATCGAGCGGCCGACGACGAGCAGGATCAGCGCGACCACCGCGACCGCGGTGAGCCCCGACATCCACCGGCGCCAACGGAAGCCGCGGGCATCGCGGTCCGACGGCGGCGCGGGTGGCGTGGGATCGTCAGGTGGCGCGTCGACCGGCGACATCTGCTCGCGCGCCACCGTCAGCGCCGCTTCCGAGCACGGATGAAGGTCGACCGCATACCTCCAAGCCTGCCATGCGCATCAGACCATTCGATACGCGGGCCGGCGATATGACAAAGCTTCGCTACCGTCGATGACGTGACCGCGCCGGACGACGCCCTCGAACGCGCGACGGCCGCGGCAGCACGGGGCGCCGAGCCCCTCGACGGCGCCGCGATCACCCAGCTCACCGCGATGGTGGAGCACGACCCGGAGCCGCGTGCGCGCGCGGCTGCACTCGGTGCACTCGCGCGAGGCGGGCCACTCGAGGGGGGCGAGCGTCCATGGATCACGGCGGCCGGCGACATCGAGTCCTCGGTGCGCCGGCGGGCGGCCGAGACGGCACCGGCGTTCGGCGAAGCGGTGCCGGTCGACCGGCTCCTCGAGTTGTTGGGCGACGACGACACGTGGGTCGCCGAAGCAGCCGCGTTCGCGCTCGGCGAACGGCCCGATGCCGCGACCGCGATCCTGGGCCCGCTCACGGTCGCCGCCATCGAGCACGCCGACCCCCTGGTGCGCGAGTCGGCGGTCGCTGCCCTCGGCGCGCTCGGCGATCCCGCCGGCCTCGCCGCGGTGCTCCACGGTTGCAACGACAAGCCCGCGATCCGCAGGCGCGCGGTCCTCGCGCTTGCCGCGTTCACCGGCGCCGACGTGGAGGCCGCGCTCAACCGCGCGCTCGAGGACACCGACTGGCAGGTCCGCCAGAACGCCGAAGACCTGCTGCGCATCGAGGGCGAAGACCAATAGCGACGCGTCGAGATCAGCGCGCAGCGGAGCGGGCCATGAACATCTCTTTGAGGCTGTCGAAGTTCTCGAGACAGCGCCCGGCACCGAGCACCACGCACTCGAGTGGCGCGTCGACGAGGTGGACGGGGAGATCGGTCTCCTGCGACAAGCGCCGGTCGAGGCCGCGCAACATGCCACCCCCACCCACCAGGTGCACCCCGTTCAGGATGAGATCCTGCGCGAGCTCGGGCGGCGTCTGCGAGAGGCAGGCGATCACTGCGTCGCAGATCGCGCCGACCTGCTCCTCGATCGCGGCGCGCACCTCCTCGGGCACGAGGAGGATCGTCTTCGGCAAGCCCGACATGAGGTCGCGCCCGCGCACCTCGGCCTTGAAGCTGTCCTCGACCGCCGCGGCCGATCCGATGGCCAGCTTGATCTCCTCCGCCGTGCGCTCGCCGATCGCGATGCCGTACTCGCGCCGCACATACGTCTGGATCGCAGCGTCGATGTCGAAAGACCCGACCCGAACCGCTTCCAGGGCGACCACGCCGCCGAGCGAGATCACCGCGACCTCGGTGGTGCCCCCGCCGATGTCGACGATCATGTTGCCCATCGGTTCGTGAATGGGCAGGCCTGCGCCGATCGCGGCGGCCATCGGCTGTTCGATGAGGTACGTCTGCGCGGCACCGGCGCGGCGGGCCGCTTCGAGCACAGCGCGTTGCTCGACGTGCGTGATCGCTGACGGTACGCAGATCAACACGCGGGCCCGGTAGAGCCGGTTCACCCCGGCGCGCTGGAACAGCAGCCGGATCATGCGTTGCGTGATCTCGAAGTCGGTGATCGCGCCACCGCGCAGGGGCCGCACCGCGACGATGTAGCCGGGTGTGCGGCCGATCATCTGCCACGCCTCCTGACCCATCGCCAGGACGTCCTGCGTGCGGCTGTTGAGCGCGATGACCGTCGGCTCGTTCAAGATGATGCCGCGCCCGCGCGCGTACACAAGGGTGTTCGCGGTACCGAGGTCGATGGCGAGATCGCGAGGCAGGGCGCCGCGCCTTTACTCGTCCGGACGCGCGCGCGGCGCCCGGTACTCCGGCGCGAGCGCGCGGAGTCCACGTTCGAACTCTTCGATGCTGTGTTCCATCGTGTTGGGTCGGCGGTTGCGCATCAGGACGACGACGATGCCGACCGCGCTGGCGGCGATGGCGAACAAGAGGAAAGCCACGATGCTCCTAGACCGACTCGACCCGGCGGATCGGATGCTGCTCGACGGCCCAGTCGGAGCCACCTGTCCAGTGCTCCTGCTTCCAGATCGGGACCGTCTCTTTGAGGGTGTCGATGCAGAACCGTGCCGCTTCGAACGCGGCCGCGCGATGCGGCGACGAGACCACGACGGCCACGGACGTGTCCGACAGCAGCAGCTCGCCGACCCGGTGCAGCAGGGCGACGCGGGCGATCTCGGGCCAGCGGGCCCGCGCCGCTTCGGCGACCTCGGTCATCGCGCGCGTCGCCGGCGCCTCGTACGCTTCGTAGCTCATGCCCCGCACGCCGTCGCGGCCGTCGGCGTGATCGCGCACGACACCGTGGAACGCCACGACTGCGCCACAGCCGGGCGTTGTGGCCCACGCGAGCGCGGTCTCGGTCGGCAGTTGCTCGGTCGTCAAGCCGATCCAGTCGCGCCCGCCGGGGTCGGTGGGAGGCGTAAGCACAGCACCCAGTCTACGAAAGCCCTCCAATCCGTGGTCCTGGCCCGTCGCGCTGCGGCACCCGGTCACTTCGGCGGTCGGCGTCGCGGTCGATTTGGACCGGTCCGTCGTTACACTCGCCGCGATGGGGCCCGCGGGCGACGAGGGCCACGACGCCCATGACGACGACCACGACGACGATCCCCTCGGGGCCGACGACGCTCCTTTCGGCGCGCCTCCGGACCGCATGGACCGGCTCTGGGTCCACCCCGCGGAGCTCAGCGCGGTCGTGCCGCCGCTCCGCCGTCGATCCCGGTCGAATGCGCTCCTCGCGCCCCTCGCCGCCGGTGCGCTCGGCGCGATCGCGGCAGTCGTCGTGCTCGGCGTCGTCGGGGCGTTCGACCGTCACAGCGCCAACGACCGCCGATCGGCGCAACGAGCCGAACAGCGCGTCGCGGAGGGCGACGCGGCGCTGTCCGAGCTTGCTCGGGCGGTCTCGCCGGGGATCGTGCTCGTCACCGTGAACGACGCGCTCGGCGCCCGCCAGTCCTCCGGGGTGTGCGTGCGCCACAGCGGCGACGTCCTGACGAGCGCCGCGGTCATCGGCGACGCCAAGACCGCCCAGGTCACGACCACCACCGGCGAGACCCTGACCGCAGCCGTCCTCGGTCGGGACGACGCCACCGGGCTCGTCCTGCTCCATTCCGAGCGACCGCTGCGGGCAGTGCCCGTCTCGGAGGAGACCAGCCACGCGGGCGACAGCGTCTGGATCTTCGGGGCGCAGTCGCCAAAGGAAGGAAGCCCGTGGATCAGCAGCGGCATCGTGTCGTCCGCAGACGCGGTCGTCGCGAACCCACCGGGGCCGATGACCGGGGGGCTGCTCGAGACCGACGCGCTCGGGCACCGCGGCGACGGCGGGCGGCGCGCTCGTGGACCGTACCGGCGCGGTCAACGGCATCGTGCTCTGGCCGCAAGGCGAACACCGCGGCGCGTACGCGGTGCCGATCGCGCGTGCGGTCAAGATCGCCGACGAGCTCCGCGAGAGCGGCTACGTCGCGCACGGCGCGATGCCGGTCGAGGCGACGGACTCGCCGATGGGACCGATGATCACCGCGGTGCCGGCCAACGGCCCGGCCGCGCGCGCCGGCCTGCAAGCGAACGATGTGATCGTCGCGATCGACGGAAGCAACGTGCTCACCGTCGCCAACCTCGTCGCCACGATGCACGCGTACGGACCGGGGAGCCTCGTCGAGCTCGACGTCGTCCGCAACGGCCAACCGATGAACGTCGACGTCACGCTGGGCAGCACTACGCCGCCCGGCGGCGCCACCCCCTGATCCGACTCCCCCCTGATCCGACTCCATGTCGCGCCCGAGGGGGCGGCGGGAGGCCCGGCGCGCGAGCATGGAGCTGTCTATGACCAGCCCCTCCGACACCGACGCCGCGGCGAACACACCCCGGACGGACGAAAACGGGCTCGACGATCTCGATCGCGAGCTGCTGAACGCCGTCCAGTGGGACTTCCCTCTCGACCCTCGGCCCTACGCGGTCCTGGGTCAACGTCTCGGGATCCCCGAGCCCGAGGTGCGCGAGCGCATCGCGCGGGTCAAGGCCGGTGGGGTGTTGCGCCAGCTCTCGGCGATCTTCGACACCCGCGCGCTCGGCTACACGTCCGCGCTCGTCGCGGCCAAGGTCGCGCCCGAACACATCGACGAGGCGGCCGAGATCATCAACTCGCACCCCGGTGTGTCGCACAACTACAAGCGCAACCACGACTACAACCTCTGGTACACGGTCGCGGTTCCGCCGGGCGAATCGCTCGACGACCACGTCGATGTGTTGCACCGTGACTCCGGCGCGCTGGTCACGCGCAAGCTGCCGACGCTGAAGCTCTACAAGATCGGTGTCAAGCTCGACATGACGGGCAAGACTGCCGCCAACGCGAAGGCGGAGGTGCAGCCGCACGAGATGCCTGAGCGCAAGGCCGATATGCCCGCGCCCGATCTCAGCGATCTCGAACGGCTCACGATCGGGATCGTGCAAGAGGACCTGCCGAACATCGAGCGTCCCTTCGCGGCGCAGGCCGCGGTCCTGGGCGTCGACGAACGAGACGTGCTCGACATGTTGCGTTCGTTCAAGGAACGCAAGCTGATGCGTCGCTTCGCCGCGGTGATGAACCACCGCAGCGCGGGCTTCAAGGCCAACGCGATGGGCGTGTGGGCCGTCCCCGACGATGACCTCGATGCAATCGGTCCGCAGATGGCCGGCTTCGCCGCGGTCAGCCACTGCTACCGCCGGCCCACGTACGACGACTGGCCTTACAGCGTCTTCACGATGGTGCACGGCCGCACCGCACGTGACTGCGAAGCCACGATCGATGCGATCCGCAGCGAAACCGGGGTCGACGAGTACTGCTTGCTCTGGTCGATCAAGGAGTACAAGAAGGTGCGCGTCCGCTACTTCACTCCCGAATGGGACGAGTGGCGCCAAGCCAATCTCGCTTAGTCGGAAGTTGCCGCCCAACGCGAACGGCCGCGGCGGCGCGTGAGCCACCACGTCGCACCCAAGGCACCCATCGAGAACGCGGCGGCTGCCGCGATCCACGGGAGCCTGCTGCGCGACGGCGATGGTGATGCGAGGAGAATCGCTTCTTCGTTGGAATGACTCGGGGCCCAGCCCGCGTCGCGGATGCGGTCGTTGGCGACGACCCACGGATACGCGAGGTATGGAACGATCGCGGGAGGTGCGTCGCCCAGCCCGCTGCCCCACATCACTTGCAGCACGCGTTCGGCCGCTTCGTAGGGGATGCCTGGAAGGTGCCGGCGGGGGTGCAACGCGTCGGCGTCTTCCGACGCGAGCCACCCGTCCGACGCGACGTTGTAGACACCCGCGAGCGACTGCTCGACCGCGAGCAGCAGCGCGCTCGCGACGTCATCGACGTGCACGACCTGCACCGGCGCGCCGGGCGCGCGCAGGATCACCGGCGGGTGACCGGTCGCGGCTTCCGCGAGCACCGAGCTCGACCCCGCGCCCACCACGGGCGCCACGCGCAGGCGGGTCGCGACCCGGCTGTCCTTGCCGTTCGCCCACTCGGCGAGTACCCGTTCGCACTCGGCGTCGAGGATGGCGGGGAGGTAGCCGGGATTGGGGCGCAGCACCGCGTCCTCGGTGAGTGGCACCGGGTTGTTCTCCCACGCGCCGTAGACCGCCGCGCTCGAGAGCCGCACCACGCGATTGACGCCGGCGCGGCCCGCGGCCTCGAGGACGCGGCGGGTGCCGTCACAGTTCACCCGTGCCATCAGCGCTTCGTCCGGAATCGGACCCACGATGGCGGCGAGATGCACCACCGTGTCCACGTTGTGCAGGTACGACGCGAGATCGGCGTTGAGGATGTCAAGTCGGTGGAACGTCAGCTTGCGGGCGCGCCGCGCCGGATCGCGCACGTCGAGTCCGACGATGCGCGTCACGTCCGGCGAGGCATCGAGCAGGGGCAACAGCCGCTGACCGATGAATCCGGACACCCCGGTGACCGCGACGGTGCCCTGAACCACAGTCCATAGACTGGCGCAGTGAGCGACGTTCCCCAAATGGGACCGGGGTTCCCATTCCCCGGTGGGTTCGACTTCTCGCAGCTGATGCGCATGCTGCAGTCGCAGGGCCCGGTGAACCTCGACGTCGCGCGCCAGGTCGCGGGCGTCATCGCGACTTCCGACCCCGAGACTGGTCAACCGGGTGTCGAACCGCCGATCGATCGCGACGCGGCATCCGTCTACGACGGACTCGTGCGCGCCGCGCAGACCGCGGTCGCCGACACGACCGGCATCGCCGCGGTGCTCACGGTTCCCGCGCACACCGTCGACCGACAGGGATGGTCGAACGCGACGATCGACGGCCTCGCACCCGTGCTCGAAGCACTCGCGGGTGCACTCGGCCGCGCGCCTGCCGGCGCGGAAGCCCCCGACCCGACCGACGCCGAAGGCGGCGGTGAGGAAGCGCTGTTCAGCTTCTTGATGCAGAACCTGTTGCCGGTGCTGCTCGGTGTGTGGTCCGGATGGATGATCGGCCAGCTCTCGCACCAGGCGTTGGGCCAGTACGACCTGCCGCTCCCGCTCGAAGCCACCCCCACACTCGTGTTCGTGCCCCGCAACGTCGACGACTTCGCCGAGGCCTGGTCGCTGCCCGTCGACGAGCTGCGCTACGCACTCATCCTGCGCGAGACGGTGCACGGCGCGCAGCGTTCGATCCCATGGGTGCGCGAGCACCTCGGGCAACTCGCCCGGGACTACGTCGGCGCGTACGAGATGAACCCCGAAGCGCTCGAAGAGCAGCTGGGCGGCCTCGACTTCTCCAACCCCGAGGCGATGCAGTCGCTCGGTGGCTTCGGCGACGCCGGCGCGCTGCTCGGCGCGATGCGCTCGGACCGGCAGGAGCCGATGCTCGAGGAGCTCCAGCGCTTCGTCAGCGTGCTCGAGGGCTACGCCGACGTCGTCGTGGAGACCATCGGTGAACGCATGGTCAGCGCGCACGAACGCATCGACGAGGCGCTGCGCCGGCACCGGCTCGAGCGGGGCGACGCGGCCGCGTTCGTCGACCGCCTGCTCGGCCTCGAGCTCGAGCGGCGCCACTACGAAGAGGGTGCGGCGTTCTGCCGCGGCGTCATCGAACGCGCCGGGCTCGACGGCCTCAACCGGCTCTGGGGGGGCCCGCAGATGATGCCGACCCGTTCCGAGCTCGAAGCGCCCGGACTCTGGCTCGCCCGCATCGAGCTCCCCACCTCCGACTGAGGAGCGCGAATGCGCGTCGGTGTGCCCCGCCTGCGTGTCGGTGTGTTGGGTGCGGGAGTGATGGGTGGCGGGATCGCGCAGGTCATCGCGATCGCCGGCTACGAAACCGTCTGCTACGACATCGCACCCGAAGCGTTGACGCTCGGGCGCGAGCACGCGACCACCGGACGGTTCGGCCTCGACGGCGCGGTCGAGCGGGGCAAGTTGACGCGCGACGAAGCGGATGCCGCGCTCGCGCGCATCACGTTCAGCTCGTCGTTCGACGACGCCGCCGCGACCGATCTCGTCGTCGAAGCAGTTCCCGAACGGCTCGACCTGAAGATCAAGGTGTTCCGCGATCTCGATCGCGCCGCTCCACCCGACACGATCCTCGCTTCGAACACGTCGGGGCTGCCGATCACCGCACTCGCGGCCGCGACCGACCGACCCGAGCGCGTCGTCGGTTGGCACTGGGCGTCCCCCGCTCCGGTCATGAAGCTGGCCGAGATCGCGGTCACACCCTCGACGAGCGACGCGACGATCGCGACCGTCACCGAAGTCGCACGGGCGTGTGGCAAGAATCCCATCGTCGTGAAGGACAATCCACTGGCGTGGGGCTTCGTCGCGAACCGTGTCTACTTCGCGATGATCCGCGAAGCACAACGCGTCGTCGATGAAGGCGTCGCGTCGCGCGACGACGTCGATCAGCTGATGATGGACTGCTTCCGCTGGCCGTCGGGCCCGTTCGGCATGGTGAAGGGCGCGGGTTCGGGCTGGGGCTGAGCGCATCCCGGGTCGGGTCGTCGCGCTCAGGAGGGCGCGCGCCGTTCGACCAGCGCGAGCAGGTTCGCTTCCGAGTCACGGAAGAACGTCATCCACTCCTCCGCGCCGGCCGGGCCGAACGTGCCCACGTCGTCGCGGTGGATGAGGTGTGGTTCCTCGACGAAGTCGACTCCGGCCGCCCGCAACGAGCGTGTGCTTGCGTCGATGTCATCGACCTCGAGGTACAAGATGGCGGTCGGCGCGCCCTGCTCGAGCAGGAGGCGCGTATTGCCGAGGTCGAAGAACGCGAGGCCGGGCGGGTCGAAGCGCGCGATAAGTGCCAGGCCGAGCGTGTCGCGGTAGAACACGACCGCACGATCGAGGTCGTCCGCCCGCTGGGCGATCTGGTGGAGCCGTCCGAGTGCCGTGACCATGTGCGCCTCCCGTTCGAAGAGCGCAACAATAGATAGCCAGCCTACCTATGTAAAGTGGCACGCATGACCGACATCGATGCGCTCGCAAGTGACCTCAACTCCGTCGCGATCCATCTCGTTCGCCGGCTCCGGCGCGCGGATCAATCGCTCGGCATCACGCCCGCCCGCCTGTCGGCGTTGTCGGTCCTCGTGTTCGGTGGCCCGTGCAACATGCGCGAGTTGGCCGACGCCGAGCAGGTCGCCGGTCCGACGATGAGCAAGCTCGTGGCGGGACTGGAAGCGGACGACTTCGTCCACCGGGTTCCACACCCGGGCGACGCGGCGAGCGGTCGTGCTCTCGGCGACCGCGCGTGGACGGCGGCTCATGGAGCGGGGCCGGCGCCACCGCATCGAGCGTCTCGTCGCGGAGCTTGCGACCTTGTCGCGCGCCGACCTCGGAACGGTGGGCCGGGCCACCGCGATCTTGCGCACGCTCGAGTGAGGCCGCTTGCCGCGCTCTGGCTAGAAGCCCGTCATCAGGACCGGCGGCGGTGAGACGAGGAACATCGCGTCCGCATACGCGAGCTTGCCCGGCACGTGCTCCTGCACCAAGTCGGCCTGCGCGTAGTCCGTGAACCGGTTGCCACCGAGGATCGTCGCACCGAGCACCGCTACCGACAGGGTGAGGTCGGGCGCGGCTTCGGTTTCGGTGCACTGCGCGTCGCGGTCGTTGCCGTCGACGGCGAACCGCCGTGTGGAACCGTCGGGCGCGTGGACCTCGAGCACGATGTGACCGTCGAACGGCGCGTACCGCCGCGCCGCGAGCAACGAGCGCGGGTCGAGTGGCGCGAGCCAGAGGCCGTCGTTGACGTAGTCGACGCGCGCCCGCCGGCCGTCCGCAAGGAGGTGACGGATCGGCTCGTCGATCGCGGCGTTGGGCGCGGTCACGCCCACGACGAGATCGATACCGAGCAGGTACTGCCAGAGGGCGATGCGCGTCTGCGGGTTCGCGGCTTGGAGGTCGTAGACGATCGCGCGCCGTTCCGAGTGGCCACCTTCCCATGGTCCCTTGATCTCGTACTCGGTGAAGCCGTCGGCCGCGCCGCTCGCGTCCTCGTGCACAGCGAGGAACACCGCCTTGTCGGGGATCCCGTGGTCGCCGAAGAACACCTGCGGCCACCAGTAGTCGGGGCGGCTCACCATGCCCGCGCGTGTGCGCCGGATCCCGTCGTACACCGACGGAAGGATCTTTTCGGCTTCCTCGCGACCCATGATGCGGACGCGACCAGGGTCGGTGAATGGACGTGCGAAACGCGGCGTACGCGTGATCGATCGAGAGCCCGACGCGCCACGTTGCGATGCCGTAGCCGAAGCGGCCGTAGATGACGCTCTCGGACGCGGTGAGTATCGCGGCCGGCTCACCGTGTTCGCGGGCATCGTCGTGCAGCGCAGCGATCATTTTCGTGAGTACGCCCCGCCGGCGATGCGTCGGTTGCACACCGACCCAGGACACCGCTGCGACCGGAACGGTCGCGCCCCCCGGGAGCGTCAGCTCGAACGAGTATGCACGACTCGCGCCGACGATCGCGCCGTCCTCGAACGCGACTCGCGTGCGGTCGAGCTCGCCTTCGGACCAGCTCCGGGGTTCTTCGGGCCGGGACGGGCCGGCACCGAAGGCACGGTGGTCCGCGAGGATCAGTTCGTCGACTTCGTCGGGTCCGATCGCGCGGATTTCGATCGCCATGGACCCCGGTTTAGCCGCTGCGTCACGCTCCCCGCGAGGCCTTTTCGCCCGACGCCCACCGGCGCCGGCACCACCGGCGAGCTCCGGGGTGCTTCGGAGCGGCGCACCGCGCCGACATACGACAGGCCACCGAACAGCAGGACCAGCGCCACGAGGAAGATGCCGGAGCGCCCGCCGCCGAAGAACAGCACCGCCACGAGGCCACCGAGCACCCAGATGATCTGGAAGCGCGTCTCGTAGCGCGCGAAGGCGCGGCCACGCGCGGCATCGGCGCCGTCGCGCTGCAAGACGCTGTCGAACGCGAGCCGGGCGAGCGCGGCGCTGCCGGCGATCGCACCGGCCGCGAACACGAGCGAGAGGCGGCCGTATGAACGCGCGGCGAACAGCAACGGGATCGCAGGCGCGACGAGTGAGGCGGCCAAGATCCATTCCTCCCGCACGCGTTTGCGCAAGATCGGCGCGATGACGGTGCCGATCCCGTTCCCGAGCGCGCCGGCAAGGAGCACCAACCCGTATACCCATGCGGGCTCACCTTGCTTCTTCAGCACGAACGCGGCGAAGAACGTCGTGAAGCCGACCACGCCCCGCACCAGACCCATCGCGGAGCCCGCGATGACGATGCTGCGCGCGTGGAGCTGCTCGCGTTGGGCTTCGGTCTCGGGCGGCCCGACCTCCTTCGCGCGCGGGATCGCAAGGGCGGCGAAGATCCCGACGGCGAAGACGACCGACCCGGTCCGCAACACCCACGCCGCGCTCGTGATCTTGAGGATCGCCGCCGCGAACGGTGCGGCCAGGGCTCCGCACAGCACCGCGATGAGCGCCAGGCGCGAGTTGGCACGGACGAGCTCGTCCGGACTGTCGACCACCGCCGGCACGAGCGCGCTCTTCGCGACGGAGTGACCCTTCGACAGCACGAGCATGGCGAAGGCCAGTGGATAGAGCGCGAGTTGGTGGATCGCACCCGCCATGAGCAGGCAGAGGACCGCCCGTCCTGCGGCCGAAGCCGCGATGACCAGGCGCCGCCCACCGCGGGTGCGGTCGAGCAGCGGCCCGAGGACTGGGGCGACGACCGCGAACGGCGCCATCGTCAGCAGCAGGTAGAGGACGACCTTGCCCCGCGCACCGGACGTGGTCGCACTGAAGAAGATCGAGTCCGCGAGCGAGATCGTGACGAACACGTCACCGCACACGCTGATCGCGTGCGCGAGGGCAAGTCGTGAGAACGGTGTGAACGTCGTCGACTCGAGGCGGGTGCGCGCGTCCGTCGTGGCAGCGTACCGCCGCCCTCGTCGCCTCAATCACGACACGCGGGGCACCGACCGTTCACCGGTTGTGCACCCCGCCGCCACAGGATCGCAACCGCGCCGCCAGGGACGCTGAGTACCTTGCGCGGGCCCGAGGATCGGAACTCCCCGCCGGTCGTGGGCCACCGAAGCCCGCCCGGCGTGCGCGGTCACGGGATCTCCTTCACCCCCCGGGCTTCCGTGGCCGCCGCTGGGCGGGGCTCCGACCGCCCATTACCATCGCCCCATGGCGCTCCCCGACGCGGTCGGTTTCCCCGCTCTCGATGACGCGCGCTACCTGAATCGCGAGCTTTCGTGGCTCGATTTCAACGCTCGCGTGCTGGCGCTCGCCGAGGACGCGTCCCTGCCACTCCTGGAACGAGCGAAGTTCCTCGCGATCTTCAGCTCGAACCTGGACGAGTTCTTCCAGGTCCGTGTTTCCGGTCTGCAAGAGCAGCTCGCGGCCGGGGTGCGCACCAACTCCCCCGACGGGCTCGACCAGGTCGAGCAGCTCCGCGCGATCCGTGCCCGGGTCGAGGAGCTCGTCGCCCGGCAGGCGCGCGCGTTCACCAAGGAGGTCGCGCCCGGACTCGAAGAGGCGGGCGTCGAGTTCGCCGACTGGCAGGACCTCGACGAGGACGAGAAGGCGAAGCTCACCCGGGAGTTCGAGGCGCGCATCTTTCCGGTCCTCACGCCGCTCGCGGTCGACCCAGCCCATCCGTTCCCGTACATCTCCAACCTGTCGTTGAACCTGGCGGTCGCGGTCCGCAACCCGGCGAGCGGCGAACAGCGATTCGCCCGGGTGAAGGTGCCGCCGCTGCTCCCCCGCTTCGTCGCACTGCCGGGCCGCACCCGCTTCGTGCCCCTCGAACAGGTCATCGCCGCCCACCTCGACGCGTTGTTCCCGGGGATGGAAGTGCTCGCCCACCATCCGTTCCGCGTGACGCGTGACGCCGACTTCGAGCTCACCGACGAAGCCGAAGACCTGCTCGCGGCCATGGAGTCCGTCCTCCGTCAGCGCACGAAGTTCGGTGCCGCGGTCCGACTCGAGATCGACCCGCGCATGACCCCCGACGTCCTCGACCTGCTGTGTCGCGAGCTCGAGCTCGCCCCGCAGGACGTGTACGTAGTGGATGGCCCGCTCGACCTCTCGGGTCTCTGGGACCTCTACTCACTGCGCCGACCCGAGCTCAAGTACGAGAAGTTCACGCCGCAGACCCCGCCCGCGATCGCGGGCGACGAGCCAGACGTCCTGTGGGCGATGCGCAACGGCAACGTGCTGCTGCACCACCCGTACGACTCCTTCAGCACCTCGGTGGAGGCCTTCGTCGAGCAGGCCGCGAGTGATCCCGCGGTGCTCGCGATCAAGCAGACGATGTACCGAACGGGCGGTGACGAAGCCGGGATCGTCCAGTCACTCGTGAAGGCCGCCGACGCGGGCAAGCAGGTCGTCGCGCTCGTCGAGCTCAAAGCGCGCTTCGACGAGCAGGCGAACATCGAACGGGCCCGCATGCTCGAGCAGGCGGGCGCGCACGTCGTCTACGGGCTCGTCGGCCTGAAGACGCACGCCAAGATCCTCCTCGTCGTGCGGCAGGAGGCCGACGGCATCCGCCGCTACTGCCATGTCGGCACCGGGAACTACAACCCGAAGACCGCCACCACGTACGAAGACCTCGGTGTCCTCTCCTCCGATCCCGACCTCGGCGCGGACCTCAGCGAGCTCTTCAACCATCTCACCGGTTACAGCATGCCGGGCGAGTACCGCGATCTCATCGTCGCCCCCACGCACCTGCGCCCGACGCTCCAAGAACTCATTCGCGGGCAGGCCCGACCCGACGGGCGCATCACGATGAAGATGAACTCGATCGTGGACGCGCGCATGATCGACGAGCTCTACGCCGCGTCCGCGGCGGGGGCGCGCATCGACCTGGTAGTGCGCGGCATCTGCTGCCTTCGACCGGGCGTGCCGGGCTTGTCGGAGAACATCAACGTCCGGTCCATCGTCGGCCGCTACCTCGAGCACTCACGCATCTGCCGCTTCGGCGAGCCCGGTGACGAAGGAACCGAGTACATCATCGGGTCCGCCGACCTGATGCCCCGCAACCTCGACCGGCGCGTCGAGGCGATGCTGCGCGTCACCGAAGCTCGGTTGCGAGCACGCCTCGACGAGGTGCTGGAACTGAACCTCGCCGACGACGTCCTCGCGTGGACCCTCGAGCTCGACGGTACGTGGAAGCGGGTGCCGACCGCGATCGGGCTCGAGTCTCACGTGCGGTTCCAGGAGATCGCCGTCGCGCGCTCGAAAGTCCGCACGACCGAGCAATGACCGCGCTCGACGAGGATGCGTCGGTCGCCGATGTCATCGGCGTCGCGTTCAGGGGTTCGGTCGAACGGCTCGTCGCCCACGAGGACGGCGTCCGGCACGGCGGCGACCCCGAGGACGTGCACCAGGCCCGCGTCGCGACGCGGCGGCTGCGCTCCGACCTGCGCACCTTCGGCGACTTCGTGTACCAGGAGTGGGCCACGAGTCTGCGGGCGGAGCTCCGCTGGCTCGGCGCAGAGCTGGGAGAGGTGCGTGACGCCGAGGTGCTCCTCGCGCGGCTGCGCGCCGACATCACCCGGCTGCCGACTCCCGAGCAGGACGCGGCCGAGCGGCTCGTTCGACGACTCGTCGCCGATTGGCACGGTGCGCGCACGCGCATGATCGAGACACTCGGTGGCTCGCGCTACGAGACGCTGCGCGACCGGCTCCTGGTGGCCGCCGAGCGGCCGCGCTGCACGACCTGGGCGAACCTGCGCGCCGGTGACGCGCTGCGGCCGCTCGTCCGCCGGCCCTGGCGAAAGCTGCAGCGCGCCGTCGACGAGCTCGGTGAGGTACCTCCCGACGAAGCGCTGCACGCGGTCCGCATCCGCGCCAAGCGGGCGCGGTACGCCACCGAGGCGACGATCCCCGTGTTCGGTGCGGCCGCGCGCAAGTTCGCGGCGCGCCATCGCGACGGTCCAGGACATCCTCGGCGAGCACCAGGATGCGGTCGTCGCGCGAGCGTGGATCGCGAAGACCGCGGGCGAGTGCTCGGCAACCGAGGCGTTCGCCGCGGGCATGATGGCCGAGGTCGAAGCCCGCGCCGAGGTCGTCGCCCGCGCCGAGTTCCCGGCGGTATGGGCGGGCGTCCGGGAGCGAAAGCTGCGCGCGTGGGTGTAGACGGCACCATCGAGGCGGCCGGTGGCGTCGTCACGCGGCCGGGCCCGAACGGCACCGAGGTCCTCGCGGTGCACCGCCCGAAGTACGACGACTGGAGCCTCCCCAAGGGCAAGCTCGAGCCGGGCGAGACCCACGAAGTCGCCGCGTGCCGCGAGGTCGCCGAAGAAACGGCCTGGGAATGTGAGCTCGGCGAGGAGCTGCCGGCTGTGCGCTACCACGACCGCCGGGGTCGACCGAAGCACGTGCGTTACTGGCGTATGACGCCCCGCGCCGAGGGCACGTTCACGCCCAACGACGAGGTCGACGCGGTCCGCTGGCTTTCGCTGCCCGAAGCCGCGACACTGCTCTCCTACGACGCCGATCGGCGGTTGCTGGGCGAGCTCAGGACCGCGAATCGCGACCGGCACCGGCCCGAGCCGCAAGATCCCGAGGAACAGGGCGCAGGAGAACATCGGTGACCATCAACCTCGTCCGCCATGCCAAGGCCGGCGATCGCAGTGCATGGGCCGGTGACGACTTCCTGCGCCCGCTCTCGCGGCGGGGTCAGATGCAGGCCGAAGCCCTGCTGGGGCAGTTTGGCGGGCTCCCGATCGACCGGCTGCTGTCGAGCCCGTACGTCCGCTGCATGGAAACGCTCGTGCCGCTGGCCGGCGAACGCATGCTCGCGATCGAACCGGTGGAAGCGCTGACCGAAGGCGCCGGCCTCGAGGACGCGCTGACGCTCGTGCGCAAGCACACGCACCACAACGCGGTCATGTGCAGCCACGGCGACATCATCCCGATGCTGCTCGACCACTATGCGGCGCGTGGCGTGGACCTCGGGCCGAACCCGGTGTGCCCCAAGGGCTCGACCTGGGTGCTCGACGTCGAGCCCACCGGCGAGGTCGTTGCAGCGCGCTACATCCCACCGCCCGTCGACTGAGGATGGCCGTCGACATCGGTCAGCGGGCCCCGGACTTCACGCTGAAAGATCAGGGCGGCAGCGACGTGACGCTCTCGTCGTATCGCGGCGAGCAGAACGTCGTGCTGGTCTTCTACCCGTTCACGTTCACCGGCGTGTGCGAAGGCGAGCTCTGCTCGTTGCGCGACGACCTCTCGGCGTTCGAGACGGCGAAGGCGCAGGCCCTCGCGATCTCGTGTGACTCGCAATACGCGCAACAGCAGTGGGCCAAGGCACAGGGCTTCACCTTCCCGGTCCTCAGCGACTTCTGGCCGCATGGCGCGGTGGCGCGCGCGTACGGCGTCTTCAACGAGCAGCTCGGCTGCGCGAACCGGGTGACGTTCGTCATCGACCGGGACGGCACTGTCATCGAACGCTTCGACGCCCCGGACTTCGACACCGCGCGCGACCCGTCGGCCTACCGCGCCACCGTTGCCACCCTGCGCTGACGTTTATGCAGTCGCGGCCGACGCTCGCTCATACCGGTAGCCGACACCGCGGACCGTCACGATGTGACCCGGGCTGGCGGGATCGGGTTCGACCTTCGATCGCAGGCGCTTGATGTGCACGTCGAGCGTCTTGGTGTCGCCGAAGTAGTTCGGCCCCCAGATGCGGTCGATCAACACGTCGCGCGTGAGGACCCGCCCCGCGTTCGCCATCAGCAGCTCGAGCAGCTCGAACTCCTTCAGCGGGAGTGCGACCGTCGTGCCCCGCACCTGCACTTCGTGCCGCGCGGCGTCGAGGCGCACGTCGCCCACTTCGAGGATCTCCGGATGGTCGCGGCCCTCGTCGGTGATCGGCACCCGGCGCAACGCAGCGCGAACGCGCGCGATGAGCTCGCGCAAGCGGAACGGCTTCGTCACGTAGTCGTCGGCGCCGACCTCCAGCCCGACCACGGCATCGATCTCGGCGTTGCGCGCCGTCACCATGATGATCGGCACGCGCGATCGGCTGCGCAACTCGCGGCAGACGTCGATACCGGAGACCTTCGGCAACATGACGTCGAGCAGGACGAGAGCCGGCTTGGTCGCATCGAAGCGCGCGATGGCTTCGGTGCCGTCGGCAGCGGTCTCGACGAGAAATCCCTCGCGTTGCAGCGCGACCGAGAGCGCGTCGCGGTACGACTGTTCGTCGTCGACTACGAGGATCAGGGGCGGATCGGCCATGTGCCTGCTTCCGTCATGCGTCTACCTGGACATCGGCTCTTGGATGACGACTTCCGGCGGCGACACGCGCAGCGCGCGGTTCGCGACCGGCAAGGTCAGCGTGAACGTGGAACCCTCGCCTTCGCGCGATTGCACCGTGATCTCGCCACCGTGCACCTGCGCGACATGGCGGACGATCGCGAGCCCGAGCCCGGTCCCGCCCGTGTCGCGGCTCCGGGCCCGATCGACGCGGTAGAACCGTTCGAAGATGCGCTCGAGATCCCGGCTCGGGATCCCGATCCCGTGATCACGTACAACCAGGGCGACGCGATCGCCGTCGAGGCGCGCCCCGACCTCGACCGTTTCGCCGCGACCGGAGTACTTGATCGCGTTGTCGATCAGATTGACCAGCGCGCTGCGAAGTTGGCGGTGATCGCAGGAAACTTCGACCTCCGGCGGCGCGGGTGCGATGCGAAGGGGCACGCCCGCGGTTTCGGCCGCGGCCTGCACGTGGTCGACCGCCTCGGCGACGAGGAGCGATACCGGAAGCGGTTCGCGTGCGGGCGCCTCCTGCGCTTCGATCTGCGAAAGGTCCAGCAGATCGTCGACGATGCGAGCGAGGCGATCCGATTCACGCACGACCCGCTCCGCGAGTTGTCGCAGGACCCCGAGATCGTCGGTCGCGGCCATCGTCTCCGCGAGGAGCGCGAGTGCGCCGATGGGCGTCTTCAGTTCGTGGCTCACATTGGCGACGAAGTCGCGGCGCACGCTCTCCACTCGGCGCGCCTCCGAGATGTCGTGCGTGAACGCCACCGCGCCGATCACCTCACCCGCCGAATGGAGCGGGAACGTGCTCAGGTGCAGCACCTGGCGCGGCGGACCATAGAGCTGGATCTCACGTTCGGCGACGCGACCGGTCAGCGCCTGCTGCAGCAGCTCGGTCGAGCGCGTCCTCCGCGATCACTTCGCCGTGGCGCGCACCCTGGAAGTCGTGGGCCGCTGCGTTCCGAAGCACTTCCCGTCCTATCCGGTCCACGACGATGATGCCGTCGGGCGCCTGGTCGAGCGCCCCCACGAGCCAGTGCTGCGCCGCCTCGGCGGCTCCCACGCGATCTTCGGCATCTTGTTTCGCTTGCTCGACCGCGACCTCGAGCGGCAACTCGGCCGAGGCACCGAGACTCGACCGGGCCACACGCAGTTCCCGGGTGCGCCGCGTCCACCGGACCAGTGCGAACGCCGCGACGCTCCAGCCGGCGATCGCGACGATAACGAGCAGGACGGTCAAGGTCCCCCATCACCCCGAGCTATCCGAACCGGCCGGTGATGTAGCCCTCCGTGCGCGAGTCGGACGGGTTGGTGAAGATCTTCTCCGTCACGTCGTACTCGACGAGCTGGCCGACCCGCTTCGCGTCCGCGTCGACCTCGGCGGTCATGAACGCAGTCATGTCCGAGACCCGCGCCGCTTGCTGCATGTTGTGGGTCACGATGACGATCGTGTACTGCTGTTTGAGGTCGGCCATGAGGTCTTCGATACGCGCGGTGGCGATCGGGTCGAGCGCCGAACACGGCTCGTCCATGAGAATGACCTCGGGCTCGACCGCGAGGCAGCGTGCGATGCACAAGCGCTGTTGTTGACCGCCGGACAGCGCGAACGCGGGCTTCTTCAACTTGTCCTTGACCTCGTCCCACAGCGCGGCGCGCACGAGGGCGCTCTCGACCTTGTCGTCGAGGCCTTTGCGCTGGCCGGAGATGCGCGGTCCGAACGCGACGTTGTCGAAGATCGACTTGGGGAACGGGTTGGGCTTCTGGAAGACCATCCCGATCCGACGGCGCACCTCGACCGGATCCACGTTCGAGGCGTAGAGGTCCTGGCCGTGGTACGCGATGCGGCCCCGCACCGACGCGCCCACGATCAGGTCGTTCATGCGGTTGAAGGCGCGCAACAGCGTGCTCTTGCCGCAACCCGACGGCCCGATCAGCGCGGTGATGCGATACCGGGAGACGTCCATCGAGACGCCCTCGACCGCGACCGCGCCGCCGTACAGCACCGAGACGTCCCGGACCTCGAACACGATCTCGTCGGGGCTCGGCTCTGGTTCCACAGGGCGATCAGATTGGGTCATGTTCACCGAGATGGTGGGTGTCGGCATTCGTTCACCTGGGGCAGTGGTCACGACGACCTTTCGAACCGGCGGGGTGCGTCACCAGCATTGCGTTCGGCGTTCGGTCCCGCCCCGTTCTGGATGACCATGGTAGGGACGGTGCCTGGCGCGATCGTAAGGTCCCGGTGGCTTGGCGGTGAACGAGCGGTGAACAGCACGGCGGAGCGCCGCCCCGGAAGGCCGCTCAGGGCAAACTCACGGGCGATGGACTCGAACGCAGACGCGCCCGTATCCGAGACCCGGCGGACGTTCCACGAGCAGCTCGACGAGATCCGCTCGGACGTCGTCAAGGTCGCGGCCAAGGCCTGTGAGCAAATCGGCGCGGCGACCCAGGCGATCCTCGACGCCGATCTCCTGCTCGTGGAGCGGATCTACGTCGAGCACGAGGAGATCTCCGCCCGGGTCGTCCACGTCGAACACCGGGTCAACCAGCTCTTCGCGCTCCAGCAGCCGATGGCCACCGACTTGCGCGAGCTCCTCGCGGTGCTCCGGATCCTGCATGAGATCGAGCTCACCGCCAGCCTCATGCGCAACGTGGCCCGCGCCACACGCCGCCTGTACCCCCGAGAACTGCCGCCACGGGTGCGCGGCATCATCGAGCGGATGGGCGCGCAGGCGAGCGTCCAGACCCACCTGGCGGTCGATGCCTTCGCCGACAACGACGCCGCAGTCGCCTCGGCGCTCCCCGACATGGACGACGTGATGGACGACCTCCAGAAGGAGCTGTTCCGCGCCATCTTCGCCGTCGGTGCACCGGACGAATCGGCCTTGCAGATGGCCGTGCAGCTCGCCTTCGTCGGCCGGGACTACGAACGCGCCGCCGACCACGCGGTGATGATCGGTCGTTGGGTGGAGTTCATGGTGACGGGCGAACTGCCTGGCGCCGACACCGACGGCCTCCCCTGACGCGCCTCGGACCGCCGCGCGCGTCACCGCTCACTGTTGCCGCGGCGTTCACCGTCCGTTCAATCGACGGCAGGGTTCGGGCCACCCGTCGTTCTTACCCTGTCACCGCTAGTTCGATCGGGCCCGCGCGGGCCGGATTCGCCGTCCAGGGCACGACCCTGCCGAAAGGGGCAACACCTTGTTGAACTCACGCAAGCACTGGCGCGTGCTGCTCGCCGTGCTGGCCGTATTCGCCATAGTCGTCGCCGCGTGCGGTGGTGACGACGACGACAGCAGTTCCTCTACGAGCTCGGGTGGTTCGAGCACCACCGCGGGCAGCAACGTCGATTACTCGAGCCTCTCGGGCACGCTCAACGGCTCCGGCTCGAGCTTCCAGGCCGCGTACAACGAGGCTGCGATCGCGGGCTTCGCCGAAGTCGCGCCGAACGCAACCGTGAACTACGGCGCCGGCGGATCCGGCAAGGGCAAGCAGGACCTCGCCGACGGCGTCGTCGACTACGCCGGAACTGACAGCCTCGTGAAGCCCGAGGACGCACCGAAGTACGACGCGGGTGGTGGCATCCTCTACTTCCCGACCGTCGCCGCACCGATCACGGTGTCCTACAACCTGTCGGGCGTCGACAAGCTCAAGCTCAACGTAGACACACTCGCGAAGATCTTCCAACGTCAGATCACGACGTGGAATGACGCGGCAATCGCGGCGACGAACAGCGGCGTCGACTTGCCGAGCACTGCGATCGTCGTCGCCCACCGCTCAGACGGCTCGGGTACGACCAGCAATTTCACGAAGTACCTCGCGACTGCGGCTCCGACGACCTGGACGCTCGGGAGCGGTGACACCGTCAACTGGTCGGCGGACACCCAAGCCGGCAACGGCAACGCGGGCGTCGCGCAGATCGTCAAGGACACCGATGGTGGCATCGGGTACGTCGACCTCGCGGATGCCGAAGGTGCCGGCCTGAGCACGGCGTTGATCGAGAACGCCGCGGGCAAGTTCATCGCACCGACACTCGACGGTGCTTCCGCCGCGGTCGACGGAGCACAAGTTGCCGCCGACTTGACGTACAACCCGTTGAACGCGCCGGGTGAAAAGGCCTACCCGATCACCTCCCCAACGTGGATCATCGTCTTCAAGAACCAGAGCGACGCAACGAAAGGCAAGACCCTCGTCGGATTCCTGACCTACATCTTGACCGACGGCCAGGGACTCGCGAAGGACGCCGGCTACGCGCCGCTGCCGCCTTCACTTGCGCAGCAAGGACTCGACCAGATCGACCAGATCCAAGTCGGCTAGAACCCCTGACGCATGACGGATCCCACCGCTCCCGAGCGCCCGCGAGCGGCGGGGCCCGTGACTCACGGTCGCGCCGGCGACGTCTGGGCTGACCGCGCCTTCCGCGGCCTGGCTCTCGTCGCCGGCTTGACCGTGCTCGCGATCCTGGCCTTGATCGCGTACTCGACGATCAACGAAGCATGGCCGGCCTTCAAGTCCGAGGGCCTCTCCTTCGTCACCTCCAGCGAGTGGATCCCGAACGAGGACAAGTTCGGGGCCCTCGCATTCATCTACGGCACGCTCTACACCGCGCTCATCGCGATCGTCATCGCCGTGCCCGGCAGTCTCGGCATTGCGCTCTTCACGACCGAGGTCGCCCCGCGACGACTCCGGCGGCCGACGACCTACGTCATCGACCTCCTCGCGGCGATCCCATCGGTTGTGTACGGGCTCTGGGGCGTGCTCGTCTTCGCCCCCTGGGTCGCACCGAAATATCAGTCGGTCGCCGACAGCATCGGCCAACTCCCACTCCTCGGACACATCTTCGGACCGCCCGTGAGCGGCGGTCGGGGTTTCATGACCGCCGGATTGATCCTCGCGGTGATGATCACACCCATCATCACTTCGCTCACTCGGGAAACGCTCGCGACGGTCGCCCAGGATGACAAGAACGCGGCGCTGGGGATGGGCGCAACCCGTTGGGAGATGTTGCGCGCGACGGTGTTTCCGAGAGTTCGTGCCGGCATGGTCGGTGCGGTGATGCTCGGCCTCGGGCGGGCGATGGGCGAGACGATCGCCGTCGCCCTCGTCATCGGATCCAGTCGCCAGATCACAACCCACGTTTTCTCCTCCGGCGACACCATGGCCGCCGTGATCGCGAACGAGTTCGGTGAAGCATCTGGGACCCACCGCGCCGCGTTGATCGGCCTCGGCGTCGCACTGTTCGTCATCACGATCGTGGTCAACAGCCTCGCGCGGATAGCGCTCAGCCTCACTGGTGGCAGCCAAGCCGGGAAGGCGGCACTGTGAGCGTCTCTGCGCCGGAGCAGCCGTCGTGGATCCTCGAACCGAGCATCTCGCCGGGCCGCCGCTTTCGCAACGGGCTGGCGACCGTGTGGATGGTCGGATCCGTCGTTCTCGCGATGGTGCCGCTCGCCTTCGTCTTCGGCTATGTGCTGCTGAAGGGGTTGAAGATCGTCGACTGGAGTTTCCTGACGGAGGACCTTCCGATCATCAGCCGAAGGCCCGGCGGCGGCATGTATCCGGCCATCGTCGGCACGATCGTCATCACCTTCTGGGCCACCGTGCTGGCCGTACCACTTGGCGTGATGGCGGCCGTCTATCTCACGGAGTACGGCCGGACCGGGCGCGTCGCCGGCATCATCCGATTCATGGCCGACGTCATGACCGGTGTTCCGTCGATCGTGATGGGGTTGTTCGTCTACACGATCTGGGTGCTCGACCACGGCCTGACCGGCTTCGCCGGATCGCTCGCCCTCGGCGCGTTGATGTTGCCGATCGTGATTCGCTCGACCGAGGAGATGCTTCGGCTCGTCCCCGATGACCTGCGGCGCGCCAGCGACGCGCTCGGCTCCCGCCGCTGGCGAACCACGATCAGAGTGGTACTTCCGGCGGCCCTTCCAGGCGTCGTCTCGGGTGCAATGCTGGCGGTCGCGCGCGCAGCCGGCGAAACCGCGCCGTTGCTGTTCACGATCGGCGCGTCCCGGAAAGCCAACTGGAACGCGTTCCAGGGCGTGAACACCGCGCTGCCGTTGCAGGTCTTCAACAACGCGCGCCAGCCGTTTCCTGCCGCGGTCGATCGCGCATGGGGTGCCGCGTTCACGTTGATTATCATCGTGTTCGTGTGCACCGTCATCGCGCGGGTGGTGTCTTCACGCTTCGCGACGAAGCTGCAGTAGCGCCTCGCCGAGCTCTCCGCTACTCCTCGATGTCTCCGAGGTCCCACTCGAGGATGAGGTGCTCCCGCTCCGCATCGCGTGCGACCCGCTCACGGTTGCGGCGGAATTGCGGGTCGTAGACCGGGAGCAATTGCAGGCGGGCCATGGCCCGCTGCCGGAACTCGTCGATGGTGCGCTGGTCACCGAACACGCGGTGGATCTCCCAGTGCGGCGCGACCGGGCCCGTGTACACGACCTTCACGTGCCCGCGCGGCGGTACTTCTTCTTCGAGCTCTTCGGGCTCCATCGCCATTGCGGGCTCCTGTCGTCAAACACGTCCGTCCGGCCCGGTTCGGACCGGACGGACACGTTATCGGAGCGTCCTACCGACTATGAGTTCTGCGGACGGTCGCTGAGCGTGACCTTGACCGTCTGCTTCTGACCGTCGCGCACGATCACGACGTCGATCTGGTCGCCAGGGCTGTGCTTGCGCACCTCGCTCGCAACCCCCTCGACGCTGGTGACATTGGAACCGTCGATCTCCACGATGACGTCGCCGTTCTTGATGCCGGCCTTGTCGGCACCCGAACCGCTCGCGACATCGGCGACGACTGCACCCTGGGTCACGCCCAACTGCTTGGCCGTGGCCGGGGTGAGCGGCTCACTCGTGACACCGAGGAACGCGATCGTCGGCTTCTTGCCCTCACGCAAAGCGTCGATGACGGGCTTGGCCGAGGAGATTGAAATTGCGAAGCCGACGTTGTTCGACGTGTCGGGGCTCGCGATCGCGGTGTTGATGCCGATCACGCGACCGTTCATGTCGACGAGCGGACCACCCGAGTTGCCCGGGTTGATCGCGGCGTCGGTCTGGATCGCGTTGAACAACGTCTCGTTGCCGACCTCGACCACGCGGTCGAGACCGGAAATGATGCCGGTGGTCACCGTCGCACCGCTACCTTCGGACAGGCCGAGCGCGTTGCCGATGGCGACGACGCCGTCACCGACCTGCAAGGTGTCGGAGTCACCGAGCTGGAGCGTCGGGAGCCCCGTCTTGTCGACCTTGACCACAGCGAGGTCGAGCGTGGCGTCGGCGCCGATGACCTTGCCTTGCATCTCGTCTCCCGCAGCCGTGTGCACGGTCACGGTGTTGAAGCCCTCGACGACGTGGTTGTTCGTCACGATCACACCACTCGAGTCGACGATGAAGCCGGTACCCGTCGCTTGGGTCTGGCCGTTGTTGCCGACGTCGATCCGCACGACCGCGGGACGGGCCGCGCTGAGGATGCTGCGGATGTCGCCCGGCTGCACGAGCTGCGTCGCCGGCCGCGCGGGCTCCTCGGTGGTCGCGCTCACCGCGTTGACAGCCTGCGGCTTCGAGTCGTTGTTGTCCGTCGCGGCGACGATGCCGCCCGCGATCAGCGCACCGACGAGCGCACCGGCGACGCCACCGACGAGCGCGGAGCGGATGCCGCCGTTTCGCTTCGGCTTGGACGCGGTCGCGCCGGCGGCCGGAACGGCTGCGCTCGACTCGGTCGGCGCCTCGGTGCTCCAAGCCCACGAGGGTGCGGGCTCGGGCTGAGGTGCGGACGCGGACGCGGCGGCCGGCTGCGGCTCGGGCGCGTACGCCGGCGGTTCGTTCGTCTCGGCGCCGGGCGGTGCCGTCTGCCAGGCGGGCGCGATCGGTGTCGACGTTTCAGGCGGGCCGGACGGCAGGGTCGGCGGCGTCGGTGCAGTGGGCGGGCCGAACGATTCGGGCGCTTCGGACACCCCACTGGGGGACGTCGGCGGCACACTCGTCGGATCGGGCGAACCCGCCTCGGGGTCGTTGGCGCCGTCGCCGTGCTCTTGATCCATCGAATTCTCCAAGCCTCTGGATGGTGCTGCGTTCCACGGGTGCAACGTGAATGATGTCCCGAACCGTTCCGAAGGCAACTGAGAGTTTGCTGAGTAGGAAGCCCCTGATGAACCTCTCGGCGGGAACCCAAACCCCCGTCGACACTGTTTGTCATGTACAACGGAGGACGGCGACCATGGTGAACCCAGGGAACTCCACGCTCGTACCGGCCGTTGGAGGACAAGTGGACGTATCGCAAGTGCCCGACGAATACGCGTGGATGTTGCACGCACGTTGTCGCGGCGCGAATCCGACCGAGTTCTTCCCGTCCGACGGTCTCGGAGTCGAGATGGCGCAGCGCATCTGCACGGGCTGCCCGGTGCGCGTCGACTGCCTCGAGTACGCGCTCCTGCATCGCATCGAGCACGGCGTCTGGGGTGGCGCTTCGGAACGCGAGCGTCGTCGCATCCTCCGCCGCCGTCGCGACCTCACGTCCGCCCCGCCGGTCTGACGCGCGCGCTACCAGCTGAACGGGTCGACGACCAATTGCGCGAATCGCGTCGCGCGGCTCGGCTCGGGTGCCGAGACGTCGGCCGCGATCGCCGCGACCTCGTCGGCGGGTACGTCGCCCACGCACGTGTAGACGACGCCACCGCGCTCGAAGACCCACGCTTCCCCGACCGGCAGTGCGTAGCGGCGCGCCGGACGGCCGCCGATCTCGACCGGGTCGCCGTCACGCGGCAACACCGCCCAGTCGAGCCGGCCCGGTTGCTCGAACACGGAGACCGAGAGCACACCGTCGGTGTAGTAGAGCTGCGCGAGATCGTCGCCGTGTTGCCACCGACCGAGCAGCCGGTAACCGTTGCCCACACTTGCGGGATCGCGATACGGACGGGCGAGGTGATCGACCGGCGCGGGCCCGGGTTCCGGAACCGCCGTCGACGGCGGCGCGGTCGGTTCGTTCGCCGCGTTCATGCGCATGAACGAGACCGAGCGTGCGACCTCGCCGCCGTCACCGATCACTTCGCGCCGGAGCACGAGGCCCGTCGCGTCCTGCACGAACAACCGCTCGACGACATGGCCGTTGCGCTTCGCCTCATAGCGCGTCGTCGCCAGACCGGCGATCGCGGGCCCCGTACTGCGGACTACTTCGTACTTTCCGCGCGTGAGATCGGGAACCGCGCCGCCGCCCTTGGCGCGCGACAACATCGTCCAGGCCTGCCCGTCGAGCATCACGGATGACGAGTCGCTCGCGACGGTCCGATCCGCGTTGACGACCTCGACCACGCCCGCGTGCTGACGCACTTCCATCTGTGCGTGGTGCAGCCCGCTCGGGTCGTGCCACTCGACCACGACCACACCGTCGAAGGCCTGCGACTCCATCTGATGGCGGGCTTCGTCGATGACGCCGGACCACTCGGAGCCGCTGTCGCCGGCTTCGTCCGCGCCCGCGGCCACCGCGATCGCCAGGACGAGGAGACCGATTGCACCGCCGGCCAGCAGCAGCCTGCGCTTCACGGCCGCGGCTCCGTCGAGCCGGGTGTCGCCGCGATCGGTGCCAACCCGCTGACCGGGTCCGACTGCAGCGAGACGGTCGCGCCGTGCGAGTCGGCCAGTGTCGCGATGGGCGGTGCGACGCGCGTGTTGTCGTGCTTGGGCGACGCCAGCATGAAGCCGACGACAATTGCGGCGACCGCGGCGAGACCTGCGAACGCGCGCGCCCGGCGGGAGCGGTGCGCGCGCACCGGACGCGGGACACTTGCACTGATGAGCGACTCGATGAACCCCGCCGGCGGTTCGACCGGCGGCAACGCGCGCACGAGGTCGCGCGCGGCGCTCACCTCCGCGAACACCGCCTGCCACGCGTCGTCGGACTCGAGCCGGGCGGCGACTGCGGCGCGCTCGGCTTCGCTGCACTCATCGTCGAGATAGGCGGAAATCAGGTCCTCGGGCAGACCGGCATCGAACTGGGAGCTCATGACAGCGCGGTTCGGAGCAGGCGCCGGCCGCGGTGGATGCGCGAGCGTACGGTGCCGACCGGGATGCCTTGGGCGTCGGCGATCTCGTCGTAGGACAAGCCGACCACATCGCAGAGAACAACCGCGGTGCGGAACTCCTCGGGCAGCGCCGCGAGCGCGTGCTGCACCTCGTCGGAGAGCGCCTCGCTCGCTTCGTCCGCTGCGACCGCCGGCGGCAGCACGAGGTCGGGTTGCTCGGGGAACGCCACGGACGGACGGCGACGCCGGCGGCGCACCTCGTCCAAGAACACGTTCGTCACGATCCGGGCCAACCAGGCCTCCAACGAGCCGGGCGTATAGGTCTCCAGCCCTCGCCGCACCCGGAGCAGCGCCTCTTGCACGAGGTCCCGGGCGTCGGCGTCGGAGCCGGCCAGCCGGTACGCCACGGTGTAGAGGAAGCGCCCGTGTTCGCGGGCGATGTCCTCCCACGTAGGGATACCGTCAGGCATCGTCGTAACGACCGGGCCCGGCCGGGAGTTCCCGGTGGGAGCGGCCGAGCGGGCGCGTTACTTCGCTTCGCCCTCGCCCGACTTCTTCTCGGTGGAGCCGGAGTCGTCGGCCTTCTCGCCTTCGGCGAGGCCGTCCTTGAACTCCTTCTGCGCGGATCCGAGGGAACGCGCCAACTGGGGCAGCTTGGACCCCCCGAAGATGATCAGCACGATCAGCAGGATGATGATGAGTTCCGGAGCTCCGAGACCGAACATGCGCGGACCTTTCATCGACCTGCTGCGTCAACAGGGTAGCCGCCCGGTCTCGCTCAGCGGGACGCGGCGGCGAGCATCGCGATGTCGTCCAGGCCGCTGACCTGGAAGGGCACGACCCCGGTGCCGGCGATGAGCGTTTCGACCCCGAGCGCCTCCCAGGCGGCGATCTGTTCCTGCACCGCTTCTACGGTGCCGACCAACCGGCCGGATCGGTAGGCGTCGAGATCGACACCGTCGAGCACGCCCGACGGCGACGACGCCCGGAGGTGCTCGAACCGGTGCTCCAGGTCGCGTTCGTCCTCGCCGACCAGCGCGTACAGGCCGAGCGTGCGCCAGATCGTCGTGGGGTCGCGCCCGACGGCGTCGCACGCCGCGTCGAGCACGGCCAGACGTTCGCGGTACGCGTCCGGTGTCCACGTCCAGCACGTGTTCCAACCATCGGCGTGTTCTGCAACGAGACGGAGCAGTCGATCACCCTTCCCGCCGACGAACACACGCGGGCGCGGTTCTTGGACTGCAGGCGGCAGGTTCACCGCGTCGTGCGCGCGGTGGTAGCGACCGTCGTACGTGAACGGTCCGCCGCTGAGCAGCCCGGTCACCACGTCGATGGCCTCGGCGAGGCGCGCGAGCCGTTCACCCGGCCCCGGCAACTTCATGTCGATGGCTTCGTACTCGGGTTCGTACCAACCCGCGCCGAGGCCGACGTCGAGCCGACCGCCGGAGGCGCGGTCGACGGTAGTCAACGACTTCGCCAACACGGAAGCCGGTCGCAACGCTTCGCACATGACGAGCGTGCCGAGGCGCACGCGATCGACTTCGCGCGCCAGCGCGCCGAGCGTCACGAGTGGTTCGTAACAACCGAACCGATCACTCAGGCCGCCGTACTTGGCGAGATCCAAGAACAGGTGGTCCGACAGCCACACGGAATCGAAGCCGGCCGCTTCGGCCGCGCGCGCGTACTCGACGATCGTTGCGAACTGGAGCGGGCGCTCCCCGGCAACCGAGTAGTCGTACTGGGGCAGTGCGAGTCCGACCTTCATCGCGCGGGAGGCTAGCGACCCCTACGCTCGACGCATGCTCGAATGCGTCCCGAACGTGTCGGCCGGGCGGGATGTCGACCTGATCGCCGGATTGGCTGCATCGTGCGGCGCGCCGCTGCTCGACGTCCACACCGATCCCGATCACAACCGTTCGGTGTTCACCCTGGCCGCACCCGACACGGGTGCAGTGACCGACGCGGTGCAAAGCTTGGCCCGCGCGGTCGCGACGCGCGTGTCGATGGTGGAGCACGACGGCGTCCACCCGCGACTGGGCGCGCTCGATGTGGTGCCGTTCGTCGCGCTCGCCGGTGACCCAGCCGTCGCGGTGCGCGCCGCATACGAGTTCGCGCGCTGGTGGGCGACATCGTTTGCGGTGCCCGTCTTCTTGTACGACGGTGCCGACGCGCAACGCAGGTCGCTCCCCGCCACCCGCCGGGACGCGTTCCGGCGGCGCGCGCCGGACCTCGGGCCGACGCGGCCGCACCCGGAGCTCGGAACCACCGCGGTGGGTGTACGCGCGCCTCTGGTTGCGATCAACTGCGTGCTCGACACCGCCGACGTAGAGGTTGCACGTACCGCGGCGCGCGTGGTGCGCGAACGCGACGGCGGGCTCCCCGGCGTGCGCGCGCTCGGCTTCTCCCTCGCCGCGACCGGGCGCGCGCAGGTCTCGATGAACGTGACCGATCTCGCGCGCACCGGGATCGAGCCCGCGTGCGCGGCGGTCCGGGCGGCCGTGCGCGAGCGCGGCGCGGATGTCGCCTCGGTCGAACTGGTCGGGCTCGTGCCTCGGGCCGAGCTCGACCGTTGTTCGCCCGAGTTCCGGGCCTGGACCGGGATCGACGAGGCCGCGACGATCGAGGCCCGGATCGCCCGCGGGCGCCACTAGCGGATCGCCCGCGGGCGTGTCTAGGCGCTGGCGATGCCGCGCCGCGCGAGTGCGCGCTGGCGTCGGATGCGACGGCGCTCCCGCTCGGACATGCCGCCCCAGATGCCGAACTTCTCCCCGTGCCGCAACGCGTACTCGAGGCAGTCGGGCTGCACCTCGCAGCCATGACACACGCCCTTGGCTTCCTTGGTGGAAGCCCCGCGCTCGGGGAAGAACAGGTCGGGATCGACCCCCAGGCAGTTGGCGCGCTCTTGCCAGCGCCGGTCACCTTGGTCGACCTCGAGCTGGATCAACATTTCTCGCATCGGCTGCCCCCTTGCTCCCTGTGCCTGACTCACCGGACCAGACCGGCTGTCCTGCAGCCGGTCGGCTTGCTCCGGCGAATGCCGCCGATGGAATTACAACCGTGTCATCATGGCGCGCCTTCTGGCGGCCACGCAAGGGGTTGGCGACAACCTGACCGAAATAATCGGACTATTCGTGCAATGACCGGACAAATTCGCATAATTACCGCGGACATCACGACGCTCGCGGTCGACGCGATTGTCAACGCGGCCAACACCGCCCTCGCCCGAGGCGGCGGGGTGTGCGGCGCGATCTTCGCGGCGGCCGGGCCACAGCTCGACGCCGCCTGCCGGGCGCTCGGCGGCTGCGAGACCGGCGACGCCAAACTGACACCCGGTTTCGCCCTGCCGGCGCGGTGCATCGTCCACACGGTCGGCCCGGTGTGGCGGGGTGGCAGCCACGGCGAGGCCGCGGTCCTCGCGTCGTGCTATCGCCGTTCCGTGGAAGTCGCGCGTGACGCGGGTGCCATCACGATCGCCTTCCCGGCGATCTCCACCGGCATCTTCGGCTACCCCGGCGATCAGGCCGCCGAAGTCGCCGTGCGCACGCTGCGTACGTGCGCCGGCGACCTCGAGGTCAGTCTCGTCGCCTTCGACGCCGAGACCTTCCGTCGTTACGAGGCGCTGCTCGGCTGATCCTCGGCTGGCGCCTCGTCCGCGAAAGCATCCGACTCGTCGAACCCGAGCGAGGCGCTGTTGATGCAGTACCGCAGCCCGGTGGGCCGCGGACCGTCCGGGAACACGTGGCCCAGGTGGGCGCCACAGTTGTCGCAGCGGACCTCGGTACGCACCATTCCGTGCGATCCGTCGGACCGCTCCTCGATCGCAGCCTCGTTCACCGGCGTATAGAAGCTCGGCCAGCCCGAGCCGGACTCGAACTTCGTGTCGGACGAGAACAGCGGCTCGCCACAACACACGCACGTGTACGTGCCGTCCTCGTGGCAGTCCCAGTACTCACCGGTGAACGCGCGCTCGGTGCCGGCCTGACGGGTCACTTGGTACTGCTCGGGGGTGAGACGCTCGCGCCACTCGGCCTCGCTGGTGGGGAGTTGGTCGCGGGGGATTCGATTCATCTATTCCTCCTGTTCCCTGCAGTCAACACCGCCTGCACCGAGTCGGTTCCCGCCCGATCGGAAAGAGGATCAGGTCAGGCCGGTCCGGTCGTGACCCGCTGGAACAAGCGCTGCATGGCCGTGACGACGGCCGCGCGATCGTGCACGCAGGTGACCGCGCCGAGCAACATGGCCCGGCTCGCATCGCCGACCGGCCCGTAGGCCACCACTGGCGGCCCGACTCGGGCGCCGAGGGTCGCGAGCACACACCAGCCGTCGAGGGCGGGCAGGGTGAGGTCCACGAGCACGGCGGCGGGCGGATCCGTCACCGCGATCCGGACCGCGGCGTCCCCGTCGGCCACGACAACCGGCTCGAACCCGGCCGCGCGCAGGTGGCGGCCGGTGGCCTGGGCCAGCGCCTCTCGGGGCTGCACCACGAGCACGCGCGGGACCAACACAGGCGGATCTCCTCCGTGACGACGTCGTCCGGGGGCCTCCGTGCCCCACCGGGTGTCTCATCGGCGGGTGGTGCCCAGGGTTGAAGTGCTCGCGCTCGGGTTATCCGGCGCGGCGCTGCTCGCGCTTCTGGTCCATGAAGTCGACGAGCACGTAGTCGCCGAGCGTCTCCGGCGTCGTGAAGAACGCCCGGCCTCGGTTCATCTTCATCATCCGTTCGACGAACTCACGCAGGTAATAGTTGTCCTCCAACATGAACGTGTTGATGCGGATCCCGGCCTTGGTGCAGCGCTGGACCTCGCGCAACGTCATCTCGATGGTGAGCGGCGCGGGCGGGTAGTCGAAGAAGGGATCGCCGTTCGGTTGGATGTGGGCGGTCGGCTCGCCGTCGGTGATCATGATGATCTGCTTGCGGCCGGTCTTCCCGGCGAGCAGGCGGCGGGCGAGCATCATCGTGTGCTGCATGTTGGTGCCCCACTCGAAGTCCCAGGTGGCCTCGGGGAGCCGCTCGGGCTTCACCTCGCGCGCGACCCGCCCGAAGCTGACCATGCCGAGGTAGTCACGCGGGTACTGCGACGAGATGAGCGTGTGCAGCGCCATCGCGACCTTCTTCGCCGCGAGGAACCGCCCGCGCATCTCCATCGAGAGCGACACGTCGAGCATGAGCACGGTCGCGGTGCTCGTGAGCTGCTCCGTGCGTTCGATCTCGAAGTCCTCGGGCCGGATCTGCACCGGCGTGCCGGCACCTTGCCGGGTGATCGCATTGCGAATCGTGCGACCGACGTCGAGGTGGAAGGGGTCGCCGAACTCGTACGCCTTGTGCTCGTCGGCCCGCTCGTGGCCCGCGCCCGTGCGCTCGACTTCGTGCCGGCCGGCGCGGTCCTGCAGGAGGCGACGGAAGAGATCGCCGAGCGCGCGCTGACCGATGCGACGGATGCCCTTCGGCGTCAGCTCCATGCGCCCTTCGCGCTGCTCGATCAAGCCGGCCTCCTCGAGCTCCTTCGCGAGGCGCGCGAGCTGGTCGAGCGAGCGCGCGGCATCGTCGCCGAGCAGCTCGCGGGCCTGGTCGAGGTCGACCTCGGCGAGCTGGCCGGGATTCGTCGCGTTGCGGAGCATGTGCTCCAACGCGTCGATGTCGCCGAGCTGGTCGAGCACGCTGCCCATCTGACCGAGCGGCATCGGTTCGTCGCCGCGGAATGGCATGCGCTGGCCCCAGCCCATCTGCGGGAACGCGTTGCGCAGGTTCTGGCCGAGCTGGTCGACCTGCCACCGCAGGTCCATGTCGTCGAGCAGCGAGTTGGCGAGCTCCTGAAGTTGCGCCCGCTGTTCGGGGGTCATCGAGTTGAGCATCTGCTGCATCTGCGCCATCGAGCGCGCCATCGACTCGAGCAGCTCGTCGAGGTTCTGCGGATTGTCGGGGAAGAAGTCGCCGTAACGCTCCATGAAGCCGTCGAAGTCGGGCTCCTCGCCCCGCTCGCGCTGCTCGAGCATCTGGTTCAGCTCGGCGAGCATGTCCTTCATGCGCTGGAGCTGCTCGGGTGACATTTCCGACATGCCCTGCTGCAGCTGGTTGAACATCGAGTCGAGGAGCTGCTTCTTCAGCTCTTCCATGAGCTCCTCGAACTGCTGACGCGCGGCATCATCCATCCAGTCGTACTGCTGCAGCTCGCTCACGCGACCTGCGAGATCAGGCGGGAGCTGTTCGAGCTCTTGTCGGCGCTCGCGCGCGAGGTCCTCGAGCAGCTCCTCGCGGCGCTTGTCGCCGGACTGGCGCGCGTCGTCGAGCCGGCGGTCGATGCCTTCGCGTTCGTGTTCGACGATCTCGTCGAGCCGCTCGGCGATCTCTTCGTAGACGCCGCCGAGGTCATACCGGTCGAGCTGCTCGCGGCGTTGCTCGCGCAGCTTCTCGAGCATCTCGCGCAAACCCTGGATGTCGCGACCTTCACGATCGGTGAAGCCCTGCTGCATCATGCGGCGCAGCGCGGCGTTGAGATCACCGTGGTAGAGGAGATCGTCGGTCATTTCCTCCAACAGCGAATCGGCGTCGAGATCGAAACCGATCTGCGTACCGTCCCACCTGGAATACGCGAACCTGCTCACACACTCACCGTACCCGTATCCACGGGTCGCTCTCGCTCCCGTCCGAGGGGCTATCGCAGCGGGATTCCGCTTCGCTCCGTACCTTTGAGCCCATGGGTTTCCCTCGCGAGTTCTGGTGGGGTACGGCCGCGTCGTCGACACAGGCGGAGGGTGCTGCACCTGCCTCGGACTGGTACGCGCTCGAACGGGCCGGACGGGTGCCGCCGACAGGAACCGGAAATGACTTCGGCACCCGGTACGCAGAGGACTTCGAGATGTACGCGGAGTACCGGCTGCGCAACCACAGGCTGTCGATCGAGTGGGCGCGCATCGAACCGGAGGAGGGCCGCCGTGACGACGCGGCGATCGAGCACTACCGCGAGGTGCTGACGGCCGCGCACGGCGCCGGTGTCGACCCGTGGGTCTGCCTGCACCACTTCACGCTGCCCGGTTGGTTCACCGAGGTCGGCGAAGGGGGCTTCGTCGACGAGCGGGCCCGTTCCTACTTCTGGCCTCGGCACGTCGCGTTCTGCGCGGAGACGTTCGGCGATCTCGTGTACGGATGGAAGCCGATCAACGAACCGGCCGCGTACTCGTCGATCTACCGCACCGGCGGACGCGCACCCGCGTCGCTCGACTGGGGCAAGGTGTTCGACACGCTCGGGGGCGTGCTGCTCGCGCAGCGGGACGCGTGGCGCGAACTGCGCGGTGGTGGACAACCCGTCGCAACCATCCACAACCTGTCGCCCGTCTTCCCCGTCGGCCAGACGGTGCAGACGACCAATGTCGTGCGCGCGCTGGAAGAGCTCATCTGGAACGTGTGGACGCGGGCCGACCGCGACGGTGTGCTCGAGCTCCCCGGACGCATGTCGCGCGAGATACCAGACCTGCAAGAAGCGTGCGATCTCGTCGGCTTCTCGTACTACTCCGCGATCGGTATCGACAACGAGGGCCGGCAGACGCCGTACCCCGCGAACGTGCCCGTCGGATCGATGGGGTACGCGCCGTGGAGCGAAGGGCTCGGCATCGTGTTGCGCAAGCTGCACGACGACCTCCCAGGTCGGCCCCTGCTCATCTGCGAACACGGCGTGGGTACCGACGACGACGAATTCCGCTGCGACATCCTCAGCGAGTCGTTGGGGGTCGTCTCCGACGCGATCGACGACGGCATCGACGTGCGGGGCTTCTTCCACTGGACCGGCGTCGACAACTACGAGTGGAACCGCGGGTTCGACGTCCAGTTCGGGGCGTTCACGCGCGACCGCGAACCACGCGGCAGCGCCGAACTCCTCAAGAGCTACGCAACCGCCCGCTGAGCAACAACCGGTTTCGGCGACAATCGGCGACCGTGACGGTCGTGATTTGTCGCCAAAACCTCGGGGTCAGCCGCGGGCGCGGTAGGTGGCGCGGGTGCCGACTGCGTCTTTGTTCAGTCTCTTGGTGAGGTGCAGACCTTCGAGCACGAACTCGATGCCCGACGCGATGCCGGCGGGCGACTCGCTGACCTGCAGCTCCGTGAGCAACTGGCCGACGCCGTCGAGCTGCGCCATCAGGGTGCGGTACTCGCCGGAGGGGATGTCCTCGCCGGTGTGCACGATCGAACCGTCCTCGAAGGAGGAGACGACCGGGCCGAGTTGCTCCGGACGCACGCGCGAGCGGAAGACCTCGAGGATCGCCGCCTTCATGATGCGGTCGAGCACCTGGCCTTCGCGCCCATCTTCCAGCGTCTCGATCTCGATCTTGCCGCTCGTCGATGACGTCAGCGCATCGAGATCCGAGACGCGAGGCACGACCTCGCGCTCGCCACTCGCGAGCGCGCGACGTGTCGCGTTCGCGACCAACGTCTCGTAGTTCGCGATCGACAGACGCGCCGACACACCCGAGCGCTGGTTCACGTGGGGAGAACGACGCGCGAGTTGGCTCACTTCGGCAACGATCTCGGTCATGAAGTCGGGGACCGTCACCGAAAGCCCCTGGGCTTCGAGCGGGCGCGCCTCTTGGTCGATGATGTCCATCTCGATCTCGGTCTCGAGCGGGTAGTGCGTGCGGATCTGCGCGCCGAACCGGTCCTTGAGCGGCGTGATGATGCGACCGCGGTTCGTATAGTCCTCGGGGTTGGCCGACGCGAGGAGCACGACGTCGAGCGGCAAGCGGATCTTGTAGCCGCGGATCTGCACGTCGCGCTCTTCGAGGACATTCAAGAGGCCGACTTGGATCCGCTCCGCGAGGTCCGGGAGCTCGTTGATCGCGAACAAGCCGCGGTTCGTGCGGGGTACGAGGCCGTAGTGGATCGTGAGCTCGTCCGAGAGGTAGCGGCCTTCGGCGACCTTGATGGGGTCGACCTCGCCGATGAGGTCGGCGATCGACGTGTCCGGGGTCGCGAGCTTCTCGCCGAAGCGGCGTTCACGGTGTACCCACTCGATCGGCGTCTCGTCGCCGCGTTCGGCGATGAGGACGCGCGCGTGCGACGAGATCGGGTGGTACGGGTCGTCGTTGATCTCGCTGCCGGCGACGATCGGCAGCCACTCGTCGAGCAGGTTGACGAGCGAACGCATGATGCGCGTCTTCGCTTGACCGCGTTCGCCGAGCAAGATCATGTCGTGGCCGGCGAGCAGGGCGTTGGCAACCTGCGGCAGCACGGTGTCCTCGTAACCCACGACACCTTCGACGAGCGGTTCGCCCGCCATCAGCTTGCGCACGGTGTTCGCGCGCAGCTCGTCTTTGACTTGGCGCGACGTCCAGCCGCTGCTGCGTAGTTCTCCGAGGGTTGCGGGGCGCGTCATGCGGGCGAGTGTATGTCCCTCGATTCCGGCGCCGCGCTCGCCCACACTTGCGACATAACGTTCCCGCCGTGGACCTCATGGGACGCTGGAGTGCGCATCCGGGTGATGGAGAGCTGGCGAAGCAGTTCGCGGACACGGCGTTCGACGACGGAACCTGGACGACCGTCCGTCTCCCTCATCACTGGCGCACCGTCGACGAATTCGCGGCGGCCGACGGCCCGGTGCTGTACCGGCGCACGCTCACCGCGCCGGCGCCCGCCCCGGACCGGCGCGCGTTCGTCGAGCTGGACGGCATCTTCTACTACGGCGACGTCTGGTTCGACGGCGACTATCTCGGCACGACCGAGGGCTACTTCGTCCCGCACGCGTTCGAGGTCACCGATGCGCTGCGCGTCGCGAGCGAACACGTACTCGCGCTGGAGGTCGGGTGTCCGCCGCAACGCGATCGCACCGCCAAGCGCACGGTCACCGGCGTGTTCGGGCACTGGGACGCGGCTGATCCCGCGTTCAACCCCGGCGGGCCATGGCGTCCGATCCGCATCGTCGAGACCGGACGTGTGCGCATCTCGACGTTGCGCGTGTTGTGTACGGACGCCCTCGCGGAACGCGGCCGGCTCACTTGCGACGTCACGCTCGACGCGGACGACGGACCACTGGACGCCGTCCTGCATGCGGAGGTGCTCGATCCGACCGGTGAGATGCTGCTCGACTCGTACCGACCGGTGACGCTCGCGGCCGGCGAGAACCGGCAGTCGTGGGTGCTGAGCGTCGACGCCGCGCCGCGGTGGTGGCCGAAGGCGCTCGGAGACCAACCGCTGTGCACCGTGCGGATCGCGGTCGAGATCCGTGACGGCACCAGCGACGCACGCACGCTGCGCACCGCGTTCCGCGAGATCCGCAACGACGATTGGAAGTTCTCCGTCAACGGCGAGCGGATGTTCCTCAAGGGCACCAACCTCGCACCGACGCGCATGGCGCTCGGCGACGCGTCGACCGACGAAGTGCGGCGCGATCTCATGCTCGCGCAGGACGCGAACCTCGATCTCGTTCGCGTGCACGCGCACGTCGCGCGTCCAGAGCTGTACGACGCCGCGGACGAGCTCGGCCTCCTGGTGTGGCAGGATCTCCCGCTCCAATGGGGCTACGCGCGCAGCGTCCGCCGCCAGGCCGCTCGCCAGGCGCGGGTCATGGTCGACCAGCTCGGCCACCACCCGAGCGTCATGCTGTGGTGCGCGCACAACGCGCCGTTCGCCGCGGATCGCGAGCCCGGCGAGCCGTGGTCACGCGGCGCCCTCGCGAAGCTCGCCGCGACCAAGGTCCTCCCGACGTGGAGCAAGCAGGTGCTCGATCGATCAGTGGCGCGCGCCATCGGCCGGTGCGACCACACGCGGCCCGTCGTCCGCCACAGCGGGGTGCTGCCCGGCCTGGCCGAGCCCGGCACCGACAGCCACCTGTACTACGGCTGGTACCACGGCGATCTCCGCGGCCTCGCGGCGAGCCTCCGACGCTGGCCGCGCCTCGGTCGGTTCGTGTCCGAGTTCGGCGCCCAGGCCGTTCCCGATCACGCCGACTGGATGGAACCCGAGCACTGGCCCGACCTCGACTGGGAGCGCCTCACCCGTCACCACGCGCTGCAACGCGACATCTTCGATCGACGCATGCCCCCGACCGACGCGAAGTCGTTCGAGGAGTGGCGCGCGATGACCCAGGCGTACCAGGCCGCGCTGCTGCAGCTACAGATCGAAGACCTGCGGCGCCTGAAGTACTCGCCGACGGGTGGCTTCGCGATGTTCTCGCTCGCCGATCCACAACCGCTTGCGAGCTGGTCGGTGCTCGATCACGAACGCGAACCGAAACGCGGGTACTTCGCGGTGCGTGACGCGTGCCGCCCGGTGCTCGCGATGGTCGAACCGCGAGCGGGGCTCGTGCATGTCGTCAACGACACCCGTGAAGACTTGTTCGCGGTCGAGGTCGAGGCCTCGGCCGACGGACGCGCGACGCGTTGGATCGGCGATGTCCCGGCCGACGGCCTGGTGTTCGTTGGGCGGATCGAAGTCGCGGACGCGGTCGACGTCGAAGTCGTGCTCGAACACGAACGCGTCGGTCGGGTCGTGAACCGCTACCCGTTGCTCGCGCTACGCGCCGGCTGACGCGGCTGCGTCACGGCGAACGCGGCGGATGACTGGTGGCCACCATTGCCGAGCGCACGCGTCGACGAGTGCCGACAGGTGATGTAGAGAACCAGACCATCAGCGAGTCGGTCGCCATCGGCATGCCGGGACGGCCATCGCCGAGAGCGATGTCCACGATCGGTGATCCGTGTCGGGCCATCGTGATGTCGGTGGCGATTCGGCCTCGACCCGCGATCCGAGCCTAGATTCGGTTTCACGAAGTCACGAGCGGCCTGGCTCCCCGTGAAAGAGGCGTGAACGATGGCCCGAACGATGGCGAGCCGAACGACGGAAGGCACGACGGCGCCGCCCCGCGGCGCCGCGCCGATCCGGCCCCAGAGGAAAGGCGGCCCGCCGCTCGTCCGGTTCTACCGCTCGGCGGTCGGCAAGAAGTGGGTGATGGGGGTCACAGGCGTGATCCTCATGGTCTTCGTCCTGGGCCACATGATCGGGAACCTGAAGCTGTTCCTCTCGAAGCAGGAGCTGAACCTCTACGGCGAAGCACTGCGCAACATCCCCGCCCACCTGCTCCCGCGCACGGTGCTGCTGTGGACCGTCCGTGTCGGGCTCATCGCCGCGTTCGTGTTCCACATCCACGCGGCCGCGTCGCTCACGATCATGAACCGCAAGGCGCGACCGGACACGTACCAATCGCCGCGTGACTACGTCGCCGCCGACTTCGCGTCGCGCACGATGCGGTGGACGGGCATCATCGTCGGCCTCTTCATCCTCTTCCACCTGATGGATCTCACGTGGGGGAACGCCAACCCCGAGTTCGTGCGCGGCGACCCGTACAACAACCTCGTGTACAGCCTGCAACGCGTTCCCGTCGCGATCGTCTACATCCTCGCCATGATCGCGCTCGCGTTCCACCTGTACCACGGAGCCTGGTCGCTCTTCCAGAGCCTCGGCATCAACAACCCGAAGTACAACAAGGCGCGTCGTCGCTTCGCGCAAGGCTTCGCGGGCCTCATCCTCGTCGGCAACCTGACCTTCCCGGTCGCAGTGCAGCTCGGATGGGTCAACGTCGCGTGTCCGCACACCGATCCGACCGGTCAGTGCAAACAGGAGTCCGGCCTTGACGTTTGACTCGCACATCCCCGAAGGCACACTCGAAGAGAAGTGGGACAACCACAAGTTCGAGGTGAAGCTCGTCAACCCCGCCAACCGCCGGCGGTTCGACATCATCATCGTCGGCTCGGGTCTTGCCGGTGCATCGGCCGCGGCGACGCTCGGTGAGGCCGGTTACAACGTCAAGGTCGTCACGTTCCACGACTCGCCTCGGCGCGCGCACTCGATCGCCGCGCAAGGCGGCATCAACGCGGCGAAGAACTACAAGAACGACGGCGACAGCATCTACCGGTTGTTCTACGACACCATCAAAGGCGGCGACTACCGCTCGCGTGAGGCGAACGTCTACCGCCTCGCGCAGGTGTCGGTCGACATCATCGACCAGTGTGTCGCGCAGGGCGTGCCGTTCGCCCGTGAGTACGGCGGACTCCTCGATAACCGTTCCTTCGGCGGCGCCCAGGTGTCGCGGACGTTCTACGCACGGGGCCAGACCGGCCAGCAACTACTGCTCGGTGCGTACCAGGCGCTGATGCGGCAGGTGCACGCGGGCACCGTCGCGCTGTATCCGCGCACGGAGATGCTCGATCTCGTCATCAAGGATGGCGCCGCGTCCGGCATCGTGTGCCGCGATCTGAACAGCGGCGATGTCTTCTCGTTGACCGGCCACGCAGTCGTGCTCGCGACCGGTGGCTACGGCAACGCGTTCTACCTCTCCACGAACGCAAAGAACTCGAACGTCACCGCCGCGTGGCGGGCGGCGAAACGCGGCGCCTACATGGCGAACCCCTGCTTCACCCAGATCCACCCCACGTGCATCCCCGCCAGCGACGACTTCCAGTCGAAGCTCACGCTCATGTCGGAATCGTTGCGTAACGACGGGCGCGTGTGGGTGCCCGCGCAGATGGCCGACCCGCGCTCCCCCGACCAGATCCCGGTGGACGACCGCGACTACTTCCTCGAGCGCCGGTACCCCGCCTTCGGCAACCTCGTGCCGCGCGACGTCGCGTCGCGTGCGATCAAGCGCGAGGTCGACGCAGGTCGGGGCGTCGGTCCGCTGAAGAACGGCGTCTACCTCGACTTCTCGGAAGCGATCCAGCGCTTGGGCCGGCCCGTCATCGAGGAGCGGTACGGCAACCTCTTCGAGATCTACGAGCGCATCACCGGCGAGGACCCGTACGTCGTCCCCATGCGCATCTATCCGGCGATCCACTACACGATGGGTGGTCTGTGGGTCGACTACGACCTGATGAGCAACCTGCCGGGGTTGTTCGTACTCGGTGAAGCGAACTTCTCCGACCACGGCGCCAACCGGTTGGGCGCATCCGCGCTGATGCAGGGTCTCGCCGACGGTTACTTCGTACTGCCGTACACGATCGGTCAGTACCTCGCGCCACTGCTCGGACACGCGCCCGTACCCACCGACGATCCGGTGTTCCGGGAAGCCGAACAGGCGGTCGACGAGCAGGTGCGCAAGCTGCTCGCGATCAACGGCAAGCGCACCGTCGACGACATCCACCGGCAGCTCGGCAAGACGCTCTGGGACAACTGCGGCATGTCGCGCACCGAGCAGAGCCTCACCAAGGCGCTGTCGGAGATCCCCGCGATCCGCGAGGAGTTCTGGAAGGACGTGCGCGTCCTCGGCGAGAACGAGACGCGCAACCAGTCGCTCGAGAAGGCCGGCCGCGTCGCCGACTTCCTCGAGTTCGGTGAGCTCCTCGTGCTCGACGCGCTGCACCGCAACGAGTCCTGCGGCGGCCACTTCCGTGAGGAGTACCAGACCGAGGACGGCGAGGCGCTGCGCGACGACGAGCACTTCGCGTACGTCGCCGCGTGGGAAATCACCGGCGTCGGCAAGGAGCCGATCCTCCACAAGGAACAGCTCGAGTTCGAGTACGCCCACCCTTCGACGCGTTCGTACAAGTAGCAAAGCCCGACGCGCGAGTATCCACGGAGTCATCGGTGTCCGAGCAGACAATCCGCATCACGCTCAAGGCCTGGCGCCAGGCGAGCCCCGAGGCGCCGGGCGCGTTCGAGACCTACGACGTGCCCGGTGTGAGCCCTGACATGTCGTTCCTGGAGATGCTCGACATCGTCAACGAGCGCCTCATCCTCGACGGCCGGGAGCCCATCGCGTTCGACCACGACTGCCGCGAGGGGATCTGCGGCTCGTGCGGAATGATGATCAACGGGCAGGCGCACGGCCCGCAGCGCGGGACGGCGACGTGTCAGCTGCACATGCGAAAGTTCGCCGACGGCGACCACATCACGATCGAGCCGTGGCGCGCCGCGGCCTTCCCGATCGTGCGCGACCTCATCGTCGACCGGAGTCCGTTCGACGCCATCATCGAGTCCGGCGGATACATAAGCGCCGGCACCGGCGGCGCGCCCGACGGCAACATCGTCCCGATCCCGAAGCCGGTCGCCGACGCGTCGATGGACGCGGCGGCCTGCATCGGCTGCGGCGCATGCGTCGCTGCGTGCCCGAACGGCGCTGCGCAGTTGTTCACGTCGGCGAAGCTGCAGCACCTGAACCTGCTGCCGCAAGGCCAAGCCGAACGCTGGGACCGCACGGTGGCGATGGTCGACACGATGGAGTCGTACTTCGGGTCATGCACGAACCATCGCGAGTGCGAAGCCGCGTGCCCGAAGTCGATCTCCATCGACTTCATCGCGCTGATGAACCGCGATTACGTCAAAGCGCAGTTCAAGCAGCGCCGCCTCGCCGGCCAGACGTTCCCGTAGGAGCGAAGCGGAGCTCCGCTCGGCCGAAGGCCCAACGAGCGGGAGCGACCATGAAAAGGGCTACGAGAGGCGGGCCGCGATCAGCCGGAGGTCCTTGACCAGCCCGGCGTACTCCTCGTCGCGTCGCTCGGACGGGGCTCGCAACACCGCGGAAGGATGGATCGTCGCGAGCGTGGCGGTGCCGTCCGGTGCCTGCAGCCACTCGCCGCGCTGCTTGGTGACTCGGAAGCTCGGCCCGAAGACCGCGTTTCCCGCAGTGGCACCGAGGATGCCGAGGACCTCGGGGTGCACCTGCTGCAGCTCGGCCTGCCACCATTGGCTGCACGCGTGGATCTCCGCCGCGTTCGGCTTCTTGTGGATCCGGACCTTGCCTCGCCGCTCGAACTTGAAGTGCTTCACCGCGTTCGTGAGGTAGATCTGCGTGCGGTCGATGCCGGCTTCGAGAAGAGCCTCGTCGAGCACCTTGCCCGCGGGTCCGACGAACGGGCGGCCGGCGAGATCTTCTTTGTCACCGGGCACTTCGCCCATGAGCATCAGCGCGGCGTCACGCCGTCCTTCGCCGAACACGGCCTGCGTCGCCTCCTTGTAGAGGTCACACGCGGTGCACGCGTCGACTGCGTCGCGCAGCTCGTCCAGTGAAGGTCCGGGGAAGAGCGTCACTCGGGTGTCGTACCCCGGCGTGTGCACAGCCACGCCAGCCCACCGAGCGCGAGCACGGCTGCGCCGCCGACCGCGCCGGCAACCGGCAACACGGACGTGCCGTCACCCTTGGCGCCACCGGTGTCGTCGGGACGGCCCTGTGCCACACCGCTCGTGGTGGGTGCGGATGACGACGCTGCGTCTGTCGTCGTGGACGCGGAGACCGCGAGCGTGCGGAACGGGCCGGCGATCTCGTAGGTGACGCCGTTGCCACCACCGCCGCGCTGCGACGAGATGTACATCCGGCTGCCGGACGGATCGAACGCGACACCGGCGAGCTCGGATCCCGCGTGGTTGGCATCGAGACGCAGCACCTGCGTGCGCGCGCCGTCGGCGCCGAACAGCAGGAGGTCTTGGTCCTTGGGGACGTCCTCGCACACGTACAGATCGCCGTTCGTCGAGAACGTGATGTTGTCGGGGCCGACGATCTCCGGTTGCTGACCGGGCTCGTACAGGACGCTCATCTGCGCGGTCCGCGTGTCGTACGTGCGGATGCGGCCGTCGGACTTGGTCGTGAAGACGACCGAACCGTCGTAGTACGCGATGCCTTCACCACCGCCATACGTGGTCGCGCCGCTCGCGCCGGCCGGGATCCAGGTGACCACGCCGCTGTCACTCGTCTGCGCGACTTCGAGCGTGCCCACGTCGAGCCGGCCCCACTGCGCGGGCGTGAAGCGGTAGAGGCGCCCGTTCGGGTCGTCCTCCGTCAGGAACAAGGTGCGCGTCGCGGGGTCGGCGGCAACGGCCTCGTGCGTGAACGACCCCATCGCCGGGCGCACGACTGCGCGTTCGGAGCCCTCGGGATCGCACTCCCACACCTGGCCGTCGCCGACCTCCTCGCAGGTCAGCCACGTTCGCCACGGCGTGAGGCCGCCGGCGCAGTTCCGCGAGGTGCCCGAGCAGATCGAGTACGCGTCGGCGATCGAGCCGTCGGGTGCGAAGCGGATCGCGCCGACGCCACCGGCACCGCCGTCGACCTCACTGTTCGACACGTAGATCCAGCCGCTGTCGGGCTGCGCGAACGTCGCGCCGCCATCGGGCCACTGATGCCACGCGTACTTCGTGCCCGGCACTACCTGGCCGGCACGCGCGAGCTCGCGCGACGTGAAGCCGGGCGGGAGCATGATGCCGTTCGCATCGGGGGCGAGCAGTTCGCCGTAGGGGCTTCCCGCTCCGGGAACGGCCGCGATGAGAAGTGGCACGCCGGCCGCGACGTAGAGGAACTCGCGACGGTTCACGCGATCACCGTGCCCGAGATCACCAGACGAGCGCGTCGAGCGCCTGCCGGAGGTCCACGACGAGATCGGTCGTGGTCTCGATGCCGACGGAGAGTCGCACGAGCGCGGGATCGACTTCGAGCGGCGAGCCCGCGGTTGAGGCGTGCGTCATGCGCGCCGGGTGCTCGATCAACGACTCGACCGCACCGAGAGACTCGGCGAGTGTGAAGAGGCGCGTCTTCGCGACAACATCGAGCGCGGTGTTCTCACCGCCGGCGAGTGTGAACGACACCATTCCGCCGAAATCCTTCATCTGCCGCTGCGCGATCTCGTGACCCGGATGGTTCGGCAGGCCGGGGTACAGCACGCGCGCAACCGCATCGTGCTCTGCGAGCAGGGCCACGATCGCGCGCGCGTTCTCGCAGTGTCGATCCATGCGCACACCGAGCGTCTTGACCCCGCGCAACACGAGGTAGCAGTCGAACGGAGATGGCACGGCACCGATCGCGTTCTGGAGGAAGCGCAGCTCGTCGGCGAGCTCGGCGTCGTGGACGGCGACGAAACCGCCGACGACATCCGAGTGGCCGCCGAGATACTTGGTGCTCGAGTGGACGACAGCGTCAGCGCCGAGCGCGAGCGGCTGTTGCAGGTATGGCGTCGCGAACGTGTTGTCGACGACGACGCGGGCGGCACGGCCGCGCGCGAGCTGCGCGATCGCGGCGATGTCGACGATCGAGAGCGCGGGATTGGTCGGCGTCTCGATCCAAATCATGCGCGTCGCGTCCGTCCACGCCGCCTCCACCGCGTCGAGGTCATCGAGGTCGACGGCCGTCCATTCGATGCCGAAGCGCTCGTGCACGCGCGCGACGAGCCGGAAGGTGCCGCCGTAGGCGTCGGTGGGCAGGATCACGTGGTCGCCGGGTTCGAGCGTGCGGAGCAACGCGTCCTCGGCGGCCAGCCCGCTCGCGAACGCGAGGCCGTTGCCCGCGCCCTCCAATGACGCGACACAGGATTCCAGCGCGCTGCGGGTCGGGTTGCCACTGCGCGCGTACTCGTAACCGCGATGTACACCGACACTGTCCTGCGCGAACGTCGTCGCGAGGCTTATCGGCGGGACGATCGCACCGGTGGTGGCATCGGGCTCCTGCCCCGTGTGGATGGCGCGGGTCTCGAAACCGAGATCGTGACCCGGGTTCTCGCGGCTCATAGGGCGCGGGCGGCGAGGAACGCGAGCACGTCCGAGCGGCTGAGCACGCCGATCGGGTGACCGCCTTCGAGCACGAGGACCGACGGTTGCTGTTCGAGCGACTCGACGACACGGGCCACGGGTTCGCCGAACCCGATCATCGGCATCGCGCCACTGCAGATGTCGCCGACCGGGCGGTCGAGCACCGCCGAATCCCGGTAGACCTGGTCCATCAGCTCCAGCTCTCGCACGGTGCCGACCACTTCCTTGGACGCGAGCGGGAGGTCTTTGGTGACGCTGACGACGAGTTGGGACACGCCGGTCGCGCGCATCAGCTTGATCGCGTCGCGTGCGGACTCCTCGGGCGTGATCAGCACGAGATCCGGAAGCTCCCCGCCCTTGCCCGCCAGCACGTCGCCGACGATCGGGCCGTCGGCACGCAGGAAGCCCATGTCGAACATCCACTGGTCGTCGAAGATCTTCGAGAGGTAGCTGCGGCCGGAGTCGGGCAGCAGCACGACCACGACATCGTCAGGCCCGAGCTCGCGCGCGACCTCCAGTGCGGCGTGCACCGCGGTGCCGCACGAACCGCCGATGAGCAGTCCTTCTTCGCGCGTGACGCGGCGTGCGGTGAGGAACGACGCCGCGTCGCTCACCTCGACCACTCGGTCGACGAGCGTCGGTTCGAAGGTGGTCGGCCAGAAATCCTCGCCGACCCCTTCGACGAGGTACGGGCGACCGGTGCCACCGGAGTACACCGACCCCGACGGATCCGCGCCGACGATCTGCACGCGCGGGTTCCGCGCTTTCAACGCGCGCGCGACGCCGGTGATGGTGCCGCCGGTCCCGATGCCGGCGACGAAGTGGGTCACGCGGCCCGCGGTCTGTTCCCAGATCTCCGGCCCGGTGGTGCGCTCGTGCGCGCGCGGGTTCGCCGGATTCGAGTACTGGTCCGGGCGGAAGGAGTCGGGCGTCTCGCGGACGAGCCGTTCCGCGGTCGAGTAGTAGCTGCGCGGATCCTCGGGTGGCACCGCGGTCGGGCACACGACGACCTCCGCGCCGTACGATCGCAGCAGCGCGACCTTCTCGTCACTCATCTTGTCGCTCATCACGAAGATGCAGTGGTAGCCGCGTTGCGCGGCGACGATCGCGAGGCCGGCACCCGTGTTGCCGGAGGTCGGTTCGACGATCGTGCCCCCGGGCTTCAGCAGGCCCGCTTCCTCGGCTGCGTCGATCATGGCGACGGCCACCCGGTCCTTGACGCTGCCGCCCGGGTTCGTGATCTCGACCTTGGCGAGCAGGTCGCACTGCAAGGCCTCGGCTTCGATCAGACGCGACAACCGGACGAGTGGCGTGTGGCCGACCAGATCGAGGATGGATTCGGCGACGTGCATCGCCGCGGGCGCATCACGTGGCGTGTCACGAGGCATGCCTCGACGCTACCCGTGTGCCGCCTCGGAGTAGCGCGCCCGGATCGCGTCCCGATCGACCGCCCGCGGTTCCACCGTCACGCCCCCGCCCAGACCCCAGGCGCCCGCGACCTCCCGCGGGGACGCGCCCAGCAGCATCGCGGCCGCCTGCACACATGCGCCGGCCGCGACGTGCTCCGCCGCGTCGGGCACGAGAACCGGCCGGCCGGCGAGGTCCGCGACCGTGCGCCGGTAGGCCGGCGACCGCGCACCGCCGCCGACGAGCAGGAGACGACCGCTCGTGGGCACGCCCGCCGCGGCAAGCGCATCGAGTCCGTCGAGCAGACCGCACACGACGCCGCGGAACGCGGCAGACGCGAGGGCTTCGCGTGTTACATCGGTATGCAACCCTACGACCGAGCCAGTCGCGTCGGGCCGGTTCGGGACCCGCTCACCGTCGAAGTAGGGGACGAGCACGGGCGCGCGGGCATCGTCGGCGGCACCGGCCGTGTACGCCGCGAGCGCGAGTGCGTCGAGACCGGCCGCGTCGACGGCCAACAGCCGCCCGACCGCGTCGGTGACCTTCGTCGCGTTCAAGGTGCACACCAGCGGGAGGAAGCGACCGGTCGCGTCCGCGAACGACGCAACCGCGCCGGTTGCGTCGGCCGTTGGCGCGTCGCTCACCGCGAAGACGGTTCCGGAGGTCCCGATCGATACGACCGCATCGCCCGCATCGAGGCCGATGCCGAGCGCGGCCGCCATGTTGTCGCCGGTGCCCGCAGCGACGAACGCTTCCTTGCCGAACGCATTGGTGCGGCCGGCGGCGGCACCGGGCCCGAGCACGCGAGGCAGCCGGCCCGTCCAGTCGAGTGCGCTGTCGACGACCGCGAGGAGATCCAGGCGGTACTGCTCCTCCGCGGCGTTGAAGTAACCGGTGCCGGACGCCTCACCGCGGTCGGTGACGAACTCGCCCGACAGCCGGAGCGTGAGCCAGTCGTGCGGCAGGCAGACGCGAGCCAGGCGCGCCCAGGCGTCGGGTTCGGACCGGTGCAACCACGACAGCTTCGCGATCGTGAACGCGGCGAGCGGCACCGAACCACACGCCGCGACCCATTGCTCCGGACCACCGAGCTGCTTCACCAGCCACGCGGCATCCGGTGCGGGCTCGGTGTCGTTCCACAGCTTCGCGGGACGTACCACCGCGCCCTCGTTGTCGAGCACCACCATTCCGTGCTGTTGACCGGCGACCGAGACCGCGTCCACATCGCGCGCGCCCGCCGCGCGGGCCGCGACCCGCAGCGCGTCCCACCACGCCGCCGGATCCTGTTCGCTGCGGGGCGGCGTGGTCGCGGGGTGCGGCGCACGTCCTTCACCGAGCAGCGCACCCGTCTCCGCATCGCGCCGTTCGACCTTGCACGACTGCGTCGAGGAATCGACACCGAGCACGACGGGCATAGCCTCCGACCTTATGCAGTTCGAAGTGCTCGCGTCCGGCTACGGCCTCGTCGAAGGTCCGACCGTCGATGCGAGTGGCCGCGTCCTGTTCAGCGACGTCCTCGGTGGCGGGATCTACCGCCTCGACGGCGACAAGATCGAGACCGTCGTCCCCCAGCGGCGGGGCGTCGGCGGCATCGCGCTCCATGCCGACGGCGGCATCGTCGCGTCCGGCCGTGACATCGTGCACGTCAACAACCGGGGCACGTCGACGGTTTTCACGATCGAGGGCCTTCCCGGCTGGAACGACCTCTGCACCGACAGCCTCGGCCGGGTCTACGCGGGCGCGCTGCGCTTCGCCGTGTTCGATCGCACCGCGCACCCCGTGCCCGGTGAGCTGTGGCGCATCGACGGTGAGAACGAAGCAACGCGGCTCTACGGCGACGTCGTCCACCCCAACGGTGTCGCGTTGTCACCCGACGAGAAGGTCATCTACCACTCGGACACGCGTGCGAGCACGGTGATCGTGCACACGCTGCGTGAGAACGGCGTCGCCAATGATCGCCGCGTCATCGACACGACCGCGTACGGGCAGCCCGATGGCCTCGCGGTCGACGAGCACGGCGCGGTCTGGGTGGCGCTGCTCGGCTACGGGCTCGGTCGCTTCACGCCGTACGGCAAGCTCGACCGTCACATCGAGGTGCCCGCGCAGATGGCGACGAGCCTCTGCCTGCACGGCAAGGACCTCTACGTCACCACCGCGGACCACACGCGCGACCCGAAGCTCGGCGGCTGCCTGCTGTACACCAAGCTCGACGTCGCGGGCGCGCCCGTCCACCCCGCGCGGGTCTGAAACTTCAGCGGACTCCGAGGAGCAGTTCGGTGACGAGCTGGTCGAGGCGTTCGTTGCCGTAGCCCTGCGCCGCGAGCGCGGCGACGTCGTGGGGCCCGCGGCGGAGGTCCGCGATCGCGTCGGAACCGGTGCCTGCGGGCGACGTCGGCTCCGCGAGCCGACCGACCATCGCGACCTCGAGCGCGGCCTGGATCTCCGCGTCTTCGTGGAACCGCCCTGCCTTCTCGCGCAGGATGAGGTAGCTGCGCATGCACCCCTTGGCGAAGTCCCACACTCCGTCAGCATCTTCGGTGCGATACGCGTGCGCGTCGAAGTGGCGGCTGCCATCCCACTTCGCGTCTTCCAGCAGCTTCACCGTGTAGAACGCGTCGCGCACGCCTTCGGAACCGAAGCGGAAGTCCTGGTCGTATTTGCCGGGGATCTGACCGTTGAGATCGATGTGGAAGAGCTTCCCGGACCACAGCGTCTGCGCGACCGCGTGGTGGAACGAGAGCCCCGACATCGTCTCGTGCGCGAACTCGGGGTTGAGCCCGACCATCTCCGGGAACTCGAGCCGGTCGACGAACGCCAGCGCGTGACCAACTGTCGGCAGCAAGATGTTGCCGCGCGGTTCGTTGGGCTTCGGCTCGAGCGCGAACCGGATGTCGTAGTCGCGGTCGCGCGCGTACGCACAACAGATGTCGACGGCTTCCTTGTAGCGGTCGAGCGCGAGGCGCACGTCCTTGGCTGCGTCGGACTCGGAGCCCTCGCGCCCACCCCACATCACGTAGACCGTTGCGCCGAGCTCGACGCCGAGATCGATCGCGTCGAGCGTCTTGGTGACGGCCCACCTGCGGACGGCCGGATCGTTGGCGGTGAAGCCACCCTCCTTGAACACGGGGTTCGAGAACAGGTTGGTGGTCGCCATCGGCACCTTCATGCCGGTGTCGTCGAGCGCGCGGCGGAACCGCTTCAGGATCGACTCGCGTTCGGCACCCGACGAACCCGGTGGGATCAGGTCGTCGTCGTGGAAGTTGACGCCGTAGGCGCCGAGCTCGGCGAGGCGCTGTACGGACTCGACCGGATCGAGCGGCGGACGCGTCTCGTTCCCGAAGGGATCGCGACCGACGTTGCCGACGGTCCACAACCCGAAGGTGAAGCGGTCGGCGGGGGTCGGTGTGTATTGATCGTTCATGGCGACCTCCGGAGTCGAGCGAGCCGCGCAAGCGTATGCTCCCCGCCGTGACGCAGTTCCCGCCGCCGCCACCCGAACCACAACGGCCCTCGGAGCCGCCGGCACCGCGACCGTCCGTCGCGCCGTATCCGGTACCGCAGCCTTCCCCCGCCGATCGCGTGCGGCTGGCGTGGCAGCACCGCCACGACACCGATTACATCTTCGAGTTCTGGAGCGCGTTGGGCTGGACGGTGCTGACGTGCGGGATCTACGGCTACTACGTCCTCTACCAGCTGATGCGCCGCGATCGCGACCACATCCGCCGGCGGCTCGAGCTGCTCGACGCGGCGACGACGTTCGCGTGGGAACAGGCACACGCGAAGGCTCTCGCGGTCGAGCTCACGCCCGCGTTCGAACGCATCGCGCCGCCACTCGCACAGATGCGGGCGGCCACGACCGAGTTCCGTGATCCGGTCATCTGGCTCGTCATCGACATCATCTCCGGCGGGATCGGCCGCATCGTCTCGTACGTGTTGATGGACGGAGACCTCGTGCGCCACGACCGCGCCGAAGGCGCGATCGAGGCCGAGCTGTCCGCGATCTACGCGCGCCTCGGCGCGCCGGTGCCGCCGCCCGATCCGGGGCGCCTCAAGGGACCGCACAACTACGTCGCGCGCATCCTCGTGACGCTGGTGACGTGCGGCATCTACAGCCTGTGGTGGCTGTACGACGTGATGGTCGACTGGAACCGGCACTTTGAACACAACTGGCGCTGGGAGGACGACCTGGCGGCGTCCGTCCAATCGCTTCTGCCTGCGCAAGGAGACTGAGTTGCAACACCACGAGTTCTCGGTCGACCTGGACGCGCCGTTGCCGGACGTGTGGGAGGTGTTCTGGTATCGCGGTGCCGACCGTCCGCAGCCGCGCGACGTCAAGACGCGCATCGAGATCCTGCACCCCGGTGACGAGCTCGGGAACGGTCTCGTCCGTCACTGCTACTTCCCGGTGCCGCGCTGGCTGCTCTCGGGTGGCGTCGGCCAGTCGTGGGAGTGGCTCACCGAAGTGAGGCTGCACGACTCGTGGCGCTACGACGCCATCGGCAAGCCGTTGTGGTCGCACGCCACCGGCTGGACACGCGTCGAGGAGATCGGCGCAGGCCGTACGCGCGTGCGCTTCACCGAGGAGTACGAGGCGTACAACCCGATCATGCGCGCCCTGTTCGAGAAGCGTGTGCACGAGTTCGTCTCGCGCGACAACGACACGATCTTCGCTGCGCTCCAAGGCGGCATCCGCTACCACCAGAAGCGCCGGGCCCGCATCGCCAACGCGGAGTGAGTGTCGTCCTCTTCGTCTACGGGACGCTCGCACCCGGTCGAGACGCGTGGTCGTTGATCGCGCCGTACGTTCAGGACTGTCACGCGGCGACGGTTCCCGGGCGCCTGTACGACACCGGGCGCGGCTATCCCGGCGCGGTCTTCGGACCGGGCGACGACGTGGTGCACGGGTGGTGCTGCGCGCTCGTCGGCGCGTCGCTCGAAGCGCTGGACGAATTCGAAGGCGACGAGTACGTGCGGGTCACCGTTCGATGCGCTGACGGAACCGAAGCCCTCGGCTACCACTGGGTCGCACCCATCGACGGCTGCGTACCGATGCCCGACGGGAGCTGGAGAGACCGTCGCGTAACCTGACCGAAAGCGTGACGAGGAGACGCCGGTGACGATCTTCAACCCCAGCCAGATCCCGGAGATCGATGCAGTCGACGCCGAGTCCGGCTCGAGCGACCACGTCCTGCTCGACGTGCGCGAGTCCGACGAGTGGCAGGCCGGGCACGCGCCGGGGGCGCTGTGGATCCCGCTCGGTGAGCTCGAGCGCGCCCGCTTCGAGATCCCGTTCAACAAGCAGATCGTGTGCGTGTGCCGCTCCGGCGCCCGCTCCGCACGCGCGGCCGAAGCCTTGATCTCGTGGGGTTTCGAAGCGTCGAACATGGTCGGCGGCATGCGCGCGTGGGCCGCGGCCGGGCTGCCCGTCGTGCGCGACGACGACGCGCCCGGAGAAGTCATCTGAGCGTGCCCGCCGCGCCGGACCGGCCGGGCGGCGAAGAGCTACGCGAGCTCACCGACACCCCGCGTGACGTCGAGCTCGGTACCGAGCTCGTGCGCGAGTACGTAGTGGCGACCGCGATCGAGCAAGCCGGACCGGGCGAGGATCCGAACCTCGAGGCGATCCTCCCCCACATTCCCGACTGGGACGACTTCGCGGGCCGGTTCCTGCGTAGCGGCGGCGCGTTCGTGGTCGCGACCGTGGACGGCGCCGCGGCGGGTTGCGTCGGCGTCACCCGCCTCGGCGACCGCGTGTGCGAGATGAATCGTCTCTGGGTGCGGGAGCCGTTCCGAACCGGTGGGCTCGGCCGCCGGCTCGCAGTCACATCGATGGACGTCGCGCGTCACCGCGGCTTCAGGCGCATGCTTCTCGACGTGATCCCGGTGCGCACCCGTGCGATTGCGCTCTACGACTCACTCGGGTTCGTCGAGGTACCGCCCACGCACGAGTACGCCTTCCCGATGCGCTTCTTCGGTCGCGACCTGTGAGTGGCCCGGTAGCCTGAACGCACCATGAACTTCAACCGCGCGGACGCGCTGCGCCGCCTCGCGAGCGAGGACTTCGACGTCCTCGTCATCGGCGGCGGCATCACCGGAACCGGCGTCGCCCTCGACGCGGCGACGCGCGGCTTGCGCGTCGCGCTCGTCGACAAAGGCGACTTCGCGTCGGGGACTTCATCCAAATCGTCGAAGCTCGTCCACGGTGGCATCCGGTACCTGCAGCAGAAGGAAGTCAGGCTCGTCTACGAAGCGCTCGCCGAGCGGCAGATCCTGCGCAGCACCGCGCCCCATCTCGTGCGCGTACTCCCGTTCCTCCTGCCCGTGTTCACGCGCGATGGCCTGCTGCCGGGCAAGCTCGCCCGCATCCTCGGCGCCACGATGTGGGCGTACGACCTCACCGGCGGCGTGCGCATCGGCAAGCTGCACAAGCGCGTGTCGAAAGAGGAAGCGCTCACGTACATGCCGACCCTGCCGGTCGATCGGCTCGCGGCCTCCTACATCTACTACGACGCGCAGGCGGACGACGCCCGGCTCACGCTCGCGGTCGCACAGACGGCCGCCGACTTCGGTGCCGCGGTCGCGAACTATGCGCGGCTCGTCGGGATCGAAAAGGACGGCGCCGGCCACGTTCAGGCCGCGCGTGTCCGCGCCGGCGACGAGGAGTTCGTGGTGCGTGCCCGCACGATCGTGAACGCGACGGGCGTGTGGGCCGACGATGTGCGTGCGATCGATGAGGGTCGTCACCCGGACACGATCCGGCCGGCCAAAGGCATCCACATCACGGTGCCGTGGACACTGGTGCGCAACCAGATCGCCGCGGTCGTACCCGTGCCCAAGGACCGGCGCTCCGTGTTCGTCGTGCCGTGGGGCGATCGCGGCAACGGCGAGTTCGCGTTCACGTATATCGGCACAACCGACACCGACTACGAAGGGCCGCTCGACGATCCGCAGTGCACACCCGACGACATCGCGTATCTCCTGCGCGCGATCAACGCCTCGGTCACGACCCGGATCACCGAAGCCGACGTGCTCGGCACGTGGGCCGGCTTGCGTCCACTCGTGCGCGACGCCGGCAGCGAACGCACCGCCGATCTCAGCCGCCGGCACTCTGTGCTGGTCGCGCCGAGCCGAGTCGTCACGGTCACCGGCGGCAAGCTGACCACCTACCGGCGTATGGCCGCGGATGCTGTCGACGAGATCATGAAGGTCCTCGAGCGCGGCGGCCGCAGCCAGACCAAGAAGGTGCGGCTCCACGGCGCGACCGGGTGGGACGTGCCGGATCTCCCGGCCCCGTTCAACACGAGGTACGGCGGCGACGCCCGCAGCGTGCTCGCACTGGCACGCGCCGAGCACGAGCTGGGCGAGCCGATCGTGCCCGGCCTCGATTACGTCCGCGCCGAAGTGATCCACGCGGCCCGCAGCGAGATGGCATTGACTGTCGACGACATCCTCTCCCGGCGCACCCGGGCCCGGCTGCTCGCGCGCGACTTGTCCGCCGACGCCGCCGACGACGTGGCCGCACTGATGGCGGGCGAGCTGGGTTGGGACGCAGGCGAGCAGCGCCGCCAGGTCGAGCACTACCGTGCGCTCGTGCGCGAGGAGCAACAGGCGGCGGGATTGCCCGCTACTGCGCTCGACGCGCTGCTCCGCGAGCCTTCGTAGCGCCGAGCCCGACGGGGGGGAGAACAGCGGGATGGAGACGAACCGGGGCGCGCCCACGCCGCCGATCGCGTTCCCGAACGGCGCCGGTCGCGCGAGCGCGCGGCTCATCGATGGCTTCGTCGACGTCGACGACAAGCTGGAAGCTCGTCTCGCGTCCACCGGCGCACGCGTGACGCGCGCTGCCGAAGTGGTGAACGAAGCGAGCCGTGACTGGTGGCCGCTCGCGATGATCTGGGCGCTCGACGACCGAGTCGCCGCGCGCGCAAGTGTCGTCGTGCGGCCCGACACCGCGGCGCAGATCGCCGAGATCCTCCGCGCGTGCAATGACGCGCGGGTCCCCGTCACCGCGGCCGCCGGGCGCAGCGGCGTCTGCGGCGCCAGCGTGCCCGCGTTCGGGGGCGTGCTGCTCGACCTCACCGGTCTCGCCGGCATTCGCGCGGTCGACCCGATCTCGATGCTCGTCGACGTGCTGCCCGGCACCTTCGGCGACGTGTTCGAGGACCAGCTGCGCGCCGAACACGGCGTCACATCGGGCCACTGGCCGCAGTCGATGGCGCTGTCCACCGTCGGCGGCTGGCTCGCGTGCCGTGGCGCGGGCCAACTCTCGACGCGCTACGGGAAGATCGAGGACATCGTCACCGGCCTCGACGTCGTCCTCGCCGACGGGACGACCGTCACCACGGGCGGCGCGCCGCGCGCCGCAGTCGGCCCGGACCTCACGCAGCTCTTCGTCGGCTCCGAAGGCACGCTGGGAGTCATCGTCGCCGCGCGCCTGCGCGTGCACCCGAGCCCCGCCGCGGAGGCGCGTGCCGCGTACGCGTTCAAGTCGTTCGTCGACGCGCTCGACGTCATGCGGCGCGTCGTGCAGCGCGGCGCCACACCGGCCGTGCTCCGGCTCTACGACGCGATCGAAGCCGACCGCTCGTACCACACCGGCGACACCAACCTGCTGCTCGTCCTCGATGAAGGTGACGCCCACATCGTCGACGCCACCATGCGCGTCGTTGCCGAAGAGTGCGCGACGGCCGACCCGATCGACGTTGCGCTCGTCGAGCAGTGGATGGAGCACCGCAACGACGTGTCCGCGCTCGAGGCACTGATCCAGCGCGGCTTCGTCGTCGACACGATGGAGATCTCGGCCCCTTGGGCCGCGCTGAGCACCATCTACGAACGCACGACCGAGGCGATGCGCGCGGTCGAGCACACCCTCGTCGCGTCTGCGCACCAGAGCCACTCGTACACCGACGGTGGTTGCCTGTACTTCACGTTCGCCGGCCGCCCGCCCGAAGACCAGCGCGAGGCCTACTACCGCGCGATCTGGGATGCCGGGCAGCGCAGCGTCCTCGAGCACGGCGGCGCGCTCAGTCACCATCACGGCGTCGGCCTCAACCGCGCCCGCTTCGTCGCCGACGCGCTCGGTGCCGGCTTCGACGTGCTCACCGCGGTGAAAGATGCGCTCGACCCCAACGGCATCCTCAACCCGGGCAAGCTCGGACTGCACACACCGTTCGGCGAGCTCCCCTGGCCGTGAGCTCCCACGAACGAGTGCTCGTCCTCGACATCGGCACGAGCAGCGTCCGCGCCGCGATCGTTCGCGCCGACGGCACCACCGCCCACGAAGTCGCCCGCGAGCTCCTGCCCGATACTCCGAGCGACGGCATCGTGCAGTTCGACGCGACCGTGATGGCGACGACGACCGTCGAAATCGCCACCGCCGCGCTGGATGCGGTCGGTCCCGTCGACGCGGTGGGCATCTCCGATCAACGCGCGTCGGTGATCGTGTGGGATCGCGACACGAGTCAGCCGATCGGGCCCGGCATCGGCTGGCAGGACCTCCGGACCGTCGGCGAGTGCCTGGGCTTGCGCGCACAAGGCCTGCGCCTCGCGCCCAACCAGTCGGCAACGAAGGCGAAGTGGCTGCTCGACCAGTTCGACCCCGGCCGCGGCCGCGACCTCCGCTTCGGCACCGTCGACACGTGGATCACCTGGGCGCTCACGAACGGAAGCGTGCACGTCACTGACGCGACGAACGCCGCGGTCACCGGCCTTCAGCGCACGACCGACCATGCGGACTGGGAGCCGAAGACGCTCGAAATCCTCGGCATCCCCCGACGGCTGATGCCGGCGATCGTCGACTCCACCGGCGTCATCGCCCCGGCAACCGCCCTCCCCGGCGCGCCACCGATCGCGGCCATCCTCGGCGATCAGCAAGCCTCACTGATCGGCCAGGGCGGCGTGCATCACGGTGACGCCAAGATCACCTTCGGTACCGGCGCCATGCTCGATCTCACACTCGGAACCACCCCGCCCGCGTTCTCCGAACGGGGCAAGCACGGCACCTTCCCCATCATCGCCTGGCGCGAACACGGCCGCGCGACGTACGGCATCGAAGCGATCATGCTCGCGGCCGGCACCAGCGTGCAGTGGCTCCGCGACGATCTCCAGATCATCGCCTCCAGTGCTGAATCCCACGACCTCGCGGCATCCGTTCCCGACACCGACGGCGTCACGTTCGTTCCCGCGCTGCTCGGCCTCGGCACCCCCGTGTGGGACTACGGCGCACGGGGCGCGCTGTTCGGGCTCACCCGCGGCACGACGCGCGCGCACATCGTCCGCGCCGTGCTCGAAGGGATCGCGCAACGCGGCGCCGATCTCGTCGACGCGGCCGAAGCGGACGCCGGCGTCGCGATCCCGACGCTGCGCGTCGACGGCGGCATGACCGAGAATCCCACGTTCGTCCAAGCGCTCGCCAACACGACGCAACGCCCGGTCGAGATCTCACCCGTCATCGAGGCCACCACCCTCGGCGCCGCCCTCATGGCCGGACTCGCCGTGGGTCACCACGGATCGGTCGCCGACCTCGCCGGTACGTGGTCACCGCGCGCGCGCGTCGAACCGGACGGCACCCTCGACCGTGCCCGATGGCGAGAAGCCGTCACCCGCGCGGGCAAGTGGATACCCGCGCTGTCAGGCATTGACTTCTGAAGCGCGCCGGGCGCTTACTCGTTGACGGCGGTGCGCTGGTCGGCGAGCCGGCGGGCGCAGAGGATGCCGACGATCGCGGCGCCCTTGGCAAACAGCGCGTTGGCGACGCGGCGCCAACCGATGGGCGCCAGCCACATCGCGACGGAATCGCCGGCATCGGCAAGCGCGCCCATCGCGACCCACTCGGCGTCCTGCGTCTCTTCCTTGAGGCACGTGATCGCGCCGACTCCGAGCGCGATGTCGCGAATACCGACCATGCGGAGCAGCGCGCGCGAAGTCGGCGAGCTCGACCCAAGCACGACTTTCGCGACGAGACCCGGAACGACGAGGCTCAGGAGGCCGAAGACGACGCGGCCACGCGCGATGACGAGAGCGATGGTACGGGGGTCGGTGTCCACCGGGTCATCCTGGCACGTCGATCTCGGCCGCCTCGACTTCGACGATCGTGTCACCGACTTGCAGGAGACCGCCGACGAGGATGTCGGCGCGCAGACCAGCGCGGTTCGCGAGTGCCCGCGCGAGCCCTGGCTTCTGGGTGAGCGCAGCGAGGTACGCGCACGGGTCGGCGAGGCGGCAGCCGTAGAACACGACGCGGCCGACGCGAAACGTGCCGCCGACGAGGTGATTGAGCGGGACGCCCTCGGTGACGAGGTTGCGGCGCGTTTCGTGCTCGCCGACGTGCAGACCCTGTTCGGCGTTGACCGCGGCGATCGCCTCGCGTTCGATGAGCGTGACCTCGCGTCCCGGTCCGCCCCTGGCCGAGTAGTGACCGATGCCATTGGCATACCGGTCGCCTTCGAGCCCGGACCCTTTCACCGCCTGGATCGAATCGGTCGCGACCATCGGCACGCCTTCACCGCTCGCGGTGTAGATCCCGACCAGCTTGCCTTCGAACATCGCTCCTGCTTAGCGCGCTTCGAGGACGCTGGACCAACCATTTGCCGTCAGGCCGTTTGCCGGCGTGTCCTGAACTTGGAACCGGCACAAGGCCCGGTCGAGGACGGTCGTCTCGGTGACGGGCACCGGTGCACCGGTGAGGACTTCGGCTTCGACCTCGACATCGTCGTCGAAGACGAAGCGCAGTGCGGTGTCGCCGGCCTCACGACGCGCGCGGGTGATCGGTACGGCGGCGCCGCGGTGGCGCTGCATCCGTCCGCTCACGCGGCCGTCGGGCGATCCCTCGGCGTGGAGGGTGAGGTCGGTGCTGTGACACGCGAGCGACCACGCGCCCGGATCCTGCCACCTCCGTACGCCCCAGCTGCGTGTGTACTGGCCACGCGCGTCGAGCTCGAAACGTTCGCGCCCGAGCAGCACGTCACCGTGGATGATGCCCGGCGCTGCGTACTGGTCGACCGGCCAGTCGTCCGGCACGCTCTGGATCGGCCCGTCGGTCTCCCACTCGATGTCGAGGCCGATCGGGAGCCGCTCGCCGATCTCACCAGTGAGCGCGGCTTCGGCGTCGTCGAGCGCGACCGCGAACGCTTCGAGTCCGTAGGTCCAGTGCTCGAGTGGTGTCTCGCACCACAGGTCGGCCCACAGGCCTTCGGCGCGGATCTCGAGGCCTTGCCGCGGCAACGTGACCTCGTGGTCGCGCACGACGATCGGGCCGTCGCGTTCGGGGACCACGAGGTACGTCCAGAACCATGCGACGCGCTCGTTCGGGTAGCACTCGAGCCGCAGCGTGAGGCCGACACCGTCTGCGTTCGCGGCGTCGAGCTGCCAGGCATCCGACCAACCCGGCTGCGACTCCGGCGTGTGCGGCGCCTCGTCGGCCGGGCGCGCGGTCACGGGATAGGCGGGTAGTACGTCGAGGGTTCCTGCTCCATCGGCTCGACCCCGCCTTCGATCAGCTCGAGGAACGGGTAGAGGTCGAGGCTGTCGCGCGGCACGGTCCAATCGAGTTCGACGCCTGCGTACTCCGCGAACGGGCGCAGGAACGTGAAGTAGACGTACGCGCCGGCGTTGATCTTGTCGCGCCGTTCCATCGCCGCGATCTTCCGATACAGCGCGCGCTGCGCCTGCTTCGCGGTGGCCGCGAGGTTGTCGGCTCCGCTGTCGTTGATCGGTTGGAGATCAGCGTTCGAGATGTCGAAGAGGCCGAACGCGACGACGTGCGGGAGGTAGTCCTGCGGCTGCGTGATCGACGTGCCGAAGTCGGTGACGCGCAGGTCGACTCCGTCGAGCACGAACGCGGCGAGCACATCGGAATACGGTAAGCCGGTCGACACCTCGGCGCTCCAGGGGAAGTGCGAGACGCCGAGCCGGTTGAACGACCGCAGCAGCATGACGCGGCCGTCTGGGAGCCGGTACGGCCCGGTGTCCTGGTAGCCGGAGCGCGTGTCGAACCAGAGCAAGAAGAGGTACGACGTCACGAGCGCGTTCAGGCGCGACATGCGCGCGCGTTCTTCGTCGCTCTGCACCGGACGGCAGCCGCTGACGATGGCGTCGACGTGGTCGCGATACGGGGTCGCGTGACCGCCGGCATCCCACGCTTGGTGCGTGCCGTCGTCGAACCGATAGGCGCGCGCGGCCCGTTCCCAGAAGTCGACGACCGGTGCGAGCTCGTCGACCACGCGGTCCGGGTCGATAACCCCCGCGCCGGTGAGGACCGTGCGGCCCAGCAGCGTGAAGTTCGGGACCGCCCAGAGGTGAACGGGGTCGATCTGGTTCGCGAACTCATGTCCGGCGCGACCGATCTCCTCCGGCGGCATCTTGGCCGCGATCTCGCGCACCATCTCCGGATAGCGGCGATAACACTCGACGCACGCGATGACGATGTACGCCGTCACCGGGATGAGCGCCGATTCGAGCGCGGTGCGCTGCATCGTGAGGGCGTAGGAAATCTCGCTGTGGTACCGGAGCCAATGGTTGAGCGTGTCGCGGTCCCAGCCGTCACCGAGCGGCACGGTCACGGCGTGCTCACGCGACGGTTCATCGAGCGCGCCGGACGACGCCGGGTTCGGCGCTGCAGTCGATCTCGATCACGTCGCCGTCAGCCGGCTCACCATCGTGGAACTCCGCCGACATCACGCACGGCACCTGGTACTCGCGGCTCACGATCCCGATGTGCGACAGCGGCGTGCCCGAGAGGCACACGATCGCGGTGAGCTCGTCGAAGATCGGCGCGAGGAACGTGGCTCCGGCGTCACCCACGCACGCGACGACACCTTCCGCGGTGGTGTCCATGAGCGCCAGCACGTCGTCGGGCGAGGAGAGCCGGCGCCACGTGCCGCGGACGGGTGGTGCCGCGAACACGCGCACACCGACGGCGAGATCAACCGCGTTGTCGGTCACGACCGCAGAATCTAACTCGGTAGCATCGACCGCCGTGCCGTCCGACGCGGGGCTGTCCGACCAAGGGTACGTTCTGCTCCACGAGGTGCGGCTCCGCGGGCTGATCGAGATCGAGGACGGCTCGCCGCGCGCGATCATCGCCATCCAACTCGTCGAGGCCGGGCTCGTGACGCCGTTACGCGCCGCGTACCGGATCACCGGCGAGGGTCGCGTCGTGCACGAGCGCTGGGCGCGCGCGGCGGTGGGCAGCGAGGTCGAGACCGCGGTGACGCGCGGCTACGAGCGCTTCCTGCCGTTGAACACGGAGTTCCTCCGCGTCTGTCACGACTGGCAGCTCCGACCCGGCAACGTTCCCAACGACCACGCCGACGTGCAGTACGACTGGTCGGTGATCGACCGCCTGCGCGCGCTCGACGAGCGCACCGCACCGGTGCTCCGCCGGATCGCCCGTGAGCTCGACCGGTTCGAGGAATATCCGCGCCGCTTGCGCGCCGCGTTGCAGCGGGTGGACGAAGGTGAGTACGAGTGGTTTACGTCGCCGCGCATCGACTCGTACCACACGGTCTGGATGCAGGTGCACGAGGACCTGCTCCTCGCCCTCGGCCGCGAGCGGGCGAGCGAACCGCAACCCTGACCCTGCCGGTTTAGGCGACAATCCGCGAACGTTCCGGTCGCGGATTGTCGCAAGAACCGGCGGTCGCGGTCGATGAAGAACCGATGGGGACCGATGCCGGCGACGACAGCGCGCTGAGTCGCGCCGTCGGCGAGTTCGTCGAACGCCTGCAGCCGGCGGTCGCGCAGTGGCCCGAGGCGAAGGGGCTGGATCGAGACAGCGTGGCACGCGGGTTACTGGTGGAAGCCCGCCAGCTCGCGGCGGGTTTCGTGTGCGCCGACGCCCACCTCGGCGACCGTGAGCTCCTCGCGTTCCGGCGCTCGTTCGGCGCGCTCGAGCACGAGATCTCGAGCGGACCGCTCGGTGCGTTGCGCCAGACCGACGTGCTCACGCGTGACGCCCAGTTCGTCGACACCGTCTCACCGATCTTCCACCAACTCGTCCAGCACGATCGCGTTTCCGGAACCGCGAACGCGTGGACGTACTACGAAGCCGCGCTCGGCATCGGTCACGCCATCTGCGCGCTCACCGAGATGCCGGACGGCCGGAGCCTCGACGAGCTCGACGCCTATCGCCGCATGTTGCTCGAGCACCTGCGCGCGCCGGTGATCGCGCGCCCCCAACCGCCGGCGAACGCGTCGTCGTCCGATCCCGCGACGCTCGGCGGGCTCCCAGGTGAGCCACCGAAGACCGCGCCCACCCTCGACGCGCTGCTCGACGAGCTCGACGTGCTGATCGGGCTCGCCGAGGTCAAGCGCGAGGTGCACCAGCTCGTCAGCCTCACACGGGTCGAAGCGCTGCGCCGCCAGCACGGGCTGCCCGTCGCCGACCGCAGTCGCCACCTCGTCTTCGTCGGCAATCCGGGGACCGGCAAGACGACGGTCGCCCGCATCCTCTCGCGCATCTACGGCGCACTCGGGGTGCTCGCCAAAGGTCATTTGGTCGAGACCGATCGCAGCGGGCTCGTGTCCGGCTATCTCGGGCAGACCGCGACGAAGACACGGGAGATCGTCTCCTCGGCGCTCGGTGGAACGCTCTTCATCGACGAGGCGTATGCGCTGTGGAACGAGAGTGCCGAGGACTATGGCCACGAAGCGATCGCAACCCTGCTGAAAGCGATGGAAGACGAGCGTGATCAACTCGTCGTCGTCGTCGCCGGCTACCCCGAGCCAATGGCCAAACTGCTGGACGGCAACCCCGGCGTCCGATCACGCTTCTCGAAGACGATCGTGTTCCCCGACTACTCGACCGACGAGCTGCTGACGATCTTCGCCGCGCTCGGCGAGCAGAACACGTACCGCGCCGCCCCCGAAACCCTCGCGCGTGTTCGCACCGCGCTCGACGTGCAACCGCGCGACCGTTCGTTCGGCAACGCACGCGCGGTGCGGAACCTGTTCGAGGCCGCCATCGGTCGCCACGCAACCCGCCTCGTCGACGCGCCCGACGCGACCACCGCCGACCTCAGCACCCTCCGCCCCGACGACATCCCCACCTGAACCCAGTTCTTGCGACAATCGGCGACCGGGACGGTCGCGAGATGTCGCCAAAACCTGCGGTTAGGCGCGGTAGACGTCGGGCTCGATGAAGATGAGGCGGGTGGTGGGGACCGCGGCGCGGACGCGCGCTTCGACCGCGTCGATCTCCTCCGCCAGCTCTTCGATCGTCATACCGTGGTCGAATTCGATCTTGGTCGCGAGCATGATGTCTTCCGGCCCGACGTGCTCGGTGCGGAGATGGATGATCCGCACAACGCACGGATGGCTGTCGATCGCGGCGCGGATCTTGGCGATGTCCTCGTGCGTCGCCGCTTCGCCGAGCAGGAGGCTCGCCATCTCGTTGGCGAGGAAGACCGCGATGACCACGAGCAGGATGCCGATGGCAAGGCTGCCGGCGGCATCCCAGCGGGGCTCGTCGGTGGCCGCGGCCATGCAGACTCCGAACAGCGCGATTCCCAGGCCGACCAGCGCACCCGTGTCCTCGAGCAGCACGACCGGGATCTCGGGCGACCGCGAGCGGCGGATGAAGGTGAACGTGCTCTGCTCGCCGCGGATCTTCTTCGATTCCATGTAGGCCGTGCGAAAAGACCAGCCCTCGAGCACGATGGCGAAGAGCAGCATCCCGATCGCGAGGCCCACATGATCGAGCTCGTGCGGATCGCGTAGCTTCTCGATGCCTTCGAAGATCGCGAACAGGCCGCCCAGGCTGAACAGCACCAGCGCGACGATGAACGACCAGAAGTAGCGGCGGTTCGCGTACCCGAAGGGATGCTCGGCGTCGGCGGGCCTGCGCGCCTGCTTGGCACCGAGCATCAGCAATCCTTGATTGCCGGTGTCGGCCGTGGAGTGAATCGCTTCCGCGAGCAGCGATGCCGCGCCCGTGAGCAGGAACACAAGGAACTTGCTCAGCGCGATCCCGAGGTTCGCGAGGAACGCGGCGATGATCGCGCGCTTCGACCCTTCTTGGCTCGACATGGACGTTGACGTTACGTGATGCCGCCGCGCGTGAGCGCGAGCACGTCGAGGGCGCGATCGAGCTCCTCGTCGGTCATGAGCTTGCGCCGCTTCACGACCTCGCGCACGGATCGACCGCTCTTGGTCGCTTCCTTCACGATCTCCGCCGCGACCTCGTAGCCGAGGTACGGGTTGAGCGCGGTACCGATCGACGGTGACGACTCCGCGTACTGCTTCATTCGTTCGACGTTGGGCTCGATGCCGTCGATGCAACGTTCCGCGAACACCGTGCACGCGGACGTCAGCAGCCGGATCGACTCGAGCAGGTTGCGGGCGATCAACGGCACGAACACGTTGAGCTCGAAGTGTCCCTGCGAGCCGGCGAACGCGATCGCGGTGTCGTTGCCGAATACCTGCACGCTCACCTGCGTGACGACTTCGGCGATCACCGGGTTCACCTTGCCGGGCATGATCGACGAACCGGGTTGCAGGTCCGGGATCCTGATCTCGGCCAGCCCGGTGCGCGGGCCGCTGCCCATGAGCCGGATGTCGCTCGCGATCTTGAACAACGACGTGCCGAGCGTGCGCAACTGGCCGCTGCACTCGACGAGCGCGTCGCGCGCGCCCTGCGCCGCGAAATGGTCCTCCGCTTCGGTGAGGGGAAGGTCCGTGCGTTCGGCCAGGCGCGCGATGACCCGCTTCGCGAACTGTTTCGGGGCGTTGATACCGGTACCCACCGCGGTGCCACCGAGCGGGAGCGAGCACACGCGCGGCAGCGTCCCGCGCAGGCGCGCGATGCCATCTTCGATCTGGCTCGCGTAGCCACCGAACTCCTGGCCCAGCGTGACCGGGGTGGCGTCCATGAGATGCGTGCGGCCCGACTTCACGACCTTGGCGAAGGCGCGCTGCTTCTTGCGCAGCGACTTGACCAATTGCTCGCAGGCGGGGATCAGGTCCTCGACGACGCTCAGCGCGACCGCGAGGTGGACCGCCGAAGGGAACACGTCGTTCGACGATTGCGACGCGTTCACCTGATCGTTCGGGTGGATCGCGTCTCCGAACGCGGCGGACGCCAACCGTGCGATGACCTCGTTCGCGTTCATGTTCGATGAGGTGCCGGAACCCGTCTGGAACGTGTCGATCGGGAAGTGCGCGTCGAACCGGCCGTCGGCGACCATTTCGGCTGCGGCCGCGATCGCGTCGCCGACCGGTTTCGTCACCTTGGGCACGTCGCGCAGGCCTACGTTGACACGCGCCGCTTCGGCCTTGATCAGCGCCAGCGCCCGCACCAGCGTGGGCTCGATCGGCAGCCCGGAGATCGGGAAATTCTCGATGGCGCGCTGGGTTTGCGTGCCCCACTGAGCGTCGGCCGGCACCCGAACCTCTCCCATCGAGTCGTGCTCGACGCGGTACGAGTTGTCGGGCATGGGCCCTCCTCTGCAGTTGGCGGCTGGCAAGTTCCGGCACTCCCCACGGTACGGTCTGGGCATGGTGCACTTTGCCTACCAGGACATGTTGCCGCTCGGCGCCGACGACACGCCGTACCGGTTGCTGACGAGCGACTACGTCTCGACGTTCACCGCGGGTGGCCGGGAATTCCTCGAGGTCGATCCCGAAGCACTCACGCTGCTCACCCGCACTGCGATGCACGAGATCGCGCACCTGCTGCGGCCCGGTCACCTCGCGGAGCTCGCGGTGATCCTCGACGACCCCGAAGCGTCACCGAACGATCGATTCGTCGCGCTCGAACTGCTGAAGAACGTGTGCATCGCCGCCGGCGGCGTGCTCCCCTCCTGCCAGGACACCGGCACCGCGCTCGTGAAGGGCAAGAAGGGCGAACTGGTGCTCACGGGTGGCAATGATCGCGAGGCGATCGCGCGCGGCATCTTCCGCACCTACGCCGAGGACAACCTGCGGCACTCGCAGCTTGCACCGCTCGACACCTACACCGAGAAGAACACGGGTTCCAACCTGCCCGCCGAGATCGAGATCGAAGCGGTCGCGGGTGACGCGTACAAGTTGTTGTTCATGGCCAAGGGTGGCGGATCGGCGAACAAGAGCCTGCTCTTCCAGGAGACCAAGGCCCTCCTCAACCCCCACAGCCTCATGTCGTGGTTGGACGAGAAGCTGCGCACGCTCGGCACCGCCGCGTGTCCGCCGTACCACCTCGCGCTCGTCATCGGCGGCACGTCCGCGGAGTTCGCGTTGAAGACCGCGAAGCTCGCGTCGGCGCGCTACCTCGACACGCTGCCACGCGACGGCAACGAGCTCGGCCGCGGCTTCCGCGACCTCGAGCTGGAACAGCAAGTGCTCGGCCTCACCCAACAGTTCGGCATCGGCGCCCAGTTCGGCGGGAAGTACTTCTGTCACGACGTGCGCGTGATCCGCCTCCCGCGCCACGGTGCTTCGTGCCCGGTTGCGCTCGCAGTGTCCTGCTCGGCCGACCGGCAGACTCTCGGCAAGATCACCGCCGAGGGCGTGTTCCTCGAACAGCTCGAGACCGATCCCGCCAAGTACCTTCCCGACATCACCGAGGACGAGCTCGAAGGTGGCACCGCGGTTGCGATCGACCTCAACCAGCCAATGGACGAGATCCGGCGCACGCTCTCGCAGTATCCGGTGCGCACGCGCGTCATGCTCACCGGGCACCTCGTCGTCGCGCGCGACATCGCGCACGCCAAGATCAAGGAACGACTCGACGCCGGCGAGGGGATGCCGCCGTACCTGCGCGACTACTGCGTCTACTACGCCGGCCCGGCCAAGACGCCCGAAGGCTACGCGTCCGGCTCCTTCGGGCCGACCACCGCGGGGCGCATGGACTCCTACGTCGACCTCTTCCAGGCGCACGGCGGGTCGCTCGTGATGCTCGCCAAGGGCAACCGTTCGAACGTCGTCACCGAGGCGTGCAACAAGTACGGCGGCTTCTACCTCGGGTCGATCGGCGGCCCGGCCGCGCGGCTCGCCAAGGACTGCATCACCAAGGTCGAGGTGCTCGAATACCCCGAGCTCGGCATGGAAGCGGTGTGGAAGATCGAAGTGCGGGACTTCCCCGCGTTCATCGTCGTCGACGACAAAGGCAACGACTTCTTCGCGGCGACTCAGATGTCGGTCACGAGCTCGGCCGGCAAGTAGCTCACGTCGCCGACGCGACATATGACCGCCGGCGCACCAGGCCGGATCTCGAGCTCGGTGGTCGACGCGTTGCACACCACGCTCTGGATCGTCCATCCGCGGTGGGGATCGAGCCCGCGGGCCCACCGCAGCGCGGCATCGATCACGTCCGAGTGCGTGCACACGATGACGCGGCCCGAGATCGACGCGGCCGTGAGTCTCGCCATCGCGCGGGCGACTCTGTCGAGGAACGCACCGATCGACTCCCCGGCGAACGACTCCCCGAAATCAATGCCGCGCAGGTGGTCGTTGACGGTGTAGTGCACGCCGAAGTGCTCGACGGTCTGCCGGGCCCGCTGCCACGGACTCGACGACACCGCGTCGGTGCCATCGACGTGCAGCGCCCGGGCCAGCACCACGGACTGCCGTATGCCGATGTTGGTGAGCGGACCGTCGTCGATCGCGAGGTCGTGCTGCCCGTGCCGGACGAGCACGAGCCGCGTCACGGTCACGGAAAGGTGACGCCCTCGCGTGCCAGCAGCGACCGCTTCAACGCCACCGCGTTGCGACCTCCGCCGTAGCCGCCGATGCGTCCACCCGCGGCAACGACCCGGTGACATGGGATGACGAAGGGCAACGGGTTCGATGCCATCGTGGTGCCCACCGCGCGCGCCGCGCGTGGGCGGCCCGCCATCTCCGCGAGCTCCCCGTAAGAGACGGTCTCGCCCCATCCGACCTCGCGGACGAGGGTCTCCAACACGGTGCGACGGAAACCGTCGATCCCGTCGAGATCGAGCGGAACCGAGAGCGTGCGCGACCGGCCGGTGAACCACGCGTCGAGCGCGCGTGCGACCTGCTCGTCGCGACCGGCCTCGGAGTCGGCGACCAGCGCCGCGAGCTCGTCCTCGGGCAGCCCGATCGCGCGCACGCCCTGCGCGCTCGTGATCACGGTGACGACGCCGAACGGCGTGTCCTGCTGCCAGTGGAGGGGCTTCACGGTTTCGAGGGTATTGCGGCCGCGACCTCGACGCGCGCGTCGTTGAAGCAGGCGCCACCGGCGAGGTCGGAGAGCGTGTCCGGCGCGAACGCGTTCGCGGTCAGCCCGCCCGGAAGGCTCCGTCGCCACAGACCCTTCGGCATCGACACGACACCCGGCATCAGGTCGGCGTCGATCACCAACTCCGTGGTGAGCGCGGCCGTCGCGTTGAAGACGCGGACGGCCGACCGGTCGGTGAGCCCGCGCGCGCTTGCATCGTCGGGATGCATCCGCAGCACCGGATCGGGCCCTTGGAACTCGCCGAACATCGAGTTGATCGTGCGCGGGCTGGCCGGGCTGATCAGGCACAGCGGGAAGCGGCTCTCGAACGCCTGGTACCGCGGCACGTCGATCTCGTCGAGGCCGGCCAGGCGGGCCCGGCCACCGGTGGGGAAGGTGTCACGGAACTGCACGGTCGTACCGGCCGGACGCGTCACTTCCGCGCCCGGCGCAAAGTTGACGTCACTCAGCGCCGCGGTGGAATCCGGGAACAGGTCACCGTCGAAACCGAGCCTGGCCGCGAGCGCCGACGTCATCTCCGTGTTCGTCCGGCTCTCGCCGACGCGGTCGATGACGGCGGGCATCCGGTGCCGCGTGAACGAGCCGTAGGAGCGGGTCACGTCGGGCGCTTCGAAGTGCGTCGTCGCCGGGAGCACGATGTCGGCGAACCGGGCGGTGTCCGTGAGGACCTGATCGTGCACGACCGTGAACACGTCGTCGCGCGCCAGGCCGTCGAGCACCAACTGCTGCTCCGGCGCACTCACGATGGGGTTCGCGCCGATGACGAACAGCACGCGCACCGGCGGGTCGGGTGGCGCGGAGGTGAGATACCGACCGAGGTGGTTCATGTTGAGCACGCGGGGCGGGTCGGGCGTGGCGACGCGACGTATCGCGAGGGGCGTGCCGTCGGCGGTGCTCGCGAGGATGCCGCTCCCCAACGTGGCGAACTGACCCGTGAGCACCGGCAGCGCGAACACGGCTGCGCACGCAGAACCGCCGTTGCGCGTCCGTTCCAAACCCCAACCGACTCTGAAGAACGCGGGCCGAACCCCCGCGAGCAGATCGGCGAACGCCGCGATGTCGCGCGCGTCGACCCCGGTCGTCTCGCCCGCCCGCGCGAGCGTCCACTCCGCTGCGGCACCGAGGAACTCGTCGACACCCACCGCGTGCGCGTCGAGGAACGCAGCGTCCATTCGACCGCTGTGCGCGAGCTCGCGCGCGACGGCGTACGCGAGGGCTACGTCGGTGCCCGGCCGCGGCGCGAGATGCAGGTCGGCGCGCTTGGCCATGCCGGTGCGTCGAGGGTCCACGACGACCAGCTGCGCACCGTCCCGCTGCGCGCGGGTCACGAGGGGTGGGAAATGCGTATTGCTCACGGCCGGGTTCGCCCCCCACACCACGACGAGCCGTGCGTGCTCGACATCCAGTGGATCGGCCGAGAGCATCCCGTCGAACATCTCGTCCCACGCCTTGCCCTGCGTGGCGGCACAGATCGTGTCATCGACCACGGTGGCGCCGATCATCCCGAACAGCCGCGTCGGCAGCACCGTCTGCAGCGCGGGCGCCGACGAGCTGTAGATCCATGGCACCACTGACGCGGGTCCGTCGGTCGCGATCGCGTCACGCATCCGGGCCACGACGAGGTCGAGCGCGTCGTCCCAGGACACGCTGCGAAATTCCCCCGAACCTTTCGGCCCGGTGCGCACGAGCGGCGTGAGCACCCGCTCGGGCGCGTAGACGCGTTGCGCATGGCGCGAGACCTTCTGGCAGATGAAGCCGCGCGTGAGCGGGTTCCCTTCGGCCGCGCCGACGGCGATGAGCCGGCCCGCATCGACGGTGACCGTGAGCGTGCACGTGTCCGGGCAGTCGAGCGGGCACGAGGTCGTGCGGGTCGACGGCACCGGCTCCATGCGCGCGCCTAACCGAGCAGCCCGAGGTCTCCGACCGCGTCGCGCTCTTCGGCCAACTCGGCGACCGACGCGTCGATGCGCCCGCGGGAGAACTCGTCGAGGTCGAGGCCGGGAACGACCGACCAATTCCCGCCGTTCGTCGTGACCGGGAAACCCGCGATCATCCCCTCGGGGATGCCATAGGAGCCGTCCGAGCAGATACCCATGCTCACCCAGTCGCCCGACGCCGTGCCCTGCGCCCAGTCGCGCACGTGGCCGACCGCCGCGTTCGCAGCCGACGCGGCTGACGACGCGCCACGTGCCTCGATGATCTTGGCGCCACGCTGTTGCACCGTCGGGATGTACGTCTCGGCGATCCAGGCCTGGTCGACGAGCTCCGTCGCGGGCTTCCCGTTCACCTGCGCGTGCACGAGGTCCGGGTACTGCGTGGCCGAGTGGTTACCCCACACCGTCATGTTGGTGACCGCGGTGACGGGAACCTCGCACTTCGCTGCGAGTTGTGCTTTGGCGCGGTTGTGATCGAGCCGCATCATCGCGGTGAAGCGCTCGCGGGGGATCGACCGCGCATTGTTCATCGCGATCAGGCAGTTGGTGTTGGCGGGGTTGCCGACGACGAGAATGCGGACGTCATCGGCCGCGCCGGCGGCGAGGGCCTTGCCTTGCGTGGTGAAGATCGCGCCGTTGACCTCGAGCAGCTCGCCGCGCTCCATGCCCTTCGTTCGCGGCCGGGAGCCGACGAGCAGCGCGTAGTTGACGCCGGCGAACGCGGCGTTCGCGTCGTCGCTCTGCTCGACGCCCGCGAGGAGCGGGAACGCGCAGTCGTCGAGCTCCATCGCGACACCACCGAGCGCGGGCAGTGCAGGGGTGATCTCGAGCAGCGACAGGATCACGGGCTGGTCCTTGCCGAGCATCTCGCCGCTCGCGATGCGGAACAGCAAGCTGTACCCGATCTGACCGGCAGCGCCGGTGACCGCGACGCGTACGGGATCTTTCATGCCTCACTCCTGGATTCGCAGCCTGGACGTAGCGGGACCGTTTGACGCTAGCCCTCGGCCGCCACTGCCTCCGAAGCCACATCGAGGAGGATCGTGCGCGCCTCGGTGAGCTCGGCGATCCGCGCCGCAGCCTGGGTCGCCACGCCGCCGGAGTCGGGGTGCGCGTCGCGCAGAAGTCGGCGGAAGCGCCGGTTCACGTCCTCGCGCTCGACCTCCATGCCCGACCGCAAGCCGAGGACCTCCATCGCCCAGCGTTGCTCGGACGCGACGCCGCGCCACATCTCCTCGTCGGGCGGCGCGCCCGGCACCCAGGACCGCTTGCCCGCCAGCGGCGGCGGCACCTGCATCCGATCCCACAGGTAGCGCAACTCGACGCCTTCGGCGAGGCCACCCCACCGACCCTCGACGACGCGCCGGATCGTGTCGAGGATGACCATCCGTCCGGACGGCGGCAGCTCGGCCGCGGCCATGATCGCGCCCAGCACCTGCGGGGTCGCGGCCGCGTGCCGGTCGATCTCGATGACGAACCTCCCGTCCTCGCCGAGCATTCGGTGACGGGAGCGGTCGAGGCCGTGCACGTCGTGCTGGAGGCGGTGCCGCAACGCGATGCGCGGGATCATGAGGCCGTCGCGCGCCTGGTCGAGCAAGCGCGGCAGCAGTTCCCGCTCTTCTTCGGGGATCAGCAGCAGGCTGGTGGCGACCAGCGCCGCGATCAACGACGCGCCGTGGGCGGGTCCCGATGTGGGGAGGTATGCGTGATCGAGCGCGACGCGTCGGGTCGGCATGTGCCGGCGCGTGTGACGAACGGTCAATTCGGCTAGCAGCACAAGCAGCTCTTCGGGCTCGCTCCGCCGAGTACTTCGGTGCCGTGCATCCTCGCGGACGGGCGCGCCGGATGCCCAGCCGGAGCCCGGCTGACCCTCGAGCGAAGCCTGAACTTCAGCGGGCGCCGGCCACGATCACGAGCGAGCACAGCCACGCGAGCGTGAGCACGAGCGCGACACCCCAGAGCCCGCCGCGCGCGAGCACCCGAGCCGGGTGCGAGAGGCCGCAGTTCGGGCAACGAGGCTCGTCGACCGTGACCGCGGCGCCGCACACCGTGCAGCGCGGCTCGGTGACCGGCTCTACCCGCGCCTGGCTGCTCATGCGGTGCCCAGACTCGCGCGTTCGGCCGCCTCGACCGTGTTCCGGAGCAGCATGGCGCGGGTGGTCGGGCCCACGCCGCCCAGCCGGGGTGTGATCCAGCCCGCGACCTCCGCGACCGCCTCGTCGACATCGGGGACCACGCGCCGACCTACCATCGTGATGCCGGCGCCCACGACAGCGGCACCGGGCTTCACCATGTCGGGACCGATGATGTGGGCTGAGCCCGCAGCCGCGATCAGGATGTCGGCCTGGCGGGTGTACTCGGGCAGGAATTTCGTGCCGGTGTGGCAGTGCGTCACGGTCGCGTTCGCGTTCGGTTCCTTGAGCGAGAGGAGCACCGCGAGCGGACGGCCGATCGTGAGACCGCGTCCGACGATCACGACGTGATGCTCTTCGATCGGCACGTGATGATGCGCGAGGAGCGCTTGGATCCCGAGCGGCGTGCACGGACGCGGACCGGCCGCGCCGATCAGGAGCCGGCCGAGGTTGACGGGGTGGAGTCCGTCGGCATCTTTGGCCGGGTCGATCGCGTTCAGCGCGCGCTGATCGTCGAGCCCCGCGGGCAACGGGAGCTGAACGATGAACGCGTCGACACCGGGGTCGGTGTTGAAGTCGTCGATCGCGGCCAGCACGTCGGCCTGCGTCGCCGACGCCGGTAGCTCCACGTGACGCGACACGATCCCGACATCCGCCGAGTCGGTGCGCTTGCCGCGGATGTACGCGGCGCTGTTCGGGTCGTCGCCGACGAGGATCGTCCCGAGCCCGGGTGTGATGCCGCGCTCACCCAATGCCCCGACGCGCGCCCGTAGGTCGTCTTTCACGTGCTCGAGGAACGCATTGCCGTCGAGGAGTGTGGCGGTCATGCGGAACGACGCATCAGTGGAGCCAGCAGCCGCATCAGTGGAAGAAGTGTCGCTCGCCGGTGAACACCATCGCGAGTCCGAGCTCGTCGGCGATCTCGATCACCGCGTCGTCGCGTATCGCGCCACCGGGCTGGATCACCGCCGCGACGCCGGCACCGGCCGCGGCCTCGATGCCGTCGGGGAACGGATAGAACGCGTCGCTTGCCGACGCCCCACCGCGGGCCCGGCCCGCAGCCTTCTTGGCCGCGATCTCGCCCGACTCGACCCGGTTCTGCTGCCCCGCGCCGATGCCGACCGCCTGACCGTCCTTGACCAACACGATCGCGTTGGATTTCACGTGGCCACAGATCCGCCACGCGAGCTCGAGGTCGGCCCACTGCTCGGCGGTCGGCGCCACCTTGGTCACGACCCGCCAGTCGTTGCGCCCCGACGCGAAGCGGTGCGGCTCCTGCACGAGGAATCCACCCGAGAGCTGCCGGAAGTCGAGGCCTTCCGTACCCGGCGCGCCCGCTTCGAGGATCCGCGTGTTCTTGCGCTTTTGTTGCAGGGCCGCGATCGCGCCGTCTTCGTAGCCGGGCGCGATCACGACATCCGCCTGGGGCCCGGCCACCATGCGCTCGACGGTGGCCGGGTCGATCGGGCGGTTCAGCGCGACGATGCCGCCGAACGCGGAGCGTTCGTCGCACTCGAGCGCGCGTTGGTACGCGTTCGCGAGTTGCGGGGCCAGCGCGACACCGCACGGGTTCGCGTGCTTGATGATGGCGCATGCCGGCCCGTCACCCAGGTCGTGCACCACCTTCCACGCGGCGTCGGTGTCATAGAAATTCAAGTACGACAGCGCGAGACCGCCGTGTTGCTGCACGGAGTCCCACCAGCTCGTCGCGCCGCGCCGCCGGTAGCGCGCCGCGTGCTGGTGTGGGTTCTCCCCGTAGCGCAGCGTCTCGTCCGAGCGTTCGAGCGCGAGCATCAGGTGCTGCGGCAGCAACTCGCCTTCCTGCAGCCACTGCACGATCGCACTGTCGTACGCGGCCGTGTGCGCGAACGCCTCCAGCGCGAGCGCGCGCCGCGTCTCCTCGCTCACGGTTCCGTCGTTCGCGCGCAGCTCCTCGAGCACGCGATCGTACTGCGCGGTGCTCGTCACCACGGTGAGCCAGGCGTGGTTCTTGGCGGCCGCGCGTACCATCGCGGGGCCGCCGATGTCGATGGTGTCGATGCCCGGCCGTTCGAGGAACGGATACAGGTTCGAGACGACGAGGTCGAACGGCTCGATGCCATGCTTCTCGAGGTCGGCGAGGTGCGACTCCTTGCTGCGATCGGCGAGCAGCCCTCCGTGGATGTTCGGGTGCAGCGTCTTCACCCGCTCGTCGAGCATCTCCGGCATCCCCGTGACGCCCTCGACGCGCGTGACCGGCAGGCCCGCCGCCTCGAGTGCGGCCGCGGTGCTCGCCGAGGAAACCAGCTCGACTCCGAGGTCGTGCAGGCCGCGTGCGAACTCCGGCAGCTGCGACTTGTCGTACACGGACAGGAGTGCCCGTTTGATCGTGGTTCTCATGACGCGGCGAGCCTCTCGATGACGTCGGGATACAGCGTGCGTTCGACCGCCTTGATGCGTTCGTGGAGCGACGCTTCGGTGTCGCCGTCGAGGACCGGCACCGCTTCCTGCGCCAGGATCGGCCCTTCGTCCACATCGGCGGTCACGAGGTGCACGGTGCAGCCCGTGACCTTCACCTCGTGCTCGAGCGCGTCGCGCACCGCGTGCCAGCCCTTGAACGCGGGGAGCAGCGACGGATGCGTGTTGACCGCGCGACCGCCGAACGCGTCGACGAACGGCTTCGAAAGGATCGTGCCGAAGCCGGCGATTGCGACGAGGTCCACTGCGCGACGCTGCAACGCGTCGATCACCTCGTGGGTATACGCGACGCGGTCGAAGTCGGGGCCGAAGGTCGTACGTTCCACGAGATCGACCGGTATCCCGGCGCCGGCGGCGATCTCGATCGCGCCGCACGGGCGGTCGACGACGAGAACCGCGATCGGCAACCCGCGCTCTGCCAGCGCTCGCAAGATCGTTCCGCTGCCGGATGCAAGGACCCCGACCTGCATGCCTTGCACCGTATCGAGTTTCGGCCACGCGAACGGCCCGGGCGGGGCAGAATGTCGCACCGCTGTTTCACCACTGTGACCGGACGGACGGGAGGCACGGTGGCCGCGAACCAACCGACCACGGCGGAATGGACGATCCTCGCGGGCGCGGCGGCGACGTTCCTCGGTTCGTTCCTCGACGTGGTCGGTCGTGCGAACGCGTGGGGAGACGGCACGTTCTCCGTGATCAAGCTGGTCCCGATCTACGCGGTCTTCGTCGGCGGTGTGGTGGCGCTGCGCCGCTTCCTCCACGCCGATCTGTCCGACCACGTCGGACCGTTCACCTGGCCGCAACTGCTCGTGGCCGTCTCCGGATTCGGCACCCTGATGGCCGCGGCTTGGATCGTCGTCATCGAGCACCGTCAGCCCGGCCTGTGGGTGATGGGCGTCGGATCTCTCGCGATGACGATCGGCGCGGTCATCGACCGCCGCGTGACAACCCGCCGGCTCCACCTCTACGCCGCGCCTACGTCCCGGCCGGAGGAGCTCTCTCGTGCGAACCTCGTGATCCTCGGCGCCGCGGCCGTGATGATCTTCGGCTCCTTCCTCGCGTTCTGGAAGGTGAACGTGCCCGCCGGCTTCGGGAACGGCTTCTCGTTCAACGCGTGGAACCGCGACTACTTCTTCCCCGTGACGATCATCCCGGTGCTCTGCGCGGCGCTCATGACGATCGGTGTCATCGCGCGCGGCGTCGTGCACTTCTCCCGACCGACCCGGCTCGCGGGATACACCTGGGACCAGATCCATCTCGCTGCCGGAGGCCAGGCGACGGTGATGATGGTCGCGTTCGCAATCGGCGAGCGCGCCGGCTTCCAGCTCGGTACCGGGTTCTACCTGATGTTGATCGCGGCCATCGGCTTGCTCGTGGGCGCGGCATTGCGCAGTCGCGAGCGTTACGCCGCCTATTGAACCGCGCGGGATCCGCCGCCCCGACCGCTCCGGGTGTTTCACTGGGCCGGAATTCACCTGGTTCGGGGGGGACATGGACCACACACCGGTCGACGATCCCGCGGCCGCGCCGCCGGACGACCTGGCCGCGCCCGCGACGTTCTGGGGCCGCGCCGTCAGCCGGCCGCGCGCGTCCTTCTCCGACGCGCTCGCCGCCGGTGGCGGCGTGATCGTCACGATCGGCGTGCTCCTCCTCGCCGCCGACCGCGAGGCGAGCAGCGGCGACGGGTGGCAGGGCGCGCTCGTGTTCGTCGGCCTCTTTCTCATCGCAAACCTCGCACTGCTCGTCGTACGGGAGCCGTTCGACGCCGCGTGCACTGCCGCGATCGTGCTGAGCGTCCCGGCGATCTACGGCTTCCTCATCTTCCCCTCGGTCGATTCGTTCGCGGACGTGCGCCTCTTCCTCATCCTCACGATCGTGACGTGGGCGTTGCTGTTCGCGGTCTCGAACAGCCGCGGCCGCCCGATCCTCCTCGCGCTCACGGCCGTACTGCTGTACCTGTGGATCGCCGGCGAGGTCGCAGACCTCGACGCGTCCTCCGCCAACCCGGTGCCGAGCCCGGCGTTCTCGTCCCCGAGCGTGTTGTTCGACGCGGTGCGCGGGAGCGAAGTCGAACCGGCGGCGTTCCAACGGCAGGAGGTCACGCTCGACGACCTCGACCCGACCGATCCGCTGTACCCGCTCGCCGCCGCGTGCGCCGGCGGCGACCTCGATGCGTGCGACGAGCTGTGGGGTCAAGCCGAACCCGGCAGCGGTTTCGAGACGTTCGCGAACTCGTGCGGCGGCGATCCGTCCGCGACGTTTCCCTGTAGCTCGGGAGGCGGCTCCGACAGTGGCGACTTGTTCGGTGGCGACATCTCCCCCGAACCGGGCATCACCGTCGATCCGTTCGGCCGCTCCCCGCTCAGCAACAGCAACAACAAAGCGCTGCCGATCGGTCTCGTCTCCCTCGGCTTCGGCGCGCTCTATCTCGCGGCGGTGCACCTCTGTGACCGGCGCAAGCTCGCGGCGCTCGGGACCGCGTTCGTGCTCCCCGCCGTCCTCGCGCTCGTGACGGCCGCCGCGGAAATCGGCGCGTGGACGAGCTCCGCGATCTGGGGCGGGTTGGTGACGATTGTCATCGGCATCGCGATCGGTGTCGTCGGCTGGCTCGGCACCGATCGCCGGTTCACCACGTGGGGCGGCGGCGCGATCGCATCGGTCGGCGCGTTCATCGTCGCGGCCGATGTGGCGCCCAACCCGAGCCCGACCGGCGGCAACCCCGACCTCATCGGCACCGGATTCGTCGTGATCGCGTTCGGGCTCGCGGTCGTCGGGCTCGGGTGGCTGGCCGCATTCGCGCTCGGGAGGCAACCGTTCTCGCCACCGCCGAGCGCGCCACCGGCCGCGCCCGCACCGCTCCCCGACCCCGAACCCGAGGCCGTCGAGCTCGTTCCTTAGATCAGAGACCCCAGACTCAGAGCCCCGCGACGACCTCGGCCATGACTTCACCGGCCGCGGTTGGGTTGGTCGCGACCCGCACGCCGGCCGCGGCCAGCGCGTCCATCTTCGCCTGCGCGGTTCCCTTGGAACCGGAGACGATTGCGCCTGCGTGGCCCATCTTCTTGCCCGGCGGCGCGGTGACGCCCGCCACGTAGCTCACGACCGGCTTCGACATGTTGGCCTTGATCCAGTCGGCCGCTTCTTCTTCGGCGGAACCACCGATCTCGCCGAACATGATGACGGCCTTGGTGTCGGGATCGGCTTCGAACAGTTCGAGGCAGTCGATGAAGCTCGTGCCGGGCACCGGGTCGCCGCCGATGCCGACGCACGTGGTGACGCCGATGCCCTTCTCGTTGAGCTCGTTCAGTGCCTGATAAGTGAGCGTGCCGGAACGGCTGACGATGCCGACCGGTCCGCCGGCCCGCGCGACCTCGGCGGGGATGAAGCCGATGTTGCACTCGCCGACCGTGAGGAGGCCCGGGCAGTTCGGTCCGAGGATGCGCGTGTCCGGAAAGTCGCGCGCGACCGTGTTGAACGTGCGCGCTTCGTCGTGCATCGGGATGCCCTCGGTCACGACGACGACCAGTTCCAGACCGGCTTCCGCGGCCTCGATCGCGGCCGCGGCCGCCGCGGGCGCGGGGACGATCACCATCGTCGCGGTCGCGCCCGTCTCCTTCACCGCTTCCTCCACCGACGCGAAGACGGGGATGCCGTCGACATCGGAACCGGCCTTCTTCGGCGAAACCCCGCCGACGACCTTGGTGCCGTAGTCGCGGTTGCGCAGACCGTAGAAGCGGCCCTGCCCGCCGGTGAGGCCCTGGACGATGACCTTGGTGTCGGCGTTGACGAGAATGCTCACGGGTTGCCTCCGGCCCGCGCCACGGCCATGCGGGCGGCGTCCACCATCGTCGGTTGGCTGATGAGTCGATCGGATTCGTGGTGCTTGAGGATCTCGCGGCCCTGCACCGCGTTCGTCCCGTCGAGCCGGATGACGATCGGCGAGGCGATGTCGACGCGGCCCAACGCTTGCACGATCCCGTTGGCGACCTCCTCGCCCTTCGTGATCCCGCCGAAGATGTTGATGAAGATCGCCTTCACGGACGGGTCGTTGTTGATGACCTCGAGCGCGTTGGCCATGACGTCCGCGTTCGCGCCGCCGCCGATGTCGAGGAAGTTCGCAGGCTTGCCGCCGACCTCGTTGACGATGTCGCACGTCGCCATCGCGAGGCCGGCGCCGTTCGCGATCACGCCGACATCGCCTTGGAGCCCGACGTACTGCAGGCCCTTCTCCGCCGCTTCGCGCTCGCGTGCATCGAGCTTCTCGAGCCCCTGCAACTCGTCCCACTCCGGATGACGGAAGCGCGCGTTGTCGTCGAGCGTGACCTTCGCGTCGAGCGCGTGCACCTTGCCTGCGGGCGTGAGGATGAGCGGGTTGATCTCGACGAGATCACAATCGCCGTCGACGTATGCGGTGTAGAGCTTCATCAGGATGTCGACGGCGCCGTCGGTCGCCGCGGGTTCAGCTTCGCGGCTTCCACCCACGCGCGGCATTCTGGTTCGCTCAAGCCGTCGACCGGGTTGACGTGGATGCGCGCGATCGCGTCCGGGTTCTCGTCGGCCACCGTCTCGATCTCGACGCCACCCTGCGCGGACAACAAGCCCAGGTGCTGCTTCGCGCTGCGGTCGAGCGTGAACGACGCGTAGTACTCCTCGGCGATGTCGGACGCGTGCTCGACCCACACGACCTGCACGACGTGCCCCTTGATGTCGAGCCCGAGGATGTTGCTTGCGTGCAATCGGGCTTCGTCGGCGTTCTCCGCGAGCTTCACCCCGCCGGCCTTGCCCCGTCCGCCCACCTGCACCTGCGCCTTGATGACCACCGGGTACCCGACGCGCTCGGCCGCCGCGACTGCGTCGTCGACGGTCGAGACCGCCTCGCCCGCCGACACCGGTATCCCGTACCGCGCGAACAGCTGCTTCCCTTGGTATTCGAACAGATCCACCGGTGCTCCTTCGGGGGAATTGACTCGGTGTACGGGGTGGGAAGCTATTGCCCGGGCTGGCGTTCGCGCGAGTCGAGCGCCGATTCCAGCCAGTCGGTGATCGCCGACAGCGGGGAACCGGGCGTGAACACGGCGGCGACGCCGTCGGCCCGCAGCGTCTCGATGTCGTCGGGCGGGATGATGCCGCCCGCGAACACCAGCACGTCGTCGAGCCCACGCGCACGGAGCTCGGCGACGATCTTCGGGATCAGGGTCATGTGCGCGCCCGAGAGCAGCGAGAGCCCGACCGCGTCCGCGTCCTCCTGGAGGGTCGCTTCCGCGACCGACTCGGGCGTCTGGAACAGGCCGGTGTAGATCACCTCGAACCCGGCGTCCCGCAGTGCGCGCGCGATCACCTTGGCGCCGCGATCGTGGCCGTCCAAGCCGGGCTTGGCGATGACGACGCGGTAGCGTCGCTCCATCGGTTCCTCCCGCCGCGGCCGGTCAGATGCGACCGGTGCCGTGGCGGCGACATGCTAGGAGCAGGGCCGTCCGTGCGCACTCGCCGTCAGCGCAACGCCGACGTGAAACTGGTGATCGCCGCCACCGTCGCCATCCTCCTGTCGGGCTTCGTGATCGCGGCCGGCATCTTCGTCGCCGTCGGTGGCGGCAGCGGAAACAAGGTCACCTGCGGCCGCTATCCCGTCGGGACCGCCGACGGCATCCGCACCGACCTCGAGACCGGCGGACCCTCGTACCAGACCGCCGGCGGCAGCTGCAGCTTCCTGCTCGCCCTCGACCAAGGTGACATCGTCGCCTACAAGCTCAAGCAGCCCGGCGGTTGCACCCTCAAACTCGACCGCGAAAAATTCGTCTGCGGCTCGAAGGTCATGGATGTCGAGAAACTCGAGCAATATCCGGTGAGCATCGTCACGCACGACAAGATCGACACCATCGTCGTCGACCTCACCGGCATCCCACCGTCCAGCACGTCGAGTACGACAACCGCACCGGGTTAGACGCGCTGGAGTGGTGCCCAGGCGAGGAGCAATCGCTTCTCGCCGTAGTCGGGGAAGCGGACGACGGCTTCGGCCTTGTCGCCGCTGCCTTCGATGTCGACGATGATGCCGTCTCCGAACTTCTCGTGGCGGACGTCGTCACCGACCTTGAGGCCGAGGTGTTCGGCGCCGCTCGCACCGGAACTGAGCGCGGGGTCGGGGGTGCGCCTCCGCATCGCGGCGGCCACGACGTTCTCGCGGTGCTCGCCGAGTCCTTGGCGCCGGCCGCGCTTCTCCTCTTGCCCGACGGCCATCAGCAGCTCGGCCGGGATCTCGTCGAGGAAGCGGCTCGGCGGGCGGTAGTCGGTGGTGCCGAACAGCATGCGACTCCACGCGTGGCACAGGTAGAGGCGTTGCTCGGCGCGCGTGATGCCGACGTAGCAGAGGCGCCGCTCCTCTTCGAGCTCGTCCGGGTCACCGATGCTGCGCACGTGCGGGAACACGCCGTCTTCGAGGCCGACGAGGAACACCACGGGGAACTCGAGCCCTTTGGCCGAGTGCAACGTCATCAGCGTGACGGTGCTGACGTCCGGGTCCGACTCGTCGATGTCGGTGACGAGCGAGATCGCTTCGAGGAACGCCTGCACGCGAGCGAGGCCCTGCGGCGCAGCCGACGCGTCTTCGCCTTGGCCGACGCCGCCGATCGCGACGAGCCCGTGGAGCTCACCCTGGTCGATCTGGTCGTCGAACTCGCGCGCGGAGCCCACGAGCTCCTGCAGGTTCTCGAGGCGACCTTGCGCCTCCACCGAACGTTCGGCTTCGAGCTCCGCGAGGTAGCCGCTCTGCGTCAGCACCGCTTCCAGCGCGGCGCCGACACCCTTCGCGCCTTCCTCCTCGACCGACTCCATCAGCTCGAGCAGGTCCTTCAAACCGCCCAACGCCTTGCCGGTGACACCGGCGACCGCAGCCGAACGGATCGCTTCGCGGAACGTCACACTCGCGCCGCTCGCGTACGCATCGATCTTCGCCACCGACGTGTCGCCGACACCGCGCTTCGGTGTGTTGACGATGCGCTTCCACGACACTTCGTCATCGGGGTTCACCAGCGCGCGCATGAACGCGAGCGCGTCCTTGATCTCGCGCCGGTCGTAGAACTTCACCCCGCCGAACACGCGGTACGGGATCGCGCTGCGGACCAGCGCTTCTTCCATGACGCGGCTCTGCACGTTGGTGCGGTAGAAGACCGCGATGTCGCCGTAGCGGTGGTGCTCTTGATCGACGAGGCGATGGATCTCGCGTGTGACGAACCCGGCTTCGTCGTGCTCGTCGTCACCTTGGAACCGGACGATCGGCTCGCCCTCACCCTGATCGGTCCACAGGTGCTTGGCGCGGCGCGACGCGTTGTTCTCGATCACCGCGTTCGCGGCGTCGAGGATCCGCTGCGACGACCGGTAGTTCTGATCGAGCACGACAGTGGTCGCTTCCGGGAACGCGTCCTCGAACTTCAACAGGTTCCGGAAGTCGGCCCCGCGGAACTTGTAGATCGAGTTGTGAGTGACGATGCCGTTGGCGACGAAGTTGTGCGTCCGCTCCACGTCGAGGTCATACACAGGCGAATCGATACCGACCCATTCGACGGCAGTGACGACATCGAAGTCGCCCTTCTCGTCGACCATCACCATGCCCGGGCGCACCGACGAGGCGGTCGTGAAGGGAAGCGAATTTCCGAGGACCTCGCTCGTATTCCGCCCGAGCCGCGCGACATAGCGGACGTTGACATCAAGAACGCCGCGGATGCGTTCGATCGTCTCTGCGATCACGCTCATGTCCTTCGTAGCGGCCTCGAACCTCCAGCCCGAAGAACCCTTCCGGGCTGGTCGAACGCTCAGGCCGGCGTCCTCCAGCGCGGTACGCCCGGCGTCGTCATAACCGAACAGCGATATGCGGTGCAGCGGGCTCCGGCCGCGGCGATCGCCACAGAGCGCAACCGTGAGACGGCGCCGAACGTGACCGTCAGTGCGATCGGTCACCGTCATCGGCAGGTGATGCGGCTGATCGAAGCTCAGGCCTTCGTCGGCGAGCAGGCCGTATCCAGCCTTCTCAGTGTCCACAGAGGCAAACAAGTTGTCGATCAGATCCTGGTTGCCGACAAGTGAGCCACCGCGCTGTCGCGCGTTGTGACGTGCGAGGAACGGCAGTGTCGGCAGTCCGCAGCGCGCGGCCAAGATCGCTTCTCGAAGGCGCGCCTCGGCCTCGTTCGCGTGTGTCGAGATGATCCAAAGCGCGTCGGCTTGCTCTTGATTCGTACGGAGCATCGGGCCGAGGACGGACGATGGCTGACCGCTCGTGTACGTACGAGAGGTACCGACGCGGAAACCGACATCTGCCTTCCACATGAGGTATGTGACGAAGAGTTGCGGCGTGCGTCCCCGCATGAAGCCGGCGAAATGCACGTGATCTGCAGTGCTGACAAGACGCCGACCACTCTGGAGATCAATGGCGACACCGCCATAGGCAGTCCCCTCGTACGTTCGCAGGACGCGGGCCGGGCGCATGTCACCGCTGCCGTACGACGAGAGGACCTCGTCGTCGGCATGCACGAGTTCGATCGGACGGCGGGTGCCGTCGCCCATGGTGACTTCGGTACCGGCGACGAGGCATTGATCGACATCGCCGACGACCATGACGCTGCGGTGATCTTGGGCGAGGAGGCGTACGAGCTCGAACTGGGCGGCGTTGGTGTCCTGGAACTCGTCGACGAGGATGTGCTTGAAGCGACTCTGGTAGCGCTTCAACGCTTCGGGGTGCTCACGGAAGAGTCGCACTGCGAGAAGCAACAGGTCGTCGAAGTCGACGGCGGAAGACTCCTGCAGGCGACGCTGGTACTCCGTGTAGACGTCGGCGAGGCGGCGCTCGGTGGGCGCGACGGCGATCTTCGCGTAGTCCTCCGCGAGCACGAGCTCGTTCTTCAGCGCGCTGATCTGGTTGTGCAGCGAGCGCGGCGGGAAGCGTTTGGGGTCGAGGTTGAGGTCGCGGCGCACCCAGTCGGTGAGGCGGGTTGCGTCGGCCTGGTCGTAGATCGTGAAGCTCGACCGGTAGCCGAGCAGCGTCGCTTCCCGGCGCAAGATGCGGGAGCACGCGGCGTGGAAGGTGGACACCCACATGCGACGCGCGACCGGACCGACGAGCGCGGCAACGCGCTCCTGCATCTCTCCCGCGGCCTTGTTGGTGAAGGTGATCGCAAGGATCTCGAAGGGCGAGACGTCGAGCTCGGTGATCAGGTAGGCAAGCCGGTGCGTGAGCACTCGTGTCTTGCCGGATCCGGCGCCGGCGATGACGAGCACGGGCCCGGGCGGCAGCGTGACCGCCTCGTACTGCGCCGGGTTCAGCCCCGAGAGGTCGAGCGGGCGGCGGGTCCGGACGGGTCGGTCTTCCTCGGGCGCGTCCCCGTCGGCGGGCGCAGGGACCTCGGGCTCGATCCCGGGTTGGACATCGACCATGACTCATCCATCGTACCGACCCGTGCGCCACGAATTACACGGCTGTCGTCATTCTCGTCAGAGTTGTCGGAGGCACCTCGAGGAGCAGCGTGACCGGGCCGTCGTTGACGAGCGCGACCTGCATGTCGGCGCGGAAGCGGCCGGTCGCGACGGGCACGCCGAGGGACCGGACCTCGCGGGTGAAGGTCTCGATCAACGGTTCCGCGACCTCGGGCGGCGCGGCCGCGGACCAACCCGGCCGCCGGCCGCGCGTCGTGTCGCCGTAGAGGGTGAACTGGCTCACGACGAGTGCAGCGCCGCCGGTGTCGAGCAGCGAGCGGTTCATGGCTCCGCTGTCGTCGTCGAACACGCGCAAGGTGGCGACCTTGGCCGCCAGCTTCGCCGCGGTCGCGTCGGTGTCGTCGTGCGTCACCCCGACGAGCACGCAGAGGCCCGCGCCGATCTCGCCGACCTGCTCGCCGCCGACCGTCACTCGCGCCTCGGTCACGCGTTGTACGAGTGCACGCATGGCGAGTCCCGTTTGAAGCGAGGCGGGGCGTCAGCACCCGCCGAGCTTCAAACAGTGGTCAGGAGGCGGCGCGCTCGGCGTCGGTGCTCCAGTTGCCCGAACGGGCGAGGCCGTTCATACGGGCCCGATGGAGATATGCCTTCTGCCCTTCGGCCGCGTTGGCGTCCTGACCCTGCCACGCGTGCAGCGCGGCGGCCTGCAACGCGCGACCGTACGAGAAGGAGACCTGCCACGGGAGCGGGGCGTGCTTGTTGATCGCGTCGAGGTTCGCGGTCGCCTCTTCATCGCCCTGACCACCGGACAGGAAGAGAATGCCCGGCACCGCCGCGGGCACGGTGTGCCGGAAGCAGCGGATCGTCGCGTCGGCGACCTGTTCCGGCGCGGCCTTGCCTCCGGAGTGCTTCTTGCCCGGCACGATCATGTTGGGCTTCAGCAGCAGGCCTTCGAGCTCGCAGCGCTGGTCGTGCAGCGCGTTGAAGACCGTGTGCAGCGTCTGCGTGGTGACCTCGTAGCAACGCGCTTGCGAGTGGTCGCCGTCCATCAGCACTTCGGGCTCGACGATCGGGACGATGCCTTCGTCCTGGCAGAGCGCGGCGTACCGAGCGAGCGCGTGCGCGTTCACGTCGATGCAGTACTGCGACGGGATTCCGGCGCCGATGTCGATCACCGCGCGCCACTTGGCGAACTTGGCGCCGAGCTCGCGGTACTCGACGAGCCGCTGGCGCAAACCGTCGAGTCCGTCGGTGACGAGCTCGCCGGGCGCGTTGGCGAGCGGGGTCGTGCCCTTGTCGACCTTGATGCCCGGGATGATGCCCTGCTCCTCGAGGATCTTCGGGAGCGGGCGACCGTCGGAGGCGTTCTGGCGGATCGTTTCGTCGAAGAGGATGACGCCGCTGATGTAGTCGCCCGCACCGGCGGTCGTGAACAGCATCTCGCGGTAGGCGCGGCGGCGGTCCTCGGTCGACTCGGTGTTGATCGAGTCGAACCGCTTCTTGATCGTCCCGCTGCTCTCGTCGGCGGCGAGAATTCCCTTGCCCGGCGATGCGATTGCGCGTGCAACTGCGTTCAGCGCGCTCAAGTCCATGAGGTCCCCTTCATCCAGAACAGAGGACGAAATTACTCGGCCGACGGAATTCCTCCCACTCGCCGAGCCTTTACTCCCATTCGATGGTGCCGGGCGGCTTGGACGTGATGTCGTACGCCACCCGGTTGATCCCGGGGACCTCGTTGATGATCCGGCTGGCGATGCGCTCGAGCACGTCGTAGGGCAGGCGGGCCCAGTCGGCGGTCATGGCGTCGTCGGAGGTCACGGCCCGCAGCACGACCGGGTAGGCGTAGGTGCGATCGTCGCCCATGACCCCCACGGTCTTGACCGCGGGCAGGACGGCGAAGCTCTGCCAGATCTCCCGGGAGAGGCCGGCCCGCTTGATCTCTTCGGTGACGATCGCGTCCGCGCCCTGGAGGATCTCGACCCGCTCCCGCGTGATCGTGCCGATGATCCGCACCGCGAGGCCGGGCCCGGGGAACGGCTGGCGCCACACGATCTCTTCCGGCAGCCCGAGCTCCTCGCCGACCGCGCGCACTTCGTCCTTGAACAGGTTGCGCAGCGGCTCGACGAGCTCGAAATCCATGTCTTCGGGCAGGCCACCGACGTTGTGGTGCGACTTGATGTTCGCGTTGTCGGCGCCACCGGACTCGACGATGTCGGGATACAGCGTCCCTTGCACCAAGAAGCGCGCATCGTTGCTCGATGCGCTCCGCTCCGCCGCTTCGGGTGCTTCGCCGAGAGGGCGACTCCGCTCTCGCTGACCCAAGTCGCGCGCCGCTTCTTCGAAGACGCGGATGAACAGCTCCCCGATGATCTTGCGCTTGCGTTCGGGATCGATGACATCGTCGAGCGCGTCCAGGAACCGGTCGGCGGCCTTCACGTGCACGAGATCGATCGCGAACTGCTCGCGGAACGTGCGCTCCACTTGGTCGGCTTCGCCGTACCGGAGCAGACCGGTGTCAACGAACACGCACGTGAGCTGGTCGCCGATCGCCTTGTGCACGAGCGCGGCCGCGACCGCGGAGTCGACACCGCCGGAGAGCCCGCAGATCACCCGCTCGTCACCGACCTGGTCGCGGATCTCCGCGACCGCGTGCTCGATGATCGACACGTTCGTCCACGTCGGCCGGCAGCCCGCGGCGTCGTACAGGAACGCCTTCAACACCTCTTGGCCGCGCTCGGTGTGCATGACCTCGGGGTGAAACTGCACGCCGTAGATGACGCGCTCGCGATCCTCGAGCGCGGCGACCGGCACCGCGTCGGTGCTGGCGGTGACCGCGAAGCCCGGGGGTGCTTCGGTAATCGAGTCGCCGTGGCTCATCCACACGACTTGCTCGACCGGTTGGCCCGTGAACAGCGGGGAGGCGCCCGCGACGCGCAGCGCGGTGCGGCCGTATTCACCGGTACCCGTCTTGCGCACCTCGCCGCCGAGATCGCGTGCGATCAGCTGCGCGCCGTAGCAGATGCCGAACAGGGGCACGCCGGCGTCGTAGATCGCGTGGTCGATCGAAGGTGCGCCGTCGACGTGGACCGAGGCCGGACCACCGGAGAAGACGATTGCCTTCGGCTTGCGGGCAAGCATCTCCGCGACCGGCATCGAGCGGGGCACGATCTCGCTGTAGACGTGCGCTTCACGGATGCGCCGCGCGATCAACTGCGCGTACTGCGCGCCGAAGTCGACGACGAGGACGAGGTCGTCGCTGCTCATGACTTTGCCGCGAGCGTGAGCGAGTACTGGTTGCCCTCGGTGTCGGCGATCGTCGCGATCGTGATGCCTTCTTGGGGCCTGTGCTCGGGCGCTTTCACGACGGTTCCTCCCGCTGCGGTGACGCCTGCGCACGCGGCGTCGAGATCGTCGACGTCGAACCCGAGCCCGATCTCGCGCGTCTCTGCGTCGCCGCCGTGGTGCAATCCGATCGCCACGCCCGCGATCGAGAGTGACGTCCAGTACGGCGACGCGAACTTCACGTTCGCACCGAACGCGTCGCGGTAGAACGCGGTGGCGCGGTCCATGTCGGCAACGATGACCATGAAGTACGTGGACACCACTGCCATGACTATGGCTCCCTCGCTACGCACCAGAGGCGGCTGCGCCGCGGGAAGTGCCCCGCTGCGTCCGCACTATGCCATCCCGATGCCCTGCGCGCGCTGGAGGGACTTGCCCTCGGTCTTGAGCGCGGGCGCGACCATCACTTCGGCCTTCTGGAATTCCTTCACCGTCTCGTAGCCGGTCGTGGCCATCGACGTGCGCAGCGCGCCGAACAGGTTGAGCGTGCCGTCGTTCTCGTGCGCGGGCCCGACGAGGATCTCGGCCAGGCTCGCCTTGCGGCCGGCCTCGACGCGTGCGCCGCGCGGGAGCGTGGGGTGGAACGTCGCCATGCCCCAGTGGAACCCGCGGCCCGGGGACTCGTAGGCAGATGCGAGCGGCGAACCGATCATCACCGCGTCGGCGCCGCAGGCGATCGCCTTGGCGATGTCGCCACCGGTGCGCATGCCGCCGTCGGCGATGACGTGCACGTACACGCCGGTCTCGTCGAGGTGGCGGATCCGCGCGCCGGCCGCGTCGGCGATCGCGGTCGCCTGCGGCACACCGATGCCGAGCACGCCGCGGCTGGTGCACGCGTGACCGGGGCCGACGCCGACGAGCACACCGACGGCGCCGGTGCGCATGAGGTGCAGCGCGGTCGAGTACGACGCGCACCCACCGACGATCACGGGCAGGTCGAACTCGCGGATGAACTTCTTCAAGTTGAGCGGCTGGCGCTCCGGATCCTTCGACACGTGCTCGGCGGATACGACCGTGCCCTGCACGACGAGCACGTCGAGGTCGGCGTCGAGCACCAGCTTCGAGAACTGCTCGACGCGCTGCGGTGTCAACGACGCACACGCGTCGACTCCTCCGGCCTTGATCTCGCGGATCCGCTCGGGGATCAGCTCCGGCTTGATCGGCTCGTCGTACAGCTCTTGCATGCGGCGCGTCGCCTTCTCGGCCGGCAGCGACGCGATCTCTTCGAAGACCGACTCCGGATCTTCATAGCGCGTCCACAACCCTTCGAGGTTCAAGCACGCAAGTCCGCCGAGGCGACCGACTTCGATCGCGGTTTGTGGGGAGACGACGCCGTCCATCGCCGCGGCCATCATCGGCAGCTCGAATTTGTACGCGTCGACTTCCCACGTGATGTCGACGTCCTCGGGATCGCGTGTGCGCCGGCTGGGCACGATCGCGATGTCGTCGAACCCGTAGGCCCGGCGACCGGTCTTGCCGATCCCGATTTCGACTTCCACCGACGACCTCCGCCTCACACGACCAATGCAGGAACCGACGCCCTACACGCCGGAAATCCCAGCCTAGTGGCGCGCCTGCCGCATGCAGGGACGCCGCGCGCATCTGGCAAGGTGGCCCGGTGCCCGACCGGCTCGGCCGCGCGTACACGCGCCTCTGGACCGCCACCACGATCTCGAACCTGGGCGACGGGGTGACGCTCGCGGCCGGTCCCCTGCTCGCCGCGCACCTGACGAACGACCCCCGGCAGGTCGCGGGTCTGGCCGTCGCCCAGCGCCTCCCCTGGTTGCTGTTCGCGCTCGTGGCGGGTGCGTTGGTCGACCGCTGGGACCGGCGGCGGGTGATGGTGCGCGCCAATCTGTTCCGGGCCGCCGCACTCGCGCTCATCGCGGTCATGGCGGGCACCCACACGATCGGCCTGCCGGTTCTCTACGCCGTCTTCCTGACGGTTGGCGTCGCCGAGACGTTCTTCGACAACGCGGCGCAGGCGTTCTTGCCCCACCTCGTCACGCCCGCGCAGCTCCCGTCCGCGAACAGCCGCATGTACGGCGGTGAGATCATCGCCAACCAGTTCGCGGGGCCTCCGCTCGGCGGGATCCTCTTCGGGGTCGCGGTCGCGCTGCCGTTCGCACTCGATGGCGCGACCTTCGCGGCCGCGGCACTGCTCATCGCGTCCATCTCGGTGACGGTTCCGGTACCGACGGTTCCCGCGGGCGCGACCCGTCCGCCGCTGCGCCACGACATCGCCGAAGGGCTGCGCTACCTGTTCGGGCATCCGCTGTTGCGCCCGATGGCGGTGGTCCTCGGCCTGATGAACCTGCTGGGCACGATGACGATCGCCACCTTCGTACTCCTCGCGCGCGACCGCCTCGGACTGTCGGACGCGGGCTACGGCTTCTTGCTCATCAGTGGCGCGGCCGGCGGACTGCTCGCGACGCCCTTCGCACCCCGTCTCATCCGCGGCGTCGGCGAGGGCACGGTGATGGTCACGTCGTTGTGGCTGATGGCGGCCATCCCGTTGATCGTGCCGCTCACCCACAGCCCGGTCGTGGTCGGCGTCTACTTCGCGCTGGAGGCCGGCGTCGGGATCATCTGGAACGTCGCGACGGTCTCGCTACGGCAGCGCATCATCCCGGACCGGTTGTTCGGTCGGGTCAACAGCGTCTACCGCTTGCTCGCCTGGGGCACGATGCCGATCGGTGCTGCGATCGGCGGTGTGGTCGCCGAGCAGTACGGCCTGGTCGCGCCGTACTGGATCTCCGTCGTGGTCATGGGCGTCGCCTCGCTGTGGTTCTCGTTCCGGCTCGGCAACCGGCACGTGGAGGCCGCGAAGCAGCAGGCGTCACTCAGCGATCAGTGACCAGTGCGGTGAGGAACGTCGTGAGGATGCGGGCGGTCGCACCCCACACGGTCTCGTCGGTGAGCTCGTAGAAGTGGACGTCGAGGTCCTGCTTCGACATGTCCCAGCGCTCCTCGCGGTAGACGCCATCCGCCATCAGATCCGACAGCGAGACGTCGAAGACGCGCACCACCTCGCGCGGATCGGGCGTCAACACCGGCCGGGTCGTGAGGAACCCGACGAACGGTGTGATCGCGAACCGTGAAGCGACCGTCGCGATGCCGTCCAGGCGGGCAACGATCTCGACCGCGTCGGGATCGAGACCGATCTCCTCGCGCGCTTCCCGCAATGCAGTGGCGCGCAGGTCGGCGTCGACGCCCAGATCGTGCTTGCCGCCCGGGAACGCGATCTCGCCTTGGTGTGACGGCATCGTCTCCGGGCGCTTCGTCAGGATCACGTAGACGTCGCCGCCGGCCTCGAACAGCGGCACGAGCACCGCGGCCGCGACGCTTCCGGGCGCTCTCGGGACGACCGGCGCGGCCGCCGGCAGAGTGGCCAGGCGCGCGCGGACGTCGGCGAGCGTCAACCGCCGGCGGCCCGGTTCGAGGTGGGCCCAGGGTGCAGGGCGTCCGGGCCGGTAGGACGGCGGCCGGGGGATGCGCTGCTGTCCGCCCTGCGGTGGCATGCGCCCAAGGTATCGGGGCTGCGAGACTGCCCGCCTTCGCACCAGGGAGACGACAAGGCCGTGGACTGGAACTTTGCGACGCTGTGGGAGTCGGTCGCGGACGCACTGCCGGAGCGCGTCGCGATCGCGCAAGGGGAACGGCGGCGCACGTGGCGCGAGTTCGACGACCGTGCCGCGCGCCTCGCGGCCGGGCTCGTCGCGGCAGGACTCGTGCCGGGCGCCAAGGTCGCGTCGTACCTGTACAACGGCAACGAGTATCTCGAGGGCCTCTTCGCGACGTTCAAGATGCGAGGCGTCGCGGTGAACGTGAACTACCGCTATCTCGAAGACGAGCTCGTCTACCTGCTCGACAACTCCGACGCGGAAGCGCTGTTCTTCCACAGCAGCCTCGGCGACCGCGTCGCGAAGATCCGCGACCGCGCCCCACTGGTGCGGTTGTGGATCGAAGTCGACGACGGTGGTGAGCACCAGGAGTTCGCGGTCCGCTTCGAGGACCTCATCGCCGAGAACGAGCCGATGCCGCGCATCGAGCGGTCGGGCGAGGACATGTACTTCCTCTACACCGGCGGCACCACCGGCATGCCCAAGGGGGTGATGTGGCGCTTCGACGACCTGTGGGGCGTGCTCTCCGGTGCGACGTACGCGCTCGTCGGCGAAGGCGCACCCGCGGATCCGTCCGAGGTCGGTCCGCTCGCACGGAAGATCTTGGAGGGTCGCGATACCGCGCACCTGCCCGCGTCACCGTTGATGCACGGAACCGGCGCGTTCACGACGTTCCAGTCGATCTGGGCCGGCGGGCGCATCATCACGCTCGAGGGCCGGCACTTCGACGCGCACGAGATGTGGCGTGTCGTCGCGCGCGAGCGGGTGACGCAGATGGCGATCGTCGGCGATGCGTTCGCGAAGCCGATGCTGAAGGCACTGGAAGAGGCGGAGGCGGAGGGCACGCCGTATGACATCTCGTCGCTCGGGCTGATGATCAGCAGCGGCGTGATGTGGTCGGCCGAGGTCAAGCAGGGTCTGATGGCCCGCGGCAACTTCATCGCGTTCGACTCGCTCGGTTCGAGTGAGGGTGTCGGCTTCGCGAACTCGATCACCGCGCCCGGTACCGAAGCAAAGACCGCGAAGTTCTCGATCGGTCCGGAGACGAAGGTGTTCAAGGAGAACGGCGAGGAAGTCGTGCCCGGTTCCGGCGATGTCGGGTTGCTCGCAGTCGGCGGCAACATCCCGGTCGGCTACTACAAGGACGATGCCAAGAGCGCGGCCACGTTCCAGACCATCAACGGGTCCCGTTGGTCGGTGCCGGGCGACTTCGCGAGCGTCGAGGCGGACGGCACGATCGTGTTGCTCGGTCGCGGCTCGGTGGTGATCAACTCGGGCGGCGAGAAGATCTATCCGGAAGAGGTCGAGGAGGCGATCAAGCGCCACCCCGCGGTCGCCGACTGCCTCGTCGTCGGCGTGCCCGACGACCGCTTTGGTGAGGCGGTCACCGCGGTCGTCTCACTCGCACCCGGCTCGGAGGCGAGCGGCGAGGAGATCGGCGCGTCACTCGAAGGACTGTCACGGTTCAAGCACCCGCGTACCTATGTGGTCGTCCCCGAGGTGCTGCGCGCGCCCAACGGCAAGGCCGACTACAAGTGGGCCAAAGCCGTCGCGTCCGACGGTCTGGGCTGACGATCCAGCTCCTCTTTTGGGAGAGATCCCGGACGCGAAGAGGGACGGCCACTGGCCGTCCCTCTTCGGACTCGCGGCGCGGTGCGCCCCTACATCGAGCGTTGCCTACTTCTTCGACTTGCCGCCGCTCTCGACCTTGGCGAGGACGTCGCGGGCGTTGAGGATGAGCACTTCTTCACCGTCGAGGGTGATCTCGGTGCCCCCGTACTTCGAGTAGACGATCGTGTCGCCGACCTTGAGGTCGAGCGGGATGATCTCACCGCTGTTCTCGGCCCGGCGACCGGGTCCGACGGCGAGCACTTCGCCCTGCTGCGGCTTCTCTTTGGCGGTGTCAGGGATGACGAGGCCGCTCACGGTTGTCTCCTGGGCCTCTTCCGGCCGGACGACGATGCGGTCCTCCAACGGCTGCAACTTCATCGGTGCGCCTCCTCGCGGCAACATGATCGAGAGTGCTCGAGCGGGGCTCGAACGGGATTCGGGCGGTGGGGCGAGTTAGCACTCCCCTACGTCGAGTGCTAACGGTACCGGTTCGGCGCCCCCGTGAGCAAGCCCCGGATCGGAGGCCCTCGGGCCGGCACCCGGCGCGATCACGCAATGCGCAGGCCGGGATCGATCCCGTGCTCGAGCGAGGTCGGACCGTCGGCCCGGAAGCGCCAGGCGGCGGTGGCGGCCACCATGGCGGCGTTGTCGGTGCACAGATCCGCGCGCGGCACCACGACACGGAGGCCGGCGGCGTCGGCGCCCCCGAGCACGGCGGCGCGCAGCGCCGAGTTCGCGGCGACGCCACCGCCGATGACCACGGTGCCGATCCCTGTGCGCGCCGCGGCCCGCAGCAGCTTCGTCACCAGGACGTCGACGGCCGCGGCCTGGAACGACGCCGCGATGTCAGCGACCTCGGCCTCGGGGTGCTTGCGCACCCATTGCACCACCGCCGTCTTCAGCCCTGAGAACGAGAAATCGTCGCCGTCGTTGAGCATCGGCCGCGGGAACGCGATCGTGTTCGGATCTCCCTCGCGTGCAAGGCGATCGATCAACGGACCACCTGGGTATCCGAGACCGAGGAAGCGCGCGACCTTGTCGAACGCCTCACCCGCGGCGTCGTCGACGGTCTGCCCGAGCACGCGGTACTTGCCGTGATCCTCCATCGCGACGAGCAACGTGTGCCCGCCCGACGCGATCAGCGTCAGCAACGGCGGTTCGAGCGCCGGGTCCTCGAGGAGCGCCGCGTACATGTGCGCCTCATGGTGGTTGATCCCGACGTACGGCCGGCTCGTCGCGACCGCGAGTGCCTTGGCCGCACTCACGCCCACGATCAACGCGCCGGCGAGTCCGGGACCGTGGACGGCGGCGACGACATCGACGTCGGAGAACCCGACCCCCGCTTCGACGAGCGCCTGCGCGATGACGTCGTCGATGACGTCGACATGTGCCCGGCTCGCGACTTCCGGAACGACGCCGCCGAAGCGCGCGTGCAGGTCCGCTTGACTCGACACGACCGACGACCGCACGACGCGGCCATCCTCGACCACGGCCGCCGCGGTCTCGTCACACGACGTCTCGATCCCCAGGATCCGGGTCACCAGGATTTCGGTCGTTCGTAGACGGTTGATCCCGGGACTCGTCCCTCGACGCCGTTCAACAGTTGCGCGTACGCAGGCGTGTCGACCTCGTACGCCCACATCACGAGCGCGTCCTCGCCCGTATCGGCGTAGTAGCCCTTGCGCACGCCGACGGGCACGAAGCCGAACCGGCGGTACATCTCCTGTGCGGGCTTGTTCGACAGCCGCGCTTCGAGCGTGAGGGCCGACGCGTGACGCGCGATCGCCTCGCGCGCGAGCGCGAGCAGGAGACGCGTGCCGACGTGGTGCCGGTGCCACGCGGGGTCGACCGCGATCGTCGTGACGTGACCATCCGTGAGCGACATCATCAATCCCGCGTAGCCGACGATGTCGCGCCCGACCTTCGCGACCACGTATGCCCGCGTCGACCGCAACGCGAGCTCGCTCACGAACAACGAATGCGACCACGGGCGCGGATACACCTGTTGTTCGATGCGCAACACACCCCGGAGATGACGACGCCGCATCGGCACGATATGCACCGCGAGCGGTTCGAGGGACTTGCGGAGCGCGACCATCTCAGGCGCTCCTCGTTTCCCAGGAGATCTCGGCATCGCTCTGGCGCAGGTACATCGGCACGACCTCCGCGGGCGGGACGAACTCCTCGCGTTGATAGTGCGCGATCGCGAGCTCGGCCAGCGCGGACAGGCTCGGTGCCGCGTGGGCGATTCCCGCGAGTTCGGCCCGGTCGAGGTCGGCGAACACCGCTGCGAAGCGGGCGATGCCGTCGCCGCACAACAACGCTTCCTCACCGCGCGCCGCGAGCTCGCCGGCCAGATCCTCGGGTGTCCCGAGCTCGTAGTCCGAGATCCGCTGGACACCGCCGGGCACTGATCGGTAGATCGCGTAGTACACCTCGTGGCGACGGGCGTCGATCGCGGGAACCACGAGCGTGCGGCTGTGCCGCAACGGGTACGCCAGCAGGTCCAGACTCGGGATCGGAATCACGGGGATGCGCAACGCCAGTGCGAGCACCTTGGCCGTGGTGACGCCGACGCGGAGACCGGTGAACATGCCGGGGCCGATGCCGACCGCGATTGCCGAGAGATGGTCGAGCTCCACACCCACCTGCTCGCACAGCGTCGCGATCACGGGCGCGAGGACTTCGGCGTGCCGCGGGGCGGTGCCGTCGAACGGGCCGCCGAGCTCGGTGCGGCCGAGCAGCCCTTGCTCGGACGCGAGCACGACACCGACGCGTCGGGTCGCGGTATCCATTCCCAAGATCAGCATCAGCCCGTGAACCCCGCGAGGGCATGCGCGAGCGGTTCGCGCCGCGTTCGCCAGCTCGGACCGATCGCGTCCACGGTCAGGCAACGGTCGTCGTCGCCGGCACCGGGGGTCAGGCGGACGACGACGCGGTCGGTCGGGAGCACTTGCAGCACCACATCTCCCCATTCGACGATCGTGACGCCACCACCATCGACCAACTCCTCGAAGCCGATGTCGTGCAGCTCCTGGATGCGCCCGAGCCGGTACACGTCGACGTGCGCGACGGGAACCCTCCCCGCGTACTCCTGCACGAGCGTGAACGAAGGACTCGTGACCGGCCCGTCGACGCCGAGCCCGCGCGCGAGCCCTTGCGCGAACGTCGTCTTGCCCGCGCCAAGATCGCCGACGAGCACGACGACATCACCGCGGTCGAGGTGGCCGCCGAGCGCGGCCGCGAGCGCGCGCGTCTGCTCGGCCGAGGTGGTGCGGAGCCGCAGGGTCACTGCGGGAACCGCCGTTTGACGTGGACGAAGTCGGCGCGCACTTCCGCGAGCCGCTGCCCGCCGCCCCGCAGCACTGCCGCGGGGTGCAGCGTCGGCATGATGTCGGCCTCGATACCGGCGCGGGTGAACGGGAAACTCCGGCCGCGCAGCTTGGTGATGCCTTCCTTGGTGTCCAGCAACAACTTGGTCGCAAAGTTGCCGAGCGTGACGATGACGCGCGGCCGGATCAGTTCGAGCTGCCGGTCGAGCCACGGCGCGCACGCATCGATCTCCTCCGGCGCGGGATCGCGGTTCCCCGGGGGCCGGCACTTCACGACGTTCGCGATGTACACGTCCGCGCGTGTGAGCCCGATGCCTTCGATCAGCTGCGTCAGCAGCTGGCCCGCGCGCCCGACGAACGGCTCGCCTTGTAGGTCCTCCTGCTGGCCCGGGCCTTCGCCGACGAACATCAGATCGGCGTCCTCGCGGCCGACGCCGAACACGACTTGCGTGCGCCCCGGCGCGAGCTTGCACAGCACGCAGTCGTGCGCTGCGGCCGCGACTTCGGCCAGCGTCCGCCCGGCCGCATGCGCCGGATGGTCCGCCGGGGCCGGCGAGGCGTTCAGGGACACGATCGACTTTATCCGGGCGTGACCGCGCCGCGAATCGCCGCCGTGACCACGTCGATCGCCGTCGCCCGGAGCCGGTCGAGGTGGATGTCGACCTGGCCGGTTGCCAGCGCGACAGAGAAGTCGCCGTCGAAGCGCGTGTGCGACGGGTGCAGCACCCGGGCCACACCGTCGTGCGCGCTCTGCGCGACCAAGTGGCAGCCGAGCTTGTCGACCCGACCGTCGGTGACGACGAGCACGAGCGTGGTGTTGCCCTCCTCCTCGAATGGCCGCGGACTCGGGAACGTGGTGGCGTCCGGGGGCGCCGTCGATCCTGCGACCAACCGACCGTCGGCACCGAGCACGTCGCCCACCGCGTTGACCACCGCGAGCGCGACGACGTGCGCGTCGTCGACCAGAGCGTGCGCGAGTCCGAGCCCACCGGGCACCGCGAATTCGCGTCCACGCCACTTCCCCACCGTGGCGCCCCGCCCCGCGCCGACCCGCCCGCGCGCGAATGGCTCGTCACGTTGCGCGGCCTCTACGGCTGCGCTCCCCTCGGCCGGGCCCGGTGGCGCCGCACCTGACTCGACAAGGTCGTAGATCGCAACCGTCGGCACGATGGGCACCGGGCCGCCGGCCGTCGGGTAGCCCCGGCCGACCGCCGCGAGGTCGTGCATCACGCCGTCGGCAGTCGCGAGGCCGAACGCGGAGCCACCGGTGAATACGACCGCGTCGACCTGGTCGACGACGCGTGTGGGCTCGAGCATTGCGACCTCGCGCGTGGCCGGCGCGCCGCCGCGCACCTCGCCGCTGCCGACGGTGCCCTCCGGGAGCAGCACGACGGTGACCCCCGTCGCGTCGCCGGTCCAGTGCCCGGCGCGCACGCCGGGGACCGCGAGTTCGCTCACGGAAGCGAGCTTCGGCGTGTCTCCGACGGCGCCTCCGCGCCTACCGCACGTGCGAAGTCGACGATCAGGTCGTCGAGCACGTCCGTGCGTTCGAGCATCAACATGTGGCCGCAGTCGGACACGAGCTCCAGACGCGCACCGGGGATCGCTTCCGCGAGCTGGTGCGCGTAGCCCGGCGGCGTGAGAAGATCGCCGGTGCCGCCGATGACGAGGGTCGGGATCCGAATCCCGGGCAGGTCCTCAGTGAGATCAAGGCCGACGAGCACTCGCGGCGCGTCGCGGCGCGTCTCGGGCGGACACGCGAGCATCATGCGGCGCACGAGCTCGACGTGGCTCGGGTGTGGATCTTTCCCGAAGCCCAAACGCGCGGCGAGGAACCCGAGGTTCTTGCGCTCCCACAAGATCTTCGCATCGGGAACGTGGTTGAACATGCGTTCCAGACGGGACTTCATCTGCGTAGAGCGCGAACCGAACGGCGTTTTCGCGAGGGTCGACAGCAACACGATGCCGCGCACACGGTCCGCGGCGAGCTCGGGATAGCGGATCACGAAGCTCTGCACCGCGACGCCACCCATCGAATGACCGACGAGGATCGCGTCGTGGAGATCGAGCCCGATGAGCACGCTCCGGACGTCCTCGGCGAGGTTCTCGAGCGAGTGACCGGCTTCACCGAGCACCGACTCGCCGTGCCCGCGGTGGTCGAACGCGATCGTGCGAAAGCCTTCCTTCGGCAGGAGCTCGAGCTGGTGGAACCACGTGCGCACCGACAGCGTCACGCCGTGTGACAGCACGATCGGCGGACCCTCGCCCGCTTCGACGACGTAGATCGAACCGCCGTCGTGCGACGGCAACCGGTGGTCGACGTAGATCGGCGTGTCCAACGAACGGCGGGCATCCGCGTCGGGACGCCGGCGGACGCGCCCGGCCGCCACCTTCTGCGTGGCCCAGCCCGCCGCGGCGACCGCGACCGCGGCCCCGGCGCCCTTCACCACGGTGCTCGGATTCATCCGACGTATCTCCGCGGGACGCGTGGACCGATGCCACACACGATCTCGTAAGGGATCGTGCCGACGAGATCCGCCCATTCGTACGCCGTGACCGCTTCGCCGCCCTGTGTCCCCAGCAGCACGACTTCGTCGCCGACCTCGACCGGTGCATCGCCGACGTCCAGCATGATCTGGTCCATCGTGATCGTTCCTGCGATCGGGCGGCGCACGCCGCGGACGAGCGCGTGTGCGGAACCGCGCCCGAGCCGACGCGGCACGCCGTCGGCATATCCGATGGGGACCGTCGCGATGCGTGCGACGCCCGGGGTTTGGTAGCGCAACCCATACGACACGCGTTCGAGCGCGCCGACCTCTTTGACGTACGAGACGCGCGCTTTGACGGACAGCGCGGGCCGGAGCGCGACACGGTCCGCTAGCTCGCGCGACGGGGCGATGCCGTAGAGGCCGATACCGACGCGCACCATGTCGTAACGGGCGGCGGGGAACGCGAGCGCGCCCGCCGTGTTGGAAGCGTGGACGACGCCTGGATCGATTCCGTTGGCGCGCAGTTCGCCGATCGCGGCGTCGAACCGCTGCTGCTGCACCGAGGTGTACGGGTTCTCGGGCTCGTCCGCGACCGCGAAGTGGGTGAGCGTGCCGGCCAGGCGCAACTCTGGGTGCGCACCAACCAGCCGCGCGAGCTCGAGCGCGTCCTCGGGGCGGCACCCGACCCGGTGCATGCCGGTGTCGATCTTGAGGTGGACGTCGAGCGGCCGCGTGTCGCCGCCCGTCGCGACTGCTTTCGCGAGCGCCACGATGCCGCTCGCGGTGTAGACGACCGGGGTGAGCCGCTGCTGCACGACGGTCTCGGCCGCCTCCGGTACCGGCTCCGACAGCACCAGCACCATCGCGTCGATGCCCGCGTCGCGCAGTTCGACACCCTCCTCGACGAGTGCGACACCGAGGCGCGACGCCCCCGCCGCGAGCGCGGCCCGACCGACGGGCACCGCGCCGTGGCCGTACCCGTCGGCCTTGACGACCGCGAGCACTTCGGCCGGCTGCACCGCGGCGCGCAGCGCGCGCACGTTCGCCCCGATCGCGCCGAGATCGACGTCGGCCCAGACGGGGCGATGCGCCGTCACGTCGTCGCCATCACGTGGTTCGGGAGATGAACCGCACGATGTCGCCGCGGGCGACGATGCCGACGAGCATGCCGTTCGCGTCGACGACCGGAACGTGCGACTCCTCTTTCTCGTGCATGAGGGTCGCGAGGTCCTCGAGCGTGTCGTCCGGCGTGATCGTGAGCGGATGCTCCTCCATCACCTCGCCGACCGTGGAACCCGCGACCTTGCGCAGCTCCTCGTCCACGTGGCTCGGGAGTTGCACGGAGACGCCGAGGAGGCTGATGTAGGTCGGTACGTGGACACGCGCTTCCGACACGATGAAGTCTTCGTCGCGTAACAGCCCGAGGAGCTTCCCCGCATCGTCGACCACTGGCATCGCGCCGTATTTGTGCGTGGCCATTTCGTCGGCAGCGTCGCCGATCGCCTGATCGGCGCGTAACGTCATGACCTTCGGCGTCATCACGTCACGCACGAGCGTGGTGTCCGGCATTCAGTCCTCCCAGGGATCGCGGCCGCTCCGCAACGCGTCAAGCGTAGGGTGCAGCGCGCCGATCAGGTCGATTGCCACCAGGTCGGGAGCGGTACCGGCGGCGAGCGCGGCCCGACCGTGCACGTATGCACCCGTGATCGCCGCGGTGCGAGGTTCGGCACCGTTCGCGAGCAGGCCGCCGATGATGCCCGTCAGCACGTCACCGGTACCCGCCGTCGCGAGTGCCGCGGTGTCCGTGGGGTTGATCGCCGCGACACCGTCCGGCGTCGCGATCACGGTGCCCGGCCCCTTGAGCAAGACGATCGCATCGGTCGCGCGCGCGAGGTCCCGCGCCGCGGCAACCCGATCCTGACCCACCGGATGTCCGGCGAGCCGTTCGTACTCTCCCGCGTGCGGTGTGAGCACCGCCGGCGGCAAGCCGGACGCGTGACGAACGCGCAAGGGCGCCGAATCCACCGCGAGCGCGTTCAGCGCGTCCGCGTCGACCACAACCGGGATCGGTGCCTCGGCGACCAAGCGGCGCGCTGCCGCCTGGGCGCGGTCGTCCCGGCCGAGGCCGGGGCCGATCGCGAGGGCCGCGAAGCGCGTGATGTCCTTCAATGCGACGCGAGCGGCGTCTTCGGCCATTCCGCCGTCATCGGTCGCGGGCATCGCGCGCGTCACGATCTCGGCCCCCGATGCCGCCGCCGCAGCCTCGTACCCCGGCAGGCAACACACGACCATTCCCGCACCTGAACGCGCACCGGCGCGGGCCGCCATCAACGGCGCGCCCGTCAAGCCGTTCGAACCACCGAACACCATCAAGCCGGATGACCATTTGTGCGCGGACGCGTCGCGACGCGGCATCCACAGGTCTGCCAGCCCGGGCACGAACGTGTTGACGGGGCCGAGCTCGATGCCGATGTCGGCGACCGTCACGCGTCCGGCGTGGCCGCGCCCGGGTTCGAACAGCAGGCCGGGCTTGCGCGCGACGAACGTGATCGTTTCGTCCGCACCAACCGCAGCCCCTTCGACCGCGCCCGTCGCGCCGTCGACTCCGGACGGGATGTCGATCGCGAGCGATCGCGTCCCTCGCTCCCGCACGGTCGCCGCGATCCAGGCCCCCGGACCCGCGAGCGCGCCGCGGAAGCCGGTCCCGAACATCGCGTCGATGAACAGGTGCGCGCGCGCCAACGCGCGCAGGAACGCGTCGCGGTCGAGCTCGTCGGCGACCGCGAACACTTCGACCCCAACGCCGCGCTGCCGCAACCGGTCGGCGGCGTCTCGCCCGTCGGCACCGTTGTTGCCCTTGCCCGCGGCGACGACGACGCGCCGTCCGTATGTGCCGCCGAGCATGCGCAGGGCGTGCCGCGCCACGGCGCGGCCGGCCCGGCCGATGAGTACCGACTCCGGGGTCCCCTGGGCGATCGTGCGGCGATCGGCCTCGGCCATCTCCGCAGGGGTCGCGACCGGCTTCACCCGCCCATTCTGCGCCATCGAGAGGCCCGAGCGGTTCCTGCCCCGCGGCCGGCTCGCGTCTGATTCAAGAGCGCTCACCGAGCCGAACCGTGTGTGCGTTCGATCCCGGGTAGAAGAGCGTCTCGTGCCCATCGTCCCAACGCACGCGGTAGTGCAGCACGTCGCCTGCATGGAGCACTTCGAGCACTTCACCTTCTCGCACCGGATCTCCGCTGTGCAGACCATCCACCACGATCTCGTCCCCGACTCTGGCTTCCATCGTTCTCCTCCTTCGACACCTGCAGCATCCAACCCCGAACGGGCGACCGAAAGGGCCTTTGGGCCCTCCCGCCGCACTGATTGGTCGCGCAAGATCCAAAAATGAGCGGAGACCGCACCTTTTCGAACGAACGATGGCGGGTCGTGCCGCGGCGGACATCTTTGGTCTGCTCCTTGGGGCCGAGCGCACGAGCGCTCTGCCTCGACGATCCGCGCCGCCTCGCGCACTGGCCCGCGGGATGCCATGAGTGCGCACGACGCACGAAGGAGAACCGTCGATGACAACGGTCGATCCCCTGTCGCTGCCGGTGTCGGCGCTCGTCGGAGACGCCGTGGTGCGTATCGCACCGGATGCAGAGCTGTTCGCAGTGAGCGATGCGCTCACCGAAGCGGACGTCGGTGTCGTCGTCGTCGGAGATGGTGACGACGTGCTGGGCATCGTCTCCGAACGCGACGTCGTCCATGCCCTCGCGGCGCGCCGCGATCTCTCGACGACGCGCGCCATCGAGATCGCCACCGCCGCACTCGTGTGGTGCGACGCGACCGCGACCCTCGCGCAGGTCGCGGACGAGATGATGAGTCGTTACGTCCGGCACGTGCTCGTCGAGGACGACGGCGCGCTTGTCGGCATCGTGTCGGCACGTGACCTGCTGGGCGCGATCGCGGCGGAGTAGCGCGCGCTTACGGCAGTAGGACCGCGGCGCCGTTCACCCGGTCGTGCGCGAGATCGGCGAGCGCGACATCGGCCCGCTCGAACGGATACGGCTGCGTCATCACGGTCAGCTGCAACCGCGCCGCGAGCTGCAGGAACTCTTCGCCGTCGGCGCGGGTGTTCGCGGTCACGCTGCGCAGCTGGCGCTCCTGGAACAGGTCCCGTTCGTAGTTCAACGACGGGATGTCGCTCAGGTAGATGCCGGCGACGGCCAACGTTCCACCTTTGTCGAGGGCATCGAGGGCCACGGGAACCAACGTGCCCACGGGCGCGAAGAGGATCGCGGCGTCGAGCGGTTCAGGGGGACGGCCGTCCGCCGGCCCCGCGGACGCGACTCCGAGGTCGCGCGCGAGCTCTTGCGCGGCTTCCGATCGCGTCAGCACGTGCACCGTCGCGCCCTGCTTCATCGCGACCTGCGCGACAAGATGCGCGGACGCGCCGAACCCGTAGATACCCAGTCGGCCGCCGGGCGGCAGCTCGGCTCGCTTGAGCGCGCGATAGCCGACGATGCCCGCGCACAACAGCGGTGCCGCGTGCTCGTCGTCGTACGCATCCGGGAGGGCGTACGCATAGGCCTCGTCGACGACCGCGTACGGCGCGTAGCCGCCATCAGCGTCCCAACCGGTGAACGCAGGCGCGACACAGAGGTTCTCCGCCCCGCGCCGGCACCATCGGCAACGCCCGCACGTGTGCCGGAGCCACGGGATGCCGACCCGGTCGCCGACTGTGAAGCGTTCGCACGCCTCGCCGCGCGCGTCGACGATGCCGACGACTTCGTGGCCCGGGACAACGCCCGCGTGCTTCGGCGCGAGATCGCCCTCGGCGAGGTGCAGATCCGTTCGACACACACCGCACGCATGCACGCGCACACGCACCTCGCGCCCGGCCGGCTCGGGGATCGCCCGCCGGACGCGCTCGAGCGGGGACTCGTCGATCGGCGCCGGTTTCCGAACGCGCCACGCCCACATCTCGGGCACGGCCGTCAGGTCCCTTCGGGCGCGGACTTCCAACGGTCGGCGAGACGGACGACGGGCTCGGTGAGCAGCTCGACGAGGTCGATCGTCGCGAGCACGTCGTCGCGCATCACCGGCTCGAGCTCGGTCACCTGGTCGGCGATGGCTTCGTAGCGGTCGCGGTAGCCCTCGAGCACGCGCCGAGCGGCCGCGGCCGGCAGCCGGTCGTGGAAGCGCACGTGGAGCAGCGTCAGGCCGGTCGCCTGATTCGCTTTGATCTCGGGGATGATCACGAGCGTGCGGCCGTCGGCGCGACCGCGCACCACGGTGACCTCGCGTTCGCTCGCGGCACGGTGCTTGGTGCCGCGGAGCGTCGGGTTCTCCGCGGTGCGGGACGGGATGTCGCGCGCGATGCCGCCGGTGTCGACGACTTCGATGGTCGCGCCGGGCCGGCCCGGATCGCCGTCGATCCGGTAGCGAGTCCAGCCCGCGACCGCGTCGATCGCAGGATCGAGCGCCACCATCGTCCGCAATGCGCGGTACGTGAGGCTGTCGCGCGCCGCACCGGTCGCGAGCAGCTCCTGTACGAGCGGCACCTGGAGCAACGTCTCGTCCGAGCGCGAGATCCCGACGGTGACGGTCTTCGCCTGGTGCTTGATCGCGTCGATGGGACGCGTCAGCTCCTCGATCGCCTTGGTGAGCGCGCTGGTGAGATCCTCGATGACCGTGCTCGGTGTACCGACCTTCCCGAACTCGACCTGGTACACGTCGAGCGGGACGACCCCCGTCGCGTAGCGCAGCAGCGATGCCAGGCGCACCGCGGTGCCTGCGTCGAGCGCTCCGTCGTACGAGGACGTGCGCAGGCCGTCGAAGTATCGGTCGGCGTGGGGCTGGACCTCGACCGCGAGCGCGCCCAGGAGGTCGTCGCCCTCTCGCGAGCTGCCGATGAGTGCTTCGATGCATCCGCGCGCTTCTCGCAGCGGCCGGGCCGTAGCGTCGATCGCGAGCGCGGCTTCGTAGCCGAACAGATGCCCGACCATCGCGCAGAGCACGAAGCTGACGTCGGGGTGCACCACCGGAACCGTCAGCGTCTCCAGCGCGGCGAGGAAGCGCGCTTCGCCGTCGTCGGCGATCACGATGGGCGCCGACTTGTGCGCGCGGTAGATCGCGATCTCCTTGCCGACATCGTCGGCGTTCGAGCCGTGCAGTCCGGCTGCGCAGACGAGGATCATCGGCTCGGCGGAGAGGTCGATGTGCTTTTTGTCCTCGGTGATGTCACACGAGATCGACTTGTAACAGAGCTCTGACAGCTTGATCCGAACCTCTTCGGCCGCGACGCGATTGATGCCGTTGCCGACGACCGCCCACGAGCGCCGCGCCAGCGCGTGGCGTTGCGCGGCCAGCGCGATCGCGGGACGGCGCTCGAGCACTTCGCGCATGGCGCCGGGCAGCTCGCGCAATGCAGCGAGAATCTTCTGCCGGGCGGCCCGCTCCGCATCGGCATCCGGAGATTCGCCTCGCTCGGATGCGACTGCCGCGAGCTCCGCTGCAATCGCGAACGCCAACAGGAAGCCGGCTGCGATCTGCGCGTAGAACGCCTTGGTTGACGCGACGCTCATCTCCAGGTCGCGGCCGTCCGAGGTGAACAGGACGCCGTCGCTCTTGTCCACCAGATCGCTCTGCCGGCGGTTGACGATGCCGATGACGGCGGCACCGCGCGCGCGCACGAGGTCGACGGTCCGGTTGGTGTCTGCTGTTGTACCCGACTGCGAGATGGTGATGACGAGCGCGTCCGACATGTCGCGCGCGAGTCCGAAGCCCGAAAGCTCGGTCGCGGCGGCGGCCTCGACCGTGATCGGCCGGCCGGTCAAATACCGGCGCAGGGCGAGCGCGACGCCTTGCCCCGCGATTGCGGCCGTGCCCTGCCCGGTGACGATGATCCGCTTCACGCTGCCACTCCGCAGCCGGTCGACGACCGCGGGCGGGAGCGCCTCGGGGGCGAGGCGCACCTCGAGTCGCCCGCCTTCGTCGACGATGCGCCCGCGCAACGTCTTGTGGAAAGACGCGGGCGCCTCGTAGATCTCCTTGAGCAGGTAGTGCGGCGCATCACCTCGGTCGACGTCGCGCGTCGTGATCTCGGGTTGCTTCAGCTCTGCGTCATCGACCGGCAACCGTGAACCGTCGTACGACCAACGCTCGATGCCGTGGACACCGCTCACCGCAACGATCTGGCCCTGCGTGCCGGGCTCGCCGGGCACGAGCATCCTCTCGCCGTCGAGACGGAGATAGCGGTCGCACTCCTCGACCACGCCGTAGGGCTCGCTGGCGACGACGTACGCGTCGTCCGCAACGCCGACGTACAGCGCCTGGCCGCTGCCCCGCTGCGCCAGCAGCACCCGGCCGGGTTCCGCCGCGATCTGCGCGCCGATGGCCACCGAGCCCTCGAACGCGGCGACGGTGGCGCGGAAGGCCTCGATCGTGCCGGTACCCGCGGCGATGCGCCGCGATACCAGCGCCGGGATGACCTTGGCGTCAGTGGTGATCTCGGCCGGGAACCGCAGCGCCTCGAGCGCCTTGAGGTCTGCATAGTTGTCGACGTCGCCGTTCAGCGCCGCGACCACATACGCAGCTTCCCGGTCGCCGCCGAGCTCCTCTTGGTTGAGGGGATGCGCGTTCGCTTCGGAGATGATCCCGACGCTCGCCCACCGCGTGTGTGCGAGCACCACGGCCTCGGCGGTGTCGGCCCGCACCGCGAGCCGCAGGAACTCGTCGGCGGCGATCTGCGTCCGCAAGCGCGTGGTGTTGTCGCCGAGCTCGCCGATCTCGGCGGCAACCTTGTACACGAACGCGAGATGCCCGTCGGTGACGCGCACCGCACCGGACGTGAAGAGCGGATCGTCGCGACGGGCCGCGACGAGGCGCGCGATCGTCGGGTCCGCGAGATCGAGACCGTGCCCGGTGACGAGGATGTGCAAGCCCGCAGAGTCGCGGCCGCGCACCTCGAGTCGGTCGAGCGCCGACAACGCGACCTGCACCGAGTGAAACGCCTCGATCGCGCGCGGCTCGCGCGCGCCGCTGCCGAGGTGCTCGACGGCGCGCGCCGTGCGCAAGCGGTCCCGGCCCAGCGCCCACAGCGCGTCCTTGACGCTGACGACCGCCGCGTTGAGTGCTTCGATCTCGCGGCCGGAGTCGTGAGCGTCGAGGGCGGCGTCGAGATCGGCGACGCTGTTCGTGAGCGACGCGGCGCGGTGCTCGAGCGCGCTCAGCGCGACCGGATCTGCGAGCAACGCGATCGTTCCCACCGCCCCCCGCAGAGCCCGCTCGATCTCCCCGATGCACTGCGCCACCGCACTGATCCCCAACGCGTCGGGAGCGGTCAGAGATGGACGCAGCGCGACCTCGGCTTCGTCGAGCGCGGCCACGAGCAGCTTCAGCTCGGGCGCGACGCGGTCGCTCGGCCGACGCAACACCGCGACGATTCCGCACATACGACGACGTCTCCCTCATCCGTGACCGGCCGGGAGAGTCTACGAGCCGTCAGCCCGCGAAACTGACCTCGACCACGTGGCGCAGCTGCGCCACCGCGGCCTGGGCGGCCTGCTCGGTCGGCGCTTCGACCATCACCCGCACCACCCGCTCCGTCCCTGATGCCCGCACCAGCACCCGGCCCCGATCGCCGAGCTCGGCCTCGATCGTCGCGATCTGTGCGTGCAGCGCCTCGGCGTCGTCCAGGTTCGGCGGCTGCTCCACCGGCACGTTGACGAGGACTTGGGGGAACCGCGCCATGCACGCCGCGATGGCGGAGAGGGGACTGCGGCTGCGCACGACGAGGTCGCAGAGCAACGCGCCGGTGAGCACGCCGTCGCCCGTCGTCGCGAGGTCGCGCAGGATCACGTGGCCCGACTGCTCGCCGCCCAGCACGAGGTCGTGCGCCTCGAGCGCGACGAGCACGTTGCGGTCACCGACCGGCGTCTCGACGACACCGATTCCGGCGTCGGCGAGCGCCCGCCGCAGGCCGAGGTTCGACATCACGGTCACCGCGATCGCACCGTTGCGGAGCCGGCCACGCTCGGACAGGTCGAGCGCGAGCGCGGTCATGATCTGATCGCCGTCGACGATCTCGCCCCGCTCGTCGACCGCGATGACCCGATCGGCGTCACCGTCGAGCGCGAGGCCGGTATCTGCCCCGTGGTCGAGAACGGCTCGGCGCAGCCCGTCGGGGTGCATCGAACCGCAGTTCGCATTGATGTTGCGACCGTCCGGCTCCGCGTTCAGCACGATGACATCCGCGCCGGCGGACTGCAACACGCGCGGCCCGGAGTCGAACGCGGCTCCGTTCGCGCAGTCGAGCACGACGCGGAGACCGTCGAGCGTGCGCCCTTCGAGCGCCGCGTCGACGTGCGCGACGTACTCGGCGCCGCGATCGATGTGCGCCCAGTCGACGGCGGGCGTGATCGCCGCGGACGCGAGGATCGTCGCGAGCTCGTGTTCGATGCGCGCCTCGACGTCGTCCGGCAGCTTGCGGCCGCCGGTCGCGAGCAGCTTCACGCCGTTGTCAGACCAAGGGTTGTGGCTCGCCGAGATCACCGCCGCCGCGGCGCCGTCGACCTGTGCGAGAAACGCAACGCCGGGTGTCGACAGCACATCGACCGCGACGACGCTCGCCCCTTCGGCGGCGAGCCCGCGACACAACGCATTCTCGATGCGGGCGCCGGACTCGCGCGTGTCGCGACCGACGATGAACGCGTCCCGGCCGAGCACGCGGGCCGCGGCCCGACCGAGCGCAGTGACGAATTCGTCGGTGAGATCAGTGTCGGCGTCACCCCGGACGCCGTCGGTCCCGAACCGCAGCACGGGCGCGTCGCGTCAGCGCTTCGAGTACTGCGGCGCCTTGCGGGCCTTCTTGAGCCCGTACTTCCGCCGCTCCTTCTCACGTGCGTCGCGGGTGAGGAGACCGGCCTTCTTGAGCACGCCGCGCGTGTCCGGGTCGAGAGCGATGAGAGCCCGCGCGATGCCGAGGCGGATCGCACCGGCCTGCCCGCTGACGCCGCCGCCGTCGAGCGTCGCGTCGACGTCGTAGACCTCTTCGGTCTGCGTGAGCCGCAGCGGCTCCTTGGCGATGACCTGGTGCGTGAGGATCGGGAAGTAGGCGGCGAACGGCCGACCGTTGACCACGATCACGCCGGAGCCGGGACGCAGACGAACCCGGGCGACCGATTCCTTGCGGCGACCGGTGGTCTGGATGAGGGGTTTGGACACGAGCGACGTCCTTCTCAGCCGGCGACGCGCGCGTGCGCGCGGTCGGACAGCGGCCGCGGGACGGGCTGCTGCGCCTGGTGCGGGTGGGTGGGGCCGGCGTGCACCTTCAGCTTCTTCAGCTGCGCGCGCCCGAGCGGACCCCGCGGCAGCATGCGCTTCACCGCGAGCCGCACGACCTTCTCGGGGTCACGGGCGAGCAGGTGCTCCAGGTTCTCGGTGCGGATGCCGCCCGGGTAGCCGGTGTGCCGGTGGTAGAGCTTGTCCTGCCCCTTGCGAGGAGACACGGCGAGCTTGGCCGCGTTGATCACGATCACGTGATCGCCCGTGTCGACGTGTGGCGCCCAGATCGGCTTGTGCTTACCCCGCAACAGCACCGCGACCTCCGTGGCGAGCCGGCCGAGGATCGCGTTCTCGGCATCGATGACATGCCACTGCCGGGTGATGTCGGAGGGTCGGGGCGTGAACGTACGCACAGCATCTTCTTTCGGGCGTTCGCTGGCCGAACGAGGTTGGGGCCCGGGCGCGAAGGAAGCGTCGCCGGACGGACAGACAAGAGTAGCGGCGCCGCGCCCCTGGTCACAACTGAAGACAGTCCGCCTGAAGCGGGAAGTAGCCTCGGCCGTCGTGAACCAGGTGCACGAAATCGCCGACGAGCACCGGGATGCGGCGGATGCCGCCCTCGAGATCCTGCTCGATCCCGAACTGGACCCCATCGTCGACATGGTGCTGACCCGCCGCGACGGCGACTACGAGGCGCTGACCCCCGACGGCTCGGTCCGGTTCCGCCGGGCGGACGACGGCACGCTCACGGTCACCGCCATCGAGGGCCGGAACCCGCTCGCGGAGCAGGCGCCCGGCAAGTTCACGCCGCTCGCCGAGGAGTTGGCGAACAAGCACCCGAACCGTCGCGACAACACCTACCCCCATGCCTACGACCAAGTCGCCCAGCTGTTCGACTCGCCGGCCGCCCCGGACCTGTGCGTCATCCACTCGCGCGTCCCACAACTGGGCCGACCAGGGCGGCCACCTCGGCGAGCACGGGTCACTCGGCGTGGTGCAGTCGCGCGCCCCTTTGGTGTTCGCGGGCAAGGGCGTGCGCAGCCAGGGCGTCATCCCCGACTCCGCCCGCCTCGTCGATGTTGCGCCCACCGTCGCCGCGCTGCTCGGCTGCGCGCCCCGTCCGGACGGTCGCGTGCTCGCGGTCCAGGACGGCGTGGCCCGCGCCGACATCCTCGACGACCACGAATGCCCGCACCACGTCGTCGGGTTCCTGTTCGACGGCACCAACGCGAACGTCCTCTACGACATGGCGGCGCGCGGTGAAGCCCCGAACGTCGCGCGCCTGATCGCGATGGGAACCGCGTTCGGGCACGGCGCGATGGCGTCATTGCCGACCGTCACGCTCGCGAACCACACGACGATCCTCACCGGCGCGCATCCCGGTCACCATGGGATCCTCCACAACGCGTGGTACGACCGCACCCGCCGCGAACAGATCATCACCAACTCGTCTGCGACCTGGCCGACCGCGATGGATCACCTCACACCGGGGACCGAATCGATCCACGACGCGGTGCACCGCACGTGGCCGGACGCGTTCACCGCGTCAGTGAACGAGCCCTGCGACACCGGTGCCGACTACTCCACGTTCGATTTCTTCCGGCGCGGCGAGGTTCCGCCGATCCCAGCATCACCCGAAGGCCTTCCCCACACCACCGAACGATTCGTGCGGCCGTCGAAGGACTACGCGTGGTCGTCGGTGGTGGACCACATGGGCGTCGAGCAGGCCACGGGCATTCTTTCGGGTCACTACCGAGACGTGACGTATCCGTTGCCCCGCTTCCTGTGGTGCAACTTCACGCTCACCGACGCCGCGATGCACGAAGGCGGCCCGTACTCGGAAATGGCTGCCGCGTCCGTGCGTGACAGCGACGCGCGCATCGGCGAGGTGATCGGGGCGCTCGAACAGCGTGGTGTCGTCGACGACACCGCCTTCCTCCTCGTCGCCGACCACGGCATGGAGGAGTCTGATCCGGCATGCACCGGTGACTGGGACGTCGCGCTGCGCGCCGCGGGCCTCTCTTTCCGGGACGAGGGCTACGGCTTCTTGTACTTCGGCGTCTGATGCGCGTCCGTTGATGCGCCGCGTGCGGACGAGCGCACTCGTCGCGCTGCTCGTCGCCACCGGCCTCGCCGCGTGCAGCAGCGGCGACGACGACTCGTCCGCATCCGGCTCGGACGGCACCGCTCGCAACTCCGAGACGACCGCGCCGCCGGACACCACCTTGTCGACCCCGGACCTGCCCACGATCCTCGACCGGCAGCCGGACGCGGTGATCAAGGTGACATACCTGCGCGGCAGCGACACCTTCACGATCGCCCAGGATCACGACAGACGCTCGATCACGCACGACAGCACGAAGTCGATCGTGACGCCGGCACGCTCGGTCGACTGCACCGACATCGACACGAAACCAGAGTGCCTCGAAGTACCCGAAGGCGTCAGCAGCCTCGTGAGCGTGGGCTTGCTGCTGTACGACGACGTTGTGCAGGGCCTCGCCGTCGCCGCCGACAAGGTGCCGCCTCTCGAGACGACGCGCGAGCGCGTTGCCGGTCGTCAGGCCGTCTGCGCCGAGGGCGACACCTCGACGTTTCTCTCGGACCTCTCTCAGACACTCGGCAGCCTTCCGAACCAGCTGATCAAGGTTTGCGTCGACGCGACGACGGGATACCTACTGAAGTACTCGAGCGGCGACGATCCCACCGAACAACTGATCGCGACGAAGGTGGAGAAACCGACTGCTGCCGACTTCAAGCCACCGGCACCAGTGCAAGGGTTCTAGAAACCCCAAGCCTAGAAACCCCAAGCCTAGAAACCGACGTCCCAGAGGCAGAGCCCGCGCGGCGGCGCGAGCTGCCCGGCCGCGCCCCGATCGCGCGCGGCGATGATGCCGAGCATCTCGCCCGGCCGTCGCTTGCCGACGCCGGCCTCCACGAGCGTGCCGACGATCGCGCGCACCATCTGCCAGCAGAACGCGGCGGCACGTATCTCGTAGCGGAGCGCTCCGTCACCCTCGTCGACCCACGACGACTCGTACACGGTGCGCATCGTCGTCGAGCCCTCCGGACCTCTCCGGCAGAACGACGCGAAGTCGTGATCACCGACGAACGGATCTGCCGCCAGTCGCAAGGCGCGCAACTCGAGCGGTTCCGGGATCCACCACGTGAACCGGTCGCGGAAAGGATCCGGTACCGGCCGGTTGATGATCGTGTACCGGTACCGCCGCCACTTCGCGGAGTGCCGCGCGTCGAACTCCGGATCGACGAGCTCGCACGAACGCACCACCACTTCGGGTCCGAGCATCGACGTGACCGCGGCCGCGAGCTTCCATGGATCGAGCCCCGGTTGCGTCCGGAACGACACGACCTGCCCCCACGCGTGCACACCCGCGTCCGTGCGGCCCGAGCACCTCAGCTCCACGTCGTGGCGCAACACCTTGCCGATCGCGGAACCGAGCACGCCGCCGACCGTGCGCACGTGTGGTTGGTTCGGCTGCGCCGCGAACCCCGAGAAGTCGGTGCCGTCGTACGCGACGACCATCTTCACCTGCGCGGGCCCAACCGCGCCGGAAGACTCGAACAACGTCACGCCGCAGAGTTTGGCCGTCCCGACCGGGCGAGAACAGTCCTCAGACGAGTTCGATGCGCGCCATGGGGGCGTTGTCGCCCGGGCGGGGGCCGAGCTTCAGGATGCGCGTGTAGCCGCCGTTGCGGTCGGTGTAGCGCGGCCCGATGTCGGCGAACAGCTTGTGGGCGGCGTCGACGTCGTGGATCGTCGAGACGACCTGACGCTGCTTGTGGACACCGCCGTGCTTGGCCTTGGTGATCAGCTTCTCGACGTACGGACGCAGCGCCTTGGCCTTGGCTTCCGTCGTGGTGATCGCGCCGACCTCGGAGATGATCAGGCTGGCCGCGAGGTTCGCCATCATCAGCTTCTGGTGCGCGGGACCGCTGCCGAAGCGCGCGCCCTTCTTCGGAGTGGGCATGGTGCTATTCCTTCACCCGCAGCGACAGCCCACGCTCGTCGAGCTTCTGCATGACTTCTTCGAGCGACTTCGCACCGAAGTTGGTGATCGCGAGGAGGTCGTCCTCTGTCTTCTGCACCAGCTGGCCGATCGTGTCGACACGCGCCCGCTTGAGGCAGTTGCGCGGCCGCTCCGACAGGTCGAGCTCCTCGATCGGGAGGTCGAGGTCCGGCGAGCTCGAGACCGGCGAGGAAACCTCGCCGAGGTCGAGGCTCTTCGGGTCGTCGGAGAGCTGCGCGACGAGGTCGATCAGCTTGCGCAGCGTGTCGCCCGCAGATGCGAGGGCTTCGCGCGGGCTGATGGAGCCGTCGGTCTCGATCTCGAGCGTGAGCTTGTCGTAGTTCGTCGCCTGCTCGACACGCGTCGGCTCGACCGAGAACTGCACGCGCCGCACCGGCGAGAAGATCGCGTCGACCGGGATCACACCGATCGTGGTGGTGCGCTTGTTGCGCTCGGCCGACAGGTAACCCCGGCCCTGCTCGACGGTGAGGTCGAGTGCGAGGCGACCCGCCGCGTTGATGGTCGCGATGTAGAGGTCGGGGTTGAGGACCTCGACGTCGGAGGTCGTCTGGATGTCGGCCGCAGTGACCTCTCCCGGCCCGCGCTTGTCGAGGCGCAGCGTGACGGGCTCGTCGGAGGCGCAGCGCAGCACGAGGTCCTTGAGGTTGAGGATGACGTCGGTGACGTCCTCCTTCACACCCTTGATCACGTCGAACTCGTGGAGCGCGTCGTCGAAGCGCACCTGCGTGACCGCCGCGCCGGGGATCGACGACAGCAGCGTGCGCCGCAGGCTGTTACCGACCGTGTGCCCGAAACCGGGCTCGAGCGGGGAGATGATGAAGCGCTGGAGATCGCCTTCGGCTTCGCCGGCTTCGATCTCGGGACGCTGAATGATGAGCATGAGGCAGCCCTCGGCTGGTTGTTCGGGGGGTGGGCTACTTGGAGTAGAGCTCGACGATGAGCTGTTCGCGCACCGGGACGTCGATCTGCTCGCGGAGCGGGAGATCGCGCACGGTTGCGGTCATGTCGGTCGTCGAGACCTCGAGCCACTGGGGGACAATGCGGTCCAGGGTGTCGATGTTGTGGCGGACCACGATCATCTTCTGCGCCTTGGGTCGCAGCGAGATCACGTCGCCCTTGCGTACCGCGTAGGACGGGATCGTCACGCGCTTGCCGTTCACGTTGACGTGGCCGTGGCGCACGAGCTGACGCGCCTGGTTGCGGCTCGACGCGAACGCGGTGCGGAACACCACGTTGTCGAGGCGCAGCTCGAGCGCGCGCATGAGGTTCTCACCGGTGATGCCGGGCTGGCGGTTCGCCTTGGCGTACACCGAACGGAACTGCTTCTCGAGCAGCCCGTAGATGCGGCGCGCCTTCTGCTTCTCGCGCAGCTGCAGCAAGTACTCGCTGTCGCGGACGCGACCCCGGCCGTGCATGCCGGGCGGGTACGGCCGGCGCTCGATCGGGCAGCGCATGGTCTCGCACTTGGTGCCCTTCAGGAACAGCTTCATCCGCTCGCGCCGGCACAACCGGCAAACGGGACCCGTGTACCGAGCCATATCTACTGGTCACTCCTCTGCGCGCCGACCAGGCCTGAGGCAAGCGGGGCTCCGTTGCGTTCCATCGTTCAGACCCTCCGCCGCTTGGGCGGGCGGCAACCGTTGTGCGGGATCGGGGTGACGTCCTTGATGCCGACGACCTCGATGCCGACGTTCTGGATCGAACGGATCGCGGTCTCGCGGCCGGAGCCGGGGCCCTTCACGAGCACGTCGACCTTGCGCACACCGTGCTCCATCGCGCGCCGGGCCGCGGCCTCGGCCGCGAGCTGCGCCGCGAACGGCGTGCTCTTGCGCGATCCCTTGAAGCCGACGTTGCCCGACGATGCCCACGAGATCGTGGCGCCGGTCTGGTCGGTGAAGGTGATGATGGTGTTGTTGAAGGACGACTTGATGTGCGCGACGCCGTACGCGACGTTCTTGCGCTCTTTGCGCTTCGGCCGGCGTCCACCGGCAGCAGGTTTCGCCACTTCAGCTCTTTCCGTTGCTCATGAGTCCGCTCTTGGCCGCTCTGCCCAGGCGGCAGCAGGTTTCGCCACTGAAAATCAGGCTCCCGTTGCGATCGGCTACTTGCGAGCGCGCTTCTTGCCCGCGACCGTCTTCTTCGGTCCCTTGCGGGTGCGCGCGTTGGTGCGGGTGCGCTGTCCGTGGACCGGCAGACCGCGGCGGTGCCGCAGGCCTTCGTAGTTGCCGATCTCCATCTTGCGCTTGATGTTCTGGGACACTTCGCGGCGCAGGTCACCTTCGACCTTGAGGTTCTGGTCGATGAAGGTCCGCAGCCGGGCGACTTCTTCTTCGGTCAGGTCGCGCACACGCGTGTCACGCGACATGCCGGTCTGGTCGCACACCTGCTGCGACGTCGTACGACCGATGCCGTAGATGTAGGTGAGCGAGATCTCGAGCCGCTTCTCGCGGGGGATGTCGACGCCGGCGATACGAGCCATGTCTACTGGTCACTCCACTGCGCGCCGTCCGAGCCTTCGGCAAGCGGGGCTTCGTTGCATTCCATACGTGGTGCTCCTCAGCCCTGGCGCTGCTTGTGGCGCGGGTCGCTACAGATGACGCGCACGGCACCGTGCCGGCGGATCACCTTGCACTTGTCGCACATTCTCTTGACGGAAGGTCGGACCTTCATGGGTCTTCCTCTACTGCGTTCTTTGCTGGGCGGATTGCTGATTACTTGTAGCGATATGTGATGCGGCCGCGGCTGAGGTCGTACGGCGTGAGCTCGACCTGCACCCGATCCCCCGGGGCGATGCGGATGTAGTGCATGCGCATCTTCCCGGAGATGTGCGCCAAGATCTTGTGCCCGTTTTCCAGCTCGACACGGAACATGGCGTTCGGCAACGGCTCGGTGACCGTTCCCTCCACCAAGATCGTGTCGTCCTTTTGCTTGGCCAGAAAGCGTCACTACCTTCGAATTCCTGGCGCGTCGAGACGCGCAAAACGGGCTGGGGCCGACTGAAAAGCATACCTGAAGGCCATCCGAAAGAGAAACTGGCCCGATCAGGGGCACAGCTCCAATCGCGGGCGCCAGCCCGATGAGGGACGCAGCTCGAATCGCGGGCGCCAGCCCGCCCCTCAGCAAGTCCCTCGAGCGAGAGACAAGTCCCTCGAGCTAGAGAATCGTCAGGATCTCGGGGCCGTCGGCGGTGAGGGCAACCGTGTGCTCGAAGTGGGCGGATCGGGCGCCGTCGGCGGTCACCACGGTCCAGCCGTCATCGAGCAGCCGGGTCGTGGCCGTCCCCGCGTTCACCATCGGCTCGATCGCGAGCACGATTCCCTCCCGGAGCCGCAGGCCCCGGCCGGGTGGCCCGTAGTTCGGGACGTCGGGTTCCTCGTGCATGGCGGTGCCGATCCCGTGGCCCACGTACTCCCGGACCACCGAGAACCCGGCCGCGGTGACCACGCCCTCGCATGCGGCACCGATGTCGGAGAGCCGCTGCCCGGCCCGGACCGCCTCGATGGCCGCATCGAGGGAGACCTTCGTCACGTCGATCAGGCGCTGGGATTCCTCGTCGATCGCGCCGACCGGCACCGTCAGCGCGGCGTCCGCGTGCCAGCCCTCGATGATGGCACCGCAGTCGATCGAGACGATGTCGCCGTCCTCGAGCCGCCGCGGGCCCGGGATGCCGTGCACGATCACCTCGTTCGGCGAGACGCAGGCGACGGCCGGGAACCCGTGGTACCCGAGGAAGTTGGACCGGGCGTGGCGGCGCTCGAGCACATCCCGGGCGGCGCGGTCGAGATCGGCCGTGGTGGCGCCCGGCTTGGCCGCGCGCACACATTCCTCGTGCATCTCCGCGACCACGCGACCGGCCTGCCGCATGTGGTGGATCTGGGCGGGCGTCTTGCGCAGGACCATCTGCCAGTGACCCGGTCGCTAGCTCAGATGACCGTCGACGACCTTGATGATGCGGTCGAAGACGTCGTCGCCTTCACCGATCCCGTCGACGACCTGCAAGTGGGCACTCTCGCGGTAGTAATCGATGATCGGCACCGTCTCGCACTCGTAGAGCTCGAGCCGCCGGTCGATCGCCTCTTCGGAGTCGTCGTCCCGTTGCACGACCTGGCCGCCACACGTGTCGCACGTCCAGTCGTTCGTGGGCGGCAAGTTCACGTGGTACACCCGCTGGCAGCTCTCGCAGACCCGGCGCCCAGCCAGGCGGTCGAGCACGATCTCGCGCGGCACGTCGATGTTGACGGCGACATCGAGTGGTTCGGCACCGAGGACACGGTCGAGCTCACGCGCCTGGTGGAGCGTGCGCGGGAAGCCGTCGAGGACGAACCCGTCGTCGAGCGGACCGCCGGGCGCGAGGCACTCCTCGACCACGCCGACGACGATCTCGTCCGGAACCAGCTCGCCCGCGTCCATGTAGCGCTTCGCTTCGAGCCCGAACGCGGTGCCGCGGGCCGCGAGCTCACGGAACATGTCGCCCGTCGAGAGGTGCGGGATCTCGTAGTACTGCGCGACCCGTGTCGCCTGAGTGCCCTTGCCCGCGCCCTGTTTCCCGAGCAGGACGAGGCGCGGCTTCCGCGGTCCTTCTCCGGCTTGCGCCTGGCTGCCCATGCTCAGTGCAGGAAGCCTTCGTAGTTGCGCATCATCAGCTGGCTGTCGATCTGCTTCATCGTCTCGAGCATGACGCCCACCGTGATGAGCAGCGATGTGCCGCCGAAGATGAACCCTTGGATGCTGAAGACCTTGAGCGCGAGGAAGGGCGCGATCGCGATCACCATGATGAACAAACCACCGGGCAGGGTGATCCGGTTCAACACTTTGGCGAGGTAGCGCTCGGTGGGTGGCCCGGGCCGGATACCGGGAATGAACCCGCCCTGTTTGCGGATCACGTCCGCCTGCTGCTGCGGGTTGAACGCAATCGCCGTGTAGAAGTACGCGAAGAACAGAATCAGTAGTGCGTACGCACCGACGTATACCCAGGTGATCTGTTGGTTGCCGAGGAAGTTGTCGCTGATGAAGCTCTTCACGCCGTCCCACGGGAGGACGTTCGCGATCAGGGCCGGGAACGACAGCAACGAGCTCGCGAAGATGACCGGGATCACACCGGACTGGTTGACCTTCAGCGGGATGTAGGTGCTCTGCCCGCCGTACATGCGCCGGCCCACGACCCGTTTCGCGAACTGGACCGGGATGCGCCGCTGCCCCTGCTCGACGATCACGATGCCGACGATCATGCCGATCGCGATCACGAGGATGATCATGAACTGGAACGTGCCGGACTGCTCCATCAGGTTCGCGCCCTGGAACGGCAGGCGCGACACGACGGACGCGAAGATCAGGACCGACATGCCGTTGCCGATGCCGCGTTGGGTGATCAGCTCCGCCAGCCACATGACGAGCGCGGTACCCGCGGTCCACGTGAGGACGATGAGCGCGGCCTTCCACGGTGTGAAGTCCGGGATCAGCACGAGGCCCGACGGTAGGTTGAGACCGAGCGGGCTGAACCCGCCGTTCCCGCGTTTCAGCGCGAACACGAACGCGGTCGACTGCACGATCGCGAGCGCGACCGTGAGGTAGCGCGTCCACTGCGTGATCTTCTTCTGGCCGGTCTGGCCCTCTTGCTGCCATTCCTCGAGCTTCGGGATCACCACGCCGAGCAACTGCATGATGATCGACGCCGTGATGTACGGCATGATCCCGAGGAAGAACACGGCGACGTTGGTAAGCGCGCCGCCCGAGAACAGGTCGAGGAAGCCGATCGCGCCTCCGGTGTTCGAGCTCTTCAGCTCTTTGATCGCGCGGAAGTCGACGTAGGGCACGGGGATGTGGGACCCGAGCCGATAGATGGCGATGATGAAGACCGTGAAGAGGATCTTGTTCCGCAGGTCAGGGACCCGGAACATGTTCCGCAAGCGGGAAAGCCCTTGCATGTGGGGCGCACGACCTCCGTGAAACCGGAACCGGCAGTGTACTTAGCGGTTGGTGAGGGCGTTCCCTCGGGCCGGAGGCCGACCGGTCGGCCACGGCAGCGGCAGCGTTTCGACACTCCCACCTGCGGCTTCGATCGCCCGGACCGCCGCTTGCGAGAAGCCGTGGGCCCGGACGGTGAGCGGTTTGGTCAATTCGCCCCGACCCAGGACCTTCACCAGCCCGCGCTTGGCGACCTGGCCGCGCTCGCGCAGCGTGTCGGGTGACACCTCCGCGTTCGCGTCGAACGTCTCGAGCGTCGTCAGGTTCACGACGTGGTACTCGATGCGGAACGGGTTCTTGAAGCCCTTGGCCTTCGGCGTGCGGCGGTGCAGCGGTGTCTGGCCACCTTCGAATCGGGCAGCCACGGTGCCGCGCGCGCCCTGGCCCTTGGAGCCGCGGCCTGCGGTCTTGCCGCCCTTGCCGCCGATGCCGCGCCCGACCCGCTTCTTCGCCTGGCGCGAACCGGGCGCGGGCTTCAGGTCGTGGACCTTCACTGGATCTCCTCTACGGACACGAGATGCGGGACCCGGGCGATCATGCCGCGGATCTCCGGTCGGTCGGGCAGCACGTTCTGTGAGCCGATCTTGCCCAGACCGAGGGCGCGAATCGTGCCGCGGTGCTTCGGCTTCGTACCGATCTTCGAACGCACGAGTGTCACTTTGAGTTCGCTACTCATGCGGCGACGACCTCCGGTGCTCGATGGCGGATGCGGATCGGGTTGAGAGACCGCACCTCCGTTCTGCGCCTGGCTGCCATCACGCGACCTCGGTGACTTCGTGCTTGCCGCGCTGGCGCTCGCGGTAGGCGGCGAGCATGCCCTTCGAGGAGACCTCTTCGGGCGACTTGCCGCGCAGCTTGGCGACGTCTTCGGGACGGCGCAGTGAGGTGAGGCCTTGCATCGTCGCCCGCGCCACGTTGATGGCGTTCGAGGAACCCAACGACTTGGCGAGCACGTCGTGTATGCCTGCGGCCTCGAGGATCGCCCGCGCCGCGCCGCCGGCGATCACGCCGGTACCTGGCGAAGCCGGCTTCAGCAGCACGCGCGCCGCGTCGTGCTCGCCGAGCACCACGTGGGTGATCGTCGAACCCGCGAGCGGCACCGCGAACAGGTTGCGCTTGGCGACCTCCATCCCCTTCTGGATGGCGGCGGGCACTTCCTTCGCCTTGCCGTAACCGAGCCCGACATTGCCCGCGCCGTCACCAACGACGACGAGCGCAGTGAACGAGAAGCGCCGTCCACCGCGCACGACCTTGGCGACACGGTTGATCGCGATGACTCGCTCGTCGTACTGACCTTCAGGCATAGAAGTCTCTTCCGCTCAGAGGGCCGCTCGGGCCCCGGCGCCGTTGCTCATTCTCTCGTTCATCGAGGTTCATCGTCGGCGCCTCAGGTCCGCTCAGAGTTCGAGTCCGGCTTCGCGCGCGCCTTCGGCGATCGCGGCGATCCGGCCGTGGTACTTGAACCCGCCCCGGTCGAAGACGACCGAGTCGATGTTCTTCTGCTTCGCGCGCTGTCCGACGAGCTGGCCGACCTGCTTCGCGCCGGCGACCGTGGAAGTAGCGCCACCGCGCAGACCGGTCTCCATCGTCGACGCGCTCACGAGCGTCGTGCCCGAGATGTCGTCGATGGCCTGCACGTAGATGTGCTTGTTGGAACGGAACACCGCAAGGCGCGGCCGTTCGGCGGTACCCATGATCTTCTTGCGCACCCGCCGCTGGCGGCGCTTCCGGTGCTCGAGCTTGGTGAGCGGCATGGCGATCGGCCCTCGTCTACTTCGCCGACTTGCCGGCCTTGCGCACGATGCGCTCGCCGGCGTAACGGACGCCCTTGCCCTTGTAGGGCTCGGGCTTGCGGATCTTGCGGATGTCGGCTGCGACCTGACCGACGAGTTGCTTGTCGTGGCCGCGCACGACGATGCGCGTCGGCTGCGGGACTTCGAAGCTGATGCCGTCGGGCGCCTTCACCCGAACCGGGTGCGAGAACCCGAGCGCGAGCTCGATGCCGTCGGAGCCCTGCGCGGCGGCGCGGTACCCGACGCCGACGATCTCCAGTTCCTTCGCGAACCCTTCGGAGACCCCGACGACCATGTTGTTGATGAGGCTGCGCTGCAGGCCGTGGAGCGAACGGTTCGAGCGCGTGTCGTCGGCACGCGACACCACGAGGTTGTCGCCTTCGCGCTCGACGGTGACGCCACCGATGATCTCGTGCTCCAGTTGGCCCTTCGGACCCTTCACCGTCACGTGCGCGCCCGCGATCGTCACGTCGACGCCGCTGGGGACCGTGATCGGCTGCTTGCCGATGCGAGACATGAGGACTCCGCTACCAGACCTGGCACAGGACCTCGCCGCCGACCTTGCGCTCGCGCGCTTCCCGGTCGGTCAGCAGACCCTGGTTGGTGGACAAGATCGCGATTCCCATGCCGCCGAGCACCGGCGGCACGGCCTCGGCCTTCGAGTAGACCCGGAGGCCGGGGCGCGAAACGCGCTTCAACCCGGAGATCGTCCGGCGACGATCGCTCGAGTACTTCATGTTGATGGTGAGCAGCCGGCCCGGGCGTCCGGGACGGTCACCGACCTCGTAACCGGAGATGTAGCCCTCACGCTCGAGGATCTGCGCGACGGCCTCCTTCAGCTTCGAGGACGGCATCACGACGTCGTCGTGGAACGCCGTGTTCGCGTTGCGCACCCGGGTGAGCATGTCGGCGATCGGATCGGTCATCGTCACTTCGCTGCCACCCCCCTCACCACGACGACTTCGTCACGCCGGGGACTTCGCCGGCGTGCGCCATCGTTCGCAGGCAGATCCGGCAGAGCCCGAAGTCGCGGTACACCGAGCGCGCCCGGCCGCAACGCCGGCAGCGCGTGTAGCCGCGCACCTTGAACTTCGGCGTGGCCTGCTGCTTGTTGATCAGAGCTTTCTTCGCCATGCGGTTTACCCCTGCTGCCCATCGCGGCGGAACGGGAAGCCCAGCGCGCGCAAGAGCGCACGTCCGTGCTCGTCGGTTTCTGCCGTGGTGACGATCGTGATGTCCATGCCACGCACGCTGTCGATGTTGTCGTAGTCGATCTCGGGGAACACGAGCTGTTCGGTGAGCCCGAACGTGTAGTTGCCGTGTCCGTCGAACTGGGTCGGCGACATGCCGCGGAAGTCGCGAATGCGCGGGATCGCAAGGCTGACGAGCCGGTCGTAGAACTCCCACATCCGGTCGCCGCGCAGCGTGACCTTCGCGCCGATCTCGTTGCCCTCACGCAGCTTGAAGCTCGCGATCGACTTCTTCGCTTTCGTCACCATCGGCTTCTGGCCGGTGATGATCGTGAGGTCGGTGACCGCGCCGTCGAGCAGCGAACGCTGCTGGGTTGCGCGACCGACACCCATGTTGATGACGATCTTGATCATCCGCGGCACTTGCATCACGTTGCCGACGCCGAGATCGTCCTTGAGCTGGACCTTGAGCTCCGACTCGTAGCGCTGCTTGAGGCGCGGCGATTCAGCCTCGGTCTTGTCGGTCTTGCCTGATGCAGATCGGGTTGCAGCCATCAGAGGTCCGACTCGCATTTCTTGCAGACACGCACCTTGGTGCCGTCGGCGGCGAAGCGGTAGCCGGCACGCGTCGGGCCGCACGACCCGCAGATCAACGCGACGTTCGAGACGTGGATCGGCATCTCCTTGTCGATGATGCCGCCTTGCATCGTCGCCCGGGTCTGCTTCTGGTGCTTCTTGGCCACGTTGATCAGCTGCGAGCTGGTGACGATCACCCTCTCCCGGTCCGGTAGCACGCGCGTCACTTCGCCGCGCTTGCCGATGTCCTTCCCTGCAATCACGACGACCTCGTCGCCCTTGTGGATCTTCATCACAACACCTCCGGCGCGAGCGACACGATCCGCATGAAGCGGCGGTCGCGCAACTCGCGTCCGACCGGACCGAAAATGCGCGTACCTCTCGGCTGCATCTGGTCGTTGATCAGTACTGCGGCGTTCTCGTCGAAGCGGATGTAGCTGCCGTCCGGACGGCGCTTCTCCTTCTTCGTGCGCACGACGACGCACTTGACGACGTCACCCTTCTTCACCGACGCGCCCGGCACGGCGTCCTTCACCGTCGCGACGAACACGTCGCCGATGCTGGCGTACCGGCGGCGGGTTCCGCCGAGCACCTTGATGCACAGCACCTCGCGCGCGCCCGAGTTGTCGGCGACCCGCAGGCGGGATTCCTGTTGGATCATCGAGCGCGCTCCAGGACTTCCACGATCCGCCAGCGCTTCTGCTTCGAGTGCGGGCGCGTCTCGGCGATGCGGACGCGGTCACCTTCGTTCACTTCGTTGGCTTCGTCGTGTGCGTAGAACCGCTTCGTACGCTGCACGGTCTTGCGGTAGCGCGGGTGGCGCACGCGGTCGGTCACCGCGACGACCACCGTCTTGTCCATCTTGGTGGACACGGCGATGCCGTCGCGGACCTTGCGCGCGTTCCCGCGCTTCTCGGTCTGGTTGTCGGTCTCTTCGGCCACTATGACTCCTGCGCCTCGGCCGCCGCGATCTCGCGCTCGCGCATCAGGGTGCTGATGCGGGCGACATCGCGTCGCAACTCGCTGATCCGGTGGTACTTGTCCAGCTGCCCGGTTGCGTGTGTGAACCGGATCTTGAACAGCTCGTCTTTGGTCTCGATCAGACGCGCTTCCAAGACCTCGTCGGTGAGCTCACGAAATTCTGCGGATCTACTGCGCATGACTATCGCTCCTTCCGCTCACGGCCGATCGGCCTTCGGCAGGCGGGCCTCCGCTGCATCCGCACGGGATCAGGCTTCTTCCTGGCGAATGATGAAGCGGGCCTTGATCGGGAGCTTGTGGATCGCGAGCCGCATCGCCTCGCGTGCGACGGTCTCGTTCACTCCCGAGAGCTCGAAGAGCACCCGCCCCGGCTTCACGACCGCGACCCACTTCTCCGGGTTGCCCTTGCCGGAACCCATCCGCGTCTCCGCGGGCTTCTGGGTGACGGGCTTGTCGGGGAAGACGTTGATCCAGACTTTGCCGCCGCGCTTGATGTAGCGCGTCATCGCGATACGTGCGGCTTCGATCTGTCGGTTGGTCAGCCAACCCGGCTCGAGGGCCTGGATTCCGAAGTCGCCGAAGGCGAGCTTCGTTCCACCCTTGGCCATCCCCTGCAGGCGGCCCCGCTGTTGTTTCCTGTGGCGGACTTTCCGCGGCATCAGCATCGTGCAAATCCTCAGTCGTCGCTGCCGCGGAAGTGCGGGGTCTCGTGGTGTTCCTGGATGCGGCGCTCGATCTCTTCTTCCTCCGCGAGGAGACGTTCGAGCTCGGGATCCGCTTCGTGGACGAGCTCGCGTGCCGGCGCTTCCTCTTCGGCCGGGGCACCCTCCACGGGGGTCGCTTCCTCGGAAGCGGCCGGCTTGCGGCGGCCACCACCGGCACTGACGACGCGCCGACCCGGCGCCTGGCCCGCGGTCTCGCCGACCGCCATCGCGGCTTCTTTGGCGATCTTGTCCTCGGCCGCGCTCTTGTACGGGAGGATCTCGCCCTTGTAGATCCAGACCTTGACGCCGATGCGCCCGAACGTGGTTCGCGCTTCGGCCAACCCGTAGTCGACGTCGGCCCGGAGCGTGTGCAGCGGCACCCGACCTTCGCGGTACCACTCCTTGCGGCTCATCTCCGCGCCGCCCAGGCGACCCGCGCATTGCACGCGCACGCCTTGCGCACCGGCCTTCATCGCCGTCTGCACCGCTCGCTTCATTGCGCGCCGGAACGAGACGCGGCCGGCGAGCTGATCGGCAACGCCTTGCGCGAGCAAGGTGGCGTCGATCTCGGGCTGTTTGATCTCTTGGATGTTGAACTGGATCTTGGGATTGCCGGTGATCTTGCGCAGACCTTCGCGCAGGCGCTCGGCCTCGGCCCCACGGCGGCCGATGACGATGCCCGGGCGCGCGGTGTACACGTCGATGCGAAGGCGGTCGCGCGTGCGCTCGATCTCGATGCGGCTCACGGCCGCCCGCTCGAGCTGCTTGCGGAGGTAGTCACGGATCTTCCAGTCCTCGATGAGGAAGTCCGTGTACTCCTTCTTGCTGGCGATCCAGCGCGACTTCCAGTCGGTGGTGATGCCGAGCCGGAAGCCGTAAGGGTTGACTTTTTGACCCATTACTTCGTGTCCTCTGAGTCTTCGTCGTCGGCGGCTTCGTCGTCGGCGGCTTCGACCTCGGCGGCTCCCGCGACTTCGTCGCGGGTCGATGCCTCGGCCGCTTCTTCCGCTTCTTCTTCCTCGATGGCGTCGTCGACGTCGACGTAGCCGCCCTCGGATGCTTCCTCGATCTCACCGGCGAGCGACGTCGGATCATCGACCAGGTCCTCGTCGTGATCGTGATCGTGATCGTGATCGTGATCGTGCTCTTCGGCGACCTGCTGCCGGCGCGAACGCCGCACCCGCTCGGCGCGGCGGCGCTGCGCGACCGCGGCGCCCCGACCGGAGGACTCGTCGAGCCGGCGCCGCCGGTCGAGCTCGTCCTCGTCGTAGCGGGCGACGATCAACGTGATGTGCGACGTGCGCTTGCGGATCCGGAAGTACCGGCCGCGGGCGCGGGGCTGCCCCCACTTGCGGGTCGGGCCTTCGTCGGCGAACGCGATCGCGATGTACAGCTCTTCGGCGCTCAGGTGGAAGTTGTGCTCGGCGTTCGCAATCGCGGACTCGAGCACCTTCAACACGTCGTCGGCCGCGTCCTTCTCACAGAGCTGCAGCGTGCGCTCGGCATCGTCGACCGCCAGCCCGCGCACCAGGTCGAGCACCTGCCGGACCTTGTACGGCGAGACGGGTTGGTAGCGCGCGGTGGCGCGTGCGTTCGGCGCGGTGATTGTGGGAGCCATCAGCGCCGACTCGATCGCTCTTGTCCGGCGTGGTACCGGAACGTACGGGTGGGCGCGAACTCACCGAGCTTGTGGCCGACCATTGCCTCGGTCACGTAGACGGGCACGTGCTTGCGGCCGTCGTGCACCGCGATCGTGTGCCCCACCATCTCCGGCGTCAGCGTCGATCGACGCGACCACGTCTTGACGACGCGCTTGTCGCCCGCCTCGTTGAGGCGTTCGATCTTGACGCGAAGGTGCTCGTCGATGAACGGGCCCTTCTTCAAACTGCGCGGCATCTACACGGCTCCTTCACTGCGCGCCGTCCGGGCGGCTGCGCCGCGGGCGGGGCTTCGTTCCATCCGCACGATGGCTCCTTCACTGCGCGCCGTCCGGGCGGGGCATCGCTGCGTCCGCACGACCGACTACCTCCGTGCGCCGCGGGTACGCCGCCGGCGAACGATCAACTTGTCGGAGGCCTTGCCCCGCTTGCGCGTGCGGCCTTCGGGCTTGCCCCATGGCGACACCGGGTGCCGGCCGCCGGAGCTCTTGCCTTCTCCACCACCCAACGGGTGGTCAACGGGGTTCATGGCGACGCCACGCACGTGCGGGCGCTTGCCCTTCCAGCGGTTGCGGCCCGCCTTCCCGATCGAGATCAGGCCGGCTTCGCTGTTCCCGACCGAACCCACTGTCGCGCGGCAGTCGATCGGGACGCGCCGCATTTCGGTGGACGGCAGCCGCAGCGTGGCAAATACGCCTTCCTTCGCGATCAACTGGATGGACGCACCTGCACCACGGCCCATCTTGCCGCCGGCGCCGGGCTTCAACTCGACGTTGTGCACGGTGGTGCCGACCGGGATGTAACGCAGCGGGAGCGCATTGCCGGGGCGGATCTCCGAACCCTGACCGCTCTGCAACATGTCGCCGACCTGCACGTTGTTCGGGGCGAGGATGTAGCGCTTCTCGCCGTCGAGGTAGTGCAGCAGCGCGATGCGCGCGTTGCGGTTGGGGTCGTACTCGATCGCCGCGACCTTCGCGGGCACGCCGTCCTTGTTCCGCTTGAAGTCGATGAGGCGGTAGCGCTGCTTGTGACCGCCGCCCTTGTGGCGCGCGGTCATCTTGCCGCGCGCGTTGCGGCCGCCGGTGCGCGGCTTCGGAACCGTCAGCGTCTTCTCGGGCTTCGTCTTCGTGACTTCCGAGAAGTCCGAGGACGACTGGAAGCGACGGCCCGGGCTCGTGGGCTTGCGCTTTCGTATAGGCACTTATTCTCCCCCCCGCTCCGTCGCACTCCGGGCCTCCGGCGTGCGGTGCTGTGTCCGCATCCCACCCATGTCAGCTCCCGAAGATGTCGATGCGATCCTCGCCGGGGGCGAGGGTGACGATGGCGCGCTTCTGAGTCGCGCGATTGCCCCACGTTCCCGTGCGGCGATTGCGCTTGCGCTTGCCCTTGCGATTGATGGTGTGGACCTTCTCGACCTTCTTGCCGAAGAGCTCTTCGACGGCCTTGCGGATCTCGATCTTGTTCGCACCCGGCGCCACGATGAACGTGTAGACGTTCTCGTCGTAGGCGGCGTACGACTTCTCGGACACGACCGGCTTGATGATCACGTCCCGCGGGTCACGCGCGCTCATTCGGAATCATCTCCTGCGGCCTCGGCACCGTCGGTGAGACGGGCGACGGTCGCTTCGAGCGACGCCTGCGAGAACACGATCGAATCGTTCACGAGGACGTCGTAGGTGTTCAGTTCTTCCGGGAGGATGATCTGCACCCGCTCGCCGAGGTTCCGGAACGACTTCCACACCGCTTCCTCGGTACGCAGCAGCACGAGCAGGACACGCGAGTCACGCTCGCCCTTCGTGCGCAGCCCGAGCGTGGTGAGCAATTCGAGCCCCGACTTGGTCTTCGGCTCGCTGATGCCCCAGTCGTCGACGACGATGACGTTGCTGCCGGCAGCGCGGTCCGAGAGCGCGGAGCGCAGCGCGAGCTTCACCATCTTCTTCGGCGTCCGCTGCGAATAGTCACGCGGCTTCGGGCCATGGGCCACACCGCCACCACGCCAGTGCGGCGAACGGATGGAACCCTGCCGGGCGCGGCCGGTGCCCTTCTGGCGCCACGGCTTCGCGCCACCACCGGACACCTCGGCGCGGGTCTTCGTGCTGTGCGTGCCCGCACGCTTCGCGGCCAGCTGCGCGGTGACCACTTGGTGCATCACCGCGACGTTCGGCTCGATCCCGAAGATCTCCTCGGGGAGATCGACGCTGGTACCGGCGCCGCCCGTCGCGGTCTTGGTCGTGAGGGCGGTCATGACGACACCCCGGCCTTCACCGCATTGCGGACGAACACGATGCTGCCGTTCGAGCCCGGCACCGAGCCCTTGATCAACAAGAGGCCCCGCTCCGCATCGCCTTCGACGATCTCGAGGTTCAGCGTCGTGACCTTCGTGCTGCCCATCTGGCCGGCCATGCGGACGCCCTTGAAGACGCGTGCAGGCGTCGCGCAGGCGCCGATCGAGCCCGGTGCGCGGTGCTTCTTGTGGTTGCCGTGCGACGCGCCTTGGCCCTTGAAGTTGTGGCGCTTCATGACGCCGCTGAAGCCGTGGCCCTTCGAGATGCCGGTGACGTCGACACGCTCACCGGCGGCGAAGACGTCGGCCTTGAGCACCTGACCAACCTCGAAGTTCGACAGGTCGTCGACGCGCAGTTCGACGAGGTACTTCTGCGCGGGGGCACCCGACGCCTTCAGGTGCCCGAGCTCGGGCTTGTTCAGGCGCGCCGGCTTGGTGTCGCCGAACGACAGCTGCACCGCGGAGTAGCCGTCTCGCTCGGGGGTCTTGAGCTGGACCACGCGACACGGCCCGGCCTCCACCACCGTCACCGGAATGATCCGGTTGTCGGCGTCGAAGACCTGGGTCATGCCGAGCTTGCGGCCCAGGATCCCTTTGTTCGCCATCGGATGTCCCTCGTCTTGCGTGGTTGCGGGTGCGTGTTTGCGGTCACGCGAACGCTCCGCACGGGCGGCGAGTGGCCGGGCCCGAGCGGAGCGTTGGTTCGGTTGTGCCGCGCGGTCCCCTGCCGAAAATTGCGGACAGGGCCTGCACGGGCCTCGGTTTGCAGATGGGCGGTTCCGGTCGAATAACCGCCGCCCGGAGAACCTGAGAATGATAGCGACCATGACGTCCCGCCGCCACCCGGCCGTTCGGGGCGCCCCGCCGGCGATCGATCCGAGGGAACATCGGCTTTGATTGCAGAACTCCGCGCCACGCGCGGGAAATTCGCTTTTGATGGCAGAACGCCGCGGCAAATCCGCCGGGCGGAACTGCCGGGAACGGCTCAGCGCGGACCGCGGATGGCCTCGAGGGTGTATTCGAGGGGAACCCGCGTGCGGTCGCCGGGCATGCGCCAGTGGCCGTCGCCCGCCTCCTCGAACCACGGGTACGCGGGCCAGTCGAGCTCGTCGTGCTCGGCGAGACGGGTGAGCGTGAGCCCGGCCTCCAGCACGGCTTGCACGATCTCGCCGAGGCCGTGGTTCCACTCGTAACTGACGGGTTCGGCCAGGGCGTCGCCGTCGGTGTAGGTGAGCGGCTGGTCGAAGCGGACTGCCTCCGGCCGCTCGAAGTACGGGTACTTCAGCTCGAGCCGGCCCGGGCCGAGCTCCTCGGTCGCCCACAACACCGGATGGCCCTCGCGGAGGTACAACCGACCGCCCGGCCGGAGCAGCGTGGCGACGACCTCGGCCCAACGCGTGATGTCGGGCAGCCAGCACAACGCGCCGATGCCGGTATAGACGAGATCAAAGCGGTTCGGGCCGAGTGCGTCGACCGCGCCGTAGAGCTCGGACTCGACGAACGTCACGTCGAGGCCGGCGCGCGTCGTGATGTCGCGCCCGACATCGAGTGCCGCCGGCGAGAAGTCGAGGCCGGTGACGCGTCCGCCGAGCCGCGCGAGCGAGAGGGTGTCGGTCCCGATGTGGCACTGGAGGTGCACGATGTCGAGCCCGGTCAGATCACCGAGGTGCGGCGCGTCGAACGCGACGACGTCACTCAGCTGCTTGGCGCCCGAGACGAGCCCATCGAGGTCGTACGTGCGCGACGCGACATGCACCGGGACGCGCGACTCCCAGTTCTTCCAGTTCGCGGCGCGCGGTTCGTCGAGCTCCATGTGTTTGAACCTCAGCGTGCCCTGGAGGGGCGTTCCGGGTTCAAACACATGGGGGGCTCAGACTTGCTGGATCTTGATCTCGATGTCGACGCCGGCGGGGAGGTCGAGGCGCTGGAGCGACTCGACTGTTTTGCTCGTCGGCTCGACGATGTCGATCAGGCGCTTGTGGATCCGCATCTCGAAGTGCTCGCGGCTGTCCTTGTCGACGTGGGGCGAGCGGATCACGGTGTACTTGCGGATCTCCGTTGGGAGCGGCACTGGGCCGCGCACCTTGGCCTGCGTACGGAGGACCGTCTCGACAATCTTCTTGGTCGACTGGTCGATGACCTCGTGGTCGTACGCCTTCAGCCGGATGCGAATCTTCTGCCCAGTGTTGCCTGCCACGAAGTCCCTACTTCTCGATCTTGACGACGCGGCCGGAGCCGACGGTGCGGCCACCCTCACGGATCGCGAACCGCAGGCCCTCGTCCATCGCGATCGGCTTGCCGAGCTCGACCACCATCTCGGTGTTGTCGCCCGGCATCACCATCTCGGTGCCCTCCGGCAACACGACCGTGCCGGTGACGTCGGTGGTCCGGAAATAGAACTGCGGGTGGTAGTTCGAGAAGAACGGCGTATGCCGCCCGCCCTCCTCCTTGGTCAAGATGTACACCTGCGCAGTGAAGTTCGTGTGCGGCGTGATCGCACCCGGCTTCGACAGGACCTGCCCCCGCTCCACATCTTCCTTCTTCGTGCCCCGCAACAACGCACCGATGTTGTCACCAGCCCGACCCTCGTCGAGCAACTTGCGGAACATCTCCACACCCGTACACGTCGTCTTCGTCGTCGGGCGCAGCCCCACGATCTCGATCTCCTCACCGACCTTCACCTGACCGCGCTCCACCCGACCGGTCACGACCGTGCCCCGACCGGTGATCGTGAACACGTCCTCGATCGGCATCAGGAACGGCTTGTCGATGTCACGCGTCGGCTCCGGCAAGAACGTGTCGACCGCGTTCATCAGCTCGACGATCGATTCCGTCCACTGCGGGTCACCCTCGAGCGCCTTCAACGCGGACACGCGCACCACCGGCGTGTCGTCACCCGGGAACTCGTACTCGTTGAGGAGCTCCCGCACCTCGAGCTCGACCAGCTCCAAGATCTCCTCATCATCGACCATGTCCGCCTTGTTCAACGCAACCACAATCGACGGCACACCCACCTGCCGGGCCAACAACACGTGCTCACGCGTCTGCGGCATCGGCCCATCCGTCGCCGCCACCACCAAGATCGCGCCGTCCATCTGCGCCGCACCGGTGATCATGTTCTTGATGTAGTCGGCATGACCCGGACAATCGACATGCGCGTAGTGACGGTTCTCCGTCTCATACTCCACATGCGCAATCGAGATCGTGATCCCACGCGCCTTCTCCTCCGGCGCCTTATCGATCTGATCGAACGCAGTGAAATGCACATTCGGGTTCTTATCGGCGAGCACCTTCGTGATCGCCGCAGTCAACGTCGTCTTCCCATGGTCGATATGACCGATGGTCCCGATGTTCAAGTGCGGCTTGTTGCGCTCGAACTTCTCCTTGGCCATGACTACTGGTCGCTCCACTTCGCGCCGTCGCGGCCTTCGGCCATCGGGGCTCCGTTACGTTCCATAACTACGCGTTGCTCCTCGTGTCAAAGATCTGTGTTCAGTGCGCGGGGTGTCATTCGCCACGAACTCGGGCGATGATCTCCTGCGCGATCGACTCCGGAACTTGCTGGTAGGAGTCGAACTGCATCGTGTAGGTCGCGCGCCCTTGGGTGCGGGACCGAAGGTCCCCAACATACCCGAACATCTGCGCCAACGGGACCCGAGCGCGGATCACCTGCGCGCTGCCGCGTTGCTCCATGCCCTCGACCTGACCGCGCCGTGAGTTGAGGTCGCCGATCACGTCACCCATGTAGTCCTCGGGTGTCACGACCTCGACCTCCATCACCGGCTCGAGCAGCGCGGGACGGGCCTTTTTCACGCCTTCCTTGAGCGCCATCGAACCGGCGATCTTGAAGGCCATCTCGGAACTGTCGACATCGTGGTACGAGCCGTACGTCAACCGCACGCGGATGTCGACGAGCGGGTAGCCGGCGATCACGCCGCCTTCCATCGCCTCTTGGATACCGGCGTCGACCGCGGGGATGTACTCGCGCGGGATGACGCCGCCGCTGATCTCGTCGACGAACTCGTAGCCACCGCCCTGGCCCGTGGGCTCGAGGCTGATGACGACGTGGCCGTACTGGCCCCGGCCACCGGTCTGGCGCACGTACCGCTGCTCGACCTTCTCGACCGGCACCGTGATCGTCTCGCGGTACGCGACCTGCGGCTTGCCGACATGGGCCTCGACGTTGAACTCGCGCATCATGCGGTCGACGAGCACCTCGAGGTGGAGCTCGCCCATGCCGCGGATGATGGTCTGACCGGTCTCGTCGTCGGTGTTGACACGGAACGTCGGGTCTTCGTCCGAGAGTGAGCTCAGGGCCTTGCCCAGCTTGTCCTGGTCCTGCTTGGTCTTGGGCTCGATCGCGACCGAGATGACCGGCTCCGGGAACTCGAGCTTCTCGAGCACGATCGGGTGCGCACGCTCGCTGAGCGTGTCACCGGTCGTGGTCTGCTTGAAGCCGAGCCCGGCCACGATGTCGCCCGCGTACGCGACCTCGATGTCCTCGCGTTGATTCGCGTGCATGCGGAGGATGCGACCGATGCGCTCGCGCCGATCCTTGGTCGTGTTGTAGACCTCGGAACCCTTCTCGATCTTCCCGGAGTAGATGCGGAAGTACGTGAGCTTGCCGTACGGGTCCGCAACGATCTTGAACGCGAGTGCAGAGAACGGCTCGTCTTCGCTGGGCTTGCGCTCGATCGGCTCGTCGTTCTTCGGGTCGGTGCCCTTGGTCGGCGGGATGTCGAGCGGCGACGGCAGGTAGTCGACGACCGCGTCGAGCATGGGCTGCACGCCCTTGTTCTTGAAGGCCGAGCCGCAGAGCACCGGCACGAACTCCTGCGCGAGCGCGCCGACACGGATCGCGTGGCGCACCTCGTCCGGGGTGAGCGGTTCGTCGGAGAGGTACTTCTCCATGAGGTGGTCGTCGACGTGCGCGATCGTCTCGAGCAGCTGCAAGCGGGCCGCGTCTGCCTCCTCCTGCATGTCGGCCGGGATGTCGACCGACTCGAACTTCGCACCTTCGCTGTCGTCGTCGAGCGGCCAGACCAAGGCCTTCATCTCGACCAGGTCGATGACGCCGCGGAACTCGCTCTCCGCTCCGATCGGGAGCTGGACAACGGCCGGATTCGCGTCGAGGCGGTCGCGGATCATCTCGACGCAACGGCGGAAGTCGGCGCCCACACGGTCCATCTTGTTGACGAAGCAGAACCGCGGCACGTTGTACCGGTTCGCCTGCCGCCACACCGTCTCGCTCTGCGGTTCCACACCGGCGACCGCGTCGAACACCGCGACCGCGCCGTCGAGGACGCGCAACGAACGCTCGACCTCGACCGTGAAGTCGACGTGGCCGGGCGTGTCGAGGATGTTGATCTGGCAGTCGCGCCACTGGGCGGTGGTCGCCGCGGACGTGATCGTGATGCCGCGCTCTTGCTCTTGGACCATGTGGTCCATGACGGCGGCGCCTTCGTGCACCTCGCCGATCTTGTACGTGCGGCCCGTGTAGTAGAGGACGCGCTCGGTCGTGGTGGTCTTGCCCGCGTCGATGTGGGCCATGATCCCGATGTTGCGGGTCTTGTCGAGAGGGAAATCGCGTGCCATTGCGTGAGTGCTTTCTCGTTGGGGGAGGGCAGCAAGCGACCGGGCACTCGGGCCCGGTCGGAGGGCGGGTCGAACCCGCTGCGGCGTCAGTTCGCGCTCAGCGTGCCGACGCCCTCCGTGTCACTGCTCGAATCATCATGAGTGTTGTTCGGTCCCCCGGGTGGATATCGGAGCGTTCTTCACCGCGCGCTACCAGCGGTAGTGCGCGAAGGCCTTGTTCGACTCGGCCATCTTCTGCAGGTCCTCGCGCCGTTTGATCGCGGCGCCGATGCCGTTGCTCGCGTCGAGCAGCTCGCCGGCGAGGCGCTCCGACATCGTCTTCTCCCGTCGCTGGCGCGAGTACCCGACGATCCAGCGAATCGCGAGCGTGGTTGCCCGGCGGGGCCGGACCTCCGTGGGGACCTGGTAGGTGGCACCACCGACTCGCCGGCTCTTGACCTCGAGCTGCGGCCGGACGTTCTCGACCGCGCGCTTCAACACCGCGACCGGATCGCCGTTCGTCTTCCGGCTGATCTCGTCGAGCGCCCGGTAGACGATGTGCTCGGACGTGGAGCGCTTGCCCGAGAGCAAGACTTTGTTCACGAGCTGCGTGACCACGACGGATCGGTAGATCGGGTCGGGCATCAGCTCACGGCGTACGGCGGGCCCTTTCCGCGGCATCAGTTGTCCTTCTTGGCGCCGTAACGGCTGCGCGCCTGCTTGCGGTTCGCGACGCCCGACGCGTCGAGGGCACCGCGGATGATCTTGTAACGAACGCCCGGGAGGTCCTTCACGCGGCCGCCACGCACGAGCACGATCGAGTGCTCCTGCAGGTTGTGGCCGATGCCCGGGATGTACGCGGTCACCTCGATACCGGAGGTGAGCCGGACGCGGGCAACCTTGCGCAGCGCCGAGTTCGGCTTCTTCGGTGTCGTGGTGTAGACGCGAGTGCACACGCCGCGCCGCTGGGGCGAACCCTTCAGTGCGGGGGTCTTGGACTTGTCCCGCTTGGTCTCCCGTCCGTGCCGGACGAGCTGGGCAATTGTGGGCACGCGTGATCCTTCGCGAATTTCGTCGGGGCTTGCTCGGGGGGCGATCTCGGCTCGCGCGAAACCGCGCCGGAGCCGGAGAAGAGGATAGCAGGCGGCTCCGCTCGGTGAACAGCAGACACCGCGCCTGGCCACGGAGGGCGAACCCGGCTACGGTGCGCGCGTGCGGGGCGTGGTTTCGCGCTCGGGCTCTGGGAAACCTTTGTGCGGGAGGCATTCATGTTACGGGCTGCAGGCGTTTTCGCGATCTGCGCGTCACTTCTGGTGGCTGCGCCGGCGCTGGCCGATTCGGGCTCCTTGCCCGGCGGCACCTCGATATCGGCGGAGATCACGAGCCCGGCTTCGGGTGCGATTCTCCAAGGCGGCGCCACGACGGTCAGCGGCACCGCCGCAGTCGGCGCGGCACCGGCGCTCAAGAACAACACCGTCGTGTACGTCGTCGACGTGTCGGGCAGCACGGCCGATTCGGCCGGCGTCGACTGCGACGGCGTGGCGGGGAACGACTCCACGCTGACGTGTGAGAAAGCGGCCGTCTCGTCGGTCAACGCCCAGGCGACCGGGGCGCTCTCGCCGGTCCTCAACTCCGGGCTCGTCAAGTTCAGTGACGTGGGCAGCGCGCTCGACGTCGACCCCGCTGCGGGCACGCAAGTGCTCACCGCGCCCGGCCCGAACATCGATAGCGCGGTCGCGACGCTGGCCGCCGGCGGCGGCACCAGTTACGTGGCCGGCGTGACGGCCGCGAACACCGTCCTCTCGGACGCGGCGGCCGCGTCGACGAAGACGCTCGTCTTCCTGTCGGACGGCGCCGACACGTCGGGCGGCACGCTGCCGGCAGTCCCGGCGGGCACGACCGTCCGCGCGTTCGCGATCGGTGCCGGGTCGTGCACGACCGGCCCCATCCCGATGAACGCGGTGGCCGCGCTCGGTGGACCGGGCAGCAGCTGCACGCAGGTGACGGACCTGTCGGTGCTCGACGACGTGATCGGCGAGCAGGTCGGTTCGACCCTGTCCGCGCTCGCGGTCTCGGTCGACGGCGGCCCGGCAGTGCCGGTACCCGCGGCCAACATCGTGCCGACGCTGCCCCAGGGCGGCCCGGCGTCGGTGACCTGGACGACGAGCGTGACCCTCGCGACCGGCAACCACAACATCTGTGTGACGGCGACCGGCAGTGACGTCGGCGGCACGGGGACCGCGAACGACTGCATCCCGGTGCAGGTCGCGGCGGCGACCGTCGAGTGCGTCGCAGGGCAGCCGTGTTCGGTCTCCACGACCGACGGCGCCAAGGCGACCGCGACGCTGACGACGCAGGGCGTCACCGAGACGGTCGGGCTCCGGCCCGCGGCGACTCCTCCGGGCGGTTGCGGCGGCGTCAACTGCGTGACTGCATTCGACGCCTTGTACACGACCACGGGCGGACAGGGCACCGCGTCGCTGCTCGTGACGACCGCGCCGAACGTATCGACGCCGTTCCTGAAGGCCGCGGTCTACCTCGATGGCACCAAGGTCACGCGCAGTTGCATCTGGAACTTCCTCACGAAGAACGAGGTGCTGCCGTGCAAGATCATCGGGCCCACGCTCAAGGGCGGCACCTTCTACTTCGTGAAGTTCGGTGTCGACGCGAACGTCAGGTTCCGTTGATCTGATCGGTTGACGCATCCGCGGCGCCCGACAGGATCGGGTAACCGGGGACCGCGATGATGTCGAGGCGGCGGAGTATCTCCGCCGCCTCGGCGCGTCGGGCCGCCGACGGTGGCAACCCCAGGGCCGGGGACGCGGCGTCGAGGATCCCGAGGACCAGCGCGATCTCGAAGTCGTTGCCGTGATCCCGGGCGCCGGCGAGCGCGGTTTCGAGTTGCTCACGGGCATCGGCGTGCCGGCCGACCTGCAAGAGCGCGACACCGCGCAGCCGGAGCAGCGCGGGCCCGAGGTTGTCGGCGGCGCCCATCGTCTCGGCCCGCGCCACGGCATCGAGCGCGGCGTGCCCGTCGCCGCGGTGCAGGTACAGCTCCGCGAACGCGAGCTCCGTGGAGGCGACGTCGAGCTTGGCGCCGATGCGCTCCAGCGTGGCGCGGGAGGCGTCGAGCAGGCTCGCGGCGTCGGCGAACCGCCCCGCACGCGCCGCGATGATCCCCTGGGCCCGTTGCGCGACCCCGACCCCCCACGGATCGTCGGCGGCGGCCCAGGTCGCGGCCGCGCCCGCGATGAGTTCGTCCGCCTCGGCCAACCGACCCTGGTCGGCGAGGATCTCGGTGATGTTGGAGTCGACGAGCGCGACGTTCACGGGGTCGCCGTGCTTCGCGCGGGCGACGCGCGCGCGCGAGTACCAATCGAGCGCTTCGGCCCAACGCCCGTCGTAGTACGCAGCTGCCCCGAGCAGATTCGACGCGGTCGCCTCACCGCCCAGATCGCCCAGTCGGGTGTATATCTCGAGCGCGGCCTCGGTGCGTTCCCAGTCGTGGGTGCGGCCCGACGCCTCCTCTGCGAAGTCGAGGACGAGGAGTCCGCGCGCGCGGGCTTCGTCGTCGCCCGCGATCTCGGCGCGGGCGACGCCGTCTCGCGCCGCGACGATGGCGCGCGCCAACAAACCTTGATTGGCACGGATCGCGGCGAGCCACACGAGGAGCTGTGCGCGCAACTGATCCGCCTCGGGGCTGACGACGCCGTCGAGCGTGCGCTCGGCCCGGTGGATCGCGCGCACCGCTTCGGAGTACCGGCCTCGCCGTTCGGCGACGAAGGCCTCTTTCAGGAGCACCCGGCCGGTCGCAGTCGCGTCGCCGGCCAGGAGCCTCCGGGTCGCCGCGTATGCAGCACGCGACTCGGCGTACATGCCGCCGCGGTCCTGCACGTCGCCGAGTGCCTCGAGCACGACGGCGCGGTCATCGTCCGAAACGTCGTCGTGATTTCGGGCAGCCTCCAGTGCGCGGCCGTACAACTTCGCGGCCTCCACGTTGGCGTACACATCGCGCGCGGCGTCGGCCGCGACGCGGGCGTAGCGCCACGTCTCCTCGTAGCGCTGCGCGTGGAAGAAATGCAGAGAGAGCAACGCCGCGTCGCTGTCGACGCCGTCATCCGCGTGGGCCAGGATCGAGTCCGCGACCTGGCCATGGAGGCGTTGGCGAGTCCGGTACGGCAGGCCTGCGTACGCGACGTCACGGACGAGCGCGTGGCGGAAGGTCACCCATCCGGTCACGTCGGACGCGAGGAACTCGGTGAGTCGGGAGAGCGTCTGCTCGACGGGCACGTCGTCGGCGTCGACCGCACCGAGGTAGTCGCGGTGGAAACCGGCGCCGAGCACCGCGACGCGCCGCAGCCGGGCCCGGTCTTCGGCGGCCAAGCGGTCGACGCGCGCCGAGATCAAGCCCTCGATCGTGCTCGGCAGCAACGAGATATCACCGCCTTCGCGCAGCGCGCTGAGCAGCTCGAGGAGGAACAACGGGTTGCCGTCGGCGCGGTCGACCAGTTCGTCGGCGACGTGCTGCGGCAGCGGCGCCGATGTCGTCGCGGCGGACACGAGCAACGCGGTCGCGGCCCGACCGAGCGGCTCGAGCACGACCCGTTGACCGCCGTCGGAGGGGTCGAGCACGAAGCCGGTCGCGACCCGGCGCCGGGTCAGGCACACGAGCCACGGATGCACCGCGGCGGCACGCGCCAGCGCGCGCACGAGATCACCGGAGGAATCGTCCATCCAGTGCGTGTCCTCGAAGCAGAGGATGGTCGGTTCGTTGAGGAGCACGGCGAGCAGTTCGATCACCGCGTCTTCGAGCCGCTGCTTGCGGAAGGACTCGTCGAGCTGCGCCACTTGCTCGGTGTCGGCGAGCTCGAGGCCGAGAGGGATGCCGATGAGCGGAAGCCACGGCCGTAGCTGCGGCGCCGCGACCGACACCACTTGTTCCAGGCGCGTTGCGGCTTCGTCCGAACCGCCCGGCACGCCGATGATCTCTTCGAGCAGCTGCCCGATCGGGAAGTACGGCGTCGCGGCCTGATACAGGCGGCACTGCGCGGTGCGGACCGGTATGTCCGCGGCGCGGCGTTCGATCTCGCTGAAGAACCGGGACTTGCCCGCGCCGGGGTCGCCGACGATCTCGATCACCCCGCCCCGCCCGGACGTGAGCCCGTCGACGACGGGGACAACGCGCCCGAGCTCGTCGTCGCGACCGACGAGCGGCAGCTCCGCGCCCGCCACTTCGGCGCGTACACCGCGCGCGGGCCCGACCGCGAACGCAGTGACCGGCCGGCGCTTCCCCTTGACGAAGAACGGCTCGAGCGCGTCGGTCTCGAACAGGGTGCGGGAGCTGTCGAGCACCGACGCGGTCGCGAGGAGCTGCCCGGGCTGGGCCCGGGCCATCACCCGAGCGGCGAGGTTCACCGCGTCGCCCATGACCGTGTAGTTCCGGCGGAACGCGGTGCCGATGTCACCCGCGAACACGTGCCCCGCGTTCACGCCGATCTGCAGCGGGAGCGCCGGCTGCCGTTCGACGATCTCGCGCAGCGCGAGCAGCATCTGCTCCTCGTTCTCACCGGAACCGAGCGGCGCGCCTGCGGTCAGGATGATCTTTCCGCCGTCGGCGTCGACATCGGTTGCGAGGAAACAGACGCCGCGCGGATCGATCGCTTCCTGGACGACGCGGACCAGTTCGTCGAGGCTTGCGGCCGCGGCGGCGGGCGACCGCGCGACGAGTGCATCCAACCCGGTGAAGTGCAAGAACGCGACCGTCACGCGACGATGCTCGGACCGACCCTCGGGCCCGCCCAACACTTCGCGGAGCGCGACGGGCACGAGCGGGCTCAGGTCGCGGTCGACTTCGGCGAGCACAACCGCGCCGGGCCGAGGTTCGGCGATCGCGCCGCGCAAGGCGAAGCCGGGGCCGGTCGGCGTTCCGACGTTCGCCGGCGGCAGCGCCTTGGCCGTCGCGGGGCCGATGACGATCTGACCGGTGCGCGCCGCGCCTTCGATCGCGACCGCCGCGCTCGCGGTCGGGCCCGCGACGATGAGCTCGCGGTGCGACCCGCCGACCAGGAAGAAGTCGAACGGACCGCTGTGGACGCCGACGGTCATGCGCAACGTGACCGTCCCCGCGTCGGTGGCGACGGTCGCGATCTGGCGCAGGGTGTTGCGCATCTCGTACGCCGCCGCGACGGCCGCGCGCTCGTGCGCGTCACCGGAGAAGAACAGCAGGAGCGCGTCCCCACCGAACTTCAGCAGCGTCGCGCCGTAGTCGTACGCATCGGTCAGCAGCCGGCTGAACCGCGACCCGATGACCTCGGTGACGTGCTCGGCCCCGACGTTCCCGAAGCGGGCGAGGCGTTCCGACATCTTGGTGAACCCGGAGATGTCGACGAACACGACCGACCCGTCGATGCGACGGTGGAGATCGTCCTCCAGACCAGTGTCGGCCCAGACGCGCGCGACGCGCGGGATCGAAGTCGCGAGCGCGTCCGCACCGACGCCGGACGCGAAACCGGCGTGCCCAGCGAGGGGTTGTCCCACGCCGGTCACGCCGGTCCTCCTGTTCGGTACTGCTATTCGCCGGCGGAGGCGGTCTGCCCGTCGCCGTCGGTCGCGGATTCGTCGATCGCGACCGTGTCGGCCGGACCATCGACCTTGGTGTCGGCGAGCGCGGCGTCGACGAGGGTGTCGAAGCCGTCGTCGCTGCCACCGAGCTCCGCGCCGCCGCCCGCCAGGATGCCGATGTCGGCGACCTCACCCGCCGGGCGCGAGCTCGACGCTTCGCGCAACCACGTGGCGAGGTCCATCTCCTCTTCGGCCTCCGACGTGTAGAACGGCAGTGGCTCGTAGTCGGGTGCGTGGGTCCGGATGTCGCGGTAGAGCGGCATGCCGGTCCCGGCCGGGATCAGCTTCCCGATGATCACGTTCTCCTTGAGCCCCTCGAGCCCGTCGGAACGACCCTCGATGGCCGCTTCGGTGAGCACGCGAGTGGTCTCCTGGAACGACGCCGCCGAGAGCCACGAGTCGGTCGCGAGCGACGCCTTCGTGATCCCCATGAGCTCCGGCCGGCCCTCGGCCGGACGCTTGCCGGCCTCGACGAGCGAGCGGTTCTCCTCCGCGTAACGCCGGGCGTCGACCTTCTCGCCCGGGAGGAACTTGCTGTCTCCCGGTTCCGAAACGGTCACGCGCCGCAGCATCTGGCGAACGATCACCTCGATGTGCTTGTCGTGGATCGACACACCCTGGTCGCGGTAGACCCGCTGCACCTCGTCGACGAGGTACTGCTGCGTCTCCCGCACACCCTTGATCTCGAGCAGCTTCTTCGGGTCGAGCGGGCTCTTCTCGTCACCGACCAGACGATCGCCGGCCGTGACTTCCTGTCCGTCGCGCACGACCACGTGCGCACGGCGGGAAACCGCGTACTCGACCTCGTCGCCCTCGTCTGTGGCGATGGTGATGACCTTCTCGCCCTTCTCGTTCTCGCCCAGGCGCACGACACCCGACACGTCCGCCATGAGCGACGCGCTCTTCGGCGTACGGGCTTCGAACAACTCGACGACGCGCGGGAGACCGTGTGTGATGTCCTCGCCGGCAACGCCGCCGGTGTGGAACGTCCGCATGGTCAGCTGCGTACCGGGCTCACCGATCGACTGAGCCGCGACGATGCCGATGGCCTCGCCGAGGTCGCCGGGCTTGCCGGTTGCGAGCATGCGACCGTAACACCGGGCACACACGCCCGACACCGTCTCGCAGGTGAGCACCGTGCGCACCCGCAGCCGGTTGAAGCCGGGATCGTCGGCGAGCACACGCATGACGTCGTCGTCGACCTCGGTGTTGCGAGGCACGATCGTGCCATCCGCCAGGGTCACGTCCTCGGCCAGCGAACGGCCGAGCAAGCTCGTCTCGAGCAGGCGCCACGCTTCCGGCCCGGGCTCGACACCCTCGACCCAGATGCCACGCGTCGACTCGCACTCTTCCTCGCGGATGATCAGTTCCTGCGCGACGTCGACGAGACGGCGCGTCAGGTAGCCCGAGTCCGCGGTGCGAAGGGCGGTGTCGGCGAGGCCCTTGCGGGCGCCGTGCGTCGAGATGAAGTACTCGAGCACGTCCAGACCTTCACGGAAATTGGACTTGATCGGGCGAGGGATGATCTCACCGCGCGGGTTCGCGACCAGACCGCGCATACCGGCGATCTGACGAACCTGCATGACGTTTCCACGAGCACCCGAACCGACCATCATGTCGATGGGGTTGAAGGGTGACTGCGCCAGCATGTCCTGCATGGCCCGCGTCACCTGGTTGGTGGCGTCGGTCCAGATCTCGATCTCCTGCTGGCGCCGTTCGTCGTCGGTGATGATGCCGCGTTCGAACTGGCTCTCGACCTTGGTCGCTTCGCCTTCGAACTTCTCGAGCAGCCCTGCCTTCTGCGGCGGCGTCGTGACGTCTGCGATCGAGATCGTCAGACCGGCACGCGTCGACCACTCGAAGCCGAGTGCCTTCAGCAGGTCGAGGCTGTTCGCGACGACGGCCTTGTCGTAGTTCACGACGAGCTCGCCGACTACTTCGGTCACGTCGCGCTTGCGCATGACGCGATCGACGAACGGGAAGTCGTCGGGGAACGCCGAGTTCAGGAGCAGGCGACCGAGCGACGTCTCGACCAACACCTCGGTCGAGCCGTTGGTGCGATGACCATTGGTCGGCTGCGCGCTCCGCTCCGCTCCGCTGTCGCCTCCGTACTCGCGCAGCACGATGCTCTGCGGAGTTCCGTCCTCGAGCGGGCGCGGGAAACGATCCGCCGGGAACTTGCCGACCGGCATCCGCACCTTGATCTTCGTGTGGGCCGACAGCGTCTCGCCGTCGCCACCGAATCGCTCTTCGTACGCGGCGTAGGCCTCGTCGAGGGACGTGAACACGCGTCCTTCGCCCTTCAACCCGTCGACCATCTCGCTGAGGTAGTAGACGCCGATGACCATGTCCTGGCTCGGCACCGCGATCGGGCGACCCGATGCGGGCGACAGGATGTTGTGCGCCGACAGCATCAGCAGCCGCGCTTCGGCCTGCGCCTCCGCGGAGAGCGGCAGGTGCACGGCCATCTGGTCACCGTCGAAGTCGGCGTTGAACGCCGCGCACACGAGCGGGTGGATCTGGATCGCCTTGCCCTCGACGAGCACCGGCTCGAACGCCTGGATGCCGAGACGGTGCAGCGTTGGGGCCCGGTTCAGGAACACCGGGTGCTCCTTGATGACCTCTTCGAGCACATCCCAGACCTGCGGGCGCGCCCGTTCGACCATCCGCTTGGCGGACTTGATGTTCTGCGCGTACTCGAGGTCGACGAGCCGCTTCATGACGAACGGCTTGAACAGCTCGAGCGCCATCAACTTCGGCAGACCGCACTGGCGCAGCGACAGCTGCGGACCGGCGACGATCACCGAACGGCCCGAGTAGTCCACGCGCTTGCCGAGGAGGTTCTGACGGAACCGGCCCTGCTTGCCCTTCAACATGTCGGAGAGCGACTTGAGCGCGCGGTTGCCCGGACCCGTGACGGGCCGGCCCCGGCGACCGTTGTCGAAGAGCGCGTCGACGGCCTCCTGGAGCATCCGCTTCTCGTTGTTGATGATGATCTCGGGCGCACCGAGGTCGAGCAGTCGCTTCAACCGGTTGTTCCGGTTGATCACGCGGCGGTACAGGTCGTTGAGGTCGGAGGTCGCGAAGCGGCCACCGTCGAGCTGCACCATCGGTCGCAGGTCCGGCGGGATCACCGGGACGACATCGAGGATCATGCCCATCGGCGAGTTGACCGTACGGCCGTTGTCGTCGCGCCGGTTGAACGCGGACACGACCTTGAGCCGCTTGATCGACTTCGCCTTGCGCTGACCCTTCGCGGTGGCGATGGTTTCCTTGAGCTCGGTCTCGACCACTTCGAGGTCGAGACGTGACACGAGGTCCTTGACCGCCTCCGCGCCCATGCCACCCGCGAAGTACTCGTGGTAGCGGTCGGTGAGCTCGCGCCACACCCGCTCGTCGTCGATGAGCTGCTTCGGCTTCAGCGTCCGCAGCGTGTCCCAGACGAGCTTGAGGTGACCGATCTCCTCTTCGTACCGGAGCCGGATGTCCTCGAAGTCCTTGTTCTTGGCCTTCTCGGAGCGCTCGAGCTCGTTCTTCTTCGCACCGCGGCCCTCGAGCTCCTCGAGGTCCTTGATGTACTCCTCGTCGCGCTCGCGCATCTTGAGGTCGCGCTCACGCTCGAGCTCGTCGACCTCGGCCCGCATCTCGGCCTCGAGCGAGGGCAGGTCCTTGTGCAGGCGCTCGGTGTCGACCCACGTGATGAGGTGGGCCGCGAAGTAGATGACCTTCTCGAGCGACTTCGGCGCGATGTCGAGCAGGTAGCCGAGCCGGCTCGGCACACCCTTGAAGTACCAGATGTGCGTGACCGGCGCCGCGAGCTGGATGTGGCCCATGCGCTCGCGCCGCACCTTGGAGCGCGTGACCTCGACGCCACACCGCTCACAGATGATGCCCTTGAATCGGACGCGCTTGTACTTCCCGCAGTAGCACTCCCAGTCCTTGGTCGGACCGAAGATCTTCTCGCAGAAGAGTCCGTCCTTCTCGGGCTTGAGCGTGCGGTAGTTGATCGTCTCGGGCTTCTTCACTTCACCGTTGGACCAGGTGAGGATGTCGCCCGCAGTCGCCAAATTGATGGTGAGCCGATGGCTCTCGTTCACGTCGAACACGTGATGGCTCCTCTATTGCTCAGAAGCGAGCAGGTGCAGTGCTGGCTCGGGCCGCGTCTTCCTCGTCGGTGCCCCGTTCGGGACGCGACAGGTCGATGCCGAGCGATTCGGTGGTGCGGAAGGCGTCTTCGTCGAGCTCGCGGATCTCGATCTGCTCGCCGGCCTCGTTCATCACGCGGACGTTGAGGCAGAGCGCCTGCATCTCCTTGATGAGCACCTTGAAGGACTCCGGGATTCCCGGTTCGGGGATGTTCTCGCCCTTGACGATCGCCTCGTAGACCTTCACCCGGCCGAGGACGTCGTCGGACTTGATGGTGAGGATCTCCTGCAGGGCGTAGGCCGAGCCGTACGCCTCGAGGGCCCACACCTCCATCTCGCCGAACCGCTGACCACCGAACTGCGCCTTCCCACCGAGGGGCTGCTGCGTGATCATCGAGTACGGGCCGGTCGACCGGGCGTGGATCTTGTCGTCCACGAGGTGAGACAGCTTCAAGATGTACATGTAGCCGACGGTGACAGCACGGTCGTAGGGCTCGCCGGTGCGACCGTCGAACAACTGCGCCTTGCCGTCGGGGCCGATGAGGTGCGAACCGTCGGCGCCGTCGGGGTTGAGGTTCTCGAACAGCTGCTGGATCGTCTTGTGCGCGCCCGACTGCTCGACTTCGTCCCAATGCGCTCCGTCGAATACCGGCGTGTTGATCCAGACCGCGGGCTCGGTGATCGTCCGCGTCTTGTTGGGCGACACCGGGCGGGGCTTGTCTTCGGTCCAGCCGTGACGCGCCGCGTACCCCAGGTGCGCCTCGAGCACCTGACCGACGTTCATGCGGCTGGGGACACCGAGTGGGTTGAGCACGATGTCGACCGACGAACCGTCGGCGAGGTACGGCATGTCCTCGATCGGGAGGATCTTGGCGATCACGCCCTTGTTGCCGTGGCGACCGGCGAGCTTGTCGCCTTCGCTGATCTTGCGCTTCTGCGCGACGTACACCCGCACCAGCTGGTTCACACCCGGCGGGAGCTCGTGACCGTCCTCGCGCGAGAACACGCGGACGTCGATCACCTTGCCGCTCTCGCCGTGCGGCACCTTGAGACTGGTGTCCCGCACTTCGCGCGCCTTCTCACCGAAGATGGCGCGGAGGAGACGCTCCTCCGGCGTCAGCTCGGTCTCGCCCTTGGGCGTGACCTTGCCGACGAGGATGTCACCCGCGCCGACCTCGGCGCCGACGCGGATGATGCCGCGTTCGTCGAGGTCCTTGAGGATGTCCTCGGAGAGGTTGGGGATATCGCGCGTGATCTCCTCGGCACCGAGCTTGGTGTCGCGCGCGTCGATCTCGTGCTCTTCGATGTGGATCGACGTGAGCACGTCGTCCTTCACCAGCCGCTCGGAGATGACGATCGCGTCCTCGAAGTTGTGACCCTTCCAGGGCATGAACGCCACGAGCAGGTTCTTGCCGAGCGCGAGCTCGCCGAGGTGCGTGGAAGGACCGTCGGCAAGGACGTCGCCCTTCTTGACCTGGAGACCTTCGTACACGATCGGCTTCTGGTTGATGCAGGTTCCCTGGTTCGAACGCCGGAACTTGGCGAGCGGGTGGGTGACACGACCGCCGGTCTTGTACTCGACGGTGACGGTGTCGCCGGACACGTCGGTGACGGTGCCCTCTTCCCGCGCGAGGAGCACGTCCCCCGCGTCGCGCGCGGCGCGAGCCTCGACACCCGTGCCGATGTACGGCGCGGTCGCGCGCAGGAGCGGCACGGCCTGCCGTTGCATGTTGGCGCCCATGAGCGCGCGGTTGGCGTCGTCGTGCTCGAGGAACGGGATGAGTGCAGTCGCGACCGAAACGATCTGCTTCGGCGACACGTCCATGTAGTCGACCTCGGCCGCGGTCACGTAGCCGATCTCGCCTCGACCCGCACGCACGAGGACGCGCTCGTCGAGGAACCGTCCGGACTCGTCGACGTTCGCGTTCGCCTGCGCGATGACGTACTCGTCCTCGTCGTCGGCGGCGAGGTAGACGATCTCGTCGGTGACGCGACCCTTCTCGACGCGCCGGTACGGCGTCTCGATGAAGCCGAACCGGTTGATCCGCGCGTAGCTCGACAGGTAGCCGATGAGGCCGATGTTCGGGCCTTCGGGTGTCTCGATCGGGCACATGCGGCCGTAGTGGCTCGGGTGCACGTCTCGCACCTCGAACCCGGCGCGCTCACGCGACAGACCACCGGGGCCGAGCGCCGAGAGGCGCCGCTTGTGCGTGAGCCCGGCGAGCGGGTTCGTCTGGTCCATGAACTGCGACAGCTGCGAGGAGCCGAAGAACTCCTTGATCGCCGCGACCACGGGCCGGATGTTGATCAGCGTCTGGGGCGTGATCGCCTCGACGTCCTGGGTCGTCATGCGTTCCCGCACGACGCGCTCCATGCGCGACAGCCCGACGCGCAACTGGTTCTGGATCAGCTCACCGACGGTGCGCACGCGGCGGTTGCCGAAGTGGTCGATGTCGTCGGGGAAGTAGCCGGCGTCGCGGTTGTGCAGCTTCACGAGGTACGAGACCGTCGCGAGGATGTCGGCCTTCGTGAGCGTGAAGTCGCCGCTGCGGTTCTCGACGTTCGCGTCGGGGATCTCGAGATCGAAGCGCCCGAGGCCGAGCACCGGGTACTCCTTCGAGAGCTTCTTCGACACCTTGTGGCGGCCGACCTTCGCCTGGTCGTAACGCTTCGGGTTGAAGAACAGGTTCTCGAGCAGCGCACGTGCGGAGTCGGGCGTCGGCGGCTCACCCGGACGCAGCTTGCGGTAGATGTCGATGAACGCTTCGTCGACGGTTGCGGTGTTGTCCTTGTCGAGCGTGTTGCGCATCGACTCGTACGGATGGCCGTGCTCGTCGGTGATGAGATTCAGCAGTTCGTCCTCGGTCTCGCCGAAGCCGAGCGCCTTGAGGAGGATCGTCACCGGCTGCTTGCGCTTCCGGTCGATGCGGACGTAGACGACGTCCTTCTTGTCGACCTCGAACTCGAGCCATGCGCCGCGGCTCGGGATCATCTTGGCGTCGACGACTTCCTTCTCCGGCGCGGTCTTGTCCGGCGTCACGCCGAAGTAGACGCCCGGCGAACGCACCAGCTGCGACACGACGATGCGCTCGGTGCCGTTGATGATGAAGGTGCCGCGCGCGGTCATCATCGGGAAGTCCCCCATGAAGACCGTCTGTTCCTTGATCTCACCCGTCTGTGCGTTCATGAACCGCGCGGTGACGAACAGCGGGCGCGCGAAGGTCATGTCGCGCTCGCGGCACTCGTCCTCCGAGTGCTTCGGCGGGTCGAACACATGGTCGGTCAGCTCGAGCTTGAGCTGACCAGTGAAGTCCTCGATCGGCGAGATGTCGCGCAGTACTTCGGCGACACCGTCTTCGATGAACCAATTGAACGAGTCGGTCTGGACTTCGATCAGATTCGGGAGGTCTTTGACCTCCCGCAACTTCGAGAACGAGAAACGCTCACGGGACGCGAGACGAGCCAACGTCACTCCAATCCGGGGTGGGTCACGCTGTAGGGCACCGGCCGCCGGTGACTGCGCCACGGCCGGGAGAATTCAAGAAACACCGAGACGCGCGCCGGTGTTCCGGGCGCACGTCGTCAGGGGTCGAGAAACACGAAAGGCACGAGCAGGCAGACACGGCTCCGCCCAGCATAGCCCCAGGCCATGCTGGCTGCCAACACCGTGGCGCGCCGCGACCGATCGGGCCGGCCTCCGCACGAATATGGCGCGGAGGATACGACGGGACCCGCCGTCTGACAACCACTTGTGGGCAGGTCTGGCACCCGAGTCCGGAAAAATCCGTCTCGGGTGGTGCGAGCCCGGTGCTTACTTGACCTCGACCTGGGCGCCGGCTTCGGCCAGCTTTTCGCGTGCCTTCTCGGCGTCTTCCTTCGACGCCTTCTCGAGCACGGGCTTAGGGGCGCCGTCCACGAGGTCCTTGGCCTCCTTGAGGCCGAGGCTGGTGAGCTCGCGCACGACCTTGATCACCTGGATCTTCTTGTCGCCGGCGGCGTTGAGGATGACGTCGAACTCGTCCTTCTCCTCGACTGCTTCGCCGCCGCCCCCACCGGCCGGCGCACCGACGGCCGCAACGGCCACGGGAGCCGCGGCGGTGACGCCGAACTCTTCTTCGAAGGCCTTGAGGAACTCATTGAGCTCGAGCACCGTCATGTTCTTGAAGACGTCGAGCAGTTCAGTCGTGCTGGGTGTTGCCATGGTTCTCTGTGCTCCTGGTACTTACTCGGACTCGGTTGCGTCAGCTTCGGACTTGGTTGCGTCAGCTTCGGGCTCGGTCGCGGGCTCGGGTTGGTCCGTCACTTCGGCAACCTGCTCATGGTCGGACTCACTGGAAGTGGGAGTGGCTGGCGCCTCCGTCGCTTCCTGTGACTCCTCCGACGCCGCCGCGGGTGCGGCGGCTTCAGGTTCTTGCTCGGCCCGTTGGTCGGTATAGGCCTTGAGGCCGTAGGCGAAGTTCCTCGTGAAGGCCTGGAACAGACCGGCCGCCTTGGTGAGCGGCCCCTGGAAGCCGCCGGCGAGGCGGGCGAGCAGCTCGTCGCGGGGCGGGACGTCGGCGAGGGCCTCGACGTCCCTCGTGGTGAGCAGGCGGTCGCCGAGGATGCCGCCCTTCACGATCAGGCTCGGGTGGCCCCGGGCGAAGTCGCGCAGCGCCTTGGCCGCGGTGACGGGGTCGCCGCCCTCTTGGCGGACGAACGCGATCGCAACCGGTCCCTCGAGCTCGGCAACCAGGTCGGCCAGGCCCGCGTCGGTCGCGGCGCGGCGGGCGAGCGTGTTCTTGAAGATCTTGTAGTCGGTGGCTGCGGGCCGCAGCGCCGCGCGCAGGCTCGCGATCTGGCTCACGGTCAACCCGCGGTACTCGGTGAGCACTGCGGCGTCCGCGCCGCTCAGACGCGTCCGGATCTCCTCGATCACGGTCGCCTTGCGCTGGAGCTGCGCGCTGTCGGCGTCGGCTTTCGTCGGCATGTCGTCCCCTCGGTGGCCGCTCGGGCGAGATGCGACGCGAGCGGCGCGCGGCCGTACGGCCTGCGCTTCCCGGGGTCACCTCGTCCGGCGGGCTACTGCCCATTACCTCGTTGACACGTCGGTACACGTGGGTGCGGGCACCTGATGTCGAGACCGGAGGTCTTCGGCGTTCGATTAGCGGTCAGTGATCGTAGCATCCCGACCCGTGCCGACCCTCGCCGCCCGCGCCCACCGGAACCTCTGCGACTTCAATCGGTGGCTGGCCCGCCTCTACGGCGGCCGGCTCCTGGACCGGGACGGCGTCCTCGCCGTGACCGCCGCGACCGATTGGCCACCGGTCCGCACCGCCGTGCGGACCTCCGAGGATGTCGACGCGGTCAAGTTCGCGGACGCAGCCGAGGCGTTCCTGTTCGCGGACGGCCACACCGCGTGCGTCTACGCCCGTGTCGACGCCGACGACGACCTGACCAAGGTCCTGACGCAGCGCGGCTTCGCCGAGCTCTCGTCGCTTCCGGAGATGGTGCGTGAGGCGACGATCGAACCGCGTCCGGACCCAACCGACTTCCGGGTGCGGCTCGCGACCACTGCCGACGACGTGTACGCGTACGCGGCGGTCGCGGGCGAGGCGTTCGCGCACCTGGCGATCCCGGCCGAGATGCTGGAACCGATCCTCGCCCAGCCCGACGTGCTCCTCGCCGACGAAGTCGCCATCGCTGTCGCCGAAGGTGACGGCGGCGCGATCGTCGCGGGCGCGATGTCGATCCTCGTCGGAGACGAACCGAACGGTTACGTCGCGTGGGTCGCGTGCGCGGATGCCGCACGCGGCCACGGTCTCGGCGACGCCGTCACCCGCCGCGTGACCAACGAAGGCTTCGCCCGCGGCGCACATCTCCTCACGCTCGAGGCGTCGCCGTTCGGGCGCAACACGTATGCCCGCATGGGCTACCGCGCGCTGTACGACTACCGCCTCCTCATCAAGGTGTGAGCACGCCGCTCACGCCGGCGGTCGGCGACTTCGTCACCCGGATCGAGGAGCTGCTCGACGCCTCGGACTGGCCCGACCTCGATCGCGCGGCCGTGACCGTGACGGCGGGCGACGCGAGCGCACTCGTCGTCCTCCCACACCGCCGCGACCTGCGACTGAACGTCGAAGTCGAGATCGACGACCTCCTGGTCAAGATCGCGTACGGCCCCGAGCGGATCCCGTTCACCCGCCGCGACGAAGCGCTGCGCTTCCTCGAGATGCTCGGCAACGGGCGGATCGAGCTCGTCGTACAACGCAACCCGGTGTGGACGTCCCTGCGCAGCTATCGCGACGGCCTCGCGCTCCCGTTCCGCAAGACGAGCGAACCGTGGCTCAACCTGCGGTTCCGCACCGAACGCTTCCGCTTCGGCTTCACGTGAACCCGGTTTTGGCGACAATCCACGACCGTCACGGTCGCCGTTTGTCGCCAAAACTGGGGCTCAGCCGGCTTCGACGCGGGATTCCGGAGCGATCTTGACGCCGGGACCCATCGTCGACGACGTGGTCACCGCCTTGAGGTACTTGCCCTTGGCTGCCGCGGGCTTGGCCCGGACGATCTCGTCGAGCACCGCGCCGTAGTTCTTCACGAGCGACTCGACGGGGAAGCTCACCTTGCCCAGCGGGACCTGCACGTTGCCGTAGCGGTCAGTGCGGTACTCGACCTTGCCGCCCTTGAAGTCGGAGACGGTCTTGCCGACGTCGGTCGTGACCGTGCCCGTCTTCGGGTTCGGCATCAAGCCGCGCGGGCCGAGCACGCGACCCAGCTTGCCGACCTGACCCATGAGGTCGGGGGTGGCGATGGCAACGTCGAAGTCGACGAAACCCTTCTGGATGCGGTCGACGAGGTCGTCCGTGCCGACAACGTCGGCGCCGGCCTCCTCGGCCTCCCGAGCCGCGTCACCGGCTGCGAACACCGCGACGCGCACGTCCTTGCCTGTGCCGGCGGGCAACGACACCGTGCCACGCAGCATCTGGTCCGCCTTGCGGGGGTCGACTCCGAGCCGGAACGACGCTTCGACGGTCTCGTCGAAGTTGCGGCTCGAAAGCTGCTTCACGAGGTCGAACGCCTCTTGCGGCTCGTGCAGCCGTTCGCGGTCGTAGCGGCGGGCCGCGTCGGTGAGTTTCTTGCCGGGCATGTGCGCTCCTTTTCGACTGGTCGACTCCGCCTCCGCGACCGGCGTGTCGGGTCGGCGTCGGCTTCGTCTCCGTCAAGCTCCCTCGTTGTTTCGGGTGCGCCGGTTCGGTGGGCGAGGTCCTCCCACCGGGCGCGCTGCAGATGTTCGGGATCAGCCCGCCACTTCGATACCCATCGAGCGGGCGGTACCGGCCACCTGCGCCATCGCGCCTTCGATGTCGATGGCGTTGAGGTCCGGCATCTTCGTCTCGGCGATCTGACGCACCTGGTCCTTGGTGACCGTGGCGACGGTCTCGCGCCGCGGCGTCTGCGCGCCCTTCTCGATGCCCGCGGCCTGCCGCAGCAGCACCGGGGTGGGCGGCGTCTTGGTGATGAACGTGAACGTCCGGTCCTCGTAGATGGTGATCTCGGCCGGGATCACCGTGCCCCGCTGGGACTCCGTCGCGGCGTTGTACGCCTTGCAGAAATCCATGATGTTGATGCCGTGAGGACCGAGTGCGGTTCCGACCGGCGGCGCGGGTGTGGCCGCGCCGGCCTGGATCTGGATCTTCACCACGGCCGCGACCCTGCGCTTTGCCATGTTCCTTCTCTGCCTTCTGTGGTTCTAGAGCTTGGCGACGTCGGCGAATTCGAGTTCGACCGGCGTCTCGCGACCGAAGATGTTCACGAGCACCTTGAGCTTCGAGCGGTCGACGTCGATCTCGCTGATCACGCCGTTGAAATCGGCGAACGGACCGGTGACGACCCGCACCTGCTCCGCGATTTCGTACTCGAGCCGCGGGCGGACCTTCTTCTCCGCGGCCGGGCCCTCGATCTTCTCGCCGGTGCCGAGGATGTCCTCGACCTCCTTGCGCGAGAGGTGCGTGGGCTTGGCGCCGCTGCCGACGAAACCGGTGACCCCGGGCGTGTTGCGCACGACGTACCAGGCGTCGTCGTCGAGGCCCATGCGGACCAACAAGTAGCCGGGGAAGACCTTCTTCTGCACGACGACCTTGCGTCCGTTCTTGAACTCGATGACGTCTTCCATCGGGATGACGACCTCGTAGATCCGATCCTCGACGTTCATCGAACGCACGCGGCTCGCGAGGTTGGACTTCACCTTGTTCTCGTAACCCGCGTAGGTGTGCACGACGTACCAACGGCCCGGACGGTCGTACGGGCTCGGCTCCGACTCCGGGATCGCCTCGATCTCGATGACCTCGGCGTCCTCGAGCAGCTCGGCGCCGGCATCGGCGGCCGCGGCGTCGACCGCATCGGTCGCGTCGGCCTCATCCGTCGCAACAGGTGCATCACTTGCGAACTGCGCCTCGAAGGGCTGCATCTCATCGCCAGACTCCGGGGTACCGCGGTCGGACTCCGGTTGATTCGAGGGATCGAAGGTGTCAGTCATCAGCCGAAGATGAAGTCGACCGCGCGCAGGGAGAAGTAGTCGAACCCGAAGATGATCGCGGCCATCACGACGACGCCGATGATGACGACGATCGAGGAGTTGATGACCTCGGAGCGCGTCGGCCAGGCAACCTTCTTCAGCTCCGCCATGACCTCGCGGTAGTACTGGACCGGGCCCGTGCGCTCGCGCTTCGGCGCCGAAGACGCGCGCTTCTCCGGCGTGCGGGGCTTGTCGGTGCCCTGCTTCGCCATCATGCGCTTGGCTTGTCGGTTCATCGGTTGAGTCATGGGCGTCGCCTCGGCGCGAACAACGTTCGTGCGGTACGGGTTCTCGGCAGGACGAGTTCTCTCGGTCTTGGTATGCGCAGGGCAGGAGGGACTCGAACCCCCAACCGCCGGTTTTGGAGACCGGTGCTCTGCCAGTTGAGCTACTGCCCTCCGGGCGCGGGGGCCGGGCCGAGAGGATAGCAGCGGGCCCTCAGCGTACCGCCCTGCAGGCCGGGGCTCGCCTCAGCTGGCGAGGAGCCGTACGACCGAGGAACGACGCCGGGAGCGGGCGATCAGCAGCGCGGTCGCCGCGGTGGCGACGGTGCCACCGATCGCACCGACATACGCGAGCCGCCGGCCGGTGACGATCGTGCGCATCGCATTGCGCTCGGTCGCGTCGCTCAGCAAGGCGAGGGTGTCGCCGAGGAGCCCCGGGTTGGGCTCGATGTACCGACTGCGGAGAAGCTCGAGGTTCCGGACCAGTTTGCGGTACCGCACGAGGTCGGTCTGGCAGCGCAAGCACTGCTGCACGTGCCGCTCGACCGCGAGGTTCGACTCGTCGACCCCATCGACGAGGCCGGGCAGCAGCGCGGCGACTTCGTCACACCGCATTGGCTTCGGCTCCTTCTTCGTACAACAGGTCACGCAGCTTGCGGCGGGCTCGGTGCAAGCGCACCTTGGCCGCCGGAACCGAGATCCCGAGTTCTTCGGCGATGGCGTCGTGGGACAGGCCGTAGACGTCCTTCAGCACCACCAGTGAACGCAGCTTGGGGGGCAATTCGTCCAGCGCGGCACCGATGCGCTGGAGCGAGTCCGCCGATTCCGCGGCCGACGCGGGCTGGGCGTCCGGGCGGATGTCGGCCGGTTCGACCACATCCTCGAGCGATTCGGTCCGGTGCCGCTTGCGCTTCCGGACGTGCGTCGCCGCGGCGTTCGCGGTGATGCGGTACATCCACGTCGAGAACTGCGCCTCGCCGCGGAACTTCCCGATCGCCCGCCAAGCTCGCAGGTACGCCTCTTGCACCACGTCGCGCGCGTCCTCCTCGTTCCCCGTGAGGCGGCGCGCGAGCGTAAAGGTGTCGACGAAGGTGCGGCGCACCAGCTCGTCGAACGCACCTCGGTCGCCGCGCTGCGCAGCGCCGATCAGCTCGGCTTCGTCCACAGACTCCCTTTCAGGGGGTGAGGCGTTCGACCACCCGCGTGTCCGAAAGGTTACGAGGCCACCATTCCGGTCGCGCCGTCCGCGGTTAGCGGGTCTCCTTGTGGAGCGTGTGGCGCTTGTCCCACCGGCAGTACTTCTTCATCTCGATGCGCTCACGGTCGTTCACCTTGGACTTGACCGTGATGTAGTTCCGCCGCTTGCAGTCCTCGCACGCCAGCGTCACCTTCACGCGCTTGTCACTCTTGGCCATCTCTGCTCGCTCGTTCGAAGCCGGCGGGGCCGGCGGGGGTCGTTACTTCTCGATCTTGACGACGCGGCCGGAGCCGACGGTGCGGCCACCCTCACGGATCGCGAACCGCAGGCCCTCGTCCATCGCGATCGGCTTGCCGAGCTCGACCACCATCTCGGTGTTGTCGCCCGGCATCACCATCTCGGTGCCCTCCGGCAACACGACCGTGCCGGTCACGTCGGTGGTCCGGAAATAGAACTGCGGGTGGTAGTTCGAGAAGAACGGCGTATGCCGCCCGCCCTCCTCCTTGGTCAAGATGTACACCTGCGCAGTGAAGTTCGTGTGCGGCGTGATCGCACCCGGCTTCGACAGGACCTGCCCCCGCTCCACATCTTCCTTCTTCGTGCCCCGCAACAACGCACCGATGTTGTCACCAGCCCGACCCTCGTCGAGCAACTTGCGGAACATCTCCACACCCGTACACGTCGTCTTCGTCGTCGGGCGCAGCCCCACGATCTCGATCTCCTCACCGACCTTCACCTGACCGCGCTCCACCCGACCAGTCACGACCGTGCCCCGACCGGTGATCGTGAACACGTCCTCGATCGGCATCAGGAACGGCTTGTCGATGTCACGCGTCGGCTCCGGCAAGAACGTGTCGACCGCGTTCATCAGCTCGACGATCGATTCCGTCCACTGCGGGTCACCTTCGAGCGCCTTCAACGCGGACACGCGCACCACCGGCGTGTCGTCACCCGGGAACTCGTACTCGTTGAGGAGCTCCCGCACCTCGAGCTCGACCAGCTCCAAGATCTCCTCATCATCGACCATGTCCGCCTTGTTCAACGCAACCACAATCGACGGCACACCCACCTGCCGGGCCAACAACACGTGCTCACGCGTCTGCGGCATCGGCCCATCCGTCGCCGCCACCACCAAGATCGCGCCGTCCATCTGCGCCGCACCGGTGATCATGTTCTTGATGTAGTCGGCGTGACCCGGACAATCGACATGCGCGTAGTGACGGTTCTCCGTCTCATACTCCACATGCGCGATCGAGATCGTGATCCCACGCGCCTTCTCCTCCGGCGCCTTATCGATCTGATCGAACGCAGTGAAATGCACATTCGGGTTCTTATCGGCGAGCACCTTCGTGATCGCCGCAGTCAACGTCGTCTTCCCATGGTCGATATGACCGATGGTCCCGATGTTCAAGTGCGGCTTGTTGCGCTCGAACTTCTCCTTGGCCATGGGATGTGCTCTTTCGCGTCGGCCCGGTTGGGGCTGGATGTGGACTGGTGGTCGGGAACCGGCCTGGGTAGCGGAGGCGGGACTCGAACCCGCGACCCCACGATTATGAGCCGTGTGCTCTTACCAACTGAGCTACTCCGCCAGGCGGAGCGGGCCCGCGGGCCCGCTCCTGGAGCCCCCTTACGGACTCGAACCGTAGACCCCTTCCTTACCATGGAAGTGCTCTGCCGACTGAGCTAAGGGGGCAAGGCCCGGCAAGGATAGCGGGCGCACCGTCCCGCACCACCACAAAGCCCCCGAGGTCACCGTGCTGCGCATCCGCCTCGTCGAACCCGGCGACGCCTCTGCGATCCGCGACATCTACAACCGCGAGGTCCTCGAGTCGACGGTCACCTTCGACCTCGTGCCCCGGACGCTCGAGGACCAGCTGGCCTGGATCGACGAACACTCAGGTGGGCATCCCGCCCTCGTCGCCGTCGACGGCGACGATGTCGTCGGGTTCGCATCGCTCACCCCGTACCGGCCGCGGCCTGCCTACATGACGACGGTCGAGGATTCCGTGTACGTGCACCGTGATCGCCGCGGCGCCGGCGCCGGTGCACTGCTGCTCGGCGAGCTCATCGACCTCGCGCGCGAGCACGGCTTCCATGCGATCATCGCCCGCATCGTCGGCGACCACGCCTCCTCGATCCGCCTGCACGCCGCGTGCGGCTTCGAACCCATCGGCACCGAGCGGGAGGTCGGCCGCAAGTTCGGCAAGTGGCTCGACGTGGTCCTGATGCAGAAGATGCTCTAGAGGAACGCGCGCGCCACACACGCAACTTGCCGGGCGACGCAGCTCCAATCGCGGCGCTGCTGTGTACTGCCGGGCGACGCAGCTCCAATCGCGGCGCAGCCGCCACACAGCAAGAAGCCCGCAAAGAAGCGTTGTGGGCCGGGTTGGATTCGAACCAACGTAGCGTAACGCAACGGGTTTACAGCCCGTCCCCTTTGGCCACTCGGGTACCGACCCGGATCTACGATAGCAGCGCCCTACGATCGTTCTGCTCGGGAGCAGTGTCTGATGCCCACCTTCGACGTCGTCTCGGAGATCGACATGCAAGAGGTGCGAAACGCGGTCGACCAAGCGAGCCGCGAACTCGCGACACGCTTCGACTTCAAAGGCACCGACAGCGCAGTGGAGCTGAAGGACAACGCGATCGAGATCGAGTCCGCGTCGGAAGAGCGGTTGAAGGCGGTCACACAAGTCCTCGAAGAGAAGATGGTTCGGCGCAAGATCTCGCTGAAAGCCCTCGACTACGGAAAGGTCGAAGAAGCCACGCATGGACGAGCACGGCAAAAGGTCGCGTTACAGGTCGGCATCAACGGCGACAAGGCTCGAGATATCGGCAAGTACCTCAAGGGTCTGGGGCTGAAGGGTGTGCAGCACCAGGTCCAAGGCGACCAGCTTCGTATCAGCGGCAAGAAGCGCGATGACCTGCAGCGAGCAATCCAGTCGTTGAAGGAACACGACTTCGGGATACCGCTGCAGTTCACCAACTTCCGCGATTGAACCTCACCTTCCTCGCTCGTCAGGTTGTGGCGACGTGACATCTGCGGCTCCACCCGTTGAGGGGCGACATCCATTCCGGATCGCGCCGCGGCAGGAGCCCGAGCCGACAATGCGGCGCGCGCTGAGCCGAGGAGACATCTCGACCGTCGACGGCGCGTTCGCGCTCATCGTTCTCGTCTCGACGGTCGCGTACTTCCGCCTGTTCCGCACGAGTTACTTCTGGGGCGCAGACTGGACGCTCGCGTTGCGTGGACAGAGCCGCGGCGACTTCCTGCAGCCCTACGACAACCAACTCGCTCTCGTTGTCGTGGGCCTTTACCGCACCTTCTACAAGGTGTTCGGGTTCGACACCTACGCACCTTGGCGCATCGCAGGTGTCACCGCGGTGGTGACGGTTCCCGTCGCGCTGTTCTTCGTCCTGCGGAGCAAGACGGGACCATTCATCGCTGCTGTCGTCGCGACCTATTTCCTCTGGTTCCCGCACACGTCCGTGCTCACATCCTCGATCGGCGACTACATCGCGCTCTTCGCCGCGGTGCTGTGTGCCTATGCACTCACCCGCCGCGACCAGACCAGCGATCTCGTCATCGCAAGCATGCTTGTACTCGCGCTTGCATCCGCGGGTGGCGGACTCGGGATCATCGCTGCATGCGGGGTGTATTCGCTCTGCACCCGCGCCCACGTCCGCCGGTGGCTCGCGATCCTCGTCCCGACCGCGGCCTGGCTCGTGTGGTGGCTCAAGTACGCCCGTGACTCGTACCGAGCGCCGGCGAACGTTCGCCTCGGCGTCGACCACATGGTGCACACCGCCTTCGACGGAATCCGCGGGTCGTTCGACGCGTTGATGTTCGGCAACCGCACACTCGGCACCGTATTGGCCATCGTGTTCCTGCTCCACCTCGGCTGGAGGCTGCGCTCGGGGATCACGTCCGCGGCCAACGCCATCGCGTGGAGCGCTGCGCTCATCGTCTGGTGGGCGATGCTGGTGTACACCCGAGGGGAGGCCACCGAAGTCGGTTCGACCACGGCCCGGCTGGTGGGCGCGGTGTTCATCGTGCTCGCGTCAGTTCCTCCGACGCGACTCACCCTGCCCGATCGCTTGCGCTCACCGGTCGCCGCAATCGCTCTCCTCGTCGTGGCGGCGCTGTTCGTCGTCGTGAACCACAGCGCGATCCGCGACGCTGCACACGCGAGTCGCGAGAACGCGACGGCGACACGGCGGCAAGTGGTGATCGCCAACCTCGGCGCCGAAACCGTGCCCGACTCGCGCCGGTTCTCCGCCGACCTCGGCGGTCTGACGGCCGGCCAGTACCGCCAGGTGATCGACCTCTACGGCCGGCCATGACGTCAGACCGCGACGGAGGTGAGGTCGTCGCCGAAGACGATCTCGCCGTCGAATTCGGCGCGCGCGATCGCAGTCCACTCGTCGGCCGTCGCGAGGCCCGGGGTCGGTACCTGGTGGGTGAGCACGAGGGTCTTCACGCCCGCGCGAGTGGCGGTCTGCGCGGCCTGGGCGACCGTCGAGTGGTAGTCGATCGTGTCCTGGAACCGTTGTATCGGCACCATGCGGACGAGGTCGTCGCGTAACACCGTCTGGACATAGACGTCGGCGCCTCGACACAACTCGTCGAGGCCGGCGCAAGGCACCGTGTCACCCGCGAGCACCGCGGCGCGGCCCTCGTGCTCGACGCGGTAGCCCACCGTCGGCTCGACGGGACGATGGTCCGTGGCGGCCGCGACGACGCGCACGCCGTCTTCGTCGAATACGACGCCGGGACCGACTTCGACGACGTCGAGGAGCGGTTCCCACGTGAGGTCCGGATGATGCGCGAGACGGTATTCGACGTCGGGCCGCAACATGGTGCGCATCCCGTCGATCACTTCGCGCGTCCGCGGTGGCCCGAAGATCCGCAGTGAACGCGGCACCTGGCTCATGACCCAATGCGTCGTCACGATGTCGTTCAGATCGCAGATGTGGTCACTGTGCAGGTGGGTCAGGAACACCGCGTCGAGAAGGACGGGCACACTCCCGGCCGCCGCCAGCCGCATGGTGACGCCCCGACCGGCGTCCACGAGCAGCGTCTTGCTTCCCGCGCGGACGAGTGTGGCCGCCCCGGCCCGATCGCGGTCAGGGAGTGGATTGCCGGTGCCGAGCAGGACGATGTCGATAGGCGCGTTCTAGGCGGAGTAGGACGCGCTGCGCAAACGACGAATGCGTTCCTCGGTGGGCGGGTGCGTCGTGAACAGGTTCGCGAACTGCATCTTGCGACCGGTCAACGGGTTCACGATGAACAGGGACGCGTGCGCAGGATCGATGTTCATCGGAACCTGCTTTGCGTAGCCGTCGATCTTCTCGAGGGCTGATGCGAGCGACTCGCCGCTTCCGAGAAGCTCCGCGCCGCCGCGGTCCGCGTCGAATTCGCGCGAACGTGAAAGTGCGGCCTGCAGCAGACCCGCGGCAAGCGGGGCGAGCAGCATCATCATCAACGCGCCGATCGCGTTCCCTCCGTCGCGGTCGCGGCCGCCACCGCCGCCGAACAGCGCGCTGAACATCGCCATCCGGGCGAGGAACATGATCGCCATCGCCATGGCCGCGGCTACGGACGAGATCAGGATGTCGCGGTGGCGCACGTGCGAGATCTCGTGCGCGAGCACGCCTCGCAGCTCGTCCTGGTTCACAACTTGGAGGAGACCTTGGGTGACGGCAACGGCCGCGTGCTCGGGGCTACGGCCGGTCGCGAACGCGTTCGGCTGTTGGGCAGGGCTGATGTAGATCTTGGGCATCGGCATCGAGGCCCGCTGGGTGAGGTCGCGCACGATCGCGTAGAGCTGCGGCGCTTCCTGCTCGGTGACGGGCTTCGCTCCGGCGGCCCGGACCGCCAGTTGGTCGGAGAACCAGTACGACCCGCCGACGAACACGAGACCCAGCAGCAGTCCGATGACGAGGCCCTGGGTCCCGAAGAACGACCCGATCACCATGAAGAGGACGCCGAACCCTGCGAGCAGGGCGGCCGTCTTGATCGAATTCTTGAACATGCTGGATGCAACGCTCGGCTGCGGCCCTTCGTTCCCTTGCGGGCCCTCGCTCAGCCGGCTCTCAGTTGTCCCCGGCCCGGCCGAACCTCAGTTGTCGTAGTAGCCGGAGTGCACGTACAGGCACGGAATGCCCTCGCTCCGGAACATCTCCACGTTGCGGCGGTCGTCCTCGAACGCGAGTGCGAGCTCGAAGCCCGCGGCGCGGAGCTCCCACACGGTCGACTGCTTGAAGTCGCGCGAGAGGTCGTAATCACCCCACGGCCGGGTGATGAGCATGTCCCAGCGGATGTCGTAGCGACGCAGCCACGCCTCGGTGAGGTGGTGCACCCGGTGCGGACGCGCCGTGAGCAGGACGATCTGCAGGTCGGGATCGAGCAGGTCGAGCAGCGTCTTCACCTCCTCGATGACCGGGTCTTCGCCACAGGCGTCGAAGAACGCCCGCCAGTCGCGGCGAGGTGCCTCGAGGTAGTGCTGCCGACCAGCCGCTTCCGACAGGACGCCGTCGATGTCGACGACGACGGCGCGACCCGGCGTGAGCGGCTCGTCCGCGTGGAGGGTCCAGTGTTCGGGGAGGTAGCGCACGCGGCCGGCCGCTACTCCTCGGTCGGGGCGGTCGCCAAGTAGCGCGACTTGATCCCGTCGACGACGGTCGGATCCGCGAGCGTGGTGGTGTCGCCGAGGGCCTGGTCCTCGGCGACATCGCGCAGCAACCGCCGCATGATCTTGCCGGAGCGGGTCTTCGGCAACTCCTCGGTGAAGAGCACCGACTTCGGCTTGGCGATCGGGCCGATGAGTTTGGCCACGTGGTCGCGGAGCTCCTCGACGAGCGCATCGCTCGGCTCGACGCCGCCGCGCAGGATGACGAACGCGGCGATGGCCTGACCGCTGGTCGGGTCTTCCTTGCCGACGACTGCGGCCTCGGCGACCGCGGTGTGATCGACGAGCGCGGACTCGACTTCGGTCGTGCTGATGTTGTGCCCGGACACGAGCATGATGTCGTCGACGCGACCCAGCAGCCAGAAGTAGCCATCGGCGTCGCGCTTGGCGCCGTCGCCCGCGAAGTACTTCCCGTCGAACCGCCTCCAGTACGTGTCGCGGTAACGCTCGGGGTCGCCCCAGATCCCGCGCAGCATCGACGGCCACGGGCGGCTCAGCACGAGGTAGCCGCCACCGGGGACCCCGACCGGCCCGCCCGCGTCATCGACGATGTCGGCTTCGAGCCCGGGCAGCGGGAACGTCGCGCTGCCGGGCTTCAAGACGGTCGCGCCCGGCAGTGGGCTGATCATGATGGCGCCGGTCTCGGTCTGCCACCAGGTGTCGACGACCGGGCACCGCTCGCCGCCGATGACCTTGTAGTACCAGACCCACGCCTCCGGGTTGATCGGCTCACCCACCGAGCCGATCACCCGCAACGACGACAGGTCGTGCCCGGCCGGGTACTGCTCCCCCCACTTCATGAACGTCCGGATCGCAGTGGGCGCGGTGTAGAGGATCGTCGCCTCGTACTTCTCGACGATCGACCAGAAGCGGTCCTTTTCGGGGTGGTCCGGCGTGCCTTCGTAGAGCACGCTCGTCGCGCGGTTCGCGAGCGGGCCGTAGACGATGTAGGAGTGGCCCGTGACCCACCCGATGTCGGCCGTGCACCAGTAGACGTCGGTGTCGGGGCGAAGGTCGAACACGTACTTGTGGGTGTACGCCACTTGGGTGAGGTAGCCACCCGTCGTGTGCATGATGCCCTTCGGCTTCCCGGTCGTGCCGGAGGTGTAGAGGATGAACAGCAGGTCTTCGCTGTCCATCGGTTCGGGTGCGCACTCGGCGGACTGCTCGGGCACGGCTTCGTGCCACCACAGGTCTCGGCCTTCTTGCATCGCGACGTCGTTTTCGGTGCGCCGTAGCACGAGCACCTGTTCGATCGACGGCGTCTGGGCGACTGCTTCGTCGGCGATGTCCTTCAGTCCGACCACCGATCCCCTGCGCCAGGCACCATCGGCCGTGATCAGGACCTTGGCCTGCGCGTCGTCGATGCGGTCGCGCAGCGACGTGGCGGTGAAGCCACCGAACACGACGGAGTGCGGAGCGCCGATGCGCGCGCACGCGAGGAGGGCGATCGGGAGCTCGGGCACCATCCCCATGTAGATGGCGACGCGATCACCCTTGGAGACGCCCAGTGACTTCAAGAGGTTCGCGACCCGGCTCGACTCCGCGAGCAGCTCGGCGTACGTGATCGCACGCGTGTCGCCCGGTTCGCCTTCCCAGTAGTACGCGACCTGATCACCGTGACCGGCTTCGACGTGGCGATCGACGCAGTTGTACGCGACGTTGAGGCGACCCCCGACGAACCACTTCGCGAAAGGACGCTCCCACTCGACGATCGTGTGCCACTCGTCGACCCAGTCGAGCGCGAGGGCCTGGGTGGCCCAGTGGCCCTGCCAGTCCTTCTCGGCGTCCGCATACGCCTGCGCGTCAGTGATCAACGCGTCCTTGCGCACGTCGTCGGGCGGCGGGAAGGTGCGCCCCTCTTGGAGCAGTGCCTCGAGCGCGTCCGCCATACCGCATCCCCCTTCGCGTCGGGTCCCGCCCCGTTCGGGCCGAGGCTACCGGCCCTCCCAGCGGCTCGGGCCGGTCGACTTCGCGAGCGTGATCACGCGATGTGCGCCGAGACCGGCGGGATCCGTGAGCGCGGCCGCCTCGTTCGCGCGACTACGTCCCGCGATCGCCACGAGATCGCCGCGCGCCGCGCCTGCGTCCCACGCGCGCCACCCCGCGGCCACCAGATCGTCGATGCCGGTGCCGGCCAGCCACTCCGCTTGGGTCGTGTCGAGGACGATTCGGAATCCGGAAGCGTGGGCCGCGTGTTCGAGCTGCTCGCGAACCACGTCCGTCGTGATGTCCTGGCTACCGGGTTCGCGCAACGCGTCGTGGCCGCGGCCGTGCCCGCGATACGTCCGCAACCATTCGGCACCGCGTCGCAGCATCTCGTCGACGTCGACGATGTAGTCGAACACCACGACGATGCCGCTGGGCAATGAGCCCGCGCACTCGTCGACCCAGGCCTCGACACCTCGGGGAATCGGCAGGCGGGCACCGATCGGGACGTCGCGCCCGCCGACGATGCGTTGCAGCGCGAGCGCGTCAACATCGGTGGTGGGGACGAGCACCTCGCCGAACTCGGAACCGTCCGTCGTGATGCGCACTTCCTGCCACCGAGTGCCGCCCCAGTGGGCGATCCCGAAACCGAGGTTGTCGAGCAGCTCGTTGGCGAGGACGACGCTGCCCGACGGAAGCTCCGGGAGGTCGGCGACCGACGCGAACACCGGGCCCGCGCTGCGCACGGGCACGAGCTCCTCGTCGACGTCGCGGTGGACGAACGGCCCGAGCGCTTCGTCCGCCGGCTCGAGCGGGAGCAGCTCACGCTGCTGCGCGCGCAACACTGGCGACCGTTCGACGAGCACGTAGCGCAGGGCCGGGAGGCAGTCCGGCTCGGCCCGCCGGATCTCACGCGCCAAACGGCCCGAACCGGCGCCGGCTTCGACGACGAGGAACGGATCGGGCGCGCCGAGGTCGCGCCACCAACGGTCGAGCGCGCGCGCGACGCACGCGCCGAACAGCGGTCCGATCTCGGGCGCGGTGACGAAGTCTCGGCCGCGGCGACCGGCGCCACGACCGCGACCGAAGAACCCGTCGTCGCCGTCGTACAGCGCGACGTCCATGAAGACGTCGAACGTGATGGCGCCTTCCCGCCGAATGATTGCCGCGAGCGTGTCGGCGGCGCTCATCCGATCAGAACGCGAGCTCGCCGACCCGTGCGAAGATCTGCGGGTAGATGCCGATCACGACGGTCACAACCACCGTGATGGCGATCGCGCCGCCGAGCGCGGCGGGCACCCGGATCACCGAGCGGTCTTCACCCGCCGGCTCGTGGAACCACATCGCGCGGATCACGTTCGCGTAGTAGAAGAACGCGATCACCGAGTTGACCGCGGCAATGATCGCGAGCGCGGTCGCCCAGCCGTTGCCGACCTGCAGCGCGGAGCTGAACATCACGAACTTCGCGAACCAACCGGCGAGCGGCGGGACTCCGGCCAGTGACGCGAGGAAGATCGTCATCATCACCGCGAGGCCCGGCGAGGTCTGGAACAGACCGTCGTAGCTGCTGATCTCGGCGGACCGGGTGCGGCGGGCGACCGCGATCACGACGGCGAACGCACCGAGGTTCATCGCGCCGTACACGAGCAGGTAGACGATGACTGCTCCGAATGCATTGTCGGCCACGCTGAGGTCGCCGTGCGCGGCGGCGATACCCGCGGCCGCGAACGGCACGAGCATGAAGCCGCCTTGTGCGATCGACGAATAGGCGAGCATGCGCACGATGTTCGTCTGTCGGAGCGCGCCGAGGTTGCCGAGCGTCATCGACGCCGCCGCCAGGACCCACACGAGCGGCCACCACAGATCCGCGCCAGCGCCGCGAGTCCCGTAGAAGCCGAAGAAGATGATGTTCAAGAGGGCGACGAAACCGCCGGCCTTGGAGGCGACCGAGAGGAACGCGGTGACCGGTGTCGGCGCGCCCTCGTAGGTGTCCGGTGCCCAGAAGTGGAACGGCACCGCACTCACCTTGAACGCGAACCCGACAAGGGTCAGGAAGATCGCGATCGTCAGCAGCGGCTTCGTGCCTTCGGTCGAGACGAACTCCGAGATCTCGGAGAGCTTGGTCGAGCCGGCGAAGCCGAAGATCAACGACATGCCGTAGAGCATCAGTGCCGATGACAGGACGCCGATGATGTAGTACTTCACGCCCGCTTCGTTGGAGACCCGGTCGTGTTTGCGCCACGCGGCGAGGATGAACGTCGGGATGGAGATCAGCTCGAGCGCCACGAAGATCGTGATGAGGTCGCGCGCAGACACCATCACCGTCAGGCCGAGCGTCGACGCGAGCAAGAGGAAGTAGAACTCGCCTCGGTAGTAGTCGCCGCTCTCGATGTAGTCGACCGACAGCAGGATCACGACGTACGTGACGATCAGGAAGAACGCCTTGAGCGACAGCGCGTAGTTATCGACCACGTAAGCGCCACCGAACATCGAGCGGTCGTTGCCGTCGGCGGCGAGCGTCACGATCGGGATGAGTGAGACGAGGACGCCGATTGCGGCGATGCGCGAGATCTGGCCCGCGTCACGATCGGGGACGACGAAGCACGCGACCAACACCACCAGCAGCGTGACCGTGAGGCAGATGTCCGGCGCGAGCGCGTGCCAGTCGAAGACGGGATTCATGTCAGGTACCGACCGCCTGCGACATCGCCGACACCATGTGGCTGACTGCGCCATCGGTGATGCGGAACAACAGGCCGGGCGCGATACCGAGAACCAGGATGAGCAACAGGATCGGCAACCAAGCAGTCCATTCGAACGCGTTCACGTCATGGATGTGCGCGTGCGCGAACTCGGGTTTGGGTTCGCCGAACGCGACGCGCTGCAGCATCCACAGCAGATAGCCCGCGGCGAGGACGGTGCCGACCGCGGCCACGACCATGTAAACGCGGAAGAGCTCCTCGGAGAGTCCGAGCCCGGGTTGGAACGCCGAGAGCACCGCCGGGAACTCGCCCCAGAATCCGGCCAGCCCCGGCAGCCCGAGGCTCGCCATCGCGCAGAAGCCCAGGATCCAGCCCATCTTCGGTGCCTGCACCAGCAGGCCGCCGAGCCGCGAGAGCTCGCGCGTGTGGAAGTTGTGCTGCACCGATCCGGCGATGAAGAACAACATGCCGGTGATGAGCCCGTGCGCCACCATGCCGAAGATCGCGGCGTTGATGCCGAAGTCGGTGAGCGTTGCGATGCCGAGCATCACGAATCCCATGTGCGCGACCGACGAGAACGCTATGAGGCGTTTCATGTCGGTCTGCGCGAGACAGCCGAGCGCGCCGTAGATGATGCCGATGACGGCGAGCAGCCCGATCCATGGGGCCCAGCTCTTGGCCGCCTCCGGCAGCATCGGGAGCGCGATCCGGATGAAGCCGTACGTGCCCAGCTTCAGCAGGATCGCGGCGAGCAGAACCGAGCCGACCGTGGGCGCCTCGGTGTGGGCGTCCGGCAGCCAGGTGTGGAACGGGAACATCGGCACCTTGATCGCGAAGCCGAGGAAGAGCCCGGCAAAGATCAGGAGCTGGACGCTGTGCGTGATGCCGCTGCCCGCCGCGCGTGAGAGCAGCACCATGTCGAAGCTGTGCTGCGCGCCGGGGACGTTCGGCAGGACGTCGACCTTGAAGAAGAGCGCGAGGAAGCTCAGCAGCATCATCGCAGAGCCGAACAGCGTGAACAGGAAGAACTTGATCGACGCGTACTCGCGGTTCGGACCGCCCCACACCCCGATCATGAAGAACATCGGGAGCAGCACCAGCTCGAAGAAGATGAAGAACAGGATCAGGTCTTGGGCGACAAACGTCCCGTTCATGCCCACTTCGAGGATCAGGATGAGCGCGAGGAACGCCTTCGGGTTGTACGGGTCCGGGAAGTGGTTCCACGAGTAGATGACGCACAGGACCGTCATGAACGCGGAAAGCGCGAGCAGCGGCAACGAGATGCCGTCGACGCCGAGGTGGTACCGGCTGTTGATGACGTCGATCCAGGAGTTGTTGATCTGGAACTGCAGCGCGCGCGTGTGGTCGTAGTCGAAGTCGGAGAGGATCCCGATCACGACGCCGAACGTCGCCAGCGTCGTGAGCAGCGTGATCCACTTGATCAGCTCCTCATAGGCGCGCGGGATGAGCATCACGATGACTGCGCCGACCGCGGGTAAGAAGACCGCGAGGCTCAGTGCCCATTCCGACCATTTCATCGAATTGCTTTCCCTCCGCTAAGCCGCGATCCAGAGCACGAGGGCGAACACGCCCACGGCCAGGACGAGCATGAGTGCGTAGAACTGCAGGCGACCCGTCTGGATCTGGCGCACTGCGCCACCTGCTTCACCAGTGCCTATGCCGATGCCGTTCACGATGCCGTCGACGCCACGCTGATCGATGTAGTTGTACGTGACCTTGCCCAACTCGCGCGCGCCGCGGCCCGTGTAGTTCAGGACGTTGTCGATGACATGCTGGTTGAACCAGTACGCCGCGCGTGCGATGGGACCCTTGATCGAACCGACGATGATGTCGGTGTAGAGGACATCGAGGTAATACTTGTTCACCAGGAACTGCTTGCCCGCGTACGCCAGACGGTTGCGCTCGCTGAGCCGCACCGCACCGATGCTCTTCCAGTAGTAGAGGTAGGAAGCACCGACGCCCGCGAGCGCGATCGCAACCGAGAGCACGGCCCAGCCGACCGCGAATTTCGCTTCGGGCACTTCGGGGAACGCAAACCTGGGTTCGAACCACTCGGTGAACTTCTCGATGCCAGGTGCGTTCAGCAGACCGACGAAGACCGCGAAGAACGACAGCACCCACAACGGACCGGTGATCAGCCCGTTGCTCTCATGCGGCTCGCCGTGGTGCGCGACCTCGTCGCCGTGTTGGACATCGGCCAGGTCGTGCTCGACGAGCTCGTCGCCGACGTCGGTGGCGTGGGTCTCGCCGTGGTGGCCGCCGCGGTACTCGCCGAAGAACACGAGGTAGACGCAGCGCGTCATGTACGCCCCGGTCATGAAGGCACCGATGAGCCCGACGATGAAGAACGTCCTGTAGCCGTTCGCGTTCGCGTTGACGAGGATCTCGTCCTTCGACCAGAACCCGGCGAGCGGGAAGATGCCGCACAGCGCGACCGTGCCGATGATGAACGTCCAGAACGTTTGCGGCATGTACTTCTTGAGCCCGCCCATGTCCTTCTTCATGTCGAAGGAGTGGTGCGAACCCGAGTGGCTCACGGAACCGGCGCCGAGGAACAGGTCGGCCTTGAAGAACGCGTGGGTGAACAGGTGGAAGATCGCGGCCACCCACGCGCCGACGCCGAGCCCCATCACCATGTAGCCGAGCTGGCTGATCGTCGAATAGGCGAGGACCTTCTTGATGTCGTCCTGGACGAACGCGAGCGCGGCGCCGATGATCACGGTGATGCCGCCGATGGCGGCCATGAAGTTGACGCCGCCGTTCCCAATCGAGAAGCCCTGGAAGAACACCGGGAACAGGCGGGCACCGAGGAACACGCCGGCGACGACCATCGTCGCCGCGTGGATGAGCGCGGACACCGGTGTCGGGCCGGCCATGGCATCCGGCAACCACGTGTGCAACGGGAACTGGCCGGACTTGCCGATGATCCCGAACATCAGCCCGACCGCGCACCACAGCACGAGGGTGTGGCTCACCTTGCCGGACAGGGCGGCCTGATTGACGGCGACCGTGTTGAACGAGCCCCGACCGGTGGCGGCTTGCACCAGGAAGAACGTCATGATGACGCCGATGAGGAGCCCGATGTCACCCGTGCGTGTCGTCAGGAACGCCTTCAACGCGGCATCGGAGTTCGGCTTCTCTTCCCACCAGTGCCCGATCAGCATGTACGAGCACAGGCCTACGAGCTCCCAACCCACGAGCATCTGCAGGGTGTTGTCGGCCACGACGAGCAGCAACATTGACGCGGTGAACAGGCTCAGCGCCGCGTAGAAGTGCGTGAAGCGCCGGTCGCCGCGCATGTACTCGATGGAGTAGATGTGCACCAGCAGCGAGATCGTCGTGACGACGAACATCATCATCACGGTAAGACCGTCGACCTGGACGCCGACACCGAGATGCACACCGCCGTTCTCGAACCAGGTGGTGCTGCGCGTGATCGGCTCGATGACCGTGGCGTGGCCGCCTTCGGCCGACATGTGACCGACGCTGCGGCCGAGCGCACCGAGCGCACCCGAGACGCCGTGCGTGCCCTCCGCGTCCCGGACAAGGTTGATCCACTGGATCGCGGCGCCGACGGAGAGCACGAACGACGCGCCGACCGCCGCGATGCCGACCTCTGCGCCGTGGTGAGGCATGCGCTTCCCGAACAGCAAGATGATCGCGAAGGAGACCGCCGGGATCAGCGGGACCAACCAGGCATTCTCGAGGAACCACATCGGTCTGCAGTCAGCCCTTCAGCACGTCGACGTCGTCGAGGTCGGCGCTGCGCAGGTTGCGGTAGATCAGGAGCACGATCGCGAGGCCGACACCGACTTCGGCGGCCGCGATCGTGAGCACGAACAACGCGAAGACCTGGCCCGCGACCGTGTGGTTGTAGGCGCCGAAGGCAACCAGGTTGATGTTCACCGCGGCCAGCATCAGCTCGACGCTCATCAGCACGAGCACCGTGTGCTTGCGCGTGAGTACGCCGTAGATACCCGTGCAGAACAGGAACGCGCTGAGGAGGAGGAACTGGTTGAGCATCATGCGGGCCGGTCCTCCTCAGTCCTTGCGCGCCAGCACGACGGCGCCGATGAGCGCGGCCAGCAGGAGGATGCCCACGACCTCGAACGGCACGATGTAGTTCCGGAACAGCGAGTTCGTCACCGCCGCGGTGCGGGTCGGCGCGTCGAGCTGGATCTTCGAGTTATCGAACGCGTTGATCATCAGCGCGGCGAGGATCCCGCCGAGGAAGAGCGACACCACGAGACCGGGCCACTTGAGGTCGTTGTCGAGCGAGTCCTTGGGGTGCATCGGGTGCGCGCGTCAGCATGATCCCGAACAGGAACAGGACGATCACCGCGCCGATGTAGACGAGTACCTGTACCCACGCGACGAATTCCTGGCCGAGCAGCAGGAACTGACCCGCGCCGCCAGCGAGCACGACCACGAGGAACAGCGCGGCGTGCACGACGTTCTTCGTCGTGACCACACCGATCGCGCTCAACGCCATCGCGGCCGCGAGCACACCGAAGGCGATGTTCTCCGCGACCACTACTTCTTCCCCTTCTGGGCGCCGAGCTCGAGCGGCTCGGGCTCGGGGACGGTCTCCATCCACTCGCCGAGCTTGTCCTTGTCGTGCAGCAGTTCGGCGATGCGTCGTTCGGAGTACTCGAACTCGGGACTCCAGAACAGCGCGTCGAACGGGCAGACCTCGACGCAGATGCCGCAGTACATGCACAGCGCGTAGTCGATGTCGAATCGGTCGAGGACGCTGACGCTGCGAGGTCGCCCGCCTTCACGACGCGGCGGACGCGTTTCCTTGTGACCTTCGATGTAGATGCACCAGTCGGGGCACGACCGGGCACACAGCATGCAGACCGTGCAGTTCTCTTCCTTCAGCGCGATGACGCCGCGCGCGCGCGTGGGCGGATCCTCGCGCTCGTGCGGGTACTGCACCGTGACCGCGGGCTTCGTCATCGTCTTGAACGTGACGCCGAGCCCACCGAGCATCCCCTTGATCTGGCGTTTCATGTTCCCTCCCGCTCACTGCGGCCAGGGGCCTTTGGCGAGACGCCGACGTTCCGCTTCCCACCCATCATGTAAATGCCACCTTCAGCACGCCCGTCGCGAGGATGTTGAGCAGCGCGATCGGGATGAGCCACTTCCACGCCAGCGCCTGGAGCTGGTCCTCCCGCAGGCGCGGGTACGTGAACCGCGCCCAGAACATCAAGAAGGCGACGAGCATCACCTTGACGAACAGCACGACCGGGCCGAGGACGTCGGCGAGCAACATGTTGTGCGCAGGATTGACGAACGGGACCGACCATCCGCCGAGGAACATCGTGGCGGCCAGCGCCGCGAACGCGAACGCCGTCCCGAACTCGCCGATGAAGAAGAACAAGAACCGGAAGCCGGTGTACTCGACCATGTAGCCGGCCACCAGTTCCGACTCCGCGACGGGCATGTCGAACGGCGGCTGCGTCAGCTCGGCCTGGGCCGCGACCATGAACAGTGCGAAGCCCACGAACTGCGTGAGGATCAGCGGGAAGCCGAGCCCGCCGAACCCGAAGATCTCGCCGCTGCGCTGGAACTCGACGATCCCCTGCAGGTTCATCGTGCCCGCCTGGATCACGACGCCGACGACCGCGAGCACGAGCGGCAGTTCGTACGCGATCAGCTGCGCGGCGGCGCGGAGGGCGCCCAGGAGCGCGTACTTGTTCGCGCTCGCCCAGCCGGCCATCAGCACGCCGACGACGCTCAGGCTCGACACCGCGAGTGCATAGAAGACGCCGACGTCGAGCGGTGCGACGACGAGTCGCGGGCCGGCCGGAATCACGACGAACACGAGGAACGTCGACATGACGACGATCGCCGGCGCGAGCGCGAAGACCTTGCGGTCCGACTCGCTCGGCATGATGTCCTCCTTCTGGAGGAACTTCAGGCCGTCGCCGACGAGCTGGTACCAGCCGTGGAACCCGCCGGGGTCCATCGGCCCGAGCCGGCTCTGCATGTGGCTCATCATCTTCAGCAGGAACGTGTAGCCGAGGATGAGCGCGGTCAACGGCACGATGCCGAGCACGATCAGCGTCTTGATCGTGAGTGTGGTGCCCCACCCGATGTCGACAGCGACCACTACGGCTCCCTCCGCTTCGCGCTGAGGGGGCTTCGCCGATCGAGGCTGCGCTGGGTCCGCACGGGCAGAGAGATCACCGGTCGATGTCTCCGAGGATGAAGTAGAGGCTCGCGAGGATCGTGATGACGTCCGGGACGTACACGCCGCGCAGCAACCAGTCGAGGATCGAGACGTTCGAGAACGACGCGGAACGGATCTTGACGCGGAACGGGCCGGTCGCGCCCTTCGAGACGACGTAGTACCCCATCTCGCCGAGCGGGTTCTCGGTGTTCACCCAGACCTCGCCCTGCGGCACCTTGATGATGCGCGGCACCTTGGCCATGATCGGCCCGGCCGGCAAGCCGTCGATGATCTGCAACACCATGCGCGCCGACTCACGCGTCTCCTGCAGCCGCACCCAGTAGCGCGCGAACGAGTCGCCGTCGGGGTGGGTCCAGACGCGCCAGTCGAGCTCGTTGTAGACGAGGTACGGCCGGCCGTCGCGCCGCAGGTCCCAGTCGACGCCGCTCGCGCGGAGGTTGGAACCGCTGACGCCGTACGACGCGCCGAGCTCACCGGGGATGATGCCGATCGAGCGGGTGCGCTCCTCGAAGATCGGGTTGCCGACCACGAGATCCTCGAACGTGTCGCACGACTCGAGCACCTTGCGCATCGCTTCGCGGCAGTCGGAGATCCAACCCCACGGCAGGTCTTCCTTGATGCCGCCGATGCGGTTGAAGTTCGGGTGGAAGCGACCGCCGGTTGCCGCTTCGATGAGGTTCAGGACGTACTCGCGATCGCGGAAGCCGTAGAAGGCGGGCGTGATCGCGCCGACCTGCAAGCCCATCTCGCCGAGGAACAGCAGGAACGTCGCGATGCGCGACAGCTCGGTGAGTGCGGTGCGGATCCACTCGGCGCGCGGGGGCGCCTCGATGTTCATCAACTTCTCGGCACCGTGGATGAACGGCACCTCGTTGGCGAACGACGACAACCAGTCGATCCGGTTGATGAGCGTCGTGATCTGCGGATAGGTGCGGTACTCCGTGAGCTTCTCGTAACCGCGGTGCATGTAACCGATCACCGGGTCCGCGGCGATGACGCGCTCGCCGTCGAGGCGCACGACGAGCCGCAGCGTCCCGTGCGTCGCCGGGTGCTGCGGCCCGATGTTGAGGATCATGTCGCCGGTGTCGAGCTCGACGTTCAGCTGCGAGTCGGCGAGGTGCCGGTACAACGTCGGGTCGACCTCGAACTCGGGGAGCTCGCCCGGTTGCGGCCGGTCGGTAGGAGTGGTCGTCATTCCGACGTACCTCCCTCCGCGCCTTCGGCGCCGGCCTCGATGGCGACGGTTTCGTCGTCGGGGGAGGCGTCACCCGGCATCGGCTCCACGTCCACCAGGCCCGGCCAGGGCTTCACCTCGCGCGCGAGCAATGGGAAGTCCTTGCGCAAGGGATGGCCTTCGAATTCCGAAGGGAGGTACAAGTGGCGGAGGCTGGGATGGCCGTCGAACGCGATGCCGAACATCTCCCATGTCTCGCGCTCGTGCCAATTCGCGCCGGGGTAGACCGGCACCCACGACTCTGCATGCGGGTCGGCTTCGTCGACATCGACCTTCAGCGTGATCCCCGACCCGGCTTGGTGCGTGGACTCGACGTGCGCGAACACCTGGAGACGCCCGGCCGATCCGCCGACGCCGAACGTCATGTCCTTGGGCTGGACCGGCGCGGAAGTGTCGCCGGATCCCTCTTCCGCGATCACGGGCGTCGGCATCCAGTCGATGGCGGCGATGAACGAGAGGTAGTCGCAGCCGAGCTGGTCCCGGCAGAAGCGCGCGGCCCGGCGCCACGATCCCGGCGCGATGCGAACGACCAAGCCGCCGAACGCGGCGCCGGGTTCGATCAGGCCGTCGCCCAGTTCCTGCTCGAGGCGCGCGAGCATCCCCTGCTCGCGTTCCGCGAGCGCGGGCGTCTCGTCGCTCTCCGGCGGGGCCGTGGTCGCGTCAGCCAACGACGATCGGCTCCCGGCTGGTCGCGCCGTCCTGGGCGCCCTGGTAGCCGTCCTGGATCCGCTGCTGGAGCAACACGATGCCCTGGATGAACGCTTCCGGTCGGGGCGGACACCCCGGCACGTACACGTCCACCGGGATGATCTGGTCGACGCCCTTCGTGACGGAATACGAGTCCCAGTACGGACCGCCGCAGTTCGCGCACGACCCCATCGAGATGACGTACTTCGGGTCGGGCATCTGCTCGTAGAGCCGCTTGATGGCCGGCGCCATCTTGTCGGTGACGGTGCCGGAGATGACGATGAGGTCCGCTTGCCGGGGACTCGCCGGGAACGGGATCACACCCAGGCGCATGACGTCATAGCGGGGACCGGCCAACGCCGCGCCCATTTCGATCGCGCAGCACGCGAGGCCCCACTGGAACATCCAGAGCGAGTACTTGCGGCTGTAGTTCAACAGCCACGAAAGCGGCTTGGGCAGTTTGTCGGAACCGGCTAAGCCCACTTCAACAGCCCCTTGCGCCAGACGTACGCCAAGCCGAGCAGCAAGACGGCAATGAAGATCGTCATCTCGACCAGGCCGAACCAGCCCAGGCCGTCGACGTTGATCGCCCACGGAAAGATGAACACCGCTTCGACATCGAAGATGACGAAGAGCAGCGCGTACACGTAGTAGCGGACGTTCGCCTGGCCGAAGAGCGGCAACGGGTCGGAGCCCGATTCGTAGGTGATGTACTTCTCGTCCTGCGGGTTCGTCGGTCGCAGGAGTCGGGCCGCTCCCAGCATGGCTCCGACCATCACGAATGCCGCCACCACGAACACGGCGACGGCCAGATACTGCCTATAGAACTCGGTCACGCGCGGCTCCGGAACCGGCCCGGGTGGGAAACGACGCGGAGTATACGCGGGTGGTTTTTTCCGCAGCGCAATCGGGATCGGTGGAATCGGGCCGGCCGAATCGGGACCGCCCGGCTCCGGGTGCGTGCTCGCGAGCGCGACCATGGGGTCATGGACCACGAAGGGACGGAACGGGCGCGCCGCCGCCGCGCCGACATCGGCCGGCTGAGCACCTGGCGACCGTTCGCCGAGGAACGCGGCGATCGCGATGGCGAACCGCCGCGCACCGCGTTCGTCCTGTCCGGCGGGGGGAACCAGGGCGTCGCCCAGGTCGGGATGCTCCGCGCCGTGCTCGAGCGGGGCATCGAACCCGACGTCGTGATCGGGACTTCGGCCGGTGCGCTCAACGGCGCGGCCGTCGCCTACTCGCCGAACCTCACCGGCGTCGCACAACTCGATCGCGTGTGGACGTCGCTGACCTCGGCGGACGTGTTCCCCGGCTCCCGTTTGAGCCGAGCGTGGAACGTGGTGCGCAGGGAGACCTTCCTGTTCGAATCGACCGGCCTGGACGCGCTGGTCGACCGCGCCACGCCGGCCCGGAGCTTCGCCGACCTCTCGGTGCCGCTCCGAGTCATCGCAACGGATCTCGATTCGGGCGACGAGGTCGTGTTCGCGCGCGGTCCGCTCAAGCCGGCGTTGCTCGCCAGCGCGGCGCTCCCGGGCGTGTTCCCGATCGTCGAGCACGAGGGTCGGCGCTTGGTGGACGGCGGGGTCGTCGACAGCGTCCCGCTGTGGCACGCGCTCTCGGGACCTGTCGACCGGGTGTTCGTGTTCAACGTATCGGCGGGCGCCGCCGACCGCGAGGAGCGATCTGCGCTCGACGTCGTGATGACGAGCTTCATGCACTCGCGCAGCCAACGATTCGAGCTCGAGATGCGCACCGTTCCGCCTCGCGTCCAGGTGATCGTGCTGCCCCGCCCTCCCGATCCACGCGAGCTGTTCGACTTCTCGGGCGGCCGCGAGCTCATCGACCAGGCCCACCGGCTCGCGTCGACCGAGCTCGACCTCGTCTTGCAGCGGCCGGCGCACGAGCAACGTCCCCGACGACGCTTCTGGCGTCCCGGATCGGCCGAGCCGGTCGCGGGCTGAGCGCGTCAGCGCAAGAGTTGACCCGCGTCAGCGCAAGAGTTGACCCGCGTCAGCGCAAGAGTTGACCCGCGTCAGCGCAAGAGTTGAGTCGCGTCCCGCGCGAACTCGAGCACGACGTTCGGCAGGACGCCGAGGAACAGCACACCCGCCGCCGCGATCGCGAGCGCGACCTTGGTGCCGGAGTCGACGCGCAACCGGCGCGCCGTCTTGTTGCCACCAGCGCCGAGCGCATCGGCTTCCGTGTCGTCGGCGCCTTCGGCAAGCGGCTCCGGGGCGTACATCGTGAGCACGATGCGCAAGTAGATGAACGCGCCGATGACGGCCGTGAGCATCCCGATCAACGCGAGCGAGTACTGCCCGGCGTCGACCGCCGCGTCGAACACGGAGAGCTTGGCCACGAACCCACCCGTGAGCGGCACGCCGGCCTGCGCCAGCAGGAACAGGGTCAGCAGGCCCGCCAGCATGGGTTGTCGGGCTGCGAGGCCGCGGTACGAGGCGAGCGAGTGGTCATCGTCGTGGTTGCGAGCCACCACGCTGACGACGGCGAAGGCGCCGAAGACCATCAGCGCGTAGGCCATCAAATAGAAGAGCGCGGCGCTCGTTCCTTGCCTCGTCGCGGCCTGTACGCCGATCAGGATGTAGCCCGCGTGACTGATCGACGAGTAGGCGAGCATCCGTTTCACGTCGGTCTGCACGAGCGCGGCGAGAGAGCCGACGAACAGGGAGAGGACCGCCAGGCCCCAGATCTCCGGGCGCCAGTCGACGCGATACAGGTCGAACGCGCCGAGCAGCACGCGCAACATCGCGCCGAACGCGGCTGCCTTCGTCGCGCCGGCCATGAACGCAGTCACGGGAGTCGGCGCACCCTGGTACACGTCAGGCGTCCACATGTGGAAGGGCGCCGCCGCGACCTTGAACGCGAGACCGACGAGCATCAGCGCGATGCCGAGCACCAGCACGCCGTCATCGAGGAGCGTGGTGTTCGCAAGGAAGTCGGCGATCTTGGTGAGGTTCGTGCTACCCGTCGCGCCGTACACGAGCGCGACGCCGTAGAGGAAGATCGCCGAGGAGAACGAGCCCAGGAGGAAGTACTTCAGGCCCGCTTCTTGCGAAGTGAGTCGCCTTCGGTCGAACGCCGCGAGGACGTACAACGCGATCGAGAGGATCTCGAGCGCGAGGAACACGATGATCAGGTCGTTCGCGGATGCCATCAGCATCATGCCGGTCGCCGAGCAGAGCATCAGCGCGTAGTACTCGGGCCCCTCGAGTTGCTCGCGTTCGAGATAACCCGCGGCGAGGAACAGCGCGAGCAGCGTCGAGAGCAGGACGACGGTCATCACGAAGACCGCGAAGCCGTCGACCGCGACCATGCCCGCAATGGCCTGGTACGGCCCGTCGCGGTCGACGATGTGCCACTGCACGAAGACGAACACGCCGGAGGTCAGGACGCCCAGGCACGCGACGAGCAGCGCGGCTTCCTGGAGCCACGACCGTCCCCGTAGCAACGCCTTGCCCAACACGATCACGAGCGCGGCGCCGAACAGCGCGATGTACGGCGCGATCGCCAACCAGTCGATCGAGGGCGTGCGGATCGGCTCCGTCGCCTGCGCGAGGAACCCGGTCACTTGTCCCCCTCGTTCGTCGCGACGGCCGGCCCTTCGTTGCTGACCGCGGGCTCCTTGTAGTCGCTGTGGTCTTCGACGTGGTGTATGAGGCGCTCGACCGAAGGCTGCACCCGATCCAGCACCGGCTTCGGGTAGAAGCCGAGGAACAGTGAGAGCCCGAGGAGCGGCACGACCGTGCAGATCTCGCGGAGCGACACCTCGCGCATCGTCAGGTTGTCGCCGTCGGGTTCGCCGGTGAGCGTCCGCTGGACCGCCCAGAGCATGTAGACCGCGGCGAGGATGACCCCGGTGGTCGCGACGACGACGTACCACCGGCTGGTGAGGAAGCCACCGAGCAGGGCCAGGAACTCACCGATGAACCCGGAGAAACCGGGAAGCCCGATCGACGCGAACGTCGCGATGACGAACAGGCCGCCAAAGATCGGGATCGCCTTCCACAAACCCTTGTAGTCGGCGATCGCGTACGTGTGGCGGCGCTCGTACAACATCCCGACGAGAAGGAACAAGGCACCGGTCGTGAGCCCGTGCGAGAGCATCACGAACAAACCGCCCTGGATGCTCTGTTGGGTAAGGGCGAAGAAGCCCAGCACCACGAATCCGAGGTGTGCGACCGACGAATACGCGACGACGCGCTTCAAGTTCGGTTGCATCGTCGCGACGATCGCGCCGTACGTGATACCGATCACGGCCGTCACGAGCAGCAGCGGCGCCAGGTCCACGGCCGCCTGGGGAAACATCGGGATGGCGAAGCGCAGCAGCCCGTAGGTACCCATCTTGAGCAGGACGCCGGCGAGCACGACCGAGCCGGCGGTCGGCGCGTCCGTGTGCGCGTCCGGGAGCCAGGTGTGCAGCGGGAACAACGGCACCTTCACCGCGAACGCGATCACGAACGCGAGGAACAGCCACTTCGCCGTCCCGCTCGACAGCGCGCCGCTCGATGATGCCCATGCCGTCAGCGTCCGCGTGTCGAACGTGAGAAATCCCTTCGCGCTGCGATGCAGGAACGCGACCGAGAGGATGCCGACGAAGAGGAACGCGGAACCGGCTTGCGTGAACAGGAAGAACTTCATCGCGGCATAGCGCCGGTTGTCGTGGCCCCAGCCCGCGATCAGGAAATACATCGGTACCAGCACGACCTCGAAGAACACGAAGAACAAGATGAGGTCGAGCGCGAGGAACACGCCGATGAGGGCGGCCTCGAGCAGCAGCATCCACGCGATGAACGACTTGGACCGTTGGATGTCGGCCGACGCGAGCAACCCGATCGGGATGAGCAGCGCGGTCAACGCGACCATGAACAAGCTGATGCCGTCGACGCCGACGGTCCACCGCACCCCGAGTGGCTCCATCCACGCGTGGCTCGAGAGGAACTGGTAGCCGGCGTCGCCGCGGTCGAAGTCGAACACCAAGTAGATCGCGATCGCGAACGTCGCGACGCTCGCCGCGTAGCCCGTCGCGCGTGCCAGCTCGGGGCGGTCGTCCGGCATCAGCACCGTGATCAGCGCGCCGATCGCAGGAAGGACGATCAGCGTCGTGAGGATCGGGAAGTCCACTACGACACCGCCCGCACGAACATGTAGCCGACCAGGAGAACCGCGCCGAAGACGATGCCGAGCGCGTAGTTCCGCACCAGCCCGGTCTGGATCCGGCGCAGGCCGCTCCCGGCCGCGCGGAAGCCGTGCGCGATGCCGTTGACCGCGCCGTCGATCCCTTTCCGGTCGACGTCGTCGCTGAGGAAACGGGCGAACGCGGTGACCGGGCCGCTCACGAGTCTGGAGACGCCGAGGTCGAAGTAGTACGCGTTGGCCAGCACCCTGGCGAACGGACCGAGCCGTTTCGCCACAGGGTCTTCGCCGTTCGCGGGCAGCCCGCTTCGATAGAACGCGCGGCCGAGCACGATGCCGCACACTGCCGCGACCAACGCGATCGTCGACAGCGCGAACCCGAGACCGAACGAGCTGACCTCGGGCTGTTGCACGCCGCGGAAGACAGGTTCGAGCCACCGGGTGAGGACGTCGAAGCTCTGGGTTCGGAACGGCAGGTTGAAGAGGCCACCGAGCAGGGCCAGACCGGCGAGCACGACGAGTGGGACCGTCATCAACCAGGGCGATTCGTGGGGTTGCGGGACGTGGTCCTCGTGCGATCCGGCGCCGGCTGTGTCGTCATCGTGCACCGGGGTCTCGAAGGCCGCCTCTTGCGCGACCGCCGGCCCATCGCCACCGGACACCGCGACGAGCGCTTCGGGCGGCGTCGACCATCGCTCGTTGCCATAGAAGACGAGATACACCTGGCGCGTCATGTAGAACGCGGTGATGACCGCGGCGACCACGCCGACCGCCCACAGCGCGTAGTCGTGACTCGCCCACGCCGAGGCGAGGATCTCGTCCTTCGACCAGAAGCCCGACAGCGGGACGATGCCGGCGATCGCAAGCCAGCCGACGATGAACGTGCCCGCCGTGATCGGCATCCACTTGCGCAACGCGCCCATCCGGCGCATGTCCTGTTCGTTGTGCATGCCGTGGATCACCGAACCAGCCCCGAGGAACAACAGCGCCTTGAAGAACGCGTGGGTGATCATGTGGAACATCGCCGCGGAGTACGCGCCGACGCCGACCGCGAGGAACATGTAGCCGAGCTGGCTGATCGTCGAGTACGCGAGCACGCGCTTGATGTCGTTCTGCGCGAGGCCGACCGACGCCGCGAGGAGGGCGGTGATCGCGCCGATCCAGGCGGCGACGGTACCGGCGTCGTGGGAAGCCTCGAAGAACGGGTGGGCCCGGCACACGAGGAACACGCCGGCCGTCACCATCGTGGCCGCGTGGATCAGTGCGGAGACCGGGGTGGGACCCTCCATCGCGTCCGGCAGCCAGACGTGCAACGGAATCTGGGCGCTCTTGCCGATGGCGCCGAGGAGGAGCAGCAAGGCAATCGCGGTGACGGTGCCCTGCGAGAGGTGCGACGCCGCGCCCGAAGCCGCGTAGTCGAGCGTGCCGAGCTTCGAGAAGATGAGGAACATCGCGAGCATGAAGCCGACGTCACCGACGCGGTTCGTGACGAACGCCTTCTTGCCGGCGACGGCGGCGCGGTTGCGCTCGAACCAGAACGAGACGAGCAGGTACGAGCAGAGGCCGACGCCTTCCCAGCCCAGGAACGTGAGCAGGAAGCTCGAGCCGAGCACCAGGACGAGCATCGCGGCCGCGAAGAGGTTCATGTACGCGAAGAAGCGGCTGAACCGCGGATCGCCGTGCATGTACCCGATGGCGTAGAGGTGGATCAGCGTGCCGACGCCCGTGATGAAGAGGATCATCGTGGTCGACAGCGGATCCACGAGGAAGCGGAAGTCGACCCTGAAGCCGCCCGCCTGCAACCAGGTGAAGCCGTTGCTGACGTTGTGCCGCGCTTCTGGTTCGAGCGAGAGCAGCGCGAGGAACGCGATCACGCTGGCGATGAACGTGAGCGCCATGAGCCCGGTCGCGAGCCAGCCCGCGCGCGGCTCTCCGATGCGCTTGCCGAACAACAGCAGCACGACGGCACCGACGGCCGGGATGACGGGTATCACCCACGCAAGATCGAGAAGATCGCGAGCGTCCATGTCTCCTGGTCAGCCCTTGAGGACGTGCACGTCGTCGGCGGTCACGTTCTGACGACGCCGGAAGATGGCCACGATGATCGCGAGGCCGACGGCCACTTCGGCCGCCGCGACGACGAGCGTGAAGAAGACGATCGCCTGGCCTCCGATGTCGTCGAGCGCTTTGGCAAACGTGACGAACGTCAGGTTCGCGGCGTTGAGCATCAGTTCAATGCACATGAACATCACGAGCGTGTTCCGCCGCAGCAACAGCCCGACGCCACCGGTCGTGAACAGGATCGCGGCCAGGATCAAGTAGTAGGCCGGCGTGATCTCGAGTGCGGCGAGGATCGTCACAACAGCTACAGCTCTTCGCCGCGGTTGGGGACGGGCGAGTGGCTGCTGCGACGGGCGAGCACGACACCGCCGACGACCGCGATCACCAACAGCACCGCGGTGATCTCGAATGCCCAGATGTAGTCGGTGAACAACGCGCGCGCGAGGGACTGCACGTTGCCGGAACGGGCACCTTCGAGCGGCGCGGTGGACGAGTGGGCACCGGTCGCCCAGTCGTTGCCCGCGATCGCGATCACCTGCGCCAGGAGCAGCGCGCCGAGCGCGAGCGCGAGCGGCCGCTGGAACCGGATGGGTTCGGTGAGCGACTCGTGCTGGTCCACACCGAGCAGCGTGATCACGAAGAGGAACAGCACGACGATCGCACTCGCGTAGACGACGATCTGGATGATCGCGACGAGATCGGCGTCCTGCATGAGGAAGAACACAGCCATCGTGAGCATCGTGAGCAGCAACCACAGCGCCGAGTGGACCGGGTTGCGGGAGATGATCGACCCCGACCGCGCCCGACCAGCGCCGCGGCGGCACACACGAAGAAGATGACGGCATCCATCAGACGGGCTGCTCCGGCGGGGCGTCGGGTGGCTCCGTGGCGCTCGCGGGCAGTTCCGTGTGCTCCTCCGGCGGGCGGACGCCGAAGCCGAGCTCGCCCGACCAGTTGACGCGACCCTCGTAGGCCGCGCTCCCGGACGACGAGGTCGCGCGCATCCACGCGCTGGTGTCGTCGTCCTCGCCGCCGAGCCAGAGCTCCCACGGCAGTCGCTTCGCGCGACCGTCGTCGCCGACGAGCAACTCGTCCTTGGTGTATATCGCGTCGGCGCGGTTGGCGAACGAGAACTCGAAGAGCTTCGTCTCGGTGATCGCTTCGGTCGGGCACGCCTCGACGCAGAGATCGCAGTGGATGCAACGGAGGTAGTTGATCTCGTAGACGAAGCCGTACCGCTCACCTGGCGACACCGGATCGTCGATCGGGTTGTCGGCGCCACGGACGTAGATGCATCGCGCGGGGCACACGCCCGCGCACAGCTCGCAGCCGATGCACTTCTCCATGCCGTCCTCGTACCGGTTGAGGACGTGACGGCCGTGCTGGCGCGGCGGCTTCTCCGACTTCACGGCGGGATATTCCGTCGTGAGGCGCGGCTTGCCCATCTGTCGCAGCGTGACCCAGAACCCGGAAATGCGGCTCATCAGCGGAACTCCTCCAGCTGCTCGCCCGCCTTCGGCATCGCGAGGTAGAGGACACCGAACGCGAGCAGCGCCGCGCCCGCGGCGGCCGGTGCCGCGATCCAGACGTTCCAGTCCTGATCTCGTGCGACCACGAGCGCCGCGGAGACAAGCGCCCAGAGAATCGCGATCTCGATCAGGTACTTCCAACCGAGCGACATGAGCCGGTCGTAGCGCATGCGCGGCAGCGACGCGCGCACCCACACAGTGCAGAAGAGCAGCGCGAGCACCTTCGCCATGAACCAGAACACCGGCATGATCCAGACGTTCACGAAACCGTTTTCGCTGAGGAACCCGAGCCCGGGACCGTTCGGGCCGCCCAGGAACAACGTGACCGCGACCGCCGACATCGTGATGACGTTCATGAACTCGGCGAGGAAGAAGATCGCGAACCGGATGCCCGTGTACTCAGTGTTGAACCCGCCGACGAGCTCTTGCTCGGCCTCGACGAGGTCGAAAGGCGGGTGGTTGGTCTCGGCCAACGCCGCGATGAGAAAGATGATGAACGGAACGATTGCCGGGATCCAGTACCAGTCGGTCAGGAACCCGTGCCAGCTCATGCCCGCTTGCTTGTCGACGATCGCGCGCGTCGAGAGCGTGCCTGCCTGGATGAGGACGCCGAGGACCGCGAGACCGAACGCAGCTTCGTACGAGAGCAGCTGCGCGGTGGCGCGCACCGAACCGAGCAATGGGTACTTCGAGCCCGATGCCCAACCCGCGAGCATGATCCCGTAGACGCCGATGCCCGACATCGCGAGGATCCACAGCGCGCCGATCGGGAGATCGGCGACCTGCAGGAACGTGTGGTGACCGAGGATCGACACCTCGCCGCCGATCGGGATGATGCAGAACATCAAGAACGCGGGAAGCAGCGACAGGTACGGTGCGAGGCGAAAGACCGGACGATCCGCGGAAGACGGGATCGACTGCTCCTTGAAGAACAACTTGATGCCGTCGGCCAACGTCTGCAACACGCCGTACGGCCCGGCGCGGTTCGGGCCGATGCGGTTCTGCATGTCGGCGATGACCTTGCGCAGCCCCCAGATGTACAGCATCACCGAAACGAGCAAGAGCGCGAACGCGACGACGACCTTGATCAGCACGACCGCGAACACGGACCAGGTGATGTCACCGTTGTTGAACAGCGGGTCGAGCGCCAGCACCGGACTCATCGCAGGGTTTCTACACGCACATCGGTGACGGGCGCGGCAGTGTCGATGATCAAGGCCGGGCCGGTGCCGTCCGCAGGGAACGCGATGGCGGCGACGCCGACGGGTACGGCCGGATCCCCGACGACGGGCCGCGTCAGCGACGCCCGGGCCGCGGTGATCTTCACCTCGGTGCCGTCGTCGACGCCGAGCGCAGCCAGGTCGTGGGGGTTGACGCGAAGCACGTTGTTGGGAACGAGCCGGCTGAAGGCGGGCGTCTCGCTAACGATGCGCCCGTGGTCGTACAGCTTCCGCCCGACGACGAGTCGCAGCGCGTAGCCGTCCCGGGGCGGCACGCTCACCGTGGGCGCGTCGCGATCCCATGCGAGCAGCGCGGGGACGGGCGCCGTGGCCGCGACGTCGGGTTCCGGGTCGACCACCGGCGGGTCTTGATTCTCACCGACATCGGCCGCGGCTTCGCCCTCGACCTTGATCGGATCCCACGACGTTCCCTGCCCGTCCTCGGACAGGATGGAGAGCTCCCGGGTCCGGAGCACGATCTCGTCGACGTGCTCGCGGAACGGGAGGACGACGCCGTCGCGCGCCCGCCGGAGCAGCGCGGCGTTCGCGCCCAGTTGCGCGGGCGCGACGCGCGCCACTTCGTCGGCGACTTCGTCGACGGTGGCGAGGTCGAAGTCGCGGCCGAGCCGGTACGCGAGCTCGACCGCGATCCGCCAGTCGTCCATCGCGGTGCCCTCGGGCGCGACCTTGCGGCCGACGCGCTGCACGCGGTCCTCGAGATTCGTGATCGTGCCCGTCTTCTCTCCCCAGAGCGTGCACGGAAGGAACACGTCTGCGCGGCGCGTGGAGTCGGACACGAAGCCATCGACCGCGATCACGAATCCGGCGCCGTCGATGCCCCGCTGCGCGAGGTCGGCATCGGGGAAGTCGGAGAGCGGATCTGCCCCGAGCAGCACGAGCACCTGGATCTTGCCGTCGGCGGCCGCGGCGAGTATCCCGGCCGCGTCCAGCCCGCGTTCCGCGGGCGTGGCACCCCAGTGCTCGGTGAACCACTCCGCGCCGGCGTCGAGCGCGACGCGGCCCGGCAGCAACCCGGGCGCCAGCCCGGCGCCGAGCGCGCCGTGCACGTTCCCGCGTCGCAGTGCGGACAAGAAGCGGACGTCCGTGAGGTCCGCGAGAGCGCGGGCCGATCCCACGGTGACGTCGGGCGACTCCGCCAATGAGGTGCGGCCGAGCACGACGACGACCGATCCCGGCCGGTCTGCACGGGCCTGGGTGATCTGCTGCAGCTCCGCGGCTCCAACGCCCGCGCCCGGCGCGAGCCGGCCAACTGCCGCGGCGAACGGTGTCAGCGCGTGGTCGAGCGGGGCGAGGTCGACGAGCGGGACACCGAGCTCCTTGGCCGCGCGCTTGACGCGCAGGAACAGGACCGGGAGCTCCTCCTGCAGGTCGGGACCGAGCAGAACGATCGCGGCCGCGGTGTCGAGCTCGGCGATCTCTGCGCGCGGGAGTCCGAGGACGACCTCGGCGGGTAAGCCGTCGCCGAGCTGCGCGTCGACGTTGTCCGTGCCGATGACGCCCTTCGCGAGCCGTGCCCACGCGTACGCGTCCTCGTTCGTGCCGCGCGCGCCGCCGAGCACGGCGATCGCATCGGGTCCGTGCAGGTCGCGCACGCGCTTGATCTCCGACGCGGCCGCGTCGAGCGCTTCGGGCCACGACACCTCGGCGAGCTCGCCCGACTGACGCACCATCGGGTCGAGAATGCGCGCGTCAGAGTGCACCCACTCGATGCCGTACCGGCCCTTGTCGCACAGCCAACCGTGGTTCACGGGCTCGGAATCGACGCCCAGCAGCCGCACCAAGCGGTTCGACGACGATTGCAGCGCACCGCGGCACTGGACCGCGCACGTGACACACGAGGTCTCGGCGGTCGCGAGGTCCCAGGGTCGGGCGCGGAAGCGGTACTGGCTCGCGGTCAACGCGCCGACCGGACAGATCTGCACGGTGTTGCCCGAGAAGTACGAGTCGAACGGCTGGTCGGCGAAATTCAGCACTTGCGTGTGATCGCTCCGGTCGACGAAGTCGATCAACGGATCGCCCGCGATCTCGTCCGCGAAGCGCGTGCAGCGTGCGCACTGGATGCAGCGTTCCCGGTCGAGCAGGATCAGTTCGCTCAGGCGGATCGGCTTCTCCCAGTGGCGCTTCTCCTCGACGAAGCGCGACTCTCCCGGACCGAAGGCCAGTGTCTGGTCCTGGAGTGGGCACTCGCCGCCGCGGTCGCAGACGGGGCAATCGAGCGGATGGTTGATGAGCAGGAACTCGAGCACGCCGTCTTGGATCTTCTTCACGGTGTCGGACTGCGTGTGGCAGACCATGCCGTCGGTGACGGGCGTCGTGCACGCCGGCGGGAACCCGCGCGCGCCTTCGATCTCGACGAGGCACATGCGGCACATGCCGACGGGCTGCATGCGTTCGTGCCAGCAGAAGCGTGGGATGTACACGCCGTGCTCCTGCGCGACCTTGATCAGCAGTTCGCCGGGCTGCGCCTCGACGACCTTGTCGTCGATCGTGACGCTGACGGTTGACTTCTGCTCCGGTTCCACGCCCGCCGGCTGCGACGAGGTGGTGGTCATACGACGGCCTCGTCGGCCACGTTCACGAGCCGGGCCGCGATCTCGTCACGGAAGTACTTGTGCAAGCTCGCGATCGGTGACACCACGCTCGGGCCGAGGGGGCACAAGGTCGTCTGCGTGAAGGGCGCGGTTGCGACGTTCGGCGAGATGCCCGAGCCGATGTCGATCAGGAGGTCGAGGTCCTCGGGGCGACCCATGCCATTGGCCATGCGGTAGAGCACCTTCTCGATCCAGCCGGTGCCTTCGCGGCACGGCGTGCACTTGCCGCACGACTCGTGCGAATAGAACTTCGCGAGCCGCCACGCGACCTGCAACGGATCCGTCGTCTCGTCGAAGACCATGATCGCTCCGGATCCGAGCGTGGTGCCGAGGTTCTGCTGGACCCAGTCCATGTCGTACGGCGCGTCAAGGTGCTCGTCGCTGCCGGTGAGCCACTGGAACGACGCACCTCCGGGCAGGAAGAACTTCAGTTCCTTGTCGTCGCGAATGCCGCCCGCGAGTCCGTAGATGATGTCGCGGAACGTGCACCCGTACGCGACTTCGTAGTTGCCCGGCCGCTTGACGTGTGCGGAGATCGCAACGATGCGCGTACCGGTCGAGCGGTTGATGCCGATCTTGGCGTACTCCTCGCCGCCCAACTTGAGGATGTGCGGCAGGGTCGACAACGACTCGACGTTGTTGACCACCGTCGGCTTCGCGTAGAGGCCTTCGATCGCGGGGAACGGAGGCTTGAGGCGGGGCATGCCGCGCTTGCCCTCGAGCGATTCGAGCAAGCCGGTCTCTTCGCCGCAGATGTAGGCACCCGCACCGCGGTGCACCACGAGCTCGAGGTCGAAGCCCGACCCGAGGATGTTCTTGCCGATGAAGCCCTTGGCGCGCGCCTCCTCGACCGCGTGCACGAGCCGGTCGTAGCCGAGCGCGAACTCGCCGCGGACGTAGAGGAATGCGAGGTTGCACGTGATCGCGTACGCGGCGATCACGATCCCCTCGATCAGTTGGTGCGGATCGCGCTCGATGAGCATGCGGTCCTTGAACGTGGAGGGCTCGCCTTCATCGGCGTTGACGACGAGGTAGCGCGGCAACACGCCTTCGGGCAGGAAGGACCACTTCAACCCGGTGGCGAAGTTTGCGCCGCCTCGTCCGCGCAGCCCCGACTTCGAGACCTCTTCTTGGATCGCTTTCGGATCGCCCTGCGCGAGGACTTCGCGCAACGCGTCGTAGCAACCCGAAGCGAGCGCACCGTCCATCGTCCACGAGTCGTCGGGCCGCTCGTACAACCGCTTCGTGACGATCCGCGTCTCTTCAAACATGGCTCCCTCGCTCCCGGTCGAGGGGCCTACGGCAAGCGGACCTCGGCTGCGTCCGCACTTTGGAAGATGTCACGTCGTGCTCCCGACGATCGAGCCCGAGATCGTGCGCGCGATGAGCTCGCCGCGCTTGTACTGCTCGACGATCTGGGCCGCGCCTTCCGGATCCAGCTTCTCGTGGAACTCGTAGTTGACCTGGATCGCCGGCGCGCCGCCACACGCCGCGATGCACTCGACTTCTTCGACCTCGACCTCGTCGTCCATCGCGTATTGTCGTCTCGAGGTGCTCCAGGATCTCCGGTCCGCCGGTCACGAGACACGTGACGTTCGTGCACACCGATACCAACAGCCGGCCGCACGGACGGCGCTTGAACATCGTGTAGAAGGAGCACGTCCCGAGCACGTTCGCAGCCGTCTCGTCGGTGAGCTCGGCGATCTCGGCCATCGCTTCGTCCGACAACCACCCGGCTTGGTCCTGCGCGAGGTGCGCGAGCGGCAGGATCGCCGATTTCGCGTGCGGGTACTGCGCGACGATCTCTCGCGCGCGCACAAGGTTGCGGTCCGTGAAGAAGCTCACGAAGTTCCCGCCGCGTTCATCGATCCACCTCACCCATGATGGGGTCGATGCTCGACACGATCGCAACCGCGTCGGCGACGAGGCTGCCTTCGGTCATCGCCTCGGTCGCCTGCAGGTTGTAGAAGGACGGCCCCCGGATGTGCATGCGCACCGGCTTCCCGGAACCGTCGCTGACCATGTAGCAACCGATCTCGCCCCGCGGTGACTCGATCGCGACGTACGTCTCTCCCGGCGGCACCTTGAACCCTTCGGTGAACAGCTTGAAGTGGTGGATAAGCGCTTCCATCGACTCGTCGATGCGCGCGCGTGGCGGCGGCGTGATCTTCTTGTCCTGGAGGCGGTAGTCACCTTCGGGCATGCGCTCGACGCACTGGCGCACGATCTTCACCGACTCGAGGATCTCGAACAGGCGGATGCGGTACCGGTCGAACACGTCGCCGCTGCTCGTGTACACGACGTCCCAGTCGACTTCGTCGTAGGGCAGGTACCGGTGCGTCTTGCGCAGGTCCCAGGCGAAACCGGTCGATCGCAGGATCGGGCCGGTGATACTGCGCGCGAGGCACTCCTCGGTGCTGATCACGCCCACACCCACGGTGCGCTCCCGCCAGATCGGGTTCTCCGAGAGCAGTTGGTCGTAGTCGTTCACGCCCGCTTCGACGAGAGCGCAGACGTCGAGCGTCGCCTCTTGCCAGCCCGCGGGCAGGTCAGCGGCGACACCACCGGGCCGGATGTAGTTGTGGTTCATGCGGAGGCCGGTGACCATCTCGAACAGCCGCAGCACCTCTTCGCGCTCGCGCCAGCCGTAGAGCATCATCGAGACGGCGCCGATGTCCATGCCGTTCGTCGCTTGAAACAAGAGGTGCGACGAAGCGCGGTTGAGCTCCGCCATCATCATGCGGATCCACTGCGCGCGTGGCGGCACGGTCACGTCGAGCAGCCGCTCGACCGCGAGGCTGTAGACGAGCTCGTTCGAGAACGGTGCGGCGTAGTCCATGCGCGTGACGTTGGTACCGCCCTGCACGTAGGTGAGCTCTTCGCCCGTCTTCTCCATTCCGGTATGCAGGTACCCGATCACCGGCTTGATGCGGATCACTTCTTCGGAGTCCAGCTCCATCATGAGCCGCAGCACGCCGTGGGTCGACGGGTGTTGCGGACCCATGTTGATGATCATGGTGTCGCCGAGCTCGTCCTCTTCGGGCCACATCCCACCGCCCGTGATGACCAGCTCGCGGGTACGCGTCTTGGTCGGTTGCAGTTCCTGCGCGCCCTCGTCCGTGCGCTTCTGCAGTTCGACTTCTTGTTCGTTCATCGCGGGCTCGGATCGCCTTTGAACGTCACCGGGACGCGCGCCGGTGGGAAGTCCTTCTGCAGTGGGTGCCCTTCCCAGTCGTCGGGCATCAAGATCCGTGTGAGGTCGGGATGACCCTCGAAGGTGATCCCGAAGAGGTCGTACGTCTCGCGCTCGGGGAAGTTCGCGCCGGGGTACACCGGCGTGAGCGACGGCACCGTGAGATCGTCGACCGGGACCTCGCAGATCACGCGTATGCGTCGGTTGCGCGTGTGCGACAGGTAGTTCGCCACCGCCTCGAAGCGCTGGAGCTCGACACCCGCGGGTGTGTAGCGCGCGCCGTCGAGCAGATGATCGACCGCGGTGATGTCGGCCAGCATCATGAACTGCTGTTCGTCGCGCAGGAACAGTGCGACTTCGGCGAACACACTGCGATCGACGTAGACGACCGGTTGGGTGTGACTCTCGACGAACACCGAGCCGGGGAACCGCTCGAGAATGGCCGCGGCCACTTCGTCGGCCGGCACCTCGGGCGCGGCGGCCTGGGCATCGTCGGAGTCATCGTGATCGTTTTCACGAGGCTCGTCGTCGCTCACTGCAGCATGCCCCATCACCAGTTGGTCAACTCGTGGTCACCGGTTCGGCGTCGAGCCGGATCTCGGCGCCACCCGACGCCGACGACTCCCGCCGCTTCAACAGTTCGCCCGTTCGGATCTGGTCGTGCAGCGTGAGAATGCCGTGCAGCAGCGTCTCCGGACCGGGCGGACAGCCTGGCACGTACACGTCGACGGGCACGACCTGGTCGACCCCTTGCACGAGCGCGTAGTTGTTGAACATCCCGCCGGTGCTCGCGCACACGCCCATCGAGATGACCCACTTCGGCTCGACCATCTGGTCGTAGACCTGACGCAGCACGGGCGCCATCTTCTGGGAGACGCGACCGGCGACGATCATGAGGTCGGCCTGGCGCGGGCTCGCGCGGAACACCTCCATGCCGAAGCGCGCCATGTCGTAGTGCGCGGCGCCGGTCGCCATCATCTCGAGCGCGCAGCACGCCAGACCGAATGTCGCCGGGAACACGGAGTTGCGGCGGCCCCAACGGACCACGTCTTCGAGGCGCGCCGTCATGAAGTTGTGCGGGACCTGGTCGAGACCCATCAGGCCGCCTCTTCCTCGTCGCGTCGTGACGACGGGTCGAGCACCACTTGCTTCGTGCGCAGCAACGGGCCCGGAAGCCGTTGCACCACGTCCTTGACCGGACCCCAGTCGAGCGCGCCGACCGACAACAGATACGCGAACGGGATCAGCAGGACCAGGACGAACGATCCGACCGCGATGAGCCCGAACAGCCCGAGCCCGCGGAACACCGTGGCGAACGGATACAGGAAGACGATCTCCACGTCGAGGACGATGAAGGCCATCGCGACCAAATAGAACTTCACCGGGAACCGCTCGGCCGGCTCGTGCTCCGGCACGATTCCCGACTCGTACGGCGCCTGCTTCGCGGAGTTCGGTCGCTGCGGGGCGAGCAGTTGCGACGCGATGAACGACAACATCACGAACGCGACCACCAAGGCGGCCATGATCAGGATCGGCAGGTAATCAGCCAAGCTTCTTCGATTCTCCCGGGCGCGCTCGCGCGGAGGCTACCCGCGTGGCCCGAGCCGAAACGAGATGACGGCTCAGGGCTCGGGCGCGACTCGGACGACCGCGGCCACGGCGCGGTAGGCCGCCTCCGCCGGTCCGAGCTCATCGGGTCGGAGGAGGTTGGCCATGATGCGCAGCACCCACTCCATGAGCGTCCGGCTCTGGAAGCCCACCCGCGTGAGCTCGCGCATGACGGCCGGGTTGCCGATGGCCCGCACGAAGGCACGGGCGACCTTGAAGTACAGGCCGTACACCTGGTCGATCCGGGTGTCGTAGGTGCGCAGCGCCAGGCCGTCGCCCGTCGCCAACGCGAGGTCGACGGCATCGGCCGCCAACCGGCCGGTCTCGTACGCGATCGAGATGCCCTCACCATTGAACGGATTCACCGATCCGGCCGCGTCGCCCACCACGACGAACGTCGGGCCGACGCGCGGTTCCACCGAACTGCCCGTGGGGAGCCGGCCGCCCGTCGGCGCGCCCGTGGCGGTCTCGGGCCGGATCTCCCACGACGCCGGCGCGGTTCCGCAGAACGCCTCCATCAGACGGGACGTGTTGATCGACTTCCAGCCCTTGAAGGTCGACAGCAGGCCGACGCCGACGTTCACCGTGCCGTCGCCAACCGGGAAGATCCAGCCGTAACCCGGGAGGTGGTTGCCGTCCTTGTCGCGAATGTCGAGATGGCTCTCGATCCAGGGCTCGTCATGCCGCGGACTGGTGTAATAGCCGCGAATCGCCATACCTAGGGGGTAGCTGCGATCCCGGGCAGTCCCGAGGGCCCGGCCGAAGCGGGAGTTGGCCCCGTCGGCGACGATCACGTAGCGGGCTCGCACGGTCTCGACCGCGCCGGTGTCGTGTCGCTTCACCGTTGCGCCCGCGACGACGCCGTCCTCCACCACGGGGGCGAGCGCTTCGGTGGCCGGCCAGAGGGTGGCGCCGGCCTTCACGGCACCCGAGGCGACGAGGTCGTCCAGGTCGCGGCGCCGCACCACATATCCATAAGGAGGGAAGTCCGGGTGTTCGGGCCACGCGAGCTCCAGCGTCACCCCGTGACCGATCGACCGCAGGCCGTCGAAGCGCTGGAAGTCCGAGAGCGGCTCGGCCAGCCCCATGTCGTGGAGTTGACGGACCGCACGCGGCGTGAGCCCGTCGCCGCAGGTCTTGTCGCGGGGGAACCGCTTCTTCTCGACGATCAGCACCCGATGACCGCGCTCGGCGAGCCAGTAGCCCGCCGCCGCGCCCGATGGTCCACCGCCGATGACGAGGACGTCGAAGATGTCTTCGCGCGAGCCGTGCACGGACACATGATCACATGCGCCGGAACCCGTCTCCGCACCGACACACAATGTGCGGACGCAGCGAAGTCCCGAAACGCCGAAGGCCCCTCGGACGGGAGCGAGGGAGCAAGAACGAATGTGCGGACGCAGCGAAGTCCCGAAACGCCGAAGGCCCCTCGGACGGGAGCGAGGGAGCAAGAACGAATGTGCGGACGCAGCGAAGTCCCGAAACGCCGAAGGCCCCTCGGACGGGAGCGAGGGAGCAAGAACGAATGTGCGGACGCAGCGAAGTCCCGAAACGCCGAAGGCCCCTCGGACGGGAGCGAGGGAGCGACACACAATGTGCCGTTGGCGCATCTAGCGTGGTACGAAGAGCGAACGCCGGCCGACCAAGATCGTCCCGTGGCTGACCGGCCCCGCTTTCCCCTCGACAAGGAGATCCCGGGGCGATGCCCGACACCCTCGCGAGCCTCCTCGCTCTCGATATCCCCAATTTCTTGCCGGAGCATCCGACGTTCCTGCGTCACGCGGGACGGTTGATCTGGGCGACGTTGCTCCTGGCCATCGGGATCGCGATCGTCGTGGTCTGGGTGCGTCAGCCGAAGCGCTCCGCGGAACCCGCGACATGGGCGGCAACGATCGTCGGCGCGATGGGCACGTGGGTACTGCTGATCCTCGCGTACGCGGTGTGGCCGCACGAGTGGCTCACGTACGCGAACTCGTACCTGAACCTCGGCAAGGACACCTTCTTCGTGCGCGAGAACCAGTTCTTCGGTGGTTCGTTCCCGCCGATCAACATCCCGCGCTACGTGCTCGCCGACATCATCGCCGCGGGTTCGTACTTTGTGTTCGGGACGATCAACGTCTACCTGTTCTCGGCGTGGCAGAAGCGCAAGGTCGCCGAACCCGTCGAAGCGGCGGACGGCGACTCGGGGAACGAACCGCCGCTCACGGGGCCGTTCTCACGCCTGCGCCGGCGCCGCGCGGGCACGTCCGCATACGGCCGCCCCGTCACGACGAGCGAGCAGTAGTCATGGCGAAGACCGATGCGAACCCACCGATGCCGGAGTTCTCGAGCTCGTATGTCCTCCAAGAGGTCGACCCCACCTGGCTGACGTCTGCGGTCAAACCCAAGCAGTTCCTCCACATCGACCAAGCCGAATGCATCCTGTGCGAAGGCTGCGTCGACATATGCCCGTGGAAATGCATCCACATGCTCTCCACCACCGCCATCGATGAAGCCGTCAACGCCGACCAACCCGGCGACGACCCCAAGGACCACGTCGTGTTCGTCGTCGACGAAGACGTCTGCACCCGCTGCGCACTGTGCGTCGACCGCTGCCCCACCGGCGTCATCATCTTGGGCAAGGTCACCAACGACTGGGCCGAAGGCGACCCCAACGTCCGCACCAACCGACACGGCTACGCCTACGGCGTCCGCTTCTAGGCGAAGGAACGAAGTTCGTGGCCAGTAGCAACGGCAGCAACGGTCACCGACCGAAGGTGCTCGAGAAGGTCAGTGAGATCGGGAACAACGTCTGGGGATCCCAAGTCGTCAACTCGATCTTCCGACCGGGCTCGGTCTTCCGGAAGGGCTACACGGACTCACCGCGTAACCGTTCCTACGTGATCATGAACAACGTGCTGTACCACCTCCACCCGGTGAAGGTGAAGCGGCACGCGGTGAAGGTGTCGTACACACTCTGCCTCGGTGGCCTGTCGTTCTTCCTCTTCATCCTCTTGACCGTCACCGGCATCTTTTTGATGTTCTTCTACCGGCCGACAGTGGAGTCGGCGTACGCGAACGTGCAGCAGCTCGAGACCGCGGTGTCGCTCGGCTCGCTCGTGCGCAACATGCATCGATGGGCCGCGCACCTCATGGTGCTCTCCGTGTTCCTGCACATGGCCCGCGTCTTCTACCACGGCGCTTACAAGTCACCGCGCGAGTTCAACTGGATGATCGGCATCATCTTGTTGACGCTCACACTGCTGCTCTCGTTCACCGGCTACCTGCTTCCGTGGGACCAGCTGTCGCTGTGGGCCGTCACGGTCGGCACGAACATGATGGGCTACACGCCGGTGTTCGGGGACAACGTCAAGTACGTGCTGCTCGGATCGTCGCAGATCGGAAGCGAGACGTTGCTCCGATGGTATGTGTTGCATGTGCTGCTCTTACCGTTCGTGATCGTCATCTTCATGGCGGTGCACTTCTGGCGCGTCCGCAAGGACGGCGGCATCTCGGGTCCGCTCTAGAGGCGAAGGAGGCAGACGCATGACCGATGTCCCCGAACACCTGCTTCGCCGTAGCCAAGAGCGCCGCAAGGCCCTCGGTCTCCCGGTAGAAGGTGACGATGGTGAGGAGACCGCGCCCGTCGCGGCCGACGAGGCGCCCGCAGGCGAGGAGGAGGCCGCGCCCGAGGCACCGGCCGCGGCCGCCGATACCGGCGACGCGATCACCGAGGATGTCGGCGGCGTCCCCGCGCACTTGCTCGAGCGAGCGCGCAAGCGCAAGGCCGCGCTCGCAGGTGGGGGCGGTGGCGACGGAGGCGGGAACGGTGGAGCCGCCGCGCCGGCGGCCGCCGGCGGAGGAGCTGCCGCGCCGCGGCGCGCGGCAGCGACCGCGGTCGCGCCCGCACCCGCCGGGACCGGCCCCGGCGGTCACACGCAGCGGCTGCTGACGGTCGTCAAGTCGGGTTCGATCCAGCAGACCCGCGCCGAGGCGCAGGACAAGGTCCACACGTGGCCACACCTGCTCGCCATCGAGTTCGCGGCGGTGTTGTCGATGACCGCGATGGTCACGATCTTCTCCGCGCTCGTGAAAGCGCCGCTGCTCTCGCTCGCCGACACGAACCAGACGCCGAACCCGTCGAAGGCGCCCTGGTACTTCCTCGGTCTGCAGGAACTGCTCACGATGTTCCACCCGATGGTTGCGGGTGTGACCATCCCCGGTGTCGCACTCGTGTTGCTCGCGATCACGCCCTATTTCGACAAGAACCCGTCGAACAAGCCCGCGGACCGCAAGTTCGCGATCATCATGATGACCATCTTCCTCATGTTGTGGGCGGTGCTCGTGATCATCGGTTCGTTCTTCCGAGGCCAGGGCTTCAACTTCGTCTTCCCCTGGAACGACGGCATCTTCTTCGAGCTGTAGGAGCAGGAGCCTCCGTTGGCCATCGCCATCGTCATCGTCATCATCCTTCTGGCCGCGGCCGTCACGGTCTTCTTGACCGCGAGCCGGCGCCGGGCGACGACGGGCACGCTTTCGCGCGAGACCCGCAGCCGCGATCAGTCAGGCGAAGCCGACACCGAGCCCGCGACCTCGACGTCCACCGAGATCGAAGCCACCGGTCGGCCGCGCGCGGACGACACGCGCGAGAACATGCCGGGCGACGTTGCCGTGCGCGACGGCAGCGACGTCGTGGTGTGGGAGCCGGTCGACGAGGAGGAGATCGGCGTCAACCGCCGGCAGTTCCTCAACCGCGCGCTGCTCGGCGTCTCCGGCTTCTCGGCCGGAGTGCTCGGCATCGGGATCCTCGGCTTCCTGTGGCCGACCGGGTCGAGCGGCTTCGGCGGCAAGATCGACGCCGGCAACATCGACGACATCATGAGTCAAATCGCCGACAAGCGGACTCCGTTCTACGTTCCGCTGGCCAAGACCTACCTCAACCCGTACCCGAAGGACGCGCTACCGGCCGCCAAGAAGGTCGCGTCCTACAAGCCGGTGCTCCCCGGCTACGAGCAGGGACTCGTCGCGCTCTACCAGCGGTGCGTGCACCTCGGGTGTCGCGTGCCGTGGTGCCTGTCTTCGCAGTGGTTCGAATGCCCGTGCCACGGTTCGAAGTACAACGCGGTCGGCGAGAAGCGTGACGGTCCCGCGCCGCGCGGCCTCGACCGGTTCACGTTCACGGTCAGCGGCGGCGGCGAGATCACCATCGACACGGGGACGATCGTCACCGGACCGCCGATCGGGACGAACACGACCAAGCAAGCGCAGGAAGGGCCCGCGTGCGTCTGACGACAGTGCCCGATGTCGCCTTCGTCGTCTGGAAGTCGGACCTTCGGCATTTCCTGGTTCTCCTCAACATCCTCGCGATCCTCGGTCTGGCCGGGTACCTGCTGTGGGCGAACCTCTCGCGCAAGCGCGTCGAGAAGACCCCGGCGAACCAGACCCGCTTCTTCGACGACGACGACCTCGAAGGCCGGCGCCTCGAGCGTGTGCTCGGATGGAGCCTGGTGTTCGTCACGATCTTCGCGGTCGTGATGCTCGTGTACATCGTCCACGAGCCGACCCGGCAGGAACACTCGGAGACCTACTTCAAGAACGGCTCGGTCGAGCGCGGCGCGGTGCTGTTCGCCAACCCGGCGGGTGAGGCGTACAACCCGGTGCTTTCGTTGCAGTGCGCGAACTGCCACGGCAGCGATGGTGGGGGTGGGTCGACGACGCAGATCATCGACCCCGACGGCCCCGACGGGCCGCAGGCACCCGAGACCTTCACGTGGAAGGCACCGCCGCTCAACACCGAACTCCTGCGCTTCACGCCGGAAGAAGTCGAGCAGATCATCACGTACGGCCGACCCGGCACCCCGATGCAGCCGTTCGGCGTGTTGGGTGGCGGCGCGAAGAACGAGCAGACCATCGCCGACCTCGTCGCCTACATCCAGTCGATCCAGTTGTCGCCCGACGAGTCGAAGAAGAACGCAGAGAAGGATCTCGTCACGGCGCGGAAGGCGGCCGATGATCAGGTCGCGGTCGCCACGAGCGATCTGGCCGACGCCACGAAGGCGCTCGCCGATGCGCACGCCCAAGTCGTCGAAGCCGCGGGCATTCCGGCGACGACGAGTGACGCCGACATCGCGACGCAGTGCAACGCGCTCGCGGACACGATCAAGAACGCGGGCCGCGCCACGGCGGAACAGGCCGCCGAAGGCAAAGCCTGCCGCTCGTTCCTCACTGCGTATGCCGACTTCCAGACCGCACAGGCCGCGCTCACGTGGGCGGTCGACTGGCGTGACTCGCGCGCCAACGTCACCGACGGGCAGCTGCTCTTCGAGACCTACTGCGCGCGTTGCCACACGCAGGGTTGGTCGATCTTCGACCCGACGCAGCCCGACAGCACCCGCGTGCTCGGCCCCGTCGGCGGCGGTGGCGGTCAGGGTGGCGGCATCGGGTTCAACTTGCGCGACGGCGACACCGAGCGCCGGTTCGGTCCGGGGGCCACCAAGGGCACCCTCGGTTTCGACTCGCAGCTCCAGTTCATCCAGCAGGGCTCGGAGGCAAACAAGCAGTACGGCAACGGCGGCATCGGCTCCGGCCGCATGCCCGGATTCGCCAACATGCTCACCGAGAAGATGATCGAGCAGATCGTCAGCTTCGAGCGCAACGACCTCGACAGCACGGTCTATCTCGCGCCGGCGACCACCACCACGACGACTCATTCGACCACGACGACGACTGGGGGCTAGGGGAGATGGGTCTGGTCAGGCTGCTCGCCCAAGAGGGCGGGCCCAAGAACCTCTGGGATCCGACGATCCTGGGTGTGCTCGTCGTGCTCTCGGCGGTCGGACTGTTCTGCGGTTCGGTCTACCTCTTGCTCGGCACCAACCTCGGCGCCCGACTCGGCTTCCTCGTCGCCGGCGCATGCCTGACCGGTTTCCTCGTGCTGCTGTCGAGCCTCTGGATCACGACCGCCACCCCGTTGAACAGCCCGAAGGGCCGGCCGCCGGGGTGGAACGTGAAGGAGGTCGTCGCCAGTCCCGAGAAGTCGAAGGTCTCCGCGGTCCACAACATCGCGGAGGACGGCACGCCCGTCGACGTCGAGGGACTTGCGCAGTTGCGCCCGGCGACCGACCTCGCGCTCGTGACCAAGGCGCCGGTCGCCAACCAGGAAGCGCCGGTGCAACCGTTCGCGATCTTTGGTCGCAGCACCGACTACCTGACCGACTTCAAGGGTTTCCAGACGTTCATCGTCGGCGGCGACTCGAAGAACTTCTTCTGGCACACTCCGAAGTACGCGGTCGTGGAGATCTGCAACACACTCGTGCAAACCGCGGTCGCGGGGCAACCGCCCCCGACGCCAGTGTGCGACCCACTGACGCCGAAGCAGTACGTCATCATGGAGTACGACCGCGGCTCGTTGCGGCAGCCGCCGTTCGTCTACTTCTTCACCTCGCTCATCCTGTTCGGGATCTTCCTTCTCAGCCTGCACTGGTACGAGAAGGATGCCCGCGAGCGCGAGAAGGCCGGATCGGACCTGCGTCCGGTTCCCACCAGCTAGGAGACGACGATGTTCGTCGCGCAGCAACTCATCGACGCGAGCCGGCAGGGCGGAGAGGCGTTCCTGGCGTTCGCGATCATGGTCTTCCTGTTCACCGGGTCGCTGTTCTACATGGACCGCGTCCGCAAGCGCCGTGAGGAGCGCGACCGCAACGAGCCGTAGCCGGTCGCGTCAACCGAGCGTCAGTCCAGCGCCGCCGCGGCTGCCGCGGCGGCGTTGATCGTCTGGTCGATGTCAACGGCTCGGTGCGCGAGGCTCGGGAAGAGCGTCTCGTAGCCGCTCGGCGCGAAGTAGACGCCCCGATCGAGGAGACCGTGGAAGAACCGTGCGTAGCGCGCATGGTCGGCCGTCTTGGCGTCTTCGTAGTCGTGCACCGGTGTCGGAGTGAAGAACAGGCCGACGAGCGTGTGCACGCGCGTGACCTGTGCGGGAACGCCCGCGCCGGCGAACGCGCCGCGGAGCCCGTCGGCCAGGCGGGTCGCGGTCGTCTCGAGGCTCGCGTACGCGGCCGGGTCGAGCTGCGCGAGCGCGGCGAGCCCGGCCGCGGTCGCGAGCGGGTTCCCGGAGAGCGTGCCCGCTTGGTACACGGGCCCGAGCGGCGCGAGGTCGTCCATGATCGCGGCGGGCCCGCCGACGGCCGCGAGCGGCATGCCGCCGCCGACGACCTTGCCGAAGATCGAGAGATCGGGCGCGATGCCGGTCTGGCCCTGCATCCCGGCCGGGCCGACTCGGAAACCGGTGATGACCTCGTCGAACACGAGCAGCGCGCCGGTACGGGTGCAGCGCTCGCGCAGACCGGCGAGGAAGCCCGGCGCAGGCGCGACGAGGCCCATGTTCGCCGCGACCGGCTCGACGAGCAGCGCGGCGAGATCGGCGCCGTGCTCGACGAGCGCGACATCGAGGGCCGTGAGGTCGTTGTACGGGACGACGATCGTGTCTGCGACCGTGCCGGCGGTGACGCCGGCCGAACCGGGCAAGCCGAGGGTGGCGACGCCGCTTCCCGCCTGGACGAGCAGCGCGTCGAGATGACCGTGGTAACAGCCCGCAAACTTGAGGATCTTGGTGCGGCCGGTCGCGCCGCGGGCCAGGCGCACCGCGGTCATCGCGGCCTCGGTGCCCGAGGACACGAGTCGGACCTTCTCGACCGCAGGGACGCGAGCGCAAATGACTTCGGCCAGCTCGACCTCGCGCGGCGTCGGGACACCGAACGACATGCCCTCGGCCGCGGCCCGCTGCACGGCCTCGACGATTACCGGGTCGGCATGGCCGAGGATCGACGCGCCCCAGGACTGCACGTAGTCGAGGTACCGGTTGCCCTCGGTGTCCTCGATGCACGCGCCCTGTCCCCGCGCGACAAAGAACGGATGGCCACCGACCGCGCCGAACGCGCGCACTGGTGAGTTCACGCCGCCGGGTATGCGCGCTTCCGCGCGCGCGAACCAACCGGTCACGGGCGATCGGTCACGGCGTCTATGGCTCCCTCGCTCCCGTCCGAAGCGGCCTCCGGCGTTTCGGGACTCCGTTGCCTCCGCACGCGCGACTCAGCCGAGCCACTCGGCCGCGTCGCGCGCGAAATAGGTGAGGATCGCGTCGGCGCCGGCCCGTTTGATCGCGAGGAGGTGCTCCATCGCGACCGCAGGACCATCGACCCAGCCGAGCTGCGCCGCGGCCTTCACCATCGCGTACTCGCCGCTGACGTGATACGCGGCGACGGGAACGTCGAAGGCAGCGCGCACGTCCGCGATCACGTCGAGATACGCGAGCGCGGGCTTCACCATCACCATGTCGGCGCCTTCGTCGAGATCGAGCGCGACCTCGGCGAGCGCCTCGCGACCGTTGGCCGCGTCCATCTGGTAGTGCCGGCGGTCGCCGAATTTCGGCGCGCATTCGGCGGCGTCGCGGAACGGCCCGTAGAGCGCGGACGCGTACTTCGCGGCGTAGGCGAGGATCGACGTCGATGTGTGACCACTCTCGTCGAGCGCAGCGCGGATCGCGGCGACCTGACCATCCATCATCCCCGACGGCGCGATCACCTCGGCGCCGGCCTCCGCCTGCGCGATCGCGATGCTCGCGTAGCGGTCGATCGTGGCGTCGTTGTCGACGTCGCCGGCGTCGGTGAGGATGCCGCAGTGGCCATGGTCCGTGTACTCGTCGAGGCAGTTGTCGGCCATCAGCACGAGACCGTCACCGACTTCCTCGCGGAGGTTGCGCAGCGCGACCTGCACGACGCCGTCGACGGCGTCGGCCTGCGAACCCAGTGGGTCCTTGACCCCCGGGACACCGAAGAGGATCACACCGGGGATACCGAGCCCGGCGAGCTCGCGCACTTCCTTGCGCAGGCTCTCTTGCGTGTGCTGGTAGACGCCCGGCATGGAGACCACGGGCTCGGGCGCGTCGATCCCTTCTTTGACGAACAGAGGCGCGACCAGGTCGTCGACTCCCAGCCGGTGCTCGGCGACGAGCCGGCGGAGCGCCGGGGTGCGCCGCAGGCGGCGCAGGCGACGTTCGGGGAAGGGCACGCTGCGATGCTATTTCGCGCCGGTGCCGGGCTCGGCCCCGGGCCCGTGAGTGCCCGATCCGAGGGCGCCCACGAGCGCGGTGACGAGGCCGTCGAGCGTGTGCGGGTCTGCCTCGCGGTCGACCCGGAGCCCCTGCGCGCCGCGCCGTGCCCGATGTCACCGGCCCGATCGATACCACGAGGGGCTGAGGGTGTGGGACCGGCGCGATGGCGCAGAAGTTCGAGACGGTCGACGACGACGTGAACGTGATCGCGTCGACCTCGCCGGCGCGGACGCGCGCCAGCACTTCCGGGTCGGGGGTGGCCACGACGGTGCGGTACACGGCGAGCACGTCGACGGCGTAACCGGCCCGGGCCAGACCCTCGGGCAGGATGTCGCGCGCAACCTCGGCCCGGGCGAGCAGGACCCGTGCCTCGGGCGTATCGGGCACAGGGAACCCGTCGAGCAACGACTCCGCCACGAAGCGCTCGGGCACGAGGTCGGCGCGGATGCCGCGTCGCGCGAGCGCGCTCGCGGTTCCCGGGCCGATCGCGGCGACGCGCACGGTGCCGAGCGCGCGCGCGTCGAGACCCGCCGGTGCGAGCCCGCCCTCGAAGAACGCGTCGACACCGTTCGCGGAGGTGAAGACGACCCACGAGTAGCGCGACAGGTCGGGGAGCTCGAAGTCGATCGGGTCGAGCGCGATCGCGGGGAGTTCCAGCACCTCGGCGCCCAGGTGCTCGAGCCGCACCCGCAGTTCGCTCGCCTGCTCACGAGCGCGCGTCACCACGACCCGGCGGCCGAACAGCGGCCGCTGCTCGAACCACGAGAAGTCGAGCGCAGCCACGTCGCCGACGACGATCGCCGATGGGGCCTCGACTCCGATCTCGGCAATGGTCGCGAGTGTCGCGCGAGTCGTGCGCTGCTCCGGGCGGGTTCCCCAGTGCACCGCAGCGACCGGGGTCTCGGCCGGGCGGCCGCCATCGATGAGCGCGCGCGCGATGTCGGCCAGGCGACCGGCACCCATGAGGATGACGAGCGTTCCACCGGCGCGCGCGAGCGCATCCCAGTCGGTGTCGAGGGTGCCCTTCGCCGGGTCCTCGTGGCCCGTGACGATCGTGACGCTGGTCGACACACCGCGGTGCGTCACGGGGATGCCCGCGTACGCCGGTGCCGCGATGGCGCTCGAGATGCCGGGCACGACTTCGAACGGCACCTGCGCCGCGATGCATGCCTCGGCTTCCTCGCCGCCGCGCCCGAACACGAAGGGATCGCCGCCCTTCAGCCGCACGACCATCTTGCCTTCGCGCCCACGCGTCACGAGGACGTCGTTGATCTGTTCCTGGTTCATCGCGGCGCGACCGGGCGCTTTCCCAACGTCGACGCGCTCGGCGGCCGCGGGCGCGAGGTCCAGCAGCGCGGGCGAGGCCAAGCGGTCGTAGACGACGACTTCGGCGCCGCGCAGCAGCTCTTCGCCGCGGCGGGTCAGGAGTCCGGGATCGCCGGGCCCGGCGCCGACCAGGTACACGGTCACGGCGCGACTCCCTCGGCGTCGAGCAGGGCCCGACCACCGCGGTGCTCGAGCAGGTCGCTCGCGGCGGCCCGTCCGACTTCCTCGGCAACGCGTCCGTCGGCCTGGGCGCGCAGCACGACGTGACCGTCGAGCGATGCGAGGAGCACGTCGAGCACGACCGTTCCGTCGGTGACGGTTGCGAGCGCGCCGCACGGAAGGTTGCACCCGCCGCCGAGCTCGGCGAGGAACGCTCGTTCGGCGGCGACGGCCGTGTGCGCGTCGACGTCGTCGATCGCTTCGAGGCGGGAGCGCGTCTCGGCGTCGTCGACCCGGCATTCCACACCGAGTGCGCCTTGCGCGACTTGCGGCAGCATGCGCGCCGGGTCCAACACCTCGGCGACTTCGCCGGCGAGGCCCAGGCGTTCCAGCGCCGCGAACGCGACGACGATCGCGTCGTAGCCCTCGTCGCCCCGCTTGCGCAGCCGCGTCTCGATGTTCCCGCGCAGCGGGCCGAATGCGAGGTCGGGTCGGAGGTGCGCGAGCTGGGCCCGGCGGCGTACGGAGCCGGTGCCGATGCGTCCACCGGCCGGTACCGCATCGAGGGCGACACCGACCAGCGCGTCGCGCGGGTCCGCCCGTTCGGGGATCGACGCGAGGACGAGGCCGCGTGCGGTCACGGCGGGCAGGTCCTTGGCCGAGTGCACCGCGATGTCGGCCCGGCCTTCCAGCACGGCCTGCTGCACCTCTTTCACGAACACGCCTTGTCCGCCCATGCGATGGATGTCGGAGGTCTGGTCGGCGTCGCCGTGCGTCTCGACGAGGACGTACTCGACGTCGCCGCCGAGGCGCGCGCCGACGTGTTCGGCTTGCCACCGCGCGAGCCGGCTGCCACGCGTCGCGACACGTGTCATTGGGCGATACGTGTCATTGGGCGATACGTGTCATTGGGCGATACGTGTCATTGGGCGATACGTGTCACTGGGCGATGCGCATCATCCGCGCCGCGGACTATTCGGCAACGGGCAGGTCGAACAGCGCGCCGAGCGCGTCGGCGTAGTACCCGCCGCGAGGCGTGCCCGCCGCGTCCTTGACCCGCACGGTCGGCTCGTGGAGCAGCTTGTTCACGATCGCATGGGTGAGCGCCTCGACCGCTTCGCGCGTGTCGGGGTCGAGGCCGGCGAGCTTGGCGCGATAGCGCTCGAGCTCGTTGACTCGCACGTCCTCGCCGAGCGACCGCAACGCGCGCACGAGCGGCGCAACTTCACGGGCGGCGCGCTCCGTGCGGTACCGCTCGATCTCGGCGGACAGGATCTCGCGGACCTTGCCGATCTCACCGCGGCGCAACGACGCGGAGCGTTGCGCGTAGTCCTTCAGGTCGTCGAGGTCGAGCAGAGTGACATCGTTGATCTCGTGCACCCCGGGATCGACGTCGCGTGGCAGGGCGACATCCACGATCAACAACGGGCGACCGTCACGACACGCCATGACCATCTCGACGGTCGAGCGCTCGAGCAAGACTTCGTCCGAGGCGGTGGACGAGAACACGACGTCGACGTCGACGAGCGTGTCGGCGACATCGGTGAGCGGGATCGCCGCACCATCGACGTGCGCGGCGAGCACGTCGGCGTGCGCCGCAGTCCGGTTGGCGACGAGGAGATCCGCGACACCGCGCGACCGCAACGTCGACGCGAGGCCGCGACCCATGTTGCCAGCACCGATCACGAGGATGTGCGCGTGCTCGAGCGTCCCGAGTTGTTCGGCCGCGACCGACACCGCCGCCGCCGGGATCGACACGGAGTGCCGGCCGATCGCGGTCTCGGTGCGCGCCCGCTTGCCCGACTCGACCGCGTGGCGGAACAACTGCGGCAGCATCTGGGTCGCGCTGCCCTCGCGCACCGCGGCTTCCCACGCGTGCCGGACCTGGCCGAGGATCTCGTGCTCGCCGACGATCATGGAGTCGAGCCCCGCGGCGACCGAGAAGAGGTGCGTGACCGCGGCGTCGTCGTAGTAGGTGTACAAGTGATCGGCGAGATCGTCGGGGTCGGCACCGGAGTGCGCGCCGAGGAAATCCGCGACGTCGCCGACGGCGGCGTGGAAGCGGGTGCAGCGCGCGTAGATCTCGGTGCGGTTGCACGTCGAGAGCACGACGACTTCGAGGAGGTGTTCGCGCGCGACCAGGTCGTGCAGCACCTTGGGCAGCACCACTTCCGACACCGTCATCCGTTCGAGCAACTCGACGGGGACGGTGCGGTGGTTCAGGCCGACGACGATGAGAGACACGTGCTCAAGAGCTCCTTCGCCTCGTCGAGGCGCCCGGAACGGACCAGGTCCACGATGCCCGACCGGAACGCCTGCTGCCAATCGGCATCTTCACTGGAACGCCCGGAAGCCCGGAGCGCTTCCCGGGCCTCGGACAACATGTCGAGCAGCGTGGCGTACTCAGGGCCGATCTCCTCTCCGAGCGTGCGTCGGAGGTACGACGCCAACGCCGGACTGCGCCCACCGGTACCGATCGCGATCACGAGATCCGAACGGCGGACGACGGACATCAGGGTAAACGAGCAGTTGTCGGGATCGTCGGCGCTGTTGGCCCAAATTCGGCGTTCCTCGGCGGCCGCGAACACCGCCCAGTTGGCGGCGGGGTCATCCGTGGCGGTGTAGGCGAGCCACGCGCCGTCGAGATCGGCGGGTTCGAACGCCCGGGCCAGCACGGTGCAGCGGCCCTGGTCCGCCCAGCCCCGCACCTCGTCACCGATGTGCGGGGCGACGACCACGACCTCCGCGTCGCCGTCGAGCAGCGCCTCGATCTTGCGCGCCGCGATGCGGCCGGCGCCGACCACCACGACCCGCCGCCCCCGGACGAGGAGGTTGACCGGGATTCCGGCAAGCCCGGGTCGGGCCACGCTCATGCGGCTCCGAACTCCTGCGCTCGATCACCAGTCTGCCCCGCCCGAGCGACCGCGCCTCTGTGCTGCGCCGGGGCCGCGGACCGTGCCGCGTTCATGGATACGCGCCGGTCGGGAGGCCGCGCCGCAGCTGGTAGAAGGAGAGGATCTGGAGCTCGATGGCGAGGTCGACCTTCCGCAACGAGACGCCCTCGGGGACCGTGAGCACGGCGGGAGCGAAGTTGAGGATCGAGCTCACGCCCGCCTCCACCAACTGGTCGGCGACGTCTTGGGCGACGGCCGCAGGCGTGGCGAGGATCGCAATCGCGATCTGGCGTTCCTTCACGATCCGATCGAGGTCCGCGATCGGTTCGACGGGCTGATCGCTCACCAGCTCGCCGACGAGCGCGGGATCGGCGTCCACCAACGCAACGACGCGAAACCCGCGGGCGCCGAAGCCGCGGTAGTTCGCAAGCGCTCGGCCGAGGTTTCCGATGCCGACGATGACGACGGGCCAGTCCCGGGTGAGCCCGAGCTCGCGGCTGATCTCGTGCAGCAGGTACTCGACGTCGTAGCCGACACCGCGGGTGCCGTAGGAGCCCAGATAGGAGAGATCCTTCCGGACCTTGGCCGCGTTCACACCCGCGAGCTCGGCCAGGCGCTCGGAGGAGATCGTCGCGACCTGGTGCTCGGCGGTCTCGAGCAGGGCTCGGTAGTAGAGCGGCAGGCGCGCCACCGTGGCCTCGGGGATCCTGCGTCCTGCTGCGTCCGCCATCGCACCCACCGTACTGACCTTGTGAGCGATTTCTCAAAGTAGGCGGCTTCATCCGTCCGCCGCCGAGGCCTTCGGCGCGAAGGCGTCGGTCCGCGACCCACCCTTCCCCTCCCACCCGCTCCCTCCGCCGCCGCGGCCTTCGGCGCGAAGGCGTCGGTCCGCGACCCACCCTTCCCCTCCCACCCGCTCCCTCCGCCGCCGCGGCCTTCGGCGCGAAGGCGTCGGTCCGCGACCCACCCATTACGCTCGCGGCCGCTCATGGTCGCCGGTCTTGCCTTCATCGCCACTGCCGTCGCGACCGTGTTCGCCCAGGCCACGGCGGTGCGGTGGTCACGCTCCCGCGCGCCGCACCAAGCGGCGTGGACGGTTGCCCTCGCGCTCTTCGCGCTCGCCTCCGCCGCGTTCGCGACCGGATCGTCCACCGGGTGGGACGAAGGGACCTTCCGGATCTTCTATCTGCTCGGCGCGATCGTGAACGTGCCGTGGCTCGCGCTCGGCACCGTGTATCTGCTGTGGGGCCGGCGCATCGGCAACCCGGTGCGCGCCGGCCTCGTGTTCTTCAGCGGTCTCGCGACGGGCGTGATGCTTTCGACGCCGATTCACGGCACGATCCCGACCGACACGCTCCCGATCGGCAGCGAGCACCTCGACGCGCTGCCGCGTGCGCTCGCAGGCATCGGCAGCGGCGTCGGTGCGGTCGTGCTGATCGGCGGCGCGCTGTGGTCGGCTTGGCGGTTCTCGCGCCTGCGTACGCCAGGGAGCGGGCGACTCGCGCTCGGCAACGTGTTGATCGCGCTCGGAACGCTCGTGCTGTCGAGCGGCGGGCTGATCCAAGGCACCGTCGGTCACGACGAAGCGTTCGCGATCTCCCTCGCGACAGGTATCTCGGTGGTCTACGCGGGATTCGTCGTGACGTCGTCGGCCAAGCCGCGCGTCCTCTCGTCGCCAGACGACAACTCGCGGCGCAGCAACTTGCCCGTGAACGAACGCGGCAACTCGGAGACGACCTCGACGCGCGTCGGGAGCTTGTAGCGCGCCAGCCGACGGCCCGCGTGACGGAGCAACTCGACCGGATCGGGTTGCGCGCCGGCGACAGGCACGACGAACGCGACCACTGTCTCGCCGGTGCGCGGGTGAGGCTCGCCGATCACCGCGACCTCGGCGACGGCCGGGTGGTCTGCGATCGCGTCTTCGACCTCACCGGGGAAGACGTTGAACCCGGAAACGATGATGACGTCCTTCGCCCGCTCGACGAGCGTGAGCCATCCGTCTTCGTCGGCGACGGCAATGTCACCGGTGCGCAACCAGCCGTCGCCGGTGAGGACTTGCGCGGTCGCGTCGGGATCCTCCCAGTACCCTGCGAACACGTTCGGACCGCGCACGAGGATCTCGCCGGGATCACCTTCCAGAACGTCACGATCTTCCGTGTCGACGAGGCGCACGTCGACGCCAGGGAGCGGGGGACCGATCGATCCGGCGCGGGGCCGCGCCGCGACCGCGCTCGTCGTCACCACCGGTGACGCTTCGGTCAATCCGTAGCCCTCGTGCACACCGACACCGAAGCGCGCCTGCATCCGACGCGCGATTTCGACCGGGAGCGCAGCCGCGCCGGACACACACAACCGCACCCCATTGAGCGCGTCCCGAGGCGCGTCATCGGCACCGAGCGCGCTCCAGGCGGCGTACACCGCGGGCACGGCCGCGATCACGGTCACGTGGTCTCGGTGTACGCGCGCGAGTGCTTCGGCGGGATGGAAGTGGTCGACCAACGCGACCGAGGCGCCTGCGAGCAATGCCAAGTCGAGCACGACGTTCAAGCCGAAGACGTGGAAGAACGGGAGCACGCCCAGCACGACATCGGTTGCCTCGATGCGCAGACCCGCGTGGCCTTGCAGCTGTTCGAGGTTCGCGAGCAGCGATCCGTGCGTGAGCATCGCGGCCTTCGACGGACCGGCAGTGCCCGCGGTGAACAACAACACCGCGAGATCCTCGGCACCGCGCGCAACTGGGGGACGGACGTCAGCCGCATCGCTGACGCCGGCGTCGAGCACGAGCACCGGGGTTGTGGCGTCGGCGCGCGACGCAGCCCGACGCGCGCGATCGGCGTGTTCCGGTGACGCGACCATCAGCGCGGGCACCGCGATCTCCAGCTGGCGCGCGAGTTCGTGCGCGGGGGACGCCGGATTCAGCGGCACGGCCACCGCGCCGGCCGCGAGCGTGCCGAGATACGCGGACACGAATGCGGGCTCGTTGCCGGCGAGCAACGCGACGCGATCCCCCACGTCGACGCGGGCGGCGAGCAGTCCGGCCGCGCGCGCCGCGCGCGCGGCGAGCTCGCCGTGGCTCACGGGATCGCCCGCACCGACGAGCGCGGATTTCTGCGGAGCGGTGGCAGCGGCGCCGAGCAGGGCCGCGACGAGGTTCATCGGGGCCGGAGGCTACGCCGGATCGCGCGCGCGGTCCGTGGCCACGAAGTGTGAGAATTCTTGCTCAAGCATCGCGCCGTGCGTGTCGTTGTGTTGTGTACAAGATCGGGGGTCCCGGTCGTGTGAGCGGGCGGTGTGGTCGTCACCGAGAAATCCTCGGGGACCTCCACACACGCAGCCTCCCAGCCCGCCCCACCAACGTCCGCAATCGCGGCCGGGTCCCCTGTTTCTTTGCCGCCTCCTTGCTGAGAGGCGGCTGCGCCGCGATTGGAGCTGCGTCGGCGAGCGTTCTTGCGTGAGTTCGACCCCCGTGACAGTGGGCGAAGTCACGCAAGTACGACGGGTCAGTTGCGGAGGCGGGCGCGGAGGCCGGCGACGGCCACGGCGATGAGCACCGCGGCGAGCACGAGGGTGACGATCGCCATCCAAACGACGTCGTTCGCGATCAGCAGCACGCCGGACAGCGCGGCGACGAGGCCGACCAGCAGGACCGCGATCAGATTCGGGATCGGCAGATTCGGGATCGGGAGATCCGGCCGGGGCATCTAGCTGGGGCCGAGGCGGAACACGAACTGGATGATCGCGGCGATCAGGATCAACACCAGCAGCACGACCAGCACCAGGCTGGTCCCCCACCTCATGCTGTGCCCCCTCCCTGCGGGACCAGTACGACGGTGCTGCCGGCGCGGAGCTTCAGCAGAGCAGCCGCCGACTGGCGGTCGTACGCCAGCGCGCAACTCCCGTACGAATCGACGATCAGCAACAACTCCGACGGGTTGGCATCGGCGAACGCGTGGGCCCAACGGGCGCGGCGGCCGGCCTCGCCCATCCGGACCTCGATCGTGTCGCCGGGAGCGGCACCGAGGGAGTGCAGGACTTCGGGGTCGACGTTCAACTGGCAGTTCCCGAACCGGTCGACCCAGAGCACCTCGGCTTGGACCTGGCCGTTCTCGACGTTCGGCAGCGGGAGGATCCCAGGCGTCAGGGACGCCGGGTCGATGTCGTCGCCCAGGACGGCGAGCGGGATCCCGTTCGCGATGTGTGCGATCGCGGGGGCCATGATGTCGCGCCCCGCGAATGTCGGACCCGGCGCCGAGAGCTGGTAGTCCTCGTTCTCGAGCACGACGACGCGCTCTGGGCCGCCGAGCAGTGCTACCGCCGGCGCCAGCAGACCGTTGTCGGGGCCGACAAGCATGCCGTTCGCGACCTCCACGACGATGCAGCGCCGGTTGGTCGCGACGCCGGGATCGACGACCGCGAGCACGAGACCCTGCGGCAGGTACTGGACGGCCCGCGCGAGCGCGAGCCCACCGGCGCGGATGTCGAACGGAGGGACGTCGTGGGTGATGTCGACGATCCGCAACTGCGGCGCGAGATCCACGATGACGGCATGACACACACCGACGAACTCGTCGGTGTGTCCGTAATCCGAGAGAAACGAGACGAACTCGAAGCGCGACGCCACCAGCGACGACGCTACCGGCCGGCGGACCGACCGTCGGGATCTGCTCGACTATCCGGCCTGCGTGTACCGACTGGCCAGATAGACGTTCACGTCTGATTCGGCCACTCGGAACGACCTGCCGACGCGCACCGCCGGTAGATCACCGGCCTTGATCAGCCGGTAGACGGTCATCGAAGACACCCGCATCAAATCCGCGACTTCCTGCACAGTGAGAAAGCGCGCCTTACTCAGCTCCGGCCCCACGCAGACTCCCTACTCCTCCCGCTGGGACCGTGACCATATGTCGCTGCGGATGAAGTTGTCGAGCGTGCCTCGCGATGCCTGTGTGGCTCAGAGCTCGGGGCCGCCGGCGCCGGCACCTTCCGCGTACGCACGTTCGAGGAGCGCGACGAGCGGGGCGTACGCGCGCGGCGCGCGTCCACTGTGCACCGGCACGACCAGACAACCGTCGTTGTGCAGGGCTTTGGCACGCACCGCGGGGACTGCGAGATCGACCCGATCCAGCCCCGCGAACGCGATGACCTCGACCCCGGCTGCGACCGCGGCGGCCGCGAACGGACCATCCGTGACGATCAGGGACGGGCGTCCGACGAGGAACATCCACTCCTCGGCCGCGTCGGCGCCGCTCGTCGCGAGGAGCGACGACCCGTCGCTGACGACCGCGATGCCGTCGATCCAGCGCAGGAACCGGCCGGTCCGCCCGTCGACCCGGAGCGGGCCGGTGTCATCGGCATCGTCGACCGTTGCGCCGGCGGCACGGGCCAGACGGACCAGCGCGGCGTGGACACCCAGCAAGGAAGCCGGTTGCGCGGTCGCGAAGGCGATGCGGGCGCCGCGGCGGGCGACGGCACCCAGGCGGGCCGCCGCCACCCGCGCCGCCCGTACCGTGCAGTCGACGTCGATCTGCGCCTCCTCCGGTGTGGCGCCGAACACGGCCCGGATCGCGGCCCACGTCTCGACCGGGTTGGTCTCGAGCCGCTCAACCGAGTGCCGCACCTCGCTCGGACCCGGACTCGTCGTCTTGCCCGCGACCTTGGCCCGCACGAGGAGCTCCGAGGCGCTGGGCTCAGGTGCCGGTTGCGGCGCGACCGTCGGCGCGCGGACCGGATCGTCCAGTCGGGGCGGCCGATTCCGGGCCTTCATTTCCCGGCCCTCATGACGGTGACGCATCCTTTCGTCCGAGCTCACGGGAACGTTCCGCCGCTGCCGCGACCGCGTCGAGGAACGCGGCGCGCACGCCGCGGGCTTCGAGCTCCCGCAGGCCGACCGCGGTCGTGCCGCCCGGTGATGTGACCGCGGCGCGCAGCGCCTCAGGACCGTCGTCACCGTGCGCGAGCAGCGTCGCCGCACCGAGCAGCGTCTGTTCGACGAGCTGGTTCGCGATCGCGCGCGGCAGGCCCACGAGCACCCCGGCCTCGGTGAGCGCCTCGGCCACGAGCATCACATAGGCCGGTCCCGATCCTGACAACCCGGTCACGGCGTCCAGCTGATGCTCCTCCACGCGCACCACGATGCCGACCGCGCGCAACAGCCGATCCGCGAGCTCGAGGTGCTCCTCGGTTGCGGTCGCGCCGGGCGCGATCGCGGACGCACCGAGCCCGACGAGCGCGGGCGTGTTCGGCATCGCCCGGACAACTGGCCGGCCGGGCGCGGCGGCTTCGACGGTTGCGATCGTGACGCCCGCCGCGATCGAGAGCACGAGCGCGTCGCGCGGGAGTGCCGGCAGCGCGGCGGTGAGAGCGGCTGAGACGTCACCGGGTTTGACCGCGACGATCACGACGTCGGCATCGGCGACGGCCCAGGCCCCGCTCGGCACGACGCGCACCTTGGGGAAGCGGGCTTCGAGGTCACGGCGGCGTTCAGGGTCGACCTCCGCGACACCGACGTCGTCGGGGTCGTAGCCGCCATCCAGCAACCCGCCGACGAGTGCCGCGCCCATCTTTCCGCCCCCGAGCAGCGCGACGCGAGCCATCGCCGCGAGGCTAACGCGCTGAGAAGCGCTTCCAGCCGGATGATCCAGGAACCAAGCGGGTCGCGGGCGATCGGACCGGCCCGTGACGCGCGTGCGGCCGGACGCGCGACGAGGCCCGAGGAACGATCGTGCCCACTTCGCACTTCCCCGAACGAAGCGGACCCTCCTGCACCTCGGGCCTCGCGATGGCGTCACGGTACCACCCGCCGAATCACATTTCAAGACAGTTCTTCACATCCTGACAGGGTCTCAGACCGCTGCTGGCGATCCTGCCGCGAGTCGCGCCGCCCCGGTCAGCGCGGCCCGAAACCGATGCGGATCGCGGGTTGGAACCAGCGCTCCACCGCTTCGTAGAGCACGCCGATGATGCGGTCGAGTTCGACCACGTCGAGGTGCTCGAGCAGCGTGCGCCCGACCAGGTACCAGTCGCCGTCCGGGCCGATCGAGAAGTGCGCGCCGTACATCTTGTGGTTGCACTGCAGGAGAAAACGCCCGAGCGCTTCGTGGTTCGCGGGCGGATCGGGCATGAAGTAGAGCTCGTAGCGCAACGTGCGCTGGTGCAAGTCGAAGTAGATCGTCGCTGCGTCGCGGCCGTCGCAACCGAAGCGCACGTACCAACGCGGGATCGAGGCGTCGTACTCGACGGTCTGCACCCAGGGCTCGCGCGCGACGTGCTCTTCGAGATGCTCGGCGATGAGCGCGTGCTGCGCGGCGAGGAATGCTTCGTCGAGCGCGAGGTCGCGCTCAGTCACAGCGCACGAGCGCGCGTGCCGCGAGGTCGCTGTAGGAGCGGCGCAGGCGTCCGGCGGTCGCGCTCCACGAGTAGCGCCGCGACTGCGCCGCCGCCCTCACGCGCATCTCGGCCGCGAGATCCGCGTCGTCGAAGAGGAGCGAGATCGGCGTCGCGTAGTCGACCGGGTCACGGCCTTCGATGAGGAAGCCGGTGCGGGCATCGTCGACGAGCGAGCGCAGTCCGCCGACCGATGCGGCGACGACGGGCGTGCCGCAGGCGGCCGCCTCGAGTGCGACGAGACCGAACGACTCGGTGCGCGACGGCACCAGGCAGACATCGGCGGCGCGGTAGTACTCGGCCAGTTGCGCATGCGGCTGCGGCGGGACGAACCGCACGCGATCCTCGACGCCGAGTTGCTCCACGAGGGCACGGGTGCGAGCCAGCTCGGCTTCGCCGTCGGTGCCGCTCGGGCCGCCGACGATCAACAAGGTGATGTCGGGATCTTCGAGCTCGGCGAGGCAGCGCACCGCGAGGCCGAGGCCCTTGAGCGGCTGGATGCGACCGACGAACAGGATCACGCGACGGCCGGTGATACCGAGGTGCTCCCGTGCTTCGGCGCGGTCACCGGGGGCGAACATCGCGTGGTCCACGCCGGGCGCGACAACCTCGATGCGGTCCGGGTCCGCGTCGTAGTGGGACGCGAGCTGCATCCGTTCGTCGTCGGTGGACGCCAGCATCAGGTCTGCGCACGCGACGACCTCGTGCTCGATGCGCGCGCGCAGCTCGGGATCATCCTCGAGACCGGCATCCGCCTTGACGCGAGCGAGCGTGTGGAACGTCGCGACGAGCGGGAGGTCGAGCTGGTGCTTGAGCGTGTGCGCGACCGCACCCGAGAGCCAGTAGTTCGCGTGCAGGACGTCGACGGGTGGGGACGCGAGCAGCATTTCGCGCGCCGCCTCCACGAAGGGATCGACGAGATCGACGAGGTCGTGCTTGGCGACGGGTTCGCGCGGACCCGCGTCGACGTGCACGACGCGGAAGCCGGGTTCGACCTCGACGATGTCGGGTTGCTCGGGGTGTTCCGCACGGGTGTAGACGTCGCAGTCGACACCGGCACGCGCGAGCGCGGATGCGAGCGCGTCCACGTAGACGTTCATGCCCCCGCCATCGCCCGCCCCCGGTTGGGCCAAGGGCGACGTGTGCATGCTGAAGACGGCAACGCGGCGCTCTGACATCGGGGTGTAAGGGTACCCAGACGGCGGGCGATCGCCGCTCCTCAGGGGAGCGGTGCCGCGGCGGCTTGGCCGGTCCGCCGTTCGGTCTGGTCGGTCCGCCGTTCGGTCTGGTCGGTCCGCCGTTCGGTCTGGTCGGTCCGCCGTTCGGTCTGGCCGGTCCGTCGTTCGGTCTGGTCGGTCCGCCGTTCCGTCTGGAACGAACGGTAGATCTCCACCAGCACTTGCTTCTGCCGGTCGTTCAACGTCGGGTCGTTGAGCAGGGCGTCGACCACGTCCGGGGCATCGTCGGTTCGCTCGTCGAGGATGCCCGCGCGCACGTAGAGCGTCTCGGCCGAGATGCGCAGGCCCTTGGCGATCGCCTGCAGGATCTCGGCCGACGGCTTGCGCAGCCCGCGCTCGATCTGGCTGAGGTACGGGTTCGAGATGCCCGCCGCCTCACTCAGCTTCCGCAGCGAGAGGCGGGCGTTGCGGCGCTGGTCGCGGATGAACCCGCCCAGGTCGTGCAGCCGCGTCTCGAGCGCGTCCGTGGGCATCAGGGGGTCCCGGCGACCTGCCGGGACGCGATCTCGCGATCCAACGTGTCGATCACAACGTGGAGCTGGTGTCGGATCTCGGAGAGCTCGCGTTCGAAGTCGCGCAGGCGCTCCGACGCGTGCGCGAGCGCGGCGTCGTCGAGCGTCGGGAGGTTCGCGAGCGTCGAGTCGGCGATGAGCTCCTCGCGCCCATCGGGCCAGTGCAGCTCGATCGTCGGCGGATGCGCGTTCGAGACACGAGTCGCCGCCGCGGTCGCGTGCCCGCCGTCGGCGCCGAGGATGCGCGGCAGGTCGGCGACGAGCTCGTCGAGGCTGCCGCCGCGTTCGCGCCGGGCGCGCTCGGCTTCGAGGATCTCCATGCGCGCCTGCACCATCCGCCGGTCATAGGAGACCGTCAGTTCGTACTCCGCGCAGCGACTGCGCATCGCGGCGCAGGTCGTCGAGCGCGCGCGCCGGCAGGTCTGCCAGGTATTCAGGGTCGAGGATCTGACGTATGCGTTCCACCGCCGGGCAGGCTACCGCTCGCTAACAGTGGGCCCGGACGGTCGGGTACGGGTCTACTGCGGCACCGCCGCCCGGATGGATCTCGAAGTGGAGATGCGGCGTGCCCTTCGCGTTCCCGGTGTCGCCGACCTTGCCGATTTCGTCGCCCGCGTTGACCGCCCCACCGCCGCCGACGTACGCCGACAGGTGCGCGTAGAAGTAGGTGTTGCCGTCGCTGCCGTGCAGCCAGATCTGATTGCCACCGAGGCCGCTGGAGCTGTGCGCGACCGAACCGCTGACGACCGCATAGATCGAGGTGCCCCGGCCCGCCATCATGTCGACGCCTTGGTGGCGGCGGCCGCCGGAACGCGGTGCGCCGAACGTGGAACTGAACGACGAGCCCGGAACCGGGCACTGGAACCCGCCCACCACCACGACGGACTTGCCGCGCGGCAGCGCCGCGCCGCCGCCCTTCTTGCTCGCGGTGGCGCTCGCCGCGGCCGCGGCGCGCGCCTTTTGCAGACGATCCTGGAGCTCGCGCTCGCGCTGCTCGCGTGCGAGGCGTTCCTTCAGCTGCTGCTCGGCCGCTTCTGCGGCCGCGAGCGCACTGCGCACGTCAGCTTGCCTCGCCTTCAGGTTCGCGACGAGGTCGGCTTGTTGCCCGAGCTTGTCATCGAGCGTCGCCTCTTGGGCGTGCAGGTCCTCGGTCATCGCGCCGAGCTGGTCGACGGCGTCGTTTCCCTGCCGGTTGACCCGGTCGAGGAGCTCGCTGCGCCGCATCGCTTCGAGCACGTCGGCGCCGTTCATGATCGCGTCGAGGTCAGCGTTGCCGCCCTTGTAGGCCTCGAGCGCGCGGGCGGTCGCGACCGCGCTGATGGCGTCCGCGTTCTTCTGGAGCCCCGCGACCTGCTGGCGGGTCCGGTCGATGTCGTCTTTCAGCGTGTAGTAGGTCGTCTGGGCGTCCTCGTAGCGCGCGGTGGCCGCATCGGCGGTTTGGCGCGCCGCGGTGACGCGCGCTTCGGCCTGGGAAACGGGGTCGCCGGCCGCGCCGGCCGCCCGGGTCGGCACCAAGAGCAGCGCGAGCACCAGCGGCAGGGCGAGGGCGCGACGCCGCCACGGACGTAGGGGCAGGATCCGCACGAGCCCAGCGACGGTAACAGACCTGGTGGGAGGGGGGCAGCAACGCGTGTCGCTCAGGAACCGCCGGAAACCGGCGGGAGGACCGCGACCTCGTCGCCGTCGTGCACCACGGTGGCGGTTCCGGCCGGAGGTTCATCCCCGTTCACCCAGACCCGGGAGGTCCGTAGCACGGCCTCGAATTCGGCGCCGTAGCGCTCCGCTGCGGCCAGGAGGACCGCGCCGAGCGTGGGTTCCGGGCCGGGATCGAACTCGTCCGCGGCCCGACCGGCGGCCTCCCGAGCGGCCGCGAACAACCGCAGCCGCACCCCTGCCATCTACTGCGGCGGCGTGTCGACGTTGGTCCGGGCCGTCGGCTGCGCCTCGAGCCGGGCCGGGTCGATCGGCTTGCCGGTGACTTCGTCCACGCCGTAGCTCCCGTCGTCGAGGCGTTGCAATGCGGCCTCGATCTCCACGAGATCCGATTCCAGCGATTCGAGGATCGACAGGTCCTTCTCGCGCTCGAAAGTGTCCGATGCGGTGTCGGCCGGATGCTGGTCGTAGTGCGCGAGCTCGCCGCCTTGATCGGAGTCGTCCTGATCGAGCCCCTCGCCGCGGAGCTCACCGATCAAGCCATTGACGCGCTCACGGTCGGCGACGAGCCGCCGGCGCGCCTCGTCCTCATCGAAGGTGGTCATGGCCGCACAGTACCCACCGGTCCCGTCCCGGTCACTCGAAGTGGAGGCGGGCGCGCAGCTCTTCGACGATCTCGGCGAGCAGTTGCTCGAGCACCACTGCCCGGTTCTCCGGCGGAGCTTCGAGCACGCGCTGCGCATCGAGTGGACCGAGCGGCGCGGTGGCCGCGACCTCGAAGAGATCGCGCGTCGCATCGCTCGACGCCGGGGGAACCGCGGTCGGGACGCGGTCGTCGAGTACGTGCCAGAGCTCGAGGACACCCGCGAACGCGGCGAACACGCGGTCGCGTGCCGTGGCCGCGCCCGGCAGCGGCGACCCTTCTTCCAGCGCTTCCACCTCGGCGTTGGGATACGGGTCTTCGACGAGCCAGCGCACCACCCGGACCCGGCCGAGGCCGACCGCCGCGATCGCGTAGCGGCCGTCTTCCAACTCGGCTGCTTGCACGATGCGAGCGAGCGTTCCGATGTCGAAACGCGCGTCACCGCCGCCGACCTCGTTCCCGCGTTCGATGAGCACCACGCCGAACTCCCCGTCGGCGTCGATGCAGTGCCGCATCATCACGCGGTAGCGCGGCTCGAAGACGTGCAGCGGGAGCACCGCGTGCGGGAACAAGACCGTTCCCAACGGGAACATCGGGAGCACGCGTCCGGGCACGTCCGCGCCGCGCGTCAGTTCCACCGGGATCGCAGCAGACGCACTTCGGTCTGCAGTTCGCCGGCGATGTCGTCCGGTGCCACCGCCGCGACTTCGGAATACGCGCGCTCGACGCGCTCGGGATCGCCGGCGCGCGCCAAGGCCCGCAACAGCTGCACCTGCTGCTCCACGGGGACACCGGGGATCGCGAGGTGCAAGCCGCAGAGCGTCGCGAGGTTGCCGGGATCGGTGCCGAACCGGCCTTGCTCGAGGTTGGCGAGCATGCGGGACAGGATGGCGCGCGGCGGGGTGGACGCCAGGTCGGAGGCCTGGAGCGGGCGTACCGAACCGTGCAGCGCAGCGAAGAGCCGCGCGCAGTCGGCCAGCTCGAGTCGCGCGCCACCGTGGAACGGGTCGTACCAACAGTCGTCCACTGCGGCTTCGCGGACGAGGAAGTGGCCGGGCATACCGATCCCCAACACCTCGATGCCGTGCCGGCGCGCGACTTCGATCAGCAACACCGACAGGGTGATCGGGATGCCGCACTTGCGCTCGAGGACCGCGTCGAGGAACGAGTTACGAGGGTCGCCGTAGTCGTCAGCGTTGCCCCGGAAACCTTCGGCGTCGAACAGCAGCGTTCGCACCGACTCGAACGTCGGCTCCGGGCTCTTTGCCGCGAGCGTGTCGATGCGTGCGCACCATGCGTCGACATCCAAGGGCCTCGTCTCGGGACGCGCGCAGGCCGCGATGCAGAACGCGGCTTCGTCGAGGCGGATGCCGGCTTCCGGCGCGCGCACCATGCTCCCGAAGCGCTCAGCCGGTTCCATCGGCCGACGGTACCCGTCCGGTGGCCCGGCAGCCCGCCGGTAGGCTGGCTGCCCCATGCGCGCATCACCGTCTCGATCTGGTGGGCCCGTGCGCCGACTGTGCGTGAACCCGCTGCCAACGGCATGACGGACGACCCTTGGATCAACTTCTTCGTCGTCCTCACGGTCGGGGCGAACATCGCGACGCTGACTGTGTGGTTCGTGGCGCTGGCCGCACGCTTCGGACGCGCGGTCGATGTGTGGGAACGGCTGCGCGAAGCGCTCGGGGAGAATGGGCTCGCACTGTCGGCCGTCGCGGCGGGCACCGCGATGGTGGGCTCGCTCTACCTCTCCGAAGGGGCGAACCTGCCGCCCTGCCGCTTGTGCTGGTTCCAGCGCATCGCCATGTACTCGCTCGCGGTGATCCTCCTCGTCGCCGCGGTCCGGCGCGACTGGCATGTGCGTCCGTACGCGCTCACACTCGGACTGATCGGTCCGATCATCTCGATCTACCACTACCTGATCGAGCGCTTCCCGAGCTGGGAGAACAGCACTTCGTGCGATCCGACGAACCCGTGCAACATCACATGGTTCTTCCGGTTGCACTACATCTCGATCCCGATGATGGCGCTGTCGGCCTTCCTGCTCGTCGACACGATCCTCCTCGCCGCCCGTCCCCCTGAAAGAGCACTCGCCGCATGAGCAAGTCCGCGACCAGACCACCCAACAAGCGACCGAGCAAGCAACCGCCGCGCCGTTCCGGTGCCGGCGCGCCCAAGCGCCTCCCGGTCTGGCCGATCCTGATCGGCGCAGTCGTCGTCGCCGCAGTGATCGCGGTCCTCGTCAGTGCGCGCGGCGGAGGCAACAAGCCCGACACTTCGGCCGAGCAGGAGACGGCGACCGTCAAGGTGTCGGGACCCGACCTTCCCGACTTCGTGTCGACCAAGAACGACGACGCGGTCGGCGACAACGCGCCCACGCTGCAAGGCTCGAACTTCTCCGGCGCGTCCGTCACCATTCCCGCGAACGACGGAAACGCAAAGGCGATCTTCTTCGTCGCGCACTGGTGTCCACACTGCCAGGCCGAGGTGCCGCGCCTCGAGCAGTGGATCCGGGCCCACGGCATCCCGGCCGGGCTCGACATCGAGATCGTGTCGACCCGCGTCAACGAGGCGCCGAACAACTACCCGCCGTCGGCATGGCTACAGCGCGAAGGACTGGGCCGGCTGCCGATCATCGCCGACGACACCAAGAACACCGCGTACTTCGCCTACGGCGCCGGCGGTCTGCCATACATCGTCTACCTCGACAAGGACAACAAGGTCGTGCTCCGCACCGAGGGTGAGTACGGCGACGATCCCGAGGTCTTCACGCCGCTGTTCTCCGACCTCGCGGCGGGCCGGCCGGTGACCAACCCGCAGGACGCGGGCTGATCAGCGCTCGGTACCCGCGGTCTCCGCGATCTTGCGCGTGATGTAGGACGAGAAGAACCCGGCGTAGCGTTCCTGCAACTCGGGGAGCTTCCAGTCGCCGCCGGTGATGAGCCGACGGCACGACGCGGTGCCGCACGAGCACACGAACTCGTCGTAGTCGTTCGTGTCGGTCATCGCGTAGTCGAAGCACAGCTCGTCGCCGACCTCAATGGCGCTGATGGCGACGAGCAGGCACGAGCCGATGATCCCGCAGTTCGGCTCGCACGAGTGGTTCACGAGATCGGCGGGCGCGAACGGCGGCATGCTGACCATGTAGAGGTGGTCGTCGATCTGCAGGGAGTGCGTGCGCCACGCTTCGTCCAGCGTGTCGAACTCGGTCCGGTCGACGACGTTGCCGCCGAATCCGGCGACGGTCGTGCCGGCCGGGATCGTGGCGGCCGCGAAGATCCCGAGCCCTTTCGCGCCGGCAGGCGCAACAGATGCATTCGGGTTGAGCCAGGACTGCTGCACTGCACCTCACCTTCGGTCGCAGCCATCGTCGCCACGAGGCGAACCGGGCCAACCGGATCGGGAACACTACACGGCGTGCCTGAAGTTTCCGTGTTCGAGATCGTCGGCGGTCAGCCCTATTTCGAGGCGCTCGTCGACAACTTCTACGAACACGTCGAGCGCGATCCCGTGCTGCGGCGCTTGTACCCCGAGGACCTCGCACCGGGGAAGCGCGCGCTCTCGATGTTCCTCGCGCAGTACTGGGGCGGCCCACCCGACTACAGCGCCGAGAAGGGGCACCCGCGCTTGCGCATGCGGCACGCACCGTTCGCGATCGCCACACCGGAGCGGGACGCGTGGGTCGCGGCGATGTTCGCGGCACTCGAAGACACCCCGGCGCCCGAGGTGGCGAAGGCCGCGATGCGGGAGTACTTCGAGATGGCGGCGACCGCGATGATCAACTCCGGCGCGAGAATGGTCGAGTGAGCAAGCGGCAGCAGCGCGAGAAGATGGCACGACGCCGAGTCGCGTCCGTGCGTCGGGCCCCGGCCGCGCGCCGGAGCGCGATCCGGGCCGGCCGCCTCTCGCCCGACCGGGCGGTGCCGGCCGCGATCCCGCGTCCGTCGTACGCACCCGACGCGCCGGCGCTGATGCCGGCCGTACCGCCCGACGAATTCGTCGACCGGATGCGGATCGCGGGTCGGGCCGCGCGTGAGGTGCTCCTCGAGATCGGTGCGGCGGTGCGGCCGGGCATCACCACCGACGAGCTCGACCGGGTCTGCCACGAGGCCTGCATCGCTCGCGGTGGCTACCCGAGCCCGCTGCACTACAAGGGCTTCCCGAAATCGCTCTGCACGTCCGTGAACGAGATCATCTGCCACGGCATCCCCGACGACCGCGTGCTGCTCGACGGCGACATCGTCAACTGCGACGTCACGATCTTCTTGAACGGTGTCCACGGCGACTGCAACGCGACGTTCCTCGTCGGCGAGGTCGACGACACCGCATGCGAGCTCGTGCGGGTCACGCAGGAAGCGATGTGGAAGGGCATCGACGCGGTGCGCGTCGGCGGTCGCATCAACGACATCGGGCGCGCCATCCAGGTGCACGCCGAAGCGCACGACTTCGGAGTCGTGCGCGCGTTCGTCGGCCATGGCATCGGCGAGGTGTTCCACACCGCACCGTCGGTCCCCCACTTCTACGACCCCCACGCCGATTCGCCGATCGTCGCGGGCATGACGTTCACGATCGAGCCCATGATCACCGAGGGTTCGTGGGAGCTCGGGCGCATCTGGTCCGATGGGTGGACCGCCCCGACCCGGGACCTCTCCCGCTGCGCGCAGTTCGAGAACACCCTGCTCGTCACCGCCACCGGCGCCGAGGTGCTCACCCGCCTCCCCGACGAGCCGCACGGGAGCTGATTCGGCGCCGGCCGACCGGGGCCGTGCTCCCCGCGCCTGACAGCAAAGCTCCACGAACCTGAAGTCGCACTCAGCTCCGCGCTCTGACGCGCCGACACGGAGAGTGGAAGGCGGGCGGCCTCGGCGCGTCCGACCACAAGGATGGACAGCGAGCGCGCACAACCATGACGGCCCTGCCGCAGCACTTCACGGTCACGGCCACCGTGAACTCAGCCGCGGCCGACGGGACCTTGACCGTCGCTCCCGGCGCGATCGTGTTCCGGCTCGAACCAGAAGCGCGCCGCGCCGTCGGCGTGGGCAGGATCACACACGCGCATCCGGAGCTCACCATGCTGACCGCCCGGCTCCGCCCCCCGTTCTCGAACACACGCCTGTACGTCGAGGAGAACGGACTGGTCGCGATCGCGAGCCTGCCGGGATGGTCGCGCCGACGCCTCCGCGCCAGCATCGCCCGGGCCGGGTTCCAGTTGCACGAGCAATCGGGCTGGCTGACCACGCACGTCGTGCTCCCGACCCCCGACCGCGACTGACGCCGTAGACCGATTCAATCCCCCCAGAAGACCGAGTCGACGTCATCGTCGGCGGGCGCGCCTGCTCGCGTGGGGCGGAGGGCCCGCCACTTTGCGTCTTCGTCATCGGTACCGGGGTCAGGCGGCGAAGGGGCGGGCCTCGCCGGCGATGGACCGCCAACGACGTGCGCTGCGAGCCACGTCGTGATCGGGACCGCGGCAACCAGCCCGATACTGCCGACGAGGGTGCGGACAATTTCGGTCGCCACGACTTCGCTGTTGGCAACTGCGCCGAGCGACTGTGACGAGAGGAGGAAGAGCAGCAACAGCGGGAGTGCGGCCCCGGCATACGCGAGCGCGAGCGTGTTAGTCGTCGAAGCGATGTGATCCCGCCCGATTCGGATGCCCGCTCGGTACAGGTCGCGGTGACCGAGCGCAGGGTTGGCCGCCCGTATTTCGGCAACGGCAGAGGCCTGGGTAACGGTGACATCGTCGAGCGCGCCGAGCGCGCCGATCACGATACCGGCGAGGATCAAGCCGTTGATGTCGACGTTCTGCGCGAGCTGACCGAGCACGATGGACTCATCGGTGGAGAATCCCGAAAAATGGCAAAGCGCCGTGAAGACCACCGAAAAGACGATCGTGAGCGCGAGCGCAGCAAGCGTGCCGAGCAGGGCAACAGTTGTGAGCGAGTTGATCCCGTGCGCGAGATAGAGCGCGACGTACGCGATGGCTGCAGATCCGATGACGGCGACGAGTATCGGACTGTGGCCTTCGAGAATCGCCGGAAGGATGAACTCGAGGATGACGACGAGACTGATGACGATGCCACCGAGCGCGGCGAGGCCGCGCCATCGACCGAGGAGAACCACTGCGACGGCGAACACCGCCGCGAGCCAAATGAGTGCAGGGCGGCGCTGACGATCGGCGTAGGCGTAGCGAAAGTCCGGCTCGGCACCGGGCTGATAGCTCAACACGACCAAGTCGCCCGGCCCGAGATCGGGAGTCGTCTCTGCATCCGTCGGAAAGGAGAGTGTTTCTCCCTCGCCGACATCGGGTCCCTGCGTCAGATGGACGTGGACGAGTCGGCACGAAATTCCATCGGCCGCCGTGGTACCGGCGCACGGTGCGAGTCGCGTGCTCACGACCTTCGCCTCGAACACCTTGCCCGCGAGCAGACCCGACACCGCCGGTTTCACCTTCGTACCGAAGCCGATGGTGCACATGCACGCAACCACGAGCACTGCGAGCGCCGCGCTGACGATCGAGAGGGTCCGGCGTACTCGCGCCGAGACATCGAGGTCATGGACGTGGCCCTCGGACTTCATCGCCTTCAGTGTGGTGTATCTCCGCGCACGATTCGCGGACGGACCGGCCAACTCTCGCGTTCCACCGCGGGACCACATGCTGGTGCGCCTGATGAAATCCCTTGTGACGGATCAGCGCCCGCGATCACGCACCGCGGCACGTCGGCGCGGCGGTCGAGGCACCTTTGGGCGGGCGCATCGGGAGCAGGCGCCGACGAGGTCGAGCTGGTGATGATCCACCACGAACCCGGTCCGCTTCGCCACGTTCGCAGCGGTCGTGTCGAGGTCCGCCTCGAGTCGAGCCGGCACCGTGAAATCAATGACGTCGCCGCATCGGGTGCAGATGAGGTGGTGGTGATGATGCTCGGTCAGGTCTTCGGCCAGCTCGTATCGCGCGAACTCGTCGGAGGTCACGATGCGATGCACCACGCCGGCACGGTCGAGCACCGCGAGGTTGCGATAGACAGAGCTCTGCGCGAGTTCCTTTCGCCGTTTCAGCAGTTGCGGAATCGTGAGCGGCTGGTCTGCGTCGGCCAGCACTTCGACGAGCGCGCGACGGCCGGCTGTGTACCTCTGATCTTCGGCGCGCACACGCTGCGCCGCCACAGCGTGTAATTCACTGATCACGTGGTCCAGCGTACCCGTTGATGAGAAGCATTGAGAACGAAGCTGCGCGGACTAAGTGAGAATGGCTATCATCCTTTCTCGCGTGAATGTGCTCCTGAACCGAAGGAAGGGAAATGTTTCGATTCCGCGCCGGAGTCGCCGCCGCGGTCATCGCGGTGCTGATCCTGGGAGCGTGCGGCTCCTCTGACGACGCTGGGTCCGCCCGCAGCGCATCGAAGGGCGACTGCCCGACACCACCCGTGTCGGTGGTCGTGAGTGTCGACCAGTGGGGAAACATCGTGGATTCGCTCGCAGGCGACTGTGGGGACGTCACGACGATCTTCAAGAGTTCCTCGGCGGATCCACACGACTACGAACCGACGCCGGCCGACAACGCCAGGTTCGGCGGCGCGCGACTCGTCGTCGTCAACGGCCTGGACTATGACCCGTGGGCCGAGAAGGCCATCGCGACCCTCGACGACAAGCCCGTGGTCGTGAACGGTGGGAACATCGCCGGACGCAAGGACGGCGACAACCCTCACATCTGGTACGACCCTGGCTATGTCTACAAGATTGCCGATGCCGTCACGCTGGCGCTGAAGAAGCTCGAACCGAAGTCTGGGAGCTACTTCGATCAGCGGCACGAAGCGTGGCGCACATCGATGAAGCCGTACGACGACGTCATCGCCCGGATCAAGCCGACGGCTGTCGGTAAGACCTACGGCGCGACGGAAGGAATCTTCGACTACATGGCGGATGCGCTCGGGCTCGCGAACAAGACGCCGCCGGGGTACCAGCGAGCGACGGCCAACGAATCCGAGCCGGCTCCGGGCGACATCAACGACTTCGAGAAGGCGCTGGCGGGTGGCACGATGTCCGTACTCATCTTCAACACGCAGACGGAAGGGTCGATCCCTGACCAGGTGCGCAGGCGAGCCGAAGCCGCTGACGTTCCCGTCGTGAACGTGACGGAAAGCGTCCCACCCGACTTCACGACCTTCGTGGCGTGGCAGGTGCACCAGCTCCAAGATCTCGCCGCGGCGCTCACACGGTGACCAACGCGCTGGAGCTCGTTGGCGTCAGTGCCGCTCGGGGCGCCCTTGCGATCTGGTCGCAAGGAGACTTCTCGATCCCGTCCGGCTCGATCGTGGGAGTCATCGGGCCGAATGGATCGGGCAAGACAACCCTGCTCGAGATGGCGCTGGGGCTCGTACCGGTTGCGGAAGGTCGCATGACGGTGCTCGGCGAAGGACCCCACCGCGGTAACGCTCGCATCGGCTACGTCCCGCAGAACTACACGGCGCACATTGGTGAAGCGATTCGTTCCCGCGATCTCGTGGCGTTGGGTCGGACCGGAACACGCTGGGGCCTCGGTGGTCGGTCAGGCGAGGATCGGGTCCGAGTCGACGAGGCGCTGCGGGCGGTCTCGGCGCACGAGGTTGCCGCCCGTCGCCTCTCGCAGCTCTCTGGCGGCCAACAACAACGCGTGGCAATCGCCCAGGCGCTCGTCGGCGATCCGGACCTGTTGCTGCTCGACGAGCCCCTTGCGAATCTCGATATTCGGAATCAACATGAGATCGTTCAGCTGCTCCACGAGCTTCGCGTCCGGCGTCGCGTCACCATCGTCGTCGTGGTTCACGATCTCAACCCGCTCCTTTCGATCCTCGACGGCGCCGTCTACTTGCTGGATGGTCACGCGCACTACGGCGCAATCGGCGAAGTCGTCGACAGTGAGCTGCTCACCCACCTGTATGACACACCGATCAAAGTCGTCCGCACCCCGCAGGGCGATCTGTTCACGCGAAGTTGAACCGTGTTCCATACGATTGCGGACGTCGGATATCAATCCAACTGGTTCGAGATCTTGCACACCGGCTTCATGCGAAACGCCTTCATTGGAGGCACGCTTGTCGCCATCGCTTCCGGTCTGATCGGTTACTTCGTCGTGATTCGTCGCGACGCGTTCGCGGCGCACGCGCTTGCACACATCGGGTTTCCGGGGGCGACGTTCGCTGTGCTCGCCGGGATCCCCGTGACGCTCGGCCTCGCACTCTTCTGCGTGAGCGGAGGATTGGCGATCGGCGCGCTCGGCAAGCAGGTGTCCAATCGCGAAGTATCCACCGGTACCATCCTTGCGGTCGCAACCGGACTCGGAGTGCTGTTCGCATCGTTGGCATCGGAGAGCACGAGCACTCTCACGAGCGTGCTGTTCGGGAATCTGCTTGCGATTTCGCCGGGTCAGCTCCGAGTATTCGCGGGTTTCACGCTCGGCTTGGCTCTCGTTCTCGTCGTCATCGCACGCCCCCTCTTGTTCGCCTCGGTCGACCCACAGGTCGCCGAAGCGAAAGGAGTAGCCGTGCGGCTCCTCGGGACCGTATTCATGGTCCTGCTCGCGCTCGCGGTAACGATGGCCGTGCAGGTCGTCGGAACGTTGCTGCTCTTCGCGCTGATCGTCACACCTTCGGCGACCGCCCTACTGATCACTGCTCGCCCTGCCGGCGTCGTCGCGCTCGGAACTGCTCTCAGCCTCGCGGCCGTGTGGGTCGGCCTCATCATCGCGGTTGTCTTCAACCTTCCTCCGAGCTTCTGCATCGTGACATTGGCGTTCCTTACCTGGGCCATCGTGCTCGCACTGACCGGCATCCAACGGCGCCGCTCACAAAGCGACGCAGGCCGAGCCGTCACCGATCATGCCGCCCCGGATCGTCATCACGCGGAACCCGCGAAGCTGAGCATCTGATCAGGGTTCGTCACGAACGCCACCGGCATCCGGTCGGCATGTGGTGTCATCGTTGCGGATCGCCGGTGGCGGCTCGCGGATCACAGAGGTACGTTCCGCCGCGTGCGGTTGGCCGGTGAGAGCGCGCTCGTGACGGGATCGACCGCCGGCATCGGACGCGCGATCGCGATCGAGTTCGCGCGTCAAGGTGCGCGCGTCGCCGTCACCGGGCGCGACGCGGAGCGAGGCAACGCGGTGGCGCGCGCGATCACCGATGCGGGTGGACGCGCCGTGTTCCTCGATGCCGATCTCCACGAAGAGTCCGCGTGCATCGATCTCGTCGCGGGCGCGGCGCGCGAGCTCGACGGGTTGACGGTGCTCGTGAACAACGCGGCGGGTGGTGGCGGCGACGATGCGCGCGCCGGCGACCTGGCCACCGACGCCTGGGAGTCGATCCTGCGCGTCGACCTCACCGCGCCGTTCTGGTTGTGTCGCGAGGTGCTCCCGCACCTCGAGCGCGCGGGCGGCGGCGCGATCGTGAACATCTCGTCGCGGCAGGCGGAACGGGCGAGCCCGGGGTTCGCGGCGTACATCGCCGCGAAGGGCGGGCTCAACGCGCTGACCCGGTCGATCGCGGTCGACTACGCCGCCGCCGGCATCCGCTGCAACACGGTAAGCCCCGGCTTCGTGTTCAATGCTCGGCGCGACGCCGACATCGATCCGGCGCGCCGCTCGCGGTACGAGGGCATGCATCTCACCCGGCTCGGCGAAGCCGAGGACGTCGCGCTCGCGGCGGTCTATCTGGCGAGCCGGGAATCCGAGTTCGTAACCGGCGTCAACCTGCAACTCGACGGCGGCAGCAGCATCGCGCGCGGCCTCACGCTCGGATAGCTCGATGCATCCGCGCATCTGCGTCAGCGCGATCTCGTCCTACCGCAATTCCCTGTCGGAGGACCTCGCGTTCTGGGACCGGCACGGCATCGACCAGGTCGGAGTGTCGGTGGCGAAGCTCGAGGCGAACGGCTGGGACGACGGCGTCGCGCGCATCGCCGACGCGGTTGCGCGTGGCCTGCGCGTCGGGAACCTGATCGGTCTCGGACCGTTCCGGCTCGCGGACCCGGAACAGTGGGAGACGCAGCGCGCCCGGCTGCTCCGCTCGATCGACGCGGCCGCCCGCTTCGGCGCCGGGTGCCTCGTGTTCACGACCGGGCCGGCGACGCCACTCACGTGGGAGGACGCGGCCGACGCGCTCGAAGCCGCGCTTGCACCCGTCCTCGAGGTGGCGCGCGCCGCGCACGTGGCGTTCGCGATCGAGCACACGAACTCGCTGCGCGTCGACGTCGGGTTCGTGCACTCGCTGCATGACGTCATCGACATCGCCCGCCGGCTCGACACCGGCGTGTGCCTGGAGATCAACGTGTGCTGGGCGGAACGTGGCCTGGCGACGACGATCAGTGATGGCATCGACCGCATCCGGCTCGTGCAAGTCAGCGACTTCCGTGTCGGGACCCTAGCGACCCCGGATCGGCTGGTGCCGGGCGACGGCGACATCCCCATCCGCCGCATCCTCACCGACCTCATCACCGCCGGATACCGGGGGCTGTTCGACCTCGAGCTCGTCGGCCCGCGCATCGACGAAGAGGGGTACGACGCGGCGGTCCCGCGTGCGGTGGAGGTGCTCGACGGCATGTTGACCGGTCTCGGCGCGCAGGGAGCCGCACCGCGCACCTCGCGCTAGGCCGAGGTCCGGTTCGTACACGCGGAGTTGCTGATCGCGGGCGAACCGTCGATCGCGACCGGGATCAACACGCAGATGTCGGCGGACTTGAAGAGGTTGCCGTGCAGCTGCACGCGCCAGCCCGCGTTCTCCCAGTCGCTCGCGTCGGCGGTAAGGATCGACGTGCCGTCGGCCAAGGTCATCGAGTCGAAGCCGTCGTCGAACGAGGTGTTCGCGTAGGCGCGCCGCAGGACTTCGGGATCGCGCACGTCGCTGCCGCTCACCTGCGCGACCTGCTGCGCGTTGTCGACGAACTCGTTCGCGTCCGACCGCAACGACGCACGGGTGATGTCGTCGCCGAACACGCCGAACGCCACGATCGCGCCGACGAGACCGACGATCGCGAGGCCGAGCCCGACATAGCCGAGGATCGTCCCGGCGCGAGCGAGGCCCTTGCCGCCTTCCCGGCCCTCGGACCGCTTGATCTGACTGGACGAGATGTGCCCGGTGACGATCGCGACGATCGACCCGACGAACGGGCAGATGATGAAGTTCGCGATCCCGAAGATGAGCGAGATGATCGCGAGGTTGTTGGTCTTCGGTGGCGCGTACCCGGGCTGTCCCGGCGCCCACGTCGGTGCGGGCGCGGCGTACTGGTAGCCGGTCCCGGGCGGCGGTGCCGGCACCGTGCTCGGCGGAGGTGGAATCGGCGGTGGCGCGGCGGGCGTCGGCTGCGCCCACGCATCCGAGGGACGCGGCTCCGACGGTGGTTCTCGAGGCGGTTCGGGAGGGGCGCCGGAACCCGAATCGGTCACGGTGCAAACGCTACTCGGGCGGACCCCAGCGCGCGACGTTTCGACGCGGCTGCACGGGGAGGGCGCACTGCTCGATCGCTTCCACGTGAGCGATGTAGCGCGCGGGCCACTCCACGACGGTGCCGTCCTGCACCAGCAACTGGACGACCCACGCCCGTGCGATCGGACGAGCTGTCACCGCTTCGAGCAGCCGCTGTTCGAGCACCAACGCCTTGCCCTCGCGGCGCACGTAGCGCATGGCGCCGACGAACACCTCGCCCGGCATCCCTTCGGACTCATACAGCACGTGCAGCTCGCGGCGCCGCGATCACGAAGCGGTGCACTTCGATCGCGTCGATCCACCAGTCACCGATCGACTCGCGCACGTAGGCGACGCGCGCATCGTTGAAGACGCGGACCGTTGCCGCGTTGTTCAAGTGGCCTTGGCCATCGAAGTCGGCCGCGCGGGTCGGAGCGGCACGGATGTGGCGGTATCCCTCGCGCTCGAGCTGCGCCTCTGCGCTCACGCCCACATGAATGCGCCGCCGTCGACCATCAGCGTGTGGCCAGTGAGGTAGCGACATCCGTCGCTGCAAAGGAACCATGCGACACCACCGATGTCGAGCTCCGGGTCCCCTTGCCGGCCCATCGGGCAGTTCTCGACGAAGATGCGGTAGCCCTCGCTCTGCTCGCCGGCGACCCCGTGATGCGTCGCGGCGGCCGGCGCGATCGCGTTCACGATGATGCCGTCCATGGCCCACTCGCGAGCGGCGGTACGGGTGAGCGCGCGGATCGCTTCCTTCGACGCGTTGTACGCGGCGAAGCCCTTGCCACCCGTGATCCCCATCGACGACGCGAAGTTGACGACGCGACCCCAACCTTGGTCCCGCATGTGCGGGTACGCCGCTTGCATCGCCCACAACGTGCCTTTGACACCGGACGTGTAGAAGATGTCGAGGTCGCGTTCGGTGACTTCGGCGATCGGCGCGAGCGGGCGGAAGGTCTGCGCGTTGTTGATGAGACAATCGACGCGGCCGAACCCTTCGACCGTCGCCGCGATCATCGCTTCGATCTGGGTGCGCTCGTTCACGTCGCAGACGATCCCGAGGTTCGGGATGCCGAGCGTGTCGAGCTCGGCGCATGTCGCCTCCATGAGATCCGGCTTCCACTCCGCGACGACGATCGACGCGCCGCCCTTGCCGAGGTGCAGAGCCAGGCCCTTGCCGATCCCCTTGCCTGCGCCGGTGATCACGATCACCTTGCCGTCGACAGTGTGCATCGCGCGGGTTTCCTCGACCGAGACCACGGCCAGACCCTAGTTTCTGAGGTCCATGAACGGCGCCGTGCTCATCACCGGTGGCGGAAGCGGCATCGGCCGCGCCACCGCGCAACGCGTTGCACGCGACGGATCTGCAATCGCGATCGTCGACCGGCACGGCGACAACGCGCGCGAAACCGAGGCACTCGTCGCGAGCGCCGGCGGCCGCGCCACGGCGTACGAGTGCGACGTCGGCGACGAAGACGCCGTGCGCGCGACCGTCGCGCAGGCGATCGCCGACCTCGGCCGACTCCGGGGTGTGGTGACGGCGGCCGGCATCTTTCACGGTCCCGATCTCAGACCCGCGCACCAGGTCGCGGTCGAGGATTTCGTGCACGTGTTGCGTGTCAACCTCGTCGGGACGTTCGCAGTCATCGCGCAGGCCCTGCCGTCGCTCGTCGATGGCGGGGGCGCGATCGTGACCATCGCGTCGACCGCCGCCATCCGCGGTCACGGTTACGGAGCCGGATACACCGCGAGCAAGGGCGGCGTGGACGCGTTGACCCGCTTGTTGGCCGTGCAGTACGGCCCCGACGGAGTGCGCGGCGAACTGCGTCTGCCCCGGTGGCGTCGACACGCCGATGACCGGCGGCACGTTCGCGACGCCCGAAGCCCAGGCCCGGGCCAAGACGCGCGTGCCGATCGGGCGCTACGCACAACCGGAAGACATCGCGGATGTGGTTGCCTTCCTGCTTTCCGAGGACGCCCGCTACCTGACCGGGCAGACGGTACCGGTCGAGGGCGGCGCCACAATCGCGTGAACGGCGCGCTGCGTGATCACCGCGGCTGGCATTCGAACTGCGCGGGCTGCTCAGTACGCGGCGGCGCGGGGGTGGTGCGCTCGGCCACGACGATGTCGGACTGTTCGAACCGAATCGTGAACTCGGAACCCAGCAGATCGTTCGCGAGCGCGGTGTTCTTCGGGTCGAGGAGACGCCGGTCGAGGATCAGCCACTGCACCCCGGCCGGATCGTCGAGGTTCTCGCCGTGGACACCCCAGTTGATGTTGCACCACGGAACCGGGAACTCGTACACCTTCTCGCGGTGCGTGATGTGCGGGACGATGTCGTAGGCCGCGCTCACCGATGCGTCCTTCGGCACCAGAGCGATCGCGTACTCCTGGATCGGTTGGTGCAGGTCGGCGCGCAAGGGCCAGATGCGGTCGTAGTCGCGGGCGAGCGGCGACGCGCCCCACGCGACGGTCGTCACGAGCGCCGCGATCACCACGATGCTCACACCCGCGTTGCGAACGGTGACGCTCCCACCGCTCAGGCGCTGCAGCCAGGCGATCGCTTCGACGGACGCCACCGCGCCGCCCGCGACGACGAGCGCCGAGTAGTGGAAGCGGTAGTCGCGTGTATACGGGAACAAGGTCAAGACGTTGACCGCGACCATCGGTAGCGCGATCGCGAACGCGCGCAGATAGATGAGTGGCAGCAATGCGAACGGTGCGAGCATCCGCCAGTACCACGTCTGTCGACTCGACTCCGCGATGCGGTCGATCGCCAGCGACGGATGCTGCGCGATGTTCTTCGCGATTTCGCTCGGTGTCTCCCCGAGCTCGGGACCGAAGAAGGAATCGTAGAAGCGGCCCACGCCGTTGAAGTGCGGGATGAGGATCTGCGTCGCGAGGAGGAACCACGCGCCCGCGAGCAACGCGATAGCGGTGCCGATGCGCCAGTCGTCGCGCCGGTCGAGCACGAGGTACAGGCCGACGACCACGAAGACCGCCGCGAGCAGGAACCTCCAATCGCCGCTCGATCCGATGACGACCGGTACGAGGAAGCCGACGACCATCGAGCCGAACCCGAACGCGAGACGCCGTTGATCGCGGCGCAAACGGAAGGCGACGAGCAACCCGAGCACGACGACCGCGAGTGCCACATCTTCTTTGCAGCTCAGCGCGATCACCGCGGCCACGGTGAACCAACCCCATCTTCGTTCGCGCGCGGCCCAGTATGCGAAGAGCAACGGACCGATCGCGACTGCGTCGGGGTGGAAGAACTCCCACATCAACCATTGGTACGTGGGGTTCAGGAGCAACGCGATCGCGAGCGCGACACCGCACCAGCGCGAACGCAGCAGATCGCGGCCGAGCAAGAAGATCGCGATCGCACCGCTCGCCTGGGCGAGCACTTGCACCGCAAGCAGGAATTCGACACCACCGCCCGCGCGATAGAAGGGCGCGAGCACCAAGAAGAACGGGTTCATGTGGTGACCGAAGAGATCGAGACCGCGCACGGTGACGAACGGATCGCGAAATTGCGAAAGGAGCCACACACCCTGGTCGTAGATACCAAGGTCGAACCCGAAGGTCTGAAACCGCTCGTGCCGCACGAGTGGCAGCCGGAAGAACCAGGCGATCCAGACAACGATGCACACGAACAACACCGTGCGCGCCGGCTCGAAGCAGTCGATCGCCCGCTCCAACACACTCGGACGTTCTGCACCGAATTGTTCGACATCGCCGCGGTCAGGCGACGTGTCCGGCACTTCGGCGTCAGTCAACTCGGCGGATCCCTCGCGCATCACGAAGATTCTCGCATTCGCAACACTGCCGGTGACCTGCAAGTTGTTGCCGGACGCGCCCCGAACCTCACGCAGCGTGACGCCAGAGTTTCGCCTTTGCATGGACGCTTCGTTAGGGTCGAACGCAATGCCCAAGCCCCGCACGCGCCGTTTCGGCCGCGGGCGCAGCATCGGTGTGGCGGAGTCGGACACTCGCACCGTGCTGACGCGTGGACGCGTCCTCGTCGTCGCATTGATCGTCGCGCTCGTTTCCGTGCCGATGGTTGCCGGCGCGCAGAGCACCAACGACCGCATCGCGCAGACGCGCAGTGAGATCGACGCGGCCGCGCAGCGCTGGTTCGCGAGCCGCGAGGAAGCGGCGCAGCTCGACGCGCAGATCGCCGAGCTCGAGCACAAGGTCGCGGATGCGAAGCAGCACGCCGACACGACCGCGGTCGCGGCGACGGCGCGCGCGGTCGAGATCTACAAGGGCTCCGGCACCGACCTCGGGCCGGTGTTGTCGAGCGGCAGCGCCCTCGACTCGGTCCGGCGGGCGACGCTGCTCGACCGGGCCAACGCCGAGAGCGAGCGCGTGATCGACGAGTTCACCCAGGCGTCCGAAGCCCTCGCCTCCCAGCGGGCCGCGCTCGAACAGCGGCGGGCCGACGAGGCGGCGCTCGTCCAGAAGCTCGGCAACGAACAGGCCACGCTCGAAGCGCAGCTGGCCGGCTTGCAGGGCCAGGCCCAACGCGAGTCCGTCGCCGCGGCGCAAGCTGCCGCGGCCAAGGCCGCCGCCAGTCGCTCGAGAGCCGCGACGCCCGCCCCCAGGGCCGCCACGAAGGCCACGAAGGCCACGAAGGCCACGACCAAGCAGAGCGCACAGAAGGCGATCGGGCCGGCCGCGGTTCCGCCCCCGCCTTCGAGCGGTGGCGGCGGTTCGCACCACGACGACCCGTTCCTCGTGTGCACCCGCGCGCGCGAGAGCCACGGGAACTATGGGGTCGTGAGCGCGTCGGGCAAGTACTTCGGCGCGTACCAGTTCGCGCTGACGACGTGGGACATCACTGCGAGTCACGCGGGCCGCGTCAATCTGGTCGGTGTGCGACCGAACCAGGCGAGCGTGTCCGATCAAGACGACCTTGCGTGGACGCTGTACCAGTGGCAGGGCAAGGGTCCGTGGGGCGGACGCTGCTGAGCTAGGCGGCGAAGCGCGCGAGCACGTCGGCCAGTGAACACTCGGCCAGCGACGTGATCACGAGGTCGGCAGCCGACAGGTCCATCTGCTCGGTGACCGTGTTGGGAACCGCGACGACGCGCAACCCGGCGGCGCGCGCCGCGTCGATTCCATGCGGCGAATCTTCGACCGCGATCGAGTGGGCAGGGGCGACGCCCAATCGCACGCACGCTTCGAGATAGGTATCGGGCGCGGGCTTTGGGGCGAGTCCGGATCCGTAACACGCAAGGTGCGCGAAGTGGTCGCGCAGACCGAGCCGGCGCAAATGCGGTTCGACCCATTCGCGCTCGGAGCTCGACGCGATCGCGAGACCGAACCCGCGCGCGAGCGCGTCGTCGATCCAATCGGCGACACCGGGACGCGCAACCTCGCGCGCAAGGACGTCGTCGCGGTACGCGCGCCGGCGCAGCTGCATCGCGTCGACGTCGACCGGGCGCGCGGCGCGCGACTCGAGCAACGCGACCACGTCGAGTCCACCCACCGTTCCCACCTCGGCCGCCCACTCCTCGATCGTGGGTGGCGCGCACCCGTGCGCTTCGAACGCCAGGCACCAGGAAGCGAAGATCGAGGTCTCGGTGTCGAGGATCAACCCGTCGAAGTCGAAGACGACGGCCCGAATCGTCATTGTGCCCGGACCGTCACGGGCGGACGTCGAAGCTGTCGGCGGGATCGATCGGGCTCGCGAGCGAGACGCCGCCGTCGGCCGCGACGATCTGACCGGTGACCCACTCGAGCCGGCACAGCGCCACGATCACCTCCGCGACGTCTTCGGCGGTGCCGAGCCGGCCCAACGCGGTGCGGCTCGCCGCCCGTTCCTGGTAACCCGGGAGCCGGTCCGTGGCCGCGAACATCGGCGTTGCCGTCGTGCCCGGCGCCACCCCGTTCACCCGGATCCGGTGCGGGCCGAGCTCGCGCGCCGCGACCCGTACGAGGGCGGCGAGGCCGGCCTTCGACACCGAGTAGTGAGCCATCAACCGCTCGGTCAGGAAACCGGACACGCTCGTGACCGCAACGATCGCGCCACTTGACTCGACGCCGGCAGAGTCGCCCGTTGCGCGCGCGACCATCGCCTTGCCGCACTCGCGCAGCGTCAGGAAGGCGCCGCGCAGGTTGACGCCCATCACGCGATCCCACTCGGCCGCGGGCATCTCGAGCAGCGGGCTCATCCCGCCGACTCCCGCGTTCACCACCGCGATGTCGAGGCCGCCGAGCGCGGCGGCGGCCCGCGCGATGCTCGCCACTACCTGCGCCTCGTCCGCGACGTCGGTGACGATCGCCACGTCGGCCTCCGCGGATTCGGTGAGGTCGAGGGACGCGACCCGCGCGCCCGCGGCCTGCAGCGCCGCAACCGTGGCCGCGCCGATCCCACTCGCACCGCCGGTGACGAGCGCGCCGGCTTCCTCCAACTCCATCACTGGTCGAGACGCTAGCGGCGCGATGCGAGCGTGGCTGACGATTACGTGGTGCGGTTCTGGCGGTACGCACCCCACGCGGTCCCCGCGGCGAGCACGGTGATGCTCACGATCAGGATCATCGTCGACAGCACGTTGATCTGCGGCGGTGTCGCGGTGCGCGACTGATTGAAGATGCGGACGGGGAAGGTCGTCGTGTCGGGGCCCGAAACGAAGTAGGTGATGATGAAGTCGTCGATCGACAGCGCGAACGCGAGGAGCGCGGCGGCGAGGATGCCCGGTGTGATCAGCGGCAGCGTGACCTTCCAGAACGTGCGCGTCGGAGACGCGCCGAGGTCCATCGCCGCGTCTTCGAGCGTCCAGTCGAGGCCGCGCACGCGCGCGCGCACGGTGATCGCGACGTAGCTCACCAGGAACATGATGTGGGCGATGATGATCGTCGGAGTGCCGAGGACGAAGCTGTGGTTGAAGAGCAGCATCGTCGGCCGGATGAACAGCGTGAGCAACGACGCACCGAGCACGATCTCGGGCGCAGTGAGCGGGAGAACCAGCAGGAAGTTGACGGGTTCGCCGCCGCGAATCCGGTAGCGGACCAGCGCGATCGCGATGAACGTGCCGAGGATCGTCGCGATGACGGTGGAGATGAGCGCGATGCGCAGGCTCAGCAGGAGCGCGTCGACGAGCGGACGATTGGCGAAGGGATGCAGCCAGTTGTCGAACGTGAACTTCTGCCAGACCGCGTTGAATCGACCCTTCGGCTCGTTGAAGCTGAACGCGATGATCACGAAGATCGGCGCGAACAGGTAGAGCAGTCCCAACGCGGCAATGACGTTCATCCCGATCCGGCCGAGGCGACCGGCCGGCGACGTGACTGTGCCCGACGCGCTCACGTGAGGTCCTCGGTGCCGAGGACACGCGCGTAGAGCGTCACCAGCACCATGACGATGCCCATGAACACGAACGAGAGCGCGGCGGCGACGGGATAGTCGCCCTGCACGAGGAACTGGTCCTGAACGACGCTCCCGATCATCGTGGTGTGCGCGTTGCCCAGGTAGTACGCGTTCACGAAGTCGCCGGCTGCGGGGATGAACACGAGCAGGCTGCCCGCGAACACTCCAGGCAACGACATCGGGAACACGATCTTGCGGAACGCACGCCAGGTCGTCGAGTACAGGTCACGCGCCGCGTCGACGAGGCCCGGATCGATCTTCTCGAGCGCGACATAGATCGGCAGGACCATGAACGGCAGGAAGTTGTAGGTGAGCCCGCCGATGACCGCGATCGGGGTGCGAAGGAAGGTGTCCGACGCGCCGAGGACCCCGACGCTGCGGAGCACGCTCGTGAGCCAGCTCTGCTCGCCGAGGATCGTCCGCCACGCGAGTGTGCGGATCAGGAAGTTCGTGAAGAACGGGATCACGACCAGTCCGAGCAGCACGTTCCGGAAGCGGCCGCCGCGGAACGCGATCACGTACGCGAGCGGGTACCCGATCGCCAGCGCGAGCAGGGTGGCCGCGGCCGCGTAGGCGAACGACCGGTAGAACTGGTCGCCGAATTGTGAGAACGCGTCGCCGTAGTTCGCCCAGTGCCAGTTGAACGTCGGGTCGGAGAAGCGGTCGGTGCGCTCAGACAACGACATCCGGAACAGCGTGTAGAGCGGAACGAAGAAGAACAGGAGCAGGAAGATGATCCCCGGCGCGAGCAGCAGCCACGGCGTCACGCCACCCGACCGCTTCCCTTGATCGTCGCGTTCGACGATCGTCGCGCGCGACTTCGACGGTTCCGCCTTTTCTTCGGGAGGTGCGACCGCAGTGGCCACTCGTCCCTCGGATCAGCCCGCGCCGAGGATCTCGGAGAACCGCTTGTCGAACTTCTCTTCCTCGGCCGCGTCGAGCGTGCCGAAGACGTTCAGTTGCGCGAGGAACTCGGGTGTCGGGACGACGAGCGGGTTCTCGACGAGCTTCGCCGCGTCGCCCCCCATCGCCGTCAGTGCTTCACCGGTGCCGGCGACGGGTGAGACGTACTGAATCCCGGCGGTGAGCACGGCCGCGTTCTTCGGGTCGTAGAAGAAGTTGATCCACTCGGTCGCGAGGTCGGCCTTGTCGGTGCCGATCGGGATCAGGAAGTTGTCGGACCAGAGCATGCCGCCGGAGTCCGGGATCGCGAAGCGCACGTCCGGGTTGTCGAGCGTGATCTGCGCGACGTCACCGGACCACGCGAACGCGGCGGCGAGGTTCCCGGCACCGAGGTCGTTCACATACTCGTTGCCGTTGAAACCATCGATCTTCCCGTCGTTCACCGCCTTCGACAGCGCATCGAACGCGGGGCCGGCCTGCGCGTACGTCGGCTTCGTCGCATCGATGCCACCGGCGAGCATGAAGAGGCCGACGGTGTCGCGCATCTCGGTGAGCACCGTCTTCGTGCCGTTCGCGGCGAGGAACTCGTCGATCGACGTGATCTCCTTGCCCGTCGTCTTGATGTTGTACGCGATGCCGGTCATGCCGGTGGCCCACGGCGCGCTGTACTTGCGCGTCGGGTCCCAGTCCACGTTCTGCAGCGCGGGGATGAGGTTCTTCTGATTCGGGAACTTCGCGGTGTCGAGCGGCTGCACCCACGGCGGGTCGACCTGGTTGATGAGCCGGCTCGCCATCCAGTCGGTGAGCACCATCGAGTCACGGCCGGTCCCCTTGCCCTTCGACAGGTTGGGCCGGATCTTCGTGAAGTACTCGTTGTTGTCGTTGATGTCCTCGGCGTAGTCGACGCTGATGCCGGTCGTTTTCTCGAAATCTTTCAGGCTCTGGTCCGTCATGTAGCCGGTCCAGTTCGAGACCTTCAGGTCCTTGCTGCCGCCACCGCCGCCGCTGCTCCCCCCGCTGCTGGAGCTGTCGTCGTCATCGCCGCCGCATGCCGCGAGGATCGCCGGCGCGAGCAACACCGCACCCGTGGCCAGACCCGCCCGCTCGAGGAACTTCCGGCGACTCAGGCCAGCCGCGATGAGCTGGTTCCGCTGACGGGACTTCATGTGACCTCCCCGGTCGGTGCATCGAGATCTTCGGCCGTGACGACCCGGCCGACGGGGAGGAGTCGAGCCGCGGCGCGCTCCCAACCCACCCAGACCTGGTCCCCCGGACGCAGCATCGGCAGCTGCTCGTCGGCCCCCACATGGGCCACTGTCTCAGAACCGTCACGAGTTGTCAGCGCGACCCGCACTACCGGACCCTGGAACACGAGGTCCTTGACAGTGCACGTGAGCCCGACGTGCCCGTTGTCGGGTTGCTTCATGAGCACGCTCACCCGCTCCGGCCGCACCATCAGCGTCGCCGCATCGCCCTCACGCGCGGCGGCGCCGTTCTGGATCGGTAGCCGGTCGCCACACACCTCGACGGTCGCGAGGTCGCCGTCACACGCGACCACTGCGACCTGGAACAGGTTGGCATCACCGATGAAGCCCGCGACGAACACCGACGACGGTTCGTCGTAGATCTCGCGCGGGGCACCGATCTGCTCGACGCGCCCTTCGTTCATCACCGCGATGCGGTCGCTCATCGTGAGCGCCTCTTCTTGGTCGTGCGTGACGAACACGAACGTGATGCCGACCTCGCGCTGGATGCGCTTCAGCTCGAGCTGCATCGCCTGGCGCAGCTTCAGGTCGAGCGCGGCGAGCGGCTCGTCGAGGAGCAACGCGCTCGGGTAGTTGACGAGCGCGCGGGCGAGCGCGACCCGTTGCTGCTGACCGCCGGACAGCTGGTTCGGCTTGCGGTGTGCGAAGTCGGAGAGGCGAACGATCTCGAGCAGTTCGCCGACGCGGCGCTTGATCTCGTCGCCGCCGACCTTGCGCGACTTCGGTCCGAAGGCGACGTTGTCCCAGACCGACATGTTCGGGAACAGTGCGTAGTGCTGGAACACCGTGTTGACGTTCCGCTTGTAGGGCGGGACGCGCGACACATCTTTGCCTTCGAGGCGGATCTCGCCCTCGGTGGGAGCCTCGAAGCCCGCGATCATGCGCAGGGTCGTGGTCTTCCCGCAGCCGGACGGTCCGAGCATGGCGAAGAACTCGCCGCGGGCGATCCCGAAGTCGGCGTCGTGGACCGCCACGAACTGCCCGAAACGCTTCGACACGCGTTCCAGTTGGATGACGTCGTCCGTCGTCGTATCACCTCCCACGCAGGGCGCCTCGGCGGGCGCCGTTCCCCGGGCCGGAACGCTTGCACGCCGATAGGCTGTGGCGCAAGGAAGTCGTTGTGAACGCCATGTTTCGTTGCGGATTCCCTTGCCTGGGACCCCCCTTGGCGACCAACATCGTGGAATTGCGAGGAGGACCGAATGGCACGCGAGAACTTCATCGGCGGCACGTGGCGCGCCGCCAAATCCGGCCAAACCGACGAGGTGCGCAACCCGGCCACGGGCGAGCTGCTCGACGAGGTGGCCGCGAGCACGAGCGACGACGTCGACGAGGCGGTCGGGGCCGCGACCGAGGCGTTCGGCGCGTGGAGCCGGACGACCCCGCGCCAGCGCTTCGAGATCCTCACCAAGGTCGCGGATGCCATCGCCGACGACATGGACACCATCTGCGACCTCGAGATCCGCAACGTGGGCAAGCCCCGCTCGATCATCGACTTCGAGATGGACCTCACCGTCGACAACTGGCGCTTCTTCGCGAGCGGCGCCCGCTTTCTCGAGGGCCGGGCCGCGGGCGAATACCTGGAGGACCACACTTCGTTCCTCCGCCGGGACCCCGTCGGGGTCGTCGGCTCGATCGCTCCGTGGAATTACCCGCTGAACATGGCCACCTGGAAGCTCGGCCCCGCGCTGGCCGCCGGCAACACCGTCGTGCTCAAGCCGTCGGAGCTGACGCCGCTGACCGCGCTGCGGCTGGCCGAGATCACCCAGGACACCCTCCCGCCGGGCGTCCTCAACGTGATCACCGGCGACGGCGAGCACGCGGGCGCGTCGCTCGTCGCCCACCCGGACGTCGCGATGGTTTCGCTCACCGGTGACGTCGCCACCGGCAAGGCGATCGCCCGGGCCGCGGCCGACTCGTTGAAGCGCGTGCACCTCGAGCTCGGGGGCAAGGCACCGGTGATCGTCTTCGACGACGCCGACCTCGAAGCACTCGTCGCGACGCTCACCGAGACCGGCTACTACAACTCGGGCCAGGACTGCACCGCTCCGACGCGCGTGCTCGCCGGGCCCGGACTGTTCGACGACTTCGTCGCGTCGCTCACTGACTCGGTTTCGCAGATCGTGACCGGCGACCCGCTCGACGACGCCACCGCGATGGGGCCGGTGGTGTCCGGCGAACAGCTCGCGCGCGTCGAAGGCATGGTGGATCGGGCGCGGGGCGCGGGCGCGGAGGTCACCACCGGTGGTCGCACCCGCGACGGCGCCGGCTTCTTCTACGAACCGTCAGTGGTCGTGAACCCGGCCCAGGACAGCGAGATCGTGCAGCGCGAGGTGTTCGGTCCGGTGATCACCGTGCAGCGCGTCACCGACGAGGCCGAGGCGCTCGCGTGGGCGAACGGCGTCGACTACGGGCTCGCCGCGAGCGTGTGGACCCGTGACGTCGGCCGCGCGATGCGCATGGCCCAGGCGCTGCAGTTCGGAACCGTGTGGATCAATGATCACATCCCGATCGTGAGCGAGCTCCCGCACGGCGGTTTCAAGCAGTCCGGCTACGGCAAGGACATGTCGATCTACGCGATCGAGGCGTACACCGAGATCAAACACATCATGATCAAGCACTAGAGCATCGGATATCCATGGACGCAATCACCGCACGCGCCAACGACATCGCCTACTCCGAGACGCGGCGCCTCCTCGACAACACGCAGAAGTCGAAAGCGCTCTACGAACGGGCGCTGAACAGCCTGCCGCAAGGTGTCGGTTCGTCGTTCCAAGCCGGCGACCCCTACCCCGTCTACTTGCGCGAGGGCCACGGCTCCCACGTCTGGGACGTCGACGACAACGAGTACGTGGACACGCACGGCGGCTTCGGTTGCATGGTCGTGGGGCACGCGCACCCGAAGATCGTCGAAGCGATCACGCGCGCGGCGAAGACCGGCACGCACTTCGCCGCCCCGACCGAGGACATGGTGCTGTTCGCCGAAGAGCTCTGCCGGCGGTTCCAGCTCGACAAGGTGCGCTTCGCGAACTCGGGCACCGAAGCAACGATGAGCGCGATCCGGGTCGCGCGCGCGGCCACCGGTCGCGACGACATCGTGAAGATCGAGGGTTCCTACCACGGTCACCACGATCAGGTGATGTTCTCGGTCGTGCCCAACGCAGACGTCATGGGTGGGCGTGAGCAACCGTCGTCGATCCCGATGTCGCTCGGTGTCCCGAAGTACCTCGAGGGCCACACACACGTGGTGCCGTTCAACGACCTCGTCGTGCTCGAGCGACTGTTGCAGGAGCGCGGCAACGAGATCGCCTGCCTCATCATCGAGCCGGTGATGATGAACATCGGCATCGCCGAGCCCCAACCCGGTTACCTGCAGGGCCTCAAGGAGCTGCTGCACAAGTTCGGCGCGCTGCTGATCTTCGACGAGGTGAAGTGCGGCGCCGCGATCGCGCCGGGCGGTGCAACCGAGCGGTACGGCGTCGTGCCGGATCTCACGTGCCTCGCCAAGGCGATCGCGGGCGGCACCCCCGGCGCTGCGTTCGGTGGGCGCGCGGACGTGATGGAGACGATCGAGCGCGGCGCCGCGCAACAGGGAACGTTCAACGGGAACCCGCTCGTCGCCGCGGCCGGGCTCGCCGCGCTCACCGAAGTACTCGTGCCCGACGCGTACGAGTACCTCGGCAAGCTCGGCACGCGCATGGCTTCGGGGTGCGCGGCCGCGATGTCGCAGTACGGCATCCCCGGTCACGCGGTCGACCTCGGTGCCAAGGGTTGCGTGTCGTACCGGCCGGAACCGCTGCGCAACTACCGCGACTTCCTCGAGGCGAACGACGAGATCTTCAACGCGTCGTACCCGTGGATGGTGAACCGGGGCTGCTTCATGACCCCCGGCGACGAAGAGCAGTGGACGCTCTCGGTGCAGCACACCGAGGAAGACGTGGACCGCTATGTCGAGTCGTTCACCGAACTCTGCGCGGAGCTGGCAAAGGGGTGAAACGCCGGCCCCCCGACGCGCTCGACGACCCCGACAAGGCGATCGTCGAATTGCTCCAGGAGGACGGCCGGCGCTCGTATACGGGCATCGCGGCAGCGGTCGGGCTGTCCGAAGCCGCCGTCCGGACCCGGGTCCAGCGCCTGATCGAGGGCAACGTGGTGCAGATCGTGGGCGTCACCGACCCGCTGCGGCTCGGCTTCCGGCGCCAGGCCATGGTCGGCGTGAAGACGGAGGGCGACATCGAGGCCGTCGCGGACACGCTGGCCGCCATCCCCGAGGTCGACTACGTCGTGTTCGTGTCGGGCTCCTACGACTTGCTCTTCGAGATCGTGTGCGAAGACGACGAGCACCTGCTGTCGATCCTCAACGACAAGATCCGGAGCATTCCCGGCGTACGGACCACCGATACCTACACGTACCTGCGACTGCACAAGCAGACGTATGCATGGGGAACCCGGTAGGCGCGTGGGGAACGCGCTGACGTGGGAGCAACGTTGTTGACCGTCGGGGTGCCGCGCGAGGTCAAGGACGAGGAGCACCGCGTCGCGATCACCCCGGACGGCGTCTCCGAGTTGACACACCGCGCGGTGCCGGTGCTGATCGAACAGGACGCGGGCGCGCACTCGGGCATCACCGACGACGATTACCGCGCGGCGGGCGCCGAGATCGTCGTGGGCGCCGAGCACGTGTGGGCGCGCGCCGGGCTCGTGCTCAAGGTGAAGGAACCGCAGCAGCAGGAGTTCACACACCTGCGCCGCGATCTCGTGCTCTTCACGTACTTGCATCTCGCCGCGTATCCGGAAGTCGCGCGCGCGCTGTTGGACGCCGGGACAACCGGAATCGCGTACGAGACGGTGCAGCACGCGAACGGGCAACTGCCGTTGCTCGCACCGATGAGCGAAGTCGCAGGCCGCATGGCACCCCAGATCGGCGCGCACTTTCTCGAGCGCGCGCACGGAGGCCGTGGCGTGCTGCTCGGTGGCGCGCCCGGCGTTCGACCCGCGCGCGTCGTCGTCCTCGGCGCGGGCAACGTCGGATGGAACGCGGCATGGATCGCGCAGGGCATGGAAGCCGAGGTGCTCCTGCTCGACAAGAACCTCGACCGGCTCCGCTGGGTCGACCAGATCCACCAGGGCCGGATCATGACCCTCGCGAGCAACCGCGGCGCAGTGGCGCGGGCGGTCGCCGACGCGGATCTCGTGATCGGCGCAGTGCTCGTGCCCGGTGGGCGGGCGCCGGTGCTCGTCACCGACGACATGATCAAGACCATGAAGCCGGCCGCGGTGATCCTCGATTGCGCCATCGACCAGGGCGGCTGCATCGAGAACATCCGGGAGACAACCCACACCGATCCCGTGTATTCGGTGCACGGCGTCTTGCACTACGCCGTCGGGAACGTGCCCGGAGCGGTGCCGAACACATCGACCTACGCGCTGACCAACGCCACGTTGCCCTACGCGATCGAGCTCGCGACGCGGGGTCCGAAGGGCGCGGCCGACGCCGACCCGGCGCTCGCGCTCGGGATCAACACGTGCGGCGGCGCGGTGCCGAACGCGGCGGTGGCCGACGCGCTCGAGGTCGCGGCGGTGCCACTCGCCGACTGCTCGTTCTGAGCGCGCGGTTGTTCAGCGCGGGTGTTCAGCGCGGCTGTTCGGCGCGTGGCTGTGCGTTCGCCGCGGCTTCGTGGTCGTCGTCCTCGGACGGTGAGAGGTCGACGAGTGTTTCCAGCGCGTCGTTCGACTGCGGAACCGCATCGCGGTTCGCTTGCTGCAGTTGCACGAAGATCTCTTCGCGGTGCACGTCGATCGAGCGCGGCGCCTTGATCCCAAGTCGAACCTGGTCTCCCCGCACCTCAAGAACGGTCACGACGATCTCGTGTCCGATCATGATGCTCTGATTCGCACGCCTCGTGAGCACGAGCACGGGGTCCTCCCTCCGTGGCAGGCCGCGCCGTGGTGGCCGGCGCCAGCATAGGCCGCCAAGCGAAAACCGCGCGTGCGTTCCGCGCTACGCGCGCAACGTGGTCAACTCGCAACCGCAAGCGGAGCGCGCGTGCCGTATCCGATCGCGGGCACGACGACCTGCGCGGCTTCGAGCGTCCGCCGGTTGATGACGATCGGCCCGAGCATGTTGACGGTCGCGTGATGTGGCTTGTCGCGCAGCGTGACCATGCAGAACACGAGCGCGTCCCGCGCTTCGCGCAGACCGAGCCGCTCGGCCTCGACATCGTCGAGACGGAACTCGTACTCGGGATAGAACGACCACGGTGTCGCGACGATGAAGCGAGCACTCGGATCATCGACGGCGGTGAGCAGCAGGAATGGCGTCTCCGCGTCACCGATTGGCGCGAGCTGGAAGTCGTGCGCGTGGGGGAAGCCGGGAAGACCGGCCGGAAACGTGATCTCGATGGACAGCGTCGACGGCCCGCCCGTGCAATCGATGTCGATCATGCAGGATCTGGATCGGCGGGCGGCTCGCGAAGCTGAGCGAGCCGGGGTCCCGCAGCGACTGATTACGTCAGGAGACCGCGGGCGAGCGCCCGGCCGAGGGCCTCGTTGCGGTTGCCCGCGCCGAGCTTGGCGTAGACGTGGACCAGGTGGGTCTTCACGGTGGCCACCGTGACCGCCATCGTCGCCGCGATCTCCCGATTCGATCGCCCCTCGGCGAGCAAGACGAGCACTTCGCGCTCGCGGGGTGAGAGCATCGGGTCATCAACTGCGCCGAGCGCAGGTCGGATCGTCCCCGAGAGCGCGCCGAGCAGGCCCGGCGCGACGTAGGGCACACCTTTGCCCGCGGCGTCGATCGCGGCTTCGACATCCTCGACCGGCGCGGTACGGGGCACGATGCCGGCGACACCGAGGGCGACGAGGTAGCCCACGAGGTGGTCCGGCGCAGGCGGGACGAGGGCAACGATCCGGGGCGCGGGGCGCAGCGCCGCGAGCCGGCGGGCCGCTTCCGCGAGGGCCAGATCTGCGGGCGCACCGAGCACCACGAGGTCGCATCCGTCCATCGCCACGACCCGAACCGCCTCCCGGGCCGCATGCGTCTCCGCGATCACGTCGACGCCTCGACCACGCAGTGTGGCCACGAGGCCCGCGCGAGCGAGCGCCATCTCGTCGACGACGACCGCCGTGGCGACCGCGAGGTTGGGGTCCACGACCGGCTGCCCTCCGAATCGGGTCGGGAATCGGGCCGTAGGCAGCGTACTCGCATCCCGGACCAGGCGGTTCACCCTGCGCGGCCAGGCAATTCCACCCCGGGGATGATCAAGGCCGAGGGTGGCTGCGGCCGAAACCTTTGCAACGCCTCGGGCAGCAGGCGCTTCGGGTGACGGGGGGCATCTTGAACACCCAGATCGATATTGAACGGGCGACGTACGAAGACAAATTGGTGCGGGAGCACCTGGCTCTCGTGCAGTACGTGGTTTCCGAGATCGTGCACCGAGTTCCGAACCACGTGAGCCGCAACGACCTCGTGTCGGCCGGCATGCTCGGCCTTGCACAAGCGGCAAGGTCGTTCGACGCCGAGCGCGGCATCGCCTTCGACCGCTTCGCTTCGACTCGCATCCGCGGCGCACTCCTCGACGAGCTGCGCGGACGGGATTGGGCCAGCCGCTCGGTACGTGCCAAGGCCCGCGGGCTGCAGGCCGCGAACGACGAACTGACAAACAAGCTCGGCCGGCCACCGTCTCCGGACGAGGTCGCGCGCGAGCTCGGCGTCGAAGCCGAGGCCGTGCACAAGCTGGTGGACGACGTCCACCGCGCGACCGTCCTCAACTACGACTCGCTCGTGATCGAGGGCGACGCCGAGTCGTTCCTCGCCACCAGCGACGCAGGACCGGAAGACACGCTCCTCGACCGGGAACGCAAGGCGTACCTGGTCGACGCGATCGAGGCGCTTCCCGAGCGGCTGCGCCACGTCGTCGTCGCGTACTTCTACGAGGAGCGCTCGATGCAGGAGATCGCCGACGAGCTTGGCGTCACCGAATCGCGGATCTCGCAGCTTCGTTCGGAAGCGATGGCGCTGCTGCGCGACGGCATCAACTCGCAGCTCGACCCCGAAGCGCTCGAGCCCGAAGCTCGGCCCAACGGGCGGGTGGCGCGCCGGAAGGCGGCCTACTTCGAGGCAGTTGCGGCCAGGTCCGACCCGCGCTCACGCCTGCGCGAGCGCGCGACGCCCGCCATCGGCATGGTGTCCGTCGGCAAGAGCTCATTCTGAGCAACGGCGGAGGTCCGGCGCGGGGTCCCGCGGGTCTTCACGCGGCGGCGTCAGCGGCAGCCCGCGCCTTGCGGGCGGCCTTCTGCCGGCGCCGGATGAGCCGGTGCCGTTCGGTGGGGGTCAAGCCACCCCACACGCCATCGGGCTGACGCGTCGAGATCGCGTACTCGAGGCACGCTTCCGCGACCGGACACGTTGCGCAGATCGCCTGCGCGGGCCCGGCATCAGATTCCGATACCGGGAAGAACACGGTCGTGTCCGCGCCGCGACACTCGGCGTCGTCCTGCCAGTCAGTTCGTTCGGGGATGGCGTCAAAGAGAGCCATAGGAAGTGGTTCAACCGTGCCGGTGCCTCAGGCATTCCCGACCCGGCCGCTTGGTAATCCGGACATTCCTGTCATTCACAGCGCTGGACCGAGGCGGCCCATCGCTCTTGGCGCCGACGATTCGTCTCGGTGATCCTCATCCGCCCTGACGGAGGTCGCCGCGCGCTACCAGAAGGTCGCGGGCCGGTTCACCGAGCGGGCGCCGCGGTGCCCGACATCCCCTCGGTCGACGACAACCCTTCGCCGCGTGGCACGCCGTGAGCGACGCGATCCAGGCCGCGGTCGACGACCCCGACCCGGCGACGCGCGAGTACGACACCGCTCGGGCTGTACGTGCATGGGATCCGATGGACGAGCTGATGCGCAAGTCCTTGCACTTCGGCGCGCGGTCGCGGTGCTGCACGACGCCGACGAGCAGACCAAGCTCCTCGCGTTCAGTGCGGCCGGCATCCGTAGCGCGCACGCTGCATCGGCGATGATGGCAGCATGGCCGATGAAGCAGTTCCGTACCGCACGCTCGTCGAAGGCTTCACCACGCCCGCGATCGAAGCCGGCGACACCGTCGTGTCGATCTTCAGCTTGGTCAAGCTCCGCGACAGCGACGGTGACGTCCAGTGGGCGAGCCGGAGCGGCGGCGACGCGCTGTCGTCGGAGGAGTTGCTCGGCGCGCTGATGGGATTGGTTGCATCGATCCAGCGCGACCTCGCCGACGACTGGCAATAGTAGTCCTCAGCTGACGCGGGCCAGCGGGACGAGGTCCTGGCGGAGCACCTTGCCCATCTCGTTGCGCGGGAGCGCGTCGACCAACGTGAGCCCGGCCGGGACCTTGTACGGCGCGAGCGTCGCGCGGCACCACGCCTGCAGTTCGTCGAGTGTGGTGCGGCCGACGACGAACGCCCACGGGACTTCGCCGAGCCGGTCATCGGCGACACCGGCGATTGCGGCATCTTCGACCCCGTCGAGTGCGCGGATGCGTTCCTCGACTTCGTCGGGGAAGACCTTCAGACCGCCGCGATTGATCATGGCGCTGACGCGACCCTCGATCCACACGAAGCCGTCGGCGTCGATGCGCGCGAGGTCGCCGGTGCGCAGCCAGCCGTCGGCGGTGACACGGTCGGCCGCGGCGACGATGTCGGCCGGGAGCCCCGCGTCGGAGCGGATCTCGAGCTCGCCGACCACGTCGGTGTCGCCGATGGCTCCGGTGTCGGTCCTCGTCCGCAGCTGGAAGCCCTGGTGCGGCCGGCCGGCCGCGCCGAGCTTCGCGGGGCCGAACTCCTTCCACTCGGCCGCGCTCCAGCCCACCGCTTCGCCGCCGAGCTCGGTCTGGCCGTAGCCGTTGAGGATCGCGACACCGAACCGCGCGTGGAAGGCGCGGGCGTGCGCGGGCGACAGCGGCGCGGACACGCTGCGGACGTAGCGCAGCGGCGCGAGCGTGATCACGCGGTCGTCGTTGGTGAGCATCACGAGCGCGGCCGGCGGCAGTACCGACGACTTGATGCCGTGCTCCTGCACGAGACGCGCGAACTCGCGCGGCTCGAACTGCGCCATGAGGACGACGGGCGCGCCGATGCGGAACGCGAACAGCACTTGGTAGATGCCGGCCCAGAGCGCGAGCGACATCGGCACGAGGTTCGGCATGCGCACTTGGTCATGGGGCGCACCATCCGGGCGCGTCCCGCGCAGCGACGCGATGACGCTGTCGAGGATCTCACCCACTGTGTCGTGCCGGAGCACGACCGCCTTCGGCACACCGGTGGTGCCGGACGTGAATTGGACGATCGCCTGCTCGGGCGTGACCGCGCGGGGCTCCGCCGGGTCGAGCCTGATGACGTGGTACGGCGTGCCCGGCACCGCGATCGCGTCGCCCGAGATGCTGCCGGCGAGGTCGGCGGTGGTGACGACGGCGGCGACCCCGGTCGTCGCGACGGATCGCGCGAGCTCGGCCGCCGGCACACGCGGGTTGAGCGGGACGAACGTGCTGCCGACATTCCACACGCCGAACCACGCGGCGATCGTCGCGGGGACGTTCGGGAGCAGCACACCCACGGCGCGGCCGCTGAGGCCGGCCGCGCGCAGGCTGGCGGCGAGGCGCGCCGCGAGGTCGTGGAGATCGGCGCGCGTCGCCCGCTCGTCCCCGGCGTACGCAACAACCTCGTCATCGGCGCCGTCGAGCAGGTCGGCCAGCGAGCTCACGAGATCTCGGACAGCGGGCGGCGATCTTCCACTCCGGGCTGCCGGCCGAGACGTAGCGGCGCAAGTGGGGCGTCGACGAGCAGCGTGCGTTGGATGTCGGCACCGAGTGCGATGAGCCTCGCCCGCCACGGTGCGAGCGCGGGGCCGTCCCACGCTTGCTCGTAGCGCGCCCACGTCTGCCAGTCAAGGAGCGCCCAGATCACGACGGCCTCGGTGTCGTTGCGCATCGCCACCCGGAACGCGCCGACGAGGCGCATGCCGAGCCCCTCCATCGTCGCGATCCCGACCTCTTCGATCGCTTCGAGGAACCGGCCGACCGTGCCGACCGGCATCGTCACCAGTTCGTGCGCGTAGGCGTCGCCGCGCACGCCGTCGCGGACCAAGTCGTCGATCGTCGGGCTCCACGGCATCGGGACGACGATGCGATCGAACCCACCGCGCCGCAATTGCGCGGCCGCGGCCCACCACTCGGCGAGCGCGGGGTCCTGCAACCCGGAACCTTGGAGCTCGTGCGCGAAGTTGTCGGCGAGCCCGTCCCAGCCTTCGAGCTCCCACATGTTGACGACTTCGGGCCAGCGCCCGGTGGAACCGACCGTCGCCCACACGCCGAAGCACTGCATGTTGCGTTCGGCGATCGCGGTCGGCACCCAGTTCGCGGTCATGTGGTGCATGTACTTGGCGCGGTTGTGCCCGATGATGTCGATGAATTCGTGGATGTAGACCTTCGTGTTCACCGGGCGGCGATCCTATAGACGGGAGCGCTCACAGCTCGTCGACGTACGTGTCGGTTCCCGGGATCGTGCGGAGGAACGGGCTCGCGAACCCGATATCGGTCCGGTTCGCGAGCACCGGCGCGATGCGCGGCCAGACGCCCAGGGAGTCGCCGGTGCAGAAGGCGAGCACCAACGTGTGTGGTTCGGGATTCGCACTCGACATGATCACGCGCTGGGGATCGAAGCCGACCGCCAGCGGCAGGTCCGGGCCGACGAGGGCGTCCACCCACTCGTGCGCGTCGCCGGTCGTCGCCACTGCGATCACTCCGGCGAAGCCGTGGTCGAGCGCGGTCGCGGGCGGTGGCGCGCCGTCCGCGCGCACGTCCCAGTCGCACCCGTAGACCGCGGTGTGCATGTGCTCCCGGCCCGCGAAGAGCCGCTCCGGTGGCGTGGCCGCGTACGCGCGCACGGCCCAGTCGTCCCACTCCTCCTGCATTCCTGTCAGCAGCCAATACGTCGCGAGATACGAGCCCCGCGCCGGATCACCGAAGAGCCGACCCGGGAGCCGGGCATCCTTGCACGCGCGCGTGGCGACCCAGCGCGCGCCTGCGTACATCCCCGGCCCCGCCATCGCGGCGGCATAGAAGTGGTCCCGTTCGTACCACGCGTTGAACGCAGCGGCCTCGCCCGCCGCGGGCTCGATGTACGCGACCACGGCGGAGCCGATCGTGACGGGATCAGTCACGAGTGAGCGGCTCCCAGCGCGCGTCGCGCTTCTCCGCGAACGCGCGCGGTCCCTCTTCCTGGTCCGGGTGACCCCACATCGACACCAGCTCCTTCGCTCCGGCGCGGCAGGCTTCGGTGAGCCCGTGCTCCATCGCGCCCACGAGCGCGCGTTTCGTGGCCGCCATCGCCGCGGGTGAGTTCTTGGCGATCTTCTCGGCCAGCTCCTGCGCAACCTCGCGCAGGCGCTCGGGTGGGTCGACCACCTCGCTGATCATGCCCAGCTCGTACGCGCGTTGTGCGGTCATGCGTTCGTAGCGACCGACGAACGCCATACGCATCACGGCCTCCACCGGCATCTTCTTCATCAGGCCGATCGCCTCGATCGACACGACCTGACCGACCGAAACGTGCGGGTCGAAGAACGCCGCGTTGCTGCTTGCGATGACGATGTCGGCGTCCGCGATCCAGTGGAACGCCCCGCCCGCGCAGATGCCGTTCACCGCGGTGATCACCGGCTTCCACACCTTGTTCTGCCATGCGGTGAAGCGGAGGGTCCACTGCTCGACGGACTCGCGGTAACGCTCCATCCCCTGGCCGTCGGTGGCGAGCTCGGTGACGTCGACACCGGTCTGGAACGCGCGCCCTGCACCGGTGTGCACGATCACCCGAACTTCGGGGTCGGCGTCGAGGGTCTTCCACGCGACCTCGAACTCGTCGCGCATCAACGAGCTCATCGCGTTCAGCTGCTCGGGCCGGTTGTTGATCAGCCAACCAACCGGGCCGACTCGCTCCAGCTTCAGCGTCTCGAGCGCCGGATATGTCATCAAGCGATCTCCCACTCCGCATCCCGCTTCTGCGCAAAGGCGCGCGGCCCTTCTTCCTGGTCGGGGTGACCCCACATCGACACGAGCTCCGCCGCGCCGGCACGGGACGCCTCGGTGAGACCGGCCTCGAGCGCACCCCACAGTGCGCGCTTGGTCGCAGCCATCGCGGCCGGCGAGTTCTGCGCGATCTTTTCGGCGAGCGCCTGGGCCTCGGCGCGAAGTTGTTCGGGCGGAACCACCTGCGAACAGATCCCGAGTGCGTACGCCCGCGCGGCGGTCATGCGTTCGCGCGTTCCCGTCAGGGCCATGCGCAGGACCGCTTCCATCGGCGACTTCTTCGTCAGTGCGATCGTCTCGTACGCGCTCACCTGCCCGATCGAGACGTGCGGATCGAGGAAGGTGGCCGTCTCGCTCACGATGACGATGTCGGCATCAGCGACGAAGTGCAGGCCGCCACCCGCGCAGACACCGTTGACGGCCGCGATCACCGGCTTCCACACCTCGTTGTGCCAAGCGGTGAGGCGCAACGCGAAGTCACGCGTGCGACGCGACTGCTCGCGAAGCGCTTCCGGGTCCGCCCCGAGCTGCGCGACATCGAGACCGGTCTGGAACGCGCGGCCCTCGCCGGTGTTGACGATCACGCGAACCGCAGGATCGTCGGCCAGCTCGCGCCACGCGGTCTCCAGCTCGGTCATCATGCGCGCGTCCATCGCGTTGCCGGCGTCGGGGCGGTCGAACATCAGCCAGCCGACCGGACCCCTTCGATCGACGCGCAGCGTTTCGTAGGCCATCGCCGGTCAGCTGCGCGGGATCTCGCGCCATGGCGCTCGCTGGTACGGATCGGGCTCCCGCGGGAGCCCGAGCACCCGCTCACCGAGGATGTTCTTGTTCACCTCGGTGGTGCCGCCTTCGATCGTGTTGGCGCGGCTCCGCAACATGCCGCGCACCTCAGGCGGGAGCGACGCGTCACGGTCGCTCGGTTCCCAGGCGAGCGCGTCCGCGCCGAGCAGGTCGACGGCGAGGAGCTGCACGCGCTGGTTGAGGCCGCCTTGGTGAACCTTGCCGACCGAGCTTTCCGGCCCGGGCGAACGACCCGCCTTCACCTGCGCGCGCACGCGCTGATTCGTCCAGTCCCGGATGCGCTCCTCCGAGTAGAGGCGCGTGAGCTCCTGTCGGACGAGCGGGTCGCCGCCGAGGCCGCGGGCGCCCGCGAGCGCGATCACGTGATCCGCCCCGCGACCGCCGATGCGGTCCACGCCGCCCGAACCGGCACCCGACACCATCTGCCGTTCACCGGAGAGCGTCGCGTTGGCGACCTTCCAGCCCTCGCCGATCGCACCGACCCGCATGTCGTCGGGGACGACGGCGTGATCGAGGAACACCTCGTTGAAGTCGACCTCGCCCGTGATGTGCCGCAGTGGGCGAACATCGACGCCCGCCTGGTGCAAGTCGAGCAGGAAGTAGGTGATGCCGTGCCGCTTGGGAACGTCGGGGTCAGTGCGCGCGAGCAGCACACCGAAGCCGGCGAGGTGCGCCCACGTCGTCCACACCTTCTGACCGGTGATGATCCAGCGATCGCCATCCCGTTCGGCGCGCGTCGCCAGCGACGCGAGATCGGAGCCGGCGCCCGGCTCGCTGAACAGCTGACACCAGATCTCTCGGTTGCCCACGATCGGCGGCAGGTAGCGCAATCGTTGCGCTTCGGTACCGTGCGCGAACAGCGCGGGCGCGGCCAGGTTGAGCCCGAGCGGGTTGAGCCGGCCCAGGTTGAACGGCCGCAGCTCGGCCTCGACCGCGCGCGCGGTCGCCGGTGCGAGATCGAGCCCGCCGTACGCGACCGGCCATGTGGGCACCACCAATCCGGACGCCGCGAACACGGGGTACCAGTCCTCGTAGGCCGCGCGCGTCCGCACCGCGCGGATCGCGTCGGCGCCGCCGGAATGGCCCGCGTCGATCCACGCGCGCGGCACGTTCGCGTCGATCCACGCGCGTACTGCGTCGACGACCTCGTGCACCGGCGTGGCCGGCACCACCAGAAGCTGTACGGCCGTGTCCACACTCACCGGCCTTCGAAGGTAGGCGGCCGGCGATCCCTGAACGCGGCGAGGCCTTCACGGAAGTCGTCGGTGCGGGACGAGAGCTCGAGCGCGAATGCTTCGTTGGCAAGCTGCTGTTGCAGTGAGACCTCAGTGCCCTGGTGCAGCAACCACTTCGACAGACCGAGCGCGACGGTCGGCCCTTGCGCGAGGAGCTGCACCAGCTCGTCGACCTCACCGTCGAGCGTGGCCGCCGGAACCGCGCGATGAATCGCGCCCCAGGCCGCAGCGTCGTCGCCTCCGAGCTGACGGCCGAGCAACAGGAGCTCGACGCGCACGCGTCACGCCGACCCGCGCGGGGAGCAACCAAGTGGCGCCGCTGTCGGGGGTGAAGCCGCGTTCGGTGAACGGCTCCCAGAACGTGGCGTCGCTCGCGGCGATGGTGAAGTCGGCGGCGAGCGCGAGCTGGAACCCGATTCCGGCGGCCCACCCGCGCACCGCGCACACGACGGGTGTCTGCACGGTCATCAGCAGCGGCACCAACCGGTGCGCTTGTGCAGGGAGCCGGCGCTGGATGCTTCCGGTACGCGGTCGCGCCGAGCGATCCGCGTTTCGGGCGACGATGTCGGCGCCGCCGCAGAAGTGGTCGCCGCGCCCGGAGAGGACGATCACGCGGACGCGCTCGTCGGTGCCGGCCGCGGCGACATTGTCGATGAGCCCGGCCAGCATCGAGTCGGAGAGCGCGTTGCGTTTCTCCGGGCGATCGAGCTCCAACCGCAACACACCGCCCGCGAGTTCGATCGCGAGCCCGTCGACGTCGGTCGCGAAGATGTCGGTCATCGGCGCGCGAACTGTTCGGAGATCGCCCCGAGTGCTTCGGACAGATCGCGTGCGCCGCCGGGGGGCTCGGGCAATCGCACCGAGCCGTGCCGGCGGCTCGGGAGCAGGATCGTGGCCGAACCCGGTGTCGTCAGCTCACCGCGCTGGTTCTCGGCGGTGAGCTCGAGGTCGACCGCGGGACGGTCACCGTCGGCAAGGTACTTACGCACGACCCGACCGAGCAGCCACTGCGTGTCGCCGACATAGTTGAACTTCCGGAACTCGCACTCGAGCTTCCAGAGCCACGCGTCGTCGCCCATCCAGTCGGTGCAGAGGTGGACGAGCCAGGTCTCGCGCATGCGGCCGTAGTCGAACGTGGTGGGGTTGCCCGCGCGGCGCGCGAAGTCCGGGTCCCAGTGCACGCGCTGCATCACGTCGGGGACGTTGAGGTCGTCGCGATGAAAGAAGCGGGGGATGCGGGTCCGGTTCTGGTAGCCGAGGCGGAGCGGCTTGACGCCGTAGAGCCCCATGCCCATGCCGCTGTGCCAACAGATCATGTCGGTGACGGTGAGCGGTCCTTTCACCATCGGACCGACCTCGTCACCCTCCTCGACGTCCTCCCACCAGCGGGCTTCGGCGCCGCGCGCCCGCTCCAACGCGTACTGCGCTTCGATCGCGTCGATCTCGGCGTCGGTGTACGGCCGGAGCTCGACGCCGTCGTACTTCTTGCGCTCGCGCGCCTGCTCACGTTCGGTGCGCACCATCAGGCGATACTGGCCGGCGAGCAGCGCTCCGGCGTCGTCACGGAACACCTGCGCGGTCCACTCGTGGACAGCCCGCCCTGCGAACTCGCTGGGCTTGTCGAGCGCGGCGACGAGCGCGTTGCGGCGATACGTCCGGCGCAGCGGGTACAGCGGCGCCCACCACTCGCGTGCACTCGCGGCGTAGAACGCGTGCACGCCGCGCAACGGATCGCCCTTCATCAGGTCTCGGTGCTCGGCCGCGACTTCCGTCACTTCGTCCTCGCCGATCAGCGTGTCGCCGCCGACGAGCACCGGTGACGCGATGGCATCCTCCCACCGCGTCTTGGCGCCGTACGCGGGGTCGCACCACAGCGGGTTGTCGTCGCCGTACGCGATCGCGACGTTCCGGAACGTGTCGTACGTCGGCTGCGCGTAGAACGGCGGCATCGGGTGCGGTTCCGGGATCCCGATCGCGCGCGCAGACGGGCGACGCCTTCATCAGTGATGCGACCGGACTCAGCCATGCCCCTCCATGTATCGGCGGAATACTGTACCGAGCGTGACCGACGGCCTTCCCGACACGATCCCGAGCGTTCTCGAACGCGCCGCGACGCGCTTCGCCGACACCGAGGCGCTCGTCGACGAGCATTCGCGACTCACGTTCGCGGCGCTGCGCCACGCCGCCGGCGACGCCGCACGCGCGCTTGTCGCGGCCGGCATCCAGCCGGGCGACCGCGTCGCGATCTGGGCGCCGAACATCTCCGAGTGGGTCGTCGCCGCGCTCGGCGTCTACCGCGCGGGCGGTGTGGTCGTGTCGGTGAACACGCGGTTCAAGGGCAACGAAGCGACGTACATCCTCAACCGTGCGCAGGCCAAGCTGCTGTTCACCGTCACCGACTTCCTCGACACGAACTACGTCGACCTCCTACGCGGCAGCGAGCCCGTCCCGTCACTCGACACCATCGTCGTGCTGCGCGGCGATGCACCTGAGGGCACGCTCGCGTGGAGGGCGTTCCTCGCCGGCGCTGCGAACGTCGACGATGCGGCGATCGCCCGGCGCGAAGCCGCGACAACCGGCGACACCGTCTCCGACATCATCTTCACGTCCGGCACCACCGGTTTGCCCAAGGGTGCGATGCTGACGCACGGGGCGAGCGTCGCCGCGTACGACGCGTGGACCACGGTGGTCGGTCTTCGCGAGGGCGATCGTTACCTGATCGTCAACCCGTTCTTCCACACCTTCGGCCTCAAGGCGGGCATCCTCGCGTGTCTGATCACCGGCGCGACGATCGTGCCGCACGCGGTGTTCGACGTCGACACGGTGATGCAACGAGTCGTCGACGAGCGCATCTCGATGCTGCCGGGTGCGCCGACGATCTACCAGTCGATCCTCGACCACCCGCGTGTCGACGCGTTCGACATGTCGACCTTGCGGCTCGCGGTGACCGGCGCAGCCGCGGTGCCCGTCGAGCTGATCAAGCGCATGCGCGCCGAGTTGAGCTTCGAGACCATCGTGACCGGCTACGGCCTCACCGAGGCGACGGGCATCGCGACGATGTGCCGGCACAACGACGACGCGGAGACGATCGCGACCACCGCCGGACGCGCGATCCCCGGCGTCGAAGTGCTCGTCGTCGATGACGACGGCAAGGAGGTTGCGATCGGTGACCCCGGCGAGGTCGTCGTGCGCGGGTACAACATCATGCGCGGTTTCGTCGACGACCCCGAAGGCACCGCGGACGCGATCGACGCCGACGGCTGGCTGCACACGGGTGACATCGGCGTGATGGACGATCGCCGCAACCTGCGCATCACCGATCGCAAGAAGGACATGTACATCGTCGGCGGGTTCAACGCGTACCCGGCCGAGATCGAGAACATGATCCTCGCCCACCCGAGCGTCTCGCAGGTCGCCATCATCGGCATCCCCGACCAACGCATGGGCGAGGTCGGCTGCGCGTTCGTCATCCCGCGCCCTGGCGCGACGATCGACCCCGACGAGCTCGTCGCGTGGTGCCGCGAGCAGATGGCCAACTACAAGGTCCCGCGCCGGGTCGAAGTGGTCGACGCCTTCCCCTTGAACGCCACCGGCAAGGTGCTCAAGTACGAGCTGCGTCAGACCGTCCAGGGGTAGTTCTCGAAGTTCTCGTCCGGCCAGTACACCGTGCCTTCGTCCTTGAGCGCCCGCATCTGCGCGTCGTCGTAGCCCAGGTCGGCGAGGATCGCCTGCGTGTGCTCGCCGACGAGCGGCGGCGGCCCGGCGATGTGGCCGGGCGTCTCCGAGAAGTTGATGAGGTCGCCGAACTGCCGCATGCGCCCGACGATCGGGTGCTGGTACTCGGCGACGAGCCCGAGCCGCACGTCGTCGTCGTCGAACAGCACCTCCTGACCCGAGTTGGTCTCGCGCGGGATCTCGTTCGGGACACCCGCGTCGTCGAGGGCGCGCGACCAGATGATCGCGGTCTGGGCCGCGAAGCGGGGGGCGAACAACGCCTCGAGCTGCTGGCGGTGCTCGGCGCGCGCGGCGCGATCGGCGAAGCGCACGTCATCGAGAAGCTCGGAGAGCCCGAGGGCCTGGCACAGCCCGACGAACTCATGTTGCCGCACTGCGGCGATCTGGATCCAGCTGTCGGCGGTGCGGTAGAGGCGGTAACACGCATCGATGCCGGTCTGGTCGGCGTCGAGCTCGGGGCGGGGCACGCCGTCGCCATCGGCGAGCAGCGCGTCGGACGACAGCATTGCCGCGCCGTCGAGCAACGACGTCCACAGCTCCTGCCCCGCACCCGTGCGCCGCTGCCGGTAGAGCGCGGCGAGGCAGCCGACCACCGACAACATCGCGTTGGCGGTGTCGGTCATGCCGAAGCGGATGTAGAGCGGCTTGTTGCCCGCGCGCACCGGACCGGCTTCGTACTCGAGGCCGGCCGCGGCCTGGAACAGCGGGTCGAGGCCGCCGAAGTGCGCGAGCGGGCCGTCGAGCCCGTAGGCCCACGTGTTGCAGTAGACGACGTCGGGGTTCACGCGCTTGCAGTCTTCGTACGCGATACCGAGCCGCTTGGCCACGCCCGCGGTCATGTTGTGGTGGACGATGTCGGCCCGGTCGACGAGCTCGAGCGCGATCCTCCTTCCTGCTTCGGTCTTGATGTTGAGACCGATGTCGCGCTTGCCGCGTGAGCAGCCCATGAACGGCTGGTTGACCATGCGCATGCCGTCGCCGGTGACGGGCTCGACCTTGATCACGTCCGCGCCGAGATCGCCGAGGATCATCGGGCCGAACGGCCCCGCGAGGTACTGGCCGAAGTCGACGACGACCACACCTTCGAGCGTGTGCATCACTGCACCTCCGACGCGGTCGTGAAACCTCGAATGTCGGCGGCCGAATAGCCGAGGGCGCCGAAGATCTCTTCGTTGTGCTGCCCGGGGTCGGGTCGCGGCCCCTGGATGCCACCCGGGGTGTCGTGCATGTGGATCGGGACACCCACCTGCGTGGTCTTGCCGTACACGGGGTCGTCGACCGTCGCGATCATGTCGTTGGCCACGAGCTGCGGGTGTGGCGCGCCGTGCGCGCCGAGCGCGACCTCCATCGTGTCGATCGCCTCGACCGCGTGGTTGTTGGCGCGGAACTCCTCGATCAGCCCTTCGCGTTCGCGCGCTTTGTAACCCGCGCGTCGCAACGGTGTGATCTGCGCGCGTTCTTCGGGCGACAGCATCGGGTACCGCGACGGGTCCGACGCGCCGGGCACACCGACGATCTCGTCCTGGCTCTTGATCGGCGCGAGCCCGCTCATGATCGACGTGTGCACCCACTCGTCGTCGGCGACTTCGAAGATCATCTCCTGGTGCACGCCCGGCGGATAGGACTTCGCCATCGTCCCGTAGAAGTCCGCGCGCGAGCGTTCGATGTACGTCCAGATCTGCGTCGTGAAGAGCAGCGCACCCTGGAGCAACGACGTGCGGACGTGCTGCCCGCGACCCGTCGCCTCGCGCGCGACGAGCGCGGCGAGGATGCCGGTCGGCACGAGGAACATCGCGGCCATGCTCGGCAACGGCACGTGCAGGAAGATCGGCCCCATGCGCCAGCCCGGCTGCTCCCACTGCTGCCCGCTGCTCGCCTGCACGAGCGCGTCGTAGCCGGGCCGGTGCGCCCAACGGTGGCCTTCGGGGTACGCCGGACACGACGCGTACACGAGACGTGGGTTCCGCTCGTGGAGCGCGTCGAAGCCGATGCCGAGCCGGTCGGTGACGCCGGGCCGGAACGTCTCGACCACCACGTCGGCATCGTCGGCCAGCTTGCGGAACGCGTCGACGCCGGCTGGGTTCTTCAGGTCGAGCGTGACGGACCGGCGCGAGCGGTTCCACACCGCGTAGCCGCTGTAGTCGCGGAAGGGGTCGCCACCGGGCGGCTCGACCTTGATGACATCGGCACCTTGTTCGGCGAGGAGCAGCACGCCGAGCGCGCCGGCGATGCCCCACGACAGGTCGAGGACGCGCAGATCGTTCAGGGCTCCGGGCATCGGCGGATCTTCGCGCGACCTGACACGCGTGTCACATAGGGCCGCGCGTCACGGCTGCTTCGTGATGTAGCCGACGAGGAGCTCGACGACCTTGGCCCGAGCGGCATCGTGGGTGATGTCCGCCTCCGCGAGGATCTCGGCCGCGACTCCCCCGACACCGCTCAGCAGCGCGAGCAGTTGGTGCTCGGTTCCGATGTAGTTGTGCCCGAGCATCAGGGCTTCCCGCGTGCACGACGCGAGCGCCGCCCACGCGCGCGGCGTCAGCGGGCCTTTTCCGGGGAAGGCGGTATCGATGTGCGCGCCGATCCCCGCGAGCACACCGTCGCGATCGAGCCCGAATCCGACGAGGATCCGCGGCGCGAGCGCGTCCGGCTCGGCGTAGAAGCCGAGCAAGAGATGCTCGGTGCCGATCCAACCGTGGCCGAGCGATGTCGCGGCCGCCGGCGCGTGGTCGCGCACGAGTCGCCGGGCCCGCTCGGTGTACCGCTCCCACCCGACGGGCTCGGCCCGCTCCCCGGTGAACCGCTTCTGCACGGCCTGCTTGGTGACACCGAGGGCGCCACCGATCTCCGCCCACGAGTGCCCCGCGTGCCGGGCCCGGTCGACGTAGTGCGACAGCATCGCGTCGCTCTGCTCGCCCAGACGCTGCGCGCTCGAGCGCCGCCGTCTCGAGCAGCACCAACGGTTCGTCGCTCGGCGCGGTGGCCTGCACTTCCGTGATGAGCTCGTCGAGCGAGGGCATCCGTCAACCCTACGTTGACGGCGTCTGTTCGTCAACCCGCGGTTGACGACTCGAGGCACGAGCCCCGAGGCGTTCCTGCGTGAGAATGCCCACCGGATGCAGGGAGGAAGTCACGCAAGTCCGGGGGTGCGGGCGACGACGGTGACCGACGTCGACGCGTGGCGCACGGTCGCGCGGTCGGTCGAGGTGCTGTTCGGCGCCCCGATGGCCGACGCGGCGGACTGGAACACGCACCTCGGCCGGCACATCGCCGACGGAACGGCATGGTGCGCGGTCGACGCGTCGGGCGCGGTTCTCGGCGGGGTCTGGTGGTCGGCGCACGCGGGAGAGCTCGTGCACCTCGGCTGGCTCGCGGTGCTCCCGGATGGACGCGGTCGCGGTGCCGGGCGCGCGCTGGTCGAGACCGTGATCGCGCACGCGGGCGCGCGGCGCGTCGAGGTCGTGACCTTCGGCGCCGGTCATCCGGCCGGCGCGGAGGCCGAGCACGCGCGCCGCTTGTACCGCACGCTCGACTTCGAGTTCGAGGCCGTGGTTTCGGGTGCGCCAGATGCGACGCCGCGCGAGACGTTGGTCCGGCCCGTCATCCTGCGCGGCGACGGCTTCGCGCTCCGGCCCCTGCGCGTCGCCGATGCGACCGAACACAAGGCGGGCGAGGACGACGAGCAGTTGCGCGGCTTCGAGTTCCGGGCACCGGCGCCGATCGAGCGCGTCGTCGCCGCGATCGACGCGTGGCGCGCGTCGTGGGCGAGCGGCGGCCCGGTGCGCGACTTCGGTATCTGGGACGACGGCACCGGCGCGTTGATCGGCAACGTCGAGATCCGGGTGCTGCCGGGCGAGGCGCACCTCGTCAACCTCTCGTACCTCGTGTTCCCGCAGTGGCGCCGGCGCGGGTACGCGACGCGTGCCGCCCGGCTCGCGCTCGAGTACGCGCGCGACGAGGTCGGTGCCCGCGCCGCGCTTATCGAGGCGCTCACCGACAACCATGCATCGCTCGGCGTGGCGCGGGCGCTCGGCGCGACCTACACCGGCGAGACGACCAAGCCGACCGGCAGCCGTTACGCCGCGTTCACGCTCCCGCTCTGACCGACAACAGTGGAGAACTCGACCATCTGATAGTCGGATTGTGCACCTCTGACGTGCACAATCCGACAATGAGATGGCAGAGAAAGTCCCGTCAGAGGGCTTGAGTGCGGGGGCCGTCGTCCTCGTCGTCGAGTGCGATGTCGAGCGGCGTGACGGCCTGCAACGACTGGCGGGTGACGAGACGGTTCTTGCCGTCGGCCTTCGCTTCGTAGAGCGCAGCGTCGGCTTCGGAGATCAAGTCGTCGAGTGATGTCGCGCCGTCGGAATCGGTGACGCCGTAGCTCGCGGTGAACCGCGGGAGCCGGCCGTCGTCGCCGATCATCCCCACACGCTTCTGCACCCGTTGGAACACGCGCTGCGCGTCCTCGGCGGAACAGCGCGGCAGCACGACGACGAATTCCTCGCCGCCGTACCGGCACACGATGTCGTCCGGTCGGACCTCGGCGCGTAGCGCCGCCGCAAAGGCGCGCAGGGCGCGGTCACCGGCCTCGTGGCCGTGCCGGTCGTTGAGCTCCTTGAAGTCATCGACGTCTGCGAGCACGAGCGACACCGGCGTGCCGGTCGACAGCAGCCCGCTGAACCCGGTTTCCAAGCGACGGCGGTTGACCAAACCGGTGAGGCTGTCGGTGGACGCGGCCAGGCTGGTCTCCGACATCACGCGGATCATGCCGAGGCGCAGCCCGAGTTGGTTGGCGAGGATCTGCAGCATCGACGTCTGGTTGTCGTCGATCGCCGCGACCTCCGGCGTCTCCGAGCCCGCCGCTGAACGCGGTGTCGTCGCGTGGATGACACCGACGGTGCGACCGAGCACCGAAACGGGCACGCACACCGCCGACGCCACGTGATTGCTCCGGCACTTCAGCCGGGGGCACGCGTCCATCTCGTTGGCGTCGCCGAACACCTGCAAGTGGCCGCGCCGCGCCGCGATGCAGTCCTCGGGAGACGTGACGGGACAGGCCGGCGGTTCCGCGACGGCCGAGACCGCGACGCGCTCGAGGTGCGCGCGGCTGTTGTCGGCCAGCAGCATCTCGCCCGCGTGCTCGGGCATCACCCGCTCGAGCGCTTCCTCGGCGAGCAGCAGTGCGGCCTGTTCGGTCGGCGCCATCTCCAACGTGTTCGAGGCACGCGTCGTGAATTCGCGACGGCCGATCTCGAGATCGGTCTGGCGCTCGTCGGCGCTGCGTTGCGCGGCGTCGACGATCGCGCGGCCCTTGGCGAAGCGCGCGACGACGAGGAGTAGCGGGAGGCACGTGACCACCGGGAGCCCGAGCTCGAAGACGAGGCGGGCCGCGCCGTCCATCGACTCCGGCAACGCGAGCGTGACGACCTTGGAGAGCACGATGCCGACGAACACCAGGGCGACCGCACCGGCCACCGCGCCACGCGCGCTGTCGTTCACCTCGCGCTTGGCAACCTGCCGGTCCGCCTCGGTGACGACCGCTCCTTGTTCTCGCACACGTGTTCATCGGAATTCACCGGTCCGGGCTTGACCCGCCGGACGATTTGTCGATCCAGGCGCTCGGGGGCCGGCGCCGGCCGTCGGCGCGGCCGGGCACCCGGGTCTCGCCGTCGACCGGATACCCGAGCCGGCTGAGGATCGCGGCGGCCGTGCGGTCCTGGTCGACGCCGTAATGACTGACGATCAGCCGGCCGCGGGGCGCGACGGCAGTGTCGAGCAGGTGGCGGACGAGCTCGCGGTGGCGCGGCGCGGGCACAGTCTCGAGGAGCGTGTGGACGTCGTCGAACCGGCGCCCGGCGGGCGGCACCCACTCGAGCGCGTTGCCGGTCCAGGTCCGATCCCATTGCGGGCGCCGGCGCCGAGCGAGTGCGGCGAGCCGGCGTGGTCGAGCAGTTCCTTCGCTTGCTTTCGGGCCTGCTCGAGGTTCGGGCTGGATACGGGCACCACGATCTCCTCCTGTCGAACCCGGGTCCGCAACACGGGCAGGAGAGATCGGCTGGGCATTGCGACTTCGCTGAGGTGGGCTCCGCCCTTCCCGGACCGGGTGCGCCCTCGTGCGCGCCGGCAGCCTAGGCCGGCGCGGCCACCCGCGAATAGGGTGTGAACCCAGATTCATTTCAGGGAGCGCTCGGTCAACGGCGCCCATCCGGAGGGGACATCGTATGAACGTCGAAGACATGATCTTCATCAGCGTCGACGACCACGTGGTTGAGCCCCCCGACATGTTCGAGGGTCGGGTCCCGGCGCAGTACGCGGATGTGGCCCCGCGCGTCGAGCACACCGACGACGGCAACGACGTGTGGATGTTCAACGGCGCGGTGATCCCGAACATCGGGTTGAACGCGGTCGCGGGGCGACCGAAGGATGAGTACGGCGTCAACCCGACCGCGTTCGACGAGATGCGGCCCGGTTGTTTCGATGTGCACGAGCGCGTCAAGGACATGAGCGCGGGTGGCGTGCTCGCGACGATGAACTTCCCATCGTTCCCGTCGTTCTCGGGCCGCCTGTTCGCGACCGCTGGCGACAAGGATCTCGCGCTTGCGATGGTGCAGGCGTACAACGACTGGCACATCGACGCCTGGTGCGGTTCGCACCCCGGGCGGTTCATCCCGATGGCCTTGCCGGCGATCTGGGATCCGGAGCTCTGCGCGCGCGAGATCAAGCGCGTCGCCGCGAAGGGTTGCTTCTCGATGACGTTCACCGAGAACCCGGCCGCGCTCGGGTATCCCAGCTTTCACGACGCGTACTGGGATCCGATGTTCCGCGCGCTCGTCGACGAAGGCACGATCCTCAACATTCACCTCGGATCGTCGGGCCAGCTCGCGGTCACCGCACCCGACGCGCCGATGGACGTCATGATCACCCTCCAGCCGATGAACATCTGCTCGGCCGCCGCGGACCTCCTCTGGTCGCGCGTGTTCAAAGAGTTCCCGACGCTCAAGGTCGCGCTGTCCGAGGGCGGCACCGGCTGGATCCCCTACTTCCTCGACCGGCTCGACCGCACGTACGACATGCACCACCTGTGGACCGGCCAGGACTTCGGCGACCGGCTGCCGTCCGAGGTGTTCCGCGACCACTTCCTCACGTGTTTCATCGCGGATCCGATCGGCATCGCCCTGCGCGAAGAGATCGGCATCGACAACATCTGCTGGGAGCAGGACTACCCGCACTCCGACTCTTCGTGGCCGAACGCACCCGAGGAGTTCGCCCGCGTCGCCGCGCGCTATGCGGTGCCCGACACCGACGTGAACAAGATCACGTTCGAGAACGCGATGCGCTGGTACCGGTTCGACCCGTTCGCGCACCGCACGCGCGAGGAATGCACGGTCGGCGCGCTTCGCGCCGAGGTTGCCGGTCACGACGTGTCGATTCACTCGATGGAGAAGGGCCGCCACACGCACGCGGCCAAGGTTTCGCTTGCCGAGATGGCAGCGAAGGCGACGGCCTGACCGTTCGAAGATCGCGCCGAGCCCCTCCCTACACTGCGCCGATGCCCGAGCCCACCGCGCCGAGCCCGCGTGAGCAGCGCCGCCAGCAACACCAGCAGCTGAGCCGCGCGCAGATCCTCGACGCGGCCGAAGCGGTGTTCGCCCGGAAGGGGTTCCACGACGCGACCGTGAAGGAGATCGCGACCGCGGCGGAGTTCTCCGTTGGTGGCGTGTACAGCTTCTTCACGGACAAGGACGACCTGTTCGTCCAGATCTATCTGCGTCGGGGCGCGGAGTTCATGCGCGGCATGCGCGCGGTCCTCGGTGAGCCCGGTTCACCGCGCGCGGCGTTGCACCGGCTCGCCGACTTCCAGGTCGGCTTCTTCCGAGCGCACGCGAACTTCGGGCGCTTGTACCTGCGCGCGTCGGGCGTCACACTGGGCGAGCTCGTGTCGAAGGTCGACCAAGCCGTCGTCGAGAACTACACCGAAGCGATGAACCTGCAGACGAAGCTGTTCCGTGACGGACAGGACGCGGGCGAGCTCCGGGAGAGCGATCCCGAAGTGCTCGCGATGCTGTTCAGCGGGCTTCTGTCGGCGTACCAGTCGACCGATCCGACGGTGGTGAGCGCCGCGGACGCGTCCGAGCGAATGACCGTCGCCGAGCTCCACGAGATCATCGACAGCGCCTTCGCGCGCTGACGCGCCGCGCCCCGACCGCCAGCGCGACGCCAGCCCCCGCGATGCCCAGCGCTCGGCGCGGGTTCTTCCAACTGCTCGTCTGCCGCAACGCCGGATACGCGCCGGCCACCAGCCCGCCGCAGTGCAACGCCACGGGCTCGCCCGCGTTGCGCTCGACATGGATGGCCATCGGCGGCATGCCGGCGCCCGCGAGGTCGACGACGTACACGTTTCCGTCGTCGTCGGCGGGGACCATCGGGACGCCGCGGCGCAGCGCACGGAGCGGTGACAGACCCCGCAGCACCAACTGCTGTTCGCGGACCACCACTTCCAGACCCCCGCCGAGCAGGACCACACGCGCGTTCGTGAGCGGACCCGGATCGGGCCGGTAATAGCCGACGAGATCGGCCCATCGTTCCGGCCGCAGCGGCCGGCCACCCGGCCCACCCGGCGCCACGCCGAGAAGCGCGCAGAGCGTGCGGCGGGCGGCGATCGCCAATGACTGTCCACCGCCATTGGTGAACGCGACGACACCGACGCCTTCGTCGGGCGCGATCGCCAGCGCGGTGACGAACCCGGGTAGCCCGCCGCCGTGGCCGACCGCGAGATGACCGCCGAGATCATCTCGGAAGAACGACAAGCCGATGCCCGGATGCGTGGGGCACGGGCGATAGTGCGGCTCGAACGCGGCGCCGAGCGTGTCCGGCTTCACGATGCCGCGGCCGCCGTCGAGCAGGGCCGCCGCGAACGTGGCCATGTCGGGCAGCGTCGAGAAGACCGAACCGGCCGCTTGTGTCTCGACGTCGACGTCCCGGGGCGAGTGCAGCCCGCGCCGGCGGTTGACGTAGCCCGTCGCGAGCCGGTCGACGACCCGGGCACTGCGCACGACGTCGGTGTGGTCCATTCCCAACGGGTCGAACAGCACAGACCGCAGGTGCTCGGCGTATGGCGCCCCGCCCATGCTCTCGACGAGATAGCCGAGCACGTTGAAACCGTGGTTCGCGTACGCCCACTTCGTCCCGGGTTCCACGTCGAGCTGTACCCGACCGCCGTACCGTTCGGGTGCGCGCGCCACCGCGCCACCAACCGGTGTCGCGAGCCCGAACATGGGGCGGCGCAGGTCGCTCCAGGCGGCCAGCTCGCCAATGCCCGCGGTGTGTGTCAGCAGGTGGCGGAACGTCGCCGCGCGCCACTCCGGTCGGCCGACCAGCTCGAGGTCGACGAGGTGATCGTTCACCGGGTCGTCGAGGTCGAAGCGACCGGCGTCCCACTGCTGCAGCAGCGCGAGGGCCGTCATCGTCTTCGTCACGGAGCCGATGCGGAAGACGGTGTCGAGCTCGATCGGGCGTACGTCTCGGGCGATGCCTCGCTGCACACTCTCGGTCAGGCCCTCACGGGTGACCACGCCCAGCGAGAGGCCGGCGAGCGGGTACGCGGCGAGGACGCCGTCCACGATGGCCTGCGCGTCACCCATGGCCGCTCCGATCAGTGGCGAAGCTCCATCTTGTTCGATGGCCACTCGGGGCGGTAGTAGCCGTCGAAACGCAGCTGGCCACCGCGCAGTTCGCGGATCGTGAGGAAGTCGCCCTTGTAGCCCTTGTGGTCGCCCGGACCGAACTGCACGTAGGTGCCCGGGCCGCCGTTCGTCGCCGGCATCCAGCGGATGCGGTCGAGGCCGTCGCGCACCTCCCGCGGGGTCGGGATCTTCGCGCTCGCGATCCCGTGGATCGCCGCGCGCGCGGTGTCGTACGCGAGCGCGACGACGACGTTGCGCGTCTCTCGTCCGAAGCGCGCCTTGAACCGCTTGATCATCGCTTCGTAGTTCGGGTTGGCGCCGTCCTCGCCGAGCTGGTCGACACCGTGCCAACCCTCGAGTCCCTCGGCCCACTTGTTCGAGTTCGAATAGAACATGAACGCGGTCCCCATGACGCGTGGCGGGTCCCAGTCGAGGGCTCGGAACGCCTCGGCGAAGTGGAAGGTCGCGTAGCCGTAGCCGCCGTAGTAGACGCCTTCGGTTCCCATGTCGCGCATGTCGGCGAGGTGTTCCTTCAGGTTCCGCGGATTCGGCTCGAGCTTCACCTCGCGCGAGATCGTCAATCCGAGCCGGATCGCTTCGTCACGGAAGAAGTCGGCGTAGTCGCGGCCCGACGATCCGACTTCCCAGAACAGGCCGACCTTCTTCAGGCCCTGCTGGTACAGCCAGTTTGCGCACATCACGCCCTCGGTCGGAATGTCGCCGTTCGCAACCGTGTAGCAGAAGTCGCTCGCGAACTTGTGCGCGCCGGTCCAGCCGATCACCGGCACACCGACCTCGTCCGCGACCGGTTGGAGCGTCAGGCAGTTGTCGGAGATCATCGGCCCGAGGATGACGACGCAGCCCTGCTCGACGAGCCACTTGTAGCCGTCGATCAGCTTTCGGTAGTTCTCGCGCGGGAGCCCGCGCGCGTCGCAGGTGATGATCGCGACGGGCGAACGGCCCCACGCGCCTTCGTTCAGCGCGTCTTCGATCGCGAGGATCGTGGGGTCGATCCAGTCAGCGAGGAGCTGGCCGAGATCCATGTCGACGAGCACACCGATCTTCACCGGCTCGAAGGCGTCACCTTGGGTCTGCAGCCCGCGAGTCGGCGGGTACACGACGATCTCGGCGACCGCCTTCTCCGTCGGTGCACCGCCGCCCTCGTACCAGGTCTGACCGGCGCCGCCCTCGCCCTCCAGGTACGAACTCGTGCCGAACTCGACGTTGCACACGGCCCGATCGGCCTCGGCGATCCCGAGGTCCACGGGCGCGGGGAACATGCGCTCGGCGTAGACGGGCTTGTCGTCAGTCATGCAAGGATCTCCCGCTGCGTCGAGAAGGGGAAAGAAATCTGAACCGGCGCTCAGGACGCGAACTCTACGTTCAGGTTCCGCGGCGTGCGAGAGGAGCAGGCATGGCGGTCGATCCGGTGCGCCGGCTCGAGATCATCGAAGCGGTGCGGGCCACCAAGGCGCGCTACTTCCGCTACATCGACCAGAAGGCGTGGGATCTTTTCCCGAGTCTCTTCGTCGCCGACGTCCACGTCGACGTGACCGACGACATGGAGGCGATGGGGATCAATCGCGCCCGCGGGATCACGATCGGCCGGGACCGGTTCGCTCGCAATGTGAGCCGTGTCCTCGACGGTGTCATCACGGTGCACCACGGTCACATGCAGGAGATCGAGGTGGTCGACGCCGAGCACGCGACGTCGATCACGGCCATGTACGACCGGCTCGAGTTCGCCGACGGCCGCGTCCAGAACGGGTTCGGCCACTACAACGAGACCTACGCGCTCGACGAAGGGGCGTGGCGCATCGCGCGGCATGACGCTGCGCCGGCTACGCATCGTCGTCGAACCGACTTCCGACTGATCGGCGCGTTCGTGACTTCGGGCACGCCTTCGCTCGAACGTGAACCGGAGCCGCGCGTTCCTGCGTAGTGAGGTGCACAGAGCAGTCCATCCCCGCCGCTGCTCTGTTCCCTTGAGCAGAAGGACACACGCATGAAGCCTCGCCGTATGGTTCGCATGGTCGCGCCTGCATTCGCTTCGCTCGGGCTCTTGACCGCCGGTTTCGTCGGTCTCGCCGCGAACGGATCGGACGCCTCGACCGCAACGCACTTCCAGATGGTTCGTTCGACGGCTGCCGCGAATGCAGGATGCCTGCCGAACGCCAAAGCCGACGTGCGCGTCGCCCAACTCAAAGAGAATGAGCGGATGACGATTCAGGTCGCGGGTCTTCCGGCGAAGACCGACTTCGACTTGTTCATCATCCAGACGCCCGATGCACCCTTCGGCGTGGCGTGGTACCAGAGCGACCTCGAGACGTCCGCGAGCGGTCACGGTGTCGTCTCGGTCCAGGGCCGCTTCAACCGCGAGACGTTCTCGATGTCACAGGGCGGCCTCGCGAACGGTTCGGATCCGCTGCAAGGATTGGCCGGCCCGGCCGTGAAGGACACCAACGTCAAGTTCCGTCCGACGAGTCAGTTCCACGTCGGCCTGTGGTTCAACAGCCCTGAGGACGCGGCGGCCGCCGGTTGCCCTGGAAACGTCACGCCGTTCAACGGTGAACAGCACGCCGGGATCCAGATCCTCAGCACTCGCAACTTCCCGCTGGACCACGGTCCGCTCGAGTCGATCGGCTGACAGCCGAGGGCCCCAACCCACATCTCTCGATCGATTCGACACGGACGGCTCCCGGTCACTGACCGGGAGCCGTTCGCGTGCGCGTCAGTTGCCCGGCGCGCGACCACCGAACACGAAGTTGCCGCCGGGGAACGTGCCGCTACCGGGGATGCGACCTTGGTTGTTGCGCGCGTTCGACGCATCGGTGGCCGAGCTCGGAAGCGCGGCGTGCATGTCGGCGAGCACAACGGTTTGGCCCGTGTGCAGTCCGCTCGAGATCTCGGTCCACGTCGTGCCCATCGCGCCGACACCCACCTGCACCGTCTTCGCTTCGCCGCCGTCGAGCACCGACACCGTGTGTCGTGTGCCTTGGGTCGTGATCGCCGACGTCGGGACCGCGAGCGCGCGCGTTGCCGCGCCGGTGACGATCGCGACCGATGCGATGGAGCCGTTGCGCAAGCCGGAGGAGTCGCCCTCGATGCCGATGACGACCGGGTAGCTCGTCGTACCGGTGGCGGAACTCCCCGCGACGCCGATGCTGACGACCTGACCCTTGATCGGACGATCGGTCCCGTCGGGCACGATCGTCGCGGCTTGTCCGATCTTCACCGCGCGCAGGTCGTCGACGCCGATGGTGGCCGTGACCTCGTAGCCGCCGGCACCCACGACGACGACGTTCTGCGTCGAAGACGCCGCGGTGACGTCGTCATCGTCCGCGAAATTGACCGCGACCACTGTGCCCGCGATCGGGCTCACGATCGTCGCCTGTGCGACTGCCTGCTCGGCGACGGCGAGCTGGAGCGCGGCCGCATCGACCGCCTTCTGGTACGCGATCAGATCGGCTGCCGACGGCGACGAGTTCGCGCCTGTCGCGCCCGAACCCGAAGGCGAGTGTGATTGCGACTGCGCATCCGACTGCGGCGCAGCACCGTTCGCGGACGACGTGGACGCGCGGGTCTCGAGCAGCGCATCGAGAGCGGTGGACGCCTGCGCGAGCGCGGTCTGGCTCTGCGCGACGGTGTGCTGTGCGTCGAGCACCGCCTGCAACGCGTCACGGCACGCGGTCGTCCCGCTGGCTTCGCCCGTCGTGGGTGTGGTCGTGGGCGTCGTTGATGTCGTAGTCGGTGACGTGGTGCTCGTGGGTGCGGGGGCGCGGGCGGGAGCGGGCGGGCTCGCGCCACAGATCTGGTCTGCGGCGGCGAGGGCCTGCTGCGCGGCAAGCAGGTCGGCGTCCACCTGCTTCTGTCCGTCGAGCACCGCCTGCTGGGCCGCCGCGAGCTGCGGGTCGTTGCTACTGGTGCGCGTCGCCGCGCTCCTGGTGTTCCCTTGGGCCGGCGTGAAGGCCGCCGCCTCGACCCGCGCGCCGCTTCCGTTGCCGTTTTGGGAACCGCTGCCCGATGCGCCGACCGATTCGCCGTTGCGCGCGCGCTCCAGCGTCAGCTCGGCCTGATCCAGCGCGGCCTGGCGCTCGTCGACGGTCGCCTGTAGCGCGGTCGTGTCGAGCGTCGCGAGCAGCTGGCCGGTGCCGACCGTGTCGCCGACCGCGACTGCCGTCGACGCGACGGTGCCGCTCACCGGGAACGCGACGGCGGCCTGGTTCGCGGGTTCGATGGTTGCGACTGTGTCGAGCGTCTGTGCAACGGAGCGCGTCGACACCGTCGCGGTGCGGTAGTCGGCGCCGGATGCACCGCCAACCGTCGCGAAGACCGCTCCGCCGGCGACGACGACAGCGGCCACGATCACTCCCGCGAGCACCCAGCGCCGGTGACGTCGGGCCGGACGGGCTGCGGTCAGGGTGAGCGGCTCGGGCACCGCTACTCGTTCCGCAGCGCGTCGATGGGCGCGAGGCGCGCGGCGCGCGACGCGGGGTACACACCGAACAGCACACCGATGCCGATGGCCATCGCGATCGCAGCGAGCGCGGGCGCCAGGCTCAGGATCACGCGCGCGTCGGTGAACCGAGGGAGCACGAACGCGCCGATGGCGCCGAAGGCGACGCCCAGCACACCGCCCGCCAACCCGAGCACCGATGCCTCCACCAGGAATTGCCGGCGGATGAGCCGGGGCCGCGCACCGAGGGCCTTGCGCAACCCGATCTCACGGATCCGTTCGGTGACGGACACGAGCATGATGTTCATCACGCCGATTCCGCCGACGAGCAGCGAGATCACGGCAATGCCCGCGAGCATCACCGTCATCGTCTTGTTGACGGACGTCGCCGCGCTGAGGATCGACTGTTGGGTCGCGATCGAGAAGTCGGCGCTCGTCGCGGTCGTGATCCCGTGCAGGTTCAGCAGCAGCGCGTTCGATTCCTGATATGCGGCGGAGAGCGCGTTCGAGTCGGTCGCCTTGACGTAGATCGCGCTCACGGAGTTGCGGCTGCTGCCGCCGATGAGTCGCTCGGAGTACGTCGAGAACGGAACGATCGCGACGTCGTTGTTGGACATGGACTCGGAGGAGCTCAGCGCTTCGAGCACGCCCACCACGCGCAAGGTCGCGCCGTTGTAGATGATGTCCTGTCCGACCGGGTCACGGTTCGCGAACAGCTCGTTCGCGGTGTCAGGCCCGAGCACGACGACCATGGCCGCCTGTTCTTCGTCGGCGGCGTCGATGAAGCGGCCGTTGGTCACCTTCCGCGACCGGACTTCCTGCCACGAAGGCGTGGTGCCGGTGAGCGTGGTCGTCCAGTTGGTCTCGCCGAAGTCCAACCCGGCCGGGCTGGTGGCGGTGGCTGCGACCGATTGCACGTCCGGGGTTGCCGCGCTCGATGCGAGTGCGTCTGCGTCCTGCATGGTGAGCGTCGACGACGACCCGACTCCGCCGCGCACACCGCTGCTGTTGGTCGAACTGCCGGGTGAGACGACGAGGATGTTCGTGCCGAGCTCGTTGATCTGGTCCTGCACGTCGGCCTTGGCACCGCGGCCGAGTCCGACGGTGAGGATCACCGCGGTGATGCCGATCAGTATCCCGAGCGTCGTGAGCGCGGAACGGAGGCGGTGCGTACGCACCGCATCGGTCGCGGTCCGAAACGTGTCCCGCCAACTCATATGGCTTGCGCATGGCTGCTCATGCGGCCTCGTCGTCGGGGAGCCACACCTGGCCGTCGCGGATCTGGACGATTCGTTCGGCACGCGCGGCGACGTCGTGATCGTGGGTGATGAGCACGATCGTCCGGCCGGAGCGGTGCAGGTCGGACATCAGCTCGAGCACTTCGTCCGAGGACACTGAGTCGAGGTTGCCCGTCGGTTCGTCGGCGAGGAGGAGCGCGGGCTCGGTCACGAGCGCCCGCGCGATTGCGACGCGTTGCTGCTGCCCGCCCGAGAGCTCACCGGGCTTGTGTGCGGCGCGGTCGGCGAGCCCGACCCGCGTCAACGCTGCGAGGGCGCGTTCGCGGCGCGCGCCGCGTTCGAGGCCCATGTAGACGAGCGGCAGCTCGACGTTGCGCCACGCCGGGAGGTATGGGAGCAGGTTGAATTGTTGGAACACGAAGCCGACGTGACGGTTGCGCACCTCGGCCAGCTGGTTCTCGTCGAAGGACGCGACGTCGGCGCCCGCCAGACGAAAGTGGCCCGCGGTCGGCACGTCGAGGCAGCCGAGGATGTGCATCAGCGTCGACTTGCCGGACCCCGACGGGCCAATGACAGCGACGAACTCGCCCGCGTCGATCGTGAGGGTCACGCCCCGCAACGCGTCGACTTCGAGCGTGCCGCTCGCGTACGTCTTGCCGACGTCCTCGAGCTCGATGACCGCGGCCGTGTGCGGCTCAGCCATTGCCGGCCGGTTCCTGCTTGGCGCCGGTGCCGTTCCCCGCATTCGTCCCACCGGCGCCGAATCGCGCGACGGGCCGGCTCAACACGACTTGCTCCCCCGCGCGGAGCCCGCTGGTGATCTCCACCATGCCGCCGGACGTCAGACCGGTCGTGACGGTGCGCGTTTCCTGCTTGCCGTTGTTGCTCACGGTGACGGTGGACGTGCCGTTCGAGTTCGTCACCGCGAACGCCGGTATCTGCACGACGTCCTGCTTCTGTGCGTAGGTGATCGCGACGGTTGCGTCGGCGCCGGCGTGGAAGTCACCGCTCGTGTCGGTGAACGTGACCGTGACCGGGTACTTCGCGACGCCGGAGCTCGCGCTCGCCACCGCGCCGACCTCGGTGACGGTACCGGTCGCGCTCCCGGCTCCGGCGCCGGTCGTCGCGGCACCTCCGTTGCCGCCGCCGTTCCCGTTCCCGTTGGCGTTGCCGGATCCGGTGGGCGGTGGCGCGTCGCCGCTCTCGAGGTTGCGGAAAAATTCGAGCCGCGCGACCGCCGCCCAACCCACCGAAGCCCCCGCCGCCGTTCCGGCTGTTCGCGGTCGAGAGCGTCACGGTCGCGGGCTGGCCGACGGCGAGGTTCCGGATATCGGTGTCGTCGAATCCCAGCGCGACCGTGAAGCTCGAGGTGCTCACGACCTGGATCTGCGGGTCCGAGCTCGACGCGTCGCTGTTCGCGCCGTTGACGTTCTGGTTGCCGTTGCCGCTCGACAGCGAGCTCGAGGTACGACCGGAACCGCTCCCGGTTCCGGTCGCATCGGTCCCTCCGCTTCCGCCGCTCGTCAACTGCTCGCCCACCGTGATGTTCACCGCCGCGACGGTCCCGTCGAACGTCGCAACCAGTTGCGCTCCCGCGAGCGCGGTCTGCGCCGATTTGAGTTGGTCTTGTGCGGACGTGAGGCTCGAGTGATCCGCCGCGAGCTGCGTGGTCGAGGCGCCGGCGGCCTTGTCGTCCGCGAGCTTGGCCGCCGCCTGGGCGGCACTGGACTGCGCGTCGGCAACCGCGGATTGCAGCGCGGCCGAGTCGATGGTCGCGAGCACGTCACCCGTCTTCACCGTCTGCCCTGCCTTCACGTTGACCGCGGTGACGGTGCCGGCGGACGCGAAGTTCAAGTCGTCGGTTTGCGCGGCGGCGATGGTCCCTTCCGCCGACAGCGACTGCGCCATCGGCCCGCTCGTCGCGGTGACGAGCTGCGCGTTCGGTGTTGTCGCCGCCGCGTTGTCGCTATTGCTCGGCCGGAACCAGATCCACCAGCCCCCGAGAGCGAGCACCGCGACGAGCGGCATCACCACCCACGGCTTCGCCAGCTTCCGCACGATCTCCAACACTCGATCTCCGCGTCAGCTCGTTGCGCCCGGCACTGCGCCACCGGGTTGGGCGCCGTCCGGCGCGGCGCCGTCCGGACGACGGAAGCCACCGCGGAACCCGAGATCGCCCTTCCGGATCGCGTCGGCGGCGACCGTGCTGCCGGTCGTCGTGCCCTCGACGCGCACGGTGTCGCCGACCGAAAGATCCGAGACCTTGATCGTCTTCGTGATCGAGACGGTCGTGTCGGCCGTCGTGGTCACGGTGACCGTGTCACCTGCGACCGTCTTGACGGTGATCGTCGAGCCGTTGGCATCGGTGACCGTGCCCACGGTGAGGTCACCACGTCCACCCGGACCGAAGAACCTCTGGCCACCCTGCGCGTCGTTCGGAAGCGACGGTGGCGTCGCACCGGAACCATCCGGAGCCTGACGGTCGGACCGGCCGCGGAACACCGTCGTTTGGTCGCCGGTGTCCATGATGTTCGTGGCGGTGACCGCGCCGGCATCCGTCGTACCGACTACGACGACGTTGTCGCCGGCCGCGATGTCGCTGACCGCACCGCTGACCGTCTCGGTCACCTTGGTGTCGGTATCGGTGGTGACGGTGACCGTGCTTGTCGCGCCCGAGAAGTCCGTGCGCTCGAGCGTGAGCGTGGCGCCCTTGATACCGGTGATCTTGCCCTGCGTACCGGGGTCGCCGAGCCGCTGCCGGAACTGGCCGGCGCCGTTCTGGCCACCGTAGGTGGGCGTCTGCTGCGTCGCCGACGCGGTCTGCACCGCGGGCGAGCTCTTCCCGTGACCCGCGATCGTCACCGCGAGGATGCCGCCACCGATGAACGACGCGGCGACGACGCCTGCCGCCACCCACGACTTCCACACCGGCTTCGATTGAGGCACGGCGTCGCCCGCCGGCGCCCCGCCTTCGCCGCCGGCACCGGGCGGGATGGATCCCGCGGCGGTTTCCGCGCCGGGAATGCTCATCGGTGTGATCGGCTCGAGTTCAGGGAATTCGGGCTCCGACATCGCTTCTCCTCGCGTTCGACCCGCGCCACGCCGGTCGCATCGGGCATGGTGGAGCACGCACATGAAAGGAAGCCGAGTGTCAGCTGCGAGCATCCGCAGGACTCGGTGTCGGTGCGCTACTCGCCTTTGAGCGCGATGCCGAGCTCGGCGCGCGCCGCGGTGTCGTCCTTGGGCGCGAGCATCGGGATGACGAACGTCACGTCGTGCAGCGTGCCGGTGAACCGGAACGGCACGGCGTAGTCGTCGCACACCGGGAAGCCACGGTCTTCACCGATCGTGAGGCCGGCGCTGCCGATCTGCCAGCGGAACGGAAGGTCGTGGGGCAGCTCGCCCCGCCCGACCTCGCGCCCGTCGACCGCGAGGATCCCCGTGCGGCCGCCGCTCTCACGCGTATACGTGTAGGAGAGCTCGTGCGCGCCCGCAGGGACGGGTTCGGTTGCCACGATGCGGTGCGCATTGCCGAAGCCGTTGAAGACGTGCACCAGCCGGCCGTCGAGCAGGTACCACGCGCAGCCGTTGGTCCAGTTGCCGAGCGCGAACAGGATCCCTTCGGCGCGTTCGCCGACGTCGACGCGCGCGGTCACCACGTAGCCGGCACCGAGCGGCGGCATCACGTCCTCGGACACGGGAGCGCCGCCCGGTTTGAACACGGTGCGGTACCGGGGGCCGTACGCGGGCCGGAACATCGCGCCGGCGCGCCCGATGAACGAGTCGTCGAGCGGCAACACGTTGTTGCGTTCCGCCTCGGCCCACCAGACGTCGACGAGCTGCCGCACGCGCTCGGGGTGCTCCGCCGACAGATCGCGCGACTCGGAGAAGTCGTGCGCGAGGTCGAACAACAACCAGTTGTCGTTCTCGAACACCCGGCTGCCCTCGATGTTCTCGCGCTCCACCGCGAGCTGCCCGCCGACGTGGTCGGTCGTCGCCTTCCAACCATCGTGGTAGATCGCGCGGCTGCCGAGCATCTCGAAGTACTGCGATGTGCGCGGCGCGGGCGCGGCCGCCGACGCGAACGCACCGAGCAACGACCGCCCTTCGATCGGCATCTGCGCAACGCCGTCGACGGTGCCAGGCGGTTCGATGCCGGCTGCGTCGAGGATCGTCGGCATCAGGTCGATCGCGTGGCAGAACTGCTCGCGCACCTCGCCGCGCGCGGCGATGCCGGCGGGCCAGTGCACGATGAGCGGCGTGCGGACCCCGCCAAGCCACGCGTACCGCTTCCACAGGCGCAACGGCGTGTTGCCGGCCCACGCCCATCCCCAGGCGTAGTGGTTGTACGCGCGGTGGCCGCCGAGATCGTCGATCCGGGCCAGGTTCTCGTCCAGGTCTTCGTCGAGCCCATGGACGAAACGGTGCTCGTTCACGGATCCGAACGGTCCGCCTTCGGCACTCGTCCCGTTGTCGGAGATGAGGCAGATCAGCGTGTCGTCGAGCAGGTCATTGGCGCGCAGGTGCTCGATCACCCGCCCGATCTGGTGATCGGTGTGCGTGAGGAAACCGGCGTACACCTCCATCATGCGCGCGTAGAGGCGTTGCTCCTCCGAGGGCAGGGCATCCCACGCCGCGACCCACGACGGGCGCGGCGTCAACACGGTGTCGGGCGGGACGGTCCCGTTCGCGACCTGCCGCGCGAACACGCGTGCGCGCCACGCGTCCCAACCGTCGTCGAACTTCTCGACGTACGGCTCGATCCACTCCGGCGCGACCTGATGCGGCGCGTGCATCGCCCCGGTCGCGAACCACGTGAAGAACGGCTTGCCGGGCGTGGCCTGTTGCTGGTCCTGCAGCAAGCGGATCGCCCGGTCGGCGAGGTCCTCGGTGAGGTGGTACTCGTCGGGACCGCGAGGTGGCTCGATTGCGTGGTTGTCGGCCTTGAGCTCCGGCGTCCACTGGTTCGTGTCGCCACCGAGGAAGCCGTAGAAGCGCTCGAAGCCGAGACCGAGCGGCCACCGGTCGAACGGGCCGGACGCGCTCCATTCGTCGCGCGGCGCCAAGTGCCACTTGCCGACGGCGTGCGTCGAGTAGCCGCTGTCGCGCAAGTGGCGCGGCGAGGGTCGCGGCGGCGCGCGGGATGCGGCCGGTGTAGCCCTCGTACCGGACCGCGAGCTCGGGCAGCATGCCCATGCCGACCGCGTGGTGGTTCCGGCCGGTCAGCAACGCCGCGCGCGTCGGCGAGCACAGCGCAGTGACGTGGAAGCGGTTGAAGCGCAGGCCACCCGCCGCAAGCGCGTCGATGTTCGGCGTCGCGATGTCGGAGCCGAAGCAACCGAGCTGCGCGAACCCGAGATCGTCGAGCACGATGACGAGCACGTTCGGTCCCGTCGTGCGCCCACGCGGCGGCGCCGGCATCATCTCCGGCGCGGCCCGCTCGTTCCCCGCGGTCTCGCTCATCGGCCGTTCACGCCGTGGCCACCGCGATCGGTACCCGGCTGTAGCCGCGCACCGTGCTCGTGTGCAGGCGCACGACGCGGTCGTGGTCGACCTCCCAGGTGGGATACCGCAACAGCGTCTCCTCGATCCCGATCCGGCCTTCGAGGCGCGCGAGCGCGGCTCCGAGGCAGAAATGGATTCCGTACCCGAACGCGACGTGGTGGTCGATCGGGCGGTGGATGTCGAAGCGGTCGGGATCAGGGTACTTGCGCTCGTCGCGCCCGGCTGCGCCCGTGAGCAGCAGCACCTTCGAGTTCGCGGGCACGACCTCGCCGTGCAGCTCGACGTCACGCGTCGTCCAACGGCCCTGCACCGGCGACGGCGCTTCGAACCGCAACAGCTCTTCGACGGCGTTGGGAATGAGCGCGGCGTCCGCCGCGAGCTCGTCGCGCTGCCGCGGGTTCGCGGCGAGGACGACGGCCGCGTTGCCGAGGAGCCGGGCCACGGTCTCGGTTCCCGCGCTGATGATGAGGTTCGCGAACGTGGTTGCTTCGCCGGGCGTCAGCTTGCGCAGCTCGCCGCGCTCGTCGGTGATCTCGGCGCGCACGAGGTCCGTGAGCATGTCGTCCTGGGGGCGCTGTGCCCGGTCCTTCAGCTGCTCGGACAAGTAGCGGTTGAGGACGTTCCCCGCTTCGAGCGAGATGTCGTTGATCATCCCGACACCGGGTTCGATGTGGAACACGAGATCGATCTGCTCGCGCACGTACCGACGATCGGACGCGGGCACGCCGATGAGTGCAGCGATGACCTCGGCCGGGAGCCGGGCCGCGAAGTCCTGGACGTAGTCGAATTCGTCGCACCCGAGTTGGGCGTCGAAGAGCTCCGCGCACAGCTCTCGGATGCGCGCTTCGAGCTGCGTGACCCGCCGCGGCGTGAACGCGCGGGACACGAGCGCTCGGAGCTGGGTGTGTTCCGGCGGATCCATGAAGATCATGAACCCGCCACCCATGGGCCGCGGCGACATCATCTCCAGCACGGTGCCGTGGGCCGAGCTGTAGGTCGCGTTGTCACGGTGCGCCGCCTCGACATCGGCGTACCGGCTCAGTGCGTAGAAGTCGAAGCGTTCGTTGCGATAGAGCGGCGCGTCGTCGCGCAGGCGGCGCCACACTGCGTACGGCTCGCGGTCGAGCTCGATGTCGAAGGGATCCCAGTAGAGATCCTTCATCGGGCGCGCTCCTCCACGGCGGCCGCGATGCGATCGAGGATCGCGGCGAACTCCTCCGGCCGGGTGACCGCAGGGATGTGGCCGGTGTCGAGCTCGATGACCTCGACCGGGTTGGGCAACCGCCCGATCATCTCGTCCTGCAGCGCTGCCGGCACCGGACGATCCCGCAAATTCTTCACGTAGGTCACGGGGACGTCGCGCACTGCGGCCCACGACACCGGCTGGAAGTAGAAGTTCATCGAGTCCTTGACCGCGCGCACCGGATCGACGATGAACTGCAACGTCTCGTCGTCGAGGGTCTCGCCGTACGAGTCGCGCATGGTCTCGGCATCGTCGGGCGGTCCGGGCGTGGTGAGCGTCCAGCCGTCGCGGCGGGCGGCTTCGATCGCGGCGACGGTGCGGTCGCGGTGCGAGGCCTTCATGCACGCGAGGCCGACCCCGCCTTCCGGTGGTACGGACGCGGCCGACAGCACGATGTGCGCGGCGCGCGCACCGAGCCCGGCGGCGACACCGGGGACGAACAGCCCGCCGGACGAGTGCGCGACGAGCACGACACGATCGAGGTCGGCCTCGTCGAGATCCGCCAGCACCGAACGAACGCCTTCGTCGACGGTGAACGTCATCGGGTCGGTCGGCTTCGCGGCTCGACCCGGCAGGTCGACCGCGAGCGCGGGGTGTTCCAACACCGGGACGAGCCGGTCCCAGAACGCGCCGGACGCACCGCCACCGTGGATGAGCACGAACCCGAGATCCTGCACCGGCTGCGCAGCGTAACGGGCGCGCGCTGCCTGCCGTCACGGCTCGTGTCGTCACGCTCCCGTGCCCGTCGCCGCCGGGCGCACGGTGGCAGAGGGGACATAGATTCGGCGCGTGACAGATCAATCCTGGGTCAGCGGCGAGCAACACACCATCACGGCGCTGCTCGACCGGCGGCTCTCCGAAGATCCCGACAGTCAGTACCTCGACGTGTGCGGCGCGACGTTCACCGCGGCCGAGGTGAACGCGACCGCCAGCAGGCTCGCCAACGCGTTGCGCGAGCTGGGGGTCCGACCGGGCGACCGCGTCGCCAACCTCATCGAGAACTCACCGGAGGCGCTGCTCTCGTGGTGGGGCGCGATCCGGGGCGGTTCGATCGCGGTGCCGATCAACACCGCGTACAAGGGGCAATACCTGCGCCATCAGCTCGGCGACTCGGGGGCGCGGGTCGTCATCGTGCAACGCACCCTCGCCGATCGCATCGGGGCGGTCCTCGACGATCTGCCCGAGCTCGAGCACGTGATCGTCGTTGACGACCGGGAGGAGCCCGGCGTGGGCCGGGAGATCGCGTCGACCGCGAAGGTGGCGGTGCACGAGTGGGACGACGTGCTCGCGGTCGACGACACCACGCCCGACGTCGCGGTCCGGCCGTCCGACCTCGCGACGTTCATCTACACCGGCGGCACCACGGGGCCGTCGAAGGGCTGCATGCTCAGCCACAACTACCACGAGGCGCTGTCGCGTCAGATCGGCATCTGTTGGGGACGCACTGCGGCCGATGTGGTGTGGACGCCGCTTCCGCTGTTCCACTACAACGCGCTCGTCACCGCGGTCCTCGGCTCGCTCGTGTTCGGCGGGCGCGGTGCGGTCTACCGGCGGTTCTCGGTGTCGAACTTCTGGCCCGAGATGAACCGGGTCGGTGCGACCATCACCTCGACGCTCGGCACCATGGCGTACCTCCTCGCCAACGACACCGACCGGCCGGAGATGCCGAAGTCGGGTGCGCCGGAAGCGAACGCGAGCCTGCGCCTGCTCGGCGCGGCGCCGCTCCCCGCCGAAGTCGACAACCAACTGCGCGAGCGCTTCGGTGTCGAGACGTTCAGTGGCGCGTTCGGTCTCACGGAGGCGAGTCTCGTCTCGTGGCAGCCGCCGGGCGTGCGCAACAAGCCGAACGCGGCCGGCGTCCTGAACGACGAGTACTTCGACGTCCGGCTCTTCGACGACGACGAGAAGGAAGTGCCGCAAGGCGAGCGGGGCGAGATCGTCGTGCGCCCCAAGCGGCCGCACGTGATGTTCGAGGGGTACTGGGGTCGGCCCGACGCGACCGTGAGCGCGACCCGCAACCTCTGGTTCCACACCGGCGACATCGCCCGCCTCGACGAGGACGGCTTCCTGTTCTTCGTCGACCGCAAGGCGGACTACCTCCGCCGCCGCGGCGAGAACATCTCGAGCTTCGAGGTGGAAAGCGTGCTCATGGGGCACGGCGAGCTCGCAGACGTTGCGGTGTGCGCGGTTCCGAGCGAGATGACCGAGGACGACCTGAAGATCACGGCGACCCTGAAGGACGGTGCTGCGCTCACCGAGGAGGAGCTCTTCCGGTGGTGCATCGACCAACTTCCGTACTTCGCGCTGCCGCGGTACGTCGAGTTCCGGAGCGAGTTGCCGCGCAGCCCGGTCGGCCGCGTGCTCAAGCGCGACCTGCGCGACGAGGGCGTGACCGCGACCACGTGGGACGCCGAGGCCGCGGGCATCACCTACGAGAAGCGGTGACGCGATGACCCGAGCCGATACCTACGACGGGATGCTCGCGGAGACGGTAACGATCCGCGGGTTCGAGGAAGACGTGATCCCTGCGTACTTCGCCCGCCCGCTCGGCGCCGATCCGCATCCCGGCGTCGTCGTGATCCACCACATGCCGGGGTGGGACGAGTGGTCGAAGGAGGTGACGCGCACGTTCGCGCGTCAGGGCTATTCAGCGCTGTGCCCGCACCTGCACCACCGCGACGCACCCGGCGCGAGCTCCGACGACGCGGCCAAGGCGGCGCGCGAGGCGGGCGGCGCACCCGACGCGCGCGTCGTCGGCGACGTCGCGGCCGCGGTTGCGGTGCTGCGCGCGCTCCCGAACAGCAATGGGAAAGTCGGCGTGATCGGCCACTGCTCCGGCGGTCGCCACGCGTGGCTCGTCGCGTGCCAGGTCGACATCGACGCCGCCATCGACTGTTACGGCGGCGGTGTCGTCATGCCCGCCGATCGGCTCAGCGATCGGATGCCGGTCGCGCCGATCGACCTCACCCCCAACATGCGCTGCCCGCTCCTCGGGCTCTTCGGCAAAAAGGACCAGCATCCGTCGCCGGAACAGGTCGTCCAGCAGGAAGAAGCCCTGCGCGCCGCGGGCAAGAGTTTCGAGTTCCACAGTTACGACGACGCCGGTCACGCGTTCTTCTGCACGACCCGACCCATGTACCGCGTCGAAGCCGCGCTCGCCGCCTGGCCGCGCGTCTGGGACTTCTTCGGCCGTCAGCTCGCCGCGAGCTGATCCCATGGCGACCTGCTCGGAGTGCGGATACGACTGGGGGCTCGCGCCAGTCGACATCGTCGCCGAGCTCGGCGCCGTCGTCGTGACACCAGTCGGCGACATCTCGGCGGTGCGCACTCGGCCCGAGCCCGGTACCTGGTCCGCGCTCGAGTACGCGGCGCATCTGCGCGACGCGTTGCAGTTCTACGAAGACCGCATCCGGCGCGCGCTCATCGAGGACCGGCCGCAGCTCGCGGCCTACGACTTCGCGGACGCCTGCGAGCGGCTGGAATACAACACCGGATCCCCGAGCCGTACCGCCGCCGAGCTCGATGTCCGCGCGCATGCACTGGCGAGGTTGCTCGCCGGTCTCGACACCGACCAATGGTCGCGCGTCGCGATCGGGAGCAACGGTGACGAGCGCACCGTGCTCACACTCGCGCGAAGCGCGACCCACGAAGTGCAGCACCACGCGCTCGACATCCGACGCGTCACCGAAGCCGTCGCGCAACGGCGGCCCTGACCTGTCGGCCCGGAACTCCCGCGACGCATCGGCACATGATTGCCCGGTCCCGCGATCGTGGCGAACGACCGCGGGCATACCGTTGCGGTTCGTGGTGCGCGGATGGACGTGGGACGAGACGCTCTTCCAAGGCGCCGCGCGGTACTACGTGCAAGGCCGGATGCCCTATCCGGACGCACTCCACGACGTCTTCGCCGAAGTCATGCCACTGCGCGCGGGTGCGCGATTGCTGGACGTCGGGTGCGGTCCGGGGATCGTCGCGCTCACGCTCGCTGATCTGTTCGTGGATGTCGTCGGGGTCGACGCCGACGCCGAGATGCTGGCCGAGGCGCAGCGCCGGGCCGATGCGCTCGGAGTGACGAACGCGACGTGGGTGCCGCTCCACGCCGAGGCCATGACGGAGGACCTCGGCTGGTTCGCGTGCGCGACGTTCGGCCGATCGTTCCACTGGATGGATCGCGAGCGGGTCGCGCGCGATTGTGTTCGGGTTGCTGGAGCCGGGCGGCGCGCTCGTCCATGTCGACACCGTCGTCGACGATCCGGCAGCCGCGGCACCTGGATCGCTGCCGTTCCCGGGTCCACCGCGCGACGCGATGAAGCAGTTGCGCGAGCAGTACCTCGGAGCGGAGCGGCGCGCCGGCCAAGGAGTCATTCGGCACGGGACCCCGGACAACGAGTGGAGCGCGATCGAACCGGCCGGGTTCCGATCGCCGGAACGGGTGCGCGTGCAGGGCCGCAAGCAGATCGTGCGCACGGTGGACGATGTCGTCGCCGAAGTCCTGTCGAAGTCGAGCGCCGCACCGCACTTGTTCGGGGATCGGCTCGGCGACTTCGAGCATGATCTCCGGGCACTGCTCGAGTCCGCGGCCGACGAAGGTCGCTACTCGGCGTGGCAGGGCGACATCGACCTCGTCGTGTACCGCCGGCCCTGAGCCGCCGCGCTCAGGTCGCCGCAAGGAGCGCTTCGACCTCGTCGAGCAGCTCGGCATACTGGGTGCGTTCGCCGGGTCGCGACGTGAACGGCTCCGCGATCTCGAACGGCTGCGCGAAGTACCGCGCGATCGCCGGGAGCTCGGCGTCGCCTTCGAACGAGACGGACGCGAGCGCGGCGCGCGTCGCGGCGGCGAGATGCTCGTGCCGCGCGCTCGGGTACCAACGGCTCGTCGTGCGCGCGGGATCGACCGCGGGCCAGAAGGCGCGTCGCGCTCGCCGCACGTCGAACGCGACCTGCGCGTCGAAGCCCTCGGGCGGTTCGGGCGCCACGTGCCCGTAGGTTCCGGTGAACGGCTCGATCACGATGACGCCGAGCACGTTCATGTCGCGTGCGAGGGTCGGGAGCGCGAGCATCACGTCGTGCGCGTGCCCGGGGCCTTCGAGCAGCGCGACGAGCTTCGGGTTGGGATCGCGCAGGCAGGCGGCGAGCGCACCCCCGAACTGCGCGCGCCGCGCGCTCGCCTCCGCGCCGGCGGGCGCGAGGTGCACGCGGCAATCGACGCCCGTCTCGCGGATCTCCCCCTCGGCACCCGCTTGGCTGTAGGGGCCGTGCTCGAACCCGACGAGCCAGAACTCGGCCGGCCGCAGCGCGGCCGCGATCGCAAAGAGGAGCACGGTCTGCCCGAGCCCCACCGCGGGCGGCCAGTGCTGCACCCGTCCGCGGTGCAGCGGCGCGAACAGATCGACGGCGCGGATGCCGGTGAGCACGAACCCGGACCCGTCGGCCCTGCGGCCCGCTTCGGGTCGGTGGAGCGCGAGCCAGTCGGCCGGGGTGCGCCCGTAGTCATCGACGCGATCGGGGTCGGCGCCGGCCGCGAGGAGGCGGGGCACGAGATGGTGGTGGCCGCGTTGCATGGCGACGTGGAGCGGTGTCGCGCCCGCGAACGCAGGCGTGTTCGGATCCGCGCCCGCATCGAGCAGGTACTCGACCACTGCACGGTCGCCGCCGACGGTTGCCGCCCACAACGGTGACTCGGCGCCCGCGCAGTCGCAGAGGTCACGCACCGGCGCGCCGGCTTCGACCAGCAGGCGCACCAGGTCGACGTCGCCCGTCTGGGCCGCGCGGATCAGGGCCGACGCGCGCCCCGCGAACGCGAACTGCAACCCGGCCGCGAGCGCTTCGTCCGTTGACCAGTCTTCGGTGGCGTGGACGAGCGTGGGATCGGCCCGGATGAGTCTCGCGACGGTATCGACGTCGCGATCGCGAATCGCGACGAACAGGAGGATCGTGGCGCGGAACCGGTCGGAACGTGAAGGCCGGGCCGCGGAGAGTGCGTCGGTCGCCATGGGGAGCAGCTCCTCGAGTCGTCGGCGGGCGGTGAACGCCCGCTTCTTCGCGGCCGCGGGGCTGATACCGAGGAAGGCCGCGAGTTCGGGATAGGTGAGGTCCCCGAGGTAGTGCAGTGCGATCACCGCCCGCTCGGGTTCGGGGAGTACCTCGATCGCGGCCCGCACGTGACTCCGCTCGTCGGCGTCGGCCACGAGCACCGCGGGATCGCGCGGGCGCGGATCGACCACGTCGATGCCCTCGATCGAGCCGACCGCGAGCCGCTTGCCCCGCGCGCGGCGCGAGCACGCGGTGCGAACCAGCGTGGCGAACCAGCCCGGGAACGCGTCGGGGTCTTCGAGGTCGGCGAGCTTGCGGAACGCGAGGCCGAACGCTTCCTGCGCGGCGTCGGGCGCGGTGTCCCAGTCACCCGAGCAGGCCACGGCCATACCGACCGCGAAGTCCTGGAAGCGGGCCACCAGTTCAGACCAGGCCGCGTGCTCACCCCGCTGCGCCGCTTCGACCACTGCTCGCAGACTCGATTCTCGCCGCATCGTTTCCATGCACCCCAAAGGAGCCGCGTGCTGCGCCGGCGGTTACCGACGGGCTCGACGTTCAGCGATCGAGCGACCCCAACGTGATCACCTGATGGTGGTCGACACGTGTCACCACCGCGACCCGGCCCCGCTCGACGGATGGCGGCGCCTCCGTGATCGGGAGGAACCGGTGGGCGTGGTCCTCGATCGTCGGGCGGCCTGCCGCGAGCCACGCGCGGCCCTGGGCGACGAGATCGCGTGCGAGCTCGGCCCCGTGTCGTCCGCCCCACCCGATGGTTCCCGCTGCGCCAGTGATGCGCGCCGACGAACCCGCGCCGTCGTTGAGCTCGGCGAGCGCGCCCGCGCGCTGATCCGCCGCCGCCACCCAGTAGCCGAGATCCCACTCCCCGACTCCGCCGATGCGCTCGCGACCAGGCGCGACCGTCAGCGCGCGTGCGAGCTCGGCCGGCAACGGAGCACGGGTCGACGCGGGACCGGCCGCGCTCGCATGCGGCCACAGATGCACCTCACCCTGCCGGCCCTGGATCGCGACGTACCCGCTCCGCGTCACGATCCGGCCCCCGCCCTCGGCGCCGAGGCGGATCATCGGATGCAACGCACCGTGCAACAGCGGCACGAGGGCGCAGCCACCAGGCGTGAGCTGCGCGAGCCACGCGGCCGCGACGTCGTTGCACCCGACACTTCCGACGACGCGGTCGAACGGTCCGTGCTCGGTCGCCCCGCCGTCACCGTCGCGCGCGAGCACGGTGACGTTCGTGTATCCGAGTGCGTCCAGCCGCGCCGCCGCGCCGGCCGCAACTTCCACGTCGATATCGATCGAGACGACCCGACCGTTCGGCCCGACGAGTTCCGAGAGCACCGCGGCGAAGTATCCGGGGCCGGTGCCGATCTCGAGGACGCGCATGCCCGGCGCGAGTGCGAGCAGATCGGCCTGAATCGCGAGCAGCTGCGGCGCGGACGCGGTGCTCGTCGTACCACCGGCCGCGCTCGCGACGCGGTTCACCGCGAGCGCGCGGTCGGGATCGTGCAGCACTCGCAACGACGCCACGTCGCCTTCGCGGTGTTCGATCGCCTTGGTGCGCATCCCGCCGATGACGGTGGGCAACGTCCACCAGTGCGGCACCAGCCGGTGGCGGGGCACTCGCGCGAACGCCGCGCGCGTCGCGTCGCTGACTCCCGCACCCCGTAGCCGCTCGACCATCGCGGCGCGGGCCGCGGCCGCCGCGTCCTCGTAGCTCGCGGGCACCACCGGATCTTGCCACGCCCCCGCGACGAACCTGCGTGGAATACCCCACCGGAACGGGGGGCGAACTCACGCAAGAAGGATTCAGATCAGGGTGAGGCCGCCGTCCACGGGGAGGACCTGCCCCGTCACGTAGCTCGCGGCGGGCGACAGCAGGAACGTGACGACGGACGCGACCTCCCAGGCGGTGCCCTGCCGTCCGAGTGGCACCGGTGTGCGCTCCCGCGACGGCCGGCCGCGTGATGCGCCGCGGCCGAGCGGCGTGTCGATCAACCCGGGCGCGACGACGTTGGCGCGAACGTCGCGGCGCGCGGCTTCGAGCGCGACATGCCGGCACAACCCGAGCAGGCCGGCTTTGGACGCGTCATAGGCCGGCAGGCGGCTGCCGGGCTGGAGGCCCGCAACCGAACTGATGAACACGATCGCCCCGCCCGGGTTCAGTACGGGGAGCGCCGCACGCGCGAGGAGGAAGTGACTGCGCAGGTTCACCGCGAACGTCGTGTCCCAATCGTCGGCGGAGGTGCCCGCGAGGCCGCGGCCGCGGCCGATGCCGACGTTGCACACGAGCCCGTCCAGACCCTCGGGTGATGCGCCGGCAACGATCGCTGCGCACGCGTCTTCCGAACGCACGTCGCCGATGACGACTCGGCTCTTCCCGCCTTCGCCGTCGACCATCGCGGCGGTCGCGCGCGCGGAGGCTTCGTCGCGGTCGGCGCAGACGACCTCGGCACCCTCGCGCGCACACTGCACCGCGATGGCGCGACCGTTGCCGACCGGCGCGTCCGCTCCGTCGTCCGGGCTCGGCTGGGTCCCCGCACCGACGACGAGGACGCGACGCGTTTCGAGCAGACCACCACGCATGCGCGCGACCGTACTTCAGCCGATGGTGCTGAAGATCCGTGCGTACTCGGCGTTGTCCTCGGCGCCCGCGCGGTCATGCTCGTGGTAGCTGTACAAGGCCCATTCGACACAACGGGCGACTCCCCACGCGCGCACGTGCGCCGCATCCACACCGAGTCGCTCGCTCACGCGCTGGAGGCGATACCCGATCGTTGCGGCGGGGTCGTCCTCGTCGAGCGGGTCGCTCGTCTGCAGAATGAGCTGCAACGGATCGAACGCCGGATCCCCGACCTGCGGCTTGGGATCGATTGCGAGCCAGGCTTGCCGCTGTGCGGCCAGCACGTTGCCCGGATGGAAGTCGTGGTGGAGGACCACGCGCGCGTTCGCCGTGCGCGGCAGTTCACGCAACGCGACGACGGCTTCGTCGACGAGTCGGTCCGGCAGCGGCCGTCCGAACTCGACTTGCCGCGCCACCACCAGTTCCGCAAACCAGTCGGTCACCGCCTCGAGCGGTTCGAACGGTGTTTCCGGGGCGGGCGCGCGCCACAGCCGTGCGAGCACGTCGGCGCCGATGTCGAGGATCGCGTCGTGGTCGTCGAGGTCGGCGAGCGGCGTTCCGGGATCGCAGCGCTCGAGCAAGAGCGCGTGGTCCTCGGGCGCCGCATCGAGAAGCACCACCGCACCTTCGCCGGCCCACACCCGGAGCGCATCGGCCTCGTCGCGCGCTTCGCGATGCGGCAGCACGACCTTCAGCACGGCCGCGGTGCCGTCGGCGCGGCGCGCGGGCGCTACGTACGACGTCACCCCGCCGGGCACGTATGGCGGTCCGAGCTCCAGCGCCCACTGCTCGGTCACGCGGGCGACGCGCGCGGGCAGGTCCCGCAGCCATGCCGGACCGGCCGGGTTCCCGCTGTGAGCGGCGGAACGGGCGACGAGGGGAGGAACGAAGAACTCCGGCACGCGCTTCGCCTGCCCCTCAGGGCAAGCCGGCGAAGAGGTCGTCCTCGGGGGTCGGCGCGCGCGTCGTGTCGTGGACACGGATGAACGACTCCTCGCCGAACACCTCGGTCCACACATCCGGCGGCATGCGACTCCACCAGGACTCGTCGAGCTGGCTCGCATGCGCGATGAGCGCGGCCCGCTTGCGGTCGACCACCGAACGCACATCGACGTTCGTCGTGATCAGCGCTTCGAGCTTCGCCATCGCCGCGAGCCGTTCGGAATTCGGTTCCGGAAGCTCTGGGAATTCGACTCCGAGCGCCTCGAGACGCGCCCGCATCGCTTGCCAATCGCGCCGGCGACGCGCGATCAAGTAGAGCTTGGCCGGGATGTCACTGCGCGCGACTGCGGCAACCGTGATCCGGTGCGCTTGGAGATGGTCGGGGTGGTTGTACCCGCCGGCGTCCGAGTAGGTGATCACGACATCGGGCCGGTAGGTCTCGAACAGGTCGAGCAGGCGCGCCGCGGCGACATCGACGGGCACGTTGCAGAACGCGTCCGGGTGGTCCTTGAACTCCCACTCCTCCATCCCGGAGTCGCGGTAACCGAGGCGGACGGAATGCGTCACACCCAGCTCGCGGCAGGCACGGTCGAGCTCGCCGAGCCGCGTCGCGGCGACGGCGTCCGGGTCGTGTCCGGGTTCCCCCGGCTTCACGTGGCCCGGGCCGTCACCCATGTCACCGTTCGTGCAGGTCACGACGACTGTCTGCGCACCCTCATCGCCAGCGCGCGCGAGAACACCTCCGGTGCTGGACGACTCGTCGTCCGGGTGGGCGTGGACGGCCATGAGCGTGTGCGGTCGCGGCACCGCGCCAGCTTCGCACGCCCGCGCTCACTTGTCGCCGTTGAAGGCGTCCTCCAATCGGGGATGCACCTGCGCGCGGCTCGCGAGATCGACGATGAGCAGCACTCGGTGGATCGGCGCGGCCTCCGGGACGACGACGTGGAGATCGCGACCACGCGTCTGGAGCCGCTCCGAGATGGCGAAGAGCATCCGCACGCCCGCGCTGTCGAGGTAGGTCGTGCCGCTGAGATCGACGATGTGCCGGTCCGCGTCGCGTACGAGTTGCTCTTCGAGCACCCGCGCCAGATCGTCGGCGTTCGACATGTCGATCTCGCCGGTGATGGTCGCGACATAGCAGTCACCGACCCGCGCCACATGCACGCGGGCTAGATCATCCATGGTCGTGGGGAAGATCGAGATCACGCGTCATGCTCACTTCGGTTCCTCTCGAGCTCGACGTGACTTCGACCGAATCCATCAGCGCTCGCATCATCATGAGCCCGCACCCGTCGTGATCGCGGCGGGATTCCTTCCACACACCACCGTCGCTGACGCTGATCGTGACGACCGCGGCTTCGATGGACGCCTCGACCGACACGAATCCTTCCGCGACGCCGTACGCGTGCTGCACCGCGTTCGTGTAGGCCTCGGTGACCGCGACCATGACCTCGAACGCCACCTCGCGTCCGACGCCGTTCTGCGTGAGCCAGCGACCGACGGAACGCCGAGTCGACGCAACTGTCTCCGGCAGCGCGGGGCCGTCGAGTCGCAAGCGCGTGCCTACGAGCGAGATCGGCCGAACGGCGAGCAGCGCGACATCATCGGTCGGACCGTCGTCGAGCAGCACGGACACGAGGTGATCGCACACGGCTTCGAGATCGTCCGGTGCTTCTCCGGCCACCCGCCGCAGCAGCGTCAGCCGGTCGTCGATGGGCACCGCGCGCCGCTCGACCAACCCGTCCGTGTACAGCACAAGCGACGCGCCCGGGTCGAGCCACAACGACGCGGCGCGGAACACGGCGTTCTGCGTCACCCCGACCGGCGGTGCGCGCCCGTCCTCGACGTAGTTCGCATCGTGCGGACCACGGATCAATATGGGCGGCGGATGCCCGGCGTTCGCGAACGAGAAGCCGCGCGTCGCCGGGTCGAGATGGCCGTAGACCACGGTTGCCATCGCGCCCGGCTGCAGTTCGCGCATGAGCCGGTTGAGTCGCGTGAGTGCCTGATCGGGCACGAGCTCGTCGAGCGCGTACGCGCGCAACGCCATGCGGATCTGGCCCATCGTCGCGGCCGCACTCACGCCGTGGCCCGCGACGTCGCCGATCACCAGGCCGAGCCGGCCTTCGCTCAGCGGGATGATGTCGTACCAATCGCCGCCGACGTACACGTCGCGCGTCGCCGGGATGTACCGCGCCGCGACCTCGAGGCCGAGCGCCTCCGGAATCCGGTCCGGGAGCAGGCTGCGCTGCAGCGTCGCGGCGACACGGTGCTCCCGTTGATAGAGCTCCAGCTGCGTGAGCCGCTCACGTGCCACCAGCTCCTGGCGTTCGGCCACTGCGGAGCCGAACAGCAAGGACGTGAACGCCACCGACGCGTTGAAGCTCTGGAGCACGATCATCTGGCTCAACAGGCTCTCGCCCGCGAATGGGCCCGAGTCGTGGGCCGCGGCCGCGGTGACAATGACGGATGCGAGGAGCGCCGCGGGCGCGGCGCCGCGCTGCTGGAATCGCCACGCGATCCACCCGAGCAGCGGGAGCACCAGGAACAGCAACGGCTCCTCGCTGCGCACCGCGACAGCGGCGGCCGTGATCAGTGCGGCGAAGAGCGCGACGGCTTCGAGCACCCGCTCCCATCGGAGTCGCCGCAGACGCGAGGCCCACTGCGACCGCGACAGCGGCCAGAGTGGCCGGAGCGACCAGAGGAAGGGTGCGACGATGAGCACGCCCATCGCGTCGCCGGCCCACCACACGGACCACGTCTCGAGGAAGTGGCCGGCGTCGATGCCATCGGTGAGAAGCAGCGCGAACGAGCCGACCGTCGCGCTGATCACCATGGCCGCCAGCGCACCGAGGAACACGATCGCGAGCGCGTCCCGCACGCGCCGCAGGCCCGTGTCGAACCCGACGCGTTGCAAGAGCGCGACGCCGGCGATCGGCGCGAGGGTGTTTCCCGCGGTGATCAGCACGCACGCGCCGACGTCCGGACTGATCGGGACGTTGACGGCGAAGGCCGCCACCGTGATCGCGGGCCAGATCCGGTATCCGCACGCGAGCAGCGCGACGACCGCAACGCCGGTGGGCGGCCACAAGGGCGTGACGTCGTTGTCGACGAGCGCGAGCCGCAAGCCGAGTTGCGCCGCGACGTAATAGACCGCCGCCACCGCGATCAGCTCGAGCGCATACCGGCCGCGCGGCGTCCACCGCATCGCGATCATTCCCACTCGGATATTGGGCCGATACCGGCGCCTGCGCAATACGCAGCCGCGCCGGAAAATCGTTCGCAGTCACTCATCGTGACTCCTAGCCTCGACCGTTCACCGCTCTTCGATCCGTCTCGTCGCGCCTGGGGGGTGCCGTGCGGGAGCGAGCGCTCTGGCGAGTTCTGCCATATCTGCGGCCTCACGTCGCCAAGATCGTGTTCGTCACGGTCTCGGCGATCGCGTCGATCGCCTCACAACTTGCGATCCCGCTCATCGTCGCGGCCGCGATCGACGGCCCGATCAAGGACGGGAACGCGGCCGGGCTCTGGCCACTCTTCGCGCTCACGGCCGTCCTCGCGGTCTTCGATCTCGGGCTCACGTACCGGCGGCGCCTCTACCTCGCCCACGTCTCCACCGATGTCGAGACGCGCATCCGCGACGACTTCTACGAGCACCTGCAGCGCCTCGAAGTCGGCTTCCACGACCGCTGGCAGTCCGGGCAGCTCCTGTCGCGGTCGAGCTCCGACATCGCGCTGATCCGGCGGTTCGCATCCTTCGGCGCGATCTTCCTGCTCGTCATCGTGATCGAGGTGCTGGGCATCTTCGCCCTGCTGCTCCACCTGTACCCGCCGCTCGCACTGCTGACGATGGCGACCGCGATCCCGGTGTTGGTGCTGTGCCGCCGGTTCGAGCGCGACTACCACGCGGTCGTGCGCCGCATCCAGGACCAGTCCGGCGATCTCACGACGGCCATCGAGGAGAACGCGCGCGGCATCCGTGTGATCAAGGCGTTCGGCCGCAGCCAGGAGATGTTCGAACGGTACGACGCGCGGTGCCGCGAGCTGCGCGACACGCAGCTGGAACGCGTGGCCGTGCACACGCGCTTCATCTGGGTGCTCGTCCTGATCCCGAACCTCACGCTCGCAGCCGTGTTGCTCGCGGGGGCGGTCGCGGTCGCGCACGGTGGGATGAGCATCGGCGACCTCGTCGCGTTCATCTCCTACGTGCTCATCCTCGTGTGGCCCATCGAGGAGCTGGGCTGGATCCTCGCGATGGCGGAAGAGGCAGAGACGGCCGCGGGCCGCGTGTGGGAGGTCTTCGACACCGAGCCGGTGATCGCCGATCGCCCGGGTGCGCAACCGCTCGCCCACGCGCACGGCGAAGTGCGGTTCGAAGGCGTGCAGTTCGTGTATCCCGGCGCGGCACGCACGGTGCTGCGCGGCGTCGACCTCGAGATCCATCCGGGCGAGACGCTCGCACTGGTGGGCGCGACCGGCGCCGGCAAGACGACGGTGGCAACGCTTCTCGCGCGTCTCTACGACCCGACCGCGGGCGCGGTGCGCCTCGACGGCCACGACCTGCGCGACATCTCGCTGCGCACGCTGCGGCAGCACGTCGGCTTCGCGTTCGAGGAGCCGACGCTGTTCTCGGCGAGCGTCCGCGAGAACCTGCTCATCGGACATCCCGACGCGACTGACGCCGACGTCGATGCCGCACTCGAAGTCGCGCAAGCATCATTCGCGCATGACCTGCCGTGGGGTCTCGACACGCGCATAGGTGAGCAGGGGCTCTCCCTCTCGGGCGGTCAGCGTCAGCGCCTTGCCGTGGCGCGCGCCATCATCGGTCGCCCACGCGTGCTCGTCCTCGACGACCCGCTGTCGGCGCTCGACGTGCACACCGAAGCGCTGGTCGAGCGCGCGCTGCGGCCGATCCTCGCGGATCGCACCGCGCTCGTGGTCGTGCACCGTCCGTCGACGATCGCGCTCGCAGACCGCGCCGCTTTCCTCGACGGTGGCGTGATCGTCGCGGTCGGGACACACCGCGAGCTGCTGCGGCGGGAGCCGCGATACGCCGCCATCCTCAGCCAGGCCGCGGACGCGGATCCCCAGGAGCGCTCGGCGTGAACCCGGTCAACTTCGAGCCGGACGAGCTCCCCGACATCGACAGCTCGGGGCCGCTCGACCTGACCGGCGACGCGCGGGTTGATGCGTGGCGCGGCGTCGCGGCCGAAGACGTCGACGAACCGAGCGTCGGGCTCGCCGGCCTCCTCCGCAGCCGGAGCCGGGTGCTGCTCGGGGTGTTGATGCGTCCGCACCGGCGGCCGCTCCTCGGGGCCGCGGTGCTGATCGTGATCAACACGATCGCACAGCTGATGGGCCCGTGGCTGGTCGAGATCGGGATCGACAAGGGCATCCCGCCGCTCCTCGACGGCGGCAGCGGCAACGTTGCTCCGCTCGCAACCGTCGTCATCGCATTCGTCGTGGTGACGATCATCGGCGCGATCACCTTCAACGGCTTCCTGCTCATCACCGGCCGTGTCGGCCAAGACATGCTGCTCGACCTGCGCCGCCGCGTGTTCATGCACTTCCAGCGACTCAGCTTGTCGTTCCACGAGCGCTACACGTCGGGGCGCGTCATCTCACGGCTCACCTCCGACATCGAGGCGATGGAGCAGATGCTCACCTACGGCGTCGTGACGCTCGTCACATCGGTGCTGCTCGTGGTCGGGATCGGCATCGCGATGTTGCTGCTCGACCTGCGTCTCGCGGTCGCGGTGCTCGCGACGTTCCCGATCCTGTGGTTCCTCACGCGGTGGTTCCGCAACCACTCCGAGAAGGCATACCGGGCAACGCGCGATGCGATCGCGCTCGTGATCGTGCACTTCGTCGAGAGCCTCGGCGGCATCCAGGCCGTGCACGCGTTCCGGCGGGAACCGCGCAACCAGGAGATCTTCGACCACCTCGACGACCGCTACCGCGACGCGAACCTGTGGTCGCAACGGCTCGCCGCGGCGTACGGGCCGGGCGTCCAGTTCGTCGGGCGCATGACGACGGCAGTCGTGCTGCTCTACGGCGGGTGGCTGGTGATCGGCGGCCACATGAGCGTCGGCGTGCTCGCGGCCTTCTTGCTCTACCTGCGCCGCTTCTTCGAGCCGATGCAGGAGCTGAGCCAGTTCTACAACCTGTTCCAGGCCGCGACCGCCGGACTCGAGAAGCTGTCGGGCGTCCTCGACGAAGAGCCGACAGTGCCCGCACCCGCGCACCCGGTGCCGCTGCGGGACCCGCGGGGCGCGCTGCACTTCGACGGCGTGGAATTCGCGTATCGCGAGCGCACGGTGCTCCCGCACCTCGATCTCGACGTGCCCGCGGGCCAGACGGTCGCGCTCGTCGGGGCGACCGGTGCGGGCAAGACGACCATCGCGCGGCTCGCGGCCCGCTTCTGGGACCCGACCGTCGGCCGCGTGCTCCTCGACGGCATCGACGTGCGCGACCTCGACGAAGCCGACCTCCGCGGCGCGATCGCGATGGTGACCCAGGAGAACTTCCTCTTCAGCGGATCGGTCGCCGACAACATCGGGCTGGGCCGGCCTGACGCGGACCGCAGCGAGATCGTCGCGTCGGCACGCGCGATCGGTGCGGACGAGTTCATCGCCGCGTTGCCCGACGGCTACGACACCGACGTCCACCAGAAGGGTGCGCGCCTCTCGGCCGGGCAGCGCCAGCTCGTCGCGTTCGCGCGCGCATTCCTCGCGGACCCCGCGGTGCTCATCCTCGACGAAGCGACGTCGTCGCTCGACATCCCGTCGGAGCGGCTGGTGCAGCGCGCGCTGCGGACCCTGCTCGCGGACCGCACCGCGGTGATCATCGCCCACCGGCTCACGACCGTCGAGATCGCGGACCGGGTGTTGGTGCTCGAAGCCGGCCGCATCGTCGAGGACGGCGCACCGCGCGACCTCGTGGGGCGCGGCGGCGCATATGCGGGCCTGCACCGGGCCTGGATCGACAGCCTCGTCTGATCGCGACCCGCGCGGCCGGCCGACCCCTCAGACGTTCGGCAGCACGTTCTCGGCCACGCGCCGCAGGTACGGCCAGGCGAGCTCGGGTGGCAACCCACCACACAACGGGTGCAACCCGAGCAAGCCGTACCGGCGCACGTGCGCGATCGCGTCGTCGACGGTCATCACCCGGTGGGCGCCGTTCTCGGCGCGCAGTTCCTCGATCGTTGTCCCATACGACAGGCTGGCCGTGTTCCCTTGCGGGTTCCACGCCGCGTAGGTCGTCGCGTCGTGCAACAGGTACGGGCCGAGCTCTTCCCACGCCTGGTCGAGGTCGTCGGCGACGAAGATCGTCGTCGGCGCATCAGGACTCGGCAGTGTGATGTTGCCCGGCGTCCGGCCCAGCCGCGCGCATTCATCGCGGTACGCGTCGCCGAGCTCGTCGCCGTCGGTCTGCGCGAGGAAATCGAGGCCGAAGCGAGCGGCGCGGCGCGCGGCCGCGGCCGACTGCCCGCCCCACGCGATCGCAGGGCCGCCCGGCGCGCGCGGTGCAGGTGTGACCCGCACATCGGCGTCGACGACGGCCTTGCCCGCGAGCGCGTCGAGCAGGACCCGCAAGCCCGCGTCGGCGCGACGGGCCCGCTCGTTCATCGGGATGCCGTAGAGCGCGAACTCCTCGGGCCGGTACCCGAGCCCGAACACGTACGACACGCGGCCGTTGCTGACGTGGTCGAGGACCGCGATGTCCTCCGCGAGCCGGATCGGGTCGTACATCGGCAACAGCGCGGCCGCCACGAACAGCGCGACCTGCTTCGTGCGCGCGGCGATCGCCGACGCGAGCACCAGCGGTGACGGAAGGAACCCGTCGGGCGACGCGTGGTGTTCCGACAACGCGATGACGACAGCGCCCCGGGTCTCGGCCCACTCGGCCATCTCGATCGCAGCGGTGTACAAGTCGGTGGTGCGCGTCGGGTCGGGCGACCGCATGTCGAACCGCATCATGAACATGCGCTACTCCTTCGCCGGGCGCGGCGCGTAGGCCTGCGCGATGACGTCCACCGTGGGTTCGAGCGTGAGCACGCCCCCCGGTGGTTCCACGTGCACGGTCGGGAAGTGCACACCCGGCCGGTCGAGCAACGAGCCGACCAGGTCGAGCAAGACGGCCGCGACATCCTCGACCGCCATCATCTGGTTCGTGTGCTGCGCGCGCACGATCCATTGCGCGAACGCCTCGTCGAGGATGTCGGCGCCGAAGTTGGCGCCGAACTCGGTGTCGATGGTGCTGCCGATCGTGACCCGCACGAACCGGATCTGTTCGTACTCGGCCTGCAGGCACTCGACGAGGTGGTTGAGTGCGACCTTGCTCACGCCGTACGGCGCCAGGCCCCACCGAGGCTGGGCTTCCACGGTCGACGAGCAGAACACCACTACGCCCGCGCCCGGCTCGAGGTGCGGCACGACCGCACGCGCGACGAGCGCGGGCCCCATCACGTTGGTCTCGAGAACCTCGCGCCACTCCGCCGCGCCATGATCGGCAAGCCGGCCGAGCCGGGCCACCCCCGCGGTGTGCACGACCGCGTCGAGGCCGCCGAGCACCGCGACCGCTTCGGCGATCGCGCCCGTCACGGAGTGCTCGTCGCACACGTCCATGACGACGCCGCTGGCACTCTCGTGCGCGCACGTGATCTCGTCCAGTACTTCGGCGCGGCGCGCGCCGAACACAACGCGCGCGCCGCGATCCAACGCGGCGATGCCGACTTCACGACCGATGCCTGCCGAGCCGCCGACGACGAGCAACCGTGCTCCTTCGACGTGCACGCGTGGGCCTCCCCCGACCTGATCGACGACTCGGAGTCGCAATATACGATCGCCGGCTGGGCGCGACCAGTTCGTTCGTACGACACGAGCTGGACAGGCACGGCCAACGCGTCGCGGGTCAACGGCGCGCGCGGACGAGCAAGCGACGCTGGCGGATCTCGAGCGGCCGGCCCTCGCGCACCGACACATCGAGCCGAACGAACGCATCGCGGTACGAGTCGATCGCGAAGCTCGCCCAGTCGTCGTGCAGCGGGCCCACCGCCTTGAGGTACCAGGCGAACGCGCCGACATCCACGAAGCGGTACGTCTCGATCCCGACGCGCGCGTCTTCCACGGTCAGCCCTGCGGCCCGGACCTGCGCGACCGCGAGCGGAAGCCACGAGGCGGTCCGAGGCGGGACCGTGCGGCCGAGCAATGAGAAACAGTCGTCGAGGTTTCCGTTGTCGACCTGTTGCGTCAGGAAGACCCCGCCCGGCGCGAGCACGCGCGCGACCTCAGCCGCGACGAACGCCTCGTGCCGGTTCACGACGAGGTGGAAGGCGCCGGTGCGGTACGGAAGGCGGCCACGCGGCTGCGACACCAGCTGCTCGTCGTTGTCGAACGCGCCTTCGTCCTGCACCAGGCCACCACCGACCGATCGCAGCGTGCGCGCCGCGACCGCGACGTTCGGCGGCCACGCTTCCGACCCGACCGTCAACGGTGGGTGCAGAGGGAGCGCGGCCAACCATTCGCCGCCGCCGGTCCCCATGTCCAGCAGGTCGGGTGACTCGCGCGCGAGGTCCACCGCCATCTCCGTGTAGTCCCACGGCCGCTCGATCGTGGTGCGGTCGTGGTACGGCGAGAAGTCCCAACCGGTGAAGGGCCGCGCTTGCGCTTCTGCGAGCAGCGCGGCGACGGCGGTCACCCCGCCGCGCCGGCCAGGCCTTCGTAGTTCGCGATGTGGCGGCTGATCACCGCGAGGCTCGATGCCCAGAACTCCGGGTCGCGCACGTCGAAGCCGAACCGGCCAGTGAGCGACGCCGCATCGGCCATGCCGGTCGCCGACAGCAAGTCGTCGTAGCCGGCGCGGAAGCGCTCCGGGTCCTCGACGTACTTGGCGTAGAGCCCGATGCCGAACAGCAGACCGAACGTGTACGGCCAGTTGTAGAACGGCGTGAAGTAGTGCGGCTTCACCGCCCACATGTACTGATGGCGGTTTCGCTCGTCGAGGCCGTTGCCGTAGGCCGCGTGCTGCGCGTCGAGCATCGTCGCGTTCAGCTCGCTGACCGACAGCGCCGTGCGCCGGCGGCGCCGGCACAGCTCGGACTCGAAGAGGAAGCGGCTGTGGATGTCGACCACGACCTGCGACGCGCCGACAAGGTACGTGTCGAGGATCGCGAGGCGTTCGTCGTCGGTGACCTGTTCCACCGAGCTCTCGAACAGGAGCGTCTCGCAGAAAATCGACGCGGTCTCGGCGAGGGCCATCGGCGTGCGCCGCTGGATCGGCGTGCGGCCGGACAGTGCGACGTTGTGGAACGCGTGTCCGAGCTCGTGGGCGAGTGTCGACACCGAGTCGTGGCTGCCGTCGAAGTTCATCATCACGCGGCTGACATCGCCGTCTACCGACGCGCAGTACGCGCCGCCTCGCTTGCCGTCGCGGATCTCCGCGTCGACCCAGTGCTCCGAGAACGCGCGCGTCGCGAGGCCGGACAGCTCGCGTGAGTACCCGCCGAACGCCTGGAGGACCGCGTCGGTGGCGTTGCTCCAGGAGACCTCGCCCGCCTCGCCGATCGGCGCGAAGAGGTCCCACCACGGCAGCCCGTCGGTGTGGCCGAGCAGGGTCGCCTTGGCGCGGAGGTAGCGGCGGAACGTCGGCAGCGACGCGACCACCGCCTCGTTCATCGCGTCGAGCGTCGAACGATCGACGTTGTTCGCGTAGAGGTTCGGCTCGAGATCGTCCACGTAGCCGCGCCGGCGATTGAGCACCGCGAGCTCGCCCTTGGCGCCGTTCAAGGCCGCGGCCAAGGGAACCGCGACCGACTCCCACGCCGCGAGCTCGCCTTCGTACGCGGCGCGCCGGCGTTCGGCATCGGGATGCGTGGCCAGACCACGCGCCATCGCCATCGGGATCTGCTCCGCCTTGCCGCGCACGACGAGGTCGACCATCAACTGCGAAGACACATCACCGTGCAGCCGTGACCACGCCAACGATCCCGAAGGGGCCAGATCGGCCGCGAGCGACTCCTCGGCTTCGCTCATCTGGAAGTCGGCGCCTTCCGCGGACTTCTGCAGTGCGAACCGGTGCTCGTCGGCGAGGACGCTGCGCGCGGCCAACTCGTCCACACCCAGCCCGGCGACCCACGAACCCAGCCGCTTCATCAGCGGCCCGAGCGCGGCGCTGCGCGTTTGCAGCTCGACCATGTTCGCGGCCGCGGCTTCGTCACGCGAGTCGGTGGTCACGAGCGCGTAGAGATACGTGCTCACGATGCGCATCTGCGTCTGCAGGTCGTTGACGTCGGCCAGCACGGTCTCGAGCGCGTCGACATCGGCCTCGGTGACCGGCCGTTTTTCGACGATCTCACGGATGTCGTGTTCGTCGAAGCGCGCGACCAGCCGGTCGACCGATGCATAGATGCCTTCGACCGCACCCGAGAACGAGCGGTCGCCGATGCCCGCGAAGATCGGGCTCAGATCCCAGCGCGGGATCGTCTCCGTCGTTGTCATCCTGGGGACGCTACCGCCGTCGTTCGGCGGGAGCCGCGGTCGTTAACCTCCCGCACCGGAGGTGGCAATGAGTGGCAGGCGGGCCCGTGACGACGAAGTGGACGCGTGGCAGCGCGACGGCTGGGTCCTGATCGACGGGCTGATCGAGACGTTGGAGATCGACGCCGCGGTGAACGAGCTCACCGCCGTCTTCCCCACCGCGGCGGAGTACCACGCCGATCCCGAAGGCGTCACGGAGAAGTACCTCGGCGTGCCGCCGGAGCCGAGGGAGAGCTGGCGCTGGCCACCGACCGGCCCCGGTTTCCGTCCCGAGCAGCACGTGTGGCGGTCCGAGTTCCCGTTCCCCGGCGCGCGACTGAACCGGTTGTGCACGCACCCCGCGATCGTCGACTTCATGGAGCGCGCGCTGGCCGACACCGACATCCGTCTCTACCAGGCGCAGGTCGGCGCGAAGTACGCCGGCGCAACAAACTACGAGCAGCCGATGCACACGGATCGCAACCACTCGTGGTTGCCCGCCGTCATGCACGCGCCCTGGTGGCACGTCGAGTCGTTCCTCTATCTCTCCGATGTCGACAAAGGCAACGCGCCCACACACCTCGTGCCACTCGACGCGACGAAGGACTACTCAACTGCGGTGCCGCTGCTCTGGCCCGACAACGACCCCGAGCCCTACGCCGCGGAACGTCCTGCGCCGGGCGTGCGCGGCTCACTGCTCGCGTACCGCACCGATGTGTTCCACCGCGGCGTCGATCTCACCGAACCCGGCGCGGCGCGCTTCTTGCTCAACGTCAGCTACAAGATCGCGGGCCACGACTGGATCGGCTTCACCGCGATCCAGTCGCGCGCGACGTCGCCCAACTGGGTCGAGTACGCCGAAGGGAGCACGCCGCGCGAGCTCGACCTCTTCGGCTTCCCGCAACCCGGCCACCCGATCTGGACCGCCGAGCTCCTCGACCTGACCGCCGAGCGCTACCCCAAGCTCGACCTCACCCCCTGGCGCGACGCCTTGCAGTGAAGTCGCGCGGCTACCAAACGATCACTCCCAACGCGGTGACGAGCACCAACCCGATGCCGAGGAAGAGTTGGCGCAGACCCAGCACCTTTGCCGGGACCGGACGGCGACGCGCCCACACCGCCTGCAACGCCGCCAACCCGAGCACCGCGACGAACCCGAGCGCCAAGCTCTTGTCGACCGCGACCGCCAGCGCCGCGATGGCCGCGCCGCACACCTGCGCCCCGTCGCTCCCGGTGACCGGCCGCGCGCCGCGCCGCAGCCGCGCGATCTGCAGTCGCACGAATGGGATCGAGGCGACCGCCCGCGCCGCGAGCACCAACCACAGGCCGGCGGCGAGTCGCCCGCTCTTGTCGCCGGCCAGCGCGATTGCCGCGGCCACGGCCGCGATGCCCACCGCGCCTCCCAACTCAGGAACGAGTCGCCGGCTCCTACTGCGCATGTCGAACCACAGTTCCACTGCCACGAGCGGCGCCGCGATCGCAACGGGCACGAGCCACGACCAACCGGCCGACACGCCTGCGGCGAGCGCGAGCACGCCCAACACCACGAGTTCGATTGCCCCGATCGTCGCCGCGAGCGCGGTGCGCGGCAACCAGCGCCGGCGCCAGAGGTCAGCCGCGACCAGCTTCACCGGAGTGCGTGCGACGAACGCGACCACGGCCGCGACCGCGAGCGTGCACCCCGCGCCCGAGGGTGCCACCAGCAACCCGAGCAGCGCGGGCTCGAGCGTGAGCCCCCAGCCGCCGTGCTCGCTCGGCACCGCCACCGCACGCCACATCGCGCGTTCGCGCGCCGGCCCGACCGTTCCGACGGTGTTCACGTCGACGGCGAGTCCGGCCGTCGGGCGCGGGCGAGTCGCATGGTCACAGACTCGGTGATTCCGGCCGCGGTGGGCAGGGCCGAAGGTCCTCAGCAGCGCTTGCTCGGCGGCTGCTCGCCGCGCCGCTTCCTCTGACCGGTGGGTCGCCAGGGACTCGAACCCTGAACCTGCGGGTTAAAAGCCCGATGCTCTGCCAGTTGAGCTAGCGACCCGAGAAGCCCACCAGTCTGCCCGATGCTTGTGGACTCGTGAGCTTGAACACTCTTCCCGGGCGTTCGGTTCCCCGAGCCGCGTACGGCCCGATCAAGGCGGCCCGCGGTCGCGTCGATATCGCGAAGTACCAGATGTCTGCTTCCCCGTTCCCCCACTGCGTCACGTCTCCCTCGCCGGATCGCGCCCTGCGGCACGTGCGCGCGGCGCGGTTCTTCCTGGTGTCGGGGTCGCTGCGGGCCGACGCGCGCGGGCTCTACCTCCAGCCCGACGGGCTCTGGGCCCGCACGTTCGGCGCCGACGAAGGTTGGTACGTCGCGGAGTGGCCGGACATCGCGGTCGTCCAGTTGCGCCAGGGTGGTCGGTACTCGTTGTTGCGGTCGCGCCTGCGCGTGCTCGACGCCTTCGGCCGGGTGCTGTTTCGTGCCGAGGTCGCCCACGCGGAAGCCCGGACGATGTTCGGCGCGACGCGGCTCGTCGAGGAACCCGAGTCCGGCATCCTCGACAACCGCCGGTACGTAGGGGTTCTCGAGCGCGTCCACTGAGCCTTCACGCGGTCATATCGTCGGCGGCGTGATCGATCGCGTGCTGGCGGTGGCGGTGGTCGTCGTCCACTGCGCCTACATCGCGTTCATCCCGCTCGGCGGATTCTTGGCGTGGAAGTGGCCCCGGATCGTCCCGGTCCACCTGGCGGCGGTCGCGGCCGCGCTGATCAGCGTCACGGTGCACTACGACTGCCCGCTCACGGGTCTCGAGAAGAGCTTGCGCCGGCACGGTGGCGAGACGCCGTATCGCAACGGCTTCGTGGACCACTACCTGACCGGGCGCATCTACCCGCACGGCGCGGACGCGTTCGTCCAACTCGCGGTCGCCGCGTGCATCGTGGTCTCGTACGCGCACATCTTGACGAGGAGCCAGCGTCACCGCGCGGAAGTGAGCTGACGGGCGACCGCGAGCGCGGCGTCGCGATCGAGCGTGGATTCGAGCCGGTACGTCACACCGTCCCGTGCCCAGAGCAACGTGTTCGCGGCGAGACGCGCGGTCAGGGGCTGCGGCTCGCCGCGCGCGTCGATATAGAAGAACTCGTGCACCCCGTCGCCGAGCCAGTACCCGGCCGCACGATCGACGGCGACGGCCTCGATCGTCGTGCCCGGCGGCACCATCTTCTCGACCAGCGGCTGTTCGAGGCGGCCGGGGAACACCGTCAGGAGCAGCCCGACATCGGAATCGAAGACGCGCGGCAGCCGCGCCGACGGTTCCCAGACGAACGAAGAGCCGCCCTCCGGTCGACCCCTGAACGCGGCGTCGGGCGCGCCGATGCCCTTCGGGAAGGCGATCGGCGCGGGCGCGTCGCGCCGGGCGTCGGCGACCGCGATCGAGCGACCCAGGTCGAAACGCGTCCCGAGGTTGCTCGGGAGCGGCGATGACGTGCGGGTGATGCGTTCGCCGCCGATGCCGAGCAGGTCCGCGACGGCGTGGCGGGCGGCCGGGATGACCAGCACGACCAGCGCGATCGCGGCCGCGACGGCCGCGCCCACACCGGCCCTTCGCCATGCGCGCGTGCGGCGCGCGGTGCGTTCGATCTGCGCGAGCGCGCGGGAGACGACGTCGTCGGCGTCCGGATCGAGCGCGGTCAGGCGGCGGCCGAGATCCTCCAGTTCGAGCACGAGCGCGTCGGCGGGGTCAGGCATCGGAGCCTCGGGTGTCGATCGGTTCGGACAGCTCCGCGCGCAGCCGGTCGAGCGCGCGCGAGAGCCGGGACTTGACCGTGCCCGGCGGCACGTCGAGCACCGCGGCCGCGTCCGCCTCGGACAGGCCCATGAGGTGCCGGCACACCACGACCTCGCGGAGCAGGTCGGGCAACGCGTCGACGGCGGTGCGCAGCGCGTCGTGACGTTCGCGTTCGAGGACCGCGACCTCGGGCGAGGGGGCCGCCCCACCCGAGGCGCGATCCTCGGCCGTGCGGAGCTCGTACGTGCGCCGGCGTCGGCGCGCCCGGCGCCGGTTCCGCGCCTCGTTCGCGACGATGCGCAACAACCAGCTGCGGAACGGCGCGTCACCGCGGTACCGGTGCAGCGCCGACCAGCTCTTCACGAACGCCTCCTGGGTCGCGTCGTCACTGTCCTCGGCGCACAGCAAGCGGGCGAGCGCGCGTGCCGCGACTTCGTGGGCGCGCAGCAGCGTCGCGAACGCATCGAGATCTCCGGCGCGCGCCTGCCGCACCAGCGCGGGTTCGTCGAGTGGACGGCCCTCCACCGATGGTCGCGGTGCTCAGCCGGTGCTCGGCACGATGGTCTGGCGCTTGCGGAGGAAGAGCAACAACGTCACCGCGGCAACCACGATCACCAGGCTCGCACCGATCGGCAGCCACGGCACGCGCGTCGGATTCGAGGTCGCGACGGACGCCGGCGCGGCGGACAGGGTGGGGTCGGGTGCGTTCGCGAGCAGCACCGCGTGCGAGGGCACACCGAGCTGTTGCAGCGTGGTCGGCAATGCCGGCGACGCTCGGTACCAGCCGCCGCGCGTCTGCTCGGTCGTGTAGATCCGCTGACCGGGCGCCATGTACGTGAGCGGTCCGCCTTCGGCGTAGGGATAGAGATCCTGGGTCACGGCATCGGCGCCGCGCGTCGGGCTCAACTGCCACGTGATCGTCAGCTTCGGTCCGAGCTCGCCCGCCGGACGCGTGTCGAGCATCGGATCCGGGGCCTCACGGAACACCGCCGCGAAGAACCCCGTCTGCATGATCAGCCCGTCGCCGACACCCGTACCCTCACCGCCGGTGAGCGCGATCGGCGCGGCAAGGCCGTCTCCGGTCAGCTCGCCGCCGGTCGGTCCTTTCGCGGCGGCGACGCCCGTCGAGAGCGCGAGCACCCCCACGACGATCCCCAACATCAATCGAGCTCGCATCACACGCTCCTTCGCGGCCGGACCCTTCGACTCGACGACTCGGGTCGTCACGCGGTCCGACACCGCTCAGCGCGCGTCGGTTCCCGATTTGCCGGCGTCGGGGTAGATGCGAAAGCCCTCGAAGCGACGATGCGCGAACGACTCGTAGAACGCGGGTGCCGTATCCGTCAGCAGATCGACGCGCTCGCCACCCGTGCGGCGGAAGCCGTACGTGACGAGCTCGCGCGCGACGCCGCGCCGGCGCTGATCGGCGGCAACCGCGATGCTGGCGAGGTACACCGTGATCTCGCCGTCGCCGAGGAATTGAGCGAAGCCGATGACGCGCTCGGCGTCCCGCGCCACGACCGCGGTCACGCCGGACGCGGTCAACGCGCGATGGGCGCGCTCCGGATCGGTCGGGAACGACGGCCACTCCTCCGCCTCGCACAGCGCGATGACGCCGTCGAGATCGCGCCGCGCGTACGCCCGCACCTCCACGTCGCGATCGTAGAGGCGCGGCGGAACGCGCACGAGGGCGGGACTCGAGTCCTGCCCACCACCGACCGGGCCTCGGGGGACCGAGTCCGGTCGCCGCGTTCGTAGACTCGCCGGATGCCGCTACAAGGTGAGTACGAGCCGAGTCCGTGGGAGTGGGCGCGCGAGCAGGTGCGTCAGTACGAGGCGAGCCGTGGCACCGAGGGCAACGAGCTCAACGGTCTGCCCGTCGTCGTGCTCTGGACCAAGGGCCGCCACAGCGGCAAGGTCCGCAAGACGCCGCTGATGCGTGTCGAGCACGATGGCAAGTACGCCGTTGTCGCGTCGCTCGGCGGGGCACCGAAGCACCCGGTCTGGTACCTCAACCTGCGCGACGACCCCGACGTCACGCTGCAGGACGGGGAGAACGTCTACGACCTCCACGCGCGCGAGCTGGATGGCGACGAGCGCAAGGAATGGTGGAAGTACGCGACCGATGCGTACCCGCCCTACGACGACTACCAGACCAAGACCGACCGCGTGATCCCGATCCTGGTGCTCGAGCCGCGCTGAGTCAGGCGGAGCGGCGGATGCGCGAGCGCCACAGGCACGCGCCGACCACCAGCGCGCCGAACCCGATCATCACCAGGCGGTAAGGATCGCCGCCCGTGAACGGCAGCGATCCGTCATCGGTCTTCGCCCCGTTCGTCGCGGCCGTGCCGTCGACAGTGGGCGGCACGTATCCGAACTCGAGGTCCATGCGCGAGTGGCCGGCGGCAAGCGCGACGTCGACGCGTGAGTCGGTGTCGCCGTCGTTGTCGCCAGTGGCGCGGTATCCCTTCGGCAGGGTGGACGTGACCACCGCGACTCGGAACGATCCGGCGCCCATGTTCGTGAACTGGAACGGGCTCGCGGTCACGGTGGAATCCAGCAGGACATCGTCCGCGGTGCCGAAGACGCCGTCGGTACCGGGTCCGATCAGGGTCACGGTGACACCCGACAGGTCGGGCTCGCCCGGATCCTTGGCGCCGTTGTGGTTCGTGTCGACGTAGACATCGCCCCGCACCATGTTGGACGACGGCGACGCGCTGGCCTGCGCGGTCTCGCTCGCGACCATGCCGTCGGCGACGACCGATGCAGTGTTGACGATCGCACCGTTCGCGTCGGCCGCGACCGTCGCGGTCACCGTGACCGCAACGGTCGCACCGGGCGCGATGTCGGCCACGGTGTCGACGTCGCCGGTGCCCGAAGCCGGCACGCAGCCCGGGACGCAGGCCCATGACGCGGCATCGATCGACGCGGGGAGCGGGTCGGTGATGTGCGCGCCGGCCGCCGTCGACGGTCCGTCGTTGGTGGCGATGATCACGAAGGTGACCGGGCCGCCCGCCTGGTAGTGCGTCGGGCTCACGGTCTTCGTGAGGTGCACGGCGAACTGCGGTTGGGTCGGCGCGGGTGCAGTCGCCGTGTTGTTCGACAGGTCGGGATCACCGCTCGCGCTCGCGACCGTCGCGGTGTTGATGATCGACCCGGTCGCGGCCGGGTCGACGGCGACGACGATGCGCAGCACCTTGGTCGCGCCGGACGCGATGGTGCCGAGATCACAGGTGACCGGCCCCCCACCGCTGCAGGTACCACCGGTCGCCGACACGTAGGTGAGCCCCGGCGGCAACGCGTCGGTCACGGTCACCGCGGTCGCATCCGACGGCCCCGCGTTGTGCACGGCAAGGAGGTAGGCCGCGTCGGTGCCCGGCACGAGGGGCGCCGCCTCGAGTGTCTTGGTGAGCGAGAGGTCGGCAGCCGCGGTCACGTCCACCGACGCGGTCGCGCGGTTGTTCGCAGAGCTGGGATCAGTGGTGGGTGAGGAGACCGTTGCGGTGTTGTCGAGCCGTCCGAGCCCGCCGGCGTCGACGGTCACGATCACCTCGATCGAGACCGAGTCGAGCGCGGCGACCGTCCCGAGGTCGCACGTCACCGTGCCGGCCGCGGGGGTGCAGGAGCCCTGGTCGGGCGCGGCCGACACGAGTGCGGTGCCGGCAGGGAGGGTGTCGGCAACCTCGACTGCGAGCGCGTCGGACGGACCTTGGTTCGTCACTGTCAGCGTGTACGTCACGTTCTGGCCGCCGACCGCGGGGCTGGGCGCGGCGGTCTTGCCGATCGTGAGATCCGCGACTGCGTCGACGTCCGTCGTCGCCGTCGCGGTGTTGTTGGCCGGCTGCGGGTCGGGGTCGGTCGACTGCACGGCCGCGGTGTTCGTGACGATGCTGCCGTCGGGCACGGACGGATCGACGTGCACGGTGACAGTTGCGTCGACCGTTGCTTGGAATGCAACTTCACCGAAGTCGCACTGCACCGTGCCGGCCGTATCGATGCAGCCGGTGCTCGCGCTCACGAACGACGTACCCGGCGGGAGCGCATCGGTGATCGATACCGCCGCCGCGTTCGACGGGCCGTTGTTGGTCGCGGTGAGGTGGTACGTGAGCGCAGTGCCCGTGTCGACGGGGTCGGGCGTACCGGTCTTGGTGATCCACACGTCCGCGACCCTCGCGACGGTGGTCGTCGCGTCGGCACCGTTGTCGATGAGACTCGGGTCGAGCTCGTTTCCGATCGCGTCCGCGTGGTTCGCGATCACGGTTCCGGCGGGCGTCGATGCGGGAACGTCCACCGTGACCGCAACGGATGCGGTGTCACCGGCCGCGATGACGCCCACGTTGCACGTGAGGACGCCCGTGGTTTCCGTGCAGCCCGGACTCGCCGAGGAGAACGTCACGAGCGGCGGCAACGCGTCGGTGATGACGACGCCCGATGCGTGCGACGGACCGTTGTTGCGCACCGAGAGCGTGTACGTGAGCTGCTGACCGGCCACGACCGGGTCGACACTCTCGGTCTTCGAGAGCTGCAGGTCGGCGACCCGCGCCACGTTCGTGGACGTCAGCGCGAAGTTGTTGCCCGGGTTCGGGTCGTTGTAGATCCCGTCGACGAACGCGGTGTTCGTGAGCAGCGAGCCGTCGAGCACCGACGGGTCGACCGTCACGGTGATCGTCCGCACCGCGGTCGCGCCACTGGCCAGCGCTCCGATCGGGCACGCAACGCTCGGGCCTCCGAACGTGCAGCCCGGCGCGGCGACGAACGCGACACCGGGCGGCAGCGTGTCGTTCACTGTCACCCCGATCGCGTCGGACGGACCCACGTTCGCAACCGTGAGCGTGTACGTGAGCGTGCCGCCCGCGACGACGGGGTTGGGTGCGCCTGTCTTGGTGAGTGACAGATCCGACTGGTGGACGACTGGAACCGTCACCGCGGTGGCGTTGTTGGCCGGGTTGGTGTCGAGTCCGTTCGGGCCGACGTTCGCACTGTTGGTGACGGACGAGCCGGTGAAGCTCGACGGGATCGCCACCACGAGGTTGATCGTGACGGTACTGCCGGCGTCGAGCGTGCCCAGGTTGCAGGTCACGATCCCCGCGAGCTCGCCGCAGGAACCCTGGGTCGCCGACGCACCCGCGAATCCGACGCCGAGCGGCAGGAAGTCGGTGGCCACGACGCCGTATTCCGCCGACGGTCCCGCGTTCGCGACAGTCAGCGTGTAGCCGAGGTTCTGGCCCGCGACGCCCGGGGATGTCGTCGGCACTTTCGTGATCGACAGATCGGTGCGCCGGATCATCGGGGTCATGAGCGTCGTCAGGTTGTTGCCCGGGTTCGGGTCCGCCGTCGTCGCGCCGACGATCGCGGTGTTCGTCAACGACGTCGCCGCGCCTGGGTTCGACGGCGCGGTCACGACGATGGTGATCGTGCGCGTCGCACCCGAGGGAACGGTGCCGATGGTGCAGCTCACGATGCCCGGCGAAGGCACGCACGCGCCTTGGCTCGTCGTCGCGGCAACGAAGGAGACGCCGGCCGGGAGGAAGTCGGAGACGGTCACACCCGCCGCGTCGGACGGGCCCGTGTTGGTGACGGTGACGGTGTACGTGATGTTCTGACCCGCAACGACCGGGTCCGGCGTCGCCGACTTGGTGATCGAGAGATCGGCCAGCCCGTCGACCGTGGTCGACGCCGTCGCGGTGTTGTTGCCCGGTGTCGGGTCGGGCGCCGCGCTCGCGATCACGGCCGTGTTGGTGAGCACGGTGCCGGGTGCGAGCGACGCGTCAATGGTGCCGGTGATCGTGAACGGGCCGAACGCGCCGACCGCGGCGCCACCGGGAACCGTGCACGTCACGGTCGTGCCCGACGGTGACACCGCGCACCCGCCCGCGTTGGTGACGGTGAAGCCGGGCGGCAGGTTGTCGACGATGGTGACCGGCCCGGTCGCAACCGAAGGACCGTTGTTCACCGGGTTCAGCGTGTACGTGAGCGGGCCGCCCGCGTGCGCGGGGTCGGGCGCATCCGACTTCGTGAGCGAGAGGTCGGCCACGCGGTTCACGCCGGTGGTCGCGGTCGCGGTGTCGTTCGCCGCGTTCGGATCGGGTTCGGTGCGCGTCACCGCCGCGGAGTTGGTCAGCGTCGCGCCGTGCAACACCGTCGACGCGACGGTTCCCGCGATGACGATGTCGGAGGCTGCACCCGGCCCGAGGTTGGCGAGCGAGCACGTGACCGTGCCGGTCACGAGCACGCAGCCGGCTGGGAGCGTACCGCCGTTGACGACGAAGCCGGCCGGCACGGGATCGGTCACCACGATCCCCGTCGCGGTGGACGGACCCGCGTTGGCGACGTGGAGCGTGTACGAGAGCGGCATGCCCGCGACCACCGGGTCGGGCGCGTCGGACTTGGTGATGCTGACATCCGCCTGCGTCGTGACCGTGGTGGTCGCCGTCGCGTTGTTGTTGCCCGGTATCGGATCGAGGTCGGTGGTCGACACCGACGCGGTGTTCGAGAGCGAACCACGCGTCGCCGGCCCGACGTTCACGGGCACCACGATCGGCGTCGAACCGCCTGCCGCGATGTTCGCGAGTGTGCACGTGATCGTGGTCGTGCCGCTGCACCCGGCCGGCAATGCACCCGCGGAGACGCCCGCGGGCAAGGTGTCGACGACGGTCACGCCGTGCGCCGTCGACGGACCCGCGTTCGCAACCGTGATCGTGTAGGTCAGGGGTGTCCCGGCCACCACCGGGTCGGGGCTGTCGGTCTTGGTGATCGAGAGGTTCGCCGAACCGACGATCGTCAGCGGCGTCGGATTGGTCGCGCCGGCCTGGGCCGGGTCGTCCGAGACGACGGTCGACACCCCGGTGATCAACCCCACGGCCGTCACCGTGGCCTGGTTCGTCACGACCCCGGGCGTCGCACCGGCCGGCACGGTTGCGGTCACGGTCACCGTCGCGGTCGCGTTCTTGATCGCGGTCGCACCCGTGACGCTGAACGAACTCCCGGAGAACGTGCTCGTCCCCGGTGTCGTCCCCGCACCCGTCACCGTCACCGCCGTCACGGTGCTGCCTGCCGGCAACGTGTCGGCCACGGAGAAGGTCGCGGGGCTGTTGCGGTTGTCCATTTGGTTGGTGACACCGATCGACCACGTCACTGTGTTCCCGACCACCACCGAGGCGGGCGAGACGGTCTTCGTCACCTGCACGTGCAGCGCGCTGTCGAGCCGGCCGTCGTTGTCGCTGTCGGTGTCGAGGTAGTCGGGGATGCCGTCGCCGTCGGAGTCGACGGGCGTACCCGGCGCCGGTCCGGCTTCGACCGCGTCGGGGATGCCGTCGTTGTCGCTGTCGGTGTCGAGGTAGTCGGGAATGCCGTCGAGGTCGCTGTCGCGCGGGACCGGCGCGAACGTGATGTCGTCGAGGAAGTTGCCGATCGACGCGCCGCCCACCGCGGAGACGGCCATGAACCCGAAGCGCGTCGTCGTCTGCCCCGCGGGCACCGTGTACCGGCGCGTCGTGCGCCCCCACGCCGCGGTGCCGTCGGAGATGTCGGCGCCCTGCGCGACGAGCGGACCGCCCGGTGGACCGATGATGACGCGCATCACGTCGACACCGCCACGGCCGCGGTGAAGCAGGCTCCACTCGATCGTCTCGCCCGGTGTCGTCGCGACGTCTTGATAGAGCGTCGAGGGTTGCGTCGCATTCAACTCCGCGAACTGCGACCCGACGCCGGCGGGGACACCGTTGAAGCCCGTGTGCCACAACTCGATGAGCCCGTCGCTCGCCGTCGTCGACCAGCCGGGAACCGTCGCGTCCGGCACCTGCACGTAGGTCGCGCCCGCGTTCGGCGACTCGAACCCGCCGTTCGTGAGCAGCGAGCTCGACAGCGGCGGGTTCTCGACCACGTCGGGGATGCCGTCGTTGTCCTGGTCGCCGGGCACCGATCCGGCGCGCCCGGCGGGCACGAGGACGCCAACCGTCAGCATCAAGACCGCGACCACTCTGAGCAGCCGCGCCACGCGTGTCCTCGCCAGTTCTGATCCCCGCATTCACGGGATTTATCGGCACCCGACGCCCGCAACCGCGGGGTTTCTTGATCGCGGCGGTTGCCAGAATTTCTCACTCCGTGGTCGAACCGATCGTCCGGCCGAACGTCAGAACCCGCTCGGGAGCGTCAATCGGCCGAACAACGCGTTGCGGTCAGGGGTTCTTCGGCGCGGACGTGGGCGGCGCGCCACACTCCTTCGTCGCGAACGCGGCGAGCTCGGCACGCGCGGGTGCGCCGTCGGCGAAATCGTGCCGCGAAACATCGCGGCGGAGCTCGTCGATGGGCTCGTGCAGCGACGCGGGCGCGACCTTGCGCAGCTTCGTCAGCGCCGCGACGTAGTCGTCGACCGCCCGGCCGAAGTCGGCTCGGAATTCGTCGGGGTCGGCGATGTTCGCCTGCACGATCGCGTCGGCACCGCGGTCGAGCTGGTCGAGCCGCGCGCAAGCCTCGTGGTTGTCGACCGATCCGCCCGCGATCCCACCCGTCGCGCCGCCACTGCCGCTGCATGCACCGAGGATCGCGGTGATGGCGACCACACCGAGGACCGTGCCGGCGAGGGCCCGCGCGCGCCGGGTCGGGAAGGGCCGCATCCGGGAAACGGTAGCGATGGATCCCCCGGAGGACGGGAACCCAGAAGGTCGGGAACAGTGGTGCGCTACGATGCTCGTTCTCCAGTGGAGACGAGCCCCCATCGTCTAGTGGCCTAGGACGCCGCCCTTTCAAGGCGGTAACGGGGATTCGAACTCCCCTGGGGGCACGGGAGGCGGTTCCCTCGCCGACCAGCAATCAGCGAACACGGTCCTGTGGTGCAGTTTGGAGTGCACGCCGCCCTGTCAAGGCGGAGGCCGCGGGTTCAAATCCCGTCAGGACCGCTCCCATAACCCGGCCGGGTAGCTCAGTTGGCAGAGCGCGCGCCTGAAAAGCGCGAGGTCACCGGATCGACGCCGGTCCCGGCCACCAAGAACCCGCACGTCAACGGCTTGTCCGAGTGCTGAGAACGTTCGACACCGTGCTCTCGTGCCGGCTACGTGCCACAACGTGCCACTGTTTCGGTGCTGTCGACGGCTGATGCACCGTGTCGGGCTGTGCCGCGCGGGCCGAGTTCTGCCAACCAGCGTCGCCGAGACTGGGTGAACGATCAGACTCCTTCGAGTGCCTGCAGTCGGCCCGACCGGATCGCCTTCGTGAACGCCTTGTAGTCCTGGTCGTTTTGATCCGCGTACCGCTCGGAGAAGTCGGTGATCGACTGGTCGAAGCGGTCCTTCTTGCCGAGATACGCGGCGATGGCGATCGGGTCGCCTGAGCGGGCGTGGGCGCGCGCCAGCGTTTGGCCGCAGATGCGGGCGTAGAACGCGAGCGTGTCGGGGACCATCGTCTCGATCACCGCGGAACCTTTCATGTCGCGTAACTGCCGCCAGTACAGGTAGCGGCCGTCCTGGGCGCCCTTCGTCCAGCCCAAGAAGATGTCGCTGGCGGCCTGCATCATCCGCTGACCCTGGACAACCCGCTCACCGGGCTGGCGATAGCGGCTCTTCGGGAGGTGATCCTCGAGCACCGACGCGGTCGCCTCCTTCACCTGCAAGAACAGCGGGTCCTGCTGGTCGCGACCCTGCAACAGGACGATGAATGCGCGGGTGCCGACGCTGCCGACACCAACGACCTTGCGGGCGGCGTCGACGACCTCGAAGCGCTCGAGGAGGTGGCGACGGTCAGCTTGCAGCGTTGCCCGGTAGGCGCGGAACTGCTCGTGGATCTTGTCCTCGATCTCGTCGGCGGGGATACCGATGCTCGCGGCCGCCTCCGCCAAGCCGACGACGATCGGCGGCTGGCTGATGATCCGGTAGCGACCGTCGACAAGCTCAGCGAGCTTCGACAAGGCTTGGAGGCTGTCGTGTGTGCGCGCCTTCGCCGCGGCCTTTTCCGCACCTTTCACGACGGCCTTCGCTTCCTTCTTCTTGCCGGGGCTCTCCATCGAGTGCGCCGCGACGCTGATCGCGCTCATCAGGTCCTCTTCCGACAAGTGCGCGTACCAGATGTCCAACGTCGGCATCCCGGAGAACTCGATCATGGCCTCTCGATAGGCCGTCACCGACGAACGAGTCGCGACACAAGCGGCGTCCCTGCTGAAACCGTTGTTGCGCGCCGCGATCGTGAAGCTCGCGGCCATGCGCTTGACGTCGTACTCGAACGGACCGGGGAGCGTCTCGTCGAAGTCGTTCAGGTCGAACACCAGGCTTCGTTCCGGCGATGCGTACACGCCGAAGTTCGAGAGATGCGCGTCGCCGCACAGTTGAACGTCGAGTCCCGCGGTAGGCGTGTCCTTGAGGTCGTCGGCCATGATCTTCGCCGCACCGCGATAGAACGTGAACGGCGAGACCATCATGCGTCCGTGACGGATGGGCACGAGATCGGGCTCGCGCGTCGCGTTCTGTGCTTCGAGCAACGCGACCGGATCAGGTCGGTCCGGCACGGGCGTCCAACCCGCGTGGTCCGCGGGAGCGGCCTGTTGGCGGGCGAGCTTTCCGTGCGCCTTTCGTTCCTCCACATTCGGGTGCACGACTGTCGTCACGATGTTCTTCCTTCGTACCTAGCTCGATGGGCAGCCGGCCTCCACTGCATCGAGTACTGCCTGCCCTGATTGCGCAACATTCTTCGCTGCACTCTCAACGCTACTGAGACCGCTGATGCCACTCATGTTGTCGATCGCTGTCTGCAGATCAGTGATCGACGACTGCAACGCGTCGACCTTTGGCTTGTCGCCCGATTTCAGTGCTGACTTGACACTATCGAGACTCGTCTTCACCCCATCGAGCGCGGCCTGCACGCTGCTCTTGCCGCCCGCCAACGTCGAAGGGCTCGTGAGCGCAGAAAGTGACGTCTTGAACTCGTTCACCGACTGGCACTCTGCGCTCGACCCGGAGGTCGTCGCGGATGATGTCGTCGTCGTCGAACTCCCTGAGCTCGACTTCGCACTAGAACCGCAACCGGCAAGCGCGAACGCGCCAATGATGGCAGCCGCCGTTGCCGTACGCATTGAACGTCCAACGATGTTCATGTCAAGCCTCGAATCGAGATCGGGTCGTGCGTCTTTTGCGTCCGCGCCGCGCTCATCCCAGATGTCCGCGCGCATGCGACGACGACATTTGCTCAGCCAACCACGAACTGACCCGCCGGTCGATCGAAAACGGGTTCGGGCGATACCAGTCACCCGCTCGCGGGTGACACGGGGCCGCCCGGGCGTCGACGCTAGAAGAGACCCAGGCGGCGTGCTTCGGTGACCGCTTCCGTGCGTGACGAAACCCCGAGCTTTTGGTAGATCCGCTTGACGTGTGTCTTGAGCGTGTTGGTCGACACGAAGAGTTGCGCCGCGATTTCTCCGTACGTGAAGCGGGACGCGAGATATCGAGCGACCGTGAGTTCGCGGCTGCTGAGCGGTCCCGAAGTGCTGCCGTTCGCGTTCGGGACGACCGGGCTGCGTTCGATGCGATCGAGAACGGCCTGCTCGTATCTTTCGATACGTCCCGACCGTAGGAGCAGAGCGAGGCGCGCCCGCAGTTCTTCGAGCTCCTCGGAGACGGCGACGACGAAGCGCTTCGATCTTCGCGACAGCGATTGCCTCGGCGAGCAGCGGATCCGCGGCGTCGGATCTCCGGAGGTGCGCGGCCCGGGCGGAAAGCAGCGCGACGTCGAGGCGCTCGCGCATCGTTGCCGGCGTGCATCGAGCGAGGGCGCCGTCGGCGCGATCTGGCTCGCTTCGGGCGAGTCCGATCCGAGCCTGAAGCAGAGATGCTCGGTTTCCCGGCGGGAGGCTCTGCGCGCATCGGGTGGCACGGTCCACGTCGCCGATCTCGATTGCGATGCGGCCTTCCAATGCGTGACAGAGGCTGATGAGCGGACTGGTGGAGTCGGACGGCAGGAACCCTCGCGCTCGCTCGACGCCAGAAAGTGCGTCGCCGACTCGGCCGTCGGCGAGCCAAACGCTCGAGAGCGACAGCTGGCTCACGAGCGCGAAGGCGGGACGCACGTCCTCACTCATCGAGAGCGACTGCTCGAGCACGCGTTCTGCCGTCACGACATCGCCGCGCTCGAACGCCACTCGCCCCTGCGTGCGAACCGCGTCGACCATCGTCGGATGCGCGGCCAGTCCGAGCAAATCGGCACCCGCTGAGCGCCTGTTCCGCCAGGTGTTCGGCCTCGGTCAGTTGACCTTCGACGCACGCGACCCAGGCGAGTGCGCCGGTCATGGCGACCTGCTGCAGGTCTGGTGTGGCGAGTGGAGCGAGGTTTGCTCGCATATTTCGCGTGCGCCGTTGAGATCGCCGAGCCACAGCCGGGTGCGCGCGAGGAGGGTGGGCCCGTACTGGGCGACCTCGTCGTCGGGGAAGTCCTTCGGTCCGGCATAGTCGGAGAGCGCTCGTTCGACTTCGTCGGCTTCTCCGTACTGCACCCCAACAAGAGCTCGCGCGATCACGAGTCGGGCGCGGTCGGCATCGTCCAGGTCGCCGGCGCGGTTGTTCGCGCGGATGATCCACGGCGCTCGCCTGGCCGGCCGGGGCACTCGCGGCCAACGCGAGCGCAAGGTCGACGAGGCGACCGGGTTCGCCGGCTGCGGCCTCGGTTCCTACTTTGGCAGCAAGGCGATGCAGCACGCGACCGTCGCCTTGGACGAACGCGGCGACGAGGCTGCTTCGGAGCAACTCGAACGCCTCTGCTTCCTCACCTGCCATCAAGAAGTGACCGAACGCATTCTCGATTTCGCCCGTATCGACGAAGAAGGCGGCGGCGCGTCGATGTAGGGCCTGCTCTCGGTCCGGAGTCGTCGGCGTGGAGTCGGTGCCGCAACAAGTCTCCGAACAGATGGTGGTACCGGTAGGTGTCTCGGGCCAACTCGATCAGGAAGAGGTGCCGGTCGTCGACGCGGCGGAGCAACGCGCCGGCGTCGCGGCAGTCGGTCACCGCCGCGCAACTCTCCGGGTCGAGCACGTCGAGGATCGAAGTCGCGAGCAGGAAGTCGAGGATCTCAGCGGGTTGGCGATCGAGCACTTCGGCACCGAGGAAGTCGGTGATGGAGCGTGGCGTTTTCGCGAACTCGGTCAGGAAGACATCGCGGACCGATTCGTCGCGAAGGGCGACGGCAGCCATCTGGACGCCGGCGGCCCAACCCTCCGTGCGGGCGGTGAGGAGCTCGACCTCGGTCTCGTTCAGCTCGATTCCGAACTCGCCCATGACGGCGGCGACTTCGGCTCGTGTGAGTCGGAGCTCGGAGTCGCGCACCTCGAGCAGCTGTCCATGGGCACGAAGTCGGTACAGCGCGAGTTGGGGCTCAGTTCGGCTCCCCATGATCACACGACAGTTGGATGGGAGGCGCTCGATGAATGTGGTCAAGCTGGGTGCCGCGGCCGAGGCGAAGTGGAAGTCGTCGATCACGATCACGACCGGTTCACTGAGCGCCGCGAGGTCGTTCACGATCGCGATCGCGACGTCGCCGAGGTCGGGCTCGGCCGCGCCGAGCAACGTCGGTCGCGTCAAGCCAGCGGTCGGGCCATCGGCGACCAAGCGCGGCGGTAAGTGCGGACCAAAAGGTGGCAGGATCGCCATCGCGCTCGATCGCAGGAAAGCCAGACCGACTGCAAGCTCGGGACGATCGTGCAACCAGGATCCGAGCATCACGCTCTTGCCTGTCCCGGGCGCGCCGACGACGACCGTCAGCGGGACGCGCGCGCCAGCGTCGAGGGCCGCATGCAGGCGCGGGCGCGGGACGTGCCAACTCGCAAGCGCGGGCGGCGAAAACTTCGTCGCGGCCAGGAGTCGCGGAGTCAGGATCCCGCTCCTTTGCTCGCAAGTCACCCCCGATTGGGTGACGGCGGATCACCCCTCGGACCGCATACTGCGGACGCCGCGGTTCACGGCAATCGCGGGAAAGCGTAGTCCCAGTCACGCAAATCGGACCTCGAGGAGAGCGGCGGTGGTGGCATCGTGACCGAGACCTATGAGCTCGCATTCCGCGGTGAACCAGGACCGGTGATGCGGGCCGCATTTCCGGAGTTCGAACTGCGGTGCGAAAAAGGGATGACGCGGTTTCGGGGGGAGTTCGTCGACCAGGCCGGGCTCCACGGCGTCATCGAACGCGTCAACTCGCTCGGTCTCGAGCTCGTCGACGTGCGTCTCATCGCGGACGACAACTCATGAATCGAGCTCTTCGTACCGCTGCGTTGAGGGCTTTTGGCCCTGCTGCGGTCGCGTGCACTGATGCATGCTCGCTCCGTGAGGTGCCGCCCGGCTCGTCGCGGGACGAATTCCGTCTACCAGACCGCCGGCTCGACAGGTCAGCGGCTCAGCCAAGGAGTATCTGATGTTGGCATATGACTACCCGCTGCTCGGGGTGTTTTGGAGCCTCTTCTTGTTCTCGTTGTTCGTCTTGTGGATCTTCATCGTCATCTGGGCGTTCGTCGACAACTTCCGGCGCACGGACCACCACGGTGTCGCCAAGGCGCTGTGGTTCCTCTTCATCGTGTTCGTCCCGGTCATCGGAGTGCTCTCCTACATCATCACCCGACCGGTCGACCCCTACGTGGTCGTCGTCACCGACGTTTAGCAAACGGGAGATCTCGACCATGGATCAGAAACAGATTGAACAGCTCGAGACCGAAGAGTCGATGTTCGTGCAGACCGCACGCGGCATCACCAGCGACGGGGCGACACTCACGTTGCGGGACGTCACGCCCTCAACGCTCTTCTTCTCCGATCGGCCGCAGCGGGTGGTCGGGCACATGACGACGCCAGACTTCGTCGAGTTGTGGGGCGAAGGCGACAACAGCTTCGAAGCCGACCCACCCAACGCCGTGCTCTCGTTCGTCGAGCCCGGCGCCGACGCGCCCACCGACGCCGTGATCGTCATCAAGAAGCCGAGCCTCAACGACGGTCGGCTCTCGTACTCCATCGATGTCCTCGAAGGATCCGTCCCGATCGAAGCCGGACCGGTCACCTTGTTCATCGACCCGTTCGGGCGGCCGCTGTCGCCCGTCTCGGTATGCGGCGTGCGCCGCCGCGAACGCCGACGGGACCGACGATAGTTCTGACGCTTGATTCAGCATCGCTCGGTCTCGACGCGCCTTGTTCTTCAACCACATCTACTGACGTTCAGATGCGACTCGCAATAGGAGAGACAACATGGCAAAGCCTGATGGTGTGTTCGTCTATGTCGGCACCTACCCGAGCGAGATGTCGGCCCGTGACGACTACGAGATAGTGAAAGACCTCCACGCGGCTGGTGCGGTCGGGACGTATGACGCTTCGGTGGTCACCAAAGACGACAACGGCAAGGTTCACGTCAACAAGGACGAGACATCCACGCGCCATGGTGCATGGGGCGGCGCCGCGGTCGGTGCCGTCGTCGGGATCCTGTTTCCGCCCGCGCTCATCGGCAGCGCGATCGTCGGTGCCGGCGTCGGGGGTGTGGGTGGCCACATGTGGAAGGGCATGTCTCGTGCCGATGTCAAGGAGTTCGGCGAGCTCATCGACGCGGGACAGGCTGCGCTCGTGATCGTCGGAGAATCGACGATCGAAGCGGCGCTCGACAAGGCCGACCTGAAGGCGGACAAGCACATCGCCAAAGAGCTCGACGACGTGAGCTCGAAGGACATCGACCAGGCCGTGCAGGAAGCCGCGAAGGAAGTCAGCTAGCGCCTGTCTCCCCTCGCCCGCGTCGTGTGGGCAAGGGCGAGACACGACACAACCACTCGTCAGACAGAGGAGCCGAACATGCCCACCGACACCGAAGAGATGCCCGTACTCGAAACGCTCGCCGCAATGACAGCCGCGTCGCTCGAGCGATGCGACCTTCCCGCGGACACGCTGTTGTTGGTTCGACTCGCGGCGCTCGTCGCGGTCGACGCTCGTCCGATGTCGTATCTCGCGCATATTGGCGCTGGGGCGGAAGTGGGGTTGACACTCGAAGACGCCCAGAACGTCCTGGTGGCTGTCGCTCCAATCGTTGGAACCGCCCGGGTCATGTCCGGCGCGATCAACATCACCGAAGCGCTGGGCATCGCCATTGCGGCGTTCGCGGACGACTCCGACTAGGTCTGCCATGTTGACGGCTTCGAAACCGGCAACCATGGGGACGGAAGATGTCGCGGCGGACGTGTCCGGTGACGGATCGTGGACACGACGTGTCGAGCTGGTCGTGCGGTCACTGCAGGCTCGGCTCGGTGTCAGCGTTGATCCCGCGCTGATCAGAACCGAGGTCGAAGCCGAGTTCGAGACGTACGCTGCCGCACGCGTTCGTCAGTTCGTCCCGATCTTGGTCGAAACCCGCGTACAGGCGCGCCTGTGCGGGCGGCTCGGTCCGTGACGGCCTCGGTGCTTTCGTCGTAGACGAGCACGCCGGAACTCACGATCGGCTCGCTCGCGAGTTGCTGCAACGATCGACGACCACGCGAGGGAGGCCGTCCGGTGCCCAACGACAACACGCAGCCGCGGCTACCGCGATCGCTGAGCTCCTCACGAATGGAGGCGTTCAGTGACGGCGTGTTCTCCATCGCCGCAACCCTGTTGGTGCTGGACATCGCGCTCGATCCGCCCGGTACGCCGCTGGAACAAGTGCTTCACGCGTGGCCCGCCTACCTCGGTTACCTCGTCAGCTTTCTGACGATCGGTGCCGCGTGGCTCTTGCACAGCGCGATGACGGACCGACTGGCACGAGCCGACTCTCTGCTCATGCGCATCAATCTGCTGTTGCTCCTCGTCATTGCGTTCTTGCCATTCCCCACGAAGCTCGTCGCAGGAGCCATCCACGACAGGAACGGTGAACGCGTCTTCGTCACGATGTACGGACTGACGCTGCTCGCCATCCGCCTGCTCAGCTTCGCGCTCGACGCGTACGCGAGACGCGAACACCTCTACGCAAACGTCAACCCCGACGAGGAGTTGCAGACCGACCGCCACACGATCATCCCGGTCGTGGTCGGCTACGTCGTCGCAATCCTCGTCGGGCTCGCGCTGCCGACACTCGCCGTCGCGCTGTACTTCGCCCTCACCATCTATCTCGTCGTCCCCTTCCGAGATTTACGACGACTCCTCTTCACGACCAACAGGGCTGGCCGGTAGGAGCGTCATGAACACCTCGACCAGCAAGGGTGGGGCGGCGCTGGTCGCCTTGGCGACGGCACAGTTCCTCATGGTGCTCGACCAGTCGGTGATGAACGTCTCGATCAGTCAGCTGGTCAAGGACTTCGACACGACGGTGACCACGATCCAGGCCGTCATCACCCTCTACTGCCTCGTGATGGCCATGCTCATCCTCACCGGAGCCAAGATCGGCGACATCATCGGTCGTCGACGAGCGTTCATCATCGGCTTGATCATCTACGCCTGCGGCTCGGCCTTGACCGCGGCGTCGCAGACGGTCGCGGTCCTAGCGCTTGGGTGGTCGATTCTCGAGGGCATCGGTGCGGGGCTCGTGTTCCCCGCGCTCGCGGCGTTGATCGCCGGCAACTTCGAAGGACCCCAACGCAAGGCGGCTTACGCGGTGATCGGTGGCGTCGCGGGTGCGGGCATCGCGGTCGGTCCCATCGTCGGCGGGTGGGCGACGACCGAGCTCACGTGGCGGGTCGTGTTCGTCGGCGAGGTCTTCATCGCCGGCTTCATCCTGTTCATGACCCGCAAGGTGAAAGACGCCCCCGGTCCTACTCCCGCGCCGAAGCTCGACGTCGTCGGTTCGGTGCTCTCGGCCGCCGGTCTGGGACTGTTCGTGTTCGGCGTGCTCGAATCGAGCACGTGGGGTTGGGTCCAACCCAAGGACTCTCCCATCACGATCTTCGGTTTCTCGCTCACGCTCTTCGTCATCGGCGCCGGCTGCGTTGTGCTCTGGGCGTTCGCGCAATGGCAGGGCCACCGCGAGGCGACCAAGCGCGACCCACTCATCCACCTCTCGTTGGCGCGCATCCCGCCGGTGCGGGCCGGAGTCATTGGGCTCTTCAGCCAGAACCTGATCCTGATGGGCACCTTCTTCGTCGTCCCGCTCTATCTCCAACTGGTGCTCGGACTCGATGCCCTCGAGACCGGGATCAAAATGCTGCCCATCTCGATCACCATGCTGGTAACCGCCGGACTCGGCGCGCGGCTGTCGAACCGCTTCCCGGTGCGCACGATCGTCCGGTGCGGACTCGTCGTGACCGTCGCCGGTGTGCTCATCCTGCTCGCAACGATCAAGCCCACGCTCTCCGACGCTGGCTTCGCGATCGGCATGGGTGTCCTCGGCATCGGGATGGGCCTGATGATCTCCCAGCTCGGCAACGTGATCCAGTCATCGGTCGAGGAGTCGGGTCGCAGTGAGGCCGGTGGACTGCAATTCACCGGCCAGCAGCTCGGCTCGGCCCTCGGCGTCGCGTTGATCGGCTCAATCGTGCTGATAGGACTGACCAACACCTTGATACGCACCGTCGAGCAGGACTCCCGCATCAGCACAGAGGTGTCGAACCAGGTCGGTGTAGCTGCCGGCTCCGACCTGAGCTTCGTCTCGTCCGACCAGATCGAGAGCGCCGCAAAGCAGGCGGGCCTCGACCAGGCAACGACGGCCGCGGTGGTCGACGACTACGAGACAGCTCAGCTCCGATCACTCAAGGCCGGTCTCCTCGGCGCCGCCTTCCTGGCCCTCATCTCCCTCGCATTCACCGGCGAGCTACCTCGTGAGCAACCCGCTCCCCGAAAGAGACCGGATCCCGCCGTCGCCTCGAACTGATCCCTGTGACGTATCGCGAATTCTTCTCACACACCGTCGACGTCGTCGAAGCTGTGGGCGCGACGATTTTGATCGTCGGTGGGCTCGGCGCGTTTGCTCGCTACGCCCGTGAGATCGTCACCCCGCGCGGTCAAGACGCCTTCGGGGATCTACGCAAAAACCTCGGCCGCGTGATCCTGCTCGGCCTCGAAGTGCTCATCATCGCCGACATCATCCGCACGATCGTGGTCGACCAGTCCGTGGAGAGCGTCGTCATCCTGGGAACCATCGTGCTGATTCGAGTGGTCTTGAGCTTCTCGCTCGAGGTCGAGATCGACGGCATGTGGCCATGGAACCGATGGCGCATTCGCCCGGACAAGCCGCGGCCTGACGAGTCGTAAGCCGCGTCTCATCTCTGCGTCGGTGGTGGCTGTAGGGGTGTTCTATTGCAGCTCGGGGCCAGCGCTCGTTTCGATGTCGAGGTTGCGGTTCTGGAGCGCGCGGCTTGCAGTCTCGACCGACGGCTGCCAGCGGGCGCGCTCATCGAGAGGTTTGCCTGCCGGCCTGGGGTCGTGGCGGCTGGCCCACTCGATGATCGTTTGCGCGTCGTCGAGAAGTTGAGCGGATCTACGAGGCTGGAGAAGTTCTTGGATCCGGGCGCGTAGTGCCGGTGATCTCACGTCGCGATCGAGAGGGATCGCGGTGGCGTTTCGGTCGGTGTCGGTTTCGATGTGTTCTGCGATGCCGCACCGGGCGGCGAGGCCACCGCGGGTGGGGGGCGGCGCGCCGAGTATGCGCCGCAGGTCGCTGCGGGGGTTGGTGGCGGCTGCTGCGACGCGCTCGGGACGGATGAGTTCGAGTGCGGTGTCGAGATCATGGATCGCGGCACTGAGCCGGCTGCGTTGTGTGGCGGTCTTGGTTACCGCCTCGTTGTGTCTGGCGATGCCGCGTTGCGTTTCGGTGAGCCGCTGTTCGCTCGCGATTGCGGCGTCGCGAGCGGCTGCAATGGATGCCTCGGCGGCGCGTAGCTCCGTGATTGCGCGCGCGGCCTCGGTGGTGTCTCGTCGTCTCCAGCGGGACGGTCGAGCATGCTCGACGGCCAACCGTGCACTGCGGACGCGTTGCTCGGCGTCGCGCACGCGTTGTCGGCATCGCTCATGGTCGGCTTGTGCTCGCGTGAGGACGATGCGCCGATCGGGTGGGAGCGCGTCGAGGATGCGCTGGTGGTCGAGGTAGTAGGTGGCGCGGGCGTCGCGGAGCCGCTGCACGCCGAAGGCGAGTGGGTCGTCGGCGCGCACCGCGCGCAGCACGACGTTGGCCCAGTGATGCGCGAGCGTGTCGTCGAGTTCTGCGACTCGGTCGAGACGCCACGCATACTCGCGGTCCCATCGTGAGCGGGCGTCGACTGCGCCTTCATAGCGCGCGGTCTTGACGCGCGCGCGGTCGAGTTCGTTGCCCGCACGGGCGACGCGACGCTCCGCGCGGCCGACGGCTTCTTCGGCCCGGGCGATGTCGTCGCGTCCACCACGCCGCAACCGGGTGAGCGGGCCCAGACGCGCCCGTTCGGCCTCTCGACAGGCGAGTCCCGCGCGCGGACTCGTATTCATCGTCGCTGCACGCGAGGCGCCGGCGCGCGTCATCGAGCTCGCGGCGCGCATCCGGTGGTCGACCCACGATGATGTTGGCGTGGCGGGCGCGTTCGTCGCGTAGGTGACAGTCGAGGGTCCAGGGGTCGTCGGCGGCGGCGAAGGTCTTCGGCTGGGCGCGACGGAGCGCGCCGGCGACCACCTGGCTCGGGGTGCGTTGGTCGGCGAGCAGTCGCGTGGGGTGGTCGGGCTCGGGACGGGTGTTCCAGGTGTGAGTGGGCTGGCGGCCGCGGCTTTGACCGACGTATCCCGTGTAATGGTCGAGGGCGGGCGTGCCCAGGAGATGGACGTGCTGCCAGGTGCCGCCTTGGGCGCCGTCGACCGTGCGGGCCCAGGCGTGCGAGATGTTGGGCGTGCCGTCGGGTCGGCAGCCGCTGATGAACTCGGTGGGAAGGAACACGTGTCGGCTGTCGTCGAAGCGGACTTCGGCGCCACCGGAACTTACGGAGAGGACGGTGCCGGTGGCTCCGTTGTGGATGCCGCGTTCGGATCGCGGGGCGAGGTTGGCGTGGACGAGGATGCGGTCACCGGCCGCGTAGGTGCGGCGCTGCAAGCCCCAGCCCGGACCACTGATGGTGGGGCCGCGCAGTTCACCGCGTGCGGTGCGGAGGGTGCGGATGCGGTCGGCGAGGTCTTCGCAGTCGGCATGGCTGACCGCCAGTACCGCGACGTGGTCGACACCGTGGTAATCGGCGTCGGCGACCGCGGCTGCGGCGAGCGCCTCGCGCGTCTCACCGACGGTGTCGTGTTCGTGTTCCCAACCGTGCGCGGCGCGGATCTGCTGGCTGGCGTCCACGTCACTCTTGCGCAGCCGTGCGAGCGCGTCGCGTTCTGCCGGATCTCGTTGTCGACGATTGTGGGTCAATGTCGCGAGGGGAATGAGCTGATGGGCCGCGGCGCGCGCGAGTTCGGTGACAAGCCCGCCGGCGGCGACCGGTTGTGCCTGGTGCGAGTCACCCACACACCAGAGCTGCGCATCCGACACTCGTGCCACGATGTCGACGAGCGCGCCAGCTTGGCGCGTGCCGAGTTGCGACACCTCGTCCACGATCACCGTCGTGCCCGCTCGTACCGGCTCGTCCCGGACGTGGGTGAGGAAATGGGCGGTCGTCTGCGCGTCAAGGCCCGCGGACTGGAGTTCACCGACCGCCTTGTGCGTCGTCGCCAGCACCACGACGTCGCGGCGCGCGGCCCGCTGGGCCAGCGCGGCGGCGTGCAGCGCGGTGGTCTTGCCGAACCCGGCCGGCGCCGCCAACACCCGAACCGACGCACCCTCGCCGCACAGCACGCGTACCGCGTCGGCCTGGTCAACGCCCAGCGGCTTGGGCGTGATGGCGATCGCCTGCTCCAGGAGTGTGTCGTCGATGGAACTCCCTGGTGTCGCGATCAACTGTCGCAAGGTCGCAAGGACGTGGTCCTCGACTGCGCGGTGCTCGACGGTGGACCACTCGGACGGGCGGCGTCGCTGGGCGTCGGGCACCAGCCGTACGACCAACGCTGATTCCAAGAACCGCCGCGACACGTCGACGATCTCGTTCACGTCGAGGCGTCCGCCTGAGATGGCGGCGACGCGTTCGACGACGTGGGCTTCGCAGAACCGCGAGTCGCTTGCGCACAGGCCGGTCTGCGGATCGGTCAGCGCCGCGAACAGCACGGCATCATCCAACACCGGGTGCACCGCGACGTGCCGGCCGATGACGAGATCCTCGACGCCGCCGCCAGGGTGCAGGCTCACGGCGCGGGCTTCGGCGTGCCATCGGTCGCGCAGCCGCTCCGGTGTCAAGTTCTTGTCCTTGCGCTCTCGGGTGCTCAGCGACGCGCGGTCGTCGGCCCGCATGCGGTCGCGCGGGGTTGGGAACGCGAGCTCCCCCTCAGCTTCGAGGTGGGTCTCGATCGCGACCGTCCGCTTCGAGAACGCGCGTAGCTGCTCACGGGTGAAGCCGACCATCTCCCGGCAGCCGTTGCGCTCCGGACTCCACGCCACACCGAGCCGCTCGGTCAGGAGCCGTTCGAGTTCGTTGAGGAACACCGTTCCGGTCGCCTTCGCCCACGTGTGCAATGGGTTCGCATCCAACGCAACACAGGCGCCGTCGTGGCGGCGTACCACGTTCGGGATCAGGCAATGCGTGTGCAGCTGCGGATCGCCGGCGCGCGAGGTGCGGTGCGCGAACGTCGCCACCGCAAGCCCGTCGGTGCCGACCCGGCGGCGGATCCCACCCTCCTGCTTGCGTGCAACCGCAGCGCGTTCTTCGAGGAACTCGAGTGCGGTTTCGGTTGCTTCCACGACCGCGATCGAGACCACCGCTGACGTCTTCGGGGTGCCGAATGCCCACAGCAGCGACACCGACTTCGTCACCGACAGCGTGACGTCGATCGCACGCACGGTTCGTTCCCGATGCCCGGCCAACAGCTCGCCGCCGTTGTTGGGGTCGATGCCGTTGACCAGCGCGCGTAGCGCCTCGCCCTCGACGACACCCTCGAGGCCGAGCGCGGCCGCCCAGTTGCCGCGCCAGACGCCGGGCGCTTCGCCGGCACCCATGTAATAGTCCTCCATCCCGTCGGCGACCGATGCGATCAGGTACTCGGCGCCCTTGAGCTTGGTGATCGTCAACACGACGCGACGGCTCCCGGCCCCGCCACCCCGCAGGGGTGGCAAGTGCCTGCCGTTGACGATGGGACGTTGTTGAGGGGTGGGTTGGTGTTCATGGGTTGGGGGTTCTGGTGCTCGTGGTTGTTGTCGGGTTGGGGTTGAAGAGTTGGGGTTGGTTCTTCGGTTGGTGGTTCTTGTTGGTCTTGCGTCGGGGTGGGCTCGGCGGGGGTTCGGGCACGCTCGGGCGTGCCGGGGTCGCCGCGATCGGCGGCGCGGGTTGTTCGTCCGTGTCATCGAGCGGGCCTCCGAGCAGCAGCTCGAGTTGGCGCCGCGGGACCCGCAGCACGTGACCGAAGTCCACGACCGGCAGGCCGGACTTGCCGCCGCTGCGGCGCCATTCCTGAGCCATCGCATAGGCCTTGGTGCGGCCGATCCGCAGCTCCTTGGCCGCTTCTTCGACCGTCAGCAAGGCTGGCAGTCGCCTCGCCATGACACAACCTCCAACCGTTCTCAACACGGGCTCGGCATTGTACCCTGAGAAAGTGCTCGCGTACACTGCCCGCACAAGCGACCCGCCGTGTACGGTGGCCGCCATGGCCCGACGCACGCGCACGGAACCGCCGATCCCCGCGCCGCCCGAGGTCGACCTCAACCAGGTCGTCGCCTACAACGTCCGCGCCGCCCGCGAGCTACGGGGCTGGACCCAAGAAGAGCTCGCCGACCGGCTGGAGCCCTACCTCGGGCAGCGGCTCACCCAAGCCGGCGTGTCCTCCATCGAACGGGCCTGGGACGGCGACCGTAGACGCGAGTTCGACGCCCACGAGCTGCTCATCTTCGCGATGGTCTTCGACCTCCCCATGCTGTGGTTCCTCCTCCCTCCACCCGGAGACCATCGGCTCATGCGCGCCACCACCCGGCCCGTCGACGAGCTGTACGCCTATCTGCTCGGCCGGCCCGAACAACTCGAACCTCTGTACGCGCGTCTGCACGAGATCGGCATGACCGACCCGACCCTCGCCGAACAGACCGTCGAACAGATCACCGGCACGCCCAGCAATGCCCGCCAATGGAGCTACCGCGAACGCCGCAAGGAACTACTACTCGCACTGCTCGACCAACACGCCGACGAACTCGACACAGCCGTCGACGAACTCGGTAAATGGATCGACCACCTCCGCCAAGTCGGCATCCGCGGCTTCGTCGCCGAACACACCAACGACGAGGACTACGCGCGCACAGACGTCGCGAACGATTCGGCACCATCCAGCACGGCGAATCGCGCAACACGAGCCGACACGAGCGGAGAACCGCCTCGGCGTGCGCGTGAGGCGCGTGGAAAGAGATAGCGACGAGAGGAGGGATCGGCGTGAGCGGGAGACGACAGTTCGGAAGTTTGCGGAGGTTGCCGAGCGGTCGGTGGCAGGCGAGATTCCTGACCGTCGACGGACGGGTCGCGACCGCGCCACGAACGTTCAAGACGAAAGGCGATGCCTCGCAGTGGCTGTCGACCGTTGAAGCCGACAAGGCCCGCGGGATCTGGCTCGACCCTTCAGCGGGACGAGTGCTTCTCGCCGATTACGCGACCGCATGGCTGCAGGCCAAGGCGACGCTCGCGCCGAGGACGAAGGAGATCTACGCGCTCCAATTGCGACTGCACATCCTGCCGGCGGTGTCCGATGGCGTTCCCGCACTTGGCGTCGTGCCTCTCGGCGAGATCACACCAGATCTCGTCCGCGCGTGGTACGCCGCTCTCGTCGAGCGACGGGGCAAGTCCGTCGCGGCCAAGGCATACGTGCGGCTGCGCCAGATCTTGAATCAGGCTGTAAATGACGACCGCATTGCCAAGAACGCCTGCCGGATCGCAGCCGGTGGCGCCGAGCGACACCGTGAGCAGCGCTTGATCTCCCTCGGCGAGTTGTACGCGCTCGCCGCCGCCGTACGCGACGAATATCGCGGCGCTCGTGCTCACCGCGGGGTTGGCCGGCTTGCGGCAGGGCGAGCTCTTCGCGCTCCGCCGCCGTGATGTCGATCTGCTGCACGCGACCATCTCCGTGCACCGCAAGCGGCTCCGGTTGGCCTCCGGGGTCGTCATTGAGGACGACCCGAAGAGCGAAGCAGGCAAGCGACGCGTCGCCATTCCCAAACCGCTCGCGGACGAGCTCGGTCGCCACCTCTCGGCACACAGCGCGCACGGGCCCGACGGTTACGTATTCGTATCACCGGACGGCACTCCGCTCGAGCGCAGCAACTTTCGATGTCGCGTGTGGATCCCGGCGACCCGTCACGTTGGCCTCGACGGTCTTCGCTTCCACGATCTACGCCATGCCGCGGGCACGCTCGCGGCGCAGACCGGCGCGACGACGAAGGAGATCATGTACCGCCTCGGCCACGCGAGCCCGCGCGCGGCGATGATGTACCAGCACGCGACCGAGGACCGCGATCGTCTCATCGCCGACCGGCTCGCCGACATGGCCGCCCAAGCAGGGCTCGCCGCGGTCGTGCCCCTCCAGCCGGAATCAGCCACTGCATCTCATGCCTGAAACAGTCCAACTCCGTTCGGCACCGCCGCCGGCCACGATCATCGTGATCCGTCTCGGCGAACGGACGCTCGGCGACGAGAAGTTGTCGGAGCAGTGCGCGCGTACGCACATGCGGTGGGGCTTTCACGGGTTCTCAGTCCTCGAGGTGCCCGACGGCGACTACGGGCTGCTCGCTCGGCTCATGCCGATCGTTGCGATCCGCCCCAAGCTCTTCGAGGCCCGCGGCGCTGAGCTCGTGGCGACCGGCTTCCCGCTGCTGCCGACGGCAGATCATCCCCACTGGACCGTCGTGTTGTCGGAGCCCACGCCCGCGCAGTTCGCTCGGGTGCGTCCCTTCTTCGACGGACCGAAGAACAATCCAGCCTGGGCCGGCGCGCGCTGATGGATACGATGAAACCCGTGGAGTCCCGTGAGTACGACCTGAGCTTCGACCCGAACGACGTCGGTTCCGATCTCGTGGTCGAGTGTTGGATCTCGCAAGGACCCCACGCGCACGACGCGACATTCGACCCTCGCCCCGGCGACGAGGTGCGCGTCGGTGACGACGAAGGCCCGCCGCTTCACGGTCGGGTCACACGGCGCGAGGGCAACCGCATCTGGGTGCAGGTGCGCCTCGCGGGTCTCGCCGACGCAGTCGCCTGAGCGACCGACCGCGGCGCGCAGATTCCGTGCCAGATCCGTGCCAGATCGGCGCAGCTTTTCGCGTCACGGGGCGATACGAGCCGACACGGTCCGGCACGCGAAATATTCCGCTTACCAGGGCCTCTTCGCGCTCATCCCTTCGCGGCGCGTTGGCACGCGGCCCCGGAATTTGCGCCTGAAAAGCGCGAGGTCACCGGATCGACGCCGGTCCCGGCCACTTCCAGGAACTGCTCGGCTCAGATGCGCTCGGGGTCCTCGACCTGCTCGAGGAACTGCCGGATCTCGCTGGCTCGGAACCGCCGGTGACCACCCAGCGTGCGAATCGCCGAGATCTTCCCGGCGCGCGCCCAGCGGGTCACAGTCTTCGGGTTCACGCGGAACATTGCGGCAACTTCGGACGGGGTGAGAAGGGCGTCGTCGTCACTGGGTTGCATTGCGTCCACCTTGTGGGCTCGAAGGTTCTTCCATGAAAGATCCGGTCTCGGGGCTGCGCACTTCGCATCTCCGTACCCCGCGTCCGAACCTGCCGATCCTGGTGTGTCGTGCATGGACCAGAACTCCAGGCTACGGGCGGATCGGGTGCTCCGGCAATATGTGGATGACTCACACAGAAAGGCCGGTTCGCCCAGCGTACAGGTGTCGCATTCCCTGACAGATCCGGCATATCACCCAGCGCCGACAACTTCCCAGATCGGGGCGCCGATCCCCTCGCTCGAGGTGTCGTAACGATCCGCGTTCGGGCTCAGCGCGAGCGCCTCGCTCTGTACCTCGGTCGGGGACGGTGCCGCGCAAGGAGTCGCGCGAGCGTCGTCGCGAGGCTTTCGCTGCCCTTGCGCTCCCAGATGAGCACTTGGCCGTAGGTGCGCAACGCGACCACCGCGCCGTTCGCGGAGATGTCACCCGCCGTGACCAATCGGCCCGCGCCGAGAGCGCGCGTCTTCACCGCGGTGAGCGCGCCCGGCTTGTCGAGCGAGGTGACGTACACCTTCGAAGTGCCGGTCAGTTCCTTGACGATCACGAGCTGCCGCCGCAGCGGGTCGACCATGAGCGCCTCCGCGTTGTGCGGGCCGTCCGGATAGTGCAGCGTGAACGTCGTTGCGTTCACCGACTTCGCGGTCAGCCCCGGCTCGGTAACGCGGTAGACGACGATCGATGGCCGGATCGCGGTGTTGTCACCGATATCGCCGATGTAGATCGTCTCGCCGTCGATCGCGATGTCCTCCCAATCGACGGCGGCAGGGACGTTGACGGCGACGGTGGCGCGCCGCGCGCCCGAGCGATCGATGGCGAAGATGCGCGGCACGTCACCGGAGTCGTTGTTGGCCCAGAACACGCCCGCGGTCCTGCGACTCGCCGCGAGACCCGACAGCTCCTTGACCTGCGCGCTCGCGAGCTTGCCGACCTGCTTCGGCGCGGTGCCGTTGCAGAGCTTCGCTGCGAGCGGCTTCGCCGCGGAGACGGCCGCGCACGACGCGAACGCGGGCAGCGCCAACATCACGAGCACCGCACCGACGGCGCGACGACACGCGGAGACCCGAGACTTCGAGATTCGGAACTGCATCAGCCAGCCGGCACCATCTGCACGCGACCGCGGCCGTCGACGATGTCCCCGACGACCCACGCGTCGTGGCCGGCGGCGCGGGCGGCGTCGACGGCCGTCAACGCGTCGTCCGCGGCGACCACCGCGAGCATTCCCAGACCAAGGTTGAACACTTGTTCCATCTCCCCCGCGTCGATCGCGCCGGCGCGTTGGATCTCGCGAAAGATTCGAGGGACTTCCCACGAATCCTTCGACACTACGGCGTCGCATCGATCGGGGAGGACCCGCACCACGTTGCCCGGAATTCCACCGCCGGTGACGTGGGCGAACGCGTGTATGTCTGCTTCGCGAGTCATGTGCAACATCGCGGGCGCATAGATCACACTGGGGCGTAACAGCTCCTCGGCGAGGTCGTGGTGTGCGCCGTCCCATGCGGGACCGTCGAGCGCGCGGCCGCCGCGCTCCAACAGCGCCGCGCGCGCGAGCGAGTAGCCGTTGCAACGCAGACCGGGGCTCGCCAGCCCGACGATGCGGTCACCCGCGCGGACCCGCTGCGGCAGCACCCGCGCCCGATCGACGACACCCACCGCGAACCCGACCAGATCGAACTCTCCTGGCGCGAGCAGTCCGGGATGCTCCGACATCTCACCGCCGAGCAGCGCGCAACGCGCGGTGCGGCAACCCTCCGCGACGCCGGCGACGATCTCGTCGACTTCGTCGGCGACGAGATGCCCGACCGAGATGTAGTCGAGGAAGAACAACGGTTCCGCGCCTTGCGCGGCGATGTCGTCGACCGACATCGCGACGCAGTCGATGCCGATCGTGTCGCGACGATTCGCGAGCCGCGCGATGAGCGACTTCGTGCCGACTCCGTCGGTGGACGACACGAGGAGCGGGTCGTCGTAGTGCTTCCAGTCCGGTGCGAACAGGCCGCCGAAGCCGCCGAGGTCGCCGACGACCTCACGCCGGAACGTCGACCGCACATGCTCCTTGATGCGCTCGACGGCTTTCTCTCCGGCCGCGATGTCGACGCCGGCCGTGGCGTAGGTCAACCGCTCGTCGGGAGCGCCCCCTTCGTCGGGCGTCACGCGCGATCGATGGTGCCGGACACGTGCAGGGTCCGGTTCTCCACCTCGAGTGCGTGCTTCGTGTCGTGGTCGGGAACCGGCACCGGATAGTCGCCGCTGAAGCACGCGGTGCAAAACGACTCGCCGGTCGATGCCGTCGCCGCGATCGTGCGTTCGAGATCGAGGTACGCGAGCGAGTCGACACCGAGGTAGTCGGCGATCTCGCCGACCGACATGTCGGCCGCGAGGAGATCGGAGCGCTTGCCCGTGTCGAGGCCGTAGAAGCACGGCCAGCGGTACGGCGGCGAGGACACGCGGAAGTGCACTTCGGTCGCGCCCGCTTCGCGCAGCAACGCGATGATCTGGCGCGTCGTGGTGCCGCGCACGATCGAGTCCTCGACGACGACGACACGCTTGCCCTTGAGGTTGTCCTTGAGCGGGTTCAGCTTCAACCGGACGTTCTTGCCGCGTTCCTTCTGGCTGGGCTGGATGAACGTGCGCCCGACATAGCGGTTCTTCACGAAGCCGTCGCCGTACGGGATGCCGGACGCGCGCGCGTAACCCTGCGCGGCCGGGACACCCGACTCCGGAACCGGCATCACCATGTCGGCGACGCACGGCGCCTGGCGTGCGAGCTCCTCGCCCATGCGCTGGCGCACGGCGTGGACTTCCTGGCCGTAGAGGTGTGTGTCCGGCCGGGCGATGTACACGAACTCGAACAGGCACAGCTTCGGGTTGGCGTCCGCGTAGCGAATCGAACGGACGCCGCTCGCGTCGATCGCGACGAGCTCGCCGGGTTCGACGTCCCGGACGAAGTGGGCGCCGACGATGTCGAGCGCGGCGCTCTCGCTCGCAAGGACCCAACCGCCTTCGGTGCGGCCGAGCACGAGCGGCCGGAAGCCGTTGCGGTCGCGGACACCGAACAGGTGCGCTTCGTCCATCAGCACCAGCGAGAACGCGCCGGCGAGCCGGGGCAGCACATGCTGCAGGGCGATCTCCAGGTCGCGGCCGTCGGAGCGGCTCTCGTCGGTGTACTCACGCGCCAGCAGTTCGCCGATCAGCTCGCTGTCGGAGGAGAGCACGCCGGGCAGCATGCCGAGCTCGCGCGCGAGCTCTTCGGTGTTCGTGAGGTTGCCGTTGTGCCCGAGCGAGAACCCGGCGTCGGCGACAGACCGGTACACGGGCTGCGCGTTGCGCCACGTGCTCGAACCGGTCGTGGAGTAGCGCACGTGCCCGATCGACAAGTGCCCCTCGAGCGGCGCGAGATGACGCTCGTCGAACACCTGGGTGACGAGGCCCATGTCCTTGACCACGGTGATGGTCTCGCCGTCGCTGACCGCGATGCCGGCCGACTCCTGCCCGCGGTGTTGCAACGCGTACAAGCCGAGGTACGTCTCGTGCGCGACCGCCTGCGCGGGTGCGTATACGCCGAACACGCCGCAGGCGTCGCGCGGATGATCGTCGAGTTGGTGATCGTCGAGTTGGTGATCGTCGAGTTGGTCGGGTTCCCGATGCTCGTCCAAGGCTCCCATTATCTCACCCGCGGCGGGCCCTCCCGTAACCTGCAGCGCATGAGCGCCACCGGCCCGTCGACCGGCTTCTGCCTTTGGTTCACCGGTCTTTCCGGAGCCGGGAAGAGCACGATTGCGAACATCGTGGTCGCCGAGCTGCAGGCGCGGGGCCACCGGGTCGAGCTCCTCGACGGCGACGAGGTGCGCGAGCACGTCTCCAAAGGCCTCACGTTCTCGAAAGAGGACCGCGACATCAACATCCGCCGCATCGGCTTCATCGCGAGCCTGCTCGCGGCAACGACGTCGTGTCCGTGACCGCGGCGATCTCGCCCTACCGGGCGGTGCGCGACGAAGTGCGCGGTTACATGGACAACTTCGTCGAGATCCATGTGGCCACCTCGCTCGAGGAATGCGAGGCGCGGGACGTGAAGGGCCTGTACGCCAAGGCGCGGGCGGGCGAGATCCCCGAATTCACCGGCGTCTCCGATCCCTACGAGGCGCCGCTGAACCCCGAGGTGCGGGTCGAGACGGCGGGCAAGACGCCGGAGGAGTCCGCAGCCGAGGTCGTCGCCTGGCTCGAGCAGGCCGGCTTCAGCCCCCCGCCGAGTTAGCGGCGCCGCGCGGGCAGCCCGATCGCGCACACCTGATGTGTCAATCAGGCTGGTACGAGCAGGCCGAATCGTCGCAACCGAGTCATCAGGTTGCGTGCAGCAGGCGGGGGAGGGCGTCGCGCCAGGCTCGTTCCGCGTCGGCGCGGGTCACGTCGAACGCGCCGACGGCGACGAGCCGGTCGCCCTTCGCCTCGCCCACGACCTGCGCGGGGACCCCGGCTGCGACCGCGCGTCCGAGTACGCCCGCGACCCGCTCGGGCGAGACCGAGAGCACGACGCGCGACGCCGATTCGCCGAAGCACGCCTCCGCGGCGGTGCACTCGGTGCCGAGCGTGAGGTCGACGCGGAACCCGACCTCGCTGTCGAACGCCATCTCGCACAGCGCGACCGCGAGCCCGCCGTCGCTCACGTCGTGGACACCGTTCACCTCGCGCTCGCCGACGAGCTCGGCGACGATCTCGTGCAGCATGCGTGCCGCCGCGAGATCGGCGACCGGCGGCATCCCGCCCGTCTCGCCGTGGAGCACCGACGCCCACTCGGAACCGCCGAGCTCGGCAGCCGTCGCGCCGAGCACGACGATCGTGTCGCTCGGGTTCAGGCGGGCGGGCGGCGGCACGTCCGGGAGGTGGTCGATGAGGCCGAGCACACCGACCACCGGAGTGGGATGGATGTCGGCGCCGCGCGACTCGTTGTAGAAGGAGACGTTCCCGCCGATCACCGGGATACCGAGCGCTTCGCACGCTTCGCTGATGCCCTCGACGACCTCGGCGAACTGCCACATCACTTCGGGGTGCTCCGGGTTGCCGAAGTTCAGGCAGTTCACGAGCGCGAGCGGACGCGCACCCGACGTCGCGACGTTGCGCGTGGCTTCGAGCACCACGAGCCGGCCGCCCGTGCAGGGATCGAGCCGGCAGAAGCGGGCCTTGCCGTCGGTCGAGAGCGCGAGCGCCTTCTCGGTGCCCTTCACTCGCAAGACCGCGGCATCCGCGCCCGGGCCGGCGACGGTGTTGAGGAACAGTTGGTGGTCGTACTGGCGCGACACCCACGTCTTGTCGGCGATCGTCGGTGTCGCGAGCAGTGCGAGGAGCTCGGGTCCGAGGTCCGCACCCGGGCCGAATTTGGCCCGCAACTTCGGCGCGGGATCGTCGGCTTGCCGCTCGTCCTGCGCGGGCGGGCGCGCGAGTGGGCGACGGTAGGACGGGCCGTCGCCCAGGCTGCCCACCGGCACGTCCGCGATCGGCTCGCGGTCGCTGCTCACGAGCGGCGCGTCGTCACCGCGCGGTGGCGCGGGGTTCTCGCCCGGCACACCGATCGCGTCGAAGAGCCCGTCGAAGACGCGGAAGCGCGGCGCGGCGGCCACCCGCCCGACCACGGTCGCACGCACCTCCCAGCGCGCCGCCAGCTCGCACACCGCGTCGAGGTTCGCGGGCGTGACGATCGCCAGCATCCGTTCCTGGCTCTCGGACGTCAGCACCTCGACGGGATTCATGCCGGGTTCGCGCTTGGCGACGCGCGCGACATCGACGTCCATGCCGACGCCGCCCTTCGCCGCGGTCTCCGATGCCGCGCACGACAGCCCGGCCGCGCCAAGGTCCTGCACGCCGACCGCGAGCCCCTGGTCCAGCAGTTCGAGGCATGCCTCGATCAGCCGCTTCTCTTCGAAAGGGTCGCCGACCTGCACCGACGGGCGCTTGGCCTCGCTGCCCTCCTCGAAGCCGGCGGACGCCAGCACGCTCGCGCCGCCGATCCCGTCGCGGCCGGTGGACGAACCGAGCAGGACCGCGAGGTTGCCTTCGCCTTCGGCCTTGGCGAGCACGAGCCGTTCGGTCGGCAGGATGCCGAGGCACAAGACGTTCACCAACGGGTTCCCGCGGTACGTGTCGTCGAACACGACCTCGCCACCGATCGTCGGGACGCCGACGGAGTTGCCGTATCCACTGATGCCGGACACGACGCCTTCGAAGAGATAGCGCGTGCGCGCATCGTCGAGCATGCCGAAGCGCAACGGGTCCATCAACGCGATCGGACGCGCACCCATCGAGAAGATGTCGCGGATGATGCCGCCGATCCCGGTCGCCGCACCCTGGTACGGCTCGACCGCCGATGGGTGGTTGTGGCTCTCGATACGCACCGCGATCGCGAGCCCGTCGCCGATGTCGACGACACCCGCGCCTTCGCCCGGGCCGACGAGCACCCATGGCGCCTGCGTCGGGAACCGGCCGAGATGCACGCGCGACGACTTGTACGAACAGTGCTCGGACCACATGACCGAGTACATCGCGAGCTCCAGCTCGGTGGGCTCGCGGCCGAGCTCGTCGACGACGGCTGCGAGCTCGTCGTCGGTCATTCCGAGCTGCCGGTGCAGCGGTGGTGCGGTCGCATCGGGCACACACCGAGAATAGGGGCGGGAGATTGCGGGCGACGGCACTGTCAGATCTGCGACGGCGAGTGTCGGAGTCGGCACTCGTCGGGTGAAATGCGCGAAGATGCGCACCACCGAATTCCCCGAAATACGAGGTCGCACGATGCCGGCAAGGACGAAGAAACGCGCGATGACGGACGAGCACAAATCCGCGCTCGCCGAAGGCCGCAATCAGTCGAAGACCGTTGGTCGTTATCTCGAAGCGTTGGAGGCCAACAAGCCGAAGCGCGGCCGTAAGCGCACCTCCGACAGCGTGAAGAAACGGCTGGCCACCGTCGAAACCGAGCTCAAAGCGGCGAACGGGCTGTCGCGGCTGACGCTCCTGCAGGAGCGGCGAAACCTCGAGGTCGAGCTGGCCGCTATGTCGGCGGGCGCGCCCGATCTCTCGGCACTCGAGAAGGATTTCGTGAAGGTCGCGAAGAGCTACGGGCAGCGCAAAGGGATCACATACGGCGCGTGGCGCGAATTCGGTGTGCCGCCCGAGGCCTTGAAGAAGGCCGGCATCACGCGCGCTGCTTCCTGAACACGACCTGGCGCATCTGCCAAATCACCGGCTCGTCACTGCCCGACAGTTCCAGCGCACGGAAGTGCTCGAACAGCGCCTCGCCGTCGGGAGTCCGCTCCCGCCATTGCGCAGCATTGCGCCAGAACATCGCGCCCGCACGCGCCGCGCGCACTGGATGCTCGAGCACGCGGTCGAGCACCCGTTCGCAGCGTTCGGGTGCGCGATCGAGCGCGGGCGCGGCCCAGAGCGTGGCGCCGGTCGCGGCCACAACCGCGGTGACGTTCTCCTCGTAGCGCGCGAACCATGGGTCGGTGCTCAGGTAGCCGACCGGTTCCTCACACACGAGCAGGCCGTTGCCCGGACGCAGCGACTTCGCCCACGCGGCCTGCGCGGCACCGGGGTCAGGCAGGTGGCCGAGCAGGAAGCGCGCAAAGATGATGTCGGCAGGAAGCCGCAGCGGCCGCGTGACGTCGTACACCGCGAACGTCGCGCGTGGGACACGCGCGCGTGCGTCGTCGACCATCGCCGCCGACGCGTCGAAGCCGGTGATCTCCGCGAGCGGGAACGCGGCCCGCAACAGCGCGGTCGTGTGCCCCGGTCCGCAGCCGAGGTCCAGCACGTAACGGACGAACGCGGGCGGAAGGTCGGCGAGGAGCGCGTTCGTCGTGGGTGCGAACACCTCCGCGAGCACCGCAAGCCGTTCGCGCGCGACGTCGGAGTCGCCGAACGTGTAGTCGCTCAAGCCGCGACGCGGCAGGCTGCGAGCAGCGACCGCAACAGCGGCACGCCGTCGGCGGAACCCAGGATCGGGTCCGATGCGCGTTCGGGGTGCGGCATCAGGCCGACGACGTTGCGGCCCGCGCTGCAGATGCCCGCGATGTCGTCAAGGCTGCCGTTCGGGTTCTGCGTGTAGCGCACCACGACGCGGTCCTCGGCCCGGAGCTCGGCGAGCGTGTCGGTGTCACACACGTAGTTGCCTTCGAAGTGGTTGATCGGGATGCGCAACCGGTCGCCGAGTGTCGCCGCGTTGGTGAGCACGGAGTCAGTGGTCTCGACCCGCAGCTCGACGGTCTCGCACAGGAACTTCATGCCCGCGTTCTTCTGCAGCGCGCCGGGCAGGAGCTGCGCTTCGGTCAGGACCTGGAAGCCATTGCAGATACCGACGACCGGGCCGCCTGAAGCCGCGAACTCGCCGACCGCGGCCATCACCGGCGAGAACCGCGCGATCGCGCCGGTGCGGAGGTAGTCGCCGTGTGCGAACCCGCCGGGAACGACGACGGCGTCCATCCCGCGCGTCGTCGGCTCGCCGTGCCACAGGATCTCGGCCGACGCGCCCAACTGCTCGACGGCCCAGATCACGTCCTGCTCGCAGTTGGAGCCCGGGAAGAGCACCACCCCGATGCGCGCGCTCATGCCACCAGCGCCGAAACAGTGACCGCGTACGCCTCGATCACCGGGTTGGCAAGGAGGCGTTCGCACATCTCCTCGACCTGCGCGCGGGCGTGCGCGGCATCGGTCGCGTCGACGACGAGCGTGATCGTCTTGCCGATGTGCACCGCGCTGACGTTCGTGTAACCGAGCGCAGGGAGCGCCCGTTCGACCGTCGCGCCCGCCGGATCCGCGATACCTGGAAGATGGGTGACCTCGACCCGTGCTTCGAACGCCGCCATGCACTTCATCGTAGTGCCGCGCCGAGCGACCCTCGCGGCGCTCACGCGTCGTCGGGGCCGAACCAGTCATCGAGGCTCGCGCCGGTGATGAGCTCGTACGCCTCGCGGTACCTGGCGCGTGTGTTGGCGATCGCGTCAGGCGACATGTGCGGTGCCGGCGGCTCGTGGTCCCAACCCGTCGCGTCCATGAAGTCACGGACGTACTGCTTGTCGAACGACGGCGGTGAACCGCCGACCGTGTATTCGTCGGCGGGCCAGTAGCGGGACGAGTCGGGGGTCATCATCTCGTCGATCACGAGGACCTCACCGTCGATCTCCCCGTATTCGAACTTCGTGTCGGCCAAGATGACGCCGCAGTCGGCCGCGAACTCGGCGCCGAACGCGTAGAGCCCGAGCGAGAGGCCGCGCAACATTTCGTACTTCGCTTCGCCGACGAGCTCGATCGCGCCGTCGCGCGTGAGCGGGATGTCGTGGCCCGACTCGGCCTTCGTGGTGGGGGTGAACAGCGGCTCGGGCAGGCGCTCGGCCTTCCGGAGCCCTTCGGGCAGAGCGAAGCCGCCGACGGTTCCTTGCGCCTCGTACTCCTGCCAGCCGCCGCCGAATAGGTAGCCCCGCACGACGCACTCGAGCGGCACCGGTCGGGAGGAACGCACCAGCGTGGCCCGGCCGGCCACGTCGCCGGCGGTCTCCGGAAAGTCGGTGGGATCGGCGGAGATGACGTGGTTGGCGACGAGGTGGCGGGTCTGATCGAACCAGAAGTTCGACAGACCGGTGAGCACTCGGCCCTTGTCGGGGATGAGGTCCGGGAGCACGACGTCGAAGACGGAGACGCGGTCGCTCGCGACCATCAGCAGCCGGTCGTGGCTGACCTCGTAGAGCTCGCGCACCTTGCCGGAGTAGAGATGGGGGAGCGCGGTGGGTTGTCCCGACACGTCAGAGATCCCCGAGGGCGTCCAGCGCGTCGAAGACGCGGCCCGTATTGGAGAGCGCCCGCTTCAGGTCGAAGCACGCGTCCAGGCGGGCGGGCTCGAGCGCGGCGGTCACGTCCGGGTCTTCGGTGAGCAGCTCGCGGAACGGCCGCTCCTCCTGCCAGGCGCGCATCGCGTTTCGTTGCACCATGCGGTACGCGTCGTCGCGCGAGATGCCGGACTCGACGAGCGCGAGCAGCACCGGCTGGCTGAACACCAGGCCGAACGACGAGTCGATGTTGCGCACCATGCGTTCGGGGTACACGCGCATTCCTTGCGCGATGGTCGTGAACCGCACTGCGAGGTAGTACGCGAGCATGAGCGAGTCGGGGACGATCACCCGCTCGACCGACGAGTGCGAGATGTCGCGCTCGTGCCACAGCGCGACGTCCTCGAGGGCGGCCTGCAGGTTCCCCCGCAGCACCCGGGCCAGCCCCGACAGCTGCTCCGACTTCACCGGGTTCCGCTTGTGCGGCATCGCACTGGAACCCTTCTGCTCGCCTTCGCGGAACGGCTCCTCGACCTCACGCACCTCGGTGCGCTGCAGGTGGCGGATCTCGAGGGCGAACGATTCCACCGTCGCGCCGAGCGACGCGCACGCGTACATCACCTCCGCGTGCCGGTCGCGGGCGAGGACCTGGGTAGCGGGCACCGGCTTCAGACCGAGGTGCTTGCACACGTACTTCTCGACGAACGGGTCGACGTTCGAATACGTCCCGACCGCGCCCGACAGCTTGCCGACCGCGATCACGGCGCGCGCTCGCTGCAAGCGCTCGCGCTCCCGGCGGACCTGCATTGCCCAGAGTGCGAGCTTCACTCCGAACGTGGTCGGCTCCGCGTGGATGCCGTGAGTACGGCCGACCATGGGCGTGTCGCGGAACTCGCGCGCCCGGGCCGCGATCGTCGCCTCGAGCGTGGCCGCCGCCCCGATGATGTGGTCCATCGCGCGCGTCATCTGCAGCGCGAGCGCGGTGTCGACGACGTCGCTCGAAGTGAGTCCGTAGTGGACCCAGCCGCCCGCGGGTGCGCCGACGGTCGCCTGCACGATGTCGACGAACGCGGCGACGTCGTGGTCGGTGATCTTCTCGCGCTCGTGGATGGCCTGGACGTCGAAGCCGGCTCGTTCTCGCACGATCCGCGCGTGCTCGGCGGGCACCACACCGAGCTCGGCCCACGCTTCCACTGCGAGCACTTCCACCTCGAGCCACGCGGCGAAGCGGGCCTCGTCGGTGAACAGGTCGGCGATCTCAGGGAGTGAGTAGCGGGGGATCATGTCCGGATCAGGGAGCTGGTCGGGTGGCGGTCATGTGATGGGTCGGGTGGCGGGTCATGTGATGGGTCGGGTGGCGGGTCATGTGATGGGTCGGGTGGCGGGTCATGTGATGGGTCGGGTGGCGGGTGCGGATGTGATGGCTTGGGCGGCGATGTCGCGACGGTAGTGGAGGCCGGGCCACGAGATGCAGGCTGCGGCCTCGTACGCGCGGTCGCGTGCGGCGGCGACCGTCAGCCCGAGCGCAGACACCATGACCACCCGGCCGCCGTTGGTGACGACCGCCTGACCCTCGGCGCGCGTGCCGGCGTGGAACAGCAGGACGCCGGGGCGCGCGGCCGCGGCGTCGAGGCCCTCGATGACGTCACCGGTGCGGGTCGGCTCGGGCGGGTAGCCCTCGGCGGCGAGGTACAGGGCGACGCACGCGTCGTCACCCATCACCACCGGCGTCTCGAGCTTGCCGACGGCTGACTCGAAGCAGTGGATGTAGAGGTCCGACTCGAGGCGAGGCACGATCACCTGGCACTCCGGGTCGCCGAACCGGACGTTGTACTCGATGACCTTCGGTCCGTCCGCGGTGAGCATCAGCCCGCAGTAGAGGAGCCCTCGGTACTCGGCGCCGCGCCGCTGCATCTCGCGCAAGGTCGGCCAGATCGCTCGCTCCATCACGGTGTCGATGAGGTCGTCCGGTACGAACGGAACCGGCGAGTATGCGCCCATTCCTCCGGTGTTCGGCCCTCGGTCGCCGTCGAACGCGCGCTTGTGGTCCTGCGCGGCCGCGAACGGTTGCGCGCGCTCGCCGTCGCACAGCACGAACACCGACAGCTCCGGGCCGGTGAGGCCTTCTTCGATCACACACGTGCGGCCGGCGTCACCGAACGCAGCGCCCGAGAGGTAGGAGCGCACCGCGTCGCGCGCCTCGAACATGGAGTCGGTGACGATCACGCCCTTGCCCGCGGCGAGCCCGTCCGTCTTGATAACGAAGGGCTCGGGCAGCGTCTCCAGGAACGCAAGCGCAGCACCTTCTTCGGCGGCGCCGAACGCGCGGTACCGCGCCGTCGGCACTTCGGCGGACGCGAGTACGTCCTTCATCCACGCCTTCGAGCCTTCCAGCGTGGCCGCGGCCGCGGTCGGACCGAACGCAAGGTGACCCGCGACCGTGCACGCGTCGACGACGCCGGCGACGAGCGGGACCTCGGGACCGATGACGATCAGCTCGGGTGCGATCTCGTCGGCCAGTGCGACGACCGCGTTCGGGTTCCCGGCGTCGACCGGACGGCACTCGCCCAACGCAGCCATGCCCACGTTGCCCGGTGCGCACACGAGCTCGTCGACCTCCGAGGAGCGCGTGAGACCCCACGCGAGCGCGTGCTCGCGGCCGCCGCCACCGATGAGCAGGACGCGTGCCATCTACGCGGCGCGCGGGAGGACGACGGTCTGATCGCGCGCGGGCCCGACGCCGACGAAGGTGATCGGGACGCGCAGGAAGTCCTCGATGAACCGCACGTAGTCGCGCGCGGCCGACGGCAGCTGGTCGAGCCTGCTCATCTGCTCAATCTGGGTGCCCCAACCGGGCATCGTCTCGTAGATCGGCCGCACCTTGTGCAGCACCGACTGGTGGTACGGGACGTGCTGGTACCGCTTTCCGTTCTCGTCCTCGTAGGCGACGCACACGCGCAGCTCCGACAGCTCGGAGAGCACGTCGAGCTTCGTGATCGCGATCTCCGTCGTGCTGTTGAGGCGCACCGCTTGCTTCAGCATCACCAGGTCGAGCCAGCCGATGCGGCGCTTGCGCCCGGTGTTGGTGCCCCATTCGGCGCCATGCTCGAGGAGCAAGTTGCCCATCGGGTCCCCGCCGTCGAACAGTTCGGTGGGGAACGGTCCCGAGCCGACGCGCGTCGTGTAGGCCTTGACGACGCCGAGGATGCGCTCGATCGCGCGCGGCCCGACCCCGGCCCCGGTGCAGACACCGCCCGCAATCGGGTTGCTCGACGTGACGTACGGATACGTCCCGTGGTCGAGATCGAGGAACGTCGCCTGCGCGCCTTCGAACAGCACCCACTGCTGCGCTTCGAGCGCCTCGTGCACGAGATGCACCGTGTCGTCGATCATGGGCGCGAGCCGCGGCACGTACGCGAGGTAGCGCTCCGTGAGCTCCTTGGCGTCGAACGGCAGGCGGTTGTACACCTTCGACAGCGTGCCGTTCTTCTCCCGGAGCGCGAGGTCGAGCTTCTCGCGGAAGATCTTCGGGTCGAGCAGGTCCTGGACGCGCAGGCCGATGCGCCACGCCTTGTCGGCATACGCCGGCCCGATGCCGCGCTTGGTCGTGCCGAGCTTGTTCTTGCCGAGGAAGCGCTCCGTGACGCGGTCGAGCTCCTGGTGGTACGGCATGATGAGGTGCGCGTTGCCGGATACGCGCATGAGCCCGGTGTCGATCCCCCGGGACTCCAGCATGTCGAGCTCGTCGAACAGCACGGCCGGGTCCACGACCACGCCGTTGCCGATGACCGGCATCACCCACGGATACAGCACGCCGCTCGGCACGAGCTGGAGCTTGAAGACCTCGCCGTCGACCACGATCGTGTGGCCCGCGTTGTGGCCGCCTTGATAGCGGACGCACATCGAAGCTTCCTTGGCGAGGTAGTCGGTGAACCGACCCTTGCCTTCGTCGCCCCACTGCATGCCGACGATCACTGCGCCCGGCATCGCCCGCTCCGATGACGCTTGCCCCCGCTGAAATTGCTCACGTGAAATGCGATCACGTTGGGGAAATGGTAGCCGACGCGTCGGCGCCGGTCTTCCGAGCGACGCGTCGAAGCGGCGCGACACCTATCGTTCGGCCGATGGGGGAGGTTCGCGCGTTGTTGGGGATCCCGTACGCAACGGCCGCGCGCTTCGAGCGTCCGGTCTCGGTGCGGTGGGACGGTGACCTATCGCGTACCGGCGAGTTCGGGCCGGCTGCGCCGCAGCTCCCCGGCGACGACGTCGTGCCCGACATGAAGGTGGGGGCGGGCGACGAAGGGCGCTGCCTGTCGCTCAATGTCTGGGCTCCGGCGCGCGCGGATGATGGCGAGCCGCTCCCGGTGCTCGTGTGGTTCCACGGCGGTTCGTTCCTGCTCGGCGCGTCGTCGCAAGCGTCGCACTCCGGTGACCGGCTCGCGGCGGAGCAGGACGTCGTCGTCGTCTCGGCGAACTACCGCCTGGGCGCGTTGGGCTTCCTCGACACGCGCCGCGATCGGTGGCGATGCCGCCAACTTCGGGGTGCACGACGCCATCGCCGCCCTGCAGTGGGTGCGGGACAACATCGCCGCATTCGGCGGCGATCCCGGACGCGTCACCATGTTCGGCTTGTCGGCCGGCGGTGGCCTGGGCGTGCACCTGCTCGCGTCGCCCGCCACTCAGGGGCTCTTCCGCGGCGTGATCGTCCAGAGCGGCATCACCGACCGCACGCTCGACGCACGCCGGGCTGCGCTCGTCGCGACGACGCTGTGCGAAGCGGCCGGTGTCGACGACGTCGACGGACTGCGCGCGCTGGACGTCGACACGTTGCTCGCCGCGCAAGCGGCGGTGCTACCCGCGCTGCTCAAGCCGGTCGGCATGATGCCCTTCCATCCGTGTGTCGGCGACGAGCTGCTCTTCGGCGCGCCCGCGAGCGTCCTCGCCGCCCCCGGCGCCGCCGCGGATGTCTGCTTGCTCGCGGGATCGACGTCGGAAGAGATGAACCTGTTCCTCGATCCCCGCGCGACCACACCCGATCACGCGCGACTCGTGTCGCGTGTTGCTCGTTACGTAGGCGTCGAGCCCGATGTCGCGGAGCGGGTCGTCGCCCGGTACGCCGCGGAGCTCGGCGACGAAGCCGCTGTGTGGCCCGCGCTGTTCAGTGACGTCGAGATGCAGCTGCCGTTGCGGCGTGTGCTCGAGGCGCGCGCGTCCGCGGGCGCGGAGGACACGTACGCGTACCTGTTCACGTGGCAAGCGCCCGAGCGCGGCGCGTTCCACGCGGTCGACATCCCGTTCACATTCGACACGTTCGACGTCGACGGGTGGGGCGAGTTCGTCGGTTACGACGCCGACGCCGACCGGCTCGGTCGCGAGCTGCGCACGGCGTGGGCCGCCTTCGCGCGTGACGGGAACCCGGGGTGGAAACCGTTCCCCGCGACCCACGTATTCGGACGCGAGTCGAGCGATGCGGCCGAGCACCCGCTCTTCGCCCGCCAGCAGGACTACTGGGTGGGCTGATCCACGAACGCGCGCTTCGGCGCGCGGCCGGTCGTACGTTCGACGTCCGGCGACACGCTTGCCAGCGCACCGCGCGCGACCGCGGCGTAGAGCTCGACCGTCGAATCCGCGAGCCACGGATCGAGCCCGCCCGCGACGACCGAGTCGCGCCACTCGGAGAGCGGCGGATCGAGTCGTGCCACACCGAGACGGGCCGCAACCTCGTCGCCGTCGAGCGCTTCGGGTCCCGTGATCCGAGCCGGCGAGCCGATGTCGCGCGTCAACGCGACTGCCGCGACCGCGGCGATGTCGTCGGGGTCGACCCACGCGACCCGTCCGGCACCGATCGGGAGTATGACGCGACCGCGCTCGATCAGCGCGCGTTGCCGTTCGAGCACCGTCGTGAAGAACGACGGCTGGAGCACGGTCGACGCGATGCGCGACGCGTCCAGGCGGCGCTCGATCGCGCGGTGGTTGCCATGCAACCCACTGTCGAGTCCGGCGATCGGGATGTTCGAGACCTTGACGATCCGCGCGATGCACGCGGCTTCGGCCGCTTCGATTGCGTTCGTCTCCAAAGTGACCTGTTCTCGCGTCGGCGACGAAACCAGGAACAACGCGCCCGCATCCCGGAACGCGGGCGGGAGCGAGGTCGGATCGGAGAGGTCGGCGAGCGCGACCTCGTCCGCATCCACGGTGGCGACCGCCTCGGGATGGCGCACGAGCGCGCGGACCGGTACTCCGTCCGCGGTGAGCGCGCGGACGACGCGCCCACCGAGATCGCCCGCCGCACCGACCACGACCACCGTCACCCTGCGATTCTGCCCCGAGTAGCTTGTGCGGACGCAGCGGAGCGCAGCGCAGCGTGGGAGCCATATAGGTTGCGGGGCGTGCGAGAACCGCGTCCCGGGCCGGGTATCGGCCGCGAGCTGACGCCGCAACAAGCGCTCGCGTGCGCGCTGCGAATCCTTGCGCGCGAAGGTTGGCACGAGAACCTCTCGGGTCACGTCACCTGGAGCACCGACGATGGCGGCATGTTGGTCAACCCGTGGGGCGTGTGGTGGGAAGAGGTGCGCGCCTCGCAGATCATCCGCCTCGACGCCGCGGGCGCGATCGTCGCGGGCGAGTGGGATGTCACTCCCGCGGTGTTCCTGCACACCGAACTGCACCGCACCCGCGACGACGCCGCGGTGATCGTGCACAACCATCCGTACTACGCCACGCTGCTCGCGAGCATGGGCGAGTCGCCGCGCATCGTGCACCAGAACGCGGCGATCTTTGATGGAGAGCTCGCGTTCGTCGACGAGTACGGAGCGATCGAAGGCGCGGCCGGCGGCGAGTGGCTCGCCGACCGGGTCGGGAAGGCCTCCGGCGTCCTGCTCGCGCACCATGGCGCGATCGTCACCGCGCCGTCGCTCGCAGCCGCGTGCTACAAGGCCGCCACGTTCGAACGCATGTGTCGGATGACCTACGACATCCTGCGGTCGGGACGCGTACCGGTCGAAGTCACAGCCCCTGCCGCGCTCGGCGCTGAAGCCTGCGCTCGTGCAGAACACGCCGCGCGCGTACTGGGAAGGTGCGGTGCGACAGCTGCTGGCGCGCGAACCGGAGGTGCTCGAGTGACCGGCATGTCGATCGACGACCTCGCGAGCTCGGCCGCGTTCGGCGGCGGCAATGGTCGCCGCGAGCAGGTGACGTTTCTCCCCGAACCCGAGCCTCGCACCGCCCGCTACACCGTGATCTCCGTCGACGACCACGTCGTCGAGCCTCCCGACGCGTTCGCGGGACGCTTCCCCGACAAGTTCCGTGACGATGCGCCGCGCATCGAACCCACCGACGACGGCGGCGAGGCCTGGATCTGGCAGGGGCAGGTGCTGCCCAACGTCGGCTTCAACGCGGTGGCGGGGCGTCCGAACACCGAGTTCGGCTTCGAACCGACCCGCTTCGACGAGATGCGCCGCGGCGCGTGGGACGTCGAAGCGCGCGTCGCCGACATGGACATCGACGGCGTCTACGCGTCGCTCTGCTTCCCGTCGTTCCTCCCGGGCTTCGTCGGTCAACGGTTGACACTGTGGCCGGACGACGACGAACTCGCGCTCGCGGCGATGCGCGCGTACAACGACTGGCACCTGGAGGCATGGGCAGGCGCGCACCCGAATCGCTTCGTTCCGAACCAGATCACGTACCTCCGCGATCCCGAGATCGCGGCGCGGGAGATCCACCGCAATGCCGCGCGCGGCTTCAAGGCCGCGACGTTCTCCGAAGCGCCCGACAAGCTCGGGCTCGCGTCGATCCATTCGGGTTTCTGGGATCCGCTGTTCCGTGCGTGCGCGGAGACCGAGACCGTGCTGTGCCTGCACGTCGGCAGCTCCGGCACGTCGCCGACCACCTCCGACGACGCGCCACCGGAGATCCCCGCGGTGCTGTTCGGCGCCTACGGCATGTATTCGGCGGTCGACTGGCTGTACTCGAAGATCCCGGTGCGCTTCCCCGACATCAAGATCTGCCTGTCGGAAGGTGGCATCGGCTGGGTCGCGGGGATCATGGACCGGCTCGACCACTGCTACAAGTACCAGCTCGGCTACCTCCCGACGTGGCGCGACGTCGAACTCGCGCCGAGCGAGGTCCTGCGCCGCAACTTCTGGTTCTGCGCGCTCGACGACGACTCGGGGATGCGCGTCCGCGATCGCATCGGTGTCGGCCACATCCTCGTCGAGTCCGACTACCCGCACGCCGACTCGTCGTGGCCCGACACGCAGGCGATGCTCACGCGCCAGCTCGAAGGACAGGGCGTCGACGAGCACGACGCCCGCCGCATCACCTGGCAGAACGCGTCCGAGCTGTTCCGCCACCCCGTGCCGCTCGACCTCCAACACTGACCACGCAAGGTTTGGCGACAAATCACGACCGTGACGGTCGCCGATTGTCGCCAAAACCCGCGGTTACGCGACGAAGTCGGGGGTGGCGGCCGACTCGAACACGAGGTGGCCGTCGGCGGCCGCGTCGACGACGATCGTGTCGCCGTCGACGTAGGCACCCTTCAGCACCTCGAGCGCGATCGGGTCCGCGACTTCGCGCTGCAACACGCGCTTGAGCGGGCGGGCACCGAAGTCGGGGTCGTAGCCGACCGTCGCCACGTGATCGCGCGCGGCCGGTGTCAGCTCGAGGTGCAGGTTTCGGTCGGCGAGTCGCGCCGCGAGCTGCTCCACCTGGATGTCGACGATCCGCGCGATGTCCTCCTGCGACAAGCGGTGGAACACCACGATCTCGTCGATCCGGTTGAGGAACTCGGGCTTGAAGTGTGCGCGCACCGCCGCCATCACCTGCTCCTCGGTGCCCCCGGCACCCAGGTTCGACGTCATGATCACGACGGTGTTGGTGAAGTCGACCGTGCGGCCCTGGCCGTCGGTGAGCCGGCCGTCGTCCATCAGCTGCAGCAGCACGTTGAACACGTCCGTGTGCGCCTTCTCGATCTCGTCGAGCAGGATCACCGCGTACGGACGCCGCCGCACCGCTTCGGTGAGCTGGCCGCCTTCCTCGTAGCCGACGTAGCCCGGAGGCGCGCCGACGAGCCTCGACACCGAGTGCTTCTCCATGTACTCGGACATGTCGATGCGCACCATCGCCCGCTCGTCGTCGAACATGAACTCGGCGAGCGCGCGAGCCAGCTCGGTCTTGCCGACACCCGTGGGCCCGAGGAACAGGAACGAACCGATCGGGCGATGCGGGTCGGAGAGCCCGGCGCGCGAACGACGGATCGCGTTCGCGACTCGCGCGCACCGGCTCGTCCTGGCCGATGACGCGCTCGTGCAAGTGCTCCTCGAGCCGCACCAGCTTCGATACCTCACCTTCCATGAGGCGCGACACCGGGATGCCCGTCCACTTGGCCACGATGTCGGCAACGTCTTCCTCGTCGACCTCTTCCTTCAACATCGCACCGTCGTGCTGCAGGTCGTTGAGCCGTGTGCTCAGCTCGGTGACCTCGCGTTCGAGCACGGGGATGTGGCCGTAGCGAAGCTCCGCGGCACGCTCGAGATCGCCGTCGCGCTCGGCCCGCTCGGCTTCGAGCTTGGCGAACTCCAGCCGCTCCTTGCCCTCTTGGATCGAGCTGATCGCGTCCTTCTCGGTCTGCCAGTCCGCGACCATCCCGTCGCGCTCCTCCTGCAGCGATTGGAGCTCGGCCTCGAGCGTCTCGAGCCGCTGCTTCGAGACGTCGTCGGTCTCCTTCTGCAGCGCGGCCCGCTCGATCTCGAGCTGCCGGATCCGGCGCTCGACCACGTCGATCTCGAACGGCATCGAGTCGATCTCGATGCGGAGCCGCGGACGCGGCTTCGTCGATCAGGTCGATGGCCTTGTCGGGCAGTTGCCGCGCGGTGATGTAGCGGTCCGAGAGCACTGCGGCCGCGACGAGGGCGGCGTCCTGGATGCGGACACCGTGGTGGACCTCGTAGCGCTCCTTCAACCCGCGCAGGATCGCGATCGTGTCCTCGACCGACGGCTCCCCGACGTACACCTGCTGGAAGCGGCGCTCGAGCGCGGCGTCCTTCTCGATGTACTTGCGGTACTCGTCGAGCGTCGTCGCGCCGACGAGCCGCAGCTCGCCACGCGCCAGCATCGGCTTGATCATGTTGCCTGCGTCGACCGCACCTTCGGCACCGCCCGCGCCGACGAGCGTGTGGATCTCGTCGATGAACGTGATGATCTCGCCTTCGGAGTCGGCGATCTCCTTGAGCACGGCCTTGAACCGCTCTTCGAACTCGCCGCGGTACTTCGCGCCGGCGACCATCGAGCCGATGTCGAGCGCGATCACGCGCTTGTTGCGCAAGCCCTCGGGCACGTCGCCCTCGACGATGCGGCGCGCGAGCCCTTCGACGATCGCGGTCTTGCCGACGCCGGGCTCGCCGATGAGCACCGGGTTGTTCTTCGTCCGCCGCGAGAGCACCTGGATGATGCGCCGGATCTCTTCGTCCCGCCCGATGACGGGGTCGATCTTGCCCGCGCGCGCGGCCTCGGTGAGGTCGCGCCCGTACTTCTCCAGCGCCTGGTACTGCTCTTCCGGGTTGTCGCTCGTGACACGGTGCGATCCGCGCACCTGCTTCAGCGCTTCGAGCACCGCGTCGTGAGTGACTCCCATGCCGCGCAGCAGGTCGCCGACACCTCCGGGCACGCTCGTCATCGCGAGCAGCACGTGCTCGGTCGAGAGGTACTCGTCGTCGAGCTGCGCCCGCTCGTTGTCGGCGTCCTCGAGCAGGCGGAACGCCTCGGAGGCGAGCTGCGCGTCGCGCACGGTGGCGCCACTCACGCGCGGCTGCCGCTCGAGCTCGGCGTCGCCTTGCCGCCGGAGCGCGTTGAGGTCGACACCGATCCGTTCGATCACCCCGGTGACGACACCTTCGGGCTGATCGAGGAGCGCGCGCAGGAGGTGCAGCGAGGACACTTCGGTGTTCCCGGTGTCGCGCGCACGCGCCTGCGCCGCGCCGAGCGCCTCTTGGGTCTTCCGCGTGAATCGGTTTGGGTCGAGGGCCATCTTCAGGTCACTTTCTCGCCATGACGGCGGGGCTATCGGCGACGGCTGGCTTCGAAACGAACGACGGAGCCGGAACGGAGCGGCACGAGGTCGCGGCGGTACTCCTTGCGAACGCTCTCGACCCGCCGTTCCACTTCCTCGCGCAGCACGTCGACCCGCGCTTCCAACTCTGCGATGCGGCGGCGCGCGCCGGCGAGCTCTTCTTCGAGGCCGAGGATGCGCTGCACTCCGGCCAGGCTCACGCCTTCACCGCTCAGCTCCTGGATGCGGCGCAGCAGCTCGATGTCGCGCTCGGAGTACCGCCGGCTGCGACCGCTCGTGCGCGCGGGCTCGATCAAGCCCTTGCGCTCGTAGATCCGCAGCGTCTGCGGGTGCATCCCCGCGAGCTCGGCTGCGACCGAGATCACATAGAGCGCCCGGCCGTCAGCGTCCATCGGACTCCCCCTGCTCCGAGTGCGCGAACAACGCCGCGCGCGGATAATCGTCGAGGACCTGGGTGAGGCTCTCGATCGCCTCACGCTGCTCGTCGCTGAGCTCGGTCGGCACTTGCACGTCGACGGTGACCAGCAGGTCGCCGGTGCCCTTGCCGTTGCCGCTCGGGATGCCCTTGCCGCGCACGCGCATGACCTTCCCGCTCGGGGTGCCGGACGGCACGCGCACCGTCACCTGCCCGTCGAGCGTGGGGACCTTCACGTTCGCACCGAGCGTGGCCTCCGCGAACGTCACCGGTACGTGCAACGTGAGATCGCTGCCATTGCGGCCGAAGATCGCGTGCGTGCCGACGTGCACGATCACGTAGAGGTCGCCGGCCGGCCCACCGTTGTTGCCCGCGCCGCCGCGCGCCTTGACGCGGATGCGCTGCCCGTCGGCGACGCCGGCGGGGATGCGCACCTTGACCTCGCGGTCGCGCACCTCCACGCCACGGCCGCGGCACGTCGGGCACGGGGTAGGGATGACTTGGCCGCGCCCACCACACGTCGGGCACACCTGCGAGAACGAGAACGGCCCTTGGTCGACGGCGATTGTGCCGACACCGTGGCACTGCGGACACGTCTCCGGTGACGTACCGGGCGCGGCACCGTTGCCGTGACAGGTCGAACACACCGCGTCGGAGCGGAACCGCACCGTGCTGGTGACGCCCTTCACCGCGTCGTCGAACGAGAGGTAGAGCTCGGTCTCGAGGTCCTGGCCCCGCTGCGGTCCGGTCGCGCCGGCACCACCGCCGCGCCGAGACCGACGCCCGCCGCCGCTCGCGCCGCCGAACATGCCGCCGAGCAGATCCGAGAAGAAGCCGTTGTCGCCGTCGGTCTCGAACCGGAACGTCTGGCCGCCCCCACCGTCGAAGTTGGCCCCGCCGAATCCGCCGGGTCCGAAACCACCACCGCCCGGTCCCGCGCCCGACGCGACCATGCGCCGAACCTCGTCGTACTCCTTGCGCTTGGCGCTGTCGCCCAGCACGTCGTACGCGGCCGAGATCTCCTTGAAGCGCTCCTCCGCGTCCTTGTTCCCCTGGTTCGCGTCGGGGTGGTACTGCTTCGCCAGCTTCTTGTAGGCGCGCGCGAGCTCCTTGTCGGTCGAGCCCTCGGGCACGCCGAGGACCTCGTAGTAGTCCTTCTCGAACCACTCTCGCTGTGCGGCCATGTGGAGTCGTGTGCTCCCTAGTTCCTCGTGACCTTCACCATCGACGGTCGCAACACGCGACCCTTCACCTTCCAACCGGTGCGCAACACGTCACCGACAACCGGCTCGCCGTCGCCGTCGTCCTGCATCACCGCTTCGTGCTCGTTCGGATCGAACGGCGTCCCCAGCGCGTCGATGCGCTCGAGACCGTTGCGCTCCAACACCGACAGCAACTCGGCGTACACGAGCTCGACGCCCTTGCGGACCTGCTCGTGCTCGGCCGTGACGCTGCGCAGCGCGAGCTCGAAGTTGTCGAGCACAGGCAGCATTTGCTCGATGAGACCCTCCGATGCGCGCTCGACGAGCCCGGTCTGCTCCCGCACGACGCGCTTGCGGTAGTTCTCGAAATCGGCCTGCAAACGACGCGTCGTGTCCAGCCACTCGTCCCGCTCGCGTTGCAGCGAGGAGAGGTCGGCCTCGAATTGTCGGATCTCTTCGGACGCGATCACGTCGTCACCATTTTCTTCGTCGAAATCCGCGGCGTCCGGACCCGGCGCGTGCTGCGCATCCGGGTCCGGAACCGCTTCGTCGTATCCGGGCATGGCGGGTTAGGCGCTCTGTTGGTCGTCGTCGATGATCTCGGCGTCCGCGACCTCGTCATCCGAGGGTGCGTCCGCGGAGCCACCGGCGTTCCCGGCACCGCCGGCCGCCTGCTGGTTCTGCGCCGAGGCGTTCTCGTACATCCGTGACGAGAACTGCTGGAACTCGGTGAGCAGGTTCTCGTGCGCGCTCCGCACCTGGTCGATGTCGGTGCCCGCGAGCGAGTCCTTCAGCCGCTTCAACGCCGCTTCGATCTTCTCCCGGTCCTCGGTCGAGACCTTGTCGGCGTGCTCCTTCAGCAGTTGCTCGGTGCGGTAGACGAGCGAGTCACCGTCGTTGCGGATCTCCGCCTCTTCCCGCTTGCGCTTGTCCTCTTCGGCGTGCGCTTCGGCGTCCTTCACCATCTGCGCGATGTCGTCCTTGCCGAGCGCGGTGCCGCCGGTGATCGTCATCGACTGCTCCTTGCCCGTGCCCAGGTCCTTGGCGAACACGTGCACGATGCCGTTGGCGTCGATGTCGAACGTGACCTCGATCTGCGGGATGCCACGCGGTGCCGGCGGGAGGCCGGTGAGCGTGAACGTGCCGAGTGGCTTGTTCCGGTAGGCCATGTCGGACTCACCCTGCAGCACCTTGATCTCCACGCTCGGCTGGTTGTCGTCCGCCGTCGTGAACGTCTCCGACTTCTTCGTCGGGATCGTGGTGTTGCGCTCGATGAGCTTCGTCATGATCTGGCCCTTGGTCTCGATGCCAAGCGACAGCGGCGTGACGTCGAGGAGCAAGATGTCCTTGACCTCGCCCTTCAGCACACCGGCCTGGATCGACGCGCCGAGCGCGACGGCCTCGTCCGGGTTGACGCCCTTGTGCGCGTCCTGACCGGTCATCTCGCGGACGAGCTCGCTCACCGCGGGCATGCGGGTGGAGCCACCGACGAGGATGACGTGGTCGATCTTGCTCTTGTCGAGACCGGCATCGCGGATGGCCTGCTCGAACGGGCCCTTGCAGGCCTGCAGCAGATCCGCGGTCATCTCCTGGAACTTCGACCGGGTGAGCGTGAGCTCCAGGTGGAGCGGCCCGTCGCTCGTCGCGGTGATGAACGGCAGGTTGATCGAGGTCTCCTGCAAGTTCGAGAGCTCGATCTTCGCCTTCTCACCGGCTTCCTTCAGCCGCTGCAACGCCATCTTGTCGTTGGCGAGGTCGACGCCGTGCGCGTTCTTGAACTCGCTCACCATCCAGTCGATGACGCGCTGGTCCCAGTCGTCGCCGCCGAGGTGGGTGTTGCCGGCGGTCGACTTGACCTCGAACACGCCGTCGCCGATCTCGAGCACGGACACGTCGAACGTGCCGCCGCCGAGGTCGAAGACGAGGATCGTCTGGTCCGAGCCTTCCTTGTCGAGGCCGTAGGCGAGTGCGGCCGCGGTGGGCTCGTTGATGATGCGCAGCACTTCGAGGCCCGCGATCTCGCCGGCCTCCTTGGTGGCCTGGCGCTGCGCGTCGTCGAAGTACGCGGGCACGGTGATGACGGCCTGGTTCACCGCCTCGCCGAGGTACTGCTCGGCGTCGCGCTTCAGCTTCTGCAGCGTGCGCGCGGAGATCTCCTGGGCCTTGTAGGCCTTGCCGTCGATGTCGACCGACCAGTTGGTGCCCATGTGGCGCTTGACCGATCGGATCGTGCGGTCGGGGTTGGTGATCGCCTGGCGCTTGGCGACCTCGCCGACGAGCACTTCGCCGGTCTTCGAGAACGCCACGACCGACGGGGTCGTGCGGGCGCCTTCGGCGTTGGGGATGACGGCGGGTTCGCCCGCCTCGAGCACGGCGACGACCGAGTTGGTGGTGCCGAGGTCGATACCGACGGCCTTGGACATGTGTTGCCTCCGAAGGAAACGTTGAACTGGGGTAAGGAACGGGTACGCGAAACGAGCCCAGAAACCTGAGCGGGCACACCGAGTCTAACTTGAGTCGACCCCGCTCACATTCCCCGGGGGGCCCAGAAACCGGGCGATGTCTCCGCGGCGGGCGCGGCTCGGACGCAGGTGTGCACAATCGCCGGGCGGCGGTTAATTTCCGCGGCCTATGGCTCGTCGCGACACCTTCCTCGACCACCTCCAAGAGGTGTCCCTCTTCAGCGCGTGCTCCCGCAAGGACCTGCAGCTGGTCGCCCGGCGGGCCGAGGACGTGCGGGTCCCGGCGGGCAAGGTGCTCGTCACCGAAGGCGAGACCGGGCACGAGTTCTTCGTGATCCTGGACGGCACGGCCAAGGTCACCAGGCAGGGCCGCCGCATCGCGACGCTCGGCCCCGGGCAGGCGTTCGGGGAGCTGGCGCTCCTCGACAAGGCGCCCCGCAACGCGACCGTCGTCGCCGAGAGCGACATCGAGCTCGTCGTGCTCGGGCAGCGGGAGTTCGCCGGGATCATCGACGAGGTCCCCGGCTTCTCGCGCAAGCTGCTCGCCGGCATGGCCAAGCGCCTCCGCGAGTCCGACTCCAAAACGGTGCAGTAGCGGCAGGTAGATTCCGGCGCGTTATGCGGCGCTTGCGGATCAAACCTCACAACCTCGTCCTGATCGTCGGCGTGCTCGTCGCGCTCGGCGCGGTGGCGTCGGGCATCGTTCCCCGCTTCACCAAGTGGCACGACGACTCGACCGTCGCACGTGAGGTCTTCGTCAACATCCCGGACCCGCTCTACTGGGCGTTCTACATCACGGTCCCGGTCATGCTGTTCATGACCGCGTATCTGGTGTCGCTGCGGTTCCGGAACTACGAACGGGGCGCCCCCGACGATCGGCGCACGACCAAGAAGAACTTCGAGCAGCGTCTCCGCGACTTCCGCAAGGGCGTGTGGATGCAGACCCTGCTGCGCGATCCGGCCGCCGGGATCATGCACTCCTGCATCTACTTCGGCTTCCTCTTCCTCTTCATCGTCACGGTGATCCTCGAGATCGACCATCAGCTGCCGGAGTCGCTGAAGTTCCTGCACGGGCGCACGTATCAGGCGTACTCGTTCGGCGCCGACCTCGCGGGCGTCATCTTCCTCGTCGGCATCGGCTGGGCGATCGTGCGCCGCTACGTGCAGCGCCCGTACCGGATCCGGATCAAGACCAAGCCCGAGGACGCCGCGATCCTCACCACGTTCGCGGTGATCGGGCTCAGCGGCTTCTTCGCCGAGGCGTTGCGCATCGCGCTGTTCGGCCGCCCCGCGTACGAGAAATGGTCGTTCGTCGGCTACCCGCTCTCCGCGCTCGTCGACTCGTGGTCGGTCAACACGCTGCACGACGCGCACCGCTGGATGTGGGTGCTGCACGTCGCCGCGTTCGTCGCGTTCCTCGTGATCCTGCCCACCACCAAACTGCGGCACATGATCACCTCCCCGATGAACATGTACTTGAAGGCGAACGACCGGCCCAAGGGCGCGATGAAGCCCATGCCGAACCTGATGGAAACCGAGCTCGAGAGCTTCGGTGCTTCCGTGGTCGAGGACTTCACGTGGAAGCAGCTCTTCGACACCGACGCCTGCACGATCTGCGGGCGCTGCACGTCCGTGTGTCCGGCGCACGCGACGGGCAAGCCGCTCGACCCGCGCGAGATCGTGTTGAAGGTCGGCGAGGTGATGAACGCGACCGGATCCCCTCGGACGTCCCCGCCCGTGGGCGTCGACGCCGAGATCACCATCGACGCCGACAGCATCTTCGAGCGCATCACGTCGGAGGAGCTCTGGGCCTGCACCACTTGCAAGGCGTGCGACGAGATCTGCCCGGTCAACATCGAGATCCTCGACAAGATCCTCGATATGCGCCGCTACCTCACGCTGATGGAGAGCGACTTCCCCGCCGAGCTCGGCAACACCTACCGCTCGATGGAGAACGCGGGCAACGCGTACGGGTTGAACCAAGGTGAGCGCGGCGACTGGGCCGCGTCGCTCGAAGGGGTCGAGATCGTCGAGCCCGGCAGCCCGCTCGACCACGAGTACCTCTATTTCGTCGGGTGCGCGGGCAGCTTCGACGACCGCAACAAGAAGACGAGTCGCGCCCTCGCCAAGCTGATGCAACGGGCCGGTCTCGACTTCGCGATCCTCGGCCCGAGCGAGATGTGCAACGGCGACCAGGCCCGCCGTTCCGGCAACGAGTACATCTTCCAGATGCTCGCCATGCAGAACATCGAGACGTTCGAGAGCATGGGAGTGAAGAAGATCGTGGCGCAGTGCCCGCACTGCTTCAACGTCTTGAAGAACGAGTACCCGCAACTGGGCGGCAACTACGAAGTCATCCACCACAGCCAGCTCCTCGACCAACTCGTCGCCAGCGGCCAGCTCTCGCTCGCGGGCGCGTCGCTCGAGGAGCGCGTGACGTATCACGACTCCTGCTACCTGGGCCGGCACAACGACGTGTACCTCGCGCCGCGCCGCGTCGTCGGCTCGCTCGCGGGCATCGATCTCGTCGAGATGCCGCGCAACGGCACCAAGGGCATGTGCTGCGGAGCAGGCGGCGCACGCATGTGGATGGAGGAGAACATCGGCAAGAAGGTCAACGACGAGCGCAGCCAGGAGGCCGTCGCCACCGGCGCTTCCCGCATCGCGGTCGCGTGCCCCTTCTGCTACGTGATGTTCGACGACGGCGTGAAGGGCCAGGGCAAAGACGAAGAAGTCAAGGTCCAGGACATCGCCGAGATCCTCTGGGAAGCGCTCGAGAACGAGCCCAGCCAACCCGCGCCGGTCACCGCGCAGTTCGACATCGGTATCTGACAGCGGGGCATCTGACTAGCGCCGGCCCGCGGCCGCCGGCGGCTCGGCGGGCTCAATGCACGCGAAGCCTTCGTCGATCATCGGTACGAGCCGGCCCGGGTCCGCGCCATCGGCGACCCAGCGCTCGAGCACCGTCCACGTCGTCGAGGCGACGGTTGCCGCGAGGACGTGGAACTTCAGGGAATCGGCATCGGCGCCCAGGCGCGTCGCGAACGCCTGCGCGATCGCGTCCTGGTGCGCGTGGATGTGCTCGAACGCGAGCGCGCGCAGGCTCGGCGTCGTCATCACGACGCGGTACTGCCGCGCGCTCAACGAGGACGCGTCCGCGAGCGACTGACCGAGCTCGGTGCGGACCACCTGGTGCATTGCCTCCACCGGACCCTCGGTCGCGGGCCGGGCCATCAGCAGCGTCTCGAGGTCGGGGTGGTCCTCGCCCTTCTCGGCCATGACGACGTCGATCTTCGACTCGAAGTAGCGGAAGAACGTCCGGGGCGAGATGTCGGCCGCGGCCGCGATCTCCTCGACCGTGGTCGCGTCGAACCCGTTGCGCTCGAACAGGTCGATGGCGGCGTCGATGATCGACTCGCGCGTGTACGCCTTCTTGCGCTCGCGCAGCCCGAACGGGCTGCAGGACCCCCCGGTCACCACCCGCCGAGTATGCCACTGTCTGTCACGTTCTGTCATCTGTCGTCACCTGCCTTCGGTCACCATGTGTCGAATGTCATAAGTTGACAAGTGACAGTCTATGCCACAAACTGTGGACATGTCTCGCCTCCTGTACCGCCTCGGCCGCGCCAGCGTGCGCCGCCGCCGCCTCGTCGTCCTCGCCTGGATCATCGGCGCCGTGGGGGTCATCGCCCTCGGCTCGTTGAGCGGCGGCAAGACCTCGGATGCGTTCGAGGCACCCGGGGTCGAGTCCCAGACCGCGCTCGACGTGTTGCAGCGCGATTTTCCCGCCGCCGCCGGCACCTCCGCGCAACTCGTGTTCGCGACGAGCACCGGCACCCTCTCGGATCCGGATGCCGCGGCCGCCGTCGACGCGGCGCTCGCCGACGTCACGCGGCAGCCCCACGTCGATTCGGTCGGCACCCTGCAGCGTGCGCCCGACGGTCGCGTCGCCTACGCCGATGTGCAGTACGACGTGCCCTCCGACGAGATCCGCACTGCGGCCTTCGGCCGGCTCGAGGACACGGCGGCCGAGGTGAACCGCTCGGACGTCGTCCGCATGGAGTTGGGCGGCGATCTGCCGTCGGAAGCGGTGCAGCCCGAGTTCGGCGGCCAGGAATTCGTCGGCCTGCTCGTGGCCGCGATCGTGCTGCTGTTCGCGTTCGGCTCGATCATCGCGATGGGTCTGCCGATCGGCATCGCGCTCGTCGGGCTCGCGACCAGTGTCGGCCTGATCACGATCATCGCGAGCTTCGTCGACGTCAGCTCCGTGTCGCCGACGATCGCGACGATGATCGGGCTCGGTGTCGGCATCGACTACGCGCTATTCATCGTCACCCGTCACCGCGAGAACCTCCAGCTCGGCCTGACGGTCGAGGACGCGGCCGGTCGGGCGCTGGCGACCGCGGGCTCAGCGGTCCTGTTCGCCGGTATCACGGTGATGATCGCGATCTGTGGCCTCGCGATCGCGGGTATCCCGCTGGTCACCGTCATGGGGCTCACGGCCGGGCTCACCGTCGCGGTGATGGTCGCCGTCGCCCTCACGCTGCTCCCCGCACTGCTCGGCTTCGCCGGTCACAAGATCGACTCGGTGCGGCTGCCGTTCATGCGCGGGCGCGCGGCTGCGACCCGGCCCGCGCGCGAGTCGATGTGGCACCGCTGGGGCCGGCAGGTGTCCGCGCATCCCTGGCGCTACCTCGCGGCGGGGGTCATCGCCCTCGCGTTGTTGATGGCACCTGTCTTCAGCCTCCGGCTGGGCATGACGGACAACGGCTCGATGCCGGAGTCGATCACCACCCGCCGCGCCTACGACCTGCTCGCCGACGGGTTCGGGCCCGGTTTCAACGGACCGTTGCTGCTCTCGGTCGAGCTGAACGGCGCGTCGGTCGCGTCGCTCGACGGGCTCGAGCGTGCGGTCGCGGCCGACCCCGATGTCGCGGCCGTCGCACCCGCGCAGGCCAACGCCGGCGGCACCGCGGCGGTGCTGCGCGTCATCCCGCGCTCGTCGCCTCAGGACGAAGCCACGACCACCCTGATCCACCGGCTGCGCCGCGACGTGATCCCGCAGGCGATGGACCCCGTGCCCGATGCCGCGGTATACGTGGGCGGTCAGACCGCGACGTTCATCGACATTTCCGACAAGGTCGCGTCCCGGTTGCCCTACTTCATCGGTGCGGTGATCGTGCTCTCGGTGCTGTTGTTGATGATGGTGTTCCGCTCGGTCGCGGTGCCGATCAAGGCCGCGGTCATGAACTTGCTCTCGATCGGCGCCGCGTACGGCGTGATCGTCGCGGTGTTCCAGTGGGGTTGGCTGAAGGGACTCGTCGGGGTGCAAGAAACGGTGCCGATCGTGTCGTTCCTTCCCATGATGCTGTTCGCGATCCTGTTCGGTCTGTCGATGGACTACGAGGTGTTCCTGCTGTCCCGCATCCGGGAGGAGTACCTGCGCCGGCACGACAACGACAGTGCGGTCATCGAGGGCATCGCCGCGACCGCGCGGGTGATCACCTCCGCCGCATTGATCATGATCAGCGTGTTCGTCGCGTTCGTGTTGAGCGCCGACCCGACGATCAAGATGTTCGGCCTCGGCCTCGCGACCGCGGTGTTCATCGATGCGACGGTCGTACGCATCGTGCTGGTCCCCGCGACCATGAAGCTCCTCGGTGACTGGAACTGGTGGCTACCGAATTGGCTCGACCGGCTCCTGCCCAACCTCGATATCGAGGCCGGCGCGGGGCTGCCCGCGCCCGAGTTCGAGGACGGCGACGACCCGCACGCCGAGCCCGAGCGGGAGCCCGCGCTCGTGGGCTGACGCGCCTCAGGCCGCGGCTTTGGCCGCGGCCGAGGCGTCGATCGCGTCGTAGGCGAGCAGCTCGCGGCCCGCGTACGCGGCGATGTGGTCGTCCCATCCGCTTCCGGGGAGCAGATGGCGGCGCGCATAGCGCAACGCGACCAGTCCCTTGCGCACGTCGCCGGCGGACTGCTCGAGCAGCAGTGCGGCCGAGACCGTCTGCACGAGTGTGGCGGTGAGAGCGGCGCTGCGTGCTTCGGACTCGTCGCGTTCGCGCCCGAGCACGTCGTCGACGCGCCGGGCGAGTGCGTCGCGGTGCTCGCGCACCGCGCGTCGCGCGGACTCCGTGTGCGGCGCGCCATCGGCGTCCGCGATCGCGAGCGCGTCGTCGATGCGCGCGAGCACGGCCGCGTGCGCGGCGTCGCGGCGCATGGCGCGCAGCACGTCGAGCACGCACACGTTCTCGCTGCCTTCCCAGATCGGGTGGCACTGCGCGTCCCGCAACAGACGCGTGATGCCCCAGTCCTCGCAATAGCCGTTGCCGCCGAAGAGCTCGACGGTGGCGCTCGCGGCGTCGACCCCGAGCCGGCACAGGCGCGCCTTCGCCGCGGGAACGAGGACACGGCGCAGGAGGTCACCATCACTGCGGCGCGACGCGAGCGCGCACTCGAGCCCGAGCGCGACCGCCGCTTCGAGCTCGCACTGCTTGTCGACGAGCTGTTCGCGCACGAGCGGGAGGTCGACGAGCAGCCGGCCCCGTACCCGGCGGTGGTGCGCCCAGATCGCGGATTCGAGGAAGCTGCGGCGGGCGATGCCGAGACCCATCATCGCGACGCCGAAGCGGGAACCATTGACCATCTCCATCATGCGGTTCAGCCCGCGCGCGTCGGAGCCGGGGCCGTCATCCTGCTGCGCGCGCAGCGCGTATCCGATCGCACCGTGGAACTCGACCTCGGCGGTCGGCACGCTCTTGGTGCCGAGCTTGTCCTTGAGCCGGCGGATCGTGAAGTGGTTGCGGCTGCCGTCCTCCAGATGCCCCGGCACGAGGTAGAGCCCGAGGCCGGCCGAGCCGTCGCTCGCGCCTTCGGGTCGCGCGAGCAATGCGATCGCCTCGCCGTCGACGTTCGAGCAGAACCACTTCTCGCCATCAATCTGCACGCGGCCGTCACCGAGATCACGCGCGGTGCAATGCACGGTGTTGCCGAGATCGGAGCCGCCATCTCGCTCGGTGAGGAACATCGAACCGTCGATGCCGGATTCGAAGTCGTCGGCCCGCAGCCCCGCGAGCAACGTCGCGCGCACGTCCGGCGGCGCGTACGCGTCGACCAGACCGGCGACGCCACTCGTCATCCCGGTGCTGCAGACCAAACCGGTGTCGGCCTGGGAGACGAGGTAGTGCGCGGCGGCGATGACGACGCCCGGCGTCGTGCGGCCGCGCGCCGCCGCGTCGGCCGCGAACCCCGACACGTACCCGCACTCCCACAGCGCGCGCTTCGAATCGATCATCGCGGGATGGTGCTCGACGGTGTCGACCTCGTTCGCCCACCGGTCGTAGCGCACGAGTTGGGGCGGGTGGGCGTCGACGGTGTCGGCATTGCGCGCGATCCGAACACCGGCGAGCGCACCGATCTCGCCGAGCTTCGCGGCGGCCCACTCCCGATCTTCGGGCGGGCAGCCGTCACGCACCAGGCGCTGCAGCTCCGGGTCGAGGTCGTACCAGTTGTGGCCAACCGCACCGTCGAACGTCGTGTAGTCGATCACGCGCGCTCCTCGTCTCGACCAGCGTCACCCGCTCCCGATTCCGCAGGTTCCCCCAATTCCTCGTCGTCATGGTCGCGCGTACCCTGGACCCATGGCGTCTCACCTCTCTGACGTGTGGTTCTCCGTCACCGACTTGCAGGTTGCGTCGGGCAAGGGGTGCTGGATCACCACGACCGACGGCGTCGAGTACCTCGACTTCACTGCGGGGATCGCGGTCGCGTCCACCGGGCACTGCCACCCGAAGGTGTCGGCCGCGATCGCGCAGCAGGCGCAGCGGTTCATCCATGCCCAAGTGAACTGCTACCGCCATGACCTGCTCGAGCCGCTCGCCGACCGGCTGGCCGAGATCACGCCCGGGAGCATCGACACGTTCTTCTACGCGAACTCGGGTGCGGAGATCACCGAAGCCGCGGTGAAGCTCGCCAAGCAGGTGACAGGCCGGCCGCACGTGATTGTGTTCTCCGGGAGCTTCCACGGGCGCACGCACCTCACGATGGCGATGACCACCTCGAAGGCGGGCTACCGCGCCGGGCATGCGCCGCTGCCGCCGGGCATCTTCGTCGCGCCGTTCCCCGATCCGCTCGCGCCGGACACCGACGCCGAGATCGACCGCGCCCTCGCCGGGCTCGACCACCTGATGGCGGCGCAGACTGCACCGGCGGAGACCGCGGCGATGATCATCGAACCGGTGCTCGGTGAGGGCGGCTACGTGCCCGCGCCGGCGCGGTTCCTGCAAGGGCTCGCGGCCCGATGCAGCGAGCACGGCATCCTGTTCGTCGCCGACGAGGTGCAATCCGGGTTCGGGCGGACGGGCGAGATGTTCGCGGTGACGCACGCGGGCATCGAGCCCGACGTGTTGTGCATGGCCAAGGGCATCGCGTCAGGGTTCCCGTTCTCCGCGCTCGGCGGGCGCGCCGAGCTCATGGCCCGCTGGCCGAAAGGGAGCCACGGCGGCACCTACGGCGGCAACCCGATGGGCTGCGCAGCCGCGCTCGCGTCCATCGAGGTGCTGACCGAACCGGGCTTCCTCGAGAACGTCCGCGCGCGGGGCGAGCAGCTCGTCGCCGGGCTCGTCGAGCTCGCCGCGACCGATCCGCGGATCGTGCAGGTGCGCGGCCACGGCTTGATGATCGCGACCGAGTTCGCCGACGCCGCGATCGTGGACGCGGTGCGGCGGCATTGCCTGGATTCCGGTCACTTGCTGCTGATGAACGCGGGCACCTACGGCACCGTGCTGCGGTGGATGCCGCCGCTGGTGGTCGACGAGCGCGAGATCTCACTCGCGCTCGACGCGTTCGGTGACGCGCTCAAGAACGTGTAGCGGGACGCCCAGGTCGCGCGCGCTCACCACGTAGGTCTTGGCGACGAGGTCGCCGACACGCTGGTGGCCCTTCGTCGACAGCGCCGTGACGAGGCCGACGAGGAAGCAGAAGAACGCGTCGACGACGAGCAGCAACCACCGCACGACTGCGCGGCCGAAGCCGCACGGCTGCCCGTTCGCGTCGACGACGCGCAGCGCCAGCGCGTGCTTGCCCACGGTGCCGCCGGTCGCGCCTTGGAGGAGCACGAGGTTCAGGACGCTGACCGCGAGGCCGGAGAGCCACACGAGCGCGACGTCGCCGCCTTCGAGCGTGTAGATGGTGTTGCCGATCTGCACGCAGTTCGACACCTTGGAGCCGATCCGCGCGATGTCGCACGCGTTGTGGAGGTAGCTCGGCACTTCGGTGCTCCGGGCGAGCGAGACGAACGCGATCGCGATGACCGCGGTGGTGAGGACGACGTCGATGACGAACGCCACGGTGCGGCGCATCATGACGGCGGTCGGATCGCGGTACTGCTCCGCCGTCATCCGCGCGACTCAGGAAGGGTCGCGGAAGTTGAGGTAGTAGCGACTCGGCGTGGGCCCGTGCTGACCCTGGTACTTCGACTGCGCCTGGCCCGATCCGTACGGGTGCTCGGCCGCGGTCGTCATCTGCAGGAACGAGATCTGCCCGATCTTCATCCCGGGGTAGATCGCGATCGGGAGGTTGGCGACGTTCGACAGCTCGAGCGTCAGGTGCCCGTCCCAGCCCGCGTCGACGAAGCCCGCGGTCGAATGGATCAGGAGCCCCAGGCGGCCGAGCGACGACTTGCCCTCGAGCCGGGCGACCAGGTCGTCAGCGAGGGCGACCCGCTCGAGCGTGGAGCCGAGCACGAACTCGCCGGGATGGAGGATGAACGCGCGCTCCGCGTCCACCTCGACGAGCTCCGTGAGGTCCTCTTGGGGCAGCTTCGGGTCGATGAACGGGGTCGTGTCGTTGCGGAAGACCCGGAAGTAGCGGTCGACCCGTAGGTCCACCGAGGACGGCTGGATCGCACCGTCCCGCAGGGGATCGATCGCGATCCGGCCTTCCGCCAGCGCCTTTTGGATCGACACGTCCGAGAGGATCACGCGGGCAGATTACCCAGCGGTCCGGCCCGTGCGTTCGGGCCGGTGACGGCATAAGCCGGTGATTAAGGGGTCCTCCCGATGCCGTGAGTTGTCGATGCGATCACGCTGCCCGAGATGGTCACCGATACACCGATATTCGGGCGGCGTGCGGGGATGCCGTCGGACGACGACCTCGCTCGGCGCTTCGCGTCGAGCGACCAGGCGGCCCTCGACGACCTCTACGCGCGCTACGGCGGGTCGATGCTGACCGCCGCGCTCCACCTGGTCGGCGGAGACCGTTCACTCGCGGAGGAGGCCGTGCACACCGCGGTGCACAAGGCCTGGCAGGCCGCGCGCACGTTCGAACCCGACCGGCCGCTCGCGCCGTGGCTGTTCGCGATCGTGCGCCGTTGCGCGATCGACGTCGGCCGCCGGGAGCGCCGCCACCGCGGCCCGTCGCTCGACGCTCCCGGCCCGGAGCCGGCCGCGCCACCGACCGGCGACGTCGAGTCCGCGTGGGAAGCGTGGACGGTGCGCGAAGCGTTGCGGACCCTCCCGCCCGACGAGCACTCCGTCATGCGGCTCGCGTACTACGAGCAGTACACGCACTCGGAGATCGCCGCGCATCTCGCGATCCCGATCGGCACGGTCAAGTCGCGCTCGGCCCGCGCCCACTCGCGGTTGCGCGCTGAACTCGGCTCACTTTTCGCCCTCGCCGGCTGAGAACCGCGGACCCTCGCCGCGCCGTATTGCTGGCGTGTGCATCGATTCGCCCGACTGCGACCTCACATCGCTGCTGCACGATCCCCATCTCTGGGTCGAACCGGCTCCGCTCGCACTCCCGCCCGAAGCTGCAGAGGACGCGAACGGCTCGCCGAATTGCAGCTTTGGTAGCGTCGAGGACCGTTCTGCGGGTGTAGTTCAGCGGCAGAACATCAGCTTCCCAAGCTGAGAACGCGGGTTCGATTCCCGTCACCCGCTCTCGTCCGAGGCCCAGGTCAGAGGCAGCTCGCCGATTCCTGGGTCTTTGCGCGGGTCGTTCCATCGCGCGTCCATCGCGCGGCCCGGGATGTTCGGTGTCGTCCGCAGCTGACCGTTGCGCCCTATCGACCACCGCGTCGAGCTGCTCTGCGATCGCGCGATCACGCGTCGATGCCGCGTGCTGATAGCGGAGCGCGGCTTGCGGTGACGCGTGCCCGAGCCGCGCCATCAGTTCCTTCGTGCTCGCTCCGGTCCATGCGGCGAGCGTCGCGCCCGAGTGACGGAGATCGTGGATGGTGAGACCGACAATGCCGCTTGTGGCCCGTGTACGCCGCCAGGCGGAGTACAGCGTGGCGCGACGCAGCGGTCCGCCGTTCGGTCCCGTGAACACCACCGCGTCGGTCTCAGCCGCCGTGAACCGCTCGAGATGCTCGACGAGCGAGTCCGCCGCGATCTGGGGAAGGTGCACCCTCCGGCGGCCGGCCGCGGTCTTGGGCTGTGTCACGACTCGCGCGCCGTTGCGCAACTGGATCGCCTGGTCCTCGACGAGCACGGTTCGCGACGCGGCGTCGAAGTGCCGTCGCCGCAATGCGAGGAGCTCGCCGAGGCGAAGACCGCCGAACGCCGCAACCAGCACCAGTGCCCGATACCGCTCGTCAATCGCATCGGCGAAACGCAGAAGCACCTCCGGCGCGATGAAGGGTCGTTCCGCCGCACGCTCGTTGCCGGCCCCAGGGATGCGGCATGGATTCTCCGCCAGCAGACGATCGTCGACCGCAGTTCTGAGCATGGCGCGTAGCAGCCGATACGCCTTCGCGGCCTGCAGCGGGCTCACGCGCTCCGCAACGCCCGCGTACCACGCGCGTACAGCCTCAGGGCGCAAGTGTGCGAGCGAGACCGAGCCGAAGCCCGGCAGTACGTGACGGTCGAGCAGGTCGCGATAGAGCTCCATCGTGCGCGGCGCGAGCGGTCGCCCGCAGACGCGTCTGGTCGTGAGCCAGCGGCCGGCATAGTCCGAAAGCGACTCGTTGCCAGCACGCGGGTCGATCGCCGATACCCGGATGACATCGGCTTCGATGGCCCGCGCCCACCGATCTGCGTCCTGCCGTCGACGGAACGTCTTCGTCACCACTCGGGCCACGACGCGCACACGTACGTCGTAGCGAATCTCGCCCTTGGCAGTCGTTCGACGTTTGATCGACGCCATCGACGGTCGGTCGCTAGCCGCGCTGCCGCTGCACGAAAGCCTGCAGCGCTGCAATCGGCACGCGGCGGCTCCGGCCGATGTGAATCGTCTCGAGCTCGCCCGCGGCGATGAGCTCGTACACGGTCGTGCGCCCGACCGCGAGGATCCGAGCCGCGCTCCGCACCGACACGAGGAGCGGCGGCACTTCCGCGGACATGGCGACGTTCTCATCGTCGTGCGTCAACATCTCGGTCCCCTGAGGTTTCGATCGCTGCTCATGAGAACTAAGCGCGGGCACAGGGGCGTCGCGCTACACGCGCGCGAAAAATACTCGGCGCGCAACTGCCCGCCGCTCACGTCGTCGCACTCGCCCGATCGCTACCTCGTCCTTCACCCACCGTCCGCCTGCACTTGTCCCCGCAACCTCACGCGACCACGGCCTCGGGCATCCGTACACGCCTCGACCGACCATTCACTTGACTGCATCAGGCTCGCACAGACTTGCAGGTTGCGCCGAAGGCGCAACCTGCCTCCTTTGGACGTCGTCGAGACTGCCGCAAGCGCCCACCACGAATTCTTCGCGCGGACGCACCGCGGCGGATGGAGAACGATCCGAGCGGGTCAATGTCGCGTGGAAGGTACCGACGACAGGCACGGCGACCGCTCTTCGTCATTGGCAGGAGCGAGCTCACCGCTGCTCGCCGAACGCGCGGGCAACGCGGTGGCAACGCGGCAGCGCAACGGCGACGAGCGTCGGTGCAGCGGCTGTGCAGTACTGCACGGCCTGGCTGTGCAGTGCTAGGCCTTCGATCGTGCAGCCGTGCTGAGTGCAGAACGCCACGCAAGAGGCCCCACACCCGACACGCTGACGCCGTCGAGCCGCCTGTCGTCACGCTGACAGCTGGACGCGCCCGCACGAGTCGTGAATAGGCACGAGCCCAGGCACGCGGTGGAAGGGTCAAACTCGCGCGGTGCTCCCGCGGAGCCTGCACACCTCGCACACCTGTCCCACCGTTCGGCGGCCTTCTCCGGCCGAACCCAATTAGCCGTACGCGAGTCGGGTCCGGTCCTGCACGCAGTACGCCATGATCAGCGCGAGCGGGAAGAAGAACAGGCTGAGGATGAAATACCCGATGAAGCTGTGACCCTTGCGTCCCGCGACGGGTGCGGGCCAGGAGGCGATCAGTATCCAGAGGATGGCGCCGATGATGCCAATGCCGAACCACATGACGATCTCCCTGCAGTTTGTTTGTGTCAGACGCCTTCGAGCGCGGCCAGCCGCCCCGAGCTGATCGCCTCGGTGAACGCGCGGTAGTCGCGCTCGTTCTGGTCGGCGTAGCGCTCGGCGAAGTCTGTGATCGACTCGTCGAACCGGTCCTTCTTGCCCAGGTAGGCCGCAAGCGCGATTGGATCTCCGGATCGCGCGTGGGCGCGCGCAAGTGTGCGCCCGCACAGGCGCGCGTAGAACGCGAGCGCTTCGGGCACCATCCCTTCGACGACGGCTGAGCCCTTCATGTCATGCAGTTGTCGCCAGTAGTAGTGACGCTTCTTGTCCTGCACGCCTTGGGTCCACCCGAGGAAGATGTCGCTGGCGGCCTGCATCAACTTCTGCCCTTGCACGACGCGCTCGCCTGCCTGGGAGTACGCGCTCTTGGGCAGGTGATCCTCCAGAACGGATGCAGTTGCCTCCTTGACTTGGAGGAACAACGGATCCTGGTTGTCGCGGCCCCGGAACAGGCCGATGTAGGCACCCGTGCCGACGCTGCCGACACCGACGACCTTGCGGGCGGCGTCCACGAACTCGAAGCGCTCGAGGAGCCGGCGACGATCATCCGGCAAGGTTGCCCGATAGGCGCGGAACTGCTCGTGGAGTACCTGCTCGATCTGGTCGGCCGGGATGCCGAGGCCCTCGGCGGCCTCGGGCAAACGCACGACGATCGGCGGCTGGTTGATGATGCGGTACTCGCCGTCGACCAGCTCGGCGAGCTTCGAGAGCGCCTGCAGGCTGTCGTGTGTGCGGGCCTTTGCGGCGGTCTTGCGCGCCCCTTTCTCGGCGGTTTTCGCGTTCTTCTTGTCGCCGGCCCGCTCCAGCGACCGGGTCGTCTCCGCGACGCCCCGCATGAGGTCTTCCTCCGACATCCGGTCGTACCAGACTTCCAACGTCGGCATCGCCGCGTACTCGAGCATCGCCGTTCGGTACGCGCTGACCGACGCGAGCGTGCTCGCACGACCGTCAGCCTTGCGGTACCCGTTGTTGCGCGCCGCGATGGTGAAGCTCGCCGCCAAACGCTTCACGTCGTACTCGAATGGTCCGGGAAGCGTCTCGTCGAAGTCGTTCACGTCGAACACGAGCTGTCGCTCCGGCGACGCGTACAGGCCGAAGTTGCTGAGGTGCGCGTCGCCGCAGAGCTGGACGTCCAACCCCGCTGTCGGCGTGTCCTCCAGGTCCGCGGCCATGATCTTCGCCGCGCCCCGGTAGAACGTGAACGGCGACACCATCATCCGGCCGTGCCGCACGGGCACGAGGTCGGGCTCCCGGGTCTCGTTCTGCGCTTCGAGCAACGCGACCGGATCGGGCCGATCAGGTGCCGGCTCCCATCCTGCGTGCCCACCCGGGGCGACGCGCTCGCGCGCCGCCTTCCCCTGCGCGACCCGTTCCTCGACGCTCGGATGTACGACCTTCTTCATGGTTGCCTCCGCGTTGTCGAGACGTTCGGCGATCAGCCGACTTCGCCCGCGGCTTCTTTGACCGCGGCGTCGACGTCGGCGGTGCTCACGTCAAGCTGCTTGGCGACTTGCTTCTCGGCCTTCAGCCCGGCCTGGTCGAGCGCTTGCTCGAGCGTGCTCGCGCCGACGACCAAGAGCGCGGCCTCGCCGCTATCGATGAGGTCACCGAGCTCCTTGACGTCGGAACGGGAGATCCCCCGGCAGATGTGACCGCTCGCGGCCCCGACCGCGCCGCCGACGAGCGCGCTGCCGAGGATCGCGGGCGGGAAGAGGATCCCCACGACCGCGCCGGCCGCGGCACCGCCCCAGCCGCTGTGCCGCGTCGCCATCTCGTCCTTGTTGACGTGGACCTGCCCGACGAGTCCTTGGTGATCACGGCCGCGTCGTACGTTCCGACGACATCGGCTGCGTGCAGATCCTTGACGATTTCGTAGTCGGCGCGCGCCGCGGCCTCGCTCGAGTACGTGCCGAGGTAGAGGAACATTCCGTCTGCTCGTGCCACCTTGTGTCTCCTTTCGTGTCTCGTCCGAGCGAGACGTACGCGAACTCAGCTCTCGTCTTCGGCGTCCGCGAGCGCGTCGCCGACGTCCATGCCGAAGACGACGAGCTCTTCAGCCGACAACGAGCGATGCGCGAGCACGATGCCGCCGGCATCACGCACGGCGTCGCGCAGCGGGATCGCCCACATGTGCTCGATCGCCAGCACGAGTGCAGAGCTCCCGTCGGGAAGGTCGTCGATCAGTGACGCGCCGATGCGCTCGGCGACGGTGGCCGCGTCGACGTCGATGGACGCGCCGGCCTCCGCGCCGGCAACCGCACCGTCACCGCCCGCGATCCCGAGCCCGACCAATGCACCCACTGCGGCGCGCAGCTCGGTGCGCTGGTCGTCGTCGAGGTCCGAGATGCTCAGCACCGCGACGTCATCACCTTCGCGTACGACGAACACCGCGTCGATGATCCGGATCTGGCCGACGTCGCTGAGACGTGCGAGTTCCTCGGCGATCCGACCCTCGAACAGACCGTTGTCCGGGAAGCCGATCACGAATGCCTGAATGGGTCCGATGGTCATGGGATTCTTCCTCCTGTTCCTGGGCGCGGTGCGCGCCACGGGCAAATTGCGTGGGCTAGTACTCGGTGACGTCGCGGCCGTGGGCAGTCAGCGCCCAGATCACGCTGACTGAGATCGCCACGAAGATGACGCCCCAGACCGGTGAGTACGGCAACCAGGCGAACCCGACGAGCGCACTGAGAAACGCCATGATGACGCCGATCGTCCGCGCGAACACAGAGCCCGTGAGGAGATAGCCGCCGGCAACCGCGATGAGCACGCCGAAGATCAGGTGGATCCAGCCCCACTGTGTCGTGTCGAACTGCAGCACGTAGTTCCGGGTCTTGACGTAGAACTCGTCGTCGAGAATCCCGATGAGCCCGGCGATCGCATGGAACGAGCCGATGAGAATCATCATGATCGACGCGAAGTACGTCCAGCCGACCGCCCAGCTGCTCCTCTGCCTCGTGGTCGTCACGTCCGCCATCGTTGCACTCCTCCGTTTGTTGTGAGCCGCTCGGTCGATCGAACCACGTTGCGCGCGCCACACCATCCCCCAAACAAGATGAAAGAACGCACGCGTTCGATGCGCTTACTCCTCACTGGTCTCGCTCGTGAGCCGATCGCGACCCCGTTGCACCGCGTTGAGCAGGATCCGTACGCCGAGCCCGAGGATGACGAGGTCGAGGATCATCTGGGTCGACACGACCAGGCGAGCCGATTCGAGCTTCGGGCTGATGTCGCCGAACCCCACCGTCGAGAAGATCGTGACCGTGAGGTACAGGGCGTCGGTTCTCGACAGCGCCTCGGTGAAGTTCGACGCATCGCCCCGACTCATCATGTAGTACGTGGACGCGAACAGCACGAGGAAGAGCGGCAACACCAGGAGCGTGCCCTCCAGCGCCCGGAGCCCGGGATTCTTGGAGTTCGTGATGGCCCGCACCTGCCATGTCATGACGCCGAGGAACACGAGGAATCCGACCAGGAGCCGGGCCACACCCGACATCCCGAATTTCAGGTCAAGCGGCACCGTGTAATAGAGCGCGATCAGCACCGCCGCCGCGAGCACGCCCCCGACCGCGGTGACCGTGACCCGCCAGTGCGACGACGCCCGGATACCGTGCACGCCGGTCACGTCACGGCCGCAACTGCCGCTTGGACGGTCGGATAGACGACTTCACCGAGTCGCTCCGCGTCGCCGACTCGCAGGAGATCGCGGACTTGTCCGATGTCGTGCGCGATGACGAGTCGAACTCCGGATCCTTCGAGATCCGCGTACGTGTTCTTGAGCATCCTCACCGCGCTGATGTCGACGAATGGCATCGACTCCGCGTCGATGATGATGGTCTTCACTCCCGACTCTCTCGCGTGGGCGCGGATGGCATCGGCGACGCCCTCCGCGTTGGCGAAGAAGAGCGCGCCGTCGAGGCGGACGATGACGACTCCCGGCACGGACGCGTTCTCGGGGTGCCGGTCGATATCGGTGTACTGCTCGGTGCCCGCGACCTTGCCGAGCGTCGCCAGGTGCGGATGGGACGCTCGGTACACGAGGAGCAGGAGCGAAACCACGATGCCGATGAACAAGCCGGGCAGCGTGTCGAAGATCAAAACGCCGAGCATCGCGGCCATCGCCGCGATGAAGTCGGGCCGCGCCGCGACGCCGTAGATCCGGCCGAGGCGCCGAGTGGAGAGCCGGTACAGCTTCACGAGCGCCTGTATGTCGACGAGCTCGAGCAGCGCGGCGATCACAACTGCCCCGAGCGTCGCTTCGGGCAGATCCTCGAAGAGGCTCGTGAGGAACAACAGGGTGATGACCGTCGCGACGGCGGCCGTGATGCCCGAGATCTGCGAGCGCGCACCGGCGGACGCGTTCACCGCGGTCTTCGACAGTCCCCCGCTCACGACCATTCCTTGACAGAGCCCGGCGCCGATGTTGGCGGCGCCGAGCCCGATCAGCTCGCGGTTGGGATCGATCGCGTAGTGATCCTGGGTCGCGTACGTCTTCGCCGCCGCGAGACCCTCACCGAACGCGACGAGCATCACGCCGAAGGCCGAGGCCGACGTCGCGAAGTAGTCGCTCAGGTTCAAGTCGTGCGGCAGCCCGATCGACGGCAGCCCGCTCTCGATGTGGCCGACGATCGCCACACCATGCTGCGACAGGTCGAAGACGTGGACGACCACGATGCCGAACGCGACCGCGACCAGCGACGCGGGAACCGCCGGCGCGAACCGCCGCAGCCCGACCACTATCGCGAACGAGACAACTCCGACTGTCAGTGTCCGCCACTGCGTGTCGTCGAGGTGGCGAAGGAAGTTCCACGCTTGTTCGAAGAAGTTGTCTCCCTCCTTCTCGAACCCGAACACCTTGGGCAGCTGCCCCACGATGATCGTGAGGGCGAGACCGATGATGAAGCCCTTCATGACCGGTTCCGAGATGAAGTTCGAGAGGAAGCCGAGGCGGAAGAGGCCCGCGAGCAGCGCGAGCACGCCGGTCGCGAGCGCGAGCATCGCAGTGAACGCCAGGAAGTTGTCCGGGCCGCCGGTTGTGAGGTCCGCGACTGCCGCGGCCGACAGTGCCGCACTCGCCGCGCCCGGACCCACGACCAGATGCTTCGACGAACCGAATGCCGCGTACAAGACGAGAGCCGGCGGCACCGCGTACAAGCCGATGACCGGCGAGACGCCGGCGATCGTCGCGTACGCCAGCGCCTCGGGGACGAGCACCGCCCAGAGCGTGAGCCCGGCGACCATGTCGCGCGTGAGCCACGCCCGCCGGTACCCGTCGAACGACGTCAGGATCGGCAGACGCCGTTCGTGTTGATCCCTCAGGCGCGCGCGGCTCACACGTATTCCTTCTTCCGGAGCGAGGACAGTGCGAACCAGCCCCAGATCGGCGGCAGATACGACGTACACATCCGCGCGGTGAATGTGGCCGCGACCGCTTGCGCTTCCGGAATACCCGAGGCGGTGAAGCCGGCGATCAGGCCGGTCTCGATCACACCCATGCCACCGGGCGCGGGCGCGGTCCAGGCCCGCCGCACTGCCGACATCGAAGGCGGTTGCACAGCCGCCTGAGTGGCGGAATCGTCCTTCGTCTGTTGCAGCTCAGTAGTCAACGACCGCTCCCGGCACGGCGAACGAAATGACGCCTGCGAGGGTCGAGTCTCGTGAACGACATGCGATCCGTCGTCATCCGTTCTGCGTGATTCGCCGCGCGTCACGGTCGAACGGCAATCACGCATTCTGCGTGACGACGCGCATCGGTCCGAGCCCGATGATCGACATCCGGATCGGCGTCAGAGGGAGCGACGCGGCTGTATGACCACTTCCGCCGAATCCGGCGTCACCGGAATGCGCCGACGAGTCGCGGTGCTGCGGGAGCGGTTGGAACGGCTGCTGCTCTACCGCATCTGGGAGCGCATGCTCGAGATCGAGTTCGTCGATCGCAGCGTCGCGCTCGCGGGGAAGGCGTTCGTCTCGTTCTTCCCCCTCGTCATCGTCATTGCGGCGTTCGTGCCCGACCGCACCCGGTCGTCGATCGTCACCACCCTCACCCATCGGCTCGGACTCGAGGGCGATGCGCTGACGACGACCCAGGCCGCGTTCGCGTCGTCGGATGACGTTCGCAAGGCGACCGGCCTACTCGGCCTCGCGTTCATGATCTTCTTCATCTCTTCGTTCACCACCGCGCTGCAGCGCGCCTACCTCCGCACGTGGCGCCGTCCCCCGGGGGCGCGGGCCGGCGCGCACTGGCGGGGCGTGACGTGGCTGCTGGCGACAGTGGTCCAGCTGGCGGTTCTCGGCGCGCTGCGCGGCGCGCTCGGCGGTCCGATCGGAGTCGGCTTCTTCGTGATCCTGACGCTCGCAGCGACATCCGCGCTGTGGTGGTTCACCAGCTGGTTCCTCCTGTTGGGCGATGTCCGCGCGCGTGTGCTCCTCCCGACCGGCCTGATCACCGGCCTCGCGATCAGCGGGTACGCAGCGTCGGCAACGATCTGGATGCCAAGTGTGGTGAGCGACAACCAGAAGCAGTTCGGCTTCTTCGGCGTCGCGCTCGCATTGGTGACCTGGTTCTCCGGCGCCTCGATCTGCATCTTGCTCGGCGTGTGCGCCGGAGTGATCTTCGCCGAAGACACCGGCCCCGTCGGCACCTTCATCCGGGGCGGCGACGCACCCGCACTCGTTGCCGGCGCCCGCCCACCGCTTCCGCCACCGGCGCGCGAGCTCAGTCTCCGCGACGCGTTCCAGAGCACCCAAGAGACATGAGTTCCACAACGAGTCCCGACCGATGACGCGGCGGAGGCCGATCTCACATGACTCAGTCGACTGATCTCACGACCAGCTCTGACGGCAGTGCGCCGCCTGACGACAACGCGGCGAGCGACGCGGCGCGGAGCGGCGTGCCGGGATTCCTCGGCCGGATCCCGAGGCTCGGGGTCTGGTCGTGGAGCTTCGTCGGCTTCGTCATCTCGGCGATCATCGTCGTCATTGCGTTATCGGCGATCAGCGAGATCGTGCTGCCGATGACGTTCGCGGCCGTGCTCGCGGTGAGCTTCAAACCAGTCGTCGGAGTGCTGGTGCGGCACCGGTTCAAGCCGAGCCTCGCCGCGGGCTTGGTGGTCCTCCTCTTGCTCGCACTCGGCGTCGGCGTCGTGGTCGCGACCGTGCGGGGCGTCACCACGCAGGTCGACGACATCGGCACGTCGGCGAACAAGGCGCTGAACGAACTGTCCAAGCAGACCGACGCGCTCGGTATCGATCAGAGTTCGTTGGACGCGGCACGGAAGGCGATCGACGACGCGTTGCCGATGATCACCACCGGCGTCCTCGCCGGGCTGGTCTCCGGCATCGGCAGCATCGTCGCCATCGCGGGCGGCGTGATCCTCGGCTCGCTCATCATGTACTACCTGCTGAAGGACGGCAGCCGGCTCCGGCGCGCAGTCGTCACAACCGTTGATGCGGCGTACCGAGCGGACTTCGACGACTTCATCGGTGACTCGTGTCGCGTCCTCCGAAGTTACGGGCGAGGACGCACCGTCATGTCGGCCATCGTGTCGCTGTTCATCGGCGTCGTCGCGCTCCTCATGGGGTTGCCGCTCGTCTTCACCATCGTGGTGGTCAACTTCATCGGCGGCTACATCCCGTACATCGGCGCGTTCCTGGGCGGTGGCTTGGCGGTGATCATCGCTCTCGGCGATGGCGGCCTCCCGCAAGCCGCGATCATGCTCCTCGTTGTGCTTGCCGCGAACCTCGCGCTCGAGAACTTCGTCGAGCCCAAGGTCATGGGGAAGTCCCTCGACATCCATCCGCTGGTCGTGCTGGTCGTCACCGCGTTGGGCGGACTCCTCGGCGGCATCGTCGGCCTGATCCTCGCCGTGCCCGCGTGGGTCATCGCGAGCGACGCCATCTCCCGCGCTCGGTCCCGGGGCGTGCTGCAGCGGGTCGCGGCGCGGGCGCAGCCCACCGTCGAACACCTGCTCGACCCGCAGAACTCATGATGCCGCGAGGAATTCATCATCTCGTTCGTGCGAATGAGAGACATCGCAACCAATCACGCAATCTGCATGACAACAGATCCGGCGCGTCGGGTTACGTTCGATGTGCGCACGGTGGGGTACGCCAGGGTGCGATCCCTATCAGGCGACCGACGCGAGGAGGGTGAGCCGGCGTGGACTACACCGATCGGCTGCGACTGCTGGCGCTCAACGACGAACAGATGGCCGAGGACCTGGCCGGCCGGTCAGCATGCGAATGCTCGGAGCTCGATCCGAAGACCTTGGCCCTCATCCGCCTGGCCGCATTGGTTGCGGTCGGTGGCGCGCTCCCTTCCTACGGGGCCCTTGCCGACGACGCGGTCAACGCGGGGGCGAGTGCGGCCGAAATCGTGGAGGTACTGATCGGCGTCGTGCCCATCGTCGGCTTCCCGAGCGTGGTCGCGGCCGCACCGAACCTGGCGCTGGCGCTCGGCTACGACACCGAGGACGCGTTGGAGCAGTAGTCCCGAGCCGCATCCGGCCGGGTTCGAGCTACCCGCCGAGCAGACCGATTGCAGTCGCGCATTGCACGGCTTCGCTGCGCGACGAGACACCGAGCTTCCGGTAGATCGACCCGACTTCCGACCGGACGGTGTTGTGCGACACGAACAGTCGGCTCGCGATCTCGGGAAACGTCAGGTGCGTCTGGAGGTACGGCAGTAGACGCAGCTCGGCCGGGCTGAGCGGCGGCCCTGCGGTCGACCCTGCGGGCGTCGGTGCCGCGAGCTGCTGCCGGAGCTCGGCCACGTCCTCGACGAGCGCGCCGAGGGCCAGCGTGTGCAGCAAGATGTCGTCGATCTCGCGCAACAAGTGCCGAGCCGCCGTCGCGTCCGCGATCGCGAAGTACACCTTCGCCAGCTGCACCCGCAGCCGCACCGCGAGCCAAGGGATCACGAACGTGGACGTCTGTCGGGATCGCATGGCCTGCGCCAGCTGCCGGTTCGTTTCGTGCAGATCGCCGCGATGGACCGCGAGCCGGGCCGCGCCGGCGAACGCGAGCAGCGATACGGCGTAGTCGTACATCCGGTACTGCTCGATCGTGGCGAGCGCGAGTTCTAGGTGCTCGCTCGCCTGCGCCCACTCTCCACGGTCCATTGCCAAGAACGCGAGCTCGGCCTCGGCACACACGAGCGTGTCGGTGTTGCCCACCGCGATGGCCGCGGCGGACGTCTCAGAGAACACGGCCGCAGCCGGTACGAGATCGGCCCCGAGCAGATGCCCCTCGGCCAGGAGCAGGAGCGCAGTGTCCCGCCACGGGCTCCATGGTGGCTCCGCGGCGACGGCGAAACGGGCGTCGTTCATCATCTGGTCGGGACCGGCTGCGCAGAGCACGCTGCGGAACATGGCGCGGGCCGACTCGAACGAAGCCGACTCGTCCAATGGCACCAGATCGAAGGAGGCCGCTTCCGCGACGGCCGCCCAGCGTTGCGCGTCGGTCGTGTGGCCGGTCAACACCGCGATCCACCCCGTAAGCACCGCGAGCGGCGGGTAGGCCGCAATACTCGTGTCCCCGAGGGTCGTCAGCCATCGCTGCACGGTTGACATCTGGCCCGCGTTGTACGTGGGCAGCACCAAGGCCGTCACCAGCTCGACGCATCGATCCCTGTCCGGCGTGTTCAGTAGGTGTTCGAGCGCCAGGGCCTGAGACCCATTCGCCTCGTACCAGTCGGCCGCGCGCAGGTGCAGCTTCGCGATGACATCTGGTTCGGTTCGGCGAAGCTCGCCGAGCAGGAACTCGCGGAAGAGCGTGTGATAGCGGTACCACGCGCGCCGACGATCGAGCGGGATCAGGAACGCGTGCGTCGCCTCCAGGTCACGGAGCTGCGCGTCCGAACCCGACTCTTCGAGAATTGCGTCACACAGCGGACCGCTGAGCTGATCCAGGACTGCGGTGCACCGCAGGAAGCGTTGCTCGTGTTCGGGGCGCTGGGCGAGCGACTCGCGGTAGAGATAGTCGGCGACGTAGCGGTCTTCGCCGGTGACTGCGTACGCGTCTTCCGGGCTCTCCTTCGCGATCAGCGCGGCCAGGTAGAGCCCGACCGGCCAGCCTTCGGTGCGGTCGGTCACAACCGCGGCCAGCTCGCGGTCGAGGTCCACACGTGCGTCCGAGAAGATCTGCTGCGCGCCTCTCGCATCGAGCGCCAGATCGCCGGCACCGAACTCGACCGCGTCGCCAGAAGCCCGCAGGCGCGGCAGGTGTGGCTGCTCGGCCCGGCTGGCCGCGACGAGCTGAGAGTTGTGCGGCACGCCCGAGATCACGACGCCCAACACGTCGTGGCAGGCCGGCGACCGCACCTCGTGCAGGTCGTCGAGCATCAGCACGAACGGATTGGGACTCGCCGCGAACGCGGCCGCGAGGCGCGGTGCGGCGCGGCCCAGCACCGAGACGCCGAGACCGCCGACGTCCGCGATGAGCTGCGAATCGCCCGGCGAGATGCGTTCGTACGCCGATGCCAGCGCCGTCAGCAACGCCGCGGGATCGTCGTCGAACCGATCGAGCGATACCCACGCGACCGGGCGGTCTTCCGCTTCGGCCCACTCCGCGAGCAGCGTCGACTTGCCGTAACCGGCCGGCGCGGTCACGCCCACAACCCGGCATTGGCTCGCACGGGCGGTTTCGATCAGCGCACGACGACTCACGACGCCGGATCGTGCTCTCGGGGCGGTGAGCTTTGCGTCCTGCAGTGACTGCCCGAGCTCGACGGGTGGCGTCGGGCCCCGCAGTTCCTCGGTCACGGCGGAATCCTAAGAGATCACGACACAAATGCGCACGATATGTGTGAAGGCTCGCCGGGTTCACGCAATCTGCGTGACGACACCCCCCATCGGCCTGGCTCACAATCGACGACGTGCCCACGACCGACTTCAACGAACGGGCCCGACGCTTGCGGAACGCGGTGGAACCGGTAGCAGCAGGCGTGTACTTCGCGCCCGAGGCGCACGCGGCGTACCAGGCGCTCGGTTTCGACGGCAGCTCGGTCGCTGCGGACGGCGTGGCGCGACCGGAGTTGAAGTCGTACTTCACGAGTCGCGGCGCCTGCATGGGCCAGGTCACGGGCGAAGTCGTTGCGGCCGCGTTCGGCTGTTTCAACCCGAAGGTTGTCGTGCCGTCAGTTGCGGCGGGCTGGCAGATCACCGACCGGAACACGGTTCTTGCGGCACGCGAACGCGGTGCGACCCAGATGTTGCAACGAATTCTGGGTGAACAGCCCCACGGGCTCGCGCGCGTCACCGAACTGCTGCAACGGGCAGCAGACGTCGCACCGTGGGCCGGTCGCGCGATCTACGGCGGGCTCCGGTCACTCGGCTTCCCCGACTCCCCGACCGGCGCGATGTGGCGCGCCGCGGACCTGCTGCGTGAGCACCGCGGCGACAGCCACGTCATCGCGTGGGCGGTCGGTGGTGCCGACGCGGTCGAGGTCCTGCTCCTGACCGAACAGTGGTGGGGACTCCCGGCGCGCGCGTACACGCCGTCGCGTGGATGGCAGCCCGCGGACATGGACGCGGGCTTCGAACGACTCGAGCGGCGCGGGCTGATGAAAGGTGAACAGATCACCGATGCCGGCCGCGCGTTCCGCGAAGAGATCGAAGTCCGCACCGACGAGCTCGAACGGCCGGTGCTCGAAGCGCTCGGCGACGATCTCGACGAGCTCCTCGCGCAGCTCGACCCGTGGTCCGAGGCGATCATCGACGGCGGCTCGTATCCGCAACGCATCGCCGGCGTCTACAACGTCGGCGGCGGACCGCACATGGGCTCGGGGTTGACCATCGACACCGCGGCCGAGCAGTACTCCCAGGAGTCATGACGGTGTTCACGAGGAAAGGCTGACCAAAATGGCGGATATCGCGAAGGAAGTGCTGGCGCGGATCTCGACGCCCGATCGCGTCGAGAGTCGGCTCGGTGACCTGGAGTTCACCGACGGCGCGCCGTCGGCGAAGACAGTCGAGACGTTGTACGACCATCTCGACTACGTACACGCGCTGAACGCGTTCCTCACCGCGTTCCCGGCCGCATCGACGTGGGCCATCCGTCAGGGATTCCTCGATGTCGGGGTCGAGGACAACACGTGCCTGATCTTCTCGGGCCTGATGGATTCGTCGTCGCGGTTCCTGACCGCGAACGCCGACACCGTCTACTACCTCATGATCGTCGACCTGAACGACGGCCCGATGGTCGTCGAGACGCCACCGATGGCGCTGGGCACGTTCGACGACATGTGGTTCCAGTGGATCATCGACTTCGGCCTGCCCGGGCCTGACCGCGGCGCGGGCGGGAAGTTCCTCCTTGTTCCCCCGGGCTACGACGGCACACTCCCGGAGGGTGGGTTCTTCGTCGGCCGCTCGCGCACGAATCGCGTCGTGATGCTCGGTCGGTCCTTCATGGAGAACTCGGACCCGGCGCCGACCGTCGCGACCATCAAGTCCGCGCTCAAGGTGTACCCGTACGCGCAAGGTGGATCGGGCACGAGTGTCGGCACGCTCCTTCGTGGCGGCCCACTCCCCGCCCCTCCCGTCGAGGTCCCGGAAATGAGATTCGTCGAGGGAACCGGTCTGACGTTCAACACGATCCCTGCAGTCGACTTCGGGTTCTGGGAAACGGTCAACGCGTTGATCCAGGACGAAGCCTCGTGTGCCACCGATCCCGAGATCCTGGGCCACCTCGCCGAGATCGGCATCGAGAAAGGCAAGCCGTTCGCGCCGGACGACCGGATGCGAAAGATCCTGGAGGACGCGGCAACCGTCGGCAACGCGACGTCGCGGGCGCTCGTGTTCCACGCGGGCGGTGAAGAAGACGTCGCGTGGTACCCCGGCTCCGCGTGGACCAACATGCTGTTCGGCGGTGGCTACTTGTTCGAGACGCCGATTCCGGAGGTCACACCCGAAGGCATCAAGCCGTACCCGCCGACGGGTGCGCGCAAGCACGACCTGCGCACGCTGTTCTTCTACGGCTACACGGGAATCACCCCCGCGATGGCCATGCGCCTCACCGGGATCGGGAGTCAGTACCTCGTCGCGTTCACCGACTCGAACAAGGAGTACTTCGACGGCGCCAAGTCCTACAAGGTGACACTGCCTCCGAACCCGCCCGAAGCGAGATTCTGGTCGTTCACGTTGTACGACAACCAGACCCGGTCGATGCTCGTGACTCCGCAACGCTTCCCGCGAGCCGGCAGCCAGTCATTCCCTTCGCCCGCAGCCGTTGCGAACGACGACGGCTCGATCACCGTGCACTTCGCGCCGGAACAACCGGCAGGAGTCGCGGAAGGGAACTGGATCCAGACCATGCCCGGCAAGGGATACTTCCCGTGTCTCCGGCTCTACAGCCCGCTGCAGCCGTTCTTCGACAAGTCGTGGCGCGTCGGCGAAGTCGAACCGACATGATGCCTACGGGAGCCCGACGCTTCGACCGCGCTCATTAGGTCTCGGTCATGTTCGAAGCATTCTTCTGGGGCGCACTCGCCGCGTCCGCGCTTCTCGTCGGGGCGTTGATCGCGTACGTCGCCACGCCGAGCCCGAAGCTCATCGCCGTCGTCATGGCGTTGGGCGCCGGGCTGCTGATCGGATCCATCTCGTTCGAGCTCATCGACGAGGCCCTGAAGTCGAGCGATGTCACAACCGTGGGCATCTACACGTTGATCGGCGCCGCGGTCTTCACGGCCGGCAACTGGTATCTCGACCGGAAGGGAGCCGGCGACCGCAAGGACGCCGAAGGCGCGCGAAGCGGGCGGCAATGCGCTCGCGATCGTGTTCGGCTCGGTGCTCGACGGTGTGCCCGAGTCGTTCGTCCTCGGACTCACCGTGCTACAGGGTGGCGTGAGCGTGGCCCTGCTCGTCGGCGTGATGCTCAGCAACCTGCCCGAAGGATTGTCGTCCTCGAGCGGGCTGCGCATCGCCGGATGGGCACGGTCCCGTGTCGTGAGGATGTGGCTCATCGTCGTCGTGGTCTCCGGCGTGAGCGCGGCCCTTGGCTACGCGCTGCTCGATCCGACCCACGGACATACGGGCGTCTTCGCGCAAGGCTTCGCCGCCGGCGCACTGCTCGCAATGATCACCGACACGATGCTCCCCGAGTCGTACGACGTCGAGAAGATCTCGACCGGATCACTCGTCGCGATCGGATTTGCCATCTCGCTGATCATGTCGGCGCTCTGACCGGGCGATCCACCGGTTCGAAGGCACAACGATCAGATCAGTTCGCGTCGCTTTTCATCGCGCGCCCATAGCGCGAGCGCAGCCGTTCAGGACTGTTCGACGTGGTCCTCGCACCCGTCTTGACCTGCGGTTTCTGTCCGGTCAGGTGCGCCGTCGTCCGTCTTGATCAGCTTCCCAAGCTGAGAACGCGGGTTCGATTCCCGTCACCCGCTCCGGTCGAGTCGGCTCGTCTGTGGTCGGTCAGCTCGGCGCGCATTTCGTGCTGTCGAGGTCGCCGTCGAGGCGGAACACTGCTGCGGCACCAACCTGTTCGACGAGTGTCGCGGAGGGATCGCTGCGGGTCCATTCGGCTTCAACCGGCGCTTTCCGAACGCCGGGGTCGTCGCCGAACGTCACGACGTAGTCGTACCTCCCCTCGTTCAACAAGCGTCGCCACTCCTCACAACTCTGCACCCGATCGAACGCACCGTGAGGCCCTCGGTGACCAACGTATTGCACGTGATTGGAAAGGTCGCGACCGAACAGCGGATATTGCGCCGCGAAGCCGACGACTCCAATCCGCACATGCGATACGTGCCGCGCGAACGAGTAGATCAGGTCATACTCCTCTCGGGGTGCACCGCCGTACGGAAGGGCTTGCGCGGTGGTCGAGTAGCGACGGACGAGGTACGCACGTTGCACCACGTAGCCCAGCGCGACGGTGAGGGTCAATCCCGCGACCGCGCCCGCCATCAGCACGGAGCGCGGCAGGCGAATTCGACGGACGAGGAGGAGCGACACCACGATCACGGCCAATCCGAGCTCGACGGCGAGGGTTGTGACCGGGCGAATGCTCGGACGATTGCTCACGGCATAGCGAACAACGTTGGCGAGTGCGAGAGCACCGAACGCCGCCGGCAAATACCGACGCCGAACGCGCAATGGCGCCGGCAGCGCCAACGGAAAGAGCACAAGTCCGAGTGCCAGCGCCGGGAAACCGAATCGCAGGTTGGCCGCGAACAGAACGGGTCGGCCCTCCGAGCCTCCGGCACCTTCCGGCGTGACGAGGTAACCGAGCATCGAGACGACGCCGACGACACCGAGCGCGCGCAACATGCGATCGCCTCGGACGATTGCCAGAAACCAACCCGCAACCGCGAGCAGGACGACGATCGGCCAGATCGAACCGAGCGCACTGCTCAGACCCGGGCCGAACCAATCTCGCCACACGCCGACGTCGAACAAGTAGTGCGCGACGCTGTGCGCCGGAGCGGTTCGCGAGATCTCGGGCGCAGGCAGCGACACCGGCCCGAGACCAAGTTGGAGCGCAGGTACGGGGCTCCCGACCGCCACGAGGTTTCTGACGTACCAGAAGCCTCCGCACAGGAGCAGCCAGGGCAGCCAGTCGCGCGCAGTCGCGAATCGACGGCCGCGTTCCGCGGCGACGATCACCGCGATCGTGAGCGCGACGATCGGCACGACCATGGTGAGCTTGTCGCCGAGCGCCAGACCTGACGCGACTGCGGCGAGAGCCGTTGCGCTTCGGGACCCTCCGCCGTTGAGGATGAGCGCCACGGCCGCCAGAAACAGTGCGACTCCTCCGATGTCGTTCGTCGCCCTGCCGCCATCGAAAGAGACGAAGAGCGGACTCGACAGCAGCACGGCCGAGGCGGCAAGCGTCGCGAGCGGGACGTCGCGTGGCTTACCGATGCACCACGCGGCGAGAAGCGCGAGGCCGACGAACGCGAGATTCATCGACGTCGACAGAACATCCGTCCGCAGGGCGACGATCCCTACGGCGCCCAGCAGTTCCGAGTTTGCCGGATGAAAAGCCGTCTCGAGTCCTGGAATAGTGAAGTGCAGCGGAAGGATGGATCCTTCCTTTGCAAAGCGCGCGGCAAACGGCATGTGGTAGTTCATCGAGTCGACGCCCAGTATCCCGGCGCGCAACGCGATCAGGGTACGGCCGATCCACGGCGTCGTGACGAGGCCGACCACGAGGACGACAGCGGTCGTCGTAACGACACGCCGACGTTCGAAATCATGAGGTTCATGGTCGCCCCGATCGGAGTCGCGGTTGCGCGTCGCGAGCCAGACTCCGCCGGCGACAGCGAGCGACGCGAGCGCTACAGGTATACGACTGAGCATCCCAATTGCGCCGAGCACTTGTGCAACCGCAAGCAAGATCGCCACGAACACAATGGCCTCGGCAAGGACAGCCGGGCTCCGCGACCAACCGCGCGTGAAGCGGACTCGCAAGCGATGGGCCGCGAACCAAACCGACCCCACGATCGCGCCAAGCGCGGCCACGCCAAGCAGGTACTCGCTGATGCTCACCACTGGTTCAAAGAATCCCGCCTCGTCTCAGCATGGAACGAGGGGCACGTTACGCGGCGAGCGCCATAGTGGGCACGGATCGGTTCTTCGACGAGTGGCAGTGCGCGCAATAGGTTGCGCACATGACGACGCTTCCGTTCGATGACACGACCGACTTCGAAGACGCCGACCGGGGGTTGATCGGTTCGCTGGTTCCGTGCGTCGTGACCGCCGATGACGGTCGTGTGGTCTGGGACAACGACGCGTACGCGTTCCTCGACGCGGACTGCCCGGACACCGCGAACCCGAGCTTGTGGCGGCAGAGCCAGCTGTGCGCGAAGCAGGGCCTCTACGAGGTGACCCAAGGCATCTACCAGGTGCGCGGCCTCGATCTGTCGAACATGACGCTCGTCGAAGGTGACGAAGGCGTCATCGTCATCGATCCGCTCATCTCCAAGGAGACCGCGGCGGCCGCGCTCGCGCTGTATCGCACACACCGTGGCGACCGGCCGGTCACCGCCGTGATCTACACGCACGCACACGTCGATCACTTCGGCGGCGTGCACGGGGTCCACCGCGACGGCATCCCGGTCGTCGCGGCGCACGGCTTCATGGAAGCGGCGGTCGCCGAGAACGTGTACGCGGGCGGCGCGATGAACCGGCGGGCCGAGTACATGTACGGCGCCAAGCTCGCCAAGGGCCCGCGCGGCCAGATCGGCGCGGGCCTCGGCCAGACCACCTCGCTCGGCGCGGTGGGTGTCATCACGCCGACACTCGAGATCACACACACCGGTCAGGAAGAGACCCTCGACGGTGTGCGGATCCGGTTCCAGATGACACCGGGCACCGAGTGCCCGGTCGAGATGAACTTCCTCTTCCCGGAACGGCACGTGCTGTGCATGGCCGAGAACGCAACCCACAACCTGCACAACCTGCTGACGCTCCGCGGCGCGGTGGTCCGCGACGCACGGATCTGGGCCTACTACCTCAATGAAGCGGTGACGCTCTTCGCGGACGAGACCGACGTCGCGTTCGCGTCGCACCACTGGCCGATATGGGGTCGGGACCGCGTGGTGACATACCTCTCGCAGCAGCGCGACCTGTACGCGTACCTCCACGACCAGACCCTTCGGCTCATGAACCAGGGCTACACCGGCATCGAGATCGCCGAGATGATCGAGATGCCACCCGCACTCGAGGCCGCGTGGCACACGCACGGGTACTACGGGTCGGTGAGCCACAACGTGAAGGCGATCTACCAGCGCTACCTCGGTTGGTTCGACGGCAACCCCGCGCACCTGTGGCAGCACCCGCCCGTCGCAGCCGCGACGCGATACGTCGACGCGTTCGGCGGCGCCGCCATCGTGATCGCCAAGGCGCAGGGCTACATCGACGCCGGCGATTTGCGCTTCGCCGCCGAGCTGCTGAACCACGTCGTGTTCGCAGACGAGAACAACAGCGCGGCACGCGAAATCCTGGCCGGTGTCTACGAGACGCTCGGCTTCGGCGCCGAGAACGGGACGTGGCGCAACTTCTACCTGCAAGGCGCGGAGGAACTGCGCAACGGTGTGGCCGCGGCCGCGCTCGACCTCGCCGGAGCGAACGACATGGTGCGGGCCCTCACGGTCGACCAGCTCTTCGATTCCCTCGCCATCCGCGTCAACGGCCCGAAGGCTTGGGCCCAACACCTGACCATCGACTGGGTGTTCACCGACCTCGGGCACACCTACCGAACGGAGTTGACGAACGGCGTGCTCATCCGGCGCGTCGATCCCGGCGAGGGCAGTGCCGATCTCACGGTCACGCTCACGAAGCCTCAGCTGTTGGCGCTGCTCGGTGGCGCGGGCTTCGACGGCATCGGCACCCAAGGTGACCTCGGCACGGTGCCACGCCTGCTCGCCGTCCTCGACCCCCCAGGGTCGACGTTCCCGATCGTCACGCCGTAGCGGCCGGGCTCACGTCGGGGTGCCGTCGCACGAGCTCGACCTGGTAGCCATCCGGGTCGGAGAGGAGTCCGCTGCGATCGTCCGTGTCGATGCACAGCTTCCACATCGCGGTGCCCATCGCGATCGGTGCGTCGTTGTCGAGCTGTTGCGCGAGCTGGATCTTGCCACCGCGCTCGGTGTTCTCGAGGATGGCTTCCTTCGCGTGCGGGATGTCGGTGCGGCTGGTGCACTCGAGGCCGAGCAACTCGTAGAACGCAATCGTCCGCTCGAGGTCGCTCACATAGATGCAGTACTGGTTGAGCCACGCGTACGTGCGCGAGTCACCGTCCTTCCACGGATGGCGCTGGGTGAGCTCGACGAGGTAGCCGTCGGGATCCGTGACGAACCCGACCGACATCGGCCACTGCTCCATCCGCACCGGCGCGGACCCGACTTCGCCACCGCCCGCAACCGCGTCGGCGAACATCTGGTCGATGTCGTTGGTGGCGACGTACAGCTTCCAGAACGCGTTGCCCATATCGATCGCGTCATCGACATCGACCTTCTGCGCGAGCTGGAGCTTGCCGCCCTTGTCGGGGTTCTCGACGATCGCCTCCTTGATCGTGTCGAGGTCGGTGCGGCTCGTGCACGAGAGCCCGAGCGCCTCGTAGAACTTGACGCTGCGCTCCAGATCCCGGACGTACAGGCAGTACTGCCCGACCCACGCGCTCATTGCTGCGGCTCGTAGGCGGAGTAGAACTGCTTGGCCCACTCGCGCTGCTCGAGCAGCTTCTTCTCGCTCTTGGTCAGCACCGGTCGCTCGACGTAGCGCTTGTTCTCCCAGATCGGCAGGTCCTGGCTCACGCCCGCCGAGAAGTTGACCGCGGCTTGCCGGGCGGCATCGGGCCCGTTCGCGACCGGCGACGTGAAGATCCAGCGGACCTTCACGTTCTCCTCGTCGATCGGCGTCGTCGAGGAGATGAACGTCGTGTAACCCTTGATGCGCAGCACGCCCAGCCCGAGGCCGAACCCTTCGCGCACGAAGTTTCCGTCGGCACCGACCGTACGCTTGTACGAGCCGTCGATGACGAACTCGTCGTCGGGGATCGCGTCGCTGCCGTGCACGTACATGAAGTGGGCGAAGTCGACATTGTTCTCCGCCATCTCCTGACAACAGGTCGCCACGTCGAACTCGACGATCTCGTAGGGCAGCCAGTCGGGATCGAACAGCTCCGGCACCTCGGGCACGTCGTAGAACGGTTCGCCCCGTTCGCCATGGTGCCAGGCCCAGATCATCTGGTCGCGCTCGATGCACGGATACGCACGGATGCGCGCCTGACTCGGCACGCGCTCCATGTTCCCGTACGGGATCTCCTGACACTGCCCGGTATCGCCGTCGTAGCGCCAGCCGTGGAACGGGCAGCGGATGCAGTCGCCTTCGACGCGTCCGCCGACGCCGATGTGCGCGCCGAGGTGCGCGCAGTACGCGTCGACCACGTGCGGCGCGCCGTCGTCACCGCGGAACAGCACGACGTCACGGCCGAACACATGGAACGTACGCACTTCACCCGGCGTCAGGTCCCGCGCCTCCGCGACAATGAACCAACCGTTCGGGACGGGGAACGGGAACCGACGTTCGTGCGTCGCGGTGCGCACGATCGGGCGGCGGCCGCGGTCCACCAGCGCCTGCGGGTCCTTCGGCATCGGGAACCCGGTGAACGTCTCGTAGCCGTGCTCGCTGATCGACATGATGACTCCTGGGTTGCTCCTGTGCTCAGACGCGGGCGGGGACGCGCGGCAACGGGGTGTCGCCGTGCACTTCGTCGAGCGTCGGGCCAATGCGTTCCGCGAGGGGCCGGAGCGCAGCGACGTCGACGCCGTACACCGCGGCCGCGGTGAGGCCGAGGATGCGTCGGGTCTCCGCTTCGGGGACGTCCTTGAACCGTTCCCGGATCCAGTAGCGCGTGTACGGGAACGTGCCCTCGGGATGCGGGAGGTCGTTGCCCCACATGATGTTGCCGATCCCGATCAGATAGCGGCGCTCGATGTCGTCTTCGCCCGGGGTCGACGCGCCGAAGAAGCAGTTGCGGTTGAGGTAGTCGCTCGGCTTCATCGACAGTCCTTCACGGAACGCGTTGCCGAACTTGCGGGTGTTGTGGCCGCCGACCCACTTCTCGTCCATCTTGCGGATCTGGTCGGGGACCCACCACGCCGCGTTCTCGGCCATCGAGTACTTGAGGTCGGGATGGCGTTCGAAGATGCCACCCCATATCAACACCGCGAGTGGACGCGCCGCCCACCAGCCCGCTTCCGACGCGTAGATCGGCAGCATGCCCGGGCCGAGGCCGATGTCGCTCGGGCCTGCGCCCGAGTGCGTGTGCAATACCAGGCCGAGCTCCTCGGTGAGCGTCCAGAGCGGTTCGTACCAGGGGTCGTGATACGCGGGCCGGTCGAACCAACGGGTCGGGATGAGGATGCCGCGGTGCCCGAGCTCCTTCGCTTCGCGCACCAACGCGAGCACGGTGTCCATGTCGGGGATGATCGCGGGGATCACCGCGACGCCGATGCGGCGATCGGGCTCCGCGCGCACGAAATCCGCGAGCCAACGGTTGTGCGCGCGACTGCCGGCGATCGCTTCGTCGGCGTTGTCGGCCGCGCCTGCGAGGCCGGTACCGAACGGCGACGCCGCGATCCGGCCGGTCCCCAACACGTCGGCGTCGGGGAACAGCACCTCCGCGACGACTCCTTCGGTATCGAGGATCGCGTTGCGCGCATCGGAGTCGAACGCGGCGGTGAGGCCGCCGTCGCCGTCGGTCTCCGCTTCCCACTCCTCGCGGAAGGCGCTGTCGTTGTTGCCCATCGCTTCACGCAGCTCGGTCATCATCCGCTGGTGCTCGTCGAAGCGGTCGCGGAATCCCGGGTCCAGGTAGTCCCGGTAGACCGACGAGGGCGGGCCGGCATGGCCGTCGGCGGAGATGACGACGTAACGGTCCGTCACCCCAACACCCCCGCGTGCTGCTGATCCGGGAGCACGCCCTGCTCGAACGCGGCGGCGCGCTCGCGCATCGTGACGCCGATCGACTCGACGTCGATCATCATGATGAAGCGCTCGGCGCGGATACCGTCGACGACGACCTGCGCGAGCTCGTCGAGATCCTGGAACTTGAGCTCGTGGCCACCCTGCTTCGCCATTGCTTCGAGCTTCTCGATCGTCATCGCCTCGGTCGCGCGCGGGCGCTCGCGCGCGAGCTCCGCGGGCCGGTTGCGATCCGCCGTCCACAACCCGGTGCGGAGCAACCCGCCCGACGGATAGAAGATCCCGGCCCGCAGGTTCGTCCCTTCCGATCGGAACTGCATCGCGAGGCACTCGGTCAGGCTCGTCACCGCCGCCTTGCTCGCCGCGTACACCGACGCCGACGGCATCGGCGCGATACCACCGTCACCCGACGACGTGTTCACGACGTAACCGGGTTCGCCGGCCTCGATCATGCGCGGCACGAATGCCTGGATGCCGTGGACGACGCCCATCACGTTGACTCCGTGCACCCAGCGCCAGTCGTTCACGGTGGTCTCCCACACCGTCGACGATGGCGCGCCGACACCGGCGTTGTTGCACAGCACGTGGCACGCGTCGAAGTGATCGAACGTCGCGCCCGCGAGGCGGTCGACGGACGCGGGATCGGTCACGTCGGTCACGACGCCGAGGACGTCGCCGGACGCAGCGAGCTCGCCGCACGCGGCGTCGAGCGCCGCCGCTTCCACGTCGGCGACGACGAGCTTCATTCCCTGGGCCAGAAAGGCACGGGCGAGCGCGAGCCCGATGCCCGACGCGCCGCCGGTGACGACGGCGACGCGCCCTTCGAGTGTCTCCATGGACTGGTCCCCCTGCGCAGGCAGCGTGGTCAGATCGTGATAGGCCGGTCGTTTTCAGATCGTGATCGGGACGTGCACGGGCCCGCGCACGGTTGACGTTCGCACCATCTCGACCGCACCCTCGTCGACATCCCACTCGGGGAACCGGGCGAGCGTCTCTTCGAGCACGACGCGACCCTCGAGGCGAGCCAGGCTGGCGCCGAGGCAGAAGTGGATGCCGTACCCGAAGGTGAGGTGGCGATCGAAGCGCCGCGCGACGTCGAAGCGATTGGCGTCCGGGTACTCGCGCTCGTCGCGTCCCGCGCTGCCGGTGAGCAGCGCGATCTTCGAGTACTGCGGCACCTTCTGGCCGTACCACTCGACGTCACGCGTGACGAAGCGCGCCTGGATCGGTGACGGTGCTTCGTAGCGGAGCAGCTCCTCGACCGCGTTCGACGCGAGCGCGGGCATGGCGAGGAGCTTCGCCCGTTGGTCGGGATGCCGGGCGAGCAGCACCGCGGCCCACCCGAGGAGGCGCGCGGTCGTCTCGCTGCCCGCGAGCTGCAAGAGCGAGAAAAACGCCATCACCTCCGCAACCGTGAGCCGGCGGGTGGAGCCGTCCTCACGCTCCAACTCGGCGGCCAGCAGGTCCGAGACCATGTCGTCGCGCGGGTGTGCACGGCGATCGTCGACCATCGCGGCCATATACGAGGTCATGCTCGCGATCGCGTCGGCCTTCTCGGCGCTGAGGCCGAGCGGCTCGTACCGCATGAACAGGTCGCCCCAGATGCGGAGCTGGTCCTGGTCCTCGTTCGGCACGCCGAGCAGTGCGCCGATCAGCATCGCCGGGATCTTCGCGGCGAAGTCCTCGACGAAGTCGAAGCCGGCACCGTCGCGCTGTGGATCGAGGAAGTGCGCGCAGAGGTCGCGCGTCCGCGTCTCCAGCGCCGCGACCCGGCGGGGCGTGAACGCGCGGCTCACCAGCCGCCGCAGCTCGTCGTGGCCGGGCGGATCCATGAAGATCATCATCCCGAAGACGTCGATGGAGTCGCCGTCGCCGTCCTGTGGGTTCGGCGGCGGGCTCGGGTCGATCAGCTCCAGCACGGTGCCGCGCGCCGAGCTGTACGTCGGCCACTCGAGCGAGGCCGCGAGCACGTCGGCGAACCGGCTCAGCGCGTAGAAGTCGTACTGCTCGTTGTAGTAGAGCGGCGCATCGTCTCGCAGCCGCCGCCAGACCTCGTACGGCGCAGCGTCGATGGCTTCGTCATAGGGGTCGTAGACGAGCTCAGCCGATGGCGACGGCTCGGCGGAGGGCGACGGCACGGGCCGAGTCTCGCTTGTCGTCCGCGCGAGTTTCAAGTACCTTCTTCGAAAACTCGTTCGAATTTGTTCGGAAACGCGGGAGGGGCATGGACCAGCTCACCGGGGCGCCCCGGCCCAAGGTCGGCCGGCCCGCGCGCATCAACCGGGCGATGATCGCCCGCGCCGCGTACGAGATCGGGCTCGACCGCGTGACGATGAAGGCCGTCGCCGACCGCCTCGGCGTGAGCGTGCCCGGGCTGTACCACCACGTGGAGGGTCGCGACGACCTCATGCGCCTCGGGGCCGAGTACTCCGCCGCGCAGATCGAGGTGCCGGTCGACCACGGGCAGCACTGGACCGCGTGGTTGCTGGAGTGGGCCCGCTACAGCCACGACGCGTTCGTCGCCCAACCGGCGGTGCTCGGACAGTTCCTCAACGGTTCGCTCGGGGTGGAGCGCATGGTCGCGCACGTCGACGCGGTGGTCGGCGTGCTGACCCGGCAAGGGTTCAACGTGACGGAAGCCGTCGACGCGTACGAGATCGTCAGCGACTGCGCGCTCGGTGCGGCCGTCGCCGAGATCCGCGCCAAGGAGTCCGCGCGCGGGCCGGCCGGCGCTCGCCGAGTACCACCGGCTGCTCGCCACGCAGCCGCCCGACGCGCTGCCGAACCTGCGGAAACTGGTCGCGACACCGCGCGAAGCCACCGCCGACTTCAGCGAGCGGGTCTTGACCGTGCTGGTCGGCATCGCGGTGCGGCGGGGCGAGCCCTGGCACGGGATCGTCGAACTGCGGAGCGGTACCGAAGAGGTCGCCCCGCACGTCGGCATGATGCATCCGTAGCGCGCGTGCATCCAACGCGCGCCACGCGTCAGGTGACTGGTGCCGCGCCACTGCGTTGGATCGCCCGCTCGTCGGTACCGAGATACGACGCGATGACACGCGGGTCGTTGCGGATCGCGTCGGGCGTTCCTTCGCACAGCAGCGTGCCCGCCTCGAGGCAGTAGACGCGGTCGCTGATGCCCATGATCACCGGCATGTCGTGTTCGATGACCAGCATGCTGGCGTGCAACTCGTCGCGGATCCGCAGCATCAGCGGACCGAAGGCTTCGCTTTCGCGTTGCGCGATGCCGGCCGTCGGTTCGTCGAGACAGAGCACCTGGGCGCCCGATGCCATGAGGCACGCGAGCTCGACCACCCGGCGCGTCCCGGTCGAGAGCTCGTTGATGAAGCGATCGACGAACCCGCCGAGTCCGAGGAACGCGATGACCTCGTCCGCCTCGGCGCGGGCCGTGCGCTGCCACGGTCGGACGCCGGGCACCGCGAGCCCGACGGTCTCGCGCACGGTGAGGTCCTGGAACAGTTCGGCGCCTTGGAAGGATCGGCCCAGACCGAGTCGCGCCCGCTTGGCCGCGGAGAGCCGGTGCGCGTCGTGGCCGAGGATCTCGACGCTTCCGGTGCTGCGGACAAAGCCTCCGACCGCGTTCATCAACGTCGACTTGCCCGCACCGTTCGCGCCGATGAGCCCCACGACCTCGCCCGGTCCGACGTTGAGATCCACCCCTTCCAGCACCAGGCGCGGCCCGAACGACACCGAGAGGCCGCCGACCCGGATCACCGCGTCGAGCTCGGGCCGGATCTCTCGTGACGCGACACGCGCGCGAGTCGGGAGGGGCTGCCGATCCGCGATCGGTTCCGCGACATCGGGCACGCGGCGGGCGAGCCACGCGAACAGCGCGTCGCGGGTGCTGTAGAACACCTGCACGAGACCGCCCGGGAAGTAGAGCAGCAGGATCAGCAACCCCGCGCCGCTCGTCAGGAGCCCGATCTCGACACTGTCGTCGAACAGCTTCGGGAGCCCGACGACCCACAGTGCGCCCAGCACCGCGCCCGCAACCGACGACAACCCGCCGATGACCACGATCGAGATCACTCGCAGCGACTCGGCGGCGGGGAAGTCACCTGGCTGCGCGCGCGTCACGAGTCCGACGAACAAGCCGCCGGCCAAGCCGGCGATCCACCCACCGATACCGAACGCGGTGATCTTCACCAAGCCGGGCGAGATGCCGAACGAAGCCGCGGCCCGTTCGTTGTCGCGTACCGCGATCATCGAACGGCCGAGCCGGCTGCGTTGCAGCAGCGCGACCGCGAGGAGGACGACGCCGAGCGCGATGAGGCAGATCACGTAGTAGCTGCCTTGGGCTTTGAGCGACCAGCCCTCGTCGAAGAGCACGGCCGGCAGCGGCAGGACCTGGCGCGGCAGCTCCGCTTGGGTCCGACCGTCGAGGAAGACGTTCCGCCACAGCAACCACGACGACGTCATCACCGCGAACGCGAACGTCGTGACCGCGAGATAGAGCCCGGGACGCCGCAGTGCGGGCGCGCCGACGACGATCGCAACGAGCGCGGTGACACACGCCGACAGCATCAGCCCGGGGATGAACCCCACGCCGTTGCGGACGAGTGCAGCGGTCGTGAGGCCGCCGACGCCGACGAACGCGAACTGACCGAGCGAGAGTTGGCCGGCCCAGCCCGTGAGCACGGTCAGTGACAGCGCGACGAGCGCGTAGAGCAGCACGCGGCTCCACGCCTCGCGTTGGGACGGCAGGTGCAAGAACACGAGGGGGAACAGCGCGAGGAGGGCGACGAGGCCCACACCGAACGCCGGCAGCGACCGCACCCACCACTTCGACTGCAACGCGGCAGGGATCGGACGGATCCGCGGTGCGAACGACCACCGACCGGAGTCCGCTTCCGCGAGCCCTCGCCGCCTCCCGCTGACCAGCAACGTCACCAGCACGACGACGAACAGCACCAGGTCGAGCAAGCCGCGCTGGTCGTTGTAGTTGTAGTTGATGACGCTCTCGCCGACTCCGATCGCGACGCCGCCTGCGAGCGCGAGCGGCAGTGATGCCATGCCGCCGATGAGCGCGGCCGCGAGGACGCGTAGCAGCATGCCCGGCCCGACACCGAGTGCCGAAGCACCGGCAGGATTGAGCGGCGCGAAGAGCATCGCGGCCGTCGCCGCGAGCGCGCCGGAGACCACCCAAACGATCGTCGACATCTGCTTGATGTTGATGCCGGCGAGGCGGGCGGCGTCGGCGTTGGCAGCCGACGCGCGGATCGCGAGCCCGTATTTCGTGCGGTTCATGAAGAGCGTCAGCGCGATGACGAGGAGCGGGATGACGACGATCACCGTCAGCTCCTGCCCCCGCACGAGTACCCCACCGATCTCCCACCGGCCCGAGAACGCGGTGGGGTACGGACGCACGCGCGTCACGTCGGGGAGGATCAGCTGGAAGAACAACAGCACCTGCGCGGCACCGATCAGCGCGACGAGCAGGATCACGCGCGGCGCGGAGAACAGCCGCCGCACGACCAACAGCTCGAGCGCGGCGCCCACGACTGCACCGACGGCGATGCCCGTGAGGAAGGAGAGCCAGAACGGCGCCTTCCAGTCGATGACCAATCGGTAAAGCAGCGCGGCCGCGAAGCCGCCCATCTCACCGATCGCGAAGTTGATGACCCGGGTCGAGCGGAACACGAGGATGACGCCCACTGCCATCACGCCGTAGGTGAGGCCCGTCATCGCGCCGGAGAACACGACCTGCTTCGGCAACCCGATCGCCAAGACTGCCGCGAACATCGAGTCAGCGTCCCAGGAAGACGGCGCGCACGAGGTCGTCGCGCGCGGCGAGATCTGCGGTCGATCCTTCGAAGCGGATCTGACCCTTCTCCATGAAGATCGCCCGATCCGCGATCGCGAGCGCGACGTTGAGCGACTGCTCGACGATGATCATCGTGATGCCGGCATCGCGCAGTCGTTGCACCACTTCGAACACCTGCTGGACAACGACCGGCGCGAGGCCGAGCGACAGCTCGTCGATGATCAACACCTCGGGTTCGTGCACGAGCGTCATTGCCAGGGCGAGCATCTGCTGCTGACCGCCCGACAGCTCCCGGGCCGGTGTGTCGAAGCGCTCGCGGAGTACCGGGAACAGCTCGACTGCCTTGCCGATGCGCCGTTCCTGATCCTTGCGGCCGTAGAGGAACGCCGCGGTACGCAGGTTCTCGTGCACGGTCAGCGGCGCGAACGTCGCGCCGCCGCCGATGAGCTGCACGATGCCGACCCGAACCCGCAGATCAGGATCCGCATACGTGACCGTCCGACCGCGCAACCGGACCACGCCGCGACCGGCCACGCCCAGGCCGCTGATGACGCGCAGCAGGGTCGACTTCCCGGCACCGTTGGTTCCGAGCAGCGCCAGGGTCTCGCCGTGGTGGACGTCGAAGCTGACGTCGAACAGCACCTGGACCTTCCCGTAAGAGAAGTCGAGGTTCCGGACTTGCAGGACGGGCACGACGGCGTCCGACTGCTGCATCCGTGTGCGTTCTTCCTGCTCCTCGCGCAGTTCCTCGACGACCATCGTCATGTCGTGCCGGATGTGCCGGGCGCCGAGTGCGATCAGGGCGCCCCCGATCAACGTCGCCGGCAGCACGATGATCGCCAGCGCGGTGCGCGTCCCGTACGCATCGCTCAGCAGGCCGGTGAGCACGGCACCGAAGAACGAACCGAACAGGAACACGTAGATGCCGATCATCGCGGTGCCGCGCGCGTGGAGCCGATAGGGGATGATCGTCGACACGACTGCGGGGAGGATCGTGAACGCGGCCTGCGCACACGCCGTGGCCAGCGCGAGCACGGGCACGACCGCCCAGATGCTCGGCAGCCAGATCGCGCCGACCAGTCCGATGCCGAACAACGCAATGAGCACTCCGACGAACGCCATTGCCGCGGGCGGGCTGCGGCGGAACAGCGTGTCCGCCCGCCGGCCCGAGACCGCGATGGCGAGCAGAGTCGGGATCGCGATGATCGTCGCGATCACGCCGCGTTGGAACGCGTCGAGGCCGAGCTCGTCGTCGAAGTACAGGTTGAGGAACAGGGGCGCGGTGAAGAGGGCGAAGCCGAGCGCGGCCATCCCGACGAGGAAGTAGTAGAAGCTCTGGATCTTCCGCAGCCGCTCAAAGGCGACCGAGAGCGAGATCGGGAGCTCGTCCTCCTCCGGCGGCAACTCCTCGCCGAGCACCGATCGCATCTCGTGCCGGCCCCGCCGCGGTTCCTTGATCGTGTTCGCCGACAGTGCGATGGGCAGCGCGAGCAGTCCGAGCAGCACGAACGCCCAACGCCATCCGTTGTCGCCACCCGCGAGCGCGGCGATCCCACCGGCGAGGAACGGCGCGCACATCGTGCCGACCGCCTGTGCCCCACCGAGCACCGCGAACACACGGGCCCGCGCTGCGATCGGATACGTATCGACGAGCAGCGGTGCGCTGACGGGCAGCTGCGCGGACTGGCCGAGTCCGGCACCGAACCGGGCAAGGAACATCTGGAACGCGTTCTGCACCGCGCCGGTCAACGCGATCACCACCGCCCAGAACGACATCGTGATCGCGATCAGGCGCTTGCGTGACGTTCGGTCGGACAGCGACGACATCGGAATCGCGCCGAGGACGAACAGCACACCGGTCGCACCCGCGATCGCGCCGAGCACCGCGTCGGAGACGCGCAGCGACTTCTGGATGTCGGGCGCGAGCACGTTGAACACGCCGCCGTCCATCAATTGCAAGGCCCCGAGCAAGCCGAGGATCGTTATCGTCCGCGCGCCACCGAGGCGCAGCGCTTCGCGCAACGACATCGCGTCCTCGTCGACACCCGGGAGCTCCGCGTCGGCGAGCAGGACCTCGGGCACGACGGATGCCTCCGTCCGCCGGATCTCGGCCTCGAGCACCGCCGCCGAGAGCCGGGCGACGTCACGCGACTCGTCCACGACGGGTCAGCCGCCGACGCTGATCGGCTTGCGGTCGTCGACCGGCTCGAACTGCTCGCTCTTCGCCGAGTAGCGGGACAGGAACACCGAGGTGCCCTCGTAGTGCTTCTCCTTGCTCAACGAGCCCTGCGGTCCGGTGATCATCACGATCGGGTCCAGGTGTTCGAGCGCGGCGATCACCGACGCCTGATCGATCGTGCCCTCGACGGCGTTGATCGCCTGCGCGAGTGCCCGCATCTGGATGCACGTGACGCCGGTGAAGCTGTAACCGTCGGAATCCTTCGGGAACCTCTGGACGCCGCCGGCGACGGCGATGCGGTTGCACGCAGTCGTCGCCGGAGTGAGATCGGTGAACGCGATGTCGAGGCCGTACGCGCCGTCGTAGTCGTCCTTCGCGTTCCTGTAGAACTGCGCCACGGTGTCGGTCACGTTGTTACCGACCGTCGCCCACTGGGGCTTGTAACCGAGGGTCTGCGCGGCCTCGACGGTCGCGGAACCGGCGAGCGTCTGCGCGACGAGGAACACGAAGTCGACCCCGGCGTCCTGCATGCGCTGGATGGCCACCTGCTGCTGATCACACGTCTGCGAGCCTTCCGGACACGGCAGCACCGCTTCCGCCGCGACCTTGTACCCGAGCGCGGCGATGCCGGGCTTCAAAGAATGGTCGGTCTCCTCCTGTTGATCGGCGACGTCCTGACGAATGATCCCGATCTTCTTGCCCTTCAACAGCGCGGCATCGTCGAGGATCCTGGGCCAGGCTCGATAGAGGCGCGAGCTCTCGATCGAGATGTGCGACGCGAGCGAGAACAACCGCCCCTTCGCGTTCGTGTACAGGCTCTCGGGCCAGCTGTCCATCGTGATCGTCAGCACGTCATGGTCGTCCGCCACGCACTGCACGACGGACGCGGGTATCGCGGCGGCGATGATCACCGCGAACGGCTTGTCGTCCTCGGTTGCCTGGACGCACGCCTGCCGTCCGACATCCGGATTCAAGATCGCATCCGCGCCCGACAGCACGTGGGGGATCAGCTCGACCTTGCGCCCGGCGATCCCACCCTTGGCGTTGATGTCGTCGGTGACCGCCTGCATCGTCGTGCCCGCGTTGCCGATCTCCGGCGCGAGGTGCTGCGCGGCGAGTTGCGACAGGTCGGTTGCGATCAACGAGATCTTGATGGTGTCCACGGTGATGCCGACGGTGTTCCCGGTCCCGGTCCCGGTCGCCGTGGCACCGGAACCGCTCGCGGTCGTGGCAGTCGACGTGGAGTCGTCGTCCCCCGCCGACTCGCTCGTGCATGCACCGAGCACGACGCACGCAGCCGCGGCAATCGCCCAGCAACGACGGATGCTGATCATCGTCATCCCCCCGGATCCGACGTCGAGCGAGTTATCGAGCGTGGCTCCGAAACCTACTCGCCCGCCGCGAAGCTCGACAACCGCCGATCGTTGACGCGGGTGAGGATGGACGCGAGCCGCGCGTGCTCGTGCGCGTCGAGGTAGCGGCCGTAGGACGCACGCAGCGCCTCGACGTAGACCGCGTTCGCGGCGGTGAACTGCCGGCGGCCGGCACGCGTGGTCACGACGATCGTGGCCCGACGGTCGGTCGGATCGGGACGGCGCTCGACGAGACCCTCCATTTCCATCCGTTGCACGAGCCGGCTGAAGCCGGGTTGGCTGTAGCGCGGGTGCATCGCCCGCTGCAGTTCGCTCATCGGCAAGCGGTGCGGCGGGTGCGCGCGCTCCAGATACGCGAGCGCGGAGAACACACCGGAGTCCATGCCCGCGTCGTCGTCGAGCGCGGCGACCACGTCGTGGAGGACCGACTGGTAGACAGCGACGAGCGCGCTCCAGCTCGGGAGGGGGTCGACCGCGTCGGCTTGCGGCGCGTTCTTCGCGCTCACTGATCCCGGCGCGGATCGTCGAGCACGAGCTCGAACTCACCGGGGATGCGCCGCTCGAGCGCGGCGCTGATGGTCTCCCGGAGGTCGTCAGGAGGGAGGATGCAGTCCGCGCAGGACACGTCGTCGAGCACGAGCGCGAGGTGCACGCGGGCTCGCCGCTCGTCGGCATCGCGCAGCAAGAGGTCCGCGCCATCGGCGCGCAGGAACCCCGCGAGCTCGTCGACGGCGGCCGCCACGGTTTCCTTGTCCATCGTCATGCCGGACGCACCACGGGCTTGCTCTGCATGGTGCTCTCGCCAAAGCTCGGGAGACCGATCGCGTGCAGGCTGCCGAGGCCGCCGCACACGATCGGAACGATCTGATCCGGACGCTCGACGAGGTGAACGCGCCCGCGCCCATCGACGCGGTGCCGGTCGTGCAGCATCTGCGCGTTCGCCTCCGGCCAGAGATCGATCGGCTGCCAGGCGTTCTCTCGCAGATACGCCGTCAGATCGTCCACATCCGGGAACGCCGCGCCGAACCGTTCGGCCCACATCGGGTTGAACGCGACGACGACCTCGCCGTTGCCGACGTTGCCGAGGAACATGTTCGCGAGCGGGTAGGCCATGCTCTTCGCGATCAGGTAGAGCAGATCGCGCGCGTCATCGTTGTGGATGTCGGCCATCGGGAACGTGCCCTTGCCACCGTGCACCGTCACCACGTCGTCGCCGACGCTGAACCCGCGGCGCTCGGCGAGCGACGGCCACGGCGAGCGTTCCTCCCACTCGCCGATGCAAAAGCCGAAGCGAGCGGGCTGACCAAACACTGACTTCGTCGTCTCGCCGGCCCGTTGGCCGCCGATGTTGCGCAGGCAGAGCGCGACCGCGCGGCCGATCGTCATCGATCCCCGGCCGGCGGCACCGCCCATGCAGCTCGCGCGGTAGTCGATACCCACATCGTCACGGGACGGGCCGTTGACGATGAGCATCGGGAACACGCTCGAGGTCGTGGTGGTGAGCCCGAACGCGTTCCACTCGGGCTCGGACAGTGCTTCGAGCGCAGCGAGCACGTAGGGAAACGCGTCGGGCTCGACACCGGCGAGCGCGGCGTTGATCGCCACGAGCTCGGTCGTCGCCACACCGTTGACGGGCGGGAGCACGCACACGACGTGATCGGCGGGATACGGCGACGCCGCGAGCAGCGCTTCGATCACGTCATCGGTGGCCGGCAGTTGCGGAACACCGTCGCTCCAGTGTTCCGCGATCGCGAGGTCGTAGAGCGCGCGGGTCGGCCGGAACTTCGATGCGCTCGCTGGCGAGCGTCATGCGGTCACACCCAACCGCTCGAGCACTTGCGGGTAGTAGTCGCGCGCGATCTGCTCGAGCTCCTCGGTGGGGCGGGCTTCGAGCGGATACGGCAGCACCAGCACCTGCAGATCGCCGTGACCGACGTGCCGGGCGACGTTGTGTGCGTGCACCGTGAACTCTTCACACACCACCGCGACGACGGGCTTCTCGTGCGCTTCGACCGTGACCGAGTCCTTGATCGTGAACGTGGTGCACGAGCCGCACGTGCCGAGCCCGACGATGGCGGCGTCGACCTGGCCCGAGAACTCCTCGATCTGCTTGCGATCGCTCGACGCCGGCTGACCGATCTGCGCGCCGGTCTCCACCGCGAGCGTCTGCGCGCCGTCGCGCTGCAAGTTCGCTTCCCAGATGCTCGCGATGAGCTGCCACGAGCGCCACGCGCGGTCGGTGCGGAGGCCGATGGTCAGGCCCGCGAGTGGTCGGTCGAGCCGGAACGTCGGTGCGCTGACCTCGCCCGCGGGTTGGGCGGTCGGTCGCCGGACCCAGATGGTGTCTGCCGTCGTGCTCATGCCGTCGACGGTAGCGTTATATGCACCCGCATACAATGTTGTCCTTCTCTGGGTGGTCATAGCATCGCCCGGTGTCGTGGTGGACCTCGAGCGTGCTGTACCAGATCTATCCGTTGTCGTTCGCGGACTCGAACGGCGATGGCTACGGCGATCTGCAAGGAATCGTCGACCATCTCGACCACCTCGAGTGGCTGGGTGTCGACGCGATCTGGTTGAGCCCGATCACCGTTTCGCCGAACGCGGACTGGGGCTACGACGTCGCCGACTACTCCGCGGTCCAACCCGAGATGGGGACCCTCGCCGCCTTCGACGAGCTGGTCGCCGCGGCGCACCAGCAGGGGATCCGTGTGCTCCTCGACTTCGTCCCGAACCACACGAGCGAGCAGCACCCGTGGTTCGTCGACGCGCGATCGTCGCGAACCGCGCGCCATCGCGACTGGTATGTGTGGGCCGATCCGAAACCCGACGGCTCACCGCCGAACAACTGGGTGAGCGGCTTCGGCGGTCCAGCGTGGACGCTCGATGCCGCCACTGGTCAGTACTACATGCACAACCATTTGCGCGAACAACCCGATCTCAACTGGTGGAACGAAGACGTCAGGGACGCGTTCGAGGGCATCATGCGCTTCTGGTTCGACCGCGGCGTCGACGGCTTCCGGATCGACGTCTGCAACATCCTCATCAAGGACGCAGCGCTGCGCGACAACCCGCCCGCGACTGCGGACGATCCCCTTGATGCGCAGCTGTTCGGACAGCGGGCCGTTTACAACCAGAACCGGCCCGAGCTGCACGAGATCCTGCGGCGCTGGCGCCAGATCGCCGACTCCTACGACCCACCCCGGCTGTTGCTCGGCGAGACACCGGTCGACGACGCGGCGACGCTCGCCGCGTTCTACGGCACGAACCTCGACGAGCTGCAGCTCGCGTTCAACTTCCCGTTCATCAACGCACGATTCGAGGCCGCACCGATGCGTGAGGCCGTCGAACACATCGAAGCACTGCTCCCTCAGGGCGCCTGGCCCGCGTGGACCGGCTCGAACCACGACATGTCGCGGTTCGCGACCCGGTGGGCGGAAGACGAACCGCAGCGCGCGCGTACCGCGCTCCTGATGCTGCTCGGCCTGCGCGGCACACCCGTCCTGTACCAAGGCGACGAGATCGGGCACTGCGACGTCGCGCTCGAACCGCCCGACCTGCGCGACCCGTTGGGCGTGAAGTACTGGCCCGCGTACGCGGGGCGTGACGCGATGCGGACGCCGCTGCCCTGGCGCGACGCGCCCGGCGCCGGCTTCACCGAACCCGGGGTCGCGCCCTGGCTCCCGATCGGCGACACCTCACGCAACGTCGAGCAGCAACGGACCGACCCGAAGTCGATGCTCGCGCTCGCACGCGACCTGATCGCGCTGCGCAGGCAGACGCCCGACCTCCACTCGGGCGCGTACACCGCGCTCCCTGCGCCCGCCGGCGCATGGGTGTGGAAACGCGGCGAGCGCCACGTGGTAGTCGTCAACCTCTCGAACGATCAGCTGATCCTCGATGGCATCGCGGGACGGGTGCTCATCGGCACCGATCGCGATCGCGACCACGAGCCGTTCGCGAGTCCGTTGCGCGTACGCGCGTGGGAAGGATTCGTCGCCGAGTTGGATTGACTCGAGGGTTGGCTACTTCCCGTCGGCCGCCGCCCGCAACGCGGCGAGGTCGAGCTTCCTCATCCCGAGCATCGCCTTCATCGCGCGTTCGGCCCGGGCCGGGTCAGCGTCGTTGAGCACCTCGACCATGCCCACGGGCACGATTTGCCACGACAAGCCGTACTTGTCCTTCAGCCATCCGCACGGGCCGTCTTCGCCGCCCGCGCCGAGCTTCTCCCAGTAGTAGTCGACCTCCGCCTGGTCGGCGCAGTTGATCAACAACGAGATCGCCTCGTCGAACGTGAACTGTGGGCCGCCGTTGATCGCGGTGTAGTCCTGGCCGTCGAGCACGAAGTCGACGGTGAGCACCGTACCCGCTTCCCGCGGCCCGGCGTCGTTGTAATACATGACGTCCTTGACCTGGGAGTTCGGGAACACCGAGACGTAGAACTCGGCCGCCTCCAAACCCTGCGTGTCGAACCAGAGGTTGGGCGTGATCCGGGGCATGGCGGCGCTCCTCGTTCGGCGGCTCGTGCTGAACGTTCGACCGCGGCCGGTGGTGAGACTCACCGGCCGAGCGCGAGATTCATCGGCAGGAAGGGAAGCCGGTCGGCGACCCGCACACGACGGAAGACGCCGGACCGGCGCCCGCCGCGTTGTACGCGACCACACCGAAGTACCGCTGCTGGACGCCGCCCGAGACGACCTCGACGTACTGGAAGTGCTGCTTCGTACCCGCCGCGAGCAGGACGCGCGTCCCCGCCGGGATGTAGGTGGCCCGGTCCGACCACAGGTTGACGACACCGGGGACCGCGCTCGCGAGTCCGGTGGTCACGTTGACGTCGGCCGCAACGGAGAACGGCCCGGTCGCCTGGTCCGAACGCAGGACGCGGTAGCCCGTCGCCGTCGACACGGAGTCCCAATCGAGCTTGATCTCGCCCGAGCCGCCCTGACTGGTCGTGACGCCGGCGACCGGTCCCGGAATCGGCACCGACGGCTTGGCCGTTGACGGGGGCACGGTCGACGTCACCATCGGAGCCGTCGTCGTAGGTGCGGCGGTCGTCGATGTCGTCGATGTCGTCGTTGCCGCGACCGTCGTCGATGTCGTCGTCGCCGTCGGGCGCGACGCGGCGTGGCGCGCGTCGTCACCACTCCAGATCGCGGCCGCGCCCGCCGCGAGCGCAACCACCGCGAGCACCCCGAGGGTCACGATCCACCACTGTCGGTTCGTCATCGCGTTCCCGCCCTCGTCCTGTCCATCGAGCGTGCTCGGCGCGGCGGCACCGGTGGTAGGGGCGTTGGACTCATCCGGGCGTCGCACCCCTCGAGCGACGACACCCGCTGCCCGCCTGATCGCCCTCGGGCCCACGCGTGCCGACGAAATTCCGGCCGCGCAGCGTGGTCGGGGCCGGCTGCGGACCTCGACATCGCGTGAACCCGCTCAAGGCCCGGCCCCCGCCGACGATGAAATCACCTGAGTCCGACTGACTGTGGCGGGCCGTCTCTCACCAACGCGGGGTATCTCTGAAATGACTGACAAGACCGACCGCAAGCGTCGCCGGCGCATCGCCGCCGCGATCATCGCCGGGGCGGCGACGCTCGGCGTGGTGGGCGCCTCGGCCGCGAGCCTCGGTGGCATCACGGGCAACAGCCTCGGTGCCGACACCGCCGTGATCGGCGGCTGCGACCTCGACGGCGTGACGCTCGCGTACACCAACACGTACGACGCGACGCTCGGCCGTTACCAGACGACGGCGGTCAACGTGACCGGCATCGCCCCGGCGTGCGCCGGCAAAACCCTCAGCCTCACGCTGAAGGACGGAACGGGCGTCGCCCTCGGGAGCGGCACCGTCGCCTCGATCGCAGGCACGACCGCGCTCGTCACCTTCACGGCACCCGGCGCCAACGCCAACGCCGTGCTCGGTGCGGCCGTCGTCATCGCCGGCTGAGCAACCTGATCCAACGAGTCCCGGCGGGGTCGGACCCGCCGGGACCCGCCATCTTCGACGCCATGGGATGAGTTCCCCATGCTGCCTGCGGGCAAGTCTCTCGCCACCATCTCCCTCGTCACCGCGCTGACGCTCGCCGTCGGCGGCGGTGTCGCGTCCGCAGCTCCCATCGGCGGCATCACGACCGCGAAGCTGACCGCGCTGACCATGGCGGCGAGCACTGGCGCGCCGACGGTCGTCGCGTGGGAGAACTTCGACGGCACCAACGGCACCAACCTCAACGGCACCGTCACCGACGGCGGCGCGAAGACGTGGTCAGTGAACCCGGCCGGCGGCACGTGGACCATCCAGAGCAATGGCGCGCAGTCGACGACCTTGAACTCGTCGCTCGTGATCGACGCCGGCGCGCCGAGCCGCACGGTGTCCGCCACGATCTTCCGCAATGGCGCGACCACGTTCGACGTCGGCCTCACGATCAACCGCAACGCGGCCGGCACCGAGTTCCTCACGGCCGAGTGGACCAACACCGCCAATGGCTCGATGGAGCTGTGGAAGTTCAGCGGCGGTGCCTGGACCGAGGTCAACGTCATCAGCAACCTCTATCCGGGTGGCATCGCCACCGCGCCCGCGTCGATCACGTTGACCCTGTCATCGCTCAGCACCGGCGCGCTCACCGCGTACATCAACGGCGTGCAGGTCGTCACCTACACGCTCACCGCGGCCGAGCAGACCCTCTTCAAGAACGCGACGCACCAGCGCGCCGGTCCGTACCAGTGGTTGAGCAACGGCCTGCGCTTCGACGACTTCCACCTGGACAACCCATGAGGGCCGGGCCGGGAGATTCGCAGTGACGGCTCGTCGGGTGCTCGGGCTTTTCTTCTCGATCGTGATTCTGGGCGGGCTCGCGTTCGCGCTGTGGCCGACGCGATTCGGCGGGCAGGCGCTGTTCGTCGTGGTGCGCGGCGAGTCGATGAAGCCGACGTACGAGCAGGGCGACCTCCTCTACGCGCGCAAGTCCGGCGACTACGAGGTCGGCGACATCGCGATCTACCGCATCCCCGACGGCCAGCCCGGCGAGGGAATGCTCGTCGTCCACCGCATCAAGCGGATCCTCCCGGACGGGACATACCTGTTCCAGGGCGACAACAAGAACGACACGGACGACGTCACACCGGATCGCGCGCACTTGGTCGGCAAGCCCATCGTCGACGTCGGCGAGATCCCGACGCGCGGTCTGATCCTCCTGCCGGTCCTCCTCACGCTGCTGGCCGGGATCGCGGTGACGTTCGCGCTGTGGCCCGACAAGCGCGGGCCCGCGCCGGCGGACGCCGAGGCCGAAGCCGAGGTTGCAAATCCTGACGAAGAACCTCAGCCCACGTTGGCCGAGAGTCCGCGCGCGAGCGCGACCGCACCGTTGGTGACCCAGTCGGGGCCGGCGGCCGCGGCACGCGACACGGTCTCGTCGTCGACTTCGTAGACCGCACGCGCGTTCCGGCCGAGGATCCGTTCCTTCATCGCGCGCGTCAGCGCGGGATACCCGTACCGCTCCTGCATCGATTCCGGGATCCGGAACGCGCGGAAGGCATCGATGAGCGGTTGCGGCGACCCGTACCAGACCGAGTCCGTACCCCACAGGATCCGATGCGGGCCGAGCGCGCGGAGCAACTTGCCCAGCACGTGCGCGGCTTCGCGCGGCCGGCGCAACATCAAGAACCACGTACTCCCGAGCTCGGCATAGACGTTGCCCTCGGGACCGATGCCCGCGTCGGTCACGCTCTGCACGAGTCGATCCACGCCTTTGGCACGACCGCCCACGCGGTACGCGCCTTCCTCACCGTGCGGATCGCGCTCGTAGCCGGAGTGGTACACGACGAACGTGAGATCGGGGAAGGCGGCGGCAGCGGGCCCGATGTCGCGCGGCGAGGCCGCGGCAACCGCGGCGTCGGGCACCGGACCGCCGAGCCCCTTGTGCGCGGCGACAACGCGCGGGCCGAGCGCGCGCACGCGTTCGAGGAACGGGAAGCCGATCGCTTCGTCGTCCAGGAACCAACCGCCGGTGGGCGACGCTGCGGTCGGCGGGCCCCACAGCGTGTACACCTTCCACCCGGACGGCCCCAGCCTCGCGCTCGTCTCGCTCATCGTGTCCAGCTCGCCCGGCACATTCGGGTGCACGATCGCGTGCGTCAGCACGCGGCCGGTTCCCGCGTACCGATCGATGACGTCTCGTGCGGTCGCGATCTGCGGGTTGGTGAGCACGTTGGTCGTGGCGGTGCCCGGCGTCGACGTGAGCAACGCGATGGCCGTCTCGCTCGTACCGAACACGAGGCTCGCCCACGCGGCGGCGTCAATCGCCCGCGGATCGACCGGACCCGGCCACCGATCGGGGTCGACCACCCGCAGGAACCCTTCGAGCGCGCTCGCCGCCGGGAGATCCCACCGCCCGGGATCGACGAGGTGGGTCTGCACGTCGATGACCGGCGCATCGGTGCGGAACGCCGCGTCGGCCGCCTCGAGGTCCAGGGTCGCGGCGTCGGGCACGTCGTAGAACGTGTCTTCGTGCGCGGCGTTGATCGCGCGCAGCGATGCCGCCGTCGTGCGCCGATCGGCGAGGTAGCCCGCGGTCGCGAGACCGAGCCGACGCGCAGTGTCGGGCGCGGCCGCGGCGTACCGCGCCAGGACCTTGTCGTCCCGCGCCGTGTACGGCATCGGGGCGTACTCGTCGCTCGCGAGCGGACGGAGCAGCGGGGGCAGAAGCGGGTTCAGGCGGTGGCCCATCGCGCCATCTCAGCATGGTTCCGGCGGGCGCGTCGCGTCGCGAGCGCCATGCGGAGCAGGAACCTCGGCGTGGCGGGATCCAACGCAATCGCCGCGCGTGGCTCGCGCGATCGTGGGTCGGTGGCTTGCTCGCCCGCAGCTGGCGCGCGACCGCGGGTTGTTCACCCGCCGGCCACTCGAAAGTGCCGGTAGGGACTGTTCGCACACCCGGCCCGTCCGTAGGGTGGCAAGTGGTTGTAGGGCTCGGCGTCGCACCGGCGGTGGGGAGGGACGTGAGCATCGACACACTCGCGGCCGCCGCGACCGTCCGGACGCGGCACCGGCTGCGATCCCGGGCCGGGCGGCGATCGGTCGCCATCGTCGCGACCATCGCCGTCGTCTGTGCCGCGGCCGGCGTCGGGGCGCACGCATGGATCGCGCGGCGCGACGCGATCGACCGCACGAGCGCAGCCGTAGATGCAACGCGACTCGACATCGCGCGCAGCCGCGCCGATCTCGCGCTCGCCCGGCGCGGGCTCACGGCCGCGCAGGCGGCGCTCGTTGCGACGCGTGCCGCGCTCGGGGGCAGCAAACGTGAACGCGATGCCGTCGCGAAGGCGCTCGTCGCCGCGGGCGCGGAGCTCACCGGCTTGCAGACGGATCTCGCAGCCGCCACCACGGATCTGGAGGCGCGGCGCGCGCAACTCGACGTCCTCGGCCAGTGTCTGCTCGGCGTCGCCCAAGCGTTGAACCAGGCCGGCGTCGGCGATTTCGGAGGCCTGGCCCGCACCGTGCAACGCGCCGAAGGCACCTGCGCGCGGGTCGGAGCTTCGTTGTGAGGGCGCGTGCCGTCATCGCAATCGCGATCGCGGCGATGCTCATGATCGCGGCCGCGGTGACCTTCGGCGTTCAGTACGGCCGCGCCGGTACGCGCCTGCACGACCACCGCGTCGACCTCGCGGCCGCGCGCGCCACGCTCGCGAGGTCGGCTGCGAGTGTCGACGACGCGCGAGACGTCAGTGGGCTGACCGAGAAGGCGATCGCCGCCACCCGTTCCGAGATCGTGGCGGCGACCGCGGCGCGCACCTGGATGGACGCCGTCACGCAGAACACCCGCGCCGACATCGCCTCGGTGCAGAGCTCGCTCGAGCAGGCGAACACGGACCGCTTCCTTCTCGCGACGAACGCAACCCAGACCAACGTGTGCCTCGCCGGCGTCTCGAGCGCGGTCGCTGCCAACCGCGCAGGTGACGCGGCGACGGCGGTCTCGGCACTCCGGTTCTCGGCCGACTCCTGCACCCGCACGCTTGCCTACGCAACGGGTGCGCGGTTCCCGTACGACTTCCCCGATCCGTTCGTGCTGCGCGCCGGTGACACGTACTACGCGTACTCGACGAACTCCGGCGCCGGCGACGTCCAGGTGATCAGTTCGAAGGATCTGATGACGTGGCAGCTCGTCGGCAACGCGCTCCCGGTACTGCCGGGATGGGCTCGGCCCGGGACCACGTGGGCGCCCTCGGTACTCGCGCGCAACGGGTCGTTCGTCCTCTACTACACGACGCGCAACAACATCACCAACGGTCAATGCATCACGCGCGCCGTGTCGAAGTCGCCGGCCGGGCCCTTCGTCGACGACTCGTGGGGACCGATCCTGTGCGCCGGTGGTGGCGACATCGACCCGAGCCCGTTCGTCGATGCCGACGGTCGCGCCTACATCCTCTGGAAGGAGGAAGGGACCGGCGCCGCGCTGTGGTCGCAGGAGCTGACGGCGGACGGTCGCGGCGTCACCGGTGCGCCGCACCGCTTGCTCGCCGCCGACCGCGCATTCGAACGGCGCAACGTCGAAGGGCCGTCGCTCGTGCTCGCCGGTGGCACCTATGTTCTCCTTTATTCAGCCGCCGACTGGCAGTCGCCGGCGTACACGACCGCCTACGCGATCTGCGCCGGCCCCTCCGGCCCGTGCACCAAACCGCCCGAGAACCGGGTGCTCAGTTCGGCGTCGAAGCTGGCCGGGCCGGGCGGCGCCGAGGTGTTCCGGGACGCCGCCGGGCAATTGCAGGTCGCGTTCCACGCGTACTCGCAGCCGAACGTCGGCTACCCGAGCAGCCGGTACCTCCACATCGCGCCCATGCGCGTCGTCGCCGGACGCCCGATCGTCGACGCCGGCACGTGAGGCGTCCTCAGACCCGCGACTTCCGCTGATCGAGGCCGATAGGGGAAGCGCAGTACCGTCCCTGACATCGGGGCTGGTCCCGGCGCACGTTCTGAGGTCGGTTTGCTTCATCCGATGGCGAGATCCCGCATCGACGCCCGCACGCGGGCCCGGTTGCTCGGGTGCTTCGTCGCTGCGGTCGGTCTCATCGACATCGGCTCCGCGCTCACACCCGCGGTCGACCATCGCTTCGAGTTGATCTCCGGCTACGTCACGCCCTCAGTGCGCGAGACCGCGGCCGGCGCGACCGCGCTCGTCGGCCTCGCGCTGCTGCTCATCGGCCGCGGGCTCGTGCACCGGCGCAAGCTCGCGTACCGGATGGCGCTCGTCCTCCTGGTCGTCTCGACCGTCACCCACATCGTCAAGGGTCTCGACATCGAAGAGGCGATCATCGCGCTCATCGCCGCGGTGACGCTCGTACGCTGGCGCCAACTCTTCACGGTTCCGGTCGCGCCCGCGCGCTTGCACTCCATCGCGCGCACGGTCCCCGTCGTCGTCGGCCTGATGTTCGCGTACGGTCTCGCCGGGCTGCTCCTGCGGCGCTCCGCCGTCGTCCAGCCGCTGACGGTGACCAACGCGATCCAGGATGTCGCGGCGCGACTCATCGGTCTGAGCGGCGGGCTGCAGATGCACGGTCGGTTCGGGCAGTGGTTCCCCGCCTCGATCACGGTCGTCGGGATCGCCGGCGTGATCCTCCTCTTGTTGATCGTGCTCGCTCCGGTCGCGGAGCGGACGGTCGCCGATCCGCTCGCGCGTGAGCGGGTCCGCAACCTCATGAACCGGCCCGACGGTGACACGCTCGACGCGTTCGCGCTGCGCCACGACAAGCACTACGTGTTCTCCGCAGACGGGCGCGCGGCCGTCGCGTACCGCTACGTGCGCGGTGTCGGACTCATGTCGGGCGACCCGGTCGGCGATCCCGAATCGTTCGCGGACGCCTTCCGGATGTTCTACGACCTCTGCGAAGGGCAGGGCTGGCGGGTCGCGGTGCTCGGCGCTCGCCGCGACCGGCTCGACGCGTACGAAGCCGGCCGCCTGCGCGAGCTCTACCTCGGCGACGAAGCGATCATCGATACCGCGACGTTCACCCTCGACGGTCGTGACATGCGGCCGGTCCGCCAGGCGACGAACCGCACGATCAACCACGGGATCACCTGCGAGGTCTATCGGGAGGGCGCGCTCGACCCGACCCTGCGCCGGGCGCTGATCGGCATCGCGGACCGTCACCGCGGCGAACAGGCCGAGCGCGGCTTCTCGATGGCGCTCGACGGCCTGCTCGAAGGCCGGCATCCGGACGCGCTCGTATTGGTCGCGCGCGACGCGACCGGCGCGCCGTTCGCGTTCCAGCGCTACATCCCGTGCAAGGCCGGCCACGCGCTGTCGCTCGACGCGATGCGCCGCGACAACGTGGGCGTCAACGGCGTAAACGAACGGATGATCGTCGAGACGATCACGTGGGCACGCGCTCACGGCATCGACGAGGTGTCGCTCAACTTCGCAGTCGCCCGGGAGATCCTGTGCGAGGACGCCAAGTTGTCGGCCGCCGAGGCCGCGGAGGCGTGGGCGTTGCGCCGGCTAAGCCCCTACTTCCAGATCGAGTCGCTGCTGTCGTTCAACGCGAAGTTCCACCCGCGCTGGGTGCCGCGCTACCTGCTCTTCGGCTCGCTCACCGAGATCGTCCCCGTCGCGATCGCCGCGCTCAGCGCGGAGGCGTTCCTGCCGTTGGACAAGAACCGTGACGGCGCGCCCGCCGACTGCGACGGCCGCGAGGAAGCCGCGCCGGCGCGGGCCAAGAGCCACGCGTAGAGGACCGTGCCAACGGGGGGTGGCGCGCCGACCGACGAGCGGATACGAAGGTGTCGTGGCCAAGCCGATGCACGTCACCGAGCAGCTGTCGTTCGCCGGTGCCGTCGACGCCGACGGGCACATCCTCGAACCGCCCGATCTCTGGGAGTCGTACCTGGAACCGCAGTACCGGGATCGGGCGCTGCGCCTCGTGCGCGACGCCGCCGGGCTCGAGGCGCTCGAAATCGGTGGCAAACCGTCGATCATGAGCCGCAAGGGCTTCCCGTCGACGCTCGGCGCAATGGGTGATCCCGATCTGCGCGCGATGCAACTCGACCCGGAACGCACCTACCTGCGCGAAGCCCCGTACGGGAGCATGGATCCGTCCGAGCGGTTGGAAGTGCTCGACGCCGAGGGCATCGACGCGGTCGTGCTGTACACGACGGTCGGGCTCCTCTGGGAAGCCGAGCTCGACGACCCCGAGCTCGCACAGGCGTACACCCGCGCGTACAACCGCTGGATCTGCGAGTTCTGCGCCGGCAGCCCGCGCCTCGTTCCGACCGCGCACCTCTCGCTCGCGGATCCGGTCGCGGCCGCTCGGGAACTGGAACGCGCCGTCGCCGAAGGTGCGCGCGGCGCGTACGTCGCGCCGTTCACGCACGACCGTCGCCCGCTCGGACATCCCGCCAACGACGCCGTCTTCGCCGCCGCCCAGGACCTCGACGTGCCGTTCGCGATCCATCCGACGTTCGAGCCGCAATGGACGAAAGGCGCGCGCATGGGTCCGTGGGAGAACGTCAAGCAGCTGCGCCTGCTCGCATCGGTCACCGCCTCTGACGGCGTGCGGCAGCAATTCACGACGCTGTTCGACTACGGCGTCTTCGACAAGTTTCCCCGGCTGCGCGTGATCGTGCTCGAGTCCGGCGGCGGTTGGATCGGCTACTGGCTCGACCGCATCGACGCGGTCTACGGCCACACGTTCATCGGCACACGGGTTCCGCTCGAGCACCGACCGAGCGATTACTTCCGCGATCGCTGTTGGATCTCGTGCGACCCGGACGAGCGCACGATCGCGGCGCTCGTCGAACGCTTCGGTGACCGCTTCATGTGGGCGTCGGACTTCCCGCACGCGGACCACACGCCGGCGTACGTCCACGATCTCGACGGCCTTGTCGCGTCGCTTCCCGGCTCGCACCGCGACGCGTTCCTCGGCGGCAACGCCCGCGACCTCTTCCGCATCACCGCGTAGGTTTTGGCGACAATCGGCGACCGATCCGGTCGCCATCTGTCGCCAAAACCCTCAGTCGAGGAACTCGTAGTCGTCGGGGTCGACGCGCAAGGTTCGCTGCCAGTATTCGAGCAGGGTGAACGGCCAGTTCTGCGCGACGTGACCGTGCTCGTTCTTGTACCAGCTGTTCACATCCGACCAGCCCCACGCCATCAGCTTGTTCTGCGCGTCGACGCGTTCGTTGAACTCATCGTGCACGTCCTTGCGGACGTCGACCGCGCGGTGGCCGTCCACGAGCGTCTGCTCGAGCAACCCCATGATGTAGCGAACGCCGCACTCGGAGAAGTAGACGATGCTGCCGTTGATGACGATGTTCGTGTTCGGGCCGTAGAGGCAGAACAGGTTGGGGAAGCCGGGGATCGTGACACCGAGGTAGGCACGCGCGTCGCCGGCCCATTGCTCGTGCAAGTCGATGCCGGCGCGGCCGGTCACCTTCATGGGCGTGAGGAACTTCGACGCCTGGAAGCCGGTGCCGTAGATGATCACGTCGACGGGGTGCTCGACGCCGTCGCCGGTGACGATGCCGTTCACCGTGATCTCGCGAATCTCGTTGGTCACCAACTGCACGTTGTCGCGCTTCAGCGTCCGCGCCCACACCCCGTTGTCCCGCAACAGGCGCTTCGCACCGGGCGGGTACGCCGGGACGACGCGCTCGAGCAGGTCGGGACGATCGGCGAACTCCATGCCGAGGTAGCCGGTCAGCACCATGCGCACGAGGTCGTTCGCGGCGCTGACCGCCGCGCCCTTCGGCTCCCATTCGGGATCGACGCGCACGCCCTCGAGCGCGCCGTCACCCATGCGCCAGAAGATCCAGAACCGGTTCCACTCGCTGTACGAAGGCACGTGCCCGTAGAGCCACTGCAGACCGGGCGACACACGGTCGTGGTAGTCGGGGGTCGGACCGAACCACGGCGGCGTGCGCTGGAACACGAGGAGATCACCGACGCCGGGCGCGATCTCGGGGATGAACTGCACGGCGCTCGCGCCCGTGCCGATGACGGCGACGCGCTTGCCACCGAGATCGACGTCGTGGTTCCACTGCGCCGAGTGGAACGATACGCCCGCATAGGAGTCACGCCCAGGGATGTCGGGGAACGACGGGCGGTTCAGTTGGCCGACCGCACTCACGACCGCGTTCACCGTGATCGTCGCTTCGTCGCCCTCACGATCGCGGACGCGCACCGACCACGCGCGCGCTGCGTCGGACCAGTCGGCGGCGACGACTTCGGTCGCGAACCGGATGTGCTCGCGCAACTGGAACGTGTCCGCGCAGCGGCGGAAGTAGTCGAGCAACACGTCCTGTGTCGAGAAGTGGAGCGGCCAGTCGTGCCGTTGCGCGAACGCGTAGCTGTAGTTGTGGTTCGGGTTGTCGACGCGGCAACCGGGATAGGTGTTCTCCAGCCAAGTACCGCCGACGTCGTCGTTCTTCTCGAGGATGACGAACGGGACGCCGGACTGTTGCAACCGGTGCCCGGCCAGCAGCCCCGACATGCCGGCACCGATGATCAGCACGACGAAGTCGACGCCCGGGGCGATGTCGTCGGCCTTCCAGCTCGGCGCGCGGCGGTCCTCGCCGCGATAGGCGAGCTCCTCCTCGAGCAGCGGCAGATAGTCGGTCATCTCCGCGCCGCCCACCGCGTAGCGCATGATCTCGAGCAGCTGGTCGTCGGCGGGCGGCGGCGCGGGCCGGCACCCGGCGTCCCGGAACGCGACGAGTGCGGCGAGGGCGAGCTCGCGTGCTTCCGATTGCTGGTCCTCGGTCAGCCCGCCCTGCGGCATCCCGACGAGCATCGGGTCGGGTCGCAGCTCCGGCTTCAGCAGCGACATGTCGCCGGTCGCGTAGGCGATCGCGGGGAGCAGCGGCGGGATCTCGGCGTCCGCGAGGAAGGCGCGGATCTCGCCGTCCGCGGCCGTGATCGGTTCGATCGCGGCAACGAACGGACTCGACGCGTCGCTGTCGCTCATGATCTCCGCTCCTGGCGCGGCGCGCCGGGCCGCTCGGGCCACACTCGCTGCTCGGCGCGGTACTCATCGCATCGTTTGCGCTCGCTCATGCATCCACCCCCTTCGGTGCCTGCTGCTTCATGAAGCCGAAGAGGTAGCCGGCGACTCGACGCATCTGTATCTCCTCGCTGCCCTCGGTGATTCGATAGCGGCGGTGGTGCCGGTAGATGTGCTCGAACGGCGTGTGCCGCGAATAACCGAGTCCGCCGTGCACCTGCATGGCGCGGTCGGCGGCCTCACAGCAGAGCCGGTTCGCCCAGTAGTTGCACATCGACACCTTGTCGGACACGGAGAACGCACCGGAGGTGTCCATCGCCCACGCGGTCTTGTGAATCAACGCCCGCAGCATCTCGCACTGGGTGTGCAGCTCGACGAGCGGGAACTGGATCGCCTGATTCGACGCGAGCGGCATGCCGAACGGCGCGCGCTGCTTGGCGTACTCGACGCTCCGGTCGATGCAGAACTGCGCGGCACCGAGGCTCGACGCGGCTTGCCGGATGCGGTTCTCGTTGAAGAAGTGCTGCACGACCCCGAGCCCGCGCCCCTCTCCGCCGAAGATGGCTGCGTGCGGCACCCGCACATCGGTGAGGCGGATGTGCGCGTGGTCGGTCGGCATGTTGAACGTCCACAGGAACTCGAGGATCTCGAAGCCGGGGCTGTCGGTCGGAACGAGGAACGCGGTGATCCCGTGCCCGTCGCCGGCGACGCCGCTCGTCCGGGCGAAGATGAGGTCGTACGGCGCCGCGTGGATGCCGGTGTTCCATGTCTTCTCGCCGTTGATGACCCACTCGTCGCCGTCACGGACCGCGACCGTCTCCATGTGCGTCGCGTCCGAACCGTGCGCGGGTTCGGTGATGCCGAAGGCGAATCCACCACGACCTTCGGCAAGCACCTCGATCCACTCGGCCTTCTGCTCCTCGGTGCCGTAGTTGATCATCAGCAACAGACCGACGTTGTTGCCGACGATCATGTGCTCGTTCTGCAGATCGCAGTGCAGCCCGAGTCCCTTGCGGGCGAGGTGTTCACGGATGACGGCCATCCCGAGGTTGGTGCCGTCCTGGCCTCCGTACTGCTTGGGGAACGGGTAGCGGTAATGACCGGCGGCGTCGGCGCGGCGCCGTGCCTCCCGCAGCAATGCTTCCCACTCCGCGTTCGGCAACCCGCCGCGTTCCCAATCCGTGCGCGCGTCCTCGCGGCGATGATCGAAGAAGCGGATGTTGTCGTCGGCTTCCTCGAGCGGCCTGATCTCCCGTTCGATGAAGTCGTCCAGCACGACCAGGTAGTCGCTCAGCTCACGCGGGAGCTCGAAGTCCATGCAGCGAACGTAGCGACCGGCGGACGCCGGCCGCCACGCTCATGCTCGCGTTTCGGGCGCTTCCTCCACGACGACGGTCTCGCCCGGTTCTGCGTCCGCGACGACCGTGCCACCCGGCTCGGGGACCACGATCGTGGGCGGCGCCGCACCGTTGCCGCCCTTCGCGTTCGCCCCATTGCCAAAGGTGCGCATCAGCGTGGCCGCGAGCCCTTCGAACGCGCCGCCGCCGTTGCCGCCGGTCACGAGGACCTCGGGCACGACGGTGATGTGACCGTCGGAGACCGCGTTGGCGACCGCGACGATGGCGGTCGGCATCTGGCCGAGCGCTTGCGTCTGCGCTTCGAAGCCGGCCGCGCGCGCCAAGCCCAGCGCCTTGACCGCGGCCGCTTCGGCGAGGCCCACCGCCTCGACCTTCGTCGCCTCGGCCCGTCCGGTGAGCTCGACATATGCGGCTTGGCCGCGCGCCTCCGCCTCGCGCGCTTGCGCGGCGTTGGCGGCGATGTCGATCGTCACCTGTGACTGCGCGAGCTGTGCCTGCATGTTCGCCGTGCCACGCGCCCGTTCCATCTCGATGCGCGTGATCTCGGCCCGCTCCTTCTCGGCGAACGTGGCCTTCTCCTGGTTCGCGATCTCGCGCTGCGTCAGCACCTCGACGAGCTCTTGGGGGAACTGCACGTCCTGGATGTAGACACCGCGCGTCTCGACGTCGTATGCCGCGAGGTATGCACTGATCGCTTCGAACGCGGAGAGCTGCACCTGCTGGCGGGTCTCGATGAAGCGCACCGCTTCGAGGCTCTGCAACGTATTGCGGAAGTGGTTGCCGACCGCCGACTGCAGCACCTCGTTGACGAGGTTCTGCATGGTGCCGACCATCGAGATCACCTTCGGCGCGCGGGTGTCGGGCACGTGGATCTGCACCTGCAGATCGATCTTGAACACGAACCCTTCGCGGCTCTTGGCTTCGATCGGCGAGAGATTCGCGTCGAGGTTGTGCGCCTGCGACACGACGTCGGCCCAGTTGAGCGTCAGGATCGACGTCGGCACGATCTCGGCTGCGTACACGCGCGGGTTGATCGGGTACTTGCCGGTGCGCAACGGCTCCTGCCAGATCCCGCGGTGACCCGGGCGCACGATCGAGCCGAACTTGAACTCCGCACCCGAGGTGTCGAGCGTGGGTAAGCCGACGTAGGCCTTGACCACCGCGACCTGCCCCTGGTTCACGACGAGCATGGGCACCATCTCGACGCGCACGAGGAACGGATTCAGCAGGTACGCGCCGTAGAGCAACGGGTCATGCTGCAGACCGATGCGGCCGCCACCCTCGACGAACGCCTGGAAGTCCTGGAAGTTGTTGTGCAGCTCGTTCTTGCTGCCGAGCAGCAACTCGATGATCTGCGAGTCGGTGATCGCGGGATCGGTCTCCATCGCGATGACGTCAGCGAACTCGCCGAGCCGGTTCGCGATGTCACCGGACGGCAGCGGCTTGCCGTCGAGGGTGGTGACGATGCCGATCATGTCCTGCGGACCATTCGGCGCAATCACCACCACTTGCAGCTGCTCCGGCGCGAGCCCGAAGGACTCCGGCTGTAGGACCCCACCCGTCGTCTTGGCCCGCTGCACCATCTCGGGCGACACCGACTGGCCGTAAACCTTGCCGGTTGTGATCACGAGGAACGCGACCGGGTGGATCGGCAACAGCGTGCCCGGAGGCAGCACCGGGCGCTGCACACCCTTCTGACCGCCGTTGTCGACGAACGCGCGCAGGTCGGAGAAGTTCGCGAACTCAGACTTGTACGTGCCGCTCTTGGCACCGATCGGGAGCGGCGCGCCCGCTTGCGCGATCACCACCCCGATGTGGCCCGCGGGCACCTGCACCCACGGGAACTTCTTCACGCCGTACAGCGGCCAGAGCTTGAAGCGGAGGCCGGGCATGAGCAGTTCCGCCTGGTAGCCCGCCTCACCGCGGAACGCCACCGGGTTGTCCTCACCGAGCTTCTTCAGCGAGAAGCGCTTGGTGACGAGCCCCACTTCGGTGGCGCCGATCGAGTTGAACGACGAGAAGATCGTGATGACGAGAAATCCGACAACGACGACGACGAGGATGATTCCGATGAACGACACGGGGGCCTCACTTGTAAGGACGCCCACCTCCGCGGTGGACGGGCGTCCGGGCACGCCGTTCGGGCGTCGCGTCGTGTCCCAACGTCACCCGTGAGGATACGCCCTCCCTACGCGTCGGCGAGGCGGGCGTGCACCCAGGTCAGGATCGCGCCTTCGTAGTCCGCGGGCGACGCGGGGTCGGTGTTGACGGTGCCGACCCGCGGTGTCGTGACGTGCATCGAGCAGTCCTTCACCGGGTCGGACTTGGCGTCGACGCAGACCGGCAGGTTCAGTGACCTGCTCGCCGGCCCCTGCGCGGCGATCGCGAGGCGCATCGGCTCGTGCAGACAGTCGGTGAGGCCGATCGTCACGACGGAGCCGTCGCGGAGTGGGCAGCTCATCGGCGGGGAGCCGCACGTGTTCTGGTCGCCGTGGTTCCACACGTGCATGATCGGCACCGTCAGCCGACCACTCGCCACGAGCTTGTCCGGCTCGTTGGCGACGTTCGCGAGGTCGGGATGCACCCGCGCTGCGATCGCGCCCACGCGCTGCGGGATCGTTGTCGTCGGTGCAGAGACCCTGCGCGAACGCCGCGCTCATCCCTTCGGCGTTCACGAGGCTGGCGTCGGCCACGATGCCCGCGGGCGGGACACCTTGCTGCTCCATCGACCACGCCACGCCGAACGTTCCCGCCGAACCCGCGCTCGTCCCGTGCAGGAACACCTTCGTGGTCGGGTACTTGCTCTGCGCGTACGCGATCGCGGCCTTCGTCGCGAGCACGCCGTTCGTGGTCCGGGGTTGGCCGTCGGGCGTCGTGTTCGGGTTGTGCGGATCTGGGCTGTTCACACCGGCGTACACGTCGTGGCTGCAGTACGAGACCGAAACGGTTCTGAACCCAGCCGGGTCGTTGCGGATCAGCAAGAGCAGGCCCTTCTGCCCGACCGCTTCGTCGACGAGCCGGGTGATCGGCTCCTCCTTCTTCTGGCCCGCGGTCGGCTGCGGGTTGCCGTTGGCGTCGAAGTAGCCCGCGCCGCCACCGTGCATGAACGCCCACAGCGGGCGCGCGACCGTGGGCGACGACCCGACCTTGGTCCCGATCGCGAACGTCTGGTAACCGGAGATGGCGCACGGATACGCGGTGTTCCGGTAGTAGTCGTAGTGCCAGCCGTCGAGCGTCTCGCTGCTCAGGAACTGGATCGACGCGGTGCTCCCCGGCGTCGACAGCGGCAGTGTGCACGCCGCCGCGAGCACCACCAGCGCGAGGACCACGGCCGAACGAGCAACCCGAGATGCACGCATGGCGTGGACGCTAACGATTCGTTAGTACCTGTGCAACCGCTGTGGCAGCCTGGCGACCCGTGGACGAGATCGGGAAAGAGATCGGGAACGGGACGGCCGGCGCGACGCCGTCGTCGACCGGGGACGCACTCATGGACGCCGCGCTCGACCTGCTCACCGAGCGCGGCGTGCTCGCGGGGCTCAACCTGCGGGAGGTGGCCGATCGCGTCGGGGTGACGCCGGCGAACATCTACCACCTGTTCGGTTCGCGGCAGGGTCTGTTGCGGGCCGCGCTCACGCGCGAGCTCGCGTGGATGCAGGTCGCGCTCGTCGACGCGGGTGCGTTGCCGTTCGTCGCCCGGCGGGTGCGCATGTTCGACGTGATTGGATCGCGGCCGCGACTCGCGTTGACCGCGCTGCTCGCGCTCGATGACGACCCCGACTACACGCCGTTGCCGTTCATCCAAGCGACACGTGCGCAATACCAGGCCGAGATCGACACCGGCGCGCTGCCGGCCGGAATCGATATCGACGCCGCGCACGTGTTCAGCCTCGCGACTTCGATCGCGGTCGCGATCTACGGCGAGTCCGCGGCCCGCCAGCTCGGGGTCCCCACCGTCGAGCTCCGTGCCCGACTGCGAACGATGCTCGAACAGATGCTCGACGGGCTCGTGCACCGCGCCGACGAATACTGATCGGTCGCGGACGCCCAATACGGCTACGGCTACGGCTCCGGTCCGTACAGCGCGGTACCGCTCGTCGCGACACCGTCGCGCACCGTGAAGACCTCGACGACGTTGCGGCCGACATGGTTGCGCGATAGTTGATCGCGACCACACCGACGCCGTCCCGGTCACCTCGACCCGTTCGTCGCCCGTGTAGGAGTCGGAGTGGAAGTACATGTCGCGCGCGAGCGTGATGTCGAGCACGCTGCGCACTCCGTCGTCGTGCTCCCACACGATCGTCGCGGGCGCGTCGATCATGATGTCGGTCGCGCGCCCAAATGCCTACAGGTGGATCGGCGTCAGCCGGTCGACACGAGCACGAGCCCGGCGAGCGCGCAGCACAGCCCGATGCGCTGTACGCGGCCGAGTTGCTCACCGAGCACGACCCATGCGAGCAGCACGGTGAATCCGGGCGCGAGCGAGGCGATCGGCGCGACGAGCACGATCAGACCGCGCCGCACCGCGAGCACCAGCATCGCGGTCGCGCCGACATCGAGAGCGCCCGCGGCGATCGCGAGCCCGACGGTGCCCCCGCGCGGGACCCGTGCCGGGCGCCGGCGGATCACCAGCACGAGCGCGAACCCCCACACCGCGGTGGTCGCCGCGGTGCGCGCCGCGAAGACCGGCCACATGCCCGAGTCGGCGCCGGTTTCCGCGAACAGCACGAGCGAGGTTCCGAGCGCGACACCGGCGACCGCGGCGACGAGCGCGCCGGCGGCCCAACCACCCGAACGTTCGCTGGGATCGCGCGCGATCAATGCGCCCGCGACGATCGCCAGCGCCACGCCACAGAGGGCGAGCACCGATGGTCGCTCGCCGTGCAGCAGCCCCCACGTGACCGGGACGAGCGACGCCACCACCGCGGTGATCGGCGCGACGACGCCGATCACGAAGCGGGCAAGCGCACCGTAGAGCAGACCGAGTCCCAGCACGTTCACGAGACCGGCGAGCACGCCGAGCGCGACGTCGTGCGACGCGACCGTACCCGCCGTCAGGACCACCAGGAGGACCGCGCCGACGAACGCGCACGCCTGGGAGACCACGAGCGTGCCGACGACGGATGCCTGCCCCGATGCGCGCCCGCCGAAGAAGTCGCCGGTCCCGAACGACAGCGCAACCAGTACGCCCAGCAGCACTGCCACGAAGGCGCATCCTACGAGTCGGTGCCTCCGGGGCCCGGCCCGGCTTGCGACGTGGAATCATCAGGCCGTGACCGTCTGCTACCGAGTGCGCGCCCACAACCTCGCGACCACATCCACCAACAAGATCCACGACGACACCGTGGCGCGCCGATACGGCTTCGCCGGCGGACTGGTACCCGGCGTGGACGTCTACGCGTACGCGACGCACCCCGTGGTCGAGCACTTCGGGAACGAGTGGCTCGCGGACGGCGCGATCACCGTGCGTTTCGAGCACCCGGTCTACGACGGCAAGGAGACCACCGTCACGCGCGAGTCGTCCGACTCGGACGGCACCCTCGCGCTCGCGGTGCGCGACGAGCGGGACGCGCGGTGCGCGATCGCGACGGCGCGCGCCGGCGCCGGAACGCCACCCGAGCACGTTGACGAGCCACCGCCACCGCTCCCGGATCCTCGCCCGCCCGCCTCCGCAGAGAGCCTGGCCCCGGGCACGACACTCGGCGCGATCACGACGCGGTTCGACGCCCGGCGTGCCGTCGAATACGTCGACGGAATCAGCGAGACGCTTCCTGTCTACCGCGAGGACGGTGTCGCGCACCCGGGTTGGTTGTTGCGCCGCGCCAACCGCATCCTCGCCGCGAACGTGATGCTCGGTCCGTGGATACACGTCGGCAGCGATGTACGGCTCTTCGCACGTGTGCACGACGGCGAACAAGTCCGCACTCGCGCGCAGGTCACGCGCGTCTGGGAGCGGCGCGGCCACAAGTTCGTCACGCTCGACGTGATCGTGACCGCCGGCGAAGCGGCGGTGGCGCGCATCGTGATGCAGACCGATCACACCGCGATCTACGAGCCGCGAGCGTGCGCATCGGCGACCTGACCGGATCAGACCCTCAGTACGGTCCGGTTTCGCAATGCACGCGTAACGGTTACGGTTCGTCCGTGCGGACAATCCGGCGGGTCTTCGTGACACTGCCGGTCGTCGCGTTCCTCGCCACGTCCCTCACCTGGGTCGTCGGCACCACTGCGGCGAGCGCCGCGCCGGCGACGGTGCTCGTCAACGAACCCTTCACCGGCGCGACCGTGTCGGATCCCTTGATCCGCGGCACGGGTTCGACGTGCCTCACCGGCGCGACGTCGAGCACCGCGCAACTGGCTGCATGCCCGAGTTCGCAGTCGGGTCCGGTCCCACCGCGCGGCACGACACCCGGATACCTGCAGTTCACCGACGCCGCGAACAACAAGGCGGGCGCGGTCTTCTACAACCGCCCGATCCCCGCGAGTGCAGGCATCGACGCGACATTCGAGATCTACCAGTACGGCGGGAGCGGCGCCGACGGCATCACGTTCTTCCTCGTCGACGGCGCGACGCAGCTCACCGCGACCGGCGGGCTCGGCGGCAGCCTCGGCTACGCGCAACGCAACAGCGAGCCCGGCATCCTCGGGGGGTATGTCGGGATCGGGTTCGACGTGTTCGGCAACTTCTACGACGACGGCGAAGGCCGCGGGAACGGATGCCCGCCCGGGCAGCGCTCACCGTCCACCGACAACGGCCCGATCGCGCCGAACACCGTCGTCGTGCGCGGGCCCGGTTCGGGCACCGTCGGGTACTGCTACCTCGCGAGCACGACCGATCCCGCGTCCAACCCGAACCGGCCGACATCGACGCTGCCGGGCCGGCTCGCCGGTACCGCGTTGAACAACGCGAAGCGCATCGTCCACCTGACGATCTCGCCCGGCGCGTCGCCGTTGATCAACGTGCAGATCGACTTCGGTTCCGGCTTCCAGAACGTGATCCAGAACCTCCCTGCGCCGCCGGGAACGCCTTCGACGTACAAGTTCGGCTTCTCCGGCTCGACGGGCGGCTCCACCGACGTGCACCTCCTGCGGAACGCGCTCGTCGGCACGGTGCTACCGCTCGCGTCGCTCAACCTGGTGAAGCAAGTGAGCCGGGCGACGCAACTGCCCCCGGTCCTCACGGTCGGCTCCACGATCCCGTATCAGTTCGTGGTCACCAACGCGGGTGCGGAGACGCTCACGGGCCTCGCGATCACCGACCCGAGCGCGACGGGCATCACCTGCCCGGCCACCACGCTGCCGCCCGCGCCGAATCCGGCGAGCACCGTCGTGTGCACCGGGGTCCATACCGTGACCGCGACCGATACCGCGGCGGGCAGCGTCACCAACACGGCCACGGCCGGCGCGCGATCCCGGCAACCTCCCGGTGACCTCCGGGCCGTCGTCGGTGACCGTGCCGCTCACCTCGTCGATCGGCCTGACCAAGGCCTCGACGACGGCCGGGCCGTACCGCGTCGGGCAGAACGTGTCGTACTCGTATGTGGTCACCAACACAGGCGGTTCCGACCTCGCCAACGTCGCGGTCACTGACAACCGCGTCGCCGCGGTGTCGTGCCCGACGACGAGCCTCGCGCCGGGCACGTCCGTCACGTGTACCGGCACGTACGCGATCCGGCTCCAGGACATCGCCGCGAACGGGTTCATCACCAACACCGCGACCGCCGTCGGCACGACGCCGATCGGGCAGAAGCCAGTGTCGCCGCCCGCCACCGCGAGCATCCCGGTCGCAGCCGACCTCGCACTCGCGAAGACGGTCGACAACCAGACTCCAGTCGTTGGCAGCAACGTCGTCTACACCGTGACGGTGAGCAACGCAGGCCCGAGCGAGGCGCGCAACATCGTCGTGAGCGACCCGACACCGATCGGCGCGACCTTCATCTCCGCGGTGCCGTCGGTCGGCACGTACGATTCGACAGCGGGAACGTGGAGCATCCCCGCGCTGGCCGTCAACGGATCCGCGACGCTCACGATCACCGATCGGATCGACTCAGCCAACGCGGTCGTCAACAGCGCGACCGTGACGACGCGCGACCAACCCGACCTCAACCCGAGTAACGAGACCGGATCGACCACGGTCAATCCGGTCGTCCCCACCACCGACATCGCGGTGTTGAAATCGGTCGACACCGCCGAGGTGCGCGTCGGCCAGACGTTCACGAGCACGGTGACCGTCAACAACGAAGGGCCGTTCCCCGCCACAGGCATCACCGTGCGCGACCCGATCCCGATCGGCGCCGCGTTCGTGAGCGCGACCGGTACCGGCTCGTACGACCCCGATTCCGGCGTGTGGACGGTGGGCGATCTCTCGTTCCCGGGATCGGCCACCATCCAGATCGTCGAGCTCGCAGTGTCCCCCGGCTTCGTCATCAACACCGCCGCACTGGCATCGGTCTCACCGACCGACGTCAACCCGAACAACGACGTGGCCACCGCGAACGTCAACATCACGCCACCACTCGCGGACCTCGGTGTCGCCAAGATCGTGCGCCCGCCCGACAACGCGTTGGTCGGTGACACGGTCTCGTTCGTCGTCTCCGCGACGAACTCGGGACCTGATACGTCACCCAATGTCGTGGTGAACGACGCGTTGACGAGTGGCCTCCAGTTCGTCAGCGCCAACCCCGAGGTCGGTACGTACGACGCCGCCACGGGTGTGTGGACCATCGGCGCGCTCGCGCCGGGCATCTCGGTGCGGCTCGAGCTGTTCACGACCGCGACGGCCGTCGGGTTCCAGGCCAACGGCGTGAAGGTCACCGATCCCGGAATCACGGACCCGAACGGCGACAACAACGCGGCGTCTGCAGGGATCCAGATCGCGCCCGTGCCACCGCCTCCGGTGGACGTAGGGATCACGAAGGAGCTGAACACCGGCCTGGTCGCGCCCCGCACGACAACGGTGAGCTTTACGCTCACCGCGTCGAACGCGGGCCCGAACCCGGCGACCGGTGTCGTCTTCACCGATGTGCTGCCGGCCGGTCTCGACTTCGTGTCCGCGACACCGAGCCAAGGAACCTACGACAGCAGCACCGGCCGGTGGTCCGTCGGCACGGTCCCGGTCGGCGCGACCCCGACCCTGATCCTCACCGCGCTCGCGAACGGTGGCGCGGGCACGTACACGAACGCGGTCGCGCTGTCAGCCCTGAACGAGACCGACACCAACGATCAGAACAACGCGGCCAGCGCGTCCGTGCAAGTGCAGGCGGAAGCGGACCTGAGTGTGACGAAGTCGGTGTCGCCGACGACCGCACAGATCGGCGACACCGCGACGTACACGGTGACCGTGACGAACAACGGTCCCGACGACGACACCAACATCCAGCTGCTTGAGACCAACCGCACCCCGGCCACCTTCACAGCGGTCGTCACGACACAGGGAACGTTCGATCCCGACAGCCGGGTGTGGACGGTCGGTGACCTCGCGTCCGGCGCGACCGCGACGATCACGGTCGACGTGTTGATCACGACCCCGTTGACGGTCATCAACCGCACGATCGTGTTCACCGCCGATTTGCCCGACCCGGACCTCTCGAACAACGAGGCGTCGGCGACGCTCATCGTCCCCGGCGCAGATCTGTCGATCAGCAAGATCGTCGACGTCCCTGCGCCCGCGCTCGGCAGCAACGTGACATTCAGCATCGGCGTCGGCAACAACGGGCCCGACACCGCGCAGGACGTCGTCGTCGACGATCCGCTGCCCACCGGGCTGACCTTCGTGTCCGCGACCGCGTCCGTCGGCACCTACGACGCCGCCACCGGCGTGTGGACGATCGGCGATGTCCTGCCGGGCGGCACCGCCACGCTGACTGTCGTCGCGACCGTCACCGCGGCCGCGCCGACGACGAACACGGCAACGGTGTCCGGCACCGGCCCACCCGATGTCGTTCCCGACAACGACACCGCGAGTGTGACCGTCACGCCGATGCTCGCCCGCGTCACGGTCACCAAGACGGTCAGCAGCACCGCACCTGCCGTCGGGGACACCGTGCGCTTCACGATCTCCGTACAGAACGCCGGACCGGGCGCGGCCGGTGACGTCGTCGTCACCGACAACGTGCCCACCGGCCTGACACCGCTCACCGCGTCACCGGAGTGCACGATCACCGGCCAGGCCGTCGTGTGTCAGCTCGGCGCACTCGCCGCGAACACCGGCACCTCCGTGTTCGTCGACACGCGCGTCGACCAGGCCGGACCCTTCACCAACGGCGCCACCGTCGCGGGCGTCGCCATCGATCCGGGCACGAGCGTCGAGGGCGCGACCGTGACCGTCGACGCGACGACGCCGGCTGAGCCCGGTGGTGGCGGGAGCACGGACGAGAGCGGGCTGCCGTTCACCGGCGCAGCACCGAGACCCCTCGTGTTCGGCGCCTTCGCCATGCTCGGACTCGGCGCCGTGTGCGCGAGCGCGTTCCGGCGCCGGCGGCGCGCGTTGCAATGAGCGAGCGCGCGCCCAAATCGCACATCGCGTAGCGTTTGTTCATGGCTGACTGGGTGACCATCTCGTCGCTCGCCACCGCGACCGGCACGCTCGTCCTCGCGACCGCGACGTTCGCGTCGGTGCGTTCTGCGAACCGTACGGCGCGCGCCGCCGAACGGTCGCTGCAGGCCGGCTTGCGTCCGTTGCTCATCCCGTCGCGGTTCGACGACCCCGTGCAGAAGGTGGGGTTCATCGACGATCACTGGGTCGCGCTCAAGGGTGGGTTCGCCAGCGCGGAAGTCGAGGACGGCAACATCTATCTCGCGATCTCGGTGCGGAACTCCGGCAACGGCATCGCCGTGCTCGACCGGTGGAACCTCTATCCCGAGCGGCACCGGGACGAGCCCGACCTCGCCGACACCCGCCACTTCCGGCGATTGACGCGTGACCTCTACATCCCGGCCAACGAGATCGGTACATCCCGGCCAACGAGATCGGCTTCTGGCAGGGGGTGATCCGCGATCGCGACGAGGCTGGGTGGGACGAAGTGGCGACGGCCATCAAGGGCCGCCAGCCCCTGACCGTCGATCTGCTCTACGGAGACTACGACGGCGGTCAGCACACGGTGAGCCGGTTCGCCATCCTTCCCCGCGGTGACGACGCCTGGCTCGGACAGGTGGCGCGCCACTGGAACCTCGACCGGGACGACCCTCGCTGAACCGCGCAGCCAAGGCCACACCCGCACGGCTGGACCTGAGCACCGCGCGCTGGCAACGCGTGCGCGGCCTGGATCGCTCCGGCCGGGCCGTCGTGTGAGCCGCGTGCCCACCGACGACGATCTCGACCGCATGGCAGGCGGCTTGCTGACGATCGTGCTGTCGATGCTGATGTCGCTGATCCAGACCGGGTTCGATCCGAGCGAACCGCGCGTCACCGACGTGCACACCGTGTTCGACGCCGCGCTCGGCGTACCGCCGGGGTTCAACGCCTGACCCGGCGCCGCCGGAGCGCACCGGCCCAGCACCTCGTCGCCGCAAAAGTGGAATGGCGATTCCGGTTTGTCTGCTACAATCGGAAGCACCATTCCGTTACGGCGGGAGCCGCCATGACTGCGGACGCACGCACGAACACCAGCACCACTGATCGGCCGATGCGCAGCGACGCGCGCCGCAACCGGGAGCGGGTGCTCGCGGCGGCCGAGGACGTGTTCGCCGAGATGGGCCTGAAAGCCCAGGTCGAAGAAGTTGCCCGGCGCGCGGGGGTCGGCGTCGGCACCGTGTGCCGTCACTTCCCCACGAAGCAGGCGCTGGTCGAAGCGGTGCTCGAGGCCATGTACGAGTCGTTGCTCGCCGACGCACGCGCCGCGCTGACCCAGCCTGACCCCGGTGCCGCGTTCGAGACGTTCTTCCTCGCGCTCGCCGCGTTCCAGGCCCGTCACCGCGCGCTCGCGGAGCAGATGGCGACCGCGCTCGACCTCCCCGTGTCCGCGCAACCGACGCGCGAAGCGTTGCGCCAGGCGATCACCGCGCTCGTCGCCAACGCGCAGCGAGCCGGCGCCGTGCGCTCCGACATCGGCCCGGCCGACATCGCGATGCTGTTCTCCGGCGTAGCCCACACGACCGCGCTCGCGGGCGACCTGCAACCCGTCCTCCGGCAGCGCTACCTGACGATCATCCTCGACGGGTTGCGCCCGCTCAACGCGACCGAGCTCCCCGGCACGCCGCTCGATTTCCCACAGCTCGACCGGGTGAAGAATCCGCACCCGGCCCGATGAGCTCGATCGACACACCCGACTTCGCCGAGGCCGACGACTTCGACGCGGTCTCGACCGACCCGACGCGGTGGGTGACGCTCGCGATCACGATCGTGTCCGCATTCATCGTCGTGCTCGACAACACGGTGCTGAACGTGGCGATCCCGACGATCCTCCGAGAGTTCGACACGTCGCTGTCGAGCCTCGAATGGGTCATCACCGGCTACGCGCTCGACCTTCGCGACGCTGCTCATCATCGGTGGCCGGCTCGGCGACGTCTACGGCCACCGTCGGGTCTTCATCATCGGCGCTGCGCTGTTCGGCGTCGGATCCCTCATCGCTGCGCTGTCGCAAGGCGTGCCCCAGCTCATCCTCGGCGAAGCGATCATCGAAGGCATCGGCGCCTCGTTGATGCTGCCGGCAACGCTCGCGATCCTTTCCGGCACGTTCCGCGGCCGGGAACGGGCGACCGCGTTCGCGGCGTGGGGCGCCACCGCCGGGGTCGCGGTCGCCGTCGGGCCGGTGGTCGGCGGGTTCCTGACCACCAACTACTCGTGGCGGTGGGCGTTCGGCATCAACGTGATCATCGCCCCGCTCGCGATCGTCGGCGCCGTCCTGTTCATGAAGGTCCGCCGCGTCGCCGGCCGCAAGATCGTGCTCGACGTCCCCGGCGCCGGGCTCATCGCGGCCGGGATGTTCCTCCTCGTGTTCGCGTTGAGCGAAGGCGCGATCTACGGGTGGTGGAAGCCGATCAAGGACTTCTCCATCGCCGGCCATGACCTTTGGCCGGCAACAAAGCCCATCTCGATCATCCCGATCATCTTCCTCACATCGGTCGCCATCCTCACCGGCTTCTACTTCCTCGAGCGGTGGAAGGAGCGCCACGAGCGCGACCCGTTGTTCGAATTCAAGCACCTGCGGCTGCGCACGTACCGTTACGGGTTGCTCACCGGCCTCATCGTCGCGATGGGTCAGCTCGGCATCACGTTCGTGCTCCCCGTGTTCCTGCAGGACGGTCGCCACCTCACCGCGGTGCAGAACGGTTGGTGGCAATTGCCCACCGGGATCTTCGTCATCATCGGCGCGCAGCTCGGCGGGCGCTTGATCCGCTACCTCGGCACGACGGTCGTCGTGCGCATCGGTTTCCTCGCGTACGCGATCGGCATCGTGTTGATCTTCCGCGCCGTCTCCGTCGACATCACCGCCCTGGAGCTCTTCCCCGGCCTCGCGTTCTATGGGATCGGGATCGGGTTCGCGCTGGCGCAGCTCACCAACGTCGTGCTGTCCGAGATCCCGAAGGAGAGCTCTGGTGTCGCGAGCGGCGCCAACACGACCGTGCGCCAGGTCGGCGCCGCGCTCGGTGTCGCCGTCATCGGTGCGATCCTCACCACGCAGACGATCAATCGATCAACGACACAGCTCAACGGGTCGCGGTTGCCCGCCGGCACGAAGACCGACGCAATCGCCGGAATCCACGCACTCGGCGCGAACTACCGGCCGCCCGCGGGCGCCAGCCGCGCGGTCGTGAACGTGATCCAGTCGGCGGTGGAACACGGCGTGGTGAACGGCACGCGCATGGCACTCGTGTTCGCGTTCGTGATGATCACGATCGGTGGGTTCATCTCGCTCCTCATCCCGAACATCAAGGCTGCACCCGAAGTCGAGCAGGCGATGCGCCCGGTCGAGGGCTTCGAGCCGGCCGAGCCGCTCGACGTGGATCCCGCGCTCATCGAAGGCGCAACCGAACGCGCCGGCACCAACCGAGCCGCGACGCAACGCGCCACAGGATGACGCAACTCCCGTCATCCAGGAACTGGGTCGCGGAGCGAAGCGCGGTGGCGACACGGTTGTCGTTGCGTTAGGTTCGCCGCAGCCACGCGGGGGTGGAGCCGATGTCGCGAGCGTGGGACTCGCAAGGATGGTCGCGGCGCGCGTTGCTCGGCGCGTTGCTGGCCTTCGTCTGTGCGACGGTATCGGCGATCGTGTGGATGTCGACGGAGAGCTCGGACGCGGCCGGTCCGGATGTGCTCGTCGGCGCGGGTGACATCGGCGTGTGCGGGAGCAGCGCGTCGGCGGCAACCGCGGCGGTGCTCGACGGGATCGACGGCACCGTGATGACCCTCGGTGACAACGCCTATCCCGACGGTTCCGACGCCGACTACGCATCGTGCTACGACCCCACGTGGGGCCACCTCAAGCCGCGTACGCGTCCAGTCGCCGGCAACCACGAATACGTCACCGAGAGCGGGCGCCCGTACTACGACTACTTCGGAGATGCCGCAGGACCGCGCGGCAAGGGTTGGTACAGCTACGACCAGGCGGGCTGGCACATCATCGTGCTGAACAGCAACGTCGACATGTCGCCCAACTCCGAGCAGCTGACTTGGCTACGCAGCGACCTCGCGGCGCATCCGACCGTGTGCGCGGCGGCGATGTGGCATCACCCACGGTTCAGCTCGGGCGAGTACGCCCCCGGCGTCGCGTCGGTCGCGGACGCGTGGAACACGCTCTACGACGGCGGCGTCGACGTCGTGCTGAACGGTCACGAGCACTACTACGAACGCTTCGCGCCGATGAACCGGATCGGAACGCCCGACCCGACCGGCATGCGCGCGTTCACCGTCGGCACCGGCGGTGCGCCGCTGCGACCGCCGCCCACCGGCACCGCGCGCTGGCCGACGAGCGAGGTCTTGCGCGCGGACACATACGGCGTGATCTCGCTGACACTCTCGCCGACCGGCTACGACTGGGACTTCCACCCGGTCGCCGGGAAGACGTTCACCGATCACGGCACCGGCACGTGCACCGCGGGCCTGCGCACCAACCCCGACCCGACGACGACCGCGCCGCCCGTGCCCGACGGACCGATCGCAGTGGACTCGTTCACGAGGTCCGTGCCGGTCGGACTCGGGAGCGCGGAAGTCGGAGGCGCATGGCAGCCGCAGTCGGGCGTCTCGAGCTTCAGTGTCGGCGGCTTGCGTGCGTCAATCATCATCTCGGCTGCAGGCCAGTTCCGCGCCGCGTATCTCCCGGCGGCGGCACCGCGGGACGTGAGCCTGCTCGCCGACTTCACCACCGACAAACCCGGTACGGGACGCGGCGAGAGCGCGTTCCTCGTCGCGCGGCACGCGGCGCCGAACATGGAGTACCGCGCGCGGCTGCGGCTCGCGGGGAGCACGGCCTACCTCGCGATCACGAAGCTGGCCGGCACGAGCAGCGAGATCGAGATCGGGCCCGAGGTGCGTGTCCCCGGCGTCGTCGTGACTCCCGGAGCACCGATCCGCGTGCAGTTGGACGTCAGCGGCGCGGCGCCAACCCAACTCAACGCCCGCGCCTGGACATCGGGTGCGGCGGCGCCCGTGTCCTTCACCGTCACGACCACGGACGCGGCCGCCGGATTGCAGGGCGCGGGTTCCATCGGCGTGATGGCGTACCTCTCGAGCAGCGCCACGAACGCACCGGTGACCTTCGGCGTGGACGACCTCGCGGCGAACCCGCCCTTCCCTTCGTCGCCGCCGACCACGACGACGACCACGACGACCTCGACCACGACGACCGTGCCACCCACGACGACCGTGCCACCCACGACGACCGAAGCACCGACGACGACCGCGAGCACCGAACCGCCGACGACGACCACCGACGCGCCGACCTCCACCACGACGACGACCGCGCCGCCCGCGGTCACGACGTACGCGTCGGACGCGTTCGCGCGAACGATCCCCGCGAGTTGGGCGAGCGCCGATGTCGGTGGCGCATGGCAGACGACGCCCGCGACCGGCTACGCCGTCAGCGGCACCCGCGGCACCATCACGCTCGCAGCCGGCACTACCTACACGGCTGCACTCACGCCGCAGTTCACCGACGGCAACGTGTGGGTGACCTTCAACGCGAACAAGAACCCGACCGGCTCCGGGCAATACTGCTCTGTGCTCGTCCGGCGGGTCTCGAGCAACGTCCAGTACGCGGTCCGCATCCGGCGGATCACGACCACGAGCACGACCATCTCCATCTCGCGGCGAACGGGCGGCGCGGAGACGCTACTGGCTTCGGAGGTCACGATCCCGAACTGGTCGACGGGCGCGACCCTGCGCGTGCGCGGGGTCGTGACCGGCAAGAACCCGACCCGCATCTCCGCGCGCGTGGTTGTCCACCGCGACCGAGCCGACCACGTGGACCGTCACCGCAACCGACAGCTCCGCCGCGCTGCAGCGCGCGGGATCAGCCGCGCTCGAGGCGTACGTCTCGAGCGCGGCCACGAACGCACCCGTCACCCTCAACGTCGACGACTTCCTCGCCGCGTCGCCATAGGTTCAGGGCTTTCGCACCATCAGGAACGCCTGCGGGGTCTTCTCGAGTTCGTCCGGTGCGCGCAACAGGCGCGCGCACTCGGGCAGCCCGGCGTTGCGCAGCAGCTCGGCGACGACCTTCGGTGAGTGCCGGTACGCGTCGAGCGACACCGAGTGTCCGTACGCCTGCTCCAGATGCACGCGGGCGTCACCGACTTGAAACGCGACCAGGGCGTAACCGCCGGGCGCGAGCACTCGAGCGAGCTCGGCGAACAGCGCAGGGAGATCGTCGGGCGGGGTGTGGATGATCGAGTACCACGCGACGATGCCGGCGAGCGAGCCGCCGTCCCGGTCGAGCGCCGTCATCGATCCGACTTCGAAGCGAAGGTCCGGGTGCGCGCGCCGCGCCTCCGCCACCATCGCCGGCGAGAGGTCGACACCGAACGCCGTCAAGCCGCGCGAACACAGGTACGCCGTCACGCGACCGGGGCCACATCCGAGATCCGCGACCAACCCGCCGCCGGATGCCCGTACGAGCTCCGCGAACGCGTCGAGCACCGCGCGGTCCAACGGCTTGCTGTCGAGCTCGGCGCGCAGCTGCGCGGCGTAGTCGACCGCGACCGTGTCGTACGCCACGCGAGTCGCGCGCAGGTAAGCAGGTTCCGTCACACCGCGGGCGCGATCGCGTTCAGCCTTCGGCTTGGTAGGTGGCGGCGTCCTGGCCTTGCGCGTTCAACAGCGTGAGCTTGTTGCCGAGGGTTTCGAACTTCACGACGGTCGCGAGTGCGGCGGCGTAGCCCTGCTCCTGTTGCATGACGCCTTCGGGCGAAGTGCAGGCCTTCTGCTGGAGCGCGATCGCGCCGATCGTCAACGGACCGCTCGTATCGTTCCCACCGGTGTAGGTCGCGGAGTAGTTGTTGCAGCCGGCGTTGCCCGAGACCTTGCCGTCGGCGAACGTGGCGGTCACATCGGCACCGGCGATCGACGAGGTCACCGCCGTGGGGGTGCGGAAGTTGATCAACCGCCAGTCGACGCCTTCGAGCTCCTGGCCCTTCACGGGCGAGAAGATCAGCAGCGGGTTACCGCCGGCGCCGAGCAGCTGGAGCGCGCCGTCGTTGATCACGGCCCGGCGCGCCGCGCCGTACCCGTTGATGAGGCCTTGCTCCTGCTCGTTGAGATCGCCCGGGCACAGCGCCTTCGTAGCGGCAACCGGCCCGAACTTGATCGCGCCGTTGCTCCCGAGCTCGTACGTGACCGTGTAGTTGTTGCACCCGGTCGACCCGGTGGTCGTTCCGGCGTCGAACGCGGCGGTCGCGGGTGAGGCTTCGGACCCGATCGAGAGCGTGCCCCCGGACCCGACGACGAAGGACTTCAACTGCCAGTGCTGACTGGAGAGGTCGCTCGCGGAGGCAGGCGTCGTCTCGACCTCACCGGGATTCGACCCGGAACTGCTGCTGTCGTCGTCGTCGCCACCGCACGCGGCCGTAGTGAGCGTCAGGGCAACCGCGAGCGCGAGCAGCGCGACCCAGCGCGTGCGGGGAGCCTTCAGGTCGTCGGTCAAGGATTCGTTCCTCCTCCGGTGGCGCCCGTACCTGCGCCGAACTCCTCGAACGCGATGGTGCGCACGAGCTCGATCAGCCGTTCATTGGTGTCTTGGCCGGCCGCCCGCTGTTCCTGGATGAGTCGCTCGAGCACACTGGCCGCCAGGCTGCGCTCGACCGAGCCGTGAGACTTCATCCACTGTGTACGCAACAGCTCCCGCCCTTCGAGCCACTTCCCGACCCGCTCCACCTGTTCGGGTGACGTATCGAAGCCGAGCACGCGACTGAAAAAGGGGAGCAGATCCGCGCGGTAGTCGTGGCCGCGAGCGGCGAACACTCCGGGCACGACGTTCGCGGCGTTCTTCATGTCGACGAGCACCTGGAAGAAGGTGGTGGTCGGGACCCAGCGCATGCCCCTCGGGACGGAAGCCGGCCGCGTCTCGGGGGCTCCGAGCCACTCCGGCGCCTGCACCGCGAGCTCGGGCCCGAACACGGCCACACCGTCATCGTTGTGCGTGATCATCATGTACCGGATGCGTGCGCGCGCCTCCGCGTGGAGCGCCTCCCACTCGCCGATGTCGTTGCACACCCCGATGAGGCTCCGGTCGATGTTCGGCTGGTCGTCGAAGAGCACCTGCTCCTTCCACTTGCTGAAATGCGGCGTCCCGATCCAGATCGCGTAGTCGATCCCGTCCTCGACGAGGCCCTGGGTGCCGCGATCCACGAATGCATCCTGACTCGTCCACGCACCAAGGCTCTCGCCGAAGAGCACGAGCTTCGGCCGCTTGCCTTCGGGACACTTCGCCAATCGGTCGCGCAGCGCGGCGAAGAGCAAGCGCGCGTGATCGCGCCCTTCGGCGACACGGTCCAACGACAGCGGTGACGGCCGGGCCGAGTACTGCATCGCAACCGTCGCGCAATCGCCACGCGAGAGGAATTCGAGGATCGATGCGGCGGCGTAGTTGACGTAGCCGGTGCCGGTCGGCGACGCGACCATCAACCAGCTCCGGTCGAACGCGCCCGTGCGCTCGAGCTCCTGCAACGCGAGGTCGACGCGCGCTTCCTCGGTCGCCGCGCTCTCCAACCCCACGTACGCACGGATGGGCTGCGCGGCCGCGGGCTGCTCCATCACTTCTTCGATCACGCGTTCAGCTGTCGTCATCCACACGAACCGGCGACCCGCGCGACAACGTCGCGAACGGGACGTTGCTCTCGTAGCTCCCGCTGACGAGCTCCGATGGCGGCGCGATGTCGAATGCCGCCTCCACCGATTCCTGCACGTTCTCGATGCGATGGAATGCCTGCTGCATGACGACGCGCGTGAGCGCACCGAACGCGGCGAGTGACACGGCATGTGCGAGCGGGCGCCAGACCTCGTCGTTGCCAGGGAGGACGCGCGCCACCGCGCTCGAGAGCACGTCGGCGAACTTGCGCTCGACAGCACCGAAGGCAGTGAGCCCACCCGCGATCGCGGCGCCGTATGCGAGCGACTTGGCCAGCGACGCTTGCACGTCCTCGGGCGGAAGGTCCGCATCCGTACGCGCGCGACGACGTACCACCCACGTGTTCGCCGCAGTGAGCGCGCCGGCGACGGGCGCGACGATCGCGAGCGTGCGCCCCCGGCGCGCGCCCCGGCCGCGAACGCCTCCTGCAGGACCCCGGCGAGGAGCGCGGCCGTTCCGGTCGTCGCCAGGACGAAGCCTCCCGTGCGCGCACCCGCGTGTGGCAGCACCTCGCGATGGTGCTGCCGGAAGGCACGCTGCAACGCGAGCCCGGCCCCGATCGCCAGCACGTCGGCACCGAGCACGGTGCGGCCCCAACTCGCTTCGTCGACGTTCGCCCGCCGCGCCTGCCCGGCAACCGCGAGCGCGGCGGCCTGCACCGTCTCTTGCACCAGGGAAACGATCGCATGGTTCATCGACGCGGTCAGGCCGGTGACGAGCGCCTGGTCCGTCGTCGCACGCGGCATCAGCGTGCGTTGGAACGACAGGGGTGCGTTCAACGCCGCGACGAGGAGTCCGGCCTGGTCGGCGCGCCCGTGGAGGGAGTGACTGCGGTGTTTGGGCATCGCGCCATTCTCGTGAGTGGGTGCCGAACGCACATCATCCATGCTGGGTGAACGATCCATGCAGGGTGAACGATCCATGCAGGGTGAACGATCCGGCAGTCGCCGGCCGACTCAGCCGGGCGGCCCGGGAGGTTCCGCGCCGGCCGCGTCGAGCCCCGGATACTGGTTCGGCTCGATGATCGCCCGCACCTCGGCCGGCGTGCTCAGGTCGCCGCCCGTGTGCGCGACGCTGAACACGCGTTCGGTGCGGTTGCGACCGACGAGCCAGCGGAGCCAGCGGAGCATCGTCGTGAAGCGGTTGCCCCAGCCGGTCAAGAACGCGAGGTGGACGAACATCCACACGACCCAACCCGCGAAGCCGCTGAGGCGCAGCTTTCCGACACTGCAGATCGCGCGGAACCGACCGATGGCCGCGACGCTGCCGAGGTCCCGGTACTTGAACGGCAGCGCATCCTGCTCGCCCTTCAAGCGGCGCAGGATCGTGTTCGCGGAGTGGAGACTGCCCTGCATCGCGACTTCGGCGACGCCGGGGAGATGCTCGAGCGTCACCATGTCGCCGACGGCGAACACCTCGGGATGCCCGGGAAGGGTGAGGTCGGGAAGCGTCGCGATGCGACCGGCCCGGTCGACTTCGGCGCCGGTCTGCTCGGCGAGCATCGCGGCCAGCGGTGACGCCTGCACACCCGCGGCCCACACCACCGTGCGCGCCGCGATGCGTTCGTTTCCCGCGTCGGTCTGCACATCGACGCCGAAGGCGTCGACGTTGGTGACGCGGGCGCCCATCCGCAGCTCGACGCCGAGCCCCTCGAGCTCCTTTGCGGCCTTCGCCGACAAGTCGTCCCCGAACGTCGCGAGCGGCTCCTTGCCACCGTCGAGCAGCACGACGCGCACCGTCTCGGGCTCGAACGTGCGGAAGTCGGAGCGCAGCGAACGCGCTGCGAGCTCCCGGATCTGACCCGCGAGCTCGACACCGGTCGGCCCCGCGCCGACGAGCGCGATCGTCAACCACTGCCGGCGCTCCTCCTCGTCGGTCGCGGTCTCGGCCAGCTCGAACGCGCCGAGTAGCCGGCGCCGGAGCTCGAGTGCGTCGTCGATCGTCTTCATGCCCGGCGCGTAGAGCGCGAACTCGTCGTGACCGAAGTACGACTGCCCCGAGCCGCCGGCGACGATGAGGCTGTCGTAAGGGATCTCAATGGCCTCGCCTGGCATGCGCGACACGTGCACGACCCGCCGTTCGAGATCGAAGCCCGTCACTTCCGCCAGCTCGACGCGCACGTTCTTTGCCTTGCGCAGGATGTGGCGAAGGGGCGGCGCGATCTGGCCGGGAGAGAGCAGCCCCGTCGCGACCTGGTAGAGCAGCGGCTGGAAGAGGTGGTGGTTGCGCCGGTCGACGAGCGTGACGTCAACCGGCATGTCCGAGAGCAGCCGGCTCGCCGGCAGGCCGCCGAAGCCGCCACCGACGATCACGACCCGATGGCGCGCGCCGGGCGGCGCGTCGGGGACGCCGCGACCCGGCCCGATGTGACGACGAAGACGAGCGCCCACAGCCGGCGGCTACGTCGTCGCCTGCGCCGCGTGACCCGCGGCGGCGCGCCGGTTCAACGCCGCGTCGAGATCGACCGCGGCGGTGATGAGCGACAAGTGCGTGAACGCCTGCGGGAAGTTGCCGAGTTGCTCGCCGGTCTGCGCGAGCTCCTCGCCGTACAAGCCGAGGTGGTTCGCGTACGTCAGCATCTTCTCGAACACCAGGCGCGCGTCGTCGAGCCGGCCGGTGCGCGTCAACGCGTCGACGTACCAGAACGTGCACATCGAGAACGTGCCCTCGGAGCCCTGCAAACCGTCGGGCGACGCTTCCGGGTTGTACCGGTACACCAGGCTGTCGGACACGAGCTTGTCCTCGATCGCGGCGAGCGTTCCGAGCCAGATCGCGTCGGTCGGCACGAGATAGTGCAGCCGCAGCGCCGCGAGCACCGACGCGTCGAGCACGTCGCTCCCGTAGTGCTGCACCAACCCCTTGATCTCTTCGTTCCAACCTTGCGCGACGATCTGCTCGTTGATCTGGTCGCGCACCTTCGTCCACCTCTCGAGCGGCGCGGGACGCGCACCGGTCTGGGTGGCCATGCGGATGGCGCGGTCGAGCGCGACCCAGCACATCATCCGGCCGTACACGAACGGCTGGCGACCGCCGCGCGTCTCCCAGATCCCTTCCTCGGGCTGGTCCCAGTTGTCGCAGAGCCAGTCGATCATGCCGCTGAGGTCCTTCCAACCCCGCTGCCCGATCGCGGCCTGCTCGCGCTCGGCATGCCAGATCGCGTCCATCATCTCGCCGTACGTGTCCAGCTGGAGCTGCGACGACGCGCCGTTGCCGATGCGGACGGGCGACGAACCCATGTAGCCCTCGAAGTTGTCGAGGGAGTACTCCTCGAGATCCTCGGTGCCATCGACGCGGTACATGATCCGCAGCGGACCGTTCTCGTCCATCTTCGTCTTCTCGACGCGGTCGCGCAGCCAGGTCAGGAAGGCGATCGCGTCGTATTTGAACCCGAGCCGGTCGAGCGCCTGCACCGTGAACGACGCGTCGCGCAACCACGTGTAGCGGTAGTCCCAGTTGCGCTCACCGCCCACTTGCTCGGGCAGGCCGGTTGTCGCGGCGGCGACGGGCGCGCCGGTCGGCGCGTAGGTGAGCAGCTTCAACGTGATCGCGGCGCGGTTCACCATGTCGCGCCAGCGGCCGTGATAGGTCGAGCCCGCGAGCCAGCCGCGCCACGCGGCGACCGTGGAAACGAAGCAGCCGTCGAGCTCTTCCGCGTCGACGTGTCGCGGAAGAGTCCCCGACGCGGACTCGAGGATGAAGCCACCGACGTCACCCGTCCGCAGTGTGAACTCGCCGACGACGTCGTTCTCGCGCGTCCCCAGCGGCACCGTCGAGTGCAGCGTGAGCGTCGTCTTGCCGCTCGTGAACACCGCGCCGTGCTCGGTCGATTCGAGCGTGTGCGCGGCCCGCCCGTAGTCGAAGCGCGGTGCCACCTCCATCGTGAGCTGCACCTCGCCGCGGGGCACCTTCACCATGCGCACGATGCGGTGCCGCTCCGAGGGCTGCCCGGGGTTCTCGATCGGCATGAAGTCGTGGATCTCGGCCACCCCGCATTCGGCCATGAACCGGGTGATGAGCACCCCGGTGTCGGGGAAGTAGAGCTGCTTCGTCGTGTAGTCGGTGCCGGCCGGGGTGATGGAGAACTGGCCGCCCTTCTGCTGGTCGAGCAGCGATCCGAAGATGCTCGGGGAGTCGAAGCGAGGGGCGCAGAACCAGTCGATCGCGCCTCCAGTGGTGACGAGCGCGCAGGTCTGGAGGTCGCCGATCAGGCCGTGGTCGGCGATGGCGGGATACGTGTCGGCCATGCCGCACCTCTGGTGTTGGGGGTCCTCTGGGGGGCGACCGCAATTTCATGCGTTCAGCGGCCCGTGAACATCATGCCATCGGCATGATTCACCCGGGGCGGCCGCGCCATAAGGTCGGCGGGTCGGTCCGAGGCGCGCGTTCGCGCCGGACCCTGCCGGAGGAACCCACATGACACTGAAGGGCAAGATCGCCATCGTCACCGGCGGCAACAGCGGGATCGGCAAAGCCATCACGCTCGCCCTCGCGCGCGAGGGCGCCAACGTCGTCATCGACTACGTCGCCGACCAGCAGGCGACCGAGGACCTGGAACGCGAGGTCGCGAAGCTGGGCGACAAGGCCATCGGCGTGGAGGCCGACGTGAGCAAGGTCGAGGACCTGCAGCGGCTCGTCGACGCGGCGGTCAAGGGCTTCGGCCGGGTCGACGTGATGGTCAACAACGCGGGCGTCGAGACGCGCACGTCGATCCTCGACACGACCGAAGCGCAGTACGAGAAGGTGATGGCGATCAACCTCAAGAGCGCCTTCTTCGGCACCCAGATCGCGGCCAAGCAGATGATCGCCCAGGGCAGTGGCGGCGCCATCATCAACGTCACCTCCGTGCACGAGGACTGGCCCATGCCCGGCAACACGCCGTACTGCCTGTCCAAGGGCGGCATGCGCATGTTGACCCGCACCGCGGGCGTCGAGCTCGGGCCGCAAGGCGTGCGCGTGGTCGGCGTCGGCCCCGGCGCCGTCGCGACCCCGATCAACAAGTCGACGATGGACGACCCGGCGAAGATGAAGGTGCTCGACGCCGCGATCCCGCTCGCGCGCATGGCCGAACCAGCCGAGATCGGCAACGTGGTTGCGTTCCTCGCATCCGACGGTGCCTCCTACCTCACCGCGACGACGGTCTTCGCCGACGGCGGGATCATGCACAGCAGCCCCGGGCTCTAGGGATCGAGGACCCAATGGCCGAGCGCTACGACGTCATCATCATCGGCACCGGCGCGGGTGGCGGCACCCTCGCGCACACGCTGGCGCCGTCCGGCAAGCAGATCCTGCTCCTCGAGCGGGGCAACTTCCTTCCGCGCGAGATGGAGAACTGGACACCCGAACCCGTGTTCATCGACGGGCGCTACATCTCGGACGAGACGTGGCACGACGCCGACGGCAAGGCGTTCCAGCCGCAGGTGCACTACTTCGTCGGTGGCGCGACCAAGCTCTACGGTGCCGCGCTGTACCGGCTCCGACCGCAGGACTTCGGCGAACTGAAACACGTCGACGGCATCTCGCCCGCGTGGCCGGTGAGCTACGACGACTTCGAGCCGTACTACACCAAGGCCGAGTGGCTCTACGAGGTGCGCGGCAACCACGGCGAAGACCCCACCGAGGGTCTGTGGAGCAAGCAGTACCCGTGGCCGGCGGTTTCGCACGAGCCGCGCATTCAGCAGCTCTCCGACGACCTCGAGCGCGCCGGCTACAAGCCGTTCCACGCGCCGTGCGGCATCTTGTTCGACGAGGCCGAGCGGCCCAAGAGCGTGTGCATCCGGTGTACGTGGTGCGACGGCTACCCGTGCCTCGTGCACGCCAAGTCCGACGCGGAGACAATCGCGGTACGTCCGATCCTGGACGAACCGAACGTCACGCTGCTCGTCGACGCCAGGGTCACCGCACTCGAGACCAAAGCATCCGGCCGTGATGTCACCGGCGTGGTCGTCGAGCGCGGCGGCACACGCGAGGTCTACGAAGCCGACATCGTGGTGCTCGCGGCAGGCGCGTCGAACAGCGCGCGGATCCTGCTCGCATCGGCGAACGACCGGCACCCGAACGGGCTCGCCAACGGCTCGGATCAGGTCGGGCGCAACTTCATGTTCCACAACAGCAAGGCGGTCGTCGCGCTGTCGAAGGAACGCAACGACACTGTCTTCCAGAAGACGCTCGGCCTGAACGACTTCTACTTCGGTACGGACGACTACCAGTACCCGATCGGCAACATCCAGATGGTCGGCAAGTCGAACGCGGCCGCGATGAAGGGTGAAGAGCCGCACCTGACGAAGCTCGCACCGCACTGGAGCCTCGACGATGTCGCGCACCACGCGGTCGACTTCTGGCTGACGACCGAAGACCTGCCGAAGCCCGACAACCGGGTCACTGTGCGCCCCGATGGCGACATCGCGATCGCGTACGAGATGACGAACGACAAGGAAGCTGACCGGCTCTACCACGAGCTGAAGAAGATCCTGAACCACACCGGCCTCGCCGACCACCACGTGCTCGACAAGAACTTCTACATGGACATGTCGATCGCGATCGTGGGCTGTGCGCACCAATCCGGCACCGCCCGCTTCGGCTCCGACCCCGAGACCTCCGTGCTCGACCCGAACTGCAAGGCGCACGAGGTCGACAACCTCTACGTGGTGGACACCAGCTTCTTCCCGAGCATCGGCGCGGTGAACCCGGCGCTCACCGCAATGGCGAACGCGATCCGCGTGGGCGAACACCTGCAGTCCCGTCTCGGCTGACGGCGACCGCCTGCGAGCCGGAACGGGGGAGCATGGCATCTCGCACCGAAGCGCGCGTCGTCCTGATCGCGGCGGTCGCGCAGGGGGTCGCGCTCGTCACCTTTCCCGCCGCGAGCACGGTCTTCACGAGCCCCACCGAGTACGGCCTGACGAGCAGTGCGTACGGCGCGATGTTCGTGCCGCAGGCGATCGCCGCGGTCGCGGCGTCGATCCTCGGGGCGTCGTGGGCGCGGCGCGTGGGGACGCGCAAGGTGTACCTCGTCGGCATGCTGGCGAACGTCACCTCGATGACGCTCCTCGTCATCAGCGCGATCTTCGAACACGACGAGGGCATCGCCTACGCACTCCTGCTCTGCGCCACGTTCTCGCTCGGGGTGGGCTTCGGCTTCACGGTTCCCGCGCTCAACACGTTCACCGCGGCGTTCAACCCAGGGAAGGTGGACTCGTCGGTACTCGTGCTGAACGCGTTGCTGGGGGTCGGCACCGCGCTCGCCCCGCTGCTCGTCGCAGTGTTCATCGGGCTCGACTTCTGGTGGGGCCTGCCGATCGTCGCCGGAACCACGCTCGCGCTCGTGCTCGGCGCCAGCATGCGGCTCCCCCTCGAGGTCGCGCGGCCGGCGCACGTCGCCGGCGCCAGGCGTGCACCGATCCCCGGCCGGTTCTGGATCTACGCCGGGTTCGCGGTCTGCTACGGCATCTGCGAGACGATGAACGGAAACTGGGCGTCCATCGACATGAAGGACCTCGGCGCGTCCACCACGATGGCATCGCTCGCCCTGACGACGTTCTGGGCGTCCGTCACCCTCGGCCGCGTCGGGTTCGCGGCACTGCAGCGCTGGGTGCCGATGCGCGTCACCTACCGCGTGCTCCCCGTCCTGCTCGCCGTCGTCTTCGTCTCGATCTCCCAGCTCCCAGACGACAAGCCCGCGCTCGCGATCTTCACGTTCGGCCTGGCCGGGCTGTGCTGCTCGGCGTTGCTCCCGCTGACCATCAGCTTCGGGCAGGAAGAGCTCACCGCGATGGGCGCGGCCGTCGCCGGCGGTGTCATCGCGTGCTACCAGATCGGCTACGGGATCGCTGCGTTCGGCGCAGGGCCGTTGCAGGACGCCGGCACCCATCTGTCGACGCTCTTCGGCCTCGCGGCCATCGTCGCACTCGTGATGGGCGGCTTCGGTTTCGTGGTCACTCGCGCCCGAACGGTCCCGGCGATCACCTGAGCAGACGCACACTGGCCCGCGTTCACACTCAACTCATCGCTGCGATCGGTTGCTTCGGTGGGTATTTGCCGAAGGTCACGAAGTGCTGCCGGATGCCGTCCGTGAACGTGTCGATGTACGCGAGCTTGCGGATCATGTAGCTGCGGCTCTCCTTGGGATCGAGGTAGAGGTTGTAGAGCCGCCCGTGTGTGTAGCGCTGGGTGACGCCGGTGAAGCCGCCGAGGTTCAGGCAGTCACGGTCGTCGTCCGAGGTGGACGCGACCATGAACTTCCACTCGCCGACGCGCAGCGCGGAGAACACATTGACGAGCCAGTAGTAGAGGAACTTGCGGTTCGACACGCCTTCGGGGTCGAGCAGGAACGACGTCTGGTCCACGCCGTCGATGTAGCGGTCGGTCGGGATGCGATCCGCGGCCGCGGCGAGCTGCAGGATCGTGTTGAACAGATCCATCTGCGAGAACAGCCCGTCGCTGACGCGATCGGGTTCGATCATCCCCGGCCACGCGACGATCGCGGGCACGCGCTGGCCGCCTTCCCATGTGCTGCCTTTGGCGCAGCGGAACGGCGAATAGGCCGCGTCCGGCCACGTCTCCATCTCGGGACCGTTGTCGGAGGAGAGGAAGATCAGCGTGTCATCGAGCTGCCCGGTCGCCTCGAGCTCGGCCACGAGCCGCCCGACGATGTCGTCGAGCTCGAGGATCGTGTCCTTGTACGGGTGCTTCGCCGGCGACTTCCCGAGAAACCGCTCGTGCGGGTAGTTGTCGAAGTGCGCGCCGCGCGTGCAGTGGTAGAGGAACCACGGTTCCTCCTTGCCCGCACGTTCGCGGATGAACGCCCGCGAGTAGTCGGTCCACTTGTCGTCGAGCAGCGAGAGGACCGGGATCGTCACCTCTTCGACGTTCTCGGCGTCCTCGCCGCGCCGCGCGTGCACGAAGCACTTGTTGAACGGAAGGTTCCGCACCCACTCGGTGCGCTCCGCGCTGTAGACGATCTCCGGGAAGAAGTTCGCGTCCCGCCACTCGGTGTACATGTCGGAAACCGACAGGAACCCGTAGAAATCGTCGAAGCCGACATGCTGCGCTTGCGACTCCCGGTTCTCACCCATGTGCCACTTGCCGACGGCCTGCGTCACGTAGCCCGCGTCGTGCAGGAGCTGCGCGAGTGTGACCTCGCCCGCGAGGCCGCCGGGCTGGCCGTACATCGGGGGCCGCAGCAGTCCGTGCCGCATCGGTAGGCGGCCGGTCATCAGCGACGCGCGGGAGGGCGTGCACGACGGCTCGGAGTAGCAGCTCGTCAGGAGGAGCCCGCGGCGCGCGAGCTTGTCGATGTTGGGGGTGGGCGCGCCCACCGCGGCGCCGCCGCCGTAACAGCCGAAGTCGCCCCAGCCGACGTCGTCGAACAGGATCACCAGCACGTTCGGCCGTTTGCCGGCCGCGCCGCGGTACGCGTTCAGGCACGCGCCGGCGCGCTGCTCCTGGTCTGCGAGGACGAAGCGAGGTTCGAGGTGCTCGGCCGCGCGGACGGTTTCGGCGACAACGGGATCATGAGCCATCGCCGAGTTTTAGTCGGCTGACTGAAACAGTGTCACCCTCGCGGTCACGCCGGTGCCGGCTCGGCGGTTGGTGGCATCTTCGGAGCCAGCCGCGCGGACGCGACGTAAGAGATCGCGACGGCGACGATCACGACGGGCATGAGCGTGAGGCCATCGGCTTGGAGAAACAGCGTCGTGAGCATGACCGACGTGAGCGGGAGACCGAGCATGGCCGTCATCAGCGCACCCATGCCCATGGCCGCGCCCGCGATCATCGGCAGGCCGGCCAGGTGGGACAGCGCGATGCCGCCGGCGGCACCGATGAACAGCCCTGGGAAGACGGGACCGCCGCGGAAGCTGCTCAGCGAGATGCCGTAGGCGAGTCCTTTGCAGATGATGAGAAGCAGGAGGGCGCCGACCGTCCAACCGGACGCATTCTCGATGAGCGACGGCAGCGAGTCCTGTCCGGAGAAGAGCATGAACGAAACGTTGCGATCCGAGCCCTCGACGAAGACGAACGCGAGCCCACCGATCGCCAATCCCGCGAGTGGCGTGCGCACCAGGCTCTGCCGTTCGACCACAGGCCGGATCATGAGGGCCATTCGCTTGATCCCGGCGCCGACCACCGCGGCTGCGACGCCGATCGCGATCGCCCAGAGGAACTCGGCTCCCGTTGGGGAGCTCGCGGGCGGGATGTTGGGCACGGAGAGCGAAAACGTCCCGAAGCCGGTCCAGGCGTCGAGCCCCACGAAGATGAGCGAACCCACACCGGCCGCGAGCAGGCCAGGCACGAGCACGACGCCCAGGAGCGGGCCTCCCAAGCCCGCCACTTCCATCAGCAGGAAGGCGCCGACGATCGGCGAACCGAGAAGGGTCGAGATCGCGGCGAAGCTCCCGGCCACCGCCACGACAACGACGGCCATCTGCGGCGCGTCCCGCTTGAGGAGATGGATCGCCAGGACACCGAGACCGCTGCCGATCGCGATGAGTGGCGCTTCCGGGCCGAGCACGACCCCGAGGCTCAGGGTGACGAAGGCGGCCAGCACGATGCCCGGGAGCTCGGTCGGCGGGACCGCGCCGCTGGGCTTGAATCCGTCGGCCGGAGAGTGGCCACCGGTTCCCGGGAGGTACTTGATCGCGAGCGCGACGAGGAGCCCGCTGAGCGCAAGGAACGGGGCCGGCCACCAAGCCGGCGCGCCGTCGAAACCGAGGTCGTTCGGAAGCGTGGTGAAGATGTACTGCTGCGCCTCGGCGACGAGCTTCAAGAAGAAGTACGCCACGGTGGCGATCGGGACCCCGATGATTGCGCCCAGCACGAGCAACCCGAGATAGCTGTTGCTCCTGAGCAGCTCGACGGGATCGGGCGGCGCCGCCGGTTCCGGTGGGTTCGTGGAAGTCGTCACTCCTTCGTCCTCGCTTCCCGGCCTGCCCTCCTCGTCGATTGCCGTATTAGGAGCGCACGCGTCAAGGATCGGACGCGCAACGGCGGCTGCCGCTCCGGGCAGCCGCCGTGACGCGCAATCCGGCTTCCAAGCGCAACCTCAGGCGAGCGCCTTCGCCTTCAACCGCTGGAACTCGGCGTCGTCGATCACGCCGCGGTCCTTGAGGTCGGCCAAACGCGCGAGCTCGTCGGCGGTGCTCGTCGAACTCCCGACCGCACTCTGGATGTACTGCTTCGCAGCGGCATCCTGCGCCTGGGCCGCGGCCATCGCGTGCTCCTGCATCTTGTGGCCCCGCGCGATCAAGTAGATGAACACGCCGAGGTACGGGACGATGATGATGCCGATCACCCAAAGCGCCTTGGCGAAGCCGCCGAGGTCGTGGCTGCGGAAGATGTCACTGAAGACGATGATCAACAGCCAGATCCAGATGAAGAACATCGTGAACCACAGGATCGACCAGAAGACCTGGCCGGTACCGAAGTCGGAAGCGAGTGTCACGTATCTCTCCTGTTTCTCGAGGCCCGCATTGCACTGGCCTCATTCGTTGGCATGAGTCTCACCCGAGTCGCCGCGTGCGTGCAGCGTCCTCGGCTTGTTCGGGCAATGATGCCAGCCGCACCGTCCCGGCGTCGGTGATGGTGCGACGCTCGCACACAGATGCGATCTCTGCGAAGAAGCAAATCTCGCATGTCCCCAGGATGTCGCCAGGGCGCCGACCGAGCATCACCCGAAGGGGATGAACGTGCACCGCGGCCGGTCCCCGCCCCGGTCAGGTGAAGATGTTCACAGCCCGGGCGATGACGAGGCCGAGGATGAGGAGGGACGCGAGCGACTGGACCGCCATCGTGATCTTGGCCCAGGGCGCGAGCGGCATCGCGTCGGTGGGGCTGAAGGCGGTGGCGTTGGTGAAGCCCAGGTACAGGTAGTCGACGAACCGGGGCCGCCAGTTCGGGGGCGCGACGTCCGGGTTCAGCTGCTGCGGAAAGGCGAAATCGGGGTACTTCGGCAGGCGATGAGCGCGGGCGGCCGCGCCGCCGCCGTCCAGTTCCCAGAACAGCAGCGCGAATGCGATGTTGTTCGACAGCCACACGATGCCACCGACCCGTAGCAGTTCACCGGCCGAGTTCGTCGCCTGGTTGCCTTCGATGAGCGCCACGGTCAGTAGCGCCGTCGCCCACAGCGCGCTGAGGACGAGCAGTGATACGAGCCCGATCGATACGACTCGCAAGGACCGGGACCGGCGATCGATCTTGCCGGGATCGCCGAGGACCACCGCGAGCAGCAGGCCGCCCTCGAGCACCGGCACCAGCCACACCGGGAGGTGCCGGAAGTTGTTCGGCAACAGGATCGTGAGCACCATCGTCGCGAGCACTGCAGCGGCCATCGGCCAGCGGGCTTCGGCGATCAGTTCGTCGTCGGCCTCGTCGCCGTCGGTCGGATCGTCGGCGCTCACGGCAGACCGGGCAAGGTGGCAAGCGTCACCCCGGCGATGCCGAGGACGATGACGCCCACGACGACGAGACCGATGCGCGCGCCGCGGACGCGGAAGTGGCCGCTGATCCCGACCAGGAACAGCACCGTCGCGAGGTAGACGGTGGTACGCACATAGTCATCGGCGTTGGCCGCCGCTTCCTGGCCCTCCTCGAATTTCCGCGTGGCGCGGCGGTCGAGCGCTACGGCCTCCTCCGCGCCGGGCTCCCGGTACTCCGGCATGAAGGTGGGTCCCGGAGGTGCGTCAGGATTGGTCTCCGGATTCGTCGCTTCCCACGCATCGAACGCGACCTTGAACTCCGGCCGGAACCGGCGCTCCGCGAGTGCGACCGCCCTCTGGTTCCCAAGGAGGTACGCGGAAAACCAGGCGTTGAACGTCGACGCGTCGAAGTCCTTGATCTCACCTGCCGCGTCGTCGGCGCGGTTCGCCTCGGTACGCGCGGACGATGCCTCGGCGAGGTCGAGGCGCGACTCCGTGCTCCACTTCGAGGACGCGAACCCGGACCACGCCGCGAGCAGCGCCACGACGGCCAGTAGGGTCGCTTCGATGATCGTGATGACGCGATCCTGCCCTCGGGCCTCGCCGTTCTCCGTGTGGTGCCGGTGTTCCGAGATCCCCTTGCCGACCTCGGCTGCAGAGAGTCCGGCCTCGCCCATCAGGACATTCTGACCGACCGACGCTCACGAACATCGCCCTGATCGGGTGATGTCGAGTGCCCAGCTGGATTCATCCGAACGGGATGACGACTGGTCGGGGCACACTGTGCAGAATCGCAGGATCCCCGGATCGGAGGACGACCGATGCTCGCCGTGGACCCGGTCCCGTGGGCGCGTGCGCAGATGGCGTTCACGCTCGCCTTCCACATCATCCTGGTGCCGCTGGGAGTGTCGTGGGCGTGCATGGCGCTGATCGCCAACTACCGCGCCATCAAGAAGGGCGACAACGACGCGCTGCTCCTCGCGCAGCGGTGGGCCAAGTACATGGCGGTCACCTTCGCGGTGGGCGCCGTGACGGGTACGGTGCTGACCTTCGAGTTCGGTCTGCTCTGGCCCAAGTTCATGGGCCAGTGGGGCGCCGCGTTCGGGATCCCCTTCGCGGTCGAAGGCCTCTTCTTCTTCACCGAAGCCATCTTCATCGCCATCTACATCTTCGGTTGGAGGCGGCTCAAGCCGTGGACCCACTTCTGGACCGGGGTGCCCATCGTGATCGCGGGCATCGGCGGCACACTCTCGGTGGTCGCCGCGAACGCGTGGATGAACGAACCGGCCGGGTTCACGCTGAACAAGAACGGAGACATCGTCGACGTCGATCCGTGGAAGGTGTTCTTCAACAAGGCATGGCCGTATGAGGCCAGCCACATGCTGCTCGCGGCGTACCTGGTCGGCGGCTTCCTCATCGCGTCGGTCTACGCGTTCGCGATGCTGCGGGGTCGCCGCGACCGCTACCACCGCCTCGGCTTCATCATCCCGTTCACCGTCGCCGCGATCGCCACACCGATCCAGATGGCGGTCGGCGACACGGTCGCACGGTGGGTCTACAACAACGAGCCGATCAAGTTCGCGGCGATCGAGATGGTCCCGAAGACGGAGAGCGATGTCCCGGAGACGCTGTTCGGACACCTGAATTCCAATGATGAGGTCACCGGCGGCATCCCGATCCCTGGCCTCGCGTCCTGGCTGTCGGATCCGAAAACCGGGAAGAACACGGTGATCCAAGGCCTCGACACCGTTCCCACCGACGATCAGCCCACGATCCGCGAGGTGAACACCGTGCACCTCGCCTGGGACGTCATGGTCGGCATCGGCACCGCGCTGTTCCTGCTGTCGGTCTGGTACGGGCTGTGCTGGATCTTCCGGCGCGACATGCCGAAGTCCCGGTTGTTCCTCTGGGTCGCGTCCGGCGCCGGCATCGCGTCGGTACTCGCCTTGGAAGCCGGTTGGACGGTCGCGGAAGTCGGGCGCCAACCCTGGATCGTCCACAACCACATGAAGGTCGAGGACGCAGCGACCGCGAACGGCGGCATCTGGATCACGTTCATCGTCGTCGTGTTGCTCTACATCGCGCTCGGCGCGACCGCGATCGCGGTGCTGCGGCGCATGAGCCGTCGGTTCCGCCGCGAACGCGGCGACGACGCGGACGCGGACGAACGCGACGTGCCGTACGGGCCGCGACAACTCGGCCCGATCGACGACGGGGAGCTGGTCGGATGACCGAGGCCGACGTCGTCGCCGGGGTGCTGCTGTTCGGCATCACTGCCTATGCGCTCTTCGGTGGCGCCGACTTCGGCGCGGGCTTCTGGGACCTGATCGCGGGCGGCGCCAAGCGCGGCGCCCGCCCGCGTGCGCTCATCGACCACTCGATCGGCCCGGTGTGGGAAGCGAACCACGTGTGGCTCATCTTCTGCCTCGTCGTCGTGTGGACCGCGTTCTCGGAAGCCTTCGCGTCGATCATGCTCACGCTGTTCGTCCCCCTCACGCTCGCCGCGCTCGGCATCGTGCTGCGGGGCTCGAGCTTCGCGTTCCGGAAGTCGCTCGTGCGCACCTCTGAGCAGCGCTTCTTCGGCGCGATCTTCGCGATCTCTTCGGTGATCGTGCCCTATTGCATGGGCGCGGTTGCCGGTGCGATCGCGTCCGGGCGCGTGCCGGCAGGTGGCAAGGCCGGCGACCCCTGGACGAGTTGGATCAACCCGACCTCGATCCTCGGCGGCGTGCTCGCGGTGACCGTGTGCGCGTATCTCTCGGCCGTGTACCTCGTATGGGACGCCCGCCGCCTCGCCGACGAGAACCTCGCCGAGTACTTCCGCCGGCGCGCGGTGATCGCGGCGATCGTGGCCGGTGCGGTCGCCTTCGTCGGGATCTTCGTGCTCGATGCAGACGCGACGTACGTGTTCCACGGTCTGACTTCGCGCGCGCTCCCGTTCGTCATCCTGTCGGGGGTGTGCGGCGTCGTCTCGTTGGTGCTGCTGGTGCGGGGCTCCGCGCGTGGCGCACGGGTCCTTTCCGCCGGCGCGGTCGCCAGCGTCATCTGCGCGTGGGGCGTCGCGCAGTGGCCGTACCTGCTGCCGACCTCGTTGAAGGTGGCGGACGCGGCGGCGCCGTCGGGCACGCTCACGGCCGTGCTCGTCGTTTTCGGCGTCGCCGCGGTGACGATCGTGCCGGCGATCGCGTTCCTGTACACGCTCGACCAAAGGAGCCTGCTGCCCGGCGAAGGCGTGGTCGACGCGCATGCGCCGGGCACCTCGCCTTCCGTGGCGAACTGACCGCGCCTATACGTAGTCGTTGCGCCGCAACCATTGCAGCGCGAACCAGCCCCAAATCGGCGGCAGGTACGCGGTGAAGAGGCGCGCGGTGAACGTCGCCGCGACGGCTTGGGTCTGCGGGATGCCCGCGGCGGTGAACCCGCCGATGAGCCCGGCCTCGACCACACCCATGCCACCGGGAACGGGTGCCATCCCGCCGAGGAGCGACGCGAGCGAGTTGATCAGTATGACTTGGAGGAGCGGCAGCGACTCGCCGTACGCGTGCAGCGCGGCCTCGAGCACCAGCGCGAACAGCACCTGCGTGACGAGGTTGCCGCCGAACAGCATCGCGGCCTTCCGCGGCGTCGTGAGGATCCCCTTGAGGTTGTCCTTCGCGGCGCCGAGCTGCGGCGCGACGACACCCTGCAGCCGGCGCCGCAGCTTCGGCACGACGAGCGCGACCGCAAGGCCGACGCCGCCGACGACGATCAGGACGATCACGAAGCCCGCGATGTTCTTGCCGCCGCCGCTGTCGGACGGCGTGAAGTCGCTGCTGGTGAAGATCGAGCGCGGTAATCACCAGGATCGCCTGCACGACCATGCCGGCGAGCGAGTTCAGGACGCCGGAGCTCGCGGCGACCGCGACCTTCTGACCCTGCTTCTGGAAGAACCGGATGACGAGCGCGGTCGTCGCGACCGTGCCGCCGACGAGGCCGGTGAAGTTGTTCGCGAACTGCTCGCCGACGACGGCCTTGTACGGCAGCGGGATCGCGACCGATCCCATCATCGCGATCGCGCTGCTGAACGGCGTCGTCCACGAGAGCAGGAACGCGATCGCGATCCAGCCCCACTCGGGGTTGTTGAAGGTCGTCGCCCAGTCGATGCCGGCCAGTTCGCCGATCAGGAGATAGACGCCGAGGATCGCACCGGCCGCGAGGAGGATGTCGGTCGGCGCGATCCGGCGGAGCTCGACCGGCGCCGCGACCTCCTCGCCCGTCAGCGCCTCGCCGCGCTCGCGCAACCGCTTGAGCAGCGCCTTGGTGTCGGGAACGTCGTGCCGGGCGGCCCACGTGAGCGCGGCGGGCTCGAGCATCGGCAGCACATCGGCGAGTCCGCGGTGGCCCAGCGCGCGATCGGCGGCCGCGAGCGCGCGGTCCTCGCCGACCAGCGCCGCGCTCGTCACGAGGAACTCGACGGCATCGAGGAGCGACCGCTCGGCCGGCGCACCCGATGACGCCAACGCGAAGTCGACCATGGCCGTGCTGCCGTCCGGTCCCAGGAGCACGTTGGCCGCGCGCAACCCGCCGTGCGCCATGCGCATGTCGTGCAGTCGCACGATGTTCCGCCAGACCTCGTCGAGCACCGCGTCGGTGATGCGCTCGGGCGCAACCGCGGTGAGCGGGGCGCCGGGCGGCTCGCGCAGCACCAGGAGCGCGGTGTCGTCCGACCCGGCGACGCCCGCGATCACGACTTCGCTCACACGCACCCCCGCTCGCTCCGCGAGCAGCAGCAGGTACGCCCGGTGCTCGAGTTGCTGCGTCCGCGTGAGCGTGAGCGTCGGTCCGGAATCCTTGTACCAGAGGAGTCGCCACGCCTTGGCGAAGAGCCGCGCGTCGTTCGCGTCGCGGCCGATCACCTCGATCGCGACCGGATCACCGTCCGGTGCGGCCGCGACGAATCGCGTCTCACCCCAGACCTGTTCCTCTGCGAGTGCGAGATCGGACACCGTCACACCGAGCCCCGACAGCGCCCGGCCGACCTGCTCGAGCGAAGGCGTCGCGGCGGGCGTGCCGACCACGAGATGGAACGCGGCCGCGACGCCCCACGCCAGCGCAATGCTCGCGAGCACGTCGTCGGGCATCCCGACGACGGCGACGAGCGCCCCGAGTGCACCGAGCGTCAACAGCGCGACGACGAGCCGCCGCGCCGGCCGCAGCAGGTACGGCGCGGCGACCAACAACACCGTCGTCGCGACCGCGAGCACGATGACCGGGTACTCGGGGCTCGCGCCGTGCACGGTGAGGCCCGCGGCACGGCGCGCACCCGCCGCGTTGACCCACGCCCGCAGGCCCACGCTCGCGAGCCAGCCGAGCGCACCGGCGCCGACGAGGAGCAGCAGCAATCGGAACTGGCGCGTGAACAAGAACGCGAGTGCGAGCACCACGACCGTGCCGACCGAGCCGACGTGGTACAGCACCTCCGCGCTGGAGCGGATCCACGAGGGCAGGTCCGCGAGGACGTCGAAGATCGCCTTCTCGAGTCCACCGATGTCGTCGGCGCCGAGCGCGGTGACGACAACGACGAGCGCCGCCGCACCGAGCCGCACGAAGTCGCTCGGCCGCCTTCGGTTCGCGCCTTGGGGCACGACACCGAACACCGCCGGCGCCCACCGCCGAGGCGCAACCGACGTGAGGAGATCGAAATCGGGGTTCCGCTCCTCGACGGTCACTCGGTCAGTCTGCTCGACCGGTGCCTGACTGTCGCGGAGCAGGGGCGGATCAGCTGCACTTCTCCTTGTCGACCGCGTCGGTGAGCTTCTGCGCCGAGGTCTCGACGTCTGACGCCGCCTCCTTCACCGGATTGAGCCCGTTCGACGGGATGTCCTTGATCGACGACCCGAGCTTCTGCAACGACGACTGGAGGTCGTCCACCTCGGGCTTGAAGTCGAACTTGGCCGAGTCGATCAGCGTCGACGCGCTCTCGGTCACCTTCGTCGAGCGCGGCACTGAGTGACGACGTGCCGTTCTGCACGATATCGACGTTCTTCAGATCGTCGACCGACGACTTCAGGGCCTGCGAGTCGTCGCAGAGCGTCTTGCTCGCCGTCGTCGACGACGAGCTGTCGTCGTCGTCACCGCCGCACGCGGCGACACCCGTCGCGGTCAGCACGAGCACCACCGTCGCGGCGGCAAATCGCTTTCTCGGCGTGAGGTTCATGCTGCTCCTGTTCGATCATGGCTGCTGAATCGGTCAATGTTCCTCGAAGGCGGCGTCGATGTCATAGCCCAGCGCGACCGCGACTCCGCCCGACGCGGCAACGACCCGAGCCGCCCCCACGGTCGCGCCCACGGACACGAGCGCGCCGACGACCTCGTCGGGTGACGCTCCGACCTCGAGGGCGGCCCGGATGGCTCCGAGGTAGGCGGTCGGAGTCGCGCCGAGCGCGACGAGCGCGCCGACCCTGATCAACGCCTCGGTCTTGGGTTCGAGCGCCGGGATGGCGATCCCCGGTCGGGACGAGGACGGTGGACAGTCGACGAGCGCATCGAGGTTTCCGCTGAGGTCGCGCAATTTGGCAATGTTCTGGTCCACGAGCTCCCCATCCATCGCCGCGCGTCGGGACCTGCCCATCGGACCTGATTCGGCGCCGGGTCACATCATCCCGACGGCATGATCGCAGCCCTCCGAGCGCACGACACCGACGACACCGACGACCCCGACAAGGAAGGCAGCCGTCCATGGCCGTACCCACCCCCGACCCTGACGAAGTGAAGCTCGCGACCCAGGCGTACATCTACGGCTATCCGCTCGTCTACAACATGAACGAGATCGGGGGCTTCGTCTCGGGACAGGGCAGGACCGGTATGCAAGCCGATCTCAACACGTTCGCGCACGCCCGGGCGCTCGCCGGCCCCGAGGTGAAGTTCGTGAGCCCGAACAACGACACGCTCTACACGACGGCGGCGGTCGACGTCCGGTCCGGACCGGTCGCGCTCCACGTGCCCGACACGCATGATCGGTACTGCGTGCTGCAATTCGTCGACGCGTGGACGAACAACTTCGCGTACATCGGCCGCCGGGCCACCGGAACCGCCGCGGCGGATTTCCTCCTCGTCGCGCCCGACCACGACGAGCCCGCGCCCGACGGCATGCGCACCGTGCGCGCGGCCAGTGGCGTGTTCGTCATCGTCGGCCGGGTCCAGGTCGACGGCGATGCGGATCTGCCCGCGGTGCATGCGCTCCAGGACGAGTTCACGCTGCGCCCGCTGGATCCGGACGCCGCGCCGAGCGGTGTCCCGTCGGCCGTCGCCGGCGTTCCCGCGGCGCTCGAGTGGTGGGAGCGCTTTCGAGTCGCGCTCGCCGCGTTCCCGCCGAGCCCGCAGGACGCGCCCGCGCTCGACGTGTGCGCCGCGCCTCGGGTTCACCGCCGATGAGTCACCGTTCCTCGATCTCGATCGCGGCGCGGCCGCATTGATCGAGGGTGCGGCGCAAGGACAGGCGACCATCGAGGCGCTGATGAAGAACGCGAAGGCTTCGCCGACCGGCTGGCAGTCGGCGCGGCACATGTTCGACTACAACCTCGACTACCACGAGGTGGGAGTCCTCGACACGCCCGAGTGGAAGATCGCCGACCGCACGACCGCGTACGCGACGCGCGCCGTCGCGGCCCGCGCCGGCTTGTGGGGCAACCACGGGTACGAGGCCGACTACGAGATCGTCTGGAACGACGCCGACGGCGACCAACTCAACGGCGCGCACCGCTACGAGCTGCACCTTCCCGTGGCGCCGCCGGTCGACGCGTTCTGGTCGTTGACGATGTACGACGTTCCCGACTTCTACCTCGTCGCGAACCCGATCGGCCGCTACTCGATCGGCGATCGCACCCCCGGATTGGCCAAGGCCGCCGACGGGTCGATCACGCTGTACCTCCAGACCACGTCGCCCGGCGCCGGCAAGGAGTCGAACTGGTTGCCCACACCTGCCGGCGACTTCCGGCCCATCATGCGCATGTACGCGCCGCGGCGCGCCGTGCTCGACGGCGAGTACGTGTTGCCCGCGATCACCCGCGCCGGCTGAGCGTCAATGCGCGAAGCCGCTGCGATTGGGTGAGGACGGTAAGGGCGCCTCCAACTTCGCGAAGAAGTCGACGTGGCGCTGCAGGTCACCCATCAACAGGTCGGCGAGGTCGCGCGAGAATCCGTTGCGCACGACGATGCGCAACGCCGCGAGGTCCTGCCGGTTCTCGGGGAAGGTGTACGCGGGAACCGTCCAGCCGCGGTCGCGCAGCCGCTCGGAGAGATCGAACACGGTGAACGGCGCATCCGCGTCCTTCAGCGCGAACGCGAACACCGGGAGCTCGCTGCCGTCCGTGAGGAGCTTGAACGGGCCCAGCGCCGCGATCGCGTCCGCGGTGTAGCGCGCGACGTCACGCGACGTCTGCTGCACTCGCCGGTAGCCGTCGAAGCCGAGGCGCAGGAAGTTGTAGTACTGCGCCGCGACCTGGTTCCCCGGTCGCGAGAAGTTCAACGCGAACGTGGGCATGTTGCCGCCGAGGTAGTTCACGTTGAACACGAGGTCCTCCGGCAGCGCATCCGGATCACGCCAGATCACCCAACCGACGCCGGGGTACACGAGCCCGTACTTGTGGCCCGACGCGTTGATCGATTGCACGCGCGGGAGACGGAAGTCCCATACGAGCTCCTCGTCGATGAACGGCGCGATGAAGCCGCCCGACGCGCCGTCGACGTGCACCGGCACGTCGATGCCTGACTCGGTCTGGTAACGATCGAGCGCGGCGCAGATATCGGCGATGGGCTCGTACGATCCGTCGAACGTCGACCCCAGCACCGCCACGACGCCGATCGTGTTCTCGTCGCAGTACTTCACCGCGGCTTCAGGAGTCAGGTGGTACGTCTCGCCTTCCATCGGCGCCAGCCGCGTCTCGACTTCCCAGTAGCGGCAGAACTTCTCCCAGCACACCTGCACGTTCGCGCCCATCACCATGTTCGGGCGGTCGGCCGGCTTGCCCGCGGCCTGGCGCCGGGCCCGCCAGCGCCACTTGAGCGCCATCCCCGCGAGCATGGCGGCCTCGCTCGAACCGGTCGTCGACGTGCCCGTCGCCTGGTCCCCGTCCGGTGAGTTCCACAGCCGGCTGAGCATGTTCACGCAGCGCTGCTCGAGCTCGGCGGTGCGCGGGTACTCGTCCTTGTCGATCATGTTCTTGTCGAACGTCTCGGCCATGAGCCGGTCCGCCTGCGGTTCCATCCACGTCGTGACGAACGTGGCGAGGTTGAGGCGGGCGTTGCCGTCGAGCATGAGCTCGTCTTTCACGACCTGGTACGCCGTGTCGGGATCCATCTCCAACGGCGGCAACGTGTGCCGCGGCGCGCGACCGCTGTCGCCCGGGCGGGAGTACATCGGGCTGAGGATCAGGGGCGTCAGGTCTTCGACGAGCTTCTTGTGCAGCGCCACTCGTGGCCTTTCTTCGGGGACGCGTCGGGTTGCGTCCGCTCCGATCACACCGTACGACCATGCCAAAATCATCACCCCGACGGCATGAATCGGTCAGGTGTCGAGCAGGCCGATCTCGTGCATGCGCCCGATCGCCTCGCTCCGGGACGACACGCCGAGCTTCTGGTAGATGGAGATCGCTTGGGTCTTCACCGTGTGCCGGGAGACGTGGAGCCGCGCACCGATCTCGGGGAACGTGAGGTGGGTCTGCAGGAGTGGCAACAGCCGCAACTCTGCGGTGGTGAGCGCGGTCGCGCCGGCGTCCTCGGCGCGCAACGTCGCCAGCCGGCGCTCGACGTCCGTCACCCGATCCGGGAGGTCACCGAGCCCGGGCCGCTGCCGCAGGATGTCGCGCGCCTGCCGCAGCACTTCGCGCGCGCCCTCGATCTCGCCCAACCCCAGGTACGCGTGCGCCAGCTCGATCAGGGTCTGCACCGACAGGACGGGCAGCGCATACGTGAGCAGCGGTCGGAGCCGAGCCGTGCGCGCCGCGTCATCGCGCGCACGGGCCGGGTTGCCGCGATGGATATCGACGCGTGCCGCGACGGCGTAGACGAGCGCGCTCGTCCAGTAGTCGTCGAGCGCGGAGCCCTCGACCATCGCCCGGGCACGGTCCGACAGCTGCGTGGCCGCGGTCCAATCACCCCGGTCCATCGCGACGATGCACCGCTCGGCGAGGATCATCGCCGCGAACGGAACCGCGCGGACCTGCATCGCCGCGTCGAACGCGGCGGCGAAGATCGGATCCGCGCGGTCGGGATCACCCTCGAGCAACGCGCAGATCGCTTCCGTGTTCTGCATCGTGGGCCGGTACGGGCTGGCGGGATTCAAACCGTCCCAGGCAACCCGCGCATCGTGGGCCATCGCATCCACACCGGCGCGTCCGAGGAGCGCGCGCAGATAGGCCGTGTAGCTCTCCATCGTGCTGCCGTCGGCCAGCACCTCGTTGCTCACCGTTCGATCCGCAGCGATCGCCCAGCGCTCGGCGTCGAAGGCGCGGCCGAGCAACGCGTAGATGAGCGCGCCGTGTACCGCGACCGCGGGCGATCGTTCGACGAGCTCCTCGGCCTCGACCCAATCCATCCAACGCAACACCGTGTCGATGCGCCCGCTCGCCCACGTCGGTTGGGCGAGTGCGAGTATGAGCGCCATCGCGCGGTCGGCGTCGTGCCCGGCTTGCGCATGACCGAGCGCCATCTCCGGCAAGCCGTTGGCCTCGGCCCAGTCCGCGGCGCGCCGGTGCAGTGCGTCGGCGGCGTCCGGCTCGCGCCGCGCGAGCTCGGCGCCCAGCAACTCGCGGAACAGCGCGTGGTAGCGGTACCACTCGTGCTTTTCGTCGAGCGCGACAAGCAACAGGTTCGAATGCTCGAGTGACCGCAGGACCGCGGCGGAACCCTTGGTATCGAGCAGTGCATCGCACAGCGATCCGCTCAGTCGGTCGACCACCGACGTGCGCGTGAGGAAGTCCACTTCGTCGCCCGACAGGCGGGCCAGAACTTCAGCGCGCAGATAGTCGGCCATCAGGCGATCGTCACCAGAGAACGCGAGTCCGGCTGTCGCTTCGACGCCACCCGCGTTCAGCGCGAGTGCGCCGAGGTACAGCCCCACCGGCCAGCCTTCCGTGTGGTCGATCAGCGAGTCGATCGCCGCGTCGCCCCGGTCGACGCCGGCCCGCCCGAGCAGCGCGCGTGACACGCGCGCATCGAGCGCGAGGTCCGCGACGCCGAGCTCGCGACTAAGTCCGCGACTGCGCAGGCGGGCCCGCGGCACCGGCGGTGCCTCGCGCGACGCGATCGCGAGCTTGACCCGGGCGGGGAGGTTGACTGCGAGCTCCGCGACGACGTCGCGGCACACGGGGTTCTGCAACGCTTCCGCGTGATCGAGCACGAGCGTGAGCGGTCGCATCGACGACATCGCACGCACGAGTCGCAGCACCGCAGTCGGCGCGATCGTCAGGCTCCCCGGGTTGCGGCGCCGGAAGATCTCCGGGTCAACCGGCTCGACCCGGTCGAGCGCGGCCGCGATGTACGCGAGGAGCGTCTCCGGATCGTTGTCGCGCTCATCGAGCGACAACCACGCGACGCGCCCCGCGTCGCGTTCGGCCCATTGCGCGAGCAACGTCGACTTGCCGTAGCCCGCCGGCGCGACGACCAACACGACCGAGCCGCCCGGCATCGCGATCAGGCCGTCGACGAGTTCGGGACGCGGCACGATCGCGGCACGCAACGCGGGCGGGCACAGCTTCGAATCGAACAGCTCGAAGCCGGCGCCGGCCCACCGCGTGGGTCGTGTCGCGGCGACGTCCGCCAACTCCGCTCCTCGGTGTCGGGAGGCCATCAGGATGCTGCCGTTCAGGCCGACAGCAACCCGATCTCCTGCATGCGCTCGATGGCCTCGCTGCGCGAGGACACGCCGAGCTTCTGGTAGATCGAGATCGCCTGCGTCTTCACGGTGTGCCGCGACACGTGCAACCGCTCGCCGATCTCCGGGAAACTGAGATGCGTCGACAGGAACGGCAACAGCCGCAGTTCCGCGGTTGTCAGCGACGATGCACCGACGGTGCCGATACGCATCGAGTCGAGCTTGGACTGCAGCTCGTCCGTCTGCGCCGGGAGCACGCCGAGCTCCGGCCGCTGGCGCAGGATGTCGCGGACCTCGCGCAGCACCGCACGTGCGCCGCTCGTGTCGGCGAGCGCGATGTACAGGCGCGCGAGCTCCAGCAACGCCTGCACCGACAGGTGCGGTACGGCATACGACAGCAACGGTCGGAGCCGGGCGGCGTGAGCGGCGTACTCACGCGCCCGATCGACGTCGCCTTTGTGCAGCGCGACGCGCGCCCCGATGGCATAGGTCAGGGCGCTGAGCGAATACTCCGCGAGACGTGCCGAGTCCACCGTTGCGAGCGACTCCTCCGCGAACTCAGCGCCGGCATGCCAGTCGTCGCGCTCGATCGCGATGATGCTCCGTTCCGCGAGCGCGACGGCGAGCGCGCCCGTCGCACCGGCCGCGTATGAAGCATCGACTGCGTGGGCGAGGATCGTGTCGGCCCGATCCGCATCGCCTTCGAGGAAGACGGCCACCGCCTCGAGGACGAGCACCACCGGACGGGCCACGCTCGTCGGACCGAGGCCCTCGCGCGCGACCGCGGCTTGCCGCAACAAGTCTGCCGTGCCGTCACGGCACAGGAACATGCGGATCCAGGCCTTGAACCCGGTGAGCGTGCTTCCGTCGGGGAGCGCCTCGTCCGCCGTCGTGGCCTCGGCCGCGGCTGCCCATCGCTCGGCGACGGCGGGTTCGCCGTCCAGCGCGTACATCAGCGCGCCCCACGCCGCGGGGGCCGGGTACCGGTCGAGGTGCCCCTCACGCTCGAGCCACTCGAGCCAGCCGCGCGCGGTCTCCGCCCGCCCCTGCGCATACGCGGGCTGGGCCCACAGGAACACGAGCCGGGCGGCACGGTCGACGTCGCCACTGGCCTGCGCGTGTTCGATCGCGATCTCGTGCTCGCCGTGGGCTTCGCACCAAGCCGCGGCCCGGCGGTGCAACACGACCTCGACCTCGGGTTCGCGACGCCGCAACTCCGCGCGCAGCAGGTCACGGAACAGGCGGTGGTACCGGTACCACTCCCGACGGCGATCGAGGGCGACGAGGAGAAGGTTCGACCGCTCGAGCGTTTCGAGCACGCGGGCCGAGCCGCTCCCGTCGAGCACCGCGTCGCACAATCCGCCGCTCATACGGTCGAGCACAGACGTACGGGTGAGAAAGGTGACGTCCGCATCCGACAGCCGGTCGAGGAGCTCGGCGCGCAGGTAGTCGGCCATCAGGCGGTCGTCGCCGCTGAACGGCAGACCGGCGCGCACTTCACCGCCGCCCGCCTTGAGTGCCAACGCCGCGAGATAGAGACCAACCGGCCAGCCTTCGGTGCGCTCGAGCAGCGCGACGGTCTCGGCGTCGGAGAGCTCGAGCCCCGCGCCCGAGAGCAGCGCCCGGGCTTCGCTCTCGTTCATCGCGAGCTCCGGGACGCCGACCTCGAGCACGCCGCGCCCGGCGCGCAACCGCGCCATCGGCAACGGTGGGTCGCTCCGGGTGGCGATCGCGAGGTGCGATCCGCCGGGAAGGTGCAGCGCGAGCTCGGCGAGCGCGTCCAGGCACTCGCGGTTGTGCAAGAGGTCGACGTGGTCGAGGAACAGCGAGACCGGCGCGGACATCGAGTACATGGCGCCGGCCAGCTGCGGCGCGACGGTGGAGGCAACCGACAGGCCGCGCGGCGCGGGCCGGTGGAACCATTCGAGGTCGATCGGCTCCACGCGATCGAGGGCGGCCGCGGTGTACGCGAGCAAGCTCTCGGGGTCGTTGTCTGCCTCGTCCACGGTGAGCCACGCGACGCGCGTGGCGCTGCGCTCGGCCCACTGCGAGAGCAACGTGGTCTTCCCGTAGCCCGGCGGGGCCACGACGGAGACGATCGGACTGTCACGGTCCTGTTCGAGCTGGTCCAGGACGCGGGTGCGGCGGACGGTCTCGGGGCGGACGATCGGTGGCACCAGCTTCGATTCGAAGAGCTGGCGACGCGGTTCCTGTCGCGAAGAGGCGTCTTCGTCCACCACCTGCACCCTGGCCGCCTCCGCGCGTTCGATGTCCCGTATAGACAAAGAGAAGCTACCGCTTCCGGTCCTGGTGGCAGCCGGTCGGGGCGAGCGAAGTCGAGACGGCGAAACGGCGAATTCGGAGCGTCAGCCGGGGTGCGTCTCGTACCCGAGCGCACTGGCGAGCGCGGCCGCGGCCGCGTGCACCCGAGCCGCGCCGACCACGGGCGCGACGCTCAGTACCACCGCGACGATCTCGGCTTCGGTCGCGCCCGCGGCGAGGGCGACCGCCACCGCCCACTGATACGTGGCGGGCGAGGCGTCCAGGGCCACGAGCGCAGCCAGCGTGACCTGGGCCTTCGCCCGATCGCTGAGCTCCCCGCCGTCGCAGCCGGTCCGGGCGGACCCGACGATCGCGGCGAGCGCGTGCTCGTCGTGCAGGGCGAGCCGCCGCAGGAGGTCCTCGGGTTGCCGTTCGACGCTCGTCCGCATCATCCCCTTCCGGCCCGTGACACGCCGCAGGACTCCCGATTCAACGCCGCGGTCACGGGGCCCGCATCGCCCGATCGGGATGACGTCATCCGCGCGCGGGTCGCTCGGACGGGATACTTCCCGGGCGGGGAACCGGCTTTCGCCGCCGTCTCGACTCGGAGAGGAGCGTCAATGACCGTGCCCACCGAGGCGCCACCCAAGCCCACGGAGCTGCGGATCTTCGCCGCCGAGCTCATCGGTACCGCAGTGCTCATGATCATCGGGCCCGGCAGCGCGGTCATCGGCGTCGACGTCATGGGGACGTTCGGCGTCGCCTTCGCATTCGGCCTCGCACTGCTCGCGATGGCGTACACGATCGGTCACGTGTCGGGTTGCCACATCAACCCCGCGGTGACGCTCGGGTTCCTGCTGAGCCGCAAGATCACGCCCGTGCAATCCCTCTACTACTGGGTCGCGCAGTTCGTCGGCGCCGCGCTGGGCGGCTTGATCATCTTCGTCATCACGAAGAGCGGGGACCTCGACAAAACGACCGCAGGACCGAACGGTCCGCAGATCTTCGCCGCCAACGGTTGGGGCTCGAAGATCGGCAGCCAGTACGGCCTGAGCTCGGTGATCGTCATGGAGATCGTGTTCACCGCGCTGCTCGTGTTCGTCGTGCTCGCCACCACCACCGTCGGCTACCCGACCGGGTTCGGCGGCCTCGCGGCCGGCCTCACCCTCGGCATGATCCACCTGGCCACGATCCCGGTCGACAACACCTCGGTGAACCCGGCGCGGAGCTTCGGTGCCGCGATCTTCAGCGGCTCGGATGCGCTGAGCCAGCTGTGGGCCTTCTTCGTGTTCCCACTCATCGGGGGTGCGGTCGGGTTCCTCGTCTGGCTCGTCGTCCACCCGCAGCTCCGCGAACGCCCGTACTGAGCCCGAGCCGGCCTGCAGCGCGCCGGGCGGGCGTGCCAGCCTGGCGGGCATGACCGACGATCTCGCGTTCCTCGACGCGACCGCACAGGCCGAGCTGGTTGCGCGCAAGGAGCTCAGCGCGCGCGAGTTGGTGGAGGCCGCGATCGAACGCATCGAACGCGTCGACCCCACGCTCAACGCGGTCATCCACCGGCGTTTCGAGCGCGCACCCGAGGAGGCCGATGCCGCACCCGCCGGTCCCCTGCCTGTCGGTCGATTTCACGGCGTGCCGTTCCTCGTGAAGGACGCCGTGTGTCACACCGCGGGCGATCCGTTCCACTGCGGCATGCGGGCGTTGAAGGCCGCGCACTGGACCGAACCCGACGACACGTGGCTCGCAGCTCGCTTCCGCGCCGCCGGGTTCGTGTTCGTCGGCAGGACCAACACGCCCGAGCTCGCCACGAGCTGCACGACCGAACCGCTCGCGTACGGCGCGACGCACAATCCGTGGGACGTCGAACGCAGCACGGGCGGTTCCAGCGGCGGTTCCGCGGCCGCAGTGGCCGCCGGGCTGGTGCCGGTCGCGCACGGGAACGACATGGGCGGCTCCATCCGGTTCCCGGCTTCGATGTGCGGGATCGTCGGCCTGAAACCCAGCCGTGCCCGCACCACGCTCGGGCCCGACTTCGGCGAGTACTGGGGCCCGCTCACCCACGAGTTCGTGCTCACTCGCTCCATCCGCGACACCGCCGCGGTGCTCGACGCAGTCGCGGGCGCCGGCACCGGCGACCCGTACACCGCGCCGCCGCCGCTGCGCCCCTACCGCGAGGAAGTCGGTGCCGCGCCAGGGCGGCTGCGCATCGGGTTCCGCACGCGACAGCGCAGCGGGGAACCATCGCACCCGGACTGTGTCGCCGCGGTCGAACAGGCCGTCCGGCTGCTCGAGTCGCTCGGCCATGGCGTCGAAGCGGTCGACATCCCCGCGCTCGACACACCGATCGACCATGCGTTCGGCACCGTGATGGGCGTCGCGATCTCACGCGATGTCGCGCGCTGGTCGGCTCGACTCGGGTACGACATCACACCGGAGCTCGAACCGGCGAACGCGTTCATCGCCAACAGCGTGCACGTCGTCACGGCGGCGCAGTACGTCGACGCGCTCGACGACATGTCGACGTGGTCGCGCGCGCTGTCGGCGTGGTGGGACGAAGCCGACGTGTTGGTGCTGCCGACGAGCCCGGAGCCACCGGTCCGGCTCGGCGAGCTCGCTCCCGACAACCTCGAAGGGCTGGTGCGGATGGGCGCGCTGGTGGGCTTCACCTCGCCGTTCGACCTGACCGGCCAGCCCGCGATCTCGCTCCCGCTCCATTGGAACGCCGCCGAGCTCCCGATCGGCGTCCAGCTAGTTGCGCCCTACGGCCGCGAAGACCTCCTGCTCCGCGTGGCCGCGCAGCTCGAAGCGGCCCAACCCTGGGCCGACCGCCGCCCGCCCGTCTGCGCCTGACTCCCACATCACATGTACGAAGGAACCCACCGCAGAGGTGGGTGACTCGGTACATGTGAAGTTGCAGTTAGTTGATGATCGAGGCGAGGGCCCAGACCATGACGACGAGGCCGATCGCCATGTAGGAGACGCTGCGGGCCACGGGCGCCTGCGCAAGGTCTCGGTTGCCGGCCTTGCCGGTGCCGCGGACCGGGCTCCCGGGCCGGGTGCGCGCCACCGTGCGAGTCTTCGCCTTCTCCGCGTCCGTGCGGCGGCGGAACAGCGCGAGCAGGTTGCCGAGGAACAGCGCCCCGCCGAGCGCCAGCACCAGCTCCTTCAGCACCTCGTCGTAGCCGAGCATCGCCGGAAAGGGTAGCGACCGTTCCCCGTAGATTCAGCACGTGCGATTGCTCGTCGCCCGCTGCGCGGTCGAATACCAAGGTCGGCTCGGGGCTCGGCTCGCGCCCGCCACCCGGCTCATCTTGTTCAAGGCCGACGGCTCGATCGCCGTCCACTCGGATGCCAAGGCGTACAAGCCGCTCAACTGGATGAACCCGCCGTGCGTGATCGAGGAAGACGCGGGTGTGATCACCGCCCGCACCCCGAAGGGCGAGACGCTCCGTATCGAGCTCTTCGACGTGCTCCACGACTCGACCGTGCCACTCGGCGAGGACCCCGGGCTCGAAAAGGACGGCGTCGAAGCCGAGCTCCAACAGCTCCTCGCGGCGCGCGTCGCCGCGTTGCGTGATGACTTCACACTGATCCGCCGCGAGTACCCGACCGACATCGGCCCGGTCGACCTGCTCTGCCACGACAACGACGGCCACACGATCGTGGTCGAGGTGAAGCGCGTCGGCGAGATCGCGAGCGTCGAGCAGTTGCTGCGCTACCAAGAACGGCTCGATCGCGACGCGCGGTTCGCTCCGACGGTCGGCATGCTCGTCGCGCAATCCATCAAACCCCAAGCGAAGGTGTTCGCGGAGAGCAAGGGAGTCGCGTGGGTCGAGGTCGACCTCGACGAGCTGCGCGGCACCGTCGACCCCTCCCTCAAGTTGTTCTGAGCGCGTGTTACTCGCGCGCGAGGTTGGCGAACTGGGTGAACTGGTCGCGGAACGCGAGGCGGGTCGACCCGGTTGGGCCGTTGCGGTGCTTCGACACGATGATCTCCGCCATGCCCCGCTGGTCCGAGTCCGGGTTGTAGTACTCGTCGCGGTAGATGAAGAGCACGACGTCGGCGTCCTGCTCGATGCTGTTGTGCGCGACGATCCCGTTCGCGACGAAGTTGTGCGTAGCCGCGACCGTGGCGTCGAACACGGGCGCCGTTCCCTTGGGCTCGACCGCGACCACTTCGTCCCAGAGCACGTCGGAGACGCCGAGATCCGCGAGGTACGGATCCGGGAGCTCGTCGGCGATGCGACGCATGAGACCGCGTGACACACCGCGTTCGTACACGCGATGACAGCCTTCGTCGGCGCCGAGCCGGTCGATGAGATCGTGCGCGCGCATGCCCATCACCATGAGGCCCTTGCGCTCGATGTAGTCCCACACCGCGGGCGGGATCGTGTCGTGACCAGGATCCGCGCCGCCGGGGGCCCGCGTCGACGCGATGCGCGCACCCGCCGTGAGCGCGCCGACCTGCACCCACCCGTCGATCGTCAGGAACGGATGGTTCGCGCTCGCGCGCACGCACCGCCCGGACGAGAGCCGGAGGTCGAAGACCTCCTTGACGCCGCTCTCGAACACGTGGCTCATCGTTCCCGGCACCAGCCGCAGATGCTCGTCGAGGGTGAGCACCTCTATGTTCCGCGCGTCGCGTGCGAACAGCGCGCCCATCGTCTCGGTCGTGCCGTCGGCGAGGGTCACGACCGAGTCCGCGGTGAGGCATCCGGACTCCCGCAGGTCGGCGAGCATCGGACGCTTGTCCTGGCGGTACTCGAGTTGGCGGTTGAGCTGCGACAGGCACAGCACCGGCGTGTCGAGCTCGCGCGCCAGGATCTTCAGACCGCGCGACATCTCCGACACTTCGATCTGCCGGCTCTCGACCCGCTTGCTCGACGACATCAGCTGGAGGTAGTCGACGACGATCAGGCCGAGATCGCCGAAGCGCGCCCGCGTCCGGCGCGCCTTGGCCCGCATCTCCATCACCGTGCAGTGCGGGTTGTCGTCGATGAAGAACGGTGCTTCGGCGAGCCGGCCGACGGCCTGGTGCAACTTCGGCCACTCGTGCTCGCTGAGGCGTCCTGTCGAGAGCTTGCGCGCTTCGATGCCGGCCTCGGCCGCGAGCAGTCGCTTGGTGAGCTCGAGGTGGCCCATCTCCATCGAGAAGAAGAGCACCGGTTTGTGCGCGACCAACGCGCAGTGGAGCGCCGCTCCGAGCGCGAGCGATGTCTTGCCCTGACCAGGACGGGCCGCGAGCACGTTCAAGGTCGAGGGCTGCAACCCGAGCAGCAGGTCGTCGAGGTCGTGGAAGCCAGTGGGCACGCCGGTGATCGACGAGTCGCGGTCATACAGCGCTTCGAGCTGGACCAGTGTCTGCTCGAGCACCGGATAGAGCGGGACCAGCGAGTCGGAGACGCGCTTCTCCGCCACCTCGAAGATCATCGACTCGGCCCGGTCGAGGGTCTCGTCGACGTCGTCGTCGACGTCGAACGCCATGTGCTGGATGTCGGCCGCGGTCTCGATGAGCTTCCGCAGCATCGACAGCTCGGACACGATGTTGGCGTACTGCGCGGCGTTGGCGGACGCCGGTGTCGCGGCCTGGATGCGCAGCAGCGCGGGCCGGCCGCCGACCGCGTCGAGCTGGCCGCTGCGCCGGAGCTCCTCGGAGACGGTGACGGGGTCGACCGGCTCGCCCCGGCTGTGGAGCATGAACGCAGCGTCGTAGATGACGCCGTGCGCGGGCTTGTAGAAGTCGCGGCCTTCGATGTGGGCCTCGACCGCGGCGGTGAGCGCCTCGCGCGACAGCAGCATCGCCCCGATGAGCGACTCCTCGGCCTCGAGGTTGTGCGGCGGGATGCGACCGCCCCCGCCCCGGCCCCTCGAGTCCCCGCCCGCGTAGTCCCGGGCGTTCTCCCTCGCGCTGTCGAGCGACTGCACCACTTGCCCTGACCCTCTCCCCGCTGACTTCCCGCCGACTTCCCGCTGACTTCCACCTCGCGCCGAACCCGGCGAACGCCGTCGCAGGCTCGCACCCCGAGCCTGTGCGGAGGAAGGGGAACAACCCTGTGTCTTTGTTGTGGACAACGCCGCCGCGTTTCCACAGCCATGGGGATTGTGACGGTTGGGTGCGCCAGGAACGCGGATGCACGCGTGCGCGCGCGGTCCCGCACACCATGTGGAGGAAGCTGTGGACGAACCTGTGGATGCAGCGCGGGGGACAACGCCGCGCGCGACTACGGCCGGGCCGTGACCTCGACCGTCACCATCGCGGTGACCTCGCGGTGCAGGCGCACCGCGAGCTCGGCCGGGCCGAGTTCCTTGAGCGGCTCGTCGAGCGCGATCCGGCGGCGGTCGACGGTGACCCCGAGCTGCGCCTGCACCGCGTCGGCGACATCGGCGGCCGTGATCGAACCGAACAACCGGCCGCCCTCGCCCGCGCGTGCTTCGACGGTGACGGTGCGCCCGGACAGCTGCACCGCGATCGCCTCCGCGCTCTCGCGGTCACGCCGGTCCTTGGCGTCCCGGCTGCGGCGCATCGCGTCGGCCTGCTTCTGGATGCCGGGCGAAGCCGGCAGCGCGAAGCCTTTCGGAACCAGGTAATTGCGGGCGAAGCCGTCGGCGACGTCGACGAGGTCGCCCTTGTTGCCGACGTTCTCGACATCGGCGCGCAGCACGATCTTCATCACGCGTCCGCTTCGACTTCGACGTTGTCGGTACCGGCGAGATCGCCGTTGTCCGTGATCGGCGCATCGACACCTACGAACTCGTCGCCGGTGACGTCGGCGCCCGGTTCGATGACCTGCTCCTCGACGGGTGCCCGCAGCTCCCCGCGGTCTCCTCGATCCCCGCGATCACCGCGGTCACCACGATCGCGGCGACCCTTGGAGCGCTGCGTCACCTGGCGCACGCTGTACGGGAGGAGCGCCATCTCCCCGCGAGCTTGATCGCGCGAGAGACCGCCGCCTGCTGCTTCTGGTCGTTCCCCGTGACGCGCCGGGCGCGGATCTTCGCCCGCTCGGACATGAACCGCCGCAGCAGGTTCACGTCCTTGTAGTCGATCCAGTCGATGCTCTCGGTCGTGAGGATCGACGTCTTCTTCTTGAGCGGTCGCCGGTCCTTGGGCGACCCGCCCTTCTTGTTGTCGTTGCGACGTTGCGCCATCAGAACGGTTCCTCGCCGTAGTCGCTGTAGTTGTCGGCCGCCGCCGGCGCGCTGCCGCCGGACGGCTGTTGCTGTTGCGGTCGCGGACGCGAGCCGCCGCCATCGTCGGGACCACTGCGCTCGATGCGATGCACCTCGGCGGTCGCGAACAGCAGGCTCGGTGCGACATCGTCGGCCACGATCTCGACGACCGACCGCTTCTCGCCCTGCTCGGTTTCCCAGCTGCGCTGCTCGAGCCGGCCGGTCGCGACGATGCGCGTGCCCTTCTTGAGCGAAGCCGCGACGTTCTCGGCCAGCCCGCGCCAGCACACGATGTTGAAGAAGCTCGTGCGCTCCTCCCACTCGTTGGTCTGCTGGTTGCGCCACGAGCGGTTGACGGCGACGCCGAACGTCGCGGTCGACACGCCGCTCGCCGTGTACCGCATCTCGGGGTCACGGGTGAGGTTGCCGACGACGGTGATCGAGTTGGTGTTGTTGGCCATTGCGGGATCCTCCTACGAGTGTTCCGCCGACGCGGCGCCGGCCACCTTCGGAGGTCCGTAGACCTTCTCGGGGATCCGCAGCACCTTGTGACGGACGACTTCATCTGCAAGGGAGAGCGTCCGGTGCAGCTCTTCCATCCCCTGGGGCTCCGAACGAGCCTGGAAGACCACGTAGTAGCCCTCCGTGCGGTGCGCGATCTCGTAAGCGAGGCGTCGCTTGCCCCACCAGTCGATGTGCCCGCGCTCGGCACCCCGGGATTCGATGAGCTGCAACCACCGTTCGACGGCGGCGCGGATCGTCTCCTCTTCCAGGTCCGGCTCGAGGATGATCATGACCTCGTACGGCCTTGCGCTGGGCATGGGCCAGTACCTCCTTTGGACCGCCACCCCGTGCGGAGCGGGCGGGCCCTCACCGACATCCCGGATCTCGGTCGTGAGACAACGGGCGCGGAAGGGCAGAAATTTCGGTTGTCGAACCGGGAGAGGCTACCAGGAGGTGCCGTTCCCGAGCCGTTCGACGTTTCCAGTGACCTCGACCGTCCTATCGCTGCGCAACCTAGTCGCGGGGTCGGACAGCTACGCAGGGCACGGGCCAGCTAGCCCGGGCACGCGCCGATCGCACCGCCCCCGCCGTGGCCGGCCGCGGTCTCGAGTGCGTACCGGTACCTCCCGTTCGCCGCGTACACCGGGCACGTGGCGTCGGAACCCTCCACACACGGGCGCATCGTGGTCGAGCTCACGGGTTGTCCGTCGGCGGTGTACCACGCGATGTCGAGCGGCAGCGGCGTGCCCGCCATCGTGAAGCGAGCGTCGGTGTCGGAGCCGTAGACGAACAGCATCCCGTCGTAGCCGCCGAGGTCGGTGACGTCGCGCAGACCCTGGATGCGCTCGGTGTTCTCGTCCGCGATCACGACCTTCAAACAGCGATCACCGAGCGCGAGCCGCGCTTCGGTGAGCCCCGCGAACGGTGGACTCGCCGGCGTCGCGTCATCGAGTGCCTGCGCGACACCGGTGCCCGGCTCCGGCTCCGACTTGAGGCTGCCGACCGAGCTGCGCATGATCACCGCGCCGAGCGCGGCGAGGAACACGACGACGATCGTGATCGCGATTGCGATCCCGAGACGATTCGACACGCGCCGAACGCTACCGGCACCGAATGACTCAGCGAGGACGCGATTACGGCTCCCTCGCGGCGCGCCAAGTGGCGGCTGCGCCGCGGGCGGGGCTCCGCTACGTCCGCACTCCTACTGCGTGAGCTCGGGCTCGCGTGTGGTGCCGCCGTACAGGCCGAGCGCGTCGGCCATCTGGTCGGTCATGTGGTACGTCTCGACGCTCGACGGGAAGCTGCCTTCGCGCACATCGGCGACGAACTGCGTCACCGCGGCGGTCGCGTCCCTCTCGAGCGACGCATACGCGCGCACGAACTTCGGCAGCTTCCGACCAACGCCTGTGAAGCCGAGCAGGTCGTGCCACACGAGCACCTGGCCGTCGCAGTGGCGGCCCGCACCGATACCGATCGTCGGGATCGATACGGTCTCGGTGACCATGCGGGCGACGCCGTCCGGAACGGCTTCGAGCACGAGCGCGAAACAACCCGCATCGGCGAGCGCGACCGCGTCGTCGACGAGCTTGCGCGCCGCGTCGAGCTGCTTGCCCTGGACCTTGAAGCCGCCGAGCGCGTGGATCGACTGGGGCGTGAGCCCGATGTGACCCATCACCGGGATCTCGGCGTCGAGGATCGCCTCGACCGATTCGATCCGCTTGCGCCCACCTTCGAGCTTCACTGCGCCCGCGCCGGCGCGGATCAACGCGGCCGCGTTGCGCACGGTCTCGTCGCGACTCACGTGGTAGCTCAGCCACGGCAGATCGCCGACGACCAACGCGCGGGGATTCGTGCGCGCGACCGCGGCGACGTGGTGCGCCATGTCGGCGGTCGTGACCTGAAGCGTGTCGGCGTAACCCAGCACGACCATCGCGAGTGAGTCGCCGACGAGGATCATGTCGGCGCCGGCGGCATCGACCACCCGCGCGCTCGGCGCGTCATATGCCGTCACCATGACGAGGGGTTCGTCGGTTCCCTTGCGGGCGAGCACGTCGGGCGCGGTCAGGCGCGTACCCGTGGCCATAGCGGCACCTCCACCGTCCAGGGCTCGTTCGGCTCCCGGCAGCAAGAGGGAGGGTAGCCAACCCGACCCGTCGCACACCACCGCGGGAACGGGCGAGAATGACGACGTGAACGAGCCGATGACCGATCGCGCGTGCGAGAACTGCGGGTTCCCGGACGAGGAACTGGTGCTGGTCCGGCGGGTGTATGTGGTGCCGGAGACCTGGGACGAGGCCGCGTCCGAGACCGTGGTCGAGGAGCCCGAGCTGTGGTGCGTGTCGTGCTGCTCGCAGTACCCGCACAACGTCGTCGCCGACGAGGAGTCCGGCGACGACGAGAAGTAGTCCGCCGCCTCAGCGGGCGTGGAGCTTGCCGTGCAAGGACTGGCGGCGCAGGTGGTTCCACCGGCAGTCGACGCAGACCTCGACGTCGTAGCACGCGAACTCGTCGTAGGTGCGTCCGAGCCGGGCCAGCTCGTGGTCGTTGGCGATGCAGCGTCCGTTGGCCTGCTTCAACTTCTCGCCGTAGACGTAGGTGACGACCCGCATCCGGCCGGTGCCGCAGACCGGGCAGTCGTCCTCGAGCTCGGTGCCGAGGTAGGTCGCGGCGCGGAGCAGCTCGGGGTGGGCGTCACAGACGTCGAGGCGGGTGAGCGCACCCTGCTGGAAGTCGCGCAGGACCGCCCGGCGAGCGAGGGCGTAGTCCGTGACGGAACGCACGGAGCGAGTGTAGGTGCGCGCCACTACCGGATCCGTCGCCCTCGGGCGGGGCGTCCGGACGTGGCGAGATCCCGCGTCCAGCCGCGTTTCCCGGCACAAACGGGCTCTTCGCGCGGTGGATGCTTGATCGATATATCGATTCGATATATCGTACAACACTCATGTTGGAACTCGCCGTGCTCGGCCTCCTCGCCGACCAGCCCCTCCACGGGTACGAACTGAAGAAGCGCCTCGGCGAGACACTCGGTCCGTTGTGGGGCATCTCCTTCGGCTCGCTGTATCCCGCGCTGCGGCGCCTGGAGAAGGCGGGCGCGATCGAGGAGACCGAGGCCCGCGAACCGGCCCGCGCCGGCTTCGTCCCGACGGGTTCGGTCGACGGCGACCTGGCCGCGGCCCGGCAACGGCGCCGGCCCCGGCCGGGGCGACGCACCCGCAAGGCCTACCGGATCACCGATCGCGGCCGGGCCACGTTCGCCGAACTCCTCACCGACGACCAGACCGACGACGAGCGCACGTTTGCGCTCAAGCTCTCGTTCTGCCGGTACCTCAGCCGCGAGGACCGCCTCGCGCTGCTCGAGCGCCGGCGCAACCAACTGTCCCAACGGCTCACCACCGCCCGCCGGGGTCCGAGCCGGACCATCGACCGCTACACCCGGTCGCTCCTCGAGCACCGGGCCCGTTCAACCCAGCACGACCTCGAGTGGATCGACGAACTGATCGCCGAAGAGCGCGCCCAGATCATCGAGCCCGCCGAAGGACTGCACACAGAAGGAGCAGCATCCGCATGAGCGACCCCACCGCTTCTCGCAGAAAAGTACGTGTAGCGATCGCGGGCATCGGCAACTGTGCGAGCAGCCTCGTGCAAGGTGTCGAGTTCTACAAGGACGCCGACCCCAACGAGCGCGTGCCCGGGCTCATGCACGTCGACCTCGGCGGCTACCACGTCGGTGACGTCGAGTTCGTCGCCGCGTTCGACGTGGACGCCGAAAAGGTCGGCGTCGACCTCGGCAAGGCGATCTTCACGAGCATCAACAACACGATCAAGTTCGCCGAGGTGCCCAACCTGGGGGTGCTCGTGCAACGAGGTCCGACGTTCGACGGGCTCGGCAAGTTCTACCGCGAGGTCGTCGAGGAGTCGCCCGCGCCCGCCGTCGACGTCGCGCAGGCATTGCGTGACGCCAAGGCCGACGTGTTGGTGTCGTATCTCCCGGTCGGTTCCGAGGACGCCCAGCGTGCTTACGCGCAGGCCGCGATCGACGCGGGCGTCGGGTTCGTGAACGCGATCCCGGTGTTCATCGCCAGCAATCCGGAGTGGGCGCAGAAGTTCACCGAAGCAGGCGTCCCGATCGTCGGCGACGACATCAAGAGCCAGGTCGGCGCCACCATCACGCACCGGTTGCTCGCGCGCCTCTTCGAAGACCGCGGCCTTGCGATCGACAACACGTACCAGCTGAACTTCGGCGGCAACATGGACTTCAAGAACATGCTCGAACGCGAGCGGTTGCTGTCCAAGAAGCTGTCGAAGACGCAGTCGGTCACGAGCCAGATCGACCAGGGCATCTCGTCCGAGAGCGTCCACATCGGTCCGTCGGATCACGTGCCGTGGCTGAACGACCGGAAGTGGGCCTACATCCGCCTCGAGGGCCGCAACTTCGGCGACGTACCGCTCAACGTCGAGCTCAAGCTCGAGGTCTGGGACTCGCCCAACTCGGCCGGCGTCATCATCGACGCGGTGCGGTGCTGCAAGCTGGCCATGGACCGCGGGATCGGTGGGCCGCTGCTCGGTCCGTCCGCCTACTTCATGAAGTCGCCGCCGGTGCAGTACCACGACGACGAGGCGCACCGGATGGTCGAGACGTTCGCCCTCGAGAAGTAACGCTGGCGCCCTCGAGAAGTAACGCTGGCACCCTCGGCGAGGAAGCGCTGGGCTTTCGCAAGGAGGAGGGGCGCCCCGCACCGGGCGCCCCTCCTTCGCGTCCGGAGCCGTCCAGCCGCCAGAATGGCGACATGACCAACAGCCAGGCGTGGGATCGCGTCGCAGACAAGTACGGGGACCCGTCAGAGGCTGAGGTCGTGCAGTACGGCGTCGACCTACCGACCGAGGCCGAGCTCCGCCTGTGCGGCGACATGACCAACAAGCGCGTGCTCGACCTGGGCTGCGGCCGGGGCGCGAACGCGGTGACGTTCGCCCGCCAGGCGGCGCACGTGATCGCGATCGACAACGCCGCGAGCGCGCTCGCCGCGGGCCGCCGCCTGGCCGACCTCCACGAGGTGCGCGTCGAATGGCATGAGGGTGACGTTGCCGACCTCGCGTTCCTGCGCGCGGATTCGGTCGACCTCGCGTTCGCGGCCGGCGTGCTGACGGAGGTCGAAGACGTCGACCGGCTGTTGCGGCAGGTGCACCGCGTGCTGCGCGCCGGCGCGCCCTTCGTGTTCTCTTACGACCACCCGATGGCGCTCGCGGTCGGGCGCGACGATGTCGCGCCGGGCGGTCTCCCGCTCGGTCACCTCGAAGTGCGCCGCTCCTACTTCGATCCGGGGCCCATCCGCGTGACGCGCGAGGGCGAGGAGATTCAGGTGTGGCCCCGGACCACGAGCGACGTCTTCGCGGCGCTGCACCGCGCCGGCTACCGCGTCGACGCACTATTGGAGCCCGAGCTGGTGCGTTCCGCCGACCCCGGCCCCTCGGTACCGACCGCGATCATCTGGCGCGCCCGCAAAGAAGGCGTTTAGGCCCGGCAGCCCACGGGCTCGCGGTCGCCGAGATAACGCTCGCGCGCCCGCCGATCGAGCGCGCCCGCCCCGAGCTCGCATCCCCGATTGACGTCGAGTACGTCGAGCGACCGCACCGAGCCGTCCTCGCTTGCGCTGACAATCGCGGCGTCCGACGTCACGGCGACGCGCCAAACCGCATCGCCGTGGTACTGGAAGCGAGGACCGATCGACTGCCCGTTCGCGGTGTTCCACAGCGTGATCGTGCCCACGCGCGTCGCGCTGACGAGCGCGGTTCCGTCGGGGACGAACGCAACGTCGATCGGGTCGATCGGTTGCCCGTTGAGCTCGCTCCGCCGAGTACGAGAGGCCAGGTCCCAAAGCGTCAGCCCGTCGGTCGCGGTCGCGGCGGCCAGCGTGTGCTCGTCGGGTGACACGGCAACGCTGAACACTGCGTCGCCATCGGCGTCGACGGAAAGCGGCTTGCGCGTCCGTCCGCCGTCAGCATTCCAAAATCGGACCTGCCCGTCGTTGTAGCCGGCCACGAGCTCCCCGGACGGAGCGAACACGACCTTGTTCGCCCCCGCGGCAACGCGAGCGGTCTCGGCTGTCGGCTCTCCGACATCGCGGGTCGAGTAGACACGCACGACACCGTCGGCGCCGGAAGTCGCCACCATCGTGCCGTCGGCCGCGACCGCGAGGCTCGTGATCGCGGCGCGTGTGGCCGCGCTCGCGGAAAGGATACGGCGCGTCTTCACGTCCCAGACGCGGACCGTCCCGCCATCATCGCCGGTGACCAAACGACCGTCCGGGAGGAACGCGACGCCGAAGACCCGGCCGGCGTGACCCGTCAGCTCGGCGGCGTCTCGGCCGCCGTGGAGCACGTGCACCGTGCCGTCGCCGTCGCCGGCCGCGATCGTCGCGCCATCGCGCGAAGTGGCAAGGCCGAACAGCGCAACGTCGAGATCAGCAAGCGGCGCGGCGACAGGCGGCCGATCCGCGGCGTCCCACACTCGGATGTCTTGATCGCGGCCGAGCGTGACGAAGACGCGGCGATCGGATGACGCGGCGGCATCGACGATTCTGTCGTCGTGGCCGACGGTCGACGTGCTCACCTCGGTCGCCGACGCGAGGTCCCACTCGTGGATCCGGCCGTCCTGTCCCCCGGCGTACAGCGACCCGCCATCGGCCGACCAAACGACGCCGGCCGCGGTCTGGACGGAGCGCGTGCCGCGTTGATCCATGAACGGCGTCGCAACGAGCGAGCTGTCGGCCGTCGACCAGACCCGGACGGTACCGTCGCTGCTCGCAGTTGCGACGCGTCGGCCGGTCGGGTCCATGGCCAACTCCCAGACGTCGTTCGTTCCATGAGCGGCAATCGGTGCACCCAACTGTGCGTGGGTGGCGAGGTCCCAGGTGAACACGCGACCGTCGCCGGTTCCGGCGAGCACGCGCGTGTTGTCGATGGTGAACGCGACACTCAGAAAGTCGACGTCGACCCTGAAGGGATCGCCTTGGCGACTCCAGGAAGCCGTGTCGTAGAGCTGCACGACGCCATCCTCGGCTGCCGTCGCGAGACGCCGGCCGTCGGGCGAGAACGCGACCGACCACAACGCGCCTGAGGGACGATCGATGAGCTCGCCGTTTGTCGACTTCGAAGTGAGATCCCAACGCCATGCGCCACCCGGGCCCCCCACGACGAGCCAACGACCGCCCGGATCGATTGCCGCCTCCTCGATGCCGCCCTCCGCCCCGACAAGCGTCGAGATTTCTTCTCCGGTCGCGGTGTCCCAGAGTCGCACCGTGCCGTCGCGCGCGCCGGTCACCATCGTCTTGCCATCCGGCGTGACCAGTGCGGTCAACACATCCCCGACCGGGATCGGCTCGATGCTCGACACGACGTGCGTCCCGGAGAGCGCGACGCGTTGCGTTCGCGAGCGCTTGCTGGGCCTCGGCACTCATTGGCGCAACGCGCGCCGCGCTCTCGGCGGCGAGCAGCATCGCCAACTTCGGCTGGGTCGGAGCGAGCGACGCCGCTTGAGTTCCCAGGGCGTGGCCGAAACGATCTTCCGCCTCCGCCTCCTTGTCCTGAGATCGGCGCAACGCGACATACGCAACCGTGCTCGCCACGATCGCTGCGATCGCGAGTAGCGACAGCGCCCCGAACGCGAAGCGCCGCACCCGCCGGCGTCGCCGCTCAGCCGTCGCGAGTGCAGCCGCCTCGGCATCTTCCGCGGCGACGCTCGCGCCGAGGAACTCCGACGCCGGCTCGGGGAGTCCGACGTTCGCGCGTACGCGCCACTCGACCGCGGTTGCCAGCCGGGCGCCGCGATAGAGCAGGTCCGGATCCTTCTCGTGCGCGGACCACTCCACCGCACTCTGGGTGATCCGCTGTCGGAACCGAAGCTCCTCGCGGTTTTCATCGATCCACGCGCGCAAGCGCGGCCAGGATCGAATGAGCGTCTCGTGCACGAGCTCCACGCCGCGATCGTCGACCGTCAGCAGCCGGTCGGTCGCCAAGGTGTCGACGAGCTCGCGCGTTTCGGCGTCGTCGATCTCGTCCCATGAGAGCCGGCGCCTTGTGTCCGGCGCGTCCTCGCCGGGCGTGACGAGCCGCAGGAACAGGCGTCGTGCTGCCGCCCGATCCTGTTCGTCGAGTCGCTCGTATGCGTGCTCTGCGGACTGCGCGATCGCCCCCACGACCCCGCCCGCGGCGCGGAACCCGTCGAGCGTCAAGACGGTGCCGCGCCTTCGCATCCACGTTTCCATGAGCGCGTGCGAGATGAGCGGAAGGCCACCGGATTCGTCGCCGGCCTCGTCGAGGAGTGCCTCGGTCAATCCCGCCTCGAGGCGAAGCCCCGCACGTTGCGCAGGCCCCTCGATGGCACGTCGCAACTCACCCCGCCGCATCGGACCGACCAGCACCTGGTTGTCGCTGATGCGATCCGCGAGCCACGGAAAGCGCGCGCACTTCGAGTAGAAGTCCGAGCGGAGCGCGATGACCATGCGGAGCGGCGCATCGGCTCTCGCCGTCAGCGTTGCGAGCGCGTCGAGGAACGCGTCCCGACGCGCCGGGTCGACGTCGTGCGTGAAGATCTCCTCGAACTGGTCGATGGCGATGAGGACGGGCTGCTCCGGGGCGAACAACTCGCGCGCGCGTCGTGGGTCGACGGCGAGTGCACCCGGCGCGAGCGCAGGTCGATCGGGAACGAGGCGCGAGAGTTGCTCGGCCAACGCTTCGAGGGGGTCGGCCCCGGGATTGAACACGGCGACGGGCCAATGCTGACTCCCCGGCAGCGCGCCGCCCGCGATCGCGGGGACGAGACCGGCGCGCAACAGTGAAGACTTTCCGCTCCCGGAAGGTCCACCGATCACGAGAACGTTCGACGCTTGCAGCCGCGCAACCAGCTCGTCCACGAGCGTTTCGCGGCCGCAGAAGAACGCGGCATCCTGTGCCTGGAACGCGGCGAGTCCCTTGTACGGGCACGTGGCACCGGACGCGACCGCATGGAACCCGACGCGGCGCGCGCCGGAAGCGTCGGCGAGCGCAGCCAGGGCGGCAGCCTCCCACTCCGCCATGCTCGAATAACGGCGCTCGGGCTCGGGCGCGAGACCACGCGCCAGAACTGCCCGCCAGGCGGGCGGCACCGTCGCGAGCTGAGCGTCCAGCTCGCCGGCACCGCCCGGCACTTCTCCGGTGAGAAGGTTCCACAACACGCCCGTCGCGCCGAAAACATCGGCTTCCGGGCCGACATCCTCACCTCGGCGCATCTGCTCGGGCGCACGGAAGTGCGGCGAGCCACCGACGATCGTCGGCCCGGCAGACGTGCGCTCCTGGTCCTTGGCGAGCCCGAGATCGCCGACCGCGATTCGTTCGTGATCCGAGAGCAGTCCCCGCCGCTGCTGCGTCGCATCTCCGCTCTCTGGTGTCGGGGCGTCGTCGATGATCAGCAGATTTCCAGGCTTGATGTCACGATGGATGATGCCGGCGCCATGGAGTGCACCCAACCCTCGGGCGAGTGCGGTGATCGTCGCGCGCACCCCCTCCTCGTCGACGGTGCGCCCCGGACCGATGCGCTCGGCGAGCACGCCACCGTTCGCCAAGTCCATGACGAGGTACGGGCGTCCGTCGGCGGCCTCGCCGATGTCGTGGACCGCGATGACGTGCGGGCTGCGGACGCGGCGAAGCAGTTGCGCCTCGCGAATGAAGCGCTCGCGCGTCACCGGGTCGCGTGCGTGTTCGGGCGCGAGGATCTTGACGGCAACATGCGTGTCGAGCGCTTCGTCGAACGCGCACACGACGACCCCGAAACCGCCGACACCGAGAACGGAACGCACTCGATACCGGCCGATCGTCTCGGGCAAGCCGTTCACGATGGCGGTCGCGCGCGAACTAGAGGAGAGCGGACACGTCGCGACAGTTGACGATGCTCGAGTCGATCACGTTGTGATCACGGTCGCCTGCGGTCACACAGATCGTCGTCGATTCGCCGCGAACGCTGGTCGAGACGGCGCCTTCCGTCACGTACTCGGGATAGTCGGCCGTCGGTACCCACTCCCCCTGGGTCACGCCGCGCTCCGCCGCGTCGTTCGAGACCTGGTCGGCGGTGTAGGTGTTCCAGAAGACGTGAATGTGGTTCTTCGAGAAGTCGGGATCGTAGTTTGCGCTCCACGTGATCCTGAGCTCGTCGCCTTCGGTCGCGACGTCGGTGATCGTGACTTCGCAACCGTCGACAGGGCACGCGTTCTGCGAGGCACCGCTCGTCTGCGTCGTGTCGCGACTCGATGATGTCGCCGTCGCCGCGCTGTCGTCATCGTCGCCGCCGCAGCCCGACGCGAACAGGACCAACGCCACGAGGCCCGGGAGCAACACACCGGCGACCCGCATTCGTCGCAGCGTATCAAGAAATGCCGGACGGAGACCCGTATCCGCGCCAGTCGACGCTCCAGACCGTGTGCATGTCGCCGATCCCCCGGAGCTCGACGGCGCGAGGTGAGTGGAAGACGATGTCGCCGCGCGCCTCAGCGATCTGCTGGAGGACCGAGGAGACGAGGATCTCCCCGCCGTCGGCCAGCGCACCGATTCGCGCGGCGACGACAACGTGCTTCCCGAACAGATCGCCCACGTCGTCGACCAGCACCTCACCCGTGTGCATGCCGATCCGGACCCGCAGCTCTTCCCCTGGTGGTGACCACGTGCTGTGCGAGAGATCGCGCTCGATACCGATCGCACAAAGGAGCGCGCTGCGCGCGCTCCGGAAGCAGAACATGAAGCCGTCGCCCTGATGCTTGACGATCCGGCCGCGGTGCGCTCCGACGTGCGCGGTCACGAGACGACCGTGGCGCTGCAGGACTTCGAACCACGCGGCGTCGCCGAGCGCCAGGGCGAGCTCGGTCGACCGCTCGATGTCACTGAAGGCGACCGTCAACGTGCCCGGCTCGTCGTCGACACCGAGGACGTGCGCTTTCAAGTCTTCGACAACCGCGTCTGCGACCACTTCGATCGACGAGTGCGGCGCGTGCGGCGCGCCCGCCAACTCCGTGTGCAGCGCGACGCGTGTTGCCGGGCGAGGCTCACCGATCTCGATGCGCGTGTCGCCGATCGCGACGACCGAACCCGCGTCGGCCTGCGTCGATTGCTTCACGGGGATCCCATCGAGTGTGGTGCCGTTCGAACTTCCGAGATCGGTGACGATCACGCTTCCACCCGGGCCCGGCTCGAGCGCGACGTGCCGACGCGAAACCCTGCTGTCCACCACGACGACGCCGTCGGCCTCGCGTCCCAACTCGACGCGCCGGTTGACGACGAGCGTGAACGGCTGCCGGTTCGGCGCGCGGACGGTTGCGACGGGATGTTCCACCGACTCCAGCGTGGCAGGCCGGGGCGCCACGCAGATAGCGCGAACGTGAGGTTTCTCGCCCCGGCTACAAATCGTCGAGGGTGACGCCGCTCCTCGCCATGAGCGCGAGGAACGTATCGCGCGCCACTTTCCATCGGCCGTCGCTGCGCACGACGCGGCCGGCCATGGCTATCCGTATTCCGCCCGGCGACACGACGGCGACGTAGCGCAACTCCGCGGTGTCGGGATCGATGAGCCGCACCCGGTCGACGACGAATTTCGCCTGCATCCCAGGGTGTCGCGCGGACGCGATCGGGACGAGCGCGACGAGTTGGTCGCCGTCTTCGACCGTGTCGGCCGAGCTCAGCCCAGTCGCGAACAGTTCTCGGATCTCGGCCAGATCCTCCGGCGTCGGCGGCGGCCGACCGAAGCCGCGTGGCGCCATCGTGACCGCGCGTTCGGAGGCTTCGACGTCGAGCGCCGCGTTGGCGGCGCGTACACAGTCGTCACAGATCGCGGTCTGCGAGGTCTCGACATAGCGCACGACATCCCAGAGGTCGCGACCACACAACCCACAAACCTCGCTCGGCCGCGCCGGACCGGTCGCCGCGCGCCGGATCGAGATCCCCGACTCCGATACCGGCGGGGAGGGCGGCCGGTCATCGGTGAACCCGCCACCGTGCAGGAGCTCGATGACACGCTGACGCACCACTCCGAGGTCCGCGCCCAGCTTCGTGAGCACCTGCGCGGCCACGCCTTCGCCTTCGCGGATGAGACCCAGGAGGATGTGCTCCGTGCCGATGTAGTCGTGTCCGAGTTGCAGTGCCTCGCGCAACGAGAGCTCCAACACCTTCTTCGCGCGCGGCGTGAACGGGATGTGGCCGGACGGCGCGTGTCCACCGTGGCCGATGAGTACCTCGACCTCGTGCCTTACCGCGTCGAGATCGATGCCGAGCGACTCCAACGCCCGCGCCGCGAGGCCTTCGCCTTCGTGGATCAGGCCGAGGAGGATGTGTTCGGTCCCGATGTAGTTGTGGTTCAGGAGGCGCGCTTCCTCCTGCGCGAGCACGACAACTCGGCGGGCGCGGTCGCTGAACCGTTCGAACATGACGCCAGTGTTGTTCGCCCGCCCGGGTGCGGGGAAGGGTTATCCCGCGCCCAGGTCCTCGGTCGGTCCGGACGCGGCCGCGGCTTCTCGGGCGCGCAGCAGGTGCCAGCGGGTCGCGTTGAGGTTCGCGGACGCGACGATGAGCCGGCCGAGGAGATAGGCCCAGAAGAGCAGTGCGAGCGACGTGCCGAGCGCGCCGTAGGTATCGGACTTCGTCGAGACCTCGCCAGCGATCCAGTAGACGGTGAAGACGTGCAGCGCCTCGACGCCGACACCGAACACGACCGCGCCCGGCAGCAGGTCCCACCACTCGCACTCCGCCGCGCGCGGCAGGAACCACGAAACGATGAACCACATCGCGGTCGGCACGACGATGTAGAGAAGCGTGCCGACGAGACCGCCGATGAACGACCGGTCACGGAGCCACCCGACGAACGTCGCCAACGCCAGCGCGATCGTCACGAGGGCAATGAAGACGCCGGCCTGGCGCGAGAGATGCTTGGCCCGCACGACCGGCACCGCCCACACCAACGAGTGGATGATCCGCAGGACCTTGACCGCCGAACGGGCGGCGAGGAACAACGCGAAGCCGCCGACGACCAGCGCGGTGATGCGCCCCCACACGGAGATGTTGCCGAAGTCACCGATCGCCTGCGCGGTGAGGCCGCCGATCCCCGCGTCCCGGGCCAGGTCCGACGGAGCCTTGTGGTCCGCGCTCGACGCCAGGCCGAGCCCGGCCACCAACACGAAGACGTACGGGACCTGGAACAGGAACACGCGGAACGCGACCGCGCCCGCGAGGACCGGTCCGCCCGCCGCGGAGTCGCGCTCGAACAGCGAGAACGCCGTGTTGATCACGAAGGAGTCGCCGCGCCGGTCGTTCAGCTGATCGCGCGTGTCGATCACGCGCGCGGTCAGCCGTTCGCGTTCTGCCTTCAGGCGCGCGATGCGTCCGTGCTTCTCGAGTGCCGCGTTCACACCGGCGTCGGGCACACGAGCGTCGGGCGGGTCTGCGTCTGGCCTTGCGGCGTTCGGGTCCACTACGACGCGGGTTCGATGCCGCGCGCGCGCGCCCACGCCGCGAGTCGTTCGTATGCGGCTTCCTTCGCGAGCGGACCTTCTTCGAGCCGCAGCTCGAGCAGGAACTTCTTGGCCTCCCCCACCACCGGGCCCGGCGTGACGGCGAGGAATTGCATGACCTCGTTGCCGTCGAGATCGGGCCGGATCTTCTCGAGCTCTTCCTGCTCCTGCAGCGCGGCGATGCGCGCTTCCAACTCGTCCATGCGGTTCGCGAGCGCCTGCGCCTTCCGCGCGTTGCGGGTCGTGCAGTCGCAGCGTGTCAGCTCGTTCAGGTCGTCGAGCAGCGGCCCGGCATCGTGGACGTAGCGTCGCACCGCGCTGTCGGTCCAGCCCATCCGGTAGGTGTGGAACCGCAAGTGCAGGTACACGAGCTGCGTGACGTCCTCCACGATCTCGCTGGAATAGCGCAACGCAAGCAAGCGCTCCTTCGCCATGCGCGCGCCGACGACTTCGTGGTGGTGGAACGTCACGCCGTTGTCGTTGAACCCGCGGGTCTTCGGCTTGCCGACATCGTGCAGCAGCGCGGCGAGCCGCACCTTCAACTCCGGACGTGTCTTCGCGACGACCGCAATCGTGTGGGCAAGCACGTCCTTGTGGCGGTGGATCGGATCCTGCTCGAGCCGCATCGCGTTGAGCTCGGGCAGGAACTCGTCCGCCAGTCCCGTGCGCGCGATGAGCCACAGGCCCGGCGAGGGATCTTCGGCCAGCAACAGCTTCGAGAGCTCGTCGCGGATGCGTTCGGCGCTGATGATCTGCAGGCGCTCGCGCATCTCGGCGATCGCGTCGACCATCGCAGGTTCGGGCTCGAAGCCGAGCGTCGCGACGAAGCGGGCCGCGCGCAGCATGCGCAGCGGGTCGTCGCCGAACGAGACCTCGGGCGCCATCGGGGTGCGAAGCCGGCGGGTCGACAGATCGGCCAGCCCGCCCGAGGGATCGACGAGGTCGGGTTGGGCGAGATCGAGCGCGAGCGCGTTCACCGTGAAGTCGCGGCGCAGGAGGTCCGTTTCGATGTCGGCCGCGAATGTCACCTCGGGCTTGCGGCTCTCCGGGTGGTAGACGTCGGCGCGGAACGTCGTGATCTCGAAGGTCTGGCCGCCCTTCTCACCGCCGACCGTCCCGAAGCGCTGGCCCTGCAGCCAGACGGCGTCGGCCCAGCTCTGGACGATCCGCGCCACCGCGTCCGGGCGCGCGTCGGTGGCGATGTCGATGTCGTAGCCCTCCTCGTTGCGGGCGAGGAAGGCGTCCCGCACCACGCCACCGACGAGGTACGCGCGGAACCCTTCGGCGCGCAGCAACCCGGCGAGCTGCTGGGTCGCGGCACCGGGCTCGAAGAAGCGCGCCAGCCGCGGGGGGAGGTCCACGTCCGTATTCTCGCGGCCGCGGGAGGTCCCGCCCGAGTTGTCAGGCGTTCAACCGGTTCTGAACGCGATCGATCAGGAACCGGCGGCCGCGGCCTGCTGCTGTTGCGCAGCCTGGGCCATCGTCCACTGCTCGATCATGAGGCGCAGGTCGTGGGGGCTGGTAGACGCGGACATCGCCTCGCGCAGCTCGATGACACCGCGGCCGTAGAGGTCGAGCAGGCTCTGGTCGAACGTCTGCATCCCGTAGAACTCGCCTTCGGCGATGATCGTCTCGATCTCGTGCGTCTCTTCCGCGTTCACGATCTTGTCGAACACGCGGCCGGTGGCGACGAGGACCTCGACCGCCGGCGCCCGACCGCCGACCCGCTTCTCGACGAGGCGCTGGCTGACGATGCCTCGCAGCGACGCCGCCAACGACATGCGGGTCTGCTTCTGTTCGTGCGGCGGGAAGAAGTCGACGACGCGATTGATCGAGTCGGTCGCGCTGATCGTGTGCAGCGTCGAGAACACGAGGTGGCCGGTCTCCGCCGCGGCGAGCGCGGTGCGGACGGTCTCCGAGTCACGCATCTCGCCGACGAGGATCACGTCCGGGTCCTGACGGAGGACCCGCTTCATCGCGGCGTGGAAGTCCGCGGTGTCCGTGCCGACCTCGCGCTGGTTGACGATCGAGGACTTGTCGGCGTGCAGCACCTCGATCGGGTCTTCGATCGTGATGATGTGCCGCTGCGACGTCGCGTTGATGTAGTCGACCATCGCCGCGAGCGTCGTCGTCTTCCCGGACCCGGTCGGGCCGGTGACGAGCACGAGCCCGCGCGGGTGCTGGGTGAGCTGGCGCACCGCAGGCGGCAGCCCGAGCTCTTCGAAGTCGGCGATCTCGCTCTGCACCTTCCTCATGACGAGGCCGACCGAGCCGCGCTGGCGCAACACGTTGGCGCGGAAGCGACCCAATCCGGCGACGGAGTAGGCGAAGTCCGCTTCGCTCGACGCGATGAACTCCTCGGCCCGTTGCTTCGGCATGATCGCGAACGCGATGCGCTCGGTCTCGACGGGCGAGACCGGTTCGTAGTCGGTCCGCTCGAGCCGTCCATCGATGCGGATGAACGGCGGCGATCCGACCTTGATGTGCACGTCCGACGCGCGTCGTTCGACGGCGTAACGAAGCAGCTGATCGAGGTCCAACACGGGCCAAGCACCTCCCTGACAAGACCTGATCGGCAGGTGCAGGGGTTTGCTGGAGGGCTATTGCGAAGTGTGCAGATCTCGGGCCGCGTGCACGATGGCGGCCCCCGGACCGCCGGCGGTGGCCGGTTCCGGGCGCTCCGACCCTCCGACCAGGGCCGACGCGGTCGCCGCCACCGAATCCCGCAGCGCGTCCAGGTCGTAGCCGCCCTCGAGGAACGCCACGGTTCGCCCGTGAGGGGCGAATTCGCTCACTCGGGCGGCAATATCCGCGAAGTCCCCGGATCGCAGGCCCAAGCCGGTCAGCGGATCGGCCCGGTGCGCGTCGAACCCCGCAGACACGAGCACCCAGTCCGGAGCGAAGCGCTCGGCGAGTGGTGCGACCACGGTGTCGAGCGCTCCCAGATAGACGTCGCCGGTCGCGCCGGCGGGCAGGGGAAAGTTGACGGTCGTGCCGAGGCCGGCGCCGACGCCGACATCGTCGAGCCGACCGGTGCCGGGATAGAGCGGCCACTCGTGGAGTGACACGTACATGACGTCGGGGTCGGCGAAGAACACGTCCTGGGTTCCGTTGCCGTGGTGCGCGTCCCAGTCGACGATGAGGACCCGCCGGCCCTGCTCGCGGAGCGCGGCCGCCGCGACCGCGACGTTGTTCAACAAGCAGAAGCCCATCGCGTGGCCCGGTTCCGCGTGGTGACCGGGCGGCCGTACCGCGCAGAACGCGGCGTCGCCGTCGCCGCGCTCGAGCGCCTCGATCGCCGCGAGTCCGGACCCGGCCGCGAGGACCGCCGCGTCCCATGACGCCGCGGAGGCCGAGGTATCGCGATCGAGAGCGCCGCCACCCCGCCGGCAGAACGCTTCGAGCTGGTCCAGGTAGGCGCCACGATGCACCCGTTCGATCTCGGCCCGAGTCGCGACGCGCGCGGGGAGCTCCCGGACCGCACCGTCGAGGTCCGCGGCGCGCAGGCCCTCGAGCACGGCGTGCAAACGGGCCGGCCGCTCCGGATGCCCGCGGCCGGGATCGTGCTCCGCGAATCGCGGGTCAGTCGCGACCAGCAGCATCGGCGGAGGCTACCCACCCGACCCGGCCCCTGATCTGCAACATGTGGACGCCACACCGGGCTCCAATGGACGCCGACCGGGCCCGAATGGGCGCCATGCCGGGCCCGAGCGGGCGGTACTCCGTTGTTCGGCGCTTCCATCACTACGCTTTCGCCTCGAATGAAGACGCAGTCGTTCCGTTTTCACGGCGGCGTCGTTCGCATCGCGGCCTGGCACGGACGGGCCGACGTCGCCTCGCTCGCCCTCCGCGGTCGGGGGACGCTCGCGCCCGCATCCGTGGATCGGCTCCTCGAACGCGTCCGCGCCGCCGGCTACCGCGAGGTCGTCACCAACGCGCTCGCGCCCGCGGCCACCCTGCCCCTCGTCGACGCGGGGTTCGCGGTGCGCGGCCGCCTCCGCGTCCTCGGCCACGACCTGCAACACCTCCCCGCGGAGACCGGCCGGACGCGCCGGGCCCGGCGCCGCGAACGTGACATGTTGCTGGCAACCGACCAGGCCGCGTTCGACGAGTTCTGGGCGTTCGACCGCGACGGATTGCGACAGGCCGCGCGCGCGACCCCGACCTCGCAGTTCCGGATCACCCGCGCCACCGGTCCGGTCGGGTACGCGCTGTTCGGTCGTGCGCACACAGACGGCTACGTCCAGCGGCTCGCCGTCCATCCCGACGTCCAGGGCCGCGGCGCGGGCGCGGCGCTGCTCACCGACGGTCTGCAGTGGTTGCGCACCCGCGGTGCGAGGCGCGCATACGTCAACACGCAGTCCGACAACGATCGCGCCTACGCGCTGTACCAGCGCGTCGGCTTCACGCCGATGCCCATCGGGCTCTGTGTCCTCGGACGCACGCTGTGACCGGACTCCGGCGCGCCCTTGTCCTCTTCCTCGGGTTGCTGACGGTCGCGCTCGCGGTGCCCGCCGCGAGTGCGCGATCCGCACGCGCGGCCGAACCGCTGTTCGCCTTGCTCGCCCAGCCCGCGTGGACCCCGGTCCATGGCGACGTCACGCTCCGCCTCGACATCCCGGCATCGCTGCTCGCAGGGGAGCCCGACGTCCAGCTGCGGATGCGCATGCACCAACCGGTGACGACCACGACCGCGTTCGACCGCACGATCGAAGGCGACCGGCTCGGGAACCGCATCGACACCATGACGGTTCCCGTCAGCCTCCTGCCACGCGACGCGCAAGGCGCCGCGCTCATCACGTTCGGGTTGCAAGGCTCGCTGACGACACCGCACTTCGACGCGTCGATGCCGCCCGGCGTGTACCCGCTCGAGCTGGCACTGCGCACCGACGAGACGCTCGCGTCGTTCGTGACGTGGATCGTCGTGGCGGATCCGCTGGCCAGCCCGGCCGAAACGGACCCGGTGCGCTTGGCCTCGATCTGGAGCGTCGTGGCCGCGCCCGCGCGCAACGCCGACGGTTCGACGAACGACGCGGTGCTCTCCGAGCTGGCGCCGGGCGGGCGTCTCGCCGACATCGCCGACCTGCTGGAGACCGCGAGCTCGATGCCGTTGACGCTCGAGGTCGGACCGGAGACGGTCGAGTCCTGGGAGGCCCTCGCCCAGGCGGACTCCCGTCTCGGCGCCGGACTCGCGAGCGTCAACGCCGCGGTCGAGCGGCCGACCAACCAGCTGCTGCCCGCGCCGTACGTTCCGATCGATCTCACCTCCCTCGAGGCCGCTGGGCTCGGTGCGCAACTCCCCGACCAGTTGCGCGCCGGCTCGGCGACGCTCGACCAGATCACGGGCGTCTCCCCCGACACCCGCACCGCGTTCGTCGACCCGATCGACGCGCCAACGCTCGCGCGCATACGCGGCCTGCTCGTCGACCGCGTCGTGGTGCGCACCGCGTCGATCGCGGACATCAGCCATGAGGACACACTCGCTCCGTTCGCGTTGAGCGCGAGTGACGGCACCATGCCCGCGGCCGCGACGAGCCCGCAGTACGAGGATCTGCTCGCGGGCGACGCGTCTCCCGCGCTCCGCGCGCAACGACTGCTGGCCGCGCTCTCGGTCCTCACGTTCGAGCAAGACAATGCTGCGGGGGTCGTGCTCGCGACGCCGGCGCGCTGGACGCCCGATGTGCCGGCCGAGCGCACGCTCCTCGAGGGCCTCCGCGACAACCCCTACATCCGACCCGTCACCCTCGACCAGCTCTTCACCTCGGTGCCCGCGGCAACGCGGAACGACGAGCCAGTGGTGCGGAACCTCGCGCCGCATACGCCCGCGGCGTTCCCCATTAGTGCGCCGGCCTACTCGAACGCGCAGGAGGAACAGGCCGCGCTGCAGAGCACAGTGGGCGCGAACGATCCCGACATCGCAGCCGGTGCGCAAGGCCTCCGCCTCGCGCTGAGCACCGACAACACCCCCGCGCAGGCCAACGCCGACCTCGCGGTGATCAGTGACGCGCTCACGGCCGTGCAACAGGGCGTCTCGACCACCGGCCGGCGCGTGACGGTGACCGCCCGGCGCGCCGACATCCCGCTCAGCTTCGTCAACCACTCCGGCAAACCGGTGACCGTGCAGGTACACCTCGCGAGCGAGAAGCTGCTGTTCCCCGACGGCGCCGAGAAGGTCCTCGTGCTGCCCGAGGGCACGACGACGCAGCGATTCGCCGTCGAGGCGCGCGCGTCGGGGACATTTACGATGACGGTGTCGCTCGCCACCGGTGATGGCGTGGTGCCGCTCGGCGAACCCGAAAAGGTGTCGGTGCGCTCGGCGGTGTTCAGCGGTGCGGGTGCGGCCCTGACGGTGGGCGCGCTGCTCTTCCTCGCGTTGTGGTGGGCGAACCACTTCCGGCGCACGCGGCGCGCCCGCCGCGCCATCGCGGCGCCGTGAGCACCGCGGCGGTCGAGCCCTCCTCCGCGTCACGCCTGGTCCGGTCGAGCTCGGTCGTCGCGCTCGGCACGCTGCTCTCCCGCGTCACGGGTCTCGTGCGAGTCGCCGTGCTCGCGTACGCGCTCGGCCAGGCGACGCTCGCCGACACCTACAACCTCGCGAACACGACGCCGAACATCGTGTACGAGCTGCTCATCGGCGGTGTCCTGTCCGCGACGCTCGTGCCGGTGTTCGTCGATCACCTGCATCGCCGCGACGAACGCGCGACCTCGGCCGTGTTCACCGTCACGCTGACGGTGCTCGTGGTGCTCACCGCGATCGCGATGATCTTCGCACCCGCGATCGCCCGCCTGTACTCGATCGACGCACACGGCGCGGAGCGCGCCGCGCAGCTCGAGACGATGACGTTCCTCATCCGGTGCTTCCTGCCCCAGATGTGCTTCTACGGCTTCACCGCGTTGGCGAGCGCGTTGCTCAACGCGCGCCGTCGCTTCGCGGCCGCGGCGTACGCGCCGGTCCTCAACAACGTCGTGGTCGTCTGCGTCCTGCTGGCGTTCACGAAGGTTGCCACCGGTCCGCAGTCCGAGTGGACCGACGTCGAGAAGATCGCCGGCGACCGCGGCCTGCAACTCCTGCTCGGCCTGGGCACGACTGCCGGTATCGCAGCGATGGCGCTCGTGCTCGTGCCGGCGATGTCCCGCGCCGGCGCGCACCTCCGCTTCGTGTTCGACTGGCGCCACGAAGCCGTGCGCCGGGTGGTCCGGTTGTCGGGCTGGACCGTCGGCTACGTCATCACGAACCAGATCGCGTTGCTCGTCGTGCTGATCCTCGCGTCCACGGGGTCGGCGGGCGACGTGTCCGCGTACCAGTACGCGTTCATCTTCTTCCAGCTCCCGCACGGCCTGTTCGCGGTCTCGATCATGACCACGACCGAACCGGAGATCGCACGGCGGGCGGCTGCTCGCGACATGCCCGGCATGCGCGACGACTTCACGCTCGGCCTCCGGTACCTGCTGCTCGCGGTGGTCCCGTCGTCGGTCGCACTCGCGGTGCTCGCCCAACCCGCGGTCGCAGTGCTCGTACGCGGTGGCTTCGACGTGCACGATGCCGCGGTGACCGCAGACGTCCTCCAGGGTTTCGCCATCGGGCTGGTGCCGTTCTCCGTGTACCTCTTCACGCTGCGCGGGTTCTACGCGCAGCAGAACACGCGCACCCCGTTCTTCATCAACACGACTGAGAACGTGTGCAACGTGTTGCTGGCGCTCGCGTTGTTCCCCGCACTCGGCGTCCGCGGGCTCTCGCTCGCGTACGCGGGCGCGTACGCGATCGCGGCCGTGCTCGCCCTGGTGCTGTTGCAGCGCCGGGTCGGCGATCTGCTGCCCGCACCGGTGCGAACGACTGCGCTCAAGTCGCTCGTGGGTGCCGCCGCGCTCGGCGTCGTCGCGGCCGTGTGCGCCGGTGCGATCGGGCACGACACGCCCGTGCGGGCCGCGGTCGCGGCCACCGTCGGCGCGATCGCCGGCAGCATCGTGTACGTCGCGGTACTCGCTGCGCTCCGCTCCGACGAGCTGCGCGGGCTCGCCCGGGTGCTCCGCCGGCGCGGCGCGAGCCGTACAGACGTGTAACCATGGGCCGGTCCGGAGTATCGGAAGCACACCCACGCGTCGACGAGGAACCCCTTCGAAGACAGCCCAGGAGGATTGATGGTCGTTCGCATCGTCACCGACAGCGCTTCGGACCTCCCGCAGGACGCCTGCGACGAGCTCGGGATCGAGATCGTCCCGCTCACGATCCGGTTCGGTGACAAGGAGTACGTCGACCGCAAGGAGCTGAGCACCGCCGACTTCTGGCGCGAGCTCGAGAAATCCGCCGTGCTCCCGGAGACCGCGGCCCCGTCGGTGGGTGCGTTCGAGGAGACCTTCCGCCGACTCGCCGACTCCGGAGCGGACGGCATCGTCTGCATCAACCTCTCCGCGCAGCTGTCGGCCACGATGCAGTCCGCGCAAGTCGCGGCCAAGGCGCTCGACGGCCTGTGCCCGATCACGATCGTCGACTCGAAGAGCGCGTCGATGGGTATCGGCAACCTGGTGCTCCGCGCCGCGCGGCGCGCGGCCGACGGCGCAGACCTGCCCGCGATCGTCGCGGACGTCGAGGACCGCCGTGACCACCAGCGAGTCTTGGCCGCGCTCGACACGCTCGAGTACTTGCGCAAGGGCGGCCGCATCGGCGGCGCCCGCGCGCTCCTCGGCTCGATGCTTTCGATCAAGCCGATCATCTCGGTCGTAGACGGCGCCGTCGACGAGGCCGGGAAGGTCCGCACCCGGAGCAAGGCGCTGCGGTTCATCATCGATCGGGTCCCGGAGCACGGCGTCGAACAGATCGCGGTGCTGCACGCGGGCGCGCCCGATGTCGACGAGTTCCTCGCCCTCCTCCGCCCGCGGGTGCCCGAGGCCGACATCGTCGTCGGCAACATCGGGCCGGTGATCGGTGTGCACACCGGACCCCGCGTCCTCGGGATCGCCTGGATCGAAGCGGGCTGAGGCCACCCGCCTGCTCGCGGTGGCCGCGCCGGACGATCAGCGAAGCGACCGCGATCTCGCGGCTGCGGCCGCTCGTGGTGAACGCGGCGCCGTGGACATCCTTCTCGCGCGGCACGTCGACCGCGTGCACGCGGTCTGCCGGCGGATCCTCGGCAACGACCAGGACGCGCTCGACGCGACCCAGGAAGCGCTGATCGCCATCACACGCGGCATCACCTCGTTCGACGGGCGCGCACAGTTCGCCACGTGGTGCTACCGGGTGGCGACGAACGCGGCGCTCGACGAATCTCGACGCCGGCAACGCCGCCCGCGAGCCGTCGAGGTCGTGCCGGAAGCGGTGTCGAGCGAACCCGCGACCGACACGCGGGTCGCGGACGTGGTGGACGTGGACGCCGCTCTCGCGACCTTGCCCGAGGAGTTCCGCGCCGCGGTCGCACTGCGCGACCTGGCCGGGCTCGATTACGCCGAGATCGCGACGGTGCTCGACATCCCGGCCGGCACGGTGCGCTCGCGGATCGCCCGGGGCCGCGCCGCGCTCGCCGAGGCGCTCGGGAACCGCGACGGCACCTCGAATCGTCCAACGAATCGAACCCTGTGACCGCCCCGATGGAACCCCTCACTCCTGAGCTCGTGGACGAGCTGTTGAGCGCGGAGCTCGACGGCGCGTTCGACGCCGCTGCCCGCGACCACGGATACGCCCCGGCGATCGCGCGCGAGCTGCTCGACGACACTCCTCGCGTCGACGAGCGGCGCGCCGCGCTCGCGGCCGCGCGCGACGCGACCGCGGTGCCCCCGCTCCCGGCGCCGGACCGCGACGCGCTTGTCGCCGGTGCGCTCCGAGCCGCGCGCGTCGACGATCTCGCCTCCGCTCGTGAGTCGCGGCGACCGCGGCTCGCGAAGTACGTCGCAGCCGCGGCCGCGCTGCTCGTCGTCGTCGGTGTCGGCGTTGCGGTCGCGAACATCTCGAAGGGCGGCGGCGATGACAGCAACACCGCGTCGGGCGGCGCGAGCATCACGACGAGCGCGACGAAGGGAGCGGAGTCCGGCGACGCAACGCAGGGCGCGTCCGGATCGGACTCGACCTCAGTCGCGCCACTCGCGGCACCGCGCCGCTTCGGCACGGTCGAGAACGCAGACACGTTGCGGCAACGAGTCGAGGCCGAGCTCGGAAGCCCGGGCGCGCCGACTGCGCAGCTCGAGCAGAACCGCGCGACGGCCGACTCGGCGGCACCGGCCGCCTGCATCGCGAAGCAAGCGCAGGCCCTCGGCGTCGATCCCGCGCTCGTGCTCGACGGATCGATCGTGTACGCCGGCACGCCGGGCGAAGTCTTCGTGTTCCGCCGGGGCAACGACGCGCTGATCGTCGTCGCCGCCGACGCCGGCGACACCTGCCGCCTGCTCGTGTCCCAGCTCCTGCACCAAGGGACGTGATCGCGCGCGGCATGTACGCTCCGTTGTCGGGGGACACCGCTCGGGCCGATGACCCGTGGCCCTCACGAGTGGAACTGGACGAGATGAGCGACTGGACGACCGACGCCGCGGATGCCATCGATCGCGCGGTCGCGCTCGCCCGGGACAAGACGGTCGTGCCCGCGCGCGCGGCGACGAAGGCCATCACGTACGGGCTGCTCGCGGCGTTGCTCGTCATCCCGGCCGTCGTACTGCTGATCGCGGGAATGTTCCGGGCCCTGACCGAGCTGTACCAAGGCGAGGTCTGGGCCTCATGGCTCACGCTCGGCGGAATCTTCGTGGCCGTCGGGGGGTTCCTGTGGGCCAAGCGGAACGCGTGACCTCTGCCAACGATCCCGCATCGACGAAGCCCGCACGCACGCGAGCGGCACAGAGAGTGACCGAGTGAGTACCGAGCCTCGCGAGATCGTCATCATCGGATCAGGCCCCGCCGGGCTGACCGCGGCGGTGTACACCGCGCGCGCGAACTTGCGGCCCATCGTCATCGAGGGCATCGGCGCCGGCGGCCAACTGATGCTGACCACGGACGTCGAGAACTACCCGGGCTTCCCCGAAGGGATCATGGGCCCCGAGCTGATGGCGCGCTTCCGGGAGCAGGCGGAACGGTTCGGTGCCGAGTTCGTGACGGCCGACGCCGACCGGGTCGACCTCACCGGTGACCTCAAGCACGCCTGGGTCGGCGACACCGAGTACCAGGCGCGGGCCGCGATCATCACCACTGGCGCCAAGGCCCGAATGCTGGACCTTCCGTCCGAGCAAGCCTTGCTCGGACACGGTGTGTCCACGTGCGCGACCTGTGACGGCTTCTTCTTCCGCGGCCAGGACATCGCCGTCGTCGGTGGAGGCGACTCCGCACTCGAGGAGGCCTCGTTCCTCACCCGCTTCGCCGACAAGGTAACGCTGGTGCACCGGCGCAAGGAGCTACGCGGCTCGAAGATCATGCAGGACCGCGCCTTCGCCAACCCCAAGATCGACTTCCGGTGGAACAGCGTGGTCGAGCACGTCATCGGTGACGGCCGCGTCGAGGGGCTCGAGCTGCGCGACATCGAGACCGGCAACACGGACGTCCTGCACGTGAACGGCTTGTTCGTCGCCATCGGCCACGACCCGAACACGCAGCTCTTCGTCGGCCAGCTCGAGCTCGACGAGAACGGGTACATCCTGACCAAGGCGCCGAGCACCCAGACGTCGCTGACCGGCGTCTTCGCGGCCGGCGACGTGCAGGATCACGTGTACCGCCAGGCGATCACCGCGGCCGGAACCGGCTGCGCCGCCGCGCTCGACGCGGAGCGGTACCTCGAAGCACTCGGCCACGCCGGCCCCACGTCGTAGAAGGGAACTCCCCGTGAGTGACGGAATAGTGACATTGTCGGACGCGACCTTCGACGAGTCGATCGGCAGCGCGGACACCGCGGTGCTCGTCGACTTCTGGGCCGAGTGGTGCGGACCGTGCAAGATGATCGCTCCCGTGCTGGAAGAGATTGCCAGCGCGCACGGCGAGGCCATCCAGATCGCGAAGCTCAACGTCGACGACAACCCGAACATCGCGCGGCGGTTCGACGTGATGAGCATCCCGACGTTGCTGGTGTTCCGCGACGGTGAGGTGCAGAAGCGACTCGTCGGCGCGAAGGGCAAGGCACAGCTGCTCGAGGAGCTCTCCGAGTTCATCGGCTGAGCGGGCGGCCGGGCCGAGGCGCGAGGTGGACGGGACGCTGCTGCGACTCGGAGCGAGCGGCGCCGCCGTCCTCGAGCTCCAGGACCGGCTGAACCGAGCCGGCGGAGTGATCCGCACCACCGGCATCTTCGACGCCGCGACCGAGGATGCCGTGCGCGCCTTCCAGGACGGACGCGGGCTCCTCGTCGACGGCATCTGCGGACCCGAGACCTGGGGCGCGTTGGTCGAGAGCTCGTTCCGCCTCGGCGACCGTTTGCTGTACCTGCGCCGCCCGATGTTGCGCGGCGACGATGTCGGGGTCCTGCAGCGGCGGCTCAACGCGCTCGGCTTCGACGCGGGCCGGGAGGACGGCATCCTCGGCCCCGAGACCGAAGCCGCGCTCCGGCAGTTCCAGCGCGACGCGGGCATCGCGACCGATGCAGTGTGCGGCCCGGCGACCATCGCCGCGCTCGAACGGCTCGGCTCGTTCGCAGCCGGATCGGTTGCGCACGTCCGCGAGAAGGAGTCGATGCGCCGCGACCAGCGCCGGCTCGAGGACCGCAACTGCTACCTCGTCGCCGATCCCGGCCTCGACGTGCTGGCGGTCGAAGTCGCCCGCCGGCTCCGGGAGTGCGGCGCGGCCGTCGCGCTCGAGGTCTCCGGGCCGGACGCCGGCACGGTCGCGACCGAAGCGAACGAATTCCACGCCGATGTCTTCCTCGCGCTCGGCACCGGCGCGACGCCCGGAACCCGCTGCGCCTACTTCGCGACCGAGCACTTCCGATCCGAAGCCGGCTTCGCGATCGCGACCCACCTGACCGCGACGCTCGCGGAGGTCCTCCCCGAAGTGCACCCGCCGGTTGCGCGGACCTACCGGCTCCTGCGGGAAACCCGCATGGCCGCGGTCGTGTGCGAGCTCTTCTCGCGTGACGACCCGGACGGCGCGGCTGCGCTCGCCACCCGGATCCCGAGGCTCGCGGTCGCCATCGTCGAAGGCATCCGGCGCGGTGTCGAGGTACCCCTCGACGTCACGCCCTGAGGAACCGCCCCTCGCCGGGCGACCGCACTACTCGGCCGGACGGTTCCCGTCGGTCATCGTGCGGTAGATCCGCTCGAGATCCTCGAGGGTGGCGAAGTCGATCTGGACCTTGCCGTGGCGGGGTCCCATCGAGATCTGCACGCGGGTCTCGAGGTAGTCCCCGAGCAGCTCTTCGAGCTCGAGCAGGCCGGGCGGTCGCAGCTTCGGCGCGCGGGTCTCGGCCCCCCGGCTCGCGGGCGTGTCGGTGCGGGCGCGGATCGCGTCTTCGACCTCGCGCACCGAAAGATCCTCGTTGACCGCGCGGCGGGCGAGCTGCTCCTGGAACGCGCGGTCCGGAGTACCGAGCAGCGCGCGCGCGTGACCCATCCGGAGCGAGCCGTCCTTGAGATAGCGCTGGATCGCGGGCGGGAGCTGGAGCAGGCGCAGCATGTTCGTGACCGTCGCCCGGCTCTTGCCGACTCGGTTGGCGACATCATCGTGGGTGAGGTCGAAGTCCTCGATCAGCTGTTGGTACGCGGCGGCCTCCTCGAGCGGGTTCAGCTCCTCGCGCTGGACGTTCTCGACGATCGACTGCTGGAGGACCGCGGCGTCGTCGGCGTGGCGGATGATCGCGGGGATCGTCTGGAGGCCGACTCGCCGGGCCGCCCGCCACCGCCGCTCGCCCGCAATGAGCTCGAACCCGTCGCCCTGCTCCCGGACGAGCACCGGCTGGAGGACCCCGACTTCCCGGATCGACTCGGCCAGCGCGGCCAGTGTCTCCTCGTCGAAGTACTGGCGGGGTTGCTGCGGATTGGCGCGGATCGCCGACGTCGGGATCTCCTGCAAGCTTGCGCCGGCGTTGATCGTGCCCGTCGGTATCAGCGCACCGAGACCCTTACCGAGCCCGCCCGGCCGCGCCATCACTCACCTCCTTGGCGAGTTCCCGGTAGGCCACCGCGCCCCGGGACGATCCGTCGAACACCGTGACCGGCTGTCCGAACGACGGTGCCTCGGAGATGCGGACGGTCCGGGGAACGACGGTCCGGTACACCTTGGGCCCGAAGTGCTCGCGCACTTCCCGCTCCACCTGTTCGGCGAGCTTGGTGCGGGCGTCGTACATCGTGAGCACGATCCCCCGCAGGTCGAGCGTCGGGTTCAGATTGGTCTTCACCAGCGTGAGGTTCCGCAGCAGCTGGCCCAGGCCCTCCAACGCGTAGTACTCGCACTGGATCGGGACGATCACGTCATCGGCCGCGGCCAGACCGTTGACCGTGAGCAGCCCGAGCGACGGCGGGCAGTCGATCATCACGAAGTCGTACTCGTCGCGCGCCGCCTGGATCGCGCGGCGCAGCTTCAGCTCCCGCGAGAATGCCGGGACGAGCTCGATCTCGGCACCGGCGAGATCGATGGTGGCGGGGACGACGAACAGGTTGCGGACCGATGTCGGCTCGACGCAGTCCTCGACCGGGACGTCGTTCATGATGACGTCGTAGATCGACCCTTCGACGTTCCGGTGGCTGATCCCGAGGCCGGTCGTCGCGTTGCCCTGAGGGTCCAGGTCGACGACGAGCACGCGGTACCCCAGCTCCGCGAGCGCGGCACCCAGGTTCACCGCCGTCGTCGTCTTGCCCACGCCACCCTTCTGGTTCGCGATCGCGAGGACACGGGGGAGCGTGATCGGCTCGGCCGCCGCCATCGGTTCCGGGACCGGCGCGACTTCGTCGGGTTCGGCATCCGTCGCGGCGTCGGAAGCGGCCATGTCGCCGTCGGCCGGCGCGGCGTTCGTGTCGGTGTCGGCATCGGTTTCGGTCGCGGTAGGTGCGGAGGCATCGACCGTGTCGTCCACCTCGATCGTCAACTCCTCGGCCGGCGATTCGGGTCGGCTTGGGTCATCGCCGAGATCCGGGTTTTCGGTCATGACGTCGACTGCACCCGCCTCTCGCTCGCTCGATGCCGCTGACTCGTTCGATCCCAAGATGCCGAACCAGCGCCGACGGCCGCGCCGTTCGGCGTCATCCGATGCCATGCTTGCCTCCATGGTCCGCGGCCGCCCGCCCGTACGGGTCCCCGTGGCACGGGAACGGGTCTCGGCGTGGATCTTCGTCGAGACGTTCCACGTGGAACAACGGCGCGTGATCGTACTATCCCACACGCGTCGAAGCACGGATGCGCGCCGGTTTCGCGAGGATCTTGGCGCCTACACCCTGGTTCGGCGCGATGTTCCACGTGGAACCACCGGTGGCGCGGGAGCTCACCATGCCGGTCGCTTCACCAGCGGTCGCGTTTCTCGTGGCACGTCGGCTGGTGCGGGGCCGATTTTCGGTATCCCGATGTAGTGGGCGCCGCCTTGGGAGATCGGTACCGGCAGCCCGAGCCCGAGCCGCGCCAGGGGGGCGCCCGGCCAACGATCCCCGTCGGGCTCGGGCGGCTCGGAGACGACCAGCCAACCCCCGACCGCGAGGAATCCGGCACCGATCTCGGCGGTCAGCGGTGGCGCGCCGAAGCTGCGGGCGGTCACGAGCACCGCTTGCTCGCGCTGGTCGGAGCGATGCGCCAACGTCTCCGCTCGGGCTTCCACGACCGCGACGCGGCCGCCGGTTCCGAAGAGTTCCGTCACCGCGGCCGCCAGGTCGGCGGCCCGGCGGCGGCCGACCTCGACGAGTGTCACCCGGGCTTCGGGCCACGCGGCCGCCAGCACCAGCCCGGGGAGGCCGCCGCCGCTGCCCAGATCGACGACGCGCTCGGGGGTCCGGGCCAGCACCCCGGTCGCGGCCGCGGCGAAGCCGCGCGCGTGGTCCAGATGCGGCCGGACCGGGCCCGGGCCGAGATAGCCCCGGGCGCGGGCCCGTTCGAGCACGACGAGGAGCGCGTCCTCGTCGGGTTGCGGGAGTTCCGTGCCGGTCCCGCTCAAGCGGGCTTGATCACGACCCGGCGGCGCGGTTCCTCGCCGACCGACGTGGTCTCCACGCCGTCGAGGTCGGCGACCGTGTCGTGCACGACCTTGCGGTCGGGCGGGCTCATCGGCTCGAGCGCCCGCTCGCTGCCGGACTCTCGCACCTCGTTCGCGACCTGCTCGACGAACGCGGCCAACGCCTCGCGGCGGCGCTCCCGGTAGCCGGCGACGTCGAGGTGGAGGCGGGCGCTCTGGCCGCCCGCCGCGTGCTGGACGACCGCGCGCACCAGCTCCTCGAGCGCCTGGAGGGTCGCACCCTTCGGGCCGACGAGGACGCCGAGGCTCGAGCCCTCGCCGTCGATGCGCAGCTCGATGTCGTCGTCCACCACCTCGGCGGCGACGTCGGCCGACAGGCCGAACGCCCGCACGAGCTCATCGGTGAAGCGGGTCGCCGCTCCGGCCTGTTCGTCGATCGTGAGCACCGCTGTGCTGTCCACGTTGTTCGCCTCCGCGTCGCTGTCGGCAACTCTCGTCTCGTTCGATCCGTTCGGCCGCCCGCCACCGGAGCGGCTCCGTGAGCGCCGGCGACGGTTTCCACCGGAGGTGCGCTCACCCGCGGCGCCGGCACCTTCGCCGCTCGAGCCGGCCGCGCCCCCGACCGGCGTCTTCGTGGCCTCGCGGCTGCGCCCGCCGTTCCCCGACCGGTGCTCGCTGCCGCGACGGCGGCGGCGCTTGTCGGCCGGCTTCTCCCGGGAGAGTGGCTTCACCCGGGCCCGGATGCGGGCGTTGCCGCGGCCGAGGCGGCCGAACAGCCCGGTTCGGGGCTCGTCGATGACCTCGTACTCCAACTCGTCGGCGACCACCCCGAGCCGGTCGAGCGCGAGCTCCACCGCCTCGTCCAGGCTCCTCGCTTGGACTTCGATCCACTCCATCGGTTCAGCGCCTGCGCTTCCGCTTCTTGCGCGACGCGTGCGGGGATGGCTGCGCTTTCGGACCCGCGCCGTTCCCGGCGGCCCCGCCGCCGTTCGTCCCCGCCTTCGACACCGGTGGGGTCGCGGGCTTGTTCGGTGGCAGCTCCTTCTTGGTGCCGCCACCGGTGGCCTCTTTGTTCGATTCTTTGTTCGATTCCTTCGTCGCACCCTTCGGGCCGCTCGCCTGCTCCTCGTAGTACTTGTTCAGCACGAGGTGCTGCTGGCCGATGCGCCACAGGCTGCTGGTCACGAAGTAGAGCACGAGCCCGGAGGCCGCGATCCAGGAGAACCAGCCGAACGCGATCGGGAAGACCCGGCTGATCATCTGCATCTGCTTGTTCATCGGGTTGTTCTGGTTGTTGCCGAGCTTCTTCTGGCGGAGCTGGGTCTGCCACATCTGGTACCAGCCGCTCGCCACCACGCATGCGACGGCGATGAAGTAGGGCAGGCGCTGGATGATGCTGTCGGTGACACTGCCCGAGTTCGCCGGCGACACCATCAGGTTCAAGCCGAGGAAGTACATGCTCTTCGGGTGCGCGCACGCCGCCGCATTGCTGGCGTTGCCGCACAGATCCCGGAAGAGGTCGTTGAACGGGCCGGTCGTCGGGATGTGGTCCTGGATCGATCGGAGCACCCGGAACAAGGCGAACAGAACTGGCATCTGGACGACGAGCGGGAGACAGCCAGAGAGTGGGTTGACGTTGTTCTCTTGGTAGAACTGCATCAACACTTCGTTTTGCTTCTGCTTGTCGTCCTTGTACTGCGCCTGGATCTTCTTGATCTCGGGTTGGATGCGTTGCATCGCGATCATCGATCGCGTCTGCTTGGCGGTGAGCGGCAGCAGCACTGCCATCACCGCGCAGGTGAGCAAGATGATGGAGACGCCGAGGTTCGGGACGACCGAATAGAAGACGGCGAGCACCCACCCGATGGCGGTTTCGAAAGGCTCGAGCGGATTCATTTAGCGCCCCTCCGGCACGCGCGGGGGCGGAACCGGATCGAATCCGAACCCCCCGAACGGATGGCAGCGGCAGATGCGCCGCACGGCGAGCGCGCTTCCCGCACCGCGCCGTGGACCTCGACGGCCTCACGGGCGTACTGGGAGCACGACGGGATGTACCGGCACGGCGACGGCCGGTTGACGGTCGCGTGTTGGTACAGGGTGATGGCCTTCAGGACCCCACGCTGGGCGTGCCCAGGCCGCTTCGCTGCCATGGGGGCGCTCACGAGGGCGCACCTGTGCTCGCGTCGAGTTCGCCAACGATCGCGCGGAACGTGGCGCGAAGCTCGCTGAACGGCGTTTTCATGGCGGCAGGACCCACGCTGATCAGATACGCGCACGCGGGCTCGAGGAGCGCAGCTTCGTCGCGCACAACGGCGCGCAGACGGCGCCGGATGCGGTTGCGCGTGACGGCGCCGCCGGCCCGACGGCCGACGGCGTAGGCGACGCGCGGCGGACCGCTGTCATTCAGGCGGGCGCACGTCACGGAGAGGACTCCCCGCCGGCGACGCGCACCGTTGGCCAGTGCACGGAAGGACGCACGGTCTCGGACCGGCCAGATCAGGCCGACAGGCGGTCGCGGCCCTTGGACCGCCGACGCGTGATCGCGGCGCGACCGCCACGCGTCCGCATGCGGAGTCGGAAGCCGTGCTTCTTCTTCCGCTTTCGGTTGTTCGGTTGGAACGTCCTCTTCACGCATGGCCTCCTCGAACGCCCGGGCCGGAGGAAAAGGGCCCTGGGGGCGGCGCGGCACCACGGTCAAACACGCGAATCGAACACGCGCGATGACGTGTACGACCGGGGGCGGCGCGACGGTGCAGTGTACGGCGACCCGACCTGGTGAAACAATCCGGCCGACCTGGTGAAACAATCCGGCCGACCTGCCTGCGGCGTTGGGGATCCCTCCCCTGTGGTGCGTTTTTCGGCCGTGGACGGTGTGGACGACGCCCATTGCCGGGGCTTGTGGGGCTCTCGGCGGCACTGGTAACGTCCGCGACCCCAACGCTCCGGCCGGCCCCGGACGTCGGGAACTTCCCCGAAGCGCCCGATTGGGCAGAGGCCGCGGAGTGGGTAGTCGCACGATGCGGCTGCTTCTCCACACTTGTGGAAACGCCTGTGGACAACCCGGGGGAGCGGCAGCGTGGGCACTCCAGCAGCGGATGACCTGTGGGCGAAGGTCGCCCCGGCAGTGCGGGCGCAACTGTCCGAAGCGACCTGGAACACCTGGTTCCCGGGCGTGCACGCACTCGATCTCTCCGAGGACACGATGGTCCTCGGGGTCCCGAGCTCGGTCGCGGTCGAGCGCATCCGCACCAGCTACCTCGGGTTGCTCGCCGACGCGGTCCAGGCCCTCACCGGCGTCCCCCTGGCGGTGGAGCTGATCGTCGACACCGCGCCGCGGCCCGACGAACATCTCGCCGTCGACGTGCTCACCGCCGCCGTGCCCGCCGCCGTCACGGAAGACCGCGGCGCGCCACCCGAGAGCGAGTTCCTGCGCGGGAGCACGATGTCGCTGAACCCGCGGTACACGTTCGACGACTTCGTCATCGGCGCGTCGAACCGCTTCGCCCACGCCGCGGCCCTGTCGGTGGCCGAGAGCCCGGCCCGGTCGTACAACCCGCTGTTCATCTACGGACCGGCCGGACTCGGCAAGACCCACCTGTTGCACGCGATCGGCCACCACGTGCGGGCCCTGTTCTCGTCCAAGCGCGTCCGGTACGTGTCCACCGAGACGATGATGAACGAGTTCGTCGAGGCGATGCGGTCGAAGACCATGCCCGGCTTCAAACGGCGCTATCGCGAGGTCGACGTGCTCCTCGTCGACGACATCCAGTTCCTCGAGCGCACCGAGCAGCTCCAGGAGGAGTTCTTCTACACGTTCAACGACCTGCACAGCCGGGGCAGCCAGATCGTGATCTCCTCCGACCGACCGCCGAAGTCGATCGCCACGATCGAGGACCGCTTGCGCAGCCGGTTCGAGTGGGGCCTCATCACCGACATCCAGCCGCCCGAGTTCGAGACCCGCCTCGCGATCCTGCGCAAGAAGGGCGAATCCGAGCACCTCGACGGCATCCCCGACGCCGTGCTGGCGTTCATCGCCGAGAACGTCGTGGACAACGTCCGTGAGCTCGAAGGCTCGCTGATCCGGGTCGCGGCGTACTCGAGCCTGCACCGGGTGCCGCTCACCGAAGAGGTCGCCCGCCAGGTGCTCGCCGACCTCCTGCCGGCCTCCCGGCCGCGGGTGATCACGCCCGAGCTGATCCTCGAGGAAACCGCCAAGATGTTCGGCTGGACGGTCGAGGACCTGTGCGGAAAGAGCCGCCGCCGCCCGCTCGTCACCGCCCGTCAGATCGGCATGTACGTCTTCCGCGAGCTCACCGACTACAGCTACCCCAAGATCGCCGAGGAGTTCGGCGGCCGGGATCACACGACCGTGATGCACGCGTGCGAGAAGATCCGAGCCCAGATGGCGGAGCGGCGCGTGGTGTTCGAGCAGGTGAACGAGCTGATCAACCGGATCAAACACGGTGCGACGGGTTAGGCCGGTGGATAAGCCTGTGTACAGCTGGGGAAATCTCGCGCCACGCGTGGGACGCGCACCCCATCGTTCACGTTGGGTGTCCGAGGCCTGTGGAAAGCTGGGGACGGCGCTCCCCATGCCGATCGCCCACCCCACCAGGGCTGCGAGTGGGTTCTCCACAATCCACAGGCCCTACTACTACGACTACGAAGTATTCAGTCCCATTGTGTTGAGGAGGGCCCAGTGAAGTTCCGGTGCGAGCGTGACACTCTCGCCGAGGCGGTCGCCACCGCCCAGCGGACCGTTGCCAGCCGCAGTGGCGCGCTCCCGGTCCTCCAGGACCTGCGGATCACCGCCACCGACCGCGGGCTCGAGCTCGTCGGCTCCGACCTCGAGATCACCAACCGGGTGCAGGTGCCGGCCGAGGTCGAGGAACCGGGCGTCGCGGTCGTCCCGAAGTTGCTCGGCGAGATCGTGCGGCGGCTCGAGCCCGGACCGGTCACCGTCGCGGTCACCGGTGACGAAGCCGCGATCAGCGCGGGGCGGTTCACCACCTCGCTGCGACTCAAGCCGGCCGAGGACTACCCGCGACTCGCATCGAGCGACGGCGAGGGCGTCACCGTCGATGCGGCCGCGTTCGCGGCTGCGCTGCGGCAGGTCGTGCGCGCCGCGTCGAAGGACGACCTCCGGCCGATCCTCACCGGTGTGTTGCTCACCGCGCACGCAGGCGGGCTGCGCCTCGTCGCGACCGACTCGTACCGGCTCGCGGTGCGTGATCTCAAGGGCGTCAGCATGTTGCAGGAGGGCCAGCGGGTCCTCGTTGCGGCCAAGGGCCTCGCGGAAGTGCAACGGCTCGCCGGCGACGGTCAGATCGAGGTCGTGCTCCGCGAACGTGACGTGGTTTTCCGCACGTCCCGCGCCGAGGTGACCGCGCGCCTGATCGAAGGTGACTTCCCGAACTACGAGCAGTTGATCCCGAGTGGCTACCCGAACCGGTTGACCGTGCCGCGCGAGCCGTTCGTGGAAGCGCTCGACCGGGTGCAGATCGTCGGACAGAACCGGGACAACGCGGCCGTGCGGCTCGCCATGAGCGCTTCCGGGTTGGAGCTCTCGATGTCGGCCCAGGATGTCGGGAACGCACAGGAGAACCTCGACGCCAAGTTCGAGGGCGCCGAGTTGGCGGTCGCGTTCAACCCGACGTTCCTGCGCGACGGCATCGATGCGCTCGAGACGACCGAGGTCGCGTTGGAGACGATCGACCCGCTCAAGCCGGCAACGTTGCGCGCGGCCGATGGCGGTGACTTCCTGTACCTCCTCATGCCGGTCCGCACCTCGTGAGTGCTTGACCCCGTCGAGACTCCCGCGGCCCACGTCGGCCGGCTGTGGCTGACCGACTTCCGGTGCTTCCACCAGGTCGATCTCGCGCTGGCGCCGGGCCTCACCGTGCTGCGGGGCGACAACGGGCAGGGCAAGACGACCGTGCTGGAAGCCGTCGGTTGGGTCGCGCGCGCCCGCTCGTTTCGCGGCGTCGCCGACGCGTTGCTCGTGCGTCGCGAGGCGGCGCAGGCGATCGTGCGGGCCGAGGTCACAACCGGTTCCCGGACGCAACTCTTCGAGGCGGAGATCCGCGTGGCCGGGCGCAACCGGATCATGTCGAACAAGCAGGTGGTGGCGCGCACGCGTGATCTCCACGGCCTCTTGCGCGTCACGGTGTTCGCGCCGGACGACCTCGCGCTCGTGAAGGAGGGCCCGTCGGAACGGCGGACGTATCTCGACGAGCTCCTCGTGATGCTGGCCGCGCGTTACGACGCGGCCCGGTCGGATTTCGAACGCGTGTTGAAGCAACGCAACGCGCTCCTGCGGGGTGGGGTGCGCGATGAGGACGCCCGGACGACGCTCGCGGTGTTCGACGATCAGCTCGTCGTCGCGGCCGCCGAGCTCGTACGCGGGCGACTGTTGTTGGTGGAGCGCCTGGCCCCGGCGACCGCGGCCGCGTACACCGCGCTCTCGGGCGACACCCGGCCGGTGACGGCGGTCTACGAGGCGGAATGGAGCGACGCACCACTCGCCAGCGACCAGACCGCGGATCTCGAGGACCAGCTCCGCCGCGCGATCGAACGGCGGCGCCGGGCCGAGACCGAACGGGGCATCACGCTCGTGGGTCCGCACCGCGATGAGCTGCGTTTCGAGATCGGCGGACTCGAGGCGCGCACCCAGGCGTCCCAAGGCGAGCAGCGCACGTTCGCACTCGCGTTGCGCCTGGCCGGCCACCAGGTGGTGACGGAGATCAGCGGCGCGGCACCGGTGTTGCTCCTCGATGATGTGTTCAGTGAGCTCGACGGCGCGCGCGCCGACGCGCTGCTGCGCAACCTTCCGGTCGGACAGACGTTGGTGACGACCGCGGGCGCGTTGCCGCCCGGCATCGCGCCGCAACGGCGCCTGCGCGTCGCGTCCGGGAGCATCTCCGAGGACGACGTGTGACGCGCAAGCCCGACGAACCGGTGCCCTTGCGCGATGCGCTCGCGGCCCTCGGCCGCGACCTCGGCGTGCCCGATCCCGACGTGCTCGCGCGCGTCGTCACGCTGTGGCGCGAGGTCGTGGGTTCGGTCGTCGCCGAGCACGCGCGCGTGCGTTCCGTGCGCGACGGCGTGTGCACGGTGACGGTCGACGGTCCGGTGTGGGCGACGCAATTGCGGTACCTCGAACAGGGCGTGATCGAGCGGGCCGCGACCGTGCTCGGGCCGGGTGTCGTGGCGTCGGTGAAGGTCGTCGTGACGCCGCCCGCAGAGCCCGGTTGAGGCGCGCCGGTCTGGTAGTATGAGAGGACCGAAAACAGCCCTCTGACCAGGACTTTCGCGTTCGAATCGGCGCCGCGAACACCGGTTTCGACGGGCTCGCTCCACCCCCTCTGACCACAGCCGATCGAAGGACCCACGCGTGGCGTACGCGGCGAAGGACATCTCGATTCTCAAGGGCCTCCAGCCCGTCCGCGAACGGCCCGGCATGTACATCGGTTCGACGGGCCCGTCGGGCCTGCACCACCTGGTGTACGAGGTCGTCGACAACGCGGTCGACGAGGCGTTGGCGGGCTACGCGACGCGCATCGACATCACGCTGCTGGCGGATGGCGGGTGCCGCGTGGTCGACGACGGCCGCGGAATTCCCGTGGACGCGCATCCTGAATACCCCGACAAGAGCGCGGCCGAGATCGTCCTCACGATGCTGCACGCCGGGGGCAAGTTCGGTGGCGAGGGCTACAAGATCTCGGGTGGTCTCCACGGTGTCGGCGTCTCCGTCGTGAACGCGTTGTCGAGCCGGCTCGACCTCGCGATCGACCGCGACGGTGGGCACTACGAGCAGACGTTCCTCGACGGCGGCGAGCCCGCTGGCCCGCTCGTTCGTACCGGCGACTCCGACAAGCAGGGCACATCAGTTACGTTCTGGCCCGACGCGTCGATCATGGAAGAGGTCGAGTTCCGCGCGCAGACGCTCGTCGAGCGGCTGCGCGAGATGGCGTTCCTCAACAAGAGCCTCGAGATCGTCTTCCGCGACGAGCGGCCCGAGGAGCCCGTCGAGCAGGTCTTCAAGTACGACGGCGGCATCGTCGACTTCGTGATGCACCTCAACGCGTCGAAGGAGCCGTTGTTCGAGCAGGTCGTCGCGATCGGCGACGCCTACGACGCGGGCGAAGTCGAGATCGCCATGCAGTGGAACAACGGGTACTACGAAGGCATCCACTCGTTCGCGAACAACATCGCCACCACCGAAGGCGGGATGCACGAAGAGGGCTTCAAGAAGTCGCTCACGAACGTGCTCAACCGCTATTCGCGCCAGAAGGGTCACCTCAAGGAGAAGGACGAGAACCTCCAGGGCGAAGACATCCGCGAGGGCCTCACCGCGATCCTTTCCGTGAAGCTGCGCAACCCGCAGTTCGAGGGTCAGACCAAGACCAAGCTCGGGAACACCGAGATCCGCTCCTTCGTCGAGCGGGTCACCAACGACAAGCTGGCCGAGTGGCTCGAGGAGCACCCCACCGAAGGCCGCACGATCGTCCAGAAGGCGTTGCAGGCGGCGCGAGCACGGATGGCTGCGCGTCAGGCGCGCGACCTCACGCGGCGCAAGTCACTGCTCGAATCCGCGTCGATGCCGGGCAAGCTCGCCGATTGCTCGTCACGCAACCCCGAGGAAGCCGAACTGTTCATCGTCGAAGGTGACAGTGCCGGCGGCAGCGCGAAGAAGGCCCGCAACCCCGCGTTCCAGGCGATCCTGCCGATCCGCGGCAAGATCCTGAACGTCGAGCGGTCACGCATCGACAAGATGTTGCGCAACGAGGAGATCCAGGCGTTGATCTCCGCGGTCGGGACCGGCCTCGGCGAGGACTTCGACCTCGAGAAGCTGCGCTACCACAAGATCATCGTGATGACCGACGCCGACGTCGACGGCTCGCACATCCGCACGTTGCTGCTCACGTTCTTCTACCGGCAGTTGCCGGAGATCGTGCGCGCCGGCCACGTGTTCATCGCGCAACCCCCGCTGTACGGCGCCAAGATCGGCAAGGACGAGCGCACGTACCTGAAGGACGAAGGTACGTTGCGCGCGTTCGAGGAAGCTCACGAGGGTCGCAAGATCGAGATCAGCCGGTTCAAGGGTCTGGGCGAGATGGACTGGACCGAGCTCGGCGAGACGACGATGAACCCCGCGACCCGCACGCTCCTCCAGGTCTCGGTCGAGGACGCCGCGATCGCGGACGAGATGTTCTCGACGCTCATGGGCGAGGACGTCGAAGCCCGCCGTGGGTTCATCCAGGTGAACGCCAAAGACGTCCGCTTCCTCGACATCTGATCTTCCGTCACACGAATCCGAGACACCGAAACTCCGAGGCCCCCAATGCCCGATGAACCGCTGACGCCGCTCGGCAACATCGAACCGGTCGAGATCCAAGAGGAGATGGAGCGCTCCTTCCTCGACTACGCGATGTCGGTCATCACGTCGCGCGCGCTGCCCGACGCACGCGACGGTTTGAAGCCGGTGCAACGTCGGATCCTGTACGGCATGTACACGGAAGGCATGCGTCCCGACCGGCAGCACCGCAAGTCGGCGAACGCGGTCGGTAACGTGATGGCGAACTACCACCCGCACGGCGACCAGTCGATCTATGACGCGCTCGCGCGCATGGCGCAGGACTTCTCGCTGCGCTACCCGTTGGTCGACGGCCACGGGAACTTCGGCTCGCCCGATCCGGCCGACCGACCCGCGGCACCGCGCTACACCGAAGCCCGCCTCGCACCGCTCGCGATGGAGCTGCTCGGCGAGATCGACGAGGACACCGTCGACTTCGGCGACACCTACGACGGCCAGCACCGCGAGCCCCAGGTGCTCCCCGCACGATTCCCGAACCTCCTCGTGAACGGCGGTGGCGGCATCGCGGTCGGCATGGCCACGAACATCCCGCCGCACAACCTCCGCGAGGTCATCGACGCGACGCTCCACCTGATCGATCACCCCGACGCCGGTCCCGAGGACCTCATGCAGTTCGTCCTCGCCCCCGACTTCCCGACGGGCGCGACGATCCTGGGCCGCGTCGGGCTCACCGAGCTCTACCGCACCGGCCGGGGCTCGATCCGGATGCGCGCGGTCGCCGAGATCATGGAAGCGCCGCGCGGTCTCCAGATCGTGGTCACCGAAGTGCCGTACCAGACGTCGGTCGAGGTCATCGGGCAGAAGATCGCCGAGCTCGTCAACGACCGCCGCATCGAAGGCATCCGCGACGTACGCAACGAGTCCGCGGGCGACACCGTGCGCCTGGTCGTCGACCTGAAGCGGGACGCGAACGCACAGGTGGTGCTGAACCAGCTCTACAAGCACACGCCGATGCAGACGAACTTCGCGGCGCACGTGCTCGCACTCGTCGACGGTGTGCCCCGGTTGCTGAACCTCGCGCAGGCGCTGAACGTCTACGTCGCGCATCAGATCGAAGTCGTCACGCGGCGCAGCGAGTATCGCTTGAAGAACGCGCGCGAACGCGCGCACGTGGTCGAAGGGCTGTTGCGCGCGCTCGACATGATCGACGCGATCATCACGTTGATCCGTGGCTCGGAGTCGGCCGACGCGGCTCGCACCGCGCTGATGGCGGAACCGTTCGAGTTCACCGAGGTCCAAGCGCGTTACATCCTCGACCTGCAGCTGCGGCGCCTGGCGGCGCTCGAGCACCAGCGGTTGCGCGACGAGTTCGAGGAGCTGCAGAACACGATCCGTGAGCTCGAGGCGATCCTCGCCGACGAGCAGCGGTTGCGCCGCGTCATCAAGGACGAGCTCGGCGAGGTGCGCGAGAACTACGGCGACCAACGCCGCACGCTCATCAGCACCGACCCGGGTGAGCTCGTCGACCTCGACCTCATCGAGGACGAAGAGCTCGTGGTCGTGCTCTCACAGCGCGGCTACGTGAAGACGGTGCCCGTCGACCAGTTCCGCACGCAGGGCCGCGGCGGCAAGGGAGTGCGCGGTGGGAACCTGCGCGACGAGGACTACGTCGAGCACCTGCTCACCAGCACCGCGCACTCGTACTTGTTGTTCTTCTCGAACCGGGGTCGCGTCTACCGGCTCCGCGCGCACGAGATCCCGATGAAGGACCGCACCGCGCGCGGTACCGCGCTTGTGAACCTCGTGGCGCTACAGCCCGACGAACACATCGAAGCGGTCATCGACACCCGTACCTACGAGGACGGTGCGTACCTGTTCTTCGCCACCCGCAACGGCATGGTGAAGAAGACGCGGATGTCGGAGTACGACTCTTCGCTGCGATCCGGGCTGATCGCGATCAATCTGAACGAGGGTGACGAGCTGGTGCGGGTCATCCAGACGAACGGCACCGACGACGTGTTCATGGTGTCGCAGCAGGGCATGACGATCCGGTTCTCGGAGGGTGATGTGCGCGCGATGGGCCGCGCCACCGCCGGCGTCCGAGGCATGAAGCTCAAGAACACCGACGATGGTGTCGTCAGTTCTGATGTGGCCCGGGACGACGCAGTGCTCTTGTTCGTGTCGTCGAGCGGGCATGGCAAGCGGACGCCGCTCGCCGCGTTCAACCGGCAGGGCCGGGGCGGACAGGGGGTGCGGGGTATGCGGGTCACCGAGGCCCGGGGCCGGGTCATCGCCGCGTTCACCGTCGCGCCCGGCGACGAGATCCTGCTCTTCTCGTCCGCCGGCAACTTGGTGCGCACCGCGACCGAGGAAATCTCCGAGCAGGGGCGGGACGCGACCGGGGTACGCGTGGCCCGTGTGGGTGAGGGCGATACCGTTGTAGCCGTGGCACGCGTCCTCGAGGCCGAGAATGGGAATGGCGACGGTGCCGACCCGCTGGACGGCGAGTCGGCGAATGCGCCGGACCCGAGTGATCCGGTCGAGGAGGCATAACGATCGTGGCGCGTGCCGATGCCGAGCTGGAGCCGGTCGCCGACCCGGTTTCCGCGCCACCTGACGGCAACGGCACCGCGCCGCGGGTGCCGTTCAAGTCCCGGCTGCCCCAGCGCAAGGAACGGCAGGCGAAGTCACCGAAGCTGAAGCCGAGCTATCAGCGCAACTATCGCCAGACCGTGCAGCGCGTCGACCTCTGGTCCGTGCTCAAGATCTCGATCTGCTTCTACCTGACCGCGCTGATCGTCGTGTTGTGCTCCGGCATCGTGCTGTGGTGGATTGCGTCTGCAGTCGGGATCATCAGCAACGTCGAGAACTTCGTCGGCGACCTCGTGAACTCCAACGACTTCCAGTTCTTGTCGTGGAGCGTGTTGCGCGCGTCGGCACTCGTCGGGCTCGTCGTCGTCAGCCTCATGGTCGTATGCACTGTGCTCGCGGCGGCGTTCTACAACCTGTTCTCGAGTGTGCTCGGCGGGATCGAGATCACCGTCGTCGAAGAAGAATCGGTGACGCGCAAGTAGTCACTGCGGCGAGTGGCTCGGGTGGGGCTAGCTGGAATCGAACCAGCGACCTCATCGTTATCAGCGATGCGCTCTAACCGACTGAGCTATAGCCCCGGGAAGGCGTCGATCGTAGCAATCCGGGTGCGCGCGAGCCGGGCCGGTTCGCCGAACGAGTCCGCTCGATACACTCCCGCGCTGTGAGGGCCTTCCGCCGCGTGCTTCTCGTCTTCGGCTTGGCCGGTGCGATCGGGCTCATCGCGCGACTTCGTGGCAAGGGTGGCGTGCCACCGACCAGCGGTGGTTGGCGCGAGCTCGAGGCGCCTGAGTTCCGGTGAAGGCGCTCGTCGCCGGCGTCGGCGCGGTCGGGACGCGCGCCGCTCGTCAACTCGTCGACACGCCGGGCGTCGACGAGGTGCTCCTCGCGGATCTCGACACCGACCGCATGGCCACGGTCGCCGAGGCGCTCGGTGACAAGGCGTCGGCGCACGCGTTCGCGCCCGGTGACCCGCTGCCGGAAGGGCTCGACGTCGTCGCGTGCGCGCTGCCCTCCGGCCTCGACCACGCCGTCGCCAACGCAGCCATCGGCGCCGGCGTCCCCTTCGTCACCACCGACGACGATCACGACGCGATCGAAGCGATCCGAGCCCTGCAGCCCAACGCGTTGAGCGCGGGCGTGACGCTCGCGCTCGGCTGCGGGTTCGCCCCGGGGCTCGCGGACGTGCTCGCACGCCACGCCGAAGAGGTGTTCCACGCGGTCGACGAGATCCGAGTCGCCCGGGTCGGTTGGGCCGGTCCGAGCAGCGTCGCGGCGGTGCGTCACGCGCGCCGCGCGTCCGTGCGGTCGTGGCAGGACAATGGCTGGCGGGAGCAGCACCCGCACGGCGAAACGCTGGTGTGGTTCCCGGATCCGATCGGCGGCCACGACTGCAGCATCGTCACCGGAGGTGGCGCGCTGCTCGTCGACGCGTTCCCCGGCGTTCCTCGCATCAGCATGCTGATCGGCGAGCCGCCCAAGCGCACCTGGCTGCGGCGCCGGTTCGGTGACGACGGTGAGTGGGGCGCGGCCCGAGTCGAGGTCTGGGGCCAGCGCGATGCGGGCCACGACTGCGTCGTGTACGGCGTCGTCGAGCGCACGTCGGTCGCGGCCGGCGCGGTGCTCGCGGTCGTCGCCGCGCAGCTCGGTGGCGGCTTCGGGGCGCCGATCGTGCGGCCCGGCGTGCACGGTCTCGGCGGTCTCGTCGACGCGAAGCCGTTCCTCTCCGAGCTCGCGCAACGCGGCGTGCGCGCCGCGGTGTTCGAAGGCGTGCCCGTCGGCTAGGCCTTCAGGCCCTGGGGTAGATCGTCTCGCCGTTCTTCAACATCTCGAAGAACTGCTCGGCTCTGCGCTCACGCGTCTCCGGTTTCTTCGCAGTGGCGATGCGGTGCAGCACGGCGTAGCGGTTCCGGCTGTCGAGTGACTCGAAGAACTTGCGCGCTTTCGCGCTCTTGCGGAACCGGCGTTCGAGTTCCGGCGGGATCGCCGCGGTCGCCTGTGACGCGTACGCCGCGTCCCAGCGCCCGTCGGCCTGGGCCCGCTCGACCTCGCGCAGCCCAGCCGGCTTCATCTCGCCCGCGTCGATCAGCGCCGTCGCCCGGGCGCAGTTGATCGCGGACCATATGCTGCGGGTGCGCCGCGGCGTGAAGCGCTGGAGAAAGTACGTGTCGTCCATGCGATTGCGCTGTCCATCGATCCAGCCGTAGCGCAACGCAATGTCGAGGGCTTCGGCGTGCGTCACCGACCGGACGCCCGAGCCCTTCTTCGCGATCTTCATCCAGAGGCCGTCCGACTTCGCATGGTTCTTGTCGAGCCACGACGCGAACGCCGGTTGCGACGCGAACGGCTTGATGGGCTCGGTCGGATCCGCCACGTCAGGTGTGCGAAGGGCTCGGCCGCTGCCCTTCGACCTCGAAGCCGAGCTCGTCCACGTAGCACCAGAACCAGTCCTCGCTGGGCTCGAACGACTGGATGATCGGATGCGTGGTCGAATGGAAGTGGCCGGTGGCGTGCTTGCCGCGGGAGTTGTCGCAGCAGCCGATGTGCCCGCAGTCGGTGCAGCGCCGCAGGTGGACCCACTGCCAGCCGAGCTCGAGGCACTCGACACAACCGTTGCCCGAAGCGGCGACGTCGCGGATCTGATCGAGGTGGGTGCAGGTGTCAGCCATGCGTTCAGTGTCGCGAACTCGGGACACGCTCGGGGTCCCCCGCTACGCTGCTTGTCCCCTGGGGACGTAGCTCAGCTGGCTAGAGCACCTGCTTTGCAAGCAGGGGGTCGTGGGTTCGAGTCCCATCGTCTCCACCAATGTCCGTGCGGGTTTCCGGGTCGCGGTCGGTGTCGCGGGCTGCGCTTCGTGCCCCCTGCGTGCCCTCCACATCCTCGGCCGCGCGCTGCGCGAGTCCGTCGAGGTAGCGCGCGATGTCTTCGTCCTGACCGCTGACGACGTGCTGATACCGGAGCGCGGCCGCCGCGGTTGCGTGGCCGGCGCGTGCCATCAACGCCTTCAGTGGCGCACCCGACGCGGCGGCAAGCGTCGAGCCGGTGTGGCGCAGATTGTGGAAGCGTAGGCCGTTGAGCTGCGCCGCTTCGAGCGCGGGCAGCCACACCCGGCGACGGAAGTTGCTGCGGCGCATCGGTCCGCCTTCAGCAGCGGGGAACACCAGTCCATCGGGTCCCGGCTCGGCGTACCGCTCGAGGTGCGCGGCAAGCTCGTCGGCGACGACATCCGGGAGCCGCACTGTGCGCCGACTCGACGCGGTCTTCGGCGGCCCGAACGCGAGTGTGCCGTTCACTTCCGTGAGCTGCTCGACCACGGTGACCGTGCGATGCAGTGGGTTCACGTTCCGCCGGCGCATGCCGGCCAGTTCGCCCCACCGCAGCGACGAGTACGCAGCGGTGAGCACGAGCGCGCGGTACTCGGGCTGGATGACGCACGCGAGCGTTGCGACCTGCTCTGGCGTCGCGAATGTCATCTCCGGCGTGCGTTCGGTGCCCGCGCCCCGGATCGTGCATGGGCTCTTGGCGAGGTAGCCGGCTTCGACCGCGGATCGGAGGACGCGGGCGAGCAATCGGTACGCCTTGGCGACGCTCGTGGCGCTCAGCCCAGCATTGCGTCGGTCCACGAGCCACGCCTGCACGTCGACAGTCGTGATCTTCCCGAGCGGTCGAGAGCCGAACGCGGGCAGGAGATGCACGCGGAGGAGGTACTCGTACAGGTCGCGCGTCGACGGCCGAACGTTCGCGGTCGTCGGACGCCAGCGGTCCACCCACGCGCCGAAGGTCGTCGATGCCAGCTTCGGGTCGTGCCAGTCACCGCGCGCGAGGTCGCCCTCGACCGTCGCGAGCCATTGCAGCGCGTCCGTCTTCGACGCGAACGTGTGCGGCGAGTTGTGCCGCTCACCCGCGTTGTCGAAATAGCGCGCTTGCCACCGTCCGGATGGCAGCTTGCGAGTGCTGCCGAAATGCCGGCGTTGCGTCACGGTCGTAGCTCCTTCCTCGTGCAGGTCCTGTAGGCCCTCATCGAGGACGAGCGCTCCGCCGGGGTAGACGAGGCTGAGCTGGCGCTCACGGTAGTGGTCGGGTGAGTCACCAATGCCGCCGGACGCCGACCGCGACGCGCTGGTCGTCGAGCCAGGCGGCGATCTCCACGGGATCGAAGCGGAGCAAGTGGCCCCACTTGACGAACGGGATGCGACGCTCGGCGACAAGCCTGCGAATGTGCCGTTCGTTCACTCCGAGGTGCGCGGCAACGCCGTCGATGTCGAGCAGCGTGGGCAGCGGATCGTCCGGTGTCGGCATCACGCTCCTGTCACTCGCGATGAATCCCATCACCCCATGACAAGCGCGCTTCGCCCGTCTCACGCGACCCGCAATCCGCTCGGGCGACTTCTCCGCGTTCAAGGTTCCGTTCCCGCGTCCACGCGCCGTCGCTCGCACCGTCGACGCCAGGCTGGTCGTTACGCGCCTCCACCGATTCGCCGAACCCAACTCACTCCGCCGCTCACTCACCCACCGCTCTCCCTGACACCGACCCTCGCGCACCGTGCTCGGACCCTTACACGACGCCCTCAGCGCACCCTCCGAACGCCCCCGAAAATCGATCCACAGAATTGCCGGTTCCGCAATGCGGAACCGGCCGACTGTCCCGTCGGCGGTGAAGCACACTCCGACGGCGTTCGGCAGATCACGAATGGCGAGCTCCGTGCAGCCGTCCCGTCGATACCCAGCACGGCTCGTGTGCCACGCAGTCGCAAGCACCCGGGGCTTCACACCCAGCGGCCTGCCGCTCGTCCAGGCCTGTACGCACTGATGCACGGCCTGTACAACCGTCTGTACAGATCCGTGTACCGGTCTGGACAACCGGGAGTTGCGCCAGGGCACCATGTTCTGAGTGTTGAGCCGCGCGCCGTCGAGGACGCGCCCGGCCCGACTGATCGCCACGCTGTCAGCCGAGCGCAGTCGGATGCCCGAGCCAGCCGCGGAGCCGATCCGCGAGCCCGCGGCATCGAAGAATGTCGTCGATCGTCTCGCGCTGCTGGGCAGTTGGCTCGTCGTCTTCCCAGATGAGATCGGGCTCCATGTCGCCCGGGACGAAGACCTCTCCGTTCTTGCGTGGCAACGTGTCGCCGAGCTGCCAGTACTCGTGACTGTCGAGCGACTCGATCAGCAGTGCGATTTCCGAGCGGGCGATCCGAACGGTGATCTCGTCTTCAGCCACGTGCACGATGTTCTCGAGACAGCGGCTTGGGATCAAGCACTGGTCGGGAGGCCGGCACTCCACACGGTGACCAGCCGACCGTGGCAGAAACCTCGAGGGGTTCGATCGTTCGCGCACGGTCTGAGCAAGACTCCCCTTCGTGGCGGAGCACCAACTCGAACCCGGGGTGTACGAGGCGCTGCTGACCGGCGCGCTCGACAAGAGGCTCGCCGATCTGGTCGTCGAAGCCGTCACGCCCGAGCTACGCACGCTCGCTGACGCGGAGGCTGCCGACCGGCTGTCGCGCCACGTCGCGATGGTCGTGGCCCGCGCGATCGAGGCGACGCCCGAACACGGTCGGGCTCAGGCGGGCGCCCGCATCATCGCAAGGGTCATCGATCTGCTCTCACAGGTGAGCGACTCCATCGATCGCGACGTCGACATGCCCCTCGATCCTGCACGAGTGTTGTCGGCGATCCTGCGCCGCAAGCCCGATGGCAGCGCTGAGGTGCTCGAAACGCCGTTGACACCGCTCCTCGACACGACCCTCCTCACGAACTCGCGGGTGAGCCCGCGGTTGGCCACGAGCTTCGTGCGGAGATCCACTCGTCTGACTCCATCGATGTCGTGATGGCTTTCGTTCGGTGGAGCGGCATCCGTCCGCTCCTCGACGCGCTTCGTCGCCATTCTCGGGATGGAAAGTCGTTGCGGGTCGTGACGACGACATACACAAACAGCACTGAGCTGCGCGCCCTCGACGAACTCGCTGCGCTTGGAGCCGAGATCAAGGTGTCCTACGACACGGCTTCCACTCGGCTGCACGCGAAGGCGTGGCTGTTCCATCGCAAGAGCGGCTACTCGACCGCCTACATCGGATCGTCCAACCTCACGCACTCGGCGATGGTTGCGGGACTCGAGTGGAACGTTCGAGTGTCGGGCGTGCGCAACCCGGACGTCGTCGCGAAGATGACGGCCGTCTTCGATTCATACTGGGCGAGCTGCGACTTCATAGCGTTCGATCGCGACCAGTTCCGCGAGCGCACCGCGGTGACCGAGCCCGAGCAGGCTCTGCTCCTGAGTCCGATCGAGATCGTTCTGATGCCGTTCCAGGAGCGGCTGCTCGAACAGGTCGAGCTCGCGCGCACAGTCGGGCGCCATCGGAACCTCCTGGTCGCCGCGACCGGCACGGGCAAGACGGTGATGGCTGCGGTCGATTACGCGCGCCTGCGCGAGCGGTTGCCGCGCGATCGACTCCTGTTTGTCGCGCACCGCGAGGAGATCCTCGACCAGAGCCGGGCGACGTTCGCTCACGCCCTCCGCGATGCGAGCTTCGGGGAGCTCTGGGTTGGCGGAAAGCGTCCTACTCACTTCGAGCACGTCTTCGCGTCCATCCAGAGCCTCAACCGCTCCGGCCTCGAATCGGTTGACCCCTCGCATTTCGACGTCGCCATCGTGGATGAGTTCCATCACGCGGCCGCACCGTCGTACCAGATGCTTCTGGAGCGCATCGCGCCGCGGGAGCTGTTGGGGATGACCGCGACGCCCGAGCGCGCCGACGGGCTCGACGTCCTTCGGTACTTCGATGGACGGGTCGCGGCTGAGCTTCGCGTCTGGGACGCAATCGACCAGCAGTATCTCGTGCCGTTCTCGTACTTCGGCGTGCACGATGGAACCGACCTGTCCGAAGTGCCGTGGAAGCGCGGTTCCGGATACGACCCCACCGCCCTGACCAACGTTCTGACCGCCGATCACGCTTGGGCCCGGCGGGTCGTTGAGCAGCTCCGACTCAAGACCGGCGATCCCCACGGCGTCCGAGCCCTCGGCTTCTGCGTCTCGATCGCGCACGCACGCTTCATGGCGGAACAGTTCCGCTCGGTCGGAATCCCGGCCGTCGCGGTGTGGGGCGACAGCCCCATGGACGAGCGAACCGCGGCGCTCCGCGATCTCGAAGCAGGGCGTGTCAACGTCGTCTTCACGGTCGATCTCTTCAACGAGGGTGTCGACGTGCCGCACGTCGACACACTGCTGTTGTTGCGTCCAACCGAGAGTCCCACGCTGTACCTCCAGCAGCTCGGGCGTGGCCTGCGGCGGGCACGGGGCAAGGCGCTGTGTACCGTGCTCGACTTCGTCGGCAACCATCGCCGCGAGTTCCGATTCGACCGACGACTCCGCGCCCTCCTCGGTGGCAGCCGGCGCGACGTCGAGCGTCAGGTCGAGCGCGACTTTCCGTTCTTGCCGGCCGGCTGCCACATGGAACTCGATCCCGTCGCGCGCGACATTGTCCTGCGCAGTATCAAGCAAGCGATCCCGTCCGAGTGGCGAGCGAAGTGCGACGAGCTGCGCTCCCTCGGGGACGTCACCCTTGCGACCTATCTCGACGAGACCGGTCTCGAACTCGAGGACGTTTACGGCAACAACCGAAGCTGGAGCGCGTTGCGTCGAGCTGTCGGGCTGCGGACCGACGACGCGGGTCCCGACGAGGACGCGCTTCTTCGTGCGGTCGGAAGGCTGCTTCACGTCGACGATCGCGAACGGCTCGACGCGTACAGATCACTTGTCGAACAGTCGTCGCCACCGGGTCCGACCTCCTCCAGCGATCGCGAACGACGCCATGCCCGCATGCTCATCGGCTCACTCACAACACTGAAGACCTCCGCGCCGCTCGCCGAAGGCCTCGCCCAGCTCTGGGCGCATCCGCAGGTTCGTCGCGAACTCATCGAGCTTCTGAACCTGCTCCCCGAGCGTGTCGACCACCTGCACGCGCCGCTCGACATCGCAGACGTGCCGCTAGCCGTCCACGCGCGCTACACGCGGGCCGAGATCCTCGCGGCGTTCGACGTCGGCAGTGGCGTCAAGCCGACCACCTGGCAGTCGGGCGTCTGGTGGGACGAGAACAGCCAGACCGATCTGTTCGCGTTCACGCTCGACAAGTCGGCCGGTTCCTTCTCGCCGACGACCCGCTACCGGGACTACGCGATCAGTCCCGAGCTCATCCACTGGGAGAGTCAATCGGCGACGTCGCTCGACAGCGACACCGGCCGTCGCTACATCAGTCAGGCCGAAAACGGAACGAACGTGGTGCTGTTCGCGCGGCTGAGCACCGCCGATCGAGCGTTCTGGTGTCTCGGGCCGGCGACCTACGTCTCGCACCAAGGCGAACGGCCGATCGCGATTACGTGGCGGCTCCACCACCGCCTGTCGGGCGACCTCTTCGCCGAGTTCGCGGCCGCCGTCGCCTGAGGGCCTGTCCGGACCGTTGTGGACGTATTACCGCCACTTAGAACGCGGTCGTCGTTACGATCGATGCCAAGGAGGACCGACGATGGAGCGACCGCGCGATGTGCGTTTCGATGTGCCGCTGTACACGATCGCGGAGGGCGCTCGTCTCCTCGACGTCCCTGCAACGACGTTCGCGACCTGGGCTAAGGGGTACGAGCGCTTTCCCACGCAGGCGAAGCCTGTACACGGCGCCGCGATCATCACAGCGATGCCAGCCACTCGTCCGGAGCCTTCCATTCCCTTCATAGGTCTTGTTGAAGGACAGGTCGTAGCGGCTTTGCGTCGTGTTGGGGTTTCGCTTCAGCACATTCGTCGCGCTGTCGACGTGCTGCAAGCGGAAATCGGAATCGCGCACGCCCTCGCGTCAAGACGGCTATACACCGACGGCGCGCGCCTGCTGTATGACTACGCAGAGCGGGATACCGACAATGAGCTTGCCGTCGTCGTCACACAGCAGCGCGTATTCGCTCCCATCGTGAGGGAGTACCTGGAGCGCATCACCTATGGAGAGGACGGTTTCGCTACGCGAGTGATCGTGCCGATGACCCAGCGCCGGCTCGTAGAAGTCGATCCCGCACGCTCCTTCGGGCAGCCGGTCTTCATTCGCGGAGGGGTGCGTGTCGAGGATGTGATTGACCGGTGGAAGGCGGGCGACGCGCTCACCGAGGTGGCCGACGACTTCGGCGTACCGCTGGAAGACGTCGAGGACGTGTTGCGTGCCTCGGTTCCAGCTGCCGCCTGAGATATTCGTCGATCGCGGTCTCGGCCGCTACCTCGTACCGCAGGCCCTTCGAAGTGCGGGCTTCGTCGTGCACACCATGGTCGAAGTATTCGGGGCCCGCGAACAGCAGGTCGGCGACGACGAGTGGCTGGAACGAGCTGGACGCGAGGCTTGGCTTGTGTTTACGAAGGACAAGCGAATCCGCTATCGGCATGTCGAGGTTGAAGCGATACGCACCCACCGAGTAAAGGCGTTCGTGCTCGCGAGCGGGAACCTCACCGGACAGCAGCAAGCCGGGCGCTTCCTGACGAACCTCGAGCGGATCCGAACGGCGGCGCTGGATGCTGGTCCCTTCGTGTACGCCGTTCACGAGCGCCGAATCGTGCGCGTCGATCGTTAGAGTTCTTGAGCCGATGACGTGCCCTCTGCGTGCCCTAAGCATCGGGCAAACGAATGGTCGACGGCGGTCGATTCCTGGACAACCGAAACCATCCGTGACCTGCGGTGTCACGCGCGAGCCGCTCGTCACGAATCCGGCGGATCCTGCTTTGCAAGCAGGGGGTCGTGGGTTCGAGTCCCATCGTCTCCACGTTTGTCAGGGTTTCGCGTCGTGGTTTTGCCGCGGGTCGCCGCTGGAAGACTCCAGCCATGACGGATTTCGCCGGGCCCGAATTCGAAGCTGTGGACCTGCGGGGCGCACAGTTCCGAGAGGTCGATCTCTCGGGTGCCCGGTTCGAGGGCGCCAACTTCACCGACGTGAAGTTCTCCGAGGTCTGGTTCGTGAACGTCGAGATCGACGGCATGCTCGCCGGTTTGAAGATCAACGGCGTCGACGTCACCGCATACGTGACGGCCGAGCTCGCGCGCATCGATCCGGAACGGGCGCTCATGCAGCCGACGGATCCCGAAGGGATGCGTGAATCATGGCGCGAGATCACCGCTCGTTGGGACAAGACCATCGAACGCGCGCAACAACTCCCCGAGAAAACGTTGCACGCGTCGGTCAACGGCGAGTTCTCGTTCGTGCAGACGCTGCGCCATCTGGTGTTCGCGACCGACAAGTGGTTCACCGCGCCGATCCTCGGCGGCGAGTACGACCCGATGGGGCTACCGAACACGGGGAGCCTCGACTTCCCCTGGCCCGGCCTCGACCGCGACGCGGATCCGTCGTTCACCGAAGCACTCGCGGTGCGGCGCGATCGGGGTGCGCGCTTCTCGGAGTACCTCGAGGACCTTCAGCAGTCCGACCTCACGCAGACCAGTGAGGTACTCGAGAACGGAACTGCTCCGGTCCAAGGCTGCTTGCACACCGTCTTCGAAGAGGAGCTCGGGCACCTCGGCTACGCGACGCGCGATCTCGACCTGCTCGAGGGCTCGTAGCGCGTCAGCTCGACGCGACTGCCTAACTCAGCCGGTACAACACGAACTGGGGGTGCTCCACGTCGAGCGTCTCGACGGTCGAGAAGCCGGCGCGGCTCGCATAGTCACGAACCATTTCGGGTCGCATCACGGTCCCGGTGCCCGCGCCGCCGTCCTGCATGCTCACCGCGAGGCAATGCAAGGTGCTGAACGAATAGAAGAAGCGTTCCATCTCCCCGGCCGGCACGGTGAACGTCTCCTCGGTCCGTTCGTCGACGACGAGCACGGTTCCTGACGGGGCGGAGAGGGTCATCATCGTGCGCAGGATGCCGACGGGGTCGGGCACGTCGTGCAGCATCTCGATCGCCATCACCAAGTCGTAATCCCCGCTGATGGTCGGGTCGGACGCGTCACGGCGCTCGAAGCGGGCGCGATCCGCCACGCCGGCAGCTGCAGCTGCGTCCTGTGCGGCGGCAATCGACGCGTCGTCGAGGTCGTAGCCATCCACTTCGGCGTTCGGGTAGGCACGGGCGATCGTGATCGCGGCGAGACCTTCACCGCAGCCCACCTCGGCGATGCGAACGCGCGCCCCGGAATCGAGCTTCCTCTGCACCTCGGGCAACGCGGGCAACCACTTCTGCGTCAGGTGGTTCACGAACACCGGGCGGGTGAACGCAGCCTGGATGTCGTGCAGATCGAACAGCCCGAACGCCGCGCCCGTGCCCTGGCGGAACTCCTCCGCCATGACGTCGATTGCCTTGGCGAGCCAAGGGACGACGGCCGCACAGGACTTCATGCACGCTTCGCTGTCGTCGTCGAGCAGCACGTGCGCGTGCGCGTTCGGCAGCTCGAACCGCCGCTCGTCCGCGGTCTTCGTGGGGTCGTCAACGTCCACCACACCGGCGACGGCTTGCTGCTCGAGCCACTCACGCGCATAGCGCGGCACGATCCCGGCGCGATCCGCCAGCGCGGCAGGCGTGAGCGGTCCCGCGCCGGCGAGCGACTTGTACAGGCCGAGTCGGACACCCAGCTCGACGTTGGCGAGTTCCATCGTCGCCAGGCACGCTTCGAAGAGCCGGCCCGCGAACACCTCGACCTGCGCCTCGTCAGCTTGCGTCAACGCGATCGTCGTCATGCCCCGCCCCTTGTTCGTGCCAAGTCGTTCCGAGCCTGTTTAGCGCCGAACCGGGACGCGAGCTACCGCGTCGAACCCCAGGTCCGTGCCCCGTCAGGCGGCGCGTGTGCTGGCCGGCCGGCGGTGCTCCTCTTGCGCCTGGACGCCGCGCGCCTGCCAGTTCCAGATCGGCGCGAGGCGCACGTCCTCGTCGAGGATGCGCACGAGGAGGTCGCAGTGCTCGGCGTCGAGTCCGGCCAACCCGCGGCGCCGCAGCGAATCGGCGGCCCGCGCCGAGCCGGTGCCGTTCGCGGCGGGCGGCGACGCGGGCCACGCCTTGAGCAGATCCGATGCGGTGCGGATGCCACGCGCCTCCAGCGCATTGCGGCTCAGTGATCCCTCAACCGGCGCTTCCTGTCGCGGCGGCAGGTGCAGCGCGAGGGAAGCCTGGTCGAGCCAGTCGACGAGCCGGTCGACCGGAACGCGCGTGTGCAGGATGACGTCGACGAGGTTCGCCGTCGCCAGGTTCTGCATGTCTTCGATGCCTTCCTCGACGAGCCGCGCTTCGTACCAGATGTTGACGCCGTCGAGATCGCTCAGCGGATACCGCGGCGTCACCTGCGGCACGACGGTCTGCAGCACACGCGATGCCGCACGCTGGAGCGCCTGCAGCGCGACGAGCGGGAACACACCGACGACGAACGCGACCGTGGCCTGCACATCCGCAGCTGCCGCCCCTATCAGTTGCAGCAACGCGGCCATCGTGATGAGCACGAACGCGATCCTCAGCAACGCAGACGCGTAGGCGCTCGGCCTCAGGTCGCTCTGGAAGAAGCGGCGCACGAGGTCCTGAGCGATGAACGCGTACGCCCCGAGGAACGCGTACTTCAGCACGTCCGCGGCCGAGGTCGCACCGTCGATGAACGACGTGTCCCAGAGCACGGCGATCCATCCCGCGGCCAGCGTCGCAGTCATCACGAACACCGGGAACAACGTGTCCACCCGCACCATGAAGTTGGTTTCTCCGCGGCGCGCCGCGAGCCCGCTCGTCGTCGAACGGCCGTAGTACGCGTCGAACTTCTGCAGGTAGATGTTGTGGCTGCTCGCATGGCTCTCACCGCCCGCCTTGCGCCACTCCTCGTGGAACGGCGAGGTCTCGAGCGGCTCGGGCAGGTACTGCGGTGCGTCCCAGCCCAACCGGTGCAGGTTGAGCACGTACTCGGACATCAACGCACCGGCCCGCTGACCGAGGAAGCGGATGTACAGCCAGCCGGGAAGGAAGGCCAGCGCCCACACCGCGAACGCCTTCAACGCGGCGACTGCGACTTCGTCCCGCGTCGCTTGCGCGTTGAAGCCACCCCAGAGCGTGAAGAACGCGACGGCCAGCGCGCCCACGATGAGGAAGTTCATCCAGAGTGCGGCGGCTTGCCGTTGGATCCAGCCACCGCGCAACAATCGGGTCATGGCGCTCGCGCTCCTCGTCGTCGAAGCAAGTCTCCTGTTCGGAGTACTCCTCGCCACGCGCGCTGACAAGGTCACCGGACTCGTTCGGCGCTGAGTATTCCTACTCGGCCGCGACCCGCGTGGACGTCAACGAGCGCTGATGCTTGCGACTTGCCGCGTCGGCGGGGACGTATTGCGCTTCGAGGTCGCGCAGCCGACCGGACAGCGCGATCAACATCTTGCGATCAACCGACGGCATGGTCTTCACCACTGCGTCGAAGTCGCGCGCGTTCACGACCAACACCGTTGTGGGCTCGAGCGTCGTGACGGTCGCGGTGCGGGGCTTTCGTTCGAGGAGCGACATCTCGCCGAAGAACGAACCGGGACCGAGCACGCCGACCGGGGTCCGGCCTCGGGTCGCTTCCGCGCTCCCTGCGACGATCACGAAGAACTCGCGGCCGGTTTCGCCCTGTCTGGCGAGGACCTTGCCAGCCGGCGCATCGACGGCCGTGGCGACGCGCTGCAATGCGTCGAGCTCCTTGCGGGTGCAGCGTTCGAACAGCCACACACCCGCGAGCAGCTGGATACGGTCCGGCTTCTTCAGGTTCACCGATACCACCACCCCGCGATGTTCGGGTATCCGGATCCCGAGTCTCCCGCTCGCGGTCGGTCGTGTCGAGCGCGGACACGCGGTTTGTCGCGTCCGCCGGTCACGCCTCCTCCGCGGGTTGGAACGCGTCGCGCAGCGTCAACTCGCGCGCGGGCGGTGGCAGCGATGGGCGCGCACCGGGTGTGAGCACCCCGGGATCACCGCCGCGCACCAACCGGCCGACCGGCCCGGGGTCTCCGGCGAACACCGAACCCGCGCAGGCGCCGACGAGGATGCAGATCGCGGCACCGGAGAACCACGTGACGAGTGCCAGCGCGACGCCGAAGAACCCGAACTGTGCCTCGTTGCGGGTGACGACGTTCGGCATCCAGATGGTGGCAGAGACCGCGAAGCCGGCCATCGCGAAGCTCGTGATGATCCCGGAGGGCAGGAGGACACGCCAGCGCACCTCGCCCAGCAACAGGAACCAGCCGGTGAACCACCACAGCGCCGAAGTCGTGACGAGCGATATCACTGCGAACAATACGAGTCCCGGTCCGTTGCCCAGAACCCCGCGCACCACGCCCAAGAACGCCATCGACGCCAGGACGACGATCAGCCACGCGGGGCCGCGCGTGTACGCGCCGACCTTGCCACCGGGCGGCCGCCGCCAGGCCCGCAGGTACACCCGTTGGATCGCGGTCGTGAACGAGCTCGCGAAGAAGATCGTGAGGACGAGTCCGAGCAAACCGGTCGCGCGGCGAACGTCATCCGAAGTCGCGAACGCCTGCTTGGCGGTGGTGAGTGCCTCACCGCGTATGCCGAGTCGTGCGGTCAAGGTGGTGAAGATGGAGTTCCGAACGCTGGACGGGCAGAACGCGGCGACGACGATCACCAACGGGAAGAACGAGACGAACGCCTTTCCCGCGAGGGCGACGCTGCGATCGACGAACTCGATCTCGAGCAGGCGTTCCCACACGCGCCAGAGGAGCATCCGCTGCGCGCGGTCGCGCACCGGATCGACGCGACTCCGTACGTCGGCCACGCGTTGGGGGATCGACCGATGTTCGTTGGCCATGGGCCTAGCCTCGCACGGGATGAGATCTCAAGAAACGACGCGGACCCGGCTGACGCACGGGAACGAGCAGTAGTAGAGATCGCGATCGAATCCCGGAGCGAGGAACACGACCGATTGCAACGGGCTCTCGGTATCCACGCGCGCCCGTTCTTGGCCGGTTTCGATGTCGAGCACGACCATCTGATCCATCATGCGCTCGCCGTCGTGGTCGGCGGTCACGAGCTCGCCGGTGTCGGGGAACACGATCGGGTGGCACGCGTGGTGTTGCGATCGGGTCCAGCGCGGTGCCGTGTTGCCTTCTGTGTCGAAGTCGAACGCCGCGAGCACCCCGTTGGCGCTGTCGTATCCGATGGCGATGGCTCGGGATTCGTCAATCGCCGGCGGGTTGGCGACGATCCCGTTCGGGAGCCCGCAGATCTCGGTGAGCGCGACCGCGCCCGAGGCGAGATCGACGTGCACGAGGTGCAGCGGAGCCGGAGAGATGCCGCGACCCACAAGCGTCCCTGCGTACCGTTCGCTCCCCGCGCCGTTGTCGAGGAACCAGGCCGCGCCTTCGGTGAGCACGGCATCCCATCCGTAGGTCTGGCCCGCGAGCGTGCGGTACCGCGGCCGGAACGCGTCGTCGAGCGCGAGCGCACGGCCGTCCCACTGCACGCGGTACAGGTGTTCATCACCGACCACGTAGATCGTGTTGCCGTCCGCAGCCAGCCGCGCGATCGAAGCTTCCGGCAACTGCAACCGCGCCGTGATCTCGAGCGCGTCGGGTTCGAGCACCAGCAACTCGGAAGGCGCGCCGTTCTCGTTGAGGATCCCACCCGGCAGCGCACCGGCGAAGTCCTTCAGCGCAATCGTGCCGTCCGGCAGGATCACGAAGCTGTTGTACGGACGGTCGCGCGGCAGCATGCGGCTCGCGGTGACCTCCAAGTCGGGTGTGAGCCGGTGCACGCGGCGTCCGAACGCGACGTAGAGCGAACCGTTCGCGTGCGCGGCGATGCCGCCCGGCCAGGTCTTGCCGCCAGGCAGGTCCGGTGAGCGCCGCACGACCTCGAGCGTGACCGGGTCGATGCGTTCGACCCAGCTGATCGCTTCGGTGCCGGTCGTGTGACCGAGCAGGTACACCTCGCCCGCGTCGCGCAGGACGACCATCGTCGCGACGGGCGCGGGCCGCGACACGACCTCGAGCTGCTCACCACGGCCGATCGCGAGACCGGAACCCGAGCGCGGGATCGCCCGGCGGCGGGGCCCGCCGTCCTCGCCGGGCCAGCGACTCGACCAGTACCCCCGTGCGTCCGAATCGTTCGGCATCCGGCGATCGTACGAGTGACGCCGCGAGCGGATGCCGGCGAGTCGAAGTGATGGACGCAACAATCGACCAATGGCTCGCATCCATGACGTGGTGGTCGACTGCAGACATCCGGCATCGCTGGCGCGGTTCTGGGCCGCCGCGCTCGACGACTACGAGATCGCGCCGTACGACGACGACGAGCTCGAGCGGCTGCGCGCGGTGGGCATCGATGATGTCGAGAACGATCCGGCGGTGCTGGTCGAGGCGTCGGGCACGGTGCCGAGACTCTGCTTCCAGCGAGTCCCCGAACCGAAGCGCGAGAAGAATCGTGTGCACGTCGACCTGCATTGCGACGATGTCGAACGGGAGGTCGAACGGCTGGCGGCGCTGGGCGGGCGTGTGCTCGATCGACCCGCCGGCCGAGATTGGGTCGTGCTCGCGGATCCCGAGGGCAACGAGTTCTGCGTGTTCCCGTCCGGCTAGCGCGTCCGCGAAGTGGTTTCGATCAGATCCCAGGCGTTGCCGTAGCAATCCTCGAAGACGACGACCGTGCCGTACGGCTCGACGCGCGGTTCGCCACGGAAGTGCACGCCGGCCGCGCGCAGGCGTGCGTAGTCGGCGGCGAGGTCGTCGGTGTACAGGAAGAAGGCGACGCGTCCCCCGGTTTGATCGCCGATGCGGTTCCGCTGCTCTGCGCGGTCCGCACGCGAGCAGGAGGCCGATCGCGGATCCCGGCGGTCGTACGACGATCCAACGCCTCGTCTCGGTGAGACGGGTGTCCTCGACGAGCACGAAGCCGAGGACCCCGACGTAGTAGGCGAGCGCTTCCTCGTAATCGCGCACGACGACGGTGACGAGCTCCAGTCGCATGGATTGATCTTGCCTCCCACGGCGTAGCGTCGCTGCATGGCAGAGGTCGAGCGCGCGGACGTCGTGATCGTCGGCGCGGGATTGCTCGGGCTGGCGACGGCGTACGCGTTGCGGGGCCGGCGCGAGGTGCTCGTCGTCGAGCGCGAAACCGTCGGGCACGCGCGGGGCGGGTCGCACGGTCCGTCCCGGATCTTCCGGCTCGGCTATCCGGATCCGGTCTACGTGCACCTTGCGAGGCTCGCGCAAGCGGGGTGGCGCGAATTGGAGGCAACCGCGGGCACGGCGTTGCTCACGACTACCGGTCAGCTTTCGTTCGGGCCGGGCGCGTACCGGGTTCTCGACGCGCTCACGGCGGCGGGCGCGCCCGTCGAAATGCTCGATGCCGATTCTGTGGCGGCCCGGTTCCCCATGTTCGAGGGTCATGGTCCCGCCGTGTTCGAATCCGAATCGGGCGTGCTCGCGGCCGACGCAGTCCTGCGGTCGCTGCGCACGGCCGCGGCCTGCGAGGTGCGCCAGCGCGTGCGGGTCCGGCGCGTCGCCGATCACGAAGACGGTGTGCGCGTCGAGACGAGTGCGGGTGTGATCGAGGCCCGCGCGGTCGTCGTGACGGCCGGGCCGTGGACACGCGAGCTGCTGCCGAGCACGCCGACCTTCGCCACGTTGGAACACGTTGCCTATCTGCACCCGCGTCGCGCGGGTGTGGCACCGCCGGTGTTCATCGATCATCACGAACCGGCGATCTACGGGCTGCCGACTCCGGGGACCGACGAGTACAAGATCGCGCTGCACCACGCGGGTGCCGTCGTCGATGCCGAGGCGACCGATCTCCAGCCGGATCCGCGCGCCGTGGATGCGCTCATTGCCGCGACGCGCGTGTGGCTCCCGGACTTCGACCCGGAGGGCGCCGAGATCGATACCTGCCTGTACGACAACACGATCGACGAGGACTTCATCCTCGACCGCGCCGGCCACGTCGTCGTTGGCGCGGGCACTTCCGGTCACGGCTTCAAGTTCGGTGTCGTGCTCGGCGAGCTGCTCGCGGGGCTCGTGCTCGGGGCCGCGCCACGGGTGGACCTGGCTCGATTCCGCGCGGACCGTGCCGCGAGTGCCGGCCCGTCAGGAATCGCGCTAGGAACGGGTCCAGTAGATCTCGGGGCGAGCGGCCTTGGCGGCCTGGCCCGCCGTGTGCTCGTCGGCCGGCGCCTTGCGCACTTCGTCGGCATCGAACAGCCGGCGCGAGACCGACCCGTCGGAGACGCGCCGGAGCCGGTAGCGCACGATCTCGGAATCCTGGACGACATCGAGGACCTCGAATCCCGCGACCCAAGTGCCGTCGAGGAAGCACTCCACGTGGTCGCCGTTCACCGTGTGGTCGTCGTTGCCGTTGCCATTGCTGTGGCCGTTGCCGTTGCCGTTCGCGCTGTGATCGCTCTCGCGGTTCCCGTTCCGTTCGATCTCGTCGAGCACGATCTCGACGTCGGTGGTGGGCCGTCCGATGACGCGGCCGCCGAGGAGCCGTTCGGAGTCGGCGGCGGCGGCGACGAGCGACGGCACCCGCATCGTCGTCAACGAGTTGGTGAGGCTGGTGACTGCGTGCACCAGCGCCGCCCGTTCGACGCGTTCCGCTTCGATGCGATCGGCCGTGTGGTCCAAGACCTCACCAAAGGCGGTCAGCGCGCGCGCGAAGTCCTTGTCGCGCCGGGTCAGGTCGGTGCGGAGCGCGTTGACGGCTTCGACGAGCGCGACCTGCGTGCGCCGGCTGCGGTCCAGCTCGTCGTGCAGGCGGATCTCCACAGCTGCCGCGAACTCCGCCAAAGCCGCGTGTACCTCGGCTTGGACCTGTGCCCGACGTCGTCCCCCCCGCGCCCGTTCACCCCGCGCCATGCTGTCGCTCCCGCAAACCTGTGGAACACCACCGTGAGTGCTCCCTTCCCGCGCATTCTAGGGGGAAACACCCTGATCGCGACAGTCGGATGTCGCGGTTTTGTCGAAAATAGTCCCGCTGCGTGGTCAGGTGGCCGCGGCGAGGTCCCGGCGATGGTGCCGGATCTCGTGCACGGTGTGGCGCCCGATCCACTCGACCGACCGGTCCGCGGGCTCCGGGTAGTTGTAGACGCCGGTGCGGGCCCAGCCCGGCGGGTCGATCGCGTCCAGCGTCCCCGCCAGCGCAGCGGCGGCCGCGACCAACTCCTGGGCGGCGACCGCGGGATCCTGCTCGTTGTAGCGGCGTTCGACGACGCGCTCCTCCCGACCCATGGGGACGAACACCGGGTTGTCCTCGGTCTGCACCAGCAGGATCCGCTCCCGCTGGACGTCGAGCACGTCGCGGACGTGACATGCGTACTCCAGCGGCGACCAGACGGCGGGCGCGGGCCGCGTCCGCACCCGATCATCAGGAAGAAGCTCGAACGCGCGCCGGAACGCCGAGGCGTCCGCCCGTACGGCCGGCGCGATCTCGGCCCTGGTCAGCGCGTCGTAGTCGTAGCCGCACTCGTCGCAGTGCACCGGTCCACGTTACGGCCGCCGAACCGCTGCCGACGGTCCCGCCGTTGCCGGCCAGATTCAAGCAGGATTCGCGTCATGTCCGGAACAGGTGGCTGGTGGCGGCCGAGGGAAGGTGACCCATGGAAGTGAATACGGGCGACACCGCATGGGTGCTCGCGTCGAGCGCGCTGGTGCTGTTCATGACTCCCGGCCTGGCGCTGTTCTACGGCGGCATGGTGCGCGCCAAGAACGTGCTCGCGATGCTGATGCAGAACTTCTTCGCGATGGGCATCGTCACCATCATCTGGGTGCTGTTCGGCTTCTCACTCGCGTTCGGCAACTTCGGTGACGGGGGCTGGCTCGGGAACTTCGACTACATCGGGCTCAAGGACATGACGAACACCGTCGGCAACTTTGCGACGGGTGTGCCCGATCTGGCGTTCGTCGCGTTCCAGCTGACGTTCGCGATCATCACGCCCGCGCTGATCACCGGTGCGATCGCGGACCGCATGCGCTGGGGCGCGTGGGTCGGGTTCATCACGCTGTGGTCGATCCTCGTCTATCTCCCGGTCGCGCACTGGATCTTCGGTGGCGGCTGGCTGTTCGAACGCGGCGCGCTCGACTTCGCGGGCGGGGCTGTCGTCCACGTGAACGCGGGTGCGGGAGCGCTGGCACTCGTGATCGTCCTCGGGAAGCGGCGCGGCTGGCCGCGCCACCCGATGCCGCCGCACTCGCTGCCGTTGACGCTTCTGGGTACCGGCATCTTGTGGTTCGGCTGGTTCGGTTTCAACGCGGGTTCCGCGCTCGCGGCCAACACGGTCGCGGCGCAGGCCTTCATGAACACCTTCGTCGCCGCGGCCGCGGCGATGATCGGGTGGTTGATCGTGGAACGGTGGAAGGCCGGCCACGCGACGACACTCGGTGCCGCGTCCGGCGCGGTCGCGGGCCTGGTTGCGATCACGCCGTGCGCCGGATTCGTCGGAGGCGTCGCGCCGATCATCATCGGATTGACCGCCGGCGTCGTCTGTTATCTCGCGATCAGCGTGAAGTTCAAGCTCGGGTACGACGACGCGCTGGATGTCGTGGGCGTCCATCTCGTCGGCGGCCTGCTCGGTTCGATCCTGCTCGGCTTGTTCGCGGACGCTTCGGTGAATGGGCTCGGGCGCGACGGCGTGTTCGCCGGCGGGGGCTGGGGCCTGTTCGGAGAGCAGCTCCTCGCGGTGGGCGTGGTGATGATCTTCTCGTTCGTCGTGTCGTTGATCATCGGCGTGGTGCTCGAGAAGGTGCTCGGCCAGGGAATCCGCGTCAGCGCGGAGGACGAGGAGCAAGGCCTCGACCTGACGCAGCACTCGGAGCAGGGCTACGCGCTCGAGCGGGTCTGACCAACGGAGGTCGAGCAGTGAAATTGATCGTTGCCGTCATCAAGCCGTTCAAGCTCGACGACGTCAAAGCGGCGTTGACCGAGGCCGGGTTGCAAGGTCTGACCATCACTGAGGTCCAAGGGTTCGGCCGCCAGCGAGGACACACCGAGGTGTACCGAGGTGCGGAGTACACCGTCGACTTCGTGCCGAAGGTGAAGGTCGAGATCCTCGTACGTGACGAGGATGCCGACGCGATCGCCACCAGGCTGATGGAGACGGCCCGGACCGGCAAGATCGGCGATGGGAAGATCTGGATCGTCCCGATCGATGCCCTGTTCCGCATCCGCACCGGGGAATCCGGCGGGGACGCGCTCTGACGGCGCGCCGGGTTCGGGCCCGGCGGGCCGGCGGTCGGGGCTGATCAACACCGCAAAAGGGTAGCCATTCACCGGGTCGGTGATCCGACCGATACATGAGACGTGACTGATCTCGGGCGGCATCCGGATCCGCTCGTGCGGGCCCTGGTGCGAGGCGCGAGCGGGATGGTGTTCCTGCTCGACGACGAGGGCTGCTTCCTCGGTTGGCACGGGGTGGACGGCGCGCGGCTCGCGGCCCGCAGCATCCGAGACACGCTGCCGCCGGATCAGGCCGAGACCGCGATGCGCGCGCTGCACGCGGCGCTCACGAGCGGTACCGGCACCGCGTACGACTACGAGTACGAGGTCGACGGCGTGATGCGCACCTACGAGTGCCGCATGGAACCCGTCTCCGATCGCGTTGCGATCTCGGTCGTGCAGGACATGACCGAGCGTGCGGACGCACACCGGGACTCCGTCTCCAACGCGGCGCGCTTCCGAGCGATCGTGCACAACTCATCCGAGCTCGTTGTCGTCACCGACGGGACGGGCTCGATCACGTACATCAGCCCGGAACCGGCGCGTCGCATCGGCTACGACGCCGGGCAGCTGATCGGGGTGAACGCGTTTGATCTCCTGCATCCCGACGAAGCGCCCGAGGCGCTGGAAGCGCTGGGCGGATCGTTGTCGGGGCCGGGTGTGAAGGAGACCGCCGAGGTCCGGGTGCGCACGGCGGACGGCGGCTGGCGGCTGTTCGAGGTCGTCCCCACGAACATGACCGACGATCCCGATGTCGCCGGCTTCGTGTTCCACCTGCGCGACCTGACCGAACGCTACGAGCAACAGCGCGCGTTCCGGCTGATGTTCGAGAACTCGCCGGTGCCGCAAGTGCAGTCATATCCCGGTGGCGAAGGGCTCCACGCCAACCTCGCGTTCGCGCAGCTCATCGGCTACAGCCGCGAGGAGCTCCTCGCGCGCTCACTCAACGAATTCGTACACGAGGACGATCGGGCCGAGCTGATCCGCGACCGCCAGCGGCTGACCGCGGGCGCGCCACAGATCAATTCGATGCGCCGGTTCTTCCGCAAGGACGGCTCGATGTTCTACGCGCGAGTGCAGGCGACCGCGGTGCACGACGCGGCCGGCTCGGTGCAGTACTTCTATGGCGCCTTCGAAGACGTCACGGCGGAGTTCGAAGCGAGGAGCGCGCTCGAGGCGAGCGAAGCACGGTTGCGCGCGATCATCGACAACTCGCCCGACATCGTCGCGGTGCTCCATCCGAACGGGCACTGGGAAGCGAGCAAGCAGGCGAGCCGGTTGTTGGGCTACGACCCGAGCGACGCGCCGACCGGCGGCCCGTTCGCGCTCCTGCACCCTGACGACGCGCCCATGGCGGCGGGCGCGCTACGCGAGGTCCTCGCCGGGGGTCGGACTCCGATGGACCCGATCGAGCTGCGGCTGAAGGCTGCGAACGGCAGCTACTGGACCTTCGAATGCGTCGGCCAGAACCTCGGCTCCGACGTCGAAGGGGGCGGCGTGGTCATCACCGCCCGCAACGTCGAAGAGCGCAAGCGGGCGGAGCGCGCGCATCGGGAAGCCGAAGAGCGATTCCGGACCGCGTTCGAACACTCACCCTTGTGCGTCTCGCTCGTCGATCTCGACGGCTTGATCCTCGACATCAACGCGGCCGGTGCCGAGCTCATGCAGCGCACGCGCGAGGACTTGATCGGCACCGACGCGCGGGCATGTGTGCATCCGGCGGACCTCGACCGCTGCATCGAGGCGACCTCGGAGCAGATCAGCGGACTCGACGCGGTCGCCGAGTTCCGCATGGTTCGCCCCGACGGCTCGATGGTCTGGGTCATGTCGCGCGCGGCCCTCTTCACGCCGGACGAAGACCGGCCGCCGTACGTGATCAGCTTGCAGACCGACATCACCGCGCGCCGCAACCTCGAGGAACGACTCGAGCGCGAAGCGACCACGGATCCGCTCACCGGGCTGCTGAACCGCAACGCGTTCATGAGTCACGTGCAGCTCGCGCTCACCAGCCGGACCAAGGCGCCAGTGGGGTTGTTATTCGTCGACCTCGATCGGTTCAAGGCAGTCAACGACACCTGCGGGCACGACGTCGGTGACGAGGTGCTCATCCACGTCGCGCGCGCGATCGAGCGGGTGACGCGCGGGGGCGACATCGTCGCGCGGCTCGGTGGCGACGAGTTCGTCGTCCTGTGCCACGGCGTCGACACGGGCACGATCGCAACGGTCGGCTCACGCGTCGTCGACGCGGTGTGCGCGCCCATTGCGGTAGGGCCGCACCTCATCCAGGTCGGCGCCAGCGTCGGTGGTGCGCTCGCGACCTCGACCGAGGAAGTCACCGAGCTCCTGCGGCGCGCCGATGGTGCGGCGTACCAGGCGAAGCGGCAGGGTGGGTCGGTCATCGTGCTCGCCGAAGTCGACGCCTGAGCCGCTTCATCACATTGCCCCAACGGCCGTGGCAGGATCACGGCCGTGGATCGGCCCGTTCGCATGCAGCACCAGCCGGCGCTGGACGGCCTGCGCGGCGCCGCCGTCGCGGGCGTGTTGCTGTTCCACGCCGGGCACCTGCAGGGCGGTTACCTCGGCGTCGACGCGTTCTTCGTGCTGTCGGGCTTCCTGATCACGTCGCTGCTCCTGGCCGAGGGTGCTCGCACGGGCACGGTCGCCCTCGGCGCGTTCTGGGCGCGGCGCGCTCGTCGCCTGCTCCCGGCGCTGCTCGCGGTGCTGGCGTTCGTGGCCGTGTACTCCCTCGTCGTCGCCAGCGCGGCCGAGCGCACGACCATCCGCGGCGACGGGCTCGCGACGCTCGGCTACTTCGCGAACTGGCGCGCGATCTTCAGCGGCACCGACTACTGGGCGCTGTTCCGATCGCCCTCGCCGCTCGAGCACACGTGGAGCCTGGCGATTGAAGAGCAGTTCTACCTCGTCTGGCCGTTGCTGCTCGTTGCGATCGCGACCGCGCCGCGCCGGGTGCTGGCACTCGCGTCTGGCCTCGCGATCGCTTCCTTCATGTGGATGCAGGTCATCTACGACCCCGCGGCGCCCTCGCGCGTCTACTTCGGCACCGATACGCGGCTCGCGTCGATCCTGATCGGTGCCGCGCTGGCGGCGTGGGTCGCGCTGCGGGGGCACGTGGCGCGCGGTCGCCCCCGGGCCTCACTCGAAGTCGCGGCGTGGGGTTCGGTCGTGCTCCTCGCATACGCGTGGCTCCGCATCGACGGTTCGTCCACGCTGCTGTATCGCGGCGGGCTGTTCCTCACCGCGCTGGCAGTGGCCTGCGTGATCGCCGCCGCGGTGCATCCGCAACGAGGCGGCGTCGCACGCACGCTCTCTTTCGGGCCGCTGTGTGCGCTCGGGCTCATCAGCTACGGCGTCTACTTGTGGCACTGGCCGATCTACGTGTGGCTCGACGAGCAACGCACGCACCTCGACGGCTGGGCGCTTGTCGCACTGCGCATCGGGGTCACGATCGGCGTCGCGACGCTTTCGTACTTCCTGCTCGAACAGCCGATCCGCCATGGCGCGATCCGGGCCCCAGTGCTGCGACCCGCGGTACCCGCACTCGTCGGCGTGCTCGTGGTCGGCCTCGTGTTCGCAACCGCGTCGTCGTCACGTGAGGAGCGTGTGGTCGCGGACCCGATCCGCGTCGCGACGCCGCAACCCGAAGTCGAGCGGGTGTTGGTCGTCGGGAACTCGGTCGCGATGTTCCTTGCCGACGAGGGCTTCAAGACGTTGGCCACGAACCCGCGCATCGACGTGCTGAATCGCGGCAAGATCGGCTGCACGATCGTGCCGATCGATCGGGTGCGGGACGCGCACGGCGAGATCCTGCACGTGCCCGCGACCTGGTGTCGCAAGGATTGGGACGACGCGGAGGCCGCGTTCCGGCCCGACCTCGTGGTGCTCACGTTCGCAGAGCCCACCGACTCCCAGGCCGAGATAGACGGCTCCTGGACCGCGCCGTGCGAGCCGTTGTACGACTCGAGGCTCGAAGCGGAATTGCACGACGCGATCCACCTCTTCGCGGCGGGCGGGGCGCGGGTGGTCGTCACGACCGCGGCGTACGCGAACTTCCCGATGAAGACCGCCGACTGGTTCCATCACAACGACTGCCAGAACGCGATCATCCGCCGCGTCGTGGCTTCTGAGCCCGCTGCGAAGCTCGCGGACCTCTTCGCGTGGTACTGCGGCGCGCCCGAGACGGAATGCCGCAACCGCGTGGACGGCGTGCAACTCCGGGCCGACGCCGTCCACTATCGCGGCCCGGGCGCGCAGATCGTCGCCAAGCGCATCCTGCAGGTCGCCGGCATTCAGACTGGCGCCCCTCCCCGTCCACACGTGACGTAGTCCGGCCGTGGATCACGTCGCGCGGCCGCACGCGTCTAGCGGGCCCACGTCCACGGATAGTCGGGATCGGCGACCGCGCGCGCGGCATCCGACACCCCGAGAGGCGCAAACGTGTCGATCATCACCGCGACCTCCTCGGTTCTGAGCGCGTCGCGCGAGGCTTCGACGCTGCCCGGCTGCGGGCCATGCACGAAGCCGGCCGGGTGGTACGACATCGAGCCGACGCCGATACCGCTTCCCGACCGGCTCATGAAGTCGCCCGCGGAGTAGAAGAGCACTTCGTCGGAGTCGACGTTGGCGTGGTGGTACGGCACTTTGACCGCGTCCTCACCGAAGTCGAACGGGCGCGGCACGAACGAGCACACGACGAACCCCGCGCCTTCGAACGTCTGGTGCACGGGCGGAGGCTGGTGGCGGGCGCCAACGATGGGTTCGAAGTCGTGGATCGAGAAGGCGAACGGCCACACGCAGCCGTCCCAGCCGACGACGTCGAACGGGTGGGTCGAGTGCACGAGGCGGGTCAGCCCGGCGCGTGTGCGCACGAACACGGGGACGTCGGTGCCGTCGCAGACGAGCGGCGCGTCGGGCCCGCGTAGGTCGCGTTCCGAGAACGGCGCACCTTCCCGGAATTGCCCTCGATCGGTCAGGTACTTGCGCGGGACGCGCACGTGGCCGCGCGCTTCGAGTACGAGCGCGGCAAGCGGTGCGTCGGGTGTGACGCGCCAACGGTGGGTCGTCGCGCACGGCACGTTCACGTAGTCGCCGGGCCCGACTGCGATGGCGCCGAAGCTGGACTCGAAGACCCCGTGGCCGGACTGCACGTAGACGAGTTGGTCGCCGGTGGCGTCGCGGTAGAGCTCGCTGTCGATCGTTGCGACGAACCACGCGATGCGCACGTCCTCGTTGGCGAGGAGCACGACCCGGCCGCGCACCGCGTCGGTGCCGGTGGCGATCGCATCAGTCCGGAAGTGGCGCGGCAGTACCGGGAGATCGGGCGTGACCGCCGCCGGCGCCCCGTGCACCACGTCTGCCGCGACGATCGCGCTCGGTGAGCCGCGGTGATAGAGGAGCGAGGACTCCTGGGCGAACCCGTCGTGTCCCATCAACTCCTCGAACCGCAGGCCGCCGTCGGCGGGCACGTAGGAGTGACGTTTGCGGGGGATGTCACCGACCTGGCGGTAGTACGGCATCGATCAACCCTCCGGTGGGCGCGCCGCCGCGACCACGGTTCCCTCGACCTCGCCGAACCCGACGCGAGCGGCACCGCTTCCGCACCAGCCTCGCATCACCACACGGTCACCGTCCGCCAGGAACGTGCGCGTCTCCCCGCCGGGCAGCTCGAGCGGCTGCGCGCCCCGCCAGCTCATCTCGATCAGGCTGCCGCCTTGGCTGCGCGGGTCGGTGCCGGAGAGCGTGCCCGTTGCGAACAGGTCGCCGGTGCGTACGGATGCACCGTTCGATGTCGCGTGCGCAAGTTGCTGCGCGGGCGACCAGTAGAGGGCTTCGGCCACATCGACGCGCGAGATCGTGACCGGTGGTTCGCCCCGGGCGCGCATCGCGGCGGTCTCGAGTGCGATCTCGAGCTGCAGCGGCGGGATCCACGGTCGCTCCGAGCGCAGGTGGCGCGCGGGCCGCGGATCCTGAGCGGCGGCGAGGCCGGGCACGAGCGCCGGTGCGAGCGCGTCGAGCGGGACGAGCCAGGGCGACACCGACGTCATGAACGACTTCCCGAGGAACGGCCCCAGCGGCTGGTACTCGAACGCCTGGATGTCGCGGGCCGACCAGTCGTTGACGAGCAGCAGCCCGAACACGCGCGCATCGAAGTCGTCGATCGAGGTCGGCTCGCCGCGGCGACTCCCCGTGCCGACCACGAATCCGAGTTCCAACTCGATGTCCAGCTGCGTGCTCGGGTGCCACTCGACCCCCGCGGCCGTCGTCACGTGCCCCGAGGGCCGGACGACGTCTGTTCCCGACACGACGACCGTGCCCGCGCGGCCGTGGTAGCCGACGGGGACATGACGCCAGTTCGGGAGCAACGGCTCACCTTCCGGCCGGAACAGCCGGCCGAGGTTCGTCGCGTGGTGGATGCCCGCGTACATGTCGACGTAGTCACCGACGGCGACGGGCAGCTGCAATTGCAACTGGTCGCGCCGCACGACGAGGTCGGTGTCGATCGCCGCGCTCGCCATCGCGCCGACCGCCTCGCGCACGTTCCGCCACGCGTCGCGTCCGCAGGCGAGAAAGTCGTTGAGGCTCGGCTGCGCGAACACCGATGCGGGCGCGCCGATTTCGGTGCGCGACGCGAGCGCGAACAAATCGAGCGCGTGGTCGCCGATCGCCACGTAGGTACGCGGTCCGGTTGACGCGGTTCGACCGATGCCGAACGGCAGGTTCGCCGGTGTGAAGTCAGAATCCGCCGGGATCCCTGTTGCGATCGTCATGATTGTTCCGGCGTTCTCGTGTCTGCGCTCAGAGGTTCCCGCGCCGGGCCTGCTCGGCCTCGATCGACTGGAACAGCGCCTTGAAGTTGCCTTCGCCGAACCCGCGCGCACCCTCGCGTTGGATGATCTCGATGAACGCGGTCGGCCGGCTCGCGACCGTCTCGGTGAACACCTGGAGGAGGTAGCCCTCGTCGTCGCGGTCGACGAGGACGCCGAGCTCGGCCAGCTGCTCCCACGGGAGGTCGACGTCGAGACCCGTCATGCGGGCAGGCGCGGCGTCGTAGTAGTCGGCGGGGACGTGCAGCAAGCGGATGCCGCGGTCGCGCAACGCGCTGACGGTGGCGACGATGTCGTCGGTCCGCAGCGCGAGGTGTTGTACGCCGGGGCTGTCGTAGTAGTCGAGGTACTCGGCGATCTGGCTCTTGCGCCGGCCTTCCGCCGGTTCGTTGAGCGGTTGCACGATGCGGTCGCCGTTCCACACCACGGTCGACCGCAGCGCTGAGAACTCGGTCGAGATCGCGTTCTCGTCGAAGTGCTGCAGCTCGCGCAACCCCCAAACGCGCGCGTACCAGTCGACCCACTCGGCGAGCCGGCCGTCCTCGACGTTCGCGACGATGTGGTCGTAGCGCGTGAGGCCGACGGCGGAGCCGAGCGCGAACGGGACCGATGCCGCTTCGAATCCCGGCAGGAACACGCCGCCGTACGCGTTGCGCTCGATGAGCGTGTGCACGGTGTCGCCGTACGCCGCGATCGTTGCGAGCACCGAGGCGCCGTGGTCGTCGCGCGATTCGGCCGGCGCCTTCAGGCTCACGCCACCACGCGCGACTGCGCGCGCGTGCGCCTCCCGCGCGTCGGCGACGCGATACGCGACGACGCGAACACCGTCGCCGTGCCGGCGCACGTGCTCGGCGATCTCCGAGGTCCCTTCGAGCGCGCTCGTGACGACGAAGCGGATCTCGCCCTGCGTGAGCACGTAGGAGACGCGGTCGCGCCGGCCGGTCTCGGGGCCGGCGTAGGCCGTGACCTCGAAGCCGAATCCCGAGCAGAAGAACTGCGCGGTATGACGGGCGTTGCCGACCCACCATTCGACGTGGTCGAAACCGAGGAGCTCGGGTGCGGGCCCCGAATGCGCGCCGAGGCGGTGATCTGTGACGACAGCCATACGGGAAGTGTTCTCAGTAGTGCACAGCGAAGCGATCGGTCCGCGGCATCACGAGACGTTCTTCCGGATCTCGGCCACTTAGGACGCAGAAGGTCCAGGGTCGTCGGCCGGAATCGGGAGCGGCAGGCGCTGCTCGTCGAGCACGAAGTTGGTGTGGGTGGTGCGGACGTGCGGGATGCGGTGCAGCCGCACCAGCACGATGTCACGCAGTGCGTGGATGTCGGGGACCCGCACGAGCAGCACCATGTCGAAGGAGCCGCTCGTGAACGCGAGGAATTCGAGTCCGGGGAGGGCTTGGATGTCGTCGCGGACCTGCTCCCAGTGCCCTTGGTCCACGTTGACGAGGACGAGCGCGGCGACGGGGACGCCGATCTTCTCGGGGTCGACGGTGACCGTGAACCCGGTGATCGCGCCGCTCGCGCGGAGGCGGTCGAACCGGGCGTAGGCCGCGGCGCGGGAGATGTGGGCGCGGGTCGCGAGCTCGTTGACGGAGATGCGACCGTCTTCGGCGAGAAGGCGGAGCAGTCGCCGGTCCACCTCGTCGAGCGCGTCGCGCGCAGACGATCGTCCCGCCATGGCCGTCAACCTCCCTGAGCGCGACGCACCGCCGTGAAACCGCTCGAACCCCGGAAGAACGTCTCGATCACCGGCTCGAGTCTGTACGTACTGCCGCCTCGGAGGGAATGGTAGATGGATGGATCGGACTTCCGTCACGGCGAGCTGCCCGCGCGCCGAATCCGAACCCGAGCGGCTCGACCTGCCGCTCGACCATCCCGGCCGCTCCGACGAGGAGTATCTGGCCCGCCGGGCCGCGATCGCGGCGGTCGCGTCGGCCTACGTACCCGGCCGGCCGATCCCGACAGTCGCGTACGCGCCGGAAGAGCACGCGTTGTGGGCGCTTGTCGCTCGCGAGCTACGCGTCAAGCACGAGAAGTACGCGTGCGCCGAGTACCTCGCCGCGACCGACCGCCTCGCGCTGCCGACTGATCGGGTTCCGCAACTCGGGCAGGTCACCGGTCGGTTGCAGTGGCTCACCGGCTTCCGGCTCGAACCCGTTCCCGGCCTGGTGCCGACCCGCACGTTCTATGGCGCTCTTGCAGAGCGGCGGTTCCTGTCGACGCAGTACATGCGCCATCACTCCGTGCCGTTCTACACACCCGAGCCCGACATCGTGCACGAGCTCGTCGGCCACGCCAACATGCTCGCGAGCCCGATGTTCGCCTCGCTCTACCAGGCCGCCGGCCTTGCGTCACGGCGCGCGACCACGCCCGCCGCGCTCGAGTTCTTCAGCCGCGTGTTCTGGTTCACGCTCGAGTTCGGCGTGCTGTGGGAAGGCGGCGAGCTCCGCACCTACGGCGCCGGCCTCCTGTCGTCGTTCGGGGAGCTCGAGGTGTTCCGCGACGCGCAGACGCGACCGCTCGACATCATCGCGATGGGCACACTCGACTACGACATCACCCGGTACCAGCCGGTCCTCTTCGCGGGATCGTCGTTGAACGAGATCGTCGACGTGGCCGGGTCGTTCTTCGAATCGTTCGGCGACGAAGTCGCGCAGAAGCACCTCGCGTCGGCGCGGTAGTTCGCGCTCAGGCGCGGTGCGATCGCGCACCGTGACCGGGACCGTCGCGTCCCGCCCAGCGTCGCAGCCCGCAGGTACGATCACCGCGTGGCGAGACGGCCGACAGCAACCTCGAACTTCGGCGTTTCCCGGCGGGAGAACCACGACGCAACCGCGTTCTACGCGCGGTTCGTCACGCCTGAGCTGAGCGACGATTCCGAAGTCAGTCGAGAGCCGCGTGACATCGACGCGATCTTCGAGAAGAGCGCGACTCGCATGGACGAGATCCCCGACGCGTCGGTCGCCCTCGTCGTCACCTCCCCCCCGTACTTCGCCGGCAAGGAGTACGAGGAAGCGCTGGGCCATGGTGAGATCCCAGCCACCTACTTGCAGTACCTCGACATGCTGGGCGAGGTGTTCGCCGAGTGCGTCAAGAAGCTCGAACCCGGCGGCCGCATCGCGGTGAACGTCGCCAACCTCGGCCGGCGCCCGTACCGGTCGCTGTCCTCGGACGTTGTCGCCATCCTCGAGCGCGACCTCAAGTTGTTGCTGCGCGGCGAAGTCATCTGGCAGAAGGCGCGCGGTTCGGCGGGTTCGTGCGCGTGGGGTTCGTTCCAGAAGGCGACCAACCCGGTGTTGCGCGACCTCACCGAACGGGTGGTGATCGCGAGCAAAGGCCGCTTCGACCGCGCGCTCACGACCGGGCAACGCAAGGAGGACAACCTGCCGTTCCTGTCGACGCTCGCGCGCGAGCAGTTCATGGACGGCACCACCGACGTGTGGGAGATGGCGCCGGAGAGCGCGCGGCGTGTGAATCACCCGGCACCGTTCCCGATCGAGCTGCCCCTGCGTCTCATCGACCTGTACACGTACAAGGGCGACCTCGTGCTCGACCCGTTCATGGGTTCCGGCACCACCGCCGTCGCGGCCGTCCGCGCGGGCCGGCACTTCGTCGGCTACGACACGGACCCCGAGTACGCGCGCGACGCGGCGGCGCGCGTCGAGAAGGAACGCGAGCGCGCGACCTCGCCGCTCTGGAGCGACCTTCCCCTCAGCGTCCTGCCGGCCAAGCCGAGCGCGGACGACACCGAGAACATGTTCTTCCAGACCCGTTCGGTGCGCGAGGGCAAGGCCGCCAAGGAAGTCGCGAAGCACTTGCTCACCGAATGCGGGTTCCGCGACCTCGAGGAGGACCAGAAGCTTCCCGGCGGCCTCGAACTCAACTTCCGCGCGGTCGACCAGCACGACGGCGTCTGGTACTTCGACGTCTCGGGCGCATTTTCGAGTACCCGGCCCGGGCTCAAGCGCACCGACACGCTGTGGAAAGCGCTCGGGAAGGCGCTTGTCCTCTCGTCTGTACAGCCGAACGTTCCATTGGTGTTGATCACGACCGACCTCCCCGCGCGTGCGAGCGCCGGTGACGCGGCGTTGCAACAGGTCACCGGTCCGGGTCAGGCGATCGCGGACGTCGTCGAGATGTCGGACGCGAAAGCGCTGGCACGTCTACAGCGGTACGCGCGCGAGGGCCCTTCCGCACTCGAGGACGGTGCGCGCTGACCTCGTTCCAGGCCTACGGAACGCAACAGGGGCGTCAGTTCGCGGAGCAGTGCGACGCACTGCTCGTGAGCCGGGGCTTCGAGCTGGGGGGCAGCCTGCAGATCATGGAAGTCGGCGTCGAGATCGACCGCGTCGCCGTCGCGCCGTCGGGCGCAACGGTGTGGTTCGAGTACAAGGGCAGCGTGCAGGGATCCCGGCCCGGCCTCATGCGCACCGACACCCTCAAGAAGGCCGTCGCGAACGGCGCGTTGTTGCAGCGCCTTGTCGAGAAGCCGGCCTACATCGTGCTGACGTCACACTTGCCGAACAGCGGTGCCGGCCTCGCGATGCTGCAGACCGCGAGCGAGCTCCAGTACTTCGACGACGTGATCTGCGTGTACGACCCGTCGCAGACCGGCCGCCTCAACACGCTTTGACGGGCGCGACGCACTACTCGCCGGTCGGCTGGTCGACGTCGAGCGCGAGCTCGCCGAGCGGTTCCGCTTCGGTGAGTGCGCCGCGCACTACCGCGAACCAGTAGCCGCCGAGGTTCGGGATCAGCGTCTTCGGATCGACTCCGGCGCGCACGAGCAATGTCCGCAGCACGCCGTGGTGGGTGACGACGACGAGCTCTCCCGCGCCGACGTGTTCGAGCGCGCGCGCCATCGCGGCGTCGACGCGGGTCAGCACCGCGACGTCCGACTCTCCGCCGGGGGGCGCGGTCAGTTCGCCCCGCCGCCACGCGTCGCGCATGCCCGGCCATCCCGCTTCGATCTCGTCCCGGGTGCGCCCCTGCCACTCGCCGCCGTTGCGCTCGCGAAAGCCTGGGTCCGGGAGGATCGGGCGCTCGAGGTGGGCACCGATGATCTCCGCCGTCCGGCGGGCGCGCCCGAGGTCGGAGGTGTAGATCACCCGGGGATTGACGCCGTCGTGCGCGAGCTCCCGGGCGCGGGCCGCGGCCTGCTCCTCGCCTTCGGCGGTCAACGGCGCGTCCAGCCAGCCCTGCCAGCGGCCTTCGGCGTTCCAGGTCGATGCGCCGTGACGGACGACGAGCACGCGATGCACGGCGGCAGTGAACCACGCGAATGCCCCTCACCCCGGCCATTTCGGAACAAGTCCTGGGCCGCGTGGGTTTGACGATCTGCGGTCACGGCACCAAACTTGACCGCCCGGTCTAGTTCTCGGTTTTGCCGCCCCACGCGGCGCATTGCTCAGTCCCCAGGAGGCACCCATGGCGACCGCCGTCATCGTCGACGCACTACGCACCCCGCTCGGACGTCGGAACGGCGGACTCAAGGACGTCCACCCGGTCGATCTCGCGGCCCACGTCGTGCGCACGATCGTCGAGCGCAACGGCGTCGACCCCGAGCTCATCGAAGACGTGATCATGGGTTGCGTCATGCAGGTGGGCGAGCAGGGCATCAACATCGCCCGCAATGCCGCGCTCGCAGCCGGGTTGCCCGAGTCGGTACCCGGCACCACTGTCGACCGCCAGTGCGGCTCGTCGCAGCAAGCCGCGCACTTCGGCGCGCAGGGCGTGATGGCCGGCGCGTACGACATCGTGATCGCCGCCGGCGTCGAGAACATGACCCGCGTCCCGATGGGCGCGTCGGTCGCCGACGGCAAGTACGGCTTCCCGTTCGGCCCGGAGATGACGAAGCGATACCCGAACTTGGTGCCGCAGGGCATCTCGGCGGAGCTCATCGCCGAGAAGTGGGGCATCTCACGTGAAGAGAACGATGCGTTCTCGGTGCAGTCGCACCTGCGGGCGGCACGCGCTCGCGAAGAGGGTCGCTTCGACCGGGAGATCGTCGCGGTGACGGTCCCCGGCGAGGACGGCGAACACGTCGTGGCGCAGGACGAAGGCATCCGCCCCGACTCGAACATCGAGAAGCTCGCCACGCTGAAGCCGGCGTTCAAGCCCGATGGCGGCGTGATAACGGCGGGCAACTCGTCGCAGATCACCGACGGCGCGGCGGCCGTCCTCATCATGAGCGAGGAGAAGGCGAACTTGCTCGGACTGAAGCCGCGTGCCCGTTTCCACACGTTCGCGCTCGCCGGCGTCGACCCAGTGATGATGCTCACCGGCCCGATCCCGGCCACCACCAAGGTGCTCGAGCGGGCGAACATGAAGATCGAGGACATGGACCTCGTCGAGATCAACGAGGCGTTCGCGCCGGTCGTGCTCGCGTGGGAGAAGGAACACCACCCGGACATGGCGAAGGTGAACGTCAACGGTGGCGCCATCGCCCTCGGCCACCCCCTCGGCGCGTCCGGTGCCCGCCTCATGGCGACGTTGCTGAACGAGCTCGAGCGCACGGGCGGCCGCTACGGCCTGCAGACGATGTGCGAAGGCGGCGGCATGGCCAACGCCACGATCATCGAGCGTCTGTAGTCCGCACCGACTGAGGCGCAAATGAGGTTGCGTCGTAACCTGGCCTGAGTGTTCACGGTTCTCTACGTCGTCGGTGCGGTGCTGGTCGCGCTCGTGATCTACCTCCTCGGCGCGGCGATGGTCCGCAACCTGGCCCGAGGTGAACCGCCGCCCGAGCCGGAAGACGTCGAGCTCGAGGACGTCGACTACCGGTACCAGTGCATCGTCTGCGGCGCGCAGGCGGTGCTCTACGCGGCGCCCGAAGGTGAGGTCCCCGAGGCCCCGCGGCACTGCCGGGAGCCGATGGTGCTGATCACGCCGGTCGAGTAGCGGCCCGGCAACCAGCCGTCCACAGCCTGTGGACAAGTCTGTGGGTAGTTACACGTTTGCGATTCGGCCAGCCCTCGGCCAGCGTCCGTTCACCCGGGTTCAGCGCGGCGTCATGAGCGATACGCCCGTGGCCGTGTTCGCGATACGCCCGTGGCCGCGTTAGCGATACGCCCGTGGCCGTGTTAGCGATACGTGGTGGCCAGGATGAAGCCGCACACCACGAGCAGCAGGCCGAGCATGAGGTAGCGGTTTGACGTGTCGCCGGGCAGCAGCGCCATGTAGTTGCCGACGATGACGACCAGCCCGGTGAGCAGGAGCGTCGCCATGAGGACCGGGACCCAGAGCGGACTCGGCGGCGCCTTGGTGGGCGTCGGAGGCGTGTAGCGCGAGCGCTTGCTCTTCGATTGCGGCATATGCCGAACAGTATGCCGCCCATGACGATCGACATGGACCGCTACCGTGACGCCGTGGGCACCCGGGTCCTCGTCATCGACAACTACGACTCGTTCGTCTACAACCTCGTGCAGTACCTCGGTGAGTTGGGCGCGGAACCGATCGTGCACCGCCACGACGCGGTGACGCTCGACGAGATGGACGCGCTCGGCCCCGACGCCGTGCTCGTTTCGCCCGGTCCCGGTCGTCCGGAAGACGCGGGCCTGTCGAACGCGGCGATCCGGCACTTCGGCGAGCGGAACGTCCCCGTGCTCGGCGTGTGCCTCGGATTGCAGTGCATCGGCGAGCTGTACGGCGGCGAGGTCGTCCGCGCGCCACGGGTGATGCACGGCAAGACCTCTGAGATCCGCCACCAAGACGTGGGCGTCTTCGCCGGGCTCCCGAACCCCTTGACCGCGACGCGCTACCACTCGCTGATCGTGCGAATGGACTCCGTGCCCGCCGTGCTCGAGATCACGGCCGAGTCCGACGACGGCTTGGTGATGGGTCTGCGCCATCGGGAGTACCCGATCGAGGGTGTGCAGTTCCACCCGGAGTCGATCCTGACCGTCTCCGGCCACGACCTGCTGCGAAATTTCCTGGCACGCGCGTAAGCGCAGCCCCGGTTCAGCGCGCGGGAAGGTGTGCGTGCGCGCCAGTGATCTCGGCGAGGCCGTCGCGCACGAGTGTGTCCAAAGCCTCGCGGTCGAGGTCGGCGAGAGGAACTTCGTCGTGCGCACGGAGCTGGGCCATGACCCGGCCCCGGCGCTGGCGGAACGAACCCTCGTACCGCGCCTGACGGTGACGGGTCTCGCCCGTGAGCTCGCCGCGCGTCGCGCAACGGCGTGCGATCGGGCAACGGTCACACGCAGGCTTGCGCGCTGTGCACACGGTCGCGCCGAGGTCCATCAGCGCGAGCAGGCGATCGCGGCCGCGCAGCGGCGCCGCGATCGCGGCGGCTTCGAGCTCGGCCGCGCGCTCCGAAAGCCGCCGCCCGGCGACGCGTTCGCACACCCGGCGGATGTTCACCTCGATGCCCACTGCGTCGGAGTCGTCGACCTGGGCCGCGATCGCAGCCGCGGTGTACCGACCGACACCGGGTAGGACGCGCAGGTCATCGGGCCAACCGTGCGCGGCGACGTAGACCGCGTCCTCCCAGAGCCAGCGGGCCCGGCGCGGATACCCGAGCCGGTCCCACGCCGCGATCACCGCAGCCGGCCCCGCGGCCGCTGTCGTCGTCACGTCGGGGAACTGCGCCATGAATGCGGGCCACGCCCCGAGCACGCGTGGGACCTGTGTCTGGTGCAGCATCACCTCGGATACGAGCACCGCCCAACGGTCACGCGTCGCTCGCCACGGCAGTTCGTGCCGGCCTTCGCGCGTGTACCAATTCGCGAGGGCAGGGGCGCGCATGGATTCCTGCGCGTCAGGGCCCGGCGGGCGTAGCTGAGGTGGTCGTCGTCGTGGGTGCGGCACCGCCGATCGTGAGCGTGACGTTGCTGCCCGGGTTCACGGGTGAGCCGCCGCTCGGCGTCTGCGCGATCACCTTGCCCTCGTTCGCGGGGTCGACCTGGGTGATCGTGCTCGCGCTCAGGCCCTTGGCGCTCAGCGCGGAACGCGCTTCGGCCTCGGTTTGACCGATCACGTTGGGTACCGACACCGACGGGTTGCCGGTCGACACGAACATGCGCACCGTCGAACCGCGCGCCGCGAGCGTGCCCGCGGGTGGGTCGGTGCGGGTGACGTTGCCCTTGCTGACGCTCGAGCTCGGCTCACTGACCGTACGCACCGCGAACCCGGCCTGGCCGAGCTGCGCGAAGCCGTCGTCTTCGCTCAAGCCGGTGACGTCCGGGATCGCCTTCTGCTCCTTGCCGGTGGACACGAACACCGTCACGGTCGAGCCCTTGTTGGCGGGCGTGCCGCCGGCGGGGTCGGTGCGGATGACGAGATCCTTGTCGACCGTCTCGCTCGCTTCGTTCTGGCGCTGCACCTTGAAGCCTTCGGAGGTGAGCGCCTGCTGCGCGTCCGTGAAGGATGTGTTGTCGACGTCGGGAACATTGACCTGACCCGCGCCGCCGCTCACGGTCAGCGTGACATCGCTGCCCTTCTTCGCCTTGTCGCCGGGCTGCGGATCTTGATCGATGACGCTGCCTTCGGGAACGTCGGTGCTGATCGCAGTCTCGGTCGTGACCTTCAGGCCCTTGGCCTTGAGCGCGGCGGTGGCCTGCGCGATCGGCTGGTTACGGACGTCGGGGACGGTTACGTCATTGCCGTCACCGCCCGCGAGCGACGCGAACAGGATGATCAGCCCGACGACCACGACGAGACCGAGCACGATCAACGTCCACATGAGCCCGCGGTTCTTGCGCGCCGGAGGTTCGCTCGGCGGTGGTCCGGTGTCGACGCCGGCGGTCGTGACCGCCGGTTGTTGCATGGTCGCCGCCGCCGCGACACCCGCGCCGACCGCCGCGGCACCGACTGCGGGAACCTCGGCGATGAGCGCGGTGACGGGCGCAGCTGCGAGCGGACGGCCGCGCCGGAAGCGCAAGAGGTCGGCGCGCATGTCGTCGGCGGTCTGGTAGCGGTGATCAGGATCCTTCGCAAGCGCGGTGAGAATGATCTGTTCGAGGTCGGCGGGAACGTCGGGGTTGCGTTGCGAGGGCGGCATCGGTTCTTCGCGCACGTGCTTGTACGCAACCGCCACCGGCGAGTCGCCCGTGAACGGCACCACGCCGGTGACCATCTCGTAGAGCACGACACCGAGCGAGTACACGTCCGAGCGGCCGTCAACCGCGAGGCCTTGGGCTTGTTCGGGTGAGAAGTAGGTCGCGGTGCCCATCACCGAGCCGGTCTGCGTGAGTCCGTCGCTCGTGCCCGCGCCGCGATGCCGAAGTCGGTGACCTTGACGTTGCCCGCGCGCGTGAGCAAGACGTTGCCCGGCTTCACGTCGCGATGCACAACTCCGGCGCGGTGCGCGAACGCGAGCGCAGAGCCGATCTCGGCCGCGATCTCGGACGCCTGGTTCGGATCGAGCGGGCTCTCACTGCGGATGAGATCGCGAAGGGAGCGACCTTCGACGTACTCCATCACGATGAAGTACGTCCCGGCTTCCTGGCCCCAGTCGTAGATTCCGACGATGTTGGCGTTGTTGAGGTTCGCGGCGGCCTGGGCCTCGCGGCGGAACCGTTCGACGAACGAAGGTTCGCGCGCGTACTCCGGGAACAGCGCCTTCAGCGCGACCGCCCGGTCGAGCAGCCGGTCGTGGGCGAGATAGACCTCGGCCATCCCGCCTTGGGCCAATTCGCGTTGGATTTCGTAGCGGTTGGAAAAGACCCGTCCGACCAGTGACATGCGCGTGCAACCCTATCTTTCGCCCCGAGCGACCCTCGGGCTCGCGGTTCGACTCCACAGCATCTTCATCGGGTTACTGGCTCAACAGGCCGCCGAGCACCTGCGCCGCGATCGGTGCCGCGATCCGACCGCCGGTGGCGTTGTCGCCGCCGCTGACGCTGCCGCCGTTCTCGACGAGCACCGCGATCGCGTATTGCGGTGCAGCCGCGGGCGCGAAGCCGATGAACCACGCGTGCGCCTGTTGGCCCTGTACCTGCGCGGTACCGGTCTTGCCTGCAACCTGGATCCCTGGGATCTGCGCGCGCGTGCCGGTGCCGTTGTTGACGACGTCGATCATGAGATCGCGCACGGTTGCGGCGGTCTGCGGTTGCATCGACGTCTGATAGACGCTCGGTTTGAACGTCGTGCCTGGCACCTTCTCGCCGTCGTTGTTCTCGACATGGTCGAGCACGTGCGGGGTCATCATCACGCCGCCGTTCGCGACCGACTGCGCGACCATCGCCATCTCGAGTGGGGTGACGGCAACGGTGCCTTGTCCGATCGCGGACTGCGCGAAGTTCGGCTGATTGAGCTTGAACGACCCGACTTCGGGTCCGATGCTGCGCACGACGCCCGGCCGGAGATCCGTGTCGGGCGCGGCGGTACTCACGCCGAATCGTTCGATCCCGGAGGCGAAGGTGTCACCGAGGTCGAGGCCGATCTGCGCGAACGTCGTGTTGCACGACACACGAAACGACTGCGCCAGCGTGCCGCCGCACTGGCTGTCCCCGAAGTTGTGCAGTTCCCTGTTGCTCTGCGGCAGGTCGATCTTGCGAACGTCCGGATACTTCGGGCTGTCGACGGTGAGTTGGTAGGGCGGACCGGGCGGGCTCGGTGAGTTCGGCACCAGTTGCGGTGCCTCGAGGCCGACGCTGGAGGTCACGACCTTGAACGTCGAACCGGGCGCGAAGATCTCGCGCCACGCGCGCGCGAGCCCCGGCTTCGTCGGGTCCGCGTTCAGCGCGGTGAAGTAGGCACTCGCCGCCTTCGTGTCGTGGCTCGCGAGCGGGTTGGGGTCGAATGTGGGGTTCGAGTACGTCGCGACGATCGCCCCGGTGTTCACATCGAGCACCACGACCGAGCCCCGCTGACCGTTCAACGCGGTCGCCGCGAGCTGCTGCGCCTTCAGCGTCATCCCCAGCACGACATTGCCGCGCGTGTCCTTGCCGCTGAAGAAGTCGGTCAGGTTGTTGATCGTGATGTGGAAGTCGCGGCCGACGAGTTGGTCGTTGTACTCCGCCTCGACGCCGGTGTTCCCGAGGTTCACGGCCTGGTAGCCGACGACATGTGCGAACAGGGCCGCGGTCTCGGGCGGATACACGCGGATCTGCTTCAGGTCGTCGTTCGTCTTCTGTGACTCGGCCAGGATGGTGCCGTCGGCGGTGAGGATCAGACCGCGCGGTCGCGAGTAGTCGCGCAAGAACACGCGCACGTTGTTCGGATCGTTCTTGAGGCTGTCGGCGCGCACCATCTGGAGATACGTGAGCTGCGCGATGAGTCCGACGAACAGCACGAGCATGCCGATCCCGACTCTTCGGATCGTCGGGTTCATGCGCTGGCCCGAGCTTTCGCGGTCTCGTCCGACACGCGCAGGAGGAGCGCGAGCACGACGAAGTTCGCGACGAGTGACGAGCCGCCGTAGGACACGAACGGCAGCGTGATGCCGGTGAGCGGGATGACCCGGGTGACGCCACCGAGGATGATGAACGTCTGCAACCCGATGATCGTCGCGAGACCTGACGCGAGCAGCTTCGCGAAGGGGCGCACCGCGTCGACGGCGATGCGGAACGAACTGCCGACGAACAGCATGAATCCGATGACGACGCCGAGTGTCCCGATCAGGCCGAGCTCCTCGCCGATCGCGGAGAACACGAAGTCGGTCGCCGCGTTCGGGATCTTGTCGGGGTTGCCGAGGCCGAGCCCGGTACCCGCGAACCCGCCGGTTCCGAACGCGTACCAGGACTGGATGATCTGGAACCCCTTGCCCGCGGAGTCCTTCCACGGATCGATCCACGTGTCGACCCGCACCTGCACGTGGCCGAACAAGTGGTAGGCGATGAAGGCGCCGATCAAGAAGAGGACGGCGCCGACGAGGAGGTAGTACGCGCGCCCGGTCGCCATGTAGAGCATCGCTGCGAAGACGCCGAAGAAGAGCATGCTCGACCCGAGGTCCTTCTCGTACACCATGACGAGGATCGAGACGCCCCACGCCAGTGCGAGCGGGCCGAGGTGCCGCAGCGCGGGAACGAAGAACCGACCGATGTGCACGCTGCCGGCCGCGAGCAGGTCACGGTTGTCGGCGAGATACGCCGCGAAGAAAATGACGAGCAGCACCTTCGCGATCTCGCCGGGTTGGAAGTTCAGCGGGCCGATCGACGCCCACAGGCGCGCGCCGTTGATCGTGCGTCCGATGCTCGGGAGCAACGGCAGCAGCAGGAACAGCACACCGAGCAACGCGAACGTGTACCGATACTTCTCGAGCAGACGCGTGTCGTGGACGAAGAGCAGCGTCATCACGAACGCGACCACCGCGACCGCGACCCACCCCGCCTGGATCCGCGCGAGCTCGCGGTCGAGCCGTGAGATCGTGACGAAGCCGATGCCGTTGAGCGCGGCAGCGAGCGGGAGCAACGTGGCGTCGGCGCCGGGGGCGAAGCGCCGGACCGCGAGGTGGGCGACCAGGTACAGGCCGAGGACCGACGCGAGGAACGCCCATAGGTCCGCGGGCAGCTTCGGTCCGTCCGACAGCGCGACGAGGATGTAGCCGCCGCCGGTGACGATGACGACGAGCAGGCCGAGCGCGAACTCCGAACGGCGGCGCGTCCGGTTGACGACGCTCGTCGTCATGGCACCGGCGTCACGGGCGCGGCCGGCGCGACCGTCGGGGGGAGGAGCGGGAGTGTCGTGGTGATGGGCAGGGTCGTGGTGGTCGTCGTCGTGGTCGTGGTGGACGTCGAGTCGACGCGGGACTGCAGCCGCACAACGTAATCCTCGGCCTTCTGTCTCGAACCGCGGGCCGCACCATCGGCAACGGCTTCCCGGTCGACGGGGAGGAGCTCGTCCACGGTGAGGGCGCTGCGCTGATCGACCGTCGGGTTCCAACCGAGCACGCCGCCGGGCACGCCACGAAACACCACGACCTGGTTGTTCTCGGTGCCGACGTAGAACGAACGGCGGGCGTACCAACCGACCGCGCCCACCGCGAGCCCGATGATGATGAGCAGCGGGATCAGCAGGAGCAGCGCGCCACGCACGCGGCGTCCGAGCGGGGTGCGCGGTTCCGGTGGCGTCGGTGCGGGCACGTCCGGTGCGACCTGCGGCACCGGTGTGACCGGCGGGTCGGCGTCGACGACGAGTGCCTCGGGATCGAGCGCGGCGTCGGCCTCGACCTCTTCGACGTCGAGCACAACGACAGTGATGTTGTCGACGCCGCCCGCCGCGTTCGCCGCGTCGACGAGGAGCTCGGCAGCGCGCTGGGGATCCGACTCGCTGCGCGCGATGCGTTCGATGTCGCGCTCGCGCACCATGTCGGTGAGGCCGTCGGAACAGAGGAGCACGCGATCGCCGGCGACGACGTCCAGCGTGTACACGTCGACATCGACGTCGGTGTCGACACCGAGCGCGCGTGTGACGATCGCGCGCTGCGGGTGGGACTCGGCTTGCTCCGCGGTCAGTCGCCCTTCCCGCACGAGCTCGCCCACGAGGCTGTGGTCGTCGGTGAGCTGGCGGAGCGAACCATCGTGCAGGAAGTACGCGCGAGAGTCCCCGACATGGCCGACGAGCAGGCGGCTGCCGCCCGCGACGACGACGGCCGTCATCGTCGTCCCCATTCCGGTGAGCTTCGGGTCCCCGGTCGCCCGTTCGATCACGGCTTCGTTGGCAAGGGTGATCGCGTCGTTGATCGGCCGGCCGTTCGCGACCGCGGCGCGCAGCGCCTCGATAGCGGTCCATGACGCGACCTCGCCCGCGACGTGGCCGCCCATCCCGTCGGCGATCGCGAACAACGCCAGCCGTTCGTCGACGACGTGCGCGTCCTCGTTGTTGTCACGGACGCGTCCCGCGTCCGAGAACGCGCCAGCGGAGAGTTTCATGCTCGTTCGGCTCGCAGCACGGTATGGCCGACTTGCAACTGGTCGCCCTTGCGCACCCGCGCGGGCTTCGCGACCTGCTTGCCGTTCAGGAACGTCCCGTTCGTGGAGCCGAGGTCCTCGAGGTAGAGCTGGCCGTCGCGTTCGACGATGCGCGCGTGCACCTGCGACGCGAACGTATCCGCCGGCAGCGAGATCGTGCAGCCGCCACCGCGTCCGATCGTCGCTTCACCATCGATCCACTGGTCGCGCCCGCGTTCGGTGTCCGGTTGCGTGATGACGACCCGCCAGCCCCTGCGCGCGGCGCGTGGCGCCGGCCCGCTTGCAACCCGGGCCGCGGCCGGGGTGCCGCGCAACTCGCGGCCGACGACCCACACGACACGCGCGAGGAACAGATAGAGCAACGCGAGCAGGCAGAACTTGAGGACGGTGAGGACCTGTTCCGACATGCGGCGATCAGGACTCCTCGTAGCGGACCGAAGTACCGCCGATGACGATGACGTCGCCATCGCGCAGAGGATGCTCGGCGATGCGCGTGCCGTTGACGAGCGTGCCGTTCATCGAGCCGAGATCGACGACGCGGTAGCCGCCGTGGTCCGCGCGGACCTCGGCGTGGTGACGTGAGACCTGAGGGTCCGAGAGCGACACCGCGCACTCGGGCATGCGCCCGATGACCGCGGTCTCCTGGCCGAGCTGCACGCGCCGGCCGTCGGGAAGCACGAGCGCGCCGATCAGGCCTCCTTCGGCTTCGGCGATCTCGGCGACGACCTTCAGGTCGCCCCGCTTGCGGCGTTCGTCCACGTCGATGAGCACTTCGACCGGCCCGATGAAGTGGTACCCCTCATCGCGCGCGTGCTCGCGCACCGCGTCCTGGAGCTCGCGCTGCAGGACATCGGTGAAGCCCGCGAACCGTTCGGCGTCTTCGGGTGAGAGGTGTACGGCAAAGCGATTCGGGACGACGGTGCCGCGCACGCCGAGCGTGCGCCCCGCGTCGACCTCGCGCACGAGCCGGCGCCCGATCTCGACCGGCTGCAGGCCACTGCGGAACGCCTTGGTGAACGCCCCTTCGACGAGCCGCTCGAGCCGTCGCTCGAAGCGCTGGAGTCCCATTGATCGACGTTATACCGCCTCTGTGTCGCTTCCCCCGTGACCCAAGCTCCGACTCTCGAAATGCACGACTGGTATCCTGCCCAACTTCGCGCGAGTGGCGGAATTGGCAGACGCGCAGGATTCAGGTTCCTGTGCCCGCAAGGGCGTGGGGGTTCAAGTCCCCCCTCGCGCACGCGTTTGCTCGGCACCGGCGTTCGGTACCTCGCCCGGTCGCTCGACGAACGACCGGCGGAGTGCTCACGTGCAACTGGTGCTACTCGGAGTCCCTGGTTCGGGCAAGGGCACGCAGGGCGCGGCGCTCGCGGCGCACTATGCCGTGCCGTTGGCGTCGATGGGGGATCTGCTGCGCACGATCGCGACATCACCAACCGAGCGCGGGGAACACGTGCGCGCCTCCCTCGATCGCGGCGATCTCGTCCCGGACGAACTAGTGAACGACGTCGTGCGAGACACGCTGGCTCGCATCGGGTCGCGCGGGTACGTGCTCGACGGATATCCGCGGACCGCGGCCCAAGCGCGCGCGCTCGACGCGGTCGCGCCTCCCGACGCTGCGGTCCAACTCGTGGTGCCCGATGAGGTCGCGCGGCGCCGCATCGCGGTCCGGGCCGACGCCGGCCGCACCGACGACGAGAACCGCGCCGCCGTCGAGCGCCGGCTCGAGCACTTCCACGAACAGGTAGACCCGATCCTCGACTTCTACCGCGCGGCGGGACGGCTGCGGACGGTCGACGCGGATCGACCGGCCGGCGTGGTGACCGCCGCGATCGAAGCCGCGCTCGCCGAACACCCGAACGCGATCTGACGTCAGGCGACCTGGAGCGCGCCCGGGTCACTGTGCTCGGGGACGAGCTCTCCGCGCGTCTCGAGGTGCGCGGCGGCGCATCGCAACCACGCCGAACACCGCCGCGATCAGGCACGCGAACCCACCCAGCGCGATACCGGCGCGTGGACCCCAGACCTGACTGACGACGCCGACGATCGGGCCGCCGATCGGCGTGCTCCCGAGGAAGACGATCGCTTGGAGCGCGAGCACGCGCCCGCGCATCTCGGGCGCGGCCTTGACCTGCACGATCGCAGTGGACGCCGTCAGGAAGGCGATGCTCGCCCAACCCATCGCCATACCGAGCGGGAACGTGAGCGCGAGGCTCGGCGTGAGTGACAGGGCGAGCATCGTGATGCCGAAGGCGGTGCTCGCCACGATGATGTGGCGGATCGTGATCTCTTTGCGGCGCGCGGTCGAGAGCGCGCCGATCAGAGAACCGACGCTGATGATCGAGAACAGGACCGTGAAGGTCGCGTCGTCGCCGTGGAACGTGCGCTGCACGAGCAACGGCATGACCACCTGGAAGTTGAAGGCCAGCGTGCCGACGATCGCCATCATGACGAGCGGGATCCACAGCTCCGGCTCGCGACGCGCGTAGGCGAGTCCGGCCCGCACCTGTCGCTTGCCCCGCTCGGCGACGGGCGAACGCCGGATCTGCGCCGGGTTCATCATCCAGAGGCCGACGATCACTGCAATGTAAGAGACGCCGTCGAGACCGAACGCCCACGAGTAGCTGCCGACCGCGATCAGTAGCCCCGCGAGGGCAGGGCCGATGATCCGCGACGATGTCATCAGCGCGCTGTTGAGGGCAACGGCATTGTTCACGTCGTCCTCGGGCACCATCTCGACGACGAACGCGCGTCGTGCCGGGTTGTCGAACGCGAGCGCGCAACCACCTGCGAACGCGATCGCGTAGATCGCGATCAGCGGCGGGTTGCCCATCAGCGCGAGGCCGGCCAGTGCGAAGGACTGCGCCATCGCGAAGAACTGCACGATGATGAGGAGCTTGCGCTTGTCGGAGCGATCGGCGATGAGCCCGGCGAACGCGCCGAAGAGGAGAACCGGCGCGAACTGGCATGCGGTCAGCAACCCGACTGCGACCCCGCTACCGGTGAGGTGCAAGACGAGCAGCGTCTGGGTGATCAGGGTCAGCCAGTTGCCGATCTGCGAGATCCCCTGACCCATGAAGAACAGCCGGAAGTTGCGGATTCGCAACGAGCTGAACGTCTCGTTCGAGAAACGGTTCAGCGCCTTCATGGCGCCTCGCGTGGCGGGACCGCCGTGAACTGCTCGAGGACGTCGAGGGCGGCAACGATCCGCGCCCGATCTTCGTCGGTGACACCGCGCAGCTGGGTTGCCAGCCACTCAGTACGTCGGGTGCGGCTGCCTTCGAGCTGTCGCTTGCCCCGGGCCGTCGCCTTCACCCGCCACACGCGACGGTCGTGTTGGTCGCGGATGCGCTCGACGAAGCCGTGCCGCTCGAGCGTGTCGACGACCTTGGTGATCGTCGGTGGGGAGACCTGTTCCTGCGCGGCGAGCGCGCCCAGCGTGAGCGGACCATCGCGGTCCACCACCGCGAGCGCGGTGATGAGCGCGGGCGCGTACCCGCTGTCGTCCTGCTGGCGGAGCAGCCGCGCCATCCGGAAGACCGTCTGCCGGAGCCGGCCCGCGACCGCGACCGGGTCGGTAGTGGGTGAGGCGAGGGGCGGATCGGTGAGCACGCTTGAAGTCTAGCAGATATTTAGTGTGGCTAACTAACTGTCTGCCCCTGCCCGCAGACGCGACGAAGGGCCCTGTCGGGGGAAACAGGGCCCTTCCGTCGAGTGCTGCTGCGAGGTCTTGGGGGAAGCAGCAGCAGGGGGAGATCTAGGCGGCTTCGTTGAACGTCGAGCCGTGGAGCACGGTGTCGACCGGGACCGGCGCGGTACGGAGCGCCCCGAGCCAGGCCGCGAACTTCAGTTCGGCTGCCCGGCGGCGGTATGCCGAGGCGACCATCGGGTGTACGGATCGGGCGCCCTGGTTGAGGCTCTCGGCCCGGGCCAGCAGCGTCACGACAGCCGTGCGCATGTCGTCTGACCCGATTTCGGGGGTGCTCATCGCTGCCAACATGGTCGCTCCTCGCGTCCTCATCCGCGTTTCGTCGATGGGACCATCTTGCGGAAGCGACCTTGGGAGTCGCTTGGGAGTGGCTGAGGGTTCTCCCAGAACCGCTCCGGGCGCCATTGCCCCTAGTAGTCGATCCCTTTCTTGGCCGGGATGCCGGCGTCGTAGGCGTGCTTGATCTTGCGCATCTCGGTGACCGTGTCGGCCACGTCGATCAGCGCGGCCGGGGCATCGCGGCCCGTCGCGATGATGTTGACCCGCTCGGGGCGGTCCCGGATGGTCGCGACCACTTCCGCGGTGTCGATCCACCCCCAGGTCATCGGATAGGTGATCTCGTCGAGCACGACCAGCCGGTGCGCGCCCGCTTCGATGACGGACCGGGCCTGGGCCCACGCTTCCCGCGCCACCGCCTGGTCCTGGGTGAGGTCCTCGGAATCCCAGGTGAATCCCTCGCCCAGTGCCCACCAGTCGACGCCGAGCCGCTTCGCGGCCTTCTCCTCGCCGACGTGCCACTCACCCGACTTGAGGAACTGGATGACCGCAACTTTCCAGTCCTGGGCGACCGCCCGCAGCACCACTCCGAACGCCGCGCTCGACTTGCCCTTGCCGTCGCCGGTGTTCACGAGGACGAGCGACCGCGCGACGTGCAGCCCCTCGGGGAGTTCGTGCTCGGTGGGCGGTTGTTGCGTCACGGCGACGTCACCGTATCTTGCGAACCGTGAAGATCCGTCCGGCGTTCGTGGCGGCCGTGGTGCTCCTCGGCGGGCTCGGGACCGCGTGCGCGAACCCCGGGTACGACCCGGGCTCGACGCGTCGCGAGCTCGTCGACGCGGGGCTGAGTCAGACGCAAGCCGGGTGTGTGGTGCGGGCGATGGATCGGCGCTTCGGCGAACAACGGCTGAACGCGCACGACATCCTCAAGCCGTCCGAGCACGAGCGCTTCGCCGTCATCCTCGACACGTGCCACGTCGATGTTGCTAAGGACGGAGCTGGGTCATCGTGAACAGCGCGTGCAGCTCGAGGTCCGCGGCGCGCAGCTGATCGACACCGCCCGACTCGCGGTCGATCACACACACGACGGTGTCGAGCACCGCACCGCGCGCTCGGAGCTCGCGTGCGGCGTCGAGCACCGCGCCGCCCGAGGTGACGACGTCCTCGACGACGCAGAGGCAAGCACCGTCGAGCTCGCCGCCTTCCGCGAGCTGGCAGGTGCCGTACGTCTTCGCCGCTTTACGGACGAAGCGGGCGGGCAGGCCGGTCACTTGCGCAAGCATCGTCGCGAGCGGCACCCCGCCGAGCTCGAGGCCGGCCAGCGCATCGACGCCCGCGGGCACGAGCGGCGCCATCGCGACCGCGAGATCGTGCAGCAGCACGGGATCGGCTTCGAAGCGGTACTTGTCGAAGTACTCGGTGCTCGTCACGCCCGACCGCAGCGTGAAGGTTCCGGTGAGGTGGGAGGCCGCGTAGACGTGCGCGGCGAGCTCGGGACGCGAGGGATCAGGAGACATCGGGAGAGCACCGTACCGTTGACCGCTGACAGTGGCCGGGCGTACCGTCCTGCGTGCGGAGGCGGGGAAGCACCGCGCCGGCCTCGGCGCTGGCTCGGGGATGACGGGCCCGGGGGGACCCGTCATCCCACCGCCTTCACGCCTGCGGCGGGCTGGGCTTCACGCCTGCGGCGGGCTGGGCTTCACGCCTGCGGCGGGCTGGGCTTCACGCCTGCGGCGGGCTGGGCTTCACGCCTGCGGCGGGCTGGGCTTCACGCCTGCGGCGGGCTGGGCTTCACGCCTGCGGCGGGCTGGGCTTCCGGCGCATCCGCCGCGCCAGGCGCTCCATCGCCGCGATCTCCTCGGGCGCCATGTGGTCGTCAAGGGTCTTCAGTTCGGCGGCGTCGGCGATCCGGGCGTCGAGTTGCGCACCTCGGTACCGTTCGATGAACGCGCGCGCGAGCAGTGCCCGGATCGGTTTCGCGGCCGTCCGCAACACCGCGCCACCCGGCATCAGCGGACAGGTGAGCAACACGTAGGTGACGCCGATATCGAAGAGCGCGTCACCGCGTGATGCATTGGCCCAGTCGATCACCACCGGTCCGCGGTCGGGATGCATGATCACGTTCAGGGGGTGCAGGTCCAGGTGGACGAGGCTGGTGCCGTCGCCCGGGACCTGCCGCATCCATTCCGGACCAGGAATGGCGTGCAGCCGGTCGTGCAGATCCGCCAGCATGCGGGCTCCGGCCCGCATGGTCCACAAGCGGCGCAGGATCGCGTCGCTCATGAGCGGGCCCGGGATGCGCTCCATCACGATCTCGGTGCCGCCCGCCGCGCACTTCGTGCACGGTCGGGATCGGGTAGCCCTGCTGCGCGGCATACTCCATGGCGCGCGCTTCGACCTCGAGCGATCGGCCGGTGCGCGTGCGCCGGAGGACGAGATCGGGTCCGAGCTCGAAGATGTCGCCGTCGCGCCCGCTCGCGATCAGGCGCCCGGGCTCCATCAGACGATGCGCGACGTCTGGTTGCCCCAATAACGGTCGCGCAACAGGCGCTTGTAGAGCTTGCCGGTGGGTTGGCGCGGCAGTTCGGGATCGAAATCGATCGACTTCGGGCACTTGTAGTGCGCGAGCTGCGAGCGGCAGTGCTCGAGCAACTCGCGTTCGAGCGCGGGGCCGGCGTCGTCCCACATGGTGGGTTGCACGACCGCGTGCACCTTCTCGCCCATCTCGGGATCGGGGATGCCGAACACCGCGACGTCGAACACCTTCGGGTGCGTGATGAGGATGTTCTCGGCTTCCTGCGGATAGATGTTCACGCCACCCGACACGATCATGAACGTGCGGCGATCGGTGAGATAGAGGTAGCCGTCGCCGTCGAGGTAACCCATGTCGCCGACGCTGGCCCACCCGCGTTCGTCGAAGGTCTCCTTCGTCTTGGCTTTGTCCTTGTGGTACTCGAAGCCGGGACGGCTCGCCGCCGGTTCGAAGTACACGGTGCCGACCTCGCCGGCCGGCAGGTCGTTGCCGTCCTCGTCGACGATGTGGATCGGTGCGAGCAGCGTGGGACCGACCGAGCCAGGGTGCGCGAGCCATTGCACGCTGTTGATGTATGTCGCGCCCATGCCTTCGGTCGCGGAGTAGTACTCCTCGACGATCGGGCCCCACCACTCGATCATCCGCCGCTTCACCTCGACGGGGCACGGCGCGGCGGCGTGGATCGCGCACTGGTGCGACGACAGGTCGTACTTCGCGCGCACGCCGTCGGGCAGCTTGAGCATGCGGACGAACATCGTCGGCACCCATTGGCTGTGGGTGACGTGATACTTCTCGATCAGGCGCAGCGCTTCCTCCGGATCGAACTGCTCCATGACGATGACGGTGGCGCCGAGGCGCATGGTGCTCATGCAGTAGAAGAGCGGCGCCGAGTGGTAGAGCGGCGCGGGCGACAGGTACACGCTGTCACCGTCCATGCCGAACATCACTGTGAGCATCGTCATCTGTGCCGGCATCGACCCCACCGGTTCCTTCTGGATCCGGTACTTGATGCCTTTCGGCCGACCCGTCGTGCCCGACGAGTACAGCATCGGTGTGCCCTCGATCTCCTCCGCGAGCGGCTCGGCCGGGTAGCGGTCGCGCGCGGCGGTGTAGGGCTCGTAGCCGTCGACCAACGCGTCGCCGACCATGAGGCGGACGCGGACCCGCGGCATCTTCTCGGTGAGCTCGATCGCGACGTCGCGGTACGCGTCGGAGATCACGAGCACTTGCGCGTCGCAGTCGTCGAGAATGTACGCGGCCTCGTCGGTGGTGAAGTGGTGGTTGATAGCCGTGTAGAAGAGCCCGGAGCGCTGCGCGGCCCAGCAGAACTCGAAGTACTCGGGCCGGTTCTCCATCAAGATCGCGACGTGATCGCCGAAGCGCAGCCCCGCGTCCCAGAACAGCTGCGCGAGCTGGTTGGAGCGATCGTTCAGCTCGCGGTAGGTGACCGCATCACCGGAGCCGGCCATGACGTACGCGACCTTGTCGGGCCGTTCACGTGCATGGAGCCCCGGCCACATGCCTTGTTCCCCCAAGTTGTCGCTCGCGGGTCAGGTCAGAACGACGTGATGACGCTGCGGATGACTTCGCCCTTCTCCATCGCGGTGAAGGCGTCGTTCACATCTTCGAGCTTGATCGTCTGCGACACCATGCTCCCGGTGTCGAGCCGGCCGGTCTCGATGAGGTCGATGAAGCGCTGGAAGTCGCGGCGAACCTGACCCGAGCCGTACTTGCTCCCCTTCAGCGTCTTCTCGTTGAAGAACAAGTCGAACGTCGGGATCGTCACCTGGGCTTCGGCGCGAGTCATGCCCACCATCACCGCGGTACCACCCTTGCGGATCATGTTGTACGCCTGGAGCGTCGTCTCGGGGAGGCCGATGACCTCGAACGCGTAGTCGACACCGCGACCACCCGTGAGTGCTTGCACCTGCGCAACCGGGTCGCCCTCGTTCGGGTCGACGTGGTCGGTGGCGCCGAGCTGCTCCGCGGTCTTGCGCTTCAGCTCGACCGGGTCGACCGCGATGATGCGCGACGCGCCGGCGATGCGCGCACCCTGGATCACGGCCTGGCCGACACCACCGCAGCCGATCACCGCGACGGTGGTGCCCGGCTGTACCTCGGCGGTGTTGAGCGCGGCGCCGACGCCCGTCGTGACGCCGCAGCCGATCAGCGCGAGCTGCGCGTCGGGGAGGTCGGTTTCGACCTTGACGATGGAACCCTCGTTGCACGTCATCTGCTCGGCGAACGTCCCGAGTCCCGTCATCGCCATGTACTGGCTGCCGTCGGGACGGTTGCCTCGCATCGACATCATGACAGCCAACTCGTTGTCGCACAGGTGCGACGAGTCGTGCAGACAGAACCAGCACGTGCCGCACGCGGGAATGAAGGAGGCGATGATGCGATCGCCGGCCTTCACCTTGGTGACCTCGGCCCCGACTTCGAGCACCTTGCCCGCGCCCTCGTGGCCGAGCACGGTGCCGGGCATGATGCCGACGTAGCCGTTCTTTAGGGACAGGTCCGAGTGGCACACCCCGCTCGCGCCGATGTCGACGAGCACGTCGCGCGGGCCGACGGGGCCGGGCTCGAGATCCTCGATGGTGAGGGGCCCTCCGGTCTCGGTGAAAACTGCGGCGCGCATGGCGGCCTCCTTGGTGCTGCGTCCGGGACTGCGAACTGTTGCGGACGTTACATCGACCTGGGTGCGGCCGACGAGGGCACTCCGGTGCGCCGAATACGATCTGCAGGTGCGAACGATCGCGTACTTCGGGCCGCCAGGCACGTTCACGGAGGAGGCGCTCCTCACTCAGGCCGACCTCGCGGTGTGCGTGCGCACCGCGCAGCGGTCGGTGCCGGACGTCATCAACACGGTCGAGCGGGGTGAGTTCGACGGCGGGTTGGTGCCCATCGAGAACATGATCGAAGGGTCCGTGTCGGTCACTCTGGACACGCTCGCGTTCGACAGCGAGCTGTGGATCCAACGGGAGATCGATCTGCCGGTGTCGCTCAACCTGTGCGCGAAGCCGGGCGTCGCGCTGGCGGATGTGGCAACGGTCGTCTCGTTCCCCCATGCGATCGCGCAGTGCCGGGCCTGGATCGCCAACAAGCTGACGGCGGCCGACACGCGTGCGTCGCACTCGACGGCCGAAGCCGCGTCCGAGGTCGCCAAGTCGAAGCGGATGGATCAGGCCGCGATCTGCAACAAGCTCGCGGCGGAGATGTACGGCCTCGACGTGCTCGCGACCGAGATCGAGGACCATCCCGAGAACCAGACCCGCTTCGTGCTCGTGGGGCGCGGGATCCCGGCGCCCACCGGTCACGACAAGACCACGATCGTGTGCTTCCAGCGCGAGGACAAGCCGGGTTCACTGCTGGCGATCCTTCAGGAGTTCGCGGCCCGTGCGATCAACCTCACGAAGCTCGAATCGCGCCCGACCAAGCGCGGCCTCGGCGACTATTGCTTCTTCATCGACGTCGAGGGTCACGTCGCCGACGAACTCGTGGCCGACGGACTGCGCAACCTCGCGGCGAAGCAGGCCGAGGTGAAATTCCTCGGCTCGTATCCGGTCGGCGGACCGATGGAAGCCGGTGTCGAACGCCGGCGCGCGCACGGGCGCGCGTGGAAGCACGCGACCACGTGGGTCGAGCAACTGCGCGCGCAGATCCGCGACGAGGAACCGAATCCGTGATCGACGTCAAGCGGCTGCGCGAGGAGCCCGAGTACCGGCGCGGGGTCGAACGCAAGCGGGTACGCGCGGGGTTGGTCGACGAAGTCCTCGCGGCCGACGAAGCGCGTCGGGCGCGCATCCATGAAGTCGACTCGTTGCGGGCGCGGCAGAACGCGGCATCGAAGGAGATCGGCCGCGCCGGGGCCGACGAGCGACCGGCGAAGATCGCGGCGGCGCAGACGCTGAAGGAAGAGCTCAGCACGCAAGAAGCCGAGCTGCAGAAGATCGAGACTGGGTTTCGCGACCTGGCGTTGCAGGTGCCGAACCCGGCCCACGAATCCGTACCCGACGGCGGCGAGGACGAAGGCGACGTGCTCGAGGTCGTCGGCGGTGCGCCCGCAGCACCCCCGCTCGACCACGCTGCGTTCTCCGACGCGATCGGCTTCGTCGACACCGTGCGGGGCGCGGAGGCGAGCGGCAGCCGCTTCGCGTACATCATGCGCGAAGGCGCGCTCCTCGAGTTCGCGCTCGTGAACTACGCGATGCGCGCGCTCGTCGAGCACGGTTTCGTGCCGGTCGTCACGCCCGCGTTGGTGCGTGAGCGCACGATGGAAGAGGCCGGTTTCTTCCCGACCGACCGCGCGCAGGTGTACGACGTCGACGACGGCGACTTGTTCCTGACGGGCACGAGCGAAGTCGCGCTGTCGGCCCTGCATCGGGGCGAGAGCCTCACTCCCGACCAGCTCCCCGCGCGCTACGGCGGCTACTCCACGTGCTTCCGGCGGGAAGCCGGTACGTACGGCAAGGACACGCGCGGCATCTTCCGCGTGCACCAGTTCGACAAGGTCGAGATGTTCTCGTACTGCGACCCGAGCGATTCGTGGGACGAGCTCGAACGCATCCTGCAGATCGAGCAGCAGATCATCGGCGGGCTCGAGCTGCCCTACCGGGTCGTGAACATCGCCGCCGGCGATCTCGGCCCGGCCGCGGCGAAGAAGTACGACATCGAAGCGTGGTTGCCGTCCGAAGGGCAGTATCGCGAGCTCACGAGCTGCTCGAACTACACCGACTACTCCGCCCGCCGGCTGGGAACGCGGATGAAGGGCGAGCGCGGGACCGAGCTGGTGCACACGTTGAACGGCACTGCGTGCGCGGTGAGCCGCACCCTCGTGTTCCTGTTCGAGCACTACCAGGACGCCGACGGTGGCTTCACCGTGCCGGAAGTGCTGCGCCCCTTCACCGGCTTCGACCGCGTCGCCCCCCGCAAGACGTAGCCTCCGCATTCGGAGGGATGCCGGAGCGGCCGAACGGGACGGTCTTGAAAACCGTTGGGTGATGAGCCCCGTGGGTTCGAATCCCACTCCCTCCGCCAAGCGTTATCGCGGGTCAGCGGCGGTGGGATGCGCCCGACGCGCGAAGCTCGACGACCTCCGGTCCGCGGCCAGTCCGCGAAAAGTCCGCGGACGCGCGAGCGGCCACGTCGAGTCGTTCCGCGACGGCGTCGAGTTCGTCACCGAACAAGTGCCCGTAGAGGTCGAGCGTCATGGTGGCGCTGGCATGGCCGAGCATCGACTGGACAGCCTGCACGGACGCGCCGGCGGCAATCGCGGCGTGTCTCGTCGTCCATCAGCCGGACGGCATCCACGTCCTTGCCGACAACCTCAGCTAACCGTTCCGCTGCGCTCGCTGCTCGCGCCGATCGGGTGGCTTGCGCGCGACTGGGCCCGGCCGGGAGCTTCCACCGGCCGGGCCCGCGCCTGCGACTCGCCGGCGCGCTAACAATCGGCCACTCTGATTCCCTATCCGCGATCGGGTGTCAAGCGATTCTTCGTTCGCGTGGATTCACCTTCGGTGTGTGGTGCGTTGACGATGCGTTGTGGGGAAGGTCGCCCCGTGTGCGCGATCCGGTCGTGATCGCTTGGGGGGCCTTCCCTGCTTTCTTGTTGCGACGGCGAGCACGAACGTCGGCGGGGACGGTCCAGTGTTCGGCGATGATGGCGGCGGCGTCTTCGGGTCCGACGGGACGGCCGTCGACGTCGCAGACGATGTAGGGCGTCCCGCGTTTCATGACGGTCCAGGCGCGCTCGGCGAGGGTCGCCGCAACCACGCACAACGCGCCGAGGTGGTTCTTTCCTCGTTCGACCATCTGGAGGTAGTAGATGCGTGCGAGCTGCGGATCTTGTTTGCGTGCGGTGTCGGCCGCGATGACGAGCGTGGTGCGCAGCAGCGACGGCCCGGCTTTGGACAATGCTTGGCCTTTCCGGTCGGTGTTCCCGGTCTCGGATGCTTTTGGCGCCAGGCCGGTGAAGGCGCGGACTTGTTTTCCGCGCCGGAACCGAGCGGCGTCACCGAGCTTGGCGACGAGCGCGGGACCGCCGACATCGGAGATGCCGGGCAGGCTGCGGGCCAGACCGGCAGGATCGACGTTCGCGTACGCACGCTCGCGTTCGCTGGCGTGCTCAACGAGTTCGTGTTCGAACACGAGCACGAGCCGGACCTCGGTCGCGATTTCGGCGGCGAGAGCCGTGAACGCAACCGCAGGATGCCCCGCGTAGAGCTCGATCGCGGCGTGCGCCGCGCTGAGCCACACCTCGGCGCGTTCGATGCCGCTGTGGTTGTTCGACGCGTTGGCGATCACCGCCGCGACACGCCTGCGACCTGCTCTGACCAGGATGTTGGGGTCGGCCCAGCGTTCCAGGACCGCAAGATCTGCATGGGTGAGCTTGCCCGTCAGGGGACTCATCGGCATCACCTGTCGGACCAGCGCCTTGATCCGAGTCTTGTGCAACGCGATCTGACGACTCAGCCGGTGCGCGGCGCGGACTCGGCGATCCAACGACGCGGCATCGGCATTGGGCAGCTCGAGTGCCTGCACACCTGCAGGATGGAACAGCGGGATGCGCGCCAAGGTGTCCGCGTCGATCCCGTTGGTCTTCGCGTGCTTGGAGAGGTAACGGCGCAGATCCGCGGACTCGGCCGAGCTCACCCGATACACGACGTGCCCACGATTGATGAAGAACACCGCGATCGGCAACCATGCCGGCCCTGTCGGTTCGATCACAACCTCCAGGCGCGTTCCCCGCGGAGTTCCTTCCAAGGCGGCGGACTCGATCTGCGTGAGACTCTCGACCGTCGGGAGCGCCTTGCGTTTGGCGAGCGAGTTGCCCTCACCGTCGAGGACGCGCACCGCGTGCGCGGACGCGATCCCCAAATCGATACCGACCAGGCGTCTGTCATGCATGTCGTCTCCTCGTTGTCGTTGGCACCGACTCGCTCGAGAAGCGACGCACGTTCGGCCACGGTCCCAAGGAAGACACGCCCAACCGCGGCTCCCACACATGTGTTGCAAACGGGCCCGACCTCAAGGGCCGACCCACTTCCCTCATCCGGGGCATCCGTGGCCGGGTCGAGTGTGACGATCAGATTGACGAGGCGAGATCGACAACGCGTCTCCCTCAGTGCGCGTTGGTGACGTCACCACCCGAACCAGCCGGGATGACCATGCAACCCTGGAACCCCGAAACCGAGGTGGACCCCCGGCGCCGGTGTTGCTTACATGTGCGCGTGGAAACGACCACGCACGCTCATCAGACGATCGAGGCAGGCCGCTGGGACTGGGACTGCACGACCGGTCACGACGGCACCGTGTACGCCTTCTTTTGCTGCGCAACGTTTGGGATCGTAAAGATCGGCTACACGCGCAAGGGACAACCAGGCGTACTGGAGCGACTCGCCGCTGTTCGCGACAAGCGCGCTCTGCCCGGCCTCGAGACGATCGGGACCGTCGATGGAGGTGAACGCATCGATCCCGACGGATGGGCACTCGAGGAGGCAATGCGACTGTGGCTCGTTCACAGACACCACTTTCGCTGGCACCCATGGCAGGACTGGCTTGTCGTGCCCGCTGGTATGGACAGCACCGAAGTGGTCCGTCTGCTCATCGCTGCGCGCAATGCAGCCTTCGCGTGGCTCGGAATCGAGGACGACCCCGTCGAGCGAGAGACAACGCCAGGCGAGCCGCGCACATAGCCGCCGATCTGGGGCGGCGTCTCATCCGGGCGCGACACCCAGGCGTGTATCCCTCACCGCCGCCGCACGGCTCCCGCCGCGGTTCCCTCATCCAGCATCTCGACGAAACACCCGCGGGTTGCACCGTGATCGAAGGCGACGAGAAGTGGCCCGGGTCTTGAGCTACGTCAAGAAGGCGACCCGACGACCTGTCGTCGGGTCGACGCGCACCCTGGTTGTCAGGTCATTCGGAGACCGTGAACTGTGCGCTCATGCCCTTTTGGAAGTGGCTGATCGGCGGGTCGCTCTCATCGTCCACGACATTGCAGAACATCACGTAGTCGCCCGGGTCGAGATCGAAGGTGACGGACTCCTTCGCCTTCGGCTCGATGTCCTCAATCTCGCCGATCTGGTCGGCGGCTTCGATCTGCTCCTCGTCGACCGCGCCGTCGGCGTCCGTCGGGAGGCTCTCAGCGTCTGCGGCTCGCACCACGACGAATTCATGTGTCGAACCACCGACGTTCTCGGTCTCGAACGTGACCTCGCCGGCCTTCACGTCGCCAGTGTCGGGAATGACCTTGTACTCCTGCAACGCGACCCCGACCTTCTTGGTCGAGTCCCCATCATCACCACACCCGACGCCCATCGTGACGAACGCGAGGGCAATCCCCGCAACGGCCGCGGGCCGAAACGTCGTGCAAGAGACCATGCCGAACTTCCCCCCCACGTCGCGCGATGTCGACTCGCTCAACAGCCTACGCGCACCCGGTGGTCCTGTCTCCAGCAAACAGATCGCCGCCGAAGAGGTCGAGCGGGAGCAGGCCAAGCCGAAGCGCAAGCGGCAGCGAGTCCGCGGTCAGTCCGCGAAAAGTCCGCGGAATGTCCGTAAGTCACCAACGACTGCCAACGACGGCCGATAGTGTTTTCGCAGGTCAGCGTGCATTCGCGGCGCGACAACGCAGGTCACGAGGTCGCGTGTAACGGTCTTGAAAACCGTTGGGTGATGAGCCCCGTGGGTTCGAATCCCACTCCCTCCGCTCCGTTCGGGAAGCAGTGCTGATGCGTCGTTCGGTCGGGATCGTGCGTGCGTGGGAGCTGGTCGAGACGCGAGGCGACGACGCGCCGATGAAGGCGGCGTCGCTCGTGAAACCGGTGCTTGCGGATCTCGCGCTCGCGCTGGTAACGGATCTCGACGAGCCGATACGCGACGACGTGTCCTACCGACACGTCCTCTCGCACACGACTGGCTACCCGAACTGGCGTACCGGCACGGACCTCGCGCCATTGCGGTCGCCGGGAGTGCAGTGGGGCTACTCGGGCGAAGCTTTTGTGCTGTTGCAGCACGACCTCGAACGCCGTGCCGGACGGTCGCTCGACGAGCTCGCGACCGACTTGGTGTTCGGTCCGCTCGACCTGCGCGATACAACTTTCGGCGAAGCAGAGCCCGGCTACGACGGCTCTCGGCCGCTGTACACGACGGGTGCCGACTACGGCCGCTTCCTCGCGCACGCGCTGAAGCACCACGACGCGCGCTGGGAACCGCAGTGGCACATCGACGACGAGCTCGCGTGGGGCGCGGGCTGGGGGCTCGAGACGACGTCACCAGTGTTCGGATGGCAGTGGGGCCTCGACCTCGACGCGGGCAACTTCGTGATCGGCTGCCCGGCGACCGGCGAGGGCGTCGTTGTCTTCACTGACGACCCCAACGGCCGCGCGTACTACCGCGAGATCGTCGAACAGGTACTCCCCGGCGACCACGCGTCATTGCGCGTCGAACACAATCCGAACTGGCTCGCGCTCGTCACGTGACAGACGCAGCGCGTCAGTTGCGCGCCTGGATCTCTTGGACGGCCCAGCCGTTGCCGTCGGGGTCGCTGAAGAAGACGAAGCGGCCCCACGGGAAATCCTGGACGTCGCTCACCTCGACGCCGCGGTCGGTGAGCTCCTTACGTGCCGCGTTGATGTCGTCGACGACGACCTGCAGCCCCTGCACCGAGCCGGGCTCCGTGGTCGCGATGCCCTTGCCGATCGCGATCGAGCAGGCGGATCCGCGTGGCGTCAGTTGCACGAAGCGGATCTCGTCGCTCACGGTGTGGTCGTGGTCGGCGTTGAAGCCGGCCTGCACGTAGAAGTCCTTGGCGCGGTCGACATCTGAGACCGGAACCGCGACGAGTTCGAGCTTGAAGTCCATGCGGTGCCTCCTGGGTGCTGCTCCGCCGGTGGAGCGGGTTCGATGTACCCACGATCGCACGGTGAAGTGGTCACCGAATGGCCGCTTTCCGGGAATCCTCCGAACTAGCGGGCGGGCGGGCAGGTTCCTCCCGGCGTGACGTGGACCGACGCGGCCGGCGCGCCGAATCGGGCGGCGACGGTCAGCGTCGGCGCGCACGGGCGCGACGTGACGCGCGCCCCCTGCACCTGCACCGAGTACCCGTTCGGATAGATGAGCGTCGGGATGCTGACCGAGGTGACGGTGCCGGGCAGGAAGAAGCCGCCGCCGGCGCGCCGCGTGCTCCACGAGAAGTCGAACGCCTTCGTCGTCGCGTCGTAGTGCATCGCGGTCGGCGTTCCCGCAACCGCGATCGGATGCGGCCGCACGATCGCGCTCGTCTGGGGCGAGAGGTTGGCGCCGCCGGGTGTGCGGTGGAGGTCCGGGACGATCTCCTCGTCGTAGGACCAGTACATCCAGGGAATCAACGCGCCATCGAGGAGGTCGGCCTGGCGCGTGATCGCGGCGGTGTCGTCGGTCGCGCCCCACTCGGTGTTGAGGAGTGCGCCACCCGTTGCGGCCGACCAGTCGAGCGCGCTCTTGACGACGACGGGTTCGGACGCTGGAGTCGCGGCGTAGAGGTGGAAGCTCATCCCGCTCCGCGCGTCGCCGCCCGGCAGGCTCATCGAAGTGGCCACCCCGAAGTTGAAGAGCACGAACGGCTCGCCGAACACGAGGTGCCGGCGATCTGATGCGCGGATGGCGTTCGTGATCTTCGCGTAGAGCGGATCGAGCGACGCGTGATCCTGGTCCGGGCAGCCCGCAGGTGGAGTGGCGCACGGTACCCAGTTGGGACCCGGCCACGGCTCGTTGAACGAGTCGTAGCCGAGCACTCTGGGGTTGCGACCGAAGTGGTCGGCGAGCGCGCCGAACATCTTCGCGACGGATGTTTGCAGCGACACGCGGTCGGGTCCTTCGACGTCATCCCAGAGGCTCTGGAACGCGGCGGGGATCGCGGGGTTGGTCAGGTAGTAGTACGGGAAGTCGGTGTGCGTGTTCGGCGCGCCGTTCGTGAGCGTCATCCACTCCGGGAAACCGTCGCTGCCGAGCGGTTCACCGTTCGCGCGCTCGCCCCAGCCGTCCTGGTGGAGGTCGAGCAGCACGTAGAGATGGTGGGCGGTGAGCACCTCGATCGTCTTGCCGACGCGGTCGAGCAACTGCCCGTCGATGACACCGGGCTGCGGCATCAAGCCCGTGCCCGTGACGCCGAGCCGCACCGCGTCGAAGCCGTTGACTTTCAACCACGCCGCGTCGTCGTCGTCGAAGCCCGCGGCGGCCGGGTAGTAGGGCGCGTTCTTCATCACGAAGTTCGCGCCCCGCAGCAGCACCACGCGGCCCGTCGCGTCGACCATCCACCGACCGATGTGACCGATCGAGCCGACGGGATCGGGATCGCGGAACGCCGGCCCAGGTCCGGTGCCACCGGGCGGGAGCCGCGGCCCGCAGGACCACGCGAGCCCCGCGAGCGCGAGCAGGATGACGAGGGCGATGGTCGGGCGGGTCGCACGACGCTTCGGCCGCTGATGCATGCGCGCATCCTCGCCCATGCACCGCGCCCCTGTCGTGCCCGCCCGTCTCCGACAGGACGCGACGTCTCCGCGTTCATGGCTTGTCGCGAGCCCGCGCGCGTGACACTCCCCGAATGCCGGGCGGACTCCTTGCAGTCGAGAACGCGGACGCGATCCCGTGGTTGATCGGCGCCGCGATCGTGCTCGCGGCGTGGTCGGTGCTGTTCGCCGTCGTCGCGGCTGCGACGATGCCGAAGCTTCCCGAGGCGGGTCCGCAGACGATCGACGGTGGCCCGGAACCGCCTGCGGTCGCGAACTTCCTGAGCAACCGGTGGGAAGTGACGACCTCCGCCATCTCCGCCACGCTTGTCGACCTGGCGGCGCGCGGCCACATCGCGATCGAAGGCATCGGCGACGGGGAGAACCTGATCCGGATCCGCGCACGCGCGGCGACGAGCCCAACGACTACGAACAGCAGGTGCTCGCGCTCGTGCACGAGCGAGCGAGCAACGGGACCGTGCCCTCGCACGAGCTCTCGCTCGGTTACGGGGAAACCGCCGAGCGCTGGTGGAAGAAGTTCCGCGGCGCGGTGATCGACCAGGCCCGTGAGCTCGGATTGACTTGGCGCCGGTTCAGTGCCGTGCAGGTGTGGCTGCTCGCCGGTGCGCTGCTGGCGCCGTTCGCGGTTGCAGGCATCGGCCTCGAGTTCTACGGACGCGCCCAGCGCGCCGCGGGCAAGGACTTCGACAGCGGTGCCGGCTTGATGATCGCGGGGTTCGTCTGGCTCGCGGTCGTGGTGTTCGGCGGCCGTCGTTTGCGGGGTTGGCGCGACACGCCCGCGGGTTCGGCCGCGGCCGCTCGCTGGCTCGGTGTCGCGAACTACCTGCGCGCGTACGACTCGTTCCGTGACGCGCCGCCCGGGGGCGTCGCGATCTGGGATCGCCTGCTCGCGTACGGCACCGCGCTGGGGGTCGCGGACGCGACCGCGGCCGCGCTGCCGATCGGTCCGACGCGTGACGACGCCGGATGGAGCCCGCAGCAAGGGCTGTGGCGCGAAGTGCGGATCGAATACCCGCGCCGCTTCGCGTACGGCGACGCGCCCAAGCGCGCGGTCGCGGTCTCGCTGTTCGTGCTCGTCGCCGCGAGCGCTGCGCTCGTCGTCGTCGCACGCGGCGTGCTCCCGGCGGTGCTGGACGGCGTCGACGAGCTGACGAACAAGGAGAACGGACCCGGTCGTTGGCTGTTCGCGGTTGTGGTCGCCGTGTTCTCCGTGCCGCTGGGCTACCTGAGCTTCCAGGTGGTGCGGCGCATCATCATCCTCTGGCGCGCGATCCCGGATCTGCGGGACACGGCGACGTTCGACGGCTACGTGGTGCGCGTGCCCTGGCACTACGAATCCGACGGCAACGGCAACGGTCAGTGGGAACCAACGGGCTACGTCGCGGTCGACGACGGGAGCAACGACCAGATCAAGGCGGTCCGGTACGAGGCCAACGGCATCAGAGAGGGGCAGCGCGTGCGCGTCACCCTGACGCCGAGGCTGCGGCATGTCACGCACATGCAGGTCGTGACCCACTCGAGCTGAGCGCGCGCTCGGTGCGAGCGATTCTGAGTTGCAAGCGTGCTCCCGCGCCGCTCGTTCACCGAAGCGCAACCGAGTGGACGCCATTCGTCGCTCGGCCGCGCACGATCGTCCACTGTTCGACTCGGGCAACATGGCGGCGTGCTGCGCCCAGGATTGGCCGGGCTGCCCCTACGATCGACCGGACTGCCCCAACAATCGACCGGGCTGCCCCTACGATCGACCGGGCTGCCCCAACAATCGACCGGGCTGCCCCAACAATCGACATGGTGATCCGGCTCGCGGCGTGTGTCGTCGTGTCCGGGGCGCTCGCGTTCGGCGCCCTGGCGCTGCTCGAGGCGTGGATACGGCGGGCGCGCCGGCGCACGGTGGCGCGGTACGTGTTGATCCAGGTGGTCGGCACGGTCGTGCTCGCGGTCGTCGCGATCATCCCCGCGATGTTGTGCGTCGGCGATGCGCGAGCGGTGTTCGTCAGCGGCCCGATCCTGCTGGGGTCGCTCATCGCGTGGGACGTCGTGGGCGTGAGCCGCGTGCGGCGGCCCGGGCTCAGGCGGGATAGTTCGGGTACCTAACCATTCGGTAGTCTTACCGACGTGACCGATCCCGACCTGCGCCGGGCAGTGCGCGCCCTGGCGCTCGCGGCCCGCAAGCTCGAACGAGCAACCGGCGACCTGACCCTGGCCCAGTACCGCGTGCTGGCGCTGGTTGCCGGCGGTGACGAGCGTTCGTCGCTGGTCGCTGAGCGGCTCGCGGTTGCCCGGCCCACGATCACGGCCGTCGTCGACGGTCTCGTCGAGCGAGGGTTCCTCACCCGCGAAGCAGTCGCCGGTGACCGCCGGTCCCAGCGCCTCGTGGTGTCCGACGCGGGCCGGGCTGCGCTCGCGGCGGCCGAAGAGGCGATGGCAGTTGCGGTCGCAGACGTGCTCGGCGACGCGCGGGACGCCGACGCGATCGTCGCCGCCCTCCTCGACCTCGACGACGCGCTGTCGGCGTACTACACCCGCCGCCTCGCGGCCCGGACGCGCGCATGAGCGAGAAGACCGAGCAGAAGGCCAAGAAGAAGAAAGGCTGGATCCGGCGCCTCGTCGGCTACATGGCGCCGCACAAGAAGCACGCGTACATCGCGTTCGGCGTCGCGATCGGTGGCCAGCTCATCCAGTCGGTGCTCCCGCTCGTGCAGGCGGTGATCATCGACGACGTCATCATCAAGCACGATCGGCCGCTCGCGCCGTGGCTCACGTTGATGATCGTGCTCGGGCTCTTGATGTTCGTGTTCGCCTACAACCGCCGATATCGCGGCGGTCGCATCGCGCTCGACGTCCAGCACGACATGCGCACCGCGGTATTCCGGCAGTTGCAACACCTCGACTTCGCGCGGCATGACGAGCTGCAGACGGGTCAGCTCGTCAGCCGCGCGTCGTCCGACGTCGCCTTGATCCAGGGCTTCCTGCAGTTCCTGCCGATCGGCGTGGCAAACGTCTTGATGTTCCTCGTCTCCCTGATTGCGATGCTCATCCTGTCGCCACTGCTCGCCTGCGTGATGTTGCTCGTCGCGCCGGCGCTGCTCTTCACCGCGATCCGGCTGCGCACTTCGGTGTTCCCCGCGAGCTGGGACGCGCAGCAGAAGGCGGGCGATGTCGCCAACGTCGTCGAAGAGGACGTGACCGGCGTCCGGGTCGTGAAGGGTTTCGGCCAAGAAGCGCGCGAGCTCGACCGGCTGACCGATCGATCGCGGCGCATGTTCGCGTCGCGGGTGCGGCTCGTGAACCTGCAGGCCCGGCTGCAACCGGCGATGCAGACGATCCCGGCGCTGGGTCAGGTCGCGGTGCTCGCGCTGGGTGGTTGGCTCGCCCTCGAAGGCCACATCAGCCTGGGCGTGTTTCTCGCGTTCTCGACGTACATGCTGCAGCTCACGCCGCCGGTTCGGCAGCTCGCCGCCATACTCACGGTCGGCCAGCTCGCGCGCGCCGGGGCGGAACGGATCTTCGACCTCCTCGACTCGACCCCGCTCGTGCAGGACAAGCCGGACGCGGTGCCGCTCGAGGTGACGCGCGGAGAAGTGCGATTCGAGGACATCACGTTCGGCTACACGTCGACGGAGCCGGTGCTGCAGGACTTCACGCTGTCGGTCTCGCCGGGCGAAACCGTCGCGCTCGTCGGGACCTCGGGGTCCGGAAAGTCGACCGTCGGCCTGCTGCTCCCGCGCTTCTACGACGTGCACGGCGGCCGGGTCACGATCGACGGCACCGACGTGCGCGACGTCACGCTCCAGTCGTTGCGGCGCGGCATCGGCGTCGTGTTCGAGGACTCGTTCCTCTTCTCCGACACGATTAGCGCCAACATCGCGTTTGCCCGCCCCGACGCATCGCCCGACGAGATCGAGACGGCCGCGCGCGCCTCCGAAGCGCACGAATTCATCCTCCGGCTCCCGCACGGCTACGACACCGTGGTCGGCGAACAGGGGCTCACGCTGTCGGGTGGGCAGCGGCAACGCATCGCGCTCGCGCGCGCCTTGCTGTCGGATCCCCGCATCCTCCTGCTGGACGACGCGACTTCGTCGGTCGACGCGCGGATCGAGGAGGAGATCCATGCGACCCTTCGCCGGATCGCGTCATCGCGCACCACGATCCTCATCGCGCACCGCCGGTCCACGCTGACACTGGCCGATCGCATCGTGGTCGTCGACAAGGGCCACGTGGTCGACTCGGGCACGAACGAAGAGCTGTGGGAGCGCTGCACCCTGTTTCGTATGTTGCTTTCGGGTCCGGGCGACGACGCGGAAGGCATCGACGCGCGCGCCGAGGCGCTTGCGGCCGAGGCCGCGCGCACCGGCCAGGTGAACGGGATCACGCCGGACGCGTGGCGAGGCCTCGACGAGGACGAGCTGCGGAGTGAGCAGATCGCCGGACGCACCCAGGTGTCGGCCCAGTTGCGCGTCGCTGGTGGTGGCGGCGGTGGCGGCGGCAACTGGATGGGCGGCATGGGTGGTTCGCTCGCGCCGACGCCGGAGTTGCTCGCGCAGGTGGACGCGCTGCCGCCCGCGACCGCGGATCCGCGCATCGACCTCGAGGTGGAGAGCGCGGAGTCTCCGAACTTTCGCTTCCTGCACTTCATCCAGCGGTACCGCGGCGGTTTGTCGCTGGGCTTGGTGCTCGTCGCGCTCGACGCGGTCCTCACGCTCGCGGGGCCGCTGCTCGTGCGCTACGGCATCGACCACGGCGTCGTCGAGCAGTCCACCGAGGCGCTGTTCGCCGTCTCCGCGGTGTTCCTCGGCGTGACGCTGTTCGACTGGTGGGTCATGTGGGGCAACTCCCGAGTCATGGGCCGGACCTCCGAACGGCTGCTTCACGCGCTGCGTGTCAAGGTGTTCGCGCATCTCCAGCGGCTCGGTGTCGACTACTACGAGCACGAGATGGCCGGTCGCGTCATGACGCGCATGACAACCGACATCGACGCGCTCTCGCAGTTGCTCCAGAACGGTCTGGTGAACGCGCTCGTCAACCTCGTCACGTTCGTTGGCGTGGGTGTCGCGCTCGGTGTTCATGAATCCGGAGCTCGCGCTGATCACGGGATGCATCCTCCCGCCGCTGATCATCGCGACCCTCTGGTTCCGCGCGCAGTCGTCGAAGGCCTACGAGTCGGCGCGCGAGCAGATCGCCGCGGTCAACGCCAACTTGCAGGAGGGCCTGTCGGGAGTGCGGGTGTCGCAGGCCTTCGTGCGGGAACAGCGCAACGAAGAGGTGTTCTCCGAAGTCGCGGCCGGCTACCGCGACGCCCGCATCCGCGCCCAGCGCCTCGTCGCGATCTACTTCCCGTTCGTCGACTTCCTCTCCGACATCGCGGCGGCAATCGTCCTGGGCGCCGGCAGCGTGCTCGTGGCGAACGGATCGGTCAACGTCGGTGAGCTCATTGCGTTCCTGCTCTACCTCAACTTGTTCTTCGCCCCGATCCAACAGCTCTCGCAAGTGTTCGACTCGTATCAGCAGGCACGGGTCGCGATCTCGCGCATCACCGAGTTGCTCGACACCCCGACGAGCGTGCCCCAGCCTGTGCGCCCCGTCACCCCGTCGCGGCTGCGCGGCGAAGTGGTGCTCGACGACGTGCGGTTCAAGTACGGCAGCGCGGTCGACGAAGCCCTGCGCGGCGTCGACATCCACATCCGACCCGGTGAGACGGTCGCGCTCGTCGGCGAGACGGGCGCGGGCAAGTCGACCGTGATCAAGCTCGTCGCCCGGTTCTACGACGCGACTTCGGGGCGGGTCTGCGTCGACGGTGTGCCGGTCGACGACTACGACCAGGTCGCGTTCCACCAGCAACTCGGGGTCGTGCCCCAAGAAGCGTTCCTGTTCACCGGCACGATCCGCGACAACATCGCGTACGGGCGCGAGTCTGCAACCGACGCGGAGATCGAGGCGGCCGCGCGCGCGGTCGGCGCCCACGACTTCATCGCAGGACTGCCCGGCGGCTACCTCCAGTGGGTCAGCGAGCGCGGGCGCTCGCTCTCCTCCGGGCAGCGGCAGTTGATCGCGCTCGCCCGCGCGCACCTCGTCGACCCCGTGATCCTGTTGCTGGACGAAGCCACGTCGAACCTCGACCTGCAGACCGAAGCCAAGGTGCAGGCCGCGATGGGTGTCGCGGCCCGGGGGCGCACCACGATTCTCATCGCGCACCGGCTGCAGACTGCGCGCCTCGCGGACCGGATCATCGTGATCGACCACGGCCGGGTCGTGGAGGACGGATCCCACGACGCGCTCGTCGCGAGCCGCGGGCGCTACGCGGAGATGTGGGCGTCGGCCGAAGGGCAGCCTGCGGCCGCCGCGAACTGACGCGCCTCGCGCCGAACTGGCCCCGCTGGGGCGGTTACGTTGCTGCGCATGCCGGAGATGCCCACCGACGAACCCGGTCGCACGTGGTGGCAGGACGGGGTGCTGTACCAGATCTACCCGCGGTCCTACATGGATGCGAACGGCGACGGCGTCGGCGACCTGCGCGGCATCGTCGAACGCCTCGACCACCTGCAGTGGCTCGGTGTCGACGGCATCTGGCTCGATCCGATCAGCGTGTCGCCGAATGCGGACTGGGGCTACGACGTCTCCGACTACTGCGACGTCGACCCCGCGCTGGGCACGCTCGCCGATGCCGACGACCTGATCGAGCAAGCCGGTCGGCGCGGCATCCGCGTCGTGCTCGACATGGTTCCGAACCACACGAGCGATCAGCACCCGTGGTTCGTCGATGCCCGCTCGTCCCGAACGTCGGCGCATCGCGACTGGTACATGTGGGCCGACGCCAAGGCCGACGGGTCGCCGCCGAACAACTGGGTCAACACGTTCGATCCGCGCGCGCCGGCGTGGACGTTCGACGACGCGACCGGCCAGTACTACATGAACAACTTCCTGCCGTCGCAGCCGGACCTGAACTGGTGGAACGAAGACGTGCGCGCGGCCTTCGACGACATCTACCGCTTCTGGTACGACCGCGGGGTCGCGGGGTTCCGCCTCGATGTCGCGCACGCGATCATCAAGGACCAACAGTTGCGGGACAATCCGCTGGCGACCGCCGCCGACCATCCGTACACCCAGGTGCGCGGGCAGCGGCAGGACTACAACGCGGGTAGACCCGAAGTGCACGAGGTGCTGCGCCGCTGGCGCGCGATCGCGGACTCGTACGATCCGCCGCGCGTCTTGGTGGGTGAGACGTACGTGCTGGAACCGGAGCTCCTGGCGTCGTTCTACGGCGCGGGCGACGAAGTGAACCTCGCGTTCAACCTCATGTTCCTACACGCGAAGTTCGACCCGGCCGAGATCCGCGCCACGGTCGAAGCGGCCGAGCGGCTCATCCCGGCCGGCTCGCAGCCGACGTGGGCGGCGGGCAGCCACGACAACCGGCGCTTCGCGACCAGGTGGTGCGGCGACGATCCGCAGAAGACGCGCGCGGCGATGCTGATGCTGCTGACACTGCGCGGCACACCGTTCCTCTACTACGGCGACGAGCTCGGCATGCCCGAAACGAACATCCCCCCGGATCGGATGCTCGACCCGGTGGGACGGATCCACGGCCCCCGCGTCGGTCGCGACGGCGAACGCACCCCGATGCAATGGACCGACGCGCCCGGCGCGGGGTTCACGCGCGCCGGTGTCGAGCCCTGGCTCCCGTTCGGCGACCCCGCGACGTGCAACGTCGAGCAACAACGCCACGACCCGGATTCGATGCTCTCGCTGACGCGCGACCTGATCGGGTTGCGCAACGCGCTCCCCGAACTTCGGCGCGGCGGGTACCGCACGCTGCTCGCGACGAATGGCGCGCTCTGGGCGTGGGCGCGCGGTGACCGGACACTCGTCGCGGTCAACTTCGGCGATGCGCCGGCCGTGGTAGCCGACGTGACGGGCACGACCCGCCTGTCGACCATACGCGCGCGCGACAACGAACGCGTGACCGGCTCACTGGCGCTCGAGCCGTGGGAAGCGGCGGTCGTCTGGCGGGATTGACGCGTCGCGTCAGCTGCGCGCGTTCGACCACGCGAGCAGGTCGTCGGCCGTCATCGTGTTGACGATCTGCTCGGCCATGACGCCACAAACGGCCGCCCGATCGGTGCCGTAAGCCTGCCATTCGAGCTGGTCGGTCGCGTGCGCGTCGGTGCTGACCGTGAAGCGCAGACCCTCGGCGACGGCGACGCGCAGCATCTCCTTGGGCGGGTCGAGCCGTTCGGGCCGGGAGTTGATCTCGAGCGCGGTGTCGTGGGCGTCGAGCGCGTCGAGCACTGCGTCGTGGTCGAACTCCGACTGCGGGCGGCCCCGCCCGGTGAGGAGCCGACCGGTGCAGTGCCCGAGCACGTCGACCTGCGGGTGCGCGATCGCATTGACCATGCGCCGCGTCATCGCGTCTTTGTCCATGCGCAGCTTCGAGTGCACGCTCGCGACAACGACGTCGACGCGCGCGAGCATGTCATCGTCGTGGTCGAGCGCGCCGTCGTCGAGGATGTCGACCTCGACACCGGTGAGGATCCGGAACGGCGCCAGCACCTCGTTCAGCGCGGCGACGACGTCCAGCTGTTCGAGCAGCCGCTCGCGTGACAATCCGTTGGCGACCTTCAGCCGGGGCGAGTGATCGGTGAGCGCGAAGTACTCGTGCCCGATGTCGCGCGCCTTCTCGGCCATCGCGCGGATCGTGTGGCCGCCGTCCGACCAATCCGAGTGCCCGTGCAGGTCGCCCCGCAGCTGCACGCGCAGCGCTTCGCCCGCGTCCGAACCCGGAGTCGGCGCGTGCTCGAGCAGCTTCTGCAGGTACTGCGGCGTGTCGCCCGCGAGCGCCTCGGAGATTACGGCCGCGGTCTTGTCGCCCACGCCCGGGATGTCCTGCAGTCGCCCGATCGCGTCGAGCCGCTGGAGCTCCTCGATCGGCACCCGCTTCACCTCGTTCGCGGCGCGGCGGAACGCCTGGGACTTGTAGCGCGGCTCCCGGCCCCGTACGAGGAGGTCGGCGATGCGGTCGAGCGCGTCCGCGGGATCCACGCCTCGAACGTACCCTCTCGGGCGTGGGCTTCTACACCGACCAGGTCGTGCCCCGGGTCACGAACGTCATGCTCGGCACTCGTGCGTTCGGCGAGATCCGCGGCCGGGTGTGCGATGGTCTCCACGGCGACGTCATCGAGCTCGGGTTCGGCTCGGGTCTGAACCTGGCCCACCTCCCGGCGGCGGTCACGGGGCTCTGGGCGGTCGATCCGTCGGGGACTGCGATGAAGCTCGCGGCGGCGCGCATCACGGCCGCATCGGTGCCCGTGCGCGCGGCCGGGCTGGACGGTGCGCGGCTCGACCTCCCGGACGAACGGTTCGATGCCGCGCTGTCGACGATGACGTTGTGCACGATTCCCGACGTCGCAAGCGCGCTGTCGGAGCTGTACCGCGTGTTGAAGCCCGGCGCCGAGTTCCACTTCGCCGAGCACGGTCGCGCGCCGGACGCCAAGGTTGCGAGTGTCCAGGATCGGTTCGATGGTCTCCAGCAACGGATGGTCGGCGGCTGTCACCTGAACCGCGAGATGCGACCGTTGCTCGAACAAGCGGGCTTCGCGATCGGCGAGATCGACAACTTCTTCCTGAAGGGCAGCCCGAAGGCGTGGGGCTACATGTACGTCGGCCGGGCGCGGAAGGCATGAACCGGCTGCGCCGTATACTGGCGGGTCCTGGAGGGCTGACCGAGTGGCCGAAGGTGCTCGCCTGCTAAGCGAGTAGGGGGTGTTAAGCCTCCTCGAGGGTTCAAATCCCTCGCCCTCCGCCAACTTCGCACATGACTGACGCACAGCTTGCTTCTGAACTCGCGGAACTCGGTTCGGCCACGCTCGGCGAGAGCGGCGCGCGCGCGATGCGCGCCCGCATCAAGGCCGCGTGGCTCGGTGCGCGGGTCACCGCACCGGCGTTCCCGGTGCGCTGCACGCCCGGCGACAATCTCGCGTTGCACGTCGCGGTCGCGGAAGCGCCCGCCGGCAGTGTGCTCGTGGTCGACGTCGGGATCGAGCACGAGCTCGGGTACTGGGGCGAAGTGCTCACCACGGGTGCGCAAGCGCGCGGGATCGCCGGCCTCGTCATCGACGGTGGTGTGCGCGACGTGGAAGCGCTCGAACGGCTCGACTTCCCCGTGTTCAGTGCACTGATCGCATTGCGCGGTGCGTCGAAGACGCTGCCGGGCGAGATCGGCTCACGCGCGAACGTCGGCGATGTCGAGGTGGCGACGGGCGACTGGATCGTCGGCGACCGCGACGGCGTCGCCGTCGTTCCCGGTGGCTCCCTCGCTGACGTGCTCGCCGCCGGACGCGCGCGCGCCGAGAAGGAGCAGCGCATGTTCGCCGCGCTCCGTGCGGGCAAGACCACGGTCGAGCTGCTCGACCTCGACTCGTCACCCATCACTCGCCCCTAACGATTCGGGTTTCGGCGACACATGGCGACCGCCACGGTCGCCGATTGTCGCCAAAACCTGCGTTCTAGGGTCGGACCACGTTCGGTGGGGTGCCGCCGGCGAGGACGGTTGCGACGGCCGATGTCGCCATCGTCGCCATGCGGTTCCGCGTCGCGACCGACGCAGAACCGATGTGCGGGAGCAGCACCGCGCGGGGTGCAGCGAGCAGGTCCGGGTTGATCTCGGGCTCGCGCTCGTAGACGTCCAGCCCGGCCGCGAACAGTGTGCCCGCGCTGAGTGCTGCGGCGAGCGCGGCTTCGTCGACCACGGTGCCGCGGGCGGTGTTGACGAGCACCGCCGTTGGCTTCATCAGCGCGAGGCGGCGGGCGTCGATCAGGTGGTGCGTCCCCGCGCCACCGGGCACGTGGAGGCTGACGAAGTCGGCGTGCGCGAGCAGCGTGTCGAGGTCGGCCACGAAGCCGGCAATGTTGGTGGGGGTGCGGGCGTGGTGGATGACGCGCATCCCGAACCCGAGGGCGCGGGCGCCGACCGCCTGGCCGATGCGCCCGAAGCCGACCAGGCCGAGCGTCGCGTCATGCACGTCCTGGCCCAGGTACTGGTTTATGCCCCACCCCATCCATGCCCCGGCGCGCAGGTCGCGTTCGGCTTCGGACGCGAGCCGCGCCGCGGCCAGGATCAGGAGGAACGCGAGGTCGGCCGTCGTCTCGTCGAGCACGCCCGGCGTGTTGCACACCGTGATGCCACGGGCGGTGGCCGCACCTACGTCGATGTTGTCGTAGCCCACAGCCACGTTCGCGACGACGCGCAACCGACCGCCGCGCGCGCCCGCCTCGAGCACCTCGGCATCGATGCGATCAGTGAGCAGCGCGACGATCGCGTCGACCTCCGCGGCCTGCGCAACGAGCTCGTCGTGGGGGTACGGAGTGTCGTCGGGTTGCGGACCGACGACCTCGTGGCCGTCGAGCGGTGCGAGACCGCCCTCCGGCAACCGCCTGGTGACGAGGATGCGCAACCGCGGCTCAGTGTTCGGTGTAGTTGACCGGCCCCGCGTCGGCGACGCCGACCGCGAAGCAGAAGCAGTGGATCGGCGCGTTGTCGCTGACCGGGCGCAGGCTGTGCACGGCCATCGGCGGGATGTGCACGAGGTCACCCTGACGGATCTCGCGCTCTTCGCCTTCGATCGTCATGAGGCCGCGGCCCGCGGTGACGTAATAGAACTCGTGGGTCGGGTGGTTGTGCGGGTCGACGTAGCCGCCACCCGCGACCTCGAACTCGCTGACCAGTTCGAGGTGGCCACCTTTGGTGATCTCGAACATCTCGCGCGGGTTCACGAGCCACCACACCGGGACGGTGCCGTTGTGCTCGACGACCGGGTTCACTTCCTCGATCGAACGGACGTCCATCGCGCTTCCTTCCTACACTGACGTGCGCGTCAGGTTATGCCACCGCGACGAACGGAGCATCCGTGCGTACGATCCCCCTGCCGTTGGTGCCCGTGACGGCGGACGCGTTCGCGCGCTTCGGTGTGCTCCCGCCCGACGAAGGTGACGGACGCGCGACTGCAGACCTCGAGTTCACCCGGGCCGACGGTTGGGTGAACTACATCGGCCACACGCTCGCCGAGATCGACGTCGTCGACGGCGCGTTCCGGTGCGACCTCATGAACCGGCACGACACGCACACGCAGACGCTGATGCCGATGAGCGGGGACGCGCTCATCGTGGTCGCCCCGGCCGATGTCGACTTCTCCGAGGACGCCCACTTCGACACCGTGGCGGCCTTCTTCCTTCCGCAGCACACATGCGTCCATCTCAACCGCGGAACGTGGCATTGGGGGCCCTATCCCGTCGGCTCGGACACGCTCCGCATCTTCAACATCCAGGGTCGCGGCTACCCGACCGACAACGCGGTGGTGCGTTTCGCGCAGGATTTCGGAGTCGCCTACGACGTGAGACCGAACTTGGACTGAAATTTCTCAAGCTTGGTCGCGGATGTCTCGATCACCTTCCGTACGGGCACTCTGAGTACGGGCAGGAGAGGGAAGGTCAACCCATCATGCAGCCCAGCATCACGACGATCGAGAAAGAGATCGCCCGCGAGGAACGGATCGTCGGCATCCGGTCGGGCCAGCGCCTGACGCCGGCCAAAATCAGCCGGCGGCAGTTCCAAGTCGCGATCGTGGTCGTGCTCGTCACGGTCGCGCTGCTCGGCGTCGCGTTCTCGCCCAACGGCAGCCTGTTGCTGCGGGGCCTCACGGTCGCGCTCTCGGCGTCGATCGTTGCGTACGCGCTCGAGCAGAACCGTCACCTGCGCCGCCTCTACCGGCTGACGTGCGACTCGCAGAAGATCACGCTCGCGGTCGTCGACGTGCTCGCGCACAACGGCGCGCTACGCCTCGACGAAGACCTGCTGTCGTACCAGTCCGGCTTCGAACGGGCCGCGACGCTCGTCGCAACCGGACTCGCCGATGTCCTGCTCGCCGACGTCGCGCGCGTCCGCATCGCCGGACCCTCGGGTGAAGTGCCGATAGCGGCGACGCACATGGGCGCGGTCGACGCGCCAGACGACCCGACCGTCGCCCGCCATGCGTTGCGCCGCGGCCATCCGATGAAGGGCATGATCGCCGGCGATCGTACGGTGCTCGCGATCCCGCTCATCCACAACGGAGAACCGATCGCCGTCCTCGAAGCCGTCTCGCCTGCCCACGTTCCCTACGAGCCGCGCGACGCCGCGCTGGCCGACGCATACGCGAAGGGAGCGCTCGCCTCGCTGCGCGCTCTAGCGTGAGCGCTCGTGGCCGAGCTCGTCGGAAAGGTTGCCGTCGTCACCGGCGGTGCTTCGGGGATCGGGAAGGCGACTGCGGTCGCGTTCGCGGACGAGGGTGCGGTCGTCGCGATCATCGATCGTGACGCCGCCGCCGGCCGGGCGGTTGCCGACGAGATCGACGGTCACGCCTTCGGCGTCGACGTTCGCGACGGCGACCGCATCGCGGCGACGTTCGCGGAGATCGCCGATCGTCTCGGCGGTCTGCACGTGCTCGTGAACAACGCCGGGCTCGGAGACCTGCGGCCGCTGCACACGCTCGACGAGAAGCTCTGGCACCGGCTCATCGACGTGAACCTCACCGGCACCTACAACGCGATGCGCGCCGCGGTGCCGATCATGCTCGAGCAGGACGGCGGCGCGATCGTGAACAACGCGTCAGTGTCGGGCATCACGCCGACTCGGAACGAAGCGGCCTACTCGGCGGCCAAGGCCGGCGTGATCGCGCTCACCAAGAGCGGCGCGCTCGAGTACGGGCCGAGCGTTCGGGTGAACTGCGTCGCGCCTGGTTACGTCCGCACCCCGCTCACCGCGATGTTCGAGCAGTACCCGGACGCGTTCGCCGAGATCGCAAGCGGGATGCCCGCGGGTCGCATGGGCGAGCCCGACGAGATCGCCGAAGTGATCCTGTTCCTCGCGTGCAGCCGGTCGAGCTACGTCACCGGGCAGACGATCGTCGTCGACGGCGGCGTTTCCCTGCCCCAAGCCGGCACCGACGCCGCGCTCGCCAAGCTCTTCGAACTGCTGCAGAACGACTGACGGCGGACGCGCACGACAAGGGTGCGCGGACGCGCAACGGCCGCCCGGATGGGCGGCCGTTGGAAACTGCTGTGACCGAGGGGTCAGACCGCTTCGAGGAGCTCCCGAGCGCCGATGTCGGCGGAGGGGTGGCGCAACTTCGACATCGCGCGCGCCTCGATCTGACGGATCCGCTCCCGGGTGAGGCCGAAGTGCTCGGCCACTTCCTCGAGTGTGCGCTCGCCGGCGCCGTCGAGGCCGAACCGGAGCGTGAGGATCGTCTTCTCGCGGTCGTCGAGCACGGCGAGGACCTTGGCGATCTCGCCCGGCAGCAACGACGTGGCCGCGTAGTCGAACGGGGCGACCGCGTTGCGGTCTTCGACGAAGTCACCGAGCTCGGCGTCGCCGTCATCCCGGACCGGCTCGTCGAGCGAGACGGTGTCGACCGCGTAGCGGAGCACTTCGACGACCTTGTCGAGCGGGAGTTCGGCCTCGCTCGCGAGCTCCGCGAGCGTCGGCGTGCGGCCCATCGTGCCCTCGAGCTGCGCCCGCATCTTGAGCAGCGCGGTGAGCATGTCGCCCGCGTGGACGGGGAGACGGATGACCCGGGCCGAGTTCGCGATGCCGCGCTGGATGGCCTGACGGATCCACCACGTCGCGTACGTCGAGAACTTGAATCCCTTGCGCCAGTCGAACTTGTCGACGGCGTGGATGAGACCGAGGTTGCCCTCCTGCACGATGTCGAGCAGCGGCAGTCCGGACGACTGGTATTTCTTGGCGATCGACACGACGAGGCGCAGGTTCGAGTTCACGAACTGGCGGTGGGCCTCTTCCCCCTCGCGGATCGCGCGCTTCAGCGCCCGGCGCTGCGTCGGGGTGGGCTTCTTCGTCGACTCGAGCTTGGTCCGTGCCTCGAGCCCGGTCTCGATGGCCTGGGCGAGGCGGATCTCGTCGTCCTTGGTGAGCAGGTCGTGGAGACCGACGTCCTCGAGGTAGAGGCGGACGAGGTCCTCGTAGTCACGATCTTCTCGGCGGGACTTGACCTTTGCGGGCATAGCTTCCTTCGGGTTCGAGGGTCGGCGACGGCCCCGACTGGAGGGCCGATGGAGCACACTTCCAAAACGCCGTGTGCACGGGGGATGTTCCCCGCAGCAGGCGCTGTCGCAGGGAAGACTTCCGAATTTCGGGAGAGGTGGCGGGGGGAAGGGCGGTCTCTCCGGCAAAGCCGGTCCTCAAGACTACCGAATCGGGCGCCCGTTCTCAAGCTAAAAAAACGCTGCGACCTGGGCAAATACAGATCATGCGGTCTGACGGGTCTGTGCCGGTGCCACCGAGGGGGCGCACCACAGGTGCATCGCCGCGTAGGCGCGCCACGGGTGCCACGCTGCGGCTGCGGCGAGCGCGTCGGCCCGTGAACCGCCGAGCGTGTGGCGCAGGCCCAGGTCAGCGGCGGGGAAGGCGTCCCGCTCGCCCGCGCCCCGCATCGCCACGTACTGCGCGGTCCACTCACCGACGCCGCGCAGGCCGCGCAGCTCGCGCACCAGGTCGTCGAGCTCGATCGAGCCGTCGAGCCTGACGGTCGCGCCCGCGAACGCCCGGATCGCTTCCGCGCGGGTCGTCGTGATCCCGATGTCGTCGAGCGGGGCGTCCCGCAGGGTGGCCGCGGTGGGGAAGAGCGCGCCCAGCCCCAGCGCGTCGATCCCCGGGATGGCGTCCCCGTGGCGCGCGACCAGCCGGCCCGACAGCCGGCTCGCCTGGGCCACCGACACCTGCTGGCCGAGGATGGCACGGACCCCGATCTCGAGCGGATCCACCGTGCCGGGGACGCGCAGCCCTCGGTTCGCGCGCACGAGCGGGCGCAACAGGGGATCGCGTGCAAGATGGGTGTCGATCGCGTCCGGGTCGGCATCGAGGTCGAACAGCCGGCGGACCTGGGCGACCACGTGCACGAGGCCGTCGACGTCGGGGAGGTGGACCCGCAGCAGCAAAGCCGGCCGGCGCGCGTCTTCGTCGTTCGCGACTTCGATCACCGCGGGCCGGTCCTCGCCCGTCCGGCCGCTGTTCATCCGCAACGTGCGGCGGTACACCGAGGCATCGACGTCGACGTGTTCGACGCCGGGGATCGCGCGCGGTGCGAGGTACTGGAGGATCGCGTCCCAGGCGAGCGGCGGCCGGTACGGCAGCCGGAGCTCGAGGCCGCCGTCGGCGACGAGCCGGCGGGGATCGCGCCGGCGGGCCCGCAGCTCTTGCGGCGTGAACGAGAACACCTGCTTCACGACGCGGTTCATGTGCCGCACCGACTGGAACCCTGCTGCCGTCGCGATACGGGTCATCGGCAGGTCGGTGTCATCGAGGAGGCGCCGCGCGAAGTGCGCCCGCCGCGATCGCGCCACTTCGCTCGGCGTCGCGCCGATGTACTCCGCGAACAGGCGACGGAGATGGCGCGCGCTCACACCGAGCCGCGTCGCGAACGCGTCCTCGGTGTCGGAGTCGAGCGCGCCGTCAGCGATCAGACGGAGTGCTCGGCACACGAGCTCGGGCGCGTCGACCCAGCCCGGCTCCGGTTCGCGGTCGGGACGGCACTGCAAGCAGGGGCGGAACCCGTCGGCTTCCGCGGCCGCGGCGAACGTGTACGGGCGAGTGTTGCGGCGCAACGGCCGCCCGCCGCACCCCTCGCGGCAGTAGATGCCCGTGGTGACGACTGCGGTGAACTGTGACTGCATGGTGCCTTTCGTACGACCGATGCAATGGACGGATCCGGACACGCTATTGCCTCGTCCGGATCCGTCTGGTCGCGCTCGCGTAGAACGGTGGGCATGGATGTTGTGCAGATCGAAACGCCCATTGGTTGGTTCCGCTGTCACGCCGAGGACGGCCAGGTGCGCGAGGCCCGCTTCGTCGACGCCACCGGCGAGCGGCGCGACGACGAACATCTCGCGACCGTGCTCGACGACTACTTCGGCGGTGCGGTGCACGCCATCGACGCGGTCGGTGTCGACGCTCGCGGCACCGCCTTCCAGCACCGGGTATGGGCCGCGCTCCGGTGCATCCCCGTCGGCGAGACCGCGTCATACATCGACATCGCGCGGGAGATCGGTGTGCCGGGTGCGTCCCGCGCGGTCGGCACCGCCAACGCGTCGAATCCGGTGAGCATCATCGTGCCCTGCCACCGCGTCGTGCGGGCCGACGGATCGCTCGGCGGCTACGGCGGCGGAGTCGAACGCAAGCGCTGGCTCCTCGGCCACGAACGGTCGGGCATCGGGGCCGAACCCGGCCAGCTCCTCGCCGGCTGACTGCATTGCTTCGAACAGTTGGCGGATGCACCGACGTCGGTGCGTGTGTCTGCCAGTTGTTGGAACAGTTGTGTCCTGAGGTCGGGCGGTTGCCGGGCGGCCGGCGGCTCCGTCAGCATGGCGCATGGATCGGCGTGATTTCCTCAAAGCAGGCCTCGTCCTCGGTGGTGCGGCCGCACTCGGCGGGTGCCGCGTGTTCGCGGTCGACCCGAGGCCGAGCGCGGGCAGGCATTCCGTGCTCGACGGCCCGCCAGGTGACAGCGGGATCGACACGATCGTCATCTGCATGATGGAGAACCGGTCGTTCGACAGCTACCTCGGGTGGCTGGCGCGCGACGAGTCGTATCTCCACCACGGACGCAGGATCTACGGTTCGAACTTCGCGGTGAACGGGAACTCGTTCCAGAGCTTCCCCGGCCCGGGCGGCACGCGGGTCGACACGTACCGGCGCGTGCGCTACCCCGACGCCGACCCGTGGCGGGCGTGCGGCCACCCCGACCCCTCGCACAGCTGGAACGGTGGCCGGGCCGAGCGCGACGGCGGTTTCCTCGCGCCCGGGAGCGGCAACGACATCTTCGCCCTCGGCTACTTCGAAGCCGAAGACCTCCCGGTGTACCAGCGGTTGGCCCGTCGCTTCATCGTGTGCGACGACTGGCACGCGTCGCTGCTCGGGCCGACCTACCCGAACCGCGAGTACCTGATGTCGGGGCAGTCGGGCGGCAACATGACGAACGCGTTCCCGACGACGCCTGCGGGCTTCGCGTGGGACAACATCCTGCTGAAGCTCGCGCGCGCCGGTGTGAGCGGCGCCGAGTACTACGGCGACCTCCCGATGTTCGCGTTGTTCGGGCCGCAGATGAACCCGTTCGAGCATCCGGTCGCGAACTTCCACGACGACGCGGCCCGCGGTCGGCTCCCGAAGGTCTCGTTCATCACGCCGAGCTTCCTCGGCGATGAAACCCGCACCGACGATCACCCGCACGGTGACCCCCGCGCCGCCCAGCGGTTCGTCGGCGACGTGTTCGAATCGTTCGTGAAGTCCCCGCACTGGCACAACGGGCTGTTCGTCCTCACCTACGACGAGTGGGGTGGGTTCTTCGACCACGTCGTTCCGCCGCACTTCGCAGACGATCGCGCCAGCACGAACGACGCGATCGACTTCAGTCAGGCCGGCTTCCGGGTGCCCACGATCCTCGCCTCGCCGCGCGGGTTGCCGTCGGCGGTCGATCACTGGCAGTACGACCACACCTCGATCCTGCGGTTCCTCGAGTGGCGCTTCCTCGGCGCGCCGCCGCGGGGTGCGGGCGGTGCGACGAGCTGGTCGTTGACCACACGTGACCGCAACGCGCGCAACGCCGGCGAGATGTTGAGCTCGCAGTACTTCGACCCGGAGCTGTATTTCCTCCCGCACATATCCGTGCCCCTTCCGAGCAGGGCGTGCACCACGACGGTGCAGGGATTGGCGGCGCCGTCGGGCGGCGACGAGGAGGAGTCGCCGTGGATCGTCGGGCTGGAGAACGGCTATTGGGACCGTGTCGGCGTCAAGGTGCTGGCGAGCTGACCGGCCACTTGGCTCACAGACAGCTCTGAGCCGATTCGGAGCCTGCTCGCACCATCGGGGCGGACAGTGGTGGACATGGAGCCACCCCTCGAACCTCCCAACGAACCGCCGCTCGAACCCCCGCTCGAACCCCCGCTCGAACCCCCGTACGAACCGAAGTACGACCCGCCGTACGAGCGCTCCTACGCGGGGCCGAGGTACGAGCCCCCGAACGACGACCTGCTGCTCTCACTGACCTGGCCGCCGGGCGCGTCGACGTCAACGCCCCGCGACGTGCGCCCACCCGCCGACGACCATCCGCGCCGAACACGCCGTGGCCTCGTCGCGGCGGGCGCGACGGTCGTCGCGCTGTCGCTGGGCGCAGGTGCGCTCGGCGGCTGGCTGACGAGCGACACATCGGCGGCGAACAACTCGACCGCGGTCAAGGCCGAGGCCGCAAGCCTGGCCGTCAGCGGCGAGACGATGAACGTCGCGGGCGTGCTCGCGCACGTGGAACCGTCGGTCGTGTCGATCGAGACCGAGATCACGGAGCGCCAGGGTCCGTTCACCCAGCAGGGCACCGGTGCGGGCTCCGGCATCGTCGTCAACGCAGATGGAACGATTCTGACCAATGCCCACGTCATCGCCGACGCGACTTCCATCACGGTGACGGTCGCGGGCGAGTCCAAGGCGCGTACCGCGAAGGTCATCACCTCCGACGCCGCGCGCGACCTCGCGCTGCTGAAGGTCACCGACACTTCCGGCCTCGTGGCCGCGCCGCTCGGCCAGTCGTCGGACGTCGCGGTCGGTGATCAGGTCGTCGCGATCGGGAACGCGCTGGCGCTCGAGGGCGGCCCGACCGTCACCGAGGGCATCGTGTCGGCGCTCGGCCGCTCGATCGACACCGACTCCGGCACGTTGAACGGCCTGATCCAGACCGACGCCGCGATCAGCTCGGGCAACTCCGGCGGCCCGCTGGTGAACGCCGCGGGCCAGGTGATCGGCATGAACACCGCGGTCGCCACCAGCAGTGGCTCGGTCAACGCGTCGAACATCGGCTTCGCGATCTCGATCGACGCCATCCGATCGTTCATCACCAGCACCGGAGGGATCACCATCTAGCCCGGGGCCCACTCCCGGCGGGCTCTCAGGAAAATCTCGGTTGGTTCTCGAACTCTTCGCAGGGACTTCCCGTTGAATGGTGAGGACCGACGGAGGAGCTCGAATCCATGCGCAATCGGCCGTGGCTGAAATGGGTGTTGATCGGCGCCGGGGTGGTGGTGATCCTCGTGGTCGCCGTCCCCTTCGTCTACATCAACTTCATCAAGAAGGACGCGCCGCCGAAGCTGTCGCTCTCGGACGTGCCGACCGCGACGACGCAGCCGAGCGCGAACAGCACGGCCGATCCGCCGGACGACAGCTCGATCGACGGGACGTACAAGGTCTCGGACGGCAGCCAGGCCGGCTACCGCGCCAAGGAAGTGCTGTTCGGTCAGAGCGCGACCGCGGCCGGCCGCACCAGCGACGTCACCGGTGAAGCGGTCATCACCGGCACGACCGTGTCGAAGGCGGACTTCACCGTCGGCCTCGCGACCGTGAAGAGCGACGAGGACCGGCGCGACCAGCAGTTCCAGGGCCGGATCATGGATGTCGCCGACTTCCCGACTGCAACGTTCACCTTGACGCAGCCCATTCAGCTGTCGTCCATCCCCGCGCCGAACGAGGAGGTCAAGGTGTCGGCCACCGGCAGCTTCACGTTGCGCGGCGTCACCAAGTCGGTGACGTTCGAGTTGACCGCGAGCCGCAAGGGCTCCGACACGATCGCGGTGCAGGGCGACATCCCGATCACATGGAGCGAGTGGGGCATCCCCGAACCGAGCTTCGGCCCCGCGCAAGTCGCCGGCGACGGTGAGATCGAGTTCCTGCTCGTTCTCACGCGGTGATCCTCATGGCCAAAGAACGACTCTTGCTCGTCGACGACGAAGAGAACCTGCGCTCGATGCTCGAAGCCGCGCTCCGGCACGTCGGCTTCGACGTGCACCCCGCGGCGACCGGGCGCGAAGCGCTCGAACGGGTTCCGGAAGTGCGACCCGACCTGATCGTCCTCGACGTCATGCTCCCCGACCTCGACGGCTTCGAGGTGTGCAAGCGGTTGCGGACCGAAGGCGTGCGCACGCCGGTGCTGTTCCTCACCGCGCGCGACGGCACCGACGACAAGGTGCGCGGGTTGACGCTCGGCGGTGACGACTACCTCGTGAAGCCGTTCAGCCTCGAGGAACTGGTCGCCCGCATCAACGCGGTACTGCGGCGCGCCGGTCTCGCGCAGTCGGAGGCGGTGATGTCGTGCGGCGACCTCGAGATGGACGACGACGCGCACCGCGTCTTGAAAGAGGGGAGCGACATATCGCTGTCGCCCACCGAGTACAAGCTGTTGCGGTACCTCCTGATCAACAAGGGCAAGGTCGTGTCGAAGGCGCAGATCCTCGACCACGTGTGGCAGTACGACTTCGGCGGCGACGGCGGCGTCGTCGAGACCTACATCGGCTACCTCCGGCGCAAGCTCGACAACGCCGACCCGCGGCTCATCCACACGATCCGCGGGGTCGGATACACGTTGCGCGAACCCGCGGCCTGATCAGGGCCGGCCGAGATGTCACTGCGCGCCCGCCTCATCGTCGCCATGGCGGTCGTCGGCGTCGTACTCGTGCTCGCCGCGATCGCGATCACGACCACGACCGAGTCCCACCTCCTTGGCCAGCTCGACGATCGTCTGCAAGAGGTCGCGTTGCGGCAACAGGGTTTCGGTCCCGGCCCGCGCCCGGGCGGTGACTTCCGCGACGACGGGCCGGTCAGCTCGTTCTATGTCGCGTTCGTGGACTCCACCGGCGCGAGCGAAGTGCACGACAAGGCGGTTTCGAGGGACGGGTACCAACCCGACCCGAAGCTGCCCGTGAACGAGATCGCGAACCTCGGGCCGGGGCAGCACGCGTACTACTCAGTCAAGAGTGACGGCGGCCCGCGCTACCGCGTGCTCGCGGTGCGCCCGGCCGATGGCGACCCGGCGATCGTCGTCGGCACCGCGCGCAACGACGTGGACAACGCGATCCGGCGGCTGGTGACAGTGGAGGTGCTGGCGACGGCCGCGATCGTCGCGGTGCTCGCGCTCGTCACGTTCTGGGTGATCCGGCTCGGCGTCCGCCCGATCAAGCAGATGACCGCGACCGCGTCGGGCATCGCGGGCGGTGACCTCTCCTCCCGCGTTCCGGAGGCACCGACCGGCACGGAGGCCGGTGAGCTCGGGGTCGCGCTCAACCAGATGCTCGGCCGCATCGAGGAAGCCTTCGACGAACGGACGCGCTCGGAGGATCGGCTGCGCCAGTTCGTCGGCGACGCGTCGCACGAATTGCGCACGCCGGTGACGACGATTCGCGGCTACGCGGAGCTGTACCGCGCCGGCGGCCTCGAAGAGGGGGACGAACTGCGGGAGGCGATGCGGCGCACCGAGCAGGAAGCGATCCGCATGGGTCGCCTCGTCGACGATCTCCTCCTCCTCGCGCGGCTCGACCAAGGCCGTCCGCTCGAACGGACGCCTGTGCACCTCGAGGTGCTCGTCGAAGATGCGGTTCGGGACGCGCGCGCCGTCGATCCGCAACGCGAGATCACCGCGTCGATCGACCATCGTGCCACCGTGCTCGGTGATGACGGCCGGCTCCGGCAGGTCGTCGGCAACCTCGTCCGCAACGCGCTGGTGCACACGCCGGAAGGCACGCCGGTGCACGTGCGCGTGTACCGCACCACCGAGATCGCGATCCTCGAAGTGCACGACGACGGCCCGGGCATGTCCGACGAGGTCGCGGCGCAGGCGTTCGAACGCTTCTACCGCGCCGATCCGTCGCGCGTGCGCAGCCGCGGCGGGACCGGGCTCGGCCTCGCGATCGTCGAGGCAACGGTCAACGCGCACGGTGGCACCGTCGTGCTCGACACCGGGCCCGGCCGCGGTACCACCGTGCGCATCGAGCTCCCGGTCGCGCCCAACGGCGACGCATGACGCGCCGGCGCTGAGCGCGTACATTCCTGGCACACGATCGCCGGGGCGCGATCGCAGAGGGGGGAACCGTGCCTGCATCTCCGCGCGCGTTGCGACGCGTCGCCGTGCTCGTCGGCGTGGCCGTGTTCATGTCGGGATGCGTGCGGGGCGACCTCGAGTACCTGGCCTCCGACGCGTCGGACGGCCGTAACAACGGCACCGCCGGCTCGCAGCGCGCGCAGGGCTACCTCCTCGGCTACCTCGCGGGGCTGACAACCGGCGCGAACACCGCGGCCACGGGCAACGCCGCCTACAAGCAGGTCTTCACCGGCGGGACGAACCTCGTCGGCGTGATCCGCGGCACTGATCTCGCCGACCAGTACGTCATGATCGGCGCGCACTACGACCACCTCGGTCACACGTGTCGCGACCTGCGTGCCGGCGACGACATCTGCAACGGCGCGACCGACAACGCGGCGGGCGTCGCCGCCGAGCTCGCGCTCGTGCGCGCGTTCGGATACTCGCCACAACACCCGCGCCGCTCGATCATCTTCGCGTTCTGGGATCGTGAGGAAGATGGGCTGCTCGGCTCGACGTTCTACGCGCAGAACCCGTTGGTGCCGCTGGCGAAGACGGTCGCGTACGTGAACCTCGATATCCAGGGCTCCAACCTTCGCCCCAGCCTCCGCAACCTCAGCTTCGCGATCGGTGCGGAGACGGGTGGTGCGCGCCTGCAACAGATCGTGCAGTCGGCGATCGATCCGGCGACGCTCGACACGCGCCAAGTCAGCTCGGTGTTCGGGCAGGGACGCAGCGACTACGTCAACTTCATCGGCGCGGACATCCCGACCGTGTTCTTCTCCGACGCAACCGGTCCCTGCTACCACACCGACTCCGACGACACCGCGGTCGTCGACTACGGCAAGCTCGATCAGCAGATCAGCATCTTGCAGCGCGTGATGAAGACGCTGTCGTCGACGAGCATGCCGCCCACGTTCGTGAGCGGGACGCCGGCCGCGACCTACGCCGACGCCATCGTGTTGCGGGATGCGATGGACGCGCTGCAAGCCGACCTCGCCAGCTTCCCGGCCGCCGACGCCGCGAAGCTCGTGACGTTCCGCGACCAGCTCCACCAGATCGTCGACGCGGGCCCGGCCGCGTTCGACAGCACCGCGCTCGGCACCCTGCTCTCGATCGCCGTGACGACGGTGGGCTACTTCACCCAAGGAGCGTGCAGCGGGTTCCTCGCAACGCACTGAACTGCACCCGAGAAGTCCGCGGACGACTCGTCTACACTGGTCGCCTTCCCGCGCTCGTAGCTCAATGGATAGAGCATCTGACTACGGATCAGAAGGTTGGGGGTTCGAGTCCCTCCGAGCGCGCAAACGGCAGCACGCGAACGTTGCCCGGGCTTGAGTGCGAAGGTTCTACGAATTCTCGGGCATCGGCGTGCGACCGGACCGGCGCGCCGCGCGGGCGACAAGCGGAGTGGACCACCGCGAAGACGCCGATCGCGATGACGACGTCGCCGATGCTGAACACGTTGGCCAGTGGCCAACCCCGCGGGATTGCCCAGATGTCACCCAGGAACAACAGGCGCGGGTGCTCGAGCAACCCGGAATTCCCGAACTTCTCTGCGTTCGAGGCGATGCCGGCGGATCGCACAGCCGCCGGTCCGGCCGGCATCACGCCCGCGTTGGCAGCGATGGCGATCAGGTTCAACGCCCCGCCGGCGGCAACGATCCAGATTCCCGAGATCCGGCGGTTCACCCAGAGGAACGTGAACAACATCCCGTAGGTACCGAGGTGGACGGCTCGGAGGAGTGCGTCGTCCCAGCCGGGCACTACCGCCACAATGACCATCTGGAGCGCGAGCGCGGCGAGCAGCAGCGGCGCCCACCGGAGCCGGACCTCGGCCAGGCGGCCGATTCGGCCGCCCGCGAGCGGCACGGTCACGAGCGCCAGAACCACCGCGAGCACCAGGAACACGCCCTCGTATCGGCCTGCGCTGATGGCTTCTGTTGCGACTTCTCGTGCCTGCGCGATCAAGAACGGCGGCCAGCCACCCGAAACAAACGGAGCAACTCTTCACGGAAGAAGGTTCGGCCATGAAGGCTCGTTACGTTCGCATTGCTCTGCTCGTCGGCTCGCTGATGGCCCTCGCCGTCGCGATCGGAGCTCCGCACAAGATCGTCTAGGCGCTAGACATAACCGCGGCGCAGCGCCTCCGAGACGGCTTCGACTCGGGACGCAGCGTCGAGTTTCCTCAGAATGTTCGACACGTGCGCCGCCGCCGTGCGGCGGGAGACGAACAAGTCTTCGGCGATCTCGGGATTGCTGCGCCCGTCCACCAGCAGGTGCAGCACTTCCAATTCTCGCACCGAGAGTGCGGTGTCGCCGTCGACGTTGGTGCGGGCGGGGCCGAGGCGCAACTGGTGCGTCCGCGCGAGGCGGTTCATCGCGGCTTCCAGGCCGCCGAAGCCCCATTCGAGCGCGACAGCCCGCGCCCGCTTCAAGACGTCGGTCGCCGCGACGCGCTCGCCCGCGCCGAGCATCGCTTCGGCCACGCGCCAGCGGAAGTAGGTCGCGTGGTAGCGCATCGTGCAGGCTTCGAACTGGTCGGCGGCTCGAGTCGCGGCCTCGGCCGCGGACTCGTTCGCGAGACGCGCGCGCTCGGCCTCGATTCCGAGCGAGAACGCCTCGACGATCCCGGCCGAGCCTTGCAGTTCGGAAACGGTCGTGTACCAACTCGCGACGACGGCGCGCCCGCGCTCGTGTGCCGCTTCGAGTTGATCGAGCGATCCGGCAGCTGATGCGGCGGCCGCGGCGTCGCCTTCGCACCGCATGGCCGACAGCGCGAAGAAGCCGTGGAAGTACGCCTCTCGGTGTTCCTCGAGTGCGCGCTGGCCCTGGTCGACCGCGTCTCGGGCGGCATCGAGGTTGCCGAGCCATGCGAGTGCGTCGGCCCGCATCGTGATGCGGTCGATGATGCTCTCTTGGTCTTCGAGCTCGTCGTCGCTCAGCGACGACAGTTCGGCGAACGCCGCGTCGTAGTCACCCGCGGCGAGCGCAACCCGGGCTCGACACGTCCCGAGCGTCCAGCGGTCGATGCCGCCGAGGTCCAGCTCGTCGAACGCGTCGACGGTTTCGCGAGCCGCCGCGAGCTCACCCACCAGACACAACGCGACGTTGCGCATCGCGTTGACGAGGACGCGATAGCGCGACAGGCCGTAGCGCTCGATCAACGCGTCGGCGGCATCGAGCAATTCGATGCTGCCTTCGAAGTCGGGCGTCCACTGCTTCGAGGCAGCGTGATTCGCGAGTATCGCCACCAACGTTGCGTGCGCGTCGGCGCGGCGCGCGAGATCGGCGGCGCGCGTGTACTCCGCCTCGACTCGATCGAACTCGCCGTACGCCTCGTGACACCACGCGTTCACCATGTGGCCGCGCGCTTCGAGCACGGGATCGTCGACGAGATCCAGCGTGGCGATCATCTCCGTGGCCGGGCCCCGGGTCTCCTTCGGCGTCGCGTTGGTCACGAGATGATGCACGTAGCCGACGAGGAAACGCGCTCGTGACTGAGGTTCGACGCGATCCAACACGGGAAGCACCCGCTGTTGCGCGAGCGCCGAGAGTTCGTAAGAACGGTTGGCGCCCCAAAGGTATGTCCACGCCCGACCCGCGGCCTCGACACCGCGGTCCACACCGAGGTCGAACGCCTCGTCGATCGCGGACCAGGCCAGCTCGCCGGCGCGTTCGACGAAGCCCGCGTCGCGTGCGGCGTCGGCCGCCCGGAGAAGCACCGTCGCCCGGTCGACGCCCGCGACCACGACGGGGTCGGCTACCGCGTCCCACCAGACCAAGGCGCGTTCGTAATCGGCGACCGCGGCTTCGTATGCGTAGGTCTCGCGTGCATGCTTTGCGGCGGTGACCAGCCGAGGGAGCGCCAGCTCGGGCACCTGGGCGGCGTCCCAGTGGCGCGCGAGCTCCGCAATGCGGTCGAGGCCGGCGGCGGCCTCGGGATGCTGTTCGAGGGCTTGCGCGGCTGCGCGGTGGAGCTCGACCAGCTCGTCAGGTAGCAATTCGTCGAGGACTGCTTGGCGCAGGAGCGCGTGCCTGAACTCGTATGCGCCTTGCTCGGCGACGAGCACTCCCGCGTCGGCGGAGGCACGCGCGGCCACACGGGCTCGGTCGGCTTCGAGCCCCGATGCGTAGACGAGCCAGGCACGCGGCGACCGCGCGCCGATGACCGCCGCGACCGAGACCAGGTGGCGGGCGTCGTCATCGAGCGACATGAATCGCTCCAGCATGAGGTCGCGGAGCGTCGTGGGGATGCCTTTGGATCCAGCGGCCGCCGCCAGTTCCTCGATGAACAGCGGGTTCCCGTCGGAGGCGCGTGTGATCCGGTCGAGGTCGGCGGCCGCGGCCGCGTCGCCCAGCAGGATCGAGGCAATCTCGGTCGTCCGGTCCGCGGGGAGCCGCTCCAGGACGACGCGGTCCGCCGCGAGCCGACCGAGCTGCGCGACGAGGTCTCGTTCAGTGGTGCTGTCCTCGGGCCGGAAGGCGGGGATGAGCAGCATCGGGATCCGGCGCAGCTTGGAGGCGACGTAGCGCAGGAGGTCCCGGCTCGCGGGGTCGATCCAGTGCATGTCGTCGATGACGACGACGAGGCGGCGGCCGCGAGCGATGTGCCGGAGCAGATCCACGACGGCATCGAACAGGAGTTGCTGCCCGTCCTCCGCGGTTGTTCCGGTCAGGTCGACGGCTGTCAATGACGGGATCAGCCGAGCGAGTTGTGGTCCGGCATAGCCGGGGAGTTCGCCGATCACTGCGTTCCCGACGGTGTCGAGCAGCCACCAGAGGGCGTCACTCCAGGGCGCATAGGGCACCCCGGCGACACAACCCCCACGAGCCACCAGCGCTCCGGGCTCCCGGGCCGCGAACTCCTCGAGGAGGCGGGTCTTCCCGATGCCGGCCTCGCCGCTGACGAGGACCAGTGCCCCCTCGGCAGGAGTCACGCGTTCGAGGGCGGCCGAGAGCCGCCGCCACGAGTCGTCGCGCCCGATCAGATGAGGTGTGCGCTCACGTCCCCCCACGCCTCCGGATTGTGCGCCGAAATGGGCTCGAAGCGCCACCGTGTGTGCGCTCGATCACTCTCCGCGAACTGTCAGGGTGACCAATGGTTGGTCGGTTCGAAGTCCCGCAGACTGGCGCCTGTCCACCGAAAACGGTGGGCCGGGATTCACGCGGGAGGACGCCAATGAAGAAGTATGCGATCCGAATCGCCGCACTTGGCGGCGGCGTCGTGGCGATCATGTTGGCGGGAGGCGCCAGCTTCGGTCGTTGCTGAGCACGTAGGGGCTGAGAGCATGGTCTCCGACCTGCTCTCAGGGCGGTCCCGGCGACTGCCGACACTGAAAGGAGCATGTCGCCGTTTCCGCGCCAACTCGCTTGGTTCACACTCAGCATCTTCAGCGCCGCGGTCACGGCGGCGCTGATCTTGCTGGCGCGGGAGGGGTCTCCCCCGCTGAAGGAACTGATCGTCTTCGCGATCCTCGTCGCGTTCACGGCGCACCTCCGGGTCGCGCTGCCGGGCGGTGTGTCGGTTTCCCCGGGCCTGTTCATCTGCATGGCCGCGCTCGTCGCGTTCGCGTCGAAGGGCTCGATGTTGGGCGCGGCCGCGGTTTGTTCTTTGGGGCTCGTTCACGTCAACGACGTTCGTCGCGACCGTTGGGGCTGGATACCGTTCAACGCCGGGGTGTCGTTTCTTTCATATCTCGCGGCGGCGGCGATGTTGGGTTTGACCCATGCCGTGGACGTCACCGCGACGCCGCTCGCGGTTCTCGCGATGGTCCCTTCTGCGGTGGTGTATCTCGTCGTCGCGTGGACGTTGATCACGCTCTCGTACCTTTGTGAGGGCACTCGACAGCCGCGTGACGTGCTCGAGGGTTTGATTCCGGCCGGCATCGAGATCTTTCCGTTCGCCGTGCTGGGCTTCCTCGTCGGTCGGCTCTATCTCGACCTCGGTGCGGCCGCGCTCGTTCTGACCCTCGTCCCGATCGTCATCGCGCGCGAGGTCTTTCGCTCGTACATGCGCATCACCGAAGCGCGCGACGAGGCCGTGCACATGCTGATTCGCGCCCTCGAGTCGAAGGACCCTTACACAGCCGGTCACGCCGAGCGGGTCGCGAAGTACGCCGGCTACATCGGCCAAGAGATGAACTTCAGTCCCGCGCGCAGGGAGCGGTTGCACTACGCCGCGCTGATGCACGACATCGGCAAGCTCGTCGTACCAAACCAGATCCTCAACAAGCCCGGGAAGCTGACCGCGGAAGAGTTCGGCCGGCTGCGGGCACACGAGACCGTTGCCGTGCAGATGCTGAGCCACATCGACTTCCTACGGCCGGTCGCCCACAGCGGACACAGCGACAACACGAAGTTCGACGCCGACGACCCCGACCGCCCGATCGAGCCCTACATCGTCATGGTCGCCGACGCTTATGACGCCATGACTTCGACCCGCTCGTACCGCAAGGCGCTCCGGCAGGAGGTTGCCTTCCAAGAGTTGCGCGAGAAGTCGGGCACGCAGTTCCACCCGGAGTGCACCGCGGCGCTGATCCGCGCGATCGAGACGCGCGGGAGAAGCACGGCGCCGGCCACGAAGAGGACGTCGCCCACGAGAATGCGCCGGTCGTGGGTGTCGGGTCCGCGGGACTCGGCGACCTCATCGATGGGTCCGACGCTGCGCTCGAATGAGCGAGAAGCAGCGGCGACAAGCTCGACCGTCCCGGCCGCGACCTTCGTCTCCAGGTGCCGGTAGGTGAGGTCGAGCTTCTCGATTGCGCGCGGCCTCGAGCGCGGCGTCGAACGCGCGCCCGGCCGCACCGATCTGGCCCGGCCGTTCGAGCGCGGACGCCTGCACGTGGTGGGCTTTCGCTTCCCCGGTGAGCGCACTCAGAGGCATTGGTTGAATCAACGCGACGCGACGACACCCTGACTACGGATCAGAAGGTTGGGTGTTCGAGTCCCTCCGAGCGCGCCGAGTTCGGGACAGTCACCGCTCCCGAACGGTGTAGGTCAGGTGCGTCACCCTGGGGGAGCGCTCCACGCGGACCGGCTGCAGGGCCACGCGGCCCGCGTCCACGCCCTCGAACAGGCGGATTCCGGAGCCGAACAGTACCGGTGACAGCGCGATCGAGAACTCGTCGATCAGGCCGGCGTTCACGTACTCCAGGATCGTCGCGCCGCCGCCCGCGATGCGGACGTCCCGGTCGCGGGCGGCCTCGCGGGCCTGGTCGAGCGCGGCCTCGATGCCGTCATTGACGAAGTGGAAGGTGGTTCCACCCGGCCGCTCCCAGGGGTCACGCTTCTCGTGCGTCACGACGAACACCGGCGTGTGGAACGGCGCCTCCTCCGGCCACGCCTGCTCGCCGGCGTCGAACATGCGCTTCCCCATCACGCTCGCGCCGGTGCGCTCGAAGGTCTCCCGCACGATGTCGTTGTCGCGCCCTTCCTCGCCGCCCTCGCCAAGCTTCAGGTTCTCCCGGAAGAACCGCTGCGGGAAGATCCACTGCTGCAGCTCCATCCACTGCTGTCCCATCAAGTCCCCGAGGGACGCGGGCGCGATGAAGCCGTCAAGCGACATCGACACGCTGAAGAACACCTTCCCGGCCATCAACCCTCCGCTCCCTTCCGAACGATCTCGGTGACGTAGGCGGCCAGGTTGCTCAGGGTCTGCTGGCCGCCCTCGATCGCGTGGTACTTCTCAACCGCCTCGTCGCGCAGCTCCTTGGTGGGGAACACCGTGCGCATCTCGATCCGCGTCGCCGCGCCGTCGGGCGCGAACGTGAGGACCGACTCGAAGGCGTTCGGGTCGCCGCGGGATTCACCGTGGAGCAACGCGATCCGCTCCGGCGGGGCGATCTCGGTCCAGGAGATCCACTCCTGATAGTCCGTCCCGTCCGGTCCGTGCATCACGAACTCCCACTCCCCGCCGACGCGGAACTCGAACGCCCGCGTGGTGGTGGTGAACCCCTCCGGTCCCCACCATCGCGACAGGTGCCGGACTTCGGTGAACGCCTCGAACACCAGCTCCCGGGGGGCACTGATGACCCGGGAGATCACGATCTCGCGGTCGGCCGTCGCTGACTGCACCGGTGCGTCCGGTCCTGTCGCTGCCATCGGTCACTCCTCCTGCCTTGCCTGCTTGAGGTCCTGCACGTACTCGTCCAGCTGGTCGAAGCTCTCGTTCCAGAACCGCTCGAACCCGCCGGTCCACTCGTGGACCGGTCGCAGCCCGCGGGCATCAAGGCCGTACATGCGCAGCTTGCCTGCCTTGCGGTCCCGCACCAGCCCGACCTCCCGGAGCACCCGCAGGTGTTTGGACGCCCCCGGCTGGGTCATCCCCAACTCCTGGGCCAACTGGGTCACCGGCCGCTCACCCGCCCGCAGCAGCACCAGGATCTCCCGGCGCTGCGGCTCGGCGATCGCGTTGAAGACGTCCGCCGTCGTCGCTGCTCGTGCCATGCCGCCCATCATATACCGATATCGGCATGCGTCAACGGGAGGATCATGCGGGGGACCCACAACATCGCGAAGCTGTACGGCACGTCGCGAAAACCTTCGAGATCACGGTGCCCAAGACGAGGTGACGCGCGCGTATTGCAAGTCCGCGCAAGTCCGCGTTCGAGTCCCACGTCGGTTGGGCTGGTGCGACGCACAGTGGCGCTCAATTGCAGTGCCAAATGTCGCGACCGCGGTCGCGGGTCGGTCTCACTACTCGTTGAGTACCTGTTCGACGTCGTTGAGGTCGAGGCCGTTGCCCGCGAGTTCGTCGCCGTACACGACAACGTCGGTAACGCGGTCGACAAGCATGTACGTGTCGTAGTTGTGATGCGCCTGGATTCGGCTCGGACACCGGACAAGCTTGAGCCCCTCGCGTCGCGCGAGTCGACGAAGCTCGAGCTCGCGCGCGGTCGGCTGCATGGCTTCGCTAGCCGGCGAGACGCGCCCGTGCCGCGCGCTCGGCGAAGATGGGCACGAACGTCTGTATGCGCGCCGAATCGCGCCTCCGTTCCAGTTCATCGCGCACCGTCGCTTCGACCACATCCGCCGGCTTGTCGAACGCTTCCACGATGCGTTCGGATGCGATACGGACGGCCGCGTCGTCATCCTGGACGCGGGCCATGACGTCACCAGAATCCCTCATGGGGGGTTGTTTAGGGCGTCGCCGTGCCGGTTCTCCAGCGCGGGCGGACACGTTCACGACTTTGTAACGCGAGCAACTGCCGTCCCTCGACGGTGAAGAAGAGGCGATGAGACGATGGCGTCCGGCTTCCCAGCGAGATAGCCACGCCCGGCGTACGCCACGCTCGAACTTCGGCCCGGCACCCCCCGTCCTGGGCGACCATCGCCGCCCGACGTCCGGCATGAAGCGCCCATCGCGTCACATGTATCAGCGGCGAATGGCCCCTCGACGCACGGAGGGAGAGCGAGCTCGCGCGAAGAGTGCGACGCCGTCAATCCGGTAGCCGTCTGGTTCGGCTCGCCGCCTTGCGCTCAGCTCGCTCGTGCGACTGGGCGGCCGGCGAATTCACGGTAGGCGACCAACGCGCGCGGCGCCCATACGCTTGCCGGCCCACCACCCATCAACAGCGCGACGCCGAGGACCTCGGCGACCTCTTCCTCGGTCGCGCCGAGACGAGCCGCGGCACTCGCGTGGTACGCGATGCAGCCGTCGCACTCCTTGATGACGGAGATCGCGAGTGCGATCAGCTCCTTCGTGCGCGCCGACACGACTCCGTCGGCAACTGCGGCGCGATGCAGCTCGCCGAAACCCTTCCAGACGTCACCGCCAAGGTGCCGCAGTGACCGCGTGGGCTCCTTCAACTCCTCCATCACGTTGGCGTAGTGGCCCATCGTCGCCCTCCTCGTCAGAGGCACGTCAGTGCCGATACCCCCACGGTACGGACGCGAACGCGCGCTGCAGAGGGCCGAAGGTCCCTTCCTGACGGGGCGCACCGACACCAAATGAGGGCGGGGACGCGCCCGCCCGAAGTGCGGTTCTTCGCCGGTCTCGGAATACCCCGGGGGGTATACTGGGTTGGGTACAGCACTGACCTGATCGAGGAGGCCGCTCATGGGCACCGTTGCCCTGACCGCAGAAACGTTCGAGACCACCGTGACGCAAGACGGCATCGTGCTCGTCGACTGGTGGGCGTCGTGGTGCGGGCCATGCCGCACGTTCGCACCGGTCTTCGAAGCCGCGGCGGGCGAGCATCCCGACATCGTGTTCGGGAACGTCGACACCGAGGCTGAGCCGTCGCTCGCCGCGGCGGCGCGCATCATGTCGATCCCGACCTTGATGGCGTTCCGCGACGGCAACTTGGTGTTCTCGCAGCCGGGTGCGCTGTCCGCGCCGGTGCTCGCGGATCTGATCGCCAAGCTGCGCGCCCTCGACATGGATCAGGTGGGTGCCGCACGTGCGCAGCAGGCGTCGGCGTGACTGCGTCGGGACGACGACCGTGACCGGGAGATCGATGATGTACCGAGAAATCAGCGCCGCCGAGCTCGCAGCGCGGATCGGCAGTGACGACGAGCCGTTGGTGCTCGACGTACGGGAACCGTCCGAGGTTGCCGAATGGGCGATCGCGGGCGCGGTGAACATCCGGGTCGGCGAGCTCGCACACCACGAACAGGACCTCCCACGCGACCGCGAGATCGTGGTCGTGTGCGCGTCCGGGAGCCGGTCCGCGCTCGCGGCGGAAGTCCTCGCACAGCACGGCCTGACCGTCGCGAACCTGCGCGGTGGCATGGCGGCATGGGCCGCGGTGTACGACTGGGTGGTCACCGAGCTCGACGACGACGTGCGCGTCGTGCAGGTGCGCCGGCGCGGCAAGGGCTGCCTCTCGTACGTCGTCGGTACCGGCACCGAAGCGTTCGTGGTCGACCCGTCGCTCGACATCGACCCGTACCTCGAGGTCGCCGCCGAACATGGCTGGGAGATCGCGCGCGTGTTCGACACGCACTTGCACGCCGACCACGTCTCGGGCGCCCGCGCGCTTGCCGCGCGGACCGGCGCGACGCTGCACCTGAATCCGGCCGACACGTTTGAGTTCCAGTACACGCCGCTCCATGACGGCGACACGTTCGCCCTCGCTGCCGGGTCAGCATTCTCGGTCGCGGCGCTGCGGACTCCCGGGCATACGCAAGGTTCGACGGTGTACTTCGTCGACGACCGTGCGGTGCTCACCGGCGACACGCTCTTCGTGGACGGCGTCGGCCGACCGGACCTCGCCGAACGGGCCGAGGAATTCGCGCACAACCTCTACCGCTCGCTGCACGAACGCGTGCTCACCCTGCCCGACGACGCGCTCGTGTTGCCAGGACACTACGGCGACGCCGTACGCGTCCGGCCCGACGTGCCGGTCGGCGCGACGCTGCGCACGCTGCGCGAGACCCTCGCGCCGCTTTCCTTCGACGAGGACGCGTTCGTCGCATGGGCGACCGAACGGGCAACGCCGCGGCCGCCGAACTATGTCGAGATCATCAACGCCAACATGGGCCGTTCGGACCTGCCGCGCGCGGCGCTCGCGCGTCTGGAAGCCGGCCCGAACCGCTGCTCGGTCTGAGCAAGGAGAAACCGCATGCAGATCCCCGAAGATGTCGTGGGCGATGTCCGCAAGCGGCTGCGGCGCGCAGCCGGACAGGTGCAGGCCGTCGAACGGATGCTCGCCGAAGGGCGCGAGTGCCGCGAGGTCGTGATGCAGATTTCCGCGGCGACGAAGGCACTCGAGCAGGCCGGATTCAAGCTCGTCGCGGCCGGCTTGACGTACTGCGTCGAACGACCTGACGAAGCGGAAGCCGATGGTTACGCGCTCGCGGACGTCGAGCGCATGTTCATGAAGCTCGCGTGAGGAAGGACACGATGAACGCATTCGAGACCACAGTTTCGGCCGATTTGGCGACGACGGAGGCCGTCGTGCGTGACGCGCTCGGCGCGCAGGGTTTCGGCGTCGTCAGCGAGATCGACGTGTCCGCGAACCTGAAGAACGCGCTCGGGGTCGAGCGGCCGCCGCTCAAGATCCTCGGCGCCTGCAGCCCGGTCCTCGTGCAACAAGCACTCGCGCTCGACGCGTCGGTCGCGATGTTGTTGCCGTGCAACGTCGTGCTCGACCCGGCCGGGGACGGCACACGCGTGCGGATCGTCGACCCCCAGCAACTCATGGACGATCCTCGCTTCGCGGACTTGGCGCAAGAGGCTGCCGACAGTCTCCGGGCCGCGCTCGCGCGCGTGGACGCGCAGCTCGCGTCGAAGTAGCCGTCATGCACCTCGTCGCGATCGCCGCTGCCGGCATCGTCATCGGTGGCCTGTTCGGGCTCTTCGGTGTCGGCGGCTCGTCGTTCGCGACCCCGATCCTGTCGCTGCTGGGCCTGTCAGGGTTTGCGGCGGTCGCGTCGCCCTTGCCGGCGACGATGCCCGCCGCGCTCGTGGGTGCCCGGGAGTACGCGCGCTGCCGTGAGGTCGACGGCAACGTCGCGCGGTGGTCACTCGTCGGCGGGGTTCCGGCCGCCATCGTCGGTGCGTTGCTGTCGCGGGCGGTCGGCGGGCCCGCGCTGCTCGTCGCGTCCGGGATCGTGCTCGGCGTCGTAGGCGTGCGCGTGCTGCGGCCGATCTCACCGGCAACTGTCGCGGCCGGCGCCGAACGCCGCGGTCAGCCGGCACGCATCGTCGCGATCGCCGCCGGCGTCGGCTTGTTCACCGGCTTGCTCGCCAACGGTGGCGGGTTCCTGCTCGTGCCGGCATACCTGCTGTTGCTCGGCCTGTCGATGCGCATGGCGTCCGGCACGAGCCTCATCGTGATCGCCGCGCTCACGATCCCGACGCTCATCACACACTGGGCGCTCGGTCACATCGATTGGCCCGCGGCGACCGCGTTCGCCATCGGCTCGATCCCCGCGTCGTACGTCATGAGCCGCCGAGCCCAACGCATCCGCGTCGAGCACCTGCAACGCGCGTTCGGCGTGCTGCTCGTCGTGTTCTCCATCTGGTTCGTTTGCTACCGCCTGTTCGTCAAGTAGGAGCGTCATGACTGTCACCCACGACCACCGGCCCACGCCGCACGCGCCATCTGCGCTGCCCGATCCGAAAGCGTTGTTCTCGCGACTCGCGGCGTTCTCGGCCCGGCACCGCCGTGGCGTCATCATCACGTGGCTGCTCGTCGTGTTCGCGGCGGCGCCGCTCGCCATGACGCTCACGGGCGCGCTGTCCGGCGCGGGCTGGGAAGCCCAGGGCTCGACCGCGCAGCACGTGCGCGACGAGCTCCGCCGAGACTTCCCCCAACTCGGTGCGGAAGATCCCGTCGTCGTCTACCACCAGACGACACCGATCGCGTCGAACACTGCCGGCCTCACCGCCCTCGTGTCGGAGCTCCAACGCGCGCCGCACACGGAAGCTGTCGCGAATCCGCTCGCGATGCCGGCGACCGCGGGCTTGATCTCCCGCGATGGGCACACCGCCATCGTCCCGGTCGCGCAGGTCGTCGAGAACGACGCGGCCCGTCCGGTTGCAGCGGGCGAGCTCGGTCGCTACGTCAACAAGCTCTCCCTGACACCCGGCGCGACTGCGAAGGTGACGGGCGAGTGGGCGGTATGGAGCGACTTCAACAAGATCAACGCCGAAGCCCTCCACAAGGCCGAACTGGTTTCCGGTGTCCCGAGCCTCATCCTGCTGTTCATCGCATTTGGTACCGCGATCGCTGCCGGCCTGCCGCTCGTCCTCGCGCTCGCGGGTATTGCGGTCGGCTTCGCGCTCTTGCACGTGCTCGGTTGGGCGACGCCGATGTCGGTGTGGTCGATGAACTTCTCGATGATGATCGGCCTCGCGGTCGGCATCGACTACAGCCTGTTCATCGTCAGTCGCTACCGCGAGGAACGCGCCGAAGGCAAGAGCGCCCTCGCCGCGATCGAGAACACCATGTCAACGGCGGGCAAGGCCGTGTTCCTGTCCGCGCTGACGGTCGTGATGGCGCTGTCGGCGGTGTTCCTCGTGCCGGTCATGGTGTTCCGCTCCATGGCGCTCGGCATGATCCTGTCGGTCGTCGCCGTCGCTGCCGCGTCGCTCACGCTGTTACCGGCGATCCTCGTTGCGCTCGGCGACCGTGTCCTCGTCAAGAGGACGAAGAAGGACCCCGACATCACCGCCGAGAGCCGCTGGACGCGCTGGACCGGGATGGCGCTGCGCCGGCCCGGCACCATCCTTGCCATCGGTCTTGTTGTGCTCGGCGCGTTCATCGCACCGGCGCTCGGCATGCGCCTCGGCATGCCCGGAGCGCGCGTCGTCGACAGTGGCCACACCAGCCGCGACGGCTACGACATGCTCACGAGCGCGTTCGGAACCGGTGCGGCCGCGCCGGCGTTCATCACGACGCCGGCCACCGACGCGACGACCGTCACGCGCGTCGCGTCGCAGGTGCCGGGCGTCGTCGACGCGCGAGTCGTCACGTCGCCGGCCGCGACCGACCGCGTCGTCGTCCGGGTCACCGGCTCGACACCGGTCGACTCCTCGAAGACCGCGACCATGGTCGATACCTTGCGAAGCCGCCTTTCGAGCGCGGTCCCACAAGCACGAGTCGGTGGACCAGCCGCCCAGAACCGCGACCTCACCGCCGTCCTGACCGGCCGGGCGCCATACGCGATCGGGCTCATCCTCATCGTCGCGTTCGTACTGCTGCTCGTCGTGTTCCGCAGCCTGGTCGTCGCGCTCACGTCCATCCTCATGAACCTCCTCACCGTGGGGGCCGCATTCGGGTTCGCGACACTCGTGTTCCAACACGGATTCGGGACCGGCCTGCTCGGGATCGAACACCAGGCCTTCGTCGACGCCTGGGCGCCTCTGTTCTTCTTCGCCTTGTTGTTCGGCCTCTCGATGGACTACCAGCTGTTCCTACTTGCCGCGATCCGCGAGCGCTACGAAGCCACCGGCGACACCAAGCGCGCGATCGCCGAAGGCATCGCCCGCACCGGACGGCCGATCACGAACGCGGCCCTCATCATGATCGTCGTGTTCATCGCGTTCGGCGTTACCGGGCCGATACCGCCGACCGAGCTCGGCCTCACCCTCGCGTTGGCCGTCCTCCTCGATGCCACGGTTGTCCGCGTCATGCTCGTTCCCGCGACGATGGCCCTCATCGGTGAACGCAACTGGTATCTGCCGCGTTGGCTCGACCGTGTCCTGCCCAAGATCCATTTCAGTCACTGACCGGAGCGAAGGAGCCCGCGCATGTCCCAGCCGTCCACCTCCGCCACCCGGATCCAGAGATGCGCAATGAAAGGTTGCGCGTTGACCCGCGACGTGCAATGATTGGTTGCACGTCCGGGACCGCCCGGCGGGTCGAGCAAGGAGACATGGTGACCACACCCGCAACTTCCGTCCCCTCCGTCACCGCAGGTACGGACGATTACGTCTACGAGCTGCAGGTGCGCGCGCCACGACAGGAGATCATCGCGGCGTTGACCGACGACGGCGTGATCCGCAGTTGGTGGACCGCCGCGACCCGGTCCGAGCGTCACGGCGACGACGTGCGCCTCTTCATGAGGGGCGACGCGCCCTTCGTCGACTTCACGATCGTGCACCCGCCGGGATCAGGCACCGTCACCTGGGTGGTCACCGCATGCGTGCAATCGGACTGGGTCGGCACGCGGCCCTCGTTCTCGGTGCGATCCAACCGCGACGGAACTTCCGCCATCGAATTCCGGCACGTCGGGCTGCGACCCGCGTTGGAATGCTTCGACCAGTGCCGCGCCGGCTGGAACCACTTCATGCCCAGCCTGCACCAGTTTCTCGAGACCGGCGCAGGCCGACCGAACCAGCCGCGCGACCCCTCGGCTTGATCTTCACGAACCACGGTAAAGACTGGGCCGATGGACAACTATGTGATCGAACGCGACATCGAGGTCGACGCCCCGATCGAGGTCGTGTGGCGCACGATCACCGAACCGGAACTGATCCGCACCTGGTTGAGCGACGCGGCCGACATCGAATCGCGATCCGGCGCGGTTGGTTCACTCACCTTCCGCGCCGACGCGGAGACCCCCAACGTCGTCGGCATCACGGTCGTCGCCGCCGATCGTCCGCACCGCTTCTCGTACCGTTGGGTCCATCCGCCCGGCGAGCGCGCGACGGAAGCCAACTCGACGCTCGTCACCTTCACGCTCGTCGCGGACGGCGACGAACGGACCCGACTGCGAGTCGTCGAATCCGGCCTCGAACAAATGGACATCACGGACGACGAGAAGCAGAAGTTCCTCGAACAGCACCGCCACGGTTGGCAGGTCCAGGGCGACCGCTTGCGGGACCTCTTTGCCTCGGGACATGCATCGTCGGTATGAACAACTCATCCGATGACGACGACCTCTGGGAAGCAATGGCGGATCCCACGCGCCGCAAACTGCTCGATCTCCTCGTCGCCCGCGGTCACGACACCGCGACAACCCTCACGACGGACATGCCCGTCAGTCGACAAGCGATATCCAAACACCTCTCGCTACTGCAGCGAGTCGGACTGATCGACGGGCACCGGCAAGGACGCGAGGTTCGCTACGAAATCCGCGAGCAACGCCTCGCCGAGGCAACCAAGGCGTTGTCCGAGGCCGCCGACCGCTGGGACCGCCGACTCCGCACGATCAAGCAGGTCGCCGAGCAAGCGCACGTCGCCGAACGTGCAGACGAGACGTGACTCGCCGCGCCGGTCAGCCGGTCCGCCACTGCCGGTAGAGCTGTACGAGATCGTCGACCGCGGCGTCGGAGAGCTCGTCGAGGTCGACCTGGCCGAGCGCGTCGATGGTGACGCGCAGCTGGGCGAGATACTCCGAGCAGTGCGGGCAGTCGGCGAGGTGGGCCTCGAGCCGGTCGCGGTCGCGCTCGTCGAGCTCGCTATCGATGTACGCGGTCATGAGCGCGACCGCATCACGACACACCAGCGCACGGCGGCGTCGACGCCAGAACCGCATCACCGGTCGCTACCCATGTCGACGGTCAACAACTCGCGCAACTTCGCTCTTCCCCGGTGGAGCAGCACCCGTTGGTTGCCGGCGCTGATGCCGAGCAGGGCGGAGACGCCGGCCGGGTCGAGACCTTCGATGTCACGGAGCACGACGACTTGGCGTTGTTGGTCGGGGAGCGTGGGCAGCAGGTCGTGCACGCGAACCGCGAGGCCCTCGGCGACGAGTCGGTCGTCCACTTGCTCGGACCAGGGAACCGGCGGCTCCCCCCACGCGCCGTTCGCATCGAACCGTTCGATGACGTCACCGTCCGCGCGGCCGGCGCGCTCCTCCCGGCTCGCGCTCGGTGCGCGCGCGGTTGAGCAGCACGCGGAACAACCAGGTCTTGAACGACGACCGACCCTCGAAGCGCTCGACGCCGCGCACGACCGCGAGCCACGTGTCCTGGCACGCCTCTTCCGCGACGGCACGACTTCCCACCGTCGCCTCGGCGAGTCGGAGCAGGCGGGGTTGGTAGCGGCGGACGAGTTCGACGAACGCGGACTCGTCGCCGGCCTGCAGCCGCTCGACGAGCCCCGCGTCGTCATCCACGCCGCCCGAGGTTACGACGGCTTCGCGTACGTCTGCGCGGTCGAGCTGTCGAACTCGAACGCGATCGCAGGCTCGTCGCCGACGACCCACGCGTCGTGGCCCGGCTCGATGACGTACGCCATGCCGGGCCTGACGTCGCCTTCGGTGCCGTCGTCGTGGACGACGTGCATCGTGCCCGACACGATCACGCCGACATGGTGCGCCTGGCAGGACTTGGTACCGGCCACCGGTTTGATGCACTCGGACCAGCGCCAGCCCGGCTCCACCTGCAACCGGCCGGCCTTGATACCAGCGAGGTCGACGACCTCCATCCTGGTCTTGTCGGGTGCGCGCACCTCGTCGGGCGCCTCGAAGCTCTTCGCGATGAACCCTGCCATTTGCTTCCTCCTCCGGAGATGCTGTTGCCGGACAGTCCCCACGACGGCCACCGCCGTTACACGCGCCGGCGGCGATCGCCACCGCGCACGTAACTGACTCTCTGGCGCATGAACTCAGCGGCCAGCGTCCTCCGGGGGATGCTCGGCGAACCATTCGGCGATCGTGGGCATGTGCCCCTCGAAGGTGCCGGGCGCGGAGATGTTGAGCGCGCCGGCGCGCGTATCGCCCCGGTTCTCGAAGCCGTGGGTGACGCCGCCGGGCACGAGCACGAACGAGCCGCTCCGGGCGTCGACCCACTCGTCGCGCACGAGGAAGGTCATCGTGCCTTCGAGCACGAAGAACGCATCGTCCGCGGGATGGGAATGGGCGCCGGGTCCCTGCGTGTGCGGATCGAGCCACCACTCCGAGATCGAGTAGTGGCCGGCGGTCTCGGCCTCGTCGGCCTTGAAGATCGCGGAGATGCGACCCATCGGATAGCTCCGGCCGGCGCCGGGCGCGAGCACGAGCGGTCGCCGGTCGGGCGACGCCGTGGTGTCGGCGGACGTCATGACGCGGAGGGTCCCTCGAGCGGGCGGTGATCGCCGTGCGGTCCCGGGGTGATGTGCACGAGTCTTCCGGGTTCGCGCAGGGAGATGCGATGCCACGTGCCCTGCGGTATGACGAGCGCGTCACCGGCGGCCATCTCGACGATGTGCTCGCCTTCCGGCAGCTCGAGCCGGACGGTGATCGACCCGGTCACCATGTAGAGCAGTTCGTCACCGTCGGGGTGGATCTCGCCGGCGTGGGGCGCGTCTTCGGTGAGCATGGGCGCGCCGACGGTGAACCCGTCGATGCGCTGTGGCGGGCGGCCGCGCTGCTGCTCGACGAGCCGGGCGCGCCGATCGGCCCGATCGAGGCCGACGACCTCGCGGGACAGGTCGATCCGCCGGCCCGGTTCGATGTCGTGCGTCGTACTCATGTGCCGCCTCCGGTCGTGTCGGTCCGCGCCCGCTCGACGTTCTTCGCCGTTGGCGCTCGTCGGTTCGCGAAGCGGGGAGATCGAACGCGTCAGTGCGCGTTGGCTCACGCACCGAGGGCTGCCGCGCGCTGTTGCTCGAGGAACGCGCGTTCGGTCGGGTTCGCGCTGAGCTCTATGGCGCGGTCGTAGGCGGCGCGCGCCGCGGACCGTTCGCCAGCGTGTGCGAGGAGGTCGGCCTTGGCTGCGTGGTAGGGCTGGTAGTCCTCGAGCGCAGAAGTGTCGAGCGCGTCGAGGGCGGCGAGACCGGCTGCAGGCCCGAGGAGCTCGGCGACTGCGACCGCTCGGTTGAGCCCGACGACCGCGTTCGGACGCTGCGCGTAGAACTGGTCGTAGAGCGCGACGATCTGTGACCAGTCGGTGTCGCCGGCGCTCGGGGCGTCGGCGTGCACCGCGGCGATCGCGGCTTGGAACTGGAACGGGCCGGGCTGGTCGCGGCGCAAACAGGCGCGCACGAGCGCGTGCCCTTCCTCGATGCGCGCGCGATCCCACCGCGTGCGGTCCTGGTCGGCGAGCCGGACCATCGATCCGTCGATGGCGGTCCGGGCCGGTTGTCGGGCTTCGGTGAGCAGCATCAGCGCGAGGAGGCCGACGGCTTCGGGCTCGTCGGGCATGAGCTCGACGAGGACGCGGCCGAGCCGGATGGCCTCGCGCGAGAGGTCGGCGCGGGTGATGCTGTCGCCCGACTTCGCGGTGTGCCCTTCGGTGTACACGAGGTAGATGGTGGTGAGCACCGCATGCAGCCGGTCGGGGAGCTCTGCGGCGCGGGGCACGCGGTAGGGGGCATGGTTGTCGCGCAGCTTGCGCTTCGCGCGGACGATCCGCTGGGCGAGCGCCGGCTCGGGCACCAGGAACGCACGGGCGATCTCCGTTGTGTCGAGTCCACCGAGGAGCCGCAGCGTGAGGGCGACCTGCGCGTCTGCTGCCAGGGCCGGATGGCAGCACAGGAACATGAGCCGCAACTGGTCGTCGGGGACGACGTCGACGAAGGCGTCGACATCGTCGAGTTCGGGATCGTGGTCGGGTTCCACATCGTCGCCATGGAGTCGGTCGGCCGCGAGGTGGCGGTCCGTTCGGGTCGATTCGCGTCGCAGCCGGTCGATGGCGCGGTTGCGCGCGGTGGTCGTGATCCAGCCGCCGGGGTTCGGGGGCACACCGCGCGCCGGCCACTGCGCGGCGGCGACGGCGAAGGCCTCCGCGACCGCGTCCTCGGCGAGGTCGACGTCGCCGAGGACACGGATCAGCGTGGCCGTACAGCGGCCGGCCTCGCGGCGAAAGATCTCCTCGAGCGGTTCAGGCATCTTCCGTCGGGCGCACTTCGACCGGTCCTTCACACGCGGCCGCGGCCTTGCCCGCCCAGTTGAGCGCGGCGTCGAGGTCGGCGGCTTCGATGATCCAGAACCCGCCCATCTGCTCCTTGGTCTCGGCGTACGGACCGTCGGTCATCGAGACGTCGGTGCCAGTGGCGCGCACGACGGTCGCCGACGACACCGGACGCAGGCCGGTGCCGTACACCCAGGCCCCGGCTTTCTCCAGTTCGGCGTTGAGCGCGCTCACCTGGGCGCCGACGCGCTGCTATCTCGGGTGAAGAGAAGTCGATGTCGTCGTAGGGCTCGTCGTGCCAGACGGACAACAGGTACTGAGGCATGGTCTGCGTCTCCTTGTTCGGGTCGAATTTGGGTTCAGGTCGAATTGCGGGTTCAGGTCGAGTGGGGGTCGCGTAGGTCGAGTGCGCGAGCCGGCCGGATCAGACGTCCCCGTTGCGAACGAGCACCGGGACGATGATCGCGGCGGCGAGCAGGTGCATCACCACGAGCGCGAACTTGGTCGCGGCATCGGGCGGCAATGCGACGGACGGAACACACGACAGTACGACGAGTGCCGTCGTGATCTGCAGGAAGCGGCGACGCGGGACGGCGCTGTGGCGGTTGCACACGGCCAAGAGCACACCGCCGATGACGGCACCGAGGAATGTCATCTGCGTAAATCCGCCGAGCGGGATCATCTCGCCATCAACCGCGAGCGGCACACCCGCCGCGTGGATCGTGGCGGCGACCGCAGTCGTGATTGCCGCCGCCGCGGCGCCGACGGCCATCGTGGCGACGACGAGGGACCCGCCGAGCCGGCTGACGGAACTGGTGGCTGTGGTCGGGCTGGTGACGCTCATCCTGTGCTCCTTCGGGTCGGCGGCGCCCGATGCGCTGCTCACCTCTTCCACGAACGCGCTGCCCCAGATCGACAACCGGCCCCGAGAAATCTCGACGCGATTCGGTGTCGAAATCGCCGCGTCCGTTCGTAGCCGGTGCGACAACCCGGCAACCGCCGGGATCGACACGAAGGGGACAACACGATGCGCAGACTCACTGCAGGCTTGTTCAGCTCGATCGACGGTGTGGTCCAGGCCCCGAACGAGTGGCAGTCAGCCTTCGACGAAGAGATGGGCGAGACGTTGTCGCGGATGCTGGACGAGCAGGACGCCGTGCTGCTCGGTCGGTGACGTTCGAGGAGTGGGTCGGCTACTGGCCGACCTCCACCGACGAACCGTTCGCGAGCTATCAACGGCACGCAGAAGTACGTCGCGTCGACCACGCTCGACTCCGTCGACCGCTGGGCCAACAGCACGTTGATCACGGGGTCGGTCACCGACTACGTCAGCGCGTTGAAGCAGCAGGACGGCGGCACGATCGGCACCGCGGGGAGCCCGACGCTCGTGCGCAGCCTGATCGAACACGGACTGCTCGACGAGCTCACCCTGATGATCAGCCCGGTCGTCGCCGGCGGCGGTCGGACGCGTCTCTTTCCCGATGACGCGCCGCTCACGAACTTCGAGCTCGTCGAAGCGCACCCGACCAGCACCGGCACGGTGATCGCCACATATCGACGCAACCCGTCGCCGGGCCGACCCAACCGGTAGCCGGGCCGACCCAACCCGTCACCGCGTCATCCGGATGACACGGTGACGCGCCTACTCGACGACGACGCGCACGCGCCCGAGGTTCTGGATCCGCGCGTGCCGCGTCTCGGTGTCGCCTTGGCGTTGCGTGGTGACGCGGAGCGCAGGGAAGTACGTGCCCGGCGCGTCGAACGTGTGCGTGGCGGTGAGCACGAGGCGGTTGGCCGATCCGTCGACGTCGGGTTCGACGAGGGGATACTCGGCGGTCCCTTCGAAGTCCCATTCGGCCGCGACGATGGTGCCCGCCGCGGGCGGGACCTCGACGTGGGCAGCGAAGGTGACCCGCTCACCCGGTGCGACTTCGGCCCGGCTCGAACCGTTCGCGGTCAGATCGACGACGGGTTGGACGCCCCTGCGGTCCTTCGCGGTCGCCGGGACTTCGATCTGGCCGTCGACGAGTTCGAATTCGGTGCTGGCGGGCGGGACGACATCGTGCTCGACCCAGTTCGCCAGATCGCGCAGCGCCTGCTGCAGCACGCCGAGGTAGCTGACCATCCGCGTCTTGCGCGCGGGCGTGGTGTCGGCGAGTGCCATCCCGGGCATGGGCTCGGCACCGGTGTGCATCGCATGGTCCACGTACCAGATCCGGTACCGAGACTCGAGCGGTTCAGTGCCGAGCACGCCGGCCACCTTGGCCCGGTAGGCCACGGCCTGCCACGGGAACGCGGCCTCGTCCATCAGCGTCTGGACGACGATCATCTTCCCCGCGAACCGTCCGGTGTCGTTCGACCCGGATCCTTGACGGGCGTACCGCGGCCCGATCGGGTTGGGCCGGCGCGGGTACACGGACTGGCCGCCGACGCGGAACTGGTCCCACACCGGGATGTCGGGGTTCACGTGATGGCGGTGATACGTCTGGAACGCGAGGTACACCGAGTTGTCGATGAGGATCTCGTCGCCGGCGGCGATGCCGTGCAGGCCGTCGACGTTCGCTTCGCCGACGCCGGTGATGACGAGATCGTCCTGGACGCCGACGACGTACACCGCGCGATCGGCGGCGTTGCCGCTCGTGATCGTCAACGTCGCGCCGAGCAGGTTCGCGTCCGGCAGATCGGCGACCCGCAACGCAACGGGGATGTCGTCGGTGGTCGTGCCGCGCGGCATCGCCATCGGCATGGGCAGTCCGAGTTGCTTCGCCTCCTCGGCGAACAACACGGCGTCGACCGTTGTCTTGTGCCGGACCCGCGCGTGCGAGTGACTCGGGCGCATCCATGCCGAGGTAGCCGGGCACGGTCCAGAAGTCCTCGAAGTAGCCCGGGTCCCACTTGACGAGGTTGTCGGCCAGTACCGACCACACGCCCGTGTAGCCGCGCGCGAGTCGCTCGACGTCAAACCACGCGCGCGGTGGGAACCCGTACCGCGTCACTTCGGCCAGTGCCTCGCGCTGTTCGGTCGTGAGGCCCGCGTACATGTCGCCGCTCCCGCCGGGTTCGATCGCGTCGACGATGTCGGGGAACGCGTCCCAGAGCAGGCGCATCGCGTGCGCTTGCACCGAGAACACGTTCGGCATGCTCATCGAGGTGCCCATGACGAACGGGACTGCGCCGTCCCAGACATCGACGGTGTTCTCGATGCAGCTCACCGTCTTCAGCGCGCCGCCACTCCCGCCGAACACGTACCCGTACGGCCGGTGCTCGCCGTACATCTCGGCCGCGACGACGTGCGAGTACCGCGCGACGGCGGCGCTGGCGCGGTAGCCCGCCATCGTCCAGTCTTCGCCGGGGAACGGTGAGGTGCGACCCATGTTCGACTCGACCAGGTACGCGCCGCTGTCAACGGCGAACTCGACCGATCCCGCCACCCCGTAGAGCACACCGATGGTCGCCGCGAACTCGATGCCCGACATCGGCAGCACGGGGTGGAAGAAGCGACCTTCGTACTGCTCGGCGGGTGGGAAGTAGAACGAGAACCGGGTCTCGCCGTCCTCGAACCCGCCGTGCACGTACCGGTGGCGCACCGGGGTGTCGCGCCATTCGTCCACATCGATGAACGGCGACCCGAACGTCGGATCCTTCGAGCCGATCGGCGCAACGGTCATCGTTGTCCCCCTCGTCTGCTGGCGCGGCACCAGTGCGCCCCAGCCCGAGCACCGTATAGCGCTCGCGAGCTCCGAGTCAGCGGCAGAGCGTGCGCTCGGCGGTCGCGGCAAGGATGCGTGCGACTTCGTCGGCTGGGAGCTCGCGGTCGGTGTAGAGCGCGTCGAAGCTGGCGAAGCTCGCGAGCATCCACAACACGTCCCCGGCTTCGTCGACAGTGACATCCGGCCGGAGCTGGTGTTGTTCGGCGAGGCGGTTCGCGAGGTGCTGCATGCCGCCCCATCGGCGTTCCTCGAGGCGCGCCATCGCGCCACCGACGGACTCCGGGTCGAGCGCCGACATCGAAAACAGCGCGTGCGCGACATCGCGAATCGCGGCGTAGATGGCAACTCCCGCGCGCATGCCGCCGCGGAGGTGCTCGCGTGCGTCGGGATGCGCGACTGCTTCGGTCAGGTTGGCCAGCCCCGCGCGAGCCCAGAGGTCGGTCGCCAGCGCGTCGAACAGCCCGGCGCGTGAGCCGAACACGAGGTAGACGGTCGTGCGCGCGACCTCTGCGCGCTGCGCGATCTCGTCGAGGCTGACGGGCTGCGTGGGCGCCTCGCGCAGCCGTTTCTCCAGGGCATCGAGGATGCGCCGGCGGGTCGCTTCGGACCGGTCGGCGCGCAACCGTTGCTCGTACTTCCGTGCCGCCACGAGCGGATCCTAGCATTTTCACTTGACACCGTGTATTTCACACGACATGCTGTTGCGCCATGGCCGATGACGGGAACGACTGGGACGACCGCAGCTTTGACGTCGACGTCGTCGTCGTGGGGGCGGGTGCCGCCGGCCTCGCGGCGGCGGTCGCGCTTGGAGGGCACGAGGTGTCGACCCTGCTCGTCGAGCGCCGGGCCGAGCAGTCGACGCTGCCGCGCGAACCGTGATCAGCACCCGCTCGATGGAGTTGCTGCGCGCGTGGCACCTCGAGGAGGAGATCCTCGCGGGCGGCGTCGACGCCGAGGTGTGGCTCTGGGAGTGCCCGACCCTCGCGCGTGCCGCCGAAGGCAACGCGCACGCGGTCGGCTATCCGAGTCGCGAGCAGGCCGCAGTCATCAGTCCGACCGCGCCGGGCACGGTGCCGCAGGACTGGCTCGAGGCGGTGCTGCGCCGGCACGTCGGAACGATGCCGGCGGTTCGCTTCGAGTTCGGGTCGCAGCTCGTCGGTATCGACAATCGCCCCGACGGTGTCGGCGTGACGTTGCTCGATGCAAGCGGCAACGCCTGTCGCGTGCGCGCCCAGTACCTCGTCGGCGCCGATGGCGCGCACAGCGCGACGCGGGACTTGCTCGGGATCGAGATGCACGAGTGGGCGGGCGCGCACAGCGGCCTGCAGGTGGTGTTCCGCGCGCCGTTGTGGGACTTGCTCGGCGATCTCCGGTACGCGCTGTACGTCGTGTCGCCGCCGAGCGCGCCCGGTCTGTTCCTGCCGGCCGGCCGCGGCGACCGGTGGGTGTACGGCCCGAGCGCGTCCGAGGAGGCCGAACGGATGCCGGACTTGGGAGAAGCGCGCCTCGCGGCGTTGATCTGTGCGGGCGCGGGCATCGATCTCGATCCGCACATCGAGCGCATCGGTCCGTTCCGTTCGCCGGGTCAGCTGGCGGAGCGGTTCCGCGCCGGACGCGCGTTCCTCGCCGGCGACGCCGCGCACCGTGTGACGCCGCGCGGCGGCACCGGGATGAACACGGCCTTGCAGAGCGGCTATGACCTCGGCTGGAAGCTCGCGTGGGTACTGCGGGGCTGGGCCGATGAAGCCCTGCTGGATACCTACGAATCGGAACGGCGGGTGGTCGCCGAGCACAACATCACCCGCTCGATCGATCCGAACGGCAGCCGCCGTCCGGTCGTCGACGAGCTCTCGGTCGATCTCGGCGGGCGTCTCGCGGACGCGTGGTTGCCCGCCGCGTCCGGTCGGGTCTCCACGCTGGATCTCCTCGGGCTCGGGTGGACGCTGTTCACGGGTCCCGCGCGTGCAGCTTGGGACGCTGCGGGCGCGCGGTCCCGAGTGCCGGTGACGGTCAACGCGCTCGACGCGGTGACCGCGCGCAGCATCGGCGTGCGCGGTCACGGGGCGTTGCTCGCGCGACCCGACGGTGTGCCGGTGGCGGTGTGGGCGTCGTTCACAGGAGCGGCCGACTTGCCGCGCACGATAGAGCTCACCGGCGACCGCGCGATGCACAGCCGCGCGGTCGCGTGAGCTATCGACGTGGTCAGCCGAGCGCGTAGAGCTTGCCGTCGCCCGAGCCGATGTACACCTTTCCGTTCGCCACCGCGGGCGAGCCTTCGATGAACCCGCCGGTGGGGAAGTGCGCGAGCGGTGCGCCTGTGATCGCGTCGAACGCGTAGAGGTCGTGGAACGAGCCGATGTAGACGGCGCCGTTGACGACCGCGGGCGACGACATGAAGATCGTCGACCCGGCTTGTGACGCCCACTTCGGTTGACAGACGACGGGGAAGCTGGAGCAACCCGCGGCGCCGGTCGCGTCGAACGCGTACAACGCTCCGTCGTCGCCGCCGATGTACACGAGGCCGTTCGCCACGGCGGGCGACGAGGTCGTGCTGAAGTTGATCTCGCCCCGCCAGAGTGGGCCGCACACGCGTGGACTTCCGGACGAGCAGTTGGTGAAACCGGCGGCGTCGTACGCCCAGAGGTCCCCTCCGTCGGAGCCGACGTATAAGACGCCATTCGACACTGAGGGCGACGATGAAACCTCGGCGCCTGGGGTCGTCGTCGCCAGCCAGATCGGCGTGCACACCTTCGGTGCTCCTGAACAGCCGGTTGTGCCGTTCGCGTCGAACGCATACAGGTTGCCGTCGCGGGCGCCGACGTACACGAGGCCGTTGGCAACCGCGGGAACCGAGTCCTGTGCGCCGAGAATCCCGGGTGCCGGTCCCGACCACAACGGAGTGCACTCCTTCGGTGTGCCGGCGCAGTTCACGGTGCCGCTCGCGTCGAACGCTTCGATCGTGTCGTGCGTCGAGCCGATATAGAGCACGCCGTTGTCGATGACGGGCGACGAGCGCTGCGTGCTCGACGTGTGCGCACCGAACAGCGGCGTGCACATCTTCGGAATGCCGGAGCAGTTCGTGTTGCCGTTGGCGTCCCAGGCGTACACGAAGTTGTCGTCCGAACCGATGTACACCATGCCGTTGGCGACGGCTGGTGACGAGTTGAGCTGGAAGCCGGTCGGTGTCGTGCCCACCCACAACGGTGCGCATGCCGCCGGGCTCCCACTGCAGTTCGTGATGCCGGCGGCGTCGAATGCGTAGACCTTTCCGTCCTCGGAGCCGACGTACGCGACACCGTTCGCGATCGCTGCGGACGAGAAGACGGGAGCGCCCGTCTGGACCGTGAATGCGGTCGAGAGCGCCGCGGGATTTGCCGGACCGTCGGGAAGCGGATCGAAGCCGGAATGGATGTTGTCGCGATGGAACGTCGTCCAGCCGCCGCAGGCACTCAGTGCGATGGCGATCACCGCCACGAGCGCCGCCGGAGCCAACCGCGACTTGCGTCCCCCAATCGCTCGACTGCTCGAACCGCGCATGCCGGTCCACCCCCGTGCCCAGACGACTGCTGCCGCGGGTCGTGTGACGCGACACCGCTCACCCGCGTACGCGTGACACCGCTGTGCCATGTGTCACGTCCGCGTGCCGGGGTACAGACCCGACCGTGTCTTCGTCGTCTTGCGCCGTTCGGGTCTGGGGTGGGACGCGTCGCGTCCGCTCGAGGAACAGACCGATTGGTCCGCGCACGCGGCGTTCATGGACGACCTCACCGATGCGGGCTTCATCGTCCTGGGTGGGCCGCTCGCCGACGAGTTCCGGGTGGTGCTCGTGGCCGAGGCGGAATCCGAGGAGGAAGTCCGCACGACGCTCGAGCAGGATCCGTGGAGCGGGACACACCTCGTCGTCGACGCCGTTGATTCCTGGACGATCCGGCTCGATGGACGGGACCGGACCTAGCGAGCCGGCCGTGACCCGGCGTGGCACGGCCGCGTCACGCGTTCTTCGATGAGAGCGATCGTCCTGCGACGGGGCGCGCTGGCAACCCTCGGAGGACCCCTCTCATGAGTCTCACGCACGCCCTGCCGTACGACTACGACGTCGTGACCCGCCGGGTGAACCAACGGGCCGCGTCCTTGCGGAACGCGCTGCTCCACATGCCCTTCTGCATCGGTCCGTTGTACATCGACGAGCCGTTCGCGATGAGCGGCGACATCGTCAAGCCGAGCTGGCACGCATGCGGCCGGCTGTATGGCCGCGGCCTGCGCATCATGCGGTACACCCGCGTCGAGATCGAGGTGCACGCGTGGTCGGAGTTCGCGAGCGAGCTCCGGCTGCGTCCGGTCACGCGCCGCGTCGTCAACTGGGGGAAGCGCCGGCAACGCCGGTACTTCGGCACCGCGCACTCCGTGGCCGACGACCTCGTGCGCTCGATCGACAACGCCGCCCGCCGGCGCGACTCGGAAATGATGCTGAGGCAACGCCGGTTCGTCGACCAGATCACGCGCGCCCGGCCCCCGGCCCTGCGGTTGGTCGAGGGTTCGTGACGCGAGCCGATCAGTTCGGCCGTCAGCGCGCCTCTTCGGCGTGCAGCACGGTGTCGAGCAGGCCCGGGAAACGCGCGTCGAGGTCGTCGCGCCGGATCGTGTAGTACCGGCGGGTCCCTTCGACGCGACCTTCGATCACGCCGGCTTCGCGCAACACCTTGAAGTGGTGGCTCCGCGTCGACTTCGTCACCGGGAGCGCGATCTCGCCGCACGCGACCTCGCCGTCGGCTTCGTCGAGCTCGCGCAGGAGCTGCAAGCGCACGGGGTCGGCGAGCGCCTGGAGCACGTCGACGATGGTGATGTCGTCCCGGGCCGGGGCGTCGAGATCGGTGCCGGTCGTGGTCTCCACTATGCCGCCTCGAGCTCGATCGTGTCCTCATCGACGGCAACCGCCGGTTGCGGTCGCAGCAGGAACGCGATCAACCCGCTCGCCAGCAGCGCCACGGTCGCGGCGATCACGAGTGTCGTGTCGAAGCCGTGTACGTACGAGTCGCGGGCCGCGCTCGCAACGGCCGCGCCCCGGCCGCCGGGCAGTGTCGTCGCGTGCTCGAGGGCGGCGCCCAAGGAACGAGTCGCGGCGGCGGGAAGGCCGCCGACCGTGTCCACGATCGCGACGTGGAACCGCGAGGTCACGATGCTGCCGAACACCGCGACACCGAGCGCGCCGCCGACCTCGCGGGTCGTGTCGTTCACCGCGGAGCCGACGCCCGCCTTCGGCAGCGGCAGCGATTGCATGATCGCACCGGTCGACGGCGCGGTCGTGAGGCCCATGCCGGCGGCGGTGATCATCAAACTCAGTGCGACGATGGCGTAGTTGCCGCCCACCGTGCTCCGGGACAGCACCAGGAGCCCGAGCGCGACGATCGCCAAGCCCGAGCTGACGACGCGCCGTTGACCGAAGCGGGAGACCAGGCCGGCGGAACGCGTCGTCGACACCATGTACACGGCGGCCCATGGGAGCACGCGTATCCCGGCTTCGAGCGGCGAGTACCCGAGCACGAGCTGCAGGTACTGCGTGATGATGAAGAACGTCCCGAACATGACGAAGAATACGAGCGTGATCGTCGTGGCGCCGGCGGTGAAGCGCGGGTTCCGGAAGAACCGCAGGTCGAGCATCGGGTCCGACGCGCGGAACTCCCACGCCGCGAACGCACCGAGGATCACGACGGTGAGCGCGAACGTCACGACCGTCGACGGCGAGAGCCACCCGCGGTTCGGCGCTTCGATGATGCCGAAGATGAGCGTGCCCAGTCCCGCGATCGACAGCAGCGCCCCGAGCGGGTCGAGCGGGGCCCGGCGCTTTTCGTTTGCGGACGGGACGAGGAAGAAGCCGGCGATCAGCGCGATCGCAACGACGAACACGTTGGTGAGGAAGATCGAACCCCACCAGAAGTGCTGCAACAGCCAGCCACTGGTGACGCCTCCGAGCCCGGCACCGACACCCGCGAACGCCGCCCAGATCGCGATCGCCTTCGGCCGCTCGTCCGGCGGGAACACGTGCGCGAGGACCGACAGTGTCGCCGGCATCACGAACGCGGCGCCGATGCCCATGAAGGCGCGCGCGACGATCAGTGCGTTGGCGGAGCTCGAGAACGCGGCGAAACCAGACGCGATGCCGAACAGGATCAGGCCGCCGTTGAGCGCGAGTCGCCGCCCGAAGCGATCGCCGAGCGCACCCGCCGTCAGCAGCAGCCCGGCGAACACCAGGCTGTAGGCGTCGACGATCCACTGCAGCGAGCTCGACCCCGCGTCGAGATCGCGCACGAGCGTGGGCAGCGCAACGTTGAGGCTGGCGTTGGCGACGACGATCATGACCAGGCTCAGGCAGAGCACCGCAAGGGTCCACCAGCGCCGTTCGTAGTCCCGGGCCGCGACCACGGCGACCCCGTCGCCGGGCGATGCCGCGATTTCGACAGCTGCGTTCGTCGGTTCAGTCCTCATCGGAAGGTGACCAACGTTCGATGCGCGTCGAACTATTCCGGGAACTCCGTTCGTGTCCGGATCTGGCCGCCGGCCGGCCGGATCAGGCCGAATCGGGCCGCCCACGGCCCGGCGCAACGGTTCGGGCGAGGATCCCGAGGGTGGCGCGCAGCGCGCCTTCCGACAGGATCGGGAAGATGCCGGCTTCCCGCCAGACGGGATCGATCTCCGACCAGTCGTAGTAGGAGGTCACGAGCGTGCCGCCGGGCGCCGGCTCCAGCGTGTATCCGTACACGTGCCCGATGTTGGGCTTGAGCTGGCCGCGGATCGTCCACGCGATCTCGCGGTCGGGCGTGAACCTCGTGATCTCCACGGTCACGTCGTATTCACCGAGCGGGTAGTCGTTCAGCGCCTCGCGATCCATGTGGACGACGAACGTGTCGCCCGCCGCGCTGACCGGCTCGCCGCTCGTGTCCTGCAGCATCCCGGAACTGTCGATCGCCACGTGTCCGTGCGGATCCGACAACACCCGGAAGATGTCGCCGGGATCCGCGGCGATCATCCGCTGCACTTCCAGCCGCTCGGTCGTCTCTTCGCTCGTCATGGCCGGAATCCTGCCATCGGCCACGCGGTCGCGCGGGTGGTGAGGTGCGACACAATCGCGGGCATGCGAGTCCGTGTGGTCGGCGAAGCGTTGCCGGGCCGGTCGTTCCCGCGCGCCGAGGGCGGGATCTACGAGAACGTGCACGTCGCGGTGCAGGATGGTCGTGATCCGGTCGGGCTCGTACCCGGCGATGCGAAGGGCGCGACGTGGGATGTGGACGTGCGGGTCGTGACCGCCGACGACGGTCACGTCGACTTCCGCGGCTCTGCGGTCCACGGGACGCGGGGCGACCGCTTCCTCTACCTCACCTGGGGCGATGTCGGTGACGACGGCAGCTTCGAGATGTTCCGCCGGGCCAAGCTGATGCTCGACCGCGTCGACCCCGCCGTCATGCACCGAGCGATCGACAACCCGCACGGCTTGACGGCCAAGGTGCAGTTGACGGACGCGAAGGGCGGCCCGCGTTGTGCCCGGGTCGACCCGCCCGCCGTGACGTGGACCGTCGCGGGCTGAGTGAGAGTCACGGTGCGTGCAGTTGCGCGTCGGTGAGTACCAGCTCGTCTACGACCCGTCGGTCGGTGAAGACGAACGGTGGTACATCAACGACCACACGTTCGTGCGCGACGCGTGGGGAACGTGGCACCTGTTCGGGATCACGCACGCGGAACCGATGGCGCCGTTCGAAGAGGTCGACTTCGCGCACGCGACCGCACGGGCGTTGCTCGGGCCATGGACCAAACGGCCGCCTGCGCTCTGTGCCGATCCGGCGTGGGGTGAGACACAACTCTGGGCGCCGCACGTCATCGAGCACGACGGCACGTACTGGATGTTCTATTGCGCGGGCGGCGCGTCACCGAGCGAGTTCCGGATCCACCTCGCGACATCTTGCGATTGCGTCCACTGGGAACGGCATGCGGCCAACCCGCTGATCGTCGACGGGTACGAAGCGCGCGATCCCATGGTGCTCCGCGTCGACGACCGTTGGCTGCTCTACTACACCGCGACCAGCGCGCCCGACGGCGGCGCGTTCATCGTCGCGGCCGCCGAGTCCGATGACCTCGTGCACTGGGCAGGGCGCCGCGTCGTGTACCGCGACGCGATGGAAGGCACCATCGCGGGTCCGACCGAGTCGCCGTTCGTGTTCCGGCGCGACGGGCGCTTCTACCTGTTGATCGGACCCGACTGGGCCACCCTGACCCGCTCGTTCGCCGACACCGGTCGCTACGATCTCACCGCGTACCGGCGCACCCGCCTGATCGTGAGCGAGGCCCCACTCTCGTTCGACAGCGCCGATCTCGTCATGACGATCGATTCGCACGCAGCCGAGATCGTCGTCGATGAACACGGTGGTTGGTGGGTGAGCCACGCGGGTTGGGGGCAGGGCGGCGTGTACCTCGCCCCGTTGCACTGGCACGATTGAACACGGCGGCCGTAAGGCGTCCTGCCGCGCACGGGGCCGCCGCGGACTGACAGACTCGACGGATGGACGCACCCGATCTGCTCGCGCCGTCGTTTTATGCCGACATCGACAGGATGCATGACGCGTTCCGCGCGCTGCGCGCGGCCGGTCCGGTGTGGCACGACGACAAGAACGACATGTGGGCGGTCGTCCACCACGACGCGTTGATCGATGTGGAGCGACGCGCCGATGTCTTCTCCAGTTCCGGTTGCTACCGCTCGCGGATCGCACCGCAGGAAGAGGACATGATCGCCAAGGACGATCCCGCGCACCACGAGCAGCGTGCGCTCGTCGCCCGCCGCTTCACGCCGAAGGCGGTGCTGCGACTCGAGCCGGTGATCTCCGAGGTCATCGAGGATCTCGTCGACGGGTTCGCCGAGCGCGGGGATTTCGACGTGGTCGACGACCTCGCCGCGCCGTTCCCGGCTCGCCTGACGGCGCACCTCATCGGCTTCGGGCAGGAGCACTGGCCCGAGGTGCGCTCCTGGTCCGAACGACTGATGCGCATCGACGGCATCCTCGAAGACGAAGCGCTGCTGATGGACATGGGCGGCGCGATCATGGAGTTCGCCGCCCTGCTCACGCCGCTGGCCGAAGCGCGCCGGGACGCGCCCCGGGACGACCTGATCTCGGTCTGGGCGCGCGCGGAGCTCGGCGGGTGCCCGGTGGAGCAGTCGGTCATGGTGCAGGAGTCGGGCTTGTTCATCTCCGGCGGCGCGGAAACGACGCGCACCGTCGTCGCGCGCGGCCTGATCGAGCTGACGCGTCACCCGGACCAATGGGAGGCGATGGCGGCCGATCCCGCGCCGATCCCCGGCGCGATCGAGGAGCTCATCCGCTGGGTCACGCCGCTCAACAACTTCTTCCGCACCGCGACGCGCGACGCGACAATCGCGGACACGCGTGTGCAAGCCGGTGATCGGGTGGTCCTGCTGTACCCATCGGCGAATCGCGACGAAGCAGTGTTCGACGACCCTTACGTGTTCGACATCCGGCGCAACCCGAACCCGCACGTCGCGTTCGGGTTCGGTACGCACTTCTGCCTCGGTGCCTCGCTCGCGCGCCTCGAGCTACGGATGCTGTTCCAGCAGCTCACGCGCCGCATCACGAACTTGCGCGTTCTGACCGAGCCCGACATCGAGCCGAACATCTTCGTCGGGGCGGTCCGATCGTGCCGGCTGGGGTTCGACTCGCGCTGAGCGGGTCGGGCCCGGAATCAGTTCGGGCGCACCACCGCGAACTCGATCAGCTCTTCGATGAAGCGCACGTGGAACCGGCTGCGCGCCCGCTCGAATGCCGGTGCCAGCGCGGCGCGCGCGCCGGCCGCGAGGCCGTCGGCCCAGGCCGACGCGGTCTCGATGCAATCGTGCGCCTGCATGAGCGCGCACACGGTGTCGATGTCGGCCGCGTTCCGCTCGTCAGGGGGTTGCTGCAGGAACGTCTCGAGCCACGCGCGCTCGTCGGCCGTCGCGACCTGCTTCAAGTGGATGAGGAGCAAGGTCTGCTTGCCTTCGCGCAGGTCCGACAGCCGCTCCTTGCCGTGCGTGCCCGGGTCGCCGGCGACGTCGAGCACGTCGTCGCGGACCTGGAACGCAGCGCCGAGCAGGAACCCGAATCGGGTGACCGGACCCAATCCCACCGAGCCCCGACTGCCGATGAGGCAGCCCGCGCGCAGCGGATAGATGGTCGTGTACCAGCAGCTCTTGTTGAGCACGAGTCGCAGGTAGTCGTCGAGCTCCAGTACTCGCGTCGCATCTCGTCGCCACGCGAGCTCCATGCTCTGGCCTTCGAGCGTGCGCGACGCCGTGTCGAAGAACTCGCGTGTCACCCGTTGCACGAGGGAGTGACTCAGCCGCGGTTGGTCGAGCAATGGCAGAACCGCGCGAACCGCCAGCGCGTCGCCGGCGTGGATCGCAACCGGGATGCCGTGCTCGACGTGCAGCGCCGGGGCGCCGCGCCGTCGTGCGCTCGCGTCCTCGATGTCGTCGTGGACGAGAAACGCGTTGTGCATGAGCTCGAGTGACACCGCGGCCGGCAACGCGTCGCGCACATCGCCACCGAAGGCTTCGCAGGTCGCGAGCAGGAGGGCCGGGCGGAGGCGCTTGCCCGGTCGGGATGGGTAGTTCGCGACGACCGGACCCAGCTCCGACCCATCGACGCGCAGCGCGCGCTGCATCTCTGCTGCGACCAGGTCGCCGTACCAGGACAGGAGCCCGGCGGGGAGCGAAGGCAGCGACTCGTCGAGGACGTCGGCCGTGTCGCGCTCGGTGATGCGCGCGGATTCAGCCGCCGTCATCCGAACCTTCGTCGTCGCGGCGGGCGGCCTCGGCTGCGACGTCGACCGAGATCGCGCACGCGACATCGGGGAGTCCGGCCAGGAGCAGGAGCCCGTGATAGCGGCCGGGTTCGGCCGCCGGTGGCAGCGCGACGTCGATCTCGATGACCGCGCTCTCGTGCGGCTGGAAGTCGAGCAGTTCGGGCTGCACGGTGACGCTCGCTTCGAGCACCACGCCCAGATCGGAGGCGAGCTGCGCGAGGTGGGGACGTACCCGCGCGACAGGGTCACGGTGAGGATTGCGCACCGTGACGCGCAGTCGCGCGACGCCGCCGCTCACGTTCGAGGCGGTCGGCCGCGGCGAGGGCTGGCGGGAGAGTTCGTCCATGGCGTCGAAGCCGACGTCGAGCAGAGCCCGCATGAGGTCGGAGAACGTCTCGGCCGCCCGCGCGACATCACTGCGAAGTCGACCGACATCCAGTGGCCGCCGGGAGCCGTTCGCCCCGTGCTCGCTTCCCGCGTCGCGCGCGTCGGTCGGGGCGCCATCGGTCCGCGCCCCGCCTCCGAACGCCCCGCCTCCGAACGCCCCGCCTCCGAACGCCCCGCCTCCGAACGCCCCGCCCCCAAAGGCGTCGCCGAACCACGATGCGTTGGTCAGGTCACCGGTGAGCGCACTGAGCTCACTCGCCACGCGCATCGCGGCATCGAACGCCTGCCGCTGCACATCGTCGAGCATCTCGAGCGGACCGAACGGGCCGCGCGATCGCGAACCGTTGGCGCCGTCGTTCGCGGCAGTCATCGCCAGTCCCAGGTGAGGGGTCCGAGGACCCGGTCGCACAACGGCCGCCCTTCCACGGCGGCGGCCGCCTGCACGCCCGAGATGACCGCCGCCTCGATGCAACCCGCATTGAGGCCGCAATCCGTCCAGTCGCCCGCGAGCACGAGGTTGTCGATGCCGGACTCGTCGACGCGCAACCGGTATTGATCCGAGCCCGGTAGTGATTGCACGTAGCGATCGGACGGATCGGTGTTGGCGACGGCGTAGTGCGCCCGTACTTCGGGCCCGTCGAGGGTGACGGCTCCGCGAGCGGGCCACAGGGTGGCGGACCACTCGCGGACGAACGCGTCCGCTTGTACACCGACGTCGACGGGCGAATCGGGGCGCGTGCTGCACAAGTACGCGAGCGCGCGCGGCGGATCCGATTCCGGCCAGCACTCGAGCTCGATGAGGTGGCTCATCGACGCGCACGTGTCGAAGGCGGCGTCGAGCCCGGCGATCGTCGCACCGGGATGACGCCATCCGAGCGCGGACTCGTCCGGGCGCAACCACACCTGCACGGATCGGGTCGACACCGTACGCACGTGTTGCATCATTGCCTGCCAGCGGTCGTCGCGCCGCACGATCTCCGAGGCGATCTGCTCGAGGCTCCCGATCGACGTCGCGAGCACAACCTCGTCGAAGTCGGAACCCCGGCGCAGCGTGACTGGTGCCCCGGGCTCGGTGCACGGTTCGGCCTCGGTCGGCGCGGCGCGCACGGTGCACGCGCGCTCGTCGAGCGCGGGCCACGCGGGGAAGCAGGGGATCCCGCGGACGCCCTCCAACGGCTCGTAGCCGTCGGCGACGCCGGCCGGGACTTGGCGGACCAGGTGCACGGTATCGATCGCCGTGCCGGCCGCGTCGAGCGCGAGCTGCTCGACTCGGTGGAAGTAACGGATCTCGACCCCGCGCCGCACGAGCACCTGGTGCAAGGGCGCGAACACGATGTCGCCCATGCCCGCGGTCATCTTCCAGAACAGCGCGCCCTTGTAGTCGAGGAACAGCCGGATCGCGAGGAACACGCCCAGGCCCGCGGCGAACGCGGGCTGCTCGCGGTTGCCCTCTCGATATCCGAAGACCAGGTCGTACATGCCACGAACCAGTCCGCCCTCGACCGTCGCGGGGCGGGCACCATGCCGCCGGAGCCAGGCGCGGAAGTCCTCGTCGTCGACTCGCCCGAATCCGCCCGGCGCTTGCAGCAATCCATCCGTGGACACGCCGCGCATCACTGTGGCGACGAGGTCGACGACAGTCCCGAAGCGCGCCGGTCCGCGCGCCGCGACCCGAGCCGAACGCGGCCGCCGCCGAGCGCGACGCCGCGTCGTATGACGTCGGTGAGCGCGGCCCCGGGTTCTCCGGTCGCACCCGGCACCAGTTCATTGGTCGGGAACCGCGCCAACCAGGTCTCGACCCGGCCGTCGACGTGTTCGAACACGCCGACATCCGGCGCGGGGATGAAGGCGTCGCGCCACGTGCGTATCGGACAGGACGGATCCGTGCGTACGCGGTCGAGCTCCTCGTAGCAGTCGCGCAGGAGCCGGAACGCGTTGTCGTAGTAGCCCGGCCACACGTGCAGCCCGTGCTCCAGGATCTCGCCGTGCGCGCCGCGTGTGCTCGCGCCCTTGCCGCCGAGCAGCCAGCCCCGCTGGTACACCGTGATCGCGTCGAACCGGTCCCGCCAGCCGGGCCGGCTCAGCTCCCATGCCGCGGTGATCCCGGCCATGCCGCCCCCGAGCACCGCAACCCGCGTCCTGCGATCGGTGCGCACCCGCTACGGCAGCCCGTCGAGGAAGATGACGAACGGCGAGTCGATCGCGCCCGTTCGCGTCGGTCACCCGCCCGAGGTACAAACCGACGGCCACCGTGTGCGCGGCCTCGATCTCGACGAGGATGAAATCGAGGCCGCCGGTCAACTCGTGCGGCGACTTCGTCGGGATCCCGACGGCTGCCGCGGTGAGCGCGGCGTACTGCGGCACGGGGTGCACCAGGAGCGGGTTGGAGAGCTGCACGTCGAAGTTCTGCGCGGGCAGGCCGACACGAACTTGCCCGAGTGTGCCGGTCGCGGCCGGCTCACAGCTCGTCTCGATCCCGACTTCGTAGTGCTGGGACTCGGGCGGGTTCGATTTCGACGTACCCGTCGAAGGCGAGTGACTCGCTTCACAGGCGCTGACGACCGCGGCGATGCAGTGATGCGTGAGCCGCTGCCACGACTGGAGCAATCGCAGCTTCGCCTCGCTCATGCGCACCACCATCCCGACATCACGACCTGCCAGCACCAGAGCGCGCACACCCAGTGGTGGGGCGTGTCGAGATCTTCGATGCGGTACACCTTCAACGTCCGGAAGCGACGGTGGACGCCTTCGTCCGTCACCGAGAGGAAGCCCCGGTCGACCGACACGCGCCCGTCGTCGCCTCGAGTCGGGGCGAGATCGAAGGTGACGGCCGCGAGCTTGGGGTTTTCCAGGTAACGCACGGCGAGATCGGTTGTGTAGACCGAGAGGTTGAGCGCGGGCCCGACCTGTTCTCGGACGACGGCGCTCCAGCCGTCCGGGTAGCTCGTCGTGCTGCCCACTGGTTGGACGCTGAGGAAGTACGGGTTGCACTGCGGCCAGTTGAGTGGGTTGACCCCGTGGACGCAGTGCGCGTACGACGCGTGCGTGCACACGTCGACCTCGACGAGCGTGACCTCTTTCGGTGTGCCGTCGACGAGAACCTTTGCGTACCTCGTGCGACACGACGGCAGGTTCGTCGCCAGGTCGAGGAGCATCGTCGCCAGGCTCGCGCCGGGGCCGTCGAACGCGACCGCGGTCTCGCTGGCATCGCTGATCGCGAGCGCCGAGCCGAAGGCCGCGGTCAGCTGGTCGCGCACACTCGTCACCGGCTCGCCATGGATGAGCTGATCGATCGCGCCGATCAACGGTTCGGTCGCGTCGTCGCCGGAGCTATCGAAGTGTTGGAGGAGCGCGTCGCCGAGTTGCTCGAGTTCAGCCCTCGCGTCGTCCGCGTTGCTACGGCTGTAGTTCACGCCCAGCACGAATGCCTGCGCGGCGGCGAAGCGATCGACTGCGGTCGTGACCTCCGTGTTGTCCGCCCCTTCGCTGGCACCTCCCGGACGGGCGTACTCCGCTGCCGCGAGGAGCGCGTCGTTGACCGTGGTACCGGTGACTCGGGTGGCGTCACCATGATCGAAGAGGAGCTGCTCCAGCTCGATGTGGCTCGTGCGCGAGTGGAGCACGAGCAGGGCTTCTTCCATCTCCCTCGTCTTCACGATCGGACCCTCGCCCTCGCCGGGCTCGCATGCGTAGGCTCGCGCTCGTGGTCGACCTCACCGAACGTCCCGAGAGCACCGCCTTCTCCGAGAAGGTCGGTCTCTGCGCAGTGCGCTACATGGAGTCGGTGAACCTGTGCTTGTTCCGCTTGTCGAAGGGCCGTACCGGCGGAACGATCTTCGGCGTCCCCGTGATCCTGCTGACGACGAGCGGCCGCCGCACGGGCGTGCGCCACACGAAGCCGCTGCTCGCCCTGGAAGACGCCGGATCGTGGATCGTCGTCGCGTCCCGTGGCGGCACCCAGCACGACCCGGACTGGTACCGGAACCTCGAGGCGTACGCGGCGCAGGTCGAGCGCGGCGGCCCGGAGCCTGGTGCAATCGAGCTCGCGCCACCGGAGGTCGAACCGGCCGGCGCTGCACCCGTCGCGGTGACCTCCGAGCGGCTGCGAGGCCAGGAGAGACGCGAATGGTGGGATCGCCTGCTCGAGGTGTACCCGCGCTTCGCCGCGTACCAAGCGCGGACGCGACGCATGATCCCCGTGCTGCGGCTCACGCCGGCGCACTGATCGACCTCTCGATCTCGCGCAGCTCTCCGGCCGCGGTTGCCGGGAGTTGCGCGCGCCAGCGCGTCGCGACGTCCTCGAACGCGTGGCTGTGACGCCCGTCGAGTTCGGCGGCGGCGTCGCGCACGGCGCGCGCGGCGAGTCGCACCGAGCCGTGGGCCAGGGCGAGGTCCGCGGCGGCGACCAGATCCTTCACGACGGCATCGTCGGCGGCACCGCTCGCCGCGTTCAACCGCGCGCCGATGCGGAGCACCTCCGGTTCGACGCCGCGCTGACCTGTTTCTTCCATCATTGTCGCGGCCGCATCGATCGCAGTGCGGGCGCGCACCGTGTCGCCGGCGCGTAACCAGCCATCTGCGAGCTCGGCGAGGAGCGCGGGAACGGCGAGCCCGCCGCCCGCCATGCGCCACATCCCGAGAACGTTCTCGAGGCCCTGACAGGCCGTAGGGTCACCGGGGATCGACGCGGCCGCGAGTTGGAGGAGCTGCCCGAGCATCGAGTGCTCGCGGAACCCGTATTGATCCCCGATCGCACCGATCCTCGCCGCGTCGCGCGTCGCCGCTTCGACGTCGCCGCGTAGGCGCCCGACGTACGACGAGTACACGAGCACCACGGCTTCCGAGAACGGTCCGAGCGGGAACGGGAGCGTCGTCGTACGGCGAACCGCGTTCGCGATCGCGTCATCGGCCCCGGTGTCGTCGCCGGCGAGCGCGAGCCCGGCGGCAAGCAGTGCGTACACGGCCGCGACGTAGTCGTGAGGTGTTCCGAGCGGGACGGCCACGGGCCCGACGTTCATCGTCGACGCGGCGCGCAGCGTCTCGATCGCGTCGGTCGTCTGACCCGCGAAGAGCTGCTCGAAGCCGCGGCATCCGAGCGTGAAGCGACGGATCTCGGGCGCGAGCTCGGCGGGCGCAACCGGTACGACGCGCTCGAGTCGATCGGTGACGACTGCCGCCTTCGCGAGGTTGCCGGTGACGACCTCCTTCGACCACAGACCGCCCAGCGCGGAGATGAGCTGCACGTCGAGTCCGGCAAAGGGACCTTCTTCGGCCCCGATCAGGTCGCAGAGTTCGAGCGCGCGCAGATACGCCTGTTCGGCTTCGTCCCGCGCGTAGCTGAATGACGCCGCCGAGACCGCGCCGATCTGCATGCAGCGGGCGAGCTCAAGTCGGTGCGCGGTGACCCCTTCGAGCCGGGCGATGATGTCGCCGGCGAACCCGAGGTGCGTCAGTGCGAGCTCGAACTCGGCGCGGTCGCTCGCCGCCTCCGCCGCGCGTAGATACGCGCTGGCGGCGGGTTCGAGGTCGCCCGCTTGTTCCAAGTGGAACGCGAGCGCGGCGGGGTCGGCGTCGAGCCCGTACACCTCGACCATGGCGCACGCGACTGCTTCGTGGCGCCCGGGCCGCTCGGCGCGCAGTTGCATCTCGTAGGCGACGTCGCGCACGAGCGCGTGGCGGAAGCGCATGACCGTGTCGCTGTCGGCCTCCACCAAACCCGCGCGCTCGAGCGCGCGCAGGGCGCTCCCGACGCCGCTGGGCGGAAGCGGCGCGCGGTCCCCGAGCTCGGTCAGGGCCCGGGCAACGAGCTCGACCGTGAACTCGCGACCGATCGTTGCCGCGACCTCGGCGACGCCGCGTCCGGCCCCGCTCGCCGCGAGGCGGACCTGGAGCAACCCTTCGAGTGTCGCCGGGAGCGACGCGCTGGCCGCGCCGGACGAACCTGAGCTGGTCGTGGACGCCATCACGAGGTGTTCGGTGAAGAGGGGAACGCCTTCGCCGCGGCGGGCGAGCGCGTCGATCATCTCGTCGTCGAGCTCGCCGCGTCCGGCGAAGGCGCGGACCATTTCGCGCGCGTCTTCGGTGCCGAGCGGGCCGAGCGGGCTCGCGACCTTCTGGAGACCGGCGAGCGCCGCGGGGAGCTCGGCCGGCCGCACGGTGACGAGGAGGAGCAAGCCTGGGGGCAGCGGGCGTGCTGTCAGGCGCCGCAGCGCCTCGACCGCGGTGTCGTCCGCCCAGTGGACGTCCTCGACGACGACCGCGAGCGCCGCCGTCTCGGCCTCCGCCGCGATCCAATCGATCAGGGCGGTGATGATCGCCTCGCGCAGCCGATCCGGCGTGAGCTCGGGCGCGGGATGGGCCGGGTCACTGTCGCCGACGAGGGACTCGAGGACGCGCCGCGAGTCCTCCGCCAAGCCGACGTACTCGGCCCGCGTGCGCAGCGCGGCGCGCATGTCGCCCGGCTGGGGGGCCGGCCCGATCTCGAGCGCCTTTTCGATCCCGCGCCGCACCGCGCCCAGGCCGACGTGGCGGTAGTCGCGCCCGCAGTTGATCTCGATCACGTTGCCGTCGGCGCGGGCGCGCTCGATCGCATAGCGGGCCAGGCGACTCTTCCCGATGCCCGGGTCGCCGGTGAGCACGATCAGGCGCGGATCGTCGCCACCTTCGCGCACGGCCCGCCACGCGTCATCGATGCGCGCTTGTTCCGCGAGCCGGCCGACGAGCGGTGAGCTCAGCCGGGCATCACCCATCGTGCTGCGCGGCCGCCGCTCGTAGACGCGGAACACACGCACGTCCTCGGTCACCCCGCGGAATTGGTGCGCGCCGATGAGCGCCAGCTGGAAGAACGGCGCGACGGCATCCGCAGCGGTTTCGCTCACGACGACCGCGCCCGGTTCGGCAACGCCCTGGATCCGCGCCGCGACGTTGGTCGCGAACCCGATTGCGGCGCTCTGGCCTCGCATCCCGAGCGTGGACGTGGTCAGGATCGTCTGCCCGGTGTGCACGCCGACGCGCGACTGCAGGTCGATACCCACTCGCGCACCGGCTTCGGGGACGGCCCGCACGATGTCGAGACCGGCTTCGACCGCGCGCACCTGGTCGTCCTCACCTGCGGTCGGGAATCCGAAGTACGCGAGCACGCCGTCACCTTGGAACTGGTCCAGGATGCCGCCGTGCCGTGCGATCACCTCGCGTACGACTTCGCGGTAGGCCGCGATCACTGCGAAGTAGTCCTCGGCGTCGAGCCGCTCACTCAGCGGTGTGGATCCGACCACGTCGGAGAAGAGGACGGTGAGGTAACGACGCCCCTGGTCGGCGGCGCCTTGCCGGCCGTGCGCCGCCGCCGTGGCCAGGAGCGCGGCGGCTTGCGGCTCGCCGGGAACGACGTCGAGGACCTGGCGCGCGAGATCGGCGGCTTCCTCCCACTGACCCTGGTCGATGGCGCGCTGCGCCGCTTCGAGGATCGTCGTCACCAGACGTGCAATGGTCGAGGCCCCCGCCATGACCGGCCGCTACTCCGGTGCGGCGGGTTCGCCACCGTCATCGTCGTCGGGCGCGAGCAGTGGCGCGATCGCGTCGACCACGGCCGCGCTGACGCGTGCGGCGTCGCGCACGCTCATCCCCCACAACGTCTGGAGGTCGCAGAGCCAGTCATCGGCGGCATACGCGTCGGCCGCGTTCCGGTCGATCGCGTCGCGCCAGACGGCGACGTACTCCTCGAGCCGTTCGCTGACGTCCGCCCAGGCCGCGGTCAGCTTCTCCGAATTCGAATCAGTCATCGGTCGGTGGCGGCGCGGGTCGGTTCGAAGGGAAGGCCTTGGCCCACGGGCGCAGGAACTCGATCGTGAGATCGATGCTCTGTTCCACGATCGGTGTGAGGTGTTCGAAGAGATCCGTGTGGTCGCCGACGACATCCTCGGCGCTCCAGACCCGCTTCTCCGCGGCCCGGGTGTGCCAGCGCTCCCATTGCGAGGTCCACACGTCCATGTGGTCCGACGCGATCGACGCGACTCGCGCCGCGATGTCGGCCGACCGCGCGGCTCGAGTGGTGTTGTCGCCGTCGGAACTGTTGCGCGCGGACGTGCTGTCGTCCGCGGCTGGTTGGGCGTGGTCCATGGATCCCTCCAACCTGAGCGCTCGCCGGACACAGTGTCGCAGAATGCCTGCTCCCGGTCGACCGGCTGCGCCAGGTTCCCCGCACCCGACTCGCACCGCACGGCTTCACGCGGAGTTCAGATCGAGGCCGAAGCGAGCTCGGCCTTCGTGCACGCGGCCGGGCGGGCGCAAGCCGTCCCGGACCGCGATCGGATCCAGGTTGCCCGCGCGGCATCGGCGCAGCGCCATGAGGTGTTCGGACGCGGCGGTCAGGAGGCGCTCCTCGACGCCGCGCAGCCGCAGTGAACGCAGGCTCGCGAGCTCGGCGCGCGACATGACCAGGGCGACCACGTCGGTCGCGCAGATCACCGTCGCAGTGCGGGTGACGTCGTGCAGCACGGCGATCTCGCCCACGATCGAGCCGGCAACCGCGTGCCCCACGATCGCGCCGTTGCGTTCCACGACGGCCTGGCCCTGCATGAGCACGAAGCACTCGTTGCCGATCGTGCCCTGCCGGGTGAGGACCCGTCCCGCGCCGATCGACACATCGGTGACGAGGGACGACGCGCAGCGGAGCTCCTTGTCGGAGCAGTCACGGAACAGCGAGGCGTTCCGGAGTCGTTCGATGGCGGTTCGGCTGTAGTGGTGACGTCGCAGCATGGTGCGCCCCTCACGTGAACCAGGTGTGGTTGCTCTCGAGAGCGTGACGGAGCGGGCCGCCGGACACAGGGTCCTGGTCTCCACGCGCGCTGGGTAATGGGACGCACCAGGGATTGCCAGTTTCGTACTGCACGGCGGCGGCCGCCCGGCCGCCGCGGCGCGGGAAACGCCGCGGCGGCACCCCCGCAGCGGGCGGTCAGGTGCGCCCCGCGCCGATCGATGCAGTGGGGGTCGATTCGCTGGGGGTCGATTCCGTGGGTTGCGCGGCGGCCTGCGCCAGCCCGGCCCGGTGTTCGGCCGCCACTGCTTCGAGACGCCGGCCGATGCTGTGGATCCCGAGCCCGCGCAGCGTCGCGAACTCGGTGCGCGACATCACGAGGAGCTGCAGGTCGGTCGCGGCGGTCACCGTCGCGGTCCGGGTGATCTCGCCCATCAGTGCGAGCTCGCCGACCACCGACCCCGCGACCGCGTGGCCCACGAGCGCGCCGTTGTGCTCCACCACCGTGTGGCCGCTCAGGATGACGAAGCACTCGTTGCCGACGTGGTCCTGATGGGTCAGGACGCGCCCGGCCGTCAGCCACACCTCGGTGAGCAGCGAGGCGACGAGCCGTAGCTCGCGCTCGGAGCAGTCGCCGAAGAGCGTCGTGTCGCGGAGTCGGTCGATGAAGGCCCGGGTGTGGTGATTCCGTCGCCACATGGTGTGTCCCCTCGCGAAGCGCCAGCTGTACGCCTCGAGCGTGACTGACGTCAGCGCGTCGCGCTGGAGTGCGGCGCGCACCGAAGCTGGGTATTCGTGCGCAGTACGCCGCGGCGCGCCGCCGCGCTTTCGACCGAGGAGTCACGATGCCGTCGTCGACGCTGCCCGCGAGCCACGCCGATCTGTTGGAGAGGCCGCTGTTCGCCCACCTGGCCACGGTGCGACCCGACGGCGCACCCCAGAGCAGCGTGATGTGGTTCGTCTGGGACGGCGAAGTCGTGCGCTTCACCCACACGAGTGCACGGCAGAAGTTCAAGAACGTGCAGCACGAACCACGCGTCGCGTTCTCGATCGCCGACCCGGAGAACCCGTACCGCTTCCTCGAGGTTCGGGGCGACGTCCTGTCGATCGAGCAGGACACGCCCGACGCCGCGTTCTACCAATCGCTCCAGCAGCGGTACGGCCAGAGCTACCCGATCACTGACGCGGACGTGCGCGTCATCCTGACGGTGGAGCCGACCGCGTTCGTTGCAACCGTCGCGGGACGGGCCGCGCGCGAGAAGTGAGCGACCGCGGCGCCGTTACGCGTGGCAGATGCAGAACTCGTTGCCTTCCGGATCGGCGATGACCTGGAACCAATCCTCGGGATCCTCGCTCAAGAAGAGCGCCGTCCCACCGAGTTCGACGGACCGGGCAATCCACGGCTCGGGTTCCGCGACGAACACGTCGAGATGCAGACGGTTCTTCACACCCTTGTGTTCTGGGACGGGCTGAATCGTCAGCTTCGGGAGCGCGGGTGTCGGCGGCTCGAGGTGGCGCCACGTGTCGGAGTCGTCTGCGCCTTCGCGCATGCGGTAGTCGAACAGCGCGACCCAGAAGCCACTCACGCGTCCGACATCGTTCGCGTCGATGCACAGCCGGGTTTGGGTCACGTCGGATGGGTCGGCCATGACGACGAGGGTAGGTGGCGCGTGCGACCTGACGTTTTCGCTTCCGAACGGCCGGGTACTCGCCCCATGGCCGGAACGGATGCGAAGACCGTTTGCGAGCAAATGCCTGGAGGCATGGTCGAGCGAGGACTTCGACACCGCGCGCGGGCTGTTCGCCAACGACATCACGTTCGTCGGCCCCATGGGGCAGACCGAACAGGTCGACGCGTACATCGAGGGCGTACGCGGACTCAAGCAGATCGTCTCGGGCACCGCGCAGCGGCTCGTCTTCGGCGAAGGCGAGAACGTCTGCATCATCTACGACCTCGTGACGACGACTCCGGCCGGTTCGATCCCGTGCGCGGGCTGGTATCGGGTTCGGGACGGCAAGATCACGTCGGTATGTGCGTTCTTCGACGCGAGACCGCTCCCGCAACAGCAGGGGCGTAGCCTGGACGCACGGCCGACCGCGGGATGCGGCGGCCGGCAACGGAGCTGGTGTCTCGTGCGAGGTGTGTCATGGACGTAGGTGTGCCGGAACTGCTCATCATTCTCGTGGTGGTGCTCGTGATCTTCGGCGGTGCGAAGCTGCCGCAGCTGGCGCGCTCGCTCGGCCAGGCGCAGCACGAGTTCAAGAAGGGCGCGTCCGGACACCACGACGACGCGGCCGCGCCCGAGTCGGCGCAGGCAGCCGACCAACCCGCGATTGCGGGCCCCGAGGCTCCGCCGTTCGAGACGAAGCGCGCGGACCCCTCCGCCAACTGACGCGCGTTCAGGAGACTTCGACTGCGGGCGCGGCGAACTGCGCGTTGTACAGACGGGCGTAAGCGCCGTCGGCGACGAGCAGTTCTTCGTGTGAACCCTGCTCCACGATCTGCCCGTGCTCCATCACGAGGATCGTGTCCGCGTCGCGGATCGTCGACAGTCGGTGCGCAATGACGAAGCTCGTGCGGTTCGACCGGAGCGCAGCCATCGCCTGCTGGATGAGCACCTCGGTACGCGTGTCGACCGAGCTGGTGGCCTCGTCGAGGATGAGGATGGTCGGCTTCGCGAGGAACGCGCGCGATCGTGAGCAACTGCTTCTCGCCCGCGCTGACAGTGCCGCCTTCGTCGTCGATCACCGTGTCGTAGCCGTGCGGGAGTGAGTGCACGAAGCGGTCGACGTACGTGGCGCGCGCGGCCGCGAGGATCTGCTCTTCGGTCGCGTCGAGGTTGCCGAACGCGATGTTCTCGCGGATGGTGCCGCCGAACAGCCACGTGTCCTGGAGCACCATGCCCATGTTCGAGCGCAGGTCGCGCCGGCGCATCTTCGAGATGTCGTTGCCGTCGAGCAGGATGGCGCCTTCGTCGACGTCGTAGAACCGCATGATGAGGTTCACGAGCGTCGTCTTCCCCGCGCCCGTGGGGCCGACGATCGCGACGGTCTCGCCCGGCTCCGCCACGAGCGACAGGTCCTCGATGAGCGGGTTCTCCTGGTCGTAGGAGAACGAGACGTGGTCGAACTCGACCCGACCCTGCGGTTCAACGTCCTCGAGCGGGACCGCGTCGTCCTCGGTTTCCTCTTCGGCGTCGAGCAGCTCGAACACGCGCTCCGCCGACGCGATCCCCGACTGCATGACGTTGATCATCGACGCCAGCTGGGTGAGCGGCTGCGTGAATTGGCGCGAGTACTGGATGAACGCCTGGATGTCGCCGATCGACAGCTGGCCCGACGACACGCGCAGGCCGCCGATGAGCGCGATCGCGACGTAGTTCAAGTTGCCGAAGAACATCATCGCGGGCTGGATGATCCCTGAGATGAACTGCGCGGCGTAGCTCGACTGGAACAGCTCTTCGTTCTTGGCGTTGAACAGCGCCTCGACATCGTGCTGCCTTCCGAACACCTTCACGAGCGAATGACCCGTGAACGCCTCTTCGACCTGCGCGTTGAGCGTGCCGGTGTGCCGCCACTGATCGACGAAGCGCGACTTCGACCGCTTGGTGATGCCTCTCATCGTGAAGATCGACAACGGGACCGTCACCAGCGCGACCAGCGACAGGATCGGCGAGATCGTGAGCATCATGATGAGCACGCCCACGAGGGTCAGCGTCGACGTGAGCAGCTGGCTCAACGTCTGCTGCAGGCTCTGGGCCACGTTGTCGATGTCATTGGTGACCCGGCTCAACATGTCGCCGCGCGGTTGCCGGTCGACATAGCGCAACGGCATCCGGTTCAGCTTGTCCTCGACATCCGAGCGCAGCCGGAACATCGCGCGTTGCACGACACCCGCGAGCAGGAACGCCTGCAGATACGACAGCACGGCCGATGTCACATACACGCCGAGCGCGACGAGCAGGATGTTGTGGAGCCGGGTGTAGTCGATGCCCTGGCCGGAGAACACGCCGCGCACGATGGTGTTGGTGGCGGCAGCGAGGATCTTCGGCGCGATCACGAGCAGCGTGACGCTCGTGACCGCGAGGATGAGGACGGCGGCGATGCCGAAGCCTTCGGGACGCAGCCGCGCCGCGAGCCGGCGGGTCGAGTTCTTGAAGTCCTTGGATCGCTCGAGCGGCATGCCGGCCGCGCCCCAGCGGCCGCCGAACCCGCCGCGGGCGTCCTCGGCCGGCGGCTTGACGACTTCCTCGGCGGGTGCCGGCGCGGCGCCGTTCGTGCCGTTGCTGCGCTTGCCGTTCCGGCTCACGCGGCCTCCTCCTCGGTGAGCTGGGAGGCGACGATCTCGGCGTAGGTCGGGCAGGTCTCGAGCAGCTCACGGTGCGTCCCGAGCCCGACCTGCCGGCCGTCCTCGATCACGAGGATCTGATCGGCGTTCATGATCGTGGAGACGCGCTGGGCGACGATGACGGTCACCGCGTCGGCGACCACCGGGACGAGCGCGGCCCGCAGGTGGGCGTCGGTCGCGAGGTCGAGCGCGGAGAACGAGTCGTCGAACAGGTAGATGCCGGGGCGGCGGACGAGCGCCCGTGCGATCGCGAGGCGTTGCCGCTGCCCGCCGGACACGTTGGAACCGCCCTGGCTGATCGGCGCGTCGAGCTGGCCCGGCATCGAGGACACGAAGTCCTGCGCCTGCGCGATCTCGAGCGCGCGCCACAGTTCCTCGTCGGTGGCGTCCGGGTTCGCGTACCGGAGGTTGGTCGCGACGGTCCCGGTGAAGAGGTAGGGCTTCTGCGGTACCAACCCGATGCGGCTCCACAGCAGCTCGGGCTCGATGTCGCGCACGTCGACGCCGTCCACGAGCACGGTGCCGCCGGTTGCGTCGAACAGACGCGGCACGAGGTTGAGCAGCGTGGTCTTGCCCGAGCCGGTGCTCCCGATGATCGCGGTGGTCTGGCCCGCGACCGCCTTGAGCGAGATGTCGCACAACACGGGGTAGTCGGCGCCGGGATACTCGAACTGAACGTCGCGCAGCTCGAGCGAGCTCGCGGCGCCGAGCGTGGTGACCGGCTCGGCGGCGGTGACGACCGACGACTCCGAGTCGAGAACCTCTCCGATGCGCTCCGAGCTGACCGAAGCTCGCGGCGCGAGCACGGCGACGAACGTCGCCATCATCACCGACATCAGGATCTGGATGAGGTAACTGAGGAACGCGATCAGCGAGCCGACCTGGAGCTCGCCGTTCCCGATGCGATTGCCGCCCAACCAGATCGCGGCGACGCTCGAAACGTTGAGCACCAGCACGACCGTGGGGAACAGGAGTGCCATCAGGCGCCCGGCGCGCAACGACGTCATGGTCAGCTCGTCGTTGGCGTAGGCAAAGCGCTCGGCTTCGTCGGGCTCTCGGACGAAGGCGCGTACGACGCGGATGCCGGTGATCTGCTCCCGCAGGATCTGGTTGATGCGGTCGATGCGCTCCTGCATCACTTGGAACTGCGGCACCATGCGCGAGATCACGAGCCCGACGCTGATGACGAGCACCGGCACGCTCACGAGCAGCAGGAGCGACAGCGGGCCGTCTTCGCGCACCGCGAGGAAGACGCCGCCGACGATCGTGATCGGCGCGGCGACGAGCAGGGTGCACGACATCAGCACGAGGATCTGCACCTGTGTGACGTCGTTGGTGATGCGCGTGATGAGCGAGGGTGCACCGAAGTGGGAGACGTCCTGGGCGGAGAAGCTGGTGACCCGGTGGAAGAGCGCGCCACGCACGTCGCGGCCGAATGCCATCGCGACGCGCGCGCCGAAGTACACCGCGGCGATCGCGAACATGACCTGCACGAACGTGACGAGCAGCATCAGCGCGCCCGTCTTCCAGATGTAGTGCGTATCGCCGGTGACCACACCCTTGTTGATGATGTCGGCGGTCAGCGCGGGGAGGTACAGCGTGCACATGACCTGTACGAACGTCAGCCCGAAGACGATGAGCAGCTCGCGGCGGTAACGGAAGAGGAAGGTTCGGAGCAGCCGGAGCAACATCAGCGCACCGCCTGTCCCGCCGCGCTCCGTTCGTCGGCCCCGCGGGGCTCGTCGGCGTCGTGGACGCGCACGCCGTCGAGGAAGAGCGACACGATCTCGGCGGACGAGAGGGGCTGGTCGAGGATGAGGCCCGGGTGGGTGCCGGCGATGGTCAGCCCGCGCAACAGGTGCGCGGCTTCCAGCGGATCGCGGCGGATCTGCCCTCGGTCGGCTTCGAACAGCGCGGCCAGCCCGCGGAGGTCCGGGGCGTGGTGGCGCTCCGGCATGGACTTCACGCCGTGCGAGAGCTGCATCATCTCCACCGCGGTCCGCAGCTGCCAGATGTCGGCGAAGCGCCGGCGCAGGATCTCGACCGCGGCGATCAACCGGGCTTCGAGCGGGAGCGCGGCGTCGATCGCGGCGACCGCGTCGTCGACCGACTTCGTGTCGAACGCGGCGTCGACGACGGCGGCGATCAGGCTCTCCTTGTCCGGGAAGACCCGGAAGATCGTGCCTTCGGCGATGCCGGCGGCTTCCGCGATCTGCCGCGTCGTGACCGCGGCGCCGTGCGCGAGCAGGAGCGGGAACGTCGCCGCGACGATCTCGGCCCGGCGTTCGGAGGGGGGCAGGGCGGCTGCCCGCTTGGTCGTCACCCGTCCAGGCTATATGAGTGAGTCCTCACTCACATACCCTCTGGCCCCACGGACGCGGAAGCGCGGATCAGCGTGGCAGCGCCACCAGGATCAGCGTCGACCAGACCGCGTGCGTGACAAGGGATGCGAGGACGCTGCGGGTGACCCGGCGCTCGAGGCCGAACACCGTGCCCATGAGGACGGCCGCGGCGACGAGCGCCAGGTTGCCGGTGGTCGCGGTGACCGCCACGTAGATGACCGTCGTGACGACGACGGGTCGGTGGGGTTCGAGCGCCGCGTACAGCGCGCCTCGGAAGAAGCACTCCTCGGCGACTGCGTTCGCGATCGCGATCGCGAGCGCCAGCGCAACCGGACCCGCATCCGCCTTGCCGAGGACGCTCTCGACCGCACCCGACAGCACCGGGACGTGCTCGGCGACGAAGTACGCACCCAAGAAGACGAGGAAGGACGCGATCCCGAGCGCGACTGCGGAGAGGATGAGCCAGCGCGTCGGTGTGCGGCTGCGAGGGCGGAGCGCGATCGGTCCCGAGACGAAGGCACCCACGATCCACGTCGCGGCGACCAGAAGTCCAAGGACGGTGAACGCGGTCGATCCGCGCGGCACGCGCAATGTCGCGGCGAGCAGCGCCGCACCCGCGACGAGTGTGGCCGCCGCGGTCAGCCGGCGACGATGTCGCACCGCGGCCGGCTCGACCTCCGCGTCGGTTGCCCGGTCGGGAAAGAGGATGTCAGGCGGGCGCACGATCGGCTGCCGCAGCAGTGCGCGCGGTGCGCACGTCCAACGCGCGTGTCGCGGCGGCTTCGAACGTCATCGGCGCGTGATGGAGCAAAGACTCGATGCGGTGATCGTGCACGATGACTTCGTTCGTCATCGAATCGACGAGCGCGCGGGCGGTTGTCAGGTCGACGTCGGTGATGAGCCGAAGCCAGTGCGACGACAAGCGCGGTGACAGGAGTGGCACGGGGACGATGACGCGACGGCGACCCATGATGTCGCTCACGAGTTGCATCATGCGCCGGTACGTCAGCGGCTCGGGGCCGCCGATCTCGTAGGTCTCGCCGATCGCTTCCGCACGACCGAGCACGCCGGTGAGGTCGAACAGCGCGTCGTCCAGCGCGATCGGTTGGGTGGGCGTCTCCACCCAGCGCGGGGTCACCATCACGGGGAGCCGTTCGACGAGCTGGCGCAGGATCTCCCAGCTGATGCCGCCGTCGCCGATCACGATGCCGGCGCGCAACGCCGTGGTCGGCGCGGTTCGCAGCAGGATCGACTCGACCTCGCGCCGGCTGCGCAGGTGTGGCGACAGGTCATCGTCGTCGTCACCCAATCCGCCGAGATAGACGACCTGGTTCAGGCCCGCGCCGTTCGCGGCGTCCGCGAACGCGTGCGCACCGGCGCGGTCACGTTCGGCGAAGTCGCCGTCCGCGAGCGAGTGGACGAGGTAGTACGCCGCGTCGTGTCCGGCGAGCGCGCGGCGCAAGCTGGCGGCGTCGCCGATGTCGGCTGCGACGGGTGTCCCGGCGCCCGTGTAGCGCTCGGGTCGGCGCGTGATCGCAGTCACGTCGTGACCCGAGTCGCGCAAGCGTTCCGCGACTGCGGAGCCGATGAACCCGGACGCGCCGGTGACGGCGACTCTCATGTTCTGAGGAAGAGCACAGCGGGCTCCTGCTTCGTAGCGGATGAATGCGTCACCAAAACCTGGAGTCGCGCTGGGGGACCTCTACCCAAGGGTGGCTCGGCCCAGACGCGAGGTGGTGAGCGGCTCAGGCGGCTTACGTCGGGCGGCCCTGCAACCGGGCCGCCCGCGCGTCCAGATACCGCTGCTCGGGAAGGCTCGTCGTACCGCGCGTGGCGGCGCGGTAGCTGTCGCACGCGGCTTCGCGATCGCCCGCGAGCTCGAGCAGGTGCGCACGGACCGCCGCGACGCGATGGTGCCCGGCGAGGCGGTCGTCGGCATCGAGCGACGCGAGCAGGTCGAGCCCGGCTTGTGGGCCCTGCACCATCGCGACCGCGACGGCGTGGTTCAGTGCCACCATCGGATTCGGCGCGAACCGCGCGAGCAATTCGTACAACCCGACGATCTCGCTCCAGTCGGTCTCGCTCGTGCTCGACGCTTCGTCGTGCACCGCGGCGATCGCAGCTTGCAGCTGATACGGGCCGAGCTGCGTCCGCGGGGCCTGGCCGGTGTGCAGCTGCTCGGTGATTGTCGCGATGGGCCGGGCGCGGGTGTCCGGCTTCTTCGCGGACTCGATGGCGGTCACCGGGCTCAGAGGCGGAATTCGTCGTATCCGGGCGCGGTGCGCGGCCACGGTCGTGCGGTCTCGAGCGTGGACGCGACGCCGAGCGCGAGCCGGTCCGCGAAGCGGGGCGCGATGACTTGCATGCCGATCGGGACCCCTTCGGGGGCGGTGCCGATCGGGACGGAAACCGCGGGATGACCGGTGAAATTCATCTCGACTGTGTTCACCGCGATGCCGGGGTCGCCGAGTATGTCGCCGGCGGCGTCGGGGAGGGGGCCGTCCGGCGCCCACGACGTGACGTTGCACGTCGGGGTGAGCAGCACGGCATCAGTTCCGAGCAACGCGTCGAGCGTGGCGGCCGCGTCGTAGCGCACGCGTTGCGCGGCGATGTAGTCGGCGACGCTCACGCTCGCGCCGTACCGCAGCGTGCTCGTCAACCCGGGCTCGAGCTCGTCCCAGCGCGGTTCGGCCCAGGCGAGCGATTGCGCGAGCTCCGCCGCGCTGATCGCGAACCACTGGAGCGGGAGGTCGCCGGCGTCGAAGACATGATCGACGCGTGTCACCGGCAGTCCCAGGTCGCGTGCGACCGCGTCGACCGTTGCGGTGAACGCGGTCTCGACTTCCGCGTCGACATCGCGGCGCAGCGTTCGGCACGCGATGACGCGCGCCGGACGCACGGCTTCGATGCTGACCGATCCGGCTGCGAGCTCGTTGACGTCGGTGCCGGTCGGCCCGGCGAGCACGGACGCCTCGAGGATGACGTCGGCGACGGTCGCGCCAGTCGAGCCGGACGTCGAAAACGTGATCCACCGCGGCGCGCGGTCGCGCCCGATCGTGCCGAGCGTCGGCTTGTATCCCACCAACCCGCACATCGCCGCGGGGATGCGCACCGATCCACCACCGTCGGTCGTCGTCGCGAGCGGTGCGAACCCCGCCGCGAGCGCGGCCGCCGAACCGCCACTCGAACCGCCGGGGGAACGCGCCGGGTTCCACGGGTTCCGGCTCGCGCCGAACACCTTGTTGTCGGTGAACGCGGTCCAGCCGAACGCGGGCGTGTTCGTCTTGCCGACGACGATCGCACCGGCCGCGCGCAAGCGGGCGACGATCGTCGCGTCGACCGCGGCCGGCGCACCATCGGAGAACAACGGCGTCCCGAAGGTCGTCGGGAGCCCGGCGACGTCTTGCAGGTCCTTGACGAGAAGTGGGAGCCCGGCGAGCGGACCGGCGCGACGCGCGTCATCCAGTGCGTCGGCTTCGGCACGGGCTTCGTCCGCGCGCAAACGGACGACCGCGTTGAGCGAGCCGTTCCCGGCACCAATGCGCCGCAGCGATTCCTCGACCAGCTCTCGGGCCGACACTTTCTTGTCGCGCACGGCGGCGGCGAGTTCGTTCAACATGACGACGAGTCCCGGTTCGGCACGGCGCGAAGTCTGGCAGGTCGCCCCGGTCCGGGTCGGCAGGGCCGTCAGGGCACGAGCAGGGTCTTCCCGATCGTCGCGCGCGCCTCGATCGCGGCGTGCGCCGCGGCCGCGTCCGCGAGTGGGAGGCGTTGGCCGATGACAGGGTGCAGCCGGCCCGCGGACGCTTCGGCGAGCGCGGCCTGCGTGAGCTGGCGCGAGAGCTCGGGTGTGATCGGTACGCCGCGCCGGATCGTCACACGGCGCGCGACCGCGATGTCGTCCGGGACGCTCGTGAACGTCCCGCTCGCCATGCCGAAGCTCAACATGCGGCCGCCGGTCGCGACGAGATCGAACGCGGCCGCGCCGATCGCGCCGCCGACACCGTCGAACACGACATCGACCGCGCCCACCGCGGCGCGGACCTGCTCGGCCCAATCGGGCGCGGTGTAGTCGACCGCGAAGGCGGCGCCGAGGTCGCCGGCAACTTCGAGCTTGCGCGTCCCGCCCGCGGCCGCGACAACCGTCGTACCCGCGTTGTTCGCGAGCTGCACGAGCAAGCTGCCCAGGCCGCCCGCCGCCGCTTCCACCAGCACCCGTTCACCCGCGCGCAGCTCTGCGTCGCGGACGAGCAGCATCGCGGTGCGGCCGTCGGACAACAACGCGACCGCGTCGTCCATCGCGACTTCGTCGGGCACTGGTACCAGCCCGGCTGCAGGAACCGCGACGCGCTCCGCGTACCCACCCGCGCCGCCGGTCGCGGTGACGACGCGCAGACCGACGAGGGCGGGGGAGACGTCGGGGCCGACCGCCCGCACCCGGCCGCCCACCCCGTTGCCGGGGATCACCGGCAAGGGGGTGCCCGAGAACGGGCCCGCCATCCCGCTCCGGAACTGCGTCTCGACGAACGTGATGTTCACGAACTCGACCGCGACGACGACGTGCCCCTCGCCCGCGATCGGGTCCGGCGCGTCGCCGACCTGCAGCACCTCGGGCGCCCCGAACTCCTTCAACCACACCGCGCGCATCACCGCACACTGCAACCTCGACCCCGGTTCAAGTCAAGCGGGCGCGCGCGACGCGGGCGGGGTCTTGGCGGTAGAAGTCGCGAAGCACGGCATACAAGTCGGGCTTCGCGGCTTCGAGCTGCACGGGAAGATCGAAGAACGCTTCGGTGGCGACCGCGAAGAACTCGGCCGGGTTGACACTCGCGTAGCCGTCGAGGAATCCGTCGTCGGTGCCGTCGCGCAGCGCTTCGTACTCGGCCGTGCACACTGCCACCCAACGGTCCAGCTCCTCCTGCCGTTCGAGCGGAGGCGTGCCGTCGACCACACCGTCGAGCATGTCGAGCTTGTGTGCGAACTCGTGATACACGACGTTGTGGCCGCGCTCCGGGTGACGCGCATCGGCGCGCGCCGAGTCCCACGCGATGATCACAGGTCCGTCGTAGTGCGCGACTCCGAGCACCGGGAGCGGGCTGTTGCTCACCGTGCCCTCGATCGGGCCGCCGCGTTCGCCCGTGAGCGTCATCGTCGTCGGGTGGACGATGATCGTGCGTACACCGCGGTACGAGTCGTAGCCCAGGCCGAGCACGAGCAGCGCGGCTTGGGCCGCGATGGTGACCTGGATCTCGTCGGTGAGCGTGAACCCACGCGCGGCTTCCCAGCGCTTGTCGGTGATCAGCGCGATGACGAGGTCTTCCAGCTGTTCATGTTCGGTCGCGGGGAGCACGCGTGCGTGGACGACATTGCGGTCGATGAGCGCCCGCCAGGTGTCGGGAAACGGCTCCCGCCGGAGCGCGCGCTTGCGTCGCGCTTCGGAGAAGGGCCACCGCCGGGTCACCGGTGCATTGTGGCGCAGCGCAATTGCTACACGGTCACCGTGATGGGCGGGTAGGCGTACGAGCCGTCGAGGATCGGCGGGCGCGGTAAGTAGCAGCGCATGACGAGATTGAACGGACCCGCGGGGATGGGCAGCCAGTTCCCGGTGCCGGTGGGCGGCGGCTGTTGCTGCAGGAACACGTCGAGCGAGCCGTCATCGTTGCGTACGAGGCCGGGCGTGTCGCCGCTGAGGGAGTAGCGGTTGGCGGCGTTGGGGACGAGGAACATGTCGGGCCCGTAGACGGTCACCGACCAGAAGGCGTCGACCGGCGGGGTCTTCCCTGCAGGGAAGTGGATGCGGTACTGCTTGGCGCCGTCGAGGGCACCTCCGTCGTCCGCCGTCAGCGCACGCGGGTACACAGCTTCCTTCGCCGGCACCGGACCCCAGTAATACTTCGCGACGACCGCACGCGGGAGCAGGCCCGTCGCGCTCGCCTCTTTGCCGAGTTCGAGGTTGACCGCCCAGCCGTCGATCGTGCGCGCGCCGTGCACCTTGGGGTCCTCGATCGCGGCGAGGCCACGTCGCGATGCCGTTCGCGAGCGCGGCCGTCTGGGCGCCCGCGTCGGTGCTCGGATGCTTTCCTGCGCCGGCTCCGAGCGCGACCGCGGCGTTCATCGCGCGCCGCTGCGCCGCCGTCACCGGCGCGTTGGCTTCGAGCGCATCGCCGACCTCGTCGAAGAACGCGACCCCGTTCGCGCCGACCGATTGCGGCGTGCCCGTGGGCGCGGCCATGGCCGGCGCGGGCGGAGCTCCGGCGTCGACCGGCGCGAGCGTCATCGGGCTGAACTCGGCGGAGGCCACGACTGCGTCGGCGTCGTCGACGGCGCGGATGCGACCGAGCAGGATCGCCTGGTTCGTCGGTGCGGCGAGGCGCCGGCTGCCGCGGGGGATCGGCTCCTCGTACCCGGGCGGCGTGATGATCCACGTGCCGCCCCGGCCACCGGTGGTGCGGGTGCCGACGAGCGCGAAGTCGCCCATCCACGCGTCGAGGAACTGGATGACGTGGTACCGGTCGGGGATCGCGGGAACGGTGAGCACGTGCGCGCCCGCGCGGAGATCGAGCACCGCGAGCGCGTACACCGTGTCGCGATTGGGCGCGACGACGAAGTGCGACGTCGGGCTCGCGAGGCCCGGCCGCACGTTGAGGCGGTTGACGCCGAACAGCTGCGCGAACGTCTGCATGGTGCGCACCGTCGTGACCAACGGGAAGCCCGCGAGGAAGGCCTCGTGCGCGACTGCGTCCGCGGACGCGCGCGCCGGGCCCGTCGTTGCAGCCGACGTCGACGCGGATGTGGGTACCGGCGATGCGTTGCCGCCGTCACTGGAGTCGGAGCAGCCCGCGGCGACACCGGCGAACGCCACGCCCGCGGCCAACACGAACGCGTCGTGCAGGAATTGGCGCCGGGTCGACGCGGTCACTTCGCGGCGGTCGTGACGGCCTCGGTCACGACCTTGCTGGCTTCCGCCGTTCCGAAGGTGGGCGGCCGCGGGCGGGCTTCGGCCGTCCCCAGCCGGACGACGACCGTCTTCGATCCAGGATCGACCTGCACGATCTGATTGCCGAGGCCGAGCGCCCAGAACATGTCGGCGGGTGCGCCCGGCACGACCTGACCCTTCGCCGTCGTCGGGTTCTGCGCTTTGCTCAGGTCGGTGGCGACGAGGGGGCTGCCGATGACGCCCTTGCGATTCAACCACCACAGGTATCCGTACGCCGCGTTGAGTTCCTGTGACGAGTGCCCGGTCGCGTCCTGCACCCACGCGCGCGACACCACCTGCTTGTCGCCCCACTTGCCGTGGTTCAGCATGAGCACACCGAAGCGCGCCATGTCGCGACACGTCGACTGCACGCCTTCGAACATCTGCGCGTTGCCGGCGCGGTCGGTGGTCATCCGCGTGTCGGTCATGTCGAGCGGCCCGAACAACCGCTGTTGGGCGAACGCGACGGGATCCTGCCCGGTTGCTCCCTGGACGACCGGCTGCAGCGTCTGGATCGCGGAGTTGTTGTACGCCCACACTTGCCCGGGCGGCTCCGCCTGCGGCAGCCCGACCGCGAACGCGGTGCGATCCGCCGCCGCGAGCAGCTGCACGTAGTCGATCGCCGGGCTCCACTCGCGACCGGAGTCGTTGCTCAGGAGATCGCGCAGGGTGACGGCGTCGGCGGGCGTGTGCTTCCACTGAGGGATCCACGTGGACGCGTGGTCGGTGAGCTTCAGGTCCCCGTCGTCCTGCGCGATGCCGACGAGCGTGCTCGACACCGACTTGGTCATGGAGAAGACGTCCTGCGTGCTGTGTTCGTTCGTCCCGCGGAAGTACCACTCGCCCGCGAGCTTCCCGTCCCGCACGACCACGAGGCACTTCGACTTCCCCGCTTCGGCGACCTGTGCGATCTGGTTGAGCTTCGCGGCGTCGAGACCCACCGCGGCCGGTGCGACCTTCTCCCACTCCGCACCGGGGACAGGAGCGGTCGTCGTCGCCGCGGCCGTGCTCACGGGTGCGCTGCTCTCGTTGCCCCCGCCACTCGAGCATGCGGCCGCGGTCGTTGCCGCGAGCGTGAGCCCGATCACGAAGGCGAAGTGCCGGCGCATGGTCGGCTCGCGACGCTAGTGACTCCAGCACGACGCGACCCCGTCGGGCATCCGTGCGCTCGCCGTGGTCCGCCACGGTCTCGCCGGCGACGATCGTCGCCGCGTGGCGGCTCGTCGACTACTGGAACTGGACCAAGGCCCCGGACGCGTCTGACTTCGTGATCCGCTGAACGGTACGGTCCCGCCATGCCGATCGCCTTGACCGATACGCACCGCGAGCTCGAGAGCGTGGCGCGCGCGTTCCTCGAGAACGTCAACGCACGCGCCGCGGCGCGAGCGTTGCTCGACGCGCCGACCGAAGAGCTCCCCAAGTTCTGGGACGAGCTCGCCGAGCTCGGCTGGCTCGGCCTGCACCTCCCCGAGGCCGTGGGCGGCAGCGGGTACGGCCTGCCGGAGCTCGTCGTCGTGCTCCAGGAGCTGGGGCGGGCGATCGCGCCCGGTCCGTTCCTCCCGACGGTGCTGGCGTCCACCGTGATCGCGATGGCCGGGACCGATGCGCAGCGGGCCACGCTGCTCCCCGGCCTCGCGGACGGCAGCCGGATCGCCGCGCTCGGCCTCGGTGGCGGGTTGACCCTCGAGGGCGAGACCGTGAACGGTGACGGCGGCGCGGTCCTCGGCGCCGGACTCGCCGAACTGTTCGTGCTCGTGGCCGGCGATGACCTCGTCGTGGTGGACCATGACGTCGCGGGTTTGTCCGTCACGGTCGCGGGCAACCTCGACCCGACGCGGCGGGTCGGCACCGTCGTGGCGCGCAAGGTGACGGTCCCCGCCAACCGCGTGCTGCGGGGTGCCGCCGCGCTCGCGCGCGATGTAGCCCGCGCGCTCGTGTCCGCCGAAGCGGTCGGTGGTGCGCAGGAGTGCGTCGAGCGCGCGACCGCCTACGCCAAGGAGCGCCAGCAGTTCGGTCGCCCGATCGCGATGTTCCAGGCGGTCAAGCACCACTGCGCCAACATGCTCGTGGCCTCAGAATTGGGCACCGCCGCGGTGTGGGACGCCGCGCGCGCGGCCGAAGGCGGCGGCGACCAGTTCGCGCTCGCGGCCGCGGTCGCCGCGGTGCAGTCGGTGCCGGCGTTCCTCCGCAACGCGCAGCTCAACATCCAGGTGCACGGCGGCATCGGCTTCACGTGGGAGCACGATGGGCACATGCTGCTGCGCCGCGCGGCCACGCTGGTCGCGCTCTTCGACGCCGATGCCGCGGCCCGCGACGTGACCGCGTTGGGGGTCGCGGGGACGACGCGGGCGCTCGGGCTCGACCTCCCGCCGGAAGCCGAGGCGTTGCGTGTCACGACGCGCGCGGTCGCCGAAGAGCTCGCGGCGCTCCCGGCGGCCGAGCAGCGCACGAAGTTGATCGACACCGGCTATGTGCAACCGCACTGGCCGCAGCCGTGGGGCCGCGCCGCGAAGGCACTCGAGCAGCTCGTCATCGATGAGGAGTTCGCGCGTGCCGGCGTCGCCCGCCCACAATACGGCATCACCGGATGGGTCATCCTCACGCTCATCCAGCACGCGACGCCCGACCAGATCGAGCGGTGGGTGCGACCGACGTTGAACGGTGACCTCGTGTGGTGCCAGCTGTTCAGCGAGCCCGATGCCGGTTCGGACGCGGCCGGTGTGCGCACCAAGGCGACGCGCGTCGACGGCGGGTTCCTCGTGTCCGGTCAGAAGGTGTGGACGAGCGGGGCGCAGTACTGCCATCGCGGCCTCGCCACCGTGCGCACGAACCCGGACGTCGCCAAGCACGACGGCATCACCACCGTTGTGCTCGACATGCACGCCGACGGCGTCGAGGTGCGTCCGTTGCGCGAGGCATCGGGCGCGTCCATGTTCAACGAGGTGTTCTTCAACGACGTGTTCGTGCCGGACGACGACGTCGTGGGTCCGGTCGACGGCGGCTGGGCGGTGGCGCGCTCCACGCTCGGCAACGAGCGCGTCAGCATCGGCGGCGGCGCCGGCAACATGTTCAGCCTCGACCTACTTGACATCTACCGGAACCACTGCGCCCGCAATGGGGATGCGGGCGTCGACGGTGCGGCCACCGCGGTCGGCAAGCACGTGGCCGAGGCCCAAACCCTCCGCGTCGTCAACCTGCGCGCCGCCGAGCGCGCGGTCGCGGGTGGTGAGCCCGGTCCCGAGGGCAACGTCACCAAGCTCATCAGCGCCGAGCACCTCCAGCACGCGGCCGATCTGGGGCTGCACCTCGCCGGCGCCGACGTGGCGACACTCGCTGGCGACGGGGCCGCGATCGCGCAGGTGCTGATCTTCAGCCGGGCCATGACGATCGCGGGCGGGACCTCGGAGATCACGCGCAACCAGATCGGCGAACGCATCCTCGGGCTGCCGCGTGATCCCCTGATCCGCTGACGCGGCGCAGCTTGCCAGCAGGCCGTGCGGCTACATCCGGGTCGAGATTCCGGCCGCGATGAGCCCGGCCCGGCTCTCGCTCTGCAGCTTCGCAAGCAACGAGGACACGTGGCTCTCCACGGTGCGCACCGAGATGTGTAGCTGTTCGGCGATCTCCGTGTTCGTCGCTCCCGACGCGACGAGGTCGAGGACTTCGAACTCGCGACGCGTCACGCCGGCCCGTCGCAGCGCGACCGGCACTATGTCCGCGGCGCGCCTGCGGCGGCGGATACGACCGGTGACGAACGACTCGACCGCGTCCGTGATGGCGTCGGTGTCACCCACGAACGGCAGATGATCGTCTCCTTCGAGCTCGACGAGCTGGGCGTCCGGTATGTGATCGGCCAGATAGCGACCGTTCGCGAGCGGACAGAAGAGATCGCCGGTCCGGTGAAGAACAAGGGTCGGCGTCATGATCGAAGCGAGCAGCGAACGCACGTCGATGTCGAGTGCCCACATCGCTGACTCGAGGTATTGACCCGGGCTGCACCCGAGTCGTTGCAGCTCCGCGAACCAGCGCCGGAAAGCGGCGTCATTCGCGCGGCTCGGTGCGAGGATCGTGAGGTCGAGGGCCTCAGGTTCGCCCCAGTGCTCGACTTGCTGCTGGATCGCGGACGCGACGAGCTCGCGGTCGTAGAGGAGGTCGTAGTCGGGCGCGGCAGTGTTGCGCGGTCCGCTGCCGTAGAGGACGAGGCTGGCCGTTCGCTCGGGATGCGACGCGGCGAAGGCCATCGCCATCTGCCCACCTTCCCAAATTCCGAACAGGGCGGCCCGCTCGGAGCCGACGTCATCGAGCACGGCCGAGATCTCGTCGACGCGATCGTCGATCGTTGCGCTGCTGGTGATTCGATCCGAGAGACCGAAACCGCGCTTGTCACAACAAATCAGGCGCGACCAGTCGGCGAGACGCCCGAGGAAGCGCGCCAGACCGGGTTCGCGCCACCCGAGTTCCAGATGCGTGAGGTCGGCGAAGATCAGGACGAGATCAGTCGGCCCGTCGCCGAACGCGGTGTAAGCGACGTAGCCGTCACCGCAGCGGACGTATTGCACGTCAGGCCGCATGAATAGATGGTCGCACATTGCGTGCGCGCGAACTTCCGTGGTGGCACGGATGTTCTCGGGGCGCCCGCGGTGCACCCTCTCATCGGGCCACCATGCGAGGAGGACGGGATGATGCGTCGATTGAGCAGGTACGCCGTTGTCATGGCGCTGGCATTGGCAAGTGTTGGCTGCGCCGCGCGGTCCGTGAGCAACGAGGCTGGCGTCGATCCGGTCAGCCCCGGCGTGCGCGCTCGGGCGGTGGCATCAGTACCTCTGCCGAACCTGCACGATCCCGTCGTGCGGCAGCGGTTCGCGGACAGCTTTGCGCCCGGGTCGTTCGGCTTCCCGTCGCCGGCCACCTCGCCAGACCTTGGCGCGATCGCCGTCGGGGACTCCCGCGCTCCGGCGATCAGGGTGCGAAGCTCGAGCGGCACTGGATGAGCCACTCGCCGTCGTGCGCGACCACGACGTACACCGCGGGGTAGATCCCGATCACCGAGTTGTCCTCGCGGTACCGCGTGAGCTGCACGTCCAGGTGGACCTTCGTCGTGTCGAAATGGATCACGTTGCGGTGGTCCCACTCGCTGTGATCCCAATGTGTGCGCTCGCGCAACTCCGCCAGCGCCTGCTCCATGGCCGCGGTCGCTTCATCGATGTCGGACCAGATGAGGACGCTCGCGCTCGCGAGCCGGATGTGCGGATACGCGAGCGTCGCCGCGTGCCCCGCGCGTCGCCGGCGTTGAACGTGGTGAGGAATCGGTCCGTGACCGCCAGCGCGCAGGCGATCGCCTCGTCATCGAGCATGACGTTGCAACGTAACGACGCGCCGTCGGCGTTTGTCCAGAGAGAACCTGCCCTTTTCCCCCGACACGACATCCGGCTACCTTGCGCGCGCTGACCCGACCGAGGGGGTTTCCATGGCCATCGATCCGGCGACGACCGCAGTCGTGCTCATCGAGTACCAGAACGACTTCACGACCGATGGGGGCGTGCTCCACGGCGCGGTCGCCGAGGTCATGGACAAGACAGACATGATCGAGAACACCAAACGCGTCGTCGACGCGGCCCGGCAGGCGGGCGCCACCGTGATGCACGCACCGATCACCTTCGCCGAGGGCTACAACGAGATCAGCAAGCACCCGTACGGCATCCTCAAGGGTGTGGTCGACGGCAACGCGTTCGTGAAGGGGAGCTGGGGTGCCGCGATCACCGACGAGCTCGCGCCGGCAGCCGGCGACATCGTCGTCGAGGGCAAGCGTGGGCTCGACACGTTCGCGAGCACCAACCTCGACTTCATGCTGCGCAGCAAGGGCATCACGACGATCGCGCTCGGCGGCTTCCTGACGAATTGCTGCGTCGAGTCGACGATGCGGTCCGGCTACGAGAACGGGTACGAGGTGATCACGCTGAACGACTGTGTGGCCGCGACGTCGATCGAAGAGCACGACAACGCGCTCAGCTACGACTTCCCGATGTTCTCCAAGCCCATGACCGCGAACGAGTTCATCGGCGAGCTGGCCTGACACCTCAGCGAACGAGTGCGCGTGGTCCGGAAGCGCCCGGCGTGCGGCCGGTGTGGCGCTTGAACATCTCGATGAAGGAGCTCGTCGAGGCGTAGCCGAGGTCCATCGCCACGCGCGTCACGGTGTGACCCGCAGCCAGCATCACCAACGCGTGTTCGACGTGGTGCAACGCGCGCCACGTCGAGTACGTGACGCCGGTCTCCGCCTTGAACAGCCGGCTGAAGTGGCGCGCGCTGAGCCCGAGCCGGCGCGCCCACTGCTCCACGGTGGTCGGGTCGGCGGGATCGGCGTCGAGTGCGTCTGCGACCGGCTGCAGCAGTTCGCTCTCGACGTGCGGGAGCCACACCGACGTCGCCGCCTTCGGCATCGAGGGCAACAGCTGCGCGATCAGCGTGATCACGCCCGAGGTCACGCCGTCGGTGTTGTCGAAGTAGGTGTAGTGGCGACCCGCTTCGCGGATGAGCTCGTGCAGCAGCTCGCTCACGTGCACCGTCGCCAGCTCGGTGAGCAGCTCCGAGTGGGCATCAGGATCGACGAAGACGCTGCGCAGTGATGCGTTCCCGTGCGCAGATACCCGATGCTCGCGCCACGGCGGGATGGCGACCGCGGTCAACGTCGTCACGACCCACGTGCCGGCATAGGTCTCGACGGACACGACGCCCCGCACCGGGTAGACCAGCTGCGCGAGCCGGTGGCGGTGGGTGTACCCGGTGTAGCCCTGCGGATACTCGAAGGCGCGCACGAAGACCGGGTGGGGCGCGTCGGCGAGCCGCCGGGGAGCGTCGTTCGGCACCGCGGCACGGTGTCCTACGGCGAGCACGGCTTGTCCGATCTGCGATATCCGAGCCGCCGCCATCCCGTTACGGTCATGACCCGAGACGGTACGCGAGGGAGCGCCCCATGGCCACAGCACCGGTGTTCGCATCCAAGGCCCGCAACGCGGACAAGATCCGCAACGCCAGCAGCATCATCAACGTCGCCGATGTGCTGGCGACGTTGCTCTGGTACCAGGACAAGCTCGGGTTGCAAGTCGAGTTCGCGTGGGGTGAGCCCGTGCTGCACGGGTCGATCATCGCCGGCGACACGACGTTCCACTTCTCGCGCTCGGAACCGACCGAACCGCCCACGTCGTACATGACGTTGTACGTGAGCGAGCTGGACGCGCTCTACGAGGACATCGCGGGGCAAGGCGTGACGGTCGTGCAGCCGCCGGAAACGATGGAGTGGGGGATGCGCGCGTTCATGATCACCGACTGCAACGGTGCCCTCGTGATGTTCGCGGACCCGTCGAGCGGCGAGTGAACGAGACCTGCGCCGCCTGCGGGTTCGACGCGTCGGACTATACGCACGACGACCTCCTCGGTACGCTGCGCGCGCTCGCACCCATCTGGCGCACCTCGACCGAAGGCGTCGACGCGTCCGTCCTGGCGGCGCGTCCGGCCGAAGGTGTGTGGTCGGCGCTCGAGTACGCGGCGCACTCGCGCGATGTGACCGCGATGATGAGCTACGCGGTGTCACGTGCGCTCGAGGAAGAAAGCCCGGACTTCGGCGCGCCGCCGGACGCGGGTGACCCTGCGGTCGCGGACTCGATGGCCGCGGCGATCACCCAACTCGACAAGCGCGTCGCGCAGCTGAACGGCACCGCGAACCGCATGGGAGCCGACGGATGGGCCCGGTCGTTCTCGGTCGGTGGCGACGTGCTCGACGTCCGCTGGGCGATCGGTCACGCGGTGCACGACGCGACGCATCACCTCCGCGACGTCGGCCGCGGTCTGCACGCGCTGGGCGTGGGCGCGCCGTCGCAGCAGGGCACGGTGGTGCAGGTCAACCGCTCGGGCGGCGGCGTGCCGAAGCAACCGCAGCCGCGCGTCGACGTCGACCGGCGGGGCGTGGTCGGTGACACGCAGGCCGAACGCAAGCACCACGGCAAGCCGCTGCAGGCCTTGAGCCTGTGGTCAGGGGAGGTCATCGACGCGCTGCGCGCCGAAGGGCACTCGGTGTACCCGGGCGCCGCCGGCGAGAACGTGACGGTCTCGGGCATCGACTGGGCGACCATTCGGCCCGGCGTACGCGTCGACCTCGGCACGGTGCGGGCCGAGGTGTCGGCGTTCGCGACGCCGTGTGCGAAGAACGCGCAGTGGTTCTCCGATCGGGACTTCAAGCGCATCGACCACAACCTGCACCCGGGACGGAGCCGCGCGTACGCGTGGGTGATCGAAGGCGGCGAGATCGCGCCCGGGGACCTGGTCGTCGTCGAGCCCTGATCGCGTCAGAGGAGATAGCCGGCTTGGTGCGCGGCGATCAGCGCGGCGGCCTCGCGCGCGGTCGTCGGCCCGTACACGCGCGCCGCGGGCAGACTCGCTCGGAGCGCGTCAACCTCTTGCGGGTTTGCGTCGCACTTCCCACTGACCGGGTCGATGCCATAGAGCGCCGCGGAGTTGAGGCCGAAGATCTTCGCCTTCACCGCGTCCGTGAGCGCGGGATACCCGTGTTGGTCCTGCAATTGCTCCGAGATCTGGAAGGTGCGGAGCGCCTGGATCTGGTCCTGCGGGGTCCCGAACCAGATGGAATCAGTGCCCCATACGACGCGGTCCTCGCCGACGTACTTCAGCAGCTTGCCGAGCACGTGCGCGGCCACGGTCGGATCGCGCATCACGTACCACCAGGTGCCGCCGAGTTCGGCGTACACGTTCGAGTTCGGTTGTAGCCCGGCCTGCTGCAACGACCGGATGAGCCGGTCCACGCCTTGCGGTGCGGTACCGGCCGGATCGTAGGGCCCGACGCCGCCCGCGCCCGGTTCGAAGCCGGAGTGGTACACGACGAACGAGATGTCGGGGTTGCGCGCCGCCGCCGGGCCGATGTCGGCCGGTGACGCCAGCTCCGGTGTCGCGCCGACGATCGACGAGATGCCCTTGTGCGTGCAGATGATCGGTGGGCCGATCTCGCGTACGTGGTCGATGAACCGTTGCCCGATCTGGGGCCGGCTCGGATCGTGGTCGTCGAAGTAGAAGTGCGCGGCCGTCGGCACCATCGTGTAGATCTTCCACGCGACGATGTCGTAGCGATCGCGGAGCTCGTCCATGCCCGCGAGCGCGGCGTCGATCGGCCCGCGGTGCGGGTACGCGCCACCGTGCATCAGCACGCGGTCGTGGCATCCGATCCTGGTCGCGACGTCGATCGCGTACGCCATGTCCGCGGCGGACAATCCGGTCCCTCCCGGTGTCGGCAACGCCGAGAGGATCGACATCGACGTGTCCGAGCGCACGTACATCTCCCGGAAGTACGCGTCGGCGGTGAAGCAGACCTTCGAGTCGCCGGCAGCTGCGCCCTCTGCGCACGACGCGAACGGGAACACCGAGGTCCACTCGCCCCCTTCGACCGCGAGGTCGTAGTTCACGTAGTGCGTCTGCACGTCGAACACGAACTCGTCGCCGCCGAGCGCATCGACGGCGGCGCCGGGGTCGACGGTTGCCGGCTCGGGAACGGTGTAGGTGCCGCCGCGGTCGCGTTCCCTTGCTCGCCTTCTCCTCCTTCGAGCAGGCCGCGAGGACGAACAACATGGTCGCGGCACCGGTCGCGCTCGCGAGGAACTGGCGGCGCGAGATCCCGAGCCGGCGCGCGTTCTCATCGGCGAGCGCGTGCGTGCGCCGGATCGTCTCCTGCAGCAGTGGCGTCAGGGGTGGTGGGAAGAACTCGCCGTTGGAGACCGGCTCGACCTTGATGGGAAGCGGATCGCGATCCGGCATTCAGTGCTCCAGTACGCCGGCGCCGAGAGCGGGGAACACCCGGCTGACCTTCGTCACGAGGTACTCACCGTATGTGCCCGTGAAGTCGTGGACGCTCGCATTGTCCCAACGGCGCGCCCCGCTTCCCGCGGCGTCGGCAACGTCGTCGGTTGTGACGCCCGGGATCGGCTGCACGTCGGTGTCCCAGCCGGGGTCGAAGAAGAACGGGAACGAGAGCCGGTCGCGCGCGCCGCTGCGGGCGCGGTGGGGCGTGGAGACGTAGCGGCCGCGCGTGATCCGCTCGAGCATGTCGCCGACGTTGCACACGAACGCGTCGGGATCGGGTGGTACGTCGGTCCACCCCCGCGGTGTGCGCACCTGCAGACCGCCGGTGCCGTCCTGCATGAGGATCGTGAGCAGCCCGTAGTCGGTGTGCTCACCGACTCCCCAGGAATCCGCGTCGCCCGGCGACGCGGATGGTGGGTAGTGGAAGATGCGGAACAACGTGACGGGCTCGGCGGTGAGCCCGCGTGCGAACCAATCGCGGTCGAGCCCGAGCCCGAGGGCTATGGCGCGCATGACCGTCTGGCCGAGCGCGGCCAACGCGTCCATGTAGTCGAGCACGGCTTGCCGGAGTCCGGCCGGTGCGCGCGGGAACAGGTTCGGCCCGTGCAGCGGCCGCCCGGCGCGAACGCGCGCATCGTCCCTGGGGAGCTCGGCACCGAAGTAGACGCCTTCCTTCCGATCCGGCCGTCCCGAGGTCAGTTCACCGCCGACCGGGAACCAGCCCCGCCAGGCGCGACCCCCCCGAGCCATCGCGATCTCGGCCTTCTCGGTATCCGGGCGGGCGAAGAAGTCGCGTGCGTACGCGTCGAGCCGGCGCCGGAGTCCCGCGTCGACACCGTGGCCGACGATGGTGAAGAACCCGGTGTCGCGACACGCATCATCGATCGCGCGTGCAACGCGCTGCGGGTCACCGACACCGGCGACGAGTGGCCCGACATCGATGGGCCGGAACGGCACGAACACGTCGCGGTTCTACTACGACGCCGACGCCACGGCCTCGCCGCCGGTCGCGCCGCGGCGGTAGGGTCCGCGTTCGCGCACAAGGGGGCCTTCGTGGAATCGTTCGCAGGACGTCTTGCCGTCGTCACCGGCGGCGGCACCGGCATGGGCCGAGAGCTCGTAATCCAGCTCGCGGCCGACGGTTGTCACGTCGCCGCGTGCGACGTGCACGCCGACACCCTCCGCGAAACGCTCGAACGCGCGGGCAAGGAAGCACCGTCGGGCACACGCGTCACCGCGCACAGTTGTGACGTGTCGGACGAGGCGCAGGTGCTCCGCTTCCGCGACGAAGTCGTCGCGCAGCGCGGCACCGATCACATCGACCTCCTGTTCAACAACGCAGGGATCGGCGGCGGAGGCAGCTTCGTGACCGGCGACCGGACGGAGTGGGACCGCGTGTTCGGTGTCTGCTGGGGCGGCGTCTACAACTGCAGCCGCGCGTTCGTGCCGCTGCTCGTCGCGAGCGACGACGCGTACCTGGTGAACACGAGCAGCGTGAACGGGTTCTGGGCCTGTCTCGGCCCCGGCATCCCCCACACTGCCTACAGCACCGCCAAGTTCGCGGTGAAAGGCTTCTCGGAGGCGCTGCTCACCGACTTCCGCATCAACGCCCCGCACGTGAAGGTCGCGGTGGTCATGCCCGGACACATCGGGACCGACATCGTCGAGAACAGCCGGCGCATCCACGGCGGCTCGGATCCCGAGCACATGTCCGCCGAGGAGCTCGCGGCGATGCGCGCCGACCTGCAGCGTCAGGGCCTGCCGGTGGCCGACGTCACCGACGACCAGCTCCGCATGGGCATGAAGATGATGGCCGACGGCTTCCGTGACAACGCGCCGGTGTCCGCGGCCCAGGCCGCCGGGATCATCCTCGACGGCGTGCGGCGCGACGATTGGCGCATCCTCGTCGGCGACGACGCGCTCGCGCTCGATCGAGCCGTGCGCGCCGATCCTCTCGCCGCCTACGACGGGACGCTCTCGCTCCAGACGCTCACGGGTTGACCGTCGCTCGTTCCCGCACGCACACCCGCCTCATACGGTGCGCGATCGCCTCCACGGTGTGTCCGGCCGTTCCTGGAGCTCACCGTCGACCCAGACGTCGGTGTGCTCGTTGAAGAACGAAACGAGCCCTTCGACCTTCGGGCACTCCGGGATCGGGAACGCGTACATCCACGCGATATCAGCCTCGACTCGATCGCCGAGTCGCGCCGCGAAGTAGCTCGCCACACCCTTGTACGGGCACTGCGATGTCGTGTCCACGCGCTCGAGCACGCGCTCGTTCACGTCCGCCCGCGGGATGTAGTAGCGAACGGGCAAGCCCGTCTCGAACAGCAAGCGCGGGCGCGTCGTGTTCGCGAGCTCCACGCCGTCGAGCTCGATCCGTACGTGTCGCGAGCTGTTGAGCACGTCGACGCGGTGGTACGGGTCCCGCGGATGGACGAACACCTCGTCGTCCTCTTCGAACCACGCGTCGAGCCGCTTCCAGTAGAACGCAAAGCGGTCCTTGATGTCCTCACGTCCGGCGACCGCGTCCTCGTAGCTCCACGCCGCGTCCTTCACGACGCGGTCACCGACAACGAGGTTCCAGTACGACGCGGTGCCCTTGTATGGGCACGTCGTGCGCTTCGCCGAGGGCACGAGCAGGTCCGCGCGCACGTCCTCGCGCGGGAAGTACCAAACCGGCAGGTGCTGCACCTCGAACTGCAGGAGCGTGCGGTTCGAGTCGACGATCGTCTCCTGGCCGAGCATGCCGCGCACGCGCCGAGCCCACGGCTCGGTGCGCACCTCCTCGGTCGCCCGGTTGATGACCGGCTTGGAGGAGATCTCGACCTCTTCGAGTGCACGTTCGGTCATCGCCGACCCCTCTTGTGGGACGCGTGCTGCGGGGGCGCCCGGTGTGACCAGTGAATCAGTGCCGCAGCCGCACCGGGTCCCCGTACCCGAGATCCACCACCGTCGCGTTGGGCGCCTGCGCCGCGATCGCGGCGGCGACCGGTGCCGGATCGAGGGCCGGGAGGGGTGGCATCCAGGCATCGTGATGGCAGAACACGACCTCCTCCGGTTGCAGCGTCGCGACCTCGGCGACGACGAAGTCGGCCAGTGAACCCTGGAACGGCTCGCCGTCCAGGTTGGGGCGCCCGGTGACCGCGAGCACCGCGACGTCGGCGCGGAGGTCGCGCAGGATCCCGGACCAGTACCCGGTGCTCGCGGCGACGAACACCGTGCCGCGCGGCGTCTCGAGCAGGTAGTTGAGCTGCCCGCCGTCGTTGCGGGACGAGCCCAGCTCGATCGCGTGCGCGTGCGCGGCCGGCACGACGCTCTGCATCGCCCCCCACAGCGCGTCGACCCGTTCCCGGCGTTCCTGGTAGGACATCCCGAGGTCACCGAGGCACGGCGTGCCGGTGTCGAGCTCGGCCCCCGCGAACAAGCACGAGTGGAGCGAGGGGAACACGCGCACGGTGACGTCGTGCCCGCAGTCGACCCGCTCGCCGCCCGACACCGGCCACAGCTGCGCGGGCGCGACATCGTTGTCGCGCATGACGCGGATGCTCTCGAACGATCCGATGATCGGCGCGCCGGTGTTCTTGGCGACCGTGTCCGCGCCGAGCAAGTGGTCGAAGTGCGCGTGGCTGACGAACACGAAGTCGGCATCGTCGATGTCGGCCGAGTGGAGGCCGACTGGTTCCGCCGCGGGGACGCGATCGACGAACGTGTCGAACCAGAGCGTCAGCCCCGCCACCTGGATGCGGAACGTCGTGCAACCGAACCACTCGATCGTGAGATCGCGCGTCACTGCCATCGCGCCAGTCTGGTCGAGTCGTCGGATGCTCGGATCGCGGAATAGCCGGACGCTCGACGCCGTTCAGGCGCTCATGCCCGCGATCACCGTCGACAACCCGCTCGTCCTGCCCCGCCTCCCTGCGCCTTCCGTTGCGACGCGGCCACGTCCGGTCGCCCAGGTCGTTCCCGCGCACCACGCGATCGAAGGCGCCGGCTTCGAGGTCTGGCGACCGTTCCCGGGCGGTATCGACGCGCACATCGCTGACCCGTTCTTCCTCCTCGACCAGCTCGGCCCGGTCGAGTACGCGCCGAACGAGCCGACCGGCGCGCCGTGGCACCCGCACCGCGGGTTCGAGACCGTCACCTATGTCATCGATGGTGTGATCGCGCACCACGACTCGAATGGCGGGGGCGGGATCATCGGCGAGGGCGACACGCAGTGGATGACCGCCGGCGCGGGCATCCTGCACGACGAAGTCCCCACCGAGTCGTTCTTGCGTTCCGGTGGCCGGTCGCACGGCGTGCAGCTGTGGGTGAACCTGCCCGCGGCGCTGAAGTTCACGCCGCCGCGCTACCAGGCGATCACGGGCGACCAGTTGAAGCTGCTCACTTCCGAGGACGGCGGTGCGCTCGTCCGGTTGATCGCGGGTGATCTCGCGGGCGTGGCCGGGCCGGGTTCGACGCACACGCCGATCACGTACGCGCACGCGAGCGTGAACCCGGGCGCGGAGCTCGTCGCGCCGTGGAACCCGTCGTACAGCGCGCTCGCGTACGTCCTGACCGGCCGCGGTTACGTCGGTGCCGAGCGGCGGCCGGTCGACGAGCACCAGTTGGTCGTGTTCGGTCCTGGCGACTCGCTCACGATCGGCGCGGCGTCGACGCAGCCGGAGGACTCGCCGAACCTCGAAGTGCTGTTGCTGGGCGGTCAGCCGATCCGTGAGCCGATCACGCACTACGGCCCGTTCCTCATGAACACGCGTCAAGAGATCATCGAGGCGATCGAGGACTTCCAGGCCGGGCGTATGGGCACGATCCCGGCGCTCGACTTGCCGCCCGCGACCTGAGCGAGCAATTGCCCGATCGGGGCAGACGTGCGATCGTGCGGCGTTGCCCTGCACCGCGGAGGAGCCGACGATGCCCGATAAGCCCAGCTACCTCGGCCTGTTGAACGCGATCGCGATCGCGGAGTCGCGCGCGCATGAGTACCTCCGGGCGTGGATCGCGGTCACGCCGAGCCCGGACGTGTGCGCGGTGCTGCGCACCGTCGCGGCCCGCGAAGGTGAGCACGGTATGGCGTTCGCGAAGCGCCTGGACGAGCTCGGCTTCCAGGTGCGGGAGAAGGACGACGATCGACACACACGCGCGTTGGAGATCGCAGCCTCGGATTGCAGCGACCTCGAGAAGATGGAGGCGCTCGGTCTGGACCGGCTCGATACGGGCACCGAGCCCGACATCTTCGACGGCTTCTTCAAGGATCACACGATCGACATCCGCACCGGTGAACTCCTCGGCCGCTACATCGCAGAAGAGCGCGACACCGCGCGCTTGCTGCGCTCGTGCTACGACCAGCTGAAGGCCGAAGCCGGGCGCGCGCGCCAGAACGGGTCGGCGAACGGATCGGCAGCGGCGGCCGACGCTCGCATGGAGACCATCGAAGCGAAGCTCGATGCGCTCGGCCGGAGCGTCGACGAATTGCGACAGCTCGCGGGCGCGGCGCCGATGTCCAACTCGACGAAGAAGCCGGCGCGCAGCAAAGCGTGATCGAACGCGAGGAGCGGGACGGCATCGTCGTCCTGCGATTGGCCACGGACAAGAACCTCGTCGACAGCGAGTTCCTCGCCGCGGTGAACGCGGAGCTCGACAGCGTCGAAGCCGATGCGGAGGCGACCGGGCTGGTCGTTACCGGCCATGACAAGTACTTCTCGAACGGCTTCGACCTCGAGTACCTCGGCCGGCTCGACAGCGAGCAGCTCCCGATCTTCATCGGGGACGCGCAGCGGCTGGTGGCGAGGGTGCTGACGTTCCCGATGCCGACGGTCGCCGCGGTCAACGGGCACGCGTTCGGGATCGCGGCGATGTTCGCCCTCGCCCACGATCAGCGCATCATGCGGGCCGATCGGGGTTGGTGGTGTCTGCCCGAGATCGATCTCGGGCTGCCGTTCGCGCCGTTCATGATTGCCTTGCTCCGGTCGCGCCTGTCCGATCTCACCGCGTCGGAGGCGATCCTGTCCGGCCGGCGCTACACCGGCGACGAAGCCGTCGCGGCCGGGATCGCGCACGCGAGCGCGTCCGAGGACGCGCTGATCGGCGCCGCCGTCGCCGCGGCCGCGCCACGCGCCGGCAAGGGGCGAGAGATCACCGCCACCTTGAAGCGGGATCTCTACGCCCCCGTGCTCGGCGCGCTGCACTGACGACTACGAAAACGGGCGCTGATTGTTACAGGAATCGGCCGGTCCACACCATCGATGCGATGACCGCGGCCAGCAACAACAGGATGCCGAAGGCGATGAAGAAGCGCAGGATCTCGCGCTGCTCGAGGTGGAAGCCGACGCGGGCCTGGATGTCCTTGTAGACGTTCTTGAGCTGGTCGGACGACTGGGCGGTGAAGAACGAACCGCCGGTGGCCTTCGCCACCTGGCTCATCGTGTCGGGATCCGACGGCACGTTGACGATCTCGCCCTGCACCGTCACCTGACCCGACGCGGTGCCGTACGCGATGGTCGTCACCGGCACGCCCTGCTTCACGGCCTTGGCCGTCGCGTCCTCGATTGGCTGGCCCACGGTCGTTACGCCGTCGGAGACGAGCACGATCGTCGCCGCGGGTGCCTTGCCGTTGTGCTTGGCCGCGTCGACCTTGGCGGTCTTGAGCGATGCCGCAACGGTGTCGAGCGCGGTGTCGAGTGCGTCACCCGCGGCCGTGCCCGGTCCGACCTCGAGGTTCTGGATCTGGGACACGACCTCGGCGTGGTTGCGCGTCGGTGTCGAGAGCACGCGACTTGACCCGTCGAACGCGATCAGACCGACCTGGAACTTGGCCGGCACGCCCTTGACGAAGGCGGCCGCGGCATCCTCGGCGGCCTGCAGCCGGCTTGGTTGCACGTCGGTCGCTTCCATCGACGCGGAGACGTCGACGACGAGCATGACGATCGCCTCGTCGCTCGGGACCTTCTCGTCACGCGCCGGGCGGGCGATGCCGACGATCAACGCGACGAGCGACAACCCGACGGCGGCCGCGGCCACGTGTCGGCGCCAGCCCGGCCGCTTCGGCGCGACGGATGCGAGCAGATCGACGTTCGTGAAGCGCGCCGCGTACTGACGGCGGCGCTTCTGCAGGACCACGTACGCGACCACCAACCCGGCGACCACGAGCAGCAGCCACAACCGGCTGGGAGCGAGGAATGTCATCGTCTGCGCCTCCGCGCGAGGGTGAACCGCGCGACATCGATGAGCCAGTCGCGGTCAGTGGACAGGACGAGGTGACCGGCGCCGCTCGCGCGGACTGCACGCGCGATGCCGTCACGTTGTTCGGCCGCGGCGGCGGCGAAACGCTCGCGCAGCTTGCGGCTGTTGGTCTGGACTTCTTGCAGGCGGCCGGTCTCGGGGTCGACGACGGTCAGCAACCCGACCGGCGGCAACGCTGCCTCGCGTGGATCGCAGATCTGTCCGACCACGACTTCGTGGCGCGTCGCGAGCGTGCGCAGCTCGCGCGGCCAGTCGCTCCCGTCGAGCAGGTCCGAGACCACCACGACGAGACCGCGCCGCCGCGCGATGCGCTGCGTTCGCTGCAGCGCATCGGCGAGCGAACCGTTGCCTTCGCTCGCCCGCGGGCGTTGCTGGATGTGGTGCAACAGCGCCAGCACGGCGTCCCGGCCACTCCGGGGCGGCCGCACTTCGGTGCCGGCTCCGTCGAAGCACACCGCGGCGACCCGGTTGCCGGCACGCGCGGTGAGGAACCCGAACGCGGCCGCGGCCGCGAGCGCGAGGTCCCGCTTCTCGCACCGTGCGGTGCCGAAGTCGAGGCTTGCGGTGCCGTCGACGACGAGCCACGTCTCGAGCTCGCGATCCGCGATCGTGTCGCGCACGTGGGTGGCGTGGGTGCGCGCGGTCAGGCTCCAGTCGATCCGGCGCGCGTCGTCACCGGGCTGGTAGAGCCGGGCGTCGCCGGCTTCGCTGCCCGGTCCGCGCACGTAGCCCTGGTAATCGCCGTTCAGCAGGCCGTCGAGTTTGCGGTTGACGAGGAGATCGAGCTGCCGGAGCGTGGTCTCGCTCCGGCCGATCTCGACACTGGTCACGACGCGACAGCGACGTCAGTAGCCCGTTCGAACACGGGCCCGTCCTGGGTCGGGGTGACGCGCGGCGCGCCGACCGTGCTGACGATCCGCGTGACGACGTCTTCCGGCGTCACGCCGTCGGCCAATGCCTCATACGAGAGCAGCACGCGGTGCCGCAGGACGTCGCGGGCGACGTCGAACACGTCACGCGGCATCACGTAGTTGCGGCCGCGCATCAGTGCGAGCGCGCGACCCGCCGCCACGAGGCCCAACGTGGCCCGCGGGCTGCCGCCGTGCGCGATGAACCCCTTGATGTCTTCGAGGCCGTGCGCTTCCGGCTGACGCGTCGAGAGCACGAGGCGAACCGCGTAGTCGAGCACCGCGTCGTGGACGAAGATCTCGTCGGCCGCGCGCTGGAGCCCCTGCATGTGGTCCGGCGTGAAGATCTGGCGGGCCCGCGGCGGGTCGACGCTCATGCGGCGGACGATGGCGGCTTCCTCGGCACCGGACGGGTAGTCGACGAGCACTTTCATGAGGAAGCGGTCACGCTGCGCTTCCGGCAGCGGGTACACCCCTTCGCTCTCGATCGGGTTCTGCGTCGCGAGCACAAGGAAGGGCGCGGGTACCGGGTGCGTCACGCCGCCGATGGACACCTGCCGCTCGGCCATGACCTCGAGCAGCGCCGACTGCACCTTCGCGGGGGCACGGTTGATCTCGTCGGCGAGCACGACGTTGGCGAAGATCGGGCCGAGCTCGATGTCGAACGCCTCTTGCGACGGCCGGTAGATGCGGGTGCCGACGAGGTCGGCGGGAACGAGGTCGGGCGTGAACTGCAATCGGGCGAAGCTGCCGCCGAGGATGCGCGCAACCGTCTCCGCGGCGAGTGTCTTCGCGAGACCGGGCGCGCCTTCGAGCAGGCAGTGTCCGCGTGCGAGCCAGCACACGAAGAGCCGTTCGATCATGAGATCCTGGCCCACGAGCACGCGCTTCGCTTCGAACAGCGCTTCTTCGAGCACCTCTTCGGGGCGCGCGTTTCCGTCCATTGTTTTGAGCTCCTTGTGCGTCAAGCGTTGGGGAACAGCCAACACCGCGCGCACGTGAAGTTGCGCAGCCTCAGCTGAGAGGTGACTGAGAGGTGCCCGCGGGCGCGGGAATCGGCGCCGGTTCCCGCACGGCTACGTTGCGCCCGTGGCCGATTTCAACCAGCGGATCATTGAAGAATTCCGAGCGAACGGGGGACGGCTCGGTGGCGGTTTCGCGGGCGCGCCGATGCTCTTGTTGCACACCACCGGCGCGAAGAGCGGCAAGGAGCGTGTGAATCCGCTCGCGTACCAGGAAGACGGTGATCGACTCGTCGTCTTCGCATCGAAAGCGGGCGCGCCGACCAACCCGGACTGGTTCTACAACCTCGAGGCGAACCCGGCGGTCACGGTCGAGGTCGGAACCGAGACCGGTCCGTTCACCGCGCGCGTCGCCGAAGGCGAGGAACACGACCGGCTGTGGGCGCGCCAGAAGCAGCTCATGCCGGGCTTCGCCGACTACGAGAAGACGGCGGGCCGGGTCATCCCGGTGGTCGTGCTGGAACGCGCCTGACACGGCAGTCGCGTTTCAGGTCGACCGACGCACGACGCCCGGGGCGATGAGGCACCCCGAGCGCCGCGCGCCGTCAGATCACAGCGAGCTGCCTTCGGTCGAAGACGAACCGCTGCTCGAGGAACCGCCCGAGGATCCGCCCATGTTCGGGCAGCCCCCTTGGTGGTCGGTTCCGGGAGCGGGCGTCGAGCCCTGAGCCGGAGCCGTCGTGGACGGGTTCTCCGTGGTCGTCCCGGTGGTCCCGCTCGAGCCGGAATCCTGGGCATAGGCGAGAGACATCCCGCCGAACCCGAGGAACCCGGCGATCGCGGCCGCCGCAGCCATGTGACTGAGTTTGGGTCTCATGTGTCGTGCACCTCCTTTCCTCGTTCGGTCCTGGTTGGCGTGTGCCAGCAAAGCCGCCGCACCCGGGAACCGGCCCCGGTCCAACTGGGAGGTTCCGGAGAACTCGCCGCGGACGCCGGATCACGCGGTCGCGATTCGGTAGACGGAGCCCGTCGACCAATCGCCGGCGTAGAGCGCGCCGTCGGGCCCGACGACGACCGCGACCGGGTTCTTGATCCCGGTGAGGAAGGTCGAGACCATGCCCTTGTAGGTGGCGCCCGAAGGCGTCAGCGCCACCTCGAGGAGCTTCCCGTCGGCCCACTCCGCAGTGATCGCGGCGTCGCCGACCGCCCGCCCGAGCTCACCCGTCACGATCGCGATCCCGCTCACCGCGGCGTGCTCGTCGAGCGTTGCCACCGGTGCGGGCACGCTCGAACACGCGGCCGACGTCTGCCCGTAGCACTCGGGGAACCCCCACTGCGAGCCTTCGGCGACGACCGCGAGCCAGTCGCCGGGCGTGTCGTCGCCGAGATCGTCCCGCTGGTTCATGGTCACGAAGAGGTCGCTCGTGCCGGGGTAGTACGCGAGACCGATCGGCGCGCGTATCCCGCTCGCGTCGACGCGCAGGTCGGTGCCGTCCGGCGCGAACGACACGATCGCGGCCGAGTACTCGGAGGGCGGCGTGCACGCGTCGCACGGCGCCGAGATGCCGAGGAGGATGCGGCCCTCGGGCGACTTTGCGAGCCCGTTGTTCTCCCCGACACCGGCTGGGAACGTCACGATGTTCGCCGACGACGCGAACGCGGTGCCGTCGAAGTCGCGGTAGGCATCGACGCGCTCGTGCGACGACACGTACAGATCGCCGTCGACCCAGAGCAGGCCGAGCGGTGTGTGCAACCCGTCGATGACCTTCTTCGGCGCCGCACCGGCCGTGCTCACGACGTACACCGCGTCGTCGCCGCCGTCCTCGTAGGCCGCGGTCGCGATCCACAACCGACCGGAACTGTCGAACGCGAACGCCGCGGCGTGCGTCAGACCGGTCGCGTATGTCGTCGCGCGCAGTCCGCGCTGACCCTGCAACCCTGCGCCGATCGCCACGAGCGCGCTCGCCGGCGCGTTCGACGCGGCGGTCCCGCCGCAACTCGCGAGCAGCACCCCGCTCGCGAGGAGCGCGGCCCATCGGCGTCTTCCCAGTCCGCGTCTCGAGCGCTTCGCCACCGGACCAGCCAACGGGGCGCGACCGTGAACCGACCGAGAGCCGCCGCAGAGTTGCCGGGGAGCCTGAAGGGGATCGGCCCTGGGTACGGTGGCGCCCGAAACCGCTTCAAGACCAAGAGGACGAATCCATGGCAATCGCAGTTGGTGACAAGGTCCCGGACGTCGAGGTGCGCACGCTCGGTGCGGACGGGACGCCGAAGCCGGTCCAGACCGGCGAGGTGCTCGGCGCCGGCAAGGTCGTGCTGTTCGCGGTGCCCGGCGCGTTCACGCCCGGCTGTTCGAAGGTGCACCTCCCCGGCTACGTGCAGGGCGCCGACGAGGTGCTCGCCAAGGGCGTCGACCGCATCGTCTGCGTCGCGGTGAACGACGCGTGGGTCATGGATGCATGGGGCCAGTCGCAGGGCGCGGGCGACAAGATCCTCATGCTCGCCGACGCCAACGGCGACTTCACCAAGGCGATGGGGCTGGACTTCGACGGCGGTGTCGGTCTCGGCGTCCGCTCGCAGCGCTACGCCGCGGTGATCGAGGACGGTGTGTTCACCGAGCTCGACGTCGAACCCAAGCCCGGTGTCGACGTCAGCTCCTGCGAGAACGTGCTCGCGCACCTCTGATCGCGTCCGCGCCCCGCGCCCCTCGTACCGAGGGAAGCAGCAGCAGGGGCAGGGTGAACCAAGCAGTGACGGGAAGGCGGCTCAGCGCGAACACCTGCGCGGGGCCGCCTTCCGTCATCGTGCAGTTCCGATCGACGACCCGGATCGGTGAGCCGGGCGGCGTGGGAACGACGCGGAACCGCGCGAGCCAGTCGAGCCCGCGCACGAACGCGACGAACCGTCTCGCGTCGGTATCGGTCGGATCGAACTCGAGCACGCGGTCGCGCGTCGACGGCACGGCCCAGATCAAGAGCGCCGCGATCGCGATGTACGAGAACACCTGCACCGATGCCGACAGCTCGATCGCCACGTGGAAGCAGACCGCGACCCACACCGCGACGTAGCGCGTCGCGCGCACGGCCAACCCCACCGCGATGAACAGCTCGGTGAACACGATCACCTTCGCCGCGAACGTGTGGAACGTCCGATCGGTGAGCACCGAGATCAACCAGTCGGGGGTCGGTGTCCGGGTCTGGAGGTAGTGACGCTGGTGCACCATCCGGTCCCACGTGACCCGGCCGCCGATCCAGTCCGGGTCGAGCAGCTTGCTCACGCCGGACGCGCCGTAGACCACGCACGCTTCGAAGCGGAGGAGGAGCAGCGGCCAGGCGGGTGCGTACGTGTCGAGAGCGGGCAGGCCGTAGCGCGCGCGCAGCCAGGCATCGGCAGAGAACTCCCGCCCGCACGGCGTGACCGCGAGCACGGCGAGCACCACGAGCAGGTAGGCACGGTTGTTGTGCATGTTGGTGGTCGAGAGGAACAGGTTGTACGACACGATCGCGAACGTCGTCACGGTCGTGACTCGCGTGAAGAGCCCGGCCGCCATCGCAATCGCGGCGACGACCGCGATCCACAACATCGCGATGTACAGCGCGCGCGGGAGCTCGGGGTACCACGACGCGTACGGCTGGTAGAACGCGTCGCGGTAGATCAGGCCATGACGGGCGTTCTCGAGGAACGGACGCAGGTGCAGCAGCGTCACCAGCCCCGCGGCGGCCCGCAGGACGGCGAGCGCGCGCATGCTGACCCGGCGCCCGAGCGCGCCGTCGACCCGCGCCCACGTCGGGCGGGCACTCACGCCGCGAACTCGCGCGGCTCGCTGCGCAGCACGACGACCTTGGGCGCGTGCGCGTCCTTCCAGTAGGTGACGGTTGCCTCGAGGTACTCGGTCTCCGTATCACGCGGCGTGTGGGTCGCGACGTAGTCGAGCGCCTCATGGAGGAACGCGAGCTGGTTGTCGATGCTCGCATCGGCGTGGTGTCGCGTCGCGGGGTCGTACAGCCCGCGGTCGCGCACAAGGTCGCCCCACTGGTAGCCCGACCACCGTTGTTCGACCGGCACCCGCCGGCCATCGGAAGTGACGCGCACGACGTCGGCGCGCCAATCCGTGGACTCCGCGAACATCTGGTAGGCGAACTCCTTGTGCGCGGAGTTGTACCCGCGCACGACGAACCCGAGTTGCAGCGCGACGACGGTCGAGACGATCACCCGGCGTCCGATGACGCGCACGCGCGTGTCCACGGCATCCACGATGGCACGCCGGCCCGGGCAGCTCAGCCGCGGGCGGGTGGGTTCAGGCGGAGCTCAGCCGCCGTCGTGGGAACCGTGCGCGGTGTCGCACAGGCGCGTCTCGCCCGCCTTCACCTGGCCGGCACCGACACCTTCGAGCGCGGCGAACGGACCGCACTTGTTGGGCGTGATCCACACGTGGATCATCGGCGCCGCGTTGCCCTTGTTCAGCCCGGCCGGGCAGCCGCCGGTCTGGTTGGTGAGCCCGGCGACGCGGCCCTGCGCGGTGAAGCACAGGTTGTTGTGGATGTGCCATTGCGTCGAGCGCGCCACCCACGTCGGGGACGTCGTCGAGCGTCTGGTTCGGCGCGAGCATGAACATCGCGGCGACCAGCTTCTTGCCGCCAGTCGCCCGGTCCGGCTCGTAGACGAGCGACTCGGGGTATTGCGGATCGAGGATGCGACCGTCGTCGAAGAGCGCCGGGTTGATGAAGTGCTCATCACCGGTGAGCGCGTCGCCGATCGAGCTGTAGCCCGCGGCTTCGGCCGTGTGGTAGTCGGCGAAGTGGGGAAGGTAGGCGAGCGTCACCGCGATCAAGTTCTCGGCGCGCGCCTGCTCCGCCGGCGTGACACCCGGAACGCCGCCGAGATCGATGGGCTGCGTCGGGTCGTACGGCTTCGGCGCGACCGCCGGCGCCGTCGATCCCGCACTCGTCTCGTCGTGCGTCGCCGAATGCGCGTCGGTGCTCGCCGCCGCGGGCGCGGTCTCGCCGTGGCTGGCCGCATGCGCGTCAGTGGCGCCGGCCGCGGTTGTGGCGGGGTCGGCGAGCTTCGAATTGCCGGCGAAGGCCGCACAGCCTCCGATGAGGACGACGGCGGCCATCGGAGCACCGACCTGCAACAGGCGCCGGCCGACGGTGACGCGCTGGCCCGGCGTGTACAACTGGGTGCCGGCAACGAGCGCGAACAGCCCGAGGATCGCGAGCGCGATGCCGCCGAAGAACAAGGCGTGCGGCAGGCTCGCGAGGTCGAAGATGCCTTCGCGCGCGGCGAGCGTGGGGTCGTCGGCGTGGCGCACCGCGTCGGCGACGAGCCCGACCGACATCAGCGCGCCGCCCGCGACGACCATCCAGATACCGATCTTGCGGACGTCTACGGCCACGAAGGACCCCCCAGAAACAGTTCGCCCAAAAACAGGTTCGCCCAAAAAAAGTTGGTCACTCCCGGCCACGATGGTTGACGGCCAGCGTCGCTGCACGCGATGTGCAGATACCCAGCTTATCGGCCGGTCACTCCCCCGGCACGAGCAGCCTGGCCGCCGGGAACAGCCGCGCCGCCGGGAGGGCCGCGCCCGTTCCCACCGCCTCGAGCAGGGTCTCGATCGCCGCGTCGACCGTGAGCGGGCGGCCGCGCCGGCACGCCCGACCGATCGCGCCGGCCGACCACGGGAACAGTGCGGGTTCGTGCGTGTGGAAATCGACGTCTTCGCGCTCACGCCCGTACACGCACAGCCACTGCTCGAGGTCGCGCTTGGTCCGGTCGAACGCGCGCCGTTCGAGCCGGAGCTCGTCGCGCAGCTCGCCCATCGGGATCCCGGGCCGCGATTCCACGAGCACGGCGAATCGGCGGGCGTCGGTGCGGACCGGTCGAGCCAGCACCTGCTCGCGGGCCGCGATCGCGAGCGCGTCGACCGCCGGCCACAGCCGGCGGTGTACGAGCGAGCGCCGGCCGCGGAACAGCTTCACCACCGCGACGTCATCGGTGTTCTCGTATTCGTCGGTCAGGTCCCACGCGGGCACGTAGTCCCAGGAGTACCCGCGCGTCGTGACCGGTGCGCCGGCGAGAAGGTCGGCGACGCTCGGGATCTCGGCCTGCCCCTGCACGAGCAACAGCCCGGTACGAATCAGGGCGGCCTCGACGCGCCGCCGTCCCGCCGCGGTGATCCGTGGCCGCGCGCCCACGGCGTAACCGTACGCGGCCCGCCTGATTCGCGCGTGGGCCGGTGACTACTCCGGCGTGTGGCAGACGGCCTCGACGTTGTTGCCGTCGGGGTCGCGGACGAACGCACCGAAGTACGTCGGGTGGTACTCGGGGAAGAGGCGCGGTTCGTGCAGCACCTCCGCGTCCAGCGCGACGGCCGCATCGCGAAAGGCCGTCACCGCGGCGCGATCGGGCGCGGTGAACGCGATGTGTACCTCGCGGGAGTCGACGCCGGTCGTGACGGGGCCGATCCAGAAGTCCGGGGAGTCGACGCCGTAGCCGACGACCGGCCCGAACTCCATCACGCGTTTTCCACCGATCGTCGCCAGCACCGCGTCGTAGAACCGGCCGCTGGCCTCCGGATCGACACATTGGATCGAAAGGTGATCGAGCATTCCGCCATCATTGCCGTCATGAGCGTTGGATACGAGTGCTCGGATCATGTGGCGACGATCACGTACAACCGGCCGGAAGCGCTGAACGCGATCAACGGCGAGATGCGGCAGGGTCTCAACGCGGCCTTCACCCGGTTCCGTGACGACGAGGACGCCTGGGTCGCGATCGTCACCGGTGCCGGGCGCGCGTTCTGCGCCGGCGCGGACCTGCGCGACGGCGTGGGCTCGACCGGCGAATTCGCGGGCACCTTCTGGGAGAAGCCGACGGTCAACTCTTTCGAGAGCGGCTGGGAGATCTTCAAGCCGGTGATCGCGGCCGTGAACGGCTACTGCATCGGCTACGGGTTGACGCTCGTGACGTGGTGCGACTTCGTGATCGCGAGCGAACGCGCCGAGTTCGGCTTCCCCGAGGTCACCATCGGCGTCCCGACGATCGTCGGTGCGATCCGGCTCCCCCAACGCATCAACTGGCAGTACGCGATGGAGATGTTGCTCACCGGTGAGCGCATCCCGGCCGAGCGCGCCAAGGAGATCGGACTCGCGGGCTGGGTGGTGCCGCATGACACGTTGATGGACGAAGCGCGCGCGCTCGCCGCGCGGTTGGTACGAGCCGCGCCACTCGCGGCACGCGCGACGAAGGAAGTCGCGGTCCGTACGCAGGCGATGTCCTCGGTGGAGGCGATCCGGTTCGGTGAGACCATGCGCCGGGTCGCGGGCGCGACGGAGGACGCGAGCGAAGGCGGTCGGGCGGCGGCCGAGGGGCGACCACCCGTATGGCGCGGCCGCTGAACTGCCCTCGACGCGTTGGTGCGCCGGGCCTACCCTGCAACGAAGAGGGAGGTCGCCATGCGTTCCTATCTCGTCGTCGCCAACCGCACGCTCACGGGCCCGCCACTCGTGGCTGAGGTCGTCGGTCGATCTCAGGCCGGGCCGGCCCGCTTCCACCTCGTCGTCCCCGCGACCGTGGGCGGGCACGCGTCCATGACGGAAGGCGAAGCCCACGCCCTCGCGCAACGGCGACTCGACGACGCGCTCGAGCGCTTCCGAGAGTCGGGGATCGAGGTGACGGGTGAGGTCGGCGACGAGAAGCCGATGCTCGCGGTCGGTGACGCGCTCCGCCGCGAGGAGTTCGACGAGATCATCCTGTCGACGTTGCCGCCGGGCGCGTCGAAGTGGTTGAAGCGGGACCTCCCGCACAAGCTGGCGCGCCAGTACCAGTTGCCCGTCACCCACGTCGTGGGGTCTTCCGAGCTCGTGTCCTGAACGGTCAGCGGCCGGACAGATCGAAGATCGCCTCGATCTCGTGGATCGAGCCGTCGCGGATCGTGAACCGTTCCGCGATGTCGACGGTTCGGCCGTACGCCTCCAGCACGTAGAACGCGACTGCCTCGTCGCCGTCGACGAACCAACGCGCATCACGGAGGGCCGTGATGCCCGTCATGATCTCGGACCCGAGCTGTTCGCGAATCTCCGACGCGTTACGGCCGGTGTTCCGTCCCTGCTCCGTCCGGGTACAGCCGGGCGCGAGCGGAACCGCGCTCGGGTCGTGACTCACCAGCGCGTCCAGGTATCGCGTCGCGAGCTCGACCATGGTTGCGCGATCGTGCGGCACACGCCCACCGTACGCCGGGCGAAAGCGGCGGCGCGAGAAGGGAAACGTGCATGACAGCGGTTGCGGTCGAGCCGGCTCCACCCGAACCGCCCGAGGGCGCGGCGCCCGGACCTCCGATCGACCCGGACGTGTACCGCCGCCGCTGGATCGTGCTCGCGGTGTTGTGCTTGTCATTGCTCGTCGTCGGCATCGACGGCACGATCGTGGTGGTCGCGCTCCCGAGCTTCGTGCGCGAGCTCGGCGCATCGCAGAGCGAGCTGCAGTGGATCACCGACGCGTACACGATCGTCTTCGCGAGCCTGCTGCTCACCGCCGGCAGCCTCGGCGACAAGTTCGGCCGCAAGGGCGCGCTCGTCGTCGGCCTCTTGATCTTCGGACTCGGCTCGCTCGCGTCCGGACTCGTCGACTCACCCCACGCACTGATCTTCACGCGCGGCCTGCAAGGCTTGGGCGCCGCGTTCATCATGCCGTCGACACTGTCGATCCTGACGAACGTCTTCCCCGACGCGGAGCGCGGGCGCGCGATCGGTATTTGGGCCGGCGTGTCCGGCCTCGGGGTCGCGATCGGACCGCTCGCGGGCGGCTGGCTGCTCGAGCACTACTGGTGGGGATCGATCTTCCTCGTCAACCTGCCGGTGATCGCGGTGGCGGTGACGCTGGTGTTGACGCTCGTACCGACCTCGAAGGCGGCGAGCGCACCGCGCATCGACTTCCCGGCAACCGTGCTGTCGATCACCGGTCTGACCGCGCTCCTCTACGGCGTGATCGAAGCGCCGAACAACGGCTGGACCGACACCGTCACCATGGTTTCCTTCGCGATCGCGGCGGTGCTGATCCTCGTGTTCATCCTGTGGGAGCGGCACACGGACCACCCGATGCTCGACGTCCGCTTCTTCAAGAACCCGCGCTTCTCGGCCGCGTCGATCGCGATCACGTTGGTGTTCTTCGCGATGTTCGGGTCGCTGTTCTTCCTCACGCAGTACCTGCAGTTCGTGCTCGGATACAGCGCGTTGAAAGCGGGTGCGGCGCTGATACCGGTTGCGCTCTCGCTCATGGTCGCGGCGCCGTTGAGCGCGAACCTCGTGCAGCACCTCGGCACCAAGTTCGTCGTGACGGGCGGGTTGCTGATCGTCGCGAGTGGCTTCATCGTGCTCTCTCGCGCGACGACGGACTCCGGCTACGGGCTGATCGCGCTGGTCCTGACGATCATCGGTATCGGCATGGGCACCGCGATGGCGCCAGCCACCGACTCGATCATGGGTTCGCTCCCGGTCGACAAAGCCGGGGTCGGCTCCGCGGTGAACGACACGACGCGCGAGATCGGTGGCGCGCTCGGAATCGCGGTGCTCGGCAGCATCACCGCGAGCGCGTACAAGGCTCGGATCGACCAGTCCGCGCTGGTGAAGCAGATCGGTCAGGTCGGCGGGGACCAGGGCCAGACTGCGGTGCACGCGGTGCGCGACTCGATCGGCGGTGCCGCGCAGGTGACGCGAGAGCTGGCAGGACTCGAGCAGGCAGGCCAGGTCCCGGCCGGCATCAGCCGCGCGCTCACCGAGGTGTCGAACGCGGCGTTCGTGCATGCGATGGACCGCACGGTGATCATCGGCGCGGTCATCGCGGTGATCGGCGCGCTTGTGGCCCTCTTCTTCCTGCCCTCCCGGCCCGCCCGCTCGGAGGTGCTCACCAAGGACGCCGACGACCTCGCGTGGCGCGCGGGCATGGGCTTGTCCCGTTCCGAGCCCCGCACCCCGCTCGACAGCACGGGTGTCGGACTGCTCAGCCAAGCCGGGATGTCGAGCCTGCCGTTCAGCGGCGTCGCCGCGCGCGCCGGGATCAGCACCGCGGGCGGAAGGACGTGGGGGACGAACTTCGACCGGGTCGTCGCCGTCGCGTTCGCGACGATGGCCGCGCAACACGTCCCCGATACGGGCGCGCTCCGCACCGATGTGTGCGACTACCTGAGTCAGGCGACCGGCGCGCTGCGCGAGCCGGCGATCCGCCCGGTGATCGTGGCGTTGCTGCAGGCGACCGTCGAAGCGCCGGAACTCACCCCGAGCCTGCGCGCGGTGCTCGTCGAACCGCGGCGCCGCGAGTTGGTCGAGATGGTGGAGCGGGCGCGTGCGCGCGGAGAGGTGCGCGCGGATGTCGACGCGGAGCTCGTGATCGACGCGCTCCTCGGGCCGCTCTATCTCCGCACGCTCGTCACCGGCGCGGCGCTCGAACGCGCGACGGTCGATGGGCTGGTCGACCTCGTCCTGGACGGCGTGGTGGTGCCGGGCGCCGAGGGGTAGCGTCGGGTCACTGACCGGCGCATCACAAACCCGAGGGGGAACGCCGTGACCACGCACGACAAGATCTACATCGACGGGGCCTGGGTGGCGTCATCCGGCAAGGGCTCGATCGACGTCTACGACTCGACCGACGGCTCCGTCATCGGATCGATCCCCGACGGCACGGCCGAGGACGTCGCCCGCGCCGCGCAGGCCGCCCGCGCCGCCTTCCCCGACTGGGCCGCGCGCAGCGCCGAGGAGCGCGGCAAGTTCATGTCCCGCATCGCCGAAGGGCTCGGCGGGCGCATGGACGAGATCGCCACGATCGTCACCCGCGAGGCGGGCATGCCCAAGTGGCTCAGCCTGATCGTCCAGGCCGGCCTCCCGATCAACTCGTTCGCGCAGGCTGGTGCACTCGCCGGCAGCTATCAGTACGAAGAGGAGAACGGCAACAGCCTCATCGTCCGCGAGCCGGTCGGGGTCGTCGGCTGCATCACGCCCGTGGAACTACCCGCTGCACCAGGTCGCGGCCAAGGTCGCGTACGCGATGGCGGCCGGGTGCACGGTCGTGCTGAAGCCGAGCGAGGTCGCCCCGCTCGACGCGTTCGTGCTCGCCGAGGTCATCAACGACGCCGGGCTCCCCGCCGGCGTCTTCAACCTGGTCACCGGCACCGGACCGGTCGTCGGTGAGGCCATTGCGTCCAGCCCGGACATCGACATGGTCTCGTTCACGGGCTCGACGCGTGCCGGCAAGCGGGTCGCCGAGCTGGCGTCGCAGTCGCTCAAGCGGGTGGCGCTCGAGCTCGGGGGGAAGTCGGCGAACATCCTGCTCGACGACCTCGATGCGGACCAGTTCGACCGGGCCGTCCGCGACGGCATCCAGAAGGCCTACCTGAACTCGGGCCAGACCTGCTCCGCGCTCACCCGCATGCTCGTACCGCAGGACCGTATGGCTGATGCCGAGCGCATCGCGGCCGACGAGGTCGAGTCGAAGTACCGGCCGTGGTGACCCGTTCGCCGATGGTGCGAGCCTCGGGCCGCTGTCGTCGCAGGTCCAGGTCGAGCGCGTGAACGGCTACATCCAGAAGGGCATCGACGAAGGCGCGAAGCTCGTGACCGGCGGCCCGGGCCAGCCCGAGGGCCTCGACCAGGGCTACTACGTGCAGCCGACGGTGTTCTCGAACGTGTCGAACGACATGACGATCGCCCGCGAAGAGATTTTCGGGCCGGTGCTGTCGATCCTCCCGTACACCGACGAGGAAGACGCGGTCCGCATCGCCAACGACACCAACTACGGGCTGTCGGGAGGCGTGTGGTCGGCCGACCCGGAGCGGGCCAAGAAGGTCGCCCGGCGCATCCGCACCGGCCAGATCGAGGTCAACGGCGGCGCGTTCAACCCCAACGCTCCGTTCGGGGGCTACAAGCAGTCCGGTTACGGCCGGGAGTACGGCCAGCACGGGTTCGAGGAGTTCCTCGAGATCAAGTCCATGCAGCTGTAGTCACTCCAACCGGCGGTCCCGAAATTCTTGCTGCGGCAGCCCACCGGGCTGCCGCGGTCGCGCCTTCATTCGTCGTCAGGAATTTCCCTGGTCAGGGGCGGTGGCCGCGCGCGCAATCGTACGGTGAAGCCCCGATGGGTCGATTTCCCGCTGGGGCCGGTTACACAGCCGTGACGCCAATCGCTTCGGCTGCGGGCCGTTCCCGCCGATAGTTCCCGAGGGAGGGCAAGTGGGAGCAGGACGCTCGAGCGGAAAACTTGTTACATCTCGTTCACCAAATAGCACGAAGGGCTCTGGAAGATTGCAGCGTCCAGCGAGTATCTTCACCGGGTCGAGTGCCGGTGATGTCTCAACACTGACGAGGCATCGACGGGGATCTCTGCGGAAAGACTTGCAACAACGCGGGGAGCACCGGTCGCAAGACGGCTCTTCCGGAACGCAGACATCAGGAAGTCGACAGCGCGTACCTGAGCGGGGCGGGAAGAGGGTCGGGAAGAGGATCTCCGGATGAGCACACGGTTGCGGCGGACGGCGGGCAGGTCAGTCCCGTTCGACGCGCCGCGAGCCGGAGCCGTCCCCGGTCCCCGGGCCCGATGCCTGCGCTGCCTCCTCGGCGGCGCCGCGGCCCTCGCCTTCGCCGGGATGCCCATGGCACCCGCCGCCGCGGCGGTCGATGTCCCCGTTCCCACCGAGATCACGACCGAGCCCGCGGTCCTCATCGAGACGCCGGTGGTTCCCCAGGCCGTCGACGACACAACCCCGACCGCGACGCCGCCCGAAACGACCCCGGCAACGGACGAGTCGCCGCCACCTGCGGCCGATCCACCCGCGACCGAGCCCGCTCCAACGGTCGACGACCCGGCCACCCCGACGGTCGACGAATCCGCGGTCCCGACGACCGATCCGGCCGCTACGACCGAGCCGGCAACCCAGATCGACACGGCCACCACGCTCGACGCGCCTGCGGACACTGCGCCTGCGGACACTGCGCCGGCCGATACGAGCACGCCGCCGGCCGACTCGTCCACGCCGCCGGCCGACACGTCGACGCCGGTCGCTGACCCTGCGACGCCGCCCGTGGACGCCGCGACGCCGGTCGCCGACACGACGCCGCCGCCGGCCGACACGTCGAGCCCGCCGCCGGCTGATGACACTTCGTCGCCGCCGGCCGACACGACGACGCCGCCGGCCGACACGACGACGCCGCCCGCCGACACGACTCCGGTCGACACGACGCCGGTCGACGAGACACCGGCGCCGGTGGGCGAGACGCCGGTCGTCGTCGACGAGGCGCCGCCCGTCGTCGACGAGGCGCCGCCCGTCGCGGACGAGACGCTGCCGGTCGATGAGACGCCGGGGGCGGTGGACGAGACCCCGCCCGCCGACGAGTCGCCGAGCTCGTCGAAGTCATCGGCCAAGGACGCTGCCGCGAGCATCGCCCCTGGCACGGCGCCGATCGTCGCTCTGGACGTTTCCTTTAGCGACAAGGACAGCGCCGGGGTGCTCGGTATCACCAACCCCGACGCGGCCGGCGCCGAGCGCACGGTCTACGCCTCTGCGTCGTCCGTGACCGGCAAGACCGCCACTGACGTCGCGGCCAAGAACAACCAGCTCTACGCCAAGGCCGTCGCCGGCAGCCTCGACCCGTTGAGCTCCGACGGCGCCTGGTCCACCTTTGGGTCGGCTGCAGGCCGGTTCGGTCCGTGGGTCGCGCTCCTCGGCCTCGCCTTCGTGATGGAGGCGGTGGCCCGTTCGGCGCTCCGGGACAAGGTCCGAGCCAAGCGCGTCAGGGCCTCCTGAGCGCGAGCGCCATTGTCGGCTCCCGGGCCGTGGCGCGCGCTCCACCGTCACTTCGTAGTACGCCTGGCATCGCGCCATGCGCGGACCGGGTGGCGGTTCCGTGACAGTCAAGTCTGAAGCTCGGTCGCGTCGTCCGAAGGGGACGCGGTGTCCGAAGGTGATGCGGTGTCAGCTCAGAACTTGGCGCTGGCGACGATCGGGCCCGGCGTCGTCGGCTTTGCGCCGCCGTCCTCGAGCGAGATCGACACACCGGTGACCGCACTGACGTCGCCGCTCACGATGAAGTGCACCGTCGCCGAAGGATCGGCGAGTTGCCCGATCGGCACCACTTTGCCGTCGGTGACGAGCCACATCCAGAGGTGCTGTCCGTTCGGCAGCTGCTCGGCGAGCATCAGGTCGTAGAGGACGCCATCACCGGCCGGGGTGAGCGCGGCCTTGCCGACCGCGTCGCCGTCGCCGATGAGCGTCGCCTTGCGGACACCGGGCGTCGCCAAGATCGGTGTGAGGACGTCTTCGTTGGCGGCGCCTGCGAGATCCACGCGACCACCGGGGGTGTTCTTGGCGTCGTCGCCGGTCACGAACATGAATCCGATCACGGCCGCGGCGGCGGTGACGGCGGCACCGAGCGTGATCCAGCGGGCCGTCGCCCGGCGCTTGGCCCGGCGGTTGATGCTCGGGATCTGGGCCGGGCGGCGCGTGAGCGCAGCCTCGATCGTCCGGTCCTCGAGCGCGGCCGGGGGTTCGATCTCTTCCAGCGGAAGGTACGCGAGCACCTTGCGGTACTCGTCGAGCGTGGCGCGATCCATCGCGGCCTCGTCACTGTTGTCGGGGTCACCGTTATCGGCGTCGAGCGCCCGGGCGATCACCCGGTCCTCGGTTTCGTCGTCGTAGGGGTACGTCATGGCCCGACCTCGGCTGCCCGCAGCGCCGTCCGTAGCTTCTGCATCCCGCAGCGGATGCGGTACTTCACGGTGCCTTCCGGCTCTTCCAATGCAACCGCAACCTGCCGGTAGGACATCCCCTCGAAGTACGCCATCTCGATCGGCACGCGTTGGGATTGTGGAAGGGCTGCGAGCGCAGTTCGTATGGCCGCGCTGACATCTTTGTCGACGAGCACGTGCTCCGGGCTCTCGATCGGGGCCTCCACGTGCGCTTCGCGCTGGGCGAATTCGTGGCGCCGGCGCAGCGAATCCTCGGAGCGGACCCGCTCGACCGCCCGGCTGTGGGTCATGGCGAGGAGGTAGGCCCGGAGAGGTCCGCGGGTGGGGTCGAAGCTCTCGGGCCGCTCCCACAGGCGAACGAACACGTCTTGGACGACCTCTTCGGCGATCGGCTCGTTGGCGACGACGCGGATCGCCAGGCCGAACACCGCCGGCGCGAACTCGCGGTACGCCTCCCGCAGTGCTTGCTCGTCACCCGCGGCGAGGCGCTCGGCCCACGCGTGGTCTCGAGCTGGAACGGTCACGCGCGACCACACCTCCGTCGGCCAGGCCTCCGTTGTGGCGCCAGCGGAGCTGACCGGCCGGAGTCTAGGCGTGCTCGCGCGCGCAATTCGCGGTACACGCGTGCAACGCGTGCCGACGCGGGAGCGTGGTGCAGTCAGCGTCGTCATGAAGCGAACCTGCGGGCCGCGAGCGGGCTCCGAGCCGGGATAGCCGCCCGACTTCGGCTGGAGCCGCTACTCGCGACCGAGCGCTGGGAACTCGCGAACCGTGCGCTGGGCACGGACGCGTCCGCGACCGGCCTGGGGTCGCGATCGATCATCCCGGTGGGCGACGCGAATGCGCCGCCCACCGGTACTGAAGACGCCGGATGGTCCACGCCCCCGCTGGTGACCCGCCCGGTCACCGACGCGATCGCATCCGGCGTTTGCTCTCCGCCCGACGCTCGACCCATTTCGACCCGCCCAGGCCGAAGGGTGGCAATGTCGGAGCGGCGAAGTGCACGCAGAAGTCCCCCGCACCGCCGGTCCCTCGCTCCGGCGGGGCTGGGCTGGGTCGATACCGGAACCGAGACGGCCGGCGGTGCGAGAGGGGGAGTCACCGCCGGGTTCCCGACGGCCTGCGAACGAGGAAACACGTCATATGTCCGTGCGCCGACGCCGCCTGGACGGGAAATCTCGGTCGAATCGTCTGCCGCATCGGCCGTCTGGCAGCTGCGTGCGCTCCCACGGGGGTTCCAGCCGCGAACATGGCCTGGTGCACGTCACGTTCCTCGGACATGCGGGCTTGTTCGTCGAGACCCGGTTCGGCTCGGTGCTCTGCGATCCGTGGTTCACACCCGCCTATTTCGGGTCATGGTTCCCATTTCCCCGGAACGACCGGCTCGAGCCGGCACGGTTCGGCCGGCCCGACTTCCTCTACGTGTCGCATCTGCACCGGGACCACTTCGACCCCGCCTTCCTCGCTGGCCACGTCGACAAGGGCGCCCGCGTGCTGCTGCCCGATTTCCCCGCGCCGTTCCTCCGCCGCGAGCTCGAGGCCCTGGGTTTCCGCCACTTCGTGGAGACGCGTGACGGCGAGCCGGTCGATCTCGACGGCCTGGAGGTCGCGATCTTCGCGATGACGGCCCCTGCCGACGGCCCCCTCGGCGACTCCGGGCTGGTGCTCGGCGACGGGTCGGCTCGGCTGCTGGACCAGAACGACGCGCGGCCCGGCGACCCGGGCGCGCTGCAGGCGCTCGGCCCGTACGACGCGCACTTCCTGCAGTTCTCGGGCGCGATCTGGTATCCGATCGTCTACGACTTCCCCGCCGAGGAGCGCGACCGCCTCGCGGCCGAGAAGCGCGTGAACCAGATGGCGCGGTCGCGTCAGTACATCGAGTGGGTCAAGGCGGCGCGCGTCTTCCCGTGCGCGGGGCCGCCATGCTTCCTCGACGACGAGCTGTTCGGGTTCAACGACCTCGACGAAGATCCCCGCAACATCTTCCCGGACCAGATGGTGTTCCTCGCCGAGCTCGCGGCGGCGGGGGTCGACAACGCAGAACTGCTCGTCCCCGGATCGCTCGTGGAGCTCGATGCGGGTGACTGCCGGGTGTCAGCGGCGACGAGCCGCGACACCGCCGATCCGTTCGCGGACAAAGCGGCGTACCTCGCCGAGTACCGAGCGGACTGGGGCGGATGGCTCGCGACCGAACACGACTCCTGGAGCTCGGCGCCGCGGGATCTCGTCGCCGACCTCGGCGAGTGGTTCGCGCCGCTGATGGAACAGGCCCCGATCACTTCGGCCGGCATCGCGGGGAACGTGGTGATCGAGATGGGTCCGGAGGACGCCGTCTGTCTCGATTTCGTCGAGCGTTCCGTGCGGGAGTGGGCGGGCGAGCCGTACGTCTACAAGATCACGGTGGACCGTCGTTTGATCACGCGGCTTGTCGACGAGCACGTCGAGGACTGGGTCAACTCCCTGTTCCTCTCGTGCCGGTTCGGCGCGTCGCGGCCGGGGCCGTTCAACGAGTACGTGATGACGTTCTTCAAGGCGCTCGGCCCGGAACGGATCGCCTACGTGGAACGCAGCTACCGGCAGGCGCGCCGCGCCGACGAGTTCTTCGAGCGCGACGGGTGGCGGATCGAACGCTGGTGCCCGCACCGGCAGGCCGATCTCACCCGTTTCGGCGAGATCACGCGACGGCGTGCTCACGTGCTCGCTCCACCACTGGCAGTTCGAGCTCGAGTCGGGACGCTGCCTCACGAGCGAGGACCGTCACCTCCGCTGCGAGCGTGCGCCCGACTGACAGCACACGCGGCCGCGCGCGAGGCTGCCGCCGTGGGCCGAGTTGCGTTCAATCACGTCGGGCAGTGCGTCGCCGATCTCGAACGGTCGAAGCGGTTCTACGTCGAGCTGCTCGGCTTCACCCTCGACCGCGAGATCCAACCGACCGATGACCTCTCGTCCCGGCTGATGGGCTTGAGCCCGCCGCTCGGGCTGACCGCGGCCTACCTCGTGCGCGACGGCCTCGTGCTCGAGCTCCTGCACTATTCGGCCGCGGGTCAGACCCAGCCGTTCCGGCCCCGTGCGCTGAACGAGCCCGGGCTGACGCACCTCTCGGTGAGCGTCGAGGACGTGGACGGCACGCTCGCCCGGGTGCCTGAGCTCGGCGGCGAAGTGCTCGCCGCCACGAACATCGGCTTCGGTGTCTTCGTGCGCGACCCCGACGGCCAGCTGCTCGAGATCCTGCCGATCGCCTATCGAGACGGTCTGGACGCCCGGTAACCCGCGCTCAGTAGTTGCCGGCGGACTCGAAAGCGCGCGCGAGCAGGGGGCTGCGGGCCGCGAGCATGCGGTCCAGGCCGATCGGCGGCAGGTCCATCTGCGAGTGGAAGTGCGTGTCGGCGGTCACGAGGACCGGCTCCGGCGTGGGTTCGGGTTCCGGGTCGAGTACCGGTTCCGGCTCGACCTCGAGGGCCGGCGCGGCGACGGCGACCTGTGCGGGTGCGGGTGCGGGTGCGGGATTGGAGAGCGCGCCGCGGCGGTCGTCGAGGCGCCACCCCTGTGGTGGCGTGAGCGTCCGCGCGTGGCGTTCGCACAGTTCGCCCGCGCGCGCGTTGCCGTCGCGTGGCGCATCGAGCCACACGGTCTGCACGCGGGCATCGAACGTGAAGGTCGCGGTCGCCACCGCGCTGCAACCGGAACGCGCACACTGTCGTCGCACGGAGACGAAGGTACTGCCTGCATGTGCACACATCGTGCCAATCTGGCGGTCTCGCAACGAGAGTGGCCCGCCATGCAACGAGACTGGATCGTTCGGGTGCCGGCATCGTCGGCGAACTTGGGGCCCGCGTTCGACGCGGTTGCGATCGCGCTCGACCGTCATCTCGAGGCGACCGATCGCGGCGCACCCGCGCCCGAGACCCACCCCGCGGTGCGGGCGTTCCGGCAATCCGGAGGTGAGGGCCCGCTGTCGGTCCGCGCGTCGTTCCCCGGGGGGCGCGGGCTCGGCTACTCCGGTGCCGCGCGCGTCGCCGGCCTGCTCGCCGCGGTGGCCCAGCGCGGCAACGACCCGCGCCTCGCCCGCGCGCAGGTGCTGCACGACGCGGCGGCGCTGGAGGGCCACGCCGACAACGCCGCCGCGTCGGTGTACGGCGGCATCGTTGCGGTGGCGGCCGGGCACGTCGTGCGGATCCCGCTCGCGCGGGTGCCCGCGATCGTCGTGTGGATCCCGGACCGGGAGACGCCGACGGTGAGCGCGCGCCGCCTGCTGCCCGAGCAGGTCCGTTTCGATGACGCGGTGTTCAACGTGGGGCACACCGCGTTGCTCGTCGCCGCGCTCGCGGCCGGCGACGCCGCCGCGCTGCGCGCCGCGACCGAGGACCGGTTGCACCAGGACCGGCGACTCGCGCGCGTCCCCGACTCGCGCGCAGCGATGGACGCCGCGGTGGAAGCCGGCGCGTGGGGCGCGTGGCTCTCGGGTTCCGGGCCGTCGGTGGCCGCGTTCGCCGACGCGGCCTCGGCCGACGCGGTGGCGCGCGCACTCCCCACGACCGGCCGTGGTCACGTGCTCGCGATCGACGAAGACGGTGCGACGTGTTCGTGAAGCCGGACACCCGCTGACGCACGAAGGGACCTCATGAGGCTCGAAGGAACATGTGCGGTGGTCACGGGCGGCGCGGGTGGGATCGGGGCCGCCCTGGCCCGACGGTTCCTCGCCGAAGGCGCGCGCACCGTCGTCATCTCGGACCGGCAAGCCGATGTGCTCGCGACGACCGCCGCCGCGATCGGCGCGGTCGCCGAGCCGTGTGACGTGACGGACGCCGACGCGTTGCGCGACCTCATCGAGGCTGTCGAAGCCGAGCACGGGCCGATCGACTTGTTCTGCTCGAACGCGGGAGTTGCGATTCCGGGCCTGGTCGATGCGCCGCCGGAGGCGTGGCAGCTCAGCCTCGACGTGAACCTGATGGCGCACATCTACGCGGCACGGGTGCTCGTGCCGCGGATGGTCGAGCGGGGTGGCGGCTACCTGTTGCAAACCGCATCCGCGGCCGGGCTGCTGACCCAACTCGGTTCCGCGCCGTACGCCGTCAGCAAGCACGCGGCGGTCGCGTTCGCGGAGTTCCTGTCGATCACTTACGGCGAACGCGGGGTGAAGGTGTCGGTGCTCGCGCCGCAAGCGGTGCGCACCGCGATGACTGCGGGCACGCCGGGTGGGGGTGTGGCCGGTGTCGACGGCATGATCGAACCCGACGACGTCGCCGAGTTCGTCGTGCAAGGGCTCGACGCGGAGCAGTTCCTGATCCTGCCCCACCCGCAGGTGCTCGAGTACCTCCGTCGCAAGACCGCTGACTACGACCGATGGCTCGGAGGGATGCGCCGCCTCCAGATGCGCTACACGAACCCAGTCTGAACGGCGACGGCCTGGTCCAGTCTGACAGCCCGAAACGGCGCAGGCGGGGGACGCGTAGCATTCCGGCCGATGCTGACTGCCTTCGTGTTGCTCTACGCCGAACCGTCGCGCATCGCCGCGCTCGGTGCCGCGCTCGCCGCGGTCGACGGCGTCACCGAGGTGTATTCCGTCACCGGTGACGAAGACCTGCTCGTCGTCATACGGGTCGCCGACCACGAGCAGATCGCGCGCGTCGTCACCGAGGAGATCGCCGCGCTCGAAGGCGTCACCGCGACGCGCACACTGATCGCGTTCCGCCAGTATGACCCTTCCGACATCGGATTCTGATGAGCACTGTCGATGCGGCCCTGGACGCGGTCCAAGCCGCGATGCCCGATGCCCGGGCCGAGCTCGAGACGCTCGTCCGCATTCCGAGTGTCAGCGCCGATCCCGAACTGAACGGGCGCGTACGCGAGTGCGCAGACGCAACGGCGGCGCTGCTCGAGCGTTCCGGGATGGAACACGTGCGCCTCGCCGGCGTCGAGGCGTCGCACCCGTACGTCATCGCGGAGTGGATGCACGCCGGCCCGGACGCGCCGACGGTGCTGTTGTACGCGCACCACGACGTCCAGCCGCCCGGCATCGTCGAACGGTGGAGCAGCGATCCGTTCACGCCGGTCGAACGCAACGGTCGCCTGTACGGGCGCGGCAGTGCCGACGACAAGGCGGGAGCGGTCGCGCACGCGACCGCGGTCGCGGCGTGGCTGGACACGGCTGGTTCGCTGCCGTGCAACGTGCGGATCCTCATCGAGGGCGAAGAGGAGATCGGTTCACCGACACTGCATCGTTTCCTCACCGAACACGTCGACGAGCTGCGTTCCGACGTGCTGGTGCTCGCGGACGCCGGCAACTGGAAGGTCGGTACGCCCGGGTTGACCTATTCGCTGCGCGGCCTCGCCGCGGCCGACATCGAGCTGCGCGCGCTCGACGGCCCGGTGCACTCCGGCATGGCCGGCGGCGCGGTGCCCGACCCGGTGATGGCGTTGGCACGGGTGCTGTCGTCACTCGTCGACGACAACGGCGACGTCGCGATCGACGGCGTCTGGGACGATGTGCGCCCGCTGGCGGCGAGCGAGCGCGAACCGATCAAGGGCTTCGACGACGACCCGAGCGCGTTCGCGCACGTCATGGGCCTGCGCCCCGGCGTCGAGCTCATCGGCAATCCTTCCGTTCCCCTGCATGCGCGGCTGTGGCTCCGCCCGACGCTCACTGTCATCGGGATCGACGGGCACCCGATCAAGGGATCGTCGAACCAGATCGTGGCGCGTGCGACCGCGCGCGTGAGCCTGCGGCTCGCGCCGGGTCAGGAACCCGCCGCGGTGTCGGCGCAGCTCCGCGCGCACGTCGAGGCGCGGGTGCCGTGGGGCCTCGAGCTGATGTTCACCCCGCTCGACGAAGCGGCGCCCGCGTGGGAGACCCAGCCGTCGGGACCGGCGTTCGATGCGGCGACGCGCGCGCTGCGCACCGGCTTCGGTGTCGACCCGGTGCTCATGGGCGTGGGGGGCTCGATCCCGTTCGTCGGGCCGTTCGCTGCCGCGTTCGGCGGCATCCCGTCGTTGCTGCTCGGTCCGTGTGATCCAGGCAGCCGCATCCACGGTGAGAACGAGAGCCTGCACCTCGACGACTGGCGCAAGCTCATCCGCAGCGAGGTGTGCTTGCTCGCGGAGCTCGCTTAGCGGCTGCGTACGTCCACGTCGCGAGCGCGCCAGCGACGATCGCGACACCGACACGCGCGACGTCGATCACCGGCTTCACGCGAACACCGTCCGGGCCGGCCTCGATGAGCGCGACGACACGACGGCGGCTGACGCGACGATGCCCCACGATGGCGCACGCCGTCGCGGTGATCGTCACCTGATCGCCGGCGGTGACGGGTTCGGTGAAGACGCGAACCGCGCCTTCCTGCAATGCCGTCATGAGCGGCTCCACGCGAGTGCGGCGCGGCTGGCAAGCCCCGCGACGGTGACGGCAACGAGCGCGACACCCGCGACCAATTGGTAGTCGCGCACCGGCACGATCTGGCGCCGGCCGTCGGGGTCGAGGATCTCGACGTGCACAGGTCGGGACCAGGTGCCGATCTCGCGCGGTGACCTTCCGAGCGTGAAGCTCGTGGTGCGGGCAACGAGGTTGATCGTGCGCCCGCCGACAGCGACCGGCCCGGTCGTCGTCTCGACGCGCTGCATTCCCACGCATTCATTATCGGTCGGGCTTCCCGGCGCGCGGAGGGATGCTGCTGAGGAGCGGGCTCAGGCGCGCAGCTCGCGGCGAAGGGCGCGCTGGACCGCGGCCGCCGCACACATGCCGTGGACGCCCGCCCCGGGCGGGGTCGAGGCCGAGCACAGGTAGATGCCGTCGGCGAGGCGGTACGGGTCGACCGCGAGGCGCGGGCGGGACACGAACTGCAGCCCGGCGAGCGATCCGCCGCCGATGTCGCCCCCAACCTTGTTGGCGTTGCGGGCTTCGAAGTCCGCGGGCGTAAGCGCGCTGCGGGCGAGGACGACGTCGCGGAACCCCGGCGCGAACCGTTCGAGCTGCGCCTCGATGCGCTCGGTCATGTCGACGGGCGAGCCGTTCGGCACATGGCAGTACGCCCAGAGCGTGTGGCGGCCGGCCGGCGCGCGCGTCGGGTCGAAGCGGCTCTGCTGCGCGACGAGCACGAAAGGCCGCTCCGGGTGGTCGCCGCGCGCGACCGCGGCTTCGGCCGCGACAACCTCGCCGGCCTGACCCGCGAGGTGCACCGTGCCGGCGCGGTTGCACTCGGTGGCCTTCCAGGGCACCGGTTCGGAAAGCGCGTAGTCGAGCTTGAACGCGGCCGGACCGCGTTTGAACCGCGCCAGCGCCCGTTGGACGCGCGCGGAGAGACGGTCGCCGGCGATCATGAGCGCGGCGAACGGGCTCGTATCGAGGAAGACCGCGGCGCGGGCGGGAGCGCCGACAGGCTCGACACTGCGGCACCGGTGACGATCTCGCCCCCGTTCTCGCGCACGATGCCGGCGAGCACGTTGCTGATCTGTTGTGAGCCGCCCCGGATCGCGGGCCAACCGACGGCGTGTCCCGCGGCGCCCAGCACGAGCCCGAATGACGCGGTCGCCGGATGGGTGAGCGGGAGCATTGCGTGTGCGGCCATGCCCGAGAAGAGCGCCTGCGCGCGCGGCTCCCGGAATCGCAGCCGCGCGAACGTCATGGCCGGCGCGAGAGACGGGATGCCGAAGCGCGCGAGCCGGATCGGGTGGCGTGGGATGTGCACGAGCGGGCCCGACAGGTCTTCGACGAGCGCGTCCCAGCCGCGCGCGTGGGGCGCGAACGTCGACCGCCAGCGCGCCGCGTCGGCCCCGAGCGACGCGTCCGTTGCCGTGAAACCGCGGTCGATGACGCCGGCGGTGCCGTCGTCGAGTGGGTGCGCGAGCGCGAGCTCCGGGTGTGCGAGCTCGAGGCCGTGCCGCTCGAGCGCCAGCGGTGCGAACGCCGGCGACCCGGCCGCGAGCGGATGGATCGCGGAGCACACGTCGTGCCGGTACCCCGGCAGTGTCAGCTCTTCGGTGCTGGCGCCGCCGCCGATCTGCTCGGCGGCCTCGAGCAGCAGCACCGAACGTCCGGCCGCGGCGAGGAGCGCCGCCGCGGTGAGGCCGTTGGGCCCGGCGCCGACGATCACCGCGTCGTACCGCGGGGCCACGGGTTCGGGGCTTGTCACGGGCGCGGCAGCACGGGCGGCGGATCGGGCATTGCCGCCCAGTTTGGCCGCTGCGCCGAAAAATGACGCGCCCGGACTACGGCCCCGTCGCCGGAGGCCCGGCCAGGTCCCACGGGCTCCCGCCAGGCCCCGCCCGGGCGACGCAGCCGCCGCGGCGACGGCATGGCCCCATGGGACTACGTCCGTCCGGTTCTCCGAATCCGCGTTCGGGCAGCCGAACCGGCCCTGATTACGGTCCCGGTCCGCGCGATCGACCACTGACCGCGCGCTCTCCGGGCGACCAGTTCGGGTCCCCGCTCCCCCCAGGAGGCAACGAATGCACAACCGTGCTCACGCGCGCAACGAAGCCAGCGACGCCGGTGCTTTCACCGACGATCACCGCCATACCGACGCAAGCCCCACCGATCCGGACGCAGCAGTAACGCCGCCGAAGGCGCGACGGCGGTTCCCGAAGCGCACCCTGACGCTGCTCGGCGCGGGTCTCGTCGTCGCACTCGCCGCCGGATGTTCGCCGCTCGCGCGCTACGGCGTCAGCGGTGACATCTCGCAGCATCCGTTCCTCGCCTGCACGCGCGCGCACGAGAGCGACACCGCGGGCGGTTATGGCGCGGTCAGCGGCAGCGGCACCTACCGCGGCGCGTACCAGTTCTCGCAGTCGACCTGGAACAACACCGCGCGTCATGCCGGCCGGCCCGACCTCGTCGGCGTCGACCCGGCCCTGGCCGCGCCGTGGGACCAGGACTTCCTCGCGCTCGATCTGTACCGGTGGCAGGGTTCCGCGCCGTGGGGCCACCGCTGCACCGGCAAGTAGAGGTTTTGGCGACATTCGGCGACCACTTCTATGGCTCCCTCACTGCGCGCAGTGGGGGCTTCGCCGAGCGGGGCTCCGTTCGTCCGCACGTTCGCGGTTGCCGGATGTCGCCGGAACTCCACCTACCCTGCGAGGATGGCTTCGCCTGACCTCGCGATCGGCGGTTTCACCGACGACGGCCCTTGGGTGGTGGATCCCGAGGCCATGCCTTGGCGGGCCGATGTGCCCCGCCTGCGCGCGCAAGCGCAGGCCCAGGTGCCGCAATGGCTCGAGACCGGGCACCTGCCGCCGCTCGGCCGGCTGGCCAAGGTCGTCGGCCAGGTCGGTTACGCGCTCGCGGCGTGGGCGGTCCTCGAACGACGCCAGGGTGGCGCGGCGAGCAAGTGCGGCATCTCGCGCCGGCTGCGCATCGCCTTCGGCCGGCTCGGACCGACCTACATCAAGCTCGGTCAGATCATCTCGGGCGGCGAAGGGCTGTTCCCGCCCGAGCTCGTCGCCGAGTTCAAACTGTTGCGCGACCGGGTGCCGGCCGAGGAGTTCGACGCGGTCCGGCGGGTCGTCGAGATGGAGCTCGGCCGCTCGCTCGACGACGTGTTCGTCAGTTTCGACCGGACACCGATCGCGGCCGCGTCCATCGCGCAGGTGCACGCGGCCCGGCTGCGGACCGGTGAGGAAGTCGTTGTCAAGGTGCAGCGGCCGCAGATCGCGCAGCTCGTGCGCCAGGACCTCGAGGCGATGGCGTGGCTCGCGCCGCGGCTCACCGGGCGCATCCCGATCGCCGCGCTCGCCAACCCGCCCGCACTCGTCGAGCTGTTCGCGGAGACGATCGTCGAGGAGCTCGACTTCCGCCTCGAGGCGGAGAACATGCTCGACATCGCGAGCGTGCTCGCGCAGACGGGTCAGCGCGCGCTGCTCGTCCCGCGCCCGCACCCGCAGCTGGTGACACGCCGCGTGCTCGTGATGGAGCGCCTGCGCGGTATCCCGTGGGACGACGTCGCGGCGATGCGCGACGCCGGCGTCGACACCGAGGCGGTGCTGCACGCGGGGCTCGTCGGATTCATGGAAGGCGCGATGTTGTACGGCGTCTTCCACGGCGACCTGCATGGTGGCAACCTGATGGTGCAACCCGACGGCCGCACCGTGCTCATGGACTTCGGCATCACCGGGCGGCTCGACGAGGCCAAGCGCATGGCGTTCCTGACGCTGCTCGTCGGCGCGACGAGCGGCGACACGATGAGCCAGCTCCGTGCGCTCCGCGACCTCGGCGCGTTCCCACCGGACGCGAATCTCGACGCGGTGTACCACGACCTCGATCTCGACCAGACCGTCGACCCGACGATGCTCTCGGCGGATGAGCTCGTGCACTGGTTGCAGGAGCTCACGAAGAAGCTGCTCGAACACGGCGCGCGTGCGCCGAAGGAGCTCATGCTGTTCGTGAAGAACATGATGTTCCTCGACGGCGCGATCGCGCGCCTCGCGCCTGACCTCGACATCCTGGAAGAGGTCCAACAGGTGCACACGGAGATCGCGATGCGGCACGGGCAGCGACTCGCCGCCGAGCTCGGGATCGACCCCGCGCTCGTCAACGAGTTCGACATCGACTCGATCAAAGCCGGCATGGGCGTTTCCGCCGACACCGAACGGCTGACCTACCGCGACGTGCAGCAGCGGCGGGAGATCATCCGCGAGCGCCTGGAAGAGAAACGGCGCTTGCAAGAGAAACGGCGCTTGCAAGAGAAACGGCGCCGCTCCCGCTGAGAGCGGGAACGGCGCCGTTCGGGCGGATGACTTGCGGGTCATTCAGTCGGGTCAGTCGCTCCCTCCCTTGATCGAGTCGAGGACGTCGAGGCGGGCGGCGCGGAAAGCGGGTACCGCCGCCGCGACCACCGCGGCGAACGCCGCCACCACCACGACGTAGCCGAGCTGCGTGGTCGGGATGGCCAGCGTGCCGATGCCCTTGTCCTTCATCGCCTCGACCATCGCGTACCCGAAGCCGAGACCGATGGCCGTGCCGAGCACCGTGCCCAACATCGCGATCAGCACCGACTCCCAACGCACCGACGAGCGGATCTGCGCCCGGCTCATACCGACCGCCCGCAGCAAACCGATCTCCCGGGTCCGTTCGAACACCGACAGTGCCAGCGTGTTGGCGATACCGAACAGCGCGATCACGAGGGCCATGAACAGCAGCACGTAGACCAGGTTCAGCATCTGATCGATCTGCGCGGCGACCGTGCCCTTGTACTCGTCCTGGGTCATCACGTCTGCGTTCGGGTACTTGTCGAGCGTGGTCTCCAGCGCGTGGCGGACCTGCTCGCCCGTGTACCCCTTGCTCGCGTCGACCAGCACATAGTTGTCGACGTGGTTGGCGACGTTGGCGTCGAACGCGGCCAGCGAGATCGCGTAGCCGCCGGTCGGGCCTTCCTCGTCGTAGATCGAGCGGACGGTGAACGTCTGCTCGCCCGTGTCGGCGAACTTCACCGACACCGAGTCACCCAGCGCGAGGCCCTTTTCCTTGGCCGTGACCTGCCACACCGCGAGGTCGTTCGGACCCAGCTTCGTGAGGTCGCCTTGCCGTGCGTGCAAGTCGATCGCGTCACCGACGTGCGCGGGATCGAACGCGGTGACGTCGAGTCCGGTGCCGTCGATCGAGACCGGGGCGTACCGCAACGGCGTGACGCTCGCCGTCTCCGGCAATGCGTCGAGCGTCTTCGTGGCTTCCGGGCTCAGTCCGCCCATGCCCCACGCGGTCTCGACGATCCAGTCACTGCGCACCGAGTTGTCGACCGATGCGTTGATCGAGGCCTTCGTGGACGCGGCGAACACGGTGATGAACGCCACCAGGCCGACACCGATCATCAACGCCGATGCCGTCGCCGCGCTGCGCCGCGGGTTGCGGGCCGCGTTCTGCCGGGCGACGGTGCCGGCCATCCCCCGCAGGCGGGGGAGCGGTGCGCCGAGGACCTTCGTGAACGGACCGGCGATCACCGGGCCGAGGACCGCGACACCGACGAACACCAGCAGAGCACCGAGACCGACGGCCGGGATCGCACCGTCCGACAGGCCGAGCGCGATGAACACGGCACCGGCAACTGTGACGACCGTGCCGATAACGGCGCGGCGGACCGACGTAGCCGTGCGATCGACCGAGACGTCGCGCATGGCGGCAATCGGTGCGACCTTGGCCGCCCGGCGGGCCGGGATGTACGCCGCGAGCACCGTGACGACCGTCCCGACGACCATCGAGATGACGATCGCACTCGAGTTGACGACCGTGCCACCCGCAGGCAGCGCGAAGCCGAAGGCGGTGAAGGCGAACGCGATGCCCTTGGCCATGAAGATGCCGGCTGCAACACCGATCGCTGAGGCGAACACGCCGGTGACGATCGACTCGAACATCACCGATCGCAACACCTGCTTGCGCTTGGCCCCGATCGCCCGCAACAGCGCGGTCTCCTTCGTGCGCTGCGCAACGGTGATCGAGAACGTGTTGTAGATCACGAACGAACCGACGAGCAGGGCGACGATGGCGAACGTCATGAGGAACGTGTTCAGGAACGAGAGCTGGCTCCCGCTCGCGGCGCGCGCTTCGTCGATCGCTGCGGTGCCGGTGACCACGCTCACGTCGGGCGTACTGATCGACGACTTCAGCGCCGCCACGAGCTCGTGCTGTGAGACACCCGGCGCAGCGACGACGTCGATGGCGTCGAACTGATCGGGACTACCCAACACGTTCGTCGCCGTCTCGGCGTTGAACGCGACGACTTGCGCACCGGCCGCGTCGCTCTTGCCTGCGTACGTCGCGATGCCCGCGAGCCGGTACTGCGCGGACCCCGACTGGGCAACCACAGTGATCTCGTCGCCGAGGGCGAAGTCACCCTTGTTCGCCGACGCGCGGTCGATGACGATCTCGTTCGCGGCGACAGGGGCGGTGCCGTCGACGAGCTGCATGGGGTTGGTACGCGTGTCGTCCTGCCACGCCATGCCGATCGGGATCGCACGGTTGCGATTGCTGTCGAGCAGCTCACCGTCGCGACCCACGACCATTGCCACACCGAGCACTTGGGGCTCGGCCGCGGCGACACCGGGAGTGTTGCGAACTTGCTGGAGTACGCCGGCATCGATGGTGCCGCGGGTCGTCGAGCCATCGGCCTCGACCGTGTTCGCGGAACGCACGACCGCGTCGGTGTCCTTGTACACCTGACTCGCGAGGTCGTTGTAGGTCTGCTTGATGGTGTCGGTGAGCACGAGCGTGCCCGCCATGAAGGCGACGCCGAGCATGACGGCGACGGCAGTGAGGACGAAGCGGGCCTTCTTGGCCCGGATGGACTTGAGCGTCAGCGAGAACATTTCAGGCTCCAAGCGTGCGCATGCGGTCGAAGACCGAGTCGGACGTGGGATCGGAGAGCTCGTCGACGATCTGGCCGTCGGCGAGGAACACCGCGCGGTCCGAGTACGACGCGGCCACCGGGTCGTGGGTGACCATCACGATCGTCTGTCCGAGCTCGCGCACGGCCTGACGCATGAAGTTGAGGATCTCGGCACCCGTGCGGGAGTCGAGGTTGCCGGTGGGTTCGTCGGCGAAGATGATCTCGGGCCGGCTCGCCAGGGCACGCGCCACGGCGACGCGCTGTTGCTGCCCGCCGGAAAGCTCCGACGGCCGGTGCGACAACCGCGACTGCAAGCCGACGGTCTCGACGACGTTGTCGATCCACGACTTCTCCGGCTTGCGACCCGCGAGCTTCATCGGCAGCACGATGTTCTCGGCCGCGGTGAGCGTCGGGATCAGGTTGAACGACTGGAAGACGAAACCGATGCGGTCCCGCCGCAGCTGCGTGAGCTTCTTGTCGTTGAGCCGGCCGAGGTCGGTCTCGCCGATCAGCACCGAGCCGGAGGTCAACGTGTCGAGGCCCGCGAGGGCGTGCATGAGCGTCGACTTGCCGGAGCCGGAGGGCCCCATGATCGCGGTGAAGCGGCCGCTCGCGAAGTCGACGCTGACTCCGTCGAGGGCCCTCACCTCGGCCTCACCTCTGCCGTAGACCTTGGTTGCGGCGACCGCCCGGGCGGCGACGTGCATGTCGTTGGATGTCGAGGATTGGGACTGGGGGTGTGCGAGCAGCGTTGTCATGCCCGCCACGATGCGCTGATGCGGCCGTGGGATCGTCGGGCGCACGGACGTTGCTGGGCTGCATCCGGGGATGGGCCGTTTGTGTCACGCGTCATCCCGGCGTACATCTCTGGATGTACGCAGGGATGGCTCAGAGGTCGATGCCCGGCGCGCGGTCCCGTCGTAGCGTGAAGCCGTGGAGAACGCGCCGCTCTCGGTGAGGCTGACCCGCCTGGTCGGCCGGATCCGCAATCTCAATCCGTGGATCATCGACGCGCTCATCACGACGCCGTTCCTCGTCATCGCGCCGCTGACACTCGCGAATTCGAACGACCCCTACCGGCGCCCGACGCTGTTCGCATATGTCCTGACGATCGCATCGATAGTGCCGTACTACTTCCGCCGCCGTGCCCCATTGCCGGTGCTGGTCGCCTCGGCAGCGGGCTTGATGATCCTGACGCTCGCCGAATACGAGAGCGGCCCGGTCTCGCAAATCGTCCTCATCGGGACGTACACGATCGCCGCATACTGCGGTACGCGTCGCCGTCTCGTCGGGGCGTTGACGATCGCGGCCTGCTTCGTGCTGCTCGGAATCTTCGGCGCGCCTGATCTCAATGCGGCAGACCTGTTCTCCAACATCGCGGTCTTCACTGCTGCGTACTTCTTCGGGTCGACGATCCGGAACCGGCGCCTCTACATGGAGCAGCTCGAAGAACGCGCGGCACTGCTCGTCCGCGAGCGCGACGAGGAAGCGAAGCGCGCGGTGGCCGACGAGCGGTTGCGGATCGCGCAGGAGCTCCACGACGTGGTCGCGCACTCGATGGGCGTCATCGCGGTGCAGGCCGGTGTGGGCGCGCACATCATCGACACCGACCCGGTCGAGGCGAAGAAGTCCCTCGAAGCGATCGCCGACACCAGCCGTTCCACCCTGACGGAGATTCGCCGGATGCTCGGCGTGCTGCGGGAAGACACCGGCGCGGAATACGAACCCGCGCCCGATCTCGCCGAACTGCCGCGCCTGGTCGACTCGGTCCGGGCGGCCGGCCTCGAGGTCGAAGTGCGCGTCGAGGGCGGCGCGGGTGACGTGCCGCCCGGTGTGTCGTTCACCGCCTACCGCATCGTGCAGGAAGCCCTCACCAACGTGTTGAAGCACGCGGGTCCGGCCCACGCGATCGTGGTCGTCGACTACGAGCCCGGTGTGGTCCGGCTCGAGATCACCGACGACGGGCGTGGCGTCAACGGCCGCGCGACCAACGGCGGTCACGGTCTGGTCGGGATGCGCGAACGGGTCGCGGTCTACGGCGGCGCGCTCGAAGCGGCCCCGCGCGGGCGGCGGCTTCGCGATCCGCGCCACGCTTCCCTACGGAGCACCTGAGTGATCTCAGCTCCGACGATCCGTGTCGCCGTCGCCGATGACCAGGCGCTCGTGCGCAGCGGGTTCGCGGTGCTGTTGCGGTCGGCGGCCGACATCGAAGTTGTCGGCGAAGCCGCGAGCGGTGTCGAGGCGGTCGACATCGCGCGCCGCGAACATCCCGATGTCTTCCTCATGGACATCCGCATGCCGGAGATGGACGGGCTCGAAGCGACCCGTCGCATCACGGCCGCCGACGCGACCGCGGCCACGCGCGTGCTCATCCTCACGACCTTCGACCTCGACGAGTACGTGTTCGAAGCACTGCGCGCGGGTGCGAGCGGGTTCCTCCTGAAGGACACACTTCCCGATGACCTGCTCGCCGCGGTGCGCGTCGTCGCGGAAGGGGATGCGCTTCTCGCACCCAAGGTCACCCGCCGGTTGATCGAACGCTTCGCGCAGCAGCCGGTCGAGCCCGTCACCTCCCCGAACGCGGGCCTGGATCTGCTCACCGAGCGCGAGCACGAGGTGCTCGGCGCCGTCGCTCGCGGTCTTTCGAACGCCGAGATCGCGGAGCAGTTGTTCATGTCGCACGCGACCGCGAAGACGCACGTGAGCCGCCTCCTCACCAAGCTCGATGCACGCGACCGCGCCCAGCTCGTGATGGTTGCCTACGAATCGGGAGTGGTCGTCCCCGGAGGGTCCTGAGTACCGTCCGGTGCATGAGTTTCAACCGTGAAGAAGTCGACGCCGCGTTCCGCAACTACTGGGAGCTCGGTGCAGTCGGCGAGGACTGGGACGCGTGGTGCGACGAGTGCTTCACCGAAGACGTCACCTACATCGAGCACATCCTCGGGTCCAAGAAGGGCCGCGAGGAAGTGCGGGCGTGGATCAAGCCGACGATGGAGGACTATGGCGAGATCTACACCGCGTACGAGTGGCACATGATCGGTGACGACGGTCGGGTCGTCGTGTACATGCAGAACCGCCGCGACAACCCGGAGCCCGGCGCGGCGCCGATCGACTTCCCCGGCATGACGGTGCTCGAGTACGCGGGCGACGGAAAGTTCTCTCTCGAAGAGGACTTCTGGTCGCTGACCGAAGGCACCGAAACGCTCAAGCGGTATTCCGCGGCGTGCAAGCACTTCGACCCGGACTTTCGGGCCAAGCGCACGCGCGACAATTGGGGGAACGGCCCCGAGTGGACGCAAGGCGCGTCTACGTATGCAGAGAGCCGGGGCGCGACGAGGAAGTAGTCATGCCCGAGGCACCGCAGATGCAGGCGCTGGCTGAGCGTCTCGAATCATGGCTCGACGGCGCGACCTTCACCGGCTACGAACCGCTCGGCTTCACCGGGCTGAAGACGTACGACCCGCCGCCCGAAGCGCTCGTCGGGCGGGAACTGCTCGGCGTGGGCCGGCAGGCGAAGTACCTCATCCTCGACTTCGGCGACGAGATGCGCATGCTCGTGCACCTGTCGCAGGCGGGTCGCATGGACTTCGAGATGCCGCCGAAGAAGACGAAGCCGAAGGGTTCGGTCGTGCGGCTGAAGTTCTCGGATGACCGCGCGGTGCTCGTGCGCGAGCACGGAACCGAACGCAAGGCCGGTTGGTGGGTCCTCGGGCCCGGCGAGGTCGGTCCGCTCGAGAAGCTCGGGCCGGAAGCGACGAGCGACGAGTTCGCCGACTGGGTGCGCACCGCGACCGATGGCCGGCGGGTGCACACGATCTTGCGCGACCAGCGAACGGTCGCGGGTGTCGGCCGCGGCTACGCCGACGACATCCTGCACCGCGCCAAGCTCTCGCCGTACGCGTCGCTCAAGTCGATGAACGCCGAGGAGCGCGAGCGGTTGATCGCGGCGTTGCACGAGGTGCTCGCCGAAGGACTCGTTCGGGAACGCGCGCGCGAAGGCGGTCTGTCACAGAACAAGCTCGGCGAGCACTTCACGGTCCACGGCAAGCACAAGGTCCCGTGCCCCGAGTGCGGCACGGATCTCGAGCGCGTGTCGTACGAGTCGCACGAAGTCGTCTACTGCCCGACGTGCCAGACCGGCGGCAAGGTTCTCGCCGACCGCCGCACGTCCCGCTTCGTCAAGTGAAGGTTTTGGCGACAGATGGCGACCGAAACGGTCGCCGATTGTCGCCAAAACCTCAGCGGGCGTCGGAGTAGGTCTCCCAGACGATGACCTCGGTGCCTTCGGGCCCCGCGGTGAGCGCGTGCGCGCCGGCATCGGTGAACCGTACGGCATCGCCGGTATCGAGGCCGCCGACGCCGTCGACCTCGGCGCTCCCGCGCGCGATGAACAGGTGTACGTACGGCGCGTCGGGCAATGGAACGCTCACCCCGGGGTCGAGGCGACCGACCCACAGCGTCGCGTCGCGCTGGTGGATCGTGATCGCGGCGTCGTCCTCGCGACCGGACGCGAGCGGGAAGAGCGCGTCACCCGCGAGGCGGTCGCTCACGTCGACCTCCTCGTACTCGGGCGCGATGCCGGTGACGTCGGGGATGACCCACATCTGCAGGAGGTGCACCGGCTCGGTCGCGCTCGCGTTCTGCTCCGAGTGCCGGATGCCGCGACCTGCGCTCATGCGCTGTGCGAGCCCCGGCCGGATCACGCCGTGGTTGCCCTCGCTGTCGCGGTGCTCGAGCGCACCGTCGAGCACCCACGTGACGATCTCCATGTCCTGGTGGGGGTGCAACCCGAAGCCGGTGCCGCCCCTGACGATGTCGTCGTTGTTGACGAGCAGCAGGCCGTGATGCGTGTTCTTCGGGTCGTAGTGGTTCGAGAAACTGAAGCTGTGCCAAGAGTCGAGCCAGTCGAGCTCACTGTGGAAGCGCTCGCCGGCTTTGCGCACGTCGACGCTAGCCATCGTCCCTCCTCACCAGCCCCGGGAACCCGGGACGCCCTTGAACGGTCCCGCGACCCGTGACGTGATCCAACCACCGTAGAACCCGCCCGGCTGCGGCACCACGAGCTCGCCGTCGACGTAGCACGCGTCCATCTTTCCGGCGTAGAACGCGTAGTGGTCGCGCAGCGCCGCGAAGCTGGGACTGGGCGACTTGTACGACCATGCGCCTTCCGCGATCTCGCGGTCGCCGGCCCGCACCGTCCAGTAGGACGCCCGGCCCTTGAACTCACAGAACGACGCGCCGCGCGCCGGTTCGACCGCGCCGGCGAGCACGTCACCGGGCGGGAAGTAGTAGTTCGGCGGGTGACTGGTCTCGAGGACGCGCCACGCGTCGTTCGTCTCCGCGATCGTCACCCCGTCGAGCACGACCACCAGATGCGCGGTCGCGCGCTCGAGGCGCGGCGGTCGCGGATAGCTCCACGCGGACTCTTGTCCTGCGGAAACCGGATCGGGTGCGGGGCGCACGACGCCGATCTAGAAGCGGACGCCGTAGGCGTAGCCGTGTCGGTTGGTGCGGACGTTGGGGTCGCCTTCGGCCCAGTCGTTGGTGACCTTGCCCAAGATGATGACGCCGGTGGGGCAGCGGTCGACGCACAGTGCGCAGCGGGTGCAGACGTCTTCGTCGACGACGAACACGACGTGGTCCTTGGGGTCGTCGCCGGGTTGGTCGGCGTTGACGGCTTCGTCGATGGCGGTGGTGGAGAGCATGTGGATGCATTTCCACGGGCAGATGTCGACGCAGCCTTCGCACAGGATGCATTCGGCTTGGTCGATGTGGAGGAACTGCTTGGGTTTGACCGCAGACGTCAGCCAGGTGGGGTCGACCTCTTGGAGGACATACGAGCTCGAGAACTCCGGCATCGGTGGGTTCGCATCAGTTTTTGCCATGCTTATTCGCTCACTCACTTGTCTCGTCTGTGCGTCGCCCGCAGTTGCTCCGGGTGCACCGGCGTTCGTTCGCTGGCGAGCTCGCTGCGCTCGCCGCTCGGAATCGCGATCCTCGACCTTGCAGTCGCGAACCTTCAGCGTATCGGGCGTTAGGAGTGGACCGGTCCCGTGTCGACGGCTTCGAACGCGCTGCCGGGGACGGTCTTGAGCTGGATCAGGTCGTCGTCGTTCCACCGGGGGTCGGCGGCGCCGGTGATGAACCAGGAGGAGCCGTTGTCGGCCACGATCATTCCGTACTTCTTCAGTGCCTCGAGGATGACGCGTGACTGGCCGGTGAAGTGCGAGATGTCGAACCCGGCCTTCAGTCGCAGGCGCAGGCCCATCGGCGGCAGGTTCGGGTCCGTGTTCGACGACGCGTAGTGCGTCGCCGGGAGGATGAAGCCGCGTTGCGAGCGCGACACCGTGAAGCGGAGCGCGTGGTTGACCGAGCCGGACGCGACCTCGTCGTAGCGCACGAGCCCGGGCAGGATCGGTAGCCCCGCGGCGTCGGCGGACGTCCACGTGAACGGGCGCAACGCGTTCGAACGGAGATCCCACTTGACGCCGACGCTCGCGTCCCAGTGGTCACCCTTCCAGAACGCGCGCCCGAGCTCGTACAGGTGACACGAATCGCGCTGCACGACCACGACGTGACGGTCGCCGTTCGGATCCGTCCCACCTTCGACCGGCGCGTTCGGCGGGATCGGGAACGGTCCCGGGTCGCTCTCGTCGCCGTAGTCGGTGTAGTTGATCGCGCGGTTCGGCTCGGTGCCGGGCACGACGAGGAACGGGATGCCGTACGCGCCGCCTCCACCGAAGTCGGGGTGCAGCTTCGTGCCCGACACGTTGATGCTCGCGACATAGTTGTCGGAGCGGGCGCTGACGGGCAGGCCCGACACGTCCTGGTTCCAGCCGTTGTCGGCCGGGAACACCGGGCAGCCCGCGATCGTCGGCGCGGTCGTGCCGCCTCCGCCGCCTCCACCGCCGCCCGGCGGCGGCACGACCGGTGCCGTGCAGGCCGTAGCCGCGGCGGTGGCGATGAGTGTGGCGATGACGACGCGAGCTCGGAACAATTCTCCCCCCTTCGTAGCTGAGAGATCGGCGCCGAGGTGGTCGAAACTTGAACCCGCCCTACGATGTCGCCCCGATGATCCTCGCCAGCATCCCGAGCCCGCACCGGGGCGTGATCGATCTCGGTCCGTTCGAGCTGCACGCCTACGGTCTCATGCTCGCGCTCGGCGTTCTCGCGGCCGCCCGCATCACCGAGAAGCGATGGGTCGCGTGGGGCCGGCCGGGCAAGGAGATCGCCGAGATCTTCATCCCGGTCGTGATCGCGGGCGTCGTCGGCGCACGTCTTTACCACCTGTTCACCGGCTACAGCTGGGACGCCGAAGGGCTGGCCGGCACGTTCAAGATCTGGCAGGGCGGACTCTCGATCTGGGGCGCGGTGGCCGGTGGTGCGATCGCCGTCTACGTGATGGCCCGCATCAAGCACCTCCAGTTCCTGATGCTCGCTGACGCGATCGCACCGGGGTTGGTGGTCGCGCAGGCCATCGGCCGCGTCGGCAACTACTTCAACCAGGAGCTGTACGGCCGTCCGACGAACCTGCCATGGGGCCTCGAGATCGAGTTGAGCAAGCGTCCGCCGAACTATCTCGGTTCGCCGACCTTCCAACCGACGTTCCTGTACGAGGCGCTCTGGTGCCTCTTGGTGGCCGGAACGATCATCTGGCTCGAGCGCAACCGGGGGCTACGCCGCGGGCAAGCGTTCGCGCTCTACGTGTCGATGTACACGTTCGGGCGGATCTGGTTCGAGGCCCTCCGAGTCGATCCCGCGAGCAAGATCTTCGGCATACGCTTCAATCTGTTGCTCTCCGTCGTGCTGTGCATTGCCGGCGCGATCTGGTTCGTGTGGCTGGGGCGGAACAGTCCCGTCGCCGCGAGCGCGCAACCACACACACCTCCGTCTCCTACTGCCGACGCCGACGCAGGAGCTGTATGACCACAACGTCACCGCCCACCACGACCGTTGCCGCGCGCGCCCAGCAAGCGAGCAAGATCTACGGCCAGGGCGACACCGCCGTGCACGCCCTCGACGGTGTCGATGTGGAGTTCGAGCGCGAGCGCTTCACCGCGATCATGGGCCCGTCCGGATCGGGCAAGTCGACGCTGCTGCACTGCATCGCCGGCCTCGATCGGCTGACGAGCGGCGAGGTGTGGCTGGGCGCGATCCCGCTCGGCCAGCTCTCCGAGAAGGAGCTCACCAAGGTTCGCCGGGACAAGATCGGCTTCGTGTTCCAGGCGTTCAACCTCATCCCGACGCTCACCGCGTTGGAGAACATCACGCTCCCGATGGCGCTCGCGGGCCGTGACCCCGACAAGGAGTGGGTCGATCGCGTGATCGACACGGTGGGACTGCGCGATCGGCTGTCGCACCGACCGTCGGAGCTCTCCGGCGGGCAGCAGCAGCGCGTCGCGGTGGCCCGCGCGCTCGCGTCGCGGCCGGAGATCATCTTCGCCGACGAACCCACCGGCAACCTCGACTCGAAGGCCAGCGCCGACATCCTGCAGTTCATGAAGCGCGCGGTCACCGACTTCGGCCAGACGATCGTGATGGTCACCCACGACCCGATCGCCGCGGCGCACGCCGACCGCGTCGTCTTCCTCCGCGACGGCCGCATCGTTGACGAGATGCGGGAGCCGACCTCGGACGCGATCCTCGACAAGATGCGTCAACTCGGCGACTGAAAACCCGGCAGGTACATGCTCAAGGTCACGCTGAAGGGCCTTGCCGCGCACAAGTTGCGCTTCGTGCTGACGGCGGTGGCCGTCACGATCGGCGTCGCGTTCCTGTCCGGCACGCTCGTGTTCACCGACACGATCCGCCAGACGTTCGACGACCTCTTCGCCAGCATCTACAAGAACACCGACGCGGTCGTGCGCGGGCCCACGGCGTTCGAGACCAACTTCGGCGATCAGCGCCCGCGCGTGCCCGCGTCCACGCTCGTCCAAGTGAGCTCAGTGTCCGGCGTGAAGGCCGCGGAGGGCCAGATACAGATCAACTACGCCCAGATCGTCGACGCCAACGGCGACCCGATCGGCAATCCGGGCCGGGGCGCGCCCGCACTCGGGTTCGCGTGGGGCAACAACCCGGAGCTGAACAACTTCAACATCGCGTCAGGGCGGCCACCGCGCGCGAACGACGAGGTCGTCATCGACAAGCGCTCGGCGTCGAAAGGGAACCTGCACGTCGGTGACACGGTCGACGTGCTCACGGTCGATCCCCCGCAGCCCTACAAGATCGTGGGGATCGCACGGTTCGGCACCGCCGACAGCCCGGCGGGCGCGTCGGTCGTGCTCTTCACGCCTGCACAGGCGCAGAAGGTTGCGCACGCGGCGGGGCAGTTCGACAGCATCGCGGTCGTCGGCCGACCGGGGCTGTCGCAGGAAACGCTGAAAGCGCGGTTGCAGGAGTCGCTCGCGCTCGGCAACTACGAGGTGCTGACAGGGAAGGAGGTCACCAAGGAGAGTCAGGATCTCGTCGGGAAGCAGCTCGGCTTCTTCAAGCTCGGCCTCACGATCTTTGCGTTCATCGCGCTCGTCGTGGCGATCTTCATCATCTACAACACGTTCACGATCATCGTCGCCCAGCGGACGCGTGAGCTCGCGCTCTTGCGCGCGATCGGTGCCAGTGGCCGCCAAGTGCTGACTTCGGTGTTGGGCGAGTCGCTGGTGGTCGGGCTCCTCGCGTCCGGTCTGGGCATCATCGGCGGCATCCTCGTTTCGGGACTGCTCAAAGGCCTGCTCGCGCTGGTCGGCATCGACATCCCGAGCGGCGGGATCGTCGTCAAGCCCAGCACCGTCATCATCGGCCTCGTCGTCGGCGGCGTCGTGACGATCCTCTCCGCGATCCTCCCCGCGTGGAAGGCAGCGCGCATCCCGCCGATCGCGGCGCTGCGGGATGTCGCGCTCGAGCGCCCGACCAAGGTACTGGCGCGGATCATCACCGGGCTGCTGGTGCTGGGGTTCGGCCTCGCCCTGTTGTTCGTCGGCGTGTTCACCGACATCGCCCGCCGGTTCGTCTATGTCGGCGCCGGCGCGGTACTCGTGTTCGCGGGCGCCATCGTCCTCACGCCGCTGTTCGCGCGTGGCCTCGCGCGGGGGCTCGGCGCGCCGCTGCGTGCGATCAAGGGCATGACCGGGACACTTGCGCGCGAGAACGCGGCGCGGAACCCGAAGCGGACGGCAACCACGGCCGCCGCACTCATGCTCGGCGTCGCGCTGGTCGGCTTCATCACGATCTTCGCGTCCTCCGCCAAGGCGTCCATCTCGCACGCGATCGACGAGCAGCTGCAGGTCGACTACATCGTGACGTCGGGCACCGGGTTCGGCACCGGCTTGAGCCCGGCGCTGGGCGAGTCGATCCGCGCGCTCCCGGAGATCCAGTCGACGACTCCGCTCCGCTTCGGTCCCGCGCAGATCGCAGGTCAAGGCGACTTCCTCGTCGCCGCCGACCCGGAGGCGACGGTGGACATGTTCGACTTCAACGTGAAGTCAGGCGACTTCGCCGCGCTCGACGCCAACGGCATCGCGGTGTCGCAGGACAAGGCCGACGCCAACGGTTGGAGGGTCGGTGACACGGTGCCGGTGCTCTTCGCGAAGACCGGCGTGGTGCCGATGACGATCCAGGCCATCTACGACCGCACTCAGATCGCCGGCAACTGGGTCATCTCGCTCGCCGCGTTCGAACAGAACTACACCGACCAGATCGACTACCAGATCTTCGCCAAGTTGAAGCCCGGCGTCACGCCCGAGCAGGGCCGTGCCGCGATCGAGCCGTTGCTGAAGGCGTACCCGACCGCGGAGCTGTTGGATCAGGCCGAGTACAAGAAGGACCAGGAAGCGCAGATCGACACCGTGGTGAACCTGATCTACGGTCTGCTCTTCCTGGCGATCGTGATCGCGGTCATCGGCATCGCGAACACACTGGCGCTGTCGGTCCACGAACGAACACGCGAGATCGGGTTGCTGCGCGTGGTCGGCATGTCGCGGCGGCAGGTGCGTTCCGCCGTCCGTTGGGAGTCGGTGATCATCGCGTTGCTCGGTACCGTCCTCGGTCTCGCGCTCGGACTCTTCTTCGGCTGGGCGATCGTCGAAGCGCTGAAGCGCCAAGGCTTTACTCGCTTCGCCGCCGCGCCCGGACAACTGTTGATCGTGGTGCTGCTCGCCGGACTCGTCGGGATCGTCGCCGCCTGGCTGCCCGCCCGCCGCGCGGCCAAGCTCGACATCCTCCGCGCCATCGGCACCGAGTAAGCGCGCTCCCAAAACATGCTGATCTGCGCGTCAGCAAGTGGTCGCGCAAGAGCCATGCCGTCGCCGGTGCCGTTGCCCGTGGCGTCACGGGTGCCGTCAAGGACTCCGGTTCGCAGTGCACCGCATCCGTGGTTCAAGCACGTCTTCGAGCCTGTCTCAGGCACGTCCTATGGTCGGCGCCGTGGCCGAGAGAACGGCGATCAAAGTGACGCTGCGTATGGCACCACAGCTCCACGCTGCACTACGCGCGTCGGCGCTCGACGCGGGCTGTTCGTTGAATTCGTTCGCTCTACAAGTGCTCGCCGCGGCGGCCGGCGACCGCGCCGAGTTCCGTGCCGTCAAGCAGACGTGAGCGCGCCGGGAGCCGCACGAACGGACTGGCGCGCGATCCCTCGAGACGGGAACGGCTATCCGCGCGATCGCAAGCTGCGCTACGAGCATCTGCTCGCGCGCAACAAATGGGTGAACGACCAGCTCAAGGACACGACCTTTGCCGAAGCGGGTCCACGTATGGCCCGCCACGACCGGGAAGACCCTTGGTTCCTCGTCGAGTGGTCCGAGGCTCAGGGCTGAGCGAAGCGTTTGCGGAGGGCGGCGTCCTTCTCCGAGATCGTCGCCGCGAGCGTGGCTTGGTACTTCGCCATCGTGCCCCGCAAGGAGTCGTCGGCGGTGCTGAGAATGCGGATCGCGAGCAGGCCCGCGTTCTTGGCGTTGCCGACCGCGACGGTTGCGACAGGGATGCCGCCGGGCATCTGCAGGATCGAGAGCACGGAGTCGAGGCCGTCGAGGTGCTGCAGCGGTACGGGCACGCCGATCACCGGCAGCGGCGTGAGCGAAGCGGTCATCCCGGGCAGGTGCGCGGCGCCGCCCGCGCCGGCGATGATCACCCGGATGCCGCGGTCGGCCGCGCTCCTCGCGTAGTCGACCATCGCTTCGGGCGTCCGGTGCGCGGAGATGACGCGCACCTCGAAGGCGACGCCGAAGTCGGTCAGCACGTCGATCGCGCCCTGCATCACCGGCAGGTCCGAGTCGCTGCCCATGATCACGCCCACGAGCACAGCGGTCTGGTCCGCGCCGGGCGCATCCGTCACGGCCCGGAGGCTAATGGCAGCATGGGAGCCATGCGCACACGACTCACCGAGATGCTCGGTATCGAGCACCCCGTCATGCTCGCCGGAATGGGCGGCGTCTCCTTCGCCCGCCTGGTCGCCGCGGTTTCGGACGCGGGCGGATTCGGCACGCTCGGCGCAGCGACGATGACCACCGAAGAGCTCAGTTCCGAGATGCAGCAGGTTCGTGATCTCACGGCCGCACCGTTCGGCGTCGACCTGCTCGCGGCGTTGCCCGAACGCATGGTGGCAGGCGCGGAGGAGATCGTGAAGGGCGGCGCGTCGCTGTTCGTCGCCGGTCTCGGCGTGCCGCGCGAGATCATCGAGGTGCTGCACGACGGCAACGTGCTGGTCGCGTCGATGTGCGGCAAGGTGCGGCACGCGATCGCGGCGGTCGAAGCCGGCTGCGACTTCGTGATCGCGCAGGGCACCGAGGCGGGTGGTCACACGGGCACGGTTGCGACGTTCCCGCTCGTGCCCCAGATCGTCGACGAGGTGGGAGACCGCGTGCCGGTGGTCGCGGCCGGTGGCATCTTCGACGGCCGCGGACTCGCGGCCGCGCTGGCACTCGGTGCCGACGGCGTGTGGATCGGTACCCGCTTCATCGCGACGCCCGAAGCGCGCACCGTGCCGGGCTACAAGGAGGCGTTGATCCGCACGCCGGAGGACGGGACGGTCATCAGCAAGGGCTTCACGGGCAAGACGTTGCGGGCGGTCCGCAACGAATGGACGCAGTACATCGAAGCGCACCCCGAGGAGCTGCGCCCGTTCCCGGAGCAGATGATGCGCGCGGTCAATGCGCAGGCGCTGCACCTCGGTGGCGACGAGACGGCGGAGGTCGACCCCGACAAGGAGTGCTACCCCGCGGGTCAGGGTGTGGGCGCGATCGACGCGCTCGTCCCGGCGGGGGATCTCGTACGGCAGATCGTCGCGGAGGCCGAGCGGGCCCTGCACAAGGCGTCCTCGTATGCCTGAGCGCCTCGTCGTCATCGGCGGTGACGCCGGTGGCATGAGCGCGGCGGCCCAGGCGCGGCGCCGGCGGCCGCACTCGGAGATGGACGTGATCGCCTTCGAACGCGGCGGTTACACCTCGTACTCGGCGTGCGGGCTCCCGTACTTCGTCGCCGGCGAGATCGCGGACGTCGAGCAGTTGGTCGCGCGGTCGCCGGAGGAGCACCGTGCGCACGGCATCGATGTCCGCCTCAACCACGAAGTGCTCGCCATCGACATCGACGCGCGTACGGTCACCGCCGTCGATCACAACGATGGTTTCGTCGAACGCACCGAATCGTTCGACAAGCTCGTCATCGCCACCGGCGCGGCGCCGGTGCGGCCGGCGCTCCCGGGTGTCGACGCGCGTGGCGTGCACGGCATCCAGACGATCTACGACGGCATCGACCTCCACGACCACGTGGGCGAACACGAACGCGCGGTCGTCGTCGGGGGCGGTTACATCGGGCTCGAGATGGCCGAGGCGATGAAGAAGCGTGGTATGAGCGTCACGATCGTCGAGGCGGCGCCGCAGCCGATGTCGACGCTCGACCCGGACATGGGTGCAATCGTGGCCGACGCGATCCGCAACATGGACATCGACTTGCACACCGACACCGAGGTGCAGGGCTTCGAGACGGACACCGAAGGCCACGTACGTGCCGTCGTCACCGCCGACGATTCCTTCCCGGCCGCCATCGTCGTCCTCGGGATCGGCGTGAAGCCCAACAGCGATCTCGCGCGCGCCGCAGGCATCGAGATCGGCGCACGTGGCGGCATTGCGACGAACCGGCGGCAGGAAACGAGCGCCGACGGCGTATGGGCTGCGGGCGACTGCGTCGAGACGTTCCATCGTGTCTCGCGCAAGCAGGTCTCGATCGCGCTCGGCACCCACGCGAACAAACAGGGACGCGTCGCGGGGCTCAACGTGTCCGGCGGTTACGGCGCGTTCCCCGGCGTCATCGGAACCGCGATCACGAAGATCTGCGACTACGAGATCGGCCGTACCGGCCTGTCCGAGGGCGAAGCGAAGGCGGCGGGGTTCGCGTTCGAGACCGCCAAGATCGAGGGCACGACGCGTGCGTCCTACTATCCGGGCGCCGAGCAGATCACGGTCAAGGTGCTCGTCGAGCAGAAGACCGGGCGGCTCATCGGCGCGCAGATCATCGGTAAGGAAGGCGCGGCCAAGCGCATCGACGTGATGGCCACCGCGATCTGGAACGAGATGACGGCCGAAGACTTCGGTCAGGTCGATCTCAGCTACGCGCCGCCACTGTCGCCCTTGTGGGATCCGACGCTCATCGCGGCGCGCACCGTCGCCAGCCTGCTCGCCGGCTAGTGCCCGAGAGTCAGCGCCGGGCCTTCTCGCTCTCTTCCTTGAGGTCGTTCTCGTACATCATCTGGACGAGCTCCTCGAAGGTGACCTTCGGGGTCCAGCCCAACTTGACGCGGGCCTTGCTCGCGTCGCCGATGAGCAAATTGACCTCCGAGGGACGGTAGAAGCGTGAGTCTTGCCTCACGTAGTCGGTCCAGTCGTCGATGTCGGCCAGGTTGAACGCGACGTCGAGCAGGTCGCGGACCGAGTGCGTCTCACCCGTCGCGATGACGTAGTCGTCGGGCTCGTCCTGCTGCAGCATCATCCACATCGCTTCGACGTAGTCGCCCGCGTAGCCCCAGTCGCGCTTCGGGTCGATGTCGCCCAGGCTGATCGAGTCCTGCAGCCCGAGCTTGATGCGCGCGACCGCGTTGGTGACCTTGCGGGTGACGAACTCGTGCCCCCGTTTCGGGCCTTCGTGGTTGAAGAGGATGCCGCTGCTCGCGTGGATCCCGTAGGCCTCGCGGTAGTTCAGCGTCATGTAGTGGCCGAACACCTTGGCGACGCCGTACGGCGAACGCGGGTGGAACGGCGTCTCCTCGGTCTGCGGCGTCTCGCGCACCTTGCCGAACATCTCGGACGAGGACGCCTGGTAGAAGCGAATCGGGTTGTTGTCGAGCCCGCCGACGATTCGTGTCGCTTCGAGCATGCGCAAAACGCCGAGGCCGGTGATCTCCGCGGTCAACTCCGCTTGCTTGAAGGAGAGCTGCACGAAGCTCATCGCGCCGAGGTTGTAGACCTCGTCGGGCTGGACCTGTTCGACCACGGCGATGAGCGACGAAAGGTCACGGAGGTCGCCCTCGACGCACTCGAGCGCCGGGTTCTCCGTCTGGATCATGTCGATCTTCGGGTTGTTCTGGCCGCGTACGAGGCCGAACACCTGGTATCCCTTCGCGGTCAGGAACTGCGAGAGGTGACGGCCGTCCTGTCCGGTGATCCCGGTGATGAGCGCACGCTTCACGACGGTCGAAGATAGCCGTTCGCTGCCGGCGCTCCCGGGTCAAGCCGAATTGTCGATGCCTTCGGGCGCGAGTTGGTACAGGAACTCCGCGCAGCGATCGGCTTCGTCGGTTTCCCCGATCGCGGCCGCCATCGCCCGCAGGCCGTCGAGCGCGCGCAGGAAGCCGCGATTCGTCTCGTGCTTCCAGCGGACATAGCCGCTGCCTCGCCACCCGGACTGGCGCAACCGGTCGAGACCGCGGTGATAGCCGACGCGGTAGTACGCGTACCGTTCTATGTCGTCGCGACCGAGCGCGCCGAGCTGGGCCCACGCGTCGAGGAAGCGCGGCCAGCGTGCGCACACCGCGGCGACCGCGTCACGTCGTTCGGCCTCCGGTTGCGCGAGCGCGGCGGCCAGTGCCTCGAGCGCGTCGCTCGGTTCCGGCTCCAGCACCGTTTCCGGCGGCCCGGATGCAGACAGGTTCACGTTCGACATGACTATCGCTCCTTCGTTGACCCCTTGATCGTAGAAGGAGGGCGCGCCGGTATCGTGGGTGGATGACCCAACCGGTGACCGAAGCGCCCGTCGCGCCTGTTGCCGACGCGCCAACCGACGCGCCGGCCGACGCTCCCAAGGCGCCGACGCGGCTGGTGTTGGTGCGGCACGCGGTCACCGCGCACACCGGTCCGCTGCTCTCGGGGCGGATGCCCGGCGTGGATCTGTCCGACAAGGGACGCGGCCAGGCCGAAGCCGCCGCCGACCGGCTCGCGGCGCTGCCGGTCGCCGCGATCTACGCGAGCCCGATCGAGCGCACCACCCAGACCGCGCAGGCGATCGCGGCGCGCCACGGACTCGAAGTGCTCTCGCTGCCCGGCGTCATCGAAGCCGACTACGGCGAATGGACGGGTGGCAAGATCGCCGACCTCGCGAAGACCGACGAGTGGAAGGTCGTGCAGGTCGCGCCGTCGCGTGCGCGGTTCCCGGGCGGCGAGACGATCCGCGAGATGCAAGCGCGGACGGTCAGCGCCCTCGACGATCTGATTTCCGCGCACCCGCACGAGACTGTCGTCGTTGTCAGCCATGCCGATCCGATCAAGTCGGCCATCGCGCACTACACGGGCATGCATCTCGACCTCTTCCAACGGGTACATGTCGCGCCGGCGTCGGCGACGGTGTTCGACTTCCACGCATACGGCGCCCTGCTCGTGAAGTGCAACGACACCGGAGGACTTGACGACCTCCTCCCCGAGCCGGCCGCTCCCGGCGGCGCCGCACCCGAGGCCAAGGAGGCCGAGGCGTGACCGATCACATCGAGTTCGATCCCGTCGATGCCATCGGAGCCGGCGCGTTCGGCGATCCCGGTGCGCGCACGTTCGTCATCCAGGCGCGCAAGGGTGACGCGCTGCTGTCGATCCTCGTGGAGAAGGAACAGGTTGCGTTGCTCGCGGCCGAGGCGGAGCAGTTCCTCGACCGGATCGAAGAGGAGGACCCCGACGTGCCCCTCGATCCGATGTCGGTCGACGACTGCGGCCCGGTCGAGGCGGACGAGCCGCTCTTCCGTGCCCGGCTGATCGGGATCGGGTACGACCCCGAGCGCCATCTCGTGCTGATCGAACTGCGCGAGGAAGCCGTCGACGAGGACGAACCACCACCGCCGCTCGATGACAGCGAAGGTCGGGTCGCCCGCCTGTACGCCACGCGCGCGCAGGTGCGGGCCATGGTCGCCCACGGCGCGGCGTCGATCGACGCGGGTCGACCGAAGTGCCAGCTCTGCGACTTCCCGATGGACCCCGACGGGCACATCTGCCCGCGCTGGAACTGAGCACGCACTTGCCGGACGACGCGCGACCGGACGCGGGCCGGTCCGAAGCGCAGGCGCGCGAGCTGCTGCAGGGCGGCGATATCGACGTGCTCGGTCGCATGCCGTGGTCGTCGAACGCGACGTTTCTCGTGAACGTCGCGAGCAACGGCGACGAGATGCTCGGCATCTACAAGCCGCAGCGCGGTGAGCGGCCGCTGTGGGACTTCCCGCGCGGCTCGTTGTGCCAGCGCGAGGTCGCGGCATACGAGCTCTCCGACGTTCTCGGCTGGGACATCGTGCCGCACACGGTGCTGCGGGACGGCCCGGCCGGAATCGGCGCGGTACAACGGTTCGTCGAGCACGACCCCGACGACCACTACTTCACGTTGCTCGAACGACACGGTGACGACTTCCGCCGGATGGCCGCGTTCGACGTCGTCATCAACAACACCGACCGCAAGGGTGGCCATTGCCTGCTCGCGGCCGACGGCCGCATCTTCGGGATCGACCATGGCGTTTCGTTCCACGCGCAGTGGAAGCTGCGCACGGTCATCTGGGACTTCGGCGGCGAACGACTGCCCGAGGCCGTGGCGGCTGATCTGCAGTGCCTCGCTGATCGCCTCGACCGCCGCGAGCTCGACGGGCGACTCCGGCGGCTGCTCGATCGCTTCGAGCTCGACGCGATGCGTGCGCGCGTCGAGCACCTGTTGACGACGGGTGTGCTGCCGGAGGCCGACGACAGCTACCACTGCTTCCCCTGGCCGATGGTGTAGCGCGCGAACGCGGCTACGAGATCGGTTCGAGCTGCGCGCCCAGATAGCGCTCCCGGCACAGCGTGCGTTGCAGTTTGCCTGACGACGTCTTCGGCAGCGTGCCCGGCCGCACCAGCACCACGTCCTCGGCCGGCATCCCGACGACATCGCGCACGCGCGCCGCGACCTCACTCCGCACGTTCGCTGGAGCGTCGCCGTCGCGCGCTTCGGCGACGACGACGAGCGACTCGCGACCGCGGCGCCCCACCGTGCCGAACGCGATCACGTTGCCGGCGCGCACACCGTCGACGTCGGCGATCGCGCGCTCGACGTCCTGCGGGTGCACGTTGCGGCCACCGAGGATGATGACGTCCTTGATCCGTCCGCAGACGACGAGCTCACCGTCGACCATGTAGCCGAGGTCGCCGGTGCGCAACCAGCCGCCGTGGAACGCGGCCGCGGTCGCGTCCGGTCGGCCGTAGTAGCCCGGAGTGACGGAGGAGCCGGCAATCTCGATCTCGCCGACCTCGCGATCGCGCATGACGCGCTCGGTCGCGGGATCGCACACGCGCACCGACAGGCCGGGCACGGCCCGTCCGAGCCGGGCCAATCGGCGTGCCGACGCGTGGGTATCCGGTACCGCGGCCGCGTACTTCTCGGTCTCCAGCACGCGCCCGTCGACGATGTCGACGGCGAGGCCGGACCCGGGTTCGGGGAACGTCACCGCGAGTGTCGCTTCGGCCATGCCGAAGGCAGGGAACACGGCCGAGGCGCGGAGCCCGTGGGGCGCACCGGCGCGCACGAAGGCCTCGACGGCGTCGGGGTCGATCGGCTCCGCACCGTTCAGCGCGAGCCGCCATTGCGACAAGTCGAGACCGGAGAGTCGCCGCAACGCGCGCGCGGCGAGCGCGTACGCGAAGTTCGGTCCCGCGCTCGCGGTCGCGCCGAAGTCCGAGCACCACTGCATCCACTGCGCGGGCGCGGCGAGGAAATCCTGGGGGGCGGCGAGCGCCAGGTCCATGCCCGTCGTCATCGGGATCGTGAGCAACCCGATCAGGCCCATGTCGTGGTACAGCGGCAGCCAGGAAACGCCCCGGTCCACACCGGCGCGCAGGTGGGCTGTCTGCACGATCGCGTCCGCGTTCGCCGTCACGCAGCGATGTGGGAGGATCACCCCGCGGGGTCGGAGGTCGAGCCGCTCGTGTACTGCAGGATCGCCAGCCGGTCGGGGTCGTCGACCGGGCGGTCGTAGGCGTCAGCGGCGCGCAGTTCGGCGGCAAGAATGTCGAGCAGCAGGATCGGGGGGTCGCCGGCGACGGGATCGAGGAACTCGGCGAGTTGCGGATCGACGACGACGAGCGCGGCGTCGGACGCAAGGATGCGGGCGCGCGTTTGTACGACGAACTCCTCGATCGAGCCGAGCCGCATCGGCAGCGGGAGCATCACTGTCGCAGCCCCGCACAGCCACGCGGCCTGGATCGCGGTGACGAGCGGGCGGGTGGTGGGGCCGAGGATCGCCACGTGGGATCCGGCTTCGATGCCACGGGCCTGCAACGCGGCGGCGTAACCGCGTGCGTCATCGTGGAGCGCCCGCCAGGACACCTGCGACTGCGGCCCATCGGTGCCGGCGGCCGATCCGAGGAACGTGATGGTTCCGAGCCCGTCGGCGGCGGCTTCGAGTCGCGGGACGAGGGCAGACAACTGCATGGGAGTCCGACCCGTCACAAGGGGTCGACGTTACGTGATCGCGGCCTCGATGTCGCGGAAGAATCGCGACCGGGGAACGGTGCGATCGGCACCGTCACGCAGCGCGGTCGCGAGGCGCGCGTCGTCGACGTGGGGTCCGTAGCCGACGATGCGCGCGGTGGGTGCGCTCGCGCGACCGCCGCGACATCTGCGGCGGCACGCGCCAGGTCGACGATGACGACGTCGGCACCCGCGCACGCGTCTGCGGTCCGGACGAACACCGTGTCCGGGAGTGAGGCGGCTATCCGCGACCGATCCATCATGTCCGTCACCAGAGCCATGACGCGCACAGGCGCGACCTTACGGGGCGGCAGGGTTACGGGGTCGGCAGGTGGTGCGCGATCGCGACAATGGCGCGGGGTTGCGCTTGCGCGTCGCGCACGACGGCGAGTCGGACCGCGGTCGGGTCGACCTTTTCGTCGTCTTCGTCGCCGTCGTTGTTGTGGTCGAGCCGGATCCGGGCGTCGGCGTAGTTGAGCTCGCCGCGCAACAGTCGTTCCAGCAGGTCGACGTGCTCCGCGCGCGTCGCTTCGGCGACGAGATCAGGGAGGCGACGGCCGACGAGCTCGGCGATCGGGATGCCGACAAGCTGGCTGCCCGCCTCGTTCGCGCTCACGATGCGGCCCTTCGTGTCGCATACGAACTCGGCCAGGTGGCCGTTGCTCACGATGGTCTGCACGGGCGGCCCGCTCGCGCCCGCGTCGAGCAGGCTCGAGACCGCCGCGACGAGCGACCGGCGCCGGGCCCAGGATTCCGAGGTGAGGCGAGCCCGGACGATGCCCGCGCCGACGATCGCTGCGGCCCGTTCCGCCGTGACGAGATCGACGCGCGTGTAGGGGCGACCGGGGGCGTCACGGGTGACCGCGACCAGGCCGACGACCTCGTCATCCGCGAATGCCGGCGCCACGATCATGCTGTGGATCCCGGCCTCGTCGAAGTACTGCAACGCTTCGGGGTCGACGCGGTTGTGCACGCAGTCCTGCGCGACGAGCGCCTTGAGCACGCTGCTCCCGTCGGCGACCGTCTGCAGCACGCCGCTGCCCGGCACCGCCATCGGGAACTCGCCCATCGTCGCGGCGATGGTGGCGCGGCGGCCCGGATCGGCGTGACGGACGACTGCGGGAAGGAACCACTCGCCGTCGTGTGAGATCTCGCGCACCACGGCGAGATCACCGAGCACGGTCGCGAGCGCATCGGCAGCCAGCTCCGAGATCGTGGTCGCGCTCATGGCCACCGCTTCGAGCGCGCGCTCGGCGGGCGCGAACGGGTCGTCGCTCGCGGCCGGTGCCAGTCGTGCTCGGGCCGGGGCGCGGCGCATGGCCTGGCGTTCGGCGAGGTACCGCTCGATGGCGGCCTCCGAGATCTCGTACCGGGCACCGACGCACACTGCGGCCAGCCGGCCGGACCGCACCAACTTGTACGCGGTCTGATAGTGGACACCCAGGTGACGGGCGGCCTGCTTGAGATTCACGAACGACTTCTCCTGGCGACGTCCCAGAGCGACCTCGTGGTGGAGGCATGTGCGAGTTCATGGTGCGTTGAGCAGCCCGCGATCGACAGACCAAGACGGGGAGACGTGGGGTGACATGTTCAGGTCAGGGCGCCCGTCCGTTCGAGCCCTCGAACGGGCAATGACGAGGCCGTGTCATGCACGAGCGGCGGGGAACGGGCAGGCTGTCGGCCCGGGACGAGCAGGCTCCGGGGTTCGAGCAGGGATGGAATGAGCAGCGTGGTCACAGTGCTGCTGGCCGACGACGAAGTCGTGGTGCGCCAGGCGATCGAGGCGTTGCTGGAGACGGATCCCCGTTTTCGCGTTGTCGCATCGGTGGGCTCGGCCGAGGCCGCCACTGAGGCGGCGATCACGCATCATCCACAGCTCGCGGTGGTCGACGTGCGCATGCCGGGCGGCGGTCACGCGGCGATCGCCGGGATCCGCCGGCACTCGCCCGACACCGTCGTGATGGTCTGTTCGAGCCACGACGACCGCCACACCCGCCAGTCGATGCGCGACGCGGGCGCCGCGGCGTACGTCGTCAAAGGTGCCGACGACTTGCTCGACGCCGCTTACGCGGTGATGGGGATCACGGCCTAGAGCCCCCGCTCATTCGGGGACGAGCCACGGCAGGCGGCACTCGATGGTGGTGCCGTGCCCCGGCTCGGCTGCCACCGTGACGTCGCCGCCGACCGCGGCGGCGCGCTCGCTCATTCCCCGCAGGCCGAGGTGCCCGGGCCGATCCCCGAGCGCGGCCGGGTCGAACCCGCGCCCGTCATCGACGACACGCATGACGAGCTCCGGCCCGTCGCGTCCGACTTCGACCGCGATCGTGCGCGCGTCGGCGTGCTGGCGGGCGTTGCGGATCGCTTCTTGCGCGATGCGGTATGCGGTTGCCGCGGTCGGCATGGGTGGTTCGACGGTCAGTGTGCTCGTCACGGAGCAGACGACGTCCTCGCCTTCGAACGCGCGGTCCAGGAGGGTCTCGAGTGCGGCTTTCAGCCCGTGCTCCTCGAGCGTCGGCGAGTGCAGCTCGAACACGAGATCTCGCAAGCGGGCGGTGGCGGCGCGACCCGACTCCTCGAGGTCGCGGATCCGAGTCTGGAGCTCGGGGTCGTCGGCGCGGCGGCGCAGGAGCTGCAGGTTCATGACGTGGGCCGACATCACCTGGATCGAGTCGTCGTGCACGTCGCCGGCGATGCGCTTGCGTTCTTCTTCGCTCGCTTCGACGATCGCGTCGAGCAGGTGGGCACGTTCGGCCTCCCGCACGCGGAGCTCGTCGGCCATCGAGTCGAGGGAGCGGCCGAGCTCGCCGATCTCGTCGCTCGTGCGCGCCTCCGAACGGGCCGAGAGATCGCCGGCGCCGATGCGGCGGGTCATGGTGACGAGCTCGCGGATACGACGGATGACGGAGATGTGCGCGAACGCGAGCGCGATCACCAGCGCGATGAGGGTCGCGATCAGCAGCGCGACAACGCGGACGCGGAGCCAGTGCGCAGGTTCCGCGTACGCCACCTTGGTCGGGATCCCCGCGAGCGCGACGGCGCCGGCCGGGTCGCTGAGCCGCTCACCGGTGTAGATCCGTCGCACGCCGTCTGGACCCTTCGTCACGACGACGACGTGGTCGCCGGAACGGCGCAGCGCCGCGAACCAGCCGGAGTTCGTCGCGACGCGCCCAACGGTGACGTCGGCGGGCCGTTGGAACAAGATCACGTTCGCGCCATCGACGACCGTCACCGCCGCGTCCGCGGACGACTCCATCGATCCGACGACCGACGCGAGTCCGTCGAGCTCGATCTGGGCGGCGACTACGAACGGGCCGTTCACGCCGTCAAGGCCGATCGCCACGGTGAAGACCTTGTCGGCGCCGCTCCCGCCGTCGAGGCCGACGAAGCTGCCTTCGGACAAGGCCTGCGTCATCCACTCCGACTCGGTGTCCACGGTGGGCGCGGTCGGTTTCGCACTGCAGACCACGCTTCCGTCGACATTGACGATGAAGAGGTTCGAATAGGTCGGCGTCTGGCGCGTGATCGCGGTGAGGGCGGGGTCGCACTGCGCGAGGATCGCGTCGTTCGGCGGAATCGAACCGATCGCGCGCAGCAAGGTCTGTGTGTCGCCGATCAGGTGGTCGTACTGCTCCGCGACGTTCGCGGCGAGTGCTCGGGTTTCGTCGGCGCTGTCGTTGCGCGCTTCGGTGCGGTCGTCGCGGGAGATGAGATAGACGACGACGAACGCCGGGACGAACGCCAGCACCACGATCAACGCGACGCGAGCGCGCAGGCTTCTCACGTGTCGGGGCGCAGATCGACCAATCCCGCGCGTGCCGCGATGACGACGGCCTCGAGCTTCGTCCGGGCGTGCAGCTTCGTGAGGATGTTGCGGACGTGGTTGCGGACGGTGTGCAGGCTCAGGAAGAGGCCGCTCCCGATCTCCTCCGTGGAGGCGCCGTCGGCGAGCATTGCCAGCACCTCGCGTTCGCGCGCGGTGAGGTCGGCGCCGACGCCCTGCTTGTCGGTCGGCGGGCTGAGCGCTCGTGACAGCAGATCGGCCGGGAACACCGCGGCGCCGCGTGCGACGGCGCGGATCGCGCTCACGAGATCGTCGACGTCGCGGTCCTTCGACACGAAGCCGCTACACCCGGAGTCGAGCGCGTCGGAGACGACGCTCGGATCGTCGGCGCCGGTGAGGAGCAGCACGGCCGCTTCGCCATCGATCACCCGAATGCGGCGTGTGGCCTCGGTGCCTTCGCCGTCGGGAAGGCGGTAGTCCATGACGACGACGTCGGGGTCGAGTTGTTTGAAGCGCATGACGCCTTCGTCCACCGTGCCCGCGATGCCCACGATCTCGAGGCCGTCTTCCTCGGCGAGCGCGGCCTCGATGCCGCGGGCGAACATCGCATGGTCCTCGACGAGCAGGACTCGCACGTCGGCGCTGGTGACTTCGTCGCGCTCAGCCATGCCAGTCCTCGATTCCTGTTCAGGGATTCCTAGCCTGCAGCGGGTTTGTCGACCGGCGCGATCCGGCGCGGGCCGGGGATCGCGAACTCCGGCCAGCGCTTGCGCGATCGCGTCGACAGCTTGTGCATGAGCGCGATCGCGTCGGGGTCGTCGTCGCCGGGTCGGGTCTCGATCACACCGTCGGCGAGCATTCGCTCCATGAGCTCCCGGCCGGCGTCGGTGCGCACGATGGTCAGCGTCCAGTCGTTGTACTTGCCGATGCCGCCGGTGGAGATATCGGCGTGTTCGGCCGCGAAGTCGGGACACATCTTGCAACCCTCACGCGTCCACTGATGGCACTCCTTCAGCGGCACCTCGTGGTACGCGCCGTCGTGCATCCAGATCTGGAACACGCCCTTGATGTTCATCTTCTTGATGTCGGCCTTCTTCAAGCCGTACTTCGCTTCGAACAGCTCCTCGAAGATCGCGTCGTCGAACGTCTTCGAGCACAGCAGTCCGATGTTGAGGGACAACCGTCGGGCGACCTTGCCCGCCTTGCGCTGCTTCATCACGGGCGGCGCCGACGACTGGCACGACATGCCGACGAGCGCGATCCGCTCGTCCTCCTTCTCGAGGCCTTGGTACGCAAGCGTGTTCGCCGAGTACGTGTACCGGCTGCCGGCGGAGGCGATGACGTCGGCGCGGTTGCGCGCGATGCCGGGCACGGCCTTCCATGACGTGCCGTCGCCCTCGAGGTAGGACACGAGCGCGGCGTCGATCATGTCGTGCTCGAGCGCATACACGAGCATCGCCGACACGAGCCCGCCGTCCTGGCCGACTTCGTGGAGCTCGGGGTCGGCGGCGCGCGCCAAGCAGATGTCCTTGAACACGCCCGACACTTCCTCGGGCAACCGCTCCCGCCCGAACATGAAGTTGTCGATCTCTGGTTCCCAGGCGCGGAACCGCGGGCACGCCCGGGTGCACGAGGTGCACGCCTTGTCGCCGTGGCTGCAATCGCCGGGACCGCCGTACTCCTCGACCTGGATCGGCTTGTACTGACCGTTGGAGTCGTCGTACGAGAGAACGTCGTGCGGGCACGCGATGACGCAACCCGCGCAACCGGTGCAGAGCCCTGACGTGACCACCTCGTCGTAGAGGTGCTTCCACGAGAACGACCAGCGCTCCTTCTTCTCGGGCGCAACCTCGGCTTGAGTCATGGCGAGAGACTAGAGCGAGGGATCGGGATGTCGTCAGGCCCGGAGGAGGCGTTCCACCGCCGCCACCGCTTCGTGCACCTTCTCGTCACCCTGTTCGTCGTCGGCGCGCACCGCGTCGGCGACGCAGTGGCGCAGGTGCTCGTCGAGCAGCCCGAGGCCGACGCCTTGGAGGGCCTTGGAGACCGACGCGATCTGCGTGAGGACATCGATGCAGTACTCGTCCTCGGTGATCATGCGCTGCAGCCCGCGGACCTGCCCCTCGATCCGACGCAGTCGGTTCAGGTAGTCGTCTCGGTTCATCGTGTAGCCGCGCATCATGCTCCTCGGGGTCGTGCGCCTTGCCGACCTTATAGGATAGGGGGGTATAGTAGCGCACATGGAACCCGCGGTGCTCGACCTCCCCATCGAGGGGATGACGTGTGCGTCGTGCGCGGCCCGGCTCGAGAAGGGCCTGGCCGAGGTGCCCGGCGTCGCGACGGCGATCGTCAACTATGCGACTGCCCGGGCGACGGTGCGGTTCGACCCCACCGTCGTCGGCCGGCCGGTGCTCGCGCAGAGAGTCGGCGGCCTCGGCTATCGGGTCGGTGACCCCGAACGCGCGGCTCCCGAGAGAGACGAAGCTCGCGCGGTTCTTGGGCGGCTGGTACCCGCGGCGCTGCTGACACTGCCGCTGCTCGCCGTGTCGATGGTCGACCGTTGGCACTTCGCCGGTTGGGAGTGGGGGGCACTCGCGTTCTCGACGCCCGTCGTCTGGTGGGCGGGCTGGATGTTCCACCGCGCCACGCTGATGAACCTCCGCCACGGTGCGGTCACGATGGACACGCTGGTGTCCGTCGGCACGATCGCGGCCTGGACGTGGTCGCTCGGCGCCGTTCTCGCGGGCAGCACCGCGAACATGTACTTCGAGACCGCAGCCGTGATCATCACGCTGATCCTGCTCGGTCGCTACCTCGAGGCGCGAGCGCGCGGCCGCACCGCACACGCCATCGCGCGCGCTCCTCGCGCTGGGTGCGAAGACGGCCCGCCTCGAGAACGGTGACGAGATCCCGATCGCGAGCCTCGTTGTCGGCGACCTGTTCGTCGTGCGCCCCGGCGAGAAGATCGCGACCGATGGAGTCGTCGTCGACGGGGCGAGCGCGGTCGACGTGTCGATGCTGAGCGGCGAGTCCGTGCCAGTGGAGGTCACCGCCGGCGCGGAGGTGCTCGGTGCGACGGTCAACGCGTCGGGTCGGCTCGTCGTCCGGGCCACCCGCGTGGGGAGCGACACCGCACTCGCCCAGATCGCCCGGCTCGTCGAGCAGGCACAGTCTGCGAAGGCGCCGGTGCAACGGCTGGCCGACCGAGTGTCGAGCGTCTTCGTGCCGGTGGTGATCGCGATCGCGTTGCTCACCGCGGCCGCGTGGCTCGTGACCCAACACTCGGCGGCGGACGCCTTCACGGCGGCGATCGCGGTGCTGATCATCGCGTGCCCGTGCGCGCTCGGCCTCGCGACGCCGACCGCGATCATGGTCGGCACCGGTCGCGGCGCCCAGCTCGGCATCGTCATCAAGGGTGGCGATGTGCTCGAGGCAACGCAGCGTCTCGACCGCGTCGTCCTCGACAAGACCGGCACGATCACCGCCGGCCGCATGGAGCTCGTCGACGTCGTCACTGCGCCGGGCGTTTCGGTCGGTGATGCGCTGCGCCTTGCGGGGTCGGCCGAGGATGCCTCCGAGCACCCGATCGCGCAGGCGATCGCACGTGGCGCGCGTGCGGGCGGTGTCGAGCTGGTCGGGCCCGACACGTTCACGAACGACCCCGGATCGGGAGTGCGCGCGACGGTCGACGGACACGACGTCGTGGTGGGCCGAGCCTCGCGATTCCCGACGCTCGTCGCCGACTTGTCGGACGCGATCGCGCGCCGCGGGTTCCGGCGGCCGTACCGCAGTGGTCGCGGGATGGGACGGAGCGCCGCAGGCGGTGTTCGTGGTCGCCGATACGGTGAAGCCGTCGTCGCGCGCCGCGGTGCGCGCGTTCCACGAGCTCGGGCTCGAAGTGGTCATGGCGACCGGCGACGCGCCGACCACCGCGCACGCGGTCGCAGCCGAGGTCGGGATCGATCGCGTCGTCGCCGGGCTGCTGCCTGCGGGCAAGGTGGAGGTCGTGCGCGAACTGCAGCGCAATACCAAACGGGTCGCCGTCGTCGGTGATGGCGTGAACGACGCGCCCGCGCTCGCGCAGGCGGATCTCGGTATCGCGCTCGGAACCGGTGCCGACGTCGCGATCGAGGCGAGCGATCTCACCCTGGTGGGCGGTGACCTGATCGGCGCGGCCGACGCGATCGCACTCGCCCGCCGGACGCTCGGCACCATCAAGGGCAACCTCTTCTGGGCGTTCGCCTACAACGTCGCCGCGATCCCGCTCGCGGCGGTAGGCCTGCTGAACCCGATCATCGCGGCCGGCGCGATGGCCTTCTCTTCGGTGTTCGTCGTCAGCAACTCGCTGCGCCTTCGGCGCTTCCATGGGCACCGCGCCCCGGTACGTGTCTAAAATTGTTCGATGAGGATCACTGACGTCATCGCGGACGGACCCGCCAACTCGTTCGAGTTCTTCCCGCCTAAGACCCCGGCCGCCGAACTCCAGCTGGAAGCGACGCTGAAGGATCTCGAAGAGCTCCATCCTTCGTTCGTCTCGGTGACCTACGGCGCGGGTGGCACGACGCGTGAACGCACGCACGACCTCGTCGTATGGATCAACGAACAGACGTCGATGACGGCGATGGCTCACCTCACGTGCGCGGCGCACTCGCGTGCGGAGCTCGAGGAGATCCTCGGCCGCTACGCGGAAGCCGGAGTGCAGAACGTGCTGGCCCTGCGCGGCGACCCGCCCAAGGACCTGAACCTGCCTCCGGGTGAACTCGACCATGCAACCGATCTCATCCAGCTCGCGGCGCGAGTTCGACGCGTTCTCGGTCGGTGTCGCGGTGCACCCCGAGGGTCATCCCGCATCGACGGAGGTGAGCGAGGACCGACGTCGGCAGGCGGAGAAGCTCGCGGCGGCCGACTTCGGCGTCTCGCAGTTCTTCTTCGAACCCCAGGTGTGGTTCGACTTCCTTGCCGATCTCGATCGGCTCGGCGTCACCACCCCGGTCACGCCGGGCATCATGCCCGTCACCAACGTGAAATCGGTGAAGCGGATGGCAGAGCTCTCGGGCGCCGACTTCCCGAAGTGGCTCGAGGATCGTCTACGCGCCGTCGAGGACGATCCTGACGCGATGCACCGGGTCGGGGTGGAAGCGGCGACGGACCTGTGCGAAGCGCTGCGCGCCGGTGGCGTCCAGCGCTTCCACTTCTACACGTTGAACCGCTCCACCGCGACGCGCGAGATCTACTCGAACCTGGGCTTGCAGTCACCCGGCTGACGGATCCGGGCGACGCTGCAACCGTTCCCTGTGTTCGGTCAGCAGATATGCAGCCGAGGTCAACGTCGTGCGAGCCCGCCGGCTCTGGCCCCGCAGCATCATGCAACCGCCGCTCACCGCAGCCGACGAACGGGTCTTGCGGGATCTCGCGCGGCAAGAGGAACGGCGACCGGAGGAGCGCGTCGGCGTCGGCTTCGAGCCGGACGCGATCGGCGAAACCACGGCCGACGCGAACGAGGTCACACCCGAGCGCCCTCGCTGATCATGACCCAAGGCGACGTGACCGCGTCATGACCAGGTCATCGCGCCGGTCGCGAACAGCACGACGATCGTGAGGACCACGCTCACAACGACGAGCGCGCCGATGGCCCATGTACGTCTCGTCCACCGGCGGGGCGACCAGCCGTGTGAAGCGTCGGTTCGCAAGATGTGGCGCGCGGCATCGGGAAGCTCGCGCCGCCGCAGGACCGCGAAGATCAGCGGTGCGCCGACGATGACGGCGAGGCCGATCGCGGCCCACGGGTCCGGCAGGTTGATCACGACCTGCAGCAGGACGAACCATCCTGCCAGCCATACCCAGCGCGGCGCACCGTTGAACCGGAGCTGTGCCGCGCCGAGGATCGATGTGTGGGCGCGCGCGGCGGCGCGCGTGTTGTTGCGCAGGCGGTCACTCGTCGGCTCGAGCGCACCGGCCTGGGTGAAGAGTTCGGTGGCCTCGTGCGTGCGGCCCTGCCGTAGCACCGCGAGCCCGAGGTTGTTCAAGAAGTCGGCCGAGGTCGGCGCGAGCCGCAGCGCGCTGCGGTACTCGCCCTCGGCATCGGCCCAGTGGCCCAGCTCGATGGCGACGAACCCGGCCGCGTGATAGCCGAGCGCAGCGCCCGGCGTCAGGCGCTTCACCTCGAGCGCGGCGGCGCGCGCGCCGGCGGCGTCGCGCGTCTTCGCCCGCGCCACCGCGACGTAGAACATCGAGGTCGGGTCACCGGGATCGATCGCGACTGCGTGCTCGAACGCGCCGCGCGCGCCGGTTCGGTTTCCGAGGTCGTTCAGCGCGCGCCCCAGCGCACGGTACGAGCTCGCCCATTGCGGTGCGCGCGTGATCGCGTCGCGTGCGGCGCGTTCGGCCTCGGCGGGACGTCCCGCGCGCAGCAACGCCTCCGAGAGCATGACGAGCAGTGCGGCACTGGTCGGGTCCGACGCGATCGCGGGCGTGAGCTCGCGGATCGCGTCGTCGACGCGTCCGAGCTCCAGCAACGCCTGCACGCGCCGTTCGACTGCGTCATTGTCGCTCACAACAGCCGGCGTTTGCGCATGTAGGACTTCAGGTCGTCGTACTCACCGGCGTCATTTGCGAACGTGACGACGTTGCGGGCCATGTCGAACCACGAGCGTGTGCTCGGTGTTGCCCGTGCGAGCGCGGCAACGAGATCGTCCTGGCCGATGGGACGCGGCCGCCCTTGCCGCAGGGAGTCCTCGATCGCGAGCTCGGCCGCGGCTTCGCACACCAACCGGAGATCGGCGCCGGAGTATCCGTCGGTGCGGGCCGCGATGCGACGGAGGTCGACGCCCTCCACCGGCTTGTCGCGCAGGTGGACTTCGAGGATCTTGCGGCGGGCGTCCTCATCGGGCGGCACCACGAGGATCGTGCGGTCGAGGCGGCCGGGCCGGCGCAGCGCGGGGTCGACGTCCCACGGTTGGTTCGTCGCCGCGAGCACGAAGATGCCTTCGTTGTCGGCGCCCATGCCGTCGAGCTCGGAGAGGAGCTGGACCACGACGTTGCGCCCGGCCGAGTGCGTGAGCTGGCTGCGCTTCTGCCCGAGCGCGTCGACCTCGTCGAGGAAGAGCACGCACGGGGTGTTCGCACGCGCCCGTTCGAATACCTCGTGGAGGTTCTGCTCGCTCTGCCCGAGCCACATGTCGAGCACTTCGTGCAGCCCGATCGCGTAGAAGCCGGCGTCGAGCTCGCCCGCGATGGCGCGCGCGAGGAACGTCTTGCCGCATCCCGGAGGTCCGTAGAGGAGCAACCCGCCGCGCAGCGACTTGCCGTACATCTGCCGCAGCTCCGGGTTCCGCATCGGTGCCAGGAACGAGAGCTCGATCTGCCGCTTCACGTCGTCGAGGCCGCCCACGTCCGCCAGCGTCATCCCCGGTGCTTCGATGTCGACGGCGTCGCTCGCGGCGTTGCGGAGCAGCGCTTCCAACTCGGCGTCGAAGGCGGGGTCGGCCGACGGACCGAGCGGTACCGGTCCGGCCGCGACCGGCGCCGGTGCGGTGGGCGCTTCGGGTTCCGTGTCCACACCGGCGGCCAAGGGCTCGCCCGCCCCCGCGGCCAGGGACTCGTACGCGGTGGCGAGCGCTTCGTTCCCCTCGGCCCGGGCGGCTCGGGCGGCGAGTCGCAGCGCGTCGAGGCGGTGCGGCTCGTCGGCCAGGATCTGCTGACAGTGCGCGAGCAGCGCGTGCAGGTTCGCCGTCGACGAGCAGCCCGGCGAGGTGCAGCCGCAGCGCGGTGTTGCCCGGCTCGGCCGCGACGGCAGCCTCGAGGGCGGTGATGACTGCAGGATCGGTCGGCAACGGGACGAACCTCGGTCGGTGCAGGGTGCTGGTTGAGTATCGCGGCTTCACCCCCGCTCCCAGCACCGGGCCCGAGCGGATGCAGCGGGACCCGACGCGATCGGACCCCGCGGCGCGCGGGGTCCGATCGGTTGGCAGCTGGTGTGCCGGTGGCGGAGGGAGTGGGATTTGAACCCACGGTGGCTTGCGCCACAATGGTTTTCGAGACCATCCGATTCGGCCGCTCTCGCATCCCTCCGGGGCGAGATGTTAGGTGATGGGTCGTTCCCGCCTGCGGGCGAAGAAGTCGGTCAGCAGCGCGGCGCATTCCGCCGAGCGCACGCCCGCCACCAGTTCAGCCGTGTGGTTGAGGCGCGGGTCCGCCGCGAAGTTGTAGAGGCTCCCGCATGCCCCCGCCTTCGGATCGGTCGCGCCGAAGACGACGAGCGGGATCCGCGCCGACCACGCCGCGCCGGCACACATGACGCACGGCTCGAGCGTGACGATGAGGGCGTGGTCGTCGAGCCGCCAGCTGCCCGCGGCCGCCGCGGCGTCGCGGATTGCGAGCAGCTCGGCGTGCGCGGTCGGGTCGTGGGCGTGCTCGCGTTCGTTGTGGCGACGGGCGACGATCCGACCGGACGCGAGGTCGACCAGGACCGCACCCACGGGCACATCGTCGTGCTCGAGTGCGACCTGGGCTTCGTCGAGCGCGGTTCCCATCCACCGGTCGAGCTGGGCAGTGTCGGCGCGCATACGGGCCGGGACTGTAAGGCAATGCCGGCGCCGAACATCGGGCGAGTGAACATCGGTCAACTCTTCACCGTGTGGACACGGGAAATCTGTGAACGCGACGCCAGGACCTGCCGAAGATGAGGTGTGACCTCGACGGTGTCCCGCCGAACCGGATCCGGCGGCATCCGGAGCCTCACTCGTATGCACGCGGTGAGCACCGCGGCCGACGCCTGCATCGCCGTCGCGCTCGCCGGAAGCCTCTTCTTCAACACGTCGCTCGACGTCGCCCGCCCGCGGCTCGCGCTCTACCTCGCGCTGACGCTGGCACCGGTTGCGCTGATGACGCCGCTGATCGGTCCCGCAGTCGCGCGCTACGGGGCGGGATCGCTGCTCCTCGGCCGCATCGCCCGGGCCCGCGTGGCGTGCGCACTGATGCTCGCCCTGCACGCGAGCTCGATCCTCCTCTACCCCGAGTCGCTGGCCGTGCTCGTGCTCGGTCGGGCCTACGCCGTCGTGAAGCGGTCATTGGTGCCCGCGCTGGTACACGACGAGACCGAGCTCGTCGCCGCGAACGCGCGGCTTTCACGCGTCGGGTCCATCGCCGGGTTGGCCGGCGGCATCGGCGGCAGCGTGATCCTGCGGTTCGGGAACCAGTCGGGGCTTCTCTTCACCGCCGCGCTGTTGCACGCGCTCGGCGCGTACCTCGCCTTGCGCGTGCCGGTGCCGGCGGTGATCGCGCTCGACGCCGATGGTGCGGTTGCGCGCGCGCGTCGCATCCCTGCCGCGGCCGCGCGTCCATTGCTGACGATGTCGGCGCTCCGGTTGACGACCGGCTTCGTGCTCGTGCTCCTCGCGCTCGCGCTCGAACGCGCGGGCGAGCCGGCGACCACGCTCGGGCTCCTGGCGCTCGCCGTTCCCATCGGGAGCTTCGCGGGCACGTATGTGAGTCCGAGGCTGCGGGACCGCATCGACGAGCGGATGATGCTCGGGCTCGGTGCGATCGTCGCGGCCATGGCCGCCTTGACTGCGGCCGCGTCGCGCAACCTCCCCACGATGATCCTTGCGGTGTTCTTGCTGGCGCTCGCGTCCAGTGTCGGTCGGCACTCGTGCGACAGCGTGCTCCAGCGCGAAACGACCCACACGACCCGCAGCCGGGCGTTCGCCTGGTACGAAGCCGCGCTGCAGCTCGCGTGGGCCGGCGGTGCGTTGATCGCGACGGTCGCCTTGCTGGATGTGCGGTCGGGCTTCCTCGCGGCGTCGCTCATCCTCGTGCTCGGTTCGGTCGCGGTGACGCGTGCGCCGATGTTCGGCCTCCGGCGGGTGCCGCCGGGTTACGCGATCCCGAACTATGCAAGCCCGAACTATGGAAGCCCGAACTATGGAAGCCCGAACTATGCAAGCAAGGTGGCGCGCAGCGCGGTGACCTCCGAGCCCAGCCCGAGCGCGGCCGCGTAGGCGTCGAACGAGCCCCACTCCTCGCGCAGTCCCGTGAGGAACACGCGCATCGCCACGGGTTCTGCGGCCAGGACCGCGGGCGAGAAACGCTCGAGGGCTTCGGGATCGGTCGCGCGGCCGCGGAGCCACTCGAGCATGCGCGTCATCGCCGCGCCGCTCAACGCGTAGTCGGTCACGATCGTCTCGTCCGGTACGCCGAGGAGACCGAGCACGATTGCGGCGAGCACACCCGTACGGTCCTTGCCCGCGCTGCAGTGAAACATCGCGGGAAGCGCGTCGGGCTCCGCGAGCGCAGCGATCGCAGCCCCGATCGCCGGCGCGCCTGTACGCGCCATGCGCAGGTACGTATTCCCGACGTTCACGGCTTCGGTCCACTCACGCAGCTCGACCTCGTCGGGGAGCACGTCGGTCATCGGGAGGTGGTGCACCATGACGTCGCCCACGTGGTCCTGCCAGCGGCCGCGCTCCTGCGACTCGTCGACCGTGCGCAAATCGACGACGGTGTTCAGGCCGAGCTCTCCGAGGAGCTGCGCGTCGGCGTCGGTGAGCGTGTGCGGACCGTCGGCGCGGAACAGCCGCCGCCATTGCACGGTGCGGCCGTCGAGCGTCTCATAGCCGCCGAGGTCGCGGAAGTTGAACGAGCCCTCGAGAGCGAGGTGGCGCAGGGCGTCCGCGGGAGTCGTCGTCACGCCGCAACGCTACCGAGCGAAACATGGCATCCGAGTAGCAGCGGAATGGCGCGATTGTGAACGGCCGCGTGTTCCGAGCGGCCGGTCGTTCTGACAAGCTGGGGATCTCCGACGTCCGGACCACAGGGAGCACCCATGGCGACGAGAGGATTCCTGGGGAGGGCGCGCGGTCCCCGCGACCCGCGGCTCCCACCCGGCCAGTACGACACCGGCAACAAGTGGCCAGTGCTCACGGCGGAGGTCACACCCAAGCTGGCGACCGCCGACTGGACGTTCACCGTCGAAGGCCTCGTCGAACACGAGGCGGTGTGGAACTGGGACGAGATCCACGCGCTCCCGCCGTCCGAGTACGCAGGCGACATCCACTGCGTCACGACGTGGTCGAAGCTCGGCGTCACCTTTCAGGGCGTGTCGGTCGACACGTTGCTCGCGGCGGCCGAGCCGTTGCCGACCGCGTCGTACGTGCTCGCGTACGCGCACACCGGGTATACGACGAACCTCCCGCTCGCGGACGTGACCGGCGGCAAGGCCTGGGTCGTGTGGTCGTTCGAAGGTCAGCAGCTCGAACCGCAACACGGTGGCCCCGCGCGCCTGCTCGTGCCGCATCTCTACTTCTGGAAGAGCGCCAAGTTCGTCGCCGGGCTCAAGCTCATGGACCACGACGAACCCGGGTTTTGGGAGCGCAACGGCTACCACGATCGCGGCGACCCCTGGCTCGAGCAGCGCTACCAAGGCGACTGAGCGCGTCTACGAACGTGCCCGACTCTCCTTGGGTGAGCGCCCGCGTCGTCGCGCTGCGCGACGAGACCGCACGCGCGAAGACGCTGAGGCTCGCGCTGCCGGCACCGATGCCGCACCGCGCCGGGCAGCACTTCGTCGTACGCCTGACCGCGCCCGACGGATACGTCGCGCAACGGTCGTACTCGGTCGCGTCCCCGCCGGACGACACCGCGGAGATCGAGCTCACCGTCGAGCGGCTCGAAGACGGTGAGGTGTCGACGTTCCTGCACGACGTGCTCGAGGTCGGTGACGACATCGAGGTGCGCGGCCCGATCGGCGGCTACTTCGTGTGGGACGGCGACACGCCCGCCACGCTCGTCGGTGGTGGTTCCGGTGTCGTACCGCTCATGGCGATGTTGCGGCTCGCGCGCCGCGAAGGCCACGCGGACCGGTTGCGGCTGATCGTGTCCACGCGCACCGAGGACGACCTCTACTACCGCGACGAGTTGCCCGGCCCCGAGACGACGGTCGTGTACACGCGCACCGCACCGCCGGGGGTGACTCGACCGCCCGGGCGTCTGGCCCGCGCCGATCTCGAACCGGTGCTCGTCGACGGCGCGACCGCGTACGTCTGCGGTTCACCCGGCTTTGCCGACGCGGCGAGCGAACTGCTCGTGCAACTCGGCGTGCCCGTCGAACACGTCCGCATCGAGCGCTTCGGCCCCACCGGCTGACGCGAGTCTCCGCCACTGAGGCGCCGGGACGCCGAACCGGCGTGACTCGGGCGGCGGGCAGACCACGCGAGGCACGCCGGTCCGATGTCGGGCGGGCGGGCATTCCCGCATGGAGTGTCCGGCGCGCGGCCTGTGCATGGATAGAGGACAACCCTGTGGGTTTTCTGTTGAAAACACGCGCGCTTGTCCACAGTTATCCGTGACCTGGGGCGGGAGCTCAACCTCCGGACAGTGCCTGCATGATCGTGATCTCGTCAGTGGTGGCGATCTCGGTCGTGAGGTCTCGGATGGCCTCGTCGTTGACGAACACCTTCATGTGCCTGCGCAGCCGTCCCTGCTCGTCGACGACGCGGAACCGGATGCCGGGGAACTGGCGATCGAGATCGGCGAACACGGTCGCGAGGTCGTGTGCCTCCACCTGCACCACGGATCGCTGTGCGGTGTACGAGCGCAATGGCGTCGGGATGCGTACGTTCACGCACGCGGGTTGGCTCGTCACGGCGCGGGATCGGCGAACTCGACCGTGTAGATCTCGGGCAGGTGCTCGGCGATGCGCGTCCAGCGCGCGCCTTCGTCGGTGCTCGCCCACAACTCACCGCACGTCGTCCCGAAGTACACACCGACCGGGTCGCGGTCGTCGACGGTCATCGCCTGCCGCTTCACCGTGTACCACGCGCGTTCGGGGAGGCCTTCGTCGCAGCGCGCCCACGAGGCGCCCGCGTCGCGCGTCACGAACACCGCGGGCCGTCCGTCCGGACTCGTGCGCGGCCACACATCGGTGCCGTCCATAGGGAACACCCATGCGGTGTCTGGGTCGCGAGGGTGCAGTTCGATCGGGAAGCCGATGTCGCCGACGTCGCGCGGCATGTTGTCGCCGATGCGGATCCAACGACCGTCTGCGCGCTCCATGCGATAGATGCCGCAGTGGTTCTGCTGGTACAGGCGATCAGGCCGCAGCGGGTGCAACCGCACGCAGTGCGGATCGTGCCCGTACTCGGGTTCCGGATCCGGGAGGAAGGTCGCGACCGATCCGGCGTTGAGCGGCTTCCAGTCCGTGCCGCCGTCGACCGTTTCGAACACGCCGCCACCCGAGAGACCCATGTAGACGTGCGCCGCGTCGCGGGGGTCGATGTTGATCGAGTGCAGCATCGAGCCGTCCGGTGTGCCCTCTTCGGGCCACTCCGCCCAGCGCTCCCAATCGGGATGATCGTTCCAACCCGCGACGGGGTTCCACGTGTCTCCACCGTTCTCGGTCCGGAAGAGGCCCTGCGGCGACCCGCCCGCGTACCAGACACCCGGTTCGTCCGCGTGGCCCGGCGCGAGCCAGAACACCGCACGCAACGCACGGCCGAGTGGGTCGTTCGCACGAAAGGCCGGTGGGCGCGACGCCTCCTGCCACGTGCGCCCGAGGTCCGAGGATCGCAAGACGGTCGGCCCGAGGTGCCCGGTACGGGAACCGAGCAGCAACGTCCGTCGGTCGCGCGGGTCGAGCACCAGGTGCTGCACGATCTGACCGAGGAAGATCGGGTCTGACGCGGACCACTCCCCGCGCGCCGGATCGGCGCGCAGCAGCCAGGCCCCTTTGCGGGTGCCGACGAGCAGGACGGGCCCGTGCACCGTGTCGCGACCATCGACCATTACCGCACCTCCCGCTCCGATGACCCGTCAGAGAGAGGGACCAATTGTGCCGCCGAAACTCACCGCTCGCACGCGTCAAAATGCAGCCGGCGTGACGGCGACGCCCGGGCACTCTGGGAGCGGAGCAGATGGTTCGTCACGCCGGACCGGATAGAGGAGCTCCTTTGCCGGGCGACTCGCTGTTGCGTTCAGCGATCTGCTGATCCACGCCCGGCGTCAACCCGTGCGGCTTCCGCTTCTGATCTGGACGCGTCGCGGCGCCCGAGTTCCGCGGTGCCGTGGAGCAGGCGTCCCTTCCGCACCCATGTGGCCGCGATCTGTTCGCCGGGTCGCTGTGCACGCGCGAAGAAGTTGAGCTCGCGCATTCCGAACACAGCCGCGCCGCCCAGTTCGACGAGCAGATCACCGGTTTGCAGTCCGAGCCGTTCGGCGAAGGTTCCCGGTTGCGCTGACAGCACCTCGAGGCCGGCCGGTCGTTCTCGGGCGCCGATACCGTGGTTGCTCGTGCCCATGTTCGGGTGGCGGCGTACGCCGACGCTGGTCTCGAGGTAGCAGACGAGATCGGCGATCGTCTCCTCGACACCGCGGCGGTCGCTCCGAGCACCTGTTCCCACGACTCGTCGTCGCCGAAGCCCGAGTGGGTGATGGCGACGCGTGTGCCTCCGTCGAGCGCTTCGAGGACGATCGTCATGTCGCGAGTGCCCGCCGGCAGCGCGGGCCACTGCTCGCGTCCCGTGTACGTCGTCCGCATGCGCAGCCGATGCATCGGTTCGAATTCGACGATCTCCGAGGGCCGATCTTCACCGAGGATCTCGGTGTGCATCACCCCGTCGTCGTCGACTGCGAAGGGGAAGTACCAGTTGTTGAGCTCGTCGGGATCGGTCATTGCGTGCCAAACCCGCTCGACCGGAAGGGCGACGGAGAACGCTCGTTCCAAGGATCGACTCATGCTTCCTCCCGATGTCGCGCAACCGAAACCTCCACGGGCTGGCGCACGCCCTTCACGGCGCGTTTGCACGGTCGTCCGTAGCGCACGAGCGCGACGTCTCCGGCGGCCTGCCGTAACTCGCTCGTGACGAGAACCTCTCCGGGACGGGCCAGGTCGAGCAGGCGGGCTGCGAGGTTGACGTGGTGACCGATGAGATCGTGCCCGGTCCACATGACGTCACCCCAGTGTGCGCCGATCCGCATGGGAAGGACGTCGGAGCTCGCGGCGTGCCAGGTCGACCGCGGCGAGGACGGCGGCATCCGGCGCCGCGAACCACGCGAGCGCGCCGTCACCGAGATGCTTCACGACGTGCCCGCCGTGCCCGAGAGCGATCGGCATCGCCGTGAGCTGGTTCAGCAGGGCGAGTTCGGCGGCGGCGGCGTCGCCATTGCGCTCGGTGAACGCGACGAAGTCGCTGAGATCAGTGAAGACGATCGCGACTCGACGCTTCTCCCACCGGGCGATGTGCAGCGAAACCGAGCGCGAGAAGGCCGGCCCCTCTGTGCCGTTGATGGTCATACCGACGACCACCGGGTCAAGGTGCCGCGACCCCCGTGCCTCTCTCGGTCACGTACGTACTCCACGCTGAGCGCACTACCGGCGGCGTGCTCGCGCAAGAGAACCCACAGCTCGGCGACCGCGAACACGGGAACACCTCCGACCCGCAGGATCAGGTCGCCGCTTCGAAGGCCGGCCTGGTCCGCGAATCCGCCGCTCGCGACCTTGACGACCTCGATGCCGGCGTCGGTGTCGGTCATGCCCATCCCGGGCGACTGCATCTCTGTCACGAAGCGGCGCGCGTTGACCCCGGTGTGCAGATACGCGATCAGGTCGGCGATCGCTTGACTCCAACCCAGCGACGTGTCCTCGAGCCATTCGTCCCAGTTCTCGGACGAGCCGAAGCCCGCGTGCGTGATGTTGATGCGGGTGCCGCCATCGACGGCCTCGAACGTGACCGTGATCTCGCAACCCGAGTGCGGCCCCGTGACTTCGGTGTGTCGCAGCAGTCGCATCGAGTCGACCTCTTCGACACGACCCGTCGCTTCGATGCCCGGGAGCGTCCACCGCACGAGCCCGCCCGGGCACGGGTCGATCTCGTACTCCGCCGCTTCCCATTGCGAACGCTCGTGTGAGTCGGCGAACGCGCTCCACGCGCGCTCCACGGGTACCGCGACGACAAAGGTCTTCGCGACCTTGCGGCTCACGCGTCCGTTCCTTCGATCGCGTCGGGCTGCGGATAAGCGGCGAGGACGACGCGATACGGCGTCCCGGCCGGTTCCGCGTACTTGCGCAGGAGCGGCCCTATGGCTGCGAGGTACTCACGCATGAACGCGGCGCGATCTTCGTCATCTGCGAAGTGCACCTCGGCATCGACGGCCGCGCTTGCGATCTGCTCACCGTCGAACGCAGCGCGATCGAGGAGCGCCGCCGCGTCACGGCCGAGTCGCTCGCCGACAAGGATCAGATTCTCGAGCGACATCTGCTCGCGCAATGCTTCGGCGCGGCGGGGATCGGACCACGCGGCGCGGGGTGACACCACGATCGTCGACGCAACGCTCTGAAAGAGCGTCTCGATGAAGTTGCCGTTGCGCCGCTCGCCGACCTTGCGCACGAGACCGACCCGAGCGAGCTCCTTCAAGTGGTAGCTGATGTTCTGTCGGGGCTGGCCGACGGCCCGCGCCGCGGCAGCCGCCGACCCTGGCGTGCGCAGCGCTTCGAGCACGCGCACCCGCATCGGGTGGGCGAGCGCTTGCAACGCCTCTGGCTCGTCGACGAGATGCACTCGCGTGTCCACTCCCGCAGTCCTCCTGAGAAGAGGAGCTTCTTCTAGAAGAAGATCCTCTTCTAGAGTCGCGACCGTGTCAAGCGCCCGCGGGAGAAGATGGCACCGTGCTCCCCGACGAGCTCCTCGACATCGTGCGCCGGCGGGCGGGCTGCGCGGACGTCGCGTTCGCCGAGCCGCCGGCGCGCTTGAGTGGGGGCTTCTTCACCGAGAACTGGGCCTTCCGGCTCGCAGCGGCTCCACCGCCGTGGAGTGCGCCGCTCGTCGTGCGTCTGTTCCCGTCGATCTCCGCGCCGGAACTCGCGTGCCGGGAGGCGACGACCCAGCGCGTGCTGTGCGCGCAGGGCTTTCCGGCCGCGCCCGTTCTCTGGTTCGACGACTCGGCCCGGCTCTGTGGTCGTCGGTTCTTCGTGATGGAGCGTCTCCCGGGCAACGCGATGATGGGCGGTATCCGCGTGCGCGAGCTGGCTGGCGCCGGCTGGCATCTGTTGCGGCGCTTGCCGGAGGTGACGGCATCCGTGCAGGCATCGCTGCACGACATGGACGCGGCGCCGCTCGTCACGGAGCTCGGCGCGATGCCGTCCGGGCCGGAGCGATGGTTCGACGTGCTCGACGAGCAGATTCGGGCCGGCGCAACCGGCCTCGCTCCTGGTCTCGACTGGCTCGTCAAGCACGCGCCCTCACCGCCGCCGCGCCCGTCGATCTGCCACGGCGATCTGTGGGGCGGCAACATCCTCGTGGACGACGGGCGCGTTATGGGTGTCCTGGACTGGTCCACGGTGACCGTCGCACACCCGGCACTCGATGTCGGTTTCACCGCGATGAGCTTGTCCCTTGCGCCGATCGACGCGCCGAGTGCGATCCAGCGCACGGCTGCCGCGATCGGCAGCGCGATGCGCACACGGTACGTACGCGCGTACCAGCGTGCCCGGAGCACCGATCTGTCGATGCAGCCGTACTACGAAGCGTTGCGTTGCGCAGTCGAGCTCTCGCTGGTCGCCGCATATCGCATGGCGGAAGCGCGCGGCACTCCCCACGACGTCCCCAGGCTGACGTGGGACTCCATCGCCGACCGGATGATCGCCTATTTTCGCCGGCGAACCGGTGTGACGCTGGGCCTCCCTGCCTGATGCTCCGCGCGCCCACCACGTGGCGAAGGGTCCCGTCATCGTGGAGAAGGAACTGACGTCACAGCAACAGCCGCGCTCGTCGGCGGCAACCCGAGCGGAGGGAGTGGGATTCGAACCCACGGTGGGTTGCCCCACACACGCTTTCCAAGCGTGCCGATTCGGCCGCTCTCGCACCCCTCCAAGAGCGGATAACTCTACAAGCAGCCCTCTCGGTAGACTGACTGGTCTTCGTGTGCGGTGGTGGCTCGCCCGCGCGGGTCGGGTCCGGCGCGACGGGAGTCCGTGAACCGAGTCAGGTCCGAGAGGAAGCAGCTCTCAGCGGAAACTCTCGGGTGCCGCCGGGTCGCCTGATCTGCTGCGGGCGGGCCTCCACTGCACACAGAGTTCGAGCACTGGGCGTCCCGGTAAGGTCGCGGCGTGGCCAGCCTGTACCGGAAGTACCGACCGCAACGCTTCTCCGAACTTGTCGGCCAGGACCATGTCACCACCGCGTTGCGCAACGCGGTCACCGAGGATCGCGTCGGTCACGCGTACCTCTTCTCCGGTCCGCGCGGCACCGGCAAGACCACCACCGCGCGGCTGTTGGCGCGCGCGCTGAACTGCCTGCACCTCGGCGCCGACGGTGAGCCCGACGGCACGTGTGAGAACTGCGTCGCCATCGCCGAAGGCACGTTCTACGACCTCGTCGAGCTCGACGCCGCGTCGAACAACGGCGTCGAGGCGATGCGGGAGCTCATCCAGAGCGTGCACCTCGGTCTGGGCGCGTCGTCGCGCCGCAAGGTGTACATCATCGACGAGGTCCACATGCTCTCGGCGGCGGCGTCGAACACACTGCTGAAGACGCTGGAAGAGCCGCCCCCGCACGTCGTGTTCGTGCTCGCGACCACCGACCCGCACAAGGTCCTGCCGACGATCCGCTCCCGCACGCAGCACTTCGAGTTCACGCTGCTGTCCACCGAGCAGCTCCGGGACCATCTCGTCGACATCCTCGGATTGGAGGGCGTCACGGCTGACGCCGACGTGCTGGATCTGATCGTGCGCCGGGCGGCCGGTTCGGCCCGGGACGCCCTTTCGCTGCTGGACCAGGCGCTCGCGGTCGGTGGGGGCGCGCTGGACGCGCCGGCGGTGCAGGCCGCGCTGGGCGGCGCCCCCTTCGACCTGCGGCTCGCGGTGCTCGAAGCCGTCGCGACCGAGGACGTCGCGGGCGCGCTCACGGGCGTCCACGAACTGCTGACCCAGGGCCACGATGTTCGCCGGGTCGCCGACGATCTGTTGCGGTCGATGCGCGACGCGTTCATGGCCGCGAACGCTGCGGGTCGCGTCCCCTACGACGGTCCGGCCGAAGAGGCGACGAAGCTCGCGGCGCTCGCGCAGGCGATGGGCAACACGTTGCTCGTACGCGGGATCGAGATCCTCGGGCAGTCGATCGTCGACATCCGTCAGCAGACGGTTGCCGATCCACGCTTGGTGCTCGAGGTCGCGGTGGTGCGCGTCGCGCGACGCGAAGCGCGCACGAGCGTCGAGACGTTGCTCGAGCGCGTCGAACGGTTGGAACGGCAGCTCGCGTCGGGCGGTGGCAGTGCCGGAGGTGGAGGTGGCGCGGCGGTGCCGTCGCCACGACCGGCCGCGCCGGAGCTCGCGCCCGAAGCCGCGTCGGTCGCGCCGGCGGGCGCGCGCGAACCGGTGCTCTCGCGCCGCGCCGCGAAGGAACCGAAGGCGGCGTCTGCCGCACCGGCCGACGATGACGCACCGCCCGGCGCCGAGGTCACCGCGCCCGAGTCCTTCGACCCCGACGATGTCATCGAGGCGTGGCCGACGGTGCTCGAGGGATTGAAGGCGCCGCTGAAGGCCGTCGTCCAACACGCGCAGCCGATCGGGGTCGAGCGCGGCATCGTCGTGTTCGGTGTGCCCCGGCCGCGGTTCGACGCGATCAACGGGCGTTTCCGCAGCGAGGCGGAGACGATCAAGGAAGCGTTCTCGTCGCAACTCGGCTTCGCGCCCCGCTTCGTCCTCCGGCCCCACGACTTCGACGCCCCGGGCGCGCTGCGGCCCGTCGTCGACGCGGTCGGCGCGGTGGGAGGAGTGGCCGGCGCGGCCGCGGTCGTCGACGTGACCGACGAAGAACCGGAGATCGACCTGAACGCGCTCGTCGACGCGCCCGACGCGCCGCCCCCGGACACGGTCGCCCGCCTCGTCAGCGACCTCGGTGCGCAAGTCGTCGAAGAACGTCCGCGCCCGTGACGAGCGCCGAATCCGAGGAGCAATCGTGAGCGACCCGCAACAGCAGATGCAGATGCTCCAGCAGATCCAGAAGATGCAGCGGGACATGCAGGCCGCGCAGGAACAGCTGTTGGACGCGCGCGTCGAAGCGACTGCCGGTGGTGGCGTGGTGAAGGCGACGGTCACCGGCAACGGCGAGCTCGTCGCGATCTCGATCGATCCGGGTGTGGTCGACCCGACCGACGTCGAGACGCTCGAGGATCTCATCCTGGCCGCCGTCACGGAGGCGAACCGCCAAGCGCGCGAGCTTGCGCAGCAAAAGCTCGGTGGTGTCACCTCGGGAATCGATCTCGGCGGGCTCGGTGGCCTCGGCGGCGATCTCGGCGGATTGTTCGGATAGCCGACACGCGTGGCGGTCTACGAGGGGCCGGTGCAGGCCCTCATCGACGAACTCGGAAGGCTGCCCGGCGTCGGCCCGAAGTCGGCGCAACGCATCGCGTTCTATCTGCTGAAGGCCGCGCCAGAGGACGCCAAGCGGCTCGCGAGCGCGATCGTCGACGCCAAGGAGCGGGTGTCGTGGTGCCGGCGTTGCTACAACCTCGCCGAAGGCGATCTCTGCACGTTCTGCCGTGACGAACGGCGTGATACGCACGTCGTGTGTGTCGTGGAAGAGCCGCGCGACATCGTCGCGATCGAACGGACGAACGAGTTCCGCGGGCGCTACCACGTCCTGCAAGGCGCGATCTCACCGATCGAAGGCGTCGGCCCGGAACAGCTGCGGGTGAAGGAGCTGCTCGGCCGCATCAACGAGGAAGACATCACCGAGGTCATCCTCGCGACGAATCCGAACATCGAAGGTGAGGCGACCGCGATGTACCTCGCCCGGCTCCTGAAGCCGATCGGGTTGAAGGTCACGCGCATTGCGAGCGGGCTGCCGGTTGGCGGCGACCTCGAGTACGCGGACGAGGTGACCCTCGGCCGCGCGCTGGAAGGCCGCCGCGAAGTCGACGCCTGACCCGTTCGTCGCCCGAATTGTTCGGGGTCAGTGGAAGGTGGGGTTGAGCGTGAGGTTCCACGCCCAGAGCGCGCCGAGCACGCCGAACACGAGCCACACGGGTGCGCGCGTCGCGGGGAGCCGCGCTCGGATCACCACGTAGATCGCCAGCGCGATCACGAACAGGCCGCCGGGGTTGAACGCGAGCGAGCGGAAGAAGTCGCCGTGCACACCCGCGACGACGGCGCGTGTCATGCCACAGAACGGGCACGGGATCCCGGTGATCGTCTTGAGCGGGCACGCGAGCGGCGGGTGCACCGGCAGGAAGTTCCACACCGCGGCGACGCTGAGCAGACCGAGGCCTGCGAGTTGCAACCCGCGCCCGCGCACATCGGTGAACTCAACGATTCGGGACGAGTGTGGGTTCACGCGCGGCCCTGCTTGGCGACGACGATGCCTTCGAGGATGTACTCGGGGTGCACGTTCATCGGGAGACCGGGAACCTTGGGCCAGAAGCGCTCGAGCAGCTGCTGGGCAAAGTAGCTCCGAATCGGCCACGGGATCGCCAGGCGCCGGTCGAGGAAGTGGCGGAGCACCTGGATCTCGTTCGCGTCGACGGACGACACGTCCCAGGTGAGCACTTGCTCGAGCGGCACGCTCACCGGGGCAACCGGCTGGAGGTCGATCGACTGGCCGCTGAACCGCTCGCGCGCCACGAGGGTGCCCGCCGCGTGATCGCCAAGGCGCTGATCGTGCTGCGACGCGACGATCGCGATCGATCCGACCAGGTAGAAGAGCGGGAGGAAGTCGATGATGCGCAGCAGGTTGCGTACCGAGCTCGTGACGAAGTCGATCGGTTCGCCGTTGCGGCCGATGACCCGGAGGCCGAGCGCGTTCTTCCCAGGGGTGCGCCCGGCGTTGAGCACTTCGAAGGGCACGTCGTATGCGAACATCACGAGGAAGCTGAGGATGACGACCCCGGCGACGACGTAGCCGTCCCAGCTGCCGCCGCTCGCCACGTATCCACCGAGGCTCAACACGAGAATGATCACGAGCTGGATCGAAGTGTCGATGAGACGGGCGACGAACCGTGAGCCGAGGCCGGCGAGCACGACTTCGAGCTCGATGCCTTCGGGAGTCGCGACCACGATCCGGTTGTCGAGGTGCACGTGGGAACGCTAGACGAGTTCGTGAACGAACGCGCGCCGGTGTGGGCCGAGCTGGAGTACCTCGTCGATCGCGCGGGCAACAGACCGTCGAAGCTCGGCGCCGACGGTGTGCGCCGCCTCGGCACTGCGTACCGCGCCACCGCGGCCGACCTCGCGATCGCGCGACGCCAGTTTCCCGGTGACCCGCTACTGGGGCGGTTGGAACGACTCGTGAACCGCGCGCGCACGGCCGTGTACCACTCGGCGCGCCGCGGTGGGACGCTGCGCGACTTCGTCGTGCGCGGTTACTGGCGCAGCGTGCGCGAGCGCATCGGCCTGGTCGCGATCGCCGTCGTATGTCTCTTCGGACCCGCGCTCCTCGGCGGCTACTGGGCGTGGCGCGACCCGGGCGCGGCCGGCGGCCTGGTGCCGTCCGAGTTCCAGTACGTGAGTGAGCCGCGCACGCGGGGCCAGGACTGGGGCGTTTCTGTCGACGAGCAGGCTGCGTTCTCGAGCGAGATCTTCACGAACAACATCCGGGTCGCGATCGTTGCGTTCGCCGGCGGCATCCTGCTCGGTGTGGGTGCGCTGTACATGCTGATCACCAACGGCCTCATCCTCGGGGCGACGTTCGGGATCGCGGTGGGGGTCGGCAACGGTCCACCACTGTTCCAACAGGTCCTTGCGCACGGCTTCCTCGAGCTGAGCTGCATCGCGGTCGCAGGCGCGGCGGGGCTGCGGATCGGTTGGGCGATCATCGATCCGGGCTCCCGTCCCCGCGGTGTCGCGCTGCGCGAGGAGTCGCGCGCGGCCGCCGAGATGCTGCTGGGCACGGCCGCGTGGCTGGTCGTCGCGGGCCTGGTGGAGGGCTTCGTCACGCCATCGGGGCAGGCGCTCGGCACCGTGCTCGTGATCGGCCTCGGGCTCGCGGTGCTGTTCTGGGGTGGGATCTTCTGGCTGGGGCGTCCGGGTCGAGACGCCGACCGGATCGGCGCGGCCGCGCTCGACCCTACACGCGCGCTCGCGACTTCAGCCTGAGGTAGGCGCCAACGCACGCTTCGCCCAACCGGGCGGGTGGCGCTTCGACCACGATCGCGCCGGAGCCGCGCAAGCGTGCGGCCACACGCTTCCGCGCCTCCAACACGTCGAGCGCGACTGAAGTCCCGTAGACGTCACGCGTGCTCAGCGGCTCGCGCACCATCGCGCGGTGCAGGTCCGGGTCGGTGACCGACGCGACGACGACCGCGTGGCGTCGCGTCAGGACGGGTACCGCGCCGAGCAAGGATCGCGCGGCGGCTTCGTCCACGAGATCGGTGAACACGATGACGAGCCCGCGCTTGCCACCGCTCACCGCACGGAACGCGAGGTCGTAGTCGCTGTCGACGAGGCGCGGTTCGACATCGAGAATCGCCTGTACGACCGCGCGGGCACCGCTGCGCCGCGTCGTCAACCGGCGGCGTATCTCGCGATCGAACGCGACCAGCCCGATGCGGTCACCGACGTCGTCGGCGACGAACGCGACTGCGGTGACGGCATCGACCGCCGCGTCGAGCCGGGTGAGGTTGCCGATGGGCGCAGCCATGAGGCGGCCGACGTCGAGCACGCAGACGATGTCGCGGTCCTGTTCGACGCGGTATTGGTTGCTCATGGGCCGGCCCATGCGTGACGTCGCGAGCCAGTTGATCTGCCGCACGTCGTCGTCGGGCAGGTACTCGCGCACCGACTCGAACTCCGTTCCGAGACCCAACGGCCCACGCGTGCGTTGTCCCGGTTCGCGAAAGCGGCCGCGGCGCAGCGCGATTACCAGCCTCCGGGCCGCGGGCACGTCCGGGTACGCGAGCAGGGGTGCCGGTTCGCCGCGCGCGAACGCCCAGGTCGCGAGGCCGAGCGGCCCGGAGCGGCGGGCGGCGGGCGCGGGCAGGTCGTGCCGGCCGCGGCGGGATGCGACGAGGTCGGCCTCGAGACCGGCAGTGCCGCGCGGCGGAGTGATCGCGACATCCGGCGGTTGCGCCTGCCGGACAGTGACGCGCGCGGGCGCGTCGCCGGCCACGACCACTGCTATCTGTGACGGCACGCCGCGCGCGACGGCGCCGGGCACGTGCACATCGACGCGCAGCGGACGGCGGGCGACAAGCGTGTCGTAAACGACCGCGGCAACGAACACGAGTGCGAGGCCAAGAGTGAACGGCACCGGAACGAACAAAGCGACGAGCGCGAGCAACGCGAGTGCGATCGCGGCGCGCGGCGTCGGACTCATCGCGTCGGACTCATCGCGTCGGACTCATCGCGTCGGACTCATCGCGTCGGACTCATCTGGGGATCGGACTCATCTGGGGATCGGCACCATGCTGATCGCGGTGCGAACCGCATCGTCAGTGGTGTAGCGCTCGAGCTCGGCCTCGGGTTTCAGCTGCAGGCGGTGGCGGAGCACGGCCGGCGCGACGGCGACGACGTCATCCGGTACCACGAACTCCCGGTTCGCGAGCCGCGCGGCGGCTTTGGACGCGGCCAGCAGATGCACCGCGGCCCGGGGACTCGCGCCGAGCCCGACGCTGGGGAGCTCACGCGTCCGCCGGACCAGTGCGACGACGTAGCCGATCACCTCTTCGCTCACGGTCGTGGCGTCGACAAGCGCGCGGGCGGCGCGCAGGTCGTCGGGCGTGGCCACCTGTTGCACGTCGTCCAGGGTCGCGGGGGCGACACCGCGGTGTGCGAGCCGCAGCATCGCGGCTTCGTTCGCAGCGTCCGGGTAGCCGACATCGAGCTTGGCGAGGAAACGGTCGAGCTGTGCTTCCGGAAGCGGATACGTGCCTTCGTACTCGATCGGGTTCTGTGTCGCGAGCACGACGAACGGGTCGGGGAGCAGGCGCGGTTGCCCGTCGACGCTCACCTGGTTCTCCTGCATCGCTTCCAACAGCGCGGCCTGCGTCTTCGGCGGCGTGCGATTGATCTCATCGGCGAGGAGGAGGTTGGTGAACACCGGCCCGCGCCGGAAGGCGAGCTCGTTGCCGCCCAGTTCGTTGCTGCGCAGCGTCATCGTGCCAGTGAGATCCGACGGGAGCATGTCGGGAGTGAACTGCACGCGCCGGAACTCGACGCCGACCGCGCGCGCGAACGCGGTCGCCACCAACGTCTTCGCCACACCGGGCACGCCTTCGAGCAGCAAGTGTCCGCCGACGCTCGTCGCCGCGAGCATGATGTCGACGACTTGGTCCTGGCCCACGACGACCTTGCGGACCTCGCGCACGACTCGGTCTCGCAGCTCGTTCACCGTTACGCCCCTTCGTCGGTCACGCGGGTCGCGACGCGCCCGAGCGACAGCACCTCGTCATCGTCGACGGGCGGTTGCCACAGTGTCACGATCTCGGCGTCCGACAGACCCATGCGCCGCGCGGCCGCGGCGACGGCATCGCGATCTGCGTCGGGTGGAAGGCCGGCGCCGACCTTGATCCGGTTGCGCGCCCACTCGCCCAGTGGCGCGAGCGCACGCGCGCGATCCTGCGTGTGCTCGAGCGTGTCGGCCATCGCGTCGACATACTGCGACCGCGCGGGCGGGAGCTCGCGATCGGGTCGATCCGGCGGACCCAGCCGGCGGGCGCGCGACCAGGCGAACAGGATCGCGGCCAGGCCGAGCAGCACGAGCCCGGCCTTCCAGCGATCGGGGAGCGCGGCCAGGCCGCTGCGTTGCCCGTACCCGTGCACGCCTTCGGCGAACACCACCGGCTGATCGGGATCGGGAAGTGCGAGCCCGAACGCGGCGTTGTCGGCTTTGCCGATCGCGGCGTTCTGCAGCGGTGTCGCCTCCGCGAGCAACAGGACGGAGCCCGCGCTCGCACGCGTCGAAACCAGGAGGGCACGGTCCGTTTGGCTCGCGAGCACGGTGACGGCTCGGTGCGGTGAATACGCAAACCGGCCGTCGGTCCGGACTGTTCGCAGGTCGCCGAGCTGCGGCGCGAACTCGTGGTAGTCGCGGACACCGCCGACAACGTCCAGCGCGGTGCCGGTGATCGCCTGCACGTCTTGCGCACGCACCTCGATCAGGACGGCCCGGCCGCCCTCGTCGAGGAAGGTCGTGATTGTGGCGAGCTCATCAGGTCGGAGCGGCTCCGGTCGCTCCGACCCGCTGAGGATCAGCAGGTCGCTCGGGTCGAGCGCGCGGCTCCCGAGGTTGCCGCGCTGGCGTTGCACCGGATGGCCGTAATCCGCGAGCAATTGCGCGTACGCAGACAGGCCGGCGCCATTGGTCGCGTAGGACGAACCGCTCGCGCCGCCGGGCTGGCTCCCACCGACCGCAGAGTCGAGCGCGCGGGCGATCAGGTTGATGACGACGACCAGCAGCACGAGGACGACGAGCGTGACGATGACGTTGCGTTGCGCGCGGTTCGTCATCGCCGGCGTCCGCCCTTGGCCCCACCCGCCGCGACGACACCCTCGTTGACGACACGCGACCAGCCGGTACGTGCGGCCGCGACGTCGGGCGGTTCGGCCCGGTGGCCGCCGTACGCGACCTCGTCGAATGTCTCGGCGAGCTGGTCGAACGTCTCGGACCCGAGCTGTCCACGCACCTCCGACGTCGTGAGCGAGGGCCGGTACTCGATCGCGCCGCGGTCACCGAGCCGGAGCAGACCGGCGCGGAACCGCAGTCGCACGGCCCGCTCCAAGTCGCCCGCGCGTTCGGCTTCCTCGGCTTCGCGTTCGAGCGCGGCCGGATCGTCGGTGGCAGTGCCGACGCGCGGTTGCCGCACCCCGCTCGGTGCGGTCCGCGATCGTTGGGTTCGCGCGACGATCCAACGCAGGACGAGGGCGACGAGCACGAGTCCGACTGCGAGCCAGACGAACCAGGGGACCGCGGTGACGACGTCGCCGATCCATCGCGCGATCGTCGCGAGCCGGTCGCCCAGCCATTCGATTGGCCCGCGGAACGGGCGCGGCGCGGGGTCACTTCGGTAGCGGCGGTCACCGAGGATGTCGCGCACGTCCGCGCGCGGTGTCGGGGTCGACCGCCTGCTGGAGGATCACGCCGGCACGGAGCCGGGTGCGCGCTTGTCGTCGAGCCCGGCGATCATCATCTGCACGTCGAACGCCTCGGCACGGATGCGAAGATCGAAGTAGAGCGCGACGATCGCGGTCGCCGCGAACGGAACCGTGATGATCGACGCGGCCGCGTTCGCGACCGATTGCGCGATGACGCTGCCGCTGTCGCTGCCGTTCGAGCGGGTTGCCCACGCGAACGCGGCCGCGAGCCCGGTCGACAGCGCCAGCACGAGCAGCTGGCTGAGCCAGAACACGCCGAAGGCGAGCCAGAACTTGACCTTGGTGAGCTGGAACGAGCGACCGAGCGCACGGAACACGCCGAGGCCTTCGAGGAGCAGCGCCGGGACCGCGACACACCACGCGGCCTGCAGCCAGAACCCGGGCACGAAGCAGAAGAAGAAGCCGATCGTGGTCGCGACCCACGCGACGAGGCTCAGGCCGATCAGCGGGAAGACCCGGCCCACGGTCGCCCGGATCGCTTCGCGCGTGTCGGAGTGCTGGCCGATGTACGCGTCCGCGACGAGCCGCGTGGTCGCGGCGGTCACGAACGTCGTCGCCAGCGCGGAGAGGATCGCGGTCACGAGGATCGCGCCGAACTGCGCGGCGTTGTCACCGGTGTCGAAAACGGGCGAGCTGGTGGAGACCCCGACCGGCCCTTCGTCCGGCAGCGCCGACAGCAGGACGAACATGCTCAGGATCGACACCGGGATCAACACCGCGATCGACACGGTCATGAGCGCACCGAAGCGGGCGCGGTACAGCCGAACCGCCGCGTCCAGTACCTCGCCCACACTGCGCGGTCGCAGCTCAGGTACCACGAGGGAACCATAACGGTCGGCCGGCGACCGCTATGGTTTCTGCGCAGGACTTCGCGAGCGCGTTACAGCGTGCGGATGATCGCGGCGTCGCCTTGACCGCCGCCACCGCACAGCGCGGCCGCACCGGTCCCGCCGCCGCGCCGGCGCAGTTCGTTGATGAGCGTGAGCACGACGCGCGTTCCCGACGCACCGACCGGGTGGCCGAGTGCGATCGCGCCGCCGTTGACGTTCACGACGTCGTCGGAGATGCCGAGGTCCTTCATCGACGCGAGGCCGACTGCGGCGAACGCCTCGTTGAGCTCGAACAGATCGATGTCGGAGACGGTCATGTCGATGCTGTCGAGGGCGCGCTTGATCGAGCGCGACGGCTGGTGCAGCAGCGACGGGTCCGGACCCGCGACCATGCCATAGCCGAGCAATTCGGCGAGCGGCGTCGCGCCGAGCTCTTCGGCCTTGGCCCGGCTCATCACGATGACCGCGGCCGCACCGTCGGAGATCTGCGAGGCGTTGCCGGCCGTGATCGTGCCGTCCTTCGAGAACGCGGGGCGCAGCCCTCCGAGCGATTCGGGAGTGGTGCCGGGGCGGACGCCTTCGTCGGCGTCGACCACGATCGGGTCGCCCTTGCGCTGCGGGATCGAAACCGGCGCGATCTCCTCCGCGAAGCGTCCTTCCTTCTGCGCGGCCGCGGCACGCTCATGGCTCTTCGCCGCGAGCTCGTCCTGCTGCGCGCGGGTGATGGCGCCGGTGTCGGTGACGTACTGCTCGGTGCCGCTGCCCATGTGCACTGCGTCGAACGCACACCACAAACCGTCGTTGATCATCGAGTCGATGACCTCGTTGTTGCCCATGCGGTAGCCGGCGCGCGCACCCGGGAGGATGTAGGGGGCGCGGGTCATCGACTCCATGCCGCCGGCGACGACGACTTCGGCGTCGCCGGCCTTGATCATCTGGTCGGCCAGGTAGATCGCGTTGATGCCGGAGAGGCACACCTTGTTGACGGTCATCGCGGGGACGCTCAGCGGGATGCCCGCGTTCACCGCGGCCTGGCGCGCGGTGATCTGACCTTGGCCGGCTTGGAGCACCTGGCCCATGAGCACGTAGTCGACCTGTTCCGGCCCGACGCCGGCACGCTCGAGCGCAGCCTTGATCGCGACGCCGCCGAGGTCCATCGCGGTGAAGTCGGTGAACGCTCCGGACAACTTCCCGATCGGCGTACGCGCCGATCCCACGATCACCGAGCCGGACATATGGCCTCCTCCGCAGAGCGCTTGCTGGGCAGGTCGGACAGTGTAGGGACGGGTGGTTCCCCCTCGCTACTGGCCAGTAGGTTCGGACGTCCAGGAACGAAACGCAGCCCCGCTCGCCGCAGGTCCGGCCGGCGCGAAGTGAGAGTGACCAAGAGACATGACGGACATCGATGAAATCCGCGATGCGATTCTCCAGGGTGCGCCGGCCGACGAGATCGGGGCGCTCGATGTCCCGGCGTCGGTGCGAGGCGCCCTCGTGAAGGCCGACGAGCAGGAGATGTTCGAAGGCATCGAGTCCGAGGAAAAGGATCCGCGCAAGTCTGTGCACGTCGAGGAGTTCCCGCTGCCGGAGCTCGCGCCCGACGAGGCGTACGTCGCGGTGATGGCGTCCGCGATCAACTTCAACACGGTGTGGACGTCGATCTTCGAGCCGCTCCCGACGTTCGGCTTCCTGAAGCGGCTCGGGCGGGAGTCGATGTGGGGCGCGCGCCACGACCAGCCGTACCACGTCATCGGCTCCGATGCCGCGGGCGTCGTGTTGCGCACCGGCTCGGCGGTGCGCAACTGGAAGCCGGGCGCGGACGTCACCGTGCACTGCTTGCACGTCGACGACCAGGACCCGAGCGCGCACGACGACTCGATGATGGCAACCAACCAGCGCATCTGGGGTTTCGAGACGAACTTCGGTGGCCTCGCGGAGATCGCGGTGGTGAAGGCGAACCAACTGATGCCGAAGCCCAAGCACTTGTCGTGGGAAGAAGCGGCGTGCAACGCGCTGTGCAACAGCACGAGCTACCGCATGATCGTCAGCCCGAACGGCTCGCAGATGACCCAAGGCCAGGGTGTGCTCGTCTGGGGCGCGACGGGTGGCATCGGCGCCTACGCCACGCAGTACGTGCTGAACGGCGGCGGCACGCCGGTCGGCGTCGTGTCGTCCGAGAAGCGGGTCGCCCTGCTCAACGAGATGGGTTGCGAAGCGGTGATCGACCGCCGCGCCGAGGGTTACAAGTTCTGGAGCGACGAGCACACGCAGGATCCCAAGGAATGGTTGCGGCTCGGCAAGAAGATCCGTGAGCTGATCGGTCGTGACGTCGACATCGTGTTCGAACACCCGGGTCGTTCGACGATGGGCGCGTCGGTGTTCGTCGCGAAGCGCGGCGGCATGATCATCACGTGCGCGGCGACGTCGGGCTACAACATCGAGTACGACAACCGCTACCTCTGGATGAACCTGAAGACGCTGAAGGGCTGCCACTTCGCCAACTACCGCGAGGCTTGGGAAGCGAACCGGTTGATCGGCGAAGGCAAGATCCACCCGACGTTGTCGAAGGTGTATCCGCTCGAGCAGACGGGCGAAGCCGCGAATCAGGTGCACCACAACCTGGTCGAGGGCAAGGTCGGCGTGTTGTGCCTCGCACCCGAAGAGGGCCTCGGCGTCACCGATGACGCGCGGCGGGCGCAACACCTCGATCAGATCACGTTGTTCCGTCGGCACGCGATCTGAGCGGCCGGCCGAGATCCGCACGTCGCGCGAAAGGAGCACCTTGTTCACCGAGATCGACCACATCGCCATCGCCGTCAACGACCTCGAAAGCGCGATCGACTACTACCGGACCACGTACGGCTGCGAGGTCGAGCACCGCGAGGTCGTCGAGAAGGACGGCGTCGAAGAAGCGTTGCTGAAGGTTGCCGACTCGTACATCCAACTGCTCACGCCCGTGCGCGACGACTCGCCGGTGGCGAAGTACCTGGCGAGCAAAGGCGAAGGACTGCACCACGTCGGTTACCGCGTCGACGACGTCGCCGCCGCGCTCGACTCGGTGAAGAAGCACGGCCACCGCGTCATCGACGAAGCACCCCGACCCGGCTCGCGCGGCACCACGGTCGCGTTCGTGCACCCGAAGACCGCCTTCGGCACCCTGATCGAGCTCGTCCAGGAATAGATCGACTGCGGGTGGGAGTTGGAGCGCCCGATGCCAGTACCGCTGCCGACCGCTGACGAAGTGCTCCTGCTGCCGCCGGACGCGGCCGAGGCCCGTCTCATCGCCGGTGGCGTCGCGGCCGCGGCGGCGCCGCCGGGTGGCCTGACCCAGCTGCAGCGCGTCCTGATCGAATCGCTGACCGAGTCGATGACCGGGTTCGCGGTGCCCGTTGTTGCGGTCGAGAAGCCCGGGCCCGAAGGCTTGGCGCGCGGACTCGCCCGCCGGGACGCCGGCTTCCGGTCGCGCATGGTGCAGTTCATGTTGCTGGCGGAGCTGGTGCTGGTGCCGCTGCCACCCGAGGTTGCGGAACGGGTCGAGACGTACGCCGCCGAGCTGGGTGTCGACGACTCCCTGTTGCACCTTGCGCGTCGGTATGCAAGCGGGAGCCTCGGCCTCGCCCTGATCGATTTCCAGCGCAGCGGCTACATGGAGACGTGGGACCCGACGCACACCGAACATCTGCACACGTCGCGCGCGCTCGACGAAGCGTGGGAGATGCGCTGCCATGACCCAGAGCTCGCGGCGCGCTGGGATGCCCTCGCGGACTGCCCGGACGGCTCACTGGGTCAAGGGATCTCGCGCTTCTACGCGGCGCGCGGGTTCTCGTTCCCCGGATTGCCGGAGAGCGCGCCACCGCTGCTTGCGCAGCACGACTGGGTGCACGTGCTCACCGACTACGGCTCCACCGTCGAGTGCGAGATCGAGGTGTTCGGGCTCATCGCGCGCGCGAACGACGACCCGCGCGGCTTCAGCCTTCTCGCCATGGTCGTCAGCCTGTTCGAGACCGGATATCTGCCGAGCGCCGCCGGCTTGTTCGCGTACGACCGCGGCCACCTGTCGGAGGAAGGGATGCCGGCGCGTCTTGCCGACGCGATGCGCCGCGGCGCGCTGTGCGGCGCGCACACGGGCGGCCGTGACCTGTTGAGCGTCGACTGGTTCGAGCACGCCGATCGTCCGGTCGCGGATGTCCGCGAGGAGTTCGGGATCGTCGAGAAGTCCGAACGGGCGATCGCGGCCGGCTCGGTCGACCCGTGGTCACCCGGCGGCATCTCGTCGTACCAGTACACCTCGGCGCGCGCCGCGGCCGAGGCCGCAGGCCGCGTCTACGACTCCTACGGCGCGACGCCCCCGTAGCCGGCGCGCCCCTCGCGAGGGGCTCGCACGGGCGCGAAGTAGCCTCCGGTCACGGAGCGGAACGGAGCCCCGCTGGCCGAAGGCCGAATGGCGCGGAGAGAAGCGACCCGTAGACATGACATCGACTGAAGGTGGTGCACCGATCGCGACGCCGGTGCCCTTGCAGGAGCGCCTCGATCAGCTGGCCAAGCTGAAGGAAGAGGCGATCCACGCCGGGTCCGACGCGGCGATCCAGCGCCAGCACGACCGCGGCAAGCTGACGGCGCGCGAGCGGCTCGAGATCCTCCTCGACGACGGTTCGTTCGTCGAGCTCGACATGCTCGCCCGGCACCGCGCCCACGGCTTCGGCATCGAGAACAACCGTCCGCTCACCGACGGTGTCATCACCGGTTGGGGCAGCATCGACGGCCGCAAGGTGTTCGTGTTCTCCCAGGACTTCACCGTCTTCGGCGGCGCGCTCGGCGAGGTCTATGCCGAGAAGATCCACAAGGTGATGGATCTCGCGGAGTCGGTCGGTGCGCCGCTCATCGGCCTCAACGACGGCGGCGGCGCGCGCATCCAGGAAGGCGTCGTGTCGCTCGCGTCCTACGGCGGCATCTTCTTCCGCAATGTGAAGGCGTCCGGCGTCATCCCGCAGATCAGCGTCGTGCTCGGGCCGTGCGCGGGTGGCGCGGTCTACTCGCCCGCGATGACCGACTTCATCTTCATGGTGAAGGGCGTCTCGAACATGTTCATCACCGGGCCGGACGTCGTGAAGACGGTCACCGGCGAAGAGGTGACGCAGGAGGAGCTCGGCGGCGCGATGACGCACGCGACCAAGTCCGGCGTCGCGACGTTCGTCTACCCGGACGAGCGGACGTGCCTCGAGCAGGTGCGCTACCTCATGTCGTTCCTTCCGGCGAACAACCTCGAGGACCCGCCGTACTTCGAGCCGACCGACGACGTCGAGCGGCCGTGCGACGCGCTGATCGACGTCGTGCCCGACTCGCCCAACCGGCCGTACGACATGAAGCAGGTGATCGCCGAGGTCGTCGACGACGGCGATTTCCTCGAGGTCTTCCCGCTGTGGGCCATGAACATGGTGTGCGGGTTCGCGCGCCTCGACGGTCACACCGTCGGCATCGTCGGGAACCAGCCGCAGGTGCTCGCCGGCTGCCTCGACATCGACGCGTCGGAGAAGGCCGCCCGGTTCGTGCGCACGTGCGACGCGTTCAACGTGCCACTGCTGACGTTCGTCGACGTACCCGGCTTCCTCCCTGGCACCGACCAGGAGTACGGCGGGATCATCCGGCACGGCGCCAAGTTGCTCTACGCGTACTGCGAAGCGACGGTGCCCCGCGTGCAGGTGATCACCCGCAAGGGCTACGGCGGCGCCTATGTCGTCATGAACTCCAAGTCGATCGGTGCCGACATCGCGTACGCATGGCCCTCGGCCGAGATCGCGGTCATGGGCCCGGCCGGCGCGGTGAACATCATCTTCCGGCGCGAGATCGAGACTGCCCCCGATCCCGCGGCACGCCAGGCCGAGCTCGTGCAGGAGTACACCGAGCGGTTCTCGAACCCGTACCAGGCGGCCGAGCGCGGTTACGTGGACGACGTCATCGACCCGCGCGACACGCGCAAGATGCTCGTACAGGCGTTCGCGATGTTGCGGACGAAGCGCGAGCAGCTGCCGTCGCGCAAGCACGGCAACTCGCCGCTGTAAATGGCTCGCAGCGCGCCGCCGCCGGAGCACGTCGCGGCGATTACGGCGGCGATCGCGGTCGTGCAGGCCGAGCGGCGGGCCGTCGCCGCGTCGGCCGTCGCCCCTGAGCATCCCGAGCAGCTGAGCATGTGGGTCGAGGCCTCGCGGCGCGCCGCGCAACGGGCGCTGCTGCAGCGCGGACCGTGGCGGCTGTCGGGCCGGCTCGGGCGCCGCAGCCGCACCTGACTCACTCGCCGGTGGTGCCGTCGATGCGTTCGCGGATCAGGTCCGCGTGCCCGTTGTGGCGCGCGTACTCCTCGATCATGTGGACCATCACCCAGCGCAATGAAACGTCCGAGTCCAAGCGCTTGTGGTGCCCGCACTCGTCGAGGGATGCGAACGACTGCTCGATGGTTCGCGAGTTCCCGCATTCGCTGCGCCAGAAGGCGAAGTCGTCGGCGACATCCGCGTCTTCCACGTCGTCGAAGTCGCCATCGGGGTTGCCGTCGTCGTAGGTGCGGGGCGGCGCGTCCTCGCCTGCCATCACCCGGCGGAACCAGTTCCGTTCGACTTCCCCCATGTGCCGCACCAGCCCGAGGAGCGAGATGCTCGACGGCTCGACCGAGCGCAGCCGGAGCTGCGCGTCGGTGCAGCCGTCGCATTTCACCGCGAGCGTGGCTCGGTGGTAGTCGAGCCAGGCGCGCAGCATCGTGCGCTCGTCGATCCGGAAGGCCGGCTCGGCGCGTTCGGGTTCGCTTGGTTCGGGTTCGGTTCCTTCAGTGGCCACGGGCATCCATTCTGCCCGTACCCTGAGGGCGTGATTCACGACGCCGAGCTCTTCACCGTCGGACCGGACGAGGTCGTCGTCACGTTCCGCACCGACGGTGGCGAGTCCGTGACGACGAGCGTCGGCGACCACGAAGTCAACTCGACGGGTCCGTACCATTCGGTCGCGATCACCGGGCTCGAACCCGGAACCGAATTCCCGCTGCGCATCGACGGGGTCGAAGCCTCGCCCCTGCTGCCGGCGACGGTCACCACGTTGGCGCGGCCGTCCGGCCGCCTGCTCGCGACCGTCGCGACCGTCAACGACGTGCACTTCGGCGAGCAGGAGTGCGGCAAGTTGGGGACACCCGAGGAGCTCGGCCCGGTGTTCGTGGCGGAACCGGGCGAGCCGCCGTACCCGGAAGTGATGAACGCGGGCGCGATCGACGAGATCGCCCGGCTCGACCCCGACGCAGTCGTCGTGAAGGGCGATCTCACGAACCTCGGCACCGAGGCGGAGTACCAGTCGTTCCTCGACGCGTACACGCAGCTCGGCGACCGCATGCGTCACGTGCGCGGCAACCACGACGCGATGCGCACGGAGGAGATCGCGCCCGGGCACTTCGCGGCGGAACTCGATGGTGCCACCCTTGCGGTGCTCGATACGACCCGTCCCGGGACCGACCGCGGCCGCATCCCGCGCGAGCAGCTCGAGTGGCTCGACGACGTCGCCGCGGCCGCCACGGTCCCGGTGCTGGTGTTCGGCCATCACCATCCGTGGGACCCGAACTCCCACGAGCGCAGCGAGACCTACTTCGGCATCAACCCCGACGACAGTGATGCGCTCTTCGCGGTGATCGATCGCCGGCCGGCGATCGCGGGCTACTTCGCCGGGCACACCCACCGGAATCGCATCCGCCACTTCGCCGCCGCCCGCGACATCCCGATCGTCGAGGTCGCGTGCGTGAAGGACTATCCCGGCGCGTGGGCCGAGTACCGCGTCTACGAGGGTGGCTACACACAAGTGGTGCGCCGCATCGCGAGCCAGACCGCGCTCGTGTGGACCGAGAAGACGCGCAACATGTTCGCGGGCCTCTATCGCGACTACGCATTGGGAACGCTCGCCGATCGTTGCTTCGCCCGGTCGATCTAGGCGATGGACGCGCTCCGAGGTTTGCGGGTCATCGACATGGCAACGGTGTTCGCCGGGCCCGGGGCCGCGCGGCATCTCGCCGACTTCGGTGCAGACGTGATCAAGGTCGAGGCGCCGGCCGGCGACGGCGTGCGCCGAATGGGCTGGTTCCCGCCCGGAGGCGGCGACTCGTACACGTGGAAGCTGCTCGGCCGGGGCAAACGCGGCACCATCTGCGACCTGAAGTCCGCCGCCGGGCTCGCGACGCTGCTCGACCTCGCGGCCGGAGCCGACGTGCTCATCGAAAACTTCCGCCCGGGCACGCTCGAGCGCCTCGGCCTCGGTCCGGAGGAGTTGCACGCGCGCAACCCCGGGCTCGTGATCCTGCGCGTCACCGGCTTCGGTCAGGACGGTCCGTACGCATCGCGTCCGGGGTTCGCCACGATGGCCGAGGCGATGAGCGGGTTCGCGGCGATCAACGGAGAACCGGACGGCCCGCCGCTCCTTCCGCCGATCGCGCTCACCGACGAGGTCGCCGCGCTCGCGGGCGCGTTCGCGGTGATGGTCGCGTTGCGGCACCGAGATCTCACCGGTGAGGGTCAGGTCGTCGACGTCAACCTGCTCGAGTCGATGCTGCAGATGATGTCGGCGCTGCCATCGGCGGCCGCCCACCTCGACTACGACCAGCCGCGTCTCGGCTCCGGCATTCCGTACTCCGTGCCGCGTGGCACGTACCGCTGCGCCGACGGCCACTGGGTCGCGATCTCGACCTCGGCCGAGTCGGTCGCGATGCGCGTGCTCGCGCTCCTCGGAGTCGCCGATGACGAACGCTTCTCGAGCTTCTCGTCGCGCGCCGAGCACCGGGACGAGCTCGATCGCATCGTTGCCGCGTGGGTCGGCGCCCGTCCGCAAGCCGAAGTGCTCGCCGGGTTCGAGGCGGCCGAGGCCGCGATCGCGCCCGTCTACACGATGCGCGAGCTGCTCGCGGACCCGCACGCGCGGGCGCGCAACGTGTTCGTCGAAGTCGAGGGCGTCACGATGGCGGGGCCGACCGCGCGCCTGTCGCGCACGCCCGCGCACGTGCGCCACGCGGGTCGACCGCTGGCCGACAGTGACCGCGCAATCGGTTGGGAGCCCCGGGAACCCAACCGCATCCCGGGACGCAAACGTCCCGAGGAGAGCTGGTAGAGAAGCGCCCGGTCAGGCGGGCCCCAACGAACTCCTCGGGACGAGCGACCGTCAGTATCCCACGGTTCTCCCCAGGTTTTCCACCGCGTCCTGTGGAAAACCTCGAGGACCCCGGCTAGAAACACGCGCATGCCGACGCTGCCGGAGCTGTTCGCCCAGACCGTCGCCGACCACCCCGACCAGGTCGCACTGCGTTGGCAGACCTCGGGCGCGGTCCCGGGTGCCGACGGGTTCGGCGAATGGACCTGGCGCGACTACGGGGAACGCGTCGTCCACCTCGCAGCCGCGTTGCGCGACCTGGGTGTCGGTCACCGCGACCGGGTCGTGCTCATGCTGCGGAACCGCCCGGAGTTCCACATTGCCGATACCGCGGTGTTGCTGCTCGGCGCGACCCCGATCTCGATCTACAATTCCTCGGCACCGGAACAGGTGCAGTACCTCGTCGGGCACTGCGAAGCGTCGCTCGCGATCGTCGAGGACGTCGGGTTCCTCGAGCGCTTCCTCAAGGTGCGCAGCGAGCTGCCCGCGCTGCGTCACATCGCGATCATCGACGATCCCGAGCACCTCGCGCCGGACGACGTCCACCGGTGGGACGCCCTGCTCGGCGCGGCGCCGTTGACCATGGACGCCGAGCTCGGGAACGCACGCGCCGACGATCTCGTCACCGTGATCTACACGTCGGGCACCACTGGGCCGCCGAAGGGCGTCATGCTCGACCACGAGAACATGGACTGGACGATGCGCTCCTTTCGCGAGGCGCTCGGCATGGACTCCACCGGTTTCCGCGTCGTGTCGTACTTGCCGATGGCGCACGTCGCGGAGCGGACGGTGTCGCACTACATGGCGACGGTCGCCGCGTTCGAAGTCACGACCTGCCCTGACCCGGGCCAGGTCGTGTCGTACCTCGTGCAGACCCGGCCGCAGTTCTTCTTCGCGGTGCCGCGCGTCTGGGAGAAGGCGCACGCGGCACTGCGCGCTGCTGTGGGCGCCGACCCCGAGAAGGCCGCGCAGTTCGACCAGGCGCTCGAGATCGGCTGGCAGATGTCGGAGGCGAACGCGCGCGACGAAGCGGTACCGGATGCGTTCGAAGATCTCTGGGCGCTCGTCGGTCCCGCGCTGCAGAGCGTTCGCCGCGCAGATCGGGCTCGATCAGTGCGAGATCGCGATGACGGGCGCCGCGCCGATCCCGTTCGAGATCCTCCAGTTCTTCCGCAGTCTGGGTGTGCCGCTCTCGGAGGTGTACGGGCTCTCGGAGACGAGCGGTCCGATGACGTGGACCCCGTTCCGCGTCAAGGTCGGCACCGTCGGTCCCGCGTTGCCGGGAGTCGCGCTGCGGCTCGACGAGGACGGCGAGGTGCTGACACGCGGGGGCAACGTGTTCCGCGGCTACCTGAACGCGCCCGAACAGACCGCAGACGTGTTCGACGCCGAGGGCTGGTTCCACACCGGCGATATCGGAGTGCTCGACGACGACGGCTACCTGAAGATCGTCGACCGCAAGAAGGAGCTGATCATCACCGCGGGCGGGAAGAACATCTCGCCGGCCAACCTCGAGTCCGCGCTCAAGGCCGGCGCGCTGATCGGTCAAGCGTGTGTGATCGGCGACAACCAGCCGTACGTGTCCGCGCTGCTCGTGCTCGACACCGAGGTCGCGCCGGGTTGGGCACGCGCCCACGGCATCGACGTGACCGATCCGGCCGCGCTCGCCGCGCATCCTGACGTGCAGGCAGAGGTCGGGCGCGAGGTCAACGAAGCCAACGCCCGCTTCTCGCACGTCGAGCGGATCAAGCGGTGGACGCTGCTCGCCAACGAGTGGCTCCCCGACTCCGAAGAGCTCACACCGACGATGAAGTTGAAGCGACGAGGCGTGCACCGCAAGTACGCGGACGAGATCGGCGCGCTCTACGACTGACGCGAACCCGTCGGCTCGCGGGCCGAGGCCGGCGTCAGACTTCGGGTGCGAGCTCGACGCGGTCGCGACCGCGGGCGCGCGCTTCGTCGAGCGCGCGTGACGCCTGTTGCACGAGCTCGGTCGCGCCGAGCGCGTGCGACGGGTAGCACGCGACGCCGGCCGAGAGCGTGAGGGAGTCGCCGACCGGACTCGAGAGCAGCGAGCCGCGCACGCGTTCCGCGGCCCACACCGCGCCGGCTTCGGCGGTGTCTTCCAGGATCGCCCCGACCATGAGGTCGCCGAGGCGGCAGGCGGAGTCGCTCTCGCGCAATGTGCGCCGCAGCACTTCGCCGACGACGCCGAGCGCCTGCACCTGGGTCTCGCGGTCGCTCTCGGTCATACCATCGATCTCGAACACGACGACCGACACCGGCCGCAGCGAGCGGCGCGCGGCCGCGACCTGCTGCTGTACGAGCACCGCGAAGTACTTCTCGTCGTAGAGGCCGGTGGCCGCGTCGAACGCGTGCTCCTGCTTCTCGGGCGTGAGGGGTTCGTCGATCGGCCCGAGCTCGGCCTCGGCCGTGCGCCGGCTGGCTTCCTCGGCGAGCGCGGCGTTGATCGACGCCAGCTCCCGCTTGACCCGGCGGATCTCGTCCTCGGCGGTCGCGAGGCGGTCCTCGCTCTGGCGCGCGCGCGCCCCGAGCGCGACGCCGGCCGTGGCCGCCATCACGCCTGCCGCGCCCGCGACGACGCCGAGCACGGCGGAGTCGCTGGCGACACCGACGACACCGGCGCCGAGCGCGGCGATGCCGGCGCTGACAGCCACGAGGAGGCGAGGATCCTGCATTCGGGTTCTCATCGGCGGGTGGCAGCCCTTGCCTGAGCGTTGCGGTGCGCGAGTGCGAGGTCGGCGATCTCGCCCATGATGCCCGCGAGTCTGTAGTCCTTGGGAGTGAAGACGCGGGCGATGCCGGCCCGCTCGAGTTGTCCCCGGTCAGTGTCAGGGATGATCCCGCCGACCACCACCGGTGCGGTGACGCCAGCTTCCCGCAGCTCACGGAGGGTCTCGGGCACCAAGTCGAGGTGGGAGCCGGAGAGGATCGAGAGTCCGACGATGTCGACGTCTTCATCCCGGGCGGCCGCCGCGATCTGGGCCGGGGTGAGCCGGATGCCCTGGTACACGACCTCCATGCCCGCGTCCCGGGCGGCCACCGCGATCTGCTCGGCGCCGTTCGAGTGGCCGTCGAGGCCGGGCTTGCCCACGAGGATGCGGATCGGGCCACCGTCGGCCGCGGCCTGCTGCACGCGGCTCCGGACCTGTTGCAACTCGTCGCCGGGCCGCACCGACACCGCGCCCACCCCGGTGGGGGCGCGGTATTCGCCGAAGACGTCGCGCAGCGCGCCGGCCCATTCGCCGACGGTCCCGCCGGCTCGGGCGAACGCGATCGTCGCGGGCACGAGGTTCTCGCTCGTTCCGGCGAGGACGCGGAGGTGGGTGAGCGCCTTGTCGACCGCCCCCTGGTCGCGTGTGGCGCGCCACGATTCGAGCGACTCGATCTGCGCGCGTTCGACCGCGGGATCGATGGTGACGATGCCGCCGTGTTGCGCGATGTCGGCCAGGGGCGACGGCGCGGTCTCCGTGAACGAGTTCACGCCGACGACCTTCTGCTCGCCCGACTCGATGCGCCGGACGCGCTCGGCGCCGCTCTGCACGAGCCGGCCCTTCATCGCGTCGATCATCTCGAACGACCCGCCGCCGTCGAGCACCCACTGCAGCTCGGATGCAGCCGCGTCGCGCAGCTCGGCGACCTTGGCCTCGACGACCTTCGAGCCCTCGAAGAGGTCGCCGTACTCGAGCAGGTCGGACTCGAACGCGAGCACCTGCTGGATGCGCAACGACCACTGCTGGTCCCAGGGCGTCGGCAGGCCGAGCGCTTCGTTCCAGCACGGCAGTTGAATGGCGCGCGCTCGCGCGTCCTTCGAGAGCGTGACGCCGAGCATCTCGAGCACGATGCGCTGCACGTTGTTCTCGGGTTGCTCTTCGGTGAGACCGAGGGAGTTCACCTGCATGCCGTAGCGGAACCGGCGCAGCCTCTCGTCCTCGACGCCATAGCGGTCGCGGCAGATCTCGTCCCACATCTGCGTGAACGCGCGCATCTTGCACATCTCTTCGACGAAGCGCACGCCGGCGTCGATGAAGAACGAGATGCGCCCGACGACTTGTGGGAACGCTTCCTCGGGGATCTGCCCGGATTCGCGTACCGCGTCGAGCACCGCGATCGCGTTCGCGAGTCCGTACGCGAGTTCCTGGACCGGCGACGCGCCCGCCTCCTGCAAGTGGTACGGACAGACGTTGATCGGGTTCCACGCGGGCACGTTTTTCACTGTGTAGACGATCAGGTCGACGGTGAGTCGCTTCGAGGCCTCCGGCGGGAAGATGTACGTGCCGCGCGACAGGTACTCCTTGAGGATGTCGTTCTGGGTCGTCCCCTGGAGCGCCGAGTGCGCCACACCCTGCTCGTCGGCCAGCGCGAGGTACATGCCGAGCAGCCACATCGCGGTGGCGTTGATCGTCATCGACGTGTTCATCTCCGCGAGCGGGATGCCGTCGAACAGCTGCCGCATCTCGCCGAGGTGAGGCACCGGCACGCCGACCTTGCCGACCTCGCCCCGGGCGAGGAGGTGGTCGGGGTCGTAGCCGGTCTGGGTGGGGAGGTCGAACGCGACCGACAGCCCGGTCTGCCCCTTGGCCAGGTTGGTGCGGTACAGCTCGTTCGACGCACGGGCGGACGAGTGCCCGGAGTACGTCCGAATGAGCCACGGTCGGTCGGCCATCGTGCCAATTGTCGCCTTCGCCGCCCCGAACTACCAATCCGCCGTGTTTTCGACGCGCCGACGTGCACAACTCGACCATCTCATTGTCGGATTAGCCACCGGAACGGTGCACAGGACACCAATCAGATGGTCGAGTTTCTACGCGGCGGCATGGAGGAGCGCGGCGGTGGCTGCGGCCGCGAAGACGACCACGAGGAACGGGGCGCGGCGCCAGACGAGGACGACGGCGACGACGAGGCCCGCGAACCTGGCGTCGATCTCGAGGTGGCGGCCGGTGGCGAACGTCTGCGTGGCGACGAGCGCGGCGAGGAGGGCGACGGGCAGGAGCTCCGCGATGCGCTGGACGCGCGGGTTGTCGAGCACGCGCTCCGGCACCGACAGACCGGTCAGCTTGAGCGCGAAGCAGCCCACGGAGCCGGCGATGACCGCGGCCCACATCAGCGGCCCCGCCAGCCGACAAGGACCGCGACGAGCGCGGCGCAGAGGACGGGCACACCCGCCGGCACGAAGGGTGTGAGCACGAGCGCAACGGCCATCGCGCCGCCGGCGACGATCCACGTCTGCCGCGAGCGCATCCGCGGCGCGAGCAGCGCGACGAACGCGGCGGCTGCGGCCGCGTCGAGGCCGAACACCGACGCGTCGTCGAGCGTCTGCGCGGCGAGCGCGCCGACGAGCGTCGCGAGGTTCCACAACGCGAACACCGAGAAGCCGGTTGCGTAGAAGCCGAGCCGAGCCGCGCGGTCGGTGTCCTGCGCGATCGCCATCGCGGTCGACTCGTCGATCACGAGCTGCGCGCTCGCCGCCTTTCGCCACCCGCGCGCACGCAGCAGCGACGAGAGACGCAACCCGTACAACGCGTTGCGGCTCCCGAGCAGGATGGCGGTGGCCGCGCCGGCGGCGCCGCTCCCGCCGTTGCTCATCGTGCTGACGAGCGCGAACTGGGAACCACCCGTGAACATCAGCACCGACAGCGCGCACGCTTGCAGCACCGAGAAACCACCCGCGGCCGCGAGCGCGCCGAACGAGAGTCCGTACGCGCCGGTCGCGACGCCGACACCGAGCGCGTTGCGGACGATGCGCGTGCGCGCGACGTCCCAAGGTTCGAGCTCGCTCACGCGAGCAGTCTTACCGGGCGCGTCGCGCGATCCCGGTGATTACTTCTTGTTGTAGTCGTAGAAGCCGACGCGCGTCTTGCGGCCGAGCTGCTCCGCGCTGACCATCCGGCGAAGCAGCGGTGCCGGCGCGTAGTTCGGGTCCTTGAACTCCTCATACAGCGCGTCGAGGATCGCCAGGCTCGTGTCGAGACCGACGAGATCGAGCAGCTCGAGCGGACCCATCGGGAAGTTGCAGCCACCCTTCATCGCCGCGTCGATGTCGTCGCGGGTCGCGACACCCGCGTCGTACAGGCGCACCGCATTGTTGAGGTAAGGGAACAGCAGCGCGTTGACGATGAAGCCGGCCTGGTCCTTCACATGCACGGCGTGCTTGCCGCACGTGGTCGCGAACGCGGTCGCTTCGGAGATGGTGTCGTCCGAGGACGTGATCGCGCGCACGATCTCGACCAGCGCCATCATCGGCGCGGGGTTGAAGAAGTGGACGCCGCAGACCTTGTCGGGGCGACCGGTGACCATCGCCATCTCGACCACCGGCAGCGTCGACGTGTTCGTCGCGAGGATCGTGTGCTCGGGGCAGATGCGATCGAGGTCGGTGAACAGGTGCTTCTTGGCGGCGAGGTCCTCGACGATCGACTCGATCACGAGGTCGCAGTCGGCGAGCTCGCCGAGGTCGGCAACCGCCCGCACGCGCCCCAACGTGGCGTCGCGTTCGCTCGCTTCGAGCTTGCCTCGCTCGACCTGCTTCGCCAGCGACTTCTCGAGGCCCGCGACCATCGCGTCCGCGGTTTGCTGGGCACGACTGCGCAGCACGACCTCGAACCCGGTCTTGGCTGCCACCTCGGCAATACCGGACCCCATGATCCCCGAGCCCACGATGCCGACCCGCTTGACCGCCATGACCACTCCTCTGCCTGGTGAGGGGCGAAAGGTTACCGACGAGTAGCCATCGCGAGCCAACGGATGCTGCAAACCGAAGAACCCGTAACATCCGCTGCCGTGGCAGGGCCGAAGAAGAGCACCGGAACGCTGATGCTGCTCGGCGGGGGCGAATGGCAGGAGCCGTGCCGGGACCTGGACGAGGCGCTGCTCGCGCTGTCCGGCTCCGACGAGGTGCTCGTCCTGCCCGCGGCGGCCGCCTTCGAGCACCCGACGCGGGTCGTCGAGCGGGCCACGAGCTGGTTCGACTCGCTCGGGGCGCGCGTCGCCGGCCTGGACGTCGTGAACCGGCGCGACGCGGAAGCGGATGCGGTCGCGAAGCGGGCGCGCGACGCGCGGTTCATCTACGTGGCCGACGGCTCACCGCTGCACCTGCGCTCGGTTCTCAAGGGGAGCGCGCTCTACGACGCGATCGTGCGCGCCTACAACGGCGGTGCCGTCATCGCCGCGTCGGGCGCGGCCGCGACCGTGTTCTGCGATCCGATGGTCGACCCGCGAGGTGGCGCGTACACCGTCGGCCTCGGCTTGGCGCGCGGCCTGGCCGTCTTCCCGTACCACGGACGCGCGGCCGACCACCTGCGCGAACGGTCCGTCGAGCTGCTGCCCGCCGAGGCGGTGCTCGTCGGGCTCGACGAACACACGGCGCTCGTGCGCGACACCGCGGGCAGCTGGCGCGTCGACGGCCCCGGCACTGCCACGATCTATCGCACGGGCGAGGCATCGACGGTGCTACGCATCGGCGAATTCGTCGACGTCGCGCCGGTCGCTAGCTCTCCGTGATCTCGACCTTCAAGAGGTACATCGGGATCGTGGGCGGCCCGTCGCCGGTGCCGCCGTCGGGTGCGAGCGACGCGATCTTCTGCGCGTTGTCGAGTCCGGCCGACACGGTCCCGATCGTCCCGTAGTCGGCCGGCAGCGTCGAGCCGCCGTCGCCCGTCACCACGAAGAACTGCGATCCGGCCGTGCCCGCGGGTTCGCTGCCGCCCTTCGCCCACGCGACCGAACCCGCCGCGTACCCCGCTTGCGCGGGCACTTCGGTCTTCACGGAGTAGCCGGGCCCGCCCTGCTGGTCGTCGGTGGGGCTCCCGGTCTGGATGACGAAACCGCCGGCCGCGCGGGGCCACTTCAGCCCGTCGTAGAAGCCTTGCTTGGCGAGGAAGACGAAGTTGTTGACGCTCGTCGACGCGTTCTTCGCGTCCAGCGCGACGGTGATGTCGCCGCAACTCGTCGAGAGCTTCGCGGTGTAGGTCTTCGCGGTGTCGATCGTCATCGGCGGCGCCGACTTGAACGAGGTCGGACGGTTCGGGTTCGCGGCCGGCGCGGTGTCGACGCATCCGGCCGGCAGGGTGGCGGGCAATGCGGTGGTCGACGTGGTGGCGGCGGACGACGAGGTCGTCGCGCTCGGGTTGTCGTCCTTCTTGTTGTTGCTGACCAACGCGGTGATGCCGATCAGGATCGCCACGATCAGCGCACTGATGCCGAAGCGAAGGGCCATCGACTTGCGCTGCTCGCGCTTCTGCGCGGCCTCGCGCGCTTCTTTCGCTTGGCGCGAGCGTTCCTTCTGTCGTGCTCGTTTGTCGGCCCGCGTCACAAGGCGGACATCGTAGTGGTGCGCCGCGCGGAAACTCGGTCCGGCCCACGGCAGGGCCGCTGGTACCGTTGATCAGGTGATTGTCGTCCAGAAGTTCGGCGGCACGTCGGTCGCCGATCCCGATCGCATCCGCGCGGTCGCCGACCATGTCGCCCGTACCCGGCGGGCCGGGAACGATGTCGTCGTCGTGGTGTCGGCCATGGGTAAGACCACCGACGACCTGATACGCCTGGCCAACGACGTCACCAAGCTGCCGGGTGGCCGCGAGATGGACATGCTGCTCACGGCGGGCGAGCGCATCTCGATGTCGCTGCTGTGCATGGCAGTCGAGGAGCTCGGCATTCCGGCGGTCTCGTTCACGGGTTCACAGGCCGGGATCCTCACCGACACCGATCACGGCAAGGCGAAGATCCTCGAGGTCCGAGCCGATCGCATCCGCGACGCGCTCGCATCGGGCCGGGTCGCGATCGTCGCCGGGTTCCAGGGCGTGTCGACGAGCAAGGACGTCACCACGCTCGGCCGCGGCGGCTCTGACACCACTGCGGTGGCGCTCGCGGCATCGCTCGGCGGTGACGTCTGCGAGATCTACACCGACGTCGAAGGCGTCTACAGCGCGGACCCGCGCATCGTCTCGAGCGCGCGCAAGCTCGCCCACGTCTCGTTCGACGAGATGCTGGAGATGGCCGCGACCGGCGGCCGCGTGCTCGCGCTGCGATCGGTCGAGTTCGCACGCAACCACGGCGTGAAGATCCACGTTCGTTCGAGCTTCACGTGGGCACCCGGAACGTGGGTCACCGAGGAGGACGAAGCAATGGAGCAAGCCATCATCTCGGGCGTCACCCACGACATCTCCGAGGCCAAGATCACGATCGAGCAGGTGCCCGACCGCCCCGGTGTCGCGGCATCGGTGTTCCGCACGCTCGCCGAGGCGGGCATCAACGTCGACATGATCGTGCAGAACGTCTCCACCGAGGGTCACACCGACATTTCGTTCACGCTGCCGCGCGACGACGTGAGCCTCGCGTCGATCGAGATGGAGAAGATCGTCGTCGAAACCGACGCGGCCGGGTTCCGCACCGACGGTCAGGTCGGCCGGGTCTCGCTCGTCGGCGCGGGCATGAAGACGCACCCCGGCATCGCCGCCAAGATGTTCGAGACGCTCGCGACCGAAGGCATCAACATCGAGATGATCAGCACCTCGACCATTCGCATCTCGTGCGTGGTGCACGAGCACGACGTGGAGCGCGCGGTGCAGGCGCTGCACGCGGCGTTCGAACTGGAGTCAGTGTGAGCCCCGGAAATCGGGGGGACGTCCGCGTCGGCCTCATGGGTGCGACCGGCATGGTGGGCACCGAGATGCTGCGCATCCTCGAGGAGCGCAACTTCCCCGTCGGCGAGTTGCGGGCGTACGCGTCGCCGCGCTCGGAAGGCCGCAAGCTGCCGTTTCGCGGTAGCGAGGTCACGTGCGAGGTGCTGCGCGATGGTTGCTTCGACGGCCTCGACCTCGTGATCGTCGACGTCGAAGACGATCTTGCGCTCGAGTGGGCGCCTCAGGCCGCGGCCGCGGGCGCGCTCGTCGTCGACAACTCGGCTGCGTTCCGCATGGATCCCGACGTCCCGCTCGTGATCGCCGAAGTCAACCCCGAGGACCTCGCACACCTCCCCAAGGGCATCTCCTCGTGCGGGAACTGCACGACGATGGTGCCGATCACCGCGCTCGCGCCGCTGCACCGCGCCGCGCGCATCGACCGGATGGTCGTCTCGACGTATCAATCGGTGTCGGGCGCCGGGCAGGCCGGCTTGCACGAGCTCGACGCACAATGGAACAAGCTCTCGGGGCGCACCGACGAACTGCGACGCGCGGGCACGCTCGATGGTCCCGTCGTCGAAGGCGAGGTCTGGTCGAAGCCGATCGCCGGCAACGTCATCCCGCTCGCGGGCTCGGTGAAGGAGCAGGGGTACACGTCGGAGGAGTGGAAGATGGTCCTCGAGACACGCAAGATCCTCCACGACGACGAGATAAAGACCTCGGTCACGTGTGTGCGCGTCCCGGTGTTCGTCGGTCACGCGGTATCGGTGAATGTTCGCTTCCACCGGCCCATGAGCAAGGCCGAAGCAGCCGAGCTGTTGCGCGATGCCCCCGGCGTGGAGCTCGTCGACGACGGCGACGGCTATCCGACCCCGCTCGAAGCGGCGGGCATCGACCCGGTGCTCGTCGGCCGGTTGCGCGAGGACCCGTCGGAGCCGGGCTCGCTGAACCTGTGGGTCACCGGCGACAACCTGCGCAAGGGCGCCGCGCTCAACGGCGTCCAGATGGCCGAGATCCTGATCGCCCGCTGATCGCCGCAAAATTCATCCAATCGGGGTGAGCCGCCCGCGCGGGGTCTCGTGCGAGGATGCGGCGTGACCACCACTGCGCCCGCGGCCGAAGCTCCGACGCCCCGGCCCGGTCGCCGGCGGTTCCCGATGTGGCGGCGGATCCTCTCTGCGTTGCTGATCGTCTTCAGCTGCGCGCTGATCCCGGTCTCCGTCCTGGCGCTGTGGGTGCGCAACGAGATCCTGAACACCGACGATTACGTCCGCACCGTGTCGCCGCTCGCGGAGAACCAGGACATCATCGACGCGCTGTCGGTGCGGGTCACGAACACGCTCTTCGAGAACGTCGACGTCGAGGAGCTGGCGAAGGAGAACCTGCCCCCGAAGATTTCATTCCTCGCGGGGCCACTTGCAGGCGGGCTGAAGAGCTTCACCCAGGACGCGACGTTGCGGTTCTTCCAGTCCGAGCAATTCCGGAAGTTGTGGGACGAGGCCAACCGCCGCGCACACACACAGGTGGTGAAGGCGCTCACCGGTGGTGGCAAGGTGATTTCGACCCGGAACGGTCGGGTCACCATCGATCTCTCCGCGATCGCGGTGAACGTGCGGTCGGAGCTGTCGGCACGCGGCATCGGCGTCTTCGACAAGCTCCCGATCGGGACGCTCGCGTTGCGCTACGACCTCTTCGACTCGGAGGCGCTCGGTCACGCGCAGAGCGCGGTTCGCCTCCTCAACACGCTGCGATGGGTCCTGCCGGTGCTCGTGCTGGGGCTCGGCGCGGCCGGGATCCTGCTGGCCGGCAACCGCCGCCGAGGGCTGCTGCGCTGGGGTCTGGGCGTCGTCGTGGCCACCCTCTTCCTCGGGTTCGCGCTGGCGCTCGGTCGCGGTCTCTATCTCGGCGCGTTGCCGGCGGACGCGTCCCAGTCCGCGAACGCGGCCGCCTACGACATCGTCGTGCGCCTGCTCCGCACGACCAACCGGGTGCTCTTCGTCGTCGGCCTCCTCATCGCGCTCGGCGCCTACCTCGCCGGTACGTCGCGGATCGCGCTCGCCGTGCGGGGCCGCACCACCGGTGCCCTCGACGGTGTCGGCGACCGCGTCGCGACGGGCGGATTCGACTTCCACGGCGTCGCCAAGTTCGTGGGGCGCTACGCGAATCCGCTCCGGATCGCGGGCGTCATCGCGAGTTTCTTGATCCTCGTGATCATGAACCATCCCGGCGTCGCCGCGGTGTTGTGGCTGCTCATCGCCCTGCTCGTGTACCTGGCGGTGGTCACGATCCTCGAACGGGTCGGTCGCGATCGCACGGTCGCGACAAACGCCACTCAATAACCCGCCTTCGTCGTCCGACGTTTATGTCTGGCGATCGTGATCAATGGCGAGACGGTCGTCGCCAGGACTGTGCTCGTTCCGGATTGCCGGAAGAGGCGGGCGCTGTTCGCCAAAACCAAAGCCGAAGGCCCGTCCGAGTCCGTACCTCGGTACGGGCCCTCGGCGCGGCCGGCGGCAATTGACCGGGCGCCCGGAATGGGCGTGCAATTGGCCGATCGATGTGCACGGCGATGGGTAAGGAGACGTGATGCAACAGCCGACTCAAGACCTCCCGAACCGTGCCGAACGAAAGGTGTCGTCGACCATCGACCGCGGCGACGTTTGAGGCACACCGTGACCAGGGCTTTTGACCCGACCGAGGGTGCAACGTCGACGGAGGCGTTGCGGCTCGATCGGCCGCGGAGCATGCCACGCATCGGCGAGATGATGATCGCGCGCGGCCTGATCACCCACGAACAGCTCGAAGTCGCGCTCGACCACCAGCGGGCCAGCGGCAAGCTGATGGGCGAGATCCTGGTGGAGCTCGGCCATCTCGACGCGGTCGATCTGACACGGATCTTGGCGGAACGCCGCGGCTACCAGTTCGTCGACCTGCGCGACCGCGTCGTCGACATGACGCTCATGCAGCTCGTCCCCGAGGAGGTGGCGCGCCGCTACAGCGCGCTGCCGCTCGCGCACCAGGACGATCATGTCGTGGTCGCGATGGCGCAGCCCGAGAACGTCTTCGCGCTCGATGACCTCCGCGTGCTCACCGAGCTGCCCGTCTTCCCGGTGATGGCGGAACCCGACCAGATCGCCGCCGCGATCGGCCGCTGTTACCAGCGCGCCGCGGCGCCGGCCGCGCCGCCGCCTGCCGCGGGACCGAGCCCGGCCGCGAGCGCCGCGCCGCTCCGTGAGAGTGCCGCGGAAGCGGTCGCCCACGCCGATTCGCGGTCGACCGCGGCCGTGCCCGAGGCGATCACGACGTTGGGCCCGACCTCGGGCCCGATCCCGGAGCCGGTTACCGAACCGACGGCCGAGGTGGCTCCCGCCGAGCCCCAGGTTCCGACGCCGAGCCCTGATGACGAGGCGATCGTCCGGCTCGTCAGCGTCCTGTTCGAGCAGGCGATGCGAGAGCGGGCGACCGACGTGCACATCGACGCGCTCTCCGACCGGCTGCGCGTGCGCTTCCGCGTCGACGGCGTGCTCCGCGAGGTCTCCGACGCGCCGCTCACCGCGCTGCGCCCGCTGATGAGCCGCGTGAAGGTGCTCGCCGGCTTCGATGTCGGTCGCACCCGCATCCCGCGCCAAGGTCACTTCTCGGTCACCGTCGAGGACCGCGTCGTCGACGTCCGCATCGCGATCCTGCCGACCGGCCACGACGAGTCGTGCGTGTTGCGCATCATCGACCGCGACAGCGGCATCAAGGAGCTCGACGGTCTCGGCTTCACCAGCGATCAGCGCAATCGCTTCTCGGACGCGATCCGCAAGCCGCGCGGGTTGGTGGTGGTGAGCGGACCGTCCGGTTCGGGTCGCACGTCGACGTTGTACGCGACGGCGCACGCGCTGAACATGCCCGAACGCAGCATGGCGACGGTCGAAGATCCGGTCGAGTACGCGATCGACGGCATCAAGCAGCTGCAGGTCGACGAGCTCTCGGGATTCACGTTCCCGACCGCCCTGCGCCTGATCCGGCACAGCGATCCCGAAGTCATCCTCGTCGACGAGATCCGCGACCCCGAGACCGCGACTATCGCGACCGACGCCGCCATCGCCGGCAACCTCGTGATCGCCGCGATGCACACGCCGAGCGCGGCGGCGGTTCCCGTGCGTCTGCTCGACATGGGTGTCGGGCCGTACCTCGTCGCCGCCGGGCTCACGTGCGTCGTGGCCCAACGCCTGGTGCGCACGCTGTGCCCGCACTGCGCGACCGAGGACAACCGCAGCCGCCCGTTGCTCCAGAAGCTGGGATGCTCGGAAGACGTGCTCGAGCACGCGACGTTGAAGACGCCCGTCGGCTGCGACGAGTGCCGGGGGACCGGTTACATCGGCCGCCGCGGTGTCTTCGAGGTGCTGCCGGTCACCGATGCCGTCGCCCGGCTCGTCCTCGACCACGCGCCCGCGGCGGAGATCCGCAAGGCCGCGGTCGCCGAGGGCATGGAGACGCTGCGCAACGCCGCGCTCAATTGCGCCCTCGCAGGCGAGACCTCGCTCGAAGAGGTTCTGCGCGCGATTGCCTGAAACTGGCACACGGGCGCCGTTGCGGCGTCACCCATTGCCGCCGCACTATGTGAGACTGCGGGTGTGGGGGCACGGCCGACCGGCCTGGTGACGTTCCTCTTCACCGACGTCGAGGGCTCGACCCGAATGTGGGCCGAGCACACGGCGGCGATGGAGCCCGCCCTCGGCCGCCACGACGACCTGCTCCGCGCGGTGATCGACGCGCATGACGGTTACGTGTTCTCGATCGCGGGCGACAGCTTTGGCGCCGCGTTCGCGAGCGTCGAGCACGCGGTTGCCGCGGCGGTCGACGCGCAGCTCGCGTTGCACGCCGAACCGTGGACGGGCCTCCCGGGCGGCCTGCGCGTCCGCATGGGTCTGCACAGTGGCAGCGCGCAGGAGCGCGCCGGCAACTACTTCGGCCCCGAAGTCAACCTGGCCGCGCGCGTCATGTCGGCGGCGTGGGGCAGCCAGATCCTGTGCACCGACGCGATCATCCAGGGCAGCGCGACGACGTTCGAAAGCGACGACGCTCTCGCGAGGTTCGCTCGCTTGGGCGAGCATCAGCTCCGCGACGTCGACGGCACCGTCGCGCTCCACCAGGTCAACGCGCCCGATCTCCCCGCCGACTTCCCGCGCCCGCGCACACTCGATGTCGTGCCGACGACGATCCCGGCGCAACGCTCGAGCTTCGTCGGCCGCGGCGACGACATCGCGGTGGTGCGGCGCCTCCTCTTGGATCACCGCCTCGTCACGTTGACCGGACCGGGCGGCACCGGCAAGACGCGCCTCGCGATAGAGATCGCGGGCCGGGAGCAGCCGCACCATCCTGGCGGTGCGTTCTTCGCCGATCTCGCGTCGCTCGAGAACAGCGACCACCTCGCCGCGACGGTCGCACGGGGCTGTCTCATCGCGCTCGACGCGAGCCGCGCGCCGCTCGATCAACTCACCGACGCGCTGCACGCGCGCGACGCGCTCCTCGTCCTGGACAACTGCGAGCACGTCCTCGACGCCGCCGCCGAACTGGTCGATCGCGTGCTCGCGGCGTGTCCGGACACCGTCATCCTCGCCACCAGTCGCGGACCGCTGGAGCTGGCGGGGGAGCACATCCACGTGGTCGCGCCGCTGGATACCGGCGTGGGATCGGACGCGGCCGCGCTGTATGTGCAACGCGCCGCGGCGGCGGGTGGCGAACCGCTCGAAATTGGTGACGCAGACGTCGCGGCGTTGTGCACGCGCCTCGATGGCATCCCACTCGCAATCGAGCTCGCGGCCGCCCGCGCCCGTACGTCCAGCCCCGCGCAGACGCTCGCGCGCCTCGACGGCCACCTCGACGTGCTGTCGGGCACACGCCGGCGCGTCCCCGACCGCCACCAGACGCTCCGCGCCGCGATCAGTTGGAGCTACGACCTGCTGACCGACCGCGAGCGAGACTTGTTCGACCGGCTCGCGGTGTTCGCGGGCTCGTTCGACCTCGCGGCCGCGGTGAGCATCGCGGGCACCGACGATCACGAAGTCGCCGATCTGTTGCATGACCTCGTGTCGAAGTCGATGGTGGAGGTCCGCACGAGCCGTGACGACGGCCGCCGGTACCGACTGCTGAACAGCCTCCGCGCGTTCGCCGGCGAACAGCTGCAGGCGCAGCCCGCGTACGCCGACGCGATGCGGGCGCACACTTGGCACTACCTCGACGTGCTGGCGGCGGTGCCGACGTCGCGCAACATCGCGCGGGCGTTGTGGGCCGACCTCGAGGCCGACCTCGACGACATCCTCGTGGCGATCGACCGCGCCGAGCGTAGCGACGATCGGAAGCTGCACGTCGCGGCGGCGCGCGCGACGGAACCGCTTGCGTTCCTGCTCACCAACATGGGGATGTACGAGGAAGCGCGCCGACGGTGCGAGGCCGCGCTCGCGACGGAGGTCGATGACACGCTCCGCGGGCAACTGCTCGTCGCGGCGCGCGTTCATGGAGGCGAGCCAGGACGGCATCAGTGATTACCTGTCGTTCGCCGGGCAGGCGTTGCCGTACCTGCAGCCGGGCGACGGCGTCTGGTCGGCCGCAATCGGGATGACGTCGATCGTCGATCAGATCTTCGCGCCCGCAATGGCCGAATCGACCCTCAAAACCGCACGCCGGCAGGTCGCCGGCAACGACACCGAAGGCGCCGATCACGACCGCGCCGTGCTCGGCTTCTACCTCGGTGGAGCACTGATGAACGGGCGTGACTACGACGCGGCGCTCGCAGTGCAGATGGAGTCCGCCGACGCGCTGGCTGCGATCGAACCGACCAGCTTGATCCGGCTCTGGTGCGCCGCCGGCGCGGCGATGAGCCTGACCATGCTCGGCCGCTCGGGCGCCGCGCTCGAACTGCTGGATCAGGTGGCCCCACTTGCCGACTGGACCGACTGGAGCGCGGACTGGTTCTTCGCGCGGCGGGTCGCGTTGGCATACGAAGGCGCGTTCGACGACGCGCACGCAACGCTCTGCTCGATCGGTGCCCGCTTCGACAACGTCGACGTGTCGCCGATGACGAGCACCGTCGTCGCGGGCTTTGCTGTGGTCGCGCACCGCCGGGGCGACGACGAACGCGCCCGTACGCTCTTCGAGCCGCTCATCGCGACGCGGACGCCGACATCGACCGCGGTCCTCTACGAGACGCTGGCCGAGATGGGTACGTGGCCGGCGCCGGAGTTCTCGGAGCGGCGGTTCGTGTGGTTTGCCGAGGTCTCCGGCCGGCACGAGGCGGCGCCGCGTGCGGCGTTCTTCGCGTGGCTGCGGCGGCTGCTGCGGGAGGAGCTGGGCCGGTAGGGCGCCCATCCGCCCGCCGTTAGCGGCACGAACAGATGTTCGTTACGCTGCGGATGCCGATGACCACCATCGAGAGTCGCCCGCGTCCGCCCCGTCCACAGCAGCTCAGCCTCGGTACCGCGATCGCGCGCGTCGACGGCTTCCACCCGGCGGTCGGCACCTGGTTCCGCCGGCGCTTCCCCGAAGGACCCACGCCGCCGCAACGCGAAGGTTGGCCGCACATCGCCGCGGGCCGCGACACGCTCATCGCCGCGCCGACCGGCTCGGGCAAGACGCTCGCCGCGTTTCTCGAGTGCATCAACAAGCTCTACCTCGCGCACGAGGCGGGTGAGCCGACCACGGGCATCGCGCGTGTCGTGTACGTGTCGCCGTTGAAGGCGCTCGCGGTCGACATCGCGGAGAACCTGCAGCGACCGTTACGTGAGATCGCCGAAGTCGCGTGTGAGCTCGGGCTCGACGCACCGAACATCGAAGTCGGGGTACGCACCGGCGACACACCGAGCTCCCAACGAGCACGCATGGTTCGCACGCCGCCGAGCTTCGTGATCACGACGCCCGAGTCGCTCTACCTGTTGGTCACCAGTGCGAGCGGACGCGCCGCGCTGCAGACGATCGACACCGTGATCGTCGACGAGATCCACGCAGTCGCGCGCGACAAGCGCGGCGCGCACCTCGCACTCACGCTGGAGCGACTCGAGGCACTGTGCGCCACGTGCCCCAACCGGGTGGGCTTGTCGGCCACGCAGCGCCCGATCGAGACCGTCGCCCGGTTGCTGGTAGGGGACCGGCCCCTCCCCGCGATCGTCGACGGCGGCCACCAGCGTGCGCTCGACCTCGCGATCGAGCTGCCCGAGGGCGAGCTCGAGGCGGTTGCCAGCGCGGAGCAGATGTCGGACGTGCTCGACCGCATCGCGGCGCTCGTCCTCGAACACCGCACGACGCTCGTGTTCGTGAACACCCGCCGCCTGGCCGAGCGGCTCGCGCACCAGCTCGGTGAGCGTCTGGGTGACGACGTCGTCGCCGCCCACCACGGCAGCCTGTCCAAGGACCGGCGCTACCGCGTCGAGTTGCGCTTGCGTGCCGGTGACCTCAAGGCGCTGGTCGCGACGGCCTCGCTCGAGCTCGGCATCGACATCGGCCCGGTGGAGCTCGTCTGCCAGATCGGATCGCCACGCAGCATCGCAACGTTCCTGCAGCGCGTCGGACGGTCCAACCACTCCCGCGTGGGTGTGCCGAAGGGTCGCCTCTACCCGTCGACGTGTGACGAGCTGGTCGAGTGCGCAGCGCTGCTCGCCGCCGTGCGCGCGGGTCACCTCGACGCCATCCACCTGCCTCGGCTCCCGCTCGACATCCTCGCCCAACAGATCGTGGCCGAGGTCGGCGCGCAGGAGTGGGACACCGACGCGCTCTACGCGACGTTGCGACGCGCGGTGCCGTACACCGAGCTGACGCGCGCGCAGTTCGACGAAGTGCTCGAGCTCGTTGCCACTGGTGTCGTCACCGGCCGCGGTCCTCGCGGTCGGTACGTGCACCACGACGCGATCAACGGCAAGGTGCGGGGCCGCAAGGGCGGGCGGCTCGCCGCGCTCACCTCCGGCGGTGCGATCCCCGAGATCGGCGACTACCGCGTGGTCGCGGATCCGGACGACCTCTTCATCGGCACCGTGAACGAGGACTGGGCCGTCGAGTCGATGGCGGGCGACATCTTCCTGCTCGGCACGCACTCGTGGAAGATCCGTCGCGTCGAAGCCGGCGTCGTGCGCGTCACCGACGCGGGCGATTCGCCGCCGACGGTACCGTTCTGGCTCGGTGAGGCACCCGCCCGCACGGCCGAGCTGTCTGCCGAGGTGTCGCAACTGCGGGCGCGCATCGACGAATTCCTCGCCCTCGGCGATGCCGACGGCGCACGCGCGTGGCTGCGCGACGTTGCCGGCGTCACCGGTGAAGCCGCGGTCATGATCGTCGACTACATCGCGTGCGGACGCGCGGTGTTGGGCGCGATGCCCACACTCGACACGCTGGTGCTCGAGCGGTTCTTCGACGACACGGGCGGGATGCAACTCGTCCTCCACTCGCCCCACGGCGGGCGGATCAACCGCGCGTTCGGCCTCGCGCTGCGCAAGAAGTTCTGCCGGACCTTCGACTTCGAGCTGCAGGCCGCGGCGAGCGACGACGCGATCGTGCTGTCGCTCGGCCCGCATCACAGCTTCCCGCTCGGCGAGGTCGCCCACTACGTCACCAGCCGCACGGTCGAGGAAACCTTGCAACAGGCGGTGCTCGACGCGCCGATGTTCGTCTCGCGGTGGCGGTGGAACCTCAACCGCTCGCTTCTCGTGCTGCGCTTCCGCGGCGGCCGCCGCAACCCGCCGCCGATCCAGCGCATGGAAGCCGACGACATGATGGCGGCGATGTTCCCGCAGGCTGCGGCCTGCCAGGACAACCGGGTCGGGCCGGTCGAGATCCCCGACAACGTCATCGTGCGCCAGACGGTCGACGACACACTGCACGAAGGCCTGGATGTCGACGGACTGCGCGCGCTGCTCGAACGCATGGAATCCGGCGCGGTGCGGGTCCACACCGTCGATACCACCGAACCGTCGGTCCTCGCGCACGAGATCCTCACCGCGCGGCCGTACGCGTTCCTCGACGACGAGGAAGCGCAGAACCGGCGCACGAACGCGGTGCAGATCCGCCGCGGGCTCTCGGTCGACCTGGCCGCGATCGGTCGCCTCGACCCCGACGCGATCGCGGCGGTGCACGCGGAGATCACGCCCCAACCCGAGTCGAGCGACGACCTCCACGATCTCCTGTGTTCGCTGGTGCTGCTCCCGCCGCGCCCGCAGTGGCGCGAGCTGTGGCAGGAACTCGTCGCGTCGGGCCGCGCCCGCACCATCGACTGCGACGGTGAAGACCGCTGGTGCGCGACCGAGTTGGTCGCCGACGCGGAACGGCTCACGTCCGGCACCGGCGACGACGTGGCGATCGCGGTCGTCCGCGGTCATCTCGAGCTCGCGGGCATCACCACGATCTCGGGGCTGTGCGCGAGCGCGGGGCTCCGGCCGAGTCAGCTCGCGATCGCACTCGCCGCGCTCGAGCACGAAGGCTTCGCGCTGCAGGGCAGTTACGCGCCCGACGCCGACGACGTGCAGTGGGTCTCGCGCCGGCTGCTCGCGCGGATGCACTCGTATTCGCGCAAGCGCCGCCGCAGTGGTGTCGAACCCGCCACCGCCCAGGACTTCATGCGCTTCCTCCTGCGCTGGCAGCACCTCGCGCCCGGGACGCAGTTCGCGGGTGTCGAAGGGCTGGCCAAGGTCATCAGCGGTCTGCAGGGTTGGGAAGCGGCCGCCGCCGCATGGGAACCCGAGCTGATCAGCCGCCGCCTGCGCGGCTTCAACGACGCCGCCCTCGACCGCTTGTGCCACGAGGGCGAGATCGGCTGGCTGCGGCTCACGCCCAAGCCGCGCGACATAAACGCTCCCGCGGGCGCACCCAACAAGGCGACGCCGATCTCCGTGGTGTTCCGCGCCGATCTCGGTTGGCTGCTCGACGCCGCGCGCGACCGCGCCGACCTCGAGGAACCGGTCACGGGCGCGACCGCGGAGGTGATCGAGCACCTGCGCACTCACGGCGCCTGCTTCGCAACCGAGCTCGGCCAGGCCACCGGACGCCTACGCGAGGACATCGAACGCGGGCTCTGGGACGGCGTCTCCCGCGGCCTGCTCACCGCCGACGGCTTCGGCGCGATCCGTGCCCGCGTCGACCGCCGGGCCCAACCGGAGCCGGCGCGCCTCGCTCGTCTGTCGCGCGGCGGGCGCCCCCGTCCCGCCGCGGCCGGACGCTGGTCGCTGGTGCCCACCGTGCCGCCCGAAGGCGCGACGGATCGCGACGAGCTCGCCGAAGCGGTGGCCGAGCTGCTGCTCAACCGCTGGGGCGTCGTGTTCCGCGACCTCGCGATGCGCGAATCGATCCGGTTCCCCTGGCGCGAGGTGCAACGCGCGCTCCGCCGGCTCGAAGACCGCGGGCTGGTGCAAGGCGGCCGCTTCGTCAGTGGGTTCAGCGGCGAGCAGTTCGCGCTGCCGGCCGCGGCCGAACAGCTCGCGCATGTGAAGAAGCTGCCGCGCACCGGGGAACGCGTCACTGTCAACGCGACGGACCCGTGCAACCTCGTCGCCACCATCGTCCCGGGCACGGTCGTCCCTGCGATCCGCACTCGCCGCATCACTTACATCGACGGCGTCCCCGACTGACGCGTAATCGGAGGCGGTCACTCCGACTCGGCTCGTAGGCTGCGAGGCTTGGAACCGATCCTGCACCTATCGATCCCGGTACGCGACCTTGCCGAGAGCCGCGCCTTCTACGTCGACCTGCTCGGTTGCGACCTCGGTCGTGTGCGCGACGACTTCATCGACGTCTGGTTCTACGGGATGCAGGTCTCGTTGCACGCGGAACCGGATCAAGTGCGACCCGTCGAGGAACAAGGGGTCCAGCACTTCGGTGTGACACTCGGCGCGAACGACCTGCAGCAGTTGTTGCACCGCCTCGGCGGGCAGCACGTCACGTGGGTGAGCCCCGTGTCGACCGACTACCCCGGAACGCCGAAGGAACAGACCAAAGCCAAGCTCGCCGACCCCTCCGGGAACATCATCGAGATCAAGACCTACGTCGACCCCGTCGCGGCGTTCACGCTCGGTCCGTGATCCAGATACTGGACGAACGCGGCTTCGCGAAGAACAGGCATTTTCTCCGGAACGCGCGGCCGCGCTGAACATTTTTTCTTCGGCCGGACGCTGATCACGGAGCGCGCGTCTCGCGCGCAGTCGACACGCGCCCTGGGCCCGCGCGCAGCTGCGTGCTGTTCACGCAGCAACGGACATGATTCGTCGGAGAAACTCATTCATCGCGGGCGCGGTTCTCGCGTCACTCACGCTCATCGCCGCCGCGTGTGGCGGTAGCGGAGGCGGTAGTGCCAGCGCGTCGTCATCGGCCAGCACGGCCAAGACCACGTCGTCCGCGACCGTCGCCGTCGCGAACAGTGCACTCGGGAACGTTCTTGTCGACGCGCAGGGTCGCACCCTCTACATGTTCGGCGCCGACATGGGCACGACGAGCACCTGCTCGGGTGCCTGCGCGCAGAACTGGCCACCCCTCCTGGCGAGCGGAAACGCGACCGTCGGCAACAACGCCAAGGCGTCATTGCTGGGAGACAGCACCCGTTCCGACGGGAAGCACCAAGTCACGTACAACGGCCACCCGCTGTACCTCTTCTCCGGCGACCACAAGGCCGGAGACACGAACGGGCAGGGCATCAACGCGTTCGGCGGCAAGTGGCACGCACTCACGGCGACCGGCAACCAGGTCACCGCGAACGCAGCGAGCGGCGGCAGTTCGACCGGAGGCGGCTATGGCTACTAGCCCCTCGACGCGACTGGCGCTGCGCACGATCGACGGCCGCGCGTCTGCGGCACCGAGCGTCTTCGCCTTCAGTGCCCTGATCGGTGCGGCGTATGTGCTCGGCGCGGTCGCGCTCGCCGGCGAAGCCGCAGTCCACATCCAGCAGTATGAGGCGGTGGTGCACAGCGTGCGCGGGCTCGGCCCGCTGTTCTTGCTCAACGCCGCGGCGTCGATCGCGGCGATCGCCGGCCTCGTCTTCACGCGGACCCGCCGCCTCGCCGCGTTCACCGGTGTCGCGACCTCTGCCGTCGCGCTCGCTGCGCTCGTCGTGAGCTACGGGCGCGGGCTCTTCGGATGGTTCGAGACCGGCTTTCGCACGCCCGTCGAAGTCGCCGTCATCACTGAGCTCGGCGCCGTGATCCTCCTCAGCGTCGCGCTCACCGCCACGCTGCTCGAACGAAGCGTCGATGTTGCCGTGCTCGCGCGGGTCGGAGCCCAACGATCCGAAGACGCCGCGTAATTCTCCAAACACCGGAGACCCCGTGTGGCGGCGACGTGGCTGCGTCGGCTGTGTGCATGTGTTGTTGTTGTGGACGCGAGTTCATGAGGGCTCGCGTCAGTCCTTCCTGTTCACGATCAAGACGGGCAACGACGCGGTTGAGAGCAGATCGCGCACGACGTGGGAAGGAGCACGATCAGCGCCGACCACCACGAGGCTCGCCGGGAAGTCGGCAAGGTGCTGCTTCAGTCCGGCAGCCGGACCGAGCATGTCCCGGACCGCGACACCTTCGACGCCGGCGAGACCCTCGTCGTCGACTCGTTCGGTCATTGCTTCGAGATAGACGTCGGGATCGTACGAAGTTCCCCACTGCCGCACGAACAGGGTCGGGTCGCCGATCTCGGCGAGCACCGGTTCGTACACCGTGACGAGCCGCAGAGCACTGCCCAGTTGACGCGCCCAGCTCGCGCCGGCGTCGAGGAGCGGCTGTGCGTCCGAGACACCGTCGAGTGCGACGACGACGTCGGACCCGACCCATGCGGTCGACGCGTTCGGCCCCACCGCGACCACAGGATGCGGCGTCCGGTGGATCACGCGTGACCCGACGGAGTGCAGCACGGCCGCGGCCGGCTTCGTCCGTAGGTGCGACGCAAGGCAGAGGACGTTGCGCTCGTCGGTGGCGATGGCGACGAGCAGGTCGGTGGGATCGGGATCGACGCGCACCTCGACGTCCGCCACCTCGACCCCGGCGCGTCGTGCGTCGGAGACGACGTGGTCGTACGTCCACGCGAGCTCGGCGTCCGTGCGTGCGACGCCGACGACGCGCACCGATGCGCCCGCCGCCGCCGCGAGCTGCCTCCCGACTGGGAGCGCGTGCGCGGCGAACTCCGATCCGTCGAGCGGAACGATGAGGTGACGGAACATCTTGACCGCGGCCGATCAGGCGTTCGCGTGGTGGGGATCACGCTGGATGTCTGTCAGGCCGCGGTCCATGCTCGACGCGCGGTCCCGCAGCCGCTTCATGTCGAACGCGACCACGATCTGCACGACGCCGACGACGAGGGCCCACAGTCCGATCGCAAGCACTGTGGCGACGAGCGTCATGCCGGGCCGAGCGAGCAACCAGAACGACAGCAACACTTCGCCGATTCCCAACGCGAGCATGAAGCCCCAGTACGGGATCACGTCGCGGCCCGCGACCGCACCCGAGATCGTGAGGATGCCGCTGAAGAGCACGTACCAGCCGATCCAGAACGCGATGACGAGCAGCGTCGGCGACGGCCAGGCCCACACCAGCAAGCCGAGGCCGAACTCGAGCACGCCGAGAGCAACCGACCAGCCCCTGCTCGAGCCGTCGACGGGAACGCTGAACATGTCGAACACGCCACGGAGCACGAGGAGCGCGCCGATGAAGACGGCGAGATCGCCGAGCTTCCAGTCCGTGAACAAGATGATGCCGCCGGCAACGACGGTGATGATGCCGTTGAACAAGAGCACCCACCAACCGCGCGAAGCGCGGTCGAGGTCGTAGGCCGTGTCGAAGGGATTTGTAACGAGCATTGTTCGCTCCTTTGGTTCCGGGACTGCTTGACTGCGCTCCGTGCCCTGGTGGAACACCGTGTCGCCATGCTGAGCGCCAAGAACGCGGTGCGCATCACGTGAGCACGTACGCGCCGTTCACGTGGTCGCGTGAGGCGCGGCGACGACCCGCGTGCAATCGTCTGCGGATGCGGATGCGGAAGCAGCCGCCTTCGAGAGAGGACTTCGTCGAGTATCGGCGCACGCGAGACGCGCAACGACGCGACAAGCTCGTCCGGGCGCACGCCGGTCTCGCGTCTTCGATCGCGGACCCGCCGCCCGTTTTCGAGCCGCAGCACGTGGAGCGCGGGCGACGAGTTCTCGGCAACAGTCGGCTGCGCGACGGTTCGAGCCCCGGCCGTCGGCGTTGCGGGGTGAGGGTGATGTCACCGGGGCGCGACCGTCGTTCGCATCCACGAACACCACAGTCGCGGCCGCGAACCGCCGGGACCTAAGTCCCTTTCTCGCAGGTCGAAGGACTCGCGCGCCGGCGCGACGCACTCGGAAGCCCACGCTGTGCGCGCATCGCGAGCGCGCCCCGACTCGTGCCTTCAGCCCGCCAGGACTGTGGGTTTCGCAGATTCGACTGAGCCCGCACCTTCCTACGCTGCATCGCATGGTTGCACTGCAGGAAGTCACCGAACAGGCAGTCGAGCGGCCCACACAACCGCCGTCGCCACACCTCGCGCCGCGGGCTCGTCGCCTGTTGACCGTCAGCACACTCGTCATGGATCGCCTCACCAGCGAGCTCGAAGGCATCGGCGTCGCGATCATCGTCCGTGACGAACGGGAACGCGTGATCTACCGGCGCGGCGCCGACCAGCGCGAGCTCGCAGACGTAACCACCGCCTCGGCGCCGGTCGTGGACCGGGGCACGGGGCAGCGCCTCGGCGCGGTCGCACTCGTCTGGCCGCATGCCGACGCACCCCTGCTGAGGCTCGTCGTTCGCCAATGCGCTCGCGAGATCGAGGAGCGACTTCTCGACGGACGATCCGTGCGCGAACGCGTCCTGAAGGAGACGTTCCTGCGCGCCCGGCGCCGGGCGCGTGGCCCGCTCATGCTCGTCAGCGAAGACACGATGCTGTGCAACGCGCAAGCCGAACGGTTTTTCGATGAGGCCGATCGCGCGTCACTGTGGGCGACGGCTTCGCGGGCAGCGGAGTGCTGCGAGCGTGACGCGGTGCAGTTCCCGACGCGGAGGGGCGCGCCGGTGCTTACGACCGTGACGCCGGTGGAGAACGAGGGCGTCGTTGTCGCTGCCCTCGTGCAGACGACGTCGGCACGCAGCTCGTCTCGATCCTCGTGGTCTTACGACATCGGCTGGGACGGCCTGACCGAAACCGAACGCGTGGTCGCGGAACTCGCCGCCCGAGGCCTCACGAACCGGGAGATCGCGACGCGGCTGTTCCTGTCGCACCACACCGTGGACTCGCACCTCCGCAAGGTATTTCGCAAGCTGGACGTGAACTCGCGGGTCGCGCTTGCCGCGGCCGTCGCCAATCGCACGAGCGTCAGTCCGACAGGACGAGACGCGCAAGTTGCGTCCGCGTCGTGACATCGAGCTTCCGGTAGATCTTGCGCAGGTGATACTCAACGGTGCTCTTACTGATATAGAGCTGGCAGGCGATCTGCGGATTCGTTAAACCGTCCGCGACAAGCCGCGCGATTTGCGCCTCCTGCACCGTCAGCATGTCGCGCGTCGCATCAGATCGCGGCCGGCTGTGCTCGCCGGTCGCGGCGAGCTCACGTCGCGTGCGTTCGGCGAACGCTCGGGCGCCGAGCCGCTCGAAGAACTCGAGCGCCGTCCGTAGCGGTTCGCGCGCGTCTCGACGCCGGCGTGTCCGTCGTAGCCATTCGCCGTACAGCAGCTGCACGCGTGCGAGGTCGACTGCCGCGCTGGTGCGTGCAAGCCGGGCGAGCGCTTCCGAGTAGTGCACCTCGGCGCCATCGTCGGCGGCGAGCAGGGCGCGCGTCGATGCGAGCAGACCGAGCGCCCATTCGGTTCCCGCGGCGGCCGCGCGCTCGGAGAACCGATCATGCGCGGCGTTTGCAGCCGCAAGATCACCACAGCGCACAGCGGCTTCCACAAGCAGTGGAAACGCGAACGTGGAGACCGCAACGGTGTCGTGCGCCTCGAGTTCACGGCAGTGCTCGAGCGCTGCTGCATAACGGCCCATGCTGACGTCGAGCACCGCAAGTGCAAGATGCGAATGATCAAGGTCGACGCCGCTGCCGCGCTCTCGCGCGTCCTCGGACCTGCGTTTCGCGATGGTGCACGTCGCTTGCTCGTTGCCGCGATACGCCTCGAGGAGCAGCCGGCCGACGCCCGCCTCGCCGATGTGGCCGCGCGCGCCCGCGAACGCGAGAATGTCGTCGGACTCGCGAATTGCCGATTCGGCCGCCCCGAAGCGGCCGGCAAGGACGTCGCACACGCTGCGCAGATCAAACGCTATTGGCAGAGTGGTCAACGTCCGCGTACGGCGGCCGAAATCAACCCACGATCGTGTCGCGACGTCCAACGCAACATCGTCGAGGAGCGCGCAGGCGGCGTTCACGGCGAGCAGGTGCAACATCGCGCCGTGCTCGTGTGCGTCCGGCATGAGGCGGGCACCGTCGTCGTTCTCGGCCCGTTCTCGCAACCCAGCGATCGCGGCCCGGATGATGGGAGCGGCGGCGGCGTACCCGTCCGTGAGCCGGATCGCGATCCCGCGCACCAACTCCTCGGCCGGCTCGAGTGACGCATCGTTCGGCAACAGGCGAAGTGCCGTTGCGGCGACGGCACTGGTCAGTGAGCCGTCGCTGAGCGATTCCGCGTAGAGCGCGGCATTCTCGGCGGTGATCAGCGCGTGGAGCGGCATACCGTCGTCGTATTGCTCGATCGACGACACCGCGCGCGCCAAGACGCGCATGGCGTCGTGCGCACGACCCGCGCCGAGCCAGATGAGCCCTTGGGTCCACTCCGCCTCCGCGCGTTGCCGGCCGACGCGGACGCGCGCCATCACCCCGTCGAGCAGCGGCTGCGCGCGTGTCTCGTCGCCCTCGGCCGACCGCATCCGCACCGCGGCGAGCAGCCGGTCGACCCTGCGCTCGGGGTCAGGGGTGAGGTCCGCCGCCCGCATGACGAACTCCGCCGCGGCGTGCGTGCCGCCGCGTTGGAACACGCGCTCGGCGGAGCACTCGAGGGCCTCCGCGACGTCCTCGTCGGGCGCGGCGGCGGCGGCACCGAGATGCCAACTGCGCCGGTCGACGTCGTCGGCGCCGACGAGCGCGTCGGCCAGCGCCCGGTGTACTTGGCGGCGCTCCGACGGCGTCGCGCTGTGGTACACCGCCGACCGAACGAGCGGATGACGGAAGCCCGCCGCGGGTGTGAACGTCGCGAGACCAGCTGCTTCGATGCTCGCGACTCCTTCGTGCCACGACACGCCCATCGCGTTGGCGGCGCGATGCAGCAGCGCGGGATCGCCGAATCGCTCTGCAGAGACAAGCAGCAACACCGACTGGCCCGCCGGCGGTAGCTCGCGTGCGCGTGCCGCGAACTGGTCTTGCAGCGATCGCCCGACCGGCAGCGGCTCCGGGAGTGGCGCGTTCCCTTGAAGCTGTTCGGGATCCAATCTGGCGACGAACTCGGTCAGCGCCAGCGGGTTGCCCTGTGTCGCGTGGATGAGTCGTTCCGCGACGTCGGTATCGATCGGCCCGCCCGCGAGGCATTCCAACAGCGCACGCGAGTCGGCTTGCGGCAGTCCGAGAATCTTGAGCTGCGGCAGGACGTCCAACGTGTGCTTGGCTCGGGCTTCGGGATCGCGTAGCGCGTAAAGCATCACGATCGGATCGGCGTGCAGGCGGCGGCCGACGAAGGCCAAGACGCGCGCGGACTCGTCGTCGAGCCACTGGGCGTCGTCGATCACGAGGAGTAACGGCTGCTGCGTGGCCGCAGTGTCGAACAGCGTGAGCACTCCGAGAAAGACCAGCAGGGGGTCGGGCGGTCCGTGGTCAGCGAGCCCGAAGACCGACTCCAACGCGTGGCGCTGGGGCCCGGGCAGATCGCCGATGCGTCCGAGGAACGGGAGCACCAGCTGGTGGACCGCCGCGAAACCGAGCGCGATCTCGGACTCCGCGCCGGCGACGCACGAGCTCGTGAAATCCTTTGCGCTCGCGACGGCGGCGTCGAGGAGCGAGGTCTTGCCGATTCCCGCTGGCCCGCGCAGGACGAGTACGCCGCTCGAGCCTCGGCGTGCGCCGTCCAAGAGACGGTCGATCGCGGCGTGCTCTTCTTCGCGACCAAGCAGCACCTCGGCGACGGTAGCCGAGGTTCGTTCCGAGAGCCACGGTCGCCGCGCCCGTCACGCTGAGAGTGACGGGCGCGGCGCGGGGCTCGGCTACGGAGCGATCACGAGATCGTTGACGACGTTGTCGACACCGGGCGCTTGCCACGCGGTGTCGAGCGCTGCTCGCATGGCGGCGTATGAGCCGACGTCGCCGGTGAGGTAGATCGTGTGGCCATCGTTGGTCACCTTGATCTTGGAGTCGTCGATGATCGCGTTGCGCTTGAACGCCTTGTTCACTCGGTCGGCGACGTCGCTCGGGATCGGTTCGGCTGAGATCGCGATGAGGTTCTCGATCGCGAGGACGCCGTCGAGGCGGCTGACCGCAAATTCGGCGGCGTCGCGTTGGAAGGGGTTGCGGACGTGGCCGGCCAGTCGCACGTTGCCGCCGATGACGGTTGGCGTGACCGACCCTTTGGGCACGCCGCGTTCATGGTCGAGTGCGTCGCGGCATGCCTGCTCGAGCTGGGCGTCGTTGATCGCTTCGCCTGTGAGCCCGACGAGAATCTCGTTGTCGAGAGCCTTGACGCCGCCGACGCTCCAGGCGTCCTCGGTCGCTCGGACTTTCTCGTAATAGCTCGGCGCGGAGCCCGTCAGGGTGACGCGGCCGTCGTCGGCTTTGACCTCGATGCGCCGGTCGTCGATTGTCGAATCCCAGTCGAGCGTGTCCTTGACGTCGAACTCGAGCAAATGATTGGGCTTGTGCATGCCGATCTCCTTGTCTGTGTGTCGTGCGGTGCGGTCTCGCTATCGTGCGCACGAAACGGCGTGTGCACATCACGTGAGCACGTACGCGTGGGCGAACGCGACCGTCAGGAAGAAGCGACGAGCGGGAGCGCGCCGCGTCGATCGTGAGGCTTCGCCTCGATCGCCAGCAGCAGCTCCGTCACGCCGACTTCGAGCTCCAGCAATGGCGGGAGAGAAGCAGCCGCACGTGAGGATGCCCCTTCGCCAGCTCGGAGAGCACCAGTCTCCGACGTGCTGATTCGAGATCGACGATGCATCACGCGTCCACGCGCTGCACGGACGGATCCCGTACGCACGTGATGTGCGGCGGCTTCCGGCGGCTTATCGTGGCGACATGCTTCGGAAGCTTGTCATCCCACTCGACGGCTCAGAGTTCGCCGCGCGCGCGTTGCCTATTGCCTCCGACCTTGCCTTGACGGCGAACGCAACGGCTCGCGTCATCGGTATTGCACCGACTGATGCTGCGCTCGCATGGACGTCCGAACGCGTTTACGACGACGCCAAACGTGCCGGTCTCGATTTCCGTGACGTCGAGGTACGCGTCGATCCCGAGCCGGCGAAGGTGCTTCTGGAGATCGCAGATCTCGAAGGCGCCACGTTGTGCCTCGCGTCGCACGATCGTATGCCGCCCGCGGCGAAGCTCATGCACTCCGTCGGTTCGACAGTGATCGGGCGCGCGCGACACCCGCTCGTCGTCGTCGGCCCGAACGCGTCGACGGAGTCGCTGGGGACTGACGTGGTTGTCGCGCTCGACGGCGTCGGGAACGCGGAACCGCTGCTCGCGGTCGCAGCCGCGTGGGCACTGTCGCTGCGCAGTCGTCTGCGGATCGTGACCGTGTACGAGCCGGTGCTCTCCGACCTGCGCCGGCCCCAACACTTCACCCGCGACCACGGTCCGCCGGGCGATCCCGACGTTTACCTCTCGTCCATGCGCGAGCGTGTGGCCGACGTCGGGCTCACCGGCGTGGACACCGTCGCCATCCCCGACCCTGTCAGCATCAGCGCCGGTCTCGAACAGCACATCGCGGACGCTCCGGCCCGCCTGCTCGTGCTCGGCGGCGGGCACCGCGGCGTGAGTCTGTCGCGAGGAGTCGCCAGGAACGTGCTCGACAACGCCACGTTGCCGTTGTTGATCGTGAATCGCACAAGCTGAGACGAACGACGCCATGGCGTCCGCTCGACACGCACGCCGCACACGAACGCGACCCCGCGCGCGACCGCGTCGCGGTGCTCACCGAGCAGGAGCGCGCGCGGGTTCCCGAACTCGTCCCGATCCGGCACGGACGCAGGAAAGTGCAAGCGTTGGAGAGAACGGTCTCTGACCGCGCCGCTCCTCGCCCGGTGTCGTGCTCGAGGTTCGTTGCGGTCAGTGCGTGAGCGCCACCGCGAGGTAGGCGAGGCTGGCCGCGAGGGCGACCAGTGCGGGCGTCGCGTCTTGGAGGCGATCTCCGGACCGCCGGTGGGTAGCCAGCGCGCCGACAAGCAGCACGCACATTCCTGACGCGGCGGCAACCCCGATGGGCGCCCATACGAGACCGGCGACGACACCAGCGGCGGCGACGAGTTCGGCGACGCCGATCAGTTGGTAGCGCGACCACGGGATCCCGAAGTGGCCGGCCGAAGCGAGCATCTTCGGGTGGGCTCCCAGCTTCGCGATGGCGGGCACGAGGTAGGCGGCTGCGAGCAGAAGAGACAGGGCGCTGAACACGGATGACTCCTTCGTTGAGGGCTGCGGCACCGGCCCCTTGACAGGCGGGCTCATGCACATGATAATCAGACTTGTGATGAATCATCAAGACTGTATGTAATCGTCATCACTGGATTATCAACACGGGAGTCGGTGTACGGCCGTCATCTCCCCGAACGAAAGGCACCGTCATGCTCAAGTCACTCAGCACCTCCCTCATCTGGCGAGGCCTGCTCGCGCTCGGCGTCGGCATCGTTGCTCTCGCGTGGCCGGGGGTTACGGTTCTTGCCCTCGTCGTCCTGTTCGCCGTGTACGCCTTCATGTGGGCCGGGTTCGAGGCGGTGAGCGCGTTCAGGAGCCGCACCGCCGGCCCGGTCTTCGGGCATTTGATCCTCGGACTCGTCGATATCGCCGCGGGCGTGGTCGCGCTGGCGTGGCCCGGGCCGACGGCTCTCGTCTTGGTGCTGCTCGTGGCCGGCTGGGCGATTGTCACCGGTGTCGTCGAGGTCTTCGCCGCCTTCGGTGCCGGCGAAGAGGCGGGTACCCGCGCCATGTTCATCATCGGTGGGCTCGTGTCCGTGGCGTTCGGTGTCGTGCTGTTCGCCCGCCCCGACATGGGCGCCATCTCGCTGGCCCTGCTGTTCGGACTGTTCAACCTGATCGCCGGCAGCTGGATGCTCGTGAGTGGCATCGAGCTGCGCCGGTCCGACGCGAAGGTGCACTCGCTGGCGGCGCCGACCGAGCAGAAGGTCGCAGCCTGAGCCGATCAGCCGTCCTCACCGCGCAAAGCGGCGGGCGCCGACCGGGCGCCCGCCGCCGCAACAACACACGCAATCGCGTTTCTGTAACCTGCAATCAGTAGTGATTGATCGCCTCGCTAAGGAGAGCACAGTGGACACGGCGACAAGCAACGGCGCGGTCGGCGCCAACCGACTCCATCGCCGGAAGGCCCGCACCCGCCAGGCGCTCGTCGACGCCGCCATCCGGCTCATCGCCGAAGGCCGGGGAGAACGGGCGAGCATCCAAGAGATCACCGACGCCGCCGACATCGGCTTCGGCTCCTTCTACAACCACTTCGCCGGCAAGGAAGAACTTTTCCAGACCGCGTCGGAAGAGGTACTCGAGCGCTGGGCGCAAATGATCGAGGCCGCATGCGCCGGTCTCGACGATCCAGCCGAGGTGTTTGCCACCTCGCTGCGCATCTCCGGGCGCCTCGCCTGGACCCACCCCGAAATCGCCGCCTTCATCACCGGCGTCGGCCTCGACCTCCTCGACGCGCCCCGCGGGCTCGCACCCCGCGCCTTGCGTGACATCCGCGCCGGCCAGGCCGCCGGCCGCTTCACGATCCCGGACGCGGAGGTTGCGCTCAGCGCCATCGCCGGCGGACTCCTCGGCCTCCTTCGACTGCACGCGCGCAACCCCGAGCGGGTCACCGAAACCTCCGTTGACGAACTCACCGAGGCGTCCCTGCGTTTCCTCGGCCTCCCCGCCGCCCAGTCGCGGCGCCTCGCCCGACTCCGCCTCCCCGACGCACGCTGGTAGTGCGGGCCATGCTGAGGGCGATGAGGAGGAATGAGTGATGCCGGGATTGCCTGCCACTTTGATGCGCCATCGCGCGCGACTCGACGAGATTGCCAGCGTGTTCGCGAAGTACGGGTTCGCGGCGTGGGTGCAGCGTGGAAGCGGGCTGGTCAGCACACGCGTCATGCAGGGGCTCGTCGACCGCCACGTCGACCCGCAGATCGTTTCGATGTCCGACGGCGAGCGGTTGCGGCGGGCGTTGACCGAGTTGGGCACGACCTGGGTCAAGTTCGGCCAGATGCTGAGCCTGCGACCGGATGTTGTCGGTGACGACGTCGCCGAGGAGCTGGGAAAGCTGCAGGCGACGGTCGCGCCGGATCCTCCCGGTATCGCGCAGGCCCTGGTCGAACGCGAGCTGGGCGCCGCGGTGTCTGACCTCTTCGGCTCGTTCGACCCGGAGCCGATGGCGTCGGGGTCGGTTGCGCAGGTGCACCGGGCGACATTGCCCGACGGGACGGCGGTGGCGGTGAAGGTGCTCCACGATGGCGTGGAGCACCGCGTGCTCGCGGATCTCGAGCTCATGGAAGCGATCGCGGCCTATCTCGAAAACGAGGACCCCGGGATCGCGCAGCTGCGACCCACGGTGATCGTTGCCGAGTTCTCGCAGATGCTCCACGACGCAATCGATTTGTCGCAGGAGCTGCAGAATCTCCAGCGCTTCACCGTGAACTTCGCCGACGAGCCCGACGTCGTCGTCCCGAGGCCGTATCCAGAACGGTCGCGGCGGCGCGTGCTCACGATGAGCTTGATCTCGGGCGCACCCTTCGCCGATCGTGCGAGCGTGGAGGCGACGGGGTGGGACGTCGACGCGCTTGTGCGACGCGCGGCCGAGATATACCTCGAGATGATCTTCCGGGATTCGCTCTATCACGCCGATCCCCAACCGGGGAACCTCCTGATTCCCGACGGGACACACATCGCGATCCTCGATTTCGGAGACGTCGGTCGCATCTCTTCGATGCGCAAACGCCAACTCGAGGATCTGGCGATCGCCGCGGGAACCAATGACATCGATGGCTTCATCGACGTCATCGTCGAGATCACCACGCCGCCGCCGACCGTCGACATGAACAAGCTGCGATCGCAGATCGACGTGTGGCTGAACCACTACCTCTTCATCGGTGTCGGTCAACTCGACATGGCTGCGATCATCAACACGGGCATGGAGCTGCTGCACGACAACGGCCTCGTGATGCCGGCCGACTTGTCACTGCTGTTCCGGGTCATGCTGCAGCTCCAAGGCCTCGGGCGCGGGCTCGACACCGACGTCAGAGTCACCGAGTTGCTCCAGCCGCACACGAAGAAGTTGCTGGCCGAGCGGTTCGACCCGCGGCGTCTCGCCCGACATGCGGGCCGAACGATTCGAGGCTGGGACCGCCTGGCTGCATCCCTGCCCGGCGACATCGAGGAGATCGTGCAGCAGATCCGCGCCGGTCGACTCGCCATCGACTTCCGCGTCCACGATGCCGATGGCGCGGTCGATCATCTCGTCGATGGCCTCGTCGCGTCCGCGTCGGTGCTCGCATCCGCGCAGCTGTTCTCGCGTCGCACCAGTCCCACCGTCGGGCCGATTTCGCTGCCGGGACTGGTCGCGGCCGGCGTCGGCGTGCTCACCTGGCAACGACTCGTCCGGCGCCGACGCGAGCACAAGACGTGGGTCAGCCGCGCCCGCGAGCTCGCGGAATCGCGACGACACGCCCGCGACGCCTCCTGAGGCGTCATCGTGGCATCGCACTCGCCGCCTGTCCGCGCACGGGTCGTGGCGACGGTGGCGTTGATCGGCTACCTCGCGTTGGCGGTCCAGTTGCTTGTCTCGGTCGTCGACGATCCGGTGCTCGGGCTGGTCGCGTTCGTGGCCGTGGGGGTCGGCGTCCCCTTGACGTGGATCGGCGCGACCCGCCCACGCTGGCGGGGCCGGATCGCCGCGCTCGCCGCCCTCGGGGTGGTGGGCGGCGTCGTGGCACTGATGGCGTCCGGACGAAGCGCGAGCCAGTTGGTAGTCGTCGTGGCGACGATCGCAATCACGAGTGGCGCGGGCATGTGGGCGTTGGCGTGGGAAATCCGATCCGCCGTCGCCCGCCGGTGGAGTCCGGCGACGCGCGCGCGGCACGGCGTGCTGCTGATGAACGCGAAGTCGGGGGGCGGCAAGGTCGAGCGGTTCGACCTCCAGGGTGAGTGCGTACGTCGGGGCATCGAACCGGTCTTGCTCGCTCCCGGCGACGATCTGCGCGCGCTTGCCGAGGATGCGGTCGCTCGGGGCGTGGATGTGATCGGGATGGCCGGTGGGGATGGCTCGCAAGCCGTCGTCGCTGCGGTCGCGGCTGCTCACGATCTCCCGTTCGTGTGCGTGCCCGCCGGCACGCGCAATCACTTCGCGCTCGATCTCGGCGTCGACCGCGACGACGTCGTCGGATCACTCGACGCCTACGGCGCGGCGCGCCAGGCTCGTATCGACCTGGCCGACGTCAACGGGCGGGTGTTCGTCAACAACGTGTCGCTCGGGGTCTACGCGGAGATCGTGGCGTCGGACGAATATCGCGACGCCAAGTTGCGAACGGCCGCCAAGATGCTGCCGACGCTGCTCGGACCCGACGCCCCGCCGTCGGGGCTGCAGGCGTACATGCCGGGCGGCGCGGTCGTCGACAATCCCCAAATCGTGCTCGTCTCCAACAACCCGTACCGCCTGAAGAGCCTCGCCGGACTCGGCACGCGTCCACGCCTCGATCGCGGTGTGCTCGGCGCGGCCGTGCTGCTCCTCAGGAGTCCGAACGACGTGACGCACTTCGTCGCGGCCGAAGCGGCGGGGCAGCTCGACCAGTTCCCCGGCTGGCAGACCACGCAGCTACCCGACTTCGAGGTGGCCGCGGACGACATGGTGGCGGCGGGCGTGGACGGCGAAGCAGTCGAACTGATCCCGCCGCTGCGCTTCGGGTCGCGTCCGCGCGCCTTGACGGTGCGCATTTCTGCCCATCACCTCGGCCTCTCACCCGCCGCGCTGCGGCCCGGCTGGGGACGTTCGACGTTCCTCGGGTTGGCCCGGATTGTCAGCGGACGGCCGAGCGGGCTGGTCGCAGCCGAAAGCCCGCCGTAACGGCCACACATCCGTTGTCACAAAAGAAACCTGTAAGTCTGTGTCGGCTTGAGGGGCAGTTCTTGTGCAGGGGTAAACGCGTGCGGGGGCGGCGGAGTCGTGCGGTGAGGAGGTCGCGAGAACGGGGTGGGAGAGGTACGAGGTTGAGAGTCAGGGAGCGATTGGGAGAGATTTCGTGATGATCGTGGTGGCGTGCCTCGAGTACTCGACGAGTCGATCGGCTGCGTGACGCGAGTCCCAAGAAGATTTCCGTTTCCCATCTGTCACGAGATGCCCTCGAAACGCGCTTAGTTCCGAGTGACGAACATCAGCGCGAGAGAGGATCCCCATGCGGACACGCAGCGACGAGGAAGCAGGCGTCGCCACCAAGGAATCCCGAGCCGACGATGCTCGCGGCCGGACGGTTGCCCCGTTGCTCGTATCGGTCGAGGAGGCAGCCCGCGTGCTCGCTGTCGGCCGGAGCATGCTCTAAGAGCTCATTGCTGCGGACCAGCTCGAGACTGTCCACATTGGCCGTCGCCGACGCGTGCCCGTTGACGCGCTGCAGTCGTACGTCGAGCGCCTGCGAGCAGGTTGACGCGCGCGCGTAGCGTTCGTGTCGGAGACGGAAGTCGTGGCGCACCTGACGACGCAACGAACGACGAAGGGCGAGACTCGATATGTCGTTCGATACCGAGCGCCCGATGGCAAGGAACGTCAGCGTTGGTTCGCGCGCCGTCGCGACGCGGAGCGTTATCGCAGGACCGTCGAGGCCGATCTCATGCGCGGTGTTTGGATCGACCCGCGCTCGGCGAGCGTGACATTCCGAGCGTCGGCGTCGGCGTCGGCATGGCTCGCGCAACCAGGCAAACGGCCCTCGGCATATGCGCGCGACGAGACGATCGTGCGCGTGCACCTCACGCCCGCGTTCGGAGATCAGCCGGTCGGGTCCATCACACCTGCGGACGTGCGTCGGCTCGTCGTCGAATGGTCGGGGAAATAGGCGCCGCGCACAACGAAGCGGCATTACGGCACCTTGAGGGCGATCATGGCGTCGGCCGTGGCCACCGACATGATCGGCCGTAGCCCATGCCGCGGTGTGCGCCTTCCAGCGGCGGTGACCGCGCGTCGCACGTGGTTGACGGTGGCGAGCTGCAGCGCCTCGCATCCGCGCTCGGGCCTTCGTACGGACCGACGGCGTACCTCGGAGCGGTCCTCGGCCTCCGATGGGGAGAAGTGGCCGGGATGCGCGTCGGCGCAGTCCAGTGGCTGAGAGGAACGCTCACCGTCGCCGAACAGATCACGCGTGGCCCGCGAGGCATCCATGTCTCGGGACCGCCGAAGTCGCGAGCCGGGCGGCGCACCCTGACGATCCCCGAACCGCTGCTCGACATGTTGCGTGAGCTCCTCGAGCAACGCGCGCTCACCGCCACGGACGCGAACGCCTTGCTTTTCGAGGCGCCTCACGGTGGTCTGCTCGACTACTCGCATTGGCGCCGGGGCGTCTGGGTGCCCGCGACGCGCGCTGCGGGTCTCGACGGCGTCGATCTCAAGGCCGCCCAGACGCGCCTCGGTCACTCTGATCCGCGGCTGACGTTGGCGGTCTACGCCAGGCGTCGACTGACGCGGACCGCGCGGCCGCTGTGCTTCTCGGCGAGCGATTCATGACGACCCGCGGGGCTGTCGCGGGGTTGGCGCAGTCGAAGCGTGCGCAGGCCAGGCGCCGGAACGAACGTGACCCGCGGAAACGAGAGTCGGGGTGCCGGGATTTGAACCCGGGGCCTCAGCGTCCCGAACGCTGCGCGCTAACCAAGCTGCGCCACACCCCGTGGTGAGCCTGGACACTGTAGCGGTCCGCTCCCACCGTCCTTCTGTTTGAAGCTCGGCGGGGCGGTGCGCCCCGCGTCGCTTCAAACGGAGGCGTCGCGGATCGCGGCGAGGACCTGGTCGGCCAGCTCGGGGCGGCACACGAGCAGGTCCGGGAGGTACGGGTCGGGCTGGTTGTAGCGCAACGGTGAGCCGTCGAGGCGCGACGTGTGGCACCCGGCCGCATTGGCGACGCCGACGGGCGCGGCGGAGTCCCACTCGTACTGGCCGCCGCCGTGTGCGTACACGTCACCCGCACCGAGCAGCACCGCAGTTGCCTTGGCGCCGGCCGAACCCATCGGCACGAGATCGGCGCCGAGCATCTCGGCCAGACGCGTCGCGAGCTCGGGCGGGCGGGTGCGCGACACGAGGATTCGGATCGGGCCGTCGACCGCAGGCGCAAGCGTGGGCGCGGGATCGGTGGAAAGCACGAGGTCTTGGGCCGGCAGCGCGACTGCGGACGCGGTCGGCGTCTCGTTCTCCACCAGCGCGACGTGCACGGCCCAGTCGGTGCGGCCGGCTTCGCCGTATTCGCGCGTGCCGTCGAGCGGGTCGACGATCCAGACGCGTGCCGCGTCGAGACGGGCGGGATCGTCCTTCGACTCCTCGGAGAGGATGGCGTCGTCGGGTCGGTGCTCGCGCAGGAACGGCAGGATCAGGTCATCGGCCTGTCGGTCGCCCTGCGCGCCGGTGCCGCCCTCGGCGCGGAGCCGCAAGAGGAGCTCGCCGGCGCGGCGCGCGGCAACAGCTGCGAGCTCATGATCGTCCATGTGATCCCTGCTTCAGGAGGCGCGTTCGAGGAGCTGGCGCGTGGCCCGGCGCAACACACCCGCGTCGACGGGCTTGACGAGCATCGCGTCGACGTCGGCGCGGCGCCCGAGGAACTTGTCGGCGTCGCGGTCGAGGAGGAGCAGGATCGTCGCCCGCGGCAGGCGGCCACCGGACTCCTCGAGGCGCAGATCGAGCGCAGCGGCCACGCCGCCCATGTTGCCGATCTGGAGGTCGAGCACGACGAGGTCGGGCTCCTCCTGCTTGACGGCGTTGCGGACTTGTTGGCCGCGCGTGACCTCGACGACCCGCTGATCGGGCCCGACAAACGCACCGCGCACCTGGTCGCGCACCCAGCGCGCATCCGCGGCCACGAGAATCGTCGTGCTCATCGCGGTCAAACTAGCTCGTCGCCGGTCGGTTCCCCGAGGAGGACCTTGCCGACTTCGTGGAGCGCACCGAAGTCGTACACGTCACGCGCGAGGTACGGGACGTATGTGATGCTCGCGGAGCCGAGTCGTTCGCGCAGCCCTTCGAGGTTCTCCCGTTCGTGGATCGCGATGGCGCGGAAGTCGGCGAGGTTGTCGTAGAGCATCGCGAGCCGGTTCGCGACTTCGGGATCCGCAGTTGCATCGGCGCGCAAGCCATCGGATCGCGCGCGCAGGCCCGCGGGCAATTCGTCGCCGAACGAGGGATGGACGCGGTTCACGATCAGCGCCGCGACTTCCTGGTCGTGGTCGACGAGTCGTTCTGCGAAGAACACCGCTTCGTCCATCGCGTCTCGGCGCGGCGAGGTGACGAGGATGAATGCCGTCGACGGGTCGGCGAGCAGCTGCTCGACGGCGAGCGCGCGCTCGCGGAATCCCTCTTCCATCCCTTCGAACGCACGGAAGAATGCCACGACATCCTCGATGACTTCGGAGCCGACGACCTTGGCGATCGTGCGTAAGAACGTGCGCACGGCCGCGCTCGCGACCTTCAGGTAGGCGCGCGTGGGCACCATGAGCAAGCGGAAGATCCGGTTGTCGAGCAGCCGCATCAACCGTCGCGGCGCGTCGAGGAAGTCGAGCGCGTGACGCGTCGGGGGCGTGTCGACGACGATGAGGTCGAAGCCGCCTTCGTCGTGCAGCTCGTGCAGCTTCTCCATCGCCATGTACTCCTGCGTGCCGCCGAGCGCGCCGGAGACGTTCCGGTAGAAGGTGTTGTGCAGGATCCGGTCCGCTTGCTCGGGATCACCGGCATTGCGCACCACCAGCCGGTCGAATGTCGACTTCGTGTCGAGCATCAACGCAGACAAGCGACCGCCCGCGACCGCACCCGGCGTGCGCCAGCGGCTCGGATCGATCTCGCTCGGCGTATCGGACAGCTGCTCGAGCCCGAGCGCGTTCGCGAGTCGTTTCGCGGGATCGATCGTGACGACGCAGGCGTTGCGTCCCTGCCGCGCGCCCTCGAGCGCGATGACGGCTGCGGTCGTGGTCTTGCCGACGCCGCCACTTCCGCAACAGACGACGACGCGCCTCGTCGTCACGATCTCGGCGATGCTGCTCGCGTCGTTCGTGCGGCTCACAGGGCGTGGATCCCCGCAGTGATCGCGTCGGCGAGGGTGTCGATCTCGGCGACCCCGAGGTCGGGCGTGAACATGAACGGCAAGCGGATCTGCGGCAGCGGGAGCTGCGCCGATAACCGGGCGATCTGTTCGGTCTGGATCGCGTGCCGTTCCGCGCGGAAGGCAGCCGCGTGCGCGAGATCCGCGGCTTCGCGCGCGGACACGAACCGGTCGAGCTTCTCGGCATCGGCCACGATCGGTTCCGAGGTGGTCGGCACGCCATTGGGGAGCGCAGGGAAGCACGCGTTCACGAAGATCGGGCCGAGCGCGACGCCGGCGCGGTCCTCGATCGCGAATGCGGTGTCGATGGCCTCGCTCACCGGCGTTTCTTCCGGCACTGTCACGAGCACGACCTGACACCGCGCCGGGTCCTCGAGCAGCGTCACGACGTCGGCGGCCTGTTTGCGGATCGGCCCGACCCGCACCGCGTCGAGCAGGCCGCGCGCCGAGAGCAGGAATGTGATGGCATGCCCGGCCGCGGGGGCGTCCACGATGACCAGATCGGCCGTGCCACCTTCTTCCAGCGACTTGACCTTGCCGAGCACGAGGATGTCCTTCATTCCGGGCACCGCGGTCGAGACGACGTCGAGCGCGCCGGAAGACGCGAGGCGCTTCGAGATGCGGCGCATCCCGTGCGACTCGAGGTATTCGAGGAGCGCGGCGTCGGGAGTGAGGAACCGAGCCCGGACGCCCGCCGTGAGGTCGGTCTCGTCGTATCCGAGCGCAGTCACGCCGAACATCGCGGGCAGCCCCGATTTGCCCTCGACCTCGACAACCAGCACCCTGAAACCGGCGCGCGCCGCGGTGACCGCGAGCGCGGCTGTCACGGTTGTCTTCCCGACGCCGCCCTTGCCCGCGACGATCACGACGTGGGAGGTGGAGCAGAACTGCGCAACCTCCATCTCCTGCATGCTACGAGAGCCCTGATGCCGATCTCTGCTGCACGCCGAATCCGGATGTTGTTGGCGCTCGTCCTCGTCGTGCTCGGCGGCGCGCTGGCGTTGCCCGCCGCCGCCCAGGACGTCACCGCGGACGCGCCCAACGGCATCGACGTCGTACAGGTCGATGGGCTGCTCGACCCTCCGAACGTCGCGCTCGTGGAGAGTTCGGTGCGAGCGGCCGAGAAGAACGATTCCACCGTGCTCGTCATCCAGCTCGCGGGAACCGGCGCGGTCGACGCGAACGTCGACAAGCTCGTCGACATCGTGGCGGACGCGACCGTTCCGATCGGCGTGTGGATCGGCCCATCCGGCGCCGATGCCCGCGGCGCGAGCGCGCTCCTCGCGCTCAGCGCGCCGATCGTCTCGGTCGCACCCGGCGCGGGCATCGGACCGGCGCATCCGTTGCGGTTCGACGAGCCGGGTGATCCGCCGCGCGCCGAGGTCGTGCGCAAGGTGCGCGCCGCGCAAGCCGCGAACGGCCGGAGCACAGGCACCGTCGACGCGGTCGTGGACCGCCGGCTGTCGTCGGGCACGGCTTCCCGTCTCGATGTCGTGAACTCGGTGCAACCCACCGTCGGCGACTTCATCGTGTCGCTCGACGGGCAGACGGTGACGGTCGCGGGCAAGCCGGTGAAGCTCGACACCGCCGACGTCGTCGGCGAGGGCAACAACCGGCGCCGGCAGCCGAACCAAGAGGTCCGCTTCCACAAGCTCGATCTCGGTCAGCAGCTCGCGCACACGCTCGACACGCCGTGGGTCGCGTACTTCCTCTTCGTCGCCGGCTTCGCGCTCATCGTCTTCGAGTTCTTCACCGCCGGGGTCGGTATCGCCGGGTTCGTGGGCGCGGTCGCGGTCATCGGCGCGTGCTTCGGGTTCTCGCACCTCCCGGTGCAGTGGTGGCCGATCGCGTTGCTCTTGCTCGGCCTCCTCGGTCTCTCCATCGACCTGCAGGCCGGGGGGCTCGGCGCGTGGACGTTCATCGGCGCCGCGTCACTCGTTGCGGGATCGGTGACGTTGTACGGCGGTTCGTCGCGGCTCGATCCGTCGTGGTGGGTCATCGCGCTCGTGTGCGGCGGCACGGTCCTGTTCATGCTCTCGGGCATGACGGCGATGATCAGATCGCGCTTTTCGACACCCACCATCGGTCGGGAGGAGCTGATCGGCGAGATGGGAGTGGCGGAGGTGGATGTCGCGCCGGACGGCGTCGTGCGCATCCACGACGCGTTGTGGCGCGCGCGCGCACGAACCGCGCGACGCCGATCACGGCGGGCGCCGAGATACGAGTGGTCGCCGTGGAAGGTGTCGTCCTCGAGGTCGAACCGCCCGAAGGCGGCGCGCGAGATCACCGAGAGCGCGCCCGCCGCCCGAAATAGCGCGAACTCCTGCCCTTTCTCGGCTGCGCTGTTGTCACCTCCGGGATCGCCGGATACCTTCCGCCGCCATCGGCGGGGCCGAGGGGGTACCGACATGGTGGCGCTGGGCATCATTCACGAGACGTGGCACCTGCGTGCCGCGTGCCGCGGTCCGGAGTCCGTCTTGTTCTTCCCACCGACTGTCGGCGAACGACGTGATGAGCGGGAGTTGCGCGAAGCGCGCGCGAAGGCCATCTGTGCACAGTGTGAGGTGCGCGCCGACTGCCTCGACTTCGCGTTGCGTGTGCGTGAGCCGCACGGAATCTGGGGCGGTCTCACCGAGACCGAGCGCCGCCGCCGGCTTCCACACGACGACTAGGTACGACCGACGTCGCGCAACTACGACGGCGCGACGCGCGCGCCGGGGATCCGTTCGTCGCCGCGCCGGCGCGTCACGCCTTCGGCATCGAACCGTGTGAGCAACGGCACCACGTACTTGCGGCTGGTTCCCAACAGGTCGCGGACATCCGAGACGGTGAGTGCGCCGCGCTCGATGACCGCGCGGGCGATGCGATCCTTGGCGTCATCGTAGGCCGCTCGGGCGAAGACGACGCCGTCGACGTCGACGAGCGCGCCGGCGCGGATCAGGGCGCGGACGAGCGCGGGTGACGCGCCCAGTTCTGAAGGTGCGGGCGGATCGAAGGGCCGGGCGGTCATCGCGTCGAGCAGGGCGCGCGCCGCCGGATCGTCGACGACCGGCGTGCTCGCCGCGCTCCGGACGACATCGCGGTCGACCACCACTTGTGGCTCACCCGCGAGCGCGGCCCGGAGCTTGGGCGCCTCGATGCCGCACTGCGATGCCAGCCCGGCGAGGTCCACACCGGCCAGATGGGTCGCGGCCGCCACCGCCGTTCGCGCACGTTCCCGCACGGCATCCCGTACGGCCGGGCTCACGATCCAGCCACCGACATTTGCGGCGCGGCCCTCGGCGCACAGCCCGCGTGCCCATTCCTCGCCGTCGGCGACGCCCGCGAGCGGCCCGAGCTCGGCCGCGGTCGCCCACGGCCGAGCCGCGAGGACGCGTTCGGCAAGGGGGAGCGCGAGCCGGCGGGGCGCGTCCGAGATCCGGCGCGTCGGGGCGACGTCCAGCACCTCGGCGCCACCCGTCGTGGCGCGGCGCGCCGACGACCGCAGCACCAGCCGATCGCCAGGGGCGAGTGGGAGCCCGACCGGCAGTTGCAAACGGCCGAACGCATCACCGGCCCCGTCGTACACGCCATCGATCAGGCGGAGCGTCGCGTCGCATTCGCCCGAACCGACGTGCGCGTCGACCGGCCCGCGGCGAGCGAACTCCTGGCCGGCCGCGGCCCGGACGACCACGTCGACGGTCGTGGGCGTGGCCCATTGCCCGGGCAGGACGACGGCGTCGCCGCGTCGTACCGCGTCATGCTCGATGCCGGCGAGGTTCAGCGCGACGCGACTCCCTGGTTCGACGCGCTCGCGCTGCGCGCCGTGCGACTCGATGCGACGGACCCGAGCCGCGCGCGTGCCCGGCTCCACGACGACTTCCTGGTCGACCGACAGCGCACCCCCGGTGAGCGTGCCGGTGACGACGGTGCCGGAACCGCGCGCCGAGAAGACCCGGTCGATCCAGACGCGCGGGCGCCCGCTATCGAGCGGTTCCGGCGCGCCCGCCAACACCGCGTCGAGCACCGCGCGCAGGTCGTCGAGCCCACGGCCGGTGATGCCATCGACGGCGACGACAGGCCAGCTCGCCAGCGGTGTCGCGTCGAGGTGGTCGGCCAGCTCCAGCTGGGCGAGCTCGAGCGTCTCCGCGTCGACGAGGTCGGCCTTGGACACCGCGACGAGCCCGGCCCGGATGTCGAGGAGCTCCAAGATCGCGACGTGTTCCGCGGTCTGCGGCATCCATCCTTCATTCGCGGCGACGACGAGCAGCGCGATCTCGACGGCGCCGACGCCAGCGAGCATGTTCTTCACGAACCGCACGTGTCCGGGTACGTCGACGAACCCGACATCGGTGCCGGAGGGCAGCGTCGTGAACGCGAAGCCGAGGTCGATCGTGAGCCCGCGCGCTTTCTCCTCCGCGAACCGGTCCGGGTCGGTGCCCGTCAACGCGAGCACGAGCGTCGACTTGCCGTGGTCGACATGCCCGGCGGTCGCGACGACGCGCATCTGCTCGGCCCCGCCTAGTTGAGCGCGGCGCGGAGCGCCGCCGTGAGCTCTTCGTCGTCGACGGGATCGACGGAACGGAGGTCGCACACGACGCGACCGTCCTCCACCCGGGCAACGACACCTCCGAGGCGCAACCGGCCCGCGATCCGTTGCGTGCCGGACGCCTCCACCGCGACTCCGACGGATGGGATGTCGAGGCCGGGCAGTGACCCGGCCCCGGCGACCGCTTCGGTGTCGACGACCTTCGCGCTCGTGATCGCGCGCGCGATCGCCTCTGCGCGCGCCCGGAGCTCGGCGAGCGTTGTGGTGGCCATGCGCCAGAAGGGGATCGAGGCGACGTCGCCCTCGAGATACGCGCGCGCGACCTGTTGCATGCCGGCGAGCGTCGCCTTGTCGGCGCGGACCGCGCGCGCGAGCGGGTGGGCCTTGCACCGCTCCACGAGATCGCGGCGACCGACGATCACCCCGGCTTGCGGTCCACCGAGCAGCTTGTCTCCGGAGAAGGTGACGAGCGCGGCGCCGGCCTCGAGGCACTGCCGCGCGCCCGGTTCGTCGCGCAGCCATTCGGGTCGTGCCGGCAGCCACGGGGTGCGCTCGTCGAGCAGACCCGAACCGGCGTCGACGATCACGGGCGGCCCGAGCGCCGCGAGCTCCGACACCGGTGTCGACGACACGAACCCGATCATGCGGTAGTTCGACGCATGGACCTTCAGCAGGATCGCAGTGCGCTCGCTCAGCGCGCGCTCGTAGTCGGCGAGACGCGTGCGGTTGGTCGTGCCGACCTCGACGAGGTGGGCGCCGGTCTCGGCCATGATCTCGGGCACACGGAAGCCGCCGCCGATCTCTACCAGCTCACCGCGCGACACGACGACCTCTCGGTCGCGAGCGAGCGTCGCCAGCACGAGCAGTACCGCCGCCGCGTTGTTGTTGACGACGATGCCGGCTTCGGCGCCGCACGCGGCAGCGAGGAGATGGCCGGCGTGCTCGTGACGTGAACCGCGGATCCCTTCGGCGAGCCGGTATTCCAGATTGGTCGCACCCGATGCGGCCGCCATCGCCGCGATCGTGTCCGCGCCGAGCGGCGCGCGTCCGAGGTTGGTGTGGAGCAGCACGCCGGTCGCGTTGATCACCGGCCGGAGCATCTGTGCTTCCAGTGCGGTCATGCGCGCGTGGGCGTCACTGGCGACATCGTCAGTCGACACGACCTGACCGAGCGCCACGCGCTCGCGCGCGGCGTCGACTGCCGCGCGCGCGACCTGCGCGCGCGCAACGCGTGTGGCATGTCGGGTTCGAGCGAGGCGAGAACACGCTCGACGCTCGGAAGCTGTCGTCGTGGGTCGATCCCGGCAGCGTACGCGGTGAGGAATCCGCGGCCGCCCGCGTCCACGTAGACTCCGAATGTGGAAGCGGTCCGTCGCGCAGGAGTTCCCGACGCGACCATTCGCAGCGCGGCCACGGTCATGTTGGTCCGGGATGCGTCCGCGACCGAGGTGCCGAACCTTCAGGTCTTCGTGATGCGGCGTACACCACGGGCCGTGTTCGGGCCGGGCGCGACCGTATTCCCCGGCGGCGCGGTCGACGAGAGCGACGCGCAGGCGCTCGGCCGCGTCGTCGGCATCGACGACGCGGAGGCGAGCGCCGAGCTCGGCTTGGCCGATGGCGGTCTGCTCCGGCGCGTTGCCGCGGTCCGGGAGTGCTTCGAGGAAGCGGGGATCCTGCTCGCGCGGGACGCGCCCACGGGCACGCCGGCCACGCCGGCACCCGAGTGGCGCGACGCCCTGAACGCGGGTCACGCCACGCTTGCACAGGTGCTCGCCCGCGACGACCTCGTGATCGATGCCACCGATCTGCGCGTGTTCGCGCACTGGCTCACGCCCAGCGGCGCGCCGCGCCGCTACGACACCTGGTTCTTCGTGGCGCCCGCGCCGGAAGGCCAGGACGGCGCGCACGACGACGCCGAGCTGGTCGCGTCCGAATGGGTGCACCCCGCCGCCGCACTCGAGCGCCACGAGCGCGGCGAGATCGACCTCATCCTGCCCACGCTGCGGAGTCTGCAGGCACTCGCGCGGTTCTCGTCGGTCGCCGCGTTGTTCGCCGCGCTCGATCAGGTGCCGCGTGACGCCGACGGCCGGCTGTGCGTCGTGGCCGAGGCCTCGGGCGAGCGCGTCGTGCTTCCGGAGGACGATGCCGCGCGCGCGACGCCGTGGACGATTCCACTTCCCGACATCAGCGTGCGCGACGAGCAGCGCATCGTCGCCGGCAGAGGCGTGCGTTGATGAACCGTGCGGCGAACGACGAGCAGCCGCAGCCGTCGCGACTCATCCCCGGGGTCCCGAGCGCGTTGTCGCCGCTCGTGCGCCGCGTGCTCGCGCCGAATCCCGGCCTGATGACCGGCCCGGGCACCAATACCTATCTGGTCGGCATCGACGAAGTCGCCGTGGTCGATCCCGGCCCAGCGGTCGACTCGCACGTCGACGCGATCGTGGGCGCATCCATGCGCGACCGCGTGAAGTGGGTGCTGCTCACCCATACCCATCCCGATCACTGGCCGGCGGCGGAGAAGATCCGCGCGCAGACCGGCGCGCTCGTCGCCGGGTTCGGGAAGGCACCGAAAGCCGACGAGTTCGATCTGAAGCTCGACCTCGTTCTCACCGACGGCGCGACAATCGACGGCACCGAGTTCCGGCTCGAGGCGATGCACACCCCGGGCCACGCGCCGAACCACCTCTGCTTCTTCCTCGAGGAAGAGCGGCTCGTGTTCACCGGTGACCACGTGCTCAATGGCACCACGACCGTCATCAATCCGCAGCGCGGCGGCGACATGATCCAGTACCTCGCGTCGCTCGAGCGCCTGCGCAAGATCAAGCGGCTGGCCCGGCTCGCGCCCGGCCACGGTGAGGTCATCGAGGATCCGAAAGCGTGGCTCGACGAATACGTCGCGCACCGCAAGATGCGCGAGCGCCAGATCTTGAAGGTGTTGAAGAGCGGGCCGGCCAAGATCCCGCGGATCGTCGACGAGCTCTATGTCGACACGCCGGAAGGGCTGATGGACATGGCCCAGCGCCAGGTGCACGCGCACCTGCTCAAGCTCAAGACCGAGGGCAAGGTCCAGGGCTCCGGCGTCAAGGGCGCCTGGTCACTCGCCGCCTGAGTCGCGCCGGCGCGTGAGGTACACGTCGGTCCGGTAGGACACGTCGACGCCGTCGTGGCGCGCGATCAGCTCGCCGACGGCGCGCTGCAGCCGTGCCGCGAGCCGCGTCGTCGAGGAGCCGGTGGTTGGAGTGCGTGCCCATCAGCGCCGCGTACTCGGTGGCGGAGTAGTGCTCGAACCACTCGATGCTCTGCTTGCTGACGGCGTCGAAGCGTTCGGATGCATCGAGCTCGCCGATCGTCAGGTCGAGCGGCCACTGCGTCGTGAGCTGCTCGACATCGGGCGCGATCTCGGCGTAGACGGCCGCGATCTCTTCACCGAGCGATCCGGTGAAGGGCTGCTGCAGGTTCCAGAACAGCGCGATCGTCCCGCCCCGATCGATCGCACCGGCGGCGCGCTCGGCGCGGTCCTCGCCGCCGACCCAGTGCCACGACTGCGCGGCGAACACGAGCTGGAACGGGAGCGTGGCGGGCGACCAGTCCTCGAATGTCGTCTCGACCACGTTCGCGTGCATGCGACGCAATTGTTCGGCCATGCCCGGGCTCGGCTCCAGCGCAGTGACGTCGAGTCCGCGCCCGACGAAGCCGCGTGTCGCCTTGCCGGTGCCGGCACCGATCTCGAGCGCGCGGTCACCGGCCTCGAGGCGGCCGAACCGCATCACCATGTCGAAGAGCTCGTCGGGGTATCCCGGACGCGTCCGCTCGTACTCCTCGGCGACCTCGCCGAACACGGTGCGCTGTTCGCGCGCGTCACGGCCTCGGGTGGACGAGGTCGAACATCCGCGCGGTGCAACCGGCCATCTCGACCGGTGGGAGCAGCTCGGTTGCGATCTGATCCGCGATCGTCGTGAACGCGCGGGCCGTGGCCGCGTCGGGCGCGTCGAGCACGACCGGCCGGCCGTGGTCGCCGCCTGCCGAGACCGCGGCCTCGATCGGCACCGAGCCCACCAACGGCGCGCCCGTCATCTTGGCGAGGCGGCGGCCGCCACCTTCACCGAAGATCGCGTGGCGGCTGCCGTCGGGCGCGACGAACTCCGACATGTTCTCGATGACGCCGAGCACCTTCATGTACGAGCGCCGCGCCATGTCGGCGACCCGTGCCGCGACCTTCTGCGCACCCTTGGCCGGCGTCGTCACGACGAGCATCTCGGCTTGCGGCAAGAGCCGGGACAACGCCATCTGGATGTCGCCGGTGCCGGGTGGCATGTCGATGAGCAGGTAGTCGAGCTCACCCCACTTCACGTCCGTGAGGAACTGCTCGAGCGCCTTGGCGAGGATCAGCCCGCGCCACATCGAGCGCGCTGTCCTCGTCGTCGACGAGCAACCCCATCGACACGACCTTCAACCGGCCCCGGCCGACTTCGATCTCCTGCGGGGCGATCTTGCCCCTGCCGTCGTCGGTCTTGGTGCCGGCGAGACGGCCGCGCACGCCGAGCATGCGCGGGATCGAGAAGCCCCAGATGTCGGCGTCGAGGACACCGACGGTGAGGCCGCGCGCCGCGAGCGCAGTGGCGAGGTTCGCCGCCACCGAGGACTTGCCCACGCCGCCCTTGCCGCTGCCGACCGCAATCACGCGCGTCGTCGGCGCGACCTCGGTCGAGGGCGCGCGGAGCTGCGCCTCTTTGCGGGCCCGCTGCATGAGCGTCGAGCGTTCCTCCTGGGTCATCTCGCCGTAGTCGACGTGCACGACGCCGACGCCCGCCAGCCCCGCGACCTTCGACTTCACGTCGGTGGCGATCTGGCCCCGCAGCGGACACGCCGCGGTCGTGAGCGCCACCTTCACCCGCACGTCGCCGTTCGGCGCGACGTCGATCTCCTTGACCATGCCGAGGTCGACGATGCCGACGTTGAGCTCGGGGTCGAGGACGCCCGCGAGGATGCCGCGCACGTCGTCCGGGGTGGGCGGCGGTCCGAGGGCAGCGGGCGTCGAGGAAGGCGTCACGGGAATAAAAACAGTGTAGGCCTTGAAAATATGCCCGATTTGGGGCTACCGTCAAGCGACCATGGACATGCTCGCGGTGCTGAAAGCACTCGGTGACGAGACGCGCTTCTCGATGTATCAGGAGCTCGCGTCCTCGACCCATCCGCTCAGCGCGACCGAGCTCGCCGACCGGCTGGGCATCCACGCCAACACCGTGCGCCTGCATCTCGAGCGGCTGCGCGAGGCCGGCCTGGTCGACCTCGAAGCGGTCCACCGGGGCACGGTTGGCCGCCCGCAACACGTGTACGCGCTCGCTTCGGGCGCACCGAGCCTGGGGTTCGACCCGCCGAGCTACACCTTGCTCGCGGGGCTGCTGGCCGCGCTGGCCGAGCGGGTCGGCGCCGACGGCGAGGAAGCCACTGCCATCGGGCGGAAGTGGGGCGCGGAAGCCGGTCGCCGGACCCGTTCGCGATCGTGCACCAAGGCGCTCACGAGCGAGCTCGAGCGGCTCGGCTTCGACCCCGTCGCCGAAGCCGACGGCGACGCCGTCTCGATCGCCTTCCTGCACTGCCCGTTCCGCGAACTCGCCGAGGCGTATCCCGAGCTCGTCTGCAACCTGCACCGCGGCATTTGCGAAGGCGTCGTGAAGTCGGTGGGCGGGGGAAGCGTCGACGACTTCGCGACGTTGTACGACCACGACCCGTGCCGCGTCACCGTCGCGGTCGGGTATCCTGCAGATTCCTGAGTTTTCCTCTCGGAGGCACATGCATGATCGCTCTGACTGAGACTGCGACCTCGAAGGTCAAGGAGCTCATCGAAGCCGAGGGCCAGCCCGAACTGTTCCTGCGGGTCGCGGTGCGGCCGGGCGGTTGCTCCGGCATGAGCTACGACATGTTCTTCGACAGCGAGCGCGCCGACGACGACATCGAGCAGGAGTACGGCGAGATCAAGGTCGTCGTCGACCCCGCCAGCGCCCAGTACCTGAACGGCGCGTCGCTCGACTACAAGGACGGCCTCCAGGGCGCCGGGTTCACGATCTCGAACCCGAACGCGGAGCGCACCTGCGGCTGCGGCCAGTCCTTCTCGTAGACCGGCTACTGCGCCAGGCTCTCGAGCGCAGCTTTCATCTCGTCCTGGCCGATGGCGCCGTCGAGCCGCGTCGTGATCTTCCCGGTCGCGTCGATCCCGAAGAACCAGGGTTCGCTCGGGATGTTCCACGCAGTGACGGTCGGCGACGTCTCGTCGGTGCGCAGGTTCTTGTAGATGTCGACGTGCACGATGTGCACGCGGTCCTTGTAGGTGTCGACGAGCGGCAAAAGGCTGTCGAGCACCGGGCCGCAGTACTGCGACTGACAGCGAGCGGGCGTCGCGAACAACACCGCGACCGGCTTGCCTTTCCCGATGATCGTGTCGAGCGACTGATCGTGCAACGGGCACATCGGGTCGCGCGTGCAGATGGGCTCGACACCGAGGGGGTTCGCGGTCGTCGGCGACGCGTCGAGCGGCGCGGCCGTCGCGATGGTCGGCGCGTCGGCCTTGTTCTTCACCTGGATCGCGAAGGGGAGCTTCTCGCCGTCACGGTCGGCCACGCCGTCCCAGATGCCTTCCTTGGCGAAGACGGTGTCGACGACATAGACGCCGCGGTTCTGCGGCAATCCTGCTTCGTACAGCGTCGTCGGCACGAACTGCGTCGGTTTCGTTCCCTGCGGCGCGACCGCGAGCGTCACCGCGCCGCCCGATGCGAAGCCCTGCTTGGCCGACATCGCGAACGCGAAGCGCTGCGGCACCGCGGATGCGTAGAGGTCGCCCGACAGCACGATCGGCGAGAGGTCCGTGAACTTCTCGTCCGGGTGGTCGTGGTTCAGGGTGTTCCCGGCGGTCCCGCTGCTGCTGTCGTCACTGCTGCCGCCGCAGGCGGCGAGCACGACGATGCCGCCCGCGAGGGCGAGGAAATTCCGGCGGGAGACCATGCTCCTATCCTGCCGATCCGGAGGTGCGCGTGACGGATCGGGTGACGTTCACCTGCAACGACGTTGTCGTCGACGTCCCGGTCGAACCCGGGGAATCGTTGCTCTCGGTTCTGCGGGAGCGGCTCGGCCTGGTCTCGGTGAAGGACGGCTGCGCGCCACAGGGCCAGTGCGGGTGTTGCACCGTGCTCGTCGACGGTGACGCGAGAGTCGCGTGTGTCACCGCCGCGGCGCGCGTCGCGGGCCGGTCGGTGATGACGGTGGAAGGGCTCGATCCCGCCACGCGTGACGCGATGGCTGCCGCGTTCGTGGCGACCGGCGGATCGCAGTGCGGGTTCTGCACTCCCGGCATCGTGATGCGCGCCGCCGCCGCACGCCGGCCCGCGCTCGATCGGGCGCTGGCCGCACACCTCTGCCGGTGCACGGGTTGGCGCACGGTGTATGAAGCGCTGGATACCACGGGAGTCACGGTAGGGGCCGGCGTACGCGATCTGGGCGCGGCTGCGGCGCGTGCGCAGCTCGAAGGCGGGGTCGCGCAACGCGTTGATCCGTCGGTACCGCTCGGTGGCGGCGGGTTCGCCGACGACACCGCGCCCCGAGACTCGCTCGTGGCGATTCCGCGACCACCCGAGTCCGACGCGGAGTCGACCGCCGCGCACGGCCTGCAGTGGGTGATCGCCGAAACGCTGGAGGAGGCGCGCGCGGCCGCGGGCAAGGTGCAGGGCAGGCGCACCACGGCCGATGCTGCGCCGCCGTTGCCGTTGCTGCCGTTGCCGGACGGAGGCGTGCGGCTGGCGACGTCATGGGTCGAGCCCGCGTACCTCGAGCCCGACGCGTCGTGGTGCGAACCCGGTGGCGAACCGGTATCACCGCTCGCGAACGGCGGCGCGTTCGGCGGTAAGGGACACTCACGCGCGCCCGACGTCGCGCGTGAACTGGCGACGCGGTTCGGCCGCACGGTGCGCGTCGTGTACTCGCGCGAAGACGTCGTCCGGCTCGGACCCAAGCGGCCACCGATCAGTGCGACCGCGATGTGGCGCGCCGGGCGCGTCGAGATCGTGGGGCGTGCGGCTCGCGTCGCTCCCGGCGCACTGTGGCCTGGTAGCTACCGCTGCGAAGTCGACGCGCGCTGGCAGACCGTCGACATCGCGGGGCCGCCGGTGGGGTCGGAGTTGCGGGCCTACGGCTTGGCCGAGCAAGCGGTGCTCGCCGAAGGCGCGCTCGATGCGGCCGGCGTCGATCGATCGACGCTGACCGACGACGCCGCGCTGCTCGACACTCTTGTCGTCACTCCGTCGGGCGCGCGCGCCGGTGCACGCGTCATGTTCGACGACACGACGGGTCGACTCGCCGGTGTCGTCGTGCGCATCGCGGCAGGAGATCCGCTCGACGATGTCGTGTTGCGCTCGTACGCGCTCGGCGCGGTGCACATGGCCTTGGGCTGGGTGCTCACCGAGTCGATCGCCGTCGATCCGGACACTGGCGAGGTGCACGACCTGACGATCCGGTCGTTCGGGATCATCCGCGCGCGCGACATGCCTTCCGTGTCGATCACCGTCCTCGAGGACCCCGGACCACCGCGGGCGCGGGCGTCCGAGGCAGTCTTCGCCGCCGTCGCGGCGGCGGCGTGGAACGCGCTCACCCGTGCGGAAGGCGCCCGGCCCGATACGTTCCCCGCGCGCGACGCTCGCGTGTCCCGACTCCTTCGGAGGTAGCGATGGCTGTGCAGCCGCTCCCGACCCCGAGTGCGCCGCCGGTTGCCGGCCCGTACTCGCCCGCCGTCCGCGCCGGTGACTGGATCGTCCTTGCGGGCCAGGTCGGGCTCGACCCCGAGACCGGCAAGGTCGTCGACGGCGTCGAGGCGCAAGCCCGGCAGACGTTCGCGAACATCGCCGCGGTGCTCGGCGACTGCGGCGCGTCGTTGCACGACGTCGCCAAGACGCTCGTCTTCGTCACCGACCTCGCCGACTTCGGCACCGTCAACGCGGTCTACGCCGAAGCCATGGGCGACCACCGCCCCGCGCGCTCGACCGTTCAGGTCGCCGGCCTTCCCGGCGGCGCCCTCGTCGAGATCGAAGCCTGGGCTTACACCCGCGCGTAGAAACTCAACCATCTGATTGGTGTTCCGTGCACCTCAGCGGTGCATCAGGCGACAATCAGATGGCAGCTTTCGCCACCTGATCGAGACGGCGCCCGGTAGCCTCGGGCGCATGGTTGGAGTGGTGTTGATCCTGCTGGCGCTGTTCGTGATCGGGCCGATCGCGATCTTCGCCGGTGGCGGAATCTGGTCCGCGCTGATTGGCTGGGAGTCGAGCGAGGACGCCGACGCGCACGCCGGCGGCGCTCAGGACTCCGCGGCCTCGGCCTGAGCCGCGGGCCAGCGCCCCTGGCCGAAGCGGTACCCGACCGAGCGCACGGTCTGGATCAGGTACGCGTGCTCTTCGCCCAGCTTCGCTCGCAACCGCCGCACGTGGACGTCCACGGTGCGCGCGCCTCCGTAGTACTCGTAGCCCCAAACCCGTGACAGCAGCTGCTCGCGCGTGAACACCTTGCCCGGATGCGTCACGAAGAACTTCAGCAGCTCGTACTCCATGTAGGTGAGGTCGAGCGGCTTGCCCTCGATGCCGGCCTGGTACGTCTCGAAGTTCAAGACGAGGTCGCCGTAGGACGCGAGCTCCGGGCTCCCGCCGCGCCCGGCGCGGAACATCAGATGACGCACGCGCGCCTCGAGCTCCTTCGGATGGAACGGAGTGAGGCAGAAGTCGTCGAAGAGATCTTCGCGGTGCTCGAGCTCGTGCAACTGGCCGCCGGACACGAGCAAGAGGATCGACTGCACCGGGCTGTCGCCCTTGCGCAGCGACCGGCACATCGAGAACGCCCCTTCGGGGTCGTCGTCGGCGCAGACGATCGCGCCGCTCCAGCCGTCGGCCGGTTCGTGCTGCATCGCGAGCGTGGCGTTGCTCACCGACTTCCACCGGTGTCCCGCGAGGTCGAGCGTCTGCGCGAGCAGGGGCGCGGGCGGATCCGGGAAGACGAGAAGGATGTCGGTCACGGAGCCCGCCAACGCATCCTTCAAAGCGTACCGAGGTAGCGCTCGATCTCGAACGGGGTGACGTACGCCTTGTAGTCGGCCCACTCCCGACGCTTGTTGATCAGGAAGTTCTCGAAGACGTGCTCACCGAGTGCCTCGGCGACGAGCTCCGAATGCTCCATCGCGTCGAGCGCATCGCGCAGCGACCCCGGCAGCGATCCGATGCCTTCGGCCATCCGTTCTTCGTCTGTGAGCTCGTAGATGTTGTCGGTCGCTTCGGGCGGTAGGTCGTAGCCCTCATCGATGCCCTTGAGGCCGGCCGCGAGCATCAACGAGAACGCGAGGTACGGGTTGCACGCGGGGTCCGGGGCACGGAACTCGATGCGACTCGACTCGTTCTTCCCGCGCTTCGGGAGTGGGACGCGCACGAGCGCAGAACGGTTGTTGCGCGCCCAGCACTTGTAAACGGGTGCTTCGTAGCCGGGGATCAGGCGCTTGTACGAGTTGACCCACTGGTTCGTGATGCTGGTGATCTCGTCGGCGTGTACGAGCAGGCCCGCGATGAAGTGCTTTGCGACCTTCGAGAGTCCGTACTCGTCGCCGGGATCGTGGAACGCGTTCACGTCGCCCTCGAACAACGAGAGGTGCGAGTGCATCCCCGAGCCGAACGCACCCGCGATCGGCTTTGGCATGAACGTCGCGTAGCAGCCGTGATCGTGCGCGACTTCCTTCGCGATGAGCCGGAACGTCTGCACGTTGTCGGCCATCGTGAGCGCATCCGTGTAACGGAGGTCGATCTCGTGCTGGCTCGGTCCGTTCTCGTGGAACGAGTACTCGACCGGGATCCCCATCGCTTCCAAGCGCAGCACGGTCTGCTTGCGCAACTCCGAACCGACGTCGTGCGCGGTGAGGTCGAAGTATCCGGCGGAGTCGAGGGCCTCGGCGCGCTCGCTCGAACGGAAGTAGAAGAACTCCATCTCGGGCCCGACGAAGAACGTGAAGCCCTTCTCCCGGGCCTTTTCGAGGTTCCGCTTCAGGACGTAGCGGGGATCCCCGTGGAAGGGCTCGCCCGTGGTCATCTCGATGTCGCAGAACATGCGGGCGACCGCGGTGTCGGTGTCCTGGAGCGGGAGCAGCTCGAAGGTGTTCGGGTCCGGCTTGGCGATCATGTCGGACTCTTGGATCCGGCTGTAGCCCTCGATCGTCGACCCGTCGAAGGTCATGCCCTCCTCGAGGGCGACCTCGAGCTCGGCGGGGGTGATCTCGACCGACTTCAAGACGCCGAGGACATCGGTGAACCACAGGCGCACGAAGCGCACACCGCGCTCTTCGACGGTGCGGAGGACGTACTCGAGCTGGCGCTCCATACGGGCAGTGTAGGAACGGCGCGCGAGGCTTCCCCGGGCCGGAGGGCCTCGGTAACAGAGCGTTCACAATGAGGCAACGGCCGGGAAATCGGTCACCGAGAGACTGCCGTGCGACCCTCACGGATCCATCGGGAAATCGACCCGAAACCCATACGAACCAGCTGGCAGGGAGCGAGAAGTGGTCTACAAGGCGGAGTACATCTGGATCGACGGGACCGAGCCGACGGCTCGGCTGCGGTCGAAGACGAAAGTGCTCGCGGACGGCGCGGATCTCCCGATCTGGGGCTTCGACGGGTCGAGCACGAACCAGGCTCCGGGCAGCAACTCGGACTGCGTGTTGAAGCCCGTCTTCTCGTGCCCCGATCCGATCCGCGGCGGCGACAACAAGCTCGTCATGTGCGAGGTGCTGCTCACCGACATGACCCCGCACCCGACCAACACGCGCGCGTTGCTGGCACCGATCGCCGAGAAGTACGCGGGCGACGAGCCGCTGTTCGGCATCGAGCAGGAGTACACGTTCTTCCGGGACGGGCGTCCCCACGGCTTCCCGGACGGCGGCGGGTTCCCCGCGCCGCAGGGCTTCTACTACTGCGGCATCGGTGCCGACGAGGTGTACGGCCGCGACGTCGTCGAGGCGCACCTCGACGCGTGCGTCGAAGCCGGCCTCGGCATCTCCGGCATCAACGCGGAAGTGATGCCCGGACAATGGGAGTTCCAGGTCGGGCCGTTGTCGCCGCTGGACGTCTCCGACCAACTCTGGATGGCTCGCTACCTCCTGTACCGGATCGCAGAGGAGGCAGGAATCGCGGCCACGCTCGACCCCAAGCCGGTGAAGGGTGACTGGAACGGCGCGGGCGCGCACACCAACTTCTCGACGAAGGCGATGCGCGAGAGCTACGACCCGATCATCAAGGCGTGTGAAGCGCTGGGCAAGCGGGCCGCGGAGCACGTCGAGCACTACGGCGCCGAGATCGAACATCGCCTGACCGGCATGCACGAGACTGCGCCCTGGAACGAGTTCAGCTACGGCGTCTCGGACCGGGGCGCGTCGGTACGCATCCCGTGGCAGGTCGAGGTCGACAAGAAGGGCTACATCGAGGACCGTCGCCCGAACGCCAACATGGACCCGTACGTCGTGACGCGCCTCATCACCGAGACGGTGTGCAGCGGCGAGTTCTGAGACGTAATGCACAAGCGAGCATGAGCGCAACGGCGAGCGCCGCGCGAGACTGCGCGGCGCTCGCTCGCGTCACCGCTCACTGAGCATCGAACAAAAGGGGTTGCACCGTGGAAGACCGCACGCCCGGCGACGTCCTCAAGCTCATCAAGGACAACGGCATCGATGTGATCGATGTGCGGTTCTGCGACCTCCCGGGGTTGATGCAGCACTTCTCGATCCCCGCGCACGAGCTCTCCGAGGACGTGTTCGAGGACGGTCTCGGCTTCGACGGTTCCTCGATCCGCGGCTTCCAGGAGATCCAGGAGTCCGACATGCTCCTGATCCCGGATCCGAGCACGGCGGTGATCGATCCGTTCCGCCAGCACCCGACGCTCAACATCAACTGCTTCGTGCGCGATCCGCTGACGGGTGAGCCGTACAGCCGCGACCCGCGCTACATCGTCTCGAAGGCGGAGTCGTACCTCGCGTCGACCGGGCTCGCCGATACCGCGTACTTCGGTCCTGAGGCTGAGTTCTACATCTTCGACTCCGTGCGCTTCGACCAGAACCAGTACTCCGGCTACTACTTCCTCGATTCGGTCGAAGGCGTGTGGAACTCCGGACGCGAGCGCGAGCTCGACGGCGGCCCGAACCTCGCGTACAAGCCGCGGTACAAGGAGGGGTACTTCCCCGTACCGCCAATGGACCAGTTCCAAGACTTGCGCTCGGAGATGATGCGCGTGCTCGAGCTGGTCGGCATCCCGATCGAGGTGCAGCACCACGAGGTCGGCACGGCGGGTCAGGCCGAGATCGACATGCGCTTCGACTCGCTCGCGCGCATGGCCGACAAGCTCATGCTCTACAAGTACGTGGTGAAGAACGTCGCGCGCGCCGCGGGTTACTCGGTGACGTTCATGCCGAAGCCACTGTTCATGGACAACGGTTCGGGCATGCACGTCCACCAGTCGCTGTGGAAGGGCGGAGAGCCGCTGTTCTTCGACGAGAAGGGCTACGCCGGCCTCTCGGACATGGCGCGCTGGTACATCGGCGGTTTGCTCACGCACGCGCCCGCGATCCTCGCGTTCTCGAACCCGACGACAAACTCGTACAAGCGGCTCGTGCCCGGATACGAAGCGCCGGTCAACCTCGTGTACTCGCAGCGCAACCGGTCGGCGTCGGTGCGCATCCCGCTGTACTCGAAGAGCCCGAAGGCGAAGCGGCTCGAGTTCCGCTGTCCCGACCCGTCGTGCAACCCGTACCTGGCGTTCTCCGCGATGTTGATGGCCGGCCTCGACGGGATCCAGAACCGCATCGAGCCGCCGACGCCGGTCGACAAGGACCTGTACGACCTGCCGCCCGAAGAGCTCGCGTCGGTGCCGCAGGTTCCCGGCTCGCTCAACGAGGCGCTCGCCGCGCTGAAGGCCGACCACGAGTTCATGCTGAAAGGTGACGTCTTCACGCCCGACGTCATCGACACGTGGATTGCGTACAAGACCGAGCACGAGATCGACCAGGTGCAACTCCGCCCGCACCCATGGGAGTTCTACCTGTACTACGACATCTGATCGGCGGGCCCGCCGACCGGTGTACACGCGGGCCCGCGGACGGTTCGTTTCCGTCCGCGTTCCGTCCGAGCGCAATGACGGCACTGAGAAACGGTTCAGCGTGCCGTCCAAGGCTGGAGCTTTTCTGGGTTTCTTACAGCCCAGATGCGTTTGATGCGCCCGTTTGACATGGCGAACGCGTACACGGTGACGACGATGCCGTCTTCCTGTCCGATCAAACCGGGTTGGCCGTTGACCACGGTCTCGTGCATGGTCATGCCGGGCTTTCTGCGGGCGAGGTTGATGTAGTAACGAGCGATCTGTTCGGCGCCTTCGATCGGGTGGAGCACCGTGCTGACGAGGCCGCCGCCGTCGGCGATCACTGTGGCATCGGGGTCGAGCAGTTGGAGGAGGGCCTTGATGTCCTTCGCGTCCCACGCCTGCCTGAAGCTTTGGACGACGCCAGCCTGTTGGTCGCTCGGAGTCGTGCGACCCGGCGACGCGTTGATGCGGTGGCGGGCCGAGGAGGCGAGTTGGCGGCAGGCATGTGGCGTGCGGCCAACGACGTCGGCGACCTCCGCGAACGAATAGTGGAACACGTCGTGGAGGATGAACGCGACGCGTTCAGCCGGGGTCATGGATTCGAGGACGACGAGGAAGGCCATATTGACCGACTCGTCGAGGGTGACTCGATCGGCCGGGTCGGTGGGCGAGGCGCCCGGCCCTCCGGTTGTCGTCCACGTGGTCCGCGTAGGGATTGGTTCGGGGACCCATTCGCCCACGTAGCGCTCTCGTCGAGCACGCGCGGAGCCGAGCACGTCGAGACAGATGCGGCTGGCGACCGTCGTCAGCCACGCGCCGGGGGACTCGATCGCGGCCTGTTGTTCGCTCGACATGGCATACCAGCGCGCGTAGGTCTCTTGGACGGCGTCCTCAGCTTCGGTCAAGGAGCCCAAGAGCCGGTACGCGACATTGATGAGCTGGCCTCGCTCGCTCATGATCGCGCTCAGCGATGAATCGGGCGCGTGGTGCCCTTTGTGGGATTCGAACGCCATGGCGGCGGCTCCCCTGCTTGTAGTCGTCCTCATTGGTTCGACGAAACAGCGCGCCGAAACGTCAGGCGACGCATGAACCTGACAGTTCGCCGCGCTGTCTCGTCGTGTCGCTGAGCAACCAACGACTTGAGCAACAGGAGATCAGAGAAATGACGGCGAACTCCTCAACTTCGCGAACAGTGCGGTCTTCCGCCAGGACTGAACGTGGCGGCATCGCCCGAGCGGACGCGGCGGCGGCGCGATCCGGCGACGGCCCGATGCCGTCGCCCACCGGGTTCGATGCTGCGCACGATGAGGCGTCGTCGAGCGGGTCTCAGGATATCGCTGACCGCGTCGAGATCGAGGCGCTACGCGCCGAGTTCACCGACGCAGTGATGATGCGCGACTACGACCGCCTTGCATCGCTCTTCACCGCGGACGGCGCACTGCGGATTCCGGACATCCCCGTCGACCTGGTGGGGCAGGACGCGATCCGTGCATGGGGCGCACGGGTCCCGCAGTTCGTCGAGTACCTCGTGCAGACGACGCACTCGGGCACGGTCTTGCTGGATGGCGACACTGCGTCCGGCCGTGTGTTCGTCCATGAGCTCGTGTCTGCCCGCAACGGCCGGTCTGGCCAGAACTACGCGATCTACCACGACCGGTATCAACGCATGCAGGACGGTTGGAGGTTCACCGAGCGCGTCTACGACATCAAGTACCTCGACACCTCACCGTTGGCGGGTTCGCCGCCCAACCCACCCGACCCGTTCGAGCAGCCCGGACTACCCGCCGGGAACGACGCATCGTCAGGAGAACGATGACCATGACCAACGCCACAACTTCTCAGTCCCTCCCCCTCGTCGCCGGATCCTGGGCAGTCGACGAAGCCCACACTTCGGTCGGGTTCCGCATCCGGCACCTCGGCATCTCCAAGGTCCGTGGCCGGTTCAGCGATTACACCGTGAACGTCGTCGTCGGCGAGGACCTCACGAGCTCCAGCGTGGACGCGACGGTCGCGCTCGACTCGATCGACACCGGCAACGCCGATCGTGACGCGCACGTGCTCGCCCCCGAAGTCCTCGACGTGTCGCGTCGCCCGACCCTGACCTTCCGTTCCACCTCGATCACAGCGCTCGCGGACGAAGGAACGTACGCGATCGTCGGAGACGCGTCGATCGGCGACGTGACAAAGCCACTCACGCTCCACACGGAATTCGGTGGCATCGAAGCAAACATCGATGGCACCCGTCACGCCGGCTTCGAGGCCGGCGCCGACCTGTGCCGCAAAGACTTCGGCATCGGCGTCGACATTCCGGGCGCCTACCTAGGCGACGTCGTGAGGATCGAGCTCGACGTGCAGCTGATCGAGCCGCAGTCTCCCGACCGCTCCTGACTCGAACGACTCGGCGTTTCGTTCCGTGAGAGTCGCATGAGAAGGGAGCCAACATGAACGTCTTCATCGCCGGCGCCACGGGTGCGCTCGGTACGCAACTTGTTCCGATGTTGGTCGCCGACGGACACGATGTGGTCGGGATGATGCGCACGGAAGCCAAGCACGATCAGCTGCTCGGCCTCGGCGCTCGGCCTGTGGTGGCCGACGCTCTGGATGCCGACGCGGTCAAGCGGGCCGTGGGGGAGGCGCAGCCCGACGTGATTGTCCATGAGCTCACCGCGATACCGCCGGCGATCGACATGAGACACGTCGATCGCGAGTTCGCGCTAACAAACCGGCTGCGTGTTGAGGGTACGGACCACCTGTTGTCGGCGGGCCAATCGGTGGGCGTGAAGCGATTCGTTGCCCAGAGCCACGCCGCGTTGCCGTATGCCCGCATCGGTGGTCCGATCAAGCGGGAGGACGCTCCGCTCGACGAGCATCCAGTGGCGGCGATGCGTGAGGCGTTCGAGGCGATCCGTCATCTCGAGACGGCGGTCGTAGGTGTCCAAGGGGCCGAGGCCCTCGTGCTGCGCTACGGCTGGTTGTACGGCTCCGGCACATCTACCGCCCTCGACCCACCGGGCAACCAGATCGAATTGCTCCGCAAGCGACGGTTCCCCATCGTCGGACGGGGCACGGGCATCTGGTCGTTCGTCCACGTCACTGATGCCGCTGCAGCAACCGTCGCCGCCGTCGAGGGCGGGCCTGCTGGCATCTACAACGTGGTTGACGACGAACCGGCACCCGTGTCCGACTTCCTCCCGGTGCTCGCCGCGGCCGTCGGCGCGAAGCCTCCGCGGCGTGTGCCGCGCTGGGTCGGGCGCCTCGCGGCAGGCGAATGGGCCGTCGTGGCCATGACCGAGATCCGCGGCGCTTCGAACGAGAAGGCCAAGCGTGAGCTCGGCTGGCAGCTCCGCTACCCGAGCTGGAGGCAGGGGTTCGCCAAGGGGCTCGCCTGACAGGGCGGAGCTGTTCGACGAGCTGCAGCCGCGGCGCTCGCCATCGCCTGGGTCGTCGGGAGCGACGGCCGGCTCGACGCGTCCAACGCTCGTCAACGTGTGCGATCGGGTCCGGCCCGTCGGTGCGTAGCCCTTCCAACGTTTGCGAGCCGAGCCGACTGGGTCGAGCAGGGCATCTACATTCGGGGCGTGCGGCCCTTCGACGAGCTGATCGACGAAGCCCAGCGCGCACCGATCGAAGGCTGGGACTTCAGCTGGCTCGACGATCGCGCCACAGAGGAGCGGCCGAGCTGGCACTACGCCGAGCGCGTCGCAGAACGGGCCGCGACTGCCGAGATGATGCTCGACGTGCAGTCGGGTGGCGGGGAGCTGCTCGGCGCGTTGCCGCGGCTGCCGGCGCTCATGGTCGCGAGCGAGGGGTACTCGCCGAACGTCGTCGTCGCGGGGCGCCACTTGCGCCCGCGCGGCGCGTTCGTCGTCGCAGCCCACGATGATCGGGGCGCGCTGCCGTTTGCCGGCGAGGTCTTCGATCTGGTGACGAGCCGCCACCCGATCGAGACGTGGTGGGACGAGATCGCACGCGTGTTGCGGCCGGGCGGGACCTACTTCTCGCAACAGGTCGGGCCGCACAGCATGCGCGAAGTGAGCGAGTACTTCCTGGTGCCGCTCCCGGCCGGTTCGAAGCGTGACCCGGCGCTCGCACGCGTGGACGCCGAGCGGGCCGGGCTCGTGGTGCGCGACCTGCGCGAAGCGCGCCTCCGCGCGGTGTTCGAGGACATCGGCGCGGTCGTCTACTTCCTCCGGCTCGTGGTGTGGACGGTGCCCGGCTTCACGGTCGAGCGCTACCGCGAGCGGCTGCACGATCTCCACGAGCAGATCCGCCGCGAAGGTCCCTTCGTTGCGCACTCCACGCGGTTCCTTATCGACGCGACGAAGGCGTAGCGCCCGACGCGTAGATTCTCGCGAGTGCGGGCGGTGGCGATCGTGGTGGTGAGTCTCTCGCTGCTCGGCGTCGCGGCGTGCGGCGACGACGGCGCGTGGCGCCGACCTGCTCGAGCCGCATCCCGAGGTGATCGTGGACGTCGTCGCGTTCGTCGAGTCCGCGACGGCGCAATCCTGAGCGCGGCGCGGCGCGCACGAGTGGAAGCATCTGCCAACTCGGCATCGCGAAACACGCGTTGATCCATTGCACCTGCACCGGCGGGGTAGGAGGCTGAGGCGACCCGACGAGAGGATCGCCGTGAGGATTGCACTCCGCTCGATTCGTGTCTTGCCCGTCGCCGTACTCGTGGCCGCACCGCTGCTGTTCACGCAAGCCGCATTCGGTGGATCCTCGAGCACCGTCGTTCCGCTCACCTGCACATCGAGCTTCGGGACGATCTCGGGCCACATCACGTTGGATGCGTCGGTGCCCGACTCCGTCGCATCGGGAAGCATGTTTGCGCTCGACGTGACCGCGCGCGACTTCTTCGACATCCCCGCGCCGTACAGCGGCACGCTGTCGGTGCAGCTGACGTTCTCGGCCGCGGGCGGCGCCACACCGTCCGGCAACTTCGTCGTCAGCGCACCGCCGGTCCACTTCGATCAGGGTGACTTCATGCCGGTGTTGGGGACGTTCCACGAACAATTCGTCGCGTCCGGTCCTCCCGGATCGACGATCACCTTCTCGTTCCTGCAGTTCAGCTACACGATCGTCCCGGATCCCGGCCCGCAGTCGCTCGACTTCGTGTGCACGCCCACATCGACAGCGCCTGTCATTGCACAGACGCTGATCACGGCCGGGTGCGAGGGCGCGACGCCGACCATCGTCGGCACGCCCGGTGACGATGTCATCCGCGGGACATCGGGGAACGACGTCATTGCCGCCGGAGCCGGCAACGACACCATCCTCGGACTCTCCGGCACCGATCGCATCTGCGGCGGCGATGGGCGGGACACGATCGACGCCGGCAGTGGCCGAGATCGCGTCGCTGGTGGCGCGGACGACGACGTGATCTCCGGCAGCTCGGGCGACGATCAACTTGCCGGTGAAGCCGGGAACGACGTGCTGAGCGGCAACTCTGGTCGCGATGTGCTCGACGGTGGCGCGGACGCAGGTGCGCCCGGGGACGCGTGCGACGGCGGCTCGGGGATCGACACCGCGGCGGCGTGCGAGGTCGTGGTCGCGACGCCGTAGCAACTGCGGTCAGAATTCCAGCGTGGACATCACCTGTGTGACGATCGACTGTGCCGACCCGGCGGCGGTCGCGGCGTTTTGGAACGAGGCGTTCGGTTGGGGAGGTGTGTCGGTCGCCGACGGCGGCGGCGGCGCGATCACCGGGCCGCCGGGCGGCGGGATGTACCTCGAGTTCGTCCGGGTGCCCGAGTCCAAAGTGCTGAAGAACCGCGTGCACCTCGGATGTGCGGTCGCGCGGATCGAGGACCTCGACGACGAGATCGAACGACTGGTCGCGATCGGCGCGGAGATCGCCTGGGAAGAGCAGTTCCCGGAGGCGATCGCCGGGCGCTATCGCAACGTCGTGCTGCGTGACGTGGAGGGCAACGAGTTCTGCCTCGGTGCCGGGTCGTACGCCTGAAAACCGGGTTCAGAACGCGAGCGGGTCACGCCACATCGGGTACAACGGCGCACCGCCATGCGCGTCGATGACGCCCGTGACATCGAAGCCGTGACGCTCGTACAGCCGCACGTTCGCGCGACTCGTCGCCTCGAGGTACGCCGCCTTGCCCTCGACGTCGCACTGTGCGAGCACCGGCGTCATGAGCGCGGAACCGATGCCGTTGCCCTGCCAGGCGGGCTGCACTCCGAGGAACCACAGGTACTCATGTGGTTCGGCCGGATGCTGCGCTTCCATCACCGCGCTGACCTCGAACACGCGACTCGCGTCGGGCCCGCAGACCTCCTCGACCAGCGCACCGAACGCTTCGCCGTCTTCCTCCGCCATTGCGGGTTGGCCGGCCGGCACCCAGAGCGCGGCCGCGACCGCGCCGCCTGCGATGTACATGGCGTCGTGGTGGCGGACCGCATTGGCGAAGAGCGCGAACAGCGCGGGGAGCAGTCGCCGGCGCCGCCCGTCATCCGGGATGACCCACGAGAACACAGGGTCATCGGTGAACGCCCGCGCCAGCACCCGGCTGATCTGCGGGATGTCGGAAGGGCCGGCCTTGCGGATGCCGACGGACGGAGTGGCCCAACTGGGCTGGGGGATGGCCATGACGGATTCCTCGGGTCGAGACGTGACGCCGAGGATGAATGACGCCGGCGTGCGCCGCATCGGGCGCTCGCCCTATCGCCGGGCCTTATCCGCGCGGTTCGGCGACGTACGGTCGGTGCACCGAGACCGCGTAGCCGGCCGGCTCCGAGAATGCGTCGCCACCCCAGGTCGCGTAGCGGTCGGTGAGCTCGAGGCCGGCGGCGCGGCAGTGCGCGTCGTAGTCCGCGAGCGAATAGCCGCGGCCCAGCTCGAAACCGGCGACGAGCGCGCCGGACGCGGCGACGTGGCGGGCGCACCCCGCGACAAGGGCCGCCTGGGTACCGGGTGGCGTGAACAGCGGCACGTTGCCGGCCAGCACGACGACGTCGAACGATCGGCCGAGATCGAAGTCGGTGAGGTCGGCGAGCAGCCACTCGACTTCGGAACCACGCGCGTGCGCGGTCGCGAGCATCGACGCATCGGCATCGACACCGACGACGGTGCATCCGCACCGTTCGAGCTCGAGGGCGACGCGGCCGGTGCCGCAACCGGCGTCGAGCACGGTCGCGGGCGCGAACCGCGACACGAATTCGGCTTCGCCGTGTACGTCCACGCCCGTCGCCGCAAGCGCGTCGAACTGGCGCTGGTAGTCGTCGCCGTCCCAGGTCATGACCGGCCGGGCTCCTCGCGTCCGTAGAACACACGCTCGACGACCTCGCGGGCACGTCGCGTCACCCGACGGTACTCCTCGCGCAGTGCCTGTTGCGGACGGTGGACGTAGCCGAGCATGCGCGCGAGCTTCTCGGCTTCGTCGCCATCAGTCGGCAACGAATCGCCGGAGGCGCCCGTCAACAGGTACCGATAGTTGCGCGCGCGTTCGCACAGCGCGTAGGCCTCACGAAGTCGGTCGGCGTCATCCGCCGCGAGGTGCTCGCACACGACCAACGCATCGATGGCCGAGAGCGTCGAAGGCGTGCGCACGGACGGATGCCGGGCGCCGTGCGCGAGCTGTTCCAATTGTGCGGTGAACTCGACATCCGAGAGCGAGCCTCGGCCGAGCTTCAAGTGGAACCGCGAGTCCTCTCCCGGGGGGATGCGTTCTCGCTCGATGCGCGCCTTCATGCGGCGGATCTCCCGTCGCCATGCGTCGGGGAACGGGTCGCGGTACACGTACGGCTCGGCCAGCTCCAAGAAACGCGCGCCGAGGGCCGGATCGCCGGCGACGACTCGCGCGGGTGAGGGCCTGGAACTCCCATACCTCGGCGCGTTGCGCCCAATAGGTCGCGTACGCCTCGGGCGACCGCGCGAGAACGCCTTGCCGACCCTCGGGACGGAGCCGGGCGTCGATGCGGAAGGTCCGGCCCTCAGAGGTGGTCTCACCGATCGCGCGCACGAGCTTGGTCGCGACGTGTTCCGCACGGTCGAACGCGTGCGCACCGCCTCCGTCGAAGACGAACAACACGTCGATGTCGGATGCGTACGACAGCTCGCGTCCGCCGAGCCGGCCCACTCCGATCACCGCGAACGGCACCTCGGGCTCGAGTGACTGCAGCGCCGCCTCGAGGGTGGCGTCGGCGAGATGCGACAGCTCCTGACCCACGGCTGCGAGATCCGCGAAGCCCAGGATGTCACGAGCGCCGATACGAAGGAGCTCGCGGCGCTTGAACCGGCGGAGCCCGTTGCGACGGGCGCGAGCGTCCTCGCGCCAGTCGAGCGTGCCCAACGCAACCTCGACGAGCTCGGCGCGCGTCGGCTCACTCGCCAGCGCGTCCGCGTCCGCGAGCATGTCGAGGAAGTCCGGTTGCCGGTGCATCGCCAGACCGAGCACCCGGCTCGACCCGAGGATGCGGCTGGTGCGCTCCGCGGCCACGGGTGTCTCGCGGAAGGTTCGGGCCACGGCCGACGAGCGGGTGTAGCCCTCGGTGAGACGGCGCAGCTGCAACAACCCGAGGTCGGGGTCGGGGGTCGTCGACAGCCAGCCGAGGAGCACCGGGAGCAGCTGCTGCATCACGCGCGACCGGCGCGTGAGCCCGGCCGTCAGCTCGCGCAGTGCTTCACGCGTCCGATCGATGTCCTGGAACCCGAAGGCAGTGAGCCGCTCCTCGGCCGCGGCGGGCGTCAGTGGCCCCGCGCCCGCGAGCGTGTCGAGCAGTGGCGCGAAGAACAGCTTCTCGTGGATGGCGCGGACCACGGTCTGCTGCGCGCGGTGGCGAGCTTCGAACGCTTCGACAGCGGACTGGTCCGGCGTGTCGCGGAAACCGAGCACCCGGGCGAGCCGCGTGCGCGCGGCGGGTTCGACCGGCAGCGTGTGGGTCTGTTGTTCTTCGACGAGCTGCAATCGGTGCTCGACGGTGCGCAACCAGACGTACGCCGCGTCGAGCGCGCGTGTATCGCTCGCGGTCACGTAGCCGCCGGCGGCCAACTGCTGCAACGCCTCCAAGGTCGAACGGGCGCGCACCGACGGATCGTGGCGGCCGTGCACCAGTTGCAGGAGCTGCACCGCGAATTCGATGTCGCGGATACCGCCCGGGCCGCGCTTCAGCTCGCGGTCCGAGATTCCTTGCTGCCGGAGCAGCTCCTCGGTGCGCGCTTTCATCGCACGCGCTTCTCGCACCGTGTCGGGGTCCAAGACGTCGGGCCAGACGAACGGGTGCGCCCGCGCCATGAACGCGTTGCCGAGCGCCTCGTCGCCCGCGACCGGGGTCGCTTTGAGGAGGGCTTGCAGCTCCCAGTTGCGCGCCCATCGTTCCCAGTACGCCGTGAAGCTGTCGAGCGTCCGGCTCAACGCGCCCGCGCGACCTTCCGGTCGCAGGTCGGCGTCGGTGCGGAACACGATCCCTTCCGGGCTCGGACGGGTCATCGTCGCGAGCACGGAGCGCGCCGCGTGCTCGGCCTCCTCTTGGTCGCCTTCGTGGACGAACATGACGTCCACATCGCTCGAGTAGTTCAGTTCGCCGCCACCGAGCTTGCCCATGCCGATCACCGCTAGCCGGGTCGACGGCGCGGCCACGTCCACCGCGACCGCGAGGCAAGCCCGAGCGAGCGCGGAGAGCTCGGAGACGACATCGCGCAAGTCCGCGATCCCGAGGAGGTCACGACCCGCGATGCGGACGATCTGCTGCCGTTTCCAGCGCCGCAACGCGCGGCGGGATCGTCGTTCGGGAGCAACGCGTGGGATTCGCGCGCGAAGTCGACGGTGCCGTGCAGTGCCTCTGAACCCAGCATCCGCAGCGCACCCGGATCGCGCTCGAGTGCCGTGAACAGTGACCGCGATGCCGCCACGACCGCGACGATCGCCGCGGCCATGTCCTCGTCGGTCCGGAGGTCGTCCGCGAGCATCGGATGCGCTTCGAGGAGCCGCCCGACCAGCATCCGCCCGGCGACCGGATCGGCCGACCGTTCGAGCGCGGCGCGCAACGGCCGCAGTTGGAACATGGTGTCGGTCAACGCGCGTCCGGAATTGATGCTGGGAGTGTCGCGCAGGAGCGGGACCGCAGGTTCGGGGTCGATCCGTGCCGCCGTATCCTCTTGGCATGCCCCGTCTGCGAGTGGCTGCGGCCCAGATCGATGTCCTCGTCGGTGATCTCGAGGGCAACGTCGACCGCATCCTCACCGCGTACGAGCAGGCGGAAGCGGCCGGGTGCGACCTCGTGGTGTTCCCCGAGCTGACCATCACCGGGTATCCGCCCGAGGATCTCTTGCTGCGGCCCGCGTTCGTCGCGCAAGCGGGCGACGCGCTCGAAAAGTTCGCGGCCCGCACCGGACGGTGTGCGGCAGTGGTCGGTTTCCCGCAGGCCGGCCGTGACCTCCACAACGCAGCGGCGGTGTGCGCCCACGGTCGCGTGCACGGCGTCTACCGGAAGCGGCTGCTGCCCAACTACGCGGTGTTCGACGAGCAGCGCTACTTCACCGCGTCGACCGAGTCCGGCTCGCTGTTCGTCGTCGGTGGCGTCAAGATCGGCGTGTCGATCTGCGAGGACGCGTGGAGCCCGGACGGTCCGATCCTCGCGCAGGCCGCCGGTGGCGCAGAGGCGATCGTGAACCTGAACGCGTCGCCGTACTACGCGGGCCGCCTCGAAGAACGCGAGACAATGCTCGCGACCCGTGCCGCCGACGCGTCGGTGCCGATCGTCTACGCGAACCTCATCGGTGGTCAGGACGAGCTCGTGTTCGACGGTGCCTCCCTCGTGTTCGACGAGCAGGGGCATCTGATCGCACGCGCGCGTCAGTTCGTCGAGGACTTCCTCGTCGTCGACCTCGACGTCCGCCCGACGTTCCGCAAGCGCCTGCTCGACCCGCGCGGTCGGGCGCGCACGGCGGCGCTCCCCGAGATCGAGGTCACCGAGGCGCGCCTGCCCGAGCGACCGGTCGCCGCGCGCATCGAGCCCGTGCTCGGCGCCGCGCACGAGGTGTACGAAGCACTCGTCGTCGGCACGCGCGACTACGTCCGCAAGAACGGTTTCACTGACGTGCTGATCGCGATCTCGGGCGGCATCGACTCGGCGCTCGTCGCGGCGGTTGCGGTCGAAGCGCTCGGGGCCAACCACGTGGTCGGCGTGCTCATGCCGTCGCGCTATTCCAGCGAAGGCAGCGTCACCGACGCGCTCGCGCTGGCCGAGAGCCTCGGCATCCGCACCCATACGATCCCGATCGAGCCCGCGCACCTCGCGTTCGAGTCGATGCTCGAGCCGGTGTTCCCGGCGTCCGAGGCCGGCGTCGCGGGAGAGAACGTGCAGGCGCGCATCCGCGGCAACGTGCTCATGACGATCTCGAACCGGTTCGGGTGGATGGTGCTCACGACCGGCAACAAGAGCGAGATGGCGACCGGCTACGCCACGCTCTACGGCGACATGGCCGGTGGGTTCGCCGTCATCAAGGACGTCGAGAAGACGCTCGTGTTCGCGCTGTGTCGCGACCTCAATGAGCGGGCCGGACGCGAGGTGATCCCGCAGGTCGTGATCGACAAGCCGCCGTCCGCCGAGCTGCGTCCCGATCAGAAGGACACGGATTCGCTGCCGCCCTACGAAGTGCTCGATCCGATCATCGAGGGCTACGTCGAGCTCGACCTCTCGATCGCCGAGCTCGAGGCCCGCGGGCACGATCCTGAGCTGGTTCGGCGGGTCGCGCGCATGATCGACCGCAACGAGTACAAGCGCCGTCAAGCCGCGCCCGGCGTGCGCGTCTCACCCAAGGCGTTCGGCAAGGATCGGCGTCTGCCGATCACCAACCGCTGGCCCGGCTGACTCGTTCTCGTGTCCGTGTCCACGTCGACATGGGAGACGCGCCGGCCGCTGCTGCCCGAGGTCGCGCTCATCGCGGCGACTACCGCGTACGGATCCACGTTCGTGCTCGTGCAGGACGCGCTGGAGCACGTCACGCCGGTCGGCTTCATCCTGCTCCGGTTCACGGTCGGCGCGGTGGTGTTGCTGCCGTTCGCACTCGCACGCGGATGGCGACGGCCGGGTGTCCCCGCGAGCGGGCGCACCTACGCGGTCGCAGTGCTCGCCTTCGGCGTCGTCGCGTTCGTCGGCTACTGGTTCCAGAACGCGGGCCTCGAACGCACCACCACGTCGAACTCCGCGTTCATCACGGGGCTGTTCGTCGTGTTCACGCCGCTTGTCGAGACGGCCGTGCTGCGTCGCGTGCCGGCGCCCAACGTCCTCGCGGCGGTTGTCGTCGCCACCGTCGGTCTCTTCCTCCTCACCGGCGCGGACCTCTCGCTCAACTCGGGTGACCTGCTCACCCTCGGGTGTGCGTTCTCCTTCGGGATCTGGATCTACATGGGCGGCCGCCTGTCGCAGCGCTACGACCCGGTCATGCTCACCGCGCTCCAAGTCCTCATCGTGGCGGCGCTCGCGGTGCCCGTCGTCGCGGTGAGTGGGATCGGCGAGATCACTGGCCAGGTGATCGTCGCGATGGTGATCACGGGCGTGTTCTGCAGCGCGATCGCGTTCAGCCTGCAGCTGTGGGGGCAGCGCTACGTGGAGCCGAGTCGCGCCGCGGTGATCCTGTTGTTCGAGCAAGTCGTCGCCGGCATCGTCGGCTACGCCGTCGGCGAGCGCCTGGGGGTGGCCGGCTACATCGGCGCGATCGTCATCCTCGTGGGCATGTTCCTCGCCGAATCAGCGTCTTGGCGGCGTTCCGCACCGGCCCGGAAGGCCGGTCGAGCTCCTTGACCGATCGGTCAAGATCGACCGAGAATGCCGGGGATGAGCGACCACACGAAAGCGCGTGCTCCTTTCGCGCCTTGGGACCGCCGGGAATTGCCGGGCATCTTCACCGTCGAGGAGTCGGCCCGGCGGGTCGGCAACTACAAGTGGGCGGAGATCAAGCTGTTCGAAGTGCTCGGTGGCTGGGTCGCGACGGTGCCTGAGCTGGACGTGAAGATGGTGCTCGGCCGGCACGCGTGGTTCCACGCCGAGCACGCCAAGCGCTGGGACGAGCGGTTGCCCGAGCTGCGGGAGATGAACCGGGAGCGGCTCAGCGTGCCGCCGAACCCAGAATTTCGCGACGTTCATGGATGCGGTGCGGGAACCGGAGGCAGCCGAGCACACCATCGAGAAGCTCGTCGGCGCCTACCGCGTGCTGATCCCGCGCTTCATTGCGGTGTACACCTACCACCTCAACAACACCAGCCGGATCACCGACGCGCCGACGATCCGGTCGCTCACCTTCATCCTGCAAGACGAGTTCGAGACGTGGCGGGACGGCGAGATGCTGCTCCAGTCGCTGATCGATACTCCCGAGAAAGCAGAACGAGCGGCACGCCGCTTCCAGGAGTTGGAGACGCTGTACCTGGCGTCGGGGGGCATTGCGGGTCCCGGTAGCCTGGGCGAACCCGCGCAGGAGGTACCAGTCGGATGAAGAAGTTCCTCGCCGAGTCGGAGCTCGCTCGCGACGAGCGGTTCGTGCGCACCAAGATCGAGGACCGCGTCTTCGACCCGCGCGGCGTCAAGATCGCGCAGCGCAACACCGGTCCGGCCAAGATGGCCGTCGACCGCCCGGCCGCGGCGGAGCGGTCCCGCTCGCTGATGCACGGCATCTTCGTGGGCGAGATCCAGGCGCTCGAAGGCGCGGGCCGCACCTGTTACGACTTCGACGTGGAGGACGCGCCGCTCGCGCTCAAGCTCGACATGGCGCGGCAATGCTGGGACGAGTCCCGCCACTGCGAGATCTCGATCAAGCTCGGCGACCACATGGGCACCGAGATCGGCGAGTACACCGAGTCGACGTTCCTGTTCGCCGCCGCCTGCAATCCGGACCCGGTCCTGCGCCTCTGTGGCGTGAACCGCGCGCTCGAGGGCCTCGCGATCGACGTGTTCAGCTCCATGAAGGACTTCGGGAACGAGTCCGGCGATCCGGTGCTCGAGTTCTGCGAAGACTGGATGCTCGCGGACGAAGTCACCCACGTGAAGATGGGCTCGGACTGGCTGCGCCGCCTCACCGAGAAGGACCCGGAACGGCGTGAGCGGGCACTCGAGTTCCAGCGCACTGTCGACTCGATCTTCAACCTCGGCGGCTTCCGCGGCGAGGACGACGAGAACCCCATCCAGCTCGCGCGGCGCTTCCGCGAGCTCGCCGGCTTCACCGACGAGGAGAACGACTCCCTCGCCGCGCTCGCCCGCGAGTCCACCGAGCAGGCACGCGAGATGGCGGAGGTGGCCGCACAGATGCTCGACGCGTCTGCGCAAGGTGCGAATGCAGCGCAGCCCCGCTAGGCGAAGCCCGCGCGGTGCGGAGCGAAGGAGCCATGTGGCAAGCGGCGGTTCGAACTGATGGCGGCGCGGGTCACGGTCACGCCGGACCCGTTCACGCTGATCGACTACTCGGCGGCTGACATCGCGGCGATCGTCGAGGATGTCGCGGCGCTGATCGGCCTGCCGAGCAACGTCGAGATTCAGATCGACGTGGACGAAGAGCTGTTCGCGCCGCTCGTCGGCCACATGTCGGATGTCGTCGACGGCCGCATCGTGATCTGGATGTCCGGTGCGAACTTCGAGGACAACCGCCGGCCGCGCACGTTCTCGCCCGAGCAGGCGCGCCGCGACCTCACGTTCTGCCTGCTGCGCGCTCAGGACCGCCTCTCACCCGAGTTCTCCGACGCCCCGCCCGACGCCGAGCTCAGCCGGGCGGAACGCTCGGCCTGGGACGTCTACGCCTCGGGGCGGGCCCAGCGCCTCGGGATGCCGGTCCGCCGGCAGGCCACCATCTACGAGTACCGCTTGCAGCACGGTTTCACCGACGTGGCCGACGCCGCGTTCGAGCGCCTCTGGGAGACGCCGTCCACGACGTTCGCGGCGCTCCAGGAGATCTGCGCCGAGACCGGTGCCACCACCCGGGACTCCTCGAAGATCCCGATCGACCTCCTCCGCCAGAAGTAGCGCGCGACCGACGCAGGCATCGTCAGGTTGCTCGCAGGCGCAGTCTCCAATCGGCGGCGACAGCCGCCCTCTCAGCAAGCGTGCGGCAAGGGATCAGGCAAGATCATGGGCGGAGATGGTGTCGTAAAGATCGATCTCTGGTTTCGATCCAAGCAGCGGGACGACCTGGCGCGCCATGTCCTGCATGAGGTCCGAGTCGAGATGGGCCTGGACCGCGTCGGCCGAATCCCACTTCTCGATCACCAGGAATCGACCACCGTGCGTGGCCGAGATCACGAGGTCGACGTTGCGACATTCGTCCACCGTCCGGGCCATCACGACGTAGCGCGCCAGTGCCGCGGCCAACGCTTCCTCCGAGCCGGCCGCGGCCTCGAACATCGCGGTGAGCATCGCCACTTCGACCTCGCTTGGCATCAGTGGTCCCTTCGGATCGGCTCGGACCGCGATGCGGATAGCGAACGCAACGCGAAAGTCAAGCGGCCATTCTTTCGGGGAAAAGGGCGCTTGACGAGGTCGGTATCGTACTGGTGCACGGGTCCGGCGCCTATGGGGAAGCGGCGCTGAATCGTTTGAACACGGGGTGGCTGAGGCCTCGAACCCGACCATTGGTCCCTGGGAACGAAGGAAGAGGACTTGGCGAAGGAGCGTGTCGAGCGCGACGAGGAAGATCTCGTCCGGCTCTACCTGACGGACATCGGGCAGTACCCACTGCTCACCAAGGACGACGAAGTTCGCCTCGCTCAGGCCATCGAAAATGGCAACGCTGCGCGCGAGCAGCTCGGCGGGGTGACCAAGGGTCTCACTCCGGCGAAGAAGCGTGAACTCCGACGCTCCGCGCGCGACGGTGAGGACGCGCAGCGCACGTTCGTGCAGTCGAACCTTCGGCTCGTCGTCTCGATCGCGAAGAAGTACCAGGCGTCGGGCCTGCCGCTGCTGGACCTGATCCAGGAGGGCAACCTCGGCCTGATGCACGCGGTCGAGAAGTTCGACTGGCGCAAGGGCTTCAAGTTCTCGACGTACGCGACGTGGTGGATCCGCCAAGCGATCACGCGTGGCATCGCCAACACGGGTCGCACGATCCGCCTGCCCGTGCACGCGGGCGACACGCTCGCCCGGCTGCAGAAGGCGCGCTCGCGCCTGGAGCTGAAGCTCGGTCGCCCGGCGACGCTGAGCGAGCTCGCGGCGGAAGTCGAGATGCCCGAGGACAAGGTCACCGAGGCGTTGCGCTTCGCGGCCGAACCCCTCTCGCTGTCGGAGCCGTTGCGTGAGGACGGTGACGCCGAGCTCGGTGACATCGTCGAGGACCGGTCGGCGGAGTCGCCTTTCGAAGTCGCGGCAACCGCGTTGCTGCCGGCCGAGATCGAGAAGCTGCTGGCGCCGCTCGACGAGCGCGAGCGGCAGATCCTCGCCCTCCGGTTCGGCCTCGACCGCGGCGAGCCCCGCACGCTCGAAGAGGTCGGCGAGTACTTCAACCTCACCCGGGAACGCATCCGTCAGATCGAGGCCCGGGCGATGTCGAAGCTGCGTCACCCGTCCGCCGATACCGGCGCACGCGACCTCCTCGCCGTCTGACGCGGTAGCGCATCCAGCTCTCTTTTCGACGCCAGTTCGTTCGCGGAGGCGGCAGGAATCGAACCCACCGGACGGGGAGCACCCGTCCCACTCGTTTTGAAGACGAGGGGGGCCACCAGACCCCGTTCACCTCCGCCGGCAAGCTAGCGAACGGGTCCGCCCGCGCTGTCTTCTGCGGTCGCGATGCGCGCCGCGAGCAGATCGAGGAGCGGGTTGTCCTCGAGCGGCAACGGGCTCGGCAGACCCGCTTCGCGGTGCAGGTAACCGATGCGGGCCAGGATCGCGGTGCTGCGGATCAACGCCAGGATCTCGTACCACTCGAAATCCTGCAGCGTGTACCCACTAAGTGCTTCGTACTGCGCGATGGTTCCGTCGCGATCCGGGAACCCGGTCAGGTGCTTGCCGAACAAGGACCGCATCGTGGATTCGAGGGTGGTGAACCAGGCGACGTCGTGCTCGCGGGCGCCGATCGAGGCCATGTCCCAGTCGAGGACGGCGCGCGCCGCGAGGTCGTCGCCGAAGATCACGTTGCCGAAGCGGACGTCACCCCAAAGGAGGACAGGTTCCGACTCGTTCGACGGTCGGTGGGCGCGGCACCAGCCCAATGCGTCGACGAGTGCGGCGAGCGGCGCGCCGCCACTCGACCAGTCGAGGTAATCCGCCCAGAAGTCGAGTTCGGCCTCGTTGTCGCGTTCAGGAACACCCGCGGCGTCGGCAAGATCGGCGCGATGTGTCGTGGCGATCGCGGCCACGAACGCCTCGTGCACGTGCGCGCGCTGGTTCTCCGTCAGCGAGTTCAGCCACGAGTCGTGGAGCGCGGTTTCACCGATGATGTTTCCCTGTACGCGCGGCATCACGACGAAGGGAGCACCGAGCCACTGAGGGTCGGTGACGAGCTCCGGTGTCGCGATCGCGACACCGGCCGACGCGGCGGCGAGTTCCGCGATGGTCTGCTGCCGGAGGTCATAGTCCCGGAACGTGCCGGCCGTCGGGGGCGCGAGGCGAACGACGAGCGCGTGGGTCTGCTCGCGGCCGCTGCCGGTCGACGCGAGGTCTACGAGAACGGTTTCGCTCGAATACCCGATCGAAGGATGTACGGCGTTGACGACGCGGACGTGCCGCGCTCCGGTCCGCGCCGCGACCCAGGCCGCCAGCGCGGCCCCGACCACTTGCGGATCTCGATGCGTCAGGAGCGCCATCCGAACCTCCTACCCAACCTTTACAGTCATGCCGATGACTGTAAAGATCACGCCGGTGACAGACAACTCGCGATCGTGCCCGGCAACGTGACCGCGCTCGGGCCCCTCGGACCGCTCGACGAGCTCCTGGCGCACCAGATCGTCGACACGTTCGCGACCGTTTCGCAGTCGGACCGCTCGTGGACCGAGAAGATCTGCGCGATGGCCGCCGCGAACGACGGCTCGATCTCCCTCGGCTTCGGTCTCGGCAAGTATCCGAACCGCGGCGTGATGGATGCGTACGCCGGCGTGTCGCGCGGTACGGAGCAATGGACGGTCCGTGCGAGTCGCGAGCTCGGCGTCGACGGCGACACGACCGCGGTCGGGCCAATGCGCTACGAGGTGCTCGAGCCCATGCGCGTCATCCGCTTCGCGCTCGACGTGAACGACGCGCAGCCGGTCTCGTTCGAGTGGATCTTCGAAGGCGTCGTGCCCACAGTGCTCGAGAACCACGAGGTGCATCGGGCCCGCGACGGGCGGCGCATCGATGCCGACATCGCGCGCTACCACCACATCGGCACCGCACACGGTTGGCTCGAGGTCGAGGGTGATCGCATCGAGTTCGCGGAAGCCACGTGGGTGTCGACCCGCGACCACTCGTGGGGCGTTCGCTATCAAGTCGGGGTCCCGCGCACCGACATCGCCCCGGCGCCGGTGCCGGCGAACGTCGCGACGACGGTGATCTGGTCGCCCATCCTCATGACGCGTCCCGATGGCTCGCGCTACGGCCTGCACACCTACTATCAACGGCACGCGTTCGGCGGTTGGCACCGCATCGAGCTGCAGGGTGGGTTCGAACACGCGAACGGTCGCCGCGAGCCCTATGCCGCGCTCGTCCCCGACCTCGACGTCGATCCGGTGAACCGTCGGCTGCGCGGCGGGGTCCTGCACGCGACGATGAGCGACGGCACCGCCCGAGACCTCACGATCACCGCGCTCTCCGCCACCGGCTTCCACCTCGGTGCCGGGTTGTATTTCGGCTTCGACGGGCATTGGCACGGCGAGTGGCGCGGGCAGGCTCATCTCGACGGCGAGCACATCGCAGATTGCACGACATACGAAGCCGCCCGGCGCCTGCACCAGTTGCGCGACTGCATCGTCCGGGTCGACGATCCGGTGGGCGGGGGCACCGGTGTCGGCAACTTGCAGAGCATCCTCGCCGGCCCACACCCTGAGCTCGGACTCGACGAGCAATCGTCGTTCATGTGAGGACCCGCGAATGAACGAGGAGCCCAGAGACGTGTTGCCCGCTGATCCGACGGTGCCCGGCTACTACCTGCGACCCGACTATTACCAGGTCCTCGGCGACCTGCGCCGCGACGCGCCGGTGCACGAGTTCGCGCCGGGCATGCGAACGATCGCGCGCTACGACGACATCCGCGAGATCTCCCGCGATCCCGCGCGCTTCTGCTCGTCGATGGGCGCCCTCGTCAACGATCCGATGCGCACGTGGGAGAAGCCCGCGAAGGCGCCGTCGATCCTGCACATGGATCCACCCGACCATGTCGGCTTCCGCAAGCTCGTGAACCGCGAGTTCACGCCCCGAGCGATCGCGAACCTCGCGCCGCGCATTCGCGAGCTCGCGTGCACCGCGCTCGATCGAACGCCGGATTCGGGTGTGTTCGACTTCGTCGACCTGGTGGCCGCACCGTTCCCGCTGATGGTGATCGCAGAGCTGCTCGGCATCCCCGACGGTGACCGCCCCGACTTCCGGCGCTGGTCCGATGCGACGATCGAGGCGACCGACAAGCCACCGGAGGAGACCGCCGGGGCAACGGGTGAGCTCTTCGTGTACCTCATGGAGCACATCGCGGCGAAGCAGGCGACGCCCGGCGATGATGTCGTTTCGGTCCTCGTCGGCGCGGAGGTCGACGGCCGTTCGCTCGACCGTGACGAGCTCCTGATCTTCCTGCTTGCGCTCCTCGTCGCCGGCAACGAAACGACCCGCACGTTGATCTCCGGCGGAACGCTCGCGCTGTTCGAGCACGACGAACAACGCGCGGAGCTCGTCACCGACCCGCAACTGATCCCCGGCGCGGTCGAGGAGTGCCTGCGCTGGGTCACCCCGATCCAGGCGTTCGCCCGCACCGTGACAGCCGACACCGTCATCGGTGGCGTGGAGGTCAAGGAGCTGGACTACCTCGTGATGCTCTACGCCTCAGGAAATCGCGACGAAGGGGCATTCGGGCCGACCGCGAACGTCTTCGACATTCACCGCGATCCGAACCCTCCGCATCTCGCGTTCGGCTTCGGGGAGCACCTCTGCCTCGGCGCCGCGCTCGCCCGTATGGAGGCTCGCATCTTGTTCGAGGAGATGTTGGGGCGCCACCCGAACTACGTCGTCGCCGGCGAGCCGCAATGGGTCGCGTCGAGTCTCGTGCGCGGCATGCACTCGATGCCGCTCGCGTGGGACGGCTAATGGACCGCGCCCCGCGACCTTCGCCGAGTTGGTGCTCAGCCGCGCTGACGACGACACCGATGGCCTGCTCTACGAAGATCGACGATGGTCGTGGCGCGAGGTCGTCGCCGAAGCGCGCGCGCGTGCCGAGCTGCTTGTGCAACTGCGGCAGCCCGCACCGTTCCACGTCGGCCTGCTGCTCGAGAACGTGCCCGAGTTCGTCTTCCTGTTGACGGGCGCCGGGCTCGCGGGCGCGGCAGTCGTCGGCATCAATCCGACGCGCCGTGGTACCGAGCTCGCCCGCGACATCAACCACACCGACTGCCAGCTGATCATCACCGACGCCTCGATGCGGCCGTTGCTGGACGACATCCCGCTCGACCTCCCGAGCGACCGCATCCTCGACATCGACAGTCCGGCGTGGGCCGCGGCAGTCGCCCGCGCCGCGGAAGCAGTCGCGGGCGGCGCGCGGGATTCGCTCGGCGCACCCGATCCCGAGGCGCTGTTCGCGTTGCTGTTCACGTCCGGATCCACCGGGGCGCCCAAAGCGGTTCGGATGACCCAAGGGCGCGCGGCACGCGCGGTGCCGAACGCGATGTTCGAGTCGACCGACGTCCTCTACTGCGCGATGCCGCTCTATCACGGGAACGCCCTCAACGCGAACCTCTTCTACGCGTTGCGGTCCGGCGCGACGATCGCGCTGCGGCGCAAGTTCTCGGCGTCCGCGTTCCTCCCCGATGTGCAGCGCTACGGCGTCACCTACTTCAATACCGTTGGTCGCGCGCTCAATCACATTCTGTCGACGCCCGAGTCCGCAGACGATCGCAACCACTCCATCAAGTACGTGCTCGGGCCCGAGACGGCCCCGGCAGACGTGCGCGCGTTCAAGAAGCGCTTCGGCGTGCCGGTGATCGAGGGCTACGGCTCCAGCGAGAACGCCATCATCCTGATCCCCGATCCGACGCTGCCGAAGGGATCACTCGGCCGGCCGATGGACGGCATCGATGTCGTGATCCTCGACCCGGCGACTGCCGAGGAGAAGCCGAGCGCGCGCTACGACGAGCACGGCAAGCTGCTGAACGCGGGCGACGCGATCGGCGAGCTCGTCAGTCGCACTGCCACGGCGCGCTTCGAGGGTTACTACAACAACCCGGAGGCCGACGCCGAGCGCACTCGCAACGGCTGGTACTGGTCCGGCGATCTCGGCTACCGCGACGAAGCCGGCGTGTTCTGGTTCGCCGGCCGCAACGCCGACTGGATCCGCGTCGACGGCGAGAACTTCGCGGCGGCGCCGATCGAACGCATCCTCGCTCGGTTCCCCGGGGCCGACGGTGTCGCCGTCTATGCAGTGCCCGACAGCAGGACCGGCGACCAGGTGATGGCCGCGATCGAGCTGCTGCCCGGCGTCGACTTCGACCCGGAAGCATTCGCGGCGTTCCTCCGCGAGCAGCGCGACCTGGGTACCAAGTGGGCGCCGCGGTACGTGCGCGTCGTCGACGACCTGCCGGTCGGTGCGACAGACAAGATCGACAAGCGGCCACTGCGTGCCGAACGGTGGGAGAGCTCCGACCCGCTGTTCTGGCGCGCGCCGCGCACCGACACGTACGAGCCATTCACCCCGGCCGATGCCGACGCGCTCCGCGCCGAGTTCGAAGGGAATCAGCGCGCCAACTTGCTGCAGTGAGCTCAGCCGGTCGCGCGGACGGCGGACCCGCGCGTGAGACCGGCGAAGCGCCGCAGGTTGGCCAGGAGCACTTCGGGCGCGGGGTCGGGCACCAGGTACTGCGAGTAGGCCAGCCGCAGGAACAACTCCGCGGCGTCCTCGCTCGACAACGCGCGGCTGCGCACCGCCGGTACCTGCTCGAACGCGTCGCCGAGCAGCCGCACCAGTGACTCGACCTGGACGGGAAGTGAGCGCGCGAGCGACTGCAGCGCGAATTCCGGATCGGCGCCGATTGGATCGGGTCCGAGCGATCCGTCGAGATAGGTCACGAGGTAGTGCAGCGCCGCGTCGAGCCGGCGCGCCGGGCTCCGGTGCGCGCTGACGACTGCGCGGAGCCCGACGTCGAATTGCTCTTCTTCGTAGACGACAATGGCGGCGAAGAGGTCGGCCTTGGTCGGGAACCACCGGTAGAGCGTCGGGCGGGACACGCCCGCGGCGGCCGCGATCGCCGACAGCGTGAGCTTCCGGGCACCACGCTCGACGATCGCTTGTCGGGTCGCGGCGAGGATCGCTTCCCTGCTCGTCGACCGGCCGGACACCTCTCGACAGTTACACGCGCAGCCTGACCTGTAAAGGCGCGAGTCCGTGCCGCCGACGTGCGATGGCGACGGCCGGGGTCTTTGGCCGGCGTGCGGGGTGGGTACGTTGCAGCGTTGTTCACGTGAAGGGTGTTGCCGCGCGTGGCCGGGTCCGTCGATGCCAGTGTCGAAGAAGTCGTTCGTGCGTTGTTGGAGCGCGCCCACGAACTCGAGCCCGACCAGGTGCCCCATCTCGTCGCCGAAGAGGCGGCCCGCGCCGGGTTCCGTGACGTCGAGCTCCTGCTCATCGACCGGCAGCAGGTGCACCTCAGCAGCCTCACGACCAATACGCGTCATGCGGTGGACGCCACGTTGCCCGGCGACGCCTACCGCCGGAGTCGGGGGCACATCGTCGAGGAGGGCGACGCGCACCGGGTGTACGTGACGCTGGTCGACGGCGAGGATCGGATCGGCGTGTTGACCGCCGTCGTCGACAGCGCGTCCGAGGACCTCCTCGAGGACGCGCGCGTGCTCGCCGCGGTGGCGGCCGGGCTCGTCGTGAGCAAGCGCGCATACACCGACGGCTTCGAGATCGCACGCCGGCTCGAGGCGATGGATCTTGCGGCCGAGTTCCGGTGGTCGCTGTTGCCGCCGTTGACGATGTCGACGCCGAGGGTGCGCATCGCCGGCATGCTGGAGCCGGCGTACGAGATCGCCGGAGATGCCTTCGACTACGCGGTGAACGGCGACATCGCGCATGTCGCGATGTTCGACGCGGTCGGACACGGGTTGCGCGCGTGTCAGCTCGCGAACCTCGCGATCGCGGCGTATCGCAACTGCCGGCGGTCAGGTTACGACCTGACCGACACCGCCACGGCGATCGACGCTGCGCTCACGGAGCAGTTCGGAGAGAGCTGGTTCGTCACCGCGCTGATGGCCGAACTCGACATCGAGCACGGGAGCCTCCGCTGGCTCACCGCAGGGCACCCACTCCCGATGCTCGTGCGGGGTGGCAAGGTCGTCGCGACGCTCGAGTCGCCACCCGGCATGCCGCTCGGTCTCGGTGGTCCTGCGCCGGCGGTGTCCGAGGTGCAGCTCGAACCCGACGACGCGATCTTCTGCTACTCAGACGGCGTCACCGAAGCCCGCAGCGCCGACGGCTATTTCTTCGGTGAGGAACGACTGGCCGACTACCTCACCCGGGCCGCCGCCGACGAGCTCGCGCCGGCCGAGACGGTCCGGCGGTTGGTGCTGCGCCTGTACGAGCACAACCCCGCACCCTTGCACGACGACGCGACGATGTTGCTCGTCAACTGGCGCAATCCCTGACGCGGGGACGCATCGCGAATCGCTAGTCTCCGAGCGCCGCATTCCGGAGGAGGATCCGTGAAGAAACTGCTGTTGCTCGTCGTCCTGGTCGCGCTCGGTGCCCTGCTCGCCAAGAAGGTCCGCAGCGCGTAGCTCGGCTCAGGCGCGCGCCGTCTCGCTCCGGCGCCGCAACCACATGTAGACGGCGAAGCCGGTGCCCACGGCTGCGAGTGCACTTCCGGCCGCGATCGTCGGACCCTTCGGTGGCACCGGCACTCGATCGCGGAGCCGAACCGGTCGCTCGAACGTGACCGTCTCCCACTCGCGATCGCGCGCCACTCGCGCCAGTTCCTTGTCGGGGTTGACCGCGACCGGGTTGCCGACGAGCTCGAGCATCGGGAGATCCGTGATCGAGTCGGAGTAGCCGTAGCTGCGCGCGAGATCGATGCCTTCGCGCACCGCCATCTCGCGAATGGCTTCCGCCTTGTGCGCTCCGTACGCGTAGAACTCGAGCTCGCCGGTGTAACGGCCGTCGGGGCCGATGCGAGCCCGGCTCGCGATGACGTCATCCACGCCGAGGTGCTCACCGATCGCCTCGACGGTCTCGATCGGTGACGAAGAGATGATCACGGTCTTGCGTCCGGCGCGCTTGTGCTCCTCGATGAGCTCTAACGCTTCGGCGTAGATGACGGGCGTGATGACCTGGTCGAGCGTCTCGCGCACGATCTCCTTGACGCGCGCGTGGTCCCAGCCCTTCGTGAGCGTGAGCATCGCTTCGCGCATGCGTTCCATCTTCTCTTCGTCGGCGCCGACGACCATGTAGACGAGTTGCGCGTAGATGCCGCGCACGATCGTGCGCTTGGAGATGAGTCCTTCGCGGTACAGCGGACCGCCGAGCGCCATCACCGAACTGGTCGCGATGATCGTCTTGTCGAGATCGAAGAACGCCGCCTCCATCGCTCAGTAGCGTAGAAGTCGTGCACCCCTTGACGCGTACGCGTCGAGGCCATAGCTTGTCGGGACTTCCCCCGCCCTTCCCCGGCGTGTCTTTCGCGTTTCTCGCCCGTCGCTTCGGGCGCAGATCTTCGGCATCACCGTGCACTCGCACAGGACCGATCGCGACTTCACGACACGCTCCCCAATGTCCTTTGGGGTCTCGCTCATTACGGGAGGGGTCGTGCTCGTCTGTTGTTGGTCGCCGAAAGGCGGCTCGGGAACGTCCGTGTTCGCGGCCGCGTGCGCGTTGTCGCTCGCGCGAGGTATCGAAGGGGTTCGGCTCGCCGATCTCGACGGTGATCAGCCGTCGATCCTCGGTCTCGCGGCCGACCCGCCTACGGGGCTGCGCGAGTGGTTGGGCGTCGGCGTCGACGCGCCCGTCGACGCCTTGGAACGGCTCGGGTTGCCTGCGGCGCACGGTGTCACCTTGCTCCCGGCCGGCCGCGAGGACCTCACCGATGTACCGCCGGAAGTCGGCGCCGCGCTCGGTGTCGCGCTGCGCGAGCACCCCGCACCGACCGTCGTGGACGTCGGCGTCCCCGAAGCCGCGCCGCTCGAAGCGCTGCTCGACGTCGCCGATGCGACGGTCCTCGTCGTGCGCGGCTGCTACCTCGCGCTCCGCCGCGCGGTGCGCATGGCGCCGACCGCCCGCGCGACCGGCGTGGTTCTCGTCGAGGAGTCCGGGCGCGCGCTCGGCGCGCGCGACGTCGCCGACGTGCTCGGCCTCCCGGTGCTCGCGACGGTGTCCGTTCGGTCCTCGGTGGCGCGCGTCGTCGATGCCGGTGTGTTCCCGGTTCGGCTCCCGGACGCGCTCGCCAAGCCCGCCCGCGAAGTCCTGGCTCGCGTGGGCTGTTCCGGACGGGAGGGCCGGGCCGCATGACGACCACCGCGAGCGAGCACCCGTTGCGCGACACGGTGCAGCGGCGCCTGCTCGCAATGCCCTTCGATCCGCGAACGATGGATCGCGCCGAGCTCCGCGCCCGGCTGGCCGGCGTGCTGCGCGAGGAAGCGCCGTTGTGCCCGCCGCGCGAAGCGGCTCGCGTCCTCGACGCGCTCGTCGACGACGTCGGCGGCCTCGGCCCGTTGGAGCGCTGGCTTGCGGATCCGGACGTGAACGAGATCATGGTCAACGGTCCCGGGCGTGCGTACGTCGAGCGTTGCGGTCGGATCGAGCCCATCGACCTCGCCCTCGATGCCGACGCCATCGCCCGGCTCGCGGAACGCGTGGTGGCACCGCTCGGCCTGCGCCTCGATCACGCGTCGCCGCTCGTCGACGCGCGCCTTCCCGACGGATCCCGGCTGCACGCGGTCCTCCCGCCCCTCGCTCCCGACGGTCCGTGCCTCACGATCCGTCGGTTCGTCACCCGGGAGGTCGGCGTCGATGCGTTCGGTGTCGACGGCCGCGGTCGCGACCTCGTCGACGCGATGGTGCGCGGCGGATGGAACCTGCTCGTCGCCGGCGCGACGAGCGCGGGCAAGACAACCCTGTGCAACGCGCTCGCCCAGTCGATCGACGGACGCGAGCGCATCGTCACCATCGAGGAGACAGCCGAACTGACGCTTCCGCAGCCGCACGTCGTCCGGTTGGAAGCGCGGCCCGCGAACTCCGAAGGAGTGGGCGCGGTGACCGTGCGGGAGCTCGTGCGTACCGCGCTGCGCATGCGACCGGACCGGCTGATCGTCGGCGAGGTGCGCGGCGGCGAAGCGCTCGACATGTTGCAGGCGCTCAACACGGGCCACGACGGCTCGCTGTCGACCATCCACGCCAACGGTCCTGCGGCGGCGCTCGCCCGGCTCGAGACGCTGACACTCTTCGCGGGTGTCGCGTTGCCGGTCTCCGCAGTGCGCTCGCAGATCGCGGCCGCGATCGATGCCGTCGTCCACGTTGGTCGTAGTCCCGACGGCGGTCGCGTCGTGCTCGCAGTGGCCGAGGTCGCGGCCGACGGACGGGCCGTGCGCGTCGTTCTCGCGCGCGACCACGGGCGGCTCGTGCCCAAGGCGACCCCCGCGCGCCCTGCCCGCCGCCCCGCTGTCGATCTCGTGCAGGAGTGGCGCACGTGACAACCATCGCCATCGCGCTGTTCGGAAGCGGCGTCAGCTCCTGGCTCGCGCGGCGCGCCCGGCGGTTCGCCGTGATCGATCGCATGCGCCGGTCCGAGCCGGCGCGGCTCCCGCGCGTGCTGCGCATCCGGCTCGCGCGCATGCTCGACGCGGCGGCGATCGACCGCGCGCCCGAGCAGGTCGTGCACGTCTGGCTGCTCGAGCGCGTTCGTCGTGGGTGTCGTCGGGATCGCTCTCGGCGTGCCGATCGGGTGCGGCGCGGTGCTCACGATCGTCGCCGGCGGCCCGATCGCGCTCCACACGATGCGGCATCGGCGGGCGCGTGCGGTCACGGCGGCGGTGCCGGACACGCTCGAGCGCGTCGCCGCGGAGCTGCGCGCCGGTGGCACGGTCGCGAGTGCGATCGCATGGCTCGGGGTCGACGGTGGCCCCCTCACCGGCGACTTCGCGCGCGTGCAGTCACGCGTCGAGCTCGGCGCACCGATTCCCGCCGCGCTTGCGTCGTGGGCCGCGGAACGGGTCGCGGCGGGCGCCAGTTCCGCCGCGGGCGCACTGGCGGTCGCGCACGACGTCGGCGGTCGGGCGGCGGAGGCGCTCGACAGCTTGGCCGCGTCCCTGCGCGACCGACTCGCGGTCGTCGCGGAGGCGCACGCGCTCTCCGCCCAGGCCCGCTATTCCGCGCTCGTCGTCGGGCTCGGACCGCTCGTCTACCTCGCGTTCTCCATCGTCATGGACCGACGGGCCGCCGATGCGCTGTTCGGCACCGCGGCCGGTCGGATGTGCGCGCTCGCCGGCATCGCGCTCGAGCTCGTCGGGCGCGTGGTGGATGCGGCGCATCCTCGCCTCCGGAGCGCCGACGTGATCCTTGCGGTAGCGCTCGGCTGGGGGATCGTCGTCGCCGGCGCCGTGCTCGGCTTGTTCCGACGTATCGAGATCATCCGCCGGACGCGTGCGATGGCGCGGCGCGCACCGCGCACGATGCCCCGCGTCCTCGCCGGTCTCATCGCGCATCCCGCGTGCAGGACGGTCCGCCGCGTCGTCGCCGCGCCGTTCCGGCGCCGCCGGATGCGCCGGCACGACGATGCCGTCCTCACCGAGCTCCCGATCGCGGTCGACCTCGTCGGCGTCGCGGTGGGTGCCGGCTGCTCGACGTTCCAAGCGGTCGCGGTCGCCGCGCGCTGGAGCCCACCGCGCCTCGCGGACGTGCTCGGTGAGGTCGGACGGGCGACCGCGATCGGCGCCTCCTTCGACGCCGCACTCGTCGCGGCGGGCGCCAACGCGCCCAACGTCCGCCGGCTGACCGAGACGCTCCGCACGAGCACTCGCCTCGGGTCGCCCGCCACCGCTTCGCTCGCGCGCTTGGCGCAGGAGGTGCGGGCGGATGTCCGGCGGCGCGCCGAAGCTCGGGCGCGCACAGTTCCCGTGCGCTTGCTCTTCCCCCTCGTTTTCTGTGTCCTGCCTGCGTTCGCGTTGCTCACGGTCGTTCCCGTGTTGCTCGACGGCATCGCGTTCTGACCACACGCGTGCGCGGCACCGTTGTTCGACGACAGGAGTTCGTTGTGCCTGACCTGTTCCTCCGGCTGTGGATCGCGGTGGTCGATCGTGTCGACCGATCCGAGTCCGGTCAGACGACCGCCGAGTACGCGCTCGTGCTGATCGCGGCGGCGGCGATTGCCGGCCTCGTCCTCGCGTGGGCGACCAAGACCCATGCCGTGAGCGGCCTGTTCGACAAGATCGTCAACCGCATCACGAACATGGTGGGTTGATGGTCCGCTGCCGACGGTTGTGGGGTGCGCGCCGTCGCGCGCACCCCACCGCGGGACAGGCGACCGTGGAGCTCGCGCTGGTTCTGCCCGTGCTGTTCCTGCTGCTGATGACGGTGTTCCAGGTCGCGGTGGTCGCTCGTGATCAGGTGCTGGCTGTCCAAGCCGCGCGGGCCGCGGCGCGCGAAGCCGCGGTCGGAGCCGGTTACGGCCGCGTGCAGGGCGCGGCGCGCGATGTCCTCGCCGGTGCGGCGGTGGACGTGACAACCCCGGGGGAGATCGGTGAGCCGGTCGTCGTCCGCGTGCACTACAAGTCCCACACGACGTTGCCGCTCGTCGGCGCTTTGTTCCCCGACCCCGACCTCACGGCCCGCGCCGTGATGCGACGTGAGAAGTGATGCGCCGTACCGAGGGCGGTTCGGCAAGCATCATCATGCTCGGCGTCGTCGCGGTTGCCCTCGTGCTGTGCGCGGCGCTCGCGCGGCTCGGCGGCGCCGCGGTTTCGGCGGCCCGGGCGCAGACCGCGGCCGACGCGGCTGCGCTCGCGGCGGCCGATCAGCTCGCGCTCGGCCACGGCGCCACTGCGGCGCGGCGCACCGCAGACGCCACCGCGCACGAGAACGGTGCCCGGTTGGTGTCGTGCCGGTGTTCGGGCGTCGCCGCCGAGGTCGAGATCGAGATCCCCGGTCGGGCGCGGGCTCGAGCCCGAGCCGAAGTCGACTTCAGCCGGGCCCGAGTGCCATGAGCCGGAGCAGCGCAATCGCGCCGGCCTTGTCGAGGTACTCGTTCCAGTTGCCGCACTTGGGTGACTGCACGCACGAGGGGCAGCCGTCCGTGCACGGGCACGCCGCCACGAGGTCGAGCGTCGCCCGGGCGTGACGGACGGCCGCCTCGAACGCGAGCTCGGCGATGCCCGCACCGCCCGGGTACCCGTCGTACACGAAGATCGTCGCTTGGTCGGTCTGCGGGTGCAGCGCCATCGAGACACCACCGACATCCCATCGATCGCAGATCGTGAACAGCGGCAGCATGCCGATGAGCCCGTGTTCGGCGGCATGCACCGTGCCGAGCAGCTCCGCGTTGCTGATCCCGGCCGCCTCGAGCACATCGAAGGGCACCGTGTACCAGCACGCGCGCGTCACGAGCGCACGCTCTGGTAGGTCGAGATCGCAGACCTCGATCACGCCATTCGTCGAGATCTGCTTCCGCTGGTACGCGACGACCTGGTTGCGCACCTCGACCGCACCGAGATGCACCGTCGTCGCGCCGAGCTCGGCGCAATGGTCTTCTGCGACGATCGCGATATCGGTCTCTGTGCGGGGCTGGGTGTACTCGTCGGCGTCGTCGTACTCGCGCAGCATCGCCACGTGATCACGGAGATCGAGCTCGTCGACGCGGTACTGCCGGCCCTGGTGCAGGTAGACCGCGCCCGGGTGCGCGACCGCGAACACGCGCGCGTCGTCGACCGTCCCGATGACGCGATCTTCGTCGCGGTCGATCAAGCGGTACTCGATCGACGAGCCGGTGCGGAGGCCGACTTCGGGTGCCGGCGGTCGCTCGCCGCACCAGTGCATCTTGCCGCCTCGCGGCTGCAAGAGGTCTGCGTGCACCAGCTGCCGCACCGCGTCATCGAGGCCGTCGCCGAACCACCGTTCGTCCTCCGGCGCGAGCGGGAGCTCGTTCGCCGCGCACGCGACCTGCGCCGCGCAAGACGAACGGGTTCTGCGGGTTCACCACCGCCCGCTCCGGCATCCGGCGCGTGAGCTCGCGCGGGTGCGCGGCATACCACTGGTCGAGCTGATCGTCGCCCGCGACGAGCACCGCCGCGGACCGGCGCCCGGTGCGCCCGGCCCGGCCCGCCTGTTGCCACATCGACGCGAGGGTGCCGGGGAAGCCGTTGAGGATCACCGCATCGAGACCGCCGACGTCGATACCGAGTTCGAGCGCGTTGGTGGCCGCGATCCCGAGGAGCCGCCCGCTCGACAGCTCCTTCTCGAGCTCCCGCCGTTCCTCCGGCAGGTACCCGGACCGGTACGCGGCGACGCGCGGCACGCCGTCGGCTCCGCTCGTCAGCTCGCCCGAATCGGCGAGGCGGCGGCGTGCCTGCGCGGCAACGAGCTCGGCGCTGCGGCGGCTGCGGGTGAAGGCGAGCGTCTGGTGCCCGGAGCGCACGAAGCGGGCGAGCAACTCGCCGGTCTCGACGTTCGCGGAACGCCGCGCCCCCGACTCCGAGTCGATGAGCGGTCGTTGCCAGCAGCCCAGCACGCGTTCCGCGTGTGGTGACCCGTCGACGTCGATCGACTCGACCGGGAGGCCGCACAATGTCGACGCGAGCTCGCCCGGATTGCCGATCGTCGCGCTCGCGAAGCAAAACGTGGGTGACGCGCCATAGTGCTCGCAGAGGCGTTGCAGACGGCGGAGCACGTGCGCGACCTGACTCCCGAAGATGCCGCGCAGCGTGTGCAGTTCGTCGACGACGACATAGCGGAGCCGCATGAGGAACGTCGCCCAGCGTTTGTGCGACGGGAGGATCCCCATGTGCAGCATCTCGGGGTTGGTGAGCAACACGTTCGCGTTCTTGCGCGCCCAGGCCCGGTCGTCGCCGGCAGTATCGCCGTCGTAGGTGACCGCGCGCAGTCCGGGGACGAGCCATGAGCGCAGCGACCGCAACTGGTCCTGGGCGAGGGCCTTGGTGGGGAAGACGAGGAGCGCGGTGTCGCGCTGCTCCGACACGACCGACTCGAGGATCGGGACCTGGTAGCAGAGCGACTTTCCGGACGCGGTTCCCGTCGCGACCACGACGCTGGTTCCTTCGCGCAGCCGGTCGATCGCCGCAGCCTGGTGCACATAGAGCTGACCGAATCCGCGCGCCGCGAGGCGCGCGCGGACTTCGTCATGCAGAGGTGCGGAGGTCTCGGCGAAGCAGGCCGCACGGGCCGGCAGGAGCTCGCGGTGCACGAGACGGCCGGCCAGCTCCGGTTCCGCGGCGAGCGCGTCGAGCGTGGCGCGCGCGTCCATCGCAGTCACGGTACCCAGTGCTTGCGCCACTGGAGTTCCACGCGCGCGGCCGCCGGGCTCAGTGCGACTGGAGGGTCGCGTCGTCGGCGAAGTCAGCGAACAGGCCGCGGGCGTCGCCGACGAGCGGCAGGCACTGCCCACCGCCGACGGGGATCGTCAGGTTCCGGATCGCGGCCGGGTCGAGCTTCTCGGCCAAGCGGCCGAGCCGGTATACGTCAGTGAGGCCGAGGCCGTCGAGTTGCGCGTGGCGGCCGAGCAGTGCTGCGGTCTTGAACTCGCCCATAGGGCTCGCCGCCTCGGCCTTCAGTTGCGCCATCCCTGCGAGGATCAGCACGCCCTGGTTGTTCGTTCGGGTGATGTCGCTGTTCGGGAAGTCGTGACGATCGCGCGAGAACCGCAGCGCCTGGTCGCCGCTGAGCCGTTGCGGTCCGGCGGAGAAGTGCGCGCCGGAGTACTTGTCGTCCATGTTCATCGGCACGTTGACCTGCACGCCGCCGACTCCGTCGACGATCGAGGTGAAGCCGGCGAAGTCCACCGACACCGCGTAGGTGACCGGCACGCCGATCAGCTCCCCGAGCGCATTGGCCATGCCACGCGCGCCGCCCTGGGAGTGCGCCGAGTTGATCTTGTCGCCCCGCCAGCAGGTGTCGCGGGGCACGTCCAGCATCGTGGCCGTGTTCGTCGTCGGGTTCACGCCGATGAGGTGCAGCGCGTCACCGCGCGCCCCGCCGACACCGGGCCGCAGGTCGCTGCCGATCAGCGCGATGAAGAACGTGCCGGTGGGTGACCCGGCGGCGTCTGCGCCGCCCAGCTTCGCGATCTGCATGTACGTCGTGCCCGATGCGATCGGCACCCGAACCCCGGCGAGCCAGGCCGCGCCGAGGCCGGCGATCGCCAGCGACAGCACCGTGACTCCGGCGACGAACCCGATGACGAGCCGCCGCATCATGAATGCGCCGCCGTTGTCGTCGTCGTCGAACCATCGGGCTCCTGGCGGACGACGGCCACCCGGTAAGCCGTGATCAACCAGATTCCCCCTGGGCTCGGCGCGAACGTGAGGTCCGCGCTGCGTTGCACCGCGAGCGGTCCGGCGGCGGTGGTTCCCTTCACGTCGAGCGTGAACGTGGTCGCGACGAGTTGCACCTTGCCGCCCGTGTCGGCGAGGCCGTCGAACCGCACCGGTGACGCGGTCACCGTCGGGGAAGTGGTCACGGTGGTGATTCCTTCGTCGGTGAGCGCCGGTCGATCCGCACCGGTCGCGCTCGCGCTCACGGACGCGTCGAAGAGCGCCGCGTAGTCGGTGCCGACGGCACCCTTCGTGAGCGGCTCGAGCACCGCCGCATCGACATAGCGCTGACTCGCGTCGAGCACCGCTTGGCGGGTCGCGTCGTCGAGGCCGACATCGGGGCCTGCGCTCGCGACCGCGGAGTCGCCTTGCGTCAACAGGACCGTTGCCGCGGGCTTGGTAGTGGTCGTCTTCTTCGCAGACGTGTCGGACGACTCCGAAGCGTCGCCGCTGGAACACGCGGCGAGGGCGAGGACGAGCACGGTGGCGACGGCGGCGGGAATGAACCGGGGGCGGACACGCATTGAGCGAACAGAGTGCCAGGTCGCGAGGCGTTAACCTCGGATCCGGCTCACGAGGAGAGAATCAGTGGCGCTACGCAAATTCGTCGACCGGCTCACCAAGCCGGTCGAGGAGCTGGATCGCCAGGAATTGCAGGCGTTCTGCGAGCGGCTGCACACCACGCCGATCGAGCAGACCGAGCCCCGCCATTCCGTCCGGGTCGCGGGAGAAGTCCGATCCGTCCGAATCGTGCCTCGGGCCGGCGCGGACGCACTCGAGGTCACTGTGAACGACGGCCGCGCGTCGGTCACGGGGATCTTCCTCGGCCGGCGCAAGATCATGGGCCTGTCGCCCGGTCGCAAGCTCGTGCTCGAAGGGGTCGTGGTGCCCCACGGCCGCGAGAAGCAGATCTACAACCCGGTCTACACGCTTCTGTCTTAGTTCGGTCTTGCTGTGAGGTGGCGCCGGAGGCGCGATTGGAGCTGCGCCCTCAGCCGCCGGTGAGGATCTTGCGGACGTCCTCTTCGGACTCCGCGGTGACCATCGCGAGGACCTCGTCGCCCGCTTCGAAGACGGTGTCGCCGCGCGGCATCACCACGTGCTCCGAACGCAGCACCGCGACGATCGTCGCGTCGCGCGGGATGTCGAGGTCTTTGATCGCCTGATCGATGACCGGTGAGTCCGGCGCGAGCGTCACCTCGACGAGCCGCACCGTGCCCCGTTCGAACTGCAGGATGCGCACCAGCCGCCCCACCGAAACCGCTTCCTCGACGAGCGCGGTGATCAGGTGGGGTGTCGACACGGAGAGGTCGACACCCCAGTTCTCGTTGAACAGCCACTCGTTCTTCGGGTGGTTGACGCGCGCGATGACGCGCGGGACGCCGAACTCCTGCTTCGCCAGGAGTGAGATCACGAGGTTGTCCTCGTCGTCGCCGGTCGCGGCGACGACGACCTCGCACGTGTCGAGCCCGGCGCGTCGCAGGGACGTCACCTCGCAGGCGTCCGCGACGACGAGTTCCACTTGGGGTTCGACGTGAAGGCGCTTGGCCACGTTCTCGTTCTGTTCGATGAGCAACACGTCGTGGCCGGTGCCCGCCAGATCGTTCGCGATGAACAGGCCCACATTGCCGGCGCCCGCGATTCCGACCCGCATCAGTGGTCTCCCCCGAGTTCGATGTGCGCTTGCAGTTCGTCGAGCGCGTCCATCGCGCAGACGAAGACGAGCACGTCCCCTTCCTGGCCGATCATGTCGCCGGTGACGACGTGTGCTTGCCCGAACCGCGACACCGCGGTGAGCCAGAAGCGGCCGGGCTTGTTCAGCACGCCCAGCTTGTGCCCGATGGCCGCGGGCGGATCGCGCGTTCGACGAGGCAGACCTGGCCGGTCGGGTCGATCCAGTCGTGGCGGGTCTCGTCCGGCAGGAGCCGGCGGAGCACCTGATCGGTCGTCCATGAGACGGTCGCGACGGTGGGGATTCCGAGCCGTTGGTAGATGAGCGCGCGCCGCGGGTCGTAGATACGGGCGACGACGCGTTCGATCCGGTACGTCTCGCGCGCGATGCGGGCGCACAGGATGTTGGAGTTGTCGCCGTTCGTCACCGACGCGAACGCGCCGGCTTCGTCGATGCCCGCTTCGGCCAGGTGATCGCGGTCGAACCCGAATCCCTCGATCGTCTTGCCGCCGAAGTCGGCGGGCAGTCGCCGGAAGGCGCGTCCATTCTTGTCGATAACTGACACCGAGTGACCGGCGAGCTCGAGCGCGCTCGCGAGCTCGCTTCCCACTCGTCCGCACCCGACAACCACGACGTGCACTGGCTCCTCCTCCACGTGCGCCCGAAGGCAGGCTTCGCGTGCGCCCGCAGGTTGGTCACACGCTCGCCTGAAGCAGGCGAACGACGCCGGATGCTAGGTCCGCGCGTCTGCCCGCGGCACACCCGCCCACAGGCACACGCGAAGCGGTGGCATGCTGCGCCGCGTCACGGGTGCCAGGTTGGGAAGGGAATGCTCGAGACCCTCAAGCGGATCTTCGTCGGTCGCCCGCTCGCGACCTCGGAGCAGGAACATCAGCGGCTCACCAAGACCGTCGCGCTCGCAGTGTTCTCCTCGGACGCCATCTCCTCGACGGCGTACGCGACGGAGGAGATCCTTTTCGTCACCGCGGCCGGCACCGCGACGAGCCTCCAGCTCGGGCTCGATCACCTGGTGCCGATCGCGATCGGGGTCGCGCTCGCTGATCGCGATCGTCGTCACGTCCTACCGGCAGACGATCTACGCGTACCCCAAGGGCGGCGCGGCCTACATCGTGAGCCGCGACAACCACGGCGAGCTGCCCGCACTCGTCGCGGCCGCGTCGATCCTCGTCGACTACATCCTGACGGTGGCGGTGTCCGTGTCCGCGGGTGTCGCCGCGATCATCTCGATCCCGCAGTTCGAGTCGGTCGCGAAGCATCGCGTCGCGGTCGCACTCATCATCATCTTGTTGATCAGCCTCGCGAACCTGCGCGGCATCAAGGAGTCCGGCCGGCTCTTCGCGATCCCGACGTACGGCTACATCATCGCAGTGGTGCTGCTCGTCGTGCTCGGGCTCACCAAGAGCTACTTCGGATGGTTCGGCGGCATCAGCCAGGTGCCGTTCGACAAGGAGCAGGCCGAAGTGCTGCGCCAGACCGGTGGTGCGCTCGGACTCTTCCTCATCCTCAAGGGCTTCTCGTCGGGCGCGGTCGCGCTCACCGGGATCGAAGCGATCTCCGACGGCGTGCCCGCGTTTCGCCGGCCGGAGGCCAAGAACGCGGCGGCGACGCTCGCGTTGATGGGCATGATCCTGGCGACGCTCTTCCTCGGTGTGTCGGTGCTGGCGACACGCTTGCACCCGTACCCGAGCCACGACGTCACCGTGTTCGCGCAGATGGGCAAGCAGGTGTTCGGGGGTGGTGCCGCGCTCTGGGTCTTGCAGCTCCTGACCGCCGGGATCCTCATTCTCGCCGCGAACACCGCGTACGCGGACTTCCCCCGGCTCTCGTCGATCGTCGCGCGCGACGGGTACCTCCCGCGGCAGCTCGCGTCGCGCGGCGACCGGCTCGTGTTCTCGAACGGGATCGTCGTGCTCGCGCTCATGGCCAGCGCGCTGATCGTCGCGTTCGGCGGCATCACCAACGCCCTCATCCCGCTCTACGCGGTCGGCGTGTTCACCTCGTTCACACTCTCGCAATCCGGCATGGTTCGCCATCATCTGCGCGAGCGTCAGCCGGGTTGGAAGGTGCACGCGGTCATCAGCGGGGTCGGCGCGACCGCGACGTTCGCGGTGCTCATCGTCGTGGCCGGGACCAAGTTCACGAGCGGCGCCTGGATCCCTCTGGTCGTCATCCCGTCGATCGTCGTGTTGTTTAAGACGATCAAACGCCACTACGACGCGGTTGCTGCGGGCCTTCGTATCGCGCCCGGGTACAAGCCGCGCCGCATGAACCACACGATCGTGGTGCTGGTCGGCGGTCTGCACCGCGGCGTGCTCGAAGCGCTCGCGTACTCCAAGTCGCTCGCGCCGAACCACCTGATCGCGGTCACCATCGTGTCCGACGACGAGGAGCAGGAGCGGATCGAGAAGGGCTGGGCGGAACGGGGCATCGACGTGCCGCTCGAGATCGTGCACTCGCCGTACCGCGAGCTCTCCCGCCCGGTGATGCGCTTCATCGACGAGCTGGACGCCCGCTACGAAAACGACATCGTGACCGTCGTGATCCCGGAGTTCGTCGTCACCTCCTGGTGGGGGCACCTTTTGCACAATCAGAGCGCGCTGTTCCTCAAGGGCCGGCTCCTGTTCCGCAAGGGGACAGTGGTCATCTCGGTTCCGTACCATTTGGAGAACGGCGTCCAGGCTTAACACGATCTTGACGCCGAGCCGTTCGGTCCCGCCCGGGCGGCGGTGGCAAGCTTCCCAGCCTCTTCACGTCTGGTCACGGGACGGAGCGAGTGTTCGAAACGCTGAAGCGGATCTTCGTTGGCCGTCCGCTGGCGACATCCGAACAAGAGCACCAGCGGATCCCGAAGGTCATCGCGTTGGCGGTGTTCTCCTCGGACGCCATCTCGTCGACCGCGTACGCGACCGAGGAGATCCTCTTCGTCACCGTCGTCGGGACGTCGAGCCTCGCGCTCGGACTGAACGCCCTCATCCCGATCTCGATCGCGGTTGCGCTGCTCCTCGCGATCGTGACGACCTCCTACCGGCAGACGATCTTCGCCTACCCGAGTGGCGGTGGCTCATATGTCGTCAGCCGCGAGAACCTGGGCGAGAACCCGTCACTCATCGCGGGCGCGTCGCTCCTCGTCGACTACATCCTCACTGTCGCGGTGTCGATCTCGGCCGGCGTGGCCGCGATCGTGTCGATCCCGCAGTTCGAGAGCCTCGCGAACCATCGGGTCGAGCTCGGTCTCGCGCTCATCCTCCTCATCACGCTCGCGAACCTGCGCGGGATCAAGGAGTCGGGCCGGCTCTTCGCGTTCCCGACCTACCTCTACATCGTGGTCCTGACGCTGCTCGTCGTGCTCGGGTTGACGAAGTCGTTCTTCGGTTGGTTCGGCGGGATCAGCACCATCCCGTACGACGCCGCCGCGTCGGAAGCCATGCGCCAAGCGGGTGGCACCCTCAGCTTGTTCTTGATCCTCAAGGGCTTCTCGTCCGGCGCGGTTGCGCTCACCGGTGTCGAAGCGATCTCCAACGGCGTGCCGGCGTTCCGGCGCCCGGAGTCGAGGAACGCGGCGACCACGCTCGCGGCGATGGCGATCATCCTCGGTTCCCTCTTCTTCGGTGTATCGGTGCTTGCGCACCGGCTCCACCCCTACCCGAGCCACGACATCACCGTGTTCGCGCAGATGGGCAAGGCGGTGTTCGGTGACAACGCGATGTTCTGGATCCTGCAGCTCGCGACCGCCGGCATCTTGACGCTCGCCGCGAACACGGCGTACGCCGACTTCCCGCGCCTCTCGTCGATCATCGCCAGCGACGGCTACCTCCCGAGACAGCTCGCCAACCGGGGCGACCGGCTCGTCTTCTCCAACGGCATCCTCGTGCTCGCGACCGCAGCGGGCCTGCTCATCGTCGCGTTCGGTGGTGTCACCAACGCGTTGATCCCGCTCTACGCGGTCGGCGTGTTCCTGTCGTTCACGCTCTCGCAGACCGGCATGGTGCGTCATCACCTGTCGGAACGCGAACCGCACTGGAAACGCGGCGTCGTCATCAATGCCACCGGCGCCGTCGCGACCGCGATCGTGACGATCATCGTCGCCTCGACGAAGTTCACCAGCGGCGCATGGGTGCCCCTGGTCGTGATCCCGATGATCGTGCTGCTGTTCAAGACGATCAAGAAGCACTACCGGACGGTCGCAGACGGCTTGCGGGTGCCCAACGACTACCGGCCCCGCCGGATGAACCACACCGTCGTCGTGCTCGTCGGGAGCCTGCACCGCGGCGCGCTCGAAGCGCTCGCATACGCGAAGTCGCTCGCACCGAACCATCTCGTCGCGGTCTCCGTCGTCGCCGACGAAGAAGCGCAGGAGCGTATCGAGAAGCAGTGGTCTGAACGCCGGCTCGACATCCCGCTCGAGATCGTGCACTCCCCGTACCGCGAGCTGACCCGGCCCGTGCTGCGCTTCATCGACGAGCTCGACGCGCGCTACGAGAACGACATCATGACGGTGGTGATCCCCGAGTTCGTCGTCACGTCATGGTGGGCCCACCTGCTCCACAACCAGACCGCGCTGTTCCTCAAGGGACGGCTGCTGTTCCGCAAGGGGACGGTCGTGACCTCGGTGCCGTACCACGTCGAGTCCGACGAGCGTTCGCGCAACGCCGAGCAACGCGTCGACGGCAAGACCGCGGCCGCCGATGCCGCTCCGCTCGAGGAGTCGCTGCTCCAGTCGCCCGAGCCGACGGCGGAACCGCAGAACCGGGCCTGATCAGGGTCCACCCGATCAGGGCCCGGTCGCTCGGTCGATCCGGACTTGACCTTTTGGCGACCCAAAATCTAACTTCCTCCGATCGAATCTGACGGCGGACTTCTCTCAAAACCCGACCGCGAAGCGCTCAAAGCCATCTACCGGCTCTCGCGCGACGGCAGCGCGCACACGGGCACGCTCGCGGAGCGGCTCGGCCTGAGCCCAGGCACGGTCACGACCACGGTGAAGCGGCTCGCCGACCGCGGGCTCGTCGACCACAAGCCGTACCGCAGCGTCGAGCTCACCGCCGCGGGCCAGCGGGCCGCCATCACCGCCATCCGCCGGCACCGCATCGTCGAGCGCTTTCTGGCCGACATGCTCGGCTACGCCTGGAACGAAGCCGACCGCCTCGCCACCGCGTTCGAGCACGAGCTCCCGCAGGAGGTCGAGGACCGGCTGTTCGTCGCGCTCGACCGGCCCGCGTCCTGCCCCCACGGCTTCCCGATCCCGGCCAAGGAGACCGCCGAGCTGCCGGAGATGCCGCCGCTCTATGCGTTGGAACCCGGCGACTTCGCCGTTGTCGCGGTTCCCGGGTCCACCGACCCCGAGATCGTCGCGTTCCTCGACACGCTCGGGCTCCGGCCCGGGGTGCGGGTCGAGGTGAAGGAGAAGCACCCCTTCGACGGTCCGTTGGTGCTGCGCGTCGACGGCAACGACCGGACCCTCGGTGCGACGGTTGCCAATCAAGTGTTCGTACAGAAATCTGCGTAATCCCACATCGAGCAAGGACCTTGCCCATGAGCTCAGTACTGGCTGCCGAAGGCGGCTTCCAGCCGTTCGATCTCCATGGAGGTGAATGGCTCATCCTCATCGGTTCCGCGCTCACCGCGCTCCTCGCGCTGGGTGTGGGCTTCCTCCTGATGAAGGGTGTGCTCGCCCAAGACGAAGGCACACCGAAGATGATCGAGATCGCCAAGGCGATCCAGGAAGGCGCGCAGGCCTACCTGCGGCGACAGTTCAAGACGATCGGCATCATCCTCGTGCCGCTCGCGATCGTCGTGTTCATCACGTCGACCGCCGTGAAGAAAGACACAGGCGTCGAAGCGCTGTCGTTCGCCCAATCGGGGATCTGGCGCACGCTCGCGTTCGTGCTCGGCTGCTTCATGTCGGGGCTCACCGGCTTCATAGGTATGAGCCTCGCGGTGCGCGGCAACGTGCGCACCGCGGCCGCGGCCAAGAGCGGATCGATGCCACGCGCGCTGCAGGTCGCGTTCCGCACCGGCGGCGTTGCCGGCATGTTCACCGTCGGCCTCGGTCTGCTCGGGGCAACGGTGATCATCATGATCTTCCAGAACACGAGCTCGGCGATCCTGGTCGGGTTCGGGTTCGGTGGGTCGCTGATCGCGCTCTTCCTCCGCGTCGGCGGTGGCATCTTCACCAAGGCCGCCGACGTCGGTGCCGACCTCGTCGGCAAGGTCGAAGCCGGCATCCCCGAGGACGACCCGCGCAACCCGGCGACGATCGCCGACAACGTCGGCGATAATGTCGGTGACTGCGCGGGTATGGCGTCCGACCTCTTCGAGTCCTACGAGGTCACCCTGGTCGCGTCGATCATCCTCGGCGTACCTGCGTTCCAGGCGATCTTCCCGAACCGGCCCGAGCTGTGGGCGGCCGGTGCGCTGTTCCCGCTCGGCGCCCGTGCACTCGGGGTGATCGCGTCGATTGTCGGCGTGTTCTCGGTGCGCGCAACCGAGAAGGACAAGTCCGCGATGGCGCCGATCAACCGCGGCTTCCTCGTCGCGGGGACGCTCACGGTCGTGTTCACGCTGATCTTCGCCCTCGTCTACGTCGGCAACCCGGCCGGCAAGTTGGGCGGCGTCGGCTGGCGCATGTTCGGCGCGGTCGTCGGCGGTCTCGTGCTCGCCCAGGTGGCGTCGCGCATCACCGAGTACTTCACGTCGACCGAGACCAAGCCGGTGCGTGAGATCGCGGAGTCGGCCGCGACGGGTGGTCCGGCCACGGCCGTGCTCTCCGGTATCAGCTCCGGCCTCGAGTCGACCGTGTGGGCGATCATTGCCATCGCCGGCGCGATCGCAGTGGCGATCGGTCTCGGTGGCGGCGAGGTCGAGTTCTCCTTCTACCTCGTCGCCCTCACCGGCATGGGCATGCTCGCCACGACAGGTGTCGTCGTCTCCGAGGACACCTTCGGACCCGTTGCCGACAACGCGGCGGGCATCGCCGAGATGTCGGGCGAGTTCCACGGCGAGGCGCAGAGCATCATGGTGAGCCTCGACGCGGTCGGCAACACCACCAAGGCGGTCACGAAGGGCTTTGCGATCGGCTCCGCGGTCATCGCCGCGGTCGCGTTGTTCGCGTCGTTCATCGAGACCGCCGGCAATCAGCTCAAGATCCCGCGGGTCGACGTGTTCGGGGTCGTGCAGATCAACGTCGCCGACCCGAAGACCTTCATCGGTCTGCTCATCGGCGGTTCGGTCGCCTTCTTGTTCTCCGGCCTCGCGATCCGCGCGGTCGGGCGCACGGCCAACGTCGTCGTGCAAGAAGTGCGGCGCCAGTTCGCCGACGGGAAGATCATGTCGGGTGAGAAGCGGCCCGACTACGGACCGGTCATCGACATCTGCACGACTGCGTCGCTGCGTGAACTCGCGACGCCCGCGTTGCTCGCAGTGCTGACGCCGGTGATCGTCGGCTTCGGCATCAACTACCTGGCGCTCGGCGCGTTCCTGGCCGCGGTCATCCTCACCGGTCAGCTGATGGCGAACTTCTTGTCGAACTCCGGTGGTGCGTGGGACAACGCGAAGAAGTACATCGAGGACGGCAACTACGGCGGCAAGGGCTCGGATGCCTACCGTGCGGCTGTCATCGGCGACACCATCGGTGACCCGTTCAAGGACACGGCCGGCCCCGCGCTCAACCCGCTCATCAAGGTGATGAACCTCGTGAGCCTGTTGATCCTCCCCGCGGTCATCAGCCTGCGGGACAACGACGGCGCCCGCTGGGCGATCGCGGGCGTTGCGCTGATCGTGCTGCTCACCGCGATCATCTACTCGAAGCGCGCGGGCGCGACGCTGCAAGGCGGCCCGCCGGCGGGAGAAGACGCCGCTGCGCGCATCCCCGAGCCGATTATCACCTGACCCTTCGGGGCATCACCCGACCGGGGTGCGGTTGCAAACGAAGGGCGGCCTCCAGGCCGCCCTTCTCGCGCTCAGTCTTCGCCGTCGAGCAGGTCCTGCAGCTCGTCGGCTTCGGCCTGGGCTGCGGCGTCGGTGGCCGGTGCGACGACCTTGCGATGCCGCCGCCACTCGAGGAACGGCGGGATCAACGAGATCAACACGATGAGGAAGATGATCGGCAACAGGTAACGGTCGATGCTCGGGATCGTCGAGCCGAGCACATAACCCGCGGTGAGCACGCCGACGGTCCAGATGAAGCCGCCGATGACGTTGAAGCGCAGGAACATGCGGTATCGCATCTGGCCGACGCCGGCGAGGATCGGCGCGAACGTCCGCACGACCGGCACGAAGCGCGCGAGCAGGATCGTCTTCGGCCCGTGCGCCTCGAAGAAGTCCTTCGTTCGTTGCACGTATTCCTGTTTGAAGAGTCGCGAGTCGGGCCGGCGGAACAGCGCCGGGCCGGCGCGGTTGCCGAAGACGTACCCGACCTGGTCGCCGAGGACCGCGGCGATGAAGCAGCCGACGAGCAGGACGGGCAGGTGGAGTCCGGACTTGTCCTGGGAGGCGAGCAGCCCCGCGGTGAACAGCAGCGAGTCGCCCGGCAGGAAGAAGCCGATGAGCAGGCCCGACTCGGCGAAGACGATCAGCAGCAGGCCGATCGTGGCCCAAGGCCCGAGCCAGTCGATGATCTTCTCGGGGTCGAGGAAGTCGAGGGCGGCGAGGAAGACCGGCACAGCGGCACGATAGACGCCGCCACTTGCAGTGGCCGGACGGGCACGTTTTGACAGCTCCGCGCCGAGCATGGCAGGACGGAAGAAGGCGGCACCGCTACGGTGACCCGTCCGATCGTCCGGCCGAACGCACGACCGAACCCTTCCCGAAGCACCGGAGCCCACGTGGCCAAGTCCCTCGTCATCGTCGAGTCACCCGCCAAAGGCAAGACCATCGCGGGCTACCTCGGCTCGAACGAATACACGGTGATGGCCAGCGTCGGGCACATCCGGGACCTGCCGAGCGACAAGAAGGAATTGCAGGCACAGAGCCCGGAGAAGGTCGAGACCCACGGCCGCCTGGCCGGCATCAACCCGGAAGACCACTTCGACGTCGTCTACGTCGTGCACGCGTCGAAGAAGAAGGTCGTCACCGAGCTGAAGCGGGCGCTGAAGGGCGTCGACGAGCTCATCCTCGCGACCGACGAGGACCGCGAGGGCGAGGCCATCGGGTGGCACGTCCTGAAGGTGCTCGACCCGAAGGTCCCCGTGAAGCGGATGGTGTTCCACGAGATCACCCCGCACGCCATCCGCGAGGCGCTCGAGCATCCGCGTGAGCTCGACATGAAGCTCGTCGAGGCGCAAGAGGCCCGGCGCATCCTCGACCGGCTGGTCGGGTGGGAGACCTCCCCGATCCTGTGGCGCGTGTTCGGCCGCGGGCAGGCGGCGTCCGCCGGCCGCGTGCAGAGCGTCGCGGTGCGACTCGTCGTGGAGCGCGAGCGGGCCCGCATGGCCTTCCGGTCCGGGCAGTGGCACGACCTCGAAGGCACCTTCCTCGCGGCCGCGGCCGCGGCCGGGGCCGACGCGAACGCACAACCGTTCGGTGCCGCGCTGGTGGACGTGAACGATCGACGCGTCGCCGAAGGCCGCGACTTCGACGCCACGACCGGCCGGCTGCGCGTGGACCGCGATGTCGTGCTGCTCGATGCCGCGGGGGCGACCGCGCTCGCCGACCGATTGCGCGATGTTCCCTTTCGTGTCGCGAGCGTCGACTCCGACCCGTTCACCGAACGGCCGCGCGCACCCTTCACGACCTCCACGCTGCAGCAGGAAGCCGGTCGCAAGCTGCGGTTCTCGGCCTCGCGCACGATGGCGGTCGCGCAGCGGCTCTACGAGCAGGGTTACATCACGTACATGCGCACCGACAGCACGAATCTGTCGGAGCAGGCGATCAGCGCCGCGCGCAGCGCGATCCGGCAGCAGTACGGCGACGAGTACCTGCCGCAGGACGCCCGGGCGTATCGCAGCAAAGTCAAGAATGCGCAGGAGGCCCACGAGGCGATCCGGCCCGCGGGCGACCAGATCCGCACGCCCGACGCGGTACGCGCCGAGCTCGACAACGACTCGCAACGCCTCTACGAGCTGATCTGGATGCGGACGATCGTGTGCCAGATGGTCGATGCGCGCGGCCGCAAGGTGACGATACGGCTCGCGGCAACCTCCACCGCGGGTGAGTCGGCAACGTTTCGTGCGTCCGGCAAGACGTACGACTTCCTCGGCTGGCGACGGGCCTACATCGAGGATGTCGACGAGGACGACGAGGTCGAGCGCGAAGCACGCCTGCCCGCGGTGCACGAGGGCGACACGATCGACTGCACCGAGCTCGCGGCAGTGGGTCACGAGACCAAGCCGCCGGCGCGCTACACCGAGGCGAGCCTGGTCAAGGAGCTCGAAGAGCGAGGCATCGGTCGCCCGTCCACGTACGCGGCCGTGATCGAGACGATCCAGGCCCGCAACTACGTGTGGCGCAAGGGCACCGCGCTCGTGCCCGCTTGGACCGCGTTCGCCGTCACCAACTTGCTCGAACGGCACTTCGGTCACCTCGTCGACTACAACTTCACCGCCACGATGGAAGAGGCGCTCGATGTCATCGCGCGCGGTGAAGGCGAGCAGGAGAAGTGGCTCGACTCGTTCTACTTCGGCAACGGCACGCCCGGTCTGCGCGAGCTCGTCTCCGACGAACAGCTCGCGACCATCGATCCGCGCGGGGTCAGCACCATCCCGATCGGCGAGGACGACGCCGGCCACCAGATCGTCGTGCGGGTGGGTCGGTACGGCCCGTACGTGCAGCGCGCCGACGACGAAACCGCGTCACTGCCCCCCGAGATCGCGCCCGACGAGCTGACGGTGCCGCTCGCGCTCGAGCTCATCGAGCAGCAATCGCAGGGGCCGAAGGTGCTCGGTACCGATCCCGACACCGGGCTCCCGGTGTACGTGCTCACCGGTCGGTTCGGTCCGTACGTACAGCTCGGCGATCAGGAAGCCGGCTCGAAGAAGAAGCCGAAGCGGTCGTCGCTCTTCGCATCGCAGACCCCCGAGACGGTGACGTTCGAAGAGGCGCTCCAGTTGCTCGCCCTTCCCCGCGTCGTCGGAACCGACAGCGAGGGCCAGGAGATCGTCGCGTCGCCCGGTCGGTTCGGTCCGTACTTGAAGCGCGCAGACGGCGACACGCGCAGCCTGTCCAGCGAGGAGCAGCTGCTCACGGTCACACTCGCGGAAGCCGAGGCGCTGTACGCCCAGCCGAAGCAACGGCGCGGCCGCCAGCAGAAGCCGCCGATCGCCGAGCTCGGTGCCCACCCCGACAGCGGCGCGCCGGTGCGCGTGTTGGAGGGTCGGTACGGCCCGTACGTCACGGACGGGAGCGTGAACGCGACCGTGCCGCGCGGCACCGTGCCGGCCGAGCTCTCGCTCGACGAGGCAATCGGTCTCTTGCGTGCCCGCGCCGAGGCCGCGCCGAACAAGGTGAAGCGGCCTGCGAAGAAGGTTGCCAAGAAGGTCGCCGAGAAGACGACGAAGAAAGCGGCCAAGAAAGCTGTGAAGAAGCCCGCGAAGAGGGCGGCCGCTTCGGCCCAAGACACGACGTCGAGCGATCCCGCATCCGCGTAGGAAGGGTGCAGCCTTCGCGTGGGCCCGGAATGCGGGCACGTAGGCTGACCGGCGCGTGAGCGAGCAGGCGCCGTTCATTCCCGCTGATTCCGACGAACAGCCGATGCCGCCGTCGCGGTCGGTGTTCCGTGCGCCGGGTTTCACGCGCCTCTGGCTCGCGCAGGTGGTGTCGAGCCTTGGCGACTGGATCGGCCTGATCGCGATCCTTGCGCTCGCGACGAAGGTGTCGAGCTCGGGAACCGGTGTCGGCCTCGTGATGGTCGCCCGCATGCTGCCGGGGTTCCTGCTCGCGCCCTTGGGCGGCGCACTCGTCGACCGTTGGAACCGCAAGGTCGTCATGGTCACGTGCGACATCGGGCGCGCGTGCCTGCTCGGCCTGCTCCCGTTCTTCGCGAACCTGCCGGGCCTCGTCATCATCTCGTTCCTCATTGAGGTGCAGACGCTGTTGTGGGGGCCCGCGAAGGACGCTTCGGTGCCGAACATCGTGCGCGACCCCGAGCAACTCGCCTCCGCGAACTCGCTGTCGCTGGTCGCGGCGTACGCGACCTTCCCGCTCGGCGCGGTGGTGTTCGCGAGCCTCTCCGGCGTCGCGAAGGGTCTGGGCGGCATCGACGCGCTGGCCGGCTTCGGTTTCGACGACAAGCAGTCGCTCGCGATCTGGGTCGACGCGCTCACCTTCATCTGCTCCGCGATCCTCATCTCCGGTCTCGTGCTCCCACGCGCGCGCCGCGAGTCGAAAGAACGGATCCAGATCACGCAGACGTTCCGTGACGTCCTCGACGGCTTGAGGTTCATCCGATCGGAACCGCTCGTGCGCGGAGTGATGATCGGTCTCGCCGGCGGTCTGATCGGCGGGGGCGTCGTGATCCCGCTCGGGCCGGTGCTCGCGAACTCCGTGCTCGGTGGGGGCAGCGGCACCTTCGGTCTCCTGATGACGACCCTCGGGCTCGGCGCCGCGATCGGCGTGGTCTCCCTCATCGTGTTCCAGCGCCGGCGCAAGCTGCCGAACGAGCAGGTCTTCACGGTCGCGGTCATCGCCGCGGGCGCTTCTCTGATCGCGACCGCGTCCGTGTCGACGCTGACACCGGCCCTGTTCCTCACCGCGGCCTTCGGCGCGACGGCCGGCTCCGCGTACGTCATCGGTTTCACACTGCTGCAGGAGCATGTGAGCGACGAGTTGCGCGGGCGCACGTTCGCGACCCTCTACACGATCGTGCGGCTCGCGCTGTTGGTGTCGTTGACGGTGGGACCGTTCGTCGCGAGCGCGTTGGGCGCGATCTCTGATCACTGGGTCGGCGGCGACGTCGCACTCGGGTCGGTCACTATCTCGCTGCCCGGTGTGCGACTCGCGCTCTGGCTCGGCGGATTGGTATGCGTGCTCTCGGGCCTCGCGGCGCGCCGGCGGATGCGGCGGTCGCACCAGTCCGAGGGCGCAGAGGCGTGACCATGAACGCCGGTGAGCCGAGCGCGGTGCCGCATGCGGGACGGTTCATCGTGGTCGAGGGCGGTGAAGGCACGGGCAAGAGCACCCAAGCGAAGCGACTCGTGCGGCGATTGGAGGAGCTCGGCCGTTCGACAGTACTGACGCACGAACCGGGCGACACGCGCGTCGGCCACGAGATCCGCGCGTTGCTCCTCCACGAGGACTGGGAGCTCGACGCGCGCGCGGAGCTGCTGTTGATGCTCGCCGATCGCGCTGCGCACGTCACCGAACTGATCCGCCCCGCGCTCGCGGCCGGCAAGGTGGTCGTGAGTGACCGCTTCACGCCGTCATCGCTCGCGTACCAAGGGGTCGGCCGCGCGCTCGGGGTCGACGCGGTAGAACGCTTGAGCGCGTTCGCCGCGGCCGGGTTGGAGCCCGATCTCGTGGTCATCCTCGATCTCCCGGACGACATCGCCGCGGCCCGGGTCGACGCCGACCGCGACCGCATGGAACGCGCTGGTTCCCGGTTCCACGCGTCGGTCCGGTCGGCCTACCGGTCGCTGGCGGCGGAGCGGGGCTGGGCGCTCGTCGACGCGCGAGGCTCCCGTGACGAAGTCGCCGCCCGGCTCTGGGACGCGGTCGAGCCGATCATCTGAACGCGGGCTCTAGTCTGCCGGCGATGTGGACGGACGTGATCGGCCAGGAGCGAGCGACCGACGCGCTCGCGCGCGGCGGAGCGTCCCACCCACGCCTACCTCCTCGTCGGGCCCCGCGGATCAGGTGTCGAGTCCGCGGCGCGCACGTTCGCCGCGCTCCTCATCGGCGCGGCCGACGACGAGCGCACTCGGCGACTCGTCGAACGCGGGTTGCATCCGGATGTCGTCGAGTTCGAGCCGGGCGGCGCGTCGTACAAGGTCGACGACATCCGCGAGAACGTCCTCTCCGAAGCGCATCGGAGTCCGGTCGAGGGCGAGCGCAAGGTCTTGTTGCTGTTCGAGGCCGAGAAGCTGTCGGTGCCGCCGGCCGTTGCCGCGAACGCGCTGCTGAAGACGCTCGAGGAACCGCCCGCGCGTACCGTCATCGTGCTGGTGTCGTCGAGTGCCGACGACCTCCTGCCGACGATCCGATCGCGTTGCCAGCGCGTCGACTTCGAACCGGTGCCCGACGACACATTGCGTGGCGCGCTCGAGCGCGAAGGGTTGTCGGTCGAGGCCGCGCAGCTCGCGGCCTCGCTCTCCGGCGGTCAGCTCGCGCGCGCTCGCGCGCTCGCCGGACCGCTCGCCAACCTCCGAACGTTGTTCGCACACGCGCCGGGCCGGCTCGACGGCACCGGCGCGACAGCGCTCGCGGTCGCGGAGCAGCTCGATGCGGCCGTGTCGGGTGCCGCCGACGAAGTCGCCCGTCGGCACGCGGAGGAGCTGGCCGAGTTCGACGCCGAAATGGAGCGGTACGGCTACTCGGACCGCGACGCGCAACGCATGCGGCGCCGGGTGGACGAGCGGCACAAGCGCGAACTGCGGCGGACACGCATCGACCTGCTGCTCGAAGGCGTCACCGCGATCGAAACCGTTTACCGGGACGTGATCGCGGCTCCGGCCCCGCCGTTGAACAGCGACCAGTCGCCGCTCGTGTGCAATCCACGCGCCGCGGCCGAGGCCTTGGACGCGTGCAGGGACGCACGCGAGGCGATCACGATCAACGAGAAGGGCATTGTCCGCCTCCTCGCGCTGCTGACGTCGTTGCCCGCCACCACTTCGGCGCAACGTGCGTGACTTCGCCCACCGCGAAGGTGGGAGAACTCACGCAAGATGGGCCGCTTCGGTATGCTGCCGCCCTTCGCCGGAGTAGCTCAGACGGCAGAGCAGCTCACTCGTAATGAGCAGGCCAAGGGTTCGAGTCCCTTCTCCGGCTCCCTCGCCTCACCTCCCACAACCGGGCCGCGCCCAGCGGTCGCACGACCGTGGTGCTCAACCGGGGAGGTCGAGGAGTCGCTCGGTGAGGTTCAGCATCCGGCCGCGCAGTGTCTCGTCGTCGATGTCGTTGACGAGGGGATGCGTGACGGCGCCGCCGATCGCAGCCGACACCACCGCCGCCCGTACCCGGGCGTCGATGCCGGTGTCGCCGCCGGTCAGCACGGCGTACAGGCGGCCCATCAACGCTCGGAACGGTTCGTGCTTCGCCAGCATCCTCACGATCACGGGATCGTGCTGGACAGCGGTCACCATGCGCCGGCGCGCGACGGCGAGGTCGATCACCTGGGTGAGCACGAGTTCGCGCGCCCGCCGGAGGTCCTTCTCGATTTCGGCCGCGTCGAGCGCCGCTTCCACCTTCACGAGGTCGACTTCGACGGCCGCGAGGACGATCTCGTCCTTGGTCTTGAACTGGTGGTACACCGCGGCCTTCGTCACGCCGATGGCGTCGGCGATCATCTGCAGCGACGTCCCGTTGACACCGTGTTCGGCGAACAGGTCGAGCGCGGCGGTGATGATCCGAACCTGGGCGGCGGTGCGCGGTCGGGACCGCAACCGGCTGACCGCGGGCTCGGCGAGGCGCACGCGACGAAGGTAGCCGATCGGCTACCCTCGCGCGATCGGCCCGGCCGCATCGAGGGGGAAGCGCATGTCCGAGCAAGAACTCGACCAGAACCTGCAGGAGTTCCTCGAGATCCGCCAGCCCGGCATCGACTACGCCGAGCACACCAAGGACGACTTCGCGCTGCAGATCGGCGTCGACCTCGAGAACTACAAGAAGTTCCCGCGCGTCGACGACAACGTGACCTACAAGAAGGAAGGTCGCGACTTCCGCGGCGAAATCGGTGATCTCGAAATCGACATGCCGGACTACAGCGGTCCGTTCAAGGCCGACCTCCGGTTCTCCGACTTCTCGCAGGAGCAGCTCGTGCGCATGGTCTCCATGAGCCACGAGTACTACGTGCTCCTCGTCGAGGCGTGGGCCGACGAGCTGCGCATCCGCAAGGGCGACGTCGCGATGCAAGAGCTGCAGACGTCCGCGTGGACGAACGGCATCCTCCCGCACGTGCCGCGCATCACAGAGGAGTGGTCCGCGTTCGACGGCGTCGACGAGATGCCCGAGCTCGGTGCCGGCGCTGTCGTCTTCAGCCCGTTCAAGCCCGACCCGAGATACGCGGCGTGCGACAAGGAGCGCCTCGTCAACCTCTTCCTCGGTAGCCACGAGTTCCTGCTGCTCGTCATCGAGTCCTGGGCGGCCGAAGTCGTGGTGCGGTACTCGCTCGACGAGATGTTCGACATCCAGTGGGGCTTGTGGAGCGCGAAGGTGCTGCCCGAGGTGCGCAACCTCAAAGGTCGCTGGATGAACATCACCACCAACGACGTCGCCGCCTTCATGAAGGACATCCAGATCGACGCGACGTCGTTGCCGGGCAAGGCCTTCGAGCTGATCTTCGAGATGCCGGAAGAAGACGTCGGCATCATGACCTTCAACAAGTGCTGTGCGCCTGATCAGTGGGAAGCGCTCGGCCGCCCCGACATCCTCGAGAAGAACTGTCACTCGACGTGTCCGGCGTCGCTGATCGAGACGGCCAAGATGTACAACCCGAACATGAAGGTCGACATCCTGGCGATACCCCCTCGCCGGGACCCGGGCGACGTCTGCTGCAAGTGGAAACTGAGCATGCGGACCGAGGACGATCCCGAATACGTTCCGGTGCAGCTCACGACGAAGCGCGACCGTTCGGCCGGCTGACCGATTCGTCGCTCGTCGATCGGTACGAGCGCGAGGAGGCACACGGCGATGACGAGCGGTCGCGAGGTGGTCGTCGTCACCGGCGCGGGCGGCATGGGGCGTGCCATCGCGCGCCGTATCGGGAGCGGGTGCTCCATCGTGCTCGCTGACTTCGACGCCGCGAACCTTGGGCACGCGGCCGACACGCTGCGCGGTGACGGGTTCGACGTGCACCCGGTCCGCACGGACGTGTCGTCGGGCGATGACGTCGCCGCGCTCGCGCAGGTCGGGTCCGGGCTCGGTCCGGTGCGTTGCATCGCGCACACGGCCGGCCTGTCGCCGGCTCAGGCGACGGCGGCACAGATCATCGCCGTCGACTTCGTCGGCACCGCGCGCGTCCTCGACGCGTTCGAGCCGCACGTGCGGCCCGGAACGGTCGCCGTGTGCATCGCGAGCATGGCGGCGTCGTTCGCGACGCTGCCGGCCGACACGTTGCGGCTCCTGGCAACGACACCGACCGCGGAGCTGCACGCGCTTGCGGCGCTCGATCCGAGCGCGCTCGACGCCGGGCTGGCCTATGTCGTCGCGAAGCGTGCGGTCCAAGTGCGCGTCGAGGCGGCCGCGCTCGAGTGGGGCCGGCGCGGCGGACGCGTCGTTTCGCTCAGCCCCGGCATCGTCGCCACACCGCAAGGCAACGAAGAGCTTGCGGGCCCGAGCGGCGACGGCATGCGCGCCATGATCGACATGTCCGCCCTCGGGCGGCTCGGGACACCAGACGACATCGCGGCCACGGTCGAGTTCCTCGCGAGCCCCGCCGCCTCTCTGATCACCGGCACCGACATCCTCGTCGACGGCGGCATCGTCGCCGCCGTGCACCAGCAGGGGCCGCCGGCACTGCGCTGACCCGGCGCCGCGTCGCTACCATTTCACCGAGAGGGCCTTTCGATCGGGAAGGCAGGTCGGTTGTGCGTTCCAAGACCGCAGCACGGGGCTCCCGCAGCGAATCCGGTCTCGAGCCGCTTCCGGTGTTCGACGACGGTGTCGCAGTCGATCCGGAGCTCGTGGTGCCCGTTGCCGCAAACGCCGACGCGCGGCAGCTCGCGCGCGAGTGCGTCGATGCGGTACGCGCGGTGCTCGGTGAACGCGGCGACGTGCGCGCTCGGTCACCATGGAACAACGTCGGGCCGATTCCGGATCTCCAACCGCGCGCCGCGACGTTCTACTCGACGTTCAATCGCATGATCGCGCTGGCACCGGCGCGGCTCTCGGGTCTCGACGAATGGTGGCGGCGAGCTGCGCGGGACGGACGGTTGCGCGTCTCGCGCCGGCTCTCACTCGAGCAACCCCGACCGCTACGCGGCGGCACCTGGCGCGCGTCCGGTCGATTGCGCAGCCCGCTGCTGGTGCGGTCGATCCCGGTCGAGTTGATGCTGTGGCCGTACATCGGGAGCTGGACGCGCATGAGCCTGGAACCGCAGCGATCGGTGCACGCCGGGCGGCGGTACTTCAGACGCGGGCACCGCAGTCTCGATCTGCTCACGCAGCGACTCGTCACCGAACTCGCCGATTGATCGATCGCGCGAGATCCGTCGCGTCAGCCGAGCGCGACGTCAGGCGCCTCAGAAGCGGGTCGTGATGATGCGGCCGGTGCGCGCCGCGGTCGACGCCGCCAGATCCGAGACGACGAACGTGCGTTGCAGCCAGCGGTCTCGGCCGTCGAAGCGGGCCGGGAACGGACTGCGCCGCGTGCACGACCCGGTGGTTGTCGATGACGAGCAGATCACCCGCTTCGAGCACGACCGCAGTCGCGTCCGCGCGCACTGCGCGACCCAGACGATCGAGCGCGGTCTGCGCCGCCGCGTCGGTGCCGACCATCAGGTCCTCGTCGTAGGTGAGCGTGAGGCCGGCATCGACTCCCGAAATCACCGCCATCGGCGGTTCGAGCTCGCCGACCGCGCCGTCGTCGAGGAAGGACGCGTCCGGACGCGTGCGGAACCTCGGCTCGCGCAGGATCGCGATCGTCGCCGCGTCGAGGTGCGGGAGGACGTGCGCGATCGAGCACAGCATCGTGCGCGCCACCGGGTCGCCCCGCAGGCAGAGCAGCAACAGATAGCGCGGCTTGTGCGGGTGGAACGCGGTCTCGGTGTGCCACTCCAACGTCACCGATGACGATGTCGACAGCTGCCGGCCTTCGTCGGCGCGGTCGGGCACGATGTCCTGGACGAGACCGCCGCCGTGCTCCTGCACGTAGCCGACAGGTTCGCCGAGCGATCGCGCCACCGTCAGCAGCGTCAGCTCGCTCGCGCGGTCCTTGCGCGTCGGCGCGCCCGGGTGCGCCGGGGTCTCGGCGACGTCGCCCACCGGGAGGTCCCGGAGCAGCAACGCGCCTTCGGCGCCGGGATCGGTGCGGAACGCCGCGAGCGCGGCCCGGAGCGCGGCCGGCAGCGCGCGTGCCGCCTCCCCCGCGGCCGCGACGAAGTCGTCGTCGAGCAAGGGCCCCGCCGGAACCGGGAGCCGGAAGGCCGGCGCCAAGAGGGTGGGAAGCGTGTTGTCGACCGTCGAGCGATCCGTCGCCGCGAGCGCCATCGCCCCAGGTTATCCGTCATTGGTTGAAATCTCGACCAATATCTCCGCGGGCCGCGGGCGATGTCGCCGCGTGTTGCGGGCGATGTCGCCGCGGGTTGCGGACTGGGCGCCGGCGCTAGGAACCCGCGACCCGCCGGGCCAGTTCCCGGAGCTCGAGCCGGGTCCGCTCGATGTGCTCGGCCATCGCCTGCGCGGCGGCTTCGGGCTGCTTCCCCTGGATCGCGGCGAGGATGTGCTGGTGGTCGGCGAGGCTCTCGATCCGGCCGTCCTTCCACAGCTCGTCGGCCGGTTCGAACAGCTCACCGCGTGCCCGCTCCACCGCGACCGCGAGCCGCTCGTTCTGCGATGCGATGGCGATCGACGCGTGGAAGGCAACGTCGGCGAGCCGGTAGTCGCGTGGGGTGGTCGCGCTGTCGAGCCGCTCGACCGCCTGGCGCATCGCGTGCAGATCGCTGCGCGTTCGGCGACGGGCCGCGAACCGGCACGCTTCGCACTCGACCGCGAGGCGGAAGTCGACGATGTCGTCGAGGTCGTCCTCGGTGCGCACCGCCCACGCCGCGAACGGTGTCGCGAGCTCGGTGACGAACCGGCCGCCGGTCGCACCCCTTCGCGAGACGAGGTAGCCCTCGGTCTCCAGCGCGAGCAGCGCTTCGCGCACGCGGTCGCGGCTCACGTGCATGCGGCTCGCGAGCTCACGTTCGGCGGGCAGGCGATCACCGGGGCCGAGCTCGCCCCGGTGGATGCGGCCGCGGATCTCTTCGATCACCTCGGTGGTCGCGGCCGACAGCTCGGTCGGGGGCGGCGTCGACATCGCGGCCATCAGCCGTCCGCCCGGTTGGCGAGGACCGCGGCGACGCCGGCGACGAACGCGTCGACATCGGCCGGCGCGGTGTCCCACGCAGTCATCCACCGGACCTCGTGGCGCAACTCGTCCCAGATGTAGAAGAAGCACCACTTCTGCAGCGCGTCGATCGCGTCCGCCGGCAGCGTCGCGAACACGCTGTTGACCACCGGTGCCTGAGTCAGCTCGACCCCGGCAACCGACGAGAGGCACCGGCCGAGCCCGGCCGCCATCTCGTTCGCGTGCGCCGCCAGCTCCAGCCACAGGTCGTCCTCGAGCAGCGCGAGGAACTGCGCCGAGATGTACCGAACCTTCGACGGCAGCTGCGCGAGCTGCTTGCGCACGAACTTGGCGAGTTCGGCGAGCGCCGGGTTGCAGAACACGACCGCTTCCCCGTACATCATGCCGTTCTTCGTGCCGCCGAACGAGATCACGTCGACGCCCGCATCGACGGTGAAGCTGCGCAGGTCGCCACCGAGCGCGGCAGTGGCGTTGGCGATCCGCGCCCCGTCGAGGTGGACGACCATCCCCGCCCGGTGGGCTTCGTCGCAGAGCGCGCGGATCTCGTCCGCGGTGTAGAGCGTGCCGGATTCGGTCGACTGCGTGAGTGACAACACCTTCGGTTGCGGGTGGTGCTCGTCACCCAACCATGCAAGCGGCGCGCGCAGCTGCTCCGGCCGCAGCTTCCCGTCCGCAGTCGGGAGCGCGATGAGCTTGGTGCCGGCCATGCGCTCGGGTGCACCTGCCTCGTCGACGTGGATGTGCGCGTTCGCGGAGCAGATCACGGCATCGCTTGCCCACGCGAGGCATGCGAGGGCGACGACGTTCGCGCCGGTACCGCCGAACACCGGGAACACCTGCACCGGCGCGCCGAGGCGCTCCCGGAAGGCGTCGGTGAGCTGCGGCGTCCACGGGTCGTCGCCGTAGGCGATCGCGTGGCCACGGTTCACGCGCGCGAGTGCGTCCATCACGACCGGGTGCACACCGGACGCGTTGTCACTGGCGAACGTCACCGAAGGCGGCGCGGGGAGATCGACCATCTCCGGTCATGATGGCATCCGGGCCGCCGACCGGACCTGGGGCCTTGCGTCACGCGGGTGGCGTACGCCCGTCGTCTCGGCTTGCTCCTCGTCCCCGGTGGTGCTTGGCGGCCGCGGCGTGTGGTCCCGTCCCTCCGCCGGGCGGTTGCATTTGGAGGGCGCGGGTACCCTGCCCCACATGGCCGACCAGGCACAGTTCGCCGAACTGGCAATGCCGTACATGTCGGCGCTCTACGCGGCCGCGTTGCGCATGACGCGCAACCCCACGGACGCCGAGGACCTGGTCCAGGAAACGTACCTCCACCGCGTACCGCGGGTTCGGCGGGTTCCGCGAGGGCACGAACCTCAAGGCGTGGCTCTACAAGATCCTCACCAACACGTTCATCAACACGTATCGGGCGAAGAAGCGCCGCCCCGAGCAAGTCGATCTCGACGACGTCGAGGACTTCTACCTGTTTCGCCGGCTCGGTGGGCTCGAAGCCGCCGACGCGACCCGCACCGCGGAAACGGAAGTGCTCGACGCGCTGCCCGATGCGGAAGTGAAAGAAGCGCTCGAGGCGTTGCCCGAGCAGTTCCGCATGGCCGTGATCCTCGCCGATATCGAAGGCTTCTCCTACAAGGAGATCGCGGAGATCCTCGACGTGCCGATCGGCACTGTCATGAGCCGGATCCACCGCGGAAGAAAGCAACTGCAGAAGCGGTTGTGGGAGTACGCCGAACAGAACAACCTACGACCTCGAGTCGATTCGGCAACCGGGGGCTGAACGGCGAGATGGACTGCGACCACACGATTATCCGCGTCTACGAATACCTCGATGGTGAGCTCACGGTGTGGAAGCGCCGAGCCATCACCCGGCACCTCGACGAGTGCCCGCCGTGCGCGCAGGGCTTCACCTTCGAGATCGAGGTCCGTCGCGTGATCGTGTCCAAGTGCCGCGAAGAGGCGCCCAAGGACCTCCGAGCCAAGATCGCCGCCGCGCTCGGCATCGAAGCTCCTCCGGCTTGACGGTCGAGGCCTGCCAGATGTCGGCCTGCCAGATGTCGGCCTGCCAGATCTCGGCCTGATCGTCGGGCGCCGCCGCCGTCGTTCTACGATGGCGCGACCACCGGCCCGCGAGGCGTTCGGACCGTCCAGGAGGAGTACGTGCGGCCCACCACCATCATGTCGCTGATCGCGGGATTCTTGATCGCGCTGGCCGGGATCTTCACCGCGCTGTTCCTGCTCTCGGACCGGTATCGCAACTACTTCTGGTTCTTCTGGGCCGCCCCGCTGCTGCTCCTCGTGTTCGCGCTGATGATGCTGAACCTCGCCCGCCAGTACTGGGTGCGGGTGGGGCGCCTCGAGGTGAAGGGCCGCCCGCGCCGCGGGTGAGCGTCGCGCCGTAGTGGCCCCGGACCCGATCGACTGGCCGACCGCCCGCAAGGTGGCTCGCTTCGTCGCTCGGCGTGATGCGCTGGCGGACTCCTATCTCGGCATGTCGCTGCGCGACGACTTCTCGGTCTTGACCGGCCAGGCGGAGGCCGTCGTCGCCGACTTCACTGGCTTGCGCGCACCGGGCAACGTGACCGTCGGCGTCGTGGACCGGCGCGGTTGGGTCGACGCGAACATCACATCGATGCGGCGGTTGCTCGAGCCGCTCATGGAGAAGGTCGGCGCTCGGCTCGCGCGCAGCGCCTTCGCACCGATCGGCCGGCACGTCGCCGCCACAGAGATCGGCGCGCTGGTCGGCTACATGTCGCAGCGCGTGCTCGGACAGTACGACCTGCTCGTCCCCGACGACGCGCACGGCGATTCCGTCTATTACGTCGGCCCGAACATCTTGGCGTTGGAAAAGCGCTTCGCGTTCCGGCCGCGCGACTTCCGCTTGTGGATCGCGATCCACGAAGTGACGCACCGCGCCCAGTTCGCGGGCGTGCCATGGATGCGCGCGCACTTCCTGTCGCTCGTGCAAGACGCGCTCGATGTCGTCGACCCGGATCCGAGTTCGGTGTTCAAGGCGATCTCGCGTGCGCTCGACGAGATGCGACACGGGCACAATCCGCTCGACGAGGGCGGTCTGGTCGGCTTGTTCGCGTCGCCGGAGCAACGCGTCGTCCTCGATCGGGTGCAGGCGCTGATGTCGTTGCTCGAGGGGCATGGCAACGTTGTCATGACCGAGCTCGGTCGCCGCTACGTCGCCGGTGAGGAACGCATGGCGCGTGTGCTTCACCAGCGCCGTGCCGCGAGCGGACTCACCGGGCAGATGCAGAAGCTCTTCGGCCTCGAACAGAAGATGAAGCAGTACGAGGTGGGGGAGCGCTTCATCAACGACGTCGTCGAGATCGGGGGCTTCTCGACACTCGATGTCGTGTGGCGCGATCCCGAGAACCTCCCGACGCTCGCCGAGCTCGACGATGCCCATGCGTGGATCAACCGGGTCGAACGCAGCCGCATCGCCGGCTGACGGGTCGGCCGCGGCGCACGCGCTCGCGCCGTTCCTGAAGAAGGTCGCCGGGCTCGACGACGCGAACGGCCGCGTCGTCGTCGGTTGCTCGGGTGGTGCCGACTCGCTCGCGCTCCTCGCGCTCGTGCGCGCGTCCGGCCGCGACACCTCGCGGTGTACGTGGATCACGGATTGCGCGGCGGTGCCCACGACGCCGATGTCGTCGCCGCGGCCGCGGCGCGCTTCGGTGCCGAGTTCCGCGCCGCGCGCGTCGACATCGCAGCCGGCGGCAACCTCGAGGCCCGCGCGCGCGATGCCCGGTACGGCGCGCTCGAAGCGGTGCGCGCGGAGCAGCAGGCGGCCGCGATCCTCGTCGGCCATACGCGTGACGACCAGGCGGAAACCGTGCTGCTGAATCTCCTTCGCGGCAGCGCGACGAGCGGGCTCGCCGGGATGCCGGCCCGGCGAGGGCACCTGCGCCGGCCGCTGCTCCGGTTCCGGCGGGCCGAGACCCGCGAGATCTGCGCCCGGCTCGGGCTCGCGCCGGTCCAGGACCTGATGAACGATGACGTTCGGTACCGGCGGGTCTGGTTGCGGCGGGAGGTGATCCCGCAGCTGGAGCGGGACGCCCGCCGCGACCTCGTCGAGATGCTCGCCCGGCAGGCGGACCTCGTGCGCGACGACAGTGAGCACCTGGACGAGCTGGCCGCGGGGCTGCTCGACCCCGGCGCGGTCCAGGATGCCGGCCGCCTCGCCGCTGCGCCGGCGGCGCTCGCGCGCCGGGCCGTGCGCAGCTGGCTGGGCCCGCCGCCGCCGGGCGCCGATCAGGTGGAAGCGGTGCTTGCAGTCGCCCGCGGCGATCGGCGCGCGGTGCAACTGCCCCGTGACCGCCGCGTCGAACGCGTTGCGGGCGCGTTGCACCTGGTCGCGAACCCGCCGACCGTGCCCGCGCCCGCCGCGCTCACGCTGCCCGGCCGAACCGGGTTCGGGCGTTTCGATCTGGACGCGTGGTTCGAGCACGCGCCGCCCGTTCGGTGGCCGGACGGTCGCGACGCGGCCGTGCTCGACGCGGACCGCGTTGGCGCGGTCCTGACGATCGCGGCGCCGTCTGCCGGCGCGCGGTTCCGCCCGCTCGGACGCAGCGGGACCAAGTTGGTCTCGGACGCGATGCGGGAAGCAGGAGTCGCGTCGGCGGAACGAGCGGCGCGACCGGTCGTCATCGAGGCGACGGGCGCCGTGTGCTGGGTCGTCGGTTACCGTATCGACGAGAGCGTGAAGGTGACGGCGCGCACGCGTCGCTTCCTGTGGATCGCCGCCGAGGCCAGCCCCCCGAATGCGAGCGCACGAGGATGAACGACCCCCACATCGGCCGCGTTGTCGTCGACGAAGCGGAGCTGCAGCAACGCATCCGTGATCTCGGGAAGGAGATCACCAACGACTACGTCGAGGATCCGCCGTTGCTCGTCGGGATCCTCAAGGGCGCGTTCATGTTCATGGCCGACCTCGCGCGGGCGATCGACCTGCCCGTCGAGTTCGACTTCATGGCGGTGTCCTCCTACGGCTCGGCGACGCGCACGAGTGGTGTCGTCCGGATCGTCAAGGACCTCGATCTCGACCTCACCGACCGTCACGTCCTCATCGTCGAAGACATCGTCGATTCCGGTCTGACGCTTGCGTACCTCCGCAAGAACCTGAAGGCGCGCAATCCCGCGTCCCTCGAGGTCTGCGCCCTCCTCGTGAAGGAAGGGCTGCAGAAGACCGACCCTGACCTCAAGTACACGGGATTCCGCATTCCTCCCGACTTCGTGATCGGGTACGGGCTCGACGTGTCCGAGCGGTACCGGAACCTGCCCTTCATCGCCGAGTACGCCGGGCCGGTACCGAGCTCCTGACTCCGCGCTGATGATCTCGGGCAGGTGTCTGGCCGAACGGTCGCCGCGCTCGTGCGCGGCCGGATCCCGCCGATATAGATCGGAACCCGGTTCGAGCAGGAGTCCCAGCAGGAGTTGAGGTGAGCAAGCGAGTTCGGAACCTCCTCGTCGCGCTCGTGGCGGTGATCGGCGTCGCCGCGCTCGTCTTCGTCCCGCGGCTGTTCTCCTCCGGGAGCGGTCGCGTCTCGCTGGGGTTGACGGAGTTCCAAGAAGCGCTCGATGCCGGCCACGTCCAGTCGGTGAAGTTGTTCGACCGCGCCAACGAGCTCAAGGGCGAGCTGGACGACGGCACGAAATTCGTCGTCCGCTATCCGAACGAGTACACCGACGAGCTCACGACAAAGATCGTCGACCAGGGCCTCGACCTCCCGGTCTCGAGCGCGCGCACCAGCTTGTGGGAAGCGATGTTCCTCAACATCGTTCCGCTCGTCGCCGTCATGGGCCTGCTCATCTACCTGATGATCAAGTTCTACGGGAAGACCATCTTCGGGTTCGGACGTTCACGTGCGGTCGTAGCCGACAAGAGCCGCACGCCGATGACGTTCGCCGATGTCGCAGGGCTCGATGAAGCCGTCGAGGAGCTGCGCGAGATCAAGGACTTCCTCGCGGAACCGGAACGCTTCGCCGCGATCGGTGCGACGATCCCGAAAGGCGTGCTGCTCTTCGGGCCGCCCGGCACCGGAAAGACGCTGCTCGCGCGTGCGGTCGCGGGGGAGGCCGCGGTTCCCTTCTTCTCCATGTCCGGCAGCGACTTCGTCGAGATGTTCGCGGGCATCGGTGCCGCGCGTGTGCGCGATCTCTTCAAGAGCGCCAAGGCCGCGGGACGCGCCATCGTCTTCATCGACGAGATCGACGCGGTCGGCCGCCAGCGCGGCGCCGGCGTCGGTGGTGGGCACGACGAGCGCGAACAGACGCTCAATCAGATGCTCGTCGAGCTCGACGGCTTCGACGTGCGCACCGGCGTCATCCTCATCGCGGCGACGAACCGCCCCGACATGCTCGATCCCGCGCTGTTGCGCCCCGGACGCTTCGACCGTCAGATCGTCGTCGACGCGCCGGATCTCGAGGGGCGCAAGGGCATCCTGCGCGTGCACGCGCGCGACAAGCCGATCGCTCCCGGCGTCGACCTCGACATCATCGCCCGCCGAACGCCCGGCATGACCGGCGCTGATCTCGCGAACCTGTTGAACGAAGCGGCGTTGCTCGCGGCGCGCGACGGCATGGCACAGATCGGGATGCCGCAGCTCGAAGCCGCGATCGAACGCATCATCGCCGGCCCGGAACGCAGGACGCGCGTGATCTCGGAGCGGGAGCAACGCGTCATCGCGTATCACGAAGCCGGCCATGCGCTCGTCGCGCACGCGCTGCCGACGAAGGACCCGGTACACAAGATCTCGATCATCCCGCGCGGTCGCGCGCTCGGCTACACGTTGGTGCTCCCCACCGAAGATCGTCTCTTGCGCTCGCGGCGCGAGCTCGAGGACGAGATGGCCATGCTCTTGGGTGGGCGCACCGCCGAGGAGTTGGTGTTCGACGATCCCACGACCGGCGCGCACGACGACATCGACCGCGCGACCGAGATCGCCCGGCGCATGGTCACGGAGTTCGGCATGAGCGATCTGCTCGGGCCGATCCGTTTCGTGGGTCCGAACGAAGAGGTCTTCGTCGGGCGCGACATGGGCCATGCGCCCGAGTACTCGCAGACCGTTGCATCGCGGATCGACGACGAGGTCCGCCGTCTCGTCGACGGCGCGCACACTGCGGCCCGTACCATCCTCGAGACGCACCGAGACGACCTCGAGGCGCTCGCGGCGGCGCTGCAGGAGAGGGAATCGCTCGACGCGGCTGAAGTGGTGGAATTGCTCGAGGGCGTCGCGAAGTGGCACGGCGAACGCCATCCCGCGTCCCGCCCGGCTGCCGTCGCTTCGAGCGAACCGCCATCGTCGGGTTAACCCCGCTCCCCCGCTGTCGGGTAAACCGGGGGCGTGACCGACGCGAATCCACTCAAGTCCGTGGCCACCGGCGCGCCGGTGGACATCGACCGCATCGAGCGCGCCGTGCGCGAGATCCTCATCGGGATCGGCGAGGACCCGGACCGCGACGGGCTGCAGCGCACACCGCGCCGCGTCGCCGAGATGTACGCCGAGATCCTGAGCGGGTTGCACGAGGATCCGTCGCGTCACATCGTGCTCACCTTCGAGGCAGATCACGACGAGATGGTCATGGTGCGCGACATCCCGTTGTACTCACTCTGCGAGCACCATCTCCTTCCGTTCCACGGTCACGCGCATGTCGCGTACATCCCCAACGCGGACGGCCGCATCACCGGACTGTCGAAGCTCGCGCGTCTCGTCGACGGTTACGCGAAGCGTCCGCAGGTGCAGGAGCGCCTCACCACTCAGGTTGCCGACGCGCTGATGGAGCGGCTGCAACCCCGCGGCGCGTTCGTGATGATCGAAGCCGAGCATCTCTGCATGTCGATGCGGGGCGTGCGCAAGCCGGGTTCCCTCACCGTGACCTCGGCCGTGCGAGGGCTGTTCAAGGACTCGCCGGCCACCCGGTCCGAGGCGATGGCGCTCCTGGGATTGGGTGTCCGACAGGCCTGATCGGCGCCCATTCGCCGGTCACGGCGTTCGCTAACCTGCGCCCGTGACCGCCCCCTTCGCAGTCGGGACCTTGCCGAGGCGCGCGGTGATGGGTGTGGTGAACGTCACTCCGGACTCGTTCTCCGATGGTGGCCGCTTCTTCGAGGCCGATGTCGCGATCGAGCACGGAGTCGCACTCGCCGCCACAGGTGCGGCGATGCTCGACGTCGGCGGCGAGTCGACCCGGCCCGGCGCGGAGCCCGTCGATGCCGCCGAGGAGCTGCGCCGCGTCGTCCCGGTCGTGCGCGCGCTCGTCGCCGCGTCCGCAGTTCCGGTGAGCATCGACACGACCAAAGCCGAGGTCGCGGCCGCAGCAATGGATGCCGGCGCGGTTGTCGTCAACGACGTCTCGGCCGGCCTCGCCGACGATCGCATGCTCGCAGTGATCGCCGAGCACGGCGCCGGATTCGTCGCGATGCACATGCAAGGCTCGCCCCGCACGATGCAGTCGCATCCGGCGTACCACGATGTCGTGGTCGAGGTCGCCGCGCATCTCCGCGCACGTGTGCGCGCGGCGCTCGCCGCCGGGATCGCGCCGGACGCGATCCTCGTCGACCCCGGCATCGGTTTCGGCAAGACCATGGATCACAACCTGGCGTTGCTGCGTTCGTTGCCCGAGCTCGCAGTCGCGAGTGGCGCACCGCTCGTCGTCGGTACCTCGCGCAAGTCGTTCCTCGGCACGCTGCTCGGCGGGTTACCGGTGGACGAGCGCGACGAAGCGACGCTGGCCACGTCGGTGTGGTGCTTCGAACAGGGAGTCGCGATGGTGCGCGTTCACGACGTCGAATCGTCCGTGCGCGCGGCCGCGCTGATGGACGTGCTGGAACGGGCAACGCCCGAGGGAGTGATCGCTGCGTGAGCAGCCAGGCGCAAGCCGTAGGTTCGGGAGCGGGCATGACAGTGCACGGTGATCGAGCACCGAAGGCTGGAGCCGCATGAGCGGCCAGGCGCAAGCCGTAGGTTCGGGAGCGGGCATGACAGTGCACGGTGATCGAGCACCGAAGGCTGGAGCCGCATGAGCGGCCAGGCGCAAGCCGTAGGTGCGGGAGCGGGCATGACAGTGCACGGTGATCGAGCACCGAAGGCTGGAGCCGCATGAGCGGCCAGGCGCAAGCCGTAGGTGCGGGAGCGGGCATGACAGTGCACGGTGATCGAGCACCGAAGGCTGGAGCCGCATGAGCGGCCAGGCGCAAGCCGTAGGTGCGGGAGCGGGCATGACAGTGCACGGTGATCGAGCACCGAAGGCTGGAGCCGCATGAGCGGCCAGGCGCAAGCCGTAGGTGCGGGAGCGGGCATGACATTGCACGGTGATCGAGCACCGAAGGCTGGAGCCGCATGAGCACGACGGGCCTGCGGGGGCGGTGGGCGCAGGGGTTGCAGCCGCGCTACTTCACGTGGGTGATCAAGGACCGGCTCGGTGCAGGTGAGCGGCCGGGAGGATTCGCCCGCAACCACCGGAAGGTGCGCCGACAGGAGGAGCTGATCTGGCTCAACGTCCACGGCTTCACGCACGTCATCTCGATGCTCGACGGACCGCACAACCTGCACGCATACGAAGAAGCCGGCATCGCGTACGCGCACCTGCCGATCGGTCCACACGACGAGCTGCCGATGCGCCTGCGCGCGGTGTACAAGGCGATCGGCGGCTTCCTCGACGACCCCGACGAGAAGCTCTATCTGCACCGCGAAGAGTTCGGCGACATCGTGATCGGTGTCGTCGGCGGCTACCTCCTGTACGCCGGCCTCGTTGACAGCGGCCCGCACGCGATCTCGATCGTCGAGAAGCTCACGGAGCGCAGCCTTGGCGCGGCCGGCCGCGAGATCATCGCGGTGACGATCGAAGAGAAGCTCGTCCGGGAGTAGCGCCGTGCCTGACCGCATCCTCATCGGCGGCCTCCGCGAGCTCGGGGTGCACGGCGTGCTGCCCGAGGAGCAGGCGCGACCGCAGCCGTTCCAGGTCGATCTGGAGCTGCTCGTCAACGCCACCGCCGCGGGCGCCAGCGACGATCTCGACGACACTGTCGACTACTCCGCGGTGTGTGAGTCGGTCTCGCGCGTCGTCGGGTCCGAGAGCTACCGCTTGCTGGAGCGGCTCGCGACCCGCATCGCCGAAGTGTGCCGGGCGGATCGGCGCGTGCTGGGCGTGGTGGTGGAGGTGCGCAAGCTCCACCCGCCGGTGCGCGCCCAGCTCGACCACGTCGGCGTGCGCATCGAGCGTTGACGCGCGCCTATCTCGCGCTCGGCTCGAATCTCGGCGACCGGCGCGCCCACTTGCAATCGGCGGTCGACGAACTCGCGCGCGCGCCGCAGGTCGTGGTGGTCGCGATCTCACCGGTGTACGAAACGGTGCCCGTCGGCGGTCCACCCCAGGATGACTATTTCAATGCGGTCGTCGCGATCGACACCGATCTCGACCCGTGGGCGCTGCTCGAGCTCGCGCACCGATGTGAGGAGAACGCCCGAAGAGTGCGCAAAGAGCGATTCGGCCCGCGCACGCTCGACGTCGACATCCTGCTCTACGACGAGATCGAGATGGACGATCCGGACCTCACGCTCCCGCATCCCCGCATGTGGGAGCGCGAGTTCGTCCTCGCGCCGCTGCGCGCGGGTCGCGCCCGCGCTCGTCGTCGGGCGCGCCGAGGACTCAGATCCTCGACCCGACGTCCGAATTGCATCGGTAGCATTGGTTCTTCCGCCGGGCACCTGACCGGCGGCGTCCGAGAGGACGCGGTTGTCAGAGGACGCTTGGTGGTCGACGACAGTCGCACTGTTGCGCTGATTGGTCCCGGCCGCGCGGGCACGACTCTCGGTCTCGCGCTCGTCGATCTCGGATGGCGGGTCGTCGCGGTCGCGGGGCGCGCCCCGGACGCGGCTTCGACGAACGCGGCGGTGGCGTGCTTGGCCACGACCGCGACGCTCGTGTCGGATGTGGGCAAGGGTGCCGAAGTCGTCCTCGTCGCGACGCCTGATCGCGCGATCGAGGCGGCGGCCGTCGCAGCCGCGCCTTCCCTCGAGCGCGGTGCCCTGGTCGTCCACGTCGCGGGCTCGCGTGGGCTCGAGGTGTTCGACCAATTGTTGGCGGTACGCCCCGACGTGCGTGTCGCCGCCATGCACCCGCTGCAATCGTTCCCGTCGACCTCTGCCGGACTGGATCGGCTCCCGGGATCCTGGGCCGCGATCGCGGGCGACCCTGAAGTCGTGACGCTCGCCGAGGAGCTCGGATTGCGGCCCTTCGCGGTGCCGGACTCGGAGCGCACGCGCTACCACGCGGCCGCCGCGGTCGCCGCGAACCATGTCGTCGCGCTGATGGGTCAGGTGGAGCGGCTCGCGGCGTCGTGCGGTGTTCCCGTCGAGGCCTTCGGCCCGTTGGTGCGCGCGTCCGTCGACAACGCGTTGCGGCTCGGGTCCGCCGCCGCACTCACCGGTCCGGTCGAGCGTGGTGACCTCGGCACCGTCGAGGCGCATCTGCGTGCCATCGATCCGATCGAACGCGACGCGTATCGCGCGCTCGCACGGGAAGCGGCACGCCTCACCGGGCGGCGCGACACCGCCCTCGACCGTCTGCTCGGCGACCTGCGCCAGCCCGGTCGCCCGGTGTCGGGCTAGCTTCGCCCCCGCTTGCTCCACGTCGACACGATCGCCGAGCTCCGAGACGGTTGCGCCGCCGCGCGCGCCAATGGTGGGCGGGTCGGGTTGGTGCCGACCATGGGCTATCTGCACGCCGGCCATCTGTCGCTGGTGGCGGCCGCCCGAGACGAGACCGACTTCGTGGTGCTCACGATCTTCGTGAACCCGTTGCAGTTCGGCCCGAACGAGGATCTCGATCGGTACCCGCGCGACCTCGCGAGTGATCTGCGGTTGTGCGAGGACGCGGGTGTCGATTGCGTGTTCACACCGAGCGTCGCCGAGATGTACCCGACGCCGCCGTTGACGACCGTGCACGTCGCCGGCCTCACCGCGGACCTGTGCGGCGCCGCGCGGCCGACGCACTTCGATGGCGTGACGACCGTCGTCGCCAAGCTCTTCTCGATCGTCGGCTCGTGTCGTGCCTACTTCGGCCGCAAAGACGCGCAGCAGCTCGCAGTCGTGCGGCGCATGGCCGCTGATCTGAACTTGCCGGTCGAGGTGGTCGGTTCGCCGCTCGTGCGGGAAGCCGACGGGCTCGCGCGGTCCAGCCGCAACGCGTACCTCACCGCGGACGAACGCCGCGCCGCGCCGGTGCTGTCGCGTGCGCTCGAGGCCGCGGCGGACGCAGTGGTTGCGGGTGCGCGTGATCCGGCGAGTGTCGTGGCGGTCGTCCGCGACATCGTGGCGACCGAACCCGCGGTCGCGCTCGAGTACGTCGAGGTCCGGGACGCGAACGAGCTGCGGCCCCTCGAACGGCTCGACGGTGAGGTGCTGGTGGTGTTGGCCGCTCAGCTCGGCAGCACGCGGCTGATCGACAACGTCCGTCTCGTCATCACGGGTGACGACGCCGTCGCCGACCGGGGTGTGCGGCTCGCCGAGTGACGGCCGGTGCGAAGCGGGCCGTAGGCTCGTGGGCTGTGTACGACGTTCTCGTGCTGGGCAGCGGAATCGCGGGACTCACGACGGCCTTGCACGCGGCGGCACGCGGCATGTCGACCCTCGTCCTCACCAAGGGCGAGCTGTCGCATTCAGCCACGCGGTACGCGCAGGGTGGGGTCGCGGCTGCGCTCGAAGATCCGGACTCTCCCGACCTGCATCTCGCGGACACGCTCGTCGCGGGGGCGGGATTGTGTGACGTCGACGCGGTGCGTGCGCTCGTCACCGAAGGGCCGGCACACGTGCGCGAGCTCGCGGCGCTCGGTGCGCACTTCGACACCGAGATCGCGGGTGACGGGGCGAAGCTGCTGCTGGCACGTGAGGGGGGTCATTCACTCGCGCGGGTCGTGCACGCCGGCGGTGACGCGACCGGTGCCGAGATCGAGCGCGCGCTCGTGGCCGCGGTCGAGCCTGCGGCCATCGAAGTGCGTGAAGGCTGGTTCGCACTGGAGTTGATCGTCGAGGGTGGTGTCTGTCGGGGTGTCCGCGCGCTCGGCCCGAACGGTGCGATCGAGACGTTCACCGCGACGAACACGGTCCTCGCGACGGGCGGCGTCGGCCAGTGCTTCGCCGTCACCACCAATCCGACGCTCTCGACCGGCGACGGCATCGCGCTGGCCTTCCGCGCGGGTGTCGCGTGCGCGGATCTCGAGTTCGTGCAGTTCCACCCCACCGCGCTGCACCACCCGTCGATGCCCCGGCCGCTCCTGTCGGAGGCACTGCGCGGTGAAGGGGCTGTCCTCCGCGACCGGGACGGCGTCGCGTTCATGGCCGGCGTCCACCCGCTCGCGGACCTGGCTCCGCGCGATGTCGTCTCGCGTGCGATCCACCAGCGCATGCGGGAGACCGGCACCGACCACGTCTTCCTCGACGCGTCGATGATCGACGACTTCCCCGATCACTTCCCGACGATCTGGCACGCGTGTCAGTCCGCGGGCCTCGATCCCACGCGCGAGCTGCTCCCCGTCGCGCCCGCCGCCCACTACCTCTCGGGCGGCGTCGTCACCGACCTCGACGGCGCGAGCACGCTGCCGCGGTTGTGGTCGTGCGGTGAGGCGGCGTGCAGCGGTGTGCACGGCGCCAACCGGCTCGCGTCGAACTCGTTGCTCGACGGCTTGGTGTTCGGCCGGCGCGTCGTCGAGGCGATCGCGACCGGTGTTTCCGGTGCGCGCGACACGGGTGCGATGACTGGCATCCTCGACATCGCGACGATTCAACCGGAACCTGTCGCCGAGCCCGGTACCGCGCTGACCCACTCCGAACCGAGCGCCGACGGCGACCCGGAGAAGTTGCGCAGCGCGATCCAACGCACGATGTCGACCGACTGCGGCGTCGTGCGGGACGCGGTCGGGCTCGCCGTCGCCGCTGCGACACTCGCGGAGCTCGGCGCCCTCGCCGGTGACCTCCCGCCGGATGCCGTGGCCGCGTGCGAAGTGCGGAACCTGGTTCGAGCCGCCCGCGCGATCGTGGAGGCGGCCACGACGCGTGAGGAGTCGCGTGGCGCGCACACGCGCGCCGACTTCCCCGAGACCTGGGACGCGTTCCGTGGGCGGATCGTGTTGCGCGGCGATTGCGATCCGGAGTTCGTGCCGTTGCCTGCCTACGCGCTCGACGCATCATCGTGACCGACTTCGATCCTCCGACGCCGTACCTGCAGGCGCTCGTCGCCGCTGCGCTTGCCGAGGACCTCGGCCTGCTCGGCGACATCACGTCGATCGCCTGTATCGACGCCGACAGCAAGGGCGAAGGCGCGTTCGTCGCCCGCGAAGCCGGCGTGCTCGCCGGCACCGCGGCCGCGACGGAGGTGTACCGGCAGGTCGATGCGGCCGTGGGCGTCGCCTGGGAGCTCGCCGACGGGGAGGCCTGCAGGCCGGGCTCGACGCTCGGTCACGTGCGCGGTTCGACGCGTGCAATTCTCGCCGGTGAGCGCGTCGCCTTGAATCTCCTCTCGCACTGCTCCGGCATCGCGTCGATGACGCGCCGCTGCGTCGACACCGCGGGCGATGGTGTCCGCGTTCGTGACACCCGGAAGACGCTGCCGGGTTTCCGCCGCGTTGCAGCGCGCGGCGGTGCGGGCGGGTGGCGGGTTCAACCACCGCGATTCACTCTCCGATGCCGTCCTGATCAAGGACAACCATCTCGCCGGGCGCTCGATCCCGCTCGCGATCCAACGGGCGCGCGCGCGTTGGCCCGGTCGGGTGGTCGAAGTCGAATGCGACACGCTCGAGCAAGTGCAGGAAGCGCGCGACGCCGGTGCCGACATCGTGCTGCTCGACAACATGAAGCCGGCGCAGGTGCTCGAGGCCGTCGAGGCCATCGCAGGTGCGTGTCCGGTCGAGATCTCGGGCGGCGTCACCCTCGATTCGCTGCCGGCGTTCGGCCGGGCCCGACCCGACTTCATCTCGATCGGCGCGCTCACGCACTCCGTGGTCGCGCTCGACATCGGCCTCGATCTCGCCTGACTCGTAGACTGCGCGGTCGATGCTTCTCGCGATCGACGTCGGCAACACCCAAACGGTGGTCGGTCTCTTCAACGGTGCCGACCTCGCCGACCATTGGCGCATCGCCACCGACGCAAACCGCACCTCCGACGAGCTCGCGCTGATGATCCAGCAGTTCCTCGGCTTCCACGGCTTCTCGTTCGACGACGCGATCACCGGCGTGTCCGTGTCGTCCGTCGTGCCGCGTGTCACCGCGGAGCTGCGGCAGCTGACCGAGCGGTACTTCTCCATGCCCGCGCTCGTCGTCGAGCCCGGCGTGCGCACGGGTATGCCGATCCTCTACGACAATCCGAAGGAAGTCGGTGCCGATCGGATCGCGAACGCGGTCGGCGCATTCGACCTGTACGGCGGCCCCGCGATCGTCGTCGACTTCGGCACCGCGACGACGGTCGAAGCGATCAGTCCCAAGGGCGAGTACCTGGGTGGCGCGATCTTCCCGGGTGTCGAGATCTCGCTCGACGCGCTCTTCGAGCGCGCCGCGGGTCTGCGACGCGTCGAACTTGCCGCACCCAAGCACGTGATCGGCAAGTCGACGGTCGAGTCGATCCAATCCGGCGCGATCTACGGCTTCGCGGCCGAGGTCGACGGTCTCGTCGACCGGTTCACGGCCGAGCTCGGCGATTGCACCGTCATCGCGACGGGCGGGCTCGCGGTCACGATCCTGCCGCACTCGCGCACAGTGCAGCACTACGAGCCCTGGCTCACCCTCTACGGCCTTCGGATCATCTTCGAAAGGAACCAGTGAGCACGCGTTGAGCGACGAACCCCGTTTCCCGTACCGGTTCGACCGGACGCACACGCTTGCGCAGCTACGAGCGGAGTACGACGCACGCCTGGTGGCTGGCGACACCACCGACGACATCGTGCGCGTCGCCGGTCGGGCGATGACCGTACGCACGCAGGGCAAGTTGATCTTCGTGACGCTCCGTGACGGCACCGGCGAAGGCCAGTTGTTCGTCAGCGCGGGTGACATCGGAAGCGAGGAGTTCGACCGCTTCCGCAACGAGGTGTCGCGCGGCGACTGGGTCGGCGCGCAGGGCGCGGCGATGAAGACGAAACGGGGCGAGCTCTCGGTACGGGTCCAGTCGTTCTCCGTGCTCGCCAAGGCCCAGCGGCAGCTCCCCGACAAGTGGCACGGACTCGCCGATGTGGACACGCGCTACCGGCAGCGCTACGTCGACTTGATCGCGAACGACGACGCGCGCCGCGTGTTCGAGATCCGCTTCGCCGTCGTGCGCGCCTTGCGGGAGCTGCTCGCCGAGCGCGGCTTCGTCGAGGTCGAGACGCCGGTGCTCCATCCCATCCCGGGTGGTGCGACCGCCCGTCCGTTCGTCACGCACCACAACGCCTTCGACGTGGACCTCTACCTCCGCATCGCGCCGGAGCTCTACCTGAAGCGCCTGATCGTCGGCGGGTTCGATCGCGTCTTCGAGATCGCGCGTGTGTTCCGCAACGAAGGCATCTCGACCCGCCACAACCCCGAGTTCACGATGCTCGAGCTGTACCAGGCCTTCGCGGACTACACCGACATGATGAGCATCACAGAGGATCTCGTCGCGCACGCGGCCAGGGAAGCGATCGGCACGACCGTCGTCGAGTGGGACAGACAGACGATCGATCTCGCGCCGCCATGGCCGCGGCGCACGATGATCGATCTCATCAAGGAGCACGCCGGCGTCGACGTGCATCCGAGCCAACCGGTCGAGGACCTGCGCAAACTGTGCGACGACTTCGACATTGCGTACGAACCTGGATGGGGATCGGGGAAGCTCGTCCTCGAGATCTACGAGAAGACCACCGAGCACGCGATCGTCGGGCCGACGATCGTGCACGACTACCCACGCGAGGTGTCGCCCCTCGCCCGTGAGCACCGTGACGACCCGACGCTCACGGAACGGTTCGAGGTGATCATCGCCGGGCGCGAGCTCGCCAATGCGTTCAGCGAACTGAACGATCCGGTCGACCAGCTCCGGCGCTTCGAAGCGCAGGCGGAGCTCAGCCGGGCAGGCGACGCCGAGGCGCACGGCGTCGACGCCGACTACGTGCGCGCCCTCGAGTACGGCCTGCCGCCCACGGGCGGCATGGGCATGGGTGTCGACCGCTTGGTCATGCTGATCGCGGGCGTCCAGTCGATCCGCGAGGTGATCCTCTTCCCGCACCTCCGGCCCGAACCAGGCTCGTCCTCGGCGCCAGGCGAGAGGTCCGGAGGCCAGGATGATTGACACGCGCCGTTCCCTCCCTCGAGGGCCGGAGGCCGGAGCCGCATCGTCATGAAGATTCTGGTGACCGGGATGGGTGGCGAGCTCGGGACGCGGGTCGCGCAGCTGCTCGAACAGCGCGCGTGGGCGACGGAGATCGTCGGCGTCGACTTCGTCCCGCCCCGCCGGCGTTTGCGCCGCGCCGAGTTCCGGCGCATCGACCCGCGTGACCGCGACAAGCTCGTACAGTTCGTCGACGAGGTCGCGCCGAATGTCATCGCGCACTTCGGCGTCTACGAACCGTCGTCGCGGATGACACCGGTGTCGGCATCGGAGCGCACCGAGCTGTGCACGATCGCCGCGCTCAGCGCCGCCGCGCATGCCGGCAACCTCGAGTACGTCGTGATCCGCAGCGGACTCGAGGTGTACGGCCCTCGTTCGTTGCACGCGTCGGTACCGGACGAGACGGTCATGCCGGCTCCCGCGACTGCGTACGGAGCGTCGTTGCTCGCCGTCGAAGCGATCGCGGCCGGGGTGCGTGCCCGCTCTGGCATCGGCGTGTGCGCGTTGCGCTACGCGCCGGTTGTCGGGTCGCACGTCCCGAGCCCATTGGGCCGGTTGCTCCGGCTGCCCGTGGTGCCGGTGCCGGCGTTCGCGGATCCACCGTTCTCGTTGTTGCATCCCGACGACGCGGCCGGCGCGATGGTCGCCGCGATCGAGCGCCGCTATGACGGCCCGCTCAACGTCGTCGGCCCCGGTGCGGCCACTCCCTGGCAAGCCGTGCGGCTCGGCGGCCGCGTGCCGATCCCGGTGCTCCCACCGTTCTGGCGCGCGGTCGCGCGCATGAGCGAGGTCGCGGGCGCGGCGATCGCGCCGCACGTCGTCGAGTTGTTGCGCCACGGCCGCACCGGCTCGAGCGGCCGCGCCATCGCTGCGCTCGGCCTCACCGACCTGCGCTCGACGCAGCAGGTGCTGCGCGAGCTGTTCGAGTGGGCCAACGTCGTGCCCATCGAGACCGCGCGCGAGGCAGTGGCATGACCGGCGCGACCGTCGATCCGGTTGAGACGATTGAGCCGGCCGCCGACTACGGCCTGGCCATCGACCACGTCTCGGAGCCCGAACCTGTGCTGCAGGCGTTCCGCCGCCGCCTCGGCGGCCGGTATCCCGTCGATCCGTTCGGGCTCGATCCTCAGCTCGCCGACCTCACCGCGCCACTCGTTCGCGCGCTGGTGCGGATCGCCGTCACCGGCGCCGAGCACGTCCCGAAGGAAGGCGGCGCGGTCCTCGTCGCGAACCGCGGCTTCGGTCTGTTCGAGCCCGCGGCAGTCGCGGTTTCCGTGGAGCGCGCCACAGGACGCCGGTTGCGCGTCATCGGCGCGCCGACCGCACCGTTCGTCGGTGGATTTTTCCGCCGCCTCGGCGCGATCTCCGACAGCGCGCGCGACCTCGCGACCTGCTTGCGCGCCGGTCACTTGGTCGCGGTTCCCCTCGCGCCCACGTGGCTGCGCACCGGCGCGGGTACACCACCCTTGCCACTGATGCAGGCGATGACGCGCGCGCCCGCGATCCCCGTCGCAGTCACACCCGGGGGCCCGCTCGGCACGATCGTGCGACCGTGGCGGGTGCGCTTCGGCCCGGTCGTCGCGCTCGAACAGCCGCACGATCCCGGTGACCCGCTCGGCGCGGCGCGTCTCGCCGAAGCCGTGCGCGACGCGGTCAGCCAACTGCTCGCGCATCCATAGAGTCCCGACTTCGCGCCCGGACGTGGAATCATCGCGAGTACCGTGCGGACGGAGCGGAGGGGAGCCGTGCCGGACATTCGGACCACGGACGGGGTGAAGATCGCGTACCAGACGTGGGGTCGGCGCGACGGCACACCGTGTCTCCTGATTCAAGGCCTCGGCATGGACAGCCGCGGGTGGGCGCTCCAACGGGGCTCGTTCGGCCGCCGCCACTTCTGCGTCGCGGTCGACAATCGCGGCACCGGCGCGTCCGACGCTCCCGAAGGGCCCTATGACCTGCTCCGCATGGCGGAGGACGCGGTGGCGGTGCTCGACGCCGAAGGCATCGACCACGCGCACATCGTCGGCGCGTCGATGGGCGGCATCATCGCCCAGATCATCGGCGTGCTGCACCACGATCGCGCCTCGTCGTTGACGCTCGCGTGCACCGCCTGCCACCACCACGAGTGGCGCCGCGAACTGCTCCAAGAGTGGGCCGAAGTCGTCGGCGAACGCGGCATCCGCGCGATGGCCGAAGAAGACGGCATGCGCTGGCTCATCGGCCCGCGCTTGCAGCGGCGCTTCGGCGTCTGGATCAACGTCCTCGCGCGCGTCCTGATGCAGACGAAGCCGGAGCCCTTCATCGCGCAGGTCCGCGCCATCCTCGATGCGAGCGACGAGCTGCGCAACGAGCTCGACACGATCACCGTGCCGACGCTCGTCATCACGGGATCGCAGGACACGCTCACCCCCGTTGGCGACGCGGAGGAGCTCGCGGAGCTGATCCACACGTCTCGCCTCTACGTGCTCAGTGGCGCCGCGCACGGCCTCATGGCCGAGACGCCGAACGCCTTCAACGACGCGGTCTTGCGGTTCCTCGACGAGGTGGACGCGAGCAACGCGTCCCTCGGCGCACCCGAGGCCGAACAAGAAACGGCCTGAGCCGGCGATGCGCGTCCGGACGCTGCCGGCCGACGACGTGTCGCTCGTGGGCACGATCGATCGGTCGGAGCGCGTCGACGCGCACTACGCGGTGATCGACGGTCGGTTGACGGAGCAGCCGGTGCCGATGAGCGAGATCCCGCCGTGGGATCCGGCCGGGTCGGGGCCCCATAGTGTCCGGCACGAGATCGAGTTCTGTGCGTCGGTGCTCGTACGCGGCGCCGCGCTCCTCGGCGCGTTCGACGAAGCGGACACCGCGGGTCTGGCGGTGGTCGACCCGCAGTTCGAGCCGGGATTGGCCTGGCTCGCGTTCCTCCACGTCAGCCGGCCCTCCCGCCGGCGCGGCGCGGCCCGAGCGCTGTGGAACGCGTCGGTCGACGTCGCACGCGCCGCGGGTGCCGCGTCGCTGTACGTGTCGGCGACACCAACCGGGTCGGCCGTCGGCTTCTACCTCGGACAGGGTTGCCGCTTGGCCGACCCGGTCCATCCCGTGCTGTTCGCGGCCGAGCCCGACGACATCCACCTGGTCTGCTCGATCGCCTGACGACGGGCCGCAGGTCAGTCGATCGGTCTCGGAGGTGCGAGGTGGTGTTCGCGCCACCACGTGATCCGACCGTCGCGTAGCTCGCAGATCGACAAACCCGACCACTCGACGACGACCCCGTCATCGCGCCGGCGGGCGCGGATCGTCCAGTCCGCCAACACCTTGCACCCGTGCGGACGCCGCGCCGGCCCGCTCGCCGAAGGCCGATCGGCCGGAGCGGAGGGAGCCATGGACGTGTCCTCTACCGCGAGTGCGTGGATATCGAACGACACGGGCCCGGCCCACGCGAATGATTGCTCCACCATGCGGCGGTAGGCGACGATGCCGGACACGACGCGACCGCCGGGCAGCGTGAGTCGCATGTCATCGTGCCAGCAGTCCATGTACGCGTCGATGTCGGCCGCGAGCCACGCCGCGACGCGCCGGTCGAACACCGCGCGTGCTTCGGCGCGCGACGTGCTCAACTCGAGCGGAGGACGAGCCCGTCGACCAGCGTGCGCAGCCGATCGCACACGTTCGGGTCGAGCTCCGGTGCGCCCGTCAGCGCTTCGTTCGCCTTCGCCGCGTGCGTGCGGGCCGCGGCGAGCGAGGCATCGATGGCCTCGGGCACGGCCACGAGCGCGACGACCTTCTCGACCTCGGCCCGTTCGAGCTTCCGACCGAGCAGCTCCCGCAGCTCCGTCGACGTCTCGAGCGCGCAGATGACCGGCAGCGTGTAGACGCCTTCGTGCACGTCGTTACCGGCGGGCTTGCCGAGCTCGGCGAGGCTGCCGGTGACGTCGAGCACGTCGTCGACGATTTGGAAGCACATGCCGAGGTGGTGGCCGAACTGCGTGAGCGCGTCGAGGGTGTCGGCGGACACGTCACTGACCATGCCGCCGATGCGGCACGCGGTGGCCATCAGCGACGCGGTCTTGCCCTCGATCGCGGAGTAGTACGACTCCTGGCTGCGATCCGCGTCGAACAGGTACTGCAGCTCGAGCACCTGACCGCGGCACAGTTCACCGATCGTCGACGCGAGCAGGCCCGCGACATCGGCACCGAGCGACGCCGCCAGCGCGGACGCCTGGGCGAGGAGGAAGTCACCGGAGAGGATCGCGACGATGTTCGACCAGCGCGCGTTCACGCTCGGCACGCCGCGGCGAGTCTCGGCCTCGTCGATCACGTCGTCGTGGTAGAGCGATCCGAGGTGGACGAGCTCCACCGAGCACGCGCCGGTGATCGCGCGGCCGGTCGCGGGGCCGCCCGCGCCGTTGGTCGCATAGGTCGAGCAGAGCGTGAGCGTGGGCCGCAGGCGCTTGCCCCCGGCGGCGAGGAGGTGGGCCGCGACCTCGCCGAGGAAGCGATCTTCGGCGCGCACCGCGTCCGCCAGGCGGGCCTCGACCCGTTCGAGATCGCCGGAGAGGGGCGCCAGGCCGACGTCGTCGACGAGTGTCATAGCGGAGCGAGAGTGGCGGATGTCATAGCGGAGCGAGAGTGGCGGAGCCGACCGGGTGCGAACTGGAACGAACCGGCGGGGAGGCGGAGCCCGGAGCGACCGTCACTGGCGGAGCGAGAGTGGCGGAGCCGACCGGGTGCGAACTGGAACGAACCGGCGGGGAGGCGGAGCCCGGAGCGACCGTCATTGGCGGAGCGAGAGTGGCGGAGCCGACCGGGTGCGAACTGGAGCGAACCGGCGGGGAGGCGGAGCCCGGAGCGACCGTCATTGGCGGAGCGAGAGTGGCGGAGCCGACCGGGTGCGAACTGGAGCGAACCGGCGGGGAGGCGGAGCCCGGAGCGACCGTCATTGCCGCCACGCTACCGGGGTCGTCGCTCGCTCGGCCCAGTCGAGCGATCCTCGCGAATCGGGTCCGGGAACATCTGGTGCCCCCCGGGCGTCGTATGAGAACTACGCGATCGCCCGTCGGACTTTGAGGTCGATCGTGTTACAACCGGTTCCGGCGCCAAAGATGCGCCCGAACCGGCCGATAGAATGGTCATACGCCGGCACGTCGGGCGTCCCTTCGGAAACACGTCCGTAGGGGCGGCCGGGCCGGGAACCCTCAGGAGAGGCGGTTCAACAGTGTTCGAGCGCTTCACGGACCGGGCACGTCGCGTCGTGGTCCTTGCGCAAGAGGAAGCGCGGCTCCTCAACCACAACTACATCGGGACCGAGCACATCCTGCTCGGCCTGATCCACGAGGGCGAAGGTGTCGCCGCCAAGGCTCTCGAGTCGCTCGGAATCTCGCTCGAGGCCGTGCGCGCCCAGGTGGAGGAGATCATCGGTCACGGTGGGCAGGCGCCCTCCGGCCACATCCCCTTCACGCCCCGCGCGAAGAAGGTCCTCGAGTTGTCGCTCCGCGAGGCGCTGCAACTCGGTCACAACTACATCGGCACCGAGCACATCCTCCTCGGTCTCATCCGTGAGGGCGAAGGTGTTGCCGCACAGGTGCTCGTCAAGCTCGGCGCCGACCTGTCGCGCGTGCGCCAGCAGGTCATCCAGCTGCTGAGTGGATACGCGGGCACCAAGGAAGCCGGAGGTCAGGGTTCCACGAGCGGTGGTTCGGGCGAAGCGCAGCCGTCGGGCTCGCTCGTCCTCGACCAGTTCGGCCGAAATCTCACGCAGCTCGCGCGCGAGAAGAAGCTCGACCCGGTCATCGGGCGCGAGCGCGAGATCGAGCGCGTGATGCAGGTCCTATCGCGCCGCACGAAGAACAACCCGGTGCTCATCGGTGAGCCGGGGGTCGGCAAGACCGCGATCGTCGAAGGCCTCGCGCAGAACATCGTCCAAGGCGACGTGCCCGAGACGTTGAACGCGAAGCAGCTGTACACGCTCGACCTGGGCGCGCTCGTCGCCGGGTCCCGCTACCGCGGTGACTTCGAGGAGCGGCTGAAGAAGGTGCTGAAGGAGATCCGCACGCGCGGCGACATCATCTTGTTCATCGACGAGCTGCACACGCTCGTCGGTGCGGGTGCGGCCGAGGGTGCGATCGACGCGGCATCGATCCTCAAGCCGATGCTCGCACGCGGTGAGCTCCAGACGATCGGTGCCACCACGCTCGACGAGTACCGAAAGCACCTCGAGAAGGACGCCGCACTCGAGCGCCGGTTCCAGCCGATCAAGGTCGACGAGCCGTCGGTCGCGCACACGATCGAGATCCTGAGGGGTCTGCGCGAGAGCTACGAGGCGCACCACCGCGTCACGATCACCGACCAGGCGATCGTCGCGGCGGCGAACCTCGCCGACCGTTACATCTCCGACCGCCACCTCCCCGACAAGGCGATCGACCTCATCGACGAAGCGGGCTCGCGCCTGCGCATCCGTCGTATGCAGGCGCCGCCCGACTACCGCGAGCTCGAGGACGAGATCGCGAAGATCCGCAAGGAGAAGGAAGCGGCGATCGAAGCGCAGCAGTTCGAGCGGGCCGCGAAGTTGCGCGACCGCGAGAAGGAATTGCTCGAGCGTCGTTCCGACAAGGAGCAGCAGTGGCGCGCCGAAGGCGTCGACCTCTTCAACGAAGTCAACGAAGAGTCGATCGCCGAGGTCCTTGCGCTCTGGACCGGCATCCCGGTGTACAAGCTCACCGAGGAAGAGACCGCGAAGTTGCTCCGCATGGAAGAGGAGCTGCACAAGCGGATCGTCGGGCAGAACGAGGCGATCAAGTCGGTGTCGCAGGCCATCCGGCGCACGCGCGCGGGCCTCAAGGACCCGAAGCGTCCCTCCGGTTCGTTCATCTTCCTCGGCCCTTCGGGCGTCGGGAAGACGGAGACGGCCAAGGCGCTCGCCGAGTTCTTGTTCGGTGAAGAGTCCGCGATGATCCAGCTCGACATGTCGGAGTACATGGAGAAGCACACGGTCTCCCGGCTCGTAGGTTCTCCTCCCGGCTACGTCGGCTACGACGAAGGCGGTCAGCTGACCGAGGCCGTGCGGCGCAAGCCGTTCTCGGTCGTGCTGTTCGACGAGATCGAAAAGGCGCACCCGGACGTCTTCAACACCCTCCTCCAGATCCTGGAGGACGGTCGGTTGACCGACGCGCAGGGGCGCACGGTGGACTTCAAGAACACCGTGATCATCATGACGTCGAACCTGGGCACCGCGGACCTGCGCAAGGCGAACGTCGGCTTCGTGAAGAACGACGAAGCCGTCACGTACGAGAAGATGAAGGTCAAGGTGCACGAGGAGCTCAAGCGCCACTTCCGGCCCGAGTTCCTCAACCGCATCGACGACGTCATCGTCTTCCACGAGCTGACGACCGAAGAGATCACCGAGATCGTCGACCTGCTGGTGAAGCGGGTGCGCGAACAACTCGAAGGCCAGGGCCTGGGCTTCGAGCTCACGCAACCGGCCAAGGTGCTGTTGGCCAACCGCGGCTACGACCCCGCGCTCGGCGCCCGGCCGTTGCGCCGTGCCATCCAGCGGATGGTCGAGGACCCGCTCTCGGAGAAGATCCTCTGGAAGGAGTTCCGCGCCGGCGACACCATCGTCATCGATGCCGAAGGCGACGAGATCGTCTTCCGCTCGATCGAGGGTGTCGAACCCCCGCCGGTGGAGCTGGCCGGAAGCGGTACGCCCGAATAACCGAACCGAAGCGAACTGGCGTGAGCAGCAGGGCTTCGTTCCCGGTTGATCACGCCAGTTCGTCGCGTTCGGGGTCGGTTCCGCGCCCCGTGCGCCGATGATGCAGTGTTGTGTCGATGCTGAAGCGCGCCGCCGTCGTTGTCGCCTGCCTGCTCGTCCTCGCGGGCTGCAAGGTCGATGCCGACATCACGGTCACGATGAAGCCGGACGGCTCGGGCACGATCGACACGTTCATCACGCTCGATGCGGAAGCGGTGGCTCGGGTCGAGGTGGCGGGCCGCACACTCGGCACCGCGTTCCCGCTCGACGATCTCAAACGCGTGGGCTGGACGATCTCGCCCTGGACCCGCGGGTCCGATGGCGCCGCGACGCTGCGGCTGCAACACGACTTCGCAGGTGAGAAGGAGCTCGACCAGCGAATCACCGAGCTGGTCGGGCCGACGAAGCTGCTGCGTGATCCGACGCTGATCCGCCGGCGGGGCGTGTTGCGGTCGCACGACGAGCTCTCGCTGACCGCCGATCTCCGCCATCCGAGCACCGGGATCCAGCAGGACCCCGCGCTGATGGCGGGGCTCCAAGCGGCCGGTCTCGACGTCGCCACTCTCGACCAGCAGCTCGAGAAGGAGCTCCGCGAGGCGCTGTCGGTCTCGGTGACGGTGAAGGCGCCGGGGAACAAGGAAGAGACGGTGCAGGTGCTCGCAGGGGAGCAGGAGACCGCCACCGCGGCGCGGTCGCGGTTCAACTCGAGCCGCCTCGCCTGGTTCGCGATCGCGGGGATCCTCGCGTTCCTCGGGGTCCTGCTGTATCTGTCGGCGAGCATCGGCGCCCGCCGGGAGCGGGCCCGCCGCGTCCGCGCCGTCCGCCGGCCGGTGGAACGCACGCCGCTCATGTAGCAAAGACTCGCCTGCGCAAAACGCGCCCGTGTCACAGGGCGCGGTTACGCTCACGGCATGGCCCGAACACGTGTTCGCTATCGGTGTGAGAACTGCGGCTACGAGGCCGGCCAGTGGTTGGGTCGGTGCACAGAGTGCGGAGAGTGGGGCAGCTTCGGCGACGGGCCGGTGGCGGCGGCGTCGGCCGTCGCCCCCGGCACCCCGCTGGCCCGCCCGGTGCCACTGTCGCAGGTCGACGCCCATGGCACCGCCCGGCGCCCCACGGCGTGTTCCGAACTCGACCGGGTCCTCGACGGTGGTCTCGTTGCCGGTTCGGTGACGCTCCTCGGCGGCGAGCCCGGCATGGGCAAGAGCACGCTCCTGCTCCAGGCCCTCGGCGCCATGGCCGCCGGCGGCGCCCGGTGCCTGCTGGTGTGCGGCGAGGAGTCGCCCGCCCAGGTCCGGCTGCGGGCCGAGCGGCTCGGCGTCCTCGACCCGAACGTGTTCCTCGTGCACGAGACGGCGCTCCCGGCGGTTCTCGCCCACGTCGGCGAGATGGCGCCCGACGTGCTCGCGATCGACTCGATCCAGACCGTTCATGACCCGGACTCGCCCGGTGCACCGGGTTCGGTCGCCCAGGTGCGGGACGCCGCGCAACGGCTCGTGCAGCTCGCCAAGCTCACCGAGATCGTGACGCTGCTCGTCGGCCACGTCACCAAGGACGGCGCGCTGGCCGGGCCGCGCGTCCTCGAGCATGTCGTCGATACCGTGCTGTCGTTCGAAGGTGACCGGCACCACTCGTTGCGCATGCTGCGCGCGCTGAAGCATCGCTTCGGGTCCACCGACGAGCTCGGGCTCATGGAGATGGGCGCGACCGGCCTGCAACCGGTTGCGGATGCGAGCGCGCTGTTCCTCGCCGACCGGCGCGCCGGCGGTTCGGGTTCGGTCGTCGCACCGGTGCTCGAAGGCGCGCGGCCGATGTGCGTGGAGATCCAGGCGCTGGTCGTCGATACGCCCGCACCCATGCCCCGCCGCGTCGCGCAGGCGATCGACAGCAACCGGCTCGCGATGCTGCTCGCGGTGTTGCAGCGTCGGGCTCGGATCCCCATTGGGCTCTCTGATGTCTACGCGAGCGTCGCGGGCGGCGTGCGCGTGGTGGAACCCGGCGCCGACCTCGCAGTACTGCTCGCGCTGGCCAGCGCCCGCCGCGACAAGCCCGTTGCCGACGACACGGTCGCGCTGGGCGAGATCGGTCTCGGCGGCGAGATCCGCCAAGTGCCTCAGGCCCCGCGCCGATTGGCGGAAGCGCTCCGGCTGGGTTTCCGGCGCGCGATCGTGCCGCCCTCCACCCCCGACGTCCGCGGCATGGTGCTGGTCCGGGTCGACGACGTGCAGGACGCGCTCGCGGCCGCCCGCCTCATCGGCGACTGACCCGGCGGCCACCGCAACGCCGACGACCGGCACGCCAACGACAACTGGGCGCCGGCTTGGTACCCTCGGCTGTTCGTACGAACGACGCCCCGGCGTTCGGTTTGTGGAGGAGCGGTTGGCGTCGGCCCGATCGGAAGCGCTCTACGGGGCATTGCGGCTCATCGCACCGGGGTCACCCCTGCGCGAAGGGATCGACCGCATCCTGCAGGCGAAGATGGGCGCGCTGATCGTCATCGGTGACGGCCCCGAGGTCCTGCACATCTGCTCGGGCGGCTTCCTCTTCGACGCCGAGTTCTCGCCGCAGCGGCTCTCCGAGCTGGCGAAGATGGACGGTGCAATCATCCTCGCGGCCGACGGCTCCCGGGTCGCCCGGGCCAATGTCCACCTCGTCCCCGACCCCGACATCCCGACCAGCGAGACCGGGACCCGGCACCGCACCGCCGAACGGGTCGCCCGCCAGATCTCGGTACCGGTGATCACCATCTCCGAGGAGATGGGTGTCGTGTCGGTGCACTACCGCGGCTACAAGAAGACGCTCGAGCCGATTCCTCGCGTTCTCGCGCGCGGCGACCAGGCGCTGCAGATCCTCGGCCGGTACAAAGCGCGGCTCGACGGCGTCAGCGGCGCGCTCTCCGCGCTCGAGGTCGAAGATCTCGTGACCCTGCGCGACGTCACCACTGTGCTCCAGCGCGCGGAGATGGTGCGCCGCATCGCGATGGAGATCGAGGGCTATGTGGTCGAGCTCGGCGCCGACGGCCGGCTGGTCGAGCTGCAGCTCGAAGAGCTGACAGGCGGTGTGCGCGCCGATCGGCGCCTCGTCTGCAAGGACTACTTCATCGAATCGTCGGAGTGGGTGCTCGAGCAGGTCACGAACCGCCTGGCCGAGCTGAGCGACGAGGAGCTCCTCGACCTGCGTCACGTCGCGAGCTTGCTGCGGTTGCCGGCCGAGATGGATCTCGACTCGTCGCTGCAGCCGCGTGGCTACCGCCTGCTGAGCAAGATCCCGCGCCTCCCCGAAGCGATAGCGGAGAACGTCGTACAACGGTTCGGGCAACTCCCGAAGATCATGCGGGCATCGATCTCCGATCTCGTCGAGGTCGAAGGCGTCGGCGAGGCCCGCGCCCGCGCGATCAAGGACGGGCTCTCGCGCGTCGCGGAGACATCGATCCTCGACCGCTACGCCTGAGCTGTGTCCGTGAGCATCGGTCCGCGCGGCGCCGCGTAGTCTCTCGACCGATGGCTGCACTCAAAGAAGGACCGGTCTACGACGTCGCCGTCGAGTCGGCGTTGCTCGTCGTCGACGGGAGCGAGGTCCCGATCCTGCACGCGCGCCCCGACGGCATGCCCGACGCGGGTGTGGTGCTGCACCCCGACGTCATGGGTCTGCGACCGCTGTTCGAGGACATGGCCCGCCGCCTTGCGACGTACGGCCTCGGCGTGTGCGCGATCGAGCCGTACGCGCACGTCGACGCCGAACACCGCGCCGGCATCGAAGCCCGCATCGCGGCGGCGAAGGTGCTCGACGACGACATCCAGCTCGCCGATCTCGATGCCGCCGCGAACCTGCTGGTCGTCGAGGACGACGTCACGCGCGTCGGCGTCCTCGGCTTCTGCATGGGCGGCTACTACACGTTCAAGGCCGCGGCCACGGGTCGCTTCGACGCCGCGGTCGCGTTCTACGGGATGTTGCGCACACCCGAGGGTTGGCGCGGCCCCGGCCACAAGACCGATCCGATCGATCTCGCCGCGCAGATGTGCCCGACGCTGGCGATCTTCGGGAGCAACGACCCGTACACGCCGCCCGAGGACATCGCCGCTCTGCGCGAAGCGTGGCAGGACCGGGACGACTGCGAGATCCTCGTGGTCGAAGGCGCGGAACACGGTTTCGTACACGACCCGGATCGTCCGATCCACCGCGCCGCGGACGCGGCCGCCTTGTGGCCACGCGTGATCGCGTGGCTCCGCGGCTGACGCCCGGCAGTCGCGATCAGGCCGGCTCGGTCAGGCTGACGCGCGGGCGTCGAGCTCATCGCGGTCGAGGATCCGGTACTGGCCGCGGCCCGAGACCTCGAGCCACCCGAGCCGGACGAACGTGGCGATCGCCTTGTTCACCCGCTCGCGCGACGCGCCGACCATCCCGGCCAGCTCCTCTTGGGTGAGCGGCATCCGGAAGTCGTCCTCACCACCGGCGAGCTCGAGCAGGCGCTTCGCGGTGCGGCCGGTCACATCGAGGAACACGGAGTCCGCGAGCGCCTCGTCGGTTGCGCGCAAGCGCCGGGCCAGGATCTCGACGACGGTCCACAGCAGCTCGGGCCGCGCCTCGAGCACCGCGCGCACGTCGTCGAAGTGCAATGAGATCGCCTGCACCGTGGTGAGGCTGCGGGCCGTGGCCGAGCGGCCGCCATTGTCGAACAAAGGCATCTCGCCGAACAGCGCTCCGGCCCCGAGGACCGAGATGACCGACTCGCGGTCGTCGTGGGAGCTGGCGGTGATGGCGACCCGGCCCGAGAGCACGACGAACAGCTGGGTCGCGGGGTCGTCCTTGGCGAAGATCAGGTCGCCGCGGCGGTACTTCACGAGCGCGGCTCGGTCCCGGAGCTGGTCCAGCAAGTCCGGGGGCAGCGCGCCGAAGAGGTCCGTTTTGTCGAGCATGGGCGGGAACGGGCCGGGCTCGGGACACCCGGCCGGGCCTGCGCCCGACGCTATCGGGTCAACCACGTGCCGAGCGCGCCGATGGGAGGGGCGTGTTCGTAGAAGGCGTCCGTCTGTTCGTGGTGCTCCTCGGCACTGCGGCCGGGTTCTGGATCGGACGCGACTACGGCAGTGAGGCGCAGAGCGTGCTCGCGATGGTCGGCTGCCTCGCCGGCTATGTCGGCGGCGGCATCTTCGGCCGGATCCTGGATCGGGCGCTCGGTGTGGTCGAGCGGCGCGTCGACGACATGCCACCCGCGCAGGTGGTGGCCGGCATCCTCGGCGCGGTCGCGGGCGCGTGCATGGGCGTGATCTTCGTGCTGCCGATCGCATTGGTGCTGCCGTCGAAGACGCTGATCCCGGTCGCCGGTCTGGTGGCGTGGGTGACCGGCTGGCTCGGCTTCCGCATCCTCGGCGGCAAGAGCGTGAAAGTGCTCGAGATGCTCGGTCTGTCGACGCGACCGCTCGTGCGCGCGCAGGCGTTCGACGCGCGTGATGGCTTCCTCGTGGACTCGTCGGTTGTGATGGACGGACAGCTGCTCCCGCTCGCACTCGCCGGGATCCTCGGGTCGGACCTGCTCGTGCCACGCTTCGTGCTCGACGAGGTTCAGGGGTTCGCCGACTCGCCCGACGAGACGCGCCGCCGGCGCGCAGTGCGGGGCATGGAGACGCTCGAGACCCTGCGCGATGAGGGGTCGCTGCGGGTATACGTGCTCGATCAAGAAGTACCGGACTATGTCGAGGTCGACGCCAAGCTGATCGCGCTCGCGAAGCGCCTGCAGCTGCGCTTGCTCACGAACGACGGTCCGCTGTCGCGCAACGCGGAGATGCAGGGCGTGCGCACATGCAACCTGCGCCGGCTCGCGTACGAGATCTCGCCGGTCGTGATGCCAGGCGACTTCGTGCGCGTCGCGTTCGACGCGCGAAGGCAAGGAGGCCGGCCAGGGCGTCGGTCATCTCGATGACGGTTCGATGGTCGTCGTCAACGGCGGTTCTGGTCTCGTCGGCGGCCCCGAGGTGCAGCTGCAGGTGACGTCGATCGTGCCGACGAGCGCCGGCCGCTTGGTGTTCGCGGCGCTGGAGTCGTAGGCGCGACGCGTCCGCCGGCGCACTTCGCCCGTGATCGAGATGTGACCGCGGTACGTTGCGAGCGTGTCGACGTGGGCGATCGTGGTCGCGGCCGGGAGCGGGAGCCGGTTCGGCGCGGCCAGCAATTCGCGCGCCTCGGCCGGCTCACCGTGCTCGACCGCGCGGTCGCGGGCGCGCGCGAAGCTTGCGATGGCGTCGTGGTCGTCGTTGCCGACGACGCGCACTGGCAGCCACCCGAGGCCGTCCGCTGCGCACTTGGGGGCGCCACGCGCTCCGATTCCGTCCGGGCCGGCCTCGTGCTCGTGCCCGCCGATGCCGACGTCGTCGTCGTGCACGACGCGGCCCGCCCGCTCGCGTCGCGCGCGCTGTACAGGTCGGTCATCGATGCAGTGCGCGCGGGCGCCGACGCTGCGATCCCCGCGCTTCCGGTGATCGACACCGTGAAACGGGTCGCGGACGGGCGCGTCGTCGCGACGGTGCCACGCGCGGACCTTGTCCTCGTACAGACACCGCAGGCGTTCCGAACCGATGCGCTGCGCGCTGCCCATCGCGGCGGCGGGATCGACACCGACGACGCCGCCCTCGTGGAAGCGGGCGGCGGTACCGTCGCCGTCGTGCCGGGCGAGACCCGCAACCTGAAGCTGACCGTCACCGACGACCTCGAACTGGCCCAAGCTCTGCTCGAAACAGGGAGCGACCGGTGAGGTACCGCGTCGGCATGGGCTTCGACGTCCATCCGTTCGGTGATGCGCCGCCGCTCGTGCTCGGCGGCGTGCAGATCCCCGAGGCGCCCCAGTTGCAGGGCCACTCCGACGGCGACGCGATCGCGCACGCGATCGCCGACGCGCTGCTCGGCGCGGCCGGGCTCCCTGATCTGGGAACGTTGTTCCCCGCCTCGGACGAGCGCCTGCGGGGTGCGGACTCGCTCGTGCTCCTGCACGAGGTCGCGGCGCGGGTAGCGCGGGACGGTTGGTGGGTCGACAACGTCGACGTCGCGGTCGCGGCCGAGACGCCGAAGCTCGCGCCCTACCGCGAGCAGATGGTCGAGCGGTTGGTGGGTGCGCTCGCCCCGGCGCGTCAGCCGATGGGCACCGGGATCGTCGTGTCGTTGAAGCCGAAGCGCGCCGAAGGTCTCGGCGCGATCGGCCGGGCCGAAGGCATCGCGGTCTGGGCCGTCGCGCTCCTGACGCACGGGTGACGCGGGGCCGCCCGCGCGAACAAGCCCGCCCCGCCCGGCGGCGGCGATTACCGTTGACGCGTGCTTCGTATCTACGACACCGCGGCGCGCACGAAGGTCGACTTCGTGCCTCGACAGGATGGCGCGGTATCGATGTATGTGTGTGGGCCGACACCGTACGACGTTCCGCACCTCGGTCACGGCCGCACTGCGGTCGCGTTCGACACCATCCGGCGGTACCTGCGGTGGTGCGGTTACCGGGTGACGTTCGTCAGCAACGTCACCGACGTCGAGGACCGGATCATCGCCCGGGCCGCAGAGCGGGGGACCACCGAACCCGAGCTCGCGCGCACCTACGAGGACATCTACTGGGAGCAGCTGGACCGGCTCAACGTGCTCCGGCCGGACGAGACGCCGCGCGCGACCGAGTTCATCGACGAGATGCAGAAGCTCATCAGCGAGTTGATCGCGAGCGGGCACGCGTACGTCATCGAAGGGCAGGGCGTGTACTTCCAGGTCGACACGCAGGCCGACTACGGCGCGCTCTCCCACCGGACGCTCTCGGAGCTGCTCGAGAGTGCGGGCGCGCGTGTGGAGGTCGACGAGCGCAAGCGCAGCCCGATCGACTTCGCGTTGTGGAAGGCAGCGAAGCCGGGTGAACCGTCATGGTCATCGCCGTGGGGCGAAGGCCGCCCCGGTTGGCACATCGAGTGCTCGGCGATGTCGCTCGAGATCCTCGGCGATGGGTTCGACCTGCATGGTGGCGGCGACGATCTCGTGTTCCCGCACCACGAGAACGAGATCGCGCAAGCCGAGGGCGCGGGCCACGAGTTCGCGCGGTACTGGCTGCACTCGGGCATGGTCAACGCGTCGGGCGGCGAGAAGATGTCGAAGTCGCTCGGCAACTTCGTGACGCTGCAGGACGTCCTCGATCGCTTCGACCCGCGGGCGTTCCGGATGCTCGTGTTGCAGACGCAGTACCGGCGGCAGATCGAGTTCGGCGAGAAGGAGCTCGCGGATGCCGAGAAGGCCGTCGAGAAGCTCGACGGTGTCGTGCGGCGCGCGCGCCGGGCCGCGCTGCCCGCGGCGACCGCGGTCGACACGTCCCGCTTCCGCGAAGCGATGGATGATGATTTCGACACGCCGGCCGCCGTCGCGATCCTCTTCGACCTGGTGCGGCAGGCGAACACCGCACTCGCCGAGGACCGCTCTGAGACCGCGGCCAGTGTGGTCGCCGCGATCTGGGAGCTCTCAGAAGCGCTCGGAATCGAGCCGCACGACGATCTCCCGGACCTCGACGACGAGATCTCCGCGCTGGTCACGGACCGGGACGACGCCCGGGCCCGGGGCGACTACGCCGCCGCGGACGCCATCCGCGAGACCCTGAAGGCGCAGGGCATCGTTCTCGAGGACACCCCCGGCGGCACGGTCTGGCGGCGGGTCAAACCCGATGAAGTCGGGTGAATCGAGGCTCCGCGGCGAGCAGGTCGAAGGCAAGCGGGCGGTCCTCGAGCTGCTGCGGGCGCGCATGCGCCCGGTCCGCACGGTCTTCCTCGCCCGCAACGTCGAGTCCGACGCGGTCGTCGACGAGATCGTCGAGCTCGCAGGCAAGCGGCTCGAGACCGTGCCCGCCGAGCGGCTCACGGGCATGGCGCGCAGCGACGCGCCGCAAGGGGTGCTCGCGCAGGCGGCGCCCTTGCCGGCGGCCGACGTCGACGACCTGCTCGACGCGCCGGACGCGTTTCTCGTCGCGCTCGACGGTGTCACCGATCCGCGCAACCTCGGCGCGGTACTGAGGTCCGCGGAGACCGCCGGGGTCACCGGTATGGTCGTACCGCGTCATCGCAGCGCTCGCCTCACGCCCGCCGTCGTGAAGGCAGCGGCCGGCGCGATCGAATACGTGCCGATTGCGACCGTCGCCGGCATCCCCGCGTTCCTCGAACGTGCGTCGCGCAAGGCGGTCTGGAGCGTCGGCCTCGACGAGCGCGGCGAACAGTCGGTCGACGAGCTCGTATTCGTCGACCAACCGGTCGTCCTCGTGTTCGGTGCCGAAGGCCGCGGACTCGCGCGGCTCACGCGCGACCGCTGCGACGCACTCGCGCGGATCTCGATGTACGGCCGGCTCGCGTCATTGAACGTCTCGGCCGCCGCCGCGCTCGCGTGTCACGCGGTCGCACGCCGGCGCGCGGGCGCGGCCGGCGGCGCGGTGTAGCATGTTGCGTTCTCGCCGGGTTAGCTCAGCTGGCAGAGCAGCTGATTTGTAATCAGCAGGTCGTCGGTTCGAATCCGACACCCGGCTCGCCGCACGCGCCGCGCCTGACCGCGCGCGACGGCCGCGAAATCGGAAATGCTTGTAATCAGTGCGCGCCGCGGCCAACATCGGGCGCTGATGCAGATCGAACTCACCGCGCGCGAACTGGCGATGCTCGACTTCGAACGCGAGTGGTGGCGTTTCGAAGGTCGCAAAGAGGATCAGATCCGCGTCCGCTTCGATCTCGCGCCGAGCAGCTACTACCGAGCGTTGCAGGCGCTGATCGAGTTGGACGCCGCGAGCGACCATGACCCACTGACCGTCAAACGCCTGCGCCGCCAGCGCGACCAGCGCCGACGCGTGCGCCTCGAAGGCCGCCGGGCCGATCCCGGGTCACGGTAAGAGCAGCCGGCGCGCCGACGGGGCAGAATGAGCGGATGAGTCGGCCCCAGACGCCCGGACGAGGTAACGACAGAGGAAACGGCGGCACGGTCGCGCGCGGCGCGGGATTCGCGGCCGCGAAGGGCGCCGGGCTCATCGGTCTGGCGGTGTTGATCGGCATCGTGCTCCTCAACGTCGTCGACGACGGTTCGACCAACGAGCCGAACAGCAACAGTGGATCGTCGGGCGCGACGACGACCACCACGACGGCCGCGACCGGCTCGACCACCACACCGACTTCGGACAAGGTGCCGGCGAAGACGCCCGCCGAGCTCTCGGTGCTCGTCCTCAACAGCGGCGCACCGCAGGGCGCCGCACGCACCATGTCCGAGAACCTCAAGTTGCAGCAGTACACGAACCAGTTGCAGCCGAGCGACTGGTCCGGCCACACCGAGACCGGCAACGTCGTCTACTGCAAGACCGGCCTGGACCAGGAAGCCGCGGCACTCGCGACCGCGGTCGGTTCCGGCACGCCGGTGAAGCCGTTCCCGAGCCCCGGGCCTCCGGGGAGCGACGGCGCCGACTGTGTCGTCGCCGTGGGCAAAGCCGCCTGACGCGATTCAGTCGCCCGCGCTGAGGAGCCGGTCGCGCAGCGGGCTGCTCGCGATCTCGATCGCGCTCCACGCCATTGCGAGCGAACCCTCGAGCACCGCGCGGTCGGCCGACGCGTTGATGCACGCGGCCGCGAACGCGGGCTGATGGTTCACCGCGCCGTCGCTCTCGATGCCGATGCACGGATGGATCGACGGCATCGCGAGCGAGATGTTGCCCATGTCAGTCGAAAACGTCATCGCGGCGTCGAGCGGATCGGGTCGCCCCAGCTCGTGCGCGTTGCGGCGGTACACCTCGACCAGTTCCGGGTCGTGTTCCATCTGCGTGTAGTCGGGCGCGACCGGTTCGATCTCGAGCGCGGCACCCGTCGCGAGCGCGCCCGCTTCGAAGCAGCGGTGCACGCGCGGGACGACTTGCGCGAGCTCGCCCACGGTGCGAGCGCGCGCCATCCACAATCCGTCGGCGTGGGCCGGGATGATGTTGGCGACGTCGCCGCCGTGCCGGACCACACCATGGACCTGGTCACCGGCGGGGAGATGCTGTCGCAACAGGCCGATCGCCACCTGGGCGACTGTGAACGCGTCGCCCGCGTTGATGCCGAGCTCGGGTGCGGCGGCTGCATGCGACTGCCGGCCGGTGTAGCGGACAGCGAAATGCGAGACCGCGCTGACACGCGGCGTCATGTCCTCGATTGGCGCCGGGTGCACCATCATCGCCGCGTGGACGCTGTCGAAGGCACCCCGTTCGAGGAGGAAGACCTTGCCACCGCCGCCTTCCTCGGCAGGTGTGCCGATCACGCTGACGGTGAGGCCGAGGTCGTCCACGAGCGGCGCGAGCGCGAGCCCGGCACCGACGCCCATCGCTGCGATGATGTTGTGTCCGCACGCATGCCCGATCTCGGGGAGCGCGTCGTACTCCGCGCAGATCGCAAGGTGCAACGGCCCGTTCCCGAACCGGCACGAGAACGCGGTGGGCAGCTCACAGATGCCCGCGTCGACGTCGAGTCCGTTGTCGGCGAGCACGGCCGCGGTCCACTCACTCGAGCGCTCTTCTTCCCACTTGAGTTCCGGATGCGCGTGGATGCGATGACTCAGCGAAACGAGCGCGTCCGCGCTGTCATCAACGATCTCACGCGCCGCTGCTCTCGAATTCATGTGTCCGGGTCGCTCCTCTGCGCGCCTTCCGAGCCTTCGGCAAGCGGGGCTCCGTCGCGCTCCATGCGTGTAGCGTCGCAGGGTGCTCGACGTCGACGCAACGGTTGCCCTCCTGGCGGAGCAACCACGCGGCACCGTGCTGCTCGTCGATTTCGACGGGTCGCTCGCGCGCATCGTCGACCATCCCGATGACGCGCGCCCGCTCCCAGAAGTCGTGCCCGTGCTCGCGGCGCTCGTCGACGTCATGGGCCGTGTCGGTGTCGTGAGCGGTCGTCCGGTCGATTTCCTCATCGAGCACCTGCCCGTTCCGCGCTTGACGCTGGTCGGTCAGTACGGCCTCGAGTCGTACATGGACGGTGTGCGCACCGTGGATCCGCGTACGGAGCCGTACCTCGACCGCATCGCCGAAGCCGCGAGGCGAGCTGAAGCACGCCTGCCCGGGATCTATGTGGAGCGCAAGGGTACGACCGCGATCACGTTGCACTGGCGCATCGCGTCGGATCGGGCCGAGGAGGTGAGCGCCGTCGCGGCCGACCTCGCCGCCGAGTTCGGGTTGGACGCGCCGCAACGCGGGCGCAAGGCGGTCGAACTACGCCCGCCCGTCCCGGTCGACAAGGGAACGGTGGTCGCGCAGCTGGTCCACGGGTTCGCGGTTGGCGGATTCGCCGGTGACGACATCGGTGACGTCCCTGCGTTCGCCGCGCTGGAACGGGCCGTAGAGACCGGGCAGGTCGAGCGGGCGGTTCGCATCGGAGTCCTGTCGCCCGAAGCGCCGCTCGAACTGCGGGCCGCGGTGGACACGCTCGTCGACGGACCCCAGGGACTGCTTGCCCTGCTCACGGCCGTGGTGGAACGCGCGCGCGACTGAACCGCACAGCCCCCGTGCGCGAGCACATTCAGCGGGCGTGCGCGACGAGGTCGGCGAGCCAGGACGCGGGCGTGCGTTGCAGGACGAGATCCTGGAGCCGGGCCGCACTCGTCGCACGGATGTCCATCGGCGTGGCGAGTGCGTCATCGAGCGCGCCGGCCATCTGCTCGATGTCGAACGGGTGCAGCTCGAGCACGCCGTCGCGGAGCTCTTCGAACGCGCCGGCCTCGCGTGAAAGGCACACCAGTCCGTCGCGCCGGTTGAGGAGCGGCCCTTCCTTGGCGACGAGGTTGAGCCCGTCCTTGACCGGGTTCACGAACAGGACGTCGTAGCGCTGCATGCCGGCCACCGACCGGGCGAAGTCATCGCGCTGATCGAACACGATCGGGAGCCAGTCACGCGTCGCCCACCGTTCGTTGACGCGTTCGACGACCTGCTCGATCTCGTTTGCGTACGCGAGGTACTCGGGGAGCTCTTGCCGCGACGGGTACACCAGCGCTGCGAACACGACGCGCCCGCGCATCCCGGGCCGCGCTTCGAGGAGACGGTCGTACGCCATGAAGCCGCGCACGATGTTCTTCGAGAGCTCGACGCGGTCGGTGCGCAGGATCACGAGGCGGTCACCGACGACATCGTCGAACGCGGCTGCTGCCTCGCGAGTCGCGGCCTCGGCGGCGATCTCGCGCAGCGCATTGATGTCGGTGCCGAGGCTGGCGGCGAACGGTGTGACCGGCTCGACGCCGGCACCGAGCACCTCGTGCACCGACGCCACATATGAAGCCGCCCAGCGAGGCGTGTGGAATCCGGCCGGCCCTCCGGCGAGCGACGCGCACAGCTGCTCGGCGACGTCGGTCGGTAGCAACCGGATGCCGTCGGGTCCGCAGAACGGCGTGTGCGTGAAGTGCACGATGCGCAGATCCGGACGCATCGCCCGCAGCTGCGCGGGCACGAGCGCGAGTTGGTAGTCCTGCACGAGCACGACATCGCCTTCCGGTGCAACCGCGGCCGCGGCTGTCGCGAACGACTCGTTCACCGAGACGTACGCGTCCCAGGCCTCACGGAAGCGGCGGTCGAACACGGGTCGCCGCACCGTGTCGAACAGGTCGTGGAACAGGAACCAGAGCACCCCGTTCGAGACGACGTCATAGTGCAACCGGTGCTCGTGCTCGTCGAGGTCGAGCAGGTGCAGGTCGACGCCGAGATCGTCGGTCTCGCCCGCCTCGCTCGCGGCGACATCGTCGGGACTCATCGCCGCCGCGATCCACGTGTGCTCCACCGGCGAATCGAGCAGCAGCGGCCCGAGGGCGCTCACGACCCCGCCGGCACCGCGGCGAGCGGAGAAGGTGCCGTCGTCGCTGAGAAAGAACCGGTAAGGGCCGCGGTGGGAGACGACGATCAATGCGCGGCGCTCAGATCGGCGAACAGCCGCAGCCAGTCCTCGAGCTCGCGCGTCGAGAGGAAGTTGCTGCGAACGGTTTCCCGACCCGTGTGGCCCATCGCGTCGGCCTTGTCGGGGTTGCCCAGCAGTTCGGTGCAGCGCGCCGCCGTCTGCTCGACGTCGTCGACGAGGTAACCGTTGATGCCATCCTCGATCTGCAGCGTGATGCCACCGCAGCGGCCGCCGACCACCGGGCGCCCTTTCCACAGTCCTTCGGCCACGGTGAGACCGAAGCCTTCGCGCAACGACTTCTGGATGACGACGTTGGCGGCGCGTTGGAACGCGTTGATCTGCACCGAGCCGACCTGCTGGATGTTCGACAGCAGGTGGATGTCGGGGTCGCCGGCGCGCGCTTCGTTCGTGAGCTCCCAGTAGTGGAACCCCTCGGGATCGTCGGTTGCCATCGAACCCGCGAGGACGAGCTGGGCGTCGGGGACGTCCTCGCGAACGAGGCGGAACGCCTCGATCACCCCGACGGGGTCCTTCCATGGGTCGAAGCGAGAGACCTGCACGAGGAGGGGATCCTCGGCGCGCACGCCGTAACCCTTGCACAGCTCCTTGACGAACGGGTCGGCCAGGTCGAGGTTCTTCACCGAGAGCGGATCGATGCACGGCGGCGCGTGCACGATGCGATCCATCTGGAGTGACGCGGGAACGAACTGCGGCATCGTCCAGACCGACGCGTCGTACTGCTCGACATAGGGACGGTAGAAGTCCCAGACCCTCGAGTTGGCGTCCGTAAGGTCGATGTGGCACCTCCAGATCCACTTCGTTCCGGCCCGGTCGGCCGAGTGGCCCCGCACGAACTCGCGCATTGCGGCCGGCTGTGGATCGTGGATCACGATGAAGTCGTACTCGCCGTCGAGCGCGAGCGCGTTGTCGAGAACCCGCTCGAGGTACACGCGCTCCATCTGCGTCGTCCACTCGACGTCTGCGCCCTGCAGCGCGTTGTGCACGGTCTTGGTGACGCCGAAGAATTCGTCGCTGCCGTGGATCACCTGCCAGTCGGCCTCGAGCCCGACATCGCGGGTGAGCGGCACGTGGGTGGACAACAATTCGGCGACCCCGCCGCCGTACGCGGTCGCGTTGATGTGCAGCACGCGGGCGCCTTGGAGCGGCGCCGCGAGCTCGCGCACGCGTTCGATCGTCCCGGGCTCGACGATCCCGTCGTAATCGTCCAGGTGCTTGTCGAGCAGCGGAACACGTTCGAGCACGGGAAGATCGATCCTTCCGATGGACAAACCGGCGGGCCGAGCGGTCAATCTATTGCACGTGCCCCGCGCAGTCGCGTGTCCCGACAAGTACCGCGGAACCCTTTCGGCGACGGAAGCCGCCAACGCGATCGCGGCCGGACTCGAGCGGTCGGGATTCGACGACGTCGTCCGGCTGCCGCTCGCGGACGGTGGCGAAGGCACCATCGACGCGCTGCTCGCCGCGCGCGGCGGTTCGCTGCGAACGGCACGGGTCACGGGTCCCCTCGGCGACCCGGTCGACGCGCAGTGGGCAGTGCTCCCCGATGCGACCGCTGTGATCGAGATGGCGCGCGCCAGCGGGCTCGCTCTCGTGGGCGGCGCCAACGATCCGCTGCGTGCCACGACGCGTGGAACGGGCGAGCTGATCGCGGTCGCGCGTCGGGAAGGCTTCAACAAGGTCATCGTGGCGGTCGGCGGGAGCGCCACGACCGACGGCGGTCTCGGTGCCGTCGACGCGCTGGGCTGGTCGCTCCAAGGGCTCGACGTGACCGTCGCGTGTGACGTGACGACCGTGTTCGGCGACGCCGCGACCGTCTACGGACCGCAGAAAGGTGCGAGCAGCGCGCAGATCGCGCTGTTGACGCGCCGGCTTGAGTTGCTCGCGCAGCAGTACTCGGCGCGCACGCACGTCGACATCACGACGCTGGAAGGAGGGGGCGCGGCCGGTGGACTCGCCGGCGGACTCGCCGCGATCGGCGCACGCCTCGCGCCCGGCTTCGATGTCGTTGCCGAAGCGCTCGAGTTCGAACGCGCGCTCGAAGGTGCACTGCTCGCAGTCACCGGCGAAGGACGGCTGGACGCGACGAGTCTCGAAGGCAAGGTCGTGGCCGGTGTGCTCGACTGGGCCGAGGAGTTCGCGGTACCGAACGTGTGTGTCGTTGCCGGACAGGCCGTCGAGGACGCGCGCAAGGAGCTCGAGGCGCGACCCGGTGTACGTGTCCTCACGTTGACCGATCGAGCGTGGCAGCCGAGTGAGGCCTACTCACGCGCCGCGTTGCTCGTCGAGGAGGCTGCGGTCGAAGCCGGGCGCGGCGCACTTCAGTGAAAACGCGCGCGATACGCGGGCAGCGTGATGATCGGCGGCCGCTCGCGCACTTCGACCGGCACCGCGTCGACGGTGCCGTCGGCGCCGCCGCGCAGGAGCTCGACGAAAGGTGCACTGGTGTCGACGAGACCTGCCTTGCGCAGGCCCGTCGCCAGGATCGCGAGCGCTTGCGGCGCCAGCTCGGGGAGCGGCCAGTTGCGGTGCTCGCGCACCCCGAGGTCGATCTGCCCGATCGCATCGCGTCCGAATCGTTCGACCAGGTCGACGAGGAGCCCGAGCTCGACACCCCACCCTTCGACGAACGGCAGGACCTCGAGTGCCTCCCGCCGGCCCGCGTACTCACCGCCGAGGGGCTGCACGATGTCGGCGAGCTTGGGGAACAGGAGTGAGAGCACGGGCCGGGCAACCAGTTCGGTGACCCGCCCGCCGCCCGTCGGCGCGCCGTCGAAGGAACGGTCGTAATACGCCTTCACGAAGAGGGTGTCCGGCGCGGCGAGCAGCGGCTCGACGAGCCGGGTGACGTAGTCGGCGGTGAAGCTGCGTAGGTCCGCGTCGATCCAGCAGACGATGTCGCCCCGGCACTCGTGGAGCGACTTCCAGAGCGCGTTGCCCTTCCCCGTTCCGGGCCCGGCCTCCGGGAGGATGTCCCGTTCGGCCACCACCCGCGCGCCGGCGGCCCGCGCCGCGGCCGCGGTGTCGTCGCGTGAGCCGTCGTCGACGACGACGATCTCGTCGACCAGCCCGCGCGGCCCGGTCAGACGGGCACGGATCTCCGCGACGATCGCGCCCACGGTCGTGGCTTCGTCGCGAGCGGGGAGGCAGACCGAGACCCGGGGAGCCATGCGGGAAGGTTAGGGGAGCGTTCGCGCGCCCCCGCCTGCCGAATACCGCTGGAAGCGCCCCCATGGACGGGTGCTACTCTGTGCGGGCACGCGCTCATCCAGAGCGGCTGAGGGACAGGCCCTTTGACGCCGCGGCAACCAGTTCGCCGATGCAACGCATCGGTGAGCAAGGTGCCAATGCCTGACCGATGAGACAGCCTATGAGCGGCCTTCCGCTCGAGGCGCTCGAGAGCGCGTCGAACGGAAGGGAGAGAGAACGATGGTCCAGGTCTCCGGACCCCACGTGCAGGGTCTTCGGTGTCGGGAATGCGGTCGCGAGTACGAGACCGCGCCGATCTACACGTGCGAGTGGTGCTTCGGTCCGCTCGAAGTGGCATACGACTACGACGCGATCAGGACCGCGGTGAGCCGCGAGAAGATCGCCGCGGGTCCGCTCTCATTGTGGCGCTACGCGGACCTGCTGCCGGTGCACAGCGACGCGGCAGTCGATCTCGGCACCGGCTTCACGCCGCTCGTACGGGCCGACCGCCTCGCGGCCGAGCTCGGCCTCGGTGAGGTCTGGGTCAAGAACGACACCCGCAACCCGACGAACTCGTTCAAGGACCGAGTGGTGTCGGTCGCGCTGAGCAAGGCGCTCGAGTTCGGATTCAAGGTTGCCGCGTGCGCATCCACCGGGAACCTCGCGAACTCGGTCGCGGCCCACGCGGCCCACGCGGGCCTGCGGTCGTACGTGTTCATCCCGGCCGACCTCGAGCAGGGCAAGGTCGTCACCACCGCGGTGTACGGGGGCAACCTCGTCGCGATCGAAGGCAACTACGACGACGTCAACCGGCTCTGCGCCGAGCTCGCAGGTCTGTACGAGTGGGCGTTCGTGAACGTGAACATGCGGCCGTTCTACGCCGAGGGTTCGAAGACGCTCGCGTTCGAGACGGCGGAGCAACTCGGCTGGCAGACACCGGATCATGTGGTCGTCCCGGTCGCGAGCGGCTCGCTCCTCACGAAGATCCAGAAGGGCTTCCAGGAGCTGCACAAGGTCGGCTTGCTCGACGAGGAACCGAACGTGCGGGTCTCCGGCGCGCAGGCACTCGGTTGTTCACCGGTCGCGACGGCGTGGAAGGACGAGTCCGACACGATCCGCCCCGTGAAGCCGTCGACGATCGCGAAGTCGCTCGCGATCGGCAATCCCGCCGACGGTTACTTCGCGCTCGACACCGTGCGCACGAGCGGCGGCGGGTTCGCGGCGGTGACCGACGAAGAGGTCGTCCACGGCATGCGCTTGCTCGCCCGCACGGAAGGCATCTTTGCCGAGACCGCGGGCGGCGTGACGATCGCGACGCTGAAGCAATTGGCGGCCGCAGGCGTGATTCGTTCGGACGAGCGCGTCGTCGTCTACATCACCGGCCACGGCCTGAAGACGATCGAGGCGGTCTCGCCCGTGAGCGGCCCCACGGCAACCATCACCCCGAGCCTCGATGCCTTCCACAACGCTTTCGACCTCGAGGAGAATGCTTAGTCATGGCAGTTTTGAGGATCCCGACGCAGTTGCGGAACCTGTCGGGGAACGCGTCCGAGGTCACTGTCGAAGGTTCGACGGTCGCCGACGTGTTGAAGGGTCTCGACGCGCAGCACCCCGGGTTCGGCGAACGGCTCTTCGACGACCAGGGCGCGCTGCGCCGCTTCGTCAATGTGTTCGTTGCCGACGAGGACATCCGGTTCCTGCAGAACCTCGAAACTCCGGTCGAGGACGCGACCGTCGTCAGCATCGTTCCCGCCGTCGCGGGCGGCTGAACGACCTCGAGCGCGTCTCAGGCCGAGACGTAGAGCTGCTCGGCGACCTTCGTCGGCACGACGTGTTCGCCGGTGGAGGTCGTCACGTGCACGCCGTCGTCGGCCCGCTCGACGATCGTCGCGTTGCACCCGGGCATCAGTCGGGCGTCGGCAACGAGCTTCAGACCGGAGTCGGAGAGCTCGAGCTTCTCGCTGATGCGCGTCACGGTCACCGAGCCCGGCTTCGCCACCGCGAGGGAGATCATCGGCTGCTTGCGCACGCCCCGCTTCGAGCCGGGGATCGGGTTGCCGTGCGGGCACGTGGCCGGATCGCCGAGCAGCTCGACGAGCTTCTCCTCGACGTCGGCGGAGATCGCGTGCTCCCACCGGTCCGCTTCGCGGTGCACCTTCTCCCATTCGAGCCCGATCACGTCGGTGAGCAGTCGCTCGGCCAGCCGGTGCCGCCGCACGATCGTGGTCGCGAGCGTGCGACCCTTCGTGGTCAGGTGCAGGCTGCGATCACCGTGCAGCTCGACGTAGCCGTTGTCGGACAAGCGCCCGACCGTTTCCGAAACCGCTGCCGCCGACAAGCCGAGTCGTTCCACGAGACGCGCGCGCAGCGGGATGACACCGTCCTCCTCGATCGCGAGGATCGCTTCGAGGTATTCCTCGGTTGCGTCGTGGAGTTCAGCCATCGCACGTAAGGATACCCTGAGCGCGTGTCCGTCGCTGTTGCCGAGTGACCGCGTCGCGCGCCGACTTCGTCGTGCTCGGCGCCGGCCCCGCCGGCCTCGGCGCGGCATTTCGACTGGCGAAGTCGGGACACGCGGTCACCGTGCTCGAACGCGCGGACCACGTCGGCGGTCTCGCCGCGAGCTTCGAAGTCGCGGGCCAGCGCGTCGACCACGGCAGCCACCGACTCCATCCGTCCACACCTGCACCGATCATGGCGCAGCTGCGCGAACTGCTCGGCAACGACCTGCAACAACGCCCGCGTCACGGCCGCATCCGCATGGCCGAACGCTTCGTCGCCTTCCCGCCGAGCCCGACCGACCTCGTGCGCAAGCTACCGCCGACGATCTCGATGCGTCTCGCGCGCGACATGGCCACGAGCCCGTTGAGAACCGTGCGCGCAAACCCATCCGCGTCTGACACGTTCGCGGAGGTCGTCCGCGCGTCGCTCGGCCCGACGATGACCGATCGCTTCTACGCACCGTACGTCGAGAAGCTCTTCGGCATCCCCGCCGATCAGCTCGCCGGCGAGCTGGCCCGGCGCCGCATCGGCGCGCGCTCGGCGGGCGCGCTCGTGCGCCGCGTGGTGCGGCCCGATCCCGACCGGGGGATCTTCTATTACCCGCGCCGTGGCTACGGCCAGATCTCCGAGGTCATCGCGGCTGCGGCCACGCAGGCGAGTGCCGACATCCGCATGAGCACCGAAGTCGCTGCCATCCGCGCGACCGACGCCGGCGTCGAGATCGACACCGCCGGCGGCGCGACCTTGCACGCCAATGCCTGCTGGTCGACCCTGCCGCTGCCCCTCGTCGCGCGCATTGCTGGTGCACCACCCGAGATCGATGCGGCCGCGCAGGCACTCGGGACGCGCGCGCTGCTCCTCGTATATCTCGCGCTGCCGCGGCACCAGTGGACGCCGTACGACGCGCACTACTTCCCCGAAGCCGACGTGCTCCTCAGCCGCCTCTCCGAGCCCAAGAACTATCGCGACAACCCGGAAGACCCGCGCGATGTCACCGTGCTGTGCGCCGAGATCCCCTGCTCGGTTGGCGACGACACCTGGAGCGCGTCACCCGACGCGCTCGCCGACTCGGTCCGCGACGCGCTCAGCCGCAGCGATCTTCCAACGCCCCAACCGATCGACGTGGTCCTGCGCAAGGTTCCGCGCGCGTACCCCGTCTACCGGATCGGCTACGAAGCCGCGTTCGCGACAGTGGACGAATGGGCATCCATGCTCCCGCGCGTCCTCCACTTCGGGCGCCAAGGCTTGTTCGCGCACGACAACACGCACCACGCGCTCGCCATGGCTTGGGCCGCGGCCGATGCCATCGGCCCCGACGGTCTCGTGGACGAAGTTCGGTGGGCCACTGCGCGCGCCGGCTTCGCCACCCACGTCGTCGAAGACTGACTCGCGGCAATCGCGGCGGCACCAGAGTCGCGTTTGGAGTCTCCGGGCGCACGGGTGGACCCGGAGACTCCAAACGCGTTGCGCACTCAGGTGGGCGGGACGTCGCCGGTCAACGACCGCGTCATGCACATGCTGTAGGAACTGTCGGGATAGTCGCCGAACGGCGGGCAGGGTTCGAAGCCGGCGCGCGTGTACAGCGATCGCGCGGGTGCGAAGGCCTCCATCGTTCCGGTCTCGAGACTCACGCGGGTGATGCCGCGCGCGTGCGACGGCGAGCAGGTGGTCCACCATCGCCTGACCTACGCCGCGGCCACGTGCCGCTTCGGCGGTGTGCATCGACTTCAACTCGGCGTGGTGCGCGTCGAGCGTCTTCAGCGCGCCGATCGCGAGAAGGTCGCCGTCGGCGCGGCAGCTGAAGAAGAGAATGTCGGGTGCCAGCATGCCGTCGAGATCGAGGGCGTGGACATCCTCCGGCGGGCTGTGCTCGTTTGCGAAGGCGAGATGCCTCGCAAGCAACGCGCGGACATCGGCCGCGCATGGATCATCCGCGACGATCTGGCCCCCCGGCATTCGCCAACGGTATCGAGGAGCTCAGCTCGTTCGCCGTCCCGGCGCGCGACGCCTGAGGCGCGGTCCGGAGCTCGCGGTACACCGCGGGCACGACGTTGCGCAGATAGGGGAATAACCGCACGAACGACGTGCCCTCGCGCCGGAAGCTGTACGAGATCGGGACTTCGGCGTAGCGGAAGCCCTTGCGCAGGAGGTCGAGCGTCAGCACCTGCGCGTAGTTGTAGTCGTGGATGATCTCGGCCGCGCGCGCGGCGGCGGGTGACAGCGCGCGGTAGCCGCTCTGACCGTCGGTGATCCGCGCGGCGCGAGCGCGGCGACCGCAACGGTGAGCGCGCGGTTGCCGATCCGGCGCTGAGGATGCATGCGATCGATGGTGCCGGCGAACCGCGAGCCGACGACGTAGTCGGCGGTGCCGGCGAGAACCGGCGCGACCATCCGTTCGAGTTCTTCGGGTGCGTACTCGCCGTCGGCGTCGCAGAAGGCGATTGCAACCGGGTCGACAGCCGAGCGCGGTCGTGAACCCGGTCCGGACGGCCGCGCCGAGGCCGCGCGGCGGTTGGGACACGACGTGGGCGCCCGCGCCCCGGGCCTTGGTGGCGGTCGCGTCGCGGGATCCGTCGTCGACCACGACGACGTGCACTGCATGGCCGCCGACCTCGGGCGGCGTGCGGGCGACGACGTCGCCGACGGTCCGCTCCTCGTCGCGGGCGGGCAGGACGAGCACCAGCGGCCGGGCCATCAAGGGCACCCTAACTATGGTTAGGTTGCCCTGACAAGTCTCGACGTGCCACCATCCTCTCCATGCCGCGCCCACCCCGGGCCTCTCCATGCCGCGCCCGCCCACCCCGGGCCTCTCCATGCCGCGCCCGCCCACCCCGGGCCTCTCCATGCCGGGGCCGGGACGACAAGCCGTGAGTTGGTGCCTGCTCGGCCTGGTCGCGCTCGGCGTCACGCTCTGGGTGGCGCCGGGGTTCGCGGCCCGCGCGGCCAAGGGCGGACACGTGACCGCCGACGAGCCTCAGTACCTGATGACCGCGATCAGCCTCGGCGAGGACCACGACCTCGACCTCCGGAACGAGCGCGCCGACCAGCGCTTCCGCGTGTTCCATCGGGACGACCTGCCCCTGCAAGAGAAGCTCTGGCCCGACGGGCACCTCGTGAGCCCGCACGATCCGCTGCTGCCCGCGTTCCTCGCAGTACCGATGCTCGTCGGGGGTTGGATCGGAGCGAAGCTCGCGCTCGCCGCGCTCGGCGGGCGTACTCGCGGCCGCGATGGTGTGGGTCGCCGTCGTGCGCTTCGGCATCCCGAAACCGGCCGCGGTCATCACCGTGCTCGCGTTCTCGGCCGGCGCGCCGCTCGCCGTCTACGGCACGCAGGTGTACCCCGAGCTGCCGGCCGCCTTCGCGGTGACGCTCGCGATCGCGGCGTTGACCGGGCCGCTCGGGCGGCGCTCGCTGCTCGGCGCCGGTGTCTGCATCGTCGCGTTGCTCGTGGTTGTCGGTGAAGTACGCGCCGGTCGCGGGCGCGCTCGCCGCCGTCGCCGCGTGGCTCTACTGGCGGGCAGACAAGCGGCGGCTGGTGTGGTGGTTCGGCGGCGGGCTCGCGCTCGCCGGGCGTCGCGTATCTCGGTCGCGCACCAAGCGTGGTACGGCGGCTGGACCGTGTACGCGAGCGGCGATCACTTCGTCGGTGGTGAGATGACCGTGGTCGGCTCGAGCCCGGACTATCCGGGCCGGGCGGTCCGCCTCGTCGGCCTCCTCATCGACCGCGACTTCGGGCTGGTTGCGTGGAATCCCGCGTACCTGTGCGCCGTCCCCGCCCTCGCGTTTCTCATCCGCAAGCGCCCGGAGCGCTGGCCCGTGCTCGCGGTGCCGCTCGCGGTCGGATGGCTGAACGCGACGTTCGTGGCCCTGACGATGCACGGCTGGTGGTGGCCCGGGCGGCAGGTCGTCGTGGTGCTCCCGTGCGCGGTGCTCATCGTCGCGTGGTGGGCCGCGTCGAGCCGGACGGCGCTGCGCGTCCTCGCGGTGCTCGGCATCCTCGGCGCGTTCATCTTCATGTGGTTGGTCGTCGAGGCCAGCGTGTTCGATCTCCGACTCATCTCGACCATGGAGCAGATGTCGAACCCGCCCGTGCGCGGTTGGCGCCTGCTGCTCCCCGACTACCGCGACCGCACGCCCGAGGACTGGGTCCTCCACGGGGCGTGGTGCTTCGCGCTGATCGCAAGCGTGTTCGCGGTGGTGCGGCCGCGACGTGCCGTGCTTCGTACCCGATTCGTCCAAGCGCAGAAGGCGTAGAAGGAGATGGCAGTGAAGAACCGATGGATGGCCGCCGCACTCGCGGGGCTGCTCGCATCCGTGCTCGTGCTCGCCGCCTGCGGCAGCGACGACGGCGACGGGGTCCGCACCTCCGGCGGAGACGTCCGCAGCGCCGGCGGCGAATCGTCAGGGAGCGGTTCGGGGTCGGGGACGGGCCTGTCGAGCTCGGATCTCTCCGAGACCGACAACGAGCTCGTGAACGCGGCCGTCGACCAGTACAAGCAATACGTCACCCAACAGGTCGACGCGCTCGTCGCGGCGACCACCACGTTCACGAACGCGGTGCGCGCCGGTGACGTCGAGGGAGCCAAGGCCGCGTACGCGCCGTCACGAGTGTCATGGGAGCGCATCGAACCGATCGCCGGGCTGGTGCCCGACATCGACGGGGCCACCGACTCGCGCGTCGACGACTTCGAAGGCGTCGACGACCCGAACTTCACCGGCTGGCACCGGCTCGAGTACCTGCTGTGGGAGCAGAACACGACCGCGGGCGGTGCCGAGTTCGCCGACAAGCTCGACGCCGATCTCGCGTCGCTCAAGGAGCAGGTTGCAACGTTGGATCTCCCGGCCGGCGCGTTGCCCGCCGGTGCCGCGGACCTGATCGAAGAGGTCTCCGAAGGCAAGATCACCGGCGAAGAGGACCGCTACTCGCACACCGACCTCTGGGACTTCGCCGCCAACATCGACGGGTCGAAGCAGCTCATCGTGCTGCTGACCCCGGCCATCGAGGCGGAGGACCCGGATCTCGTGACGACGATCAACGCCGGCTTCACCGACGTCGACGCGCAGCTTGCCGCCTACAAGGATGGGAACGGCGGCTACGTGTCGTACGAGCAGCTCACCGACGCCGACAAGGACAAGATGAAGGCGACGCTCGCCCAGCTCTCCGAGAACGTGTCGCAGGTGGGCGGCACCCTCGGCTTGAAGTAGGTGGGAAGAGTGATGCGATCGCGGCGACGCGATTCGTTCGACCCCGGCCGCCGGCGCTTCCTGCGCTCGGCGGCCGGTGGCGCGGCCGCCGTCGCCGTCGGCGGGCCCGCACTGCTCGCGAGCTGCAGCACCGACCCCGACGCGGCCGCGCAACCGGCCGACCCGAAGGAGGCCGAAGCGCGCGCCGAGCGGACGCGGGTGCCGTTCTACGGACCGCACCAAGCCGGCGTGCTGCTGCGGGCACCGGAGTCCGGCATCGTCGTCGCGTTCAACAGTCAGGCGCGCGATCGGGCCGAGCTCGTCGACGCGTTCCGTGATCTGTCGACGGAAGCGCAGCAGCTCATGGACGGCGTGCCACCGGAACAGCGGAGTGGCGGCTTCCCGCCGACCGACTCGGGCGTCTTCGGTGACGAGCTCCCACCTGCAGAGCTGAGCATCATCGTCGGCGTCGGCGCGTCACTCTTCGACGATCGTTACGGCCTCGCGTCTCGCAAGCCGCGCGAGCTGGTGCGCATGCCGTTCATCGCCAACGACCGGCTCGACCCCGCGCTCACGCACGGCGACGTGTCCGTGACGATCTCGGCCGGCAACGCCGACACGACGAATTACGCGCTGCGCCAGCTGATGCGGCGCACGCGCGGCGCGTTCACGCTGCGCTGGATGCTCGAAGGCTTCAACACGATCCAGGGCGACTTCGGTGCCGGCTTCGCGCCCGGTCGCAACCTCCTCGGGTTCAAGGACGGCACCGCGAACCCCGACGCCACCGACGACGAACTCATGCGGAAGCTGGTGTGGGTCGACCGTGCGCGTGGCGAACCGCACTGGGCGGTGGGCGGGAGCTACCAGGCGATCCGCATCATCCGGATGGTCGTCGAGTTCTGGGACCGCACTCGGCTCGACGAGCAGGAGGCGCTGATCGGCCGGGACAAGCTGAGCGGCGCGCCGCTCGGCGGTGAGCACGAGAACGACGACTTCGACTATGCGGGCGACGACGAAGGCAAGCGCGTGCCGCTCGACGCCCACATCCGGCTCGCGAACCCGCGCACGCCGGCCACGGAGAAGAACCGGATCCTGCGCCGGGGCTTCAGCTACTCCCGCGGCTTCGACGGGGCCGGCCGTCTCGACCAGGGCCTGCTGTTCAGTGCGTTCCAGGCCAGCCTGGACGACGGCTTCCTTGCGGTGCAGCAGCGGCTGAACGGCGAGCCCCTCGAGGAGTACATCCTGCCGGTCGGCGGCGGGTTCTTCTACGTGCTGCCCGGGGTCCCGGCCAAGGGCGGGTTCCTGGGCGAGGGCCTGCTGACCTGACGCTTGCGCTGGCGCGCTTGGCCACTTGCACTCGACGGCAGCGAGTGCCAACATGGGTTAGCACTCGAGACCTGAGAGTGCTAACCGCGAGTTGTAGACTCCTGACTCGCAAGTACGACTCACAAGTACTGACTCGCAAGTACGACTCGCAAGTCTCCGCCCGAACCCGAGCACCGCAGCACCGACGCTGCCGAGGGGGTTTTTCGCAATGCCGAAGCAGATCGCATATGACGAGCACGCGCGCCGGGCGCTCGAAGCGGGCATGAACAAGCTCGCCGACGCTGTCCGAGTCACGCTGGGACCGAAGGGTCGCAACGTCGTTCTCGAGAAGAAGTGGGGCGCGCCCACCATCACGAACGACGGCGTCTCCATCGCCAAGGAAGTCGACCTCGAGGACCCGTACGAGAAGATCGGCGCCGAGCTCGTCAAGGAAGTCGCCAAGAAGACCGACGACGTCGCCGGTGACGGCACGACCACCGCAACCGTCCTCGCCTGGGCGATGGTGCGTGAAGGTCTGCGCAACGTTGCCGCCGGGGCCAACCCGATGGTCCTGAAGCAGGGCATCGAGAGCGCGGTCGAGACCGCCGTCGAGTCCATCCGCAGCCTGTCGAAGAAGGTCGAGACCGACCCGGCCGCCATCGCCAACGTCGCCGCGATCTCCGCGGCCGACAAGGAGATCGGCTCGATGATTGCCGAGGCGCTCGAGAAGGTCGGCAAGGACGGTGTCATCACCGTCGAGGAGAGCCAGACCTTCGGCATGGAGCTCGACCTGGTCGAGGGCATGCGCTTCGACAAGGGCTACATCTCGCCGTACTTCGTCACCGACCCCGAGCGCATGGAGGGCGTCCTCGACGACCCGTTCCTGCTCTTCGTGTCGAACAAGATCTCGGCGGTCAAGGACCTGTTGCCGGTCCTCGAGAAGGTCATGCAGGGCGGTCGCCCGCTCGTGATCATCGCCGAGGACGTCGAGGGCGAGGCGCTCGCCACGCTCGTCGTCAACAAGATCCGCGGCACGTTCAAGTCGGTCGCCATCAAGGCCCCCGGCTTCGGTGAGCGCCGCAAGGCGATGCTCCAGGACATGGCCATCCTCACCGGCGGCCAGGTCGTGTCGGAAGAGGTCGGTCTGAAGCTGGAGAGCATCGGCCTCGAGCTCCTCGGCCGCGCCCGCAAGGTCGTGGTGACGAAGGACGAGACGACGATCGTCGAGGGTGGCGGCTCCAAGGCCGACGTCCAGGGCCGGATCAACCAGATCCGCAACGAGATCGACAACACCGACTCCGACTACGACCGCGAGAAGCTCCAGGAGCGGCTCGCCAAGCTGTCCGGTGGTGTGGCGATCATCAAGGTCGGCGCCGCCACCGAGGTGGAGCTGAAGGAGAAGAAGCACCGCATCGAGGACGCCGTGCAGACCACGAAGGCCGCCGTCGAAGAAGGCGTCGTGCCGGGTGGTGGCGTGGCGTTGCTCCGGGCCCAGGCCAAGGTGCTCGAGCACGCGAACACGCTCGAGGGTGACGTCTCGACCGGCGCCAAGATCGTGGCCCGGGCGCTCGAGGAGCCGTTGAAGCAGATCGCCGTGAACGCCGGCATGGAAGGTGGCGTGATCGTCGAGAAGGTGAAGAACCTCAAGGGTTCTCACGGCCTCAACGCGGCCACCGGCGAGTACGAGGACCTGGTGAAGGCCGGTGTCATCGACGCGGCCAAGGTCACCCGCTCGGCGCTGCAGAATGCGGCGTCGATCGCGGCGCTGTTCCTCACGACCGAAGCGGTCGTGGCGGACAAGCCCGAGGAGAAGGGCGCCGGCGGCATGCCCGGCGGCGGCATGCCCGACATGGGCGGCATGGGCGACTTCTGAGTCACCGACGTGAATTCGAACGGGGCGCCCCTACGGGCGCCCCGTTTCGCGTCCGATACCAATTTGGATTCGGACAAGTGCAGCGGCGCGCAGGGACGCGCGCGAAAGGTGATGTAGGGATGCGAACTCGAACCCTCTTGACGCTCGCGGTCGCCGGCGGCCTCGCCCTCGGCGCGTGTGGCGGGAACGCCGGCGACACGACCTCGTCCGGCTCGCAGCCGACGGCCGCGGCCGGTGCCCACTCGGGTGTCGTCATCCGCGACCGGTTGGTCGACGCCGCCTCCACGACGATGGACGCGGGCAGCGCGCGCATCTCGATGAAGATGTCGATGGCGGTTCCCGGTCAGGGCGACGCCGAGATCACGGCGGTCGGGCTGACCGATTTCGCGACCGGCGACATGCAGATGACGATGGACATGGGTCCGTTGCTCTCGCAGCTCGCACCCGGCCACACGGGCGGCGGCGACACCTCGGTCGAGCTCCGGCTCGTCGACAAGGTGATGTACATGAAGTACCCGGCGTTGCTGGCGCAGGGCATGGGGACCGAGACCCCGTGGCTGTCGATGGATCTCGGGGCCGCGCTCGGCGACCTCGGCGTGCCGCAGGACTCGGTCGGGCAGTTCGAGCAGACCGATCCGACGCAGTACCTGCAGTACCTCGCCGCGGTCTCGTCGGACGTCACCGAAGTCGGCCACGACAAGCTGCGCGACGTCGACACGACGCATTACCACGCGACGATCGACCTGACGAAGGCGCTCGACCGCGTGCCGGCTGATGTCGCGCAGCGTTTGGGCATCGATCCCGACCAACTCGGCAAGAGCTTGGAGCAGCTGCGCACGCAAGCCGGGAGCGACGCGCTGCCGATCGACGTGTGGATCGACGCCAACGGCCGGTTGCGGCGCATGCGCATGGAGATGGGCGCCGCGAGCGGCGGGGTCCACCTCGACATGGAGATGTACGACTACGGCGTGGATGTCTCGGTGCAAGCACCGCCGGCCGACGAGGTGACCGACCTCTTCTCGATGCTCGGCGGCCTCGGGCAGTACGGCGCCGGCGCAGCGAAGGGTGCCTCGGCCTGACATCCGGGGGCCTAACCTTCGCCCCGTGGAGTCCGTCACCCCCACGATCGGCTGGGGAGTCCTGCACCTCTTCTACCGCGTCGATCGGGAGCGGGCGGAGCGCGAGCCGGGCGCGGCGAAGCGCATCGTCGACGCGGTCGCGTCGCTCGAAGCCGACGGTCACCAGGCGCTCTGCGTCGCGGTGCTCGGCCACAAGGCGGATCTCGGTGTCGTCGCGCTCGGGCCCGACCTGGCGCGGCTCCAGGCGTTCCAGCAGGAACTGCTCACCGCGCCGCTCGTGCCCACCTCTTCGTTCGTGTCGTTGACCGAGGCGTCCGAGTACACGTCGACCGAGGTCGACGAACGGGCCCGGCTGGAACGGGAAGAGGGCTTGTCCGGGGGCGACCTCGCGGTGGCGCTCGCGGCGTGGAACGAGCGCATGGCGCACTACCGCGAGAACCGCTTGCACCCGAAGCTGCCCGCGAAAAAGCTGCTGGGCTTCTACCCGATGTCGAAGCGACGGGCCGCGGACGCGAACTGGTACGAGCTGCCGTTCGCGCAGCGCAAGGAACTGATGGCCGGCCATGCGCGCGTCGGTCGCACGTACGCGGGTCGCATCCTCCAGCTGATCACCGGCTCGACCGGTCTCGACGACTGGGAGTGGGGCGTCACGCTGCTCGCCGACGACCCGGTCGCGTTGAAGGACATCGTGCAGGAGATGCGCTTCGATCCCGTGTCGGCGCGCTACGCCGACTTCGGCCCGTTCTTCACCGGCCTGGTGTTGCCCGCAGCCGAGGTGTGCGCGCGCGTCGGTGTGCGCGGCGCCGGCGGTCCCCGTCCCGCCGAGTCATGACGCACCAGGACTCGCTGCGCCTCTTCGTCTCGTTCCCGGAGACGCTGGTGAACCGGCCGCTGATCTACGAGATCGTCAAGCACTACGACGTCGTGCCCAACATTCGCCGCGCGAACGTCGAGGACCGTTCGGGATGGATCATCCTCGAGCTCGCGGGTCCGCATGACGCGTGCGACGCCGCGATCGCGTACCTCGAAGACCTCGGCTGCACCGTCAACCCCATGGAAGGCGACGTCGTCGCGGGCTGATCTTCCTTGGGAACGGCTTGCCGAGCGGCCGGCTGCGCCGGCGATTGGAGCTGCGCCGTTCGCCGCGAGCTCGCTGCGCTCGCCGCCTCACGGACCGGTGTCCGCCGCACTCCATATCGGGAACGTGAGGTACTCGACGCCGTCGTGGACCTCGGTGCGACCGGCGGTGCGCAGCTTCGGGAGGCACGCGTTGGCCGCGTCGAAGCCGATCATGTGCTTGTAGTCCGCGACCGTGACGAGCAGCGGGCCGTCGGCATCGCCCGCGCGGAGCACCGCCTCGACTTCGAGCACCGGGCGGGCCGGATCCTGCGTATCGACGCACGCACAGTGGTAGACGATGCGCTCGAACACCGAGAGCGCGCGGATCCGCATGCGACGATGTTGCTTCATGACTACGGGTCGCTCCACTACGCGCCGAAGGGGCCTCCGGCGTGCAGGCCTTCGTTGCGCTCGATGACTGTGCCGGCGGGCGAAGAAGCGGCCGAAGGCCTCGCGCTGATGGAGGAGGCGAGCGGCGCCATCGTCGCCGGCGTCGAACGGCTCGCAGCGGAATGGGTCGTGGGCGCGGTCACCCGTATCCTCGACGCGTGGGGCCGACTCGACCCGCCCGCGCGGGCGGCGGCGCTCGGCGAGGCGCACGCGGTCGGCGCCCTCGGTGCGGCGCGCACGGTCGCCGCGCTCCGGGAATTCTTCGCGACGGACGCCGCGAGCCAGCGCACCACGCCCCTGGCAATCGTGCGCACGCTCCGGCGAGAGGCGACGAGCGTGCTCGCGGCGGCGGGTGTCCCACCGGTCGAGCGCGATCCGTTCGACACCCGGGCCTTCCCGGACGACGTGTACGCGTTGGTGCCGCAGTCACTGGCAGATCTTGGGGACGACGATCTCGCGCCGATGTTGATGGTGTGGGGGATCGGGAAGTCCAAGGTCCTCCGCGCTCGAACAACCGGTTCCGAGCCGTCGGAGTCGTGATAATGGGGCTCGCGATGGAGATTGCACGTGGGACATGAGCGCCCCGGATCCTGATCAGCCTGCCACCGACGCGGCCGCGGCCGATGCCGCGCGCGCCGGAACGCCGCCGACGCGGGCGGTCCTGTGGTTCCGGTCGGTGGTCGCCCACGCCCCCGACCTCCTCGCCGTGCTCGACCGCGCCGGTGTCGTCAAGTACGTGAGCCCGTCGGCCGAGCCGCTGCTGGGGTACGCGCCGGACGAACTGGCGGGCCGGACCCTCGCCGCGTTCTCCGATCTGGACGTCGCGCCGATCGCCCAGGCCCTGAGCGAGCAGCCGGGCGTCCCGATCTTCATCGAGGGCGGGCTGCGGCACCGCGACGGGACGATGCGCGCGTTCGAGGGGAACGTCACGAACCTGCTGGCCGATCCGGTCGTGCAGGGCTTCGTCGTCAACGCGCGTGACGTCACCGATCGGCGCGAGGCCGAAACCGCGCGCCGCCGGAGTGAGATGGCGCTGCGCGCGATCGTGCAGGCGTCACCGGTCGCGATCCTTGCGCTCGACCGCGGCGGTCAGGTGCACGTCTGGAACGTCGCGTGTGAGCAGATGTTCGGCTGGGCCGCGGCCGACATCGTCGGCGGGAACGCCCCGTTCGCCCCCGAGGACCTCGACGTGCCGGGCCTCATCGAAGGCGCGTTCGCGGGCGACACCGTCACCGGCTACGAAGCGAGCATCACGCGCCGCGACGGCGAGGTCGTCGAGTGCAACCTGGCGATCGCGCCACTCGCGCGACAGCAACGGCCGCCCGGTGACCGCGGTCGTCATCGTCGCCGACGTGACCGAGCAGAAGCGCGCGCAGCGGGCCGTCGAAGCGAGCGAGGCCCGCTTCCGCTCGCTCGTGCAGCACCTCACCGACATGATCCTCGTGCTCGAGGAGGACGGGACCATCGCGTACGTGAGTCCGAGCGCGTCCGCCTTCATCGGCGCCGAACCCGACGCACTGGTCGGCTTGTCGCCTCCGTCCGACCTCATGTGGCCCGAGGATGTCGCGCTGCTCGGCGAGATGTTCCAGAAACTGCGCAAGTCGCCCGGTGCGACGGAGACGATCACCGCCCGACTCCGGCGCGGCGACGGCGAGTTCCGGTGGGTCGAGATGATCGCGGTGAACCAGCTGCACGACCAGGCGGTGCGCGGCATCGTGACGAACTGCCGCGACATCACGGACCGCGTCGACGCCGATGCCGCGATCCGTGCGAGCGAGGAACGGCTGCAGGCGCTCGTCGCGAGTGCGTCGGACGTGATCTCGGTCATCGACGCCGACGGGAAGCTTCGATACTCGAGTTCCGTCACGACCCATGTGCTCGGCTATCCAGAGGGTGCGGGCTACGGCGAGCAGATCCTCGACGTTGTACATCCCGAGGACCGGCCCGCGATCCTCGATCTGTTCGAACGTGCACGCGAAGTGCGCGGCATGTTCCGTCCGTTCGAAGTGCGTTTGCAGCGCGCCGACGGTTCGTGGATGTATGCAGAGATTCTCGCAAACAACCTGCTCGATGATCCGTCGGTGCAAGGCATCGTCGTCACGGTGCGCGACATCACCGAACGCAAGCTCGCGGAGGATGCGCTGCGCGCGAGCGAACGCAGGCTCCGCGAAGGGGAGGCGCACTACCGCGCGGTCGTGGACGACCAGACCGAGCTCGTCTGCCGCTACCTCCCGGACACGACACTGACGTTCGTCAACCGGCCGTTCGCGGAGTTCTTCGGACGCGCCGCGCCCGAGCTGCTCGGTTCCCGTCTCATCGACCTGTTCACGCCGGCGGAGCGGGCGGCCGAGCTGGCGCGGCTCACCGACTTCGGGCCCGGCAACGAAGTGCAGACCCAGGAGGACTGGGAGCACGCGCAGGACGGCTCGGTGCACTGGTACCAGTGGACGGATCGCGCGTTCCTCGACGAGGACGGCAAGGTCGTCGAGTTCCAATCCGTCGGCCGCGACGTCACGGAGCGCCGCCGGGCCGCGGTGCTCACCGGCCATCAAGCCGAGATCCTCGAACAGGTCGCGCGCGGCGTGCCGCTCGACGAGACCCTCACGACCATTGCGCGCACGGTCGAAGATCACTTCCCGCGGCTCGCGTGCGTGCTCTCGTTGCTCTCTGCCGACGGCTTGACCCTTCAGGTCGGCGCGTGCCCGAGCCTGCCGTCGGGCTTCTGGGAAGCGATCGACGACCTGCCGGTCGGGCCGCTCGCGCTCTCGAGCGGCACCGCCGCGCACCGCCACACCGCGATCGCCGTCTCCGACATTGCGAACGACCCGCGATGGGCCGACCACCGCGAACTCGCCCATGCCTACGACCTCCACGCGTCCTGGTCGACGCCGATCCTCGCGAGCGACGGGCACGCGGTGCTGGGGACGCTCGACGTCTACGCGCGCGTCCCGCAGTCGCCCGACTCCGAGCACGCGCAGATCCTCTCGTTGCTCGCGCACCTGGCTTCGATCGCCATCGAGCGCAAGGCGTTCGAGGAACGGCTCGCCCACCAGTCGATGCACGATCCGTTGACCGGGCTGCCGAACCGCTTGTTGTTCCTCGACCGGTTGAGCCTCGCGATCGCGCGATGTAAGCGCATGCGTCGCGAAGTCGCGGTGCTGTTCATCGACCTCGACCGGTTCAAGAATGTGAACGACAGTGTCGGTCACGACGCGGGCGACGAGCTCCTGATGTCGGTTGCGCGCCGGCTCGAATCGGTGCTGCGACCCGGCGATACGGTGGCGCGCTTCGGCGGTGACGAGTTCACGATCCTCTGCGATGATCTCACGACCGCGACTTCGCGCGATCGTGCCATCGAGATCGCGGAGCGGCTCCTCGAAGCGGTGGCCGAGCCCTTTGTCGTCGGTGGCGCGCAGACGTTCGTGAGCGCGAGCGTCGGCATCGCGCTCGCGACCGGCGAAGAACGCCCGGAGGAACTGCTCCGCGACGCCGACGCCGCGATGTACCACGCGAAGGAATCGGGTCGCGGCCGCGTTCGCGGTGTTCGACGAGACGATGCGCGCCCGTGCGGTCGTGCGTCACGCGACCGAGAACGACCTCCATCGCGCGCTCGAACACGGTGAGCTGCTCTTGTTCTTCCAGCCTGTGGTATCGCTGCGCGACGCGCGCTGCGTGGGCGCAGAAGCGCTCGTGCGCTGGCAGCACCCCGAGCGCGGCCTGATGGTGCCCGACGAGTTCGTCCCGCTCGCCGAGGAGACCGGACTCGTCGTGGAGCTCGGTCGCTGGGTGCTCGAGGCCGCAGCCGAGGAGGCGGCGCGCTGGCAGCTCGAGCACGAGCAGGCGTTCATGGTGTCGGTGAACCTGTCGGCCCGACAGCTCGCGCAGCCGGGTCTGGCCGAACGGTTGTCGGAGGTCATCGAGCGGTCAGGCGTGCTGCCGGAGAACCTGTGTCTCGAGATCACCGAGAGCGTGTTGATGGAGGATGCCGACGCGGTGATCAGCGTCGTCGAACGGGTACGGGCCCTTGGCGTGCGGTTGTCGATCGACGACTTCGGCACCGGCTACTCGTCTCTCGGCTACTTGAAGCGCTTCCCGGTGGATGCGGTCAAGATCGATCGTTCGTTCGTGAGCGGGCTCGGGACCGATCCGGGCGACACCGCGATCGTGTCGGCGGTGATCGGCCTGGCCCACGCGCTCGACCTGCAGGTTGTGGCCGAAGGAGTCGAGACCGAGGGCCAGCTCTCGGAGCTCGTTGCACTCGGGTGCGACGAAGCGCAGGGTTACTTCTTCGCCCCGCCGCAGCCGGTCCAGGACCTGCGCACCTTGATCGGCCGGAAGCGGGCCTGGCGGCCGCCCGGCGCGCGCCTCATGTCGGACTCTCCGCGCCGAGACTCGTAGCGAGTCGCTACCGTGACGTAATGGTCGCGGCATCGTTGCGGGACGCCCGCGCGTCGTTGCTTGCCGACACCAGCCTGCGGGGCGTCGGGTTCGGCGAAGCGCTGGCGGACGTGCTCGACCGGACGCTCCGGGAATTGTTCGAGGACGTCGGCGGCAGGACGCGCGTTGCGCTCGTTGCCCTCGGCTCGTACGCCCGCCGCGAGTTGTGCCCGGGCTCCGACGTCGACGTGCTCTTGTTGCATGACGCGAAGGGACGCGCGCTGCCGGCCGTGCGCGACCTCGCGGAGCGGATCTGGTACCCGTTGTGGGATGCCGGCTTCGTCACCGGGCACGGCACGCGGACGGTGAAGGACTCGATGGTGCTCGCCGACGAGGACATCGACGCACTGACGGCGTTCTTGGACGCGCACCACATCGCCGGCGACGAAGGCCTCACGGACGAGCTCGTGACGCGGGGGCGGCGGCTCGCCCAGCGGCGGAGCCGGCGTTTGCTCACACAGCTGGCCGACGCGTCGGCGTTGCGGCGCATCCGCCCCGGGCTCGTGGCCGAGATGCTCGAGCCGGATCTCAAGGACGGGGGCGGTGGGCTGCGCGACATCCAGTCGCTGGCGTGGGCCGGCGACGCGCTCGGCGCGCCCGGACTGCTCGGCCTCGAAGCGCGCGGCTTCCTGACCGAGCCCGATGCCCCGCGCCTCGCCGCCGCGCGCGCACTCCTGCTCGACCTGCGAGTTGCGCTGCATCGGGTCACCAACGGCCGCAGCGACCGGCTCGCGTTGCAGGAGCAAGGCGCGGTCGCGGCACTCGTCGGCGCCGGCGACGGTGAAGGCCCCGACTCCGACGCGCCGGCCGACGCGATGGTGCGCCAGCTCTCGACGCTCGCGCGCGAGGTCGCCTGGGTGAGCCAGGACGTATGGAGCCGCGTGCGTGACCATCTCGACGGTCCGAGCAACCGCGTCGCGCACCGCGACCGCGTGCTCGCCGAGAGCGTCGTGTTGCGCGAAGGTCGGGTGATCGTCACTGAGGAACCGCCCGTGTCGGCGTTGCGGGTGCTCGAAGCGGCCGCGGCCGCGGCCGAAGTCGACGCACCGTTCGAGCGCGCGACCCTGCTCCGGCTCCGCTCGATGTCGGATCCGACGTGGGATGTCTGGGAGCGCGCCGCGTTCTTGCGCTTGCTGCGGGCGGGCGCGGGTGCGATCCCGGTCTTCGAAGCGCTCGATCACGAGGGCGTCCTCGTGCGCATCCTCCCGGAATGGCAACACGTGCGTTCCCGACCGCAGCGCAACGCATACCACCGCTTCACCGTCGACCGGCACCTGCTGGAAGCGCTCGCGATCTGCGCGGAGCTCCTCGACGCCGGCGACGCCCCGGACCTCGGATTCGAGGGCACGAACTTCGATGGTGTGGTCGCGCGTGCGTGCCGCCGCCCGGAGCTGCTGCTGCTCGGCGCGCTGCTGCACGACATCGGCAAAGGATTGCCCGCGGATCACTCGGACGTCGGCGCGACGATCGCGTCGCAAGTGGCGCGTCGCGTCGGTCTCGACAGCGAAGGCCGCGAGATCGTCACGTGGCTCGTGCGCAACCACCTGCTCATGGCCGAGATCGCCACCCGCCGTGACCTCTCCGACGCGAGCGTCGCCGACAACCTCGCTGCCGCGTGCGCCGGCGACGCGGAACGGCTGCGGCTCCTCTACCTGCTCACGATCGGCGACTCGCGCGCCACCGGTCCGGCCGCGTGGGGTGCGACGAAGGGCGTGCTGCTACGCGACCTCTTCGTCAAGGCCGCCGCCGCGATCGAGCGAGGGGAGGCGGCCGCGATCGCCGAGGACCGCCGCGAGCTGCTCAGAGAGCGGCTCGGCGCGGACGCCGCAGACGCGTTCCTGGCTCGGATGCCGGAGCCCTATCTCCTCGCGTTCCCCGTCGAGGAGATCATCGCGCACGCGATGCTCTTCGGCGCGGACCGGACGCGCGCCGAGCTGCAGGAACGGGCGGCGGCGATCCGCTGCCATCTCGCGCACGGACACGTGTCGGTCACCGTTGTCGCGCGCGATCGTCCCCGGCTGCTCGCGACGTTCGCCGGCGCGCTGACCGTGTGCGGACTGGACGTCATCGACGCCAACCTGTTCGGTACCGCCGACGGTCTCGCGTTCGACGTGTTCCGCGCCGCCGATCCGTTCGGGCGCGTCAAGGGCGGTGGCGAGAACGTCGAGCGCACCCTCCAACAGGCCCTCGACAGCGAGCTCGACGTCGAGAAGCGCGTCGCGGATCGCCGGCGCGACTACGCGCGGCGCGGCGCGACCCCGGGTCCGATCGAGGTGCGCATCGTCGTCGACGAGTCCGCGACCGACACGTTGGTCGAGGTGCACGCCGACGACGAGATCGGTCTGCTGTACCGGCTCGCGGCGACGTTCGCCGACCTCGGCCTCGACGTGCGCGTCGCCAAGGTCGCCACCCAGGGCGAACGCGTCGTCGACGTGTTCTACGTGCGCGACGCCGCGGGGGCGAAGATCGACGACCTCGAGCTCGTCGAGAAGGTTCATAGCGCGGTCGTGACCCGGCTGAGTCAATAGGCCGATGAGTCAATAGGGTTGGGGGCATGGTGGCCCCTCCCGATTCCAGTGATCCTGACTCCCGCGCTCCGGAGGTGAGCGGTCCCGACGAGCCCGCGGTCTCCGCGTCGGATCTGCTGCGGTGGTCCGCGACGCTCTCGGGCATCGCGCGCACCGGGCTCGGCTTCACACAGAGCCTGTACGAGAAGGAGCGCTTCGAGGAAGTGCTGAAGGTCGCCTCGGACATCCGCGCGGCCGCGGTCGAGGAAGCGGAGGCCGACGCGCTGTTCGAGGAGTGGCTGAGCACCGTCGGCGAAGGCGTCGCCGGGTACGTCACGCCGAAGGTCGCGGTCGCGGCCGTCGTGGGCAACGACAAGGGCGAGATCCTGCTCACCCAGCGCGCCGACTCGGGTTGGTGGCTGTATCCGGTCGGCTGGGCCGATGTCGGCTACTCACCGTCGGAGATCGCGATCAAAGAAGTGTTCGAGGAGACCGGGATCGAGTGCGAGATCGTCGAGCTCATCGCCGTGCTCGACGGGCTGCGGCTCGGGTTTGCGCGCGTTCCGATGTACTCACTCGTGTTCCACTGCAACATGACCGGGGGCGAGCTCGAGGGGCACCCGCTCGAGACGAGTGCCGTCGGATTCTTCGCCCGCGACGCGCTTCCGCAGCCCCTGGCCGGCGCGCACCGCTGGGTCGACCTCGCGTTCGCCGCGATCGACGGCACACCCGAACCGACGTGGTACGACGCTCCCCGCAACCCACCGTGGCGCGGCGAGTAGTGCGCGGGTGTACCCGCGGGCCTAGCTCGTCAGCTGTTCGAGCAGCAGCGCGACGATCGAGACGTTCCCGTGCTGCGCCTCCCACGCGTCGCCGATCGACTCATGGTCGACGAGGCCGATGCCGTCCGGCGGAACGGTGAGGAGCTCGGTTGCGAGCGCGGCGAGCCGTTGCGGTTCGACGTCGTCGCCGTAGGCCGCGAAGCACTCGAGGCCGTCCCAGAGGCTCGTGATCGGCCGGGTCTCGTCGCCCAGCCGCAGCGCGTGCGAATCAGTGCCGGCTCGGATTCCGTCGGTGACCGCTTCCCAGAGGTCGTAGTGGGAGAGCGGCTTCGGTGTCCGGTACCCCGCGACCGGATGCAGCCGCCACTCGAGCGTGACGTCGTCCACTTCGGTGAGCCAGGTCTGGGAGCCGTTGACGTAGCTGTCGACCGGCAACCCGAGGTGCTCGTCGAGCGCGAGTACCAGCTCCGGTGAGAGCTTCCACACGGTCGTCGCGGTCCTGGTTCCCATTTGTGTGTAGACCGTAGCGACTGCCACTCGTACGATCGCCGTCCTACCGTGCGGACGGAGGGAGCCATGAGCACCGTGCGGACGGAGGGAGCCATGAGCACCGTGCGGACGGAGGGAGCCATCGGCCCGTGCGGACGGAGGGAGCCATCTAGATGGCGCAGTACGACCGGTTGAGCTCGCTCGATGCCAGCTTCTTGCACATGGAGCGGCTCGAGTACCCGATGCACGTCGGTGCGGTCAGCGTGTTCGAGTCGGGGAACCTGTGCGACAGTTCGGGGCGGTTCCGCATCGACGACGTCCGCGACCTGGTCGAGGCCCGACTCGAACTGATGCCGCGTTTCCGGCACCGGTTGATGAACGTCCCGTACGGACAGGGGCGTCCGATCTGGATCGACGACGACCGGTTCGACATCACGTACCACGTGCGGCACACCGCACTACCGAAGCCGGGAACATGGGAGCAGTTGGTCGCGCTCACGACGCGCGTGCAGGAGAGCCTGCTCGACCGCGAGCGACCGTTGTGGGAGCTGTGGTTCGTCGAGGGGCTCGAAGGCGGCAACATCGCGATCGTGCAGAAGACGCACCACGCGCTCATCGACGGTGTGTCCGGCGTCGACGTCGCGACGATGCTGCTCGACATGTCACCGCACTACGTGCAACCCGAACCGAGTGACTGGTCGGCGCAGCCGGCACCGAGTCCGGCCCAGCTGCTCGTCGACACGCTGCGCGAGCGGCTGACCGAACCTGCGGAGATCGCGCGGTCGGTCCGGCGCGCGTTCCGGGGGCCGCGCCGCGCGCTGGCTGAAGCGCAACGGCTCGGCCAGTCGATGAGCACGATGGTGAGCCGCGACGCGATCGCGCCGACCACATCGATCAACGGTCACACCGGCCGGCACCGGCGGCTTTCCGTCGTTCGCGTCCCGCTCGACGACGTGAAGCGCGTACGGCGAGCGCTCGGTGGCACCGTCAACGACGTCGTGCTGGCCGGTGTCGCCGGTGGCTTGCACCGCCTGTTCCACCACCGTGGTGACTCGACCGCCGGTCTCCGGCTGCGGGTGATGATCCCGGTGTCCGTGCGCGCCGACGAGCACCGCGGCGCGCTCGGCAACAAGGTCTCGGCGATGTTCGTCTCGCTCCCGGTCGACACGATGGCCGGAACGGACCGGCTGGCCGCGGTATCGGAACAGACGAAGCATCTCAAAGAGCATCAACAGGCAGTCGGTGCTGACTTCCTCATCAACATGAGCGACTACGTGGCGCCGACGCTGATGAGCCTGGCCGCGCGCGTCGTCCACCGGCAGCGCTTCTTGAACCTGGTCGTCACCAACGTGCCAGGTCCGCAGTTCCCGCTGTACCTGATGGGCTCGCGGTTGGTGGAGGCGTTCCCGATCGTGCCGCTCACGCGCAACCTCACGATCGTCGTCGGGATCCTCTCGTACGACGGCACGTTGCACTTCGGTCTGTGGGGAGACCGGGACGCGTGCGAGGATCTCGAAGTCCTGGCTGCCGGCATCGACGATGCCTTCGGCGAACTGTTGAAGACTGCGGAGGGACACGACACCACATGACGGACCTGTGGGAGCGAGACGCGTGGGAGCTGGCCAACGGCGTCCGGAGCGGGGAGATATCGGCGAGCGAGCTGTTGGAGGTGTTCCTCGCGCGGGTCGAGCACCTCGATCCGGAGCTGAACGCGTTCTGCTTCGTCGACCTCGCCGGCGCACGGCAGCGCGCGGCCGAGACCGACGAGCGCGTGGCGGCGGGCGAAGACCCGGGCCCGTGGGCAGGTGTGCCCATGGGCGTGAAGGAGCTCGTCGCGGTCGCGGGGTGGCCCGACACGCATGCCTCGCTGTTGTACCGCGACGAGCTCGCGACGCGCGACGCGACCGAAGCGGCACGGTTGCGCGCCGCGGGCGCGGTGCTCGTCGGCCTGACGACGTCGCCCGAGTTCGGTTCGACGAACTGGACCCGGTCGTACTTGCACGGTGTGACGCGCAATCCATGGAACCCCGAGCGCACGCCGGGCGGGTCTTCCGGTGGATCCGCGGCGGCGGTCGCGTCGGGGATGATGCCGATCTGCACCGGCAGCGATGGCGGCGGTTCGATCCGCATCCCGTCCAGCTACTCGGGACTCTTCGGCTTCAAGGTCTCGTTCGGTCGCGTCGGTGACGTGGGCGCGTTCGACAACGCGCTCATGGCGGTGCCGGGTCCGATCTGTCGCACGGTTCGGGACGCGGCGCGGTATGTCGACGCGGTTGCCGGTCCGACGAACGCCGACCCGACCTCGCTGCCCCGGCCGGCGCGTCCGTACGAAGACTTCCTGCTGTCCGGCGACGCGCCGCATGCGCTGCGCGGCAAACGGGTCGCGTGGTCCGCGAGCCTCGGCTTCGCGCCGTGCGACCCGGAAGTCGAGAAGGTCGCGTACGAAGCTGCGATCGCGCTCGTCGCGGACGCGGGCATGGAGCTCGTCGACCTCGACGTCGTCGTCCCGAAGCCTTCAGGTGCATGGGGGTTGCTCTCGTCGCTCGAGGTCTCCAGTCATCACGGAGAGGCCGCGCGCGGGAGACTGCCGGATGTCACACCGGTACCGCGCGCCGGTTTCGAATCGGTCGAGCGGCTCGACGCAGAACAGATGCTCAAGGCGTTGCGGCGGCGGGACGAAACGCTCGCCGCGATCGGCGCGGTGTTCGACGAGGTCGATCTGCTGCTGACACCGACGACTGCGACCACGGCGTTCATGGCGGAAGGGCCGCCGCCGTTCGAGATCGCGGGCCAGCGAGTGGGTGGCATGGGATCGGTGCCGTTCACCGCGCCGTTCAACATGTCGGGACAGCCCGCGGTCAGCATCCCGGCCGGGCTCTCGTCCGAAGGGTTGCCCATCGGTCTGCAAGTCGTCGCGCGCCGGCACGAAGAGGAGCTCGCGCTCGCGTGTGGCCTCGTCGCAGAGACCAACCGCCCGTGGCCCAAGTTCGCCCCGATGGCGTATACCTGACGCATCCCGAGAAACGCGTTCTGAACACTCGGGTACTGTGCGAGCGTGACCGATGTTCATCCGGATGCTCGCCCGCGACCGCCTCGGCAGGAGCAGGAGGAAGCCTCCCAGGAGGTCACGGAAGTCGCCCCGGACGTGCTGCGCATGCAGCTCCCGATCTGGATGCCCGGCCTCGGGCACGTGAACATGTACGGCCTCGTCGACGACCGCGGGCTGACCGTCGTCGACCCGGGCCTGCCCGGTCCGCAGTCGTGGAAGGCGATGAAGGCGCGGCTCAAGTCGGGCGGCTACCGCGTCAAGGACATCCACACCGTGCTCGTCACCCACTCGCACCCGGATCACTTCGGTGGCGCGGGTCGCATCGCGCGGGAAGCGGGCGCGCGCGTCGTCACGCACAACGCGTTCTCGACGTGGACGGTGAAAGGGCCGAGCCCCCAGCGCGCACTGTCCGAAGGCGAAGCGCGGCGCCTCGAGGCCGAAGCCGCCGCGGTCGCGCAGTCCGTCGACGTGAACCCGGACGAGCTCCCGACCATCAACGAGCTCGAGGACGCGGATGTCGTGCACGACGACACCGAAGAGCGAGAAGCCACGTCGAGCCCGTGGGGCACGACGACACCGTGGGGGACGACGAATCCCGGTCCGCCGTTGAAGCGGCGCGTCATGATCCGCGCGATGCGGATGCTGTTCTCGCCACCGGAGCCGACCCACCGCGTCCACCACGGGGAACGCATCCGGATGGGCGGGCGCGAATGGTTCGCAGTGCACACGCCGGGCCACACGGTCGACCACGTGTGCGCATGGGACCCCGAAACCGGGACCTTGCTCACGGGCGATCACGTGCTGCCGTCGATCACGCCGCACGTCTCCGGCGTGAACATGGCGGACTCGCTCAAGTCGTACCTCGCCACCCTGGATCTCGTTGCGCAGCTCGACGGCGTAGAGCTCGGCCTGCCTGCGCACGGCCACCCGTTCACGGACGTTCCCGGTCGCGTCGCCGCGATCAAGGAACACCACGAAGAGCGCATGGAGCTGTTGCGCCAAGCGTCGCTCGGGCTCGGACCGGCGTCGGTGCAGCAGCTGTCGCGCGAGGTGTTCCCGAAGCGACACTGGGGCGTCATGGCGGAGAGCGAGACGTTCGCGCACCTCGAGCACATGGCCCACGCCGGCGTGGCCGAGCGCTGGCAGGAAGGCGACGTGCTCATGTACCGCGTCGAGGCCTCATGACCCCGGGAACGAAAACGATCGCGGGTGACTCCGTCGACCTGCTCTCGCAGTTGATCCGCAACCAGTGCGTCAACGACGGCACCGCGGATTCCGGCTTCGAGTCGCGCAGCGTCGACGCGATCGCGCAGTTCCTCGGCGACACCGGCCTCGACCTCGAGCGCTACGAGGTGCGGCCGGGCCGCGAGAACCTCGTTGCGCGCATCGAGGGCAGCGACCCGACCGCGCCGACGCTGCTGCTCATGGGCCACACCGATGTGGTGCCTGCGAATCCCGATGGCTGGCGGCGCGATCCGTTCGGTGCGGAGCTCGTCGACGGCGAGGTGTGGGGCCGGGGCGCGGTCGACATGTTGAACCTCACCGCCACGATGGCGGTCGCGTTCCGGAACCTCGCGCGATCAGGCTTCACGCCGCGCGGCACGCTCGCGTACCTCGCGGTCGCCGACGAAGAGAACCTCGGAACGTGGGGCGCCGAGCACCTGCTCGAGCACGAGCACGACGCGGTGATGGCCGACTACGTCGTCACCGAAGCGGGTGGCTTCCAGCTTCCGCACCCCGAAGGGCCCAGGCTCCCCGTGATCGTCGCGGAGAAGGGTTCCTATTGGTGCCGCATCTCGGTGCGGGGCACCCCCGGGCACGCGTCGCAGCCGTTCCGCACCGACAACGCGCTCGTCACGGCCGCCGAAGTCGTGCGCCGGCTCGCCGAGTTCCGGCCGCCGACGATGATCCACGACACGTGGCGCGACTTCGTCGACGGCGTCGATTTCGGGCCGGAATGGAACGCCAAGCTGACTGACGCCGAGACGCTGTACGACTTCTGCCAAGAGCTCCCGCTCGGGCTCGCGCGCGAAGCCCACGCGTGCACGCACACCACGTTTGCACCGACGATTGCGCACGGCGGCACCAAGACGAATGTGATCCCCGACCTCGTCGAGATCGAGGTCGACATCCGCACGTTGCCCGGCCAGCGTGGTGCTGATGTCCGCAAGCTGCTCGACGACGCCCTCGGCGACCTTGCAAGCCAGGTCGAGGTGACCCCGTTCGACGAGAACGAGTCGACCGCTTCGCCGACCGACACGCCGATGTGGGACTCGATGGCGCGGGTGTCGTCCGCGCTCGTGTCGGACTCGTCGTTGGTCCCGTTCCTCACGGTTGGCGCCACGGACGCTCGGTTCTTCCGCCGGGCCGGTTCGGTCGCCTACGGCTTCGGCCTGTTCAGCCCCCGCATCTCGTTCGAGGACTTCGCCGCGATGTTCCACGGCAACGACGAGCGTGTCGACGTCGACTCGTTGGTGCTGTCCACCCAACTCTGGGACGCCCTCGCCCGCGACCTCCTCAACTGACACATCTCATGTAGCGCTTTACCTACCTGAGAGGTGGGGAAGTCGTGACAACAGATGTGGGGGTCCCGGCAACCGCATGCCGCGTTTGGGCGCTACGCGGGGAGCCGTTCGAGTTGCGATGCGGAATGACGCGGACCGAGCAAGGCGGAGACCTTCGCAACGATCTCCGCGTCTGACGTCGCGTCGGTGAATATCAACGGTCGCCAGCCCACGCTCACGAGCGTCGAGATCCGATCGCTGTCGTAGGCAACCGCGCTCGGGGTGCCGTGCACGCCCAGTCCGTAGTACTCCACGAACGCCATTTCCGGTGGATAGGCATAGTCGAGGAAGAAGGTCCGGCGACCGACGCGAACGCGATGCTGCTGCACAGGCGGTGGGAGCTCGGCTTGGCGGATCGCGTGAAGAATCCGGAGTTCCGACGCGCTGCCGCCTGGGTCATAGGTGGCATCGCGTTCGGCCAGCAGTCCCTGAACGACGGACAAGCGGCGCTCGGGTCCTGAGTCCAGACGGAGCACACAGTCGCGCAGCCTTTCGACCGACGCGAGGTTTCGACGAAGCCCGTCGTCCAGTGTCCTGGCCGTTTGGAGCCACGACAGCTGCGTTGTTACATCGCACAATGCGCGTTCGAACGAACTGCACGGGACGCCGTCGCGCTCCGAGACATCCGACGCATCGAGGAAGCATGAACTGTGCACGCGGATCCCCTCGAGGCGCGGTGCGCGGCCGCGCGGCACGGTGATCTCGAATCCCGCGTCTGGCCAATAGGCGAATCCCCAGAGGCGCGCCGCGGAAGAGTGGGACGCGACGGCGCCCGGCCCGCCGGCGATAACGCCGGCGTACAGCGCCTGCGACCATGAGCGCGGGACGCCGGCGGGTACGTACACGCCCCGCCGGACGCGCTGAAGTTCGCCGGTGCGGACCAGCCTGTCGACCTGCCGTTCCGACGCACCCGATTCCAAGAGCTGCACCCGTGTGACGAGCCCGTGCTGACCGGCCATCAGTGGTGCGACTGCGAGCAGCGGTGAAGCCATCGCGGGACGCTACCGACGACGTGAGACAGCAACCGCGAGGTCGCCAACTCACACATCAGTCGTACGGAGTAGCCCACCTCTGAGGTGGTCAGGTCAGTACATGAGATGTGGGAGAAGTTGGCGAGCTACTCGTCGCCTTGGTCGCGGAGGTAGCGCTCGAAGTCTTCGGCGAGGGTGTCGCCGGTGGGGAGGTCGTCCTCGTCGAACCAGTCGTCGTCCTCGTCCTCGTCGTCGTCTTCGTCTTCGAGGAAGCCGGTCGCGTCGGCTTCGTCGTAGCGCGACTCGAGCCGGGCGACGTAGCTGCTCACGTCCGAGTCGGATGCGACGACGTCCGCGACCGAGCGCTCCCACGCGGCCGAGGCGATGTCGAGATCGGTGAGATCGAGCTGCAGGTCGAGCAGACTCGCAAGTTTCTCGAGCAGCGCGCGCGTCGCCTTCGGGTTCGGCGGCGCGGCGACGTAGTGCGGCACCTGCGCCCAGATCGACGCCGACGCGAACGAGAGCCGGCGCACGGAGTCGTGCAGCACCCCGACGATCCCGGTGGGTCCTTCGTACCGCGAACGCTGCATGCCGAGGCGCGCCGCGAGCACTTCGTCGGTGGCGGATCCGGTGCACCGCACGGGGCGGGAGTGGGGTGTGTCGCCGAGGAGCGAGCCGAGGGTGACGACGACCTCGCAACCGGTCGTGTGGGCGACGGCCACGACATCGTCACAGAACGCGCGCCACTTCAGGTTGGGTTCGATGCCGAGGAGCAGCACGAGGTCCCGGCCCGCGGGCGTGCGCGCCGCGGAGAACGTGAGCGCGGGCCAGTTGATCGTGCGTAGCACGCCGTCGATGAGCTCGGCGGTGGGACGCGCAGCCTGGAAGTCGAGGTACTCCTCGGGATCGAGGGACGCGCACTCGACTGCGCCGAAGCCTCGCGCGAGCCACCGCACGGCATCGGTGGCCGCGTCGCCGGCATCGTTCCAACCTTCGAACGCCGCGACCATCACGGGCCGCCGCAGCTCGGGTCGCTCGTTCCAGCGGACGGTCACGGGCGGAACCCTATGCCCGCGTGCGCACGACCGGGTTCCGAAGCGTGCCGAGCCCCTCGATCGTGATCTCGACGACATCGCCGTCCTGCAACCAGCGCGGCGGCACGTGCGCGGCGCCGACACCCGAAGGCGTTCCGGTGAGGATCATGTCGCCCGTGTCGAGGGTGACGCCCTGCGTGATCCAGGCGATCAACTTCGGTACCGAGAACACCAGATCTGCAGTCGTGGACGACTGCATCACCTCGCCGTTGAGCCGCGTCTCGATCGCGAGTCCGTGCGCGAGATCGACCTCGTCGAGCGAAACGACCTCCGGGCCGAGTGGGCAGAACGTGTCGAACGACTTCGACCACGAGAACTGACCGGTCACGTACTGGTGATCGCGCGCCGAAACATCGTGGGCGATCGTGAGTCCGGCGACGCAATCGAGCGCGTCGGCTTCGGCGACATCGCGACACCGCTGCCCGATCACGACCGCGAGCTCGCCCTCGTAGTCGGGTTCGGTGACATGGGGCGGGACGACGATCGGTTCGTCGGGGCCGATCACCGAGCGCGGCGACTTCACGAACAACGTCGGGAACTCCGGCAGCGGCCGGCCCGTCTCGGCCGCGTGGGCGCGGTAGTTGAGCCCGACCGCCCAGATCATCCGCGGTGCGTCGACTGGCGTTCTCACAGGCCGGCCTCTGCCGGGCTCACACGACGGCTCCAGAGGCGCGCAACCGATCGATCTCCACGGTGTCGACGCCGATCTCGCGCAGCACCTCGTCGGTGTGCTGACCGATCGCGGGCGCGCGGCGCCGGATCTCGAGACCGGTCCCGTCGAACTGCATCGGTGCCGACGACAAGCGCGCGGTCGGATGGTCCGGGACACGAGGCATGTAGCCGTTCGCCTCCACCTGCGGATCGGCGATGACCTCGTTGGGAGACGACATCGTCGACCAGATGGTGTCCTCCGCAGCCAGCTGCGCCTTCAGGTTGTCGAGCCGTTGCGAACCGATCGCGGCGACGAAGAGGTCGTGTAGCTCGCGCACGCGCTCGGTGCGCGCTTCGGTGGTCGCGTACGCGGGATCGTCGAGCAGATGTTGCAGCCCCAGCGCTCGACACGTCGGTTCCCAGTGCCGTTCCTGGTCGAGCATGTTGAGGCTCAGCCAGCGTTCATCGCCAGTGCGGAAGGTGCCGATGAGTACGGTGCCGCTGAGCGCCTTGCCGGGCGAATGCGGCTTGGCCTCGACGCCGCTGACGGCGGTCGCGACGAGGTCGACACCGAGGGTCCACACCGCGGCACCGAGCAACGACACGTCCACGACCGACGCGACGCCGGTGCGGGCGACCTGCACGAGCGCGGCGCTGATGCCGCCCGCGAGGTACGCACCGCTCGGCGCGTCGCCGAGGGCGCCGCGCGGCATCACGAGCGGCGCCCCTTCTTGGGTGAGGATGTGGCCCATCCCGCCGCGCGCCCAGAAGGAGACCGCGTCGAAGCCACCGAGCTCGGCGTCCGGGCCTTCCAACCCTTGACCCGAGCCGAGCGCGTACACGCACCGAGGGTTGATTGCCCACACGTCCTCCGTGCGCAGCCGCAACTTCTCGCGCGCCGACGGCAGGAAGCTCGTGACGAACACGTCCGCCCACTCGATGAGCGCGTCGAGCGCGTCGCGCCCGGCTTCGTTGCGCAAGTCGATCGCAACACTGCGCTTGTTGCGATTGAACTGCTCGAACAGGATGTTGAAGCCCTCGACATCCGGGACGACACCCAACTTGGCGTAGTGGCGCAGCGGGTCGCCTGTCGGTCGTTCGACTTTGACGACGTCGGCGCCCCAGTCGGCGAGGATCGCCGCAGCCGACGGAACGAAGCCTTGTTCGGCGACCTCGAGCACCTTGACGCCGTCGAGCACACCCATCAGTTGTCTCCCTCGAACACCGGTTGGTTCAGCCGCGCAGCCCGGGAATCGAGGAGTTCGACGCCTGTTCGAGCGCGCCCATGATCATTGCCTCGACCATCGTGCCGATGTACTCGAAGCCCTCTCCGAGCGTCTTGCCCATCAAATACCGAGCGTGGATGCCTTCGAGGATGATCGCGAGCTTGTACGACGCGAGCACCTCGTAGAAGTCGAGCGCGCTGACATCGCGCCCGGAGTTCTTCGCATAGCGATCGATGATCTCGTCGCGCGTCAGGAACCCGGCGCGGCTGTCGATCGGCGCCCCGACCGACTGCGCGGCGCCTTCGTCGCGCTTCCAGTACACGAGGAAGAGCCCCATGTCGGCGAGGGGATCTCCGAGCGTCGCCATCTCCCAGTCGAGCACGGCCACGATCGTTCCCGGGTCGTCAGGCGCGAGCATCGTGTTGTCGAGGCGGTAGTCGCCGTGCACGATCGTCGGCGCCGGAGACTCCGGGAGCCCGGCGCGCAACCGGGCCGCCAGTTCGTCGACGGCCGGCAGCTCGCGGGTCTTCGACCGCTCCCACTGCTCGCCCCACCGGCGCACCTGCCGTTCGAGGTAGCCGTCGGGGTGACCGAAATCACCGAGCCCGACCGCGTCGTAGTCCACCGCGTGGATCTCGACGAGGACGTCCACCAGCGCTTCCGAGCAGCGGCGGGCGTCGTTGGGGGCGATGGCGGCCATCTCGGCCGGCGTGCGGGGGATCTGCCCGTCGACCTTGTCCATCACGTAGAAGGGCGCGTCGTTGACTGCGAGGTCGTCACAGAACGCGAGCGTGCGCGGCACCGGCACCTCGGTGGCCGCGAGCGCGCTGAGCACCTTGTACTCGCGCGCCATGTCGTGCGCGGTGGGCAGCACATGGCCGAGCGGCGGGCGGCGCAGCACCCACTCGCGCGCGCCTTCGGAAATGGTGTACGTGAGGTTCGATCGCCCACCGGCGATGAGCGACGCGTCGAGCGGTGCGCCCGTTGCACCTTCGACGTGGGCGGCGAACCAGGGCCGGAGCCGGTCGAGGTCGACTCCGTCGGGTGTGTCGGTCACGCCGGGGAGACTACGCGCCCGTCTCCAGCGTGATCATTGGTGCCGCCCTCTAGGCGATGCGGGATTCGCGCGGCGCGACGGGTGTGCCGTCGCCACGCGGGTACCGGGCGACCCGGCCGACGGGCATGTCGACGCGGAAGCCGGCGGCCGCGCGCTCTTCTTCCGACTCACCGCCCCAGAATCCGTACTCGCGGTTCTCGCGTGCCCACTCCCGGCACTCGTGAACAACCTCGCACGTGCGGCAGACCGCGCGGGCGTTGGCCTCGCGCACGGCCCGGGCCTCGGGCCGTTCTCCCGGAGGTGCGAAGAAGAGTCGTGACTGCCCGTGGCAGGCGGCCTCGTTCGTCCACGTGAGCGGACCACTGAAGATCAAGTTGGCGACCGTTTCGGCGGCCATGGGGCACACTCCCTGAGGCGACGTTGCCGGGCGATCGGAGCGGGGGGTCGGTGGGGGGAACCGACCCCCGCGCTCACTGATGCCTATCAAGTGAACAGGATCACAAGTCTATCTGTCAAAGGCGTGAAGGCGATAGCATAGATCTGCCATTCCGATATGTCCGAATCTGTGGACACAGTTCGGCCCAGGGAGCGCATCATCGACATCCGCCAGCTCGAAGCGCTGCTCGCGGTCGCCGAAGAAGGTTCGTTCACGGCCGCGGCCGACCGGCTCCACACGGTGCAGTCGAACGTCTCGGAGCATGTCCGCCAGCTCGAAGCCGACCTCGGCGTGCAGCTGCTCGTACGCGACCGGCGCGGTGCGATCCCCACCGAGTTCGGCGTGAAGGTGCTCGAACGGGCGCGCGCCATACGCAGTGAGCTCGACGCGTTGCGGCGCGACCTGTCGATGTTGCAGGGACTGCAGGTAGGGCACGCGACGCTTGGTGTCGTCGGCACGGTCAGCCCGTGGCTCGTGCCGCCGCTCGTTGCCGAGATCGCGCGCGTCGCGCCCGGCGTGTCGCTGCGCCTCACCGAGGGCGCGTCCGAGCGGTTGGCGCTCGAAGTCGCGGAGCGGGAGCTCGCATTCGCGGTCGTCACCGAACCGGTCGCGGACACGCGGCTCGTCGTCGAACATCTGCGCGACGAAGCACTCGTCGGTCTGCTGCCCGCGGGGCTCGAACTCGACGTGTCCGAACCGGTGCCGCTCGCCGCGCTCGCCGAACATGGGTTGATCCTGCCGCCGGTCGGGAACCCACTCCGCGATGAGGTGGACGTCGCCGCGTCCGCCGCGCACCTGACGTTGCGCGTGCCGGTGGAGGTCGAGGGCATCCGGCTCATCGGCGATCTCGTCGCGGCGGGCGCCGGCTTGTCGATCGTGCCCGAAGGTGCCGTGGCCGCGCGCGAAGGCGTGCGGCATGTCGCCATCGTCGACATGCCGCCGCGTCGCCTCGCGCTCGTGCGCGCCCGCGGCGCGCAGCTCACGCTCGCCGATCAAGCGGTGCACGACGTCGTCGCGCATCTCGTGCGCGAGCACGTGTAGCGGTCGCGCGCAACGATCAGGGCGCGGGGACGAACCAGGTGCCGACGAGCTCCACCGGCGCGTCGAGGTCCTCGACCTCGAGCCGGTCGACACCGGGCCTCGCGTCGAGGTGCTCCTCGAGACGAAGGCGCGCACCTGCCGGCCAGACGAGATCCGCGCTCGTCGCGGACTCCGCGGTCACCTCGCCGTGCAACACGCCGCCGAAGAAGGCCAACGCCGACGACAGGTTCGGCGTCCGCAGCACGACTCGTCGCAGCCGCGCGGGCGGGCCCGAGTGCGGCTCGGGGTCGATCCACCAGCGCGGGTGCGTGTTCGGTCCGTTGGCGCGCACGTGGGCGAGGAGCTCGGCCCGCGTCGAGAATTCGCGCGCGCTCTCGGCAAGCTGCACGACAGTGCCGTGCGCTTCGCGAGGGAGCAGGAACGCTTCCTTCCATTCCGGGTCCGAGAGGTCGACGTTCACCGGGCGGAAGCCCGACGCACGCACACGCTCGAGCGCGGCCTCGAGATCCGGCACCTTGAACGTGAGGTGGTGCGGGCCCGCCTGGTGCCGGGCGACGAAGCGGGCCAGGAAGTCGTTGTGCTCGGTGTCCCAGGGTTCGAGCAATTCGACGCTCATGCCGTCGCCGGTGTCGTCGCCGACCCAGACCTGCATGGGCCGGAAGCCGGGACCCTGACCACCGAAGATGACGGTGCCGCCGAGCGCGCCGGTGAGAAACCGCAGCGCGGGCGCCGTGTCGGCGGCCGCGAGCGCGACGTGATCGAGATCGTAGCGATCCATGGGCTCGCTTCAGCTCAGCGCGGGGACGGGCTCACGGCGGCCGGCGCGGTGAAGCGCGCGGCGACGACCCAGCCGATGCCCAGGACCACGAGTCCGCCGACAGCATCGAGGATGTAGTGGTTTGCGGTGACGATGATCACCGTGAGCGTGAAGAACGGATAGAGGATCGCGAGCACCTTCGCCCAACGATGCTTCACGCGCGGCACGAACACGAGCGCGCACCAGGTCGACCAGCAGATGTGCACGCTGGGCATGGCCGCATACTGGTTCGAGATCTTGCTCACTGCACCCGAGTTGAACGACCAAAACGTCGGGTACCTGGCCAACGTGTCCACGAACCCGTAGCTGTCGGGGAGCAGGCGCGGCGGCATGAGCGGGAACAACTTGAAACCGATGAGCGCGAGCAACGTCGCGACTGCGAGCGTGTTGCGATAGCGGGGGTAGTCGTTGCTGAACTTGCGGAACATGTAGACGCCGGCCGCGATCGTGACGACGAAGTGCAGGGAACCGTAGAAGTAGTTCGCGGTGATGATGAGCGGCTTGAAGTGGAGCGCCCAGTCCTGGATCGTCCCCTCGTGGTTGAGGCCGAGCACGCGCTGGAGGTGGATGATGTGCTTCGCGTTGTTGTACGCGTGTTCGGCGCCCGCCTTGTTGGCGTTCCGCACTGCGGAGTACACGAAGTAGAAGACGAGGATCGCGAGGATCTCCGCCCACCAGTAGATCGTGCTGCCGTCGCGCAAGCGGCGCCCGCCGGGGAGCTCACGATGTCGGGCGCGCACGTTCACGCGGCCGGCTCCGATGCGGAGTCCTCGGCGCGCTGCTTCCGCTGCCCGACCGCGAACGCGGGTGCGCCGAGACCGCTCACGATCAGCGTCAGCAGGAACCACAGCAGCCCGACCGCGATCGCCTGCCCGTTGCTGACGCCCCAGGGCTGGAGGAACAACACGAGTGCACCCTCGCGGACGCCGAGGCCGTTGAACGAAAGGGGGAGCACCTGGAGCATCGCGACCGCGGGTACGTACGCGAAGAGCCCGGCGAGCGGCACCGGCAGGTCCAGCGTGCGGCAGATCAGCGTGACGGTGAGGAGCACGGAGAGCTGGTAGACGATGGCGGTGCCGAGGACGGCGAGCGCCTGCCGGGGTTCGTGCCGCAGCCGGTCGACGCCCACGTGGACCGCGCCGATGAACTTGGTCCAGTTCTCGTGTTCGGCGAAGCGCCCGGCGATCTTGGGGTGACCGGCGAGCACGAGCAGGACGACGAGGAGCACGAGCGTGATCCCGGCGATCAGCATGGCGATCCACGCGCGGTGGACGTGGATCAGCGACGGCCGGGCGAGGAACCCGAGGAACACGAGCAGCGGGAGCGCGACGAACCCGGTGAGCCGCTCGAGCACGACCGACGCGAACGCGACCGACGACGAATTCACGGTGTTCGACGCGCGCGAAACGCGCAGCACATCGCCACCGATGGTGGACGGGAGGACGTTGCCGACGAAGAGGCCCGCGAGGTAGTGACCGAAGAGGGGACGCAACGGCACCGATGCGTCGAACACGTGCAGCACCCGCTGCCAGCGCCACGCGGACAGGACGACGCCGAGAAGTGTGGAGAGCAGCGCGGCGGTCAACAACAAGGCGGTGAGCAGGTGGTGGCGGTTCGGCAGCAGCTCGTCGGGGTTCGGCGCCTTGTACACGAGCACGCCGAGGAGGGCGACGCTCACGAGGATGCGCGCCCAGACCTTCCACCCCGGTGCCTGCCGGGGGACGACCGGTGCGCCGTCACCCATGGCGGGACAGCCTAGGGGCGGTGTGGCGCGCGGAGCGCGCCGTGCGTGAGCATGGGCGGGTGCGCATCGAGATGGACGACGGGGTGGAGCTCGCGGTCGACGTCACGGGGCGCGGGCCGGGCCTGCTGCTCGTGCACGGGTTCGGGGGCGCCAAGGAAGACTTCGCGGACCACGTGGGCGCGCTCGCCGTCGACCACACGGTGGTCGTCGCTGATCACCGCGGTCACGGCGCGAGCGACGGACCGGACGATCCGGCTGCCTACTCGGCCGCCGCCCACTCGCCCGACACCCATTCATTCGAACGCCTCGTCACGGACACGTTCGCGGTCGCCGATGCGCTCGGGCTCGAGCGCTTCCGGCTGCTCGGCCACTCCATGGGCGGGATGGTCGCCCGCCGGATGGTGTTGGAACGCCCGGAGCGGATCGAGGCCCTCGTCCTCATGGACACTGCGCCGGGCCCGATCCCGTCGTTCGACGTCGACCTCATGGACGCGGGCGGGATCGTCGCGCTCACCCAGGGCAAAGCCGCGCTCAAGGAACTGCTCGACCTCGGCACGCCGCTCAACACGCCTGCGTACGAGCGATTGCTCGCGGAGCGGCCCGGCTACCAGGAGTTCCAGGACCAGAAGTGGGATGCGCTGTCGGAGGTGATGTGGGGTGTGCTCGTGAGCGTGATCGCGCACCAGGCGAACGACCTCCCCGAGTTCGCGACGATCACGTGCCCGACGCTCGTCATCGTGGGTGAACTCGACCAGCCGTTCCTCGCGCCGTCGCGCGCGATGGCCGAAGCGATCCCCGATGCCCGGCTCGCGGTCATCCCCGACGCGGGCCACTCCCCGCAGTTCGAGAACCCGGAGGCGTGGATCAGCCTGCTCAAGGAGTTCCTCGCGCGGGTCCCGAGCGCGAGCTGAGCGTGGACGCCCACGGCGGCCGGCTCGGCGTCGAGGTGCTGTTGCGCCACGGTGTCGACGTGATGTTCACGTTGTCGGGCGGTCACTTGTTCGTGCTCTACGACGGCGCGGTCCAGGCCGATCTGCGCCTCGTCGACACGCGCCACGAACAGACCGCGACGTTCGCGGCCGAAGGCTGGGCGAAGGTCACCCGGCGCCTCGGTTGCGCGGCGCTCACTGCCGGTCCGGGCGTCACCAACGGCGTCAGCGCCATGACCGCAGCCGGGATGAACGGGACTCCGATGGTCGTCGTCGGCGGGCGCGCGCCGCAGAAGCGCTGGGGCGCCGGGTCGCTGCAGGAGCTCGATCACGTCCCGATCGTCGCGTCAGTCGTGAAGTCGGCCGCCACCGCGACCTCGCCCGTGTCGATCGTCGCCGAGCTCGACGCCGCGTGTGCCGCCGCCCGCACGCCCCGCCGCGGCCCGGCGTTCGTCGACATCCCGCTCGATGGGTTCGGGCCCGCGAGCGTCGAGATGCCGGTGGTCGACGAGCGAACGCTGCGCGGTTCGGATCCCGATCCGGTGGCCGTGCAGGCGGTGGCCGCGCTCGTGGCCGCGGCCGAGCAGCCCGTCTTGTTCGCGGGCGGTGACGTGTACTGGGCCCACGCCGAAGGCGCGCTCGTCGCGTTTGCCGAGGCGGCGAACATCCCGGTGTTCGTGAACGGCATGGGTCGCGGCACGATCCCGGCCGATCACGCGCTCGCATTCTCGCGCGCGCGGTCGGTCGCGCTTCGCGAGGCGGATCTCGTGCTCGTCGCGGGAACGCCGCTCGATTTCCGGCTCGGGTTCGGGCGGTTCGGGGACGCGCGGGTGGTCCACCTCTGCGACACCCCGGCCGGGATCGGACGCCACGCTGATCTCGCCGCGTCCACGGGCGGCGACCTGGCCGCGACGTTCACCGCGCTCACCGACTCGGTCTCCGCGACCGGTCGCACCACCGCGTGGGTCGCGCGCCTGCGGGACGAGGAACTGGCGAAACGCGCGGCCGAGGCCGGCTCGCTCAACGACGACCGCTCGCCGATCCGGCCGGCGCGGATCTACGGTGAGTTGCGGACCCGCCTCGACCGCGACGCGATTGTGATCGGTGACGGCGGCGACTTCGTGTCCTACGCGGGCAAGCTCATCGATTCGTACGAGCCGGGCACGTTCCTCGACCCCGGGCCGTACGGCTGCCTCGGCATGGGCCCCGGGTACGCGCTGGCGGCCGGGCTCGCGCACCCCGACCGGCAGGTTGTGCTCCTGCTGGGCGACGGCGCGGCCGGCTTCGCCCTCGGTGACTTCGAAGCGCTCGCCCGGCACGGCGTGGATGTCGTGGCGATCGTCGGGAACAACGGCATCTGGGGACTCGAGAAGCATCCGATGCAGGCGCTGTTCGGCTACGACGTGGTCGCGGAGCTGCGGCCTGGCATCCGCTACGACGAAGCGGTGCGCGCGCTCGGCGGCAACGGCGAGTGCGTCGCGGACGCGGCGGAGATCGGCCCCGCGCTCGACCGCGCGTTCGCGACAAAGGGCGTCTCGCTCGTGAACGTGCTCACCGACCCGGCAGACGCGTACCCGCGGTCGAGCAACCTCGCCTGAGCCTCGCGATCAAAGGTCGAGCGTGAGGTGCATCGCCCCCGCGCCGGCGCGTGCGAGCGCTTTGGCCTTGCTCCGGGCGAGGAACTCGCGCGGAGCGAGCGCGATGCGCTCGACCATCTCCATCGTCGTCTCCATGAGCGCGCCCGGCTCGACGACCGCGTTGACGAGGCGGAGCGCGAGCGCTTCACCGGCGGGTACGACGCGGCCCGTGAAGCAGAGCTCCCGGGCCACTGCGCCGCCGACGAGGTCGTGCAACGGCGCGTAGACCACGTCACCAAAGGTGTACTCGGGATGCGCGAAGCGCGCGGTCGTGGCGGCGACGCGCAGGTCGCACATGATCGCGAGATCGAAGCCACCGGCCAGGGCGGCTCCGTTCACCGCCGCGATCGTCGGGACGGGGAACCGGAGCACTGCGTCGTGATACCGGTCGCTCGACGCCCACAACGTGCGCGCGTACGAATCGTCTTCGAGGGCGCGAGGGAACTCCGACAGATCGAAGCCTGCGCAGAACGTGTCACCGGCGCCGGTGAACACGACCACCTTGACCGACTCGTCCGCGGCGAGCCCGACGAGTGAGTCCGTGATCTCGTCGCGCAACGCGATCGACAACGCGTTCTTCTTCGCCGGACGATCGAGGGTGATGACGGCGGCTGCGTCCGTGCGTTCGACCCGCAGATCGGCCACGGCCCGGCTCAGTCGCCCTGGGCGCGCTCGAGGAACCGGGACCGTTCGACGACCACACGAGTGATGCGGCCGGCGGCAACCAGGCCGCGGGCGTCGCTGACCGAGACGCGGAACGTCAGCCGCCGGCCCTCCACGGTCTCGAGCATGGCGTCCGCGGTGACCTTCCCGCCCACCGGCGTCGGCGCGAGGTGGGTGAGCTGGACCTGGTAGCCGACGGTCGTGGTGTTGGGCGGCAGGGCGGCGGCGACGGCCTCGACGCTCGCTTCTTCGGCCAGCGCGACGACGTGCGGCGTGCCGAGGACCGGCACGTCACCGCTGTGCATCGCGAGCGAGGTGTCGCCGTCCGCGACGAGCAAGGTCACCGATCCGGAGAGACCGGGCTTCACACCCATGGCCGTACGATACGGCAGTCGACTCGCGCGCGGGCACCTCCGATCGCCCCTCGGGTCTTGTGAGGAACGACATGATCGAAACTGAAGTGCTTCGCTCGACGCTGGATCACGCGCTGCGCAACGGCGGTGATTTCGCCGAGGTCTTCGTCGAGGACCGGCGGTCGTCGAGCGCCCGCTACGACGAAGGTCGCGCCGAGGAGCTGGTGTCCGGACGGGAGCGCGGCGCGGGCATCCGGGTCGTGCGGGGTGACACGACCGGGTTCGCGCACACCGCCGACCTGTCTCCGCCCGGCTTGCTCGTGGCCGCCGAGGCGGCCGCGGCCGCGACCCGTGGCGGCGGTGGTGGCAGTCGCACCGTCGCGCTCGAGGACGGCGGCGCGGTGACGCCCCGGCCCACGGTCGTGCTGCCGGAGACGGTCGAGAAGCGCCGCAAGGTCGACCTGCTCGCCCGGGCCGACGCCGGGGCTCGGGCCGAGAGCCACACGGTCACGTCCGTCACGGTCTCGTACGCAGACGCCCACCGGAAGATCCAGGTCGCGAACTCGGACGGGCTGCTGGCCGGCGACGACCAGGTGCGGACGCGGCTGATGGTGCAGTGCGTCGCGACCGGCGACACCGGCATGCAGACCGGTTACGAAGCGCCCGGCCGCACGCTCGGATTCGAGCTCTTCGACGAGATCGACGCCGAGGAAGTCGGGCACGCCGCCGCCCGCCGCGCGGTGACCCTCCTCGACGCGGTGCCCGCGCCTTCGGGCAAGGTCCCCGTCGTCCTGCGGCGGGGCGCGGGCGGTGTGCTGTTCCACGAAGCGTGCGGGCACGGGCTCGAAGCGGATCACATCTTCAAGGACGCGTCGGTGTTCACCGGTCGCGTCGGTGAGCAGGTTGCGTCGCCGCTCGTCACGCTGGTCGACGACGGCACCTACGGACACGAGTGGGGAACGCTGCGCATCGACGACGAAGGCAAGCCCGCGCAGCGCAACGCCTTGATCGAAGCCGGCGTGCTCACCGACTACATGTGGGACTTCCTCCGCGCGCGCAAGGAGGGCCGGCCGAGCAGTGGGAACGGCCGCCGCCAGACCTACCGCCATCTGCCGATGGTGCGCATGACGAACACGTTCCTGCTCGCGGGGACGACGGATCCGGCCGACATCGTGCGCGGCGTCGACTACGGCATCTACTGCGCGCAACTCGGCGGCGGGCAGGTCGATCCCGCCACCGGCGACTTCGTGTTCGGTGTGACCGAGGCGTACCTGATCGAGAAGGGCGAGATCACGCACCCGATTCGCGCCGCGCAACTGATCGGCAACGGTCCCGAAGTACTGCGCATGGTCGATGTCGTCGGCAACGACTTCGAGACGTGGACCGGGATGTGCGGAAAGAACGGGCAGTCCGTGCCGGTGTCGTCGGGGCAGCCGACGCTCCTCGTTCGGGAGATGACGGTCGGCGGCACCGCGGCATGAGCTCGGCGTCCGATCAGCTCGAGCAAGAAGACCTGCTCGCGATCGCGCGCCGTGTCGCCAGTGCGGCGCATACCGGCGAACAGGTCGAGGCGTACGTACTGCGCACGCAGGAAACCGATGTCGAGGTGTTCGGCGGTGAGGTCGAGTCGCTCACGACGGCCGGCATCCAGGGCATCGGCGTGCGGGTGATCGTCGATCACCGCCAGGGGTACGCGTCGGCCGGGTCACTCGAGCCCGACGTGATCGAGGAGACGCTGCGCGAAGCACGCGACAACGCCGGGTTCGGCGAACCCGACGAGTGGTACGCGCTCGCGACGCCGGCGGAGGTCAACGGTGTCGTGCCGGCCGCGCTCGACCTGTGGCGCGACGAGGTCGTCTCGACGCCCACCGACGCGAAGGTCCAGATCGCGCTCGACCTCGAGGTCGCGACGAAAGCGCGGGACTCCAGGGTGCGCGGAGTCGAGTCGACCGGGTACGGCGACGCCCGGGCCGAATCCGCGATCGCCAACTCGCTCGGAGTCGAGGCGTACACGCGCCGCACGACGTGTTCTGCACACGCCGTCGCTCTGGCCGAGGACGGTTCGGGCACCCAGACGGGATACGGCTTTGCCGCGGGGCGTTCGCTCGCGGATCTCGATCTCGAGTCGATCCCGCGCGATGCCGTCGACCGCGCGGTGCGCCTTCTCGGCGCGAAGCCGATCACCGGCCGGCGGATCCCGATCCTGTTCGATCCGCTCGTGACCCGATCCGTGCTCGGCATCCTGTCGAGCGCGTTCAACGGCGAGATGCTGCTCAAGGGACGCTCGATGTTCGCGGGACGCGAAGGCGAGAAGATCGCGGCGCCGATCGTCGACATCGTCGACGACCCGACCGACGCGCGGATGTTCGGCGCGTCTGTCTACGACAGCGAGGGCATGCCGACCCGTCGCAATGAGCTCATCGCCGATGGCGTCCTGCGCGGCTTCCTGCACAACGTGTACACCGGGCACCGGTCGGGTGGGCTCAGCACCGGCAGCGCGGTGCGCGGTGGGTACGCGTCGGGTCCGGGCGTCGGGGTGCGCGCGCTCACGCTGCGGCCCGGACCCCGCACCCCCGTGGAGCTCATCGCGTCCGTGTCCGAGGCCTTCTACGTTCAGTCGGTGAGCGGGCTGCACTCCGGTACCAACCCGATCAGCGGCGACTTCTCCGTCGGCGCCGAGGGGCTCATGGTGCGCGACGGCGTGTTCGCGGAGCCGGTGCGCGAGGTGACCATTGCCTCAACGTTGCAACGCATGCTGCTCGACGTGATCGAGATCGGCTCCGATCTCGTGTACCTGCCCGGCGCGGCGACGGGTGTCACGCTGTTGGTCGGCGACATGACGCTCAGCGGCGTGTGAACAGAACGCCTCGCCCCCAGAATCGACGCACATCCGATATCGAGGAGAAGACGCAGATGCCTCCGACGCTCGTTCCCGGCGCGACTCGTGTCGAAGCGGCCGGCGCGCCCCCGAAGCTCATCGACGAGTACGTCGGGCGCGTCAACACCGGCACGACACGGCTCAGTGTGGCGCACATGCGCAGTCCGGCCGGTTGGTCGGAGCCGGCGCAGACGCCCGAGTTCGACGAGTACACGGTGGTGCTCGCGGGTGCGATGCTCGTGCGGCACACCGACGGTGAGCTCGACGTGCGCGGCGGGCCAGGCCGTGATGACCCACGCAGGCGAGTGGGTGCAGTACGCCACGCCGGAGGGCGCCGAGTACATCGCGGTCTGCTTCCCCGCGTTCGCGCCGGACACTGTGCACCGCGACGCGTAACCGGCCCGGGCCTCAGCCGACCTGGACGCCGCGCCGCTCGAGAATCGCGTCGAGCTCTTCGAGCGCGGCCCACGGTTGCTCGCCGAAGTGCACGACTTCCATGCCGAAGGCGCGCGCGGCCGCGATGTTGTCGGCGTTGTCGTCGACGAACACCGCTTCGTGCGGCGTGATGCCCATGCGCGTGCACGTGAGCTCGTAGATCGCCCGATCGGGCTTACGCATCCCGACGTGACTCGAGTCGACGATCTCGTCGCACATCTCGATCGGGAACGTGGCGCGCCAGTGCTCACCGAATTCCTTCACGTTGTTGGTGAGCAACCCGACGCGAAGGCCGCGTTCCTTCAACTCGCGCATCTTGTGGACAACCATCCAGTGCACGCCCGGTGCCGTGCTGCGCCAGAAGCGTCCGTACGCGTCCATGTCGAGCGGGCGACCGAGCACCGCGGGCGCCTTCTCGACCATGCGATCGAAGTACGTCGCGACGTCGATCGCCCCCTTCTCGAGCAGATGCCAGTCGGGTTCGTCACGCGCGCTCCCCGCGGCCTCGATCGCGTCCGGGTCGGCGGCGATCGCGTCGGAGACCTCGTTCCTGATCGGGTCGACGACTTCTGCGGCGACTGCGCGTCCCTCGACGCCGATGTAGTGCGTCTCGCCGAAGAGCAGTTCGAGGAGCGAGCCCCTCGCGAAGCCTTCCGACTCCTCGAACGCGCCGATGCCGATGAACAGCGGGCTCGAGATGACGCCGCCGTAGTCGAAGATGACGGTGCTGATCACGCCGTGACGCTAGCGAGTCAGATCGCGCCCGTGATCACGAGGACGATCGCGATCGCAGCGATGACGATCCGGTACCAACCGAACAGCTCGAGCCCGTGCCGGTTGAGGTATCCGACCAGCCAGCGCACCGCAACCACCGCCGAGACGAAGGCGACGAGGAACCCGATGAACGGGTTGAGCAAGCCGTAGGTGTCCACCAATTCGCCGCCGTGCTTCAGCGCCTCGAACACGGTGGCCGCACTGAGCGTCGCGAGTCCGAGCAGGAAGCTGAATTCGAGCGCGGCGGGCATGGACAGGCCGAGAAACAACGCGGCGAGGATCGTCACGAGACTCCGGCTCGCGCCCGGCCACAACGCGAGGATCTGCGCGGCACCGATGATCACCGCCGTCCGCACCGTGATCTGTTCGAGTCCGATGCGTCCGGGCGGTCGCTCGCGCAGCCAGCGGGACGCGACGAGGATCACAACACCGCCGACGATCCACGCCGCGATCACCGGACCGACGCCGAAGAGGTGGTCCTTGATCGAGTTCTCCAGCGCGACGCCGACGATCGCCGCGGGGAGGAACGCGATCAACACCGCGACGAGCACGTGCCTGCCTTCGGGATCGCGACCGACGAGCCCTGACGCCATCGCGCGCAGGCGTCCGAAGTACAACAGGACGACGGCGAGGATCGCGCCCGCTTGGATCGTGATCGCGTACGTGTCGGCCGCGTCCTTGGTTGCGTCGGTGTCGCCGACGTCGAGCAACTTCTGCGTCACGAGCAGGTGGCCCGTCGACGAGACCGGCAGGTACTCCGTGATGCCTTCGACGAGTCCGAGCACCACGGCTTTGGCCGCGGTCAACTCGTTCGCGGCCGCGGTCGCCGGCGCAGTGAGCACCAGCACCGCGTCGGTCATGATCCTGTCGATGAACAGCACGCGTCCTCCGGCGGCGCGAGCGCCAACGTCACGACGCCGTTCGCAGCAGCAAATGCGATCCCGCGCGCCTCGTCCTCGGTGACGAGGAGGGTAACGCCCACCGCATCGGCCTCTCCGGTTGTCGCGGGTTCGGCCCCGCCGTCGATCGCGAGCACCCGTGCCCCGTGCGCCACGACCTCGGCGGCCGCGGCGCGTTCGATCGAGACCTCGAGCGACGCCAGGACATCGACGACCGCGCCCGCCGGCGGCCGCAGCCCGTCCTCGGGGCGAACGCGTACGGCTCGGTACCCGACCGGTACGAGGCCGCCGAGCCCGTCGCGTTCGGTGGTCGTCAAGTGGGTCGACTGCAGCACCGAACCTTCGACCACCGGCACCGCGACGATCCGGCCGATCACGTCGTCGAGTGAGGACACGGCGTTGGCGGGTACAGCAGTCGCGTAGCGCGAGATCACGCGGAGATCGTTCGCGCCGAGCGTGGTGCCGAGCGCGAGATCCCGCCGGGCGACGAGCACGCTTCGTGGTTGTCCGAGCGAACCGGCGCGTCGGTGCAACGCGGTGAGATCACTGAACACCACTCCCGCGGTCACGAGAGCAACGACGATTGCGGCACACGCGGCCAAAACGGATCGCGGTGAACGACGCATCCCTTCCCCTTTTCGTGCAGATCTTGACCAACGCTTGGTCAGGTCGATATGGATGGGGGAAGACGCGTGGGGGAAGATGCCCCCAAGATGTGCTCGGGGAGATGTGCTCGAGTGGCAGCGTTGCTGCGAAGTGCGCGGCGCTCGTGTGATGCAATCGATGTTGCACACGCGAGGCGCGCGTCGTGGATTGGCAGTCTGGTCGAGTGGGAATGATCTCGACCCCATCAGTGTTCTGACAAGGCTACCCGGCACCCCGTCTCCGCACGATCGGGAGTGTCGGTGCGGATCCCTGGCTCGTCGGTCGTTGCCCGCCCGGACCGGCGGGCCAGGGACCTTCTTTCTTTGTCGCCGCTCGGGCGGGGGCGGCGCGTCAAGGTTCCTTCGGAACGCCGTCGCTTCCCGCCCCGCTTGTCCTCGCAGACTCCGGCGCGTCGTTCGCTCGCTGAGCGTTTGCCGTCAAGCGTCGGAGAGCGGGCCGAGCGCCAGCGCGCAGTCGCATCCGGCCGGCTCGACAGGCAGGTTCGGGAGCAGCTCGTGGAGGAGCTCGAGGACGCGCCCGACGTTGTCCTCCATGACCTCGAGCACGCGCGCCATCGTGACCGGCTCGACGCCCGGGTCGTCCTCCACGCCGGTGTCGTAGTCGGTGACCAACGCGATGCCCGCGTAGTGCATTCCGAGCTCGCGCGCGAGGTACGCCTCCGGGTACTGCGTCATGCCGACGACGTCCCAGCCCTGCGCGCGGTACCAGCGCGACTCGGCGCGGGTCGAGAACCGTGGTCCGTTGATCACCACGATGGTGCCGGCCGCGTGCGTGGTGACGCGGACCTTCGTCGCGGCCTCGACCGCGTGCGCACGCAGCACCGGACAGTAAGGATCGGCGAAGGCGACATGATGCACGTCTTCGCCGTCGTAGAACGTGTCGTCGCGGCCGCGCGTGCGATCCACGAGTTGGTCGAGGACGACGAAGTCGCCCGGCGCGACATCCGTGCGGAGGGAACCCACCGCGCACGGTCCGACCACCGACCGCACGCCCAGTGCGCGCATCGCCCACAAGTTCGCGCGTTGCGGGATGCGGGCCGGCGCGATCGTGTGCCGCGGACCGTGGCGCGGCACGAACGCGACCCGGTGGTCGCCGACGGTGCCGATCGAGATCGGTCCACTCGGGGCGCCGTAGGGGGTGTCGAACTCGACCGTCTCCACGTCGTCGAGGAACGCGTAGAAGCCGGAACCGCCGAAAACGCCGATCGCCGCCTCGGCCACCGCCGGACCTACGCGGACTTGGCGCCGGACTTCGACTTCCCGGAGGAGCCGGAGCTCGACCCGGAGGAGTCCGACGACTTCGAGCCGGAGGAGCCGGAGGAGTTCGACGACCCCGGCGAGTCGCTCTTGGCGCCCGAATCGCGCTTGGAGTCGGAATCGCCCTTGGATCCGGAGCCGTGGTCCGCGGCGGAGCCCGCGCGCTTCGACGAACTGCTGCGGTTGTCGGTCTTGTAGAACCCCGACCCTTTCAGCACGATCCCGGCCGGCGACAGCACGCGCTGCAGCCTGCCGCCACACTCGTCGTGCTTCGTGAGCGGCGCGTCGGAAAACGACTGCCACACCTCGACGTCTTCGCCGCACTTGGCGCAGCGGTATTCGTACGTCGGCATCGTGACTCCCGGCCGGCCTTCCGGCCCGTTCCTGGAGTGGGTGCCGGGCTGGCACTCACGTCCTGGGAGTGCCAATCGTAGTCCACAGATCCGGCTTCCCGGGCGGGGCAGAATGGGAGCGACATGCCCGTCGCCCTCCTCGTCCCGCTCGCCTGGCTGCTCGGCACGTTCCCGAGCGCGACGCTGGTCGCCCGCACCAAGGGCCGCGACATCCTTGCGGAGGGATCGGGCAATCCGGGCGCATCGAACGTCGCGCGGCTGCTGGGGTGGAAGTACGGCCTCGCGGTGCTGGTCATGGACTTCACCAAGGGCGCCGTCGCGGCAGGTGTCGGTCTCGCGGTAGGAGGCCGGCCGGGGGCATTCGTCCTCGGTGCCGCCGCCGTGATCGGCCACACGTTCCCGCTCTACCGCAAGGGTGGCAAGGGCGTGGCCTGCGCGGGCGGGATGCTCACCGTGCTGTTCCCCTTCATCGCGGCCGGCCTCGCCGTCGTGTGGTTCGTCGTCGCGCGCGTGCTGAAGAAAGCGTCGCTCGCCTCGCTCCTGATCACGATCCTCTTCCCGATCATCGCCGCGCTCGCGGGCTACGACCTGTGGGAAGTCCTGGTCCTGAGCGCGCTCGCGCTGCTCGTGATCGTCCGCCACGCGGCCAACATCCGGCGATTGCTGCGCCGTGAAGAGTTCGACGTAGATACCGGTTCCGGAGGCTCCGTTGCACCAAGTCCGTAAGGCCGTCATCCCTGCCGCCGGCCTCGGCACCCGTTTCCTTCCCGCGACGAAGAGCGTGCCCAAAGAGATGCTGCCGGTGATCGACCGACCCGCGATCCAGTACGTCGTGGAAGAGGCCGTGCGCGCCGGGCTCACCGACATCCTCATCATCACCGGTCGCAACAAGCGCCCCGTCGAGGAGCACTTCGACCGCAACTTCGAGCTCGAAACGCTGCTCGAGCGCGACGGCAAACTCGATCTCCTGCACGAGGTGCAGCACGCCACCGACCTCGCGCGCGTCCACTACGTGCGCCAGAAGGACGCGCTCGGACTCGGGCACGCGGTTTCGGTCGCGCGCGATCACGTCGGCGACGAACCGTTCGCGGTGCTGCTCCCCGACGATCTGATGATCGACGATTCCGTGTTGCTGCGGTCGATGGTCGCAGCCTGGGAGAAGCTCGGGCACGCGGTGATCGCGTTGCAGGAGGTGCCTCCGGAAGACATCTCCGCGTACGGCTGCGCCGATCCGATCGGCGCCCCGGTCGACGGGCTCGTCGAGCTGCGCGGCATCGTCGAGAAGCCGAAGCGCGCGGACGCGCCCTCCAACCTGGCGGTGAGCGGCCGCTATCTCTTCCCGCCCGACATCTTCGACGCGCTCGAACGCATCGAACCGGGCGCGGGCGGCGAGCTCCAACTCACGGACGCGATCGCGCTGCTCATGAAGTCGCAGCCGGTGTACGGCGCGATCTGTACGTACGGCCGCCACGATGTGGGCAAGAAGATCGACTTCCTGAAGGCGACCGTCGAGCTCGCCCTCGACCGCGACGACCTCGGCCCGGAGTTCGCGGTGTTCCTCCGCGAGGTGGTGCAGCGGCGCGGGTTGACGTGATCACCCTCGCCGACGCACAAGCCCTCATCCTCGACGCGGTCACACCCCTCGCACCGCGCCCGTTCCCGTTGCGCGACATCGTCGGGCTCGTGCTCGCGGAGGAGGTCGTCGCGCGCGAGCCGGTGCCACCCTTCGCGAACACGGGCATGGACGGCTACGCGGTGCGCGCCGCCGACACATCAGCCGCGCCGCTGCGGTTGCGCGTCGTCGACGAGTTACCGGCGGGCAAGGCACCGACACGAGCCGTCGGCGCGGGCGAAGCGATCCGCATCATGACCGGTGCGCCGGTACCCGACGGTGCCGACGCGATCGTCATGGTCGAGGTGACACGTGCCGACGGCGACGACGTCGAGATCCTCGAACCCGCGCGGCCCGGTGATCACGTGCGTCCCGCCGGCGGCGACCTGCAGGCCGATCAGTCGGTGTTCGGCTCGGGCACGGTGCTGACACCCGCGCACGTCGGCGTGCTCGCCAGCCTCGGCGTCGCCGACGTGTCGTGTGTCCCGCGACCGCGTGTCGGCGTCGTGTCGACTGGCGACGAGCTCGTCGAACACGGACCGTTGCCGCTCGGCAGCATCCGCGACTCGAACCGGCCGATGTTGCTGGCGGTGGTCGCAGAATCCGGCAACGTGGCGGTCGACTACGGGATCGCGCGCGACGACGAGCGCGAGATCGCCGACCGAATCGGCATCGCAGCAGCCGAGTGCGACGCGCTGATCACGAGCGGCGCCGTTTCGATGGGCGACTTCGACTACGTGAAGGTCGTGCTCGAGCAGCTCGCACGCGACCGAGCCGGGAGCGGGTTCTCGTGGATGCAGGTCGCGATCAAGCCCGCCAAGCCACTCGCCTTCGGCACACTCGGCCCAGTGCCCGTTTTCGGGTTGCCCGGCAACCCCGTGTCGTCCCGCGTGAGCTTCGAGCTGTTTGCGCGACCCGCGCTGCGGAAGCTGGCCGGCCGCACCGCGCTGCACAACCCGATCGTCAAGGCAGTGGCCGCCACCCCGTTCGCCCGCCGCCCCGACGGCAAGCTCCATCTCGACCGGGTGCGCGTGACCCTCGTCGACGGCCGCTACGTCGCCGAGCGCGCCGGCTTCCAGGCGAGCAACGTGCTCTCAGGGATGGCTGCGGCCGACGGCCTGGCCCGCATCCCCGACGGCCCCGGAGTCGAGGCGGGCGGCGAGGTTGACGTGCTCCTGCTGGGTCCGTAGCGAGCGGCACCGCCGGCCGTGATCCGGTGGGTGACACTCGCCCACGTGCCGCGCGAGAAATTCCTTGCCTCCGCTTCACGAAGCGTGGTAGAAAGATCACGCTACGCAGGCCGCCGGGCGGGCGGAAAAAAAGGAGCGACTGTGGGGGTTGCTCCTGAGCGTGGCAGTCGCAGGCGCGTGGCTGGACGCGACTCGGCACCCGGAGAGGCTATGAATCGTCGGCTGAAGTTGGTCGCTGCGCCGGCGCTGAGCCAGAGCGAACCCGACTCCGGGTTGCCACGGCCCGTCGGGGCCAGGACCCCGCGATTTTCTCCGGGTCCTAACCTCGCGCGGTGACGCTGCGCAGGGTGCCCCTCCCCCTCATCGATCCCTTCGCGCGCCGCGTCAAGGATCTGCGGGTCTCGATCACCGACCGGTGCAACTTCCGCTGCGCCTACTGCATGCCGGCCGAGGGCATGGATTGGCTCCCGAGAACGGAGCTCCTCACCTACGAGGAGATCGCCCGCGTCGCCCGGGTGTGCGTCGAGCGGTTCGGCTTCGAATCGGTGCGCCTCACCGGCGGCGAGCCGCTCGTTCGTGCGCACATCACGCGGCTCATCGGCCAACTCGCGCCGCTCGACGTTGACATCGCGCTGACGACGAACGGCGTGAAGCTGGGAGAGACCGCCCACGATCTTCTCGAGGCGGGGCTGAAGCGGGTAAACGTCTCGCTGGACACGCTCGACCGCGCCACGTTCCTCGCGCTGACGAAGCGGGACGAGCTCCCGCGCGTGCTCGCCGGCATCGACGCCGCGCTCGACGCCGGCCTCGCACCGGTGAAGGTCAACGCGGTCGTGATGCGCGGCGTCAACGACGGTGAGGTCGCCGACCTCGCGCGGTTCGGCCGCGACAAGGGCGTCGGTATGCGCTTCATCGAGTTCATGCCGCTCGACGCGCAGGGCGAGTGGAGCCGAGAGAAAGTCGTTCCCGCCGAGGAGATCCTCGAGCGCATCGACGCAGTGTTCCCGATCGATCGGGCCGAATCACACGGCGCGGAACCGGCGACACGCTTCCGATACCTGGACGGCACCGGCGATGTGGGCGTCATCGCCAGCGTCACGGAGCCATTCTGCGAGAGCTGCGACCGGGTTCGCCTCACCGCCGAAGGGCAGTTCCGCACGTGCTTGTTCGCGCTGGAGGAATTCGACCTGCGCGCCGAGCTGCGAGCCGGCGCCGGGCTCGACGCACCCGACCTCGACGACCGCTTGGCCGCCGCGATCGAGGGAGCCGTCGGCACCAAGTGGGCCGGGCACCACATCGGCGCGGTCGATTTCGTGCGGCCCGACCGATCCATGAGCCAGATCGGCGGGTGAGGGCTGGAATTCCCTCGTCATGTGGGGATTTCGCGCCTGACACCTAGACTTGCGCGCCATGGCTTCGGAGTTCACGCACCTCGACCCGCTCGGTCGGGCCCGCATGGTCGACGTCACGGCGAAGGAGCCGTCGCACCGCCGTGCGGTCGCCCGCTGCCGGGTCTACATGGAGGCGGAAACCGCCTCGAAGATCGCGAGCGGCGCGATCAGCAAAGGTGACGTGCTGGCCGTCGCACGGGTCGCCGGTATCCAGGCCGCGAAGCAGACGCCGAACCTCCTTCCGCTGTGTCACCCGTTGTTGGTCGGCGCGGTGCTCGTGAATTTCCGACTCGAGGACACGTTCGTCGAGGTCGAATCGAACGTCGACACGGTGGATCGCACCGGTGTCGAGATGGAAGCGATGACCGCGTGCGCGGTTGCTGCGCTCACGATCTACGACATGTGCAAGTCGATCGATCGGGGTATGACGATCGGTGATCTCGTGCTTTGGGAAAAGACCGGTGGTCGTTCCGGCACGTTCCGTCGGCAAATCGACGAAGACGATCCTTTCGCGCTCTGAGTGACGCGCCCGGTCTGACCGGGTGTTTCGTGCATCTCGCCCGATGCGCACCGCGCGATGTGGCATGCCCGCGCGACAGACGGCAAACTGCATGGCCGTTAACGGGTCCACCACTCGAATGTCACCCGTTGTTACCGTTCCCGAGAGCAAAGGTGGTCGAGAGGTCTTGACGCTGGTGGTCTTGCTAGTTCTCGCAGCCTTGTGGGCGGTGGTGCTCCTCCCACCGCTGCTGCGCTCGCGCTCGACGCGGTCGGTGTCGTCCGACTCGATCGGCGAGTTCAACTACAAGCTCGGCGTGTTGAGCCAGACCAACGGTGCCGCGCCCGCCGCGCGCCCGTCGCGCAAGCCGCGCATGCAACGACCGGGGCCCGCCATGCCGCCCCGGCCGCTTCCGCAGCACGGCGCCCGCACTGCGATGGCGCCCTACGCGATGTCTTCTCCGCAACGGGCCGCGAAGCGTCGGGCCGACATCCTCCGCGGCCTCGTCATCGCGGTCGCGCTGACGATGGCGCTCGCGTACCTCACCGGATCGCCCCTCGTGTGGGGCGTGCAGCTCGTCACCGACGTCTGCCTCGTCGCGTTCCTCGGATTGTGGGCTTGGGCCCGCAACGCGCAAGCCGACCGCGCGCAGACCGTTCGCTATCTGCCGAACCGGCGCGCACCCGAGCTCGCGTTCCGCCGCACCGCCTCTTCGTAGGTCGGGGTGGATCGCGCGGCCGAGATCGCGGCGCTCGGCGCCAGTGCGCGCGACGCGTTCGAGGAGAAGCACCGCGCGCGCGAGATCACGATCGCCGCGTCGCGTCGCGCGATCCAGGCGTGCGCCGCGTCGATCCGTGCGACACACCGCGGCGAGTTCGCCAGCGCGGCCCAACTCGCGGCAGACGCGCGCGCGTTCCTCGCCGAAGCCGACGCCGCGCTCGTCAACCATCCCGACGTGCGCACGAACGGCCCGCTCGCGGACGCGAAGAAGGAGCTCGCCGAAGCGTCGCTCACGCTCGCGCTCGTGCGCGATGACTCGCTGCCGACGCCGCAGGAGCTGCAGCTCGAAGTCGCGCCCTACTGCAACGGCCTGGCCGAAGCCGCGAGCGAGCTCCGCCGCCAGCTGCTCGACCGCCTCCGCGCCGGCGACCTCGCCCGTGCCGAGCAGCTGATGGGCATGATGGACGACATCTACGGCCTGCTCGTCACCGTCGACTACCCCGACGGCGTCACCGGCGGCCTCCGCCGCAGCACCGACGCCCTCCGCGCCGTGCTCGAACGCACCCGCGGCGACCTCACCACCGCCATGGTCGCGGCGCGCCTCCAAGGTGCGATCGAGTCCGCTCGCGAGACGATCACGGACTGACGCGTCGGCGAGGTACGGACTGACACGTCGGCGAGGCAACGACTGATTCGCCGGCGAACCGCGATGGGCGCTTTGGTACCCTGAACGGTCCCTCGGGGGTGTAGCTCAGCTGGTAGAGCGCTACGTTCGCAACGTAGAAGTCGGCGGTTCGAGTCCGCTCACCTCCACGCCACGAAGTGCCTGGTCATACCGCTTCGTGCCGGCGACGCAGTGCTCGGCTCGGCGCGGTCGCTACGGTCCCGCCGTAGAAGTCGGCCGAAAACGCGTTGTGCAGCATGCGTTTTCGCATGTCGACGGCCTTGTCGTTCGCGCCATGGGCGCGCCATGACGGCAGTGTCAGGTTTCGTCGCTGTCGGGCCGCGTTGCCGTCAGGTGCCGTTCGATGCCACCAGGTGCCATTAAGTGCCGTCCGATCGTCCCGGGCTTGTGAGCAACACGTTCCTCGCGCCCCGTGCTCGAAGCCAGCCTCGAAAACCTTTCCGATCGCAACCGCAATTACGGGAATAGTTCCGGGAGAGCTGCAGCGCTCGATGTCATGAGTCGACCAGCCACACCTCCCATGGGTCGCGTGTACTTGGGGTCTGTGTCGCCCCTCCGACACGCGTGCAGACAATGCGTGCAGACAGACAAGGCACGGATCAGCCGTCCTTGCGTCCACCCCACCGCGCGGTGCGAGCCGGTTACGCCACGGGCACGATCGTGTCGTCGGCGAACAACGTCTCGGTGTCGATGCCCATCGCTCGGAATACGGACGGGGGCACGGAGATGTCGGCGACGAACAGTGCACCGACGGAGTTCGGCGCCCGCAGCAACCCTGTTTTCGGCAGCGCGAGCGTCATCGTCGTGTCGGCTCGAACGCATGGCGACGCGGCGCGGCCGGTCGTCGGGTCGAGCCCGCTCGGCACGTCGAGCGAGAGCACCGGTGCCGGTTGTTGGTTCGCCCACTCGATGAGCTCGGCGGCCCGCCCGACCGGATTACCGTCGAGGCTGTAGCCGAGGATGGCGTCGATGATGAGATCCGCCTCGCGTGGCTCGTCGGCGACGACGATCCCCATCCGGCGCACGATTTCGAGCTGCTGGGTTGTCACCGGGTGGAGAGGTCCATCCGGACGCGACAGCACGACGCGTACGTCAACGCCCCGGTTGGCGAGGTGGCGGGCGGCGACGAGACCACCGCCACCGTTGCCGCCCGCTCCGGCCAGGACGACAGTCGCCCGGTGAACGAATCGCCGCATCGAGAGATCGGCGAGGTTGCGACCGGCGTTCTCCATCATCTGAAGTAGCCCGATCCCGAGATCCTCGATCATCGCCCGGTCGACCTCGCGCATTTGCGCGGCCGTCACCGCCGGCACGCTCATCCCGGCCGTGGCGCGGTGCCGGCCTCGATCCGAAGGCCGTTCCAGAACGCCACGTGACCGCGGATGCGCGCCAACGGGCTCGGGTGGGGCTCGAAACCGCCGAGTTCGACGGTCGCGTACCGAAACGGCCCGGCCGCACCGCGGAAGAGCCGAACCAGCGGCTGGGTGGCACCAGCGACGAGGTCGTCTCCTTCGAGGAACCGCTGCCGCAGGTGCACGATCACGGCTTGCCGCGCCGCCTCGAGCTCCACGACCTCCGGCGCAGAGAGCACGCCGCGACGGATAGGCGCTGCGACGAGCGCTGCGCCGGCACCGATGAGGAGGCTTCCGACAGTCATGGGACCGGAACCCGACCGACGGCGGTTCTCTTCCCCGAGCACCAGACCGACTTCCCCGAGCACCAGACCGCGCGCCAACTCCCGAGGTTGCGATGCGAAATCAAGCGTGTGTGCGGCCCGGATTCCTTGGAATCAGCCCCATGGTGGGCGGGTTCCCTGATGCGAACCGCCCCGGCCCCGAGATGGAGGATGTGTGCACCCGCTGCGCAAGCAGGACTGGCCACGATCGTGCTCGCAGGCGAGGTCGAGGTGACGAGGCGAACGGGTACCGCAGCCGAGCCGCTCGTGTCGCCGCGACTAGCAGAAGATCGTGTGTCGCAGCCGATCTCCGCATATGCGTTGCTGTCCAATTCGCAAGGCGCCGCGCTCGTGTCGCGTGATGGCTCGATCGACTGGGCGTGCATGCCGCGCTTCGATTCGCCGTCGACCTTTGCTCGGCTGCTCGATCCGGGCGCGGGACACTGGCGGCTCGCTCCCAAGAGTGTGACCGGCATCGAGCGGAGCTACGTGTCGGGCACGCTCGTGTTGCGCGCCGTCGTCCGATCCGACACCGGGACTGTCGCGATTACCGACGCAATGCCGTTCGGCGCCGACGAACGCGGCCATGGGATCGGCTTCGACTCGCCGCATGCGATCGTGCGGGTCGTCGAGGGCCTGGACGGCGAGGTCACGCTGGAAAACGAGCTTGCGCTGCGTCCCGAGTACGGATTGACGGTCCCCGGGTTCGTTCCCCATCCCGGCGGTGTCTGTGCTCGCGGCGGCGCGCACGTCTACCTGATCTCACATCCCGGCACGTTCGAGTGTCGTGCCGGAACGTTGCGGTCGAGCATCTGTGTGCGGTCCGGGGAGCGATACCGATTCGCGCTCATGCAGCGGTCGGCATGGGAACCGTTGCCGTCGTGCCTGTCCGACGACGACATCGATGCGCTTCTGTCCGGCACGATCGAAGCGTGGCGCTCGTGGTCCGAGCTCCATCAGCGTTACGCCGGTCCGTATGAACCGCTCGTGGCGCACAGTGGCCGGGTGCTCCAGGGGCTCACGTACGCGCCGACGGGTGCGATCATCGCCGCCCCGACCACATCGTTGCCGGAGACCGTCGGCGGCGTCCGCAACTGGGACTATCGCTACGCCTGGGTGCGCGACACGAGCTTGACGCTGCAAGCGTTGTGGGTCGCCGCCTGTCCGGATGAGGCCGAGCGCTTCTTCGATTTCCTCGCCACGGCGACGGGCGAACGCGCCGACGAAGGTATGAACCTGCAGATCCTGTACGGCATCGGCGGTGAGCGCTATACGCCGGAACACTCGCTCGATCATCTCGCGGGCTATCGAGACAGCCGACCCGTCCGTGTCGGCAACGGTGCGTGGGATCAACGGCAACTCGACATCTACGGCGAGCTGCTCGACGCGGCCGCCCTGCTGGCCGACCAAATCGGAACATTCAATTCCGAGGTCTCGACCTTCCTCGTCGACGTCGCCGATGCCGCGGCGGCGCATTGGCGCGAACCCGACCAAGGGATCTGGGAAGTCCGCGGCCCGCCCCAACACTTCATCCACTCCAAGATCATGTGCTGGGTCGCGCTCGATCGCGCTCTTCGCCTCGCCGACAAGCTCGACGCTCCCACACCGGTCGAGCGCTGGACGAACGAGCGCGACGCGATCCGCGACGCGATCCTCAATGAAGGCTGGAGCCCCGAGATGGGTGCGTTTACGCAGGCCTTCGGGTCGAACGCTCTGGACGCATCGACATTGATGCTCGCGATCACCGGGTTCTTGCCGATCGACGATCCGCGCATTGCCGCGACCGTCGACGTCATCGCGGATCAATTCGAGCGACGAACACGGGTTCATCTATCGATACACGCTCGACGACGGGGTGCCCGGTGCGGAAGGTACGTTCGCGATCTGTTCGTTCTGGCTCGTTCGATGCTTCGCGATGCGCGGCGATATCGACCGGGCCCGAGCACTGTTCGAGAGCATCACCTCGTTTGCGAACGATGTCGGCTTGCTCGCCGAGGAGATCGATCCGGCCACGGGAGAGCTGCTCGGCAACTTTCCCCAAGCGTTCACGCACGTCGGACTCATCAACGCCGCGTACGCGATCTCGCAGGCCGAGCAGGCGCTCAGTTCAGATCGAAGGGAGTGACGATGAGGAGCGCGAGTTCATCCTCGAGCGGGACGCCGTTCGGAGCGTTGGCCCAAGGAGTCATCGCGGGCGCGGTTGGGACGGCGGCAATGGACGCGCTCTGGTTCGTCCGTTACAAGCGCGACGGCGGCGAGGACGGGTTTTGGGGCTGGGAAACGGGCGCGACGGTCGAGAAATGGGACGACGTCTCGGCGCCGGGACAGGTCGGCAAGCGCGTCCTCGAAGGCCTCTTGCGGCGTGAACTTCCGGACCGATGGGCGCGCACCACGAACAACGCTGTCCATTGGCTCACGGGCCTGGGATGGGGGGCGCAATACGGCTTGCTCGCCGGATCGGTGGGGCGAGCCCGCGCCCGTTGGGGTGTCGCCTACGGGTCCGCGGTATGGCTGACGAGCTATGTGGTCTTGCCCCTCGCCAAGCTCTACAAGCCGATTTGGGAGTACGACGCGAGAACGCTCGCCAAGGATTACAGCGCGCATGTCGTATACGGCGTCGGCACCGCCGCGGTGTTTGCCGCTCTCACGCAACCGCGACCGCCGCGGATTCCCGGGAATCGCAGCTGAACATCAGATCGCAGTAGCGCTTCGAGAGGTGCAGTCGTCTTCGGCTCGGGCATCCGCCGCCGAGTACAGCCGCCAGATCGACGGCGCCGGTTTCCCGGGTCATCTTGAACCCTTGGTGCGTATGCCCTGGAGGATCGCACGAATCGCTCACGTCCCGCTCATGCCGAAGATTGCTCGCAGCGCAGCGCGGAGGCTGTGCGTGAGTGACTCTTGCTGCCGGCAGAGCTCGCAATGTGCCAGGTGGTCGGCGACGCGCTCGGTGTCGACGCGACCGACTTCGCCGTCGAGGTAGGCGTCGAGCGCCCGGCCGGGATGCCGCAACCATCGCATTTGCTTTGCGAAACCCTCCTGGTGCGGGGCGGATTCCGGCCGCCCGGGGAATCTGACGGCGCGTTGCCGGGTTCCCGACCTCGTGGAAGACACGGCGGCGCCGGCGCCGCAAGGTGCTGCCGCGGGCTTCTCGCAGTATGTGTTGCCCGAGGTCGAGGTGCTGTACCGGGTCGCGCGTTCGATCACGCGGCACGACGCGGATGCCGAGGATCTCGTTCAGGACACGATGTTGCGGGCGTTCCGTTCGGTCGAGCGGTTCGACGGCCGCCACACGCGCGCGTGGCTGCTCACGATCATGCGCAACGCGCAGGTCAACCGGGTGCGCCGCCGCCGGCCCGGATTGCTGGACCGCCCCGACGAAGTGACCGACCGAAGTGCGGCAATGGCAGATCCAGCGCCCGGCCCGGAACAACAGGTGATGGATCGGCAGTTCGACGCGGTTGTCGAGGACGCATACTCCGCGCTCCCGGAGAAGTTCCGCGAAGTCGTGGACCTCGTCGATCTCGCCGGCTTGTCATACGAGGCAGCCGCGGCAGTGCTCGAGATCCCCGAGGGGACCGTGATGAGCCGGTTGCACCGGGGCCGCAAGCGCATGCGTGACGCCCTGGTCGCGGCAGGAATGCGAGGAGGTGTTCGACGGTGAAGATTTTTGGACGGCTCATCGGGACGCGCACACAGTTGTCGTGTCACCAGGTCGGCAAGGTGCTGCAGACGTACCTCGACAACGAGTTGGACGCGGACGCGCGGCAAAAGGTCGCCTCGCACCTCGACGATTGCCGGCGGTGCGGGCTCGAAGCCGACACGTACGAGGCATTGAAGGAGTCGTTGCAGCGCAGTCCCATTCTTGACGAGGGGCCGGTCGCCCGGCTGCGCGACTTCGGGGAGCGGCTCGCGCGGGGCGAGTTGGATCCGGGCGCATTCTCGACCCCTTGAGCGAGCTGGCTGAGGTCATCGTGATCGGTGGCGGCGCGGGCGGGCTCACCGCCGCGACACACGCCGCCCGACGCGGCGCGTCGGTCACGCTCGTGTCTGACGGACCGCTCGGCGGCGAGTGCACGTACGCCGGTTGCGTTCCCTCGAAGACGCTCCTCGCCGCGGCGGCCGCCGGCCGCAGCTTCGACGCCGCCATGCGCGCGGTGCAGGCCGCGGTCGAGCGCGATCGCGGCGACCGAGGACGAGCCTGCGCTCGCGCGTGCCGGTGTCCGCGTCGTGCGGGGGCGGGCCGAACTCGTGGCGCCGGGACGGGTCCGTGTCGACGCCCGGGATCTGCGTGCCGGGCACGTGATCGTCGCAACCGGCGCGACCGCGGCGCTTCCACCGGTGCCGGGACTCGACCCTGTGACCGCGCTGACGAACGAGACCGTCTGGTCACTCGCGACGCAGCCGGATCGGCTCGCGGTGATCGGCGGCGGCGCGGTTGGTTGCGAACTGGCGCAGGCGTTCGCCCGGCTCGGCACGAACGTGACCCTCGTCGAGACGGCGGAGCGGCTCTTGCCGGCGGAAGATCGCGATGCGGCGGCCGTTGTCGCGAGCGCGCTCGGTGCCGACGGCGTCGACGTGTGCGTCGCGACCACAGTCGAGCGTGTCACGTGTGTGCCGGGCGGCCGCTCGTGTTTGCACCTCGCCGACGGCCGCGAGGTCGATGTGGATCAGGTGCTGGTCGCGGCCGGTCGGCGACCTGTGACCAGCGGGCTGGGGCTCGTGGAGCTCGGCATTGCATTCGACCGGACCGGGCGCATCGTGGTCGACAACACGTGCGCCACCAACGTCGCGGGTGTATGGGCAATCGGCGACGTCACAGTGTTCGGCGGATTCACCCACGTCGCGGGCCACATGGGCTTCGTCGCCGCGACCAATATCACCAAGAGCCGGTTGCGTCCGGCCGCGAAGATCGACCGGCGCGTCGTGCCACGCGTCACGTTCACCGATCCCGAGGTCGCGCACGTGGGCCTGACCGAGGCCGAGGCCGCGGCCGTCGGCGGCCGGGTCGCCGAGGTGCACCTCGACCGGGTCGACCGCGCCGTCACCGACGGTCGGACGGCCGGGTTCGTGAAGCTGATCGCCGGCCCCCGCCCGGTACTGCGCTCGTTGGGTGGCGGCCGCGTGCTCGGCGCCACGATCGTCGCACCGCGCGCCGGGGAACTCGTCGCCGAGGTCGCACTCGCCATGCGGACGGGCATGTTCACCGGACGTCTCGCGCAGACCATCCACGCGTACCCGACCTGGTCGATGGCGATCCAGCAGGCTGCGATCGGGTTGTTCTTCGAGAGCGAAGGTGTGGCAACGCGTCCGGCCCGTCGCTGAGGGGAATGCCGGAGGCCGATCGCGACCGTGGCGTGCTGATCGGCGCGACCTCGGTCGGTCCGACCGGTGGCAAGGTACTCGGCCCGCTCACGCTGGCGGTGCACGCCGAGATCCCGCTCGCCACGCCGCGATCGATGATCTACGCGTACCCCGAGCTTTCACCGCGGCGTCGAAGACGCGCTCGCGACCCTCGCGCGGCCTGAACGCCCGCTTGCATTAGTCGCAGCGCTCGGCGCGCAAGCGGCGCACGGGAACGCCGATCTCGCCCTTCACCCACGCGTGCGCCACCGTGTGCGCCCAGCGCGCCCGCCGGGCCGACACGCCGGGAAGGTAGAGGCTGTCGACGAACTGGTCGGCGTCGGCGCGGATCGCGATGGTGAACGCAAAGCGGCGCCGTTCATCATCGCAAGCCGGCCGCCGCGAGGACAGGACGCGCGCGGGTTGCGCACCACGTCGGGACGTGGGAACGGCATCCTTGCGCGGCCCAGCGCGGCGAGCAGCGCGCCGTAGCGAACCCGATCGCCGGCGGTCGTCGGCCGGACGGTCGGAACGAGTACGCATACGGTGCGAGGCGGGTGCAACACGCGGGTCAGCTCCGCGAGGACGGCGGCGGTATCGTCGATGACCATGAGCGACATGACGAGCAGCGCCGCACCGACGGAGCCGTCGCGTATCGGAAGCGACTTGGCGCGCGCCGCGATGAGCAGGACCCCACCGCTTGCGCGGGCCGCACGCAGTTCGGCTTGTGACGCGTCGACACCGACCCAACCAGCGACGAGCGAGTGAGCCGGCCCGTTCCCGCAGCCCACGTCGAGCACCGGTCCCGATTTCGCGCCCGCGGCGGCCCAGCAGTATGGGCTGACGCCGTCGGCGTCGACCGCGCGGCCGAGCACGGATTCGGTGACACCGGGCGATTCCTGATGGAACTGCTCGATGTAGGCGCTCCAATCTCGTTCCGTCACGGTGCGTCCTGCGTGCGCGACGGCGCGAGGTAGCCGATACTGGCCACCACGTAGGGGATCGCGTAGTTGCACAGCGACGCGCACCCAGGTCGCCGATCGTGGCATTGCCACCGACGATGACCGAACCTTGGTTGATCGCGGTGAGGATCGTGCCGACGACGAGCGTGACCGCGATGCGGTGCGGAACGTGACCCCGGCGAGGATCGAGGCGAACTGCATCGCGGCGCCGGGACCACGGCGGGGCCGGGCGGTTACGGGCTGGCGGGCATGGCCTCAGTGTGCCGGGAACCCCGCCGGGCGGCATACCCTTCCCCCGGCGGAATGGGACGGCGCACCTCGCCGGGTTCCCGTGGTTCGCGACCGCGCGGCGAGGAGGACGGGTGGAGCACCTGAGCAACGAGCGGTGGGGTATCGAGACGAACTGCTTCGTGTGCGAGCCCCGCAACGAAGCTGGCCTGCGCATCCCGTTCTTTCACGACGAGGTTACGGGACCGGTCACCGCGCGCTTCACGCTCGATAACCGGTTCTCCGGCGCCCCTGCATACGTGCACGGTGGGGTGCTGCTCGCCGTGCTCGACGAGGCCATGGCGTGGGCCGCGATTGCGGTCGCGCATCGGTGGGCCGTCACCGGCGAAACCACGACGCGTTTCGAGCATCCGGTCCGCATCGGTCACGAGTACACGGTCACGGCGCGCATCGCCGACGCCCTTGCCGAGTCGTCGACCCTGGCCGCGACGGCCGTCATCACCGACGCACAAAGACCGCGTGTGTGCGGCCGCAGTCGGCGACGTTCGTCGTCCTGGGCGATGCCCAGGCCGCCGACGCGGCCGGTGCGGACGTGCCCGACGCTCGGTGCCGAGTACGTTCGGCGCGCGTGAGCGGACTGTCCGCGTCGACGGCCGCCGCGTTCGTCGGCTATCATCGCCGGATCGTTTCCGTCCGCCGATCTCGCGACGAGACTCGCGTCGCGTGGACCAACCTGCGGGCCGCGGGCAGCGGCAATCCGGGTGCGGCCAACGCGGCCGCGGTACTCGGTCGACGCTGGGGGCTCGCGGTACTCGCCGCCGATATGACCAAGGGAACGCTCGCGGGCGTCGTGCGGTCGCGCGCGTCGCAGGCGACGCAGGCGCTTATGTCGCCGCCACGACCGCGATTGCCGGCCACATCGCTGCCGGTGGGAAGCGGATTTCGCGGCGGAAAGGGGGTCGCCACGTCGGCGGGCGCGTGTCTCGCCGTGTTTCCCGGCGTACTTCCCGATCGACGCGGTCGTCGCGGCAACCAGCGCGGTCCGGTCGCAGCACGCTGAACGGTCTATGCAGATCTCGTGCGCGGTGTGGACTGCAGCCGCGGTGTTGTGGTGGCGGCGCGGCCTGTCCAACGGTTGGGGTCCGGCGCCCAGTGTCGGGTCTGCCGCTCTTCGCGGCGGCATCCTCGGCGATGATCCTCGCCAAGTTCCGCGCGGCACGCGTGCAGTCGTGACGATCTCCGTGGTCACCGACTCCGCGTCGATGCTCCCACCGGCATGGCAGCGAACGTTTCGGTGTGCGGGTCGCGCCGATGACGGTCGTGGTCGACGGCATCCCATTTCGCGAGGGCCTCGAGTTGTCTTCTGACGACTTCTACCGGCGGCTCGCGGCGGGTGCGGAGGTGTCGACCTCGGCCCCGTCGCCAGGGGACCTGCTGAGGGTCTATGAAGATGCACGGGACGCGGGCGCGACCGCGATCGTGTCGGTGCACACCGGTTCGAACTACTCCGCGGTGCTCGACGCGGCGCGACGTCGCGTCACGCGAGATCGACATCCCGATCGCGCTGGTCGACACCGGCACCGTGTCGTTTCCCGTCGCGCTCTGTGCCGTGGCGGCGTGCGACGCCGCCAAACTCGGGTGCGACTGCGGCGCGGTCGAGGCGGCGGCACGCGCGACCGCGGCCGTCGTCGACAGCATCTTCGTCGTCGGTGTGCCCGAGCTGGCCCGGCGCGGCGGCCGGCTCGGCTCTACCCCGGTGCCCACGCCCACGACGATGCTCACCCTCGGACCGGGCGGACTCGCCGAACACGGCACGGCCACCGACCTCGACGACGCGATCGACCGCATGGCCGCCCACGTACGCACCGTCGCGATCGTTCAACCCTTGCGGGTGGGAGTCGGTGACGCCGATCGTCCCGATCTCGGCGCCCGGCTCGCGTCGGCGCTGGTCGGGTCCGACGGCATCGACGAGTTGACCCGATACGACATCGGGCCGTCGGTCGGGGCCCACTCCGGCCCCGGGACCGTGGGCGCGGTCTGGGCGCCGAGCGGGTCGGCCTGACGAGCGCGCGGCGGCGGAACCACCAAGCCGCCGCCCCGAGCAGCACAAGGGGCGCCCGCAGTGCGAGGGCGGCGACGGGCTCGTCGGGCACGAACTGTTGCTGCAACCAACTCTGCAGATCCGCAGGGCGTCGCGCGATGGTGTCGTGGCTCAGGTGCACTGCTGGTCGTAGCGGATGCATACGTCGCGTTGTACGGATGGTTCGAGGTCCGCACCCTCCACGGTGGCGACGCTTCGGGGTGTCGCCTACCTCGGCGTCCGAACCCTCGTTGTTTTTCGCCACGAGCCCACGAGGAGCCACTAACCGGTAGGCGTCCTCGGCGATGGCAGCAATCTCATTCCAATCCACCCGATTGCTGCCGGCCGGGTCGAGGTACACGCCGAGCCAGTCTGCGAACGTGCCGCGCGCGGATGTCGGCGGCGCGAAGAATCGTTCTGGTTCGGCCGCGACCAGTTCTTCTTGCACGCCCGGTGGGGCAGGTGCACCACAACGAAACCCTGCCGTCACCGTTGTGGTTGTCGTGGAAGTAACACAGTGGCCGCTTGTCGCGGACGAAGAAGCACGGTTCACCGTGGCTGAGTCGTTCGTTCACTTCGGGCAGCGCGAGCGCGATCGTGCGCACCCGACCCAGTTCGCGGCTCGACGACTGGCGCGGCGCGGCTGCGCGACTTGCCGCCGCGGCGAACTGCATGGCTTCGTCGAGGAGCTGGCCCAACCTCGCTGCTTTCGAACGGAATGGTCGCCCACTCGCGGAAGCGGCGACTATTGGGCGCGAATGGTTCGGCCTTGCCTTGCTCGATGAGTGCCGCGACGCGTTGCGCATGGAGCTTGATGACGAGGTCGCCCGAGCGATGATCGCACGACGCGAAGAAGTTGCCGTCGAGACGGAGACAGGGAAACCCCATCATGGTCGAGCGCGTGACGCCGGCCTGTTCAAGGAGCGGCTCGGCGAGGGACCAGAACCGATCCTCACCCCGAGTGCGTTCGCGTTCGCTCATGATCGTCCGATCTCGCGCGCCGAAGGAACGCGCTCGTCCGCGAGTGGATCGGGACGAGGGTCTCGTCCTTCGGCGACCGCGGCCAACCGCGCGAGATAGTTGTTCCAACCGCCGCGATGAGCGTCGGCCATCGGTCCGACGAGGCCTCGGTGCACGAGATGGAGTTCGGTTCCACCGTCCTAGCGGTCGCAAATCGATTTCTACGGTTGTCGAGCCGGGAGCGATGTCGACATCTTCGCGGTCCCAGCCGTACGTGAACACGCTGCGCCGATCCGCGAGCAGCTCGACGAAAGACCCGATCACACTTTCGCCGTTGACATGGGTCCAGCGCAGCGCGCCACCCGCGCGTGCGTCGATCTCCACAACCGGTGCCATCCACTCGATCAGGAGCTCCGCGTCGGTGAGCAGCTCGTACACCCGCGCCGGCGGCGCGGCGATGAACAGCCGCCGTTCGACGAGCTTCACGCCGTTCGCCCTCGCCGACGCGGCTGCGGGTTCGTTTCGGCCGTGACTTTGAGTGCGTCGAGCCGATCGCCCCAGAGTTCGTCGAGCGCGGTCCGAACCTCGCGTAGCCGTTCCAGGTCGACGCGGTAGAGGCGGCGTTTGGCGTCGACTCTGACGTGCATGAGCCCGGTCTCGCGCCACAGTTTGAGATGCGGACTGGCCGCCGACGGCGACAGGTCCGCCGCGCGAGCACGCTCGGCTGCGCTGCATTCCTCGTCGCGTGCGAGGCCGAGCATTGCGCGCCGGCCCGGATGTCCCATCGAGCGGACGGCGTCGTCGAGGCCGTCCTGCTCGCTCACGGCCGTCGTCCCATCGCGCCGAGGAGTCGGTCCTGCGCCGAGGCGTCCGCGGGCACTGAGACGGCGGGCCCGACAATGCCCGCCGCACGTCCGATCTCCCGCATCTGCGGCAAGAACATGCCGACACAGGCTTCGACAAGCTCCGGATCGAGCCGGCGGTCAGCGCCGATCGCGACGGCCAGATCCCACGTATGCACGAGTTGATCCATCGCGGTTCCCGCGCACGCCTCGGTGATCGACCACTCGAAGTTCGCGGGCGACATGCAGCAGCGTTCAAGCGCGCCCGGCTCGCGCAGCGCTTCGACACAGCGCGCCACCGCCGAGCGATACGACGCGTCGTCGATCGCAGTGGGAGCAGCACCGACGCCGAGGGCGCCCAGCAGGTAGTCGGTGCCCCACCACTGAGCGATGCCCCTGTCGATCGGTCCACAACCGCCACACCGTCTCGGGCGACGCCGCGATGCGAATCGACTGTTGAATCGTGATCGTCTCCGCGGCGGTATCGGTCACGGCTTCCTCCGGCTGGGTCCGTCGCCTCTTGGCTCTCCGCGCTGGGCCGCTTCCGCGGCATCCTTCAGCCTCGCCAGCCGGTCGGTCCACATCTCGTCGATGAACCTCCACACCTCGGTCAACCCGTCGGCCCGGGCGCGATACAAACGGCGGTTGCCGTCGCGGCGGGTGGTCACGAGGCCTGCCTCGCTGAGGACGCGCAGGTGTTGCGACACCGCGGGCCGGCTCATCTCGGAGAATGCGGCGGCGAGCTCTCCTGCCGACCGCTCGCCGTCGCGCACGAGTCGGAGCAACCCGCGGCGGGTCCTGTCGGCGAGCGCATGGGCGGCGCGATCGACGGGGTCTGGCGTCGGGGCCGCAGTCATGTAAGGATTCTCTTACATAGATCGAGGCCGTGCAAGCGGGCCGCGGAGAACGAAGGGAACACCATGGAGCTGCTCGACGCGCTGTCACAGACGTTCGACCATGCCGGCGAGGTCGTCGGCGGCGTGCAGGTCGACCAACTCACGAGCCCGACGCCGTGTCGCGGAGTGGGATGTGCAACAGCTCCTTGCGCACATGTTCGGCGTCGTCGCCAACATGGGCCGCGGGGCGAGGGGCGAGGCGTTGCTCGATGACGTCAACGCGTTTGCGCTCGAGACCGACTTGAGTGCGCAGTTCCGCGCCGAGGCCGACGGCACGCTCGCGGCGTGGACCGCACGTGGTACCGAGGGCGAGGTGAACATCGGTGCCGGGCCGATGCCGGTCCCGGCCGGACTCAGCATCAACCTCCTCGACACCGCTATGCACTCGTGGGACATCGCACGCGCGACTGGACAGGAAACGAGGCTTCCCGACGAGCTGGCCGAGACCGTCCTAGGTGTGTGCCGGGGCTTCGTCTCCGACGAGATCCGAGGCTTTGCCGGTTTCGACCCCGCCATTGACATCGCGAGCGACGCGCCTCCGACCGATCAACTGGCCGCATTCCTCGGCCGCCGGCCATGAGCACCGAACCGACCGTCGGAACGCGCGACGAGTCGCGGCGCGCGAGTGGTGGACGCTGGCATGGCTCCGACGCCACGACGCTTATCCGATTGTCGGCCCGCGGCCGGGTGATCGCTGTGCAACGTTATGCAAGTCTCCGCGAGTCCACGCATGGAACCAGTGGACGGAGTGCACGTGACGGACGGTTGCGTCCGTCTATTCGCGTGGGCGCGTGCCGGCTTGTCGTCGGCGGGCGAATCGGGCGAATCTCTCGACATGATCCACATCCGTGCGGTGAGCCCCGCAGACGTGACGCCGAGCCTGGTCGAAGCGCTTGCGAGCAACCCGGGAGTCCTGAACCTCATCATCCTGGACGGCGTCGCACGCAACCCCGATGGGGACGCGGTGCAGTTCGACGTGATCAACGCGGCGGCGAACCAGATCATCGGCGAGCTCCGGGGCCACGGCATCACCGAGCGAGGCTCGGTCGTCATCGAGGATGTCGGCGCGACGCTGTCCGAGCGAGCCACGCAAGCCGAAGCGCAGGCGCCACGTGCACGCAACCTCTCGCCGATCTGGGCCGAGGCCGACGCCAGGATTCGTGCCGGCGGGCGCTATCCGCCCAGCTGGTTCGTCCTCCTGGCCATCGCCGGTCTCATCGCCGCGGTCGGCATCTTCACGAACTCGCAGATCCTGGTCGTCGGCGCCATGGTCGTCGGTCCGGAGTATGCGGCGATCATCAGCATCGGGCGCGCGATCGACAAGAAGGAGCACACCCCGATCCGTGTCGGCTTGACTGCACTCCTCGGCGGCTTCACGCTCGCGATCGCGGTGACCTTCGTCTTCGCCGCAATCGTTCGGTCCTTCAGCTGGGAGCCCGAGGCCTTCAACCTCGGAATCAGGCCGGTGGCCGACCTGATCGACAGTCCCAACTTCTTCTCCATCGTTGTCGCGACCCTCGCCGGGATCGTCGGCGTCGTCTCGCTCGTCGAAGCAAGAACCGGAGCGCTCATCGGTGTCTTCATCTCGGTCACCACGATCCCGGCCGCCGCGGACATCGGCGTATCCATCGCGTTCCGCAACTGGAGTGAAGCTCGCGGTTCACTCATCCAGTTGCTCCTGAACGTCGCCATCCTCATCGCGGTGGGCGCGGTCGGACTTGTCGTGCAACAGCGCCTTTGGCAGCGCGTCGACAGGCGAGCGAACGGCGGGACACCCACGGCGCCTCCCGCACCTCGCCGCTGATCGCCGAACTACCGCGTCAACGCCCGGTCGTGCCGGGCGCGAGTGATGCCTGAATCGCGAACGAGACGGTCGATCCGGGGAGAAAGGCAAAGTCGGCGGGGAACTGCCATGTGATCTGGCTGACGTTGTGGGTGACGGGATCGACGAGCGGCGTGTACAGGGGCTGCGGCACCGGCGGTGTGCCCGGCGGCACGGTCGAGGTCAGCTTGAAGGGTTGGCCGTTGTCGCCTGCGAACGTGCTGTCGAACACGATGCCGGGCCGGAGCGGTTCGGTGACGACGAGCGCAGGGCACGATGCCCGTGCCCGTGTTCGTCGTAGTGAGCGTGTAGCCGATCGGGGTCCCGGGACCGCTGGTCCGTCGACCTGCATACCCGCTTTGCGCCAGTTCGCGGCGTTCTCATTCGAGATCAGCGGGTCGTGTAGCCGATGCGCATTTCCTTGACGCCGTTGATGAGGTTCGAGTGGAGCCGGCGCGGCGGGGCGACCAGTTCGATGTCGTCGATCGTGGCCAGAAGCTCTTCGAAGAGCAACCGGAGGGAGAGGCGCGCGAGGTTGGCTCCGAGGCAGAAATGCTCACCGATGCCGAACGACTGGTGCGGGTTTGGTGACCGGTCGATGCGGAAGGTGTGCGGGTCGTCGAACACCGCGGGGTCGCGGTTGGATCCGGCGTACCACATGAGGACCTTGTCGCCTTTGGCGACCCGCTGTCCGCCGAGGTCGACGTCGGCGGTCGCGGTGCGGCGGAAGTGATGAATCGGTGGTTCCCACCGGAGGATCTCGTCGACTGCACCCGGGATCAGGCTCGGGTCGCTGTTCCAGTCGCTGCATCTCGTCGCGGTGGGCGAGCAGCGTCAGGAGCCCGTGCGAACTCGCGGTGCGGGTGGTCTCGTTCCCGGCGACGATCAGGAACATGAAGAACAAGGTGAACTCGAGGTCGGTGAGGCGCGCGGCCGTCGACCTCCGCCGCGAGCAGCGCGCTCGTGAGGTTGTCGCCGGGGTGGGCGCGTTCTCGGGCGGCCATCTCGCTCGCGTAGCCGTAGATCTCGATAGACCCTTCGAGCGATGTCTCCGGCGTCGGTGCCACCTCGGGGTCCTGGTCGTCGATGAGCGCATGGCTGAGTTCGTACAGGCGGTGACGATCGGCCTCGGGCACACCCATCAGCTCGCTGATTGACCACATGGGGATTTGCGCGGCGACCTCGGTGACGAAGTCGCAGCCGTCGCGGTCGCGGAGCCCGCCGACGACGCGTTTCGTCTCGGCGCGGAGCGCGCCTTCGAGCCGCGCGATCATCCTTGGAGTAAACGCCTTCGACACGATGGTCCGGAACATTTGGTGTTCGGGCGGATCCATGCCGATGATGATCATCCGCACCTGGTCGAGTCCGCCTTCGGGCGGATCGAGGCGCAGCGGCCCACCGACGTAGCTCGAGAAGTCGCCGGGCGTCACGGAGACTTGCCGGACGTCGGCGTGGCGGGTGAGCGCCCAAAATCCTGGGCCGTCCGACTCTTTGTGCCAGTGCACGGGGTCTTCGGTGCGCAACAAGTCGAGCCACTGGTGCGGTGGTCCTTGTTCCCATACCGAGGCGTCGGTGAGGTCGATCTCGTCGAGATCCGCCCGTTCGGTCATTGCGTTCCCCCTGGGTTGGTCGACATGACGGGCTACGTTGCCCGCGCATGACAGAACATGAGCGCACCGCTTCGCGCACGAACCTCGTGCTGGTCGAGAAACCGCGGCCGCACACGACGGTCATCACACTCAACCGGCCCGAGCGCATGAATTCGATGGCGTTCGAGTTGATGGTGCCGCTTCACGAAGCCTTCGCCGACGTGGCGGCCGACAACGACACAACGTGTGTTGTCCTCACCGGCTCCGGGCGCGGGTTCTGTTCGGGCGCCGACACGCAGGACGGTGTGCCGCCTCCGAACATCGACGGCCTGACCCTGACGCGCATCGCGACGAGAGCGATGTCGATCCTGGCCGACCTCGTCCCCGCGATGCAGCGGATGCCGCAGCCGGTGATCTGCGCGATCAACGGCGCGGCGATCGGCGGGGGCCTTTGCCTCACGCTCGGCGCCGACATCCGGATTGCGGGCGAGTCCGCGTACTTCCGCGCCGCGGGCATCAACAACGGATTGACCGCGACCGAGTTGGGCCTGAGCTTCCTGCTTCCTCGCGCGATCGGTTCGTCGCGTGCGTTTGAAATCATGCTTTCTGGGCGCGATGTCGATGCGCACGAAGCCGCGGCGATGGGTCTGGTTTCGCGCGTCGTCCCCGACGCCGATCTCCTCACCGCCGCGCTCGACCTCGCCGACCAGATCAACGGGTGGAGCACGCAGGGCGTCGCGCTCACCAAGCGCACCATGTGGGCCGGTCTCGAGATGGGGAGCCTGCGTGCGGCGATCGAGATGGAGACCCACACGCAGCTCTACATCCGGCTCACCACGAAGAACTTCGAGGAGGCCGTGCGCGCCCGGCGCGAGGAACGGCCGCCGGCGTTCGAGGACTGACATGCTCACGAGGTGTGCGCCAGCGCATGGGCACGATCGAGGACGTCGCCGATCTCGTCGATGACGCCGACGATGTCGCGCAGGCGACGACGGCTGAGGTCGAGGGATCGTTCCCAGTCGTGGAGCGCCGCGTTGACGGTGACCGCCAGGGTCCGGCCGGCGCGGGTGAGTACCACCACGACCTTGCGGCGATCGCTCGGATCGGCGGCGCGGGCGAGCCACCCGGCCGCCTCGAGCCGGTCGAGTGCAAGCGTCATGCCGCCGGTCGTCCGGTGGAGCACCTCGCAGATCGCGCTCGGTGAGGTGCGGCCCCCGGGCGTGCGGCGGATCACCGCGAGCACGAGGTAGTCGGCCAGCGCGATCCCGTGCGCTTCGGTCACGGCCTCCAGCTGCGCGTTGGCGAGTAGCCGGAGGCGCATGACGCTGGCCATCAAACCCGGTTCGTCGCCTGGCAACGCGATCGCACTCATGCTGCAATCCCGAATCGCTGGAGCCCGTACACGTTGATCGCGTTGCCGCGCACGAGCTTGTAGACCTCGCCCGCGTCGAGGTTCGCCGCGCTCGCCAGCTCCCACGCGCGACGCCGGGAGTTCGGGAACGAACCGTTGGGGTGCGGGAAGTCGCATTCGAAGACGATCTGGTCCATGCCGATCTCGTTGCGGCAGCGCAGCCCGTGCAGGTCGTCGAAGATGCAACCGAAGACGCGACCCCGCAGGTACGTCGACGGTGGTTCGGGCAGATCGACGCCGCCCACGTCCTCGTGCCAGACCGCGTCCATGCGCTCGAACTGGAACGGCATCCACCCGACCTGGCTCTCGGCGTATGCGAGCTTCAACTTCGGGAAGCGTTCCAAGCTCCGGCTGTACACCCAGTCGCACACCGAACCCTGCGCGTTCTGCGCGTTGAGCGACATCGACACTGCGAGCGGTGCGTCCGGCGACGTGGTCGGCATCGACGACGAGGAGCCGATGTGCATCGACACGGTGGTGTCCGTCTCTTCGCACGCGACCCACAAGCGGATCCCAGTTCCCCGTGTAGAGCGAATCGAAGCCGAGCTTCGCCGGGTTCTCGCTGAACGCGATCGCGTAGCTGCCCTTCGCCGCGCACCGGCGCACTTCGGCTGCCGCGGCGACCGGGTCCCACAACGGAACGAGCGTGAGCGGAACGAGGCGGCCCCGGGCCGTCGCCGCCGCACCACTCGTCGATCATCCAGTCGTTGTAGATGCGCAGGCACGTGAGCGCGAGGTCCTTGTCGGCTCGCTCGGCGAATCCTTGGCCCGCGAAGCGAGGGAACGTGTTCGGGTAGTTGATACCGACTTCGACGTGGTTCGCGTCCATGTCGGCGAGGCGCGCACTCTGGTCGTACGCACCCGGCCGGAAGTCCTCGTAGATCGCCGGAACGTTGTGCTGATCTTCGGGCGGCAATCCGCCCGCCGCGTGCAGCAGGCCGGTGCCGAGCACGAGATCGTCGAACAGCCACAGGTCGCACCACTGGCCGTCGGGTACGTCGCGCTCGAAGTTGAGTGTCCCGCCCTTGAAATCGAGGCGAGCGCGTTCCCGCACGACACGCGGCCCGCGCTCGCGCATCGATGCCGGGAGCTCGCGCTGCCAGAGGTCGCGCGGCTCGAGGATGTGATCGTCGACCGAGATGATGAGCGGAAAATCCGATTCCGCGGGCGTCGCATTCGTGGAAGTCACGTATGTGCCAAGTTACTTTGCGCGGCGTAGTATTCGGAAATGGTCGAAGACGCGCCGCCGAGCCCCGGGTCGATGGACTCGAGCCGATCTTCCGTCATCTCGACGATGCCGATGTGCCGTGGCAGGCAGTGAAGGCGCAGCGCAACGCCGACGGCACGGTCGCGCAGGTGCGCGAGAAATGGCTCGCGTTCTCGCCCGACCCGCAGTACCTCAGCTTGTACGCACGGTACGACCCGGGCATGGTCGTGCGACGCCACGGGCACTTCAGCCCGCACGTCGTGTTCGTGATCGAGGGATCGGCCACCTTCGGCGACCGCGAGTGCCCGGCCGGCACGCACATCGAGTTGCCGCGCGGTGTCGCGTTCGGTCCGGTTGTGGCCGGATCCGAAGGTGTCGTGTTCTTCGAGGTGATGATGGGCGACCCGCGCAGCTGGGGCGACGATCCGGCCGCGTTCGACGACGCGCTCGCCGCCCACGGCGCCGAACCGTTGCCTGATCCGCCCCTGCAATACCCCGATTGGCTCAGCGACCTGCGCACGCACTGGGTGACAGGCGGGGACTGAATGCGGCCCGACGATCCCGATCTCGGTCCCAGCTCGATCACCGTGGGATGCGTCAACTTCGAGGCTGTCGCGCGCGACAAGGGCGCCACGCTCGCGAACATGCTCGACCAGATCGCGGTGGCGGCCACCGGCGGGTGCGACCTCGTGATCTTCCCCGAACTCGCATTGAACACCTGGGGGCGCTGCGACGAATGCGCGGCCGCGCACGAACCGTGCCCGTGGCACCGCGCGCAGGCCGAGCACGCCGACGGTGCATCGTGCCAAGCGATCAGCGAGGTCGCCGCGCGGCACGCGATCCACGTGATCTACGGATTCGAGGAAGCCGACGCAACCGACGCCGGCGTCATCTACAACTCGGCCAACGTGGTCGCGCCCACCGGCCTTGTCGGCACGTACCGGAAGTTGCACCTCGGCATCCCGTTGGAAACCGACCGGTTCACACCCGGCGATGCGTTGCCGGTCTTCGACACCGACCTCGGCCCGATCGGTATTTCGATCTGTTACGACTTCTACAACAACCCGGAATTGTGCCGGGTGCTCGCGCTCAAGGGCGCGCGGATCTTGGTGAACCCGACCGGGCGATCGGATCTCCCGCGCGCCGCGAACATCTCGAACAGGCCACGCTCGTGCGCGCCCAGGAGAACTTGGTCTTCGCGGCATCGGCCAACCGGGTGGGTTCGAGCCACGGCCCACCCGCATGGGCCGGCGGCAGCGTGATCGGCGGGCCGCAGTTTCCGGGCTTTCCGGTCGTGCTCGCGCAAGCGGGCGCCGACGAGGAATTGATCGCCGCGGCGCTCGACTTCACGGAACTCGCCAAGTGGTACGACTGGCTTCCCTGGCGCGACTGGCGGCTCGGCCCCCAACAACCGATCAACCAACTCGTCGCCTCCGAGTTCGCGAACATCGCGCGACAAGAACCAAGGTGACCCAAACTCAGACCAGCGACGGTTACGCCGGCGACGCGTCTGCCGGCGAGTGGTGCGCCGTGAGCGCGGCGACGAATCCGTCGACCATGACGGTGAAGCTGCGATCCGGATTCGCGGCGCGGGTCATGAGCCCGCCGCTGCGCAGCGTCACGAATCCGTGCAGCGCGGCCCACTGCGCACGGTGGAAGTGGACGAGGTCCGTCTTCGTGAGGCCGAACGAGGAGAGGACGGCTCGCCACGGCGCGGTGGCGGCGTCGCTCGTGGCCGCGAGCGCGTCGTCGTCGCCGGGCGCGCGCTGGCAGAACGCGTAGAGGCCCGGACGCTCGGACGCGAAGCGGGCGTATGCGTCACACAGCGCACGGAGTGCGCCCTCACCGGACCGGCCCATGACGGAGCGGCCGAGCACGTCGGCGAGCGCTTGTTGACCGAGCACCGCAAGGTCGCGGCGCAGACCGTCGAGCCCGTCGACGTGCGCATAGAGCGACTGACTGCGAACCCCGAGGCGCGCCGCGAGTGCGGCGAGCGTCACCGCGTCGGGCCCGTCCTCGTCGGCGAGCGCCGCGGCTTCGGCGACGACGCGCGGCCGGTCGAGACCGATGCCGGCCGCCATCTCAGCGCCCCCCGAACCACAGTCGGCGGGCGTTGGTGTCAAGCACGGCCGCGCGTTGGTCGTCGTCGAGATCGACGGTGGCGTCGAACGCGAGACGGACCATGGCGGGGTAGGGGAGCTCGAAGGTCTGGGGGTGATCGGACCCCCAACACAGGCGATTCACGCCGAACGCGTCGACGAGGTGATTCACGTACGCCCGCGCACCGCCGGCCGCGTCGGCTTGGCGGAGCGCGATGGTCGTCACCTTCAGATGTACCCCCGCGAGCACCGCGAGGTCGAACAGCTTCGTCGCGCGCGCGTACGGAGGACCACCGGTGAGGTCGGCGAATCCGCAGTGGTCCAGCGCGACCGGGACCTCTGGTCGGTCGGCCACGAGCTGGGCGACCTCGGGGAGTTGATCCGCAACGCAGGCGACGATCAGATTCATGCCGCAGGCCGCGGCGATGTCCCAGATCGCGCGCCCGCGCCCGTCGGTCAGGAATTTGCATTCACCCGCGAACGCCGCCACGCGCACGCCGGCGACGCCGCCGTTCTCGACGAGCGCGGCCAGCTCCGCGGCGGGATCCGCGCCGTCGGTGTCGATCGCGGCGACGAGCGCGAACTGCCCGGCGCTCGCCGCGACCGCGTCGCGCGCGTAGGAGTTGTCGTTGCCATAGGGGCCGACGGCTTGGACGATCACGGCGCGTTCCACGCCCGCACCCGCGAGATCGTCGGCGATGTGTTCGGCGTCGACCTCGCGTCCGATCCACCAATCGCGCCCGAACCGGCCGGGATTGCGCGGATACCGCTGCGCTTCCGGCGACACGACGTGGACGTGCGCATCGGTGACTGATACCATCAGACATCTACCTTACTGCTCCAGACTCTGGTACCGAAGCGATGCCGTCCGGACCTGCGGAAGCGACGACGTGACGACCGACTGGCTCATCGACATCGACGCGGACGACCCCGAGACGCTGCTCGAGGCCTACGCGCGGCGCGGCTGGGGCGATGGATTGCCGCTGGTTGCGCCCACGCCGGACCGGGTCGAATCGATGCTCGCCGCCGCGACGGGTGATCCCGACGAACCGCTCGCGGTGTTGGCGCCGCGGCGTGGCATCGTCACCCGGCGAGCGGTGGCAGTGAACGCGGTGCTGGCCGGTTGTGCCATCGAGGTCTTCCCCGTGGTGCTCAGCGCGTTGCGCGCACTGTGCCGCCCGGAGGTCAACCTCCGCGGCGTGAACGCGACCACGCACCCGGTTGCGCCGCTCGTGGTCGTCCACGGAGAGATCGTCGAGCGGGCCGGGTTCAATGCCGGTGCTCGGCGCGTTCGGCCCGGGCAACCGGGCCAACGCGACCGTGGGGCGCGCCGTGCGGCTCGCGCTCATCCATCTGGCCGGTGCCCGTCCCGGCTCTGGTGACGCGGCCACCCAGGGCCAGCCCGCGAAGTACAGCTACTGCGTGGCGGAGAACGCCGCCGAATCTCCATGGGGGAGTTACGCGGCGAGCCGCGGGGTCGACGCGCCGAGTGCGGTGACCGTGCTCTGCGGTGAGAACCCGCACAATGTGCACGACATGGAGGCCGACGGTGACCCTCGCCTCATCCTCGACAAGACCGCATCGGCGATGACATCGCTCGCGTTGAACAATGCGCCGATCAGCCAGGGTGAGTGGTTCGTGGTGCTCGGTCCCGAGCATGCGGCGAGTCTCGCCGTCGCGGGACTCGACCGCGGCTGACATCGCCTCGTATCTCTTCGACCATGCCCGCATCACGGCGGGCACGTTCCGGAGACACTTCAGCGAGTTGGCGTGGGCCGAGTGGATGAAGCTCGTGGCCGACGATCACCCGCTTCCGATGACTGAACACCCCGACAACATCCGGGTAGTTGTCGTCGGCGGCCCCGGCAAGCACAGCTCAGTGATCCCGTCGTGGGGCATGACCCGCAGTGTGACCGTCGGCGTGGAGGGGTGACCGTGCAGATCTACCGTCCGGACGGCGTCGTCGAAGCCGCGGTCACGCGCCTCGCGGACCCGCTGCCGACGCTTGCCGGTCGTGGCATCGTCGTGCTCGACAACGGCAAACCCAACGCGGCGGCGCTGATGACGCACGCGGCCGAGACCCTTGCAACTCGGACCGGCGCGACGCTCGAGCTCGTCCTGAAGAAGGGCCCCGGCGGACGGTCGGCCAACGCGGCAGTCGCCTGCGCGCCGGATGTGCTCGCCCGCATCCATGACGTCGCCGACCTCGTGATCACCGGTACGGCCGATTGTGGTTCGTGCACCGCGTACAGCGTTCACGACACCGTCGAGCTCGAACGCGCGGGGATTCCGACGGTCCTCGTGACCACAACGCGGTTTCGGCCGGTCGCCGCGACGCTCGCCGCGGTCACGGGGCTGCCCGATATCCGCACCGTCGCGGTCGACCACCCGATCGGTGGCGTCGACCGCGCGTCCCTCCTTCGTCGCGGCGGAAGCCGCGTGCGACGCGCTCGTGGAACTGTTCACCGGCGTTCAAGCGCCGCTCGCCGTGGAGCCATCGCGGCCGCGCGAATGGGACCACGGTCTCGAATCATTGCAGCGACTCGTCGAGGCGGATGGCGCCGGGTTCGAGGTGGTCGACGACCCGTCACCCGAAGCCGGTCTGCTGCGACTGCGCCTGGTCATCGCGGATCAGCAAGGCGCGGCGTGCGTGATGTCGCGAGAACTGCTCGAGTCGGTCGCGACCGAGCGACTGGCGGACCGCGGTGTGACGCGTGTCGTGATCGAGGACCCGCGGGAGATCACATCGTGAGCAGCGGAGTCGACGACCGGTTCGAGGACCTCGACGAGATCGATCACCTGCTCACCACCACGAAGGCGGTGCGCCGGCGGCTCGACCTGTCACGAGCCGTGCCCCGCGCGGTGGTGCGCGAGTGCATCGAGATCGCCTGCTACGCCCCGAACGCGTCGAACGCGCAGGAGTGGCAGTGGGTTGCTGTCGACGACCCCGTGCTGCGGGCGCGGGTGGCCGAGCAGTACCGGGCCGTCACGGTTCCGCCGGTGACTGAGATGCTCGCGACCAAGGAGCCTCATGGGGATGAGGCCGGCGCGTGGATCTCCCGGTCGATCCTGTGGCTCGCCGAACACCTCGGCGAGGTGCCGGTGCTTGTGTTCCCCTGCTACGACGTTGCCGCGGCCGAGGCTCGGTACCGCAGCCTGATTCCGGATCCCGCGCTGCGCGATCGCGGCGGTGTCGAGGACCACGAGATGACGTCGGGGATGTTCGCGTCGATCTTGCCGGCCGTGTGGAGCTTCCAACTTGCGTTGCGGAGTCGCGGCCTGGGCTCTGTGCTCACGACCGCACACCAGTCCGATCAGGCGACGATGGCCCGGATCCTCGGCATCCCGGACACGTGGTACCAGACCGCGCTCGTCCCGGTCGTGTACGCGCCCGGCAACTACACCAGGTCGCCGCGTCGGCCGGTCGACGACGTGATCGGGTGGAACGGATCAGCGGGGCGATGAACGCAAGACCTCGGTTCGTGATCCACGTCGGATTCGGCCCGCTCGGCGACGTCATCGACCCCATCCGGCTCGCCGCGATCTGCGGTGACGTCGACCTTCGGGTCGCACCGTACGACCTGAGCCACCGCGAGCTCACCCGTCGATCTCACGACCCGCACGCTGGCGATCTTGCTGTCGGCGAGCCCGAGCTCACGTCGGAGCTCCGCGCCGCGCTCGCCGCCGCCGACGTGATGTTCACGCTCAACGCACCGCTCGATCTCCCGTCCCTCGCACCGAACCTTCGTTGGATCCAAGCGATTGGTTCGGGCGTCGGCCAGTTCGTGCCGTCGCGCCTCCCCGAGGGCGGGATCACGTTGACGAACGCGGCGGGTGTCGCCGCCGGACCGATCGCGGAATGGGTCCTCGCCCGCCTCCTCTCGATCTACAAGCGACTCGACGAACTCGCCGACCAGCAACGGGAGCACCGCTGGCAGGAGTCGCTCGGCGCGGTGGTCGCCGGTCGGACCGCGGTCGTGGTCGGCGTGGGCGCGATCGGCACCGAAGTCGCGATCCGGTTACACGCGTTCGGCGTGCACGTCATCGGCGTGCGCCGCAACCTCGAGGCGGTCCCACCCGGCGTCGACGAGTTGGTAGGCCCCAACCAGCTCCATGACGCGCTCGGCCGCGGCCACATGGTCGTGGTCGCCGCGCCCGGAACCGCGGCGAACGAGAACATGTTCGATGCCGCCGCCTTCGCGGCGATGCGACCCGGCGCGGTCTTCGTCAACGTGGCCCGCGGTTCACTCGTCGACGAATCTGCGCTGGTCGCCGCGCTCGTATCGGGTCAATTCCGCGCCGCCGCACTGGATGTCACCCGGGAGGAACCACTCCCGGCCGAGAGCCCACTCTGGGACACCCCTCACCTCACGATCTCACCGCACAGTTCCGCGTCGGCCGACCGCTACCTCGAACGCGCGACCGACCTCTTCTACGACAACCTCACCCGATTCGTCGCGGGCGAACCCCTGCGGAACGTGGTCGACCTTTCCGAGGGCTACTGAGCTACGCCCCGATCGATACGAAAGGCATAGGACAACCCACATGGCTTTCAACCTCGCCGACCTCGCCGAGCACACCAGCGATGTCGTACCCGACCGGACCGCACTGATCTGTGGTGATCGTACCGTCACGTTCGCGGAGTTGGACGCGCGGGCCAATCAGCTGGCCCATCACCTCGCGGCGAACGGTATCGGCGAGCGCGATCACGTCGCGATCTACTCGTACAACAGCATTGAGTACGTCGAGTCGATGCTCGCGGCTTACAAGCTGCGGGCCGTCCCCATCAACGTGAACTATCGCTACGTCACCGACGAGCTCGTCTACCTCTTCGACAACGCCGACATCGTGGCCGCGATCTACCAGGCGTCGTTCTCGCCCTACATCGCCGAGGTCGCCGACCGGCTCCCTCAGCTGCGTCACTTCGTGGAGATCGACGACCGGACCGTCGAACCCGCGCCGACCGGCGCCGTTCGTTACGAGGATGCGTTGGCGGCGTGCGGGACCGAGCGCGACTTCGGCGTCCGTGACGACGGCGACTTGTACATCCTCTACACAGGCGGCACCACGGGGATGCCCAAAGGCGTGATGTGGCGCCACGAAGACGTGTTCCGCGCCCTCGGGGGCGGGATCGACTTCGTTACCGGCGAACGGATCACCGACGAGTTCCAACTCGCGCGCATTGCCGGCGAGTCCGAACCTACGCCGGGTTTGGTGCTCGCGCCGCTGATGCACGGCGCCGCTCAGTGGGGCACGCTCGGCGGGCTGTTCAAGGGCGTCACGAACGTGCTCCTTCCCCGTTTCGATCCTCATCTGGTGTGGCAGGCGATCAAACAGCACCACATCGCGGTCATCAGTATCACTGGCGACGCGATGGCCCGTCCGCTGATCGACGCGCTGACCGAGGGCGCGTACGACACGTCATCACTCGTGGCGATCGCGTCGACCGCCGCGGTGTTCTCGCCGGTGGTCAAGGCGCAGATGTTCGATCTCCTACCGAATCTGATCATCAGCGAGGCCGTCGGATCGTCCGAAGGCGGGTTCAATGGCATGCGCGCCGCGGCGAAGGGAGACGCCGCACCGGCAATCTCCTCCGGAGGCGGACTGCTCAACGTGCCGCTCGGCCCTGACTCCAAGATCATTGACGACGACAACATGCCGGTAAAGCCCGGTGAGATCGGTCGGTTGGCGCGCGGCGGCAACGTACCGATCGGCTACTACAAGGATCCGGTCAAGTCCGCCGCGACGTTCATCGACGTCGACGGCGTCCGCCACTCGGTCCCGGGCGACCTCGCGCGCTTGGAACTCGATGGGACGATGACCCTCCTCGGTCGTGGATCGCAATGCATCAACACCGGCGGCGAGAAGATCTACCCCGAAGAAGTCGAGTCGGTCCTCAAGGCGCATCCGGGGGTCTTCGACGCGCTGGTGCTCGGCGTCGACGACGCACGCTGGGGCCAGAAGGTGGTGGCCGTCGTACAGATACGACCCGGCGAGGACCTCACGCTGGAAGAGGTCGCCGCATTCTGCTCAACGAAACTCGCGCGCTACAAGGCACCGCGGGGACTCCACCTCGTCCATGAGATGCCCCGCCAGCCGAGCGGCAAACCCGACTACCGACGTGCCCGCGCTCTTATCGAAGCGGATCCCGAATGAACGAGCTCGGAACGGCACGGTGAACGACCTCGCCGCGAACCACATCGAAGGGCGGACGATCATCATCACCGGCGCGGCGAGCGGCTTCGGGCGACTCCTCGCCGAGAAGACGGCGGCCCTCGGGGCCAACGTCGGAGCATGTGACATCAACCGCGGCAGGCTCGCCGACCTCGCCGGCGACCAGACCGAGATCGGCACGGTCGACGTGACCGACCTGGTGGGGATGCGAACGTTCGCCGACAAGATCGCGAACCGTTTCGGGGCCGTCGACGTGATAATCAACAACGCAGGCGTGATGCCATTGGCGTTCTATGCCGACCACGAAGCGGCAGCCGAGGCGTGGGGACGGTGCATCGACATCAACATCAAAGGTGTGCTGAACGGGATCATTGCCGTGTACGACCAGATGATCAGCCAAGGCCGCGGCCAGGTGGTCAACATCTCCTCCGTGTTCGGCAACTACCCCGTCGCCGGCGCAGCCGTCTACGGCGCGACCAAGGCCGCGGTCAACGTCATGTCCGAGTCACTCCGCCAAGAGTCGCTCGGCCGCATCAAGGTCACGACAATTCGCCCGACCGGCGTGCCCGGCACCGGACTTGCTGGCGGCATCGTCAACTCCGAGGCCGTCAACCCGGTGCTCGGCGCCAACAAGGACCAGTTCTACGAGAAGCTGAGCCAGGTGTTCGCCGAGAACCCACCCGAACACCTCAGCAGCCAGGACAGCATTCAGTACGCCGCGCTCGCCCCGGACCTGCTGGCCGACCAGGTCATCTACGCGATCAACCAACCCTGGGGTGTCAGCATCAGCGACATCACCATTCGAGCCAGCAACGACGACTACGTCATCTGATCGGGGTGGCTCCGAGGAGGACGAGAACCGTGAGCGGACCGGGTGTGGTCGTCGTCGGCACCAGCTTCGGTTGCCTCACGCACATCCGCGCTTTGCGGGCCGCGGGCTTCGAGGTGGTCGGTCTCGTCGGCCGGGATCCGCAGCGCACCGCGGCCCGGGCGGAGCGGTTCGGCATCCCCCACGCGACGTCGTCGCTGACGACCGCGCTCGACCTGCCCGGCGTCGACGCCGTCACGATCGCGACGCCGCCGCACACCCACGCACCGCTGGCACTGGAGGCGATCGCGGCAGGCAAGCACGTCCTCTGCGAGAAGCCATTCACCCGCGATGCCGCCGAGGCGCGCGCCCTGCTCACCGCGGCGGAGCGCGCCGGGATCGTGCACCTGCTCGGCACCGAGTTCCGGTGGGCAACCTGGCAGGCGCTGATGACGCGGGTAGTCCACGACGGCGCGATCGGCGAACCCCGCATGGCCACGTTCGTGCTGACGATTTCTCTGCTCGCGAATCCGAATGCGGACGTCCCCGAGTGGTGGTCGGACGGCGCGCAGGGTGGCGGCTGGCTCGGCGCCCACGCTTCCCACGTGATCGATCAGGTGCAGACGACGCTCGGCGCGTTCGAGGGTGTGAGCGCTGTGCTCCCGAACCTCGTCGAGCGTGGCTGGACGGCCGAGGACAGCTATGTCGTGCACTTCCGAACAACGAACGGCTGTGCCGGAACGCTGCTCAGTAGCGCGGCGGATTACGGTCCGATCCAGATGGTGGCGCGCGTGGCGGGCACGGCGGGGACAGCGTGGGTCGAGGGTGAGCGGGTCAGGATCGCCGATGCTGCGGGGACGCGGGACGTGCCGATCCCCGACGATCTCGTGGTGCCTCCGGCCGCGCCTCCGGATGGGGACCTCTTGACCTCGGCGTACGACCTCCTCCACGCGACCGGGATCGACTTCGGGCCCTACACGCGACTCACGGAGGTCTTCCGCCGGCTGATCGAAGGTGAGCCGGTTCCGCCCGATCCCTCGCCCGCTACGTTCGTCGACGGCCTCGCGGGTATGGAGGTACTCGACGCGATCCGCGCCGCCGCGCGCTCCGGCTCCTGGGTCGCGTGCGGCGGCTAGACGCGTTCGCGCGGCCGTTCGTGGTCAGCGAGGCGGCGCCTGGCCGCCACGTTCCCAGACGAGCTGCAGACGTCGGTCGAGCTGCTCGTCGATCAGCTCGCGGACATCGTCGCGATGTTGCCGGCATCGTCACCCATAACGTTCGCCGAGGCGCGACCGGCCGGAGCTGCGATCCATGAACTCGTCTTCGGCCGTCTGCACCATCACGTCATCCACCGCGTGCCGAGTGCAGCCGAGGTCGAGTTCCTCGTGCACTTCTCGAGCAAGGGGGCGACCAGATGACCGACCGAGTCTTGGGTCCGATCGGCACGAACGTGATCTACGAGGACGACCGCGTTCGGGTCTGGCGGTTGAAGCTCGCGCCCGGCGAAGACAGCCCGGTGCACCGACACGACCTGGACCACCTCCTCATCCAGGTCCGGGGTGACCGCGTCGCAGTCGTGCCCGAGCCCGACACCGCGGGGCCCTATACCGAAGTTCTCGAGGCCGACGTCCTTCCGGGCGTGGTCACGTTCGTCCCCCGGGGCGGGATCGAGATCGCGAGCAACGTCGGAACGGAGCCGTACCTCGAAATCATCATCGAGCTGAAGCAGGACGCCGGAGCGTCGGGCGCGTGAGCCTCGGCGCCGTCGTCGTCGGTACCGGCTTCGGCTGCGTCACGCACGTGCGGGCCTTGCGGGCGGCGGGTTTCGAGATCGTCGCACTGGTGGGTCGCGACCCCCGACGTACCGCAGACCGGGCTCGGCTCTTCGAGGTGGAGCGGGCCTGCACCGACCTGGGCGAGGCACTCGCGCTCCGTGGTGCCGACGTCGTGACGATCGCGACGCCACCCCATTCGCACGCGGCGTTCGTGCTCGAAGCGATCGCGGCGGAACGTCACGTGCTGTGCGAGAAGCCGTTCGCGCGGGACGCCGCCGAGGCGCGCGTCATGCTCGACGCCGCGGAGCGGGCCGGGATCGTCCACCTGGTCGGAACCGAGTTCCGCTGGGATCCGGGGCAGGCGACGCTGGCGCGGACCGTCGCGTCCGGGGCGATCGGCGAGCCGCGCGTCATCACCGTGCTCCTGCACGTGCCCGTCCTCGCGGCTGCGAACGCCGAGGTGCCCGACTGGTGGGCCGATCCGCGGTGCGGCGGCGGATGGTTCGGCGCCCACGGTTCGCAGGTCATCGATCAGGTGCGGGTCACGGCGGGGGAGGTCTCAGCCGTGAGCGCGTCATTCCCTCACCTGAACGAACATGCGTTCGACGCCGAGGACTCGTTCGTGGTCCACCTGCGCATGGCGAGCGGAGCCACCGCCGTCCTCGCGAGTTCGGCGGGTGACTGGGGTCCGATGATGATCGAGACGCGTGTCGCGGGTACCCAAGGCAGCGCGTGGATCGACGGCGTGGGGTCGCGGGTCTCCGTCGCGGATCGGGCCGGAAGCCGAGTCGTCGACGTCGGCGCCGACCTCCCGACCGCGCCCGATCGGCCCGAACCCGTGCCATCCGGCGCGCTGGTCACGACCTACGACCACATGATCGCCCACGGTCTCGACCTGGCGCCCTACACCCGACTCGCCGAGATCTTCGGTGACCTCGTCCTCGGCCGACCTCTGCCCGAGGGACCGGCGCCCGCAACCTTCCGTGACGGCGTCGCGGGGATGGCCGTTCTCGACGCGGCGCGGGCCTCGGCCGCCGTCGGCGGAAGATGGGTGGGTGTGGAACTGCAACCCGGAGGTGCGTCATGACCCGTCTTCCACCACCCGATCCGAGCGCATTGCCGTCGGAGACGGCGGATCTCCTCGCCCTGGCGAGCGACGCCGACGGGCGGCCGATCCTCACGATCGGCGTGTTGGCGCACAACCCCGCGCTCGTCGGGCCGTTCCTCGGATGGGCCGCCGCGCTCGTGTTGCAGGGAACGCTGTCGAAGCGGGACCACGAGTTGCTGGCGTTGCGGATTGCGATGGATTGTGCGTCGGACTTCGAATGGGACGAGCACGCCGGCTACGCCGCCCGGGCGGGCCTGACTGCCGCGGAGATCGCGCGGGTGCGCGTCGGCGCCGGTGCCGACGGCTGGGACGAGCACGACCGCGCCCTGCTGCGCGCGGCCGACGAGCTGCACGCCGATTCCACGATCAGCGGGTCGACGTGGGAGGCCCTGGCTGCGGATCACCCAGCCGACGAACTCGTCGAGATCCTGTATGTCGTGGGTCAGTACACGATGCTCTCGATGGTGGCCAACGTCGTGGCCGGTTGATCCCGCCGGGAGCGCGCCCACCGGCGAACGGCGCACTGCAGGCGCAGCGAGGATCCCGTCGACCATGACGGTGAAGCTGGGGTCCGGGTTCGCGGCGCGGGTCATGAGCCCGGCGATGCGCAGGGAGAACGCGGAGAGCCCCGGGCGCTCACTCGCGACGCCGGCGTCGGCGCCGCATCGACCGCGCCGGACCGGCTACGGAGAAACGTCGGGCACGGTCGGAGTCCGTGGCGTCGTGCGTCGCAGTCAGTCTCGTCGAATGGCGACGCGGGTCCGGCGTTTGATCGCCGCCAGCTCGACCCGTTCGGGCGTCGAGCGATATGCCTCGTCCAGGGGATAGCAGCCCGACACGAGGCCGTGCCGGGGCGCGGTGGTGCAGTCGCTGAACGTCCGGCACAACGCGTGGCGATCGAGCGTCCGACCCGCGAGCAGATCGGCCGGGAGGTCCGGGTACGAGAGCATCATGCGGCCGAGGCCGACCATCGTGGCGTCGCCCCGACGCACCACGGCCTGCGCGACGTGGCCGACGAACTCCTGCAGGTACGAGTAGCCGCTGCCGACGACGGTCATGTCGGGGTGCGCATGGGTGAGTTCGGATGCAGCGTCGACGAGCCGCGCGACGTCGACGAGCGGATCGTGCGGGGGCGTGTAGCCGTCGGACGGCGGGAAGTAGGCCGGCCGTTGGATATGGGGGTTGTAGTACGGGCTCCCGCCGGTGATGCAGACCAATCCGATGCCCAGTTCACGGAACCGGGCAAGAGCCGCGTGCGTCTCGGTGAGGTCGATGTGCAACCCGTCAGGCGAGGCGCCGAAAGGACGCCACGCGCCAACGCCGGGTACCGGCTGGCCGCGCCCGTCGGGCCCGGACGCGAACGGGACGAGGTCGAACGCGGAGAGCCGGACTCCGATCGCGAGATCGGGTCGGGCCGCGCGCACGCCGTCGACGACCTTGTGGAGCACGCCGAGCCGTCGATCGAGCGATCCACCGTGGCGGCCGGGCCGGCTGCGGGCGGCGAGCAGTTCGTGCAGCAGGTAACCGTGGCAGTGCTTCACGTCGACGAAGTCGAAACCGGCGTCGGCCGCGAGCACGGCGGCGTCGACGAAGCGGCGAGCCAGCGCGTCGAGCTCGTCGTCATCGAGCAGCGAAGATGCGTCGGCTCCGACGCGGGCATCCAGCTCGGGGTGCCGCGTCACGATTCGCGGCGCCGGCGCGCCGACCGGCCGGCTCCATCGACCGGAGTGCGTGAGTTGCAGCCCGATTACGAGGTCGTCGGTGCGGCCGTGCGCGGTGCGGTGCGCGTCCACGAGGTTGACGCGCAGCGCGGCGAACTGGGCCGAGGTGCGGGGTTCGAGCACGAGCTGGCGCGGGTTGGCCCGGCCCGCGGGGTCAACCGCGACTGCCTCGCCGCCCCAGATCAGCTTGGCTCCGCTGCGCCCGAAACGCCGCCACCGGCGATGGACCAGATCGGTGGTTGCGCCATGATCGGTGCCGTCCCAGCCCTCCATCGGTAACACGGCCAGGCGGTTGCCGACGACCCGCTCGCCGGCGGAGCCGTCGCGGATCACGAGCGTTGCCGCGAGCGGTCCGTTCGCCTCGACGACTGCGTCGATCGGCAGGTGCACACCCACGTTGGTGCAGTGCTCGGTGAACGCTTCGACATCGGCGAGGCGCCGGACCTGCACGAACGCGCTCATGCGAGCACTCCGAGTTGGGCCGCCAGTTCGCGGAGCACGCCCCGGTCGGCGTCGGGCCGCGTCGGGGCACCGGGAGCCACCGTGTCGGAGGTGATCCAGCCGCGCAGCTTGAGCCACATTGCCGCGTCGTGCCGGTACGCGGGGACAGGGTCGCGGAAGGCGAACGTGCCGAGACGTTGCAGCGCGTCGTTGAGCTCGCCGAACGCGGGGTCGCCCGTCTCCCAAAGCGCGTCGCGGCGCGCGAACAGGTCGGGCGCGAACGCGGCCAGGCCGAGCAGGTAGTCGCTGCCGTAACAGACCATGTCGATCGCGAGATCGTTGCCGGTGAGCACCGCGAAGTCGGGGCGAACCGCGTCGCGTAGCACGATGCGATCCCACTCGGCCTGCCGCGACAGCGAGGAGTGCTTGGCGCCGACGCACGCGGCGACGCCGAGGAGCCCGCGGTACGCCTCGAGGGGGTAGATGCGCCCGTAGGGGACGAACATCGAGCCGAGCTCGAAGGCGATGAAGCGATCGCTGTGCGCGGCGAAGCCTTCGTGCGCGGCGACCCAGGCCGCGGGGTCGAGCGCGTTGAGGCCATGCGATGGGAACACCACGGGCACGCCGCCGTGCGCCGCGATCGCGTCCATCGCCGCGGCGTACGGCTCGGAGGCGAAGTTGTCACCGGGTTGGTCCTCCACGTAGGCACCGGCGACGAAGCCGGGACCGACGATTCGGGCGGTGACCGCGAGGACCTCGGCCCGCGTGGCCGGGGCGACGAGCTGCACGAAGCCGGTGTCCATGTTCACCGCGGGCTTCAGGCCCGCGGCCGCAGTGCGCGCCAGCAGCGCCTCGAACGCATGCCAGTCGACTGCGCCGGCCTGCGTGTGGGGGAGCAGTACCGCGGCGTGACCGGCGATCCGGCGGCACGGGCGCAGCGGCACGGGGGAGTCGACCGAGCTTGTCACGCGCCCATCCTCGTCCGGGACGAGAGTGCCTGCAAGCGTTTGCATTCTGCTGCTACGGTCGTCGCGTGTCGCAACCGGGAGGGGTGCCGACCCTCGACGATGTCGCCCGTCGCGCCGGCGTACACCCGGCGACGGTGTCGCGGGCGCTCAGTCGGCCGGCGATGGTCGCCCCCGCGACCCTGGCCGGGGTCCTGGCCGCGGTGGAGGCGGTCGGCTTCGTCCCGAACCGCGCCGCGCGCCACCTGGTCAGCGGCCGGGCGGGCGCGATCGGCGTGGTCGTGCCCGACATTGCCAATCCGTACTTCGCGGCGATCCTGAAGGCGATCCAGGTCGATGCGCGGGCGGGCGATCTCGGGGTGCTGATCGCCGACACCGGGGGCGAACCCGACGAGGAACGTCGGGCGCTTGCGGGCCTCGACGGCCAGGTCGACGGCCTCGTGATGCTGACCCCCGTTACGGACCTCGCCTCGAGCCGGTTGCCGATGGTGCAGGTGAACCGGCAGTCGCGCGTCGCGCCGAGTGTCGTGGTCGACCAGACGGCGGTCGTTGCGCTGGCGATCGAGCATCTCGTCGCACTGGGCCACCGCCACCTCGCGGTCGTCGGTGGTCCCGTCGGCTACTGGTCGGCGGCGCGGCGGGTGCAGGCGCGGCGCCGGCTCTTGGCCGGTCCGCGGCATGCGGCCCTGCGGGTCGACGAGGTGGGTCCCGCGCCGGCCACGTTCGCGGCGGGCGGCGCGTTGTTCCCCGCTGTCCGGCGCACCGGCGCGACGGGCGTGGTGGCGTTCAACGACGTGCAGGCCGCGGGGTTGTTGGTGGCCGCCCACGACGCCGGGGTCGCGGTGCCGCGCGACCTGTCGGTCGTCGGGTCCGACGGCCTGGAGCTGGCATCGATGACCGCGCCCGCGCTCTCGACCGTCGCCGCGCCCCTGCCCGAGATCGGCCGGGTTGGGCTCGCTCGGCTCAGAGATCTCCTGGCCGGCCGGCGCGCCGCGTACCGAACTGTGCTCGAGCCGCGCCTCATCGATGGGGCGTCCACCGCCCCACCGCCCACAACCTGAACGTGACCTCCAACCAAGGAGCGCGCGCAATGCCCACACCCGAGGAAGCCGCCGGCGACCAGCCACGACCGTTCCGCCTCGACCGCCGCGAGTTCCTGCTGGTCTCCTCCGCGGCCCTTCTGGCGAGCACGCTCTTGGCCGCGTGTTCGGGGGGGCGGTCCGGACGATCTGCGACCCCCACGACACTGGCCACCCCGCCTGCCGGCGCCGGTCCCGCTGCCGCGACGCCCGCCGCGGCACTGGCTCCGCCGGGGACTGCGGGGCTGATGGCCGAGCAGACCTACCAGCAACGCGTCGATGCGTATCTGGCCTTCGCCACCGCCGAGCCCCAGGCTTCGGGCCCGGTCGGGATCGCGACCCACCTGATCCGCTCCACCCGCGAGCCCGCGTACACGTGGGATGTCGCCGGGGCCACGGTCGACTCGCTCAACACCCAGTGGACGAGGATCGACGGCTGGCATGACACCCGGGACTTCGACCTGATGTACCTGCACTGGCTGCTGGTCCTCGGCCGGGGCACGACCCCGATGACGCGTCTGTCCGACGACCTGCTCGGCGCGATCAAGCAGCGGCTCGTGGCCAACCGCTATCGCTACGACGACCCGCTGCCGGCCGACCGGGTCGACAACCAGTGGTTCTGGTCGGAGAACCACCGCATCATCGGGCTGGCCAACGAGTACCTTGCCGGGCAACGGTTCCCCGACGAGGCCTTCACCGTCACTGGGCTGACCGGTGCGAAGCACCTGGCCCGGGCCCGCCCGGACATCCTCGAGTGGGTGAACGAACGAGCAACCCTGGGGTTCTTCGAGTGGCACTCCAACGTGTACATGCTCAAGAACGTCACCCCCTTGCTGATGCTCACCGAGCTCGCCGACGATCCGGAGATCGTCACGGCGGCGGGCATGGGACTCGACCTGTGCCTGCTCGACATGGCGGCGCACCTCCAGAACGGTTGCTACACCGCGCCGCGGGGACGCACCTACAAGAAGGACAAGACGTCGTCGCTCGACGAGGACACCTTCGGCACCACCAAGTTCGTCTTCGACGACACCAACGCCGAGTACCCGTCGAAGACCGACGGCGGCGCGACCTACTTCTGCGCGGCGACCCGCTACCGGCCACCCCAGGTCCTCGTCGACATCGCTACCGCAAGTCGCACGAGTGTGGTGCGAGAGCGTCACGGCGTGTACTTCGACGGGAGCTCACCGGTCACCGACAACCCGGAGGCGCCCTACGGCCGTGACTTCGAGTCACGGGACAACCTGCCCTTCTGGTGGAGCCTGGGGGCCATCGGCATGTGGCCGTTGGCGAAGGTCAGCGTGGACGCCGCGAACCAGTTCCGGCTCTGGGAAGCCGATGGGTTCGATCAGATCAAGCTCTTGGCCCAGATCAATGACTACGACCCCGTCAAGATCGCCGCCTGGGAGCAGCCGAGGGCCGCGGTCATCAACTTCGGTTTCCTCAGCGAAGCCAACACGTACGCGTGGCGCGCGCCCGAGGTGTCAATCGCGACGGTGGTCGATCACCGCCACGGCGAGATGCGCGACCAGGTCCACGCGTGGCAGGCGGCCATCGACGAGAACGCGATGGTGTTCACGACCCACCCCGGCACCGATCTCGAGACGACCACCGACTGGAGCAAGGACGGCCAGCCCGGATACTGGACGGGGACGGCGTCGATGCCTCGCTCCGCGCAGTTCGAACGCACGGCCGTGCACATCTACCAGCCGGGTTGGGACGAGGCGACCGACCCGCTCGTCTGGTCGGTTTTCGGCTACCGCGACTTCACCCATGCCTACGTGCCCCAGGACTACTTCGACCGTGTGCGCCCGGCCGGCAATTGGACGGTGGCCGAGCGTGCCGGCGCCTACATCGCGCTGTGGTCGTGGCGGGCGCCGACGTGGCGGGTCTATGACCCAACGGTCTACGCGACGCGCGGCATGGTCAAACCGTTCGACCTCGTGGCGGAAGGCGGAGCCGACAATGTGTGGATCGTCGAGGTCGGCACCACGAAGGACGACGGGGACCTGGACACGTTCGTCGCGTCGTTGCGGCGGTCCGACCCGAAGGTGACCCGCACCGACAAGGGGTTCGCCGTCGCCTGGCAGTCGCCGTCGGCCGGCGAGATCGCCTTCGGCTCCACCGGTCCGTTCACCGTCGCCGGCCGCGAGCAGTCGCTGCGCGACTTCCCGCGCCACGACTCACCCTGGGGCACGGTCGATCATCTGGCCACGACGTACTCCTTACACTCTGACCAGGCCAAGTGGACCGCGAACTTCGATGCCCTCTCCCGGCAGGTGTCGTGACAGATTCGGATCGACCGCCGGCCGAGCGGACGCCGTGAGACCGCGGCGCGTCGGCGTGGTCGGCATGGGCGTCGGCCAGGCCCACCTCCTGTGCTGGCCGGAGGTGCGCGGGGCCACCGCGGTCGCCGTTGCCGAAACCGACCCCGACCGCCGCGCCCGCGCGGCTCGCGACTGGGGTCTGCCGGCCACCGCCTCGGTGGACGAGCTGCTCGAGTTCGGCGTCGACGTGGTCGATCTGTGCACACCGCCCGCGGGGCACGAAGAGCAGATCGTGCGCTGCCTCGAGGCCGGGGTGCACGTCATTTGCGAGAAGCCGCTCGTGGATTCGGTGGCGGCGTGCGACCGCCTCGCCCAGGCCGCCGAGCACGCCGGCCGGCGCACCGGCGCGCGGCTGATGCCTGTTCTGCAATACCGGTTCGGTCCGGGTGCGGCCCGGGCGCGCGCCCTCGTGCACGCGGGGATCACCGGACGTCTCTACACCGCGTCGGCCTCGACGTGGTGGCGCCGGGATGTCGAGTATTACCTCGAGGCGCCGTGGAGAGGAACATGGGCAGGCGCGCTGGGCGGGACCGTCGTGAACCACGCGATCCACGTCCACGACCTGCTCACCTGGATCGGAGGACCGATCGCGGAGCTGCACGCGATGACGGCGACGCGCGTGAATGACGTGGAAACCGAGGACTGCGCGGTCGCTATCGGGCGCACCGTCGACGAGGCCCTGCTGACCTTCAACGTCACGACGGGCGCCGCGCAGGAGTCATCGCGGCTGGTGTGGTGCTTCGAGCACGTCACGATCGAGTCGTCGACCGACGCGTACAGCCCGGCCCGCGGCCCCTGGCGCTTTGACTTCCGCGATGCTGCCGCCGAGGCGCGGGCCCAGGAAATCTGGCAAGCCGCCGCCGTCACTCCGGGCCAGTACACGGGGCAGTTCCAGGCTTTCGTCGATGCCCTCCCCGACGGTGAGTTGCCAGTCACGCTCGACGACGCCCGGACGACGCTGGAGCTGGTCACCGCCTGGTACCGCTCGGCGAGCACCGGGTCGACCGAGACGCTGCCGCTGCCGCGGGACGATCCGTGGCGGGGATCCTGGATGCTCCAATGACGCCGGCCGCGGGCGCATATCGGTGCTAGGAGATATATCTGTGGTGGGATATCCTTCCCGCATGGTGTCTTCGGGTCCGGCGCGGTGGCCGGTTTGGGCGTTGGTGCGCGAGGCTCGCCGGCGGGCGGGCCTCACGCAGTTGGAGTTGGCTCGCCGGGCGCACACGTCGCAGTCGTCCATCGCCGGCTATGAGCGGGCGCGGACGATGCCGGATCTTGCGACGTTGTTTCGGCTCGTGGGGGCGTGCGGCCTCGAGTTGCGGCTCGAGCTCGTCGAACCCGACGACCAGCGGACCGCGGCTGAGCGGGCCGCACGCGAACGATCGGTGGAGGACCGGCTGGTCACCAACGAGTCGTTCACCGAGTTGGTGTCTGAGTTGCGGAGTGGGTGACGGAACGCGCCGCCGTTGCGGGCGGCGCAGCTGCTCGCGCTGTTGGCCGATCACGCCGTCCGTTACGTGATCATTGGCGGTGTCGCCGCGATCGTGTACGGCGCGGCGCGAGCCACGTTCGACATCGACATCGTTCCCGAATGGACGGCCGAGAATCTCAGCCGACTCGCGGCCGCGCTGGTTGTGGCCGGTGCGCGGTTCCGCGTCCCGCATGGCGATCCGATTGCGTTCCCAATTGATGTCGACTCGCTGCGAGGTTTCGAGGTCTCGACGTGGCGCACCGATCTTGGTGATATTGACGTGATTGTCGGGTCGCCGACGTCACGGCGCGGCGTGCTCGCCGACTTCGAGTCGCTGGTGCGCGCGCGGAGACCCGTCATGCCTTCGGGCTGACGATCCTGGTTGCGGATCTGGGCGATGTCATCGAATCCAAACGCGCGTTGAGTCGCGATCCTGACCTTGCCGCACTCCCGGAACTCGACCGTCTCTACGAGCAGCAACGCGCCGACCGTGAGCCTCCATCGCGAGGGGCGGGCGCGGAGCTCGAATAGGGCCCGCACACCACCTTCACTCGCGCACACGTTCGAACGCGAGTCGCTGGAGCACGCGGGTCATCTTGACTGGCGCGACATTGCACGCCACCTGCGTGGTCGGTTGCGCTGCTATTGCACAGTGGGGCAACCGCGTTCGGAGTGCGGTGGTGACCGCGGTCGATGCTTTCGTCGGCGACGCGCGCGAGGCAGCCCGCATCGACGCCAAGGCCGACGACGCGTCGATGCCGTATTCCGCGGGCGCCTCGTCGGCGAGATCGACGTCGTCGGTTGCGAGCACGACCTTGCGCGCCGCGATCATGTCGTTCCATGTATCGGCCGTCACGCGAGCGAGCAGCGCAACGGGCCACCCCGCGATCGGTCACCTCGATCGTCGGTGCTCGGGTGCTGCGACCGGTCGGTGGGACCGCTCGCGCTGTCCAGAGGAGCGGGGCAAGCCCACTCCGTCAGTTCTAGAGATGGCGCGCGGGTGTGGCACCTGGTGGCACGGCTCTACTCGGGAAGTAGCAGTCGGCAGTTCAAGTTGCGTCTCTGCGCGCTTGGACCTGTGCGTGTGCATTCGCAAGGCTCGCAAGGATCGCGTCGCGCGTAGTTCCTGATCGCCACGACGCTCCGACGTGAAAGCCGTCGAGCGGGTTCGGGTCGGCGTCCATGCCGACCAGCTCATCGATCGGCTGTTGCATGAGCGAGAACGGGGAGACCCCGATAGCGGTGGTCCCGGAGGTACTCGGCCATGGAGCGCTCGCATGGCCGCTCCCGTCCCACCGCGGACGGATCAAGCTTGGCATGCTCAAAGCCATGGCCTACGGCTTCGTCAAGCGACCGCGGGCGGCGCCGTGACGGGGCCGACGACGTCTGCGCCGACTCTGTTCGGCCGGTTTACGACAGACGTGTGTGAGGAGCCCGGGCCCAGGGTTCGTTGAGTGTCGCGGTCGAGATCGTTCAGGGGCGGATCTCATAGAACGCGTTGACCGGATGATCGATGTCGAGACGCCGGAACCTGCTGAACCCGGCGGCTCGGGTCATGTCTTCGGCCTTGGCCGCGGAAAGACCAAGAGTGCCGAGTCCTGCTCCGTCGTGCGCCGACAATGCCGAGGACATGCACGACAGCACGCTGATCCCGTACATCAGCGACGCCATGGGGTTCTTTTCGGCGTTCAACGCGAACGTGTCGTGCGCCTTGATGTCGACGAGCAGCCATGTACCGTCGGGAGCGATCGCGCGTCGCAGCGCCTGCATCATCTCGAAGGGGTGCGTCATGTCGTGGATGCAGTCAAAGGTGGTGATGAATCCGACCGACGCGTCTTCCGGCAGGGGTTGGTCGCGAGGATCGTGGAACGACACGTTGGCCGCGTCCGCTGCTTGTCGCTTTTCCTCGGCTCGGTGGAGCGCGTAGTGGCTGATGTCGTAGCCGAGGAAACGGCAGTTGGGGAACGCGCCGGCCATCAGTAACAGTGCGCCGCCCGCACCGCAGCCGACGTCGGCGACGGTGATGCCTCCCCGCAGCCGATCGGTGACGCCATCGAGCGCGGGGAGCACGACGGGCAGCAAGTACGTGCGGTTCCACGGCTCGAAGGCGCGCTCGATACCGACGGCTGCCTCGGGACCGTGGCTGTCGTAGTCATGGCCGACTCCGGTGCGGAAGCTGTCAGGCATGGCGCGCAGGCTGTCCATCGTGTTGGGAAACCGGTGGAACATTCCCATGCCATACGCGGGATGGTCGGGTGTGGCGAGCACAGCGGCGGCTTCCTCGGACAGGCTGAAACGTTCATCGTCGTCGCAGTCGATGATGCGCGCCGCCGCCTGGTTGTAGGCCCACTCCCGCACCCAGCGCTCGTGCAGTCCGGTTCGTTCCGCGAGTTCGCCCGAGTGCAGTGGAGTCGCAGCTTCGGTCATCGCGCGGTAGAGGCCGAGCCTGTCGCCAAGATGAATCATCCCCGACGTCACCGCACCCTCGAGCTTCGTGAAGACGAGGAACGAGAACATTCGCAGCTTGTCCTGATCCATCTGTATGCAACCCATCAGCCGAAGAAACGAAGCAATTCGAGCGAGCGCCGATCTGGGCGGGGCGTTGTATCCGCATCGTATTGCGGTCCGTTCTCGGTCGTGACCCGCGCTTCGTCGCGGGGGCGAGCCGACCATGGAGCGATCCGATCAAGCGGCGAGCCGGAAGGCGCGCAGTTGGTTTGCGGACGTGCGCGCGAGCACGGTGCCGTCTGCGACGAGCAGGCTCGTGATGTTGCCCGTCCCGAGGTCGCTGCGGTGCCACAATGGAGCGCACGGCGGCGTTGTGCAGCCGTCGCGGTCGAAGGCGTAGATCGCTGCGTTGGGCGTTCCACCGTCGGTCGCGACGAGTACGAGCTCCTTCGTCAGCGCCGGCTGCGCGGTCGTATCGCCGACGAATGTGGTGAAGAAGACTCGGGTGCAGGTGGCCGCACCGCATCCGCCGGCGCGGAATGCGCTCAAGCCACCTTCGTGAGGCACCCAGATCGTGTCGGGGTCGGCCGCAGGCGACATGCCGACCAGGCCCAAGGCGGGGACGATGCCCCGCCATGCCGGGCGGCCGTCAGTCCGGTAGATCTCGAGAAACGTGCTCGCCGAGTGCTTCTCGACGTATGCGATCTGCTGGGGTCCAGCGCCGAGGGCGATCGGTGCGGACGGCGACGTCGCGTCCATGTTCCAGGCGGTTCCGGCGCAGAACAGGGTTACGGGCTCGCAGTTGTCGAACACATAGACGCGAGAGGCGGAGCTGAATGCCTCCACGGTCGTCGCCGCGTCGCCGGCCGTCGCGGCGAATCGGCTCCCGATCGGTTCCGGAAGTGGGTCCGTCGTGCACGCCCCGCCCCAGAGCGTCGTGGCGCCCGCGGGGACGGTGACGACGTAGCCGGCGATGCACTGCGAGGCGGCGACGAAGCGAGGGACGACGACGGCTCCGGTGAGGCCGAGCGGTTCGGCGTACGCGCCTTGCTCGATTGACCCGCACGCCGTGCCGCAAATGTTCGCAACAACGGCGCTGAAATTGACCGCGCCCGTCTTCGGCTCGAACCCCGCCACGCGTACGCGGTTGTCGGACGTGCGCGTCTCGATCACGATGACGCGCGCGACGCCATCGGAGCCCGTGTGGACGATCGGCCCGCGGAACGCGAACGAGGCCGGCGGGCCGAGGCTGAACCCCCAGTTCGACGCGCCCGTCTTCAGGTCGATCGCCCGGAGATTGGTCACCGAAGCGGTGCGCTCGACCACGAAGACGATGCCCTGGTGCACGACCGGCTCCGACAGGCTCCCGGCGTAGGTGTGCGCCCACGCGTCGGTCAGCGTGCTGACGTTCGATCGGGTGATATCGGACTCGTCGGGGTTGTAGGCGGCTCGGGTGAAGTCGTGGCCCGGCTGCATCCACGGTGCCGCGCAGGCAGTGGTCAGGAGCCCGACGACGAGGATCAGTGCGGCGCAAAGCGGTACACGGCGCGTCATGGACGCCTCCCTCGGATCGCGTCTCACCCTTCAACGCAGGAGGCGGCGGCGAGCCTTACGCCAGCAGCGAAAGATTGGGCTGGTGCGAGAACCGTGTAAGGATCTGATGCGCTTCGTGCGTTGCAGAGGTTGTGGGAGGCAGCGCGATCGAAGTGGTCCCGGAGGAACAACGGCTGGACCGCGAAACGATGTCCCGGCTGTACCAGCAGCACGCATCCGATCTGCTCGCGCTCGCGCGCACGCTCACGCTCGATGTTGCGGAAGCCGAGGACCTCGTGCACGACAGCTTCGTCCGGCTGGCACGTAGGTGGCCGCAGCTTGCGTCGGACGCATCGCTCGGTGGTTACCTGCGCACGACGCTCGTCAACCTCGCGCGCGACCGCTACCGGCGCACCGGCGTCCGTAGTCGAAGGATCGCGGCGTTGGTCGAGCGGACCGCGGTCGAGCTCTCGATCCCCTCCGAACATGCAGAGGTGGTCGTGGCGTTGCGCCGGCTTTCCGAACGCCAGCGCACCTGTCTGGCGTTGCGCTTCTACGAGCAACTGAACGACGCCGAAATCGCGACGGAGCTCGGACTCTCGGTCGGAGCCGTGAGCTCGCATATTCATCGCGGGCTCGCGAAGCTGCGCAAGCTCGTGCCGGAGGACGCATGATCGAGAACCGATTGCGGGCTGCGTTCGACGCACTGACCTCGGATTGTGTCGCTCCCGACTACCTGCTCGCACGCGTCCTCGACGACTTGGACGAACCGGCAGAGCTCACCGATACCGAGCCCCGCCGGAACGCAAGTCGCGGGATCCTCGCGCTCGCCGCAGCGGTACTGGTCGTGGTCGCGATCACATGGTGGGTTTCCCTGACCTCCGACTCGGATCAGCCGGCGGTTCACGCGACGGATTCGGGCGCGATCGAACGGATCGACAACGCCTGCGCGCGCTTCGCCTCCGACTTTCCGACGGCTTCGGATCTGGGCGAGATCACCGCCCGACGACAGGCCGCCGGGCTCGCGACCGACGCGCTTGACGCCCAGATCACCAGGTTGCGCGCGATCGACAACGCCGGGCTGGATGCGACGGCCCGAACCGCTCTCGCGAACGCGATCGCACAGTTGGAGCGCGCCCAGCGATATGCCCTCGACCTCTCCGAACGCACCGATGAGGCCGCGCTCGGCCTCGTGAGCGGCATCGACCTGAACATCGCGTCCGCAGGGCACACGCTGGCCGAAGCCGGCGCGACGACGTGCAGCGCCGCACCACAGTTGCTCACCAACCAATGAACGCACGCTGGAAGTCCCGACGCCTCCGGCGCGCCGTCGTCACGCTGGGCGCACTCATCGCCGCCACATCGGCGTGTAGCGACGGCGACGCAACTGCGCCGGGCGCGCCCGATGACGCGGCGCCGCCGGCGGCAGTCGCGCCCGCGTCCGAGTTGCCGGCCTTGCCGCTGCTGCCATCGACCGAGCTGTCGGTGGGTGCGCCCGTCACAACGCTGCGCGCCGGTGGTGGGTACCTCTGGGGTGTCGCCGGACCCGCGACGTTGGTGCGCATCGACACGCGGCGACGCGTTGCCGAACACGTCGACCTCGGCCTGACACCGTCGAGCAACGGACCGCCGCTGTTCGCTTTCGCGGCGGGGGCGATCTGGGCGATCGGAACCGGCAACCGAACCCTCCTGCTCCGCGTGGATCCCGACACACTGATGACAACGCTCTCACTCGAGCTTCCCACCGATCATTCGATCGGCACGGTCACGCCGTCCGACAGCGTGTGGGTCCAGTGGCTCGATCACACCTCGCAACTCGACGCGACCACGGGTGCGACGCAACGCGACATCGCGCTCCCCGGCGATCCCGGGAGCACGGAGCCGCTCGAGGATCGTGTGTACGTGTCGATGCCGGACATCGGATCGGTCTCACGACTCGATCCGGAGACAGGAGAGCTCCTCTGGACCATCGCGACCGGTGCCGGCGCCGGTCCGATGGCCGTCGGATCGGGCGCGCTCTGGGTCGCCAACACCGCCGCAGGGTCGGTCTCCCGCCTCGCGCTCGACACCGGCGTGATCGACGCGACGATTGACGTCGAGGCCGCGCGAGGCGACGGCCTCGCGGAGCGCGTCGTCGGAACGTGTGCCGGTGCCGGCGCGATCTGGGTCGTGAGCGACGGTCCCTCGGGAGCGGTGCTGCACCGCATCGACCCGGTGACCAACGCGGTCGACGCGCAGCGACGCTTCGGCGACTTCGCCGGTCAGGTCTTCGTCGGCGACGCGCTCTGGGTCTCGCGTCCTTCGGCAAACTCGGTCGTGCGCGTCGACGTCGCACACTTCGCAGACGGCACCGCGACACCGGCTGCACATCTCCTGCCGACGACCGACGCGCAAACGTCGACACCTACATCGACGCGATTCAGCGACGACGAGCGCGCCGTCGCCGCCGTCTTCCAAGCCTTCGCCACGTTCGGTGAACCGCTCGAAGCGCGGCGCGCGCTCATCGATCACCCCGAGGTCATCGGGACAACGCTCGAACAGATCGACGAGGTCGCGGGCCCGGCCGGCTCCATCGCCGTGCGTGCCGTTTCGATCGTCGGCGAGGAAGCGGCGGTGACGTTCGACTACCTCTCACAGGGCCTGGTGTCGATCGAGGGGTTGGAACTCGGTCTGCACCATCGACAGAACACATGGGTCGTCACCGCCGAATCCTGGTGTGCACTGGTCGCGACCCTCGACCAGCCCTGTCCCCCGAAGCTGTGACACTCGGACCAACGCCGATCGGCCGTGGCATCGCCGCAACAGATCACGAGCCATGATGCGTCGGACCATGATCACAGCGTGTGCGTGCGCCGTCCTCGCGCTCGCCGGGTGCTCGGCCCCGCACCACTCGCCGAACGAGTTGCGAGCCGCGCACGACTCCGTCGTCCGCCTCGATCCCGACACCGGCGCATTACAGGCGGTGGTCCCCGTCGGGCCCGATCCCCTCCTCATGGTGGTGGCGTCAGCGACGGATATGGACACTGAATCTCGACGACGGAACGCTCTCGCGCATCGATCCGAAGGGCAATCGCGCGACGACAGTGCATCTCGGCGACGCCGTGGGCATCGCATCGGATGGCACCGACGTGTGGGTTGCGCGCGACGAGAGAACCCTGAGCCGGATCGACGGCACCACAGGTGCAGAACTCGCGACCTTGCAGCTCGCCGACCAGCCGATCTTCCGACGGCGCGACGCCGGCTTCCTCGCGGTCGGCGCCGACGCGTTGTGGCTCACCGTTCCGATGCTCGGCAACAGCGTTGCACCTCAAGAACTGTGGCGCATCGATCCGGCCAACGGCCGCGCCCTGCAGCGTCTGCCGATCGGACCGAATCCACTTCCTCCCGTATCGGGCGAGCGCTTCCTCTGGATCGTCACGGCGCAGAGTCACGATGGCCGTTTACTGCGCGTCGACACGACCACGGAGGCTGTCGTCGACGTCCCCGTCGGAGATCAGCCATGGGGCATCGCCGTCGGCGACGGCTCCGTCTGGGTCGGACATCAATCCGACCGCGAGCTCTGGCGCCTCCGCCCCGACACGGGTGGGCCACTCGCGAAGATCCCGCTCGACGGCGCGGCGCGTGGTGTCGGCTTCGGCGCCGGACACGTGTGGGTCACGACCGAAACGGGCGTTGTGCGTGTCGACCCCGCCACCAACCGGGTGAGCCGAACCTTTGAACTGATCGAACACCGGCGGGACCAGGGCCCGACAGTCGTCGTCGCGCTCGCGGGTTCAATTTGGATCTCGGTCGAGTGACGCACCCGCGCGCCGGCCGACACGACGTGACCACGTCACACGCTACGGCGCGCGTCCCTGGCCGCAGAAGGCGGCACCTGGTGGCGTGCGCGGCAACGACCTGTTGCTTCGCGGCACCACGCGGCACCGCGGCTGGGCCCGTGGACGCGTGGGAGGTGGCTCTCTCGAGCCGAACCGCTTCCTGGATTGCGGGGGCTGACCGATCTGCGAGGTCGCAACCTGGATCCGAAGCTGCCGCGGCCATCGGCCTATGTGCAAGGACTCTGGGGATTCCTGCTCAACGAACAGCCAGATGGAAGTACACGCCTGGTCAGCGGCGGCTACCAGGTCATCCGACCACGATGGCTCGGTGGCTTCGTCTTCTACTGGCTCTACATCCCGGTGGTCAGGATCATGAAGGCGCGCATGTTGGCCGTGCTCATACGGAACGTCGAGCGAGCTGCCAGCTGATCGCCGGCAATCGATTCGGAACGTGCACTCGTCGAATGCGACGTTCTCGACCTTCGCGGCGAAGGCGTCAGCGGGTCCTCGCGTCGCTGGCGCGACTCGGTCGCGAAGAGCGCACACGCCAATGCTCGAGCCCGGTGCCTGACGGACACATTCCGCTTCTGCCGTCTTGGAACTCTGCAAGCCGGTCGAACCGGTTTCGCGGCCTGAGCGCGCGCGGTGAACCGAGCGAGCCCACTGAGCCGGTAAAGGCTGCGCCAGGCGGCTGATCGAGAAACGCAGGTCCTGTCCTGGACGACGCCGTCCGCTCAACCGACCGGCGGAAGCCCTTGTGCGACGCGCCCCGTGAACTGCGTCTGCTTGGCCCGCGGGAGCGGGTGGAACAGGCAGCCGTGGATGTCGCGGTACAGGCGTTCGATGTCGGAGTTGCGCGTGTAGCCGAACCCGCCGGTGACTTCGAGTGCGAGACGTACGGTCTCGATCATGGCGTCGGTCGCGACGGTCTTGCGGCTGAGCGCGTGGCCGGCGAACTCGTCGCTATTGTCGAAGCGCAGGTCGTCGGCGTCGACGAACATCATGCTGATGACGTCGGCCGCGGTGGTGTGCGCGTTGAGCATCTCGCCCAGGAGCTGGGTGACGTGCGGTTCTGTGCGACCCGCGACGGCAGCGCGTGCGGCGTCGACCGCGGCGTCGGCGACGCCGAGGTAAGCGCTCACGATGAGCGGCAAGGCGGCACCGAGGACGGTGTTCCACACCGGGTGCCACGTGTCGGCAGGACGGGTGAGCGCGATCGCGGCGTCGGGCACGAAGACGTCGTCGAGCACGACAGTGTGCGAGCCGGTGGCGCGCATGCCGAGCGTGTCCCACGTACGTTCGATGGTGACGCCATCGGCGTGCATCGGGATCGAACAGTGGATGACCTGCGGGCCGTCCGGCGCGTCGTCCCTGCGGATGCTGGTGACGAGCACGTCGCCGACCTCGCAGCCGCTGGCCGGACCCTTGCGCGCGCTGACGCGGAACCCGCCGTCGACGCGCCGTGCGGTGCCGTTGGCGCCGACCCAATCGGAAGCGCCGGTACTGACGAGCACGGCGTGGTCGTCGACCACCTTGCGGAACACCGCCGTGGCGTCCATGCCGTGGTGGTGACGCCACACCTGCGCGGCGAGCAGATGCGAGTGCATGGACAGCGTGACCGCGGTCGCCGGGTCACGGCGGCCGAGTTCGCGCAGGACTTGCCCCATCTCGGCATGGGTCGCGCCGCCGCCCCCGAACTCGCGCGGCACGAGGGCGCTCGTGATGCCACTGGCCCGCAGGGTCTCGAAGGCATCGACGGAGATCTCTCCGCTGCGGTCGCGAGCGGCCGCTTCGGCATGCAGTTCACTGCCGATGTCGCGTGCGACCTCGGCCCAGGCGATGACGATGTCGGTGTCGGTTGCGGTGTCGATCCGGGCGGGGTGAATGGCTGTCGGTGTCATGCGATCGAAGGTACGGAGGCGCATGCGGGTCCAATAGTCCAACAAATGGACTTCCCCGGTGCAGAGAATGGACCTCATAATCCAGGGCATGAGCGACGCCAATGCGATCGGGCGAGAGAGCGGCTACGGGCAGTACTGCCCGATCGCGCGGGCGCTCGACGTGCTCGGAGAACGATGGTCGCTGTTGATCCTGCGCGACATGCTCGTCGGCACGACGCGGTTCAACGACCTGTGCCGCGGGCTGCCCGGACTCTCTCGGAGTCTGCTGACGAAGCGCCTACGGCAGTTCGAGCGCGCCGGGCTCGTCGAACGGTTGGGCAATGAGTACCTGCTCACGGACGCGGGCCGTCAGCTCGAGCCGATCGTTTTCGGTATCGGCGAGTGGGGCGCGCAGTGGACCTTCGGCGATCCCGACCCTGACGAACTGGACCCGGACGTTCTCGTCTGGTGGATACACAAACGCCTCGACACGTCGCTGTTCCTCGGCCGGCGCCACGTGCTGCACATCCGCTTCACCGACGACCCGAGGTTGTACTGGATCGTGATCGAACAGGGCGTGCCGTCGGTGTGCCTCACCGAACCCGGCTTCGAAGTCGATGTGACCATCACGTCGGATCTCGCCACCCTGCATCAGGTATGGCTCGGGCGACTGCCCGTAAAGGACGCGCTGAAGGCCGGTCGACTGGAGTTCGAAGGACCGACCCCGTTGACGCGCCGCATGCCCAACGCGTTGCGCTTGAGTCCGGTTGCCGAGTTCGTACGTGCGGCGGCGCGCTGACAACAGCGCCTCGCGCATATCGATGCCGCCGACTGCGTCGTGCGACGATCGCGCGGTGCCGTGACCGGACAAATCGCGGTGCAGCGGGAACGGTTTCGGCGTCGCCCGTTCCATCGTCCGACCTTGCGCGCATGACGGGAAGCTGCCAGTCGACGTCGACGCCGTCGACCGCCGGGTTCGGAGCACCATTGGCATCACGAACCGCGACGGCGGCATCGCAGTTGTTCGGTCCGCACCGGGGGCACCGACAACCTGCTGTCGACGCCTGCCTCACGGTCTGGGCCGGATCGAGGGTCGCGCCGCGCTGCGGGCGCATTTCGAACGCGCCACAACCATGCCGCTCGAACTGCGAATTGACAACCTCATGGTCTGCGAAACGAGGGACAACGAGATTGTGATCGCCGAGTACGACTACGACGGGCGCGTGGTGCCCACCGATGAGACCGTCAGGGTCTCCAACGTGCAGATCCTTCGGGTCCACGACGGTGAAATCGTCCGCTCACGCGACTACGACGATCACGCAGCTATCGCCGCGGTGCTGGATGCTGCAAGGCAAGGCGCGAACGCCAACGCTCTGCGGACTGTCGACCCGAAGACGTCCTTGTGGCGGGCGCCGCATCGCAGGGCCGCGTTCGCGATCCGAGCGCGAGCTGACACGCGTGTCATGGCGCGTCTATGGCGCGCGTCCCTCGCGGCATGAGGTGGCATCTGGTGGCGCGTGCGGCAGCCGCCTGGCATTTCGCGGCACCACGCGGCGCCTCGTTACGTGATTCTTCTTTCGCAACGTAGAAGTCGGCGGTTCGAGTCCGCTCACCTCCACGTAAGAGCCCAGGTCAGCGGTGGTGCAGTCGCCAAAGCGACCAGAGCGAGCGTCTTGTAGTCCGCGAAAGTCCGCGGACTCTGTCGGTGCGCATGACTTCTACGTTGAATGCGTAGAGGTCCGCGGCTCGTACCCGGGCGAAGGGGTCGGTTGCGCCGTGTGAAAGGTGTGTCGTCGACGCGCGAGGGCGGCGTGGTCCGCGGGCGGCTCGGTCTCTCGGTCCGCGAACGGTCCGCGAGATGATGAGCAACGATGGTCACCCGCGTGAATGCCGGGTCGTGTGTCTGCAGGTCAGCGCGTGGGCCGTCGTCGCGCGAGCGCGTGGCTTCTACGTCTGACACGTAGCAGGACGGCGACCGCGGATGGGGCGTGGTGGGATCACACGCGTGACTCGCCGACGGCGACAAGCGCGTCTGGTGCTCTTCTCATGTGCTTGGGCTCGGGTCCGGCGCGTCGTCGAGAAGTTCGGACGCTGCGAGGAGCGCTGCTTTCAAGATGAGCCGTTCGGGTATGGCTTCGAACGTGGTGCCGCTGATCTCAATCGTTCGGCACTCGGAGTCGCCACACACTGAGCAGCAGCGGCTGCTTCCGACTGCGCCGTCGAGCCATTCTTCCATCGGCTTGTTCAGGATCCATATGCGGTTCGACGCGGAGGGTTCCTGTTTGAACGAGCGTTCGTCGAGTTCGCGGATCTCGAGGTGTGGTTCGATGTCGAGAGGGCGCAGGACCTGTTCGAGGGTGCGCACGGCGTCGTCGACCTCGTGCTGTGTGGCGGCGCAGCGGTCGCAGGTCTTGCCTCCGCTCACGAGCCTTTGCCAGACGATCGGTAACGTTCTCATCGCTCCGCTCACCTAGTTGGTTGCGAGTGCTGCTCGCGCGGCTCGGGGCACGCCGAAGTCTTTGCCGAGTTGGTAGGCCTGGTCGAGGTAGGCGTTGATGGTCTCGGGTGAAGCCGCGGTTACGGCGTAGAAGTAGACGTGTTCGACGTCTTCGATGCCGGGGTAGCGGAACCCCCAGTCGTCGATGACTTTGCCGATCGCGGCGCGGATGCCGTCGTCGTAGGCGTGTTTGTCGAAGATCGTCGAGGTCATGATCAGGGCGCGCTGATGGTGCAGCAGCGGGATCCTTCCGTTGATGTCGCCGTGCCAGCCTTCCGAGGTGAGACCGAAGGCGAAGTCGAGGGTGAACACGCGGTCGATCCATCCTTTGAGGATCGACGGGAAGCTGCAGAAGTGCACGGGCGCGATGAAGGCGAGAGCATCGGCGGCCGCAACCTTCTTCTGCTGGGCGAGCACGTCCTTGGGCATGCGGCTGCGGATCATCGCCGCGATCTCCGAGGGCGATTTGCCGCGGATCGCTCGTGCTGCCAGGAAACGTTGTAGTGGCCCGCGGCACGACCTCAGCACGCGCTGCTCGGGGTCCATGAGGTCGAGAATGTCGGTGGGCACCTCGCCGCTGGTGTAGCTGGCGCTGTCGCGGTCGCGGAATACGGGATCGAACTTGATGGCGTAGAGGTCCACGACCTCGTTGGTGTGGCCGGCATCGGCGAGCCCACTAGTGAAGCGTTCGAGGGCGCCGTGGCAGAACGAGTGTGGGTCGTTGTGCGCGTAAACGGTCAGCACTTTCATGGTGTGTTTCCTTCGATGACTTCCGGCTCGCGTTGAGCTCGCGCAGGCTCGTCTTCGAGGAGCTCGATGATGCGTTCGGTGTTGGTGCGGATCGCGTTGATGTTGTTGAACATCCACTTGGGCGGCGCGGTATTCGACATCGCGTCGAACTTCTTCTCCCAATCGATGGTCCGGAGCTTGGGAGCAAAACGTTTGGCGACGAAGCCAATGCCTGTGAGCACCGCCACGGCGATCAGCAGCTTCTTCATGACTTGAGGCTCCCACCCTCGTCATACGGCCGGAAGGGCCGAAGGACCCCATCACTACGCTGCGATTCCGATGGCTGAGCTTCGGGCACTGGTGGATTGGACGCGCTGGCGTAGCCGTTTCGTGTTGTTCACCGGCAAGGGGGGCGTGGGCAAGACGACCGTCACGGCCGCGGCGGCGGTTGCGCTCGCAGACGCGGGCAGGCATGTGCTCGTCGTCAGTACTGACCCCGCTTCAAACCTCGAGGATGTGTTCGCCGCGAAGCTGGGTGGCCAGCCGTCGCCGATTGCGGGTGTCGCAGGTTTGTCGGCGATGAACATCGACCCGGAGGCGGCCGCTGATGCCTACCGCGATCGGGTGGTCGCGCCGCTGCGGGGGGCCGTCCCGGAGCTTGAGCTGCGCGCGATCGAGGAGCAGCTGTCGGGGCAGTGCACGGTCGAGGTCGCGGCGTTCGATGCGTTCAGCGCGCTGGTCGCCGCTCCGAAGACCACGTCGGCGTTCGACCATGTCCTGTTCGATACCGCGCCGACGGGTCATACGCTGCGGTTGCTGAGCCTGCCCGCGGCGTGGCGTGACTACATCGAGACGACGCCGCAGGGCGCGAGCTGCTTGGGGCCGCTTGCCGCGCTCGAGACGAAGCGGGTGCTGTACGAAGCGACCGTCACCGCGCTCGGCGACTCGATACGGACAACGGTCGTGTTGGTGAGCCGGCCCGAGCGTGCCGCATTGCGCGAAGCGGCGCGTGCCAGTGCGGAACTCGCCGATCTCGGGATCGCCAACCAACAGCACGTCGTCAACGGGCTGCTCGCGCGACCCCTGCCAGGTGATGTGATTGCCGAGGCCTTCTCTCGGCGACAGCACGACGCGATGGACAGCGTCCCTTCGGAGCTCTTGCATGTGCCGACGACGACCGTTCAGCTCGTCGGCGTCGACGTCACGGGCGTCGAGACGTTGCGGGCGCTCGTCGCTGGACGCGCCGACGCGGCAATCGCGACGGCGCCGCACGAGGAGTCGTCGCCGGAGATCGACGGACTCGACGTACTCGTCGACGAGCTGGGTGCGGCCGGTCCCGGTGTGATCATGGTGATGGGCAAGGGCGGCGTGGGCAAGACGACGATTGCCGTCGCGGTCGCCCGTGGGCTCGCGGCACGGGGGCTTCGCACACACTTGTCGACCACCGATCCGGCCGGGCGTCCGGCCGACGTTGTCGGCGAGCCGCTGCCCGACCTGACGGTGAGCCGGATCGACCCCGAAGCTGCGGTCGCGCACTACGTCGAGGACAAGCTGCGATCGGCACGCGGTCTCGATCCCGCGCAGCGGGCGCTGCTCGAGGAAGACCTGCGCTCGCCGTGCACCGAGGAGCTCGCGGTCTTCCAGGCGTTCTCGAATCTGCTGCGTCTCGGCCGAGACCACCACGTCGTGGTGGACACCGCACCCACGGGGCACACGTTGTTGCTCCTGGACCGCACCGGCGCCTACCACCGTGACGTGATGCGCTCGTCGACGACGAGTCACGGGCGCATCACCACTCCGCTCATGCGACTCCGCGACGACTCGTTCACGCGCGTACTGTTGGTGACGTTGGCGGAAACGACCCCGGTGCACGAAGCCGCGGCGTTGCAGACCGACTTGCGGCGCAGCAGCATCGAGCCGTACGGATGGATCATCAATGCGAGCCTCGCCGCGAGCACTACCCGTGATCCTGTGCTGCACCAGCGTGCGATGCTCGAGTACCGCTACCTGCGACGCATCAAGAAGGAGCTTGCGGCGCGCTGCTGGATCGTCCCGTGGAGCACAGACCCGCCGACGTGAACACACGGAAGGCGGCGCTGTCGTGTCTCTGGCGTTGCGAGTGTTGTAGAAGCTCCGCGGCTACCGGCGTCGCGGAATGCCTTGCTTCAGCGTCTCTTCGACGCTGGAGAATTGGTGGGCGGCGAGCCAGAGGCGCAGCAGGTGGCGTCGGCGTTCCGGTTCGTCGTAATCCTGGTAGCCCTCGCGGGCGTGCAGGATCTTGGCGTTGTTCAGGAGCTGGACGTCGCCGGGTTCGAACTCCATCGTGACGTGGAATACCGATCTCCCAGGGACCGTCGGGGCCGTCGACCCATACCTTGTCCTGGTTAGCGAAGCAGCAGGTGCCGCTCTCGCCGACGGTAGGCGCGTCCTCGTCGGCGAGGCGGGCCTGGTGCGCGGCGACCTCGGGGTCACCCATTTCGCCGTGAGCGCACTGTGGAGATCGATCTGTGTTCCGATCTACGTTGACGGGTGGGGAGGGAGCGTCACGAGGAGGAGGTCCGTGGACAAGTTCCGGTTCATGAGCCCAGCCTGGATCGACATGGCGCGGGTGGAGATCACGAAGGCGCTGGCAGGAGCGGACCTCGGAGGCGTCAACTTCACGCTGTGTGAGGAATTCACCAACCCGCCCGATGACTTGCGACGCGAGGGTGCAACCAGACTCGGCTTCTGTCTTCGAGTCGTCGACGGCCAAGTCGAGGTCGAGGATCAGCCGACCGACAATGCCGACCTGCGGATCGTGAGTGACTACGAGGAGGCTCTCGCCATCGCTCGCGACCCGGACGCCCCCGCTGCGCAACAGAGCATGATCGAGGAGCGGATCGCCGAAGGAAGGCTGCAGATCGTGGGCGATCCGTCGGCGGTACCAGTCACGCTCGCAGGCCTCGACATACATCGGCTTCTTTCATCACGCACCTCGTAGAACCGCACCAGATCCTGGGGGAGCCTGTTGCGCGCATGGCCTGGCTTACCCTACTGGTTGTCGGGGGCAGGCTCATCCAGATCGCTCGACACGTCGAGCGGATTCCGGCTTTCGATTCGGGACGCAAACCAGGAAGCGTTCCAGGTCGTATAGCGCGGCCTTGGCGGCAGGGTTGGCGAGTGGTGGGTACATGAGATCGAAGGCGTGTTCGGTCCAGAGGTACTCCACGTACACGACGGGGACGTGGGCTGTCTCCAACGATCGGTGCAGCCGTCGGGCGGCTTCGAGCGGCACCACCACGTCGTGCGTGCCCTGGAACATGAGCGTCGGCGGGCACGCCGAAGTCACGTGGTGGATCGGCGAGGCCAGGTTGTACATCGCAGGTCTATCGTCCTCGACGCCGAGGAGGTTCTCGACCAGCTCGGCAATGGGCGGTGCGGGCGGGGACTGTGCCGCGGTCAGCGGTCGGCCGATGATCAACCGGTTGAGGAGGTTGGCGGCCCTGCCGGGCTCCTTCCGATCCCATACCTGGGGCGAAGGGGTTGCTGACGCCTGGTCGAGCCACCGCTCGAACGCGGATGCCATCTCCGGGATCCCGTACCAGGAGACCACCGCCATCACCGAGGTATCGGCGCCGCGCAGTTCCGCTGGGATCAGTGTGGGGTCGTGCGGCGCGTAAGCGGCCAGGAGCGCGATGTGGGCGCCGGACGAGCCACCCATGACGACCACCCGCTCGGGATCGATCCCATAGCGCTCGGCATTGGCTTTGACCCAGGCAATGGCGCGGTGCACGTCGCCGACCATGCCGATCACATCGGTCTCGGGGCAGCTGCGGTGCGCGGCGTCCATGACGACGTGCCCTTCCGCGGTGAGCTGGCGGAACAGTGGGCGGGTGAGGACGTCCTTGTCGAAGAAGTGCCACGAGCCGCCGTAGAGGTAGACGATGACCGTGCCGGTGCGCTCGACGCCCGTCGCCGGCTCCCAGATGTCCGCGAGGAGCTGGCGGTCGGTGCCGGGAATGGTCCAGAAGGAAACGTCGCGCTCCCAGCGTGCCTCCGGCACTCGGGGCAGGCGCATCGACAGGCGACGCGGGAGCATCCGTCGCTCGGCGTCCGGGGCGATGCGCTGCTTCCAGCCGGCGCCGAACGCCTGCTCGAATCCGTCGTGGGCAGCGGTGACCCGGCTGATGCAGTACGCCCCGACCGTCGCCGCGAGCAGGCCACTCAACATCGCAAATCGGGAGCGGTACCTGACGCCGAGCGCGGCCGTGACTGCCCCAAGGAGGGTGAGCGCGGGCGTCTGCGCGGTCGCGGTCGACTTGACGATGAACCCCCGATAGCTGTTGACCGGGCGCACCACAAGCGCGGACGAGACGGCTGAGATCGCACCGAGGAGCGCAGCGAGACGTTTCATCGGAGCGTCCTTCACATCAGCGACGCGGCGCGTCGCTGTAATGCTGCTTCGCTCGTGAGCCCGCGCGGTTTGACGATGCGTCGCGCGATTGCGAAGAAGCCGGCGCCCACAGCGATGCCGATCACTGCGTCGCCAGTGAACAGATAGATGGCTGCGGCGATTGCAATGGCGATGGCGATCAGGACGCCGCTGGTGAGTCGGTCGGTGGGCTTGTGGTCCTTGCTGCGTTGATCCTCCTGCTCAGTGGGCCAGATGTCGTGTGGTTCGGTCGGGACCGGCACGTGGAGTTGCGGTGTTGTGTTTTGCCACGCGTCGCGAAGCTTCAGGGTGGCGCCCGTGTGGAGCACACCTCCGGTGTACACGCGCCCTCCCAGCTGGACGAGCGCGGCGATCGCCGCGATGGTGAGCGTGATCGCGACGAGTGGTTCCCACCATGCGGTGGCGCCCATGGCGATGCGGTTGGGCATGGCGAGCGGCGCGGTGGCGGGAAAATACGAGACGAGTTTCGCCCAGACTGTGCTCGGGCTGCCGATCGCGGCGAACGAGACGAAGTAGCCGGCGATGAGTACTGCGCTGACTGGTCCGGCGACGCTTTGCGCGTCTTCGGGTCGGGACGCGAGTGAGCCGAGCGCACCGAAGACGGTGGCGTAGAGGGCGTACCCGAGTACGAACCACACAACGACCCAAGCGAGCACCGCGCCTCGTACCGCGGGGATGTCGAACGAGTCGGTCAGCGTGATGGCTGCGAGCGCGACCGCCGCGGTCAGCACGATCTGGCCGAGTCCGAGGAGGCCGATGCCTGCGATCTTGCCGGCGAGCAGGCTGCGTGCGGGCATGCGGGCGAGCAGCACTTCGACGACGCGACTGGCCTTTTCTTCAACGACACCGGAAAGCACCATCGCGCCGTAGGTCGCGATGGCCATGAACAACAGGACCGTCATGATGAGCGCCGCGGTCTCGTCGTCGCTGCTCCGGCCCTCGACGCTGGCCCAGCTCGAGGTTCTTGACCGGGACGGGGGCGACGATCGCGAGCATCTGGTCCGGACTGATGCCGGCGGCCGCGGCCCGTTCGCGGATCGCGACGAGCTGGATCGCGCCGGTCACGATCGGGCGGAGCTGCTCATCGGTAGAGCGCTGCCACTCGAGCTGGTTGCCATCGACGACCAGGACGTCGATCTTTCCGGAACGCACGGCGGCTTGGCCCGCGGCGACCGTGTCGTAGCGGTGCAGGCGCGCGGCGATGTCGACGGCCTTGCTCTGTGCCTCGATCGCAGACGGAAGGTCGCGGGGCGTGACGCCAGTGACCCCGATGTCCTTGGTACCGCCGCCGCCGGAGAGGATCGCGGGCAGCACGATGATCCCCGCAACGACAAGGACGATCACGACCAGCGAGGCGAGGAACGCGCGGGAGCGGCTCCGCTCGCGCATCTCCCGAACTGCGACGAGCCACGCCTGTCGGACGGAACTCATGCCGCCACCGCCCGGCGAAACAGCTCCGAAAGCGTCGGCGGCCGATATGCGAACGACACGACGTCAGCCGTGCTGCGCGCGAGCTCGATCACGGCCGCGAGGTCGGTGTCGCCGTGCACTCGGAGCCGCGCGAGATCTGCGTCTGACTCCACAACGTCGACCGAGTGCAGTGCCGACCAGTCAGGTGCCGCGCCGCGGTAGCGAATTTCCATGAACCGTTCAGGCACGGCGGAACGAAGCGCGGTCAGTTCGCCGGCGAGGACAATCCGTCCGTGGTCGATGATGACGACGTCCTCGCACAGATGCTCGACGAGATCGAGCTGATGGCTGGAGAACAGCACCGTCGCGCCGGCGGTCGCGACCTCTCCGAGCAGGTCGGCCATGTTATCGACGGCAATCGGATCGAGGCCGGCGAACGGCTCGTCCAGTACCAGCAGCTCGGGCTCGTTCACCAGCGCGGCGATCAACTGCACGCGCTGCTGGTTGCCATGTGAGAGGGTGTCCAGACGGCTACTGGCGCGGTCCGTCGAGCGCGAGACGTTCCAGCCATGTGTCGACCGTCTCTCGCACGCCGGGCGTCGAGCGGCCACAGAGCCGACCGAGGTACACGAGTTGATCGCGGACGCGCATGCGCGGGTACAAGCCTCGCTCTTCCGGCATGTAGCCGAAGCCCATTCGCTCGGCCGGCCCGATCGGGCCGCCACGCCATCGGACCGCGCCCCCGTCCAACTCGATGAGTCCAAAGATCGCACGCATCGCCGTCGTCTTTCCGGCGCCGTTCGGCCCCAGAAAACCGGTCAGCCGTGCCGGCTGCGCGCGGAACGTGCATCCGTCGAGCGCCGCGACCGGCCCAAAGCGTTTGCTCGCAGCGTCGAACTCGAGCATGACTGCACCTCCGCGGGAAGCATCACGCCTCTACGCGAACGAAAACAGGGCAGAAGGTCCTCGGTCTCGCGCGGTCCCGCGACGGAATCGAGCGACCTACAGCTGACTGCCGTCGCGGCATGGCGCGAGTACCACGACCGCGGTCTCGCCGGGACGGCGCGTGGCGTATGCGTCGAGGTTCTTGTCGATGGTGGCCCAGCGCGCCCATAGTCGATCCCGCTCGGCTCCTTGGGCCTCATGTGCACGCACCGTCCGGACGCCGTCGCGCGTCTGCACCGTTGCCTCCGAATGAGCCTGCAGGTTCAGCCACCAGGCCGGTTCGGCCTCGCCCCAGCCATTCATCGCCAAAGCGACGAAGTTCTCGCTGTCTTCGATATAACCGACCAGGACCGCTCGCGGGCGACCGGTGCGCCGGCCAACAGTGTTGAGGCGGAGCGCACCCCAGCCGTCGGCCTTTGGCCGCCACAAGCCCAGCCGGCAACCAGTGGCCTTCACCAACAATCGGTGTGCGTACCAGAACGTCACGACGAACCAGCGAGGAGGCAGCCGAGCGGAACGGCGGCCCGACTGCACTTCATGCTGCTGAAGCGTGCTCACCTCAACAAGTCTGAAGCGGGCCGCTGAGACGCGCCAGGGTCGTAGTACCCGTTCAGCGTTCTCGAGGTACTTGGTCGGTGGCCCTTTCACCCGGGAGTAGTTCCGGGGGTGCTCTCGGAGCGACCGTATCGAGCCCACTCGTATTCGTCACTCGCCTGAGGGTCAGGCCGCTTTGCGCGGCGTCTCGTCGACAATGCGAGAGGACCATGTAGCTGAGGACATATGCGGCAACGCAGGCAAGCAGCAGCCGGCGCGTTCGGTCCCTGTTCGAACCGGGAGGTGGGTCGCTGCCACGCCGACCTCCTTCGCGGTCGGCAATGGTCCGTATGGATGATGCGCTCGGCTGGCCAACCGCAGCAGGGCCATTCGGCCCGTCGGTCTCGTTGCATTGGCGGTGCGTGCATTCGATCGACGCGACATTCCGCCTAACTCCGCCTCAGCCCGAGTCTGAGTAGTCAAAGATGCGTCGGCCAAAGGCCTTTGTCCTGACCGCGGGCCGAACTTTCCGGCAGGGTGTCAGGCGTTTCGACAGCGGCTGGACGGCGCAGCGGGACGTATGGCTCTGTCGGCTCGTGCTCGCGTGCGATTGAGTGGACCGCGGGAGAGTCATGCGGAGCAGCTGGCGAGTCGAGGCGGTGACGGCGTGGGAGATGCCATACGGGTGTCGAGCTACGTCGGTCGCGTTGCGGGCGAACTCGCGTCGGATGGTCGTCGCACCCCTCGGGTCGCGGGCACCCGCATGGCCTCGGCTACGGCGCATCAACGTGGCGGCTATCGCGCGCGAGCGTTCGCTGTGAAGCGGCTCGAGTGAGACCCGGGAAGCGCTCGATTGATGGCTTATTGCTCATCATCGCGACCGCGGCGCTTGCGGTCGGCCTCGTGTTGTACTTCGCGGGTCCTCGCGACGGCGCCAACCTCGTGTGGGCGATCACGACCTTCGGCGGACTGGTGGCCGCAACCTGGTGGGTGATCGACGCGGCTCGGCGCCGGCGCCTCGGTGTCGACGCGCTCGCCGTTCTCGCGCTCATCGGCACGCTGATCATCGGCGAATACTTCGCGGGTGCCGTCATCACCGTGATGCTGGCGACCGGCCGCGCGCTCGAAGCGCGCGCGGCAGCACGGGCGCGTCACGAACTGCGCGCCCTGCTCGAGCGCGCGCCGCGTGCAGCGCATCGATACGTGGCGGGGGAGCTGACCGAGCCGGCGCTCAACGACATCGGGCCCGGCGACCTCTTACTCGTCCGCTCCGGAGAGGTCGTGCCCGTCGACGGACGCGTCGAGACCGACGTCGCGGTCCTCGACGAAAGCGCGCTTACCGGCGAACCCCTCCCGGTCGAGCGCCGAACCGGGGACCCGGTGCGCAGCGGGGTTGTCAACGCCGGCGGCCCTTTCGATCTGCGCGCGACGACAACGGCGAGCGAGAGCACCTACGCCGGCATTGTGCGGTTGGTCTCCGAAGCCGAAGCGTCCAGCGCGCCACTCGTGCGGCTCGCCGACCGTTACGCCGTGCTGTTCCTCATCGTGAGCCTGACGATCGCGGGCGCCGCGTGGGCCATCTCGGGAGATCTCGAACGGGCAGTTGCCGTCCTCGTCGTCGCGACACCCTGCCCTCTCATCCTGGCGGCGCCCGTCGCCATCGTCGCCGGCCTGTCACGCGCCGCCCACCGCGGCGTTGTCGTGAAAGGCGGCGCCGCCCTCGAACAACTCGGTCACGGCGAGATCCTCCTCTTCGACAAGACCGGCACGATCACTTCAGGGCATCCTCGCGTCGCCGAAGTCATTCCGGCAGGCGCGATGAAGCCCGATGACGTACTCCGCTACGCGGCGTCGCTCGATCAGGTCTCTCCACACGTCCTCGCAGCCGCGGTCGTGCGAGCGGCCCGCGACCGCGAACTCATGCTGTGCCTCCCGGAACAGGTCAATGAAGTCCCCGGCCAAGGAGTGCGAGGCCGAGTGGAAGGACACGACGTCGCGGTCGGCAAGGCGAGCTGGGCGTCCGCGCCGACAACCGCGGGATGGGTACGTGACATCCGACGCCGCGCCGCGCTCGACGGTGCCCTCACCATCTTCGTAGCAGTCGACGGCTCACCCGTCGGCGCCCTCCTGCTCGACGACCCCGTCCGTGCAGACGCCGCGCGACGGTGCGCCAGTTACGCCGCGACGGCATCCGGCGCATCGTGATGGTCACCGGCGACCGCGAGGACAACGCACAGACCGTCGGCGCAGTCATCGGCGTCGACGACGTACTCGCCGAACGCACGCCTTCCGAGAAGGTCGATGCCGTCAAGCTAGAGAGGCGGGCCGGGGCCGACCATCATGGTCGGCGACGGCATCAACGACGCGCCCGCCCTCGCCCTCGCAGATGTCGGCGTTGCCGTCGGCGCACGCGGCGCGACCGCGTCGTCCGAGGCTGCCGACGTCGTGCTTACCGTCGATCGCCTCGATCGGCTCGGCGAAGCGGTCGTGATCGCGCGCCGCTCCCGGCTGATCGCCTACGAAAGTGTCGTCGTCGGCATCGGCCTGTCGCTCGCCGCGATGATCGTCGCCGCCTGGGGATACCTCCCGCCGGCGTGGGGCGCGCTCCTGCAAGAGGCCATCGACGTTGCCGTCATCCTCAACGCGCTCCGGGCGCTGCGTGACACCACGTCCGCGAGCCGGCTCACGGCGGACGAAGCCGCGATCGCGCGACGGTTCAGCACCGAACACGTGACGCTGCGCCCGGACCTCGCGCGCATTCGAGCCGCCGCCGACGCGCTCGACGCTTCTCGACCCGCCGAGTCCCTCGCCATAGTCCACGACGTCCACCGCTTCCTCGTCGACGAACTCGAGCCGCACGAGGAAGCCGAAGACGCGACCCTCTATCCGGCACTCGCGCGTGTACTCGGCGGAAACGACCCCACCGCGACGATGAGCCGAGCCCACGTCGAGATCGCGCACCTCATCCGACGCGTCGGACGCATCCTCGACGACATCGGCCCCACCGGCCCCGACGCGAAGACATCACCGAACTCCGACGCCTCCTCTACGGACTGTACGCAGTCCTGCAGCTGCATTTCGCCCAAGAAGACGAGGGCTACCTGTCCCTCGTCGACGAAACACATACCGACACCAACTTCGGCTCCGCGCGAATCCGACCCGAGCCAGACGTCAAACAACCTTGATCGGACGACCTGGAACGAAACGGTCGCGCACACCCTGCGGGACGGGAGGCACAATCGTGCGAGATTGCTCTGAGCGCGTGGTGAACGTTCGGCCTTTCGCGATTTGTGCGCGACGCGCGTTGACGGTCATCGGTTCGTGCGCCGCAATCCGCTGATGAACGCGCGTCGGTGCTCAGCACCGTCGATCCCGAGCTCGGCGCCGACATCGCTGCACATCTCACGCAGCACACCGTCGATGTGCGGACGAACACGCGTGTCGACCGCATCGTCGAAAAGGACGGCCGCCTTCACGTCGTCGGCGATCACGGCTTCGAACAAGCAGCCGACCTCGTCCTTGTTGTGACCAGCGTCCGACCCGACGTCGAACTCGCACGCACCGCCGGCGTCGAGCTCGGCGAACGGGGCGCGATCCGCGTCGACCGAGCCATGCGCTCCAACATTCCCCACCTCTACGCCGCGGGCGACTGCGTCCAAACCTGGCATCACCTCACCCAGCAGTACACCTGCATGCCGCTCGGAACCACGTCGCACAAACAAGGACGGGTCGCCGGCGCCGAGGTCTCCAAACGCGTCGACATCTACGCCACCGTCATCTACAACCACATGACCATCGAGGCCCTCGCCGATTTGGACCTCGCCTACACCCCGCCGCTGTCGAGCCCATGGGACCCAACCCAGATGGCAGCGCTCGCCTGGGAGCTCGAACCGCGAGCGGCTGACGAACGGAGAAGTCGGTCGCCGAAACGCTCGTGTCACCCTGCGCGCGAGCCGGTCCGTCATTGGTTCGATCCGTCGGCGCCGAGGAGGTAGTCCCACGTTTCGAGGAAGACCGGTTGGCCGGTTGCGTCCTTCGGGGTGACCGTCGATACCACACCGACGTTGTGGTCGTTCGAGCGCGTTGGCGCGGGCACGGGTGGGAGCTCGGTGAGGAGTTGGTGCGACCCGCCGTGGGGGGCGCCTCGTTTTCGACGATGACTTCCGGGCCGAACTTGTCGATGCCGATGGTTTCGCGCATCGCACGGCGCAGCGCGACGGGGATCGGGTCGTTGACCGACTCGAAGGTATAGAAGGACTCAGAAGGTGTAGCCGTGTTCGCGGTGATCCATGGCGCGAGGCCGCCGCCGGTCCAGTCGGCGTCGGCCCAGGAGTGCACGATCACGCGGTCGATGTGGTGGTCGGTTGCCAGGTAGGTGGCGTGGCCCCCGCCCTGTGAATGACCGGACAGGACCAGCTGCTGCCACGTAATCTCGTCACCGTCGAGGTAGTTGCCCCAGCCTTCGCCGGGGTGCTGGGTGTCGAGGCAGGTGAGGAGTGCGGTGAGGCGATGCCTGGCGGAGTTCGCGGCGTCGACGGCGACCAGGGAGCTGGCGTCGGTGCCGTAGAGGACCTCTTCGCGTACGTTGCCTGCGCAGTCGAGGTCTCCCGCCGTGCTGCACAGCTCTTGGTTGATCTGTTGTCGTTCGGATAGCTCAGGCCGATCGCGTGGTACCCGATCGCGGCCGCCTCGCGAATGAACAGGTCGTACTCCTGCGGGGTCGCGGCCGTGCCCGGGAAGAACACGAAGAGCTTGCCGGCCGGGTCGGCATCAGGGTCGAGGCACACGAAGTGGGACGGCGGTCCGGGAGGCACGGTCACCGCACTGTCGGTTTCGGCCGGGTCGACGTCCTCGCACACGTCGCTGCGCGACGAACCTGTGGCGTTCGTGGTCGTCGCGGATGCGTTGTCAATGGTGGTCGCCGCCGTCGTCTCGGGCGATTCGCTACGGGAGGAGTCGACGACGACCGAGATCCCCGACGGGTCCGAGCGAAGCCGGCAGTCACCGATTCTGTCGGCGCTGCGTGTGGGTGAATCGGATACGGTCGGCGGCGCATGGATCTCGACGATCTGGAGCGTCTCGGGCTCTACCAGCCGGCTGCTCCTGACGCGCCGGAGCAGCGTGAGATGCTCGAGTACCTGCTTCGCCAAGGCGCGACGGTGGCGGAGATGTGCGCGGCCGCCCGCGAGAACCGTCTGCCGTTCGTGCTCGGCGACCGGCTCATCAGCCCCGGCCGGCCAGAGCTGACGCTCGAGCAGCTCAGCGTGCGCGCCGGGTTGCCGGTCGCGACCGTGTCGCGGTGTTGGAGCGCGGCCGGCTTCCCGGCGCCGATCCCCGGCGTCGCGTTGTACGCCGAGGCCGATGCGCGCGTCGTGGAGCTGCTGGCGGTGGCGGTCGAAGCGTTTGGAGAGGACGCCACCGTCCAGATGGCGAGGGTCATCGGCTCGTCGCTGGCACGGATCGCGGAGGCTGGGTTCTCGACATCGCTCGTCAATGTGGAGGGGGGCTACCTTCCACGCGCGCAGACTCTGGTCGCCGCTGCGCAGGCTGCGGAACGGCTTGGGCTTCTCGCCGCGTCGTCGTCGGTCGTCTTCGACGTCTTGTTCCGTCACCACATCGAAGCGGTGTTGCGTCGATACGACGCGAACCCTTCGGAGGATCCAGAAACGGTCGCGCTTGCGGTGGGGTTCGCGGACCTCGTCGGCTTCACGAGTGTCTCCCGTCAGCTGAGCACGGCCGAGCTCTTCCGTGCTGTCACGGATCTGGAGACGATCGCCAGCGCTGCGGCGACCGCGCTCGGCGGCCGGTTGGTCAAGCTGATTGGAGACCAGATCATGTTCGTCGCGCCGGACGCGTCGGTCGGCTCTGACATCGCGCTCAGCGTCCTCTCCGAAGTTGAGAAGCACCCTGTGCTCCCACCGCTGCGGGCCGGCCTCGCGCAGGGTGTGGTGGTCCCATACCAAGGCGACTACTTCGGTCCGGTCGTGAATCTTCCGGCGCGCCTCGTCGACGCGGCACGCGCCGGCGAACTCCTCGTCACCGACGAAGTCGCAAACGCGCTCGACGCCGACCGGTACGCGGCCTCGGTTGTCCCCGCGATGTCATTGAAGGGCTTCCCAGACGCGATCCAGGCGGTCGCGATCCGCCCGAAGATCAACGGTGCAACTGAGCGGGCCTGACACGCGTGTCATGGCCGTCCATGGCGCGCGTCCCTCGCGGCGTGACGTGGCACCTGGTGGCGCGTGCGGCAGCGACCTGGCACTTCGCGGCACCACGTGGTGCCTCGTCACTGATTCTTCTTTCGCAACGTAGAAGTCGGCGGTTCGAGTCCGCTCACCTCCACGCGCCGCGAGGTGCCACTTGGCGCCGCAATATGCCACAGATGTCGCGTCCGCCGAAGGTGGCGTTCTGGAACGTAGAACTCGTCGGCGACGTGTCGTGTAGCCCTGGTTGGGTCACGTGTCGGGCGTTGGCGCCAGGCGACCGCCGAGGTTGGATTCGCTGGGCTTGGTGCGGGAACGCGGAGTGGCGGCGCTGAATCGTATTGCGCGGTTCGCGGCCGTCTGGCTCAAAGCGTAAGAGACGGTCATGGCGCGTTCATGGCGCGCGCGGTACCACCGAGGTCGACCCGTGGGCGAGCCGGTTGATCTCGGCGCCACGAAGTGCCAGGTGATGCCGCTCCATGCCAGGGACGCTTCGGCTCGGCCGGCGATTCAGCGATCGGGACCGTAGAGGTCGCACGCGCAGTGGTGTGTTGCCGACCGGCGTGCACGACCGCCTCCGTTCACTCCCGATCCCGCGGTCGTCGGTGTTGTTCGGACGCTTGCTCGCCGACGCCGCGCTCACGCTGTGGGGCCTGCTCATCACGGGCGCGCTCGCGTTCATCGTCGACTTCCGCCTCCACTCGGACCCGCTCGACGTGCTCATCGATGCTGAGCCAGCTCCGCGCAGGACAGGTCCGACCTCAAGTGAAGGGGGGTCGAGCGTGAAATCGGGTAACACGCCGGTTTCGCCAACTGGCGCGTTGCGTGCGTGAGCGCGTCCCCAGGAAAACCGGTTGCGCTTGATACCCGGGCCGGTTGGTCATATGCTTTAATCATATGACCAACCGTACACGGGGGGCCACGCCGAGCAGTTCCGAGAGATCAACGCGAGAAAGGATCTTGGACGCGACCGTCGATCTGATGGCCGAGGTGGGGATCGACCGAGTCCACGCGAGAGCGATCGCCGAGCGTGCCGGTGTCAATCCCGCGCTCGTGCACTACCACTTCGGAACCATGTCCGCGCTCGTGGTGGAGGCAGCCCAGTACGCGCTGATCAGCAAGCTCGGGCCGTCGATCGACGCGTTCGCGTCGGGGGCGACGATCCAGGAAGGCGTCAAGGCGATTCTCGATTGGATCGTGGAGAACGGGCGGACCCCGGCTGCGACGATCCTCGCGGAAGCAATGGTGAAGGCGACCCGGGACCCCACGTTCCGCTCCTGGAGCCGAAACGCGTCACGTAGGTTCCGTGCTCTCATCTGCGAGCGACTGCAGCGAGGGTGTCTCGCGGGAGAGATCGACCCCGACCTCGATCTCGAAGCGACTTCGGTCTTGCTCGCCGCCGCGCTCGACGGTCTGCTCTTCCACCACCTCGTCGATCCGAAGCTGGACGTCACACAAGCAGCCGGCCCGATCACGGCGATGCTCCGCGAACCGGTCGACCCCCGCAAGGTCGACGGCGCCAGAGGTCGACGGCAGTGAGCTCTCAAGAACGTTCGCCAATCGGCCACGCGCATCGAAGCAAAGGAAGGGCCGAGACCAACGGTTCGAGCGGTGACGAGGAGGTGCCGATGATCACGGAGATCGGTGCAAACCAGTGCCGGCCCTCTGCAGAAGTAGCAGAGGTCATCCTCGTTCTGCGGCGCGGTTCATGAACGCCTCCACGATGCTCGAGTCGTCGAGCGATGCCGTGCTCGCGATCGAAGCGGTCGGCCTCACGAAGAACTTCGGTGCCACGCGGGCGGTCGACGGCGTTGATCTCAGCGTGGCCGCGGGTTCCGTGTACGGATTCCTTGGCCCAAACGGTGCCGGCAAGACGACCACGATCCGCATTCTCGCGACGTTGTTGGAGCCAGACGGCGGCTACGCCCGCGTCTTCGGCCACGACGTTGTGCACGAGGCACACGCGGTGCGGCGCAAGTTGAGCCTGACCTCGCAATTCGCGTCGGTGGACGAGGACCTCACGGGCTACGAGAACCTGATACTGCTCGCGCGTCTGCTCGGATATTCACGACGATCGGCCCGAGCACGCGCCGACGAACTCCTGCAGGCGTTCGCACTTACTGACACCGCCGAGCGTTCCGTCGCGACCCTGTCGGGTGGCATGCGACGACGACTCGACCTCGCCGCGAGCCTCGTCGTCGTACCCGACTTGTTGTTCCTCGACGAGCCCACGACGGGTCTCGACCCATGGAACCGGCGGCAACTCTGGGACGTGGTACGCGCGATCACGGCCGAAGGAACGACCGTCATACTCACCACGCAGTATCTCGACGAAGCAGACGCGCTCGCGGATCGCATCGCAGTGATCAACCGTGGCACCGTGATCGCCGAAGGCACCAGCACACAACTCAAGGCATCGGTCGGCGCCGGCACCCTCCGCGTCCGCCTCTACAGACCCGACCAGCGTTCCGCGGCCGCACGCGTGCTCGAACGCGAGCTCGACCTGGCGATCGACCTTGGTGCCGACCCCTCCGAGCTCACGACGCGCATCGCCGGAGCCGAAGGCGATGGTGTTGGCGAACGGGCCGGACGTGCGCTGACCGCACTGTCCCGAGCCGCGATCACCGTCAGCGACTTCTCGCTGGGACAGCCGACGCTTGACGAGGTGTTTCTCACCCTCACCGGCCATAACCCGAACTCCCACGGAGAGGAGTGATCGAACGTGACTGCCACCGAAGAACTCTCGATGCGCGCTGCGGTCCGCACTCGGACCCGTCCGGCGCCCGCGAACGCCGCATCGGCGGCACTCACCTTTGCGTGGCGTGCCGTTCTGAAGATCAAGCATGTTCCCGAACAGCTCGCGGACGTTATCGGGATCCCACTGCTGTTCACCGTCTTGTTCACATATCTCTTCGGCGGTGCGCTCGTGGGCTCGACGCACGTCTACCTGCAGTTCCTGCTCCCCGGAACGCTCGTGCTCGCGGTCGTGTTTCTCACGGTGTACAGCGGAGTCACGCTCAACAGCGACCTCTCGACGGGAGCGTTCGATCGCTTCCGATCGCTTCCGATCTGGCGCCCGGCCCCGATCGTCGGTGGTCTCATCGGCGATGCCGGCCGTTATCTCGTCGCATCCCTGCTCGTACTCGGGTTGGGATACGCCATGGGCTTCCGAGCCGAAGGCGGCCCCGTCGGCATCGTCGCCGCGATCGGGCTCGCCGTGCTCTTCAGCGTCGCGCTCGTCTTGGGTGTGGACCGCCGTCGGCGCCGTCCTGCGCGCGCCCAATGCTGTGCTCAGTGTCGGGCTCGTCGTTCTTTTTCCGCTCACCTTCATGAGCAACGTGTTCGTCGAACCAAGGACCATGCCTGCCTGGCTCCGTGACTTCGCGCGCATCAACCCCGTGACCCATCTCGTAACCGCGGAACGCGGCCTCCTGCACGGCACAGCGTCCGCCGGGGAAGTGGCCTGGGTTGTCGCGGCAGCCGCCGCGCTCACAGTTGTCTTCGCCCCTTTGACCATGTATCTGTACGCCCGCGAGCGTTGACAGGGCACGGCTTTGGGCGACGCGCCGGTCGCGGAACCGTAACGATTCGAGAGAGGAATCGCAGATGTTGCAGCAAATCGAGAGTCCCGACACCGTCTTGGCGTACCGGGCGATTGGCAAGATCGACAAGTCTGACTACGAGACCGTGCTCGAGCCCGCCGTTGAGGCAATGATCGCCGCGACCCGCGAGGTTCGCTTCGTCTATGTGCTCGGAGACGACTTCGACGCTTATACAGCCGGCGCCGGCTGGGAAGACGCCAAGCTCGGAGTGAGTCACGCAACGAAGTGGAAGAAGATCGCCGTCGTCACGAACCACGACGGGGTCCGACACATCGTGAGCATGTTCGCTTGGATGGTCCCCGGGGAGGTCAAGACCTTTCCGCTCAATGACGAACAGAGCGCGATCGACTGGGCAGCGCGATAGGCCCGACGTGCTGACCTCTCCCGCCGTGAACGATCTCGCGCCGGATCTGACCTCGCCTTGATCGACCGCGGCGCGCACCGGCTCAAGGGAACCGAAGATCAGTCCAGCCTCTTGGGCGTCATCAGCTGAACAGACTCTCAACACCGCAAGGATCTCACACGGATCAAGGCGATCCTCGAGGCGCCTGCATAGCTCGAGCCGCGCTCGAACCGGCGCCCAGAACGGCTGCGAGCAATGTGACCATTGCGCGTGGTGAATACCCAATGCTCCGGTTCCGGCATGCTGAGTGCGTGGCCGATCTGACCCCGAGGCCGGGATCGATGGCGACGCGCAACGGCGTCGTGTTGTTCATCGGAGCCGAGGCTGATTCGCCCGCCGCATCAGAGGGACGCGCGGACGACTTCGGCCATCGCGCTGAGCTTCAGCACTTCGGGCATACGACTGGTGAGCGCACGCGGTCCTTCGAACGCGAGCCCGCCCGAGCGGACCGCCTGCGTCATCGGTTCGCGGCCGAGCCACACGCGGTGCAACGTCGCGATGTCGGCCGTGATCGTGACATCGACCTCGAAGCCGGGATCGACGTCACACACCGACGGGCCGTTCGCGTCGACCACGATCCAATAGCGGTGCGGATCGTCGGCGAAACGGACGTGGAGCACTATGCGGCGCGCCGGCAGCTTCGTCGCGTCGATGCGCGTGTGCATCCACCACACGAGCAGCGCTGCGTCGAGCTCTGACGGGCGCGGGTCGCCGAAGATCCATCTCGCGGACCACTCGCCGAGCCCAAACAGGACTGGGCGGAGTGCTTCTCCGGCCTCGGTGAGGTGGTACTCCCCGTCGAGCCGGTTGACGAGGCCGGCTCGCTCGAGCTGGCGCAGGCGCTTCGTGAGGAGGCTTCGCGACAGGCCAGGCAACCCGCGCGCGAGGTCGTTGAAGCGCGTCGTGCCGACGAGCAGGTCGCGTACGATGAGCATCGTCCACCGCTCGCCAAGCAGGTCTACAGCACGCGACACGGGGCAGTACTGACCGTGTCCCGTCCGCTGGGATCCGTTGCCGTCGACCATCGCGGTCCTCCTCGGGCCGTCGACGAGTACGAAATCTAGACCGGGTAGGTCCAGACTCTGTACTGGTTGCACATCAACGTCGTCCGTACCGTCGAGTCATGACAACGATTGATGCACCCACGACGGCAGTGTTGCTCAACGAGGTCGAGACGATTGCGTCCGAACTGCGAGCGAGCGCACCCGACTTCGACCGCACTGGCGAGCTCGACGTCGCGGCGTTCGAACGGCTCCGCACGGCGGGCGTGACGGCCGCGCTCGTGCCGCGCGAGTTCGGCGGCGCGGGCGCCACGCACGCCGAGGTCGGCCAAATGCTGCGCGTGCTCGGGGCCAGTGATTCCGCCGTCGGGGTCACGCTCGCGATGCACTCGCACCTCGTCGCGGCGCAGGTCTGGCGCCATCACCATGGCATCGACGCCGAAGCGTTCCTGCGCAAGGTCGCGAGCGGCGCGATCGCGATCTCAACGGGCGCGTCCGACTGGGTCGCCTCGAACGGCCGGACCGTGAAGGTCGAGGGCGGCTTCCGGGTCAGCGCGCGCAAAGCGCCAGCGAGCGGCTGCGAGGTCGGCGATCTCCTCGTCACGAGCATCAAGTGGGCCGACACCGAGCCCAAAGTGATCCACTGCGCGATCCCGTTCACCGCCGACGGCGTGCGCATCGAGCGGACCTGGGACACGCTCGGACTGCGCGCGACCGGGTCGCACACGGTCGTGCTCGACGACGTGTTCGTGCCCGACGCCGCGGTGTCGCTCACGAGGTCGGCAACGCAGTGGCATCCGGTCTGGAACACCGTCATCGGCGCGGCGCTGCCGCTCATCATGGCGGCCTACGTCGGTATCGCCGACGCTGCAGTCGAGACCGCACTGGAACTCACGCGGGGCCGCAGCGACGACCACGTGCTCCAGCTCACCGGCGAGATGCTGAACGAGTACACGACCGGCGCCGACCTCGTCCGGACGATGTTCCTCGACTCCGACGACCTGCGCTTCGACAACACCGACGCGCTTGCGGCGCGGACGCTCAGCCGCAAGACGGTGTCGGCTGACGCGCTGATCCACACAGTGCGCCTCGCGATCGAGGTCGTCGGTGGCGTCGGCTACACGCGTGCGTCCGCTCTCGAACGCCTGTACCGCGACGTCCACGGCTGCCTCTTCCACCCACTGCCGCGCGCCAAGCAGACGCGCTTGACTGGACGAGTTGCGCTCGACCTTCCGCCGATCGGGTAGCTGTTGGAACGCATGTTGTCTGTTCGGCGCGGACATGGCGCGCTCGAGCTGAAGGGAGCCGGCTGATGAACCGTTACTTGGTCGAGATACCGCATGAGTCTGACAAGGCGTCCTGCAACGCTGCGATCAAGGTCTTCGCTGAATCCGGCTCGCACTACCTCACGCACGCTGATTTCGGGTGTGAGGACGGAGTTCACGACGCGTGGCTCATCGTCGAGGCTGACGATCGCGGCGAAGCGCGACTGGTCGTGCCACCGCAGTACAGGGACAAGACGCGCGTTACGCGCGTCAAGCGTTACGCATGGACCGCAGGTAACGAGCCTCACGCCGGTCAGTAGCGCGTATCCCAGTCCGACGAACTGTCGCAGATGGCAGCGGACTGGTGAGATGAATTCGAACCAGGGTCGCAGCGTCGTCATAACGGGCGCATCACGAGGTCTCGGACTGGCGACTGCGGCGCACCTGTGCCGTTCGGATGACCAAGGGACGGCAAGAGGGCCAACGAGGCGATCGTCGCGATGTCGGCCGATCCGCGACGCGAGGTGCGGGCCGCCGCGGCCGTGGCAGCGAGACGTATGCCGCCCACCGCGTCCGACGAGGTTCTCCAGCGTCTCATCGAGGACGATGACGCGTCCGTCCGCAAGTTCGCGGTCCAGTCGGTGACGTCTCGCACCGGTGATTCCGTGCGCGCACGCGTCAGCGAGGTTGCGCGCAATGACTCAGTCCCACGGGTCCGGGAGCTTGCTGGGCGAGCGATTTCCGACGCCCAGAGCTGAGCGCTGTCGAGCATCGGTTTGGCGGTTCGCCACGAGAAGATCCTGGCGCCTGATGCCCAGTTTCTTCGTTCGCAACGTAGAAGTCGGCGGTTCGAGTCCGCTCACCTCCACTTCCCCGACACCTTGGCGGTCCTTACTAGAACCCCGGTGCGCGCGTTCCGAGTCCGATCACGTCGACTCATCTGTACGAGTTCGGCCGCGTTGCACAACAGCGTTGGTGCCTTCGACCGCTCGTCGTCGTTCGTCGGTCTGCGTTCCCGCGGCGCATGCACTTGAGTACTCGAACATTGCCAGCAAGTCATCGCGGATCGCCGCGAAGGCGTATCGTCCGGCAGAGCGTTCACGAGCTCGCGCGCCATGCTGAGGCGTCTGTGCGAGGTCTGGCAGCGTCTCGTCCGCGAGTGTTGTGCATTGGGACCAGTGCAATCCCGGCTTTGGTCGGTCCTTGGTTCGCGCTCATCCTTGAAGCTTTTCCGTCGGCTCACGCGAGGCCTGCGCGTCGGCGCAACGACGCGACGAACCGTTCGGGCTCGGCGAGCGTGAGGGTGATCCCGTATCGGCGCTCGGCGCGGTGCGAAGCGCCGGCGGGCGCCACGCCGGAGCCGTGTACAGCAGCTGCACGTCGCGAACGTAACGTTCGTCGAACGCGGCCTCGCAGTAGGAGAAGTAGAACTCCCAGAGCCGCACGAATCTCTCGTCGAGGCCGAGCGCGTCGAGGTCGTCTCTGGCGTCCGTGAGGTTCTTTCTCCATCGGCGCAGCGTCTCGCCGTAGTGCAGGCCGATGTCGTCTTCATGCGCGTGCGAGAACCCGTTGCTGTTTGCGGCCGCCGTGAGCGCTTGGGCCGATGGGAGGCAGCCACCCGGGAAGATGGCGGTCTTGATGAAGTCGGTGTGGAGCTTGATGCGGTCGAAGCTCTCGTCGCGCACGGCAATTGCCTGCATTGCCAGTGCACCGGCGTCGTCGAGCAGGCGTCGGCAGTGAGCGAAAAAGGTGTCGTACTCGCGCCAGTCGACTGCTTCGATCATCTCGATCGCGATGATCTTGTCGAAGGTCCCTTCGAGGTCGCGGTAGTCGTCCGCGAGTACCGTCACGCGGTCCTCGAGTCCCGCGTTCTTCACGCGCCGTTCCGCGAACTCGTACTGGCGTGGCGAGATCGTTGTCGTCGTCACGTGGCAGCCGTAGTGCGTCGCCGCGTGGACGGCGAAGCCGCCCCAGCCGGTTCCGATCTCGAGCACGCGATCGCCGGGTGCAAACGCGAGCAGGGCGGCCAGACGATCGAGCTTGTGCACGGACGCCTCGGCCAGCGAATCCGTCGGCCGTTCGAACACGGCGCACGAGTACATCATCGTTTCGTCGAGGATCCGTTGGAAGAACTCGTTCCCGAGGTCGTAGTGGGCGCGAACGTTGCAGGCGTCTCGGTCCTGGTCGGCGTGCCGTCGTCGGACGACGGGATCGACGACGGGTCGTAGCCAGCGGTGGATGCGGTCGCGTGCGATGTGGGTGCGCGCCAGGCTCCGGTGCGCGAGGCGCAGGAAGCCGCTGAGGTCGTCGGTGTCCCACCAGCCGTCGGCGTACGACTCACCGAGCCCGACGCTGCCCTCGTGCAGGACGCGGGCGTACACACGCGCGTCGCGTACGCGAACGGTCACGTCAAGAGGAGGCGAAGCCTGCGGGGAGATGTCGTCGCCGAAGCGCGCGTCCCCGAAGGTATCGACGAGATGAATGGTGCCGCCTGTGAGCCGTTTGAGGAGTTGCATGGCAACGGCTCGAGCGAGACGCCCGGGTGCGCTCGTTGTGGAAGTCATGGCCTGCTCCTTTCCCGCCGTCGGGAAGGATGCCGGTACACGGGAACCCCGCGGCGAAGAGGCGCGCGGCTTGCGTATAGATCCCTGCCGATACTCGGAGTGGCAGCATCGGGTGGCGCGCGAGCACGGTGACCGCGCGTCGGCGATCGACGGTCGTTCGGCGCAATGCGAGCTCGGCGTCGAATACCGGCGTGTGATGGTGTTCGACCTCGATGCGCAGGTTCAGCTCTGCGTCGGGGACCGTCCAGGTGATCCGGTAGTCGAGGTCCGTGGGCAGGAACGGTGAGACGTGCATCGCCTTGGCGGTTGTCGTGGTGGTCATGTTGTGTTGCGCGTCGAGCACGTACCAGTGGCGTTGGCCCCACGGGGTGTTGGTCACCTCGAGCACGATCGCGTCGAGTGCCCGACCGTCGGGGCTCCAGCAGTAGTAGACGGCGAGCGGGTTGAACAGCCAGCCGAAGGTGCGTAGCTGCGCGAGGAGATGGACCGGCCCCGTCGCCCGGCGCCCGAGCCGTTCCTGCACGAGGTCGCGCACGGCCGCGCCGAGCGCCCGGTCGGTGCCGTCGAGGAAGTCGCGAGGGCGGAAGCGTACGGGCGCCGGGCGGCGCGCCGACCAGAGCGGCAGGCGGTCGAGCGAGCCCGGGAGCGCGTCGACGTCGAGATACGCGAGGAACAGTTTCGGTGCGAACTCATGCAACGCGGGAACAAACCGGCGGTGTCGCGCCGTTCCTTCGTAGATCGCGACGGCCGGATGGTCGCGCGGAACATGGGCTCTTGCATGAGGGGTCACGCGGTCGGGCGGCGGCGCGAGAAGGGCGGTCATCGGCGCGACTCGAGCAGTCGCACGACCTCGACTGCGCTCTGCATGCCGTCTTCGTGGAATCCGTAGCCCCAGTAGGCGCCCGCGAAGTAGATGCCCCGCCGGCCTTGGATCTCGGCGCGACGCCGCTGTGCCGCGATCGCGGGGACGTCGAAGACAGGATGGTCGTACTCGAACTCTGCGATCCGCAGGCGGGGATCGATCTCGTCGGGGCGGTTCAGCGTGACGAGTAAGGGTCGCCGAGTCTCGATCGATTGCAGGCGGTTCATCCAATAGGTGACCGTCGTTCCGCGCGCGTTCTCGGCGATCGCGTAGTTCCAGCTTGCCCGCGCGTGCGGGTTGCGCGGCAGCATTCGTTCGTCGGTGTGCAACGTCGCGACGTTGCGCTGATAGCCGATCGCGCCGAGAACCTCATGCTCGGCGGTGCTCGCGTCGGCAAGGATGCGCAACGCTTGGTCGCTGTGCGTCGCCACGATCACTCGGTCGAAGAGCTCCGGGCCGCGGCCCGTGAGCAATTCGACGAGTTGTGAGCCGCCGACACCGTCGTGGGAGACGATCTTGTGCACGGGCATGCCGAGATGAATGCGATGCGAGAACGGCGCGGTGAGGGCCTCGACGTAGCGTCGAGAACCGCCGGTCACGGTGCGCCATTCGGGCCGCCCAGCGAGTTCGAGCAGCCCATGGTTGTCCATGAAGCGTGCGTACGCGCGCACGGGGAAGCGCATGAAGGTCGCCGGATCGGCCGACCAGATCGACGCGCCGAAGGGGATGAGGAACAGGCGCACGAAGGATTGCGAGAACCGGCCTCGACGTACAAAGTCGGCCAACGACTCCTCGGCACGGGCGTCGAACCCGCCGCCGCCGTCGGGAAGCCGGTCGGGTCCGTCCCAGTGCGCCTCACCCGCGACGAGCCGGCGGGCCGCGCGGTTGAAGCGCGTGACGTCGGCGAGCAGACGCAGAAACGACGCGCTGGCAACATTGCGGCGCTGGGCGAAGATCGCATTGAGGGTGGAGCCGCGAAACTCCAGGCCCGTTCGGGGATCGCTGACGCTGAAGCTCATCTCCGTGGGTTGGGTCGCGACGCCGAGCCGATCGAGCAGTGCGCGGAACCCGGGATAGTTGCGATCGTTGTACACGATGAATCCCGTGTCGACCGCGACCGACCGGCCGTCGACCTCGACGTCGACGGTATTGGCATGACCGCCGATTCGTGTGTCGGACTCGAACACGGTGATCTCATGGTCAGGGTGGAGCATGTGGGCCGCGACGAGCCCGGACACGCCGGTGCCGACGATGGCGATCTTCATCGCACCGCCTCCGGCAGTGCAGCGACGCCCGCGCGGTCGACGCACCAATTCCAGCATCGCTCGGCATCGGCGTCGCTTGTGCGGGTGCCCGGCAACCGGGCGACGGATCGCGGCCGGCGGTCGTGCCAGAACTGCCCGTTCGTCTCGAGCGCGCGCCGATCGGTCGCCAGCCACACCATCGTGTCGGCACCTTGACTCGGCGTGCGCAGCAGCGGGCCCATCAGCGCGCGAAAGCGCGGCAGCGATTCACGCACACCGGGCGTGTCTGCCCAGCCGGGGTGCATCGCGTGGAACACGACGCCGGACGCGGCGCGGTGTTTCGACCAGCGTTCGTTGAGCACGACCTGGGCTCGCTTGGCGTTGGCATAGGCGCGCACGCCGTTGAACGGGATCGCGGGCGTGGCGAGCGCGTCCAGATCGAGACGCTGGGTATACATGCCCCCCGACGAGACCGTGATGACGCGGGCGTCGGGTGTGGTCTGCAGGATCGGAAGCAGTGCGGTCGTCAGCAAGAACGGTGCAACGACGTGCACCTGCGCGGTGACCTCAAGACCATCAGCGGTGTAGCGCAGATCGTGCGTGAGCGCGCCCGCGTTGTGGATCAACACGTCGAGCCGCGGTACCGACCGACGGACGCGGTCGGCGAGGTTCCGCACGTCGTCGAGAACCACGAGGTCCGCGACCGCGGTCGTCACGCTGGAATCAGGTGCGACGGCAACGATCGCGCGCCGGGCTGCTTCGGTGCGCTGCGGGTCGCGGCCGACGATCCAGACGTCGGCATGGCGCTGCGCGAGCGCCGTCGCCGCGGCGAGGCCGAGACCGTCGGTCGCGCCCGTAATCAGCACGACCCGGCCGCGCATATCGACAATGGGCGCAGCATCCCAATCGAACAGCGCACGGCGTGCCGCGAATCCGATGCGGCTGAAGCTGCCGACGACCGTCGCTTCGAGCGCGGCGTCGGCCACGCGGCGCGCACCGTCCAAGCGCGTCACGCCTGCACCGCCGCGAGACGCGTACGCAGGCCGGCCGCGGCGCGGTCGCCGATGCGATGGAAGACGACCGCGAGCAGCGGGTCGGCCAGCCGGCCGATGCCCTTGGCGTCGAGCTGCGCGTCGTAGACCACCACGGAACCGTGGTCGTCGTCTCCGAACGTGATCGTGTCGACGGAACGGACCGAGCGGTTCTCGGCTCGCAGCACGATCCGCTCGTCGCGGTCGTATTCGATGATCTCGTAGTCGAGGGGTATGCGCCGCCCGAAGAATCGGGCGACGAGACGGAATCGCGAGCCAACCCCGACCGGCTCGGGCGTGAGCATCTCGCCCGCTTCGACGCCGGGGTCCCACGCCGCGGCGCGATCGAAGCGACTGACGTAGGCGAACGCAGCGCACCGCGCGACGGAGACCGAAATTCTTGCGACGTAATGAGCCATCGACCCTTCCCTTACGGTGGAAACGGAAAGGCCGATGCCCGGCTCGGGGGGAACCGGGCACCGGCGGCAGTCCCGGCATCGGCGCTAGGCGCTCGGGGGAAGCAGCACGGCGTCGATCACGTGGATCACGCCGTTGGAAGCAACGATGTCGGTCTGCACGACGTTGGCGGTGCCGCCTTGGCCGTCGCTGATGACCACCCCGCCGTCGGTCGAGACGCTGAACGTGGCGCCGTTCACCGTCGTCACGTCTCCGGCGGTCACGTCCGCCGCCATCACTGCGGCCGGCACGACGTGATACGTCAGGATACTCGTCAGCTGGTCCTTGTTGGCCGGTTCGAGCAGGGTCTCGACGGTGCCGTCCGGAAGCTTCGCGAACGCGTCGTTCGTCGGTGCGAACACCGTGTACGGTCCGGGACCGGCGAGCGTCTCCGCCAAGCCGGCGGCTTGGACCGCGGTCACCAGCGTCGAGAAGTCGGGGTTGCTCGCGGCGATGTCGACGATCGTCGTGTCGGTCGCCGGTTCATCCGCCGTGTCGGACTGCATATTGTCGTTCGCGGCTGTCGTACTGGTTGCGGTGTCCTCGCTCGCCGACGCGTTGCTCGAGTCGTCGTCCGAACAGGCGGCGACCGTCAGTCCGGCAACGGCGACGAGGGCGAGCGTTGCTCCGGCACGCCGCATTCTCGAAGTAGTCATGGTTCGTTCCTTTGCTCTCGGGGGGACTTCGCTCGGCCTACGGACGTGCCGGCACAGGTGGATGAAGTTTCTTTTCGTCATCCGGATGAGCATCGGTTGCGGAGACCGTTCGCGTACGGGGCACATAGGCTTCGACGAGTGGGCCAGGAGGCAGCATGAGTGCCGACGCAGGCGGGACGGCGCTCTCTGACGAACGACTTGCGATGCTCGCTGCGCTCGTCAACGGAGACGTGTCTCTCGCGTATCGACTCGCGACCGAATTGCTGGCCCACGGCGCCGGATTCGACGAGATCGTCGGTGACGTCTTCGGCCCGGTGCAGGCCGAGCTCGGCGCGCGCTGGGCCGCCGGCGACATCGTCGTCGCCGACGAGCACGCCGCGAGCGCCGCCGTCGAGGACCTGATCGTCCGGCTCGGGGCGACGGTCGAAGCGCCGACCGGTCCGGCGGTGGTCGTTGCGGCCGCCGAACGCGACACGCACGCCCTCGGAGCGCGCGTGGTTGCGAGCGCGCTCTCCCTCGACGGGTTTCGGGTGCTGTTCCTCGGTGCATCGGTTCCCGCCGAGGACCTTGGGGACTACCTCGAGGTGCAACAGCCACTCGCGCTCGCGCTCAGCTGCTCGATCGGCGCCGCGCTCTCCGGCGCGAGGCGATGTGTTGCCGTCGCGCACGAGGTCGGAATCCCGGTCGTCTGTGGTGGTCGCGCGCTCAGCGAGTCGCGGGCGCGGGCGTTAGGTGCGGACGCATTCGCGCGCTCGCCGCAAGACGCGGTCGACCGGCTCCGGATGTGGTCGCTCGCGGCACGCGTGCCACTCGCCCCGGGACCGCCGCCGATACCGGAGCAGCGGTCACTTGAGGATCGCAGTCATCGCCTCATCGCGACCGCACTGGAAGCGGTGCCGAACGGTGAAGCCGCGAAGTCCCGGCTTGGCGAGGAGCTGGCCCGACTCCTGTACGTCGTCGACGGGGCGTTGGTGCTCGACGATCGCGAGGTCGTTGCTGAACACGTCGCGTGGTTACGGACGACGGGCCCGGCCCACGGCCTCGCGCCGAGGTCGTTGGAGGCGGCCATGCACGCGCTCGCCACCGGGATGGACGGTGACCTCGCCCGCGCGGGCGACGTGCTGCGCGACGCGCTCCTGTGAGGCCTCAGGCGCCCTGAAGATCCTGGGCGGCGAGCGCGGTACGCAACCTCGCCAGGCCGTGACGGATGCGGCTCTTCACGGTTCCCTCCGGCTCGCCGAGCATTGTCGCCACCGCCCGATAACTGTGGCCGCCGAGGTACGCGAGCTCGACGGCGCGGCGTTCGGCTTCAGGAAGATCCGCGAGGGCGCGTCGGACAGCATCGGCGACTGTTCGCGCGACGACGGGAGCGTCGGCGCCGTGCGCGGCGTGGACCTGACCGACTGCTTGGCGCTCTTCCCGCCGAGCCCGCGCACGATCGGCGCGCAGCGCATCAAGCGCGCGGCCATGCGTCATCGCCAACAGGAACGCGCGCAACGTGCCGCGGCTCCGGTCGTACCGGTCGAAGCGTTCCCACAACCGCACGAACACTTCCTGGCCGACTTCTTCGGCGCGCGCCCGGTCACCCACGAGCCGGCGCGCGAACGCCACCACCGGTTCCCGGTGGCGCCGCATGATCACGGCCATGGCGGCGTCGTCCCCGCGCCCGATCGCGGCGACGAGCTCGGCGTCTTCGGCGTCGTCGAAGTGCTGCGTCGCCGCGACGCTAATTCCTCTCGCCTTCATCATGCACCACGACTAACTCTGGCGGTCTCAGCTCGAGAACGACTCGCGCCGGCGGAATGACCTGCCGATCAAGCCGATCCAGTAAACCGGGGCACGTCATCGTGGATTTGCGGGGTCTGGCTCCACTGGTTCGTGCCGGGGGCTCGTGTTCGTATGCCGGCCCGGTGGAACGCGTTCAGCACCGTACGGTCGGACACGCCGAAGTGTTCGCCGATAGTCGCCAAGGAGTGGCCAGCCTCGTATTGCTGCTGTGCGATCGCGACGTCGGCGTCGCTGAGGATTCGGTAGCGCGTCGGCACGCCGGCCCGTCTCACGACGCTGAAGATGGTGGCGCGGTGGACGCCGAGCTCTTTGGCGAGGGCGGTTGCTGGTTCGCCAGCCAGGTACCGATCCAGCAGCTCGGAACGTTGCGGCTCGGTCAATCGGGTCTGTCGTTGACGGACCGATGGGACGGTCGATCACGCCCCTGACCAGAGAGAGTGCCGTTCAGACGGGTCACGATGTCGGGGTTGGAATGACGTCCCAGCAGGTCCACGTCGTCGACACCTTGGCGGTCGTTACGAGAACCCCGGCGCAGGTCGCGCAGCTCGACGTCGAGACCGGAACGCAACGCGCGGGCCGCGGCTCGCGGCGGCTCGCGGCGACGCCATGATGCGTGACAAGCAGCTCCATCGCGGAGTAGTCGGCGACAACGACCCGCTCGAAGCCGAGGTGCGCGCTGGTTGTCATCGAGGACGGCGGGGGTGCCCACGCACGGGATCCCATCGATCGACGAGTAGGAATGCATGATCGACGTCATGTCCGCGTCCCGGATCGCGGCGGCGAACGGCTCCTAGAGTGTGGGAGCGCCAGGGGGTCGAGATGCTGCGAGGTCGGGTGGTCGCGGGGATCGTGCTCGTTGTCGCGGTTGCGCTCGGTGGGTGCTCGAGCGATGACAAGCCCGAAGCAGACAGTGCTGCCGCGGCGAAGGCGTCGACCGCGACGACGACTGCCCGCCCGGCCGGACCCGTCGCGGATCTCTCCACAGAGATCACAGGTGGCAACGGCGTATTCCTACCGTCGGGAAAGTCGAGTGTGGACGTGCCCGCACCGCCGCCGCCGCCCGGGTACGTCGTGCACGAGTACATGGCCGCGGGCACCGCGACGTCGTACCGCGCGACGGGCGCGTTGTCGCGCGACGGCCGTTGGACATTCGCGCCCGTTGAGTCGGCGAAGTACAAGACCCGCGTCGTCGTGCGCCGGCCGGAGAACCTCGACGACTTCAGCGGCACGGTGATCGTCGAATGGCTGAACGTGAGCGGTGGCGTCGACTCGGCCGCCGACTACGACACCACCTACGAGGAGATCGCGCGCGAGGGCCACATCTTTGTCGGCGTGTCGGCGCAGCTCATCGGCGTGATGGGTGGCCCCGTGCTCGTGGAAGTTCCGGAGCCGGGTGGCACGCACCTTGCGGGGCAGGGTCTGCGCAAAGTCGACCCCGCGCGCTACGGCTCGCTCGACCACCCTGGTGACGGATACGCGTTCGATATCTTCACCCAGGTCACGCGCGCGATCCGCGCCGGCGGCGAGCCGCTCGGCGGCGCGCGGCCGCAACGGTTGATCGCCGCAGGCGAATCACAATCTGCGGGCGCGCTCGTCACGTACTACAACGGCGTCGCGCCGCTGACGCACGCGTTCGACGGCTACCTCGTGCATAGCCGCGGCGCCGGTCCGATGCCGCTGGCGGAACCTGGGCAACCCGTCGCGTTCACGGACTCGCTCGGCAGCGAGCCCGCGATTTTCCGCACCGATCAGAAGACGCCGGTCATCGACACGCAGACCGAGAGCGACACCGGGCTGCTCAATTCGCTCGCCGCGCGCCAGCCCGACAGTGATTCGTTCCGCCTCTGGGAGATGGCCGGTACCGCCCACGCCGACGCGCGTCTGCTCGGAGCGACCGTCGCCGAGTTCGACTGCGGGCTGCCGGTCAACAACGGCCCGATGCATCTCATCGTCAAGGGGGCGTTGCACGCGCTCGACGCATGGTTGCGCACCGGCACGCCGCCCCGCAGTGCTCCCCGTTTCGAGATCACGAGCGGTGCAAAGCCGGAGGTCAAGCGCGATGCCGACGGATTCGTGCTGGGCGGTATTCGCACGCCGCTCGTCGATGTCCCCGTCGATGTGCTCTCCGGGGTCGTCGGGCCGGACGCGTCGACGATCTGCATCCTGAGCGGCTCGACGAAGCCGCTCACCGACGCGCAGCTTGCGCAGCGATACCCCTCCCGCGCGAAGTATCTCGAGATGTACGAAGCCGGCGCCGACCGAGCCATCAAGGCCGGACACGTCGCTGCCGGCGATCGCAAAGCGCTGCTCGACGACGCACAACCCGACCGCATCGCCGGCTGACCGCGTTGCGTCAGCGTGAGGACGATGACTCCGGGTCGGATTTGGAACTCTCGTTTCGTCAATCTCCGGATCCGAAGCGCATCGCTGAGGTCATCGTGGCTCACCCCCGAGTTCGCCCGCGGGAGCGCCCGGCTGATCTTCGAGCCGGCTCCGCGCCGATGTGCGAGGATGAGATGTGGCTGACGCGGGGCTAGTCACGATCCTGTTCACCGATCTCGTCGGTTCGACCGAAATGGCCACGGACCTCGGCGATGTCGCGGCCGACGAGCTGCGACGCGAGCACTTCTCGCACTTGCGCGAGGCCATCGCCGCGACGGGCGGCACCGAGGTCAAGACCATCGGCGATGCCGTCATGGTTTCGTACAAGGGAGCGGCCGACGCCCTAGCCGGCGGGGTCGCGATGCAGCGGGCGGTCGAGCGCCACAACCGCGGCAGCGAGCGCACGCGGCTCGAGATGCGCGTTGGCATCAGCGCCGGTGACGCCACGTTCGAGGACGACGACTGGTTCGGGACTCCCGTCGTCGAAGCCTCGCGCCTGTGCGCCGCGGCAACCGGCGGGCAGATCCTGGTGAGCGACCTCGTGCGTGCGCTCGCCGGCTCGCGTTGTGAGTTCGAGCTGCAACCGCTCGGCACGCGCGAACTCAAGGGGCTCTCCGCGCCGATGGCGGTGTGCGACGTCGAATGGCGGTTGGCCCGCAGCGAAACGCTGCTTCCGTTGCCGACCTTCGTCGACACCACACCCGGCTTCCCGTTCGCCGGTCGCGTCGACGTGTACGAGACGTTGCTGACCGCGTGGAAGGAAACCCTCGAAGGCGCACGCCGTGCGGTGCTCGTATCGGGCGAACCGGGTATCGGCAAGACGCGACTCGTCACCGAGTTGGTGCGGTACGCACACGAGCTCGGCACAACGATTCTGTGGGGCCGGTGCGACGAAGAACTCGGCGCGCCGTTCGAGCCGTTCGCGGAAGCCCTTCGCCACTACGCACAATCCGTTGCCCCCGATCGCTTGCGCGCCGAGATCGGACCGCTCGGCGGCGAGCTGACACGGCTCATACCCGAACTCGCGGCGTGGGTTCCGGGGCTCGCGGCGCCGATGCCGGCCGACGCCGACACCGAACGTCACCGGTTGTTCGAAGCTGTCACTGACTTCCTCGCCGAGATGTCGCACACCGACGCCGTCATCCTCGTGCTTGACGATATCCACTGGGCCGACAAGCCGTCGTTGCTGTTGTTGCGGCACCTTCTGCGCTCGGGTGCATCGATGCGGCTCTTCGTGCTCGCGACATACCGCGACACCGACCTCGACCGCACGCACCCGCTTGCCGATGTACTCGCGGACTTGCGGCAGGAGCCGGGTGTGTCTCGCCTCGACCTCGTCGGGCTGGACGCCTCGGAAGTCACTGCCTTGATGGAGTCGACCGCGGGCCACGATCTCGACGAGCCCGGCGCCGACCTCGCGCTCGCGCTCCAGCGGGAGACGGAAGGCAACCCGTTCTTCGTCGGTGAGGTGCTGCGGCACCTGGCCGAATCAGGGGTGCTCGTGCAACGCGAGGGCCGCTGGACCAGCGACTTCACGTTGGGCGATGTGGGTCTCCCCGAAGGTATCCGCGAGGTTGTCGGGCGGCGGCTGTCGCGGCTGTCAGATGCGGCGAACCGCGCGCTCGCGCTTGCTGCAGTGATCGGCGCACAGTTCGACTTGGCGATCATCGAAGCCGCGGGCGGGCCGCAGGGCGATGAGCTCTTCGATGCGCTCGACGAGGCGGTACAGCACACGATCATCCGCGAAGTACCCGGCACGGTCGGCCGGTACACGTTTGCCCACGCACTCATGCGTTCGGCGCTGTACGAGGAACTCACGACCAACCGGCGTGTTCGTATGCACGCGCAGATCGCGGTCGCGCTCGAAGCGCGTCTCGCGCACCGGATCGACGAGCACCTCGACGAACTCGCGTACCACTTCACCGAAGGCGCGCTGGCGGGCGACGCGAACCGGGCCGTCGAGTACTGCCGCCGGGCGGGCGAGCGCGCTGACAACGAACTCGCGTTCGAAAGCGCGGTCACGCACTACGACCGGGCCTTGAGCGCGTTCGAGCTCATAGATGTCACCGACCTGATCGTGCGGTGCGACTTGCAGATCGCACTCGCAATTGCGCTGTTCAACGCCGGCGACGAGCGACGCCGCGACGCCGTGTTCGCGGCCGCCGCGAGCGCCCGCGCGCTTGCTGACAGCGAGCGCCTCGCGGCGGCCGCGCTCGTGCTCACGATGGGCGGTGGGACCAGCGACGCGCAGTTCGACGGTGAGCTCGTCGCGTTGTTGGAGGATGCGCTCGCCGCTGTCGGCGACGCCCCGACCGGGCTCCGCGCTCAGCTGCTGTCGTCGTTGGCGACCGAACTCCAATGGAGCCCGCAGGTCGAGCGGCGCATGCACCTCGCGAGCGAATCACTCACGGTCGCCCGCGCATCGCAAGATCCCCTCGCGCTCACACTCGTGCTCACTCGAGGGTGGGTCCTCCTCGATGGCTCGCAACCGATGGTTGGCGAGCTCGAAGCGCTCATCGCCGAAGCCGAGCCGCTGGCGCGCGCTGCCGGCGACGCGGCCCAACTCGTCAACGTGCTCCAAATCAAGGCGTTCATGGCCGCGTGTCGGGGCAACAGCGAGGCGTTCGCCGCGCACCTCGACGAGGCGGCGCGAACTTCCGACGGCATGCGCCGGCCTCGACTGACATGGTTGAGCCGATGCCACGCATCGGCGCTCGCCGCCTACCTGGGCCAGCTCGACCGCGCCGAGCAGCTCGCGAACGAGGCGTTCGAACTCGGGCAGCGGTCGGGCGTGAGCGACGAAACGAACATCGCGTTCTACGGGACCTACCTGTACCAAATCCGCACGGCCCAGGGTCGGGTAGGTGAGCTCATCCCCCTCCTCGAGGGCCGGGTCGAAGGCAATCCCGACGTTCCCGTCTGGCGGATCGCGCTCGCGGGCGCGTATCTCGAAAGCGAACGCGATGACGAGGCGATGGAACACCACCTCTGGTTGGCGGAAAACGGTTGTGCCAACGTGCCGCACGACACCGAGTACGCGGTCACGGTGGCAGGCCTCGCGGTGAGGTGTACTTCCTCCGGCCGTCCGAGGCGATCATGCGCGACGTCTACGAGCGCACGCTTCCGTTCGCCGGCTTGTTCGGCTGGAGCGGCGCGGGCATGAGCGACCTGGCCGACCTCGGCCTCGCCATGAACGCGGCTGGGCTCGGTCTCGACGAAGAGGCTGACCGGCACTTCACCAACGGCATCGCCATCTGCGAGCGGGCCGGCACGCGTTCATACCTGGCCCGCTTCCACTTCTTCTGGACGCGTGTGCTCGCGGACCGTGGCGATGTCGACCGAGCGCGCGCGCAGGGCGAACTCGCGATCGCACTCGGCGCCGAACTCGGCATGACCGGCCCTCAGGGCGTTGTGCCCCGCGCTCAGGCCATCCTCGCGTCGCTGTGAGCGTCGCCTCAGCCTTGCGACGTCCAACCTGGTAGGCACATCGGCCCGGCGGAAGACGATCAGGACGGTCGGAGCATGGGCTCCGATTGACAGCTGCGCAACCGGCCCTGTACTTTCCAGCGTAGTTAATTAGCTACGCGTGAAAGTACGGGCGTCATGGCGACAGTGATCGACGAGGATCGGCTGAGCGAGACCTTCGCGGCGTTGGCGAACTCGACGCGGCGAGCGATCCTCGCCCGGCTCGCAGACGGGGCGGCGACCGTCAATGAGTTGGCCGAGCCGTTCGAGCTGACGCTGCCGGCGATCTCGAAGCACATCAAGGTCCTCGAACAGGCCGGGTTGGTCGTACGCGGTCAACGCGCGCAATACCGACCGTGCGCACTCGATGCCGCGCCCCTCGCGGCTGTCTCGACGTGGGCCGAGCAGTACCGGCCCGTGTGGGAAGCCCGGTTCGACCGCATGGACGACTACCTCGCACAACTCCGACCGCAACGAAGGGCAAAGCGACCACGATGACTGAGAGCAACAGTTCTCCGGACGCGGTGGTGATCGAACGCACCTTCGATGCGCCGGTGCATCTCGTCTGGGACATGTGGACCCACCCGCAACACTTCAAGGCGTGGTACGGCCCCGACGGTGCCGCCATCCCGGTCGCACAGATGGACGTCCGGGTCGGCGGCACCCGGTTGGTGTGCATGGCGATGCAAACGCCGAACGGCCCGATGCAGATGTGGTTCACGGGCGAGTACCGGGAGGTCGTCGAGCACGAGCGACTCGTCTATACCGAGTCGATGTCCGACGAGCATGGCAACGTGCTCGCGCCATCGGACATGGGCATGCCCGAAGGGCATCCCGCGACGACCGAGGTTCGCGTCGAACTCGAAGACGTCGGTGGCCGCACGAAGATGGTGCTGACGCACGCCGGCATACCGGCTGACTCCCCTGGGGCCACGGGATGGACGATGGCGCTCGACAAGCTCGCCGTCTACGTCTCGACTGTCTGAACTGAGAAGGGAGGCCGCAATCACAAGCGCTTCGAATTCCGGCGCGCAGGGACAACGCGCAATTGACCGAGTGCGGAGGCTCGCGCTCGCGCGGCCCGAGGTGAACGAGCGCCTGAGCCACGGCGAGCCCTGCTTCTTCGTGCGAGATCGGCGCCCTCTTTGCTACTTCCACCACAACCACAACAACGATGCTTCCGGCCCGCGTCCTCAGCGAGCGGAACCTTCTCGACCTGGCTCGGCGTGTACCTCGACACGACCGGTGCCAACCGGGTCGACTGGAACGAGATCGGCAAGATCCTCGAAGACGCCCATCACACTGTGGCTCCCGAAGAACCTCGTCAAGGAAACTCGACAACACCAGGAACGGATGGAGCTGTGCGCGTTGACGTCCAGACCGACATCCTCATCGACCGGCCCATCGATACGGTCGCTGCATATGCGTCCGATCCGTCGAAGGCGCCCGAGTGGTACGCCAACATCGACTCCGTCGAGTGGAAGACGCCGCCGCCCGTCGCCGCGGGCATCCGAGTCGCCTTCGTCGCGCGGTTCCTGGGTCGGCGACTCGAGTACACCTACGAGTTCGTCGACTTCGTTCCCGGCGTGCGCCTGGTGATGCGAACCGCCCAAGGCCCATTTCCCATCGAGACCACCTACACGTGGACCGAGGCTGGTCGGACGTCGACGTGTATGACTCTTCGCAACTGTGGCGAGCCCGCCGGTTTTTCCAAGGCACTGGCACCGTTCATGATGCCGGCAATGCGCCGCGCCAACCGCAGGGATCTTGCCCGGATCAAAGCGATCCTCGAGGCGTCCGAATAGCTTGGAGCAAGCGATGCTCGAACCGGCGCACCGAGATAGCGACGAGCATCCTCACGCTCACCGGCTCGCGCTAAGGATTGCGGCGGCGAGCCCGTGCACACGCGGTCAGTAGCCACGCCGCACCGAAGGTCGCGCTGATCAACGACGCGGCAAGCACAGAGACTTTCGCGTCGCTCAGCATTGAGCCGCTGAACGACAAGTCGGCCACGAACAGCGACACCGTGAAGCCGATGCCCGCGACGCAGCCGGCACCGACAACGTGTGCGAGCGACAGTCCGTCGGGCAGGCGTCCGATTCCGAGGCGGAGTGCGAGCGTGCTGGCGAGGAGGATGCCGAGCGGCTTGCCGATCACCAGTGCGACAACGATTCCCCACGCGATCGTGCTGGTGAGCGCCCGCTCAAGCACGGCGCCATCGAGGTGGACGCCGGCATTGGCGAGTGCAAAGACCGGTACCACCAGAAGGCTCGACCACGGATGCAGCGTGCGCTCGAGCGCCGCGCCCACCTCTCGCCCACGAACCGGTTGTACCGGGACGAGCAGTCCCAGCACGACACCCGCGATCGTCGCATGCACGCCGGACTCGAACACACACACCCACAGCACTGCTGCCGGGACGATGTACGCGAACGGCGAGCGAAGACCGAGTCGCTGCATGACCACGACGACGGCGACGACGCCCAGCGCGGCCAGGAGCCAGCCGGCCCCGATGCCCTGCGAGTAGAAGACGGCGATCACGAGAACCGCGCCGATGTCGTCCACGATTGCCAGCGTCAACAGGAACAGCTTCAGCGAGGGAGAAATCCTCGAGCCCAGAATCGCGAGCACCACGATCGCAAACGCGATGTCGGTCGCGATGGGAATCGCCCACGCGTCCTGGCCGGGACCACCCGCGTTCAGCGCGAGGTAGAACAACGCGGGGACGACCATGCCGCCCACGGCGGCAACCACCGGGAGGCTCGCGGTTCGCCGATCCCGCAAGTCCCCCGCGACGAGTTCTCGCTTGATCTCGAGACCGACCACGAAGAAGAACACCGTCATCAAGCCGTCGTTGACCCAATGACCCAGGTCCTCCGAGACCGTGAATGGCCCGATCCCGATCGTGAGGGCGTGACCCCACACGTCCGCATACGAACGTTCCGCAACGTTCGCCCAGAACAACGCGACCCCGGTCGCGGCGAGCAACAGGACGCCACCGAGCACCTCAACCGAGACGAACTCGCTCCCGACCGGCGACAGCGCGCGGCCGGCGACAGGGATACGAACATGGGTGCGGCGCGACATCGGCGGCCTTTCCGGTCCGGGCAGTGGGCATGAACCGCCGACCAGACTTCCCGGCACGCCAACCTGAACCTTACCCAGCCGTCGACCTCACGGACCTGCGATTCTGGATGCCTCTGCGAGACGAACTACCGATGACTGACCGTTCCTTGGACGCCATCGAACGCGAAACGTTGTGCGACCTGATGCGCGAGCTCGGCCCCGAGGCTCCAACACTGCTCGAGCCGTGGACGACGCACGATCTCGCGGCGCACCTCGTCATTCGCGAGCACGATTACCAGGCTGCACCGGGCCTGGTCGTGCCCGGTGCGTGGGAACGCTTCGCGGAACGACGCAGAAAGGCACTCGCGTGGAGCGACTACGCCGCCCTGCTGACGACGATTCGATCGGGACCGCCGCGCGGGTTCTTTCGCATCGGGTGGGTGCGGCGCTTCGCGAACCTCAACGAGTTCTTCGTCCACCACGAAGATGTCCGCCGAGCCAACGGTCTTGTTCCACGGAGGAACGCCGCCGCGTTGGACGAAGCGCTGTGGCGCAACGTCGGCTTCGCGCCGTGGTTCCTCACAAGGCGACTGCACGGCGCCGGGCTCGAGCTCGAGTGGGCGGGGACAGCCCAGATCCTGCGCGCACGTCGAGGCAACCCGACTGCCCGCCTCACCGGACTGCCGGGCGAGCTGTTGCTCTACCTCTTCGGTCGTCAGCGTGTGGCCAACGTCGAAATCAGCGGCCCCGCCGAGGCGGTCGAGGCCCTCGCGCGAGCGCGGTTCGGCATGTGACTCTCAGGGTCAGTCAGTCCACTCACGCGCCGCGCGTTGCCGCTGCCAATGCCGCCAGATCAAGAGTGGGGCACCGGCGCGCCGTGAGCGGGTCGTCGAGTACAACCGGCTCGCCGCCATCGAGCTCGAGCTTCCCGAAGCCCGCTACGGCCTGCCGTGGGCAGAGCCCAGGGGCGCGGGCCAGGACGGTAGGCTTTTCGTCGGCGATGAGGCTCGCCATCGACCGCGCGGCAGCGCTGATGGCCTCTACCTGACGAACCGATGACCTGCAGACGAGCAGCGTCCAGCGGCGAAAGGAGGAGGCCATCGAGACCCACCGAGATCCCGACCGACCCGGCGGCGCGCGGATCGATCCTTCTGGCGTCGAGCCGTTCGCAGCCCAAGGACCAGCGGCTGACGGACAGCACGCCGACACGGACCCGTCGGTGGGAGAGGCCCCGCGTCGATCGCGGCTGCCCGAGCGATTCCAGCCCGACATCATCATTGCGATCGCGCTCGGCGGCGCCCTGGGCGCGCCGGCGCGCTATGAGGTCGCGCAGTGGATCAAGGTGGCGCCCGACGGGTTCCCTTGGGCGACGTTCTGGACGAACCTCTCCGGCGTGTTCGTCCTCGGATTCTTCCTGACGCTGGTGATCGAGCGCCTGCCTCCGACGCGCTATCTCCGGCCCTTTTTCGCAGTCGGGTTCCTCGGCTCGTACACGACGTTCTCGACCCTCGCCGTCGAGACGGTGTTGCTGATCAAGAACGGCCACGTGGTGCTGGGCGCCGGATACACCCTGGCGAGCGTGGCCGCGGGCCTCGCACTTGCGTACCTCGGCATCGTGCTGGCGCGACTGTTACCAGGAGGCGAATACAGATGATCACTTCCAAAGGGGAGTCGACGTGAAGCTCGAGGGACAAGCGCGACGTTTGACCGTATTCATCGGCGAAGAGGACCGCTACGACCACAAACCGCTCGCGACCGAGATCGTGCACCGCGCGCAGCAGGCCGGACTCGCCGGCGCAACGGTCGTGCGGGGGATCGAGGGCTTCGGCGCGTCGAACCACGTGCACACCACGCGCATACTCAGCCTCTCGAACGACCTCCCCATCATCGTGCTGATCGTCGATGAACCCGAACGCATCGCCGCGTTCATCCCGCAACTCGATGAGCTCATTACCGAAGGCCTCGTCATCATCGACGACGTCGAAGTCATCATGTACGTCGGCCGGCCCGCGCAAACCTGATGCTCGTCGCCGGAATCGCCGTTGCCGGAGCCCTGGGCGCTCCCGTTCGTTACCTCCTCGACGGTTTCGTCCAGGACCGAAGCGACACCGTCTTCCCACGCGGCACCTTGGTCATCAACGTGACCGGCTCGTTCATCCTCGGGGTCCTCACCGGGCTCCTCCTGTACCACGCCTTCCCATCCGACCCGAAGATCGTGCTCGGCACCGGCCTCTGCGGCGCGTACACGACCTTTTCGACCTTCACCTACGAGACCGTGCGCCTCGCCGAAGGGCGCGCCTTCGGCGCCGCGTTCCAGAACGCGATCGCGAGCATGCTCGTCCCGGCCCTCGCCGCCGCCGCCGGCCTCGCGCTCGCTGCCGTCTGATGAGCGGGAAGGGGCTCGCCGACGCCCCGATCTACGGCGCAACCGTGTGACGTCGTCGCGTATCTCCTGGCTCAGGGCAACGTGATCAAGGTTCACGGCGATCCTCTTCGCGCTCTCGCTCGTGGCGACGTTCGTCGAGTGGCGCCTATTCCGTCGGATCGCCCGCCGACGAAGGCACCAGCAGGCTTGAAATGGCGGCTATGTAACGCGTATGTAACGGCTCGCGTGTGCGTGTGCACTGCGCGTCGGGATGCGCGTGGATCGACTAAGAGTGGTCCGTGGCGCCGAGGGTGTTGATCGTCGAGGACGATCCTTCCGTGCGGGAGTCGACGGCGCTCCTCCTCGAGGCGTCAGGCATCGACGTTGTGCGAACCGAGACGGGCGAGGAAGCGCTCGCGCTGGTCGATCACGACGACGGAGGCTTCGACCTGTTGATCCTCGACCTCATGCTTCCGGGCATCGACGGTTTCGAGGTGTGCCGGCAGGTCCGCGCGTGGTCGAACGTGCCCATTCTCATGTTGACGGCGCGGGCCGAAGTCCACGATGTCGTGGCGGGGCTGGAGTTGGGCGCCGACGACTACGTCGTCAAGCCGTTCCAGGGTGCCGAGCTACTCGCACGAGTGCGCGCAGCCGTCCGGCGCCAATACGGCGAGGCACCGGCGCCGCGGATCGCGGTCGGCCCGTTGATGCTCGATCCGACCGCGTTTCGTGCCGAGTTGCGCGGCGAGGTGCTCGGGCTTACGGCCATGGAGTTCCGCCTGCTGCTGGAGCTCGCGCGACATATTGGTGACGTGCTCACGCGTGAGGTCCTGTTGGAGCGCGTCTGGGGGTACGACTACCTTGGCGACTCGCGCCTCGTCGACATGGCCGTGAAACGTCTCCGCCAGAAGCTCGGCGACGACGGTCGCCAGCCGCAGTTCATCTCGACCGTGCGCGGGGTCGGCTACCGACTCGAACGACTGGATTGACGATGACTCGACTGCGCTCACCTGGTCGCCTGCGGCGCCGCCTCACCGTCGTGTGCATCTTCATCGTGGGACTTTCGAGCGGATTCTTCGCGATCACGAGTTACATCATCATCCGTGAGTACCGGAATCACGCGTTCGAGGTCTCCGCGGCGCGCAAGGCCGGGCTCACGAGCCTGCTCCTGGCGCGCGACGTCGACGAAGCAACCCTCGAACGCACGCTCGCCGAATCCGGACAGCGCGGCGCGTTCGATGCTGTCGCGATCGTTGACAACGTCCCCTATTCGTCGACGCCGAGCCTCGATCTCGACGTAGTCCCCGAGTCGCTGCGTAAGCCCGGAGCGGCAGACGGCTCTGTGGTGACGACGGTTGCCGGGCATCGAACGCTCGTGATCGCCCGCACCGGCGACGACCCCGGAACCCGTCTCTATTCGTTCTTCTCGATGGCCGACATGCAGGCGAGCATCTCCCAATTCCGGAACGTCCTGCTGATCGCCTGGCTGCTGACGGTCGTCATAGCGAGTGCGATCTGTGCCTTCGTCGCGCGGCGCGTGCTGCGACCGGTTCGCGAGGCTGCACGCAACGCGCAATCACTCGCGATCGGTCTCCTGGGTGACGACGTACGCCCCGGCGTCGACGACGAGTTCGAACTGTGGGTCGAGTCGTACAACCAGCTCGCGCACGCGCTCGAGGTGAAGATCGCCGAGCTGTCGAACGCGGCTGAACGCGAACGCCGGTTCACCTCGGACGTCGCCCACGAGCTTCGGACGCCGTTGACTGCGCTCAGCTCGGCATCGGCGTTGCTTGCCGAGCGGATCACGCAGCTTCCCGATGATGTCCGGAGACCGGCCGAGCTTCTGATCGGCGACGTCCGGCGGCTCCAAGGTTTGGTTCTCGAACTGCTCGAGCTCGCTCGGTTGGACGCCGGCGGTGGCCCGGTGCATCTCGAGCCGCTTTGGGTCGAGCTTGCACTGGCCGCGGTGCTCGACGGCCGGAACGAGTCCGGCACGATCGCACGTCGTGTCGAACCGGGCTTGCGCGTCTTGGCCGACCGCGCTCGGTTCAAGCGTGTCATGGTGAACCTCGTGGACAACGCGGTCATCCACGGTGGCGGGCGCGTCAGCGTTGACGCCCACCGGAACGGTCCCATAGTCGAGATCGACGTCATCGACGACGGCACGGGCGTTTCACGCGCCGACGCCGATCGAATCTTCGAACGGTTCTATAAGGCGGACGCCGGACGATCACAACCCGGTTCGGGCCTCGGCCTTGCGATCGCGCTTGAGCACGCTCGAGCACTTGGCGGTGACGTGCACGTTGCGAATCCCGGTCAGCAGGGTGCGGTCTTCACTTTTTCGCTTCCCGCCGCGCCGGAGGCGCCTGTGCCTGCTGACGCGTCTGCCGCCGGCGACTTCTCACGCTCAAGGTAGCCTCGACGCCCGAGATGGCGATCGGAATCGCGAGCGCGATCAGTACCCACGGTGGGAACGCGGCCGCCTCGTCAGCCGCGAGCACGCGGGCGAAGCCTTCGAGGAGCACGTCCCATTATCGGAGAACCTCACCCACGAATTGACACGGAACGGGCGTTCGCAGGTGTCAGTTCTGTAACAGCTGCCCTCCGCCGCGGGCCGGGCGTTGCGAGACGGCCGCCGAACCGGCGCTCTACCCGCAACCCAGTGCGGCGCGTGCGCTTACCGCAGGCATCCGATCTGTCGCGTCATTTCGGCTGGCGTACGACGCGCTGCACGCAGCGTGCCGCGGCGTTCCTTGCCGGAGAAGACCTCCGCGCAACGAGCCGGGGCGGTCAGGCGCTCGGGGCGAAATCGCAAGCCATTCGATTGTCCCGGCGACGCCGCAAGCGAACCGACGAAGGACGATGTCGACGATGCGCTCGATGTCGCGCTCGAGGGGGCCACGCGCGGGAGAGCGGCGCCGAGGAGCACACGCTGGACAGATGGATCGATTGGTGCGTACGGAGTGTTGCCCACCGACCGCGCGTCTCAATTGAGTCCCCTTCGGCGCGGCGCAGCACGAGCCGACGGCGGTGTCATGGCGCGTCAATGGCGCGTGCCCCTCGCGGCCTCAGGTGGCACGTCGTGGCGCGTCCGGCGATGAGCGGGCACTTCGCGGCACCGAGCGGCACGTCGTGACCTCAATTTCCTTTCGCAACGTAGAATTCGGCGGTTCGAGTCCGCTCACCTCCACCATCGCTGTGAATCCACAACATCCACTCGTCATGGTCCGCCTCGCGCTCGCGCTCTCGATCGCTGTCGGGTCTGATCGCTCTCAACAAACCCGAGTCGGTCGAGTTCCTGCGCGGTTTGCTGGGATACTGGCCCGGTCGCGCGCGGGAACGGATCGGGGGGCACGCGGTGTCGGAGTTGCCGTCGGGGACGGTCACGTTTCTCTTCACGGATTTGCAGGGCTCGACGCGGCTTTGGGAATCGGATCGTGAGGCGATGGCGGTAGCAGTCGCGCGACACCACGAGTTGTTGAACGATGCCGTGCAAGGTCATGGGGGCGTCGTGTTCTCGTATATGGGCGACGGCGTGGCGGCTGCGTTCGGAGCGGCGCCCGCCGCCGTCGCGGCCGCGGTCGACGCGCAGCTGGCGTTGGTATCCGAGAACTGGGGCAGTCTCGGACCGTTGCGAGCGCGCATGGGTATCCACACCGGCGAGGGTCGTGTCGTCGGCGATCAATATGAGAGTCACACGCTGAACCGGTGCGCTCGGCTCATGGGAGTCGCGCACGGCGGGCAGCTTGTGATCTCGGGCTCGACGGCGGAGCTCGTGCGCGGAGCGCTGCCGTCCGGCGTCGACCTGGTCGATCTCGGAGAGCACCGGTTGCGCGATCTGCAGTTGTCGATGCACGTGTTCCAGGTCGGCGCGCCCGGCCTGGCCTCGACGTTCCCGCCGCTGCGTTCGCTCGACGCGCTACCGCGCACGCTGCCACAGCCGCTCGACCGTTTCGTCGGCCGCGTCAATGAGCTCCGCGACATCGTCGACCGTCTCGGCACCACGCGGCTGCTCACGTTGTTCGGTCCCGGCGGCACCGGCAAGACCCGGTTGGCGGTGCAAGCGGCGAATGAAATGCGCCACGACTTCGCCGACCGGGTCTCGTTCGTCGACCTCAGCGCGTCCCGCGATGTCGAAACCGTGCTGTCGGTCACCGCGCGAGCGGTCGGTGCGCGCGAACAGAAGGACCGTCCGCTCCTCGACGCGATCAAGGAGCGAATCGGATCCCAGCCGATGCTGCTCGTCTTCGACAACTTCGAACAAGTGACCGCGGCTGCGCTCGTCGCCACGGAACTGCTCCGTGACTGCCCTGCGCTGACGCTGTTGGTGACGAGCCGCGAAGCTCTCAACGTCTTGGGTGAGCAGGTGTATACGGTTCCACCGCTCGCGCTGCCGAGCGCCGAGATCGGAGAACGCCCGGTCGCGGCGTTGGCCGAGTCCGAGGCAGTACAGCTGTTCGTCGAGCGCGCGCGGGCAGTCAGGTCGGACTTCGAGCTCACCGGCGAAAATGCGGCGGCGGTGCGCGAGCTCTGCATTCGGCTGGACGGACTTCCACTGGCGATCGAGCTCGCGACTGCTCGGCTCGCGCTGCTGTCGCCGCAGGCGCTCGTCGAGCGGCTCGGCGATCGCCTCGACCTTCTGAAGGGTGGAGCGCGCGATGCACCGGAACGCCAGCGCACGCTGCGCGGCACGATCCTTTGGAGCTACGAACTGCTGACCGATCCCGAGCAGCGGCTCCTCGCGTTGCTCGCCGTGTTCTCGGGTGTGACCGTCGAGGCGGTCGAGACGGTCGCCGGGCGCGTGCAGGGACTCGACGGCATCGACATCTTGGATGGGCTCGGTTCGTTGGTCGACAAGAGTCTGCTGCGCCGGGTCGGTGCCGAAGCTGTCGGTCCGCGCCTGTCGATGCTCGAGACGATCCGCGACTTCGCGGCCGAACAACTCGGCACCGACCTGGATCTGCGCGACTGCGCCCGACGGGCGCACGCGGAGTACTTCGCCGATATGGCGAGCCGCCAGTCCGAGATGCTGACTGGTGATGCAAGTGACGCCACGTCGGAGGGCATGGCCGCAGACATCGGCAACCTCGGCGCGGCTTGGCGGTACTGGGTTGCCGAGAAGGACTTCGAGGAACTCGGGAAGCTCACCGACGGTCTCTGGCCGCTCTACAACACCCACGGTTGGTACCACCAAACCGCGACCATGATCAGGGATCTCCTCGACGTGCTCTCTTCGACGCCCGCGAACGAAGAGCGTCTCCTGCAGCAGATCTTGCTGCAGACGAGCTTGGCTCGAGTCTTGCTGGCGTCCGAGGGCTATACGGCCGAAACGGAACGAGCGTTCGAGCGCGCGGTGGAACTCTGCGAGGCGCAGGGCGAGCTTCCGCAACTACTGCCGGTGTTGCGCGGGCTCTCGACCTTCTACATCTACCGAGCCGAGTTCGAGAAGTCGGTGCGGATCGGCGAGCAGCTCCTGGCACTGGCCGAACGCTTCGACAACACGCGGGCACGCGTCGAGGGCCACGTCGTGATCGGCGCGAGCGAGGGCATGCTCGCCCACTTCCAACCGGGTATTGACCACTTGGAACGCGGCATCGCGGCGTACGACGCCGCGCCGCGCAAGGTCGAGCGATTCGATGCCGGCAACGACCCCAGCGTGGTGTGCCACGTCGTCGAAGGAATGCTGCTCTGGATGAACGGCAGCGTCGACCGTTCGCGGGCTCGCGCCTACGAAGCGATCGAGCTCGCGGAGCGACTGCACCATCCGCAGAGCGCTGCCTATGCGCACTTCCACACGGGTTTGATCCACATGTGGCTCCGCGAAGCCGAGCGTGCCGCGGAGCATGCCGATGTGGTGATCGCAATCGCGGCGGCGCATGAGTTTCCGGTGTGGACCGCGGCGGCGTCGTGTTTGCAGGGCGCGGCGATCGCGGCGACCGGATCCGTCGACGGTGGCCTGGCCCGCCTGGAAGCGGCGCTGGACCAGTACCGCGCGTTGAAGTCGCCCCCCGTCTTCTGGCCGTCGCTCCTGCAACTCCACGCAGTGGTTCTCGGTAAGGCCGGACGGTCGGGCGAGGGCGTTGCGCGTATCGACGAGGCGCTCTTGGCCGTAGCCGGGCTCCCCGAACCGCAAACGCTGTCGTCGGAGCTGCTGTTGGTCAAGGGCAATCTGCTGTTCGAGCATTCGAGTGACACGGTCGTGTCCGAACCCTGGTTCGTGCAGGCCGTTGCGCGCGCGGACCAACTCGAGGCACCGATGCTCCAGCTGCGAGCGAGCTTGGCGCTTGCCCGATGTTGGTTCGCGCAGGGCAAGATCGAACAGGCGGCGGCATTGCTGAGCGCTGCGTACGCGCGGCTCACGGAGGGTGACGCGACGGCCGATCTGATAGACGCCAGGCGACTGCTCGATGACCTCGAGATGGCGCGCTGAGGTGTGCGTCTCTCACTCACCGATCGGGTCGACATCGAAGGGCTTTGAGAGAAGTCCGATCGCCTCCACGTACTCAGACCGCGCGTCTTGTCACGAGCGCGGTCCTGTAGACGGCGCGCGGCCGGAAGGGTTGGGTTTGGGGGATTCTTCGGCAGTGTGCGCGAGTCGGCCGCGGTTCGACTCACTGCGAAGATCGCCTCGTCGGCCGCCGCGACCCTTCCGTGCGATGCGTGCTTCCAAGCGGCGAGCGGGCTTGCGGCGTGTCCAGTCCGAGCCCCAGGGTGACGTGACCCGCGGCGTCGCCGTCGACGTCGAATCGGTCACGATCCCGGACGTTCTCGTCGCGGCTTGCAGACGCGCTGAGCGGCAACAGGGTCACGCCTTCGGAATCGTCTCCCCGGACCTTCACGTCACGGAACGCCCTGACCCGAACGGGCGAGGACATCGTTCTCCGAAGTTGCATCAGGGCACCGCGTAGCGCGCCGGGTTCTCCACGAAGCGACGCAGACAAGCTTCGGAGCAGAAGGCAAGTTCCCGGCCTTCGCGGCTGAGCCGGGCGGCAGCGATGGCACCGACCTCCGCGCCGCAGACCGGATCACGCGTCGCCGTGCCGTGTGCGACGCGCCACAGCGCGAGCGGCGCGTCTACGCCTCGTAGCAGCCGCACGCCTACCTCTTCGATTCTCACCGTTGCGTCGTCGACGTTGGCGACGACTGAATCGGTGACAAGGATCTGGTCGGCCATGGCGGCGTTCGTGACGCGCGATGCGAGATTCACCGCGCTGCCGACGTAATCGTCCGCACGGTGCAAGACATTGCCTGTGTTGATCCCTATGCGCACCGAGGGCAGATCGCCGGCGCGCCTCACCACGCCCTGGAGTCCGACTGCGAAACGGACGGCGTCTGCCGATCGACGGAACACCAGCATGAAGCCGTCACCGAGTTGTTTGGCAACCTTGCCTTCGTGCTCGAGAGCAAGCGCGCGGACAACGCCATCGAGGCGCGCGACAACCGTCGCCGCAGCTTCGTCGCCCTCTGCGTTCGCGAACTCAGTGAAGGACGCGACATCGGCGAAGACGATCGCGGCTTGCACCGACCCGAGGATCTCCGGAACCGCGCTCTCAGAGGTCAGATGCAGGAACACGTCCTCGATGGTCGCTTGGATGAGGTGGTGGCGGTGCACGTGCTGAATGAGCGGGTCGAGGACCGGTGTGAGAACTCCCTGTACATCGAAGATCTGACGGCTCACCTCTTCGTGCGAAGCGCCGGCAGCAACCAACCGCTCGTGGACGTAGACGTGTACGAGCCGAACCTCGGTCTCGGCAAGTCGGCGGAGCGTGTCACCCATCACGCGTGCACCCTCGACGATCGCCTCGAAGGGCAATCCGGAACCGACGACCGTCTCGAACACGCTGAGCATCTCGCGGTCGGCTTCGCTCAGCCTGTCGTCGGCGAACCCGAACGCGTTCCCGACTGCGCGCAGCTGTTCGACATCGATGCCGCTCATTTCAGCTGCTTCATCGAGCGTGTACGTGGTGCTGGCATCGAAGACGATGTCCGTGATCACGTCGCCGACTGCGCCCTCCGCGATCGCATCGGCGAGCTCGCTCACCGTCCAACCTTGATCGAGGAAGTGCCGGATCGTGTCGAGCCGAATGACGTCGAGGTCATCGAACAGGCCGTCGCGTTCGAGATCGAGCAGCCCGTGGTCGAGGTACGTCTCGAGTTCGTCCACTGGAGCCCCGACGAGGGAGGCGAACTCGACGAGCGGAAGCGCGTCCCGCATGAGCCTCAGCGTACGTCAGCTGGACGGGGCGTGTCCCGGCTTCGGCCCGCGGCCTCCAACAGCACGCAAAGGCGCGCCCCGCGGGCACTGGTTCGCCAAGGCGCCATGTAGTCCGGGTCGGGTCGGCGGGGTCTGTGTACTCACAGTGCAGGTCTTGCGTCAGTCCATCGCTGCTCGTGCTCCAGCTGCGATGCGACCGCAATGAGAGTGCGCTCGCCGTCGGATGGTGCGAGCAGTTGGATGCCAACCGGCAGGCCTGAGTCGGTGAAGCCGGCCGGAATGCTCGCGGCGGGTTGCCCGATGAGGTTCCAGAGGGACGTGAAGGGACACCAGCGGCCGACACCGCCGCGGTACGGAATGTTCCGCGTCCGGCCCAGTTCTCCGCCTCGACAGGTGGTTGAGCAAGGGTTGGAGTGAGTACGAGATCGACCTCGTCGAACACGCGATTCGTGCGCCGGGCGATCTGGCCTTGTCGGCCGATCGCCCAACGCACTACGCGCGGGCTCACATACGAGGCAGTACGCAGCGTGGCTCGCGTACGACGTTCGAGTCGTTCCGGGAACTGCAACCCTTGCGCCTCATCGACAAGTATCCGCATCCCGAGGACTGTGAATGGCACGAGCCACCTCCCGGGATCGACATTGACCTCCGTGAGGGAATGCCCCAGCTCGCGCAACACGGTCGTGGTGCCGGCCAGCGCGGCGCGCACTTCCGGCGCGATCTGCGCCGCGCATCCCGAGCCGCGTGGCAACGCCGATACGGAGCCTTCCCGGCCCCGCCATGACTGCTTCGAGCAGAGAACGGCCCCAGCCCGTGCCGCCGCATCGACCGACGGATACGTCGCTGAGCATGTCGTACAAGACCGCCGCATCTGTGACGTCGCGAGTCAACACGCCGTTGACCGACAATCCACCGACCGACTCGGGGCGAGGTGCCGCGCTCACCCGCCCTCGTTGCACCTTCAACCCGAACAGGTTGCAACACGAGGCCGGAATGCGGATGGAGCCGCCACCATCGCCCGCGGTTGCGAACGTCACGAGGCCGGCCGCGACGGCTGCCGCACTCCCACCGCTCGACCCTCCGGGCGTACGCTTCTGGTCCCACGGGTTGTGCGTCACGCCCCACGTTGTCGACTCCGTGAACGGATAGGCACCCAGTTCCGGGAGCGTCGTCTTGCCAAGTGCAATCGCGCCACCGTCCCGAAGGATCCGCACGATCTCGGAATCGGCTTCGGCCACGTTGACGACCGCACCCGTCCCATAGGACGTCACCTCACCGGCTAGATCGTGCTCGTCCTTGACCGCGAAGGGGATGCCGAGCAGGGGCCGGTTGTCGCCACGGTGGAGCAATTCCTGCGCCTGGTCCGCTTCGTGCAGCGCCGCGTCCCCCCGCACAGACACGAACGCGTTCAGCCCTCGGTTCAGCCGCTGGATTCGCTCCAAGTACATCGACGCGAGCTCACGCGCAGTCAGCGACCCATCTGCCAGCATCGCGCGCTGGCTCGTCATCGTCGCGAAGGCGATGTCGTCGCCACGCATCGGCGCGAAGGATAACGCGCCGCACGAAGCGCTTGCGTGTGGACGCCGTACCCGCAGAGGAGCTCGCGGCGTCGGGGCCGGATGCCGACGCTCGTCCCCACACCGGATGAGGAGGGTCAGTCGCCGGGGATCGCAGCGAGGGCAACGAAGAGAAGCACCGCGGCGAGCAAGGCGCTGGCGACGATTACGAGGGCGTAGCGAGGTGTCCGGAGACGCCGGGCGGTGATCGCGGTGAGCACAGCTTGACAGAGGTAGTAGATGGCGAAGGCACGGGACGCGAAACTCACGATCGAGAAGATGTTGACGAACCAGGCGACGAGCGCGGCGCCGAACGCGACTGCTGGGTAGCCGACGTTGCCGCCTTGGTGGCGGGGACGGTCCGTGAGCATTTCGCTGCCGCCGGCAGTGTCGGCGGTCGCGGCAGAGAGTTGGCTGGCGATCGCGGCGAGGACGAGGAGGGGCGCGAGGATGGGGGACACGATGCGCGCGGCGTCGAGGATCGCGGTCTCTCGCGGCCCGCTGCCGAGGTGTCCGAACAAGGCGACGACCAGCGCCGCGAAGGCGACGTAGATCGCACCGCTGATGACCTGTGCGTGTTTCATGGTTCGTACGCGTAGCTCGCGGCTGTAGTAGTGGCCGAGATAGCGCGAGGTCTCGAAGCCCTGGACGACGAGCAGCATGCCGGCAAGGCGGCGAGCCACGGTCATGCCGCTGAGGTCGATTGGATGATGGTGGTAGGCGGTGGCCGTCGCCGATCCGTGAAGCGCGTCGTAGGCCAACATGCCGGCCAGGAGACCGCCGATGACGACGAGCTTGAAGTCGACGGCGGGGATCTCGACGGCTTCGATGCCGTGCAGGCCGCGCACGAGGCCGAGCACCCCAATTGCGGCGAGGATTGCGGTCGTGATGATGCGCCCGTTGAGCTCGGTGTCGGCACCGAAGGCATCGAGGACAAACGAGGCGAGCAGCCGCAGATAAAACGCGACCGAAATGGTGTACGCGAAGCCGAGCGCGACGCGCGACACGCGCTCGAGATCGGTCATCGCACGGGACGGCGCTGGCGCTGCGAGCTGCGGTTCGACGTGGAGGATGTTGAAGCGCAGCGATGCGCCGATCGCGTAGGCCACGGTCACGATTCCCAGCATCGCGATCGGAGCCCACTCCGCGACCGTTGCCGCCAACAAGGGAGCGAGCACGAGGAAGCCGCTGCCGATGATCGACGCCAGCGGCGTGACGGTCGCCCGCCAACCTTCTGACGTGCGCGCCGCCGGCCGGGTGACCGCGACAACACCGGCGACGATCCCTGCCAGGACGGCTGCCGTCTCCACAGCCGGCGACCCTACGAGCCCTCCGCCCGCTTCGTCCGACTCCCGAGCGTGCGACGACGCTCGGAACGCTCGTCCTTCTCGACATCTGGCGGGCCGTGCGCAGCAGCCGCGTCACGCTGAAACGAAGTCGCGTTTGTCGGTAGGCGCCCTCGTTCACGGTGCCGACGGTCAAGCCACCGCCGAGAACGCCCCGCCGCGAGCGCCCCCGACGGTTGACGACCTCAAATCCTGTGGCCGGTCGCGCGTCGACGCCCGAAGCTGATCGTTGCCTCGCGCGCGGTCGCTCATCCGGATCCCTCCGGGGATGCCAGGGCCGTCCGAGTACCGAGTTCGACCATCTCTGACATGCGTCCATGGCGCGCGTCCGGCGCGGTAAGAGGTGGCGTGTCGTGGCGCGCCCGGTAGTCACCTGGCGTTTCGCGGCGCTGCGGGGCGCCTGGTGCCGTGACTCTTCATTCGCAACCTAGAAGTCGGCGGTTCGAGTCCGCTCACTTCCACAGTTCACTCCTTGACGGCGCCGGCGGTGAGACCGCGTACGACGTGTCACGATCGCGATCGCAACAACGGCAGTCGGGGCCGTCGGCTTCGCCGACTCGACGTCCCCGTGCATCAGGTCGACGCGGCCTCGCGATACGGCGCGGCTTAGCATTGAGCCGTGCACTTGCCCGACAATTGGAGCTTCCGCCAGAAGCCGACCGGCGGCTTCAAACACCTGCTCCGGCTGCCCGTGTACCTCTTCCGCTGGCGGCTCGGGTTCGTCTTCGGCGATCACCTGCTGCTCGTGACGCATCGGGGTCGCCGATCCGGGGACGTGTTCCAGACGCCGGTCGAGGTCGTCGAGCACGATTTCGACCGCCATGAATACATCGTGTGTTCCGGCACCGGCCCCGGCGCGGACTGGTATCGAAACCTCGGTGCCTCGCCCGCCCTCGCCGTCCAGGTAGGCAATCGGCGTTGGGCCGCGAGTCAACGGTTCCTCGAGGAGAGCGAGGCGGCCGACCGGTTCGCACGCTACGAAGCGGCGCATCCGCGCGCGGCTCGGACACTCCTGGACTCGACGGGGAACTCCTACGACGGCTCCGACGCCGGACGCCTCGCCATGATCGCCCACATGCCGATGGTCGCATTCACGGACACCGGCCCGGCACCCGAACGGTCAAGCCACCAGGCGCTTCAGTGAGCTGAACTGCGTCGACCTCGGCGCGCTTGACCGGCACCAGGGCGCTGCGTGCACCACGCGTGCACCACAACGGAAGACCAAACGCCGTCACTCACGGTCAGCAACTGCGACGCCGAATCGCGGCCTCAACTCGGAAAGGTGTCCGGAGAACCGCGGGAACTTCACCCAACGATTCGGGATCGTGCGCGTCCACAATGGTTCGTTCCCATTCGAGACTCATGCATGCGCGTAGAAAAGCTGGTGCTCCCCTGTCCTACAACCTCGGGGCACAGGAGCGCGGAGCGCTATCAACGACGCGCGATTAGGAAGGCTTGCGTGGTGGTTTCATGTTCGAGTTCGGGGCCGCGTTGGGTGGTGGCGTGCACTTCGAAGCCGGCCCGTTCGAGCCGCGGCGCGGATCACCTCGCGGCCTCGGCCCCGCAGCACCAGAGCGAGCTCGTCGGCCAGCATCGTCTTGCCAGCAGCTGGCCGTCCGTCGACCGCGACCCGTACGGGATGCGCGAGCCTCACGGACTCGATCGCCTCAGCCAGCCCACCAAGGAGTTCGTCGCGGGTGCCATTGCCCATTGCTCTCATCATCGTGGGTCGCGGTGCGACGAACACGCGTGAACACTCGGCTCGTGGCGACCGCCATGAGATCCAGTTACGCGTTGGGTCCGGCAGGCACGACGCCGAGCTGCTGCATCAGCCCGAGCATGTCGGCCACGCCCCAGTGCTCGCACACAATGCCCGCGGCATCGAACCGCATGATGTCGATGAGGTCGATCTCCACGCGGTTTCCCGTCGGTGGGAGTCCCATGAAGTCGCCCTGGTGCGTCGCCTTCGCGGTGACCCGCGCCACGGTCTTGTCGCCGTCGGCGATCAGATCATCGACGACCATGTGCATGTCGGGGAACGCCGTCAACAGCATCCGAAAGAAGTCGAGCGTGCCGGACTTCGTCGGAGGAAGACCAGGCGTGTCGTCATGCTCGACGAAGTCGTCGGCGAGCAACTCACCGAAGCCGTCGATGTCGCCGGCGTTGATCCGCTCGTACGTGCTCCGCATCGTCAGTGCGTGATCCATGCTCGCCTCTTCCATCGCAGTTGAACGTACCCGGTTCGTGTGCCGTCAGATCTTCCGGCCGGCGAAGTCCAGGAGCTTGTCCGCCGCCGATGAGTTCGGAGCTGCCGGCTGCGCGGCATCGAAGACTCCCGGCATGCGCAGGTCGTCCGTGATCATCTGGCGTCCGACGTCGAGCGCCACGGTGAGGATCTCCTCGTCGTCGATGTTCTGTCCCGGCGCGTTGGCGATGTCGGCGGCGTGCGTGATCACGTCCATGATCGCGATGTTCGAGCGCGACGCCACCTGGCATCTCCCCGAACGGGAGCTTCACCATCTTGTCGAGCGCTCCGGGCATCGCGAATGTCGCTCGCGCGCGATCGACTGCCGCGTGATACTTGGCCTTGAAGTCGTCACCAAGGTTGTCACCGCCCATCAACTCGCCGAGCCTCGCATCGGGTACGGACCCTTGTTCGACGCACTCCGCGAACATCGTCGCTCCGCCCGTGATGTGGTTGATCACTGCCCGCACGTCAGTCCGTGCACGGAGTCGGATTCCTCAGTTGGTCGGGCTCGACCCGATCGACGACTTCGTTCGTTCGATCGATGACTCGTTCGAAAGGTCGCGACGATGTGCACCTCAAGCTCCCGTGTCCGGGACCGCGATCACGAGGTCCGTGTACTCCCATGTGGGTTCCAAGCCCGGAGGGAGGTTCGGAGCAACGTGATTGTCGAACCAGGCCTGGTGGGCTTCTCGCGATTCCCACACCTCGATGACGCGATAGCCGCTGCCGGAAACGCCGCTGACGTGACTCACGAAGCCCGGCGCCTTCGAGATCGCGTCCACGACGCCGGCCGCGCGCATCCCGTCCATGAAGCTGGCATCGGCGCCCGGAATCTCGGTGTTCATGATGATTGCCATGTTCGTATCGTTCCTTCGTGTAGTGCTCCGACCGGTTGGGGCCGGACGGAAACGAAAGTGTCACTCAGCTTCCGAAGCGGTTCTCCTCGGCCACATCTCGCGCCACCGCTTCGTACACTGACCGGACGATTGCGACGTTCGGGTGCTCGTTCATCCTGCGTCCGTCCACTCGTCGATGACGATCAGGTCCTTGAACTCCGGTGGACCGTCGAAGATGTCCGCCATGATCTGCCGGGCGTTTTGCAATTGCTCCTGGCGCCGCGGGTCCTGTTCGCGGGCTCGTGCCTTCTCCTCGCTGTCGAACACCACCAGCGTGTAGATGCAACTGGGGTCGGTCTGGTCGTGCATGAAGAGTGACCGGACCAGTCCCGATCCTGGTTGTTCGGCGGCCCGGATCTGTTTCGTCAGCTCGGCGGTGTCCGAGCCTGGTTTCAATTGCATCTTGATGAGCTGTGCCCACATGTCGCGCGACCTCTCCGGTTCAGATTCTCAGTTCAGATTGTGTTGACGTCGAAATCGAGCACCAGTTCGCTGGATGCCAAGAGCTGTTCCAACGCGACGCCGTGCACTCGGCGAACGTGATCGCGAAACCATCGGTCGAACGGCTCGGCCGAGGTGCCCAGCATCGTGAACGCGGCGGCGAGGTTGTCAGCCTCCACGTAGACCACGCCGACATCCCCGCGCGGCGCGGGTTGGATCCAGACCGCTTCTCGAACGATGCCGGCCCGGCGCCGGGCATCCTGGAATGCTTCCTTGCGCGCACCCATCCAGCACGACGCCAGCGCGGTCCGATTCGCTTCGGTCTGGCCGGGCAGCAGTGGCACGGAGAAGGCAACGGACTGCATAGGAACGCGACCGATTGTCTTGCCGACCAGCGGCGAAGACATCACTCGATCGACCGATGTACTTCGCGGGCGAGCGAGACTCGGTTCGAAACGCCGAGCTTGGCGAACACGTGCCGCAGATGGGTGTTGACGGTGTGCGGCGAGATATAGAGGCGCCGGGCCACGGCGCCGTTCGTCAATCCGTCGGCCACGAGCAGCGACACGGCTCGCTCGGTCGCGGTCAGGCTCTGCCAGCCGCGGGCCGGTCGGCTCCTCGACCCGCGCTGACCGGGACGGACGCCCAGGTTCCGCAACGCCGCGCGCACGCGGCCGGCCCAGGCGTGCGCGCCGGCACGCTCGTGGCGGTCCAGTGCCTCGGTCAGCATCGCCGCGGCCTCGTCCCGACGCCCGGCCTCGGTCAGCAGTGTCGCCGCGTCTTCGCACGCGCCGGTGTGCTCCACCAGGTGCGGCACCTGGCGGGCAAGCTCGACCGCCTCGATCATCGGTTCGACATCGCCGTCGACCAGCGCTCGAGTGCACAGCGCAACGCTTTGCACCGTCGGCACCTCCGGCGAGAAGTCGGCACCGGCTGCAACGGTGTCCGCGACCTCGCCCGCGATATCGCGGTGCCCGAGCGTCAGCGCGAGGCGGACAAGGTCCGGCGCGAGACAGCGGTGGTAGTAGCGGGTCTCCGTTGCGACCTCGAAGCGCCAGCACCGCAGCAACACGTCGTACGCACCCTGCCGGTCGCCTTCGGCGAGCTTCAGCTGCGCGAGCGCAAACGCGATGACCCCCGCGTTGTAGCTCAGGTGGTCGCCTTCTACCGAGCTGGCGATCTCCGTCGCGTATTCCTTTGCGGACTGGAGGTCACCGGTGGCCGTCGCGATGATCGCCCGGTAGGCGAGCGACTGTGACGCCAGCAGCGCGTGGTCCTTTTCCTGCGCGGCCTGGCCGCTTGCGATCAGACGGGGCATCGCGTCATCCCACTCGCCGACGACGAAGCACGCCTGCGCGTCGGCGACCAGGGTGTCGGACAGCCACCACCCCGCGCCGAACTCGTCGTCGAGGGCAGCGCGGTACGCGGCTCGCGCTTCGTCGACGAGGTCGCAGTCGAAGCTCGCCAGGCCGAGGAAGAGCTTCGGCTGCAGCGGCAGTGATCTCGCGTCGGGCGAATTTGCCGCGACCTCGGCAGCCCGCGTCGCGTGGGCGAGGGCCTCGCGGTAGCGGCCTTGGCGCCCGAGCGCCACCGACAACGCGGTCAATGCGACGGCCGTCATCGCCGCGTCGCCAGCGTGCTCTGCGACCGCGAGTGCCCGGGCGGCGGCCGATTCCCCTGCGCGGTGCTCGCCGGTATACGTGAGTGCCCAACTCTGCTGCGCCAGCATCGGAACTTCGTCGGAGGGCCGAAGCGAAGCCGGCCCGGCGAGGCTGTTCTGCGCGACGGCGAACCGCTTCGGCACGGGCTGACGCCTCCGCCACCTTTCCCGCGCGCAGCAGCGCCTGGACCACCTCCAACGACACCAGGTCGGCGTCGTGATGCCCCGCCGGCAGCAGCGCCTCCGCCCGGCGTACGAGCTCGACCGCGACCAGCGGCGCGCGCGCCGCTGCATCACGGGCGGCGTCTCGCAGCGATGTAACCGCCTGTTCGTCGCCCCGTTCGGCACCGAGCATCAGATGGTCCGCGACATGGAGCCGATCCGCGCCAGCGGCCGTCAGCGCTTCGGCGGCCTCACGGTGCAACAGACGGCGGGCCGGCGCGGGTACCTGTTGATAGATCGCGTCGTGCACGAGTTGATGCCGGAATACAACGCGGTCGTCGGCCGCGTCGAGCAGCTGCGTGGCGAACGCCTCGTTCAGTTGGCCGACGACTTCCGTGGGCGACCGGCACGCCACCGCGGCGACGTCGCGCAGCGACACCGCGTCGCCGAGCACTGCCGTGATTTGCAGGAGCTCCAGCGTCGCGGTCGGCAAGTCTCGAAGGCGGCGAACAACCAAGGCGCTCAGCGAAGCCGGTAACCCCGAGCTCATCGCCTCGACGGCGTCCCCGGAGCGTTGCAGCATCCCTTCGTCGTCCAACGCGCCGAGCATGGCAACGGCCCACAGCGGGTTCCCGCCCGCCTTGTCGAGCAGCGCGGTCAGTCCCGGACCAGGAGGTGCGCCGAGCGCGTGACTGGCGAGCGCGGCTACATCGCCTGACGTCAGTGGCTCGAGTCGCAACGTGCGCGCGCCCGCGGTCGCAAGATCGTCGATGAGTCGCACCGCCTCGGCCGACAGCGGGGAGGGTCGCGCCGTCACAACGACAAGCAACGCCGACAAGGGCAGCTGCCGCGCCACGGACGAGATCGCCAACAGGCTCGCGCTGTCGGCCCAGTGGACATCCTCGGCGACGAACAGCACCGGGCGCGCCGCGCACGCTGTCTCGACGAGGTCCACGATCTCCTCGACCACCTGGTACTGGACGCCATCGCCGGCGGACTGCGCCGCGCCCCGGTTGCCCGAGAGCAGTGCGCCGATTGCTGCCCGTCGAGGATCCGATGACAGCCCGTTCAGCTCGAGCGCCGCCGCGACGACACCGAACGGCCGGGTGCGCTCGAACGGATGCGCGTGACCGGAGAACACGAACAGGTCACGATGCCGCGCCGCTTCGACGATGCTCTGCACCAAGCGGGTTTTGCCGATGCCGGCTTCGCCCTCGATCACGAGTACCGACGCCCGTCCCGCGCTGACATCTCGGACAGCCGCGGTGACCTGGGCCAATTCGGCCTCTCGTCCCACCAGCCCGTACGCCGACGACACGCGGAAAGGCTCGCCGAACCAATCGCCGAAAGCCAGTCGAACCTTCGATCGGCGCCCACCGCCAGGCGACGGCAAGCAACAGGGCTTCGATCAAGCTCAATCGCGCTTGCGAACGCCGACGGAATCAGGGTTCGGGTGATCGTGAAACCGTGCGGGCTGTCGGGGCGAAGGGTCGCGTTGGTTCGGGACGGCGTGAGCAGCTGTTCGTAGAAGCCGCCGACCTCGAGTGGCAGGTCAGAACGGCGCTCCGGGTTCGATGCCTGGCACCTGCTCATCGCACAGGGCGGCCATCCGGGCGAGTCCGGGCTCGGCGACGTCGGATGCACGCGCCGCCGCGGCTCGGACGGCAGGTTCGTCGCGTCGGGACGGTGCGATGCGCGCGGGATTGAGGGCGCAGGTGTTGGCCCAGGCTGCGATGTCGGGTTCGGCGCCGTACGCACGGGCGGCCAGGGTGCCACGAACCTGCATGCGCGCCCAGCTGACGGGATCGTCGGGAAGTGTGTTGGGCGGACACAGCCGATTGCGCTCGCGGTCGTCGTCGCGGGTGGCTTCCACGTAACCGGCCAGCGCGGCGCAGAAGCATGGGAACCCGGCCCGAGTCGTCTGGAGCCGGATCATGTCGGGACTCCAGAGTGGCGCGAGCGGCGGATACCGCAGCCCCGAAGCGGCGCAGTGCACGACGAGCGAATCCGGCGGCAGGGGAACGACGCCGTCGTCGAGGACGATCTCGCGTGTGGTCACGTGGTCGATGTGTCCGAGACGGACGACGTTCTCGATGGTCCGCAGCAGGTCGAGTTCCCACGTGCCGAGCGTGGGTGTCTTCGCCATCGTGGGAACGGTCTCCGTGTCGATGCGGAACATCACGGCGGCGGCTTCGAGGCGCAGGAACAGGTCGTCGAGTGACGTCGCCTGCGCGGCCGCAGCCATGGTGTCCGCAACGAGCCCGAGCGCGACCACAGGGTCGGGTTGGACGACTGCACGATTGAGCATCCACGGCTCACGCGGTCGCACCCACATGATCCGGTCGGGTGGCACACCGTTCGCCAACAACCACACGATCCCGTCGGTGGCCGTCTTTCCGGCACCCACGATGACGTACCGGCTCGGCGGCGTTTCCAGCCGTGCGAGTTCGTTGACAGCGACGACGCGTACGCCGTCGGCAACACCGAATGGTGGTGGAGTCGTCGCCGGAACGGTCGGTGACAGGTAGGTCGCGTCGACGACGCGGTGGCGCGCCTCAACGCGTGTCGTCTCGCCCGACACGCGGGACGTCAGGAGATGAGATACGCCGTCGGTGTGATAGTCGCTTCCGCCGTAGAAGGCGACGCGGCCCGAACCGATGAAGCGGCGATACAAGATGTCGTCGTAGTAGTGCAGGATTTCCGACCGCCGCGCCCGCTCGCACAGTCCGGATTCGGGACCCTTTTGCTGCACGATTCCGGCGCCGAGCTCGGTCGACGCGACGCCGTAGAAGAGCGACGCCTGGTGAAGCTGGACGAACGGATAGGCGTCCTGCCAATGCCCGCCGCCGGCATGGCGCCGGTCGACGAGCGTGACGTGGACATCGGCGTGGTCGATCAAGGCGTCGGTGAAGGCCATGCCCATCGCCCCCGCGCCGACAACGAGGTAGTCCGTCTCCAACGAGCGCATCCCCACAGTGTGCCGCCTCCGTTCACGTCAGAACGCCGGCAACCGCACGTCGTTCGGTGCAGACCCGGGCGCGCCGCCATGTGACCATCGATTCTGGTGCGCATGCGAGCACCACCGCACGGTTCGTCCCTTCACGGCGCGGCGGTGAGGCCGCGCACGATGTGGCATTCGAAGAGGATCAGCATGGCGAAGATTCGCAGTGGTTCGACGCCGCGCCTTGCCCTCCTCGAAACCGGTTCCCGGTTGCTGCCCGTCGTCGATTTCGACGAGGCACTCGTGCACGCACGGCTGCGTCGCAATGGAAACGGCGACCTCGAGTTGGCCCGGGCCCGGCTCGCGGCCGCAACGAGGGAATTCCAAACGATCGGCATGCCCGGCTGGTTACGCCGGGCCGCACTCCTCGACGACGATCTCAGCCGCGCCAAGGGCGTAGAGCCTTTTCACTCCGAACGTTGTCACTCATTGCGCCGTCGCTCGGGGATGCTCGTCACTTCGCCCGTCGCGAACGGGCGGTGCGCGCGCGCCCGGGCCCGGCATGGGAACGTTGGATCATGTCGGAAGTACAGGAACAGCCCGCGCCGGCTGCGAGCGGTGCCCGGCGGCAGGAGCGACTCGAGTTGGTGGCAACCGTCGTGCTGGCGCTCGCGACGGTGCTCACCGCCTGGTCGGCGTTCGAGAGCACGAAGTGGAGCGGCACGCAATCCGTGCACTTCGCCCGTGCCGGCGCCGATCGCACCGAATCGGCGAAGGCGGAAAGCCGGGCCAACTCGCAGACGATCGTCGACGTCGACACGTTCGTGAGCTGGCTCGGCGCGATCTCCGATGAGCGCGCAGCCAATCCCGACGTCATTGCTGGGGACGGGACCTACCAGCCCGATCCCCAGGCGCTGTCGGGATTCCTGTACCTCCGCTTCCGGGACGAGTTCAAGCCCGCATTCGACGCGTGGGTCGCGCAGCGGCCGCTCTCGAACCCCGACGCGCCGCCGACGCCGTTCGCGGTGCCGGAGTACGACCTCGCCGAGCGACGCCGCTCGGATCAGCTCGACGCACGGGCCGATCGACAGAGCGCGCTCGCGCGCCGTGACAACCAACGCGGCGACAACTACGTGCTCACCGCGGTGCTGTTCGCCTCCGTGCTGTTCTTCGCCGGAATCAGCACAAAGCTGTCTTCGAGCCGCAGCCGGCTGTTCATGGTGTCGCTCGCGATCGTCGTGCTCTTCGCCGGCCTGGCGATCCTCGCCACTTTCCCGAGACAAGTCTGACATCGGGACGAGCGAACGGACGCGACACGGAACCGCGCACCGTGCTGCGAACCATGGGTCGAGCAACAGCGATGCGGCTCAATGGCGCGCACGTGCAGCACGGCATGGGTTGGCACCTCGTGGCGCGTGCCGCGACGACCTGGAACTACGCGGCACCTCGCGGCGCTACGAGCCGAGATTTTTCGTTCGCAACGTAGAAGTCGGCGGTTCGAGTCCGCTCACCTCCACCTCACGAAGTGCCAGGTCATGCCGCGTGGTGCCCGGATGCAATGTGTGTAACCACCGCGGGCCAACCGAATCCGCGGCAATCCCAATTCCCTGGTCGTCTTCTGCAGTGTTTGGTGGCACGGCGAGTAGTTGCGCCGTGACGCAGATCCCGCCGTCGCGGCGGGGGACGATGGTGAGTGTTCCGTCGTGTGCTTGGGTGATGCTTTTGACGATTGCCAGGCCGAGGCCGACACCTGCGTGGTCGGCACGAATGCGTTCGGTGCCGCGCTGGAACGGCTCGACAAGCGTGGAAACCAACTGTGGGGTGACCTTCTCGCCGGTGTTCTCGACACTGAGCACCACACTCTCGGGGTGAACGCTGGTCGTGACCCACACGGTGCCCTGTTCTCGCAGGTTGTGGACGATCGCGTTGTGCACGAGGTTCGTGGTCATCTGCAGCAGGAGCGCGTGTGAGCCGATGGTGGGGGTCATCTCGCCGGAGGTTTCGATGGTGACGCCATGCTTTGCTGCGAGCGGGAGGAGCGTTTCAGCGGCCTCCTCCGCGATGAGGGACAGGTCGACAGGTTCTGGGGTGAAGGACCGTTGGTCGGCGCGGCTGAGCACGAGCAATGCCTCGGTGAGGTCGATCGCTCGGGTGTTGACGACATGGAGGCGTTCGACGAGTTCGCCGTTGTCGGGATCCAGATCGTTGCGGGCCACGTCGAGAAGTGTCTGCGTGATCGCCAGCGGGGTGCGCAGTTCGTGGGAGGCGTTGGCGGCGAATCTCTGCTGCTCGGCGACGTGTGCTTCGAGTCGCGCGAGCATGGCGTCGAAGGCGTCGGCGAGCTCACGGAACTCGTCGTTACGGCCTTCCAACGCGATCCGGTGGGAGAGTGAGCCGCCCGCGGCCATGCGTGTGGCGTCGGCGATGCGAGTCACGGGCGCGAGCATGCGGCCGGCGAGAATCCACCCTCCCACGAGACCGAACACCAGCAGGAACGCCAACACTGCGGCTGCCCTCGGAGCGAAGACGTGCAGCAGGCTGGACCGAATGGGAAAGACGCCATGAACAGGGTTGTCACTGGTATCGATGAGCGTCGCACGATCGGGGACGTAACGCAGGAGGAACACCCACACCGCGGCGAGCAGCAAGGCGCCTGCGATCATGAGGAAGCCGGCGTAGCTGAGGGTGAGTTTGAGGCGAACGCTCAAACCAGGGGCTCTCTCCACGGTTTGCTCCTTCACGCCGGCTCTCCTGGTTGAGTGTCGATGCGGTACCCGACGCCGGGCACGGTGGCAATGAGCCAAGGTTCGCCGAGCCGTTTGCGCAGTGCCGAGACGGTGATGCGCACGGCGTTGGTGAACGGGTCGGCGTTCTCATCCCATGCTCGCTCCAAGAGCTCTTCGCCGCTGACGACACCTCCTTCGGCCGCGACGAGAACTTCGAGCACGGCGAACTGCTTCCGGGTCAGCGCGACGAAGCGGCCATCGCGGTAGACCTCGCGGCGGAACGGATCCAGACGCAGCCCTGCAATTTCGCGCACGGGTGGCCGGTTGTGGGCGCGCCTGCGGTCGAGTGCTCTGAGCCGGAGCACGAGTTCTCGGAGCTCGAACGGCTTGGTGAGGTAGTCGTCGGCGCCGAGTCCGAACCCGGTGGCCTTGTCGTCGAGTCGGTCGGCCGCGGTGAGCATGAGGATCGGCATGTCGCGGCCGGAGGCGACGATGCGGGTGGCGATCTCGTCGCCGGAGGGTCCGGGGATGTCGCGGTCGAGGACGGCGATGTCGTACGCGTTGACGCTCAACAGTTCCAGCGCAGTGTCACCGTCACCGGCGATGTCGGCCGCGATCGCTTCCAGGCGTAGGCCATCGCGGATGGCTTCTGCCATGTAGGGCTCGTCCTCGACGATCAACACACGCACACTCGCGCGATGCTACGAGCCGGAACATATCGCCGGCATATCGAAAACCACATACGTGCTGGCAACGTCACGCGGCCTTGACTGGGTGCATGTCGTACAGCGCACCCGCGCGAACAACGACCCGTCGGATTCCCAGGATCTTCGTCGCCGGACTGCTCGTCGTCATCGCCGCGATCATCGGAGCCCTCGGCTACCAGTCGCTGGCGCCCTTCTCCTCGACGGCAACATCACCCATCGGCGCGGAGCCACTCGCGCGCCGTCCGCATGACAGCCTTCACGGCGACCACCATGGTGCGCTCGGCGAGGCTGACGGTGCCGTCCCCGACGGCACGACGGTCTTTGATGACGAGATTCCGGGCGTCGCCAACCTTGATCCGGCTCTCCTCGGTGCCCTGCGCCGAGCTGCAGCGAATGCTGCCAGCGACGGGGTCGAGTTCTACGTCGATAGCGGCTGGCGTTCCCCGGATTACCAGGAACAACTCCTCCAAGAGGCGGTCTCGCAGTACGGCTCCGAGAAGGAAGCTGCCCGGTGGGTGGCCACTCCCGACACGTCTGCTCACGTATCGGGGGACGCGGTCGACATTGGGCTCTCCGATGCCACGGCGTGGCTGTCCGAACATGGCGCCGAGTACGGGTTGTGTCAGATCTACGGCAACGAACCCTGGCACTACGAACTGCGCCCCGCAGCCATCGATCACGGTTGCCCACGCATGTACGCCGACCCCACGCACGATCCGAGGATGCAACGGTGACCGCACAGGCGTGCTCGATTGACGCGCGTCACGCCGACGAAATCGGTCAGTGTCGGTTTGCGCAAGGCAACGACTGCACACCGAATGCTCGGAGTTGCGATTTCAGCGGATCGATACCGGTGAAGTGCACCGTCCGCATTCCGAGCGTGACGGCGCCTCCGAGCTTCGCCTCGCTGTCGTCGATGAAGACGCACTCGGGAGCGGCGTAACCGATCGCGTCGAGTACGAACCGGAAGATCCGAACGTCGGGCTTGGCGTAGCCGATCCGGGCCGAATTGAAGACGTGGTCGAAGTCTGCGTCGACGCCGAGCGTACGCAACTCCTGTTCAACGCGCGTCGTCCCGTTGGTCAGGATCGCGGTGGTGTAGTTCTGGCGCAGACGAAGGGCAACGTCGACCACCTCGCGGTCGACGGTCGCAACGAGCGAGGCGAAAGCCTGCATGGCGGCGCGCGCCGATGAGCCGTACCGTTCGGTCAGTCGATCGCCGATGGCCGTGATCCATTCCTCGTACGACCACACGCCTGTGACGGTCGGATCGATGAGATCGGGTTCGAAGGGCACGCTCGTGAGCGTCCCTGACGGGAGCCCGTACTCATGCTCGATCGCTTCGCACGGCGGAAAATGTCGCACGACGCCGTCGAGGTCGAAGATGACCGCCCGGATCCTTGCTTGCTCGCGCGCGTGTCGTCTGCCATTCCACACCTCCGGACGCGGCGTTCATTGTCGCAGTGATTCCATGGACCATCGTCGCACGGCGCGGCACTGATCGAGTCGGTTGAACACCCGAGTCATGCTCCAAGCACGCGGGCTCAGCCACGTGACGCTTGCGAGAAACTCGGGCACCGCGTCGCGGAGCTCTCGGCGGGAGCTGATTCCGAGCTTCGTGAACACCTTGCGCAGGTGGTACTCGACGGTTCGGGGACTGATGAAGAGCTGCCTGCCGATCTCGGGGTTCGTACGACCCTCAGCAGCGAGCGCGGGCGATCTGCGCCTCCTGAGCGGTGAGCACGTCGCGCGTCTCGCCCGTGCGCTTGTGCACCGTCTCTCCAGTAGCCGACAGCTCGCGGCGGGCGCGCTCGGCGAACGCCTCGGCCCCGATGTGGCTGAGCATTTCGTAGGCGATACGAAGTTGCGCACGCGCGTCGAGCCGCCGGTTCTCGCGACGCAGCCACTCGCCGTACACCAGGTGGGCGCGGGCAAGATGAACGGCGATCCGGCTGCGCTCCAGCCGCTCGATCGCCTCGCGGTAGAGGGATTCGGCAGCCGAGCCGTCGCTCAGCAGCGCGCGTGACCGGGCCTCGATGCCGAGTGCCCAGTCCGTACCCGCGGCGCGGGTTCGTTCCTCGAGTTGCGCGCAGCGCGGCCGCGGCCACCTCGTGAGCACCGCTTCGGGCGCCCGCCTCGACCAGCTCGATCAGTGCCCAGCCGAAGAGTCCTAGATCGTCGTGCTCGCATGCACTGTTGGGCGGCGGCGAGCGCAGTCTCGTACCGGCCGAGACCGTTGTAGAGCACTGCGGTCGCGTACGCAGCCAAGGTGACTGCCCTTCCCTCGCCTCGCGCGTTCGCGTCTTGAACGCTGTCATCGATCAGCTCGAGAGCCTCCGCTTCCCGGCCTCGCCAAGCGACGAGCACCAACGAGGTGTACCTCAGCGTCGCGATGCCGGCGGAATCCGCGATGGCATCAGCCTGATTGATCAGTGCCTCCGCGGCGGCGAACTCGCCGGCATGAACGTGCACCCCTGCGCGGTAGGTCGCCGCGAGTGGAAGCACGGTCAGCGCGCCGGCGTCATTCGCCAGCTGAACGTGGCGCGTGGCAAGCCGCATGCCACGTTTCGTCGTCCCACAGATCCGGTGCGATGCGACACGCCAGCCAAAGCCAGCGGATGTCGTCTTCACTGCTGCCACCTTCTTGGCGAAATGCGTCGAGCGCGCGCTTGAGCAGGGGCGTGCTCGTGGTGTAGCCATCAGTGAATCGCGTTGCCAGACCCTTCAGAAGCAAGTCTGTGGAGCGAGTCGCGGTCGAGGCCGAGGACGCGGCGCGAGCCGCCTCCGCGACCTCGAGCACCCCGCACCCGCGACGGAGGCGACCGGCGAAGATCGCCGCCCCGAACGCTTCGAGATACGACTCGCGCGCCAACTCGGCGTCGAGCGGTTCGAGCAGTTTCGCGGCTTCGAGGAGCAACGCCGGAGCGTCACTTCCGCGCCTGCGGGCAAATGACGATCTGGGCGCGCAGCCGCGCGACTCGCGCGCGCGGGAGTTCGTCCAATGGGCAGGTCTCCGCCACCGCGAGGAGCTCGGTCGCCGCATCGGGAGCGCCGGCTTCGAACTTGGCTTCGGCCGCGGCCAGCGCACGCGCGCCGCGCCGGGCTGGATCGGGCGTCAACTCGGTCGCTCGCTCCAGAAACGCGGCCGCCGCCGCGACGCCGCCGCGGCCGCGTGCTCGGTCGGCCGAGCGCTCCAGCTCGCCGGCCACCGCCTCGTCGGGTCCCACCGCGGCGTGGGCGCGGTGCCACGCGCGACGGTCGGGATCGGCATCTGGATCGGTCGCCTCGGCGAGGGCGCGATGCACCGCCTGGCGGTCACGCAGGCTCGCGGCGCGGTAGGTCGCGGAGCGCATGAGCGGATGACGGAGACGCACCTGGGCACCGAATTCGATCAGCCCCGCCGCCTCCGCCGGCGCGGCTGCGTCGGCGCCGATCCCGAGGCGGTCAGCCGCGCGCCACAGCAAGTCCACGTCGCCCACCACTTGCGCGGTCGCCGTGAGCAGAAGTCGTTGCGTCTCGGCCGGGAGCGACTGAAGCTGCCGAAGGAAGCTCTGTTCTATCTGGCTCGTCAGCGGCTGCACATAGGGAAGCGCGAACCCGCCGGCGAGCTCGGCCATCGTCAAACCCCGGGGCAACTCCAACAACGCGAGAGGGTTACCGCGGGTCTCGGCGACCATTCGGTCCCGCACGCGCGCGTCCAGTCGCCCGGGGATCGCGTCCAGCAGCGCGCGAGCGTCGTCGTCGCTGAGACCGCCGACCACTTGCTCGGGAAGCCCCGCCAACTCCTCCTCCTCCTCGCTCGGCTCGCGCACGGCGAACACCAAGCCCACCGATTCCGCCAATATGCGACGCGCAACGAACGCGAGAATCTGCGCCGAGAGCCGATCGAGCCACTGCATATCGTCGACAACGCAGACGAGCGGCTGCTCCTCCGCTACCTCAGACAGCAGCCCGAGCACGGCCAGACCCACGAGAAAGCGATCCGGCGCCCTTCCGGCACTCAGGCCGAATGCCGTACGGAGCGCATCGGCCTGCGGGCCCGGCAGACACATCCAGTCGGTCGAGCATCGGCGTGCAGAGCTGATGCAACCCGGCGAACGCGAGCTCCATCTCGGACTCAACACCCGCTGCTCGCTCGACGCGGCAGTTCACCGCGTTCGCCACGAGATAGTCCAACAGCGCGGTCTTGCCGACTCCTGCTTCGCCGCGCACGACCAGCACCCGACTTTGACCGGCGCGCACTGCTTCCAGCAACTCATCCAGCTGCGCGCACTCGCGCTGCCGGCCGCGCAACTCGGGGACGGAGGTTGGTGCCTTGCGTTCGTCCAACGCCAGCCCCTTCTCCGGTCGGGCCGTGCAAGCCGATGACAGGGTAAGTCGACTCGGGGTCGACTTGCTCGTTGGCAAGCGTCTGTCTCGGCAATCGACCGGAGAGTCCGTTTGACGCGATGCGAGCCAGCTCGTGCGCGAGTGATCGAGGAGCTACGGATCGTGCTCACCCGATGTTGCACGGGAGTACGTCTCACGTCACCCGGATCGGGCTCATGTTGGGAAGCGATCCGCGGGGGCCACGTATTCGAAGGTCGGACCGGCTGTTGCGAGTCCGTCCTCGGTCGGCATCTGCATCAGTGCATTGGCTTGCTCCTTCAGCTGGAACATGGCGCCGATCGCAGGTTGCAGCATCTGCGGGTTGCCGTCGAACGTTTGGTCCAGGAGTTGCAGGAGCGCGCAGTACTGCGAGTTGAACTCGTCTTGCGCGGTTCGGATCGGACCTCCGACCGCGTGGTCGGCGGAACGCGGGTTTGGCTGCATCGGTCGGACGCCGTCCCAGTCGATGGAGATCACATGGCCGGAGGGCCCAGATGCCGCAGTGTCGCCTCGGCGGTAGCACCGACCGAGCTTGAGCTGCCTGGAAGCGGAAGTAGTGCCCGACTTCGTCGTGCTCGGGATGGAACATCGCCTGATCGCCATCCCAGACCTCAGTGCCTCTCGTGCCTTCGCCCTGGACGACGATCGCCGTCCAACGCGGCGAGCGCGGTGGCGAGGCTCTCGATCACGACGACGCGTCCGTCCCCGCCGTGGGAGACCGCGTCGGACACCTGCCGCTTGGGGTCACCACAGAAGACGTTCGCCTCGCCGAGGCGACGTACAAAGCTCACGCATCCCGTGCTCGATTGCGTCATAGAACTGTCCGATCGTCTCGTAGCGGTCGCTCTCCGGATCCGCGTCAGGTGCCGACGGCTGCTCGATCTTCAGAAAGAGCTCGAGGGCTTCTCTGCCGAACGGGAGCAATGAGACCTCGAACGAGCCGTCCGCGTGCGGTAACGATCGTGGGTAGGGCGCAAGCATCTGTGGCGTGTCGATTCGTGGGCGTCCACCCACTGCATTCAACAAGTTCGCCGCCAGAAGCGATGTGCAGCATCTCTTCGACAAACACGCTGCGCACGATTTCGGCGACCTCTGGGTTGCGTTCCGGATCGAGCGAGTACAGCGCGCACAGGTAGGGCGGCACTGTCGCGTGTTCGAGTTCGATCGCCCACTGCAGTGCTCGCGCAGATCCTCGAGTGTGGTGATACCCGCGAACGAAGGACCGATGGGTTGCGGGACTGCACGGCGGCTGCCGTCACGGCTGCTGCCCGTTGCTGTCGATCGTGTTCACGAGTGGTCCTTCAATTGGTTGCCGACCGGACACTGTCCGAGTGATCAACGGCGTTGGCTGCTTGGATGATCACGTCGGCGACGGTGCGAGCGTTCGTCAGCATCGAGAGGTGAGGAGCGTCGACCTCGACGATCCGTGCTCCGGCTTCCTTGGCCATCGCGATCTGGTCGGAAGCCGGGATGGCGCGATCGTCCGCGCCGACAACCGCCCAAGAGGGGATGGTCGCCCACGCCGGCGGCCCTGACGGCCTCGGTCAAGGCTTGCGTCGACAGCGGCCGCTGGGCTGCCGCCATCACGCGGATTTCTCGGTGGGAGAACCCTTCGTTCGCGAGGGCATCTCCGTACACAGATGTCTTGACGTAGAGATCCACCGCACCGGCCGGAGCTCCCGAATAGGGGACGAAGTCGAACACGGTCGCGGGGTCTGCTGCGAACACAGACGGAGGGTGAGTGAGCCCGAGAAGGGTGTCACCTTCGGCGGGAATGTAAGCGTCGACGAACACCAATGCGCGAACCTGACTGTTGCCGGTCGCCGCGTTGGTGATGACCATTCCCCCGTAGGAGTGACCGACGAGCACGATTGGACCGGAGATGGTGCTGAGGTAACTGGCCAAGTCGGCGGCGTCGTTCCCGACACCGCGTAGGTTGTTGGGCGGAACTCGGACGTCGTAACCGGCCCTCGCAAGTCGATCACTGACCTGGCTCCAGCTCGATGCGTCGGCCCACGCTCCGTGAACGAGTACGACGGTGGGTCGGGGGCCGTGCGACGGGCGCTCGGCCTTCAGCTGACGCGTCTCCTCCGGCCGGCGCCATGCCGGCGAACGCAATTGCGATCGCGGACGGCAAAGCCCAGAACCGGCCATGCTTGATGAATGCGGATGCTGCTCATGTCGACGTCCTTTTCGCGGGCGGGTGCGTCCTTGCACAATGCGCCGGTCGCAAGCCCGGTTCGAGTCCGGCGAAGTCCCTAGTGACGCGTTGCGAGACCCAGGCGGATCGGCACGAATTTCGACGTTCGCGCACGGGGCAGCGGTGTCCACGGGAGGGCGTACCGCGGCGTGAGTTCGGCCTGGTGCTGCCGGTCTTTCGACGTGACATAGTGGGTCAAGCGAACGTGCGCCCGTACGGTTCGCGGGGACCAGGGAGCCGGTATGAGCGAAGTCGAACTCATTGGCAGCGTGATCGCGGATACGAAGAAGGTCGTTGCAGGTATCAAGCCGGATCAGCTCGCCGATCCGACGCCCTGCACCGAGTGGGACGTCAAGTCGCTGCTCAACCACATCACGGGCGGCTCGTTGATGTTCGCCGAGTGTGTCGAGTCGGGTTCGATCGCCGACGACGAGATCGGCCGGCTGACGACGTCGGATCTCGTAGGCGACGATTACGTGCGCGTCTTCGGTGCCGCGGCCGATCGCGCGAATCGCGGCCTTCAATGCGGACGGCGCGCTCGAGAAGATCGTCACGTTGCCATTTGGCACAATGCCGGCCAGCGTGGCGCTCCAGATCGCGGTGTTCGACGTGACGACGCACACGCTCGACTTGGCGCACGCGACGGGCCAGAGCACCGAGGTCATTTCTCCGGAGGTGCTCCAGGCCGCGTGGGACGCGGGGCAGGCCATGATCGGACCAGAGCTGCGCGATGCGGGTCTGTTCGGCCCGCCGCAGGACGCGCCGGCCGACGCGCCGCTTGACGATCGGATCCTTGCCTTCGCCGGCCGACAGATCTGAACGACGGGCCCCGTACCTCACAGTCCCGCGCAGCGCCGAGCGTCGTCAGTCACCTTCTGGCGATACGTGGCCGCTCGAGGCCAAAGTCGCCAGTCGCAGTTCTGCGACATCGGCCCACCGACATGAACCCGTGTCCGGCGGCGGTTTGCGCTCGTTCGGAAGCGAATGCCGGCCCAAGGCCGTCGCTCAGGCGCGCGTGGCGCGCTCGGCCGCGTCGATTGCGTTCCGGACGTTGCGGTTCCTGACCATGACACCGTCGAGGTACTGGATCAGCCCGCGCACCGGCAGCGTGAGGCGCATCCAGTTTGGCGCGGTGATGCGAGGGGCCCGGTCGGCGACCCCCTTGGCGATCGCCGCACCGGCTCGCCCAACCGGTACGGGTTCGGTGATGAACTTCGGCAGCGACTTGCGTAGCTCTGCGATCCCGGCTTTGTCGATTGCATCTCGTACAAGCATGGTGTCGATGAAGCCGAAGTATGCGATGCCGACACCAACGGCGGAACCCGCGAGCTCGACGCGCAGCGACCGGCCGAATGCCTCGACCGCGGTCTTGCTCATGGCGTAAGGCGCCGACAGCGCACCGTTGATGATCGCGTAGAGCGACGAGACAATGAGCAGGTAGCCGCCTGTCGCGAGCAGTGCCGGGAGCGTCGCACGAACGGTGTTGACGACACCGTGCAGGTTCACATCGAGTACCCGATCGAAGGCGGTCTCGGCGCCGGTACGTACGGACTCGACCGGTGGCGCGATCCCGGCGTTCGCGATGACGACGTCGATTCTTCCGAACGTCGCGATCGTTTGCTCGACGGCTCTGTCGAGCTGCGCGCGATCGCTGACGTCAGCGCCCAAACCCAGTGCACGCGCTCCGAGGTGCTCTGCCTCCCTCACGGACTGCGCCGCCTCAACGTCGACGATGACAACCCGTGCGCCCCGGGCATGGAGTCGACACGCGGCGTCCAAGCCGATGCCATGCGCACCACCCGTAATGAACACGACCTTGCCGTCAACCTCCACGATCGCCCATCTTGGCCGACCACGACGCCTCCGCGGACTGTCGGCCGGAGATCCTGCGTTGACATTTCACGGTCGCGGCACGACGCCTTCGTTCCGAAAGCGGGTGCAGCGTTCAGACGACCCGGCCCAGCACCTGGGTGAAGTGAGGGTTTGAAAGCCGCCCCAGTACAGAGTCGAGCGAAGCTCGGGCCTGCCCGAGCGTCGAGACTCACGGCCTGGAAACGGTCGCGCAGGCGTGATTTGAGCCGTCACGCCCACGAGCAGGCCCTTCGTTCCGGGGTTTATCACGACGACGTCGCCCGTCCCCTGCGTCGCGTTCGGCGCGACCTGAACGTCGACGACCAGTGCGGCGACGGCGCGGGTCACCACCGACGCGCTGATCTCATTGCCGAGTGCGACCGAGACGCCTGATCCGAAGGCTGCGCCGTGCACGACGATGCGGTTCGCGCCGGGACGCAACAGGGCGGGAATCTCGGCCTGGATCACCGGATCGATCGCCGCGACCGCATCGACGACGGCACCATCGCGACACGTACGAACACGTCGAACGTATCGCCGTTCGCGTTCGGCCGCAGCAGGTCAGATCCGCTCGTGAACGCGACGAAGCGGCCGTCCGCGCTCAGGCCGATCCAGTCGGTGAGAACTCCATTCAGGTCGTCGCTGCCCTGCTGGAGAGCGGTGTTGACGTTCACACGTCGCGTGACGCCGGCGAGGAGGTCGTGGACGAACAGGTCCACACGTCGGTTCGTGTCGTTCGGGACGAGGTTGTTTTCGTAAGGGGCAAACACGACACGCGTCCCGTCTGCGCTCATTGAGAGCGAGGTCGACGGACCGAACCCTTGGCTACCGTCGTAGCCAGCGCGACGCCGAGACCGTGAGACCCGTCACCGCGTCCCTGCACCGCCAGGAGTCCTCGCTCGTCAGTGGC
>CAVUFH010000002.1:765000-1207957 GCA_963740835.1 uncultured Actinomycetes bacterium | reverse complement strand
GAGCAATGACGGTCCTCCGAATGCCAACGAGATCCTGCTGATGTACTCATCGCCCGAGAGTGTACGGCGCCGCTCCCAGTAGCGAGCCTCGATCAGGTGAGCTGCGTCGCGCCGAGTAGGAGCGCAAGTCCAAGGGCAAAGGACGCGGTTGTCTGAAAAATCCTTGCTCCGTTCCGGCCTGCCTGGCAACTTCGGGGAGCAGGTCTGCCGCCGCGATAGAAGACCAAGTTTCCGGCGGCGAACGGCAGCAAGTAGGCAACCTCGAGCGTCTCCGAGACCCGTGCAGGCGAGACAGTGCCCTGCCTAGCAGGAAGGTCAGCGCCGACGTGAGTTTCAACTGCAGTCTGCCGCGGCTTTCCGCCAGCCACTGTGCACCGAGCACACCGAAATCACCCAACTCTTGTGCACCTCATGAGCCCGCGGCACCAGCTCAAGGTGATGACTCCCAACCGGTGGTCGACCGATGAATGCCCCGCCCACCGCCAAACCACCGATAAAGTTGTGGAGTCCATCTGCGAGCAAAATACTATACCCCAACGGCCGATGTTGCTCATGCTCGGCGCGATGGCAGTGATGCCAGTGCAAGAACTGCTCGAGCACGAAGAACACCAAGAACCCAGCGGTCAGCCACAGATAGACCGCCAGCGTGTTGCCAAGCGCGTCGACTGCCTCGGGCAGCATGTGGAAAAACGCACCGCCGAGCAGGGAGCCAGCCGCGAGACCGACCAAAGGGAGGAGTATCCGCTCGAGGACGGGCTTGGGTAACGCGAGCGTGACGGTTCCGACGAGCGCCAGCGCACTCATGGCCAACCCCGTGACCACGATCCAGCCGAGCGTCGACATCAGTTCGGCAGTCTCTCCCGAATCCCGTAACGGCGCCCCGGGCTTCGAGCCCGTGCGTGCACCGGTCGGATGCGTTTGTGGAGTCCTGGATCAACGACGTCGTGGCCGCTCAAGGAGGGAGCGTCACCCGATTGCGAACCTAACGCTGGCCGGCTCGAGGAGTCTGGCGCTGGCGAAACGACGGCACGATTGTGCGGTCCGGCGTCGTGTGTAGCGACGCGTGCAGTCAAGGGTTGGAGTGTGCAGCACGATCGTTACGGTCGGACGACTCGACGGTCACGCGGCGACTAGGTACTCGTACTTAGGGCGTCCGTGTGGGGTTAGGGTGCAAGTCGCCCCTCCGACACTGGCTTGACCAGTCACCACCGCCTTCTTCCAGAGACGATGCGTGAGAACCGATTTGCTGCGCCGACTACGCAGTCAGCGCAGGCGTCGAGTGGATCGTGGTAGCGCGTGATGCTGCCGCCCATTTCGTCGAAGAAACCGACCTCGTCTCCGTCGGCGTCACGATCGCTTCATGCTTCCCCGTATACGAGGTGCCGCTCAGCAGCGCTTCGCTGAGGTAGCGCGCGACCGCAGGATTTGCTGAACGAGACCGTGGCCGACGCTGAGTCGCCCGGGTGATATCGCCTTGGCTCGCACCTTCGCTCCGCATCCGAACGACGCGCCTTTCACCGATCGCTCGCACTCACCCGTTCGCACTCGGCGTGACATTCGCCGAAGTGGCGGGCCAGAATCGTCTGCGGCCGGTCGAGGGCCGCCCGAGCGAGGCGTGTGGATGCTCTCCGAATCAAGTTTCACGACGTTCGAAACGTTGCCGCCCGGCGGTCGCATCCACATTCTCGGTGCGGGGCCAGTCGGTCTTCTCCTTGCTGCGCTGCTCCAGTCGGTGAAGGGCTTCGACGTTCATCTCTACGAGAAGCGCAAGGAGTACACGCGCACGCGGATGGTGCACCTCGAGTCGTACCTCGCCGCCGAGTCGGTCGAGAACTACTGCACCGACCCGCTCGACGGCGACAACGTCGAGGCCGTCTTCTCTCCGGCTGAGTTGGACGAAGCCATCGCGTTCCAGCGCTCCATTCCGTCCGATCTGATGACGCTGCTGCGCGGCTGGACCGAGGGTTTCTGCCCGTTGAACGACATAGAGCGGTCGCTCAGCGATCTGATCGACGCGCGGGCGACGGGCTCCGTGACGCGCACCGCGGGCGTCGTGACCGCCGAAGATGCGATTGCGATGCTCGAACCGGGCGACATCCTCGTCGACTGCACGGGCAGCAAGTCGGTATTGCGCGATCGCCTTGTTCCCGGTGCCGACGAAACGGACGCCGACGCGAATACACACACGATCCGGCTCGAGCACGCGCTCGTGATCACCTTCCTCTACGGCCAATCGTACGAGTGCAACGAGTACTGCAAGTACTACAAGAACGCCGGGAACGACCAGTACAAGTTCATTCCGTCGGTGCATCGCACGTACACCGACGGCAATATCACGCACGTGACGGGCATCGTCACTATCACGGCGGACGAGTACGAATCCATGCCCAGCACTTTCGACGGCGCCTGGCTCCGCGACAGCTTCCCCGTGGTCGCCGAATCGATGGATCGCTTCATCGACAAGATCAAGGAGGAGTCGCATGGCGAGCTCATCGGTGAGCTCGCGATCATCCGCATCCCGCTGAACCTCTACCGGGCTCGCAACGCCACCAGCCGGCCGTGGCACACGACCGGGCCCTTCTACCATCCGTTCGCGAGCGTGCCGGTGTTCCTTCTCGGCGATTCGGCGATCGGCTCCCCGTACTTCCAGTCGATCTCACTGGGCTTCGAGTGCGCGCTCTTCCTCGCCCGGCTCATCGTGGTACGGGACCGGTCGTTGAAGGAATCGCTCGATCGCTACGAAGCGTTTGTGTACAAGCAGTGGTTGCGGGTCTACATGCGCAGCAAGATGATCAAGCACAACAAAGACCTGCTTCAATGCGTCGACGACACCGACGCGCTGCTCGACCAGCTGCACCTGTACTAGCGCGAACCGAATCGACAGCACTCCCTACCAGGGGCGAACGCGCCAGTCGTTGTTCTCGCACGACAGCCCTCCGACACGGTGGGGGTTCAAGTCGCGTTTCGAGTTGAACCCCCACGAGCACTCGAGGTACACGCCGCTCGCGGTTCGGACGCACCCGGTGTGCCCAGTGTTCGGGATCTCTGGGTTGGCTGGCGCGTTGTTGCACGAGACTCTCGAGCCGCGCGATCGGGCACGCGCTACTGGGCACCGAATCGCTCGCTCAGAAATCGGAGCGCCCCCGGCACACCGGTCACCGTCACGATCATGTGCTCACCGAATCGAATCCGGTGGTATGTCACGTCGGCCCCTCGCGTCGGTACGTTTCGACGAACTTGTCTGCGTTGGCGATGGGCAGGTTCTGTTCGTGCACGCCGTGGTACACGTACAACGCGGTCGTGGGAGTGGCCTGACCGAACCGGTTCGCCTCGAAGGCGCTGCGTAGTCCGGGTATGTCCAACACGCTGGGGACCCTCAGGTAGTCGCCCCAGTGGAGGAAGGGAAAGCTCATGAAGAGTTGATCGGCGGTCATCTCGGCAGCCGACGCCACCATGGCTTGACCCTCGGGCGTGAGGGCGCCGAGCAGGTCGACATCCCGGAACTCGCGGCTGATCCCGATGATCGCGCCGAGAGGGATCCCGCTGAGGAGACTGCCGTCGTAAACGTCCTCGAACGTCCCGGTCGTCGTAGTGGGGTCGACCGTGATGCCGCCGGCGGCGGCGCCTACGATGTTGAGCTCCGGCGCGTAGCCCGGGTGCTGTTCGGCCGCGCAGAGACTTGCTTGCGCTCCGCCCGAGTAGCCCCAAAGGCCGATCGGCGTAGCGGCGTCGAAGCCAGCCGGTTCGAAGCCGATGGCGGCGCGGATGCCATCGAGCACGAAACGGGCCGCCAAGAGACCGGCGGCGAAGGCGTGCCGCGGTCCCGTGTAGTCGGTGGTGACGACCGCCCACCGCCGGCGAAGGGCCCGGGCCACGAAAGGAAGCTCCCACTGATCGCCGTGCCTCAGTGTGTATGACGGATCGGCGGCCGCACCCAGGCCGTCGATGGCGCACTGATAGGAGAGCAGCGGCCTGAGCGATCCGCTGAAGGGCTGCCGAGGAACAATCACCGTGGTGACGCCGGACACCGCAGCGCCATGGGTGTCTGTCGAACGGAACTTCACCTGCCACGCATCAGCCTTGATCACACGGCGGAAACCTCGGACCTCGACGGGCCGCGCGTCGAGCACCTCGCCAGGACGGAACGCGTCCAATTTCTCGGGCACGCGGTAGAAGGGATCCTCACCCGGACGTGTCACATCGACCAGCACACGAGACTTCAGCCATTGGTAGAGGTCCAAACCACCGACCATCACCCGCGCGACCACCCGCTCGCGTCGAGTCCTCAGGTCGGTCCGCGGTGGCACGACTGCTCGCTGAGACGTGATGGGGCGAGACACCTCGCCGAGGAGCATCGACGGACCGGTTTCCTCGGCGCAAATCGCACGCGGCGGCACTGCCAATGCATCGTTCGAGGCGCAGCAACTCCCGCCAGCGACGCCGCTGGCTGTGTGCTCACCGGCGCGCCCGATTCGGCGTTGCGCGCATCGCGATAGCGAGCCGTGCCGCGTCACAGAACGCGCGCCGTAGACGGGTCCGGCGGCATCAGCAAACGCCGGCTTGAGGACACCGTAGCCATCGCATGCGCGCACGTCGAGGTGCGAGGCGTGACGATGACATTCCGAGCGATGTTCCAACGGACGGGAGTAGTCGCGGGAGTAGTCGCGCTCACACTTGCGAAGTTCACGCAGCGCGAAGCCAGGCTTGCCAGGGGTCGCGTGGGGGTTTATGTCCCCCCTCCGACACCCGAACGTATGTTCGATCCGATCGAACGGGAGCAGTTCCGGGAGCAATCGCAGGAGTAGTTCCGGAAGTAACTCGGCGCACGTCGCGCCGTTGTCGCGACCACTGCGATGTCGTGCGCCGACGCTGGCTCCGCGCGGCATCGATGTTCCCGCCAGGCTGCTGTGGGGCCGCCACGACTGCTAACCGCGGCGACCGGTCGATTCCTCGATACCGGCGCGCTCCCTCTCGTTTCTCTGCGCTGTCGTTTCGGGCAGGATCGATGCATGGAGCGTGTCGAGGTCGGCGAGATCCAGATTGCCTACGCCCGCGTGGGTCTCGGCCCGCCGCTCGTGATGCTCCACGGCGCCCCGGCCGACAGCCGCACTTGGCAGTGGATGCTTCCCGACCTCTCACGCGACCACACGGTCGTTGCCTGGGACGCGCCGGGCTTCGGGCAGTCGTCAGACATCGACGACACGTGGCGCGCAGCGCAATTCGCCGATGCTCTTGCGGCGTTCATCGCCGCGCTCGGGCTCGAGCGGCCGCACATCGTGGGCCACTCGTTCGGGACGATGATTGCCCTCTCGCTGTTCCAGCGCCATCCAGCGGTACCGGCCACTCTCGTGCTGATTGGTGGCTATGCGGGCTGGGCAGGGTCTCTGCCAACAGAAGAGGTAGCACGACGGCGCGAGATGTTCCTCGGCATGGCAGAGCTGGGCGATGCGTTCGACCCGAAGTCGTACCCGGGCCTGTTCACGGAACTCATACCCGCGGACCGCGACGCCGCATTGGTCACGATGATGCGTGAGAACATCCGCCCGGCAAGTGTTCGAGCGGCGGGCTACATCGGAGCGGAAACCGACCTCCGCCCTGTGCTGCCGATGGTCGACGTACCAACACTCATTCTGCACGGCGAGGCAGATGCTCGATCGCCACTCGCGAACGCCGACATGCTCCGTGCGGCGATCTCCACATCACAGCTGGCTGTGCTCCCGAAGCTCGGCCATGCGTGTGTGGTGGAGGACCCCGAGTTGTGTGCGACGGAGATGCGCCGGTTCATCGGGAACGTGGGCTGAATCCCTGTCGGATCGACATCACGCCGCCCGAGCGCCAACATCGCAATTCATGTTTCACTGAAGCCGTAGAAGCGCGCGATCTCTTCGCCGGGTAGTGATGGGTGGAGCCACGCCTCTGAGATGACACCATCCGTGAACCGAAAGGTCCACACCGTGTTGTAGCTGAGTGTGCGACCGTAGCGAGTCGCTTCGACTCGGTTGACCGTCGTCACGACTTCGCCGGCACCGATCGCGTCTATGAACGTCGATGCGAAGCCGCCGTCGCAGCGACTCATCATCTCCAGAATGAGTGCGACGATCCCGTCGAAGCCGCTCGGATCGGCGACGGGAATGAACGCGGGGAGGTCGAGAACCGCGTCTTGGGCAAACAGCCGTCGAGCCGGCTCGAGATCTCCGGCCGCCTGCGCCGCGAACGCGTCGCGGACCTGATCGACATAGTCCGTCATGGGCGCATCACACGCTAGAAGACCACCAGCTCTACGTCCTGTTGTCACGTGCCACGGATTACCTCCGAGGGCCAGCGTTCCGACTCGTGACGAGACGGTGCTAGTGGTGCGGCGCTCTGGAAGAGTGGTGGGGTGGGCGACGAGGTAGAGGTCGGGGTCGGCCGTCTGGCGGAGTTGACCATCGCCCTGTCGTTGGCGACGGATCTGGGTACGGGCCAGCCGCTTGAGCACGGCCTGCGCAGCTGCTTGCTCTCGCTCAAGGTGGCGGAGGCTTTGTGCCTGGGTGAGGTCGGGTGCTCGGGTGTGTACCACGTGGCGTTGCTGCGGTTCGTGGGCTGTACCTCCGACGCGTCGGAGACGGCGGTGCTCGCGGGCGGCGATGAGGTGGCGTTCAACGCCGCGTTCGCGCCGATGCTGAACGCACAGCCCGGTGAGGGCCTCCGCTTCTTTGTGCGCCACTTGGGCGAGGACCTGCCGTTGGTGCGCCGTATCGGGCGGGTCGCCCAGGCGCTGTCGGATCCCGGCGGGGAGCGGCGCAGCCTTTCGGGGCACTGTGAGGCCGCGGCTCGCCTGGCGACTCGGCTTGGCATGCCGGCGTCGGTGTGCGACGCGCTGGCGCACGCGTATGAGCGTTGGGATGGCCGGGGCTACCCGGACGGGCTGGCGGGTGAGGCGGTCCCGATCGCGATCCGGGTGGTCGCGGTCGCCCGGGACACCGAGCTTTGGACACGCCAGGCGGGCTGGGCGACTGCCGCCGAGGTGCTCGCTCACCGACGCGGTCACGCGTACGACCCGATGGTGGTTGACGCGCTGGTCGCGGACGGTGAGGGGTGGCTTGCGGGACTCGGTGACGACGACCTGTGCGCGGCGGTCCTGGATGCCGAGCCGCTACCGGTGCTCGCGATCGAGGAGCGCCGGATCGACGAGGCGCTGAGCGCGGTTGCGGATTTCGCGGACTTGAAGTCACCGTTCTTCTTGGGTCATTCGACGGCGGTGGCGGCGCTGGCTGGGGCCGCGGCCGACGCTGCGGGTCTGTCCGACCGTGACGGGTCGCTGCTGCGACGGGCGGGACTGGTGCACGACGTCGGCAAGGTCGGGGTGCCGTCCGGGATCTGGGACCGGGCCGGGTCCCTGAGTCCCGAGCAATGGGAGCGGGTGCGGCTCCACTCCTACTTGGGGGAGCGGGTGCTTTCCCGTTGCAGGCTGCTCGCACCGTTTGCCGAGTTGGCCGCCCGCCACCACGAGCGACCCGACGGGTCCGGCTACCACCGCGGTCTCGCAGGCGACCAGCTCAGCGTCGGGGCGCGCGCTTTTGGCCGCCGCCGACGCGTACCAAGCCATGACCGAGGACCGTCCCCACCGGTCCGCGCTCACCCGGACGGATGCCGCGTCGCAACTGCTTGATCAGGTCGACGCGGGCCGGTTCGGTCGGGTGGAGGTCGAGGCCGTGCTCGCTGCCGCCGGCCAGGCCACCCGTCCTCCCCAGATCAGCCGACCCGCTGGGCTCACCGAGCGGGAGGTCGACGTGTTGCGTCTGATCGCTCGCGGTCATCCGAACAAGCAGGTCGCCGCGACCCTGGGCATCTCGCCCAAAACGGTGGGACACCACGTGGAGCACATATACGCAAAGGCGGGGGTGACCACCCGCGCCGGCGCCACGCTGTTCGCCATGGAGCATGGCCTCCTGTCGTCGTGACTCTGGCGGAGATGGGGTGAACACCCGATGCGTGGCGACGATCGGTGATCACACACTGTCGGCATGCCGACCATCGACCTCGACGACACCACGATCTACTACGAGCAGACCGGACACGGGCCGGCGATGCTGTTCGTGCACGGCATGTGTGGCTTCGCCGGCGTGTGGGCCGACCAGGCCGAGCGGTTCTCGGACCGCTACACGTGCGTGCGCTACGACCGCCGCGGCCACACCCGCAGCACCCGAGGTCGCGCGGCGATCAGCAGCGCGGTGCACGCCGACGATGCCGCGGCGCTGATCGACGCGCTCGCGTTGAGCCCCTGTCTACTCGTCGGGTCCAGCGGCGGTGCGGCCATCAGCGTCGACGTGGCGCTTCGGTACGGTCACCTGCTCCGTGGCGCGGTGTTCAGCGAGCCACCACTGTTCAGCCTCGACCCGGATACCCGCGACATCGCGATACACGACCTGCGCCCAATCGTCGAGCAGGCGGACGCGGGCGACCTGCGTGCTGCGGTCGACGCGTTCTTCTCACTGATGTGCCCCGGCCTGTGGTCCATCCTCGACGAGAGCCGCAAGGACCGCTACCGGCAAAACGCCGAGATCGGGTTCACCGACCTGCGATCCCCGTCCCTCGCGATCACTCCGGCGGACCTCGCTGCCGTCACCGTTCCCGCTCTGATCATCGCGGGGGACCGCAGCCACCAGGCCCTGCGTTCGGTCGCGCGCCGGCTCGCGGGCGGCCTGCCTGACGCCCGCTTCGTCGAGCTCGCCGGCAGCGGCCATGTCACCTACGCCGAGCAGCCCGAAGCGTTCGCCCACGCCGTATCGGTGTTCGCCGCCGAACTCGACCGCCCGATGACGGTGGGCGGCGGCCAGAACCGTCAAGGAGCACCGCAATGAGCGACACTCGCATGACCGAGCCCACTGCGACCCGCTTCGACGTCCGCTCCCGTGACGGCACGCCGCTGGCCGTGTGGGTCGATGGCGACGGCCCGGCGATCGTCCTCGTGCATGGCGCTCCCAGCGATCACACCACCTTCGATCCGCTCGTACACGAGCTGCGCGGTGACCTCACCACGTTCGCCATGGATCGCCGAGGCTCCGGCGCCAGCGGTGACACCACGCCCTATGCGATCGAGCGCGAGTCCGAAGATGTCGCCGCCGTCGTCGACGTGGTCGCGGCCCTCGGGGGGCCCATCGCGTTGTGGGGCCACAGCTACGGCTGCAACCCGGCCATGGGCGGCGCCACCCTCACCACCAACGTCCATCACCTGATCCTCTACGAGCCCAGCTTCGGACTCAGCTACCCGCCGGGCGCGATCGAGGCGATCGGGGCAGCCGTCGCAGCCGGCGACCGCGAAGCCGCCATCCGGGCCGCGCTGGTCGACACCGAAGCCATGACCGACGAGGAATTCGAAGGCCTCAGGGCCGGCCCGCGGTGGCCGAAGCTCCTCGCAGCTGCGCCCACCCTTCCCCGCGAGTGCCGAGTCGAACACACCTGGGTGTACCGCCCCGGCCAGTTCGACGCGATCACAGCCGCAACGCTCCTGCTCGCCGGCTCCGAGACCGACGCCGCGCTCGCCGATCTGACATACCGGGCCGCCGCCACGATCCCCAACGCCCAGACCCGCGTGCTCGACGGGCACGGCCACTTCGCCTACAAGACTGACCCCTCCATGGTCGCCGCCATCATCCGAGACTGGATCACGTCGTAAGCGACCGACTCCCAGTGGTAGTTCGGAGGGTCGACGCAGAGGAACCCTTGATACCTCGGCTGCAATAGCCTAGGATTGCTAGGTATGAAGAGCCAAGCGCTGAAGGGGCATCTCGATCTGCTGTTGCTCGCGGTCCTCGCCGAAGAACCGATGCACGGTTATGCGGTGATCGAGGCGCTACGCGAAGACAGCGGCGAGGTCTTCGACCTTCCCGAGGGGACCGTGTACCCGGCGTTACATCGCCTCGATCGTGCTGGACTCCTGGGCAGTTCGTGGACCGAGGTGTCGGGTCGTCGCCGTCGCGTGTACGAGCTCACCGCCCGGGGGCGGCGCGCACTGCTGGAGAGGTCGCGCGCGTGGGACGAGTTCGCCAGCGCCGTGCAGAGTGTGTTGAAGGGAGTGCGATGGGCGCCGACGTGATCGCTGAGTACTTGGACGTGCTCCGGGTGCGCTTAGGCAGCCGTCGTGACGTGGAGGACCTCATCGCCGAGGCCGAGGACCACCTCCGAGCTCACGTCGACGCGTTGGTTCGTTCTGGCTGCGACGCCACCGAGGCCATGACGCTCGCGCTCAGGTCGTTCGGCGACCCGAACGTAGTGGCGCGGTCCTATTTCACGACTCGCACCGGTCGGCTCGCGGTCCCCACGGAAGGTACGAGAGCAGCGGGCTCGTTCGCAGTGGTTGGCGCCGCGCTCTGGGTCGTGTTCCTCGTGGTGCGGCTGAGCGGTCACCTGCTCGAGCAAACGTTCGAGGGGCCGGTAGCGGACTACGTGTTCTACTTCGCCGGGGTGTTCGTCCTCGCGGGCGCAAGCTTCCTTACGTGTGCCGTCGCCTTCGGGATCCGCGATCGCCACGGACGAGCGTTCGGTCCGGTCGGCGCGATCGGCGTCGGCGCACTGATGATCGGTGCCATGAGCACGCTCGTCATCGGTTGGGCGGTGCCGGTGTGGATGACGCTGCTGGGTGTCGGAACCGCCTGCGTCGCGGTCTCGATGCTTCGTCGGCCGGTCGCACCCCGGTTGCCGGCAATCCTCTTGGCCCTTGCCCTGCCGAGCGGCGTGGCCACCTTGGTCGTCGCGCGCGCTCTCGAGCTCGGGCGCCCCGACGAGTTCGGGGAATACCAGGTCGCGACCATCGCCGGTCTCGCCGTCGGCTGCGTGCTGATTGGCTTTGCGCTACTGACGATCAGCCGCTGGTTGGCGCGCGAACAACCGTTCGTTGATATCCCGTCGGGCGCAACACCAATGCCCTGACTGCACCGCATACGTCCCTGTGGACAGGAAGTAGTCGCGGGAGTAGTCAGGCGCACGATCTGAACGGCTACGCAGCGATCGCGAACTGGCCGGCGGCGGGGGCCCGTGGGGTTAGGGTACGAGTCCCCCCTCCGACACACTGCAGGTTTCGATCACGCCGCGTTGTCGACCGACTCGATGATCTCGGCGAACTCGATCTGGGGGCGGACGCCGTACAGGCTGGTCACTCGCTCCGCGAGCTGATCGGAGAAGAACTGCCGGGCTGCCTCTTCCGACTCCCAGACGTAGACGTTCGTCGCTCGACTCTTCTTCTCGCCGAGCGTGAAGAACTTGTGGCGCAGGTTGGCCATTCCTTCGAACATTCCTCTCGCGTCGGCCGCGACTTTGCGCACGCGCTCCTCGTCGAGACCGTCGGAGTCGAGCGTCACGAAGACAGCAATCATGTCAAACCTCCTGAAGCGTTCCGGTTGATGCGTCGGCCCGTGCGGCGAGCAGTGCGCGCAACTCGCCGACTGCCGCGATCGCGCTGTCGTCGTCCTCCGCGCACGGGATCACGTTGAACGCCGAACAACCCGCTTCGACGTAGGGGTACAGGAACTCCGCGACGGCTTCGGGTGTGCCGTACGGCGAGTACCGCTCGAACGGCGCGAAGGGCATCTGATAGAAGCGTTCCATTTCCAGGGCGAGTCGCTCGCGAGCCGTCGAACGGTTCGTGGCGAAGCTGCACCACACGTTGAGCGCGTGCTCGAACCGGCTGGGGTCGCGGCCGACCTCGGCGGCTTCCGTCGCAATCTCGTCGCGCGCGGCGGCGTATCGACGCGGCGACACCCAGATTCCGAGCCAGCCGTCGCCGAACAACGCGGCGCGGCTGACTGCGGCATCCGACCGTCCGCCGACGATGAGCGGTATCGACGGCGATGGCGCGGGCAGGATCAGGACGTCGTCGAGCGCGAAGAACTCGCCGTCGAAGCTCAGCGGGGTGCCGTCGGCCAGGCCGCGCAATATCCGGAGACACTCGTCCATGCGGCGACCACGCGTCTTCGGATCGACGCCGCAGCTCTTGATCTCGTGCGGGTCTTCGCCGCCGATCCCGACCCCGAGCGTCAACCGACCCGGTGCGAGCTGCGCGATCGTCGCCAGCTGGCGGGAGACCGGCACCGGGTGTCGCAGCGGAAGCAGGTACAGCCCCACATACACCGGGAGCGCAGCCTGAGCCGCGAGGAGCGACGTGGCGCGGATCAGTCCGTCAGATCCGGCGCCCACGAAGAAGCTCACATGATCGCCGACGCAGACGTGGTCGACTCCTGCGTCGGCGATCCGCCCGAGCGTCGCGCGCAGACGCTCCGGATCGCCGTCGGCTGCATCGAATGCCGCCGGAAAGACCCCGACACGGACTCGCGCGGTCGAAGTCATCTCCGCTCCTTGTGCGCGCGACCGACGATGAGTGGCCGCACGATCGAGGGCATTGCGCGCCACGAACTCGCCTGTATCCCGTCGAGCGTGAATCCGGCAGTCTCCATGAGCTGCGCGGTGGCACGATTGCAGCGACAACCCCTCGCGACGCGGCGCCACGGGCGGGCGAGCCGGTTCTGCGCGGTGGCGAGCATCGCCGAATCGGAGCGGACGTGCTCGATGAACAGCAGCTGCCCATCGCGCCGCAACACGCGCGCGAGTTCCTGCAGCACGAGCGCCGGATCCTCGACCGTGCACAACACGAACGTGGAGACCACGGTGTCGACCGATTCGTCGGGGAGAGGAAGCCGCTCAGCCGGCGCGTCGATCAACCGCGTGGGCCCACCGTTGCCGCGAAGACGCTTCTCGAGCCGTGAACGCATCGCGGGATCCGGCTCGGCCAGGATCAACTCGTCGAGGTCGTCGGGGTAGTAGGGCAGGTTGAGACCCGTTCCGCTGCCGATGTCGACGGTGCGGCCGTGCGCGCTTCGGAGAAGGTCTTTGCGGAGCGCGCGCACTCCGGACCGCTCGCCGAGCCACAAGCAGGGGTCGTAGAGGACGGCGAAGGCGCGAGCGCCGATAACAGACCCTGACCGCGTTGGTTGCGCGATTGCAGTGCTCACGACGGCGATGATGCGGGAACCCGAGGCCGGTCCGCATCGCTCGCGCGGGCCATCTGGTCGTGATGGCCCGTTCGGGTGACGGGCCGCTCAGAGCAGACCCAACCGCGCGGCCTCGGCGACCGCGGCGGTACGGGTGCTCCGTCCGAGCTTGTGGCGGATGTTTGCGACGTGTCTGTGCACCGTGTGCTGACTCAAGACGAGTGCTTCGGCGATCTCCTGGTCGCTCAAGCCATTCGCGACCAGCGTCAACACCTCACGTTCGCGAGGCGACAACGGCACCGTCGAAGTGCCCCCGTCGCGACGGGCCGGTCCTTCGGGTGCGAGAACGGAGCGCAGCGCACGCGCCACCGAAGCCGAGTCGCCGGCCCATGGGAAGTGGGCGTTCCCTGCGAGCGGAATTAGCTTCGCCTTCGGGATTCCCGCCGCGACCTCGCGGCCGAGCCGATACGGAATCGCGCGGTCGTCACGGCGGTGTACGACCGCCGTCGGTGTGCGCACCCGGCTCAACTCCGATCGGATGTCGTTGCGATATATCAGCTCCAGCAACAGCGCCGCGACCTCAGGGCTCGCGACGTCGCGCTGGTAACGCGCGAGTCGTTCTTGTTCGACGCTGGTGGCATCGCCCAAGAAGATGTCGGCCAACAACCGCGATCCCAAGCCCCAATGTGAGCGCACTGTGCCGACGATCGCGTCGCGCACCTCGGATGACGTGATTGCGGGTCCATCGGCATACGCGCCGTAGAGCACGAGCTGGTCGACGCGCTCGGGGAAGCGCGCGGCGAACGCGATCGCTGCACAACCACCCGACGAACCGCCGATCAGCGAGACCTTGTCCAACACGAGCTCGTCGAGCACCGCAGACAGCAGTGTGACGTCTCCGTCGATCGTGAGATCCTCGTCGCGCACGTCGCGATCCGACATGCCGACTCCCAGCCGGTCGTATCGCACCAAGGTGTGACCCGCGGCCACGGTCTCCCAGAGCTCCCGGAATGCCCGATCTTCCCAGTCGAGCTCCAGGTGGCTGATCCACCATGCGGGCGCAACGAGCGCAGGGCCGTCGCCGCTCACCGCGTACGCGACACGACGGCCGGCAAACTGAAAGAACCCGATCTCGGACCCACCCGTCATCGAACGCAGACTACGACCGGCGACCGCAGCGCTACCCCGCGGATCTTCACCAGCTCCGACCAGTCGTCTTGGTCGACCGTCTGGCTGATGATGCGAGGCGTCTCGATGAGGTAGGCCGGCAGCGTCGCGAGCTGCTCTCCCGATTCCTTGCTCCCGTTCGAGATCCCTCCGAGGTGGACCTTCTCGTGGTCCACCCAGCCGCTCAGCAGTGGGGAGATTCAGTGATCATCTCCGGAAAAGTTCGAGTGATCGTCAGCAGCTGACAGACGAACGCGGGTGATTGTCCTGGCCGGTGCCCTGGCTAGCTCGTCGGCGAACACGAGGTTCTCCGTCCCGTACAACTCACCGCAATAGCACTCCTCGGTTCGCGCTTTCGGGTGCTCGCGCAACTGCGACCGTGCAGGCTGAGTTGACCGTGTCATCGTCGAGGATCGGGTGCTGGCAGACCTCGTCGTCTGGGAACAGCCCAGAAATGACGTCGCGGACCTGTGTCGGGCGGCTGGAGCGTTCGCGATCGACGACGAATCCGAGGTCAGTGACGGTTGTCGCGTTCTCGAATGCGAACTACACACGTGGCCGAACTTGCAACCTGCCAGAAGGGGCTTAGATGCCAATCAGCTGGTCTGAGATCAACGCCGCGAATCACACGGCCGATTCGTTCGCACGCTCCCTTGTCTACATGGTCCTCGCTTCGCCTTCGTCAAGACCGCTTCCAACGGGCCCTGGCGAAGGCGAGAACATCGACACGCACATCAACTGGGTCGTCTACCGGACTCACGATGGCGATTGGGTGTATGTCACCATCGAGGACGGCGACGGCAAGGAACTCGGCCACCTGAGTTTCACTCTGCCGTTCGGAAGCGAACGGCGGTTCACGCCTTGAGCGTCGCCGGGCGCCGACCCTCACTGCGCGATCTCCGACCACGCCCGAGCTCGCCAGTCGCGTTCCTGGGACGACGGCCCTCCGACACGAAGGTCTGCACCCCGGCGTCAGAGCCCGCCTACAGGTTGACGGACTGCAGTCCCCCTCCCCAGGTATCCCGCTGTGGATGTGGACGAGCGACTGCTCGCCATTTCACCGCGCCAGTTCACGTGGCGCGTGAAGTCGCGTACTTCTTCATCAACCAGGACGCGACCGCGACGACGATGATCGCGCCGATGACGGCTCCGACGATCCCGCCCCAGTCGAACTTGTCGCTGTCGCCGATCCCGAACAGCCCGGCGAAGATCCAATAGCCAACGAGGGCGCCGGCCAAGCCGAGCGCCGTCGAGAGTACCCACGACTTCCATCCGCTCATCGCGGCGAACGCGTCGTTCGGTACCAGCACGCGGGCGATCACGCCACAAACAAACCCGAGTGCCAGTGCCGCGAGCAAGCTTCCGATGTCCACGGCCCCTCCTTCGGGGGTGTACGTACGGGCGACGAGCGCGCAGGCGAGTGCTGTGCAATCCACTCCTCGCTCGGGGCGGGACGTATCCTTTCGGGGAGGCCACCGCGAACTCGCCACCCGCATAGTCGCCCCCTGGCTGTTCCCGGTCAATGCCCGCGCCCCGGTCGCGACACCAGGCACGTCCGACGCGCGGCATTGACCCCGTCGTCCCGGAGTGTTCAGATCGCCCTGCTCCGTCGAAGCGACTCCGCTCATGCCGGACGAGACGCCGAACATCTTGGTCGTCTGGGGTGACGACATCGGCGAGTCGAACCTGAGTTGCTACTGCGATGGCGTGATGGGGTATCGCACGCCGAACATCGACCGCATCGCGGCCGAAGGCGCACGGTTCACCGACTACTACGGCGAACAGTCGTGTACTGCGGGCCGGCGGCGTTCATCACCGGTCAGAGCCTTTACCGCTCGGGTCTGGATTCGAGGGCATCAAGCTCGCCGCCACGCATCCCGAATCGTCTAATACCCCTCGACGATCCTCGCGCCGGTCGGCCGAAACCTTTCCGAGCATCGATGCGTCCCCTTGCCAGCGGGTCGTGTCGGGCCAGCCCGCGCCGTGGCGATCTGCTCCGGCCGCGCGCGCATGGCTCGCCGATGTTCCTATGGCCTGCGAGCGGTGATGAACCAGGTCGCGCTGTCGAAGAGGACGCCGTCGGGCGTTTGGTGCGCCTCGAGCGCGTGGCGGAGCGCCCCGAGCGCGTCGGCTCGCGCCGTCGGCATCGAGATCGGCGAGAAGGTGTCGGCCCGGCGGATTCCGTTCCGCGAATGCGAGCGCATGCGAGACGTCGGGACCCATCGAGAACCGACGATGCACTGACTCGTGGCGCACGTCGACGAAGCCGGCAGCCTCGAGAGCGATGCGACCGACATCCGGGACGGCGAGCGCGAACGGGCTGGGCGCGCCGGGCGGTGGCGTCGGGAGATCACGGCCCGCGGCGAGGCTGCCCATCAACGTCGAGAACTGCTCGTTGGCTGGGACGCCCTGCCAGACGACGAACAGGAGCCGCGCGCCCGGCCGGAGCGCGCGGGCGACGTTCGTGAACGCGGCGACCCGATCGGCGAAGAACATCGATCCGAACCTGCTCACCGCGAGGTCGAAGGCTGACGCCTCGAACGGATACACCTGGGCATCACCGTGCACGAACTCGACGTTCGCGAGGCCAGCGGACCGTGCGAGGTCACGCGCCCGAGCGAGCATGGGGCCCGAGATGTCGATTCCCAGAACGGTTCCCGTCGGCGTCGAAGTTGCCGCATCGCGTGAGGTCTGGCCGTTCCCGCATCCGATATCGAGGACGTGTTCACCGTCGCTGATCGCGGCCGCATCGATGATGTACGTCCGGTAGTAGCGCAGCGACTCGTCGAACGATTTCCAATCCGCGGCCCATGCCTCGCCGTCGGGACCGTTCCAGCCCTTCGCCTGCTCGACGTTCACGATCCCGTCGGCCACTCCGACCTTCCTCGTGATCGGCTTGCCCCGCGCGTGGGACACCTTGCCGAGAGCGTAGGTCCGGTCGATGGTGCGCCGCACGATGCGAGAGCATCTGTACAACCTGCGAGTCGTCCGTCCGTGGGCTGACGCTTACGCGTCAGGGTCGGAGTGAACGGCGAACCGCGCGCCGAGTACGTTCATCGCCCCTTCGGCGTCCGGCTCAGTCGGGGCAACGGCGAGCGTGAACCACTCGCCTCCGGCCAGAGCCTGGACCGTCCACTCGTCGCGGTAGGGCGGAATCGTGCTGCTTCTCCTACTTCGCACGCGCATCGCCGCAACGGCGTCCGTGTTAAGGAGGAGTGATCGATTAAAGCGTTCCCAGTACATGGCTGCGGAGGGTACTGAGGTGCCGTCGCCCCACGGGGATGTCCCCAAAACGCTGCATGACCGGTGCGGACCACCAAGATGCAGGTTCGCACCGACGCGTCCTCAGGGTTAGCGGAGCGGCCGGAAGGCGGCGCGCAACTCTTCCGAGAAGAGCTCCGGTTCCTCCCATGCGGCGAAGTGACCGCCCTTGTCGACTTCGTTGAAGGAGATGTCGACGTCGGGGTACGCCCGCTCGACCCAGCTGCGCGGGGTCCGCCAGATCTCCCCGGGGAACGTGGTGAAGCCGACCGGAATCGAGACCGGCGTGGGAGGCTTGCCGGCCGCACGAGCATTCTCTTGTCCTTCCTCCCAGTACGAGCGCGCAGCCGAGGCGCCGGTGCCTGTCAACCAATACAGCGTGATGTTGTCGACGATGTGTTCCTTGGTGAGATTGCCCGAGGGTTGCCCGTCGACGAAGGCGCGAGCGATCTTCTGGTAGGCGTCCGTATCGTGATCGATCATCCAGGCCGCAAGTGCGATGGGTGAATCTAGAAGGGCATAGCCAATCGTCTCCGGGCGGGTCGCCTGCTCCACGAAGTAACCAGTGCCGGTCGCATGGAACGCGTCGAGCTGGTCGAGCGCGGCACGCTCTTCCTCGGTGGGTGGCGACGCGCTGAGGGCTTGCGCGTCGCCGAGCGCCGGAGTCAGAAGGTTGGTGTGGATGCCGATCAGACCGTCGAGTGACAGGCGGCCCATCGCGTCGGTGACCTGTGAGCCCACGTCGCCGCCCTGCGCGACGTACCGGGTGTAACCGAGGCGCCGCATGAGCTCGTGCCAGGCCCGTCCGATGCGGATGGGGCCCCAGCCGAGTTCGGTCGGCTCGTCGGAGAAGCCGTAGCCGGGGATGGACGGCAGCACGAGGTGGAACGCGTCCTCGGCGCGTCCGCCGTGCGCGGTCGGGTCGGTAAGTGGGCCAATGGTCTCGAGCAGCTCGACGATCGAGCCCGGCCAGCCGTGCGTCATGATCAACGGCAACGCGTTCTCGTGTGCGGACTCCACATGGATGAAGTGGATGCCGAGCCCGTCGATCTTGGTCTTGAACTGCGGCAGCGTGTTCAGGCGTGCCTCGCACCGGCGCCAGTCGTACTCGTTCGTCCAGTAGCGCGCGAGTTCCTGTAACGCTGCCAACTGCACACCCTGCGACCGATCGGCGACGAGTTCCCTGGTCGGCCAGCGCGTCGCATCGATGCGGCGACGCAGCTCATCGATCTCGTTCTGAGGAACCTCGATTCGGAACGGGCGGATCGCCGTGTCCACGCTCGCAGTCGTGGTTTCACTCATGATCACGTTCTCCCGGGTTGCGTCCGCTCGGTGTGTTGTCGATCGCCAAGTGTCGCGACCTCGAAGCGAAACATCCGGCGGTGAGCGTAGAGCCGAAGCCTCGACGAAGCGAGAGGTGGTGCATCCGCCCGCGAGGTGACGGAGTGAACGTCCGGCGCGCTCGCGTCAGGCACATGCGACGCGTCGGTGGCGTGCTGCGCCGACGTGCAGAACCTCGAAAATGGCGGTCTACCATCCGGACATGCACGAGCACGGTGAACCGCGCTTCGGCGCGGAGGCGCAAGCCGCCGAGTGGGATGCGAGGTACAGCGAGCACGACGGTGCGAAGTGGAGTGGACGGCCCAACGGGCGGCTCGTCGCCGAGGTCGCCGATCTCGCCTCGGGCCGGGCGCTCGACGTCGGTTGTGGCGAAGGCGCCGACGCGATGTGGCTCGCTGAACGCGGTTGGAGCGTCACCGCGATCGACATCTCCGACGTAGCCGTAGGCCGGGCGAGAGAGGCCGGCGAGCTCAACGACGTCAGTGTCGAGTGGGTCTGCGGGGATGTGCTGCAGACACCGTTGCCGGCGCGCTCGTTCGAGCTCGTCTCGATGCAGTACCCCGCGCTGCCCAAGGCCGCCGGCGAGGCCGCAGTGCGAAAATTGCTCGACACCGTGTGCCCAGGCGGGTTGCTGCTCGCCGTCTACCACGACCTGGATGACGAGCACCGCGAGCACATGAAGTCGCGGGGCGTCGACCCGGCGGACTACGTCGGTGCCGACGACCTCAGCCGGCTCCTCGGCGACGACTTCACGGTCGAGTTGCACACGGTCGTGCCGCGGATCGATCCGCCGCCCGGCACCCCCCACATCGCCGACGTCGTCCTGCGCGCCCGGAGGCGCTGACGCGCGGCTTCATGCTTGGTGTGCTGTGGGCGTTGGCTTCCGGCCCGGGCCCCGCTCGATGCTCTCCTCAGGAGATCTTGCGGTGGTACGTGGCCATGGCGAAGAAGTACGCGACAACGAGGATGCCGACACACTCGGCCAGGGCGATCCATATGTCAGAGCCGACCGGGTGCTGTGTGAACAGGTCGCGGATCGCGTTGACGATGGACGTCACCGGTTGGTGCTCGGCGAAGGCTTGTACCGGGCCGGGCATGGTGTCGGTGGGCACGAATGCCGAGCTGATGAACGGCAGGAAGATGAGCGGGTAGGAGAACGCGCTCGCGCCATCCGCGGACTTCGCGGAGAGACCGGGGATCACGGCGATCCACGTCAACGCGAGGGTGAAGAGGATCAGGATGCCGGCGACCGCGAGCCAAGCCTGCACGCTCGCTCCCGTGCGGAAGCCGATGAGGAGTGCGACGAGCACGACGACCACGAGCGAGATCAGATTGGCGACCACCGACGTCAATACGTGCGCCCACAGCACGGACGACCGTGCGATCGGCATGGACTGGAATCGTTCGAAGATGCCGCTCTTCATATCCAAGAAGAGCCGGAACGCCGTATAGGAGATGCCCGTTGCGATCGTGATGAGCAGGATGCCGGGCAGGAGGTAGTTCACATACGAATCCGCCCCTGTGTCGATCGCGCCGCCGAACACGTAGACGAACAGCAGCAAGAATGCGATCGGCATGATCGTGGTAGTGATGATGGTGTCCAGGCTGCGCGTGACGTGACGCAAAGATCGTCGCAGCAGGACGGCAGTGTCGCCGAAGAAGTGCTCGGTCATGGTTGTTCCTTAGTCCTTCGATGTCCGCGCTGACGCGGCGGCAATTGCCGGCGTCGGCGTCCTGCCGTCGTCATCGACGATGGCGAGGAAGACGTCCTCGAGGGTCGGCTGTTTCTCGACGTATTCGACCTTGGCCGGCGGGAGCAGCCGCTTGAGCTCGGTGAGGGTGCCGTTCACGATGATCCGACCCTCGCGGAGGATCGCGATGCGGTCGGCCAGGTGCTCGGCCTCGTCCAGGTACTGCGTCGTGAGCAGCACCGTGGTGCCGTGCTCGGCGAGTTCCTTGACGGCCTGCCACACTTCGATGCGCGCCTGGGGATCGAGGCCGGTCGTCGGCTCGTCGAGGAAGATGACCGGCGGATTCCCGATGAGGCTCATCGCGATGTCGAGGCGGCGACGCATGCCACCCGAATACGTCGACACCCTTCGCGCGGCCGCGTCGGTCAGAGAGAAGCGATCGAGCAGCTCATCGGCGATCGTGCCCGCGTCCTCGAGGTGTCGCAACTGGGCAACCAACACCAGGTTCTCGCGCCCGCTGAGGATCTCGTCGACGGCCGCGAACTGTCCGGTGAGGCTGATGGACTTTCGCACGTCCGCAGCCTGCGTCGCGACATCGCAGCCGTTGACGCGCGCAGTTCCCGCGTCGGCTTGCAGCAGCGTGGAAAGGAGTCTCACGACCGTGGTCTTGCCCGCTCCGTTCGAGCCGAGCAGCGCAAAAATGCTGCCCCGCGCCACAGCGAAGTCCACGCCGCGCAGCACCTCCACCTTCTTGAACGACTTCTCCAAGCCCTGCACCTCGATCGCAGGCCCCTGAACCTGATTGGCAGTCATCTGGATATCCGTTCTCGCTTTTCGTCACGATCGGTCGCCGGTAGTGTCGCCCTGAGCCTCGTCGGGGGGCCTGTAGGGGTGCTTTCAAGTCGCTAACAGCCGTGGCCTACGGTGGAACGCCGTGGAGCTCCGAATCCTGGGGCCGCTCGAGGTGCTCGACGACGACGGCGCCCCCGTCGACATCGGCGGCTCGCGTCCGCGCACGCTGCTCATCGACCTCGCGTTGGCCCAAGGCCACCCGGTGCCTGCCGACCAGCTCCTCGAGGACGTCTGGAGCGGCGAGCGCATCCCGGCGCGCAACAACTTGCAGGTCCACGTTTCGCGCTTGCGACGCGCGCTCGGCGAGGACCGGATCGCAACCCGTGGAGGTGGCTACGCGCTCGATCTGCCACAAGACGCGCTCGACGCGGCCCGCTTCGACCGGCTCTCGGCGGAAGGCCGAGCTGCGCTCCACGCAGGTGACGCCGAGGCGGCGGCGACGGTTCTGCGCGACGCGCTCGCACTGTGGCGCGGCACCGCACTCGTCGACTTCGCAGACGACGCCTTCGCGCGACCGGTGATCACCAGACTCGAAGAGTCGCGACTCACGGTGATCGAAGACCGCGTCGACGCCGACCTGCTGCTCGGCCGACACTCAGAGCTGATTGGTGAGCTCGAAGCGCTGGTGCAGGAGTGTCCGCTGCGCGAGCGCCTCTGGGCCCAGCTCATGACTGCGCTGTACCGCGCGGGCCGTCAGGCCGACGCGCTGCGCGCGTACCAACGAGCGCGCACGGTGCTGGCCGAGCAGCTCGGCATCGACCCGGGGCCCGCGCTGAGGCAGGTCGAGCAGGCGGTGCTCGCCCAAGACTTCTCGCTCGCGTCGCCACCGGTCCCACGTTCGGGTGGCGCCGCGCGCGCGCCCTCGAGCAATCTGCCCGCGGCGACGACTGCACTCATCGGCCGGGAGCCGGAGATCGACGCGACGGTCACACTCGTCCGCGAACATCGGGTCGCGACGATCGTCGGTGCCGGCGGCGTCGGCAAGACCTCTCTCGCGATCGAGGTCGGCCGCCGCCTGCTGAATGAGTTCGAGCACGGCGTGTACATGGCCGACTTCGCGCCGGTTGCCGATGCGGCCGGCGTTGCCACCGCGATCGCCGCCGCGCTCGGGGTCGAGGCGGAGTTCGGAGAGGGTGCGTCGAGCAACCTGCGCGAGCGGTTGCGTGAGTTTCTCCGCGGTCGTGACGCCTTGCTGATCCTCGACAACTGTGAGCATGTCATCGCGCTCGCCGCGGAGATGGTCGAGGATCTGGTTGGCGGGTGCGGCGAACTGCACGTGTTGACGACGAGCCGTGAGCCCCTGATGATCGCGGGTGAGGTGCTTTGGCCCCTCGCGCCACTCAAGTTGCAAGATGCCGTCGCGCTCTTCATGGAGCGTGCACGCGCCGTCGCGCCGGCATTCGACGCGACCCGTGCGTCAGACGTGACGGTGCGGGCGCTTTGTGAGCGCCTCGACTGCCTTCCGCTCGCGATCGAGCTCGCCGCGGCGCGGATGCGTGCCTTCACGCCCGATGATCTCTTGAGCCGGCTCGACGATCGCTTCCGGCTGTTGACTGCCGGCGCGCGCACTGCGTACCCGCGTCAGCAGACGCTGCGGGCCGTGATCGATTGGAGCTACGACCTCCTGTTCGACGACGAACGTCGGGTCTTCGAGCGCGTCTCGCTCTTTGCGGGGCACTTCGGGGTGGTGGCCGCCGAGCAGGTCTGTGGTGACGCGACGATCGGCACGGACGACGTCGCCGAGCTGTTGGCTCGCCTGGTCGACCGGTCGTTGGTCACCGCGCGGCGATCCGCGCGCGGTGTCGACTTCCGGCTCCTCCAGACGCTTGCCCAGTACGGCCGTGAACGCCTCGATCGCTCCGGCGACGCCGACGCAACTCGCGCCCGCCATGCCGCATACGTCGCCTCACTGATCGAGGTACCCAGCGCGGCGCACGGGATGACGGAAGGCAACTGGTATGGCGTGGTCGGTGAGTGGCTCGACGACATCCGCGTCGCGATGGAGTGGGCCATTGTCTCCGGCGATGCGGATATCGTGTGCGCGATCGCGGCCGGGCTCGGCTGGTACTGGAACATGGGTGGTCGCGTCGACGACACCTGGCGATGGATGAATGCCGCGCTTTCGCTGGGCGAGCCGACGATCCCGAGCCGGCGCGTCATCGCACTTGCGTGGGCGGGCGTCGTCGGCATCGTGCACGACAGCGAGCGGGCGATCGCGTATGGTGCCGAAGGCGTCGAGCAGGCGCGCGGGCTCGGTGACGACGCCGCGATCGGCGTCGCGACGATGTTGCACGGTACCGCCCTCGCTGACTCCTTCCACCGCGCGGATGCCTCCGCGGCACTGTTCGAGGAGTCGCGCCGCGCGTTCGAACGTGTGGGCGACGGTTGGAGCCTGGCCATGGCCGCCTTTGTGCGCGGTGAGACCCCGCTGGTGACGGCCGACTTCGACGCGGCGCTCCCGGAGTTCGAGGAGGCAGCCGCCCGATTCGGCGAACTCGGCAACGCGTGGGGTCGTGGCACCGCGCTCCGCCACGTTGCCGACATGGCCGCGGCGCGCGGCGACTACGACCATGCGGAGCTCGCGTTGCGCCAGGCGATCGCGGGCTTGCACGCCGTCGGCGCGACCGGCATGTCGAGCGGCCTGACTGCGCGCCTCGTGTACATCTACGCGCTGCAGGGCCGATCCGACGAGGCGGATACCTTGTTCGAGGAAGCACTCGTCGCGGCCGAGCGGCAGCGCTACGTGCCGACCCTGGCGTTGGCGTACAACTTGCGCGGCATCACGCTGCGCCGCCGCGGTCGGCTCGACGAGGCCGAACAGTGTCATCGTGATGCGGTCGCGCTCTACGTCGATCGCGCGGCTCCTGCGGGTCTGAGCCTCAGCCTCGCATCGCTGGGATACATCGCGGAGTTGCGAGGAGACGACGTGGGCGCCGAAGAACAACACGTCGCCGGCCTCGACGCGGCCCGTGACGCCGGCGACGTACGGGCCGAGGCGTTGGCGCTCGAAGGTCTGGCGGGTGTCGCGTCGCTGCGCGGTGACGACGAGGGTCTCGGTCGGTACCTCGGCGCCGCCGTGGCATTGCGCGAAGCGACCGGTGGGCCGGTCGTCGAAGCCGAGCGGGCCGACATCGACCGCGCGCTCGAGCGCGTCGGCGATCCCGCGGTGATGGAGGCCGCTTTCGTCGCCGGTCGCACCGACCCGGAGGCGGCAGTCGCGGCCGAATGCGCGATACGCCGCGCGTAGAAGTCCGAGCCGGACGCGGGGTGCGCGATCGCGTCCGAGAAATCAGTGATCTCACGGATCCCGCGCCGGATCGAGCACTGTACGGTCGACCGGTGAAGTCGCGTTGGAAGCAACTCGTGCCCATCGACGGGGAGCGCGAGTACATCGCCTTGGCATCGTTGATACCGCCGAAGCGTCGCAGCGAGGCCTGGCGGCTCTTCAGGGGATCGCGCGCCGTCGCGCGACAGATGCGAACGACCGAAGGTGTTGTCGGCTTCGCGACGCTCGCTCGGCCGTTCCGCAAGGAGTACGCGACGCTGTCGCTCTGGATCGACGATTCGGCGCTCGACACGTTTGCCGGTTCGGCCCCGCACGCCCAGCTGCGTGAGGAACTCGCGGAAGACATGGGCCCCACGACGTTCGTTCGGTGGACGGTCTCGGGGCACGACGGCACACCCTCGTGGCGCGATGCCTTCGCACGGCTCCGGGAGCCGACCTCCGGTTCGAACCGGAACGAGCATTCTCGGCCAGCCTGACATCGCGGGGATCACGGACGTCGCCGCGCACCTAGGCTCGTCCGGGTGGACGATGGCGCCGCAAGTACGGTCGGCGTGCTGATGCGGGCGGCGTTCGATGTCGCGGCGGTCGCGCCATCGGTTGCCGTCGAGTTGTACCGGCGAGCGCTGTCGCTGATGGAACCGGATGACGAGCGTCGGGTCGAGGTCGAGGTCGCGTGCCTCGAGCCCCTGGCCCGTGCCGGTGACATCGCCGCGGCCCGCAACCACGCCGAAGCGCTCCTCGCGACCTTCGATCGGGCCGAGCACCGTCAACAGATCCACGCCGGACTTGGCGCAGTACTCGCAACCGCGGGCGACCTCACGTCGTCGTCGCGGCACTACCAGGAGGCTGGGATCACCGGAGAGCGCAGCGATGGCGTGACGCGTTGCCTCGCGACGGGTCAGCGTGTGCTCCTGGGGGACGATCCCGCGCGGGTTGCCGACGAGCTCGAGCAGGTGCTCGCGACCACTACCAGCCCGCACGTCGAGTGCGCGGCGCACCAGGGATTGGCCCTCGTGGCCGGTGCGGGTTGTCGATTCGACGACGCCGTGTACCACGCACTCGAGTCGTTCCGGCGCTTCGATCCGCGGACCATGCCTCGTGCCGGCTTTCTCATTCCCGACGTCTGGGTCGCCTCGTTCGAGGCATTTCGCGATGGCTTCGACGATGCCGCCGTTCTCTACGAGCGCATCGGATACGAAGCGAAGCGACGAGGCGAGCTGCCGACGCTGGTCCACACGTCTGCAGCACTCGGTCTTGTTGCGCTCTTCAGCGGACGTTGGGACGATGCCGTGCGCGAGTTGAACGCCGTGATCGCGATCGCGGATGAGACGGGAGCGAACGCGCACCTGGTCACCGCCCACGCCGGACTTGCCCGCGTCGCATTCGGTCGCGGCGACGTCACGGATGGGCGCGCTCATCTGCGCGCCGGGCACGAAGAGATGCGCAGCGGATTGCACCTCTTCGGCGTCGACCTCCTGCTGTGGGTCACGGCGATGGAAGCGCTCGACGCCGGCAACGTCGACGCCGCGTTCAGTCAGCTCTGGGAGCTCTGGCACCTGACCGCGACGATGCGAGGCCTTACCCAGTTCCGTTCGATCGCGCCGGACTTGGTGAAGGCCGCGCTCGCGACCCGACGCGGCGACGCAGCGACTGCGCTCGTCATCGAGGTCGAGGGCGTCGCGGAAGGTTGCGCCGTCACGAGTGTGGTTGCGGCGGCGCGGCGGTGCCGAGCGCTCCTCGACCGTGACGCGGACGGTCTGGTTGCTGCGGCCGAACTGCTCGAGGCGACGCCGTGGCGGCTCGACTACGCGCGGGCCTGTCAAGAAGCTGCAGACCTTCTCGCGGCATCAGGTCGACGCGATCAGGCGCGCGAACTCGCGGACGCGGCCGCAGCCGAGTTCACGCGGATGGATGCGACGACCGCGCTGGAACCGCTCACGCGTCAGCACGGCACGGACAGAACGCCCCAGAGCCGCTTCGACGCGCTGAGCCCACGCGAGCTCGAGGTTGCCGAACTGGTCAGCGGCGGCCTGAGCAATCCGGAGATCGCGCAACGGCTGTTCATCTCCCGGCGGACCGTCGAATCCCACGTCGCCAGCGCCATTCGCAAACTCGGCGCGGCCAACCGGACTCAGATCGCGACGCTTGCCGTCTCCCGACGAGACCGCCGGTGAATCATTGATCGGGACCGCTTCAGAACATGGACTGGGCGAGGGGCACGACGTTGAAGTGGGCCGGACCGCTTCGAGCGGCGAGGTCGCCATGGAGAGGTGATCGGTCTGGCTGAAGTCCGACGTGCACTGCTCGCCGCGCGCCAACGCTTCGCCGAGGAGCTCGGTCGCTCCGGGCCGCTCGAGGCTCTCGGCTCTCGGGAGGATCGCGCCGTCGCGTCACCCCCGTTGCTGCCATCGATCGCGCGTAGGTAGCGGCTATTGCCGGATGTCCGCGCGTCGCACGTCGACCGATCCGATCGTATAACTGCCATCGAAGCTGCGATGCCGGATCGCCAGCCCGAGCGGACCGTAGTAGTGCTTCGGGTCGAGCACGACGAGCACGACTCGGTAGCGGCCGGGCGCGACGGCACCGAGCGTGAAGGTGTCCGTGATCGACTGCGTCCCCGGCAGAAAGTGTTCGAGATCGAGCTTCGAGGTGCCGCTCCAAACGATCGATCCGATCCGGTTACGAAGCTGGATGATGACGTCCCACGGGTTGTACGCCGGTGTGACGCCGACATTCGACCAGTTCGACACGACCGCGAACTGGCTGCCCGACGAGAGTCGCGATGGCATCGCGAGATGATTGGGAACGAACCGATAGCCCGCGTGCGTGTTGTTCAGTGCCCATTGCAGCTGCTCGCTCCGGCTGAATGAGTTCCACGCCGCCATGTTCCCGTTTCCGATGTTGTCGACGTGGAACTGTGCAATCTGGCCGGACGCCAGTTCGAATCCACCGCTTCCCGGTGATTGGAAGCAGTATTCGGTCATGACGGGAGCGGTCTTCCAGCGATCGGCGACGACGGGATATTTCGTGTACAGCCGTTTCATGTCGTCGGTGAACCAACTGTCGCCCAAACAGTCGTTCCGGATTCCGATGCGCGGATACTTGTTGAGCGCGTAGAGGAACACGTTGTGATCGTTCTCGCCGTCGGCCGTAACGGTCTGATGCTGCATGAGCAACCACTTCGACGGGAACGCGCGCACGTTCATGTCGACGATCGCCTCTGCGTTCGCGGTCGTGATCGGCGTCGCGCCCGTCGCGGATGGATACGGCCACTGGTGCACATGCCACTCGCCGTAGTCACCGTACGAGGAGATGTCGACAAAACCCACGCGAGGATCGTTTCCGTATCGTTGCCCCAACGCCTGCAGAAGCGCGTCGAGGTGGCTCCGATAATCGGGATCGTTCCAATCGGGTGCGTAGTTGTTGGTGTTGTTGAGCCGGAACCAGAAACCTTTCGGCATCAGCGCGAGCAGGTAGTCCGGAACCGCGACGCCACCAGCTACACAACCGGTGCACGCGGCTTGCACCCGAAATCCGAACACCCCGCCGTTGGCCCGTGCGTGCGCGACCTCGGCATCGAGGCGCGAGAAGTCGTAGTGCCCCTCCGTCGGTTCGAGCTCGCGCCACGTCACGCGCCGGTATGAGTCCCGGATCGGCCAGGCGGGTGGCTGCGGCGCGTCGTCCTGCCACCGGTACGAGCCGCGGTACGCGTTGGCGACTTCGATCATCTGCGGGTCAGCCGGCCGCCCCCGCCAGACGAGGATGCCTCGCCCCTCCTGCGGCCGGCACGCTGCCAACCCGGCAACGGCGAGGACGAGCGCGACGAGGCCGGCGCCCGCGTGTACCGGGCGTCGTCGAGAGCGGCGCAGTCGGGAGGCGGAGGCAGGGCCCATCGTGTGGCGGCCGGCGGCCGGCGGCCGTCTTGCTCGTACCCCACGATCCTTCCGCGCTACCGCAGCCTGGACAAACCCTCCGTCGCACGGGACGGCTCGCGCGCGCAATCAGCCGGGCGGTTTCGGGTAAGACCTCGCAATGGGGCGTGCACTGGCGGGTCGAGAGGATCGCCGCATGGTCACCCGATCGTGTGCCGCACGCGGCATCGGCGTGGCAATGACGGTCCAGGCGTTCGCGCCGACCGTGGGGGGTGGGGAGCTGCAGCTGGAACGGCTGCTCCCGCTCCTGCACGAGCGCGGCGTTTACTCGCGGGTGCTCACGCGAGCGGTCGCGGGCACGCCGCGTCGCGATGTGGTTGCCGGTACTGACGTGTACCGGACCCGCCTGGCCGGCGAGAGCCCGACAGCGTCCGCGGTCTACGTCACCGAATCCATTGCTCAGTTGCTGCGCGGTGGCCGGACGATCGACGTCGTGCATGCGCACGGCGCCCTTTCCCCCGCGACGATCGCGCTCGCCGCTCGGGCCCTCGGGAAGCCATGCGTCGTCACGATCCTCGGCGCCGGACCGCCGGGCGATCTTGCGCGGTTGCGTCGGAAGCCGGCGGGGCGGCTCCGTCTTGCGTTGCTCGCGCGCTGGGCTCGGTTCATCGCGCTCAGTACGGAGGTCGCAACCGAGCTGCGCGCGGCCGGCGTACCGGCCGCTCATGTCGAGGTCATCGCCAACGGTGTCGATCTCGCCGTCTTCTCTCCCGCCGGCGCCGAAGCCCGCGCCGCGTTGCGCCCCGCACTCGGGCTCGATACGAACCGTTGCTACGGAATCTTCGTCGGGCGCCTCCACCCCGTGAAGAGCGTCGACACGCTTCTGCGGGCATTGGTCGACACTGGCGGCATCGACCTCCTGATCGTAGGTGACGGACAGGAGCGCGCCCGGCTCGAGCGGCTCGCGCGCGAGCTGCGCATCGAGACGCGGATCCGGTTTGTCGGGACCACTGACCACGTCGAGACGTACCTGAAGGCCGCAGACGCGTTCTTCCTCCCGTCGTTGGGGGAAGGGATGCCGAACGCGCTGCTCGAGGCGATGGCGTGCGGCCTCCCGTGCGTCGCTTCCTCGACGGTGGGCGGCGTCGAAGAGCTCCTCGGGTCGGCGCGCGGTCTCACAGTTCCGGTCGGCGACGTGCGCGCGTGGAGTCACGTCATGCAGCGCCTCGCGACCGATACCGACATGCGACGCACGCTGGGCCGCGCCGCGGCGCGGCACGTGCGAGCTCACTATTCGATCGCTGCGACTGCCGATCAGCTCGTCGACCTCTATCGAGACCTGGCGAGGCGACGATGAGCGACTCGATCCTGTACATCGTCTCGCGCTTCCCGAAGGTCACTGAAACCTTCGTCGTCAACGAGTTGCTTGCCGTGCGCCGCGGTTTCGACGTGAGTCTCGCGACCCTGTTGGAGACACGTGAGTCGATCGTGCAACCGGAAGCCGAGCGACTGCGGACGACCGTTTGGACGGCTCCGTTCGTCGGCATGGCCACTGTCCGGGCGCACCTGCAGTGGCTCGTCCGCGACCGTCGGACGTATTCCCGCACCCTCGGCCGTCTCGTCCGTGACGCTCGACGACCGTCCGAGCTCGTCGCCTCCCTCGGCGTGTTCTTGAAGGCCGCGCGCCTGGCCACGATGGCGGAGGCGAACGGAATCGGCCACGTGCACGCCCATTTCGCCAACCATCCCGCGACCGCGGCGTGGATCGTGTCCCGGCTGACCGGAGTGCCGTTCAGCTTCACCGCACACGCCAATGATCTGTACCGGCGGCCCGCCGTCATCGACCACAAGCTCCGCGAGGCCGCATTCGTGGTGGCCGTGTCCGAATACAACGCCACACTGATTCGGCGCCGGTGTCCGGAAGCGCGGGTGCACGTCGTGCACTGCGGCGTCGACGTCGAACGCTTCCATCCGCACCTGCGCGCCGGTGCCGCGGCGCAGATCCTCTGTGTCGCATCGCTCGAACCGAGGAAGGGACACCGCTTCCTTCTCGAAGCAGCCTCCGGTCTCCTGCCGCGCCACCCCGAGCTCCATGTCGTCCTGATCGGCGACGGTCCGGCGCGGCCCGACATCGAGCGCCTTGTCGATGCGCTCGGCCTGAGCGAGCGCATCGTGCTGCGGGGCGCGTGCACGTCAGACGAGGTCGCGGCCGAGCTCGAGAGCGCCGACGTCTTCGTGCTCGCTTCGATCCGCGACCCGACTGGTCGGATGGAGGGGATCCCTGTCGCGCTCATGGAAGCCATGGCCGCGGGCGTGCCGGTGGTCGCCACCAGACTCTCGGGCATTCCAGAGCTCGTCGACGCCGACACGGGGATGCTCGTCGAGCCGAATGATTCCCGGGCGCTTGGCGACGCGATCGAGCGGCTGCTCGACGACGGCGAACTCGCGCGTCGATGTGCCGACCGCGCCCGCGCGCGCGTCGTGAACCGCTTCGACCTGTTCACCGAGGCGCAGCGGCTCTGCGATCTGTTCGCGGGCTCCTTCTCGCACGCCTGAAGGCCTGCACGCGGTTGCGCAGGGCCGACTCGAGCCCGAGCGCACGGCCGGCGAGGCCGTGTGCGAGGAGATACGAGCGGTCGAAGGTGTCGACCGCACCGAACCGGTACTTGTAGGACTCGTCACCCCGCAAGAAATCGAACGTCTGCACGCCACTCTGGGCCGCCATCTCGATCGCCTGGCGGAGGAGGACGCTCCCGAGGCTGCTCGCGGCATAGTTCGGATCCCAACCGGACTGATACGCACTGAACGTCTCCTTCCAGCGGAAACCGACGACCACGCCGACGACGCGCGGCCCGACGCGGGCGACGGCTGCCGCGGGCCCGCGCCCGGGCGATGCCGTCTCGAGCAGCGCGAGCAGCAGCGAACGATGACGTTCATCGAGCGCGCTGGTCGCGTGCGCCGCATCCCGCCGACGCCGGTGCAGTTCGAAGAGTGTGTGAATCATCGCCTCGTTGAGATCGCCAGGCGGGATCCATTCGAACTCGACCCCGTCGCGGCGAAGCTGCCGTTCGAAGCGACCGAGCTGCCGCCGGAAATTGCTCGAGCGGGCGACCGGCCCGGCTCGATCGTCGATGTGCAAGCGCGGGCAGGCTGTCGTCGTGATGAGGCGCGCCCCCGGGAGCTGCAAGCTTCCTTCGGCGGCGTCGACGTTGCGGAGCAGGAGCGTCGCGCGGGCGGCAACGTCGAACAGCCAATCCTCGACCTCGCGGCGAACCGACGGATCTACGAGGGGCCCGCAGTGATCCGCGTCGCCCGGGCCGCTACCGGCGTTGGCAATGACCGGGATCGACACGGGCAACCTGCGGTCGACCCGGTGACGGACTCGACTCAGGCCGACGACGGCCTGCAGTGTGCCGGCCGCGTTCGACCAGAGTGCGAGCGATGTGGTCGGCCGGTCGGCGATCGTCCGCCACCAGCTCAGGATCCAGTCCGGTGTCTGGAAGTAGGACGTGCCTTGGAGGTCGAAGGCGAGCGCGCGCCAACGGTCGACGACAGCGCGCGAGCCGCACGATTCGATGTCGACGATCTCGGGATGCGTCGCGGGAGGCGACGCGACCTCAGCCGGCGACATCAGCGTCAGATCGACGCACGCGTGTCCAGGAACGCAGGAGCGAAGCCTTGGCCCGATCGAGCGCGGGCCATTCGCCCGGGGGACGGGGCTTGAGGTGCAGACGGCGCAGCCGCTTGTTCACGCGGTGCACCTGGTCCGCGCGCTCACAGAGTCGCGTGTAGAACGGGATCGAGAACGAGATCGACGGGTCAGTGCCGGTTTGCTCGACCCAGTGCGGGACGAACGACGGCAAGTACAAGCCATCACCGGGACTGAGCACGAACGTGTCGCATGTCGACGTCATCGCGTCGAACGCGCAGGGCTCACCGTCGAGGTAGCGCTCGAGCTCTCGCAGGCGAACGCGAGTATCCGACATCGGTGCCGAACAGACGCGCTTCGTTCCCCTGATCTGCAACAAGAAGCTGTGTTCGGGATCGAAGTGCATCGGCGTCGTCGAGCCGGGCGACGTCACGAAGATGTAGCCCGAGCGCCGGCAGATCCCTCCCTCCCGGCCGTCGACACAACGGGCGACTTCGCGGTGGCACGCGTCGATCAGCGGCCGGTACACGGCATCACTCTGGATCTCCCGCAACGAGATGCGTGAACTATTGCGCGCGATCGTGCGCACCGTCTCCGAGGCCGGCCCGCGGCCCGCGTCTTCGTAGCCGCGGTTGAGGAGCGAGAGGTCGCCCCGCTCCCTCCGTAGCTGCGGACCCGGGAGCCGGTCGGCGAGCGCGGCAATTGCTTCGGTGGTGAAGAGTGGGTGGTCGACCAGACGATGATGAATCGAGACTGAGCATCGCGCGAAAGCATCGGCGAACGCGTCGGCGTCGATGTCGAGCAACTGTGTCACGGTTCGACACCTCCTCTTGTCAGGCGCGGGTTCGCAGTCGGGGCCGGCCTGATCCGCGACATCGAAGCGCGCAGTGCGGGCGCGACGATGATCTGGTACAGGTCCGGAGTGAACAGGCGAAGGAGCAGCGCGTACACACAGACTCCGAGCGGGAGCGCGACGGCAATCGCAAGGACGGGCCCGAGCACGAGTCCCACCCCGTACACCAATCCGGCCATGGCCGCAGACGGAAGGAGCAATGGCGCCGCGGCCGTGAACGTCGTGTACCACGGGATGCGCAGGACGCGGCCGACGAACACTCCGAGGATGCTGAGCGATATGACCTTCTCGATGACCTGCGCGGCTGCCACTGCCGCGATGCCATGGCTGGCGGCGATCCAGACCGCAGGAAGGAGGACGGCGATCTGCAGAACGCTGGTAAACGTGAGCAGCCACGACCTGCCCGTCGCCTTGAACACGACACCGGGGAGGGTTGCGAGCGAAGCGAGCGCGGCCCACACCGCGACGAAGGCGAGCGGTGCCGCTGACGGCCGCCACTCCGGCCCGTAGAGGACAAGCACGAGCGGCAGTGCCAGCGCCGCCATACCGAGACCGGCCGGAAGGGCGACCGCGGCCGCAAGGCGCACGGTCCGCACGTAGCCGTCGCGCAGTTCGTCGTTCGATCCGTGCGTCGAGGACTCACGCAAGCGCGCGTAGAACGGGAAGAGGACCTCGTTGGCGACTTGGAACATGCCGAGCACGACCAACTCCGGCAGCCGGAACGCCAGGAAGTAGAAGCCCAGCGCGGTTGCACCGATCTTCGCTCCGACCACCAGATAGTCGAAACTCTTCGCGATCTGCCCGAGTATCTCGACGGCGACGATCCCGGCACCGAACTTGAGCAAGCTCGGCGTCGCGCTTCTGGAGAACACCGGGCGCGGGTGCCAAGACTCGACGCGCCACAGCCAGATCGAACGGACGAACGTGCCGACGAGCTGACCGATCACGAGGCTCCAGACCCCGGCACCGAGCGCGGCGGCGACGACGGCTGCCGCGCCCTTCACGAACGTGGAGACCGCGAAGGGTTGGACCAGCTTCTTGAAGTCGAGCGATGCGCGAATTCGGTACTCGTGGACCTTGCCCAATGCCGACAACGGGAACTGCAGACTCAGCACACGCAGCAGCCAGACGGTCTCCTGGCCCGGGCCGAACGATGCGAACAGTGGCGCAACGAACCACAGCAACACGGCCAGCCCCGACGCACCGATGAGCCCGATCCAGAATGCTGTCGATGCGATCCGCTGCTCGCGAGCGTCCGAGCGGTATACGAGTGCTGCACCGAGACCGAGGTCGGTGACCGCATCGAAGTAGTTCATGACCGCGAGCGAGAACGCGACGACGCCGAACTCGTCCGGCGTGAGGAGCCGGGCGAGCACGAGCGTGGCGACGAAGACCACACTGCGTTCGATCATGAAGCGGGCGCCCGCGTAGGCGAGCCCGCGGCTGGCCGATCGTTCCAGCTCCTGCGGCGCGCGCGGCGCCTCGGTCGCCGGCAACGCGGTCACGATGCCGCCTGCCGATGAGCGAGATCGGGCGATGACGTCGTGAACCATGAGGGGGTGTGCGTGCGCAGGACCGACCCGACCTTGCGTCGCGTCAAGATCGTCGGATCGAGCACGAGCGCACGGACGGCAAAGCGGCGCGCCGCAACCCGATCGTGGCCGGCCATCAGGCGCGCAACGTGGAAGTACGAGATGGATCGGGCTCGGCGGCGCAGAACTCGGCGCCTCCAACGTGAGGCGACATCGGTGATGTGACGATCGAAGATCGCCTGGTCCAGCGCGAGGTGCTCGTAGCCATCCCGCGGTGAGAGGCCACGGTTGTGGCGGCGGACCTCGGCCAACACCTCGGGAATGAATCCGAGGCGAGACATCTTCGCGATCCGCAGCCAGGTGTCCCAGTCCTCCCACTTCGTGAGATCGCTGAACCCGCCGACGCGATCGAGCGCCGGTCGCCGCACTACGACACACGTCGGATTGAGCACCACGTTGTGTACGAGGAGACGCTCGAGCATCCACCGCGAAGGATCCTCGGCCGCGTGCACGACGCTCTCGCGCTGCATCCGTTCATCGCAGGCATAGGCATGACAGCTCACGAGCGCGATCTCCGGATGGCGCCGAAGGTGCCCGACCTGGCGTTCGATCTTGTTCGGCAACCACGCGTCGTCCGCATCCAGGAACGCCACGAGCGGTCCGGCAGTCACTCCGACACCAGCATTTCGCGCGCGCGCCGCCCCGCCGTGAGGCGTCCGGAGATACGACACGCCGCGGTCTGCGTATGCTCGAGCGACGCTCGCCGTATCGTCGGTCGAGCCGTCGTCGACGACGACGATGTCGAGCGGCGAATACGTTTGCGCGAGAACGCTCTCGATGGCACCGCTCAGAAAACGGCCATAGTTGAACGACGTGACGATGACGCTCACCACGGGCGGTACGCGGGTTGCATCCGGCACAGGTGCGGCAGCGCATTCGCTCGTCATCGTCAACTCCGACCCGAGAACGAGCGCTCCGACAGCGCCCGGGGCAGCCGCTCGCGGACGCGGGCATGCCAGTCGATGGCGCCGACGACCTTCGCGACGAGTTGCGCGACCGTGTCGCTCCCGATGACGATCCGCGGCAGGCACAAATCGTCGTCCGAAGGCGCGATTGCACGCGCGTGCGTGCTGACGGCCCGCTCGTAGCCGGATTCGCGTGCGAGGTCGACCGTCTGCCTCGTGACGTGGTGCCGCAGTTTGCCGAACGGATACGCCAATGATGCGATCGGTCCCTGCAGACGTTCTTCGAGGCGAGCCTTCGACTCCCGCATCTCGCGTCGGGCAGTCGAGATGTCGACGGCGGCCAGGTTCGGGTGGCTCAGCGTGTGCGAACCGAAATCCATGCCGGCGGAATGCATCGCGTCGACCGCACCCCAATCGAGTGGCGTGATTTCGTCGAGCGGGGTGCGCCAGAGCGCCGCCATGCGCGCGAGCACTTCGGGTACGCGCTGGACGAACCCGACCGTGAGGAAGAACGTCGCCGTGAGTCCGCGCGCGTTCAGGCTCGGAAAGACCGCGTCGAAGTTGTCGACGAAGCCGTCGTCGAACGTCAAGGCAACGCGAGGCCGCTCCTCAGAGAGTGGGATGCGGACACGGTCGAGCGCGACCAGATCGCAATGGCTCTGCAGCCAGTCGAGATGGTGCTCGAACTCTGCCGGCGTCGCGGATGCGTAGGGAGCCGACCGGTGGACCGAGTGGTAGCCGAGGATGACAGCCCGATGCATCGGATCGACGTGCGGAAAGGTCATCCGCGCGGCTGCCGCTGCGATGCGCCGGGGCGTGCTCATGCGATCGTCCCCCGGCTGGAGTGCTGCGGCGCCGACCCACGTTCCGATGCCGGTTCCCACATGTCGAATCGGGTGCCGACGACCAGCGAGAGGACCGCGAGCGCCGCGGCGAGATTCGACAGGCAGAAGTAATACGGAACCCACACGGGCCGAAGGACCTTGCGACCGCCGTGGTCGAGCAGGGCACCGATGCTCGCGAGGATGTAGAAGCAGAGTTGGGCGGCCAACGCGAACCACCAGCCCCACCCACCGTCGTACGCGACTCCGGCGATGGACGCAACCAACGCAGCGAGCAGGAGGAAGCCGACGAACTTCCGGAGCACCTTGTGCAGGACCAGTTGCGCGAGGTACGGACCGTGCCGGCCGAGCGAGAGCCGCGACATCAGGGCGAACGACGCACGCAGTCCTTGATTCATCATGCGAACCTTGCGCCGCAGCTCGGTGCCGCCCTCTGAAGGGGAAGAGACGAAGACGCGTGCGTTCACATCGAACGCGAGCCGGCGGCCCGCGGGGATGACCTCGGTCGAGAGCACGACGTCATCTGCCGCCGTGGTGTTGGTCGATGGCGTGAAGAGCGAGCGTCGCATCGCGTACAGACGGCCGCTCGCGGAGACGGTGCTCCCCACCTTGTCCTCGAGTGCCTTGAGCTTCTGTTCGTAACGCCAATAGAGGCTCTCGCCGCGGGCGACGCCGCTCGAATCGCTCGCGACGTGGACCTCGTTGGCTGCGACGGCACCGACTCGGGGATCCGCGAAGTTCGAGACGAGCTCGTCCAGCGTCTCGGGGCGCAACACTGCGTCCGCGTCGCTGAAGACGAGGATCTCGCCCGTGCCGTGATGCACGGCTTCGTTCAGCGCCTGCATCTTGCCGACCCGCGGCAGGTCGAGCACGACGTGCGCGCCCGCGCCGCGTGCCCGGTCGACCGTGCCGTCATTCGATCCGTCGGAGGCGACGACGACCTCGAGCAACCGTGTGGGATACGTGGCGTCGAGGACGTTCTCGACCTTGCCCGCGATGATCGATCCTTCGTTGTGCGCGGCGACGATGACCGAGATCGGCACCTCGAGCGGTGCACGCGCTCGGGGCCGCGGTCGGAGCCGGCCGGCGATCGCGAGTACGGCTGGATATCCCGCGTAGACCCAGAGGATCAGGGTGACTGCGCCCCAGAACACCACTGCGGCGATCACGCGGTCACCGGGCCGCCGAGTCTTCCCGCCGCGAGTGCGAGCGCGAAGAACACCCACATGAAGCGTGGGTACGCGTTGTGCAGCGTCACTGCGCTGACGAGAAACGCCACGAGCGCGACGAACGAACCTTCCGCCAGTAGCCGGGCGTCCCCGTGCGCGCGCCGGCGCGCCTGCCATGGTCGTCGCAACGCGACGAAGATGAGGACGAACAGGGGAATGCTGCCGATCAGCCCCGTTTCGGCCAACGCCTCGAGGTAGAGGCTGTGCGCGCTGCGAGGCTCCGCTCGATCGTCGATGCCGATCCTGGCGGAGTAGTCGAGGTAGCGCCGTTCGAAGTTTGCCGGCCCGACGCCTTCGATGGGATGTGCGCGCCACATCTCGACCGCGGCCAAGTTCTCACTCGTGCGCCCGCGCAAGGAGGGATCGGCTCCCGAGGTCGGTGTTCCGAGCTGGCCGAGCTCGCCGACGCGATGAGACACCTCGGGTGGCAGCAGGACCATCGCCGCGAGAACGGTGCCAACTGCGACGAGCACGATCAGCGCGGGTCGGACATGGCGAAGCGCCGCGGCGAGCAACGCAGCAACCACCAGCGCCAAGATCGCACCACGCGAGAACGTGTACAGCAACGCAACTGCACTTACCGCAGCGAAGGACAACGCGACAGTCCGTTCTCCGCGCGAACGCGCGGCCAGGGCGAGGTACACCGCCAGCACGCAGCCGGCGGCGAGCACCTGACCGAAGTAGTTCGCGCTGATCGGTCCACCACTTCGGGTCAACTGGCCGTCGATTTCGACACGAGCCAGGCCACCGAAATCGGTGTTGAACGAGCGCGAGAGCTGTTGGTAGACAGCGAGGATCGCCAGCACGCCGAGCGCAGACGCGATCGCCCACGCCAACCTGCGCACCCACTGCTCGCTGTCCATCAACGCGAGCAACAAGATGGCCAGCGCTCCATAGCCGACGAGATCGAAGAGCGGCTTGATCGCGGGTGCGCGATCCTCGGCCGCAACGGTCGCGAGCGCGAACGCGGCGATGTACAGCACGATCCACCCGGCATCGCCCGGAATGACGATCGTGGTGCGGTTCATTCGTGCGCGCAGCACGGTCGCGGTCAACAGCACGACGATGGTCCCCGAAACCGCGATCCGGCCGGCGACTCCAGGCGCTTCATCGGCAACGTACGCCACCAGAACGAACGTTGCCGCGACCAGCGCGATGCGAGGTGCCGCAACCGCGCCGGCGAACCCGAGCAGCCCGATGACGGCGGCGAGCGCGAGTTGCGCCGGTTCACTGGAAACGCCGAGGGCCGCGCCGGTGACGAACGTGAACCCGCACGCGGCGAGGACGAGCGCCGCCGATTGCAACCGTCGTGCCGCGGGACGCGCGCCGACGACGACGCCCGAGCGCGGCTCGGCGTCAGCGGTCGGCATCTCGTCGCTGGAGGCGCGCGTCACGGTGCCGGACGCTCTGATGCCGACTCCGTCGGCGTGCCGATGTCGGACGGCAACGTGTCGGGTTGGTGACCGTTCCCGCGGCCGTTGCCGCGGTGCTCCGCGGGCGTCGGCGGTTCGACGGCGTCGCGCCCTTCGCTTCCCGCCGAATCGTCACCCGAGACGGATTTCTCGTTCACCGCCTCGACCAGAGGCGCTGCAACCGACGTTTCCTCGTCCGCGGGCGCCTGGGTCGAGGTGGACTCGGCGCCGGGCGCGGCGGCCGCCGTTTTCTTGGGTCGGGTCGAGGTCGACCTCGGCTTCCGCGAGCGGGACGCGGCCGGCTTGGGCTCGACGGAGTCCGAGTCGGCGCCGTCCGCTTCCGACTTCGCTCCCGCCCCCGCGCGCGCCGTGCTGCGCTTCGGCGTGGCTGCGGTTGCGCGCTTCTTGGCGGGCGCGCGAGTCCCACGCGCTCGCGTCGTCTGCTCGGATCGAGCATCGGTGTCGACAGCCATGACGGCGGCACTCGGCTGGCCCGTCGCCGTCGCTCGTCGGATCGCGGCGGTGAAGCGCGGTCGATGTGCGATCCATTCCACGTAGACGAGGCCGATCCCCAGGAGCGCGCCGAGGAGCACACTCAACGTGGCGATCGCCGGTGACGGCGGGAACGCGCGTTCAGTGGCAGCACTCGCACCCAGCATCTCCAGGTCGTAGCCCGAGTACGTCCGGTCGACGTATTGCGATGCAACACCAGAGAACGCCCGACTGACTGCGTCGACATCGGCGCGGTCGTCCCCGCGTACCGTCGCGTCGAAGTATGCGCTTCCGGGCTGCAACGTCGCGTCGAGTGAGATCCCAGCGGTACTCGTGACACGCGCCGCAGTCGCCGACTGGTCGAGCAGTTCGCCGCTGTTGAGCACTCGTAGGACTGTCTGCACCAGCGACCCGTTGAGAACGTCGATCGCCTGGGGTACGTCGGCCGGGGGCACGCTCGAGTCGGGGTGGAGCACGAAGTGCGTCGTGCGTGAATACGTGGTCTGGTCCCGCACGCCCAGTACGAGAACGACGCCGCAGAGCACGAGAACGGCTTGCAGCGCGACGAACCACGCGCGCCGCTTCGCGTGAGCCCCGAAGTCCGCGTTCTCGGCGTCGGTCATCAGTACGCCCCATGTGCGTGTACGACTGCAGGGATCGTCTTGCAGAGAATGAGCACGTCCAGCGCGACGCTGCGCCGGGTCACATATGCGATGTCGAGACGCGAACGGCATTCGAGTGACGGCTCGTCGCGCCCGGATATTTGCCAGACCCCGGTGACTCCGGGCTTGACTGCGAATCGCTCCCGTTGCCAGTGCTCGAAGCCATCAGCGACCAACGAGGTCGGCCGCGGACCGACGAGACTCATGGTCCCGCGCAACACGTTGAACAGCTGGGGCAACTCATCGATGCTCGTCGCGCGCAGGACGCGCCCCACCTTCAACACGCGCGGATCGTGCTCGATCTTGAAGTCCGGCCACGTGCGACTGTTGAGGTGGAGCAACTCCTCCTTTCGGGCACTCGCGTCGGGCACCATCGTGCGCAGCTTGTAGAGACGAAACCCGCGGCCGCGGCGACCCGCTCGGGTCTGGACGAACACAACCGGCCCCTTGGGGCTCTCGATCTTGATCGCAAGGGCGGCGAGAATCAGCAGTGGCAACGTCAGCGCCAGAGCGATGCTCGCCACGCTGACATCGATTGCGCGCTTCGACGCCGTGTAGGCGTGGCTGTCGGAACAACGGACCGGATAGCGGGCGAGCCATGCGCAGCGATCGAGTGCGGGCGACTCGGCCGCGCCGAGATCGATGGTTGCACTCATGGTCTCACGACTTGCTGCCGCGCCATGCTCGAGGGCGCGGTCGGATCGACCACCGAGAGGGTGACCGGAGCGGTGGTCGATTCGAACGCCATGGTGCACCGATCGGAGGCAACCGCCAGCAGGTCGCGGAACGACTGACCATCGGCTGGGAACGACGCGATGCCGACCGCGACGGTCATGTCGAGCTGCGAATGCACGGCTTGGACCACGCGGTTCGACATTGCGAGCGCGCCGTCGGCATCGGTATCGGCGCTCAGCACCAAGTAGCGACCGGATCGCTCGCAGATCACGACATCCGAACGACGCGCGTGTTGTGCGAGCAACACCCCGAGTCGAGCTTGGACGTAGATACGCTCGAGATAGCGAATCGAGCTCGGTCCGCCGTACTCTCGAGCGGACGGACCTTCGACGTCTCGCCAGTCTCGACTTGCGAACTCGACGAGGAACAGGGGCTCGTTGCGTCGACGACTTCGCGCGAGTTCGCTCTCGATAACGCCGGAGGCTTCGTCGACGCGCAGTATCCGCGCGTAGCCGAGCTCCGGCGGAGGTTGTGACAGTGACTCGACGAGCCTCCCTATCCCGTAGAAGTGCGCGCGCAGCAGCAGGAGCAGTGAGCTGAGGATGAGGATCTCTGCGCCGAGCGCGAGAAGTGCCGACGCGGACGTGCCGCGCGCGACCACCTGTGCTGCCCGCAACGCCACGAAGCCGACGACCAGACTCGCAACGATCGCCGCGGTCGGACGTCGTGCCGACGCGACGCGTCGCGGGATCGTGGAGAACGCGATGACGCCGATTCCGACCGCGAGCACCAACCAGACTTCGTGGTCGTGTCGGGGAAGCAGGAGCAGTGCCGCCGCGAGGGCGACCATCGTCGTTCCCAACGCGGTGAGCGCGGAGCGAATCGTCATGGGCCCTCCCGATTCACTATCCCGCAACTACCCCCGAGGCCTCCCGGCGGAATTCTGCCCCCGCGCCCAGCGTCTCGAAACGGGAGTTTCGGCGCTCCGTGACAAATTCACTCCGACGATTTGAGCGAGTCGGGGGTTTGGGAGCGATTGCCCCATGCGTCGACAATCGCGCGCATTGCGGCGTGCTTCCGTGCGCAGCGCGTGCCCACGGCTACGCGTTGCGACCTTGGTGATGCCGTCCGCGTGCGCCGTCGTTCTCGGCCGTCTCGGGATCGCAGATTGCGGTGCCCGCTCACAACTCCAGGCCTCGCGCGATTGGAAGTTCGCAGGCACTGGATTGCGTCGGGATCTCACTTGATCGCAACGACGACATAGGCCGTCGATCTGCTCGCGGTCTCGTTGGCGAGTTCGGGCGCCGACCGCGAAGTGACGTGATCGAACCCGCCCAGCGTGAACGCTGCGGTGATCGGCTCCACTGTTTCGAGATGCATGAACGGCAGCGCGTGCCGGGTCTCCGGCGTGTAGAAGCGGCGGAATGCCTCGGGCTCGTCGTCGGTCGGCGCAGGCGGCCCGAACCAGAAGCCGTCCATGGCCACGATCCTGCCGCCCGGGCGGAGGACCCGGTGCCAGTTGGCGATCGCGAGTTCCGGCTGTCGCAGGGTCCACAGCAGGTGTCGACAGGTGATGACGTCGAAGGTGCCGGGCTCGAACGCGGGATGGACCGCGTCGCCGAGCTGAAACGTGATCGGCAAGCCGTGCTCGCCCGCGGCCTGGTTCGCCTCTCGAAGCATTTCGGGCGCGAGATCTACCGCGGTCACGTGGTGACCCAGCGTCGCCATGATGATGGCGACGAAGCCGGTACCGGTGGCGAGGTCCAGCACCTCGGCGGGGCAGCCCGGTACCTCGCGGTCGAGCATTTCCGCCCAGCGTTGGTACTCGGCGCTGGCGTAGGCAGGGACGTTGCCCCGATGCGCTTCGTATCCCGGGGCGACCATGTTCCAGAAGGCGGTCACTTGTGCTTGCGCGTCGGTGGACATCTGTCAGTCCTCCTCGGCTGTCTCGACATCGACGACTTCTCTTGTCCGTAGCGCCGTCTTGGTTCGCGCCCTCGGTTCGTCGCTCTCAATCGCGACCTCGACAGATGAGCCGCGGATGAAGTCCGCGTGGTCAGGACAGTCGGTAGCATCCGTCGATCGGCAACCGTGCGGGGGCGCAGCATGTCGGACGTGATTGTCATCGGTGGCGGACCGACGGGGCTGACGGCGGCGATGAAGTTCGCGGCTGCAGGCGCGTCCGTGACGGTGCTGGAACGAGACCCGGCACCGATGCCGGACTCACCGACGGCGGCGTGGGAACAGTGGGAGCGTCGCGCGGTTGCCCAGTTCCGCCAAGTGCACTACTTGCAACCCGCCGGTCGCTGGGCGTTGGAAGAGCACCTTCCGTTGGTCATCGACGAGCTCCGCGGAGTCGGTGCGATCGAGATGCATCCGGATGTGATCTTCCGCGCACCGGACCCGGATCCGGAACCGGACCCGAAGTACGCGACGCTGACGACTTCGCGTCGTCCGGTGTTGGAGCTCGCGTTCGCGCGGGCGGCGTCCAAGACGCCCGGCGTGGAGATCCGGCGGGGTGCGGTCGTCGAGGCATTGCTGACCGGGCGCGAGGTCGTTCCCGGAGTGCCGCACGTCGTCGGCGTGCGCCTCGCCGGCGGTGAGACGATGTCCGCCGACCTCGTCATCGACGCGTCCGGTCGGCGTTCGGCGGTCGGGCAGATGATCGTCGATGCCGGCGGTCAGGTGATGCCGACCTCGTCGACCGAGGTGGGGTTCGTGTACACGACTCGCTTCTACCGGGGCGACCTCCCGGAGTACCGGGCCGAGATGCTGTCACCGCTCGGCTGCATCTCCGCGCTCACGGTCCACGGTGACGACAACGTCTGGGGCGCGACGTTGTACAGCCACCCGGCCGACAAGCCGTTCCGCAACTTGCGCAATCCCGAGGTCTTCGAACGGGTCTACCGGCGGCTGCCCGATCATGCGCATTGGGTGGATGGCGAACCCATCACGGATCCCGCGTCGATGACCAGCACGTCCAACACGATCCGCGAGTTCCACGGCGATGGCGGACCCGCGGCGACCGGACTCGTGCCGCTCGGCGATGCGTTCGCATTCACGAATCCTTCGATCGGTCGGGGCATCGCCATCGGCCTCATCCACGCGATCGACGTCGCCGACGAGATCGCTCCGGTACTCGACGACCCTGACGCGGTCGCACACGGGTGGAAGGTCGCGACCGACGGCCGCGCCCGTCCGCTTGTCGAATCGACGATCGACTATGACCGCGCGCGCGGTCCCGAGGTCGAGGCGGCGATGGAGGGTCGGGTGTACGAGCACACGGACCCGGCCGCGCTCGGCTTCAACGCCATGAACAACGCGCGCCACCGCGATCAGGTCGTGTTCGAGAACTTCCGTGACATCGCGACGTTGCGGGCGTCAACGATGGACGTCATCGCGCGAGAAGGCCTCTTCGAGCGCATCCTCGAGTTCGGCGCGGAGCCCTGGACGCCGGCGCAGCCGACGCGCGCCGAGCTGCTCGCGGCCGTGAGCTGAATCTCGCACTACCGGAAGTCGCGCCGGCGATCAGCTGCGTTCGTAGGTGAGGAGCGCGGTGCCGTCGTCGGCGATCGTCGAGGATGAGACCGACCACGATGACGACGGCAGTGTGTCCTCGAACAATCGGACGCCGGCGCCGGCGATCTCGGGCACGAGGTCGATGTGAATGCGGTCGAGCTCGTCGGCGGCCGCGAGCTGGCCGATGATGCTGACGCTGTTGACGACAAGGATGTCGCCGCCCTCGCTGTCGCGGAGTCGCTTGACCTCCTCGATCGGACCGGACTCGGCGATCCGCGAGTTCGCCCACGGCGCGTCGGTCATCGTTGTCGAGAACACGACCTTCTCGACGTCATCGAGCCAGCGCGCGATGTTGCGGTCGCGCGGGTCCGCCGTCTCGTCCTTGGCGACCGGCGGCCAGTAACCGTAGAAGCCTTCGTAGTTGACGCGGCCCAGGAGCGCAGTCGTCGCGTTGGTGAGCACCTGCGCTTCGCCGCGTGAGCGGCGTCGGACCCCGCGTGCGACGCGATCTGCGACATGTCGTTCGGCCCTCCCGGGCCGCTCACCCGCCCATCGAGCGAGAGGCTGATCTGGGCGGCGACGGCGCGGCCACGCCGGCGACCGGTCATGGCGGTCCTCCAGTCGGAGCGGATACGTCGTGCAGTCATACCCACTTCGTGGAAGGGATCCCCGCCCAAACGGCGCGGACCCTTCCGTCAGCGACCAGGTGCCGGCTACACGCTTCCTTCGGCCATCTTCTGTTGCGCCTCGGCAAGTGCGCCCTTGAGGGCTTCGACATGATGACCTTCGGCTTCGCCCACGACTTTCTGGAGCGAGCGAGTTACCGCGGGCTCGACCTTCTCTGCCGCCGAACGCGGATAGGCGACGATCAACCCGGCGCCGCCGATCGGGATCGTCTCCTCGGCCATCTTCTCGACGCCGCTTCCGATCTTCTTGTGCAGCGCTTTGCCGCCGACCGCGCCGAGTGCCGCGCCGATCGCGGTCGCGGCAAGCAGCGGGGGAGCGAACAGGCCGACGACGAAACCCACTCCCGCGAGCCCCGCGGCGCCCTCCTCCACCGTGTGATCGGTTTGTTCGAGCGCGACGTTGCCTTCGAGGTCCTTGGTCACCACGACCGCACCCCAGAGCCGCTCCCCGCAGCCGAGGACGGCTTCGTAATCCTCGTGCGCGGCGTCTGCGGACAGATAGCCGCCGATGAGGACGTCGGTCGTTTCGTCATCGAACCGCATCGAGTGTGCTCCTGTCGTCGGGTGGCTATGACGAGAGTGCGTGTGCCACATCGCCGTGATGCGCGGCGGCGTGAAGAGCGACGGCGTCCTCATTCGAGCGGTGCGGCTTGATGTCGAACGTCACCTTCTTGACGGTGCCCGTGAACGCGAACGGCTTCTTGTCCTCGTAGGCGCGGTCGACGACGCCACCGTTGTCTCGTCCGATGTCCATTCCCGCGTAGCCCGAGAAGCGGATGGGCACGGTGTGGTCCATGCGCCCCTTCCCGACCTGACGATCGTCGATGAACAGTGTCACGTCACCGCCCGTCGCGGGCGTGGCTGCGTCGGCCGCGAATTCCATGCGCACGGTCACCGCCCCGGAAGGGAGGTTCTCCTCTGCGACCTGTTTGAAGATGAACACACCCATCATCGAGTAGGTGTGCGTGAGCTTGCCGTCCTTGACGTAGAGCGTGAACCCGCCGAGATGGTCGGCTTCGGCGACGATGACGCCTTCGGCGCCGCCTTCGGGCACGAGCAGATCGGCGGTGATGGCGTAGGAGCGGTTGTAGATGCGCGGGATCATGCCCGACATGACGTTCTCGACGTCGCCGCGGAATTCGAACGTCGTCTCCTCGGGGATCGGAGGCAGCATGCCGAAGAAGGTCGACATCGCCGCGAGGAGTGGCAAGACCTTGTACCGCTCCGCCTCTTCCCAGAACAGCTCCTTGAGCTCGGCGACCTTCTCGGGATGTTCAGCCGCCACGTCGTGGGCTTGGGTGAAGTCGTCTGGTAGGTAGTACAACTCGGCCGGACCGGCATCGGGATCCCAGACGCCGGGCGCGTAGGGCTTGAGCGTGTCCGGGGTGAGGACCCACGGGATGCGTTCCGTCTTCATCGCGAGCCACCAACCGTCCTTGTACATGGCGCGGTTGCCGATCGTCTCGAAGTACTGCCGGGTGCGGTGTTCGGCTGCGCCGGCATCGGTGAGGGACGCGGCGATCGACGAGCCGTGCATCGGCTCCTGTTCGATCCCGTCGACAGTTTCGGGAAGCGGGATCCCGGCCACATCGAGGATCGTCGGCGCGATGTCGATGACATGCGTGAACTGGGAGTGCAAGCCGCCGGTTTCGTGGATGCGTTCGGGCCAGTGCGCCACCAACGGGTTGCGCGTCCCGCCGAGGTGCGAGCCCACCTGCTTGCCCCACTGGAATGGCGTGTTGCCGGCCCACGCCCACGCGGCGCCGTAGTGGGGGTCCATGATCGCGGCGCCCCATTCATCGAGCCCGCCGTAGCGCTCCGAGAGCTGGAGCTGCATCTCGTCGGTGAGCGGGATGCCGTTCTGCATCGTGAGCTCGTTGAACGACCCGGTGATGGTCCCTTCCATACTGGCGCCGTTGTCACCCCAGATCCAGATGATCAGCGTGTTGTCGAGCTCGCCCAGCTCCGCGATCGCGTCGATGACGCGGCCCACGTTGTGATCGGCGTTCTCCGAGTAGCCGGCGTACACCTCCATCTGGCGCGCGTAGAACGGCTTCAACTTCTCGGGCACGTCGTCCCACGCCGGGAACGCGGCGTCGCGTGGTGTGAGCACAGCATCGGCGGGCACGACGCCGAGCGCCTTCTGGCGCGCGAACGTCTCCTCCCGCAGCGCGTCCCACCCTTGGTCGAAGTTCCCTTTGTACTTGTCCGCCCACTCGCGCGCGACGTGGTGCGGAGCGTGGCTGCACCCGGTCGAGAAGTAGACGAAGAACGGCTTGTGTGCGTCCTGTGCGCGTATCCCGTGCAGCCACTCGATCGTGTGGTCGGCCATCGCATCGGGGAAGTAGAACGGATCGTTCTCGTCGTAGAACTGCTCGGGAGTGCCGATGATCTTCTGGTTCTCGGCCAGGCACGGATCCCACTGACTCGCGCCGCCACCGAGGAAGCCGTAGAAGTAGTCGAATCCCCAGCCGTTCGGCCAGCGGTCCAACGGCCCCGCCGCACCCTGCTGGCCGTCGGGCGTCAGATGCCACTTCCCGAACGCGGCCGTGCTGTAGCCGTTGTCTCGCAGGATCCGAGGCAGCGGCGCGCAGTCTCTCGGCAGCGTCGCGGAGTAGCCCGGGAACCCGCCCGCGAACTCGCCGACCGAACCGAACCCGACGGCGTGATTGTTCCGCCCCGTCAGCAGCGCCGCGCGCGTCGGCGAACACAACGCGGTCACATGGAACCGGTTGTAGCGCACGCCGCCCTCTGCGACGCGCGTGTAGTTCGGCGTCTGGATCGGCCCGCCGAACGTGCTCGGGTTCCCGAAGCCGGCGTCGTCGATCAGGACCAGGAGAATGTTCGGTGCGCCCTCCGGCGGCGTCGGATGGCCGATCAGGTTCCAGTCGGGCCGCGATCCGTCGAGCGTCCGATTGGCGACCCCCTCGAATGCCTTGCGCCGGATCGGCAACCGGGTGCGGTCGACTTCGCTCACGGGCATGTCCTTCCGTCCGGATCGCTTCGTTGCCGGGCGCGTCTGACGACTTGGCGTCCGACAGACCCGTCAGCAAGGGTGCACGCATTCGCGGATCACGACATCGTCCAGATGGGGTGATCCTCGCGAGCCGGGAGTCCTGCCCAAATCAGTTGCGGCAGACCACGGGATGCTCGTGGGCTTCGTGCCCGGCCACTAGGTTCGCATGATGCCAGCGGCGGAACCGGCGACCGGAAGCAAGCGACTCGCGGTTCTCCTCGCGATGGCGATGTTCGTGCTCGTGGTGGACACGTCGTTGATGAACGTATCGATCTCGGCCGTCGTGCACGACCTCGACACGACCGTCAGCGGCGTGCAGTCGGCCATCGCGCTCGAAGCGCTCGTGTCAGCCGCGTTCATCCTCATCGGGAGCAAGGTCGGCGACCTCATCGGCCGCAAGCGCGCGTACGTGCTGGGCCTGCTCGCCTACGCCGTCGGCGCGCTGGCGATGGCGTTGGCGCAAGGACTGACCGCGATGATCGTCTTCTGGGCGATCATCGGCGGACTCGGCGCGTCCCTGCTGCTACCCGCGATGCAGTCGCTGATCCACGGCAACTTCGAAGGCGCCGCGCAGAAACAGGCGTACGCGCTCGTCGGCGCGGCCGCGGCGATCGCAGCGGCGGTCGGGCCGCTGGTCGGCGGGTTCATCACTACGTACCTGTCGTGGCGGGTCGCGTTCTTGCTCGAGGACGTCATCATCGTGGTCGTGTTGTCGGGGATCAGGCTGGTTCGCGATGCGCCGTACACGGGTCCGCGGGAGATCGACATCGTTGGTGCAGTGCTGTCGGTGCTCGGGATGGGCGGGCTCGTCCTGAGCATCCTCGTGTGGCAGGAAGGCGGCGAGTCGGTCGTCGCGCTCCTGCTCCTCGGTGTGGCGGCCATGGCCGGGTTGGCGTTCTGGCTGGTGCGGCGCAAGCGGGAGGGGAAGCCGACACTGCTCGACCCCGGCTTGTTCTCGTACCCGTTGTTCCGGACCGGCATCTCCGGGCAACTGCTGCAGCAGGTCGCGCTCGGCGGCTCGATGATCGTGCTGCCGATCTATCTGCAGATGGTGTTCGAGTACAACGCGATGCAAGCCGGACTGTCGCTCGCGCCGCTTTCGCTCAGCATGTTCGGCGTGGCACTGCTTGCCGGCAAGCGGTCCGGGCGTACGCGGCCGGCGAAGATCATTCGGGCCGGCTTCGCGCTCGTGACGGTTGGTGTCGTCGCGCTGATTCCGATTGTTCCGCGCGCAACCTCGGGGTGGTACCTCGTGATCCCGCTCATTGTCATGGGCTGCGGGCTCGGCATGCTCGTGTCGCAGCTCAACAACTACACGCTCGCGCCGATCTCCGACGAGCGCGTGAGCGAGGCCGCGGGTGTGAACTCGGCCGGTGGATCGTTCGGACTCTCGTTCGGTCTCGCGTTCGCGGGTGCGATCATGCTTGCCGCGCTCTCGTTCTCGTTCACGAATCTGGCGAAGGACAGCACCGTGCTCGACACCGCCCAGCAGGAACAGGTCGCGGACGTGCTCGAACACGACGCCCAGATCCTGAGCAACACGCAGTTGCAGCAGCAACTCGAGGGTCAGCCCGCTGCTGTGCAGGACGAGATCATCAGCATCAACACCGACGCGCGCCATCGTGCGCTCCAGGTCGCGTTGCTCGTCCCGCTGTTCGCAGGCTTGCTCGGGTTGTTCACCTCGTTCCGCATGGTGCGCTTGCCCGATCCGGTGGGGTCGTCGTCGACCGAAGGCATGGCGCTCGGCTGACCCCGCGGCAACGCGACCAACCAGGACGTGCACGCGATCGTCCGCAGCGTTCAGGACGCGCGGAGGTCGGCAGCAGGAAACGCTGCCGCCGCGTACGACGGGATGTTGGAGGCGCTCGCCGACTGCGACTGACGCGACGGGAACGCCGTCGTCGTTGAAGTCGTGAGAAGGTTGTCGGAGTCGTCGGCGGCACCGTTGGCGCCGCCGACGACGCACGCTCCTCGTCCGCTATCCCGCCCGTACGCGCGACGCGGGCAGGAGCATCGCGGCGCCGAGGCCGACCACCCCGATGAGCGCCAAGACGATCATCGCGACGCCATAGGAGCTCTTCGCGAGGCTGGAGATCAGGATCGTCCCGCCGACCGCCGTGCCCAAGGAAGAGCCGAGGTTGGAGATGCAGCGCGACAAGCCCGATATCTCGCCCTGCTGCTCCTCGGGGAACGCGGACTGGACGACGTTCACCGACGGGGTCAGCATCACTCCGACGCCCAGGCCGATGAGCAGGAGCCCGGGCGCGAACGCCCAGGCGCCGGGCGAACCCTTGACGAGCGCGAGCAGGACCGCGACTCCCGTGATCGTGGTGACGAAACCCGCCACGATGAGCGTCCGCTGCGAGTACCGCTTCGCGAGTCGTTCGGCGGCAAGTGACGACGCCAAGATGCCGCCTGTCGCGGCCGTGAAGATGACGCCGGTTTGGATGGCGTTGTAGCCACGGACGACTTGCAGGTAGGCCGACACGACGAACGCGGTTCCCATGAGCAGGAGCCATTGCACGTTCTGCGTGACGAGCCCGAGGTTCGACACCCGGTTTCGGAAGAGTCCGGTCGAGAGCAGCGGCTCTTCGCCTCTCCGTTCTGAAGCGCGGATGTGTGCGAAGAACCCCGCGAGGACGACGGCGCCGGAGGCGAGGAGGAGGGCCGTGACGAGGAGGTTGTTGTCGGCCGCGAGGACACCCGTCACGACCAAGACGAGGCCGATTGCAGAGAGGACAGCTCCGAGGATGTCGAACGGACGAGTCGGGTCGGGCGCGACCGGATCGACGATCGAGCGACTCAGGTACACGATCACCGCGATGATCAGGGCTTGGAAGACGAAGGCGGCGCGCCAGCTGATCGCGGTCGTGATGAGTCCTCCGATCAGCGGACCCGCGGCCGCGCCGATTCCTCCCATGCCGGTGATGACGCCGAACGCGCGCGGACGCGCAGTGACGTCGCTGATGAGAATCGTCGTGAGGATGTAGACGGGCGGGATCAACAGCGCGGTGCCGACACCCTCGAAGATCGAGTTGCCGAGGATGAGGACGCCGAGACCCGGAGAGATCGCACTCAGTAAGGCACCGATCCCGTACACGATCAGCCCGATCGTGAAGCATCGCTTCCGTCCCCACCGGTCCGTCAGCTTGCCGCCAGGGATCATCAGGGCGGCCATGACCAGCAAGAAGATCGTGATGGCCGTCTGCACGCCCTGCACGGTCGTATCCAGATCCTTGCTGATGTCGTTGATCATCACGTTCATGTTCGAGCCCGCGAAGCTGCAGATGAACTGCGCAAGCGCGAGCGGGACGAGGATGCGCCGCATCGACTCCGATGCTCGCCCCGCGTGGGCGCTTTCAGTCATGTCTCGTCTCGCCAGCTCACGGCCGCGACCGGAAGCGCGACGCCTGCGCGCATAATGCCCGCGATCGGTTGCTCATGCGAGCAGCGCCGCGAGGTACACATGTCCCGCATGCCAGGTCGCCAACATGTCTCGGTAGTTCCCTCGGCTCGTCGGGTGCACGCGCGGCACTCGCAGCAGCACCGGAATTCGCTGCGCACGCCGGAGTATCAGGACGAGTGGAGTGAGAGGGCATCACCCGCGGAGGGGTGATCGCGTCCGTGCGTGTCGCGTGCGGCTGAGCGGCCGGCTCGCGATCGTGGATGGCGCGCGTTCATCGTCCTGCTCGCCCCGCGCGGCGGCGTACACCCCATAGCGCCGGGCCAGTGGGGTCGCGCTCACACCGTGGGCGACGACGCTCAGGAGCACAGTGAGCGTAATGGCGGCCAGCACGACCCGTGCGTCGCGATCTGCGAGCGAGTCAAACGCGAGGAGGCCGAACACGATCGACGCCAGGCCACGTGGCCCGAACCAGCCGACGAACGCGACGGTCGGGCGGGTGAGGTGTGTGCCGAACAGCGCGGTCGCGACGGGCACCATCCGCATGACGGTCAGGGCGAGGACCGCGAACACGACGGACTGCCAAGAGATCGCGTCGAGCGCCGTCAGCAGCACGGCGCCGAACAGGAACCAGACGATCAACGACAAGAGCTCACCTGCTTGCGCGTCGAATTCGAGCGCGGCCTCGCGGTCGTCCGCACCGAGGACCGTGCCGAATGCGAGCCCGCCCACGAACGCGCCGATGAATCCGTTGCCGCTGAGCTCGATCGTGAGCGCATAAGCCAGCAGCGCGAACGCGAGCACGGTGATGGCGCGGTATCCGCTCGCCGACCAGCCCGCACGCTGTGCGAGGCGGAAGAGGAGCCCACCGCCGAGGCCGAGCGCCGCGCCCACGAGGACTCCGATCCCCAGGTCGCCCAGGGCGGAGACGAGGCCCGTACCCGGGTGCGCCACTTCGTCGGCAACCGCGCCGGCGAGGAAGAACGAGACGAACGGTGTAGCGATTCCGTCGTTCAACCCGCTTTCGACATTGAGCACGCGGCGGATGCGAAGTGGAACGTGCAGGTCCTCCACGACCTGGGCGCCGAGCGCGGCGTCGGTGGGCGCGACGGCCGCCGCGATCACGGCCGCCGCCCATGGACTGAGATCGGGGAAGAGGACGGCTGCGATCGCCGTGCCGACTGCGATCGACAATGGGAGACCGATGAACAGCAGTCGAAGTGGCACCGCGGCATCGCGCCGCAGGCTCCGGAGGTTCACGCGCGCTGCGTCCGAGAAGAGGAGCAGTGCCAGCGTCACCTCCGCGATGGTCCGCAGCCCGGCGCTCTGTATGTGCGGATCGATCAGCGACAGTGGCGGGTTGGCGCAGACGAGCCCGAACCCGACGAACGCGATGGGCGCACTGATGTCGAGGCGCTCGAGCCTCGCGGACAAGAGGCCCCATGCGATGACCGCGGCCGCAACGACCGCAAGGAGCTGGGTGTCGAGGCCGTGCTCCACGAACGATCTCCTCGGGTCGTGCCGCGCGTCAGACGTCTTGGCCGGCGACGCGGCTCACGTCTATCACCTCGAGACTGAGGACGTATCGGGAGCGGTTCTGGCGGGTCGCGGTGACGGCGTTCGTCGTGTTCGGCACGATCGCGGCCGTCGATGCCGTGGCGACGGTCCTCGTGATCGACCGTCACGTCTCCCCTCCGTTCGGTGCCGCAATTACGTCGACCGTTACCGCAGTGTTCGCGATGGCGGGTGTCGTTGTCTACGCCGGCATCCTGGACAAGGTCGTCCGTGCAGATCCTGAGCAACACGCAGTTGCAGCAGTAACTCGAGGGTCAGCCCGCTGCCGTGCAGGACGAGATCATCGGCATCAACACCGACGCCCGCCATCCTGACGCTTGCCCAGTCCTGTGCGGTCGTCGTCGACTGAAGGTATGGCGTTGGGCTGACACGCGGCCGACGTGTCGAGTTACGGTGAGCGCGATGGCCGGCAAGACATCGAAGAAGATCGCCGCGAACGTGGGCACGCCCGTTCTCCTCACCGGCGGCAACCCGCAGATCGCGAAGGCCGACGGCGATGCTCCCGTGCGGGCCTACATCAAGGCGATGCCAGGCTGGAAGCGCAAGGTCGGGCGCGACCTCGACGCGCTCGTCGTGCAAGCCGTGCCCGGCGTGCGCAAGGCGGTCAAGTGGAACTCGCCGTTCTACGGAGTCGGGGACGATGGCTGGTTCCTCAACTTCCACTGCTTCACGAAGTACGTCAAAGTCGCGTTCTTCCGCGGTACGTCATTGCGTCCTGTTCCGCCCGGCGCATCCAAGAACAAGGACACGCGCTATCTCGATATCTACGAGGACGACCAGCTGGATGAAGCACTCCTCACTCGGTGGGTCAAGCAGGCCAGCCGGCTGCCCGGCGAACACATGTGAGGTGTCCTCAGGGGGGCGAGTCCTGACGGAGACGGGCATTCCCGAACATGTGCACGGGAGTCTGCGCGCGTGGACGTGCTCGGCGCCGCGCTGCGGACGTATCGCGAGCGGTTCTGGCGTGTCGCCGGGACGGCGTTCGTCGTGTTCGGCACCATCGCGGCGGTCGATGCGGTCGCGACAGTTCTGGTGATCGACCGTCATGTCTCGCGTCCGTTCGGCGCGGCGATCACGTCGATCGCGTCCGCGGTGTTCGCGATGGGAGGCGTCGTCGTCTACGCGGGCATCCTCGACAAGGTCGTCGGGAGCCACCTGCACGGGCATCCCGACCTCAGCCTCCGCGAGATCTGGCACGCGCTCCCGTTGGGGCGGCTGGCGGGGGCCGATGTGCTCCTGGCACTCGCGACGCTTGCCGGCTTGGCCGTGTTCGTGGTGCCCGGCGTCATCCTCTTCACGTTATGGTCGCTCGTCGGGCCGGTGATCACGATCGAGGACCGCGGCGTCGGATCGGCCTTCCGAAGATCGGCGCACCTCGTGCGCCGATCCTTCTGGCTCACGTTCTTCCTCGTCTCCCTGCCGCTCCAGTTCGAGCAGGCGGTGTTGCACGCCATCCATTACACCGAGCTCTTCGAGCACCCGTTCGTGCCCGCGTTCCTGCTCAACGGACTGCTCGGCATGGTCATCGGTTCCGTCGTCGGGCTCGTCGAGGTTGTGCTCGCGTACGAGTTGATTGCGCGAACGCGCGAATGACAATGCACCGTAGGATCGGGCCCGGCTCGAGCAGCCGGCCAGTGATTGGAGTGTCATGAGTACCTATCCGCCGATTGCGGACTACGGCTTCTTGTCGGATTGCGAGGTCAACAGCCTGATCGCGCCCGACGGCGCCGTCGAATGGCTGTGCCTCCCTCGCCCGGACTCGCCGAGCGTGTTCGGTGCGTTGCTCGATCGCCGCGCGGGATTCTTTCGCATCGCGCCGACGAACGCGTTCGTTCCCGACCAACGCCGGTACTTGCCGGGCACGTTGGTGCTCGAGACGACGTGGCATACGGCGACCGGATGGCTCACAGTGCAGGACCTCCTCGTGGTCGGACCGACCACGAACGAACGCCGCACGGGCTATCGCCGGCCCCCCGGCGACGAGAGCGCGCTCGGCATGCTCCTGCGCATCGCGACGTGTTCGAGTGGACGCGTCGAAGTGGAGATGAATTGCCTCCCACTCTTCGAGTACGGGACGGCCGAGGGGGAGTGGACCTATGAGGGGAGCGGCTACGGGCGCGCGACGGTGCACCATGGCGATCTCTCCCTGCAGCTCGCGAGCAGCCTGCAGCTCGGTTTCACCGGCGCCCGGACCTACGGGCGGACGACGTTGGAGGAAGGAGCTTCCGCGTTCGTCGCGCTGTCGTGGGGAGGCGTCGTCCCGGAGAGCACAAGCGAGGGGTTCGATCACTTGCACGAGACGGAGCGGTACTGGCGGAACTGGCTGAGCACCGCGAAGTTCCCCGATCACCGCTTCCGGCCCTACATCGAACGCGGTGCGCTCGCGCTGAAGGGACTCAGCTACGCACCGACGGGCGCGATCATGGCCGCGGCCACCACGTCGCTCCCGGAGACGGTGGGGGGCGAGCGGAACTGGGACTACCGCTACACGTGGATCCGAGACTCCGCATTCATGTTGCGCGCGCTGCACCAGCTCGGCTTCGACTGGGAGGCCTTCGAATACTTCGCCTTCCTCCTCGAGGCGGTGAGAGGCGATGCATCCGCGGATGACTTCGACCTACAGATCATGTACGGCATCGGCGGTGAACGCGACCTCACCGAGCGCACCCTCGACCACCTGTCCGGCTACAGCGGCTCCCGTCCGGTGCGCATCGGCAATGGTGCTTACGACCAGCGGCAGCACGATGTGTGGGGAATGCTGCTCGACGCGATGGCCACGCACGAACGGCGCGGCGGCCAGATCGTTCCTCGGGTATGGGAAGGCATCGCGAGTCTCGTCGACACCGCGATCAGGATGTCGTCCGAACCCGACCAAGGTATCTGGGAGATGCGCGGCGACCCGAAGCACTTCGTCGCCTCCAAGGTCATGTGTTGGGTCGCCGCCGAGCGTGGCGCCCGCATCGCTCGAGCACGGGACGATCACGAGCGCGCCGAAGCCTGGGATGCGGCCGCGGCCGCGCTCAAAGCGGAAATCTGCGCGAAGGGCGTCGACGGTCGTGGCGTGTTCAAGCAGCACTATGACACGACCGATCTCGACGCATCCGCGCTACTCATTCCGATCATGGGCTTCTTGCCCGGCGACGACGAGCGCGTCCGCGCGACCGTTCTCGCGATCGCCGACGAGCTCACCCAGGACGGCTTGGTCCTGCGCTACCGCGTCGACCAGGCCGACGACGGGCTCTCGAACGATGCCGAGGGAACCTTCACGATCTGTTCCTTCTGGCTCGTCTCCGCGCTCGTGATCATCGGCGAGCTCGACCGTGCGCGCGCGCTGTTCGAGAAGCTGCTGTCCTTCGCCGGTCCGCTGCTCCTCTACGCGGAGGAGATCGACGCGACGAACGGGCAGCACCTCGGCAACTTCCCCCAGGCGTTCACCCACCTCGCCCTGATCGACGCCGCGACGCGGCTCATCGCTGCGGAAGGAACGGTCCGAGGCCCGACCAATCAATGACCACCGCGAACCCAGGGCGGGGCGGGGCGGTGCTGCGATACATCCCGGGTCTGCGGGTCATCCGCGGCTACGACCGTTCCTGGCTGCGGCCGGACCTGGTCGCCGGGCTCGTGCTCGCCGCGATCCTCGTGCCCCAGGGCATGGCGTACTCCGAGCTGGCCGGGCTCCCGGCTGTGTACGGGCTGTACACCACGATCGGCTGCCTCGCCGGCTACGCGATCTTCGGGCCGTCGCGCGTGCTCGTCCTCGGCCCCGACTCGTCGGTGTCGCCGCTGATCTTCGCGGCGATCGTGCCGCTCGCCGCCCCCGGAGACATACCGACCAGAGTCGCGCTCGCCGGAATGCTCGCATTGTTCGTCGGGCTCATCGAGATCGCGATGGGGCTCGGCAAGTTGGGCTTCATCGCTGACCTGCTCTCGAGCGAGGTGCAGGTCGGCTACATGAACGGACTGGCAATCACGATCCTGGTCGGCCAGCTGCCCAAGCTGTTCGGGTTCTCGACCGACGCCAGCTCCTTCGGCGGCGAGGTCGTCGCCTTCTTCGAGAACCTCGACAAGACCGAAGGAGCCGCGCTCGCGGTCGGCGTCGGTGTGCTCGTCGTGTTGCTCGGTCTGCCGCGCATCACGCGGAAGGTGCCCGCGGTGCTTGTCGCGGTTGTCGGCGCGACCGCGATCTCCGCGGTGCTCGGGCTGTCGGACACGATCAACACGGTCGGCACGCTACCGAGCGGGTTCCCGAAGCCGACCGTGCCGTGGACGTCGGTCGACGACGTTTGGCCGCTGCTCATCGCGGCGATCGGTATCACGCTCGTATCGCTCACGGACACGATCGCGACGTCGGCCGCGTTCGCAGCCCGGCGCGGTGACGAGGTCGACCCCGATCAGGAGATGCTCGGAATCGGTGCGGCCAACCTGACCGCCGGGTTCCTGCAGGGGTTCGCAGTGTCGACGAGCGGGTCGCGCACGGCGGTCGCCGAGCAGTCCGGCGCGAAGAGCCAGCTGACCGGCGTGGTCGGCGCGGGTCTCGTGGCGGTGCTGCTCGTCTTCTTCCAGTCGCTGCTCGCCGACCTCCCGCAGTCGGCGCTCGCTGCGGTCGTGATCGCGGCCGCGCTGTCACTGCTCAACCTGGGCGCCCTGCGGCGCTACGCGAGCGTCCGGCGATCCGCGCTCGTGCTCTCGCTCACCGCGTCACTCGCGGTGATCGTGCTCGGTGTGCTGCAGGGCATCGCGATCGCGATCGTGCTCGCCATCTTGATGTTCTTCCGGCGGAGCTGGTGGCCCCACGGTGCGGTGCTCGGGCGCGTCGACGGCCTCGACGGCTGGCACTCCGTGGAGTACTACGAAGACGCGCGCGAGGAGCCCAGCATCGTCGTCTACCGGTGGGAGGCGCCTCTGTTCTTCGCGAACGCGGGTGCGTTCCGGCGCCAGATCCGCGCGCTCGTGCGCACGCGCCAGCCGGCGTGGGTCGTGATCGAATGCGAAGCGATCACCGACATCGACGTCACCGGCGCCGGCATGATCGACCAACTCGACCGGGAGCTCAACGCGCAGGGGATCCACATGGCGTTCGTCGAGATGCGTGACCGGCTCCAGGATCTCGTCGAGCGCTACGGCCTGTTCGAGGCGCTCGACGCCGAGCACTTCTACCCGAGCGTCGACGGTGCACTCGCCGCGATCCGAGAGGAAACGTGATGGGCGAAGCCTACGACGCGACTTGCCTTCGAGCCTGGGTCGGCTGCGAAGCTGGCATGGTCGAATGAACGTCGGGAGGAAATGACGACCGTGGCGAAGAAGCACAAGGACAAGCGCGGCACGCAAGCAACACCCTCAGCGAAGCGCCCGAAGTCTGCAGACGGCCCCGAGGCGGGAGACGTCGGCCCTGGGGTTGGCGCTCAGGATGACGGACGGATGAAGCGCAAGGCGTACGAGCGGGAGATGCGCGTGTTGCAGGCCGAACTGGTGGCGATGCAGCAGTGGGTGGTCGCGACCGGAGCCAAGATCTGCATCGTCTTCGAGGGCCGCGACACCGCGGGCAAGGGAGGCACCATCCAGCGGATCACCGAGCGAGTGAGCCCTCGGGTCTTCCACCATGTCGCGCTGGCCGCGCCCACGGAGCGAGAGAAGTCCCAGATGTACGTGCAGCGATATCTGCCGCACCTCCCCGCCGGGGGAGAGGTCGTAATCTTCGATCGGAGTTGGTACAACCGCGCTGGGGTCGAGCGGGTGATGGGGTTCTGCACGCCGGACGAGACCGAGAAGTTCCTCGATGTCGTCCCCGCGTTCGAGCGGCTCATGGTCGACTCCGGGATCATCCTGATCAAGTACTGGTTGGAAGTCAGTGCCGACGAGCAGACCCGCCGCTTGGAGAGTCGCATCCACGACGGCCGCAAGGTCTGGAAGCTGTCCCCGATGGACCTGAAGTCCTACACCCACTGGTACGACTACAGCCGCGCGCGCGACGCGATGATCGAGGCGACCGACACCGGCTGGGCTCCGTGGTATCTGGCGCACACCGACGACAAGAAGCGAGCCCGGCTGAACATCATCACCCACCTGCTCAGCCAGATTCCCTACGAGCCGCTTCCCACCAAGGTCGTCGAGCTTCCCAAGCGGCAGCGCCCGGACGGCTACCAGGAGCCGACCTACGCGTGGAAGTACATCCCGACGCCGTTCTGAGGCCGTCGATCGTTGGGAGCTTTCGTCCGCGCGCGATCGCGTTGCGGGCCGGGACCGAGGAGATCTGCAATGGCTGACCCGACGACCGCGGTTGCTCCTTCAGGCGCGGAGGCGCCGAGCTGGTACGCGTTGAGCGTTGACGAGGTGGCGCAACGGCTGAGCGTCGATCCGACGGCGGGGCTGTCGTCGGCCGAAGCCGCCAGCCGACTGACCGCCAACGGACCCAACGAACTCCCCGCGGAGCAGCCAGTCCCCGGGTGGCGACTGTTCCTCGACCAGTACCGCAACTACATGCAGGTGATCCTGGTCGCCGCGGCCGCGCTGTCTCTCGTGATCGGGGAGTTCAGCACCGCGCTGGTGGTCTTCCTGATCACGGTCCTGAACGCGGTGGTCGGACTGCGTCAGCAAGGCAAGGCCGAGAGCGCGATGAACGCGTTGAAGTCGATGATGCAGGAGTCCGCACGGGTGCGCCGTGACGGCACCGAGTCGAGCATCCCCGCGCAGGACGTGGTCGTCGGCGACGTCGTGTTGTTGACCGCAGGTGACGAGGTGCCCGCCGACGGCCGGATCATCGACGCCGCGTCGTTGCAGATCGACGAGTCGGCCTTGACCGGGGAGAGCACACCGGCGGCCAAAGATGCGACCGCCCTCCCTCAGGCGGGCGTCGGTGTCGGTGACCAGTCGAACATGGCGTTCAGCAGCACCCCGGTCACCCATGGCAGCGCCGTCGTGCTCGTCACCGGGACTGCAGCCGACACCGAGGTGGGCAAGATCGCGGGGATGCTGGCGGCCAAGCCGCTCGAGAAGACCCCGCTGATGAGGCAGTTGGACACCTTGACGTTGTGGATCGCGGGCGCCGCCGGCATCACCATGGCGATCATGTTCGGCCTGGGGCTGGCGCGAGACCAAGCCCTCGACGTCGTGTTCACCACGGCGATCGCGCTGGCGATCGCCGCGATTCCCGAGGCGATGCCGACGATCCTGCAGACGATCCTCTCGGCCGGATCGCAGAACCTCGCCCGTCACAACGCGGTCGTCAAGGACCTCGGGTCGGTCGAGACGCTGGGGTCGACCTCCGCGATCAACTCCGACAAGACCGGCACGCTGACGATGAACCAGGTGACGGTCGTCGAGGTCGTCGACCCCACCGACCGGTTCACGATCTCGGGCATCGGCTACGAGCTCGAGGGTTCGGTGAAGCATGCCGCCGGATCCAGCGACTCGATCGAGGACGCCATCGTGCCGTTTCTCATGGCCAACGACGCCAAGCTCGTGGACGGCAAGGTCGTGGGCGACCCGACCGAGGGCGCGCTGCTGATCTTGGGCCACAAGGCCGACGTTGATGTCGAGGAGACCCGGACCCGCCACCCGCGGCTGGCCACGCTCGCATTCGATCCCACCTACAAACTGATGGCGACGTTCCACGAGATGACGAGCGCGTCCGGCCAGGCCGTCATCCGCTGCTATGTCAAGGGCGCCGCGCCGGCCGTGATGGGACGCGCCGCGACCGCGCTGTCCGGTGGCACGTGTGTGCCGTGGACCGACGATCTCAAGCACCGCGCGGAGACCCACGAGACCCGAATGGGAAAGACCGGGTTGCGAGTCATGGCCGCGGCGACCAAGGACCTCGACCCGGCGCAGTTCGACCCTGACGGCGACCTGCTCGGCCTCCTGCACGACCTGCAGATGACCAGCCTCGTGGGGATGATCGACCCGCCACGCGAGGAGTCCAAAGCGGCGGTGGCCGACGCGCTGCGGGCCAACATCCAGGTCCGGATGGTGACCGGGGACGACGTCGTGACCGGCGCCGCCATCGCCGAGCAACTCGGCATCCCAGGAGAAGCGATTCTCGGGGCCGACTTCGCCGCACTGTCCGAGGACGAGCAGCTCAGCCGCATCGACACGATCGGCGTGGTCGGCCGCGTTGCCCCGGAGCACAAGGTGCTCATCGTGAAGACGCTGCAGAAGAAGAACAACGTCGTGGCCATGACGGGTGACGGCGTGAACGACGCCCCGGCAATCAAGGCCGCCGACATCGGGATCGCGATGGGAACCGGTACCGAAGTGGCGAAGAACGCCGGCCGCATGATCCTCACCGACGACAACTTCGCGACCATCGTGCGCGCCGTGCACGTGGGACGCGCGCTCTACGACGACCTGATGAAGTACATCCGCTTCATGCTCGTCGTCCTTCTGGCGTACGTGGTGACCTTCCTGGTGGCGAGCATCCTCAACATCGCGGCCGGACAACCGTTCTCCGCGGCGCAGATCCTCTGGATCAACTTCGCGGTGACCGCTCCGATCGGCGTCACGCTCGGGATGGACAAGGAAGCCCCCGGCCTGATGCTCAGACGGCCGCGGCCACGAGACACCGCGATCATGACCGGCGCGGTGATGACCACCGTCGGCCTCGTCGGTGTGTTCATCGCCGTCTGCCTCGACACGCTCATCTGGTGGGGCAACCGCGAGTACGGCAGCGTGGCGATCGGTTCGACGATTGCCCTGACCGCGTTCGCCTTGGCGCTGTTCGTCACGGCCTACCAGTCCCGCAGCCAGACCGAGACAACGTTCCAACAGAGCACGTTCGACAACTGGACCCTGAACCTCGTGGTGCTGGGTGAACTGTTCGTCGCGATTCTGGCGAGTCGCGGTGGGGCACTGTCGAGCGTGCTGGGCACCGTGAGACTCACGCCCGAGCAGTGGTTCCTCGCGCTCGCACCCGCAGCCGCGTTGTTCGTCCTGTGGGAGTTGGGCAAGCTGATTGCCCGCCGGCGCGGCGCACGACACGACACGCTCGACCTTGCCGCAGCGGCTACAACCTGACCGAGCCTGACTCCCGGCTACTGACTTGGCTGGTACTTGCTCGCCGCGAACCGCGCGCCCTGCGGGTCGCAGAGCACGGTCATGCGGATGGGCTCCGCGTCGAACGGCGGCACGAGGACGGTCCCACCGTGCTTCTCGGCGCGCGATGCCGCTGCGTCCGCGTCGTCGGTCGCGAACGTGACGCTCCAGTGCGCCGGTTCGTCGTCGGTCAGCGACTGGATCAACGTGACCGCATCGATGAAGCCGCCGGGTGCGCCGTCCGCTTCGACGTTCCCCTGAAGGTCGGGGTTGTTCTGCATGAGGAACGCGCCGTAGCCGGGCAGCTTGAAGATCGCGAATTCAGAATCGCCCAGCGAAAAGGATTCCTCTTCCCATCCGAACACCGCGCCGTAGAAGGCGGCAGCGGCCTCTCGGTCGCGCGTGTTCAGCTCGCTGAAGTTCCACGTGCCGGGCTCGTTGACGAGCTGCGCGCCGATCGTTCGTCTGGCCTGCCAGATCGAGAACGTCGCGCCTTCGGGATCGGCGAAGGTCGCGTAGCGGCCGGCGTCCATCGCGTCGACCGGCTCGGTGAGCACCGTGCCGCCGGCCGCCTGTACCTTCTTCGCCGTCTCCTCCACGCTGGTGACGGCGGTGTAGGTGTTCCACGCGACCGGGGTATCGGGTGCGGACGGACCGCCGATCGCGGCAACATCGAGGTTGTGCAACTGCGCGATCCAGTACAAACCCCCGGCATCATCCGGTATGCGGTTCTCGCACTTCCACCCGAACAGCTCGCTGTAGAACGCAGCCGCGGCCTCGGGATCGGGCTGCATCGTCTCGATCCAGCACGGGACGCCGGCAGGATAGGAAGTCCGTTCGAACATGGCGCGCCTCCGGTTCGGTTGCAGTTCACGTTCCTCGGAACCGTACGGAGGAAACCCGGTCACCGACTGTCAACGTTGCTCGGCGGGTGTCGAGATCAGGCCGCGCGCTCCGACCTACGGGTGATGAACGCGAGCAGGAACGATCTGCTCATGGCCCGGGAGGAGCAGCCATGTCGCAGCTGCTGAAGGTGCAATGCTTCAACGTGACGCGGGACGGGTTCGGCGCGGGTGTCAACCAGCGTCTCGAGCGTCCGTTCGGGGACGGTGCGGATCCCGCAGACCTGTTCGGTTGGGCGGGTGCCACTGCGAGCTGGGTGAACCGGACCGATCCTGGCGGCACCCGGGGACTCGACGACTACTTCACGCGCGATTTCGCGAACAACATCGGGGCGGAGATCATGGGTCGCAACAAGTTCGGTCCTCAGCGTGGGCCGTGGAGCGACCTCGACTGGAAGGGGTGGTGGGGGGACGTGCCGCCGTTCCACACTCCGGTCTTCGTTCTCACCCACCATCTGCGTCCGTCGTACGCGCTCTCCGACACGACGTTCCATTTCCTGAACACCACGCCCGCCGAAGCGCTGCGCGACGCGAGAGAGGCCGCAGACGGCAAGGACGTGCGACTCGGTGGCGGTGTCGCGACCATTCGCGAGTTCCTCGACGCCGATCTCGTCGACACGATGCACCTCGCGGTCTCGCCGTTCGAGATCGGGCGCGGCGAGCGTCTGTGGGAGTCGCACACCGAGCTGCTCGACCGCTTCCATCTCGACGCGGTGCCCAGCCCCAGCGGAGTCACTCACCTTCTGTTCTGGCACCGTCGGAACGACACTTCGCCCTCCCCCGAGCCCCGTGAGTAGTCCGCTACTCACGACACCGTCCTCTCCGTCCGTCATCGTGAGGGAGTCCAGCAGTGGATGCGGCATCGCGTTCGACAGCGATGCCTCGGATCTCCTCGCAGCACCCGACCGGGACACGAACCGCCGGTTTTTCACGAAGGAGCGCGGCCATGACAGCACCATCGCAGAAGGACTACGTCGACGGAACGAGCAAGCGCGACCAGAAGGGCGGGTGACGAGCAATGGCGACCGTCTCTCCGTCCGCGCTCACGTTCTTCACAGGCGTGGGCATGTCGCCCCCGATCCAAGTGCAGGTGGTGACTGTCACGGGCGAAGACGTGTGGGTTACCGTCTCCGATCCCCCTGCCGGGAGCAGCTTCTCGTGGCCCGGCACAGTAGGCAGCGGGGTGCTGCTCAATCCGGCGCCACCTCCAGCTTCTTCGGGCTCGACCCACGCGGTCGGGTTTGCTCCGTACAAGCCTCCGATGTCGGTTCCGGTGACCTTCTCGCCCGCGTCGACCGCGCCGGTCCACGCGAAGATGACCATAAACATGGTGCGCAACGACGCCGCTCGCAGCGGGATCCCCGGCTTTCCGGTGACCGTTGCACTCGAGGGAAACTTCGCCGGTGGCGTCGGTCCGGGCGCACTCAAGATCACTCGAGTCTTCGCGAACCCACCCGGACCTGACCTCGCGGGCGAGTTCGTCGAGATCGTCAACGTGTCCGACACGAAACTGGAGCTGCAAGGTTGTCATGTCGGAGACTTTCGGACACGACGCGGGCCGCGCGAGCTCTTCGAATTCGGTTCCTCGTTTTCTCTCGACCCGATCTCCGGATCGGGAGCGCGGAGGTTCCTGCGGATCTTTACGGGCCCCGGCGTACCGCCCGACCCGCAGTTCGTTCAGATCGCTTTGAAGCGCGGCGCTCCAGTGTGGAACAACGCGGGTGACACCGCATGGATCAGAAATCCGAACCGGCAGCTCGTCGACACCTTCGTGTATCCATCCATCGGAAGCGCCGCGCCCGTCACGCCCGGGCCTCCCGCCGTTACGGCGATCGTCAGCGCCCCGCCCAGTGCCGGCCTCGGCGCGGGCGGCACCGGGCTCGTCGCGACCGGGGTCTCCGTCGAGGAGGGTGACCGGCTGCTCGTCGCGGCATTCGGTCAGATCTGGGTCGGCGTCGGGCGCTCAGGTGGTGAGTCGGGCCGGACGGCAAGGGGACGGATCCAGCCGGGATCGGATGGCCGGTGCCCGACGCCCCGCCCATCAGTCTCGTCGGGAGGATCGGATCGACGGGCCCCTTCTTCGTCGTTGGTTCCGCGTTGAACCTTGTCGTCGACGATGCGGAAGGGCCCGTGATCCTTGGTGTCAACGACGTCAACCTGGGCGACAACTGGGGTTCGGGTTACACGTGCATCGTCACGCGGATTCGAACCCCATAGTGCGGCGACGCCCGTCGACGGGTTGGGCGAGTCTGCCGGAACAGTTCGGCACACGGGCCAAGTTCGCGCTCGGCGAGAGCTACGCCTGCATGTGGAACGCCCATTCACGCGTTCGTGGACCGAGCCGCCGACCAGTGATCGCGTATGGCTCGACGATGAGCCAGGCGTCCCGTTCGGCGGAAAGCCACGGCTCGGAATCGAAGCGCTCGCGAATTCCCGCGACATCGGGGTCGACGTGCTGGAGCGTCCCGCGCACGAGCACAGACCATCCTTGTCGATGCTGCCCGTCGGCACTTTCGGCACTGTCGGCACTGTCGGCACCGTCGGCTTCGAAGGCAACTTTCATGCCCTGGTGGTCGATCACGTTGCCCGGCCGGGTACGGATCGCGATCCACGTCCTGCCGTACAGCGTGGCGAGCCGGAAGTTGACCGGAAGCACGACTGGGTAGTCGTCGATGAGGAACGCGATGCGACCGAAGGTGCTCTCCCGAAGCAGCGAGACGGACTCGGCGAGGGAAAGGTGCTCGATCCAAGCATCGGTCATCGATTCAAGCTCGCGCCGAGCGGCGGGTGCGGCCAGGGCCGATCGTCCCTGTTCTTGCCGAGAGTCACTCCGGCGAGTGTCCCGGTGGCGTCGCGCGGCGACCGGCCGCGGCAGTTCCGTGGCAACCGACCCGGATGTCGAAGCGTCAGTGCGCGGTCGTGTCTCGGCCTTCCCAATACTCGGCGCGAAGCTCACGCTTGAGCACTTTCAGCGCGCCCGAGAGCGGCAGCGGCCCCGTATGGATCGCGACCGACTTCGGCACCTTGTACCCAGCGATCGACGCTCGCGCGTGCTCGATGAGCTCGCGTTCGTCGGCCGAAGTGCCCTCGCGGAGCACGACGACCGCGTGGACTGCTTCTCCCCACACGTCGTGAGGGATCCCGATCACCGCAACCTGCGCGACCGCGGGGTGCGATGCGATCGCGTTCTCGACCTCGACCGAGTACACGTTCTCCCCGCCGGTCACGATCATGTCCTTCACTCGGTCGACGAGGAAGAGATAGGCCTCGCCGTCGAGGTACCCCGCGTCGCCGGTGTGGTACCAGCCATCGCGGAAGGCCTCCTCGGTCGCCTCCGGCTGGTTCCAGTATTCGCGCATGAAGCTGCCGCTCCGCGCCCACACCTCGCCGGGCTCCTCGGGCGGGAGCGGGCGGCCTTCCGGGTCACGAATGGAGATGCGCACCCCGGGTAGTGCGCGACCGGCGCTCGCGAGTCGCTCTCCTCCGCGACGATGGTCATCGGCGTCGAGCACCGTGAGCAACGCCGACGCCTCGGTCATCCCGTAACCCTGAAACAGGTCGACCTCGGGGAGCTCGGCGCGCAGGCGTTTGAGCGTGGCGATCGGTATCGGCGACGCGCCATACCCGAGCGAGCGCAGGCTGCGAAGACGAACGGGGTCGTACGCGGGATGCATCATCATCAGTGTGATCATGACCGGCACCATCACGGTCATCGTGACGCGGTCGCGCTCGATGGCGTCGAGCACCGCGCCCGCGTCGAATGCGGGCACGAAGGTCGAGAGGCCGCCGCTCGCGGGCATGCCGAGCACGCCGGTCATCGACGCGGCGTGGAACATAGGTGTCTGGTGGAGGAACACCCCCGCTTCATTCAACGGATACACGAAGCGCAAGTGGTAGAGGTTGAGCATCTGGGCCCGGTGCTCGAGGAGCACGCCCTTTGGCAGACCGGTGGTCCCGCCCGTGTACATGAGCACGACCGGATCGTCCTCCTCGGGTTCGGCGGGGAGCTCGGGCACCGCGGTCCGCATGAGCTCCTCGTATGCGACGTCGTGGCGCACGTCGCCCGCGCCGACGAGGACAACCTGTTCGACTCCCGTTTCCTCGCGTACCTCATCCACCATCCCCGCGAAGAAGGGATCGGTGAAACACACCTTCGTGCCGGAGTCGGCGAGGATGTAGGCGAGCTCCCTCGGCGCGAGTCGCAAGTTGAGCGGGTTGATCACACCACCGCCCAGGAACGCAGCGTGCCACAGCTCCAGGTAGGCCAGACTGTTCAACGCGAGCACGGAGAAGCGATCGTTCGGCGCGATGCCGAGCTGCGTCCGCATCGCATGCGTCAACGCCGCGACCCTCTCGAGGTGCTCACCGTACGTGCGCGACACGGCGCCGTCCACGAAGCCGATCTGGTCCGAACAGCGCTCGACCACCGGCAAAAACGACTGACCGTACACGAGTTCCTTCACCGAGGGCCCTCCCGTCATCGGGCGCTCCTGACGCACTCTCACCCTCATGTTGATCGCCGTGTCCATGGCTTCTCGCCTTGACCGGCCCGCGGTCAGGCACATACCGCCAAGAACGAGGCCGCAACGCGTGCATCGAATCCGGCTGCAGGCCAATCTGTGGGTGCACCGCTCTCGAAGCGCAGGAAGGAGTTGGACCGTGATCCGGGATCATCGATCCCGTGGAGACGGTCCCAAGCGAAGGGACGGGCGGCAGGATGGCACAGAGGGGGTTCGGCTGACGTCTCGGGTCGGGGTACTTCTCGTCGCCATGTCGTTTCTCGGCGCGGCCTGCGGATCACGCGAGAGCGGACCGCCGGCGGTCGGCGCGGAGGGCAACGGCGCGGCTGCCCCGACCGCGACCTCGTCCGATCGCGTCGGTGAGAACGGCAAGGTCGGCACGCTCGAGCCGGCGTGCGGCTCGGGCAATCCCGCGCATGGGGCCACCGCCAGGGGTGTGACCGACACGACGATCACGATCGGTGTCATCTCGGACAAGTCAGGTGTCGTCGCAGTGCCGACGGCCGGTATCGACGGCTCGGTCGACGCGTTCGTGCAATTCTGCAACAGCCTCGGCGGGGTCAACGGGCGTCGGCTGGTACTCAAACACTACGACTCGAAGATCCTCAACGAGGGCGACGCGATGAAGCAGGCGTGCGACGACGACATCTTCGCGCTCGTCGGCTCGGGCTCCGTGCAAGACGACCAGGGCGCGGTGGCGATGGTGCAGTGCGAGCTCGTCGAGGTCGCCGCGTACACCGCAACGTACGTCAAAGGACTCTCACCGCGGGTGTTCTCGCCTGTGCCCAATCCCGGCACTGAGTATGCGGTGGGTCCCGGGAAGTTCATCGCCAAGCGGTTTCCCGGGGCAGTCAAGAAGGCGGCGATCATGTGGCCGAACTTGCCGGTCGGGCGCACGCAGGCCGCGCGTCAGCGCGACGCATATGAGCAAGGCGCGGGGTTCAATTTCGTGTACTCGAATCCGACGGATGTGTTGGTGCAGAACTGGGGTCCGATTGTCAGCGCGCTGAAGGAGAGGGGCGTCGAGTGGATCACCGACATCACGACGCTGACCGAGATGGCGCACCTCTTGCAGGCGATGAGTGACGCGGGATTTCGGCCGGCGGTCGTGGACCTGGGCCAGCAGTACTACGACGAAAGTCTCCCAGGGAAGCCGGGCACGGACGGCGCGTTGGTGCTCACCAACACGGTCCCGTTCGAGGAAGCCGACCGCAGCCCGGCACTGCAGGTGTATCTGCGGTGGCTGGAGCAGGCTTCGCCCCGCACGCCGCCGACGACGCTCGGCGTGCAGGCCTTCTCGGCCGGCCTTCTCTTCGCGCAAGCTGCCAGCGCGTCGGGCTCCGACCTGACCCGTGACGGGCTGATCGAGCAACTGAGGAAGATCAAGCACTGGGACGGCGGCGGTCTGCAGGCACCCGCGGATCCAGGGGACAACCAGGGCCTTCGTTGCTTCCTCTATATGCAGGTCAAGGGAAGCAAGTTCGTGCGCTACTGGCCGAAGGCGCCGACCGACGGCACGCACGGCTTCGACTGCCGTCCCGGCAATTCGATGCAGATGACGGAGACGTACCAGCCGCTCCCGGCGGGTTTCGGATGATCAGCGAGTTCTGGCGCTACACGATCTTCGGCCTCGCGTTCGCGGGCGTCTACTTCATCGCGGCGAGCGGCCTCGTCGTTACATACACCGCGTCGGGCATTTTCAATTTCGCACACGGTGCGGTGGCAATGATCGCGGCGTTCACGTATTGGGAGCTGCGAGTCGAGCGTCACTGGCCGGCTCCTCTCGCGTTCGCGGCGGTGCTACTCGTCGAGGCGCCGATCATGGGGCTGGTGATCGAGCGCGTCATCATGCGGAATCTCGGCGGCGCGGCCACGATCACGAACATCGTCGTCACGATCGGCCTGCTGGTCACACTGCTCGGCATCGGTTCGGTGGTGTGGGCGCCGAACAAGTTCGCGGCGACCCCGTCGCTTCCGAGGTTCTACCAAGCCGACGTGGTGACGATCGCAGGCGCGGCGGTCCCGTGGCACTACTTCATTGTCCTCGCGATCTCGGCCGCGGTCGCGTTCGGCTTGTGGACGCTCCTCGCCGGCACCCGTATCGGGATCGCGATGCGGGCAGTCGTCGACGATCGCACCCTCGCGCGCCTGAACGGTGAGAATCCCGACGTCGCGTCGGCCGCGAGTTGGGTCGTCGGCTGCATGCTTGCGGCGCTGGCCGGCATCCTGCTCGCGCCCATCCTCGCGCTCGACGTTGCTCGCCTCACCTTGCTCGTGATCAGCGCGTATGCCGTCGCCGTGGTCGGCCGATTGCGCAGTCTCCCGCTCACCGCCCTGGGCGCCGTGATCCTCGGATTGACGCTCAGCTATTTCGACTGGGGGCTCGGCAAGATGCAGCACGTGCCGGTGTGGATGCAAAGCATCCATGACTCGTTACCGATCATCATGTTGTTCGTCGTGCTGTTGGTGCTCCCGCAGGATCGCACCCGGCTCACGGCGGTGTTGCACACACGCGGCGCGGCGGTTGTGCCGGCGATGCGTACGGCGGTGGCGGCCGGCATCGCGTTCGTGATCGGGAGTTGGTTCGTCGAGGCGCTCCTGCATGGCGCGGTCTTGCGTGCTGCCGGCCAAGGCCTCGCGCTCGCGGTCGTCATGCTGTCGCTGGTGGTGTTGACGGGGTATGCGGGGCAGATCTCGTTGGCGCAGCTCGCGTTCGCGGGGCTCGGCGTGCTGGCCGCGTCGTGGTTGCCCGGCCGGCTCGGAGCCTCGCCAGTGGGGTTGCTGGTGGCCGCGGGCTTCGCGAGCCTGATCGGCGCAGTGATCGCAGTCCCGTGCCTGCGACTGCGCGACCTCTACCTCGCACTGGGCACGATGGCGTTCGCGTTGGTGGTGGAGCAGAACGTGCTGGGACAGATCCCGGGATTCGCGACCGACAGCAAGGTGATCGTTCGGTGGAGCCCGCTCGCGAGCGACAAGGCATATTTCGTCGCCATCGCCGTTGTGTTCGTCGTCCTCGCGTGGTGCGTCGTCGCGCTGCGCCGCGGCGAGTTCGGGCGTCGGCTCCAGGCAATGAAGGACAGCCCGGCCGCGTGCACGACCGTTGGGCTCGACCTGACCCGCACCAAGGTGCAGGTCTTCGCGCTGTCCGCGGCGATCGCGGGCATCGGCGGGTTCTTGCTGGCCGGGTGGAAAGGTACTGTCGGCAAGGACGACTTCAGCCTGCTGAACGGAACCCTGTCCGCGCTGCCCTTGCTGTTGCTCGCAGTAGTAGGTGGGATCACCGTCGTGTCGGGCGCAATGATCGGCGCGCTGCTGCTCGTCGCGATGCCGGTGGTCGCCAACGACTACCCGTCGCTCAGGAATGTGATGATCCTGTTGCCCGGCCTCGTCGGCGTCACCTTGGCTCGCAATCCGGACGGCATCGCCAGTGATGTACGCAGCGCGATCCGTGACGCACGCGCGAGGGTCGTTGCGCGGAAGGCCCGTACCCCCGGGGGATTGCATCGCGCTCCGCCGGCGCTGATCCCTGAGCTTGCCGGGCTACGCGGTCCCGTCACGGTCCCGGAGCTGCGCGCGCTCGAACGCGAGTTGGGCTTCGCTACGGATGACTGCAATGGCGCTGTTTGAAGCGCGTGGGCTGACCATCCGCTTTGGTGGGCACAACGCGGTCAACGAGGTCGATCTCGACGTCGAACGCGGTTGCGTCACCGGGCTCATCGGTCCGAACGGTGCGGGCAAGACCACGATCTTCAACGCGATCACCGGGCTGCAGGAGGTGAGCAGCGGCACGCTGACGCTCGACGGATGCGACATCACGCACGAGACGCCGACGACACGTGCGCGCCTCGGCATGGCGCGCACGTTCCAGCAGCTCGAGGTGTTCGGAAGCCTCAGCACGCGCGAGAACGTCCTCGTTGCGGCCGAGATACGCCGCCGCTGGGCTCGCGACGATCGTTCGAACCCGGGCCGCGAAGCCGATGCGATCGTCGATCGTGTCGGCCTCCGGGCCGTGGCGGACGAGCGCGCCGACGCGCTTCCGACCGGCCTGGCCCGCCTCTGCGAACTGGGTCGAGCCCTCGCCGCGCGGCCGCGTCTGCTCCTGTTGGACGAGCCTGCCTCAGGCCTGAGCGAAGGTGAGACCGAGAGCTTGGCCGCGCTGTTGCACTCGCTCACGGTCGAGGGGATGGCGGTGTTGCTCGTCGAGCACGACGTCGGGCTCGTGATGGATGTATGCGCCTCGGTCCATGTGATCGACTACGGCGCGCTGGTCTCGGTGGGCACGCCGGCAGAGATCCGGCGCGACGAAGCTGTGCTCGACGCGTATTTGGGTCGCGGACCGACGCGGACACACGAGATGCAGGTGCGAACACGCCCGCGTGACCGCCGCGCCGAGCCCGAACCGTTGCGTGGCGGCGGAGCGCGCACGGTTCCGGTGCTCGAGCTCCGCAACATCACCGCGGCCTACGGCAAGATCGAGGTACTGCACGGCATCGACTTGGTGCTGCCGCACGGCGATGTCGTCGCGCTGCTCGGACCGAACGGCTCGGGGAAGAGCACGGTGCTCAAAGTCGCGAGCGGTCAGATGAAGCCGAGCGGAGGCTGCATCCACCTCGGTGGCCGCCACGTCAACGGCGCGGCCGGAGACGCGTTGTCGCGTATCGGGTTGTGCACGATCCCGGAGGGTCTGGGCGTGTTCCCGAACCTCACCGTACGCGAGAACCTCGTCATGGCGAGCTATGTGGGGCTTCCCCTTGGTCCGATCGAGGAACGGACATACGCGTTCTTTCCGCGACTCGAGCATCGTCGCGGCCAGCTGGCCGGAACCTTGTCGGGCGGTGAGCAACGGATGCTGGCGATGGCCCGAGCGCTTGCGACCGAGCCGGCCGCACTCCTGCTCGACGAGATGTCGATGGGCCTCGCGCCGCTCATCGTCGCGGAGTTGTACGGCTTGGTGGGCGACATCGCGAGATCCGGCGTGTCGATCCTCGTGATCGAGCAGTTCGCCCATGTCGTACTCGGCGTCGCCGACCTCGCGGTCGTCATGGTGCAGGGCCGGATCGCGGCGGCGGGCCACCCTTCCGACATCGAAACGGAGCTGTCGTCGGCCTACTTGGGAGCGAACCTATGAGCAAGCAGGACGTCTCGGTTCCGACAGAGATGGGGAACACCTCGGAACGCGTCGAGCAGTTCCTGGCCGGCGTCTACGCGCTGCAGATTCCCAGCCAAATCGAGCGACGTGAGCGCAGGTTGTACGCGGCAGGGATCGTCATGGCGATCGCCGGCTTCGCCGTCATCGGGATGGGCTGGTGGGGCGCCTCGGGCACCAAGTACGTGTACCAGGAGATTCCGTACGTCATCTCGGGCGGCATCTTCGGCATCTCCCTGGTTGTCGTCGGTGCCGCGCTGTTCGCGCGGTACTCGGCGGCCCGACTTCTGCGGTTCTGGCTCGCTCGTCTCGTTGCCGACCAGCAGATCCAGACCGACCGCGTCGTGGACGCAATCACGGTTCTCGCCGAATCCATGAAGGCTTCGACCGCGTCGGCCGACGAGAGCGGTCACTAGCAGAACCCAGTCCTCGGATGCGTCGGAGACTTATGGCGCTCACTCTTTCGAAGGCCGACGGTTCCTTGCGTTCTCGTCCAATGCGTCCTCGGTAACCTTCACGATCCTTCGCGCGAGTTGGTTCGACGCGCCGACGAGTTGTTCAGTCATCTCGAACGCTGAATCGATGATCTTGCGGCGCGGTCCGTCTTCATCGACCTTTGGGAAGACCCCATCGACAGTGTCCAGGAATTTCCGCACAGCCTCCAGCGCCGACTGTTCGGCGTCCTCGACCGAATCGATGACACGAATGGCGCCGTCGTCTCGTGTGACGTGTTCCGTATTGGTCATGACCCACTCCTTCAGTCGACATTGCCTCTGCTCCTTGACACGTTCACACTGTCAAGCTCCACGAAGACAAGACAGAGGCTTTCGATAGGTTCATACCGAGTCGCGAAGCGGAACTCCCACGCACAAGTCAGAGTGAAGGTCACCTTCATCGGTCCCATCACGGACGAGTGTGGATCGGCTGCAGGCGCTCGATCGGGAGGCGCCGAACCCGCCGCTTGCCATGTCAGGGCTCAGGTTCGTCCGGCCAGTGGGCGAGGAGCGCGTCGATAACGTCGGCCGCCGCATCGAAGCCGCCGAGATGGCTCTTACCCTCGCGGATGCTGAGCTTGGAGCCGGGGACCAGCGCGGCAAGGTGTTGGCCGTGTGAGAGCGGCACGATGTTGTCGATATCGCCGTGCCAGAACTCGATCGGAACCACGAGGTCCCGGAGTGAGAATCCCCACGGTCGGGTGAACAGCACGAGGTCGTACACGGGGGCGTGCAGCTGCCACCGGCTGCCCCGCAGGAGATCGTCGAGGAGCATCTCTTTCATTGCCGGGTCGGCGAAGATGCGCCGGTCGCCTTCTGGCGAGATGCGCACGTAGGCGTCGAAGGCTTGTGACGCGACCGGGCGCAACAAACGCGCGGTGAGCCACAGGCCGTGAGCGAGTGGTTCGCGTAGGACGGACAACACGGGCGCGAGCCGGTTCGCGAGGCCGACGACGCCACCGGGCGACGCTTCGTCGCCCCGGGTCGGGGCGACGCCGCCGAGCACGGCACCGGCCACGACGCGATCTGGCATCCAGGCCGCGCACGCCAACACGTAGGGACCACCGCCCGACAACCCGACGATCGCGAATCGCTCGAGCTCGAACCGTGCCGCGAAGTCCTCGACGTCGCGTGCCCATTCGAGCAGTGAACCGTACAGATGCCGAGTCGAGGAGCCCACGCCGGGCCGTTCGATTGCGATGAGGCGCACGTTGCGTTGCACGGCGGCAACGCGCGCCTCCTGAGGGATCTGCCGCCGCGCACCCGGCGTTCCATGGAACCAGAGCACCGGCGTGCCCGTGGTCGGACCGTATTCGGCGAAACCGAGACGTCTGCCGTCCCGCAGCGCGACGGAGCCTTCGACCCGTGGCGGCGAAACGAGACTCGCCGGTTTCATCGCCCTGGTCCCTGACGCGGACCTCGCGCCGTGAGCCTCAGGTTGCAGCAGGTCGCGCATCTCGGCAACACCGGCCGCGGCGGCCTGGGCCGGCAATCCGGCATCGGGCGCAGTGTCCTCGAAGGTCGAGACGCCGACGATGTGTAGGTGCGCGATCCCGTCCGTCAGGTGGAGGAATGCCGCATCGAGCGCACCGAGTCGGTCCATGCGCTTCCGAGCATCGTGGGCGTGGAGATGAACGACCAGTGCCGAATGTCCCGGATGCTCGAGTACGGCGGCGACCGCCTGCGCGCCGGCCCGACGCTTCACGCGGCAGTCGGGATCTACAGGACGAGGGCGGCGTAGCCGTTCATGGCGCCGTTGCCGGCGCCGATCCACATGAAGACAACGAGGTCGCCGTCGTGCACGCGTCCGGCAATCCGGTCTTCGTCGAGGAGGAGCAGCGTGCTTGCCGCGGAGGTATTGCCATAGCGGTCGACGTTGAGCGGCACCCGTTCGGGGGGCAGTCCCAAGAGGGTGGTTGCCTCGCGGACCACGATCCCGTTCGCCTGGTGGAGGTACCAGCGTGCGACGCGTTCGATGTCGAAGTCGTATCCGACCATTGGCTTGATCCGTGTCGGCCAATCTTCTTGGAGGAGCTGCATGTTGCGGGTCATGAGCGGCGCGAACACGTCGCGTACTCGTTTGCCGTCCATCAAGAAGAGGTGGTCGCCGATGTTGTCCAGGGACGTGCGGTCCAAGCAGCCGCCTGCGGGATACGTGACGAGCTCGATGTCGGGACTGGTCTCGGACCTCACCGCGCACAACCCGCGCGGCGCATGGACGTCTTGAGGGCCGCTTCGGAACGTGACCGCGCCCGTGCCGTCGGCGAATACGAGCGGTACGAGCCAGCCGTTGCCGCTCGGATGCTCGCGGTAGTGGGGATTCATCTCGGCCGCGAAGTACCCCGACGGGCAATTGCTCGCAACCACCAGCGCTGTCGCCGGCGATTCGGCGACCAGATACGACGCGGCCGTCCGCCACGCGGCCGAAAGACCGGCACACCCAAGGTTGTGGTGGACGAGGTCGGTGTCGCGCCGTAATCCGAGTTCGGTGCTCAGGTAGCGCAGGTGGTCCTGACACGCGATCGTGTCGGGAGTCGTGCTGACGTGCACAAACACGTCGACGTCCGCCGCATCCGTGTGGGCGTCCTCCAGTGCCGCGCGCGCGGCGCGCAGCGCGAGATCGCCGTCGTACAAGCCGCCTTCCGCGCGGGAGCGCTTGCTGTGAGTGTCGAAGTCGAAGTCGAGGCGACGTTCGACAATGCCCACGTGTCGTTCGATCCACTCCGGCTCGAGCAGCCGTCCGTCGGGACGCGCGACGCGAACACGATCGAGGATCTGTCGGTTCGACACCCGATTCTCGGGCACAAACGACCCTGTCCCGGACAACGAGACCGCGACATCCGTGCCCAACGCTGAAATCATTGGCGAAGGCATGCGACCCTCCTCAGCGAGCAGTGCGGAACTACCCGCGAGCCAAGTACACGCCGCACGGCGTCGACAGAGGCCTTGGACCTTTTGGATCGGCGATCCATGGGGACAGCGGGCTGTGCTTGCGCGTTGTCAGCTCGGCGAATACAGGCGCACGCGACACCGATGACCTCGGCGTGGACGCGCAACGTCACCGCTTGCGTGTCACCTCGAGGTCGATGAGACGCATCGGGACGATGTTGACGTCGGCGCTGAGGACGTGGAGATCGCCGTTGCGGGTCGGGGTGGCGTCGATGCCTTCACCTTCGCCGTCGACGTGGCCGATCGAGCCGAGGGGTTGGACCGCGCCGGACCGGAGGTCGACGCGATACACCCCGTCGATCGTGTCGTCGGTCGAGAGCCACGCCGCGCCGCGGGAGAGATCGGCGCCTTGGACACGGTCCACGGTCGTCGACATCGGGAGCGGTGCCAGCGGTCGCCAATCGTGAAGGACGTCGTACCGGAGCAGCGCGTGTCCGCCGAACTCGTCCATCGAGTACGCGATGTGCCTTGCGGGGTCGACGGTGACGAACGAGTTGTGGTGCTGGGCAACTTCATGGCCACCGGTGTAGGCAAGCGTGTCCGCGTCGTAGGTGAGCATCGCCTGATGGCCGAGCGAGTAGTCGGGCTGCTCGAGCGCGGCGTAGACGACACCGCCCTCGACGTCGATGTCGCCGATGTGGTCGAATCCGCGCGCCCGCCACTCGGATGGGATGGCGGGGAGGAGCTGCTTCGTCTGGACGAAATCGTCATCGGTGACGAAGAGCCCGTCGTTGTACGAGAACAACCACCCGTTGCCGAGGCGAGCGACGCCCTGCCGGTAGAGGACGCCGACCGTGGATTCGCGCACCACAACGGCCTTTTCGCCACGATGGAACGGCGGCGGGAACGGCCGGCAGCCGCCGACGACGAACCCGGCCGCCACGACGAGCACGCTGAGCTTGCGAACGCTTGGCACGGCGGCAGCGTACGAGAAATTCGCTCGGCCCCGGTAGGGCGGACTGCGTTGCCGGACCGAGCGGTACGTTGACGCGAATGTCCTGGAGTCGGGCCGCGGTTGTTGCGCTCTTGGTGCTCGTCGCCGTGGGTTGTGACTCCGACGACCGCTCGTCACAAGTCGCGCCATTGTCGACGACCGATGCGAACACGACGACCACGACGACCGTTCCGCCTCCTACGACGACGATTGCCCCCGCGCTCAGCGGTCCCGTGACGGCCGTCGGCGATTCGGTGATGATCGACGCGACGCCGGCGCTGCAAGCGGTCATTCCGACGATCGCGATCGATGCGGCCGAGAGCCGCTCCGCATTGCCTGGGCCGGACATCCTGGCGAACCTGGCTGCACACGGAAGTCTGGGTCCAGCCGTCGTCGTCGGGCTCGGGAGCAACGGCGGCATGAGTGCGCGGATCGTCGACAAGGTGCTGCAGATCGCGGGCGAACGAAGGGTGGTGATGGTGACCAGCCACTGCCCGTACTGCGGCTGGACACCGCGCGGCAACACGATCATCCGTGCGTCATGCGTGCCGGCACGAGGGTGCTTTGTCGCGGATTGGGATGCGCTCGCGCAGGCACATCCCGAATGGTTCGCGTCCGACGGCGTACACATGTCGACCGGTGGTCCCGGGGCCGCGGCATACGCCCAACTCGTGCGCGCGCAACTGTGATCTGAGTGAAAGGACGCGGAGACAGCGGACGGGGGGAGGATGCACGGACGACTACGTAGCCGTGCGAAACGAGTTCCTCGACCTGGAACGTCTGAATCTGGCGGTAGCTGCCCTTGATCCCCACCAGCATGATCAGCACTGGGTAGGCGGCTTCGTCGCCCGCGATCGGCGCGCGCTCGACTGCATTGGTGGTGATCCGTGCGAGCGGCGCGAGGGTCGATGGCGAGACGCCGAGGAAGCCCGCCAATGCCGGCGTCACCCCTTCGGCCTCGGGCAGGTACGGAGCCCGCGGCACCGACGGCGCGTGGTGCGCCGGGTACCAGATCTGGACCATCAGCTCACGACGATCGCTCGGTCGGGTGGAGAACACCTCCCGGCGTTCGGCATCCGTCCAGTGATAGGTCACCGTGCCGACGCGGTACGGCCCGCTCGGTGGCGGGAAGACGAACGCCGGACGGTTCATCGGCTCTCCGACCGATCGAAATGCAAGCCGCGGGCCTGCTGCCGTGCGTCATCGAGGAGCACGGACTTCCCGATACCGGCTTCGCCTGAGATGATGAGCGCGGCACTGCATGAGGTGTGAGCGCCGTCGAGCAGGCTCCTGATGCGCGACCGCGCTTGCTCTCTCCCGTAGCGCTTCGACGTGGCCATCGCGGCTCCTAGCGGATTCGGGCCACGAGTGAGCCTAGGTATCTGGCGAATCGCCGGTGCGGAGTGCACACCGCGTGTCCGTGCCGTTGGCGTGAATGCATCGTGGAGGTATGAACGTGTCATTCGTGACGAAGTACGTCGGCGCCACGGACCCTCGTTCCGAACGGGTGGGCATCGTCTCCGAGCTCGAAGCGATGAACGTCGAGCTCGACTACGAGGTCCTGAAGTTCGGACCGCAAACCTGGGGCATCCGCGGACACATCGCCTACGACGGTGACGTCCTCGCGGCAATCTTCCCGAGTGAGCGGGAGGCGTGGATTGCACTCTCGCCGCTTCACCCAAACCACGAACGTGGTGTGTACGTCGAGATGATCGCAGTCGATCACCGCGGTGGACCTGAGTGAGTAGCAGCGGCGCGCGCATTGACCGCGGCAACGTGGCAGCCAGGTGAGGTTGTCGCGAACGATCGCTACGCTCGCAGGGTCCTTTGTGAGAGGGGTGCGGTATGGACCGCATGAGTCCGCTCGACGCGTCGTTCCTCCACATCGAGGACGCGGTCAGCCACATGCACATCGGTTCGGTCGCGGTGTTCGAGGGTCCGCCGCCGACCGACGAGGAATTCGACTCGATGGTTGCCGGAAAGCTCCCGGCTGTGCCCCGGTACCGCCAGAAGGTTCGATTCGTTCCCTTCCAGCTCGGCCGGCCGGTGTGGGTCGACGATCCGCACTTCAACCTCGCATACCACTTGCGGCGCACGTCCCTTGCGAGTCCTGGTGGCGATCGCGAGCTGCGCAACCTTGTCGGTCGTGTCATGTCGCAGCAGCTCGACCGGAGCAAGCCGTTGTGGGAAATGTGGATGGTCGAAGGCCTCGAGCGCGGGCACTGGACGCTCGTCTCGAAGGTGCACCATTGCATGGTCGACGGGGTCTCGGGCACCGACTTGCTCACAGTGCTCCTCGATCCCGAGCGTGAGCCCCCATCCCCGTTACCCGACGCGTGGCAACCGGAGGCCGAACCTGGAAATGCGCGCCTCGTCGTCGACGCGCTCACAGACCTGGTGGTCAGTCCATACGAACAGTTTCGAGCGGCGCGATCCGCCACCCGTGCGCCACGGCAAGCCCTCGCTCAGCTCGGCGAGCTCGGGCGTGGAATGCGCGCGTTTGCGGGCGTCGTTCGGCCGACACCCGTGTCGTCGCTCAATGGTCCGATCGGCCCGCACCGGCGTTGGGACTGGGCGCGCACGACGCTCGCGGACGTGAAGACGGTGCGCGGTGCGCTCGGTGGGACGGTGAACGACGTCGTGCTCACAGTCCTCACGCGTGGCTTTCGCGACCTGCTGTTCGCGCGGGAGGAGGACGTGAGCGACCGCGTCGTCCGCACACTCGTGCCTGTATCGGTTCGCACGCCAGGGGAGCGCGGTACGTACAACAACCGCGTGTCGGCGATGATCGCGGAGCTGCCGGTCGGCGTCGACGATCCCATCGAACGGCTCGATGCCATCCGCGCACAGATGGCTGGACTGAAGGATTCGAAGCAAGCGGTCGCGGGCGAGATGCTCACGTCCTTGTCCGGCTTCGCGCCCTCGCTGCTCCTCGCGCTCGGCACGCGTGTCGCAATGCGAATACCGCAGCGCAACGTCAACACGGTGACGACCAACGTTCCCGGCCCGCAGAAGCAGCTGTTCGCATGCGGACGGTCCATGCTCGAAGCGTTCCCGTTCGTACCACTCGCCAGCAGCGTCCGCGTCGGCGTCGCGATCTTCTCCTACAACGGCATGCTGAATTACGGCGTTACCGGCGACTACGACACCGCACCCGACATCGCGGTCCTCTGTTCCGGAGTCGAAGCGGGGATGCGAGAACTGCTGAAACTCACCGTGTCGAACTCATGAGGATCGCCGTTCGGGCTCGCGCGTCCGGACGCGCGAGCCGTCGATGCGCCGACTCCCGAGCCGCATTCGTGACGGCAGACGAACGCGATCCGTCCATCGCGTTCACGCCCATCACGGCGAGGTCGGAATCGGTCGGCTGGAACGTGAGCACCAAAGTGCCGGCGCGCCGGACCTGCGCGGCCTCGCGCGCCAACGCGAAGCGAGCCAGCCGTCGCGCCGGCTGGTCGGGCGCCATGCGTACGCCGCCTCGTGCAATGGACATCGGCGAACTGATCACGACGAGATCGAACCCCAGATCGGCGACCAGATCGGCATTCGTCGGGGAGTGCACGCCACCGTCGACATAGCGGACCCCGTCGATGGACACCGGAGCGAAGAACGCCGGTATGGCGCACGAGGCTGCGACCGCGGTGGGTACGTCGCGCCGGACACTGGTGTCGCGCCCGAACGTGACGCGTCGGCCGGTCTCCAATGCGACAGCGTTGATCCACAGTGGCTGCCTCGGCCAACCGTCGAACAGTGGGCGGATGCTCGCCGCGACGAGCTCGGTCGGCACGCGACCTTCGGGCATCGCCGCGGCCATGAGTGCGCCGAAGCGCACCGTCCAAGGCTGAAGCGCCCCGCGCACGAATGCACTCGGTGCCGACATCGCGGGAAGGAGCGCGCGCGGCGGTCGCATCGGGATCGGCGGCGAGTGCGCCCGACTCCCGTCCGCGTGGGAAAACAATCTTCGGCCGTCCGGCGAGAGCGGCGTGTCGGTGGCGCGCGCCGCGAGGTCGTCCGGTGAGATCGTGGCCCGCAGCAACGCGCCCGCGACGGCACCCGCCGACGTGCCGACGATCACGTCGGCGTCGCGTGCGTCCCAGCCCGTCACGTCCGAGATGCCTGCGAGCACGCCGGCATGGAAGGCATGCCCCACGGATCCACCCGCGCCCAACACAAGCCCGATTCGAGGCATTGGCCTCCTCTCGCATGCTCAGGTCGCGGTTGGATTGTAAGGAGGGAGCCGCGCCGGGCGGGTCCAAGGACGCGAGATCAGGCGCATCACCTGCGGAGCGGCGACGGGTGGAGGTTGCTCAACCGGTCGGCTCTCCAGAGGAACGGAACAACCGGTCGAGACCGAGCGCCGTGCCGACACGGCTCAGTACCGGGTGCGGACGTTGGGCGACGAGCTCGTCGAGGTTCGCCTGCATGCGGCCGAGCGTTTCCTCGTAGCAGCGTCGAACGATGGCCGGATCGTCAGCGGCGTCCGGGCTCAGGTGTGTCCAGTCCATCGGCTCGCAGACGCGTGCCGTCACTTTCGCGGGCAGCGGCCATGTCAGGAGCTGCAGGGGTGCGATGCCGGCCGGGCCGAGCGTCACGGGAAACACGCTGATCCGCAGTCGGTCGAGGCGAAAACGGCGTGCGAAAGCGTCGCCGCGGGCAAGCACGATGATCACGTCGTGGCTCCCGTGCGCGACGAGCGGTACGACCGGGACCTGCTCGCGCAGCGCGAGGCGCACGAATCCGGCGTGCCCGTGCAAGTCGACGCGGTGGCGTTCGGTCCACGGACGGTAGTCGTCGTAATCGCCGCCTGGATACACGATGACCGGCGCGCCGCGTTGCAACAACTCTCGGGCAAGACCGTGACTCGCAGGTACCGTCCCGAGCCGGCACGCCAGCGCGCCGGCGCCGGGGATGGAGAACAAGAAGTCGAACCCGAGCGAGTACAGCGGTTCCGACGGGCCGCGCTCTTCGACCCAACGCCGGAGAAACGCCCAGTAGTCGGGCATGAAGATGCCGCCCGAGTGATTGCCGACGATGAGGAACGGCCCGGTACGAGGCAGGTTGTCGAAGCCCTCGACGCCGGCATCGAAATAGCGCAACGCCACGTTCAACGCCGGGAGGAGCCGCGCGACCAGGATGGGGTCGCGAATATCGAACGCGACCTCGAGCTCGTGCTCGACACGCTCGCCGAGCCGGTCGATCAGCGAGAAGGCGTGATGTTCGCCTCCGTAGTGTCGGCGGTCAACACTGTCGCTCGTGTGGACATCGCCGTCGGGCCGGTGTTCGAGAGGAAGCCGGTCTCGTCGTAGGTCGAGGTCTTCCTTCACGTCTTCGGCATAGCCCGAAACCACGGTCACGACCAGGGCCGAACGCCTCGTCCTTCGGGACACGGTGCACGAAGCGTGACTTTGGACTCTGCCCTCGACGGGAACGTCGCGGTATGAGTGTGGAGTCGAAGGAGTGGCCGTGCCGCGAACCAGGCAGTATCGCACCGCATCGTTCGTTCACCGGGGACACGAGTTGGTCTACGACACCTACGGGGACGGGGAACGTCTCCTTGTGTACATGCATGGGCTGTTGCTGGACGCCGAGCTGAACCGCGGGATCGCAACCGCGCTCGCCGAGCGCGGCAACCGCGTCGTGCTGCTCGACCTGCTCGGCCACGGACGTAGCGACAAACCCGCGCACGCCTCTGAATTCCGGATCGATACCTACGCGACGCAGGTGTTCGCGCTGCTCGACGTGCTTGGTGCGCCCAACGCGGTACTCGGTGGCCTGTCACTGGGCGCCAACGTGAGTCTCTTTGCCGCGTCGCAACAACCGGAACGGGTGCGGGCGCTCGTGCTGGAGATGCCGGTCTTGGAGTGGGCGGTCCCTGCGGCGGCGATGGCATTCGTGCCGATCGTGCTCGCCGCGCACTACGGAAAGCCGTTGTTGCGCGTCGCCTCCGATCTCGTTCGGCGTGTCCCACCGACACCCTTCGGTCCGCTGAACAGCGTGCTCCACGCCGCGTCGACCAGCCCGGAGGTGCTCGCCGCGATCATGCACGGCGTGCTCGTCGGTCCGGTTGCACCCACGCAGGAAGAGCGCATCCGGATCACCGTGCCTGCGTTGATCCTGGCGCACGGTAACGACCTGCTGCATCCCTTCAACGACGCCGAAAACTTGGCCCGCCAGCTGCCGGCAGCAGAACTGGTGCGGTCCCGTTCTCCCCTCGAACTGCGTCTCCGGCCACAGCGGCTGACCGACCGCATCGCCGCGTTTCTCCGCGACGTATGGGAGCCGCGCGACGGCCGTTCGGCGCTTTCGGCGGCGCCCACCGGTTGACCGTCGGCGTAACCCGGGTCAGAGGTAGGCGCGCATGTGGAAGGCCCACTCCTTCTCGGTGGCGTGCAGACGTCGCCCGGTTATGGCGAACGGCTCGATGACGAGCCACGCTTCTCGGTCTTCCTGGATCCAGGGCGCCGGGTCGAACTGCTGGCGAAAGTCCGCGGCGTCGGGATCGACGTGTTGCAGCGTGCCTCGTACGAGCACGGACCAGCCTTGCCGGTGTGCTTCGTCGGCACTGTCGATCTCGAACGCAGCGGGCATCGACGCGCGGTCGAGGACATTGCCCGATCTCGTGCGCAGCGCAATCCACACCCGACCGGCGAACTGCACGACCTTGTAGTTGACGGGGAGCACGATCGGAAACTCGTCGACCACGACCGCCACCCGTCCGACCTGCTCCTGGCGCAGCAGTGAGAGACACTCCTGCATGTCCAACGTCTCGAGTCGAGCGTTGTCAGACATCGTCGCTCCCGTCGTCAGGCCGCCGCTTCGCCAGCCTGAACACGGCCGGACGTCATTGGTAGAGCCGAATGGCCCGTCTCATGCCGCCGACACTCGCCACTCGGCGGCGCAACTCGCGCGCCCGTGTGCTCAAGTACCGGTGCGCTCCGAGGCGACAGTGACCGTCGATGAGAACGCGCCCCGAAACAAGCAGAACGGATGCCCCGCCGGATCGATCAGGACCCGCACGTGAGGCTGTGGTTGATGCGACGCGAGTGTCGCTCCGGCTTGAATCGCCCAGGCAACCGCGGCGTCGAGGTCGTCGGTTGCGAAGTCGAGGTGCATCATCATCTGCTGCGCACCGAGTTCCGTCGGCCAGACCGGCGGCCGATACTCCGACGAACCTTGGATCTCGATCTTGAGACCGTCAGGCGACTCCAGCTTCGCCCAACCACCGGGCGCGCTCTCGACGATCGGCCAACCGAGAAGCTGCTCGTAGAACGCAGCCAGATCGAGAGCCGCGCGGGCAACGTCAGCATCGAGCACCGGACCCCGAAGTCGAATGCGTGGTCGCTCCACAGCGCACAGATTGCACGACCGAGCGTAGAGATGCGAGCGCGGGGATGCTGGGTCGCGGATGGGGACGCACTCGCGCAGGGCACATCCCGAATCGTTCGCGTCCGACGGCGTACACGCAGCTCTGATCTGAGCAAACATGGCGCAGCTCGTTTGATGAGACGGCATTGTCCGGAAGCACCGAAAGGGAGGCAACTATGGGGATCGTCGAGGACTTGCTCGAGTATCCAGGCATGTATCTGGGCATCGACACCGTGACGAACTCTGACGTGCGCGGGGCCGCCCGCATCGTGGTGACACCGTTGCCGGGCCGAGCTGGTGTCGCGCTCGACTACGAGATCCTCAATGCCGCGTTCCCCGACAATCCGCGTGGGCATGTCGAACACACGGTGATCGGTCGAACCCATTCCGGGGACGTCGTCATGGTCATTGCTGATACGCACGCCGGTTCGGTGACGATCCTGCACGAGGGTGACCCCGGCGTTTTCGAACCCCGCGACGAGGTGGCGTATCCGATGAAGGTCGTGCTGTCGATACCCGAGCCGGGTCGCCTGCGCCATGCGTGGTGGTACGGCGGCCGGGGTGCGGAGTTGGCGGAGCGTGACGTGAGTGATGTCAGGTTGACGAGCTAGGTGGACACGCGGCATCGATCGGACAGCGGTGATCTGAGCGGGCGAAGTCGTGTAAGGATTCTGCATCCGCTTCGTCTGGTTCTCCGTAGCCGGAGCCGGGGTGATCGTGCTCGTCGCATCGATCGTCGGCGCGCGCCGTGCGTTCATCCCTGCGTGGGAGATGCGCATCTTTCGGGTCGTCAACGGACTGCCCGCATGGCTGTTCTTCGTGCTCTGGTTGCCGATGCAGCTCGGCAATCTCGTCGTGGGTACGAGCGTCGGCCTGGTGATCGCCTGGTGGGCGGGTGAGCTCGACGTCGCCGCCGGCGTCGTCGCCGCGATGCTGCTGAAGCTCGTGACCGAGCGTGTCGTTCGCCATGAGATGGCGGCATACCTCCAGGTACGTCAGCGTCCGGGTACGAGCGAACCGGGAGCTGTCCTGCGCGGGAACGACGTACCGTCGAAGGGCCCGAGTTTTCCTTCGGGTCACGTCATCCTCGTCGCGGCCGTGGCCTGCCTCGTTGCGCCACTCCTGCCCGCGTGGGCGGTGTGGGTCGCGTTCGGCCTGACGTTGCTCGTGATCATCGGTCGGGTCTACGTCGGTGCACACAACCCGCTCGACGTCCTCGCGGGACTCGGCGCCGGGCTCGTGCTCGGCGGCGTGATGACAGCGCTCTTCGGGTGACGTTCGTGGCCGCGCGTGCTTCAGCGCACTCCGTGCACGCCTCGTGCAACAATGCCGGGATGGCGACGATGATCGACCCCGATTTCCTCCGGGCCAAGTACCGCGAGGAGCGCGACAAGCGGCTCCGGCCGGACGGGAACGCCCAGTACCTGGAACCGAGGGGCAAGTTCGCGCACTTCGGCGAAGACCCGTACGTCGCGCCGGTCGAGCGCCCCCCGATCTTCGCCGAGCACACGGTCGTGCTGATCGGCGGTGGCTTCTCCGGACTCTGCACGGGCGCGCGCTTGAAGCAGGCCGGGATCGACGACGTGTGCATCATCGAGAGCGGCGGCGACGTCGGCGGCGCGTGGTACTGGAACCGCTATCCCGGCGCGATGTGCGACACCGCCGCGATGGTGTACCTGCCGTTGCTCGAAGAGACCGGCCACATGCCGACCCAGAAGTACGTGATGGCACCGGAGATCTTCGGGCACGCGCAGCGCATCGCGAAGAGCTTCGGCCTCTACGAGCACGCGATCTTCTCGACGCAGGTGACGCGCCTCGAGTGGGACGATGACGCGGCGCAGTGGGTGATCCACACCGATCGCGGCGACGGCATCCGCGCCCGCTTCGTCGCGATGGGCACCGGGCCGCTCAACCGTCCGAAGCTGCCCGGCGTACCGGGCATCGAGACATTCGCCGGCCACACGTTCCACACGAGCCGGTGGGACTACAGCTACACCGGAGGCGACTGGACCGGTGCGCCGATGACGGCCCTCGCCGACAAGCGGGTCGGCATCATCGGGACGGGTGCAACCGCGGTGCAGTGCATCGCGCCGCTCGCACGCGACGCCGGCGAGTTGTACGTCTTCCAGCGCACACCGTCGGCGATCGACGTGCGCGGCAATCACCCGATCGATCCCGAGTGGTTCGCCTCGCTCGAGCCGGGCTGGCAGGGCAAGTGGCTCACCAATTTCGCGACGCTGCTCGGCTTCGGGCTCACGGACGAGGACCTGGTCCAGGACGGGTGGACCGACCTCGCGCGGCGCGTCCAGCGGCGCGTGCTCGCGGTCGTGGAAGAGAACCCCGGCATCGAGTTCACGCCCGAGGTCATTCAGCGCGCGTACGAAGCGAGCGACGACGAGAAGATGGAAGACATCCGCGCCCGCTGCGACGACATCGTGCGGGATCCCGTCACCGCGGAGGCGTTGAAGCCCTGGTACCGGCAGCTGTGCAAGCGTCCTTGCTTCCACGACGAGTACCTGCAGGCGTACAACCTTCCGTCGTGCCGCCTCGTCGACACCGACGGCAAGGGCGTCGAACGGATCGATGAGACCGGCGTCTGGGTGAAGGGCGTGCACTACGAGCTCGACTGCCTGGTCTTCGCATCCGGCTTCGAGGTCGGTACCAGCTACGAACGGCGCGCGGGCTTCGACACGATCGGCCGCTACGGCGAGAAGCTGTCCGAGCACTGGTCCGATGGCATGAGCACGCTGCACGGGATGCACGTGCACGGCTTCCCGAACCTGTTCATTCTGGGATTCGCGCAGGGCGCGAACCTCATCGCGAACGTGACGCACAACTACGTGGAGGGCGGCACGACGGTCGCAGCAGTCGTGCGCCACACGACCGAGCACGGGGTGCGCGAGGTGGAGGCCACCGAGGAAGCGGAAGTCGCATGGATGCAGCTGATCGAGAGCAACCCTTCCGCGCTCCTCGGCAACACGGACTGCACGCCCGGTTACTACAACAACGAGGGCCAGCTCCTGAACACGCGCGAGCGCTTCGCGATGGCGGGCTACCCGCTTGGCCCAGTCGCGTTCTTCGAGTTCGTCGATCAGTGGCGCAACTCGGGCGAGTTCGAGGGTCTCGAGCTTCGCGGCTGACCGTCTGACCGCTCGACGGCGCTCGCGGTGGTGGCGATGCGACCGAAACCATGTACATGATGGCGGCTCGCACGCGCACGGGGGAGCAGTCGGGCGACATGTCGAAGATCGTTCGTCGGAGCACGCGCCGACCGACCAGGTCGACCGTCACCCCCATGTCGTGCCCCGCACAGCATTCATCGGTCCCTACTGGCGCGTCCACCGATCGGGCGCGTGTACGTCGGTGCGCGCAACCCGCTCGACGTCGTTGCGGGATCTGGCGCCGGACTCGTGCTCGGCGGCGTCATGACCAGCCTCCTTTGGGTGAACCTCGTGGCTCCGCGACACACGCGTGACGGCGATGAACCAACACGCGCTCAGCTGCTTCGGCTCCGACATGCCGGTAGGCTTGCGTCGTGCCGATCTTCATGGATCGTCACGACGGGGTCGACCTGACACCCGAGGAGATCGCGATCGCGCATCAGCGTGACCTCGCTGTGCAAGCGCGCTATGACGTGCAATATCACACGTATTGGTTCGACCGGGACGCAGGCACTGTCTTCTGCCTCATGGAAGGTCCGAACCGAGAAGCGGTCGACGCGGTGCATCGCGAGGCGCACGACTCGTCCGCGAACGTGATCATCGAACTGCCGCAGGGCATGCCGCTCGAGCACCTTCTGGGAGCGCTTCCGACCCACTTGCACGACCGCGCCACGATCACACCCGCGACCCGCGCGATCGTGTTCACAGATATGCGCGGGTCTGTCGCGCAAACCCATCAACTGGGCGACGACGGCCATGTGGCTGTCCTGCGGGAGCACGACCGGATCGTTCGCTATGAGCTCGTCGTACACCACGGTCGTGAAATCAAGCACACCGGCGACGGAATCATGGCCGCATTCACTTCGGTTGTCTCAGCGGTCGCGTTCGCGGTCGATGTGCAGCGCGGTGTTCAAGCACAGAACGCCGGCGCGTCGATTCCACTCGAGCTGAGCATCGGCATCAGCGCCGGCGAGCCCGTCACGGATGGCAGCGATGATCTGTTCGGCGCTGCGGTGCAGCTTGCGGCCCGCTTGTGCGCGCTGGGTGCGCCCGGAGACATCATCGTGTCGTTGGCTGTCCGCGAGCTCTGCATCGGCAAGCCTTTCGAGTTCTCCGACAACGGTCGACATGAGCTCAAGGGAATGCCCGAGCCCGCGCAGTGCTACGCCGTCAGCTGGTGATCGACCTCGAGAACGGCGACAGAACGACTCCCAGTTCTGTCCAGGCCTGGGGGAGTCGGCCGTGACGCGTTCGATGCGGGACCTTGCAGGGCGACGTGTCTGGTCAGAAGATGAATGAGGCATCGGCCATCCAAGCCAACGCGGGGAGGTAACACAGATGGGCGCTCCGACGATCGACCAGCTGCGGGAGCAGGTTCGCGCACGAGTTCTCACCGACGATGATCCGGGCTATGACGACGCCCGGGCGGTCCACAATGGAATGTTCGACCGGCACCCGCGGGCGATCATCGAGGCAGAGCAGGTCGCCGATGTGATCGCCGTCGTGAACTTCGCCCGCGACGCGGGATTGGACCTGTCAGTTCGCGGAGGCGGACACAGCGCCCCCGGTTTCGGGACCAACGACGACGGCGTCGTCCTCGACCTGGGCCGGATGCGGCACGTCCATGTCGATCCCGAGGCACGGACCGCCCGCGCGGGCGGAGGCGCGACATGGGGAGACTTCAACTACGCCACGCACGCGTACGGGCTGGCGACGACGGGCGGGATCATTTCCACCACGGGAGTCGGTGGCCTCACCCTGGGCGGCGGGATCGGCTACTTGACCCGCGGATACGGCCTGTCGATCGACAATCTGATTTCAGCTGACGTCGTTACTGCTGACGGACAGGTGCGAACGGCGAGCGCGACCGAGAACGCGGACCTGTTCTGGGCACTGCGTGGGGGCGGCGGCAACTTCGGGGTCGTGAGCTCCTTCGAATTCCAGCTGCACCCGCTCAAGGACGTCTACGTCGGCTTGTTCTTCTACGAGCTCGAGCATGCGGGGACGTTGCTGCGCTTCTACCGGGACTTCATCCAGACCGCCCCGGAGGCTTACGGTGCGTTCCCCGCGTTCCAAGTCGCGCCACCGTTGGAGTTCATCCCGCCTGACCGTCACGGCGACACCTTCTGCCTCGCAGTCGTGCACTGGGCCGGGCCGCTCGACGAAGGTGAGAACGCGATGAAGCCGTTCCGCGACCTCGCGCCCGTCGTGGCGGAGATGGTCGGCCCCATGCCCTACCCGGCGCTCAACGCCGCGTTCGATCCCATCTTTCCCAAGGGGATCCGCAGCTACTGGAAGGGCAATTTCGTCACCGAGCTCACCGACGCCGCCATCGATGCGCACCTCGCGCACGGTCCGCAGGTTCCCGAGGTGAGCGCAACCATGCACCTGTACCCGATCAACGGGGCGTGTCATCGCGTCGGGCCGACGGATACCGCGTTTGCCTACCGGGACGCGAGCTACGCCACCGTGATCGTTTGTGCCTGGGAGGACCCCGCTCTCGACACCGAGCGCATCCAGTGGGTGCGTGACTACTACCAAGCGACCGCGCCCCACTCTGAACCCGGCGGGTACGTCAACTTCATGGCGGACGACGACCAGACCCGCATCCAGGACAACTACCGCGGGAACTACGAGCGCCTCCGGGACGTCAAGCGCACCTACGACCCCGACAACCTCTTCCACCTGAACCAGAACATCCCGCCCGCCTGAGCAAGGCCGCGCCGCGAAGCAGTTGTGCCGCGGATCAGGTGAAACTGCGCGCTTCGCGGGCCCGCGGCTACCGCGAAAGAGGTCGCCGATACATACGTCGCGCGCCCAGCGTTTCTCGGCCGCCTCGATGTTCCCTTTCGGTGCCGGCAGGGTGAGCCCGTCCGAGCACGTGTCCCAACGCGACCCCGACATGGTGAAGTCGTCCCGAGTGGTCCGCGCCGTGCTACGTGCGCTGCTGCATCTCGGCGAGGAAGCGGTGGACCTGCTGCACCGCCATCGCGCCTTCGCCGACGGCTGACGCCACCCGCTTGATCGAGCCGTGGCGCACGTCGCCCGCGAAGAAGATCCCCGGCGAGCTCGACTCGAGAAATTGAGGTTCGCGTTCGAGCTTCCACCACGTGCCGCGACCACCGTTCGCCAACACGTCCGGACCCGTCAGGAAGAATCCGGCGTCGTCGCGTCGGGCCCAATCGACACGATTCGACGTCGGCACCCCGCCGATGAGGATGAAGAGCGCATCGGCATCGACGACCTCGACGTTTCCGGCGACGTCGATGTGCAAGGCCTCGAGCCGCTCCTGTCCGAGCGCGCGTACGACGTGCGCGCTCGTGAGGACCGTGATGCGCGGGTGCGCTTCGCAGCGGGTGACCAAGTAGTGCGACATACCGTCGGCCAGGGATGTGGCACGCACAACCAGTGTCACGTGCGCCGCGAACTCCGCGAGGTACAGCGCGGCCTGGCCGGCCGAGTTCGCGCCGCCGACGACGAAGACGTGGCCGTCGCGATGGTACGCGGCCTCGCGTGGCGCGGCCCCGTAGTACACGCCGGCACCAACGAGCTCGCGCACACCGGGCGCGTCGAGCCGGCGATAGTGCGAACCGGTCGCTCCGATCCCGGCGCGACCGCGCACGACGGCACCGTTGACGAGCGTGACGCGTGCATTGCCCTCGTCGTCGGCGGTCGCGCTGGTGAAATCGCAACCGATCACGAACTCGGCGCCGAACCGGACCGCCTGGTCGAACGCGGCCTCGGCCAAGTCGTTGCCGGAGATGCCGTTCGGAAAGCCCGGATAGTTTTCGATGCGCGAGCTGGTGCCGGCCTGGCCGCCGGGCGCGTGGAGCTCGATAACGACCGTGTCGAGGCCCTCGGAAGCGGCGTAGACGGCGCCCGTGAGGCCGGCCGGTCCGGCACCGACGATCACGACGTCGTAGAGGTCTTTGTCCGGACGCGTGTGGAGACCGACGCGCTCGGCCAGTTGCGCCCGCGCGAGGTTGTACGCGGTTCGGTCGTCGTCACCGGCCGGCCACTCACTGACGGAGCCATCGGCATCCACGAAGACGGGAAGACGAAGGCCGTCGGGCACCCGGGCGCCGAGCGCGCGCACGAGCGGGTCGTGATCGAGATCGACCCACCCGAACGCGACCCGGTTGCGACTGAGGAAGTCGCGCAGATCCTGCACGTGCGGTGAGTGCCGCCGACCGACGAGGTATACGTCACGCTCGCGGTCGGCGGTCACTTCGGTCACGATCGGCTCCAGCTCGTCGATGCCTCAGGGCGTCAGCACGACCTTGGCCGGGATGTGCTGGGTGGACTTGGCCATGAACGCCTCGCGGGCGTCGGCGAGCGAGTAGACCGCGCTGACTTCGGGGCGCACGATCCCGTCGTCGACGAGCCGAGCGATCTCGCGGAGTTGGGCACCGCTGGGATCGCGAACGAAGCCGACCGTACGAATGTCGCTGCGGTCCGTTTCCGGCTGGCCCACGATCGACACGATCGCCCCACCGGGCTTGACGAGCGCCGCAGAGCGAGCGAGCACGTCGCCGCCGATGATGTCGTAGACGAGGTCGACCGGGGCGATCGCGGTCTCCCAGCCGTCGTGCTCGACGTCGACGAACTCCTGGGCGCCCAGATCGAGCACGCGTTGCCGCGCGTTGGCTCGACCGGTTCCGATGACATGGGCACCGGCCCAACGTGCGAGCTGCACACCGGTGGCTCCCACCCCACCGGCGGCACCGTGGATGAGCACCCGCTGGCCGTGCTGGAGTCGGCCGTGGTCGAACAGCGCCTGCCACGAAGTGAGCGCGGCCTGCGGGATGGCCGCGGCTTCGACGAAGTCGACCGATGCCGGCTTCGGGGCCAAGCTGCGAACCTCGATGGCCACGTACTCGGCGGCCCAGCCGTCTCGGTAGCCGTCGATGAGGCCGTACACCTCGTCGCCGACCGACAGACCGGCGGCGCCGAAGCCCAACGCGACCACGATGCCCGATCCCTCGTGGGCCGGGATCCGCGGCCCGCGCTCGTGTCCGGCCCGATCGGTCGAGAGCGGCCACAGCAATTCGGTCGGGGTGAAGCTGGCGGCGCGCACCTGCACGAGCGCGTCACCGATCGCAGGCTGCGGGTCGGGCGCGTCCTCGTAGACGAGTCCATCGATGCCCTCGAGGCCCTTCGGTTCGTGGAGACGAACAGCCTTCATAGGAGTCTCCTTTCACACGTCTTGGTGATGTCGCGACCCTGCTGTCGGCGTCGCTGCTGGAGCGACGAACGGCACGAACCGGAATCGACAGCACTCGCGCAATCGAGCCCGTCGCGCCGACGACGCGTCCGCCCGGGACCAACGGTGTACCCATCGGCTTTCGCGACGAAGCGCGTGACAGCGAGCTTCAGTGGGTAGGCGGCGAGCCCGACCATGCGAGCCGCGCGAATGGTGGATACGTTGCTCTCCGTGATCGCTCGTCTCGCGGAGGCGACCGCGGTGGCATGAGCGCCGGCTTGCGCCACGAGAGCATCCACGTCGTGTCTGCGGGACCACTACGAGGAGCACAACGATGGCTCGTGATTTCACCGGGAAGATCGAGCTCGACGTCCGCGATTCGGTTCCCGATTGGGACCCGTTCCTTGCACCGCGTGCGGCAGCAGGTGCGCCCAACGTCCTGTATCTCGCGTGGGATGATCTCGGGTACGCCACCATGGACTGCTACGGCGGCCCGGTCGAGTGCCCGAACATGGCGCGCGTTGCCGCGAGGGGCGTGCGGTTCTCCAATTTCCACACGACCGCGCTGTGCTCCCCGACGCGAGCGTCGCTCCTGACCGGCCGCAACGCGACCACGAACGGCATGGCCACCATCGCCGAGTTCGCGTCCGGCTTCCCCGGCATCTCGACGCGCATCCCCTTCGAGAGCGGCTTCATCTCCGAGGTGTTGGCCGAGCACGGCTACAACACGTACTGCGTCGGCAAGTGGCACCTGACGCCGGGCGAGGAGTGCAACCTGGCCGCGTTCAAGGGCCGGTGGCCGCTCGGCCGCGGCTTCGAACGGTTCTACGGCTGGCTCGGCGGCGAAACCAACTCCTACTTCCCCGACCTCGTGCACGACAACCACCCGATCGAGCCGCCCGGCCGCCCCGAGGACGGCTATCACCTCGCCGACGACATGGCGGCCAAGGCGATCGAGTTCATCCGTGACGCCAAGGTGATCGACCCCGACAAGCCGTTCTTCATGTACCTCGCGCCGCAAGCGGGTCACGCGCCGCACCTCGTCCCCTTGGAGTGGGCCGACAAGTACAAGGGCAAGTTCGACGCGGGCTACGAAGCCATTCGCGCCGGCATTCTCGAACGGCAGATCGCGTTCGGACTCTTGCCGGAGGGCACCGAGCTCTCGCCGATCAACCCGCACGGCGAACCGGAACGCACCGGTCCGGACGGGCAACCGTGGCCGCAGCTCGACACCGTCCGCCCCTGGGATTCGCTCACCGCAGAAGAGCAGCGGATGTTCGCGCGCATGGCCGAGGTGTTCGCGGGCTACATCTCCTACTACGACGACCGGCTGGGCCGGGTCATCGACTACCTGGAGCAATCCGGCCAGCTCGACAACACAATCATCGTCGTGGTCTCGGACAATGGCGCGAGCGGCGAAGGCGGCCCGAACGGCAGCTTCAACGAGTGGCGCTTCTTCAACGGCGTGGCCGATACCACCGCGATCACCTTGCCGCACGTCGACGAGCTCGGTACGCCGGCATCGAACAATCACTACAACACCGGTTGGGCCTGGGCGCTCGACACGCCGTTCCCGTACTGGAAGCGCTGGGCCGGCGCGGAAGGCGGGGTCGCCGACATGTGCCTCGTGTCCTGGCCGGCCCAGATCGCGCCGCAGAAGGAGGTCCGCCACCAGTACATCCATGCGGTGGACATCGTTCCGACGATCTACGACTTGCTGGGGATCGAGCCGCCGAAGGTGTTGAAAGGCTACGAGCAGCATCCGATCGAGGGTGAGAGCTTCGCCGCGACCCTCACCGACAACGGTGCACCCGGCAAGTCCACGCAGTTCTACGCGATGCTCGGACAGCGCTCCATCTATCACGAGGGGTGGCTCGCCTGCACCGTGCATCCGCCGCTCAGCGGATGGGGCAACTTCGGCAGCGACGAGTGGGAGTTGTTCCACCTCGAAGCGGACCGCGCCCAGACGACGAATCTCGCCGCGCAGGAACCTGAACGGCTGGAGACGCTCAAGGACCTGTGGTTCTACAACGCCGGCCGCTACAACGGCTTGCCCCTCGACGACCGTACCGCGCTCGAACAAGTGCTCGCCGAACGTCCGCGCGCCGCGGCACCCCGCGACCAATACGTCTTCTATCCGGATTGCGCGGACGTCCCCGAGTCCGCAGGGCCGCAGTTGCCCGGTCGTTCGTACACGATCGCGGCGGGCGTCAAGGTCGATGCGACCGACGTGGAAGGAGTGCTCTGGGCCGCGGGTGGGGTGCCCGGAGGGCACAGCCTCTACGTGAAGAACGGGCGACTGCGCTACACGTTCAACTGGATCGGCACCACGCTCCAGGACGTGACCGCGGACCGCGACCTGACGGTCGGTGCCCACGTGTGCACCGCGGAGTTCGCGGCCACCGGTCCGAGCTCCGATCCGAACATGCCCGGGACGGCGGGCACGTTGACGCTGTACGTGGACGATCAGGCAGTCGGGTCCGGCGCGATCGTCACGCAACCCGGATACTTCTGCTTGACCGGCGACGGCATCTGCGTCGGCCGCGACAGTGCGTCCGCGGTCACCCCCGAATACCGAGCACCGTTCCCGTTCCGGGGCGGCAGCATCGACAAGGTCGTCGTCGACGTCTCCGGTGACCGCTACGTCGACCACGAGGCGCAAGTACGCGCCTGGTTCGCGATCGACTGAGTCGCGAGGTTCCACTCTCCTCGCCACGAAGCAGGCTTGGACTCGGGTCCAAACTGGTTTAGACTCCAGTCCAATGAGCGACCGGGACGAGCAGCAGCGACGCGTCATGGACGTGGCGATCGGGCTGTTCGCGGAGTACGGGTTCGACGAGGTCACGATGGCCGACATCGCCGAGGCGGCCGATGTCGCACGGGCGACGGTCTTCAACTACTTCGGCTCGAAGCACGGGCTCGTCGAGGCGGTGACCGAGACCGTCATCGTGTTCTACCGAGAGTTGCTGGACGAGGCGCTGGCGGACGACGAGACCAGAGGTCCAGATCTCGTGCGCTGGTTGTACGAGCAGATGGGAAAGGGCATCGAGGCCCATCGCCGGCTCTTCCGAAGCGTGTTCCGCGAGATCGCGCGCATCGGGCTCGGATTGGATGAGGGGAGCGTCGCGCAGCGCGCGAACGAGGACGCGATCGTCCGCCTGCGGGAGCTCATCGCTCGCGGCCAGGCGCGCGGCGACCTGAACGATGCGTTCGATCCGAACACGCTTGCGACCGCATTTCGGTCGTTGGCGAACGGCACGATCACCAATTGGCTCTACGAGGACGCGACCGATCCACTGGTCGCCCGCATGCGCGACGCGGCGGACGTCTTCCTGTCGCCGATCGAGCAGTCACCCCGCGAGACCCGCCGCAGCCCACCCAGGGGAGGTACGTGATGACCAACTCGACCGTTGTCTACGAACCGTTTGCCGCGGACGTGCAATCCGACCCCAACCCGTACTACGCGGCACTCCGGCGCGAGTCACCGGTGTACTACGTCGAGTCACTCGACGCGTACGCGGTGAGCCGATATGACGACGTGCGTCGTGTCATGCACGATCACACGACGTACTCGTCCGAGGCGATGGCCGCGCTCGTCTCGCGACCCTTCGAGATCGGTCGTGACGACGAGGCGTTCGACGCGCGGCCCGAGGAGTCGATCTCCATCGTCGGGCTCGACGGCGCCGATCACATGCGGTTGCGGACGATCGTGAATCGCGGGTTCACGCCCCGGCGGATCGGGCAGATGGAAGACGAGATGCGGCGGATCGCGCTGTCCCTATCTCGAAGCGCTCGTGGCGCAAGGCGGCGGCGATCTCATGGCCGGATTCGCGGTTCCGTTCCCGACGGTCGTGATCGCCGAGATCCTGGGCGTCGATCCCGCCCTCCGTGCCGACTTCCGCCGGTGGTCCGAGCACATGGTGCTCGCGGTGTTCGAACCGATGAGTGCTCAGCAGCGCGATGCCGTGCTGGCGAGCGGGAACGAGATGGGTGCCTACCTTGACCTCGTCTTCGCCAAACGGGCGGGCAGCACCGACGAAGACATGGTGTCGCTGCTCCTGCGTGCCGAGCTCGAAGGCGGGTCACTCACGCGACAGGAGCTGGGCGTCTTCGTGGCGACGTTGCTCGTCGCGGGCAGCATCACGACGGCGTATCTCATCGGCAGTGCGGTCATGCAGCTCGCGCAGGAGCCGCGTCTGCTCGCCGAAGTGCGCGCCGACCCGACGCTGGTCGGCGCGGTCGTCGAAGAGACGCTGCGACACCAGTCGCCGGTCCAGATGATGTTCCGGACCGCGACCACCGACGTCGACATTGCCGGCACCAAGATCCCGAACCAGGCGACGCTGCTCCCCCTCCTGGGCTCGGCCAACCGCGACGAGCGGATGTTCGCCGACCCGGAGTCGTTCGACATCGGGCGAACTGCGGGGGAAAGCCTCGCGTTCGGTCACGGCGCCCACTACTGCCTGGGCGCGGCGCTCGCGCGCCTCGAAGCGAAGGTCGCGCTGCAGGAGATCCTCCGCGTCGCAACCGTTCTCGAGCCGGCCGGCGCGATGGAACGCGTCACCTCGCTGGTCTTTCGCGGTCCGACTGCGCTGCCGCTGCGACTCGTCTGACGGCCGCATCCAGGCGTTCGGTATTGACGATCGCGACCTGCTCAGCGCGTTCAAACCGGAACGCGCGTTCCGACGACCGTCATGACTGAGCGAGAAGATTCGCGGACAAGCGACTCAAGTCGGCGGCGGTCCTGCCGATATCTCCGGGACCTCGGGAGACATCCGAGGAGGATGACGCAGTGACCTCCCGGCCGTATTTGGTCGCCTGACCGGGGCGGTAGCGAGTGGCGAAACCGACGTCCTGATGCCCTTGCGTGGACAGGAGTCGTTTCAGCCATGGCCCAACATCGTCGTCGGCTCGCCGTTCCGGTACGTCTCGTCGCCGTTGCCGCCATGTGCGCGCTTGTGCTCGCCGCGGACTCGACGGCGGCGTTCGCGGGAGGAACGACCAATCCGTGCTCGACGCGCGACCAAGCCAAGGTGTTCCGGTCGTGGGGCGACTCCAATAGCTACTTCGCCATGCCGAACGGCGGGTTCGAGGCGGGGGCACAGGACTGGTGGCTGTCCGAGGGTGCCCGCGTCGCATGGGGGAACGAGTCCTACTTCGTCGGCGGGTGGGGCGACGCCAAGAGCCTGAGGCTTCCTGCCGGAGCAACGGCCGAGTCACGGACGGTCTGCGTGGGTGTCGGTGAGGACTCGGTACGGCTGTTCGTGAAGAACGCACGGGTGGGCGGGGCGACCCTTCATATCGAAGCGACGGTGCGCAATCCCGACACCGGGGAAGTCGCGCAGACCTCGTACGACATCGATGCCGACGACGTACCGTTCGGTTGGGCCCCGACGGCGCGCTTGGCGATCCCGAACCTGCTCGAAAGCGCTGATGGCCAGCAGGAGTTGACGTTGCGTTTCACGACGGTCGGCACCGCGGGCACGTGGTATGTCGACGATGTCTACGTCGATCCCTGGAAGCTGCGGTAGGCGGCGGCGTCGTCGGTTCGAGTGGGGAAGCACCGAGTGACTGACGTACAACAGCGACGAGCAGACCCACCGTTCGGAACGCCGCGGCGGTTCTCGATCTACCTCGGCGTGGTCGCGCTCAGCGGCGCGATCGCGCTCGCGTACGCGGCGGCCGCTACCGCGAGCCGAGGCGTTGCCGGCGGGTACGCGAACGGCTTCGCCATCGTGACCGTGTTCCTGATCCTCAGCGAAGCGCGTCCGATGAGTTTCTTGCGGCGACACGCCGGCACCGACGTCACCATCTCCTGGTCGTTCGCCTTCGCACTCGTCCTGCTGTCACCGGCCGCCGGCCTGATCGCGATCGGCTTCGCAAGCGCGTTCGGCGACGTTCTCCGGCGCACCGCGCCGGCCCGCGTCGCGTTCAACGCCGCGCAGTTGGTCCTGTCGGTCGCCGCGGCGTGGTTCGTGCTCGCGCACGCGAATGGTGGTGTCGTCATAGTCGGAGACGGCGTCTCGGTCGTTGACGCGCTTGTCGTGCTCGCAGCCGCGGCGGTGGCCTTCGGCGTGAACATCGTGCTCACCGGAGTCGCGATCGCACTCGACGAAGGTTGTCGCGTCTGGCCCGTCATCCGCAGCGGCGCGGCAGCAAATCTTCCGACCGACGGCATGCTGCTGGCGGTGGCGCCGGTGTTCGCCGTGACCGCCGCCCGTACGCCGGTGCTGCTTCCCCTCCTCGTGATCGTCGTCTGGAACGTGTACTGCGCTGCGCAACTCGCGCTCGCCCGTCAGCACGAAGCCACGCACGACGCGCTGACCGATCTCGCCAACCGGCGGCGGTTCTTCGACGAAGTACGGCATGCGCACAACCGTGCGCACCGCGAGCGCTACTCCTTCGCGATCGCGGTGCTGGATCTCGACGGCTTCAAGACGATCAACGACCAGTTGGGGCACCTCGTCGGCGACGGCGTCTTGGAGGAGGTCGCATCGCGTCTCCGTCGAGCCTGCCGAAGCATCGATGTCGCGGGGCGGCTCGGCGGTGACGAGTTCGCGGTGTTGCTCGGTCACGTCGAGGATGGGGCGTCCGCGCGCGCGGCGATCCGGGCGATCGAACGCGAGCTGGAGTGCCCGTTGACCGTTGCGGGCGTCCCGCTCAAGGTCGGGGTCAGCTCCGGCCTCGCGGTCTACCCGGACGACGGCGACGACGTGGATGGTCTGCTGCAACACGCGGACGAGGCGATGTACGAGACGAAGGTCGCGCGCCGCCCGATCGAGCTGCGCAAGCCCCCGAGGTCAGGGCAGTCGCGGCTGCTCATGCTCGGTGAGCTCGAACAGGCGATCGAGCACGACGAGCTCGTGCTCTACTACCAACCCAAGGTCGACTTGGGAAGCGGTGAGGTCGTCGGCGTCGAGGCGCTCGTCCGTTGGGCTCATCCGCGTCTGGGGCTCGTGCTTCCCGGCGAATTCCTCTCGCTCGCGGAGCAGACGGAGCTCATGGAGCCGTTGACGGCGCACGTGCTCAGCGAGGCGCTGCGGCAGTGCGCACAGTGGCACAGCCGCGGCCTGGCCCTGACGGTCGCGGTGAACGTTTGCGCGCGCGATCTACAAGACCCGCGCTTTCCCGGCACCGTCCGAGCACTCGTCGCGTCAGAGGGCGTCGACCCGTCGATGCTCGAGCTCGAGCTCACCGAGAGCGCGCTGCTCGCCGACCGGGCCCGAGCCGCCGGTGCCCTCGCGTCCTTGCGGGCGATCGGCGTCACGTTCGCGATCGACGACTTCGGGACGGGCCACTCGTCGCTGGCGAACCTCCGCGAACTGCCTGTCGACCGGATCAAGATCGATCGTTCCTTCGTCAGCACCATCGCCGAGCGTCCCGCCGACGAGATCATCGTCGCGTCGACGATCGAGCTCACCCACAAGCTCGGGCTCACAGCTATCGCCGAAGGGGTGGAGGACGCGCGCATCCTGCAGCGGCTCACCGAGTTCGGCTGCGACATGGCGCAGGGGTACTGGATCGCACGACCGATTCCGGGGCCGCAGGTCGCGGCGTGGGTCGCGCAGCGGACGAATCGACCGCGACCCGTGGTCGCGTCGGCCGCCGCAGATCTCGCCGCCTGCCTCTGAAAAGCGCCGGTTCGTCCTCGAAGCGGCCGGGACGCGCAAGGGAAGATCGCAGCGGATCGATGGAAGTTCGGCCCGAGGACGGTCTGAGGTGGGACCGCTGTGAAAGGAGCTCCTCATGCGCGACCCCGTCACCGAGATCGATGCCCGCTTCAGCGAACCCGCGGGCCACGCGACTCCGTGGGAAGAGAGTCGGCGCCTCCTCGAGGCCGCCGAACTGTTCTGGATAACGACGGTGCGCGCCGACGGACGACCCCATGTGACACCGCTCGTTGCGGTGTGGCTGGATGGAGCAGTCCACTTCGCGACGGGCGCCACTGAACAGAAGGCACGCAACTTGCAGCACAACCCGCATGTGATCCTCACCACCGGGTGCAACACCTGGCGCAGTGGTGTCGACGTCGTCGTTGAAGGTGACGCGTTGCAGGTGACTGACGACGCGGTGCTCGAGCGCCTGGCCGCAGTGTGGACCACGAAGTGGGACGGACGCTGGCAATTCGAGGTGCGCGCCGGCGCCTTTCGGCACGAGGCCGGCGAGGCGCTGGTCTACGCGGTGTCGCCGACCAAGGTGCTCGCGTTCGGCAAGGGCCGTTTCAGTCATACCCGGCACCGCTTCGCGGACGCGGTGTGATCGAGCGCGAACGCGAGCCGGTCTGAGGTCAGGTGTTCGGCGCCTTCGTTGACCGGTGGCCGTTGCTCGACCGCCACGGGAGTGACAGGCGACGCCACCCGGTCTGGTGGGTCTCCAGTTCGAATTGCCGGGCTCGGATGCCGAGGAGGTCGGTGCGCGTGCAGATGCCGACGAGGCGGTCTCCGTCGAGGACCGGTACGTGTTCGATGCGCTCCTGCACCAGCCGCTCGAGCGCGGTGACCGCAAGGTCGTCCGGCCGTACGGCGACGACATCCTCGCTCGCGTATTCGAGGACGGGTTTGGTGTCGGCATCGTCGTCCACGAGGAGCAGGTCGCCCCGGGAGACGATGCCGACACATCGTTGGTCGCGGTCGACGATCGGATAGGCACCATGACCACGAGTCAGGAAATACGTGCGCGCGTCGCCGACGGTCGCGGTCGCGGGGAGGGTGTCGACCGCCGTCGTCATGATCTCGGAGATCTGCACGGTGCGGAAGAGGTCGACCTCGTAGTCGGTGTGGACGCGCAATCCACGGCGCGTCAGCTTCTCGGTCATGATGCTGTCCTGCATCAGGGCGCCGGCGACGAGGTCGGCGACGACCGTTGCGAGCATGAGCGGCAGGATGACGTCGTAGTCGCGCGTCAACTCGAACACGAACACCATCGCGGTGAACGTGGCGCGCGTCGCCGCACCGAAGGTTGCCGCCATCGCGACGACGGCGAACGCGCCGGGCGAAACGTCGAGCCCGGGGAAGAAGTGGGCAACCGCCGCGCCGAACAGGCTTCCGTAGCCGGCGCTGATCAGCAGGATGGGTGCCAGGGTTCCGCCCGAGGTTCCTGACGCAAGCGCGGCCCACCACGCGAGCAGCTTGGCGAGGGCGAGCACCGCAACCGTGCCGATCGCGAGCTTGTTCGACAGCACGTCGCCGATCGCGTCGTAGCCCACGCCCAGCGCGCGGGGCACGCACAGACCGATCGTCGCAAAGATCACCGCGCCGATCACCGGGTGCCAGAACTCATGGACCGGCAGCCGGCGGTACCACCCCTCGATGGTGAACAACCCCCGGCTGATGAGCACGGCCAGCAACCCGGCACCCAGGCCGAGGGCGATGAACGCGGGCAGCACGGCGAGCCCGGCGTAGTGATGCGGCGGGACCTTGAACAAGGGGCCCGGACCGAACAGCCAGGCGTGCATCCCGCCGGCGATGCTCGATGCGACGACGAGCGGGATGAACGCGCGCGTCGAGAACTCGAAGAGCAGGAGCTCGATCGCGAGCACCACTGCCGCGAGGGGTGCGCCGAAGGTCGCGGCCATGCCCGCGGCCGCGCCGGCCGCGAGCAGGATCTTGCGTTCCGAGGGCGAGACGCGAATGGCCTGCCCGAGCAACGAGCCGAGCGCGCCGCCGGTGACGATGATCGGTCCCTCCGCGCCGAACGGCGCGCCGGTCCCGATCGCCATCGCCGCCGACACCGGCTTGGCGACGGCGGTACGCGGCGTGATGCGGCTCTGCTTGGTGAGGATCGCTTCCATCGCCTCGGGAATCCCGTGGCCGCGAATCACCGGTGCCCATCGCGCGAGACAGCTGATCAAAAGCGCGCCCAGCACCGCGGCGATCAGGATCTGCGGACCGCGGTGCAGCTCGGTGAAGGACGGCACCGTCCATCCCCATTGTTGGAACAGCGCGAGGTTGGTGATCAGGCCGATGAGGTGCAGGAGCACCCATGCCGCGACACCGCCCAGCAGCCCGAGGATCGCGGCGATGCCGGTCATGAGCAGGAGCCGGCGGGGCGGCGTGGCGGCCGAAGACATCGTCATACGATACTATCGTGAGGCGATACTCTGAGCAGCGAATGGCCCGTAACAGCGAGCTCTCCGACCGTGAATACCAAGCGCTCGCCCGTTTTCGGCACGCGCTTCGTGTCTTCCAGCGCTTCTCCGAACAAGCGGCGCGTGACGCGGGCGTCACGCCGGCACAGCACCAGCTGCTGCTGGCGATCAGGGGACGCGAGAGCAACGCACCGCCGATTGTCGGCGACCTGGCCGAGGCCCTGCAGCTACGGCATCACTCCGTCGTCGAGCTCATCGACCGAGCGGACGCGGCGGGGCTCGTCACGCGCCGGCCCGACCCGGCCGATCTGCGGCGCCAACAGGTGCTGCTGACGGCCGCCGGCCGCGACGTGCTCGAGGAGTTGTCGATGACCCATCGCGACGAGCTCCGGCGCTTCCGAAAGCAAATGGTCGACGTCCTCCGTGAGTTGGACTGAGGCGCCTCGTCCTGCACTCGGACCGCGTCGCGTTCGACGCGGACCACATGGTCGAACGCGGACCGCAGTTCCTCATCATCGCGTCGGGTGAGACCGTGCTGACGACCGGGCATGCCATCGCGGAGAGCATCGCGCTCGGGGCCGCGCGGCTGACGGTGCTTGTGGCGGTCGTCGTGCGCACGAACCCGACGAGCTAGCTGCGCGCAGTCACCGCCCGCGAACGCGCGGCCACGCACGATGACGCACGACTGGACTGGGCGCGCGTTCGGACCGCTGCGATAATCGGAGCACACGAGGATGATGTGCCCAGCAGCCGGGTCCCAATGCCTTCGTCAGGATCTGTCATGAAGCTGAACGACCTGTTCTCGCGCCTACACCTTCCGATCGACCGAAACCTGCCGGGCTTCGATGGCGCGAACGAGTGGTTGAACACGAAGGCGCTGACACCGAGCGACCTGCAAGGCAAGGTCGTTCTCGTTGATTTCTGGACGTACACGTGCATCAACTGGCTACGGACCCTTCCGTACATCCGCGCGTGGGCCGGCGCCTACGCCGCGAAGGGCCTCGTCGTGATCGGTGTGCACACACCGGAATTCACCGTCGAGCACGACATCGACAATGTCCGCGCCGCGGTGCGCGACATGGGCATCGACTACCCGGTCGCGATCGACAACGACTACGCGGTGTGGAACGCGTTCGCGAACCAGTACTGGCCGGCGGTCTACATCGCCGATGCGGAGAGCCACCTCCGGCACCATCAGTTCGGCGAAGGTGGCTACGAGATGTCGGAGCGAGCCATTCGCCAACTGTTGGCCGACGCGGGCGCTGTCGACCTCCCCGATGACCCGGTGCCGGTCGAGGCGCGTGGCATCGAGATTGCCGGCGACTGGCACAACGTGCGATCGGGGGAGACGTACGTCGGGCTGGCCCGTGCCCAGGGGTTCGCCTCTCCCGGCCTCGCCGCAATCGACGAGCCGCGTGAGTACACGGTGCCGGCGCGCCTGCACCTCAACGAGTGGGCGCTCGCGGGTGATTGGACGCTGGGGCGCGAGGAGGCCGTGAGCAACGCGGCGAATGGTCGCATCGCCTACCGCTTCCACGCGCGTGACCTGCACCTCATCCTCACGCCGCCGGCACCGCATACCTCCGCACGGTTCCGTGTCGGGCTCGACGGGAAGGCACCGGGCGCTGCGCACGGCCTCGACGTCGACGAGGACGGGAACGGTGTCGTCACCGAACCGCGGCTGTACCAACTGATTCGACAGCGCGGGGAAATCACGGACCGGCTCTTCGAGATCGAGCTCCTCGATCCGGGCGCCGGCGCGTTGTGCTTCACGTTTGGCTAACGACGAATGGAGAACAGATGTGTGCCGAACCGGACGCGGTCCGGCCGTTCCGCGTCGAAGTTTCGGAGAAGGTCGACCGGGGCGACCACTTCGCGGCTCGGTGCGATAGGACCAAGACATGTTCGACGAACTGAAGCATATCGACGCGGGCGTGTTGACCGTCGGATACGCCGAGGCCGGGCCGGCCGCCGGTCAACCCGTGGTGTTGTTGCACGGCTGGCCCTACGACATCCACAGCTATGCCGACGTCGCGTCCGCGCTCGGCGCCGCGGGCTATCGCGCGATCGTGCCGTATCTCAGGGGGTACGGCCCGACGCGCTTCCTCTCTGACGACACGGTCCGGAACGGACAGCAGGCGGCAATCGCGCTCGACACGGTCGAGCTCATGGACGCGCTCAGGATCGACTCCGCGATCGTCGCCGGCTTCGACTGGGGCGCGCGCACTGCCAACGTCGTCGGCGCGCTCTGGCCCGACCGCTGCCGGGCCATGGTGTCGGTGAGCGGCTATCTGATCGGCAGCCAAGCGGCGAACCAGGCGCCGCTTCCGCCCACGGCCGAGCTCTCGTGGTGGTACCAGTACTACTTCGCGACCGAACGCGGACGCGCCGGCTACGAGAAATACCGGCGCGAGTTCGCGAAGCTCATCTGGCACATCGCGTCGCCTCAGTGGAACTTCGACGATGCCACCTTCGATCGCAGCGCCGCCGCGCTCGACAACGTGGATCACGTCGAGATCGTCATCCACAACTATCGCTGGCGCCTCGGCCTGGCTGAGGGTGAACCGCAGTACGACGAAGTCGAGAAGCGGTTGGCCGGAGGCCCGGCAATCACCGTCCCGACCATCACTCTCGAAGGTGATGCCAACGGCGCGCCGCATCCCGACGCGAGCGCGTACGCACCGAAATTCTCCGGCAAGTACGCACACCGGGTGATCACCGGCGGCGTCGGGCACAACCTGCCGCAAGAGGCGCCCCAGGCATTCGTCGATGCCATCATCGAGGTCGACGGCTTCGCTGTGTGAGGATGGACCAACGACGACGAGTTCTGGACGTGCTCTAGAAGACGCGCGCGGCAGCGAGTCCGAGCGCGAGGGCGACCATCGCCCACGAGAGTGACCTGAGCGCACGTTCGAGGGGCTCGAGCAGCACCCGCTCGTTCAGATCGTGCACGCTCCCGTCGTGCATCGTGACGCGGCCTCCGACCCTCGCGGCGCGGCGGCGCAAGGCGCGGGCCGGCGTGCTCAACGACCGCTGCGCGAGTGAGATGCCCAAGGCCGCGGCCGCCCCGAGCGCCGCGGTGAGATCGAGACGCTCCGCCTGGACGAAGTAGCTCACCAGCACGGGGAATGCTCCCCATGCGGCCGCGAACCCGAGATCGGTGTGAATCCAGCCATGGAACAGCTCGAGGTTGTATCCCAACACGAGCAACGGGCCGATCGCGATGAACGGGAGCAGTCCGAGCCCGACGGTGGCCACGCCGACGATGCCGAGCGCGCACGCGATCAGCAGACCGCCGACGCCGAAAGCGACGAGCCACCCGGATGGAATGGTGGTTCGCAACGGGCGCCCGTGCAGTTCGTCGAGTGCGTGGGCCGCGACACCGACGGCAAAGAAGAACGCGAGCAGCGTCGCGAGGAGGCGCCCTCCATCGGTGCGCGGCGCAAGGGTCGCACCGATGACGACGTACGACAGGTGCCACGCCGTGTACGGCGGGTGCAAGACCGTCCACCAATCGCGCCAGCCGCCTCGGCGCGCGGCGTAGAACGCGGGCCGTGTCGTGCTCATCCGTGCGGCTTCCGAGCCCACATCACGAGCCCGCCGCCCAGGCTCATCGATCGAACGCCGACCCCTTCGAGCCCGGCTTCCTTCCACGCCTCAATTGTCCAGGCCACGGAGTAGCGGTTGTAGTGCGCGGAGATGTTGGGCCCGAGGAAGCGGCCGACCCGGCTCCAGTCGCGACCGCCCGTGAGGTAGCCCGCGAGCGGCAACGCACCCCGCGTGTACAGCCACCAGCAGCACCACCAGAACCGGTTCGGAGGGACCGAGAATTCCAGGCTCGCGATCGCTGCACCCGGCTTGAGGACCCGCGCGAGCTCACGCAGCGTCGCGACGGGGTCGGCGACGTACCGCAGGAGATAGGTGAACGTGAGCGCGTCGAACGAACCGTCGGGAAAGGGAAGCCGTTCGGCTTGGCCCACGAGCAGCTGCACGCGGTCGGCGGCGCCGGCGGTCGCGACGCGTTCGCGTCCGCGTCGCAGCATCGCTTCGGTGATGTCGACACCGGTGACGTCGGCGCGCGTGCGTCGTGTCAGCTCGAGCGCGACACCCGCAGTCCCCGTGGCAACGTCCAGAATCGCGCTCGGATCGCCGTTGCCGACGTGTGCGATCATCTCGCGGCGCCAGCGCCCGTTCTGTCCGAACGAGAGCAGCTCTTCGAGGAAGTCGTACCGGCGCGGGAGCGGCTCGAACAACTCCTGGACGAAGCGGTTCGGTTCGGCGGCCGTTCTCTGCACGGGCCCTCCTCGGCCGGACCGTACAGTGCGGGGTCGCTTCAGGATAGGGCGGCGCCGGCGACGCGTCGCCGCGCTCGGAACAGTCGACCGGCCACGTACGCAGTTCCGTAGGTGGACGATACCTTCGTGCCGAGCGAGACTCCCTTCGGCCGATGTCGGCCCGAACGGGGCGGTCGATGGTTGCCGAAGCAGGATTCACGACATTCGAGACGCTGCCTCCGGGCGGGCGCGTGCACATCATCGGCGCCGGGCCGGTCGGGCTGCTCCTCACCGCGCTGCTCCAGACCGTCGAGGATGTCGACGTTCGGCTCTACGAGAAGCGCGATGCGTACACGCGCCGACGCATGGTCCAGCTCGAGTCCTACCTCGTCGCCGATTCGATCGAGAGCTACTGCACCGACCCCATCGACGGAGACAACGTCGAGGCGGTCTTCGATCCGGCGCAACTCGAGGAAGCCATCGCGTTCCGGGGCTCGATTCCGTCGGATCTGATGACGCGCCTACGCAGCTTCACGCAGGGCTTCTGCCCGCTGAACGCGATCGAGCAGTCGCTCAGCGATCTCATCGACACGCGCCCGTCGCACTCAGTGCAGCGGACGGTCGGGGTCATGACGGCGCCGGAAGCGATTGCGATGCTCGAGCCGGGAGACATGCTGATCGACTGCACGGGTAGCAAGTCGCTGCTCCGCGATCATCTCGTTCACGGCTCCGGGAAGGATGGAAGTGCGAACACGCACATCATCCATCTCGAGGACGCCCTCGTGGTCACGTTCCTGTACGGGCAGTCGTACGACTGCAACGAGTACTGCAAGTACTACAAGAATGTCGACAACGTGCACTACAAGTTCATCCCGTCGGTGCATCGCACCTACTCCGACGGCAGCGTCACCCACGTGACGGGGATCGTCACGATCACGGCCGACGAGTTCGCGGCGATGCCCCCACAGTTCGACGGCCCGTGGCTAAGGGACAACTTTCCCAATGTCGCCCAATCGATGGATCGGTTCATCGACAAGATCAAGGAAGAGACGCACGGCGAGTTGCTCGGCGAGCTCGAGATCGTGCGCATACCGCTGAACCTGTACCGCGCCCGCAACACGACCAGCCGACCGTGGCACACGACCGGGCCCTTCTACCACCCCTTCGCCAGCACACCGGTGTTCCTTCTCGGCGATTCCGCGATCGGCTCGCCCTACTTCCAGTCGATCTCGCTGGGCTTCGAATGCGCGATGTTCCTCGCCGGTCTCATCGCGCAACGCGACCTGCCGCCGAAGGACATGCTCGATCGGTACGAGCGCTACGTGTACAAGCAATGGCTCCGGGTCTATATGCGCAGCAAGGTGATCAAGCACAACAAGGACTTGCTGCAATCCCTCGGTGACACCGACGCGCTGCTGGAACAGCTGCACCTCTATTGAGCGTCACGATCGCGCAGGCGGCCCGCGACGCGCCTGCGTCTATGCGTGGGCGGAACGCTTCTCCACCGCGCGCCAGATGAGCAGCGCCACGATCGCGCCCAGGATCGAGAAGATCAGGCCGCTCGGTTGGAAGAACCCCTCGTCGTCATCCCAGCCGAACAGCAAGTAGGCGCCGAAACCGCCGACGAACGAGCCGACGATGCCGAGCAGGATCGTCTGCCACCACGTGAGCGGGTCCTTGCCTTTGACAAGGAGTCGCGCCGCGTAGCCTGCGACGGCCCCGATGATGATGAGGTACATCACGGTCCAGAAGTTGAACACGGCGCCACCCCCAACGTGCCTTGTCCACCGCGAAGAATACGCGTCTCTCGGTGACGGCGGGCGCTGAGAAGGAGGATTCGCGGAATCGTCGACGCCTCCGGGAACTCCCACACGGTGTCGAGCAGCGCCGCCGGGGGCGCAGGTTCCTCCATGTCGTCGACGAGCAGGCCCGCACCGCCGAGCGCGTGCACGTAACGACTGAGTGGACGATGGATGAACCGGAGGCGCACGCCCGGCGCGACTTCGTCGACTGCGACGTGCTCGCCGAGGTAGGCGCCGATCCGCCAGTAGTGCTCGCCGGCGATCTGGTCCTCGACCCAGCCGCTCCCGGGCGCCTGCAGCAAGGGGTGCCCTACGAGGAGCAGGAACCGGCCGCCGGGTTGCAGCACTCGAGCGACCTCGTGGATCGCGACGTCGATCGCGTCGACGTGCTCGAACGCGAGGCACGCGACCACAGCGTCGAAGGCGCCGTTCCGCCACGGCAGTGCCTCGGCCCGCGCCTGCGCGAAGCGCGGTCCGCCGCCCCGTCGTCGGGCTTCACGCACTTGTGCGCCCGCAGGATCGAGACCCACCACCTCGGCACCCGTGCGGGCGAGGTGCCGGGCGACTTGACCCTCGCCGCAGCCGATGTCGAGCACACGGCGGGAGCCCTCCAGGTGACGCGCGACCAACGGCAGGATCTGGTCTTCGTATTCGGGATCGACACCGCCCGTGAACTTCGCTTGCCACCACACCGCGTGCCGCTCCCAGAGCACCTCGTTCTGTGCCGCGCTGCCGACCTCGGTGTCGTCGGGCATGGCGGTTTCCTCCACAAGCCGACTGACCACGGGCCTGTGAGGCCCAAAGTCGCCAACCTCGGTTAGGGTCCAGGGCAACGCGTCGCGCGCCAGGGAGGACCGCGCCGGCTCAGATCGCGCGGACACGCTCGACGCGGCGCATCGCAGTGCTTCGGATGAGACTTGTAGGAGACGCAGGCATGACCATCGGGCCGTTGGAGTACATCGTCGTGGGGTTCCCCGGAAACCAGTTCAATGGCGCCATCGCGCCCGCGCTGGCCAAGCTCATCGACTCGAACACTATTCGCATCCTCGACCTGCTCTTCATTGCGAAGGACGGCAATGGCGACGTGGTCGCGGTGGAGTTCGACGAGCTCGACGAGCTCGCCGCGTTCGCGGATCTCGACGGTGAGGCCGGCGGCATCATCACTCCCGAGGACGTCGAGCTCGCGGCCGCGCGGCTCGAACCGAACTCTGCGGCCGCCCTGCTCATCTGGGAAGACGTGTGGGCCACGGAGTTCGCGACGGCGGTCCGTGATTCGGGCGGCGTGTTGCTCGAAGGCGGCCGAATTCCGCACGAGCTCGCGGAGATCGCGCTCGCGGATCTGCCCCCGGCAACCTGATCGACGCTTACAAGGAGACTGTCCCATGCTTCGTCGCCGACCGATCGCTCGCACCGTGGCCCGCACCGCAGTGGTCGCGGGCACCGCAACCGTCGTCGCGGGTGGCGTCCAGCGTCACCAGCAGAAGAAGTACGACGCCCAGGCGCAGGCCGCGGCGCCGCAGCCCGAGGTTGTCTATGAACAGGCCCCGGCGCCCGCGGCCGGGGGCATGTCGCCCGACGCGATCCAGCAACTGAAGGACCTCGCCGCGCTGAAAGAGCAGGGGATCCTCACCGAGGACGAGTTCGCGGCGCAGAAGGCCAAAATCCTCAGCGCGTAGATCACGTCCGAGTTCGGAAACACCCGCGGTCCGACGAACCGTCGGCGGTGCTCGTCGCCGCCCGCCTCCAAATGTAGTTGACACTTACGCAAGCAAGAGCTTACGCTTACGAAGTGGACGCCGCCCTCAAAGCACTTGCCGAACCGCGCCGACGCGAGATCCTGCGGCTGGTGTGGCATCGCGAACTGCCGGCGACGTCCATTGCCGATCACTTCGGCGAGGTCACGCGTTCGGCGATCTCACAGCACCTCGGGGTGCTCAAGGCGGCGGGGCTGGTGAGCGAACGGCGTGACGGCACCCGGCGTCTGTATCAGGCGCGCCAAGAGGAGATGCGGAAGCTCCGCGACTTCCTCGACGACTACTGGACCTCGGGCCTCGAACGGCTGCGCGATGTGGCCGAGTCCGCCCAACGTGAGAAGGAGGCCGACGATGGCCGAACTCGTCCGTGAAATCCTGATCGACGCGACGCCGGAGACGATCTGGCCGTTCCTGACCGATGCGGCCAAGTGCGTCGAGTGGCTCGGGACCGCCGCCGAGATCGACGCGCGGCCCGGCGGCATCTTCCGGGTGCTCTTGGGAGGTGGAGAGCACCAGTCGGCCGGCGAGTTCGTCGAGGTGGTGCCCAACCAGAAGGTGGTCTTCACCTTCGGCTGGGAGCAGCAGGGCCACCCGATCCCGCCCGGTTCCACGACGATCGAGATCACGCTGCACCCCGAGGGCGACAAGACACTTGTGCGGCTCGCGCACCGCGGCCTTCCTGCCGACGCCGTCGACGATCACGGCAACGGTTGGGCGCACTACCTCGAGCGCTTGGCGCTTGCGGCGACCGGCGGGGATCCGGGTCCGGACGTCATGTCGTGATCGCCCACGTCGGCGGTGTGCCGGTGGAGGAGCTGTTCGGTCCGCTCATCATCGGCGCGACCGCGTTCGCCGTCGGCGCACGCGCGTTCATCTCGCGGCGGCTCGGTTCGCGCTGGCCCGTACCCGGCGATGCAGCTGAGGTCGGCCTTCAGTCCTCTCGCGAGAGGAGTCCGTCATGAACGCACCCACGATCGTGTCGCCCGAGGAGTGGGAGGCGGCACGCCGGCAGCTGCTCGTGAAGGAGAAGCAGCTGACGCGGGCCCGCGACGCGCTGAGTGCCGAGCGCCGGCGAATGCCGTGGCTCGCCGTCGAGCAGGCGTACGAATTCGAAGGTCCCGAAGGCAGCAAGAGCCTGCTCGACCTGTTCGACGGCCGCACGCAATTGATCGTCTACCGCGCCTTCTTCGAGCCGGGTGTCGACGGGTGGCCCGAGCACGGTTGCCGGGGCTGCTCGATGGTTGCCGACCAGGTCGCGCACGTCGCCCATCTGAACGCGCGCGACACCACACTCGCGTTCGTGTCGCGGGCACCGCAGGCCGACATCGCGCGGCTGAAGGCCCGGATGGGCTGGGAGATGCCCTGGTACACGCTGACTGACCGCTTCGACGCGGACTTCGACGTAGACGAGTGGCACGGGACGAACGCGTTCATCCGCGATGGCGACCGCGCGTTCCGTACCTACCTGATCAACAGTCGGGGCGACGAGGTGATGGGTGGCACGTGGGCCTATCTCGACATGACCGCGCTCGGCCGCCAGGAGGAGTGGGAGGACTCACCCGAGGGCTCCCCGCAGACGCCGCCGTACGTGTGGTGGAACTGGCACGACGAATACGACGCGTCGCAGTCGCCGTCGTGGCTCGCGCAAGTCGAGCGAGGCGTGGCCGCGTTCGAACGTCCGGACTGATCGCGACGCGGGACGATCGCGCCCGGCGCGGCTCAGCCGGAGGGATCGATGTTCTGGTTGAGCCGGAACCGGTTGTCAGGGTCGTAACGACGCTTCAGGTCGAGCAGGCGGTCGTAGTTCGGACCGTACGCGTCGCGCGTGCGCGCGGCTTCGTCGTCGGCGAGGTAGTTCACGTACACCTGCGGCGCCATGTACGGCTGGAGGGCGGCGAACGTCTCGCGCACCCAGCGCACGTTGGCGTCGGTCTCCGACGGGTCGAGCCATTCGCCGATGAGCGCGAGGTTGTAGCCGGGCTGGCGGTGGGGGAACGCGGTTGCCGTGGGGTCGATGCGCGTCACCTCGCCGTGGAAGTGCTCGATCACCATGCCGCTCATCGTCGACGGCGACGCTTCGAACGCGTCGACCATCGTGCGCACCGCCGCGTCGGAGAGCTCGGTGAAGAACGCGGACTTCCAGTAGTTGAGTGCGCCCTTGGGGAAGCCGGGATCGAGCAGCGTGTTGATCACGGGGTACGGCATCGGGCCGATCAGGTCGAGGAGCGGCGGCCCGAACTCGCGCAGCGGTCGTACGTCCGACTCGGCTTGCTGCAGGTCGCCGCAATGGCAGACGGGCAACGCGACGATCTTCGTGCCGCTGCCGTCCGGCGCGTGGACCAGGCCGGCAAATGAAGTGAGCTCGTCGGGGAGGCTCTTCGTGAACTGGCGGTAGAAGTCGAACACCTCACCGGCCGCCGCCAGCGCATGCGCCGCGATCCCGCCGAAGATCATGTCGACCGGGTGCGCGCGGTACTCGAACGACGTGACGACGCCGAAGTTGCCGCCACCACCTCTGATCGCCCAGAACAGGTCTGCGTCGTCGGCTTCGCTCGCGGTGACGACGCGTCCGTCCGCGAGGACGACCTCCGCGGACTCGAGATTGTCGATGGCCATGCCGTACTTGCCCATGAGCCAACCCAAGCCCCCGCCGAGCGTGAGGCCCGCGATCCCCGTCGTGGAGATGACGCCGCCCGTCGTGGCCAGACCGTGGACATTGGCGGCGCGGTTGTATTCGTTCCAGGTGACGCCGCCTTGCGCGCGCACGCGTCGCGTTGCGGGGTCGACGTGGATCCCGCGCATCGGCGCGAGATCGATCATGAGCCCCCCGTCCGTTGTCGCGAGACCTGCGACGTTGTGGCCGCCGCCGCGCACCGAGATCTCGACGCCGCCTTCACGACCGAGGTTCACCGCATCGCGCACGTCAGCGGTGTTCGCACAACGCGCGACGAGGGCGGGGCGCTTGTCGATCAATCCGTTGTGGACCCGCCGGGCCTCTTCGTACCCGGGTGCATCCGTCGCGAGGAGCTCGCCGCTGAATGATGCCGCCAGTTCGTCCGGTACGTCGATCGTGGTCATTGGGCGCCCCTTTCATGGGTCCGTTTCGAAGGACCCTAGAACGATCGGCGAAGGCCGGCCGCGTTCGAGCGCGGCACCGGACACTTCGCCGCTGATCGTCACGCTGTGTGTCCCTGGTGACAACGGATGGAAGAACGCCACGAGCGTGATCACGTGGGTGCTCCCACCGTCCGACAAGGGTGGCGTGGTGACGGGTCCGGCAAGGTGACGCACCCACGGTTTGGCGTTAGCGTCGAGCGCGTGCACGGGCAGGGTCAGCTCGAGACCGACTACCTCGTCGTCGGTGCCGGCGCGATGGGTGTCGCGTTCGTCGACAGCCTGATCGAGCATTCAGATGCCGAAGTCGTGATGGTGGAGCGCCGGCACCGGGCCGGCGGCCACTGGCTCGACGCGTATCCCTTCGTGCAACTGCATCAGCCGTCGGCGACGTACGGCGTCAACTCGACGTTGCTCGGGCTCGATCGCATCGAAGCCGAGGGGAGTGAGGCCGGCTTCTACGAACGCGCCAGCGGCGCCGAGGTCTGCGGCTACTTCGACGAGATCCTGCGGCACAAGCTGATCGACTCGGGTCGGGTGCGGTTCTTCCCCATGTGCGAGTACCTCGGCGATCGGCGCTTCCGTTCCTTGCTCAATGGCGACGTCACCGACGTGACGGTGCGGCGACAAGTGGTCGACGCGACCTACATGGCGACCCGCGTGCCGGCGTGCGAGCCCCCGCCGTTCGCTGTCGCCCGCGGCGTGCAGTGTGTGCCCGTCGGCGATCTCACGAAGGTCGCGCAGCCGCCGGCAGGGTATGTGATCGTCGGTGGAGGCAAGACCGCGCTCGACGCGATCTGCTGGCTGCTCGATCGTGGCACCGCCGCCGACGACATCACGTGGATCCGTCCGCGCGACACGTGGCTGCTGAATCGGAAGTACTTCCAGCCGGGGGAGTGCGCCCTGGAGACCTTCGAAGGGATCGTGCTGGAGATCGAAGCGGTCGCCGCGTGCGACTCGACCGCGGCGGTGTACGAACGACTCGAGGAGCACGAGGTCGTGCTGCGCGTCGATCAGTCCGTGGTGCCGACGATGATGAAGGGCGCGACCCTCAGCACCGGCGAACTCGCACTCCTCCAGCAGGTGGAGCACGTCGTGCGGCTCGGCCACGTCGAGCGGATCGAACGCGACGAGATCGTGCTCGAAGGCGGCACAGTGCCGACGACTCCGTCGCATCTGCACGTGCACTGCGCGACGCCCGGGCTGAGTGACCGTCCTCCGATTCCGATCTTCACCGACGACACGATCACGCTCCAAGTGGTGTCGCGCATCAGCCTGTGCATGTCGGCCGCGCTCCTCGGCTTCGTGGAAGCGAGCGGTCGCACCACCGCCGAGAAGAGTCGCTTGTGCCGGCCGAACCCATGGCCGCACACACCGTTCGACTTCCTGCGCGCGATCCTCCTCGGGATCCGGACCGAGCTGGCGTGGCAAGATCCGGACCTCCAAGGTTGGGTGAACGCGTCACGCCTGAACCTCGTCGGTGGGCTCGCCGATCACCCGGATCAGGAAGCGGTGCGCGCACTCCAGGATCGCTTCCTCGGCGCGCTGTTCCCCGCGCTCGACAACCTCGACCGCTTGGCTGCGCAGGCCTCCGATGCCGAGCGCGCGCGGATCGTCGATCCGGCGGACGTGTGACCGATGAACATGGCGGACCACAGCAACGCGCGGTTCCTCGAAGCGGACTTCAGTGATGCCCGGTTCCACGGCGTGAACTTCTCGAACGTGAAGATCAGTGATGCGTGGTTGTTCAACGTCGAGATTTCGGGTCTCGTCGGCAACCTTTCGGTCAACGGCGTCGACGTCAGCGGATTCGTGGAAGCCGAACTGAACAAGCGTCATCCGGAGCGTCTGCTCCTCGCGCCGTCTGATCCCAACGGGATGCGCACCGCGTGGAACGCCATCGAAGGATTCTCCGGCACCACCCTGGAACGGGCCCGCGCGTTGGATCCCGACGCGCTCGACGAGTCGATCGGCGAGGAGTGGTCGTTCGTCGAGACGCTGCGGCATCTCGTCTTCGCGACCGATCGTTGGATCACCGGGCCGGTGTTGCGGGACCCGAATCCGTTTCATCCGCTGGGGATGCCGAACCCTCCACGTGACGACGCGACGAGCCAACACTTCGATCTCGACGCGTGTCCGACGCTCGACGAGGTGGTGGAAGTACGCCGGGGACGGATGACTCGCATCGCCGATCTCCTCGAGCGAGTGAACGCCGATGATCTCAATCAGCAGGTGCCCTCACCCAACGGCGGCACGACCAGCGTCATGAGCTGCCTGCACATCGTCTTTCGCGAAGAGTGGTGGCACGACCAGTACGCGAACCGCGATCTCGCGATCCTCGAAGGCCGATAACGAGTTTGGGGGCGAGCTCATGACGCAAGGTCAGTCAGGCGACGCGACGGCCATCGAGATCACCCGCGTCATCCCGATCCCGAAGTCGGTGAGCGCGGAGGCGCAGAGGTTCCTGAGCATGGACCTGGCGGCGCTCGCCCGTGGCGCGAGGGAAGCGCCGGCGGCCGACGACATCGATGCGTGGCGGGCGCTCGTCGAAACGACGAACGAAGGCCTCACGGCCGCGCTCGAGATGAGAGGTGCGGGCGTCCCCTTGACAGTGGAATCGATCACGGTTGCCGACGTTCCGGTCTTCGTGTTGACCCCCGACGCGATCGCTGGTGACACCGAACCGCCGATCTACCTCGACATCCACGGCGGCGGGTTCTTCATCGGCGGCGGCGATGCGTGCCTGGCGATGGCGAAAGGCATGGTGGGGCAGTCGCGGATGCGCACCTGGTCCATCGATTACCGGATGCCGCCCAACCATCCGTATCCGGCGGCGCTCGACGATTGCGTGGCCGTCTATCGCAGGCTCCTCGACGTGCGCGCGCCGGACCAGATCGTCGTCGGCGGCGCGTCGGCCGGCGGGAACCTCGCCGCCGCGCTCATGCTGCGCGCCCACGACGAAGGGCTGCCGATGCCCGCTGCGCTCGTTCTCCAGACCCCCGAGGTCGACCTGACCGAATCGGGTGACTCCTTCGCGACGAACCTCGGCCTCGACAACGTGCTCACCGCGAGTCTGTCCGGTTCCATCGCGCTGTACGCCGGTGACCACGATCTCACCGATCCGTATCTCTCGCCGCTGTTCGGAGACGTCACGGCGTTTCCGCCGACCTTGCTGCAAGCGGGAACGCGCGATCTCTTCCTTTCCAACACCGTGCGGATGCACCGGAAGCTCCGAGCGGCGGGTGTGGACGCGGAGCTGCACGTGTTCGAGGCGATGCCACACGGCGGCTTCTTCGGCGCACCGGAGGATGCAGAGCTCGCGCGCGAGGTGCGTCACTTCATCGCGTCGCACCTCGCGCGGGCATAGGTTGACGAGCTGATCCTGCTCGGCGGCGGCAAACGCATCTTCGCGGACGACGGTGTCGCGCGACCGCTGCAGCTCGTCGATGCCGTCACCGCCGCCACCGGTGTCCAGGTCTGCACGTATAGACCAGCGTCGTAGGCCGACAGAAGCAGACGCCAACTCCTCCCGTCGAGTACGCGCACAGCGACGGCGCGCGGCGACGATGTCGGCGGCCTCGTGGTGCACATCGGCCAGCGCGTCTCGGCCGCCGCGCAACCGGCCGAGATCGTCGTCTCGAGCACCGTCAACGAGCTCGTCGCCGGGTCCGGCATCGAGTTCGAGGATCGCGGCGAGCGCGAGCTGAAAGGCGTGCCCGGTAGCTGGCGGCTCTTCGCCGTCGCCAACTGACGGTCAGCCGAGGATGTTCACCGCGCGCGCGACCACGAGGATCGCGAGGAGGAGTGACACGCCGGACTCGACCAGCATCGCGAACTTGGCCCACCGCGAGAGGGGCATGACGTCGGTCGGACTGAACGCGGTTGCGTTGGTGAACGAGGTGTAGAAGTAGTCGAAGAAGACCGGCTCCCACCCATTGCGTTCAACCGGCGTCGACTGTTGTGGAAACAGCAGATCGGGCGGAGTGCCCTTCACGAGGAAGCGCGCGGCCGGTCCACCGCGGTCGAACATCCAGAAGATGAGCGCGAACACGATGACGTTCGTGAGCCAGATCGCGCCACCGGCCAGCAGCAACGTACGCGCGGTGCGGATCCCCTCGCCTTCGACGAGGTCCCGGAGGAGCCGGATCGCGGCGACACTGTTGGCGAGACTCATGATCACGATCGTCAGGAGGGTTAAGCCGCGCAGCAGTCCGGACTGCCGCGCGAACGCGACCGCGATGCCCGACGACGAGCACGAACAGCAACAACGCGGCGACCGTCGGGAAGACCCAGCGTTGATAGTGCGAAACCCGGTTCGGTAGCGCGTATTGGAGCACGATCGCCAGGAAGATGGCCGAGGCCGCACCGAGGAACGACTCACCGTCGCGTTGAAGCCGGGCCAGGCGCGGGCGCACTCCTTGGAGCTCCCGCAGGTAGGTCGTCGGGTTGAGGAGCCGGGCCCACCACCCGTGTGTCAGTTCCCCGGGCGGTCGCCGATCCGGATCGCGCGTGGGGTCCACGATGTCACAGTCTGCCTGGCGTCGTCGGTCGCGGCGCGGTTCGTCATCGCGGTGCCGGCTCCACCGTTACCGGGATTCCCGAGTAGCGCACCATCCCGGTAACGGGATCGATGTCATCCTTGTCGGTCAGCACGTTGACGTTGCCCTCGTGATGGCCGTGCGGCACCGAGACCACACCGCGTCGCACTGCCGCGTCGATCTTCGCGACGCCTGTCAGCGCACCACGGGCGGTGCGCACGACCACGGGCTGCCCGTCGTGCACGCTCACGACGATCGCGTCGTCAGGGTGCAGGAGGACGGCGACGGGTTCGCCGAGGAAATCCATCGCCGCGTTCAGCTTGCGCGGCTGACGGCGGGGGACCAGCACCAAGGCCGGTGGCTGCATCCGGGTCGGATGCAGCTTCGCCAACTGGTCGACGAGGATACGACAGAACCGTTCACCGCGGCCCAGCTGGACGCGCGCTACAAGAACCATGCGTCGTTCGTGTTCGCCTGGCTGAAGACCGCGATGTCGGCGCAACGGCAGGGTTTCCTCGTGCGGGCCGACGCGATGGAGCTCGTCGCCGCGGCACTTCGCTCCGACATCGGCAGGTAGCGGTGCTGGCGCGTCGCGATGATGCAGAATGCGTCGGTGGATCCCGCGACGCTCGAGTGGTGGTCATATACACGTCCGGCTGAATACGACGTGATCGGCACGTCGATCGACGTTCCGGTGCGAGACGGCATCACGATCGCTTGTGAGCTTCGCCGTCCCGCGCGGGACGGTGTCGCGGTCGAAGACCGCTTCCCCGGGCTCGTGGTCGAGTTCTCGCCCTACGTCGTCTTGCGCGACTTCTACTGCAGTGAAGCCGACTTCTTCGCGTCCCGTGGCTACAACGCGATCGTCGCGACGTTGCGCGGTATTGGCGGCTCAGGCGGCAGCTGGGACCACGGCAGCTTCCGGCAGGCCGGCCGCGACGCGCATGATCTCGTCGAATGGCTCGCGGCGCAGCCGTTCTCGGACGGCCGTATCGGCATGTTCGGCGAGAGCTTCGGCGGCCAGACGAGCTACAGCGCCGCGGTTGAGCGACCCGAGCACCTGGTGGCAATCGCGCCGATGCAGTCGCCGTCGTCGCTGTACCACGATGTCGTGTTCCCGGGTGGCATCAAGACGACCGAGCGCGGCGAGATCGACAACTGGCCCGACATCGCCAACCTGACGAGCGGCGGCGTGATCGATGCCGACGCGGAGTTCGCGGCGAACCGCGCGCATCCAACGTTCGACGGGTTCTGGCGCGACCGGTCGTTCGTCGGCTGCCTGGACGCGCTCGAGATCCCGATGCTCGCGATCGGCGGATGGAACGACGGCTATTTCCGGTCCGGCACGCTCGCCAACATCGAAGCGCTTCCCGCGCGCACATGGACGATCTACGGCCCGTGGGCGCACTTCTTCCCGGTCGCGCTGGTCGAGGACGCGACGTGGGCGTCCACCGACGAGCGGGCGAACGCGCTGGCCGAGACGCCACAGTTGCCGCCGGGCGTGTTGCTGGCCTGGTTCGACCACTGGCTCGCATGCCGTGCGGATGTGCCGATTCCGGACGCGCCGACCTTCACGTCGTTCGAAGGGCCGGTGGGGATCGGTGCCGGTTGGCGCGAGCTCGACGGCTGGGACCCGCGTGCGACGACCGGCGTTGCGTTCCGTCTCGGCGCAGACGGTTCGCTGGCGGTCGACGCCGGCGGAGCCGGAAGCGTGCGCTTCCACCAGGCGGACACGCCGGCCGACGAACGCATCGACTCGTTGACGTTCACCAGTGCGCCGCTCGCGGTGGATCAAGTGCTCCTCGGACACGCGAGCCTGACGTTCCGAGCCACGCTCGACGCGCCCGACGCACACTTCTACGTCGAGCTCCTCGGAGTCGATCCCCGGGATGACGAGACGTGGGTGACCGACGGCCACCTCGCTGCGAGCCACCGCCGTTCCCACAGCGAGCCCGGGCCCGTCACGATCGGCGCGAGCAATGAGTACTGCGTCGGCATTCGCGCGCACCACTACCGGTTCCGCGCCGGCAGCCGCGTGCGCGTGCGCGTCGGCAGTGGCCCGGCATCGAAGCTCACACCACCGCCCGCTCCGGTCACCGTGACCATCGAGACGGGGCCCACGGCCGTACTGCGCCTGCCTGGCTTCACCGACGATCGCTGACGAGTCACGCGGGTACTGGAGCACTGATCCCGCGGCGCGGGCTCAGCGCCGCTTGCGCGTGACCGGCTTGGCGTTGTCGCGGCGCAAGATCGCGCGGGCGGTTGTCGTCGCGATCCAGCGCTCGACTGCGTCGAGATCGAGCCCGTGGTCTTCGACGAGCACGAGCGCGACGCGGACGTCGGCGAGCGTGGCGAGCGTGATGGCGGCTTCGTCGGTATCGATGTTCGGATCGAGCGCGTCGAGGGCAGCCAGCCGGCCCGCGATCCCTTGCGCGCCGGCGCGGTGCCGCCGGCCACCCTCCTCGGTGATGTAGGCGAGGTCGGGTTCGGCGCGGGCACCGTCGTAGCTCGCACGCACGATGTCACTGCAGCGTTCGACGATGCGGCGCGTGATCTTGGCCTGGATGCGAACGAGCGCGGCCGGGTCCGTCTCGGTGGGCACGGTCATCGCGATTTCGCTGATGCGCGCCTCCGAGTCGATCAGATCGTTCAGCTGCCGCACGAGATCGGCCTTCGAGCCCACGCTGTCGTAGACGGTCTGGACCGACACGCCGGCCTCCGCCGCGATCTCCTTCACACTCGCGGCCGTGTAGCCCTTGGCCGCGAACTGCCGCCGGGCCGCGCCGAGGATCTCGACGCGTGTCTGCTCGGCCTGGACCGCGCGCCGCCCGCGCAATCCGGCCGGGGCCGGGCCTGGCGATTTCTGGGTCCGTGGCGTATGTGACTTGACCATAGCTCCACTCACTTGTATAACGTTCAAGTCAACGTACTCCACATCAAGCTAACAGTCACACCACCCAGAAACGAGGAACCATGACCACGACCGCAACCGCAGCCACCACAGCCCCACCCGGCCCGATCGCACCGGCCATCCCGTCGCCGACCGGGCGCGGCGCGGCCCGATCCGGGCTGCTCGGCGGCATCGCCGGTTTGACCTTCGTCGCGAGCGTGATCGCACAGAACGTGCTGCGCGCGCAGTACCCGGCGAACGACGCAAGTGCGACCAAGGTGATGGCGTTCTACGCCGAGCACCGCAGCCTGACGCTCGTGCTCGCGGTGCTCTTCCCGATCGGCCTCGTCGGCCTGGCCGGGTTCGTCGGCGCACTCATGACGCGCGTCGCGCACGGCGAGGCGCGTACGCCCGCGATCGCCGGACTCATCGGCGCCGCGGGCATCGTCGGCAACTTCACGATGCTGCTTGCCGGCGACACCGCGATCTCCGGATATGTGCACCGCGGTGCTGCCGATCCCGCGGTCGTCGAGGGCCTCTGGGTCTTCCACAACGCGGTGTTCGGCGTCTTGCTCGCCTCGATCGGTATCGCGCTCGCCGGCTTCTCGGCTGCGAGCGCGAAGCACAGGCTGCTCACGGCGCGCTGGAAGACGGTCGGACTGGTCGGCGGAGTGCTGCTGCTCGTCGCCGCGGCAACCACGCCCGCGATCATCGACGCCGGTCCCACGATGCTTCTCGGCCTGTTGGGCTTCGTCGTGTGGGTCGCGTTCGTCGCTCGGGTATCCGTCGCACTGCTGCGCAGCCCGGCAGTCGCGTCGGACTGACCGCGCGCACCCAGTACAACGACTCGCGAAAGGGCCACCATCATGACCACAGAGAACAAGACCGCGAACGACATGACCGCCGGAGACATGTCCCGTGACGTCGACATCGCCGAGGACTTCTTCGGTGACCTCGAGCGGGCGTGGAACGGCGCGGACGGCGCCGCGTACGGCCGGCGCTTCGCCGAGGTCGCGGACTTCGTCGACATCCGTGGTGTGCGTCACCACGGCACCGGTGCCGAGCTCGGTGCGGGCCATCAGGCCATCTTCGACACCGTGTATCGCGCCGAGCGCGATCCGGTACCGCGTCGACGATGTCCGCCGCCTCGACGCGCGGACGTTGTTGGTGCACGCGACTGCCACCCTCGACGCCCCGGCGGCGCCGCCGCCGGTGCGCGCGGCCGGAGCTGCCTCGAGCACGGCCGTGCTCGTTCGTGGTGCCGGTTGCGACGACGAGTGGCTGTGCACCGCGTTCCACAACACGCTCGTGACCGGCTGAACGGATGCGTGCGTCCCGATCGCGCCGCTAGCACCGGGTTAGCACCTGTCGCCCAGGCTCAGGTGGTCATCCCCCCAACCAAGGAGGACGAACACCATGACCATCAACCTGTTCGACATCCCGGCCGCGACCTCGGCGTACATCGACAACGAGGTCGACGTCGAAGTGACTCGCGTCACGGCGAACCTCGAGGACGGTGAGGAAGGCACGTTCACCGTTCGGGTGACCAACGCATCGGAACCGAACGGTGTGCGGCTGACCGACATCGTGCTGCACCTCACGGTGTCGCCGGCGTCGGTTGCCTTGTTGAAACCGCCGGGGTCGGCCTTGCTGTTCCCGCGCGCCACGGCCGATACGAGCGATCCACGACTGTCCAGGGACGACGAAGTCGACGCGATGTTCGTGTTCTTCCTCGCGTCCGGCGGTGACATCGAGCCGAACGCGACGCTCGACGTGGGCGAGGTGCTGGAACTGGAGTTCGAGTACGTCGCCACGGGTGCCGGCAACGCAACGATCAAGTGCCATGTGCACGCGTCGGTCAACCCGGACGACCTGTTCCCCCGGAGTGCCGGGGCGAACGGCAGCCACGGCGTGAGGGTCCTGTCGGGACCGTGATGCGCACGTCCTCCGCGGTACGGGTGAGCCGACCGGCTCACCCGTACCGCGCGGTGCAGTGCCGCGGTTCGGCAGGAACCAGAAGGCCGTCCGACAGGAGCGCCTCGCGCGGGAGCGGTTCCGTCAAGTCGCGAGTGATGGCGGCCGATGTTGACCGTATGGCCGCCGTCGCGGGGTTTCTCTTCCTCGCCCTCGTCACGCTCTGCCTCGCGCTCGTCGGCGTGGGCTTCTACTACTGGCGCGTGGTGCGCCCGCAGCTCGAACAGGTGGCCGCGCCGCCGTCGGATGAAGTACCGGCAACTGAGGCACTCGCCACGTTCGTCGAGCAGCTGCAGGAGCTGGCGCGGTTACGGGACCAGGGCCTGCTGACGACCCGGGAATTCACGGCCAAGAAGACCGAGCTGCTCGAGCGCATCTGAGCCGCGTCGCTAGCGGTTGCTGAGTCGGAAATCGTCACCGTCGTCGGGACGGTTGCGGGGTTTGCGCTGCCACCACCTGCGCCGGCTCGGCGGTCGTTCGTTGCCGAGGTCACGCAGCACCTCCGCTTCGGCCGCGTCCACGATCGATTCGGCGTCGTCGAGCAGGTCGCCGATCGCGTCAGGCTTCTCGTCGGGTTCGTCCTCGACCCGCGTGCGCTCGAGTGATCCCTGGACGAACGTGCCGTCGATCACGGTCCGTTCGTAGCTCGCACAGTTCTCCGGGCAGCGCCACGGCGCCTCGGGTGCGAGGTCGAGGACACAGAACCGCGCGGTCTCGCCATCGTCCTCGTACTTACGGCTGGCGAAGTGGCGGCAGTCCTCGCGCATCGGCACGAGTCCGATTGTGCCAGACCGAAAACGCGCTCTGAGTCCCGTTGTGCCCTCGCGGGTTGGTCAGTCGTGGTACTCGAGCTGCTCGTCCCAATCGGGCTGCCGGCCTCCGGGCGTGAGGTCGAAGATGTTCCGGACCGGCTCGATCGTGTCGACATGGCGCGGGTCCTGGCCGGGTTCTGTCGGCGCATACAGGAGCTCGGAGCCCCAGAAGTGGCGGATCTCGTCGCCGTTGCGTTCCGACTGCGGCGAGCCGGGAACCTCATCGCGCGATCGGTCAGAGGAACTCGGCCGCAGTGGTCTGGCCGACTTCGATCAGGTGGCCGTCGGGGTCGCGCAGGTAGCAGCGGATCTCGCTGCCGAGATCCTGGGGCGGTGTGATGAAGGCCGCGCCCTGTGCACTCCACTCGGCATGGATCGTGTGGATGTCGGCGACCCGGATGTTGAGGAAGCTGTTGCTGCGGGTCGGGTCGGTCGGCGTCTCGAGGGTGACGTCCGGCTTGTCGATCGTCGGGCCGCCGCCCACGTTGATCGTGACCCACGAGTTCGCGAGCTGCACGATCGTCGGTTCGCCGGTGCGGACGATCTCGCCGCCGAGGACGTCCACGGAGAAGCGGGCGGAACGTTCGACGTCGTCCGAGACGATGAAATGCGTGAGCAGGATGCCGCTCGCCGGGTTCGGGCGCTCAGCCATCCCCATCTCCTCCTCGAGCACAGGTCGGTCTGTCGCGCCGTCAGCATGACTCGCCGGCCGATCGAGTGCACCGAGGTCACACGTGAAGGGCGGCGGCGGTCGCGGTCAGGCCTGGAGCTTGGCCGCGATCCGGTCGATCTTGGCCGAGAGTTGACCGAGCTCCGTCCGCGCCGCCTGCGCTTCGGCGAGCGCCTGCGCGACGTTCCCACTGATGCCTTCGGCTCGAACCACGTCGAGCACGACGGCTTCGGCTTCTTTCGGGGTCATGTCATCCTCCGTGGAGTTGAGTGAGAGGGTCTTGAGAAACGCGCGGATCTCGTCGCCCGGGCACGCAGTCGGCTTGGGCCGGATCTCGGAGTGCGCCCGCACGAACCGGCACCCCGGGAATTTCGTTGCGATGGCCCGGCTGAGCTCCTGGAGCGACGCGCGCGCGGCGGCGGTGAACGGGACTCCCGGGCCGCCGACATAACAAATCGACAGCGTGCGGTCATTGAAGTTGTTGGACGCGGCCTGCCGCACGGCATCGCCGCGACCTTCGTACGCGTTGCCGGCCGGGTCGACGAAGAACGAGTACGAGACGTCCGGCAGCGGCTCCTTCTTCCGGTCCATCTCGTTCGCCTGGATCCCGCGCAGCGTGCGCTTCACCGCGTCGACCGACGGGTTCTGCGCCATCCCGGCCGCGCCGACCCAATGCACGATGATGCCCTCGATCTTGCGGTGGGCGCTCGTCGACTTCGGTGCCCGGTAACCGATCTCCGCTCGGGTGATGACGTCCATGCTGCGCTCCACGTCCGGCCTCAGATGGTTCCCGCGTCGACGAGCATGAGCGCGCATCAGGGGTCCGGCAGCGCGAGAATTGCCCGATTCGGCGGCGCGAAGGTGCTCTGCCGCCATCCTCGGCGCCGTGGTCGCGAAGTCGGGTGCGTGACAACGGCCTTGGGTCCAAGGCCGAAAGCGAACCAGTCGACGCCGCCCATGACGTCGAGGTTCAACAGCCCTTCGGTCCGGGATCGCCGACGCGATGAACGTGAACACCTCGATCTCGCCCATCGCGGAGGTGCGGCAGTCGGCGAGGCAGTGCACCCAGTCGAACCGCCTATGCGTCGTCCGAGCCGCCCGCGGGCCGAGACGGGCTCGGCGTGAAGCCGGCGCCGCGCTTCGAGCCCTCGCGCACTTCGAGGCCAACTGCGAGCCGCAGCTCCACGATGTCGTGCCGGAGCTCTTCGTCGTCGTAGCGGTCGGACGTTCGCTCCATGAAGTCCGCGAGACCGTCAGCGATCGCGTTCAGCTTGTGCTGCGTCGCGAGGTCGTCGCGACTCTGGCTGTTCTGCAGGAGCGCGACCAGCAGGAACGTGATGATCGTTGTGGTCGTGTTGATCTGCAGCTGGAACTTGTCGTCCAGGAACGCAGAGAAGCCCCCACCCGTCAAGACCCGAACGACCCCTTCGACCAGCCACGCGATGACGAGGAGCAGACAGAAGGCGAAGAACGGGGCGCGGCTCACGAGGAGGGCCGCGCGCCCGGCGAAGCGGTCGAAGAATCCGATGCGTCCCGACACCTCGCTCGGCATCAAGACGGCCAAGGGCGCTTTCGGGGGCAGTTCATGGGTCATGCGCGATGTCTAGCCGCCGGGTGTCGGGGGATCCGCGCGACAGGGCGGTGCCGCCGGGCTGAGTCCCTAAGGCCTCAGGGCGCTCGCGGCGGCGGGAGGCCGACCGATCTGAGGTCCCGCCGCCGCGAGACGTAGGCATCGTCCCGATGTCGCGCCGGCCGCCTCAGGCGCACCCTGAGTGCAGAACGAAACCGCACACCACCAGGGAGGCGTCATGTTCCCGATGTCGATGCACACCGCACAGCCCGTTGTCGCCGACCGGCGGAACCGGACCGAGGCCGCGGCCGCGCACCACCGGCTGGCGCGGCGCCTCGCCGCTCCCGGCGATGCCGGCGCGCTCACGGCGACGCCCCCGACCGCGACCGGTCCGACCGCGACTGGGCCGTGGCTCTCGCTCGGCGGGTTCCGTCGCCCGTTCCGCCGGATCTGGCGCGGGGCGGTGGCGTGACGCTGACCGCCCCGGAGAGAATGGCCGTGGTGGCGACGAGGGTCTCGAGTCCTTCCTTTGTCGGTCGGGTCGAGCCGCTCGCCCGATTGCACGCGGCGGTTGCGCGCGCCGCCGGAGGCGAGGCGAGCGCGGTCGTCGTCGGAGGCGAGGCAGGCGTCGGCAAGACCCGGCTCGTGCGTCAGGTTGCCGACGAGGAGAACGGTGTGCGCGTCCTCAGCGGCACCTGCATCGACCTCGGCGAAGGCGGCCCGCCGTTCGGGCCCATGGTCGAGATCCTCCGCACGCTCGTACGCGAAGACGGCGCGACCGCCGTGCGCGCCTACGCGGGTCCGGCCGCGGGCGAGCTCGGCCGCCTCGTCTCGGAGCTCACAGGGCCCGCGCGGGCGGACGGCCTCGAAGCGTCGCTCGGTGCACCGGTGCCGGCCGGTGCCGCGATCGATCCCGCCGGTGGCGCCACCCGCCTCTTCGAGGTGTTCCTGGGCCTGTTCGAACGGCTCGCCCGCGACCGCCCGGTACTCGTCGTCATCGAGGACCTCCACTGGGCTGACCGTTCGACCCGTGACTTGCTCATGTATCTGATTCACCGCCTCGGGCCGGCGCGCGTCGCGATCGTCATGACCTTCCGCAGCGACGAGATGAACCGGCGCCATCCGTTGCGGCCGTTCCTCGCACAGCTCGAACGCAGTGGCCGGGCGGAGCGCGTCGATCTCTTGCGCTTCGATCGCGACGATGTCGCGTTGCAGCTGCAGGGCATCCTCGGTGAGGTGCCGACGCCGGAGATCATCAACGCGGTGTTCGACCGCTCTGAGGGCAACGCGTTCTTCACCGAGGAGCTCGTCGCTGCTGGTCGCGACGTGCGGTCGATCGAGCTGTCACCCAGCTTGCGCGATGTCCTCGTGGTGCGCGTCGAGGTGCTGTCGGACGCGGCGCAACAGCTGCTGCGCATCGCGGCCGCGGCCGGGCGCACGGTCCATCACGAGCTGCTCGCCGAGGTCGCCGACGACGACGACACCCAACTTCGCGAGCTCTTGCGGGAAGCGACCGAGCACCAGCTCATCGAGGCGAGCGGCGAACGTGAATACGCGTTCCGCCACGCGCTGCTGCAAGAGGCGCTCTACGACGAACTGCTTCCCGGTGAACGGGTCGATGTGCATGCCGCGTACGCCAAGGCGTTGACCCAACGTCCCGAGCTCGCGGGCGGCGACCGGGCCCGGCTCTCGGCGCTGCTCGCGCACCACTGGTACGCGGCGCACGAGCTGGAAGCCGCGCTCGCCGCGTCGATCGAAGCCGCGATCGAGGCGGAGCGCGTTGCCGCAGTGCCCGAAGCGCGACAGCACTACGAGCGGGCCCTGAGCTTGTGGTCGCGCGCGCCCGGGAACCGGGCGGAGCTGCCCCTCGATCACCTCGAGGTGCTGCGACGGGTCGGGGACGCGGCCGCGATGATGGCCGACAACGAGCGCGCGTTGCACCTGATCGACATCGCGATCGAGGAGGCGCGGGAGCTGGGCGATCCGCTGCGCATGAGCGACATCCTCGTCGCACGAGGGCGATACCTCTGGCTGAACGGCTCGGTGCCCGAGTCGCTCGCCGCCTACGAGGAAGCCTTCGCCTCGTCTCCGACGACGCCCTCCAAGCCGCGCGCCCGCGCGCTCGCGGCGTACGGGCAGGCGCTGATGCTGGTGTCGCGCAACGCCGAGGCGGCCGAGGCGTCACGCGCTGCGATCCAGGTCGCGCAGGCGATCGGTGACCGCGCCACCGAGGGCCACGCGCGCAATACCCTCGGCACCGCACTGGGCGCGCTGTCGCGGTTCGACGAAGGTATTGCCCTGCTCCAGGAGTCGCTCGCCATCGCCCGTGAGGTCGACAACCTCGACGACACCAACCGTGCCTACACCAACCTGTCGGAGATCCTCCTCGTCGCGGGTCGGCTGGACGAGGGCCGGGACATGGCGCTCGAAGGCGCGGCCTTCGCACGCGATCTCGGCTTCCACCGCGCGTACGGCAGCTACCTCCTCGCAACTGCGGCGATGATCTCGTTCCAGCGGGGCGAGTGGGACGACGTCGACGAAGTCACCCGCACCGCGCTGGCGCTCGACGCGCAGAACATGGCCGCGATCCGCGTGCACGTCGTGCGCGCGCGCCTGCTGATCGCGCGTGGCGATCTCGACGCCGCCGAGGAACAGCTCGTGCCGGCCCTCGGCATAGCGGCGCGCGCTGACGACGTGCAACACGGCACGCTCGCGCACATCGCCCGCGCTGAGCTGCTGATGGCGCGCGGCGATCGCCGGGAAGCGCTTCGCGCCGTGGCGCGGGTGGTGGAGGTGGCCGACGCGACCGACGACGACTTCTACGCCGAGCCCGCGACCCGCCTGGGCGTCGAGCTCGCGGCCGACCTTGCGGACGACGCGCGCGACCGCAACCACGAAGCCGATCTCGTCGAGGCGACCGCGGCCGCGGCGCCATTCGTCCACCGAGCCGGCGACCTTGCCGCGCGCGATGCCGAAACGGGTATCGCACCCCGGACCCGCGGCGAGCTTGCGACGGTCGCGGCCGAGCAGCTCCGGCTCACAGGCGTCCAAGACGTCGACGCTTGGAGTGCGGCGGCACAGATCTGGCACGACCTCGGTGAGCCGTACGGCGAGGCGCAGGCGCGCGCCCGGCTCGCCGAGGCGCTCCTCGCCACCGGCGCGGCGCGTGCCGAGGTGGCGGAAGCGCTCCGAGCCGCTGCCGCGCTCGCTGATGGCCTGCAGGCCGCGCCACTGCGCGAACGGATCGACCGAGTCTCCCGGTGGGCGCGCATCACGATCGCCCGAGGCTCCGAAGCCGAGCGCGGGACCAATGATGACGAGGCTCCCGCATTCGCGCTCACGCCACGCGAGCGTGAGGTTCTCGCGCTGGTCGCCGAAGGTCGTACCAATCGTCAGATCGCGGGCGAGCTCTTCGTCAGCGAGAAGACCGCGAGCGTGCACGTCTCGAACATCCTTGCCAAGCTCGGCGTCGCCAACCGCGCCGAAGCCGCCGCGGTGGCGCACCGGGTCGGTCTCGCCGGCTGACGGGTGCCGCCGCGATCGGAATTCAGTCGCGCAGCGCGGACGCGGGTGCGACCGCCCGTGCCGAGCGCGCCGGCACCGCGGCGAGCGCGTTCGTCATCGCGATCGCCGCGAGGACGACGCACCCGATCAGGATCGCGGGTACCGCGGGTTGGGCGACGACATCGAGCTGGCGCGCGAACAGATCCCACAGAACGCGACCAAGCACGATGCCCAGTGGCACCCCGAGCACGAGGCCGACCGCGAGGACGGCTGTCGCCTGCCATGCCACGGTGGCGGACACCTGCCGCCGGGTGAACCCGAGCGCCTTCAGGAGCGCGAGCTGCCGCCGGCGTCCACGCACAGCAGAGGTCAGCGCGAGGGCAAGGGATGCGAGCGCCGCGATCGCAACGGCGGCGCCGAGCAGGGCCGAGGAATTGCTCACGTTGTCGGCGTTCACGATCTCGGCCGACCGCTGCACCGGCATGACCGCGATCCCGTTGTAGTCGGCGATCTGGTCGACGTCACGATGGAGCCGTTTGACGGCCGTGCGCTCGTCGACGCCGGCGCGGAAGCGCACGAAGAGCACGTTCGGTCCGTACTCGGCCGCGGGCGTTTGCACATCGCTGGAATTGTCGGGCGACGCGAGGTTGCGGTCGTAGCCGGGCACCTGCGCGGGAACGACGATGCCGCCCACCCCGAGCGAGGTGTGGTCGCCGTGCACGACACCGATCGTCGGGAATGTCGCGGTCCCGACGACGCGCAGCGGACCCGCGGAAGAACGCACCGTGTCACCGATGTGCACGTGGAGTCGGTCGAGCGTCGCGGTGCCGAGCACAATCTCACCCGATCGCTCGATCGCGCGACCGGCGATGATCGGCGGGATGGCGGTGCTCGACGGCTCCATGCCCAACAACGGGATGTTGGACCCGTTGATGTCGGTCGCGCCGAAGAACGCGCCGCCCCACGCCGCGATGTCGGGATTTGCGGCGAACGCCTTTTCGGTTGCGGCCGGCTTCGTGTTGCCGTAGCCGGCACCATCGACGAGCGCGACGTTCCAGTTCCATCCGAACAACTGCGGGTTGGCGACGAGGTGCTGCATGCTCGCCCCGAACGTCAGCGCGGCGACGAGCGCGGTCACCGCGACGACGGCACTCGCCATCACAGAGCGCAGCGACGCCGCGGTCCAACCCTGACCGGGCGCGACCGCGAAGCGCAGGCCCACCGCGGCGGTGGGCGGGAGCGCGACCGCACCCGGGAGCGCGCGCCGTCGCGTCTCGGGCCCGTCTGCGAGTCCGTCGCGTTGGCGGTGCGCCTCGTGCCCGGCGACGAGGCCGACGGTCGTGCCCAACGCGACCACCATGACGAGCGCGCCGAATCCGAGCACGGTCCAGTCCGCGTCGAAGCCGGACGCGACCTCGACCCGGCGCACCGGGCCGATCGGCATGGCCGGCGATGCGAGGACCGCGCCCGCGACTGCGAAAAGCACGCCGGTCACGATCGCGATCACGGGCGCGATCACCGACGCGCGCACCACCAGGTTCGGGTGCGCGCCGAGTGCGCGCGCGATGTCGCGTTCCTCCCGGCCCCCGCGCAGGTGGCGGGCGAGCGCCTGGCCGACGAGGACGAGACCCGCGATGCCCACGATGATGCCGAACACACCGAGGGCCAGGGAGACCGGCCGCGTCGCCTGCACGGCGTGGAACGTGTCCGTGGACGTGACCCGGAAGATCTGCGGACCGCCGGCCGAATGGGCCGTGATTGCCTGCTTGACGGCGGCGACGTCGGCGTCACCGTTGCGCAGCACGAGGCCTTGCCACGCGTAGAGCTCGAGGCCCTTCGCCTCGCGGACGAACGCAGGCGTGAACAACACGAGCGCGGAGCGGTCCGTGTCGTCCTGCGCGACCTCTTCGATGAAGGCGCCGATCCCGACGATCGTCGCGTGGACGAGAAGGCGGGGCCGCGGGTGCCGCGACAGTTCGGGATCCGGGTTCTCGACGTCCTCTCTGCTCACGGCACCGAAATCGACGTGCTGGCCGACGTGGTAGCCGTAGCGGCGGGCGGTCTCCTCGTTGACCGCGACGTCGTCGGCGCGCGCCGGGTCCGGCAGCCGGCCTTTGATGGGCGTGAAGCGATCTTGGTCGAAGTAGCGCCCGTCGATGCTGCCGATCGCCTCGAAGTCCTGCGAGAAGTCCGGCCCGCTGTGCCCCCAGCGCGCGACGTAGAACGCGGCGTACGCGCGAGCTTGCTGCACTTGGGGGAGATGGGCGATGGCATCGAGACCCGCGTCGCCGCCGGCATCGAGGCCTCCGACGTCGACCGCCATCGTCGACGGATTGGTGGAGCGGAGGAAGCGCGGATAGGCCGACTGAGTCCGGCGTGCCCCCGCGAGCGCGAACATCGACAGGCCGCCGGTCAGCCCGAGCAGCAGCGCGATGCCGACGAGCGCGGGCCAACGCGGCCGGCAGGACGCACGCGTCCAGTATGTCGAGAACCCCACACGCCCTCCTCCGACCCATTGCAACCCACCGGATCGGCGCGGACAAGGAGGCGGGCCTGCTCCGACATGGTGGTGCCACCACCACCGGGACGAGGAGCGCGTACGCGATGCTGGCGGCATGACACTCGGGAGCGAATCGACCTCGGACGAAGTGCTCGACGGTACCGACCTGGCCGGACAATGGGTGTTGGTCACCGGCGCATCGGCCGGACTCGGCCGGAAACCGCACGCGCGATCGCCGCGCACGGCGGGAACGTGATCATGGGCGTGCGCGAGGTCGCCAAAGGCGAGCGCGCAGCCGAGCCGGTCCGCGCCGCCGCTGCGAGCACCGGTGCGATCATCACCGAGCTCGGGCGACACCTGACGGAGGAGACCTTCGCCGCGCTGCCGCCCGCGCGGGCCGGTGAGGAGACGATCTGGAAGTCGATCCCCGCGGGCGCGGCGACGAGTGTGTGGGCGGGTTTCGTCGCGCGGGCCGACGCGATCGGCGACCGATACTGCCAGGACCGCCACGTCGCGCCGATCACGGATGACCCGACGAGTCGCGAGGGTGTGTTCGCGAACGCGCTCGATCCCGAAAGTGCGCGTTTGCTCTGGACCCGTTCCGAGGAGCTGGTGGGCGAATCGTTCTCCTTGTGAGCGCACGCTTCGAGGAGCTCGACCGCCGTGACACGCCGATGGGCGAGATCGTGTTGCGACGCCGGTGGGAACCCGCGCTCCACGTCGACGTCTACGAGGTGAAGCTCGGCGACGAATTCCTGATGTCGAGCCTGTTCACCGTGTCGGAGATCGCGCTCGCGACGCTTGCTCTGGCGACGTGCTCGGACGCAGACACGCGCATCGACGTCGTCGTCGGTGGACTCGGCCTCGGCTACACGGCGGGCGCGGTGCTCGCGGACACGAGAGTGGCGTCGCTCAACGTCATCGAAGCACTGCCCGAGGTCGTCGGCTGGCACCAGGATCATCTACTGCCGTTCGCGCGCGATCTGACCGACGATGCGCGCTGCCGGCTCACGCCGGGCGACTTCTTCGCGATGGTGGCGGGTGATGGGGGACTGGGCGCAGATGCGGATGACCGGTGGCACGCGATCCTCGTGGACATCGACCACACGCCACGGCATCATCTCCACCCCAGTCATGCGCCGTTCTACGAGGCCGCCGGGTTGCGGCGGGTCGCCGATTCGTTGCATCGGGGTGGCGTCTTCGCGTTGTGGTCGGACGATCCACCGGACCAGGCCTTCATGGCCGTCATGGACGCGGTGTTCGAGACCTGCGTGCCGCACGTCGTCGCGTTCCCGAACCCGTACACGGATGGCGAATCGGCGTGCACGGTCTACGTCGCCCGCGTCCCGACTTGATTTCGGGGGCGTAGACGAGGACGCGTCACATTCCTCTGCCGCGCCGGGTCAATGCGGCAACCAGCCAAAGGCGTCGGTGCAACGGAAAGTGCGTCCCATGAGCGTGATGATGTTGCATGTCACAGTGAAGCCGGAGGCCGTCACCGATGTCGAGAACGCGGTGACGAAGATGTTCGCCTCCATCGACGCGGCCCGCCCCGAAGATGTCCGCGACGCGTCGCGCCGCGTCGCGGACACCGAGACCTTCGTGATCCTGCTCGAGCTCGACGAGGGCGTCGAGAACCCGCTGCCGGTCCCGGAGTTCCGCGAGTTCCAAGAGGACCTCAACGCGTGGCTCGCGGCCTCGCCCGCGCCCGCGCAGCTGGACGTGGTCGGCTCGTACAACCTCTTCTGAAACGGCCGGCGCGCTACGACGGGCGTTCGCGGACGACGTCGGTGGCGGCCTTGTCGTCGCGCAGGCCGAGGTACTTGGGGTGGCGCAACTTGCCGTCAGCCGTCCACTCCGAGAAGCCGACCTGCGCGACCAGCTCGGGTTCGACCCAGTCCGCGTCGCGTTCGCGCACGCGATCGGCGAACGCGGGGGTGTCCCGTTCGATCCGGTCGAGCTGCTGCCGCAGGGACACGAGCGTGTTCGTGTCGTAGCCGGTGCCGACCTTGCCCGCATACCGGAGCTCGCCGCCCTCGTAGTAGCCGAGCAGCAGCGCACCGAATCCGACCCGGCTGCCCCGGGGATCGGTGAATCCGCCGATCACCAGCTCCTGCTCGGCCTCGCACTTGAACTTGAGCCAGTCGGGGCTGCGCCGGCCGACGTAGGGCGACGACGCGCGCTTCGCGACGAGCCCTTCCCACCCTTGCGTACATGCATACGCGTAGTAGGCCTCGCCCGACCTGTTGCGGTGGGTGCTGAAGCGCAGCGGGCCGCCGAAGTCGATCGCGGACCGCAACATCGCCTTGCGCGAGCGCAGGTCCAGCGCGCGCACGTCGTAGCCGTCGCACCAGAGCACGTCGAAGAGGTAGTACGAGACCGTGACCCGCTGGGCCCGCTCGCGTGCTTCGGCCGCGGAGCGCACACCGAGTCGTTGCTGCAATCGCGAGAAGCTGGTGCGGCCGCGTTCGAACGCGACCACCTCACCGTCGACGATGAGATCGCCGCGCGCTCGCGCTGCGAGCGCGTCGACGAGTTCCGGGTAGGTGTCGTCGAGCCGCAGATCGTTGCGTGAACGCAATCTGGCGCGGCCGCCCCCGACCCACGCGAGGCAGCGTTCACCGTCGAGCTTGCGCTCGTAGATCCAATCGGGGTCCGAGAACCGCGCGTCCGTCAGCGTCGCCGCCATCGCGTCCACGTGTGCGGGTACCGGCGCGCGTACGAGCTTCGACCGGGCGGCTTCCGACAGCGAGGCGAACGGGTCGGGCATGCGTTCACGCGCAGCGGCAGGCCACGGTCTGGTCGAGAACCTGCCACCGGAATTCAACCGGCGGCGACGCCTCCCCGCACCCGGTGCAACGGATACGCCACGCGTCGCCGACCCGCGCGATCTCGAGGGCCATCTGCCCCGTCGACAGTCGCTTGGGTTCCACACGCGGCTTGGTGATGTGCGGCACGGGCGGGAGCTCGAGCTCGAGGTACGGCTGTGAAGGGCCGGGCCGTGGCAGCCGTGCGTCGAGCCCTGCGATCACGTCGTCCAGGCCTTCGCCACGGGCGCGCCGCGCGTACGTGAGGAGCGCGTACGTGAGCTCGACGCCGAGCGCGTCCACGAGCGCGGTCACCGTTTCTGCGTCGATGGTGTGGCCCGGCGGCGCGCCCGCGGCCGCAGTCGCGTGGTCGTATCGCTCGAGGTGCTCCGGATCGGGCACGATCTCCGGGCCGGGCGCGGCGAGAAAGGCGTCGAGCTCGGCGAAACGCGCGAGGTCGAAGACGCCGGTCGCTTCGGAGATGCGCTCGATCTCGTCGAGGAAGCCGTCGCGCTCGATGCGGCTCGCCGGATCCTCGAGCGTGTCCTTGGCGAACATGATCACGAAGCGCGCGGCCACTCCCGCGCGCTTGCGGCGCAGGATGCGGCCCATGCGCTGGATCATCTGACGCCGCGTGCGGCTCGCGCTCATCACGACACCGAGGTTCGCATCGGGCACGTCGATGCCTTCGTCGAGCACCCGCGGCGCGGCAACGACGTCAAGCTTGCGGTCGCGGAGGTCGTCGAGGATCTCGCGGCGTTGCCGGCGCGCAGTCGACCCCGTGATCAGGTCGACCGACACCAGCGGATCGAGGCGGTTGATGGCGTGATTCGCGGCCCGCACCGTTTCCGTGAACACGAGCGCGCCGTCGGCGTCCCTGATCGCGAGCGCGAGGCTGCCGAGCAACTCGTACTTGCCGATCGACTGCGCCACGATCTGTCGCCGCTTGGAGAAGGCATCGAGGTAGTCGCGCGCGGCCCGGCCGTCGGCGCCGGAGTCGCGCTCGGCGAGATGCGCGACCGCGGCGAGGAAATCGCCGAACGGGTCGATCGGCATATCCCGCACCGCGCGCAGGTGCTGGCGCGCGCTCACCAGCCGCTGCTCGATCGCCGCGTACTCCGCGCGTTCCTCGACCGACAGATCGACACCGACGAACGCGACCCGGGGGCGGGCGCACACGCCGTCGGCGATCGCCTGCTCGAAGCCATAGCGGTAGCAGATGCCCCCGAAGTAGGGCAGCAGTAGCTCCGTGACCGCGTCGTCGCTGCGCTCGAGCGTCGCGGTGAGTCCGAGCCGCTCTTCGTACTGGGCAAGCAGCGCGCGGCGCAGGATGCGACCGCCCATGCCGTGGCACTCGTCCGCGATGAGCAGACCGCCGGCCGAGCCGGGGGGCAACGGCTTGTGCGCGGCGGCCGAGTGACGCGTCGCGACGAGCACATCGCACGAGGTCGGGACGTCCCGGCCACTGTCACCCAACCGCCCGATGCTCGCGCCCGGGAGCGCGGCGCGCAGGCGCCCGTGCCACTGCTCCATGAGCACGCGCGACGGCACGACGACCAGCACGAACCGGCCCCGGCGCCGCGCGTCGGCGGCCGCGGCGATCGCGACGTCGGTCTTGCCGCGAGCCGGTGACCGCTTCCACGACACCTCGCCGCCCGCAGCGCAACCAGGACACGAGCGCGTCGAGCTGCCAGCGGTAGAGCGCGCGGTCCGCCGAGATCGGGCTGGTCAGCATGCGTCAGCGCACCGGTCCGGCAGACATAAGACATCCACGCTACCGGCCCTCGCGGGTGACGCTCGGCGCCGGGGCCGGTGGCGCGGGCGAAGGCTCACTCCCGGCGTTGCCGGGCGCGCCGCTTGCCCTCGTGCATCGCCTGCACCCGAGCGACCGGGATGGCGTGGCCTTCCGCGACGAGATCGGCGCTCAGGGGTTGTGGGCGCGGCATCTGCGCGGCCCAGGGATCGCGCGTGCCGAGCAGATCGGGTGCGGTGTGCACCGTGAAGTCGGCGGGCGTGATGTCGTCGAGGTCGGCCCAACCGACTGGGAACGACACGGGGACACCAGGACGGACGCGCGGGCTGTACGCCGCGATCACCGTCGCGCCGCCGGCGCGGGTGGAGTCGACGAACACCTTCCCCTCGCGATCCTCCTTCATGAACGCGGTGGTCGCGATGGTCGGATCGAGCCGCTCGGTCCGCGCCGCGATCGCACGCGTCACCGCGGCGGTGTCCTCGGGCCGCGCGGGATCGTCGATCGGCACGAACACGTGCACACCCTTGGCGCCACTCGTCTTCACGGCACCCTCGAGACCGACCTCCGCGAGCGCCGCCCGAACCAGGTGCGCGACCTTGACGACCGCGGCGAACGCGTCAGGGTGAGGTGGGTCGAGATCGAGCACGAGGTGCGTGTTGCGGTCCGGGTGGTCGATCGTGAACAACGTCGGGTGGTACTCGATCGCGCGTTGGTTCGCGAACCACAGCAGCGTGCGGCGGTCGTTGCACAGCGCGTAGGCGACCTCGCGCTTCGACGTCTCCGCCCACAAGCTCACCGTGCGCACGAAGTCGGGCGTGTACTTGGGGACGTTCTTCTGCATGAACGCCTCCTGCCCGCGATGCACGCGGATGACCGAGAGCGGCCGGTTCGCGAGGACCGGCAGGATCCGGTCGTACACAGCATCCAGGTAGTCGACGAGGTCACGCTTGGTCGCGCCGGAACCGTCGAAGAGCGGCTGGTCCAGGTTGGTGAGCGCGACACCGTCGCGCTCCTCACCGGGGCTCTTGGCGCTCATGCGCGCCGCCGCGATGTCACAGGCTTGCGGTCGCGGAGTCGGCGGTCGCGACGACCGCTCGCAGCGCGGCGACGTGACCCTCGAACGCGGCGCGGCCGGAATCGGTGAGCCGCACACGGACGCGCCGCCGCCGGTCCGTTACCGGGCGGTCAACGGCGATGTAGCCCGCGTCCTCCAGCGTCGCGAACTGCTTCGAGAGCGCGGAGTCGGAGAGGCCGAGGCGGTCGCGCACGAACGCGAAGTCGATCCAGTCCGCCGAGGCCAGCAGGGCGACGATCGACAGGCGCGTGCTCGGATGGATGAGCTCGTCGAACTGCGGCTTGGCCGTCACGCGTCGAGGGCCCGTTCGGCGCGCCGGCGCACGACGGCGACCAACGTGGGCCCACCGAGCAGCACCGCGACTGCGACGACGATGCTCGCCATCGTGACCGGGTGTGCCGCGCCGACGGTGTGGGCCAGCACAGCGAGCGCGATGGTGACCGCGGCCAGCGCGATCAGGCCACCGAACACCAACAGCGGAAGCCGCCGGTCGACGACGTCGGCGCGCACGCTCAACTGTCGCGAGCCGTGCCGCCCCGACAGGACGCGTTGCGCCACCGACGAGTGCACCGCACCGAACGTGAACGTGGCGACGAGCGTGAGCCACGCGATCCCGAAGTCCGTGATCACACCGAGGGCGACCCAACCCAACGCGACGCCCCACCAGTACCAACGGGGGATGTCGATCTCGGCGACGATCTGGCGGCGCCGGGTCTCGACGTTCGCGAGGGCCGACCGGGCGTCGGCGCCGGTGATGTCGTGGGTCATTGCGTCGCCTCACTCTCCTGGCTTACTTTCCTACTCGGAAAGTAGTCTCTGCTTTCCGACCAGGAAAGTCAAGGCGGGCGCGGGACATCAGGGCTGGAGGACGACCTTGCCGCTGACCGCGCCCGACGCTTTCGCCGTGAATGCCGCCCGCGCGTCGGCGAGGGGATACGCGGCGCCGAGCGGGGATCGGAGCCGGCCCACGTCGACGTGCGCGGCGATCTCGCGGAGCAGGACACCATTCGGCTCGCGGATGAAGTACACGGTGCGGATGTCGTCGCGATCGGCGGGTGGATAGCCGACCGCGGACACGAGCACGCCCCCGGGCTTCACCATCGGGACCGAGCACACGAGCACGTCGTCGCCGATGGTGTCGAACACGACATCGACGCGACCGATCTCGTCTTCCCATCGGTCGTGGCCAAGATCGACGAACTGATCCGCGCCGAGCTCACGCGCGATCGACTGGGCGTTGGCGCGACGGTCGCGATCACACGCGCGCTGTGCGGGTTGGTCGTTCGACGGATGACCCCGGCGCGGCGCGGATGTGACCGCGACCGGATCTCACGGACGGCACGCGGGAGACTCTGGCGAGAGGCAGCCGGGCGTGGCGAGGAGACCTACATGCATGCAGTGATCGGACGGGTCCAGATCAAGCCGGGTCGAGAAGAGGAGACCCGGGCCATGGTCGGCGAACACGGCATCGCGATGCTGCAAGGCATGGCGGGGGCGACGGGCGGCTACTGGGCGCGGACCTTCGACGGCGACATCATCCAGCACTCGTTCTGGCTGTTCGATGACGAGGAGCACGCGCGCGGCGCGGAGGCGACCTTCAAGTCGTTGCGGGACATGCCGGATGCGCCCGCGACGTTCGTGAGCGTGGACGTGTGCGAGGTCATCGGACACACGTAGCGATCCATGATCGCGGCCAGACTTCCGCGATGAGCGCGACACCGAACGACAGCCCGAGCCTCGTCGAGCGCTACGAGAAGAGCGTGCTCGGCCGCATCGACAACTTCAAAGATCCGCGGCAGGAGTGGCGCCGCCTCTTCTCGGAGCTGCTCGGCACCTTCTTCCTCGTACTCGTCGCGGCCGGGGCGACAATGGTTGACCACGCCTTCCCCGGCACGATCTCCCGATCGGCCGCGGTGGTCGCGCCCGGTCTCATGGTGACCGCCGTCATCCTGTTCATGGGCAAGGTCTCCGGCGCGCACCTCAACCCGGCGGTCAGCATCGGCTTCGCGCTTCGTGGTGACTTTCCGTGGCGACGCGTGCCCGGCTACGTCCTCGTCCAGCTCGTGGGCGCGTCGTTGGCCGCGCTCTTCCTCCGTGCCGTCGTCGAGGTGTCGGCGAGCTACGGCAGCACGTATCCCGCCGCGAGCTCCAGCGCGACGGCCGCATTCTGGATGGAGTTCATCCTGACTGTCGGGCTCGTCAGCGTGATCCTCGGTACGGCATCGGGCGCGCAGAACGTCGGCGTCATCGGTGCGTTCGGCGTCGGCAGTTACATCGCGCTGGCCGGACTGTGGGCGAGCCCGATCTCGGGGGTGTCGATGAACCCGGCCCGGACGTTCGGGCCGGATCTCGTCGGCCGCGACTTCACCGACATCTGGGTCTATGTCGCGGGGCCGGTGCTCGGTGCGGTCGTCGCGGTCGCGATCGCGTTCGTGCTCCGGGGCCGCGCCGGTGGTCCCATCGCGGCTGCAGCCGCGCAAGGCGACCTGTTCACCGGGATGAGCGAACCCGACCACATGTGAAGGCGTCAGGTCGCGACGAACACGTGCGTGCGGAAGGTGCTCGGGTCGGCGAGGTGATCGAGGATGTACGTCGCGACATCGGCGCGCGGGATCTGCACGCCGCGCGGAACGTTGCGATCGATCGCGGCCCGGTACTCGCCGGTCGCGGGCTTGTCGGTGAGGCGGGGAGGCCGCACGATCGTCCAATCGAGATCGGTCGCGTGCACGATGTCTTCGGCCCGGCGCATGTCGGCGCAGACGTCCGCGAGGAACGTGCGGCGGGCGAGCGGCTTCACGAGTTGGGTCATGAAGAAGCCATTTCCGGTGTCGTCGACGATCGAACCGGTGACCACGATCAGCCGGCGCGCGTCGCCCTTCTCCATGGCTTCGATGATGCTGCGCGCGCCTTCGCTCGTGACCGTGGTCGGTCCGCGGCCTCGCGGACCGAGCGCGGAGACGACCGCATCAACTTCGTCGACGAAGGGCACGATGGCGGCCGGGTCCATCACATCGGCGGTCTCGACGTGCAGCCGCGACCGGCCGGCAGCGAACGGGGGCGTGATCCGGAGCCGGGTCGGATCGCGAACGACGGCCGTGACGTCGTGCCCGGCCGCGAGCGCCTGCTCGACCAGCGCGGTACCCGTTCCTCCGGTCGCACCGAAGATCGTGAGTCGCATGGGTTCTTGCCTTCCGCCGTCGGATCAGGAACGACTCATGGACGGGGCACGCCGCCGTGATGTGACATCTCGTCGTGCGACTTCCAGCGAACGGACGGCGATGGCATGGCGAGGGTGTCCGGGTCGTCACGCCGGTCAGCGGGTCCGGAAGTCCGCCGCGTTCCCGAAATCACGCAGCGACGCATCTTGTAGGGAAGCCAACCGTGCTCTCGGGTGGCCGGCATGTGTAGCGTCACCCCGCTATCGAAACCGCCGGGCTGAGGAGAACACACATGCTCATACGCCGACTACTCGCTGGAGCGACGATCACCGCGACCGCGCTCATGATGGTCGCGGGGACCGCGTCTGCGACGCCGGCCCACCGACCCGCACCCAAGCCGTTGCCCACGACGGCGCACGTCATCGGGACGGTCAAGATCGACAAGAACGACCCGAGCGTGGCCTACGTGTGGGCGGCGTACAGCTGCCGCGTCGCCGACCCGGTTGGCGATCCCGCCCACCTCTGGGTGTCGGTGAAGCAGAACGACGCCGGTCGCTTCGACCGCGCGCTCTCGGAAGAGGGCAGCGGTTTCGGCGGGACCGCCACGCGCTGGGAGGACAGCCACCGCAACCCGGTCACGTGCGACGGCCGCCACCACATCGGCAAGTTCACCGTCGACCAGATCGAGGGCAAGCAGTCCTACAAGACCCTCAAGACCGGTTGGGCCTGGGTGCAGTTCTGCCTCTTCGACGACACGACGCCGAAGGGCAATGGCACGACCGACTTCGGCGAGCCGGTGTCGAGCATGCTCTGGAAGTACGTGCACTGAGTCAGACGAACGCAGGGAACGCGACACGGGGAGCCGGCACCAGCCGGCTCCCCGTTCGCGAGCGGCACCGCGCTCGTAGCATCGCGACGGATGGACGACCACGTCGCCTTCGAACGGCAACTCACCCGCCTGGCGCAGCTGCGCTCGGGTGACGCAACAACGCCGCAGCTCGCGGGCATCCTGCGCAACGTCGCCGACCGGCGCGGGCGCCGGAGCGCGGCTCCGCCGGCATCGCCGGTTCCGGCCGCCGGTCGGGCGCGCGGCCCGGGCGGTCCGGCGGACACGGTGTGGTCGGTGGAGACGGTTGCCGCCGATGTTCGGATCATCCGCACCGGCCGTCCGTCCGGCCTGCAATTCCGCGCCGGCCAGTATCTGAAGCTCGGCGTGCCCGGGAGTCGCAGCGGGAGCTACAGCATTGCCTCGGCACCGCACGAGACCCACCTCGAGTTCTGTGTCGAGCTGATCGCCGGCGGCCGGCTCAGCCCTGCACTGTTCACGCTCCGGCCCGGTGACCGGGTCACGCTCACCGATCGGGCCAAGGGGAGCTTCGTGTTGGCCACCGCGCCGTGCCATGTGATGGTCGCGACGGTCACCGGCATCGCGCCGCTGCGCAGCATGCTGCGTGACGCGCTGCACCACGGGACCAATGACGAGTTCATCGTGCTGCACGGCGCGAGCCACGCCGATGAGTTGCCGTACATGGAGGAGCTCACCGCGCTCGCGGCCGCCGACGCACGTGTGCAGTACCGGCCGACGGTGAGCCGGCCGGGCGTGGTGCGCAACCGCAATTGGCCACACGGTTCGGGTCGCGTCGACGACCTCGCGTGCCGTGTCGCCGCGGAGCTCGACCCGCGGCGCACGCACGTCTACGCGTGCGGCCACCCGGAGATGGTGAGGCGGGTGGCGGGTGACCTCGGCGCCAGCTTCGCGGTGTCGACGGAGGTCTTCGACTGACGGCTGCGCCCGTGTTCAGGACGCGTGCGGGTGTGGGCTAGGAAACCTCGACAAGGTCGAGCGAACGCACGTGCTCTTCCTGCATGCGCAGGATCGCGTCCGAGCCTCGGAAGAGAACGACCCATCCGTCCTCGCGCTCCACCACAACGTCTTCATAGGTCTCCGTGACGACGTTCTCGTTGTCTCCGTAGACGATCCGGTAGGTGGGCATGGAAGCTCCGATCGTTGAGGTGTCCGGCTGACGGGTTTGCTGACGGCTGGGGCTAGGACCCGAACTCGGGACGACGGTAGACGGTCGACTTGTCGGGGGAGCGGTGCGGCGGTCGGCGGGGCGTGACGTTCTGCTCGCGCAGACCTCGGCGCCGGCCCGACCATGGCGCGGGCGGTGCGAGCACGCGATCCGCCCAGCGATACGCGAGGTCCTCGTAGTTCACCCGCCAGCCACGGAAGTGCGGCCACGCCGCCGCGGCGTCGCGTTCGATCGGGAACCCGACATCCTGCAGGAGCGACACCGCGGCCGCGAACTCGTCGAAGGTGAGCCGCAAGGGTCCGTCGGGCATCGGATCGCGGTCGTACGCCCAGCCCAGCGCGTCCGAGATGCGGTGCAGGGCGGTGTAGCCCATGCGTAACGACAGGCGAGCTTGCGACGGTGCGGTGCTCGGGTTCAACGCGAGCTGCATGGCGCCCGCGTCGAGCACCGAAAGGAGAGACGTGACCCAGGACGACCACGGATCCGGTGAGCGGAACAGCAGCAGCACCGGATACGTCGAGTGCGACTCCGAGAAGTCGGCGGCCCACGTCTCCCACTCGTCGTAGAAATCGGGCAATGCGTCGACGATCTCGACGAGCTGATGCCGGATGAGGATCTCCGGCCCCCACGACGGCTCGCCGGCGCGGCTCGCGAGCATCGTGATGAGGGACTCGCGGCGGTTGAACGCGGCGTACAACGAGGGGAGGTATGCGATCTGCAGGGCGATGACGATGAAGCCGGACGCGGCCGCGAAGATCACGACGGTGTCGTTGGTGAACCGGGCGGAACGGGCCAGACCGAGCGTGAACATCGCGGCACCAACCTCGTTGATCGCGTCACCGAGGTCATGCGTATAGGGCGCGAGCATGATCGTGAACGCGATCAGGAGCAGGAGCAACCACGCGCAGAGCTCGGCAAGGACCGCGACCGGCCCGGTGACCGCGAGCACTGAGTCTTTGCCCTCGTAGGTCGGGGCGAGGCGGGCGACCGCGCGGAAGAAGCGCCGGCAGCCGCGGTTGATCCAGAGCGTCAGCTGACCCGGCCCGAGCCGCGATCGCGGCAGGATCAGCGTGAACACGACGCTCGTCCACGTGAGCGCGAGCACGACGAACCCGAGCGCGATCGCGAGCCAGACCGGCATCAGGACAAGATGGCCGGCGGCCGGGAGCGCAGGATGCCTTCTGCCTCGGTGCTGATCGACTGCAGCACTTCCGCAGCCGGCCGAACCGCGTCGACCGAACCGGCCGACTGCCCGAAGAGCACTGCGCTCGTGTCGGGATCAGGATCCGTCGCGGCGCTGACCGCGGCGATCTCGTCTCGCCGGGCGCGGAGCTCGGCGTCGCGCCCATCCCACTCGTCGGTGAAGCGATTGCGCCGGACGCGTTCTCCGACACCCTCCGGCCAGGGCAGCCCCGACACGATGTCGTACGCGTGCGTGAACACCGTGTCGGCGCCGTTGCTCTCCACGATCAGTGCCTTGCTGGAGTCGCGCACTTCGATCGCTTCGGGCGTCGCGAGAAACGCGGTGCCCAAGAGGGCGCCGTCGGCGCCCGCGGCCAGCACCGCGGCGAAGGTGCGACCGTCGGCGATGCCGCCCGCGCCGAGCACGGGGATGTCCGGGTAGCGGTCGACGACACCGGCGAGGAACGGCAAGAGGCTCATCGTGCCGGTGTGGCCTCCAGCTTCGGTGCCTTGGGCGATCAGAACGTCGGTTCCGGCCGCGACGGCGAGGTCTGCATCTTCGTAGTTCTGAACCTGGCAGATCACGCGCGCGCCGGCGTCCCGTGCCGCGTCGACCCATGGCGCGGGATCCGCGAACGACAACACGATCACCGGTGGCCGCGCCTGCAACGCGACATCGAAGCGTGACGCGCCGAAGGAGATGAACGGCGTGATGAAACCGACGCCGAAGGGCCGATCGGTGTGCGCGCGGATGCGCCCGATCTCCTCACTGACCCACGCGTCGTCCTTGTTGCGATGCATCGCGCCGAACGTGCCGAGGCCGCCGGCCGCCGACACGGCCGCGGCCAGCGTCCCGCCGCTCGCCGACGCCATCGGCGCCGACATGAGCGGGTAGGTGAGGCTGAACATCTCCGTGAACCGCGTGTGGAGCATGCGCCGAAGCTACGCCGCACCGCGACCCGGAGTGGGCCCGAAGGGGGCAGGTATCGGGCCCTCGATCATGTACCGCCAGAAGCGACGCGGCTCACCGACGGGGAAGTCACCGCTGGCCTTGTGCTGCACGGACGCGTTGTCCCAGATGAGCACGTCGTTCGGTTGCCAGGCGTGTGTGTATCTGGGCGCGTGCGCCTCGGCGTGATCCTGGAGCGACTGCAGCAGCGCGCGACCCTCGGCTTCCGGCAGCCCTTCGACGTGCGTGGCCCGGTCCAGATCGAAGTACAACGCGGGTTCACCCGTGACGGGGTGCGCACGAACGATCGGGTGCGCGACGTCGACCAATTGTTCGAACGGACCCTCGGCAGACACGCGCGGCGGGAACGCGCCTCGGTTGTTGTAGGAGTGTCCGGCCCGACGTCCGAGCAGGCTCGCCTGAAGCTCGGGTGCGAGAAGCCGGTAGGCCGCACGCATGTCGATGAAGCACGTCCCGCCACCGGGCCCACGCGGCAGTTCCAACGTGTGGAGCACGGTCGCGGCCGCGGGCCGCTCGACGTAGGAGTCGTCGGTGTGGAACGTCTCGAACAGGCCGGGCCGGAGACTGTCGCCCCCGAACGAGACGTCCCCGAGCTCGGCTCGGAGCTCATCGGTGAGCACGAACCCGGCGTCGATGATCTGACGGTCGTCGCCGTAGCGCAACAACGTGCCGTCACGTGCACTCGCGACCGGTTCCTTCACCGGTCCGATCATCATTGCCAGCGCACGCATCTCCGCATCGGATCGCGCGGTCAGGCTCCGAACGCACACAAGGCCGCGCTGCGAAAGGGCTTCGCGCAGCGTCGCACCGGCGGCGGCGCGCGACGAAATCTCGACCAGATCGAGGTCGGTGATCTCGGCCGCGCCGAACGGCTCGGCGAGGACTCTCACCGAGAGCCACGGATCTCGAGCCATCGAACCATCGTAGGAGCGCGACGACCGCGGATCCTCTCCAAAGTGTCTGCCGATTGAATTCATCGGTACAACGGACGTTCCGTTTGCGCGCGATCGATCGGTGCCATCAGCCTGGCAGCAACGGCGATCCGACGGGGACCGTGATGCGACGGGCCATCGGGGGAACATCGATGCGACGGCTAGTGGGTGCGCTCTTGGTCAGCGCGGTAGTGATCGGGTCGGTGGCGGCCGGCACCGCGCCGGCGCATGCCGCGGAGATCGTGACGCACGCGTGGATTGCGACTGACGCGATCGATCGCGTGAGCAGCCCCGACCTCCACGCCCTGCTCGACGCGCACCGCGACCGGGTGCGGGAGATCGGGCGCAGTTTCCTCGACGCCCAACCGGTCGACATTCGCGGCGTCGTCGTTGCTGTGCGCGCCTCGTCGCACCTGTTCGGCCCACAGGGTCCGGTGTTCCGCTTCGGCGCCGGAACGGTCACGACATGGCCGAAGTGACCCAGACCCTCAGCGACGCGGAACGCGCGCGCTACTCCGAGGCCGGCTGGTTGTCGCTGCCGGGGTTCGTCGACGCGGAATGGCTCGCTCGTCTTCGCGCGGTCACGGACGAGTTCGTCGAGCAGAGCCGGAGCCTCACCGAGTCGAACGTGATCTTCGATCTCGATGCCGGGCACTCAGCACGTGAGCCCCGTCTGCGCCGCCTCAGCTCACCGACGGATCTGCACGAGACCTACTGGTCGTTCGCGTCGACGTCGCGCATCGTCGATGTCGTCGTCGACCTCATCGGCGCCGACGTGAAGTTCCATCACTCGAAGCTGAACTTCAAGGCGCCGCGCGGCGGCGAAGAGGTGAAGTGGCACCAGGACATCCAGTTCTGGCCGCACACCAACTACGACCTGCTCACGGTCGGCGTGTTCCTCGAGGACGTCGAGCCGGGCATGGGTGAGGTCGGCTTCGTGAGCGGAAGCCACGATGGTCCGCTCTTCGACCTGTACGACGGCGACGTGTGGACCGGCGCGCTCGCCGACACCGACCTCGCAGCGGCCGCGGTCGACCAGGCGGTGTTCCCGACCGGACCCGAGGGCACCATCACCGTGCACAACTGTCGAACGGTGCACGGGTCCGCGCCGAACCGCTCGGACCGACCCCGTCCGTTGCTGCTGCAGACTTACGCACCCGCGGACGCGTTCGCGTACACCGACCTGGTGAAGCGGTCGCCGCACGGCGAGGAGTTGATCCGCGGCACACCGGCCCGGTGGGCGCGCCACGACCCACGTCCGTGCCTCATCCCGCCGGCGGGTCCGTACCGGCCGATCTTCGCGTCCCAGCAGCGCGAAACCTGAAGGCTCCGCCATGCTGACCGCGTTGGTGTTCGTCAAGGACGTCGAGAGAATGCGCAGCTTCTACGCGCGCGGCCTCGATCTGGTCGAGGACGCGGTGGCGTCGTCCGACGGGTACGTGGTGCTCACCGGCGCGGGCACCCGTCTCGCGCTGCACGCGATACCTCCTGATGTCGGCGCAACGATCACGATCGAGGATCCGCCGATCGCGCGGAGCGCGACGCCGATCAAGCTTGTGTTCGCGGTTCCCGATCTCGCGCCGGCGCTCGATCGTCTCCGAGGGCTCGGCGCGCCCACGTTCCCGACGGGTGACGACGACGCATTCGACGTCCTCGACCCCGAGGGAAACGTCATCGCGATCCGATCGATCGCTGCTCGGTAGCGAAGCCCGCAGGTCGACGTCGCCGCGGGACGCGCCAATCCGCGGCCGCCACTGGCGCAATGGTAACGCACGTGTTACGGTAACGCGACCGTTACCGAAGGGAGGTCGCCGATGGCCGCCGTCGTCCGCTACCGGACCAAGCCCGAGCGCGCCGAGGAGAACGTCGCGCTGATCGAAAAGGTGTTCGCCGAGCTCGACGCAAGCCGGCCCGAGGGGTTGCGCTACGCGAGCTTCCGCCTTGCCGACGGTGTCGGCTTCGTACACGTCGCCGAGGTCGACACGGCCGACGGCACCAACCCGTTGACCCAGACCGCCGCGTTCCAGGAGTTCCTGCGCGAGATCGGCGATCGCTGTGAAGAAGGCCCGCTCGCATCCGACGCGACGCTCGTCGGTTCGTACCGGTTCGGCTGACGGCGGAGGAACGCAACCCATGGCTGCAAGCGATGGCACCGCGGCTCGACCGTGGCAACTCAGGACCCCGAGCGGCGGTTCCGAGTTCACCGCGTACCGCGACGAGAAGGCCGACCCGGCTGCACTCGTCGTGCAGGTCGGCCAGACGCAGTTGCGATACCACCTGCGCTGCCTCGATGACCTGCACGCGATGCTCCTCGCGCGCGGCGACTGGGTGCCGCTCGGAAACGCCGACGAGCAGAAGCTCGCGGCCGACGGCACCGTCGAGGCGTGGGCGCGTGCCGCCGACAACCCGGTGGGCGGTTGGTACGGGCTGAAGAAGGGCCTGCGTGGTCGGTTCGGCAACTACGTTCCGCCGGTGATGGAGACGCTCGGTCTCGCCGAAGTCGAACACAATGCGCGCAACAACCGTATGCGGGCCAAGTGAGCGCGGCGGCGCGCGATCCCTTCGAGGCACTAGGAGATCCGACGCGCCGCGCGATCCTCGAGCTGCTCGGTGCCGGCGGCCGGTCGGTCGGCGAGGTCGCCGGCGAGCTCCCGATCAGCCGGCCCGCGGTGTCGCGTCACCTGCGCCTGCTGAAGGAAGCGGGACTCGTCGTGGAGGAAGCGCAAGGCACCCGCCGCATCTACCGCGTCCACGACGAAGGGGTCGAGGCCGTCGAGGAGTTTCTGACGCAGGTGTGGGGTGACGCGGTCGGCCGATTCCGCCTCCTCGCCGAGAACACCGCGCCCCGTCGGCAACCCGCGCCGCGCGCCGGCCGCACACCGAGCAAGGCTCCGAAGAAGGGGTCCCGACGTACGTGACGAGTGAGCCCCTTCGTCTGACGTTCGAGATCGGGTGCCCGCCGGACCATGCGTTCGAGGTCTGGACCACACGGCTTTCGAGCTGGTGGCCGAAGGGGCATTCCGCGTCGGGCGATCCGGACACCGTCGTCACACTGGAGCCGCGCCTCGGTGGTCGCATCTTCGAACGGACGCCGGACGGCGCCGAGATCGACTGGGGCGAGATCACCGCGTGGAACCCCCCGCACCGGCTCGGGTACCTCTGGCACATCAGCCGTGACCGCCGCGACGCAACGGATGTCGAGCTGACCTTCGTCGACCGCGGCGACGGCACGACCCGCCTCGAGATCGTGCACTCCGGCTGGGAACGACTCGGCGCGAGCGGGGTCGCCTTCCGCGAGGCCAACACCGCCGGTTGGAGCGCACTGCTCCCGTCGTTCGTCGCCGCGGCCGAACGCTGACCTTGTGTCCGGCCTTGCCCGCCGCGGTCACATCCTGGGTATCCGCGGCACCGATCCCGAGCTGAGAACCCTCGGGTCCGGCGTCAACCGGGCGACTCGACGTGGATGATCGTGCGGCCGACGGACTCGCGGTTCGCCATCGCGGCCATAGCCGCGGGGAGCGCCTCGAAGTCGACGACATCGCCGACGACCGCGTGCACCGAACCTCTCTGCACCAGGCGCACGATCTCCTGCATCACGCGCGCGCCGAGCTCGTCGGAGGCGAAATTCCAGCCCATCGCCGTTTTCACCATCTCGGCCATGTCCGGCTGCGCGTACGCGAGCAGCACGCCGCACAGCTTGAAGTTCCCGAGCGCGATGCGGCGGGGCACGATGAACGGCTTGTCTGCGACTTCCTTGTTGGATGCAAAGCCCATCATCAGGTACCGGCCGTTGTAGGCGACGCTCTTCATCGACGCTTCCATCACCGCTTCGCCGACGTTGTCGAAGACGACATCGACACCCCGGTTGCCGGTCGCCTCGAGGACGACCGCGGCGAAGTCCGCCTCGTTGTAGTTGATCGCGACATCGGCGCCGAGCTCCCGGCACCTCGCGACCTTCTCGTCGGTGCCGGCAGTCGCGAAGACGCGCGCGCCGGCGTGCTTCGCGAGCTGGACCGCCGCCGAGCCGGAGCCGCCGGCGGCCGCGTGGATCAGGACGCTCTCACCTGCCTGCAGCTGCGCGCGGTCGAACAGTCCGAGCCAGGCCAGATGGAAAGGGAAGTAGAGCGCGGCCGCGTCGGGGAGCGGGATCGTGTCCGGCATCTCGAACACGGAGACAGCCGGACAGATCGCGTACTCGGCGAAGCCACCATGCGCGCCCTTCGGCATCGCGACGACGCGCTTGTCCAGCCATTCGCCCCCGCCGTCGCCCGTCGCGTCGACGATGCCCATGACCTCCATGCCCGGGCTGTACGGCAGTTCCGGGCGCACCATCATGTTGCCGCCGGTGATGCGCTCCAGGTCGTTGAGGTTCAGCGGGATCGCTTGCACGCGAACGCGCAGCTCGCCGGCTTCGGGTGCGGGTATCGGCACCTCGTCGAGGACGAGCACGTCCTCCGGCTGGCCGTACTGGTGCAGGCGCCACGCGCGCATGGTTCCATCGCGCCCGCTCGCGGGGACTTCGGCCCTGTCCGTCAACCTCGTGCTTCCGTCCGGCCGGCCTCGATCGCGCGCACGAGCGCGGCGTGATCGGCAATGGTCGTGTCGGTGTACGCGGCGGCCCACGTCACGATCGCACGGTCGAACGCGTCGGAGGCGCCGAGGTAGCCCGCGACGGGAACCGGATCGCCGGTGCGGGCGTGCGCGCGTGCGAGCGCCATCCCGCAGAGCGCGCCGTAGTACCGGAGCTCGCCGACATCCATCGCCATCGGGTCGCGCGAGCCCTTCGCGTCCCAGAGCTGGCGCACGTAGTACTGCCGTCCGCTGCGCGCGGCCTCGGCCCACCCGAGGAAGATGTCGCTCGCGGCCTGCGTCAGGCGCTGCCCAGCCACGACGCGCATGCCATGGTGTGCGAGCGTCGACGCGCCGACGTACGGCTCGAGCACCGACTCCTGAGCTTCCTTCACCTGCAGGATCAGCCGATCGCCGCCCGGGTGGCCCGGCCCTTCGAACAGGCAGATCCAGCACCGGGTGCCCACACTGCCGACACCGACAACCCGCCGCGCCACGTCCACGATGCGATATCGGTCGAACAGGTCCCGAATCTCGTGCGAGAGCGACCGCCGGTAGCTGTCGACCATCGCGGTGACGTCGTCCATGTCGTGCACGGTGGCGCTCAGATGCACGGTGAGCGGTGGGTCCTCGACGAAGCGAACCGTGTCTCCGTCGTTCGCGGTCAACTTCGCGACCGCGCGCCGCTGGTCCTTACGGCGCGCCTTCTTGACGTCGCGCTCGACCGCCGGACGGTACTTCGCCGGGAAGTGCGCGATGACGTCCTTGATGTGCGTACGTGCGTACCAAAGGTCGACGGTCGAGAGCTGCGCGGCGTCGGCCACGTGCTCGCGATACGCACGCACCGCGGCGCGCACGATCGCGTCACGCGCCTCCGGATCGAAGCCCCGATCGCGCGCGACGACGTGCAAACTGCCCGCGAGCCGCTTGACGTCCCATTCCCACGGGCCGGGGACCGTCTCGTCGAAGTCGTTGATGTCGAACACGAGGCTGCGCTCGGGCGTGGCGAACTTCCCGAAGTTGGCTACGTGTGCGTCGCCGCAGGCCTGCACGCGCAGCCCGGTGACCGGCGCCGCTGCGAGGTCCAGCGCCATGATCGCGGCCGCTCCTCGGTAGAACGCGAATGGCGACGCAGCCATGCGCTCGTAGCGGATCGGCAACAACTCCCGCACGCGTGTCTCGGCTTGCGCGTCGAGCACGGCGATCGGATCCGGCCGGTGGTGTGGCGGGCTCCATGTCGCGTGGGCGGAGCGGGGGACCACGCGGCGGAGCGCTCGTCCCGCGCGCCGTCGTTCGTCCCACGCTGCTTCCACGGTGTTCGGTATAGCCGGGCCCGCGCCGCCGTCACCACACGCGGACGCGCCCGAATGGCGGTACGGTTCCGAAGGATGCTGGACCGGAGGAGTTCCGATGGGTGACAAATCACCGAAGAAAGCGAACGCCAAAAAGCCCGGCAAGTCGCTGAAGGAGAAGCGGCAGGACAAGCAGGCGAAGCGCGCGGACAAGAAACCGGGCTTCGGCGCGTAGCCTCACGCTGCCGTCGAAAGCGGGCGCGTCAGAACACGAGCGCGGCGCGAGCGAGATGGCCCGCGAAGTTTTCGGGGAGCGCGGCGCGCGTCGGGCCGTCCGCACGCCGGCCGGTGAAGTGTTCCACCAGTGCCACGGCGGATCCGCCGGGTCGCGTGCGGTCGGGATCGGTGAGCGCGACGCGCGCGCCGGTGTCGTACTGCACGTGCACGGCCGTGTCGGGCAGATCGTCGAAGCGCAGCCGGACGTCGACCGCCCCACCCAGCCCCGGACCGGTCGCCCGCGTGTCGTCGAGCAGGCCGCCCTGTAGCCCGGCGAACACCAGGCTGAAGCAGGTCACCGCGAGCAACTCGTCGGTCTCGACCGGCGTGGCGCGTCCGAGTGGTACGAAGATGTCGCGCTCGTGCAGCCACGAGTCCCAGAACGCGTGGCCGAACAGGAGCCGCACGGGGAGATGCCCGAGCGGCGACTCGCCGATCGCATTCCAGTCCGCCGGTGTGAACGATTCGACCCGCCCGACGAACGCCTCCGATCCGGCGGTAAATCGGTCGAGCAAGTCGGCGTGCGGTATCTCGCAGAGCGACGCGACCTGGGTGTCGGTGCCCGTCGCCGGATCGAAATGCTCGAGCAGCATGGTCGGCGCGCGCTCGGTGCGCGCGGCTCCAAGCGCGAACACCCAATACTCGTCGACGGTCACGAGGTGGCTGACGACACCCTTTACGTCCCACGCGACACAACGGGTCGGAGCGCGCCATTCGGCTTCGGTCAGTGCACGAAGCGCGCCGAGCAATCGCTCGCGGTGGCGGAGCCAAGGTGCGACATCGCAGACCGCGTCGGGCACGGTGGCGGTGACCGGTTCGTAGTATTGACGCAAAGGACGCGTCGACATCGGGGCCCTCACTGCGGTTGCTGAGCGGGTCCACGACCCTATGCGACGGCGCGGGGTGCGTACTCGACGGCCCGGAAGGGCCATGTGGCGGCGAGCCACGCCGACACCGCTTCGTACAGCGGCCGATCCAGGTGCGCGCGGTCGGCCCGCACCCACGAGCGGACATCTGCATCGATGCCCGGTGTGGTCGACGGATAGATGTACACACAGCCGATCACCGTGTCGTCCGATTCCAGGACCGTGTACGTGAATCCCTGGCGTTGCTCGAAGTCGGCGCGGTGCTGTTCGAGGTCGCCGAGGTTGTCTGCTTCCGTCATCGGCGCGGGCCAATGGCGGCCCGCGAAGCCCGGCGTCGCACGGATGTGATCGATGCTCGACGTCCACGCGGCGTAGTCGGCCGCGTTGTGCTCCGGCCCGAGCGGGAGCAGGCGGAAGCCGTCGCCGACGAGGGTCGTCGGGGTCGCGAACGTCGCCGGCACGAAGTCGTCCATCGCGTATCTCCACTGTTTCCCTGTGGCCTCCCGCTCCGTCCCGGTCCATCCTGGGATGGTCGCGACCGAGGCGCGGGAGGAAGCATGGCCCAGAACGAGTACGACGCGATCGTGGTGGGTGCCCGCTGCGCGGGCTCACCGACGGCGATGTTGCTGGCCCGCAAAGGCTACAACGTCCTCGTCGTCGATCGCGCCGCGTTCCCGAGCGACACGCTGTCCACGCACATGCTCCACCCGCCGGGAGTCGCGGCACTGCAGCGGTGGGGCCTGCTCGACCGACTGGTGGCGAGCGGCTGCCCTCCGATCGACACGTACTCCTTCGACTTCGGCCCGTTCACGATCGCGGGCGCGCCCGGTACCGCTGACGCGCCGGTCGCGTACTGCCCGCGTCGAACCGTCCTCGACAAGTTGCTCGTCGACGGCGCGGCCGAAGCCGGTGCGGAGGTGCGCGAGGAGTTCACGGTCGACGACCTCGTCTTGGACGATGGGCGGGTCGTCGGGATCCGAGGACGCGGGAAGGGCGGCCAACCCGCCACCGAGCGCGCGCGAGTGGTCGTGGGTGCCGACGGCCGGAACTCGCGCGTCGCGCGTGCCGTCGCGCCGGAGCAGTACAACGAGAAGCCGCCCTTGTTGTGCGGGTACTACACCTACTTCAGTGGCTTGCCGATCGACGGTCGCTTCGACGTGTACGCGCGACCGGGGCGCGGCTTCGCGGCGGCACCGACGCACGACGACTTGACGCTTGTCGTCGCGGGCTGGCCGTTCGGAGAAGCCGACGCGAACAAGAACGACATCGAAGGCAACTACATGCAGATGTTCGACCTGGCGCCCGAGTTCGCCGAGCGAGTGCGCGCGGCCAAGCGCGAAGCCCGGTTCGCGGGCACGTCGGTCCCGAACTACTTCCGTAAACCGTATGGACCGGGATGGGCGCTCGTCGGAGATGCCGGATACAACAAGGACTTCATCACCGCCCAGGGCATCACCGACGCCCTCCGCGACGCGCAGTTGTGCGTCGACGCGATCGACCAGTCGTTCTCGGGTACACGCCCGTTCGACGATGCCATGAACGACTACCGGGCGACACGCGACGCGCACGTGATGCCGATGTACGAATTCACCTGCCAGCTCGCGACGCTCGAGCCGCCGCCGCCCGAGATGCAGGCACTCCTCGGCGCGGTGCACGGGAACCAGGAAGCGATGGACGGATTCGCGCGCGTCAACGCGGGCGTGACGTCGCCGGCCGACTTCTTCTCCGACGCGAACGTGGGCCGCATCTTCGCCGCGGCCGGCTGAACGCGCCGAAGAACGTCAATCCTGCGGCGACAGCCGCAACGCATGCTCGATGATCCGCGTCGCCGCGGCTCCCGGTTGCACGTGAGTCACGTCCAACTCGAGCGTGTTTTCGTGATCCGGGACGAAGAGCGCCCGCGTCAAGAAGGTCATACGGGCGAGGTCGGTGTTCGTGATCTTCATGCGCGCGGCCCGCTCGGGCTGCGCCATGCGTCGCAACAGCTCGTCGCGCTCGACGGTCATCAGCACCGGCACGAAGTGCGAGCGGCGTGCATCCGCGAGCTCCTCGAGGCGACGGTAGTGCTCGCGGTCGGCCGGCGTGTCGGCGATGAAGTTCGTGAAGGCGAATGACCACTCGGGGGGCGACAGCGTCGTGATCGTCGTGAAGATCACGGCGCGCAGCTCTCGAACGCGATGCCACACCTCGGGCGGCACCGGCATGTCGGGTTCGATCCGGACGACACCGAGGATCGGGTTCGCCGTCGAATGGTTGTCGAGCAGTCGCGTCTCGTGCCCGCTCGCTCCGAGCTGGGAGACGAGCTCTTTGGCCACCGTGTACTTGCCGGTGCCCGGCCAACCCGTCAGCGAGAAGACGTACGACTCCGCCATCGCCGCCAACTGTAAGAGTGACATCTCCTTCTTGCGTGAGAACACCCACGGTCGTGGTGGGCGAAGTCACGCACCTTCGTAGGTGTGGCGCGCGGGCTACTGCGGTCGATCGAGGGCCGCCTCGGAACGGGTCGGCTCGAACAGCTCGATCGGGTTGCCCGAAGGGTCGTCGAGCAGGATCTGCTTGCCGCCGACGCCGTTGACGATGTCGTTGCGGAAGCGCGCGCCCTCGCCTCGCAGCGTGTCGACCATAGCGGCGAGGTCGTCGACCTCGAGCGCGAAACGGTTCCAGCCACCGGGGGTGGGTACCGACCCGTCGGCCATGGCTTGGCCGCCACCGGGACCCCCACCCGGTGCGCTGAGCACCAACCGCAGGTCGCCGCGGGAGAGCATCGCGAACGTCGGCGCCGGATGCATGTCCTCGTGGAAGCCGAGCCGACCGCAGTAGAACGCGATCGCGTCGTCGACGTCATCCACGATGTATCGAACGCTGACGGTAGCCATGGCATCGCTCCTTGCCTCGCCGGGTCTCCTGCGCAGCTGGTTCTCCGATGAACCTTCGCGCCTCCCGCGAGCGCGTTGGTCGCGGGATCCGGTTTCTCGCGTCTACACTGGCGGGCAGCGATTGTTCCCGCGGCGCATCCACACGCACGGCCCCAGTGTCCGTGCGTTGGTATCCATACGGAACGAGCTCCGTCGTTGCCTGCGGGTTCGACGGTCGCGGAACCGGGAGAGCCGGCCGCGCTTCTTCGAGGACGTCCGCCGAGTCCTCTCCAGAGCGAGTGGAGACGCTTGATCGCAACGATGGGCCCTCACGACGACCACGGGTCCGACGTCGGAGTCGCACTGCGATGACCCCGTTGACCGGGGTCGAAGGCCTCGCGCCGTGGCAGTTCGATATGTACGTCGGCGCCGAAGCCGACGGCGTGGCGACACCGGCGGAACTCGCGGTGCTCGAGGCGAACCCGATCCCGTGGCGAGCGGCGCTCGTCGCGTTGTTGCGCGATGCGGAGGAGCACCTCGAGAGCGCGCGCTCGCTGTCCGGCGAAGAGCGCGCGCAGGTGATCGCGGATCTCGAGTCCGAACGCCGGCGCCTGGCCGCGGCGTACGCGCGGCTGACGCACGATCCGAGCGTCGAGGACCGCGCCGACCGCGTGTCCGAGCCGGGTGGCAAGCGGCGCGGCACGCGCGCCGATCGCGAGCCCGAGCCGGATCCGGTCGAGGACGGCACGACCGAGTTGCAGGTCTCGTGGGAGCCGGGTCGGGTCGTCGCCTGGGGGGGCGGGTTGCGCGCGCCGATCGCCGATCGCGCCCAGGTCACCGCCCTGCTCGCGGCCGCGGGCGCACCGGAATCCGGATGGAGTCGCCACACCGCGGTGCCGCTGCCCGCGGGCGGCACGGCCGACGCGCTGGCGATACCAGTGGGGGAGGTGCTCGGCTGGCTCGTCGCCGCGGGTGCCGACAACGTCGACGGCGACATCGGTCCGAGCGTGCGCTGGTTGGGAAGGGTCGCGATCTGGGCTGTCGAGCTGACCGCGCGCGGCGCGATGGTGCCGCTGCTGCGACGGCGGGCACGGCGCAGTCAGAGTGCGCGAGAGTCGAGCGGATCGTTCTCGGTGCGTTGGACGCCGGCTCTCGTCGATGCCGAGCGCTTGACCGAGATGTCGACCGCGATGCCGGGCACGCTGCGCGCGCTCGATCGCAAGGTCGACCGGCGGGCGCTCACCCGGTCTGCGCTCACGGGCATGGTCGACGCGATCTGTCGCGACAGCGCGCGCCGGCTGGAGGTTCCCGCGGCGCCGCCCGGCGTGCGCACCGGTCACGATGTCGCCGAGGCGTTCCTCGCCCGACTCGACGGCAGCGCGTTCGACGCACCGGTGAACATCGGCGCGGAGATCGTCACCCGGCTCGAACGCTGGGCCCGCCCCGTCACCGGCGGTCACGCGCGTCTCGTCGTGCAGCTCGATCCCCCCGACGACAGCGGCGCGTGGCACCTCGTGGTGCTGGCCCCCGGGCCGCAAGGCGCGCCGATCGCCCTCGAGCAGGCCATTGCCGCGGGCGGCACGGAACGCCAGCACATCGAGGCCGAGCTCGGCCGGCTGGAGCGGATGTTGCCGGTGCTCGGCCGTCCGGGTGGCATTCGCCGCGGGCAGGTGATCCTCAGCGGTGACGAAGCTTGGGACCTGATGGCCGCGACCGGTCCGCGGTTGCAGCTCGCGGGGTTCGATGTGCGCGTGCCGGAGCTGTCGCGGCGACCGAGCACGCCGTCGTTGCGGATCTTCGTCGACTCCGTGAACGAGACCGCGGTCGGTGCGAACCAGCTCGCGGACGTTCGCTGGTCGGCGCTGTTCGACGATGTCGAGCTCACCGCGGCCGACATCGCGCGCCTCGCGAAGGAAGCGCGACCGCTGGTGCGCTCCGGCAGCCGCTGGATCGCGATCGACCGCGCCGATCTCAATGCGGCCGCCGCCGCGCTCGCGGAGCGGGAAGCGACCAAGCAGCTTTCCGGCGCGGAGATGCTGCGCTTCGCGCTCGGACTCGAGGACTCGCCGCTCGCCGGCGGGATCTCGATCGAGGGCGGGGGATGGGCGGCCGATCTCCTGGCCGCGGCAACCGATGTCAAGGCCGATCCCGCGCAGACGCCCAAGGGGTTCGCGGGGCACCTGCGCAGCTACCAGGCCGAAGCGCTCGCGTGGTTGGGATTCCTCGACGCCGCCGGCCTCGGCGGCTGTCTCGCGCTCGACATGGGCCTCGGCAAGACGCCGACGATGCTCGCGCACCTGCTGGCCGGTGTCGAAGACGGACCCGCGCTCGTGATCGCGCCGCCTGCGGTGGTGGGCAACTGGACCGCGGAAGCCGCGCGCTTCACCCCCGACCTGCGGGTCAGCGTGCACCACGGCGCGAACCGCGCTGCGCCCGACGAGATCGCGGCGCAGGTCGAAGATGCTGATCTCGTCGTCACGACCTACGGAACCGCGGTGCGCGACGTCGAGGCGCTCGCGGGCATCTCCTGGGCGCGCGTGATCCTCGACGAAGCGCAGGTGATCAAGAACCCGGCGAACGACACCTCACAACAGCTGCGCCGCATCCCCGCGCGTTCCCGGCTGGCGCTTACGGGCACACCGATCGAGAACGGCCTCGGTGATCTCTGGGCGATCCTCGACTTCGTCAACCCCGGCCTCGTCGGCAACCGACCGCAGTTCATCGCGCGTCTCTCGAGCGACGGCCGCGCCGCGCGCGTCGAGGCCGAGGACGCGATGCGCGCGCTGAACGGCATCCTGGTGTTCCGGCGCACCAAGGCTGAACCCGAAATCGCCGAAGAGCTCCCCGACCAGATCGACGAGCTCGACCACTGCGCGATGACACCCGAGCAGATCGGGCTGTACCAGGCCGTGCTCGACAAGCTCGTCACCGGCACCGAGCTCCCCGAAGGCGAAGCGCCGCGCAAGGGGCAGATCCTCGCGGCGATCACCGCGCTCAAGCAGATCTGCAACCACCCATCCGCGTACCAGCACGACGATCGCCCGCTCGCCGGGCGTTCCGGCAAGCTGGCCCGGCTGGAGGAGATCGTCGACGCGGTGTTCGCGGCCGGCGAACGAGTGCTCATCTTCACGCACTTCGCGGAGTGGGGGATCCGGCTCGCCGACCACCTCTCGGCCCGCACCGGTACCGAGGTCGCGTGTTACCACGGCGGCCTGGCGCGTACCGCGCGTGACCGGCTCATCGCCGACTTCCAGGCCGGCGACGGCCCACGCGCGCTGGTCCTGTCGCTGAAGGCCGGGGGCACGGGCCTGAACCTGACCGCCGCGAACCACGTGGTGCTGTACGACCGTTGGTGGAACCCCGCGGTCGAGGACCAGGCGCGCGACCACGCGTGGCGCATCGGACAGACGCGTACGGTCATCTCGCACCGCCTGGTGTGCCCGGGCACGGTCGACGAACGGGTCGAAGAAGTGGTGGCCGGCAAGCGTCGCATCGCGGATCTGGTGCTGCCGAAGTCGAGCTCGCTCGCCGATCTCGACCATGAGCAGCTGCGCGTCGCCCTCGGGATCCGCCCCGAGGCGGTGCTCGCCGAGGACCTGCTCGAGCTGGATGGTGGAGGTGCCGCGTGAGCCAAGCCCCGCGCCGGAAGGCGACGAACCGCTCGAAGTCGCGCCGGCCCGCCAACGAGGCCGAGTTCTGGGGCGACGCCGACGCCGACGTCGAGGTCGACGACATCCAGCCGGCCGACGATCCCGCGGCGATGGTCGCGTCGTTGGGTCCCGCGCCACTGCCGGGCCGCGAGACGATCGCCGAGCACTACTTCAAAGCGATCTACGACCGTGCGGCCGCGCTCGCGGTTGCGGTCGCGGCATCCTCGGACCTGCTCCCGCCGCCGGACGACGGCGGGTAGGCCGCGGCGCTGGTCGGCGGCCGTCAGTCGCCCAGGTGTGCCGCGGCGACGCGCTTCGGCACCACCATGCGCCACGCGTCGGTGACGAGCTCCCGGAGCTCGACCGTGTCGATCGCCGCGAGGCGCACGACGACCCAGTTGAAGCGTTGATCGGAGAGTTTCGGCATCAGGAACTTGTCGGGCGCCGACGCGATGAGCGCGTCGCGTTCTTCCTTCGGGAACGCGACGCCCATCATCGTCTCGTCGTGTGAGAACGCGACGTACACGATCGAACCGACGCGGAACTTCACGCGGTCACGGACGAGCACTTCGTTGCTGCGGGGGAACCCGTCCACCACGGCGCGCACGTCATCGACCGTCACCATCCACCCGACCCTACGATGCCGCCGGTATGGAGCGCGGGCGCATCGCCGAGTTCGACGACCCGCGGCTGGTCGCGGTGTACGACTCCGTCAACGCATACGCACCGCACACGCAACCGGACTTCTGCCTGCAGCTCGCCGCCGAGCTCGGGGCGCGCACGATCGTGGACCTCGGATGTGGCACCGGGCTGATCACGTGCGCGCTCTCGCGCGCCGGCTACCAGCTCACCGGCGTGGATCCGGCCCCGGGGATGCTCGCGATCGCTCGCACGCGCCCGGGCGGTGAGCACGTGCGCTGGATCCACGGCGAGGCCGCCGACCTGCCGACCGAAGGAGCACCGGCTGCCGATCTGGCGATCATGACCGGTCACGTCGCCCAGTTCTTCCTGACCGACGACATCTGGCGTGCCACGCTCACCGCGCTGCAGGGGGCCCTGCGGCCCGGCGGGCGGCTGGCGTTCGAGAGCCGCAATCCCGCCGCTCGGGAGTGGGAGCAGTGGACGCCCGCGGCGTGCACGTCGGTCGTCGATCCGGTCGCCGGGCGCATCGACACCTGGTCCGAAGTCCGCGAGGTGCGCAACGGCGTCGTCACGTACGAGAACCACTACGTCTTCGCGGCGACGGGTGAGGCGCTCGTGTCCGAAGGCCGGCTGCGGTTCCGATCGCACGCCGAGCTCACGCAGTCGCTGGCGGATGCCGGCTTCGTCGTCGAGCGCATCTACGGCGACTGGGATCACCGGCCCGCAGGACCACGGACGCGTGAGTTGATCGTCGTCGCTCGCCGCGATTGACGGAGGCCCGCGACCGCTTGAGCACGCTGCGAGCTGATCGGTGCTCCCGACTCCAGGTGCGCGGCCGCCCCCCGATACAGTCCGAAGCGGTTTGCGCTCGCCGGGCAGATGGTTCGCCGATCAGACCGGATCGGTCGTGGTGCGCATGGGCGAGGAGAGCGCAGTGGCGCTCGTCGCCGCGGAGAGCTGGGCTGACGATGCCCGGACCCGCGACCGCGGCGCCACACACTCGGCCGGAGCCGGCCCACCGTCCGACGAAGACCGCGCCCGGCTCTCACACGGCAACGTGCTGCTCGCGCTGGCGCGGCGATCACTCCCGCACGTGCTCGAGGCAACGGTCGCGCCCGCGATCATCTCGTACGTCCTGTTGCTGACCGTCGGCGCGGGAGCGGCGATGGTGGCCGTGCTCGCGTGGACGTACTTCGCGGTCGGTCGCCGGCTCGTGCGCGGACGCGAGATCCCCGCCATCCTGTTGCTGGCCACCGTCGGCCTCACCGTGCGCACGATCATCGGTGTCGCGAGCGGGAGCACGTTCGCCTATTTCGTGCAGCCGGTCGCGACCACGGTCGTGCTCGCCGCGCTGTTCGCGGGTTCGGTCGTCATCGGACGTCCGGTGATCGCGCGGGTTGCGTCCGACTTCTGCCACCTCGCACCCGAGGTCGCGAGCCGGCCGCGCATCGTGCGGTTGTTCCAAGGTCTGACGCTGTTGTGGGCAGGTGTGCACATCGTGACCGCGACGACGACGTTCGGCATGCTCATCAGCATGCAACCCGCGACATACGTCGCGCTCAAGACCGTCACGTGTCTCGCCATCACCGTCGCTGCGATCGTGTTGACCGTCTCGTGCTCCATCCGCACCGCCCGCTCGGAGAACCTCGTCCTTGCGCCTGTGCGGGTCTGAGCGGGCACGTCAGCGCGATCGCGCCAGCTGATCGGTCGCAGCGACGATCGCGGCGTCCATTCCCGGATCCGCGGTGGAGTGCCCCGCGCCGCCGACGACGACGAGCTCGCTGCCCGGCCAGGCGTGCGCCAGATCCCACACGTTCACGAGCGGGCCGCCGAGATCTAAGCGACCGTTGACGAGCACCGCCGGAATGCCGGCGAGTGCCGACGCGCCCCGCAGCAGCGCACCCTCCTCGAGGAACACATCGTGGCGGAAGTAGTGGGTGCAGATGCGAGCGCGGGCGAGCTGGAACCGAGGATCGGCCCATCGGCCCGGCAGTGGTGTAGAGGTGTCGGTCGACGCCGTCGACCAGTCCCACTGCGTCCAGTCGCGCGCGGCTGCCGCGCGCACCTCCGCGTCCGCATCTTCGAGGAGCCGGTGATACGCCTCGACGAGATCGGTGTCGCGCTCGGGCGCGGGGGCGCCGGCGCGGAACCGTTCCCACGCCTCCGGGAAGAATCGGGCCAGGCCGCCCCGGTAGAGCCAGTCGATCTCGGCCCGGCGACCGACCGTCACCGCCGCGAGCACCACACCGGTGACGCGTTCGGGACGCCGCTGCGCATACGCGAGACCGAGCGTCGACCCCCAGCTGTTGCCGAACACGTCCCACGCGTCGACGCCGACATGCGCGCGCAGCCGTTCCAGATCGGCCAGGAGCGTTTCTGTCGTGTTCGTCGCGAGGTCGACGCTCGGGTCGCTTGCGTGCGGGGTACTGCGGCCGCAGCCACGCTGGTCGAACAGCACGACGCGGTAGACGTCCGGATCGAAGAACCGGCGCATGGTCGATGAGCAGCCCGAGCCCGGACCTCCATGCAACACCACGACGGGCCGGCCATCGGGATTGCCGCACGCCTCCCAGTAGACGAGGTTGCCGTCGCCGGCATCGAGGTGGCCGGACTCGTACGGTTCGATCGCCGGGTACAGGCCGCCCACGACCGCCGACGCTAACGGCGGCCCCCGCCGCACGCGGTGACGTTGAGGCGACAACGCGTCGTCTCCGCCGGATCCTTGACTCTCCCACTGGGGGAGGCTGGAAGATGGGTGCATGTCCGACCCGCCCATGCTGCGCATCGGTCCGTTCTCCCGAGCATCGTCGCTCTCGATCAAGGCGCTGCGCTTCTACCACGAGACCGGTCTGCTGGTTCCGGCGGTCGTCGACCGGGAAACGGGCTACCGGTCGTACTCGCCCGCCCAATTGATCGACGCCGCGGTCATCCACCGCCTCCGCGAGCTGGACGTCCCGCTCGACGCGATCCGCGAGGTGCTGACGGCACGCGATCCCGTGGTGACCCAGAAGGTGCTCGCCGAGCACGCGGCGGTCCTCGAGGCGCGCGTCGAAACGCTGCGCCGCGCGGTCGACCACCTTTATGCCGCGGTCGACGCGCCGGCCCTCCACACAGGCGTGTTCCGGCGTCGCGATCCGGCGCGCACGGTGCTCGCGTTCGCCGGGAGTCCGCTCGAGGCCGACCTCGCGACGTTCATGGTCACGGCCGCGTCGCAATTACTCGAGGCGCTCGCCGCATCCGGCGCAGTTGTCGACGGCGCGTTCGGTGCGAACTTCCCACCAGTAGAGGACGACCTGCAATCGGTCGAGGCCTTCGTGCCGGTGGCGTCGGCACCGCTCCTCTCCGGAGCCACACGATCAATGGGCGTGCGGGTCACCGAACTGCCGGAAACCGACGTCGCGGTGCTGATGCACCGCGGCGCGTACGACACGCTCCTCGACGCGTATCTCGAGCTCGGCGCGTGGGTCGCCTCGGAAGCAGACCCGAGCGATCTCCCGGTGCGCGAGTACTACCTCGTGTCGCTCTTCGACACGTCCGATCCCGACGAACTGCGCACCGAGGTGTGCTGGCCGTTGCACACGAGAAAGGCTCCCCCCACATGACGATCCTCGCCTCCGACATCCAGAACGAGCGGGCCACGCGCTTCCACGAGCTGCACGCCTCGACGACACCACTGCGGTTGGTGAATGCCTGGGACGCGCTCTCGGCGCGGGTGTTCGCGACCGCGGGCGCGCCAGCCATCGGCACGAGCAGCTTCGCGGGTCGCGTACGCGCACGGCTACCCGGACGGCCAGCAGATCCCGTGGTCGCGGGTGTGCGACACGGTGGCCGCGATGACCGACGCGGTCGATGTGCCCGTGACCGCCGACATCGAGGCGGGCCAGGGTGTCGAGCCCGACGCCGTCGCCGGCGCGGTCGGTGACGTCATCGATCGCGGTGCTGTCGGCATCAACCTCGAAGACAGCCGCACGGGCGCGCCCGGTGTGCTCCATACCGTCGATACACAGCGCGAACGCATCGCGGCCGCGCGCGCACGCGCCGATGCGGCCGGGCTCCCCCTGTTCATCAACGCGCGGTGCGACGTGTACTTCGGCGCCGCGATCGCGCCGGAGGAACAGCTCGACGCCGCGCTGGCCCGCGCCACGAGCTACGTCGACGCCGGCGCCGACGGTGTCTTCCTCCCGGGGTGCACCGACGCCGCCGCACTGCGTGCAGTCGTCGGCGCGACCAGGGCACCGATCAACGTGATGCACTGGCCCGGTCTCCCGGCGTACGGCGACCTGTGTGACATCGGCGTGCGCCGGATCAGCCAGGGCGCGAGCGCGTTCCTCTACGCGGTCGCCGGGCTCGAGCGCCTGGCGACGGGATACCTGAACGACGCACCCGACGACTTCGGCGGCGACCTGACGCCCGCGTTCCACCTGCTCGGAGCGCTCGCGTACCGCTGAGTCCGGTCCGCTTCGGCGTCGCGGCCGCTACGCGCGTACGGGGCGCGTGGCGGCCGCGAGGTTCGCGGCGAATTCGGCCGCGTTCTGGCGCGGTCCGTACCCGGGTGTGCCGGGCTCGATGCGCCAGCTCTCGGCCAGCGGTCCGGCGTCCACCGTGTCGAAGCCGAACTCGTCGAGGAGCTGGGTCACGGTCTGCTTGGCCGCGGTGTCGTCGCCCGCGATCGCGAGGGCGCGCCGGTTCGCCGTTCCCGTGGGCGAGCCGTCGGTGGTCAGGTCGGCGGCGTAGATGTGGTTGAACGTCTTGACCACGTGCGCACCCGCGAGATGCTCCTGGAGGAGGCCCGAGCTCGTCGCGGTGCCGTCGTCCAACGCCGCGATCTGGCCGTCGCGTTGCGGGTAGTAGTTGTTCGTGTCGATCACGACCTTGCCCGCGAGCGGTTCTACCGGAACATCGCGGTAATTCTTCAGCGGGATCGACACGACGATGAGATCGCCGGCCGCCGCCGCGTCGCTCGCGGTCGCGGCGCGGGCGTGGGGCCCGAGGCCGGCGACGAGATCACGCAACGTATCCGGCCCGCGCGAGTTACTCAGCACGACGTCGTATCCGTTCGCGATCGCGAGCCGCGCGACCTGGCTGCCGATGTGTCCGGCGCCGATGAATCCGATGGTCTGCCCGACTGCCGTCATGTCCGCTCCGATCGTCCCGCCCGCCCGTGGAGCTCAACCGTATTCGGCGGGAAGGATTCCTTCGCGCGCCCAATGCGGTTGACTATGGGCTTCAGGTCGCGCGGGAAGGGGAGACGAAAATGACGGAGGTCGCGGCGACCGACGCGGTGGATGACGGACTGGCGCTGCATTCGGCGCCCGGTCGTATTGCACTCGTCGCGACGGTCGGAGCGAGCGCGATGGCCGCGCTCGACGCCACCATCGTCAACGTCGCGTTGCCGCACATCGGCGACGACTTCGACGCGAACATCAGCCAACTGCAATGGGTGCTCACCGGCTACTTGCTCGCGCTCGCGTCACTGATCTTGCTCGGAGGCGCGCTCGGTGACCGTTTCGGCCGACGCAAGGTGTTCGTCATCGGCACGCTCTGGTTCGCGGCCGCGTCGTTGCTGTGCGGCGCGTCGCCGAACATCGAGGTCCTCGTGGCCGCGCGCGTCCTGCAGGGTGTGGGTGCCGCGTTGCTCACACCGGGGAGCCTCGCGATCATTCAGGTGAGCTTCCGCGAATCCGATCGCGCGCCGCGGTCGGCGTGTGGTCGGGCCTCGGCGGCGTCGCGGGGGCGATTGGTCCGTTCCTCGGCGGTTGGCTCGTCGACGGGCCGGGCTGGCGATGGGCGTTCCTCATCAACGTGCCGATCGCTCTGATCGTCGTCGTGTGCGCACGCGTCGCGGTCCCCGAGACTCGCGACCCGCACGCGGCGCGCGGCCTCGACCTCGCCGGCGCGGGTCTGGCGGTGGTCACGCTCGGTGCGGGCACCTATGCGCTCACGGAGGCGGGTCCGCACGGCTGGTCCGACACCAGCGTGATCGTCGCCGGTGCCATCTCGCTCCTCGGAGTCGGCGCGTTCGTGTACCGAATGACGCACCACCACGACCCACTCGTCCCGCCCGCGTTGTTCAAGCGGCGCGAGTTCACGGTGACGAATCTCGCGACCGTGCTCCTTTACGCCGCGATCGGCGTTTCGTTCTTCTTCGTCTCCTATGAGTTGCAAGTGGCGGCCGGTTGGTCGGCACTGCGGGCCGGCATCGCGCTGCTCCCGGCCACGCTGCTGATGTTCCTCTTCTCCGCGGCGTCAGGCTCGCTCGCCCAACGCATCGGGCCGCGCCTCCAACTGACCGTGGGCCCACTCCTGACGGCGGCGGGCCTGCTGCTCCTGTCGCGCATCGGATCCGACACCGACTGGACGAAGGACGTGCTGCCGGGCGCAATCCTCTTCGGGTTCGGCCTCGTCACGTTCGTCGCCCCGCTGACCTCCACCGTCATGGGTGCGGTCGATTCGGACCACGTGAGCGTCGGGTCGGGTGTGAACAACGCGATCGCCCGCACCGCCAGCCTCGCCGCGCTCGCGGTGATCCCGGTCGTGTCAGGTCTGTCGGCTGCGACCGGCGATGCCGAGGTGACGCACGCGTTCCGCATCGGCCTGATCATCACCGCATGTGTCGCCGCGCTCGCTTCACCGGTCAGCTTCTTCGGCCTCGGCCCGCACATCCGCGATCGCCGCTCTGCCCGTCGTCTGTTCTGCGCGGTCGACGGGCCGCCGACGCAACCCGATCCCGAGCGGTGTCCCCTTCCCGCCCAGGCGTGATCGCTACCCCAGGGCTCACGGAACGGAAGGCCTTCGGGGGCCGCCTGGAATCGCAGCCTCGGAGCGGCAACGATGTCGGCTCGCGTTCCGGAAAACGGCCGGAACCGAATCGACGGGGGACGCGGACCTTATGAGCACACCTGAAAATCCGACCACGAGCAGCCCGGTGACGCCACCCGCGACCGTGCCCCCGGAGTCGACGAGCGCTGATGACGCGGCCGCACCGAAGCAAGGCATAGGTACCGCAGCCGTCGTTCTCTTCGTGATCGCCGCGTTGGCCGTCGGCGGGATCGTGGGCCTGGCGATCGGCTGGAAGGTCGAACAGCAGCGTGTGAAGGACGACGTCAAGAATATTCGTCCGGTTGCGACCGTGACCTCGATCACCGACAACTCGATGACGGTTGCGCTGAAGAGCTCGAGCGGCAATCGCACGTACGTCATCACGGACACGACGAAGGTCGACCCTGCTGCCGACGGGTCCGCGAACATTGCGCAGGGGGATGTCGTGATCGTGAAGAGCAGGAGGGTCAACGGGAAGCTGCAGGCGACCGAGGTCGTCATCCTGCCCAAGGACAGCAAGTTCGGGAGCTGACGCTCGCAGGTCCCGGAGTTCTACCGCGGCACGCGGGCGCCGAGCGCGAACAAGGTGCTCGGCGGCCCCGCTCCCGCTTGCGCGCTCCTTGCGGGGCCGACTCGGGTCCGGCAGTGTGGCCGACATGGCCGAGAAGTGGTTCCTGAAGATCGATGGCATCGATGGCGCGTCGACGGCGTCGGGTCACAAGGGCGCGATCGACATCCTGTCGTGGTCGTGGGGTGTCGCGCGTACCGGTGGCGGTGCGAGCGGGGCGGGCGCGGCGAGCGCCAAGGCGCGCTTCGAGGACTTCCACTTCGTCGCCCGCATCGACAAGGCGTCACCGTCGTTGTTCGTCGCGTGCGCGACCGGGAAGCACCTGAAGACGGCGGAATTGCAAGGCACGCGCGTCGGCAAGGGGAAGGCCGGTGAGTTCCTGACCTACAAGCTCTCGGATGTGTCGGTCACCGAGGTGGAGCATGGTGACGCCGACACCGGCGCACCGATCGCGCAGTTCGCACTCGACTACAAGAAGCTCGAGATGACCTTCACGCCGCAGCTCAGCTCGGGCAAGCTCGGCACCGCGGTGCATGCCGGCTTCGACGTCGCCGCGCACAAGCAACTCTGAGTTTCCGGGCCCGTATTCGATCAGTCCACGGCTCTATCCGTCGCGTCTCGATCAGTCGCGGGGGTCGAACTCGCGGCCCAGCACCGGCTTGATGTCGACGATCGGGGTCCCGTCGAGCGCTTCGAGGTCGCGCACGCGGAGGCGGTTGCCTTCGATCGCGAGTATCTCGACCGGATGCAGGCCGATCGGGTTGGGCCGGTCCGGGGAGCGCGTGCCGAACACGCCTTGCTCGGGCCGGGTGCGGTCGTCGCGCGGTCGCACGCGCAACACGTTGCGCTGGGCCCGGTCGAGCCATGTGACGACGATCACGCGATCACCGACGTGGATGCCCTCGAGCCCGGCGCGCACGTCCGGGTGGATGACGAGCCACGCGTCGGGCGCGCCCTCGTGCCCTTGCTTGGGAGCAGACGACCGATCCGTCAGAGATGACTCCACCACGCCGATGGGATGGACAACAAGCGGCGGTTCCGTCATCGCGGCGAGTGACCCTAGTGCCCGATATCACTCCCGTGCTCCGCCGCCTGGGCGTTACCGTGCCCGATGCCGGTGACGCCGAACGCGGAACTCGGAGACGCGGTCGACGAGCTGGCAGCCGCGACCGCGTTCTCGGGCGTCGTGCGCGTCGACCGGCCCGACGAGCCGTCGTTTGCGAGGGCGTACGGCTTTGCACACCGCGGCCACGAGATCGAGAATCGGATCGACACCCAATTCGGGATCGCGAGCGGGGGGAAGGGGCTGACGGCACTGGTGGTCGTGCGGCTGGTCGAAGTAGGCGCGCTCGACCTCACCACCCCCGCCCGTTCCGTACTCGGCGCCGACCTGCCGCTCATCGCCGAGGACGTCACCGTCGAGCACCTCCTCGCGCACCGCTCCGGCATCGGCGATTACCTCGACGAGGAGAATGACGCCGACGTGACCGACTACCTGCTCCCGGTGCCGGTTCACACGCTCGCGACGACCGAGCAGTACCTCGCGGTCCTGGGCGGGTACCCGACCAAGTTTCCGGCCGGCACGCAGTTCTCGTACTGCAACGGCGGGTACGTCGTCCTCGCGTTGATCGCCGAGCGCGTCAGCGGTGTGCCGTACCCCGACCTCGTGCGCGAGCAGGTGTGCGACCGTGCGGGAATGCGCGGCACCGAGTTTCTGCGCTCCGACGAGCTCCCCGCGCGCGCCGCCCGCGGCTACCTCGACAACGAACACCCACGTACGAACGTGTTCCATCTGCCGGTGCGCGCGAGCGGCGACGGTGGCGTGTACTCGACCGTGGGGGATCTGCACGCGCTCTGGGACGCGTTCTTCGCGGGACGCATCGTGTCGACCGACTGGGTGCGCACGATGGTGGAACCGCGCAGCGACACGAACGAGGCCGCGCAGCGGTACGGACTCGGGTTCTGGATCCATCCGACGGAGCCGATCATCACCCTCCTCGGCATGGACGCCGGTGTGTCGTTTCGCAGCGTGCACGATCCTGCGCGCGCGATCACGCACACGGTGATCTCGAACACGACCGACGGCGCGTGGCCGCTCACGCGACTGCTCGACGCCGCGCTCATCGACACGCGTCAGTAGAAGTCGGGCATCCAGGGGGTCGGCCCCGCGAAGGCGGCCGCCGAGCGCGGCGTGGTCGGAGGCGCTGCCCCCGTGCAGCAATCCCGCCGATGCAAGCTGCCAGGGGGGCGCGTATCCCGTATAGAGGCTCGACAGCGCGCCGATGCCGAGCTCGATGGCGCCGTCACCACCGCGCTCGAGCCGAGCCTCGCCCGCGTCGAGGACGAACTGCCACCGACCGGTGTTCCACTCACACTGCGCGTCGTGCACGCGCAGTGCGACCGTCGCGGTGGTGTTCGGTGGAAAGCCGCGCGCCGCGATCGCGCCGGGCGCGTCGATGAGTCGTGTCATCCATCGCCACTCGCTCGCGGTGGCGAGATCCTGCTCCGGCAACGAGAGGGAGAGCGGGTGTTCCGGTGGCCCGACGATCGTGCAGTCGGCCGCGATGGATGACGACGATCCGACGAGCCGCCACAACGTGTGCGCGACGATCGGATCGTCGGCGAGCAGCTCGGCGACATCGATCACGGCGGTGCTGGCCTGCGGTGGCCAGCGCATCGTGTACCGCACGTAGCCGGCGACATCGTCGGCGTCGCCGTCGACGACGTAGATCTGCTGCGCTTCGGCCCCGAAGATGCGCTGATCCCACCAGTTGCGGCCGCGATCCAAGAACCCGGGAAGGTTGCGTGCGACCCGTGCGTAGCACGCCTCGATCGCGGGGAAATCGACCTCGGTGGCGCGCCGCGTCGGTGTGCCCCGCCCGAGCGGGAGGTGTTGCAGCTCACGCGTCCGCGTCTTGTGCATCGCCCAGACGCCCGAGAGCTCGAAGCCCACCTTGCGGTAGAGCGCATTCGTGGCCGGGTAGAGACCCGCGAGCACCTCGCCGCGCTCGCGGAGCAACGGGTAGTGCGCGGTCGTGATCAGCGAACCCAGGCCGCGGCCGCGGAACTCCGCGGCGACACCCACCGGGGAGTACCCGCCGAGCGGGACCCGCCGCCCGCCGAACCACTGTCCGAACTCGCGCACGCGGGCACACGCGACGGGTTCGTCGTCGAGAAACGCGGCGAGCACGCGCTCGCGCGGCGGCCCGCTGGTCCACCGGGCGAAGTCGGCCGCGGGCCAGCCGAAGGCGCGGCTCAACATCGCCCAGATCGCTCGCATCTCGTCCTCGTCGCGCGGCGTGCGCACCACCGGAGCCATTCCGGGAAGCTACCGGGCGCCTCCGGCCACTGCTCCCGGTAGCGTGCGCGTGTGCGCATCCTCGACGCCGAGAACTGTCCTTCGGCCGACGAGTTGGTCGCCGGCCACGTTGCACTGCCCGATGACCGGCCCACCGACCGGGCATTCGTCCGCCTGAACATGATCGCTTCTGCCGATGGCGCAAGCGAGGTGGCGGGAATGTCGGGCGGGCTCGGCAACCGCATCGACCATGCGGTCTTCGGCGCGCTGCGCGACCAGGCCGATGGCGTGCTCGTCGGCATCGGAACCGTGAACGCGGAGCAGTACGGGCCACCGGCTCAACCGCATCTGCAGATCTACGTGGTCACCAGCCGGCCCGAGACCGCGACCGACGAGCGGCTCTTCGCTTCGGGCCGGGCGACCCTCGTGCTGCCGGATGACGCCGGCCCCGCGCCCGCGGGCGTCCCCGAGCTCCGCGTCGGCAAGGTCACGGTGGACCTGCCCGCCTTGGTGACCGCGCTGGCCGGGAAGGTGATCATCGCCGAGGGTGGTCCGACGCTCGCCGGGTCGCTGGCGTCGCTCGGGCTCATCGACCAGTTCTTCCTGACGGTCGCGCCACGCGTGGTTGCCGGCAACTCGGGCCGCGTCGTGCACGGCCCCGACGCGACATCCGCCGAGTGGCTGCTCGACCACGGCTTCGTCGACGACGAAGGCTTCTTGTTCCTGCGCTACGCGCGGCGCTGACCCGCCGGTCGGGCGCGCGACGTCAGCCCGCGCGGCGGTTGCGGGCGAACGCGACCGCCGTCTGGGGCACGCCGAGGCGGTGGAACGCGTCGCTCTCGCCGGTCAGCTCCTCGAGCTCTTGGCCGTCGAGATCGAGATCGGCGGCCGCGACGTTGTGGCGCAGCTGCTCGACCGAGCTCGCGCCGGGGATCGCGACGACGTTGGGCTTCGCGATCAGCCATGCGAGCGCGACCTGCGCCGGGGTCGCGTCGTGCGCGCTCGCGATGCGGCGCAGCGTCTGGATGAGCGGTGTGGCCCGCGCCAGGTTCTCGGGGAGGCAGAGCGGATTGTTGCGCCGGGCCGGGCCGGCCGGCAGGTGCTCCGCGTCGTAGCGGCCGCCGAGCACACCTTGCGCGAGCGGGCTGTAGGCGATGACCAGTCGGTCGTTCGCCTGCGCGTACGGCACGTTGTGCTGATCCGGGCGGCGGTGCAACAAGCTGTACTGCACCTGGTTCGACAGCACCGGGCTCCCGAGCGCGGCTTCCGCCCGCGCCCAGCGTTTCGCCGAGAAGTTGCTCACCCCGACGTGGCGCACCAATCCCGCGGTCTGGAGGCGCCGCATGCCTTCCATCGTCGCCGACACCGGCACCACCGGGTTGGGCCAGTGCACCTGGTAGAGGTCGATGACGTCCACACCCAAGCGCATCGCGGAGAGCCGCCCGTGTTCCTCGACCCGGTCCGCGGTGGGCAGCGTCGGCGTGATCTTGGTCGCGACGAACGCGTCGGCGCGCCGGCCGGCGAGCGCGCGGCCGACGATCGTCTCCGACACGCCCCGCGCGTACACCTCCGCGGTGTCGACGAGGTTGACGCCGAGATCGAGCGCCGTGTGCACCAGTTCGATCGCGGTCACGTCGCCGTACGTCTTGCCGTAGCCCCAGTCGCGTGAGCCGAACTGCCAGCACCCGAGGCCGATCGCCGAAACCCGCACTCCTGCAACGTCCACGTGCTTCATGTTCCTGCCTCGCAGCGTCGTGTGGTCGGGGCTCTCAGTGCGTCGTGTAGTCGATCTCGCCGGCGTCTTTGGTGGCGACCGCGAAGCAGAAGCAGTGGATCGCACCGCCGCCGATAGGTCGGAGGCTGTGCACCGTGTCGGGCGGGATGTAGACGAGGTCGCCGGGCGCGACGGGCCGGTCCTCGTCGGCGACGGTCATGACGCCGCGCCCCGACATGACGAAGTAGAACTCGTGGGTCGGGTGCTCGTGCGGATATACCGCGCTGCCGGGCGCGACCTCGAACTCGTTGACGAGCTCGAGTGATCCACCGCGTGTGATGTCATTCATCTCGCGTGGTCGGATCAAGTACCAGACCGGCACGGTGCCGTTGTGCTCGACCTCGGGTTCGACGTCGACGATCGACCGTACGTCCATGCGTGCCTCCGGCTTCGACGCGAGCGCGTGCGGAGGAATCTAGTGCGGGCCGCGCGTGACGCACCGGGGGTCGCCGAGGTGGAACAACGCCGGTTCGTAGTACCCGGCCGGAACGTACGAGCCGTCGCGCACGGCGCGGTACGTGCCCCGACCGCCGACGATCGCCTGCTCGAGCGCGTCGATCGCCCGATCGACGTCTGCGATCTCGTTGTAACAAGCGAAGCTGATGCGGACGAGGCCCGGTGTGGCCCGATGGTCGTTGCGGCGAGCCAGGCCGAGCCAGCGGGCCCGTTCGGCCGCGTCGAGGCGCAACAGATGCGCGATGTACGGCTGCGCGCAGAAGCAACCGCTCCGCACGCCGATCCCGTGCTCGTAGCCGAGCACCGCGGCGACGTACGCATGATCGAGCCCGTCGACGGCCAACGACACGACGCCGAGCCGGCGGTTCGGGTCCGCGGCCAACGGGCCGGTCGGGCCGTACACGGTCACGCCCGGGACCCGGGTGAGGCGCGACAGCGCGTGCCGGGTGAGATCGGCCTCGTGGGCGGCGATGGGACCGAAGCCGATCTCTTCGAGGATCGATGTCGCGGCCGCGAACGCGATCGCACCGAGCACGTTGGGTGTCCCCGCCTCCTCGCGATCCGGGAGATCGGCCCAGATGACGTCGTCGAGGGTGACGAGGTTGATCGTGCCGCCGCCGGAGTGGTCCGGGCGCGCGGTGAACGCATCGCGCGGGCCCACGAGCGCGCCCGAACCGAACGGCGCGTACAGCTTGTGCGCCGACATCGCGACGAAGTCGAGGTGGCCGGGGTCGTCGTGCGCGCGCATGTCGATCGCGCGGTGGGGCGCGAGTTGTGCGGCATCAACCAGGATGCGGCCACCCGCGGCGTGCACCTTCTCGGCGAGCCGGTGCACGGGTGGGAGCACGCCGGTCACATTCGACGCGCCGGTAACCGCGAGCACGGCGATGCGGCCTGCGTGTTCGCGCAGGCGCCGGTCGAGATCCTCTTCGTCGAGGGTGCCGTCGGCGTGGACGCGGATGCAGACGGTGTGGATACCGGGCCGCGCCCGCCACGGCAGTTCGTTCGAGTGGTGCTCGAGCAGCGTCGTGAGCACCACGGCGTCGTCGTCCACGACAAGCGATCGCGCCAGCTTGTTGATCGCTTCGGTCGTGTTCTTCGCGAACACGACGACGTCGCGTTCGGGGTCGGCGCCCACGAACCGGCCGACGCGGGCGCGCGCATCTTCGAACGCGGCGGTGCTGATCCGCGACTTGTAGCCGCTCCCACGGTGCACGCTCGACGCGTACGGCAAGAACCGTTGGACGGCATCGAGCACGCCGCGGAACGCCGGCGTGCTGGCCGCGTTGTCGAGGTTGACGTAGCGGACGAGCCGGCCGTCCAACAGAGGAATCCGTTCTTCGCGCCCGACCACCTCATGGGCCCGGCTCGCCGTCCGGTCGACAGGGCTCGCCGTCCGGTCGACAGGGCTCGCCGTCCGGTCGACCGGGCTCGCGAGGGGTCGGGAGACCTCTGCAGGTGTCGGTGCGGGCGCGGTGCTGATTGCGGTCATTTCCGGACCTCCGAGTCGGCGACTGCGAGGAGCCTCCGCCGGAGCCGCTAGCCGGCCGCTAGTCACCCTCCGTGCGTCGCCGGTAGCCGATGACGCACGCGTCGCGGGCGCGCGCCACGCCGCCGATCTGCGCCGAGACGGGTCGCGGGTGCTCGGACCACCTCGGTTCGACGGCGAACGTCGCGAACAGCCGCGTCGCGGCGGCAACCATCGTCGCGAGCGAGAACGGCTGCGCCGGGCACGTGTGCTTGCCGTGGCCGAACGCGGTGACGAGCTCGGGCGCGGCGAGCGCACCCGCATCGGCGAGACGGCGGCGGTTCCACCGATCAGGATGCCACGCGTCGAGGCCGGACGCGGCGCTGGTGTTCGTGAGCGGCAGGAGGGTAGCGATCGTGGTGCCGGTGCCGACTTCGAACGTGGCGTCACCGGCCTCGAGCCGCACCGGCGCGACGACGTAGCGCGACATGATCGAACGTTGGGCGAGCCGCGTGGACTCCAGTGCGCACTGCTCCGCTCGTGCGCGATCACCCGCTGCTACGCGCGCACATTCGTCCGGATGTTCGAGGAGGTCGACGACCGCCCAGCCCAACGCGGCAAAGAGGTTCGACATCGACGCGATGTGGATGAGCACGACGTCACCCGCGACGCCGGCGCGCCGCACATCGTCCGGCTCACTCGCCCACGCCGCGACGAGCCGCGTGAACAGCGGATGCGTTGCTTCCGTACCCGGGAGGCCGTCGACGGCGGGGCCGATCTCGGCGGTGGTCGCCGCGAGCGCCCGTCGTTCGGCCGCGTAGTCGGATGCCGCGACCGCCGCCATCGCATGCGGGTGCACGAACGATTCCGCACCGTCGAGCGCGTCGAGCGCGGTCGCGAGCCGGTCGAACCGCGCGCCGGTCGCCGAACCGGGGCCACCCCACGACGCGAGCCCGATCCGGTGACCGAGGCGGCGGGTGAGCGTGAACACGTCGACCTCGCCCTCGCGGCCGAGCTCGGTGGTGGTCGCGTCGAGCGCGCGGTCCACGTTCGTCAGGTAGGCAGCGACGTCCTCCCGGCCGAAGAGCTCGTGCGGGAGGGTCCGGCGGCCCGCGAAGAGGTCGTCGGGGATCTTCCGCCGGAGCATGCGCCAGTCGGCGATCCCCTTGCTCGCGTGCGACTCCGGCAGCGCGTAGAACGCCGCGACACCGGAGGGGGAGAACGTGAACAGGAAGCGGTCGGGTCCGCTGTCGACGACGAACGTGTCACCGAGCGCGGCGCGCGCCTCGGCCAGCGCGGTGACGGGGTCGGCAACCGCGACATCCCACGGCAGGCCCACCCCGGATGCGACCGGTGGCATCGGGTCGATGGCAGGTCGTTCCACGGCGCAGAGCTTGACAGCTTCCGGCGCCGAGCCGGACGGCGCCTTGGTACCGTGACGTATGACCGACACCATCGTGCTGTGCGCGGACGGCTCCGAGATCTCGACCCACGCGCTCGTCACGGGCATGGAAGTGCTCCGTCCCGCGGCGAACGTCGTCATCGTCACCGTCGTCGAGGAGGCCGACCCGACGCTCGTGACCGGCACCGGGTTTGCCAGCGGCACGATTTCGCCCGCGGCGTTCGACGCGATGCAGGTCGAGCGGAACGCGGAGGCAGTGGATCTCCTCGCCGACGCGGTTGCCGCGGTGGGCGTCGCGGATGCCGATACCCGAGTCCTTTCCGGTGACCCGGGAGAAGCAGTCTGCGCGTTCGCGACCGAAGTCGGCGCGCGTGCCATCGTGATCGGCACGCGCGGGCGGGGCGGGTTCAAGCGGGCGTTGCTCGGTTCGGTGTCCGACTACGTGGTCCGCCACGCGCCGTGCCCCGTCATCGTGACCGGCGAGCCCGACACCCCCTCCGATTGACCTCTTGAGCTCGGATCAAGCGTCGCGAATGCGATCCAGCACCCGGGCATCCACGAGCCGAGCTCCCTTGGATCGCGCTCAGGGTCATCGTCACTCCCTTTGCCGTGCGGCGCCGATGTTCTCAGGTGCGCGGGCGCGTTGCTCGCGTTCGGCCGTCGGAAGCAATCACCGGTGCCCGGTGCGAATCGGCCTAACCTGCGTGGGTGTTCGTCGGATCGATCATCTTTGCCGGGGTGGCGGTGCTCTGCGTCGTTGCCTTCGTCGTTCAGCAGAAGCGCCGCCGTGCGTACGAGGAGAACGACGAGTAGCACCCGTCGCGACTCACCCGTGTCGAGCCAGTGCGGGGCGCGCCGCGCCGACGGCGGCAACTACGTTCGCGCCCGATGACCGACACGCCGACGAGTCCCGCGCGCCCGAGCAAGGAACCGCGCGACCTGCGGGTCGCGGTCATCGGCGCCGGAATGGCCGGGATCCTCAGCGGCGTCAAGTTGCTCGAAGCCGGGATCACCGACTTCACCATCTACGAGAAATGCAACGCACCCGGCGGTACCTGGCGCGAGAACACGTATCCCGGGCTCGCGTGCGACGTCCCGTCGCATCTCTACAGCTACTCGTTCGCGCCCAATCCCGAATGGAGCCACCGTTTCTCGCCGGGGACGGAGATCCGCGAGTACTTCGCCGGCGTGGCGCGCGAGCACAGCCTCGACCGTTACACGCGCTACCGCGACGGCGTCGTCAGCTGTCGGTTCGTCGACGGGCGCTGGCAGCTCGAGACCGAAAGCGGCAAGGAGGACGAAGTCGACGTCGTGATCGCCGCAACCGGTGTGCTGCACCACCCGCGCTATCCGGACATCGACGGTCGCGACTCCTTCGCCGGCGCGATCTTCCACAGCGCGCGCTGGGATCACGAGACCGTGATCGACGGCGCGCGTGTCGGCGTGATCGGCACCGGTTCCACGGCCGTGCAGATCACGTCCGCGATCGTGGACCGGGTCGCGCAACTGGCGTTGTTCCAGCGCACGGCGCAGTGGATCATGCCCCAGGAGAACCCGCCGTACACCGACGAGCAGAAGGACACCTATCGCCGCGACCCGCGCCAGCTCGAGGAGATGCACGCCCATCTCGCCGAGCTCTTCGGCATGTTCGCCAAGGCCGTGGTCGACGCCGACTCGCCGCAGATCAAGGTGGTCGAGGACATGTGCATCGCCAACCTCGAGCAGAGCGTCTTCGATCCGGAGCTGCGCGAGCGTCTGCGCCCCGACTACCGCGCTGCGTGCAAGCGCCTCGTCGTTTCGCCCGACTTCTACGCCGCGATCCAGCGGCCCAACGCCGCGCTGGTGACCAGCCCGATCGAGCGGATCGAACCTCGGGGTGTGCGGACCGATGACGGTCGCCTCCACGAGCTCGACGTCGTGGTGCTCGCCACCGGTTTCCAGACGAACGCGTTCACGCGACCGATGGCAGTCACCGGTCGCGACGGCATCACGCTCGACGCGGCGTGGTCCGAGCGACCGAACGCCTACCTGTCGATCTCGGTACCCGGATTCCCGAACTTCTTCATGCTCAACGGCCCGAACGGACCCGTCGGCAACTTCTCGCTCATCGAGGTCGCGGAGCTGCAGTTCGGGTACATCATGCAGCTGGTCGATCGGCTGCGATCGGGCGAGTGCCGAGAGATCGACGCGACGGTGCGCGCGATGGAGGAGTTCGAGGCCGCGCGTGTCGAAGCAACGAAGCGCACGATCTGGGTGACCGGCTGCCACAGCTGGTACCTCGACGATCGCGGCGTGCCCGCGTCGTGGCCGTTCTCGTTCGACCGGTTCCGCGCCGAGATGGCGGCGCCCGATCCGGCGGCATTCCACGCGCGCGCCTGAGCCGGATACCGTCCCTGCCCATGCCTGACGACGATCTCGACGACTTCGAACGCGACACCTTCACCCACGACGGCAAGACGCGCACGATCTTCCGGCAGGGCACCGGTCCGGCGGTCATCGTCATCGCGGAGATGCCGGGCATCACCCCGAAAGTCGCCGGGTTCGCGCGGCGCATCTCCGGCATCGGCTGCACCGCGGTGCTCCCGCACCTGTTCGGGACGCCGGGCCGCGATCCAAACCCCGATGTGCCGGGACGCAGCCGCTTCGACGTCGCACACTACGGTCTGTCGTCCATGGTGCCCGCGTGCATTAGCCGCGAGTTCACGGTCCTCGCCACCGGGCGCACCTCGCTCGTGGTCAACTGGCTCCGCGCGCTCGCCGCGTCCGAACACAAGCGCGCCGGCGGCCCGGGCGTGGGTGCGATCGGGATGTGCTTCACCGGTGGCTACGCCCTTGCGATGGCGACCGACCATCGCCTGCTGGCGCCCGTTCTTTCTCAACCATCGACGCCGTTCGGGATCACGAAGAAGCAGAAGCGCTCGATCGACATCTCCCGCGCCGATCTCGATGCGGTGAAGCACCGCTGCGAGGTCGACAACCTGACCGTGCTGGGTCTCCGGTTCAAGGGCGACCGCTTCGTCCCCGCGGAGCGCTTCGATTTTCTCCGCGACGAGCTGGGAGACGCGTTCGTCGCAGTCGAGCTCGACGACGAGTGTGCGAACCCCGATGGTGCGATGGCGCCGCACTCGGTGCTCACCGAGCACCTGATCGACGAGCCCGGTCAGCCGACGCGGGACGCGCTCGACCAGGTGCTCGACCTGTTCCGCACCCGCCTGCTCGCGGCCGGGTAGGTGACTACGGTTCGCGGGTGATCGCGTCGGCTCGCCCGCAGGGAGGCGATGTCGGGCGGATCCTCACGGGCCGGGCGATCCGCGGGTTCGCCGACGGCTTCGTGAGTGTGCTGCTCGCGCAATATCTGACGGCGCTCGGCTTCTCACCGGTGCAGGTCGGCGCGATCGTCACCGGCACCCTGCTCGGCTCGGCCGCGCTCACGCTCGGCTTCGGGCTGACCGCGCATCGATACGAGCTGCGCACGCTGCTCGTCGCGGCCACCGTGCTGATGACCCTGACCGGGATCGGGTTCCTCAGCATCACCTGGTTCTGGCCGTTGCTCGTCGTCGCGGTGCTCGGGACGCTCAACCCGTCGGCCGGCGACGTCAGCGTGTTCCTGCCCGCGGAACAGGCGTTCGTCGCCACGAAGGTCTCGGCGCCCCGGCGCCCGCGACTCTTCGCGACGTACAACATCGCGGGGATCTGGGCGGGTGCACTCGGTGCGTTGCTCTCGGGCGTCCCCGTCGCGCTCGCCCGGCGCGAAGGCTGGGACTCGACGACCGCGCAACGGGCGAGCTTCGGTCTCTACGCGGCAGCGGCGGTCGTCATCTTCTTCGTGTACCGCCGGCTGCAGCGAGACGGCGACGTCGTGCGACCCGGATCGCCCCGTGCGAGCGCGGGCGTGCTGCGCCACTCGCGCCGCACCGTGCTCGAGCTCGCCGCGCTGTTCAGCCTCGACTCGGCGGGCGGTGGCTTCGTCGTCACGTCACTGCTCGTCCTGTGGCTCCACCTCCGTTTCGACCTGTCCGCCGGCGTGACGGGCGCGGTCTTCTTCGCCGCGGGCGTGCTCGGCGGCTTCTCGCAGTTCCTCGCGCCCCGTCTGGCGGCCCGGTTCGGACTCATCCGCACGATGGCGTTCACGCACATGCCCGCAAACGCGCTGCTGGCGCTGACGGCGTTCGCGCCGAACGGCGCGATCGCGATCACGATGCTCCTCATCCGATCACTGTTCGCGCAGATGGACGTTCCCGCGCGCCAGGCATTCGTGATGACGGTGGTGCCGGCCGAAGAACGGGCGGCCGCGTCGAGCGTGACGAACGTGCCTCGTAGCCTCGCGTCGGCGGCGACGCCGCTCCTCGCCGGCATCCTGCTCACACACTCCACCTTCGGGTGGCCGCTGCTCATCGCCGGCACCATGAAGATGACGTACGACCTCCTGTTGCTCGTCCTCTACCGAGACATGCCCGAAGAGGCCGGCGCCAACCGCGCGCGACGCTGACGCGCCGGTTGGTCAGACTGTGGGGCGGATCTCGACCGAGCGTTCGCTCGCGTCCGACGCGTGGAAGGGGTGTTGCCGGCGCGTGCGAAGTGCCATGTCGCGGCCGAGCGTCCGAGGTGCAACGTCCCCCGCATCACCACGATGCGGACCACCGCGCGATCGAGGAGCAACTGCGAAAGCGATTCGGGATCGAAGTCGACGAGCCAGGCCCACAGACCGATATACGGATTCACCGGGATCTGGGCTTGGAGCCCGACGAGATGGGTGATCGCGTCCAACGTCGGTACCGGGCTGCGTTCGAGGAGGTGCTGGCGCGCGAGTGTCGCCCGGTTCAACGCGTGTTCGGTCAGGACATCGCCAGCGCTCACGCGTGCATTGTGACCCGAGATCCGCGAGGAGCACGGGTATCGTCCGGTTGTGGAAAGCGCGCGGCGATGACGGTCTCGGATGCCGAGCCGAGCGTGTCCATGCTCCACCGCTGGGTCGGCTGGCACGCGCCGGCGTTGCGCCGGATCGTCGTCGACGCGTTGGGTGGCCTCGCCGTGGCGATCGTGCTGATCCCGTTTATCGACTGGGCGATCGCGTTCATCATCGGCTGGGACGTCTTCTGTGCGCTGTTCCTCGCTTCGATCTGGTTGACGATCATGAAGGCCGACGGCCCCAAGACGCAGAAACTCGCTCGGCGTGAGGACGAAACGCGTGCGACCGCCGCCTTCCTCTTGCTGGCCGCCAGCGTGACCAGCGTGCTGGCCGTCGCCATCCCGCTGAGCATGGCCGGCACGGAGGACGGCGGCACCAAGGTCGCATTGATCTCGGTCGCCACCGTCACCGTCGTGCTGTCGTGGTTCGTGGTGAACACCGTGTTCACGTTGCGCTATGCCGACTTGTACTTCCGCGCCCATGCGCCCGTGATCGACTTCGGCTGCGACGAGCTCCCGAACTACCAGGACTTCGCCTACGTCGCGTTCACGATCGGGATGACCTACCAGGTCTCGGACACGACGTTGCGCAACCGCAGCCTGCGGCGCACCGTGCTCGGCCACGCGCTGATGTCGTACCTCTTCGGCGTCGTGATCGTCGCGGCGGCGATCAACCTGATCGCCGGCCTGGTCCGCTGAACCCACGAACCGTCCGGACGGGGCGTAGGCTCTCGCTCCCGAACGGATCCCAGGAGTCGTGATGGCGAACGCAGTGATGGTGCGAGGCCTGAAGCAAGCCGAGGCCGAGCGCAACGAAGACGCGGCGGGGTGGGCCGCGCCCGCCGCTGCGACTGCCGCAGGCACGGTCGCGCCGGAGACCGTGAGCGAGTGGACGCCGGCGCCGCCCGCGCCGCGCACCCGCACCATGACGATGGGCGGGGTCGCGTCCGCCACGGGCGTGCTGCTCGTGTTGCTGGTCGCGACCGGCGTGGTCGGCTGGAACTCCGTCTCCTCGCCCGATCCCGACACGATCCGCTTCCCGGGTTGGCTCCTGCTCCCGCTCTTCGCCGCGGTCGGCGTCGCGTTCCTCACCGTCTTCAAGCCGCATCTCGCGCGCTTCACCGGCCCGCTCTACGCGTTGCTCGAAGGGCTCGTGCTGGGCGCGATCTCCCGCGCCTACGAGGAGCAGTGGAACGGCATCGTGCTCCAAGCCGTCGCGATCACGGTGTTGGTGCTCGGGGTGATGGCGTTCCTGTACGCGACCCGGATCATCAAGGTCACCGACCGCATGCGGCGCATCGTCATCGGTGCGACCCTCGCGCTCGCGGCGTTCTACCTGATCTCGTTCCTCGTCTCGCTCATCGGCCTCTCGGTGCCGCTGATCTGGGATGCCGGTCCCTTCGGGATCCTCTTCAGCGTCGCGGTCTGCGGGCTCGCGGCCTTCAACCTCGCGCTCGACTTCGACCTGGCCGAGCGGGGCGTGCAGGAGGGCCTGCCCAAGGAGTACGAGTGGTTCTGCGGCTTCGCGCTCACCGTTTCGCTGGTGTGGCTGTACCTGGAGGTGCTACGCCTGCTCGGCAAGATCCGTAACTGATCCGCAATCGATCTGGGGGGAACACGATGAGCGAACCGATGGCGCAACCACCGCAGGGTGCCGGGCAACCATCGATCCGACCCGTCGGCCCACAACGCTCGGCCGGGTTGACGATCTTCCTGGCCATCATCACGCTCGGCATCTGGACGTGGTTCTGGTCGTACTGGAACGCGGAGGAGATGAAGCGCTACCGCGGCCAAGGGCTCGGCGGCGTCGTCACCCTGATCCTGGCGATCGTCATCTTCCCGGTCGTGTGGTTCACGCTCGCGAACGAAGCCGAGATGTTGTACCGCGAGGACGGACAGGATCCGCCGATCTCGACGCTCTGGGGACTCTGGTTCCTGTTGCCGATCATCGGTTCGTTCATCTGGTACCTGCGCATGCAGCGCGTGCTCAACGAGTTCTGGGCGTCGCACGGCGGTGCGGTCACCGCGTGACCGGGCTCAGGTGACGACGCGCGTGGGAAAGCCGCCCGTGGCGATCGGACCCCATCGCTGCGGCGTGACGCGCAGCAGCGACTTGCCCTGACGTTGCATCGCGACGCGGTACTCGTCCCAGTCCGGGTGTTCACCGGAGATGGCGCGGAAGTACTCGACCAACGGCTCGAGCGCGGCCGGCAGGTCGAGCACTTCCGCGTCGCCGTCGATCTGCAACCACGGACCATTGAAGTCGTCGGAGAGCACGAGCACGCTCGCGGCCGGGTTGCGGCGCGCGTTGGCCGTTTTCGCCCGCTCGGGGTAGGTGGCGATGACGATCCGGCCCGCGCCGTCGAGACCGCAGGTGACCGGTGACGCCTGCGGCCGGTTGTCGGCTCGGGTCGTGAGCAGCACCGCACGGTGGCGGGGGCGCACGAACTCCTGCATCCCGGACCGGTCGACCTGCGTGTTCGTGGCGATGTTGGGGCTCATCGGTCGATCGTAGGAGCAGGCACCTCGGAGGCTGCCTTCGCGGCTCGGCTCGGGCCCGACGCCGTAGCATCGGCGCGACAACTTCGTGGCAACGTCGCGAACTGTTCGTCACCCCGAGGCCACTGTGCTCGAATTCGCCGCCGGCGCCGATCCTCATCGGGCGCGAAGGGCAGCTCACGGTTCTGCGTGCGTTCAGCGCGCGTGTCGCGTCCGCGCGCGGTGGCGCGCTCCTTTTGCGCGGCGACGCGGGGGGCGGCAAGACCAGGTTGGTCACCGAGCTCGCGTCGGAAGCGCGCGCCGCGGGTACGACGGTGCTGGCCGGCGGCTGCGTCGCGCTCGGCGACGAGCCTCTGCGGCATGCGGCGCTGATCGAGCTCCTGCGCGCGGCGCGGCCGAGCGGTGTCGCCGAAGGCCCGGCTGCAACGGTCGCGGGGCTGCCGACGGAACAGGTGCTGGAGCGCCTGCTCGCGGTCGTCGACGCGACGCACGCGCCCGACTCGCTCGTGCTCGTCTTCGAGGACATCCATTGGGCGGACCGCGGCACGTGCGAGGTCCTCACCGTGCTGGCGCGGCACGTCGTCGACCGTCCAGTCGGACTGGTGATGACCTGCCGCGAAGAGTTGCCCCGTGACCACCATGTGCGCCAGTTCCTCACTGAGCTCGGCCGGGGCCAGCTCGTCACGCCGCTCCCGGTCCCGCCCCTCACGCCCGCCGAAGTGGCGCGCTTCGTCGAGGCGCTCCTCGGTGACGTGGACGCGACGACGGTCGCCGGCGTCTACGACCGCTCAGGAGGAAATCCGCTCATCATCGAGGAGCTGTGCGCGCAGCGCGCCGACCCGGACGCCGCCATCGTCCCGGGCGCGGTGCGTGACATCCTCCTCGCCCGCTTCTGGCACCTCTCGGAAGACGCGCGCGAGCTCGTGCGCGCGGTTTCGGTTGCCGGCTCACCGGTCAGCGAGGCCCGGCTCGCGGCCGTCGTCGATCTTCCCGAGAAGCAGTTCGCCGTCGCGTTGCGGGAAGCCTTGGACCGGCGGGTGCTGGCGCCCGCCGAAGGCGGGATCAGCGTCCGGCACGTCCTCATGGCCGAAGCGGTGTACGGAGAGTTGCTGTCCGGCGAACGGGTGCGGCTGCACGCGCGATGGGCCGCAGCGCTCTCGGACGCGCCCGCGCCGCTCGTCGCGCATCACTGGTACGAAGCGGGCGAGGACGACCTCGCGTTCGTCGCCGGCCTCGCGGCCGCACGCGAGGCGACCGGCGCGCTCGCGTTCGACGACGCGCACCGTCACTACCGCCGCGTCCTGTCGCTGTGGACGCGCGTCGACGACGCGGAGACACGCGCCGCGAGCCCGCGTCGCGACATCGTGCTGCAGACGGCCGAGACCGCGAACTGGGCGGGTGATCCCGCCGCCGCGGTGGCAGTGATCGACGAAGCGCTTCCCGACCCCGACATCATCGCGGACCGCGCCGCGGTGAGCGTGCTGCTCGAGCGACGCGCGTGGTACCTGCTGCGCCAAGGTGCGAACGAAGCCGCGAGCACCGCCTACGACGCCGCCCTCGACGCACTTCCGACCGAGGCCGATTCCGCGACGCGGGTACGCGTGCTCGCCGGCAGCGTCCGCGCGTGGGAACGCACCTGCGAGTACGAGCGGGCACTCGCACTCGCCCGCGAAGCGGTCGAGGTCGCGGTGGACGCCGAGGTCGACGCCGAGATCGGACCTGCGCACTACATGCTCGGGCGCATCCTGCTCGCCACCGGCGACGTCGACACCGCCATCGACGAGCTCGACCGCGCCGCGACCGCCGCCGAGCAGACCCTCAACCCCGTCCTGCTCGCGATCTCGCTGCTGGAGCGGGGCGACGCGCTCGCCCGCCTCGGTCGCCTCGCTGAAGCCGTCCCCGCCGCGCTCGCCGCGGCCGCGCGACTCCGCGCGCGCGGTGACACCGAGCCGCATGCCCTCCTCGCGACCGCAGCTGCCGGCGCGTTGTTGCATCGGCTGGGCCGGCCCGCCGACGGGCGGATCGTCGCCGCGCAGATCCTCGACGAAGCGCGGGCACCAGTGATCGTCGCAGTCGGCCACCTCCTTGCCGGCGCGTTCGACGTCGAGGCCATGCAGCTCACCTCCGCGCGCGAGCACCTCGAGACGGCCCGCATGCTCGCGGCGTCGTTGCTGGACGGCCGCGTCGGCGCCGCGCTCGCCACCGCCCGCGCTGACCTCGCGGTCAGTGAAGGCAACGTGGAGCTCGCCGCGAGCGCGGTCGACGAGGGCATCGAGAAGGTCGTGCACTCCGGCGACGACGAATGGCTCGCCCACCTCAGCCTCTACGGGCTGCGCATCGAAGCCGAGCGAGAACTGGCGGCGCTCGGCCGCGAGTCGGACCGCGCTCGCCGCCGCCGCGACGCCAAGGTCGCTTCCTACGAAGCACACCTCGCGCGCGTGCTCGGCGCGCAACCACCCACCAGCCACCGTCCCGATCTGGCCGCGGTTCGTGCCGCGTGGACCGCCGAACGCACGCGCATCGACGGCGCGAGTGACCCCGACGCATGGGCGCACGCCACGGAGCTCTGGACCACCGCCGAGTGGCCCCGCGACGCGGCATACAGCGCGCTCCGCCACGCCGAAGCGCTCGCGCGGGCCAAGGCCCCCGACGATGTGGTCGCGGCTGCGTTCCGCGGCGCCGAGGACCGTGCCGCTGCGCTCGAGAGCCCGTTCCTTCTCGCACCCATCGCGCGGCTCGCGCAATCGGCGGGCGTGCCCCCGCCCGCCGGCCTCGACGCGCCCACTCCGTCCGCGCCCGACGCCACTGACGACGCAACCGAGATCCTGGCTGCGCTCACGCCGCGCGAGCGCGAGGTCCTGGAACTGGTGATGGCCGGCGCCACCAACCGCCAGATCGCGACGCGCCTCTTCATCAGCGACAAGACGGCGAGCGTCCACGTCTCCCGCATCCTCACCAAGCTCGGCGTCACCAGCCGCCAGGACGCGGCCACGGTCGCGCGCGACGCGCCCAACGCACCCGCCGCACCTGACTGCCGCGCGGCACATCGGCGAAACCCGTTTCCGCGACCGTTGCAACGAGGTGGCGGAACGAGCGCCGACCCCGTGATCGTGCCAAACGTAACGATCGCGAAACGCGCTCACTGGCGATACGCCGATCTGTACCCATGCTGCTGTGGCAGACGGGCTGCCGTGTGGGTATGAGATTCCGGAAGTCCTTCGCACAAGCCCGGCTCCCGCGGCCAGCGGCCAGCGGCCAGCGGCCAAGGGATCGTTTCTCGATGTGAGGTCGATGCACGATGGAACCGCTCGCACAGCTGCTCGCACTCGAGGTTGACTACAACGCGCTCACCGATGCTGATCTTGCCGCGCGCCGCGCTGCGCTTGTGGACGCCCTCGATGAGGCGCGTCGCGAACCGAATCCGTCGTCTCAGTTCGCTGGTCTTGCTGCTGCCGTCGCAGCGCAGGTCGGTGAGATCGATAGTCAGATCGCGAAGAGAGCGGCGCTCTTCACGTCCGCACAGGTAGCGCGTCAGATGAACGATCCGGCTCTCGAGCAAGAATGGGTTCGTCAAAACAACTTGGCATATGGCGGTCTGATCGGTGTGGCGCTTGTGATGGTCCAGCCGCTTGTTACGGCCGCGCGGCTCGATGTATCCGCCAAGATTTGCGTCGTGTCCTTCGCGGTCGCGATTCCGCTGTTGGCCGCTCTCGTGTTAGTTGCCCACCAGGAGGCATTTCGACGACGAGCCACGAAATCGGTTGTCGTGGCGGTTGCGAAGTCTGTTGCACAAGGTTGCGCGTTCATCGGGGTCGTCGCAGGGTTCTGGCACATCATCTGGATCGCGGGAGTAGCGATGCTCGCAGGCGCCTTTGTCGCTCTCGGTGTCCACTCGGCTGGCTTCACACGTCTCGAACTGGAGGGTTCGGATCAGTGGTGGCGATCTCGGCCGAATCAGTAGCGGCACTCTCAGGCCGTAGTTCGCGCCCCGTACTGCCGTGAGACACGAAGTTCAAATGCCATCTGCCCTGCGTATGCGGCGGCAGATGGCATTTGACTGTCGGGGACGGGAGCGGTGCCCCTGAACTGCGACGGTTTTCGCGCGTGGGAGGTGTAAGGCGGAAAAGCAGGGGAGTTCCCGATGCCGGATGGGGCGGAGGAGTGCAGGGTCGGTGCGTGACCACACCCCTGCACTCGATCACCTGCCGGCAGTACGGCTGGCTCACCGTCACGATGACGCCGACGCCCCGGGCGACGCTGGCGGGACGGGCGATCGTCGACGAGTACCTCGCCTGGATGGAGTCGGCGCCAACGGACTCCGGCATCTGCCCGCGGTTCGACGAGTTCGTGGTGGCCAGCCGGCTCGGGCGGCCGATCGCCGTTGCCGGCGTGCGGCGCGGGGCCGATGAGTCGGCGGAGGTCGCCCCGATCTACGTGCGGCGCGTCGCCCGGAACACCGACGTCTCCCGAGCCCTGACGGAGTGCGCCACGGCGAAACGCCGCCGGGCGGCCTGACGCGCGCACTCGCCCCGGCGCGGTGACGCGCCTACCGTCGGCCCGATGCACGCCGACGGTATGTGTCAGCCCGGGTTCGAAGCGGTCCGTCGCGCGTTCGAAGGCAACTTCGACGCCGGTCTCGAAGTGGGCGCGAGCGTCGCGCTGACGATCGACGGCGTGCCCGTCGTCGACCTCTGGGGTGGTGCGGCGAACTCCGCCGGTGATCCCTGGGTCGAGGACACGATCGTCAACGTGTACTCGAGCACGAAGACCATGGCGGCGCTCTGCGTGTTGATGCTCGCCGATCGCGGCGCGCTCGATCTCGACGCGCCGGTCGCGCAGTACTGGCCCGAGTTCGCACAGAATGGCAAGGACCGCGTGCTGGTCCGGCACGTGATGAGTCACAGCGCCGGGCTCCCGGGCTTCAACCCGCCGCTCACGCCGACGGACCTCTACGAATGGGACAAGGTCTGTGCCAATCTCGCCGAGCAAGCACCGTGGTGGGAGCCGGGGACCGCGGTCGGGTACCACGCGGTCACCCAGGGTTTCCTGCAGGGCGAGCTCGTTCGCCGCGTCGACGGCCGCACGATCGGCACGTTCTTCCGCGAGGAAGTCGCCGAACCGCTCCACGCGGACTTCCACATCGGGCTCGACGCGGTGCACGACGACCGTGTCGCCGAGCTGATCCCGCCACCCGGACGCTTGTACGATGACCTCGCCGACGCCGCGCCCGGTTCGATGCAAGCGCGCATGCGCGAAGGCGGTCCGCTCCTCGACGCGACCGAGCCGACGACGCGCACGTGGCGCGCCGCCGAGATCCCGGCCGCGGGCGGTATCGGCAACGCGCGCGCGATCGCGCGCATCAACTCCGCACTCGCGCGCGGAGGTGAGGTCGACGGTGTCCGCCTCCTCCACAAAGGAACCATCGCGCGTATCCTCGAAACCCAGATCGAAGCGAACGACGTCATCATGGCCACACCCGCGCGCTTCGGCATGGGATACGGGCTCGCCACCGCGGTCATCCCCTTCCCCGGCAACACGTTCTTCTGGGGTGGCTGGGGCGGTTCGCTCGTCCTCGTCGACCTCGACCACCGCATGGCCCTCGCCTACACGATGAACAAGATGGCGCCCGAGCTCATGGGCGACGTCCGCGCCGCGAACATCGCGGTCGGTGCCTACACCGCCCTCGTGACCGCCTGAACGGGCACGCGACCGCCGCCGGAACGGACGAACCGGTAACTTCCGCCCCTGGTCCCGGCGCGATCGGCGACCGCTTCCTCCCATGCCGCCCGAGCAGCTGTCCGACCCCCGAGTACCGATCAGCATCGCTGATGCCGAGCCCGCGCGCACCGAGCCGGCGCCGCCGAGCCGCTGGTACCGGCGGCCGCTGCAGATCATCGGCATCGCCATCGGTGTTGTGATCGCGCTCATCGGTCTCGAACAGCTCGTGTTCTACAACCGAGTTCTGCCCGGCGTGCACGTCGGCGGCGTCGACATCGACCAGAAGACCAAGAGTGCAGCGCGTGACGCGCTCGCGGACCGCGCCCACCGGATGGAGACCGCGCCGATCGTCGCGACCGTCGGCGGAGAGCGCGTCACCACCACGCCCGCCGCGATCGGCCTCACCGTCGATGTCGACGCCACGTTGCAAGCGGCGCGCGACGCCGGGCGCAAGGACCTCAACCCGTGGCAGCGCATCACCTCGCCGTTCTCCCGCATGGTCTCCGGCGACGACATCTCGTGGCGCGTTCGTTACGACGACGCCAAGGTCGCCGCGGTGTTGCAGGACTGGGAGGCGAGGAACGTGACCGGCTTCACCGCGGGCGACGTCACGTTCAACGGCACGACGGTCGTGAAGGTCGAACCGGTCGCGGGCAAGACCGTCGACGCCGAGGCCGCGCGCGGGCCGTTTGAAGCCGCACTGCGCGCCGGTACCGGTCGGCCGGTCGCGCTGCCGACCAAGCCGGTACGGCCGGTGCTCACCGAGGCCGATGTACAACGTGTCGCCGACGCCGCGAGCGCGGTGCTCAGCGCGCCGTACACGGTCACATCGGGCCCGGTGGCGCTGACGCTCACGCCCGCGCAGATCGCAACCGCGCTCACGACGACCCGCCAACCCGACGGCACCGGCCTCGCGCTCGCGCTCGATCCGCTCGCGCTCTACAACACCGTCGGCACCGCCGCGAACGGCTTCATCCACCCGCCGGTCGATGCGCGCTTCGTCGTCAACGGCGACAACACCGTCTCGATCGTGCCGTCGCAGGACGGTCTCGCGCTCGACTTCAACGTGCTCGGCCCCGCGATCCTCGCGGGCCAGCGTCAGATCGAGGCGCCGCTCGGCCCCTTGCACCCGGCCAAAGACACCGCCTGGGCGCAGGCCCTCGGCATCCACGAAGTGGTCGGCACCTTCACGACCAACCACCCCTGCTGCGCGGCGCGCGTCACAAACATCCACCTCGCCGCCGACATCATCCAGAACACGGTTGTGGAGCCGGGTCAGGTCTTCTCGCTCAACGACACGCTCGGACCGCGCACGGCGGCCCGCGGCTTCCTGGAAGCGCCGGTGTACTACCAGGGGTTCACCACCGATGTCGGTGGCGGCGTGAGCCAGATCTCGACCACCCTGTTCAACGCGGCGTGGTGGGGCGGTCTCCAGATCGTCGAGCACAAGCCGCACAGCATCTGGATCACGCGCTACCCGCCCGGGCGCGAAGCGACGCTGAACTACGGCACCGTCGACAACAAGTTCAAGAACAACACGCAGCACGGGATCCTGGTGCACACCTCGTACACGGGTACGTCGATCACGGTCACGATGTTCGGCGACAAGGAAGGCAAGTCGGTGCGCGAAGAAAACCGGCAGGTCACCTCGGGAACCCAGGCTGCGGGCGCGCCGTTCGTCGTCGAGTTCGATCGCGTCATCGACCAGCCCGGCCAACCGGAGGTGCGCGAGCACTACCGCTGGCGTTACGTACAAGAACCCGCCCACTAACTGTCGGCGAGATTGCCGCTTCTCGGGAAGGTCGACGCGAGGCCTCTCGCTATATCGCGCCACAGCGGGCAGTCTTGCGGAGTGCCTCGCGCGCCTTTGACCCAGTACGTCGCCGTGGGTGACGCCGACGTGGCCTACCAGGTCGTCGGCGACGGGGGACTCGATCTCATGTACTTCTACGGACTCGGCAGCAACTGCGAACACTTCTGGGACATGCCCGAGTACGCCGAGTTCCTCGCGGGTTGACGAAGTTCAGCCGGCTCATCCTCTTCGACCGCCGGGGCACTGGTGGATCAGATGACGCTCCGCGCCGCGATCTCCCGGCCTGGGAGTCGTGGGCCGAGGATGTGCGCGCCGTGCTCGACGCGGCCGGATCCACGCGCACCGCGATCCTCGCGTCGGCCGACGCCGGACCGATCGCGATGTTGTTTGCGGCGATGCACCCCGAGCGGGTGAGCGCGCTCGTCCTGTTCAACACGACTGCGCGCTACCTGATCGCCGACGACTACCCGATCGGAGCCTCACCTGCGGCGATCGACGCGCTCGTCGACTCGGTGAGCACGTTCTGGGGAACCGCTGAATCGATTCGCGCGATCAATCCGGACCGGGCCGATGATGCCGAGTTCGTGGACCATCTCGCACGACAGTTCCGGTCTGCGGCAACCCCGCGCACGGCCGCATCCCAATTCGGGTACATCTGGCGCAGTCTCGACGTGCGTCAGGCACTCCCCCTCATTCAGGCGCCGACGCTGATCCTGCACGTTCGCGACAATCTGCTGGCTCCGACCGAGCACAGTCGTTACCTCGCCGACCACATCGGCGGCGCGACCTTCGTCGAAATTCCCGGCCGCGACTTTGCCGCCGTCTCGAGCGGCGACGCGGTCATCGACGAGGTCGCAGAGTTCTTGACCGGGGAACGCCCCGAAGTCGAGATCGAACGCATCCTCACAACGGTCTTGTTCACCGATATCGCCGGATCGACCAACCAGGCCGCGTCAGTGGGCGACCAGCGTTGGCGCGCGCTTCTCGACGCGCACGACCGAGCGGTCCGCCAGCAACTCCGACGGTTTCGGGCAAGGGAGATCAACACGACCGGCGACGGCTTCGTCGCCTGCTTCGATGGTCCCGCGCGCGCGATCCGCTGCACCCAAGCGATCGCCGATGCGGTCGGGGCACTTGGTCTCGAACTGCGAGCCGGACTGCACACGGGCGAGTGCGAAGTGCGCGGCGATGACCTGGCCGGCATCTCCGTCCACATCGCGGCGCGCGTCGGAGGCCTTGCCGCTCCCGGCGAGATCTTGGTCTCCGCGACCGTCAAGGATCTCGTTGTCGGGTCGGGCATCCAGTTCACGCCGCGCGGCGAGCACGAGCTGCGAGGCGTCCCCGGGAGCTGGAAGGTGTACGCAGTCAACGGCTGACGCGGGGAGCAACTGGCTGTGTGAGACCGCGTCCGGCAGGCTGTGCGGGTGCCTCCGGACGACGCCCGAGCGCGCGTCAGTGCGACTGCCTTGGGCGCCGCGCTGATGCGGGCGCAAGAGTCCGGGCAACCCGACGCGCTGTTCGAGGATCCGTATGCAGCTGCGTTCGTTGCCGCGGCGCCGCGTCCGTTCGCCGACATCCCGGATCCCGACGGCGCGCTGGCGCGGCTCGAGGCCGACTTCCGCGTCGATGTCGCGCTACGGACTCGGTTCTTCGACGACTTCGTGACGGCGGCGAGTGCGAACGGGATTCGTCAGGTCGTGATCCTCGCGGCCGGTCTCGATACGCGTGCGTTCCGACTCGGTTGGCCGGCGCAGACGCGCCTGTTCGAACTGGACCGTCCGGACGTCATCGCGTTCAAGGACGCCGTCTTGACGCGGGAACATGCCCGGCCGCACTGCCGGCGGTTGGTCGTCCCGGTCGATCTGCGGGAGGACTGGCCGGCCGAGCTCGTCGCCTCGGGCTTCGACGGCGCGGAAGCGACCGCGTGGGCCGCGGAAGGCCTGCTCGTGTATCTGCCTCCCGAAGCCGTTGCCCGCCTTTTCGATGCCGTCAGCCGGCTCTCTGCGGCGCGGAGCGAGCTGGCGTTCGACGTGGCGAGCGCCCGAGAACACTTGCCGTCGATGAGTCGCGTGACCTCCCTGTGGCACGACGCAACCGCGACGGATGCAATCGGGTGGCTCGAGGCGCACGATTGGAACACCGAGGCGCATGACCGCGACGCGCTCGCGCGCCGCTACGGGCGCGCGCCCAGACCCACCATGGCGAGCTTCGTGACCGCGACCCGATCAGACGACGGCCATCAGACGAAGCCGATCTGATGACGGCGATCAGATGACCACGGCGAAGAGGAACGCGAAGATCCCGGCGACGAACAACAGCGCGGCCACGACGACGATCGTCGTTTTCAGCCAGGGCGCCATGCCCTGCAGGCCCATCACGTCGAGGATCGCTTCCCGTTCCTCGTGCTGCTCGTAGCGAGCATCGGCCTGCGTGCCGACCTTGTTGAGGTGCTGCGAGTGTGACGGCTTTCGAGGCTTGCTGCCTTTGCTTCCCACGCGGGCAGCGTAGCGCCGGGATCCGGGCGGCCTCCTGAGACCAGTTGCCCGAACCCGGCCGCGGGCACGCGGGCGGGTACCGTGGCGACGCGGTGCTTGCGTCCACGTTCGTCGCCAACTTGATCTTCTTCCTCGTCGCGATTGCGGCGATCGGTCTCGTCGTGGTTCCGATCGCGCTGGCCGTACGGCACCGAGCGACGCGCGACGAGGACGCCCGCGGTCCCTCTTGAACGGGCGCATCCGGTGGCGCGTCGTGGTGCCGCTCGGAATCGTGATCGGCGTCGGGCTCACGCTCGCGTTGTGGTCACTCGGCGACGCCCGTGACAACACCAACGGCAGCAAGTCGCCGACCGCGCCGTCGAGCGCGGCCCCGCTCCGTGCCGGCGCGCCGATCGACGCCGACGCGCTGTGGCTGTTCGGTTTCGACACCGTGCGCGTCGACCCGACGACGCTCCACGGCGCGCGGCCGCTCGGGCAACCGGCGTTCGGTGAGAGCACTGGGAGCGGCAGCCGCGTCTTCTTCTACGACCCCGGCAGCGGTCAGGTCGGCCGGCTCGACGCCGGCACCAGCCGGTTCCGGAAGGCCCAGCCGGTCGCGTCATGGGCCGCCCCGCGCGGCGGTGGGCACATCGCGGCGCGCGGCAGCACCGCCTGGATCGTGACCGGGCGGACGACGGTCGATCGGATCGATGCCGCCACCTTGGCCGAAGTGGGCACGGTCACGATCGATGCGCCCGGCGCAACCGATACGTGGGTCGCGACCGGACCGGACCGCGTGCTCGCGGCCAGCCCGATCGGCGCGGACGTGGTGGTGACCGCGATCGATCCGGCCGTCCCCGCGGCACGGATCACCCCCGATGCTGCGGCGGGCGCACCTGTCGGCCTGGCACGCGGCGGCACGACGACGTGGATCGTGCAGGCTCGCGGGGCCACCGCGTACCCGGACGGCGGTGCGCCGGTGCCGATCGTCCTGCCCGCCGCCGCCGGGCCGGTGCGGGCGGCCGCGGCCAGCGGGGGCAGTCTGTGGGTGGTGGCCGACGACGGCGCCGCGCTCTACCGGCTGCGGTCCGGCGCGCCCGGTGGCGTCAACCGCATCGCAGTGCTGCACGAGCCCCCGGCGACCTTCCGCGCGCCCGTCGCGGTCGTCGCCGACGCCGACGCAGTGTGGGCGCTCGCCCCGACGCGCCCCGAACCCGACCGGCACGATGCCGTCGTCGTGCGCGTCGACGCCCGATCGGGCAAGGTCGCGAAGTCCTTGACCGTCCCGTCGGACCTGTTCGTCGGCGCGATCGCGCGCACGCACTGACGCGCGCCAACCGGCGCGATCACCAGGACACTTCGTCGCAGCCGCGGTGATCGTCGGGCTCGACCTGCAACGTAGCGTGGTCGAGCCCGTGGTGATCCCGCAGCAACGCGCGCGCCTCGTCCAGCACGCGGTGCGAGTCGGCGTCCGTGTTGATCATGACGTGGGCCGACGCGACCTCCATCTCGGACGTCAACGTCCACACGTGTACGTCGTGGACGTCGACGACGCCGGAGATTGCTGCGAGGTCGTGCTGCACCGCCGCCACGTCGACGCGGGCGGGCGCGGCCTGCACGAGCACCCGCACCGCTTCGCGTCCGAGGCGATAGGCGCGGGGGAGGATGAACACACCGATCGCGGCGCCGAGCGCCGGGTCCACCCACGTCCATCCGGTGAGGCCCCACACTCCTGCGCCGATGATGACGGCGATGGAGCCCAACGTGTCCGAGAACACCTCGAGGTACGCGCCTTGCAGGTTGAGGCTCTCCTTCGCGCCGGCACGCAGCAAGAAGAACGCGACCAGGTTGACGGCCAACCCGATGCAGCCGACCACAAGGACCGGCAGCGACGCGACCTCGGGCGCGTCACCGATGCGACGCAGCGCTTCGAGCAGCACATAGCCCGCGACACCGAACAGGAGGACCGCGTTGGCGAGGGCGGCGAGGATCTCGAGGCGGTACAAGCCGTAGGTCCGTTGCGGATGCTCGCGCGCGGTCGAGGCGGCCTGGATCGCGGCGAGCGCCATGCCGAGCCCGAGGGCGTCGGTCGCCATGTGACCGGCGTCCGACAGCAGCGCGAGCGAGTCGGTGAGGATGCCGACCACGACCTGCACGACGAGGAACGCAAGGATCAGGACGAACGAGATGAACAGCGGGCGCTGGTGGCGCGCACCGGCGCGCGCGGCGGCGACTCCGTGCGAGTGGTCCCGATGGGCGCGATCCGGATGGTCGTGCTGTCGGTTCGGGTCCGAGCCGGCCGTCATGCAACCACGATAAGCGGCGGTAGCCTCGCCCACATGATGCCCGCCGCGTTCTTCGGGCACGGCAGTCCGATGAACGCCATCGAGCACAACCGGCACACCGAACTCTGGCGTGACTTCGGCGCGTCGGTGCCGCGACCGCGCGCCGTCCTCGTGATCTCCGCGCACTGGTACATCAACGCCACGGCGATCACCGCGATGGCCCGGCCGCGCACCATCCACGACTTCTACGGCTTCCCGGACGAGTTGTTCGCACTGCAGTACCCGGCGCCCGGCGCGCCCGAGGTCGCGGCCGAGGTCGTCGCCACGGTCGCGCCGCGGTGGGTGGGGCTCGACGCCGACAGCTGGGGGCTCGACCACGGCACCTGGTCGGTGCTCGTGCACGCGTTTCCGGACGCCGACATCCCTGTGTTGCAGCTGTCGATCAACGCGCTCGAACCGTTCGCGTACCACCTTGATCTCGGCGCACGGCTCGCGCCGCTGCGCGACGCGGGCGTATGCATCATCGGCAGTGGCAACGTCGTGCACAACCTGCGGCGGATCGATCCGAGCGAGGAGGACACCGGGTTCGATTGGGCCCGCCGCTTCGACGAGTCGGTGCGCACCGCGATGACCACCGCGCCCGCGTCGCTGACTTCGATCGTGCACCACCCCGACTACGCGGCCGCGGTCCCGACCCCCGACCACTTCCTCCCGTTGCTGTACATCGCCGGCCTCGCGCAGGCCGCCGGCACGAACACCGACATCCTCGCCGCCGGCTACGCGCTCGGCTCGCTCTCGATGACCGCGTACGGTCTCGACGCCCGGGCCGCGCGGTCGTCGGCGGCGACCGCCGCGGGCAGCGGTGCGCACCTGCCCGACCCCGACACGGTGCCACCGGACGATACGAATCTTTGAACGAGCACGGTCTTTGAACCGAGCACGGTCTTTGAACCAGCACGCGCTCTCAACGCGAAACCGGTCAGAGCGTGACCGGGTTCCGTGCGAAGATCGGTTCGTGCGCGCCGACCGCCTCGTGGCCATCCTGCTGCTGCTGCAGCAGCGCGGCCAGGTGACCGCGGCCGAGGTCGCGGCCGAGCTCGAAGTGTCGGAACGCACCGCCCGCCGGGACTTGGAGGCGCTCGGTATCGCCGGTGTGCCGGTCTACTCCCGCGCCGGTCGCAACGGCGGCTGGCAACTCGTGGGCGGCGCCCGCACCGATCTCAGCGGGCTGAACGCAGCGGAGGCCCGGGCCCTGTTCCTCGTCGCCGGCCCTTCGTCGGCGGTGACCCCGGAGGTCAAGGCCGCGCTGCGCAAGCTGGTGCGCGCGCTGCCCGAACCGTTCCGGCCCGAAGCCGAGGCCGCGTCGACCGCCTTGGTGGTCGACCCGAGCGGCTGGGACCGCGAAACGCACACTCGGCCCGCCCCGCACCATCTCGACGCGCTGCAGCAGGCGGTCGTCCGCGGTGAGCAGATCGAGCTCGACTACGTGGCGCGTGATCGCGTCGCGAGCCGCCGCGTCATCCATCCACTCGGACTCGCGACCAAGGGCCACGCCTGGTACCTGGTCGCCGACACCGACGCGGGGCTGCGCACGTTCCGCGTCGATCGGGTCACCGGAGTCGAGTCCAACGGTGCCCCGGTCGTGCGGCCCGAGGGATTCGACCTCGCGGCCGCGTGGCGGATGATCACCGACGAAGTCGACCAGAAACGCGCACCCGTGCACGCGCGCGGCACGATCGTCGCCGACGCAATCGGCCTGCTGCGCATGATGTTCGGGACACGAGTGCGCATCGGTCCGGCCGGCGCCGACGGGCGCGTCGAGATCGAAGTGCGCGGTGCCCACGTGCCCGCGCTGGCGGGCGAGCTCGCGGGCCTCGGCGGGCGCGTCGACATCGTCGACCCTCCCGAGGTACGCGACGAGCTCGCGCGCATCGGCGCCGAGCTCACGGCTCGCTACGGCGAGCCCGCGTGAGGATCAGCGCGCCGAGCGCACCCGCGACCATCGATGCCACGAGGATCCCGATCTTGGCCTGGTCGACGAGCTGGGCGTCGTCGAATGCGAGGCCGGTCACGAAGATCGACACCGTGAACCCGATGCCGCCCAGCGCGGCCACACCGACGACCTGCCCCGGCCGGACGCCGTCCGGGAGCCGGCCCGCGCCGATACGCACTGCGAGCCACGTGAAGAACGTGATGCCGACGAGCTTGCCGACGACGAGCCCGATCAGCACGCCGTAGGTGACGCGGGACGAGAACGCATCGCTGATCGCCGTCGCACCCAGCGGTATCCCGGCGTTGGCGAGCGCGAACAGCGGCACGATGACGAAGCTGGTCCACGGGTGCAACAGCTGCTCGAGCCATTCGACGACCGAGACCGATTCGCGTGCGAGCATTGCGGTTTCGCGCGCGGTCTCCGGCGTCGAGATGTCGGTGAGCTGGTCGACGTCGACGTACTCGCGCTGACGGATCGGGCGCGTGGGCGCCAGCAGCCCGAGGATGACGCCGTCGATGGTCGCGTGCATTCCGGACTCGTGCAGCGCAAGCCACAAGGCGAGCCCGAGCACGACGTAGAGGGGCGTGTACCAGACGCCGACCCGGCGCGCGACCACGACCACGACCACGAGCAGCACCGCCACGCCGAGCGCGTCGAGGTGGATCCCGTGCGAGTAGAAGATCGCGATCACGAGGATCGCCCCGATGTCGTCGACGATCGCGAGCGCGAGCAGGAAGAGCTTGAGTGACGGCGATATCCGACTGCCGAGCAGGCTGAGCACTCCCACCGCCATCGCGATGTCGGTCGCGACCGGGATCCCCCAGCCGTCGCGCGCGGGCGTCCCCGCGGTGATCGCGAGGAAGATCAGCGCGGGCACGACCATGCCACCAACCGCCGCGATCGCCGGCAACGCGGCTCGACGCGGCTCGCGCAGTTCGCCTTCGACGAGTTCGCGCTTGATCTCGAGGCCGACGACGAAGAAGAAGAGCGTCATCAAACCATCGTTGATCCACCCCTGCAGCGTGAGGTCGAGCGTGTGGCTTCCGACGCTGACTGCGACGTGCGTCGACCAGAAGTCGGTGTAGCTCGTCTGCCACGGCGAGTTCGCCCACGCCAACGCGACGGCGGTCGCGATGACGAGGAGGACACCGCCCGCACTCTCGGTGTGGAGGAAGTCTCCGAGCGGTCGGATGAAGCGCGGCCCGGCATGCTGCCCCCGCTTTCCTGCGTGCGCGGGTCCTGGCAACCTAGCGGCCCATGTCTCGGTACACCATCGACGCGTGGCAGACCTTCGCGGGCGCACTAGCGACCGCGGCCGCGGCCCTCGCCGGACTCGTGTTCGTCGGGGTCTCGATCAACCTGAAGGCGATCATCGCATCGCGCCGGCTGGTCAACCGCGCCGGAGAAGCGCTGGTGCACCTCATCGGCGTGCTGCTCGCATCGACGTTGGTGCTCGTCCCGACGCAGCAGCGACGCGCGCTCGGCATCGAGCTCGTGATCCTGGGCGTGATCGTGCTGGCCTCCGTACTGCTCCTCCAACGGCCCACGCCGCACGAGTCGGAGCGGTGGGCGCCGCGCGCCACGATCGCGCTGCGCGCCGGCTTCGGGGGGTTCGGCGCCGCGGCACCGATCGTCGCGGGCGTGTCCCTGATCGCGGGGAGCGGGGGTGGATTCGACTGGTGGGTCGCCGGCGTCATCGCGTCGTACGTCGCGGCGCTGCTCGGCGCCTGGGTGCTGCTCGTCGAGATCATGCGCTGAGATCGTCGACTGCCTGGAGCGCAACGATGCGCGCGCGGCACCAGTTGCCCCCGAAGTGGCCCAGCGGGATCAGCGCCAACCAGAAGTAGCGCGCCGCGGACGGTGCGCCGAACAAGGCAATGGGGATCGAAACGAGGAACACGACCGTCGGCGTCAGCCGATCGAGGCTGCGGACGCGGAGCTCCGCGAGCGAGGGTCGCACGAGGAACAAGTCATCGGCGCGCGCGAACCAGGGGAGCACCGTCGCCATCGCCGAGACCAGCGCGACGTTGATCGCATAGACAACGGTTGTGACCTCGGACGAAGAATTGGTCGTGCCGAACCCGCGCGTCGAGAACGGGACGAGGACGACGAACGCGAGGAAGACGAGGCTGACGACGACCAGCCGGGGGCTGAAGCCGCGCAACGTCGCCACGAACCGGTGATTGCCCCACCAGTACGCGGTCACGAGCCAGAAGGAGATCGCGAACGCGAGGAGCGGCCCGTCGAGCGTGGACCAGAAGTTCGACCAGCTGGTCCACGCCGCGTCGACGGGGACGAGCGTGGTGACGAGCAGCGTCGCCGCGATCGCGAAGGTCGCGTCGAAGAATCCGATGGCGCGCCCGAACTCGACGGAGTCACGCTCGATGGGGCTGGGATCACGATCGTCCGGCACGACGGGCCAGTATGCCGCCGCTTCACCAGTCGTCGCCGGTTCTCGCCCGGCAAGTGATCGGCGCGCCGAGGTCGACGTGCGCGCTCGGCCCGAAGCGCAGCAGCATCACACCGTCGTCATCTTCCGCGGACCTGACCGCCGTGCCGTCACGACGGACGTGGGTCGGACCTCGCCCGCGCTCCCAGCCGAGACGCGCGTAGAACGCATGCCGGCCGGTCGAGAGGGCGCCGAGATCGTATTCGGCGCGCAGGACCTCTCCGATGGCGTGCATCGCGAGCGATGCCAAGCCTTCGCCCTGACGGGCGGGCGCGCTCGCGACGGCTTCCACGTACCCGGTCGCGAACGGCTTCCCGTCCACCTCGATCGTGCGGGGCGCGACCGCCGCGTCCGCGAGAACCGTTTCATCCTCCACGACGACGGCGTGCACGCCGCCGCGCGCGTGCTCCCAGTCGTCCGCGTCGAACTCGCCCGCGAAGGCATCGTCCAGCAGGCGCAGGATCGCCGTGATGTCGGCCTCGGACAGCGCCGCAGTCGTCGGCCGATGAACTGTGGGCACGCCGCGGGCGAGTTCCGCTCAGGCCTCCGTCGCGACGGCCGTGAGCGCGTCGTACTCGTCAGCGAGCGCGAGCAGCGCGGCGCCGCAGTCGCCCTGGAGCGACGGGCCGTGCATGATCGCCATCGTGTCCGGCCGCAGCGCCGCGAGCCGGCGCATCGTGGACCCGACCGACGGGCCGAGCGACGTGGGGTTGAAGACGCTCTCCGCCATGCCGGCCGGTTCGACGAGATCGTCGGAAGTGATCGCAGGGCCGTCGCCGAGCGTCGTCATGACATCGCCGGAGAAAAGCGTGTTGGTCGTCTCCTCGAACCACAAGCCGCTCTCCCAGTTGTGGGGCACGTGGGGGGTCGCGAGGAACCGCATGCGCTTCGTGCCGAGCTCGAGCACGTCTCCGTCCTGGACCGGGTGCGGCGGGCGGTCGGCGAGATCGTTCAGCGAGACCATGCACGCGAGCATGCTGTGCACGACTTCCGCGCCCGGCGCGGCGGCAAGGAACTGGTTCATCCCGCCGAGCTCGTCGGCTTCGACGTGGCCGAAGCTGATCCAGCGCAGCTGATCCAGCGGGACGACCTCGGTCACCGCGTCGGACACGAGCGGGAACAGCCCCCGCATGCCGGTGTGGAACAGGAACGGCTGCTCGTCGCGGACGAGGAACTGGTTGAACGTGAACCCGGTCGGGCCCACATCGGGGATGAAGGTCGAGAAGCGGAAGATGTCCGGGCCGATCTCGTCGACGTTGGTCTTCATTGGAGACTCCTCAGCACGATGGTGACAGGGGACGGTGACAGGAGATATCGCAAGGGGATCTAGAACGGCACGCGCGTCGCGCTCGAGCGCGTCGCGCACGGCCGGGTCGCCGCGCACCAACGCGACTTCGGGCGTCGACGCGCGGCCTGCGAGCAGACGCATGAAGTGACGCGCGTCGGTCCGCACTGTCGTGGCAAATGGTTCGGCACCGATTGTCCAGGTCGAGGCGGCAGCGCCGGTCAGCTCGAGCACGACACCCGGACCGCACCAGAAGTCACAATCGACGTCGCGCATGACCTGCGCGACGACCTCCGCATCGTGGGGCTGGTGCGCGGCGGCCCGTCCGGTCGCGCGGCAGATGTCGTCGCGGTGCATCCAGAGGTCACGCAGGTAGATGACATCGGCGAGCGTGCCGATCGTGAGGGAGGCCATCCCCTCGATGCCCGTCGCGATGCGTCGGGCGCGGAAGAATTCGGGATAGCGCGCGAGCCGGCGGATCGCACGGTCCCAGTCCCGCGCAAACTGACGGCGCAGGTCATCGACCGGATGGCGCCGGTGCGCGTCGACTTGCGCTTCCATGTGGGCATCGAGGCGTGCGAGCTCGGGGTGGCGCCGCGCGCCGATGCGGTCACGCAACGGGAAGAGCCACGGCCGCAGGATCTCTTCGGCGTGGCCGTCGAGGTGACCGACGATGTCGCGCACCGACCAGCGGTCGCACACGGTCGGTGCGTTCCAGTCTTCCGGCGTGAACCTGACGAGCACGGCGTTCCACGCGGCGGCTTCCGCGCGCAGCAGTCGCAGCGCATCGGCGCGGCCGGTCGGTGCGAGCTCACGGGGACGCGCGACCGCCGGCCCGATCATGACCGCCGACCCTTCGCGGCGGGCTCGGGTGTGAACGCGAGCACGTACGTGTCGAAGGCACGGTCGAAGAGGCGCGTGAAGCGGCCGGATTCGAATGCCGCGTCGGGCTCGTTGGCCATCTGCTGACTGACGACACCACTCACCCAGACCGTGAAGAGTGCGAACCCGTCGTCGGTCGCGGCGGCGGGCGTGAGCGCGCCGGCTGCCACCGCTTCGCGGATGAGGTCTCGCATGAGGTCCACCTGCGCGAGCGCGGGCGCGAAGCTCTCGGGCGACGGCTGGAACCCGGGAACCGGCCGCCAGAACATGAGCTGCGCGATCACCGGGTGCTCGACGCTCCAGCGCGTGAAGGCCGTGGTCCCGGCACGCAGCCGCGCGATCGGCTCCGCGATCCCGGCCCCGGCTTCCGCCACGAACGCGTTCAGCTCCTCGTTGCCCCGGCGGAACAGCTCGTCGTAGACCGCGAGTCGCGACGGGAAGTACTGGTAGAGCGAGGGCGGCCGGATCCCCATCTCGCGCGCGACCGTCGAGAGCGACAGCGCGCCCACACCGACGTCCGCCATCTGGGCGAGGGCGAGCCGGAGGATCTCGTCGATCGTCTCCTGCCGCCGCCGTTGCCGGCGGTCGAGCGGTGGTGCTGCAGTCGTCGGCTCGGGCTTCACACCCGGGAGGATAACCTACGACCTATAGGATATGCAAGAGGTTATGGACGATCGAACTGCGAGGTCGCGCCCCCGACAAGGAGCGAGACGAGGATGCCGAGCGGGAGCGCACCCCAGTAGGACACGTTGGCCCCGACGTTGCCCAGGAAGAGCATGAGCAGCCAGGTCGACGGGAACGTGGCGATGAAGAACACGACGATGAGGATGAGCAGACCGCGGATCACGGACTCTCCTTCCAAAGGGGTCGAGAACGGTCAGAACGTACTCAGGATCCGGGCCGCAGACGCGGATGGCGGCTCAGGCCGGCGTCACCCGGCCGGTCGGTGTCCCGCGATCGATGCGCTTCATCAGGTTCGACAGTGTGTTGCCGGGTCCGATCTCGACGAACTCCCGGCACCCGCACACGTCGATGAGCGTCCGCACCGAGTCGGTCCAGCGCACCGGCGCGGTCAGTTGCCGGGCCAGCAGGTCGACCCATTCGGGACCGCCCGGGTGCGCGACGGCGTCGACGTTGGCCACCACCGGGCCGGTGCCCGGCGAGAACGTCGCCCCTTGGAGCGCGCGCAGCAGGGGGACCTCGGCGGCCGCCATGAGCGGGGAGTGGAACGCGCCGCCGACCGGCAGGGCCACGACCTTGCCGACCGCGCCGGCCGCGCCCTTGGCGGCTTCGATGCCGTCGTGGTCGCCCGCGACGACGGTCTGGTCGGGCGCGTTGTAGTTGGCGATCCACACGCGGTTCCCGTTGGCTTCGAGCGGCGCGAGCGCGGCCGCGACCGCGTCGGTCGGCGCGCCGACCACCGCGACCATCGTGCCGGGCTCGGCTTCCGCGGCCGCGAGCATCGCCGTGCCGCGCGCGGCAACCAACACAGTTGCCGCCTCGACCTCGAGGATGCCGGCCGCGGTGAGCGCGGCGTACTCGCCGAGGCTGTGCCCCGCGTAGGCACCGACGAGCCGCCGCGCGGATCCTGCGCGACGAAGAACGCGTGCGCCACCAGCTCGAGTGCGAAGGTCGCGATCTGTGCGCGATCGGTGCGCCGCAGCGTGTCGTCGTCCGCGTGGAGCAGCAGATCCGCGACGTCGTGCCCCGACACGGTCGAGATCACGGGGACGAGCGACCACGCATCCACGTGTTGCCACGGCTCGCCCATGCCCGACTTCTGCGAACCCTGTCCGGAGAACAGGAGCCCGACGCGGTTGTCCTGCGGGTCCATGCGCGGAACGTAGCGCGCGTCAACCGTTGGCGCGCAGATGCGCCGCGAGGGCGTCGGCCTCCACGTCGAGGCGCGTGAGGATGCCCGGCAGCAACTTGCGCTCGATGGTACTGCCGACCACCGGCACCTTCACCACGAAATCACCGTCAAGTGCGCGCACGCTTGCGTCAGCGTCGCCCGCGCGATCCGCGGTGAGTGTGATCTGCACGTTGCCGTGCAGCCGGCCGGGGTCGGCTTCGAATTCGATCGTCAGCGTGCCGAGTGCGGTGTCGGGATCGATGCGTACGGTCTGCACCAGCGCGAGCTGCCGCCCCGCGAGCAGGCGCTTCGCCATCGGGTCGAGCTGACCGATGTACTCGTAGCGCAACTTGAGAATGTGTGCGCTTCCGTCCGCGTCGTGCTCGACGACTTCCGGCGACGAGAGATCCGGCAGCTGTACCGCACCTTCGAACTCGGGATCGACCATCAGCGCGGCGACGCGCGTGGGCACGCCGGGGAAGCGGTGCTCGGTCGTGAAGTGCATGAGGCCTCGTGGAGTGGGTGGGCGGATGCCGAGAGCGGATCAGTTGAGCAAGTCGAGCACGGCGGTCGCGAATCCGTCGGGATCCTCGACCATCGGGTAGTGGCCGACACCCTCGAGGGTGATCAGCGTCGCGTCCGGGCGCGCCGTGAGCAGCCGGGCGGTCATGTCGTACACCGCGATCGGATCGAGGGCACCCCACACCACACCGAGCGGTGACGGATGCCGTTCGATCGCACCGGTGAACCGTTCCTCCTCCGCGCGCCGGTCCTCGATGTAGCGGATCGTGCGCGGGAGCAAGGTGTGCCCGTCCTCATGCGACGCGAACTGCCACTGCGCGTCGAGCTCGGCCTCCGACGCCGGGTGCCCGGGGCTGAACGTGGCCGCGATGCCCTGCTTGAAGCCCGAACCGCGGTGTTCCCCGCTGCCGCCGACATCCGCGCGCTCGTCGTCGAGCGCGAGGAGGAATTCCTGGCCGGTCGAGAGATGGGCCATCCCGATGTAGATGCTCCCGTTCGTGAGCACGCGCTGCTCGACGGCGAAGGGCAACGTCCCTTCGAGATCGCGGGCGAGCAGCTCGCCGCCGACCGTGTCGCCCATGTCGTGGGTGACGAGCACGACCCGCTCGAGCTCCATTGCCCGCGCGACCTCGACGGCTTGATCGGCGTAGCGGCGGATGCCGTACCGGAGGTCGGGCTTGTGCGAAAGGCCGAATCCGACGAAGTCGAACAGCACGACGCGACGATCGCGAGCGAACGCGGGTACCACCGCCCACCAGTCGTACGAACACGTCGGGAAGCCGTGCAGGACGAACATCGGTGGTTCGTCTGTGTCGATCGTCGCGGGGATGTCGACGGTGAACGTCGGGCCCGCGTCGAGGTCGAGCACCTCGCCGCGCGCGCGCCACTTGTCGAAGCTCTCGAAGGTCGTGCTCACGGGCTGCAGGCTACGAACGTGGTTAGGGTTGCGTCGAGCACCGGCCCGTTTTGACGCGGGAGGACACGTTGGCCCGTCACGACATCGAGATCGAGATCCCGCCCAAGGTCGTGTTGAACAGCGACGTACGGTTCGTCGTGCGCAGCGATGGGCAGAAGCTGGGCGAGCTGCTCGTCAGCAAGGGCTCCGTCGCCTGGATACCCGGCCACTCACCGCAAGCCATCCACGTGCGATGGGAGCGCTTCGACGAGATCATGCGGGAAGAACGGTCGAGGCGGCGGCGCCGGTGATCGTCGACCTCGATCCACTGTTCGACACGGCCGGTGCCGCCGCGATGGTCGATCTGTGCGCACGCTTCGGCCGGTACCGCATGTACCTCGAGCACGAACGCATCGAGACCGACATCGGTCAAGGTCTGGCCCAGCGCCAGGACGCGCTCGCGAACTTCCTGCGGACCGGTGGCCTCGCCGCGCGACCGAACCGGTGTCCGCGCTCGCGGTCCGCACCAGCTACTTCCGAGAGGAGTACGCGTACGGCAACGAGATCCGCATCGCCGGCATCGAACCGTTCCTGTACCAGGAGGCATTCGTCGAGGCGGCCCGGGCCGTCCATGGCCGCCCCGTCATCGAGCCCGCGATCGCGTACGCGAACCTGATGGTGCCGGGCCAGGAGCTCGCGGTGCATACCGACGTGCCCGAGTTCCGCGGTGCCAACCGGAAGCTCGTACCGCAGTGGCTGCTCGTCGTCATGCTGCACTCGGGTTGCTTCGACGAGTACCGCATGCCGATCGCGACCGCCATCGCGTGGTTCCACGACTGCGACGGGGGCGCACTCGCGTACTGGCCCGACGGTCCGGCCGGTCCGTCCCGTTCGCACGATGTCCGTTACAACACCGCGATGGTGCTCGACACCGACACCGTGTTCCACGGTGTGGAGCGCATCTCCGATCTCGCGGCGGCCGATCTGCCGCGCCTGCGACCGGGCATGACACTCGACCACGCCGGCGGCAGCTCGTGGCTCGTACACGACGCCGAAGGCGCGGAAGTGACCAGCTACCAGTGGTCCGAGCTGCGGTTCTCCGTGTCGTGGAAGGCGTACTGCTTCGCCGACGCGCGCGAACGAGACGCGTGGCGCGACCACCGCGAAGATCTCACCGTCGACCGCATCGTCGACACACTCGTCGCCGACCTGCGCGCACGCGGACGGGTGGAGGGTGACGTCCCGCGCGACGCCGACCTCGGCCGCCTCCTGATCGACGAGTACATCCGATTCCCGGTCCCCGCGTCGTGAACGCGGCCTCGCTTGCCTGAGAAGTAGTGAGGGGCGCCGGCCCGGCTCGGCGACGCGGCGTTCGCGGTGGCCCTGTTCGCTCACTGGCAGCGATGCGGGGTCATCTGATGATGCTCGGGCTCGTGCTTACTGCGATTGGCGTGCTCGCGGAGCGCGCGAGCGACCTAGTTCGACGCGCACCTCGCGGCAGATGGTGTGGTCAGTCCGAGATCCCTGACACAACGATCCACCGTCCGTCGATGCGTTCACAGCTTGCCCGCATCGGCTGCGACAGCTCGGTATCGACGCACACCCAGATGCGTTCGGGAACTCCGGACCGGGGCACAGCTCGACTCGCAGGACTCGTGCACGGGCAGCCGCGGCCCACCCGGCAAGCGCCTGCTCGGAAGTGTCGTAGCCCTCGGTCACAACGCGGAGACGACGCGAGCGTTCGCACCGATCGGCGGGGATGATGACGTCAGGAGCGTTGCGTGTGACGGGCGGGCGATATAGATAGACGATCGCGGGGCTTCTGTGCGGGGATCCCGTACTCATTTCTGCCCTTGAGGAAAGGGGAACCAGGGTGGACGTACGCAGAACGGGAAAGATCTTCGGCTGGCTGTTCATCGGCACATTCATTACGAGCATCCCCGCTCGGCTTCTCTTCATTCACGGAGTGGGCGCGAGCTGGTCCGACATGCGCTTCGTCCCCGGGGATGTAAACCACGCGAGCCTGAAGCTGGGCGCGATCCTCGAGTTCGGACTCATCGTCACCCAGATCGGAACCGCGGTCGTCATCTATCCGCTCGTCAGGCGGCAGAGCGAGACCGTCTCACTCGGGTACGTCTGCGCTCGCATCATGGAGTCCGTCTTCGCCGCGATCGGCCTTATGAGCATCATCTCTGTCGTGAACGTGGCTGATGCGTTGGGCGGAGCCAATGCCATCGGAGCGACGGCGCTCGGAACCCAAGGCAATTCCCTGGTGCACACCTACGACTGGGCTTTTCTGTGGGGGCCCGGACTCGTCGCTGGGATCGGGAACGGCATCATGCTCGGCTACTTGATGTACCGATCCGCGCTTGTACCGCCTCGCATGGCGCTGTTGGGTCTCATCGGTGGTCCCTTGCTGATCCTCTCGTTCGTGATGATGCTGATAGGCGTCTACAAGAACGGACAGGGACCTTCTGGCTTGCTGACACTGCCGGAAGCCGCGTGGGAGCTCTCGCTCGGCATCTACTGCGCGTGGAAGGGTTTCAGGACGGAAAGCCCGATCGCCGATCCTCAGTGGACGGAAGGCGTACACCGGACCGGTGTGCGCATCTAGCGCGTTTGCTCACGCTCAGCCGCCGCTCAGTCGGTTGCCGTGTCAACGATCAGCAGGCTGCACGGGCAATGGTGAGACACCTTGTTCGGCACACTCCGTAACACGAAGCGTCGCGCACCGGTCATTCCGCGGCTTGCGACGACGACGAGGTCGCCACCGAGCTGCTCGGCGACGCCAACCAACACGTCGGCGGCGTCACCCGGCACGGCATGCAACTCGACCCTGACGCCTTCACGCCGCGCCTCGCTTGCGGCGTGCTCGCTTCCACTGAGCACTCCGACCGCGACGGGAAGCCGACCGGCGCCGAATGCGACAGAGCGCCTGGACTGTGATCGCCACCCGGACGGTGCCGGAGCCGGAGATATCGCCAGTGACGGAGAGCATGGGTGTGGCGGCGTACAGGTCCAAGACATCGAGACCGTGCGAGTGCTCGACGCGAGAGCGCCGCCTTCGAGGTCTCAACACCAGAAGAGGGGCGCGAAACGGAGGATGTCAGGAAACGGAAACGGCGTTACTGTCACTTGGGACGTGGCTCTCGGAGGAGGGGCAATGAGCACATCGGAGGACCGCACCGTCGGCGCCGGCGAGATGGCGGAACAGCAGGCGGCAACACTCCTTGGCAGCGAAGTTCGCGATGGCTACGCCGAGATCGGCGACCAGCGGTTGCACTACGTCGAGGCCGGGGAAGGACCGCTGATCGTTTTGCTGCACGGCTTCCCCGAGTTCTGGTACGGCTGGCGGCTGCAGATCAAACCGCTCGCGGCCGCGGGATACCGCGTCGTGGCACCCGACATGCGCGGCTACAACCTGTCATCGAAGCCGGACGGCGTCGCGGCCTACGACACCGACCATCTGACCGCCGACATCCGCGATCTCATCCAAGAGCGCGGTGCCAAGTCCGCGCTGCTGGTCGGTCACGACTGGGGCGGAAGCGTCGCCTGGGCCACCGCGATGAACCACCCTGAAGTCGTAGACCGGCTGGCCATCCTCAACGCGGCCCACCCGCGGAAGCTGTCGCAGGGACTGCACCACCCGGGCCAGCTCCGGAAGTCCTGGTACTTCTTCTTCTTCGACGTCCCGGAACTGCCCGAAAGTATTGTGCACGCCAACCACTGGCACTTCTTCCGGAACTTCTTGCGCGATGCCGACCCGGCTTACACGCAGGATGAGATGGACCGCTACATCGAGGCGTGGTCGCAGCCCGGGGCTGCAACCGGGATGATCAATTACTACCGGTCCTCGGTGCGAACCTCACCCAAAAAGGCCGAAGCCGCGCTTCGACCAATCTCGGCGCCCACGCTGGTCATCTGGGGCGAAGGCGACCGCTTCCTCGACTCCGACCTCGCTGAGCCCGAACACGACGACGTGCCGAACCTCGATCGCGTCGAGCGCCTGCCGAACGCGTCGCATTGGGTGCATCACGACGAGTCCGAGCGCGTCACACAACTACTTCTCGACTTCTTCGCCCCCGCACGGACGAGCGAGAGCAGTTCGTCGCCGACGAGCTGAGTAACGATCGCGGCGACCGCCGAGCGGACGACGAGATGACGCACCACGACCACACAGATCTGCCGAGCCGTCGCGTTCTCATGACGTAACTCGCCACATATGGCGAGTTACGTCACATGGACGAACGTGCGCGCTCCGATCTGCCTTTCCTCTCTCTCGTTCCGCCGTCCACAGGTCGTCCACAACTTGTTCCTCTATCGATCCACAACGCGGTCGTCGTACGCTCACTGCATGACGTTCTGCGTGCGCTTCGACGACCAGACCTCCACCGTCGTGCAGGGTGCTGACGCGTACGAACAGGAAGGGCCGCTCACGACGTTCTTCGATCGCAACGGCGCGGGCCGGCTCGCGTCGGCGTTCGCGGTGCGTGTCGCGTCGTTCCGGACCAACCACATCGTCGAGATCCGGCGCGCTGATGGTCAGTCGTCGTCGATCAGGTCGTCCGCGTCGACCACGACGTCCCAGCGCTGGTAGCAGTCGGGGCAGCGGTACACGAGCACCGCGCCGGGTTCGAGGATCTCGTCCTCGCCGGGGAGTTGCTGGAGCACCGCGATACCGCCGCACTCCATGCAGTCGATCCGGAGGCTGATCGGCACCGCGGCCTACTCGTTCTTCTCGCGTATCAGCGGGCCGTAGGTGGTGGGGCGCCGGGTGCGCAGGAACGGGAAGAGCTCCAGCCAGTCGCGGCGCTGGTCGAGGTCGAGGTCGGCGACGAGGACCGCGGCCTCGGCTCGCGGCGCCTGTACGAGCACGCGCCCGTAGGGATCGCTGATGAACGAACTCCCATAGAACGTGACGGGACCTTCGGTGCCGATGCGGTTGGGGACCACCATGAACGTGCCGTTGGTGATCCCGTTGGCGCGGATGACCTGCTCCCAGAGCGGCTCGGTGTCGAACGCCGGATGGTCGGGCTCCGAACCGATCGCAGTCGGGTAGACGATCACCTCTGCGCCCTGGAGTGCGTACAGGCGTGCGACCTCCGGGAACCACTCGTCCCAACAAGTGGGAAAGCCGATCGTCGCGCCCGCCACTTCCGACACCGGATAACCCGTATCGCCAGCGCGGAAGTACTTGTCCTCGTAGTAGCCGGCGGTGACGGGCAGGTGCATCTTGCGCGTGCGCGCGACGAGGGCACCATCGGGCGCGACGACGATCGCGGTGTTGAAACCGAGGCCACCGTCGTCGGCGCGTTCGTACAAGGACGCGTGCACGTGCACACCGTGTTCGGCGGCGAGCCGGGCCGCGAACTCGTGGGTCCGGCCGCCGGGCAGCGCCTCCGGTTCGACTCCCGCGCTCGCGGGTCCGTCCGGGGTGATGGCGAAGTACGGCAGGAGCGTCAGCTCCTGCAGGCAGACGAGCCGCGCACCTTCGCGCGCGGCGATCGCGACACCCTCGGTCAGCGCGGCTTCGTGCTCGACGCGGTCGGGCCGCCATTGCTCCTGCACGAGCCCGACACGTACCGGCGGCCGGCGCGGCGCGTCGACGCGCGCGGGGGAGTCGAGCAGGTCGTAGGCGGTGCGCAGGATCATCGCGACACGGGGACGGGTTGGGTGATGCAGTGCACGCCGCCGCCACCGTAGGCGAGCACCGAACCGTCGACAGCCACCACCGCGCGCCCCGGGTACTGCGCGCCGACGAGGTCGAGCGTCGCCGCGTCTGTGCTCGCGCCGGTCACCGGCACGACCACGACGCTGTTCGCGACGTACCAGTTCACGTACGGGACCGGGATGTGCTCACCCACGAGGTCGATGTATGGCAGCGCCGGGACTTCGACGACCGCGATGCCCGCGGCCTCGAGCCGGCCGCGGTTGTCGGCGGCGATCGCGTGGTTCGGGTTCCCAGGGTCGTCACAGCCCTGGAGGACGGCCCGACCCGGCGCGACGAACGCAACGACGTTGTCGACATGACCGTCGGTCTCCGCGTCCTCGGCGATGCCGTCCGCGAGCCAGACGAACCGGTCGACCCCGAGTGCGGCGCGCAACACTGCTTCGATTTCGACACGCGTCACGCCTGGGTTCCGATTGGGGTTGAGCAGGCAGCGTTCGGTCGTGACGACCGTGCCCGCGCCGTCGAACGCGATCGAACCCCCCTCGAGCACGAGCGGCACCTCGGTGACGGACAACCCCAGACGCTCGGCAACGCGCGCGCCGATGGTCGCGTCATCGGCGTAGGGCGTGTACTTTTCACCCCAGGCGTTGAAGCGGAAGTGCACCGCCTCGCGGCGGCCGTCGGCGGCGTAGACGATGATCGGCCCGGAATCGCGAATCCACGAGTCGTCGATGCGTGCCACGAAGATCTCGACGGAGGGTCCGCAGGCGGCCGCCGCCGCAGTCGCGTCGTCGGGAGCGGCGACCATCGTCACCGGTTCGTGCGCCGCGACCGGCGCGCGACAGCCACGTGTGCGGCGCGTGCGGCATCGAGACGGTCTCCCCACAGCGACGCGCGCCGCGTCTCTGTCGGCCACGCCATCAGCGTGCATTCGTGCGGCTCGGTCTCGGCCGGGACGCGCCGCGTTGGTTTCGCCGCGGCGCGGGTCACGCCCTCGACCGCGTCACGCGAACCACTCGCCACCGTTCACGTCGAGGGTCTGGCCGGTGATGACGTTCGACCAGGGTGACGCGAAGAAGACGACCGAATGCGCGATGTCGTCCTGCGGCGGGATCAGGCCGAGCGGGATCCGCGCTTCGATCTCGGCGCGCGCGTCGGCCTTGGTGATTCCCCGTTGCTGCGACTCCCAGTCGATGAACATGTCGACGCTGGGGCCGCCGATCCAGCCCGGTGCAACCGCGTTCACGCGGATGCGCGCGGGCCCGAGCTCCAGCGCGAGCGACTGCACCGCGGTACGCAGCGCGGCCTTCGACGACGAGTACGCGCCCTCGTTGAGGCGGACCTTGCGCATCGACATGGAGAGGATGAACACGATCGATGCGTCGCCGTTCTCCGTTGCGGCGCGGCGCAGGTGCGGGACGCACGCCTGCGTGAGTCCGAGCGCGCCCCAGACGTTGACCTCGTACACCTTCTTCCAGTGCGTGAGGTCCACGGTCTCGAACGGTTCGCCGCGATCCATCCGGAACGCGTTGTTCACGAGGATGTCGAGCCGCCCGTATTCGTCGACCGCGCGCGCCACGAGCGCGGCGACCTGGTCGGTGTCGACGAGGTTGGTCGGGACCGCGAGCGCCCGGCCGCCGTCGTGCTCGATCTCCTTCTGCACCTGCTCGAGGTAGTCGGCACTCCGCGCCGCGAGTACGACCGTGGCACCCTCACGCGCGAGCGCGCGGGCGTTCGCCTGCCCGAGTCCGGGACCGACGCCCGAAACGATCGCGACTTTCCCGTCGAGCAGCATCTGTTCTCCTGGTGTGGCGACAGCCGCGCGGCCGACCGAACCGGTCAACGCGAGTGCTCAGAACGAGCGAGGGCGCGCGAACATCTCGCGGACCAGCGGCTCGAAGTGCTCGAGCGGCAACGTGTCGTAGTCCGGGTCGAACGCGGTCTGGTCCCAGTCGTCGGCGAATTGCGCGGCGAGGTCGAACCACGGCTGGCCTTCGTACTTCGCGCGCGCATTCGGGTCACCGCCGAAGTGCGCGTAATAGTGCCGGCCCTGGAAGTCCTGGTGGGCGAGGATCACGTCGTGCACCTCGGGCCGCACGTACGGCTTGAGGATCGCGGCCGCGATCTCCGGGTGGTTCGGCACGCTCACGGCTTTGCCGATGTCGTGGAGCAAGGATGCGAACACCATCTCGGGATCGGCGCCGCCGCGCTCGGCACGCGTCGCGGTCTGCAGCGAGTGCATCAGCTGGTCCACGGCGAAGCCGTCAGTGATCTCGGCCAGGGAGCGGAGCATTTCGAGCGCCCGGTCGGCGACGCGCGATTGGTGTTCGGCCGTCTCCCGACCGATGACCGCCCACTGCTCGGCGGTGGATTGATCCATGCGGGTGAACGTCTGCGTCATGCGGGCCAGGCTACCCCGGCGAGCTCGCACCGGGGTCGAGCAACGCCTGCGCGCAAGCCATGTAGAAGTCGCGCGCCGCGGCCTCGTGATCGTTTGACGCGCGCAGCTCTGCGTACGTCAGGGCCGCACCGAACGCATAGCGAGCGAACAGCCCGGTACGCCGGCGCTTGTCCCACGGCCCGACGTAAAGGTACGGCTCCGCGATCACCTCGTCGCCAGGCGACGCGCCGTAGTTGGCGCGCGTCCCGTCGGCCTCCGTACCGAGCTCGATCGCGAGATCGAAGTGCTCGGGCCACAACTGGGCGCCGGTCGAGTCCTGGCCTTCGTGGCGCCGCCGGAGCTCGGCGAGGCGCTCGTCAGCGAACGCGTACCACTCCGCGAGGGCGGCCGCGGCCGTCGCGTCGACCGCGAGTGTGGCGTCGGGAGCGACGTGGGTTGCGGGCGCGTACACCGGCGGCGCGCCGAGAGGGCCACCGAAGAACTCGGCCGCGTCTGCGAGCGTCGTGATAGGGGCGCGCCGCACAGCCCCGGCGCGTTCGTGCACGAGCTCGATGCCGTCGACCCGCGCGATCTCGTCGCCGACTCCTTCGACGGGCGCGAACGGCGGCGTACCGACCCCGCCGGGCGTCGGCCGCAGACCGATGTGCTGCGTCGCGCGGTAGCGAGCCGCCGCGAGCACCTGTTCGGCCAGTGCGTGGATCGCATCGCGCGTCGTCGGGAACGTGGACGGCAACGGTCCGAGAACATCACTCATGCGGCTGCGGCCTCCGGCGCTCGAAGCCCGTGACTCGCACGTGCGATCGCCGCGCCGGTGGCCTGCGCCTCACTGCTCACGCCGTCACGGTAACCGCACCCGGCCGACATCGTTACAGTGCGACTGTGGCGACGGTCGACGAGCTCCTCGAACGGGCGCGTGCACAACTCCGGCGAGTCACACCGGCCGAAGCGGCGCGACGCCGGCAGGCCGGGGCCCTGCTCATCGACGTGCGCATCTTCGAGCAGCGCACCGGCGACGGAACGGTGCCCGGCGCGGAGATCATCTCGCTCAACCACATCGAGTGGCGTCTCGATCCGGTGAGCGGCTCGCGGATCGCGGCTGCGCGCGACCACGACGTCGAGATCATCCTCTTCTGCGACGAGGGCTACGTCTCGAGCCTGGCTGCGGCGCGCCTTCACGAACTTGGTCTGCACCGCGCCACCGATGTCATCGGCGGATTCCAGGCGTGGCGGGCCGCGGGCCTGCCCGTCGAGGCCGATCTACCCGTCGAGGCCGATCTCCCCGTCCAGGAGTGAGCGGAGAAGCTCGGCGAGCTCCACCGGCTTGTCGCCCTGGATGCTGTGGCCGGCACCGTCGAACCCCACGACCCGGGCGTCCGGCTTGCGGCGCAGCAACTCCTCCACATCGGCGTCGTCGACCACCGGCGACAGCGTGCCGCGTGCGAGTGTGAGCGGCACCTCGATGCGAGCAATCGCGTCCCACAGCGTGTCGATGCCGGGGATGATACGGCCGTCATCACCCTCACCGCTGCCACGCCGAGGGAGGTCGTAGCGCCACCGCCAACGTCCGTCCGGGTCCTCGACGGCGTTGTGCAGGATCCCGCGGCGCAGCGACGACTCGGTTCGCGTCGGGTTGAACGCGACCGTGCGCTCGAGGATCTCGTCGAACGACTCGAAGTTCTCGGGTCCGTCGATGAACTGCGCGATTGCAGACGCCTTCTCCCGGTTCACACCGGGTGTCACGTCGACGAGCACCAGCGCCCGCACGAGGTCCGGAGCGCGATCGGTGAGCGCGATCGACGAGAGACCGCCGAGCGACATGCCGACGACCGCGAGCGCCTTGGGTGCGAGCGCGCGGGTCGCGGTCTCGAGCGCGACCGCGTTCTCGGCAGGCCAGTACGCGTGGTCGTCGCGATGCGACGAGTGCCCGTGGCCCGGAAGGTCAAGTGCGACGAGCGGTCGGTCGAGCGCGAGCGCGACCGTGTCCCAGGTGTGCGCGTTCTGCGCGCCGCCGTGGATCAGGACCAGCTGAGGTTCTCCATCGCCCCAGGCCAGCGCGCTGATCTCCTGGCCTCCGCCCACGTCCACGGCGACGCGAGCGACCTGCGGATCGCCGCGCCACCGGATGTCGAACTCCGAAGCGTTCTCGCGGAACAAGCTGAACTCGTCGTAGGGCACGGCGGTAGTCGACCTCAGGGCGCGAGGCCGGTGCAACCGCGCAGATCGTTCCACGCCGCGACCGCGTTCGTCGCGGCCGCGCCGCCCAGCGGCTGCGGGACGCCATTGCTGATCACCGCGGGGGCGAACTGGTACGAGTCGATGTCCCGGCCGGTCGCAGTCACGAACACGATGCCGGACTGCGCCCCGGGGCCAGGCTTCGCGTAGAACGCGAAGTTGCCGAGGCCGTAGCCGACGAACGCGGCGTCCATACGGCCCGCACCTTCCAACCGGTGTGCGTGTCCACCGATGACGATGTCGGCACCCGCGTCCACGAGCGTGCGCGCGAGCTGCTGCTGATCCGCGCTCGGGCAGGTGTGGGTCTCGATGCCCCAGTGCAAGAAGACGACGACGGTGTCACTCTCGGTGCGCGCGGCTTGCACCGCGGCCACGAGCCGGGGCACGTCCTTGGCCGACGCAAGGCCGGCCTGCGTGTCGGTTGCGGTCCAACTCGACACGAGGTTGGCGTCGAGCACCTGCGTCGCGCCGATCACGGCGATGCGCTGGCCCTTGATCGTGGTGCGGTAGGGCGCGAACGCTTCGGTCATGTTGTTGCCGATCCCGATGATCGGGAACCCGCTCGCGGTGCGGGCGGCGAGCGAGTCCTGCAGGCCGACGGGTCCGTAGTCCATGCCGTGGTTGTTTGCCATGCTCGCGACGTCGATACCGCCCGCGGCCAGTGCAGTCAGCGCCGTCGCGGGCGCTCGGAACGTGAACTCCTTCGGCGCGGGGGTGCCCCGGTCGGTCACCGCGGTTTCGAGGTTCGCCACGGTCAGGTCGGCGGATCCGAGCACCGGCGCGATGGGAGCGAGCACTGTGGACGGGTTCGCCGCCAGCTTGGCGCGGAGGACGCCTTCGAAGTGGATGTCGCCCGCGAACGCGATCGTGACCGGTTGGCCGCTGCCCCGGCGGCTGGTCGTGGTCGTGGTCGCAGCCGCACTCGTGCTCGGCGCGGTCCGGGCCGCGGCATCGGGCGCCGTCGTGGCGCCCCCGAGTGCGACCCGACCGTTGCCGTCGTCCTCGGTCCACAACAGGTAGACGGCGGCGGCGGCCCCGGCGATGACGAACACGGCGAAGATCGAGACCAGGATCCGCCGGCGCATCGGCTGCATCGTACCGACGCGCACCCGGAGAGATCTGCATATGGGAGGTACGAGCACCGGCCCGGTCGGGCCACTCGGGGCGACCGTCCGTACACTCGCGACCGATCCGCGTTCCCGAGCTGACGCCACGCGCGTTCCGCCGTCTCACGTTGCTGAACCTCGTGCTGCTCGCGATCATCATCGTGACCGGCGCCGCGGTCCGGCTGACGGACTCCGGGCTCGGTTGCACGGACTGGCCGAACTGCAACGCGCACGACTTCGTCAGCGTCGGGACACGGCACCAGGCCATCGAACAGGTCAACCGTTTCTTTTCGGGCGCCATCGTCATCCCGATCGTCATCGTGCTGATCTGCTCCTACGGCCTGCATCCGCGCCGACGGGACTTCATCCGCCTGTCGTGGTTGATGCTCGTGCTGTATCTCGGCAACGCAGTGCTCGGCGGAATCTCTGTGCTCGTGAAGCTCGCGTGGGTCAGCGTGATGGGCCACTTCCTGTTGGCGATCGCCCTTGTCGCGGTCGCCCTCACGTTCCACAAGCGCGCGGCCGAACCGGACGGACGGCGGGTGCCGGTCGTCTCGCGGCTCGCGTTGCGCTTCGTACGCGCGGTCTACGCGCTCACGATCTGGGTGCTCATCATGGGCACCCTCGTGACCGCCGCCGGGCCGCACGGCGGTGACGCGGACGCGAAGCGGCTGAGCATCCCGATCCCGGACCTCGCGCGCATCCATGCGGCCTCGGTCGACACGCTGATCGTGCTCGTGCTCGTACTGGTGGTCGTGCTCGTACGCGAGCGTGCACCGCAGCGGGTGCTCACCTCGGTGTCGGTCGCGCTCGCGGCGATGGTCGCCCAGGGCATCCTCGGCTACGTGCAGTACCGCGCGGCATCCCCGAACTGCTCGTCGGCTTCCACGTCGCGGGCGCGGTGCTGGTGTTCGGGTCGGTGCATTGGCTTCTGCTCGAGATGCACGTGCCCGAGGCCACAGTCACGCAGCCCCTGCCGTCGCGCCAGACCGCCCACGCGGCCGTCGCGGCCAGGTAAGGGCCGAATCGGCGCGGCGTCGACGCGCCGCACCGGACCTGTGCCAGGCTCACGGCCGTGCGAGTGCATCTGGTCGACGGCACCTATGAGTTGTTCCGGCAGTTCCTCGCGCCACGGCCCGGGCACCTTGACCCCGCGGGCGTCGAGGTCGGCGCGACGCGCGCAGTGGTCACGAGCGTGTTCGGCATGCTCGAGGAGGGCGCGACGCATCTCGGGGTCGCGACCGACCATGTGATCGAGTCCTTCCGCAACGACCTCTGGGCCACGTACAAGACGGGGGACGGCATCGACCCGCTCCTGAAGTCCCAGTTCCCGTTGCTGGAGGAGGCGCTCGCCGCGCTCGGCGTCGCGGTGTGGGCGATGGTGGATCTCGAAGCCGATGACGCGCTCGCCAGCGCCGCCGCGGTCGCGGCGGTCGACGCGCGCGTCGAGCAGGCGATCATCTGCACCCCCGACAAGGACCTCGGGCAGTGCGTCGGCGGCAAGGTGGTGCAACTCGATCGCCGCCGCAACATCCTCCTCGACGCCGAAGGCGTGCACGCGAAGTTCGGCGTCGCGCCCGCGTCCATCCCGGACTGGCTCGCGCTCGTCGGCGACTCCGCCGACGGGTTCCCCGGGCTGCCCGGGTTCGGCGCGAAGACGGCGGCCGCAGTGCTGGATCGGTACGGCCATCTCGAGGCGATCCCCGACGCGGCAGCCGAATGGGATGTCGCCGGCGTACGCGGCGTGGACCGGCTGGCGACGACGCTCGCGACCGCGCGCGATGTCGCCGACCGCTTCAAGGTGCTCGCGACGCTGCGCACCGACGCGCACGTCGGTCACGTCGACGACTGGGAGTGGACCGGGCCGGCACCGACGTTCGCGGCATGGTGCGAACGGTTCGGGTCGCCGAGACTCGCCTCCCGCGTCGAGAAGCTCGCGCAGAAACGGAGCGCCTCGCAATGACGGAAGCGGTCACCCTGGAACCGGTGCGACCGGGCGTCGCCCTGATCACGCTGCGCCGTCCGGAGCGCTTGAACGCGATGAACCACCACCTCGTCGCCGGCCTCTACGACGCGCTCGACGAGTGCGAAGCCGACCGCAGCTGCCGCGTGATCGTGCTCACCGGCTCGGGTCGCGGGTTCTGCGCGGGGCTCGATCTGAGCGAGGGTGCGAGTCCACCGACGACGCAATCGATGGGTCGCGCCCAGGCCGGCATGACCGTGCAGAAGCTGATCGCCGGGCTCGTGCCGAAGATGCGTTCGGTCCCGCAACCGATCATCGCGGCCGTGAACGGTGCGGCGTCGGGTGGCGGGCTCGCGCTCGCGCTGGCGAGCGACGTGCGCGTCGCCGCTGCGAGCGCGCGCTTCAACGTCGCGTTCATCAGAATCGGGTTATCGGGTTGCGACATCGGTGTGTCGTGGATGCTGCCCCGTCTCATCGGCGCGTCCCGCGCGTTCGAGCTGCTGCTGACCGGCCGCCTCATCGACGCGGCCGAAGCCGACCGCATCGGACTCGTCACCAAGGTCGTTCCCGACGGCGCGGTCGTGGACGCCGCGCTGGAGACGGCCGAGCTGATCGTGGGGAACAGCCCGTTCGGCGTCCGCATGACCAAGGAAGTCATGTGGAGTCAGCTCGAAATCGGCAGCCTCCAGGCCGGCATCGATCTCGAGAACCGAACCCAGGTGCTGTCGAGCTTCACCGGCGACCTCACCGAAGCGATGACCGCGTTCGTCGAGAAGCGACCAGCGCGCTTCACCGACGACTGAGCCAGGAGGGACGATGTCACTCGAGGGACGGGTCGCGCTGATCACGGGTGGCGGCCGCGGCATCGGGCGCGCGATCGCGCTCGGGCTCGCCGAAGACGGCGCCGACATCGTCGTGAGCTACCGGCGCGATGCGGCCGCGGCGCAGGAGACCGTTGCCGAGATCGAGAAGCTGGGGCGGCGGTCGATCGCCTACGCCGCGCCGGTCACCGACTACGACGCGTGCGCGGCGATGGTCGACGCCGCAGTCGCCGAACTCGGTGCGATCGACATCCTCGTCAACAACGCCGGAGTCGCGTCACGCGGGCAGACCGTCGCCGACACCGACCCGGCCGAGATGGACCGGCTCATGGGCACTCACGCGATCGGCGCGTGGGCGATGTCGAAGCTCGTGTTGCCGTCGATGCGCACGCGCCCGCGGGGCGACATCGTGATGATCTCGAGCGCGGCGACGCTACACATGGCCGCGAATTCGGCGCCGTACAACATGGCGAAGGCTGCGCTCGAGGCACTCGCGTGGACCTTGGCCAAGGAAGAGCGTCGCAATGGCATCCATGTCAACGTCGTCGCGCCCGGCCTCGTCGACACCGAGATGGGACGCCGGCTGATGAAGGGCGCGGCGGGAATCGAGGACATCCGCACGCTCGATGCTCGCGCCGCGTTCGGACACGTCTGTTCGCCGGAAGAGGTCGCCGATGCAGTGCGATTCGTCGTCTCGGAACAGGCTTCCTACGTAACCGGGCAACGCATCGGCGTCGACGGCGGCGCATTTTGAACCGGTGCGACGACGGCGCAACGAGCGACCGGCGCGAGAACGGACGCGAATAGCATGCCCTGATGGTCCTCGTGGCCCTCGCGTTCGTGTTCATCGTGATCCCGCTGATCGAGCTGTACGTGTTCGTGCTCGTGGGGCAGGCGATCGGATTCCTCAACGCGATCGGCTTGATGATCCTCGTGTCGCTGTGCGGCGCATGGTTGACGCGCCACGAGGGCATCGGTGTGTGGCAACGCATACGGCAGCAGCTGAACGCGGGTCAGATGCCCGCGGACGACCTCATCGACGGCGGGCTCGTGCTGGCGGCCGGGATCCTGTTGCTGCTCCCCGGCTTCGTGTCCGACGCGATCGGGCTCATCGTGTTGTTCCCGCCGACGCGTGCGGTGTTCCGCCACTTCCTGCGCCGGCGCTTCCGCATCGTCGCCGTCCGTCGCTACAACGGACCGTTCGATCGCGGCCCGTCCGACGACGGTCCGGGGAGCCCGCCCATCATCGACGTCTGAGTGTCGGCGGGCTCGGCGTCAGTTCAACGGGCGCAGCAACTCGGGCACGACCGGGCAGTCGGGCCGGCTCGTCGCGTCGATCGCCCGCTCGACGCCACGCGGACCCGCGACACGGTCGAAGCGTTCGAGCGAGCAGACCTCGGGTGCGGGGTCGTCGATCTCGTCGTAGGCGCCGGATTCGCTGCTCGCGCTCGACGGCCGCGTCGTACAAACGTGCGGGGAGCACCCGACCGACGCCGCTGACCAGCCACGTGTCGCGTACGTTGCGACCGAGGTCGTCGATGAGAGCGCCCACGCCCGCTGGCACGAGGGCGGTCACCGGACCAATCGCGAGCGCAGGGACGAGCAGGAACGCGACCTGCGTCAGCGTCGCGTCCCACGGTTCGACGATCCGCACGTTGCGCTCGGTGTTGCGCCGGCGCAACGCGTAAGTGGGGTCGGAGCCCTCGGTGCGGACCGAGACGACCGGGAGATCCTGCCGCTCGGCGATCGCGTCGTCGACCGCATGCGGCCAGCCGACGACCGCGATCGTGTCGTCCTCGTCGAGGAGCGGCAGCGACGCGGCGAGCCGGTTCGCGGTGCGATCGGCGTCGAGCAGACCGATCGCGTCGCGTGCCGCGCGCGCCGCGTCGGGCGCGGCGAGGATGCGCGCGCAGACCCACCACAGCGCGCCGTGCGCGGGGTGATGCGCGAGCACGCGCCGGCACGCCACCACGAGGCTGGCGGGTTCGGGCGCGAAACCCGCGAGCGCGTCCGCAGCTTCGGCCGCGAGCGCGTCGTCCGCCACCGTGCGGCGGGTGACGGAACGCAACCGTTCGGCGGGCGTCACCTCACCCCACATCGACCGGGTCCGGACGGCGGCAACATGCCATTGTTCGAGGCTACCGGTAGGTCGTGCCGGCCCGGACCCCTGCGAACACGTCCTCGAGCGCGACCAACGCCGCCGCGTGCGCCACCAAGGTCTCGACGTTGCCGTGCACGCGCAATCGTCCCGCCGCGAGAGCGCGCTGCGCGTTCGTCTCGCCGCGCGCGATACCGGCCGCAGTCTCCCGATCGGTCGCGAACGAGACATCGGCTGCTTCCGCATCACCCGGCTGCACCCGCAGGCCGTCCGCGGTGAACACGAGCTGGTAGCGGACCTCATCGCCGCCGCGACCGGTGGCGTCGCGGTCGGTGCTGGTGACGACCTGCTCCAGCACGAACGGGGCGACAATCGGGAGCGGGCCCATCGCCCGAGCCGATGCGTCCAACGCCGCGAGCCACTCGTCGCTCAGGAACTCGGGCACGGCCGGAGACTATCCAGCGGCCTCGTCCACCCGGCGGGGGCGCGCGAACCGGGTCCGGGCGGGAGCGGTCGATAGCCTCCGCACATGGATCGGCGCGAAGCGACGTTCCCCGCCGCGCTCGTGAGCGTCGCCGACCAGGTCGAAGCGCGGATCCTCCGACTCCTCGACGCCGAGATCGCGCGTTGGGCTGCGGTCGAGTCCGCGCTGGCCGAACCGCTCGTCGAGCTGCGAATGCTCGTCGGCGCGGGGGGCAAGCGTTTGCGGCCGGCGTTCTGCCATTGCGCGTTCATCGGCAGCGGCGGCACCGATCCGGACGCGGTGATCGACGCCGCGGCCGCGCTCGAGCTCGTGCACACGTTCGCACTCGTCCATGACGACGTGATGGACGGCTCCGACATGCGTCGCAGTCGCGACGCGGTGCACCGGCACTTCGCCGGTCGCCACGTCGACGCGGGCTGGCGGGGTGAATCGCGCCGCTTCGGCGAAGGGATGGCGATCCTGGTCGGTGACTTCGCGTTCGTCTACGCCGACACGCTCGTGCGCGGCGCTGCCCCCGCGGTGCTGGACGTTTTCGACCAGCTGCGCATCGAGCTCTGCGTCGGGCAGTCGCTCGACTTGGTGACGACCGCGACCGCGAGCACCGACCCCGCCGCCGCGCGGCGGATCGCGCTGTACAAATCCGCGAAGTACACCGTCGAGCGGCCGCTGCACCTCGGTGCCGCGCTCGCCGGACGGCTGCCCGAGCTCGAAGGTGCCTACAGCGCGATCGGGTTGCCGCTGGGCGAAGCGTTCCAGCTGCGCGACGACGTCCTCGGCGCGTTCGGCGAGGCTGACATCACCGGCAAACCGGTCGGCGACGACCTCCGCGAGGGCAAGGCGACCCCGCTCGTCGCGCTCGCGGCGGCGCGGGCGGAACCGGGCGACCGGGCGCGGCTCGGGAGGCTCGGTGCCGCCGACCTCGATGCCGACGAGGTCGCAGGGCTCCAGGACCTGTTCGTCCGCTCCGGCGCGCTGAAGGAGGTCGAGCGCGAGATCGACCGGCTGCTCGGTGAGACGCACCGGGCGCTCGACGCGGCGCCGATCACGCCCGACGCCCGCGCGCTGCTGAGCGAGCTCGCCGACTACGTCGCCTGGCGCGACCACTGACCCCACGTGAGCCGGAGAACGTCGTGAGCCGGAGAACCCCGTGAGCCGGCGAATCGTGCACCGCGAGTTCCTAGAATCGCCGCGCCCATGACCGTGCCTCCCGCGCCCGCGCCGACGCCGGCCATCGCCGTCGCCGAGCTCGAGAAGGGCTACGGCGCGGTGCGCGCGGTCGCCGGGCTCTCGTTCACCGTCGAGCCCGGCGAGGTGTTCGGGCTGCTCGGCCCGAACGGCGCGGGCAAGACCACGACCGTCGAGATCCTCGAGGGCTACCGCCACCCGGACGCGGGCACGGTGCGCGTGCTCGGCCTCGACCCTGATCGCGATGGTGCGCAGCTGCGCCCCCGCATCGGCGTGATGCTGCAGGAGGGCGGCTTGTACCCCGGGCTCCGGCCGCTCGAGCTGCTGCGGTTGTTCGCCGCGTACTACGACGATCCGGAGTCACCCGACGCGCTGCTCGACACGGTCGGACTGCGCGACACCGAGCGCACGCCGGTGCGGCGTCTGTCGGGTGGCCAGGCGCAACGGCTGTCGCTCGCGTGCGCACTCATCGGCAAACCGGAAGTCGTGTTCCTTGACGAGCCGACCGCCGGCATGGACCCGCATGCGCGGGCGACCACGTGGGAGCTGGTGCGCGGCCTCGCGGCCGGCGGGACCACGGTCCTGCTGACGACGCACGGCATGGACGAGGCGGAGCACCTGTGCGACCGCGTCGCGATCATCACCGGTGGGCGCCTCGCCGCGCTCGGAACACCGGCCGAGCTGACCCAACACGCAGCGGCCGCCGACGAGATCTGGTTCGCGGCCGTCCCCGGCCTCGACCGGCGTGCGCTCGCCGCCGCGCTGCGTGTCGGCGTCGACGGCGTCGTCGAAGAACGGCCGGGGGAGTACGTGCTCCACATCCCCGCCACCCCGGCCCGCATCGCCGACCTCGCGTGCTGGCTCCGCGATCAGAACGTGACCCTCGCCGCGCTGCAGGCGGGCCGTCGCTCGCTCGAAGACGTGTTCCTGCAGATCACGGCCGAAGCGACGCGGGAGCACCAGTGAGCTCACGAGCGATCACCGCGCAGGCGCGGGCCGAGATCACGTTGCAGATGCGACGGGGCGAGAACGCGATCGTGACGCTCGCGGTCCCGATCGGCGTGCTCGTGTTCTTCGCCAAGGTCGACGCGGTCACCACGACCTTCGCCGATCCCGTCGACTTCCTCGTCCCCGGCGTGCTCGCCTTGTCGGTAATGGCGACCGCGATGGTGTCGCTCGGTATCGCGACCGGCTTCGAACGTCGCTACGGCGTGCTCAAGCGGCTCGGCTCGACCCCGTTGTCACGCGGCGGACTGCTCATGGCCAAGACGACGACGGTGCTCGTGCTCGAGGTCGTCCAGTTCGTGCTCGTGCTCGCAGTGGGTGTCGCGCTCGGCTGGAACCTGCGCACCGGTGTGTTCCCTGCGCTCGGGCTGCTCCTGCTCGGCACGATCGCATTCGCGGGCATCGGGATGCTCATGGCGGGCACGCTGCGCGCGGAGGCGAACCTCGCCGCGGCGAACGCTCTGTTCCTCGTGCTGTTGTTCCTCGGTGGCATGGCGTACCCCCTCGACAAGCTGCCGGGCGCGATCGAGGCGGTGGCCAAACTGCTGCCGGCCGCGGCGCTGTCCGAGACCGTGCGCGCGGTACTCACCACGCAGCCCTTCCCGACGGGCGAGCTCGTCGTGCTCCTCGCCTGGGCCATCGCGGCACCGCTGCTCGCGGCCCGCTACTTCCGCTGGGAAGAGTGAGTCCGGTCAGCGCGAGCGAGCGAGGAGTGCCCTGAGCGGCTCGTCGAGCGCGCGCTTCGACGTGATCCCGAACACGCGGTCCTGCACCACTCCGTCGGCGTCGATGAACCACGTCTGCGGGATGCCACTGACGCCGTACCGGTCACCGACGTTGCCGTCGGTGTCGAACAGCGCGGGGTAGGTGACGCCCAGGCGGTCGGTGAACTGCACTGCGTCCGCGCGGAGGTCCCGGAACGTGACCGCGAGCACGTCGAACCCGTTCGGGTCGCCGGTGTGCGCGGCCTCGAGCAGCGGCATCTCCTCCTCGCACGGATGGCACCACGACGCGAAGAAGGTGAGGACGACCGGCGTGCCTCGGTGCGCCGACAAGCGCTCGGTCGTGCAGCGATCGAGCGTCAGCAGCTGGAAATCGGGCGCGGGAGCACCGACCTCGGCGCGCCCGGGCGCGGGGCCCGGCGCGGCCGGCGCCGGAACGCCGGGTGCGGTGGTGGTGTTGGTCGGGCACCCGGTCGCGACGGCGTCAGCTTTGTCGTCACCGCGATCGGTCGTCAGGATGACCGCGAGGATCGCGAGCGGCACGAGACACGAGATCGCGACCAGCGTCACGATCGCTCGCCGCGACGGGGTCCGGGGCGAGCGCCGCGGCTCGGCGTCAGTGGATGAGGGCGTCGACGGCAACGGCGACGAACACCAGCATCAGGTACACGTTCGAAAACGCGAAGAAGCGGATCGATCGCTTCGGAGTCGGGTCGCGCTGGAGCGCGAGCGCCTGCAACACGAAGATCGCGCCGAGCACCGCGGCCGAGATCGCGTAGAAGCGGCCGACCCAACCGGTGAGCGCCAACGCGAGGGTCAGCGACACGGTGATCATCGCGTACCCGGCGATCTGGCGGACCGTGACCTCCGCGCCCCGCACGACCGGCAGCATGGGGATGCCGGCCGCGGCGTAGTCGTCGCGGTACTTCATCGCCAGCGCCCAGAAGTGCGCGGGGGTCCACGCGAACACCACCGCGAAGAGGATCCACGCGGGTGCGGCGAGGTCGTTGCGCACCGCGGCCCAACCGACGAGTGCGGGGACCGCGCCGGCGGCCCCGCCGATGACGATGTTCTGCACCGTGCGCGGCTTGAGCCAGATCGTGTACACGAAGACGTAGAACAGCGTGGCCGAGAGCGTGAGCGCGGCCGCGAGCAGGTTGACGACCGAAGCCAGCAGCGCGAACGCGAGCACGTTGAGGGCGATGCCGAAGATCAGCGCGTTCTGGGGGTTGATCTCGCCCCGCGGGAGCGGCCGCCGGTCGGTGCGGTGCATCAGCTGGTCGCGGTCCCGCTCGATCCAGCAGTTGATCGTGTTGGCCCCACCGGCCGCCATCGCGCCGCCCGCGACCACCGCGAGGATCAGCCACAACGGCGGGAGCCCACCCTCGGCGAGGAACATCGGCGGCACCGCGACGACGAGGAGCAACTCGATGACGCGGGGTTTCGTCAGCCGCAGGTACGCGCCGAGCGTCGCGACCACAGGTCGCTGCGGGGCATCGAGGTGAAGAGCGGACTGAGCCATGGGGAGCGTCGCGAGGCTACGTCACTTGACGACGATGTCGCCCTCCATCCCCTGCGCGCGGTGGCCGGGGATGTCGCAGAAGAACTCGTAGTCGCCGGCCGTCAGCTCGTACGCCCCGGAGGCCTGCTCCTTGCTGCCGCTGACGGCGAGCTTGGGGCCGATCGTGTCGCCACCCTTCTCCACGACGAACGTGTGGTCGAGGCTGCCCTTCTCGACCAGGGTGACGGTGAGGGTGCCGGGCATCGCGTCGATGGTCTTGACGTCGAACTTCACGTCCCGCGCGGTAACGGTGACCTTGCCGTCCTGCGCGGTGACGGTCTTGCCGCCGCCGCCTCCTCCACCCCCACACGCCGCGAACAGCACTGCGCACGCGGCGACAAGGGTGACAGCAGGGAACAGCACACGGCGCATCGAGAACTCCCAGGAGACTTTCCGGGGCGGAGGCTACCGGCGGAGCGGGGCACCAAGCGGAATCGGCAGCCTTCTCGTGGATCACTAACCTGGCCGGCGCATGGCGTCCGAGTCCCGACCCCCGATCGCCGAGAACGACGAGAAGCAGGCGATCCGGATGACCGCAGATCGACTGCTCGTCGTCCCTTCGCAGGAAGCGGGCGACCGCAAGTCACGCGCCGGCATCCTCATCCCCGCGACCGCGTCGGTGAACCGGCGGCTGGTGTGGGGCGAGGTGGTCGCGGCCGGGCCGACGGTCCGCACGATCGAACAGAGCGACCGTGTGTTGTTCGCGCCCGACAGCGGCTACGAGGTCGACATCCGCGGTGAGGAGTACCTCATCCTGCGCGAACGCGACGTGCATGCGGTGGCGTCGACCCGCGCCGAGGGTCAGTCGGGCCTGTATCTGTGATCGATCCGGATCAGGCAATGCGGCTCGACGACAAGGTCGTGCTCGTCACCGGCGGGACCCGAGGCATCGGCCGCGCCATCGCCGAGGCCGCGGCGGCCGCCGGTGCGGGCGTCAGCGTGCTCGCCCGCAAGCCGGCCGAGCTCGAGGAGACCGCGGCCGCGCTCGGCGCGATCGGTGCGCCCGTGTGCACGATCGAGGGTTCGGTCGGCAACGTCGATCTCCCCGAGACCGCGGTCGCGACCACGATCGAGCGCCTCGGCCGCTGCGACGCCGTCGTGAACAACGCCGCGATCAACCCGTCGTTCGCGCCGCTGATGGAAGCGGACCTCGGCGCCGTCACCAAGATCCTCGATGCCAACGTCACCGGGCCGCTCCGGTTCGTGCGGGCCGCGTGGAACGCCTGGATGAAGGACAACGGCGGCGTCGTGCTGAACATCGTGTCCGTCGGCGGCATGCGGCCCGGGCCGTTCATCGGTGCCTACAACGTGTCGAAGGCCGCGCTCATCCACTTGACGCGCCAGCTCGCGCAGGAGCTCGCACCGGCAGTGCGCGTCAACGCGCTCGCGCCTGGGCTCGTGAAGACCGACATGGCACGCGCGCTGTGGGAACCAAACGAAGAAGGCATCGGGCGAGCGCATCCGCTTGGTCGGATCGGTCTCCCCGACGACATCGCGAGCGCCGCGCTCTTCCTGCTGTCGGACGCGTCCTCATGGCTCACCGGCGACGTCGTGGTCGTCGACGGTGGGGCGGGAGTCAGCGTGCGGGGTTGATCGCGCTGGGGCCATCACCCGGCGTGCGTCCGGAGTCCGACGACGAGCCCGCGCGCCACGGCCGCCACCCGCGCTTGATCTCCTTCAAGCGGTTGTCGACCATGCGCACGCCGTCGATGCCTTCCGCGATGAGCGGCGCGATGTCGAACACGTCGGGGGAGACGACACCGCGCAGCAGTGCGATCCCGTCGAAGACCTCGACGTGCAACCCGTCGGCTCGGCGCGTCCGCTTGTCGTTCGCGAGGGCGTAGCGCAGCCGCGCCTCGGTCTTCACGTCGTCGAAGTCGGCACCGCCCGGCAGTGCGGATTGCACCGCACGCAAGCCGAACTGGGCCCACTCCAACAGCTCGTCGCGGTTGCGCCACGCGAACGCGGCGAGAGCGGGCGCACTCAAGCGGACGATCGACGTCACCTTCGGCATGGGCTCATCCTTCCCGATCTCATGGTTCGTTATCCGCCGCTACCCGCCGACGTATTCGATGCCGGTCTTGTGCCGCTGCGCGAGCTCGGCGTACGCGCTCGGGTTCGCGTTCACCCAGAACTCCGCAGGCGTGCCCGGCAGCGGGCGCTTCACGACCGCGGGCGCGCCCGCGGCGAGCATCCCCGCCGGGATCGTCGCGCCCGCGGCAACGACCGAACCGGCTGCGATGAGCGTGCGCGCACCGATCGACGCGCCGTCGAGCACCACCGACGCGTTGGCGATGAGGCACTCCTCGGCGAGCATCGCGCCATGGACGACGCAGTTGTGGGCGACGGTGACACCCGGCCCGATGTCGGTGGTGAGGCCCGGTGGGCCGTGGATGCTGGCATTTTCCTGCACGTTCGCGCCGGCGCGGATGATGACGGGGGCGTAGTCGGCGCGCACGACTGCGCCGTACCAGATCGACGCGCCTTCCTCGACGATCACGTCGCCGACGAGCGTGGCCGTCGGCGCGATGAACGCGGTCGCGTGCACCTGCGGCGCCAAGCCCTCGAATGCGTACAGCGGCATGAACTTCCCCCTCGTGTGGATCACCCCGATCGCGACCCGGATCATCGACCAGATCAGCGACCAAGTTCACAGATACGCCCGCGCGACCTCGAGCGCGGCGACCGCGGCGTCGCCGGTCGCGCGCAAGTCGGTGGCTTCGGCGACGGCCAGGCGCTGGACGAACACGCGGCAGTACTGACTCGCAGGCCCCGTGATGCGGGCGGGCGCGTCCACAGGTCCGAAGGTCCACGGCGCGCCCGACGGCAGCGTCAGCTCGACCCGCAGTGGCTCCGTCGGCGGCTCGCGGCCGGCCACCGTGTACGCGTACGGCAACGCGCGCGTCGAGAGCCACGCGACATGCGCGAGGCGATCAGTATCGACCGGCTCGGCGCGTAGCGCCGCGTACACGTCGAGCCCGTGCGCCCACGTCTCCATCATCCGCGCGGTCACGAGCGTCGCGGCGCGCATCCCGATGCCCCACGCGACTCTGGCGTTCGGGTCCAGCTGTGCGAATACGTCGCGCTCGTGCGCCGAGGTGCGCGTCCACCAGACGAGCACGTCAGAACCCGAGAGGCGCCGGCCATGCATCACACCCTGATAGGTGACGTCGTCGTCGGACGCAGCTCGCGCCGCGATCGCGTTGAGTGCGTGCGGGCCGCCGGAGATCGTGTCGATCGCCATCTCGTCCACGTCGGCGAGGTGGCTGATCGTGTCGCGCACGTCCCAGAGACGCGCGGGCGTCGGACCGAACCACTCGTCCGGGGTGAGCGCGCGCACGAAGTCCTGGAGTTGCGTCTGTTCGGCCGCGAGCTCCGCGACCGTGGCGCCCGGCGGGCTCACGGCCGGCTCACGGCCTCCGGATCCGCGTGCGTCCGAGGCTCACCGCTACCTCGGCGGGATGCGGCATCGGCGGCGCACCGGAGGACACGCGCGTGTCCAGGTACTTCGCAACCTGTTCGTAGACGTCGTCGCCAAGCATGTGCCGCAGCTCCGGTTCCATCGTCTTGTACACCGGGTCGGGCGCCGAGTACGCCTCCTTCGCTTCGGTGCACCACCAGCAGAACTCTTCGCCGCCCTCACCCCAACCATCGCGGCCGAATTCGGTGAGGATCGTCGTGATCGAATCGTCCTCTTCGTCGCGGTCCACGGCGCGCAACGGCAACTGCCAGCACACCGTCGGCTTGGTCTCGCTGAAGTGCTTCCCGGTGCGGTCGGCGTGCTGGTGGAGCGCGCAGCCGGGTCCGGTGGGGAACCCGGGTCGGTTCAGGAAGACGCACGCGCCGTCGACGAGGCGGGTGCGGTAGTCGTCCTTGCCGACCGACTTCCACACGCCGCGCTGCATGCCCCGGTTCTTGAACTGCCACTCGTCGTCGCCGAGCTCGGTCGCGAGGCGCTCGATCTTGAGCCGGTCCTTCTTGTCGGAGGCGTGCGCACCGTACGAGCAGCAACCGTGGACCAGCTCGGGCGCGGGCTCGGTGAGCACGCCTTGGCAACCCTGTCCGAAGATGCAGCGGTAGTGCGACGCGAGGAACGTCACGTCGATCTGCCACTGTCGTTTTTCCTTTCCCGCAATCGGGATCGTGATCCATTCGCGGGTGGGAGTCGCGGTCATCCGGCCAGGCTAACGCTGCCTGCTCGGTAGGCTGCGGCAATCACATCAAGCCGCCACATCACGCCGCAGGAACGAAGCGGAGGGCCGAACGGCGAAGCCTTCGACGAGCGGGAGCGTGAGTGACCAGTAGTCGCGTCTTGCTCGACGATCTTCGCGACGCGGTCGGCCCCGAACGCGCGAGCACCGAACCGCTCGAGCTCGCCCTTTACGCGCGCGACGCCGGCGTCGCGGAGGGTGACGCGCTCGCGGTGTGCTGGCCGCAGACGGCCGACGCGGTCGCGGCGGCGGTGCGCGTCGCGCGGCAACACGGCCGGCCGTTCGTGGCGCGGGGGAGCGGCACCGGCCTCGCGGGCGGCGCGACACCGCTCGGCGACCCGGTCGTCATCGTGACCACGCAGCTGAACCGCGTGCTCGAGGTCGATCCGGTGCAACGGATCGCGTGGGTGGAACCGGGGGTGCTGAACCTCGACCTCACCCGCGCCGTGCACCACCTGGGGCTGCACTACGCGCCCGATCCGTCTTCGCAGCAGGCGTGCACGATCGGCGGGAACGTCGCCACCAACGCGGGCGGGCCACACTGCCTGGCCGCGGGCGTCACGAGCGCACACGTGCTCGCCGTCGACGTCGTGCTCCCGGACGGCGAAAGCGCCCGCCTCGGCGGCCTCGAACCCGATACACCCGGTTTCGACCTGCGGGGCTGCTTCGTCGGCTCCGAGGGCACCATGGGTATCGCGACCCGGGTCGCGGTCCGGCTCATGCCGAACCCGCCTGCGATCGCGACCTTGCTCTGCGCGTTCGGTTCGGTCGAGGAAGCCGCCGCAACCGTCAGCGGCACGATCGGCGCGGGGATTCTCCCGGCTGCCCTCGAGATGATGGACGCGAAGATCACGCGAGCCGTCGAGGACTTCGTCGGCGCGGGCTACCCACGCGACGCAGAAGCGGTGCTGCTCGTCGAGCTCGACGGACTTGCCGCGGGCGTCGCCGAGCAAACCGAGGCGATCCGCGAGATCGCGCACGGACACGGCGCGGTGTCGGCCCGCGTCGCCGCCGACGAAGCCGAACGGGCGCTGCTGTGGAAGGGCCGCAAGTCGGCGTTCGGCGCGATCGCCCGCATCGCCCCCGACTACTACCTGCATGACGCGGTCGTGCCGCGCACCAAGCTCGTCGAGGTGCTGCGGCGCGTCTACGAGATCGCCGACGACCACCGTGTCGTCACGATGAACGTGTTCCACGCGGGCGACGGCAACCTGCACCCGCTGATCGTCTTCGACAGCCGCGAACCGGGCGTGTGGGACCGCGTGCACCACGCCGGCACCGAGATCCTCGAGACGTGCATCGCCGCAGGCGGCGTGCTCACGGGGGAACACGGCGTGGGCATCGAGAAGCGCGACCTGATGCCGCTGCTGTTCTCGCCCGACGACCTCGACGGCCAAGCGCGCCTGCGCGACGCGTTCGACCCCGACGGCGCCGCGAACCCGCTCAAGGTGCTGCCGAGCGGCAGCCGGTGCGGCGAGCTGCAACGGGTGCCGGAGGGCACGTGGATCTGAGCCCGCTGTGCGCGGCGGTCGCCGACGCGCCCGCGGTCGTCGCGGTCGGCGCGTTGACGCACTGGGAGCTCGGTGTGCGCGTGGTCGGCGCGAAGGAAGTGCGTGCGCCGGCGGGAGTCGTCGCGTACGAGCCCGAGGACATGACGATCACCGTGGGCGCGGGCACCCCCGTCGCCGAGATCGCCCGCGTGCTGGGTGACTACGGGCAGGAGTGCGCGCTCGACCCGCGTGACCCGAGCGCGACCGTCGGCGGCGCGCTCGCGTCCGGGCTGTCGGGCGTGCGGCGGCTGCGGCACGGCCCGATCCGTGACCAGGTGCTCGAGGTGCGCTTCGTCACCGGCGACGGACGGGTCGTGAAGGGCGGCGGGCCGACGGTGAAGAACGTGACCGGCTACGACCTGCCGCGCCTGATGATCGGTTCGCTGGGCACGCTCGGCGTGCTCGCGCAGGTGACGCTGCGCTGCCGCCCCCGCGCTCAGGTCGCGAAGTGGTTTGCGGCGCCCGAACCACCGACGCACGTGTACCGACCCGCCGCAATGCTGTGGAACGAAGCGGGTGTGTTCGTGCGCTGCGAAGGCAACGCGACGGATGTCGACGCGCAAGGCATCGGGCTCGAAGCGGCGGAAGCACCTGCTCTCCCCGACGGCGCCCACCGCGGCCGCATCTCCGTCGCGCCCGGCGCGCTGCCTGCGCTCGTCGCCGACCTCGTCGACGTGCGCTGGTGTGCGGAGCTCGGTGTCGGGACCGTGCACATCGCGGCCGACTCCGCCGGGGCGCTGGATGGCGCGCGCGCCACCGCCCATGAGCACAGCGGCTGGTTGCTCCGCGAAGCCGGCGGCGACGGCATGGACCCGTTCGGCCGCGAGCTCCCGAACCGGGCGTTGATGTCGCGCATCAAGACCGCGTTCGATCCGACGCGGAAGCTCGCCCCGGGAAGGTTGCCCCTTTGAAGCCGTTGGGTCTCGACGACGACGAGCTGGTCGCCTGCGTCGCGTGCGGTCTCTGCCTTCCGTACTGCCCGACGTACCGCGTCACCGGACTCGAGATCGCGTCACCCCGCGGCCGCATCGCGGCGATGCGCGCGGTCGACCAGCGCGGCGCCGCGATCGACGACACGTTCCTGCGCGCGATGGACGAATGCGTGCAGTGCCGCGGCTGCGAAGCGGCATGCCCGTCTGGCGTGCAGTTCGGCCATCTGATGGAGGACACTCGCGCCGCGCTCCGCTCGCAATACCGCACCCGCAACCAGCGGACCTTGCCCGAATGGTTCGCGTACAGACTCCTGCTTCCGCGGCACTCGCTGCTTCTCGTGGCGACATGGTTCCTCGTCGTCGCGCAGAAGCTGCACCTCGTCCCGCGACGCTTCGGCCTCCCTCGCATCGCGTTCCGCAGCCTCCGCTCGCTCGACGTCGCCGTCGGCGGTCTCCCGGACGCCTGGCTCTTCACCGGTTGCGTCATGGACGCGTGGATGCGCGACACGCATCGCAGCACGGCAACCATCATGCGCGCCGCCGGCGCCCGCATCGCCCGTCCGCCCGCCCAAGGGTCGTGTTGCGGCGCACTCCACGTCCACGCCGGCCGCGACACCGAGGCACGCGCGCTCGCGCGACACGTCATCGCATCGATGCCGGGCGACGCATCGGTCGTCGTCAACAGCGCCGGCTGCGGTGCGAGCATGAAGGAGTACGGCCACCTGCTCGACACCCCCGAGGCGCATGCCTTCGCGGCCCGCGTCAAGGATTTCTCGGAGTGGCTCGTCGCCGCGGGTGTGCCCGCGACGCGCCCACAGCGCCGCACCGTGGTCGTCCAGGATCCGTGTCACCTGCGTCACGTCCAGAAGGCCCACACCGCGGTGCGCACCGTGCTCGGTGGTGCCTACGACTTGCGGGACACCGACGACGAAGGCCTCTGCTGCGGTGCGGGCGGCGCGTACGCGGTCGCGCAACCCGAGCTCGCCGGCGAGATCCGTGACCGCAAGGTCGCCGCGCTCGACCGCGCCGGCGGCGAAGAGCCCGGCGCGGTCGTCGCGTCCGCGAACCCAGGGTGCATGATGCATCTCCGCGCGGCCGGCATCGACGCGCGCCATCCTGCCGATCTCCTCGCCGAGGCCCTCGATGAGTGACTACGAATCCATCGCGGAACGATTGACCGCGATCGAAGAAGAGCTGCGCGACCTCGCTTACGAGCGCCTCCGCACCGCGGCGGGCTCCCAGACCGACGAAGACGAGTTCGCGGCCGCGCAGCGCGAGGAGAAGCGCCTGCTGCAAGCGCGCCGCGCCATCGCCAAAGCCATCAACGCCCTCCGCCCCGATGCTCCACGTTCGTTCATGTGACGTGACGTGCCACAGATGGCGAGGTAGGTCACGAGAACGTGACGGATCGATCGTGCGCAACCCTCGACCTGTCCCGCGATGCAGCTCTCACTCAGCCGGGTGCGTCGGTCTTCAACCAAGTGGTTGACAACGGGTGGCGCCTCCGCGTACGTTGTCTTCAACCATTCAGTTGAGCAAGGAGGTCGTCCGTGGACGACGACCAACTGTCGCGAGTCTTCGCGGCGCTCGCCGATCCGACGAGGCGCGACATGGTGGCCCGCCTCGCCGTGGGCGACGCCACCGTCGGGGAGCTGGCTGACCCCTACGACGTCTCCGTCCAAGCGGTGTCCAAGCACATCAAGGTGCTCGGCGACGCCGGCCTGGTCAGCCAGAGCAAGGACGCCCAGCGCCGACCGTGCCACCTCGAGGCGGAGGTCTTCGACCTGGTGACGAAGTGGATCGAGCGCTACCGCGACCAGGCCCAGGAGCGCTACGCGCGCCTCGATTCCCTCCTCGCCGAGATGCGCGGCGACGAACGACGCACCGACCACCGCAACAGACAGCAAGGAGCAGCGTCATGAGCCTCGCCGGCAACCGCCACCAGGTCTCGATCGAAGCCGACCCCACCCTGCCGATCATCCGCATGACCCGCGACTTCGACGCCACCCCAGCGGAGCTGATGCGGGCCCACACCGATCCCGAGTTGTTCGCCCGTTGGGTCGGGCCGAACGGGATGGAAACCGAGATCCTCGACTGGGATGCGACGACGGGCGGCCGCTGGCGTTACGTCGCGCGACGCGACGGCGTGGAGTACGGCTTTCACGGTTGCTTCCACGATGTCGGTGACGTCAGCATCGTGCAGACGTTCACGTTCGACGGTCAGCCCGACGACGTCGCGCTCGAGAAGCTGCGGTTCGAGGACCTCGGCGACGGCCGCACCCGGCTGCACGCGCAGTCACTGGTGGATAGCTTCGAGGGCCGCGACGAGTGGCTGGCCTCCGGCATGGAAACCGGCGTCGACGAGGGCTACGCCAAGCTCGGCGCGCTCGTCGCGGAGCTCCGATGAGTGGCCCGGCTGACGAGCACCAGGCCATCGCCGGTGCGTTCACCGCGACCGTCGAGGGCACCGCTCCGGAGGCGTGGGATCGGCCGGCGCCAGTCGAGGGCTGGGTTGCACGCGACGTCGTGCGTCACCTCGTCGAGTGGTTCCCGGCTTTCCTCGACGGAACGGCCGGAATCGCCTTGCCCGCGGGTCCGTCGGTCGACGAGGACCCTGTCGGCGCCTGGCGCACCCAGACCGACGCGGTGCAGGCACTGCTCGACGACCCGGACACCGCCGACCGCGAGCACGATTTCCCACACATCGGCCGGATGTCGTTCGGGCAAGCGACCGACATGATCTACACCAGCGACGTGTTCCTGCATCGCTGGGATCTGGCCCGAGCCACCGGCCAGGACGAGACGCTGGACTCGGAGAAGTGCGCCGCGATGCTCGAAGGCATGCTGCCGATGGACGAGGCGTTGCGACAGAGCGGCCAGTACGGGCCGCGCGTCCCCGTCCCGGACGACGCAGACGTCCAGACCAAGCTGCTGGCGTTCATCGGCCGTACCCCATAGACGTCTGTCGCAGCGACAGCGGCCACCCGTCCCGTCATCGACGCGTGAACGCGTCCCCTCGCTCAGGCTTCGATGAGTTGCGGAGGTCAACCTGGTTGTGTCACTCAGCGAATAGGTCGCTTCGCCGCGCGACGAACTCCTCGACGGACTCCGCGGGTCGGCCGGTGATTTTCTCGACCGTGTCCGTCACGCGGTCATAGCGATTCTCGCGATGGAGTCGGGCCATCGTGGCGATGTGCTCATCGACGTACGGTCCGAGGTTGGCGCGTGCGAGCACTTGCTCGGCCCACGTCTCCCACGGGACGTCGACGTAGGAGATCGGTCTGCCCAGCGCGCGGGCGTATTCCGCGGCGACCCCGTTCAGGTCCTGCGATCGGGGGCCGGTCAGCTCCAACGCGCGGCCGATGTACGGCCCCGGGTCGGTGAGGACCGTGGCGACGACCCGCGCGACGTCGTCGGACGCGATCGGCGACGTGCGACCGGTCCCGAATGGGAGCCGGATGGTGCCGCTGTCGGCAATGGAACGCGCGGCCAGGGTCGTGAACAACCCGGTGTCCAAGAAAACAGTCGGGCGAACCTGCACGACGGGAAGCCCGGACCAGTTGAGCACCTGCTCCGACAAGAAATGCAGCCGTTGATGGTGTGACTCGCTCGTGCTGAGCGCGTCCATCTGGGACACGGTCATCTGGGAGATGGCGATGAGCGCATCCAAGCGTCCGACGGCACGTGCCACGGTCGCAACCGTGGCGGCGGCCTCGAGGAAGGACGGCGACAGGCTCATGCTGAAGAACATCCGTTGGACCGAGTCGAGAGCCGTCGCGACATCTGTCGGCCGCGTGAGGTCGCCGATGACGACGTCGGCGCCGAGCGCGTGCAATGCATCGGCGCGGTCGTCGTCGTGGTGCGCCATCGCTCGCACGGCAAGCCCGCGCTGACGCAGTAGCGCCACAACCTTGTTGCCCACGCCCACGCCGCCGGCTCCTCCGCCGGCGCCGGTCACCAGTATGAGACCAGGTTGAGCCATTGTCCGCCTCCCCTCGCCATCCCAGTCACCTTCCCGCGACTCAGTTCGCGGCTCCGACTACGCCGCCAAGAGCAACGCCCGCGGGATGAAGGACGAGACGACCTGCGCAGTTCCGGCGCTCAGATTGCCCAGTGGGACCGTTGCATGTCGATCCCGTTGTGTTGAAGGGCGTGCGACCGGACCGATGTGCCTGATCAGGAGTTGCCGCCGGCGAGTCGCGTGAAGGCGGGCGAGAAGGTGTTGACCCAGGCGGCGATGATGCGGTCGTCGTCGAGGCCGAGAATCTTCCGGCCGGTGGCCCATTCGATCAGCCGGTAGTAGACGAGCGGTGCGACCACGAGGAACGCGATCGCATCGGCGTCGAGGTCGTGGACGCCGGTTGCAGCCTGGCTGGCGCGGATCGCGGCACCGGTCGTCGCGTACGCGAGCTCGAGGTTTCGGGCTTCGTGCTCCTCGAGTACTCCGGGCGGGAGGTTGTGCGCCTCGCGCAGCATGATCAGCGCGACGTCGCGGTTCTCGTCGGCATGGCTCAGCATGAAGCGTCCGAGCCGTTCCAGGTAGCCAGGAACCTGGTCGGGCGTCGGCCGGTCCCAAGCGGCGGCCTCGGACCGGACCTCGGAAGCGCGAGCGAGCTGGACGTCGAGCACACCGCGGACCAGTTCGTCCTTGGTGGCGAAGTAGCGGTGCACGCCACCTGATCCTCGGCGGAGTCCAACGGCTTCTTCGATTTGGGCGATGGTCGTGGCCTTGATGCCCTGGGTGGCGAAGAGCCGGGTCGCCTCGGTGAGGATGCGGTCTCGGGTTGCTTCGGCCATAGGGGCAGGGTACAAAGAAAGTACTTGCTTTGGCGGGAAGGTCCGCAGTGCCGCACATCCCGGTAGTCCGTATCGATCGGTCATTGCTGAAGGCGCTGCGGGCGTTCAGCGAAGATCGACTGCGGTGGCTCGACGAGGCGGCCGCGCTCGGTCCGGTCGCCGGTCTGCGGTTCGGGCCGTCCACGGTCTTCGTCGTCACCGACGCCGAGCTGGCTCGCACGATGCTCGTGACCGATGGCGAGATCTGGACGCGCCCACCAGCCATGCGCCTCCCCGTCCGAATCGGTGTCGGGGAGAACATCTTCACGCAGTCCGACAAGACGTGGGTTCGCACGCAACCCCTCGTCGCGCCGGCCTTTCGCGGTCGCGCCCTCGCGAGCCGCCTCGACGGACTCGACGAAATCATCGACGCACAACTTTCCCGAGTGGCACGCGACGAGGAAGTCGATCTCGAGCTCCTCATGGGGCAGCTGGCGCTGGTGATCGCCGCATGGGTGTTCCTCGGCGACCAGCTCGACGCGCATCAGGCCCACGAACTGGCCGACCATCAGCGACACATCGTCGAGTGGGTCGGACGCCGGCTCGGTGCCATCACCGCCGGCGTGCCACTCGCCATAGGGAGCGAGGCGCGCCGCATGCGCAACCACCGGCACGCGCTCGAGCGTTACGTGGACACGGTCATCGACCGCGTGGCGCGCAACGGTGACCTCGACGACACCGTGCTCGGCCGGCTGCAGTCAGCTCCGACGAGCGGACGCCCCCTCGGCCACGACGCCATCCGAAGTCACGTCCTCGGTCTGCTGCTTGCGGGGAACGAGACCATGGCGGCCGCGTTGTCGTGGGTGCTCGTCCACGCCGCCCGATATCCCGCCGCGTGGCACGCGGTCCGCCGAGAGCCGGCACGAACGGACTCGTTCGTAAACGAGACGCTCCGACTCAGACCGCCGGCATGGGGCCTCACTCGGACACCGACCCGTGGCCGCGTAACGCTCCCGTACGGTGGTGCGCGCATCCGAGTGCGCCGACCGGGTGTGGTCACGATCTATCTGCGCGGGATCCACCGCGACGCGGCAGTCTGGCCCGACCCCGAATGCTTCGATCCCGATCGTCACGACGAACTCGGCCGCGCCCAGACGCGCAACCTGATCCCGTTCGGTCTCGGCCCACGGGGGTGCATCGGACAGCACCTGGCGCTCGCCGAACTCCGCGCGATCACGCCGGCGCTCGCGAAGATCGGCGATGTAGCGATTGCGGGCGAGGTCGCCGAGGATGCCAGCTTCTCGCTCCGTCCTGCTGGCGGTTTGCGCGGTCGCTTCGTCGAACCTGTGGGACACCTGGATTGAACGCGGCGGTCGCGTCGTCATCCTGTCCCGCTACGCAAGTGCTGACGAACCGGCGTTCTGGGACAAGCGCGTCGCCAGCGGCCGATGACACCAGCGCGCCACCGATGGGGCAGGACTCCGAGCGATTCCGTGCGAGAGGGCGACCGGTGACTACAGCGACTGGTACAGCGTGAAGAGCTGTACCGGGCCGTCGACGGCGAACTTTGCTCTCAGCTCTGCACTCGGCTCGCCGAGGAGCTCGCCGTGGACATCGCCCGTGGCGATGATCGCCTCCATGAGGTGAGCGAGATGCTCACCGTGCTCGATGAGCGCCTGGGAGTCGCGGTACCGCTCGAGGACGATGCACTCCGACTCGTCGTCGTTGAAGTAGGTCTCGTACTGCAGCGTGCCGGTGTCCTTGGCCCGCACGATCTCCAAGCAGATCGCGGACAGCCGCTTGAACTCGTCGACCTTGCCCTCGTGAAACGTGAACCGCGCGATGCCCTGTAGCTCACCCATGGTGCTCTCCTTCTTCGACCGCGACCCCAGTGGCCGCATCTACACAGGGGACGGAGCAGGAGTCAACTTCTCGACATGGCGAACAGACGGTTCTCGCGCCGGACGACCCCACCGGTCGCGAACTCTCGAGCTCGGATCAGCGACGAACTTGCCGAACTGACCGTCGCATCAACCGGGGCGTTCTGGGCGCCCGCGCGGCCGAGGTCATGTCGAGGATGTCGGTGCCAGGGCGCCGCTGGCAACATGACCGTCGTCCTGTCAGCACAACCGGGAGCAAGCGCATGACTGGATTGACCGCAGCGCAGATCGACTACCTCGCGACGCAACTGCTGGGCCGAGTCGCAACCACCGGCGCCGACGGCAAGCCGCACGTCGTGCCGACCTCCTTTCGCTACAACCCCGATCTCGGCACCATCGACATCGGCGGGCACCACGTCGCAACCACGAAGAAGTACCGAGACGTCCAAGCCAATCCGTGGGCCGCGATCGTCGTGGATGACCTCGTGTCGACCGACCCATGGACTCCGCGCATGCTCGAGATCCGCGGTCGCGCAGAAGCAGTCACGACGGGTGGTGCGGACCTGGGTCCCGGGTTCGGCGACGCCTTCATCCGACTGTCTCCCGAAAAGGTGAACAGCTTCGGCATCGAATGAGCGCGGTGTCCCGGCGTTTGCGGACGGTCGCCGCGGGCACGAGGTGGCGAAGGCTGAAGACCTCGATTGGTTCCGACGGATGTCGCGAACAGAACAGTCGCAGCTGCGCCTACCAGTCCTGGGCGGCGAGCAGCAGTGTGGCGAGCGGCTCGAGACTGGCGACGAGCTCATCGAGCTCGGCGGGCTCGAGGCTCTCGTAGGGCTTCGCCGCGAGGCTGTCGGTGAGCGCCTCGACCCGTTGCTTGACGGCGCGACCCTGTTTGCTGAGCCAACCGTCGTCCCCGATCAGGTCGCGATCGCGCATCCCGTCGACCACGGTGGCGAGCTGCGCTGCGGGGAGGTGGTGGATGCGTCCGAAGTTCTCCGCGGGCATGCCCATGTCGAGGGCGAAGAGGACGTGAGCTTCGAGACCTCCGACACCCTCGATCATCAGGGCGGCGATGTGCCCGTCGCCACGGTGCTCGCGCAGCAAGGAAGCTGCATGGAAGAGCCCGGCCACAACGTCTTCGGGGATCGGGATCGCGCGCAGCGCGGCGTACATGGGCCGGCCCTCGTACGGTGCGCTGGTCGCCGCCTTGAGCAGCAGTGCAGCGGCGCGTGCGAAGGCGGGAGAGTCGACGTGATCGCCGAGGATCCGCCGCAACGCCTTCACACAGCCCATCTGACGAGCGGCGATCGCCGCTTCGGGTGTGGTGGTGCGCCACACCTTCGGGATGTGGCGGGCCACCTCGCCGGGAGCGAAGTTGTAGAAGAGCGCGTCGACCACCTCGGCCGGTACGAGACCCAGTGGCGCCGCCCGTCCGGCGAAGTAGGTGTCCCAGTAGTTGGTGAACCCCAGGGCGAACATCGCCTCGTTCGGTTCGTCGGCTGAGTAGGGGATGACACCAATCGGCTCGACCAGCTCGAACATCCGGCGTGCCATCGAGTTCACGGTCGACTCCTCCTGCTGCAGCCCCGGCGCCCCGTGCGGGCACTCACGATCAGTTGGACGAGTGCGCGCCGGGAAACTCATCGGATGGACCGCACCTCGAAAGGTCTTGGTCGTTGCTGCCTCACGAGACGACGGAAGCGAGACCGCGAACGCGTACTCCCTCCCAGCGCCCAACCGTGGCCCGAAAGTGCCGATCGCAGACGCGCCATAACGCGCAGGTTGTTGTGTGAGTAGCCGTCGCGAGGGTGTCGCGGCGTCGTGTCGCGCCCCGCGCACCGATTGCCCGATCGCGCGCTTGCTCGGCGAGCGCATAGCGGCAGGTCTGTGCGCGTCAAGAGCGCCACTCAGCTCGGTGTTGCTCGTGTGCGCGAGCGTTCCTGATCGACACTCTTGGGATCGCCGGATGCCGGTCCAGGGGGGTGTTCGGGGTCGCGTCAGTTCGGTTGGGTCGGGAACGGGTGCCGTCGAGGTCTGCGCCGCTGGGCGTGTTGCCACCATGACGAGCACCGTGCGTGCCTATGCGTCGTTATCGAGCGCCTGAAGGTGGACGGCGGTGATCTTGTATTCGGGCGTGTTGGTAGTGGAGTCGCGCTGCGATCCGGTGAGGCGATTCACCTCGCTGGCCGGGTCGCTGAAGGTGGTGAATACCTCGCCAGGCGTCGCGCGGCTGGTGATGTGGGCTGCGAGTATAGCCGTGCCGTATCGGCTGGTGATGCGCAGGGTGCCGGCTTCGTCGATGCCGAGAGCGGCGGCGTCGATCGGTGAGATCTCGAGGACGTCGGTGGGGTGCAGGGCTTGGGTTACGGAGCGACGCGTCATGGTGCCGGAGTTGAACTGGTGGAGGGTGCGACCTGTCACGAGGAGGTACTCGTATTCGTTGTCGGTTTGTTCGGTTGTCGGTCGGTATCCGATGCGGCGCACCGTGGCCTTGGGTCCGAGCGCGCCGAACTCGGAGGTGTGCAGGATGCGGGTGCCGGGGTGTTCGTTGGTGGGGCACGGCCATTGCAGGCCGCCGGGGGCGTCGAGACGCTCGTAGCTCATGCCCGCACCGGCCGGCCAGACCTGTCGGATCTCGTCCCAGATTCGGTTCGGGTTTGCGTAGTCGAAGCCGTCGCTGTGGCCCATCGCTCGGGCGATGAGGCATGTGATCTCCCAATCGGGCTTCGTGTCGGCGATCGGTTCGAGCGCACGGCGCACGCGCTGGACGCGTCGCTCTCCGTTCATGAACGTGCCGTCTTTCTCGAACGTGGAGCACGCCGGAAGGAAGATCGTCGCGTGGGCTCGCGCGGTTTCGTTGCAGAAGAGGTCCTGCACCACGAGCGTGTCGAGGCCAGCCAGGGCCGAGTCGGTGACGGTCAGGTTCGGTTGGGTCTGCAGGATGTCCCAGCCGACGACCCACAGCCCGCGTATCGCTCCCGTGACTGCAGCGTCGAGTATCTCCATCGCATCGAGCCCATCAGTACGCGGAATCGAGGTGCCCCAAACGGCCTCGAAGCGGGCGGCGTCGGTGAGTGGCGCGTATCCGGTGAGATGGTGGGGCTCGCATCCCATGTGCGCGGATCCCTGCACGTTGTTCTGCCCCCGCAGCGGATTGACGCCACTGCCGGCACGTCCGATGTTGCCGGTCAGCAACGCGAGGTTCGCGATGCAGGTGACGCCGTCGGTGCCCTGGGTGTGTTCGGTGATTCCTAGCCCGTGGAACGACATCGAAGGCCGGCGCGTCGCGTACAGACGAGCCGCAGTCCGAAGTTCGCCCGCGTCGACGCCACACCGCTCGGCGACGAACTCCGGCGTGTAGTTGGCAAGGTGCCGAGCGAACTCGTCGAGTCCGCCGACCCGCTCGCGCACGAATGCCTCGTCGAAGAGGCCTTCTTCGATGATGGTCGCGCTCATGGCGTTGAGCACGAGCACGTTCGTTCCCGGCCGAGGCCGGATATGGACCGTGGCGTACTCGGCGAGCTCGATGCGTCGCGGGTCGATGACGATCAACGCCGCGCCTCGGCGAGCGGCCTGTTTGATGCGAGCGCCGACGATCGGATGGTTCTCGGTCGGGTTCGCGCCACAGACGAGAATCGTGCTCGCCGCTTCGATGTCATCGAACGAGTTGGTCGCCGCGCCGGTCCCGAAGATCGCGGCCAGCGCCGCGGCGCTCGGCGAATGGCACACCCGCGCGCACCCGTCCACATTGTTCGTCCGCAATACCGCTCGCGCGAACTTCTGCAAGACGTAGTTGTCTTCGTTCGTCGCACGTGCGGATGCGAGGACTCCGAAGGCGTCCGGACCGAATCGGTCGCCGAGTTCGCGAAAGCGCTGCGCGACGGTGTGGATCGCGTCGTCCCACGTCACTGTGCGCCAGCCGGCGGTGTCGCGGATCATCGGCGCGGTCACGCGATCGGAGGCGTGTACGAACCCATGTGCGTAATGGCCCTTCACGCACAGATGGCCCCGATTCACCGGCGCGTCGACGGCGGGTGCACAGGCGACGATGTGCTCGTCGCGTGTGCCGACCTGCAGCTCGCAGCCCACACCGCAGTAGGGGCAGGTCGTGCGGGTCCAGCGCGTTGGCGCACCCATCTGCATGATCGACACGTCCTCGAGCGCACCCGTTGGACACGAGTCGACACACGCGCCGCACGACACGCACGGGCTCTCCAACAGCGTTCCTGCGCCGCTCGGTACGACGTGGGTATCAGGGCCGCGCCCAGAGATCTGCCACGCGAACTGGCCCTGCACCTCGTCACAGATGCGCACACATCGAAAGCAATCGATGCAGCGATTCATGTCGATCGCGATGCACGGATGCGAGTCATCTCGTAACCCGGGGACCTCCACGCCAGTGGGGACGACGCCATAGCGATCAAGTAGGCGATGGAAGATCTCGTCCGGCGCATCGAGGACCGCGGCGGGCGGATAGTGCCGAGCCAGCATGCCCAACATCCCCGCGCGTGCAGCTTCGATATCGTCGGGCGCCGTCTCGATCACCATCCCGGCACGAACCTCCGCCATGCACGACGCGACCGGCTGTGGCTGTCCGTCGACACGCACGAGACACATGCGGCACTCGCCGAACGGCGCCAGCCGAGGGTCATCACACAGCGAAGGAACATCGATTCCCGCCGCCTGCAACGCCCGAAAAACCGTCACATCATCAGAGACGCTGACCGGCGACCCATCAACCACGATCTGCATGACCTGAAGCCTCGCGGATCGTGCCGATCCCGACCAGAGACCATCGACCCGACTCGCCACTCGGAAAGCCGAACCCGCGCCATCCCAGAACGCCGGATCGAGCGCGCGTTCTCGCGACGATCGGCACCCCGCGCTTGCGATCGCGAACCCGAGCAGATTGCCCTGATGGAGGATCGCGTGCACGCGTTGCGGACCGATTCGTAGCGTGTGAGCGCCCGGTGGCGGTCTCAAGAATGCCCTGCCGCCATCGTTGGCTGGCTTCATAGCGAAGCGGCCGCCTGCCGGGTTCTCTCTGCGGCGTGGCTCGAAAGAGGCGAGCATTCACCCTCATCAGGACTGCCCGCCGTGGCGTCACACACGTCGTGCAGGACTGAGGAGGAGAGGATGTTCGTAATCGGAATCGATCCGCACCAGGGGTCGTATACGGCCGCGGTGCTCGATGGCGAGGAACACGTCGTGGGCGAAATGCGTGTAGCAGCCGGCCGCAAACAGTCGCTCGCGTTGTGCGGGTTGGCTTTCGAATACGAGTTGTGCGGCGGCTGGGTTCTGCCGCGGTGTGGCTCGAAAGAGGTCAGCAGCATCAACTCGAATCAGGCATGCCCACCGCGGTCTTCCGTTCAGCCATTGAGCATCGGAGGACGTGATGGTGATGATCGGGATCGCTCCGCACAAGCCGACGCACACGGCGGTCGCGATCGACGACCGCGAAGTTGTGCTGGCGGCGCGGCTGGTGCAGGCCGGACGGTGTGGGGATCGCGGTCATGCGTCGTGCGCGCGCGGCTCGCCGGGATGCGGGCAGCATATGTGCCATTGCTCGAGCATGCACGGCAACAGTTGCAGCGCGCTAGTGGCGTCCGCTCCCCGGTTGCCGATCAGGCTCGATCACGGGGTGCGCCGTGAAGACGTGGGCGACGGCTCCGCCGCTGAAGACGGCGGTGCTCATCGGCTCGATGGTGAGCGGCGCGGGGAAGATCCGCTCGCCTGCACCCAGAACGGCCGGGTGGATGAGAAGGCGGTACTCGTCGATCAAGCCGGTCTCGACCAGCGATCGGGCGAACCGCGCCCCGCCGTGGGCGAGCAGGTAGCCGTCGGAGCGCTCCTGCTTGAGCCGCGTGATGGCTTCGGCCAGGTCTCCGGCGGCGATCGTCGTCTCGCTCCAGTCGGCGGACGCGAGCGAGTCCGAGAACACGACCTTGGGGATCTCGTTCATCGGCTCGGCGAACGGCCCGGAGGCGCTGGGCCAGTGCGCGGCCATCACCGCGTAGGTGGTGGCACCCATGAGGTGCGCGCCCGCGTTGCTCACGGTCTCGACCGTCCAATTGAGCGCGTCATCGGAGCCTCCCGCGGCGATCCAGTCGGTGCTCCCGTCAATTGGTGCGACGTAGCCGTCGAGCGAGACGGACATCTTGAGGACCAGTGAGGCCATGCGTCCAACGCTAGAGGGATAGATCCGCGCCGTTGCTCATTGCGGCTCCTTCGTGAACGAGAACGACGATGCGGCCGCACTGCCGATCGGTCCTCGACCGCGCGCTCCACGAACGGGCAGGCTGAGCGCTGTCCGTCGAGCGGTCGAGGCAGCTCGCCCACTGCGCTCGTCGGCGATGCGGCGCGCAACACGGTAGAGGAGGACATGTGGAGCTGGGCAACGACGTTTACATGTCGAGTCTGTCGACGGAGGAGTTCGAGGCCGACCCGGATGTCGTGGGCACCGAGGTGCATTACCTGTGCGAAGGCGTGGGTTTCGCGGCGGGTTTGTCACGCGCGATCGCGGGCTCCGCGGCGGAGCCGATTGTCTGGACCATTCCCAGTAGGGAGGTCGTCCTCGTCTTGGAGGGTGCCGCGAGGATCGACATCAAGGACGGTCCGACGCTCGACTTGAAGGTCGGTGACATGGCTTCGATCCCGGCGGGTGCCGAGACGACGTGGCATCTGACCGTGCCGTTCAAGGAGTTCTGGGTACTCGCGGATAGCACGATGTCGAGTCGCTCTGTGGTCTTCGCGCACACGAACATCTCTTGGGCCGAGCAAGCGGCACCGGGGCGGACCGCCGGCGTCGACTTCGCTTCCTAGCTCTGTGGTTGCGCGCTTGCAGCGATGATCTGATCGAGGACCGACTGATCGGGGATGTCGAGCGGCGGGAGTGACGGCAGCTCGCGGATGCGCGCGAACGCGCGCTCGATGAACGGTCCCTCGATCACCGGACTGTGGCAGGACGCGATCGTCGTGATGTCGAGATCCTGGACGCCGTCGACGTAGGGCCCGTACTTCGTCTCGTCGACCATCGAGAGCCACGGACTCACGGCACCGAGCGCGAACAGGGCCAGGCCGAAGTCCCAGAACTCGGGTTCGAGATCGGCGACGCCCATCTGCGGGTCGGGCAGTGGCGTGGCGAACGTGTCGACCGCCCAGTACACACCGGTCGTCGGATCGAACAGGCCGCGCGTCGTCGGCGAGTCGTACACCGGCGGCCGCATCGCCAACAGGGTGCGGTCGCCGATGTCGAGCGTGTCGCCGTCCATGATCCACCGACAGCGGTGCAGTGGGAAGTCGAAGCAGTTCGTGTGCCGCTCGACCATCGCCCAGTTGCACACGAGCTGCGCGTTCGGACATGCACTCAAGGTCTCGTCGAGGTTCCCCGTGTGGTCGACGTCATCGTGCGACAGGAAGATCCATCGCACGTTCTCCGGCTGGACGAGCGAGAACACATCCTTCAGCCACTGCTCGCGGTTCGCGACCGTGCCGGTGTCGACGATCATCGGCTCCGCGCCGAGGATCACCAACGAATTCAGGTATACGAACAACGGCTGGCCGAGCGCGGGCTGCACCGAGTGGATGAGCCAGGTGTCGTCTGCGATCTGAAGCGGTGGCACACGGGTCGTGGGCGCGATCGGCGTGAACGTCATGGCTTGGCCCCCCTACAAGTCCGGCGCGATCGACGCCGAAGGTGCAGCCATCATGATCCGCCGTCGCGGAAGCCGCAACCGTCGGGATCAGGCGCCGTTCAGCCGGTCGATCAGCGTGCGCAGGCGCGCGAAGCCGTGGCGGTCGAAGCGGAACCGGACTCGGGCGAGGTCGGGCACGTCGTCGTCGGCCAGTTCGGCCTTGCTCGGTTCGGTCGGCGCGATCGGACCGCGGGTGATGATGTCGGCGAACTCCTCGTTCAGTGCCGCGAGCTCCGGCGCCATCGGCAGCGTGTGCATGCGCAGCACGAGATCTCCGTCGACGAACCGCAGCGAGTGGTAGTTGCGGTAGAAGGTCGTGATCTCTTCGAGCGCGACGTCCGCGTTGTCGGTGATCTTCACGAGCTCGAGGTCGTGCGGCGAGATGTACCCGCGGTCGCGCAGCTCCGCTTCGACGAACTGCAACCACGTGGTCCAGTACGTGCCACCGGGCACGTCCAGCAGCACGATCGGCGCGGGCGGCGCCTTGCCGGTCTGCACGAGCGTGAGCAGCTCGAACGCCTCGTCGAGCGTGCCGAAGCCGCCTGGAAGCAGCACGAACGCGTGCGCTTCCTTCACGAACGTGACCTTGCGCGTGAAGAAGTACCGGAAGTTGACGAGCTTCGGGTCGTCGGTGAGGAACTGCGAGGTTCCGGCTTCGAACGGCAGGCGGATGCTCACGCCGAACGAGTTCGCGGCGCCTGCGCCCTCGATGCCGGCTTCCATGATCCCGGGCCCGGCGCCCGTGATGACCATCCAGTCCGCTTCCGAGAGCTCGCGCGCGAGCCGCATGGTCTGGTCGTAGAGCGGATCGTCACGCGTCGTGCGCGCCGAGCCGAAGATCGCGGCCTTGCGCGCCGACCGGTACGGCTCGAACACCGCGAATGCGTAACGCATCTCCTTGAGCGCGGCGTTGGCGAGCTTGAGATCGCCACGGGACACGTGATCGCGCGCGAGGCGCACGGTCGACACCATCAGCTCGAACAAGAGGTCCGAGTTGCGGACTTCCGGGCCGAGTTGCGCGATCAGTTCCGAGATCTGTTGGTCGATCTCGGGATCACCGGTGCGGTATCGGGGCATGCGCGGCATGCGCGCCAGCCTACGGCTACGCGGAACCTGCGCCGTACAACCGGTCGCCGGCGTCACCGAGACCGGGAACGATGAACGCGTGCTCGTTCAGCTTCGAATCGAGAGCGGCGGTGAAGATGCGCGCGATCAGGTGCGGCCTCCCGCACGCGCTCGACGCCTTCGGGAGCAGCGATCAAACACAGCGCGGTGATCGCGCCCGCACCGCGCGCACGAAGCATGTCGCAGGCGGTGGCCAGGGAACCTCCCGTGGCGAGCATCGGGTCGACGATGTATGCGTGCCGGCCCGCGAGGTCGTCGGGGAGTCGTTCGAGGTAGGCGAGCGGCCGGTGCGTCGTCTCGTCACGCTTCAAGCCGATCACACCGACTTCGGCGTCGGGGAGGGCCGCGAGCACGCCGTCGAGAAGCCCGAGGCCGGCGCGCAGGATCGGGACCACCAGCGGACCGGGCATCGACGGCCGCACACCCCGCGCGACGAGGCCGAGCGGCGTCGTCACTTCGTCCGGCTCGGTGGGCAGGTCACGCGTGGCTTCGTACGCGAGGAAGCTCGCCAGCTCGCGGGCGATGCGACGGAAGTCGACGGACTTCGTGCGCTGGTCGCGCAGCGTGAGCACGCGGTCGGCCACCAGCGGATGATCGATGACGGTGAGCGGCATGGCCGGAAGTAAACCGGTGGAGCGGCTAGGAAACAACCTGTGGAGCCCCTGGTCTGCTGTGTCGGCGATCTCGTCGAGGACATCGTGGTCCGCACCGCGCGGTTGCTCGTACGAGGTGCGGACGTGACGGCGCACGTCGAACGGCACCGTGGCGGCAGCGCCGCGAACACAGCGGCGACCGTCGCGCAGCTCGGTGGCCGCGCCCGGTTCGTCGGCCAGGTCGGCAGCGACGAGGCCGGCGATCGCCTGGCCGGCGAACTCGTCGCCGCGGGCGTCGAATGCGTCGGGCCTCGCGGTGGCGTCACCGGCACAGTCGTTGTCGTCGTCGAGCCCGACGGTGAACGCACGATGTTCAGTGATCGCGGTGCGGCCGCAGCGTTCGCGGATGCCGATGTCGATGCCGCGTGGCTCGACGGCGCCGCCGTCGTACACGTTCCTTACTACGCGATCGCGGCCGCATACGGGAGCGGCGCGGCGCGGACCTTGCTCGCCGAAGGACGCGCGCGCGACATGATCGTGTCGATGGACCCTTCCAGCGCGGTGCTCGCCGACGCGCGCTTCGCCCGGCTCGTGCGCGAGGTCGAACCCGACATCGTGTTCTGCAACGCGGACGAAGCCGACGCGCTCGGCCTCGCCGAGCACGGACTCCCCGGTGCGCGCCTCGTCGTCGTGAAGCGCGGTGCTCGGCCGGCCTTGCTCAGGGGCACCGTGTACGAATTGGTTCCCGCGCCGGCGGTGACCTCGGTCGTCGACTCGACCGGTGCGGGTGACGCGTTCGCCGGTGGGTTCCTCCTCGCGACCGCGCGCGGCGCCGATCCGGTCGCGGCCGCCGAAACCGGTCACGCGGCCGCGGCACGCGTGCTCGGCGGGCTCGGCGCCGGTGGCGGCGGCGGCAGGGAACCGTCATGAGTGTCGTCGTCAGCGATGAGGTGCGGGACGCGCTCGCGGGCGACCGGGCGGTCGTCGCGCTCGAGTCGACGATCTTCTCGCCGTTCGGGCTGCCCGCACCGGCCAACGCGGAAGCGCTCGAGCGCAGTGTCGCCGCGGTGCGGGCCGGTGGCGCGGTGCCGGCGGTCACCGCGGTGCTCGACGGTGTGCTGCGCGTCGGGCTCGAACCGACGGAGCACGAACGCATCCTCACCGGCGGCCGAAAGGTGGCCGAGCGCGATCTCGGAGTCGCGGTCGCGCTACGCGAACCGGTCGGGGTCACGACGGTGTCGGCCGCGCTCGCGCTCGCGGCTGCGGCGGGTATCGAGGTGTTCGCGACCGGCGGGATCGGCGGAGTCCATCGCGCCGCGGAACGCACCGGCGACATCAGTTCCGATCTCGGCGCGATCGCCGCGCTTCCGGTGCTCACGGTGAGCGCGGGAGCCAAGGCGTTCCTCGACCTGCCCCGCACGCTCGAGCACCTCGAGAGCCTCGGCGTCCCGGTGCTGGGCTGGCGGACCGACGAGTTCCCGATGTTCTGGTGCCGCACGAGTGGCCTCGCGGTGCCGCACCGCGTCGAGGACGCGGCGACGGTGGTGGGCATCGTGCGTGCGCAACGGGCGCTGACCCCGACGCGCGGTGTCCTCCTGGCCGTCCCGATCCCCGAAGCCGACGCCATTCCGCGACCGGAGATCGACGCCGCCATAGACGCCGCCGTCGCGGCGGGTGGCCCGGGCGACGCTACGGGAGCCGCCGTCACGCCGAGGATCCTGGCCGCGATCGGCGCGGTCACCGCGGGCCGCACGGTGCCCGCGAACCTCGCCCTGGCGGCGCACAACGCCGGCATCGCGGCCGCGATGGCAACGGAATTCGCAGCGAGCGCGCCGTAGTGCGCCGGCCATCGCGGTGAAGGCACGTGACCATGCTTGGGACACTTCGAGCGGTAGGGTGCGCCGAATTGGGGAGCACGTACCGCTGGGGTACGTAGGGGAGGAGACGGGTGAAACTGTTCAAGCATCACGGGTTCCGCAGCGCGATCGCGCTGGGGGCGATCTGTGCCATCGCGCTCGCCGCGTGCGGTGGCGACGACGACGACAGCGCGAGTGACACCGGCAACGACACGACCACCACGGTCAGCAGTGGCAACGCGGCCGGCGCCGCGGTCACGCTCGACGAGGAGTGCGACGCCGCGAAGGCGAAGGGCGTGAAGGCGCCCGCGGGCTTCAACGTGCGTCTCGTCACCGACGTCGGTCGCATCGACGACGGCACGTTCAACCAGTACTCCTACGACGCGATGGAAGCGGCGAAGAAGTGCTTCGGGTTCGAGACCAGCTACATCGAGACGACCTCCGAGGCCGACTACGCGAAGAACATCGCGACGACACTCGCCGCGAATCCGAACGTGATCATCACCAACGGCTTCCTCCTCGCGGACGACACGCTCACCGCGGCGAAGGCCAACCCGGACGTCGACTTCATCGGTATCGACCAGTTCCAGGAGGCGTACCCCGCGAACTACATCGGGGTCTCGTTCCGTGAGGACCAGGGCGGCTACCTGGCCGGCGTCATGGCGGCTTCGCTCAGCAAGAGCGGCGTCATCGGCGTGGTCGGTGGGCGCGAGGATGTGCCGCCGGTCGTCCGGTTGGTCAACGCGTACGCGACCGGTGCCAAGTCGGTGAACCCGGACATCAACGTCCTGCACACCTACAACGAGTCCTTCACCGACCCGAACAAGGGCGCGTCGGACGCGCAGCAGTTCCTCGGCGAGGGCGCCGATGTGGTGTTCGGTGCCGGCGGCAAGACCGGCTCCGGCGGCGTCCAGGCCGCGACGACTGCCGGCAAGTGGGGCATCGGTGTCGACCAGGACGAGTGGTTCACCACGTTCAACAGTGGCAAGGCGCCCGGGTCGAAGTACCTCGCGACCTCGGCCATCAAGCGCGTCGACCTCGCGGTGTTCCGCAACATCGTGGCGGCCCTCGACAGCTCGTTCAAGGGTGGCGTTTACACGCTCGAGGCCGCCAACGACGGCATCACCTACGCGCCGTTCCACGATGCCGCGATCCCGAAGGCAGCCGCGACGAAGATCGAGGAGACGCGTAAGGGTCTGGCCGACGGCTCGATCGACACCGGAGTCGACCCGGTCACCGGCCTCCCCAACTAAGCACGGACGATCACGTGGAAGCACGGGCTCGCGCGCCGAAGGCGCGCGGGCCCGTGCTCGCGTGGCAGGGTCTCACCCAGCCATGACGAGTACGGAACCCCGGCCCGCCCCGACTCGTGGGGCCGACGACGTCGTCCTCGAGGCGCGCGCCATCACGAAGCGGTTCCCGGGCCTGCTCGCGAACGACGCGATCGACTTCGCCGTGCGGCGCGGCGAGGTGCACTGCCTGCTCGGCGAGAACGGCGCGGGCAAGACCACGCTGATGAACGTGATCTTCGGGCTCTACCAACCCGACGCCGGCAGCATCCGCGTCGACGGGAGGGAGGTGGAATTCACCAGCTCCGCCGATGCGATCGCGTGCGGGATCGGGATGGTGCACCAGCACTTCCAGCTCATCCCGGTGTTCACGGTCGCCGAGAACATCGTGCTGGGCGACGAGCTGCGCCGGGGCCCGGTGCTCGACCTCGAGACCGCCCGGAAGCGGATCGTGGAGCTGGAGGCGCGCTACGGGCTGCGCGTCGACCCCGACGCCAAGGTCGAGGACCTGTCGGTTGGCCAGCAGCAACGGGTCGAGCTGCTGAAGGCGCTGTTTCGCGAAGCCGACATCCTGATCCTCGACGAGCCCACGGCCGTGCTCACGCCAGGGGAGGTCGAGGAGTTCTTCGCGATCGTGCGCAGCCTCATCGAGCAGGGCAAGTCGATCGTGTTCATCACCCACAAGCTGCGCGAGGTCCTCGAGGTCGCGGATCGGATCACCGTGCTGCGGCACGGGCGAGTGGTCGGGACGAGCGACCCGACCTCGGCCACGCAACAGACGCTCGCCACGCTCATGGTCGGCCGGGACGTGAGCTTCGAGATCGACAAGCCGCCGGCCCGCACCGGCCGCACGCAGTTGGAGGTGCGCGAGCTCGTCGTCACCGACGACCGCGGCTTCGATTCGGTGTCGGGGCTGAGCTTCGCCGTACGCGCGGGTGAGATCTTCGGGATCGCCGGGGTCGAGGGCAACGGGCAGCGCGAGCTCGTCGAAGCGATCGCCGGGATGCGGGCACCCACGAGCGGCACGATCGAGATCAGTGGCGTCGACCTGACCGGCGCGGGCCCGCGTCAGATGCACGAACACGGAGTCGGGCACGTGCCCGAGGATCGCAACAAGCACGGCCTCGTCAGCGCGTTCACCATCGCCGACAACCTCGTGTTGAACACGTACTACCGCGCGCCGTTCGCGCGGCGCCGCATCCGGCAGCTGCGCGACATCGAGAAGCAGGCCCGCGAGCTCGTGCAGCGCTACGACGTCCGCACGCCGAGCATCGACAGCCCGGTGTCGAACCTGTCGGGCGGCAACCAGCAGAAGGTGATCATCGCCCGCGAGCTCACCGACGATCTCAAGCTGCTGCTCGTCGCGCAGCCGACACGCGGCCTGGACGTCGGTTCGATCGAATTCATCCATCGCCGGATTGTCGCGATGCGAGACGCGGGGTCCGCGATCCTGCTCGTCAGCGCCGAGCTGGACGAGATCTTCACGCTCGCGGACCGCATCGGCGTGCTGTACCGCGGTGAGCTCGTCGGTGAATTCGACCGGGCCGAGGCCACACGCGACGCCGTCGGACTCCTCATGGCGTCGGGTCGCGCGCACCGCGAGGCACCCGCGTGAGCACGAGCACGCGCCCGGCCCGCTCGCGCGACCCGTTGCACCGTGTCATCACGCGCTACTTCGACGTTCAGCCGATCCTCGTGCCGATCTGCGCGATCCTGCTCGCGTTCGCGGTCGGCGGCGTGATTATCCTCCTCGTCGGCGAGAACCCGATCACCGCGTACTGGGCGTTGCTGCGCGGCATGTTCGGCGGCAAGGACGCGATCGCGGCCTCCCTCGGCCGGTCGACGCCGTTCATCGGCGCCGCGCTCGCAGTCGCGTTCGCGTTCCGGGCCGGCCTGTTCAACATCGGCGTCGAGGGTCAGCTGCTGATCGGTGCAACGGTCGCCGCGTGGGTCGGGACGTGGCACTTCGTCGGCGAACTCCCGGCCCTGCTCGCGGTGCTCGTGGTCCTCGTCGCGGGGGTGTTCGGTGGCGGTCTCTACGGCGCGGTGCCCGGTGTGCTCAAAGCGCGCACCGGCGCGCACGAGGTCATCACGACGATCATGCTCAACAGCATCGCCATCCTGTACGTGCGCTGGATGGTGGGGTCGCAGGACCCGGTGATCCTGCGCGACATGTCGGCATCGGTGCCGCGCACCGCTCTGTTGCCCAAGGTCGCGCGCCTCCCGAAGTTCGTCGCGAGCGAGCCGCCACTGCACTGGGGCTTCGTGATCATGGTCGGGCTGTGCTTCCTCGTGTGGTTCGTGCTGCAAAGGACGACGACCGGCTTCGAGATCCGGATGGTCGGCGCCAACCCGAACGCGGCGCGCTACGCGGGCATCAGCGTGAACCGGGTGATCGTGCTCGTGATGGCCGTGTCGGGCGCCTGCGCGGGGCTGGCCGGCGCGGGCGAGATCACCGGCACGACCGGCTACCTCAGCCCGGGCACGTTCGTGAACATCGGCTTCGACTCGATCGCGATCGCGCTACTCGCGCGCGCCAACCCGTTCGCGGTGATCCCCGCCGCGATCCTCTGGGGATCGATGCTGTCAGGCGCGCCGCTCATGCAGCAGGAAACCGGACTGTCGATCGACGTGATCCGCATCGTGCAAGCGCTCGTGCTGTTGTTCGTCGCGGCCGACGTGATCGTGCGCACCATCTTCCGGATCAAGCGCGGCGGCCAGGGTGCGCTCGAGGAAGCGCAACTCGGTACGAGCTGGGGCGTGACGGCATGACCGCGAGTGCGGTCCCGACGCAACGAAGCGCGCGCGGTCGCATGCCACGCCTCGGCCGGCTCCAGACGATCGGCCTCCTGTACGGCCTGCTCGGGATACTGCTCACCGCCTACGTCGCGCCGAACATCGAGCCCGCCAACAAGGGCTTCACCTTCGAAGTCCCGCCCAACCCCGCGACGTTCACGTTCGACCCGCGCACGATGGTTCTCGCCTTGGGGCTGTTCTTCGTGCTGACCGCGGTCGTGTCGATGCTCGGGCCGCGGTACGAGCGGTGGACGCGCGGCGCCTTGCTCGTGTCGACGATCCTCCTCGCGCCGCTCATCGTGGTCCTGTCGCTCGCGTGGTCTGACGCCAAGGACACGAACGTCGTGCAGCTGATCGTCGAGTCGCTCCGGCTCGGCACGCCGATCGCGCTCGGCGCGATGGCCGGCCTCTGGGCCGAACGGTCGGGCGTCGTCAACATCGCCATCGAAGGGATGATGCTCGCGGCCGCGGGGGTCGGGTTCACCTTGTATGCAGTCGCGGGCGACGCCAACAGCACTACATGGTTGTGGATCTCGATCGGCGCCGCAGTGCTCACCGGTGGGCTCATCGCCGGGCTGCACGCGCTCGTGTCAGTGAGTTTCCGCGTCGACCAGATCATCTCGGGCGTGGTGATCAACCTGTTCGCGCTCGGCTTGACGAGCTTCCTGCGTTCGCAGGTGATCGTGCCGCGCGGCATCGCGACCGGCGTCAGCACATCCGACATCTCGCTGCCATTGCTGTCGAGCATCCCGGTGGTGGGCAAGCAGCTGTTCACGAACAAGCCGATCTTCTTCGCGATGTTCGTCATCGTCGCGGCGACGCAGTTCGTGCTGTTCAAGACGCCGTGGGGCCTGCGGGTGCGGTCCTGTGGCGAGAATCCACACGCCGCGGAAACGCTCGGCGTCAACGTCATCAAGATCCGCTACCAGGCCGTGATCCTCGGTGGGTTGATCGCCGGACTCGCGGGGGCGTGGTTCTCCATGGAGAGCCAGGGCGGGTTCCAGGACAACATAACGAACGGGGCCGGGTTCATCGCGCTCGCCGCGCTCATCTTCGGACGCTGGCGACCCTGGAGCGCGTTCGGGGGAGCCATGCTCTTCGGCTTCACGCGTGCGCTCGGCACGCGGTTGCAGATCCTCGGTGTCACCATCGGGAGCTTCGCGATACCGAGCGAGTTCTGGCAGTCACTGCCGTACGTGGTCACGATCGTCGTCGTCGCCGGAGCGGTCGGCCGCGCGATCCCGCCCGCGGCCGTCGGGCAACCGTACGAGCGGTCGCGATGAGCGACATCGGCGCCGACATCGACTGGGCCGAACTGCGGCGCGCCGCGCGCGAGGTCGCGCAGCGCGCGTACGTCCCGTACTCGCACCTCCAGGTCGGCGCGGCCGCACTCGTCGACGACGGCCGGCTGGTGACCGGCTGCAACGTCGAGAACGCGTCGTACGGCCTCACCCTGTGCGCCGAATGCGGTCTGGTGTCGGCCCTGCATGCGTCCGGGGGAGGCCGGCTCGTCGCGTTCGCGTGTGTCGACGGCACGACCGGCGCACCGCTGGCACCCTGCGGCCGCTGCCGCCAGCTGCTGTGGGAAGCCGGCGGCGCCGCGCTGCTCGTCGACACCGAGGGCGGTCCAGTCTCGATGGCGTCCTTGCTCCCCGGCGCGTTCGGCCCCGACGACCTCCCCGGCTAGCGGATCCACCATGACACCGTGCGGACGAACGCAGCCCCGCCAGCCGAAGGCCGCAACGCGCGCAGGGAGGGAGCCATAGTCATGGCCCTGCACGTCATCGACATCATCCGCGCCAAGCGCGACGGCGACGCGCTCACGGACGAGCAGATCGAGTGGTTCCTCCACTCGTACACACACGGCGAGGTCGCCGACGAGCAGGCCGCGGCGCTGCTGATGGCGATCGTCTTCAACGGCCTCGACGGGCGCGAGCTGACGACGTGGACCGCGGCGATGATCGCGTCGGGGGAGCGGCTCGACCTCTCCGGCGTGGGGAAGCCGACCGTCGACAAGCACTCCACGGGTGGCGTCGGCGACAAGGTCTCGCTCGTGCTCGTGCCGCTCGTCGCCGCGTGCGGCGCCGCGGTGCCGCAGCTCTCGGGACGCGGACTCGGCCACACCGGTGGAACGCTCGACAAGATGGAAGCGATCCCCGGTTGGCGTGCCGACCTCACGCCCGCGGAGATGGTCACCGTGCTGCAGTCCGTCGGCGGCGTCATCGCCGCGGCCGGCCCTGGTCTCGCACCCGCCGACCGGAAGCTGTACGCGCTCCGCGACGTCACCGGCACGGTCGAGTCGATCCCACTGATCGCGTCATCGATCATGTCCAAGAAGATCGCGGAGGGAACCCGCGCGCTCGTGCTCGACGTGAAGTTCGGCGCGGGCGCGTTCCTCCCGGATCCCGACGAAGGCCGGCTCCTCGCGGAGACGATGGTCGCGCTCGGCGCCGCGAACGGCGTGCGCACGGCCGCGTTGCAAACGGCGATGGACACGGTGCTCGGGCGCGCGGCCGGGAACGGCCTCGAGGTCACGGAGTCGGTGGAGACGCTCGCCGGTGGCGGGCCCGCCGACCTCGTCGAAGTGACGGTCGCGCTCGCGCGCGAGATGGTCGGGCTCGCCGGCATCGCGTGCGACGATCCCGCCGACGTCCTCGCGTCGGGGCGGGCGCTCCCGGTGTGGCGGGAGATGGTGGCGGCCCAGGGCGGTGACCCGGACGCTCCGATCGCCACCGCACCCGAAGTCGAGTACGTGCACGCGGAACGCGCCGGCGTGTTGACCCGTCTCGACGCGCGCGCGGTCGGCGTGTGCGCCTGGCGCCTCGGCGCGGGTCGGGCCCGCAAGGAAGACCCCGTCTCGGAAGCGGCGGGTGTCGTGTGCCGGGCCAAGCCGGGCGACATCGTTGCGGCCGGCGACATCATCCTCGAACTGCACCTCGAAGACTCTGCGCGGTACCTGGCCGCGCGCGACGCACTCACGAACGCCTACGACATCGGCGACAACGCACGCGCGCCGGCGCCACTCGTCCTCGATCGGATCGGACCCGCGTGAAACGCCGCTTCGGCCTCGCCGTCATCACACTCCTGCTCGCCGCGTGCTCGAACCAGACTGACGGCGCGAGCTCGCCAGGGTCGACGGCCGCCCCGACGGCCACGACGACGACGGTCGCGCCGAAGTGCACCGTCACACCCGACCTGTCGTTGCAACGCATCGATCTCGACATCGGCGGCACGCCGCGCTACGCGCTCGTCCACGTGCCGAAAGGATGGGATGGCATCACCGCGATCCCGCTGGTGCTCAGCTTCCACGGGCTCGGTGCGAGTGCCGAGAACCAGATGGCGACTGACAACTTCGCCGCGCTCGCCGACAGCAAGCAGTTCATCGTGGCCTACCCGGCCGCGATCGGCGGCACCGCTTACGGTGCCGCGTGGAATTTCACACAACCAAACATCGACCTCGGCTTCGTCGACCAGGTCCTCCACCAGCTCGAGGTGCGCCTGTGCATCGACCGTGCACGCGTCTACGCGACCGGCCTCTCGTACGGCGGCGCGATGGCGGACCTACTTTCGTGCGAACGGGCCACCGTCTTCGCCGCGGCCGCGCCGGTGTCCGCCTACTTGCCGCCACGCAAGTGTCATTCGAAGCTGCCGATGCCGACCATCTCCTTCCACGGTGTCGAAGACCAACTTCTGCCGTACGCCGGGGGTGGGCCGTCGCGACAGGTCGCGTTCGAGACGTGGGGCGCAACCACCGCGGCACGCAACGGCTGCACGAAGAAGCCGACCGTGGCGCCGTACCGCAAAACGGTGGAAGCGCTCACGTGGAAGGGATGCAAGGCGCCGCTGCTGCTCTACCGTGTGCATCACAACGGGCACACCTGGCCCGGCCACTCACTCGGCCTCGACCGCAACACGATGGTCGACTTCTTCTCGGGCAAGCTCACGGGCAAGCCATTCCCGCTGATGACGCTGCTGCGCCTCACACCCGAGCAGTTCGCGGACAGCATCACGCTCGCGAACCAGGACATCGACGCCTCGGCGATGATCTGGGACTTCTTCTCCCATCACACGCGCGCGGCGACCGCTGCACCGCAGTCCTGATCCCGGCGCACGGCCTACGATCGGGCCATGGGGCGACCGACCGTCGACGAGATCCGCCACGCACCCAAGGTGCTCCTGCACGACCACCTGGACGGTGGGTTGCGGCCCCAGACGATCATCGAGCTGGCCGCGCACGAGGGCTACGACGCGCTGCCAACGAACGACCCCGCGGCGCTGTCCGAATGGATGACCCGCGGCGCGAACCGCGCCGATCTCGTCCTCTACCTCGAGACGTTCGTGCACACCGTCGGCGTCATGCAGTCGCGCGAGGCGTTGATCCGTGTCGCGCGCGAGTGCGCCGAGGATCTCGCTGACGACGGTGTGGTGTACGCCGAGGTGCGCTTCGCACCCGAGCTGCACATCGAGAAGGGGCTCACGCTCGACGAAGTCGTGGAAGCGGTGCTCGAAGGATTCCGGCAGGGGAGCGCGGGCCGGCAGATCACGATCCGCGTGCTGTGCACAGCCATGCGCACCGCGGCACTGTCGCTCCAGATCGCCGAGCTCGCGGTCCGGTGGCGCGACGAAGGCGTGTGCGGATTCGACATCGCCGGCGCGGAAGCCGGTTACCCACCCACGAGGCACCTCGACGCGTTCCAGTACGTCATGCGGGAGAATTTCCACATCACGATCCACGCGGGCGAGGCCTTCGGGCTGCCGTCGATCTGGGAGGCGCTGCAGTTCTGCGGGGCCGAACGGCTCGGGCACGGCGTCCGCATCGTTGACGACATCGTCGCCGACATCGCCGTCGATGGCGGCGCCCCGAAGTTGGGCCGGCTCGCGAGCTACGTCCGCGACCTGCGGGTGCCGCTCGAGATGTGTCCGAGCTCCAACGTGCACTCGGGCGCGGCCCGGTCGATCGAGGAACACCCCATCGGGTTGCTCTCGCAGCTCCGCTTCCGTGTCACGGTCAACACCGACAACCGGCTGATGAGCCACATCATGATGTCAGAAGAGTTCGCGAAGCTCGTCGACGCGTTCGGATGGGGTTGGAACGAGATCCGCTGGGCGACGATCAACGGCATGAAGAGCGCGTTCCTGCCCTTCGACCAGCGCTTGCATCTCATCAACGAGGTCATCAAGCCCTGGTACGCGGACAACACGTTCGCCTGAGCCGCGTCCCGTTTCGCGCGCGCGAACAACGTGTGACGTTCGTCACTCGTGGCAGAAACCGGCCATTCGTTGTCACAACGGCTGCATAGCCTGCGTCGTACTTCTAGAGATCCGGCTTCTAGAGATCCGGCTTCTAGAGATCCGGCTTCTAGAGATCCGGCTTCTAGAGATCCGGCGCGCCTCCCGTATCACTCACGGTCGGATCACCGATGACTTCCGCGTCGGCACGCGGTCTCATGCCGTAGCGACCCCGAACCGAAAGCGAGCTTCCCCCCATGCTCGATCGCATCGCCCGATTCTGCGTACGCCGCCGCGGTCTGGTCCTCATCGCGTGGGTCGCAGTCCTCATCGTCTTCAGCGTCGTCGCGAACGGCATCGTCGGCTCGAACTACCGGGCCGACATGAAACTGCCGAACAGCGAATCACGCGACGTGCAGCGCCAACTGGAAGCGGCGAACCCCGATCGGGCCGGCTTCAACGCGCAGATCGTCTTCGAGGCCAAGCAGGGCGTGGACGACCCACAGGTGAAGGCCGCAATGGAGGGACTGTTCGCCGAGGTCGGACAGCTCGACGGTGTCAGCGTCACCAGCCCCTACGACCCCCAGGGCGCGGCGCAGGTGAGCAAGACGAAGCCGATCGTGTTCGCCGAACTGCAGGTGCGTGACCGCGAATACCAAGAAGTCGTCGACCTCGGCACCCGGATCGAGGACCTCGGCAAGGGCGTGAACGTCGACGGGCTCACGGTCGAGTACGGCGGCGACATGTTCAGCAAGTTCGAGATGCCCGAGAGCGAGGCGCTCGGTCTGCTCGCGGCCGTCATCATCTTGTTGATCGCGTTCGGTTCCGTGCTGGCGATGGGCCTGCCGATCGTCACCGCGCTGTTCGGTTTGGGCACGGGTGTGGCGCTCACCGTGCTGGTCAGCAACGTCCAGTCGATGCCGAACTTCGCGCCGCAGCTCACCGCGATGATCGGGCTCGGAGTGGGCATCGACTACGCGCTGTTCATCGTCACCCGATATCGCGAGGGGCTACACGCGGGCCTGGAACCGGTCGACGCGACCGCGGCCGCCGTCGACACCTCGGGTCGCGCGGTGTTGTTCGCGGGCGCGACGGTGATCATCTCGCTGATGGGCCTGTACCTGATGGGCCTCGCGTTCGTGCGTGGCCTGGCCACCGGCGCCGCGCTCGGCGTCCTCGTGATGATGATCGCGGCGGTCACCCTGCTCCCGGCGCTGCTCGGGTTCGCGGGCCGGCGCGTCGAGGTCACCCGGTACCGCGGCGCGATCGGCATGCTCGTCGTCACCATCGGTCTGCTGCTCGCGGTGCTGTTCAAGCAAGGTGCGTTCGCGCTCGTCGGCATCGTCGGGCTCGTCGTCGTCATCGTCGGCAGCAAGACGTTCGCCAAGGGCCTCGCCAACGAGGTGCCCCGCCGCAAGGTGAGGCCGCGCGAAGAGCAGCTCTGGTACCGGTGGAGCCGCGTGATCCAGCACCGGCCGTGGCCGGCGCTCGTCGCGGGCCTCGTCATCCTGCTGCTGCTCGCGGTCCCGGTGCTGTCGTTGCGTATGGGCTTCGGCGACACGGGCAACCTCAAGGAGGACCAGACTCCGCGCCGCGCCTACGACCTGCTCGCCGAAGGGTTCGGCCCCGGCTTCAACGGCCCGATCATCGTGACCGTTGCCGGGCCCGACGCACAGGACCGGGCCGCGCTCACTTCGTTCACCGACACGTTGCGCGACACGCCGGGCGTCGCGACGACGACGAACGCGATCCCGGTGGCGAACGATCTCGCGCTCGTGCAGGTCTACGCCGACAGCGCGCCGCAGGACGCGGCGACGGCCAGCCTCGTGCACCACCTCCGCGACGACGTCGTCCCCACATCCGGGATCAACGCCAAGGTCGGTGGGTTCAACGCGGCGTCGGTGGACTTCGCGGAGTATCTCAGCGGCCGGCTGCCGTACCTCATCGGTGCCGTGCTGATCCTGAGCTTCATCCTGCTCATGGTCGTGTTCCGCTCGCTGCTCGTGCCGTTGAAGGCCGTCATCATGAACCTGTTGTCGATCGGCGCCGCGTACGGCGTGGTGGTCGCGGTCTTCCAGTGGGGCTGGGGCGCGAGCCTCATCGGGGTCGGCCGTGAAGGTCCCATCGAAGCGTGGGCACCGATGATGCTGTTCGCGATCGTGTTCGGTCTCTCGATGGACTACGAGGTGTTCCTCCTGTCCCGCATGAAGGAGGAATACGACCGCACGCACGACAACCCGACCGCGGTTGCCGACGGGCTCGCCGCCACTGCACGCGTGATCACCGCAGCCGCGCTCATCATGGTGTGCGTGTTCTCGGCGTTCGTGCTCGGTGACGACCGATCGTTGAAGCTGTTCGGTCTCGGCCTTGCGGTCGCGGTGCTCATCGACGCGACTGTCGTCCGCATGGTGCTCGTGCCCGCGACGATGGAGCTGCTGGGTGACCGTAACTGGTGGTTCCCGGCCTGGCTGGACCGCATCCTGCCCCGCGTCCACATCGAGGGGAAGCACGCGCCGGTACCGCCCGAAGCACCGGAAGCCGAGAAGGAGCTCGTCGGCACCGGCAGTTAGACCGGCCTCCGCCGAGAACGTCGACGTTCCGCCGCCTCGCTCAGGGGCGGCGGAACGCTTCTTCCCGCAGGATCTCGCGGTACAGCTCCGGACCCATGGCGGCGCGCAGGTCGTCGACCTGGGTCGCCTGCGCGCACATGGCGCGTTCCTTGATGTCGAGGAGGTCGCCGTCGAGGTTGACCAGGATCGTGAGCTCTTCGGGCGCTGTGCGCGGCAGCGAATCCGCGCCCATCATCACGCCCATTTCGATCGCCGCGGTCTCGAAGCGGTCGGCCCATTCGGCGCTGTTCGTCGCGAAGTAGAGCGCGGGATCGGTCGCGGCACGCGCGACCGCCTGCTCGGTCCACTGGCTGACCGCGATGTGATCGGGGTGACCGGTGTTGCCATCGGGGCCGAACGTGAGGACCGTGTCGGGACGCACTTCGTCGATGATCGCGACGATGCGGGTGATCGCGGCTTCGGCATCGAGGTCGGCACAGCCGCCGTCGGGATAGTCGAGCCAGCGGTGATCGGCGACACCGAGGATCGCGAGCGCGTTCGCGATCTCCGCCTCGCGGATCTGCGCGAGCTCGGCGGGCGGCCACCGCTCCGGATCCGCGGCTTCACCACGCGTCGCCGTGACGCACACGACGCGTCTCCCGTTGCGCACCGCGTCGGCCATGATCCCGGCCGAGAGGTAGCCCTCGTCGTCGGGATGCGCCCACACGCCGAGGATCGTGCCAAGGTTCGGAATCACGCGTCTCCCTTTGGCTCGATGCCCTTCACGACGCCGGTGAGCCCGTTCACGACACCGGTGAGCAAGGCCGTCATGCGCGGCGCGGCGGCCCGACCCGCCGCGAGCACCTCCGCGTGCGCGAGCACCTCGGGCGAGATACCCGCCGCGAAATTGGTCACCAGGCTGATGCCGAGCACGCGTGCGCCGAGGTGGCGCGCCGCGATCGTCTCGAGCACCGTCGACATGCCGACGAGATCCGCACCGAGCGTGCGCAACATGCGGATCTCGGCCGGGGTCTCGTAGGCCCCTCCGAGGAGTCCCGCGTACACACCCTCTGGGAGATCAGCGTCCACGCGGTGCGCGAGCGCGCGCAGGCCGGCGTCGTACGCCTCGGTGAGATCGCAGAACCGGATCCCGAACGCCACCGGTGGATCGTTACCCGCCATCGGCGACGCCCCGGTGAGGTTGAGGTGGTCGCGGAGCAGCACCGGGGTACCGACGGGCACATCCGGGTCGAGGCCGCCGGCCGCGTTCGTCAGGATGACGACACCACACCCCGCGAGCACCGCGGTGCGCACGCCGTGCACGACCGTGTGTACGGGATGACCTTCGTACAGATGCGACCGGCCCGCGAACACGAGCACCGCGCGGCCGTCCGCGTCCACCGAGAACAGCCGGCCCTGGTGCCCGCCCACGGTCGGTTGCGGGATACCCGGCACCTCGCGGAGCGGACCTTCCCACACGATCCGGCCGAGCTGTGCCGCGGCGTCGCCCCACCCCGAGCCGAGCACGACCGCGACATCGTGCCGCGGGACACCGGTGAGTGAGGCCACGGCCGCGGCCGCCCGCGTGGCCGCTTCGTAGGGATTCGTCGGCTCACTCATTCCGGGATCCTCGCACGCGCCGTCACGCGGCGGATTCGAGCCGGGCCACGAGCGCAGGCACGTGACTGATGTCGTCGAGCTCCCAGTAACCGTCGTGCGCGTGCGGTGGTTCGGCGACCTCGAGCTCCCACGTCAGGTGGTAGGGCACGTGCGCGGCCTGACCGCCCACCGCGAGCACCGGCAACACGTCCGAGCGCACCGAGTTGCCGATCATCAGGAAGTCGTGCGCGTCGATGCCGTTGCGCCGCAGCACGCGGCGGTACACGTCGGGCTCCTTCTCGGCAACGACCTCGATCACGTCGAACCGGTCCGCGAGACCCGAGCGCGCGATCTTGCTCTCCTGGTCGAAGAGATCGCCTTTGGTGATGAGCAGCAGGCGATAGCGACCGGCGAGCGCGTCGATGGTCTCGGACACGCCTGGAAGCAGCTCCACCGGTCGCGACAGCTGATCCTTGGCGAAGCTCAGGATGCGGTAGATCGTGTCCGCGTCGACGTTGCCGTTCGTGACTTCGATCGCGGTCTCGATCATCGAGAGGGTGAAGCCCTTCACGCCGTAGCCGTACACCGCGACGTTTTCGCGCTCTGTCGCGAGCAGCCGCGCGTCGAGCTCCTCGATATCGACGGCATCCGCGAGGAGCGCGCGGAACCGGTCCTGCGTCATCGAGAACAGGCCCTCGTTGTGCCAGAGAGTGTCGTCACCGTCGAAGGCGATCGCCTGTAGCGGCATCGTCACAGGCCCTTGGGATGCCACACGGTCTTGAGCTCCATCGTTGCGGTCACCGCGTACGGCGACTCGCCTGCACCGTTCCACCACTCCGGATCCGGGCCGAGCGGACGGATGACGCGTTTCACGTCGTCCGCCGCGGCCTGTTCCATCACGACGGCGAGATCGGGCGCGGCACCGGTCACGTCGATCGTGTCGACGTCACCGTGGCCGGCGAGCCATGGGCCGATCTCCTGCTTCGAGCCCGTGAGCACGTTCACCACGCCGCCCGGGAGGTCCGAAGTCGCGAGGATCTCCGCGAGCGTGATCGCGATGAGCGGGTTCGTCTCCGACGCGAGCACGACCACTGCGTTGCCCGCGCACAGCACGGGTGCGACGAGCGATACCAGACCGAGCAGCGGGGGATCATCGGGCGCGACGACGCCGACGACACCGACGGGCTCGGGCACCGTGAAGTCGAAGTACGGGCCCGCGACCGGGTTCACCGTGCCCGCCACCGGCGCGATCTTGTCGGCCCAGCCCGCGTACCAGATCCATCGGTCGATGCTCGCCGTCACTTCGCGCGTCGCGGCATCGCCGCCGGCACCGAGGACACGGAGCTCGTCGACGAGCTGGGACGCGCGTCCTTCCATCATCTCGGCAACGCGATAGAGCACCTGGCCCCGCAGGTACGCGGTGGCTCCGGCCCACTTGGGTTGCGCGGCCCGTGCCGCGCGCACCGCGTCGCGCATGTCCTTGCGCGAACCCTGCACCGCGTTCGCGACGACGAGACCGCCGCGGTCGCGTACCGCGAACGTACGGCCGGACTCCGAGCGCGGAAACGCACCACCGATGAACAACTTGTAGGTCTTACGCACGGGAAGCCGTTCGGCGGAATCCGTCATGGCGCGACGCGCTCCAAGTGCATGTACGGGAACAGCCCCGCGACGCCGCCCTCGCGGCCGAAGCCGCTCTCCTGGAACCCGCCGAACGGGCTGCCGGGGTCGAAGCGGTTGAACGTGTTCGCCCACACCACGCCCGCTCGCAGGCGGTCCGCCATCCAGAGGATCTTCGATCCCTTCTCCGTCCAGACGCCCGCGGAGAGCCCGTATGGCGTGTTGTTCGCCTTCTCGACCGCTTCGGCCGGGCTGCGGAAGGTCAGCACACTCAGCACCGGCCCGAAGATCTCCTCGCGCGCGATGCGGTGCGACTGCGCGACGTTCGTGAACACCGTGGGCCGGAACCAGTAGCCCCGATCCGGGAGCGCGCATGCCGGCTGGAACGGCTCGGCACCTTCGGCGACGCCGGCCTCGTACAGCGTCTCGATTCGTTGCAGCTGCTCGGCGCTGTTGATCGCACCGAGGTCGGTGTTCTTGTCGAGTGGGTCGCCGACGCGCAACGTCGCGAGGCGTGTGCGTAGCTTGTCGAGCACGAGCTCGGCGACCGATTCCTGCACGAGGAGGCGAGAACCGGCGCAGCACACGTGCCCTTGGTTGAAGAAGATCCCATTGACGATTCCTTCGACGGCCTGGTCGAGCGCGGCGTCCTCGAACACGACGTTCGCGGCCTTGCCACCGAGCTCGAGCGTCACCTTCTTGCCGGTGCCGGCCACCTGCTTTTGGATCGCTTTGCCGACCGCGGTGGACCCGGTGAACGCGATCTTGTCGACGTCGGGGTGCGCGACGAGTGCGGCACCGGTGGCGCGCCCGCCGGTGACGATGTTCACGACGCCGGGCGGTATGCCGGCGTCCTCGATGATCCGCGCGAGCAACAGCGCGGTGAGCGGTGTGGTTTCCGCCGGCTTGAGCACGCAGACGTTGCCGGTCGCGAGCGCGGGAGCGAGCTTCCACGCGGCCATGAGCAAGGGGAAGTTCCACGGGATGATCTGACCCGCGACTCCGAGCGGCCGGGAGAGGCGACCCGGTGCGGCGTACTCGAGCTTGTCGGCCCAGCCCGCGTAGTAGAAGAAGTGCGCGGCCGCGAGTGGGATGTCGACGTCGCGCGATTCCTTGATCGGCTTGCCACCATCGAGCGTCTCCAACACCGCAAACTCGCGCGCGCGCTCCAAGAGTTCGCGCGCGATCCGGAACACGTACTTGGCGCGTTCCTTCGCCGGGAGCGCGGCCCACGCCGGCCACGCGTCGCGGGCGGCGCGCACGGCTGCATCGATGTCTCCGGGACCGGCATCGGCGACCTCGGTGAGGACCGCTTCATTGGCGGGGTTGATCGACGGCAGGTACGCGCCGCTCGCGGGCGCGACCCACCGGCCGCCGATGAAGAGCTCGTACCGTGGCGCGAGCGAAACGACCGCCGTGGACTCGAGTGCGGGCGCGTACTCGACATCGAAGCCGGTGAGAGGTTCCATGCTCATGCGGCTACGACCTCCGGCCCTCGAACACCGCTCGACCTGATTGACGTCACCGGGCCTCCGGTATGCGCCTGGCTGCGCTCATGGGGTGGATCTTCCGCCGTCAGTCGATGGTGAAGCGCGACGGCTTCTCGTAGCGGCCGCTCCGCAGCTTGGCCCGCTGCAGCAACAGGTCGTTGAGCAGGCTCGACGCGCCGAGGCGGAGCCGGTCGGGGTGCATCCAGTCGGCGCCGAGGGTCTCGAGCACCACCACGAGGTACTGCCATGCTTCCTTGGCGGTGCGGATGCCGCCCGCGAGCTTGAGCCCGACCGTGCGGCCCGTGTCGCGCCGGTAGTCGCGGATCGCCTCGCTCATGCAGAGCGCGGTGGGCAGCGTGGCGGCCGGCGCGATCTTGCCGGTCGAGGTCTTGATGAAGTCGGAGCCGGCGGCCATCGCGAGCACCGACGCGCGGCGAATCTGGTCGTAGGTGCCGAGCTCGCCGGTCTCGAGGATCGTCTTCAGGTGCGCGGCACCGCACGCCTCCTTGGCCGCGACGATCTCCTCGAACGCCTCTTGGTAGCGCCCCGCGAGGAACGCGGACCGGTTCAGCACGATGTCGATCTCGTCGGCGCCGTCGGCAACTGCGCGCCGGATCTCGGTGAGCCGCAGGTCGAGCGCTGACAGTCCCGAAGGGAACGCGCCCGCAACGCTCGCGACGCGCACGCCGCTCCCCGCGACCGCGCCCGCCGCGACCCGCACGAGCGTGGGGTACACGCACACCGCGGCGACCGCGGGCGCGCTCGGGTCGAGCGGATCGGGGCGTACCGCCTTGCTCGCGAGCGCACGCACCTTGCCCGGAGTGTCGGCGCCTTCGAGCGTGGTGAGGTCGACGCACCGGATGGCGAGGTCGAGCGCGGCCTGCTTCGACGACGTCTTGATCGAGCGGCCAGCCAGCGCGGCGGCGCGGGACTCGAGCATCACGCCGTCGACCGCGGTCACGGTGATGCCCCGTGCGGCGAGTTCGGGCCACGGCGCGGCCGGGGGGACCAGCTCGACGGTCACCCCGGCATCGTACCGGCGACCCGCTGCAGCGCGGTCTGGAGTCGCGCCAGGTGATCGCGTGCGCGCTCTGGTTCGGTGCGGGGTACGACGACCTCGAAGTAGCACTTGGCCTTGGGTTCGGTGCCCGAGGGCCGCACGAGCACCCGGCTGCCGTCGGCCAGCTCGAAGGCAAGCAGGTCCGCGGGTGGCAGCCCGTCGACACCGTGCTGGTAGTCGATCGCGCGATCGACGTTGATGCCGGCGAGCGCGGACGGCAGCGCGGCGCGCAACCGCGCCGTGAAGGCAGCCGCGCCGGCCGTGTCTGCGAACCGCAGGGACCACTGCGACGTCGCGTAGAGACCGTGCGCGTCGGCTAGCGCGTCGAGCATGTCGGTGAGCGAAGCGCGTCCGGCGAGATCCGCGAGGGCGAGAGCAGCGGTGAGCCCGTCCTTGTCGCGGACGTGGGGCGTGACCGCGTACCCCAGCGCCTCCTCGTAGCCGAACACAAGGCGGCGGCCGTCGGTGTCACCCGCACGCGAGACCCACTTGAACCCGGTGAGTGTCGTGCGCGCGGGCACCCCGGCCGCGGCTGCGATCCGATCGAGGAGGCGCGATGACACGACCGATCGCGCCACGACGCGGTCGTCGCCGCTCGTCGTCGCGAGCATGTGCGCGCCGAGCAGCGCGCCGATCTCATTACCGGTGAGCACGCGCCAGCCGCCGGCCGCCGGGACTGCGGCCGCAAGGCGGTCGGCGTCGGGATCGTTGGCCAGCACGAGGTCGGCGCGGTGCCTCCGGGCGAGATCGAGCGCGAGGTCGAGCACGCCCGGTTCCTCGGGATTGGGAAAGGGTGCGGTCGGGAAGTCGGGGTCGGGCTTCGCCTGGGCCTCGACCACGATCGGTGGCGGCAACAGGGCTCGCTCCCACAGTGCGGTGAACACGTCGAGGCCGACACCGTGCACCGGTGTGTACACGACGCGCACATCGCGGCGTCCGCCGGGTGTCAGCACTGCCGACGCGGTGTCGAGGTACGCGTCGAGCGCATCGTCACCGATCGGCTCGATCCGGTCCGAGTCGGGTGTGTACGCGATGTCGGCGGCCGGTCCGGTCGCGGCGATCGCGGCGCTGATCTCGGTGTCGACCGGGGGGATGATCTGTGAACCGCTGCCGTCGTAGACCTTGTACCCGTTGTCGGGAGCCGGGTTGTGACTCGCAGTCACCATCACCCCCGCCGCCGCCCCGACGTGGCGCACTGCGTAGGCCGTCACGGGTGTCGGCCACGGTCGCGACGCGAGACGCACCGGTATGCCGGCTGCCGCGAGGACACCTGCGGTGTCTCGCGCGAACACGTCGGAGAGGTGGCGGTGGTCGAAGCCGACGACGACACCGCGTGCTTCGGTCCCGGTCGAGCGGATCCAGTGTGCGAGGCCGGCCGACGCGGCGCGCACCACCGCGACGTTCATTCGGCTCGGACCCGCGCCGAGCGCGCCCCGCAGACCCGCGGTCCCGAAGGTCAACGGTCCCGCGAACCGCGACGCGAGCGCGTCGTGATCGCCCGCGGCGAGAAGGGCTTCGAGCTCTGCCCGCGATGCCGGGTCGGGATCGGCTGCGATCCACGCCCGGACCACCTCGGTCCGCACCGTTCCGGCCCCCGCGGGCGGGACGGTCACCGCGCCATCAGTAGCGCGGCCAGCTCCGACAGGTCCGCCTCCGGTCGCGCGCCGAGATGCGAGATCACCTCCGACGCCGCGAGAGACCCGAGCCGGGCGCACGTCTCGAGATCGGCATCGCTCGTGTAACCGTGGAGGAAACCCGCGGCGTAGAGATCGCCCGCGCCCGTCGTGTCGACCAGCCAGTCGACCGGGTGGGCCAGCACGACGTGTGTCTCACTGCCGGCGACGATCACCGAACCGTGCTCGGATCGCGTGAGCGCGGCGACGCGACAGTCGCGGCGGGCGGCTTCCTTCGCGTGATCGAAGTCGCATTGGTACAACGCGCAGATCTCGTCCTCGTTCGCGAAGAGGATGTCGACCTCCTCCTCGACGAGTTGCAGCCACTCGGATCGGTGCCGGTCGACGCAGAACGCGTCGGACAGCGTCAGCGACACCTCGTTGCCCGCCTCGTGCGCAATGCGCGCCGCCTTGCGGTACGCCTCCTTGGCCTCGGGCCGGTCCCAGAGGTAGCCCTCGAGGTACACGACCCGGGCCGCGGCCACCATGTCGGCGTCGACGTCGTCCGGACCGAACCGCGCGGACGCACCGAGGTAGGTGTTCATCGTGCGCTGCGCGTCAGGCGTCACGACGATGAGGCAGCGCCCGGTGCTCGGACCGTCGGCCGCGGGCGGCGACGAGAACGTGACGCCGGTCGAGCGGATGTCGTGGGCGAACACGTCGCCGAGTTGATCGCTGCGCACCTTGCCGAGGTAGGCGGCGCGGGAACCGAAGGACGCGACGCCGACGATGGTGTTCGCGGCCGAGCCGCCCGAGATCTCGATCGCGGGACCCATCGCGTCGTAGAGCTCGTGCGCGCGGGGCTCCTCGATCAGCGTCATCGCGCCCCGGTTCAGGCCCAGGCGCTCGACGAATGCTTCCGTCTCGTTGCTGAGCACGTCGACGAGGGCGTTGCCGATGCCGAGGACGTCGAACTCACTCATCCGTGACTCCCGAGGTGTCGTGCCAGGGACCCGCGGTCCCGGGATCAGGCCCCAGAGCCTGCGGCACCTGAGGCGATGGTGACCCGCGTGTGCGGCCCAGCACGATAGGCGTCGCGCCACCGTCACCGTCCACCTGGGCGTCCTCCGGCGGACGGAGCCGCCGGCCGACCGTCTGCGTGCGGCCGTACAGCGTGGTCCGCTGCGCGAGCGTGCGCCCGATCGGCTCGACGATCTGACGGAACTCGGCTTCGTCGAGCTCCTGGCCGTGGCTGGCACCGGCCGCACGGGAGATGTTCTCGTCCATCAGCGTGCCGCCGAGATCGTTGGCGCCGGCTTGCAGGATCTGCTGCGCACCGGCGACCCCACACTTCACCCACGACGCCTGGATGTTGTCGATCCAGCCGCGATAGGCGATTCGCCCGATCGCGTGCATGAGCAGGACCTCGCGGAACGTCGGGCCGCGCCGGGCCTTGCCCTGGATGTAGATGGGGGTCGCCATGTGCACGAAGGGCAGCGGGACGAACTCGGTGAAGCCGCCGGTCTCCTTCTGGAGGTCACGGGTGCGCACGAGATGCCGCGCGACGTGCACCGGCCGTTCGACGGTGCCGTGCATGATCGTGATGTTGGAGCGCAGCCCCACCTTGTGCGCGGTGCGGTGTGCCTCCAACCACTCCTCGGTGTTCACCTTGTCGGGGCAGATGACCGCGCGCACTTCGTCGTCGAGGATCTCGGCTGCGGTGCCGGGCAACGTGGCCAAGCCGGCCGCCTTGAGGCGCAGCAGGTACTCGTCGAGCGGCAGCGCGAGGCGCCGCGCGCCTTCGGTCACTTCGAGGGCCGTGAAGCCGTGCACGTGGATCCTCGGCGCAACCGCCTTCACGGCCTTCGCGACCTCGACGTAGTAGTCGCCGTCGAAGTCGGGGTGGATGCCACCTTGCAGGCAGACCTCGGTCGCGCCGCACTCGATCGCCTCGACGACGCGCTGCTGCATCTCCTCGAGCTCGATCAGGTACGGCTTGCCGCGCAAGTTCAACGAGAGCGGGCCCTTCGAGAACGCGCAGAACCGGCACTTGAACGTGCAGACGTTCGTGTAGTTGATGTTCCGGTTGCGCACGAACGTGACTTCGTCGCCGACGATGTCGCGCCGCAGTTGGTCGGCGACCGCGGCGATCGCGGTGACCTCCGGACCGCGCGCGCCGAGCAACGTGACGATCTCGGCGATGCCGACTTCCTCGCCTGCGACCACGCCGTCGAGCACGGCACCGACCGCGCCGCCGGCGCGCGCGGGTGCCGGCGGCGGGAGCAGCGTCGGCGGTGTGAGGTCGTCGCGACCGGGCGACCATTCGGTGTCGCGCGCGAGGCCCTCGCTGTCGGAGCGGACGAGCACTGCGGTGCGCGCCGCGGAATCGATCCACGTGTCGGGATCGCGCACGTACTCGGGGTAGATCGTGAGCCGCGGGGCGAGGACCTTGCCCGCCGCTTCGGTGGCGCGACGCAACCGGTCGAGCGCGGGCCAGGGGCGCTCGGGATTGACGTGGTCGATGGTGACAGGGGAGACGCCACCCCAGTCGTCGATGCCGGCCGCGAGCAACGGCGCGAGGTCGTCGCTCAGATTGGGCGGCGCCTGCAAGTGCACGTCATCAGGGAGAACGAGGCGCGCCGCCGCGATCGACCACAGGAACTCCTCGGGGGGACACGCGGGCGCTTTGTGCATCGCGGTGCCCAGCTTCGGCAGGAAGTTCTGGACGATGACCTCTTGTACGTGTCCGTGGCGGCGGTGTGACGCCGCGATCGCCTCGAGCGCCTCCAACCGTTCGGCGCGCGTCTCTCCGATCCCGACGAGGATGCCCGTGGTGAACGGGATGTGCGCCCGGCCCGCGGCTTCGAGCGTCGCGAGCCGTCGCGCCGGCGTCTTGTCGGGGGCGCCATGGTGCGGATTGCCGGGTTCCCCGAGGCGCGCCGCCAGCGTCTCGATCATCATCCCCTGCGACGGGCTCACGGGCCGCAACCGCTCCAGCTCGGCCTGCGTGAGCGCGCCCGCGTTGGCGTGGGGGAGGAGGCCGGTCTCCTCCAGTACGAGCCCGGCCACGTGGGCGAGGTAACCGACGGTGGAGTCGTGTCCGTGCGCGTGCAGCCAGTCGGCCGCGTCGTGATACCGGGTCTCGGGGCTCTCCCCGAGGGTGAACAGCGCTTCGTGGCAACCGAGGTCGGCGCCGCGCCGTGCGATCTCGAGCACAGCCTCGGGGGTGAGATACGGCGCATCGAGGCGGGCGGGCGGCTTGGCGAACGTGCAGTAGCCGCACCGGTCGCGGCACAGCATCGTCAAGGGGATGAACACCTTCGGCGAGAACGTGATGCGTGTCCCGAACGAGGCGTCACGGCGGCGCGCCGCCTCCGCCAGGAGGTCGTCGAAGGGAAGCTGCTCCAGCGAGGAGTGCAGCGGGTCGCGCACGAACTGCGACACTAGTAGCTCGCCCACACACGATTTACCCCTCGACGAGCTCTACGCGTCCGCACCGGCGGACTTCATCGCGACGCGCGCCGCGCTCGTCCGCCGGCTCCGCGAAGCCGGTGACACGGCCGGTGCCCGCGAGCTCGCGCAGCGCCGCCGGCCGACGCAAGCGGCCCATGCCGTCAACGAGCTGGCCAGGAACGAACCCGAGACTCTGGCCACGTATCTCGACCTTTCCGAACACATACGCACGACGCAGGTCGCGGCCGCGCGCGACGAGCGCGCGCGCGAACAGCTGCGTGGCCTCGACCGCGAGCGCCGGACCCGGCTCGGTGCGCTGCTCGACCACGTGCCCGAACACCGCGACGAAGTCGAGCGCGCGCTCGCCGTCGCGCTCACTGATCCCGAAGTCGCAGACGCGGCGCGCGCGGGGCGGCTCGAACGCATCCCCGACACCGCCGCCGGCTTCGCGACGTTCGGCGACGCGCTCGGCGACGAGCTCCCGGCCGGCCGTTCGGACGCTGCCACCGACGCACCGCGCCCGCCGCGCGAAGCCGTCCGCGGCGGAGACCCGCCGGCACGCGCGGCTCGCGGAGCTGGACGACGAAGAGCCGCGCGCCGACGACGCGCTCGCGAGCGCACGTGCCGCGCTGAAGGACGCGCAGACCGCGCTCACGAGCGCGGAACGCCAGGTGCGAGAGGCCGAACGTGCACGCGAGCGCCTGCAAACGGAACGCGAGCGACTCGAGCGCTGACGCCCCTGCCGGCTACGGCGCGGCGGCTTCGTCGACGATCCACAGCACGTGATCGCCGTGGACGTGCGCGGCCGGGAGATCCTCGCCCGCGGCGATGCGGCGCATCGCGTCCTGCTTCTCCGCACCGCTCACAGTGAACACGATGAGCGGCGAACGGGCGATCCCGGGAATCGTGAAGGTAATGCGCGGCTGCGGATGCGCGTCATCGCCGGTCGCGACGACGTCGCGGTCCAGCACCTCGAGCGCGGGGGAGCCCGGGAACAGCGACGCGGTGTGCCCGTCCGGGCCGATGCCGAGGTGCTGGAAGTCGATCGGCGGCTGCTCGCGAACGAGCCGGTCGTAGGCAGCGGCTGCGTCCTCGATCGAGCCGGGTCGGTACATCGAATGGACCGCGCGCGGCTGCACCGCGTCCAAGAGGACGCGCCGAACCATGCCCTCGTTGGAATCCGGATCGTCGAGCGGCACGAAGCGCTCGTCACCGAAGAAGACCTCGACCTCGCTCCAGTCGAAGGGTCGCGCCGCGAGCCGCTCGTAGCACTCGCGCGCGGTTTCTCCGCCCGAGAGCGCGATCGAGCGCGGGGCGTTGGTGACGACGAGGTCGGCGAAGTGCGTCGGCACATCTTCGACGACGCGGAGCTCACCCGGTATGGCCATGACTTCCAATCTGCCCGAGGTGCGGGATTCCCATGCGCGATGCTCCACCGATGGATCGCGAGACGGTGTCGATCTACGAGGACAAGACAGACGCGTGGATCGCGCAGCGCCAACGTCCGGTTCCCGACAGCCTGGCCGCGTTCGTGGCGCGGACACCACCCGGGATGCGCGGCGACCTCGGTTCGGGTCCGGGTTGGCACAGCGGGCTCCTCGGCGAGCCGGTCGGTCGCCCTCGACGCCGCGTTCGCGATGGTCGAGCGGGTTCGGGGATTCGCGCCGGCCGCGCTTCCGGTCCAGGCCGACCTCGAGCGGCTGCCGTTCCGGCGCGGCGCGCTACGGGGCGCGTGGGCCCACAAGTCCTACATGCACGTCGCCGCGGAGCACCTGCCGATGGCGCTTGCGGAGCTCCATCGGGCGGTCGCGCTCGGCGGAGCGGTGCACCTCCAGGTGACCTGCGATCAGCTCCCACCCGCCGCCGACGATCCCTTCGGCGGCCGCCTGTTCTCCCACTTCACGACGGCCGAATTCCGCGCGCTGGTCGAGGCGGCCGGTTTCGACGTGCTGTCGAGCACCGACGACGGCGCGGAGTGGGTCGACGTCGAGGCGACCCGGGCCCGGCTCCTCCCCGACACGGTCGGCCCGGGCATGCGCGTCGTGATCGTCGGCCTGAACCCCAGCGTCTACTCGGCCGATGCGGGAGTCGGATTCGCGCGGCCGGGCAACCGGTTCTGGCCGGCCGCAGTCGCGTCCGGGTTGGTGCGGCGGCCGCTCGACACGTTCGCGGCGCTCCGCGACGACGGTATGGGCATGACGAACATCGTGGCCCGGCCGACACCGCGCGCCGACGCGCTCTCGTCCGACGAGTACCGCGCGGGCCGGCACCGGCTGACGGATCTCGTGACGTGGCTGCGACCGGGCGCGGTGTGCTTCGTCGGCATCACCGGCTACCGCGTCGCGTGGGATCGCCACGCCGTGCTCGGCTGGCAACCCGAACCCATCGGCGGCACGCCGGTGTACGTGATGCCGAACACGAGCGGTCTCAACGCGCACGCGAAACCGGCAGATTTCGTCGAGCACTTCCGCATCGTGCAACAACCGCCCAGGTGAACAGACGGGAAGCGACCGGGCGCGTGCTACGTCAGTTCCCGCGCTTTCTTCTCGAGCGTGCTCAACGCGTCGTGGTACGACGCGCTGAACGCAGCTACGCCCTCGCGCTCGAGCGTCGCGGTGACGTCGTCGAAGTCGACGCCTGCGTCGGCCAGCCCGGCGATCACCGCACGCGCCTCGTCCAGCCCTCCTTGCACGGTGTCGGGGCTGGAGCCCGTCGTCGTGCGCAAGCGCTTCGAGCGAGGCGTGCGCGAGCGTGTTGACCGTGTCGCGACCGACGAGTTGGTCCACGTACAGCGTGGGGGAGTAGGCGGGGTTCTTCGTCGAGGTCGACGCCCACAGCGGCCGCTGCAGGTTGGCGCCGGCACCCGCGAGATCGTCCCAGCGGGGGCCCGAGAACCGCTCGCGGAACACCTCGTACGCGAGCTTGGCGTTGGCCACCGCGGCCTTCCCCCGCAGGGAGTGGCCCTCGGGCAGGCGGCGGTCGGTCTCGGTGTCGACCCGGCTGACGAAGAAGGACGCGACCGACGAGATGCCGGTGACGTCCTCGCCGCGCCCGATCCGCTGTTCGAGCCCCTCGAAGTATGCCTCGACCACCTCTTGATACCGCTCAAGGGCAAAGATCAACGTGATGTTGACGTTGAGACCCGCGGCGGTCGCGTCGGTGATCGCGGGCAGGCCTTCTCGAGTGGCCGGGATCTTGATCATCACGTTGGGCCGGGCGAGCCGCCCGAACAAATCCTTCGCCTGGGCGAGCGTGCCCTCCGTGTCGTGCGCGAGATCAGGGTCCACCTCGATCGACACGAAGCCGTCGTTGCCGCCGAGGTCGTCGAACGTCTTGCGCAGGATGTCGGCCGCGTCGGCGATGTCGCGTTCGACGAGGGCCCAGTACGCAGCGTCGATGCTCGCGCCGCCGCCGACGACTTCGCGCAGCTGCTCGTCGTAGTCGGACCCGGTCGCCATCGCCTTCTCGAAGATGGTGGGGTTCGACGTGACACCGCGGATCCCGTGCTCGGCCATGAGGTCCCGTAGCCCCCGCGCGCGAGCGCACGTGTGAGGTTGTCGTTCCACGGGCTCTGACCGAAGTCGATCAACCGCGCGACCGAACTCGTCATGGCGTGTCCTCTCCGAACAGCGCGAGTGCGCGCGCTGCGACGTTCTCGGGTGTGTACCCGAATTCGGCCAGCGCTACGTCACCCGGCGCGGATTCACCGAACCGGTCGATCGCGACGACATCGTCGGCCCACCGCGACCAACCGAAGCTGGACGCGGCTTCGACCGCGAGCGTCGGCGCGGCCGGTGGCAACACCGCGAGCTGGTACTCCGCGGGTTGCGCATCGAACAGATCCCAGGAGGGCATCGACACGACGCGTACGGCCAGACCGCGCGCCGCGAGCAGCTCACGCGCGGCGAGGCACACGAAGACTTCGGACCCGGTACCGATCAGCACCACGTCGGGGTCGTCGCCGTCTTCGTCGGCGAGCACGTACGCGCCGCGCGCCACGCCCTCGGGCGCGCGTTCGGCGGTGCCCTCGAGGACCGGCAGCTTCTGGCGCGTCAGGATGATCGCCGTCGGTCCGGCGCCGTCGATGTGGATCCGCCACGCCTGCGCGACCTCGTTGGCGTCCGCGCCCCGAATGAGGCGGAGGCCGGGCACCGCGCGCAACGAGGCGAGCTGCTCGATGGGTTGGTGGGTCGGGCCGTCTTCACCGAGACCGACGGAGTCGTGCGACCACACGAACGCGACCTTGGCGCGCATCATCGCCGCGAGGCGCACCGCTGGCCGCATGTAGTCGCTGAACACGAAGAAGGTGCCGACGAACGGGAGCAGACCGGACACCGCGAGGCCGTTCGCGGCCGCCGCCATCCCGTGCTCCCGGATGCCGAAGTGGATGACGCGCCCGCTCGAGTCCTCGGGCGTGAGGATGCCGGCTCCCTTCACGAGCGTGCCGGTGTTGCCGGTCAGGTCGCCGCCGCCGCCGATGAGACCGGGCACCACCTCGAAGATGGCGCTCAAGACGTCTTGAGAAGCGACCCTGGTCGCGAGCGCATCGCCCGGCGCCCACGTCGGCAGCTTCTGCTCCCAACCCGCGACGCCGCGCTGGGAGAGCGCGAGGTCGAACTCTTCGGCGCGCTCGGGATTCGTGGCCGCGACCGCGCGGCGGCGCTCGTCCCATCCGGCGCGCACCGACACACCTCGCCGCCCGGCGGCGCGGTAGTACTCGAGCACGTCGTCGGGCACGTAGAAGTCCTGGTCGGCCGGGAGGCCGAGGATCTCCTTGACCTTCGCCACTTCCTCGGCACCGAGGGGCTCGCCGTGCGCCTTCGACGTGTCCTGGAACTTGGGCGACGGGTACCCGATGTGCGAGCGGAGCACCAGGAGCGTCGGACGGTCCTCGACGGCCATGCCCTCGCGCAGCGCCCGCTCGAGCGCGTCGAGATCCTCGGAGACCTCGCCCAGCTCGCGCACGTCCCAGCCGTAGGCCCGGAAGCGTTCGGGCACGTTGTCGGTGTACGTCAGCTCGGTAACGCCGTCGATGGTGATGTGGTTGTCGTCGTACACCGCGACGAGGTGCCCGAGCTGGTAGTGCCCGGCGAACGAAGCGGCTTCGTGGCTGATGCCTTCCATGAAGTCGCCGTCGCTGCAGATGGCGAACGTGTGGTGGTTGCACAGCTCCGCACCGAACCGGGCGCGCAGGTGCTGCTCCGCCAGCGCGATGCCGACCGCGTTGCCAATGCCCTGGCCAAGCGGACCGGTCGTGATCTCGACGCCCTTCGTGTGACCCTTCTCGGGGTGACCCGGCGTCCTCGAGCCCCACTGCCGGAACTGGCGCAGGTCCTCGAGCTCGAGGCCGAAGCCGCACAGGTACAACATCGAGTACACCAGCATCGACGCGTGACCGGCCGACAGGACGAACCGGTCGCGGTCCGGCCAGTCGATGTCGGTCGCGTCGTAGTTCATGACCCGCGTGAACAGCACGTCCACCAACGGCGCGAGCGCCATCGGCGTACCCGGGTGCCCCGAGTTCGCGCGTTGCACCGCGTCCATCGCGAGCGCGCGCACCACGTTGACGGCGCGTTCTTCGAGTACTTCGTTCGTCACGACGCCCCTCCTCCGGTCATTGCAGCCTACGCGCCCTCCCCACGGCGGACGGCAGGTGTACCCGGGAGCGGAGGCGGACTCACGCCCCGCCGAAGACGGCGAGGCTCGCGGTGAAGCCGTGCAAGAAGTTGCGGCCGCCGATCGGCCCGAGCTCGCCCGCACAGAACGCACCGGCGAGCGGCACCGCTCCCAGCTGCTCCTCGACCGCGGCCGCGTCGTGATCAGCCGTGCCGAAGAAGCGGGTCCCGCGCCCGTTGCACGTGAAGAGCAGCGCGGCCTCGCCGGCGACCGGGTCGAGCAACAGGCGGAGGTCGTCGTCGGCGGCGGTCGCGTCACGAACATGGAACTGCACGGTCTGGCCCACCTGCAGTCGGTCGCCGACGGCGACGGCGCCGGTGTCCTGATCCACGCCGAGCACGTTGCGCACGAGGAAATCGCCCCGTCCGAACTCGAGCCGGTGCTCGTCGACGACGACACCGAGGTGCAGGCCCGAGCGCATGAACTCCCGCTCGGTCTCGTCGGCCGCGAGGACGAGGTCCTGCAGCCGGCGCACCGCGGGTTGCCCGCCCAGCTCGTAGAGGAGGTGCTGCTCGGTGCGGGTCACGGTGTACGGCTGTCCGATCGGCCGGCAGCCCTGGGACACGACCGAGCGAACCGGGATGTCATCCGAGAGCAGGACCGCCACCGCGCCGCTGGTGCCGAAGAAGTCGTCGCCCGCGAGCCGGTTGCCGCCCGGGCCCGCCGCGGCCGACGCGAGGCCACCGATCACCCTGAGCTCGGGCACCTGCGCGTTGACCAGGCGCAGGAACTCGGGCACCGGGAACGAGTACGGATCCGCCAGCATCAACAGTGTGCCGCGCGGCGCGACCGCGTCGGGCCAGCCCATGATCACGAAGCCGTCGTCCGTCTGCAGGGCATCGAGGACGAGCGAGTCGATGCGACCGGCGCCGAAGCTCGCGGCGAACACCGACAACGCAGGGCCGTCCTCGATCTCGCGGCCGCCGCCCGCGATCGCGACGGCGGTTGCGCCGATCATCGCGTCGGGCTCGAGCAGCTTGCGAAGTCCGTGGGCGATGTCCTCGAACGCGCCGACGTGGTGCGGCGACGCGAAGCACACGAGGAGATCGGGGCGGTCGCCTTCGAACCGCTCGAGGACCTCGCCCGCGACTTCACCGACCGCTTCGACCGGCGTCGGGTGCAGGGAGAGCGCGGCCGCGTAGCGGTTCACGAGATCCACACTCCCGCCTTCGACGCGAGAGGCCGGGGGACTTGAATCCGATCGCGATCGCCGCAGGTCACGCGAGCGGAGCGCGGTGAGCGGCACCGTCACCGCGGAACCGCTCTCGAGGATCGTGCAGCGCGCTTCGATCGTTCCCGGCTCCTCGAAGTCGAGCTCACCGCGCACGAGGCGGTAGCCGAACTTGCCGGGCTCCACGAAGAACGGCTGGCTGTTGCGCCCGACCTCCTCTCCGGATTCGCGCACGAACACAGTCTCGAGCGTGCCGTTGCCCTCGCTGCCGGAGGGCGATCGCACGAGGACGACCAGGTGCGGCGTCATCGCGGCCGGATACGACTCGACGGCGGTCGAGAAGAACGCGCCGGTGATGTCGATGCGCGTCGACGGCCCGTCGACCTGGCGGAATTCGATGCCTTCGACGAACAACGCCGCGACGATCTCCATGGGCAGGAAGCTAGCGGCTACAGGTCCGGTTCTTCCCGCACGACGAGCCCGACGGCGAGGGCGAGATCGAGCGCGATCGCCACGACCTGCGCGCGGTTGACGATCGCGCCGCGAAGCGAGCCGATGCCACGCAGTCCGTCGAGGCGGGTGTCCCGAAGGTCGACCTCGTCGCAGTGCACCTTGGTGAAGTCGGCGCCCGAACAGTCACTCCCCGCGAACGTCACGCGCTCGAGCCGGCCCGCGGTGAACTCCGCGGTGGTGAGCCCGCATCGTTCGAACTGGACGTCGGAGAGCTGCGCCATGCGGAAGTTCGCGCCGTCGAGACGGCAGTCGACGAAATGCGTGTTCCGGAGGACGGCCTGCGCGACCTCACTCCCCGTGAACCGACAGTCCACACACCGGACCCGGCGGAGCGATGCTTCTGAGAGGTCGGCGCCGGCGAGATCGCAGCGCTCGAACTCGACATCGACGAGGCGCGCCCGGTCGAACCGCGCGCCCGCGAAGCGCACGCCCGTGAAGCGGCAGCGCGCCAGTTCCGCCCGGGACAGTTCGGCCGCCGAGTGATCCGAATCGCACACCTCGAGGTCGGCGACGTCTGCGTCCGGTTCGAAGTCGATGGCGCGGAGGCTAACAACGGGGCTCGTAGGCCCGGTCGCGGCTGCACCTTTCGCGTATGTTGCGGGCATGGCCCGCGTGCTCTCGACGTCCGAAGGCACGCTGCAACACCACGACTTCGGCCCGGCCGAGTGGACGTTGTTCGCGGTGCCGCCGCTCATCTGGGGCTGCTCGTTCCTGCTGATCGCGGTCGGCCTCGACCACTTCGCCCCGACGGTCGTGACCATGCTCCGCATCGCGTTCGGCGCGGTGACGCTCGCGGTGCTGCCGGCAGCCCGGCGTTCCATCCGGATGCGCGAGTTGCCGCGCCTCGCGTTCGTCGCCGCGACCTGGATGGCGATTCCGTTCTCGTGCTTCTCGCTCGCCGAGCAGTGGATCAACTCCTCGCTCGCGGGAATGCTGAACGGCGCGATGCCGCTCATGACGGCCACCATCGCCGCGGTTCTCCTGCGGCGCGCACCGGGGCGCGTGCAGGTCGCCGGATTGACGATCGGCTTCGCGGGTGTCGTCGCGGTGATGTGGCCGGCCTTGCGGGACGGATCCTCGTCGAGCATCACTGGCGTCCTCCTATGCTTGCTGGCGCTGCTGTGCTACGGCTTCGCCGCCAACGTCTCGGTGCCGCTGCAACAGCAGTACGGCACGTTGCCGGTGATCTTCCGCGCCCAGTTGCTCGCGTTGCTCATGACCGCGCCCTTCGGCATCGTCGGCATCGGCCACTCATCGTTCGCGTGGGGTTCGCTCGCGGCCGTCGTGGCATTGGGATCGCTCGGCACCGGCGTCGCCTTCGTCGCAATGGGCGCGTTACTCGTGCGGGTCGGCGCCGCACGCGGCTCGGTCGCGATCTACTTCGTGCCGGTCGTGGCCGTGATCGCCGGCGTCGTGTTCCGCGACGAACACATCGCCGCGCTCTCGCTCGTCGGGATGGTGTTCGTCGTGCTCGGTGCGATGCTCACGAGCCGGGCCGATCGGCGCCCGGCCAACGCGCCCGCAGGCTGAGCGACACCGGATCGAGCCACACGAGATCGGCGCGGCAGCCCGGCGCGATGCGACCACGGTCGCTCAACCCCAAAGCGCGGGCCGGATTCCCCGTTGCAACGCGGACGGCCTGACCGAGCGGGACGCCGACGGTGACGAGATGCTGCACGGATTCGAGCATGGTGACGACCGAGCCCGCGAGCGTGTCGTCCGCGAGGCGCGCCGCACCGTCGCGTACGTCGAGCTCGCCACCGACCCGGTCGGTCACGAGCACGGCGTCCGGACGGGCGGCGAGCGCGATGCGCAACACGGCCGGGTGCACGTGCACGAGATCGGCGATGAATGACGGCACGAGCCGCCGGTCCTCGAGCGCGGCACCGGCCAACCCCGGCTCGCGGTGGTGCAGCGGCCGCATGCCGTTGAAGAGGTGGGTGACCATCCGTGCGCCCGCGTCAGCGGCGGCGCGCGACTCCGCATACGTCGCGGTGCTGTGGCCGAGCGAGACGACGATCCCGCGTTCGCTCAGCGCGCGCGTCGCGGCCAACTCCGGATCGGATTCCGGCGCGAGCGTGACGATGCGGATCAGGTCGTCGTGGCGGTCGCAGCAGGCGAGCAACCACTCGAGGTCGACATGCCGGAGGAGGTCGACCGGGTGCGCGCCGGGCGCGCCCCCGAGGAACGGACCTTCGAGGTGCACACCGATCGCCGCCGGGGCGCGGTCCCGCACCGTCGCCAAGCGGTCGAGCATCTCGGCGTATTGATCGAGCGGTGCGCTGACGATCGTGGGCACGCACGTGGTACAGCCGCCCGCAACGAGTTCGGCGACGACCGCGACGACTTCGTCGACACTCGCCGTCGCGAAGTCGACCGTGCCCGCGCCATTGATCTGCACGTCCACGAAACCGGGAGCAAGGAGGGCATCCGGATGGTCGACGAGCCCGGCGTCGTCGCCCGCGGCAGGGGGCGCGCCGGATCCGACCGCGACGATCCGGTCGTCCTCGACGACCACCCACGCCGGTGACGGCGAGACGCCGCCATCGCCCGTGATGATTCGGGACGCGGTGAGAACCGGCACCGTCAGGTGCGATCGCGCCACAGCGCGATTCGCAACTTCGCGAGCCCGAGCAGTGTGCGGGGTACCCGCCGGAGGATCGACGTGCGCGCCGGACGCCGTTCGGCGACCGACACCGGGATCTCGCCGACGTCGAGTCCGGCTCGCTCGGCCCGCAGGATCAGCTCGGTGTCGAAGAGATCCTTCCCGAAGCGGCATGCGCGCGCGACGGGCTCGATCGCGGCGCGTCGCATCGCCTTCATCCCGTGCGTGTCGGAGACCTTCAGGCCGAACAGCACGCGCAGCAGCAGCGCGAAGGTCGCGGTGACGAGCTGGCGCAACGGCGGCCGCTCGTCCTGGGCGCCCGCGCCGCGCTTCGTCCCGACGACGATCGCGGCGCCACCAGCGGCGGTGACGCGCGCCACCGCGACGTCGAGGAACGCGAGGTCGTAGAAGTCGACGTCGAAATTCACGACCGCCACGCCGCGGGCTGCGAGCAAGCCCGCGTGCAACGCCGCGCCGTAGTCGGCGCGGGCGAGACGTTCGACGACGACCTCGGGATACTTGTCGGCCAGACCGCGCGCGAGCGCGAGCGTGCCGTCCGTCGAACCGTTCTCGCAGACGATCACTTCGAACGGCGTGGACCGCGCCCGCATGCCTTCGACGACGTCGCTGACGGTGCCCTCGAGGATGTCGGCCTCGTTGAACGCGGGCATGACGACGCTGATCTGCGGTTCGGTCCGCCCACCGGAGCCCGAGGCGTCGCTCGCGGTCACGTCAGCCGCCGGTCGCGGAAGGGCGGCGCCGCGTCGACCCGGGTCGAGTAGCGCCCGGCGTAGAGCAGGATGTCGGACCCGTGCGCGTCGAACGTCGCGTCCGCAATCGGCGCGTGCTCGGCGCCGTCGACGACGACCGCCACCGCGGCACCTGCATCCGGACACCAGTCCTCGTAGGCGCGCAGCGCGCACCGGCACAGCGCATCGATCGCGTTCTCGTCCTCGCGCACGGCCAGCTGCACGTCGAGTCCGGGAAAGCCGCCGGCCAATTGCACGACCGGCGTGTACAACGCGAAGCGCGGGCCGAACACCACGCGGTCGTTGGCGCGGGCCGCCTGCCACGTGAACAGCAACACGAACGCATGCTGCATCGCGTCGTCGGCATCCGGGGCGACGGGCGCGCAGGGTTCCGTCGCCGAGTGCCCCGACCGGACGGATCTGCTGGATCAGGCGCAGGGCCGCGAGACCAGCGGCTGCTTCGACGCGAGCCGCGTCGGCCCACGGTCCGACCTCGGCCGTCCACTGCTCGTCGTCCGCGAACGCATCGGGAAGCGCGCGCGCCGCGCGGAGGACGGTGGCGAGCTCGCGCACTTCCACCATCCAATCCGGGCCGTCCACCGTGTCGGCGATGGCGCGGACCTGCGCCGCGATGTCGAGCGCGCCGGGTTCGAGCAGCGCGCTGTCGGCACATGCGTGCGCGAGCACCGACAGGGGTTCGGCGTGCGGGCCGCCCGCGTCGGAGATCGAGGCGGCCCATGCCTCGGCGGGATCGTACGAATCGGGATGCGCGAGGAACGCTGCCGCAGCGCCCAGCGGAACCATCGACGCGTGCGGTTGCACCATCGGGTTGCACAGCACACCGCTCGTCACCGAAGCGAGCTCGGAGTCGCGGCCGACATACGGGCCCAGATGCAACGACCTGATCATGGTCGCGTCGTTCACCGGGAAGTTGTCCCAGACGAGCGGCGGCCGGCCACCGAGCGCGGCGGCGCGGGCGCGAGCATCCGCGGCGGTGATGGTCGGCGAGCACACCGTGGGCCCGGTCCACATCACGTCGGTGGCCGCCGGCAGGCCGGCCGCGAGTTCTGTGAGATACGGCGACGGCTGCATCCCGACGTACTCGGTGGGGCACATGGTCATCGTCACGTCCGGCACCGCTGCGGTGAGGGAGTCCAGCAGCGCAGTCGCGAGGTCCGCCTGTCGCGGTGCGAGCCCGGGGCGCATCGGGATGTCGTCGAGGAGCAGTAGGAACCACGACACGCCGACGTCGGCGAGTCCGAGCATCTTCTCGAGCATCACGGCGCGGTCGGCATCGGCTTCGTAGGTGACGTCGAGGCCGGGAGAGAGCGCGAATCCGAAGCGGACGCCGACGTCGCGGGCACGCGCCGCCAGTTCCTTGAAGCGCTGCAGCTCCTCCGCCGTGTAGGGGTCGCGCCAACCGGCGCGGTGCTTCGCGTCGTCCTTCGGCGTGTACGCGTATGCGTTCATCTCGTGCGCGGCGAGAAAGGTGAGCATCTCGAGTCGCGCCGAGTGCGACCAGGGCGGTCCGTAGAACCCTTCGACGACGCCTCGCACACCAAATGCCTGGCCGGTCACACGGTTAGGGTAGGCAGCGGTCGGCCAAGGGACCGATCATCGAGGGAGATCACGGATGCCTGCGACGCCGAAGGATGCGCCGACCGACGCGCCGAATGCCGCGCTTGACGTCCTCGCGGTGCACGCGCAGGCGCAGCCCGACCGCGTCGCGGTGATCGTCGACGGCAGCGGTGGCGGCACCGCCGGCTCGACGACGTTCGCGGAGCTCAACGGCATCGTGAACCGGCTCGCGAACGGGCTGCGCGCCGCGGGCGCGCGCGGTGGCGAACGACTCGTGTGGTGCGGCCCCAACTCGCTCGAGGTGCTCGCGACCATCCATGCCGCCGCGCAAGCTCGCGCTCGTCGCGGTGCCGTTGTCGTACCGGTTCAACGCGGAGGAGATGGCGTTTGTCATCGACAATTCCGACGCGACCACTGTCGTTGTCGACGCCGAGCAGGCACCACTGGTTGCGCAAGTGCGCGCCGACATCGCGAAAGTGCGCACGGTCGTCGTCTACGGCGGTCCGGTGCCCGAAGGGTGCTCGGGCTGGGACGAGATGCTCGCGGCCGCGCCGGACGCGGAGCCCCGGGCCCCGGCCGACGCATCCGAGGCGGGCGCGGCGATGATCTATACGTCGGGCACGACCGGAAAGCCCAAGGGGGCCCTCCGTACGTCGACCGATCGCACCCTCGTATTCGCGCTGCTCGCGGAGCTGAATCTGCTGCACGACAACTCCGTGCACCTCACCACCGGCCCGCTGTACCACTCAGGACCGCTCGCGTTCGCGTCGCTCTCGCACACGCTGGGTGCGCCCATCGTCGTGCTGCGCAAGTTCGACGCGGCGCGCTGGGTCGAATTGGTGAAGACGCACCGCGTCACCAACACGTTCTCCGCCCCGACACAGTTGAAGCGGATCGTGTCGCTCCCGGCCGAGACGCTGGCGACCGCCGACCTGTCGACCATGGTCACCCTGATCGCCAACGCGGCGCCGGTGCCGTTCGCGTTGAAAGAGGAGATCGTCGCCAAGCTCGGCGACGGCTTCCTCTACGAGGTGTACGGATCCACCGAGCTCGGTGTCGACACTGTGTTGCAGCCGCAGGACCAACTGCGGAAACCCGGATCGTGCGGCAAGCCGTACGGCGGGATCGAAATCCGCATCGTGAACGACGACGGCGCGATCGCGGGGCCGCACGAACCCGGCGAGCTCTTCGTGCGCACCACTCTCGCGATGGACGGGTATCACCGCACCGAGCAGCAACTGACCGAGCTCGACGACCACGACTGGAAGTCGGTCGGTGACGTCGCCTATGTCGACGACGAAGGCTATGTCTACATCTGCGACCGCAAGAAGGACATGATCATCTCCGGCGGCGTCAACATCTATCCGGCCGAGATCGAGTCCGTACTGCACGCGCACCCGCACGTGTTGGACGCGGCCGTGTTCGGCATCCCCGACGACGAATGGGGCGAGCGCGTGTACGCGATCGTGCAGGCCAAGGTGGGGGAGACGATCGCACTCGACGAGCTGCGCGCGTTCGTCGAGCCCCGTCTCGCCGCGTACAAGCGCCCGCGCGACTACGAGTTGCGCGACGAGCTCCCGCGCACCGACTCCGGCAAGCTGCTCAAGCGCGTCCTGCGCGACGAGTACTGGAAGGACAGCGACCGCGCCGTCTGACCGCGCCCAGGCCGGGCCGCCGCCTCCAGACCCGACGGCCCGTGCCGCCGCGGTGGCGAAGGTCCGACCGCGCCCTTCGGTACCCTCCTCGCGTGCCGACGCTGTCCGAAGCTGCCTCCAAGGATCTCGTGCGCGCGTACGGCGTGCCCGTGCTGGCCGAACGGACGGTCGCCGACGCCGACGGCGCCGTGGCGGTGGCCGCTGATCTCGGCTTCCCGGTCGTGGTGAAGCTCTGCGGCGATGCGATCGCCCACAAGACCGAGCGCGGCCTCGTGCGGCTCGGCCTGCGCGACGCCGCGGCGGTGCACGAAGCCGCGACCCAACTGCTCGCCGCCGCTGGTCCGGACGACGGCAACGTCGAGTTGCTCGTCGCGCCGATGGTGTCCGGGACCCGAGAGCTGATCGCCGGGATCGTGCGCGATCCGCAGTTCGGACCGTGCGTGATGCTGGGCATCGGGGGAGTGCTCGCCGAAGCGATCGGCGACGTCGGGTTCCGCGTCGTGCCCGTCTCCGGGCTCGACGCCGCGACCCTCGTCGACGACCTGCGAATGCAGGCACTGCTCGGCGAGTTCCGCGGCGAACCCGCAGTGGACCGCGACGTCCTCGTCGGGGTGCTCACCGGACTGTCGCGGCTCGCAACCGAACGCCCCGACATCGTGGCGGTCGATGTCAATCCGCTCATCGTGGTAGCCGGCCGACCGGTCGCGGTCGACGCGCTCGTGGAGATCGATCCGAACGCGCCGAACGCAACCGCGAGCACGGCGATGCGTCCGCGAACGCGTGATGACTCGGGGTTCGACGCGCTCTTCGCGCCGCGCGGTGTCGTCGTGGCCGGCGCGTCGACGCACCCGGGGAAGTTCGGGTTCGTCGCGCTCCACAACATCCTCGCCGCGGGCTTCCCGGGTCAGGTCGCGGCGACGAACCTCGAGGCCGTGCCCGTGCTCGGGATCGACACCGTGCGCGACATCGAGGAGCTGCCACCGGGTCCGTGGGACCTCGTGTTCGTGTGCACCCCCGCGGCGACCAACGCCGATCTCCTCCGCGCCGCAGCAAAGCAGGGCATCCGTGCCGCGTTCGTGACCAGCGGGGGATACGGCGAAGCCGGCAGTGAGGGCCGTCGGGCCGAAGCGGACCTGGTCGACCTCGCTCGCGATCTCGGCATCCTCCTCGCGGGGCCGAACGGTCAGGGCGTGGTGTCCACGCCCGCCCGCCTGTGCGCGCAGATCGTTGCGCCGTATCCGCCCGCGGGCCACATCGCGATCGCGAGCCAGTCCGGGAACTTCGTCTCGTCCTTCCTGAACTGGGCCGTCCAGACCGGCGTGGGCGTGAGTCGCGCGGTCTCGGCCGGCAATGCCGCGTCGGTCACGATCGCCGACTACCTCGACTACTACGCCGACGATCCCGAAACCGCGGTCAGCCTCGCGTACGTCGAGGGAGTCACCGACGGGCGCGCGCTGTATGAACGGCTGCGTGACGTCACCCGCCGCCAGCCCGTCGTGCTCGTCAAAGGCGGCACGACACGCGGTGGCGAACGGGCCGCGGCCAGCCACACCGGATCCCTCGCGTCCGACGATCGGGTGTTCGACGGCATGTGCCGCCAAGCCGGGATCACGCGTGCGACCACCGTCGAGGAGGCGTTCGAGGCCGCGGCGACGTTCGCGACGCAGCCGTTGCCACGCGGACCACGGGTCGCGGTGCTCACCACCGCGGGTGGATGGGGCGTGGTGACCGCCGACGCGATCGTGCGCACCGGCACCCTCGAGCTCATGGCGCTGCCCGACGACCTCCGCGCCGCGATCGACGAGAAGCTGCCGCCCCGCTGGAGCCGCAACAACCCGATCGACTTCGCGGGCGGCGAGACGCGCGACACCATCCCCGAGGTGATGGACATCGTCGCCCGGCATCCCGACGTCGACGCGATCGTGTACCTGGGGCTCGGCATCCAATCGAACCAGGCCCGGCTCATGCGCGACGGGCCCTTCTACCCGGGCCACGGCCTCGAACGGATCGTCGATTACCACGAACGCCAGGACGCCCGGTTCGCGCAGGCCGCGGCCGAGGTTTCCGACGCGACCGGGAAGCCGATCCTCACCGCGACCGAGCTGGCGGTCGCCGCGCCCGGCAATCCCGGGCCCGCGGCCGTGCGCGCGAGCGGACGGCTCTGCTACCCCTCGGCGAACCGGGCGGTGACGGCGCTCGCGCACCTGTGGCAGTACGCGCGCGTTCGCGCCCGCCACGGCCTCGGTTGACCCGGCGCCGGCGCGCGGCACTGCGCGTCGTCGGACTCGTACTGGTTGCGGTCGCGATCGTGTGCGCCGTCGTCGCACTACGCGAGGACGAGCCCGCCGCGGCGACCCCGGCGCGCACCGACCGCCCCGCCGCGTCGTCGCCCCTGCTGTCGGCCCGGCGGATGCCCTATTTCTTCGCGGATGCCGCCGCGCGCAAGGCGCTGGCCGACACGCTCGCGGCCTATGTGGGCAAGTACAACGCGTGTGTTGCGGTCGATGACCCGACCACACCCGGCGGGCCCGTCGCCGCGGTACAGCCCGACCACGCGTTCGCACCCGCGTCGACCCTCAAGCTGGTCACGGGCGCGGTCGCACTCTCCGTGCTCGGTCCCGATCACAAGTTCGTCACGCGCGCCCAGCTCACCGGCGACGGGACCCTCTTCCTCGTCGGCGGCGGTGATCCGGTGCTCACGACGCCGCAGTACGAACAACGCATCCGCAACAGCGCGCGCAGCCGCACCGATGTGGTCACACCGCTCGCCTCCCTCGCGGATGCGATCGTCGCAAGCGGGGTGAAGTCGGTACCGGCGATCGTCGCCGACGACTCCCGTCAGGACGGTCTCCGCTTCCTCCCGGACTGGAAGAGCAGTTACACATCCGACATCGGCCCCCTCGGCGCGCTCACCGTCGATGACGGCACCGCGGCAGGCACTCGGGTGACCGATCCCGCGCTGAACGCGGGCGCACAGTTGCAGGCACTACTGGTCGCGCGCGGGGTGAACGTCGGCGGTGTCGTGCGCGGCAAGGCACCGACCGACGCGCGCGACATCGGTTCGGTCACGTCCCCACCGCTCTCCGACATCGTCGCGAGCATGCTCACGTCGAGCGACAACCAGACCGCGGAGATGCTCATGCGCGAAGTCGGGCTCGCACGTGGTGGCGACGGATCGACCGCGGCCGGCACGCGTCTGGCGGCCGACGCGCTGAAGGAGCTCGGCGTCAGCACTGCCGGCCTCGATCTGAAGGACGGCTCCGGGCTCGCACCGACGAATCGGGTGACGTGCACGACGCTGCTCGGAACCCTCGAGCTCTCGCGCGACTCGCGGTTCGCGGCACTCGACCGCGGGTTGCCCATCGCCGGGAGAACGGGGACGCTCGCCGCGCGTGGCGACGGGCTCGAAGGCCAGCTGCGCGCCAAGACCGGCTACATCGACGACGTCGCGGGCCTCGCAGGGATCGTCGACGATGCCGAGCACTTGCGCTTCGCCTTCCTCGCCAACGATGCGTTCTCCGCCGCCGGCGGTCGTGCCATCGCCGACGAGGTCGCGCGCCTGGTGGCCGCGTACCCGCAGGCGCCAGTGGCCCGCGTCGTCCCCGCCCCATGACCGACGCCGGGCCGAGCTCATGAGAAGGTGTTGCGACCGGCACCCCTGCGGGGAAGACTCCTGCGCCGAGCCGGGAGCCCCTGACCGCACGGCAGAACCAGGAGCAGTGCGTGGCCGACAATCCGCAACAGACGATCCGGGAGCTGAAAGACCTGGTCGTCGCGTACGCGAAGCAGGAGACGATCGACCCGATCAAGGGGCTCGGCCGCTTCGTCGGGTTCGGCATCGGCGGCGCGGTCCTGCTCGGCACCGGCTGCTTCTTCCTCGCGATGGCGATCCTGCGCGTCCTGCAGACCGAGACCGGTGACGCCTTCGCCGACTGGCGGTCCTTCCTCCCGTATCTGATCGTGGTGATCCTGCTGCTCGTCGTCGCCTACATCGCGTACCTCGCGGCGAAGAAGCGGAGACTGCCGGAATGAGCGCGAAGAAGCCCGAGTCGGAAGTCCCCGAGAAGGTCACCCGCGAAGACATCGAAGCCAAGCTGCGCGAATTGCGGGGCGAGGTCGACAGCCGCGTCGAGGACGTGAAGATCTCGCTCACCGTCGTCGCGGTCGCGGTGGCGACGACCGCGGTCGTCGTCGCGTATTGGTTGGGCCGGCGGCGGAGCAAGAAGCGCCAGCCGGTGTTCGAGATCCGGAGACTCTGACGTGTACATCGTCCTGCTCCGGCGGCTGACCTGGACCGGGATCCGGCGCGGTATGAGCGGGTCCCGGCCGTGGATGATCGTCGCGATCCTCGCGGTGGGCGCCCGGTCGCTCCGGCGGATCTCGCGCAGCCAACCCGAGGTGCTCTACCGCACCAAGATCAGTCCGGGCGACATCTTCGTCTTCGGAAGCAAGGAGCCGGTCTAGACATTTCACGCGTCACGCTTCGCGCCCGTAACCCTTCGTGAGGGGGAAGCCGCGCTCCCGCAAGTACCCTGATGCCCTCATGAGAGTCGTGCTCCGCAACCCGCGTCGCGAGCTCGAGCTGCCGGCTCCCCGCACGGTGGAGCAGCTGCTCCGGCACCTCGAGGTCGTTCCCGAATCGGTCCTCGTGATCCGCAACGAGACCTTGGTGACGCGCGACGAGCGGCTCGGCGACGACGACATCGTGGAGATACGGCCGGTCATCTCGGGCGGCGCGGCATGAAGTGCCGGCGGTGCCGGGAACCGGCGGTGATCGACATCCGCCGCCACAATGCCGGGTTCTGTCGCGATTGCTTCGTCCGGCACTGCGAGGAACAGGTCCGGCGGGCCATCCACGACTTCGACATGATCGAGCCCGGCGACCGCGTGCTCGTCGCGGTCTCCGGCGGCAAGGACTCGCTCGGCCTGTGGCAGCTGCTCCGCGGCCTCGGCTACGACGCCGACGGGTTGTACGTCGGACTCGGCATCGGCGAGTACTCGGACACCTCCGCGTCGTTCGCCCGCGACTTCGCGAAGGCGCACGACTTCACCCTGCTCGAGGTCGACCTGCCCACCGACTTCGGCTTCGACGTCCCCGACGGATCGCGCGCGGCGAAGCGGGCGCCGTGTTCGGCGTGCGGGCTCTCGAAGCGTCACCTCTTCAACGCGGCCGCGCTGAGCAACGGATACAACGTGCTCGCGACCGGCCACAACCTCGACGACGAAGCCGCGGTGCTGTTCGGCAACGTGTTGCGGTGGGACGCTCCGTACCTCGGGCGTCAACACCCGGTGCTGCCTGCGGCGCCCGGGTTCGCGCGCAAGGTGAAGCCGCTCGTGCGACTCGGCGAGCGCGAGCTCGCGGCGTACTGCGTGCTGACCGGCATCGACTACATCGTCGAGGAGTGCCCCATGGCGGCCGGCAACCGGCACCTCGGATACAAGGAGGCGCTGAACGCGATCGAGGAAACTTCACCCGGGGCGAAGAACGCGTTCCTGTTCGGCTTCTTCGACCGCGCCTACGACCGGTTCAGCGGCGACGCCGCGGAGGAGAAGGCCGAGCTCGGAGCGTGTCGGGAGTGCGGCGCCCCGACCCCCGGCGATCTGTGCGCGTTCTGCCGCTTGCAGGCCCGGGCCACCGGCCGTCGCCTGCCCATGCTCGGCGACGCGGAGCCGGCGTCGTGAACCGCCCGTTCGCCGACGGTGACCGCGTGCTCCTCGTCGACAACAAGAAGCGACGTCACCTCATCACGCTCGCAACCGGCGCGCAGTTCCACACCCACGCCGGGATCGTCGAGCACGACGCGATCATCGGCCACGACGAAGGCATCACCGTGCGCAGCGCCAAGGGCGCGCGCCTCGTCGCAGTGCGGCCGACTCTGTCCGAGTACGTCCTGGAGATGCCGCGCGGCGCGCAGGTCATCTATCCCAAGGACCTCGGCCCGATCCTGATGCTCGCCGACATCTATCCGGGTGCGCGCATCCTCGAGTCCGGCGTCGGGTCCGGGGCGCTGTCGTGCGCGCTCCTCCGTGCGACCGGCCGCGACGGGCGCGTCACCGGCTACGAACTGCGCCAGGACTTCGCCGACCGCGCGGTGCACAACGTCCACGCGTTCCTGGGCGAGGACGTCCCACTCGACGTGCACGTGCGCGATGCCTACGAAGGCATCGACGAACACGACCTCGACCGGGTCGTGCTCGACCTGCCCGAGCCATGGCGCGTGGTGAAGCACGCGGTTCAGGCATTGCGACCGGGCGGCATACTCGTCGCGTACTTGCCCACGATCCTGCAGGTCGGGCGGTTGCGCGAGGAACTGAGCGAGGCACCCTTCGGCATGGTGGAGTCGCTCGAAGTGTTGCAGCGCAGCTGGCACGTCGAGGGTCAGTCGATCCGCCCGGACCACCGGATGGTCGCGCACACCGGGTTCCTGACCCACGCGCGCCTCTTGGTGGCCGACGGCTGAGCGGTTATGAATGCGCTCGACATCGCGATCATCGTGGCGGTGCTCGCCGCCGGCATCGGCGGCTGGCGGCTCGGCTTCGTCGCACGCGTGTTCGCGTGGGGTGGGGTCGCGCTCGGCCTCGTCATCGGCGTCCACTACGTGCCGCGCGTCGTCACCGCGTTCGGCGGCACCAGCGCCGACGACCGGGTGACGGTCGCGGTGCTCTTCCTCGTGCTGGTCGCGACGCTCGGCCAGGCGCTCGGGCTCGGGCTCGGCGTCGTCGTCCACCGCTACTCGGGCGACGGCACGCCGCTGCCGCGCTGGGACCGGATCGCGGGCGCGGCGATCGGCACGCTCGGAGTGTTGCTGCTCGTCTGGATGACGATCCCGTCGCTCGCGACGGCCAAGGGTTGGCCGGCCCGCATGGCGCGCGGTTCTGCGGTCATCGGTTTCCTCGACGATCTCACCCCGACGCAACCCGCCCAGTTCGCGGCGTGGGGCCGCGCGATCTCCGACGCGCCGTACCCCTCGGCGCTCGGTCCGCTCGACTCACCTCCCGACCCCGGTCTCCCGCCCGAAGCCGCGATCTCGGAGGAGGTCAACCGCACCGTCAGCAGGTCGATCGTGAAGGTGAGCGGGCGCGCGTGCCGGCAGATCCAAGAGGGCAGCGGGTGGGTCACCACCAGTGGCCTCGTCGTGACCAACGCGCACGTCGTCGCGGGTGAGGACGACACCACGGTCGAGGACGCCACCGGCGCGGAGCACGATGCGCGCGTCGTCGCGTTCGACCCGGTGCGCGACCTCGCAGTACTGCGCGTCGAGGAGCTCGACGTCGCCGGCCTGTCGCTCGGTACCGGTGGCGTCGGCGACGTCGGCGCGGTCTACGGTCACCCGGGCGGTGGCCCACTGCGCCCGGCGCCCGCACGCGTCGGCGAGAAGATCGTCGCCGTCGGCACCGACATCTACCGGACCGGGTCGAGCCGGCGGAACGTGTTCGTCCTCGCCGCGTCCCTCGCACCCGGCGACTCGGGCGGCGCGCTCGTCAACACCAACGGCGAGGTGATCGGTGTCGCGTTCGCGATCGATCCCGCCAACGACGGGACGAGCTACGCGATCACCGACGAAGAAGTGCGCGCGGTGCTCGACACGGTCGACTTCCAGGGTGTCGACACCGGACACTGCCTCGTCGGCTGAGCACGACCGACAGCGCGATCACCCCGAACGCGAGCGAGGGGCCCTGGATGGACCCCTCGGAGCTCGTGACGATTACGTGTCAGACGGGTTTCGGCGCGGCGCCGCGCCGTGTGCGATTACTCGACCTCGATGAAGATGCACTCGCCGGGGCACTCCTCGGCGGACTCGACGACCGCGTCGAGCTGACCGTCGGGAATGTTCGCCAGACCCTCGGCACCACCAGGGTTGTCGAACACCTTGGCGCCCTCCTTGACGTACGCGAGACCGTCGTCGAGCAGGGTGAACACGTCCGGGGCGATCTCTTCGCAGAGCCCGTCGCCCGTGCAGAGATCCTGGTCGATCCAGACCTTCATCGATGTCCTCACTTCTCGGGGTTCAGGTCTCCGGGTCAGGTCCGCGGGGATCGGGTCGAGAGAATCTTGGGATACCGGGATAATTTATCACAAGTGCATGTGACAAATCCAGCGTCGCGAAACCGCGCGGGAACGGTATCGGATGCACACAGGCGGACCTGAACGCAGGAGTAGGGTCCGAATGGTCGGAGGAGGAGGTCAGTCATGGCGTCCGAGCACGAGCGGCGACTGACCGAGTACGAGGCTCAAGTCGACCAGCTCCAAGAGATGATCAAGGGCCTCGAAGAAGAGGTCGTGGTGCTGCGGCGGCGTCTCCAAGACGCGCCGAAGCGGGTACGCACGCTCGAAGAGCGGCTGCTCGAGACGAAGGGGCAGCTCGCCCAGGCCGTCTCCCAGAACGAGAAGTTGTCGGCCACCTTGCGCGAGGCGCGCGAGCACATCGCCGCGCTGCGCGAAGAGGTGGAGAAGCTGACGATGCCGCCGTCGGCCTACGGCACCTACCTCGGCACCAACGAGGACGGAACCGTCGACATCTTCACTGCGGGCCGCAAGATGCGGGTCGCGCTGCACCCCGAGATCGAAGGCGACGAGCTGCGCCGCGGCCAGGAGGTCGTGCTCAACGAGTCGCTGAACGTCGTGCTCGCGCGTTCGGCCGACGTGGCCGGCGAGGTCGTGACGTTCAAGGAACTGCTCGAGGGTGGGCACGCGCGCGCTCGTCATCGGCCGGGCCGACGAGGAGCGCGTCTGCGAGCTCGCCGACGAGCTCCAGGACGTGAAGATCCGCGCCGGCGATCACCTGCTCATGGAAGGCCGTTCGGGCCTGCTGCTCGAGAAGCTGCCCCGACCCGAGGTCGAGGAGCTGGTGCTCGAAGAGGTCCCCGACGTCAGCTACGACGACGTCGGCGGTCTCGACGACCAGATCGAGATGATCAAAGACGCGGTCGAGCTGCCGTACCTCTACGGCGACCTGTTCCGCGAGCACGAGCTGCAGCCGCCGAAGGGCATCTTGTTGTACGGCCCTCCGGGTTGCGGCAAGACGCTGATCGCCAAGGCCGTCGCCAATTCGCTCGCCAAGCGCGTCGCCGAGCGCACGGACTCCAAGGCTCGCTCCTACTTCCTGAACATCAAGGGCCCGGAGCTCCTCAACAAGTACGTGGGGGAAACGGAGCGCCAGATCCGGCTCATCTTCCAGCGCGCGCGCGAGAAGAGCGAAGAGGGCTACCCGGTCATCGTCTTCTTCGACGAGATGGACTCCCTGTTCCGCACCCGCGGCACCGGCATCTCCTCCGATATCGAATCGACGATCGTGCCGCAGCTGCTCGCCGAGATCGACGGCGTCGAGCTGCTGAAGAACGTCATCGTGATCGGCGCGTCGAACCGCGAGGATCTGATCGACCCCGCGATCCTGCGGCCCGGCCGCCTCGACGTGAAGATCAAGATCGAGCGTCCCGACGTCGACAGCGCGAGGGCGATCTTCACGCAGTACCTCACGAGCAATCTGCCCCTCTCCGAAACCGAGTTGAAGGACTCCGGCGGCGACCCCGACGAAGCGATCCGGCGGATGATCGACAAGGCCGTCAGCCACATGTACGCGACCGGCGACGAGAACAAGTTCCTCGAGGTCACGTACCAGAACGGCGACAAGGAGCTCCTGTACTTCAAGGACTTCTCGTCGGGCGCAATGATCGAGAACATCGTGCGGCGCGCGAAGAAGTTGTCGATCAAGCGGGCGATCGCCAACGGCGAGCGCGGCATCAGCACTGACGACCTCCTCGACTCGATCAAGCAGGAGTTCCGCGAGCACGAGGACTTGCCGAACACCACCAACCCGGACGACTGGGCGAAGATCTCCGGCAAGAAGGGCGAGCGCATCGTCTACGTGCGCACGATCGTGAACGAAGGCCAGTCCGACCAGGGCGGCCGGCAGATCGAACGCGTCACCACCGGCCAGTACCTGTAAGCGGCCTGTGTAGTCACTGAGAATCGCGGCGCGCGTACGGTCCTGGGCGTCTCACTCGCGTACAACTGGGTAGATCGAATCGTCGCGTCCGTCGGACGCGACGATCGCGTCCCGCCCCATGGCCCCCACCTCACCTCCCCTCAGATACCGCTGGCGCGTCCTCGACGGTGTGCGGGGCGCAGCCGTGCTCGCGGTCGTCCTCTGGCACGTCTACCGGTTGACCGTGGCCCGCGGCATGGACTCGCACGCGGTGCCCATGGTGTTCTGGCCGCTCGGCATCACGCGCCTCGGTGTCGATGTCTTCTTCGTGCTCTCGGGCTTGCTCGTCGTGCACAGCTGGCAGACGACGCGCGCCCGCGCCGCCAACCACGGGCGCGCCGCGTTCGAGTTCCTGCGGCGGCGCGCGAGTCGCATCCTCCCGGCGTACTGGGTCTCGTTGATCGTGCTCGTCCCGCTCGTCGGTGCGTCACTGCTCGATCATCCGAAGCGTCTGCTCGCGTTCGCGACGCTGAACCAGTACGTGAAGTTCTGGCTCCCGGACAAGCTCAACCCGGTCACGTGGAGCCTGACAACCGAGTGGCACTTCTACCTGCTCGTGCCGCTGATCGCGTGGCTGCTGGCGCGGGTCGGTCGTTGGACCGTGCTCGGCGTTTGCCTCGTGCTCACGATCGTGTGGTGGCTGCACACACCGTTGCTGCTCCCGTCGAGCTTCGTGTTCGGACGGCTCGACCAGTTCGTGGTCGGCGCGATCGTCGGGCAGCTCGCGCGCGAGACGCCGGACCACGGGCTCGTGCGCTTCACCCGCGCGCCGCTCGTGCTGCCGGGCGCGGTCGCCGGAATGTTCGCCCTGGGCACGTACCACGGCGCGACGCTGGGCCTCGCGAACAACCCGCTGATGGACGCGTTGCTCCATCCGTTGTTCGGACTGTTCACCGCGATCGTGTTGTTGCGCCTGCTCACCGCGCCGTCGGCGCGCACGCTGCCGGCCGAAGGCACGCTCGCGTGGTTCGGGACGATCAGCTTCGGCCTGTACCTGTGGCACTACCCGATCCTCGATCAAGGACTGCGTTGGACGCGCGCGTCGGTACCGTTCCCGTCTGCCGTCGCGACGCTCCTGGCCGTTCCCGTCCTCTGCGCCGCCGCGGTCGCGGCCGCGAAGCTCTCATTCGTCCTCGTCGAGCGACCGTTCTCGGCGCGCCGGAACCGCACGGACCCACCGAACGGCGCCGGTACACTCGCTGCGTGGCCGTCGCCAAGATCGTGGGAATCGAGACCGAGTACGGCGTGACGCTCCGCGGCGCGCCCGATCCGAACCCCGTGGTCGCGTCGAGCCTCTTGATCAACGGATATGTCGAACAGAAGCGGGTCGGCTGGGACTTCGAAGACGAGTCGCCGGGTCGCGACGCGCGCGGCTTCGCGCGCGACGGCTCGCAACCGCCCGAAGTCGAGACCCACCTCGTGAATGCGGTGCTCACGAACGGCGCCCGCTACTACGTCGACCACGCACACCCGGAGTACTCCACACCCGAGTGCAGCGACCCGCTGCAGGCCGTGCTGTACGACAAGGCGGGCGAGCGCATCCTCGCCCGTTCGATGGACGCGGCTCGGCGGCTCTTGCCCGCCGACCAGGAGATCGTCGTCTACAAGAACAACAGCGACGGCAAGGGCAACTCCTACGGCTGCCACGAGAACTACCTCGTCGATCGCAACGTTCCGTTCGCGATGCTCGTCCGCAACCTGATCCCGTGGTTCGTGACGCGGCAGGTCTTCACCGGCGCAGGCAAGGTCGGCGCGGAGAACGGTGCCGACGCCGTCGACTACCAGATGAGTCAGCGCGCCGACTTCTTCGAAGAGGAGGTCGGGCTCGAGACGACGCTGAAGCGCCCGATCGTGAACACGCGCGACGAACCACACGCGGATCCGCAGAAGTACCGGCGGCTGCACGTGATCGTCGGCGACGCCAACCTGTGTGAGGTCGCGACGTTCCTGAAGTGCGGCACGACCGCGATCGTGCTCGCGATGGTCGAAGACGGATTCATCGACAAGGACCTCTCGATCGGCAACCCGGTGCCGTCGATGCGCGCGGTGTCGCACGACGTGTCGATGCGCGCAACGGTCGACGTCGCCGATCTCGGTGCGTGCACGGCGATCGAACTGCAGTGGGAGTTCCTTCGGCTCGCGCGCAAGTACGCGGACGAGACCGGCCTCGAAGCGTGCGGGGGCGACGACATCGGCGGGGTCGTCCTCGACCGTTGGGAGCAGACGCTGCACGCGCTGGAGCGGGATCCCTTCGAGCTCGACGGCCAGCTCGACTGGGTCACCAAGTGGAACCTGCTACGCGCCTACGTCGACCGCGACAACCTCGACTGGGACGACCCCAAGCTCGAACTGCTCGCGGTCCAGTATCACGACGTCCGGCCCGGTCGCTCGCTGTACGAGCGGCTCGTGCGCGCGGGCAAGGTCGAACGCCTCGTGGACGAAGCGGACGTCTACGAAGCCATGTCGGAACCCCCGCCCACCACGCGGGCGTATTTCCGCGGTCGCTGCCTCGCGTTGTGGGCAGACTCGGTGGTGGCCGCGAACTGGGACAGTCTGGTGCTCGATGTCGGCTCGGACCCCCTCCGAAGAATCCCGATGATGGAGCCGATGCGTGGTAGCAAGAAGCACGTCGAGCAGTTGTTCACCGAAGTCTCGACGCCCCGGCAGCTCGTAGAGCGGCTGGCGGCGACGTAGGAGGTCAACATGCCGGAGCGGGAGCGCAAACAGAAGCCGGCGCCCGAGAAGCGGGAAGAGGTCGTCGAAGACGTCCCCGCGACGAGCGAGCGCGGCGAGAAGCTGAAGGAAGACATCGACGATCTCCTGGACGAGATCGACTCCGTCCTCGAGGACAACGCGGAGGAGTTCGTCCGCAACTACGTCCAGAAAGGTGGGGAATGACCGATTTATTCGGTCACGAGCCCACGAAGATCTGCCGCATCTGCAAGGTCGCGAAGCCACTCTCGGACTTCTACAGAGTCAAAGGCGGTCGCGACGGACACCGCAACGAGTGCAAAGCGTGCAACCTCGCGGTGCGCGCCGAGAAGTACCGCGCGAACCGCGCGCCCAGCCATCGAGCGGGCGCTGCGAAGGGCACGAGAGAATCCCGAGCGGCACCAGGCGCGCCGAGCGCGAGTACCTCGAGAGCGGGAAGAAGGCAGTCTCGAATCGCAAGAGCCACTTGAAGCGGAAGTACGGGCTCACGCTGGCGCAGTACGACGCGATGCTCGAGGTGCAAGATGGCGTGGGCGCGATCTGCCGGCAGCCCCGGCCCGAGGAACGCACGCTGCACGTGGACCACGATCACGACACCGGCGCGATCCGCGGGCTGCTGTGCTTCACCTGCAACAACGCGCTCGGCGACTTCCGCGACGAGCCTGACCTCTTCCAGGCCGCGGCCGAGTACCTGGACCGCGACGACGAGCTCGCGACGCTGGCCCGCAACCGCGTCCGAGCCCTTGTGTCTGCCTAGAACGAGGCACAGCGGGCGCCGGGCACCCCGGTAGGCTCCGCGATCGATGTCCGATCACGTGTTGCCGCGGTTCACCGCGGACCTCGATCCTGGTCCTTCCTTCGCCGGTCTGCTGCGTCAGGTCGCGCCGCACCAGCTCCCCGGCGCGGGCGCGAGCAGTGGCGGGTCACATCCTGTCGAAGTGGCGCACGGCACCACGGTGCTCGCGATCCGGTTCGCGGGCGGTGTCGTGATGGCGGGCGACCGGCGCGCCACCGCGGGGTACACGATCGCGAGCCGGCGCATCGAGAAGGTGTTCCCTGCCGATGACTTCTCCGGCGTCGCGATCGCGGGCGCGGCCGGTCCCGCGGTCGAGATGGTGCGCCTGTTCCAGACCCAACTCGAGCACTACGAAAAGGTGCAGGGCAACACGCTGAGCCTCGAGGGCAAGGCGAACCAGCTCGGCCAGATGGTGCGGGCCAACCTGCCCGCCGCGATGTCGGGCTTCGTCGTCGTCCCGCTCTTCGCCGGGTTCGACGAAGCGCGCGGTCGGGGCCGGGTGTTCTCCTACGACGTCACCGGCGGCCGCTACGAAGAGATCGACTACCAGTCCCAGGGATCGGGGAGCGTGCACGCGCGCAACTGGATCAAGGCGGGCTGGCGGGAGGGCATGGAAGTCGACGAGACGATCGATCTCGCGGTCCGGTCCCTGTTCGCGGCCGCCGACGAAGACGTCGCCACCGGCGGCCCCGACCTCGTACGCGGCATCTACCCGACCGTCGCCGTCATCGATGCCGATCGCTATCGCGCCCTTCCCGACGACGAAGTTGCCGCCCGCAGTCAGATCTTGTTGCAAGGTCCCGAGCGAGGCGGAGCCGAGTCATGAGCACCCCGTTCTACGTCTCGCCCGAACAGGTGATGAAGGACCGCGCCGACTACGCGCGGAAGGGCATCTCCCGCGGCCGCAGTCTGCTCGCACTGGAGTGTGCGGCCGGGGTGGTCATCGTTGCCGAGAACCCCTCCCGCACGCTGCAGAAGATCAGCGAGATCTACGACCGCATCGGATTCGCTGCGGTCGGGTTGTACAGCGAGTACCAGCTGCTGCGCATCGCGGGCGTGCGCCACGCGGACCTCAAGGGCTACTCGTACTCCCGCGAGGACGTGAGCGCGCAGGAACTCGCCACCGCGTACTCGCAGACGCTGCACCAGATCTTCACACACGAGATGAAGCCGTACGAGGTGGAGATCCTCGTCGCGGAAGTCGGCTACGAGAACGACGACCACGCGGAGATGTACCACGTGATGTACGACGGCGTCGTCGTCGACGAGCACGGCTACTCCGCCCTCGGCGGTTCCGCGGAGGCGATCAACGACGCGCTGAAGGATCAGTACCAGCCCGGCATGGAGCTCGGTGCCGCGGTCCGGCTCGGCGCGAAGCTCCTCGGCACCGACGGCAACACGCTCACAGCCGACCAGCTCGAAGTCGCGCTGCTCGAGCGCGCCCGGGCCGCGGCGCGCGTTCCGTCGCATCAAGAACGCGGAGCTCGAAGGCTTCCTCGCCGGCTGATCGACGTCAGCGAGCGCGCTAAGGCAACACCTGGTGCACCGCGTGGAACGCGGGCACCGTCACGATCGCGAGCAGCACGAGTGCGACCGCGACACACCAGCGCGGCACGCGCCGGCCCGGGATCGGCGGGCGATCGTCATCGAGGAACTCGTCGGCCTCGTCGACTTCGTCCACGAGCAGGAGCAGGCTCGCTTCGTCGGCCTGCTCGTCGGGGACGAACACGTCGATGCGCGCCAACTCACCCACAGTGACCGCGTACGGACCGTCGAGCGGACCGCGCAACTGCACCTCGAAGCCCTCGGACTCCAGGCGAGCAGCCATGACGCGAGCGCCGAAGGACCCATACACGGACGTCAGCCGCGTCATCGCCACCCCGGCAATATAGGTCCGCGGCGCTGTCACCGGGTTCTCGGCCCGTACACTGCGCGAGACCGGCAGCGAAAGGGCGCACGTGGAACGGCGCATCTTCGGACTCGAGAACGAGTACGGCGTCACCTGCACGCTGCGCGGGCAACGCCGCCTGAGTCCGGACGAAGTCGCGCGCTACCTCTTCCGCCGCGTCGTCTCGTGGGGTCGCTCGAGCAACGTCTTCCTCGAGAATGGCGCCCGGCTGTACCTGGACGTCGGCAGCCACCCGGAGTACGCGACACCGGAGTGCGACTCGATCTACGACCTCGTCGTCCACGACAAGGCGGGAGAGCGCATCCTCGAGAGCCTGGTCCAGAGCGCGGAGCAGCGCTTGCGCGAAGAGGGCATCCGCGGCGAGGTGTTCCTGTTCAAGAACAACACCGACAGCGCCGGGAACTCATACGGCTGCCACGAGAACTACCTCGTCGAGCGCGATGGTGACTTCTCCAAGTTCACGGACGTGCTGATCCCGTTCCTCGTCAGCCGGCAGGTGTATGCCGGCGCGGGAAAGGTGCTGCAGACGGCACGGGGTGCGATGTACTGCATCGCACAGCGCGCGGAACACATCTGGGAAGGCGTCTCGAGCGCGACGACGCGATCGCGTCCGATCATCAACACGCGCGACGAACCCCACGCAGATGCCGAGCGGTTTCGCCGGCTCCATGTGATCGTCGGCGACTCGAACATGAGCGAGTACGCGACGTTCCTCAAGGTCGGCGCGTCTTCGATCATCCTGCGCATGCTCGAAGAAGACGGCGCGCCGTGGCGCGACCTCACGCTCGAGAACCCGATCCGCGCCATCCGTGAGATCAGCCACGACGTCACCTGCCGCCGGCGAGTGCGGCTCGCGAACGGACGCGAGCTCTCGGCGGTGGAGATCCAGGCCGAGTACCTCACACGCGCGCTCCGGTTCGCGAAGCGCCGCGGGCTGCCGCCGATGGAGAAACGCGCGCTCGAGATGTGGGAGCACGTGATGACTCACCTCGAGCAGGATCCGCTCAAGCTGACGACCGAAGTCGACTGGGTGATCAAGTACCACCTCATCGAGGCCTACCGGAAGCGGGGCGACCTTCCCCTCACGCACCCGCGCATCGCGTTGCTGGACCTCGCGTACCACGACGTCACCCGCGCCCGGTCGCTCTACTACCTGCTCGAGCGCCGTGACCAGGTCGAGCGCATCGTCACCGACGAAGAGATTGCAACGGCCGTCAACACGCCGCCGCAGAGCACCCGGGCGCGGTTGCGCGGGGCCTTCATCAAGCGCGCGAAGGAACGCAAGCGCGACTACACCGTCGACTGGGTGCACCTGAAGCTCAACGACCAGGCGCAGCGCACGGTGCTCTGCAAGGACCCGTTCAAATCGCGCGACGAACGCGTCGAACGGCTCATCGCGAGCCTGTAAGACCGCGTGCCGTCGTTTCGCACCGGTGAGGTCGTCGCGGTCCTCGAGGAGCGCGCGGGCTTGCAACGCGTCGAAGTCGACCTCGGCAGCGGGGGCGAGCGTGCGTACGTACTCACCCAGCTCACCGGCCGCGTCGACCTCGGTGACGACGTCGTCGTGAACACGACGGCCGTCGAGCTCGGGCTGGGCACGGGTGGCTGGCATGTCGTGCACTGGAACCTCGCGCGCACCGAGTGGTCCGAGCCCGGCCCCGGGCACATCATCAAGGCGCGCTACACCAGCCTCCAAGCCGACGTCGGCAGCACAGAGGAGCACTGGCCCGAGCTCGCCGGCATCGTCTCGATCGAAGGCATGCCCGTCGTCGCGGCCGCATTGCACAGTCAGCTGCCTGCGGTCGCGGTCGCGTTCAAGCAGCGCCGGCGCGACGCGCGCCTCGCGTACGTGATGACCGACGGTGCTGCCCTGCCGCTCGCACTGTCGGATCTCGTGGCCGAGCTGCGCGACAAGGAGCTCATCGACGCGACGATCACGTGCGGTCACGCGTTCGGGGGAGACTACGAGGCCGTCTCGGTGCACAGCGCACTCGCGGTCGCGCACAGGATCGCGCGCGCGGATGCCGCTGTGGTCGTGATGGGTCCTGGCGTCGTCGGCACCGCGACCCGCCTCGGCTTCTCCGGCATCGAGGTCGGGCCGGTGCTCGATGCCGCGGCCGGGCTACAGGGCACACCGATCGCGTGCTTGCGGGCGTCGTTCGCGGATCCCGCGAGCGGCACCGCGGCATCTCGCACCACAGCATGACCGCGCTGACCATTGCCACCCGCAGCTCGGTGCTCGTGCCCATCGCGACGGTCGGCGGCGAGTGCGAGGCACGGCTCCGCGCCGATCTCGCAGCGTCCGGAATCGACCGACGCCACCAGATTGTCGACGTCGCGCCCACCGGCATCGTCGACGAGTTGGCCGCAGCCGGGTTGCGCGTCGTGTCGATGGGGCGGCCCGCCGCGGACGATCCGGTGCTGTTCGAGTTGGCCGCCGCCGCGGCCGTGTGCGCCGCCGATTGCATGACGCGCCCCTAGCATGCGCCCATGCCCGACGCTCCCGGTCGCGTCGAACGCGTCCTGAACCTGCTCGCGCTGCTGTTGGACACGCGCGTTGCGTTGACGCGGGACGACATCGTGCGTGAGGTCAGCGGCTACCCGCCCCAGCTCTCGGCGAACCGCCGCGCGTTCGAACGCGACAAGGAAGTCCTGCGCGGCATGGGCGTGCCGATCACGACCGAGATGATCGGCGACGCGGGCGAGATCGGCTACCTCGTCAAGCCGGACGACTACTACCTGCCGGACCTCGACCTGGACACCGAGGAGAGTGCGGCGCTACGGGTCGCGGTGAGCGCGGTCTCGCTCGGCAACCAACTCGGTGAAGGCGCGCTCATGAAGCTCGGCGGGTCGAGCGCGGATGCCGCCACACCGATCGCGTCGCTCCCGCTCGTCCCTGCGCTCGCGGCGCTGTTCGAAGCCTTCCGCGCCCGAGCCGTCGTCACGTTCACCCACCGCGGCAATCCGCGCACCGTCGAGCCGTGGGGGCTCTCGTCCAAGCGAGGCCAGTGGTACGTCGTCGGCTGGGACCGCGACCGCGGCGCGATCCGAGCCTTTCGCGCCGACCGCATCGACGGTGACGTGATCGTCGGCGCAGCCGACGCGTTCTCCGCCCCGGACGACTTCCGTCCGGACGACCACATCGAGGACCGTCCGTGGATGCTCGGTGACGACGATCCAGTCACCGTACGGCTGCGCGTCGACGCCGCGAACGCATCCGGCGCGCTCGGGGAGCTGCGCGACGACGCGACGGTGACCCCAGGTGACGACGGCACCGTCGACGTCGAGTTGACGATCACGAACCGCCCCGCGTTCCGGTCGTTCGTGCTCGGGCTCGTCGACCACGCCGAGGTAGTGGCCCCGCCCGAGATCCGCGCCGACATCGTCTCGTGGCTCGAGCAGCTCGCGAGACGGGCGCCGGCATGAGCCCGAGACCGCTTGCCGGCGCGGAGGTGCAACGCATCCTCGCGCTGGTGCCGTGGATCGTGGCGCACCCGGGAACCGCCAAGGCCGACATCGCGCAGCGGTTCGGCATCACGATCGACCAACTCGACGAGGACCTCGGGCTGGTGCTGATGATCGGTGTACCCCCGTACTCGCCGGGCGACTACCTCGATGTCATCGAAGATCCGGACGGTGGGGTGACGATTCTGCTGGCCGACTACTTCCGGCGGCCGTTGCGGCTCACACCCGCCGAAGGTCTCGCGTTGCTCGCCGCGGGCCGCGCGCTCCTTGCGGTACCGGGCTCGGATCCCGATGGCCCGCTCGCGACCGCGCTGGCCAAGCTCGAAGCCGCGCTCGACCTCCCGGACCTCGTCGTCGACGTCGGCGCGCCCGCGCATCTCGACGTCGTGCGCGACGCGGTCGCGCACCACGAACGGCTGGAGATCGATTACTGGTCGGCCGGCCGCGACGAGCTCACGACCCGGCGGGTCGACCCGGGCGTCGTCTTCTTCGCGCTCGGCGCCTGGTACGTCGGCGGGTTCTGTCATCGTGCCGACGACGAGCGCATGTTCCGCGTCGATCGCATCCGCGGTCTGCGCGCCACTGGCGAGCACTTCGAACCGGAGCCGACCGGCTTCGAGTCGGGCGAGGTCTACAACCCCGCGTCGAGCGATCCAAAGGTGACGTTACGGCTGGCGCCGACCGCGGCGTGGGTGCCGGAGGCGTATCCGACGCAGTCCGTGACAGAACGGCCCGACGGGACCCTCGACGTCGCGCTCACCGTGAGCGAGCCGGCCTGGCTCGACCGGTTGCTCCTCCGCCTCGGCCCGGAAGCCGAGGTCGTCGACCCGCCCGCGCTCCGCGCGGCCGGAGCCGCGGTCGCGCGCCGGGTCCTCGCCCGCTACACCGAAGTACCCGCAGGCGATTCCGGTGCTCGCGGCGAACCATCGGGTACGAGCGCGTCGGAACGCGCGTGAGAGGATGTGTTGAGTGACTCAACCGACCGCCGAGGCGCCGGCCGCCGATGACGCCGATGGGCCGCCGCCGCGCAAGCGGAGCGGGACTCGCCAGATCATCGAGTGGCTGATCCTGATCGCGGCCGCGCTCGCCCTCGCGCTGCTCATCAAAGCGTTCCTCTTCCAGGCGTTCTACATCCCGTCGGAGTCGATGGTTCCGACGCTGCAGAAGAACGACCGGGTCCTCGTCAACAAGCTCTCGTACAAGCTGCATGACGTGCACCGCGGCGACATCGTCGTGTTCAAGGCGCCGCCCGGCCAGGAAGACAACATCAAGGACCTCGTGAAGCGCGTCGTCGGGCTGCCCGGCGACACGATCGAGTTCCGCAACGGTGCGGTGTGGGTCAATGGCAAGCAACTCGACGAGAGCTACCTCCCGGACGGCACCGTCACGACGCAATCGTGCGGGGTCGACGCGCAGGTCACCGTGCCCGCGAAGCACTACTGGATGATGGGTGACAACCGCACCGCGTCCAAGGACTCCCGATGTTTCGGCGCAATACCAGAAGGCGACATCGTCGGGCGCGTGTTCTTCAAGATGTGGCCCTTGAACAAGATCGGCTTCATGTAGCGCGACTACTGGTCGACTCCGGGCTCCGCCTGCTCGGTCGGTCGACACAGGCGATCGGTTCTCACTCCCGGCTCCGCCACTCCGTCTCCTCCGCTGATCGCAGCGTCGTTCGACATCGGGGGGCCCTCGCGGCGCGTCATTCGTCCGATCCGGATCCCGCCTCTGTCCATTCGCCCACAACGGCGACCATGCGGTCGGGGCGGTCGCAGTAGACGGCGTCGATGTCCATCTTCAGCACCGCGCGGATGTTGCCGCGTTTCCTGTGTATCCCAGGCGAAGCAGCGCAGCCCGAAACGGTGGAACAGCGAGACGATGCCGGCGGTCCATTCCGTGTGGTGAAGGTTGATCGCGTCGATGCCCAGCTCCGCCAGGTCGTGCGCGTGCCGTTCCAGCGGCACCGCGATCGACCGCTTGCTCGTCGAGTGCACGAGCTTCACCGCACGGTCGTCCCGCAGCGCGCCGAGCTCCGACAGGTTGGGCGAGCACACCCAGAGCCGCTCCCGGCCGTCGTATTGCCGGGCCACGTCCACCAGGGCTCGCGCCGCGGCATGCTCCTTCACGTCCACCGACAGTTCGTACTCGGTGCCGAGCTCTGCGTAGACGTCGGCGAGGCGGGGCACACCGAGCCCGGCCAAGGTCGCCGCGGACGTGCTCCCGATGCGGTGCCGGCGGAATCCGGTGCGCAGCGTGGCGTCGTGGGTGCAGACGACCTCGCCGTCGGCGCTCAGCCACACGTCGGTCTCGAGGCCGGTCGCGCCGAGCTCGAGCGCCCGGCGGAACGCGGGGAGCGAGTTCTCCGGTGCTTCCTTCTGTGCACCGCGGTGGGCAAACGTAATGACGGTCATGAATCGGCGGTCATCGTGCCATGGACGTCGGGCGCTCGGATTCTCAAGGGGGGGAGAGCGGCTGCCGAAGGGTATGGCAGCCCACCGGAAACGGCGGGCGGGCGGAGAAACGACAGACAGGGACCGGTGAGCGGTGACGACGATCAGGGCCAACTGCCCGAGTTGTGGAGACGTGCAGCTGACTGCCGACGATCTCACCGTACGAGTGTGCGCCGACGACGAGCGGGGTTCGTACTGCTTCCAGTGTCCGGAGTGCCTGCGGGCGGTGGCGAAGGACGCGACGCGGCGCATCGTCGACCTCCTCGTGTCGAGTGGAGTGCGCATGCAGGTTTGGCGGCTGCCGGCCGAGCTCGCCGAGCCGCGCGTCGGTGCGCCGCTGCGGCCTGACGATCTCCTCGACTTCCACCTCCTCTTGCAGACCGACACCTGGTTCGCCCAGCTCACCGACGATGTCCGCGGGTTGGCGGAACCTCCGGGCGCGCTAGGGTCACCTGCGTGATCTGGTTGCTCGTCATCGCCGTCGTCGCCGCCGGCGCGATCGGCGTCTTCTTCGCCATCGGGCGCGCGAGCCGCGAGATCCCGCGTGCGCTGCAGGTCCTCGACGACTTCGGCCGGGAACTGCGGCCGGCCCTCGTGCGGGTGCGCACGTCCACCGACGAGCTCCGCGCCCGTCGGATCGAGTCCTGACGCCCCCGTCGCGGCGCGGCGGGCTCCCGCCGGTACGATTCGAGCGAGCAAGAGCTCGGATCGCACATGAACCTCGGCGCCCCTGAGATCCTCGTCATCCTGGTCGTGGCCCTGCTCGTCTTCGGACCGCACCGGCTACCGGAAATCGGCCGACAGGTCGGCGGCGCCATGCGCGAACTGCGCAAGATGCAGGACTCGGTGAAGAGCGAGCTCCAGTCGGTCATGCAAGAGGACGCGCCGAGCTACGACGCGAAGGCGATCAAGCCGGTGTCGGCAACGCCCGGCGAGGTCTCCGCCTCGGCGCTCGACGCGCCGACGACCGGTCCGGCGCCGGCCGCCGATGCTCCCGACCGTGACACGGACGAGCCCGACCACGGTGACCCGCCGTCGAAGCCCGATCCCGGCTTCGAGGGCCCCGCAGGATCGTTCCGGTAACCGGGCCTCGCTCGCGTGGCGGACAAAGGCCGTACTCCAGACGGCCAGATGACCCTGATCGAACACCTCGGCGAACTCCGCCACCGCGTCTTCATCTGCGCGATCGCGGTCGGGGTCGGGGCCGTCGTGATGTTCATCCTGTTCCCGGAGGTGCTCCACTTCCTGGAGGGTCCGTACCGCGACGTGACCGCGGGTCGCAACGGTTGCGGCAAGGACGGATGCGACCTCATCGCGACCGATCCGCTCGCACCGTTCCTCGTTCGGCTGAAGATCGCCGGCTACGGCGGATTGGTGCTCGCGCTGCCCGTCGTGATGTGGGAGCTGTGGCGCTTCATCGTGCCCGCGCTCAACCCGAACGAGCGCAAGTACGCGATCCCGTTCATCATCGCCGTCCTCGTGCTGTTCGTCGCCGGTTGCTTCGTGGCCTGGTTCACGGTCAGCAAGGCGCTCGAGTTCCTGCTCGTCGGATCGGTCGGCGGTCAGATCCAGCCGTTCATCACGGCCGACAAGTACCTGACGCTGATCATGTTGATGTTCCTGGCGTTCGGGGTCGCGTTCGAGTTCCCCGTGCTCCTCGTCTTCTTGTTGCTCGTCGGCGTGGTGAACACGCGGCAACTGCGGCACGCGCGCCGCTGGGCGATCCTCGGGATCGTCGTGTTCGCGGCGGTCATCACCCCGAGCCAGGACCCCTTCTCCCTATTCTTGATGGCCGTGCCGTTGTACGTCTTCTACGAGGCGGCGATCCTGATCGGGCGGGTGTTGAAACGATGAGTCCGTCTCGAACCCGGCGACCGGTGCACCGCCACCGCAGCCGACGCGAGCTGTTCACCGCGATCGGCGGCGCCGTCGGCGTGGTCGTCGTCACCGCGGTCATGGTGTGGCTGCTGCGACCCGGCCCCTCGGGTACCGAAGGCACGGGTGGGCTCGGCAACCGCCAACCGCGCGCGACCTGGCTCGTCGGCATCACGCTCGTCGCGCTGCTCGCGTTCGCGTGGTGGGCGTTCCGGCGGCAGCGGCGCTGGCGCGGTCGGGCCGTCATCGTCATGGCCGTGGGCGGCTTCCTCATCCTGCTCGCGGCCGTCATCGCGGGGTTCCTGTGGCCGGGCGGCCTGCTCCGGCACCCGCCGCCGCCCCCGCCGTCGCTGAGCCCCGAGGACATCCCGACGACGCTCCCACCGGATCAGACGACGGCGCCGCTCGGGAGCACCGAGGTTCCGACGGCACCAGGAGCAACGGTCGCGCCCACGACTCCGACGACCGGCGGGCCGTGACGGACGCGGCCGTCCGCGCGGCGTTCGCGGCCGCAGTTCCCTTCCCGCTCGATCCGTTCCAGGTCCGGGCGCTCGACGCGCTCGACCTCGGGCGCTCCGTGCTCGTCGCGGCACCGACGGGCTCGGGCAAGACGCTCGTCGCCGAGTATGCGATCGCGAAGTCGCTCGCGGCCGGAACCAAGACCTTCTACACGACGCCACTGAAGGCGTTGTCGAACCAGAAGTACGGCGACCTCGTACGCGCCCACGGCGCCGACAAGGTCGGGCTCCTCACCGGCGACAACTCGATCAACGGCGACGCGCCGATCGTCGTCATGACGACCGAAGTGCTGCGCAACATGATCTACGCGCGTTCACCCGCGCTCGAGGGCCTGCGCACCGTCGTCCTGGACGAGGTCCACTACCTCCAGGACCCGTCACGCGGCGCGGTGTGGGAAGAGGTGATCATCCACCTGCCCGCCGACATCGGCATCGTCGCGCTGTCGGCCACCGTGTCCAATGCCGAAGAGGTCGCGGCGTGGATGCAGACCGTGCGGGGCGAGACCGAAGCCATCATCGAGGAGCGCCGGCCGGTCGAGCTCGTGCACCTCTACATGGTGGGCGACCGCTCCGCCGAGCAACTGCACCTGCTGCCGACGTTCACCGACCAGAGCGGCGAGTCCGCGCCGAACCCGGTCGCGGCCCGCCTCGACCAGCGCACGTTGCCCCGCACCCGCGGCCGACGGCCGCGGTTGTACTCGCCCTGGCGCAGCGAGGTCGTGGAGCGATTGTGGGACGAGCAGATGCTGCCCGCGATCGTGTTCGTGTTCAGTCGCGCCGGCTGCGACCAGGCCGTCGATCAGTGCGTCGCCGCGGGTCTGCGGTTGACCACCTCGACCGAACGCCGCGACCTACGCAAGATCGCGGAACGGCACACCGCCGCGCTCATCGACGACGACCTCGACGTGCTCGGCTACGACTCGTGGCTCGCCGGGCTCGAGGCCGGGTTCGCCGCGCACCACGCGGGCATGGTGCCGCCGATGAAGGAAGCAGTCGAGGAGGCGTTCGCCGCGGGGCTGCTGAAGGTCGTGTTCGCGACCGAGACCCTGTCACTCGGGATCAACATGCCGGCCCGCACCGTCGTCATCGAGAAGCTCTCGAAGTTCACCGGCGAGCACCACGAGTTCCTGACGCCAGGGGAGTACACGCAACTCGCGGGGCGTGCCGGCCGGCGCGGTATCGACGACCGCGGCTACGTCGTGGTGCTGTGGAACCCGTTCGTCGCGTTCGAACAGGTGGCGGGGCTCGCGTCGCGCCGCACGTATGCGCTCACGTCGTCGTTCCGGCCGACCTACAACATGGCCGCCAACCTCGTGCGCCGGTACCCGCCCGAGCAGGCGCGGCACCTCCTGAACCTCTCGTTCGCGCAGTACCACGCCGACCGGGACGTCGTGTCGCTCGAGCGGCAGCTCGAACGCGCGCGCGAGCAACTCGCGCGTGCCAACGCGGCCGCCAACGACCCGGCCGGCGACGTGGGGGACTACCGCCGGCTCGTCGCCGACCTCGACGCGGCGAAACGCACCGCCGCAACTGCGCATGCGACCCGACTCGACACCCTCCGCCCCGGCGACGTCGTGCTCGCGCCGCGCCGCGGCGGCAAGGTCGTCGTGCTGAAGCAGGATCGGGGGCGCGGCGGCAACCGCGTGCTCGCGCTCACCGTCGGCCGCGATCTCGTGCGCCTCGGCTCCCACGATTTCCGCGGCCCGATCCGCAAGGTCGCGACGATGGAGCTCCCACGCCCGTTCGCGCCGCGGAGCCAGGCCTTCCAGCGCGCCGCGGCCGACGCGTTGCGGCGGCTCACTGTCGACGAGCGGGCCGCGGCGGGCGACGACGCGTTCGATCCCGTCGCGTCGCTCGAGGCCTCGGTGGGCCGGCACCCGTTGCACGACTCGCCGGGGCTCGCGAATCGCCTGCGGGCCGCGTCACAGGCGGACCGCATCGAACGCGAGATCGCCCGCCTCGAACGTCGCTCGGCGACCCGGAACGAGAGCCTGGCCCGGCAGTTCGACCGCGTGCTCGGCGTGCTCGAAGCGTGGGGCTACCTGGAGGGGTGGGGCCTCAGTCCTGCGGGCGAACTGCTCGCGCGCCTCAACACCGAAGGCGACCTCGTGCTGGCCGAGTCGCTCCGTGAGGGTCTGCTCGACGGGCTCGACCCGCCAACGCTCGCCGCCGCAGTGTCGTGCTTCACTTACCAGCGCCGGGGCCCGGACGGCAACGAGCCCTTGCCGCCGCGCCGGTGGCCGAGCGCGCTGCTCGCCCGCCGCGCCCGCAGCATCGAGAACGTGTGGCGGGACCTGAGCCTCTCCGAACGCGACGAGCGGCTGCCGGAGACGCGCCGCCCCGACCCCGGTTTCACCCAGGCCATCCACGCCTGGGCGTTGGGCGACGACCTCGGCGACGTCCTCGAGGACGAGGAGATGACCGGCGGCGATTTCGTGCGCAACGTCAAGCAGACGATCGACCTGTTGCGACAAGTGGCCGACGTCGCACCCGATCCCGACACCGCAAGCGCGGCCCGAGCCGCCGCCGATGCCTGCCTCCGCGGTGTGATCGCCGCCTCCAGCATCGTCGCCGTCTCGGCATGATCGGGAAAGGGAAGCCGTGGGGCCGGCCCGCCACCGCGCCGGCCGATTGCGAGGTGCAGGGCGACGACGCCGCCCTCGCCGCGGCGGTCGCGGGCGCGCCCGGGGCGCGGATCCGTTTCCGCCCGACAGCAGGATCGGAGCTCTCCCGTGCGGTCGGGCTCGAACCGGGGGCGGCCGCCTCCGAGCCGCACCCGCCGGAGCAGATGACCGAGCTCCCGATGGATGTACTCGCGTTCGCGGACGGCACCCTCGCCGTGAACATGGTCGTCCTCGGGACTTCACCGGAACGCCTGGGCCGCTTCGCCCGCCGGACGGAGCTGCGCATCCGCGCCGACAACCGGGTGTGGTTCAACGACGAGTGCACGACCGTCGTGCTCGCGGTGGGGCAGTGGTTGCACGGCATCGACCTCGTGCCGCGGGGCCACCCCGGCGATGGCCGGGTGGAGATCCAGGCCTACCGCCTCCGGCCGTCCGAGCGTCGGGCCATGCGCCGCCGGCTCGCATCCGGTGCGCACCTTCCGCACCCGCGGATCCCGACCCGGACCGCCCGCCGGATCGAGATCGAGGCCTCGGCGCCGGTGCCGCTGGAGGTCGACGGAGTCGCCCGGGAGGCCGTCCGCCGCCTCACGGCGGAGGTCCGGGCCGACGCGTACCGGCTGCTCGTCTGAGGCGGTACGCAGGCTCGTCTGCGGAGAATTCCGGCGCGAAGGATCCGCGAGTTCCGGCGACACCCGCGCCTACCATCGCCATCCCCATGCTGTACGCACCGGAGACGTTCACCGACGAGGAAGCCGCGGCGCTGCGGCCCTACTTCACGAACCTCGACGGACCGGTGTTCGCGCTGACGAACCTCCCCGAAGTCGTGAAGGGCGCGCTGTTCGCGCGCTACTCGCGCTCCGACAAGAGCCTGCGGCGTCTGTTCCTCGATGAGTTCGTCGGCGACCTCGACCTCACCGGCGACCTCACCGTCGACGCGACGGTCGGGCTGCAACGCGCGGAGGAGCTCTACGCGCGCGTGTTCTTCGAGTACGGCGACGACTCCGTCGCGCAGCTCGGGGGTGTACACCTCGCGTGCGAACAGGCGTCGAACCTGCTGACGAAGGTGCTCGAGTGGGGCCGGCTCATGGCGTACCTCGAGCAGTCGACGCGCTACATCCCGTACGACTCCCGGTTGAACGGCCGCTACCGGTACCTCCGCCCTTCCGAGGTGTGCGAGTCGCGACTCGGCGCGCGCTACGTGGGCGACATGGATGCGATCTTCGACACGTACAGCGCGATGTTGCCCGAGGTCCTCGACTGGGCGCGCGCGCGCTATCCCAAGGACCCGTCCGACTCGGACTTCGTCTACAAGCAAACGATCAAGGCCAAGGCCTGCGACGCGGTGCGCGGGGTGCTGCCCGCGGCGACGCTCTCGAACGTCGGCATCTACGGAACCGGGCAGGCATACGAAGCGATGCTGCTCCGCATGCGCGCCCATCCCTTGCCGGAAGCGCGCACCTACGCGCAGCTGATGCTCGACGAGCTGCTCAAGGTCATCCCATCCTTCCTCGCCCGCGTCGACCGCCCCGATCGGGGGGCGCGTGGACGGCGTACCTGCACGACACCGACGCCCAGACCGGCGACCTGGTCGAGCGCATCTTCGGCGCGGAACCGGAAACGCCCGTCGCGGACGTGACGCTCGTCGACTGGGATCCCGATGGCGAGGACAAGGTGCTCGCGGCGATCTGTTACCCGCACACGCACCTCGCCGAGGAGCAGATCCTCGACAAGGTGCGCCGGCTCCCGGCCGAGGATCGCGTCGCACTGATGCGTGCCTACGTCGGCGCGCGCACCAACCGGCGGCACAAGCCGGGTCGGGCGTTCGAACGCACCGGGTACCGCTTCGACGTGCTCGGTGACTACGGCGCGTTCCGCGACCTGCAACGTCACCGCATGCTGACGATCGAATGGCAAAATCTGTCACCTCGGCATGGATACGAGTTGCCGGACGCAGTGGCCGACGCAGGTGTCGCGGCCCGTTTCGACGACGCGCTCGAGCGTTCGGCCGCGCTCCACGACGTGCTCGCCACCGACTTCTCCGAGCAGGCCGCCTATGCCGTCTCACTCGCGTACCGGATGCGGTACGTCATGCAGATGAATGCGCGGGAAGCCATGCACCTGTGCGAGTTGCGGTCGTCGCCACAAGGTCATCCCAGTTACCGGCGCATCGCGCAAGCGATGCACACGTGCATCGCCGAACAAGCCGGCCACCGCGCGATCGCGAGCGCGATGTCGTACGTCGACCACGAGACCTACGACCTCGAACGCTTGTCGGCGGAACGCGCCGCGGAGGCCCGCCGCGCCGCGCGCGGCTGACCCGAATTCCGGCGACGGGGGAGAGAAAAATTTCGCGCGACCGTGACCTGCACCGACGCGCTGCCGCGCCTGGTCGGAGGGTCGGAAACGGCGCGCGCGACCGCTTGACAGGCGCGTTGATCTGAGGCGGAATACTCGTCGCCCACAGCGCCGCGTGGCACGTGCCGCCGGAACGCTGCGCCAACCGTCAGGGGGCAGGGCGAAGGAGGGGCTGCGGGCGGCCGTCGAGGAGATCAAGTAGAGAACGTTGCGATAACCCGCCTGCTCGGCAGGCCGGGCTACTCAGCGGCCCCAACGGTCTCCTGGCGCCGCCCGCGCCTCTGATCCAGCAGCGCGCCGCCGGCCGATCGGCCCGGCCGAGGCTGGTGATTGCACGCGCGTTTCAACCCGATTGACGACTGGGTCACTCTCGCTCCCGCCCGTTCCGACCTGCGGTACGCGGGGCTCCGCTTCGTTCCCTGTTCACCGGGTCACTCTCGCTCCCGCCCGTTCCGACCTGCGGTACGCGGGGCTCCGCTTCGTTCCCTGTTCACCGGGTCACTCTCGCTCCCGCCCGTTCCGACCTGCGGTACGCGGGGCTCCGCTTCGTTCCCTGTTCACCGGGTCACTCTCGCTCCCGCCCGTTCCGACCTGCGGTACGCGGGGCTCCGCTTCGTTCCCTGTTCACCGGGTCACTCTCGCTCCCGCCCGTTCCGACCTGCGGTACGCGGGGCTCCGCTTCGTTCCCTGTTCACCGGGTCACTCTCGCTCCCGCCCGTTCCGACCTGCGGTACGCGGGGCTCCGCTTCGTTCCCTATACTCCGCGGCCCGCGAGCCCGAGCCGGAACAAAACGCGACAGCGCGTGGTTCATCCGGGCCCCCACGATCACCCCTGACGACGCGCCCCCCGAACAGCGGCCGGGCGCACATGCGCAGCGCAAGGACACAGAGGTCGCAGCGGTATGGCAGACGACGATATCGACGACGAAGAACTCGAGGACGACGAGCTCGGCGAGGAAGACCTCGACGAGGACGCGCTCGACGCCGACGACTTCGATGACGACGACGATGACGACGTCCTCGTCGACGACGAGCTCGAAGACGAAGAGGAGGGCGACCTGCCCCTCGAGGTCGCGGTGGTCGAGGGTGAGCCCGCGGCCGCAGAGGAAGAGGACGACGAAGTCGTCGACCTCGACGAGGAGCTCCATCCGGACGACGTCGAAGAAGCCCTCGACGTCGTACTGCGCGAGCGCACCGCGGCCGCCGGGTTGGAAGACGAAGAGGACGACGAGGAGGAACCCGACGACCGGGGCGACGGCGGCACCAAGATCGTGCCCCGCCGACCGGGTGAGTTCCTGTGCTCGAGCTGCTTCCTCGTGCTGCCCCGCCACCAGCTCGCCGACGAAAAGCGGATGCTCTGCCGCGATTGCGCCTGAGCGCACCGCGCCTGAGTTCGGGCCGCGTGCGGCGCGCCGGCGGCGCGGTGGCGTCGGGCCTGTTGCTGGCCCTCGCCCGGCCGCCGTTCGATCTCGGCCCGCTCGCGCTCGTCGCACTGGTCCCGCTGTTCATCGCGTGGCGCGAATCCCGTCCGCGCGGCCGCGCCGGCCTCGCGTTCCTCGCGGGTGCCGTCTACTACGGGATCCTCGTGTCATGGTCGTGGTACTTCGGCGCGATCGCGATCGTGCCGTTCGTCTGCGCGCTCGCGGCGTACTGGGCGCTCGCCGGCGCCGTGATCGGGTGGCTGGCGCGCTGGGGTTTCCGTTCGCCGTGGTTGACGGCGGCGGCGTGGGTGCTCGCCGACGCCGCAGTCGCGCGGTTCCCGTTCCAGGGGTTCTCGTGGGGTGAGGCGGGCTATGCGCTGCACGACGTCCCGATCGCGCGCGACATCGCGAGCGTCGGAGGGCTCGCGCTCATCACGTACGCGATCGTCGCGACGAATGCATTGCTCGCGGACGCGGTCCGGCCGCGCGTGTCGTCGCGTGCGCTGCTGCGCGCGGGCTCGGGGCTCCTGGCGATCGCACTCCTCACCGGCGTGGTCGTCGTGGCGCGGCCGCAGCCGAAGCCGGCCGGCATCTTCCGCGTCGCACTCATCCAGGGGAACGACAAAAACCGGGATCTCACGCCGGACGAGGAGGACGATCGGTATCTCCCGCGGAGTCACTTCGCGCTGGCCGAACGCATCCAGGACCCGGTCGACCTGATCGTGTTCCCCGAGTCGTCGATGGACGAAGACCCGCGACTCGATCCGTTCCTCTCCGGCCCGCTGACGCGTCTCGCGATCGAACACCGCGCCTGGGTCCTTGCCAACGCGGTCGCCGACGCGCCCGATGGGCGCGCGTTGAACCTCAACGTGCTCTACGGACCCGACGGGAAGCTCCAGGGCACGTACGCCAAGCGCCACCTCGTGCCCTACGGCGAGCGGGTGCCGTTCCGGAGCTTCCTCGAGGGCAAGATCGGCGAGCTCAACCGCATCCCGCGCGACTTCGCGCCGGGCAAGAAGCCGGGCCTGTTCGACGTGGCGGGATTCAAGATCGCAACCGTGATCTGCTTCGAGTCCGCGTTCGGCGACCAGATCCGGTCGCTCGTGCGCGACGGCGCCGAGGTGATCGTCGTCTCGACCAACAACCGCTCGTACCGCCGCTCCGCGAATTCCGCCCAGCACGTCGCGATCGGTCAGATCCGCGCCGCCGAGACCGGGCGGCCGCTGGTGCAAGCCGCCATCTCCGGCATCTCCGCGCTCATCGACGCAAGCGGCCGCGAACATTCCCACACCGAACTGTTCGAACGCACCGTGCTGCAGGGTTCGGTCGAGGCGACGCGCGGCACCACGCTCTACGTCCGGTACGGCGACTGGGTGGTGTGGGGATCGCTGCTCGCCCTCGCCGGGTGCGTCATCGCCCACGTCGTGGGCCGGCGGCGGTCCTCCGTAGACTCGGCGGGCCGTCCCGAGGACGCGCCGCCGGTCCCGGTACCGGCCGGAGATCCTGCATGAACCACGACGAAACCTTTCCCGAGCGACGGCCCTCCGAGAACGGCGCAACGGGCCACCGGACGAGTGGCCACGACGCAACGGGCAACGGACTCGCCTCGCACCTCGGACGCGCGGTGCACGTGCTCGTCTACGCGCCGCTGGGCGCGGGACTCTCGGCCCTCGACGCGGCACCGGCCGTCGTCGAAGCATTCGTTGCGCGCGGCAAGGCCGAAGTGGATCGGCGCCACGAGCAGGTGTCGCACCAGGCGAGCAACGCGCGGAGCATGGGCCAGTTCGCGTGGACGTTCGGGCTGCCGAAGGTGCACAAGCGGGCCGAGCGCCGGGTGGCACAGCTCCGGGACACCGCGGCGCAACTGTTGCCGTCGCGCGGGTCCGCGCCTGCGCTCGCGCATTCGGCGCCGACACCGGCGGCGGCACCGACCGCCGAGGCGAGCCCGGCCGACGATCGCATGCACTCGGCCGCGCCGTCGCTGCCGACCCGCGTCCCCGCTTCGGGCGCCGTCAACGGCGCACGCGCGGCTGCGGCGCGAGCGGAGCTCCCTATCCCCGGATACGACGCGCTCTCGGCATCCCAGGTCGTCGAGCGGCTTGCCGGGCTCGCGGCGAGTGAGCTCGCGGCCGTCCGGAGCTACGAGGCTGCGCACCGCAACCGCCGCACCATCCTCGGCAAGATCGAGCAGCTCGAATCCCCGAGCGTGTGATGGAAGCGGCGCGGCCGGCAACCGCGGCCGACATCGAACGCCTCGTCGTCCTGGCGCTCGAACTGCGCGGGGAGTTGCGCGTCATGCGCGGCGGTCCGCTCTGGGAAGTCCGCGAATCGCGCGTCGAGCCGGTTGCCGAGATGTTCATCGAGCTGCTCGCACGCGATGACGCGGTCGTGCTCGCGGGCACGATCGACGATGTCGTCGTCGGTTACGGCACCCTCGAGCTCGAGACGCTCCGTGACGGACGCGTGCTCGCGCTGATCGGTGACCTGTACGTCGAGCCCGAAGCGCGTGGCGTCGGCGTGGGCGAGGCGATCGCGACCGAGCTCGTCGCGTGCGCGGCGGCCGCCGGTTGCATCGGCATCGACGCGTTCGCGCTGCCGGGCCACCGGGCGACGAAGAACTTCTTCGAGCGCGCCGGGTTCACCGCGCGTGCGCTCGTGATGCACAAGCCGCTGCCTGACGCGGCCCGGTGACGCCGGAACCGAACGTCGAGGTCGCCGTCGGTGCGATCATCGAACGCGACGGCTGCCTTCTGCTCGTGCAGCGGGGGAGGGGAGCCGCGGTCGGCACCTGGGCGCCACCCGGTGGGCGTGTCGAGTTCGGCGAGATGCTCGTGGAGGCGGTCGCGCGCGAGGTGCGCGAAGAGACCGGGCTGGCCGTGACCGTGGGCGAGCTCGCGGGATGGGTCGAGCGCACGGCATCGGAACCCGAGCCGCACCACTACGTGATCCTCGACTTCTGGGCCACGCCGGTCGGATCCGACGAGCTCGCCGCGGGCGACGACGCCGCCGATGCGCGCTGGGTGCCGAAGGACGAGCTGACCGCGCTCCCGCTCGTCGAGGGCCTCTTCGACTTCTTGGTTTCAATCGGTAGCGTGCCACCCCGTGCGGGCGCCGCAACCCCTGCACGCGGCGGGCCGCCGCGCCCCGAACAGTTTGGGAGCGAACGACATGACGACCACTGACCTGACGGCCGAAGGCGTCGTCTGGGACCTGCAGCCGCTGTTGCCCGAACCCGGCGAAGCGGGTGTCGACGTCTTGCTCGGTCGCGCCGATGCGATCGCACAGGAGCTCGCGGCCGCGCGGGGACGCGTGAGTGCATTCGACGCCGGCGAGCTCGCCACGTTCATGACGCGGCTCGCCGAACTCGAGGACGTCGTCGGCCGGGCCGACAACTACGCGGGCCTCGACTTCAGTGTCGACACCACCGATCCGGCGCGGGGCGCGCTGATGCAGAAGGTCGAGGAACGCGGCACCGCGATCGCGACGACGCTGCTGTTCTTCGAGCTCGAGTGGGCGGCCGTCCCCGACGATCGGGCCGAGGAGCTCCTCGCCGACGTGCGGCTCGCGTTCGCCGCGCACCACCTCCGGTCGGCGCGGCGCTACCGGCCGCACCTGCTGTCCGAGCCCGAGGAGGTCGTGCTCACCGAGAAGTCCGTCACCGGGCGCAGCGCGTGGCAGCGACTCTTCGAAGAGCAGGTGTCGGCGATCACCGTCGACCTCGACGGCGAGACGGTGCCGCTCGAAGCCGGTCTCGCACGGCTGCATTCCCCGGACCGCGCCGTCCGCCAGGCCGCAGCCGATGCAGTGAACGTCGGGCTCGCGCCCAACCTGCGCACCCGTGCGTTCGTGCTGAACACGTTAATGGCCGACAAAGCCACCGACGACCGCCTGCGCCACTACGACTCGTGGATCGCGGCGCGCAATCTGTCGAACGAGGCGAGTGACGAGTCGGTACAGGCACTTGTCGATGCGGTGCAGGGTCGCTACGCGATCCCACAGCGTTGGTATGCGCTGAAGGCGCAGTTGCTCGGTCTCGAACGCATCGCCGACTACGACCGCATGGCATCGGTGGCCGACACCGAGTCGGAGATCGGTTGGGCCGAGGCAACCGACATCGTGCTTGACGCGTACGCGTCCTTCTCACCCGAGCTTGCCGACACCGCCCGCCACTTCTTCGACGGGTGGATCGACGCAGCCGCGCGCCCGGGCAAACGGCCCGGCGCGTTCTGCGCGTACACCGTGCCGTCGCATCACCCTTACGTGCTGCTGAACTGGACGTCGCGCCGCCGTGACGTCCTGACGCTCGCGCACGAGCTCGGCCACGGCGCGCACGCGTACCTCGCCCGTCCGCAAGGGATCTTCCACCAGACGACGCCGTTGACACTGGCGGAGACCGCGTCCGTGTTCGGGGAGACCGTCACGTTCGGCCGGCTGCTGGATGTGATCGACGATCCGCAGGAACGCCTGGCGCTGCTCGCGTCGAACCTCGAGGACCAGATCGCGACGGTGTTCCGCCAGACGGCGATGAACCGCTTCGAACACGCGATCCACACCGCGCGCCGAGAACAGGGCGAGCTCTCACTCGAGCAGTTCGGCGACTTCTGGACGAGCACGCAGGCCGACATGCTCGGCCCCGCGGTCGAGCTCACCGAGGGCTACCGCAACTGGTGGTCGTACATCCCGCACTTCATCGGGACGCCCGGTTACGTATACGCCTACGCGTACGGCCAGCTGCTCGCGCTGTCGGTGTACGCGCGCTACGAGGAGCAGGGCGCCGGCTTCGTGCCCCGCTATCTCGACCTGTTGCGGGCGGGGGGATCGATGGCACCCGAGGAGCTCGGGCGCATCGTCGGCGTCGACCTCGCCGATCCCGGCTTCTGGGATCGCGGCCTCGACATCGTGGAGCGGCGACTCGAGGAGACCGAGCAGGCCGCCCGCGACGCCGGACGCATCTAGCCGGACGCATCGAGCCGGGCGTATCGAGCCGGACGCATCTCATACGGCCATCCCGGCGGCGCGGGTAGGTTGCGCGCCGTGACCTACCGAGTGATCCAGTGGTCGACCGGCAACGTCGGCAAGCATTCGCTGCGCCTCATCGCGCGCCATCCCGAACTCGAGCTCGTCGGCCTGTGGGTGCACAGCGCCGACAAGGCGGGGAAGGACGCGGGCGAGCTCGCCGGCATCGAAGCGACAGGCGTCATCGCCACCAACGACGCCGACGCGTTGCTCGCGCTCGATGCCGACTGCATCGTCTACACCGCGACCGCCGACCTCCGCCCGGCCGAGGCGATCGCCGACATGGCCCGCATGGCCGCGTCGGGCAAGAACATCGTGTCGAGCTCCGTCGTGCCGCTCGTGTTCCCCGAACACGTCGACCCGCAGATGCGGCGGCCGCTCGAGGATGCGTGCGCGGCCGCGGGCGTGTCGTGCTTCACCTCCGGCATCGATCCAGGTTGGGCAAACGACCTGCTGCCGCTCGTGCTCACCGGCACCGGCGAGTACGTCACCCATCTCCGCGTGATGGAGATCGTGAACTACGCGACGTACGCGCAGCCGACGGTATTGTTCGACACGATGGGCTTCGGTCAGCCGCTCGACGCGACCCCGTTGCTCCTCATCCCCGGAGTCCTCTCGTTCGCGTGGGGCGGCACCGTGAAGGCGCTCGCGGCCGGGCTCGGTGTCGAGCTCGACGAACTGCGTGAGGTGCACGAGCGTCTGCCCGCGCCGGCCAAGATCGACCTCGGCTTCGGTGTCGTCGAAGAAGGGACGACCGCAGCGATGCGGTTTGAGGTGCAGGGCATCGTCGGGGGCGAATCGCGCATCGTGCTCGAGCACGTCACGCGGCTCGACGACGACCTCGCGCCCGAGTGGCCACAACCCGCGGGGCACAGCGGCTACCGCGTGATCGTCACCGGCAACCCGAGCTACACGTGCGACGTGCAGATGATGGGCGACGACGGTGACCACAACACCGCCGGCCTCGTCGGCACCGCCGGTCGCCTCGTCAACGCGATCCCTGCGGTCTGCGCGGCGGGCCCCGGACTGCTCTCGGTGCTCGACCTCCCGTTGATCACCGGCAAAGGGCTGATGCGCTGAGCTGCGCGAAAGCGGGCCCTCGTTCCCAAGCCGCGTGCCGGCGAACCCCATGGGCCACATCGCGGCGCGATACTTGGTTACGGCTTGTTGCTGCGCTCGTTCCCGCCCAACGGGCGCCGGGCGACGACCGAGAGGGGTCGGCGCAGGTCGGCCCCTCGCTTCTGGGCGGAGCCGATGCGACCGTGTGTTTCCTCGCCCTCCATGGGTGTTGTTCTTGTTCCTTGTCCGTATCGGGGCAGGGCCAGCCGCATCGGCCCACGCGCGAGACGGTACGACACGATTGTCGAGCCGTCGAGCGGTTCGCCCGCCCCTGGTGTCAGCCGCGCCGGGTGGCGACGATCGTTGCGCTCGTCGCGCTGGTGCGGATCTCGGCCGCGTCGACGCGTGCGTGTTCGAGCCAGTACAGCCGGGCGTCGTCGCGCCGGCCGCCGTGCTGAGGCGGCCAGGACGTCGCGGGCGTGAAGTCGTCGACGACCAGCGAGCCCGACGCGGTCAGGATCGCGTCGGGATCGACGGGCCGATCGTCACCCTTCCCGGCGCCGCCGCCATCGAGCACGAGCAGGTCGAACGGACCATGCTCCAGGATCGAGGTCCAGTCACCGGTGACGATCGTGACGTTCGGATGATCGACGAAGAGCGCCGCGGCTCGCGTCGACCGTTCCTCGTCGCGTTCGACCGACACGAACGCGGTGTCCGCGCCTGCGCCGCTCACCATCCATGCGAGCCCGACGCCGCAACCCGTGCCGGTCTCGCCGATGCGGCCGCCGGCGCGGCCGGCCGCGAGCACGCGCAGGAAGCGGCCCTGTTCGGGGAGGCACGAGTGCTCGAAGCCGAGTTCGTTCGCAAGGACGACCGCGCGTACGACGAGCGGCGGGACGTGGGTCGCGTCTGCGTACTGAGCCGTGCCCCCGGCGGACATCCCCGCATCATCGCAGCCGCGCGCCCCGGGCCGGGAGCGGGGAGCGGGGGACGGGGACCGTGCAGACTGGTACACGGCCCCAGTGCCGCCGGCCGACGGCTATGGGCCGCCGCGTCAGCCGGTGCCGCGTAGCGTACTGCGCGCGTAGCGTGGCGGCCACCGACGAAGCATGCGCCTGACGTGTGTCCGCGCCCGCCTATTCTGTCACGGTGACAGAAATACCCTGCGCGTGGTGCGGGCGGCGGTTCCTGCTGCGCGGGGGACGGGGGCGGCCGGCGCGGTTCTGCAAACGATCGTGCCGCCAGCGTGACTACGAAGCCCGGCGGCGCGTGGCCGAGCTCGGGCTCAGCGAAGGTGAGCTCGTCGTCACCCGGGAACAGTTGGAGTCGCTGCGGGACCGGTTGCACGTGCTCGAGTGCGCGGTGGAAGACGTCGAGCGGGATCTGGCTGCGCGCGGCGACGACCCCGACGACCGCGAGCGCGCATTCGCGTGGTTGCTCGACGCGGCGCGGCAAGCGGTACGGTCGCCGGCATGACCGACCTCCCCGCGCCACCGCATCCGCCCGACGAGTGGCTCGACCGGCAGGCGATCGGCGCGCAGGCGGTCGGAGCCAGCTCGAGCGGCGCCAACGCGCTCGGTGCGCTCGCAGTCGGCGCCCTGGCTGTCGGCGCGGTGGCCTTGGGCGCGGTGGCGATCGGCCGGCTGACCGTACGTCGGGCGAGCATCAAGCGCCTGGACGTCGGCGTGCTGCACGTCGGCGACCTCGTCGTCGACCGCCTGGAGATCCGCACCCGCAGTTGAACACTCGCATCCCGGATTCGCGGTGCAGTGCACGTCCTTCAGTCACCTAAGAATCGGCCACCGGGGAATCGGACACCGGCGAATCGAACACCGCACCGCGGGACGCCTGCCGGGCGCGGCAGTTGGCGTCACACCGGGCTCACCGTTCGCTCCTGCAGGAACCGGAGCGGTTCCGGGCTCCGACGTCACACCCCGCCGCCTCTCCGAGTGCTCACAAGATCCCGAGATCCTCGCACGCGGTCAGTCGTCGGTGACGCCGTCGATCTGCTCTCGCAGGATGTCGGCGTGGCCGGCGTGGCGCGCGGTCTCCTCGATCATGTGGGTCACGATCACTCGCAGCGGATCGATCGCGTCCTCACCCGGGTTCGCGGTCGCCGCGCGGTCCCGAGGTCGGGACACGCCGCGATGATCGCGTCACTCCTCGCGCACCCTTCCCGATAGGCCGCAACAACATCGTCCCGACTCATGCCCGCCGGGACGTCCATCGACATCTCCAAGTCGATGTCCTCGCCTGCGAATACCCGCCGGAACCAGTGCGCTTCCACCTCCGTGAGGTGCCAGATGATTCCGAGCAAGCTCGTCCCGGACGGGACGCCCGGCATCCCGGCCTCCTCGTCCGTGAGCCCGGCCGAAGTGCGGACGACTGCATCGCGCATCGTGTCCAGGTAGTGCAGCAGGACGCTCCGCTCGGAACCCATCCAATCTGGCGCGCCGTCGGTCATGACGCCGACGCTAACGTGATCCAGTGACACCGCAGGAGATCGCCGACCTCGCGCACCTGCGGCGAGCGTGTGACCTGATGGACCGCGACTACGCGTGGCCGCTCGACGTGCCGGCCATGGCCCATGCCGCACTCATGTCGCCCGCGCACTTCTCGCGCCGGTTCCGTGCCGCGTACGGCGAGACGCCGTACTCCTATCTCATGACGCGACGCGTCGAGCGCGCGAAGGCATTTCTGCGTCAACGGATGTCGGTGACCGACACCTGTTATGCCGTCGGTTGCACGTCGCTCGGCTCGTTCAGTTCCCGCTTCACCGAGATTGTCGGCGAGACGCCTTCGCAGTACCGCGCGCGCGATCACCGCGAGCTGGAGGTGGTTCCGTCGTGCGTGAGCATGGTCGGTACGCGACCGCGGCGCACCCGGCCGCGAACCGAGCAGGATCGGAGAAGCAAACGCCGGCTCGGTACTCGTACAGTCGTCGCATGACCGTCACCCTTTCCACCATGTTCATCCCGGTCCACGACCCCGATGACGCGCTCCGCTTCTATCGCGACGCGCTCGGCCTCGAAGTCCGCAACGACGTCGCCTCTGACGGCTTCCGATGGGTCACCGTCGCCGCTCCGGGACAAGACGTCGACATCGTCCTGTTCCAGCCGCACGGCGGTCTTTCGCAAGTCGAGGGCGACGCCCTCCTGTCGCTCGTGACGAAGGGATCGCTGCAGGCCGCCATCTTCCGCACCGACGACCTCGACGACACGTTCGAGAAGGTCCGCGCGTCGGGCGGCGAGGTCCTGCAGGAGCCGGTGTCCCAGCCCTGGGGCGCGCGCGACTGCGCCTTCCGCGACCCCTCCGGGAACATGGTCCGCATCGCGCAGGCCTGACCGTCGTCGTCCCGACAGCTGGAGGCACGTTGCCCATTGCGCAGTGATGCGTAGGCGCGTGACCGAGCACGTGAGCAATCGATGTCGCCAAGCCGTGGTCATCGGCGGTCCGGGGCAGCGCCGCGCCCCCACGGAGCGCCGATAATCCTCGTTATGTCATTTTGCTCAGGTTCGGTGCGGGGGAGGTTCCTCCCCTGTCAGCAGAGACCGTCGGGAACGCTGGTCGCACAGGCGTTGGCGAAGAACACGTTGCCGGTGCCCGAACCATCCGTGAAGATGTCGGGCTGGTTGCCGGTGATCACGTTGCCCTTGACGACGTTGTTCGCCGGCAGGTCGGCCCCGGGACTCATCGCGTCGATGACCACCACGCCGCCCGCGAACGGCACGTCCCCGCTCGGGATGTTGTTCGTGATGATGTTGCCGACGACTGTGTTCCCGTGGCCGCCGGCAATGGCCACGCCGATGCCGGACAGCGCCGGCGTCATTTCGTCGACGTTCTCCGGGCAGAACTTGTCGTTGTGGGTGAAGACGTTGCCGGCGATCGAGTAGTCGCCCGCCTCGTTGGTTCCGGTGTTGAGGTTGATCAGGCCCATGCAGTTGTCGTGGGCGCGGTTCCCCACAACCTTGCCGTGGGCCGAGTCCCGCAGGAAGAAGCCGAAGAGGTTCCCCGACACTTCGTTGCCGGCGATGAGCACGTCGGCGTTCGGTGAGTCGCCGACATAGATGCCGGCTTCCTCGGAGTCTGACGCGACGTTCGCAACCAGCTTTCCGCCGGTTGAGTTGAACCGGGCGATGCCGTACTCGCCGTTGCCCAGTGCCCGCACGTTGGTCACGGACGGGTTCTCGGCACCGAAGAAGAAGACACCCGAGCCCTCGAACCCGTTGATCTCGAATCCGCTGATGGTCACGTTACTGAGCGGATCGGTAACGATCGGATTGTTCGGGTCAGAGAAGTCTCCCGCACCGACGCCACAGATGCCGTCAGTCGGAGGGCCACCGAACGAGCACGCGTTTGGAATCGCGTTGACCGGCGGCACGAGCGTCGCACCATTGCCGAGAAGCTTGATGCCGTCGGTCGTGATGGCGACGTTCTCGGCGTAGGTGCCGCGTTGCACGATGATGGTCGTGCCCGGCGCCGCGGCGTCGACCGCGGCCTGGATCGACTGGCCCGGACGGACGATCACCGCGCCGGCGGCACCGGCTGGGCTGGCGAACACGACGCCGAACACCCCGGCGCAGGTCGCGATGAAGACAGCAAGGAATCTCCGGCTCATGCACTCCGCCTTTCCTCGGTCACGAGGCCCCGTCCGGAGCGTAGGACCCGGGCGGCAGACCGACAATCGTGCTGGTACCACTGTCGTTTAGTGTCCCCCGCCATGACGCCGGAAGAGCTGGTCGAGATCGAGGACATCAAGCGGGTGAAATACGCATACGCGCGTTGCCTGGACCTGAAGGGCTGGGACGAGCTCGCGGGCTTGTTCACCGAGGATGCGGTCGCGAGCTACAGCGGTGGCGGGTACACGTTCGAAGGCCGCGACTCGATTCTCGACTTCCTGCAGCGCTCGATGGGCGCGGAGACGTTCCACTCGAGCCACAAGATGCACCATCCGGAGATCGACCTCACGGGTCCCACCACCGCAGTCGGCACGTGGGCGCTCGACGACGTCGTCGTCGAGACGCAATGGGGCATCACGATCCGCGGCTGCTCGTTCTACAACGACGAGTACGTGAAGGTTGCCGGCAAGTGGAAGATCAAGCGCACCGGCTACCGACGCGTGTTCGAAGAGATCCAACCGCGCGGCAACGTCGAAGGCCTGCGGCTCACCGCGTCCTGGTGGGCCACCGACGGGCGCAGCGAACTTCCTGCGGGATAATCGCGATCGTGGCCGCTCCATTGCTCGATCCCGCGCTCGTCGACCGATTTCGGCGCGACGGCTTCGTCGTGATCGACGGGTTGTTGTCCGAGGCCGAGCTCGACTTCTACGAACCGCTCGTGACCGACGCGGTCGCGACGCGCAAGCGGGACGCGCCGCCGCTCGAGGAACGCAGCGCGTACGCGCAGTCGTTCCACCAGTGCATCAACCTGTGGGAGGACTACCCCGCCATCCGGCCGCTGACGTTCCATCCCGCGCTCGGGCAGGCCGCAACCGAACTGCTCGGCGTGGATGGCGTGCGCTTGTGGCACGACCAGGCGCTCTACAAGGAAGCAGGTGGCCGCGCCACCGACGCACACCAGGATCATCCCTACTGGCCGATCCTCGAGACCGCGTCGGTCACCGCGTGGATCGCGTTCGACGGCTCGACGTACGCGAGCGGCGCGATGGGCTACCTCCCCGGGTCCCACACAGCTGGTGTGCGCACGTTCGTCAACATCTTCACGGCCGCGGATCCCGCGGTACTGATGGACCAGCCGGAGATCCGCGCGATCGAGCCGGTGTACGTGGAGGTGCCGAAGGGTTCGGTCGCGTTCCACCACGGGCTCACCGTGCACATGGCGCACCCGAACACGACCGCAGCAGACCGTGCCGTGCACACGATCATCTACATCGCCGATGGCGCAACGCGGCGCAACGGCAACTGGCACATCTCCGTCGACCGCGACGGCATCGAGGTCGGCGCACCGATCAACGGCGCGGCGACGCCGATCGTGTGGCCGCGCCCCGCGGGTGACCTCCCCGCTCCCCCGCCGCCCCTTCCGGAGGCCATCCGCGGCATCGCGGGCGCGGGCACGCTGCCCGACGTCAGGTAGTCAGCGCGTCCCAGCTCGCGTCAGTACTCCGCGGGCTTCGACGAGACCTTGTAGACAAGCGTTCCCGTCGCGGCCAGGGTGCCCGACGCGCTGCGCACCTCGGCCTCGCAGAAAACGATCTGACGGCCGCGCTGCACGATCCACCCTTCGGCGACAGCGTCCTCCTCGGCGATCGGGGCGAGGTAGCGCAACTGCATGTCGATGGTGAACAAGGCCCGGGCTTCGTCGTAGCCGGATCCCACTGCCGGCACGACCACGGTGTCGATCATCGACGCGATGACGCCGCCGTGCATCACGCCCGCGGGCTGGCGGAACTCGGGCCGGTACGGGAGTCGCATCCGCGCGTAGTCCTGGCGGATCTCCTCCACCTCGAGTCCCAAGAACTGGGGGAACCACACCGTGTCCCACTCGCCGAAGCGCGACCAGCGGTCGAGTCGTTCCGGTGGCAGGGCCGAAAAGTGCTCCGCGCGCGACATGACCCGTACGCTACGCGCGTGGCGACGTGGACGAACTGGTCGGGAAACGTCGAGGCGACGCCGGCGCGAATCGCGGCACCCGTCACCGAAGCGGACGTACAAGCCCTCGTCGTCGACGCGACGCGGGACGGACTCGCGGTACGTCCCGCGGGATCCCGACACTCGTTCACACCGTTGTGCGCGACCGACGGCGTTGCCGTCGACCTGCACGCACTCGCGGGCATCGAACACATCGACTCGGACGCGCGCACCGCGACGGTGCGGGCCGGCACGCGACTGTCGGCGATCGGCAACGAGCTGCGGGCGGCCGGCCTCGCGCTGCACAACCAAGGCGATGTCGACACGCAGACGGTGAGCGGAGCAACCGGTACGGGAACACACGGGACGGGTCCTGATCTCGGCAACCTGTCGACGGCCATCATCGCGGTGCGGATCGTCACCGCCGACGGCGAGGTCGTGTTCGCGAGCGAGAACGCCCGGCCCGGGTTGTACCAAGCCGCGCGGTTGTCGCTCGGCGCGCTCGGCATCATCACCGCGATCACGTTCCGGTGCGTTCCCGCCTACAACCTGCACGAACGGGTGTGGTTCGAAGGCCCCGAGAGCAGCCTCGACCTCTTGCACGAGCGCGTCGACGCGACGCGGCACTACGAGTTCTTCTGGTATCCGTTTCGCGACCTCTTCGAGCACAAGTCGCTCGCGCTCACGAACGCGCCGTGCGATTCCCTCCCCGACCGCAAGCGCGAACGCATCGACCACTCGCACAAGATCTTCCCGAGCGTGCGCGACCATCGGTTCAACGAGATGGAGTACGCGCTACCGGCCGAGTGCGGCCCCGCGTGCTTCGCCGACATCCGTGCGCTGATCCACGAGCGGCACCCGGAACTGCAGTGGCCGATCGAGTACCGGACGGTCGCCGGTGACGACGTCTGGCTGTCACCCGACTACGGCCGGGCGACCGTGACCATCTCCGTGCACGAGGACGCGGCGAAGCCGTTCGCTCCGCTCTTCAAGGACTGCGAAGCGGTGTTCCGGGCGTACGGCGGCCGACCGCATTGGGGCAAGATCCACACCGCGTCCGCGGCCGAGCTCGTGCGACACTACGAGCACTGGGACCATTTCTGGCGCCTGCGGGCCGAGCTCGATCCTGACGGTCGTTTCTTGAACCCGCACCTGCGCGAGATAGGTATCGGCTGACCGAGCACCTACTGGACCGGAGGCCAGCGCCAGGTGGTCCAGTCGTCCTGGGGTGCGGCGCCGAGGCTGCGGTAGAACGCGTGCGCGGGTTCGTTCCAGTCGAGGACGGCCCACTCGACGCGACCTGTCGTGCGGGCGCGCAGCTCGGCGAGCAGCGCGCGCCCCAGGCCGAGGCGACGGAATTCGGGTCGCACGAACAGGTCCTCGAGCCAGATGCCGGACGTACCGAGCCAGGTCGAGAACGTGCGGAACCAGATCGCGAACCCGGCCACCCGTCCGTCGGGTGCCTCCGCGATCAGCGCGCGCGCAACGGCGCCGGCACCGAAGACGTGCGCCGCGAACTCGTCGGGATCGAGGAGGACCGCGTCGGGCTCCCGCTCGTAGGCGGCGAGCTCGTGCACCATCGCGACGATCTCCGGCAGGTCGGCAACCGTCGCGTCCCGGACGGTCATAGCGGGCGACTCGTCACGGCCGCCGGTAGAACGGGGTCGGCACGACCGTGGCCGGCACCGCCTTGCCCCGCACGTCGACTTCGACCGCGGCGCCGGGCTCGAGGTCGGGCGGGAGGAACGCGAACGCGATGCCGTGCCCGAGGCTGGGCGAGAAGTTCCCGCTCGTGACGACGCCGATCTCGTCGCCGGCGCGCGACACAGCTGCGCCCGCACGCCCGGGTTGGCGGCCCGCGAACGCGAGGCCATCCAGGAGGCGGTGGGGGCCGGCTGCCTTCTCCGCGGCGAGGGGCGCGCGGCCGCGGAACTCGCCCTTGTCCCAGCGGACGACCCAACCGAGACGGGCCTGCAGCGGCGTGATCCCGCGGCCGAGCTCGTGTCCGTGCAGGGGCAGGCCCGCTTCGAGGCGCAGCGTGTCCCGAGCACCGAGGCCCGCAGGCGCGATCCCGGCATCGACGAGCGCGTCCCACAGCGCGGGCGCGTCTGCCGCCGCCACATGGATCTCGACGCCGTCCTCGCCGGTGTAGCCGGTCCCGGCAACGACCAGATTCCCCACCGGCCAGTCGCCGACCGACTCCACCGCGAAGCGCGGCACCGCGGCGGCGGCCGGCGAAATCGCGCGCAGCTTCGCGCGCGCGTGCGGACCCTGCACCGCGAGCACCGCGCGCGTCGCGGTGATGTCGGCCGCCTCAAGACCTTCGGTGCGGCCATCGGGTCCGCCGGCGAACGCGTCGAGCAAGCGATCCGTGTTCGACGCGTTCGGCATCACGAAGAAGCGGTCGGTTGCGACCCACCACACGATGATGTCGTCGACCACATGCGCATCATCCGGGTCGAGCAAGTGCGTGTACTGCGCGCGTCCGGGCGCGATGCGGTCGAGATCGTTGGTGAGGAGCCATTGCAACGCGTCGTGAACGCTCGCGCCGGTGCACTCGACGGTGCCGAGGTGCGACACGTCGAACACCACCGCGTCCTCGCGGCACGCGCGGTGCTCCTCGAGCACTCCCCCGTACTGGATCGGCATGTCCCAGCCGCCGAACTCGACCATCTTGGCGCCGCGGGCACGATGCCGGGCGTCGAGCGGACTCGTACGCACCTACGCGCTCTCGGCCGTGGGATCCGCCGCGCCCGGGGCCGGCCGTCGATCGACATCGAGGCGCAGCGGCGGTCCGGTTTCGGGCGCGCCGGCCGCGACCAGCTGCGACGGCGGTTCCAGGCCGTACTTCACGAGCAAGTGGAGGTAGTCGCGCTGGTACAGGACGCGGATCGACACCTCGGGATGCAGCTCCCGCAGCCGGCGGGCCTTGCGGTTCTTCTTGGTGACGAGCTTCTGGTTCAGCGTGGTGATCTCGATGTAGAGGTCATAGGCCGGGAGGTAGAAGTCGGGGGCGAACGCCTGCGCCGGCCGGCCGTCGCGGTCCCACTCGAGCGTGAACGTGCGCGGTTCGTACTCCCACGCGATCGCATAGAAGTCGAGCAACTTCGCGAACTGCCGCTCCGAGTTGTGCGCGAAGCGGACGGTCTCGTGCGGGAGCTGCTCGGCGTCGATAGCCGTGCTCCCTACCGAACCGCGGTGCTCGACGGATGCGCCGCCACCGAGGCGTCGATCGCGTCCGGCGCGAACTGGTGCAACTGAGTCGCGAGGTCGCTGACCACCGGACCCAACGCGACGACGTTCAACACACCTTGCCCGGCGCGCAACAGGTCGACGATCTGGTCGTCGGTCTGCGCGAGCACCGTGGTGGCGCCGTCGATCACGAGGTGCGCGGACGCGAGGTCGGAACCGAGTTGCGTGCGCAGGTACTCGATCGCCTTGCGCGCGGACTGCAACGAGATGCCCGCGTCGAGCAGGCGCTTCACGACCTTCAGCTCGACGAGATCGGTGTACGAGTACAACCGCTGTGTGCCACTGCCCGCCGCGTCGCACACCGACGGTCGCACGAGATCGGTGCGCGCCCAGTAGTCGAGCTGGCGGTACGTGATGCCGACGATCTTGCAGACCTGCGGACCCCGAAAACCGGCGCTGGGATAACCGGCGCTGGGATAACCGGCGCTGGGATAACCGGCGCTGGGATAACCGGTGCTGCCCTCACCCACGATGTGCTCCCCGGAACATCATCCCGGGCGGTCTCCCGGGCGTGACACGAGTGTAACTACAACGGTGAGGCTAAACGTCACATCGAGGCCCCGTCAACGTCCGGTTCCGCAGCGGAATCGCCCAGGCCGATGTGCGCCGCGAGCGCCGCGAGCTGGGCCTCCGTACCGATCACGATCAACGTGCCACCGGGCGCCAGGCGGGTACCCGGATCCGGGTTCGACATGAACGTCCCGTCCGGCGCGCGGAGCGCGAGGACGAGCGCGCCGGTCCGCGCGCGGATGTGGGCGTCGGCGAGGGTCAAGTCCGCGAGCGGCGAACCCGCTGGGACCGCGAGCTCCTCGAGGCGGTACTCGAGCGACCCGTCGTGCACGACGACGTCGAGGAAGTCGGCGACAGCCGGCTGGTCGGCGAAAGCAGCGAGCCGTTGCGCTCCCTGGTGCAACGGATTCACGACGTGGTCACACCCGGCCCGCGCGAGCTTCGCCTCGCTCGAGTCAGCGTTCGCCCGCGCGACGATCCGCGCGCCCGGACTCAGCACGCGTGCCGACAACACCGTCGAGATCGCATCGGCGTCGTCCGCAAGCGAGACGATCACCGTCTGCGCCCGCGCGATGCCTGCGCTCTGCAGGGTCGCGTCCTCGGTTGAGTCACCAAGCACTGCGAGATGGCCCGCGTCCGACGCCGCGCCGCAGCGATCGGCGTCCGCGTCGACGATCACCAGCGGTCGATCTCTCCCGGTGAGGAACTGCGCGATTTGTGTGCCGACGCGACCGTAGCCGCACACGACGGTGTGGCCGACGAGCGATTCGATGCGGCGATCCATGCGTCTCCTCCCGATCCACTGCATCTGCCGTTCGATCTGGTCCTCGAAGACGGCGCCGAGCGTGAACAGCGCCGCCGAGACACCGAGCACCATGAGGACGATCGAGAACGCCTTCGCACTCGCATCGAAGTCCCGCGTCTCGCCGAAGCCGACCGTCGTGACCGTCGTCGTGGTCTGGTAGATCGCGTCGAGGAGGCTCCATCCTTCGATGAGCCAGAACCAGAGGACGCCGATGACCGCGATCGCGCCGAACAGCGCGAGCCCGACCCGCACGCGCCGGCGGCCCGAAATCGCTATTGGGCGAAGTCTTCGGGGGTGACCTGGTCGAGGAAGGTCCGGAACTGCTCGACCTCCTGCTCTTCCTCGTCCGCCTCGAACAGCACGCCGGCCTCTTCGAGCACGGCTTCGTCGGCGAAGATCGGGACATGGGCGCCGTAGCGAACCGCCAGCGCGATCGCATCCGAAGGGCGGGAGGAGATGCGGGACTTCTCCCCCGCGTGGTCGAGCTCGATCTCGGCGTAGAAGGTGCCGTTCTGCAACTCGGTGATCTCGACCTTCTCGAGCCGCACCTCGAGGTCCTCGAGCACGTGCTTGAACAGGTCGTGGGTCATCGGCCGCGGCGTCTCGAGGCCCTGGAGGGCATAGACGATCGCGGTCGCCTCGGGTGAGCCGATGAAGATCGGGAGGAACCGAGCGCCGCTCTCCTCGCGCAGGAGCACGATGGGCTGGTTGGTCGGCACCTCCACGCGTACCCCGATCAGCGACAAGCGGATCACAGCACCTCCGATCGGGCTCCCGGTGTGGCGGTCACGCTACCACCGGCCTCCGGAGCGTCTGCCCCACGCCGATACAGGTCCCGGACGTAGCAATCGGGCGCGCCGTCGACATCGGCGCGGTCGCCGGCCGCAACGAACGGGAGGTTCCGGTACAGATCGCGCACGTGCAGTCCGTACCCAAGGACGAACTGTTCGACCAGCTCCATCCCTCGGTACTTGATCTCCTGGGGGACGATCCGCCGACCGGGTCGGTCCAGGAAAGCGCAGGTCGACAGGGTGCGTGGTTCCCGCAGCGCGAGCTGGCTGGTCAGGTACGCGAGCGTCAGGCCGGTGTCGACGATGTCCTCGACCAGCACGACGTCCCGTCCGCCGATGTCGGTCCCGACGTCATGCAGGATCCGGACCCGGCCCGAGTCCGGAGCGAACCTCGAGATCGACATGAACTCGACCTCTACGGGAACGTTGCGGATCGCGCGCGCGAGATCGGCTGCGAAGATCAACGCGCCCTTCAGCACCGCGATCAGCACGACACCGTCGGGGTGGTCCGCTTCGATCTCGGCACCGAGCCGGGCGACGATCCCGGCGATCGTGTCGGCATCGAGCAGGACGGACGCGGGCATGGTGGGGCCGGTCGCGGTCAGCCGCCGAGGCTGCGCCGGACGGCCTGCCGCAGCATGACCGTGCGCAGCCGGCGACCGAGGCCCGCGAGCTCGCCGAGCGCCTCGGCAGTACGGGCCTGTGCGTCGGGATTGCGCTGGCGCCGGTACGGCAGCAGCACTTGCTCGAAGAGGCTCGCCTCGCGTTCTGCGAACGCGCGGTACATGCGGAGGTGCCGCGGCTCGATGCCGTGGCGCATGAACCCCGAAGCGATGCGTGCGACGGCGAGCGCGTCCTCGTCGAACAACACGCGATCGCGAGCGGTATGAGACGGTGCGACGAGCCCGTACTCTTCGAGCAACCCGAGCTCTTCGTCGGAGAGCTCGGCAGCCTTGGCCAACTCGGCGCGCGTGAGGCTTACACCGGATGCGGGCGCCGAGAGATCGTCGGGGCCGGGTTCTTCGGCGACAACCGCGGTGACCTCACGTGCTTCGGCTTGTTCGCGCGCCTTGCGCGTCTCCTCGAAGAGCACCGGCTCCTTCGACGGGCGCTTCCCGCGCCGGCGCGACGTGGTCGGCACATCGGCATCGGTATCGCCCGCATCGACCGGGTCACCGGCGATCGCGGCGGCATCGACCGCGGCAAGCAGGGTGCCGTCGCGATCGGCTTCGTCGAGCCGGTCCTTGATGACCTTCAGCGGCAAGAAGTGCTCGCGCTGCTGGCGCAACACGAAGCGCAGGCGTTCCACATCGGCCGCGTAGAACTTGCGGTAGCCAGAAGGCGTGCGTTCGGGCTCGACGAGCCCCTGGCTTTCCAGGAACCGGATCTTGGAGATCGTGATGTCGGGGAACTCGTCACGCAGCTGGTTGAGGACGTCACCGATGGAGACGTGCGAGCGGGTCGCCACCGCGCTACGTCTCCGCCGTCTGCCCGAGCACGAAGCTCAACCGGTACCTACCGACCTGGACCTCGTCGCCATGGTGGAGCCGGGCCTCGTCGACGCGCTCGCGGTTCACGTAGGTACCGTTGAGCGATCCCACATCGCGCAGCAGGTAGCCCTGCTCGTCCTTCATCAGCTCGACGTGCCGGCGCGACACCGTGATGTCGTCGAGGAAGATGTCGGAGTCCGGGTGGCGGCCGATGGCCGTGACCGGTGAGTCGAGGCGGTACGACGAACCGGTCTCCGGGCCGTGCCGGACCACGAGCAACCCGACACCGATGGGCAGCCCTTCGAGGTAGCGCTCGAGCTCGTCTTCGAGATCAGCTGCTTCCACGGCCGACAGCGTCAGCGTCGTCGCGGTGTCGTCTTCGGCCGCGAGCGGCGCGCCGCAGGACGAGCAGAACCTCGCCTCGGCCTGGTTCGTATGACCGCACCGGGCGCACACCATCTCGAAGAGGCTAGCGAGCCGCCCCACGAGCCACAACGATGCCCTCGACCTCGAGTCGAGGGCGAGAGTCGTGAACGTTCGAGCGTGGCGGTCGGGCCGGGCGCCGCGGCCTCAGCCCTCGACGAGCGCGCGATAGGCGGCGGCGTCGAGCAGCGAGCTGAGCTGCTCGGGCTCGGAGAGGACGATCGTCATCATCCAGCCCCCGCCGTAGGGGTCCTGGTTCACGAGCTCGGGCGTGTCGGTGAGCGCGTCGTTCACGGCCGCGACCGTGCCCGAGACCGGTGCGTAGATGTCGGACACCGACTTCGTCGATTCGATCTCCGACACGCTCGCGCCTGCGATCACGTCGGTGCCGACTTCCGGAAGCTGCACGAACACGACGTCGCCCAGGCTGTCCTGGGCGAAGTCGGTGATGCCGACGGTCGCGAGGTTTGCGTCGACGCGGACCCACTCGTGCTCCGCGCTGTAACGAAGATCGTCAGGAATGTTCATGGCCCGGGATCGTAGTTAGCGCGTCAGCTCGGCGACGTGGCCGGCATGGATGGCGACGAGCCGGCGCGCGTCGGCATCGGTCGCGCCTTCGGCCCACACGTGCGTCACCGGGAGCTCGGGGTCGGGCAACACGAGTGCCCAACCGTCGGGGTAGACGACCTTCACCCCGTCGACGAGCACGACCTCGTTCCCCTTGGCCCGCTCGATCGCACCGCGCATCACGGTGCCTTTTCGCTCCCACGGCGTCGGCACGGCTTCGTGCGCGATGTGCGGTTCGGCGATGTCGGCGACGACCGCGGACAAGGGCCGGTCGGTTGCCGCGAGCAGGTTGAGGAGGTGCACCAACGTTGCAGCCGCGTCGAACGCGGGGAGAAACGTCGGCCAGATGAAGCCACCGTCCTGCGACGCCGCGAAGTCGACCGCGCCGCTGCTCGCGACCTCCATCAGACTGGCGGAGGACAGCTTCGTCCACACGATCGACGCGCCGGCTGCCTCCGCGATGCGCTCGGCTTCGCGGCTGACGGCGACCGGTAGACCGATGCGGGCGCCCGGCGTGACTTCGGCGACCAGGCTCGCGAGAGCCAGGAGCGCCTGTTCCGAGCTGAGCGCGGTGCCGAGGTCGTCGACGATCGTCGCGGTCTCGCCCTCGGCGTCGAACACGAACCCGAGATCGGAACCCGAGGTGCGCACGAGATCGCCCATCGTCTTCAACCGCGACTCGAGGTCCTCGCCCCCGGCGATGCCGGCGGTCGTCGCGTACGGGTTGACCCCGAGCACGGTCGCCCCGATCTTGGGCAACACGTTCGGCATCACGAACGACACCGCGCCGAACGAGTAGTCGAGCACGACTTTGAAGCCGCGGCGTTGCAACCGGGGTGCATCGACGCTTCGCTCCAGCGCGGACGTGTAGTACTCCATGGCGCGGGGTGGGAACCCGATGTCGCCGATGTCGCCCGCGAACGCGCGGCGGAAATCCTCGCGGTACAGGAGCCGTTCGATCTTCCGCTGCGTGCCTTCGTCGATGTCGGCGCCCTTCTCGTCGAGGAAGCGGATCTCGACGCTGTCGGGGTCGTTGGGCGCGAGCCGCACGGTGATCCCACCCTGTGCCCGTTCGCTGCGGACCTGGAAACGTGTGGACGGCACGGTCGCGAGCTCGAGGTCCATGACGTGCACCCCGCTGAGGTTCAGGCCCGCGATGAACGCCCGTTTCAGCGCACGCGCGGAACGACTCGTGTCGCGGCTCGTGCACACGACCGAACCCTTCTTGAGCGCGGTGCCGTACGCCATCGCGAGGCGCACCGCGACCTCGGCGGTCACGTCGACGTTCGCGAGCCCGCGCACGCCCCGGCGGCCGAAGAGCGTGCGGGCGCCGCGTGTCTCCCACACGATCGACGAGGTGACGAGCGCGCCCGGATCCACCGACTTGAAGGGATAGATCTTGACGGACGGATTGATGATCGCCTCGGCGCCGATGAACGTCTCGTCGCCGACGACGACGCCTTCCTCGATGCGCACACTGTCGCGGATGTCGCAGGAACGCCCGAGCACGGCGCCGCGAACGCGCGTGCCGGGCCCGAGGTACACGTGGTCGTGCACGACGGTGCGTTCGATGTGCGCCTCCGCCTTCACGACGACGTCGTCGCCGAGCACCGTGTACGGCCGGAGCACCGCGCCGGTCTCGATGCGGCAGTTGTCGCCGATCAGCACGGGGCCCTCGACCACCACGTCGGGCGAGACGTCGACGTTCTCGCCGAGCCACACGCCGTCGCGCACGAGGAAGCCGGGCACGTCGATCTCGACCCGGCCGTCGAGGATGTCTTCGTGCGCGGTCCGGTACGCCTCGAGTGTGCCGACGTCCTCCCAGTAGCCGTCGAGGACGTGGCCGTAGAGCTTGCCGCCGCTCTCGAGCACGCTCGGGAACACATCACCGGAGAAGTCGACGACCGCGTCCGGGGGGATGTGGTCGAAGACGCCGGGCTCGAGCACGTAGATCCCGGTGTTGATCGTGTCCGAGAACACCTCACCCCAGGTCGGCTTCTCGAGGAAGCGCTCGATCGAGCCGTCCTCGCGCGTGATCACGATGCCGAACTCGACCGGGTTCTCGACCCGCTTCAACGCGATCGACGCGAAGGCCTGCTGCTTGCGGTGCGCTTCCACGAACGCGCTCAGGTCGACGTCGGTGAGCACGTCGCCGGAGATGACGAGGAAGGTCTCGTCGAGCTCGTCCATCGCGTTGCGCACGGAACCGGCGGTACCGAGTGGGGACTCCTCCGTGGCGTAGCGCATCTTGACGTCGAAGTCGGAGCCGTCGCCGAAGTAGTTGCGGATGTGGTTGGCGAGAAACGCCACCGTCACGACGATGTCGTCGAAGCCGTGCTTCGCGAGCAGCCGGACGATGTGTTCCATCATCGGCACGTTCGCGATGGGCATCATCGGCTTCGGCTGGTTGCTCGTGAGGGGCCGCAGCCGCGTGCCTTCGCCGCCCGCGAGGATCACCGCTTTCATCCGTGCACCTCCGCACTCGAACTCTTCTGCACGCGCGACCTTTGTTGCGCGCGCATGGCGCGTCCTTCGCGGAGCGCTTCGCGAGCGGCGGGCACGTACTTCGCGGCGGCGTAGTACCCGAGGGCGAGACCGGATATCGCGAAGCACCAACCCGCGAACCACACGAACGCGCGCCAGAAGCCCGGATCGATCGCGTCGGCCCACAGGAACAACGGCAGCGCGAACATCACCGCGAGCGTGCCGGCCTTGCCCGCCCACACCACGTCGATGCGCCGGGCGCCCGCGATCGCGAGCGCGATCGTCGCCGCGGCCACGATCACCTCACGGAGCAACACCAGCCAGATGACGATGTCGACCGCGACCGGGAGGTCGGCGACGAGGAGCGCCACCGCGGCGGCCACGAGCATCACCCGGTCGGCGGTCGGATCCAGGATCTTGCCGAGCTCGCTCCCCTGGTCGAAATGGCGGGCGATGTAACCGTCGACCCAGTCGGTAGCGCCGAGGACCGCGAGCAGAGCGGCGGCCGCGATCGGCTCGTCCTTGCCCCAGAGCAGCCAGAGGAACACCGGGACGCACGCGAGGCGCAAGACAGAGATCAGGTTCGGGATGGTCCAGACGCGCGTCGTGCTCACCAATGTTGCAGGGTAGTTGCGTTGCCGCGCGGCCCGGCGGGCGAGGTTGCGGGCGCTAGATGCCCGCGGCTGCACCTTCAGCGCGTGGATCCGTGGCCGCCCGGTATCCCGGATCGAGCACTTCGATCGCGTGCGCATGGCCCATGCCGTCGTCGAAGGCGCGGCTGAGTCGCACATCGTGGCCGCGCGCGCGCAACCCGTCGACCACCGCATCGTCCACCCGGGCTTCGATCTGCACGTGCCAGAAATCGGGATCGACCGCCCACCTCGGCGCGGTGACCGCCTCCTGCGGGTCCGCACCGTCGTGCGCCAGGCGCGTCAAGACCTGGAGATGTGTCTGCGCTTGTGTATGTCCGCCCATCGCGCCCAACACGAGCCAGGGCTTCCCGTCGCGCAACGCCAGCGCCGGGATGAGCGTGTGCATCGGGAGCTTGCCCCCGCCGAGCCCGTTCGGATGCGCATCGTCCAGTCGGAACGAAGAGCCGCGGTTCTGGAGGTTGATGCCCCAGTCGCCGACATGCAGCCCCGCACCCGCGGCGGAGAAGTTGGTCTGGATCAGGCTGACGAGCAGGCCGTCGCGATCCGCGGCGCACAGGTAGGCGGTGCCGCCGTTCGGCCCCCGGTCCGGTTGCGGCAACGACGCGCGCTCGGGATCGATGGCGTCGCGCCGGCGCGCGATCCAATCGTCGGCGAGCATCGCGCTTGCGGGGAACGGCATCGTGTCCGGATCACCCACGTAGTGGTTGCGGTCGACGAGCGCACATTTCATCGCCTCGATGAGCAGGTGCGCGCGGTCGATGTCGTCGGTGCCGAGATCGAAGCCGTCGGCGATCCGGAGCGCCTCGAGGGCGGTGACACCTTGCGTCGGCGGCGGTAGCTCCGCGACCTCGAAGTCGGCGAACGGCGCACAGAGCGGATCGACCCATGCGCCCGCGTGCCCGGCGAGGTCTTCGGCCGCCATGAACGAGCCGTGCGCCTGCAGCTTCGCGACGATCGCATCGCCGATCGCGCCCTTGTAGTACTCGTCCGGGCCCGCTTCGCCGAGCGTCCGAATCGTACGGGCCAGCGCCGGTTGCCGCAGCCAGTCGCCCGGCTCGGTGCGCGGATACGCCAGGCCGAAATCCGGCAGCCCGAAGTGGTCGTACGCGGTGCGGCAGCGGGTGAAGTTCCCGGCGCCCCGGCGCGTCAACGGGAACCCGTGGTCGGCGTAACGCAACGCCGGTTGGGCGAGGTCACCGAACGAGCGACTCCCCCACCGCTCCAACAGGTCGAACCAACCGCGGGGCGCCCCCGGGACCGTCACCGCGTGCGGGCCGAACGTCGGCATGTCGCCCATCGGGCTGAGCCGTTCGTCGTTGCGCGCTCGCACACCTGCGATTGTCGCCGCCTGTGGTGCTCGACCCGCGCCGATGTAGCCGTGCAGCGATCCGTCCCAGACGATCGCGAGCACGTCACCGCCATAGCCGCAGAGATACGGCACCACCACGCCGAGCACGAGGTTCGCCGCGAGCGCGGCATCGAGCGCGTTGCCGCCCGCGGCGAGCGTCGCGAGCCCGGCATTGGTCGCGAGGTAGTGCGGCGTCGCGACCGCACCCTCGGGGTACGTGCGCGCCTCACGCATGAACCCGGCCATGGCGTCGACCCCTATATCTCGCACGCCCCGATTCCCCGTATCCCGTTTCGTCGTACCCCGATTCCTCGAAGTTACGACGTCGCGCGGGCTCTGGGATACTGCCGCCATGGAATTCAACCTCGCTGACCTGTTCGAGCTCGTGGCCGACGGCGTCCCGGACCGGCTCGCGCTCGTCGCCGGTGATCGCCGCCTGACGTTCCGAGAGCTCGACGAACGGGCGACTCGCTTCGCGAACTACCTCGTCGACGTCGGCGTCGAGCCCGGCCAGCACGTCGGCATCTATTCCGTCAACCGCGCCGAATGGGTCGAAGCGATGTTCGGTTGCTACAAAGCGCGTGCGGTGCCGATCAACGTCAACTACCGCTACGTGACCGAAGAGCTGCGTTACCTCTTCGACAACGCGGATCTCGTCGCACTCGTGTACGAAGCCGAATTCGGCCCGCTCGTCGCGAGCGTGTTGCCCGGGCTTCCGCAACTCGAGCACCTCGTCGTGGTCGACGATGGTTCCGGCACCGCAAGCGAGGGTCTGGCCGCAGTCGAATACGAACATGCGCTCGAGTCGGCATCACCCGCGCGCGAGTTCGGGCCCCGCTCGGCCGACGATCTGTACATCCTCTACACGGGCGGCACCACCGGCATGCCCAAAGGCGTGATGTGGCGGGCCGAGGACATCTTCTTCGCGGCGCTCGGTGGCGGAAACTACGGCGGGCCGCCGATCACCGCGCCCGAACAGATCGCCGACAACGTGTCGGCCAACCCGGCGAGCTCGCTCGCGCTCGCACCGCTCATGCACGGCAACGCGCAGTGGACGATGTCGATCGCGCTCTACGGCGGCAACAGCGTCGTGCTCAACACCGGCCGCCGGTTCGATGCCGAAGAGATATGGGACTTGGTCGAGCGCGAGAACGTCTTCGTGATCAGCCTCGTCGGCGACGCGATGGCGCGCCCGCTCGTGGACGCGCTCGCAACTCGCGATCACCAACCGACCGTTCTCGCGATCGTGTCCGGCGGGGCGATCCTCTCCCCCTCGATCAAGGCCGAGATCAACGAAAAGCTGCCGAACGCGATGGTGATCGACGCGTTCGGTGCTTCCGAGACCGGCGCGAATGGCGCGGTCGACATGACCGACAAGGGCCCGCGCTTCCGGATGAACGACGCGACGACGGTGATCACCGACGAAGGCAAGTCCGCACCCGTCGGCGAAGTCGGCCTCCTGGCGCGGCGCGGACACGTACCGGTCGGCTATTACAAGGACGCGCAGAAGACTGCGGCGACATTCGTCGAGTTCGACGGTGTGCGGTGGGCGATACCGGGCGATCGAGCCGTGATCGAGGACGACGGGACGATCACCGTCCTCGGCCGCGGATCGCAATGCATCAACACGGGTGGCGAGAAGGTCTTCCCCGAAGAGGTCGAGGCGGTCCTGAAGAGCCATCCGGACGTCTTCGACGCGGTCGTTGTCGGTATCCCCGACGCGCGCTTCGGAGAGGCGGTCGCGGCCGTGGTCGCGCCCCGGGACGGCCGAACCCCGACCCTCGACGATCTCGCGGGACACGCTCGCTCTGCGCTCGCGGGCTACAAGATCCCGAAGCGGCTGGTGCTCGTCAACGAGGTCGCCCGCACACCCGCAGGCAAGCCGAACTACCGCTGGGCCAAGGAGCTCGCGACCGCGAATTGATCGTCAGGAACACCACACCGAACCGTCATCGGCCCTGGTCGGCGGGCCGCGACTCAACTTCGAGGAGATTTGGTCGATCACACAGACGGGCACCGTCCGCATGGATGGTGCCTCGCGCGGGGATACCTGGGTCGTGCCGGCGCGACCTCAGCACGGCGGGAACCCCGAGGCAACGCATGGCGAGCTTCTCCGAACGCACTGGGATCACACCGACACGAGTGGAGATCCAGCGCGACGACATGGACGCCGCGCTGCGCAACTCGCTCTGGAACGTCGTGTACACGATGCTCGAGACGCCACTGAACGGTGGGCTGGCCGACGCGCACCGTGAGTGCCGCGAGCTGTTCGAGACGCTCTGGAGCGCCTTCTTCAAGCTGCCGGTGCACGAGATCAGCACCTTTCGCAGCGAGCGGCTGATCGCGACGCTGCGGGAACCGTTCCTGATCGTGTGGCCGTGGTGGAAGGTCTACGACTTCCTCGAGTTCCTCCCGACGACCTTCCGCGGCGCCCGGCACTACACGTCCGACCGCGGCGCCCAGCTCCGCGGCTACCTGAACGGCGCGCTCGAGCGAGAGATGTCGGCGTACCGGTTCGTCGATGAACGCCTCGTGCCGATCACCGACGCCGTCGAGATCGAGACCATCGACCAAGCCGTGAACGCGACGACACCCGAACCCTGGACCGGCTACCTGCGCGCCGCGCTCGCGTTGTTGACCGAGCGTTCCGAACCCGACTTCGCGGGATCGATCCGCGAGTCGACCCGAGCCGTCGAGGCCGTGTGCCGCCACATCACCCAGGACCCGCACGCGACCATGGGTGACGTGTTCGAGCACCTGAACGTGCGACCGTCGATGCGCGACGCCGTCGCCGCGTTCTGCGGCAGCACCAACGACACCCTGTCGCCGGCGGGTACGAACGGCAACCACCGCACCCCCGACTTCGCGGAAGCGAAGCTCACGTTGGTGACGTGCGCTGCGTTCGTGAACTATGCCCTGCAGAAATCGAGCACGGGAGATGTTTCACGAGCACCAGGGCCGCGTTCTGCTCACCCCATTCGCTGAGCGACTCGTACAGTTCGGCGAAGCCCTCCGCGCGGTAGAAGCGCCGCGTCCGCTCGTAGTCGTCGTCGTACGTCGACGGGCCGCGCGTCTTCACGTGCAGCCATTCGACCTCGTCGGCATGGCACCGTGCTTCGGCCGCGAGCACGAGCGCGTGGCCGATGCCGCGGCGATGCAAGTCGGGATCGACGCCCATGACGCTGATCTCCGCTGCAGTCGGAGAGTGCTGCTCGATCGCGATGAAGCCGACGACCGTGTGCGGCTCGGCGCGAACCGCGACGAAGGCGGGTAGCCGGCCCAGGCTCTCGACGTACGCGGCGTTGGCGACGGCGATGCCGAACCATTGGGGAAGCCGTTCGAGGATCGCCGCACACGCAGCGACATCGTCCTTCTTCAGCGGGCGAATGGACACGTCATCCGTCGACGGCACCGGCCCATCCTCTCCGGCGCGCGAGCCAGGAACGGGCGATCACACCCTGCCCACCTTGGAACGCACGCAACGTCGGGAGACCGGGCGGATCGGGCTGGAGCGCGCCACGCGTGAGCATGCCCGCGAACCCCGCGATGAAGGCGTCGACCGCGTCGTCGTCCACACCCCGGCTCCACGGATGCGCGCGCCAGAGGGCTTCGGGGTCAGGGCCGCCCTGCATCGCGACGCTCGGCAGCATCGCGACGAGATCGAGCCACCGCGCGCCGACTGCAGCCCAGGGCCAATCGACGAAGTGCACGCGCTCCTGCGTGAGCAGCACGTTGTCGGCGCGCACGTCGAAGTGCAGCAAGCTGTCGCCGACCGCGGCCGCCGGCCACCTGCGCTCGAGATCGACGAGCTCATCGAGGCGGTCCCGCCACCCCCGTGAGACGCGCCGCGACCTCGTCCGGATGTTCGGCGAGGTCGCGCCACTGCATCAATACAGGACCGAAGAGCTCGCCGGCAGTCTCGACCGCGAGGGGCGACGGCGTGAGCGCGTCCGACAGGTCGACGAGCGCGGCGAGGACGCGATCGAGGTCGGCGGCGCGCCAAGGCAGCCGCGGTGTCGTCGCGTCGATGAATTCGAACGCGAGCGCAACCCAGTCGCCCGCGTCGATCGACCAAAGCAGCCGCGGGCACTCCGGCACCGGCGGCAGCGCGGCCGCGATGCGTGCCTCACGCCGGTGGATGTCGATGGAGCTCGAGTTGACCGAGGCCTGGACGAGCTTCAGGAAGACGTCGGTGCCGTCGGCCAGCCGCAGCTGCGAGGCGAGCCCCGGCGAGAACCCACCGCGACGCGACGACGCGCTGCACCACGCGTGCGCCCAGTTTCGCGGCGATCGCGTCCCGCGTCGCGTCCGGCAGTGCATCCCACTCGACCCGCTCGCCTTCGGCGGGTGGGAACCCCACCACCGTGTCGTCACCGGCCATCCCCGCAGTATGTCGGCCGGCGCCGGCGCGCCGCGCCGGATTTACGCGGTCTCGGCCGTCGCCTTCACAGCCGGCGCGGGCGTTGCGGTCGCGCGCCGGTTGCGGCGTTCGGCCTCCCGCGCCGCGCGCAACGTCTTGCGGACGATCGACGGGCGCATGAGCCGTGAGGGCGGCGCGATGAGGTTCTGCACGTACACCAAGGTCGCGTTGACGTCGGTCGACACCTGCGCCGCGAGCAGGACGCGTTGCATGTAGCGGTTGACGAGGTCGGTGCCGGCCGGCTTGGGCCCAGTGCACTCGGGATAGTTGAAGTCGGCGCCCACCGCCATCCTCCACGGTGTCTCGATGACCTTGCTCGCGCGCTTGTAGAACTTCCCGGGCAACGCGGCGTCGTTCTCACCCTGCTCGAGGCACCCCCCGAGCGCGTCGGCCTGGAGCACCGCGCTGCTCATACCCTGCCCGTAGACCGGGTTGAAGCTGCAGATGGAATCGCCGAGCGCGACGAACCCGGTCGGCCGGCGCTTCAGCCGCTCGTAGCGCCGGCGACGACTCGACGGCAACCGGTGCGCGGAAACCGGTCCGAGCGATCCGATCCCGGCAACCAAGTCGGGTACCTCGGGAGCCGGGAGCGTCGCCGCGATTGCACGGAAGCTCGCCTCGTCCGAAGGCGCGGGCGCTCCGAAGCCCGATCCGATCGTCAGGATCCAGCGATCGCCTTCGACCGGCATGAGGAACGCGGCGTGCTTGCCCGCGGGCGGCGATTCTCGCGTGATCGCAAATGTCGCATCGATGTCGCCGGCACGACGCGGCAGGACGACGGTCGCGTACCGCATGTCGCAGCGCACGTCGTCGGTCGGCGGCGCCGGGAAGTCGATCTGCTCCAGCCACTTCGACGCGACCGAACCCCGGCCCGAGCAGTCGACGATGAGATCCGCCTCGAGCGTCCACTCGGCTTCGTCGTTGCGCACGCGTACACCGCGCACCCGCGTCCCGTCGTAGCCGAGGCCGTCCACCGTCCGGCCGGTCTCGATGTTGACGTTCGGGAGCTCGCCGACGCGCCGCCGCACGTTACCTTCGAGGAACGGCCGGCTCGCGCTGATCACCGGCCGGTTGCCGACCAGCGGTGCGCGATAGCCGCCGGCTTGGAACCATCGCCCTTCGTTGAAATCGAGCGCCTGCGCGCCCCCGGCAAGAAGTTCGTCCACGATGCCAGGAAAGAGCCGAGCGATCACCCGCAGGCCGCCGGCGAGCAGCGCGTGGGCGTGCCGCCCCTGCGGGACGCCGCGGCGCGGGAGCCCGTCGATCGGGAGATCGTCCCGGTCGAGGATCGTGACCTGGTCGAAGTGGTCGGCGAGCACGCGCGTGGCGGCGAGGCCGCCCATGCTCCCCCCGACGACGACGGCGTGTTCACGGTTCTGGCGACGCACGGTGGTTCCTCCTGATGCAGAATCACCGCCACTACGCCCCGTCCGCCGGGTTCGGTTCGCGGACGAACTGCGGATGCTCTCTGTGGCCGCGCGCAGGCTTCATATGACGTGGCACGCCATATATGGCGGGTTACGTCACGAGAACGCAGATCGGCTGAGGAGATCCAAGTCGCGGTTCATGAAGCCGTCGTGCGCGGCGAGTTCGTCGAACAGAACGCCCAACGCTCCGCCGACAGTGCCGGCGTGCGCCTTGATCGGACGGGCGAGCTCCGCCGGCGTCAACGTGTCTACGTACTCCTCGACCGAGGTGATCCGGACGCGTACGACACCGCAGGCTTCCGCGAACGATGGGTGCGCGTTCGGATCGATCGACGACTCGGGAAACAGCTTCGGCGGCATGAACGACGGCGGCAATGCCATCGGATCGAACGGATCCGCTTCGCCCAGGATCGCTTTCGAGAGCCAGAGATCGATCAGAAGCACGATGTGTCGGAGTGACTCCACCGTCGACCACTCGTCGTTGACGCGCTGTTGCAACTGGTCCTCGCTGAACGATGATGCGCGCGCGATCGTCGCCGCGAGCCGTCTGCGCGCGGCCGCGGCCGACTCGCGCGCCGCCTCCGCATTGGGCACCGGAACTACGGGCGGCGGCGGAGGTGGCGCGGTACCGGTCATCAGTCATCGTCCTCTCGAGGAATCGCGCACGCGCTGCTTCGCCGAACCCCGACGGCATCGCGACACCGACCAGAGCAGAATGCCGGATCCCGCACGGACTCGGTTGCGCGCGGGTCCGATCGGCAAATACGCGTTTGGAGCGCTAAACACGCTCTTCGCCGCCGCGCGCTCCAATCGGTGCTCACGAGCCCTGCTCGATGCAAGCGTTTGGAGCGTGAGACATGACCGCTGATGCCTTACGCTCCAAACGTGCGTACCCGCTCCGATTGCCCGCTGCGGCGCGTTCATGCGAGCGCGCGCCGAACAGATCGACGTCCGGTCTCGTACTGCGCGGCGCTGCGGGAAGCGAGGAACGGCCGGATGAGTTCGGCGATCACGCGTTGGTGTTCGGGGTCGTCGCGATATGTCGCGTAGTCGGTGAAGTCATCGAAGTCCGCCACGATCGCGAAGTGGGCGTTCTCCTCGGCCAGCCCGAGGTCGGTACCGATCCGGTAGTCCCGAATCTGCGGGATCCGCCCTGGGAGCGCGTTCAGTGCTTCCGTGAGCGCGCGGACGTCCTTGGCCGTCGTGTCATCGGTGAAGCGGAGCAGCACGACGTGACGAAACATCAGAGCAACCCGGCGTACGCGCCACCGTCGATCGGTGTCGCGGTGCCGGTGACGAAGCGGGCGGCCTCGGAGCAGAAGAACGCGGCGACCCGGCCGAAGTCGTCGGGCTGCCCCAGCACGTGCGCGGGAACGGTCGCGGCGAGGTCGTCGAGGGAGCCGGCGCCGTGCAGGCCCGTGAGCCGTTCGGTCTCGTGCAGACCGGGCAGCAACGAGTTCACGGTGACACCGTCGGCTGCGACCTCGCGCGCGAGCGTCTTCAGGAAACCGGTGAGTCCGGCGCGCGCCGTGTTCGACAGGATCAGGCCCGCGATCGGCTGGCGCACCGCGATCGAGGTGATCGCGAGCACTCTCCCCCACTTCCGCGCGCGCATCTCCGGCACGGCCTCGTAACACATCGCGATCGACGAGAGGCAGTTGAGTGTGAACGCGGCGAGGTACTGGTCGATCGTCGTGTGCTCGAAATCACCGGCCGGCGGCCCACCCGCGTTGGCGACGAGGATGTCGATGCCGCCGAGCGCCTCGCGCGCGTCGCGGACGAAACCGCTCGCGCCCTCGGCAGTCGACACGTCGGCGACGATCGGCACCGCGTCCGCACCGATGCGCTCAGCCGCCGCGTTGATCGCGTCCGGGCCGCGTCCGCAGATCGCAACCTGCACCCCGCCGGCCGCGAGCGCCGCTGCCGTCGCGAAGCCGAGACCCTGCGATGCCGCGGCAATCGCCGCCCGCTTGCCCGAGATATCGAGATCCACTGAACCCTCCTGGACGTTGGCGTGCGTATCAGTGGATCGGACCGCTCGTGTCGCGCAACGACGCGACGCGACGGCCGGTCCGCAACGCGATGATCTCCGCGCAAATCGCGACCGCCGTCTCCTCGGGCGTCCGAGCGCCGACATCGAGACCGATCGGCGACATGACGCGCGCGATCTCGGAGTCGTCGAGCCCGTGCTCGCGCAGGCGCACCACCCGCCCCTCGTGCGTCCGCCGTGAACCCATCGCGCCGATGTAGCCGACGTCCGTCTTCACCGCGGCCGCGATCGCGGGGACGTCGAACTTGTGGTCGTGGGTCAGGACGCACACCACATCGCGTGGTCCCGAGCTCGTCGCCGATCTTGGCGAGGTAGCGGTCCGGCCAGTCGTTGACGACTTCGTCCGCCATGGGGAAGCGCTGCACCGTCGCGAAGACGGCGCGCGCGTCACACACCGTGACTCGATAGCCCAGCACCTTCGCCACGCGGGTGAGTGCAGCGGTGAAGTCGACCGCCCCGAAGATGACCATGCGCGGGGGTAGTGCGAACGACTCGATGAAGACGGTGACCGTCTCTTCACGCGCCTCGCCGTGCGCCCCGTAGTGCCGCGTCGACGTGATGCCCGCCGAGAGCTCGCCGAGCGCGTCGCGGGCAACGACCCGATCGAGATCCGTGTCGTAGAGCGAGCCATCGGGTGCGCCGGCCGGCCGCACGAGGAGCTTGGCTCCGACGTTCGGCCCCGCCACAACCGTCGCGAGCGCGACGGGTTCGTGCGCGCGCAGCGCGTCGCGCAGTCGTTCGTAGAGACTCACCAGTCGATCGGCTCCACGAACAGGTGGATGATGCCGCCGCACGTCAGGCCGACAGCGAACGCGTCGTCGTCCGAGTAGCCGAATGAGATCACGCCCCGCTCCCGTTCCCCCGCGAGCACCTCCAGCGCGGCGACCACGACCGCGCCTTCGACGCAGCCGCCCGATACCGACCCCGCCACCTCGCCCGCGTCATTCACCACCATCGTCGCGCCCGGATCGCGCGGGCTCGACCCTTCGGTGCCGACGACGCGCGCGACGGCAACCCGGTGCCCCGCGGCGTGCCATCGGTCGATGTCGTCCAACACCTCTTTCATGCGGCTACAACCTCCGGCCTTCGATCGCGTGTCCGAACGTGTGCAACGACCGGGCCTCCAGTCTGCTCCTGGCTCTCATCACTTGTCGCCTGCCTGTCATTGCGAGATCACTTCGGCGAGCTGTTCGAGGGCGGCCAGCGAGTGACCTTCGACGAACTCGTCAACGTAAGGGAGCGCGGCCGCCATTCCCTGCGCGAGCGGCGCATACCCGGGCGTCGCTTTCAACGGGTTCACCCAGACGATCTTGTACGCGACGCGCGCGAGCCGCGCCATCTGTTCGGCGAGCAGCTCGGGTCCGCCGCGATCCCATCCGTCGGAGAGGATCACGACCACCGCGCCGCGCGCCATGCCCCGGATGCCCCAGGTGTCGTTGAAGACTTGGATGCCTTCTCCGAGCCGGGTGCCACCCGACCAGTCGCTGACCCGGTTGGCGGCTGCGGCGACAGCCGCGTCCGGATCGCGTGAGGACAGCTCGCGCGTGATGCGTGTGAGTCGCGTGCCGAGGGCGAACGCCTCGACCCGCGTCCGCCCGACGACCGCGGCATGCAGGAAGCGTACGAACGCGCGCGCGTACGGCTCCATGGACCCGCTGACGTCGAGCAGCAGCACGATGCGGCGGCGCTGAGTCGCGGGGACCTCGAAGCGCCGCTCGATCGGCTCGCCACCTGTACGCAGCGCGCGGCGAACCGTTCGCCGCACGTCGGGGTGACCGCGCCGCTTCCCCGGGCGGCGCCGTCGCGACGGGCTTGATGGCACCGACGAACCGCAGATCCGCCATGAGCTTGCGGGCTTCGGCGAACTCGGCCGGCGTGTACGCGGCGAAGTCGACGTGCCGGAGCGTCTCCGTCGGGCTCCAGCGCACCGAGAGCACGGGCGCGTCCGGCGCGTGCCCCGCATCCGGCGGCTCGGCCGCGGGCAGCTCCGCATCGAACGCGAGGACGATCTCCTCGACCGGCGGCGGCGTGCCCGCGGGCGCGTCGTAACGACCCAACCAGAACGACGCGAACGCGCGGTCGTACGTATCGAGGTCCTCGGGCCGCTTCACGAGCGTCGACCGGCCCGCCCAGTAGACCGTGTCGCGCTCATCGAGACCGACGCACGCGAGCGCCCGTGCGAAGAGCATCGTCGCACCGAGCGGAACATCGATCCCGGCCCCGCGCAGCACGCGCGCGAACGCGACGGCGAGCCGGTCACCCGCGACGGGGTCCGGCCCGACGACCGCCTCGACGCGCCCGTCAGGCACTGCGCGCCACCGCGGCCCGCACGAGATCTTCGAGACCGTGGCCGCGCACCCGCTCCTGATCCTCGCGGTATTTCAAGATCGTCCCGAGTGTGATGTCGACGGTCTGCTCGTCGAGTCGTTGCGTGCCGAGCGTCGCGAGCGCTTGGGCCCAGTCGATCGTCTCCGCCACGCCCGGCGGCTTGTACAGCTCGAGCTCACGCATCGCCTCCACCGCGGCGGCGACATCGCGCGCGAGCTGCTGGGCCACGCCGGGCGCGCGCAGGCGCAGGATCGCGAGCTCGCGCTCGAAGTCGGGATGGGCGATCCAGTGGTAGAGGCACCGGCGTTTCAACGCGTCGTGCACATCGCGCGTGCGGTTCGACGTGAGCACCGCGATCGGCGGCACCGCGGCCCGAATCACGCCGAGCTCGGGCACCGAGATCGACCAGTCGGAGAGGATCTCGAGCAGGAACGCTTCGAACTCGTCGTCGGCGCGGTCGACCTCGTCGACCAACAGCACCGGCGCCTGGTCACCGTCGTGCGCGATCGCACGGAGCAACGGCCGCTTCACGAGGAAGCGTTCCGAGTACAGCTCGTCCTCGATCACCTCGGCACCGCTCGCCTCGACCGCGCGGAGGTGCAGGAGCTGGCGCGAGTAGTCCCATTCGTACACGGCTTGGGCCGCGTCGATGCCCTCATAGCACTGCAGCCGGAGGAGATCGCCGCCGGTCCAGCGCGCGAGGACCTTTGCGACTTCGGTCTTCCCGACCCCTGCCTCGCCTTCGAGCAACAACGGGCGTTGCAACCGCAGCGCGAGGAAGATCGACGTCGCCAGGCCCTCGTCGGCGAGATAGTCGTGCGCGCGCAGCCCCGCGGCCACGTCGTCCACGCTTTCGACGCGCTCGCTGCGCTCCACGACTGCAGCGTACCCAGGCCCCGCGGGGTGACGTGTTGCCTGGCTGCGAGGTTCTGGGTTACAAGCTGAGCATGACCCACGACGTTGTGATCAGGGGTGGCATGGTCGTTGACGGCACCGGGCACGCGCCCGTGCGGGCCGATGTCGCGATCGACGGTGATCGGATCGTCGCCGTCGGCGCACTCGATGACGGTGGCACGCGCGAGATCGACGCCGACGATGCATACGTGACGCCCGGCTTCGTCGACGTGCACACGCACCTCGACGCCCAGATCGCATGGGATCCGGACGCGACCTCGTCGTGCTGGCACGGCGTCACATCGGTCGTGCTCGGCAATTGCGGTGTGGCGTTCGCACCGGTACGCGAGGGCCAGGCCGATTGGCTCGCCGGACTCATGGAGTCGGTCGAGGACATCCCCGCTCGCAGCATCCTCGAGGGACTCGCCTTCAACTGGGAGACCTATGGCGACTACCTCCGCGCCCTCGACGCGTTCCCCAAGGGCGTCAATGTCGGTGGCATGGTCGGCCACTGCGCGCTCCGCCACTACGTGATGGGCGAACGCGGGCTCGACGACACCCCTGCCACCGACGACGACATCGGGGAGATCGCGGCGCTCGTCGACGAAGCGATCGGCGCCGGGGCGCTCGGCTTCTCGACGTCGCGCACGCTGCTGCACCGCGTGCCCGATGGCCGCTTCGTTCCCGGAACCTGGGCACGCGAGGACGAGCTGATGGCCATCGCCGATGTCCTCGGGAAACGACGCAAGGGTGTCTACGAGGTCGCGCCCCGTTTCGAGCGGCCCGGCGAGAATTACGAGGGCACCGCGGCCGAGATCCGCTGGATGGCAGAGATCAACCGGCGCACCGGGCGTCCGGTCACCTTCGGTGTTGCGCAGAGCAACGCGGGCCCTGACCTCTACAAGGTCATCCTCGACTTGGTCGACGAGGAAGCCGCGAGCGGTGGCGAGCTCCGGCCGCAGACGACGGCACGCGGCATCGGGCTGCTGTTCGGGATGCAACACCGTACGTTCTTCGACCGCGCGGTCTCCTGGCAAGCACTGCAGCCGCTCGACCTCGCCGGGCGACTCGCCGCACTCGACGACGACCAGCATCGCGCCGAACTCGTGCGCGACGCCGAAGCGAACCTGCCGCCGTTCGACTGGAGCGGTGTGTACGTGTTGACGCCCGACCACGTCGACTACGCGGGAGATCCCGCCGACTCGCTGGCCGCGCACGCGCAGCGGGCGGGCGAGACGATCCCGGCCGCGTTCGTGCGGATCTCCCGCGAGACCGGCGGCCGCGCGCTGTTCAACTTCCCGTTCCTGAACCAGCGCATGGACGCGGTCGAGGAGTTGCTCGACCATCCGCGCATGCTCGTCGGGCTCGGCGACTCCGGTGCTCACGTCGGACTGATCATGGACGCGTCGTTGCCGACGTGGTTCCTCGCGCACTGGGTGCGCGACCGCACCAAGTTCCCGATCGAGGAAGGCATCCGGCGGCTCACGTCCGACACCGCGGACCTCTTCGGGCTCGCGGATCGCGGCCGCCTCGTGCCCGGCGCGTTCGCCGACGTCAACGTGCTCACGCTCGACGAGCTCGCCCTCCCGTTGCCGGAGTACGTCCACGACTTCCCCGCCGAGGCCGGCCGCTACCTGCAACGGTCGAGCGGCTACCGCTGCACGCTGGTGAACGGCGAGGTGTTCGTCGAGGACGGCGTGCCCCAGGGCGTGCACGCCGGGGTAACCCTGCGCTCCTGACCCCGTACAGTGCCCCGGATGCGATCCAGGGCGTTGGTGGCGATCGGGTGCGCGACGGTGCTCGCCCTGGCCGCGTGCGGTGGCGGCGACGACGACACGAGCCCGACGACGAAGCCGTTCGGCGTCCGGCCCACCACGGAATCCATGTCGGCGAAGGACGCGAAGCGGATCGATGACGCCGCGCAGGCCGCGTTCGAGTCGCTCGGCGCCAAGTCGCCGGGTCTCTACGTCGGCGTGTGGGATCCGAAAAAGGGCTTCTTCACCAAGGCGTACGGCCTGGCCGAAGTCGGCGGCACGAAGGCCACGGTCGACGACTCCCTGCGCATCGGGAGCATGACCGACTCCTACACCGCGACCGTGATCCTGCAGCTCGTCCGCGAAGGCAAACTCATGCTCGACGGCACCGTCGCGAAGTACGCGCCCGCGCTCGCCGCGCAGTTTCCCGAGCTCGCGGCGATCACGGTCCGGCAACTGCTCTCGATGGCGTCGGGCATCCCGGACTACCTGCAACGGCCCGGAGGCGCGATCAACGCGATCGTCGCGAACCCGCAGCGCGTCTGGACCGCCGAGGAGCTGATCGCCGAGGGCGTGAAGCTCGGCATGAAGCCGCCGGGCACGCTCGGCTACTCGACGACCAACTTCATCGTGTTGCAGGTGCTCGCCGAACAGGTCACCGGGAAGTCCCTCGAAGATCTGATCACAACGCGCATCACGGCCCCGCTCGATCTGAAGGCGACCGTGCTTCCACCGCCGGACGACACCTCGATGCCGGCGCCAGTCGCGCACGGCTACTTGAACCAGGGATGTGTCACCGAGATGGCCGCCGACGGCGCGCCGGGTGTGCCCGCGGGCACCGATGTCACCGACTGGAACGTCTCGTACGCGCAGGGCGCGGGCGGCATGACGTCGAACCTGGCCGACATGGGCACGTGGGCCGAAACGACGATGGGCACGACCTCACTGTCGAAGCAGCTCGGCAACCTGCGGATCAAGACCCGCAACCTCGGCACCGGACTCCACTACGGCCTCGGCATCATCAACTTCGGCGACTGGTTCGGGCATGCCGGAGAAGGGCTCGGCTGGGAGTCGCTCGCGCTGCACGACCCGAAGTCCGGTGTGACGTTCGTGGCCGCGACGAACGCGTGCAACGACACGACGTCCGCGTTCGTCGACATGCTGAAGAAGCTCTACCCGAACACGACGCCCTGAGTCGGCACCTCAAGGATCCGCCCCTCTCGTTCCGACACATGGTCTACTGCGCCCATGTTTCTCGCAGATACTGGCGTCTACATCTTCTCGGGTATCGGCCTCGTCCTCGAGATCCTCCTGCTGATCATCACGGTCGGCATCGCGAGCCGAAAGGGCCACAGCGCGATCCTCTTCGGCATCTTCTCGATCTTCTGCCCGATCGTCGCGCTGATCGTCGCCCTCGCCGTGCGTCCCCGGGTATAGCCCCTTCTCGCGCGGGCGGCGTCTCCCAGCGAGCGCGATTCGGGCGTTCTGTGCCCGGGGTCGGCATGTCCGTGGGTTTCGGGTGCCAATTCGCGATGATGGAGGGTCGCCGGATCCCTCCCGGCGCGCCGAACTCCTACGCACCCCGTGACCGAGCCCTATCCGGCCCCTGCGGCCGACACCCAGCGCGCGCATCTGCGGTACATCCGCGGCATCGATGGCCTGCGCGCGATCTCCGTGCTCGCGGTGCTCGTCTACCACAACTACGTCGTCGGTGGCTCCAGCCCGGGCTGGCTGCCGGGCGGCTTCTATGGCGTCGAAGTGTTCTTCGTGCTCAGCGGCTACCTGATCACGTCGCTGCTCATGGACGAACGCACGCGCACCGGCACGATCGCGCTGAAGGAGTTCTGGTTCCGGCGGGCCCGCCGCCTCCTGCCCGCGCTCTTCCTGATGGTCAGCGTCGTCGTGCTGTTCACGCTCGTGTTCCTGCGCGACAACGCGATCTCGGAGCTGAAGAGCGATGTTGTGGCTGCGGTCACGTACACGTCGAACTGGTGGCAGATCTTCGCGAACCGCTCGTACTTCGAGCAGGCCGGACGACCGGAACTGCTGAAGCACCTCTGGTCGCTCGCGATCGAGGAGCAGTTCTATCTCTTCTGGCCGCTCGTGATCGGCGTCGCGCTGAAGCGACTCGGCCGTCAACGCACGCCGTGGGTCCTGGTCTGCGTCGGGCTGTTCTCGGCCGCCGCGATGGCGTTGTTGTACACGATCGGCGTCAGCAGCACGAACCTCTACTACGCAACACCGACGCGCTTGTCCGGCTTGCTCCTCGGATCCGCGCTGGCGTTCTTCTGGACGCCGCGGCGCGTGCGCGGTGCGACCGGTAAGCACGCGCGCGTCGTCCTCGATCTCGGTGGCGTGGTCGGCCTGTACCTGTTGTGGTGGTCGTTCCGCGGCACGCACGACTACGACGCGATCGCGTTCCGCGGCGGCTTCCTCATCGTCGACATCGCGGCGCTGCTCGTCATCTGCGCGGTAGTACACCCGCGCTCGGACATGAACCGCATCCTCGGCGTGCCGGTGCTGGTGTGGATCGGCCTCCGGTCCTACGGCATCTACCTCTGGCACTTCCCGATCTTCGCGGTCACCCGGCTCACCGACCTCGACGGCGCGTTCGGCGTCACCCCGCCGGGCTGGCTGTGGTTCTCGATCCGCCTCGCCCTCACGCTGGGCGTCGCGGAGCTGTCCTACAAGTACGTGGAGGTGCCGATCCGGTCCGGGGCGATCCGCCGCTACACGGAGCGGGTGCGGGCCGCTCGCGGGGCCGGCCGACGCCAGCTCGCGACCCGTGGCGTCGCAGTCGCGGTCGCCCTCTCGCTGCTCGCGATCGCGCTCGGAACCGGCCTTGCGAACGCGGAACCCGGCAAGGAGAAGATCCACGGCATCACCAACCAGGCGGCCGAGGAGAAACGGGATCCGGACGCGCCCCGATCGGAGGCACTCGAGGAGCTGCAGCGGACGTTGTCGTCGTCGACCACCACGACCCCGACGACCGTCGGTCAGGCCAGCGCGACCACGCCGACCACCCCCGCGCCGACCACCCCGGCGATCCCGCAGGGTGTGCTCGGGATCGGCGACTCCGTGATGCTCGGCGCACGCGGTGCATTGCAACAGGCGATACCGGGCATGAGCGTCGACGCGGTCGTGAGCCGGCAGTTCGCCAACGCGATCCCGGCGTTGGCCTACTACCGCGACCAAGGGCTGCTGCCATCGACCGTCGTCGTGCACCTCGGGACGAACGGTCGCTTCGGCGATCCCGAGTTCGACACGATGATGCAGACGATCGGCGACGGCCGTCAGGTGTATTTCGTGACCTCGCGCGTGCCGCGTTCGTGGCAGGCCGATGTGAACGCGCATCTCGCCGCGGGTGTCGCGCGGCACCCGAACGCGCACCTCATCGACTGGGGCACGTTCTCGAACTGCCACGGCGACTGGTTCGCCAAAGACGGCTTCCACGTGAACTCCGTCGGTGCCGCGAACTACGCGCATCTCGTCGCGGCGCAGATCTCAGGTCAAGCCGCCGGGCTCCAGTACTGCTGACGGCGCTTCGCGATACGTTCCCCGCCATGGACACGAGGGTGCGACTTTCGATCGACGGCCCGATCGCCACGATCACGAACGACAACCCGGAGAAGCACAACGCGTTCGACGACGATATGGATCTCGAGCTCTTCGAAATACTCACCGAGCTCACCCGGCATCCCGAAGTGCGCGCGATCATCTGGCGCGGCGAAGGCAAGTCGTTCTCGTCCGGCCGCGACGTCGGATCGATCGGGACCATCAAGGTCGACCTGTCGCATCACGAGCTCATGCGGCGTGGGCACCGCGGCATCCAGCAGCTCTGGGATCTCGACGCGCCGGTCATCGTGGCGTGCAAGGGCTGGGTGATGGGCGGCTCGTTCCAGCGAGCACTGCTGTGCGACGTACGGGTCGCCGCCGCGGGCACCCGCTTCCGGCTCCCGGAGGTGGCTTACGGCGTGATCCCGGACACCGGCGGGGTCGCGGTCTTGTACGAGATGTGTGGCCACGGGCTCGTCAGCGACATGGTCCTCACCGGCCGCATCCTCTCGGCGGAGGAGGCGCTGGCGCACGGCATCGTGAGCCGCGTCGTCGCGGCCGAGGAACTCGACGCGACGGTGCGGGAGATGGCGCACCAGATCGCGCAGTCGCCCGCGGTCACGGTGAAGATGGCGCGCGCCGTGATCCGGCAGCTCGCGCAGCCACAGATCCGCGCGTCTATGAACGACGAGATGATCTACCAGACATTCATCAGTCGCAGCGACGACATGGCCGAGCTGCGCGCCGCGCGCGCCGAAGACCGCACGCCGCGCTACACCGGCAGCTGAACCAGCGGAGGGAAGTCATGGCGGAAACCATCGGACTCCCGGGTCCACCGCCGGTCGGCGCCCACGCGTTGGCCGCCGATACCTACGCGGGTGTCCCCGTGTTCGTGACCGGCGGTGGCACCGGGTTGGGCAAGGCGATCGCGTCGGAATTCGCGCGCCTCGGCGCGTCGATCGTCATCGCGAGCCGGAAGCCCGAGCATCTGGACGCGGGCCGCGCCGCGATCGAGGCGATCGGCGCGCCCGTGTGCACGGTCACGTGCGACATCCGCGATGCCGACTCGATCGCAGCAGCCTTCGACGCCGCGGCAGGCGCGTTCGGGCTGCCGGGCGTGCTCGTCAACAACGCGGCTGCCAACTTCCCGGTGCCGGCCGAGGACATGTCACCGAACGCCTGGCGCACGGTCGTCGACATCACGCTCAACGGCACGTTCTTCTGCGCGCGCGAGTTCTGCCGCCGCCACCTGAGCGCGGGCACGCCGGGTTCGATCATCAACGTCGGCGCGTCCTACGCGTGGACCGGTGGCCCCGGCTTCGTGCACTCGGCCGCGGCCAAAGCCGGCGTCAAGAACCTCACTGAGTCGCTCGCGGTCGAATGGGGCCCCTACGGGATCCAAGTGAACGGGCTCGTCCCTGGTCTGTTCCCGCACGAGGACATGACGTCCGACATCCGCGGGAATCTCGACCGCACCGACGAGAAGGACGCCTGCCAGCCGGCACTGCGCGTCGGCCAGCGCCAGGAGCTCGGATGGGCCGCCACCTTCCTCGCATCGCCGTACGCCCGCTTCATCTCGGGCCACACGCTCGTCGTCGACGGCGCGAACTGGCAGCGTCGCTCGCTCACCAACCCGCCGGTCGTGACCGTACGCGAGCAGATGGGCCGCGGCCCCTTCGACGTGGGATAGACCGCGTTATCGAGACGCCTTCAGCAGCGCTTCGTTCGGGTTGTCGGGGAGGTTGTCGAGGGGTGTCGCGATCTCCTCGACGGTCGGGCCGGCCTGCGCGGCAAGCGGTGCGAGGCGGTCGAGGTCGAAGCCGTAGACGCGGGCCGCGTTCCCGGCCAGCAGCTGCTGCAGCTCGACCGGGTCAGTGTCGTGGAAGAGCTGGCGCAGGTGTTCGCGCGTGTACGGCGCGGTGCCTTCGTCGTGCGGGTAGTCGCTTCCCCACATGAAGTGATCGAGGCCGATCTCGTAGCGCGCCGCGGCGTCTTCCTTACCGGGCTGACTGACGCCGACGTAACAGCTCTGCGCGAAGTACTCCGACGCGAGCCTGGGCAGCTTGTGCTCGTCCGAGTACGCGAGCTCGCCGGTGCGGCCGGTCTTGCGGATCTGGTCGATCACCGCGTCGAGCCGGCGCAACGTTGGCGGGATCCACGCGCAACCCTGCTCGGTCATGACGAATGTGAGCTTCGGGAACCGTTCGAACACGCCCGACAGGATGAACTGCACGAACGGCCGCTGCGAGTAGAAGCTGACTTCCGTGATGAACAGCAGGTTCGCGACCGGGTACTTGCCGTAGTTCGGTGCGCCCGTGCCGCCATGCGCATTGATCGGGATCTCGAGGTCCTCACAGACCTTCCACAGCCGGTCGTACTTCGGGTCGTACAACGGGCTGACGTAGTCGACGTCGGGCGGGATCGCGGAGATGAGCACGCCGCCGCGCAAACCGTGCTCCTTGATCCACTTCGCGTCGTCGATCGCGTCGTCGACGTCGTTGAGGAAGATCTGCCCGATGCCGGCGCGCCGGTCGGCGTGGTCGCCGCACCAGTCGGCGAGCCAGCGGTTGTGCGCGCGGATACCGGCGAGTCGATGCTCGTACTCGTCGGGACGCGGCGGACGCGCGAACAGGATGAAGCTCGGGAAGAACGGTGGGACCGTGTTGGGGAACACGACTTCACCGACGATGCCGTCGCGCTCGAGGTCGGAGATGCGTCGCTCGTTGTCCCAGTTGCGCACCCGGCCGCCGTCCTGCAGGTCGCGGAACGGGTTCTTGTACTTGTTGCGCCACGCGTCGAAGTCGTCGAGGTACGCGGGGTCGAGGTACTGGCGGTACGTCTCGTGGTTCGCGCCGGCGTGACAATCCGCCGAGATGATCGTGTAACGATCGGTCGCCGACAACGTGGCAGTCATGCTGCGCCTCCTAGAACACGTTCTACGTTAGTCCGGGAGTGCACGACTTACCATCAGTCCGTGTAGAAGCCGCCATCCGGGTGCAAGAGCTCGCCGGTGAAGTAGCTGGAGTCGTCGCTCGCGAGGAACAACACCGTATTGGCTACCTCCCGCGCGGTGCCCATGCGCTGCATCGGGATCGTGGCGAGCACCGGGTCGAAGGCGCCGACCTCGCGCACGATCTTCGTCATGTTCGTATCGATGAACCCGGGGCCGACCGCGTTGACGCGGATCCCGATCCCAGCGAGCGAGCGCGCCGCGTGCTTCGTCAACATCCAGACGCCCGACTTCGACACCGCGTACGCGACAGGCCCGGCTTCCGGTTGCTTCGACGCAACCGACGCGATCGTCACGATCGCGCCTCCCCCGCGTGCGCGCATGGGTCCGACCGCGCTGCGCATCGCGAGGTAGGTGCCGGTCAGGTTCACCTCGATGACGCGGTGCCAGTCGTCGAGAGCGAGCTCGGCGAACATGCGCGCGGGATCGAGGATGAGGTCTCCGAGCCCGCCGACGAACTCGTACTCCTTTTGCATGTTGCCGCTCTCGTAGGTGGAGTGCGTGATGCCGGCCCCGGTGACGAGGATGTCGACACCGCCGAAGGCATCGACCGTGCGCGCCATGACCGCGTCGTTGTCGGCGACACTGGCCGCATCGCAGTGGACGTACTCACCGCGGCGGCCCTGCTTCTCGACGAGCGTGACCGTCTCGCGGCCCGCGTCGTCGGTCACGTCGGCGACCACGACGTCCGCGCCCTCTTCCGCGAACCGTTCGCAACAGGCCCGGCCGATGCCGTTGGCACCACCCGTGACCACTGCGACCTTGCCGTCCAGCCGGCCCATCCCCAACCCCTCTCGCACGACGATGTCGCCACATGTTTATCTGTCTGCATGACGGCGACGATCGACATCTACGACCCCGACGGTTACGCCGACGGGCCCCCGCACGAGCTGTTCGCCGAACTGCGGCGCACGCAACCTGTGTTCTGGCAGGAGATGGCCGACGAACCGGGCTACTGGGCGGTGCTCAAGCATGCAGATGTGGTGCACGTGGCGAAGGAGCCGACGTTGTTCTCGGCGAACGAGGCGGGCGTCATGCTCGAGAACCTCACGCCGGAGGCGCTCGAGGGCATGCGGATGATGCTGCTCGCCATGGATCCACCGAAGCACGTCACGTACCGCCGCCCGCTCGCGCCGAGCTTCAAGGCGCGCGTCATGGCGCAGATGGAAGGCCGCATCCGCGAGATCTGCCGCGAGATCATGCAAGACGCGGCAGAACGCGGCGAGGTCGAGTTCGTCCACGAAGTCACGGCGAGTCTGCCGACGCAGGTCATCGGCGAGCTGATGGGGCTGCCGCGCGAAGACTGGGACGCGATCCACATGATGGCGGAGCGCAACACCCGCAGTCAGGATCCCGAGATCATGGCCACGGCCGATGCCGATGCCGCGGGCGGTGCGGTAATCGACATGGCGATGTACGCGATCCAGTTCGCGATGGAGCGCCGGAGCCAGGAACCGCGCGAAGACCTCACGTCGCTGATCCTCGCCACCGACTTCGGCGGTGCGCCGATGAACGACATCGAGTTCGGCAGCTTCTTCGTACAGCTCGTCACGGCAGGCAACGACACGACGCAGGGCATGCTGGCCAACGGCCTGCTCGCGCTGCTCGAGCACCCCGATCAGCTGGCCGACCTCCGCGCCGATCCGTCACTCACCGCCGGCGCGGTCGAGGAGATCCTGCGCTACGAGAACCCGCTGCACTACTTCCGGCGCACCGCGAGCAGCGACACCGAGCTGCACGGCCAGCCGATCGCGGCGGGCGACAAGGTCGCGATGATCTACACGTCCGCCAACCGGGACGAAGACGTCTTCGCCGATCCCCAGACGTTCGACATGCGGCGCAACCCGAACCCGCATCTCTCGTTCGGGATCGCCGAGCACTTCTGCCTGGGCGTGCACCTCGCGCGACTCGAGGGCGTCGTGTTCTTCCAGGAGCTGTTCGCGACGTTCCCCACGATCGAGATCACCGGCGAACCGCGTCGCACGCGGTCGAATCTCAACAACAGCCTGAAAGCACTGCCGGTTCGGCTGTCGCGCTGACCGGCGAGTCTTGACAGCGTTGGCCGTTCGTGAAGACTTGCGGCGGCTTCAGCCGGCGCCGATGCGATCAACTTCGCACGCTGTCCGAGTGGGGAGGACGCGTCCGCGGCCTACCAGTGCGCGATCATCGGCTACGACGCACAAGGAAAGCTCGACACCGCGTTCGCCGACGATGGCACGATCATCCTGCGTCAGCCCTTCGGTTCCTTCGCTCACGAGGATTCCCGATCGACTGGTTCGGTCGTTCCACGGTAGTCGTCGACTCGGAGAATCGCCTCTACGCCCTCGGCCGCGGTATCGCTGCATCGCAGCCCACTCATCACAGTTAGTGCGGGACCAGCCCCCCGTCGACGAGCAACACTTGACCCGTCATGAAGCTCGACGCGTCGGAGGCGAGGAACAACACCGGGCCGACCATCTCGTCAGGCGACGCGGCGCGGCGCAGGTGTCCGGCGAGCGCCATCGCCTGCTGCGCCTCGGGGGTGTTGGCGCGCACCATGTCGGTGTCGACCGTGCCGGGCGCGAGCGCGTTGACGCGGATGCCGAGCGGGGCGAAGTCGGCCGCCATCGCACGCGTGAACGACATCATCCCGGCTTTGCCCGCGGCGTACATCGCCACGTTCGACGAGAAGAGGAACGCACCGGCCGAGATGACGTTGACGATCGCGGCGTGCGCGCTCTCCGTCAAATTCGGGAGCGCTTCCTGGACGAGGAACACCGGACCGCGGAGATTCACGTCGAAGGACTTCTGCCACGCCTCGGGCGTGAACTGACCCAGGCGCTGCGTCAGCGCGTTGGCGGCGTTGTTCACCACGATGTCGACGCCACCGAACCGTTCGACCGTCTGCGCCACCAGCGCGTGCAGCGAGTCAAGGTCGCCGGCGTGCGTCGGGATGCCGAGCGCGTCGCCGCCCATGTCGCGTAGATGCGCTTCGGTCTCCGCGCACGCGCCGACCTTGCGGCTGGCCACGACGACCTTGGCCCCTGCGCTCACGAACCCCTCGGCGACGGCCCGGCCGATGCCGCGCGTTCCGCCGGTCACGATCGCGACGCGATCGGTGAGGTCGAACAACGATTGCAGTGCGGCCTGGTCCACGGGGCGGGACACTAACGTGCGGCGCCATGACCACGATCGTGATCACCGGCTCGGCCGGCGGCATCGGACGAGCAACGCGTGCGCGCCTCGAACGCGAAGGGCACCGGGTGATCGGCGTCGATGTGCAGGACGCGGAGGTGATCGCCGATCTCTCGACCGCCGACGGACGAGCCGCGATGGTGACCGAAACACTCGCGGCGTGCGGCGGCACCCTCGACGGTCTGGTCGCCGGCGCGGGCACGATGAACGACGAACTCGCGATCCCCGTGAACTACTTCGGCGCGGTCGCCGCGCTCGACGGGCTCCGCCCGGCGCTTGCCAACGGAACGAACGCGCGTGCCGTCGCCATCAGCTCGAACTCGACCACGACGACACCCGGGCTCCCCGAGACCATCGCGGACGCATGCCTCGCCGGCGACGAGACGCGCGCCCAGGAGATCGCGAGCGCCGGCTTCGCGCACGGGTACGCGGGCTCGAAGCTCGCGCTGGCCCGCTGGGTCCGCCGCAACGCGGTCACGCCCGACTGGATCGGCGCGGGCATCAACCTCAACGCCGTCTGTCCGGGTGTGATCGACACGCCGATGACGGAGGGCCAGCTCGACTTCATCCTGGGCATCCCCGAGGTCTTCCCCGTCCCGATCGGCCGCCCGGGCACCGCGGACGAGGTCGCGGCGCTGCTCGCCTACCTACTTTCGCCCGAGGCGGCGTTCTTCTGCGGCTCGGTCGTGTTCATGGACGGCGGCAGCGATGCCGCAACGCGCGCCGACGCCTGGCCCGCGGCGCGCCCCGTCTAGGTTTTGGCGACAATCGACGACCGTGACGGTCGCGGATTGTCGCTGAAACCTGCGTTTGGTCAGCCCGCGGGGAGGATGATCGTCTGCAGCTCGGTCCAGGGGGCGATGCCCTCGGGGCCGAGCTCACGGCCGATGCCCGACTTCTTGAACCCGCCGAACGGGCTGTTGAAGTCGAGGATCATCGCGGAGTTGATCGCGACGACACCGGTGCGCACCCGTGCGGCGACCTGCTCACCGCGCGCGACGTCGTCGGTCCAGACGCTGCCGCAGAGCCCGTAGTCGGAATCGTTGGCGATCTTCACCGCCTGGTCCTCGTTGTCGTACGGGATCACCGAGAGCACCGGACCGAAGATCTCTTCCTGCGCGATCTTCATCGAGTTGTCGACGTCGGCGAACACCGTCGGCTCGACGTACCAACCGCGCGACAACGCCGCGGGACGACCTCCGCCGGTAACGACGCGCGCACCAGCCGACTTCCCGGCCTCGAGGTAGCCCTCGACTCGCGTCCGCTGCCGCTCGGCGACGAGCGGACCGATCTGGGTGGATTCGTCGAGCGGGTCGCCGACCTGCAACGCACCGACCGCGGCACCCAGCGCGTCGACCACTTCGTTGTAACGCGACTTCGACACGAGGATGCGACTCTGCGCGCCACAGACCTGGCCGTTGTTCATGAGGCCGGACTGCACGAGCTGGTCGAGCATCGCCGCGTCGAGGTTGGCGTCGTCGAGGACGATCGCCGCCGACTTGCCGCCGAGCTCAAGCGTGCAGCGCTTGAGCTGCGCGCCGCAGAGCTCGCCGATGCGCATCCCGGCCGCGGTCGAACCGGTGAAGCTCACCTTGTCGATCAGCGGGTGCTTGACGAGGTGCTCACCGGTTTCGCGCCCGGCCGGCACGATGTTGATGACACCGGCGGGCACGCCGGCCTCGATCGCGGCTTCGGCGAGCAGGTAGCTGTCGAGCGGCGTCTCCGGTGCGGGCTTCAGCACGACTGTGCAACCGGTCAGCATCGCGGGGCCGAGCTTCAACGCGGCGATGAACAGCGGGACGTTCCACGGCGTGATCGCGGCGGCGACGCCGACCGGCGCCTTCCGCACGCGAACCGGACCGCCCATCATGCCGACGCGGGTGTCGACCCATTCGTATTCGGTGGCGAGGCGCACGTAGGTGTCGAGCACCATCGTCGCCGAGAACACCTGGCCCATCATCGACCACTGCTTCGGCGAACCGTTCTGCGAGGAGATCGTGTCGGCGAGGTCAGCGGCGCGGGCCTGCAGCGCCTGAGAGAACGCGGCGAGGATCTCGGCTCGTTGCACCGGCGTCATGTGAGGCCACGGGCCATCGTCGAAGGCCGTGCGCGCGGCGGCGACCGCGGCGTCGATGTCGGCTGGGGTGCCGTCGGGGACCTGCCCGATGATTTCCTCGGACGCCGGCGAGATCACCTCGATGACCTCTGAGCCGGACGGAGCGACCCACTCGCCCCCGATGTAGAGCTCTTTGTACGTCTTCACGCGCGCTCCTCGAACGTCGTCACTGCGGCCGGGAGATTTCCGACGGCCCGGACACCCTACGCGACGCCGAGACCAGCCCGGACGCCGGGCAACACGTCCTCACCGATGCGGACGACCTGCTCGCGCACCACCTCGGCCGGCACGCCCGGAACGTGCACGCGGATGTTCGAGCGCGTCGCATCCCGCCTCCCGGAGCGCGTCGAGCAAGCCGGTGATCACCGCGCCGGGATCGAGTCCGGCCTGCAGCTCGTCTTCGCCCCAGTGCTCGACCGCGGCCGCGCCCGCATAGGAGCGGTACACCTCCACCTGCGCGTCGACGCGCGCCCGCCACGGCTCCCCCACCCACGCCCGTCGGATCAGGATGCACGGCTCCGCGCCACCGGCCGCGCGATACGCGCCGGTCAGCTCTCGGGCGCGGGCGGTTGTGGTCAACGAGTCCAAGAGGATCCCGACACCATTCCGCGCGGCACGCCGCGCACCGGTCACGCTCGACGCCGCGCTCACCATGGGGATGGGGCGCGCCGCACACGCGGCGATCGCGGGATCGTTCGCCAGCGGACCACCCGCATCACCATGGTGCAACGCGCGCGCCAACCGTTGCAGCCCGGCGTCGAAGCGCGACGCCAGGCCGTCGAGATCCGTCTCCATGATCTCGAAGTCCGTGGGCAACGCGCCCGCCGCGACGCCGACACCGACACGGTCCGGGAAGCGCGCGGCCAACCACGCGACCTCTTCGGCGACGAGCGCGACCGGTCGCAACGGGAGGACCAAAGGGCACGCCGCCGCCCACCCCTCCCCCATCGCTTCGAGGCACCACCCGGCCGCTTGCAGCGGGTTCGGGAGGTAGCCCGCGAACCCACCGTGATGCTCGCTCGTCATCACGCCGTCGAACCCGTGCGCGCCCGCGAGCGCGGCCTGCGCACACAACTCGGCGACCACCTCGCGCACGTCGCGATCGAGGTGCGGATAGAGCCGGAGCGACACCGACCCTCGCGCGAAGGGCGCGCTCACGACATCCGCGCCATGTTCAGTTGCGCGCGTCCTCGACGAATTCGGGCAGGTCGATCGGCGGGTTCGGCAGCTGCTGCACGTTCCGTTCCGCGAGGAACTGCTCGTAGCCGGCTTCGTCGGCGGGGAACGACGTGGGGTCGCCCATCATCACCTCGAACAGCACGACGCCGTCGGGTCCTGCGACGAAAGGACCGAACGCGTCACCCTGATCGAGCGCGATGTGCGTGCCGGCCGAGCAGTGCACGTCGCCACACCACATATCGCCTTCGATCACGAATACGAGATGGTCGCTGTTGTGGCCGTGGGGCCGCACGATCATCCCCGGATCCCACCGCGGATACAACGAGAGACAGCGCGGCGAGAATTCGAGCCATTTCTCCCACACGGACGCGGTGTGATCGCCGTGTTGCTGCTTGCGGCACTCCTGCCACGTCAGGTCGTCAAGGTGCCGGAAGCGCGGACCCTCTCCCATCACGAAACTCCTACTGCCCGAGCGCGGCGAGCATCGCGGGCGTGTCGATCGTCGCCGCGAAGCGCACGACTCTGCTCTTGCGCAGCGTGAGCACGTGCACTTCGTCGACGTCGAACTCCACGCCGGTCGCGTTCACGGTGCCGGCCGTGCGTCCGACCTGCACCACCTGATCGCCCGCCGCGAACACACTATGGATCGTCACGCGCGACGAGATCGCACCGGTCAGCTTCCCGAAGAACTCGCCGAGCCCTTCCTGCCCATGGAACTCGCCGCCCCACGGCAGCAGGGGCGTCTGAACGATCTCGATGTCGGGATCGGTGACCGCGAGGATCGTCTCCAGATCCGTCGCGGCGAACGCGTCGTACATGCGCCGCACCACCTCGACGTTGGCTTCCATCACTGCGCGCTCGTCCGGCATCTCGACCCTTCTCGGTGGGAGCATCCCACGGCGCGGCCGTACACTGCGATCCGCATGAACTACCGCAACGAGTTCAAGGACCTGCAGCTCAAGGGCATGAACCTGCTGCACCGCACCATCCTGAAGGTCAGCGGCGGCCGCTGGCTCAACCGCCCGATGGGGATGCAGACGGTCGAGCTGCACACGATCGGGCGCAAGACCGGTCAGCACCGTGCGGTGCTGCTCACCGCTCCGATCCACGACGACAAGCGCACAGTGGTGATCGCGTCCAAGGGCGGCGACGACCGGAACCCGGAGTGGTACCTGAACCTCGTGGCCAACCCGGAGGTCGAGCTCACGATCGAGGGCGTCACCACGAAGATGCGTGCGCGAACCGCGTCCGAGGAAGAGAAAGCCGAGATGTGGCCCACCATCGTCGCCGCCAACAAGGGCTACGCGGGCTACCAGCAGAAAACGACGCGCCCGATCCCCGTCGTCATCTGCGAACCCATCGCGTAGTCACCACCGTCCCCGCACCTAGACGTAAGGGCAGTGGCGGCAGCCGGTGTCGCAACAGGTGCCGCGGTTCGCGAGGTACGCGGCGGTGAAGACGAAGAAGCCCGTCTCGGGATCGGTGTAGCCGTCGGCTCTTGCGTCGAGGGCGCGTTGATGGGCGACGAGGATCTCGGCGCGGCGCGGGTGGTCGAGCGCGAGCCGCAACGGATGCGGTTCAGTGTGCGGTCGCGCCGCGCGTTCGGTCATCAGTGCGACGGTAGCGATGCAATCGCGCGGAGGTGCCCTTACTTCGGCGAGTACGGCGTCTCGGGGCGCACGAGCGGGGTGCCATCGACGTTGATGTCGACGCGCTCGTTGTAGAAGCACATGAGGTCCTTGATCCCGGCCGCATCCGGAATCGGCGTCTCGTAGCTCCACACGACATCTGCGTGCAGCTTGCCGTCGATCTCGACCGACCAGTAGCGCGCTTGGCCCTTGAACGGGCAGACCGTCTCGCTGTTGGTCGCCGTGAGGAGCTCGTCGCGCACGTCGGCACGCGGGAGGTAGTAGCGCGTCGGCAAACCCGTCTCTTCGAGCAGGACGGGCCGGTCGGACTCCGCCACCTTCGTACCGTCGATCATGACCTCCACGTGGAGGTCGGCGGGCGTGATGCTGATGCGGTGGCCTGAGGTCATGCGAAGGTGAACGATACCGACGGGATCGGCATTCCTGTTCCCGCCGTTCGCGGCGCCGAACAGGACGCGTAGGCTGCTCGGCTGTTCGCCGCGCCCGGATTGTGACGACGCCCAGGGGGAATCAGATGAGCGACGAGCCGATCGAACTCGACACGCCGTGGCGGCGTGATCCGGACGAGCTCGCGGACCGGCTGACCGAGTGGGCGCGTGCGGTGATCGCGCCGGACGTGACCGTGTGTGAAGCGAGCGCGCCGGGCAACGGGATGTCGAGCGAGACGGTGCTCTTCGACCTGCGCGACGGCCGCGGTCACATCGAGCATTACGTCGCGCGCGTGGAACCGCTGCCGGAGGTATACCCGGTGTTCCCCGAGTACAACCTCGGGTTGCAGAAACAGTGCATGGAGCTCGTGCGCGCGCACACCGACGTGCCCGCGCCGGAAGTGCCGTACGCAGAAGGTGACGGGCAGTGGCTCGGTTCGCCGTTCATCGTGATGAAGCGCGTCGACGGTGTGGCCCCGCTCGACATCCCGCCGTACGTGTTCGGTGGCTGGGTGATGGACGCAAGTCCCGAGGACCGCAGCCGCATGCAACGCAACGCGGTGAGCGTGCTCGCGCGATTGCACGAGATCACGCCGGAGATGCACGACTTGTCGTTCCTCATGCGGCCCGAGCATGGCGAAACGGCACTCGACCAGCAGCTCGGGTACCAGCACTGGTACTACGACTGGGCGCGCGAGGACGCGTCCTATCCGTTGATCGAGCGCACGTTCGCGTGGCTGGAAGCGCACCGCCCCACGGGAGTGCGCACCGTCTTCAATTGGGGCGACTCCCGCATCGGCAACATGCTGTGGGACGACTTCGAACCGGTCGCGGTCCTCGACTGGGAGATGGCGACCGTCGGTCCGCCCGAGGTCGACGTCGCCTGGATGATCTTCCTGCACGCGTTCTTCCAAGACCTCGCGGCCCGCTTCGAGATGCCCGGCCTCCCCGAGTTCATGGACCGGGCCGAGATCATGCAGACGTACGAGGAGCTTTCGGGTCACAGGCTGCAGGACCTCGAGTGGTTCGAGGTGTACGCCGCGCTGCGTTTCGCGATCGTGTCGATCCGCACGAGCACGCGCGGCATCGCGTACGGCTCGATGGAGAAGCCGGACGATCCCGACGACCTCGTGATGTTCCGTGAGCTGCTCGAGCAAATGCTCGCGGGGACCTATCCCTACTGGTGCTGAGCGCGCGATCGTGAGCCACGCCGCGCCGCCGATCGAGCTGACCGTCACCGATCCCGACGGCATCGACATCGTCGCGTTCCGCTGGTCCCCCACGACGCCACCGCGCGCGGTCGTGCACGTGATGCACGGGCTTGCCGAGCACGCACAGCGGTACGCACGGCTCGCAGCGCGTCTGAACGCGGCGGGCTACGTCGTGTACGCCGACGACCATCGCGGGCACGGCCAGACCGGGCTGCGCTCGGACTCCCTTGGTGACCTCGGCCCGCGCAGCATGGCCGGTGTCATCGACGCGGTGCACGCCGTCACGCACCGCATCGCCGCCGACCACCCAGGACTTCTCGTGTTCGCGCTCGGGCACAGCTGGGGGTCGTTCATCCTCTATCCCTATGTGCAGCAGTACGGATCGGAGCTCGCAGGCGCGCTGTTCACGGGCACGACGCGGGCGGTGCCCGGCATGGAACGACTCGGAAGCATCAACGAGAAGTTCGAACCGGCACGCACTCCCTACGACTGGTTGTCGCGCGACGACGCCGAGGTCGATGCGTACATTGCGGATCCGCTGTGCGGCTTCGAGTCGGTGCCGTTGCAGCCGCCGCGCGACGGCGAGGCGCCCGACCTGGCGCCACGAGGCGACGACGCGACGATCCCGCGCGACCTCCCGGTCCTCGTGTTCAACGGTGCCGAGGATCCGATCGGGGGCGAGGCCGGCGGGCAGGCCCTCGCCGACCACTTCCGCGGCCTCGGCTTGGCCGACGTCTCGTTCTGTGCCTATCCCGGCGCCCGGCACGAGCTGTTCAACGAGACGAACCGGGACGCCGTGACGGCCGACGTCATCACCTGGCTCGACCTGCACACCTGAGCAGGAGGCACAAGCACACCTGAGCAGGAGGCAGGCACACCTGAGCAGGAGGGCCTTCCGGATCCGGCCCGGAACGGCGACGTACGGCCCGAACCGCCGAACTCGGCCCCTGAACCCGTACGATTGCCCCGATGCAATCGAGTTTCCGGGTGGGCCGGCGGCGATCACGTCCGGGCCGCTTCAGGCCGACGGCGTCCGTGTTGTGCGCGATGGGCCTGCTGCTGGGCGCAGCCGCGTGCGAAAACGCCTCTGGCACGGAAGGCGCCGCGGCGCCGAGCACCACCACGACGACCGACGCAGCGAGCACCACCACGACCGCGGCCACCACGACGACGCTGCCGCCCGCGCCGACGACCACCGCACCGCCCGCACCGCCCGCACCGCCCGGCGCCGCCGGCGCCGGAAGCGATGCGGCAGGGGAGCGTGGGCCCGTTCGTCGCGCTGTTGCAGACCCGGCTCCGGGACCTCGGGTTCCGGCCCGGCGAGATCGACGGCCACTACTCGAACGCGACCTTCGCGGCCGTGATGGCCTTCCAGAAGTACGAAGGACTCGAGGCGGACGGGCACGCGGGACCGATCACGTTCGCCGCGCTCGCCCAGGGACTCACCGCCGCGGGGCCGCGCGGCGGCCCGACGCCGCGGATCGAAGTCGACGTCGACCGCCAGATCGCGTTCGCGGTCTCCGCTGACGGCACCACCAAGATCATCAACGTCTCGAGCGGCAGTGGCCGGCGGTACGCGTCGCCGAGCGGCGGCACCGCGGTCGCCGACACGCCGCGCGGCGACTTCAAGATCAAGCGCCGGATCGACGGCGTCCGCACCGCGCCGCTCGGAAAGCTCTACCGCCCCATGTACTTCCAGGGCGGTTTCGCGATCCACGGCGCGACGAACGTGCCCGGCTACCCGGCGAGCCACGGCTGCATCCGAACGACCAACCCCGACCAGGACTACCTGTTCAGCACGTTCGCGAACGGGACACCGATCGAGATCTATCCCGCGTAGGTCCGGCCCCGCGCCACGAGGCGCGCGTCGGCGGACATTGGTTCTGAATGTCCTCACACTGCGTGACATTTCAGTCACGGAGCGATAGCATCCCGCTACCAAGGACGGACAGTGCGGCGCTGCGCACCGAGCCGGTCGCCATCGATCGGGACTCGGAGCGACACGCTCCACACACAGCAAGGGCTGGGAGGCCACGCCATGGAATCGCTCTGGATCGGGCGCGACGACGAGGACATCCTCGATCTCAGTCTCGAGGAGCACGTCGACCGCCTCGGTCGGGCCATCCGATCCATGTCGGAGACGGCGGCCTACGCCGAGCTCGCGGCACTGGCCCGGACCTCACCGGACGGCACGCGTGCAGAGAAGGGCTTCCGTGCGCTGGACCCGACCGGTCGCCCGTCCTGACCACCTCCGCAGCCCTCGTCCGACCAGGATGGAGGCGGCGAGGATCCCGACGCAGGACGCGGCGCACCGCCCGCGCCGGAGTTCGCGTCGGGATCCAGGACGTGAACGAGGGTGCGCGTGTGCCCTCGGGGATGGCACGTTCGCGCCTTCCTCGTGCGCGCGATTTCCCGCACGGTGGTACCCATGATGCCGAAGCTGATCGCGCCCGACCTCGACTGCGAGTGGTGTGTCGCCCAGATGCGCGAGCCGACCCTCACGGGTCAGGCGCTCGTATCACCCGGGTGCGCCGGGAGCGCGGCACAGCAACTGCTCGCCGGGCGCCTGCACGAGCTGAAGTACCACGTGCACTGCGACATGCTCATTGGCGACCGCGACTACGCGGCCCGGGCTCAGATCGCGCTCCCCCTCCTCGGCACGCCCACCGTCGTGATGTACGACGTCGAAGCGCGCGGTGCGAGCCATCTCGGCCTCACGACGAACCGCTGCGCTTCCGACCGGCGCATGCACTGGGCCGATGACGTCTCGGAGAGCATGAAGTTCGCGCGTGTCGGTTGGCGGGTCATCCGCATTCGGGAGGCCGGCCTCGAGCCGACGAGTCCGCTCGACCTGTCGCTGCCGAGACCGCTGGCCGACGGCCAGCGCGCACGAGCCGATCCTCCGGCTCGCGACCCAGCACGTGCTCGGCATCGTGGAAGCGAACGTCGCGGCGGCGTAGTCGTCAGTCGAGACGCGGGCACCGGCGCGAGCCCCACTGCATCCACTCGGCCCGACCGCTCGCGTCGTAGCCGAAGCGCGGCGACGCGCGAAGGCCCGAGCGCGTCGAGGCTCACCGCGTGGTCATCGGCGTAGAACGCGAAGGTCGTGGCCGGCTCGGGTGGCGGTTTCCAGCCGTCCGTGTCGTCACGCGGCGCCCCGGACATTTGCAGCGTGTTGGGCACCTCGCCGGCTGCGACGGTGACCACCGAGAACGGCGAGAGGTACCGGCCCGCGACCCGAGCCGGGTCGACGACGATCTCGGGATCGGGTACGTGGTCCGTCTCTCGGATACCGGCGACGCGCTCGAGCGCCCAGCGGCGCACGGCCTGGTTCATGGCTGCGCCGTTGGTGGAGTTCGTGAGACCGACGAATCCGACCTTGCGCTCGGGCGCGACCACCAGGTCGCTGCAGTAGCCGACGGTCAGGCCGCCGTGTTCGATGGTCGTGACACCGTCGGTGTGCTGCACCTCCCAATCGAACGCGATCTCGCCGTCACGGGTCTCGCGCACGACCGCCGTGTGCAGGTGCTCGAGCGCTGACCGCGAGAGCAACTCCGTGCCTTCGGCGTCGCGACCGGTCCACTGGAACCGCGCCCACGTGAGAAGGTGCTCCACCGATGCGATCAAGCCGCCCGCGGCACGATCCACCGGCCCGAGCTCCCAGCCCGGCTGCCAGCCCGCGCCGCGGAGCACGGCCGCGTCCGCACCGATGACAAGGTGCGGCGCGGCGACACGATACGTGATCGCGTCGTCGGCGCGGAAGCATGCGGAAGTCAGGCCGAGCGGTCGGAGCAGGCGCGCGCGCACGAACGATTCGTACGACTCCCCGCTCGCGGCTTCGATGACGGCCCCCGCGATCGAGAACGCCGCGTTGTTGTACGAGAAACCGGTGCCAGGTGCAAAGATCCGACGCGCGTCGCGCAGCGTCTCGAGCGTCTCCGTCTCCCGCTCGACGAAGAGATGGTCGCCATCGAAACCGGCTTGGTGCGTGAGGATGTGCGTCACGGTCATCTCGTCGAGGTCGAGGCCGGTCGCGGGTCCGAGCGCCGGGAGGTACTTCGACACCGGGTCGTCGAACCCGACCTTGCCTTCCTGGACGAGGAGTGCGACAGCAGCCGCGCTGAACGTCTTGGTGATCGACGCGACCTGGAAGAGGGTGGCCGCATCCAACGGCAGCGGCGCGTCGACGTTCGTGACGCCGACAGCCGCAGTGAAGCACTCGCCGTCGACGACGATGCCGGCCGCGGATCCCGCGACCTGATGCCGTGCGGCCTCGGACTGCAGGACCTCACCCAGCTCGTGCGCCAGCGTCACGAGCGCGGACAGTACAAGTGGATGCACCGGCTCCGCTCGACCGTTACGCTGGTCCTCGGTATCCGTTCGCGGACCCGCGGGAGTCACCCCCGCACCAGGCAGGCTCAGGAACTCAGGAGGCCGAAATGGCTACGCGTGCGGACACGTCCTCGACGCGCTTCGAGGAACGCACCCTCGTCATGATGCTGGTCGATCTGGCCGGCTTCACCCGATCCGTCGCCGGGCTCGATGCGATCGAGATCGCGGCGCTGGTCGACGACTTCTACGTCCTCGCGGCCCAGCGGGTCACCGAGCACGGCGGGCGCGTCGTCAAGTACAGCGGCGACAACTGCCTCGCGATCTTCGCCGCCGATGCCGGCCGCGACGCGGTCGCGTGCGCGACCGTGCTGCGCGAGGACGTCCGCGCGCTCGGGGAGCGTGCAGGCCTCGCGCTCGAAACCGGCACGAACGTGCACCGCGCCACCGTCGTGACCGGACTGCTCGGACCGGAAGACGACGCGCGCTTCGATCTCGTCGGCAACGGTGTGATCCACACGTTCCGCATGGGTTCCGGTGCCGGTCTGCGTGTGAGCGAACCGGTCTACCGGCAACTGCCGAGCGCGGAACGAACGCCCTGGCGGAAGCATCAGCCGCCCGCGACGTACACGTTTGCCTCGTGACCGCTCCCGAGACATCCGCGGCGCGACTCGTCGTGCTGTGCTTTACCGACGTCGAGGGCAGCTCGCGCCTCTGGCGCGACCATCCCGCGCACATGCCCGACGTGCTCGACACCCTCGATTCGGTCGTTGCGGTCTCGGCTACCGGCCACGGTGGCAGCGTGGTGAAAGCGCGTGGCGAAGGCGACAGCCACTTCGTCGTCTTCCCAACGGTCTCCGGCGCGGTCCGCGCCGCGGCAACGATGCAACGCGCGCTCGCGGAGACGCAATGGCCCGGAGGTATCGAGGTTCGGATCCGGATCGCGCTCTACGCCGGCGAGGTACGCGGACGAGATGACGATTTCGTGGGCAACGCGGTGAATCGCGCCGCGCGACTTCGCTCGGTGGCCCATGGTGGCCAGGTCGTCGCGACTGCGGCCGTCGCCGACCTCGCGGCGGATGTGCTCGATGTGGAACTGACCTTCGAGAGCCTCGGCCGGCACCGGATCCGTGACGTCTCGGGTTGGACGGAAGTGTTCCAGCTCTGTGGCCCCGCGCTCCCCCACGACTTCCCGCCGCTCGTCACCCTCGACACCGGTCTGCCGCCGATCGCGACCATCGTCATGCTCGACGTCGTCGATGCGCAACGAGCCGCGCGAAAGGGCGACGGCCACGCGTTGATGAGCGCATTGGCCGCGTTGTTCGCGGAGAACTTCGCCGGCGCAGACGGTCAGTACCTCAAGCAACTCGGTGACGGTTGCCTCGCGCTCTTTGCCGATCCGGACCGTGCGATTGCATTCGTGCGCGCGGCCCGCACCGACGCGCGCACCCTCGGCGTTGCGCTTCGCGGCGCCATCCATCTCGGCCGCGTCGAGTTCGCGCACCACGAACCCATCGGACCGGCAATTCACGCTACGGCAAAGCTTGTGCGTTCCGCATCGGCCGATCGCATCGTCTGCAGCGAGGCGGCCGGTTTGCTGCTCCGTCCGGCCGAGGACCTCGCGACCGCGGTTCGAGGCGGGCGCTGAGGAACGCCCCATCGCGGCCGGGCAAGGGGTCCAATGGCCCTGGTCCGGCGCCAGGATGCGCGGTTCGCTGAAGCCATGCTCGGCCCAGTCCTCGATGTCTTCCGCTTGCGGCAGTATTTCGACGTCATCGTGCGCAGCCGTGACTTCGTCGCCGGCGTGCGCGAAGACGCCGGTTTCCTCGATGAAGCGCGGCGTGCGCTCGTGACCACCCCGTTCGATCGCTGGCCTCCCGCCGAGTCACCCTTCCCGCCCACGGACATACCGCCGGCCCAGACAACGCGTCGGGTCGCGCTGCTCGCAACGGGCGGGAGCGGTGCGCTGGCATCGGTCGTCGGCATCGCCCGCGCGTTCGAGGAGCGCGGGCTGCAGCCTTCGTTGATCTCACTTTGTTCGGGGTCGGCACTGTTCGGCTTCCCGATCGCGGCGGGACACAGCGCCGCGGAGACCGCCGCGTTCACGCTGAGCTTGCGCCCACGCGACTACGTCGACGTCGATTGGCGGCGCCTCGCGCTCCTCGTCCCGACCTGGGCTCGGGGGTTCGCCGGCATCGTTCGCGGTGACCGCCTCGAGGCCGCGTACCGCGAGCTGCTCGGCGACATGACGCTGGCCGAGATGCCCGTCCCCGCGTACGCGCCGATCTGGAACATCGAAGAGAACCGGGTGGAGTACTTGGGCCCGCGCACGCACCCGAACGTGACCGTTGCGCGTGCCGTGCGCATGGCCGTGTCATTGCCGCTCTTCATCGAACCGGTCGAGCTCGGCGGGTTCCATTGGTGCGACGGGGGCATCGTCGACATCTTCCCAGTAGTGCCCGGACTCGACATCGAGCCTCCTGCCGACGCCGCGGTCGCAGTGAACGGTTTCTACCCCCCGCAGTTCGCGGGAGAGGACGTGCGCGGGTGGGAACGGGAGCGTGCGAGCATCGTCACGATCGCCGGACAGGTCCGGACCTGCCAGCAGACCCAGCTCGCGCGTGTGAACCTCGGACGGCTCCGCGCCGCCATGCCGGTGATGATGATCGAGCCGGTGCCGTACGAGAAGGTGCGCGGGCTGGGGTTCTACCGGCAATTCCTGAACAACGCCGAGTGGGCCGCGTTCATGCTTGCCGGCCGCAGGGAAGGGATGCGCGCGCTCGACTCGCTGGTCTCGGCGCGCTCCCACCTCGCGACCGCCACGAGGTGATTCGATGAGCACCGCGACCGATCCCTACATGCGCGACAGTGATGCGTTCTCCTGGTACATGGAAGCCGATCCGCTGCTCCGCTCGACGGTCGTGAGCGTGGTGCTGCTCGACGGACAGCCGGATGTGAACCGCCTGTTCGATCGGGTCGAGCGCGCGTGCCGAACCACACCCGGATTCCGTCACAAGGTCGTGCAAGCGCCGCTGCGGATCGCGAATCCCCGCTGGGTGGTCGACAACGACTTCGAGCTCGGGTTCCACGTGCGACGTATCGCCGCACCCGCGCCGGCCCGCATCGGAGACGTCTTCGACTATGCCTGCCACACCGGGATGGCGGGGTTCGACCGGCAGCGCGCCCTGTGGGAATTCACGCTCGTGGAAGGGCTGGAGGGCGGCCGGACCGCACTGCTGATGAAGCTGCACCACACGCTGACGGACGGCGTCGGCGGCATGGAGATGGCGAAGAACCTCTTCGACCTCGCGCCCGACTCGCCCGAACTCGGTCCGATGCCACAACCTCCGACCCAACAACGACTCTCCCAGGCCGATCTCGTGCGCGATGCGCTCGTCCACAACATGTCGCGTACGCGCGGCGTCCTACGCGACTCGCTTCGCACCGCTCCACGGTTGCTCTTCGACGCCGCGCAACATCCGCGTACCGCGCTGAGCAGCGGTATCGGGACCGCCCGTTCGATCGCACGGACGGTGCAGCCCGTTCGCGCGACCCTCTCGCCCGTGATGCAGGAACGGCGCCTCGCGTGGCACTACGACGCGCTCGCGCTCCCTCTCGATGCGCTGCGCGACGCCGCTCGCTCCGCCGGGCTCACGGTGAACGACGCCTTCTTGGCCGCATTGAGCGGGGGGTTGCGGCAGTACCACGAGCGCCACGACGCCACGGTCGAGGAGCTCCGCGTCACCATGCCGATCAGCATTCGCAAACCCGACGATCCGATCGGCGGAAATCGCATCACGCTCATGCGATTCAAGACACCCGTCGCGCTACGAGATCCGGTGGCGCGCATGCGCGGCATCCATGATCTGTGCATGGACGCCCGGCACGAACCTGCGGTCGCGTATACGAACACGATCGCCGGCGCGCTCAACGTGCTCCCGCAGAGCTACGTAGGAGGGATGCTCAAGCATGTCGATTTCCTGGCGAGCAACGTGCCCGGCATCGACATGCCCGTGTATCTCGCGGGAGCGCGCGTCGCCGAGTGGTACGCGTTCGGGCCGACGATCGGCGCCGCGCTCAACACGACGCTCGTCTCTTACGACCAGACCTGCTACATCGGCATCAATGTCGACACGGGTGCGATTCCAGACGCATCCGTGATGATCGAATGCCTCCGCGATGGCTTCGACGAAATCGCCGATCTCACCGGCGGACCCGGGCGCACCCGACACGTGACTGCCTGACATCCTTGAGCGCGCCGCGCTCCAGGGCGACCAGAATCACTCGATGAGCTCCGGGCTTGTCGTCGCAGTCGTGATGGCACTGTTGTTTGCGTTCACCAACGGCGTGCACGACGCGGCCAACGCGATCGCAACGCTCGTAGCAACTCGTGCGGCGCGCCCGGGCACCGCAGTGCTGCTTGCCGGCGCGGGAAACATCGTCGGCCCGCTGGTGCTCGGGAGCGCGGTCGCAAACACAATCGCAGGCATCGTGACGGTGCCGACGAACGACGTGATCCAAGTCCTGGGCGCCGCACTCACGGGCGCAGTCGCATGGAACGCGCTGACGTGGTGGCGCGGGCTGCCCTCGAGCTCGGGCCACGCGCTCCTCGGCGGGCTCGTCGGCGCCGCGCTCGCCGAGGGTGGTACGGGCTCGGTCGACTGGGGTGGATTCGACGGGATCAAGCCCGTTGGTGTGATCGGCGTCGCTGTCGTCTTGACGATCGCGCCGGTGCTGGGTTTCGTGGCCGGACTCGTCGTCGACCGCGCGCTGCGGCGCGTCGCGCAGCGGAGCACCCGGCGCGTGCGCGGTCCCGTGCGGGCCGGGCAATGGGCGATGTCCGAAGGTCTTGCGCTCAGTCACGGCGCAAATGACGCGCAGAAGGCCGTCGGTGTGGTCGCGCTCTTGCTCGTGGCCGGAGGCGAGCTGCAACATCTCGCACCGCCGACCTGGGTCGAGCTCGCGTGCGGCGCAGCACTCACGGCGGGAACCGCGCTCGGCGGCTGGCCCATCGTGCGGACTATCGGGCAGCGCATCGTCAGGATCCGACCGATCGACGCACTCTCGAGCCAAAGCGGTTCCACGGCCGTCCTCCTCGGCGCGTCGCTGCTCGGCGCGCCCGTCAGCACGACGCAGGTCGTCGCTTCTTCGGTGGTGGGCGTCGGCGGAGGACGCCACCGCTGGCGCCATGTGCGCTGGCCCGTGGTCCGGGCCATGCTGCTCGCCTGGCTCGTGACCGTTCCTGCGACGGCCGTGTTCGCGGTCGCTGCGCTCGTTCCCTGGAGGTGGCTCACGTGACCACGAAGCACTGGTTCCTGCCCGAGAACCCTGACCTGCTCGGCATGCTCCGCAAGCAAGCGACGATCACGGTGCAGGCGATGGACGCGCTCGTCGCATGGTCGAGCGGCGATGTGGGCGCGGCCGAGACCGTGCGCGATCTCGAACATCGGGCCGACGAGGTGAAGCGCGGACTGTGGCAGGCGGTCCGCGACGCGTTCTCTCCGCCGCTCGACGCCGAGGACTTGTACACCCTCTCTGCAGATCTCGACGAAGTGTTGAACGCCGCAAAGAACCTCGTGCGCGAGATGGAAGTCATCGCCATGGCGCCGGACGCGCCGACGAAGGAGATGGCGACGCTGCTCGCCGACGCGGTGCACCACCTTGCCGATGCGTTCGGGTGCCTGGGCACCAATGACGACGCCACGCAACGCGCCGACGCCGCGATCAAGAGCCAGCGTCGGGTCGAACATGCCTACCGGGTGGCGATGTCGGCACTGCTCGAGGTTTCGGACCTGCGCGAGGTCATGGGTCGCCGTGAGGTGTACCGCCGGTTGTCGCGCATCGGCGACCGCGTGCACGCAGTGGCGGACCGGGTTTGGTACTCAGTGGTGAAAGAGGCCTGACCGCGCTCGTCGCTCCTTCACACGGCAACCGTCACCCGCAGGAACGTCGCCGCGATCGATGTGGCGCCCTCGGTCGCGCTCTCGTTGTGTTCGGCAAAGAGTGTCTCCAGTTCCCCTTGGAGCGCGGCGTCACGACCGTTCGCTTCGGCTGCCTCGAATGCGTTCATCGTCGGTCCGTAGTAGTTCCTGAACAGGGCCACCAGCTCGTGCGGCTCGCCGGCGAAGTTGAACTGATACGTGTCTCGTGCGAACGAGAGGTTCTCGGCCTTGACTCCCGCTGCGGTGAAGCGCTCCGTCACGTCGTCCTCCACCCCCCAGAGCATCGGACTGACGAATCCTTCGGGCGGCGGTGGCGAGTACGCGGCGCTGATCTTCAAGATCTGTGCGACGAGCGTCGGATCATTGGGGATCCAGTTCCCCATGACGATCCGACCGCCGGGCCGCGTCACGCGCACCATCTCCTTGGCGACGTCGAACGGCTTCGGTGCGAACATTGCACCGAAGATGCTCACGACCATGTCGAAGCTGTCGTCGTCGAGATCCTCGAGGTTCGACGCGTCCGCTTCCTGGAACCGGCAGTTGGCGAGACCCTCGGCCTCGGCTCGCTTGTTGCCCGCGGCGACGAGATTGGTCGCGATGTCGGCACCGACGACGTCAGCGCCGAGTCGCGCGGCAGGGAGCGCGGTTGTGCCGTCGCCGCACCCGAGATCCAAGACCTTCATCCCGTTCCGGATCCCCAACTCCTTGACGATCGCTTCACCACTCTCCCGCATCGTTGCCGCAATGCGAGTGAAGTCGCCTTTCTCCCACAGCGCCTGGTTCGGATTCATCAGTTGACTCCCTTGGTGTGGATTTCTTTGGTGGACAGGCCTCAACGCATCGAAGTGCGCGTGCTCCGCGCGACCACGACCCAGGTCGCAGCGAGGAACACGAGTGCGAACGCGGCGAGGGTCAGCCAATACGTGCCGGTCGACCACGTGCCCGCGTCGCCGTACGACGCGAGCAACGGAGGACCGAGCCGCGAGCCGCCGTTGGCGAGGATGTGCCGCGCCCCGAGGTCGTGCCCGATCGCTTCGAAGCTGTACCGCGACGGGATCACCGCACTGAGGGCTGCGCCCGGGGCGGCCATGAGGTGCACCGGAAGGATGGCCCCCGAGAACAGCACTGCGGGAAAGCACAACATCGGAAGGGCAAGCGTTGCTTGCGCGACATTGCCGACCGTTGCGGACGTGAGCAGCCCGAGGCCCAGGGCCGCGATCGAGCACAGCAGGAGGCCGAAGCCGATCGACACGTACGTCGCGAGTGAGCGACTCGGGAGCCGGTCCAGCAGGCGCAAAACGCCGAGCATGGTCACGATGACCAAGAGGAGGAACGGCACCAGGACCGTCACCTTCGACGCCACGTACGCGCCGGGCCGCAGCCCGACGAGGCGCTCACGACGCAGGATGCTTCGCTCCGTGCAGATCTGGAGCAAGCCGTACGTCAGCCCGAAGAAGAAGGCCGCGAAGACGATCCAGAAACCGATCATGACCATCGAGCTCGGACTCGGATCCTGCACGTCGAACGCGCCAGGCCGGAACAAGATGGCGAACATGGCGACGACCAGTGCAGGTGACCCGATCAAGATCGCAAGCGTCAACCGGTTGCGGACGATGGTCTCGAAGGTGCGGCGGGTCAGGACGCGCCACTGCGTGAGACCATTTGCCACCGGTCGCCGCGACGATCGCGGGCGCGCCCGGCGCCGCGCTCGGCAACGCGGGGGCCGTCGCTCTCCCGTCGGTACTCGCGTGCTCCTTCGCCAGGTGTCGGTACAGCTCGGGCACCGACCCGACACCGAACCGCGCGAAGGCTTCGTCGACGGTTCCGACGAACCCGACCCGTCCACCTCGCGTCATGAACACGATGCGATCGCACGTCGCGAGGTCCTCGACCGAGTGGGTCGTGAACACGACAGTCGCCGACTGGTCGGCGAGCCCGCGCAGCCGCACGATGAGCTCCGCGCTCGTGATCGGATCGAGACCCGAGGTCGGCTCGTCGAGGAAGAAGACCATGGGATCGGTGAGCAGCTCGACGGCGATGCTGGCGCGTTTGCGTTGACCGCCACTGAGTGAGCCGACCCGAGTGCCGGCTTGAGCGGTCAGGCCGACGGCTTCGATCGCGCTCCGGACCGCGTCATCGATCTCGGTCGCGCCGAGCCGACGATGGCAGCCGCAGTTGCGCGGCGTAACGGAGCGTGCGTTCGAGCGGCAGATCGGCATGGATGATGTCGTCTTGCGGCACGTATCCGAGCACGCCGCGGAAGGTCTTCGCGTTGGCGTGCACGTCGATGCCGTCGAAGCGCACCGAGCCGGATGTCGCCGGGGCAACGCCCGCGATGGTCTCCAGCAGCGTCGTCTTCCCGGCGCCGCTCGGCCCCACGATCGCGACGAGCTCGCCGGCCGACACCGTGAACGACACGCGCGTCGAGGAGCACGACGTCGCCGCCCCGCTGGCGGAACCGCCGGCCGAGGTCGTCCACATCGATGCGGACCCCGCGGTCCGGAAACGTCGGTCTGGGCTGCGTACCCGTTCATCTCGTGCAGTGCGGTCACTGTGCCTCCCGCAACAAGAACGACCGTTCGTTCTTAGGCGTGAGAGTACGACCGATCGTGCTATGTTGTCAACGTGAACGGAGAACGGAAGCGACGTGCCGACGGTGAACGCACGCGCGACGCCATCGTCCGGGAAGCGGTGTCGCTGGCCACCGTCGACGGCCTCGAGGGGCTCTCGATCGGGAACCTCGCCGGGGCGCTCGACATGAGCAAGAGCGGCATCTACGCACACTTCGGCTCGAAGCAGGACCTGCAACTCGCGACCGTCGACGAGGCGGGACGCGTCTTCCAGGCCGAGGTCATCGAGCCGGCGCTTGCCGCGCCAGCCGGTCTCGCACAGCTCGTCGCGGTGTGCGACGCGTTCTTCGACCACCTCGCGCGGCGCACGTTCCCCGGCGGCTGCTTCTTCGCGGGCGCCGTCCTCGAGATGGGCACCCGGCCCGGCCCCGTCAAGGAGCAGATCGCCGCGTTCCAGAGCGGGTTCACGGCACTGATCCGCCAGTTCGTCGTCACCGCGGTCGAACAGGGCGAGCTGCCCGCCGACGAAGACCCCGACGCGCTCACGTTCGAACTGAACGGCATCATCCTCGCGGCCAACGCCAACTTCGTGCTGCGCGCAGACACGGCCGCGCTCGACATGGCGCGAACCATCGTCCGCCGGCGGCTCGGGATCGCAACGACGTTCACCCGCGCCTGAGGTCAGTGGCGGATCGCCACCTCGATCGCGACGATGAACCGCGCGGGCTCAGGCCAGGAGAGCGTTCAATTGCGTTTCGAGCGCATCCCGCTCGGAGCGGCGCGTGTCGTCGTCCGCCCAATTCAGGAGTTCGCCGGGATCGCTGTCGAGGTCGTACGCCTCGTAGGTAAACGGGCCGGAGGATCCACTGCGGACCGACGGATACCTGAAGAGCTTGCGGAACCCCACCGGATGGTCAGGTCCCGTCGTGACGCCGTCACCGGTTTCGTCGAAGCCCTCGCCGATCTCATGCAAGATCACCCGCTGCCCGTACGAGGCCGGGTTCGCGCACATGTCAACCAACGACACGCCCGCCTGATTCGGCAATCCGGGCGTTGCCTTCGCGAGCTTCAGCGCGGTGGCGGCCAGATCCTGGAAGACCATCACCGGCGCGGTGACATCCGGGCCGGGCGCGAACCCGGGACCGCGAATGACGAGAGGAACGTGCAGAGTGACATCGTAGGGACCGGACTTGTCTCCGCCGGCGCGTCGATGCTCGCCGTAGTGCACACCATTGTCGCTCGTGAACACGATGATCGTCTCCGCGAGCCGCTGCGGTGGGATGGCTGCGAGCACAGTACCGACCATGTCATCGACCGCCGCGAGCTCGCGCAGCGCCCCCCGCACGTCCTTGTTGATGCCATCGCGATCTGATTGCGTCAGCGGTGGCAACGCCTGCATCCAACTGGGCTTGTCGGACACGTCCACCTCGTCGACGAACCGCCAGGTGAAATGCCTGTACAAGTTCGCGAGATCAACCCGCGGCGTGAAGGGCTCGTGCGGTTGCGACGGCGCAATGATGCAGAAGAACGGCAAGTCCGAGGTGCGTACGAACGCACTCGCCCGACTCGCGAGGTAGTCGGCGTCGTACGTACCCTTGATGGGTTGCGTTCCGGTGTTCAGGTGCACTTTGAAGTCATACGGATTGGCGGCAGCCCCTCCGACGAACTCGACCCAGGTGTCCCACCCCGCGGGCGCGTTCACCCCGCCGAAACCGTCCCAGAAGTTGATGTACTTGCCGAACATCCCGCAGTGATAGCCGGACGCGTGCATCCACTTGCCGAGAGAATTGTTCAGGTCCTTGAATTCGGTGCCGTGGAACCCGACGCCGAGTTCGTCGTTGTCTTTCGACATCTGGCCCGTGTGCAAACCAACACGGCTCGGTTGGCACAGCCCGACGTTGCATCGGGCCTGGGTGAAGGTACGGCCCTGCGCCTGAATCAATTTCCTCACCTTCGGCATGAACGGCAACCAGTCGAGCCGCATGTCGTCAGCGATCACGATCAAGATGTTCGGCCCGGAGTTCGTGACGACGTTTGGCTCGGAGTCCGTGTTACATGCGGCCAGCAACGTGCTCGCGCTCGCCAGACCGATCCCCAGTAGCGCGAGACGGCCGATCGCCTGCCTCCGCGTCAACAGGCCGGACGCGAACTCTTCGACGACCTCGGCCGCGCCGCCCCTTTTGGTGGCCGACGGTGCGTCAGGTCCCATCGACCGCGATGTTAGGCGCCGTCGACTGGGCTGGTCGTGTTGTGGATTTGGTGTTCGAGCCCGCCTGAGACGCGGAGAAGACCGACCCGAGTGTTCACCACATCGTCCTCGCTTCGCGCGGTGCCGGCGCGACGTTCTCGCCATGTGCCCAGAGCGGTCCGATCTGCGTGTCTGTCACAACGGAGCGCGACGATGACATCGGCGGCCCGCATCGGGCTCGAGGAACCCCGTTGAGTCGACCGGGTACCGGGACACGAAGGGCAGGTCTCCTAGCTCTCCGAGACCTTTGTAGCCCCAGCACCAGAGCGTTTCGCTCCGTACCGCGCAGGTGTGCCCGGCCCGGCGCTCACCGATGACCAGTCTGTTTCCGCGCCGATTTGGGCGTCCTTCGGCGTGTCAGCTGTGAAGGCGAATCGGGAGGTATTTGATGCCGTTGACGAAGTCGGAGCGCATGCGACGGTGGTTGCCCGCGGCTTCGACGTTCGGGTAACTGCGCAAGAATTCTCGCATCATGATCTTGATCTGCGCGTGTGCGAGGTTGGCGCCGAGGCAGAAGTGCGGGCCACCGCCCCCGAATGTGAGGTGATCGTTCGGTGCCCGTCGCGGGTCGAACACGTTCGGATCGGTGAAATGGTCGGGATCGCGGTTGGCCGCCGCGTAATAGATGATGACCTTGTCACCTTGCCTGATCGGCTGACCGGCGATCTCGGTGTCCCGTGTCGCAGTGCGGCGGAAGTTGTGGATTGACGCTCCCCACCGGAGGAACTCCTCGGTGACCGAACGCCACAGGTGGTCGTCGTCGATGTTGGCAACAAGGTCTGCCTTCACGTCTGGCCGTTCCAGCAGAACTTGGAGCGAGTGGGCGATGAGATTGCGAGTTGTCTCATTGCCCGCGATCGGCGAGCGTGACGAAGAACATGTTGATCTCGTCTTGTGTGAGGCGATCGCCGTCAATCTCGGCGGTGACGAGCGCGGTCATGATGTCGTCCCGGCCGTTTGCTCTCCGCGTCGGCCGCGATGGACTCGCAGTACGCGTAAATCTCGGCGGCCGCGATCTCGCCGTCTGCTGCGGACGTTTGGAAGTCCTCGTCCTGGAAGCCGACCAAACGGTTGCTCCAGTCGAAGATCTGATGCTGGTCGGTAGTCGGAACTCCGATCATCTCGCAGATGGTTTGCAGTGGAAGCTCCGCGGCGATCTCCTCGACGAAATCGATCTCGCGCGTCCCCTCGACGCTCGCAACGATGGCTCGGGCGCGCTCAGAGATCTGCCCGACGAGTTGATCGATCATGCGGGGCGTGAATCCGGCACTAACGAGCCGGCGGTAGCGCGAGTGTTTGGGCGGATCCATGTTCAGGATCGTCATCCGAATCATCTCGAGTGCCTCCGGAGTCTGATCTTTGACGAACGTCGAACCAAGTTCGGTCGAGAAGGTCTCGTAATCGCGACTGATGGCGCGAACGTCGTCGTAGCGCGTCACGGCCCAGAACCCCTGCGCGTCCGGGTGGTCATGCCAATAGACCGGCGCAACACGCCGAAGCAGATCGAACTGGTCGTAGGGCACCGCACGCGCCCATGTGTCCTCAAGCAAGTCGATCTGGGCGAGCGTGAGCGTCATGACGCAACTCCTTGTTCGGGATCGCGCGCCGCGTGCAGCCGTCGAACTCCAACAGCAGCCACGCGTGACCCGTTTCGGCGTTGTGGCGGACAATCCCGCGCCACATCTCGCGGAACGGCCGGCGAGATCAGTCGCCGACTGGACGCGTTGCGAAAGGTCGACGACCGTCTGGCCGGCCCACAGTTCGAGCGACGCGACGAGCAACCCTTCCTTCCGGCCGAAGTCGTTGTAGAGGGCGCCCGTCGTCCGGTTGGCCGCAGCCGCGACCGCCGAGGCCGACGTGGCGTGGAAACGCCCTCGACGAAGTACCGACGGCGCGGTCGGGCATCCGCACGACGCCACCCACCAGAACAACGCTGGCCCATCGTGCCTCCCCGCAGAGCCGCTACGTGCCGCCGAATCGAATACTCGATGCCACCAGATCCACTGTCAACGAACAGTCCTTGCCACGTTGGCAGGAACGGCCAACTGCTTAGGTGGTCTCACGCCTCATGTCGACGGCACGATGCCGACTGAGCCTGTCGCAAGGCCTGGACGTGTCAGAAGTGCGGCAAGCATGAAATCACCGCCGGCGTCTACGGATACCCCGTTCGCAGCGGTGTCTGCCGAACTCAGATTCTCTGCAACACCTGACAATCGAGTTGCTGCGCGCGCCCTTGTAACTGCAGGATGAGCAACGCGAACAGCAACGCTTATTTGTCGGCCGCGGTCCACACGGCATGGGCTCGGTCTTATCCCTGCAGAGGCAAGCACAATGGCCGGCACCGTGGCGACAAATGGCGAGGTCCGACAACAAGCCGAAGTGGAGTCGTCAGCCACGCGCCTCGTGCGCAGTGCTCCCGTCGTCGCTTTCGTGGTTGTCGAGCTCCTCGCGTTCGCGTTCTACCTCGTTCGCGGTCGGGGACTCTGGTTCACTCACGACGAGTGGGACTTCCTCGCGAACAGGACGGCCGGTGACATCAACGATGTCCTTGGCGGACACACTGCGCATCCTTCGATGCTCCCGATCCTGTGCTACCGCCTGCTCTGGCACCTCTTCGGACTCCACACCTACACCCCCTACCAGATGGTTGTCATCGCCCTGCACCTCGGCACGGCCGCACTGTTGCGTGCCGTCATGGTGCGCTCCAATGTGCAGCCGTGGCTTGCGACCGCGGCGGCGAGCGCTTATGCCCTGTTCGCCGTCGGGTGGGAGAACATCATCTGGCCGTTCCAGATCGGCTGGGCGGGCGCGCTCTTCTTTGGTCTTGCGGCATTGCTCCTCGCCGATCACGACGGAAGGTTCGAGCGTCGCGACGCGTTCGCCTTCGCCGCGGCTTTCGCGTCGCTCGCATGTTCCAACGTTGGGGTCGCAATGGTGGCTTCTGTTGCAGTCGCGGTTCTCCTGCGCCGGGGATGGCGGGCCGCCGCGGTGCCGGCAATCGCGCTTGCAGCGATATACGTGGCATGGTGGGCGCAGTGGGGCCACAAGACCTACCAGTCGACGCGAGAGAACGCCATGACCGCGCTGCCGCTCGCTGGCAGGCTTCTTCGTTCCACAGTCATCGCCTTCACGCAATCGCGCAATGCAGCGGTCGTATTGGTTGCGATCTTCGCGATCGGCGTCGCGCTCGCTGCGAGGGTCGGCGTTGCTTCCGATGCGCGTACGAGATTCGCAGCTCCCCTCGGTCTTCTCGTCGGCGCATGCGTATTCACGATTTCGACAGCGCTCGAGCGGTCCGACCTCGTAGAACAATTTTCACCGAGCCGCTACCTGGACGCCGCATTGGTCTTTCTCCTTCCCGCCCTTGCGGTTGGAGTCGGCCTCTTCGCTCGATTGGGTCGGTCGGCGTACATCATTGCTCTCGTGCTGCTTGTTGTGGGCGTTCCGAGCAACGTGATGAACCTCGACGACACCCTCGTCCCATTGAAGAAGGAGCAGTCAGAGTTCCGCCACGACGTGCTCGCGATCCCGACGCTGAGCGACGTGAATACCATTGACCCGAACACGACGGTGTTCCAGCTGCTCGTTGGCGGGCGCCTCCCTCTAAAGTGGCTACTCGCGAGCGCTCACGCCGGCAAAGTTCCCGGGCCAGTGGACGAAACGAGCGCGACAAGGGCATTCGCCGAATTGCGTTTGTCGCTGCGCCCGGCCTTCTGGGGGCTGGGGGCTGACCACTGTCAATTTGTAAGCCGCCCGACGCATTTCGCGCTCCCGGGGGACCAGTCCCTCGTTTTCGGAGGTCGCGCGGAGATGCGTCCCGACATAGTGCCCGTGCCAAAACGCTTTATTCTTGTTCGAGGAGGGGTGCTGACCGCGACCCGTGAAAGCGTGCACCTACTGATATCGCCGTATCACGGTGGTGCGCCGCCGAAGATATGCGCGGCGGCGCAGGCATGGCAGGGCCCAAAGTGACGAGTCGGCTGCGTCGAGAGCGCCCCCGCCGGCGCCTGCCGCGATAAAGGCGCTGCTCCGGCTCCGCTGCACTCGCCAACGCACGATGCCGGTCACGTCCCGGTAACGCGTTGTATCCCGAATGCTCGGTCGGTTGCTTCTTCATCATAATCGGGCTCGAGCTCGCGTCCGGATGAGGTCGAGCGGGAGCAGGGCAAGTCGAACGGGAAGTCCCGCAAGCGGTACGGGCAACCACGTATCCGTCTCCGCCACCGCACGGCTCTTGTCGCGGCTCCCTCATCCAGCATCTCGACGGAACACCTGCGGGCTGCACGTTCGTCGACGACGGCTACGAGTGCGCCGGGCTCGAGCTGCGACATGAATCGGACCCGACGACGTGCGTCGCCGAGTGGGGCCGCTGCGACGACTACTGCGGCGTCCGTATCGAGTGATGCGCGGGCCGCTCGGCTCGACGCGCTCGAAGTCGAGAGCTGGCGCGCGCCCACCGACTACGCGCGCTGGGATGGCCGGCGAAGAGTGCGCAGACGCGAGCGAGGGGCCTGGCGAACACCGACCCCTCGCTCTACGTCGACCGCGCCGTTGGCGGGCAGAAACGGCGTCGGTCATGCGGCCCCTACCTCACCCCGCCCCTACCCCGAGATGGCGCTGCACTCAACCTGGAAATACCTGGACCGTTCGACGGTCCGTGGCTACGGTCCGCCGGGGCCGATGCGACCGTGCCCCCGCACACGGACGGGTACTAAGGATGGCGAGAGAGCACCCGGCCGCATCGGCTCATGCGGGATGGCACGGGGAGCCCAAGGCCCGGCGTCGCATCTGTCCGTGCGGCCTGTGTTCAATCTGACCCGGCGACAGACCGATGCATGACGGGCGGTCGTGTCGGAAGAGACGACCCAGCCTGACCGGCAGTCCGGAGCCCCTGGCCTGCCGAACGACGGCCCGCCCGACCGGCACGACCGCGTCTCAACCGAGCGCGAGTTTCGACGCGTGCCGAACTGCTCCGGTGGCCTCATCGAGCACGTCGACGGCACCATCGCCGGCTGCACGCGCGACGACGATGTGACGGCTGTGGGCTCGAGGAACGGCAAAGGAAGACGCCCCCGCGATCTGCTGGAAGTGGTGGGGCCGCTGCGATCGGTCGCAGGCCCGGCTCGAAGGGCCAGTGTGTCTCGTCGTCCATCAGCCGGACGGCATCCACGTCGTGGGCGACAACCTCAGCTAACCCGTTCGGTGCGGCGCGCAGGTCGCAGGGCGCGCCGTCCGTCCGCCGCGCTCGCTGTAGTCGATGACGGCTTGCGCGCGACCGCGGGCTCCGGTGGAACGCCTCGCCCAGTCGCCGGCCTTTACGGCGCTCTGTGCAATAACCAGAGCGCCCCACGGTCGAGCGCGAAGCGAGGGGCCGGTTCGGCTCGTCGGCCCCTCGCCATCGTCCCCCTGGTGGGGGTATCAGGGGGCAGTCAAACCCGGTGGACGCCGCCGCCCCAAAGATGGCCTACTCCCGCGCAACGAGCGGGTCAAGCACGCGCATCCGACCGTTGTCGCGCGAAGCGAGGGACCACCGAAGGCAGTCCCTCGCTCGAATTCGACGTCGCGTCGCCGGGCGGGAGCGCGCGACGCCGAAGAACCGCTAAAGCTCGTCGATGATGTCGACCGCGCGGTCGAGCGCCGTGATCTCCATGACTCGCTGCACGATGCCGTGCGGGTTGGCGACCATGAGTCGTTGTCGGCCGTTCTCGTCCACGCGTTTCGCGAGCCGGAAGAACATGCTGATGCCCTGCGAGTCGCAGTACGTCAACCCGGCCAAGTCGAGTACGAGCGGCGTCCCGCGCGACGCCATCGGCGCAAGTATCGCCTCGGCCTCGCGGGAGTTCCTCAGATCGATCTCACCGATCAACGCGACCCGTCGGCAGCCATCCCAAGGGCGAGGTTCAATCCGAAGGTAGGGACCGACCGGAAAGGAGCGGAGCTGGCTCGCAGGTTCTGACGAGGCAACCATGGTGACCTCCCGCAGCGCGACCGAGTGCGAATGCAAGGACACTCACGCCTTCAAGGGCAGCGAACGCGCCTGCGGGGTCCGGGGAGGCAGCCCGCCCCTACCCCAACGGCATCCACCGCAATCGCGCGGGACGAGAGGCCGACCGGAGCCGACCCCTCGCTGGGTCTTCGTGCAGACAACCATTCCCTGGCAAGCCATCCCTTGCAACGCATCCTGGCAAGCCATCCCTGGCCGCAGCACTCGAACAGTCCGCCACGACCCGCCCCGCAACTGCTCGATCCCCGCCGACGCACAACGCGTTACGGACAGCGTGTCAGTACGAACTGTTCGGGCGGACTCATCCAACATATCGACGGCACCATCGCGGGCTGCACGCTCGACGGCAGGAAGCAGCCAAGGACTCACGCGCAATTGCCGATGGACTTCGCAGTCCCGTCGGTGACCACCGCCACACCGACCGTCACGCGTGTCGATTCTTCCGTGGTGCCACCCCAATGCAGTGTCGCGGAGACGGCATAGAGCCGGCCTTCGACACCAAAGGCGTCCGCCACTTGGCCCGGCCTCGCCGTCAGCGTTTCCAGCGCGAACGTCTCGGAGAGTCGCGCACCTGCAAGCTGACCGAGCTGCGTTCGCAAGTAGTGGACGCACTGTTCCGTCGTGACGTTCCCCTTCCACACGAGATAGTTCGCGGATGCGACCGCGACCAGACCAGCTGCGGGACTGGTCGCGTAGGCGTTGTTGATGTAGTCGGCGAGTTGTTGGACTGCCACGGCGTCGGCGTACACCTGGACCACGGCCGGATCCGGGGCGTTCGTGGTGAGCGGCGTTGCCTCGCTGGCGGCGTTGTCGTCGCCACTGCAGCCGGCAGCCAGGTGCGCCAGCGCGAAGAGCGCGATCGCAAGCTCGACACGTGGTCTCATGGTCGTCCTCCTCAAAGGAGCGACTGGTGTCAGGGGTATAGCGCAGCTCGGCGCCGTGCGGAAAGAGCGTGCTTAAGCCCGATAGTGCTGGAAGGGCTCGACGCGACTACACAATCGCCGCGCTCGAGCTCGCGACGAAGGCCGCCGAGGCCGACAAGCCGAAACGGAAACGGTAGGGCGAAGTGGATGGCGGCGCCATTAGCTGCCGATCTGGCGTGGTCGACGCTGCCGGGGCGCGATACCTACAACCAGAAGCGGCTTCCATTCGATGAGGGCAGCACGCCCCCGGCGCGCTGCGCCTCACCGTTCTGTCGACGGGCATCGCCGTAGGGCGGGTACGACGCTCCGCCGACTGCACAACCCTGCGCCCATAACCCGACGACGGCTAGGGCAGAACAGCCCTACTGGAGAACATGCGGGCGCGAAGCGAGCAGCCACAGACATCGTGACCCCTCGCAACGCGCCTACGGGGTCCAGGGAGGCATCCCGCGCGTACCCAACGGCGTCCACCGCAATGGCGCGAGACGGGGGGCCAACCGGAGCCGACGCATCGCGACCGCTTGCACATCTGCCGATCTGTCGCCGTCGCATGCGGGCGCGAAGCAGGGGCGCGTGTATCCCTCACCGCCGCCGCAAGGTTCATGTCGCGGTTCGTTGATCCAGCATCTCGACCGGACGCCGGCTGGATGCACCGCGACCGAGGATGGCGACGAGTGTCCGGGTTTAGAGCTACGCCACGAAGCCGACCCGACAACGTGTGTCGAAGAGTGGGGCCGCTGCGACGACCACTGCGGCGTGCACAGCGAATGAAACCGCGAGGTCATCTGTTCGCTCGACGACGACATGGAGCTGTACCGGGCTCGAGGAACCCCGTTTAAGTCGACCGGAGACCGGGACACGAAGGGTCAGGCGTCCCTGTCCGGCCCTTCGTCTTCCCACGGCCCCGCCGTGCCTCCGTGCCCGCTCCATGCACATCCCCTCGGGACGGACACGCGTTACGCGCCGGGGCCGAGGGTCTGCCCAGTGGTCGGCCGCCGCGACCCTTTTCAGTTCGCGGAACCGCGGTCGACAAGTGCTTGGCGAAATGTGTCGACGGCGTCCCGGCCCCTCGTGTAGGGCTCAGCCGCCAGACGCTGCAGAAGCGACGGCGTCGCGACGCCGAAGCTTCCATCGAGCGCGGTGGCGGCGTCCTGCAGCAGTTCGTACTCGTGCCGAGAAATGTGGCGGGTTCGCTTCTCGGAATGCCGGTCAGCGAGGTGCCGCAGCGCTTCGGCAAGTGAGAGACCTTCGTATTCTTCCAGGCGGGCCATGAAGCGCGTATCGGCTCGCACACCGGTTTCCATAAGGCACTCATCGATCGCACTGACGAGCGCGGGCTCGGACTCGCGATCGAAGAGGTCGCGGAGCAAGCCGAAACGAACGCGGTAGGACGCGCGCCTTTGAAGTTACGCGCGCTGCAGCTGATCGAGGTTGAGCTCGGTCTGCTGTGTGGTTGATGTGGGAACAAGCCGAACCATCGGGGTCAGCGAACTGAGACTGCCAGGACGCGAATAGGCGACCGCGAACAGAGCGACCGAGTCTGATTCATTGTTGTATTCGTTGAAGCGGTCTCGAAACGCGTTCGCACTCCAGCCGGTGCTTGCGCCCAACACTTCTAAGCCTGTTGGACGGCCGACGTCATCGATGTCAACTACTAGGCCGTCCGTGAGTTCGAGCTGGCTAGTCGGCTGAACATCGCGAAACATGATGTAGAGCGCATCCGACTCACCGTCGTAGCTCCACTTCATCGCTCGTCCTTCCACATGACCGAGATGATCCTGTCGCTATCGGCAGCATCGAGGATCACCTTAAGACGGCGCCCGTGCGTGCTGTACCCGATGTGGACCACGGTATCGGGACGATTTCCAGGGTGTCGAACACCGTCAGGTCGCTCAAACGCTAGCTTCACGTCCTCTTCGGATATGCCTCGGGCCTCCATGCGCTCACGAGCGTGACGTGTTAGCCACCAGTCCATGCGCGCTAAGGCCCTGGTGTCTTCACGACCGCAACGAAGGGCAGTCGCCCCAGCTCGTGAGTACCCAGTTCGAAGCGGACGAAGTAGCGCCCTTCCTCAGCGAGCTCTAGAGGCAGGGGCAGGTGCCCGATGGTTGCAACAGGAAGAAGATGGATTGCTCCGGGTCCTCGTTGCGGAAACACCGGGCCATGCATCACCGCGAGTTCCTGCCCGCCATCGCGCTCAACGCGTATCGAGATGACGCTCGGTTCCCCGAGCTCACTGTCGTCCCAGACGATCCGAAAAACGAGCGTGAGAAGGGTCCGAATCGGAAGCTCTTCGCCCCAGAGGTGATCGATACCGGCGCCCAACATCGAGACCTTGCCGTCGGGGTGCGTCAAAGCCGCGTCGCAGAGCAACGCATAATCAAGCTTGGCCACGCGGCTTCTCCGCTTCCGTTGGTCCCCCGCTTGGTCCCCTCGGGCAAGTGACACCCAAAAGCACCGGGCCTACAACGCCCCAACCAGGAGTTATCTGAGTCGGGCTGGGGAGATTTGAACTCCCGACCTCTTGACCCCCAGTCAAGCGCGCTAACCAAACTGCGCCACAGCCCGTGCGGGCGTTCAGTGTAGCGAGCGAGCGCGACAGCCAGCCGATGAGCCGAAACGCGCGGAGGCTCAGCGACAGCCGACGCACCACGACACGGCGTCACGCCGGCGGCCAGGGAGAGTCGGTCGCCGAGCTCGGTCCGGAGGTGCAGGGGGTCGACGTCCGCTGCGTACTCGCGCCGCTGCTGCGCGACGAATGCCTCGCGTTCATCGTCGTCTACGAGCGCGTCGATCAGCGCCGAGAATCGTGGCGGTATCGTCTTGGCGCAGTGCGTGTTAGCCCGGCGTGCAGACGAGAGGATCGCAGTGCCACACGAGCCGCAGCGCTACTTCTTCGTGCACATGCAGAAGACGGCAGGCACGTCGTTGCATTTGCGGATGCGGCGCTTCTTCGGGGAGGCAGCCATCTATCCCACGCGGGCGGATCAGCACGCGCACCAGGTCGCCACGGTGCTCGACGTCGGGTTGTTGCAGCAAACGTTCGAAATCAGGCGGACCGAGCTGCGCGTCGTCAGCGGCCACTTTCCCCTCTGCGTGAGCGAAATGCTGGGCGCTCCGTTCAAGGCCTTCACTGTGTTGCGCGACCCCGTCGAACGGACGTTGTCGTTCTTGCGACACAACAGAAAGGTGACGGGTTCCCGAGAGACGCTCGAGGAGATCTACTCGCACCCCGTTCGTTTCCATGGATTGATCGCGAACCACATGGTGAAGATGCTTTCGATCACCGCCGCTGATATGACCCATGGCGTGATGACGCACGTCGAGTTCAACGACGGCCATCTCGAAACGGCGAAGCGCAACCTCGCCCACCGCATCGACGTGTTTGGTCTCCAGGACCACTTCGAGTCATTCTGTGATGAGCTCTCGGCCCGATACGGCTGGAACTTGGGCGAACCCGTCGTCACCCTGAGGACCGACCCCGAAGAAGTGTCCGACGCATTCCGGGCGCAGATCGCGCACGACAATCGCGCGGACGTCGAGCTCTATGCATATGCCCGCACCTTGTGGAGCGAGCGGCATCGCGAAGCCATGTCATCCGAATGATGAAGTGGTGCGGTCATGTCGCGAGCTAGTGCAGTATCCAGTCGATGAGCTGGAACGCTCGGAAGCTCAGGTAGAGGACCAACGCGAGGCCGAACAGCTTGAGGTGCCACGGAATCGCGGGAGCAGGTTCGTCGGCCGAACGCGTCATCCCGGGGATGAGGCCACGCTCCACGACCTGTCCGCACTTCGGGCACGTGCCTTCGGGCGTGACCTTCGGCGGGGTCAGGAACTTGTTACAGCTGACACACCACGGCACGGCGTCACACCGGCGGCACGCCGTGACGCTTCGCGACGTCGTCGCGGACGCGGCCGGCGGCCAGGGAGAGTCGCTGGGACAACTCGGTGCGGAGGTCCTCGGGCTGCACGATCGCGTCGACGACGAGCTCGGCCGCGAGGTGCACGAGGTCGACGTCCTCCTCGTACTCGCGCCGCTGCGCCGCGACGAAGGCTTCGCGTTCTGCGTCGTCCTCGATCGCGTGGATCTTGTTGTAGAAGACCGCGTTGACGGCGGGGCCCGGACCCATCACCGCGATCTGCGCGGTGGGCAGCGCCAGGCATGCGTCGGGATCGAACGCGGGGCCACACATCGCGTAGAGGCCCGCGCCGTAGGCCTTGCGAACGATCACTGAGAACTTGGGCACAGTCGCTTCCGCAACTGCGGTGATCATCTTCGCACCGTGGCGGATGATGCCTCCGCGCTCCACCTGGGAACCGATCATGAAGCCCGGCACGTCGGCGAGGAACACGAGTGGCACGTTGAACGCGTCGCAGAGCCAGATGAAGCGCGCGGCCTTGTCGGCGGAGTCGACGAAGAGCACGCCGCCCAGGTGCTTGGGGTTGTTGGCGATGATGCCGACGGGCATGCCCTCGATACGGGCGAACCCGATCATCAGTTCCCGTGCCCACAGGGGCTTCAGCTCGAAGAAGGTTTCGTCATCGACCAGCGCGTCGACGAGCGCGTGCATGTCGTAGGCGCGCCGCTCCTCGGCGGGGACGATGCCCGCGATCGGTTTCGCGGTCACGCTGGGCATGGCCGGTTGCGCGACCGGCGGCGGCATCGTCCAGTTGGTCGGGAGGAAGGAGAGGAAGCGACGGGCCTGCTCGATCGCGTCGGCGTCGTCGGTGCAGAGGTTGTCGCCGCAGCCGCTCACGGTCGCGTGCATGCGCGCGCCGCCCATCTCCTCGAGCGACACGTGTTCGCCGATCACGACTTCGGCCATGCGCGGTGATCCGAGGTACATGGACGCGTTGGCCTCGACCATGAACACCGCGTCGCAGAAGGCAGGGATATACGCGCCACCCGCGGCGGACGGGCCGAACAGACAGCAGACCTGCGGCACCTTGCCGGAGAGCCGGACCTCGTTGGCGAAGATGCGACCGGCACCGCGGCGACCCGGGAACAGCTCGACCTGATCTGTGATGCGGGCGCCGGCGGAGTCGACGAGGTACACGACCGGGAGCTCGTGCCGGAGCGCGTGCTCGGTGAGGCGCACGATCTTCTCCACGGTGCGCGCACCCCAGGAACCCGCCTTCACCGTCGGGTCGTTGGCCATGATGCACACCGGGCGCCCGTCGACGCGGCCGACGCCGGTGACGACGCCGTCGGCGGGAAGGTCGCCGGCCAGAGCATTGGCGAGCAGCGCGTCTTCGACGAACGAGTCGTCGTCGAGGAGCAGCGCGATGCGATCGCGCACGAACAGCTTGTTCTGCCGCGCGAGCTTCTCCCCCTCCTTGGCGAGGTTCCCCTCGCGCGCCCGCTCCGCCAGCTCCCGAACGCGATCGCCGTCGGTCACGAGGCGCTCTCGTAGCGCCGGGTCCGCGCACCCGCGTGCAGGAGCGCACTCGGGAGCTCGCGGCCGACGATCTCCTGCGCCAGCCGCGCACAATCGAGCAATGCGTCGAGGTCGATCGCGGTAGTGATGCCCATGTCCTCGAGCATGTGCACGAGATCCTCAGTGACCGCGTTGCCGGACGCGCCGGGCGCATACGGACAACCGCCGAGCCCACCGATCGACGCGTCGAAGTGCGTCACGCCGCGCCCGAGGCCGGCGACGACGTTCGCGAGCGCGGTGCCGCGCGTGTCGTGGAAGTGCAAACCGATGCGGTCGGAGGTGATGCCGGAATGTTCGAGTGCGTCGACGAGATCGTGGACGCGACGCGGCGTCGCCATACCGGTGGTGTCGCCGAAGGAAAGCCGGTCGGCACCGGCGTCGAGCAGATGGCCCGCGATCTGGGCGACGCGCTCGGGCGCGACATCACCTTCGTATGGACATCCGAACGCGGTCGACACGATTGCCTCGACGGGCACGATCTCCGCGTCCGCGAGATCGACGAGCTCGCGCGCCCCGATCAGCGACGCCGCGACGCTCCGGCGCACGTTCTTCTGGTTGTGCGTCTCGCTGGCGGACACGACCAGCTCGAGCTCATCGGCCTTGGCGGCCAACGCGAGTTCGGCACCTTTCGGGTTCGGCACGAGCGCGCTGTACGTGACGCCGGGACGACGGTCGATGCGCGCCATGACCTCGTCGGAGCCGGCCATCGGCGGGATCGCTTCGGCCCGCACGAACGACGCGGCCTCGATGCGCCGGAGGCCGGTGCGAGAGAGCGCGTCGATCAATCGCACCCGGTCGGCGACCGGCACCGGCGCCTCGTTCTGCAGCCCGTCGCGCGGTCCGACCTCTCGGATCTCGACGCGCTCCGGCCACATGGCAGACAATTTACCGAGCGTTGCTACTCGTTTCGGCGCCGGACGCGGATCTTGATCGGCGTCGGACCGAAGTCGAACGCTTCCCGCAACTTGCGCTCCAAGTACCGGAGGTACGTGGGCGGCAGGGTCCGGGTCGCGAACAGCGTGAACGTCGGCGGTTCGGCCGCGCCCTGCGTCGCGTACAGCACGCGCGGCCGGTGCTTCTTCTGCACTGGGGCCGGGTGTGCGAGTTGCGCGTCGCGCAGCACCCGGTTCAGCTGCGCGGTCGGAATGCGCTTGTGGTACGCCGCCTCGGCTTCGCGTAGCGCGGGCAGCAGGTGGTGCACGCGCTTGCCGGTAAGCGCGGAGATCGGGAGGACGGGCGCGTAGCTGAGGAACGCGAGCCGGTCGGCCGCCTGCCGCTTCACTTCGGCCCGCTGCTCGGTGTCGAGCAGCTCCCACTTGTTCAAGATGAGCACGATCGCGGTGCCGGCCGCGTCGACGCGTTCGGCGAGCCGTTGATCCTGGTGCGTCACGCCTTGGGTCGCATCGATGAGGAAGAGCGCGGCGTCAGCGCGGTCGATCGCCTGGAGCGCACGCACGAGGCCGTAGTACTCCGTCGCCTCGTCGATGCGGCTCTTGCGCCGGAGCCCGGCGGTGTCGACGAAGCGCAGCGGTCCGTCGGCGGTCTCGACGATCGTGTCGATCGCGTCGCGCGTCGTGCCGGGCATGTCGTGCACGACCGCGCGCTCCTCCCCCACCAGCCGGTTGAACAGCGTCGACTTCCCGACGTTTGGCCGGCCGACGATCGCGACCGAGAAGATGCCGTCGTCCTCGCGCGTCTGCGTGTCGGCCTCGTGCTCCTGCTCCGGCGGGAGCACCTTGACGATCGCGTCGAGCAACTCGCCCGACAAGCGGCCGTGCAACGCGGAGACGGGTACAGGATCTCCGAGCCCGAGGCTCGCAAACTGCCAGATGTCGGCCTCCCGGCGTTCGTCGTCGACCTTGTTGACTGCGACGATCACCGGGTTCGTCGCACGCTGCAGCACCTGCGCGACGCGCGCGTCCTCCTCGGTGACGCCCACGGTGACGTCGACCACGAGGACGACAACGTCAGCGGCGTTGATCGCGGCGTCGGCTTGCGCGCTCACCTTCGCGGCCAATGCGGGCTCCTCGCCGGTGAGGCCCGCGTCACCCACGGCCAGCCAGCCGCCGGTGTCGACGACCTCGAACCGGCGGGCCTGCCACTCGGCGTCGAAGGTCTTGCGGTCGCGCGTGACACCGGGCCGTTGCTCGACGATCGCGTCGCGCCGGCCGACGATCCGGTTGACGAGCGTCGACTTGCCGACGTTCGGCCGCCCGACGATCGCGACGGTGGGGAGCGCGCCGGTCATGCCGCGTGCGGACCGGAGCGCGGCGACGAGCGATGCGCCATCGGTGGGCACGATCTCGACCGGTCGCGGGAGGTCGGCGACGGTCGTGCCGTCGAGGAAGCGACCGCGCGACAGCGCGACATCCGGAAGGAGGTAGCGGCGCTCGGCCGGCGCGTCGGCGAGGACGCGCGCGAGGTCGGCGCCGGTGAGCAAGCCGGTGACGCCGATGTTGCCGCCGAAGAACCGGTTCTCGACAGGGAGCAGCTGGACGTCGCCCGGCAGTTCCGGCACCAGCGGCGCGAGCACGCGTGCGCCCAGGGTGCCCGTGAGAATGGTGATGTTGTTCGGATTCGGCGCGCTGTGCGCGTCTCGGCCGCGCATCTGATGTTCGGGTTCGGCGCGGGGGGCGCGGTAGCCGTCGGCGGGGGCGCCGTCGACCCAGGCGAAGAAGCCGCTGCGGACGCCGGTGCCCTGCACGTGCTCACCCGACAACGCAGCGCGCACCTCGGCTTCGAACGTGCGCGCCATGCCGATGCCGTTTTCGTGCTGGGCGACGCCGTCGTACGCGTCGAGCGCAGGAAACGGCCGCCCCGCGAGGAGGTAGTACTCGTCGGAGGCGTACACGAGTCGGCGGCCGAGCGCGGCGCGGTAACGCGCCTGCCAACGCTCGATCGACGCGATGTCGGCTGCGGCCTCGGCCGCGGTGTGCGGGCGCATCTCCGGCTCCCGGTTGTGGGCGCTCACGCCGAGCGGCACCACACCGAGCGTCGTCAGCGTCGGAAAGCGGTCGAGCACCCCGAGCAGAGTGTCGTCGAGGACCGCGCCGTCGTTGATCCCCGGGCACACGACGACCTGCCCGTGCACCTCGATGCCGGCGTCGAGCAGCAACCCGAGCCAGCGGAGACTCGTGGCACCGCGCCGGTTGCGCAGTAAGCGGGTGCGAATGTCGGGGTCGGTGGCGTGGATGCTGACGTACAACGGACCGAGCCGTTCGGTGACCACCCGTTCCAGATCGGCCTCGGTGAAGCGCGTGAGGGTTGTGAAGTTCCCGTAGAGGAACGACAGGCGGTAGTCGTCGTCCTTCAGAGAGAGGCTCTTCCGCATCCCTTTCGGGAGTTGGTAGATGAAGCAGAACGGGCAGTGGTTGTCGCACGTACGCACGCGATCGAACACCGCGCTCGCGAGCTCGAGACCGAGTGGGGCGCCGTCGGCCTTGTCCACCACGACGAGGCGTTCGAGGCCGCCCCGTCGCAGTTCCAGCTCCACCCGCGGGCCGTCGGCGTGCAACTGGTACACGATGACGTCGCGGAGGTCGTCGCCGTTGACCGTCACGACCTCGTCGCCCGCGTCGACACCTGCGTCGGCAGCCGGGGATCCGGGCGCGACGGCGACGACTCGTGCGGGGGGCATCAGGCAAGTCTACGGGCCCAAACCCTGAATCCCCGCCCTGTACGGTGGTTCTCGATGCCTGTCGATCCCGCCCGTCCGGCCCACGTGGACACGGTCCTGCTGGCCGAGCCGCGCGGGTTCTGTGCCGGCGTCGAGATGGCGATCAAGGCGCTGGCGTGGATGGTGCGCGCGTTCGATCCGCCCGTGTACTGCTACCACGAAATCGTCCACAACCGCCTCGTCGTCGAGCGGTTCCGCGAGCAAGGCGTGATCTTCGTCGACGACGTCGATGATGTGCCGCCGGGCGCGCCGCTGATGCTTTCCGCGCACGGGTCGGCGCCCGAAGTGGTCTCCGCCGCAAGCGCGGAGGGGCGTTACGTCGTCAACGCGGTGTGCCCGCTCGTCACCAAGGTCCATCACGAAGCCAAGGTGCGGGCCCGCAAGGGCTACACGGTCCTCTACGTCGGCCACACCGGCCACGACGAAGCCGTGGGCACACTCGCGGTCGCACCCGAGTCGATGCACCTGCTCGAGCGCGAGGAGCAGCTCGACGAACTGCTCGAACAGGTCGACGATCCGGAACGCGTCGCGATGCTGGCGCAGACGACGCTCGCCCACAACGAGTGGACCGACCTGCTCGCGCAGACGCGCGAGCGTTTCCCGCAGCTGTGGACTGCGTCGCGCAACGACCTCTGCTTCGCTACCACCAACCGCCAGACCGCGCTGACCCGGATCGCGACTGCCGCCCACGCGGTGGTCGTCATCGGCAGCGCGAACTCGTCGAACACCATCGCGCTCACAAAGGTGGCGCGGGATGCGGGTTGCCCGATCGTGCTCCGGGTCGACGGGCCCGAGGAGCTCGACATCGACGCCCTCGAGGGCGCGACGATCGTCGGTGTCACCGCGGGCGCGAGTGCACCGGAGGATCTCGTCGAGTCGGTGATCGCGAAGCTCGCACCCGTGCACGGTGTGGAACACGTGCGCGTCACCGACGAGGACGAGTACTTCCCTCCGCCGCGCGAGTTGAGAGAGCTGATCCCCGCGCTCGACGCGGTCGTCGCGTTCGCCTTCGGCGGCGATCCGAACCGCGCGCGCACGGCCGGCGGTCCCCTGGTCGACGATCGCGGCCTCGACGCGTCCGCGGTGCTCGCCGGCCTCGGCCGCTCAGCGCGTCACTCTGCCGCGCAGCGCCAACGCGTCGTCGAACGTCTCCTGCAGCGCGTCGGCCAGTTGCGCCGTCAGCGCGTCGACTTCGGCCCGGGGCACGGTGCTCTTGGTCCGCGCCGGCGGCACGATGGGCTCGCCCACAACGATCGCGACGCGGTCGAACCGCGGGAACCAACGCCGGCCACTGCTCCGCACGATCTCCTCGGTGCCCGCGATGCCGACCGGCACGATCGGCACGTCGGCGCGCAGCGCCAGGTACGCGGCCCCGGGCTGGAGCGGCTGGATCTTGGTCCCGTGCTGGCGCGTGCCCTCCGGGAACACGACGAGCCGGTCACCGGCTTGCAGCATCTTGATCGAGTCGCGCAGCGCCTTCCGGTCGGTGCCGTCGCGATCGACCGGGAACCCACCGAGCGCACGGAAGAACGACGACAGCACCGGGATCCGGAACACCTCGGCCTTGCCCATGAAGCGCACCTGCTGCTCGGTGACGACCGCGACGAGCGTGATGTCCATCATCGACCGGTGCGAGGGGGCGAGCACGTAGCCACCCGACTTCGGCAGTCGCTCCTCGCCGCGGATCCGCGCGCGGAACACGAGAGCCGAACCCTTGGCGACGATCCACCAGACGATGCGGTAGAAGAGCACGGCGCAGTTCTACTCCCCGCGCGGAAGCGCCCAGTGATCTCCGCGGTGATCTCCGCGGTGATGTCCGCCACGGAGCGCGCCGTCGTGTCGATCACCAGCGCGTCGTCGGCCGCGCGTAGCGGCGAGACCGCGCGGCTGCTGTCGAAGGCGTCGCGCCGGTCGAGCGCGGCTTGCACGTCGTCCACCGTGACGTTCCGCTCGGCTGCGTGCTCGTCCCGCTGCCGGCGGCGGGCCCGCTCTTCGACATCGGCGAACAGGAACACCTTGACCGGCGCGTCCGGGAACACGACGGTGCCGATGTCGCGGCCCTCGACCACGCCGCCGCCGTGATGCGCCACCCATTCGCGCTGGTGCTCCACGAGGAGATGCCGAACGGCCGGGTGCGCGGACACGGCCGAGACCGCAGCCGTGACCTCCGGACCCCGGATCTCCGCGCTGACGTCGCGCCCGTCGAGACGGGTCTTGCCGTTCTCGAGGTCGATGACAACCGTCTGGGCCACGCCCAGGCACGCGGCTTCGTGGGCGGGCGCGACGCCGGTCTCGAGCACCGCGAGCGTGACCGCCCGGTACATCGCGCCGGTGTCCAGCACCGGCAAACCGAGCGCGTCGCCGACCGCGCGCGCCACCGTCGACTTCCCCGTACCCGACGCCCCGTCGATCGCGACGACGCGACCGACCGCGGCGCGTTCCTCCGACTCGTCCGCGGTGCGGTTCATGGCCCCGTGAGCGCGGCCAGATCGGCGGCGAACTCGGGATAGGAGGACCCGACCGCCTTCCAGCCCCGCACGGTCGACTCGCCGTCGATCGCGTTCGCCGCGATCGCGGCCGCCATCGCGATGCGATGATCGCCGTGGCTCTTGAGCAACGCGGCCCGGGGGACGCCGCCCCGGATCGACAACCCGTCGGCGCGAGGTTCCACCGCGAGACCGAGCTGGGTGAGCTCCTGGTGCAGGGTGCCGATGCGGTTGCTCTCCTTGACCGCGAGCTCGGCGGCGTCGCGGATCTCGGTGACGCCGTCGGCGAAGGCCGCCGCGATCGCGAGCGCGGGCACTTCGTCCTGGACGTTCGGGATCTCGGCACCCGCGATCGTCGTCGCGGTGAGCGGAGCGCTGCGCACGACGAGATCGCCGACCGGCTCACCGTCGCGCTCGCCCCGCCCGACGACTTCGATGTCGGCGCCCATGCGCTGCAACACGTCGACGAAGCCGAGCCGCGTCGGGTTGAGCACGATGTCCTCGACCGTGATGTCCGAACCCGGGGTGATCGTCGCGGCGACCACGAAGAAGGCGGCCGACGACGAATCGCCAGGGACGTCGAAGTCGGACGGGTCGACGGGTCCCGGCTCGACGCGCACGGTCAGCCCGTCGACCGTGATCGGCGCACCGCGCGCCGCGAGCATGCGCTCCGTGTGGTCGCGCGTCGTGGCGGGCGAGACGATCTCGGTGACGCCGCGCGCCTGCAGGCCGGCGAGGACGAGTGCGGACTTCACCTGCGCCGACGCGACCGCGAGTTCGTGGCGGCAACCCTCGAGCTCGCCACCGCGGATCACGAGCGGCGCTCGACCGCCGTCGTCGCGGCCGTCGATCTGCGCGCCCATCGCCCGGAGTGGTTGACTCACGCGTGCCATGGGTCGCTCGCGCAGCGACGCGTCGCCGGAGAGCACCGAGAGGAACGGGCGGCCCGCGAGCACGCCCGACAGGATCCGCATCGTCGTGCCCGAGTTGCCGCAGTCGAGCACGTCACCCGGTTCGGTGAGCCCGCCGAAGCCGCCGCCGTATACGACCGTGCCGTTCGCACCCGTACGGACCTTGACGCCGAGTTGCGTGAGCGCGGCGCGCGTCGCGCCGACGTCCTCGCCGGTCGCGAGGTGCGTGAGCGTGCTGCGGCCGCTCGCGATCGCGGCGAACAGCAGCGCGCGGTGCGAGATCGACTTGTCGCCGGGCACGCGCACGCGGCCCCGCAACGGGCGTACCCCGCCGAAGGCGAGCTCGTCGGGGAGCACGGATGCGCTCACGGGAGCACCGTGCGACTCGTGTGGTAGCCGAGCGAGTGCAAACCGTCGTCGAACGCAGCCGCGCTCTCGGCGGCGACGACCATCACGATGACGCCCGCGCCACCCTCCAACGAATGGGCGATCTCGAAGTCGGCGACGTTGACGCCGAGCTCGCCGGCGAGCGTCGTGACCTCGGCGATGACGCCCGGGCGGTCGGGCACAGGGATGCGCAGCTCGACCAGGTCGGTGCTGACCGAGATACCCATCGGCAGGTTGCGGCGCGCCGAGCGCGCCCGCTGCAGCAGGCCGAGGAGGCCGTCGCGATCCGCGCCCGCGACGAGGTCACGCGCGCGTTGCAACGCGTCGAGGTATGCGTCGAGCGCGTCGAGCACCGCGTCGCGGTTGGCGGCGAGGATGTCCGGCCAGATGCCGGGATGCCCGGCGGCGATGCGGGTCATGTCGCGGAAACCGCCGGCCGCGAGCCGCAGCAGTGTCCGGTGCTCCTCTTCGTGGTCCGTCGCGACATCCATCAGGGTGCTCGCGGCGAGCTGGGGCACATGACTGACGAGCGCGACGAGTACGTCGTGGTGCGCGGGCGTCACCGTCACGACCTCCGCGCCGAGGTCGCGGATGAGGCCGCGCAGATTCGTGTAGGCGGTCGCGTCGGTGGTCGCGGTCGGCGTCAGCACCCAGGTGGCGCCGACGAAGAGGTCGGCGTCCGCACCGTCGACACCTTCCTGCTCGGACCCGGCCATGGGGTGACCGCCGACGAAGCGCGCGGAGTGGTCGGGTCGGGCGCGCTCGACCGCGGCAACGACCGGACCCTTGACCGAACCGACGTCGGTGACGATCGCCGCGCCCGCGTCGAGCGCGCGCACCGCCGCGTCGACCACCTGCCCGACCGGCACCGCGACGATCGCGACGTCTGCGTCGTGCACGGCGTCCTCGAGCCGGGTCGCGATCTCGGTGACCGCGCCGAGCTCCTTCGCCCGCATGGTTCGTTCCGCGTCGAGGTCGAAGCCTGCGATCTCGTGGCCGCGCCGGGCCAGCGCGAGTCCGACCGAACCTCCGATGAGGCCGGTGCCGACCACTGCGACGCGCACCGGCCGCTACTCCGGCAAGTCGTCGCGCAGCGAACGCGCGCCTTCGAGGTACACGTGGTGCAGGGTCGTGCGCGGCTGGTCCCCGTTGAAATGCATCATCACGCGGATGCACAGCGGCTTGCCCTGCGCGATACCGAGTTCGCGGGCGCAGATCAACGGGATGTCACCGAGGCCGAGCGAGCGCGCCGCCGTCGCCGGGAACTCGGCGGTGATGTCGTCGGTCGCGGTGAACAGGATGCTGATCAGGTCGTCGTGAGTGATGTCGTTGCGGTCCAGCATCTCCTGCACGAGGGCCTTGGTCTTCAGCTCGACCTCGGCTTTCGTGTCCTCGTCGACCGTTGTCGCGCCGCGCAGCGCCAGGACTCCCACGGGCCGCGAGGTTAGCCGGGGCCCGGTTCGAGCCCCCCCGACCGCTCGGCCGCGGCTTCGTAGAGCGACCGCACCTCCGCGACCGTGAGCGGTCGCCACTCCCCCGGCGCGAGCTTTCGGTCGGTGAGTGGTCCGATGCGGGTGCGCGCCAACCGTTGCACCGGGTGACCGATCGCGCTGCACATGCGACGGACCATGCGCTTGCGCCCTTCCTCGACGACGATCTCGACCAGCGCGCTCCGGTGATCACTCGCTTCCTGCACGATTCGCGCGCGCGCGGCACGTGTGGGGCCGTCCTCGAGCTCGATGCCGTCGCGCAGCCGCCGAATCTCACCCGCGGTCGGGACGCCGTCGACCTCGGCGAGGTACTCCTTCTCGACGCCGTGGCTCGGATGCGTGAGCAGCTGCGCCAGACGACCGTCGTTGGTGAGCAACAGCAAGCCTTCGGTGTCGCGATCGAGTCGCCCGACCGGAAACACGCGCGGGAAGTCGGGCACGAGGTCGAGCACGGTGCGGCGGCCCTGGGGGTCGGATGCGGTCGTCACGTGGTCGACCGGCTTGTTCAGCAACCAGTGAACGAGCGAGGTGTCGGTGGCGACGGGGACGCCGTCGACGGTGACGTGCGCGGTCGCCGGTTCGACGCGCGCACCGAGGATCGCGACTTCACCGTCGACCTCGACCCGACCTTCGGCGATCAGCATCTCGCTCGCCCGGCGCGACCCGAAGCCCGCGCGTGCGAGCACCTTCTGCAGACGCTCGCCGGTTCCTTCGGTCACTCGGGGTCGAGGCCGGACTGCAGCTCCGCGGCGATGTCCACCGGGTCGGGATCGGCTGCCGTCTCGGGTTCGGCGTCACTCGCCGCTTCCGCTTCCGCCTCTGCTTCGGCATCGGCGACGATCTCGTCGCGCAGCCGCAGGCCGTGTTCCAACGCCTCGACCACCGACGCGTCGGGCACGAAGTCACCGAGCGCGGGGAGCTGGTCGAGCGAGTCGAGCCCGAGTCGCTCGAGGAAGATCGTGGTGGTTCCGAACAGCACCGGGTTCCCCGGTGTCGGCTCGTGGCCGACCTCTTCGACGTAACCGCGCGCCACCAACGTCTTCAACGTCGCGTCGACGTTCACGCCGCGGATCGCCGAGAGTTGCGCGCGCGAGATCGGCTGTTTGTACGCCACGATCGCAAGCGTTTCGAGCGACGGACCCGAGAGCCGCGCGGTCTGGCCCTCGAGCACGAATCGTTCGACGTACGGATAGGCGTCGAAGTGGGTTTGGTAGCGGTAGCCACCCGCGATGCGCCCGAGCGTGAAGCCCCGCCCTTCGCGCTCGTACTCGGCGACGAGCCCCTCGCAGATCTCCTCGATGCGCGTCGTGGGGAGCTCGACGAGCTGTGCGAGCAGTTCCGGCGGCACCGGCTCGACCGCGGCCATGATCACCGCCTCGATCGCGGCACGCGCCTCGCGGCCCTCGCCGACAATCATGCGGCTACGGCCTCCGGCGCCGGGGCGCCTCCGGTCTGCGCCTGGCCGTTCACACCTGCTCCTGTATCTCGGCGTCGTCGAGTTCGGCGGCGTTCAGATCGACTGCAGGTTCGTCGCCCCACTCCTCGAGCGACGTGAGGTCGAGCGCGACCCGTTCGCCGGACTGCAACGGTCGCACCCGGAGCTCGCCGAAGTTCTCGAACTGCTCGAGGTCGACCGCGCCTTGCTTGAACAGCTCGAGCACGGCGAGGAAGCGCACGATGACTTCGAGCTTGGCGCCGGCACCCGTCGCGAGGTCGCGAAAGGCGATCGTCCCGGAGGACGGCAGCAGCGCCAGGATCGTGTCGATCGCGTCGCGCACGCTGGCGCGGATCGGCGCGACGTGGTCGGTGCGCACTTCGGGCTCGACCTTGGGCGCGAGGCCGCGCTCGGCCGCGGCGAGGAAGACGTCGAGCGCGATGCGTTCGAGCGGATCCGGCGCGAGCGACCGGAACGGCTCTTCGGGGCCGGCGGTGCGCGCCACGCTCTTCGCGGCCGCGGCGATGCGCGTGTGGAGGACCTTTGCCGCGTCCTGGAAGGTCTTGCACTCGAGCAGCCGGGCGAGCAGGAGGTCGCGCTCCTCGAAGCGCAGCAGCTCCTCGTCGATGTCGACGTCCTCGCGGCCCGGGAGCAGCCGTCGGGCCTTGAGCTCCACGAGCGTGGCCGCGATCAGCAGGAACTCCGTCGCGCGGTCGAGGTCGATCCGCTCCATCGCCTCGACCTCGACGCAGAACACGTCGACGATGCGCGCGAGGGAGATCTCCCAGAGATCGACCTCTTCCTTGAGGATCAGGTGGAGGAGGAGGTCGAACGGCCCTTCGAAGACCGGCGTCGAGACCTCGTACGGCACCCGGCCAATCTACCCGCGCGAATCACAGGCGTGTTGTCTTGGGGATTTGCGGCGAAGGGCCGGACCGCCCGCAACTAGCCTGACCCGCATGGCCAGGGTGTTCTCGGGGATCAAACCCACCGGTGAGATGCAGCTCGGCAACTACTTGGGCGCCGTCCGCCGCTGGGTCGATGACCAGCCCCTTCCCGGGTCGCCCGCTGCGGAGCACCACGACGCGATCTTCTGCGTGGTCGACCTGCACGCGATGACGATGCCGTACGAGCCGCAGGAGCTCACCGCGACGACCCGACGTCTCGCGATGTGGCTGATGGCCGCAGGCCTCACCCCAGACCGCAGCCTGCTGTTCGTCCAGAGCCACGTGCGGGCCCACTCCGAGCTCACGTGGGTGCTCAACTGCTCGGCCTCGTTCGGCGAGCTGCGGCGCATGACCCAGTTCAAGGAGAAGTCCGAAGGCCAGGAGTTCGTGAGCGTCGGGCTGTTCGACTATCCGGTGCTCATGGTCGCCGACATCCTCCTCTACGACACCGAGGAAGTGCCCGTCGGCGACGACCAACGCCAACACGTGGAGCTCGCGCGCGACATCGCGATCCGCTTCAACCATCACTACGGCAAGACGTTCGTGGTCCCGAAGGCGACGTTCCCCGAAGTCGGTGCCCGGATCATGGACCTCCAGACGCCGACGAGGAAGATGTCGAAGTCGGAGGACTCGCCGCAGGGCACGATCGTGCTGAGCGAGGAGCCGAAAGCGATCGCAAAGAAGATCAAGAGCGCGCTCACCGACTCCGAGACCGATGTCCGCCACGACCGTGAGCACAAGCCCGGCATCAGCAACCTGATCGAGATCTACGGCGCGGTCACCGGATCGAGCATCGCCGACATCGAGAAGGAATTCGCGGGCCAGCAGTACGGAACGTTCAAGACGACGGTCGCCGACGCAGCCGTCGAGTTCCTGCGCCCGGTGCAGCAGCGGTTCGCCGAGCTGGAGGGCGATCCGGCCGAAGTCGATCGCCGGCTCGGACTCGGTGCCGACATCGCGGAGGCCAAGGCCGAGCAGGTCCTCGGTCGGGCGATGAAGGCGGCCGGGCTGCTCCCGCGCCCGCGTGCGTGACGGGTCGCGGCCGGCGGGCTACTTCTTGAGCTTCCAGGGCAGCGGGTCCGAGAGATCCGCCGGGCAATGGTGGAGGCCGTGCACGTCGCCGAGGTCCTCGCCGCGCGTAGAGCAACCGGCTGATCGTGCCGCTCCCGGTGAGACTGGTGAGCACCATCGCGTTCCGGTTGCACCACTCGGTGTCGACGCCGACGCCCCAGCCCGCGTCGGGATCGTCCCGCAAGTCCTGCTCGCTCAGTTGCGGGTACGCACCCTGCTCGGCGTAGCGCTGGTTGTAGTAGTTCGCGGCCCGTTTGAGGCCCGGGTCCGTGGTCGCGTCGTCGACGAGTGACTGCAGCTTGTTCGAGATGCCCTGCACCCGTGCGCTCACACCGCCGGGTGTCGTGGCGGCCCAGCCGAGCCAGCCGAGGAGGAGCAGGCCGATCAGCGTGAGTGGACGGAGCTTGAAGTTGACCCGGCTGCGGCGCTTCTTCGGGCGCGGCGGCTCGTCGTCGTAGTCGTCGTAGCGCGGCGGCGCCTCTTGGGTCGCCGGTCCGAGCCGTACGAAGTAGCCACTGCCGTCCTGACCCTGCACGACGTTCCTATCGGCAGGTCGGCTTCAGGACTTCAGAAATCGCCTGTCTCGCCGTCGGCTCGGGCCAGCGACGGCGCAGACCGAGGCCGGGATCAGCCCGGTGGGCCAGTGTCCCGGATCGTGGTGGGTGCGGGCCCAGGCGACCACCTCCGCCCGGGCGCCCGCGTCCCGCAGCGCCTCGGCTCCGATCTCGGCGTGGCGCAGGTAGGCGCCCGCCCGACCGCCGACCCGGGCCGGGTCGCCGACCATGCCTCGCGCGGTGGCGAACACGCGCCCGACCGTCCCGAGTTCGCTCCGGGTCTTGCCCACATCGTGCAGGAGCGCGGCCGCGGCCCATGCGGAGTTGGCCGCGGTCTCGCTCGGCAGTCGATGCAGCGTCGCGATCGACTCGGCGCGATCTGCGCGTGACATCGACTGCCAGAGCGCGAGCTCGGCCGGCGTGAGGATGCGCGCGACGCGCGCGATCTGCGCCTCGGTCGGGGGCCGCGCGAACAGCGACGTGAAGAAGCGCGTGACGAGATGGAACCCGGCGCGGGCGCGTCGCTTCACGAGCCGCTGATGAAATCGAGCAACCGCACGAGGAACGGGTTGAACAACCGGCTCACCAGATCGGTCGAGAACACGAGCAGGAACAGCACCAGGATCCCGTACGGCCGGATCTTGTACCACGTCTCCAGGTACTTGGCCGGCAGCGCGCGCTCGAGGATCGCGGAGCCGTCGAGCGGCGGGATCGGCAAGAGGTTGAACAGGCCGAGGAAGAGGTTCACGACCGCGAACAGGAACAGAAACTGCCCGTAGAGCGGCAGCTGGTCGATGGTGATCTGACCGAAGTACGTGCCGTTCGCGATGATCGCCCGGGTCGCGATCGCCGCGATGAGCATGAGCGTGAAGTTCGTCGCCGGGCCCGCGAGCGATACGAACAGCATGTGGTGCCGTCCCTTCCGCAGCTTCGCCGGGTTGACCGGGACCGGCTTGGCCCACGCGAGGACCGGGAAGCCGGTCAGCGCGCCGAGCGCGGGGAGGATGATCGAGCCGAACGGGTCGATGTGCGGGATCGGGTTCAGCGTGAGCCGCCCGGCCTTGCGGGCGGTGTCGTCGCCGAACCAGAGCGCGACGACGCCGTGGCTGATCTCGTGCAGGATCACCGCGACGACGAGCGCGACGAACCACAGGACCGTGACGTGATCGATCTTGATCACGCAGGACTCAGCGGCGCTTGGACGCGCACGTGATGCAGAGTCGCGCGGCCGGCATCGCTTCGAGCCGGGCCTCGCTGATGGGTCCCCCACAGGACTCGCACACGCCGTAGTTGCCGCCGTCGAACTTGGCGAGGGCGGCATCGATGTCCGTTAGGGTCTCCTGGAGCGTGCCGACGAGTGCTTCGACCTCACCCCGCTCGGCGGTCACCTGACCGGAGTCCGCGAAACCCTCGTCGAACGAGTCGCGGTCGATTCCGAGCTCGACGAGCTGGTCGTAGACGCGATCGCGCTCGGTCACGAGGTGGGCGCGCAACGAGGCGTGCGTCGTGCCGGACATGGCAGCGATTGTACCCCTGGTTTTCGGGCTTCCGGCCCGGGGGACGGGGCTGCTTCGGGGGCCGACGGCGGCGGTTCGCGAGCGGCTAGCTTCATGCGGGCCATGACGAAGACCGTGGTCGAGACCCCCGAACTCGTGGTCGCGGGTCTGACCGCGGCGCCGCCGGTCACGCCTCGGTACCGACCCCACCTCGACGGGCTCCGTGCGGTCGCCGTCTTCCTTGTCGTGGCTTTCCACGCCGGGCTCCGGCGCTTCCAGGGCGGTTTCATCGGCGTCGACGTCTTCTTCGTCCTCTCCGGATACCTGGTGACTGAGCTGCTGCTCCGGGACATCCGGTCGCACGGCTCGGTACGCGTCCGGCGGTTCTACGCCCGCCGGATCCGGCGGCTCCTTCCCGCGGCCCTCGTGACGCTCGTCATCACTGCGATCGCGTACGCGGCGATCGCTTCACCTGTGGAGTTGTTCGACGCGCGCCACGCGTTCCAGTCCGCCCTGCTGTACGTGTCGAACTGGTACTTCATTCACCAGTCGACCGACTACTTCGCCGCCGACATCAATGCGAGCCCCGTCCTCCAGTTCTGGTCGCTCTCGATCGAAGAGCAGTTCTACTTCGTCTGGCCGCTGCTGCTCTGGGGCCTTTTCTCGCTCTCGCGCCGGAGCCGGCACTCGTGGACGGTCGTCCAGGTCACCGTCGCCGGGCTCGGACTCGCTTCGCTCGTCGCCGCACTGCGCCTCGCGAGCTCGCAACCGAACCTGGCGTATTTCGGGACCTTCACGCGCGCCTACCAGCTTTTCTTCGGTGCGTTGCTCGCCCTGTCACCGGGCATCGTCCGCCGGGTCAGCCAGCGCGCGCCGGTGGCGCGATGGATGCCCCTCCTCGCGCTCTGCGCGATCGCCGCGGTCGTGGTCCTCGGGACATCGCTCGTCGACGTTGGGCCGATCACGCGGGGCGCGCTGGTCGTGATCGCGGCCTGCGCGCTGCTTCTCGCGATCGAGTCGGGCGAACGCGGCGCGGTTCGCCGGTGCCTCTCCATCCCGCCAATCGTGTACCTCGGGCGGATCTCCTACGGCATCTACCTCTGGCACTGGCCCATCATCATCGTCGCGACACGTGAGTTCTCGCTTGCACCACTGCCCCTCTTCGCGATCGCGACGCTGATTGCGAGCGGGCTCGCATCAGTGAGCTACCAGATCCTCGAACAACCGATCCGCGCATCGCTGTACCTCGACCGCTTCCGCAGCCCCGTGATCGTGACCGGTCTCGCCCTGAGCGTGATCACGGCGGTGATCGTGGTGCCGCGCGTCCTCGACCCCGACACCACGCGACGCACGGACTCGACGACGGCCGCCGCGGCCGCACCGACCGGCGCCGCGCCGGTCCCGGCCGGCCTCGACTGGCAAGCGGCGCGGAAGGACACCGGCGAGCGGCCCGACTGCTATCGGAAGAGCGTCTCGAGCTGCACGCTTGTGCACGGAAGCGGTCCTCATGTGCTCCTCATGGGCGACAGCCATGCGCTCATGCTCATCCCGACGTTCCGCGCGCTCGCCGCACGCGACTCGCTCACCTTGTCCGTGGCCGCCTTCCCGCGATGTCCTTGGCTGGGCATCGTCGAACCCATCCTCGGCTTAGCTGCCTGCCGGGCCCATCACGCCGACTGGTTGGAGCGAGTGATCCCTACGTTGAAGCCGGACCTCGTCGTGCTCGTCGAGCGGGCGGTCGACGACCCGACCGAGCACGGGTTCGTGCTCGCCGCGAACGGCGCCCTCATCAAGCCGGACACGCCTGGTTACAACAAGGTCGTGCTCGACGGTGCCCGGCAGACCCTCGACCGACTGCACGCCATCGGCGCCAAGACGCTGATCGTCGAGCCCATGCCGCTCCCGGTCGACTTCGACCCGCTCGCGTGCATCGCGGCCGCGAAGTATCTCGACGAGTGCCGCTTCGTCTCGTTCGACCACGCCACTCCGTTCGAGCTCGGGCTCCGTGACCTGGACAACGGGACCACGGTCCGGACCCTGGATATGGACAAGTGGGTCTGCCCTTACCTGCCCATCTGTGATCCCGTCGTCGGCGGGTTGCTCGTCCGGCGCGACGCGTCGGCACATCTCACGCGGGAGTTCGCGACGGCACTCGCGCCGAGGATGCAGGCGCTCCTCGTCTCCGACCGGTTCATCAGCGCGTCCGCGAAGTGACCGCAGGGATCCTCGCTCGAGGGTGAGCGGACTCGTACACGGCACGGAGCCGTTCCGGCGAGACCTTCGTATACACCTGGGTGGTCGAGATCGTGGCGTGTCCGAGCAATTCCTGCACGATGCGGAGATCGGCACCGTGATCGAGCATGTGGGTCGCGCACGAGTGACGCAGGACGTGCGGCGACAACTGGTCCCGCAAGCCGACACGCGCGCCCGCGCCGCGCACGATCGTCCAGCACGCTTGCCGTGAGAGGCGCGTCCCGCGCGCGTTGAGGAACACCGCATCGGTGTCGGCGACCCCGCGCGACCGCGCGTTGCGGAGTGCGAGGCGGCCCTCGCGCAAGTACGCGACCATCACCGCGCTCGCAGTACGGCCGACCGGCACGACCCGTTCCTTGTCCCCCTTGCCGAGCACGCGCAGGAGTCCGTCTTCGAGGTCGAGGTCCTCGAGGTCGAGCCCTACGGCCTCGCTGATTCGGATGCCGGTCGCGTAGAGCAGCTCGAGCAGCGCCCGATCGCGTTGCGCGCGCGGCGTGTCACCTTCGACGGCACCCAGCAACCGCGTGACCTGTTCCTCGTCGAGCGCCTTGGGAATCCCCTGCGGCACGCGCGGCGCGCCGACCTCTTCGCTCGGATCGGTTGGCAGGTATCCCTCCCTTGCGCAGAACCGGTGGAACGAGCGCACCGCCACCAACGACCGGGCGATCGACGCCGGCGCGAACTGTGAACGGCCGTCGTCGTCCCGCAACGCCTCGAGATGCGCGACGTACCCGTACACCGTGTGCTCGCCGATCGTGGCCGGATCGCTGATGCCCTGCGCGGCGAGGTACCCCGCGTAGCGGCGGAGGTCCCGGCGATACGCCTGCAACGAGTTCGCCGCGAGCCCGCGCTCCACCGCAAGCCACTCGTGATACTCCGTGAGCAGGTCGTCGAACTTCTGCATCACCATGGCTCCCTCGCTCCCGTCTGCGCGGCCTACGGCACCCCGAGACTCCGCTGCGTCCGCACGGGAACCCTCGACTGGCTATGCGAGATGGAGCGCGCTCACCGTGTCGATCGGCAGGCGCGGCGACCGGCCCTCGGCCCGCTGGCGCGCGGCTTCGACGAACGCCGCGAACAACGGATGCGGACGGTTCGGGCGGCTCTTGAACTCCGGGTGCGCCTGCGTCGCGACATAGAACGGGTGGTCGGTGAGCTCGACGTACTCGACGAGCAGGCCGTCGGGTGACGTCCCCGAACACCGGAGGCCGCGCTCCTCGAACGCTTGGCGGTAGCGGTTGTTGAGCTCGTAGCGGTGACGGTGCCGTTCGTACACGACCTCTTCGCCGTAGATGTCGCGGATCTGCGTGCCCGCTTCCAGGCGCGCGGGGTACGCACCGAGTCGCATCGTGCCGCCCATGTCGACCACGGACTTCTGCTCGTCCATCAGGTCGATCACCGGGTGCGGCGTCTGCGTGTCGAACTCGGCCGAGTTCGCACCGACGAGACCGCAGACATCCCGCGCGAACGCGATGACCGCGCACTGCAACCCGAGGCACAGGCCGAGATACGGGATGCCGTGCTCGCGCGCGAACGCCGCGGCCGCGATCTTGCCTTCGATGCCACGCACACCGAAGCCGCCGGGGACGACGATGCCGTCGAGCCCGGCCAGCGTGCCTTCGGCGAGGAGGCCCTCGGCGTCGTCGGCTGCGATCCACTCGACCACGACCTTGGCGCCGGATGCGTAGCCACCGTGCTTGAGCGCCTCGACCACCGAGAGGTACGCGTCCGGCAGGTTGATGTACTTGCCGACGAGCCCGATGTGCACTTCCTGGTCCGCGGACCGCACGCGTTCCACGAGCGCGCGCCACTCGGTGAGGTCGGGTTCGTGTTCGTCGAGGTGCAACACCCGGCACAGGTACGAGTCGAGGCCTTCGTCATGCAGGACGAGCGGGATCTCGTAGAGGATCTCCGCGTCGATCGCGGAGACGATGCCCTCGGACGGGACATCGCAGAGCTGCGAGATCTTCTCCTTGAGCCGGGTGGGGATCGGCCGGTCGCTGCGGCACACGATCGCGTCGGGCTGGATGCCCCGGCTGCGCAACTCGGTGACGGAGTGCTGGGTCGGCTTCGTCTTCTGTTCCCCCGACGGACCGATGTACGGCACGAGCGTGACGTGCACGTAGAAGACGTTCTCGCGCCCGACCTCGTTGCGGAACTGCCGGATCGCTTCGAGGAACGGCAGGATCTCGATGTCCCCGACGGTGCCGCCGATCTCGGTGATCACGACGTCGACGTCGTCGGTGGCGAGCGCGTTGATGCGAGCCTTGATCTCGTTGGTGATGTGCGGGATGACCTGCACCGTCTCACCCAGGTACTCGCCGCGACGTTCCTTCGCGAGCACCGACTGGTAGATCGAGCCGGTGGTGGCGTTCGACCGGCGCGTGAGCGCGACGTCGACGAAGCGCTCATAGTGGCCGAGGTCGAGGTCGGTCTCGCCCTTGTCGTCGGTGACGAACACTTCCCCGTGCTGGAACGGGTTCATGGTGCCCGGGTCGACGTTGATGTACGGGTCGAGCTTCTGCATCGTCACGCGCAGCCCACGACTCTTGAGCAGGCGCCCGAGCGACGAGGCCGTGAGCCCCTTGCCGAGACTGGATGCAACACCACCGGTCACGAAGACGTGCTTGGCCACCTGGCCGACCTCCAAACAGTGCTTGGACGAACAGTTCTTGAGCAAACGGCCGTTGGGATCGTGCCAAGACTGATACCCGGAGTCGGGCGGGCAAGTACGCGGGCGTCATGCACCACGGCGGACTGCATCAGGGGCACGGACGAACCTACCACGGGGTGCGCCGGGATTCGTGAACCCACCGCCTACCTTCTTGCGATGGCCGTGACCGCTCCCCCGACGCGCGCACGCGCCGGGAGCCGCACGTGGTTCGTGCTCGCCGGGCTCGCGCTCTTGGCCCTGGTGGTCCGGCTGCCGATGTTCTTCTCGCCGCGCCACGTGCTGTTCGACGACGGCGTGTACGGCGTCACCGTTCTCGCGATGCGCCACGGCGCGCGGCCGTTCCACGAGGTCTTCTCGCCACAAGGACCGCTGCACCTGCCGATCCTGTACGCCGGGGACCTGCTCGGGTTTCGCACGCTGAACGCCCCGCGCGTCGCGCCCGTGCTCGCCGGCATCGCGGTGACGCTGGCGGTGTGGGCCGCGGGCCGTCGCCTCGGCGCGTCGCGCTGGGGCGCCGGCCTCGCCGCCGGCTTGGCCGCGACCACCGGCACCATGTTGTGGACCACGGGCCCGATCACCGGCGACGGCATCGCGGTCGCGTTCGCGGCCATCGCCGCGTGGCTCGCGCTCACGTATCGCGATCGCCCGACGATCGCGCGGGCGATCGCGACCGGGTTCGCGATGGGCGCCGCGCTCACGGTCAAAGTGCTCGTCCTCCCGGTCGCGCTGCCGGTCGCGTGGTGGCTGTGGAGCGCGCGACGCGTCCGGGACCTCCTGGTGGCGGTCGGCGCCTCGGTCGTCCTCGGGCTCGCCGTCACTCTGCCGTGGGGCTTCGGCCCGGTCTACGACCAGTCGGTGAAGTATCACCAGCAGTCGTCGCTCTACGGCCCGGCGGAACAACTGCACAAGCTCGTCACCACGCTGATCAGTCGTGACCTCCCGCTGCTCGCGGCCGTCGGGCTCGGCGTTGTGGCCGCGGTCGTCGCGCACAAGCGGCAAATCGACACCGACACCGTCGCGGTGCTCGCCTGGCTCATCGCCGGCGCGCTGGTGCTCGTGTTCGAACCGGCGATGTTCCGCAATCACATCGCGTCGATCATCCCGCCGCTTGCGCTCCTCGTCGCGATGCGTCCGCCCCCGCCGCGCTGGGCCGCCGTCGCCGCCATCTTGGTGATCCCGTGGTGGGCCGCACACCTCACGACGGTGCTCTGGGCCCGCGACTACCGCGGCTCCGAAGCGGCGCTCATGGAACAGATCCGCGCGCTCCCACCGGGCGCCAAGCTCATCACCGACGAACCCGGTTTCGCGTACCGCGCCGGCCGCTTGCTCCCCGACAACCTGAACGACGCGTCGGTGCAACGGATCGACGAGGGGATGATCACCACCGACACCATCGTGGGCGCCGCGCGCCAACCCGACGTGTGCGCGGTGGCCATCTGGTCGAGTCGCTACGGCAAGGACCTGCCCGGCTTGCAGGCCGCGCTCCGCGACATCGGCTACGAAGAAGCCGAGACGTTCGGCGGTGTCCGCAGCCTCTGGCTCAAGCCCGACTGCAACCCGTAACCGTTCTGACGGGTCGGTTCTTTGAAGGAATACAACCGGATACCGACCGCAGCCCTGCACCGAACGTCGGGATCGGGCAATCTGCTCGGGTTCGCGATTGGATGGCTCCCTAGAGTGCCGGCCGTGGATGCATCGGAGCTTCCTCGAGCGGTGGCCGCGTGCAGCGCGGTGGCCGCCGCATGCGGTCTGCGCGTCGATGACGCGATGGTGCTGAACAATTCGAACCGGCTCGCGGTGCACCTTCGGCCGTGTGACGTACTCGCCCGCGTCGCGCCTCGCGCCCGGCAGAACGGCGCCAAGTTCGAGATCGAGGTCGCTCGGCGACTCGCCGAGACCGGCGCCCCGCTGGCGACGCTCGATCCTCGGGTCGAGCCGCGCGTCTACGAGCAGGACGACCTCGCGGTCACACTGTGGACCTACTACGAACCCGTGCCGCCGCAAGACATCGCGCCGGTCGAGTACGCGAGCGCGCTGGAGCGGTTGCACGCCGGCATGCAGCAGGCGGATCTCTCCGGCGACTGGCTGCCGCACTTCATGGATCGAGTCGACGAGGCGCAGCGCCTCGTCGATGACCCCACCAACAACTCGGAGATCGCCGGCGCCGACCGCGAGCTGCTCGGCACAACGTTGAGAACGATGAGGCGGGCGATCATCGACCGAGGTGCGACCGAGCAGCTGCTGCACGGCGAGCCGCACCCGGGCAATGTGCTCAGGACGCGGAGCGGGCTGCGGTTCGTCGACCTCGAGACGTGCTGTCGCGGGCCCGTCGAGTTCGACATCGCCCATGCGACCATCAACGCGAACGGGCCGCCGATCGAGGTCGGCGCGCTCTATGCCGGCGCCGATCAATCGCTGGTCCGCGAGTGCTGGATCCTCATGCTGGCGATGGTCACCGCGTGGCGCTGCGAACCTGGTGACGATCTCCCGAACGGCCGCGTCATGGCGATCGACTGGATCCGTCAGCTGCGCGCCGCGCTCGGGCCATGAGCGCCACGACGTTCGGGATGGCGTCGCAGCGCGCGGACTATTCGTCGCGGCGGCCCGCGTGGTCGAGCGCGCGGAGCACGGGGACGCGTTCGATGACGCGGCTGAACGAGACGAACTCGGCGGCGACGTTCAGGACCACGAGCACGACGAGAATGACGTTGCGTGCGCCGCGACCGACCTCGAGCACACAGGCGAGGCCGAGCACCGCGCCGATGACGTTCGCGCCGGTGTCGCCGATCATGAGCCGCTCCCGGAGGTCGTCGCCGAGGAGACCCGCGAACGCGCCCATCGCCGGCGCGACCGCGACACCGACCGCGCCCGTGCCCGCGAGGATCGCAATCGGAACCCACGCGACCAGCCCGACCTTGATGACCCGGCCCGGCGCGCGGTCGAGCAGGTTGCCGAGGTTGGCAGCGAGCGCGATCAGCACCGCGTCAGACAGGAGGCGCTTCCCGGTGATGAAGTCGTCTTGCGACGCCAGCACGAACGCGACGGCCACACCGCCGATGATCTTGCACAGACCGGTCGTGACCCGGCCCGTTGCCAGCGCGCGCAGATGGCCTTTGAAGCCGCGGTCGTCGCCGGTCCCGAGAACGTCGTCGACGAAACCGAGCAACCCGAACCCGAGGCACGCGAACAGCACGAGCGCGCGGGCGGGGTTGCCACCGGGCTCGTCGCCGATCCCGAACGCGCCGAGGGTCGACCGGCCCGCCTCCACCGTGAGCACCGCGAGCACCGCGAAGAGGCCGGCCGCGGTCGGCAGCGGTCGATCCCGATAGTTCGTGCGCTGCAACACCGGGGACGCGAGGATGTCGCGTCCCGCGAGCAGCAAGAAGCGCACCGCGAGTACGCCGCACGCGAACGCCAGCAGGATGCTCATCGGGCGCTCACGGCCTGCTCACGTCTCGACGAGCTCGCGCAGGTGCTCGTCGTCGATCTCCGGGTGTTCGGGTTCGGCGAGCACGCGTTCGCTGCGCACAGCGAGCACCACGAGGGCGGGCACGACGACGCCGAGCATCATCCCCGGCACCGCGATGCCGGAGTCGTTGAGCGCGAATCCCAACACCGCGAGCACGGCCAGGCCCGCGAACGCGGCACGGATCGGCGGCACGCTGTTGCGCGAGCGCGCGCAAGCCGCCCGGTGCGGCGTAGAGGAGGTACCCGGCGCCAAGCAACGCGACCGGGAGCACGACTGTCCACGTTGAGTGGAACGTCACGGCGAAGTTCGCATCGATCTTGCGGTGGATGACGGTGGTGAACGCGCCCCATCCGCCGTCGGTCGTGGTGTGGACGAGCCGCCCGAGGTGGGTCTGTTGCGTCTTCCGGCCGGCTCGCGTCGAACGCGGCGAACAGCCCGATCAACACCAGCGTTGCGCCGCCGTAGAGCGCGACGAGCCGCCAGCGGAAGCGCCAGCCCAGCAGCATCGTTGCGGTGAGTGCGTACGCGGGAACCATCGACAACACGCCGCCGACGTCGGCGCCGAAGATCGGTGCGCCGTCGATGACGAACGCGGCGAGCATCAGGACCGCGATCGCGATCCACGCGCCTCGGCGGCCACCGACACGCGCCGCGACGAGACCGGCGAGGAGCAACGTGCCCGCCGAGAGCTGCGCGTACGCCAGGTTGCCGATGCCTGCATAGCGACCCGCGACCGTGGGCGAGTAGCCGAGGGTCGAGTTGAACTGCAGGTGCGCGCCCGTCAACACGTCCACTGCGATCACACCGGTGACGATCGCGAGCATCGCGATGAGCGTCGTGATGCCGTTGCGGTTCGTCACCAGCCACACGACCGAGCCCGAGGACGATCGCGACGCCGAACAGGAACACCCAGTACGCGAGCCATCCCCAGTCCTGGAACGGGAACAGCCGGGCGAGGTAGGCGGCGGGTAGGAAGCCCAGCAGCATCAGCGCGACCACTTCGATCGGGCGCCGGAGCGGAATGCGGAGCCGCGCCGAACGCGAGCGTGCCGACGGCGAACACGGTGAGCACGATGATCGCGACTCCGAAGAACGTCGTGACGGGCGCGATCTCCCGGTCACGGAACCGCGCGGCCTCGTCGATCGTGATCAACCAGCCGAGGCGCTGGTCGAAGTCGCCGCCGCGGCGGCCGTACTCGAACGGCCGCCCTTCCATGTCGCTGGGCCGGTCGATGCCCATGCATGTCGAGCACCGTCGGCCCGACGTCGACGATCGAGACCAGTCCCGACGTGGCGCGTGTACGCCGACACCATCAGGCCGGGTCGGAATCCGGGTGCCCGCAGCGTGGCCATCGTCAGCCGGGCCGTCCCGCCCAACGGCGTCGGCCCGACGATCATGACCGCATCGCGTGTTCGATCAACGCGTTCGAGGAGCCGACCGACGAGGTCGTCGAAGTGCTCGAGCAGGCGCCGCTGGAGCTCGAGCCGCGCGCTCGCGCGGCAACCGAAGACCGGTAGGCGTCGTACCGGACCAGGTCGCTGGCCTCGACGACGACGACGCTGCGGTCCTTCCACTCGCGCGTGAACGCTTCGAAGTACGCGTCGTTGTCGGCCTCGATGCCGAACGGCGCGCCGGGATCGCGGGTCAGCAATTGCGACGTCGACCTGTCCCGCCGGGGATCGACGCCGTTCGCGATCGGCGAGCGCGAGCCCGACCGGTCGGATGTAGCCCGACACGTCTGCGCACCGGCGCCCGATCCGCGTTCCCGATCACCGCCCGGTGCACGCCGGCGCCGGCGAGCGACTTGGCCAGCGCGCCGATCTCGCGCGTCGTACATGCAACGAGGAGTTCCGCACCGTGATCGCCGGCTGGGCGAGACACACGACGCTGCCGCGGCGCGATCGACGTCGACCGGTACGCCCGACGCGCCGCGCCATCGCCTCACGCGCGTGACCCGTCCTCGAACGGCTCGTCGCTCGCCGAGGCAATGGCCGTCGTCGAGTGGCCGGCCGAGCGCGCGGGTGCCTGCGCCGATCGGTGATGTAGCCGTCGCCGAGCGTCGGGCGGCGGTGCACACCGCGCGCGGAGAGGTCGGCGAGGCCGCTGCTCTCGAGGAGCCCGCGCAGGTTGGGCAGCCGGCTCAGGTCGAGATCGCGATACGAGACGCCCGGTATCGACAAGACGAGCACTCGCCGCACTGGTTCCTTGGTCTCGGTGGTTGTCGCCGCATGCGCGGGGGCGCGCCGGCCAGCACCACGCCGGCCGCGGCAACGAGCGCGCACGCCAGTGCGAGCACTCGGCGCATCACGCGGCCGCGCCGATCGGATCGACCGGGTGCAGCCAACGCCGAGCGACGACCCCATAGGCGATGAGACCGGCGCTTCCCACGACCGCCAGTGCGACGAACGTCGCCGCGCGCGTGTGCGGGTCCAGGGCGCGCATCGCGAGCCACGCCAGCGCGGCAAGCACGCTCGAATACGCGATGACCAACCCGAGGTGGCGCGGCGTGAGGCCCCCACCGGCGCGGTGCACGAGACCGAACCCGAGGATGCCCGCGCCCACGGTGTATGCGACAGTGTGGCCGATGCCGAGCGCGGCGACGCGGGCCGCGCCGTGCGTCACCGCGGCCAGCCCCACCATCGTTGCGACACCGACGCACGCGGAAGCGATCGCGGCAAACGCAGGCGTGCGACTGTCGTCGAGCGCGTAGTAAGCCCGCGCCAGCAACAAGAACACGCCGTAGGGGTAGAGGCCGAGCGCGAGCGACGCAAGGCTCGCGGCGAGCAGCTCGACCCCGGTTCCCGCGGCGCGTCCGAACACGACGACGCGCATCGTCGGGAGCGCGAGCGCGACGAGCGCGGCGGAGACCGGCACCACGAGGACGCCCATCCGGTCGAGCGCGGCGCGCACCGACGCGGTGAACGCGCGCATGTCGCCGCCGGCCACCTCGAGTGCGAGTTCCGGCAGGATCGCGGTCAGGATCGGCTGGGCGAGGATGGCGTACGGCGCGAGGAAGAACACGAACGCCACCTGGTACGCCACGACGCCGCCTGCCACGGAACCGCCGACGATGATCGCGGCGCCGAGGAGCAATCCGGTGTTCGCGTTCAGCAGCGCACCCCAACCCGAGAGCCGCAGCAGCCGCCCGAGACCGGCGTGGCGGCCGAGCCAACGCGGCCGCAATGAGAAGCCGCTCTGCCGCGCCGCGAAGCAAAGGATCCCGACGAAGGCGATGACACCGCCGGTCCCGGCGACCGCGAGCAACAACCGCTCTGTATCGGTGAGCCGCAACGTCGGATCGGGACCGGCCACGATCCGGAAGACGATCAACGCGACGACCATCACCATGGTGTTGCCGATCGGGGCCGCGGCGGTGATCGAGAACCGGCGCCGCGCGTACAGGAGCGCGGTCGCGATCGCGCCCCACGCGTAGAGCACGATCTGCGGGAGGAACCAGCGGAGCAGGTACGTCTCGAGCGCTCGTTGCTGCGCGGCGACCGCGTCATTGGCGACACCGACCGTGAGGACGCGGGCGATCAGCGGCGCGAAGATCACGCCGATCAGCGTGAGCAGGCCGAGCCCCAGGAGCGCGAGGCCCAGCAGCCCGCTCGCGAGCCGGTCCGCTTCTTCGTCGTCTCCCCGCTCGAGCAGCGTCACGAACGTCGGAACGAGCACCGCCGACAACGCGCCCGCCGCCACCAGCTCGAACAGCACGTTCGACACGGAGTTCGCGGCCTGGAACGCGTTGCCGAGGAACGTCGTGCCCAGCACGGCCGCGACAACGAGGACCCGGACGAATCCGAACGCGCGCGACACCGCCGTGACCGCGCCCATACGCGTCGCCGCGCCGGTCCACGACGGTCCGGGCGCGGCACCCCGCCGCTTCACCCTCACGCGCACCTTCACGAACTCTTCTGGGCCCGGGGCAGGCTCGAGGACGCGCCGTCGCCGTAGCCATAGTGGCCGACCGTGCCCGCGCCGAGCTCCTGCAGCGCCAGCACCGCCGCAACCTGACCCTGGACCAGCTCGAGATCGTCGACGGTCGACACCACCGAGCCGAGCGTGTCCTTGGCCCGAACCTTCGCCACCGCGTCGCCGCGCTGCGGCGCGTCGCTCCCGTCCTGCTGGACGTAGACCTCGCCCGCGACGGTTGGGGCGGTCGCGTTCACCAGCGCCTGCGCGGTGTCGGCCGTTATGTCGGTGCCCGCGAAGTTGCTCTGCGTCCCCGTGATCAGCAGCGCCCGGGCCGGTGTCGGCGGGAACGTCGCCAGGTCGGCGTTGCCGGGATCGATCGAGATGAAGCCCGCGTCCGAGAGCCGCCTCAGGAGGTCCGGGGCGGGCGCTTCGCCGGGAACCGGTGCGATCGGCGGTGACGTGAGCCGCAACGCGAGCTCGTCGAGCGCGCGCTGGCGCACGGAGTTTGCGCCACCGGAGAGGTCGGTGGCATCGCGCAGCGCTTGGACGTCGCTGTCGTCGCCGAGCTTCCACTTGCTCTCGAGCCACACGATCGCAGGCGCGACCGCCCCGGCCGCGCGCACCAGCGTGATCGTGTCGTTCACGTCGTCGCCGCTGACGCCCCGCTCGGCGAGCACCGCGACCGGCACGTCGATGAGCCGGCCGTCCACCGCATAGGCGGCGGAGTCGGCGAGGAACGCGTTCGAACGGTTCAGGTTGTCCTTCAACTGACCGTTCGCGCTGCGCAGGTTGTTGACCTCGGCGCGCACGTCTCTGATCTCGCGCCGGATCGTCTGCACGGTGGCCTGGTTCACGACCGCGGAGCCAGTGAGGATGCCGAGCCCGAGGGCGAGGAAGACGGCGATCAGCGAGACGAGGTGGAACCGGAAATTGACCATGGTGGTGCGGATGAGCCTAGAAGTCGGACTGCGATCAGCCCGTGACCGAGTGCCACAGATCCTCGAACCACAAGCGGAAGCCGTCGAGGAAGGTGCGCAGTGACTCCGAAGCGATCGCCATCACGACCATCGCCGCCAGTGCCGACGCGACCAGCAACAACATGTCTCGACGGCGGATCCGGCCTTCGTACAGCCGGCTCACGCCCTTGGCGTCGACGAGCACCGGGCCGAGGCGCAGACGGGTGAGAAATGTAGAGGCCATGCCCGGCCGGCCCTTGTCGAGGAACTCGACCATCGTCGCATGCGTCCCGACTGCGACGATCAGCGTCGCGCCCGCTTCGTACGCGAGCAGCATCGCGACGTCTTCGCTCATACCCTCGGCCACGAACTCGTCGTACTGCGCACCCTTTGCAAGGAGCTCCTCGCGGCCCGGCCCGCGCCCGTCCGGGTGGACGTGGTGCACGAGTTGCGCGCCGCAGTCCCACGCGCGGTCGGAGAGCGAGTCGAAGTCGCCGATGATGATGTCGGGCTTCAGCCCGACTTCGAGCAGCGCATCGGCACCACCGTCGACCGCGATGAGCACCGGTTGATACTCCTTGATGTAGGGCCGCAAAGTTCGCAGGTCGTGCCGGTAGTCGTGCCCGCGCACGACGACGACCGCGTGCCGACCGCGGATCTCGACGCCGAGCGGCGGGAGCACGAGCGGTTCGAACGTGAGCTCGGCTTCCCGCTGCATGTACTCGAGCGTGTTCTCGGCGAAGTGCCGCAGTTCGACACCGATCATCTGCCGCGCATCGTCCATGCGCGCTTCGATGTCGTCGACCTCCAACTGCTCGCCGCTCGCGAGCTTCTCGCCGTCGCGCCACACCGCGCCGTCGCGCAGCTCGATGAGGTCGCCGTCGCGGATCCGATCCATCACGTCGTGGCCGACGTCGTCGAACAGCGGGATGCCGCCCCTCACGATCCGGATGGGGCCACCGTTCGGGTAGCGGCCGGAGATCGACATGTTCGCGTTCACCACCGCACCGACGCCCGCGGCGACGAGCGACTCGCCCGCGATGCGGTCGATGTCACGATGATCGATCACGGCGATCTCGCCCTTCCCGATGCGTTTGGCGAGGTCCTTCGTGCGGCGGTCGACGCGGGCGATCCCTTGCACGACCTGTGGCTCGGCGCCGACGCGCCGGCGCAGCTTCACCGGGCGCGCGCCTTGGCCCGCACGGTGGCGGCGCGCGCCACCAACTCGCGCGCGTGCTCCCGGGCGTGGTCCGAGTCGAGCTCGCCCGCGAGCATCCGCGCGAGCTCCGCGACCCGCGCGTCGTCGAGCAACAGTGCGGCGGAGGCGCGGGTCCGGCCGCGCTGCTCGGACTTCGAGACCGCGACGTGCGCGTCCGCGAACGCGGCGACCTGCGGCAGGTGCGTCACGCACAGCACTTGATGGTGACCTCCCAGCCCGGCCAACGCCCGCCCGACCGCGGACCCCGCTTCCCCACCGATCCCCGCGTCGACCTCGTCGAACACGAGCGTCGGCGGCGCCTCCGACAACACGACTCGGAGCGCCAGCATCGCGCGGGAGAGCTCGCCGCCGGACGCGGCCCGGGCCAGCGGGCGGGGCGGTTCGCCCGGATTCGGCGCCAGCACGAACGCCACGTCGTCGGCGCCGTCGTCCGAGAGCTCGGCCGCGCTGAGCTCGACCACGAACGTTGCGCGGGGCATGGCGAGGTCCCGGAGCTGGTCGGTGACGGCCACCGCGAGCGGCCCGGCCGCCTGCTTGCGCAGTGCCGTCAGTTCCGCGGCGGCGCGCCGGGCCCCGGTGACCGCGGCCGTGCGCCCCTCGTCGAGGGCGGCCGCCCGGGCGTCGTGGCTCTCGAGCTCGTCGAGGCGCGTCCGCGATCTCGGTCCGGTACTCGAGCACCTCGGCGAGCCCGGGGCCGTACTTCCGGGTCAGCTCCTGCAGGTGTGCCCGGCGGGCCTGCACACTGGCGAGCCGCTCCGGATCGATGACGACCGATTCGAGCGTCATGCGGACCTCGCGCGCGGTCTCCGCGATCTCCGCCTGCAAGGTGTGCAGCCGATCCGCAATGACGGAGAAGGGCGCGCGGCCCGCGAGCTCGCCTGCGGCCCGGCCCACGGCGTCCTCGGCGGCACCTTCGAGCGTCTCGTACGCCGCCGCGAGCGCGTCACGATGGGCTTCGGCATCGGCCAGGACGTCGGCTTCCGCGGTGAGCGTCTCGGCTTCACGCGCACCGGTGATCTCGGCCGCGTCGATCTCGGCGAGCTGGTAGCGCAACAGGTCGATCTCGCGCGCACGCGCGCGTTCGTCGCCGCCCAGACCCGCAAGTTCCTCATCGATGCGGCGCACTTCGTGACGCGCGTCGCGCACGCGCCCGCGCGCGCCCGCCGCACGCTCCCCACCCGCGCGGTCGAGGAGCGCGCGTTGTTCGACCGGCGCGAGCAGCGACTGATGCGCGTGCTGACCGTGCAGGTCGACGAGCCGGCGACCCAAGTCCGCGAGCTCGCTTGCAGTCGCGAGCCGGCCGTTGACGTACCCGCGGCTGCGGCCCACGACGGGGATCACGCGGGCGAGGACGACTTCGTCCGGATCATCGGAGTCGGCGAGCGTGAACCGGCCCTCGACGCGCGCCTCGTCGGCGCCCTCCCGCACCGCGCTCGGATCGGCCCGCCCTCCGCACAACAGCTCGAGCGCGTCCACCAGCAGCGTCTTGCCCGCGCCGGTCTCGCCGGTGATCACGGTCATGCCCGCCCCGAGCGGCACCAGGATCTCCTCGATGATGCCCAGGTTCTCGACGCGCAGTTCGTGCAGCATCAGCGGTCCGGGAGCGCGAACTTCGCCTTGAGGATCTGGTGGAAATCGCGCGACCGCAGTTGCACGAGGCGCAAGGGTTCGGCCGCGGCCCGGCAAGTCACGCGGTCGCCCGGTTCGAGCACGGTGACGTGCCGGCCGTCCATGGTGCACACGGCCTCGCGGCCGCCTGCGACGACGAAATCGAGCTCCTCGTGCTCGGCGAGCACCAGCGTCCGGTCGAACAACATGTGCGGCGAGATCGGTGTGAGCAACAGGCAACGCAGCGCGGGCGACGCGATCGGGCCCCGCACCGAGAACGAGTACGCGGTCGAACCGGTCGGCGTCGCGACGATGATGCCGTCGGCTGCGTAGGTGGTGAACGCGGACCCGTTGATCGCGAGGTCGAAACGCACGAGGTGGCCGGACATCTGGCGCTCGAGGACCGCCTCGTTCAGTGCGAACTCGCTGCGCACCGCGGCGTTGGTGGTGAACACGACCTCGAGCATCATGCGTTCGGAGACGGTGAAATCGCCCGCGAGCAAACGTGGCAGCGCGGGCTCGAGCTCCTCTGGCTCGAGCGCGGTGAGGTATCCGAGCTGGCCCGCGTTTACGCCGAGCACCGGGACCGACGCGGGGTAGACGAGCTGCACCGTGTGCAACATGGTGCCGTCGCCGCCGATCGAGATCACGAGGTCGAGATCGGCGATGAACGCGTCCGGGTCGACACCGAGGTGCGCGAGCGACGCGGCTTCCGCTTCGGCCTTCGGTAACCGGACCTCGACGTCACGGTCGCGGAACCATTCGGCCGCGGCGAGCGCGAGCGTGTGGGCGAGTGGACGGTCGCGGTGCGGCACGAGGCCGACCCGCCGGAGCGCACTCACGCGGCACCGCGGACAACCGCCGCGATCTCGCCGGCATCGAGCAGTGCCGGGTCGCCGACGGGTCCATTGCGACGCGCGTGCACGAGGAACTCGACGTTGCCGTTGGCGCCAGTGATCGGCGAGCCGATCAATCCCCGCACGCCGAGGCCGCGCTCGGTGAGGCCGGCGAGGACTTCGCCGACGACCTCGACGCGCACATCGAGATCGCGGACGATCCCGCCCTTGCCGACGCGCGCCCGGCCCGCCTCGAACTGCGGCTTCACGAGCAACAAGTAGTCGGAGTCCGGCGCCGTGAGTTCGAGCAGGTGCGGCGCGACCGTGCGCAGCGAGATGAACGAGACGTCGACGACACACAGGTCCGGGAACGGGACGAGCGCGCCAGCCGCGAGCATGCGCACGTTCGTCCGTTCCATGACGGTGACGCGCGCGTCGTTTCGCAACGTCCAGGCGAGTTGTCCGCGCCCGACGTCGATCGCGAACACGTGGCGGGCACCGTGCTGCAGCAGGCAGTCGGTGAAGCCGCCCGTGGACGCGCCGACGTCGACGCACCAACGACCCTTCGGGTCGACCGCGAACGCGGCGAGCGCGGCCTCGAGCTTGCGACCGCCGCGCGAAACGAACGGTGCGTCGGGTGCGGACAGCGCGATCGGTTCGTCGGCGGCGACCTGGCGCGCCGGACTCGTCGCGGGCGCGCCGGCCACGAGCACGCGACCTTGCGTCACGGCCTCGACCGCACCGGCCCGGCTCGTCGCGAGTCCGCGCCGGACCAGCTCGGCGTCGAGCCTCCGGCGCACGGCCGCGGTCAGCCCGCCTTCTTCGCCGCGGCCTTCTTGGCGGCGGTGGTCTTCGTCGCTTTCTTCGCGGCCCGATCGGCGGTCTTCTTCACCGTCGAGTTCAACTTGTGTTCGAGGCGTTGGAGATCGGCCTGCGTCGCGAGGCCCAGCGACGACAGTTGCCGGGCGACCTCGGCGCGCACGATGCCTGTGAGCGCTTCACTGCGTCGCCGGCTCATCGCGATGATCTCGTCGACCGCGCCCGAGACCTGGTCCCGGGCCAGTTGGCCGTGGTTGACCAGGTCGCCCGCGACCGCACGCGCCTGCGAGCGCCGCAGCTCGGTGAACTGCATCCCCGCTTCGAGGTAGCGCTTCCAGTCGGGAGATTGCGGCATCGTCTCGCCCTTTCCGTCGGCGCCTGAGCCTAGGGCACCTACCCTCCCAACTTGCGGTCCGGCACCCACCGCCGAGGCATCCATGGTCATCCCGATCCGTGACGAGAACCCGACGCGGCGAGCGCCCGTGATGACGCTCGTGCTCATCGCGGTCAACCTCTTCGTCTTCTTCGCGATACAGCTCCCGAAGGAGTCGGCGCCGAGTCCGATCATCCGAGGACTGAGCGCGGCCGACGAGTTCACCTACCGGTATGCCGCGATCCCTTGCGAGCTCACGCACGACCACCCGCTGACCGTCGCCCAGTTCGTCACGCAACAGTGCGCGCCGAACGTGCCTGCGACGGACCCGGCCGCGCAACAGGAGGTGTTCCCGAACAAGAACATCTGGCTCGCGGTGCTCTTCGCGATGTTCATGCACGGCTCGATCCTGCACGTGCTGGGCAACATGCTGTTTCTGTGGATCTTCGGTAACAACGTCGAAGATCGCTTCGGGTCGATCTGGTACCTCTTCTTCTACCTGGCGATGGGTGTCGTCGCGACCGCAACCCACGTCGCCTTCAACGCGAGCTCGACGGTTCCGACGATCGGTGCGTCCGGTGCCATCGCCGGCGTCATGGGCGCGTACATCGTCTGGTGGCCGCACGCGCGCGTGCTCAGCTTCGTGCCGATCGTGTTCTTCCTCGGCCTGTTCGAGCTCCCCGCCGCGGTTGTGCTCGGCATCTGGTTCGTGACGCAGTTCTTCACGAACCCGAACGAAGGCGTCGCGTGGCTCGCGCACGTCGGCGGGTTCGCCGCGGGCGCGCTGCTCGCGCTCGCGTTGCGCAACGCGCTGCCACCGTCACCGCTCGGCCCCGGCCGAACCGACGAAGATCGGGACACGGGATTCGGCGGCGGCTACCCGGGCCGGCTCTGAACCGGCGGATGCCGGTCAGGCGTGCGCGTACGCGGCGATGAGCGTCGGTGCGAGCGTGCCGAGGTCGGGTGCGACGAACGGAGGCGGCGGGTCCGGAACCGGTTCCTCGCCATGGCTGCCGGCGACGCCCGAGAGCACCAAGGCGAAGGGCCAGTCCAGCGCCGCGGCGAGCGCGCCGTCGGTCGACGGGCGATCGCCGACCACGACACCCGCGTTGCCGAAGCGCTGCCGGACGAGCGCGACCGTCGCCGGCTCGGGCTTCCCTGCCACCTCGGGTTGCCGCCCCGCCGCGGTCGCGACGGCCGCGACCAGTGCGCCCGCGCCGGGCACCACGCCACCCGCGATCGGGTAGGTCGGGTCGATGTTCGTCGCGACGAAGCGGGCGCCGGCGCGGACCGCGTCGGACGCGCGCGTCAGCCGTCCGAAGTCGAACTCGCGATGCCACCCGACCACAACTGCCTCGGCCGGCGCGCGATCGACCATCTCGAAACCGGCCGCGGTCAACGCCTGGACCACACCTGCGCCGGCACACGCCAGGACCCGCGCGCCCGGTGCGAGCGACTCGCCGAGGAGCACCGCGGCCGCCTGCGCGCTGCTCCCGACGTCGGCCGGATCCGCGTCGACGCCGACGGTGCGCAGCTTCGCCACGTAGTCCTCGACTGTCCCGCTCGAATTGTTGGTGAGGAACGCGACCCGCAACCCGGAGCCCTGCAACCGGGCGACACCCGCGGCCGACCCCGGGATGGCGTCGTCGCCCCGCCAGATCACTCCGTCGAGATCGCAGCAGACGATCACGATGCGGCGGGCGCGTCGGACGCGCCCGATCCCGGCTCGCCATCCGATGGCTCGCGGGCCGCCACCTCGTCGAGCGCGCGCCGGTAGTCGGCATTGTCAGGTCGCATCACCGTCGCGATGCGCAGATGCCCGCGAGCGCGCGTGAAGTCGCCTTGACGGAGCCGGCACACACCGATCCCGTAGTGGGCGTAGTCGTTCACCGGGTCGATGTCGACTGCGGCCTGGAACTCCGCTTCGGCCGCGGTGAAGCGACCGGTGCGGAAGTACGCGCGCGCGAGCGCCTCCCGCACCGAGCCCTGCGCGGGCTCGAGCGCGCGCGCCCGCTCGAGTGCGATGACCGCCGCGTGCGCGTTGTCACCTGCGAGCAGCCGGGTGCCCTCCTGGAACGCGAAGTACGCGTCCGGCGCCTCGTAGTTCTGCTCGTACATGAGTCCTCCCTCGCGCCCCGACCGGAGCCGTGGCGGCGTCGAGTCGGCATCGTTCACTGTGGTACAACCGAACGACATTCCCGAGCCCGGAGCGCTCCGTTGCCCGAATTCCTTCCCTTTGCCGGCATCCGCTACGACTGCGACGCGACCGGCGCGGAACTCGGGATTCTCGCCGCTCCACCCTACGACGTCGTCGACGAAGAGGAGCACGCGGCGCTCGAGGCCGCGCACCCACGCAACTCCGTACGATTGATCCTGCCTCGTGACGAACGAGCCGTGGGCGACCGGTATGCCCGCGCCGCCGCGTTGTTCGCGAACTGGCGGGCGGACGGCGTGCTGGTGGCCGACGCGACGCCCCGCTTCTACGCGTACCGGATGGAGTACCGCGACGAACACGGGCGAGCTCGCCACACTCGCGGTGTCATCGGCGCGCTCGGCCTGCCCGAGGCCGGCGCCGACGACATCCTCCCGCACGAACGCACGCTGCCGAAGGCGAAGTCGGACCGGCTCTCACTCCTGCAAGCGATGAGGGTGAACGTCGATCCGATCTGGGGCCTGACGCTGGGCGCGGGCCTGACCGCGTTGCTCGACCGCGCGACCCGCTCGCGTCGTGCATCGACGAGAACGAGGTGCGACACGTCCTGGGCGCGATCGACGATGCCGAGACCATCGCCGCCGTGACCCGCATCGTCGGCGGGGCGCCGCTCGTGCTGGCCGACGGCCACCACCGCTTCGAGACCGCGCTGAACTACCGCGCCGAGCGCCGCGCGCAGGGCATCGACGATCCCGGGGCGGCGGCGATCATGTGCTTCGTCGTGGAGCTCGTCGACGACGAACTGTGGATCGAGCCGATCCACCGCCTGGTCGACCTGCCCGCGGGCGTGGACCTGCGGGCTCCGCTCGCCGACGCGTTCACGATCTCCGACGCGGGACCGATCACGCCGGAGAACATCGATGCGCTCACCGACCGCATGCGCGCGGAGGGCGGGCTCGGCCTGGCCGACGCACGGGGCCTCGCGCTCGCTGTCCCTCGCCCGGAAGTCCGCTCGACAGCGCTCGAAGGCGAGCATCCGGCCGTGGCCGCCACCGACGCCGCGCTGGTCGAGGCGCTCGTGGTCCCGCGGCTCCCGGGCGCGTCGTGGCAGTACCGGCACGACGCGGGCGCCACCGCCGCCGCGGTCGAGAAGGGCAGCGCGAGCGCCGCGATCCTCTGCTCGCCGGTGACCGTCGCCCAGACCCGGGCGGCCGCGGTCGACCGCGCCCGCATGCCGCAGAAGACGACGTTCTTCAGCCCGAAGCCGCGCACCGGCATGGTGTTCCGCACGCTCGACTGAGCGCGCCCCACCCGACGTTCGGTTAGGAGACCGACCAGGTCGGCGCGGAACGGAGCAGACCGTCGAGGTCGGCCACGCCGCCCTTGGCCGATGCATCCACGAGCTGGCGCTGCATCTCGCCCTCGTAGCTCGGGCGGTCGACCGCGCGGAACACGCCGACCGGGGTCGGGGTGGTCGGTTGGTCGGCCAGCCGTGACAGCGCGAAGGCGAGCGTCGGGTCGGGGCGACGTTCGTCGTGGACGACGATGCGCTCTTCGCCGACCTCGTCGACCCGCACGATCACCGCTTCGCCGAACTCGTTCATGGTGACGCCCAGCTCGCGGTCGGTACCGAAGCGAACCGGCTCACCGTGCTTCAGCTCGATCAGCATGTTCGGGCGGGCGTCCTTGTTGAGGATCGTGTCGAACGCGCCGTCGTTGAAGACGTTGCAGTTCTGGTAGATCTCGATGAACGACGCGCCGCGGTGCTCGTTGGCCCGCTGGAACATCTCGATCATGTGCTTGCGGTCCATGTCGTGGGTGCGGGCGACGAACGACGCCTCCGCGCCGAGCGCGACCGAGATCGGGTTGAACGGCTGGTCGAGCGAGCCGAACGGCGTGCTCTTCGTGACCTTGCCGAGCTCGCTGGTCGGCGAGTACTGGCCCTTCGTGAGGCCGTAGATCTGGTTGTTCAACATCAGGATCTTGATGTTGACGTTGCGGCGCAGCGCGTGGATGAGGTGGTTGCCGCCGATCGACAGCATGTCGCCGTCGCCGCCGATGACCCACACGTGCAGGTCGGGACGGGCGAGCGCGACGCCGGTCGCGATCGCGGGCGCGCGGCCGTGGATGCCGTGCAGCCCGTACGTGTTCATGTAGTACGGCAAGCGGGCCGCGCACCCGATGCCGGAGACGAACACCAGGTCCTCGGGCTTGATCCCGGTGTCGGGCAGCATGAACTGGATCGCGGCGAGGATGCCGTAGTCGCCGCAGCCCGGACACCAGCGGACCTCCTGGTCCGACTGGAAGTCTTTGCGCGCGAGCTTCACCGCGCCGCCGTCACCGTTGCCGTTGCCTTCGCCGCTCACTGGTTCATCAACTCCAGGATCTTCGCTTCGACTTCGGCGGCCTTGAACGGGCTGCCCTGCACCCGGGTGAAGCTCTGCGCGTCGACCAGGTACTCGGCCCGCAGCAGCCGCGACAGCTGCCCGAGGTTCAGTTCGGGAACGAGGACGATGCGGTAGCGCCGCACGACGTCGCCGAGATCGGCCGGGAACGGACTGAGGTGGGTGAGGTGCGCGTGCGCGATCGGCAGGCCGCGGGCCCGGATGCGCCGGGCCGCGGCGGTCGCCGCGCCCCACGTGCCGCCCCACGACACGAGCAGCAGTTCCGCGCCGTCGTCGGCGTCGAGGTCGACCGGCGGGATGTCGGTCGCGATGCCCGCGATCTTGGCCGCCCGCAGCCGCACCATCTTCTCGTGGTTCTCCGGCTCGTAGCTGACGTTGCCGGATCCGTCTTCCTTTTCGAGCCCGCCGATGCGGTGCATGAGCCCGGGGGTACCGGGCACCGCCCACGGCCGCGACAGCGTCTCGGGATCGCGGAGGTACGGCCAGAAGAGCTCGCCCTGGTTGGGCTCGCCGGCGAACGGCACCGAGATGTCGGGGAGCGCGTCGATGTCGGGCAGGTTCCACGGCTCGGCGCCGTTCGCGAGGTAGCCGTCGGTGAGCAGGATCACCGGCGTCATGTACTTCACCGCGATGCGGACCGCTTCGAACGCGGCGTCGAAGCAGTCGGCCGGCGACTTCGCCGCCACGATCGGCAGCGGCGCCTCGCCGTGCCGGCCGTACATCGCGGCGAGGAGGTCGGCCTGTTCGGTCTTGGTGGGCAGGCCGGTCGACGGGCCGCCGCGTTGCACGTCGACGAGGACGAGCGGCAGCTCGAGGCTCAGCGCGAGCCCCACGGCTTCGGACTTGAGGTCGACGCCGGGGCCGCTCGTGCCGGTGACGCCGAGGCTGCCCGCGAACGCGGCGCCGACCGCCGCGCCCGCCGCGGCGATCTCGTCTTCGGCCTGGAGCGTCTTCACGCCGAACTTCTTGAGCTTCGAGAGCTCGTGCAGGATGTCGGAGGCGGGCGTGATCGGGTACGACGCGTAGAACAGCGGCAGCTTCGCCTGCTGCGCGGCCGCGACGAGCCCGTACGACAGCGCGACGTTGCCGGTGATGTTGCGGTAGGTGCCGGCCGGGAGCTGCGCGGGCTTCACTTCGTACGCGTGGTCGAACAGCTCGGCGGTCTCGCCGAAGTTCACGCCGGCGCGGAACGCGGCCAGGTTCGCTTCGAGCACCTGCGGGCGGTTCCCGAAGCGACCCTTGATCCAGTCGTAGAGCGGCTCGGTGGGCCGGGTGTACATCCAGCAGATGAGGCCGAGCGCGAAGAAGTTCTTCGAACGTTCCGCGTCACGCGGCTTCACGCCGAGCGGCTTCGTGGCCTCGACGGTGATCGAGGTCATGGGCACCTCGTAGACGCGGTAGTTCGCGAGCGACCCGTCGTTGAGTGGGCTCTGCGCGTAGCCGGCCTTGTCGAGGTTGCGCTCGTCGAACGTGTCGACATTCACGAGCAGGGTCGAACCCGGCGCCATGTCGCGCAGGTTCGCCTTCAGCGCGGCCGGGTTCATCGCGACGAGCACGTTCGGCGTGTCACCCGGCGTCACGATGTCGTGATCGCTGATGTGCACCTGGAACGACGAGACGCCGGCGATCGTGCCGGCGGGCGCGCGGATCTCGGCCGGGAAATTGGGAAGGGTCGCCAGGTCGTTTCCGAACGCGGCGCTGAGCTCGGTGAATCGATCCCCCACGAGCTGCATGCCGTCGCCCGAATCCCCTGCGAACCGGATCACGACTCCGCCGAGCGTCGACGCTCCGCGAGTCGGGTTCGCCACATCGGTCACCGTTGACCTCGGCTTTCTGACTGCTCAGGCTGGTCTGTATGTGCGGCTGTGCCCTTGCACCTTACCGTCGCGCCCTCACGCGTCGTGGCCACGAGGCGCGGCGAAGAGGCCCGTACGAGCCTTATCGGCAGTCGCGCCGGCGAATGGAGCGGGGCGCCGTCGCGTCACTCCAGCACCGCTTCGAGCGACGCGGTCGCGCGGCGCACCGCGGCCTGCACCCGGCGACGGTCGCGCGCCGGGACCACCGCCTCGGCTTCGATCTCGACGCGTGAGCCGGTCCCCGCACCCGCGCGGAAGAAACGGCGCCGCACCCGGCCGACCGCGACGATCTCGTCACCGACATCGAACTCCGATACCGAGGCCGGTGGATCCCAGGCGACGACGGGCACCGAGATCGCGGCGTCTTCGCCGTGACGGGTCGTGACCTGCAACAGCACGATCGTGGACCCCGACGGCAGCTCACGGACCTCGGCCGGGCTCGAACAGATGCCGCGGACGACGGCCAGATTGACGGACATGCTTCCTCCCGATGTCGGACCCGCGCGCCCGGCGCGGCAGGTCGAAGGACACGACGGAACCGGAACGGCTCACGCCATCGGGGAAGCGACAGCTCGGGGAATTGAGCGCAGCGTACGAGGCGGGTGTGACAACAACGCTCAACCGAGCGCGGCCAACCGTTCCGCAACGTCCGCGAACGACGAGTCGCGCGCGCTCACCCGGCCGAAGTACTCGCGCGCTCTCGGTATCTCGCCCGCCCGCTCGTACAGGTCCGCCGAGCGCGTACCAGAGCCGCAGGTGGAACTCTTCGACGCGCTTCACGTCGTCGCCGCGCCGGGCCAGCGTCTCGATCGCGAGCTGGAGCCGGCCCGCGTCCGCGTACGCGCCGGCGAGCACGATGCGGCCCTCGGTGACGAGCGCACCCGAAGGCGACGACTGCGCGAGCTCCGTCCAGAGCTCCTCGACCTTGTCGAAGCGCCGTTGCGCTCGCCAGCAGTCCATCAGCACCGGATGCTGCTCGACCGAGCGCGAGAGGTCCGCGAACGCGATGAGCTCCTTGGTGGCGGCCGGGTAGTTGCCGAGGCGGTACTGCACGAGGCCGAGCAGCTCCCGCACCGCGGCGACGTCGGGGTAGGCATCGCGGAGTGGGCGCAGGAGGCGGGCCGCGTCGCGTTCCCGGCCCGCTGCGTACGCCTCGGCCGCCCGCGCGAGCTGGTCTTGGGCGCTCCTGGCGTTGCGGCCGGCGACGCGCGCGAGCTCGTCGGCGGCTTCGGTTGACCGGCGGCGCCGGCGCGGGACCGCCCGGGTGGACGTCTTGCCGGGCTTCGCGGTCTTCGCGGGCGCGCGCTTGCGCTTCTCCTTGGCCGGCGAGCCCCCGGCGCCCTTCACCTTGCGCAGCACCGGACGCTTCAACGCCGGATCGGGCCGCGGTTCCGCGTCGCGGCGGGCGGTGCGCCGGGGCGGGTACTGAATGCCACTGCGGGTCGGGCTCTCGTCGTCGCGGTTGACGCGCGCGGACCGCTTCTTGGCCGGTTGGGCCGGGCGTCGGTCCTGGGTGCGACCGGCGCGCCCGTCACGCGCCTGCGGCGGACGGCCCTTCCGCGGCTTGCCGTCGTCCTTGTCTCGGCGGGGCCGCCCGTCACGCCCCTGTGGTGCCCGACTGCGCGACCTCTCCGCGCCCCGAGCCGAGGATGGGTCCGACCGGCGCGCCGGCGGTCGCCCCGAGCCGGATCCGGGCTTGCGGCGACGGTCGTCGTCTTCGTTGTCGTCGCGCCGGCGGCGCGGGCGCTCGGCCACGGCGGATCCAGTCTTGGGGGGGCGACGCAGGTTAGTGCTTCGCGCCCGGCCACGGACGCGACAATGCCCGCCGGTGAAGGCGGGCACTGTCTGCGAATGAATCCGGCGGCGACCTACTCTCCCAGGAGAATGACCTCCAAGTACCATCGGCGCGGGCGGGCTTAACTGCCGTGTTCGGAATGGGAACGGGTGTGTCCCCGCCGCCATGGCCACCGGAAATCTGTCAGCCTCGGTGCGACCCGAGAACTCCATAGTGAGCACGAGACGATCTCGTTCGAACGGTGTATCGCGTTTGAAATAGGGTGCGATCAAGCCCTCGGCCGATTAGTACCGGTCGGCTGAACACGTTGCCGTGCGTACACCTCCGGCCTATCAACCTGGTGGTCTACCAGGGGCCTTACCCGGTTAACCCGGTGGGAGATCTCATCTCGGAGCGAGTTTCGCGCTTAGATGCTTTCAGCGCTTATCTCTTCCGCAGGTCGCTAACCAGCAGTGCTCCTGGCGGAACAACTGGCACACGAGAGCTGCGTCCGTCCCGGTCCTCTCGTACTAGGGACAGCTCTCCTCAAATCTCCTACGCCCACGGAGGATAGGGACCGAACTGTCTCGCGACGTTCTAAACCCAGCTCGCGTGCCGCTTTAATGGGCGAACAGCCCAACCCTTGGGAGGTGCTGCCCCCCCAGGATGCGACGAGCCGACATCGAGGTGCCAAACCTTGCCGTCGATGTGGACTCTTGGGCAAGATAAGCCTGTTATCCCCGGGGTACCTTTTATCCGTTGATCGACCACGCTTCCACATGCCATGGCCGGGTCACTAAGCCCTGCTTTCGCACCTGCTCGACTTGTAGGTCTCGCAGTCAAGCTCCCTTGTGCCTTTGCACTCGACGCCTGATGGCCAACCAGGCTGAGGGAACCTTTGGGCGCCTCCGTTACATTTTAGGAGGCGACCGCCCCAGTCAAACTGCCCACCTGTCACTGTCCCCGAACCGGATCACGGTCCTGGGTTAGAGCCCCAATATCCGCAGGGTGGTATTTCAACGTTGTCTCCACCGAGGCTGACGCCCCAGCTTCCCAGACTCCCACCTATCCTACACAACGAATATCGAGACCCAATACCAAGCTGCAGTAAAGGTCCACGGGGTCTTTCCGTCCTTCCGCGGGAAACGAGCATCTTTACTCGTCATGCAATTTCGCCGGGTCTCTGGTTGAGACAGTAGCCAAGTCGTTACGCCATTCGTGCAGGTCGGAACTTACCCGACAAGGAATTTCGCTCGAGTACTCCCCATGTCGCCATGAGGCTCGGACCATATCTTCATCTCGGTGTCGGACCGAGATGGTTGGCGTATGGCCTCTGAGGATTCCAAGAATCGAGACCGCTGCTTCCGGTTCATCAACTGCGTGATCGCAGCGATCTTCCGGAGTCCTTCCTCCCCGAGGTGCGCTCGTTCCTGCATCATCTGCAGGACCTGAGCGAACCGTTGGAAGTCGGACTGCTTGGCGGTTCTCAGTGGGCGTTCTTCGAAGAACGGCACCACGACATCGACGAGATCGGCTCGGCGCTTCACGGAGAAGCGCATGAGCTGTTCCCGGTGATCGTCGTGGCGAGTGTTTCTCGATGATCGTGCCGCACCCGAACACCTCGACGAGGAGTTCGAGCGCCGGCCGCGAGCCCGCTGCCTGGGTCACCGAGAACTCGTGCTGGACCTGCCAGCCGAGTCGGCACCCTGCATTGCGGACGACCGATATCGAGAAGCAACCTTCGCCGTCGACAAAGCCGACGACCCACTGCTCGACGCCTGGCCTTTCCTGCTGATTGACCGCACCGGACGGATTTTCACTGCGCACGTCACCACCCTACGAACCGGGTGAGACGTGAACGAGTACCGCCGGATACACGGTGTTTCCAGCAAATAGCCAACTGCACTCAACACGTCACCGTGTTGAGGGGCAGGGCCCTGCTGCACGCAGGGCAGTCTACCTTAGGACCGTTATAGTTACGGCCGCCGTTTACCGGGGCTTAGGTTCAGAGCTTCGCCCGAGGGCTAACCCATCCCCGTAACCTTCCGGCACCGGGCAGGCGTCAGTGCGTATACGTCGCCTTGCGGCTTTGCACGCACCTGTGTTTTTAGTAAACAGTCGCTTGGCCCTGGTCTCTGCGGCCTCTTCGAGCTCCGGACGCGAGGTCCTTCACCCTACCGAGGCCCCCCTTCTTCCGAAGTTACGGGGGCAATTTGCCGAGTTCCTTAACCAGAGTTCTCCCGATCGCCTTAGTATTCTCTACTTGCCCACCTGCGTCGGTTTGGGGTACGGGCACCATGTCAACTCGCTAGAGGTTTTTCTCGGCAGCGTGGGATCACTCACTTCGCCTAGTGCGGCTCGGCATCGCATCTCGAGGTGT
>CAVUFH010000002.1:0-760000 GCA_963740835.1 uncultured Actinomycetes bacterium | reverse complement strand
CCCGACGGATCGCCGACCTGAGCGGTGAAGTCGCCGAGGATCAACACCGCGACGTGGCCGAGGTCTTGGAACATCCGCAGACGTCGCAACACCACCGCGAACCCCAGATGGATGTCGGAGGCGGTCGGGTCGATCCCCAGCTTCACCCGCAGCGGCCGGCCCGTCTCGAGCTTGGCCCGCAGCTCTTTCTCCGCGATGACGTCGACGGCACCCGCGGTCAACAGCTCCATCTGGCGATCAACATCCACTCCCACGGCGAGCGACGGTAACACCGGGCCCGACGCCGCCTTCGGACGATTCGAACCGACCGATCAGCCGTTCATCGCAGTGAGGCCGCCGTCGACGGGAATGATCGCGCCGTTGAGGAACGACGATGCGGGCAGCGCGACCGACAGCACGACGTGCGCAACCTCTTCCGGAATGCCATAGCGGCGCAACGGGACGCGGCGGCGGGCGAACTTCTCCTTGGCGTCGTCGGGGATCAGCGCGGTCATGCCGGTGCGGATCGGGCCCGGGCAGATGCAGTTGACGGTCACGCCTTGAGGTCCGAGCTCGCACGCGAGCGAACGCGTCAGGCCGACCACGCCGTGCTTCGACACCGTGTAGGGACTCAGGTACGCCGTCGCGCCGAGGCCTTCGGTCGAGGCGATGTTGACGATTCGTCCGTCCTCGTTGCGCGTCAGGTGCGGCAGGCACGCCTGGATCATGCGCACGTAGCCGACAAGGTTCACGGCGAGCGTGAGATCCCACGCGTCGTCGTAGCTCTCACCGCCGATGGGCGCGGGCAGACTCACCCCCGCGCAGTTGACGAGGATGTCGACCGGCCCGAGCGTGTCGACGACCTCGTGCACGACGGTTGCGATCGCGTCGACGTCGGTGACGTCGAGCGGCCAGTTCGCGTCACCGGGCAGGTTCTCGCCGGTCCGGTCGGTGGCTGCGACGCGCGCGCCTTCGGCGTCGAACAGTTCGGCGATGGCCCGGCCCATGCCGCTCGCGGCTCCGGTCACCAACACGACCTTGTCTGCCACGCTCCGGCTCAGCTCCGCACTTCGACGGGTCGACTCCACGCTCCGCTCTCCCGTTTCCCCTCAGGCGGTGCGAACGCCGCTCCGCTGTCGTCTCGCGCGCGGCAAGCTAGCGCCCGTGATCGACATCTTTCTGGGTGCACAACGACCGTTCGGCCTGGGCTTCTGGCCACTCGCCGAGGACGACCCCGGTCTCGCGGTCCAACGCGAGCCCGTCCGGATCGTCACCGAGGACGCCGCGCTCGTGCGCGGACTGTGGTGGACGCCGCCGGCAGGGCGGGCGTGGCGCACCGCGGTGATCCTCACGCATCCGCGCGGCGACTTCTCGGTGCACTACGCGTGCCCGCTGCTCGCGGCGGCGGGTTTTGCGGTGCTCGGCTTCTCGACTCGGTACCTGAACAACGACACGGACTGCCTTCACGACCTCGCCGCCCGCGATGTCGCGGCGGCCGCGGCGTGGGCGCGGGCACGCGGTGCGGAGGCAGTGGTGCTGTTCGGCAACAGCGGTGGTGGATCGTTGAGCGCGCTCGCACAGGTCGAGCACGGTTGCGGGGACGGCTGGGTCGGTGTGGCCGCGCATCCGGGCGAAGGCGTGTTCATGATGCAGGCGATCGACCCGTCGGTCGCGGACGAGCGCGATCCGTTCTCCGTGGTTCCGGAGCTCGACATGTACGCACCGGAGAACGGGTGGCGACCCTGGCCCGCGCCGTGCTCCTACGACCGCGACTGGCTCGACGAGTACCGCGGCGCCCAAGTCGCGCGCGTCGCCCGCATCGATGCGCACGCCAAGGAGCAGCTCGACGCGGGCGCGCGTGCGCGTGACGCGCTGCGCGGTTGCCAGCCGGGATCCGACTCGTGGCGGCACTGGCGCAAGCGCGCGGTGCACCTCGAGTACATGAGCATCTACCGCACGCTCGCGGACCCCGCGTACCTCGACCCGACGATCGATCCCGACGACCGGCCGCTCGGATCGCTGTTCGCGTTCCCCGACCCGTTCGACGCGAACTACGGGCGGGGTGGGCTCGCGCGCACGATGACGACGCGGGGCTGGTTGTCGACGTGGTCGGGTCTGTGTTCGCCGGCGCGGCTCGCCGACACGATGCCAGGGGTCACGGTGCCTGCGCTGGTCGTACACGCAACCGCCGACACGGAGATCCGGCGGCGGCAGGCGCGCGAGATCGCGGACGCGGCCGGCAGCGACGATGTCACGTACGAGGAGATCGCGGGTGCGCCGCACTATCTGGAGGGCCACCGGCCCGCGGCGATGGCGCTCGTCGCCGACTGGATGCGCGCCCGTTTCCCGTAGGCCCGCGGCTCAGGTGCGGATCACCCGCCACGAAGAACCGATACGGCCGGTCCTCGCCTTTCCCCTCGGCCAGGCCGACGCGCGTGGAGATCCCGGGCTGCTCGGGCGGAGGCGTGCCGTCGTCGACGATCCTCACCGGGCCGCGCGTGAGATCCACGCCGTCGAAGGTCTTGTCGAAGCCGAACGCCTGCCCGAGGCTGCCCGGACCGCGCGCGTAGTCGACCTCGCGGCGCGCTTTCGACCCGCCGTTCGCGCATCAGGTCGAGCCCGGCGAGGGGTGCGGCCGCGCGCAGGAGCACTGCGGTGGGCGTACTTCCGGGGCCGCACACCGCGTTGGCGCACCAGTGCATGCCATACGTGAAGTAGACGTACAGGAGACCGGGGCGGCGGAACATCGTGCCGTTGCGCGGGGTCTCGCCGCGGAAGGAATGGCTCCCGGGGTCGATCGTGCCGAGATAGGCCTCGACCTCGACGAGCCGCGCCCTGACGTTGCCCGCGACGAGCACCTTGTTCAACAGCTCCGGCGCGACCGCGAGCGCGTCGCGGTCGTAGAACGCGCGTGGAAGGACACGGCCACGGGTCGACTCCACGCTCCGCTCCTCTCACTCCTGGCCAGTACTGACGGAGACGCTGCGCTGTCGTCTCCTAACGCTCGAGCCAGAGCCGTTGCTCCTCGAGGCGGGCGGTCGCGGCTTCGAGCTGGCGCGCGACCGGCTCGGGACCGCCGCCGCCCGGCGTGGTGCGGCGGCGCACGGCACTGCCGGGCTCGAGCAACGGCAGCGCCGCAGGGCCGAGGCGCGGGTCGTTCTCGACCAGTTCGTCGAGCGGGACGCCGCGCTCGACCGCCTGCCGTACCAGCGCGCCGACCACAGTGTGGGCCTCGCGGAAGGGCGTACCCTCCTCGACGAGGTGCTCGGCGAGGTCGGTCGCCGCGTTCACCGGGCTGTCGGCGGCGGCCCGCATCCGGTCCTCGACGAACATGACGGTCGACATCAGGCCGGTGACGGCGGCCAGCGACAGCGCGCACGTGTCGAGCGCGTCGAAGAGTGGTTCCTTGTCCTCCTGCAGGTCGCGGTTGTATGCGAGCGGCAGCCCCTTCAGCGTCGCGAGCAGCCCGGTGAGATCACCGATGAGGCGGCCGGCCTTGCCGCGCGCGAGCTCGGCGATGTCGGGGTTCTTCTTCTGCGGCAGCATCGACGAGCCAGTCGAGTACGCGTCGGAGAGACGCACGAACCCGAACTCGTCGGTGGACCACAACACGATCTCTTCGCCGATGCGCGAGAGGTGCAACTGCGTCAACGTCGCGACGAACAACGCCTCGGCGACGAAGTCGCGATCGGAGACCGCATCGAGCGAGTTCTGGAAGCGACGCGGGAAGCCGAGCTCGCCGGCCACGTAGTTGGGGTCCAGTGGCAGGCTCGATCCGGCCAGCGCGCCCGCGCCGAGCGGTGAGACGTCGACGCGCCCGAGGCAGTCCCGCCACCGATCGACGTCCCGCGCGAAGGCCCAGAAGTGCGCGAGCAGATGGTGCGCGAGCAGGACCGGTTGCGCCCGTTGCAGGTGCGTGTAGCCCGGTAACGCAACCTCCGTCGTATCGTTGGCGCGCTGCAGCAGCACCTGCTGGAGCGCGTGGATGCGCGCGATCTGGTCGTATCCTTCGCGACGCACGTAGAGGCGCAGGTCGAGCGCAACCTGGTCGTTGCGGCTGCGACCGGTGTGCAGCTTGGCGCCCGTGCCACCCGCGATCTCGGTGACACGGCGTTCGATCGCGGTGTGGATGTCCTCGTCGGTGGGTGCGAACGCGAACGTGCCGTCGGCCAGTTCCGCGCCGACCCGATCGAGCGCGGCGTGGATCACCGAGCGCTCTTCGGCGGTCAACAGTCCGACCTGCTCCAGCATCGACACGTGCGCGCGCGAGCCCGCGAGGTCGTCGACCGCGAGTCGTCGATCGAAGGGCAGGCTGACGGTGAACGCGAGCAGCTCATCGGCGGGGCCTTCACCGAAGCGGCCGTGCCACAGCGGCTGTCCGCTCGCGGGCGGCCCGCTCACCGGCTCGCCCCGGGACCCTGCCGGCGTGACCACGTCTCGGCCGACAGCCCCCAGAGCCGCACGAAACCTTCGGAATCCTGGTGGCGGAACGAGTCCTCGGCGTCGTACGTCGCGAGGTCGTGGTCGTAGAGACCGCGGCGGGCCCGGCGGCCGGCGGCGTAGCAACGCCCGGGCTCGAGCCGCAACCGGACTTCGCCCGTCACGTCGCGCTGCGTCTCGCGCACGAACGCTTCGAGCGCGCGCATGAGCGGTGCGTGCCACATGCCGTCATAGATCAACTCGGCGACCCGGATCTCCACCCGCTGCTTCTCGCGCGCGACGTCGCGTTCGAGCGTGATGCCTTCGAGGTCCTGGTGCGCGGCGATGAGGGCGAGCGAAGCCGGGCACTCGTACACCTCGCGACTCTTGATGCCGACCCGACGGTTCTCGACCATGTCGATGCGGCCCCAGCCGTACCCGCCGACCGCGGTGCCCAGGGTGTCGATGAGCTCGACGAGGCCGACCTTCCCGCCGTCGAGGCTCACCGGCACGCCTTCGTCGAAACCAACGACGATGTCGCGCGGCTCACTCGGCGCGTCCTTCGCGTGGTGTGTGAGCGTGTAGGGCTCTTCGGGCGGGGAGGACCACGGGTTCTCGAGCACACCGCATTCGATGGCCCGACCCCACATGTTCTCGTCGATCGAGTAGAGCTTCTCGACAGTCGCCTCGATCGGGATCTCCCACTTGCCCGCCAGCTCGATGCAGTCGGCGCGCGTCAGCCCCCACACGCGGACCGGCGCCAGCACTTCGAGGTCGGGTGCGAGAATGCGCGCCGACACCTCGAAGCGCACCTGATCGTTCCCCTTCCCGGTGCAGCCGTGGCCCACCGCCGTCGCACGGTGCCGGCGCGCGGATGCGACCAGGTGCTCCACGATCACCGGCCGCGACAGGGCAGACACGAGCGGGTACTTGCCCTCGTAGAGCGCGTTGGCGCGTAGCGCGCTGACCAGGATGTCGTTGGCGAACTGTTCGCGCGCGTCGATGACCTCGACCTCGACCGCACCGGCGGCGCGCGCGCGCTCGTGGATGAGCGCGGACTCCCCGGGTTTGAGCTGGCCGACGTCGACCGCGCACGCGACGACCTCGACGTCCCAGTGCTCCCGCATCCATCGCACCGCGATGGACGTGTCGAGACCACCCGAATACGCGAGCACGACTCTCTTCGACACGACTATTCGCTCACTCTCAGCTAGAGCCCGGCGAGGGCAGCCAGATCGGCAGCAACGGACACGCCCCCGACGGAATCCTTGACGACGAGGAACAGTGTGTCGTCACCCGCGACGGTCCCGAGGATGTCGGGAAGCCCGGCCCGGTCGAGCGCGGAGCCGACGACGTGCGCGCTGCCCGGCGGTGTGCGCAGCACGACGATGTTGGCGCTGTGCGCGACCTCGAGCACGAACTCGCTCAGCAGCCGCTTGAGGTGGTCGTCCGAGGACGTGCGCTCGCCGCGGGTGTAGTCCGGGATCGCGTAGGCCATCGTGCCGCCCGGGATCCGGACCTTGACCGCGCCCAGCTCCTCGAGGTCCCGGCTGACCGTTGCCTGCGTCGCCACGATCCCCTCGGCCTCGAGCAGCTGCACCATCTGCACCTGACTCGAGACCGGCTGCTGCTCGAGGATCCGCAGGATGCGGTGCTGCCGTTGCGGCTTGCCGAGCATCGACATCAGCGCGGGTCCGCCTCGGAACTACCAGCGAGGTCGGCGAACAGCGCCCGCACCGCGTGCATCCGGTTGGCCGCTTGCTGCCACACGACGGACTGCGGCCCGTCGATGACTTCTGCGGCCACTTCCTCACCGCGGTGCGCAGGCAGGCAGTGCAAGAACACGGCGTGCTCGTTCGCGGCCTTCATCGAGCGCGGCATCGACCGACCAACCCGCGAACGCGCGGTGCCGGATCTCCGCTTCCTCCTCCTGGCCCATCGAGGTCCACACGTCGGTGTAGACCGCGTCGGCGTCGCGAACCGCATCGTAGGGGTCACTCGCGAGCTCGACGGCACCGCCGAGGTTGCGCGCGCGCTCGACGATGTCGACATCGAGCTCGTAGCCGAGCGGCGACGCGACCACGAACTCGACACCCGAAAGGGCGGCTCCGAACGCGAGCGACGCGGCGACATTGTTGCCGTCGCCCACGTACGCGACGCGACGACCTTCGAGACCGCCGAAGACCTCGCGGAGCGTCAGGAGGTCGGCGAGCGCCTGGCACGGGTGGGCCAGATCCGAGAGCAGGTTCACGACCGGCACGTCGACAGCGCCGGCCATGCGCTCGAGCACGATGTGGTCGAAGACGCGCGCCGCGATCAGCGTGCACATGCTCGCCAGCGTGCGCGCGACGTCCTCGGCGGTCTCGCGCCGGTCGATGCCGACTTCCTCTTCGCGGATCGGGATTGAATGGCCGCCGAGCGTCGCGACCGCGACCTCGACCGACACCCGGGTTCGCGCCGACGGCTTCTGGAACAGCGCGGCCACGCTCTGACCCGCGAGGACCGGTGGAACCGACGCGGGCGCCCCCTTCCATGCCAACGCCTGGTCGAGGAGCTGCGCGAGGCCGGCAGGATCGAGATCGTCGACTTCGAGGAACCGACGGGTCATGACTCGCCTTTCGTCGTAGCCAGGACACCGGCGAGCACCGCGACCGCCTCGTCGATCTCGGCATCGGACACGAGGAGTGGCGGCGCGAGGCGCAGCGCGCTGCCGGTCACCGCGTTCACGATCAGCCCGGCCTCCATGCACCGTTGCGCGACGTCTTTGGCGTCGATGCCGGGCGCGAGCTCGGCCGCGAGCAGGAGGCCGAGGCCGCGCACCGCGATGACACCTGGCACCTTCTGCAACGACTCCGCGAGGTAGGCACCCGCGTGGTCGGCGCGGTTCGCGACCTGTTCGCGCTCCATGACGTCGAGCACCGCGAGGGCGGCGCGCGCCGCGAACGGTTGGCCACCGAACGTCGTGGCGTGATCGCCCGGCGCGAACGCGGCGGCGACTTCGGCGTGCGCCCAGCACGCACCGATGGGGACGCCGTTGCCGAGCGCCTTGGCCATGGTGACGATGTCGGGCCGGATCCCGCTGTGCTCGAACCCGAACCATCGGCCGGTGCGGCCAAGACCCGTCTGCACCTCGTCGAGGATCAGCAGCGCCTCGCGTTCGTCGCAGAGCCGGCGCACGGCTTGCAGGTACTCGGGTGCCGCGGGGTTGACGCCGCCCTCACCCTGCACCGGTTCGAGCATCACCGCGGCGACGCGATCGTCGAGTGCGTTCGCGAGCGCGTCGATGTCCTCGAATTGCACCTGCCGGAACCCACTCGGGAGGGGCTGGAACGTCTCCTGCTTCTGCGGTTGGCCCGTGGCCGCGAGCGTCGTGAGCGTGCGCCCGTGGAACGACCCGTACGCGGAGATCACGTGGTAGCGCTCGGGGCCGCCGTTGCGTTGCCCGAACCGCCGGGCGAGCTTGATCGCGCACTCGTTCGCCTCCGCACCCGAGTTGGCGAAGAACACGCGTCCGCCGCCGCCGAGGCGCGCGTCGAGGCGCAAGGCGAGCTGAGGCTGCAGGTCGTTGTAGTAGAGGTTCGAGACGTGCAACAGCGTCTGCGCCTGTTCCGCGATCGCGGCGGCAACATCGGGATGCGCGTGCCCGAGCGAGGTGACCGCGAGCCCAGAGAGGAAATCGAGGTAACGGCGGCCGTCAGAGTCGAACAGGAACGTGCCTTCGCCGCGCACGAACGACACGGGCAGCCGGCCGTACGTCTGCATGACGTGCTCGGCGTCGAGTGCCTGGACCTCGGCCAACGAGAGTGCCGCGTGGTCGGTCATGGGTGCACCATCGTGCCCACACCCTCCCGGGTGAAGAATTCCAACAACAGGGCGTGCGGGAGCCGTCCGTCGAGGATGTGCGCGCGCCGAACCCCGTGCCGCAGCGCGGCCGCGCATGACTCGAGCTTCGGGATCATCCCTTCGGATACTTTCCCCGCGGCGACGAGCTGTTCGAGCCCGTCGACGTCGACGCGGGAGATCAACGAGGTCTCGTCGGGCCAGTCGCCGTACACGCCCGCGACATCGGTCAGGTAGACGAGCTTCTCGGCGTCGAGCGATTCGGCGATCGCGCCCGCAACCGTGTCGGCGTTGATGTTGTAGGCCTGGCCGTCGTCGTCGACGCCGACGGTCGCGATGACAGGGATCAGATCCTCACGCTGGAGGCGCAGGACGATCGTCGGGTCGATCGCACGCACGTCGCCGACGAAGCCGAGACGCGGATCGCGCTGGTCGACGCGGATCAACCCCGCGTCCTCACCCGAGAGCCCGACGGCGTACGGCCCGTGCCGGTTGATCGACGCGACGATCTCGCGGTTGACCTTGCCGACGAGCGCCATGCGCACGATGTCCATGGTCTCTTCGTCGGTGACACGGCGACCGTCGACGAACTCGGGTTCCTTGCCGAGTTTGCGCATCAGCGTGCTGATCTGCGGACCGCCGCCGTGCACCACAACCGGGTGCATTCCGACCAACTGCATGAGCACGACATCGGTGGCGAAGAGATCGGCGAGCGCGGCGTTTTCCATGGCGTGGCCGCCGTACTTGATGACGACCGTGAGCCCGGAGAACTCGCGGATGTACGGCAGGGCTTCGGCGAGGACGATCGCCTTCTCCCCCGCGTCCTTGACCCGTTCCTCGAGAGTCTCAAACATGGCTCCCTCGCTCCCGGCCGTTCGGCCTGCGGCTCGCGGGCCTCCGCTGCGTCCGCACGCTCACGACGTCCGGCGGTTCTCGTCGATGTACGCGTGTGACAGGTCCGTGGTGAGGATCGTCGCCTCGCCATGCGCGAGGTGCAGACCGCAGCGGATCTCGATGTCGCGAGCGGCCATCACTCGGGCCAGCGCATCGCCGTCATGCGCGCACGCGATGCCGTCCCGGCAGACCATGACGTCGCCGTAGGAGATGTCGACGCGTTCGGCGTCGATGAAGGCGCCGCTCGCTCCCAGCTCGGAGAGGATGCGACCCCAGTACGGATCGGCGCCATTCAGCGAGCACTGCACGAGCTGGCTGTTGGCGACGCCGCGCGCGGCGGTGCGCGCCTCGACGGTCGAGCGGGCGCCGGTGACGTGGACCGACACGAACTTGGTGGCGCCTTCGGCGTCGCGCGCCATCTGCTCGGCGAGCTCGCCGCACACTTCGGTGAGCGCGTCAGTGAAGGCGTGCTGGTCGACGGCGCCCGCCCGGCCATTGGCGAGGACGAGCACGGTGTCGTTGGTAGACCGCGCACCGTCGACGATCAGGCAGTCGAACGACTCGGAAACTGCGCGCGCGAGCGCGCGCTGCAGGCTCGACCGGTCGATCGCGGCATCGGTGGTGACGACCGCGAGCATCGTCGCCATCGCGGGCGACAGCATTGCGGCGCCCTTCGCCATCCCACCGACGGTCACCGCGCCGGTGGTCGCGACCGACTGCTTGGCGACCGTGTCGGTGGTCATGATCGCTCGCGCCGCGTCGAGTCCCCCCGCCGTCGAGACCGTGGCGCACAACTTGGGGATGCCCGACTCGACCCGCGCCATGGGCATCGGGATGCCGATGAGCCCGGTGGAGCACACGAGGACGTCGGCGCTCACGACACCGAGTCCTTCAGCGGTCAGCCCACACATGCGACGAGCATCGGCCCGGCCCGCGTCGCCGGTGGCGGCGTTGGCGTTGCCGGAGTTGAGGACGACCGCAGCGGCCCGACCGTCGGCGAGGTGCTGCATGCTGATCTGCACCGGTGCCGCCTGCGCAAGGTTGGTCGTGAACACCCCCGCCGCGATCGCAGGCGCGCGGTCCTCCGTCGCAACGGCTGCGAGGTCGGCCGCGCCGGACTCCTTGATGCCGCATGCGAGCCCGCCCGCCACGAATCCACCGGCGGCCGTCACGCTCAAAGGAGCATCCCGACGCTCACGGCAGGATCCCGAGGAGGGGCAGGCCGGTGGTCTCGGGGAGGCCGAGCACGATGTTCGCGGCTTGGATCGCTTGCCCGGACGCGCCCTTGGTGAGGTTGTCCTCGGCCGCGATCGCGAGCACGGTCTCGGTGCGGACGTCGAAGCGCACCGTCACGTGTACGACGTTGGCGCCGTACGTCGCCTTCGTGCCCGACGGATCGTCCACGACGACGATGCAGGCGTCCTCGGCGTAGAACTCGCGGTACTGCTCGAGCAGCCGCGCCGTCGACAATCCGGAGGTCGCAGGACGCGCGTAACACGTCGCGAGGATGCCGCGCGTCGTGGGAACCAGATGTGGTGTGAAAAGCACCTCGACCGAACGTCGGGCGACGTGCGCGAGCGCCTGTTCCATCTCCGCGGTGTGGCGGTGCGTGAGCAAGCCGTACGCGCTGACGTTCTCGTTCGCTTCGCAGAACAGGCTGGTGGTCTTCAAGCCGCGGCCGGCACCCGAGACACCCGAGACCGCGTCGGCGATGATCCCGCGCGGTTCCACCAGGCGCTCGGCGAGGAGCGGCGCCAGCGCGATGCTGACCGCGGTCGGGTAGCACCCGGGCACCGCGACGTGATCGGATTTCGCCAGCGCGTCGCGGTACAGCTCGACCATGCCGTACGCGAAGCGCGGGATCAGTTCCGGCGCAGCATGCGGTTCCCCGTACCAACGCTGGTAGGCATCCGCGGGCAGCCGGAAGTCGGCACCGAGGTCGACGACATGCGCGGCGCGCTCCAAGATCTCGGGGATCAAGAGTTGCGAAGCGCCGTGCGGGAGCGCGGTGAACACGAGGTCGAGGCCGCTGAGGTCGGCGACGTCGTAGGGCGCGCACCGGAGCTCGCCGTACGCCGGTCGCAGGCCCGGGTAGAGATCGGCCATCGCCGCACCCGCGTTGGCATCAGCTGTGACGTGCACGACCTCGATCTCCGGATGGCCCGCGAGCAGCCGCAGCAGTTCGGCCCCCGTGTACCCTGACCCGCCGACGACGGCAGCGTGATACGCCATGACGCATACAATACAGAGTCGTGCATAACCAGTCCATCGCCTTCGCCGACCTGGCACCGGGCCTGCCGCTCGGGCCGTTCCGGGTCACGGTCTCGGCCGCCGCCAACGAGCGCTACTGGCGGACCGTCGGCGCCGATCACCCGCGCCTGCGCGCCGGCACGCTGTTCCCGCCGATTGCGGCCAACGTCACGGTGCTGACGTTCCAGGGCGTCTGCCCCGACGCCGTGATCCAGACCCGACAGCGGCTCGTGTGCCATCGGACCGCGTCCGCCGGGTCGGAGCTCGTCGCGTTCGGATCGGTCACCGCGCGGTACGCCAAGCGCGGCCGTGACTACGTCGACGTGGGCGTGGTCGTCATCACCGCCGACGACGACGCACCGCTGTGGTCTTCGGAGGTCACGTTCACACCGGCCGCGACACTGGATGCGCCGGCATGACCGCGTCGTTCGTCCGTCGTTCGTGCATCACCGAGGCCGACATCCGCGCCTACTCCCGACGTGGGAACTACCACTCCGACCCGGCGACGGCACGCCGGATCGGCTTGCCCGGTCTCGTCGCGCAAGGTGTGCAGGTGGCGGGACCGGCGTATGCCGCGCTCCTCGAGGCGTGGGGTGAGGAGTTCCTTGCGCACGGCGAGATCGAGCTCAAGTTCGTCGGCATCGTGCTCGCCGAGCAGGAGATCGAAACCTCCGTCACGATCGACGGCGACGCCGCGACGCTGAGCGTCGAGAACACCACGTCGCAGCGGGCCGCGGTTGCGGGAACCGCGCGGCGACGATCGAAGAACTAGCGTTTGCGGTCGTGACGACGGCCCGCGTTGCGCATCCCTGGAACACCGCGTTTACCTGGACGAACCACAACGGTCCGTTCACGATGATCAGCGACGCGCAAGCGAAGCAGTTCGACGAAGACGGCTTCTTCGTCGTCGAGAACGCGTTCGACGCGGAAACGCTCCAGCAGCTCGACGACGCGATCGCGCCGGGCGAAGCGCGTGTGAAGCAGTTCCTCGAAGAGCAGCCGGGTGGTCGCTTCGGTGTCGCCGGTGCCGACACGCAGACGATCGCACCCCACCTCGTCGCCCGCTCGGAGGTCCTCCGCGCCTTTTGCGCGCATCCGGTGCTCGCGGGCGCTTGTCGCGATCTCGTCGGACCGGACGTGCGGTTGTACTGGGATCAGGCCGTGTACAAACAGCCGCACTCGAGCGAACCCGTGCTGTGGCACCAGGACAACGGCTATACGTTCGTCGAACCGCAGGCATACCTCACGTGCTGGGTTGCGATCACCGACGCGACACCCGAGAACGGCTGCGTCGTCGTGATGCCCGGCGCTCACCGCGACGGCACGCTGAAACACGCGGACACGCCCATCGGGTTCGAGTGCTGGGGCGATCACGCCGAGGCAGTCGAGGTGCCGGTGCGGGCCGGCAGCATCGTCGTGTTCACCTCGCTGACGCCGCACTACACCGAACGCAACACAACGGACGACGTCCGCAAGGCCTACATCGTCCAATACGCGCCCGACGGCGCGGTGGCGTACCGGCCGCAGCCCGATGGCTCACGCGGTCCGGCCGAGCGCCAAGACGACGAGCGCCGGCAGTTCCTCGTCGTGCGCGATGCCGAGCGCGTTCCGGCCTGAAGCCCGGCGTTTCGTGCGAGATCAACGGGCTGGTGCTCCGCACCTGAACCTGCCGCGCTGCTCGAGCAAGCCGGATATGGCGCGTGAGGTCACGCGTACACGACAGCACGGCAGTCATGCGCGATCGTCGAGCAGCGCCCGAAGGATCGCCACAGCCGTATCGGGATCCGGCTCGCCTGCCGTCTCGAATCTCGCATCCCAGTGCCCGCGAGCGGCGCCGTCGAGGGCCGCGTACGTTGCTCGAGCCTCGGTCTCGGACACCGGCACGGTCTCCGCTCGGCGCTCGCGCAGCCGTGCCACTGTCTCGTCGAGTGGCGCAGACATCCAGAGCCGTAGCACTCGGTGCCCGGGTGCCTCCACACCGCGCGTGAGTCTGTAGTCGCTCTCCCATGCACCAGTGACCTCGACTGACACCGCGGAAGCGCGCGACAGCGCATCCAACACCGCGACTCGGACGGGCTCCAACCAACCGTCCTCCGGATCCGGGCTCGATCCATCCTTCAGCAGCCCGAGGACCAGCAGATCGGCGTCGACGTCGTGAACGCCGCACTCGCGGCTCAGCGATCTGAGCAACCCACAACTTGCCCACTGCCGTCGGCCCGGCGAGAACGAGCAGCGTTGCCATGCTCCCCTCCTCTCCGCGTCGCACCGACCGCACATTGCTCGCACGCGCGCCTGCTCTTCGAGCGCAGAGCGGTCGTGACGCGGTCCGGTCGGCGACCTTTGCTGCGCGCCATGGGACTTGGTAGACACCCACCGACGGGCGACGGCGACTCGAATCGAGACGACCGGCGGGAAATCAGACGGGGGTCCTGTATGAAGAAGGCACCGGCTGTCCTACTTGTCTCTGGTATCGGCTGGATCGTGTTCTACCTTGCCAGCTTCACCGCGTTGGGAAGTTCGGTCCCGACCATCGAGTCGAGCGGTCAGGACATCGTCGCTTGGTTTACGGACCACTCGACGAATGCCCAGCTGTATGCCTGGACCGCGACCTTCGCGGCGCTCGCGCTGACGGTCTTCGGTGGCATGGTGGCGACCCTGTTGCCGAGACCCAACCGTTACATCTTCTTCGGCGGCATTCTCGGCTGGGTTGTAACCGGACAGGTTCAGGCCTGGTTCTGGGCCGCGCTGGCGCTCCATCCACAAGGTCTCGATCCGACAACTGCGCGCACCCTCTTCGATATCCCGCAGTACTGGGGGCCGATCGTCAACGGCTCGACGATGACGATGGCGGCGGCGTTCGTCCCGCTCGCGTTCGGCGAATCAGCGCCGATCCCTCGGTGGCTCGGATGGCTCAGCGTGCTCTTTTTCGCCGAGCAAGCCATCGAGACGGTCACGGTATTCGGCAAGAGTGGTTTCATCGCACCCGGCGGGGCCATGAACCTCTACCTGGGAGGCGTGATCGGTATGGCCTGGGTCATTGGAGTGCTGTACTGGGGTTTCAAGCGGGCAGGCTCACCGGCAGGCGTCACTCGGTAACTCCGAGATCGTCAGCACCTTTGATCGCTGATCTTCCACAAACCCGCGACCCGTCGGTGGAGCACTCGACGATGCGTCGATTGCCCTGAGGGCGCGTGTCCGCCACCGAGATCACGGGCGTAGGTCAGGCGGTAGCAATTGTCGGGTTGCATGGCGGTCGGACATCATCACGCGCGATGGAGAGCCTGTCCCTCCCTGCGGGTTGCCCGTCGGCTGTCGTTCTCGCGTCGGCGCTGCGGCGGCAGGAGGTCTCCGCGATCGATGTCGCGCACGAACACATCGCGCGGCTCGCGGGCGTGCGCGGCGACTGCGGCGCGGTCGCCGCGCTCGAACCCGACCGGACGCTCGCCGACGCGGCCGAGAGCGACGCGCGCTTGCGTGACCGCACTGCGCGTGTGCTCGAAGGCGTCCCGATCACCGTCAAGGACTGGATCGACGTCGAGGGGTGGCCGATTGCCGGGTCGTCCGCCGAACTTCGCGATCGTCGGGCCCCACGCGACGCGACGGCGGTCGCGCGATTGCGAGCAGCAGGTGCGGTCGTCACCGCGATCACCACCGCACTCGCCGACAGTCCCGCGCACGGCCGCACCCTGAACCCGCGCGATCCCTCGCGCGCACCGGGCGGCTCCTCCTCCGGTGCCGCCGCGGTCGTCGCGGCCGGCGCCTCACCACTCGCACTCGGGAGCGACTCCGGTGGCAGCATCCGCCTGCCCGCGGCCTGGTGCGGGGTGTGCGGACTCAAACCCAGCTTCGGACGGGTGCCGCTCACCGGCCACTTCCCTCGCCTCGGTTCGCTCTCTGACGCGCGCACCGTCATCGGGCCGCTCGCCGGCTCGGTTGCCGACCTCGCGATCGTCCTGCAACTGATCGCGGGACCCGACGGACTCGACGGCGGCACCATGCCAGTGCCGCTCGAGGATCCGGACCAGGTGGACGTGTCGCGGTTGCGAATCGGCACCATGCGCAGTGGCGCCTCCGACGAAGTGATGACGGCGGTCGCGACGTTGCGCGCCACCGGCGCGATCGTCGACCACGATCCGCTCCCCGACGTGCGCGACGAAGCGCTCGAGATCACCCGCCGCTACTGGAGTCGCGCGCAGCTCGACGGACACGCGTGCGAACAGCTCCTCTGGGACTGGGACCGGTTTCAACGGAGGATGCTCCGGTGCATGGCGCCGATCGACGCGCTGCTGGTGCCTGCGACCACCGAACCCGCGCCGCCGTGGCGGGAGTCGATCGACACCGACTACATCTGGCAGCTGCCGTGGAGCCTCACCGGCTCTCCCGCGGCCGTGATCCCTGTCGCCCACCAAGGCGACCTCCCCGTCGCGGTCCAGATCGTTGCCGCACGATGGAACGACGCCGTCGTCCTGGCCGTCGCCCGGGCGCTCGAACACAGGTTTGAAGGGCAACGGGGCTGACTACCCCGCCTCGCTTCAAACCGCGAGGTTGGAGCGCAGGACGAGCCAGCGGCGGGCGTCATCGAGGACGCGATCGACGCGGAGGCCGGCGGTCGCCGCACATGCGGCGAGCTCGGTGTCGTCGACCCACTCCGACTCGTAGTCCTGGGTCCACGACTCGTTGCCGACGGTGTACGTGTTCGACGCGCGGTAGCCATTCGGCAACAGCTCGACGTCGTGCATGTGCACGCGGACGTCACCGACCGTGCGTCGCTCCTCCGCCGGCGTCCGACCGAGTGGCAACCGTTGCACGAGCACCACGCCGGTCGGGGCGAGGTGACGCACACACACTTCGAGGAGCTGCACCCGACGCGCGCGGCCCGGGTCATTGATCAGGTGGCTCATCGCGAGGACGACGTCGAAGGCGCGTCCCAGGTCGAGTGTCCACAGGTCGGCGAGCACGGTGATCGCGCCCTCGACGTGATCGAGCATCGCCTGCGAGTCGTCGACTGCCACCACGTCGTGCCCGGCGCGCGCGAGCGGATTCGCGATCCGGCCCGGCCCACTGCCGAGATCCAGCACCGAGGCGCCCGTGCGCAGGCACTGGAGCACGACCTCGAGGTCAGTGCCACCCTCGAGCGCGCGGTACACCGCGACTGGGCTGCCGTCCGGTGCGACGTCCGGGTCGGTCACGACGCCGAGACGCGGGCCTCGAGGGCGGTGCGGACGCGGTCGGGGATCTCGATCGACGCGTTCGATCCGGGCTCGATCGCGACGTAGGTGATCACGGCTGCGCACGACGGCCGCTCGCCCACCGCGGCCGTGTAGCGCAGGTCGAACGACTTGGTACCCAGCCGAATCGGCTCGACGAGGATGTCGATCCACTCGTCGAAGCGGGCCGGACCCGACCATTCGAGCGTCGCCTTCACCAGCATCACGTCGAACTCTGTGACCCAGAAGTCGGGGCCGAAGCCGAGCGACTCCATGAAGCGCGTGCACGAGTCGTCGAAGTACGTCAGCCAGTGCGCGTTGAACACCACACCTTGGCCGTCGATCTCCGCGTAGCGCACGCGGATCCGGTTGCGGAACGGATCGAGGTTCGCGGCCACCGAAGTGTCAGCCGCGGAGCTCGGCGCCGTGCGCGCGGACGACGGCGTCGATCAAACGCTGACGCCGTGCGGCGACCTCGTCGTCGGTCAGCGTCCGCTCCGGCGCGCGAAACGAAACCGTGAACGCGAGGCTCACGCGGCCGGCACCAATCGTGTCGGAACGGAAGACGTCGAACAGCTCGACCCGGTCGGCCAGGTCTCCCGCCGTGTCGCGCAGTGTCGTGAGCACGTCACCTGCCGGCACGTTCACGTCCACGACGAACGCGAGGTCGATCGCGGACGCCGGGAAACGAGACACGGCTTGGTAGCGGCGCGGCTCGCGTGTGCCCGCGCGTGTGGCATCGAGGTCGAGCTCGAAGCCGACCGTGGCCGCAGGCAGGGCGAGCGCTTCGACCACGTCGGGCGCGATCTCCCCGACGACGCCCACCGGTGAACCGTCGACGAGAACGGCGGCGGTGCGCGCCGGGTGGAAGCCGGGGCGATCAGCAACGGGTTCGAGCTTCCAGTCCGCCAGCCGCAGCTCCTGGGCAATCGCCCCGACGACCCCGACGGCGTCGTAGGCGGCGACGTCGCGATCCGGTTCGTGCGGCGCGCGCCGCACTCTTCCGGCGCGGACCACGGCGACGTGCGCGGACTCGTCCGGCAGGGTCTTCCCCTCTTCCGGCGGCGCGAACACCGATCCGACTTCGAACAGCGACACATCGGGGGTTCCGTGCGCGGCGTTGAACGCGACCGCGCGCAGGATGCCCGGAAGCAGTCCGGTCCGGAGCAGTGACTCCTCGGCTCGCAACGGGTTCTCGACCTCGATGACGGCGTCAGTGGCGAACCCGGCGCGCGTGAGGTCAGCCGGCGCGAGCAACGGGAGTGTGAACGCCTCGTCGTAACCGGCACCCACGAGCACGTCCGCGATCGCGCGCCGCTCGCGCTGCGCCGGCGTCAACGCACCGATCTTCTCGGCGTTCGACGGCACCGTGCGGCGGATGTTCTGGAGCCCGACCCGGCGGCCGACCTCCTCGACGATGTCGATCTCGCGTTCGAGGTCGGGACGGAAGGTCGGCGCGATTGCGATGAAGTCGCGGCCAGTGCCTTCGGTCTCGATGCCGAGCGGCACGAGCAGGTCCTCGAGCTCCGTGGTCGCGAGCTCGGTTCCGAGCAGCGCGTTCACGCGGTCGGTGCGCACGGCGATGCGCGGCCGTTCGATCGGCACGGGATAGAAGTCGATCGCGCCGGGCGAGGGGGCCGCAGACGCGACCTCGGCGAAGAGCTCCATCGCGCGGAGCGCGCCCGACGCGGTGCCGTTGGGATCGATCCCCCGTTCGAACCGCGCACTCGCTTCGGTACGGAGTCCGAGCCGCTTCGCGGTGCGCGCGATCCCCGCCGGCTCGAAGTACGCGGACTCGAGCAGGATCTCGGTGGTGTCGTCGGCGACTTCGGCTTCGGCGCCACCGAAGATCCCGGCGATGCTCTGGGGCCGCCGCTCCGCATCGCAGATCAAGAGGTCCTCGGGCGTGAACGTGCGCGTCACGTCGTCGAGCGTCACCAGCTGCTCGCCTGCCGCCGCGAGCCGCACCACGATGCCGCGCCCGGCGAGCCGCCCGAGATCGAACGCGTGCAATGGGCGGCAGCGTTCGAGCATCACGTAGTTGGTCACGTCGACGACGTTGCTGATCGGGCGCATGCCGGCCAGGCGCAAGCGTTGCTGCATCCAGTCGGGCGAGGGCCCGATCCGAACCGTCGCCGTCGTCGCCACGAACCGCGGGCAGCGGTCGGGTGCTTCGACGATCACGCGGCTGGCGCCGATGGCGTCGACGATCGCGTCGGGTTCGGATTCCGTCAACGTGAACGGCAACCCGAAGTACGCCGCGATCTCGCGGGCGACGCCGGTCACACCCATCGCGTCGGGCCGGTTTGGTGTGATCGACAGGTCGAACACGACGTCGTCGAGACCGAGCACCTCGCGTACGTCTGCGCCGAGCGGCGCGTCGGCCGGCAGCTCGAGGATGCCGGAGTGGTCGTCGCCCAAGCCCAGCTCGCGCGCAGATGCGAGCATGCCCTCGGACACGATGCCCCGGATCTTGCGGCGTTCGATCTTGAAGTCACCGGGCAGCACCGCGCCGACACGCGCGAACGGCGCAACCATGCCGGGGTGGATGTTCGGGGCGCCGCACACGACGCGGAGCTGGCCGTCACCGAAGTCGACGTCGGCGAGGCGGATCCGATCGGCGTCCGGGTGCGGCACGACATCGAGGATCTTGGCGACGACGACCCCGTTGATGTCGCGCCCGGGCTCGTCGATCTCCTCGACTTCGATGCCGAGCTGGTTCAGCGCGTCCGCGACGTCGGCCGGTGGCGCCGCGACCGGCGTGAAGTCACGGATCCAGGAAAGCGGCACGCGCATGACTCTTCGTCACGACCTTTCGGGTCAGTCAGAACTGGCGGAGGAAGCGGACATCGCCGTCCCAGACGTTCTTCACGTGATCGATGCCGTACAGCAGTTGGGCGACGCGGTCGATGCCGAACCCGAACGCGAAGCCGGTGTAGCGCTCGGGATCGATGTCGACGGCTTCGAACACGTGGGGGTCGACCATCCCCGCTCCACCGAGCTCGACCCAGCCCGTGCGCGAGCACACGCTGCACCCTTCGCCTTCGCAGAACACGCACGTCATCGCGAACTCGACCGACGGTTCGGTGAACGGGAAGAACGACGGGAGGAAGCGGGCGTTGATGTTCGGTCCGAACAAGGCATGGATGAACGCCTCGATCGTTCCGAGCAGGTCGCCGAGCGTGATGCCTTCGTCGACCGCCAAGCCCTCGATCTGGTGGAAGACCGGCGAATGACGCGCATCGAGGGTGTCGCGCCGGAAGACGCGGCCCGGCGCGACCACGTAGATCGGCGGCTTCTGCGCTTCCATCGTGCGCACCTGCACCGGCGAGGTGTGCGTGCGGAGCAACACCTGCTCGGGATCACCCAGCTTCACGTAGAGCGTGTCCTGCATCGCGCGCGCCGGGTGGCCGGGCGGGAAGTTCAGCGCCTCGAAGTTGTACCAGTCGAGCTCGACCTCGGGACCCTCGGCGACCTTGTAGCCGAGACCGACGAACACGTCTTCGAGCTCGCGCCAGATGCGGGTGACCGGGTGCAGGTGGCCGCGCCGGTACTCCCCGCCCCCGACCGTCAGGTCGACGCGGTCGCGCACCAGCGACGCCGAGCGCGCGGCGGCCGTGAGCTCGTCGCGCCGCGCCGCGAGCAGCTCCTCGAGCGCGCGCCGGGCAACCGACATCGCCTTGCCGACCGCGGCGCGATCGGCGCTGTCGACTGTCTTGATCGCCTCGCGCACGTCGTTCAGCGGTGACGACTTACCGAGGTACTCGCGCTCCGCGTCGGCGAGGTCGTCGAGCGTCGCGGCGGCATCCAGCGCGGAACGACCGTCGCGCTCGATCGCCTCCGTGCGCGCGACGAGCTCCGCCCCATTCATGCTCATTGCGGCGCCTCGCGGCGTTGGCGCGCCGCTTCGAAGAGCAACACCGTGCCGGCCATCGCGACGTTGAGCGACTCGCCGGCGCGCATCGGGATCGTGGCCACCTCGTCGACCGGCACGTCCGCGCCGAACCCGTGCGCCTCGTTCCCCAGCACGAACGCGGTCGGCACAGAGAGGTCGATCTCGTCCGGGGCGCGACCACCGCTGGCCGCCGCGCCGATGCGGCGGAGTCCCTGCGCGCCGAGCGTTGTCAGGATCTCCACTGCGGGAACGCCCTCCACGGTCCGGATCGCGAAACACGCGCCCGCGGAGGCGCGTACGACCTTCGGATTGTACGCGTCGACTGATCCCGGCCCGAGCCCGAGGCCGGTCGCACCGGCGGCCGCCGCGCTCCGCATCAGCGTGCCGACGTTGCCGGGATCGGAGAGGCGAGTCCCGACGAGCACCAGGTTCGCGGCGGTGAGCGCCTCGAGCCCGATCCGCGGCTTGGCGACGATCGCGAACACCGGCTGCGGCGTGCGCGTATCGCCGATCCGGTCGGCCGCGTCGGCCGGGAGCTCGATGACCGGTACACCTGCCCGTCGCGCAACGGTTGCGATCGGCGGTGTGCCTTCCAGGTAAACGGCCTCGACCGGGGCACCCGCCTCGAACGCGGCCGCGACGACCCGTGGCCCCTCTGCGACGAACGCGTGCTGTTCGTCGCGTGCTTTGCGGTCGCGCAACAGATGCCGCAGCCGCGCGATCTCCGCGCGCGTCGCGACATCGCCGCTCGCGCGCGCTTCAGGCGGCGTCGAGGGCCTCGCGCGTGGTTGCGACGAGCGCACCGAACGTTGCCGGCTCCCGTACTGCGAGATCGGCGAGGATCTTGCGGTCGACGTCGATCTCGGCCGCCTTCAGGCCCGCGATGAACCGCGAGTACGCGATGTTGTTCTCACGGCAGGCGGCGTTGATGCGCACGATCCAGAGCCGGCGGAACTCGCCCTTGCGGGCCCGCCGGTCCCGGTACGCGTACCGGCCGGAGTGCATGACCTGCTCGTTGGCCTTGCGGAAGTGCCGGCTGCGCGAGCCGCCATACCCCTTGGCCTCTTCGAGGATCGATCGACGGTGCTTGCGACCACTGACGGAACGCTTGACGCGAGCCATTTCCTACGCCCTCCCGAGCAAGCGCTCGACGCGCTTCTTGTCGCCGCCCGTCACCTCGGCCCGGCGGCCGAGTCGGCGCGTGCGACGCGTGGACTTCTTCTCGAGCAGGTGTGCCCGGAACGCCTTGCGGCGCATGATCTTGCCGGTGCCTGTCGCCTTGAAGCGCTTGGCGGCGCCGCGATGCGTCTTCATCTTGCCCATCGTGGTGGATTCCCGTTCGGTGTGGTCGGTTGTGCGGCGGGGAGAGGTACCGCTCAGGCCGTGGCTTGGGCCGGTGCGGTCTCGGGTGCCGGTTCGGTTGCCGGTGCAGGTGGGTTCGGAGTGGTGCTCGCTGCAGGGGCGTCGGTCGCAGATGCGGTCGCCCCGGTCGTGTCGCTCGGTTCGCCGCCTTTGCTCGCACCCTTCGCCGCGCCCTGGCCTTTGCCCTTCGGGCGCCGGGTCGGGTTGAGCACCATCGTCATGTTCCGGCCGTCCTGGCGGGGTGCCGCCTCGACGTTCGCGAGCTCGGCCACCCGATCGGCGACCTTCTCGAGGATGCGCCGCCCGAGCTCCGGGTGCGCCATCTCACGACCACGGAACATGATCGTGAGCTTGACCTTCGACCCCTCGGCCAAGAAGCGCTCGACGTGCTTCATCTTGGTCTCGTAGTCGTGGCCGTCGATCTTGGGCCGGAACTTCATCTCCTTGATGGTGACGCTCGTCGCTTTCCGCCGCGATTCCTTGCGCCGCTGGTCTTGCTCGTACTTGTACTTGCCGTAGTCCATGATCTTGCAGACCGGCGGGTCGGCCTTGTCGGCGACCTCGACCAGATCGAGCCCTGACTCCCGGGCGATGTTCAACGCTTCGGGAAGCGGTTTCACGCCGAGTTGGGAACCGTCGGCACCGATCAGGCGGACTTGGCGAGCGCGGATGCGGTCGTTGATGCGGGCGTCGTCTGTAGCGATTGCATTCTCCTTGTGGTGGTCGATCGTGCTCGGGGACCACCGACGCGAAAACGACGGCGGACAGTTGCCCCGGGTTGGGGGAAGTCCACCGTCGAACCCCGGTCCACCTCGGGTTCGAGACGGACCGGCCAGACGAACGGACCTGGTGCGGCGGCCGGCCCGGCGGGGTCGGCGTGCCGATCAGGTGGGGACGGGAACGTCCCACTTCCCTCAGTTGTTTGCAGGCCTCGGTTGTTTGCAGTTGTCAGGCCGATTTGGCCGCCATGGCAGGATACCAGCGTGAGTGGCCTCTGGACACCGTCGGGCGGTCTCGAACCGGAAGGCGGCGGTGGGTCCTCGCCGCCCGGAGCGCCGACCGGACCCGGACCGGACGGGCCCGAGCCGACCGAAGCGGAGATCGCGGCGCTGCGTGAGCTCCACGCCCGGTTGGTGGGAACGCCGGTCGTCGACGTCATCGTCAACCACGCGCTCGGGATCTGGCAGCTCGCGCTCGTGCATCTCGGCGTGATCACGCCCCCCGACGAGCAGGGCCGGCCGCCCCAGCCCGATCTGGCCTCGGCCGGGCTCGCGATCGACGCGCTCTCGGCACTGGTCGACGGGTTGGGCACCCGGCTCGGGGAACACGAGGTCGTGTTGCGCGACGCGCTCGGCCAGGCGCAGATGCTGTATGTCGAGGTCGCCGACGCGCTGGGGCAATCCGGCACCTGACCGTGGGCACGCGCGGTGCTGCGATCAGCACCGCACGATCGCGGCGGCTTCCCAGCGGCCGAGCTGCCCGGCGACGATCTCGAACTCGACGGTGGCGCCCGGCGCGATCTGCCGGGAGCCGTCGGCGATGCGCGTCGCGTGGAAGGCGTACGTCGTGCCGTCCTCGGCGGTGACGGTGCCCAGTCCGCGCCGTTCGTCGAACTCGGCGACCGTTCCTCGCGCCACCGGAGCTACTGGACGATCTTGGAGATCGGGAGCTCGAGGATTCCGGTCGCGCCCTGGTCCTTGAGCGCGGGGATCAGCACGTTGATCTCGCTCTTGGCGACGACGGTCTCGACCGCGTACGCGTCCTCGCCGTGCAGCTTCGATACCGTTGGCGACTTCATCGCGGGCAGCAAGTCGATCACTGCCTGCAGGTTCGCGCCTTCGACGTTGAGCTTCACGAGCACGCGGCCGCGCGCTTCGAGGGCGCCGCTGAGCAACGTCTGCAGCTGCTCCATCGCCTTGCGCTTCTCGGGATCCGAGTACGCGGTCGGATTGGCGATCAGCTCGGTGAACGACACCAGGATCGTGTCGAGCACGCGCAGACCCGCAGCCTTGAGCGCGCGGCCGGACTCGGTCAGATCGACGACCGCGTCGGCGATCTCCGGGATCTTGGCTTCGGTGGCGCCGTACGAGAGCGTGATCTCGGCGTGCACGCCGTGCTTCTCGAGGTAGCGCCGCGTCAGCTCCGGGTACTCGGTGTGGACGCGGGCACCCTCCGGCAGGTCCATGACCGATTGCCAGTCGCTGTCGCCCGCAACCGCGAGCACGATCCGCGTCGGCCGCGCCGTCGCCTTCGAGTAGTAGAGCTCGGCGAGCGTGCTGACGTTGGCGCCGGTTTCCTCGATCCAGTCGCGCGGCGTGATGCCCAGGTCGAACAGGCCGTCGGCGATGTACCGCGGGATTTCCTGCGGCCGCAGGATCGTCACGTCGATCACGCGCGGGTCATCGATCGTCGCCCGGTAGTCGACATCCGAGGATCGCACGACCGCGAGGTCGGCGTCTTCGAACAGCTGCAGCGTCGCCCGCTCCAGCGAACCCTTGGGGAGCACCAGCCTCAGCACGGGAGGAAAGGCTACCGGCCCACGAGCAGGCGATAGCCGAGATCTTTCTCGGCAAGCGTGCGCAGCGACCCGTACTTCTCGTCCCACGCGCCCGACGCGAGCTCGGCGCGCAGGCGCTCGATCCCGCTCGCGCGGACGTCGTCCGGCATCTGCGCGAAGCACGACATGCCGTCCTGCACCAACGGATCGAGGTAGGCCTCGGGCCGGTTCCAGAAGCAACCCGCGAAGCCGTCGATGCAATCGGCCGGCACCGGCACCGGTTCGACCGACACGATGTCGAGGTACCTCTCGAGGTCGGCCGTTCCGGGTGCGTTGCGCTCGCTCTCCTGCTCGAGGATCTGCGGGAAGTAGTCGGCGACGATCCACGCCTCGTCCGCGAACTCGGGTTCGAAGAAGAACAGGACCTGCCGCGCCGCGACCCTTCGCATCTCCGCGAGGCCGGCACCGAGATCGTTCCAGTGGTGCATCGTCAGGACCGCCATGGCCGCATCGAACGCACCGTCGCGGACCGGCAACGCTTCCGCGGCCCCGCGTGCGGCCGGAGCACCTTCGGGGTCGCGCTGCGCCACCATGGTCGCCGACGGTTCGACCGCGACGACGAAGCGATCGCGGGGCTCGTACGAGCCGGTGCCCGCGCCGACGTTGCACACCGTGCGCGCGGCGCCGAGCGCGCCGTGGATGCGTGCCTGGATACGCGGATCGGCGGTGCGCGTGCAGGAGTAGGTCGACCCGATCGCGTCGTATTTCGCAGGAACGCTCACGCCGCCGTCGCAGACAAGATCATGAGATCGCGCGCAGGAGCGACACCATCTCGATGGCGGTCGCGGCGGCTTCTTCGCCCTTGTGCCCTTCGGCTCCGCCGATGCGGGCGATCGCCTGGTCACGAGTGTCGACGGTCAGCACGCCGAAGATCACGGGCACGCCGGTATCGAGCGCGACGCGTGCGATTCCAGCCGCGCACTCACCGGCGACGTACTCGAAGTGCGGCGTGTCGCCCCGCACGACTGCACCGATGCAGATCACGGCGTCGGCAGCACCGCTGGTCGCGACCTTCTGCGCGACGAGCGGCAGCTCGAACGCGCCCGGCACCCACACGACGTCGACGCTCGCGGCGCCGTACTTCGCGAGTGTGCGTTGCGCGCCGTCGAGCAGTGGTTCGGTGATGTCGCGGTTGAAACGGGCGACGGCGAGCGCGAACCGCATTCCGGTCGCGTCGAGTTCGCTGTCGGCGACGTTGTACTCCCCCACGTTCGTCACTTCCGCTCGGAGGGCCGCTCCGGCCCAGGGGTTCAGCTGGTCCCGAGCTGCTCGTCCTCGTCGTCGCCGAGATCGAGCAGGTGGCCCATCTTCCGTTGCTTCGCCCGCAGGTACGCGATGTTCTCGAGGGTCGGCTCGGTGTTGAGCGGGACCCGGTCGACGATCTCGAGCCCGTAGCCCTCGATCCCGCCGTACTTCGCGGGGTTGTTCGTCATCAGCCGCATCGTCGTGACGCCGAGGTCGACGAGGATCTGCGAACCGATCCCGTACTCGCGCGAATCCGGCGGGAAGCCGAGATCGATGTTGGCTTCAACGGTGTCGCGACCTTCGTCCTGCAAGGAGTAGGCACGGAGCTTGTGCCCCAAGCCGATGCCGCGACCCTCGTGGCCGCGCAGGTACACGACGACACCTTGGCCCTCGGCGGCGATCCGCTCGAGCGCGAGATCGAGCTGCGTGCCGCAGTCGCAGCGCATCGAACCGAACACGTCACCGGTGAGGCACTCGGAGTGAACACGCACGAGCACGTTCTCGTTGCCCGCCACCTCGCCGCGCACGAACGCGATGTGCTCGGTACCGTCGAGCAGCGACTCGAAGACGTGCGCGGCGAAGTCACCGTGCTTGGTCGGGATGCGCGCTTCCGAGACGCGGCGCACCAGCTTCTCGCGGTGCCGGCGGAACCGGATCAGGTCCGCGATGGTGACGAGCGCGAGTCCGTGCTCGGCCGCGAACGCCTCGAGGTCGGGCATGCGCTGCATGGTGCCGTCGTCGTTCACGATCTCCGCGAGCACACCGGCCGGGTACGCGCCGGCCATGCGCGCGAGGTCGATCGCGGCTTCGGTGTGCCCGGCGCGCTTCAGCACGCCGCCCTCGCGGTAGCGCAGCGGGAAGATGTGCCCGGGGCGAGCGAGATCCTCGGCCTGGGTCGACGGATCGATCACGGTGAGCACCGTCGCACTGCGGTCGGCCGCGGAGATGCCGGTGGTGGTGCCGAACTTCGCGTCGACGGAGACCGTGAACGCGGTCCGCTGTTGCTCGCTGTTGTCGGGGCCCGCAACCATCAACGGGAGCTGCAGTTCGTCGAGCCGCGCGCCTTCCATCGGGAGGCAGATGACTCCGCTCGTGTACCGGATCATGAACGCCATCTTCTCGGGCGTCATCTTCTCGGCCGCGATGATGAGATCGCCTTCGTTCTCGCGATCTTCGTCGTCGACCACGACGACGAACTCGCCGCGCGTGATCGCGTCGATCGCTTCTTCGACCCGAGTGAAGGACATGGTTCAGTGCTCCTTGGCTGCGAACGGCTGCACGAGCCGTTCGACGTACTTCGCGATGACATCGACTTCCAGGTTCACTCGGGCACCGACCTCGACCGAACCGAGCGTCGTGACCGCGAGTGTGTGCGGGATGACGGCCACGGCGAAGTTCTCGCCGTCGTCGCCGAGGGCGGCGACCGTGAGGCTGATGCCGTCGATGGTGATCGACCCCTTGTGCACGACGTAGCGCAGGAGCGCGGGCGGCGCCGCGAACTCCATCGTGGTCGAGCCGTCGGGGTTCGAAGTGCGGGCCCGCACGGTGCCCGTCCCGTCCACGTGCCCCTGCACGAGGTGACCGCCGAGCCGGTCGTTCAGCCGGACCGGCCGCTCGAGGTTCACCGGATCCCCTTCGCGCAGATCGCCGAGGCTGGTGCGCGCGAGCGTCTCGCTGACCGCATCAGCGGCCCAACCGTCGGCGTCGCACTCGACGACGCTGAGGCAACAGCCGTTCACCGCGATCGAGTCGCCGATGTGCGCATCCTCGACGACCCGCTTGGCGTCGATCGCGAGGCGCGCGCCACCGGCGAAGGAAGTGATCGCCCGCACACGACCGAGCTCCTCGACGATGCCGGTGAACATCAGCCGACCTCGTAGGTCAGGCGGACGTCGGGACCGAGTCGGGTGACGTCGACGAGCTCGTGGCGGGTGGCGCCGTCGAGGGTCGCCGGACCGAGGAACGCGTACCCGACACGGCCCGACTCGCCGAGGAGGAGCGGCGCGAGGTAGGCGACGAGGCGCGACGCGCGTCGCTCGGCGAGCACCGCGCCGAGCAGTGTGCCGCCCCCTTCGACCAGGACCTGCAGGACACCTTCGCGGGCGAGCACCGTGCTGGTGTCGTCGAGATCGACACCGCCGTGCGCGCCTGCGCCGACGACCGCGACCTTGGCGCCGGCCGCACTCCATGCGCCGACAGACGCGGGATCGGCTTGCTCGGTGGTGACCACGAGCGTCGGGGCGACCGTGGTGTCGAACAACGGGCCCGAGGCAGGCACGCGTCCGCGCCCGTCGAGGACCACGCGCAGAGGCGCGTGGCGCGGCGGCACCGACACGCCGCGCACGGTCAGCGCAGGCCGGTCACTGAGCGCGGTCCCGGAACCGATCACGATCGCCTGCGAGTCGGCCCGCAGTTCGTGCGCATCCGCACGCGCGTCCGCGGACGTAATCCACTGCGAAGTGCCGTCGGCCGCCGCGACCCGGCCGTCGAGGCTCGACGCGATCTTGGCCACCACGTACGGACGGCCGGTGCGCCGATGGTGCAGGTAGGGCGCGAGCAGCACGGTCGCCGCACGCGCACCGTCGCCGATCCCGACCTCGACGCCGGCGGCACGGAGCCGCCGGACGCCGGCGCCCGCGACGCGGCGGTCCGGGTCCTCGATCGCAACGACGACCCTGGCGACCCCGGCGTCGACCAGCGCGTCGGCGCAGGGTCCGGTGCGGCCGTGGTGCGCACACGGTTCCAAGGTTGCGTACGCGGTCGCGCCCCGGGCGCGATCACCCGCGGCGCGCAGCGCTTCGACCTCGGCGTGCGCACCGCCGGGCGGCTGCGTCGCACCCGTTCCGACGACGACCCCGTCGCGCACGAGCACGCACCCGACCCAAGGGTTCGGGGCGGTGCGTCGCCGAGTGGCCGCCGCAAGCTCGAGCGCGCGCTGCATGGCCGGCGATGCCGGCACCGGCTCGGCGTCTTCGTTGGCGGTGTCGACGTGGTCGTCGGGCACGATCCCTCGGTTCAGTGACCGGGGCGGCGATGAGAGACGACGACGGCACCGACGCGTCGCTCGCGCGACGGCGGTGGTGGTGGTCGTGGTCCTCTCCCATCCGGACTCTGACCGTCGGCCCAGGACTTGCACCTGGTCGGCGCACGACTGGCTGCCGTGCGTTCGCGGGCTTCCCCGGGCCGCGATCACAGATCACGGTTCGGGGTCACCGCCGGTCGGGACTTCCACCCAACCCCGAGGACTGTTGTTCGGTTTTCTCGTCTGCTTTGGATGCTCCGGCACAAACCGGTACCCGCGGCCAGGGTATGCCCGGAAATCCAAATTTGCAACGTGTTTCAATTTTGGGCGGAGCGCCGGTGGCGGACCGGACGCCAGACTGTTGCGATGTACGTCCTGGTGTCCGGCTTGCCGGGGAGCGGCAAGACGACCATCGCAGCACCGCTCGCGGCGCGCTCGGCCTACCGCTGCTCGCGCGGGACTCGATCAAGGAGTCGCTCTGGGACGCGCTCGGCGACGGTGACCTCGCGTGGTCACGCCGGCTGGGCGCGGCGTCCGCCGAGACGTTCTGGCGGCTGGCCGACGAGATGCGGGCCGCGGTGCTCGACAACTTCTTCCACCGTGCGTTCGCGCACCGGCTCGCGGCGCTGCCCGGGCCGATCCTCGAGGTGCACTGCGCGTGCCCGGCCGACTTCGCGCTCGAGCGGTACCAGTCGCGGCGCCGGCACCCGTGCCACTTCGACCTGTCGTACGGCGTCGACATGTTCGACCAGTGGAGCCGTACCGACAGTGGCCCGCTCGCCCTCGGTGGCCCGCTGCTCGAAGTCGACACCACGAAGCCGGTCGACGTGCACGCGATCGCGGCCTGGGTCCGCGCCACCGCATAGCACAGGATTTTGGCGACATTTGGCGACCGTAGCGGTCGCCATTTGTCGCCAAAACCGGCAATTCAGTGGGGGTGGCCGCCGGCGAGGAGGTCGAGCGCGTGGGGGACGATCGGCAGCATGACCTCGAGGCCCTCGATCGCGCCGCCGGCCGAGCCCGGCAGGTTGCAGATCAACGCCGCGCCACAGGCACCGGCGACCGCCCGTGACAGCATCCCGAAGCCGCGGCCACCGTCGTCGCTCGCGCGCCGGATCGCCTCGACGAGCCCGGGCGCCTCGCGCTCGATGACCGCGCGGGTCCCTTCCGGCGTGAGGTCGCGGGGGCCGAAGCCGGTGCCGCCGGTCGTGAGCACGAGGCCGGCAAAGCCGTCGGTGAGCTCGCGCAACGCCTGCGCAACGTTGTCGACACCGTCGGCGACGATGCGCCGCTCGACGACGGCGAACCCGGCGGCGTCCAACCCGGCGACGAGCGCGTCACCGCTCTTGTCGGCGCGCGTCCCGCGACGACACCGTCGGAGACGGTCAGCACCTTGGCGTCCATCAGCGCGGCTTTCCGGACCTTCAGTGGGTGGCCCGGGCCGCCGCGCCCGCGTCGCGGATCGCGTGCGCGGCCGCGAGCGGATCGTCGGCACCGAAGATGCCGGTGCCGGCGACGAGGATGTCGACCCCGGCCTCCGCGGCGAGGTGGGCGTTGTCGATCTTGATGCCGCCGTCGATCTCGATCTCGCACGCGAGGCCCTGCTCGTCGATGACGCGGCGGGCCACGCGCACCTTCTCGAGGACCTCCGGGATGAACGGCTGCCCGCCGAAGCCGGTGTGCACGCTCATGACGAGCAGCATGTCGATCTCGGCAAGGTACGGCGCGACCGCGTCGAACGAGGTTCCGGGTTCGAACGAGAGCCCGGTGCGCATCCCGAGCGCACGGACCTCCTCGAGCAGCGGCCGTGGGTCACCCAACTCGATGTGGACCGTGCAGCCGTCGGCGCCCGCATCGGCGAAGGCCTGCAGCAGCACCTGGGGGTTGTCGACCATCAGGTGGCAGTCGAGGAACAGCTGTGTGTGAGGGCGCAACGACTTCACCACCGGTGGTCCGATCGTGAGGTTCGGCACGTAATGACCGTCCATGCAGTCGACGTGCAGCAGGTCGGCTGCCGGTTCGACACGCGCGATGTCGGCCGCGAGGGCCGCGAAGTCGGCCGCGAGGATCGAGGGAGCAACTTTCACGTCGCGGAGGTTATCGACATCACCCGCGCCCCACGCCGGTTGCATACGCTGTCGGCCGACGAGGAGGCAGCCGATGCCGCTGTTCATCATCGAGCGGGAATTTGCCGAGCAGCTGGATCTGACGGACGACGGCGTCCGTGAGATCGAAACGATCAACGACGACGTCGGTGTCCGGTGGATCTATTCGTTCCTGAGCGCCGACAAGAAGAAGTCGTACTGCCTCTACGAGGCACCGAGCGCGGACCACATCCGCGACGCGGCGCGGCGGGCGAACGTCCCGGCCAACGCGGTCATCGAGGTGACACCGGCCTACGGCGCGCTCCCCCACAGCGCCTGACCGCAGTCGTCTAGTTCGCGACGAGGCCCTTGCGCACCGCCCACGTGGCGGCCTCGGTGCGGTTGGCGCAACCGGTCTTCGACAGGATCGCGCGCACGTGGTTGGCCGCAGTGTTCGCGCTGATGTGCAGCTTGCGGCCGATGTCGGCGTTGCTCAGGCCGTCGACGAGGCAGTCGAGGATCTCCCGCTCGCGTGCGGTGAGTGTGACCGCCGGGCCGATGTCGACCGCCCCGGTCGGTGCGGTGCGGCTCTCGAGCGCGGCGTCGATGTCGGGTTGCAGGTCGAGCTCTGCGATGAGCTCACGCGCGCGCGCCTCCAGCGCCGGCATCCCGATCGTGCTCGTGGCCACGACGACTTCCTGCAGCAAGGCATACGCGCGCCGCGGGCCGTCGCGGCGACCTTGCCGCGCGAGGAAGCTCGCGTAGCGGAAGCGGCTGTGGGCGACCCAAGTCGGCGCGCCCGCCGACGCGTCGAGCTCGATCGCCTGCACGTAGTGCCGTTCGGCGTCGCGCGAGCGGCCTGCGGTCTCGGCGAGTACACCGAGGTAGCGATCGACCGCGCCGTAGCACGCGATCACGTGAGCCACGACGACGACCGTGCCGCGATACGGCTCGAGCGCGGCGTAGAGCATCGACGCTGCCGATCGATCACCCACGATCACGACCGCGTCGGTCAGGTACGTCATCGCCGCGAGGTAGATCGCGTCGCGCGGAACCCGGGGCAGTCCGGGCGTGACGAGCAACTTGAGCTCCGCGCGCGCTTCGTCGATGAGCCCGAGCTCGGCGTACACGGCCGCGAGCCCCGGCCGCCACGATGTCTGCGCACGGTCGAACCGCGCAATCGCCTCGACGATCGGACGGACCTCGTCGAGGCGGCCCTGCTCGCGCCGCAACGAGAACATCTGCACGCCGTAGACACCGGAGGCATCGACGCCTGACAGGGTGGACGCGAGATCGCTCGCTTCGCCGGCGAGGAGCTCGGCATCGGCGAACCGGCCTTCCATCATCGCGAACGTCGACGCGACGGCAGCGCTCAGGTGCAGGTGGAACGGTTCCTGCGAGAGGACCGCGATGCGCCGGTGCTCGGCCAGGACGTGCCGGACCGGGGCGAATTCGCCGTTCAGCAGCAAGGAGAGGATGAGCCACTGCTGCGCGTGCATCGCCATGCGGGGGTCGTCGAGACCGGCGCACAGCTCGTTCAGCTCGTAGGCCCGCTCCAGCATGAGCGGATAGCGCTCGGGTTGCCACGGCAGCGTGAACCACGTTCCGAGCGTGAAGCGCTCGAGCGCGTCGTCGCGCAGCGCGCGCGCGGCCGCGAGCGCGGCTTCGATCACGCTGTCGGCGCTCTCGTCGCCCGACAGCGCGAGCGCGCGGCCGCGAGCCGCGAGCACGCGGATGCGCGTCGCCTCGTCGCCGACGTGGGGCAACGCCTCGCGCACGAATGCCTCGGCCTCGTTGCCGGGGAGGCCCAGCCGCCAGCTGGCTTCCTCGAACCCGAGCGCGGCGCGCACCACCAGGTCGCCCCGTTTGCACGCACGCGCCATCACCGCCGCCTCCTGCAGGTGACCGAGCGCGTTGCTCGCGTCGCCTGCGGGCAGCTCGCCTTCGGCGATGCGCACGAGCAGTTCGGCGCGCGCGTCGGGCTCCGACACGAGTGGAAGGACGCGCAGCAGCAGCTCCGTCGCGTCTTCGAACGCGAGCGAGCGCATGGCGACGTCGGCGGCGCGCTCGGCCACCTCGACCGCGGTCTCGGCATCGGCGATCGGGACCGCGGCCGCGTAGTGGCGGGCGAGGTCGGAGAGCGTCCGATCCGTGACGGTGCGCCGTTCGATCGCGCGCGCGACCTCGAGATGCAGCGTGGCGCGACGCGAGGTGGTCATGCGGTCGTAGACCGCGCGCCACACGAGCGCGTGCGCGAAGCCGAATGCGCCCGGCCCGAGCTCGTCGACGGTCGCGCTCGCGATCGCGGGCTCCAGCCGCTCGAGCACCGCCCCGCGCTCGGAATCCGTGACCGTGGCGAGCAGATCGACCGTGAAGGTCGCGCCCGCCACCGCCGCGACGTCGAGCAGCTCGCGGGCCGGTGGCGGCAGCCGGTCGATGCGACGGCCGACGACCGATCGCACGCTCTCGGGGCTCGCGAACGCGTCGAGGGTGGGACTGGCGCGCCAGCTGCCGGCCTCCCGTACGAGCGCGCCGGTCTCGATGAAGTGGCGCCACAGCTCGCCCAAGAGGAACGGGTTGCCGTCGGTCTGTTGCGCGAGCACCTCGACCGCACGGGTGGGTACCGCGTCCAGCCGGCCGCCGGACGCCGCTTCGACGAACTGCGCGACGCCATCGCGGTCGAGGCCCGTGACCTGCACGCGCGTGATTCCCTCGAGCCGGTGGAACTCCCCCAGCGCGTCGTCGAACGTGTCGCTGACATCGGCTCGGGTCTCGCGGTGTGTCGCGAGCAGGCACACCCGCAGCGGCGACGGGGTCCGGAACCAGTGCAACACCAGCTGCAACGTCGGCCGGCCCGCCCATTGGAGGTCGTCCAGCACGAACAGCACCGGAGCCCGGCGACCCGCGTCCACGACGAGGTCGGTGACGGCCTGGAAGTGCGCGACACGCGGATCACCCGCGATCGACATGTCGTGCGCGTTCAGGTCGTCGTCGCGGTCGGACTGCAGCATGGTGCGAGCCCGTTCCGCGTCGGCGTCGACGATGCCGAGATCGTCAGCGTGCGCGAGGAGGTGCTCCAGCGCGTCGGTCACGGGCCCGTACGGCGGTCCCCCGCCTTCGCGGCACGCGCCGAAGAGGACGGTGGCGCCCTGTGCGGCAGCGTGGCGCGCGAACTCGGCGGCGAGCCGGGTCTTGCCCGCGCCGGGTTCGCCCCGGACCAACACGGCCTGGCGGCCGCCGTTTTGGATCGCGTCCCAGGCGCGCGCGACCTGATCCCACTCCTGGGGGCGGGCGACGAAGGGGATCGTCGGCACGGTGCGCAGCGGCGCGGGCAGCAGGTCGCCGAGCCCGACCGCATCGGTTGCCGCGGCCCACTCGACCTCGAACGCGGCGATCGGATCGGGGAACCCCTTCAGCGTGAGCGGTTCCACCGCGCGGGTCGCGGGGCCGTGGCGCGACAGGCCGGCCGCGGCCGCGGTCGCCAGCACCTGGCCGGGCGCGGCCGCGCCGCACAGCCGCGACGCCTCGACCACGGGCGTCCCGAACACGTCGCCGTCCTCGACGGTCACCTCACCCGCGGAGACGCCCACCCGCACCGCGAACCCGGGACCGCGGGCCTCGTCGGTACCGACCGCCCGCTGGATCGCGATGCCGGCCGCGAACGCGTCCGAGGGCGTGTCGAAGGTCGCCATGGCGCCGTCGCCGAGCGACTTCACCACGACCCCGCGGTGCTCGATGACCGCCTGCATCACCGAGGCGTCGAAGTCGCGCCGGCGGGCATCGAAGGCGGCGTCGCCCAGACGCACGCGCTGCTCGGTGGATCCGACGAGATCGCAGAACAGCACCGCGGCGAGTTGGACGGTGGCCACGGCGGTCAGGGTAGTCAGATCTGACTATCTACCGCGTCGCGCCCGGATCGGACGGAAGGTCAGGCGTGGTCATGTGCGAACGGCCGGGTGCGCCCAAGATCCAGGGGACGGCAACGACCCTTCAATGGCAACGGCCCGGGAGGCGCACATGACGGCAACCGCATCCAGGAACGAGCTGGCGACGACCGATCTGCTCACCGAAGAGCTGCTCGCTCGCTTCGACGAGCGCGCACCGGTCTACGACCGCGAGCACCGGTTCTTGCAGGAGGACTTCGACGAGCTCCGCGACCGCGGGTACCTCAACGCCGCGGTACCCACCGCGTTCGGCGGGCTCGGCCTGTCCTTTGCCGAGGTGCAGGCGTTGCAGCGCCGGCTCGCGTACGTCGCCCCCGCGACCGCGCTCGCGGTCAACATGCACTTCTACTGGACCGGCCTCGCGGCCGGGCTCTCCAGCGCGGGTGACTCGTCGTTCGACTGGATGCTGCGCGCGTCAGCCGACGGCGCGGTGTTCGCGGCCGGTCACGGCGAGGCGGGCAACGACATCCCGCTGCTGCTGTCTTCGAGCAAGGCCGAACGCGTCGACGGCGGCTGGGAGATCACCGGTCACAAGATCTTCGGTTCGCTGTCGCCGGTTTGGACCTACCTCGGCTTGCACGCGATGGACACGAGCGATCCCGAGCACCCGCAAGTCGTGCACGCGTTCATGCCGCGCACGGCCGAGGGTTACCGGATCGAGAACACGTGGGATGTGCTCGGCATGCGCGCCACGGAGAGCAACGACACGATCCTCGACCACGTGTTCGTGGCCGATGAACACGTCGCGCTCGTGTGCCCGGCCGGGTTCGCCGGCGCGGGGCCGTTCCAGGTTTCGGTGTTCGCATGGGGTCTGCTCGGCTTCGCCACGGTGTACGCCGCGATCGCACAGCGCGCGTACGACGAGACGGTTCGGACCGTGCACCGGCGTAACTCGATCGCGCTGACGCGCTCGATGGCGTACCACCCGGGCGTGCAGCATGAGGTCGCGGAGATGCGCATCGCGCTGGAAGCGATCGACGGCTACTTAGGCCGGACCATCGACGACTGGTCGAACGGCGTGGACCACGGTATGGAGTGGCCGCTGAAGATCCTCTCGACGAAGTACTTCACGGTCAACGAAGCGTGGAAGGTCGTCGACACCGCGCTCGACCTCTCCGGCGGCTCCGGCATCTTCACGCGTGACCGGATGCAGCAGCTGTTCCGCGACGCGCGGCTCGGGCGCATCCACCCCGGCAACTCGCTGCTGACCCACGAGGTCGTCGGGAAGCTGAGCCTCGGCATCAACCCCGACGAAGCACCCCGCTGGGGCTGACCCTTCCGGCAGGAAGAGGAGCGGAGAACCGGTCGGGAGTGCCGCGCGCGAAACATCCGCCGCGCGTGGCACTCCAGTCCGTCCTCGCTACCGAGCGCGTTCGAGCACGAGCACGAACATGCCGTCGGTGCGAGCATCGGACGGCAGCAGCAATGCACCGCGGCCATGCGAGCGCCACGGCGCCGGCGGCCGCACCACCGCGGTGAACTCGGGAAGTGCCGACATCGCGAACTCGTCGATCTGGCTCGTCTCCTTCGGGCTGATCGTGCACACCGCGTACACGAGCCGCCCACCCGGGCGGACTGCGTCGGCGGCCACGACGAGCATCTCGCGCTGCAACTCCGAGAGGATCCGCACATCGCTCGGGCGCACGCGCCAACGGGCATCCGGCCGCCGGCGCAGCACACCGAGCCCGCTGCACGGCGCGTCGAGCAGCACCCGGTCGAAGGTGCGCGCACGTACGAATCGGGTCCGGGCGTCGGCGGTCACGGGCACGATCGACGTGAGCCCGAGGCGGTGCGCGCTGCGGCCGACCGTTCGGACCCGCCCCGGGTGGAGGTCGGCGGCCACGACGAGCCCGCTGTCGACCATGCGCTCCGCGGTCGCGGTCGCCTTGCCCCCCGGCGCGGCCGCGAGGTCGAGGATCCGCTCCCCCGGTTGGGGATCGAGCGCGGCGACGACGGCCTGACTCGCCTGATCCTGAGGCGTGACCCGGCCGTCGCGGACCGCAGCGTAGGACCCGATGTCGCCGCCCTCGGTGACCACGAGCGCGTCAGGGGCGAGCGCGCCGCGCTGCACGTCGATGCCGGAGTCGCGCAGCTCGCGTTCGACGTCGGCAACGGACGCGCGCATGGGGTTGACGCGCAGCGTCACCGGCGGGGGCTCGTCGTCGAGCGCGAGGGTCGCGAGCGCGTCGGGCCGCCCGAACTCGTCGACGAGCAGGCGCACGATCCAGTCGGGGTGGGAGGTCCGAACGCCGAGGTTCGCGATCTCGTCGCCGGCCGGCCACGACCAGGGCGGTCCGGTACGCGCGAGGGCGCGCAGCACGCCGTTCACGTAGCCGCGCAGGCGGGCGCTGACGGCTTCCACGGTCTCGCCGACGGCCGCGTGCGCGGGGATCCCGATGAGCAGTTGATAGGCACCGAGCCGGAGCGCGGCGCGCACTTCGGGCTCGACATCGGGGATGGCCTGCTTCGACACCTTTGCGAGCTGGAAGTCGAGCGCGCGCTGCATGCGAACCGTTCCGTACACGAGCTCGGTGACGAACCCGCGGTCGCGCCCGGTGAGCTTGCTGCTCCCGAGCAACTGGGGGACGAGGATGTGCGCGAACGCGCCGTCCTCGATGCGCAGCAGCGCGTCGAGCGCAACGCGACGCGCGGACTGGACCGTGGTGCTCACGCGTCGATCACAAGGTCGTCGGGATGGCCGCGCCGCCACGCATCCCACGCCATACGGCGCTTGCCCTCGGGCTGGATCTCGCGTAGCTGGAGCGTCCCGTCGGCGGTTGCGATGCCCGCGGTGCCCATCACGCCCGCGAGCTCCGTGCGTTCGGGCGATGCTGTCGCCCCGAACAGCTTGAACCGCTGGCCGCCCGCGCGCACCCATGCGCCGGGCCTTGGATCGCCGGCCTGCACGACACGGACGAGGTCGGCGGCGGGTCGTGCGGGGTCGACCCGGAAGTCTTCGGGGCCGAGCTTCTCGGCGTAGGTCTCCTCGCCCAGTTGCGGCTCGGGCCGCGCGCCGGCCAGGTGCGGAAGGTGCTCGACGAGCAGCGCGGTACCCAGCTCCACCAACCGGTCGCGCAACGATCCCGCGGTGTCGGCGGCATCGATCGGCGTGCGCGCACACGCGAACACCGGACCGGTGTCGAGGCCGGCCTCGACCTGCATCAGGCACACACCGGTTTCGCGGTCACCCGCGAGGATCGCCCGTTCGACCGGTGCCGCGCCCCGCCAGCGCGGGAGCAACGAGAAGTGCACGTTCACGAATCCGAGCGGCAACGCTTCGAGCAGCGCGACCGGGAGCAGCTGACCGAACGCGACGACCACCCCCACTTCCGCGCGGCTCGCGGCAACGTCGTCGATCACCTCACGCGCTTTCTCGGGGGTCACGACCGGCAGACCGAGCTCGGCCGCGGCGCGCTTCACCGGCGACGGATCCGTGCCGGCGCCGCGTGACCGCCGCTTGTCGGGTTGCGTCACGACGAGCGCGACGTCGTGACCGGCGGCGACGAGTGCGCGCAGCGGAGGAACCGCGGCGTCGGGGGTTCCGAGATAGACGAGGCGCATCGACACGCAGTCTTGGGCCGGACCCGTCAGAGCGCGTGCCGGCGGCCTCCGGGCGTCGGCACGCCCATCCCTTGCTCGCGCAGCTCCCGCATCGCCTGCTTGCGTTCGGCGCGCTCGAGCCGGTCGAGCATCAACACCCCGTCGAGGTGGTCGATCTCGTGCAGGAACACCCGACCGAGGAGCTCATCGCCCTGCACGACGACCTCGAACCCGTCGATGCCGAGGCCCTGGACGGTGACGACCTTGGGCCGGACGATCTCGAACGCGAGCCCGGGCAAGGAGAGGCAGCCTTCCTCGTACAGCCACTCGCCACTTGCCTCGACGACCTCCGGGTTGAAGAGGACGTTCGGGCCGTCGCCGACGTCGTAGACGAAGAACCGCTGCTGCACTCCGACCTGCGGCGCGGCCAACCCGACACCCGGCGCGTCGTACATCGTCTCGTACATCGCGTCGACGAGCTTGACCGTGCTGCCGTCGATCTCGTCCACTGCCGCGGCCGGCCGCTTGAGGACCGGATCGCCGAAGACGCGGATCGCATGGGTCGCCATGACTCCTATGGTACCGGCGGCGTCGGCCGGCCCGATCTCGCTCCGGCGCGCGCTGCGATCAGACCCGCGGTGGGTCGACGACGGTGCGGACCCGGCCCACGGCGCGCGCGGGCGCGAGCGCCACTCGCAACACGCGCGCGAGCGTGTCGGAGTCCGGCGCCTGCACGAGGACCCGGCCCTCGCTCGGACCGAGTGCCAGCACTCCGGACGCCGCGGTCGCACGGAGTTGGTCCACCGCGAGACCGAGCGCGGCGTCGTCGCCCGTGAGCTCGGCGAGCGCGCCGAAGGGCGGGTAACCCAGCGCGCGGCGCCGGGCGATCTCCGCTTCGGTGACGATCTGCGGGCGGCCTTCGGCGACGGCGCGCACGACCTCGTGATCCGGCACACGGGTCTGCACCAGCAGCCGCGTCTCCGAACGGGGTCGGCCCGCGAGCAGCTGGGCGCCGCGCACGAGGAGCCACTGCGCCTGCGTCGCGGCGCGGTACCGCGGCGCGAGCAACTCCTGATCGAGGTCCAGGTACGCGACGAGCGCGGGTCGCCGCCGCCGCAGATCGGCGCGGTGCAACGCGGCTTCCGTTCCGACCACGACATCCGCAGTGGCCGGCACCGCGCCGGTGTCCGCATCGAGATCGACGACGTGCTTGCCGGGGAGCAGGGCCGCGAGCTCTTCGCCGACGCGGGTGACGCCGGCGCGGATGACGCGCAGTCGCGCCTCGCCGCACGCGGGGCAGACGACCGGCCGATCTTCGTTCTTGTCCCACCGCAGCAGCTCGTGGCAGGCGCCGCACGCGAGCAGACGGAAACGACCGCGCCGGTTCAGCACACACACCGCGAGCTCATCGGTGGCCCGCAACGCCACGGCGAGCGGTTCGGTGAGCAGGCGCGCGCCGGGTGGTTGTTCGCGCCGGTCGACGACGCTGACGCGCGGCCACCCCGCGATCTCGACATCGGGCGGTGGCACCGTCGGCGCGAAATGCACCGCGAACTCGGCTTCGACGGTCGGCGCCGGCGACACCACCGTCGCGGCGGCGCCGACACGCGCGGCGCGCTCGACGAGAACGTCGCGCGCGTGCCACGTCGGTACCCGTTCTTCCTGCAGCGCCTCGTCCGCATCGTCGACGACGACCGCGGCCGCGAGGTCGGGAACCGGCGCGAGCGCGGCGACGCGTCCGCCGACGATCACGCAGTTGCCGGCCGCCGCCCGCCGCCACGCGTCGGTGCGCGCCGCGGGCGACTCGTCCGAGTGCAGCAGCGCGACCGGGTGGCCGCGACGGGCGAGGGTGTGCGCGAGCGACGCGGCGCGCGACCCGTCGGCCACGCAGATCACGGTCGACCCGGCCGGAGCGATCAGCTGCTCGACGAGATCGCGACGGTCGTACAACGGCGGCACCCGTCGCACCTCGAGTCCTACGCGCCGAACCGGCGTCGCAGATGACCCGTATGGGCGCACTTCCGACGCCAGTTCGGGGAGGCGCGGGGTGGTGGCGCGGACGCGGTTGGGCGGCGACGCGGAACGCAGCACCGCGACGCGCGGGCCGCACCACCGGTGCGCGATCCACGCGCTCAACGCGACGACGTCGGCGGGTGGGCCCTCGGAGAGTACCGCCGCGATCGGCAGCAGGCGGGCGTCGCCTTCCGGGTCAACGTCGGTCCCGACGAGCCAGCCCCGCACCTTGCGACCGTGGAGCGGCACCCGAACGATCGTGCCGACGCGCACGCGCGCGGCCAGCTCGTCCGGAACCAGATAGTCGAAGACGCGCTCGACGGCCGTGACGTCGGGAACGACCCGACAAACGCGAATCGCGGCGCTCCGCCCCGAATCGGTTATGCGTCGGCCGCCCGGCGGAGATCGGCGGCGTAGGCGTCGACATTCTCCCAGGTGAAGCCGTCACCGTCGGTACGACCGAAGTGGCCGTACGCGGCTGTCCGCCGGAAGATCGGGCGCCGCAGGTCGAGGCGCTCGATGATCGCGGCGGGCCGCATGTCGAACACCTCGCGCACGGCCGCTTCCAGCTTGTCGTCGGCCACCTCACCGGTCCCGAACGTGTCGATCATGATCGACACCGGGTGCGCGACACCGATGGCGTAGGCAACCTGTGCCTCGCAGCGCCGGGCCAAACCGGCCGCGACGACCGCCTTGGCGACCTGCCGCACCGCGTACGCGGCGGAGCGGTCGACCTTGGTCGGGTCCTTGCCCGAGAACGCGCCGCCACCGTGGCGGGCCATGCCCCCGTACGTGTCGACGATGATCTTGCGACCGGTGAGGCCGCAGTCGGCGTGCGGCCCGCCGAGCTCGAACTGGCCGGTGGGGTTCACGAAGATGTCGAAGTCGTCACCGGCGAACTGCTCCGGGAGCGACGGGCGGATGACGTGCTCGATCAACGCGGGCCGCAGCTCGTCGTGGATGCTGATGCCGGCGTGGTGCTGCGTCGAGATGAGCACCGTGCGCAGGCGCTTCGGCACCCCGTCCTCGTAGTCGATCGACACCTGCGTCTTGCCGTCGGGGCGGAGGATGTCGACGATGCCCTGCTTGCGCACGTCGGTGAGGCGCGCCGCCATCTTGTGCGCGAGCCAGATGGGCATCGGCATGAGCGCGTCGGTCTCGTCGCACGCATACCCGAACATCATGCCCTGGTCGCCGGCGCCGACTTCGTCGTAGTTGTCGCCGGTGCCCTCGCGCTGCTCGAGCGCCTTGTCGACGCCCATCGCGATGTCGGGCGACTGCTCGTCGATCGAGACGATGACGCCGCAGGTCTTGCCGTCGATGCCGAACGCGGCGTCGGTGTAGCCGATCTCGCAGATCGTGTCGCGCGCGAGGCGGGAGAAGTCGATGTGCGCCTTCGTGCTGATCTCACCCGCGACCACGCACAGGCCGGTCGTGACCATCGTCTCGCAGGCGACGCGGCCGTACGGGTCCTCCTGCAGCACCGCGTCCAACATGGTGTCGCTGATCTGGTCCGCCATCTTGTCGGGGTGGCCTTCGGTGACCGACTCCGACGTGAAGGTGTGCTTGGGCATTCGGCTCCGTCCTGTGACCGTGGGTGTGGTGCCCGGGAATGGTTGACGCGGGGTCTCTTGATGCGTGATGTCGCGGGTCAGTCGTCCGAACCCGGCGGCGAATCGTAGGACGCGCGACCCGGTGCAGACGAGTGGAGATGGGCGATGCGGTCGCAGATCACCTCGGCGAGCGCCGCTTTCGACATCAGCGGCAACTCCTGCACCGCGCCGCTCGCATCGAGGAGGACCGCACGGTTCGTGTCGACCTCGAAGCCGGCGTCGGCCTGACCGACGTCGTTGCCGACGATCAGGTCGAGGCGCTTGCGGCGCAGCTTGTCGGCCGCGTGGGTGACGAGATCGTCGGTCTCGGCCGCGAAGCCCACCAGCACCTGCCCCGGCGGCTTCTGCCCGCCGAGGTCGACGAGGAAGTCGTGGGTGGGTTCGAGGACGATCTCGGGCGGACCGTCCGCTTTCTTGGTCTTGGTGTCGCTCGGCGCCTTTGGGCGGAAATCGGCCACCGCCGCGGCCATCACGATGACGTCCTGGCTCGGGGCCCGTTCCATGACGGCCGCCTGCATCTCGGCCGCGGTCTCGACGCGCACGACCTCCGCGATGCCGTCCGGGACCGGCCGCTCGACGGTGGTGACGAGGATGACGGTGGCGCCCCGGGCGGCCGCGACTTCGGCGACGGCGTAGCCCTGCTTGCCGGAGGACCGGTTCGAGATGACCCGGACCGCGTCGATCGGCTCCCGGGTGCCACCCGCGGTGACGAGCACGCGCGTGCCGGCCATGGACCGGGTGGCCGGTTCGAGCAGTGCGAGCGCGGTGGCCGCGATCCGCTCGGGATCGGCGAGGCGCCCGGCGCCGACGTCGCCGCCTGCGAGCCGGCCCGACTCGGGTTCGAGCACGTGCACCCCGCGCCGCCGGAGCGTGGCCAGGTTCTCCTGGACCGCCGGGTGCTCCCACATCTCGGTGTGCATCGCCGGGCACACGAGCACCGGCGCCCGCGTCGCGAGCAGCGTCGCGGTCAGCAGGTCGTCGGAGATGCCCGCCGCGTACTTGCCGAGCAGCTTCGCGGTCGCCGGCGCGATGACCACGAGGTCGGCGGCCTGCCCCAGGAGGGTGTGCGGGATGGGATCCGGGCCGTCGAAGAGCGAAGTCCGCACTGGCTCCGAGGCCAGTGCCGAGAACGTGACCGCGCCGACGAAGCGCTGCGCATCCTCGGTGAGGACCGGCGAGACGAACGCGCCGGCGTCGACCAGACGCCGGCACACCTCGACCGCCTTGTACGCCGCGATCCCGCCGCTCACCCCGAGGACGACTCGACGCGCCATTGGGCGAGCAGCCATGGATTCGGGCGGGTCAGGCCGTCTCGTCGGGGGTGGCGGCTTCGGCGCCGGCGCGCGCTTCGGACTCCGGCGCCTCGGATTCGGCCGCCGGCTCGATCCGCTCGAATTCGATCTTGCCGGCCGCAACCTCTTCGAGGGCGATCGACAGGGGCTTCCGGGACACCGACGTCACCTGCGGGGGGACGATCCGCCCCAAACCCTCACCGAGCTGGTTGTAGTAGTCGTTGATCTCCCGGGCGCGCATCGCCGAGAGCGTCACCAGCGTGAACTTCGAGTCCACCTCGTGCATGAGCGATTCGATGCGGGGTTCGGTGAGTGACGCGCGGCGGTCGGCCATGGGTCTCCGGAGCTCGGGAGCGGGAAGTGAACAGCACCGGCGCGACTCAGGAGCGGGCCGCGCGGCGGGTGGCCAGGATAGCAGCGACCTCGTCCGCGGCTTGGCTGACCTCGTGGTTCACCACGACCGCGTCGAACTGGGTGCGGCCGAGCTCTTCTTCGGCCGGGGCCCGATCGAGCCGCCGCGCGAGCGATTCAGGCGTCTCGCTCCCCCTCGCTTCGAGCCGGCGGCGCTGCTCGGCCCGCGACGGCGCCTGGAGGAACACGAGCAGCGCCTCGGGGATGATGCGCCGGACCGCGAGCGCGCCCTGCACGTCGACTTCGAGCATCACGTCGTGGCCGGCCCCGAGCTCCTCGACGATGAAGTGCTTGGGCGTGCCCCGGAGGTCGCCGAACACCTCGTACGACTCGAGGAAGCCCCCGGCGGCCCGGAGCCGCTCGAAGTCCTCGAGGCTGACGAAGTGGTAGTCGACGCCGTCGATCTCGTCGGCCCGCCGGGGCCGCGTGGCCCACGAGACGGACCACCGCAGCGCCGGGTCCCGCTCCCGGAGCAGCTTGCCGACCGTTCCCTTGCCGGCCCCGGACGTGCCGGCGAGAACGAGCAGGATCCCTTGGGCTATGGGGTGCCCCCATCCCGCTTGCGTTGGTCGTTCAGCAACTCGCGGCGGTAGTCGGCGTCCTCGGCGGCACGGAGCAGCCGCTCGCGCTGCTTCTGGCCCACCCCGCCGAGGCGACGGGTGTCGCTCACGTCGAGCGCGCGCATCAGCCGGGTCGCGTTCACCTTGCCGATCCCGGGCAGCGATTCGAGCACGTTCACGACGCGCAGCTTCGCCAGCATGCCGCCCGCTTCGTCCTTGCGGTCGGCTTGGTCGAAGAGCTCTTCGAGCGACAGCGAACCGATCTTCAGCTTGTCCTTGACCTCCGCCCGCTGACGGCGCGCCGCGGCCGCCTTCTCGAGCGCCGCCTGGCGCTGCTCCGGTGTGAGCAAGGGCGGGTTCGCCATAGCGGACTCCTCATCGTGGAACCTCCGTCTCCCCGCGAGCCGGAGTGCGAATTCGTGTGCGTTCTCTAGCGAACAAGGAGCGCCGGCACGTGCAGCGATTGTGTATTCGTGCACGCTCGACGCAACGGCGGGCCAGCATAGCGACCCTCGCCCGCACCGCAACTGCGCGACGGCTTGCGCGCGCCGACGAGTCGCGCTAGCCCACCACGACGCCGGTCACGGCCGTGTGCATCGCGCGCGCGACGCGCGCCGGATCGGCGGCCGCCGTGACCGCGCGTCCCACCACCAGGATGTCGGCGCCGGCGGCAGCGGCGGCCTCCGGTGTCCCGAGCCGCCGTTGATCGTTGCGGTCGTCGGTCGCGAACCGCACACCTGGAACCGCAGTCACGAGATCCGCGCGCGCAGCCTTGACCGCGGCGACTTCGTGCATCGAACAGACGACACCGCCGCAGCCCGCGTCGACCACCGCGCGCAAGCGCGGCGCGAACGCGCTCGCGTCTTCCTCGCTCGTCAACACGGTAACCGCCAAACCGACCGGAGCAGGGAGCCCGGCGTCGCGCGCGCCCTCGGCGAGGCCCGCCAGCGCGCCGCGCATCATGTCGACACCGCCGGCCGCGTGGAAGTTCACGTACGTCGCGCCGTAACGTCCGAGGACGCGCGCGGCGCGCTCGACCGTGGTGGGGATGTCGTGCAGCTTCAGGTCCGCGAACACCGCGAGGTCGAGCCCGCGCATGCGAGCGATCGCGTCCGGGCCGGCTGCGGAGAACAGCTCGAGCCCGACCTTCGCTACCCCGAACCACGGCGCGAGCTGACGCGCCATCGCGACGGCTTGGTCCAGGTCAGGGACGTCGAGCGCGAGGGCGAGACGGCTGCGCACGTCGGCGCCGGGGGTGGTCATCGCGGTGGCCATGGTAGTGACAGGCCTCCTGTGAGCTCCCGCACGCGGGACACGCCGTGCGCGCGGCACCAGTGTTCGACTTCCGTCGCGATGTGCAGCGGCGCGCGCGGGTCCGCGAACGTCGCGGTGCCGACACCGACCGCGTGCGCGCCCGCGAGCAACATCTCGATCGCGTCCTGTCCGGTGCGCACGCCACCCGTGCCGATGATGGACGTGCCCGGCAGCGCCTGCGCGACCTCCCACACCGCGCGCAACGCGATCGGCTTGATCGGCGCGCCGCTGAGACCACCGCCGCCAGCGCCGAGCTTCGGCGCGCGCGCGTCGGTGTCGATCGCGAGTCCCATTACGGTGTTGACGAGTGTGAGCCCGACCGCGCCGGCGCCGACCGCCGAGCGCGCGATCGCGACGATGTCGGTGACGTTCGGTGACAGCTTCGCGAACACGGGGAGCGACGCGGGCACCGTGTCGACGACCGCAATGATCGCGGCGTGCGTCGCGTCGGGTGAGTGCGAGAACATGTCGCGCCGCGCCTCGACGTTCGGACACGACAGATTCACCTCGAGCGCGACGACCCGATCGGCCACATCCTTCAACGACGCGGCGACCGCCGCGTAGTCGTCGACGCTCCGACCCCAGATCGATGCGATGACGCGCGCGCCGACTCTTTCGAGCGCGGGGAGATCGCGTGCCATCCACAGGTCGACACCAGGACCCGGTAGCCCGACGGAGTTGAGCATGCCGCCCGCAGTCTCGGTGACGCGGCGCGCCGCGTTGCCCGCCCACGGGTACGCGGCGACCGACTTCGTTGTGACCGCGCCGAGCCGCGCCGGATCGCACAGCGCCGCGAGTTCGTCGCCGTGACCGAACGTGCCGGATGCGGCAACGATCGGGTTCGGGAGCGTCGCCGCTCCGAGTGCGACCGACATGTCGACGGCCGGGCCGACACCGGGGCGGCGGATTCGCACCGGTCAGACCTCCAGCCGCAGCTGGCCGTCGCGGTGGTAGCTCTGCAGCGAGCGCACGTCCGGTTCGCGGCTCACCGCCTCGGCGATACCCGCAGCCGCAGCGACGGCGGCGGCCACGGTGGTGACACAGGCGACGCCATTCGCGATCGCGGCCCGCCGGATGTGCATCCCGTCGGCCCGGGGACCCCGGCCCCGCGGCGTGTTCACGATGAGGTCGATGCGCCGGGACGAGATCAGATCGATCGCATCCGCCCCGGCCCGGGTCTCCCCGACCTTGGCCACGACGGTTTCGACCATGATGCCCTCGGCTTCGATCGCGGCCGCGGTGCCGGCAGTTGCGGCGATCGAGAACCCGAGCTCGGCGAACCGGCGGGCCGCGACCAGTCCCGCGGCCTTGTCCCGGTCGGCGAGCGAAAGGAAGACCGTGCCCTTCTGGGGCAGCGTGTTGCCCGCGCCCGCCTGGCTCTTGGCGAAGGCCATGCCGAACGTGCGGTCGATACCCATGACCTCGCCGGTCGAGCGCATCTCCGGACCGAGCAGCGTGTCCACCTCGGGGAAGCGGTTGAACGGCATGACCGCTTCCTTGATCGCGACGTGGTCGCCGACCGCGGGCGGACGCAGCAGACCTTCGGCGCGCAGCTGCTCGAGCGTCGTGCCGACCATCAGGCGAGCCGCCACCTTCGCGAGCGGCACGCCCGTGGCCTTGCTGACGAACGGCACCGTGCGGCTCGCGCGTGGGTTCGCCTCGATCACGAAGACCTGCCCGTCCTTGACCGCGAACTGCACGTTGAGGAGGCCGACGACTTCGAGCGCGGCCGCGAGCGCGCGCGTGTGGCGTTCGATCGTCTGCAGCACGCCCGCCGCGAGCGTCGGCGGCGGGATCGCGCAGGCGGAGTCACCCGAGTGCACACCCGCTTCCTCGATGTGCTCCATGATGCCGCCGATGATGCACTCGCCCTGGATGTCGCGCAGCGCGTCGACGTCCACCTCGATCGCATCTTCGAGGAACCGGTCGACGAGCGCGGGTCGCTCGGCCGACAGGCCGCCCTCGCGCCCGAGCGAACCTGTGCGCGCGAGCTCACCCATCGCACGGCGCAGGTCGTCGTCGTCGTAGACGATCTCCATGGCCCGCCCGCCCAGCACGTAGGACGGGCGCACGAGGACCGGGTAGTTGACGGAGCGCGCGATCGCGACCGCGTCGTCGGGGCTGATCGCGGTGCCGCCTGCGGGCTGCGGGATCTCGAGCTGTTCGCACAGCGCGTTGAACCGCTCGCGGTCCTCGGCCGCGTCGATCGACACGGGTGACGTGCCGAGGATCGTGATGCCCGCCTGCTCGAGCGCGCGCGCGAGCTTCAACGGCGTCTGCCCACCGAGCGAGACGACGACGCCCTTGAGCGCGCCCTTCGTCGCGACTCGCTGCAGCCCCTCGCAGACGTTCAGCACGTCCTCGTACGTGAGCGGTTCGAAGAACAGGCGATCGCTCGTGTCGTAGTCGGTGGACACCGTCTCGGGATTGCAGTTGACCATGATCGTCTCGTAGCCGGCACCGTGCAGCGCGAACGCCGCGTGCACGCAGCAGTAGTCGAACTCGACGCCCTGGCCGATCCGATTCGGACCGCTCCCGAGGATCACGACGGCTTCGCGCGTCAACGGTGCGAGCTCGTCCTCGTCCTCGTAGGTGCCGTAGTGGTACGGCGTGAACGCGGCGAACTCGGCTGCACACGTGTCGACGGTCTTGTAGGTGACGTCGACGCCGGCGCCCACTCGCGCGGCACGAACTGCGTCGGCGCTCGCGGCCCAGAGGAACGCGAGCTGCGTGTCGGCGAACCCGAACCGCTTGGCCTGGCGCCAATCGGCACGGCTCATGGCTCCGAGGCCGATCTGGCGCAATCGGTCCCGCTCCTCGACGATCTGCAGCATCTGGTCGAGGAACCACGGGTCGATGCCGGTGACCTCGTGCAACCGTTCGATCGACGCGAAGTTCCGCAGCGCGGCTTCGACCTGGAAGATCCGCTCCGGTGTCGGCACCGCGGCCGCGCGCACGAGCTCGTCCGCGTCGAGCGCGTCCAGCTCGTGCTCGGCCGCATCGCAGTTCAGACCGGCGCGGCCGGTCTCGAGCGAGCGCAGCGCCTTTTGCAGGGACTCGGGGAAGGTGCGACCGATGGCCATCACCTCGCCGACCGATTGCATCTGCGTGCCCAGCACCGGCGACGTGCCCGGCAGCTTCTCGAACGCCCAGCGCGGCACCTTGGTGACGACGTAGTCGATGGTGGGTTCGAAGGACGCGGGCGTCTCGCGCGTGATGTCGTTGCGCACTTCGTCGAGCCGGTAGCCGACCGCCAGCTTGGCTGCGATCTTGGCGATCGGGAACCCGGTGGCCTTGCTCGCGAGCGCGCTCGAACGCGACACGCGCGGGTTCATCTCGATGATGATGCGTTCGCCGGTGCGGGGGTCGACCGCGAACTGGACGTTCGAGCCACCGGTCTCGACGCCGATGCGCCGGATGCACGCGAACGCGTCGTCGCGCATCGCCTGGTACTCGACGTCGGTGAGTGTCTGGGCGGGAGCGACGGTGATCGACTCGCCGGTGTGCACACCCATCGCGTCGATGTTCTCGATCGAGCAGACGACGACCACGTTGTCGGCGTGGTCGCGCATGACTTCGAGCTCGAACTCCTTCCACCCGGTGACGGACCGCTCGATCAGGATCTCCGAGATCGGGCTCGCGGCCAGGCCACGTGACGCGACCTCGAGGATCTCCGACCGGTCGTGGGCGATCCCGGTGCCGCCGCCGCCGAGGATGAACGCGGGCCGGATGATCACGGGATACCCGACCTCACCGGCGACGCGCTTCGCTTCGTCGACGGTGTACGCGATGCCCGACGGCGGGACCCGGAGCCCGATCTCCGTCATCGCGGTCTTGAACAGATGGCGGTCCTCGGCGGTGCGGATCGCGTCCACGTTCGCGCCGATCATCTCGACGTCGTACGCGTCGAGCACGCCTTCTTCGTGCAGTGCCACGGCGAGGTTCAAGCCGGTCTGGCCGCCGAGCGTCGGCAGCAGCGCGTCCGGGCGCTCCTTCTCGATGATGCGCGCGACGGTCGGGACGTCGAGCGGCTCGACGTACGTCGCGTCGGCGAACTCGGGGTCGGTCATGATGGTCGCCGGGTTCGAGTTGACGAGGACGACGCGGTAGCCCTCTTCGCGCAGCACCCGGCACGCCTGCGTTCCCGAGTAGTCGAACTCGCAGGCCTGACCGATGACGATCGGGCCGCTGCCGATCAGCAGGATCGTCTCGAGATCGTCGCGTCCCGGCACTACTCGCCCGCCCCAATGAATGGTCGCGTCAACGGTCGCGTGAACCTTCGCGTCAACTGCTGGTCCTCATCAGTTCGGTGAATTCCGTGAACAGGTAGCGCGCGTCGTGCGGCCCGGGCCCGGCTTCCGGGTGGTACTGCACGCTGAATGCGTTGAGGGGCGCGCAACGCACTCCCTCCAAGTCGCCGTCGTTCAAGTTCAGGTGCGACACGGTGGCGGTGTCGGGCAGCGACGCGGCGTCGACGGCGTAGTTGTGGTTCTGGCTGGTGATCTCCACCCGGCCCGACTCGAGGTGCTGTACCGGATGGTTCCCCCCGTGGTGACCGAACTTCAACTTGAAGGTGCGCCCACCGAGCGCGAGGCCCATGATCTGGTGCCCGAGGCAGATGCCGAAGACCGGAACCGTGCCGAGCAGCGCGGCGACGTTCTCCCGCGCGTTCACGACCGCGGCCGGATCGCCGGGACCGTTCGACAAGAAGACGCCATCGGGCTCACGCGCGAGCACATCGGCCGCGCTCGTGGACGCGGGGACAACCTCGACCTGGCAGCCGGCCGCGACCAACTGGTCGACGATCGAGCGCTTGATCCCGAAGTCGTACGCGACGACGAAGTAGGGCGCGTCGTCGGGGCCGGTCGTGTACGACTCGCGCGTGGTCACGACGTTGGCGAGGTCCTGACCGTCGGTACCGCCGTCGGCGCGCGCGGCCGCGAGCAACGTGTCGGGATCGGCGACACCGAATGCACCCGGCCGCGCGCCGGCTTCGCGGATGTGCCGCGTGAGCCGACGGGTGTCGATGCCCGCGATCCCCGCGAGCCGGTGCCGGCGGAGGAAGCCGTCGAGGTGATCCGTCGCCCGCCAGTTGGACGCGCGGCGCGCCAGGTCACGGACGATCACACCGCGGCAGTGCGGGGCGGCCGCCTGGTCGTCGTCGATGTTGATCCCGTAGTTGCCGATGTGCGGATACGTGAACGTGATGATCTGCCCCGCATACGACGGATCGGTGAGGATCTCCTGGTAGCCCGAGAGCGCGGTGTTGAACACGACCTCGCCGGCCGCGACACCGTCGTCAGGACGGTGTCCCACCGCGACCCCTTCGAACACTGCGCCGTCGGCCAGCACCAGATGTGCGGTTTCGAGAGAGGAATTCATGCGAGGCTGCCTTCGCGGACGGTGGGGACGCCGCGCAACACCGTGTGGCGGACGCGGCCGGTGAGCTTCCACCCGTCCCACGGCGAGTTCACCGATCGGCTCGCGAGCCGCTGCGCATCGACGACCCACACCTCGTTCGGGTCGAACACGCAGAGATGCGCCGGTGCGCCGGGCGCGATCGGACCTCCGTGCCCGTCGGCGTCGACGCCGGCGATGCACGCCGGCTGCCACGAGAGCGCGGCGAACGCCTGAGCGAGCGTCAGCACGCCCGGCGCCACCAGCGTGGTGTGCACGACCGCGAGCGCAGTCTCGACGCCGAGCATGCCCGGCGGGGCGTCCTCGAACGGGACGTCTTTCGTCTCGCGCGCGTGGGGTGCGTGGTCGGTGGCGATTGCGTCGATCGTTCCGTCGAGCAGCGCAACACGGAGCGCGTCGACGTCGGCTTGCTCGCGCAGCGGCGGGTTCATCTTGAACACGGGATCGAAGCCCGCGCAGCGCTCGTCTGTGAGCACGAGGTGCTGTGGCGTGCACTCGGCCGTGACGCGCACACCGTCGGCCTTGGCGGCGCGCACCAGGTCGGCCGACTGCGCGGTGGAGAGGTGCAACACGTGGTAGCGGCCGCCGGTCATCCACGCGAGCGCGAGATCGCGCGCCACGATCGACGACTCCGCTTCCGCGGGCCGGCCGGGAATCCCCAGCCGCGCCGACCACGCGCCCTCGTGCATGTGACCGCCGCGCACGAGCGCGGGATCTTCGGCGTGTTGCGCGATGACGGCGCCGGCGAGCGCCGACGCGTACTCGAACGCGTGCCGCATCACCTGCGCATCGGCGACGCAGTCGCCGTCGTCGGTGAAGATGCGCACGCCGGCGTCGTAGAGTTCGCCGAGCGGCGCGAGCTCCACGCCCCGGCGGCCCTTCGTGATGCAACCGGCGACGCGCACGTCACACACTGCCCACCGGCCCCGTTCGAGCACAGCTTCGGCCACCGCCGCGTCGTCGAGCGGCGGGTCGGTGTTCGGCATGCACACCACCGCGGTGCAGCCCCCCAGGGCAGCGGCGCGCGCGCCGCTCTCGACGTCTTCGGCGTCTTCGCGGCCGGGCTCGCGGAAGTGGACCTGCAAATCGACGAGGCCCGGCGTGACGATCGCGCCCTCGGCGTCGAGGACGGTCGCGCCCGCGCCGGCCGACAGCGCGGAGCCGACCTCGGCGACGCGGCCGTCGACCACCCGCACGTCGGCGGCGCGCATCCCCGTCGCGTCGAGCACCCGCCCGCCCCGCACGAGCAGTTCCGGGCCCGAGGCGGTGCCCCTCCCCTCAGACAAAGGGACCTCCCGAGCCGAGCAGCGACCACAGCACCGCCATGCGCACCGCGACGCCGTTCGCGACCTGTTCCGTCACGAGCGAGCGCGTCGAGTTCGCGACCTCGTCCGCGATCTCGACACCGCGGTTCATCGGGCCCGGATGCATCACCAACGTGTCCGGCTTGCAGCGTGCCGCGCGTTCCACGGTGAGCCCCCACCGGCGCGCGTACTCGCGGATCGACGGGAACAATGCCTGGTCGATGCGCTCACGCTGGATACGCAGCAGGTACACGACGTCGACGTCCGGCAGCACCTGATCCAAGTCGTAGGCGACGGTCACCGGCCATCCGTCGAGTCGTTCCGGCACGAGCGTCGGCGGCGCGACGAGCGTCACCTCGCAGCCGAGCGCGTGGAACGCCTTCACATTGCTGCGGGCGACCCGCGAGTTGCGGATGTCGCCGACGATCGCGATGCGGCAGCCGTCGAGCGAGGGGCCGCGGTGGGTCCGGAGCGTGTACGCGTCGAGCAACGCCTGCGTCGGGTGCTCGTGGCGCCCGTCGCCGCCGTTCACGACGCTCGCCTGCGACCACGCCGCCACCCGGTGCGCCGCGCCTGCGGCGGAGTGCCGCACGACGATCGCGTCGACGCCCATCGCTTCGATCGTCTGCACCGTGTCGAGGAGGCTCTCACCCTTCTTCACCGACGACGACGAAACCGCGAAGGTCATCGTGTCGGCCGAGAGCCGTTTGGCCGCGGTCTCGAACGACAGCCGGGTGCGGGTCGAGTCCTCGTAGAAGAGGGACACGACGGTCTTGCCGCGCAGCGCGGGAACCTTCGGGATGTCGCGGCGGGTGACCTCGACGAACGTGTCCGTGAGATCGAAGATCGCTTCGATGCCGGCGCGCACCCCCGAGGTACCGGCTTCGGGCCCCGACAGATCGTCGACGGAGAGCAGGTGCTTCACGCGTCCTCACCCCAGATCTCGACCGCGTCGGGCGCGCCGTCGACCTCGGTGAGGCGGACCCGTACGTCCTCGGCGATCTTGGTCGGCAGGTTCTTGCCGACGTAGTCGGCCCGGATCGGGAGCTCCCGGTGTCCGCGGTCGATGAGCACCGCGAACTGCACCGCACGCGGCCGGCCGAGCTCGAGCAGGGCCTCGAGCGCGGCACGCGTCGTGCGGCCGGTGAACAGGACGTCGTCGACGAGCACCACGACGCGGTCGGTGATGTCGGGGACCTCGGTCGGTCCGAGCGGCGCGACCGGTCGCAGGCCGATGTCGTCACGGTAGAAGGCGACGTCGAGCGTGCCGGTGGGCACCTCCACCGCCTCGAAGCTCGTGATCGCGGCGCCGATGCGCCGGGCGAGCGCCACACCGCGCGTGTACATCCCGACGAGGACCGTGTCCTGGGCGCCGTGGTTGCGCTCGACGATCTCGTGCGCGATGCGGGTGACGGCGCGGCGCAGGTCCGCGGCATCGAAGACCCGGGTGCGGAGCACCTGGGTCCCGGAACCGCCCTGCGTACCGGAACCGCCCTGCGTCCCGGAACCAAGAGGAGAAGGAACGCCGGACCCCGGCGGGACCGGATCGGCTGGCGCGTTCTGGGCGGGCGCGTCGCGCGCGGGCATTCCATCTCCTCCGTAGGGACCTCTCGGGATCCCCTTCACGGTCCGGGCGAGGGTAGCAGTCACCCGCGCCCGATTCGGCGTATTCAGTCGCGTGGCTTCAGGTGCGGCCGGCCGCGACGGTACGCCGCCCGTGGTGGGCGGCGAGCAACTCGTCGAGGATCGCGTCGGCCGCGGCGCGAGCCGCGGGATCCGCGCCCGCGGCCGCGAACTCGTCACGGTCGATCACTTCGCCGACGGTGTCGAGCCGAGGATCCTCGAGCCGCGCCGCGAGCGCGTGCGCGTACTCGCGCGGCGTCTCCGCCGGTGCCCGAGCGCGACCCGCGCGCCCGCCCACGCGTTCGAGCCGGCCGAGCGCGCCGCTCGCCCAGGACGTCCGCCCGTGGAAACGGCGACGGAACCGCGCCACGAGGTTCGGCGCCGAGATCGCGAGCCACACCAGCAGACCGAGTGCGATCGCGAACTGCACCAGGTGGTCACGCGCTTCGTCCATCCACGAACCCGCGCGCGGCGCGTCACCCGCGAGCGGCACCGACGCCGTCGGGTCGAACCCCTGCCACCCCACCCCGGGGAAGTAGATCTCGGTCCAGGCGTGCGCGTCGCGCTCCCGCACGACGAAGTGACCGGAGAGGCCGTCCTTCTCGCCGGGCACGAAGCCCGTCGCGAGGCGGGCGGGGATGCCGACGCTGCGCGCGAGCACGGCCATGCTGCTCGACACCTGCTCGCACCAACCGAGGCGCGACGTGAAGAGGAAGTAGTCGACGACGTCGGCGCCGCGGGGCGAGAGCGGCGCCTGCAAGGAGTACCGGGTATGCGTCGAGAGCCATTGCTCGATGGCGCGGACCTTGTCGTAGGCGGTGGGTGCGTTCGCAGTGATCTGCTCGGCGAGGGCGCGGACGCGCATGGATGTCCGCGGCGGCGCCGCGTACTGCCGCGCGATCGCACCGGGGACCTCGAGCTCACCAGCCGCGCGCAGGTCGTCGGCCGTCGGGAGGCTGCTCTTGCTCACGACGGTGTACACCGCGTCCTTGCCGAACTCGCCGAGCACGGCCGCGGTGCCGTCGGCGTGACCCAGGATGATGCGGTCGGACTCGACCGACACCGCGCTCGGCGCGGCGAACAGCACCTCGGAGAAGCCGGTCTCGATGTGGAACGTCTGGCGCATCGCCGCGCCGTGCACCGCACCGACGTCGTACGGATCGGGTTGCAGGGAGTACGTGTTCCCGTTCCGTTGCAGCCGCACCGGCGGGCCTTCGTCGCTGCGCGTCCAGCTGCTCTGACCGTCCCAGGTGTCGAACACCTCGCCCCGCCAGAAGTCGGCACGGGGCGCGTCGACGGTGAACACGACGCGGTCCGAGAGCCGCGGCCGGCTCGTCATGTCGAGGCGGGGCGTCGTCCGGAGGGAGCCGGGCGCCGAGAGCCCGTCGCCGAGCGACGGCAAGGTGCCCGGCCACATGCGCCGGCCGACGTGGTCGGTGACCGTCGGCACGACCGCGACCGCGATGACGACCACGATCGCGCCGACGAGCGCAGCCACCCGCAGTGCTTCGGGGACGCGCGGCGCGAACGGGCGCCCGTGCGCGAGCTGCGGGATGCGTTCCGCCTGGGCGCGGTCCACCAGCACGAGCGCGACCAGCGTCGCGCCCGCCCAGAGCACGATGAGCGTGCTGTCGGTGGTCGGGAGCGCGGCGTGACGCAGCGCGCCGAGCCCGGCGAGGCCGAGCATCACCACCGCGACGCGGCGGGTCGGCAGTGACGGCAACGCGACGACGGCGAGGATCGCGGCGAGGCCGCCCGCGACGGCGCCGAGCGCGGCCGGGAACCCCAGCCGGGGCGCGGCCGCGGCGCCGATCGCGCCGAGCGCGATCGCGCTGACGACAGCGACGGCTCGCCAGGGCGAACCGGGCGCGCCCGGGTCGCGACGCTCGCGCGTGGGGGGTACCGATGCTCACGCCCGCCGCGGCTCACAGCGATGCAAGGGTGATCGGGGACTCGAGGGTGATCGGGCCAGGTGGCGTCGGCGGCCAGGCCCCGCTCATGTCGGCCGCGCGCACCCACTGGACCGGCCAGTCGTCGGGCGGGGTCGCGGGCGGGCCGCTCACCGCGTGCGCGAGCCGCCGCCCGAGCTCGCGTGCGTCGGGGACTGCGGCCAAGCGCGGGCCCTCGGGTTCGTGGGTCGCGAGGAGCAGGCGGCTCCCGCGCGCGAGCACCGCCCGTCCGATTCCGGCGGCCAGCGCGGCCGCGACCTCCACTGGCGCCTCCGGCCCCGTCGCGCCCCGACGGTTCCGTCAGATCCACGACGAGCGCGACACCTTCGTTCGCGGGCGGGTCGTGCTCGCGCACGACGAGTGCCCCTCGCCGGGCACTCGACGGCCAGTGGACGAGTCGCGCCGCGTCGCCGGGAACGTACGGGCGGACGGTGCGCACGAGATCGGCGCCGGTTCCGGACACCGCCTCCGCAGCCGGCGCGTCGACGCGCGGCCGGATCGGTTGCACGATCGCGCCCGCCGTGCGCGGGCGAGGTGCGACGGCGATCGGCGCGGGCAACGCGACGCGCGCCTGGCGCGTCCGCATGAAGACGCCGAGCGGCGCGGACGTGCGGATCTGCACCCGCACGTGGTCGAACACACCCCGGCGCGTCGCCGCGTGCGGGATGATGCCGTCGGTCGGCACCGCCGTGCGCCACCACCGGCCGCTCGGGTCGAGCACGCGGATCTCGACCCGCGACGCGCGCCCTCGCACGTGCACGTGCAGCCGGACTTCGTCACCGACCGTCGCGTCCGACGGACCGGAGACCGCGATCTCGACGCGCGAGAGCGTGACAATCGGCCACACGACACCGATCGCGAAGAGCGTGAACGCGAAGATCCCGACCGCGACCGCACGCTCCTCGCCGGTGACACCGCCGGCTGCGACTCCGTACGCGCCCAGCGCGAAGAGCACGACCGCGGTGATCGTCAGGTCGCCGGGACCGTGCGCGCGTTCTGATGGGACCCGAGCGGACGGGGCGCGGGCTCGGGCGCCATCGAGCCGGGTCCAGTCGCGACTGTCGTCCGTCAAGGCGATGGTGTGGCGACGGTGCCGGTGATCTCGCCGACGATGCGCGCGCCGGCGACGGGATCGACGCCGCTCGAGAGCGTGAGCCGGTGCCCGAGCGCGGCCGGCGCGACCGCTTTGACGTCGTCCGGGGAGACGAAGTCGCGGCGCATCACGGTGGCGTGCGCGCGAGCCGCGTTCAGCAGGCCGAGCGATGCGCGCGGCGAGGCACCGAGCAGCACGTCGGGGTGCAAGCGCGTCGCGTCGGCGACGTCGAGCACATAGTCGAGCACCGAGTGCGCGCAGTGCACCTGGCGCACCGCGAGGATCGTGTGCGCGAGCTCCTCCGGCGTGGTGACCGGATCGATCGCGGCCAGCGCGTCGACACCACCTTCACCTTCGAGGATCTCCCGTTCGGCCGCGCGACCCGGCAACCCGAGCACCGCGACGAGCGCGAACCGGTCGAGCTGGCTTTCCGGCAGTGGGAACGTGCCCGCGCTCCCGTAGGGATTCTGCGTGGCGACGAGGAAGAACGGCTGAGGCAGCAGGTGGCTCTCGCCGTCCACTGTCACCTGGTGCTCCTCCATGGGTTCGAGGAGTGACGCCTGCGTACGAGGTGACGCGCGGTTCACCTCGTCGACGAGCACGACGTTGGCGAAGATCGCGCCGGCGCGGAACTCCCACTCACCGGTGCGGGGTCCGTACACCGACGTGCCGGTGACGTCGGCCGGGAGCAGGTCCGGGGTGCACTGGACGCGCCCGAACCGGCCACCGATCGCGGCCGCGAGCGACTTGGCGAGCAGCGTCTTGCCGGTGCCGGGCACGCCCTCGACGAGCAGGTGTCCGCCGGAGAGGAGCGCGACGAGCGCGAGCCGCACGGTGTCGGGCGCGCCGCGCACCGCACTCTCGACGGTGTCGGACAGCGCGCCGGCAACCTCCCGCGGATCTCGGGACCCACCGGGGACGGGCGCGATCGACTGTTGCATGCCGAAGAAAGGGTAGGCGACGAAATCGACCCTGCTGAACGGGCGGTTCAGTCGTCGGTTTCGCTCGGGCCGAAGTCGGCGAGCTTCAGGTCGACGAGCTCCGAAACCATCGCGGTCAACCACTCGAGCAGGACACTGGTGTCGACGGTGCCCGGATCGAGCGCGCCGGCACCGGCCGCGGCGTCGCCGCCGTCGATCAGCTCGGCCAGGACCAGCCGGAGGTCGTTGAGCGCGCCGAGGAGGTGCTCCTCCTGCTCGGCGTCGAGCACGAAACGGATGGTTCCGTCCGGGCCGGGGCGGCCGCCGGCCAGGAGCGCACGGATGTCGTCGAACGCCGCGACCTTCCTGCGGACGAGGTCGTCGTGCACGAGCGACTGCCACTCTCGCTCGGCGACGTCTTCGGTGGGGTCGAGGTACGCGACCGGGAACAGCCGGTCCGAGACGCGGCTGTCGGGTTCGGGCGACTCGACGAGCGCGCGCACTTCGGTGAGCAGCATCGTCAGCAGCACTTGGTGACCCTCGTAGAACGTGACGACGAGTTGCCCGTCGGCGGCGCGATCGAACGGGTACACCTAGTGGTCCTCGCGCTGCAGCGTCGCCCACAGACCGTGCGCGTGCAGGCGGGCGACGTCGCCTTCGCACTTCTCGCGCGTGCCGTTGCTCACGACGGCCTTGCCGTCGTTGTGGACCTCCAGCATCAGCTTCGTCGCCTTCTCGCGCGAGTAGCCGAACAGCTTCTGGAACACGTACACGACATAGCGCATCAGGTTCACCGGGTCGTCCCAGACGATCACGACCCACGGTCGATCGCTGACGGTGCGGTCGTCGCCGAGCAGCTCCTCGATCGTGTCGGGAACCGCGATCGTCTCGGTGTGGCTCGCGCTCACGAGTTCGGGCTCATGCTTCGGGGCGCACGGACTCCGCGATGCGCGACAGCAACCCGTTCACGAACCGCCCGGAGTCCTTCGTCGAGTACTGCTTCGCGAGCTCGACCGCCTCGCTGATCACCGCGGCCGTCGGCACGTCCGGCATCCAGCAGAGCTCGAACGCGCCGAGCCGCAGCAACGTGCGGTCGATGACCGGCATGCGTTCGAGTGCCCAGTGCTCGGAGTACTTCCGGATCATCGCGTCGATCTCTTCGTGGTGCGCGTCGACACCGAGGACGAGCTCGCGGCGCGTACTCGTCCGGTGCGACCGGGAGCTCGGCCAGGAGCTCAGGGGCGCCGAGGCCGCGCTGCTCGCACTCGTACGCGAGGCCGAGCGCCCGCTCTCGATCCTCTCGCCGAGTCGACACCGCTCCTCCTCGACCGGTCCGCGCTCAGGCGCGCGAGAGGTACTCGCCGGACCGCGTATCGACTTTCACACGCTCACCGACGTTGACGAACAACGGGACCTGCACCACGAGACCCGTCTCGAGTGTGGCCGGCTTGCGCGCACCCGACACGCGGTCACCCTGGATGCCCGGCTCCGTCACCGTCACTTCGAGCTCCACCGACGCGGGCAGATCGATGCCGACGACCTCGTCCTTGTACATCGGCAGGACGGCATCGTCGCCCTCCTTGAGGTAGTTGACCGCATCGCCGACCGCGGCGCGGGTGACGTGCAACTGCTCGTAGTTCTCGTTGTCCATGAAGACGTAGTCCTCGCCCTCGCGGTAGAGGAACTGCATCTCGCGCTTGTCGATGACTGCGAGCGGGACCTTCTCGTCGGCGCGGAAGGTGCGATCGATCACCGCGCCGGTGCGGTAGTTCTTCAGCGTGGTGCGCACGAACGCACCGCCCTTCCCGGGCTTCACGTGCTGGAACTCGACAACGGTCATCAGCCCTTCGGGGAGGTCGAGCGCCATCCCTCGCTTCAGACCGTTGGTGGAGATGCTCACAGCACGAGATCCTTCGGGGTGAGAGTGAGCGGTTCGGCGCCGGTCGAAGTGACGACCACCGTGTCCTCGATGCGCACACCGCCGACGCCGGGGAGATACACACCGGGTTCGACGGTGACGACGTCGCTCACGAGCAAGGTATCACGGGCGGTCGACGCGACCCGAGGCGCCTCGTGGATCTCGAGGCCGACACCGTGACCGGTCGAGTGCGAGAAGGCCTCGGCCCAGCCCGCTTCCGCGATGACGTCGCGCGACGCGCGGTCGATGTCGGCACAACCGACGTTCGCGGCGACCGCGGCTCGGCCCGCCTGCTGGCTCTCGAGCACCACTTCGTAGAGGTGACGCGCGTCGGGACCGGGATCACCGACCGAGACGGTGCGCGTCATGTCCGAGCAGTAGCCGTCGACGATGCACCCGAAGTCGCACACGATCAATTCATTGCGTGCGACCACACGGTCGCTCGGGTTCGCGTGCGGTTTCGCGCCGTTCGGTCCTGACGCGATGATCGGGTCGAAGCTGTTGCCACTCGCACCGCGCTCGCGCATTGCGAACTCGAGTGCCAGCGCGAACTCGCGCTCGGTGATGCCGTCCCCGAAGCGGGACAGCAACGATTCGAAGGCGTCGCTCGCGATCGCGCACGCGGCGCGTATGCGGTCGATCTCGCCCGCGTCCTTCACCCGCCGTAGGTTTTCGACGGGTGTGCCCGCCGCGACCACCTCGACGCCGCCGAACGCCGCTGCGAAGTCACGCTGCTCGGCCCACGTGATCGAGTACTCCTCGAGCCCGACCTGCGCGAAGCCGGCGGCCGCGCGCGCGAACATCTCGCGCTGCTCGGCCATGGTGAGCCCGATCTCGACCCGCGCATCGACGCCCGCCGCGGCGATCTGTTCCGCGGACTGGGTCCGGTACCGACCGTCGGTCACGAACAGGGCGTCGTCAGCGCTGACGAGCAGCGTGCCGGCCGAGCCGGTGAAGCCCGTGAGGTAGCGCACGTTCGCCCGGCTCGTGACGAGCAGCGCGGCGAGCCCCTGGACGGCGAGTGCCGCGCGCAACCGCGGCAGCCGACCCGCGACATCCATGGGCGCGAGCGTGGTGGTCATCTCGGTCATGTCTCCTCCAGCCGTGCGGCGACGGCTTCGATCGCGATTCTGTACCCGGTTTCCTTGAACCCTGCGATGACACCGTCGACGACCGGCGTGAGCACCGACGTGTGGCGCCACTCCTCGCGGGCGTGTGGGTTCGACAAGTGGAGCTCGATCTTCACGCCGTCGTACGCGGCGAGTGCGTCAGTGAGCGCGTAGGCGTAGTGCGAGAAGGCACCCGCGTTGCACACGATCGCCGCGCAACGGCCGCGTGCGCCGTGGATCGCGTCGATCAACGTGCCCTCGTGGTTCGACTGCACGTGCTCCAGCTCGTGACCGAACTTCGACGCGGTCTCGCGGGCGAGCGCGACGAGCTCGTCGAGCGTGGTGGTGCCGTAGAACTGGGGCTCTCGCGCGCCGAGCAGGTCGAGGTTCGGGCCGGAGAGCAAGAGGATGGTCGCCATCAGCCAGTCTCCATCAGCCGGTCTCCATCAAGTGGTCACTCCGATCGCCGCGAAGGCCTTGTCGATCGCGGCCCGGTCGGGATCGTCGACTCGTTCGATCCCGTTCGGACCGGGCAGCACGAACGTGAGTGTGCCCTCCGACTTCTTGTCGCGCGCCATGAGTTCCAGGAGCTCGTCGGCGTGGAGACCCGCCGGCGCGCAGGCAGGCAACCCGAGCTTCCGGACGAGCGAGCCGGCGCGCGCCACCTCGTTCGGCGGGATGCGCTCGAGCGCCGCCGCGAGGTTCGTGGCGAAGACGAGCCCGACCGCGACGGCCTCCCCGTGCGCGAGGGCGTAGTCGGCCGCGTTCTCGATCGCGTGGCCCGCCGTGTGTCCGAGGTTCAGCGCGGCACGGATGCCCGTGCGCTCGAGCTCGTCGGCCGCGACCACCGCGGCCTTGGCCCGCACGCAGCGGGCGATGACCTCGGTGAGCACGGCCGGGTCGCGTGCGAGCAAGGCGTCGGCGTGATCGTCGAGGAGCGTCTCGAGCTCGTCGTCGCCGAGCAACGCGTACTTGACCACCTCGCCCAGGCCGCACCGGAACTCGCGATCCGGCAACGTCTGCAGCAAGGCGGGATCGATCAGCACCGCGCGGGGCTGGTGGAAGGCGCCGACGAGGTTCTTGCCCTCGGGGAGGTTGACGCCGGTCTTGCCGCCGATCGCGGAATCCACCATGGCGAGCAGGGTCGTCGGGACTTGCACGACATCGACGCCGCGGTAGTAGACCGACGCGGCGAAACCCGCGGTGTCACCGACGACGCCGCCGCCGAACGCGACGACGGCATCCGAACGCAACAGTCCCCACTGCGCGAAGCCGCGCGACAGTTCGTGCACGGTGTCGAGCGTCTTGGCCTGCTCGCCGTCGCCGATGGTGAACACCTTGGTGTCGACGCCCGCGCCCGCGAGCGGAGCAACGACCCGGTCCGCGTGCGCGGTCGCGATGTGGGCCTGGCTGACGACCGCGATCCGACGCCGCCCGGTGCAGACCGACGCGAGCACGTCGACCGCATCTGGCCCGATGACGATGTCGTACCCACGGTCGCCGAGGTCGACGCGCACTCGCGCCGTCACACGTCCGCTCCGAGGTAGAGATCCAGGACCGCGTCGGCGGCGGCGTCCACGTCGCCCGCGCCGGTATCGACATGACCGTGCGCGGTTGCTTCGTACGCCGCTTCGCGGGCCGCGCCGAGGCGCGTCAGCGCACTCACCGGGTCACCCGCCAGGAGCGGCCGGCTCTCACCGGTCCCGACCCGATTCGCGAGCACGGGCACCGGCGCCTGCAACCACACAACGGTGCCGGTCGCACGCAGCCGGCTGCGGTTCTCGGCGTCGATCACGGTGCCACCGCCGCACGCGATCACCAGAGGTTCCGGTGACGCGCTCACGTCCGCGACGGCCTGCCGTTCGAGGTCTCGGAACGCGGGTTCGCCGTACTCGCTGAAGAACTCGGCGAACGGCATGCCCGTCATGGCGACGACGAGGTCGTCGGTGTCGACGAACGGACGCCCGAGCCGCTGCGCGCACCGGCGGCCGACGGTCGTCTTGCCCGCGCCCATCAGGCCGATGAGGACGAGGTGGCGCGCCTGGGGAAGCGGCGCGCCGGTCACGAGAGCGACGCCCGGTAGGCGTCGTAGTTGCGCACGAACTCGGTCAGCGAGTCGCCGCCGAACTTGCGGAGCGACTCGGATGCGAGCACGAGCGCCACCATCGTCTCCGCGACGACGCCGGCCGCGGGCACCGCGGTGACGTCGGTGCGCTCCTTGAACGAAACCGTCGCTTCCTTCGTCTCGACGTCGACGGTCTTCAGCACCGGACGGTTCAACGTCGCGAGTGGCTTCATCGCGACGCGCGCGACGAGCAGGTCGCCGGTGGTCATCCCCCCTTCGATCCCACCCGCCCGTGCCGACTCGCGCCGGTACGTCCCTTCGCTCGCGTCCCACGCGATCGCGTCGTGCGCTTCACTCCCGCGCCGGCCCGCGACATCGAAACCCTCGCCGATCTCGACTGCCTTCATCGCCTGGATGCTCATCAGCGCCTGTGCGAACAACGCGTCGATGCGGCGGTCCCAGTGCACGTGCGAGCCGAGGCCGGGCGGGACGCCGTAGCCGAGCACCTCGACCACACCGCCGAGGGAGTCGCCGGCCTTGGCCGCTTCCTTGATCTCGCGGATCATCTCGTGCTCGGCGTCGGTGTCGAAGCAGCGGACCTCGGACGTGTCGACGATCGCGAGGTCACCGGGCCGCGGACGCCGCGCCGCGGAAGCATGGGCGGCGCCGAGCTGGATGACATGACTGAGCACCGCGACTTCGAGGTGCGAGAGCAGGACCTTGGCCAGCGCGCCGGCCGCGACGCGTGCCGCGGTCTCCCGCGCGCTCGCCCGCTCCAGGACGTCGCGCGCGTCGGTGAAGCCGTACTTCTGCATCCCGGCGAGGTCGGCGTGCCCGGGGCGGGGTTGCGTGAGCGGCTGCTCGGTACGGCCGGGCGCGGAGTCCATCTCCTCGCGCCAGCGCCCGGTCGCCCACTCGCTGTTGCGCACGAGGATCGCAACCGGCGAGCCCAGCGTGCGCCCGTGCCGGACCCCGCCGAGGAATTCGATCTCGTCCTGCTCGAAGCGCATCCGAGGGCCGCGCCCGTAGCCGAGCCGCCGCCGCGCCAGCTCGCCCGCGATGTCCTCGAGCAGGATCGGGAGTCCGGCAGGGAGCCCTTCGACGGTGACCACCAGGGCGGGACCGTGCGACTCCCCCGCGGTCAAGAAGCGGAGCACCCAAAAAGGATAGGTGAGGGCCTGCGGGGCCTCAGGTTTGGTCACTCAGGTTTGCGCGACTCAGGTTTTGATCGAGGCGCCGACGCAGAGCTCGAAGGTCTTGCCGCCGTGGCGGAGCTGGGCGCAGCGGCCGGTGATCGCGTCGACGCGGTAGTCCGTGGCGAAAGTGTCGCCCGCGGCGACGTTGTAGGAATCCGCGTCCACCATCACCGTCGCGATCGTGCGGTCGTTCTCGGTGAAGACGTCGAGCAGGGTGACGGTTCCCGTCGGCAGGGCGGGCGTGGTTGTCGCACCGGCACCGGCAGTCGTCGTCGTCGCCACCGCGGCCGGGTCGCTGGTTGTCAGCGAGGTCGGCACCGTGGTCCCGGTGGCCGCGATCCCGTCGCGGCCGTTGTCGAAGAAGCCGTTGTCGAAGAAGAGGGCGTGCCCGACGAGCAGAACGCCGACGATCGCGGCGCCACCGAGCATGCCGACGACGAGTGACCAGACGCGAGCCACCACGTCGTCATGATGGCTCGCGTGGATCACGCGACCGGATCGCGCGGGCGATCAGCCGGCCGGTGCGAACGGATCCCGGTACGCCCCGACCACGAACGGCTCGTCCACGAACGCGGTCGTGGTCGGCGTGGTCGCGTCGGTGCCGGTCGTGCCGGTCCCGGTGGTCGCGTTCGGGTCGGCCGGGTCGGACTGCGCCTGCCCGTTGACCACCGAGGTGACGGTCGTGGGCTGCACTGCCGTCGAGCTGTCGCCACCGCCGCTGAGGACGAACTTCCACATCAGCAAGGCCACGAGCACGATGCCCAAGATCGCGAACAACACGATCTGTCGGCGCTCGAGTTGTCGCATCTCAGCTCTCCGTTCCCTGCGGTGCCGCAACACCGCCGCCACCGGCGACGCTGGTCGGCGTCGTCGAACCGTCGGGCGCGACGGTCGCCGCCGCACCACCCTGGCTGAACATGCGGGCGGTCAACGTCGCCGACAAGCTCGGCGCGGCGGCGCTGGCACCCTCGGCCGACGCGGTCGCGGTCAGCGCAACCTGGTCGACGATGACGAGCCGCGGCATGTTCTCGAGCTTGTTGACGTAGTCGAGCACCTGGAAGTACCCGCCGGTCACCTGCAGGTTGATCGGGATCTCACCGGCGACGCTTCCTGCGGCCGGCTCGGTCGGCGTGACCGAGACCCACGTGATGCCGGCTTCGGTGCCGAGCTCGTTCGCCTGGTCGATGAACGACGCGAGGTCCGCATCCTGCGGCACCGCGGCGCGGAGTTTGTCGCGCTCCGCGTTGATCTCCGGGGCGCGCTTCTCGAGGTCGTCGATCTGCTTCTTCTGCGTCTCGAGCGTCCGCGTCTGCGCCTTGGCAGTGGTGAGCTCGTCGTTGACCTTGCTCGCGTCGCTGCGCGCGGGCGAGAAGAGGAAGAGCCACCACACCGCGATGATGGCAACCGATGCCAGCACCGCCGCAGTGATCGTGCGATTGTTCATTTCCGCACCCACCCGGTCATTGCGTTCCTCCTTGGAACTTCTCCAACCGATGGCTGCGGGCCGAGTCGGTCAGGTCGGCGGTCGAGCTGAAGGAGACGATCGGGCCGGCGTTGGCGTCGACGGCCGCGGTTGCCGTACCGACCCACAGTCCGGTGAGGGTCGGGAACACCTTCGGATCGCCGACGGACCGCAGCCACGCCGAGACATCCGTGTAGGTGTGACCCTTCACCTGGAACGTGATCGTGCCCTGCAGGCCGGTCGGTACCGGTGCGGCCTCAGCCGCCGGCGGCGCCGAACTGTCACTGCTCGAGCTGTCACTGCTCGAGCTGTCACCTTCGGCCGGTGCCGGAGTCGGCGCGACCGGAACCGGCTGGGTGACCGCACCCTGGAAGGTGTCGAGCCAGGTGCCCGCGGGCATGGTCTTCGAGATCTCCTGGAGCTCGTGGCTCCACGAGACGTCGTTCTTGAGCAGTGTCGCGACCTGCGCGTTCAGCGAGTCGACTTCCTCCGCGGCCGCCTGGATGTCGGCCTTCGAGTTGATGTCGGCCTGGAGCTGCGTGTTGTGCTGCTCGACCTTCGCCTTCTCGCTCTTCTTGTCGGAGAGGCTCTTGTGCGCGAGGAACGTCGGTACGCCGAGCACCACGATCAGTCCCGCGGCAACCGCGAGGACGGGCTTGAGCATGCCGGAACCACCGGCACCACCCGAGTCCGACTTCGTGCGCTTGCGGTTGCGTGGCGCGAGGTCGACGACGGTACCGACACCGGCACCACCGAGGGCGAGACCCACGGCGGCCGGCAGGTACGGGTCGAGGCGCGGGTACTCGCTCTCGGGGAACCGGATGTCACCGATGGCGAGTTGGCTGCGCGGCGTCGCGGGCTCGGCCGGGAGTCCGATGAGCGTCGACAGACGCTCGGGGAGCCCGGGAAGCTGCGACGCACCACCCGTGACGACGACGCTCAGCAGTCGCGCCGCGCCCGGTTGGTTGCGGTAGTAGTCGAGGGAGCTGCGGACTTCGTCCAGCAGCATCGACAGCGGACGTTCGATCGCGGCGCGGGCCCGCGTCACGAGCTCGTCGCTGCCACCTTGGGCGAGCTGACGCTTCAGTGCTTCGGCGGTCTCCGGCGGGATGTTCAGCTCACCGGCGATCGCGTCGGTGAGCTCGCGCCCACCGGTGCCGAGGACACGGACGAAGCGCGGGATGCCACCTTCGTGCACCGCGATCGCGGTGACGCCGCCACCGAACGACACGATGCCCTCTCCGCCCGGCACTTCGGTGCTGTTCGGGTTGGCGTGCGTCAGTGCACGGATCAGCGCGAGCGGAAGGAGGTCGACGGCCGCGACACCGAAGCCGGCGGACTCGACCGCGGCGACGAGGCGCGCGGTCGGCGCTTCGTGCGCGGCGACGAGCAGCACCTGCATCAGGGCTTCGCCGCCTTCGCTCGTCGAGTTCCCGAGGATGGCGAAGTCGAGCACGGCTTCGTCCATGGGGATCGGGATGAGGTCTGCGGCTTGGTACTTCAGTGCACCGGCGAGCTCGTCACGCGACATCGCAGGCATCTCGACCTGCCGAACCACCGCTCGGGGGCTCGCGAGACCGAGGCGCACCGGCGCCTTCTTGAGGTCGACTTCCGAGCGCAGACGCGAGATGGCGTCGATGAGCGCACGGTCGTCCACGACCTCGCCCTCACGCATCGCGTCGGCCGGCAGTGCGACCTGTCCGAAGCGTTCGAGGCGCGGCGGATTCCCTGGCGAGATCTCGGCAAGCGTGACCGCGTTGGTCCCGATGTCAAGGCCGATCAGGCGGCGGGCCATTGTCCCCCTCCCGGAACAGTCGTCTGCGCGTCGAGGTAACGACTGAGATCGACTTCACGAATACGGAAATGCTTCCCGACGCGGATTGCGGGCAACGCGCCGGACTTGATGAGTCGGTACACGGTCATCGTGGAGACCCGAACATCGTCGGCGACTTCCCGAACCGTGAGCAGGTGGTGGTCTGTTGCAGCCACCGGTTCACCTCTGATCCACAATCAACACAGCACGATCCTTTGGCATCAATGGTCGATCGACGCACCAGCCTGATATCGGCACGACAACGCCGCGTGTTGAACACTTCGTGCGCGCAATGAGCGAAACCCGCTCGTTGCGGGGGTGTTCAGCCGCGGTACGCGTCGATGAGGGGTTGGCCGACGAGGATGATCGTCATCGCGCCGGCAGCCAGGAACGGGCCGAACGGGATGCGTTGCTTGCGGCCCCGCTTGCCGATGGCGGCCAGCGTGAGGCCCACGACCGAGCCGTACACGAATCCGGCGAAGATCCCGAAGAAGACGTGCCACCAGCTGAGGTAGCCGAGGAAGCAGCCGAGCAGGAACGAGAGCCGCACGTCACCGAAGCCCATGCCGCGCGGTGATGCCGTATGGATCACGTAGAACACCGCGAAGGCGGCAACCCCACCGAGCAGGGCCCGCCCGAACGCGCCGACGTCGCCGTCGAGCAACGAACCCACGAACAGCAGCGGCAGCGAGATGAACCCGACCGGGTAGAGGATCCGGTTGGGGAGCACGTAGTGCTCGAGGTCGATGAGCGAGAGCGCGACGAGCCCGGCCGTGAACACCAGGTACGCGGGCAGCACCCATGAATCGGCGAAGCGCGCGCCGACCGCGACGAAGAGGAGGCCCGTGAGGAGCTCGACCGCGGGGTAGCGGGCCGAGATCGGCGCGTCGCAGTGCCGGCACTTGGCCCGCAACGCGACCCAGGAAACGACCGGGATGTTGTCGTACGGCGCGAGCGGTGCGTCGCACGACGGACAGTGTGACGCCGGCAGCACGATGGACTCGCGGCGCGGCACCCGCCAGATGACGACGTTCAGGAACGACCCGACAAGGAGACCGAGGACCCCGCAGGCGATCGCGACGAACACCGTCACGGCTTTGACGGTACCCGCCGGACGGGCGCGCGTCGCGTCCGTCCGGCGCACCGGTGGCTCATGTCACCTTCGACCATTCGGGACCCCATGCCGAGGCCGGTCCGAACGCAGTGGCCGGGCACGGCGAGGTCCCGGTGAGGCGCGCGAAGTCCGTCCCCGCGCCTTCCCGTTCGCGCACCGCGATGCAGCCGTTGCCGCCCGTTGCGTGGGTCGAGATGATCGCGTAGTCGTACGTGCCGTCGTTCCCGATCGTCACCGACAGCTGTTCCTGCCGGGACTCCGCGCCGACCGCCGGACCCACGAAACGGATCGCCGGCTCCACCGCGTTCAGGTCTGCCAACGTGATGGTGGAGAGATCCTTGGCATCGGCCAACGAGACGAGCAACGCCCGATGGCCTTCCATCACCAGGCTCTGCCCGGCGCGATCGGCCGCGCGCTGACGCGCCGCGAACCACACCGGCAATCCGATCGTCATGAGAATGGCAATGATGAGAACGACCGTCATGAGCTCGATGAGTGTGAATCCCTCCTCCTCTCGATGTCGTCGTATTCCTTCCATGGAGCATTTCCCTTTCCCGCTCAGGCCGGTATGGGCACCGCATGTGGCCGCACCGGAGCAGGGACGACGTCGTGACGCAGCGCAATGATGAGCGGAGCGCACACGTACGCCGTGCCGGCACCGAGAACGAGCCACCACAGCGCTTCCGGCAAGTGGTGAAACCCGCACCACAACTGAAGGGCAACCGAGCAGAACGCACGCAACCCGAACGGCAGCCGCAGCAAGGCGGCGCACAGGATCGCGAACGCGAACGCGGGCCCGAGATAGTAAGCGAAGATCGTCGGCTCGCAGACGAGGCGCGCGAGCATCACCGCGCCGAGACCGCCGAGCAGCGCGACCAGTGAGCTGCGGTTCCGCACCTGCCACGCGATGCCGGCGGCTGCCGCCATCCAGAGGAGACGCAGCAGCGTGGCGCTGGCGAGCTCGGTGCTCCCGAACACCATCGACGTCCACAACTGCTGGTGGCCGAGCGTGAGCGACGCTTGCGCGCCCGTCATCGCGTCGAACGTCGCCTCCGGCGTTGCCATGAGGAACGGAACCATTACGAGCAACGGGATGACGTACCCGTAGAACGAGTAGATGCGACGGTGGTCTCGCGGCGCCGCGGCCAGCAGCACCAGTGACGGGATCACCGCCCACTGCTTGAAGAGGATCGCGACCGCGACGAGGACACCGGCGCGGCGCCAGTTGCCCTTCGAAGCCGCGTGCGCGCTGCCGATCAGGCTCGCGCACGCAATCGCGTCCTCGGGGTGGATGTACACCAGGGTGACCGACGCGGTCGCGACGAGAACCGCCCATTGCGCGGCGAGCGCCTTCGCCGCGGAGACGTGCGCACGTAGCGCGGCACCGATCGACACCATCAAGGGCACGACGCCCAGGAGGGCCGCGACCGGCCCGAAGATCACGAACAGACTCGGGCGCGCAACCGGGTACTTGAGGTTGTCGGTGAGCGCGAAGTGATCCGCGACCCAACCGACCGGTGCGAGCAGCAGCGGCAGTGCCGGCGTGTACGGATAGCCGATCGACGAGTAGCCGGCAGCAGGTTCGTACATCTGGAACACTGCGCCCTGCGACACGTAGCGCGCCGCGGGCAGCGGGACGAAGAGGTCGCGGCTGAACATCCAGCCGTGCACACCCTCGAACCACGGGAGCACGACGGTGGACTTCAACAGTGTCCACGCGATGGCTGCGAGGGCGGGTACGAGCACGCCCAGCACCAGCATCCGCGCGCGCACGCCGCGGTTGCCCTCGGTGGGGGCCGAAACCGGTTCGGCCGGCAGGGTGGTGGTCGTCATCGTCATGTCGTCACGTCGTCCGGACACCGGAGTTCCTGAAGGAAAACGGTCCCGGGCCAGAGCCCGGGACCGTTCCTCAGTTCCGGTCAGTGGCTCGGACTACCAGCCCGTGGTCTTCCAGCCGTTCCCGGCGGTGAAGCCGGCCGGGGCGACTGCGCAGATCGACGTACCAGCCGCGTTGGACTTGTAGTACGTGCCTGCGGTCGAACCGGTAGCAACGTCCGCGAGGGCGAACATCTTGTTCGACTTCGACTTCTGCTCGAGGCAGACGACGTTGCCGTCACCGGCCGTCACGTCACCGACGGTCACGATCGTCTTCGTCCCCCACTGCAGCGACGGCTCGATCGCCTTCATCGAAGCAGTGACGGCCGAGTACGACTCGACGTCGGTGTAGAAGGTCTTCTCTGCCGTGAGGCCGTTCCGGATGTCGGACTGCGCCGCACGGTCCTGCGCCCGCTGACGGGCACCGAGGAACGTGGGGATGGCGATCGCGATCAAGATGGCAATGATCAACACCACGACCATGAGCTCGATGAGCGTGAACCCTTCGTCCTCGTCCCGACGGGACTTGATGGACTGAATCAACTGCACTGGTGTGACCCCTTCTCTGTGGTCTGGACAAGCGAGGCGGAATGATCGGAATTTCCTCGCCTGCATGGGTATCGGAGACCACGGAGCGTGGCTTGAGGGCGCGCTCGGACCGCGCGTCGGATGTCGCGCCGAGCGCGCGCAAAGGGAACGTGAAGAAGACCCGGGCCGAAGCCCGGGCCTCCTTCAACGCTTTGCGGAAGGGATCGGCTTACCAGCCGGTCGTCTTCCAGCCGGCGACGGTGGCCACCGTTGTGGAGCAGATCGACGCACCACTGGCGTCCGAGTTGTAGTACGTGCCGGCGCTCGAACCGGTAGCAACGTCCGCGAGGGCGAACATCTTGTTCGACTTCGACTTCTGCTCGAGGCAGACGACGTTGCCGTCACCGGCCGTCACGTCACCGACGGTCACGATCGTCTTCGTGCCCCACTGCAGCGACGGCTCGATCGCCTTCATCGAAGCAGTGACGGCCGAGTACGACTCGACGTCGGTGTAGAAGGTCTTCTCTGCCGTGAGGCCGTTCCGGATGTCGGACTGCGCCGCACGGTCCTGCGCCCGCTGACGGGCACCGAGGAAGGTCGGGATGGCGATCGCGATCAAGATGGCAATGATCAACACCACGACCATGAGCTCGATGAGCGTGAATCCCTCGTCCTCGTCCCGGCGGGACTTGATGGACTGAATCAACTGCACTGCTAGACCCCTTTCCTGTGGTCTGGACAAGCGAGGGGTCGTGCCCGGCACTTCCTCGCCACTATGCATATCGGAGTTGTGAGGTCGCGCCTTAACCATCCAATTCCGGGAAGAGTCGGCCCGTTAGGTGCATCGAGACGCAGACGCGAGGAAGGTCCGGGGCGAACCCCGGACCTCCGTCACATTGCTCGGTATCGGTCGACTTACCAGCCGGTCGTCTTCCAGCCGGCGACGGTCGCCACCGTTGTGGAGCACACCGATGCACCAGTGGCGTCCGAGTTGTAGTACGTGCCGGCGCTCGAACCGGTAGCAACGTCCGCGAGGGCGAACATCTTGTTCGACTTCGACTTCTGCTCGAGGCAGACGACGTTGCCGTCACCGGCCGTCACGTCACCGACGGTCACGATCGTCTTCGTGCCCCACTGCAGCGACGGCTCGATCGCCTTCATCGAAGCAGTGACGGCCGAGTACGACTCGACGTCGGTGTAGAAGGTCTTCTCTGCCGTGAGGCCGTTCCGGATGTCGGACTGCGCCGCACGGTCCTGCGCCCGCTGACGGGCACCGAGGAAGGTCGGGATCGCGATCGCGATCAAGATCGCAATGATCAACACCACGACCATGAGCTCGATGAGCGTGAACCCCTCGTCCTCGTCCCGACGGGACTTGATGGACTGAATCAACTGCACTGGTATGACCCCTTTCGAAAATCCGTCCATGCCGCGAAAGGGGTCATGGAGCCCTTCCGCAATGCCTGCTATCGGCAGCTTCGGGAACGTGCTTGAGGAGACAGTCCGACGGCGTTCGGGGCAGGATCGGGACCGTGGTCACCCGCCGCCTCTGGGCGCTCCTCGTGACGTGCGCCGTCGTCCTCGCCGGCGCGCGCGTCACGGTCGCCGCGCCCGAGGCGTGCCCGGCGCCGACCGCGACCGAAGCACGCGCCGCGGCGGAGAAGGCCGCGGGCTGGCTCGTCGCGAACCAGCTCCCCGACGGGACGTTCCGCTACCAGATCGACAGTGCCGGCAACGACCTCGGCGGGTACTCGAGCGTGCGCCACGCGGGCGCGACGCTCGCGCTCTACCAGATCGCGACCGCGACGAACGACGAGGGCGCGCTCGCCGCGGGCGACCGCGCGACTGCGTGGATGCTCGACAACCTCGCGACGAACGCGGACGGCGTCGCGCTCACCGAAGCCGACGGCACCGCGCCGTTGGGTGGGGCCGCGTTGATGCTCGCCGCCCTCGCCGAACGACGCGCAGCCACCGGAAGCACCCAGTTCGACGACACAATGCGTGCGCTCGGCGATTTCATCGTGTCGATGCAACGCGACAACGGCGACTTCTACGTTTCCTACGACCCGATGACGCGGCAGATCGATCGCATCACCCTCTCGCAGTACTACGCGAGCGAAGCGATGTGGGCCCTCGCGCGGTTGCAAAATGCGCTTCCCGACGACACGTACCGCAATGCTGCGCTGCGGGCCGCGCGCTTCGTGTCCACCGAACGGAACGATCGCGACTTCGTGCCCGTCGGCCCGTTGAACGACCACTGGGCGGCGCACGCGTTCGCGGAGATGGCGGCCTGGCCGATCGGCGACGCCGAAGCCGACTACGCCCGGTTGCTCTCGGGCCGGTTCGCCGCGCTCATCCGCTGGGAAGCGCAGAAGGACAGTGGCGCGCCCTACTCGTGGACACACGGACCGCCGCGGCGCGCGGCCGCGCTCGGCACGTGGGTCGAGGGTCAAGCTGCGCTCGCGCACCTCGCCCGCAGCGACCACCGTCTCGCCGACCTACGCCGCGACATCCGCGGGAGCGCGGAGTGCGGCGCAGGTCTGCTCATCGCCCGCCAGCGCGGGGGCGACGACCCCCGCCTGCGCGGCGCGTGGTTCGACTCGGGGCAGAGCCGCATGGACGACGAGCAACACCCGATCACGGGCCTCTTGGGCCTCGCCGACCTCCTCGAACCGGAGCACCGATGAGACGGGAGATCCCGTGAACGACGCACTCCGAATCGCGGTGTTCGTGTTCGTCCTGCTCGACCCGACCGCGGCCGCGATCGGCGTCGCAACGCTCGCCGAAGGGCGGACGCACCGGGAACGAATCACGATCGCGCTCATGGGTGGCGTCGTCGCGTTCGCCGTCCTCGCCCTCATCGCCGGGGTGGCCGACCCGATCCTCGACTGGCTCCGCGTCTCCCCCGGCGCGGCCGAGCTCGCGGCCGGGATCGTGGTGATCGTCCCCGCCCTCGACCTGCTCTGGCAAGGACCCGCCGGCCGGGTGACGGCGTACCCGTCGGCCCGACCGCTCCGGCTTGCGTGCTGGCCGTACGGCGTGCCGCTCCTGGCCGGGCCGGCGCCGACGGCGGCCGCGATCGCGTGGGCCGCCGAGTTCGGGCGCGGCGCGACCATCGGCGGTGCATTGCTCGCGGTCCTGGTCACCACGGGTGTCGTGGCCGCCTGGACGCACCCACCCCGTGGCCGCACGGCCCGCGCCTTCGGTGCCTTCACCGCGGTCGCGATGGCCCTGGTCGCGTTCGACCTCATCCACGACGGTGTCTTCGGGCGGTGACGGCTGCGGCGAACCGGGGTTTGATCCGCTCGGCCCGGGCCGCGGGTGCGACGATGTCGTGATGCGGCTCGGTCGGACGTTGTGCACCTTCGCGTTCCTGTGCAGCGCGTTCGCGGCCAGCGTGCTCGCGCTCGACGCCGCGCCGGCCGCCGCGCACGGCGTCGGGGGGTTGCAGCCGACGAACGTGCGGAGCCGCGTACTCTCGATCGTGCCCGCGACGCCGGGCATCGACGTGCAGGTGGTCGAGAACGGGCGCCGGCTCGAGCTCACCAACGGCTCGGACGCACGCGTCGTCGTCAACGGCTACGAGAACGAGCCGTACCTCCGCGTCGGCCCCGACGGTGTCTACGAGAACACGCGCTCCCCGGCCGTGTTCCAGAATCGCTCGTTCAGCGCACCCGCCAAGATCCCGACTCGCTACGACGCGTCCGCGCCACCCGAATGGCGCAAGCTGAGCGATGCCGATCACGTCCGTTGGCACGACCACCGTGCGCACTACATGGGCACCGGTGCGTTCGAGGCATCGCAGTGGTCGGTGCCGCTCACCGTCGACGGACGTCCCGTCGTCGTGCAGGGCGATCTGGCCTGGGTCACGCCCGGTCCGTGGTGGCCGTGGCTGGTGCTGACGCTCGCGATCGTCGGCGTGATCGTGCTTGCTGCACAGCGCGCGTGGCGCCTGACCGTGTCGTTGACCCTTGCGCTGCTCGTCTGGGCCGAATTGTTGCACGTGGTGGGCAGCTGGTCCGAGGTCGCGACCACAATCGCCGGTCAATTCGGCGCGCAAGTCCTTTCGTTCGTCGCGATCGCGGTCGGCGTGTTCGCACTGACACGCGTCTCGCGCACGGACGAAGAGTCGAGCGCGCCGTTCGTGCTCATCGCGGCGGTCACGTTCATCGTGGCCGGCGGCGTCGGCGACGTCGCGTCGTGGTTCCGTTCACAACTGCCGTCGTCGCTCGCGGCACCCGCCGTGCGCGCACTGGTGGCCTTCGCCCTCGGTGGTGGAACCGGCCTCGTGATCGCGTCCGCCCGGCGGCTCGCACCCAAGGCGCGCACCACCCCGGCGTCCGAACCCGTACGCCGGTGAACCCCGGAGCCCGGTGAACGAACCGTCCCGGGCCGCGGGACTCGGTCAGGTGATCGCGGCCCGGGTCGTCGAGTGGGGCGGCGTCGCACTCCCGCTCGAACGCACGGCGTTCGGGACGAACGATCCGGACGCGATCGCCCACGCCGTCGACGGGTGGTGTCGCGATCATCTCGGCACCGCGATCGACCACTACCTGTTCTTCGACTCGAGCAGCGGAAGCGTCCATGGGCTCCATCTCGCGGACGGCCGCGACGTCGTCGTGAAGGTGCACCGGCCCGGGCTGACGTCCGCGTACCTCGCCGCGAGTCACCGCGCGCAGCAAGTGCTCGTCGCGCACGGGCTCCCCGGCCCCGAACCCCTCGTCGCGCCGGTCGGGTACGGCGCGGTGCACATGACCGCCGACGCGTTCCTCCCCGGCGGCCCGAGGGCCGACGGTCACGACCCGACGGTGCGGCGCGCGCTCGCAGCCGGACTCGCCGAGTTCGTCACGCTCGGGCACACGCTCGACCTGGACCAGTACCCGGCGCTCTCGCACCCGATGGCGATGCCGGCAACCGCACTGTTCCCCGAGCCACACTCGCCGCGGTTCGATTTCGCCGCGACGGCGGACGGCGCGGCATGGATCGACGAGCTCGCGACGCGCGCCCGTCGCGCGCTCGATGCCGCAACCCTGGACGCGCCCGTCCTCGTGCACGGCGACTGGCGGATCGAGAACGTCAACGTCGCCGATGGTGCCATCGTGGCGATCTACGACTGGGACAGTGTCTGCACCGAACCCGAGGTCTTCTCGGTGGCGAACGCGATGGTCACCCACAGCGTCGACTGGTCGCGCCCGATCGGCGAGCACTTCCCGTCGTACGCGGCCATGCGCAGTTTCCTCGCCGACTACGAGACCGCTCGCGGCGAACCATTCGGCGCCGCCAGCACGCTCGGTCATCGCGGCGCGCATGGTGTACCACCTCGCCTACGGTGCCCGGTGCGAGCACGCGATCTCGTTCCCGGCGGTCGACGACTCCCAACAAGGGTTCCTGCGCCGCCTCGGCGACGCACTCCTGACCGCGGGCCTCACCGCGCTCGACGGCTGAACGAAGGGCTCCGCGTGAGTAGCGACGACACGTCACCCTTGGCCGGCACCGAAGTCCACTACCTCGACTCGGACGCGGTCGGCGAGAAGTTCAAGATCTTCGTCGGGCACTGCGGCGCCACCGACGACACCGCCATCGCCTCGCCCGCAGTGCTCTACGTCACCGACGCCAACGGGCTGTTCGCGGGCGCAGTCGAGATGGTTCGGTTCATGCAGCTCTCCGCCCACCTCCCGCCGCTCCTCGTCGTCGGCGTCGGCTACCGCATGGGTGGCATCGACGAGACGATCCTCGTCCGCGCGCGCGACTTCACCCCGACCTTCGATCCCGGCTTCGAGCGGTGGTTCCCGGAGCACGCACTGATGGGTGGTGCCGATCGCTTCCTCACGTTCTTCCGCGACGAATTGCAACCTTGGGTGCGGTCCCGCTACCGCGTCGATCCGAGCGACGCCATGTACTTCGGCCACTCGCTCGGCGGTTTGTTCGGCACCTACGTGCTGCTCACCCGGCCCGACACGTTCACGCGCTACGGCATCGGGAGCCCGTCGCTGTGGTGGCACGACGACATGATGTTCGGCTACGAAGCGCGCTACGCCGAGACGCACGACGACCTGCCGGCGAAGGCGTTCTTCGCGGTCGGCAGCGACGAGGACCACGACGGCCGCCAGCGGGAGGCGAGCCGGCTCCCCGAGGACGAGCGGCGCAAGGCCGGCCTCCGCTACATCGACATGGCCGCTGACACGCAACGCATGGTCGCGTCACTGCGCAGCCGCGGCTATCCGAGCCTCGAGATCGACAGCATCGTGCTCCCCGACGAGTTCCACGTCACCGTCCAACACGTCAACCTCTCCCGCGCGCTCCGCTACCTCTTCGACGCCCCCCGCTGAAACGAACGAACTGGCGTCACACGTGACCCTCTGCGGGTCATGCGTGACGCCAGTTCGAGTTCGCGGGCGGGCGAACGGGTTGGAACGCGGGTGTGCGTTACTTGATGAGCTTGATGATGTTGAACATCGGCATGTAGAGCGAGATGACCATGCCGCCGACGCAGACGCCCATCACGACGATGAGGAGCGGTTCGATGAGTGACGTGAGTGCGTCGACCGTCGCTTCGACCTCTTGGTCATAGAAGTCGGCGATCTTGTCGAGCATCTCGTCCATGGCACCCGTTTCCTCGCCGACGGCCATCATCTGCACGACCATTGGTGGGAACACGGGATGTTCCTCGAGTCTTCGGGCAAGCGGTTCACCACGTTTGACGGCCGACTGCGTGTCCCGGGTCGCCTCGGCGACCACGTGGTTGCCGGCCGTCTCGGCGACGATGTCGAGGGACTCGAGGATCGGCACACCCGAACGCACGAGTGCCGAGAGCGTGCGGGAGAACCGGGCCAGCGCCGTCTTGCGGACGAGCGGTCCGAACACCGGCGCCTTCAGCTTCATCGCATCCCACTGGTTGCGACCACTTTCGGTCTTGATCCATCTCCGGAAGAGGATCACTGCGGCGGCTTCACCACCGAAGATGAGCCACCAGTACGTGCGGACGATCTTGGAGATGTTGATCAGGATCTGCGTGGGCAGCGGCAGCTTGCCGCCGAGCTCCGTGTACAGGTCCTCGAACATCGGGATGATGAACAGGAGCATCGCGCTCACGATCACGAGCACCAGCACCGCGACGACGGCCGGGTAGGTCATCGCCGACTTCACCTTGCGGCGCAGCTCGACTTGCTTCTCGATCGTGTCGGCGAGGCGCAGCAGCACGCTGTCGAGCACACCGCCGATCTCACCGGCCTTCACCATGGCGATGTACAGGCGGTTGAACGCCTTCGGGTGCTTCGACAGCGCTTGCGAGAGGGACGCGCCCTTCTCGACGTCGATGCGCACCTGGTTCGTGATCTCGGCGAGCGCCTTGTTCTCGGTCTGCTCGGCGAGGATGTAGAGGGCGCGCAGCAGTGAGAGACCGGCGTTGATCATCGTCGCGAACTGGCGCGAGAAGACCGCGACGTCCTTCAGCTTCACGCGGTCCGAGAAGCCGGGGATCTTGATCTCCCGGCTGAGGGACTTTCCGCTCGTCTGCTGGATCTCGATCGGCACGTAGCCCATCGAACGCAGCTTGCTCACGACAAGCTGTGCGTTGTCCGCTTCGAGGGAACCCTCGACCATCTTCCCGGCGCGGTCGCGGACCTTGTATGTGTAGGTTTCAGCCATCGAGTCGGATCACCCGTTGAGCAGGCGGCGGAGGTCTTCCTCGTTGGCGCAACGTTCCAGCGCCATTTCGAGGGAGATCTTGCCGCTTCGGACGAGTTGGGCGAGCGACATGTCCATGGTGACCATGCCGTGCTTCCCGCCTGCCTGGAGCATCGAATAGATCTGGTGCACCTTGCCTTCCCGGATCAGGTTCCGGATGGCCGGCGTCGCGACCATCACCTCACAACCGATCGTGCGACCCTGACCGTCGCGGGTCGGGAGCAGCTGCTGGGTGCAGATGCCCTGCAACGCAGACGCGAGCTGCACCCGCACCTGCTGTTGCTGGTGCGCGGGGAACACGTCGATCACACGATCGATCGACTGCGGTGCGTCTTGGGTGTGCAAGGTCGCGAACACGAGGTGACCGGTTTCCGACGCAGTCAGTGCCGTCGAGATCGTCTCGAGGTCACGCATTTCACCGACGAGGATGACGTCGGGGTCCTGACGCAAAACGTGCTTCAGTGCGTTGGCGAAGGAGTGCGTGTCCTCCCCCACCTCACGCTGGTTGATGATCGAACGCTTGTGATGGTGCAAGAACTCGATTGGATCCTCGACCGTCATGATGTGCACCGCCCGTTCGCGGTTCACGATGTCGATCAACGACGCGAGCGTCGTCGACTTGCCGGAACCGGTCGGGCCGGTCACGAGCACGAGACCACGGGGCAGGTACGCCCACGTCTTCACGGCCGGCGGCACCCCGAGCGAGTCGTAGTCCACGATCTCGTAGGGGATGGCACGCATCACACAGCCGACCGAGTCGCGCTGCAGGAAGATGTTCACACGGAAGCGGCCCTTGCCCGGCAATGCGTACGACGTGTCGAGCTCGAGCTCGTTCTCGAACTTCTCCCGCTGCTTCTGCGAGACGATCGAGTACACCATGTGGCGAATCTGCGAGCCGTTCAGCGTCGGCAGGTGCGACATGGGGTGGAGGTCACCGTGGACGCGCACGATCGGCGGCGAGCCCGCAGTGAGGTGGAGGTCGGAACCCTTGTACTGCAGCACCAGATCCAGCAGATCGTTGATGTGCATGTCGTCGGCGGTCGGCTCGCCGGGCGACTCGGAGACAACTTCGACGCGCCCCATCGAGTCGTTGGCCACCGCGCCCGGGTTGGCCGTGGCGCCGTAGATCATGTCGATCGCACGTACCAGCTCGGCGCGGTCAGCGACGGCGGGGATGATCTCGTAGCCCGTCGCGCTCCCGATGGCGGCCACCGCGTTGTCGTCCGCGGGCTCGGCGAAGGCGACGACGAGCTTGCGCTCCTCGAAGTCGACCGGCAGCGCGAGGTGCTTGCGGGCCACGTCGGCAGGGACGAGCGTCGGCGCGTCCTGGTGGATCGGCGTGTCGAGGAAGTCCACGAAGCGGATCCCCATGTGCGCGGCGAGCGCGGCGGTGAGGTCCTTGCTGCCCACCAGGCCGCGCCGCAACAGCACGGCCGGCAAGGGCAGCTGCTGCTGCTGTGCTTCGTCGAGTGCGTGTTCGAGGTCGTCACGTGAGAGCACGTGGCGTTCCACCAACGTCTCTCCGAACCGACGGGCTTGACTGGCCAGCATCCGATATCTCCTGCGGCGCCTGCGGCGGGGGTTCTACTTGTTCCGTATCGGCGGGCCCCGCTGGGTGCTGAACCCTCCGAAAGACAAACCTGAGGCGAGGACAACCGGTATTACGCGACCACCCGGAAGATCTCCTCCAGGCAGGTCTGGCCGAGGCCGACCTTGCGCAGCCCGTCGTCGCGCAGGCGCAGCATGCCCTGCATGACGCCGACCTTCTCGATGTCCTCGGTCGAGCGACGCTCGATGATCAACCGCTCGATCTCCTCGCTGATCGGCATGACCTCGTGGAGCGCGAAGCGGCCGCGATAGCCGGTACGCCCGCACGCGGGGCACCCGATCGCCTTGTGCAACGTCGGCCATTCGCCGCTCGTCAGCTCCTCGAGCGGCCAGCCGGCCGCCGCGAGCTCGGCTTCCGTCGGCTCGTACGCCTCCTTGCACTTGTCGCACAGGCGCCGGGCGAGGCGTTGAGCGACGATGCAGTCGAGCGCGCTGGTGACGAGGAACGGCTCGACGCCCATCTCGACGAGTCGCATCGGCGTCGACGCGGCGTCGTTGGTGTGGATCGTGGAGAGCACGAGGTGACCGGTGAGGGCGGCCTCGATCGCGATGATCGCAGTCTCACGGTCACGGATCTCACCGATGAGGATGATGTCCGGGTCAGCACGCAGGATCGATCGCAGCGCAGACGCGAACGTCAGGCCGGCCTTGTTGTGCACCTGCACCTGGTTGATCCCGGGGAGGCGATATTCCACAGGATCTTCGACCGTGATGATGTTGCGGTCGGGCTCGTTCACCTGGTTCAGCGCGGCATACAGCGTCGTCGACTTCCCGGAACCGGTCGGACCGGTGACGAGGATGGTGCCGTAGGGCTTGCGGTAGCAGTTCTCGAACCGGCCGAGCGTCTCGGGCAGGAAGCCCAGCTCCTCGAGGCGCAGGAGTGCTTGGCCCTTGTCGAGGATGCGCATGACGATCTTCTCGCCGTACACGGTCGGCAGGGTCGCGACACGGAGGTCGATGCCGCGGCCGGAGATCTTCATCGAGATGCGGCCGTCCTGTGGGACGCGGCGCTCCGCGATGTTGATGTCGGCCATGACCTTCAGGCGGCTGATGACACCGTTCTGGATGCTGCGCGGCGAGCGCATGACTTCGTGGAGCACGCCGTCGATGCGGAACCGGATGCGCAGATCGTGTTCGGTCGGCTCGACGTGGATGTCGGAAGCGCGGTCCTGGGTCGCCTGCGTGATGAGCATGTTGACGAACTTGACGATCGGTGCGTCCTCGATGACATCGGTGATGTTCCCGAGATCGGTGTCGTCGTTCTGTTCGTCCGCGGCCGCCTGCACGACCGCGTCGACATCGCCGTCGACGCGGAAGAAGTGCTCGATCGTCTCCATGATCTGCGAGGCCGTGGAGACGACCATTTTCACTTCGGCTTTCGCCATCGCCTTGATGTCGTCGACCGCGAAGACGTTCGACGGATCGGCCATCGCCACGACGAGCTTGCCGTCTTCCCAGGCGACCGGGATCGCCTGGTATCGCCGCGCGACCGCCTCCGTGACGAGCGACGCGACCGACGGGTCGACGACGCGGTCCGCGAGGTCGATGAACTCGAGCCCGACTTGGTTCGCGAGTGTCCGGACGAGCTCGGCTTCGGTGATGATGCCTTGCTCGATCAGCAAGCGCCCGAGGGGCTTGCCGGTCTCGTCCTGCTCGGCTGTGGCCGCGTCGAGCTGTGCTTCGGTGAGGAGACCTTCGGCAATGAGAAGGTCACCCAGCGTGTTCGCGTTACTGTCCGACAGCGTAAGCCTCCTCGTCCTCCCGACTTTGCGCTATCGGCAGGACTTGGAAACGGCTGTAGCGCGCATCTGCACGCTCGTTGTCGCAAGCGCCGGTGACGGTGCGCGCGCGGACGCGCGGAAGCGCGGACGCGGCCGCGACGGGTCAGCTCTGCAGCGCGGAGAACACGCGGAGCAGTGCGCCGCGATCGCCGGACTTGCGCTCGTCGCTCGCTTCGACCGACGACGGACCAGGATGCGCGGAGTCGACACCGGGGCCGTACGGCTCTTCGGGCTGCACGTACCCGACCGGCGCACCGGGCCCGGGCGCACGCCGCCCGGACGGCGCCGGCGACGGCGCGACGACGACTTCCGGAGTGATGGCGACCGCGCCGAGCTCGACGAGCTCGATCAGGGTGCGGCACAGCTCGAACACGCTGCGGCTGGTGCGGTGCGCGAGGTCGCGCACCGTGCGCCGGCGGTCGATCTGCACGATGAGCCGCCACGTCTCCGCGTCGACCTCGAGATGATCGGTGCCGAGCTCGTCGCAGAGCACCGGACGGCACTCGAGCGACGGGATCACGACCTCGATCTCACGCCACTGCTCGAGCAGGCCGTCGATCTCTACGAGCACCGCATCGACCGGCAGCCGCACCTCGGATTCCCAGGGTGCGTGCTCTTCGGCGACGAAACGGAAGGTCCCGCCGGCGTGCCGAGCAACGACGAACCCGATGTCGACCATGCGCGCGAGCAGCTCGCGCGAGTCGGTCACGGGCTCGACCAGATCCCCGCCTTCTGCAGCTCGGCACACACCGTCTTCGAACCACCAGGTTGCGATGACGCCGGCGTCCATACGGAGCGCGCCGGTCTTGTGCGAAGCCGCGAGCAGGCGGTTCACCTCGGAGAATGACAGAGTGTCGAACGTTCCTTGGAGCACGGCTCCCTCCCGACCAGTTCATTTCGGCGCGGGAGCCGCGAAAGTTGAGCGATCCGTCCGATTCTCGGAGCCAGGCGATTCAGAGCGCGGCGTGGACCGCCCGGCGCATCGCGGCGACCGGCGCGGGCTGCCCGGACCACCGTTCGATCTGCAGCGCGGCCTGGTGCACGAGCATGCCGAGCCCGTCGACGACCTGTGCCCCCGCGGCGCGCGCGGCGGCGAGGAGGGGCGTCTCGAGTGGGTGGTAGACGAGGTCGGCGACCACGAGGCCGGGCCGCAGCGCGGCCGGCGCAATCGGCGTCACGTCGCCCCAGGACCCGATACCGACCGTGCTCATGCCGATCGGAGTCGCGTTGACGACGATGTCGGCATCCGCCACCGCAGCATCACGCGCGGCCCACGGCACTGTGGGTGCGGGCACGGGCGCGAGCGCGGCGGCGGACACGGCCGCATCCGCGCGCCGGGCGGTGACGGTCACGTGCGCGCCGGCGCGCGCCAGCGCCAGCACCACCGGCCGGGCCGCGCCACCGGCGCCGAGAACGAGCACGCGCGCGCCGGCGGGTTCGCACTCGGCTTCGCGCAGCGCCCGTACGAATCCTTCGCCGTCGGTGGTGTCACCGTGGATCCGGCCGTCCGCCAGGAGGGTCACCGTGTTCACACTCGTCAGTGCGGTGGCGTCGGCGGTCAATTCGTGGCAGGCGGCCGCAGCGTCGGTCTTGTGCGGCATGGTGACCGACAAGCCGATCAGGTCGAGGGCTCGCATCGCGTCGAGCGCGGCCGCGGCTTCGCCGCTCGGCACCGGGAACGCGAGATACACCCAGTCGAGCCCGAGCTCGTCGTATGCGGTGTTGTGCAGGAGCGGCGACAGCGAGTGCCGCACCGGATCGCCGATGATGCCGGCAAGCCGGGTCGCGCCGGTGATCACTGGCGCGTGATCACAGCAGACCGGCGGCCCGGGCAGCGTCGATGTTCGCCTGCTGCTCGGCGTAGGTCTTCGAGAACTTGTGGCGGCCGTCCTTGTCGCCGATCACGTAGAACAGGTAGTCGGTCTGCGCCGGCACGAGCGCGGCCTTGAGCGACGCCTCGCTCACGTTCGCGATCGGGGTGGGCGGCAGCCCCTTCACCTTGTAGGTGTTGTACGGCGAGTCCAGGTCGAGGTCGGCTCGGGTGATCGTCTGCTTCGTGGGATCGCCGCTCGCGTACAGCACGGTCGCGTCGATCTGCAGCGGCATGCCCGTCCGCAACCGGTTGTAGATGACCGACGCGATCAGCGGGCGGTCCTCGTCGACCTTGGCCTCGGCCTCGATCAACGACGCGACCGTGAGGATCTCGTACGGCGTGTGCCCTTCGGTGGTCGCGTTCTCGAGGCCGAGCGCGTCGGCGTTCCGCTCGAACTCGCTGACCATCGAGCCGAGCACGTCGATCTCGTCGTCGGTGTCTGCGACGCGATAGGTGTCGGGCCACAGCAGCCCTTCGAGCGACGTCACGCCCGTTGGCTGGTACTTCGACCGCTTGGCGCCGCTGCGCACCGCGGCGAGGAACGCGTCTGCGGTCCGGCCCGGGAGCTGGTCACCCACGCGCTGCGCGACCTCCTGGGTCCACAGCCCGGGCGGCACCGCGAGCTCGGTGTAGTCGATCTTGGGGCCGGCCTCCAGCGCGGAGACCGCCTTGCGAACACCCATGTCCTTGCGCAACGGGTAGGTGCCGGCCTGGAAGTCTTTGCGGTCCTTGAGCCGGGTGTACACGTTCCACACGACCGACGAGCCGATCACGTCGCGGTCGACGAGCTCGTCGCCGATGCGGGAGACGCTCCAGCCGTCGTCGACCCGCACCTGCACCACGCTGCCCGCCTTGCCGGGCGGGTCGAGCTGCCACCAGAACCACATCGCGCTGCCGCCGACGACGAGCAACGGCACGACCACCAGCACGATCACCGCGGCCCACACGCGCCGTCGGTGGCGGCGGTCGAGGTCCGGTGTCTCGGGGTCGTCCGGCACCTGCGTCATCGTCCCCCGCTCTCCAGCCATGACTGCAGCATCACCGCCGCGGCGACCTTGTCGACCAGCCGGCGTCGTTCCTCGCGCCCGATACGGGCTTCGCCGAGCGCGGCAACCGCGGTGACCGTCGTGAGCCGCTCGTCGTGCACCACCACCGCGATCGTCGGGCCGGCGACCTCCTGCAGTTCCTGGACCTCGACCCGCGTCGCCTGCGCCGCCGGCCCTTCGCGCCCGGAGAGCGACAACGGGTACCCGACAACGATCGTGTCGGCCTCGGACTCGCGGGCGATCGCGACGATCGCGGCGTGATCGCCCGCATGATCGCGCCCGCGCGCGAGGACGGAGTGCGGCGACGCGATCGTGCGCGTCGGGTCCGAGAGGGCGAGTCCGATGCGCTTCGACCCGAGGTCCACGCCGAGCACGCGCCCGGTGCGGGTCGTCACTGCTGCCACTCGGCCGCCTGGTCGCGAGCGAGCCCGAGCGCGGTTTCGACCGCGTCGACCTTCGGGCCGCCGCCCGCGACGACGTTCGTGCCCCGCCCGACGCCGCCGCCGAGCGCCTTGGCCGCGGGGCCGGCGATCGCGTCGGCCGACGCGCCCCGCTCGACCAGGTCCTTGCTGACCGCGACGGCGACCGCAGCCTTGCCGTCGGCACTCCCGACGAGCCCGACAACACCGCTCCCGAGCGCGCGCAGCGTCTCGACCGCGAGTTGCTTCAGCTCGCCGGTTCCGAGACCGTCGTGCCGGATGACGAGGACGCCGCGCGTCGCACTGCTCGCGAGATCGCCCGCGGCGGCCGTCGCTTCGCGCGCCTTGAGCCGCTGCACTTCGTCCTGGAGCGCGCGCACCTGCTCGACGAGCCGTTCGACCTTCTCCGGCAGCTCCTTCGGCGCGGCGCGCAACAAGTCGCCGGTGCGGCGGAGCAGCTCCTCCTCTTGCTCGATGTACTCGAGCGCGCCGTCACCGGTCATCGCCTCGATGCGCCGCAGGTTCGAACCGATCGACCCTTCGCTCACGATCTTGATCGGCCCGATGAAGCCCAGCGCGTCCACGTGCGTACCGCCGCACAGCTCGACCGAAGGGCCGGCGTCCAGCACGCGCACGGTGTCGCCGTACTTCTCTCCGAAGAACGCGATCGCCCCGAGCCGCTCGGCCTCGGCCTTGCTCGTCTCGAAATGACGGACCGGGATGTCGGCGATGATCTGCGCGTTGGCGAGCCGTTCGATCTCGACGAGCTGGTCGTGGGTGACCGGCTCGTAGTGGCTGAAGTCGAACCGCAACCGATCGGGGGCGACGAGCGAGCCGGCTTGCTGCACGTGGGAACCGAGCACCTCGCGCAGCGCCCAGTGCAGGACGTGCGTGGCCGTGTGGTTGCGCCGGATCCGGTCCCGGCGGACGCCGTCGATCGCCGCGGTCACGGTGTCGCCTTCGGCGATCGTGCCGGTCCGGACTCGTGCCTGGTGCACGGTGAGCACGCCCGGGAGCCCGTACCGGGTGTCCTCGACGTCGAGCACACCCCCGTTCTGACGGTCGGTCGTCGCGTCGTCGTCGTCGCCCGTGGTCGTGATCGTGCCGGTGTCGCCGACCTGGCCGCCCGACTCCGCGTAGAACGGCGTGCGGTCGAGCACGATGTCGACGCGCGTTCCCGCGTCGGCCCGATGGACCCGCTCGCCGTCGCGGAGCAACGCGAGCACCGTCGCTTCCGACGTGTACTCGTCGCGGCCGGTGAAATCGGTGATGCCGTACGCGTCGACGATGCCGCGGTAGGCGTCGACCGGCCCGCCCGCGACCGCGCCGGCTTCGTCAGCCGCGGCGCGCGCCCGCCGGCGTTGCTCGCGCATGTGCGCCTCGAACCCGTCGGCGTCGACGGTGTGGCCGCGCTCCCCCGCGATCTCGCGGGTGAGATCGATCGGGAAGCCGAGCGTGTCGTGGAGGAAAAACGCGTCTTCGCCGCTGATGTCGCCGCGCGCGAGGAGCTCGTCGAGCATATCGAGCCCGCGTTGCAGCGTGGCGCGGAACGACTCCTCTTCGCGCCGGATCACCTTCGCGATCACATCGTGATGTGCGACGATGTCGGGGTACGCGTTGCCCATCACATCGATGGTCGCGTCGACGAGCACCGGAGTGACGAGGTCGCGCGCGCCGAGGAGGTACGCGTGGCGTACCGCGCGGCGGATGATGCGGCGCAGCACGTAGCCGCGCTCCTGGTTCGACGGCCGCACGCCGTCGCTGACCATGAAGGTCATCGTGCGCGCGTGCTCGCCGAGGATGCGGAGCGAGATGTCTTGCGTGTCGCTCGTGCCGTACGCGACACCCGTCGCCTGCTCGGCCGCGGCGATGAGCGGTTGGAAGACATCGATGTCCCAGATCGCGTCGACGCCCTGCGCAACCATCAGGTTGCGCTCGAGGCCGGCGCCGGTGTCGATGCTCGGCTTCGGCAGCGGGACCCGCGTGCCGTCGGCGCGCTGGTCGTACGTCATGAACACCAGGTTCCAGATCTCGATGTAGCGATCGCTGTCGGTGATCGGACCGCCATCCGGACCGTGATCGGGGCCGAGATCCCAGAAGATCTCCGACGACGGGCCGCACGGGCCGGTGTCGCCCATGCGCCAGAAGTTCTCCTCGCCGAGCCGCTGGATCCGCGCCGCGGGGAAGCCGATCTCGTCCCTCCAGATGCGCTCCGCTTCGTCATCCTTTTCGTAGACCGTGACCCACAACCGGTCGGTGTCGACCTGCATCACCTGGGTGTAGAACTCCCAGGCGAACCGGATCGCTTCGGCCTTGAAGTAGTCGCCGAAGCTGAAGTTGCCGAGCATCTCGAAGAACGAGAAGTGGCGGTTCGTGCGTCCGATGTCGTCGAGGTCGTTGTGCTTGCCGCCGGCGCGGACGCACTTCTGCACGGAGACCGCGCGCGTGAACGGCGGGATCTCGTCGCCGGTGAAGTAGCTCTTGAACGGGATCATTCCCGCGATGGTGAAGAGGACGGTCGGGTCGACCGGGATCACGCTCGCAGACGGGACCGGCGTGTGGCCGCGCGCGACGAAGAAGTCGACGAACGTTTGGCGCAGCTCGTCGGCACTCCTCGGAACGCTCGTCGGGACACTCTTCGGGCCGGAAACCATCGGATGCAGGTTACTGCCCGGCCCCTCGCGCCAGAGTTTCCTTCAATGCCGCTTCGCGGGACCGCATCGCGGCCCGACCTTCGTCGACGGCGGCCCGCATCGTGCCACCCCAGCGGTCCACGACTTCCGTCGGCGCGTAGCGCGCCGCGACCTGCCGCAGTTTGCGCGCGATGGCCCACGAGGACCCGAGCCCGAGCGCGAACCCAACGAGGAGCCAGAAGAGCCGCTTGAACATCTAGTGCACCCGCTTCCGCTTCCGGCCCTTCGACCGCGCGGGAGCCGGCGCGGGAGGCTCGCCCTCGCGTATGCGTTGCGCCGCGCGCGAGACGCCGCTGCCGAACGCCATCGCCTTGACCACCGGCGACGCGAGCGTCTTGTACGCCATGCGTTGCGCGCCGTCGACCGCGTCATTGATCTTCTCGGCCGATCCGACAAGGCGGTCGATGCGATCGACCTCTGTGGTCGCTTCCCGGATCGCGTCGTGCGCGTCGTCGAGCAGGGCGATGGTCTCCTCGCGAAGGTGGTCGACCGTGGTGCGGAGACTGTGGAGCGTGCGCGTCAGCGAGTACAGCGCCGCGATCAGGACACCCGCGAGGATCGCGACCACGGTCGCGGCGATGACGGCGAGCACGTCACTCGTGTCCATCATCGGCTCCGTTCTGCGCGCGTTCGCGATCGTCGGCGGATGTTGCGTCGTCCCCGGAGCGGCGGCGCCGGTCCAGCGCGTCGGTGAGCGCGGGCTCGGCGCCATGCCGTCCTGGCCGGTAGAACTGCGCCCCGGCCAGCTCCGGCGGCAGGTGCTCCTGCGGCACCCAACCCTCCGGCGCGTCGTGAGGATAGACGTAGCCCTTGCCGTGGCCGAGGCGCTGGGCGCCTCGGTAGCTGCTGTCGCGGAGATGCTGCGGGACCGGGCTGGCCTTCTGCCGCTCGACGGCCTCCATCGCGCTGAACAGTGACGCCTTGACGCTGTTCGACTTCGGCGCGAGCGCGAGGTGCAACACCGCGTGCGCGAGGTTGAGGCCAGCCTCCGGCATCCCGACGAACTCGACCGCGCGCGCGGCGGCGTCGGCCACGACGAGCGCGTTGGAGTCGGCGAGACCTACGTCTTCCGACGCCAGTATCACGAGCCGGCGCGCGATGTAGCGGGGATCCTCGCCCGCTTCGACCATGCGCGCGAGCCAGTAGAGCCCGGCGTCGGGATCAGAACCGCGGATCGACTTGATGAACGCGGAGATGATGTCGTAGTGCTCGTCGTCGCCGTAACGCAGGCTGCGCAACGCGAGCGCGGCTTCGGCGTCTTCGAGCGTGATCGTACTCCGGCCGTCCTCGACCGTGAGCGCGTGCGCGACCTCGAGCACGGTGAGGATGTGGCGCGCGTCGCCTTCGCTGCGATCAACCAGGTGCTTGCGCGCGTCATCGGCGATGGTCGCGGGCTCGGCTCCGAGACCGCGTTCGTGGTCGGTGAGCGCGCGTTCGACGAGCTCGCTCAAGTCGTCGTCGTCGAGTGGCTCGAGTCGGAACAGCGTGCTGCGCGACAGCAGTGGTCCGGTGAGGGAGAAGAACGGGTTCTCTGTGGTCGCACCGACGAACACGAGGAGCCCTTCCTCGACGAACGGCAGCAGCACGTCCTGCTGCGCGCGGCTGAAGCGGTGCACCTCGTCGAGGAACAGGATCGTGCCCTGGCCGCGCTCACCGAGGCGAGCCCGGGCCCGCTCCGCGATCTCGCGCACGTCCTTCACGCCGGCCGACACGGCCGAGAGGCTCTCGAAGGCCTTCTCGGTCGCGCCCGCGACCAGCTTGGCGATGGTCGTCTTGCCCACGCCGGGCGGCCCCCAGAGGATGAGCGACGACAGCCGGTCGGACTCGATCAGCACTCGCAACGGCTTCCCCGGGCCGAGGAGATGACGCTGGCCGACCACTTCGTCGAGGGTCGTCGGCCGCAGCCGGGCCGCGAGCGGCGCCCGCCGCGCCAACCGCTCCTCGACCGCCGCGCCGAACAGATCCGGCCCCTTCGCCATAGACCGCCCAGGCTACGGCGTCCCAACTCCCCCGCCCGGTGGCCCAACCCACCATCTGATTGGTGTCACGTGCACCTCTGCGGTGGTCTATCCATCCATCTGATCGGTGTCCTATGCACCTCTGCGGTGGTGAATCCACCCAACGTCGGTGAGCAGGTCCCTGGTTCGCTCGACGATTTCGGCGTCGGAGGACTCGCTCGTGAAGATAAGGGGCCGCCATCCCGCCGCCGACAACTCGGTGAGACGGGCGTTATCGGAGACGACCGCACTCGCGCCGGAGTGCCACGCAAGGCCGTACCACTCGGCGAAGACCATGCACTCCGGCCACGCGAAATCGAGGTAGTAGGTGCGCCGCACCGGCCGGACCTCGAACTGCTGCACCGGTGGCGGCAAGCGCGCTTCGTCGAGAACGCGCAGGAATCGGAGCTCGGCATCGCTCCCACCGGGGTCGTACGCCGCGTCGCGTTGTGCAAGGAGTCCCTGGACGACGCGGAGCCGTCGGTTGGGCCCGGAGTCGAGCCGCGCGCAGCACTCGTGCAGCCCATCCAGGGTCGTGACCTTGCGTCGGAGTCCGTCATCGAGGACGCGACTCAACTGAAGCCACGAGAGCTGCGTCGTCTCGTCGCAGAACGTTCGCTCGAAGGTCGTGCACGGCACGCCGTGGCGGCGAGTCACGTCGCTCGGTTCGAGCAGCACCGAGCGGTGGACTTGGACGCCTGGCAGTTTCACGGGATGGTTGCGATTCACGGTCAGTTCGAATCCGTCGTCCGGCGCGTATCGGAACGAAAGCAACCGCGCCGCCGAACTGTGCGACGCCACGGCCGATTCACCGGCACTCAGCTGCGCGGCGAGGAGCGCCTGGTGCCAGGACGCCGGCGCGCCCGCAACCACATAGACACCCCGGCGCATGCGACGCAGCCGCCGCTGCTTGACCAGGCCTTCGATCTGACGGTCGGTGTAGCCCGCTGACCGCAGTTGCGGCCGGGTGATGAGGCCGTGCTGTTGGCGAGCGATTCGATCGAGTACCTGGTGCGGGTCTGACATGAGGCGGCACGGTAGGGAGAGGGTGAGACAGCCGCGCCGAGCGCGCCGAAGCGCGCCATCTGATTGTCGTTCCATGCACCTCAGCGGTGCACAAAGCACCAATCAGATGGCAGAGTTGTACACCTGACGTTGCTGCGAATCGGTGCCACGACACTTCCAGCAGTGGGACGCGGAACTAGGGGAGTTCGAGGCGGGTTTGGAGGTAGGCGGCGGCTTCGTCGCGGCGGATGTCGATCTGGTCGCCGGTCGTGAGATCCTTGACGCCGACCTTTCCGTCGGCCATCTCCTTGGCACCGAGGACGACGCCGTAGCGCGCGCCGGACTTGTCGGCCGCGGCCATCTGCTTGCGGAACGCGCGGCCTCCGTAGGCACGGTCGGCGCGGATGCCGGTGGCGCGCAGCTCCTCGATCAGCACGAGACCCTCGGTGCCGCCGACGCCGTCGATGACGAACACGTCGACGCGCGACTCGGGCGCCGCGAACGCGTTTTCGGCGTCGCACGCGAGCAGCACGCGTTCGATCCCGATACCAAAGCCGATTCCCGGGGTCGCGGGGCCACCCATGTCCTCGGCCAGGCGGTCGTAACGGCCGCCGCCACCGATCGCGTTCTGCGCGGCGTCGAGGGCGTCGCTCGCGAACTCGAACGTGGTGCCGCTGTAGTAGTCGAGCCCGCGCACGAGCCGCGGCGCGATCTCGAAGTGGACGCCGAGCGCTTGCAGTCCCTCTTGCACCTGCTCGAACTGCTCCGCGGCCTCCGCTGTCAGGTACTCACCGATCTGTGGCGCGCGCTCAAGCAGGTCGGCCCAGTCCTCACGCTTCGAGTCGAGGATGCGCAACGGATTCGATTCCGCGCGCGCCATCTCGTCGCCCAGCTGGTCCTTGTGATCGCGCCAGTACTCGAGGAGGACATCGCGGTACCGCGTGCGACTCGCGCCGTCGCCCATCGAGTTCACGAGCAGCCGGAACCGCTGCAGTCCGAGCTCCCGGTAGAACCCCTGCGCGAGCGCGATCACCTCGACGTCGACGCCGGCATCCTCGACACCGAGGACCTCGACGCCGACCTGCCAGTGCTGACGGAAGCGGCCGGCCTGCGGTCGCTCGTAGCGGAAGTTCGGCGCGACGTACCAGACCTTCCACGGCAGGACCGGGCGGTGCTGTACGAACGCCCGCACGACCGACGCGGTGCCATCGGCGCGCAGGGCGAGCGCGCGCCCGCCCTTGTCCTCGAAGTCGTACAGCTCCTTGCGCACCACATCGGTGCTCGACCCGAGCTTCTGCACGACTTCGAGGTGCTCGAACATCGGCGTGACGAGCAATCCGAAGCCCGCGCGCGTGGCGCGTGTCGCGAAGCGCGCTACCAACGCCTGCCACCGATCCGACTCCGGCGGCAGCACGTCGCGCGTCCCTATCGGCGCGCGGAACACATCTCGACCGGAAGACACGGCCGGATGCTACCGGCCGTGTCCCGCGAATCGGTCAGCTATATGCAGCCGGTGTCTTGACCTCGGCCCATGTCGCAACGCCCCACGAGACCTTCACCGGGTCGAGGAACTTGGGCGGCGACAAGTACTGCAGACGGTTGTCGTAGACGTAGTCCTTGAGGTACCCGGTGCTGTTGATCGTGCCGACGGCGCCACGGAACTTCTGTGCGATCGCGCCGGTGACGTGCAGGGAACCGAGCAGGCTCTTGTCGCCGATGTTGTAGCTCTGCACCCGGAACGAGTGCTGCAGGGACAGGATCGCCGCGTTCACGGTCGGGTCCTTGAACACACCGCGGTCCCAGCTGCTGGACGGCTCGCTCGTCGGAGAGAACGACGAACCGTTGAACCGGGCCCGGGAGGGTACGTCGGCGTCCATCTCGCACGACGAGCTGACGTTGGTACAGCTGACCGCGTGGTAGATCTCGACGTACTGGTCGGCGATGAGGCCGAGCAGGTCGTCGCCACCCACCCCCCCCTTGTAGGTGACGTTGGCGATGACGTCGATGTTGTTCTCGGCCGCGATCGTGACCTGCCCGTCGAGGGTACCTTCGACAAACGCATCGCCGGCCCGGCAGTCATAGTCGCTGTTCTGGTCGGTGGCGCTCCCGATCGTGATCGGATATCCGAGCGGGTGGGCGGGGTTCGTGTACGAACCGCTGGCGGTACCCCATGTCTTCGTGCCCGAGTTGTACGCCGAGTTCGGGCACGCGGGCGATGGGTTCCAGTAGTTCGCGTCGGACGACGGCGACGTGACCACGTTCTGCACGTAGATCACGCCGTTCTTCGGGAGCGGGCCGTTCGCGTTGGTCGGGCAGGCGTTGTTCGTCTGCCTCGAGTACGGGCTCTTGACGGTCATCGTGCCGTTCGACTCGAACCGGATCCGCGTCGGCCCGGTGTAGAGGCATCCGCCTTGGTTGCCGGACACGTTCACGGTTTCGTTCTTCAGCGCTTTGTTCGTCGGCGGCATCTGTATGTCGGTCGCGAACGCGGGATCGCTGCCGACGAAGCTCGGGCTGCCGGTGCAACCGCTGCTGGTGTTGACCCGGTACCGCTTGAGCGGCGTCCCCTCGCCGCTGAATGCGGTCGTCGTGTGGCCGCTGAACGTCGGGCCGCCGCACACGAGGATCGCGTCGTTGCTGTGGAGCGGCCCCTTGATGACGTCGCCGGAGGTGAAGTTGATGTCGGTGCAGTACGCACCGCTCGAGTCGCTGTCACCGGTGTAGTCGGACCGGCCGTTCACGTCGCGCCGGGCACCGAACGGCCCTTCGTAGTGCAGCGCGCACCGGGTCTGCGCTTCAGAGGTGCTGAACGGCGAACCGGAGTACGCGTCCGGATCCTTCGTCTCGTAGTCGGTGAAGTACAGGTAGTCGAGGAAGCTACGCCGGCGGATGGTGGCGCTGACGGTGCGCTCGGTCTTGCCGACGCGCCCGGTCGAGGAGATCGTCAGGCGACCCGAGGAGTTCAGCTTCGAGCGGTCGATGTCGTACCGGTACAGCGCCTTCGTCGATCCACCCGCGACGCCGACGTATTGCGTGAACGCCTGGTTGCCGTCGGGCGGCGCGGGCGCGGCGTTGGGCGCCGGCGCACCCGGGTTGCCGTAGGTGTAGTAGAGGTCGTTGTCGTTGAGACGGAAGATGTAGTCGTCGATCCCCGCCTCGGCCGCCGACAGCGCGCCGTTCCAGTCCTGGTCGTGTCGTGAGATGCTCTGCGAGTTCGTGGCGTAGGCCACGATCGTCGTTGCGAGCAACGCCAGGATCGTGGTGGAGACGATCACCACGATCAACGCGAGACCGCGCTCGTCCTCTCGACGATACATGTTCATCCTCCACCCGCCGTGGCGTCATAGTCCTCGTTGGGCAGCCGCACGCGATTGATCAACGTGGTGGTGGCCACGTTCTGGCCGTTGCTGCGCTTGACGCGCAACGTGATGCGAACGCCGTCGACGTTCAACAGATCGGTTGCGCTCAACGGTGTCGGGAGCACGTTGTTCGCGTCATCCAGGTACTCGAAGATCGGTTTCGACGCGTTGTTCGCGACGAACCGACCGACCAATCGCGTCTTGGCCGCGCCCGGGAACGTGTAGTTCGGCTTGGTACCGGTCCCGTTCCACACCTCTTCCTTGAGCTGGCTGCTGCTGTCGATGAAGATGTGCACCTTCTTCGGCGCGTCGGTCGTGTTCAAGTTCGCGTAGAACGTGACCTCGTTCTTGTCGGCGAGGATGAACGGCGATGTGCCGGCTTGCAGCCGCACCGCGGTGCGCGTGTCCTTGGTGAGCACCGCCATGATCGTGCGCGCTTCGTCGAGGTTGCGCAGGCGCTCGTTGGTGCCGAGCACGGTGTCTTGCGTCGAGAAGATCGTCGAGTACACGGTCCCGAGGATCATGCCGAGCAGCAGGAGCACGGTGACCATCTCGAGCAGGCCGGAGTAGCCGCCCTCTTCGCGCCGCAGGCGGAGTCGATCGCGGATCACAGCACCGTCACCGTTGTGTTCGTGGGCGTGAGGTCGCGGGGGTCGAGCACGGTGCTCGGCCACGCACCCGTCGGCGAGCGGCCCTGGACCGAGAACGTCCACGTCCCCCAGGGCAGCGCCGTCGTCAGGTTGCCGAGCGCATCGGTGGTTCCGACGACGTGCGTCTCACCGGCGCAGATGTTGTCGGACGCGTGCGTCGCGACCACGGTCGCACCGATCTGGGGGAGGCCGAGCGGGTTGACGACCTGAACCGTCGCGTCGTGCAGCCCGAGCGTCGCCGATGCCGAGCCGCCGGGGTCGACGCTCATCAGCGTGCCGCGCGTCGCGCCGGACCAGTACTTGCCGAGGTTCTTCTTCCCGCCCGAGCCGTCGTCGACGATGTTGTCGCCTTCCGGGTCGGCATCGGCGCAGGCGCCGGCCCACGAGTAGTAGCCCGACGAGAATGGGAACAGGCCGTCGACGACTCGGGTCGCGCCAGTGCCTGGGATCGTGACGTTCTTGCTGTTGTTGCTCCAGACCGTGACCGGCAGATCGGCCGGCACCGGCGTCGTGGCGCCGCCCGCCATCGTCACCGCGATGCGCGCGGCCTGGTCGTACTGGAACGACAACGACTTCGTCGCGCCGACCACGACTGTGGCGGAGACCGATGGTGTCTTGTTGTTCTTGTCGTCGACGTAGCCCGGCTCGTTCAGCTTGATGCTGTACGTACCCGCAGGGAGGAACGCCAGGAACGCGCACCCGTCGGCGTCGGTCTGCGCGGTATCAGCCGCCGGACCGGTCTGTTCCACATGGATGTACTGCGACGGGGCTCCGTCACGGTTGCTGACCTTCACCGCAATGTGACCGGAGTTCGGGTTGTACGCGCCGATCGGCGGCGTGAGCACCGTGTCGGACACCACCGGCGGGATGCCGTTCATGTCGTGCCACGTCACGGCCACGTGCACCCGCAACACCTTCGGGTCCGGATTGACGGTGTTGCAGGGTCCGGTCGTCGCGCTCTTCGGCACCCAGGTCGGTGACCCGGTTGATGTCGTAGTTGATGCCATCGACGGAGGTCGTGTACGACTTGTCGACGACGCTGGCGAAGTCGATCGTGCGGATCGTGTCCATCTCCTGCGACGCCAGGTTCGCCGCCACGCTGCGGTGACGGTTGGTGCGGGTCAGCGCCAGACCGGTGCCCATCGTGTGGGCGATGCCGAGCATCACGATCCCGAAGATCAAGAACGCGACGACGAGCTCGAGCAATGTCATGCCCGACTCGTCTGTTCTCGCCCGTCGGATGTGTGCGCGAATGTTCACGCGCGCCATGCGATCCCCTCGTGTGGCCGCGCGTCCGGTGCGCGCCCTCAGAGGGGTATCGGTCCACCACGCACCGTGGTTTAGCGGGATTGTGGGACCGGAAGTCCTTAGGCGTGCCCACCAGGGAGGACGCGCGCCGCGTCGTAGACCGAGCCGACCCGCTTCACCGCGCCGAGGATCGAATCCAGGTGGTCCGGATCGGCCAGTTCGAACTCGAACCGCAGCCGGGCGATGCGGTCGGGCTGGGTCACCGTGGTGCAAGCCAGGATGTTCACGTGGTGCTCCGAGAGCACCTCGGCGACATCGCGGAGGAGCTTCGACCGGTCGAGCGCCTCGATCTCCACGCCGACGACGTACGTGCCGGGCGAGTCGTGGTCCCATTCGACGTCGATGACGCGATCCACCTGGCTCTTGAGGCTCAGCGCGTTGGCACAGTCGGTGCGGTGCACCGAGACGCCTCGGCCCCGAGTGACGAAGCCCATGATCTCGTCGCCCGGCACCGGTGTGCAGCAGCGCGACAGCCGCACCATGACATCGTCGAGGCCCTCGACGTGCACACCCGCGGTCGCGTTCTTGCGGCTGCGGGCCCGAGGCGGTCGCTGCACCGTGACGGGCAGCTGGTCCTCGCCGCCGCGCAGCTCGCGCTGCACCCGTTGCACCACGGCCTTGGCCGATACGTGACCCTCGCCGAGCGCAGCGTGCAGCGCTTCGAGGTCGACGTAGTTGAGGCTTTCCGCGACCTTCACGAGCACCGGCGAGTTCGTCAGCTTCTGCACCGGCAGACCATCGCGGCGCAGCGCCTTGACCAGGTCGTCCTTGCCCGCGTCGATCGCGTCGACGCGGCGCTCGCGCGAGAACCACTGCCGGATCTTCGAGCGGGCCCGCGGCGTCTGCACGAACTGCAACCAGTCCCGGCTCGGCCCCGCGCCTTCGACCTTGCTCGTGAAGATCTCACAGGTGTCACCGGACTGCAGTGCAGACTCGAGCGGCACCAGCCGGCTGTTCACCCGCGCGCCGATGCAACGGTGCCCGACCTCGGTGTGGATCGAGTAGGCGAAGTCGACTGGCGTGCCTCCGGTCGGCAACGTCATCACTTTGCCCTTCGGCGTGAACACGAAGACTTCGCCCTGCTCGAGGTCGATCTTCAGGCTCTGCATGAACTCGGCCGGGTCGGCCGTCTCCTGCTGCCAGTCGACCAACCGCTGCAGCCAGACGAGATCCTCGGTCGGGTTGTGCTGTTCTTTGTAGCCCCAGTGCGCGGCGACGCCGTACTCGGCGCGACGGTGCATCTCGTCGGTGCGGATCTGGAACTCGACCGGCTTGCCCTGCGGCCCCACGACCGTCGTGTGCAACGACTGGTAGAGGTTGAACTTGGGCATTGCGATGTAGTCCTTGAAGCGACCCTGCACCGGACGCCAGAGCGCGTGGATCGAGCCGAGCGCGCCGTAGCAGTCCTTCACCGAATCGACGATGACGCGCACGCCGACGAGGTCGTTGATCTCGTCGAACTCTTTGCCGCGCACGACCATCTTCTCGTAGATGGACCAGTAGTGCTTCGGCCGACCGGTGACCTCCGCCGCGATGTGCAGCTGGTCGAGCCGGGACCGGACCTGGTCGAGGACATCGTCGAGGCCGCCCTCCCGTTCCGGCGCCGCACTCGCGACCATGAGCTCGATCTCGGCGTACCGCTTCGGGTGCATCACCGCGAACGCGAGGTCCTCGAGCTGCCACTTCACGTCCTGGATGCCCAGGCGGTGCGCCAGCGGCGCGTAGATGTCGAGGGTCTCCTGCGCGATCCGCTTCTGCTTCTCTTCGGGGAGTGAGGCGATCGTCCGCATGTTGTGGAGGCGGTCGGCGAGCTTGATGAGCAGGACGCGCACGTCTTTGGCCATCGCCACGAGCATCTTGCGCATCGTGGCGGCCTGCTGCGCCTCCTTGGAGTCGAACTGCAGCCGGTCGAGCTTGGTGACGCCGTCGACGATCGCGGTCAGGTCGGGGCCGAAGTCGGCGACGAGGTCGTCGATCGTGACCGACGTGTCCTCGACCGCGTCATGGAGCAGCGCCGCACCCAAGGTCACGTCGTCGAGGCCGAGGTCGGCGAGGATCACCGCCACCCCCAGCGGGTGCGCGATGTAGGGATCGCCCGACCGCCGAACCTGGTCTTTGTGCGCTTCCCGGGCTACGTCGAACGCGTGCACGACCAGGGTCGTGTCCGCGCGCGGGTGACGCGCGTGGAACGCGTCGAGCAGCGGCCGCAACGCCGAATCGACCGGCGCCTTGTGCCGGCGCGGCAGGACAGCCTTCACGGGAGCCACAACATGTGGTCGACACCTATCGAGCTATGCATAACAGACAACCGCGTGAACGTCCTGGCCCGGCAGCTTCTTCCGGCCCTCGAGGAACTCGAGCTCGATGACGAACGCGAGGCCGACAACCTCACCGCCGAGCCGTTCGACCATGCGCACCACGGCCGACGCGGTGCCGCCGGTCGCGAGCACGTCGTCGACGACGAGCACCCGCTCCCCCGGCTCGATCGCATCACGATGGATCTCCAGCAGGTCGGTGCCGTACTCGAGCTCGTACTCTTCGCGCTCGATCTCCGACGGGAGCTTCCCGGCCTTGCGCACCGGCACGAATCCGGCCGTGCGCTTGTAGGCGACCGGCGCCGCGAACACGAAGCCACGCGCTTCGATCCCGAGCACCTTGTCGATGCGCTCGCCCTCGAACGGTTGCGCGAGCGCGTCGACCGCCCGGCTGAAGGCCTCGGCATGGGCGAGGAGCGGCGTGATGTCCTTGAAGACGACACCCGGCTTCGGATAGTCGGCGATGTCGCGCACGTGCTTCCGAAGGAATTCCCCTGCCATGGGGAGATGGTACCGAGAGAACTCGCCCTACCGGCGCTTGCTGCGACTCGACTACCGGCGCTTCCGCCGCCGCTGCTGACGCGGGCGCGGCGTGCGCGGGCGCGAGGGCTCGCTGCGACCGACCGCGGGCGGGCCGGGGATCCCGGCTTCGACCACCGCCTTCTCGCGCGGGTCGTCGTCGTCGGTCTCGACGACAGGGACGCCGGTCGAGACGGATGCCGCGGCCATGGTCGTGCGGCGGCGCCGGTCATGGAGCACCTTGAACTTCGGGTCACGGTCCTTCCACGCCGCGAGCAACGGCGACGCCACGAAGATCGACGAGTACGACCCGACGGCCAGACCGACCGCGAGCGCGAGCGCGAAGTCCTCGAGCGCGGTCGCGCCCATGATCACCGAGCCGACGATGAGGAGCGAGAGCACCGGGAGGAGCGCGACGATCGTCGTCGACAGCGATCGCATGAGGACCGCGTTGAGCGACTTGTTCACCATCTCGGGGTACGTCGATTTCCCCGTGGCGAGCAGGTTCTTCTCGTTCTCCTTGATCTTGTCGTACACGACGACGGTGTCGTAGAGCGAGAAACCGAGGATCGTCAGGAACGCGGTGACCGTCGCCGGGCTCACCGACCATTGGAAGAGCGCGTACACGCCGACGCTCACGATGATGTCGTGGATGACCGCGACGATCGCGGTCGCCGACATCTTCCACTCGAACCGGAACGTCAGGTAGAGGGCAAGGATGATGAAGAAGATGATCAGTGCCTGGAGCGCCTTGCGGCTCACCGTCTCGCCCCACGTGGGGCCGACGGTGCTGACGCTGACTTCGCTCACGTTCACGCCCGCGTAGTCGGCGAGCTTCTGCGCAACGTCGGTGAGCGGGCTCGTCGGGAGCTTGTCGAACGCGACGGTGACGTTCTGGCCGTCGACGGTGACCTTCGCATCCGTGTGGCCGGTGTCGGCCATCGCCGTTTCGACCTGGGCCTGCGTCACCGTCTTGTTGGCTGCGGTCTGGAACGTGAACGTGCCGCTGCCGTTGTCGTTGCGGACGAACAGGATGTCGGCGACCTCTTGGTCCGAGGTGTCGGCGAGCGTCTGTTGGATCGTCCGGATCGGGTCCTTGATGATCTCGGCCTGCACCCGGACGCTGTCACCGCTCGAGCCCGACAGGGTCGAGACCTTGGCGTCGGTGAAGCCGAGCGGATCGAGGAGGTCGCGCACATCCTGCGTGCTCGCGTTCTTGCCGCCGGCCATCGTGACCTGCCACGCGGTGCCGCCCTCGAACTCGATGCTGAGGTTGAGGCCGCGGAACACCAGCGCGGAGAGGCTGATCAGGATCAGCGTGCCGGAGAGGATCAGCCACCGGCGCGAGTGCTTGATGAATTGGAAGTTCGTGCGCTCGTGGTAGAAGTCCTTGGGCCGGTGCCGGCGCGTCACGCCGGGGATGTCCTCGACCGGCGTCGACGCGGGCGACGATGCCGGCGGCAGCGTCATGTTCATGCGGCTACGACCTCCGCCGCTCGGACACGGCCCAACGATTGGATGAATCTCCGCGCTCCGGGCTACGCCTGACTGTCACGTCGCGACCTCGGGGACGTCGAGACCGGCGGCGATGCCGATTCCCGGCAAACGGACCAGGTTCGGGCGGCGCGCGAGCAGCGTCACGAACGGGTGCATGAACGTGTACGCGAGCACGAGGTCGATCGCGGTCGAGATGCCGAGGAAGAACGCGAAGCCGCGCACCGAACCGGCCGCGAGCCAGTAGAGGACCACCGCACCGAGCAGCGAAACGAGGTCCGCGGCGATGATCGTGCGGAACGCACGGCGGAACCCGCTGTCGAGCGACGAGCGCACGGTCTTGCCCGACCGGATCTCGTCTTTGAGCCGCTCGAAGTACACGACATAGGAGTCGACGGTGACGCCGACCGAGACGATGAGACCGGTGACGCCCGCAAGCGTGAGCGCGAGGCCGCGACTCGCCGACAGGTACGACGTGATCGTGAAGAACAACAGACCGGTGAGCGCGAGGCCGCTGACGACGACCAGGCCGAGCAGCCGGTAGTACGCCAACATATAGAGCGCGACCAGCACCAAGCCGACGATGCCGGCGACGATGCCCGCGTGCAGCTGGTCCTTGCCCAGCGTCGGCGAGATGCTCTGCACGGTCTGTTGGTCCCGGTCGAACTGCACCGGCAGCGCGCCGTAGCGCAGCAGCCGGGCGAGGTCACTGGCTTCGCCTTTCGTGAACGAGCCGGAGATCTGCACCCGCTTGCCCGTGATGCCGGGGTTGATCGTGGGCGCCGATTGCACGACGCCGTCGAGCTCGATCGCGACCTGCTTGTTGACATACGGGCCCGCGACCTTGTCGACGAACTCGTTCGTCTTGAACGTGATCTCGGTGACATACGACGACGTGTTGGAGTCGTACTGGCTCGATGCGGACGACACGTTGCGGCCGTTGAGCACGGTCGGGCCGAGCAGATAGCACGCGTCCGGGTCGCCGGAGTCGGTGTCGCGGCCCGGGAGGATCACGGTCGCGCTGGCGACGTTCGCCGTCGACGGCGTGAGCACGTCCTTGCACGTCTGGCCCGGCTTCGGGGTCGCGATGGCCGGCGCGGTGGTCGTCGTGGTGTCGCCGGTCGCCGGCGCGCTCGTCGTCGGCGCGCTCGTCGTCGGCGTCTCCTGGGCGGGCCGGACCGCGGCGATCGGCGTCGTCGGCACCGTGCGCGCAGCTCCGCCGCTCCCGGTGATGCCTGCGCCGCTGCCCTTGATGGTCGTCGAGGTCGTCGCGGTCGGCGCCGTCGTGGTCGCGCCGGGTGCGGTGGTGGTGGTCGCGCCCGAGGTCGTGGTGGTCGTCGACTCCGGCACGAGCGGCGTGTCCCACGGGAAGGTCTGCAGCACGGGCCGGAATCGGAGCTCGGCGGTCTGGCCGACCTGCTCCTCCGCCTTCTCGCGTTCCTTCACCCCGGGGAGGTCGACGACGATCGTGTTGCCCTGGCGCTGCACTTCGGGCTCGGCGATGCCGAGGCCGTCGACGCGCTGGCGGATGATGTCGACCGCGGTGTCGAGCGCGGACGTGTCGGTGCCCTTGACCGGGAACAGGACGATCGAGATCCCGCCCTGGAGGTCGAGGCCGAGTGCCGGCCGGTTCGAGGAAGCCAGCGTCCACGCGAAGGTGCCGACGATGATGACGACCGTCGTCACCAGCATGATGATCTGTCTGCGGACGTTCATTCCTGCCTATTCGGCATCCGGCTCGGCGGTATCAGCATCCGAGTCGACGGAGAGCCGCTCGCCGATCGCACCCCGTGCGACCCGCACGACCGTGCCCGGCGCGATCTCGAGACGCAGATCGTCGTCGCCGAGCTCGATGATCGTGCCGAAGATCCCGCTCGTCGTCAGGACGTCGTCGCCTACCTGGAGGCGGCCCTGGAGTGACCGGACCTGCGACATCCGGCGCTGTTGCGGGCGCCAGAGCAGCAGATAGAACACCCCGGCCATGAGGACGAGCCAGACGATTGCGAGCACGAAGAGAGGAAATTAGCACCGGTCATCGGCAATTCCGGGGTCATGCCAGGGCTGCTCCTCACCGCATTCTCAGCGTCACTCCCGGATGTCGAACGTTCGGCCCCGGTCTTCGGCGATCGCGTCCGCGAGGCGCCCGAGCCGCTCGCCCCGGTTCATGAGCACCTGCCCGCGGTACGCGCCGCGCGGGAGCCCGGCCCAGTACTGCGCTTCGGTCGCGGCTGCCTCCGCGAGCGCGTCGGCGTCGACCACCGCGTCGAGGAATCCCGCATCGGCCGCGCCCTCGGGGTCGTACATGCGCGCCCCGACCGTGGCCTGCTGGAAGTGGCGGACCGAGAGTCGCTCCCGTGCCAGCTCGGCCGCCCAGCGCGGCAGCACCATCCCGAGCTGGGTCTCGATCAGCCCGATCCGGAAGTCGCCGCGTGCTCCGATGCGGTAGTCGGCACCGAGGAGCAACAGGGCACCTGCCGCGACGGCGTGCCCGCTGCACGCGACGATCACCGGCACCTCGGAACCGAACAGCCGGCTGAACACTGCACCGCCGTCGGTGACGAGGCGGCCCGCGGCCTCGGGGCTGGCGCGCATCACCTTGAGATCGAAGCCGCCCGTGAGCATGCCGGGCGTGCCGGTGATGCAGAGCGCGCCGACCTCGGCCTCGCCCGCGCCCTCGGCCCGGCTCACCGCGGCGTCGAGCCCGGCGATGACTTCGGGCCCGAGCGCGTTCGCCTTCCCGTTCGTGATCGTCACGTGCGCGACGCGGTCGCGCACTTCGTAGCTCACGAGATCAGACATGGCGGGTCTCCGTCAGGCGTGTGTGGCCGCGACCGGCTCAGAACAGGCCCGGAGCCTCGCCGGATGGGTCGGGGGCGTGCAAGCCGAGGTGCTCGTACGCGGCGGGCGTCGCGATCCGCCCGCGCGGCGTGCGTTCGAGCAGGCCGCACTGCAACAGGAACGGTTCGTACATGTCTTCGACGGTCTCGGGCGCTTCACCGACGGCCACGGCAAGGGTTCCGAGGCCGACCGCACGGCCGCCGAACGTGCGGCACAGCGCACCGAGGATGGCGCGGTCGACCTTGTCGAGCCCGCGACCATCGACCTCGAAGAGCGCGAGCGCGTCGCGCGCGACCTTCTCGTCGACGACGCCGTCGGCGCGCACCTCGGCGTAGTCGCGCACGCGCTTCAGCAGCCGGTTGGCGATGCGGGGGGTGCCGCGCGAACGTTGCGCGATCTCGCGTGCGCCTTCGGTATCGAGGGTCACGCCGAGGATCAGGGCCGCGCGCGCGAGGATCGCGGTGAGCTCGTCGGGGACGTAGTAGTCGAGGCGCGCCACGAAGCCGAAGCGGTCGCGCAGCGGACCGGTGATGAGGCCGGTGCGGGTGGTCGCACCGACGAGCGTGAAGCGCGGGAGGTCCAGGCGGATCGAGCGCGCCGACGGGCCCTTCCCGATGACGATGTCGAGCTGGAAGTCCTCCATCGCGGGATAGAGCACCTCCTCGACCGGGCGCGGCAACCGGTGCACCTCGTCGATGAACAGCACGTCGCCGTCGTCGAGGTTGGTGAGGATCGCGGCAAGATCACCCGCACGCTCGAGCGCGGGCCCGCTCGTCGGCTGGAAGCGGGCCTCCATCTCGGCCGCGATGATCCCCGCCAGGCTCGTCTTGCCGAGTCCAGGTGGACCGGCGAGGAGCACGTGGTCGACGGCCTGACCGCGCCGGCGGGCCGCGCTCGAGCATGATCTCCAGGTGCTCACGCAGGCGGGGCTGGCCGACGAATTCGTCGAGCCGCCTCGGCCGCAGCGTCGTCTCTTCCGCGGCTTCGACCGGATCGGCCGTGGCCTGCATGAGCTCGTCGCGCATGAGCTCGTCTCTCATCGGGCCCCCGCGAGCAATCGCAGCGCGCCCCGCAGCAGCTCTTCGACCTCGCCGGTGTCGGGCAGTTGCCCGATCGCCTCCCGTACCTCGTCGGGCGAGTAGCCGAGCCCGGTGAGCGCCTCGCGCACTTCGGCACGCGCACCCGCGCTCGGCATCGGCGCGCCGCCGAGGTCGAGGTCCGGGACTTCGAGTCGGCTCTTCAGCTCGACAAGGAGCCGCTGCGCGGTGCGCTTGCCGACGCCGGGCACGAGCGTGAGCGCGGCGAGATCGTCTTCGGCGAGACTGCGCCGCAACGCCGTCGGGCTGTGCACCGACAAGATGGCGAGCGCGAGCTTCGGGCCCACGCCGCTCGCCGAGATCAGCGCCTCGAACGTGTCGCGCTCGTCGCGGGTCGGGAAGCCGTACAGGACCATCGCGTCTTCGCGCACGTGCAGGTGCGTGAACAAGAACGCCGGCGCGCCCGGCGGCAACGACGGCACCGCGGACACCGGTACGAGCACCCGGTAGCCGACACCGCCGACTTCCACGAGCGCTTCGCCGCTCGCAGACCGTTCGATCACCGTGCCGCGCACTGATCCGATCATGTGGCCGATCCGATCATCGGGCCACCTGCGCGGCGAGGGGAGCACGCCACACGTGACAGCACGCGAGCGCGAGCGCGTCCGCGGCGTCGGCCGGACGCGGAACTTCGCGCAGCCCGAGCAGCCGCGTGATCATCGTCTGGACCGCGAGTTTGTCGGCGCGGCCGTCGCCCGTCACCGCGAGCTTCACCTCGTTCGGGCTGTACTGCGTCACCGGCACGCCGGCGCGCGCCGCCGCGACGAGCGCGAGGCCGCTGGCCTGCCCGACGCTGATCGCGGTGCGGGCGTTGTTCTGGAACAAGACCCGCTCCACGGAGAGTGCCGACGGCCGATATTCGGCGACGAGCGCGGTGAGGTCGTCGGCGAGGGCCGCGAGCCGTTCGGGCAGGGGCAGGGCGGGATCGGTGCGGATGACTCCGCACGCGAGCGCCCGCATCTGGCCGCGCTCGCGTGCCACGACGCCGTAGCCGCAGCGCGAGAGCCCGGGGTCGATGCCGAGCACGGGCCCGGCCGGATCGAACACAGGTTCGATCCTAGACAGGGTGCCCGGCGCGGCCGCGGATGCGAATCCGTCGCGGTGCCCGATCGTCGCGTCAGTCGCCCGGACTCAGTGCGGGCGGATGACGCAGGAGCCGCCAGAGGACGAACAGCACGACGAGCCCGATCCCGAGCGGGAGCAGCCGCTTGGTGACCGGTGCGCCCGCGACCTCCAACAGGTCGACCGGTTCGGCCGGGCGCGAGTCGATCTGCCGGGCACCAGCCGGCGTCTCGGCCGGCGCCGAGGCCGTGGCTTCGACCGCGCCCGCGTCTGCAGTCGCGCCCGGGTCGTCGGAGAGCACGTCGCGTTCGAGGTTCTCGACGAACTGGCCCATCAGCTTGGACGAGACGTCGCCGAGCACCCCGCGTCCGAACTGCGCCACCTTGCCGGTGATCGAGAGATCGGTGTTCACGTCGACGAGCGTGCCGCCACCCTCTTCTTTCATGGTGACGACGATCGTCGCCTTGGCGTTGCCCTGCCCGCGCGTGTCGCGGCCGGACGCGTCCAGCACGATGCGGCGCGCGGCTTCGTCGACCTCGGCGAGCTTGGCCGTGCCTTTGTACTGCGCGGTGATCGGCCCGACCTTGATCTTGACCACGCCGCGGTAGTCGTCGCCTTCGATCTCCTGCAGCTCGGCCCCCGGCAGACTGGGGGCGATGCGCTCGATGTCGAGGAGCACCTTCCAGGTCTCGTCGAGCGAACGGTTCACTCGGAAGCTGTCGCTGATTTCCATCGGGCCTCCAACGCGGCGAGATCTTCGGGGGTGTCGATGTCGGTGGGCGTGCCGGTGCCGTCGCACGGCACCTCGGTGGGACGGTAGCGGCGCAGGAGCACGCGCGCGCCCTCGTCGCCCGTCAGCGCGAGCGCTTCCGCCCAGTGCGCGCGGCCGACGAGCACCGGGTTGGCCCGCCGGCCTTCATAGGTCGCGACGGCGAGTGCGGCACCGGCCGCGCCCGCGGTCCCGACCCGCCGGTAGGCCTCCGCGCCAACCAGGGGCTGGTCGGCCAGGCCCACGACCACCGCGTCGACGCCGCTGCGCGGTGTCAGCGTGCGCAGCGCAACCTGCAGGCTCGACGCGATACCGGCTTCGGGGGCCGCGTTGCGCAGTACTTCCACGCCGGCCGGAACCGCGCCAGCAACCCGGTCGTCGGAGACCACCACCGCCACCGGACCGACATCGCTCGCGGTCGCGGCCGCCAGCGTGTGATGCAGCAGAGATGCGCCGCAGAACGGCAGCAGCGGCTTCGGCACGTCGCCTCCGAACCGCACCCCCTGGCCCGCCGCGAGCACGACCACCGCGACACTGTTCGCACCGCGACGAGCCCCAGCCGGGCGGGATTCGTTCAAACGGCTTCGAGCGCGCGGCGTACGAGGACGCGGGCGAGGTGCTCGCGGTATTCGGGCGTGGCGTTCAGGTCCTGCGTCGGCTCGGTCCCTTCGGCCGCGTGCGCGGCGGCGTCGGTCGGGTTCGCACCTTGCGCGAGCGCGGCTTCGACGCCGCTGGCGCGCACCGGTGTCGACCCCATGTTGACGAGCGCAACGTGCGTGTCACCGTTCATCCGCGCCGCGACCGCGCCGACGATGGCCCAGTCCTGGGCCCGTCGGTTGAACTTCTCGTAGGCGAAGCCGGTCGGTCCGGACTTCGGGACGCGGATCTCGGTCAGCAGCTCGTCGGGTCCGAGCGCGGTCTCGAGGAAACCGAGGAAGAAGTCCGACGCTGCGATGGTCCGTTCACCGTCGGGGCCGCGCGCGACGAACGTCGCGTCGAGTGCGAGCAGCGCGGCGGGCAGGTCCGATGCCGGATCGCCGTGGACAACGGAGCCGCCGAGCGTGCCCCGGTGGCGCACCTGGTTGTCACCAACCTGCGCCGCGACCGCGCGCAGCACGCCGCACTGTTGCGCGAGCAGGGCATCGGTCTCGAGCGCACGGTGCCGCGTCAGGGCACCGATCGCGATGTGGTCGCCGCCGTCGCGCACGTAGGACAGATCGCGGACGCGCCCGAGGTCGACGAGCACCGCGGGCGTTGCCAGCCGCAGCTTCATGAGCGGGATCAGCGACATCCCACCGGCGAGGAACTTCGCGTCCTCGCCGTGCTCGCCGATGAGCGCGACGGCCTGATCCGCCGAGTCGGCACGGACGTAGTCGAACGCCGCGGGGATCACTGCGCCGCTCCGGACCGGGGCTCGGTGGCCGCGGCCGCGGCCGCGAGCACGGCTTTCACGATGTTGTGGTAGCCGGTGCAGCGGCAGAGGTTCCCTTCGAGGCCGAGGCGCACGTCGCGCTCGGTCGGATTCGGGTTCTCCTCGAGGAACGAGACCGAAGCCAGGACCATGCCGGCCGTGCAGTAGCCGCACTGGAGGCCGTGCTGCTCGTGGAAGGCCTGCTGGACGGGATGGAACTCGCCGTCACGAGCGAGGCCCTCGATGGTCACGACCGACGCGCCGTCGGCTTGCGCGGCGAACATCGTGCACGACTTCACCGACTCACCGTCGATCAGCACGGTGCACGCGCCGCACGATGACGTGTCGCAGCCGATCTTCGTCCCCGTGAGTCCGCACGCTTCCCGGAGGTACTGGACGAGCAACGTACGCGCCTCGACCTCGTGGTCCTGCGCGTTGCCGTTCACCGTCATGCCGATCCGCATGCGTACTCCCTCTTGTTCGGACGGTTCGAAGCCTCGCGCCGATCCGGTCGTCCGGCCAAAGCGCGGGAAGCCCATCAACCGCTCACGTCCGGGCCGGCTGCGGTGATGGTGATCCGTATCAGGCAGCGCTTCTCGCGTTGCATCGCGGACCGGTAGTCGTCCCAATCCGGGTGTTCGCCCGAGATGCTGCGGTAGTAGTCGACGAGGCCGTCCATCGCCTCCGGTAACGAGACGATCTCCGCGGTCCCGTCGATCTGGACCCAGGGACCGTAGAAGGAATCCGCGAAGGCGCAGAGCGAGACGTTCGGGTCCCGCCGCACGTTCTTCGTCTTCACGGCTGTCTGCCGTGTGCTGATCACGACCTTGCCGTCGGCATCGACACCGCACGTGATCGGTGACATCTGCGGACGGCCGTTCTGCCTGCGGGTCGCGAGGACGCCCCGATGGTTCTCGCCGCGAAGCGCAGTGCCGCTTCCGTGTCCATCCGCTCATTATGCGGCCGCGCCAAGGTGCCTGCCGCACCGCGCGGCACCGTCACGCGGCTTCGGCCGCGCCCGGCCGCGCGAAGAACCGTTCCGGGAGCAACCGGCTCAGCGGTTGCGAACGGCTCGCGAGGATCGGCGCGACGAGCGCCAGGATCAGCACGTAGAAGCCGACGAACGGCCCGATGCGTGCGTCGAGTCCGGCCTCGACGGCCAGCGTGGCGAGGATCAAGGAGAACTCGCCCCGGCCGAGGATCGTCAGGCCGATGTTCGCCGCGGGTCCGCGACCGAAGCCGCTCATCCGCGCCGCGATCAGGCCGGCGATCGTGTTCAGCACCAGCGAGAGGGCCACGGCGACGAGCACCGGCACGATCACCTTGCCCGCGTCGCTCGGGTCGATGGTCAGGCCGAACGCGAAGAAGAAGACCGCCGCGAACGCATCGCGCAGCGGCAGTACCAACCGCTCGATCCGCTGGGAGACCGGCGTCTCCGCCAGCACCAGCCCGATCATGAACGCGCCGATCGCGTCCGACACCCCCAGCTCCTCGGCGACGCCGGCGGAGAGGACGGCGAGGCCGACGAAGCAGACCGTCAACAGCTCGTCGTCGGGCGTGTCGATGAGCCGGCCGACGATCCGGGAGCCGTAGCGGGCCAGCGCGGTCATCGCGAGGAGGAACGCCAGCGCAGTCGCGAACTGACCGGCCGCGTCGAGCGGCCCGTCGGCCTTCCCGAGCACGGGCTGCAACACCGCGAGGTACAGCGCAAGGAACACGTCCTCGACGACGATGATGCCGAGGATCAGCCGACTCTCCGGGTTCGCGAGCCGGTGCAGCTCGGTGAGCAGCTTCGTCACGATGGCCGACGACGAGATGCCGATCGCGCCCGCGATCACCAGTGCCTCGCGCGAACCCCAGCCGAGCGCGAAGCCGAACGCGAGACCGCCGCCGATGTTCAGGGCCAGGTAGATCGCACCGATGGTGAGCAACGACCGACCGCCCGCGAGGAGATCGCCGAGCGAGAACTCGAGGCCGAGGTGAAACAACAACAGGATGAGCCCGAGCGCGGCCAGTAGCTCGAGCGAGTGCGGATCGTCGACAAGCGCGATCCCGGGCGTGTTGGGCCCGAAGATGACGCCCGCGAGCATGAAGAACGGGATCGTCGGCAGCCCGACCTTCCGGCCGAGCCGCGCGAGCACGCCGGCCGCGAGGAACGCGCCGCCGAGCGCGACGAGCTGATCACCCACTTCAGCCCACCACGTGGTGCACGAACGTGCGCAAGTCCTCCTGGCGGCCGACCACGACCAGCCGATCGCCTGCGCGCAGCACTTCCGTGGGCTCGGGCGCGACGATCGACTGCGACCCGCGGAGGATCGCGGCCACGGTCATCTTCGTGCGCCGCCGGATCTCGAGGTCGGCGATGCTGCGACCCGCGGCCGGCGACGCTTCGTGCAGCGTGACCCAGTCGATGAGCAACGTGCCGACGACCGCTTCGATCTCTTCGACGATCGCGGGTTGGAAGTACGCGCCGGAGAGCACCGCACCGAGGGTGCGGGCCTGCGTGTCGGTGAGCGTGAGCGACGCGCGCGGGTCGCCGCCACCGCGCGGCAACACGTAGACGTCGCGCCGGCCGGAGTGGTGCACCACCACGCACACCGTCCCGCCCTCGATCGCTTCGAGCTCGTAGCGCATGCCGATGCCCGGGAGCGACTGCTCGACGACATTGGCCTGGAGCAAGCGGCGATCCGGCCCGGGCCGGTCGCTCAACGCGAGCCTTCGGCCGGGTACGGCGGTTGCCCCGCGTCGGTCAGCCGCTGCTCGACGGACGCGGGCACGGTGACGCGCCAACCGGTGTGGTCGAGGTCGTCGCGCGACATCTCGACCGCGCCCGCGACCACGCCGCCGCGCGTGAACCCGAAGATCCAGCGGTCGCCACCGTCGTAGACCTCGTGCTTCGCGGTGCGCTGCTCCGGGAGCGCGCGGCCGAGCAGCACCACGCCGCCGCGATCGGAGTTACGCAGGTCGACATCGACGCCGTACGGCGTGTCGTTCACGAACGTGACGCGCGGGACGAACCTCGGCGTCGCGATCGCGGCGGACGCGAGCTCTATCAGCCCCGCCGCGACCAGGACGGCGACGACGATGAGCGCGATCAGCGGAGCCCGGCGGCGTACCGGGGTCGGGCGGGTGGTGACATCGGTCGGAGACATGGTTTGCTCCCGGGCCGGGGCGCGCGCCAGAGGCGCGCGGGGCGGACACGATCTCGACGCGTCAAGGACGCGCAGTGATCGCGTACGGCGGCGCACGCGGGCCCGACCGCCACGCGACGCGCGTGCGCAGCGCCGGACCGGTCGCGAAGGAGATGGCAAGGGCGAAAAGAACGACACGCAGGGCGATGGAGCCACTCACCGCGCCGAGCGGCTCGGCGGCCGGCCGGAACGACGCGGGAGCGGAGACGCGCGCCGTGGGCCGTTCGAGCTGCGCGGGCGCTTCCGGCAGCTGGTCGACGGAAGCGGCGACTCGTGCGGACGCGGCGTCGGCGGCTTCGAGCGCGGCCGAGCGGCCCGACGCGGTCAGCAGGCACAGCCCGGCGACCAGGAATCCGAGGAGGGTGAGGACGCGCAGGCGTCCGTACCGGACTCGCCTCATCGGTCGAGGGTAGCGGACGTCTCCCACCGCTCGGTCGGGGCGGTGCGGCACCGGTTCGGTCGTGCGGACGCGGGTCAGGCCAGACGGGCGAGCACGGGCACCAGCTTGTCGGTGGGCACGAATGTCGCGCCGATGAGCTTGCGGTCCGCGTCGCGCACGATCCCTTCGCGGTCGACGACGAACACCGAACGGCGCACCCCGATGATCGGCGCACCGACGCCGTACGCGTCCGTCACGGACTTGTCAGTATCCGCGAGCAACGGGAACGGGAAGTTGTGCTTGGTGGCGAACTTCTCGTGGCTGTCGACGTCTTGCGGCGAGATGCCCAGGAGCACCGCGTCGATGCGTTCGAACTCGGACCAGTCGTCGCGGTACGAACACAACTGCCTTGTGCACCCGGGCGTGTTGTCGCCCGGGTAGAACGCGAGTACCACGTTGCGGCCACGGAACTCGGTGAGCGAGAAGTTGCGACGTTCGCCCTTCTCGATGCCCGGCAACGTGAACTCGGGCGCAGCCTCACCCGGCTGGATCATGCGGACACCGCCTCGAGGACGGCATCGGGGATGTCGAAGTTCGCGTACACGGCTTCGACGTCGTCGTGTTCTTCGAGTGCGTCCATGAGTCGCAATACTTGCTTCGCTTGACTCTCGTCGTCGAGCTCGACGCTCGTTGTCGGGATCATCGTGAGATCCCCCGACTTCGTCGTGAAACCTGCGGCGTCGAGCGCGGTCCGTACTGCGTGGAGTTCGGTGGGCGGTGTCGTGACCTGCCACGTGTCACCGAGGTCTTCGATGTCTTCCGCGCCGGCATCGGCCGCCGCGAGCGTCAAGTCGTCTTCCGACGCCACCGCCTTGTCGAGCACGACGATGCCCTTGCGCTCGAACTGCCAGGACACCGCGCCGGGTTCCGCGAACGACCCACCGTTGCGACTGAAGACGTTCTTGATCTCGGAGCCGGTCCGGTTCCGGTTGTCGGTGAGGCACTGCACGATGACTGCAACGCCCCCAGGCGCATAGCCCTCGTAGGAGATCGCCTCGTACGTGACGCCTTCTTCTTCGCCGGTGCCGCGCTTGATTGCACGTTGGATCGTGTCCATGGGCACCGAGTTGTCACGCGCCTTGCTCACCATCGTGCGGAGCGTCGCGTTCGACTCGGGGTCACCACCGCCCTGGCGCGCCGCGACCTCGATCTGGCGGATCAGCACCGCGAACAACTTGCCGCGCGCGGCGTCGGCCGCACCCTTCTTGTGCTTGATCGAATGCCACTTGGAATGACCCGACATCACGCCACCTCACGGATGAAGAGCTCGTGCAACCGCAGGTCGTTCGCGAGCTCGGGATGGAAGGAAGAGAAGTAGATGCGACCCTCTCGCCCGAAGACGGGAACGCCCTCGAGCTCGGCGAGCACTTCGACGGCAGCGCCCGTGCGCTCGATCTTGGGCGCGCGGATGAACACGCCACGGAACGTACCCCCGTCGAGGTCGCGTACGGCGAGGTCGGCTTCGAACGACTCGCGCTGACGGCCGTACCCGTTGCGCCGCACTGTCGCGTCGATCACGCCGAGCGGTTGCTGGTCCGGGCGCCCGTCGACCACCTCGCGGGCGAGCACGATCAAGCCGGCGCACGTCGCGAGCGCGGGCAGGCCGTCCGCGAGCCGCTCGCGCAACGGTTCCCGCAGGCCCGCGGAGTCGAGCAGCTTGTCCATCGTGGTCGACTCACCGCCGGGCAGCACGATCCCGTCGACCGCAGCGACGTGTTCGGGCCGCTTGACGAACGTGACGTCAGCGTCGAGCGCGCGCAACGCCTCCGCGTGCTCGCGGAACGCACCTTGCAGCGCGAGGACTCCGATCTTGCTCACCTGTTCACCCCCGCCCCGTCGGCTCGGCGGAGGGCCTACGGCAGGAGGCTGCCGCCTCCGACCCGACCACCTGGGGGCCTCACGAACACGTGGGTCACCAGCCTCGGTCGGCGAGCTTGACGTCGAGGGTGTCGATCTCCTCGCCGCGCATCGCATCACCGAGACCGCGCGACACCTTGGCGACGATCTCCGCGTCCTCGTAGTGCGTCGTCGCTTCGACGATCGCACGGGCCCGCTTCGCGGGATCGGACGACTTGAAGATGCCGCTGCCGACGAACACCGCTTGCGCACCCAACTGCATCACGAGCGACGAGTCGGAGGGCGTTGCGATGCCACCTGCGCAGAACAACGGCACGGGCAACTCGCCCCGGTCGGCGACTTCCTCGACCAGGTCGATCGGCGCGCGCAGTTCCTTCGCCCAGCCGTAGCGCTCCTCGGGCCGCGCGATGCGCAGCTTCTCGATGTCACCGAGGATCGAACGCAGATGACGCACGGCTTCGACGATGTTGCCCGTGCCCGCTTCACCCTTCGAGCGGATCAGCGCGGCACCTTCGCTGATGCGCCGCAATGCCTCACCGAGGTTGGTCGCACCGCACACGAACGGAACCGTGAACGCCCACTTGTCGACGTGATACGCCTCGTCGGCCGGTGTGAGCACCTCGGACTCGTCGATGTAGTCGACGCCGAGGCCCTGGAGCACCTGAGCTTCGGCGAAGTGACCGATGCGGCACTTCGCCATCACCGGGATCGTCACCGCGGCTTGGATGCCCTCGATCATCGCGGGATCGCTCATGCGGGCGACGCCGCCGTCGCGGCGGATGTCGGCCGGGACCCGCTCCAGCGCCATCACCGCGGTGGCGCCGGCGTCTTCGGCGATCTTCGCCTGCTCGGCGTTGACGACGTCCATGATGACGCCGCCTCGGAGCATCTCCGCGAGACCCCGCTTGACGCGGGCGGTACCGGTGGTGCGCTCATCGGCCATGGCGCCCAGTGTACCGGCGCGCCGTTTCGAGGCCCTTCCCCTTTCAGCCGCTCGGCGGCGGCGGCGGCGTCGGCGTGGCGATCGTCACGGGATATCCGCTCTGCAAGAGCTCGACGAAGGTCTGGCCCGGGGCCAGCTTGATCTCCGCGCCCTTGGCGTCGACGAACTTCGTGACGTTCTCCTTCGCCGCCCGCTGCCACGTTCCCTTCACGACCTGACCACCGGTGAAGACCCACGCGTCACCGCCGCCGACCATCACCGCCTCGGACCCTTCCTGGCCCGCACCGCCCGGCGGCTTCCCGCCGACGTAGTTCACGAACTGCACGATGACGTTCTGCGGCGCGATCGGCGCGCCGGTGCCGGTGACGGCGGGCTTGCCGAACTGCGCGCGGGTGAACCGCTTGTTCGTCGCGTCCCACGTCCAGTCGATCGCGAACCCCTTCTTGAAGCCGACGTTGAAGGTGCTGACCGGCGTACCGCCTGGCGGTGCGACGCTGGCGGCGCGGTAGCCGAAGAGGGGCGGCGGCGGCACCGGCTGCCCACCGTTGGCGAACAGTGCCGGCGCGACGCCGTACAGGTTGAAGGGGCGCTTGCGCGAACTGTCGCGGAACATCGCGTCGCCCGCGTTGTCTTCGTCGATCCGGTTGACGGGTGCTTGGCTGATGCTCTTCACCGATATCGGCGCGCCACCCGAGTAGGCGAAGATGCCGCCCACCGGCCAGACGATCGCCTGGTCGGTGTTGCGCACCGAACGGACCGGACCGATCTTGTCGGGCGCCTGCGACTGGAACATCAGCGCCAGCCGGGTGATCCCGGACTCGACGATCTCCTCGTACACGACATCGGCCTGGTCGACGCCGAACTGCGGCTGCCCCGATGGGGTGTTGTCGATCTTCACGGTGAGCACGGGGCGGGTCGCCGACGCACCCGTCGGGTCGACCGTCCCCGAGAGTGGGGCGATGATCGGTGCGACCGTGGTCGTGGCCGCGGTGGTACGGGTGGTCGAGTCGCTCGACACCTGCGTTTTGTCGTCGCCACCACCGCACGCGCCGACGACGAGGGCCGCGGTGGCGACGAGCGCGCACCAGACGAGAAGGCGAGAACGGACGCGAGACATTCGGGAGACCTCGGAAGTGTGGGGGTTCTACATCGCTTCGAGCGCCGCGATGCGGTCGTCGAGCGGGGGGTGCGTGGCGAACAGCTTGTTCATCTTCACACCCGGCCGCTTGCTCTCGGTGTCGAGGGGTTCTTCGATCCAGAGATGCGCGGTGGCCTTGGACGCGGTGTCGATGACGGTCGTGTCGTCCTTCAACTTCTTCAGCGCGGAGATGAGCCCGGGCGGATAGCGCGTGAGCGAGACGCCCGACGAGTCCGCGAGGTACTCGCGCTGGCGGCTCACCGCGAACTGCATCATCCGGGCGATGATCGGCGAGAAGATCAGCAGCACGATCCCGACGAGGGCGATGATGGCGCCGACCGGGTTGTTGCGGTCGTCGTTGCCGCGCCGGCCGCCGCCCCAGAACATGAACCGCAGGAAGAAGTCGGAGAGCAACGCGATGATCCCGACCATCGTCACCGCGAGCGTCATGATCAGGACGTCGTAGTTCTTGACGTGGCTGAGCTCGTGGGCGAGCACGCCTTCGAGCTCGACGCGGTTCATCTTCTCGAGCAGGCCGGTGGTCACCGCGATGGCCGCGTGCTGCGGGTTGCGACCGGTGGCGAAGGCATTGGGCGCGGGGTCGTCGATGATGTACAGCCGCGGCTTGGGCAACCCGCTCGCGATGCACAGCCCTTCGACGAGGTTGTGGTACCTCGCGTAGGTGTGCTCGTCGGCGGGCTTGGCGTGACTCATCGCCAACGCGACCTTGTCGCTGTTGAAGTACGAGATCCACGACAGCGCGATCGCGATGACTGCGGCGATGGCGAATCCGATGAGGCCGCCGCCGATCAGGTAGTTGATGGCAAAGACGACGAGCCCGACGAGCAGGCCGAAGCCGATGATGAGGAGCGCGCTACGCCGTTTGTTGGACGCGATTTGTTCGTACACGGTGAGAGATGGTCAGCAGTCTGTGGTGAGGTGCTCAGAACTGGACGCGCGGCACCTCGCGCGACGCCTCTTCACCCTCGAAGTATTCGCGCTGCGAGAAGTTGAACATCCCCGCGAGGATGCTGGACGGAAGCGACTGCGTCTTGGTGTTGTACGTGAGAACACTGTCGTTGTAGAACTGCCGCGCGTAGGCGACCCGGTCCTCGGACGCCGTCAGTTCCTCTTGCAGGTTGAGGAAGTTCTGGTTCGCCTTCAGGTCCGGGTAGGCCTCGGCGACGGCGAACAGCTGGCGCAGCGCGCCGGTCAGGACGTTCTCGGCCTGGGCCTGATCGGCCGGCCCCTGCGCCTGCACCGCGTTGTTGCGGGCCTGCACAACCGCTTCGAGCGTCTGGCGCTCGTGGGCGGCATAGCCCTTGACGGTCTCGACAAGGTTGGGGATCAGGTCGTGCCGGCGCTGGAGCTGGACATCGATCTGCGACCACGCGTTGTCGACGCGGTTCCGCAACCGGACCAGGCCGTTGTACAGGACCATGAACACGATCACCGCGAGCACGATGATCACGATGATGATGATTGCTGCGATCACCGGGAACCCTCCCGAGTCGGCGAACTCCCTCATTGTAGGGATTCGCACCCCGCGGCCCCGGCACCGACCTCAGCCGTGTTCCTCCTGGTCGAGCCAGGCGCGGACCCGGTCCATCCCGTGATCGACCTCGGCGAGCAACAACGCATGAAGGGGGACCGACGCACTGGCCAGCACCGCGAGGCCGAACCCGTCGCCGGATCCGACGGCGGGATGGGAATCGAGTGAGCTCCCGTCGGCATGGGTGACCACACCGCCGGCTTCCTGCACGATGAGCCCGGCGGCCGCGATGTCGTACGGGAAGTTCGTGCAGACCGCGCCGTCGCCGACCCGCCGGAAGTGGCGCTCCAGTTCCGGCAGTTCATCGACGAGGCGACGCCCGATGTCGACGTAGGCGTCGAGCTGCCCGGTCACGATGCGCGTCATGTTGAACGTCGCGGAGCCGAGATCGAAGTAGCCGCCCCGCATCGACGAGCCGTCGATCAGCGGCTCGAGCGCGATCGACACCGGCACCACGGGCCGGCCGCGCAATCCGGCGGTCCAGAACAGCGCGCCGAGGTCCGTGTTCTCGGAACGGTGCACAGGTATCGCACGGCCGTCGGACCGTTCGGCCCGCGCGCCACCACCGCGGCGGGCGTGGAAGCGGTCGCCGCTCTTGATCTCGTGCACCACCCCGAACGACACGTCGCCGAGCGTCGCGTCGAGCCGAGGTGGCACCACCGCGATCGACACACAGCAGGACTCGAGCCCGGCCGCGGCAGGTCGGGTGCCGTCGATGGGGTCGACGACGAAGATGGCACGCGGATCGCCGTAGCTGACGTAGCCACGGTCCTCGGAGTAGTACGCGATGTCGCCCGCGGCGGCGAGGCACTCGGCGACCACCTCTTCGGCAACCTCGTCGATCGCCATCGTGACGTCGCCGCCCGGCGCCACACCGACGCGTTCCCGTGCTCCGGGCTCGCCGAGGCTCGGCGCGACGGCATCACGCACGCGCGCGGCCGTCTCGAGCGCGAGCTCCTCGAGCTCACTCACGCTCCGGCTGCAGTCATGCTCGCGGCGCGGCGACGACCGCTTTCTCGTAGAGCTCGACGTAACGCTCGGCGAGTCGGGCCATCGAGAATTCCGCGGCTCGCGCCCGTCCGGCCTCGACGAGCCGCGCGCGCAGCGCGGCGTCGTCGAGCGCGCGGCGCAGCGCGTCGCCGAGGTCCTCGACCTCGCCGGGCTCGACGAGCAGTGCCTCGCGGCCGGGCCGGGCGACGTTCTCGTACCCCTCGATCGCCGATGCGACGATCGGTGTACCCGCGGCCATCGCCTCGAGCAGGACGACGCCGAACGATTCGCCGTGCAGTGATGGTGCGCAGAACACGGTTGCGCCCCGCATGCGCTGCTCGAGCTCCCGATCGGAGATGCTGCCGAGCCACTCGACGTTCGCGACCTTGCGCTTGCGCAGCTCCTTCGTCTGCGGCCCGGTCGAGGCGACCCACAGAACCGCGTCGCGGTCGAGTCGCGACCACGCGTCGAGGAGCGGCGCCAGTCCCTTGCGCGGCTCGTGCCGGCCGACGAAGAAAACCGCCGGTATGGACGACGGCGTCGGCGTCGCGTTCGCGAAGCGTTCGACTTCGATGCCGTTCCAGAGCACCTCGTACTCGCCGCCCCAGTTCAAACGGGCGGTGTCGCGTGCGGCTTCCGAGACCACGGCACGCGTCGTGAGGCGCGACATCAGACCCTTCAGCGCGGGCCGGCTCCACTGGTGCAGCAGCTCCCCCGACGCATGGAACGTCCCGACCATCGGACCGTTGAATCCGATCAGCGTGCTGAGGCACGGCCCCGGCACTGCCGGCTCGTGCAGGTGCACGAGATGGGGTTCGATCGAGCGGATCGCTTCCGCGGTGCGCCGCGCCGCCGAGCCGTCGGCCGCGATCGGCGCGACCGAACCGTTCGAGATCCACTCGACGCTCGGCCCGACGCACACGACTCCGGGCGCGGGCGGCGGCCCGTCGCACGGCGCGACGACCCGCACGTCGACCCCGAGGTGGCGCAGTTCTCGAGCGAGGCCGAGCACCTGCCCCTGCACACCACCGGGACGCGACAACGAATACGGCGACGTCATGACGACACGCACTGCTCGTTCACTCCCCTCGGTCGCTCGGCCAGTTCGGTTGCATCAGGTGCCATTGCTCGGGTGCGGCCCGGATCAACGCCTCGAACTCGTCCGCGAGCACCTGGGTGATGCGGGCTACATCTTCTCGCAACCGGCCCTCCCGTTCGACCGGAACCGGCGCCCGCACCTCGGCGGCGTGGTTGCGACCCGGTCGAAAGTAGACGGCCGCCGCCAGCAGCGTCGCCCCGGTCCGCAGGGCCAGCGTCGCGGGGCCGCCCGGCAGCGTCGTCCGCTCCCCGAAGAACTCCACGTCGACGCCGTCGCCGGTCAGATCCCGGTCACTGAGCAGGCAGACGATGCGGTTGTCGCGTAGCGCCTTCAACAGCGCGCCCGACGCACCCGGACCGAGCGGGACGACGTCGAGCCCCAGCTCGCGGCGCTGGTCGACGAACCACTCGTACAGCTCCGGCGGCTCGATCGGCTCCACGACCGCGAGCATGCGATGGCCCTTGTACGCCATCCACGCCGCCGCGTACTCCCAACCGCCGAGGTGCGGCAGGGCAAGGATCACGCCGTTGCCCTCTCGCAACCCTTGCTCGATGTACTCGTAGCCCTTGATGGTGAAATGCGCAGGCACCTCGCCGTCGTGGACCGCGCGCGGGAGCCGCAGCAGCTCGTACCAATAGCGCGCGTACGAATCGAACGCGCCCGCGACGGCCGCATCGGCGTCGAGGCCGGACGCGTTCGCAGCGCGGCGTTGGTGCCGCGCGACGAGCGCGCGGCGCCCCGGCATGCACCAGCGCGCGACCTTGCCCGCGACACCGGCCAGCGGCTCGCCCATCCGAGGGGGCAACGTCTCGGCGATCGCAGCCGCGGCGCGGTAACTCCACGTGGTGAACCGACCGGGCATGCGCGAGCGACTACGGACGGGGACTGCGCCGGGCGGACCGATGCCGCCGGCGGCGATCGCCGTCGACCCGCCGCGCCGCCCACCAGTCGCGCAGCGCGGGCCGAGGTGCGCCGCTCGCGTCGCGCGTCCGGCGGATCGTCGCGTGCGGGCGCTGCGGACGATCGGCCTGCTGGTACACACGCCGGAACCGGTCGGCGGCGGTGAACGCCGTGAGCACGAGCATCACCCACAGCACCGGCACGAGGATGCCGAACGCGAGACCGATGCTCAGGAAAACGAAACGTTCGGCGCGCTCCATCAGGCCGCCGCGCGCGTTGATGCCGAGTGCTTCGGCGCGGGCCCGCTCGTACGAGATGATCATGGAGAACGCGGCGACCGCGAACGCGAGGACCGGCAGGTGGGGCGACTCGCCCGCGAGCCACCACGCGCAGCCGCCGAGCAGCAGCGCGTCCGAGGCGCGGTCGGCGACCGAGTCGAAGAACGCGCCGCGCGGGCTCGCCTGCCCGCTCCCCCGCGCGATCGCGCCGTCGAGGAGGTCGCTGACGCCGGCGACGATCACGCCGACGACGGCCCAACCGTGGTGCCCGGTCGCGATCAGCAGCGCGGTCACGGCCGAGGCCAAGAGCCCGAACACCGTGAGGGCATCGGGGCTGACACCGATGCGTCGCAGCTGCTCGCCGAGGGGTTTGAGTCCCCGCTCGACACCGCCGCGCCAGCGCCGGTCGAGCATGACGTCTCCTATGGGTTCCTACGCGTGCTTCGTCGGGTGCCCGTTGTGGGGACCGTCCGGAAGTCTTCGTGCTCGCGTTCGCGAGCAGTCCGACGAGGGTACCAGCCTGGCTCCGGCACCCTGGACACCCCGCTCAGTGTGCCCTGGTCCGGCGCCGTATGCCGTTCCTAGACTCCCGCAACCGGACAGTCACATCTCCCCGAGGGGGTTCGTGGGTGAAGACCTTCCCGACCGCCAAGATCCGCAACGTCGCCCTGGTGGGCCACGGTGGCGCCGGGAAGACGTCCTTGGCGGAGGCGCTGCTCTTCGTCGCGGGCGCGACCACCCGCATCGGCAAGGTCGAAGACGGCTCGACCGTCTCCGACTTCGATCCCGAGGAACAGCGGCGCGGGATCTCCGTGTCGCTGACGCTCGCGCCGTTCGAATCCGACGACCACAAGGTGAACCTCCTCGACGCGCCCGGCTACGCCGACTTCGTCGGTGATGTCGCGGCCGCGCTGCACGCGGCCGATCTCGCATTGTTCGTCGTCTCCGCGGTCGAAGGCGTCGAGGTACAGACCGAGGTCGCATGGAAGCTCGCGGAACAGCTCGGTGTCCCACGCGCGATCTTCGTGAACAAGCTCGATCGCGAACGGGCGTCGTTCTCCCGCACGCTCGATCAGCTCAAAGGCGTGTTCGGCGCGGGCGTCGCGCCGTTGCAGCTTCCGATCGGCGAGGAAGGTGATCTCCGCGGCGTCGTCGAACTCCTCAACGACAGCGCGGTCACCTATTCCGGAGATGCGTCGCACGGCACGGAGGGCGCAGTGCCCGCCGAGATGGAGATGGAAGAGCACGAGATCCACGACGCGCTCGTCGAAGGCATCGTCGTCGGTGACGACGACCTGATGGAGCGCTACCTCGGCGACGAGAAGATCGCGATCGACGAGCTCGCGCACGCGCTCGCCGACGGCATCGCGAGCGCCAGCGTGTTCCCGGTCCTGTGCGGGAGCGCGACGCGGCTGATCGGCGTGGACCGGCTCGCCAAGTTCCTGGTCGAGGAAGCACCCGCGCCGGGTACCGACAACGGGCAGACCGCGGTGCAGGTGTTCAAGACCATCGTCGACCCGTACGTGGGGCACGTGAACCTCTTCAAGGTGCTCGGCGGTTCGGTGAAGCACGACGCGGTGCTCGTCAACGCGCGCACCCATACCGACGAGCGCTTGCACCAGCTCTTCACCATGCGGGGCAAGGAGCAGGACGCGGTCGAGGAGGTCGCGGCCGGCGATATCGCCGCGGTCGCCAAGCTCAACGACCTCGCGACCGGCGACGTGCTCGCGACCAAGGGCGCGGCCTCGGAGATCGAACCGTTCGCGCTCCCCGAACCGCTGCTCGCAGTGGCGATCCATGCCAAGTCCAAGGCCGACGAGGACAAGCTTGCCAACGCGCTGCACCGGTTGCAGGAGGAAGACCCGGTGCTCCGGATCGAGCGCAACCCCGAGACCCACCAAACGCTGCTTCGGGGCATGGGCGAGACCCACCTCTCCATCGCGCTCGAGCGACTGGCGCGGAAGTTCGGCGTCGAGGTCGAGAGCGAAGACGTCCGCGTCGCCTACCGCGAGACCATCGGTGGCGATGCCGAAGCCGAAGGCAAGGTGAAGAAGCAGAGCGGCGGTCACGGGCAGTTCGCGGTCGCGCTGGCTGCGCGTCGAGCCGACCGAGCGCGGATCCGGCGTCGAGTTCGTCGACAAGATCGTCGGCGGCGTCATCCCTCGCCAGTACATCCCCGCGGTCGAAAAGGGCGTCACCGAAACCGCCGAGTCGGGCGGCGCGCTCGGCTTCCCCATCGTCGACGTGCGGGTCACCTGCTTCGACGGCAAGGCGCATTCGGTCGACAGCTCCGAGATGGCGTTCAAGACCGCAGCCGCGCACGGGCTGAAGGACGCGCTGGCGAAGGCGGGACCGGTGCTCCTCGAGCCCGTGAGCGAGCTCGTCGTCACGGTGCCCGAGGCGAATCAGGGCGACATCATGGGTGACCTCAACGGCAAGCGCGGCCGCATCCAGGGCTCGGCCTCGGTCGGCAACGGCGAGGTCGAGATCGTGGCCACGGTGCCGACCTCCGAGGTACTCCGGTACGCGATCGACCTGCGCTCGATGACCGGGGGACGCGGGCAGTTCACCGCCCGCCACTCCCACTACGACCCGGTACCCGCGCACCTCGTCGACAAGATCACTTCCGCGCCGGCGTCCTAGCGGGCCAGCCGCGGGCGCGAGACTTTCTTCTGCGCGCACCCAGGGAATCGACGGTCCCGTGACTTGTACCCGCAGTGACTGCGATCCGTGCGAGCATCGAGCCGACCGAGATCGGGCACGCGGGGGGACGAACGCGCGGCGTGAGCGACACGAACGACGACCTCGCGTTGTTCGAGCAGTGGTACCGGGCCGAGCATCCGCGGCTGCTCGCGGCGCTCACCGTCGCGTGCGGTGACCGGCACCTCGCCCAGGATGTGACGTCGGAGGCCTTCGCGCGCGCACTCGCCGCGTGGCGGCGGGTGTCGACGATGGGCGAACCGTCGGGCTGGACGTACCGCGTCGCGGTCAACCTGTTGCACCGCCGGGCCCGGCGGGCCGCGACGGAGGCTCGCCTGCTCGCGTCGCTCGAGACGACGAGCGCCGCCGCGCAGAGCGGACACGACGCGATCGAGGTCTGGGACGCCGTGGGCGCGCTCCCGCTCGTGAACGCCTCGCGATCGCGCTGCGATACGCGGCCGGACTCACCGAAGCCGAGGTCGCGAGCGCGATGGGGGTTGCGGTCGGTACCGCGTCTTCGACGCTGACTTCTGCCCGCCGCCGCCTCGCACTCACCCTGCACGACGAAGACGACGAACCGGAACCCGCACATGGCTGAACTCGACGACCGGCTCTCGGCTGCCCTCGGCCGGCTCTCCGACACCCCTCTCGCCGAGCCCGAACCGGTGCCTGCGCTGCGCAAGCGGGCCCGCCGGCACCAGACCCGGCGCGTCCTCGCCGCGACGACCGCGTGCGCGCTCGCGCTCGGTGCGCTCGCCGGCGTGCTGCTCGTGACGCGCGGCGGTCACGACAACGAGCCGAACGACCTCCGCCTCCTCGCGCCCAACGTGCTGCTCGGCGACATCGACGCGGTCGTGCTGTCGAACACCTACGACGAGAACGGCGCACGCGACCGTATCCCGGCTTCGGTGCGGGACCAGCTCGCCGCGATCCCGGGCGTGCAGGAAGCGAGTGGCATCGTGCAGCGCTTCGTCCCGATCACCGAGGGCGATGACGTGCAGCCGTTTCACCCTTCCGCGGACGGGCCGCCCCGTACACCGGTGCTGTTCTCGTACCACGAAGGCTCAGAGGTGTCGCTCGTCGCGGGTGCGCTCCCGACCCAAGCCGACCAGCTCCTCATCGACCGCGATCTCGCCGACCGCATCCGCGCGTCGGTCGGCGACCGCGTCACGCTCGATCTCGGTACGTCGCCGGCCGGCGACCCCCGCGACGGCGTCGCGCGGACGGTGAGCGGGATCTTCGAGGTGCCCGGCATCGACACCGCCGGCGTGCCCCTTGCGGCGGTGCCGGCCACGCAACCGCTCGAGGACGACACGTTCGACCGGATCGACCTCGCACTCGATCCGGGTGCAGATCTCGAAGCCGTGCGCGCCGCGGTCGCGGGCGTGCTCGGCGACGCGTACGTGACGCTCACGCCGACCCAGCTCGGCCTCGCCGACCAACGCGATGCCGAGATCGGCATCCAGCACGCGTACTGGTCGCTCCTGAGCCGGAACGCGGAGGAACGGTACGCAGCACGAGAGTTCGACGGCACGACCCGCGAGCAGGCCGACGAGGGCTACGCGCGGTACAAGGACACCGCCGACCAAGCGGAGCTCCGCATCCAGCGCGTCAACTTTGTCGCATCCGATCGTGCGAACGTCGTGTACCGCATCTACTACGGGGGTGCGCCGTCGCCGATCATCACCGACCCGCAGAACGGCGCGGCCGTGCTCGTCGAGGGGCAGTGGCGCATCGCCGCGAGCACGACGTGTCAGCTGGCCACGTACATTGGTCAGCAGTGCGCGGCGTTCGCCGACAAGCCGGTGCAACCGCCCGACGGCTGGAACGCGGTGGACACCGCACCGGCGATCGCGGCGCCGTTCAGCGTGATCGCCGACCCCGACGCGACCGTCGATGCCCGAGTTGCCGCGATCGCCACGTCGCCGTCACTCACACCGCAGCAGCAACGCATCGGGATCGCGGCCGGGGTGGCGCAGGACCGGAAGTACTCGGGCCGGACCAAGTTCCTGGCGATCGGCATACGCGACCTCGGCGACCACGCACAGGTGCTGTACAGCCTCACGGTCGACGGCGCTGACGGGCTCAACACGCCGTATCCGGTCATCGGCAACGCGCTGCATGTAGGCGATCAGTGGCTCGTCGACCCGCAATATCTGTGCGGCATCGTCGGCCTCGCGCAACAAGGTTGCCCCGCGGCCGAACGCGACGCCGGCACGGAACCGGCACCGACGATCGCTGCACCGAGCGCGACCGCGACCAGCGTCCCGGCGACGACGCCGTAGTCGTTACGCGCCGCGCTGGGATGCGAGCAGATCGCGGATCTCGACGAGCACGTCCTTCTCGGACTTCTCGGCTTCTTCCTCGCTCTGGTTGCTCAGCCGGGTCTGCATGTGCGTGAACGCGCGCAGGATGAGGAACAGCACGAACGCGATGATCAGGAAGTTGAGCAGCGCGGTAAGGAACGCGCCGTAGCGGACGACTCCGTCACCGATCTTCACGGTCAGCTCATCGAAGTTCGGCTTGCCGAAGATCGCGCCGATGATCGGGCTGACGATGTCGTTGACCAGCGATTGGACGACGGCGTTGAACGCCACGCCGATGATCACGGCGACCGCGAGGTCGACGATGTTGCCGCGCATGATGAACTTGCGGAAGTCGGCAAAGAACCCTTTCACCGTTGCTCCTCGTCGCCGGTGGTCGTCGTGAGCTGCGACCAGTCTTCGGGGTTGTTCTCGGTGTAGTCGCCGAGCACGCGCCCGTCCACCGCGTCGAGCTGCACGAGACCCCGGATGCTCGGCGGTTCGTCCGCGCTGTAGAGCAGGATGCGCCACGTGGGCCGGCTGCGAAGTCCACGCCACGCGAGCTGCGCCGACGCGTGTCCGACCGGGAACCCGACCGCGCGACTCGCGATGGCCAACGCCTCGGTCTGGTCGATCCGCAGCGACCAACCCGCGAGGAAGTGATAAGCGGCTGTAAAACCGAGGAGACCGGCGCCGAGGAGCAGGCCTGCGTTGTCGAACGCCAGCCCCGCCCACAGGCACAGGAGCGCGAGCACCACGTAGATCGTTCCCGCGATGCGGCGCCGCTTGATGTCCGGGAACGTGTAGGGCCCGACGTACGCGGTGACGTCGAGGTCCTCGGGAAGCGCGTCGCCTTCCGGCTCGCCCGGTCCGCCCGGTCCGGTGTCCGGTTGTCGCGCGTTCGGGTCGTCGGGCGTGGTCATAGCGGCGCGCCGACGCTACCGGTCGGGCCAGTGCGCCCGCAGTTTCTGATATCCGACTTCGAGGCTCTCGGGCAGCACCCGCACCTCCGCCACCGCCGTCATGAAATTGGTGTCGCCGGTCCAGCGGGGCAACACGTGGACGTGCAAGTGTCCCGGAACGCCGGCACCGGCGGCCCGGCCAAGGTTCGCGCCGAGATTGATGCCGTCCGGCGCGTAGGTCGCGCGAATCGCTTGCACCGCGCGTTGCTGCGCGCGCGCCAGTTCGGTCGTCTCACCCGCTTCGAGGTCCTCGATGCTGGCGACATGACGGATTGGGGCGACCATGAGATGCCCCGATCCGTACGGATAGAGGTTCATCACCGTGAACGTGAGCAGCGTGCGCTCGAGGACGAGCGCGGCTTCGTCGTCCTCGGCGGCGGCGAGCACGCAGAGCACGCACACATCCGCGTGGTCGGTGACCTTGTCGTCGGTGAGGCCGGACACGTAATCGTTGCGCCAGCCGGCCCACAGCCTTTCGAGTGGCATCAAGCGCTCCGCGGCATCAGACGTGCTCGGCAACCTCGGCCGCGAGCCGCTCGACGAGTTCGTCGACCGTCACACCCCGGTCGACGCCTTCGACCGCACGCTTGTTGACCCCGACCGTGCCGTGCTCGACATCGTCGTCACCGACGACCAACACGTACGGCACCTTCTCACGTTTCGCGCGTCCGACGCGTGCGCCGAGGCTGCCGTGACTGCCGTCGTTCAGTTCGACGCGGTAGCCGAGGCCCTTCAAGCGGTCGGCGACGCGGAACGCGTACGCGTCGTGCCGGTCCGAGACAGGCAGGATGGTCGCCTGCACCGGCGCGAGCCACAACGGAAACGCGCCGGCGTAGTGCTCTACCAGCACGCCGAAGAAACGCTCGATCGAGCCGAACAACGCCCGGTGGATCATCACCGGACGATGGCGTTCGTTGTCGGCACCCACATAGTGGAGGTCGAAGCGGTGCGGCATCTGGAAGTCGAGCTGGATCGTCGACATCTGCCAGGTCCGGCCGATCGCGTCGCGCGCCTGCACCGAGATCTTCGGGCCGTAGAACGCGCCACCGCCCGGGTCCATCACGAGGTCGAGGCCCTTGTCGGAGGCGGCGACGCGCAGCGCTTCGGTCGCTTCGTCCCACTCGGCGTCGGTGCCGACGGCCTTACCCTCGGGTTTGGTCGACAGTTCGAGATAGAAGTCGTCGAGGCCGTAGTCGCGCAGCAGGTCGAGCACGAAGTCGAGGAGCGAGCCGATCTCCTCCGTCATCGCGGCCCTGGTGGTGAAGATGTGCGCGTCGTCCTGGGTCATGCCGCGCACGCGCGTGAGGCCCTGGATGACGCCCGACTTCTCGTAGCGGTACACCGACCCGAACTCGAACATGCGGATCGGCAGCTCGCGGTAAGAACGTGTGCGGCTGCGGAAGATCAAGATGTGGAACGGGCAGTTCATGGGCTTGAGGTAGTAGTTGATGCCGCCCTCGCCGCCGACGTCGTCGAGGTGCATCGGGGGGAACATGCCTTCGGCGAACCACTCGAGGTGCCCGGAGATCTGGAACAGGTGCTCCTTGCTGATGTGCGGCGTGTTGACGAACTCGTAGCCCGCGGCCTCGTGGCGTTGCCGTGAGTACTCCTCCATCACGCGCCGGACGATCCCACCCTTCGGGTGGAACACCGCGAGACCGGAACCGATCTCGTCGGGGAACGAGAACAGGTCGAGCTCGGCACCGAGCTTGCGATGATCGCGCCGCTCGGCTTCCTCGACCCGGTGGAGGTACTCGTCGAGCGCCTTCTGCGACTCCCACGCGGTGCCGTAGATACGCTGCAGCATCGGGCCCTTCTCGTTGCCCCGCCAGTACGCACCCGCGACCTTCGTCAGCTTGAACGCACCGATGCGGCGGGTGCTCGGGACATGCGGGCCACGGCACAGGTCGGTGAACTCGACCTGGCCGTCGACGACGTTCCGGTACAGCGACACACCGTCGTCGCCGCCGACCTCGCCGGCGTCTTCGGCCTCCGCGTTTCCGGCGCGGACCTTCTCGATGATCTCCTGCTTGTACGGCTGATCGGTGAACCGCGCGAGCGCGTCGTCGTACGACACCTCTTCGCGCACGAACGCCTGATCTGCCTTCACGATCGCGCGCATCTCGTCCTCGATCTTGGCGAGATCTTCCTCGTTGAACGTGCGCGAGTCCGGGAGATCGAAGTCGTAGTAGAAGCCATCGGTGATCGCGGGGCCGATCGTGTACTTCGCGCCCGGGAAGAGGCGGGTCACCGCCTCGGCCATGACGTGCGCGGTCGAATGCCGGAGCACCTCCCGGCCGTCATCGGATGCGGGGACGACGATCTCGAGGCGGGCGTCGTCGGTGAGTGGGCGGTCGAGGTCGACCCACTCCCCGTCGACCTTCGCCGCGATCGCCGCCTTCGCGAGCCGGGATCCGATCTGCGCCGCAACCGCGGCCGGCGTCGTCCCCCGATCGGCCGTCTGGGTCGAGCCGTCGGGAAGCGTGATCGTGATCTGCTCGCTCATCTGCGTCTCTGTCGGAGGCGGTCGGGACGCGGCGAGGGTACCAGCGGGTCCGCGGTGGTCCGCGGCGTATTCCGCCTCGTCGCGCCGAGAAGAGTCCGGTGCGTCAGCGAATCGTGACGGGCCGGTTGAGATCCACGCCGAGCAGCCAGCCCAGCTCGCGCAACACGTCGGGCGCGGTCTCGTCGCCGGAACCGGAAAGGATCGCGCTCGCGAGGTCGTCCAGTGCTTCGAGCGCGCGCGGCGTGTCGAGGTCGTCGTCGATCGCGTCGCGCACGCGCTTCGCGAACGGACGCGGGTCCGGACCATCGGTCGACTGCGCGGCCGCGAGCAACCGGTGCAACAGCGCAACGCCTTCTTCGAGATCGGTGTCGTACCACTCGAAGCCGTGGCGGTAGTGGTGGCGCAGCAACGCGAGGCGGATCGCACGCGCATCGCCGTGCTTCAGCAGGTCGCTGATGAAGACGAGGTTCCCGAGCGACTTCGACATCTTCTCGCCCTCGTAGTTCACCATCGCCGAGTGCAGCCAGTGCTTCACGAACGGCTCGCCGGTGATCGCCTCGCTCTGCGCGATCTCACACTCGTGGTGCGGGAAGATGAGATCGGTGCCGCCGCCGTGCAGATCCAGCGTCGGCCCGTGCTCGTGCATCGCCATCGCCGAGCACTCGATGTGCCAGCCGGGCCGGCCGACCCCGAACGGCGCACGCCACGCGGGCTCGTCCGCCAGCGACGGCTGCCACAGGACGAAGTCGAGTGGGGCGCGGCGGTGCGGGTCGTCGGGGTTGCCGCCGCGCGCGCGTGCGAGCTTCAGCATCTGCTCCTCGCGGTAGTGCGACAGCTCCCCGAACCGTGGGAACGACGAGACGTCGAAGTACGCGGTGCCGGCGGTGAGGTACGCGTGTCCGGACTCGAGCAGCCGCGAGACGAGCTCGATGATGCGCGGGATCGACTCGGTCGCGCGCGGTTCCGCGATCGGCGGCAGCACCTCGAGCGCGGCCATGTCGCCGTGGAAGCGCGCCATCTCGGATTCGGCCAGCTCGAGGTAGGGCACGCCGAGCTCGCGTGCCTTGGGCAGGATCGAGTCGTCGACGTCGGTGATGTTGCGGACCATTCGCACGTCGTGGCCGAGCTCGATGAGCCGCCGGGTGAGGATGTCGTAGGTGAGATACGTCGCCGCGTGACCGAGGTGGGTCGAGTCGTACGGCGTGATACCGCACACGTACATGCGCACCGTCTGCGGCGGTTCGAACGGGACGACCGCGCGCCGCGCCGTGTCGTAGAGCCGCATGCTCATACAGAAGTGAGGCGCAAGCTCGCGCGCATCTTGTGCCGTATGTTCACGGTCAGCAGCACCGCCGCGAACGTCTCCATCCCGACGGCGTTGCGCAACGAGCCACCGTCGAGGGGGCGAAGGTTCGGGATGCTGCCGGTGATCTCCATGATCGCGCGCTTGGCCTCGTCGTCGTCGCCGAGCACGACTACGTCACTCTCCATCTCGTGGTCGAGCGCCGCGAACTCGGCCGCGGGCACCAGGTGGAACGCGGTGCAGACGCGGGACCGCCACAACAACGACTGGATCTCCGCGGCCACCGACCCGTGCGGCGGCAGCACCGCGTTGAACTCGCTGCCGTGCTTCACGAGGTTGTTCGCCATCGACACGACGATCTTGCCCGGCAGCCGTTCCGCGTGCTCCTGCACGGTTGGGATCGCGCCTTCGGCCTGCACCGCAAGGATCACGATGGGCGCGTCGCACGCCCACGCGTTGTCGCAGGCGATCAAGCGGCCGGCCACGCGGTCGCCCCACTCCTTTTCGAGCTCGGTCACCGCGGCGCGCGCCTTGTCGACCGCGCGGGAACCGAACAGCACCTCGTGTCCGACGCTCGCCAATCGCGCCGCGAGCCCGCGGCCCGCGGGGCCGGTCGCCCCCAAGATCCCAATCCGCATCGGCGGATCGTAACCGTGCGGACGAGCGAAGCCCCGCCCGCGGCGCAGCCGCCACTCGGCGCGCAGCGAGGGAGCCAACGCAACCGTGCGGACGAGCGAAGCCCCGCCCGCGGCGCAGCTCGGCCGTTGTAGCGTTCGCGCTGGTGAAGTTCGGCTTGATGTTCGCCAATGGTGGCCCGTTCTCGGAACCGGCGACGGCGGTCGGACTCGCGCAGCTCGCCGAGGAGCTCGGGTTCGAGTCACTGTGGACGGTGGAGCACGTCGTCGTGCCGACCGGCTACCAGTCGACGTACCCGTACTCCCCCACCGGGCGGATGCCGGGTGGCGAGGACGTGCCGATCCCCGACCCGTTGATCTGGTTGGCGTATGTCGCGGCCGCCACGACGCGCATCCGTCTCGCGACCGGCATCTTGATCCTGCCCCAACGCAATCCGGTGATCCTCGCCAAGGAGATCGCGACGCTCGACCGGCTCTCGGGCGGGCGGGTCGAGCTCGGCGTGGGCGTCGGCTGGCTCGAGGAGGAGTTCGACGCGCTCGGTGTGCCGTTCGCGGAACGGGGCAAGCGCACCGACGAACACATCGAGGTGCTCCGCCGGTTGTGGCGCGAGCAGGAGACCGCGTTCGAAGGTGCGTTCACGCGCTTCGCGCCGTTGCAGTCGTATCCGAAACCGGCGACGGCCGAGGGGCCGAAGATCCACATCGGCGGCCACACGGCCGCCGCGGCACGGCGTGCGGGTCGGTTGGGTGACGGGTTCTTCCCGGGCCGGGGCGAACATGACGGGTTGCTGCCGTTGCTCGACGAGATGCGTGCGGTCGCCGAGGCCGCCGGCCGCGACCCCGACGCGATCGAGGTGTCGAGCGGTGGCGGCCTCGACCTCGACACCGTCAAGCGCTACGCGGATCTCGGTGTCTCACGCTTCATCGTCCCGCCGCTCGGCTTCGACCTCGACACGCTGCGCACCCAGCTCGGCAGGTTCTCGGAGAACGTCATCGCGCACGCGGGCTGAACCGGCGGTTTCGGCGACAATCGGCGACCGTTTCGGTCGCCATGTGTCGCCAAAACCCGTCGTTCAGAGGATGCAGTCGGCGCCGAAGAGGATGCGGAGCTCGGCGAACATGCCGTTGGCGCTGCTGCAATACAGATCGTCACCGAGTTGGAGCACGGTTTCCTTCTCGGCGCCGACAAGGTGCAGGAACACCGGGCTGTCGCCCGAATGTGCGGCGAGGATCTCCTTGAGCCGGGCGACCCGTTCGTCGGTGAGCGCACTGACCTTCACGCGGACGCGCACCGGCGGCCCGCTGTCGAGATGGATCTCCGGGCGTGCGATCTCGAGCGCCATCAGCTTCGGAGTGTCCTCGCGACCGTCGACGCGGCCCTTCACCGTGACGATCGCGTCGGGGGCGAGCAACTCGTTGTACTGCGCCATCGTCTTCGGGAACACCATGACCTCGATGGACGACGCGATGTCCTCGAGCACGAACGTGGCCATGAGGTCGCCGCGCTTGGTGTACTTGCGGCTCAACGCGGTGACGACGCCGGCGACCGTGCGCGTGGTGCCGTCGTCCATGTCGGCGAGGTCGGCGATCGAGCACTCGACGTACCTACGCAGCGCCCGCTCGGCGCCCATCAGCGGATGGTCGCTCACGTAGAGGCCGAGCATCTCCTTCTCGAGGCGCAACCGCTCGGTCTTGTCGAACTCGAGATCGGGGATGTCGAGGCGGTCATCGAACACGGGCGACGCGTCACCGGTGTCACCGCCCAGATCGAAGAGGCTCATCGTGCCCTGCTCGCGTTCGCGCCGGCGCCGGAGCGCGGCGTCGACGATGGGCTCGAACACGAGGCACAGACCCCGCCGGGTATGGCCGAGCGAGTCGAAGCCGCCGCCACGGACGAGTGACTCGACCGTGCGCTTGTTGAGCACCGCGGGATCGACTCGCGCGCAGAAGTCGTGGAAGTCGGTGAACGGCCCGTTCGCTTCGCGCTCCTCGATGATCAGCGCGGAGACCCCTTCACCGACGTTGCGCACGGCCGACAAGCCAAAGCGGACGGCCCCTGGACTCTTCCCACCCGTCGCGGTCGCCGAAGCGGGCTTCGCCGAGTGCGTCTCGGCGACCTCCCCCCCGCTCTTGAAGTCGTCGCCGAACTCGCAGGAGAAGTCGCTCTCCGACGCGTTGACGTCGGGAACCAGCACCGGGATCTCGAGCAGCCGGCACTCGTTGAGGTAGACGGCTGCTTTGTCGAGGTTGGCCTTGACGCTCGTGAGCAGCGCGGCGAGGTACTGCACCGGGAAGTTCGCCTTGAGCCACGCGGTTTGGTAGGCGATGAAGCCGTACCCGGTGGCGTGCGCTTTCGGGAACGAGTAGTCGGCGAACGGTTCGATGACGTCGAACATCTCGTTGCCGAAGTCGGGGCCGTAGCCGCTGCGCTCACAGCCGCCGACGAACTTCGACCGCTCCGCGCGCATCAGGTCGCGCTTCTTCTTCGCCGCGGCCTTGCGGAGGTTGTCGGCCTCTTCGAGCGTGTAACCCGCGAGCCGTTGCGCGCAGCGCATGAGCTGCTCTTGGTAGATCATCAACCCGTAGGTGGGCGCGAGGATCTCTTCGAGGTCCGCGTGGTAGTAGACGACAGGCTTCCGGCCGTTCTTGCGGTCCGCGTACTCGTTGTGCATGTTCGTGCCCATCGGCCCGGGCCGATAGAGCGCGACGAGCGCGCACACGTCCTCGAAGCGCGACGGTGCGAGCGAGCGGATGAGCGCCCGCATCGGGCCGCCTTCGAGCTGGAACACGCCGATCGTCTCGGCGCGGGCCAGCAGCGCGAACGTCTTCGGGTCGTCGAGCGCGACATTGTCGATGTCGGGGCGCGATCCGGTGGACGCTTCGATCAACCCGAGCGCGACCTCCATGACGTCCAGGTTGCGGAGCCCGAGGAAGTCCATCTTCAGGAGGCCGAGTTCACTCACGCCGTTCATCTCGTACTGCGTGACGACGGGCGTTTCCTCGATCGGCATGCCGGGCTCGGGCTTGCGCTGGATCGGGAGGTACTCGGTGAGCGGTTCGCGGGTGATCACGACCGCGGCCGCGTGGATGCCGTCCTGGCGGCGCAGCCCTTCGAGCCCGAGCGCGACGTCGATCGAGCGCCGCGTGTCGGGGTCGTCTTCGTAGAGCTGCCGGAGCTCGGACGCCATCTTGTAGCCGTCGGTGTACTTGTCTTGCTTGTCGAAGCACGCGTGCAGCGGCGTGTCCCGGCCCATCACGAGCGGCGGCATCAGCTTCGCGATCTTGTCGCCGACCGCGTACGGGTAGCCGAGGACGCGCGCGGCGTCGCGCACCGCGGCGCGCGCTTTGATCGTGGAGAACGTGACGATCTGCGCGACGTGATCGTGGCCGTAGCGGTCGGCGGCGTAGCGGATCATCTCCCCCCGGTACCGGGAGTCGAAGTCCATGTCGATGTCGGGCATCTCCTTGCGTCCCGGATTCAGGAACCGCTCGAAAAGAAGGTCGTATTTGATCGGGTCGATGTCGACGATGCGCAGGCAGTACGCCACGCACGAACCGGCCGCGCTCCCCCGGCCCGGCCCGACCCGGATGCCGCGCGACTTGGCGTAGCGCACGAGGTCCCAGACGACGAGGAAGTACGCGGAGAACCCCATTGACTTGATGACGTCGAGCTCGAAGTCGATGCGCTCGCGCACGTGCATCGCAAGGTCGTCGCCGTAGCGCCCCTTCGCACCTTCGATCGTGAGCTCTCGGAGGTAGGAGTTCTCGTCGTGACCGTCGGGGACGGGGAACGACGGGAGGATCGCGTTCCCGAACTCGAGCTCGACCGCGGCCCGCTCCGCGACGAGCAGCGTGTTGTCGCACGCTTCGGGCGCCTCTCGGAAGAGATGTCGCATCTCCTGCGCGCTCTTGATGTAGAACTCGTCGCCGTCGAACTTGAATCGGTTCGGGTCGCTCTGCAACGCACCGGTCTGCACGCACAACAGCGCGTCGTGCGCTTCCGCGTGTTCCTTGTGCGTGTAGTGGCTGTCGTTGGTCGCGAGCAGCGGCGCATCGAGCTTGCGCGCGATGTCGAGCAGGGGACGGATGACCTTCGCGTCGTCGTCGATGCCGTGGTCCTGGAGCTCTACGAAGAAGTGTTCGCGCCCGAAGATCTCCTGGAACCGCGCGGCCGCAGCCAGCGCCGCGGCTTCGTCGCCCTGGAGGATGAGCTGCGACACCAACCCGCCGAGGCAGCCCGTGGTCGCGGTGATGCCCTCGTGGTGCGCGGCGAGCAGCTCCCAGTCCGAGCGGGGCTTGTAGTAGTAGCCGTCGAGGTACGCCATGCTCGTGACCTTGATCAGGTTGCGGTAGCCCTGATCGGTCTCGGCGAGCAGCGTGAGGTGGAAGATCTCGTGCTCGCTGCGTTTCGGCCGGTCGAAGCGCGACGTGTTGGTGAAGTAGCCCTCCATGCCGAGCACCGGCTTGATACCGGCGGCGCGCGCGGCTTTGTACAGCTCGAGCGCGCCGTACATGTTGCCGTGGTCGGTGATGCCGACCGCCGGTTGCCCGTCGGCCGCGGCCGCGGCCACGACCTCGCCGATCCGCGATGCCCCGTCGAGCATCGAGTACTCGGTGTGGAGATGCAGATGGACGAATGAATCAGGCATGTGAATCAGGCAGTTGGGGCCTCCGCCATCCACAACTGTCCCCAGCTCGCAGCCGGCGTCCACAAGGGCGTCCACAGCGACCTGGGGATAACTACACTGCTGTCATTCGACGATAGCGCGCCGAGCCGGTGGTCACCAGCGTCGGCCGTCAGCGCGTGCGGGCCCGGCCCGATCCGGCGGTCGGCGCCCGCTCGACGTTCCGCTTCAGGCGGGTGAGCCGCTCGTCCCAGAGCGGCGCGAACCGCGCCCACCACTCCTCGTATGCAGTCGCCAACGGCGCCGAATCGAGTGCGTAGAACACCTCGCGCCCGTCCTCCCGGGCGCGCACGAGTCCGGCGGCGCGCAGCACTCCCAGGTGCTTCGACACCGCGGGCCGGCTGATGTGCACGAACTCCGCCGCGAGCGCGCCGGCGGACATCTCGTGGCGGTCGAGCAACCGTTCGAGGATCGCCCGACGCGTCGGATCGGCGAGCGCGCCGAAGACGTCTCTCCGTCGGGACACGGGGCCTACTTCGAGACCCGAGCGAGCAACATCTCGAGCTGGCGCATCGTCCAGCCTTCCTCGAACCCGCGCAGCAACTCGCCGGGATCGTCCGCCACGCGTTCGAAGCCGTGGTGGAACAACTCGACCAACGTGCCGCCGTCGACCGGCGTGAGGCGCAACGTGATGAGCGCGGGCGCGGTCCAGCTGTGCTCGAGCCAGTTCTGCTCGAAGGTCAGCTCGCGCCCCGGGTCGAAGACGAGCACGCGTCCTTCGAACACCAACGGTTCCTCGCTGTGGTGGTCCCCGCCGGCATCGGTGACGACCCGTCCACCGAGGCGCGGTTCGTACTCGAGCAGCTGGTGGCCGGTGCCGTACCAGTCGGCCATGCGCTCGAAGGTCTCGAACTCCTGCCATACGTTCTCCGGCGCGGCATCGATCCAGATGCTCCGGCGCACCGCGAACGGCCCGATCTCGGTTCCCATCACGACCTCCCGTCTCCGCAATCGTGACACCGTTTGGTTACATGTAACCGGACGGTAACGCATGCGACCGGGAAGGGCAAGGGGAGGTTCAGCCGCGTGGTGTCGCGACGCGCAGCCGGTTGCCGTCGGGGTCGACGAGGTTCACCTGGCGGCCGGCGAGGCCGTCCTCGTCGACGGCCTCGCCGAACTCGACCGCGATGGCGTCGATGTTCGCGACGTTCAGGTGCAGCAAGGTGCCGGGGCGGGCGTCACCGAGATGCTCCGACAGGTAGAGCCGCATCGCTCGGCGCGCGACGCACACGAACCACGGGAAGCCGGCCTCGAACTGGTGCTCCCACTGTTTCACGAAGCCCAGCCGCGCGTACCAGCGGACGGCGCGCGCCGCGTCCGCGACGCGCAACACGGGGATGACGAGTTCGTCGACCGACACCGCCGCGCCCGCACCATTCGCTGCGGGTAAGTGCAGCACCATGCGATGGTCGGCCTTTGCATACGGCGCTTCCGGGTGCTCGTCGGTCTCGACGAAGCCGCAGCGCTCGTACAGACGCCGCGCGCTGTCGTTGCCATCCGCGTACCAGAGCCCGACCCGGCGCCGACCCACCTCGCGCGCACTGGCGATCGCCCACTCGACGAGCGCGCGCCCGACCCCGCGCCCGCGGAACTCGGGCGCGGTCCACATGCCGAGCAGCTCGACCAAGTCGTCGTCGAGAAGGCCCGCGCCGGCGATGCCGGCCGGTTCGCCGCCGACAGTCGCGTACACCATGCGAGCGGTGCGTTCGCGCCACGTTGCCTCGTCGAACTCCAGCTCGCGCGCGTGGGTCGATCCGAACGCGTACGGATCCTCGGACAACGCCCGCAGGCGCAGGGCGCGCAGCAGCTCCCAGTCGTCGGGCGTGAAGGCGACGACGTGCGGCGCCACGTCAGGAACCTCTGCCCGGCGCGGCGACGAGTGGCACGTACATCTCGTCTGCGGTGAGGCTGCCGTGACCGGAGCGGAGGCGGACCTCGACCGCGAGCGCGGGATCGACGAACGCGGACGCATCGCGGGACGCGAGCACGACGTCGCCGATACGGCCCGGAATGGTCCCCGTCGCGCCGGAACCGAGCCAGCCATCGTCGAGGAGCTCGCCCCGGGTACGAACCCACGCGTGATCGCCGAGCAGATCGCGCGCGGCCGCGGCGAGGTCCTTGGCGGAACCGCGCCGCGCGTACAGATAGCGGAAGCGACCGTCACCGGCCATCACGTCGACCATCGGCCGGAGCTCGGTGAGATCGATCCAGTCGTCGCGCTCGAGATGGATCTGGCCGTGATCCGCGGTGACGAGCAGCGTTGCGCGCGCAGGCAGCACTGTGAGCAGGTCGGCAACGAGACGGTCCGCGAACTCGAGCTCGCGCGCGTAGTAGCCGTCGTGCAATCCGAACTCGTGCGCGACGTTGTCGACGCCCGGGTAGTAGGCATACACGAACCGCTCGCCGGCCGCGACCAGCCGGGCGCAGTGCTCGACGAGCACCGCGGTCGATGTCCAACCGGTGAAACGGGCGCCGCGCAGGTGCGCGTTCGTGAAGCCGCTGTTGCGGAACTCGGACTTCGTGACGACCGGGACCTCGCGGCCGAGGAACGACGTGTGCCGCTGCACGTCGAACGGATCCGGGGGGCGGGCGTCGGGCACGGTCCAGCGCAGGACGTTGAGCACGTCGGCGCCGACCCGCATCCGGTAGCCGAGCACGCCGTGCTGGGCGGGCGCGAGCCCGGTCGCGATCGAGGTCAGCGCAGTGGCCGTGGTCGAGGGCGCCACAGTCGTGATGCGTCCGCCGACCATGGCGCTGATCGTCGGCAGGATGGCCGCATGCGTCTGGGCCGAGTTCCAACCGAGCCCGTCGAGCACGAGCAGCACGACCGCATCCGCGGCGCGGGCGACCTCGGGGATCCAGCTCCCGTCCTGCCCACCAACGAGTGCGGGAACGATGCCCGCGACCGACGCGCCGTCGAGCGTTGGGCGCACGGTTCGGTTGCAGGTTCCACGGCCCCACGAATCTACGCGAGCATGGAGGAGTGAAAGTGTCCACGCGCGGTGACTACGCGGCGCGCGCGCTGTTGTCGCTCGCCCTCCACGGAACCGAACGCCCGACCTCGGTGAAGGAGATCGCGGAGCGCACGCGCCTCCCGCAGCCCTATCTGGAGCAGATCCTGCTCGCGGTGAAGGGCGCCGGCCTGGTGCGGTCGAAGCGCGGGGTGGGCGGTGGGTACGTCCTCGCGCGGCCGCCCGTCGAGATCACGCTCGCCGAGATCGTGAGTGCGGTGGAGGGTCCGCAGCTCCCGCTCGAGGAACATCCGGACCACTGCGAAGGCCATTGCATCCTGCAGGAGGTGTGGGTGTGCGTCTCCGACGAGACCCGCCGCTACCTGGCGCAGGTCACGCTCGCGGACCTCGTGAAGCGGACGCTCGTCGGACACTCCGACGCGTCGACTTGAACGACGCGCGATCGGTTCAGGCCTCGGCGGGCCATCGCGCGAGGCACGGCCGCGAGCTCCGGAGGCAACGGCTCCGCGAACTCGACCCGCGTACCGGACGCGGGGTGCATGAACGCAAGCTCGCGCGGCGTGGAGGAACGGGCGGTCGAGATCGATCGACTCGCGGTGACCGCCGTACGTCGCATCCCCGACCACAGGATGGCCGATCGCGGCGAGATGCACCCGGATCTGATGGGTGCGCCCGGTCTCGAGCGTGCACGCGAGCAGGCTGCAGCGCGGCTCGTCGAAGATGCGCTCCACTTCGTAGCCGGTGCGGGCGGGCCGGCCCGCGTCGCGCACGGCCATGCGCGTCCGTCGCGCCGACGACCGCCCGATGGGTGCGTCGATCGTGCCGCGCGTCGCCGCCGGTCGCCCCCATACGAGCGCGGCGTAGCGCCGGTCGACGGCACGCGCGGAGAGCTGCTCGACCAGCGCGTCGTAGGCACGCGCGGTGCGTGCCACGACCATGAGCCCGCTCGTGTCGCGGTCGAGGCGGTGCACGATGCCCGGCCGGAATGGGTCGCCGACATCCGCGATCTCGGGATAGCACGCGAGCAACCCGTGCACGAGCGTTCCGGAGGAGTGGCCGGCGCCCGGATGCACGACCAGACCCGCGGGCTTGGCGACGACGATGACGTCGTCGTCCTCGTACCGCACCACCACTTCGACATCGGGTTCGGCAATCGGCGGCACGTCGGGTACCGGTTCGCCGCGCACCTCGACGACCTCGCCTTCGTGCAAACGCCGGCTCTTGCCGACCGCGCGCCCGTCGACGAGGACACCGCCGTCCGCGAGGAGCGCCTGCACGTCGCCGCGGCTCCAACCGGTGAGCAGCGCCACCGCGCGGTCCACCCGCTCGCCGTCGAGCGCGGCCGGCACCTCGACCGGCTCGTGCTCGGTCACTTCGCGGGTGCGCGCAACGTGCCCCACACGAGGATGATCGCCCCGATCGTGATGCACGAGTCCGCGACGTTGAAGACGGGGAACCGGCCGACCGCGATGAAGTCGACGACGTGACCGCGTAGGAATCCGGGCGCGCGGAAGAACCGATCGGCAAGGTTGCCGAGCGCGCCGCCGAGCACGAGCGTGAAGCCGATCAGGCGCAGCCGGTCGGTGGCGTTGCGCGCTTCCCGGACGATGAGGATCGAAACGACGATCGCGCCGACCGCGAGCAGCTGTCGTCATCCCCTGGAAACGGCCGAACGCGCTCCCGCCGTTGCGCGAGAGCACGATCTGCACCGAGTTGCCGATGATGTCGAGCGGCGCGTCCTTGCGGGTCGCGGCAACCCACGCTTTGGTCAGCTGGTCGATCGCGACGATTGCGGCGACCGCGATGCCGATCCGCAGCAGCCGGCCGCGGGGCGGTGCTTCCGTCCGGTTACCGGCGCCGTTCGCCACGGGCCTTGCACTTCACGCACTGCTCAGCCCACGGGATCACCTCGAGGCGCGCGACCGGGATCCGGTCGCCGCACGTGACGCACAGTCCGTAGGTGGCATCCGAGATCTTGGCCAGTGCCCGTTCGATGTCGTCGACGGTCTGGCGCGCGGTTGCCGACAGCGAGAGGTCTCGCTCGCGCTCCACGCTGACGGTGTCGCCTTCGCCCGACTCCTCGTCGAACTGCGTGTCCCCTTGCTCGCGCTCGGAGGCGAGCACCTCGGCTTCGGCTTGCAGTTCCTCGGCCTGACGCAGGTGGCGGTCCCGCTCCTCGACCAGGCGCTCGCGCAATTTCTCGAGCGTGCTCGGCGCCAGCGGCGGCGGCAGCTTCTTCGGCTTCGGCGGCGGCGGTGCGGGGGCGGTCTTGACGACCTTGGCCACCTTCGCGGGGGCTCCGGCCGCCTTCTTCGCCGGCGCGCCCTTCGCGCCCTTGGCCGGGAGCGCCTTCTTGGCCGTTGCCTTCATCGGCGCCTTGGCGACCTTCGCCTTGGCCGGCGCCTTCCCGACCTTCGCCGGGGCCTTCGCGGCCTTGGCGGCCTTCGCGGGCTTCGGCGCGGTCGCCTTGGCCTTGGCCGGTGCCGCCTTCGTCACCTTCTTGGCCGGCGACGCCGCGTGCTTCTTGGCCGGGCCGGCCTTGACCTTTGCCACCGGCGCCTTGACCACCGGGCGCTTCGCGGGCTTCGTCGCCGGCTTCGCCCGTTTCGCGGTCGCCTTGCGGGCACCGGCCTTGGCTGCGGCGGGGGCCGCCTTCCGCGCGGCCGCGGCAGCCTTGGCCGGGCTCTTCGCCGGGGTCTTGACCGCCGTACTTTTGGCCGGGCCGGCGGCCTTGGTCGCCCTGGGCATGTGGTCCTTCTGGGTCGTCGCCCGCCGCTCGAACCGCGACGCGGAGGGCGCTTCGGGCCCTCGAAGCTGCGGGAGTGTAGCCCGCATCGAACCCGATGCCGTTCATCCGCGCCGGTGATGGCGCGGAGGCGCGACGGCCTGACCGCAGAGTGTGAGCAGCGCGGGGACTCAGCGGCGACGGCGGAAGACGTCGCGGAACGAGCTGCGCTCGCCCCCCTCACCGAACATGTCGGCGTCGTCGTCCTGCTCGTCGCGCGGACCGAGTGGCGTGTCGTCGTGGACCGCCTCCCGCAATGTCGCGAAGAAGGCGTCGTCGTCGAGGACTTCGGCGTCGAGGACATCCGGGCGGAGCATGTCGAAGCTGCTGTCGGTCCGGATCGGGGCGTCGGCGGCCGGCGTGGGTGTCACCAGCTCGGGCTCGTAGGCCGACGTGGGCGACGGCTCCCATGGGCTCACCGCGGGTGCCGGCTCGGCGGCCTCGGCGTCGAACAGCGCGGTCATGTCGACCTGGCGAGTGGGCTCTTCGACGTTCTCCACGCCGGAGGAGTCCACGGGCGGAGTGTCGGCACCGAGGTAGCCGGCATCCGCGAGCCCGGCGTCGGACGTGCCGACGTCGGAAATCCCCGGCGTCGGTTCCGAGTACGCAGAGGCGGCGAACGTCTCGGCTTCGAAGTACGTCGGCTCGGCGCCGGCTGCATCGCGCGGTCGTCGCTCGCCTCGGGCACGTCGACCTCCGGCTCCGGCGCCGGCAGCGGCCGGCGCGTCGTGCACGAAGTGCTCGGACCCGTACGTGTCGCTCGCGGCGTCGGAGTTGTCGTAGTTCTCGGTGAACGTGTTGTTGCTCGGCGCATCGGGCACGCTCGAGTCGGTGTCGAGGCCGGGCGTGTAGGCCGTGAACGGTGCGGGCGCATCTTCGGCGGCCACTGAATCGGTTGCCGGTTCGGGCTCGGGGAGGAACGCGGCCGCGGGCTCCGAGCGCGCGATGCCTTCGGGCGCGACCGGAAGCTCGACCGGTTCGACCTCCGGCACGGGCCCCGGTGCGACGGTGGCGCGCGTCCGCAGTGCTTCGAGGTCTTGCTCGAGTGCGGCCGCGAGCCGGTCGCGGTAGTCGGTCTCGAACTGGGTGAGCGTGTCGACGTCGGCGAGCAGCGTGTCGCGCCGCGCCGCGAGGTCGATGACTTCGCCTTCGAGGCGGGCGCGTTCTTCGTCGCCGCGCTGCTGCGCTTCGGTCTGCGCGTCCGCGAGCAACCTGTGCGATTCGAGCTCGGCTTCTTCCATCATCGCCCGCGCCTTCTGCTGCGCTTCGGCGACGGCTTCGTCGGCCGCGCGCTGCGCGAGCAACAAGGTGCGGTGGAGGATGTCTTCGGTCTCTCGACTCCGATCGGCTTCGAGCTGCGCCGCCTTCAGGCGATCGCTCAGCTCGCGTACCCGTTCGTTGCTCGCGTCCACGGTCGCGGCTGCCCGCTCCAGCAGGTCGTTGACGACCTCGCGGTTGTAACCGCGGAATGCTTCGGCGATCTCGACGTCTCGGAGTTCTCGAGGGGTGATCTCCATGCGAAAAGACTAATCCTGGGTCTCGAGGACGGCTGGTATCCAACGCGTCCGTCGCGCGTTGTTCGCCGCCAGGTCGTCACGGGCTCGCCGCCAGGTCGTCACGGCTCCGCCTCATCGGTCCGCGGGGACGGGAGATGAGGCGAACGCCGGTCCTGACTGCTGACCGGAGATTTATGAACAGATCGCGGTGCGCAGGATGCCGAGGGCGATGATGAGCACGAAGGCCGACATGTCCAACATGCCAACCGGCGGGATCACGCGGCGCAGCGGCGCAAGGACGGGCTCGGTGAGATCCCGCAGCAAGAGGGAGATCGTGGCGACGGGGGTTCCCGGCCGGATCGGAAACCACGAGAGCAACGCGCGGGCCAAGACCACGACCAGATAGACCGTGACGAGCGCACAGAGCAGATCCTTCAGGCTCACGCGCGAGCTGCTCGGTACAGGCCGCGGGCCTGCAGCCGCTCTTTCTCCTCCTCGGAAACCTCGACGTTCGACGGCGTCAGGAGGAACACCTGGTCCGCCGCCTTCGACATCGTCCCGCTCAGCGCGTACGCGAGCCCGCTCGAGAAGTCGATGAGCCGGCGCTGCAGATCCCGGTCGACGCCCTGCAGGTTCAGGATCACCGGCTGACCGGCCTTGAGGCGATCGCCGACCTCCTGCGCATCGTTGAACCCACGCGGTTCCATCACATGCACACGCGCCGCGGGCATCGGTACCGCGGTCACCGCGGACGGACGTGCGGGCGCGGCGACGGGTGCCGCCGCCTCTTCCCGTTCGCGGCCTCGGCGGATCACGGTCACCGGACTCGGTTCACTCGCCGCGGGCGGGTTCGCGCGCGGGGCGGTCGGAACGGTCGGGCCGCTCCGCGGGCTCTTCGTACGACTCGTCTTCGTAGTAGCCGCCGTCGTCGCCGTAGTACTCATCGTCGTCGACGAGGCCGAGGTAGACCATCGCCTTGCGGAACACCGACATGCTCGCGTCCTCCGAAAAACCCTGAGAGAAACCTCGAGGGCGCGTCCGTCGCGCCACCCTATCGTCGCAGACCGCCGCCCTCGCGGCGAGCACCGAAGACGGCGCTGCCGACGCGCACGATCGTTGCACCCTCGCCGATCGCCGCCTCGAAGTCCGCAGTCATACCCATCGAGAGGTCCGGCAGATCGAGTGCTTCACCCAGCTCCCGCAACATCGCGAAATAGGGACGCGGATCGACGCCGGCGGGCGGCACCGTCATGAGGCCCGTCACATCGAGCCCCACTGCGCGCAGCTCGTCGACGAGGCCCGGCGCGGCTGCGGGATCGCAGCCGGCCTTCTGTGGTTCGGCACCCACGTTGACCTGCACGAGGACCCGCGCCCCGGGCGCGAAGCGCGCGAGCTCGGGACCCAGCTCGGGCCGGTCGATCGACTGCCAACAGCTGACGTGCGGCGCGACCAGCCGCACCTTGTTGCGTTGCAGTTGTCCCACGAAATGCCAAATCGGGGCGGGTGCACGGGTCGCGAACGCTTCGGCCTTGGCGCGCAGTTCTTGCGCCCGGTTCTCGCCGAGAACGAGCTGACCCGCCGCGAGCGCGGCTTCGATCGCTGCGAACGGCACCGTCTTCGACACCGCGACGAGCGTCACCGCAGCCGGTTCGCGTCCTGTGTCGCGCGCCGCGGCGGCGATGCGGGCGCGCACGCTCGCCAGCTGTCCGGCGACGTGCTCGGCGACGGAACCGGCGGCACTCACGTCAGCACCGCGACCGTGACCTGCCGCCCGGTCGTGCCGTCGCGTCGGTAGGAGAAGTGGTCGGCGGAGTCGAACGTGCAGATCCCGCAGTCCGTGAACGCGTCGACACCGGCGCGCGCGAGCGCGACGCGGACCGCGGCGGTGAGGTCGAACGCGGGGCTCCCCGCCCGCGTCCGCCCGACGACCGCCGGGCCGAAGTGATCCGCGAGTCGTTCGAGGTCGCGCGCGCCGAACTCGTAGCACTCGGCCCGAATGCAAGGTCCGAGATACGCGTGGACTGCTCCGTGGCCGACGGCGCGGAGGTGAGCCACGGTTGCCTCGAGCACGCCGCCCGCGAGGCCACGATGTCCGGCATGCGCGATGCCGACGGCGTCGTCACACGCGAAGACAACCGGCGCGCAATCGGCCGTCATGATCGCGAGCGGCAGGCCCGGTGTCGTGGTGACCGAGGCGTCGGCGACCGGCAGCGTCGACGTCGGGCCGTCCGCGTCGACGACCTCCACGCCGTGCACCTGGTCGACCCACACCCACTCGCTCGGATCTGCGAGCCCGGCCGCGGCCGCGACCCGCTGCCGGTTGCGCACGACCGAGACGAGCTCGTCACCCACGTGCGCGCCGACGTTGCAGGACTCGTAGGGAGGCGGCGAGATCCCGCCGCCGCGGCCGCTGCACCAGACGCGGACCGGCCCGAGCGAGGTCGCGATGAGCTCGGGCAGGCGGCTCAGCGCAAGAACTCGGGGACGTCGAAGTCGTCGTCACCGAGGTCGAGCGCGTCGTCGCCGGCGAGCGAGTCCTCGTCGTCGAGCCCGAGGCTCCCCTCGACCGTGGCGAACGAGCGGCTCACGGCCTTCTGCTCGCCTTCGAAGCGGTCGAAGCCGGCCGCGATCACGGTGATGCGCACTTCGTCGCCGAGGGCATCGTCGATCACCGCGCCGAAGATGATGTTCGCGTCGGGGTGCGCGGCCTCGCCGATGATCTCGGCGGCTTCGTTGAGCTCGAACAGGCCGACGTCGGAGGGTCCGCTCACGTTCAGCAGGATGCCGCGCGCGCCTTCGATGCTCGCTTCGAGCAGCGGGCTCGAGATCGCAGCACGCGCCGCGGTGACCGCGCGACCGTCGCCGGACGCGTAGCCGACGCCGAGCAACGCCGAGCCCGCGCTCGTGAGGATCATCTTCACGTCCGCGAAGTCGGTGTTGATGAGGCCCGGCGTCGTGATGAGGTCAGTGATGCCCTGCACACCTTGCAGCAGCACTTCGTCCGCCATCTTGAACGCGTTCAACATCGACGTGCGCTCGTCGCTCACCTGGAGCAGGCGCTCGTTCGGGATGATGATGATCGTGTCGACCTTCTCCTTCAGCTTCTGGATACCGGTCTCGGCTTGCACCGAGCGCCGGCGACCTTCGAAGCCGAACGGGCGAGTCACCACGCCGATCGTCAACGCGCCGATGCCACGCGCGATCTCCGCGACGAGTGGCGCGGCACCGGTACCGGTGCCGCCGCCCTTGCCGGCGGTGATGAACACCATGTCGGCGCCCTTCAGCACCTCTTCGATCTCTTGGCGGTGCTCCTCGGCGGCCTGCCGGCCGATCTCGGGATCGGAGCCGGCGCCGAGCCCGCGCGTGAGCTGCCGGCCGATGTCGAGCTTCACGTCCGCGTCGGAGAGAAGCAGCGACTGTGCGTCGGTGTTGATCGCGATGAACTCGACGCCTTTCAGACCGGCGTCGATCATGCGGTTGATCGCGTTGCAACCTCCGCCGCCGACGCCGACGACCTTGATCACCGCGAGGTAGTGCTGCGGAGCGCCGAGCATCTGGGCGACCTTCCCTTCGGACTTCCCGACGCGGCATGCCCCTTCGGGACCGGCGCGCTCGAGACGTGCAGGCGACAAAACTCTCAACCTCAACTGAAGGTTGACCATCACGTCACCCTGTGGTATGCGTCGAGACTGTAACGGAGCGCGCGCGCGGAAGCAAACACCCTCGGTGTCACTTCGACACCGGTGACTACTTCGACACCGGCGATTGCGGCACGCACACGTCGATGTAGTCGAAGGCGCGGTCCCCGAGCTGCTGCATCACCGCGATCGCCGCCGCGCCTTTCGCGGCGAGATCCGTCGGGGTGCACAGCCGCACCTGGTCGCCGCCGCCGAGCACGAGCGTCGTGGCGTCGGCGGTCACGTCGACCGCGACGACGCGCGCCGCGAGCTCCGCGGGCATGGCCGCGGCCGCACCGGCCGCGCGCGCGGGCGCGAGGCGAGCGCCGGTCGCGGGGATGTGCCGAGCGCCGCGCACTTCGACGAGCCCCGGCGGTGCTGCGTCCGTGTCGGCGATCGCAGTGCCGTCGGCGGCGAGCAGTGCGACGTGCGCGTCGTCACGTCGCACCCACGCGACGGGAACCCGTTCGGTGACCGTGATGCGCAACGTCCCGGGCAGCGCGCGCGACACCTTGGCGCTCGCGACCCACGGCAACCGTTCGACGCGCGCCGCGACGGCACCCGTGTCGACGCGCAGCAACGGTGCGCCGGATTGCACGCCGGCCGCGCGTGCGACCGTTGTCGCGTCGAGATGCTGCAGGCCGGTGACACGCACGTGGTCGACGTCGAGAAGCGGCGACTCCACGGCCAGGTACACGGTGCCGACCGCGACGAACGCGACAATCGCGCCGAGCAGCACACGCAGCCGCTTGCGACCGGCCTCGCGTTTGACCTCGATGCGACGGTCGCGGATGCGCGGATCGATCATCGTGGTCATCGGCCGACCTCCGAGTGGAATCCGATCAGGTGGAGCTCGGGCTCGAGGTGCACGCCGGTCTCGGCTTCGACGATGTGCTGGACCTCGCGCACGAGCGCGTAGACGTCGGCCGCGGTGGCGCCTGGGTCGGCGACGAAGAAGTTCGCGTGCTTCTCCGACACCTGTGCGCCACCGATGCGGCGCCCCTTGCACCCGGCGACCTCGATGAGCCGCCCCGCCGCGTCGCCCGCTGGATTGGTGAACACCGAGCCCGCGTTCTGGCCGCCGGGTTGGTGCTCCCGCCGCCAACGGACGATTTCGTCGATGCGGTCACCGCACTGCGCCGGGTCGTCGGCGTGCCCGCCGAAGGTGGCGGCGACCACGACGTCCCGGTCCCGGATCGCGGACGTGCGGTAGCCCAGCCGGAGCTCGTCGGGGCCGAGGTCGCGGCTGATGCCGTCATCGAGGGAGCAGAGCCGGCTGCCGACGAGCACATCGGCGGTCTCCCGGCCGTGCCCGCCGGCGTTCATCCGCAGCGCGCCGCCGACGGATCCGGGGATGCCCACGTAGAACTCGAGGCCGGCGAGTCCGGCGGCGGCCGCCCGGCGGGCCAGCACCGGCAGGGCCACCGCACCGCCTGCTTCCGCCCGGCGGCTCTCGCGGTCGAGCGAGACGTGTTCGAACGCGCCGCTCAGCGACAGCGCGATCCCGTCGAAGCCGGTATCGGCCACCAAGAGGTTCGAGCCGCGGCCGATCACGAGCACCGGGGTTGACGCAGGGACCATCGCCGCGATCTTGGCGATATCAGCTTCGGTGTCGGCGCGCACCAGCGCCGCGAGCGCGCCGCCACAGCGGTACGTCGTGCGCGCCGCGCTCGATGCCGCGCGTTCGACCTGACCCGGCAGCGCCCGCTCGAGCGCAGCGATCACGTTCGTGAGCGTCACCGGCACGCCCTCACGATGCGATCCAGACATCGGGCAGCGTGGTGAGGTCACCGGCGCCGAGCGTGAGCACGACGTCGCCCGCCCGGGCATGACGGAACGGGAGATCGTCGAGGTCACGGCGCACCGGCACGTAGGTGACGTCGAGCTCGGGGTGCTTCGCCGCAACCGCGTCGGCCACGAGCCGGCCGTTCACGCCCGCGATCGGTGCTTCGCCGGCGGCGTACACGTCGGTGATGAACACCGAGTCCGCGCCGGTGAACGAGTCGGCAAAGTCCGCCCAGAGCGACGCGGTGCGCGAGTAGCGGTGTGGTTGGAACACCACGATGACCCGACCCGCGAACACCTCGCGGGCCGCGGTGATCGCGGCTGCCACCTCCGCCGGGAGGTGGGCGTAGTCGTCGACGAACGCGACGCCCCCGCGCTCGCCGCGGTACTGGAACCGGCGGGCGACACCCCCGAAGCCGCGCAGGGCGCGGACGATGTCGCCGAACCCGACACCGAGCTCGAGCGCCATCGCGGCCGCGCCGGCCGCGTTGGTCGCGGCCTTCACGCCCATGGGAACGACCAGCTCGCCGAGACGCTCGTCGCCGGCGACGAGTACGAAGTGACAACCCTCAGCGCCCCCTCGGTAGTCGACGACGCGGTAGTCGACGCCCGGGTGCTCGCCGTACGTGCGGACGTGCGGACGGGCCGCGGCGATCGCGGCCGCCACCGGCTGGTCGACACCGCACACGACCGGGCCGGTCACACCGTCGATGAACCGTTCGAACGCGGCGACGAGCGGATCGAACCCGCCGTAGTGGTCGAGATGGTCGGGTTCGACGTTCGTGACGATGGCCGCGGCCGGCGCGATGCGGAGGAACGTGCCGTCGCTCTCGTCGGCCTCGACCACGAGCCAGCCGCCGTCGCCGTACGCGGCGTTGGTGCCGACCTCGTTCAGCTCGCCGCCGATGAGAAAGCTCGGTCGCCAACCGGCTTCGCGCAGGATCAGCGCCAGCATCGACGAGGTCGTGGTCTTGCCGTGGGAACCCGCGACCGCGATCGTGCGGTGCGTCGCGGCGATCGCGGCGAGCGCGGCGGCGCGGTGGATCACGGGAATCTCCTGCGCGCGCGCGGCGACGAGCTCCGGATTGTCGAGGGGTACTGCGGTGGAGTACACGACGGCATCGGCGCCGGCCGGAACGTGCACGGCCCGATTGCCGATATGGATGGTGACGCCGGCCGCGGCCAGCCGCGCGAGCACCGTCGAGTCCTTGATGTCGGAGCCGCTCACCCGATGACCCATCCGCGCGAGCAGCAGTGCGATCGCGCTCATTCCGACACCGGCAACGCCGACGATGTGGACCGTGCGCGGCGTTCCGAGATCGAGCGTGGGCACTTCGACGCCCGACCTCTCGACTTCGGCACGCCCGACCGGTTCGTCACTCATAGGTGGGCGTGCTCCTCGACGAGGTCGGCGAGGCGAGCGGCAGCATCGGGCCGCGCCAGCCCGCGTGCCGCACCCGCCATGTCGGCGAGGCGATCCGGTGCGGTGAGCAGCTCCGAGACGACCGCGTCGAGCCGCGCCGCGTCGCAGTCCGCGTCCGCGAGGACGACCGCGGCGCCCGCATCGGCCAACGTGCTCGCGTTGCGCGCCTGGTGATCGCTCGGCGCGCCGGGCAGCGGGACGAGCACCGCAGGCAGTCCTGCGGCCGTGAGCTCGGCAACGGTGCCGGCGCCGGCGCGGCACACCGCGACCGTCGCGCGCGCGAGCAGCCCGGGCATGTCGCTTTCGTACCCGACCAGCTCGTAGTCGAGGACGTCGCCGGCCTTGCGCAGCGCGTCCAACTCGGCCACGCAATCGTCGAGGTTTCGGGGACCGGTCACGTGGTGCACGCGGCGGTCATCGCGGTCGCGCCAGCGGTCGTAGAGGCCGACGGTGGCGCGGTTGATGCTGCGTGCCCCGAGCGCACCCCCGAACGCGGCCACCACCGGCGGGTCTTGCACGTGCCGCACGAATTCTCGGAACTCGGCGCGCACCGGGTTGCCGGTGAACACGACATCGGGCCCAACGACGCCGGGAAGCGACGCGGCAACGCGCGCGCCGAGGCGCACGCCGATCCGATTTGCGAGGCCGATCACGGAGTCCTGTTCGTGCACGACACGAGGCACCCGCCAGAACCACGCCGCGACCACGCACGGCAGCGACGCGTAGCCACCGAACCCGACGACGACCCGCGGCCGGCGGCGCCGCACGATTCCGAACGCGCGCACGAACGCGACGAGTGTCTCGAAGAAGACACCGACATTGGCGAACGTCAGCCGTCGTTGCAGGCCGCGCCCCGGCAGAAGGTCGATCGAATAGCCGGCGTCGGGGACGACGCGGCCTTCCGGGCCCGCGCTTGCCGCCGACGAAGTGGATGGACGACGGATCGTGGCCGCGCGCGGCGAGCTCCTGTGCGAGCGAGAGCGCGGGATAGATGTGTCCACCCGTTCCGCCGCCGGCCAGGATCGCGAAGGTCGACTCGCTCACCGGCCGGTCCGGCGCGCTCGTCGCCGGCGTCATCGCGCGGGAGGCCGGGAGCGACTGGCGGGCGACGTTGGCGAGGATGCCGGCGCCGGCCATCGAGAAAACGAGCGACGATCCGCCCGCCGAGAGGAACGGCAACGTGATCCCCGAGACCGGGCAGCAGCCCCACGACCGCGCCGAGATTGATCGCGGCCTGCCCGACGACCCACGTCGTGATGCCCGCGGCGAGCAGCATCCCGTAGCGGTCGGGCGCGTTGCGCGCGACGTGGAAGCCGACGATGCCGAAGCCGGCGAACAGCGCGAGCACGATAAGGCAGCCGACGAGGCCGAGCTCCTCACCGACGATCGCGAAGATGAAGTCGGTGTGCGCGTTCGGCAGGAACATCCACTTCGCCCGGCCGTTGCCGAGTCCGACGCCGCCGACGCCGCCGCTGCCGAGCGCGATGAGCGACTGCGCGATCTGGTAGCCGGTGTTGCTCGTGTCGGACCACGGGTCCAAGAAGGCGAACACACGGGCCCGCCGGTACGGCGCGGCGATCGCCAGGATCGCGGAGAGGCCGACGCCGGTCATCGCGAGCGCGGTGAAGTGCTTCATGCGCACGCCCGCCACGAGCAGCATCGACACCCCGATCAACCCGAACACGATCGTCGAGTCGAGGTCGGGCTCGAGGATCACCAGCCCGCACAGCAGCCCACCGACGACGAGCACTGGGCTCCACGCCCGCCAGTCGGCGAGCGAATCGGCGCGGCGGGCCAGCACGTCAGCGCCGAACAGCAGGAGCGCGATCTTCGCGATCTCGCTCGGCTGCACGCGAAGCGGACCGGTACCGAGCCAGCGCCGGGACCCGTCGACGACGATCCCGATGCCCGGCACGAGCACCGCGACGAGCAGCACAATCGTGACCATGAGCACGTACGGCGCGATGCGGCGCCACGCGTGGTAGTCGGTGCGCGCCGCGATGACGAAGGCGAGCGCGCCGAACAACGCCCAGGCGAGCTGCCGGTTGAAGAAGTACCACGAAGAGCCGTAGTTGCTCAGCGCCGCGACCGACGACGCGGAAAGGATCATCACGAGCCCGATCACGTTGAGCACCGCGATGGTCGCGCACAACACGACATAGGTGGGCGGCCGCGGGAACACGACGCGCGCGTGCGCCCGCGCGGCGCGGGTGCGCGTCGTGCGTTGGCTGATCCGACCGATCACGATGCGCGGCGTGATCGCGGTCATCGCGCTCCGCTTCCGCTTCGGCTTGCATCCGGCGTGCGATGTAGGCGCGCACCTCCGCGGCGAAGTCCTCGCCGCGCGCACCGTAGTTCGGGTAGGCGTCGAACGACGCGCACGCCGGTGACAGCAGGACCACGTCACCGGCCCGGGCGAACGCGGCACCCGCGGCGACGGCGGCGTGCATCGAGTCGGCGACCTCCACGGGGCGGATGCCCACGAACGCGGCGCTCACTTCGGGCGCGGCTTCCCCGAACGCGACGACGGCACGGATCCGATCTGCCGCACCGGCGAGCGCCGCGAGGTCGAGCCCCTTGTTCCGTCCACCGGCGAGGAGCACCACCGAATCGAACGCGGCGACCGCGTGCACGGTCGCGTGCGGGTTCGTCGCCTTCGAGTCGTCCACGAATCGCACACCACCATGCTCGCCGACCAGAGCGACGCGGTGGGGCATGGTCTCGTACCGGGCGAGGGCATCCCGCACACCGGTCTCCGTCGCGCCGACCTCGAACGCGGCGGCCGCGGCCGCGAGCGCGTTCGTGCGGTCGTGCGGCAGCGCGCGCCGCATGTCGGTCACCGACGCGAACGCGTGGCCGTCGGGCATGCACAGCGCGTCTCCGGCGACGTGGAACGCGTCCGCCTCGGCGCGCAACGAGACCGCAACGCGTCGGGCGGGCGCGTCCGCTGCCGCGGCCGTCGCGATCGCGTCGTCGCCGTCGAAGACGAGCAGGTCGTCGTCGCGTTGGTGCTCGAAGACGCGCGCCTTCGCGGCAACGTAGCTGTCGAACGTTCCGTGCCAGTCGAGATGGTCTTCGGCGAGTCCGAGGAGCACGGCGACCCGCGGCCGGAACGTCTCCGCGAACGCGAGCTGGAACGAGGACACCTCGGCGACGAGGACGTCGACGTCGTCGTCGACCGCGTCGAGAAGGGTGCGGCCGATGTTGCCTGCGGCGGTCGCGCGACGCCCGGACGCCTCGAGCATCGCCGCGGTCAGGCTCGTCACCGTCGTCTTCCCGTTGGTCCCCGTGATCGCGACGATCGGGCACGCGCGCCCGGTCGGCCGCCAGGTCGATCTCGCTCCGGACGGGGACGCCGGCCGCCCGCGCGGCGACGACCGCAGGGTGCGCTCCGGTGACGAGCGGACTCGGGACGACCACCGTGCTCGCCGTTGCCGCTTCGGCGTACCAGTCCGCGTCCGGCGCGCCGACGACGCGCGCGCCTGCGTCGAGCACGCGACGCACGCGCGCGTCGTACGTGTCTCCGCCCGGGTTGTCGTCGGCGACGTCGACGTCCCAGCCCTCGCGCCGGAGCCGGCGCGCGACCGCTTCGCCAGTGGCGGCCAGACCGATCACGAGGGCCCGCGTCATTCGAGCCCGAACCGGAGGAAGTCGGCGTAGAAGATGCCGACGCCGAGCGCGACGCAGATCGCCGAGAACAGCCAGAACCGCACGATGATCGTGAACTCCGACCAGCCGCCGACCTCGAAGTGGTGATGGATCGGCGCCATGCGCAGCACCCGCCGGCGGAACCCGCGATACGAGATCACCTGCGCGATCACCGAGAGCGCCTCGATGAGCGGGAGCCCCGCGAGGATCGGCAGGAGCAGCTGGGTGCGGCCGAGGAGCGCGAGCCCGGCCATGGCGCCCCCGAGCGCCAGCGAACCGGTGTCGCCCATGATGATCTTCGCGGGCGCGGCGTTCCACCAGAGGAACCCGGCGCACGCACCGACGAGCGCGGCCGCCACGATCGCGAGGTCGAGCGCCTGCGCGGGCACGACGCCGTAGATCTCGGGGTGCCGGAACTCCGTGAACGCGATGATCACGAACGCGGAAAACGTCAGCGCCGACGAGCCGGCGGCGAGCCCGTCGAGGCCGTCGGTGAGGTTCACCGCGTTCGCGACTGCGTAGACGACGAGGATCGCCCACATGATCCAGCCGAGCGTCGTGAAGTCGAAGTCGAGCGGCCGCGTCCACGACAGCATCGTCGAGACGTTCACCCAGTTGATTGCGAGGATCGCGAAGAGCAGCGCGACGAGCACGATGCCGAGCGTCTTGCCGCGCTTGCGCAGTCCGAGGTTCCGGCGGGCGCGGACACCGAGGTAGTCGTCGATGAAGCCGACGAACGCGAGCCCGACGATGAGGATCAGCAGCGTCCACCCGGTACTCGAGAACTTGACGTCGGCGCGCCGGATGTGCGCGACGAGGTAGCCGACGCCGACCGCGCCCACGATCGCAAGGCCACCCATCGTCGGCGTGCCGGCCTTGTGCACGTGCGGGTGCTCGATCGGCCCGTCGTCGCGGATCTGCTGACCGATGCCGCGCTTGCGCAGCGACCGGATCACGAGCGGTGTGCCGAAGACCGCGACGAAGAACGCCGTCGCCGCCGACATCAGCATCGCGATCAAGTGACCGCCTCCCACGTCGGCCGGGCGATCAAGTGACCGCCTCCTGCGTCGGCCGGGCGATCAAGTGACCGCCTCCCGTTGGAGAAGGTGCGCGGCGACGGCCTGCAGGCCGAGCGCCCGGCTCGCCTTCACGAGCACGGCGTCACCCGGCCGCGCCAGCTGCGCGGTGAGTGTCACCGCGGCCACGGCATCGGCGACGGTGTGCACGTCGACCGCAGCGCCGCGCGCCGCGGCCGCGATCTCGGCGCCGCCCGGTCCGACGCCGATCAAGGTGTCGATGCCGAGGTCACGCGCCAGGCGCCCGATCGAATCGTGCGCAGTCGCACTGTGCGGACCGAGCTCACGCATGTCGCCGAGCACCGCGATGCGACGGCCACCGACGTCGAGGTGGGCGAGCGCGCGCAACGCCGCGTCCATCGACGCTGGGTTCGCGTTGTACGAGTCGTTGAGGACGACGAGGCCGTCGGGCGTCTCCACGAGCTCCATGCGCCAGCGCGATCCGCGCGCGTCGGCGATGCGCGCCGCGCTCTCCGCGAACGGGACGCCGTGCGCGAGGTTCGCCGCCACCGCCGCCATCGCCGCGTTGGGCACCTGGTGCGCACCGCGCAGCCCGACCCGGAAGTGGCTGCCGCCCAGGGAGAATCCGGGGTGCAGGTCGGGGCCGACCTCGACGTCGGTGATCCGGTGCGTCGCGTCGGGCGCGAACCCGACCGTCTCGACGGGCGCCGCAGTGCGATCCCTCAGCCACGGAGTCCACCGGTCGTCCGCGTTGAGGACCACCGCGCCGTGCGCCGGCACCGCTTCCACCAGTTCGGCGAGCACGCCGGCGATGCCCTCGGGTCCGCCGAGATGCTCGGCGTGGGCCAGCCCGACGTTGGTGACGACGCCGAACTGCGGCTGGGCGATCTCGCACAGGAAGGCCACATCACCGGGGAACCGCTCCCCCATCTCGGCCACCACGACATGCGCGGGTGCCGGCGTGTTGAGCAACGTGATCGGGAGTCCGAACTCGTTGTTGTACGACTCCGGGCTCGCGAAGGCATCGCCCGGGTGGCAGCGCGGCGGCCAGCAGATCCTTCGTCGACGTCTTGCCGGTCGACCCGGTGACCCCGATGACGACGAGGCCGGCGCGTTCCCGACGGACCGAACGCGCGACGTCCTGCAGCCCGCGCAACACGTTCGGCACCCGCACGAGCGCGTGCGGGTGTCCCGGCCGGGACGAGAATGGCACCGAGCGTTCGACGAGTGCCGCGTGCGCGCCGGCGCGGAACGCGTCGTTGACGAAGTCGTGACCGTCGCGGTGATCGGTCAGCGCGACGAAGCACGCTCCTGGCGCGAGGCGCGCGCGAATCGAATCCCCAGCAGGTGACGACGACACCAGGGTCGCCGCCGACGACTTCGCCGCCGGCTCGCGTTGCGATCTCGGCCGCCGTCAGTCGCACGGCAACGACTCCAACGCTTCCCGGGCCACGGTGCGGTCGTCGAACGGCAGGACCTTGCCGCGTACGATCTGGCCGGTCTCGTGACCCTTGCCCGCGATGACGACGACGTCGCCGGCCTTCGCTTCGGCGACGGCACGCGCGATCGCGCGCCGGCGGTCGATCTCCACCACCGGTGCCACCAGGGGCGAGGCCGCGTCCGCCGAGACTCCGGCGAGCACCTCGGCGACGATCGTGGCGGGATCCTCGGACCGCGGGTTGTCGGACGTGAGATACGCACGATCGGCGAACCGGGCGGCGGCCTCGCCCATCAGCGGCCGCTTGGCCCGATCCCGGTCACCGCCGCAGCCGTACACCACGACGACCGCACTCCCCGGTGCCGCGAGCGGCCGGGCCGCGACCAGTACGCGCTCCAGCGCGTCGGGCGTGTGCGCGTAGTCGACCAGAACGCGGAACGGCTGGCCGGCGTCGACCGGTTCGAACCGGCCGGGCACGTGTACCGGCGCGGCCAGGCCGGCGACGACTGCGTCCCACGGCAGGCCGCCGGCACGCGCCGTCGCCGCACCCGCCAGCAGGTTCGCGAGATTGAAACGTCCGAGCAGCGTGCGCGACTCGATCGACGCGGTTGCTCCGTCGCGCCTCGAAACGAGCGTGAACCGGGTCGCGTCCGGCGTGAGCCTGACATCACGCGCGTGAACATCAGCGGATTCGTCATCGACGGCGAACGTCCACACGTCCATGCCGGCCTCCGTCGCGCGCTGGGCCAGCACGCGACCGCGCGTGTCGTCGAACGCAATCGCGGCGTGCGTCGCGAACGCGCCGTCGAACAGACGCGCCTTCGCCTCGAAGTACGCGTCCATCGTCCCGTGGTAGTCGAGGTGGTCGTGCGACAGGTTGGTGAAGCACACCGCGGCGAATTGAGTGCCATCGACGCGGTGCTGTTCGAGCGCGTGCGAGGACACCTCCATCGCAACCGTGCCCACACCCGCATCGCGCATGCGCGCGAGCGAGGCCTGGAGCTCGGTCGCTTCCGGAGTGGTGTGCACGGGTGGCAGCGTCGTGTCGCCGACCGCCGTTCCGAGTGTGCCGATGCGGCCGGACCGCTCGCGGTTCGCGTCGGCGATCGCTTGCAGCACGTGGGTCACCGTCGTCTTGCCGTTCGTCCCGGTGACACCGAGCACCCGCAGTGCCCGCGACGGATGACCGAAGAACCGATCGCTGAGCGGCCCGAGCGCGGCGCGTACGGACGCGAAGCGCGCCTGTGGCACCGGGAGTTCGAGATCCGCCTCGACGAGCAGCCCGATCGCGCCCGCGCCGACTGCGGCCGCCGCGTAGGCGTGCCCATCAGTGACCGCGCCCCGGATGCAGGCGAACAGTGCACCGGGCGCGACCTCTCGGCTGTCGTGGACGACGGACTGCACATCGACGTCGAGATCACCGCGAACGGCGAGAACGTCGAGTCCGTCGAGGAGGTCGTGCATGCGCACGCGCCCCCCTACTGGCTCGGGGACGGGTCGGCGGCGACAGTACCGGGCGTCCCCGCCACGCCTGTGCTCGGCGTCGTGGTCGCAGCCGCCTTGGCCTGCGCCGCGGCCTGGGCCGCGGCGGCTTGCTGGGCGAGCACCTGCCTCAGGGCCGCGCCGTGCGGCACCGCGCAGTTGCTTCCCTGCTCCTGGGCGTAGGCGCGGGCGGTGTCGTACTGCTTCGGGGCGGCGGCGTCGTCGGGAGGCACGCGGTACTGCGTCAGCGCCGCCTGCACGATCTCCGAGAACACGGGCGCGGACGCGACCGATCCATACTCGTTGGCGGGTTCGTCGAGGACAACGATGGCCGCAAAGCGCGGGTCATGCGCGGGCGCGAACCCGACGAACGACGCCATCGTCCCCGAGGTGTAACCGCCTTGCGGCGCGGCCTTGCGCGACGTTCCGGTCTTCCCGGCAACCGTGTAGCCGGGGATCGACGCGCAGGCGCCGGTGCCGTTGCGCACCACCTCGCCCAGCATCTGACTCATCGTCGTTGCGGTCTTCTGGGAGATCACGCGTTGGCCGGGTGTGCGCGCGATCGGCTGCCGGTCGCCGTGCTCGTCGATCGTCGCGTCGAGCAGACGCGGCGGCACGGTCACCCCTCCGTTCGCGAACGTCGCGTACACGTCGACCATCTGCATCGCGGTGACCGCGACGCTGTAACCGATCGCGCTCGCGGCGAGGCCCGTCGTGTAGTACTTCGCGGGATCGAGCAAGAGACCGTTCGGCTGGCCGGGAAAGTCGATTGGTGTGCGCACACCGAGCCCGAAGTTCCGAAGCGCGGCGGCGAGCTCGTCGTTGGTGAACGACGACTTCGCGATCATGATCGTGCCGACGTTCGACGACTCGCGGAGGATGTCGGTCGTGGACCAGCGCTCCATACCGTTCACGCGGTGCGAGTCGCTGTAGGACTTCTCCGCGCCGACGTTGATGCTCGGGGGCACGTCGAACTCGGTGTTCGGCCCGACCTTGCCGTGCTCGATGGCGGTCGCGATGGTGATGAGCTTGTTCGTCGATCCGGGCTCGAAGAGGTCGGTCAAGGGGCGGTTCGTGTCCTCGCCGGCGAGCGCGGCGTGCGCGGGCACGCCGTTGGTCGCGCCGTCGACCGTCGCCATCGCGACGACGTCGCCGGTGTGCACGTCGACGACGACCGCCATGCCGCCCTTCGCCGCGGTCGCCGTCACCTGGTCGACGAGCGAGCTCTCGACTTGGTACTGCAGGCCTTGGTCGACCGTCAGCACGAGGTCGGTGCCGGGGCGGGCGGGAACGTTGCGGCGCTCCGTGTCGGGGATGTCGCGGCCGCGTTGGTCGCGCTCCACGGTGATCTCCCCCGGCGTGCCCTGGAGCTGCGTGTCGTAAAGGGACTCGAGACCGTCGAGGCCGTGCCCTTCGGTGCCGACCCGGCCGAGGATCGTCGACGCAAGGCTGCCGGACGGGTACTGCCGGAGCGGCTCCGGCACGAACGCGACCCCGGCGAGGCCGAGATCCTTCACCTTCTTCGCGATCGAGTCGTCCACGGTACGGGCGATGTAGACGAATCGCCGCGACTTGTCGGCGAGCCGTTCGTAGAGCGTCTGCTGCGCGACTCCGACCACGGGCGCAAGCTTCGACGCGTAGAGCGCCGGGTCCGGCACCAACGTCGGGTCCGCATACACGGTCGTGCGGTCGACCGAGATCGCGAGGTCGCGGCCGTCGCGATCGAAGATGCTGCCGCGTTCCGCGCTCAACGGGATCGTGCGAAGTCGCTGCGCGAGGGCCATCGCGCGGTAGTGATCGCCGCTCAGCACCTGCAGCTGCGTGACGCGCAGCGACAGCAGACCGAACACGACCACGACGAGCACGGTGCAGAACCCGAGCCGCCGCAGCGGGTGCGCGGCGCGCGGCGGCCGGACCCGTTTCACGCGCCGCGGCCGGACGGGCCGGGTGGGACGGCGCGGACCCGAGTTACGGGTGGAACCGGTCGGACGCGGCGGGCGCGGCGGGCGCGACGTTGCGCCCGCCGGGCGCCGCGGCGGCGGGCGATGGCTAGGGGTCAAGGCTCTTCTTCGCCTCGCCGTGGACGTCCGCGAGCGTGCTCGACGTGCGATCCGGCGCGGCGCGGCGCGAGGCAGCCGCCGGCGCGTTGATGTAGTCGACCGTCTGCGGCGCCTGCATCCCCATGCGCTCGGCGGCGTCGACGATCGCGGGCGGCGACGACAGCGTCGCGACCTCCGCCCGCAAGCGCTCGTACCGTAACTCTTCGGTGTGCTTCTGCTCGGTGAGCCGATCGATCGCGAACGCGTGCTGCACCGCGAGGACGTGGAACGAGACGAGGACGAACAGCGCGATCGCGGTCAACAGCGCAGACAGCCAGACAGCCACGCGCACCCGGCGCCGGCGGCGCGCCACCTCGGCGACACGGAGATGTCGGGCCTGCGCTCGCTGCTCGCGTTGGAACCCGCGCGGGATCGCGGGCGCGGCGGAGTGCATCGAGTGCGGAATGGCGGTCATGGCAGTTCGATCACCCGCTCGGCCGCGCGCAAGCGCGCACTCTCGGCGCGGGGGTTCGCCGCGATCTCGGCCGGAGTCGGCCGGCGCGGCCGTCGGGTGAGCGGGCGGGCAAGCGCCCGGCGGCGCGCCGGCTCGACGGGGAGCTTGGCGGGCGGCGCGGACTCGACGTCCTCACCGGCCCACCGAGCGAAGGTCTGCTTCACGATCCGGTCCTCGAGCGAGTGGTACGCGAGCACCAGCACCCGGCCACCGGGCCCGAGCAGGTGCACCGACTCGTCGAGCCCGTCGGCGAGGTTCGGGAGCTCCCGGTTCACCTCCATGCGGATCGCCTGGAAGGTGCGGCGTGCGGGGTGCGGGCCTCGCCGGCGCGTACGCGCGGGGATCGCATCGCGCACCACCTCCGCGAGCTCGCGGGTCGTGGCGAGCGGCCGGGCCGCGACGATCGCGTGCGCGATACGCCGCGCGAAGCGCTCCTCGCCGTAGCGGCCGATCACGTTCGTCAGTTCGGCCTCGTCGTAACCGTTCACGACGGCGGCGGCGGTCACGTCCTGTTTCGCGTCCATGCGCATGTCGAGGGGCGCGTCGAACCGGTACGAGAAGCCCCGCTCGCCGCGGTCCAACTGCGGGCTGCTCACACCGAGATCCATCAGGATCGCCATGACTTGTTCCCCCTTGCCGTGCTCGGCGACCAGATCGCCGAGCATCTCGAATCGTCCGTGCACCACCTGGACCCGCGACCCGAAGGGCGCGAGCCGGCCCCGAGCGGCCACGACGGCATCGGCGTCACGGTCGATCCCGAGCAGACGGATGTCGGACCGGGCCTCGAGCAGGAGCGCGGCGTGACCGCCGCCGCCGACCGTGCAGTCGACGAACAACCCGGCCGGCACCGGCAGGAGGAGCTCCACCACCTCCCGAGGCATGACCGGGAGATGCGAGAACTCCGCATCCACGCCTGACTCCCATCCGTCGTGCACCCGCTCACCGTGATTCCCTGATCGCCGTGACGTCGGGGCCGCATCCGCTCCGGCCCCGGCTCCAACCCCCCGGTCGACAGGTGCCGCCCGGGATGTCTCCCCGGGTCGGCGACGGCTGAAAGCGGGCGGAGTAGGGGCAGACAACCGCGCCGGCCGGGGGATTGGAGTCGGGTCCGGCGCACCGGACTCCGATATGTCAAACCAACACTTCGTTTGCCGTGTCAGGCGAAATCGTTGATGCCCTCGCCTTCGACGATCGAGGCCGTGCCGGCCCGGTCGTGCTCGCGGAACCGCTGCGCGTCCCACAACTCGATGTGGTCGAAGTTGCCGGCCACGATCACGTCGCGGTCGAGGGCCGCGTACTCCCGGAGGGTCGGCGGGATCGCGACCCTCCCCTGCTTGTCCGGCGTGATCTCCACCGCGCCGGCGAAGAACGTGCGGGCGGCCTGGCGTTCGCGCGCCCCGCGATTGCGGGCGTCGTTCAGGCGGGCCGCCACCTGGGAGAATTCGGCGTTGGGATAGACGGCGAGGCATCCGTCGAGCGCTTTCGCCATCACCGCTCCTCCCTCGAGCTGATCCCGGAAGCGCGCGGGCAGGATGACCCGCCCCTTGGCGTCGAGGGAGTGCTGGTGCTCTCCCAAGAACATCGGCCGCGCACCCCTGTCCGCCTCGTCGCCACTCCCGGTGGGGAAAATCCTCCCCTTTCCACCACCAGGCGCCACCCTAAGCCACCATTCCCCACCACGTCAACCCACTCCGCGCCACCTTCTGCGAGATTCACACCACACACACGGGCAACACGGCGCGCATTGGCAACGACGCCCGGAATTGGGGATGATCTGGGGGTGGCCAGCACGGATCAGGACGCGATCGACGTCGCCGCCCGGTTGCTCACCGAGGCGCGGGCCGAGGCCGAAACCATCCGCCGCGATGCGCTGGTGACGGCCGAGGGCATCCGCCAGATCGCGGTCGAGGACGCGCGCACCCTCGATCTCACCGGCGCCGCCACCCCCGATCGCGTCCCCCGCGACCTCATCGCGCGGATCGAGAAGTTGGAACGCAAGGTCAAACGACAGGGCCGCCAGATCGAGCGACTCGAGAACGTCTTGCTCGGCGTTGCGCCCGGCCTCCGGCGTCGGAAGAAGTAGCCGCCTCCGCTACACCCGCTGGCCGCTCAGGCGCGACACCCGCTGGCCGCTCAGGCGCGACACCCGCTGGCCGCTCAGGCGCGACACCCGCTGGCCGCTCAGGCGCGACACCCGCCGGCCGCTCAGGCGCGACACCCGCTGGCCGCTCAGGCAGGTACGGCTTCGGAGCGGGCGAGGTACTGCTGCCAGAGCGGGTCGATCGGGCCGGCCGACGCGATCAGCGACGTGGTCGCGTGCGGCGCGTGCGGCGCGCGGCGCAGCACCATCCCGCACTCCGACAGGAGCCGGTCCTCTTTGCGGGCGTTGCACCCGCGACACGAAGCGACGACGTTCTCCCAGGTGTGGGGGCCGCCGCGCGACCGCGGGACGATGTGATCCAGGTTCTCGGCGTTGCTGCCGCAGTACTGGCACCGATGGTGGTCGCGCGCGAACACGGCCCGGCGTGACAGCGGCGCGGTCGCGCGGTAGGGCACCCGCACGAAGTGCACGAGCCGGATCACCGACGGAACCGGAACGGTGCGGCGCTCGGAACGGAACTCGGCGCCATTGCGGTGGACGATCTCGGCCTTGTCCTTGAGGACGAGCACGACCGCGCGCCGAGACGACACGACACACAGTGGTTCGAAGCTGGCGTTCAGCAGGAGCGAGCGAGCCACGGTGGTCCGTCACCTCCTCGTCGGTCGGCAGAGTGTACCGGCGCGCGGCGCAGGATTCGTGCGACTCCGCCGTGGTGGCAGCGGCCGCGCGGGCGTCACAACCCTTGGCCGTGCACCCAGTCGAGGTACTCGACGATGTCGACAGCCGACGCGTGCGTGTCCGGTCCGAACGCAGTCTCGAGCCGGAACTCGAGGTACCGGCGCGGCGGCACCGGGAGATGGGGCGGCCGCCGCCACCAGCCGCGCGGCACGAACCGGAACCATTGCCGCACGGCCGTCCACCACAGCCGGGGCCGAACCACGAGCGCGGCTGCTACGTACACCCACACGCGGAGCGGCACCGGCGGAACGCGCGGTGCGGCTCCCAAGCCGGAGTTCTGCGCCATCGGACCGGACGGTAGCGTTGGGTTCCGACGTCGCCACGCCAAGTCCCCCCGGGACGGAGGTCCACAGGTGCAGGTCGCTCCCCGACCCGACACGTCCTTCAAGGACACCTTCGATGCGCTCGCCCGCCAGATCGAGACCGTGCTGCGGGGCAAGAAGCGCGCGGTGCACCTGTCGCTCGTATGCCTGTTCGCCGAAGGCCACCTCCTGATCGAAGACGTGCCCGGCGTCGGCAAGACGTCCCTCGCCAAGGCGATGGCCCGCTCGATCGACGGGTCGTGGCGCCGCATCCAGTTCACCCCGGACCTCCTCCCCTCGGACGTGACCGGCGCGTCGGTCTGGGACCGTGCGCGCAACGACTTCGACTTCCGGCCGGGCGGGGTGTTCGCGAACGTCGTGCTCGCCGACGAGATCAACCGCGCGTCGCCGAAGACGCAGTCGGCGCTGCTCGAGGCGATGGAGGAACGGCAAGTCACGGTCGACACGACCACCTACCGGCTGCCGAAGCCGTTCATGGTCATCGCGACGCAGAACCCGATCGAGCTCGAAGGCACGTACCCGTTGCCGGAGGCGCAGCTCGACCGGTTCCTCCTACGGCTGCACATCGGTTACCCCGACCGCGACGCGGAGCTCGCGATCCTCGACGCATACGGCGAGGGCGAGATGAACGTCGACGAGCTCGAACCGGTGTGCGACGCGGAGACGGTTGCGGTGTTCTCCAAGGAACTCACGCAGATCCACATCGCGCCCGAGCTGCAGGGCTACGTCGTCGACCTCGCGGATACCACCCGCCACCACCGCGATCTCATGCTGGGCGTGAGCCCGCGTGGTGCACTCGCGTTGCAGCGCGCTGCACGCGCGCTCGCGGCGAGCGTGGCGCGCGCGTACGTCGTCCCCGACGACATCAAGGCATTGGCGCCGTCGGTGCTCGAACACCGGCTCGTGCTGTCGCCGGAAGCGATGATGCGCGGCGTCAGCGCGGCCGACGTCCTCTCCTCCGTGCTCGACAGCGTGCCCGTGCCGGCGAACCGGCAGGACTGAGGCACATGCTCACTCGGCGCGGCTGGTCGTTGTTCGGTGCCGCGACCGGTCTGTACATCGGATCGCGCGTCCTCGGACTGGTCCAACTCGTCGTGCTCGCCGGCATCGGCCTGCTGCTGCTGGCGGTTGCCGCGGTCTGGGTGCGTTACCACCCGATTCACCTCCGCGCGAGCCGGCATCTGCGCGAGCGCCTGCAGGTCGGCGTCGACGGCCGGGTCGACGTCGTCGTCGAGTCGACCTCCGGCCGGCGCCTGCCCACGCTCTCGGTCTCCGACGCCTTCGACCGTGGACGCCGCTCGGCCCGGTTCCTCCTGGCCCCGCTCGAGCCGGGCGCCGTCGCACGCGCGGCGTACCGCCTCCCCACCGACCGGCGCGGCCGCTTCGAGATCGGGCCCCTCCGTGCCACGGTCGCCGACCCGTTCGGCCTCGCGAGCCGCACCCGGCGCATCCTCGGCACGGAAGAGGTCATCGTGTTCCCCCGCGTCTGCGACATCATGGCCCTGCCCGAGACCGGCGGCGACGAACTCGACCGCGACATGCCGCGCGCGCACGGCCGGGTCGACCCGGGCGGCGAGTTCCTCAACCTGCGCGACTACGAGCCCGGCGACGACCTGCGGCGCGTGCACTGGCGTTCGACCGCGCGCCGGCAGCGTCTGATGGTGCGGCAGAACGAAGCGCGCCGGCGCACGCCCGTCCTCGTCATGCTCGATGTCCGGCCCGGCGGCCACGACCGGGCGTCGTTCGAACGCGCGGTGGAAGCGACGGCGTCGGTCGTGAACGCGTGCGAGCGGGCGGGCCGGCCGTACGAGCTCATCCTGAGCACCGGCGTGCTGGTCGGCGCCTCGGGCCGCCGTCGCCTCGCGAGCGTGATGGACGAGCTCGCGGTGGTCGAGACGCACGGCCCGGACCGGATCGTCGCGACGACGACCCGCCGCCGCACGAGCGCGCTCGTGGCGGTGATGGGGCGCATGCGCGGTGACGACAGCGGCGCGCTCAACGTGCTCCTGCGGGGCAGCGGCATGCTCACGGTGGTGACGACGTTGCCCGAAGGCTCAGGTGTCTGGGTGCGCAGCCGCCGCTTCCGACCGATCGTCGTGCCGTACGGTCCCGACGAATCCCTGACCGACTCCTGGAACCGGACCGTGCTCCTGTGGCAGCGCAGCGCTCGTCTCCCCTTGTCTGCATCACGCGCGCGGGCCTGACCGTCGCCGTCGCCCTCGGGCTGACCACGGTCTTCGCCGAGCGCGCGTGGTTGGGCGCGGCGCTGATCGCGGCGATCGCCCCGCATGCGCTGTTCGCATGGACCGACCACCGCAAGCTCCCGGCGTGGCTCGCAGCGCTGCTCGTTGTGGCGGCCGGGTTCGTGTTCACCCTGTACGCGGTCGAACCGGACACGACGCGGCACGGCCTCCCGGCGACGGAGACGTTCCGGCAGTTCTTCCACGATCTCGGCGACGCGCCGCACGTGCTGCGCACCGCGGTGGTGCCGGTACCCGCGGTCGGCAGCGCACTGCTCCTCGCGCTCGTCGCGCTGTGGTTCGCGGGCGCGATCGCCGAGTGGTCGGCCCGGCGCTACGACGCGTCGCTCGGCGCGATTGCCCCGAGCCTGGTGCTGTTCGTCGCGATCGCCGCGCTCGCCGACACCGGGTGGGCCTGGTCGACGATCACCTACGGCCTCGCCGCGACGTTGTACCTGGTCGCGCTCCACCAGTCGGAGCTGACCGAGCGGCGGAGCTGGTTCCACACCGGCGAGGAACGCCAGTCGAAGGTGCTGCAGGGCGGGATCATCGGCGCGCTCGTGGTCGTGCTGGCCGCGGCCGTCATCACGCCGCTGCTCCCCGGCTCCCGCAGCGACGCGTGGTTCGACTACCGGTCACTCGGCAAGGGCGGCAACAGCGGGTTGCTCAAGGCCACCACACCCATCGTGAGCATCCAGGCGAAGTTGCTCGAGAACCCCGAGCACGAGGTGTTCACCGTCGACATCGGCGACAAGGAGCCCGTGTACTGGCGCGTCATCGCGCTCGACAAGTACGACGGCACGCTCTGGACGCTCGAGGACACGGGCGAATCCGCCGCGCGCCTTTCGCCGCCGCGCGAGCCGCGCCACAGCGACGAGCTGGTGCAGAAGTTCGACATCCGGGACTCCGACCCCCACTGGCTGCCGGCCGCGTACCACCCGGTCGAGATCAACCTCGAGCACGCGCTCGTTGTCGACAGCTCCGCGACCGTGTACCTGAAGCCGAACGACGAGATCAGCGACCTCAGCTACCAGGTGACCTCCGCGGTGCCCGTGTTGAGCGACAGCGAAAAGGAGGCGTCGCCACCCGTCACCGACCCCGCGTACGCGCGATACCGCGAGCTGCCGCCGAACTTCCCGCAGCGCGTCACCGATTTGGCGCGGCGCATCACCTCCGGCGCGATCACGCCGTGGGAGCAGGCCGACGCGATCGCGCGCTACCTGAACCACGACGGCGGTTTCCTCTACAACGACAAGGTCGCCCGGTCACACTCGATCAACACGCTCGAGGACTTCTTGTTCGCCGATAAGGAGGGGTACTGCGAGCAGTTCGCCTCCGCCTTCGCGGCGATGGCGCGGGCGGTCGGGCTCCCGACGCGCATCGCGGTCGGCTACTCGTACGGCACACCGCAGGACGGTGTGTGGCACGTGAAGAACAAGGACGCGCACGCGTGGCCCGAGGTGTACTTCGCAGGCCTCGGGTGGGTGCCGCTCGAGCCGACACCGGGGCGCGGCGCGAACGTCGCCGGCGGCACCGGCGACCCGACCGTGTCACCGCCGATCAACGCGCAAGCGACCGAGTCGCCCTCGCCTACAACCGCGACGACCGCGCCCGGGGCGCCCACGTCCAGCGGCGCCAACACGCCCCGGAGGGACGCGGGCGGGGGCCTGTCGATCGACAGCAACGCCACGGCCACCCCGCACGCCGCGAGCCCGGTGCGCCAGTTCTTCGTCGCAGTGGGCGTTCTCGTCGCGGTGCTGCTCCTGCTCGCGCTGATCGCGCTCGCGGTGCTCGTGCTCATCGCGTTCCGGCGTTCGTGGCACCGGCGCCATGCCGTCGAGCCACGCGATCGGGTGCTCGGCGCATGGGCGCAAGCGCTCGAACATCTCGCCGAGGCGGGCGTCGAACCGAAACCGTCGGCCACGCCGATCGAGTTCGCGCTGCGGCACGCGCCCGCACACGGCGCCGGTGACGCGGGACCCGCACTCATGGAGCTCGCACAGCTGCAGACGGCCGCGCTCTTCGCGCCCGACGTGCCCACTCCCGCGGATGCAGACGAAGCGTGGTCCAAGGTCGACGCGATCGACCGGGCGATCGGGCACCAGATCTCGCCGTTCGTGCGGTGGCGCCGCCGGCTCGACCCGCGCCGCGACACAAGGGAGCCGTTAACTCCGCGCTTCGCCTGACTCGGGTTCCTGCAGCTGGGCGACGAAGGAGGCGCGCTCGTGGTCGAAGGCGCGCACCTCGGCTTCCACGTCTGCGGCCAGGCGGTCGACGGCGACGAACAAGGCGAGCTGACCCGCACGCAGCGCGTCGAGGATCTGACCGTCGTCGCGGCAGGCGTACACGGTCACCCCGTCGGTGACGAGGCGCAGGCTCGCGAGGTCGTCACCGGCGGCGACGAGCGACCGCAAAGCGGTGCCGACCCGTGTCGATGGCAGGCCTGCGTCGAGGAGGGAGCGGACGAGGCGCAGAGCGACGAGGTCCCGGAACGCGTACTGCCGCTCCGGACCGGTTGGCTCGACCAAGCCGCGGCGGGCCCAGTGCCGGAGTTGAGATGCGGTGCAGCCCGTGAGCCGCGCGGCCTGCGCGACCGAGTACGCCACCGCGGGTCAGGAGTCGTCGCGGCGGAACCGCTCGCGCCAGGCGCGGCCGTGCTCGCCGAAGAACCCCTTGATGCCGCCGCCCGCCTTGAGGCCGCCGGTGATGCTGGCCAGACCGTGTTTGCCGAGCTTCCGGACGTTCCGTTCGATGATGAGGAGGCACCCCAGCATCACCGCGAAGCCGATGAGCCCGGCCCACAGGTTCTCCGCGAACGTGAACACGAGCAGCACGAGACCGCCGAGGAAGCCCAGGGCCGCCCACCGGATCATCCGGGCCGAGTGCCGGTACAGGGTCGTGCGCGAAACCTGCTCGACCAGAGCGGGATCCGTCGCGTTGAGCTGAGCCTCGATCTCTTTGAGGATCTTTTGCTCTTCCTCGGAGAGCGGCATAGGCCTCCATTCTCGCGCGCGCCCGTGGTGCCAACAACGCGAGGCGCCGGATGCGTCCCGCAGATCAGCCGATCCGGCTCGATTCTTCGCCGGCCCTGATCGATCCGTCGGCAGGCTCGAGCGATTCCGGAGTCCCGCCCCGGGCCGCGGACGCGTACGCCCCGGCCACGATCCGATGGGCGGCCAGGGCCGTCGCCGCCGACGGGCGCCCGACCGCGCGCCCGCCGCCGGCCGCGAGCGCATCGAGGAACTCCTTGCTCGGCGTGGCGTAGGCGGCCACGGCCTTGGCGTACACCTCGGGCACCGCGAGACGCTCGGCCCACTCCGGCAGTGGGCTCGTCACGACCTCGGCGCCCTCGCTCGTCTGCACGTGCAACGGACCGAGGTAGTCGTCGTCGGTCCACAGGTACGCCCCTTCGCAGAACACCTCGAGCCGCCGGCTCGATTCGCGTGAGAGGACCTGGTGCCAGACGCTCGTGAGTTGCGCGGCGGATCCATCGGCGTACGTCATCGTCACCGCCACGATGTCGTCGATGCCGGCATACCCGAAGCGGTTGGCGGTGTGGGCCGCGACGGTGACGGGATCGCCGAGCAACCAGCGGAGGATGTCGACGTCATGGATCGAGTGCTCGATGAGCGTGCCACCACCGGCCGCGGCGACATCCTTGCGCCAGGTCGATCCGTACTGCCCCTGTATCGGGAAGTACTGGTCGTCGCGGATCGTGGTCGCGAGTGGCCGGCCGTACCGGCCGGACGAGACCAGCTCCGCCGCGCGCGCGAACACCGGGGCGTGGCGGAGCACGAGCCCCACCTGGTGCGGGACGCGCGCGAGCGCGGCCGCGACGCGCTCGCACCCGTCGAGCGTCGGCGCGAGCGGCTTCTCGCAGAACACCGCGCGCCCGGCGTCGGCCGCGGCCAGCACCCCTTCGAGATGGGCTGCGGTCCACGTGCAGACCCAGACCGCGTCGACACCGTCAACCAGCTCCGCGAGCGACGCGGCCGGGCGGGCATCGTGGTGCGCGGCAACGCGTGCGGCGCGATCAGGATCGGTGTCATACGTCGCGGTCAGCGCGGCGTCGACCAAGCCCGCGTCCACCAGCTGCTTGATCGCGTACGAGTGCACAGTGCCGATGTGGCCGCACCCGACCAACCCGATCCGGATCATCGCCTGATCGCCGGCATCATGGGTGTCCGATCACCGGCGCTCGTCGGTGTCGAGCAGCACAGCCGGGCGGACCGCGCCATCGCCGAAGCGCGCTCGCACCGCGTCGGTGGCCTTCTCCAGCGCGGCTTGTTGCTCGGCGCGCGCGGACACGACCGACGCGTCGTCGAGCGTCAGTGCGAAGGCTTGTTGCACCGCGCCAGCCGATGCGAGCTGCGAGAGCGACACGCCCAACAACCGGATGCCGCGCTCGACGTCGAACCCGGCGAGCAGCAATCGGGCCGTGTCGGTGACGCGCGCGGTGAGATCGGTCGCCTCGGGCAGCGTGCGAGCCCGCGTCTTCGTCTCGAAGTCGCCGAAGCGGACCTTCAGCGTGACCGTGCGCGCGACGAGCTCGGCCGCGCGCACGCGCCCGGTTGCGCGGTCGGCGAGCCGCATGAGCTCGCGTTCGCACTCGGAACGAGTGTGCAGGTCGATGCCGAACGTCTCTTCGGCGCCGATCGACTTCGTCTCGTGCTCGGGCACGACGTCACGATCGTCTTCGTTGTGGGCGAGCGCGTGCAGGTGCCGCCCGAGCGAATCACCCAGCGCACCGACGAGTACCGGCTCGGGCACGCGCGCGACGTCGCCGATCGTGCGAATGGCCATGCGGTCGAGTGTACGGAAGGTCGCGGGGCCGACTCCCCAGAGCCGCGTCACCGGGAGCGGGTCGAGGAACGCGAGCTCGGTGCCGGCCGGCACCACCAGGAGGCCGTCGGGCTTCGCCATGTCGCTCGCGAGCTTGGCCAGGAACTTCGTCGACGCCGCGCCGACCGAAGCGGTGAGGCCGGTCTCGGTGCGGATGCGCGTTCGCAACATCGTCGCGACCTCGGGGCCGGTACCCCACCGGCGGCGGACCCCACCCGCGTCGACGAACGCCTCGTCGATCGACAACTGCTCGACGAGCGGCGTCACCCCTCGGAGGATGTCCATCACCCCGCCACTCAGCTCGGAGTAGCGCTCGAACCGGGGCGGGAGGAACACCGCGTGCGGGCACGCGCGCCGCGCCCGCGCGGTCGGCATCGCGGAGTGGACGCCGAAGCGACGAGCTTCGTAGCTCGCCGCGCACACCACACCGCGATTGCCGGTGCCGCCGACGATCACCGCCTTGCCGCGCAGCGCGGCGTTGTCCAGCTGCTCGACAGACGCGTAGAACGCGTCCAGATCGACGTGCAGGATGTCGGAACGATCGCGCATCAGTCGCTGCGCACCACGTGCAGCGCATCGCGCGAGGTGCCGCGTACTTCGTAGGCGAACTGCCGGTGGCCGCCGGCATCCCAACGTTCGCTCAACCACGCGGACAAGGGCTCGCGCACCCAGGGCGCGCACGACGCGAGCCGGTTGATGCACTCGCCGGCGGGGACGAACGCGGCCTCCACAACGATGCCGTCGGGGTCGTCGACACGCAGGTCGCCTGCGAACGCGACCGCGAGGTGCACCTCGCAGCGCATGTGCCACCCCATGTCGGGGGCGACGGCCTGCACTTCGTACAACGGGCCGCTCCACTCTGCGACGCGCAGCCCGGTTTCCTCTTCGACCTCGCGCGTGAGCCCCGCGAGCAAGGACGCGTCGTCGTCATCGATCACCCCGCCCGGTGTGCTCCAATCCTCGAAGCCGCCTCGGCGGACGTTTCGGACGAGAAGCACACCATCCGGCGTCTCGACCAGCCCTCCGGCAACCGTCCAGTGGTGCACCGGTTGAGTTTCGCGCATCGGTGTGCCGGGACGATCCGCCGGTACGATCCGCTCGTGACGCTGCCCGCGCCCGATGGTGCCACCGCTCGGCCGACGCCTCCGAGGATCGACCATCCCAACCACCCGGGTCGCGGTCTGCTCGTGCTCGCGTTCGTCGCCATCCTGATCGCCGGCGGCCTCGGCGGCGCGATCGGCTGGGGCATCGTGAACACCAGTTGCACGGAGAAGCCGACCGTTGCCCAACAGCTGATCGACACGGTGCCAGGCACCCAGGTCCACACGCACTCGTGCGACGCGGCCCTCGTGGGCGGCGCGCTGGTCGGCGCCGGGATCGCGGCGGTCGGCGCGGGGATCGTGGCCGGGCTCGTGCTCCGCGCGCAGTCGGAGTGGCGCGCGCATCCACCCGGCGCACCGCTGATCGGGGCGGGGCCCGATCCGGTCAGCCGATCAGGATCCGGCGGAAGCCCTCCGCGTACGTAGTGCCGGCCGCGCTCCCGGCCGCCTCCGCGGACTCGCGGAGGAACTCGCGGAACCACTCCCCCGTCGCCTCGAGCTGGCTCCCGTGGCAGAACAGGGCTTCGATCTTGCGATCCAACGTGGCTGCGATGTCGATCCACACGTTCGGCTCGAACGTGCCGGACAGATATATCGCGCGCGGCTGGTGCACCTCGAGCCCTTCCGCCCGCAACTCGGCGAAGTAGTGGGGGTTGCCCGACGCGGGCGACACTGCGTCGATCGTCGCCCACCCGGTGACGCGGTGGTCCCGGTGGTTGATGTAGCCGTCGCCGAAGAACACGGAAGTCGGATCCGGGCACAGCACGATGTCGGGGCGGATGGTGCGCACCGCGCGCACGATGTCGGCCCGCAACGCGCGGTCGTCGAGCAGCTCTCCGTCTTCGTAGCCGAGGTGGCGGGCCGACGCGAGTCCGAGCACGCGCGCCGCGGCGGCGGTCTCCTCCTCCCGCAGGCGCGCCAGCGCGTCAGTGTCGGCGTCAGGATCCGACGTTCCCTTGTCGCCGCGCGTCGTCACCAGCACGTGCACTGCCGCGCCGGCGTCCGCCCACCGCGCCAGCGTTCCACCCGCGGAGATCTCCGGGTCGTCGGGGTGCGCGTAGACCGCGAGCGCGCGGCCGGGAACGTCGGCGTCGAGCACGGTGCGGAGGCTACCCACGGTTTTGGCGACAATCGGCGACCGTTTCGGTTGCCGATTGTCGCCGAAACACAGCGTTTTGGTTCAGCGCGCCGTCTGCCAGTCGGGCTTCACCGGCCGGATCAGCCCCTCTTGCATGACCGTGACCGCGAGCGCGCCGTCGCGCCGGTAGATGAAACCTTCCGCGAGCCCGCGACCGGCCTGGGCCGAAGGGCTGCGTTGGTGGTACAGGAGCCACTCGTCGGCCTTCAGCGGCCGGTGGAACCACATCGCGTGGTCGAGGCTCGCGATCATGAACCGGTCGTCGTCCCACGAGTTGGCATGCGCCATCACCGCGGTGTCGAGCAGCGTGAGGTCCGACGCGTACGCGACGACGCAGTCGTGCAGGAGCTGATCGTCCGGCAGCCGGCCGTCGGCGCGGAACCACACGAGCTGCTCGGGTTCCCGCACGCCGGGTTCCGGATCGAGCCACCGCGGCAGATCCGCCGAACGCGTGTCGATCGGGCGGTCGCGCATGATCCAGTCCGCGAACTCGGGCGGGAAGCGATCGGCGTGCGGCGTCAACCGCTCGCGGATCGTCGGCAGCGACTCCGGGTCGGGCGCTTCGGGCATGGCGTACTGGTGCTCGGGTCCGTCTTCGTGCACGTGGAACGAAGCTGACAGGTTGAAGATCGCCTTGCCGTGCTGGATCGCGACGACGCGACGCGTCGTGAAGCTGCGGCCGTCGCGGATGCGGTCGACGTCGTAGATGATCGGGACACGGGGGTCGCCGGGCCGCAAGAAGTACGCGTGCAGCGAGTGCACCATCCCGTGCTCGACCGTGCGGCCCGCGGCCACAAGCGCCTGCCCCGCGACCTGGCCGCCGAACACGCGCTGCCGGTTCTCGTCCGGGCTCAAGCCACGGAAGAGATTGACCTCGAGCCGTTCGAGGTGCAGCAACTCGATGAGCTCGTCCAGCGCACTTCCCATGGATGGTGATCCTAGGGTCGCTCGCGCCGTAGTCAGCCGACGAGCATCAGCCGAAGAAGACGGCCGCGGTGTCGTAGAGCTTCTGGTCCACGGTCTTGAGCTTCTCGACGCCCGCTTCGAGCGGTACGCGGATCACGTCGGTACCGCGCAGCGCGACCATCACGTCGAAGTCGCCCTCGTTCACCGCGTCGATGGCTTCGATGCCGAAGCGCGTCGCGATGACGCGGTCGTAGGCCGTCGGGCTGCCGCCGCGCAGGATGTGTCCGAGGTTGGTGAACCGCGCTTCGAAGCCAGTGCGCTGCTCGATCTCCTCGGCCAGTTGGTTCCCGACACCACCCAGACGTACGTGCCCGAACTCGTCGATCTCGCCCGAGGAGAGCTCCATCGTGCCTGCGACAGGCGTCGCGCCTTCGGCGACGACGACGATCGAGAAGCTCGCACCGCGCGAGTGGCGGTGGGTGATGCGGTTGCACACCTCTTCGATGTCGAACGGCTCTTCGGGCACGAGGATGATATCGGCGCCGCCGGCGAGTCCGGAGTACGTCGCGATCCATCCCGCGTGCCGGCCCATCACCTCGACGACCATGACGCGGTCGTGGCTCTCGGCGGTCGTGTGCAGGCGGTCGATGGCGTCGGTCGCGATCTGCACCGCGGTGTGGAACCCGAACGTGAAGTCGGTGGCCGAGAGGTCGTTGTCGATCGTCTTGGGCACACCGACGACGTTCACGCCGTCAGTTGCGAGCTTGTGCGCGACACCGAGCGTGTCCTCGCCGCCGATGGCGATGAGCGCGGAGACGCGGTCGCTCGCCAGCGTCGTCTTCACCTTCGCGGCGCCGTCCTCGGTCTTGTACGGGTTCGTGCGCGACGTGCCGAGGATCGTGCCGCCGCGCGGGAGCAGCCCGCGCACGGAACCGACGCCGAGATCGATCGACTCCCCGGTCATCACTCCCCGCCAGCCGTGGCGGTAGCCGACGATGTTGTGCCCGTACTGGCCTTCACCTTTGCGCACGACCGCCCGGATGACGGCGTTGAGCCCCGGGCAGTCGCCTCCGCCGGTCAGCATGCCGATCCTCATCGGAGCCTCACTCTCGTCATGCTCGTCGTGCCCCCGATCACCATCATGGCTGTCCTATCCTGCCGCGCTTCGCGGCGCGGATCGGAGCATGTTGGGGGAACACCACTGATGGTGGATTTCGGGCGCAGCCGGGCCGGCGTTCGGTTGCGTGACCTGATCACTCCGCAACTCGTCGACGACGAACAGCTCAAGGCCTGGACGCGTGCGTGGATCTCGCGTGACGGCCGCTACAACTGGCTTCTCGGTTCGCGTCACCGGGACTACGTGGTCCTCACCGACCGCCGCCTCGTGCTGTGGTCGTGCGGCTTCTTCACCCGCCGGCCCCTGCGCAAGGTCTTCGACGAGTGGTTCGAGCGGATCGTCGTCGAGGACACGGGCCGGACTCCCCTGCGCCGTCTGCAGGTGACGGGCTTCCAGCGCAAGCCGTTGCGCTTCGATCTCGGATCCGGCCTCGACAGCGCGGAAGTCGCGGCCGCGCTGGTCCGCCCGAAGGAGGGCGACACATGCCCATCGTGATCGCGATCGACGCCGGCACCACCGGCGTGCGCGCGTTCGCCGTCGACGAACACGGCGTGCCGCGCGCCCGTTCGTACCGCGAGTTCCCGCAGCACTTCCCGAAGCCGGGTTGGGTCGAGCACGATGCCGAGGACATCTGGCGGGTGACGCTCGAGACGCTCGGCGAGGTCGCGGGTGAGGTCGCCGAGCTCGGCGAGACGGTCGCCGCGATCGGGATCACCAACCAGCGGGAGACCGTGGTGGTGTGGGACCGGCGCACGGGCGTCCCGCGCCATCGGGCGATCGTGTGGCAGGACCGCCGTACTGCGGCGCGCTGCGACGCGCTCCGCGCCGCGGGCGAGGAGCCTCGCATCCGCGAGCTGACCGGACTGGTCCTCGACCCGTACTTCTCGGCGACCAAGCTCGAGTGGCTGCTCGGCCCGGGCGGCGTCGTGAACGACGCCGACCTCGCGTTCGGCACCGTCGACGCGTGGATACTGTGGCGCCTCACCGGCGGTGTCGACGACGGCGTACACGCGACCGACCCGTCCAACGCGAGCCGCACGATGCTCTTCGACATCGGCGCGCTCGGGTGGTCGGCCGAGCTGTGTGACTTGTTCGGCGTGCCGGCCGGGTGTCTCCCCGAGGTCATGGCGTCGAGCGGTCGGCTCGGCACGACGCGCCCCGACTGCGCCGCCGGTCTGGCTGTGCCGGTGAGCGGCATCGCCGGCGACCAGCAGGCCGCGCTCTTCGGCCAGGCCTGCGTCGACCCCGGCCTCACGAAGAACACGTACGGCACCGGTTCCTTCGTCCTCACGAACGTGGGTGCAACGCTGCCGCGCCCGGTCGACGGGTTGCTTACGACCGTTGCCTGGTCGCTCGACGGTGTCGTGTCGTACGCGATGGAAGGCGCGATCTTCGTCACTGGCGCCGCGGTGCAGTGGCTGCGCGATGGCCTCGAGCTCATCGCCGACGCGGCGGAGACCGGTCCGCTCGCGGCTTCGGTGCCCGACACCGGCGGCGTGTACGTGGTGCCTGCGTTCACCGGCCTCGGTGCGCCGTGGTGGGATCCGTACGCTCGGGGCACGATCGTCGGCATCACGCGCGGCACGACGCGTGCGCACATCGCCCGCGCGGTCGTCGAAGCGATGGCGCTGCAGACCGCCGACGTGGTCGAGGCGATCATCGCCGCGAGCGGCACGACATTGCCCGAGATGCGCGTCGACGGCGGCGCGTCGGTCATGGACCTCCTGTGCCAGTTCCAGGCGGACGTGTTGGGCGTTCCGGTGCAGCGCGCCGCGATCCAGGAGACCACCGCGCTCGGTGCCGCGTTCCTCGCCGGCCTTGCCGAAGGCGTCTGGGACGCGCCCGCGACGGTGAACGCGACCTGGCGATCCGAAGCATCGTTCCAGCCGGAGATGAGCGAGACGGAGCGCGCCGAGCGATTGGCCGAGTGGCGGCGCGCGGTGGACCGTTCCCGCGACTGGGCTCGCGACTAAGAAGCGGCCGACGCGAGCGCGTCGGCTTCCGCGTACGACGCGACGTGCGCGACTTCGGACGAGATGCCGTCGGCCTGGCGCGTCGCGTACGTGTCGACGTACTCGTACCCGGAGAGCTGCGCGATCTCGTACATGATTTCGTCGGTGTACTCGCGCAACGCGAGGCGGTCGCTGGGGCGATCGCCGTAGCGCGGCGGGCTCGAGCGGTTCACCGAAGCGAATCGCGACGCGCTTGAACAACCGCGGCATCTTCTTGTCGGTGGGCTGCACCTCATCGGTGCCGATGAGCCCGACCGGGATCACCGGTGCGCCGGATCGCATTGCCAACCGGGCCACGCCGGTGTGGCCGCGGTGCATGTAGCCGTCGCGCGTGCGGGTGCCTTCGGGGTAGATGCCGAAGACACCGCCGTCACGCAGCACCTCCATCGCCGAATCGAGCGCCCGTTCGCTCGCGCTCCCTCCCTCGCGGCGAATGGGGATCTGCCCGACGCCCCGGAAGAACCATGCCGTCTTCTTGTCGTCGAAGTACTCGGCCTTGGCGACGAACGTGACCCGCCGCGGGATCACGAGCGGCAGGAAGATCGAATCCAGGAACGAACGATGGTTGGCAGCGATGATCGCCGCACCATCACGGGGGACGTGATCCTTGCCCTCGATGTGGATCCGATACCCCGTCCGCAGGACCGGGGTCAGCGTTCCCTTGACCACCCAATAGAGCACGTGTTTCCCTTCCCCCGTTCGGGAGAAGGCTACGCCGGTACTGGTCTCGGTGAACCGTGCGGCCTCCGAGCACCGCTTGACGCCGAGGTGCCGGTGGCTCCCGTCGTGCGAACTGCGTGAGCACGCTCACGCTGCGCGTCCGTACGCAGCACGGGCAGCCAACCGGGCCGCGAGCGCATCGACCGATGCGAGCGCCCGCTCGAGGTCCGCGAGATCGCCTCGCACGTTGGCCACGGCCCGGCCCGATCCCAGCTCGAAGCCGACACCATGGAACAGCGAGGTGATCAGACGGCGCATGCAATGACCTCCTCTGTCGCGCCTCTGGGGTACGGGGCAAGTGTCCGCCCGCGGTGTCACGACCGGGTCTCGCGCGTGTCACGTGCCATCGACGAACGAGTGACGCGTGGATGACCCACGCTCGGAGGCCGGTGCGCGCCCTCGGGTTGTTGACCGAGCGGTCAAGTCGGCGACTAGCGTGGACGCGATGCGCAGGAAACTCACGCAACGCGGTCGTGAACGGCGTGAGCAGTTGATCACCTGCGCGGCCCGGCTGTTCGCCGAACGCGGCTATCACCCCACGTCGGTGTCGGACATCGTCGAAGCGCTCGGCGTCGGCAAAGGCGTCTTCTACTGGTACTTCTCCTCGAAGGAGGAGCTGCTCGCCGAGCTGTTGAAGTCGTCGAACCACAGCCTGCGCAAGCAGCAGCAGCAGTCGATCGGCGACGAACCCGATCCGGTCCGCCGTATCGAGCTCGGGATCCGCACCACGCTCGCGTGGTTCCAAGCGCACCGCGAGTACTTCTCGATCATCGCGTTCGCGGCGACCGACGAGACGTTCGCACCGGTGCTGCAACGCAACCGCGAGATCGCGATCGGCGACACGATCCGCCACCTCAAGGACGGCATCGTCGAAGGGCGCATCGTCGACGAGGACCCGGAGATGCTGGCGCACGGCATCCACGGCGTCGTGTCCGAGCTCACCCGGCACTACCTCGTGGAAGCGAGCGAACCGGTCGATCGGATCGCCGACCTCGCAGTCGCGTTCTGCCTGCGCGGACTGACGCGCTGATCCACGCGCTACGCGCGGCGGAACCCATCCGGCCCGACGCCGCGCACCCGTTCCACCGTCATGCGCACGGTGAAGCCGGCGGGTGGGTCGTCCATGGGCGGGAACTTCACGTCGGGGCCGAGGTAGGTGATTGCGAGGTGTTGGAGCAGCTCGGGTGCGCCGCCTGCGATGACACGCGCGGCGCCTTCGAGCACGACGTACTCGTCGAGACCCTGCTCGTTGCGCCGGCCCACCTCGACGGAGATCGAGACGCGTGGGTCCCGGCGGATGTTCTGCAGCTTCCGCTGGTCGAACAGCGTACCGATCAGCAGCTCGTCGCCGTCGCGACCGAGCCACGCGAGGGTCACGTGCGGCGCGCCGTCGACGTCGAGGGTGACGACGTGCGCGAGCGTGTCCGAGTCGACGATCGCACGAACGTCAGCGGACAGCTCCACCGTCAGGACGCTACATCCGCGACGACCGCGACGATCTCGTCGCCGTAGCGCTCGAGCTTCGTCGGCCCGATGCCCGGGCAGCGCGCGAGCTCGGCGAGCGATTGCGGCCTCCGGGCCGCGATGCCCTGGAGGTGCGCGTCGTGCAGCACGACGTAGGCGGGCACGCTGTCGGCCCGGGCCCGGTCGCGTCGCCACCCCTTCAGGGCGTCGAGCAGTTTGTCGTCGGCCGCGCCGAGCGTCACGCCTTCGGGCGCGAGGAGGGGGCGCGCCGACCGTCGTGCTCGACGCGCTCGCCGTACGGGATCACGAATGATGCGCCGTCGTCGGCCGCGATCACCGCCGCCTCGGGCCGTAGCTCGGTGACCGCGCCGGCGGAGCCGGCGTAGGTCAGTTCCATCCCGACTTCGGCCACGAAGCCGCGCGTGGCAGCCGGACGGACGCGGGTCGGAGCGGACGCGACAGCCGTGGGCGCCGGCGCGGGCCGCTCGATCTCGTCGAGGAACCGCGCGCGGGCCGGCGTCTCGGCGACGAGGTGCACCGCGGTGTCGCCGCGCGTCAACGCGACGTGGAACACCCGGCGCTCCTCCTCGACGTCGTCGGCGAGGTGGTGCGGCATCAGGCCGTCGTGGACGCCGAGCACGACGACGTTCGGCCACTCCATGCCTTTGACACGGTGCACGGTGGAAAGCGTGACCTCACCCGCGGCGGCGTCGACGCGCGGGCGGTCGAGCACGCTGCGCAACCACGGCTCGAAGCCGGCCGGATCGGGCGCGAGCCCGGCCACCGAGATGAGCGCGTTGAGATCGTCGCGGTGACTCGCGTCGGGCCCGCGCCCGCCGCGGTCGAGCGTCTCGAGCGCACCGCCGAGCCCGATGGTGTCGCGCACCAACCTGAGCAACATCTCCGTGTCGGCACCGGCTCGCAGTTCCGCGGCGAGGGTGTCGAGGTCGTCGAGGAAGTCGTCGAGCCGACCGCTCCCGGTTGCGGCAAGACCGCGCAGCGCATTGCTGCGCCACTGCTTGCGGCTCGCCACCCGCTGCAGCAATTCGCGCCGCAGCGAACGGCTGGGCCGGCGTGCCGCGATCGCGAGATCGGGGCCCGAGAGCGCATCGCTCGCGGCACCGACGGAGAGCCGCAGGTACGCGAGGGCGGTGCGCGTGCCGGTGCGATCGAGCACCTCGATCCCGATCGGCGCGTTGGCGGGGATGCCGGACTGCGCGCACAGCACCTGTATGCCGAGCAACACCGAACGGACGCGCGTGAGCACGGCGATGTCACCGGGGTCCGCGCCGCGGTCGAGCCACTCCCGCACCTGCCCGAGCGCGGCACCGGGCAACTGCTCGGGTGCGTGCCGGCCTGTCGTCATTGCCGCCGCGCCGGCCGGCTTCGCGGCGCGGATCGTCTTCGGGACGCGGACGCGGTTGTAACTGAGCAGGTTCGCCGCCGCGCCGACCACATCGGCCGGGCAGCGGTAGTTGACCTCGAGCTGGAGGTGTGCGGCGCCGGGGAAGAACCGGTCGTAGTCGACGAGGAACGCGGGGTCCGCGCCCGCGTAGCCGTAGATCACTTGGTCGTCGTCACCGACGCCGAACACGTCGTACGCGGGCGCCGCGACCAAGCGCAGCATCAGCAGTTGTGCGGGCGTGAGGTCCTGGAACTCGTCGACGAGCAGGTGCCGGCACTCTGCCTGGAGCTCGCGCCGGATCGCGACGTTCGTCAGCAGCACCTCGAGCGCACCGTAGATCTGCTCGTCGTGATCCACGACGCGGTCGGTGGCCATACGGTCGCGGAACTTCTGGAACATCACCGCGAATCCCTCGACATCGTCGCGCCGCGTCTCGACCTCGGCGGGCGGGACGAGTCCGAGACGCACCTCCGTGAGCGCCTCGAGGTAGGGCGCGTACACGTCGGTGTTCGCGCGCGGACGAATCGGGAGCAGCGGTTCGATGCGCCGGCGTACGTCCCACTCGGTGAGCACGTCCTGGATGTCGCGCGAGCGGCGCACGATGTCGAAGCCGAGGGCGTGCAACGTCCGGATCTTTCGCAGCGCGCCGGGCCCCACGTCGGTGAGCCGCTGCTCCATCTCGAACTTGGCGCGCACGTTGTACGCGACCGCGCACACCGGCGCCGGACCCCAACCGCGCTGCGCCACAAGCAAGCGGAACCGCTCGGTGAGCACACGCGTCTTGCCGGAACCAGCGGGCGCGACGATCCGGGCCGGACCGCCCGTGTGCGCGACCGCCGCGAGCTGATCAGGCGCGAGATCGGCAGCCCGATCGGTGACGACTTCGACGTCGGCGTCGGGCGTCAGGTCACCGTGCTGCACCCGCACCCGGTGCACGATCGCGCCCTCGACACCTGGGGGCACCCCCGCCGCGGTCCGCCGTCGAGCCACGCGGGCGTCCCGTCCGGGAGCACGACATCGAGCGGGCCGCCTTCGGTCGCGCCGAGCCGGGCCGCCTCCAAGCTCGGCCCCCACAGCAGCCGTCCGGTACGCGCGTCGTAGTTGTTCGACCGGGCGAGGAAGTACAGGTGCTCGCGCGCGAACTCGAACGCGGGCGTGAGTTCGTACGGGGGGCGATCATCCGTCTCCGGCGTGCGCAGAGCCGCGACATCGACGCCGAGGTCGATGACCACCGGCTCGCGTCGCGCCCACGCGTCGTGCAGCCGCGCCACGACCGGGCCCGGCGCGACCAACACCGCATCGTCGATCGCCACGCGCGCGACGCCGTCCCACCCTTCGGGCAGCGGGTCGCCGGCATTGACGATCACTCCCCGCCCGAGGCGGCGGTGCCCGAGGCGGTAGTGGGCGTCGGCGGACATGCCGACCATCTTCGCCGACGCCTGCGACAGCGACGCCCCCGAGTTGCCCGGGCGCGCCGGAACGGCCGCGTCAGCCGAGCTTGGTGAGGCCTTTGCGCAGGTGGCGAATGGCCTGCTGGATGCGCTGCTCGTTCTCGACGAGCGCGAAGCGCACGAAGCCCTCGCCGCCGGGACCGAACCCGGAGCCCGGCGACACCGCCACCTTCGCTTCCTGCACGACCATCGTCGCGAACTCGATGCTCGTCATCTCGGCGTAGGGCTCGGGGATGGGTGCCCAGACGAACATCGTCCCCTTGGGCCGCTCGATGTGCCACCCGATTCGGGCGAGCCCGTCGATCAACGCGTCCCGGCGGCCGCGGTAGATCTCGTTCATCTCCTGCGGGAAGTCGGGCGCCTCGTTCATCGCCACCGTTGCCGCGATCTGGATGGGCTGGAACGAGCCGTAGTCGAGGTACGACTTCAGCTTGCCGAGCGCGGCGACGATCTCCGCGTTGCCGACGAGGAACCCCATCCGCCAGCCCGCCATCGAGAACGATTTCGTCAGCGAGTACAACTCGACCGCGACATCCTTGGCGCCGGGCACTTGCAGGATCGACGGCGGTTGGTAACCGTCGAAACCGAGATCGGCGTACGCGAAGTCGTTGACGACGACGATGTCGCGGTCGCGTGCGAACTCGACGAGCTCTTCCATGAACGGGAGGTCGACGCACGCGGTGGTCGGGTTGTGCGGGAACGACGTGACGATCACGCGCGGCCGCGGCCACGCCTGCTCGTACGCGGCGCGCAGGTTCTCGAAGAAGTCTTGGCCGGGACCCATGCGCACGTAGTGCACGCCCGCGCCGGCGAGGATCGGACCCCAGATGTGGATCGGGTACGACGGACTCGGGACGAGCGCGGTGTCACCCGGTCCGACGAGCGTGAGCATCAGGTGGGAGAAGCCTTCCTTCGCACCGATCGTCGAACAGATCTCGGTCTCGAAGTCGAGGGTGACACCGAACGTGCGTTGATACAGCTCGGCAACCGCCTCGCGCAGCTTCGGGATCCCGCGGCTCGTCGAGTACCGATGGTTGCGCGGGTTGCGCACCGCCTCGACGAGCTTCTCCACGGCGACCGGCGGCGACGGAATGTCGGGATTGCCGAACGCGAGGTCGATGACGTCCTCACCAGCTCGCCGGAGCTGCACCTTCAATGCGTCGATCTGCGCAAACGCATACGGAGGAAGGGCGTTGATCCGGCGGAACTCCATGCCGGCAAGGTTAGTGAGTACAGAGCCCCGCTCGGCGGCGCATTCGAGCGACCTCGAGATCGATCAGGCCTCGCCGGCCATCCTGAACGACGTCCGCATTCGGCGCGCAATTTGGAAGCTGTGGGTCGGTCGACGGCGATCGCAATACCGTCTATCGTCTTGGCCCGACAACGACCGCGGCCGGCGAATGGGACACGGATGGCGAACGGCGACGCCGCACGATCGGCGACCGCGCACGAGTTCTCGGGGAGCACGAGCGAGCTGCTCGCCGAGATCGCGCAGCTCACCGAGCGCACGCGCGCGCATCGCGATCCTGACGCCGAACGCCGGCTCCTGCGGCTTCGCCATCTGGCAGGCGTCCGCTTGACCGACAAGGTTGAAAGCCAAGCCAGCTACCCCACGCCGAACTTCGATCGTGTTCCCGAAGGGCCGCAACTTCCGGAGTTCCAGCCCTCCGACCTTTCGCCTTCCGTGTTGCGCGCCGCGATCCTGCGCTACGGCTGCATGCTCGTGCGCGGGCTTGTCGACACTGACGAGGCGACGCGCTTCGCGAACAAGATCGACCACGCGTTCAAGGAACGCGCGGTCGACGCCACGGGACGAGAGACGACGCCGGGCTACTACGAGCCATTCCAGTTCGCGGGTCCGTACCGCACGCCGGCGCGTTCGTGGATCGAGAAGGGGGGTGCCCTCCTCGCGATCGACTCACCGACCCTCGCGTTCGATCTCATGGAGTTGTTCGCCGCCGGACGCGTTCCCGAGCTTGTCGCTGGATACCTCGGCGAGATGCCTGTGATCTCGGCGCAGAAGACGACGCTTCGCAAAGTCGAGCCGTCCGTCAAGGGAGCGTGGCACCAAGACGGCTCGTTCATGGGTGACGTACGGTCGTTGAACCTTTGGGTCGCGCTCTCGCACTGCGGCGTCGACGCGCCGAGCCTCGACATCGTGCCGCGTCGCCTCGAAGCGTTGGTACCCACCGGAACTGACGACCACGACATATCGATCGAACATCAAGTCTCTCAACGAGCCGCTGAGGAAGCTGCCGGCGACACTGCGATCGTTCGACCCATCTTCCGGCCGGGCGACGCGGTCTTCTTCGACGAATTGTGCCTTCACCAGACCGGCGCGCACACAAGCATGTCGAAGGCACGCTTCGCTATCGAGAGTTGGTTCTTCGGAGGATCGGCGTTCGCCGGCAGCTACGCCCCCTTCGCAGTCTCCTGACGGACACCGATGTCTGCTGGCTAACGTGCTCGGGTGCCCGAGCCCAAAGCCGTCCTGCTCGATGTCGGAGGCGTCCTCTTCCTGCCGTCGCACGAGCGGCTGCTCGGCGCGCTGGGCCGCGCCGACTTCGCGCCGGCGGCAGATCTCCTCGACCGCGCGCACTACGTGGGTGCCGCGCAGCTCGACACCGTGACCGTCGACACCGAGTGGCCGCGGTACTGGGACTGCTATCTCGACGGGTTCCTCACCGCGTGTGACGTCCCCGACGAACTGCGGGCGAGAGCGCTCGAGCACCTCGCGAGCGAGCACGCGGTCGCGGCGCTCTGGTCGCGCATCGCGCCCGGTTCGCAGGAAGGCCTGCGCGCGATCGACTCGACCGGCGTGCGCATCGGGATCGTCTCGAACTCGGACGGCACGGTCGAGCAGCAGCTCCGCGAGTACGAAGTCGCGCAGGTGGGCGCGGGGCCCGGCGTCGAGGTCGAGTGCATCGTCGACTCGACCGCGGTCGGCGTCGCCAAGCCGGATCCGCGGATCTTCGAGATCGCGTTGGACGCTATGGGCGTCGCCGCGGCCGATGCTTGGTATGTCGGCGACACACCCGCGTTCGACGTGGTCGGTGCCCGCAACGCGGGCCTGCGGCCCTTCCTCGTCGATCCCTTCGAGCTGCACCTCGCAGCCGACTGCGATCGGGTCGCGTCCCTGTCTGAGGTCGCCGCGCTCATCCGCGACTGACGCCTACGTCGAGGCGAGGTCCGCGAGCACGACGGCGAGCGCTTCGGGCCGACTCAGGAAGGGTGAATGACTGGTCGCCATCTCGATGGTCGGGCCGATGCGCGCCGCGAGATTGCGTTGGAACGAAGGCACCAAGCAGTGGTCTTCCGTGCAGAGGATGAAGGTGCTCGGCTTCTCCCGCCACGAGATCGCGCGCGGTGTGCCGAGCCGTGATAGGAGCGACTGCGATCGCAGTCGCGCGGTGGCGGCGACCGCGACGTCGTCCGGGCAGTCGTGGTAGAAGAGATCGACTGCCCGCGTGGGATCCACCCAACCGACCTCGCCATCGGAGACGACTGCCGCGGCGAGCGTCATCGCCTCGCCGCCGGGCACCGAGTTCACGCTGACGCTCTCGCCTTCCTCGAGTGGAAACGCACTGAGGAACACGAGGTGCTCCACACTCGGATGGATGCCGGCGTCCGTGATCACCGCGCCGCCATAGGAGGTGCCGACGAGCAGGACCGGCTCATCGATCTCGTCCAACTCGGCGCGGACCCGATCCGCGTCGTCGGCGAGACCCGCCGCCCGATCCGACACCGACAGCAGGTCGACCGCGACCGCCCGGATCCCGGCCGCTTCGAGGTGGCACACCACCGCGTCCCAGCACCAAGCGCCGTGCCACGAGCCGTGGACCAGTACAACGGTCCTGGTCATGGCCGCGAAGCGTAGATCAGCGGCCCGCGTCGCGGCTCCGGCGACGGCTGAGTTCCGGAGAGTTTGGGGGTCCGTTCGCGCCGTGCCAGTTCCTGGGTTTCGTTGTTACCGTCGGTATCTGGCTGGGCTGTTGAACGAGCGCTGATTGCCGATGGGGGGCGCGCTCGGCTCAATGCCCTGTGAAAGGTTCGACCCCGCCCTACCGCCCAGGGTGGGGTCGAACCGCGTCTCGGGTCAGGCGTCGGGAGACGGCAACGACGCGAGCACGCCGAGAACCTGCTCGTCGGTCGGGATCTGCCACTGCTGAGTGCCGACCGAGTCGAACCGGACGACGCCGTCGCGGTCGATGACGAAGAGCGCGGGCCGTTGCCCCAGACTCAGCGCGCGACTCGCGACGTCGTAGGCGTCGAAGACTGTGTGGTCGGCGTCGGAGAGGATCGCGTACGGCACCGGATTCCGTCCGAGGTAGCGAGCCACTGCCGCTTCGTCTTCCGGCGCGATCGCAACGATCGACGCACCGGCGGCGGTGAACCGGTCGTGGTCGTCACGCAACTGCGCGAGGTGCCGGCGGCAGAACGGTCAGGCGAAGCCGCGCAGGAAGACGAGCACCACCGGGCCGCGCGCGAGGTAGTCGTCGAGCACGTGCGGCTCGCCCTGTGCGTCGGGCAGGCTGAACCTCGGTGCGGGAGACCCTACGGAAGCGGTCGTGCTGTGCGTCGCCATCGCGAGCCGAACACTACGCCGCGATCCGCGATACTCAACCCGTGGTGCCGCCTGCTCGTCACCTCCTGCGGGCCAAGGACCTCGCCGACGCCGCGCTATTTCGAGCCGCTCACGGTGGCGGACTTGGCGGAGGCCGCGGCGCTCTCACCCGCGCACTTCAGCCGGGAGTTCCGGCGCACGTTCGGTGAGGCGCCGCACCAGTACCTGCTGACTCGCCGGCTCGAGCGGGCCGCGGCGCTGCTGCGCAACACCGATCGCAGCGTCACCGACATCTGCTTCGCCGTCGGGCTCACGAGCGTCGGGTCGTTCATCACGAGCTTCCGGCGCGTCTACGGCGTCGCACCGCTCGCCTACCGCGCGACGTTCCCACCCGCGTCGCGTCACATCCGCATCCCCGACTGCGTCGCCCGCGCCTACGGGCGGCCACAGAACCGCACGTTTCGAGAAGCCGGATCTACGGCGCGTCCGTAGCGTTGCCGGCATCGACACGAGGAGGAACCGATGATCAAGATCGCCAACGCGCAGTTCTGGGTGCACGACCAAGACGAGGCGCTCGCGTTCTACACCCGCACGCTCGGATGGGAAGTGCGCGCGGACGTGACGATGGCCGAGTGGAACTTCCGCTGGCTCGTCGTGGGGCCCGCGGGCCAGGACGACATCGGGCTCGTGCTCATGCCGGTCCCGACGCCACCGATGCTCGACGCCGTCACGAGTGAGCAGCTCGCCGATCTCGTCGCCAAGGGCGCGGGCGGCACGCTGTTCCTCGAAACCGACGACTGCCAAGCCGCCTACGACGAACTGTCCGCGCGCGGCGTCGTCTTCAACGATCCGCCCACCCCGCAGCCCTACGGCATCGACACGTCGTTCCGCGACCCGTCCGGCAACAACATCCGCCTCACGCAGGTGCTCGAGTTCTCCGTCGACCGCCGCTGACGAGCTCGACCGGCACCACTACGCCCGAAATGACTGTCCGCAGCTGCGGACTAGGAACTTGACGGCTCTTCTCGGGCACCGACGTCGAGTCGGAACACGGTCGTTTCACTTGTCCGGAAGCCAAGCGAGGAGTACAGCCGATGCGCGCGGGTTCGGCTGGAGTGAGATCGCAGATCGAACGACATCACAGGTCCGGGAACGTCATCCATGGCGAACTCGAGCAGCCGTCGACCCAGCCCGAGGCCGCGATGTTCCTCCGCGATCACGACATCCTCCACGTGGTAGCGAAGGCCGGGCAGGTGTCGATGCGGGACCATCACCGTGAGGCCGACGATGTGGCGGCCGTGACGAGCGATGTAGACCCGCGACTCCGATGCGATCAGCGCCGCAAGTCCAGCTTCCGTCAGCTGATCCCACGAGGGCTTCAGCTGAGGGATCAGCGCGTTGAGGTCCGCAACCGCCGCGGCGTCGACGGCCGAGAGGTGCTCGAGCCCGTATCCGCCGAGCCGACTCACGGTGGTTGCGTGACGGCGACGACGACGATCGCGACGTCGTCTCGGACGGAGCCGGGTCCGAGCATGACTTCGGACAAGCTCGTGCAAAGCGCGTCGGGGGTGGCGGGTCCGGCTTCGCACGCGCGGCGCAACCGATCCATGCCGCAGTCGATCGATTCGGTTCGTCGCTCGACGAGTCCATCGGTGTAGAAGATGAGCGTCGAACCCGGTGCGACGTCGGCGCGGCGGCGGCGAAACGAGGTGGCGACGCCCAGCGGCGGATCGCAATCAGCGTCCAGCCACTCGGTCGTGCCGTCAGGCTTGCGGACCAGTGCCGGGCAATGGCCCGCGCTGGCGTAGATCCATGTATGCGCGACCGGGTCCAAGACACCGAAGAGCGCGGTGATCATCGTGTCGCTCTCGAACACGCGCACGACGTCGTTGAGTCGTTCGAGCACGCGCTCGGGCGCGACAGGATCCGTGAGCGCGAGTGCGCGCAAGCTGAATCGCGCGGCCGCCATGTCGGCCACCGCATCGACCCCGTGGCCGGCGACATCGCCGATTGCGAGGCCCAGCCGGCCACCGGAGAGCGGCAGCACTGCGTACCAGTCGCCACCGACGCCGGCGTCGCTCTGTGCCGGTATGTAACGCGCCGCGATCGTCGCACCGGGCACGTCGGGGAGGGTGGTCGGGAGCAGCGCCTGTTGGAGGACCTCCACGAGATCGCGTTCACGCGCCAGCGCCTCCGAGGTGGCCGCCCGGTGCCGTTCTCGGTCGGTCACGTCGATGGCCACGCCGGTCGTGCCGGTGGGCGCGCCGTTCTCGTCGGTCAGGACGGTTCCGCGGCACTCGAGGTAGTGGACCGAGCCGTCGCGCCAGGTCGTTCGGTGGAGCAGCACGTACGGCCCCGGGCTCGCGAGCGCCCGTTCGACTCGGGCGAGACACTCGGCTCGGTCTTCGGGATGGAGCGACGCAAGCCAATCCTCGAAGGTCCCGCCGAAGCCTCCGGGCGGCAGCCCGTGCAGCTCCTCGAGGCGGACGTCCCACGTCGTGGTGCCCGCCGCCATGTCCCAGGTCCATGTTCCGAGCTGCGCGGCTTCGAGGGCCAGGGCGAGTCGGAACTCGATGAGGGACGTCACGCGAGCCTCCGGAAAGCCCGAGGAGTACCCGGGTCAGCTGTAGCAGCTTACCGGCGGCCGTCGTGACTCGCACCGTGCGCCCTGCACGCGTTCCGTCGTCGCGGTCGTCGTCGAAGGCGGTGTCAGGGACGCGTGCTTGGCGCACACACGATGTGATGCTGAAGATGGACGTCGGGCGGGAACACGCCGAGCAGATCCCATCCGGTCCCATCGATCAACTCGATGGCGTGGCGACGTGAATACAAGGCGACCAACAAAGGTTTGCTCGGAACCGCATCCCGGAATTCGGGAGGCTCACTGCCCGTCGCGATTTGTGCCGCGACGGCGTTCCTGATGTTCGCGTCGGAAGCGACCGCTTCCGTCATGCTCGGGTCGTTCGACAGAGCGATCGCCCGGCTCCATTTGTCGACGTGGCCGTGGCCGCCATCAGTCTGTTCGTTGACGAAGAGCGTGTAGAAGAGTCGCCCGTCGGGTCGGACGAAGCGCCGCAAGAGGTTGAGCATCGCCACGTAGTCCGTCGGAGCCAGGTGCGTGAACACCGAGAACAGGCAGATGAGATCGAACTGCCGTCCCTCGATCTCGGGAACCGTCATTTCCGACAGCGCCTGCCCGGCTGGGTTGTAGAGCTCGTTGCGAGCATCGAGATGAAAGAACTCGAAGCGCGGATCTGCGACGTTCGACCGCAGAAAATCGATCACCGGCCGGGAGACGTCAACACCGACGTAGTGCTTGATGGGCACGCCGCGATTCAGGAACGCCTGCGTGAATCGCACCCCGCAGCCGACGTCGAGCACGTCGAGTCCGCCGAGGTCACGAGCCCCGATGTGATCGCACATGTGGCCGATCAGCCAAACCGCAGCGTTGACAACCGCCTCGGGATCATGGACGCGGTTACGGCACAACTCGTCCGGCACCACCAGTTCGTCCATCCGTTCAGACTGCCAGCTCCGGAGCGTTCATGCGAGTGCGCTCCGACTCGGCGAAGCGTGCACGCGCAGCGGGTTCTGCGATCCTCGTCACGCGCACGTCGGCATCACGTTCGACCTGTACGGCCACGTCGCGCCGGGATGCAGGCCGACGCGACGACCCCCATCGCGCGCTCGTGACAAGTCCGTGACCATCCGTGACCACGGAGCCCTTCGACGCTGCGAAGGTGCAGTCAGACCGGGAGCTCGTAGGGCTCGGCGTAGAACTGGCTGTACCACAAAGCCAGTGATGGCGCCTGCTGAGCACTGTTACGTCATCCCGTCTGACCTGCGACAACGAGCCGGGCGGGTGACGATCCGTGTTGCACGATTCGCTTGGTTTCATCGCGTTTCGTGACCACGGCGTGACCATTGGGCTACCGCCTGAGCGCCTGCGCTATGCCGCGCTCTCACGGTTGCTCAGCGTCGCGGATCCTCGGCCGGAGACGATCGGCGTCCCGATTGCGGGGCGCGAACTCGGAGTGCCACTTCGATCGGACGGTCTCTAGTCGTTCAATGAATTCCTTCATGCCGGCGACGAGTGGGTCGACCAGTGACCGCCACATGTATGGCGGCGGCTTCGCGAGGTACTTCGAGTGCGACAGAACATCAGAGACCAGGCTGACGATTGGCTTAGCGTCGGGCCATCCGAGCCAGGGACCAGGCCGGAGGTAGTCACCGGCGTAGGCGTCACCGGCCGGTGCGTCGTGAAGGAACCACCCGATGCGACGCGCGTTGCTGCGCCGAGGCGATGAAGTCATAACCCTGCACGAAAGAAGGCAGCATCAATGCCGAATGACTTGGCGATGCCACGGTCGCGCGTGCGGCCGGCCTGATGAGTCATTCGCCGTGCACGCCGCAATAGTCGTCGCATCGACCCCACTCTTCGACACACGTTGTCGGGTCGGCTTCGTGGCGTAACTCGAGCCCAGGGCATTCGTCGCCGTCCTCTGCCGCGGTGCATCCGGCCGGCGTCCTGTCGATATGCAGAATCAGTGAGCCGCGGCATGAGCCGTGCGGCGGCGGTGACGGATACAACGCCTCAGCTTCGCGGTGGCGTGAGACGACTCCGACACGCGACCGTCGAGAAATGTCCCCTCGACGCCGACTACGGAACGGCAGATTGTATGGTCATGGATACGAACCGGATCGCGACATTTCCGGCCTTCGCCAATCTCCCTGCTGAGGAACTCGACGAGTTCGCGGGCGTGATGCGAGAGGTCGAGATCGAGGCGGGTACCACAATCATCAGGGGCGACGACTACGGAACTGCGATCTACCTCATTGAAGCGGGAAGCGCCGATGTCCTGAACGACGCTGGCGACGCGATCAATGCTCTGGGCCCAGGCGACGCGTTCGGCGAGATCGGACTCCTTCTGACAGGTCAGCGGACGGCCACGGTCGTCGCGCGTTCACCCACGCGGCTTCTTTCGCTTTCAGGTCAGGACTTCGACCGAATCCGACCACATGTACCTGAGGTCGAACGCGCGCTGCGCCGCCTCGCTCTTGACCGCACGGGCCAGTAGACGCACAGCTCGGGTGCATCCGGCAGGCGTCCTGTCGAGATGCAGAATCAGTGAGCCGCGGCATGAGCCGGTGCGGCGGCGGTGAGGGATACACACCTGAGTGTCGCGCCCGCACGAGACGCCACCCAGATCCGGCAGATCTGTGCGGGTTAGGGAACGTTGGAGTTCAGGTCCGGGAGCATCACGACGCTCTCCTGCGCCGTTGGCTCATTCCGCGCACCAACAAAGATGGCGGGCGTACCCGCGCGATTCACGACGACGTGCGGAACCTTGGGCGGGATGAAGATGTAGTCACCCGGATGCGCGACCTCGCGCTGCTCGAGCTGATCGCCGGTGTAGACCTCGACCTCCTCGCCGCTCACCATGTAGAAGGCGGACTCGTGAAGGTCGTGAAAGTGGGCCTTCGTGCGAGCGCCTGGATCCATGGTGACGACACCGAGAAACAAGGCCTTGGCGTCGACTGTCTCCGCGCTGACGCCCGGTGCGTATGTCGGTCCCTGCTCGCTCTCGTAGCTCGCAGAGCCACGAACTACACACCCCGCACGCTCGTTCGCCATTCGCCTCTCCCGCAGCCACCGAGGTGAACCCGACGTGCACGCATAATGCCCAGTGAGGATGGGTGGGCGCTAGTTCGTGGGTCCACCGTGGTGTTGTTGGTGGCCGCTACGTTCGGCGTGGTTCGTGGTTCGGTCTGACTCGTTGGATGCACTGATGTTCGTTGGGTGCTTGTCGGCCGGGCTGCGAATCGACCGAGACGGGCACGTCCCGTTCCGGAGGGTGACGAGTTCGCTGTTGACGCAGCGGCTCGACACGGTCTCCTTCCCGGGACGTGCGTGCCACCCCTTGAACGGTTGAAGCAGAAGGGATGACGATGACCATCGTAGAGAGCGCGCGCCCGATCACGGGTGGAGTCGATACCCATGCCGATGTGCATGTCGCGGCTGCGATCGACAGCACTGGTGGGGTGCTCGGTGTCGAGTCGTTCGCGACGACCGCGACCGGTTGCACTCGACTGTCGGCGTGGCTGCGTGTGTACGCGGGCATCCGGGCTGGCACCAGGGACGTCGAACGATTCGAGGACGACGCGAATCGCTTTTGGTTCGACGTCATCCCTGCCGACTCGACCGTTGAGCAAGAGCAAACGGGCGCTGTCTCGGACTTCGTCGGAGAGCCACAGGTGTACATCGACTTCATCGATTCGGCAGGCGTCCAGTGGCGGCGCGAGAGCCACGGCCCGCTACAGCGCCTCAAGTCTGTGACCAAATCGTGACCACGGACGCGCCTAGCGCCGGCGGTCGCACGCGACCGTGCAGGTCAGAGCCTTTCACGCCGGGAGCTCGTAGGGCTCGGCGTAGAACTGGCTGTACCACTTGCGGAACTTGAGGATGGGGCCGTCGTTGTCGGCGAGCGCGGGACTCGGGATGAACGCCTTGTGCTCCCAGATCGGCCGGTCCTCTTGGACCTGCTTGTTGATCTCCTTGACGAACGCATTGGCGACCGTGGAGGTCAGCTTGGCGTCGTCGAACTTCCGCACGACGAAGTTGAACCGCACCTGCGTCTTCTCGTCGTCGATCGGCGTGGTGGTCGCGATGTTGATCGCGTCGACGATGCCACTGAACCAGACCTTGGAGAAGCCGGGGCCGTAGTTGTAGACGTCGATGCGGCCCTCGGTGACGCCGCGCGGCGTCACGAACGACTGCTTCGACAGCATCACGGAGCACGGTCCGTCGGTGTCGTAGGACTCCAACTCGGCGACGTCGTCGGTGCCGTGCACGAACTGGAAGTGCGCAGGGTCGGCACCGTTCTCCGACATCTCTTGCGGCACGGTGTGAATCACGTACGACGACGAGAAGAAGTCGGTCCAGCCCGGATCGCCGATCTCTTCGATGACCGGGATCTCCCACTGCGGCGGTTCATCGTGCGGGTGGTACCACGCGAGCACGAATCCGTTGCGCACGACGGTGGGGTACGTGCGCAGCTTCGCCTTCTTGTTGCCGCGCTGGCTGTACGGGATGTTCGTGCACGCGCCGGTGGCGTCGTACCGCCAGCCGTGGAACGGGCACGCGACTTCGTTGCCGTGCACGGTGCCGCCGACACCGATGTGCGCGCCGAGATGCGGGCAGTACGCGTCCTGGAGGTGGAACGCGCCGGCTTCGTCGCGCCACAGGACCAGATCGCGCGACCAGTAGCGGAGCGCGGTGACGTCGCCGGGCGCGAGGTCCTCGGGGAACGCGACCTGGAACCAGCCGAACGGGATCGGGAACGGGAAGCGGCGGGTCATCCCATTGATTTTAGAACAGGTTCTATTCCTCGGGCAATCAGCTCGCCCGGCGGCGGGACCGGGTGGTCGCCGTCTTCGTCGTCCGGCCGGTCGACTTCTTCGCAGGTCGCTTCGTCGCCTTCCGCGCCCGGCGGCCGCCCTTCCCGCGCGCATCGAGACTGCGCTGCAGCGCCTCCACGAGGTCGACGACGTTCGTCTCCTCCTTCTGGGGCGCCTCGACCGCGATCTCCTGACCCTTGCCCTTCCGCCGGATGAGGTCGAGGACGCGGGCGCGGTACGTGTCCTCGTACCGCTCGGGCTTCCACGCGACGGTCATGCTGTCGATCAGCTGCTCGGCGATACGGAGCTCCCTGTCAGGGACCTTCGTGCGCGTCGGGATCGACAAGCCCTTGGTGTCGCGGATCTCGTTCGGGAAGTACATCGTCTCGAGCACGAGCACGTCGCCCGAGACTCGCACCGCCGCGAGGTACTGCTTGGTGCGCATGACGAAGCGCGCGATCGCGACGCGCTCCGTGTCCTCGAGCGCGGCGCGGAGGAGCGCGTACGGCTTCTCGGCGCCCTTCTGCGGCGCGACGTAGTAGGGCTTGTCGAAGTAGATCGGATCGATCTCTGCGAGCTCGACGAAGTCCTCGATGTCGATCGTCCGGGACCGACCCGGCTCGACGGACTCGAGCTCTTCGCGCGTGAGCATCACGAACTTGCCTTTGCTCGTCTCGTAGCCCTTCTCGATGTCGGAGTAGTCGATCTCGCGCCCGGACTTCTCGGAGACGCGCTTGTGGCGGATCCGGGCGCCGGTCCCGGCTTGGAATTCGTGGAAGGAGATGTCCTTCGCCTCCACCGCGCCGAACAGCTGCACGGGGACGTTGACGAGCCCGAAGCTCAAGGATCCGTTCCATATCGATCTCGGCATGCCCAGGTTCGTACCCCGAATTCGGATTCGCATTCCCCGCAATTCGGGCGGGAAGGCTCGGTGAGGCGGCGCTCGCGTTCGCCGGCGCGGGTCAACCGATCGACGCGGCGCGGTGCCGCACCAGGCTGCCGGTCACATCGAGCTGAGGAGGCGACGTCGTGCCGAACATCGGTGACACCGCGCGCCGCTCCCGGACCGTCACGTCCCGCGACATCGAGCTCTTCATCGAGCTCACGGGCGATCGCAACCCGGTGCACTACGACGAGGCGGTGGCTCGCGCGTCCCGCTTCGGCCGGATCGTCGTGCAGGGTGGTGTGACCTCGGGGCTGCTCAACGCACTCGTCGCCGAAGACCTGCCCGGGCCCGGCTCGGTCTTCCTCGAGACGCACTGGCAGTTCCTCGCGCCCGTCGGACCCGGCGACACGATCACCGCCGAGGTCGAGGTCCTCGAGCACCGCACCGACAAGCCGATCACGACGCTGCGCACGACGATCACGAACCAGGACGACACCGTCGTGCTCGACGGCACCGCGGTCGTCGACCGTGATCCGCTCGACGGCTGACGTGCGTGACGACTCAGGGCCGGAAGGCCCGCACGACGACGCCCGCGTCGTAGTACTCCCGCCACGACACGATCCGGCCGTTGTCGTCGAAGGCGAAGATCGTGACGTAGCGGTTCTCGTAGCGCCGGCCGTTGGCGGCGACGATGCCGTCGCTGCGGTGCTCGGCGATGACGACGTGCGGGTCCGCCGTCTCGTGGATCGCGTCGATCGTCATCGAGAAGCTCGAGAACGAGTCGCGCGGCGAAGTCCTGGAACTCGCCGATCGCCTCCTTGCCCTCGTAGCGCTTCGGCATGCGCCCGGGCGCGAACGGCAGTTCCATCACCGCGTCGTCGGCGAAGTACTCGATGATCTCGTCGACCTTCATCTGGTCGGCGAGGGCGAGGATCTCGCGCACGCGCTCGATGTTCGACACTTCTATGGCTCCCTCCGCTCCGCGCCGAGCGGCCTTCGGCATGCGGCGCTGCGCTGCGTCCGCACTATGCGGGCTTGTCGCTCCCGACGACCCACATGGAGAAGAACTGCGAGCCGCCGCCGTACGCCTGGCCCATCGCCTTCCCCGTCTTCAACTCGACCTGGTAGTCGCCGGCTCGCCCGCGCACCTGCTGCGCGGCCTCACCGAAGCGCACCATGCCCGAGGCGCCGATCGGGTTCGACGACAGCACGCCGCCGGACGGGTTCCACGGGATGTCGCCGTCGGGCGCGGTCGCACCGGCTTCGGTCAGCTTCCACCCTTCGCCCTCCGCGCAGAACCCGAGGTTCTCGAGCCACATCGGCTCGTACCACGAGAACGGCACGTAGATCTCGGCGCAATCGAAGTCCTTGCGGGGGTTGGTGATGCCCGCTTGCGCGTACAGATCCTTGGCGCAGTCGCGGCCCGCTTGCGGGTTCACCTGGTCGCGGCGGGCGAACATCGTCGGCTCGCTGCGCATCGCCATCCCGTGGATCCACGCGACGGGATTCGGCACGGATTCGGCCACCTTCTCGCTGCCGAGCACCAGGGCCATCGCGCCGTCCGAGGACGGGCACACGTCGAGGTAGCGCAACGGGTCCCACAACAGGAACGACTCCTCGACCATCTGCAGGTCGATGTCGGGGATGTGGAGATGCGCCTTCGGGTTGCGCAGCGCGGCGCGCCGGTCCTTCACCGCGACGAGGTGGCCGATGTTGCGAGGGGCACCCGACCGGTACATGTACGCGCGGATCAGCGGTGCGAAGTAGCCACCGGCGCCGGCAACGAGCGGCGCCTGGAACGGCATCGCGACCGACAGGCCCCACGTCGCGTTCGACTCGGACTGCTTCTCGAAGCCGACGGTGAGCACACGCTCGTGGATGCCCGCGGCGACGAGCTTGGCCGCGACGATCGCGGTCGACCCACCGACCGAACCCGCAGTGTGCACGCGCATCATCGGCTTGCCGACCGCGCCGAGCGCATCGGCAAGGTAGAGCTCCGGCATGGCGATACCCTCGAACATGTCGGGGGCCTTGCCGATCACGACCGCGTCGATGTCGGACCAGGTCATGCCCGCGTCCTCGAGCGCTTCGACCGCGGCCTCACGCACGAGACCGGCGAGCGACACGTCCTTGCGCGCGGTGCGGTGCACGGTCTGCCCGACGCCGACAACGGCAACTCGCTTCCCTGCCATTATGATGGCTCCCTTCGTTGCGCGCCGAGCGGCCTCCGGCGGGCAGGGCTCCACTGCGTCCGCACCGTCGATGACTCCCTTCGTTGCGCGCCGAGCGGCCTCCGGCGGGCAGGGCTCCACTGCGTCCGCACCGTCGATGACTCCCTTCGTTGCGCGCCGAGCGGCCTCCGGCGGGCAGGGCTCCACTGCGTCCGCACCGTCGATGACTCCCTTCGTTGCGCGCCGAGCGGCCTCCGGCGGGCAGGGCTCCACTGCGTCCGCACCGTCGATGACTCCCTTCGTTGCGCGCCGAGCGGCCTCCGGCGGGCAGGGCTCCACTGCGTCCGCACGGCTACGACTCGCCTTCGAGGACGACGACCAGGTTCTGTTGCAGGCAGGGGCCGCTCGTCGCGTGGGCGACGCACCGCCAGGCCTCGCCCGAAGTGATGCGGCGGGCGACCTCGCCGATGCGGATCAGGCCCGCGCTCATCACCGGGTTGGCCGCCAGCGGCCCACCGGACGGGTTGATGCTCGTGTTCCCGTTCAACCCGAGCGCTTCGGCCAGCATCAGTTCCTCGTGGCTGAACTGCGCGTGCAGTTCGGCGACATCGAAGGAACCGTTCGCGCCCGCGGCGCGTGCCGCTTTCCGAGTCGACACCGATTCGGTGAGGTCTCGCACGCCGAGCCCGTGCGCTTCGATCCGGTGCTCGATGCCCTTGATCCACGCGGGCCGTTCGCACACCGAACGCGCGACGTCGCCGGCGGCAATCACAACGGCGACCGTGCCGTCGGTGATCGGGGCGATGTCGGCGTCGCGCAGCGGGTCATGCGTCACCGGCGTCGCCAGCACTGCATCGGCACTGAGATCGGCCTTGCGCACCGCGTTCGGGTTCTGCTGCGCGTTTCGCTGGGCCCGGGCCGCGACCTCGGCGAGGTCGCGCTCGTCGTGGTCCGACTCCTCGAGGTACGCGCGCGCCTGCAGCGCCGCCATGTCGACCATCGACGGCCACAGCGGGGCGACGTAGTACGGGTCGGTCTGCAGCGTCATGATCTCGTGCAGGTCGCTCATCGACGACTTGCCGAAGCCGTACACCAACGCGCTGTCGACCTCGCCGGTCTGGATCGCGACCCACGCTTCGTAGAGTGCCCAGGCCGCGTCCATCTCGACGTGGCTCTCACGGATCGGAGGCCACGCGCCCACCGCGTCGAGCCCGCTCACGAATGCGAACGGTCCGCCCTGCAGGTAATCGAGGCTGCCGGAGCAGGTGAACCCGATCTCCTTGCGGGGAATGCCCGACTGCGCGACTGCGTCGCGCACGGTCGGCACCAGCATCTCGACCTCGTTGTGCTCCCCGTCCTTGGCGACCGCGGAGCACACGAACGAGACAATGCCTACTTCTCTCACCGGGCCTCGTCTCTCACAGGTAGTCCTTGTACGACTCGTAGTCGGCGTCGGGTTCGCCGGTGGGTTCGAACCACTCGATGGAGCGGTGGTCGGGCTTGAGCTCGTCGGCCCACTTCACCTTCACTCGCATCCCCATGTGCACGTCATCGACCTCGACGCCACGGATGAGCCCGAACAGCATGTTGTTGGCGCCGTCGAGGAGGATCTGCGCCGACACGTACGGGATCTCGGGCGCGAGCTCGGAGAGGCCGGGCACGTTCACGACGCAGAACGTCGTGATCACGCCGGTGTCCTGCACGTCGACCGTGATCGACGTCGCCTCACCGGTCTTCGGATCGGTGCCACGCGACGCGGCGTAGACGTCTTCGCTCGACGGGGCGCGCCCACCGACGATCTTCCCTTCGCCCAGGCCGTGCAGGTACTCCGTGACTGCGATGCCGGCGTTGAGCTCGTACTCGAGTTGGCCGGGCGACACGATGCCGGTGACCGGCTGTTCGTCCGCCTCGGGCACGCGCAACGGCGCGGGCTGCGGTTCTTCGCCGTCGGCGAGCAGCACCCACGCCTCGATGTCGGTGATGTGGCCGGTGCGTTCGGCCTTCCAGCGCGGCGCGACGCGCGCGCCGACTGCGATCGCGTCGGCGCTCCCACAATCGACCGCGTGCAGCAGCGAGGTGTCGGCGCCGTCGGGCCGGATGAGTGCGAACGCGAACGGCTTCGTCAGCGGGTGTTTGCCCGGACGCGGCGCGGCGACCCAGGTGTACGACTGCACCCGGCCCGCGGGCCCGAGCGTGACCCAGTGGTCGCCGTCCGGTGCGATCGCCTCGCTCGTGGTCGGGTCGTACTCGGCCGGCGGCACGAGCACGCGGCCGTCGGCGAGGCGCACGCCTTCGATGCGTCCGTCTCGGAGCCCGGTGAAGAAGCGCCCGATCACGGGCCCGACCGAGCGCGTGTAACCGCCCGGGTACTCGAGCACGTGGTGGGCGGTCAGCGTTTCAGTCATGAACCGTCCTCGTTGAACAATGTCAGCCTCGTTGAGGTCCCGAAGGGTCAGATCGCCCGCTCGCGACCTTCCCAGTAGGGATCGCGCAGCGTGCGCTTCAACAGCTTGCCCGTGGGCTCGCGTGGCAGTTCGTCGACGAAGTCGATCGAGCGTGGCCACTTGTACTTGCCGAGCTTGCCCTGGATGTGCTCGAGGATCGACGCGCGCAGCGCTTCGTCCGCGGCCACGCCGGGCATCGGCTCGACGACGGCCTTGATCTGCTCGCCCATGTCGTCGTCGGGGACGCCGAACACCGCGACGTCGGCCACGCCGGGGTGTTCGTGGATGACGCCTTCGATCTCGGCCGGATAGATGTTCACGCCGCCGGCGATGATCATGTCGCTCTTGCGGTCGCAGAGGAACAGGTAGCCGTCTTCGTTCAAGAAGCCGATGTCGCCGACCGTGAAGTAGCCCTCGGCGTCGTGCGACTTGCTCGTCTTCTCCTTGTCGCCCTTGTACTCGAACGCGGCCGTGCCCATGCGCATCCACACGGTGCCGGGCGTGCCCGTCTCCATGACGTTGCCGTCGTCGTCGGTGATCTTCAGCTCGCTCGTCGGCCACGCGCGCCCGACCGTACCCGGGTACTTCACCCACTCGTCGGGCGGCGCGATCGTGCCGCCGCCCTCGGTCGCCGCGTAGTACTCCCAGATCACCGGGCCCCACCACTCGAGCATCTGCCGCTTCGTCTCCACCGGGCACGGTGCCGCCGCGTGGATCGCCCACTTCATCGACGACACGTCGTACTTCGCACGCGTCTCCGCGGGCAGCTGCAACATGCGGATGAACTGCGTCGGGACCATGTGCGTGTGGGTCGCGCCGTAGCGCTCGATCAGCCGCAGCGCTTCTTCCGGATCCCAGCGGTCCATGAACACGACGGTGTGCTTCGAGTGCAACGAGTTGCCCGCGAACGTCGTGACCGCGGTGTGGTAGTTCGGCGACGTGCACAGGTGCACGTTGTCGCCGCCGTGGGTGATGCCGAAGATGCCGAGCAGGAACGTGAACAGCTCCGCGCTCGTATCCGGATCGATGCCCGACAGCGCGCGCTTCACGCCCTTCGGCTTGCCGGTGGTGCCCGACGTGTAGTGCATCGCGGCACCCGCCGACCGGTCCTCCGGCATGGTCGTCGGTTGGGGGTCGACGACCTCGTCGAACGAACGGAACCCGGGGACACTGCCGTCTTCACTGGTCGCTCCGGGCTTCCGCTCCGCTCCAGCCACTCCCGCTCCGTGCGCCAGCCGGTTCGCCGGCGGGATCCCGGCTTCCTCGGCCGCCGCGCTCGCGAGGGCGGCGAACCGCTCGTGGCTGATGAACACCTTGGCTTCCGAGTCCTCGAGGATGTACGCGACCTCGGGCGGCGACAGCCGGTAGTTGATCGGGACGTAATACCAACCCGCCTGCAACGCAGCGAGGTACACGTGCATCGGATGCCGGCCGTTCGGCAGGATCGCGGCGACGGTGTCGCCCTTCTCCATCCCGAGCGAACGCAGCGCGTGCACGAGCTGGTTGGCGCGCGCGAGCACGTCGCCGGCCCGGTTCTCGGTGCCGTCGGGGTCGACGATCGCGATGTAGTCGGGGTCTTCTTGCGCGTAGCTCCAGAAGCCGGCCATCGGCATAGTCCTCCGGGAAGGCGGCGGGGCGCGCAGAGTAGAACACGTTCTCGTTTCGTGCCAGGCGGCCCATCCCGTCTCATCTACTGTTCGCCCCCGTGACGACGCTCCTCGAAGACCTCACCACGCAGCACTGCACCGTCGAGCGCGACGACCACGTCGTGATCTTGACGATGAACCGGCCCGAGAAGCGCAACGCGCTGTCGGGCGACATGCTCGCCGGCCTTGTGCTCGGCTACGAGTACATCGACGACAACCCCGACATCCGCTGCGCGATCCTCACCGGCGCGGGTGGTCACTTCTCGTCCGGCGCAGACCTCGTCGCGATGGGTCAGCAGTCGACCGATCCGAAGGTGCAAGCGGTCATGGCCCGCGGCAACAACCCGCACTGGAAGGCGCTGCTGCGCGACTACCGGCTGTCGAAGCCGCTCATCGCCGCGGTCGAGGGCTACGCGGTCGCGGGTGGTACCGAGATCCTGCAGGGCACCGACATCCGCATCGCAGGTGAAGGGGCCACGTTCGGCGTGTGGGAGGCCAAGCGCGGCCTGTTCCCGCTCGGCGGTTCGGCGTGCCGGTTGCCGCGGCAGATCCCGTACACGCAGGCAATGGACATCCTGCTCGCGTGCCGGCCCATCCCCGCGCTCGAAGCAAAGGAGATCGGCCTCATCGGCCGCGTCGTGCCGGAGGGCACCGCGCTCGAGGTCGCCAAGGCGGTCGCCGCGCAGGTCGCGGCGAACGCGCCGCTGTCGACCCAGGCGATCCTGCGCGCGTGGCGCGAGACCGAGCACATGAGCGACTTCGACGCGATGCAACACCAGGACACGATCGGGTGGGAGGTCTTCGCCTCCGAGGACGCGCAGGAAGGACCGCGAGCGTTCGCGGAGAAGCGCGCACCGCAGTACAAGGGCCGCTGATGTCGGAAGCCGCACCCGGCCTGCCGGACTCGCCGGCCTTCGCGCAGCCCGAACGGGCCGCGCTCGCGACCTCGTTGCGCGCGCTCATCGACGCCACGATGACGATCGAAGCCGTCGACGGCGAGACCTTGCTCGACATCGCGCGGGACGTCGACCAGCTCACGGTCCGGCTGGGCGGCGGCCGGGCCGAGGGGCCTGGCTACCAACCACGCGATCACGGCGACTACCTTCCCCGTTCCCCGATCGTCGGCGAGGCGAGCCCGCTGTCGCCCCGCATCGACTGGGAGGCGGTGGACGGCGCCGTCGAGGGCCGGGGCATGTTCGGTGCCGCGTACGAGGGTCCGCCCGGGTGTGTCCACGGCGGGTGGATCGCCTGCGCCTTCGACGAGATGCTCGGGATCGCCAATATCAACGCGGGCCAGCCGGGCATGACCGCGCGGCTCACGATCCACTACCGGCGCCCCACGCCGCTGTTCCGCGAGGTGCGGTTCCGGGCCTGGGTGGACCGCACCGAGGGGCGCCGCATCATGAGTCGAGCCGAGCTCTGGGCGGATGATGTACTGACTGCCGAGGCCGACGGGCTGTTCGTGCAACCCCGTCCGGAGCTGGCCCAGCAATACTTCGGAGATCCGAGTTTCGGGCGGCCGGCCGCCGGCCTCTGACCGGCACCGAAGCCTCAGCACCAAACGACCAGCACCAAACGACCAGCACCAAACGACCAGCACCAAACGACCAGCACCAAAACAAGACGCCGGAAGGCTGAAGTTGTCCCCCGAGAACGCCGATTATCCCGTGATGATCCGGTGCCCGGGCTGCTCGTACCTCGTGCCCCAAACCTGGGACACGTGCAGGCGGTGCGGGACGATGATTCGCGCCCAGACGCCGGTCGTGGCCGCCGTCGCACCCGCGCCCCTGCGCGGCGGCGGGCCGCCGCCGCCGCTCCCCACGCTCAGCCCGCGCAGCGACGCGCCGCCTCGCCCCAGCCCCGCCCGTCCGAACCCCGTCGACGCGCCCGCGCCCGCGCCGCTCGACGATTTCCTCCCCGTCGCCTCGCCGAGCGCACCGGCGGCGACTGCGGCACCACGCGACGTCGAGGACCTCCTGCCTTTGATTCCGGCCGAGGTCCCGATCACCAAGCAGAAGTTCACGCTGCCGAAGTTCGATCGGAAGATGGCGCTCATTGGCGGCGGCATCGTGCTGCTGTTCGCGGCGATCGTGTTCGTCTGGATGCAGACGAAGGACGACGTCCACGACGCGCTCGACGCACCCGTGCAGGCGGTCCACAACGCCGAGCAGATCGGCGCGCAGAACCAGCTCCTCAGCGCGCAGGAAGCCGCGCAGGCCGTGTACTCCGACGAGGGATCGTTCGCGAGCGTCACGCCCGCGTCGTTGCAGAAAGCCGAGCCCGGCATCGTCTGGGTCGCGGGGAACCACGCCGCCGCGCCCGGCGAGGTCTCGGTGCAGGTGATCGACGCGGACACGATCGTGTTGGTCACCTCGTTGCCGAACGGCTCGTGCCAGGCGATCACCCAAGGCGCGTCGGGCACCACGCAGGTACCGGCCACCGCGCCGTGCATGGCCTCGACGGTGGACGTCACCGGCGGCGGGCACGCCGACGACTCGGGCAGCGTGCCCGACTCCGGCCTCCAGCCGTAGCACTCCTCCTCCAGAGCACCGCGGCCCGCAGCCCGACGGGCGCCCGCCTCGTACCATCCCTGCAATGGCGCTCCCGGAGCACGGCATGTCGACCGCGGCGGTCCTCGCCGCACTGACGGAGAAGCGCGCACGCGACGCACGGTGGCAGGACGGCCGCACGTTCGGGATGGTCTACGACGGCGGGCCCGAGGTGCAGGAGGTCGCGCACGCGGCAGCCGAACTGTTCCTCCACGAGAATGCGCTGAACACTCACGCGTTCCCGAGCCTCGCCGAGATCCAGTCCGAGGTCGTCGGCGCGGTCGCCGACATGTTCCACGCGCCGCCGGGTGCGGCCGGGTTCATGACGTCGGGTGGCACCGAGAGCATCCTCATGGCGGTGAAGGCCGCGCGCGAGCGTGGCCGCCTCGAACGCGGCGTCGAGGCTCCGGAGATGGTCATCGCCTCGAGCGCGCACGCGGCGTTCCACAAGGCCGCGCACTACTTCGGGGTGCGCGTGCACAAGGTTGACGTCGACCGCGATTGGCGCGCCGACGTGGAGGCGATGGCTGCTCACGTGGGCGACAGCACCGTGCTCGTCGTCGGTTCCGCACCGCAGTACCCGCAGGGCGTGATCGATCCCGTCCCGGAGCTGGCGCAGCTCGCTGCCGCCGTAGGCGCGTCGATGCACGTCGACGCGTGCATGGGCGGCTTCGTGCTCCCGTTCATGGAGATGAACGGCGAGAACCTCCCGCCGTGGGATTTCCGCGTCGACGGCGTCACCACGATTTCGGCCGACATCCACAAGCTCGGGTACGCGCCGAAGGGCGCGTCGGTGCTCGTGCACCGCACGAAGGAACTGCGCAAGCACCAGACGTTCGTCTTCGACGACTGGCTCGGCGGGTTCTATGCGTCGCCCGGCATGCAGGGCACCCGGCCCGGCCTCCCGATGGCGACGGCGTGGGCCGTCATGCATCACCTCGGCACTGACGGCTATCGGCGATTGACACAGACCGCCGTCGACGCCGCGCGCCGCATGGTCGCCGGCGTGCGGGCGCTCGACGGGCTCACGGTGCTCGGCGAACCGCAGGCCCAGATCGTAACCATCGCGATCGCACCGGCGTGGCAACGCCGGCTCGACGCGTTCGAGCTCGGCGACGCGTTGCACGCACGCGGCTGGTTCCTCGACCGGCAGACGCCGCCCGACTCGCTGCACGCGACGGTCAGCGCGGGCAACGCACCGGTGATGGACGAATTCCTCGCGGACCTGCGCGCGTGCGTGACCGAGACGCTCGGGAAGCGCGCCGGGGACCGCGCCACGAACTACGCAACGCTCGAGTAGGCGACCGTCGCACAGGAACTGCAACACGTTCTAGGTGTGCGCTACGGTCCGCCCCGTGACGAGCGCACCCACTCGTGCGGGACGCGGGACGCGCGCCGCCGAAACCGCAGCCCGGAAGCGCCGCCTCCTCGACGCCGCGACCGCGCTCGCGGCGGAGGGCGGATACGAAGCGGTGCAGATGCGCGACGTCGCGGCCCGGGCCGAGGTCGCGCTGGGCACGCTCTACCGCCACTACGCGTCCAAGGACCAACTCCTGCTCGCCGCGCTCGCGCAGCAGGCGGGCACGTTGCGCGAACGCCTCGACGCCGCGGCCACCGCGCGGCGCGACCGCGGCCGAGCGGGTGTCCGACGTGTTGCGACGCGCGTCGCGTGCGCTCGAGCGTCAGCCACGCGTGATCCAGGCGATGCTCATCGCGATGTCGTCACCGGACGATGCGGGCGCAGCGGTGAAGCAGGACATCAACGCGACCCTGCGCGCGATCATCGGCGACGCGGTCGACGGCGAGCAGCTCCCCGATCTGGACGACATCATGCAAGTGCTCGGCGCGGTATGGTTCGCGGAGCTCACGTTCTGGAGCACGGGTTTGCCGCGCGACCGTTCGATGGGCGACAGCCTCGCCTGCGCCGCGACGCTCCTGCTCGGCTCGTAATTCCGCGCTGTCGTTCCCACCCCGCGTCAGGCGCGGTTCCGCCGCGGATCCGGCCGGCGGGTCTGCGGTTGGGCCAGGCGCGGCAGGACGAGCTCCGCGAGCAGGTCGACGTTCTCGGGATCCGACGCGTCGACCGGCGCGAGGACGACCCACTCGGCACCGGCGCGCTCCAACGCCTGCAAGCGCTTGGCCACCCGCACCGGTCCGCCGTACACGACTTCGGGCCCGACCCGGCGCGTCGCGGCCTTCTCCGCCGCGTGGTCGTCGTCGCGACCGAGCAGGACGAGCCCGCCCCACGTGCGCGTCACGCCCAGGCGCCACCTCGTGGACCTTGGAGGCGTTGACGGCGAAGCTCTCGACCGTGCCGCCCCATGTGTTCCACCCGTCGGCGAGCGCGATCGCCTCACCGACGCGGTGCAGGTTGCCGCCGACCCAGACCGGATACCCGCGGCCGCGCGCGGCGTGGACCGCGGCGACGAGCGCGGCGACGCGCTCGGCCATCGACCCGTGCCCGAGCCCGAACGCCTCGTTCTCGGCGCGGATCTGTTGGTCACCTGCGCCGAGGCCCGCGATCAACCGGCCGCGGCTCACGCGGTGCACGGTGTCGAGCGTGGCGGTGAGCGACGCGGGCGGCCGAAGGGTGGCGCGGGCGACGAGCGGGCCGAGTTGTAGCTTCTGCGTTTCGGCCGCGACCGCGCCGAGCAGCGCGAAGCATTCGAGCGCGCCGCGCCGCGGGGGCGGGACGTCGCGCCACATGTGGTCGTAGACGAACACGCCGTCGAGGCCGGCCGCCTCCGCCCGCTGTGCCACCGCGATCGGCAGCTCGGGATCGTCGACGAACGTCGGAAGCGCGTAGCCGATCTTCATGCGGTAGGAGCCTTCATGCCGATTCCGCGGTGCCGCGAGCAGCGCGGCGCCGACCGCGCCGGCCCGCTCACCGAACACCGCGGGCAGGATCGGGATCTCGGGGCGATACTCCTCGCCCTCGAGCCGGGCGCGGAACGCGGCACGCAGTGGGTCGAACAGGAGCGGGCCCATCTCGACCACGCCACCAGAGATCACGATGCGCTCGGGGTCGAGGATGTTGGCGAGGTTCGCGAGCCCCAACGCGATGTTGTCGGCGTAGTGCGCAAGCAGCGTCCGCGCGTCGAGATCGCCCTCGGCCGCCGCGGTCGCAACTTCCTCGCCGCTCACCGCGGTGAGGTCGCCGCCCGCGGCCGCGAGGATATTGGCACCGCGGCCGGATGCGACGAGATCGCGTGCCATCCGGCCGAGTGCGTTGCCGCTCGCGATCGCCTCCCAGTGGCCCAGCTCCCCGCAGGCGCAGATCGGTCCGCCCCGCTCGACCGTGACGTGCCCGAACTCGGCGGCGAAGCCGTTGGCGCCGCGGTAGATCCGGCCGTCCACGATCAGGCCGCCCCCGATGCCCGTTCCGAGGGTGACCATGAGGGCGACGCGTGCGCCCGCGGCCGCGCCCTGGGTGTGCTCCGCGAGCGCGGCGACGTTCGCGTCGTTGTCGACGACGACGGCGCGGCCGGTCGCGCGCGCGAGGTCGGCGCGCAGCGGTGCTTCGCGTACGCCGGGAATGTTCGGTGCGTACGTCAGCCGGCCTTCGAAGTCAACGAGCCCCGCGGCGCCGACCCCCACCGCAGCACCGGGAACTTCGAGCTCGTCGATGATCGCGGCGCAGACCTTCACCAGCGCGGCCAGCTCCGAGACCGGCGAGGGCTTGCGCAGCTCCCGCACGATCGCGCCGACTTGGTCGAGCACGACGCCGAGCACCTTGGTGCCGCCGATGTCGAGTCCGACGGTCGCGCGCGAAGCGCTACTCGACATCGATGCGGCGGACGCGCGGTGCCGGTTCGGTGGGCTCGGCCTGCAGCTGCTCCTCGACGAGCGAGTCGGCCGCATCGATAACGGTGCGGGCGGCCGCGAGCAGTTCGTGGGCGGCGCGCCAGAAGTGTCCGAGCGCGTCCGACGCGGGTGTGCCTTCGGTGTCCGGTTCGCTCATACGAACTCGACCTCGAGGCGATCGCCGGCGAGCCGGGCGCCGGTGACTTCGCGGCGCAGCAGGCTGTCGGGCAACAGGAACGCGCGGCGGTGCGGCCCGACCGTGAGGAACAGCTCCTCCTGGCTCCGGCCCAGGCTCACGTCGTTGCGCTCGGTGAACGGGAGGTGCACCGAGAGCACCATCGTCTTGCCGACGGCATCGACGCGCAACGGTTCGATCGCGGCCAGGCGGTTCGCGGGATCGCGATCGCCGTACAACGTCGCACCGAAGGCCGCGAGCTCGTCGAGGCCCGCGAGCTCGTGCCCGGCGAGCTCGGCCGCGAGCACCGGCAGCGGCCGGAACGCGTCCTCGATGAGGTCGAGGTGCGCGGACTGCGTCGCCTTCCAGCGCGCGAACCACGGATCCGAGATCGCTTCCGGCAGCATGCGGTTCGCGATCACCGCGTCGACGTGATAGCCGAAGAGCGACAGATAGGTGAACGTCCGCCGCGCTTCGGCGACGACCATGCGTTCGGGGTTGACGACGAGTCGCGCGCTCGTGACGCCGCCGTCGATGAGAAGATCGCGGACACCGTCGAGGCGGTCGTAGAACTGCTTGATCGCCGCGAACACGCGATCACCCGCGATCGGCAATGACGTGAGCCGGTCGAGCACCGGACGCGCGAGCTTGGTGACCCGGCGCTGCGTCTCGAACACGCGGTCCATGTACCAGCTCAGGATGTCGGGGAGAGACAGGAGGCGGATCGTCTCCGCCGTCGGGGCGCAGTCGACGACGACCACGTCGTAGTCACCCGATGTCGCGAAGGCCTTGATGTCGGCGAGCGCGAACACCTCGTCGAGGCCGGGCACGACCGCGAGTTCCTCGGCTTCGACGGCGTCGGCGCCGGCCCAGTCGAGTACGCCGACCATGTACTCGCGCACGTCGTCCCAGGCCTGCTCGAAGCGAACACGCGCGTTCAGCTGCTGCCCCCACAGCTGCGGCGCGATCGGCGTGGGATCGTCGCCCAGGGGGAAGTCGAAGGCGTCGGCGAGCGAGTGGGCGGGGTCGGTCGAGAGCACGACGGTGCGCTGACCCGACGCCGCGATGCGAGCGGCGGTTGCCGCGGCGACGGTCGTCTTGCCGACGCCACCCTTGCCGGTGAACAGCAGGATTCGCATGGGGCCGGAAGGCTACCCGCGCGCCCAGCAGGCCTCCTAGGGCGCGCGGCCGGTCACTTGACCGACTCGACCTGCTTCTTCAGCTCCTTCAGCGCACTGCCCATGATCAAGCCCGCCGCTCGCCGCTTCAGGAGACCGGGCAAAGGGACCGCGAGCTCGACGGTCAGCTCGTAGTGGACGCGCGTGCTGTCGGGCCCCTCCGCCTCGAAGCGGTAGCGGCCGTCGAGGCGCCGCAGCATGTCGCCTTCGAGGAACTTCCACGAGAACGCGTCCGGCAGCTCGCTGTAGTCGTACTCGAGGACGTAGCGGATGCTCTTGCCGAGCGCGGCGGCGCGGAACTCCACCTTCGAACCACGCCCTTCGGCATCGGTCTCGAGCACGTTCGCTTCGCGCACGTCACGGGCCCACTCCGGATAGGACTCGAAGTCGAGGGCGACGTCGAGACAGCGGGCGGCCGGGGCGTCGACGCGGATGCGCTCACTCGCGGTGTCGGCCATGGCCAGCAGTATCCCTCATCTCCCGACGCGGCGGGGCGGGAACTCGCCGTGCCGGGCGCCCCACAGGCCGACGAGGCCGAGCGACAGCATGGGGACGAGCACGGCGAACGGGTTGAACCAGGCCGTCGCGATCGCCACGACGATGCTTGCTGCGAACGCGCCGAGCAATCGCTTCTGGACAACGGCCGGCGCGGATCCCTGCAGGAAGAAGAGGCTCGCGACCGCGATGTCGTCCCCGCGGCTCGACCGCACGATCGCGAGGCCCAGCGCGTAGATCCAGACCGGCAGCGAGCACAGGAACAACGCAACGCAGACCCCGAGCGCGACGGGATCGAACGCGTCGATGAAGATATCGAACACTCCCACGACGGCGAACAGCGCGACGCTCGCCCACGACAGCTGCACGATCCGTTCGCCGCTCACAGTCCGTCCCGATCGTCGATGTTGCACTTCCACCCGAGGCAGTCGAGCGCGCCGAAGTCTCCCGCGGCGACCGGCGCGAGCGCATCGACGAGCCGGTCGTATGCGAACTGGTCGACGGCGCGCCGGCGCGCGGCATCACCCATCGTGCGCCGCAGGTCGTCGTCGCCGAGGAGTGTCGCGATCGCGCGGCGGACAGCGTCGACGTCGCGCGGCGCGACGACGAAACCCGTCTCGCCGTTGGCCACGGCCTCGTGGGATCCGCCGCTGCGCCCGGCGACGGCCGGAACCCCGCACGCGGCCGCTTCGAGGAACACGATGCCGAATCCTTCCGCTTCGAGTCCGCCCCACCGTTCCCGGCAGCACATCGCGAACACGTCGGCCGCGCCGTACAGCGCGGGCAGTTCGGCATCGGGGACGCGGCCGAGGAAGTGGGCCGCGCCACGCGCCCGCCGCTCGAGCCGCTTCCGATCGCGACCGGCACCGCCGATCGCGACCTGCACGCCGTTGAGGGTGGCGCACGCGTCGATTACGACGTCGAACCCTTTGCGGGGCACGAGCCGCGACAGGCCGAGCACGAGAGGGAGGTCGGGATCCAAGCCCCATTGCGACGCGCGTCTGCTTCCGCGTGTCGGTGTCGGCGGCGGTGAAGCGGCTCGACATCGACACCGGGCGGTATCACCACCCCGGGCAGCGGGTGCCCGGCTGCTCGCACCGCCTCGCGCGCGGGGTACCTGCCCGCGGCGACGATCCCGGCCCCGCTGCGCAAGACGCGCCGGGCCGCGCGGTGCGAAACCGGCAGGCGGCCGTACCCGGTGATCTCCGCGCCGTGCGCGACCACGACGTACGGCGCGGCCGTCGAGCTTGGGCCCGATCGCGCCGACCGGGAGCATCGGGTCGAGAAAGATCACGTCCGCCGCGATCTCGCGCGCGAGCGCGTCGATCCGCTCGCGCAAGCGCGCGCGACGGCAGCAGGACCCGCTGCTTCGTGCGCTCCACGCGGAACGCTTGTTCGCGGTCCCATGCCGGCGCGCCCGGAAACGCCGTCGTGAGCACCGTGGTCTCGGCCGGGGGCAGGCGGCGCCACAGCTCGTAGAGGTACGACTGGATCCCACCGTGCTTGGGCGGGAAGTCATTGGTGACGAGCAACGACGGCACGGCGTCAGACTTCGGTCGGCGTGCTCGTGGCCGACGGGACGGCGCCAGTCGTCGGCGCGTGCGCCGGGACATCGGCGGCGAGCGCGGCGGGCGGACTCGCGGGCCGGCGCCGGACCGCGCCCACGCCGGTCCGCAGCAGCACGAGCCCGAGCACCGCGGTGATCGCGCCGGTCGCGAACGCGCCGCGGTTGCCCGTGAGCGCGACGACTGCACCACAGATGAACGCGCCGACACCCTGACTGAGATCGAAGAACGACGAGATCGTCGCGACAACCGAGGCGCGGTCCTTGTCGGTCCCGCGCTGCAGCGCGAGCAGCAGGAGGGCCGGATACATGAACGACATTCCGATCGCGAGGACGATCGTTCCGATTACGAGCCCCGCGACAGTCGGCCAGGCGGCGACGAGGCCGATACCGATCGCGGCGAACACCAACGCGATCGTTCCCGCTCGACGGCCACCGATGCGGTCCGGGATGCGGGCGCCGAAGATTCGGACCGCGAGGATCAGCACGCCATAGAGGAGGAAGATCGGGCCGGAAGCGATCCCGAGGTGGTCCTCGGCGTACAGAGGCATGAACGCGCTGAAGCCGGCCAGCGGGATCAGCCCCAGGAACAGCACCGTGCCCGGGAGCAACGCGGCCCGGTTGATGAGCTGCGTCCGCTCGTGCGATTCACGTTCCACTTCACGCGTCGCGAGCCCCAGCAGCGCCGCGGTGAGCGCGAGGGCGGCGGACACGAGCCACGCCAACGTGTAGCGGTCGTCGCCGCGCACGAGCTCACCGAGCGCGGGCCCGAAGGCAAGACCGCCGTACACCGCCACCGACCAGTAGCTCACGGCTTCGCCGCGCCGGTCGGCCGGAGACAGGTCGGTGATCATCGTGGCCGCGCCGACGAAGAAGGCAGCCTCGCCGACGCCCGTGAGCACGCGCGCCGCGACGAGCCACCAGAGCGCGGGCACGAGGCCGTAGCACGCGGTCGACGCCGCGACGACGGACGCACCCCCGACGATGAGCACGCGCCGGCCCACCTGATCGCCCAGCCGACCCGCGAACGGGCGCAGCGCGATCGCGCCGAACGCGAACGCGCCGACCGCGACACCGACGGCGATCGATCCCATGTCGAGCTCGTCCTCGACGTAGTGCGGAATGACCGGCGTCAGCATCGCCAGCGCGAGGAAGTACGAGAGACCGCAGGTGACGACGAGGACGAAGCGGCGCGTGAGGAGCGACGGCGGGTTCGCTTGCGTGGTCACGCGCGCGAGTGCGCGAGCGCGTCGTCCCAGGAGCCGCGCTCGGCGATCAGCTTGCGGTACTGCATGACCTGGCGCGGCCGGTTGAACCCGAGCGCGCCGATGATCCGGTCGTCGCGGCCGAACAGCGCGACGAACTGCCGGTCGTCGAGGGTTCCGTGCGCGACGTGCACGTGAGCGTCGCCGGCGACCGTCCCGACGGTCTGGATCTTGCGGTCGTACTGGTCGGACCACACGAACGGCACCGGCGCGAACGGGGTACCCGTGTCCCCGGCCAGCACGCGCTGCGCCGCGTGCACACCTTGCTCGATCGCGTTGGTCCAGTGCTCGAGCCGCATGACCTGTCCGTCGAAGAGCGGGTTGGGCCAGCGCGCGACGTCACCGGCGGCCACCACTCCCGGCGCCGCGAGCACTGTCTCATCGCACACGACGCCGTCGTCCAGGGTCAAGCCGCTCCCGTGCAACCAGCGGGTGTCGGGCGTCACACCGATGCCGACGACCACGAGGTCCGCGTCGAGCGTGGAACCGTCACCGAGGCGGATGCGCTCGACTCGCCCGTCGCCGTCGATGCCTTTGACGTGGGTGTTGGTGCGCAGGTCGACGCCGTGGTCGCGGTGCACGGCTGCGATGACGTCGCCGAGCGCGGGCCCGAGGCCGCGCACCATCGGGTGCGGCAGGCTCTCGAGGATCGTGACGTCGAGGCCACGCCCGCGGCAGGTCGCCGCGACCTCCGCGCCGATGAACCCGGCGCCGACCACGACGACCTTCGGCCCCTGCTCGAGCCGGGCCCGCAGCGCCATCGCGTCGTCCAACGACCGCAACGTAAAGACGCCGTCGAGGTCGGGATGCACCGGCAGGCGGCGCGCCACCGAGCCGGTCGCGATGATCAGGCCGTCGAACGCGACCACGTCACCGTCGTCCAGGTTCAGCGTGCGCGCCGCGAGGTCGAGCGCGGTCGCCCGCCGACCGAGTCGCCAATCGAGCGTCGAGGTCGTCGACACCCTGTTTGCGCAGCACGACGTCGTCCGGTTCGGAGGTCCCCGCGAGCAGGTCCTTCGACAGCGGCGGCCGGTCGTACGGGAGGTGCCGCTCCGCTCCGATCGCAACGATGCGGCCGTCGAAACCCTCGCGACGCAACGTCTCGGCGGCGCGCAGACCCGCGAGCGACATGCCGACGATTGCGATCGTTTGCAGGGGAAACGCCCTCCTCGTGCGGTCGGCCGGACGATAGTCGGGGCGTTCTTCCAAGTGGCCGGGTATCTGACACTCACGTCATACTGATGCGCCTTCGCTGACGAATTCCGCCGACCTCGGTAGGGTCGCCGCGCCACTTCCGCCCTCCTCTTCCCCGGAGCCGCCGCATGCCCACCGATCGCCCGGCCGTCCCCGCGAGCCGGTCCGCAGTCGACGTCTCCGGTCGTCCGCTGCGGCTTCGCGACGTCGACCTGCACACGTTCCTCAACCCGAAGACGATCGCGGTGATCGGCGCGTCGGAGCAGTCGGCGAAACCCAACTCGGTGATGACCCGCAAGTTCTCCGCGTGGGCCGCGCAGCACGGCGCCGCCTTCTATCCCGTGCACCCCACCTACGAGACCGTGCTCGGGCACAAGTGCTACGCGTCGTTGGAGGAGGTGCCCGGCGACCTCGACCTCGCGATCATCCTGACCGGGCGCGCGGTCGATACGTTCGAAGAGGTGTTGCAGCGCAAGGCGAAGTTCGCGGTGATCTTCGCGGCCGGTTTCTCGGAGACGGGCGCCGAGGGCACAAAGCTCGAACGACGGCTGGACGGGCTCGTGCGCTCCGGCGACGTGCACCTGCTCGGGCCGAACACGAACCTCAACGCGTTCGAGGAATTCCGCGCGGACCTCGAAGGCCCCTCGATCGCCCTGATCACGCAGTCGGGCCACCAGGGCCGGCCCGTCTTCCAGGGCCAGGAGATCGGCATCCGGCTCACGCACTGGGCCCCGACGGGCAACGAGGTCGACCTCGAGTTCGCCGACTTCGCGCGCTACTTCGCCGACCAGCCCGAAGTCGGTGTCATTTCCTGCTACATCGAGGGGTTCAAGGACGGCCGCACGCTGATGCTCGCGGCCGATCACGCGGCCCGGCTACGCAAGCCGATGGTGATGGTGAAGGTGGGCCGCACCGCGGCCGGCCAGTCGATGGCCGCGTCGCACACGGGCCACCTCACCGGCTCCGACGCGGTCACGAGCGCGGTGTTCCGGCAGTTCGGCGTGACGCGCGTCGACGGCCTCGATGACCTCCTCGAGGTCTCGGCCGCGCTCGCGCGCACCCGCCCCGACCCGCTGCCCTCGTGGGCGAAGAAGCAGAAGCAACCGGGCGTCTGCGTCTACGCGATCTCCGGCGGGACCGGTGCGCACATGGCGGACATGGTCGCGGCGGCGGGATTGCATATTCCCGATCTCACGAAGAAGACACAGCAGGCCCTGCACGACGGCTTGATCCCGGGCTACCTGCGCGTCTCGAATCCGGTCGACTGCGGCGGTCCGCCCGTCGCGGATGCCCGCGGCCGCAAGATCCTCGACGTCGATCCTCGCTGACGACAACGTCGACATCGTCGTCATCCCGATCACGGGCGCGGTCGTGACATTCTCGGAACCGTTCACGCGCGACATCATCGATGTCGCGAAGGCGAGCGCCAAGCCGATCTTCGTGGTCTGGGGCGCGCCGGCGGGAACCGACGACACGTACTACAAGCGCCTCCTCGACGGCGGCCTGCCGGTGTTCCGCACGTTCGACAATTGCGTCGACGCGCTGGTCGCGTACCAGGACTACTGGACGTTCGCGGCGCGCTACCGCTCCCCGTTCGACACCGCGCCGACCGCACCGTCACCGGCCGCGAAGAAGGCGCGCTCGCTGCTCGCCGATCTCGCGCCGGGCGAGGCGTTGTCGGAGTGGCAGAGCAAGCAGCTGCTCAAGGCGTACGGCATCAAGTCGTCGAAGGACGAGTTGGTCAACTCGGCCGCCGCGGCGGCACGCGCGGCCAACGCGATCGGCTTCCCCGTCGTGATGAAGATCTCCTCGCCCGACCTGTTGCACAAGAGCGATGCCGGGCTCGTGAACGTCGGTGTCGCATCGGCCAAGGACGTGCGCGCGGCGTACGACGAGCTGCTCGCCAAAGCCAAGAAGGCCGATCGCCACGCCCGGATCGAAGGCGTGCTCGTCTCGGAGATGGTCACCGGCGGCGTCGAGACGCTCATCGGCGTGGCCCAGGACGAGCTCTTCGGCCCGGTCGTCACCGTCGGCCTCGGCGGCATCTTCGTCGAGGTGTTCGGGGACGTCACGTTCCGCGTGCCGCCCTTCGACGAGGCCGAAGCACGCCGCGCGCTCCTCGAGCTCAAGGCCTACCAGCTGCTCCAAGGCGTGCGGGGCCAGAAGCCGGCCGACGTCGACGCGTTCGTCGACACGATCATGAAGGTCCAGCGCCTCGCGATGGACCTCGCGGACGACGTGCGCGAGCTCGACATCAACCCGCTCGTCGTGCGGCCGCGTGGCGCGGTCGCCCTGGATGCCCTGGTGGTCAAGAAGTGAGCCCTGACGAACCCGGATTTGACGTCGAGGAAGAGCTGCAAGCGCGTCTCGAGAACGGCGTGTTGTGGTTGACGATCAACCGCGCCGACAAGGGGAACGCGATTCCCTTCTACGTGCGTGATCGCCTGATCCAGCACTTCCAGGACGCCCATGCCGACCTCGCGGTGCGCGCCATCGTGCTCACCGCCGCCGGCGAGCGGCACTTCTGCACCGGCGCGGACCTCTCGGTGCCGCAGCCCATGCAGGAACGGCCCGAGGGTGCACCCGAACGCGTCGTCGGCGCCGGGATCAACATGATGCGCCGCGGTTTCGAGACGCTGATGCAGCGGATCCAGGACTGCGAGAAGCCGGTGATCGTCGCGCTCAACGGCACCGCGGCGGGCGGCGGCGCGATGTTGACGCTCGCGGCCGACCTCGTCATCGCGGCCGACAACGCCAAGATCATCCAGATCTTCGTGCGCCGCGGCCTCATCCCGGACGGCGGTGTCGCGTACCTGTTGCCCCGGCTCGTGGGGTTGCACAAGGCCAAGGAGCTCATCTTCTTCGGTGACGATCTCTCTGCCGTCGGACGCGGAGAAGCTCGGCATCGTGAACAAGGTCGTGCCCGCCGCCGATCTGCAGGCGACCGCGAAGGAGTGGGCCGAGCGGCTCGCGAGCGGTCCGACGAAGACGATCGGCTGGTCCAAGAAGATGCTCCACGACGCGTCCGAGCTCTCGCGACGCGACCACCTCGAGGAAGAGGCGATGCTCGTGGAGCTCAACACCATGACCCAGGACTCCGCCGAAGGCATGACCGCCTTCCGCGAACGCCGCCAGCCGGACTGGAAGGGCTGGTAGTGCGGACGCAGCGCAGAACTTCTCGCCGCAGGCCCCTCGTCCGCAGCGAGGGAGCCATGGTGGTAGTGCGGACGCAGCGCAGAACTCGCGCCGCAGGCCCCTCGTCCGCAGCGAGGGAGCCATAGAAATCCTGCCGAGGCGGAACGCCCCAGGACCGCGCGTGCCTGACCTGATCAACGACAAGACCGCGGTCGTCGGGATCGGGCAGACGGCGTTCGGGAAGGGGCTCCCGGACACCGAGCTCTCGCTCGCATGTCAGGCGATCGCGCTCGCGCTCGACGACGCCGGCATCGCGCCGGAGGAAGTCGACGGGCTCGCCAGCTACACGATGGAGCCGAACCGCGAGGTGGAAGTCGCGCGCGCGGTCGGACTCGGCGACATCACGTACTTCTCCCAGGTCGGCTTCGGTGGCGGCGCGGGCTGCGGCGTGATCGGGCAGGCCGCGATGGCGGTCGCGACCGGGCCAGTGCACGGTCGCGGTCGCGTGGCGGGCCCGCAAGCGAGCCGACCCGGCGAGCCGGCCGTGGGCCCAAGCCGAAGCCCGCCTCGCCGACAGCGGGCAGTGGACGCGCCCGTTCGGCATCCTGCGGCCGGTCGACGAGATCGCGATGTTGATGCGCCGGTACATGCACGAGTACGGCGGGACGCGCGACCACCTCGCGAACGTCGCGCTCGCATTCCGCAAGCATGCGAGCATGAACCCGGCTTCGACCATGGGCCACAAATCGATGACGCGCGACGACTACATGAACGCGCGCTGGATCTCCGAGCCGTTGTGCCTCTTCGACAACTGCCTCGAGACCGACGGCGCGCTCGCCGTCGTGATCACGAGCGCGGACCGCGCGGCGGACACCGAGCAGCTGCCCGCGTGGATCCACGCGTTCGCCCAAGGACTGCCGCCGCAGCACCAGACGATGACCAACTACTTCACCGAGGATCCGCTCCGCGGCCCCGCATGGACCGCGGCGAAGCGGCTGTGGGCCAACGCCAGCGTCGGTCCCGAGGACGTCAAGGTCGCGCAGCTCTACGACGCGTTCAGCCCGCTCATCCCGCTCTCCCTCGAGGGATACGGCTTCTGCGGGCGCGGCGAAGGCGGACCGTTCACCGACAACGGCGCGATCGAGGGCCCCGACGGGCGGCTCCCGGTGAACACGAGCGGTGGAGGCATGTCGGAGGCGTACGTGCACGGCTTCAACCTGATCCTCGAAGGCGTGCGCCAGATCCGCGGCACCTCCACGTGCCAAGTCCCGAACGCGGACGTCTCGCTCGTCACGAGCGGCGAAGGCGTCCCGACGTCCGCGCTTCTGTTCACGAAGGAACGGGCCTGATGGAGAGCGGATGGTTGCTCCCGGATCTCTCCGAGCCCACCTCGGCGCCGTTCTGGGAAGGAACCGCGCGCGGTGAGCTGCTCGTGCAGGTGTGCGGCGGCTGCGGTCGCCGGCGCATGCCGCCCCGCCCGATGTGCCCGCACTGCCAGTCGACCGACGTGAAGTGGGAAGCGACGAGCGGGCGCGGTCGCATCTGGTCGTACATCGTCCCGCACCCGCCGCTGCTCCCGGCGTACTCGGAGTTCGCGCCGTACAACGCGGTCATCGTGGAGCTCGACGACGATCCACTGATCCGCTTCGCCGGGAACCTCGTGACCGCCGCCGATGGCGCGATCAACGAGGTCGATCCCGCGACGATCACGATCGGTGAACCGGTGAGTGTCGTGTTCGCCAAGGTCGACGACGTGTTCCTCCCGCGATGGGTGCGCGCGTGAAGGACACGTACCCGCTCGTTCCCGAAGGTGTCGGCGACTATCCGATCAAGGTCGGGAGCATGCTGCTGACGCTCGTCGACCCGCACGAGGGGTACGAGGTCGCGTACAACCGCTGGTACGAACGCGACCACTTCTACGCGGGTTGCATGATCGGCCCCTGGCTCTTCGCAGGTAGCCGCTGGGTCGCGACCCGCGAGCTCAAGGACGCGCGCTGGCCCGCCGGCGACGAGACGATCGCGAGTCCGCCCGACGCCGGCTCGTACGTCGCGATCTACTTCGTCGAGCAGGGTCACCACGAGGACCACTTCTCCACGTGGGCCCGGCCGCAGGTGAACGCGCTCTACGCGGAGGGTCGCGGCTTCCCCGAGCGCCGGCACATCCACACGATCTTGTTCGACCACCTCGGTGCCGAGTACCGCGACGATGCCCCAGTGCCGGTCGAGCTCGCGCTCGACCACGGTTACGACGGGATCGTTCTGCTGTGGTTCGACGGCATCGGCCGCGACGCGCGCCGGCTTCACGACGACCTCGCGCGACTGGCCGTCCCCGATCTGCTCAAGGGCTCGATCATCGAGACCGTCAGTTCGTGGACGCCCTCCGCGGGCGAGAACGAACCGCGCAACGTGCCCATGGACCTGGGCAGCAAGGCGGGTGGCCAGGAGCGCCTCCTCCAGATGCTGTTCGTGAAGGGCGACGTCCGCGACACGTTCGCGGCCGTGCGGGCCTACACCGACCACGTCGAGTCCGAAGGCCTGGCCACGATCCACCTCGCGGCGCCGTTCTTCCGCACTGTCGTCGGCACCGACACGTACGTCGACCAACTCTGGTGAGCCGTCGACCAACTCTGGTGAGCCGTCGACCAACTCTGGTGAGCCGTCGACCAACTCTGATGAGCCGTCGACCAACTCTGATGAGCCGTCGACCAACTCTGATGAGCCGTCGACCAACTCTGATGAGCCGTCGACCAACTCTGATGAGCCGTCGACCAACTCTGGTGAGCCGTCGCGCCTAGGTTCGACCGATGGCCGATGCACTGACCGGGAAGGTCGCGCTCGTCGCGGGCGCGACACGCGGGGCCGGGCGAGGGATCGCGGTGGAGCTCGGAGCCTCCGGCGCAACCGTCTACTGCACCGGCCGCACGACGCGGGCGCAACGGTCGGAGATGGAACGACCCGAGACGATCGAGGAGACGGCCGAGCTCGTCGACGCCGCCGGCGGTCGCGGCATCCCGGTGCAGGTCGACCACCTCGTGCCCGACGAGGTGTCGGCGCTGGTCGCGCGCATCCGTGCCGAGCAGGGCGCGCTGCACGTGCTCGTCAACGACATCTTCGGAGCCACGACGATGGAGTGGGAGAAGACGGTCTGGGAGTCGTCACTCGACACCGGGCTGCACTTGCTGCGGCTCGGCGTCGACACGCACGCGATCACCAGCCACTTCGCGCTGCCGCTGCTGATCGAACGGCCCGGCGGGCTCGTCGTCGAGGTGAACGACGGCACCACCGACTACAACGCGACCAACTACCGGGTGTCGTTCTTCTACGACTTGGTGAAGTCGTCCGTGAACCGGATGGCGTTCGCGCTCGGGCACGAGCTCGCGCAACACCGCGCAACCGCGGTCGCGCTGACTCCAGGGTGGCTGCGATCGGAAGCGATGCTCGACGCCTTCGGCGTGACCGAAGCGACGTGGCCGGACGCAACCAAGGCCCAACCGCACTTCGCGATCTCGGAGACGCCGCACTTCGTCGGACGCGCGGTCGTCGCGCTGGCGGCGGACCCGGACGTCGTCCGCTGGAACGGCCAGTCGCTGTCGAGCGGGCAGCTCGCGCACGTGTACGGCTTCACCGACCTCGATGGCAGCCAACCCGACGCGTGGCGGTACCTCGTCGAGGTCCAGGATCCCGGGAACCCGGCCGACGTCACCGGGTATCGCTGACGCGCCGGCGCGCGGCGCGAGCTGTCCGCCTCGCTACGCTCGCCGGTGATGACGCGCGTTCCCGAAGAACTGCTCGTCCACCTGCGTCGGGCGAAGGACACCGCGGATCGCGAGTACGCGGAACCGCTCGATCTCGACGGGCTCGCGGCGACCGCCGGCGTCTCAAAGTTCCACTTCCTGCGCTGCTTCGCGGCGACGTACGGCAAGACACCCGCGCTCTATCTCACCGAACGACGCATCGAGCGCGCGCAAGACCTACTGCGCGCGACGAACCTCACCGTCACCGAGGTATGTCACCGCATCGGCTACACGAGCCTCGGCTCGTTCAGTGCGAGGTTCCACGACCTCGTCGGCGTGTCGCCGTCCGAATACCAAGCGAAGTTCGCCGATGGCGCACCGCGTATCCCGGGTTGTTACGTGTTCATGCACGGGCTCAGCGATCGCCGGAGAGATTCCGCAATTTCGGAGAAGCCTTCTCGCGCGACCCGGTCGTAGGTTGATCGGCATGATCACCAACATCTCGCTGTTCACCGTGTATGTGACCGACCAGGACGAAGCCAAGCGGTTCTACGTCGATGTGCTCGGCTTCGAGGAGCGTTCCGACATCAAGATGGGTGAAGGGTTCCGATGGGTCACGGTCGGCCACCCGTCGCAGCCCGAGCTGCAAGTCACGCTGATGACACCCGGACCGCCGCTCAGCGACGAGATGGCGGAGGCGATCCGCCGCTCGCTCGCGAACGGGTCGATGAGCGGGTTCGGACTCGCGACCGACAACTGCCAGAAGCTGTACGAAGAGCTGATGGCCAAGGGCGTCGAGTTCGTGCAGCCGCCGTCCGAACGTCCGTACGGCGTCGAGGCGCTCATGCGCGACAACTCGGGGAACTGGCTGGTGCTCGTCGAGCCGCGCGAGTTCTCGCCCGAGGACTTCGGCACCGACTGGACGCCGGACCCCTGACGCCGGACCCCTAACGCGCCTGGGTCACCGGCTGACGAGCGCGGCGATGAGGGCGTCGGCGACGAAGTCGCGATAGCGCGCGTTCGACCACCGACGGCCGTCGACGAGCAGCTCGTAGAGCTCCACCGCGGTGTACGTCCACAGGATGTCGCGCGCGTCGTTGCGACTGACGCCGACGCGCAGCGAGCCACTGTCGGCCAGGTGCGTCGCGAACGCAGTCATGCCCATGAGGCGTTCGCGTTGCAGCTGATCGTGCACTGCCGCAATGTCTGGATCGACGGCCGCTACCGCGCGCACGAGCAGCTGGATCGGAGCGGTGCGCGGCATCGCGGTTGCGAGATGGTGCGCGTACCCTTGCAACTTCTCCGACGGGTCGGGCTCCGCTTCGATCGCGCGGACGAACTCTCGCTCCATGATCGCTCTTGGTTCGTCGTCGCCGGCGATCGCGACGTCGAACACGCCCTTCAACAGCCCGGGCTTGTTCTTGAACGCCTTGTAGATGGTCTCGACCGAAACAGCCGCGTCAGCCGCGATCTCGGCGACAGTCGTCGCGCCGTAGCCGTCGGCGAGGAAGTGCTCCCGTGCCGCCGCGAGGATTCGCGCGCGCGCGACCCGGGCCTGCTGCTGCCGCCGGCTCGCGTCGTACGTACGCCGCTTGACACCTTCGCTCATTCGGTACAAGCTCCTATATTAGATACAAAGAATGGTATCGGATCAGGCAATCGATCAGGAGGACGCCGCAATGGACACCAACACGAACAAGCAGACCGTGCGCCGGGTCTTCGAGGAAGGCTTCACCGCCGGGCACGTCGACGTCATCGACGAGTGCCTGGCGCCGGGCGCGGTCGACCGCCACGAGTTCACCGACGATGAGGGCGACTTCCGCGGCCACCTGAAGGCGATCATCACGATGTTCCGCGCGTCGTTCCCGGACCTGCGGATGTCGGTGGAAGACCTCGTCGCGGAGGACGATCGCGTCGCCGCCCGCGTGATCCTCACCGGCACCCACACCGGTGCGCCGTTCTTCGGGATCTCCGCGAGCGGCAACCGGGTGAGCGTCGAGCAGTTCCACCTCGTCCAGTGCAACGACGCGGGTCAAGGCGTTGTCCACTGGGCCGCGGTCGGCGAAGGCGATCTGATGCGCCAGCTCGGCGCAACGAACGCCCTCAGCTCGACCTGAACCTGCTCCCAGGAACCTCACGGCGGGCGCACGAGCAGCTCTCGGGTGGACGCGGCAAGGTTGCGGAGTCCACCCCCCAGCCCAGGAGCGCTCATGGGACCCCGCCTGCACCACCGGACCGACGACGCCGTCGACGACCACGATCGCGGGTTGGCGTTCGACCTCTCGACCCTCGTGCACCGCCGCCAGGCCCTGAAGCTCCTCGGTGGCGCCGCCGTGGTGGCGGTCGCGGCCGCGTGCGGGAGCAGCAACAATTCCGACTCGAAGGCCGCGAGCACGACCTCGTCGACTGCGGCCGGTTCGTCATCGACCACTCCCTCGAGCGCAACCGGTTCGAGTACGACCCCGATCCCCGAGGAGACGGCCGGGCCGTTCCCAGGCGACGGCACGAACGGTCCGAACGTCCTGACCGAGAGCGGCATCGTGCGCCGCGACATCCGCTCGAGCTTCGGCGCGTCGAGCGGCACCGCCGAGGGTGTGCCCGCGACGGTGAAGCTCACCGTGCTCGACAGCGCGACGGGTGGCGCGCTGCCCGGTGCCGCGGTGTACCTGTGGCATTGCGACCGCGACGGCAACTACTCGATGTACTCCCAAGGCGCCGCGGACCAGAACTACCTACGCGGCGTCCAGGAAGCGGGGAGCGACGGTTCCGTCACGTTCCAGACGATCTTCCCGGCCGCGTACTCGGGCCGGTGGCCGCACATGCACTTCGAGGTGTACCCGAGCCTGGCCGAAGCCACGAAGGCGGGCACGCCCGTCGCGACCTCCCAGCTCGCGCTGCCCGAGGACTCGTGCGACCTCGTGTACGCGACGAGTGGCTACGAGCAGAGCGTCACGAATCTGGCGCGCACGTCGCTCGCGACCGACATGGTCTTCAGTGACGGCGTCTCGCAACAGACACCGACGGTCACCGGCAACGTCGACGGCATGACCATCACGCTGAACGTGCCCGTCTAGAGCCGAGCGCCCACTAGGGAGCGCGGAGCAAGGCCTCCACGCGCGCGACGGATGCGAGCAGATCCGGGCCGAGCGCGCGCAGCGCGGGTTGCACGGCTTCGAGACCGGCACGCGAGAGCAGGTCCTTCTCGTTCAGGTACCACTCGCCACGCGCGCACATCCGAGCGTGCGCGGTTGCGAGCGTGGCGACGGCCAGGTTGCCCGCGCACGCGACCGCGTCGTCGCGGTGCGCGTGGGATTCGGCGAACTTCAGACCGCCGATCGCGAGACGGTGCCAGAACTCGGGCGCACGCGTCCGCAGCGCCGCAGAGAACGCCGGACGGGGGAGCGCACCTATGAGGTGGCGGTTGATCGCGAGCTCGGCTGCGTAGCTGTACGTCGGCGCGCCGGCGACGTAGCCCACTTCGCGGAAGACGCGGAAGCGCCCGGCCTGGGCGTCCGCCGTCCACTCCTCCACCGTTGCCAGGTCGCGATAGACGAGGTCGACGCGGGTGCCGTCGACTTCGAGCCAGGCTCCTCCGTTCGGGACGGTGCCCCACTCCCCCGGCGCGAACACCTCGCCGGCGAAACCCAGCGCGCGCACGTCTTCCGGATCGATCGTCGTGCGGTAGTAGAGCCCGAAGTCCCAATCGGAGTGCGCCCGCGCGGTCCCCGCCGCGCGCGAGCCGCCCAGCGTCACGACTTCCACGCCGGGGATCTGCGCCAGGCGCTCGGCGAGGTGCTCCATCAGCGCACGTACCGGTGCTGGCCCGCCTGCCGGGTGTATCCGATGCTCGTCCAGAAGCCCACCGCGTGTTCGTGCTCGCCGACGATGAGCGCGGTGATACGCCGGCACCCCAACCCGTGCAGGCGCGCCTCCCCCGCCGCCGCGAGCGCGGCCGCAACACCGTTGCGGCGGTGTTCCGGAACGACCGCGAGCCGGTACATGTCGCCGCGCCATCCGTCCCATGCCGCGATCAGCGTGCCGACGACCACCCCGTCGGCCTCCGCGACAAGGAGCGCGCCGTCATCGAAGGCGAGGAGCGCGGTGATTGACGCTTCGTCGTCGGTCGCGCTGGGCACCGCGCCCGCGTCGCGCCACACCGCGAGCACGGACGCCACGTCCTCGATCGTGGCGGGACGGATCACCATCGTGCGATCTCCGCAAGGGCGGCGTTCGTGAGCTGCACGAGATCGTCCGGCGCGAGCTCGATCTCGAGGCCGCGTCGACCGGCACTCACGAACACCGAGTCGTGCGCGGATGCGCTCGCGTCCACGACCGCGACGAGTCGTCGCTTCTGACCCAAGGGGCTGATGCCCCCGACGATGTATCCGGTAAGTCGCTGCGCGACGTCGGGCTGCGCCATCCCGGCCTGCTTCGCCCCGACCGCGTCCGCGAGAGCCTTCATGTCGAGGTGCGCGGCTACGGGAACGACGCCGACCACATGGCGCCTGTCGGCGGTCGACGCGATCAGTGTCTTGAACACGCGCGCCGTATCGACGCCGAGCTGCTCGGCTGCTTCGGCGCCGTACTCCGCACCTGCGACATGTACGTACTCGTGCACGCGGAAGTCGATGCCCGCACGTTCGGCGGCGCGGGTCGCGGGCGTGGCGCGGGCCATTCGCCGGACGCTACCGAGCGACGCGTCGCGCGGCCCGCAGATTTCGCACGTGAGCTCGCGCGTCGGGACGCGAAGCGGCCCCGGTCCGGAGACCGGGGCCGAACCTTCGCTGCCGGCCAAGCGGGGGACCTGGTACCGGCAGGCCGCAGACCAGGGGGGCTGACTGCGGCGCGACCTCGGGGAGGAGGTCTCAGGCCGCGCGTTCGACGCGACCTTCCTCCTGCAAACGCAAACGGTCCAGAGTTCGTTCCCACCGGAGCTGACTGACGAGCCAAGAAATCGCATCGCGGCGATCGTCGTTCAGACCGGTGACCATGCTGGTGAGTGCTGGCTGCATATCTCGACCTCGGGACTGGTGTACGTTTCGAAGTAGTTGCTGTGTGAGCCCCAACTGGAGCAGTTCGGGCTGGCAGAGCAGAAACTCTGGCGTGAGAACACTGTAAGTATCTACTCTCAGTGTCAACACTGTCAAGTCGTGGGTATTTCGCCCGGAGGCCGGTTTTGGCGCCCACCTGGAGGATCGACGAACTGGCTCAGCGGGCCGGGCTCACGGTCGACACCATCCGCTACTACGCCCGGGAACAGCTGCTGCCCCCACCCGAACGCTCGGGGCGGCACAAGCTGTACGGCCCGGAGCACCTCGACCGGCTCAGCCAGATCCGCGACCTCCAGGCGCAGCGCTTCTCGCTCGCGGCGATCCGTGCTGTTCTCGACTCCGATCGCCCCGGACTGGAGCGGCTCTTCGGCGGCGACAACCGCCGCCAGCTGTCGCTGGCGGAGCTGATCGAGGAGTCGGGCGTGAGCCCGGAGACCGTCGACGGGCTCCGCCAGGTCGGGCTGCTCCCCGACCCGGCCGAATTCGGTGCGGAGGCCTACGACGACGCGGACCTCGGCGTGTTGAAGGCCGTGGCCGAACTGCAGGCTGTCGGGATGCCGCCGGAGATCCTCGTGGAGCTGGGCGCGATTTACGTGCGCCACTTCCGCGCGCTGCAACACGACGTCCACGACATGCTATCGGGGAAGACCCGCGACGACTGGGACCCGGCCGAGCTGGTGTCGATCCAGCGGCAGCTCACCGCGAACACGTCACGCATGATCCCGGCCACCGACCAGGTGCTCAACTACGTGCACCAGCGGACGATCCAACGACTCACGTTGGAAGCGCTGAAGACCGCGGCCGAGACCCACACGGGGGTCGGTGGCGTTCGCGTCCCCGACGACGAATAGCGCGCGCCCGCGCCGCTAGGCGTCGACGCCCCAGATGCGGGCCGCATTGCCCCCCGTGATGAGGCGCTTCTCCTCGATGGGCAGGTGGCCCATCGTCTCCTCGATCACCTTGCGCGAGTACGGCCAGTCGTTGCCGTGGTGCGGGTAGTCGCTCGACCACATGATGTTGCGGACACCGGCCTGCTGGCGCAGTGCGATGCCCGAACGGTCCGTGATGAACGACGCCGCGTTGTTGCGGTACCAGTAGAACGACGGCGGTTCGGTGAGTGGCAGGTCGCCCCACACGCGGTTGCGCCACCAGCGATCGTCGAGCGACTCGAGCAGGTGCGGGATCCAGCCGACACCGGTCTCGATCCAGCACACCTGGAGCTCGGGGAAGCGTTCGAACACGCCCGTGAACAGCATCGACGAGATGTTGCCGGCGGCCATCGAGAACACGTGGCTCATGCCGCCGATGGCCTTGGCGCGTGTGGCCTCACTGCGCATGTCGTAGAGCTGATTGCCGGACTTCGCCGCGGCCTTGCGGCCGTTGGCGCGTTGCCGGCGGCTGATGATGTTGATGTGGATCGACACCGGCAGGCCTTCGTCGACTGCCGCGGCCCAGAACGGATCGTCGTCGCGCGAGAGGTTGTCGGCACCCGACGGCCAGTTCGAGATCAGCACGCCCTTGGCGCCGCGCGCCTTTGCCTTGCGCAACGCATCGATCGAGGTATCGATGCCGAGCGACGGGATCTGCGCGAGACCGATCAAGCGCGACGGCGCGGGCGCGCAGAACTCTTCGAAGAGGAAGTTGTTGTACGCCTCGATGCCCGCGAGAACAAAGTCGTCGTCGTCGTCACCGAGGAAGTGCGACATGGTCCGCTGCGGCGGGAACAGGATCTCGGCGTAGACGCCGTCGCGGTCCATGTCCGTGATGCGCTCACCGCCGTTGTAGCAACCGGCGCGCGCCTCCTCGTACGTGACGCCGTACCAACGGAATTTGTCGAAGGGCATCCCCGGCGTCGACACGAGACCGATCGGGTCGGGATCACCACCGACCGCAGTGAGCCAGGCGTCGCCGCCTTCGGGATCCTTGGTCAGCCTCGGCGCCTTGTCCTGGAACTTGGACGGCAGCCAGTTGTCCCAGATGTCGGGCGGCTCGAGGATGTGGCAGTCCGCGTCGACGATGCGATGCTCCGGTCGACTGGGATCCGGTCGACCGGCTGGGACCCGTTGTTCCGTCATGCAGCAGTTCCCCTTCCGAACCTAAGCTGACACGAGTGTCAGTTTAGGGGGAGGATCGCCGCGTGTCGCAAGGCTTGCTCGATGGCCTACAGGTGCTCGATCTCGGCCACGACCCGGCCGCGCGAGCCGGTCGCATCCTGTCCGACCTGGGCGCATCCGTGACCCGCGTCGTGCCCGCCGGCGGCGATCCCCTCACCGGGAACGTCGCCCGCGCGTGGAACGCGGGCAAGACCGTGCACGCGCTCGCGGCCGACGATCCCGCGCTCGCCGACCTGCTCGCCCGCGCCGACATCGTGTTCGACACCCCCGGCTTCCCTGGCGTCCACCAGCTCGATCCGAGCCAGGCACCGGACGCGGTCTGGGTGCGCATCACGCCGTTCGGCAACGAAGGACCGCGCGCGAGCTGGCGCGCCACCGACCTCGGGGTGATGGCGGCGTCCTCGAACATGTACAACACCGGTGATCCCGATCGGGCACCCGTGCGGTCCAGCGAGCCGACGGCGTACGCGCACACGGGACCGGAAGCCGCATTCGCGGCGTTGACGGCGTGGTGGACCGGCGCTCCGCAGCGCGTCGACGTCTCGATGCAGGAAGTCGTGCTCGTCGCGAACATGGCGACGCCGGCTCGCTACCCGCAGACCGGGTTCCGCGGTTCCCGGCGGGGGGCGAACATCGGCCGCACGCGCGAGATCTGGCCGACGCTCGACGGCTTCGTGTCGTTCGGCTTGCGCGGCGGCAAGGCGCGTGTTCCGAGCCTCGAGCTGCTGTCGAAGCTGACGGGTGACGACGCGCTGATGGTGCGCGACTGGACCGACTTCAACCAGAACACCGCCACCGACGAAGAGCTGCGCGCGATCGAGCAGCCGATCGCCGCGTACTTCGCGGCGCACACCATGCAGGAGCTCTACGACATCGCGTGCGAGACCAACCTCATGCTCGCGCCGGCGAACTCGCCGCGCGAGATCTACGCCTCGGCCCAGCTCGCGGCGCGTGACTTCTTCGGACCCGTCGGTGATGTCGAGCAGTTCCCGCAGACGTTCGTCACCGTGCGAGCCGCCGACGGTGCGGTCGCGCCCGTGCGCCCGCCCGCCCAACCCCGTCTGTTTGAACCTCGGACCGCCCGAGCGGGGCGCGATCCGTTCAAACAGTCGGGGAAGGCATGGGAAGGCGTGCGGATCCTCGAGTTCGGGTCCGGCGCGGCCGGGCCGATCGCGACGCGCTACTTCGCCGAGCACGGCGCGACGGTGCTCAGGGTGGAGTCGAAGTCGCGGCCCGACTTCCTGCGCGTGTACGCGCTCGGACCCAACAATCCGCACGGCCTCGAGGGCGCGCCGATGTACGACGGGCTCAACGTCGGCAAGCGCAACGTCACGCTCAACCTGAAGCAGCCAGACGCCGTCGCGCTCATACGGCGCCTCGTGGTCGAGTGGGCCGACGCGGTCGCGGAGAACTTCGCGCCACGTGCGATGCGCGGCTTCGGCCTCGACTACGACGCGCTCGCCACGATCCGTCCGGATGTGGTCATGGTGAGCGCATGCCTGAATGGCCAGACCGGACCGCACCGCGACTACCCCGGCTTCGGCGGCCAGGGCTCCGCACTCGCCGGTTACAACGCGCTCACCGGCTGGCCTGATCGCGAGCCCGTCGGTCCGAGCGGCACGATCACCGACTCACTCGCGCCCCGCTACGTCGCGACCGTGCTCGCCGCCGCGCTGCTGTACCGGCGCCGCACCGGTCACGGCGCGTACGTCGACCTGTCTCAGGTCGAGTCCGCGATCTACAGCCTGGCGCCGTGGCTGCTCGACTATGCCGTCGACGATGTCATCCGGTTGCGTACCGGCAACCGGCGCGCCGGCGCGGTGCCGCACGGCGCGTTCCCGTGCGTCGACGAAGACGGCGTCGGCGACCGATGGGTCGCGATCGCCTGCCACGACGACGCCGACTGGGACGCGCTCGCGCGCATCATCGGCGTCGATGACCCGACACTCGCCACGGTCGCCGCCCGCACCTCGCGCGAGGAAGATGTCGAGGCGCTCGTCGGCGCGTGGACGCTGGGCAAGACCCGCGGCGAGGTCGCCACGCTGCTCCAGGCGGCCGGGCTGGAAGCGGTTCCGGTCGAGGACTTCGGTGACCTCCACGAGGATCCACAACTGGCGGCACGTGGTCACTTCGAGGCGCACGAGCACCCCTTCCTCGGGGTGGGCCTCTACGAGCGCAACGGCTTTCGGCTCTCCGGCTCGGAATCCGGCTACGACCGGGCCGGGCCGACCCTCGGCCAGGACACCGACTGGGTGCTCTGCGACCTGCTCGGGCTCGACGCCGACGCGATCGCCGGCCTGCGCGCGTCGGGCGCGGTCGAGTAGCGCGCCGGACGCCTCAGGACGCCAGCCCGGCCCGCTGCGCGAGCGCGGCGGCCTCCGTGCGGTTCGCGACCCCGACCTTCCGCAGGATGTTCGAGACGTGCACGCTCGCGGTCTTCACGGAAATGAACAGCTCGCGCCCGATCTCGCGATTGGTGCGACCCAGCGCGACGAGGCGGAGCACCTCGACCTCGCGGTCGGTCAAACCGAGCGCCTCGCCCGGCCCACTCGACGTCTCGTTCGCACCCGCGCGCTCGAGCAGCAGGTCGAGGCGGGCGAGCAGCGGGAGTGCGCCCGCGCGCGCGGCGACCTCGCGTGCAGTGCGCGCGACCTGGCGCGCACCGAGCCGGTCGCCGGCATCCAACAAGGCCCGCGCCATCTCCGCGCGCGCCTCGGCGGCCCGCACGACGCACTCGACCTCGTCGAACGCGCCGGCGGCCGTCGCCCAGTGCTCGAGGCGGGACATCCCGGCCGCGGTCGCGGCCCACGCCCGCGCGACGCCGCACCACGCCACCGCGTCCGCGACGCCGGCCGCCGCGCCCGCAACCAGCAGTTCGGCGCGCGCCGTCCATCCGGCCGCGTCGACACCCTGCCCCGCGTCGACCCCGGCGCGGGCGCCGAGCGCGCACAGGCGCACCGCGCTCGCGGGCGCGCTCGCTTCGGCCGCGTCGATCCAACGGTCCGCCAGCTCGGCCGCGTCACGGAAGCCCGCACGCGCCAGCCGGAACTCGACCTCGGTGGTGACCCGCGCGATCTCGTGCGCCACGTTGCCGGCCAGGTCACCAGTCGCGTCGACGAGCAGCTGCGCGACCGCGTCATAGTCGCCCTGGCCGAGCGCGAGCTGAGCACGCGTCAACGCCTCGTACGTCCGAGTACGCGGCCAACGCAACCAGGGCGCCTCGTCCAGCACTTGCTCGGCGTCGTCCCACTCGCCGAGCGACGTGTAGGCGCGCGCAAGCATCGCGGAGATCGGGCTCAGATAGCTGCGCTCCAAGCCCATCTCGCGTGCGATCTCGGAACCGATGAGGCACGCGTCGCGTGCGGCCACCGGGCGACCCTCGGCGTTCAGCACGAGGCCGAGGTTGACGATGCCCCGGCCGAACGCGACCGCGTTGTCGGCACCGCGCGCGAGCGTGCACCCTTCCCGCAGGTCATCGACCCCGCGCTCGACATCATCGCCGTACGCGCGCGCCATGCCGAGCGAGACGAGCGCGTAGGCCTCCAGGCTCGCGTCACCGAGCTCGCGGGCGATGGCCACTGCCTCCTCGCTCGATGCGATCCCGGCCGCGGCCTCCCCGCCGACCGCGCACATGAAGCCGCGTCGCTCGAGCAGGAGGGCCCGCTCGCGCGAGCGCACGCCCGCCGGCAATCGCGACCAGGCCTCGTCGAGCAGTGCGACCGCGGAGGCCGAGTCACCGACGAACCACTGCCGGTACATCACCTCCCACGCCACGTCGATCCAGCGCTCCAGGTCGGTTTCGGGATCCAGCACCGCGAGCGCGCGATCCAGGAATTCGAGGCCGCCGTCGTCGCGGCCCGCCTCGAGGGAAACCGCGGCCGCCGCCATCAGCACCGAGAGGTTGTCCTCGCCCGCTTGCAGCTCGGCGTCCTCGACCCGATCCCACAAGTCGAGCGCCCGCTCGTAGTGCCGGACCGCCTCGACCGGTTTGTGGTCGTCGCGCGCCGCGCGCGCGGCCCGCAATGTCGCCACCAGCGCCGGCGCCGCCTGCGCGGCCCGATCGAGATGGTGCGCGAGCGACGCGTCGAACATCGCCCGCTCGACCAATGCGGGGTCGGCGACGAGCGCCGACGCGACCGCGCCGTGCAGCGCCCGTCGCTGCGCCGGCAGCAGACGCGCGTACGCCGCTTCGCCGAGCAGCGCGTGGCGGAACCCGATTACGTCACCCCTGGCATCGACGGTCAGCACCTGCGCGTCGACGGCAAGCCGCAACGCGTCGTCGACGTCGCGTGCCGGTCGATCGATGACGCGTACCAGGAGATCAGAAGGCGCGTGGTCGCCGAGCACCGCCGCGGCCGCGACAACCTCCGCCGCGTCGGCCGAGAGCGGATCGAGTCGCATCGAGAGCACATCGGCGATGGACGCGGGCAGGCCGTCAGGGCGGTGCAGGGTCGCGTGCAGCAGCTCCGACGCGTAGAACGGATTCCCCCCGGACCGCCGCGCGAGCTCGTCGAGGAAGTCCTCAGTGGGATCAGTGTCGGTGCGCGCCCGTACGAACGCACGCAAGTCGTTGCGTTCGAGGCCGCCGAGCTCGATGCGTTCCATGGCGGCCAATCGCGCGTCCGAGATCAGTGCAGTGATCGGGTGGCCGCGCGGCAGCTCCGCGCTGCGGAACGTCCCGACCAGGAGGACGCGCTGATCGAAGACATGGCGCACGACGTAGGTGAGCAGCTCGGCCGCGGCTTCGTCCGCCCACTGCAGGTCCTCGAGCCCGAGCACGATCGGCGCGCGCCGCGCAAGGTCGTCGAGGAGGTCGATGAACGCTTCCATGAGCATGACCGGCTCGACGTCGAACTCCGGTGACCGGCCGGTCAGCAAGGGCGCGAGTATCGGGTCGGTCGGCGTCACTTCCAGATCCTGCAAGAGGTCGTGCAGGGCGGCACGCACCGACAGGAACCGCAACGGCGTCGACAGCTCGATGCATGCGCCCGCGCCGACGCCGAACCCCGCGAGCCGGCTGTGGTCGAGTGTCACGCCGAGCAACGCGCTCTTGCCGATCCCCGCCTCGCCGCCGATGAGCAGCACCCGCGCCCGACCACCGACCACCTCGGCGATGCAATCGTCGATCCGCTGCAGTTCCGACCTGCGACCGATGAGCGACGGAGCGGCCCCCACGGCCGCGGATTCTACGAGCGTCGTCGGAGCCGACGCGCGTGAGAGCTCAGTCGAGGTACAGACAGAACGGGTGGCCGGCCGGGTCGAGCATCACGCGCACCCGTGACTGCGGTTGATGATCGGCGATACGCGCGCCCAGCTCGACTGCGTGGGCAACGGCGGCGTCGAGGTCGTCGACCTGGATCTCGAAGTGCAGCATCTTGTCCTGGCCGTCAGCCCGCTCCGGCCAACGCGGCGCGCGATACGCGGCTTCCGCCTGGAACAGCAAGCCGACGCCACGGTCGGGATCGCGCATCGCGATCCAACCCTCACCGTCCCGGTCCGTGATCTCCCACCCGAGCAACCGACCGTAGAACGTGGCCAACTCCTCCGCGTCCGCACAGTCGATGCAGACGCCTGTCCACCGCACCGCCGGCAGTCCACGCGCCCCTACTGGCATCAGACGTCACCGACGACGTGCGAGCTGTTCACTGGCACCTTGTTGCCGTCGGGATCGCGAAGGACGAAGGACGAGTGGATCCGTCCGCGTTCGATCGGCGACACATCGAGGCCGAGGCGTTCCCACGCGGCATGCGTCGCGTCGAGGTCTTCGACCATGAGATCGAAGGGCGCGTCTGCGTCACGCGATGGCGTACCGCGCAGGAGCACCAGGTGCGTGCCACCGCGCAGCTCCAGCACGACGACCTGGTCGTTGCGCTCGATCTCGCGCATGCCGATGGCGCGCCAGAAGTCCGCAGAACGAGCGAGGTCGCTCGCGATCAGCCGGGCGTGGCCGATCCACACGGGCGGGCGGGTACCCATCACCGAGAGTCTCGCACGCTCCCGAGTGCCTGCACCACGCGACAACCCGCGGCCGCGGAATTCACCCGATCAGTACTGGCGGTAGTACGGCGCGTCGGGGCGCACGCGCTTCTCGAGCAGGATGAACACGTTCTCCCAGGGGTCGCAGAACCAAGTGGTGCGCAAACCCGCGACCTCCGCGATTGCGGTCGTCAGAAAGCGCACCTCGCGCGCTTCGAGCCGGGCCCGTGTCGCATCGATGTCGTCGCAGACGAGGCCAACGTGGGTGAAGCCGAGCTCGAGCACGGACGGCGGTTCGGGCGCGCCCCTGGGTGCGCCCGGGTACTCGATGACTTCGATGACGCGATCGTCGCCGTCGGCCGTGCCGAGGATCGCGGCGAGCACGACGACGGGCGGTGGCAAAAGCTCGCCCATGTCGGCGGTAATGCGCGCGCCTTCCATCCGGTAGGGCGGCGAGAGCACACGCAGGCCGAGCACTTCGCGGTACCACGCGACCGCCGCTTCGACATCGGGAACGTGCAGCGCGGTATGCGCGAGGCCCGTGATCGTCACGTCGCGAACGAACCGAGCATCGGCCGCATCCAGGCTTCGTCGGAGGCGGCGGTGCTCCAGCCTTCGAGCATCCCCTCGCTCATGTCGTCGCATCCGTACCGCAGTGGGCCATCTTCGTCGAGGATCGCGTCGGCGATCCGGCGCGCGGCTTCCTCGGCCGGCGTATACAGCGAACGAATGCCCTGCCGGGTGGCCCACATCTTCTCGGCGAGCGCGCGATACGGCTCGTGGTCGATCGCCTTCGCGGGGCGATCGGACGCGGCGAGCATGTCGGTCTCGATCGGCCCGGGCATGATCTCGACGACGCGGATCCCGAACGGCGCGAGCTCGGCGCGGAGCGATTCGCCGATCGCGCTGACCGCCGCCTTGCTCGACCGATACGCGGCGAGGAACGGCACCGGTGCGAGGATCGACGAGCTGGTGACGTTGCAGATGACGCCTCCCCCCCGCGCGCAGGAGGGGGATCGCGCGCTTGGTGACCTCCACGAGCCCGAAGACGTTGGTCTCGAAGAGCTTGCGCCACACTTCGGAAGGCATCGTCTCGACGGGGAGGTTGTCGTCCTCGACGCCCGCGTTGTTCACGAGCACGCGCAGGCCCGTCGGCAACCGGATGGACGCGTGATCGGTCACGTCGAGCGCGGCCACGGTCAGGTTCGAAACGTCGGCGAGATCGTCACCGTCATGCACGTTGCGCATGGTCGCGATTACGTCGAAACCCCGTCGCGCGAGTTCTCGCGCCACCGCCTTGCCGATGCCGCGGCTGGCACCGGTCACGACTGCGGTTCCACTCGCCTCCATCACTCCCCCTCGGTCGGGCCGGTGTACCACTCCGATGCGAGCGACAGGCCCGCGTGTTGCAGTGCCGAACGTTTGGCTTCGTCGCGGTGGCCACACACGACGATGACTTGCGCGGCGCCGCGTTGGCGAACACGTTCGGTCACCGCATCGAGCAGCGCGCGCCCGGTCGAGTCCCAGGTGTCGCCGACGACGGCGTAGTCGTCGATCGTCGCGGTGAGCCCACCGGGGTCGTAGACCGGTGGTGCCGGGCCGACCGTTGCGATCACGAATCCGGCGAACGCGCCATCGCCGTCTTCTGCGACCAGCGAGACAACCGAGTCTTCGCCGACGAGCCACGCGATCCACGCTGGGTGCATCTCGTCGGCGTTCTTCGCGATCCGCCAGAACCGAGGCTCGTACTGCTCGTAGACACGCCGGCGCTCCGATGCGAGGCCGGAGATGGCTGCGACATCTGCGGAGGTTGCGTCCCGAATGACCACGCCGGGATCGTAACGAGTACCGTCCGCGGCCTTGGATCTCCGTTTCACACCGGAACAGGAACGGTTCCGCGCCGACGCTCGCGCGTGGCTCGTCGATCGGCTCGACGGAAAGTTCGCGACGGTGCGCGGGCGCGGCGGACCGGGCGACGAGCACGAGATGTTCGACGAGCGGTGGGAATGGGAGCAAGAGCTCGGGCGTGGCGGATGGATCGGGCTCGGTTGGCCGGCCTCGTACGGAGGGCGCGGCGTCACCCTCGTCGAGCAGGTGATCTTCTTCGAGGAGTACGCGCGCGCGGGCGGTCCGGGCCGCGTCGGCATCATCGGCGAGGGCCTCCTCGGGCCGACGATCGTGCACTTCGGCCGCGACGACCAGAAACGCGCGTTCCTTCCGGGAATCCTGCGCGGTACCGAGATCTGGTGCCAGGGCTACTCCGAGCCGAACGCGGGCTCGGATCTCGCGAGCGTGCAGACGCGCGCCGAGCGCGACGGCGACGAGTGGGTCGTCCACGGGCAGAAGGTGTGGACCTCGCTCGCGCACTGGGCCCAATGGATCTTCGTGCTGTGCCGTACGAACCGCGACGCGCCGAAGCACCAAGGCCTCTCCTACCTGTTGATGCCGATGGACCAACCGGAGATCGAGATCCGGCCGATCGTCCAGATCACGGGACACAGCGAGTTCAACGAGACGTTCTTCGACGGTGCGCGCACCGCCAGTGAGAACGTCGTGGGTGAGGTCGACGGCGGCTGGCGCGTCGCAATGGGAACGCTCGCGTTCGAGCGGGGTGCATCCACGCTCGGGCAGCAGCTCGGCTTCGAGAACGAGCTGCAGGAGATCACCGCGCAGGCGCGCACCAACGGGCTCGCCTCCGATCCCGTGTTCCGGCAGCGCCTCGCCGACGCGTGGACGACACTGCGGATCATGCGGTACCACGCGCTGCGGACGCTGCCGATGATGGAGACCGGAACGGTCAGCCGGGCCACATCGATCCACAAACTGTTCTGGGCGAACTTCCACCGCGCGCTCGGCGAGCTCGCGATCGACGTGCTCGGCGCACCGGGTACCGCTGGTACTGACGGCGACCGTTGGCAGCGATTGTTCCTGTACTCGCGCGCCGACACCATCTACGGCGGCACGAACGAGATCCAGAAGAATGTGATCGGAGAGCAGGCGCTCGGCCTGCCGAGGGAACCCAGATGACCGACACGACTTCGTCGATACCGCCCTATCCGGAAGGCCACAACTTGCTGGCCGATAAAACCGTCCTGGTGACTGCGGCCGCGGGCACGGGCATCGGGTTCGCAACGGCGAAGCGCTGCGTCGAGGAAGGCGCACGCGTCGCGATCACCGACATCCACGCGCGCCGGCTCGACGAGTCGGCCCGGGAGCTGGGCGCGCTCGGCATCGTCGCCAACGTCACGTCGGAAGCCGACGTGCAGCGGTGCTTCGCGCGCGTCATCGATGAGCTCGGCCCGGTCGACGTGCTCGTCAACAACGCGGGCCTCGGCGGCACCGCCGCGCTCGCGGAGATGACCGACGAACAGTGGTCCGCAGTGCTCGACGTGACGCTCACCGGCACGATGCGCATGACGCGCGCCGCGCTCCAACACATGTATCCGCGCGCGAGTGGTGTGATCGTGAACAACGCGTCGGTTGTCGGCTGGCGCGCGCAGGAAGCGCAGGCGCACTACGCGGCCGCGAAGGCCGGCGTGATGGCGTTGACCCGCTGCGCCGCACTCGAAGCCGCCCACCACAACGTCCGCATCAACGCGGTCGCGCCGTCGCTTGCGATGCACGCCCACCTCGCGCGCGTGACGACGGAGGAACTGCTCGACGAGCTCACCACCAGAGAGGCGTTCGGCCGTGCGGCCGAGCCGTGGGAAGTCGCCAACGTGATCGTGTTCCTCGCGAGCGACCTGTCGTCCTACATGACCGGCGAGGTCGTGGCCGTGAGCAGCCAGCACCCCTGATCGTCCCCGACTGTTTGCACCCCAACGCGCCCCACCGAACAGGATTGGTTCAAACAGTGGGTTGGGTGTTCTCGGCGGCGTCCATGTAGGCCGGTCGTTCGCCGCCGCCGTGGACGACGATGTTGGCGCCGCTGACGTAGCGCGCGAGCGGCGAGGCGAGGAAGAGGCACACGTCGGCGACGTCGGCGGGATCGGCCATCCGCCCGAGCGGCACGGTTGCCCCGACCGCGGCGATACCCGCTTCGTCGCCGTAGAACAGGCGCGCTTGCTCGGTGATCACGAGGCCCACGGTCACCGCGTTCACCCGGACCTTCGGCGCGAACTCGACGCCGAGCGTCTGCGTGAGGTTGATGAGGCCGGCCTTGGCCGCGCCGTACGCGGCCGAGTTGGGCGAGGGCCGGATGCCGCTCACGCTCGCGATGTTGACGATGCTGCCACCCTGCTCCTGCCGCTGCATCACGCCGTTGGCCAGCTGCGCGCACACGAGCGGCGCAGTGAGGTTGAGCGCGATGATCCCGGCGCTGAACCGGGGCGACACCGTTGCGGTATCGGCGGGCGGCGCACCGCCGGCGTTGTTGACGAGGACGTCGAGGCGCCCGTGCCGCTCCGCGATGCCGTCGACGAGCGCGGCGACCTGGTCGGCGTCGCGAACATCAGCGGTGACGAACTCGACGTTCGCGGGCAACGCGCCCGCTTCGGGTGCGGTGCGCCCGCAGACCACGACGCGTGCGCTGTCGGCGGCGAAGCGTTCGGCGATGCCCCGCCCGATGCCGCGACTCCCACCCGTGACCAGGACGACCTGGCCCGCGAAGTCGAACGTGGTCACGGCTGGATGCGGTTGATGTCGCGCGGGAAGAGCGTCGTCTCGCGCACGTTGTTCGCCTCGACGAGGCGGGCCATCCACCGCTCCCATCCGATCGCGAACCCACCGTGCGGTGGCATCCCGTGTTTGAACGCTTCGAGGTAGGACTCGTACGGCGCGAGGTCCTGGCCTGCGGCTTCGAGCACCCTGACGTAGTCGTCGTAGCGGTGCAGACGCTGGCCACCGGTGACCAGCTCGAGCCCGCGGAACAGGAGGTCGAAACTGTTCGAGTACTCGGGGCGTTCCGGGTTCGGGTGCGTGTAGAACGGTCGCTTCGACATCGGGTAGCCAACGATGAAGAGGAAGTCGGAGTCGTGCTCGCGTACGGCCCACTCGCCCAGAAAGCGCTCGTGCGCGGGCGCGAGGTCGGGCTCGCCGACCACGCCCTTCTCCCCGGTCTCGCGTTCGATGAGCTCCTGCGCGGCGACGAAGTCGAGGTGCGGGATGGTCTCGGGGACGTTCGGCAGGGCGACGTCGAGCAGCTCGAGCTCCCGCGTCCCGCGTTCCTGCATCATCCCCACCATGCCCGCGAGCAAGTCGCGGAGCACGGCCATAACCGTGAAGTGGTCGTCGATGAACCCGAGCTCGAGGTCGAGTGACACGTACTCCGCGAGGTGGCGGACGGTGTCGTGCGGTTCGGCGCGGAACACTGGGCCGATCTCGTACACCCGTTCGAACACGCCCACCATCATCTGTTTGTAGAACTGCGGGCTCTGCGCGAGGTACCCAGGGCGGCCGAAGTAGTCGATGCGAAAGACGTTCGCACCGGTCTCGGTGGCGGACGCGACGATCTTCGGCGTCTGGATCTCGACGAAGCCGGCCGCATCGAGCGTGGCCCGCATCCCCGCGAGGGAGAGCGCGCCGAGCCGGAACACCGCCCGCCGCTTCGGATGCCGCAGCGAGACCGCGGCGTGGTCGAGGACGTACGGCAGTTGCTCCTTGAGCTCCGGAACTCGGAGGTTGACCGGCGGTGGCTCCGGCGTCGCCTGGACGAGGGTGAACTTCGGCTCGACCAGCTCGACGCCACCCGGTGCCTGCGGGTTCAGCTTGGGTGTGCCTTCGACTTCGAACACGGTCTCGTCCAACCACTTCGCGAGCTCGGCCCGCTCGGCTTCATCGGTCACGACGATCTGGCATTCACCCTTGCCGTCGCGGAGAATCGCGAAGTCCACCCCGCGAGCGGGCGGTGGTTGAGGAGCCAGCCCTGCAGTTGGACCCGTTCGCCGACATGTTCCGTGAGTTCGGTCGACCACACGCGCATTCCGGCCACGCTATCGCCCTCGTTCGCCTGCTCCTCGGCCCGAGTCCTACGATCTGACGCCCCATCAGGTCCCCTTTTGGCCGTCAGGCCGTTCGGCCGTCGCTTGGAGTCCCGTTGCCGATACCAGACAAGCGCGTGACGATCGACGACGTCGTCGCGGAGATCCACGACGGCATGACCGTCGGCATCGGCGGATGGGGTTCGCGCCGCAAGCCGATGGCGTTGGTCCGGGCGCTGTGCCGCGCCGACGTGCGCGACCTGACCCTCGTGTCGTACGGCGGCCCGGATGTCGGGCTGCTCTGCCACGCGGGCAAGGTGAAGCACGTCGTGTACGCGTTCGTCTCGCTCGACTCGATCGCGCTCGAACCACACTTCCGCAACGCGCGGCAGGCCGGCGCAGTCAGCACCACCGAGGTCGACGAAGGCATGTTCCTCCTCGGACTGCAGGCCGCGGCGTGGCGGGTCCCGTTCCTCCCAACACGCGTCGGCCTCGGTTCGGACGTCATGCGCGTGAATCCGCACCTGCGCACGGTGCGGTCGCCGTACGCCGACGGCGAGGAGCTCGTGGCGATGCCCGCACTCAACCTGGATGTGGCGCTGGTGCACATGCACCGCGGAGACCAGGGCGGCAACGGCCAGTACCTCAACATCGATCCTTACTTCGACGACCTGATGTGCATGGCGGCGCAGCGCCGGTTCATGGCCGTCGAGCAACTCGTCGACACCGACGACTTCCTGAAGGAAGGACCGCCCCAGTCGCTGCGCATCAACCGCTTGATGACCGATGGTGTGGTCGAGACACCGCACGGGGCGCACTTCACCGAGTGCGTCCCCGACTACCCGCGCGACGAAGCGTTCCAGAAGGCGTATGCGGCGAGCGCGAAGAGCGACGACGCGTGGGCCGAGTTCCGGGCCAAGTACATCGACGTGACCGAAGCCGAGTACCAGGAGGCGATCGAGGGAGCGACCGCATGACCAGAGACGGGGCCCCGACGCGCGCCGAGGTGTGCGCGGCCGCGCTGGCGGACTGCTTCCGTGACGACGGCGAGATCCTCGCCAATCCGATCGGCACGCTGCCGATGATCGGTGGCCGGCTCGCCAAGGCGACGTTCGGCCCGCAACTGGTGATGACCGACGGTGAAGCGCAGCTCGTCGAGAACATCATGCCGGTGGGCGTCGACGCGCCCGAGAAGACCGTCGGCGCGTGGAACCCGTATCGCGCGATGTTCGACATGGTCTGGTCGGGCCGCCGTCACGTGATCATGGGCGCGAGCCAGATCGACAAGCACGGCAACCACAACTTCGCGTTCATCGGCTCGCACGCGCAGCCGCGCACGCAGCTGCTCGGAATGCGGGGCGCGCCCGGCAACACGATCAACGACCGCACGTCCTACTGGGTCCCGAGCCACACGACACGGGTGTTCGTGCCCGCGGTCGACGTCGTCAGCGGGGTCGGGTACGACCGGGCCGCCGAGCTCGGGCCCGCGGGCCGCTTCCACGCGATCGTGCGCGTCGTGACCAATCTCGCCGTCCTCGACTTCGACACGCCGGGCCACCGGATGCACTTGCGATCGGTGCACCCCGGTGTCACCGTCGACGAGGTGACCGCGGCGACGGGCTTCGAGCTCGCGATCGACGCAGACGTGCCCGACAGCCGGCTTCCCTCCGACGATGAGGTCCGGCTGATCCGCGAGGTCATCGACCCGAACGGGCTGGGCGAGCAGGAGGTCCCGTCTTGACTTCGACCCTGCGAACTCCGCTGTGCGACGCGTTCGGGATCGAGGTCCCCATCGTCCAGACCGGAATGGGCTGGGTCGCGGGCGCGCGGCTCGTCACCGCGACTGCGAACGCGGGCGCGCTCGGGATCCTCGCGTCGGCGACGATGACGTACGACCACCTCGGTGCCGCGATTCGCGAGGTGCGCGCCCGTACGGATCGGCCCTTCGGCGTGAACCTCCGCGCCGACGCCGAGGACGCCGACGCGCGCGTCGCGCTGCTCATCCAGGAGGGCGTGAAGGTCGCGTCGTTCGCGCTCGCACCGCGCGAGCAACACGTGAAGCAGTTGAAGGACGCGGGCATCGCGGTGGTCCCGAGCGTCGGCGCCCGCCGGCACGCGGAGAAGGTCGCGGCCTGGGGCGCGGATGCGGTCATCGTGCAGGGCGGCGAAGGCGGCGGCCACACCGGGACGGTGCCGACCACGCTGCTGCTCCCGCAGATCGTGGACGCGGTCAACATCCCGGTGATCGCGGCCGGCGGGTTCTTCGACGGCCGCGGCCTCGTCGCCGCGCTCGCCTACGGCGCGGCCGGTGTCGCGATGGGCACCCGCTTCCTGCTGACGCAGGAGAGCACGGTGCCGGACACGGTGAAGCGGTACTACCTCGGGAAGTCGGTCACCGACACGGTCGTCACCACCCGCATCGACGGGCTCCCCCATCGCGTGCTGCGCACCGACTTCGTCGACGAGCTCGAGTCGGGCCACGCGATAACCGGCCTGCCCCGGGCGGCGCGCAATGCCGTCGCCTTCAAGAAGATGTCGGGCGCATCGTGGCAAGGGATGCTGCGAGAAGGACTCGCGATGAAGCGCGAGGGCAACCTGAAGTGGAGCCAGGTGATCCTCGCCGCGAACACGCCGATGCTGCTGCGGGCGGGGCTCGTCGAGGGCCGGCTCGACGGCGGCGTACTGTCGAGCGGGCAAGCAGTTGGCTTGATCGAGGACCTGCCGACCGTCGCCGAGCTGGTGGCGCGCATCGTGTCGGAGGCCGAAGGAACGCTCAAACGACTGGGAGAGCTGTCGTGAAGGAACGGGTATCCGCCGCCGAGGGTTGGTTCACCCTCGACGAAGCCGCGCCGCAGCTCGTGGGCACGCGGGGCAAGGAGTCCGGCAGCTACTTCTGGCCGACCGGGATCGCGACCTCGGGCAACCCGAGCGCGCCCGGCGAGGAACGCGAGCCCGCGTTGCTGTCGCGCCGGGGCCGGCTGTGGTCGTGGACGACCAACCACTACGCGCCGCCCGAGCCGTACGTGGCGCCCGATCCGTTCGTGCCGTACACGGTGTGCGCGGTCGAGCTCGACGCGGAGCAGATGGTGGTGCTCGGGCAGCTCGCGACCGGCGCCGATGCCGACGTCCTCGAGATCGGGATGCCCATGGAGCTCGTGCTCGGACCGCTGTACGAAGACGACGAGCACGAGTACGTCGTGTGGCAATGGGCGCCGGCCGGCACGAACACGGGAGAGGGTCGATGAGCGCGGATCACGACATCGCGATCCTGGGAGTGGGGATGCACCCGTGGGGCAAGTGGGGTCGCAACTTCGTCGAGTACGGCGTAGTAGCCGCGCGGTCCGCACTCGCCGACGCCGCGGTCGCATGGTCCGACATCCAGTTCGTGTCGGGCGGCGAGACTGTGCGCAACGGCTACCCCGGCTACGTCGCGGGCGCGACGTTCGCACAGGCATTGGGCTGGAACGGCGCGCAAGTCGCGTCGTCCTACGCCGCGTGTGCCTCGGGTGTCACCGCGCTGTCGACCGCGCGCGCTCAGATCCTCGCCGGGTTGTGCGACGTCGCGCTGGTGATCGGCGCCGACACCACACCTAAGGGCTTCCTCGCACCGAACAAGGGTGAGCGGGGCGACGATCCCGACTGGTTGCGCTTCCGCTTGCTCGGCGCGACGAATCCGACGTACTTCGGGCTGTACGCGCGCCGGCGCATGGAGCTGTTCGGCGCGACGCGCGAGGACTTCGCGCGTGTCAAGGTGAAGAACGCGCAGCATGGTCTCGCGAACCCCTACGCGCGGTACCGCAAGGAAGTGAGCATCGACGATGTGCTCACGGCACCGATCGTGGCCGAGCCGCTCGGCCTGCTCGACATCTGTGCCACGAGCGACGGCGCCGCCGCGCTGGTGATCTCGAGTCTCGACTACGCGCGCACGCGCGATGCCGGCGGCGCCGTGCGGGTCGCGGCGATCTCGACGGTGACACCTTCGTACCCGCAGACGACGATCGAGCTGCCGAACTTCGCCACGGACTCACTGGTGGGCACCGACCGGGCGACCACGCGCGGCTTCAAGGAGTCGATCGCGGACCGCGCCTACGCGGAGGCCGGCATCGGCCCTGACGACCTCGATTGCGCGGAGGTCTACGACCTCTCGACCGCGATGGAGCTCGACTGGTACGAGCAGATCGGGCTGTGCGCGCCGGGCGAAGCCGAGAAGTTGGTGCGCGACGGCGAGACGACGATCAGCGGCCGCATACCGGTGAACCCGAGCGGCGGCCTCGCGTGCTTCGGCGAGGCCGTGCCCGCGCAGGCGATCGCCCAGGTCTGCGAGCTCACCTGGCAGCTCCGCGGCCAGGCCGAGGGGCACCAGGTCGAGGGCGCACGCACCGGCCTGTCGATCAACCAGGGCCTCTTCGGCCACGGCTCCGCCGTCATCCTCACCAAGTAGCACGTCACACCTAGACGCGGCCGGCATACATGTTCGCGAGGAGCTCGACGATGTGATCGGGGGCCTTGTCGAGGGAACCGGCATCGAACGGCGGCTGCGGGTCGTACTCGATCCCGAGCTGCACGGCCTGGGCGAAATCGTCGCCGGCGATGCGGGCCGCGAGCGTCAGTGCCATGTCGATGCCCGACGACACGCCGGCAGCCGTCACGATCCTGCCCTGCTCGACGACGCGCCGCCCCGTGGGGATCGCGCCGTATTCGGCCAGCCGCGGGAGCGATGCCCAGTGCGACGTCGCTTCCTTGCCTTCGAGCAGGCCGGCCGCCGCGAGCAGCATCGAGCCGGTGCACACGGACGTGGTCCACGTGCTGCCGGCGTCGACCGCGCGGATCCAGTCCAGGGTGTCCTCGTCGTGCTCGAGCGCTCGAGTGGCGAAACCGCCGGGCACGACGACCACGTCGGGGTTGGTCACCTCGTCGATCGAGTAGTCGGCGACGAGCGCCAGGAACTTGTTGTCGGTGCGCACCTCGCCTACCTGCTTGGCGACGAAGCGGACGTCCGCATCCGGGATGCGCTGCAACACCTCGTACGGCCCGACGATGTCGAGCGCGGTGATGCCGTCGAACAGGAAACAAGCGATCTGCATGGGTGCTCCTTGTTGAGCGCGGCGCCGCTACGACGCCCGCGCGGGACGAAATCGATCTCGGTAGTCACGCGGGCTCGCACCGACCCGGCGGGCGAACGCCCGGCGTAGCGTCTCGACGGTGCCGAAGCCGGCGGTGCGGGCGATGTCGTCGACGCTGAGCCCCGTTGTCTCCAGCAGCCGCTGCGCGACCTCGACGCGCGCGATCTCGACATACGCGGCCGGCGTCACGCCCACTTCTTCGCGGAACACCCGCGCGAAGTGGCGCGGGCTCATGGCGACGCGTTCCGCGAGCCGATCGACGTTCAGGTCGCCGTCCGGATGCTCGGCGATCCAGCTCTGTAGCTCCACGATCGGATCGCGCTCGGCGGTCTGGCGCCCGAGCTGCGCACTGAATTGCGATTGGCCACCCGGTCGCTGCACGAACATCACGAGCTGTCGAGCCACACGCAGCGCGGCTTCGCGACCGAGGTCCTCGGTGACGAGGGCCAGTGCGAGGTCCATCCCGGCCGTCACGCCCGCAGAGGTCCACACGTCACCGTCGCGCACGAAGATCGGATCCTTGTCGACGGTGATCGCGGGATGCCGGCGCGCGAGCAGCTCGCACGCCTGCCAGTGGGTGGTCGCGCGCCGGCCGTCGAGCAGCCCCGCAGCCGCGAGCAGGAACGCGCCGGTACACACCGACGCGACCCGGCGGCTGCGGGCAGCCGCGCGTCCGATGGCGCGCACGAGCGAGGCGTCGCGCGCGGCGGCCATCGCGCTGTTCCCGCCGCACACGATCAGCGTGTCGATCGGACCGCGCAGTGATCGCAACGATCGATCCGCGACGATCGTCGGGCCGCGCCCGGTCACGATCGACCCGGTGGGGGCCGCGATCGTGATGTCGTACGCGCCCGTTGCCGCGAACACCTCGTGCGGCCCGACCAGGTCGAGCGCGGTGATCCCCGGGTAGGCGACGAAGACGAGCCGTTTCACCGGGCCATTGTCGCCTGCGCCCGGTCTGGCAGCAATGTCACACACCGGACGATTCCTGCCATGGGCGGGCACGGAGCCCGAGCCCGCGTCTTGGCTACGATCCGGCCGCCCCCGCCCCGACCGCGCTTCCGAGGCCGATGGATCTCGAGTTCAGCCCCGACGAACAACGATTCCGCGCCGACTGCCGCGCCTGGCTCGAGGCGAACGTGCCGCGGCCCGCATTGCCGAGCGGCGACACCCGCGCCGGCTTCGCCGCCCACCTCGAATGGGAGCGCACGCTGTTCGACGCGCGCTACGCGGTCGTGTCCTGGCCCGAGGAGTACGGCGGCCGCGACGCGTCGCTGTGGGAGTGGCTGATCTTCGAGGAGGAGTACTACCGGGCCGGCGCGCCGCAACGCGTCACGCAGAACGGCATCTTCCTCCTCGCACCGACCATCTTCGAGTTCGGCACGCCCGAGCAGCGAGCGCGCATCCTGCGCAAGATGGCTTCGGGTGAACAGACATGGTGCCAGGGCTGGTCAGAGCCGAACGCGGGCAGCGACCTCGCCGGCATCCAGTCCAAGGCCGTGCGCGACGCCGCGAGCGCGGGGTGGCGCCTGAGCGGACAGAAGACATGGACGACGCGCGGGGCGTTCTGCACGCACCTCTTCGGCCTCTTCCGCAGCGACCCGAACGCGGAACGGCACAAGGGCCTCACGTACTTCCTCGTCGACCTGGCCGCGCCCGGCGTCACCGTGCGACCGGTCGAGCGCCTCGACGGCGACGAAGGATTCGCCGAGGTGTTCCTCGACGACGTGTTCGTCGCCGACGCCGACGTGCTCGGCGCGCCCAACCAAGGGTGGGGCGTCGCGATGGCGACGACCGGCTCCGAGCGGGGGCTGACCCTGCGTTCGCCCGGCCGGTTCATGGCCACCGCGCAACGGCTCATCGACCTCTATCACGAGCGCGGTGACAACCCCGTCGTCCGTGACCGTCTGATCGATGCCTATGTCGACGCCGAGGCCTACCGCTGGCAGACGTTCTGGACCGTCACCCGCATCGTCGAGGGGCAGGGCGCGGGCGCGGAGTCGAGCCTGGTGAAGCTGTTCTGGTCCGAGCTCGACGTCGCGATGCACGAGCTCGCACTCGAGCTGCTCGCCGACCACGCGGAGCTGGTCGACGGCGACTTCGCGGCGTGGATGAAGGGCTACGAGTTCGCGCTCGCGGGGCCGATCTACGCGGGCACCAACGAGATCCAACGCAACGTCGTCGCCGAACGCGTCTTGGGGCTACCCCGAACCGTGCGGACGGAGGGCGCCGCCGCTCGCGGCGCAGCCGCCGCGCGGGGCTCGGGGAAGCCATCGACATGAAGTTCGCCTTCGCACCCGAACAGCTCGAGCTGCGCGACGCGGTACGGGACCTGCTGACCAAGGAGTGCACGCCCGCGCACGTGCGTGACGCGTGGAGCAACGAGACCGGACGCGTGCCCGGGCTCTGGGACCAACTCGCCGACATGGGAGTCGTCGGGATGCTCGCGCCCGAAGCGGAAGGTGGCCTCGGGCTCACGTACGTCGATCTCGTGCTCGTGCTCGAGGAGACCGGCCGGCACGCGGTGCCCGAGCCGATCGTCGAGACCGCCGCGTTCGGTGCACCCCTTCTCGGCGACCCCGGTCTCGTGGTGGCAACCGCGCACGAGCTCGTGCCGTGGGCCGACACCGCCGACGTCGTGATCACGACCGAAGGCCGGGTTGATCCGGCGACGATGACGCTTGTGCCACGCCCGTCGGTCGACGGCGCCCGCCGCTTGTTCGAAGTGCGCGGCGCGTTCGATCCGGTCGACGGGATCATCCCCGCGATCGAGCGCGGTGTCCTCGGCGTCGCCGCGCAGCAATGCGGCCTCGCCGACCGGATGATCGAGCTCACCGTCGGCTACGTGAAGGAACGTCAGCAGTTCGGCGTACCGGTCGGCTCCTTCCAAGCCGTGAAGCACCACCTCGCGAACGCCTGCCTCGCACTCGAGTTCGCGCGTCCGCTCGTATACCGCGCCGCGGTCACGCTCGACGGGACCCACGTGAGCATGGCGAAGTTGAAGGCCGACGCGGCCGCGCTCCTCGCGGCGCGGGTCGCGCTCCAGTGCCACGGCGCGATCGGGTACACGACCGAGTACGACCTGCACCTCTACATGAAGCGGGCGTGGGCGCTCGCTCGGAGTTGGGGCGACGCACCCGTGCACCGGGCCCTCCTCCGCCGCGCGATCCTGTAGACCCGGCCCGCCGAGAAGCGAGGGAGCAAAAGATGGCCAATGTGCGGACGCAGCGGAAGCCCGCCAGCCGAAGGCCGAACGGCTAAGAGCGAGGGAGCAAAAGATGGCCAATGTGCGGACGCAGCGGAAGCCCGCCAGCCGAAGGCCGAACGGCTAAGAGCGAGGGAGCAAAAGATGGACAGCGTTCATCATCGACGCGGTGCGCAGCCCGGTGGGCAAGCGCAACGGCGGCCTCGCGCAGATGCACCCGGCCGACCTCGGCGCGCACTCGATCCGGGCCCTGATGGACCGGGTCGACGTCGATCCGGCCGCGGTCGAGGACGTCGTGTTCGGCTGCGTCGACACGATCGGTCCGCAAGCCGGTGACATCGCCCGCACCTGCTGGCTCGTCGCGGGGCTCCCGGACGACGTGCCCGGCACCACGGTCGACCGGCAGTGCGGCTCGTCCCAGCAGGCCGTGCACTTCGCCGCGCAGGCGGTGCTGTCGGGAACCGCCGACCTCGTCGTCGCCGGTGGCGTGCAGAACATGTCGGCCATCCCGATCAGCGCGGCGATGCTGGCCGGTGAGGCGTACGGCTTCGCGAACCCCTTCTCCGGTTCGCCGGGTTGGGAGGCGCGCTACGGCACGCAGGAGGTTTCGCAGTTCCGCAGCGCCGAGATGATCGCGGCGAAGTGGGACATCTCCCGCGCCGACATGGAAGCGTTCGCGGTCGAGTCCCACGAGCGCGCGCTGCGAGCGCGCGCCGAGGGGCGCTTCGACCGCGAGATCCTGCCGCTCGCGGGCGTGACCCAGGACGAAGGACCACGTGAGCCGAACCTCGACAAGATCCGCTCCCTTCCGACGCTCGTGGAAGGCGGCCGGCTCACCGCCGCGGTCTCGTCGCAGATCTCGGATGCGTCGGCCGCGCTGCTGATCGCGAGCGAAGCCGCGGTCGAGACGCACGGGTTGACGCCGCGTGCGCGCATCCACCACCTGTCGGTACGGGGAGCCGATCCGGTGTGGATGCTGACCGCGCCCATCCCGGCCACCGCGTACGCGCTGCAGAAGGCCGGCATGCGGCTCGACGAGATCGACCTGGTCGAGATCAACGAGGCGTTCGCGTCGGTCGTGCTCGCGTGGCAGAAGGAGTCGGGCGCAGACCTCGCACGCGTGAACGTCAACGGCGGCGCAATTGCGCTCGGACACCCGCTCGGCGCGACCGGCGCCCGGCTGATGACGACGCTGCTGCACGAGCTCGAGCGGACCGGCGGCCGGTACGGACTGCAGACGATGTGCGAAGGTGGCGGCCAGGCCAACGTGACGATCATCGAGCGGCTGTAGCGCGCGTGCGGGCGACGCGGGGAGCTTGGGCGGCGTTTCTCGGCTGGTTCGTTGCCGGCGCGCTCTACGCGCTGGCGGTGCTCGGGATGCTCACGATCGGCATCTTCGTCCTCCCGATCGCCATCGGGTTGACGGTGCTCCTCGTGCGCTCGCCACGCGCCTCTGTCGGTCTGCCGGGGCTGGTCTCCGGGCTCGCGCTGCCCGTGCTGTACGTCGCGTACCTCAACCGCGATGGACCCGGCGACGTGTGCACGGCGAACGGCGCGCACTGCACCGAGGAGTGGAGTCCCTGGCCGTTCGTGCTCGTCGGCGTCGCGTTGTTGTGCGCCGGCATCGCGGTGTTCGTCTACCTCCGCGCCCGCGCCGGCCGCGCGCCCACGCCGGCCTGACGACCCATCAGCGGGCGATGACGACGAAGCGCGGGAGCGGGCGACCGCGCAGGTGCAGCGCACCGATGACGGTGAACACCGGGCCGCCGATCAACAGCTTCAGCGCGACGATCGCGAGCGTGATGTCGCGCGCGGCGTCGGGCTGCACACCTGGGTCACCGCTGTGCATCCGGAGATCGACGACGACGATCGCGACGATCACACCGAGGATCGTCGTGAGAACGCCGCCGATGACTGCCATCCACGAGCGTGTCTTCGTCCAGCCCCGCGACGGCTTGGCCGCCCGGAACGCGCCGGTGGGCCGGGACACGGTCTGTGCGACGACCGGAGCCGGGCGCGGTGTCGCGCGGGCCTTACGTTCGAGCACGTCGATGCGGACGAGGTCGTAGTCGCGCCGGATCTTGACGTCCTTCAGGACCGCGTAGGCGGCGGAGACTTCCTTGAACTGTTCCGCCTGCGGTCCGGTCGCACCCGCGTCGGGATGCAACTGCTTGGCGAGCAGGCGGTAGGCGCGGCCGATGTCCGCTTCGGTCGCCTCCGGAGCCACGCCGAGGATCGCGTAGAAGTCGACCTCCGCCCAGTCCTTGGTGCGCGTGCCGGCCATGCACCGGCAACGATACCGAGCAGTCCCCCACGCCGTCGCGTCAGGGTTGGGCGCGTCAGGGTTGGGGGCGTCAGGGTTGGGGGCTTCCGGGTTCGGGCGCGTCAGGGTTGGGCGCGGGCCGTCAATCCTTCAATGCGACGGCGTTCGGCGTGACGTTCATCTTCGGTACGTATTCGGCGTCGACGGTGTGGGCTTCACCGTGCATCACGGCCCGGAGCTCCTCGACGCACTCCGGGCACGGCCCCGCGAACCGCAGGCGGGCCGGCTGGCCGCAGCGCAGGCAAGCCGTCTCGACCTCGGGGAAGTCGGCGGGGTCGACACAGATGTAGCCGAGCGGCATGCGATTCCTTCGGTCTGGCGGCGGTCGGAGTCGGTCCGGGGTCGGTCGGGCGGACGGCATCGTACGGGGCGGTTCAGCCCGGTTGGGTGATGCCGGCGGTCCGGCTGATCGCGGTAACGAGCCGGCCGGTCGCGTCCGCGCTGGGCCGGCGCGAGTTCGAGGTAGAGCCGTGGCTCGGTGACCTCGACCTCGAGCACGTGCAGCCGGCCGGCCAGCTCGACGACGTCGACGCGCGCGTACAGCGCGGGTGCGGGCAGGGTCCCGACCACGCGCTCGGCGAGTTCGGTGAGCGCAACCGGCGGCGTCATCGGCTCGAGCGCGCCGCCGTAGCGTTCGTGGATGCGGAAGTCGCCCGGCTTCGGCCGTTTCCGAATCGCGTGCGTCACGACGCCGCCGACCAGCACCACCGAGTACTCACCGGTTTCGGTGACGGCCGGCGCGTATTGCTGCACCAGGACGTCGCCCCTCGGCAACAGCGCATCGAGGTGCAGCTGGCCCGCAGGATCGGCGACGTCGAAGCGGCCCGCACCGTGACCACCGACGGCAACCGCCGGCTTGACGACCACGGAGTTCCACCCTTGCGCATCGGCGATGCCGTCGAGCGCGGCCGCGCTTCCTTCGAGCAGCAAGACCGTGGGGACCACAGGCGCGCCGGCCGCCGCGAGCTCCAGCAGGTACGCCTTGTGCGTGTTCCAACGGATCAGCGCGATCGGGTTCCACAGCGCCGATACCGTGGCCACGTGCTCCGCCCAGCCGAGGAACTCGTCGAGCCGGTCGACGTAGTCCCAAGGGGATCGCAGCATGGTGAACGGCGCGTCGCTCCAGTCGACGGCGGCGTCTCGCCAATCGTCGACGGCGACGTCGACATCGCGCGCCCGGAGCGCGTCCACCAGGCGCGGCGTGTCGGGATCGGGCGCGGGCAGCGTCGCACAGGTCACGAAGCGCACCTCGGGCACCGATGGATTGTGGCCGCGCTGGTTGCGTGCGTGCTCACCGCGTGCGGATCGGGTGGCGACAACGCTTCGGATCCGGAAGCATCGGCGACGACCCGGCCGGAGCGTTCGACCACCTCCTCACGGCCCAACTCGACCACGGCGGCGCCGACCACCACGGCGGGCCCGACCACACCACCGTCGACGGCGACGGCCGCGCAACCGGCGCCGGCGAAGACCGCGCGCCGGCTGCACCCCCCGCACCCGCGATCCCGCCGCTCCCCTACTCGCCGGTCGCCGGCTACGCCGGGACCTCGGCACCCGTCGACGCGTCCCGCCTGCCCGCGTCGTGGCACGCGGGCTGTCCGGTCGGTCCGTCGCAGCTGCGGCTGCTCGCGCTTCCGTACATCGGGTTCGACGGCGCGACCCACACCGGCGAGATGGTCGTGCACACCGACGTGGCGGAGCGGGTGGTCGGCGTGTTCAAGCAGCTCTACGACGCGCGCTACCCGATCCAGCGGATGGTGCTCGTCGATGCATACGGCGGGAGTGACGACGCATCGGTGGTCGCGAACAACACCTCCGCGTTCAACTGTCGCGCGGTCACCGGCGGGAGCACTTGGTCCGAGCACGCATACGGAAAGGCGATCGACATCAACCCGTTGCAGAACCCATACGTCTATCGTGACGGCCACGTCTACGACCCGGCGGCCGCGCCCTACGTGGACCGCAGCCGCACCGATCCCGGCCTCATCCACCCGGGCGACGTGGTGACCCAAACGTTTGGTGCGATCGGCTGGGGATGGGGCGGCAACTTCAACACTTTCAAGGACTACCAGCACTTCTCCGCGAGCGGCCGCTGACGGGGTACCGAGGGACGACTCGCCCGGCCCGCCGCGGTCAGAACTCGTAGACCTCGAACGTCGTCGCGTACTCGGTCCCGAGCAGCGCGCCCGCGGCGGCCGCCATGTCGACGAGGAAGTCAGTGCCGCCGCCGACGTAGTCGAGGTACGCACGGTGCTCGCGCAGCGATGCGATCCCGCGATCGAGCGTGTCGCTCACGTCGACCGCATGGGTCGGCTCCGGCGAACCGGCCAGACACACGTAGCGCACGCCGGTCCACGGTTCGCCGGCGTCGGTGAACACCCACCGATTCGCGGCATCGCGCACCGCGTCGAGCACGGCCGCGCCGGTGTTGCGGTGGTCGGCCATGTTCAGCGAGTGACCGCCCCAGGAGTCGCGGTGGTTGAGCGTGACGACGAGTTGGGGTCGGTGGCGACGGATCGCGCCGGTGATGTCGTGCCGCAGCGGCAACCCGTACTCGATGACACCGTCGGCGTGACCGAGGAACTCGACGCTCGTCACGCCGACGACCGCCGCGCTGGCGCGCTCTTCGGCCTCGCGCACGCGCGCGCACTCCTCCGGCGGCAGTGTGTCGATGCCGGCCTCGCCGCGCGTCACGAGCGCGTACGCGACGGACTTGCCCTGGCCGGTCCACCGCGCGACCGCGCTCGCCGCGCCGTACTCCATGTCGTCGGGGTGGGCGACAACGGCGAGCGCGGTGTCCCAATCCTCGGGCAGCGGCGCGAGGCTCATGCCGGAGCGGGCCGCGTGTCCGCGCTCATGAACGCGATCGGTACCTCGAGTCCGATCGCCTTGCCCCGCAGCGTGGCGATGCGGCGGCCCGGCTGCACCGCGTCGTTGATCGGTCCGAGGGTGTCACCGAGGAGCGACGCGCATGCGTCGAGATCCGAGACCGTGCACGCGATCCCGAAGAACCGCGCGGGCTGCGGGTCCGTCGGCGGCTCGCGATCGGCGCGCGCCACGAGCTCGATGATGATCTCGCCCGCGCGCACAAAGGTCTGCCGCATACCGGGGCGCGCGTCCTCGCGCACTCGTCGCACCTCGAACCCGGACGTGACGAGCGCGTCGATCGTGCGGGCGTCGTCGACCGACCACACGACGACATGATCGATCGCGGTCGCGTGGTTCGGGTGCGCGACCGGCGGTACGACAGATCGCGTGCCAACCGGGTCGCCCACGCGCGTCGGCAGCCCGTCGACCGTGGTCGTGCCGGCCGGGATCCCGGCCAGGGTCCATCCGGTGATGCCGGCAGCCGGCTCGCCGATCCGTATACGGACCGACCCGATCGCGACAACCGGCTGATCGGCCTCGGCAGCCGCGACCGTGAATCCGGCCGCCCGCCAGGCTTCCGGCGAACCCGAGGCGTCGAGACCGACGAGCGCGGGGCTCACGACCCGACGAGCTCGGCGTACCGGTCGAGACGGGGCAGCACGTGGTCCCGGTCGCCGCTCGGGACGCGCAGCACGAGCTCGTCGATCCCGAGCGACGCGTAGTACTCGACCTTCCCGGGCGACGGGACCGTACCGAAAGGCACGATCCGCAGCGTCTGCGGGTCGCGATCGCGCGCCTGGCACGCGCGCTGCAGCTCGGGCAGTGCCTCCCGCACGCCCGCGCCGCCGATCGGTATCCACCCGTCGGCGTATTCGGCGATGTGCGCGAACAGCTTCGGGCCGGCCGCGCCGCCGATCAGTACGGGCGGCCCATCGGCTCGCGCCGGTTTCGGCCACGACCACGACGGTGCGAGGTCGACGTAAATGCCGTGGAATTCGCCGACGTCGTTGCGCCACAGCGCGCGCATCGCGAGCAGGTGCTCGCGCGCGCGATCACGCCGGGTCGGCATGTCGACGCCGTGCGCCGCGGCTTCGTCCTCGTTCCAGCCGAAGCCGATGCCGAACACGAATCGCCCGCCCGACTGCGCATCGAGCGTGGCAACCGCCTTGGCGGTCACGATCGGGTCGCGCTGCGCGACGAGGCAGATGCCTGTGCCGACGACAAGACGCTCCGTGACCGCGGCGGCCATCCCGAGCGCGACGAACGGATCCAGGGTGCGCTTGTACTCCTCGGCGAGCTCGTCGTCGCCGGTCGGCGGGGGCGTGCGGCGACTCGCCGGGATGTGTGTGTGCTCGGGGAGGTACAGCGACGAAAGACCGCGATCCTCGACTGCGCGCGCGAACTCGACCATGCCGATGGTCTCGTCGGTCGCGAACATCGTGACGCCGAACTGCACGCCGGTAGGGTACCCACCGTGTTGTGCCGAGGGCGCGTGGTCGCCATCACCGGAGCGGGTCGTGGGATCGGTCGCGAGCACGCGCTCGCGTTCGCGCGTGAAGGGGCGAAGCTCGTGGTCAATGACCTCGGCGTCGCCCGCGACGGCAGCGGTACCGACGTCGGCCCCGCGCAACAGGTCGTCGACGAGATCCGGGCCGCGGGCGGTGAGGCCATCGCGAACACCGGCGACATCGCCGACTGGCACGGCGCGCAGCGGTTGATCCAGGACGCGATCGACACGTTCGGCACGCTCCACACGCTCGTCAACAACGCCGGTTTCCTGCGCGATCGGATGCTCTTCACCACGAGCGAGGACGAGTGGGATGCCGTCATCCGCGTCCACCTCAAAGGCCACTTCGCGGTGACCCGGCACGCGGCCGAGTACTGGCGCCGACGCAGCAAGGCGGGCGAGCCCGTCGACGCGCGGATCATCAACACGTCCTCCGCCGCGGGGTTGATGGGCAGCGTCGGGCAGGGCACCTACAGCGCGGCCAAAGCCGGTATCGCGGCGCTCACGCTGGTGGAAGCGGCGGAGATGGCGCGCTACGGCGTCACCGCAAACGCCATCGCGCCGGCGGCGCGTACGCGCATGACCGAGGAGGTCTTCGCGGATCGGATGGCCGCTCCCGATGGAGGCTTCGACCCGAACCACCCCGGCAACGTGTCGCCGCTCGTGGTGTGGCTCGGTAGCGCGGAGTCACGCGACGTGACCGGGCGCATCTTCGAGATCGAGGGCGGCATGATCTCCGTCGCCGACGGCTGGCAGCACGGCCCGATGGTCGACAAGGGCGCGCGCTGGGATCCGGCCGACATCGGCGCCGCGGTACGCGAGTTGATCGCCAAGGCGCCGCCCCCGGCACCCGTCTACGGCGCGCAGTAGCCGTCGCGAGCCCGCCACCCATCTGCCGATGCGAGTCGCGCCGCTCGAATTGCAGGACCGCTGGCGCGCGCTCGGCGCGTGGACCGACGAGACGTTGCTCGACCGCTTCGAGACCGCCGATCCGAAGCACGTCGCGATCATCGACGACGACCTGCGCGTCACGATCGGCGACCTCGACCGCGTCGCCCGCGTGCACGCGGCGCGGCTCTGGCAGCTCGGGGTGCGCCCCGGCGACATCGTCGTGTGGCAGCTCCCGAACTGGTGGGAAGCCGTCGCGTTCTGTTGGGGCATCTGGCGCTGCGGTGCGATCGCGAGTCCGATCACGCCGACCCTCGGTGTGCGCGAAGTCGGGTTCGTGCTGCGGCAGACGAGCGCGCGTGTCGCCGCGGTGCCCGCGACGTTCCGCGATGTCGACTACGTCGCGTTGATGAACGTTGCCGGATTCGACGGCGAGTTGATCGTGATGCGCGACGGCGCGGATCCGGTGTGGCAGGGCGACCCCGTGCCGGAACTCACGCTGGACGTGAACGCGCCCGCGCTGGTGCTGTGGACCTCCGGCACCACCGCGGAACCGAAGGGCGTCGTGCACACTCACCAGAGTCTGCGCCACGAAGCCGACAGCATCGTCGCCGCGCACACGATGACCGCGGGCGAACCTCTGCTCCTCCCGATGCCGATCACGCACGTGGCCGGCCTCACTTACGGTGTTCTCCTTCCCGTCACCAACGCCGTCACCGCGGTGTTCATGGACCGTTGGGAAGCGCAGGCGGGGCTGGAGCTGCTCGAGACCGAGCGCGTCGCGGTCATGATCAGCACGCCGGTGTTCATGCGGACGATGATCGACCACTTCCGCTTCGAGATGACGGACACGAGCTCGCTGCGGCTGTTCTCGCTCGGCGGCGCGGGCGTGTCACCGGCGATGGTACGCGAAGGGGCCGCCCGCTTCGATTGCTGGTGCAAGCGCACCTACGGCTCGACGGAGTACCCGACGCTCACGACCGGGCGCGCCGGCGACGTTCCCGAACGCGACGCAACGACCGACGGCGTGCTGATCGGCGCGGCCGAGCTGCGCATCCTGGACCCCGAGTCGCTCGCCGATCTGGCCGACGGCACTCCCGGCGAGCTCGTCGTACGCGGACCCGAGATGTTCGCGGGCTACCTCGACGCGACGCTCGACGACGCCGCGTTCCTCGACGGCGGCTGGTTCCGCACCGGCGACCTCGCCGTGTACGACGGCCAATACCTCACGATCATCGACCGGCTGAAGGACGTGATCATCCGCGGCGGCGAGAACATCTCGGCCCTGGAGGTGGAAGCGCTGCTCGTCACCCATCCCGCGATCGCGGAAGCGGCCTGCGTCGCCGCGCCCGATCCCGTGATGGGCGAGCGGGTGTGCGCGTTCGTCATCACGCGCCCGCGCACCGAGGTCACGCTCGAGGAGTTGCGCGCCCATCTCGCCGCGGCCGGTCTCGCCCGGTTCAAGCTGCCGGAACGACTCGAGGTACGCGCCGTGCTCCCCCGCACCGCGAGCGGGAAGGTCCAGAAGGCACCGCTCCGCGTCGAGCTCGCTACCCCCGGCCCGTTCGCGGACTGACGTCCCGCGGGAACCCTCAGATCCCCTGGCACGGACGCGCCGGTCCGGGTCCACAATGATGGCGTGACGAAGGGCCCACCCGACGACGACGCGCTCGAGATCATCGACGTCCTCACCGACGAGCCGGTCAGGCCCGCGCGCCGCGCGGCCCGCGCCCCGGATCGCGAGCCGGACATGGACGACCCCGCCCGGCCGCGGCGCGCGCGTCGCAATATCATCCTCACCCGCCGAACCTGGATCCTCGGCCTGGTGGCGCTCGGCGGGCTCGTGCTCGTCGTCGCGGGCGTGGCGGTCGCGGTCGACGCGCGGCAACGACAGCCACGACGCGTCCGTCGGCTTGGCATCGGACGACCAGGCCGGCGCCGCCGGCGATCCGACCGCGACATCACCGGTCACACCACCGGTCACCCTTCCGGAGATCCGCCCGACCGCGTGGGCCGCGCTCGGTGGTCGATTCGCGCTCGGGCTCGACGGCCAGTTCGTGCTCGTCGACGGCACGACGGGCAACGCCGACGCGCCGGTCGCGCGTCCGGGCGGCCGGGCCACCGTCACGAGTCGCGGCGCCGGTCGCGTCCTCGTCCGGCGCGGACTCGACGCGACGGTGGCGGACCCGTTCGGCGGGAGCACCAACGCGTCGGACGGGCTCGCGTTCCCGGCAGTTGAAGGTGACGGATGGTGGATCGCGAACCCGCGCGTCGTGAGCCGGCTCATCGGCACCGGCGCAACCGCGCGCCTGCCGAGCCCCGAACTGCGCGCGATCGCGGAGGTGCGCGGCGGCTTCTTGTTGCTCGCGACGAACGCACCGGGCCTGTTCGTGTGGACACCCGGGCGGCCGCCGCGCCCGCTCAGCCGCACGCTCGTCGACGCCTTCCCGACCGAACTCTCCGTCGTCGCCACGCACCCGGATCGCGTCGCGTGGCAGATCGCGTGCCCGGCGACGGCGTGCGGCCTCCACGTCACCGACGTCGGCTCGGGCCGCGACGTCACATTGCCGGGTGGCATCCTGCCGTTCTTCGATTCCGGGCGCGCGTACGGCCGATTCTCTCCCGACGGGCGCTATCTCGCGCTGCAGGTGGCGACGAACCTGGCGGGGCCGGGCGCGCTCGCTCTCGTCGATCTGACCACGGGAGCCGTCGTCGCCCGCCGCAACATCGAGGTGCGTTTCTCGTCGACGGGATCCGACACGAGTACGGCCGCGGTGCCGTTCGACTTCAGTGCCGACAGTGGACACCTCGTCGTCGCCGACTGGTCGATCCGGCCCGGCCGGCTCGTCGTGCTCCGCACCACCGACGGCGCGCTGGAGCGCACCGTCGACGGCGTCGGGAGGGTCGACTCGATCGCGTCGTTCGACGCGGCGCCGAGCACGCCGTCGACGCTGCTGTTCAGTGGATCGGGGCCGATTGCGCCGGTGCCCGCCTCCGGCGCACTGGCGATCATCTCGCAGAACGGCGACACGCTCACCACCGTCGACATCGACACCGGAAGCCAGCACGTCGTCCACCTCTCGGACATCTCGGTCGGGTCCACCGACGACGCGGTCCCCGCGCTCGTCGCGCTCGAAGGCGGGTTCGTGTGGATCCGAGCGGGTGAAGCGTGGTTCGCGTCGTCCGCCGGCGATCTGGTCTCCCTCGGCCTCGCGAACTATGTGCTGCCCGGGCGCACGCCTGCGGAAGCGTGGACCGTCCGCCGAACAGATTCGGGCTACGAGATCATGCACCTCGACGGTCGCACCGGCGGGCGCGGCACCGCGTACGAATCCGCGGTGGCACCCGAAGGTGCGGTGCGTGACGGTCTCGTGATCGGCCGCCCGGCGTCGTTCACGCAAGGCAGCAGTTTCGAGGTGTGGAACCCGGTATCGGGTCGCACGCGCACGGTGCCGGTACCACTCCCTGCGCGCGCGCCGATCGTCACCGCGGCCGGGGGGACGCGCGTCATCTGGTACGACCAAGCGTGCGCGAACGTCGGCAGCACTTGCGCCACGTACGTGACCGATCTGCAATCCGGGCACACGGACACGCTGCCGGCGAACACGACCCCATACGGGGGATCCACGTTCGTGCCGGATCGCTCGCGCGTCTACGTCCAGATGCAGGACGCGAACGATCGGACGCATCTCGCCGCGATCGACCTCACGAACATGGCGGTCGAGTCGGTGCCCGGCTCCGAAGGCATCGAGCAGTGGGCCGTGTCGAGTCGGGACTTCGTCGTGTTCCAGACGGACGCGATCTACGTCTGGGCGCCGGGGTGGCTGCAAGCGGCGCTGCTGTCGCCGGGAACGGTCGGCCTCGTCGGCGGTTTCGCGGTCCGATGACCGGACCGCGCGACGGGATGAGGTAGTCAGGCCGACAGCGCGGCATAGGTGGCGCGCACGAGCAGCTCGCTGCGCGGGTCACCACCCGGGTCGAAGCGCAGATCGTTCATCACGTATCCGAACGCGACGCCCGTGCTCGGATCGGCGAACGACAACGAACCCCCCGCACCGGCGTGGCCGAACGCCGTCTGGGGATTGGCCGCGCCGAAGCTCGCGCCCAACATGAATCCCAGCCCGAAGGCAGTCTCCTCGATGATCACCGCGTCGGGACCGCGCGCCTGCTCGACCGTCGCCGCCGCGACCGTGGCCGGCTGCAGCGTCCGCACGCCGTCGACGCCGTCGCCGACGAGCGACGCGTAGAGCCGAGCGAGGGCACGCGCACTGCCGATGCCATTCGACGACGGCAGCTCCGCGGAACGCAGCGCACGCGTGTTCCACATCTCGTCGTAGTTGAACAGTTCGGAAGGGTTGTCGAAGACGCGCGCGAGCAGGAGTCGGTCTCGGAGTGGCGCGAGCGCGGCGCGCATGTCGGCGCGCGGCGGTACGAGTGACGCCACGCGCGGCTCGAGCTTCCCGGGCAGCCCGATCCAGAAATCGATGCCGAGCGGTTCGGCGACTTCACGCCGCAGGAAGCGGCCGGCCGTGGTGCCCGTGACGCGGCGGATGAGCTCGCCGACGAGCCAGCCGTACGTGCGCATGTGGTAGCCGTGCTTCGTCCCCGGTTCCCAGATCGGTCGTTGGCGCGCGAGCTGCTCGACGATCGGGTCCCACGCGAGCACCTCGTCGAGCGTGAACACGCCTTCGACCAACGGCAGCCCGGCCTGGTGGCTCATCACCTGCCGCACGGTGATCGCGTCCTTGCCGTTGGATGCGAACTCCGGCCAGTACGTCGCGACCGTCGCGTCGGGATCGAGCTGCCCGCGCTCGATCAGCAGGTTCGCGCACACCGCGGTGACACCCTTCGTCGACGAGAACACACCGACGATCGAATCCGCGGCCCAGGCGCGACCGGTCGCGGTGTCGGAGATACCGCCCCACAGGTCCACGACCGGGCGACCGTCCCGGTAGATGCACACCGCGGCACCGACCTCGCCGCGCTCGTCGAAGTTCGCGGCGAAGGCGTCGAGGACCGGTTCGAACTCGGGCTCGAGCCAGCCACCTACGACGAGCCCACCATTGCGATCGCCCACGGCGCGGTCGGCCACGGCGCTCAGGCGGGCATGGCGAGGCCGCCGTCGACGACCAGCACCTGCCCGGTGACGAACCGGGCCTCGTCGCTCGCGAAGAACACGCATGCGCCCGCGAGATCTTCGGGTTCGAGCGTTCGCTTCATCGCGGTCTGCGCAGTCAGGCCGTCGATGTAGAACTCCGGCACGACCTTCTTCGTGGCCTCGGTCATCGTCACGCCGGGGGCAATGCAGTTCACGGTGACGTTGTACTGGCCGAGCTGGCCGGCCATGAACTTCGTGAGCCCGACGATGCCCCACTTGGTCATCGAGTAGCTGTAATTGCCGAGGCCGCTGAACGGCATCTCGGGCATGCCGTACATGTACGCCGCGCCCGACGACTGGTTGATCACGCGCCCGTACTGGTGCTCCACCATCACAGGTGCCGCAGCCCGGGTCATCAGCCACGCGCCGTGCTGGTTCACCGCGGTGACCTTCTGGAGGTACTCGTAGCTCGGGTCGAAGTTGTCGATGTCGTAGTAGAGCGCGGCGTTGTTCACGAGGATGTCGACGGTGCCGTACTTCTCGACGGTCTCGTCAACGCACCGTTGCGCGGAGCCGGCATCCGAGATGTCGGTCGTGATCGATGTGATCGCAGCATTGCCACCGAGCTCGCCGAGCGCGTGTTGCGCGCGCTCGTCGTTGATCTCGGCGACGACGACCGTCGCGCCCTCCTCGAGGAACCGTGCCGCGTACGCAAGGCCGATCCCCTGGCCCGCGCCCGTGATGATCGCGACCTTGTCCTGCAGGCGGCCCATGGCGCTGCTCCGAACCTTCGAGGGGACGCGCGGTGCGCCGGTTCGCCCCCCGGGATGGGCAACGAGTCGCGCGGCCGCGGTAACGTGACGCCGACGTCAGTTTTCTCGCACCGAGGGGGACCGCGCAAATGGGCATGCTCGACGGCAAGGTGGCGATCGTCACCGGAGCGGGCAATGGAGTCGGCCGCGGCGAAGCGATCCTGCTCGCGGATCACGGCGCCAAGGTCGTCGTCAACGACCTCGGCGGCACCGTGAGCGGCGAAGGCGAAGGCGACAAGCGCGCCGCCGACGACGTCATCGACGTCATCGTCAAGCGCGGCGGCGAAGCCGTCGCCAACTACGACAGCGTCGCGGACTTCGAGGGTGCCCAGAACATCATCAACACCGCGGTGGAGCACTTCGGCAAGCTCGACGTGCTGGTGAACAACGCGGGCGTTCTGCGCGACCGCATGATGTTCTCGATGTCCCCCCAGGACTTCGACACCGTCGTGAAGGTGCACATGTACGGCACCTGGAACACGATGCACCACGCGTCGGTGTACTGGCGCAACGAATCGAAGGAGGGGCGCCAACCGCGTGCCTCCATCGTCAACACCGTGTCGAGCGCGGGCTTGCAGGGCCAGGCCAGCCAGATCAACTACGGCGCGGCGAAGGCCGGCATCGCGGCGATGACGATCATCGCGAGCCTCGAACTGAAGCGCTACGGCGTCCGCGCCAACTGCGTCGGCCCAGGCGGCGCGACGCGGATGGTCGCGCAGGCGATGCCCGGCATGGAGGTCAAGGGTGCCGAGGAATACGAGTCCTTCGACCCGATGAACCCGGGCAACTCCGCCCCCGCTGTCGTCTACCTCGCCTCGGACGACGCGCTCCACGTCACGGGCCAGGTGCTCCGCATGGTCGGCAACAACCTGTGCGTCTACAAACCGTGGGAGATGGGCGAGCAGTTCCTCGCCACCGAGAAGGACGGCTCGCCGAAGCAGTGGGATCCGGTCGACATCGGCCGGATCCTGAATCGTTACCACTTCAACAGCGAGAACCCCGGTATCGACGCCCAACGACGCGGGTGAACCGCGTGCAGATCCCCGAGTTCGAGACCATCCGGTACGACGAGTCGGACGACGGCGTGGCGACGATCACGCTCAACCGGCCGGAGGTGCACAACGCGTTCAACGCGTTGATGCAGCAAGAGCTGAAGACCGTGTGGCGGGCGTTGCGGCGTCACGATCCGGTGCGCTGCATCGTGTTGACCGGCGCGGGCGAGAAGGCGTTCTGCACCGGCATCGACCGCATGGAGCAGATGGGCGACCGCAAGGAGCAGAGCGCAGATCCCGACATCGTCGGCTCGGGATCGACACCGTTCATGTTCGACGACCCCGGTGACAACATCGGTCCGAAATCGTGCGACCTGTGGAAGCCGGTGATCGCCGCGGTCAACGGCATGGCCTGTGGGGGCGCGTTCTACATGCTCGGCGAGGTCGAGTTCATCGTCGCGGCGGAGCACGCGACGTTCTTCGACCCTCACGTCACCTACGGCATGACGGCCGCGTTCGAACCGATCCACATGGCCGGCATCACGCCGTTCGGTGAGATCATGCGCCTGTCGCTCATGGGGAACTACGAGCGCATGTCGGCGGAGCGCGCGTTCCAGATCGGGATGGTCTCCGAGGTCGTGCCGGGGGCGGATCTCGCTGATCGGGTCCACGACCTCGCTGCGAAGATCGCGTCGCAACCCAAGCTCGCGATCGAGGGCACCGTGCGCGCGGTCTGGGGCGCACGCGAGCTCGGTTCGCGGCAGGCGGTACGGCTCGGGTACGCATACGTCGCGATGGGCACCAACCAGGAGTCCATCGCCGAAGGTCAGCAGTTGTTCGCGTCCGGCAAACGGGTCGATTGGAAACTCAGGTAGTGAGTACGAAATCGTCGCGCGTCGCACTCGTCGGTGCCGCGCTCTCCGACATCGGACGGGTCGACACCAAGACGCCGTTCGACCTGCACCACCAAGCCGCGTCGCGTGCGATCGCGGACGCCGGCCTGACCAAGGCCGACATCGACGGCTTCGGATCGAGCGGGATGGGCCTCCTCGCGCCGGTCGAGATCGCCGAGTACCTCGGCCTGCGGCCCACGTGGGCCGACGGCACGGGCGTCGGTGGATCGACGTGGGAGTTCATGGTCGAACACGCGACCGCGGCGATCCTCGCCGGCCACGTCGAAACCGTCGTGCTCGTGTACGGATCGACGGCACGCGCCGACCTCAAGGCGCGGCGCCGCAGCGCGAACCTCTCGTTCGGCGCGCGCGGGCCGGTGCAGTTCGACGCGCCGTTCGGCCACAGCCTCATCTCGAAGTACGCGATGGCCGCGCAGCGCCACATGTACGAGTTCGGCACCACCATCGAGCAGTTGGCCGAGATCGCGGTGTCGACGCGGTACAACGCGTCGCTGAATCCGGAGGCGTACTACCAGGATCCGATCACCATCGACGACGTGCAGAACGCACGGATGATGGCGGACCCGCTCACGAAGTTGCACTGTTGCATCCGCAGCGACGGCGGCGGCGCGGTGGTGCTGACGTCGGCGGAGCGGGCCTGCGGTCTCCCGAAGACGCCGGTATGGGTGCTCGGCACCGGCGAGGCGACCTCGCACACGACGATGAGCGAGTGGGAGGACTTCACCGAGTCACCCGCGGCGCGCAGCGGCCAGCTCGCGTTCGAACGCGCGGGCGTGAAGCCCGACGACATCGACATCTGTCAGATCTACGACGCGTTCACGCCGATGGTGTTGCTCTCTCTCGAAGGCCTCGGCTTCTGCAAGAAGGGCGAAGGCGGGTCGTTCGTCGAGGACGGCAAGCTGCGCGTCGGCGGCGCGCTCCCGACCAACACCGACGGCGGCGGCTTGTCGCATTGCCACCCCGGTATGCGCGGCATGTTCCTGCTCGTCGAAGCGGTACGGCAGCTCCGCGGCGAAGCCGCGGGCCGTCAGGTCGAGGGCGCTCGGCTCGCGTGCGTGAACGGCACCGGCGGTTGGTTCTCGTCCGCGAGCACCGCCATCCTCGGCGTCGACTGACCGCCGCCGGCGGCTACTCGGGTTGGTCGACGCCGGCGAGCGGAGCGACCAGTGTCTCGCTGACCTCGTCGGGTCCGATCTCCGCGACGATCGCGACACCCATGATCGCCGCGAGCAACAGCAGCATCGCGCCCATGAACCCGTAGAGTTCGAGTCCCGCGAACAACGCGAACGCGGTGAGGAACGATCCGACGTGCAGGGTGCGGCGCTCGAGCGCGCGTGACACGAACCAGTCGCCCACGCCGATTCCGGTGAACGCGATCGCGACAAACACCGCATCGGTCGTCGAGGTCGCGGCCGCGAACGCGACGACGGTAACCGCGCCGATGAACAACCCGGCGATCGGGATCAGCGACCACAGGGCGACCCAAACCGCGAGTGCCGCGGGTCCGGGCACTCCACGCGGCGCGTCCGATCGCGAACGCGAGCAGCCCTTCGACGACCACGAGCAACACCTTCACGCGCGCGTAGCCGAGCCCGCGCCGGGCCGCGCCCCGCACGATGTGCTCGAGCCGCCGGCGCCGCTCGGGATCTCGCACCTGCCCGAGGCCACCGTCGACGAGTGCGGGTCCGTAGAGGACGAAGAACAGCGTGAGCACGAGGCCCGCGAGGAACGCGACGCCACGGTTCGCAGCCGAGCGCAGCACCTCGGTGGGCGTCCCCCCGGCGAGGCGTTGCGGGATGACGTCGACGAGACGCTCGACGCGGTTGGTGAAGTCGATCTCCTGGAGCAGTTCCGAATTGGCTTCGAGCTCGGCCGCGCGGTCGGGCGCGGCCTCCTGCAGCCGATGCGTCTGCACGCCCACCTCGTGGACGATCCGATACGTCACGAACCCGAGCGATCCGAGCACGAGCAGCACGACGACCAACACGGCGAGGCCGCGCGACATGAACCGCTGGAAGAACGAGACGGCCGGTTGCACGAGCGCGGCGACAGCCATCGCGGTGAGGGCCCACGCGATGACGCGCTTCGCGTCGAGTGCGATCTCGAGCACGAGCACGGTGACGGCGAAACCGACAAGAATCGCGAATGCAGACCGGAGGGAGACGCGTACTTCGGGACGCCGATCATCCGGAAGTGCCGTGTGCGGCATGGTCCGCGCGCCCTCCGACATCGGCTCGTACGATAACCACGTGGCCGACGAGACTCCCGGATCCTCGGCGGTCGCGGCGCCCTCGTCCGAACGGGCCGAACGGAACACGAACGCGATCGACATCGATCCGCGCTCGGCCATCCCCTTCGCGGTCGCGTTCGCGACGCTCGCCGCAACCGTCTGGTTCGTGCGTTCCGTGCCGCGCACCCTCACCGCACTCGCCGTCGGCACGCTGCTCGCGCTCGCGCTCAACCCGCTCGTCGAAGCGTTGCAGCGGCGTACGTCGTGGCCGCGTCGCTACGCCGCAGGAACCGTGCTCGCGCTGTTCGCGCTGTTGTTCGGACTCGGCGTCGCGCTGGTGACGGTGCCGACGATCCAGCAGGCGCGGCACCTCAACTCGGATATCCCGAAGGTGGTCAACGATCTCGAACGGCTGCCCGTGATCGGGAAGTCGCTCCGGAATCAGGACGCGTCGCGACAGGTCGAGCGTTGGCTCAACGACCTCCCCGATCGGTTGAGCGCGAACTCGAAGCCCGTCGAGCGCGCCGCCGGCTCGATCGCCGACGGTGTCGCGGCCGGATTCCTCACGCTGCTGCTCGCCATCACCCTCCTGCTCGACGGTGAGCATCTGGTCACGAGCGCGCGCCGCCTCGTTCCGGGGTCGCGAAGACCGGCGGCCGATCGCTTCGGCGCGCTCGTCTACCAGGTGATCGGCAAGTACATCGCGGGGTCGGTGTTCGTCGCCGCGCTCGCCGGTGTCGTGACCCTCATCGCCGCGCTGGCGCTCGGCGTCCCGCTCGCCCCGCTCATCGCGGTGTGGGTCGCGATGACGAACCTGATCCCGCAGATCGGCGGCCTGCTCGGCGCGGTGCCGTTCGTGCTGCTCGGCACGACCCGCAGCGCGGCAACCGGCGTCGCGTGCCTCGCGATCTTCCTCGTGTACCAGAACCTCGAGAACCACGTCCTGCAGCCGATCATCATCGGTCGCGCGGTGCAGCTGTCGCCTCCGGCGACGATGGTCGCCGCGCTCATCGGCGTCTCGGCCGGCGGCGTCGTGGGTGCGCTGTTCGCGGTACCGATCCTCGGCGCGTCGAAGGCCATCTACCTCGCGCTGCGTGAGGAACGCGCGCCACCACGGGCCGCGGGTTCGGCGGATTCGGCCGGTTCAGACGGTGACGGGGGCAGCGAAGAAACCGCGGTGGACGACGGTGGTGACCGTTTCGATGGTGACGTCGTTGTCGAGCCCGAGTCGCCGTGAGACGAGGAAGTACGCGAAGCGTTCGAGGAGCGCCATCAGCGCGGAGATCGACGCGTTGTCGCCGCGGGCACCGGCCTCGCGCATGCGCTTTCCCAGCGCGGTCGCGATGTCGGTGAACGCCTTCACGCCGAGCGCGCTGACATGGCGATCCTCGACGTGCCCCTCCATCCACGCCCGCAGGATCGGTCCGTAGCGCTTGTAGATCGTGAAGAATTGCTCGAGGAACGACTGCAGCTCGGCGTAGCCCTCGGCATCGGCGCCCACCGGCCCGAGTCGGTTCGCGAGCGCGTCCATCTCCTGCGCGCACTCCGTCGCGAGCGTGCGCAGCAGATCCTCTTTGTTCGCGAAGTAGAGATAGAAGGTGCCGTGCGAGGTGCGGGCCGCGCGCACGATGTCGTCGACGCGCGCGGCGTGGAAGCCCCGTTCACCGAACACGCGCATGCCCGCGTCGAGCAGGCGGCTCATCGTCTTGCGCCCTTGCGCGCGCAGCTCGCGCGTGCGCGCGGGAGTGCCGGCAACAACGTCGCCTTTGCGACGACGGCGGCCACGATCACCGTCGCGGGCCGATGTACCACCGCCCGTCGATCGGCCGTCGCCGGCCGATGTATACGCTTCGCTCATGGGTTCCGCGCTTCCCGCCACTCTCGCCGAAGCGGCTCGCCGGTTCGGCGATCGTACTGCGTACGTGACCGAAGCCGGCTGGACTGTGACCTATGCCGACATCGACCGCGTCTCGGACGAGATCGCGGTCGGGCTCGCACAACGAGGTGTCGGTGAGGGCGACGTCGTCGCGCTGGTGCTTCCGCCGGGACCCGAGTACCTGCTCGCCTATTGCGGGGCGGCCAAGCTCGGCGCAATCACCACCGGCGTCAACGACCGGCTCTCCGCACGCGAGCGCGACGCTGTGCTCCAGGTCGCCGACCCGAAGCTCGTCATCTCCACGCCGGCTGCGGCATCGCTCGACGCGGTGCTCGCCGACTACCGCGCGCCGGGTAGGCCGGCCGCGCTCGCCGACGATCCCGATCGGCCCGTCGCGATCATCTTCACGTCCGGAACCACCGGCCTGCCCAAGGGCGCGTTGTACACCAACCGGCAGCTCGACTTCATCACCCAGACCGATGTCGGCGACACGTGGGACGGCGGCGGCCGTTCGTTCTCCGGCACGTCGTTCGCGCACCTCGGCTTCATGACGAAGCTGCCCGGCAACCTCCGCCGGGGCGGCACCAACTTCATCATGACGCGCTGGCGCGCGTCCGACGCGCTCGCGCTCCTCGAACGTGAGCACATGAGCACCGTCGCCGGCGTCCCCACCCAGATCGCACTGATGCTGCGGCAACCGAACTTCGACGACTACGACCTCTCGTCGGTGAAATTCATCGTTGTCGGCGGCGGCCCCGTCACTCCCGGGCTGGCCGAAGAAGCGCGCCGCCGGTTCGGCGCGCGGCTCTCGACCCGCTACTCGTGCACCGAGGCCGGCATCGGGCTCGGCACTGCGTTCGACGATCCCGAGGAGGACGCGATCGAGAGCGTCGGGCGCCCACACCCGAGCGTCCACCTCGCGATCCTCGACGACGCCGACATGCCAGTCCCCGCGGGCGAGATCGGCCAGGTCTGCCTCCGCTCCCCCGCGGTCATGGCCGGCTACTGGCGCGATCCGGAGACCACCGCCGCGACCTTCACCGCCGACGGCTTCGTGCGCACCGGCGACATGGGCTGGCTCGACGATCGCGGCCGCCTGCGCCTGGTCGGACGGTCGAGGGAGATGTACGTGCGCGGGGGGTACAACGTCTATCCCGTCGAGGTGGAAGGGGTGCTGTCGCAGCACCCGGATGTCGCGGCGGTCGCGCTGGTGCCGCGCGCCGACCTGGTCATGGGCGAGATCGGTGTCGCGGTCGTCGTCCCGCGTGATCCCGCGCGCATCCCGACGCTGGCCGACCTGCGCGACTACGCGAAGCTCCAACTCGCGGCGTACAAGCTCCCGGAGGCCGTGCACGTGATCGATGGGCTGCCGCTCACGGCGGGCGAGAAGGTGGACCGGCGGGCACTGGCCGACATCGTCGGCGCGTCCGACCGGCACGCCGAGGTCGAATAGCCACCTCGTAGTCTGGCGCCCGCATGGAACTCGACTTCTCACCGGATCAGGACGAGCTGCGCGAAGCGATCCGCACGGTCCTCGTCAAGGAAGCGCCGGTCACGCTCGCCCGTTCGGTCGTCGAGACCGGCGCGCGCCCGACCGCGCTGTGGGACACGTTCGTCGCGCTCGGGTGGGCGGGGCTCACCATCGCCGAGGAGTACGGCGGCATCGGGCTCGGTCCGGTCGAGGCCGCGATCCTCGCCGAAGAGCTCGGACGCGTCATCGCGCCCGGTCCGCTGCTGCCGACGATCACCCAGTTCGTCCCCACGGTGCAGGAGTGCGGCACCGACGAGCAACGCGCCCGCTGGCTCGGCGCGGTTGCCGTCGACGGGCTCGCCGGCAGCTTGGCGATCTGCGAGACCAGTGGTTCGTTTGATCCGTCCGACACCACCGTGACTGTCGAACGTCGCGGCGACCAGTTCGTGCTGCGTGGCGAGAAGCGCTTCGTGATCGAAGCCGACGCGGTGAGCGAGCTCGCGGTCGTCGCGCGCGACCCGGGCACCACCGGCGACGACGGCGTCCGCGCAGTGGTCGTGTCGACTGACGCCGTCGACCTCACCCCCGTCATCCCGTTCGACTTCAGCCGGAAGCTCGCGCACGTCCGCTTCGACGGCACCGTGGTGTCAGCGGACCGCGTCCTCGGCACCGGCGTGCCGGCGGCCGCCGCGCTCCGGCGCGCGGTGGAAGAGGCGACGGTCGCGCTCGCCCTCGAGATGGTCGGCACCGCGCAGACGATCTTCGACGTGTCGATCGACTACGCCAGGGAGCGCGTGCAGTTCGGCGTGCCCATCGGTTCGTTCCAGGCAACGAAGCACAAGTTCGCCGATATGCTGATCGCGCTCGAACGGGCCCGCTCGACCGGCTACTTCGCCGCGCTCACGATCGCCGAGGACGACCAGCGCCGGCACCGCGCCGCGTCGGTCGCCAAGGCCGCGGCCGGCGACTGCCAGCGCCTCCTGGGCAAGGAGGGCATCCAGATCCACGGCGGCATCGGCTACACGTGGGAGCACGACATGCACCTCTACGTGAAGCGGGCGAAGTCCGGTGAGCAACTCTTCGGCACGAGCGCGATCCACCGCGCCGCGCTCGCTACCTCGCTCGGTCTCTGACGCCGCTGGCGCCGGCCGCTATCGGCGCAGGACGATCTCTGCGAACACGTAGAAGAACGCGATCAGCACGAAGCCGGTGTACATCGCGTTCTTGTGCGTCTCGTAGATCACGTTGAGTCCGCCGCTGCCGGTGCCGCTGATCTTGCCCAGCGCGTTCAGCTGGAGGATCACGATGATCGCGAGTCCGACGATGAAGTAGAGCCCCCACTTCGCGCCGCCGGGAGTCTGGTCCCAGTGGAACGCGTTGTAGAAGTGCGACGCGCCGACCATGAAGACCAGCAGCGGCAGCGAGAAGATCGTGTTCTGCCGTGACGCCATCGCGCCCCGACGTCCTGCGGCAGCCGCGTCCGGGTTGGCTTCGCCACCCGCCTGCACGTTCCTCGCGTTGGCGATGACGATCTGCTGGTTCGGCCAGATCACCATCCACACGTTGGCGGCCATCGCGATACCCATGATGATGCCGAGCAACAGCGTCACACCGGCCGTGCTCTTCCAGTAGTCGCCGTCGTAGACGTCGGGCCACACCGCGATGATGAGCAGGCCGAACACCACCGTGGCGGCCGCGGCCCATCGGAACCACCACAACGCGCGCCACGTCAACTTGTCGAGCGCGTTGTTACGAGCCGCGGCATCCATCTCGGCATACGCGGGGACCTGCACGAAATTGAAGAACCACAGCAGACCCATCCACATGACCGCGACGATGACGTGACTGATCCGCAGCGCGTTGTCGAAGCCGTTCTGGTCGAAGAGCCACATGAGGCCAACCCCCGGAGAGGACGAAAGTGCCGCGGAACCTACCATCGGCGCCCAGCGGTCGTCAGGGATGCTCGGCCCGAGCCAGAGAGCGAAGCCTTGGCCAAACGCTTACCCGCAGGAGCCCGTCCGGCCGCGCTGGTTCCGGTACAACACGTGTGCCACCTACTCGGAGGAACGCGTGGAGATCAACCGACTGTTCGGCCTGCCGGCCCATCCGCTGCTCGTCCACATCCCGGTGGTACTCCTTCCGCTCACGGCGATCGGTGCAGTCGCCGTCGCGGTGAGCAGCACATGGCGCCGCCGTCTCGGCTGGATCCTCGTCGTGCTCTCCGGCATCTCGCTGGTCTTCGTGCAACTCGCGATCGGGAGCGGTGAGTCCCTCCAAGAAGGCGTCGAAGGGACCGGCTCGGAGCGGTTGATCCACGAGCATTCCCAGATCGCGGAGCAACTGCGGCCGTTCGCCTTCCTGTTCTTCGTCGCGCTGACGGCGTACGTCGGCTACACGTGGTGGAGGGAGCGCGAAGCGATCACGAGTTCCGATTCGGCGGCCGCCTCGCCGGCGGGAACTGCGACCATGACGAGAACCGTCGCCCGGCAGCCGATCGTGATCACGCTCGCGGTGCTGACGGTCGTGTCCGGTGCGGCGGCGACGGTGTGGACGGTGCGCGCCGGGCACAGCGGCGCCAAGGCGACGTGGCACAGGGTGCAACCGACCGCAGGCGAAGGTGGCGAGAGTGCACCAGACCCCGGCGGGCACTGATCAGCCCGCGGTCCGCGATCGCCACCACGAGAAGAGCGCAGACAGATCACCGTCGTCGCGCGTCGCGTCCGCGAGCACGCCGGCGTCGGTGACGGTCCACCACATCTCGGCGCGCGTCGCCACGACCCGGCAGCGGTAACGGCCCGCGACGCGGGCCGGCGCGTCGGGACGCGACCACGCCCGCTCGTCGGCGCGGCCGCGCGCACACGCGGCCGGGCCCCGTTCGGCGACGCCGTCGTCGGGGTCGGCGATCGCGCGGTAGCGCGCCGCGACGTCGGTGACCTGCGTGTACGTGACGGTGCCGCTCGGGATCGGGCACAGCAGCTGCGGCGCGGCGGCCGCGAGCGACTGGCATCCGGTGGTGCCACCCACTGCCGCCGTGAACGGCCGGACCGCCGGCACGGTGGTGCTCGGGCGCGGGGTTGCGACGGATCGGCGGGGCCCGGGTGTCGCCGTGGCGCCGGACTCGGACGCCGAGCCCGGTCCGAGCCGGAGCGCGATCCCGCAGCCCACGGCGAGCACGAGCAGCAGGCTGCCGAGCCGGACCGTGCGGGCCGGGAGCGGGAGCAGGAGGCGCAGACGGGGCGGGCGCCGGGGGCGGGATGCGGGCGGACGCGGGACCGAATCGAGCATCAGGAGATCCTATCCACTCAGATGTGAGATGACAGGAGTTGCAGCAACTTGTCACAACTTCATATTGTGGCTCGCCATGCTGCCCTTCGACACCGGCTCGCTCCGCGACGGCGACACCCTGGCGCTCGCCGCCGCGAGCGCTCTCGCCACCCTGCTTCTCTTGTGGCACGCGCTCGGTCTCCTCTGCTGCACGGCCGCTCGGTGCCGTCCCGGCGCACGCTCCTTCCGGCACCTCCTGCGTGTGGCGCCGCCGTGGGTCCGGCGCGCGGCCGGCATCGCGACCCTCGCGATCGTGTGCACACCTGCGATCGCACACGCAGATGCGCCGACGCCCGCGTCCGCACCGACGGCCGACGAACCGTTCGTGCGCACGCCAGCCCCACCCGCGGCACCCGATGCGCCCGCGCCGGCTCCCGCGCCCGCGCCCGCGGCGTCACCGGCTCCGCGGCCCGCGTCGGCGCGGACGCACGTCGTGGTACCCGGCGACAATCTGTGGCGCATCGCCGCCGACGAGCTCGGGCGCGTGAGCGGTGACGCGCGCCCGTCCGACGCGGTGATCGTTCCTTACTGGCGCGCGGTGATCGAACAGAACCGGGCGACACTCCGTTCGGGCGACCCGAGCCTCATCTTCCCCGGCGAGATCGTCGCGCTGCCTGCGCTTTGACCCTGACACGCACGTCAGGGAAAATCGGCGGACCATGGGAATCCTCGAGGGCAAGGTCGCGATCGTCACCGGCGCGGGGCGCGGCATCGGCCGCGGCCACGCGCGCCTGCTCGCCGCGGAGGGCGCGCGCGTCGTCGTGAACGATCTCGACGACGACGCCGGCACCGTCGTCGCCGAGATCACCGACGCCGGCGGCACTGCGGTCGCCAACCGCGACAACGTGGCGACGTGGACCGGAGCCGGCGCCGTGGTCGACCAGGCGGTCACCGAGTTCGGCCGGCTCGACATCCTCGTCAACAACGCCGGCATCCTGCGCGACGCGATGAGCTTCAACATCACCGAAGCCGAGTGGGACGCGGTCATCGAAGTCCACCTGAAGGGGCACGTCGCGCCGAGCCACCACGCGGTGAAGCACTGGCGTAATCGCGGCAAGGCCGGCGAAGCGGTGAGCGGGCGCATCATCAACACCGCGAGCGAGTCAGGGCTGTTCGGCCAGGCCGGTCAGGTCAACTACTCGACCGCCAAGGCCGGCATCGTCGGCATGACGCTCGTGCTCGCCCGCGAGATGAAGAAGTACGGCGTGACCGCGAACGTCGTTTGCCCACGCGCGCTCACCCGCATGACCGACAGCGTGCCGGGCGCGGCCGACTACATGAGCGGACCGGAGTGGGACCCGGAACAGATCGCACCGATGGTCGTGTTCCTGGCGAGCGACGCCGCGGCCGACGTGTCGGGCCAGGTGTTCGTCGTCTGGGGCACGCGCGTGCACCTGTTGCAGGGCTGGCAGCTCGCGGCGACCCTCGACCGCGGCGAAGGCCGGTGGACGCCGGAGGAACTCATCGATCGCAAGGACGAGCTGTTCGCCGGGCGCCGTTCCAAGGTGCCGCCCATGGGCTTCGGCCAGTAGGCACATGGCGACCGACGCGCCCGCGGGTCCGCTGCTCGTCGATCAGTTGCGCTTCATGGCGACCGTGCGTCCCGACGCGGTCGCGTATCAGGACCTCGGGGCCGGCGACGCAGATCACGTTCGCGCAATGGGAAGCGCGTTCGAATCAGGCCGCGCGCTGGCTCATGCAACGCGGCGTCGCGCAGGGGCGACCGCGTCGCGATCTATCTCCCGAACGAGTACTGCCTGCGCTGGATCGTCGCGTACGCCGCCGTGCACAAGGCCGGCGCGGTCATGGTGCCGGCCAATACGCGCTTGTCCGTGCCGGAGCTCGTTGCGATCTTGGGTCACGCCGAGGTCAGCGCGATGTTCACGTGCCGCGATCTTCTCGACTCTGCGCGCGCCGTCGCCGCGCACGTGCCGTCGTTGCACTCAATCGTGAACGCCGACGGCGCGGCCGACGGCGCGGCCGACGGCGCGTTCGGCTGGGACGATGAAACCGCGACTCTCGACGCGAGTGAAGTGCAGGTGCCACTCGACGCGGACGACATGGCCGACATCATGTACACCTCGGGTACGACCGGGCTCCCGAAGGGTGTGCTCGTCCGGCATCGCAACGTCGCGATGATCCCGAACGGCGCGCCGCACTGGAGCGGCGCCGGGTGGTTGCACGGCGCACCATTGTTCACGTTCGCGGGCATGAGCTTCATCTACAACCCGATGAAGATGGGGCTGCGCGGCGTCTACATGCCGAAGTTCGACGTCGACCGCTGGTTCGATGTCGTCGAGCACGATCACCCGATGATGATCTTCATGGTGCCCGCGATGGCCGAGCTCGTCACCGCGAGCCCGCGGTTCGAGTCGGCAGACCTGTCGGCGCCGATCGCGGTGTCCATCGGTTCGGCGCCACTCGCGCCGGCGACACTGAAACGACTCCAGGACCGCATGCCGCAGGCATCGGTGTCGAACTCGTACGGGCTCACCGAAGCCGGCCCCGCGTACATCGTGATGCCGAAGGAAGACCTCGCCCGCAAGCCCGGTTCGGTCGGCAAGCCGATGCCGCCGATGGAGGTCAAGGTCGTCGACCCCGATACCGACGCGCGGAGGGGTCCGGACGAGGTCGGAGAACTGCTCGTGCGCCTGCCGGGGAAGCGGCGCGAGTACTACAAGGACGATGGCGCCAACGCGAGCACCTGGACCGAGGACGGTTGGTTGCGCACCGGCGATCTCGCGTACCTCGACGACGAAGGCTTCGTCTTCATCTCGGGTCGCATCAAGGACATGATCATCCGCGGCGGCAACAACATCTACGCGACGGATGTCGAAGCGGTGCTGCTCGAGCACCCCGATGTCCAGGAAGCGGCAGTCATCGGTGTGCCGCACACCGTGTTGGGCGAGGATGTCGGCGCATTCGTCGTGCGCCGCGCCGGCAGCACGCTCACCGTCGAATCGCTCCGACAGTTCTGCGAAGACCGTCTCGCCGACTACAAACGCCCGCGCCGGCTCTGGTTCGTCGACGAGCTCCCCCGCAATGCGACCGGCAAGGTCATGAAGCACAAGCTTCGTGAAGAGGTCGGTCAATTCATCCCGTTTGGTGGATGAAGCGGCTGCGGCTGGTTCCGTAGGGTCAGCCGACGACCCTGAACCGGGTCCAACGCGAGGGGCGAGGACCGATGGCTCGGAGAACGTGCGGCGACGACGGCACGCATTGGCTCTGGAAAGGCGCGGCTCGTGGTTGCCGCTGATTCGCCGTCGGCGGCGCCGCTGAAGAAGTCGTGGTTCCCGGTGCTCGAGGGGATCCGGCCGGTCGACCGCAAGCAGGTCCCGGTCGACCTGATCGCGGGCATCACGCTGGCCGCGCTCGGCATCCCCGAGGTCATGGGCTACGCCTCGATCGCCGGGATGCCGGTGATCACCGGGCTCTACACGATCCTCATTCCGATCGCCGTCTTCGCGTTGCTCGGCTCGTCGCGCCACCTCGTCGTCGGCGCCGACTCCGCGACCGCCGCGATCCTCGCGGCCGGCATCGCGGGCGCGGCGCCCATCGCGTCACCGGATTACGTCGCGCTGGCGGGCGCACTCGCGATCGTCACCGGCGTCGTGCTCATCGTCGCGCGCCTCGTTCGCCTCGGGTTCATCGCCGACTTCCTGTCGCGCAGCGTGCTGATCGGCTTCCTGACCGGCGTCGGCATCCAGGTCGCCATGGGCCAACTCGGCGGCATGCTCGGAATCTCGGCAACCGGGGACACGACGCTGAAGAAGTTCTGGGACACGATCACGAACTTGAGCGAGACGAGCATGACGACACTCGCGGTCTCGCTCAGCGTCATCGTCGTGATCTTCGGCGCCAAGATGATCAACAAGAAGATCCCCGGCGCGCTCATCGCCGTCGTCGGCACGATCTTCTTCTCGTGGCTCTGGGACTTCGCGAGCCACGGGATCTCGACGTTGGGCACCGTGCCGAGCGGGTTGCCGAGCTTCGGCGTTCCCGACGTTGCGTGGAGCGACATCCCCCAGTACTTGGGCACCGTCGGCGCCATGTTCCTCGTGATCCTGGCGCAGAGCGCGGCGACTTCGCGCGCGTACGCCGCGCGCTACCAGGAGCACTTCGACGAGAACGTCGACCTCGTCGGTTTGGGCCTCGCCAGCGTCTCGGCTGGACTCTCCGGGACCTTCGTCGTCAATGGCAGCCCCACGAAGACGCAGATCCTCGACTCCGCCGGCGGTCGCAGCCAGATCGCGATGCTCTCGACCTCGGGGATCGTCCTTATCGTCCTCCTTTTCCTCACCGCGCCGCTGCAATACCTGCCGAACTGCGTCCTCGCATCAGTGGTGTTCATCATCGGCATCGAGCTCGTCGACATCGCCGGTATGCGCGACATCCTGGCTGCGCGACGCGACGAGTTCTGGATCGCCGCGCTCACCGCGACTGTCGTGGTCACCATCGGCGTCGAACAAGGAGTCGTGCTCGCCGTGATCGTTTCGATCATCGAGCATCTCCGGCGGGGCTACCACCCGAACGACTCGGTCATCGTCCTCGATGGTGAGAACTTCGAGCGGATCCCCGCGGTACCCGGCGCCCGCACGCAGGACGGCCTCGTCGTGTACGAGTTCGCCGCGGGCCTCTACTACGCGAACACCAACCGATTCTCGGAAGAGGTCTTCGCCATCTGCAATCAAGGCGCGCCGGTTCGCTGGTTCTGTATCGACGCCGAGGCGATGATCGACGTCGACTACTCCGGATCGAAGGTGCTCAAAGAGGTCCACGGCCTCCTCGCCGAGCACGGGACCCGCCTCGTGTTCGCCCGAGTGGCCGACGACGTGCGAGAGCAGCTCGACCGCTACGGCATCAGCGCGGCGATCGGTGACGGCGCGTACTACGAACGGGTGACCGACGTCGTCGCGGTATTCGACGCGCAGGGCAGACCCAGCCCGTGATCGCGGCTCCGTAGCACCCACACGGCCGGCGATGATGGCCCGGGTCTCGCTGCCGGCCGAGGTGCCGCGGGGATGAAGTCGTGGCGGCGGTGCGTCGCGAAACCCTCGGCGACGCTCCCGCTCGGGTTTCACCCGGTATGGATGACGTCTCGAAGCGTCGCTTGGTGCAAGGTGAAAGCATGTCTCCTGCAGTGAGAACTCCACGGGCGAAGATCGCGGTGAACCACGTCTCGGTCGCCGAGCACGCCGAGATCGGCCGGGCGGCGCGGAACGCGGTACCTCGCCCGAGCCACCGCGGGTGGACGGCGCTCGCCGATCGAGCCGACCCGGTGAAACTGCTCGAGGAGCAGAACCTGACTCGGGTCCCGTGGCTGGTGCCGTTGCGCCACGCCCGGATGAGTGTCTCGCCGTTCACCTTCTACCGGGGTGCAGCGCGGATCATGGCGGCCGATCTGGCATCCACACCGAACAGCGGCCTCACGGTGCAACTCGGTGGCGACGCCCACCTGTCGAACTTCGGCGCCTACGCGTCGCCGTCACGGCAACTCGTGTTCGACGCCAACGACTTCGACGAGACGCTCCCGGGTCCGTGGGAGTGGGACGTGAAGCGCTTGGCGGCGAGCTTCATGGTCGCGGGACAACATCTGCAGTTCGCGCCGGCCGTCGCGCGCACGGTGACCATGCGCGTCGTTGAGACGTACCGCGAGGCGATGCGGGTGTACGCGTCGATGCGCTACCTCGACCTGTGGTACGAACACCTGACGACCGATGACGTGCGCGCCCGCGCCCACATGGATGCGGCAGAAGTGGCCAAGCGCCTCGATCGGTTCGAGCGCAAGGCCAAGGCTCGTACCAGCTTGCAGGCGTTGGAGAAGCTCGCCGAGGACGTCGACGGTCGTTGGCGGATTCGGAGCGACCCGCCGGTGCTGTTCCCGTTGCGGGAGCTGCCCGCCGAGTACGACGCACCTGCGTTGGAAGCGGCCGTGCTCGCGGGCTTCGAGCGATACAAGAAGACGCTGCCTGATCACCGGCGCTTCGTGCTCGACCGCTTCACCCCGATCGACATCGGCGTGAAGGTCGTCGGTGTCGGCAGCGTCGGCACGCGCTGCATGATCATCTTGCTCGAAGGCCGCGACCGCGAGGATCCGCTGTTCCTCCAGATCAAGGAAGCCGGCGACTCGGTCCTCGAGGAGCACCTCGGCGGGAGTGTGTACAAGAACAACGGCCGTCGCGTCGTCGAGGGGCAGCGCTTGACGCAAGCCGAGTCCGACATCTTCCTCGGGTGGGCGGAGGGCGGCCCCGAGCAGCTGGACTTCTACTTCCGGCAGCTGCGCGACTGGAAGGGCTCGGTCGAGGTGGAGGCTGGAACTCCCGAACAGCATGCCTTCTACGCGCAGTTGTGCGGCGCGACCCTTGCGCGCGGCCACGCCCGCTCCGGTGATGCCGTCGCGATCGCGGCGTACATGGGCAAGGGCGACAGCTTCGATCGTGCAATCACTGACTTCAGCGAGGCTTACGCGGCGCAGAACCTGCTCGACTACGAGGCGTTCCGGACCGCGATCGCCGATGGTCGCCTCGACGCGAGCCCGCCCGACATCGCAACGGCGTGAATCCGCGCTCGCGGCCGAATTCTCAACCAAATCAACATAACGAGGAGAAACGATGCTGGGGTACGACTTTCCACTCTTGAGCATGACACTGGTGCTGCTCTGGTGGTTCTTCTTGTTCTCGATCTTCTTCGGGATCATTTGGGCCTTCATCGACAACTTCCGACGACACGATCACGGCGGGTGGGCCAAAGCCGGCTGGGCGTTGTTCATCCTCATCGTGCCGTTGATCGGCATGTTGATCTACATCGCGGCGCGTCCGTCGGACGCGATCGAACCCCTCTGATCAAAGAAACGCGATGAATGGGCGAGGTCGCGTGACGGCACCGCGCGTCGGGCTCGCGCTCGGCGGTGGTGTCGTGCGCGGCCTCGCTCACATCGGTGTCCTGCGCGTCCTCGAACGCGCGGGAGTGGAACTCGACGTCATCTGCGGGACGAGCATTGGCGCCGTCGTCGGTGGCGCGTACGCCGGCGGCATGTCCGTCGACGCGATGGCAGACGCGGCCGACTCGCTGCGCTGGCCGCAACTCGTCCGTCCACGTCCCCGCCGGCGCAGTGTCTTCGACACCGCCGGCCTGGACGCGTTCATCGACTCGATCATCACCCCTCGCGACTTCGGCGAGCTCCGATGTCCGTATGCGGCGGTCGCACGTGACCGCGACACCGGTGAGCGGGTCGTGCTGACCGAAGGGGATCCTGCGCGCGCCGCGCGAGCGAGCGCCGCGATCCCAGGACTCTTCGCCCCGGTCGAGATCGACGGCCGCCTGCTCGTCGACGGCGCGGGCGTCGAAGTCCTTCCCACGAAGACGGCGCGCGAGCTAGGTAGCTGACTACGTGATCGCTGTCGACGTCATGAAGGCACCGTCGAGGCGCGCGCGCATGAGGCGAACGTTCACGGACGGTTCACCGGACCGGAGCCCGCTCGACCTGACGCTCGTCGCGCCCGAACGTCGTGATCCGCCCCGCGCTCGACGAGTACTCCAATGGGACTTCGGGAGCGCGCGCGAACTCATCGCGGCCGGCGAAGAAGCGGCGTCGCGAGCAGTCGCGGTGATCAGCTCCGACCTCGGCCTCGCGGCGACCACGGCGGCCGGATCACACGCCAACGGGTGAACCGCGGGTTCACCCGTTGTGGAGGATGGACGCGCGGCCACGCGGTCTGGGTGCACGACGTCTTTGCATTTCGGGCAGCCCCGCCGCGTGGAGCGAGGACCTGCAGTGGGTGACGGAGCTCGGCTCGCGGCCGGCAACCGACGCCGAGCAGCACAAGCTGCGCAAGCTCGACGACGCCATGATCGCGACGTTCACGATCACGGATGGCGGCGACAGCTTCGAGGTCGCGACCGCAGGTGCGAACCGCCTCGCGTTGGTCGGCCCGCTCGCGATGGCGTCCGATATCGCGTAGCACCGACGTCACTGGTCGCCGATGACACTGAAGGAACGTGTGCGACCCCCGGGCACACGTTCCGGGCTCATCGTGTGGCGGCCTCGTTGACGGTCCGGACATCCTGGCCGTGCAGCAAGGTCCGCCACGCGACGCCCGGCGCGCGCTTCCACCCGCTCGACTTCACGGCCTGGGCGAACTCACTGCCGGCGAGGGCGAGACCGATGATCCCGAGCGCGATCTCCACGCACCACGCGAGGGTGAGCCACGCGCCCGTGAGCCCGAGGATGATGCCGTACGGGACCCATGACAAGGCCCACAAGACGATCCCGACGCGTAGCTTCACCGGTCAATCCTCGCAGGCGCGTGCCGGCGCGTAAGCACTCGCGCCGCTGAGGACCTCAAGGTGACCGTTCTTCCCTCCCCCGCCGCACGCCCCTCGCGCGCGCCTCACGGGGTATATCGGCGTGCGCGGCCACAGCGAACTGAGAACGTGAGGGTTTGGTTACTTCAGCGCCTGCCGTCGCGACGATCTTCGCGACGGTCGCGACGACGGTTGATGCCGTGGCCGACGACGGCGGCAGTTCCCACGACCGCGGCGGTCCGGGCAACGGGTGCCCCGACGACACCCCGGCGGGCGGCGCGTGCTGGTCTCAACGGCATGTCAGGCTCCTTGGTTGGCTTCTGCTTCTTCCGCTTCGAGTGAGGCGATGATCGCCTGGATCGGGATGCGTCCCGTCGCGATGAGCTCGCCGCCGGCACGGCGCACCGCCGACGAGAACGGCGCGGCCCATGTGTTCTCCCAGATGACGACGCCGGCCACACTGCCCGGCTTCATCGCCTCCGCGAGATGGACGACGTCCTCGGCTGCCAGGATCTCGGCGATCTGGGTCTCGAGGACGCGCAGCTCGTCGACCTGGTCGAGGTCGTCGAGCTCGAACGCCTCGACGGTTCCGTCGGCCTCCTTCTCGAGGATGAGGATGTCGAGGATGCGGATCAATTCCGTGTCTGCGAGCGCGACGAGCTCGCTCGCCATCTCGCCGTTGAAGTTCTTCGTACCCGCGGGAAACTCGACGACGAGATAATCGACGGGGCCGAGCTCGTCGGCAAAATTCGTGCTCATGGGCGTCAGCTTTCGCTCGGATCACGGGTGCCACGACGGCTCCCTCATCGCACCCGGGCGATGAGTCGATCGGAGCTTGAACCTCTCACGCGGCGGCGAATGTGTCCTCCCCCAGAGGGGGTGAACCGATGTCGTGCGCGCCGCGGCGAAAGGTGTCAGCCGTCGAGCAGATGCGTCTCACGCGCGCGGTGTACCGCGTCGGTGCGTGACGACACGCCGAGCTTGCGGTAGAGCGAGAGCGCGTGCGTCTTCACCGTGTTACGGGCGACGAACAGCTCCTCCGCGATCTCACGCATGGACGCATGAGTGGGCAACAGGTCGAGGACGCGACGCTCGGCCGCGGTGATCGACATGCCCGAAGGCAGCGTGTCGCGAACCTCCAGCAACCTCGCGTTGACGGCATCGAGGCGGCGGAGCGCGATCACGGCCCGCGGGTTCGTGGTTCGGGCCGATTCCGCGCGGTCGCGCAGCGCTTTGGCCGCGTCGATGTCGCCGAGCGCAAGGTGCGCGTCGGCGAGAAGCGCGGGCACGAGCACCTGGAGCCCCTTGGCGAAGGAACCGAAGGTGCCGATCGCCTCGACGCATGCTTCCGCCCGCGCGAGACGGGCGCGCGCGTCCGCGTTCGATCCGACGCGCGCTTCGATCATCGCGGCCACGGACCAGGTGAGGACGAGCACTGGCAGGTTCTCGAGGCCATGGGACTCGGCGGTCATGCACGCGTCGCGAGATCGCCCGGCCGCGCCGGTCCAGTTGTCCTGCTCGATGTCAGCGAGGGCCAGGTTCGTCAAGCAGAGCGAGCACCAATCCGGCGCGTGCCGCAGGGAGGGCAACACCTCCTCGAGGAGGGCGCGGCCGACCTCGATGTTCCCCATCTGCACCTCGCACGCGCCCTGGAGGCCAGTCGCGAGCGACCACCACGGGTTGCCTTCGCGACCCGCTCGGCGAACGATCTCGGTCTGGCGCACCGCGTACTCGAGACGCTCACGGCCCGCGATCGCGGTGACCATGGCGAGTCCGACGGCAAGCGACGGGGTGCCGTCGGCCAAGCGTCCGGTGTCCGGGGTCGCGCGCGCCCACGTCATCTGCTCCCCCGCGGCCTCCAGATCACCGGCGCGGAGGGCGTGGAGCACTGCGGCGAAGGCGAGGTCGGGGACGGATCGGAGCCACTGCTCGTCGACCTCGGCCAGCCAGAGGCCCAAGGTCTCGTTCTGTCCGCGCGCGACGTAGTCGTCGGTGTTCCCGAGGATCAAGGCGCCGACCCGTACTGCATCACGGGCGGCGATCGTGTGACGGACGGCCGCGTCGACGTCGCCGTGTCCCTCGAACCACAGGCTCGCCCTCCGGTGGAGCGACTGGTGGAGATCCGGATCGCTCCGGCGCAAATCGGCCTCGAGCACGTCGGCGAACAGGCGGTGATACCGGTACCAATCCCGCTCGGAGTCGAGCGCGCTGATGAACAAGCTCTTCGTCGCCACGAGATACTCGAGGACCGCCGCGCTGTCGGTCCGCTCGAGCACGGCGTCACACAACGGGCCCGACATCGGGTCGAGGATCGATGACGCGCGCAGGAACTCCATCACGTCGTCGTCGAGACACGACAGGACCTCCTCGGTGAGGTACTCCGCGAGGTAGCGCTTGTCGGGATGCAGCTTCGCGATCGTGACCGTGCCGGACTTCGATTCGACGCGTGCGTGTTCGCCGAGGCCGATCGTCGCCAGTTGGAGCCCGGCGGCCCAGCCCTCGGTCACGTTGTAGAGCTCGTCGAACGCGGATGTGCCCAGGTGCACGCCCGTGTTCTCGAGCAGCGCGCGTGCCTGCGTTCGGCTCAGCGCCAGATCCTCGGCACCGATCTCGAGCAAGCCGCCTTCCATGCGGAGCCGTCCCAACGGAAGGTCGAGGGTGGAGCGACCGGCCAACGCCATCGTGCTCCCGTCGGGAAGAGTGCCCACGAGATCCACGACTTCGGCGAGGAGCGTGTCCGTCTGGAGGTGATGGCAGTCGTCGAGCACCAGGACGATCGGCTCCATCCACTCGCGCGTCGCATCGCGCATTCGCCGGAGCGCCTCGCCGGGGATCGCCAGCGAACGGTCCAGCGCGAGGAACACCTCTTCGGGCAACGGTTGGTACTGATCGAGCGCGATGGCCAAGTCGCGAATCAGGACCACCGGGTCCGCGTCGACGCGATCGCAGCTGAGCCAGATGACCGGACGCGATTCTGCCTCCGTCCACTCGCGCAGGACGGTCGTCTTCCCGTATCCGGCTGGTGCGACGATCAGTACGACAGTGTCGGGGCTGCGTTCGACGAGGTTGCGGACGAGCCGCGGCCGCGGCACGTGCAGGCGTAACTCATCGACGCCCCCCGCGATCGACATGTCCGGAATGTACGAGTTGTAAAACGCCACCAACAGAGCGTACGGATCATCTGGCGGCGGCTACAGAGCCGAAGGTCCTGGAAGATCCTGGGGGCGGCGTTTCACCCCTTCTGAATGACGCCGCTCGCGTGTTGCGGCAATGTGTGTGGCGTGAGCTCGAAGGCGACACGACCCCGCGACGGCATGGGGCCACGGGCCCGAGTACCCGCCCGGCAGCGCGCGCTGGCGATCGTGGCACTGGGCGCCGCCGCGCTGCTCGTCGCGGTGCTGGTGACCTTCCTGGTGCGCAACAGCGGCTGGGTCGTGATCGGTCTGCTCGGCCTCGCGCTCGCGGCCGGCGGCGGTTGGTGGGCGATCACCGAACGAATGCCGCGACGCGCGTTCGGCATCACCGGCGTGGTGATCGGCGTCGCGGTCATCGTCGCGGCCATCGTCAAGGCTGCGACATCAGCGGATCAAGTTCTCCTCCGCACCGCGATCGTCGCGGTATTGCTGGCGACGGTCGCCCTTTCCGCGTGTGCCGCGATGGCGCCGGAGGTGCATGAGATCGACCAACGGCGCCCGCACAGCGGGGCGCGGCCGCGCCATCCGGTGCTGCTGTGCAACCCGTGGTCCGGCGGCGGCAAGGTCGAGAAGTTCGGGCTCGTGGAGCTCGCGGGCGAGCTCGGCATCGAGACCGTGTCGCTCGCGCCCGGGCTGGATCTCGAGCAGCTCGCACGAGATGCGATCGCGCGGGGGGCAGATTGCCTCGGCATGGCGGGCGGTGACGGTTCGCAGGCGCTCGTGGCTTCGATCGCGATCGAGCACGACCTCCCGTTCGTGTGCGTCTCCGCGGGAACGCGAAACCACTTCGCCCTCGATCTCGGACTCGACCGCGACGACCCGCGCAACAGCGTCCATGCGTTTCGGGACGCGGTCGAACGCCGCGTCGACTACGCAACCGTCAACGGACGGCTCTTCGTCAACAACGTGTCGCTGGGCGTCTACGCGACGATCGTGCAAGAAGACGGGTACCGCGACGCGAAAGCGGCGACGACGAAGGAACGGCTGCCCGAGCTCCTCGGCCGCACCGAGGAGCCTTTCGACCTCCAGTTCACGACTCCCGACGGCACCGAGGTCGACGGCGCGTTCCTCGTGATGGTGTCGAACAACCCCTACGTCCTCGGCGCGTCCATCGACGTTTCGCAGCGCCGCCGGCTCGACTCGGGCCGGCTCGGCGTCTTCGCCGTGAGCGCGTCGAGCGGGCGGGAGGCCGCGAAGGTCGTCGCGCTGTCGGCGGTCGGACAGCGCGGGCGGAGCCGGGCATGGCACGAGTTCACGGCCGAACAGTTCGAGGTGCGCTCGCGATCGGGCAAGGCTTTCGCCGGGGTCGACGGTGAGGCGCTCGACATGGAGACGCCGCTGGATTTCCGCATCCACCCCGGCGGTCTGCGGCTGCTCGTTCCCGAAGGCAACGTCGAGGTCGCCGAACAACGACGCGCCCGCGACGTCGGCATGGCCGACCTGTTCACTCTCGCGCGCGGGCGCCAACCCCTGCCCACCTCGACGACATGATGGTGGACACGCGCGCCGCCGAGACGCCGCAGGCGTCCGAGTTCGACCCGCGGCTCGAACAGGTCCGCACGCGCCTCGCATCCGCGCATCCGCGATGTCCGCACCACCTCGTCGACACCGCGGTCGCAGCCGCCTGTGACCGGACCGGCGCCTACCGGATCCAGACCTACCGGCTCTTGTTCATCGAGCGACACGCGCGTGGCGCGCTCGAGGGCGTCGACACGTAGCCCGACGGCGAAGCGCGTTCACAAAGCCGTGGCGCCGGTTTGACCAGGGCGGGTCAAGAGGGTGAGCATCGTTCGATGCGCTTTCGCCGTTTGCTGCCCATCGTCGCTGTCTTCGTGGTCGTCGCGGCCGGATGCGATTTGCCGAACGCGGTCCCGCCCGGCGACGCGCCGTTGCGGTACCGCGATCCCATCTTCAACGCGGTCGCGGTGACGAGCAACGTGACGTACGGAAGCGCGGTCAATCTGGCCGGGCAGCCGATCACGCTGCAACTCGACGTGTACCAGCCGACTGGCGACACGGCCACCAGTCGACCGGCGATCGTGTGGGTACACGGCGGCTCGTTCTGTTGCGGGAGCAAGACGTCGGCCGAACTGGTCGACGAAGCAACGACGTTTGCCAAGGCGGGATATGTGAACGTCTCGATCAACTACCGGCTCGAGTCGCCCGGCTGTTCGGGATCGTTCTCGAATTGCGGGGTGGCGATCCAGGAAGCACGGGCTGACGCGCAGACCGCGGTGCGGTTCCTCCGGGCCAACGCCGCGACATACCGCATCGACCCGAACCGCATCGCGATCGGCGGCTCGTCTGCAGGTGCGATCACCGCGCTGAACGTCGGCTACTCGTCTTCCGAGGACTCCTCGGCGCGCGTCCGTGCAGCTGTTTCGATCTCGGGTGCGAACGTCGTCGGAATCATCTCAGCGGGCGATGCGCCGGCGCTCGACTTCCACTGCACGACCGACCCGCTCGTGTCGTACCAAAGCGCCGTGAACACGATCGACGCCGCGCACGCGAAAGGACTCGACGCGTTCCTCGAGTCCTGGGACGGGACCTGCCACGTGCCCTACGCCGCGCACCGGCAACAGATCCTCGACCAGTCGCGGAACTTCTTGTGGTGGGAGATGGACCTCGCCCACGCGGCAACCTGAGGCGGCAGACCACAGGGCGGGCCGCGCTAAGGTCTCGCCGCTTCGCGGCTGACACGCACGTCAGCTTCGGTCCTGCGCCAGGAGGAATCGGAAACGTGGCACTCACCGCACTGAAGGGCAAGGCACTCGGCGAGCAGAAGGTGGTCATCGAGCGGGGGCCGGTGAAGGTCTTCGCGCAGGCGCTCCTCGACGACGATCCCGTGTACACGGGCGAAGCGGTGCCCGCGCCGGTGACGTTCCCGTTCGTCATGCCGTACTGGGGTTCGATGGGCCAGGGTGGGGCGGCCGGCCTGCCGATCGAGAACCTGCGCGGCAAGGGCCGCGCGATCCTCCACGGCGAGCAGGAGTTCCTTTTCCACGACGGCCGGTGGCCGCACGTCGGCGACGTGCTCGTCGGTGACGGCGTGATCTCGGACGTGTACGAGAAGGAACGCTCCGACGGCGGCAAGCTCGAGTTCTACGTCACCGAGACGACATGGAAGGACGCGAAGTCGGGGGATCCGGTCGTGACCACCAAGTTCACGCTCACCATCGTGTGCAAGCCCGACGCGGCCGAGCCCAAGCCGCTCGCGTAGTCGCGCCTCAGCGATGGCATACACGCCCGCCCAACTCTCCGATCGGGCCGACATCCTCGACGTCGTCAACCGCTACGCGTGGTCCATCGACACGCGTGACTGGGACGCGCTCGACACCTGTTTCGCAGATGACGCGTATGTCGACTACTCGTCGAACCCGGGTGGCACCGAAGGTCCGTACCGATGAGGTGCGCGGCTGGCTCGAGCACAATCTCGCCGCGTTCGTCGTGATGCAGCACCTGATGGTGAACATCGACATCGCGCTCGACGGCGATCACGCGACCGTGCGCACGATGATGGTCAACCCGATGGGTGCGCGCACGCGTGAAGGGCCTCCGCACTTCTTCTACATCGGTGGTCGCTACGACGACGAGTTCGTGCGCACCGCCGCGGGTTGGCGGATTGCGAAGCGGGTCGAGACGCTGCTGTGGTTCCAGGGGTCGTTGCCGCCCGAGTTATTGCGTTAGCGCGACTCGAGGAGGAGGGCGACGTTGTCGTGGAAGAACCCAGGCGCGTCGTCGGGGCCGATGGGGCGCGCGCTACCCGTGTAGTCGGCGAGCGGCGTGCTCGTGCCTTCGGAGTGCGGATAGTCCGAGCAGCACATGTAGAGGTCACCGGTCTGGCGGATGAGGCGCTCGGGCAGCTCGTAGGAGAACGACGACACCCGCACCTGCCGCCGGAAGTACTCGCTCGGCCGGTGCGCGAGCTCCACGAGCGGGCGGCCGTTGAGTCTGGCGGTGAAGTCGAAGCCGCCGTCGAGCATCATCAGGTACATCGGCACCCAGATCGCGCTGAGCTCCACGACGCCGATGCGCAGGTCCGGGAAGCGTTCGAGGGTGCCGTTGAGGATGAGGTCGGTGCACGCGAGCGCGGCGGCGGTCCAGAGGAACACCGATTCGAGCGGCGGCACGCCGAAGTCCTCGGGTTGCGTGTACCACGCGTCGTCGAACGGACGGCGCTGATCGGCGACGTGGAACACAGGCGTCACGCCGTGATCGACGAACGCGCGCCAGATCTCATCGTGATCCGGATGGGAGAGCGGGCGGCCGTCGACGAGCGCGGGCGCGACCATTGCGAGGTGCACGCCGTCGCGGGCGAGACGTGCGAGCTCCGTGTGCAACCACGCGCCGTCGCGCAGCGTGACGTGCGCGACCGGATGCACGCGACCGGCGCCGTCGGTCGCGACCGAACCGCACCAGCGATTCCACGCGGTCATGTTCGCGGTCAGCGACGAGAGGTCGGCGTCGAGGGTGCGCTCCCAGGCGAGACCGAAGTTCGGGAACACCATCGCTTCGTCGACACCCATCGTGGTGAGCTGCGCGGCACGGGAGCTCGCGTCCCAGTACGCGCGCGGCAGTTGCTCGTCGTAGGTCGCTTCGGCGGGGAGCCCGGCTCGGATGCGTTCGCGGCGCGTCGCCGAGCTCGGAGGTCTGGCCCGGGTACTGCACGTCGACCGGCATCAGCTGCTTGTCGCGCCAGCGCAACCACGGGTACCCGAGCGCGTCGTCCTCGATCCGCAGCGCGTCGTCGCGCCGCTGCGGGGTCGATGTGGTCGCGCCACATCGTGCGCGTCTCGTAGAGATGCTGATCGGAGTCGATCACCGGAAGGCTCACGCGATGCATTGTTCACCTAACCTGACGCTGATGTCACGTTCCGACGCACCGGCGGACTCTCGAGCCCCGGATCTGGCCGCCGACGCATACCGCCGGCGGATCCGAGTCGAGACCGTGGAACCGGGCGTCATCGTGTCGCAACTCGAGGACGACTTCCACCACTTCGTCGTCACACTGCGCCATGACGGTGCGGTCGTGGACGCGGTCACGTGCGCGGCGCATCGGTGGCCGTGGGCAACCTGCCCCGATGCGGCCGCGTCACTGCGCGGCGCTCGCCGGCATGCCCCTGTCGTTGCGGTTCACCGCCGCGGGCGCGTGGACGGACCCGAAGCAGAACTGCACGCACCAGTTCGACGCGGCGTGCCACGCGATCACGCACGCGGCGCGCGGTGGCGCGGTCGGATCGACACGCCAGTACGACCTGGAGATCCCGCGCCGCGACTTCGAAGCGGACGGTTCGACGCGCGTCCGCCTCTGGGTCGACGGCGCGCTGCGCCTGGCGTGGTCGCTGACGTGGAACGGGATCGTCGACCCCGCGCCGCCGTTCGACGCGGCACCGTGGCGGGGCGGGTTCATGCGCTGGGCCGACGCGACGCTCCCGGAGGACGACGCCGAATGCGCGATCACGCTGCGGCGCGCATCCGACATCGGCATGGGCCGCGGCATGGACTTGGAGAGCGTGCCGGTCGCGTCCGACCTCCCGCGTTCGATGGGCGCGGTGTGTTACTCGATGCAGCCGGGCGTCGTCGAGGTTGCATTGCGACACCGCGGCTCGATCCGCGACTTCGCCGCGCATCCGGAACGCCTGCTCGCCGACTGAGCGCTCCGGTTCAGAGGATTCGTTCGGCGAATTCCTCCAGGCTCGCGAGCGCTTCCTTCGAGCGCCGCCACGGCGACACCAGTAACCGGGTGACGCCGAGGTCCTCCCAGCGCTGCACGTCGGCGCGTGACTCCACCGGACCACCGAAGACGATCTGGAAGTCGTTCGCGTCGCGGCCCGTGCTCGTCGAGCAGCGCGCACAGGGTCGCGATCTGCGGTGCCGCGGTCTCGAAGGTGTGACCCATGCCCAGCCACCCGTCGCCGAGACGAGCGGCACGGAGGAGCGCGGCGCGCGACTCGCCGCCCACGAGGATCGGCGGCCACGGACGCTGCCGCGGCTTCGGTTCGAATGCGACTTCGTCGAACGCGAAGAACTCGCCGTGGTGCGTGACGGTCTCCTCGGACCAGAGGCGGCGGCAGACCTCGATCGCTTCGTCCACTCGCCGCCCGCGCGTCGCGAAGTCGAGGCCCGCCGCGTCCCACTCCTGGCGCAACCACGACGCGCCCACGCCGAACTCGAAGCGACCAGCGGAGAGGATGTCGACCGTCTGCACGCCGCGCGCCAGTCGTGAAGGGATGGCGCAGTCCGATGTTGAACACGTGGGTTCCGAGGCGGACGCGCTCCGTCTTGGCGGCGAGGAATGCGAGGTACGCGAACGCGTCGTAGACCGGAGTGTCGGGCGGAACCGGCGGATGGTCCTCGCCCGGATACGGCGAACTCGACATCGCGCGCGTGAACACGAGGTGCTCGGGCAGCCAGACCGATTCGTAGCCGAGGCGTTCGGCGGCGAGCGCGGCGTCGAGATGGAAGTGCGGGTTGAGCGCGCCCAGCGCGACACCGAACTTCACCGGGCACCGTCGACCACGTCGCCCGCGGTCGTGAACCCGCCCGCGTTGCTGCGGCCCCAACCGCCCGCCGCGAGGTTGCCGCCGTCGACGTGGATCGTGGTGCCCGTGACGAAGCGCGACCAGTCGGACGCGAGGTAGACCGCCGCGGCCGCGATGTCGTCGACCGCGCCGGCGAACGGCAGCGGGGTCTTGACCGGCACGTCACCGATCCCCGGCGTGGGGATCACATCCGGGGCGATGCAGTTGACCCGTACCCGCCGGTCGCCGAACTCGAGCGCGAGGGTCTTCGTGAGGTTGGCGAGCGCGGCCTTCATCGCGGAGTAGATCGCAAAACCGGGCGCGGCGCGGTGCGCTTCGATCGAGGTGACGTTGATGATCGACCCGCCGTTCGGCATCTTCGGTGTGCACGCACGGATGAAGCTCGTGACGCTGGTGAAGTTCTCCCGGATCAGCGAGTCCTGGCCCTTGTCGTTCACGTCGAGGAACGCGGCTTGGAAACCTCCGCCGGCGTTGTTGACCAGCACATCGATGTTGCCCATCGACTCGATCCAGGCGCGCACCGCCTCGCCGTCACGCACGTCCAGCACCGCGCTGGTCGCCCGGCGCCCGGCCGCGACGATCGCCGCGATGGTTGCGTCGAGGCCGTCGGCATCGCGGTCGCAGACGGCGACATCGGCGCCGAACCGGGCGAAGGCGGTCGCGATCGCGGCTCCGATCCCCTGCGCCGCGCCGGTGACCACCGTGACACGATCCGTCAACAGCACCGAGTCCGGGGTGAGCGGCATGGCGGCCGAGGCTAGCTTCACCGACGTGGCTTATGACTTGAACGGCAAGCACGTGCTCGTCACCGGCGCGTCGGTAGGAATCGGCGCGGGGTTGGCGGAAGGGTTCGCGCGACGGGGTGCAACGGTCGGCATCTGTGCCCGCCGCGCCGACAAGCTCGACGAGGTATTGGCGCGCTGTCGTGAGCACGCGCCTGAGTCGCGTGCGTGGGCGATCGACCTGGCCGAGCTCGACGGGCTCGACGCATTCGCGCAGCGCGTCTCCGACGAACTCGGCGGCGTCGACGTGTTGGTCAACAACGCGGGCATCCCGAAACGCCGCACGGTGGCCGCGCTCGATCCCGCGACGGTCGAGGCGGTGATGGCGATCAACTACTTCTCGCCGATCCGGCTCACGCTCGCGCTCTTGCCCGAGCTGGTGGCGCGCGCGGGACGCGTCGTGTTCCTGTCGTCGGTCGCGGCGCGGCTGTCGCCACCCGGTGAAGCTGCGTACGCGGCGTCGAAGGCCGCGATCTCCGCGTGGGCCGAGTGCATGAAGGTCGATCTGCGCGATACGCCCGTGAAGATCCACGTCGTGTATCCCGGGATCATCGACACCGACCTGTTCCACTTGCCCGACAACGATCCGTCGCCGATGTCGATCGAGGCGTTGCCGGTCGAAGCGCTCGTCGGCCCCGTGCTCGAGCTCGTCGAGCAGGACGGCTTCGAGGTGTCGGTGCCCGACTGGTTCCCGGACGTGTACGCGGGTAAGTACCGCAACGTCGAGGCCTTCCTCGACGGCACCATCGAATACGTCCGCCAACAGGAGGCGGAACCCACCGGCTCCTGAACCCGAACTGGTGTCCAGCCCTCACCTCGACGAGTTCCAGATCGCTCGCGACGACCGCCGGCGCAGGAAGATCATGGGTGCCGGATACTGGCCCTTCGTCGCGCGGATCGGCGATCTGCGGCGTGGAGGCCACGAACTCGTCGAGGAGATTCTCGCCGTGGCCCGGCGAGACGACGCCGTTCGACCACATCCCGGCGCACGAACTGGCGTCGCTGACGACCCCATACGGGTCAGGAGCGACGCCAGTTCGGGTTGGGGACGGGTTCGGCTAACTGGGCGGGAGGCCGATGGTCTTGGTCTCGAGATACTCCTCGAAGCCTTGGACGCCGTGCTCGCGGCCGAGGCCGCTCTCCTTGTAACCGCCGAACGGGGAATCGGGGCCGAACCACAGGCCTCCGTTCACCGACACGGTGCCGGTACGGAGGCGGCGGGCGACGCCCATCGCGCGGTCGAACGACTTGCTGACGACCCCGCCCGAAAGACCGTAGCGCGACGCGTTGGCGATGCGCACCGCGTCGTCGTCGTCCTCGTAGGGGATGATCACGAGCACCGGGCCGAAGATCTCCTCACGCGCGATGGTCGCGTTGGGGTCGACGTCGACGAACAGCGTCGGCTGCACGAAGTAGCCCTTGTCGAACTGCGTTGCCGGGCCGCCGCCGACGATGCACTTCGCGCCTTCGGCCTTGCCCTTCTCGATGTAGCCGAGGACGCGCTCGCGCTGGCGGGCGTTGATCAACGGGCCGGCCATGTTGTTGAGATCGGTCGGGTCGCCGTACGGGAACGACTCGAACGACGCTTTGGCGAGCGCGACGCCTTCGTCGTAGCGCGAACGCGGCAGCAGCATCCGGGTAGTGATCGCGCACCCTTGGCCGGAGTGCATGCACACCATGCCGGCGGAGCCGATCGCGGCCGGGAAGTCGGCGTCGTCGAGGATGATGTTCGCGGACTTGCCGCCGAGCTCGAGGAACACTCGCTTGAGGGTGTCGGCGCCCCGCGCCGCGATGCGCTTCCCCACTGCGGTCGAGCCGGTGAAGGAGATCATGTCGACGCGCTCGTCGTCGGTGAGCACCTCGCCGACCGCCGCCGGGTCGAGCGACGTCACGACGTTGACGACACCTGGCGGGATGTCCGTCTCTTCGGCCACGAGCTTGCCGATCCACGTCGCGCTGTAGGGGGTGTCCGGCGCGGGCTTCAGCACGATCGTGCACCCCGCGGCGAGGGCGGGTGCGAGCTTCGACGCGTTCAACATGAACGGGAAGTTCCACGGCGTGATGAGACCGGCGACGCCGATCGCTTCGCGCGTCACCAAGCGGTTCGACCGCATCCCGAAGAACTCGTGCGGGCCGAGCTCGTACTCCCACTCGTACGCGTCGATCTGGTCGATGTCCCACTGCATGTCGTCGATGCACGAGTCCTGCTGGACCGCGAAGGTGAGCCCGACGGGGGTGCCCACTTCGGCGACGATCTGCGGTCGCAACTCTTCCTTGTGCTTGGTGAGCGCGTCCTTCAGCTGCTGCAGGCAGCTCTTGCGAAACGCTCGGTTGGTTGCCCAGTCGGTGTCGTCGAACGCCCGACGGGCGGCGCCGATTGCCTTGTCCATGTCCTCGACGGACGCGTCGGCCACTGGGCCGATGACTTCCTCGGTCGCGGGGTTGATGTTGTCGTACGTCTTGCCGCCGGTCGCCTCCACCAGCTGCCCGTCGATCAACATCCGAGGTTCGAACTCGAGCGCCATGTTGTATGCCTCACTCCTCAGCGCGACTCCCTCGTCGCGGCGGGCACACCCTAGGCCGATATCCTCGGCTCCCACATGCGCATCGCAGCGCTCGACCTCGGCTCGAACTCCTTCCACCTGCTCGTCGCCGACGTGCACCCCGACGGCACCTTCGAAGCCGTCGCCCGCGAGAAGGAGATGCTCCGCCTCGGCGACGACGTCACGCGCCACGGCCACATCTCCCCCGCGGCCGCGGACCGGGCGGTCGCGGCTGTGCGGCGGATGAAGCAGCTCGCCGACGCGCTCGGCGCCACCGAGGTGCTCGCCAAGGCGACGAGCGCGATGCGAAGCGCGAGCAACGGCAGCGAGCTCGTCGACCGCATCGAGGAGGAGACCGACGTCGAGGTCGAGGTGATCAGTGGCCTCGAAGAAGCGCGGCTCATCTTCGCGGCCGTGCGCTCGAGCGTCGTCATCGACCCCTCCCCCGCGCTCGGCATCGACATCGGCGGCGGCAGCGTCGAACTGATGATCGGCGACGCAGCCGGGTTGCGCTGGGCCGACAGCGTGCCCCTCGGCGTCGGGCGGCTCACGGCCGAGTACGTCAACGACGACCCACCGTCGAAGGCAGAACGGAAGCGCCTCGAGGAGCACGTACGCGAAGCCCTCGAACCGTTGCTCCCCGACATTGTCAGCCGTTCGCCGGGCATGTGCGTCGGTACGAGCGGCACGATCAACGACCTCGCGCGCATGACGGTCGCACAGGCGACGGGCGACGTACCCGCAGTCGCGAACGGCTTGCGCGTCACGCGTGAGGACCTGCGCGCGCTCCACGACCGCGTGATGCGCAGCAAGGTCGCCGACCGCCGCCGGCTCCCCGGCCTCGAGGAGAAGCGGGCCGAGCTTCTCCCCGCCGGGTCGATGCTGCTCATCACCGCGCTCGACCTCTTCGATGTCGAGATCCTGACCGTCAGCGACTGGGCCCTGCGCGAAGGGATCGTGCTCGACGCGGTGCGCACGCACGATCCCGACGATTGGTCCGACGATCCGCGCGCGCTCCGCCGCGCCGCGATCGCCAACCTGGCGCGCCGGTGCAACTCGGACGAGAGGCACACCGCGCACGTCACCCGGCTCGCGCTGCGCCTGTTCGACGAGACGCAGCCGCTGCACGGGCTCGGCCCCGAGGACCGCGAGATGCTGGAGTTCGCGTCGATGCTCCACGACATCGGCCAGCACGTGTCCCGCAAGGGTCATCATCGGCACGCGGCCTACCTCGTCGAGAACGCGCAACTGCGCGGCTTCGAACCCTCGGAGATCGAGTTCCTCGCGACGCTCGTTCGCCACCATCGTCGCGGCGACCCCAAGCCGTCCGAAGCGCGCTTCGCCGCACTGTCCCCCGACGATCGTGGACGGGTCCGCAAGCTGGCGGCGCTGCTGCGCGTCGCCGACGGTCTCGATCGCGGCCGGCGCGGTGTCGTCGGCGACGTGCGCGCCGACATCGGCGCCGACCTCGTGATTCTGCGCCTGCGCGTGCACGGCGACGCTGAACTCGCGCTGTGGGGCGCGCGGCGCCGGCGCGACCTGTTCGAACAGGTCTTCGGCCGCGAAATCGAGTTCGCGCTCGCCGCCACACAGAACGTCTGAAAAACACGGCAGGCATGAAATCTGCCCGATCGCGCGAAACTCCCTGCTGTCCGAACGTGCCGAGCTGGGTGGGCACCGGAGCAGACATTGAGTCCGACCCGACGTGAACTGGTTCGCGCGACGCGAACGAGAATCCTGGAAGCCGCGGCCCGACTGGCCCATGAGCGAGGGCCCGGCGGGTTCAGCATGGACCAGTTGGCCAAGGAGGCGGGCGTCGCCCGGGCCACGGTCTATGAGCACTTCCGTTCCAAACGGGCAGTGCTCGACGAACTCGCAGCCACCGCCGCGCGCTCGGTCACGCTCGAAGCCGCGAACACGGCCGATGCCGATCCGCTGCGGGCGTTGCGGGACACGTTGGCCGAGGTGTGCCACCACTGGGCGGACCACGAGGACACGATGCGCGAGTTGCGCACGCTCGCGGCGATGACCGGGGCGAAGCCCACGGGTGACGCGATCGACCCGGAATCCCTCCGCAAACTGGTCGAAGCCCTTGCCGCCGGAGGTCACCTGCGCGGGCATTGGACGAACGACGAGGCCATCGACGCGCTCGCCGTGCTGACATCGTTCGCGACCTTTGAGCGACTGCGCAACAACGAACGATCGCCCGAGCAAGTCGAAGGCTTGCTCGCCAAGCTCGCGATCTCGATCGTCGCGCCGGGGCACGTCTCAGCCGGTGTGAGCTGACCCCACCACCGTCTGGTAGATGATGCGGGCCGTCGTCTCGACGAGGTCCTCGCGCGAGATCCCGATCGGTTCGAGGTCGCGGTGAAACGCGGCCATGCGCTCGATCAGCGCGACGAGCGCGGCCGCGGCGGCGGCCGGTGACATCGCGTCCGCGACCTCGCCGCGCGCGGGCGGCCGCGATCTGCCTGCGGAAGTTCGCGTTGAACTCGAACAGCGTGCGATTCCGCACCTCCCGGAAACGGACATCGCCCTCCTGCGCAGCCAGGTTGCGGATGCGCAACACCGCGCGGTGGCGATCCCAGTAGGTGACGAAGCCGTCGACGAGCGCGCGCGCCGAGTCGAGCCCGCCCGCGCCGTCCCAGGGTTCGTTCACGAGGTGGGCGAGCGGCTGCACCTCGTCGCCGACCTCGGCCGCGAGCGCGAGCACCGCCTCCTCGACATCTCGGAAGTACTGGTAGAAGGTCGCGGGCGAAGTGCCGACCTCCCGGGCGATGTCGACGACGCGCAGGTCACGGACGCCGTGGGTCTCGAGCAGCGAGCGGGTCGCGTCGAGCAGGCGGCGCCGGGTCTCGACGCCGCGCTTGCCGAGCGCTCGCCCGTCCAGCGCCTGGATCTGATCCACGAGCGAGCAGCGTACGCGGCGATCTGACGCACCGTCAGATGCCCCGCACCCCGCCACCACAGGTTTTGGCGACAATCCACGACCGCGACGGTCGCCGTTTGTCGCCAAAACCTCGTGTTCTACGCGGGGGCGAAGTCGACGAAGCCGAACTCGTCACTCGCGGGGCGGAAGGTCGCCCGCACCCGCATGCCGATCGTCGCGGCCTCGGGCGCGAGCGCGGGCATCGCGGCGAGGATGCGCGCGCCGTCCTCGTCGAGGTCGATCGTCGCGACGACGAACGGCACCCGCGCGTTGAACGGGGGCACGCCGTTCTGGCGGATCACGGTGTACGAGTACAACGTGCCGCCGCCGGACGCGGTCACCCACTTGATCGTGTCGCGACCACAGTGTGAGCACAGCAAGCGGGGGTAGTGCTGGTGCTTGCCGCACGAGGTGCAGTGCTGGATGCGCAGTTCGCCGCGGCGCGCGCCCTCCCAGAACTCGCGGTCGTCCGGGGTCGGCGACGGCAGCAGGTACTTCGGCGTCTCGCTCCAGTCGGGCCCAACCGATTCAGGCGGGGTGAGCGATTCGGGCGACGGGGGCGAGGTCATGCGGGCTCCGTTCCGAGGACGACCGTGCCCTGGGTGGACAACCAGCCGCCGCTGCCGTGCGCGACGGCGATCTCCGCGCCGGCGACCTGCGCGTCGCCGCCTTCGCCGCGCAGCTGGCGCGTCGCTTCGCAGAGGAGAAACAAGCCGCGCATGCCGGGGTGCGTGGACGACAAACCCCCGCCGTCGGTGTTCGTCGGCAGCGCGCCCCGAGCCGCAGGCTGCCGTCGGCCACGAACGGACCGCCCTCGCCCTTGGGCGCGAAGCCGAGGTCCTCGAGCACGACGAGCACCGTGTACGTGAACGAGTCGTACATCTCGAACACATCGACGTCGGCCGGGGTGATCCCCGCTTCGGCGAATGCCTTCGGGCCGCTCACTGCCGCGGCGGTCACGGTCATGTCCGCCATGCCCTGGATCGAATGGTGCGTCGTGCCGCCCGCGGCGCCGCGCACGAACACGGGCCGATGCGGCAGCGCGCGTGCGCGTTCTTCGGTCGTCATGATGATGCAGCATCCGCCATCGGAGATGACGCAGCAGTCGAGCTTGTGCAACGGGTCGGCGACGAGCTTGGACGACAGCACGTCGTCGATCGTGATCGGGTCCCGGTACATCGCGTTCGGGTTGCGGCCCGCGTGCTCCCGCGTCTGCACCGAGATGGAGGCCAGCTGTTCGGGCGTCGTTCCGTACTGGTGCATGTGACCGGCGCGCCGCCATTGCGTACGAACCGACGAGCGTGATCCCGGTCGGGAACTCGTAGGACATCCCCAGCGGCATCGCACCGCCACCGCGCCCGCCGCCACCACCGGTGCCGAGCGTGCGCCCGAACGCGGTGAGCTGATTGTTGCCGTAGACGATGGCGACGGTGTCGACATCGCCGGCTTGGATCGCGCGGTACGCGTGCAGCGCCTGGAACTCGAAGCTGGAGCCACCGACCGATGTCGACTCCAGCCAGTGTGGTGTCAGACCGAGGTACTCAGCGAGCTGCACCTCGTGCATCCCGCCGTACCCCGCGCTCGCGAGCCCACCGACGTCACGCGGTTCGAGGCCGGAATCGTCGAGCGCGCGCCGGAACGCTTGCGCTTCGAGCATCGTCCCGGTCAGGTTCGGCGCGACCGGACCGTCGGCCAGGCCGACGCCGACGACACACACGTTTCTCCCGTTTGGCCGGAGCTCAGGTCGATTCGCAGCACTGGTCACGGAGCGGGAACGTAGCCAACCTGCCGGTACGCCCGCACGAGCCGGCGACTGCGGTGCCCGGTCTGCGCCATGATCCCGTCATCGGAAGCACCCCGCGCCGCCGCGGCAAGGATCATGCCCCGGCGCAGGGAACGACCGGTGTCGCGCGCCCGGGGCATATCGTCGGTCTGTGACGCAAGCTTCGCCGCGTGATCACATCGCTCGGAACCGGAAGTTCTGGGATGCGGACTCGGACGCCTACCAGGAAGTCCATGGCGCCGATCTCGCGGCCCGCCCGCTCGCATGGGGCGCGTGGCGCCGCCCGGAGTCCGAGCTCGGCGTGCTCGGCGACATCCGCGATCAGGACATGCTGGAGCTGGGCTGCGGCGCGGCGCAGTGGTCCGCCGCGCTGGCCCGCGCCGGCGCCCGCCCCACCGGCCTCGACCTCTCGGCCGGTCAACTGCGCCATGCGCAGTCACACTGCGCGGCGCAGGCCACCGAGGTGCCGCTCGTGCATGCGAGCGGTGAGTCGTTGCCGTTCGCGGCGGAAGCCTTCGACATCGTGTTCTGCGATCACGGCGCGATGAGCTTCTGCGATCCGGAACGCACACTGCCCGAGGTGGTACGCGTGCTGCGGCCCGGAGGGATGCTCGCGTTCTGCGCGACCCACCCGCTCGTGTACCTCACATGGAGCAACCGCCGGGAGCGCCAGTCCCGCAAGCTGCACATCGACTACGACCAGCTCGGCCGCATCGACTTCGGCGACGGCACTATCGACTGGGTCTTCCCGCCCGGTACGTGGGTGCAGTTGTTGCGCGCGCACGGCTTCGACGTCGAGCTCCTCCTCGAACTGAGCCCGCCGGCCGACGCGACGACGACCTACGACGAGTTCGTGCCGGACGCGTGGGCCCACCACTGGCCGGCCGAACAGATCTGGCGCGCCCGCCGGCGCTGAACGCGACGGCGTGGCGCGGCGCGTCGCCGCGAGCGCTACCCCACCGCGTGGAACGAATCGACGAGCTCGTCGAAGAACCGGCTCGTGCCGTTCACCGAGTGTGCGAGCAACACGTACACCTTCTGCTTGACGACCACGATGCGCGTGAGGAGCGGGTGGCCGTCGGGCGGGATGATCTCCGCGTCCATCGCGGGCCACCCCTCGTGTGACACCGGATCCTGCTTCTCGAGCCGGCCCGAGACCGCGCTGTTGCCGGACGCGAACGCGCTGCGCATCGCGTCCTCCACCTGAGCTGTGGGCAGCGGCGCGGGCAGGTCGATGGTGACGATGCCCGCCTCCCAATCCTGTTGTTGGATGAGCGCGAGGTGCATCGTCACGACCGCGCCGTTGACCGTGACCGTTTGCGTGGACTCGGTCGGCAGCATCGGCAATCGCGCCGTGAATCCCTGACCGAGCGGCATGTACGCCTGACCGTCGCCATGGACGTACGCCTGGACCTGAGGCGGCGGTGCGTGCATGCGTGCGTCGACGACACGCCATCCCCCGAGCACCATGGCGAGCACGAGCGTGGCCACGACGATCCGCACCCAGTGCGCGGCGACGCGGCGCCGCAACGATCGCGTCGGCGGTTTCCACGACTCCGATGAGGCCGCTTCGCGGGTGATGTCGGGCCGCGGGGCCGGCACGACGCCGTCCGGGAGGCCGAGCCGGACCGGCGCCGAGAAGTTCGCGTCGTAACCGGCCGGCGAGGCCGGCGCTTTCGTGGCGAGCGGCGGCGCGGGGGCGCGCGTCGGGAGTCCGACGACCGGTCGGGCCGCGGCGGGTTCGGTATCGACCGGCACGGTCGGCGCGGCCAGGGGGACCGTGGACGACTTCGGCGCGGCCGGCTTGGGCGCCGCGAGCGGCGAGTACGGGGTGGCGCGCCGGGCGCCGGCACCTGCGGGAAGGCGGTCCTTCAGCGCCGCATGGCAGCGCTTGCACGTATCCCAGGCGTCAGGAACCAGATATCCACAGTTGTGACATGCCCGCACGGACCGGGTATCGACCGGTCCACGGCCCGACCGAAGGCGGAATTCCCCACGATCTGCCCACCATCTGGCAGCTCAGGATCCGGGGAGGGAGGCAGCGATCACGTCGGCATGGTGGTCGCCGGACCCGAACCGGGTCTCGAGCACCCACGCTCGCTTCAGGTAGAGGTGGACGTCGACCTCCCAGGTGTAGCCCATCCCGCCGTGCACCTGCGTGGCCGCCTTGCCGTTGGCGATCGCGGCATCGCCCGCGAGGAGCTTGGCGGTCGCGATGCTGCGGTCCAGCGCGTGCGCGTCCCCTCCCGGCGCATCGAGGTGGGCGCCGGCGGCGTACACGGCGGCGCGCGCGACCTCGGTGCGGGTCACCATGTCGGCACAGATGTGCTTGATCGCCTGGAACGACGCGATCGCGCGGTCGAACTGCACCCGCTCCTTGGCGTACGCGACTGCGAGCTCGGTGCACCGATCGGCCAGGCCGAGCTGGAACGCGGCGGTGAGCACCGCTGCCGCCCGCCACCACTCGGCGCCATCGATGCCGGTCGCGGTGCCAGCGGGCAGCTCGTCGACGCGTGCGACGGGCGTGAGCGGATCGAGTGGCCACGGCGACACCTCGGCGGCGAGCGCGCGCGGATCGACGCGCGTCACCGTGTCGCCGTCGAGGACGTAGAGCGACTCGAGTTCTTCGAGATCTTCGATCCATACCGGATCGGCGCGCTCGACGATACCCGCGATGCCGTCGCCGGCGAGCAGGCACGCGACGAGTGGGCCGGGCACACAGTGCCGTCCGAGCTGTTCGAACACGACCACCGCGTCGGCCCACGCGAAGCCGTCGGCGCGCAGCGCGAACACACCCGCGGACGCGAGCTCGTCGTACATGGCACGGTCGAAGCCGGCGCGCACCCGATCGGAGTCGAAGCGCCCCGCGAGCAGCGCCGCGATGCCGTCGCGGAGCGCGGTCTGGTCGTCGTCGAGATCGAGGTCCATTGGTTATCCCAGCTCCCGCAGGGTCATCCCAGCTCCCGCAGGGTCATCGAGGCTCCCGCGGCATGCCCAACAGGCGTTCGGAGATGATGTTGCGCTGGATCTGCGAGGCGCCCGCGGCAATCGGGAGCGCCAGCGTGCGCAGGCGTTCCTCGACCAGCTCGTTGTCGTCCAGGTGCAGCCCGTCGCGATCCAGCACCCGCAAGCAGAGCTCGCCGAAGCGCTGCCGGGCCTCGGAATAGGCGAGCTTCATCACCATCGCGCCGGGTCCGGTGACGCCGCGCGTCGGCTTGCGAGACGTTGCGCTTCGTCAGCGACCACAGCGCGTCGAACTCGGCCCGGCAGTGTCCGAGCTCGCGCCGCTGCGCGGCATCGTGGACGCGCGGCGCCAGCTCGTCACACAACCGGAGCGAGTCGATCAGCTCGCTGACGAACGCGGTGCCGCGCTCGTACTTCAGCGTGACGTTGGTGATGCGCCAACCGTCGTTCTCCGCGCCCACTCGGTTCGTCACCGGCACGCGCACATCCGTGAGGAACACCTCTGCGAACTCCGACGAGCCGAGCACGGTCTTGAGCGGTCGCACCTCGATGCCGGGCAGGTCCATCGGCAGGATGAGCCACGAGATGCCCTTGTGCTTCGGGGCGGCCGGGTCGGTGCGCACGAGGAACTCACCCACGTCGGCGACGTGACCGAACGAGCACCAGATCTTCTGACCGTTGAGCACGTAGTCGTCGCCATCGCGATCCGCGCGCGTGCGCAGGCTCGCGAGATCGGAACCGGCACCGGGCTCCGAGAACCCCTGGCACCACACTTCCTCGCCGCACAAGATGCGCGGCAGGTGCGCTGTCTTCTGCGCCGCGCTGCCCTCCTCGATGAGGGTCGGGCCTGCGTGCAGCGTGCCGACGAAGTTCACACCGACGTACGGCGCCTTGGCCTGCGCGTTCTCCTCGAAGAAGATCAGCTGCTCGGTGGGCGACGCGCCGCGGCCGCCGAACTCCTTCGGCCAGTGCAGCCCCGCGTAACCCGCGTCGTACAGCCGACGCTGCCACTCGGTGTCCCACTTGCGCCGCTCCGGCCACGCCTCGCGCGACGGCGCCGGGGCGAGTTGCGGCAGGTTTGCGTCGAGCCAGGCGCGCAGGTCGGCGCGGAAGGCTTCGTCGGCCTCGGAATACCGGAGATCCACGGGCGAAGTCTACGATCTGACGGGTCGTCAGATCCGAGGCGGCACTACCCGAGGAGCCCGATGCCCCAGACGCCGGTGGTCGCCGCCCAAACCCCGAAGACACGAATTCCGAAGATCATCAGCGTCGATGACCACGTGGTCGAGCCCGCCCATCTCTGGGATCGGTGGCTGCCCGAGCGGCTCCGGGCTCGGGGTCCGCATGTCGAGCGACGCGGCATCGGGTCGATGACGCACATCGGCGGCGGCCGCTACGAGCAGTCCTTCGACGAGGACGGCCCGAAGGCCGACTGCTGGGTGTACGAGGACCTCGTCTACATCAACAAGCGCCACGTGGCGGCGGTCGGCTTCGACCGGGACGACATGACGATGTCGCCGATCACCTACGACGAGATGCGGCCAGGCTGCTACGAACCCAAGGCCCGCATCGAGGACATGGAGATGAACTGGGTCGACGCGTCGCTGTCGTTCCCGACGTTCCCCCGGTTCTGCGGCCAGACGTTCCTCGAAGCGAAGGACCGCGAGCTCGCGCACGCGTGCGTGGTCGCGTACAACGACTGGATGGTCGAGGAGTGGTGCGGTGACAGCGGCGGTCGCCTGATCCCGCTCACGATCGTGCCGCTGTGGAACGCCGAGCTCGCGGCGGCCGAGGTTCGCCGCAACGCGGCGCGCGGCGTGCACGCGGTGTGCTTCAGCGAGATCCCGTCGAAGCTCGGTCTGCCCTCGATCCACAGCGGCGAATGGGACCCCTTCTTCGTCGCCTGCCAGGAAACCGCCACCGTCGTATGCATGCACATCGGTTCGTCGTCGTCGATGCCCGCGACCTCCGGCGACGCACCGGTTGCGGTTGCCGCGACGCTCTCGTTCAACAACGCGATGGCATCGCTCTCGGACTTCCTCTTCTCCGGCGTGCTCGTCCGCTTCCCGGACCTGAAGCTCGCGTACTCGGAAGGCCAGATCGGCTGGCTCCCGTACGTGCTCGAACGGGCCGACGACGTGTGGCGCGAACACCGTGCCTGGGGCGGCGTCAAGGACATCGTCCCCGAGCCGCCGTCCAGCTACTACTACCGCCAGGTCTACGGCTGCTTCTTCCGCGACCGGCACGGCCTCGAGTCGCTCGAGCGTGTCGGTGTCGACAACGTCACCTTCGAGACCGACTACCCGCACACCGACTCGACTTGGCCGGACACCAAGGCGGTCGGCCGAGGACCTCATGGGCCACCTCCCGGACGACGTCGTCTACAAGATCGTGCGTGGCAACGCGATCCGGATGCTCAGCCTCGATCTCGACTACTAACAGACGAGTCCGTCCGGCGGGACCTTCAGCGTGATCAGGTAGTCGTCGACCGCGTCGTCGATGCACTGGTTGCCCCGCGCGTACGCGGTGTGACCTTCGCCCCGGTACACGACGAGGTTTCCGGATTCGAGCTGGTTCGCGAGCGCCTGCGCCCACTTCAACGGTGTCGCGGGATCGTTCGAGGTACCGAGGACGACGATCGGTGGTGCACCCGTGCCGTGCACGGGCGCGGGTTGACCCTCCGCCGGGACGGGCCAGACCGAGCAGGGCGACGACAGCCACGTCGTCGAGGCGCCGAACTCCGGGGCGGCCTGCTCGATCCGTTGCGCGACGACCGGCAGTTGGTCGATCGTCGGCGCGGGCGCGTCGAGGCAGCCGATGCCGAAGAACGCAGATTGCGAGTTGTCGTAGGTGCCACCGGGCTGGCGTCCGGTGTATGCGTCCGAGAGCTGGAGCAACGTCGTGCCGTCGCCGCGCGCGGCGCGCTCGAGCGCGTCCGCCAGGATGCTCCAACCCTGCGTTCCCGCGTAGAGCGCGCTCGCCACACCGAGATCGGCCTCGCCGGCCCCGAGCGTGCGGTGCTCGCCGCCGACCTCGCCCGGTAGCGGCTCCGCGTCGATCTGGGCCATCAGGCGCTCGTAAGCGCGGCGCGGATCGCTGCCACCGAAGCCGCACTCAGTGCGCGCGCAATTGTCGAGGAACGCGCTCAGCGCGCTGTCGAAACCGACCGCCTGGTCGCGCGTGACGTCCTCGAAGCCGAGCGACGGATCGAGTGCGCCGTCGAGAACGAGCGCACGCACATGGGTGGGATAGCGATCGGCGTACAGCGCGCCGAGATACGTGCCGTAGGAGAAGCCGAGATAGGTGAGCTTCTCCTCGCCGAGCGCGGCGCGGATCGTGTCCATGTCGTCGACGGTCGCACTGGACGACAGGCGCGGCAGCAGCGCCGCGCTGCGTTCCTCGCACTGGTCGGCGAGCCGGTGCGCGGCGGCAACATTCGCGTCGACCTCCGCCGCGTCATCGGGTGACTTGTCGGTGTCGAAGAAGTAGTCGAGCTTGTTCCCGCAGTCGATCGCGGTGCTGTCACCGGAGCCGCGCGGGTCCCAAGCGACGATGTCGAAGCGATCGAGGAGCGCGTTCGAGAAGTACGACTCCGCGTCCTGCACCACCGGGATCCCCGCCGCGCCCGGGCCGCCCGGATTGACGAGCAGCGTCCCGATTCGGTCACCCTTCGCGCGACGGCGGCCGAGGGCGAGATCGAGCGTCGGACCCGTGGGATCCGAATGGTCCGCCGGCACCTCGAGCGTCGCGCACTCGATGTCGCCGCAGTCCGACCACTCGATCGCCTGGCCGGCGCGCGTCGGCGCGACCGTGGTACTGCTGTCGCGGGCGTTGCTCGTGCTCGCGCCGTCGCTCGCCTCGCCGTCGTGGTCGCCACCGCCGCCGCACGCCGCGAGCAGGACGCAACACGCGAGCGCGGCCGCCGGCACGCGGTGACTGCGGAGCGTGAACACCGCGCGACGCATCATGGCCAGCACCCTAGGCTGCCGCGCGTGTTTCGACTGAGCGCGCGCGCCGATCCCGTGTTCCTGCTCGAGATGCTCTACGAGGCGGTGTTCTGGCGCGACGATGGTCGCGACGAGCGCCCGCCGCTCGAGTCGCTCCTCAACGATCCGCACTACGCCGCCTACGTCGAAGGTTGGGGCCGGCCCGGCGACACCGCCCTGATCGCGTTCGACCGCAGTGACGAGCCCGTCGGCGCGGCGTGGGCGAGGCACTTCCCGGCGACGGCGCCCGGCTACGGGTTCATCTCCGAGGCGATTCCGGAGCTCGCAATCGGCGTGTTCGCCGAGTTCCGGCGCCAAGGTGTCGGGAGCCTGCTCCTCGGCTCGCTGATCGCACGGGTCACCGCCGCGGGCGAGCCCGCACTCAGCCTGAGCGTCGAGACCGACAATCCCTCGCGTCAGCTGTACCTGAAGCACGGCTTCGTCACCGTGCCGCCGGCCGGCACGACCGGCGCGGTCGAGGAGGCGGACGGTGGCGCGGAGACGATGGTGCTCCGGCTCGCGCCGAGCTGACGACACACGCGCGGTCGCCCGGCTCGTTGACCCGGCGCAACGTCGGGAAGAATCCCTCCCGTGAGCCAGCAGTTCGAGGCACCGCACCCGAACGGCGCGGTCACGAGGAACGAGAAGCCGAAGCGGCGGCGCTTCCTGCGCCCGTTCCTGTACGGCGTGCTGGTCGTCGTGATCATCCTGTGGGGCTACGCGATCTGGTTCTCCGTGACGCGGCAATCGCCCGAGAATCTCGACAAGGACGCGCAGGCCGCGGTCGCCAACGCGTGCGCGACCGCGCTGCAATCCGTGAAGGCGCTGCCCGATCTCCCGAAGAAACCGACCGCCGAAGAAGTCGTGACCCTGGTCCGCCAGGAGAACGGCGAACTGACGACAATGGTCGACCGCATCGACGCAGTGGACACCGACGGTGCCGACGCGAACAAAGCCCTACACAGCTGGGTGGACGACTGGCGCTCGGTCATCGCCGCGCGCGCGACCTTTGCGGACGACCTGGCCGCCGACGGCACCGCCCGGCTCAACATCCCTGCGGTGAAGAAGGGCGGTCTCGAGCCTGTGACCGACCGCATGGACACCTATGCCCTCGGTCGGAACCTCGACGATTGCCGCCCGGAACAGTTGCAGGTCGAGGTCGTCGACCAGCCCCGCAACTACACGAAGTTGGTGGACTGATGCCTGCTCGCCCGGAAGGCTATGGACGGCTCGAGGGAAAGGTCGCGCTCATCACGGGCGCCGCCAGCGGCATGGGCCGGTCCGCGGCCGAGCTCTTCGCCGGCGAGGGCGCACGCGTCGTCGTGAGCGACGTGGTCGACGGCCACGCGGTGGTCGACACGATCCGCGCGGCCGGCGGTGACGCGACGTTCGTGCTCGCAGACGTTTCTCGCGCCGATGACTGCGACGCGATGGTGCGCGCCGCGATGCACACCTATGGCGCGCTCCACGTCCTCTACAACAACGCCGGTATCTTCCCCGATGACGACGGCGGCGTGCTCGACACGCCCGAGAGCACGTGGCAGCGCGTGATGGAGATCAACCTCAAGGGCGTCTGGCTCGGCTGCCGTGCAGGCATCCCCGCGATGCTCGCGTCCGGTGGCGGATCCATCGTGAACGTGGCGAGTTTCGTCGCGCTGATGGGTGCGGCTACCGCACAGATCGCGTACACCGCGAGCAAGGGCGGCGTCCTGTCGATGACGCGCGAGCTCGCGATCGAGTACGGGCGCCAAGGCATCCGCGCCAACTCCCTGTGCCCCGGGCCGATCGAGACACCGCTGCTCGCGGAGCTCCTCTCCGATCCGGCGCGCCGCGCCCGTCGCCTCGTGCACATTCCGATGGGCCGTCTCGGCCGCGCCGAAGAGCTGGCCAAGGCCGCGCTGTTCCTCGCCTCCGACGACTCCTCGTTCATGACCGGTGCGTCCTTGGTCGTCGACGGCGGCATCACCGCCGCGTACGTCACCCCCGAGTAACCCCCGCCTCGCCGAAGTTCCACTCGAGCATCACGTGGTCGCCGGTGATCGTGCCCGCGGCCGCGGTGTACGCGTGCAGCGCGGCTTCGTTGTCGCGATCGGTGAGCACGTACATGCCGTAGCAGCCGCGTTCTCGCGCGATGTCCGCGAGCGTGCGCGCGAGCGCGCGGCCGATGCCGCGGTTGCGGGCGGCTTCGTCGACCGCGAGCTCGTAGAGGAACATCTCGGTCCCTTTGTCGGGGTGGGTCTCCTCGACCCCGCTCACGAAGCCGACCGGCGCGTCGCCGTCGTACGCGAACAGGAGATGATGCGTCGCGGTCGCCAGGAAACGGGCCGTTGCGAAGGGCGCCGGATGATCGTCGAACAGGTGGGCCCCGGCCTGCACCTCGGCGAGGGTACGAGGACGACGAATGTCCATGACCACATTCTCGCGGCCGGGCGCGGCGACCTGCGCTCCCGGATGGGCCGGAGCCCTAGTCTGCCCCGCATGACGCGAGGCATGCTGACCGTCGCGGAGCTCGACGAGATGGTCGCCGACGGCCGAGTCGACACCGTGCTCGTCGTGTTTCCGGACCTGCAGGGCCGGCTCATGGGCAAGCGGGTCACCGGCCACTACTGGGTCGACCACATGGGTTCCGGCGCGGTGCCGATCCACGCGTGCAACTACCTGCTCGCGGTCGACGCGGACATGACCGTCCTCCCCGGCTACGAGTTCGCCAGCTGGGACCAAGGCTACGGCGACATCGCGTTGCAGCCGGACCTCGCGACCTTGCGCATCGTGCCCTGGCTCGAGGCGACCGCGTTGGTCATGTGCGACGCGTTGTCGGAAGACGACGCCTCGCCGGTGGAGGTGTCGCCGCGTCGCATCCTGCAACGCCAGGTCGAGCGCGCCGCCGCCTTGGGCTACACGACGATGTTCGCGTCCGAGCTCGAGTTCTTCGTGTTCCGCGAGTCGCTCGACGAAGCCGCGGCGAAGGGCTACACCGATCTCACGCCGCACTCGCACGTGATCGAGGACTACCACGTCCTGCAGACGACGCGCGACGAGTACCTCATCCGCGCGATCCGCAACGGGGTCGACGGGGCGGGCGTGCCCGTCGAGTTCTCGAAGGGCGAAGCCGGGCGGGGCCAGCACGAGATCAACCTCGTGTACTCGACCCCGGTCGAGATGGCCGACCGGCACGTGATCTACAAGAACGCCGCCAAGGAGATCGCCTCGCAGCACGGCCGGGCGATCACGTTCATGGCGAAGTATTCCGAAGCCGAAGTCGGTTCTTCGTGCCATGTCCACTCGAGCCTGTGGAACGCGGAAGCGTCGACCTCGCTCATGTGGGACGCGGATGCCCCCGACCACCTCTCCATTGCGTTCCGCGGGTGGCTCGGGGGGCAGATCGCGTGCGGCACCGAGCTCGCGTGGATGTACGCGCCCACCGTGAACTCGTACAAGCGCTACCAACCCGAGTCGTGGGCGCCCACCGCACTCGCGTGGAGCGTCGACAACCGCACCTGCGGATTCCGGATCGTCGGCCACGGGCCCTCGTTCCGCCTCGAGTCACGCATCCCCGGCGCGGACGTGAACCCATACCTCGCGTACGCGGCAACGATCGCCGCCGGGCTGCACGGCATCGAGCGCGGTCTGCAGCCGCCGCCCCGCTTCAACGGCAACGCGTACGCGGCGACCGACGTGCAACGTGTGCCCGCGAGCATCGTCGAGGCGATCGACGCGTTCGAGCAGTCCAAGGTCGCGGCCGACGCGTTCGGCGCGGATGTACATGATCACCTGTTGAACACCGCGCGCCAGGAGTGGCTCGCGTTCAACCGCTCGGTCACCGATTGGGAACGCCGGCGCAACTTCGACCAATGGTGATGGAGGAGGGCCGCGCTCCGCCGCTCATCGCGATCACCGGCCGGCAATTGGGCGACACCAAGAAGTGGCCGTACGCGGGCGCGTCCGCGATCCCGCGCGCGTACCTCGATGCAGTCGTGCGCGCAGGCGGGCAGCCCGTCGTTGTCGACCCGGCGGGCGATTTGGTGCCGCTGCTCGACCGCGTCGACGCGCTCGTGCTGAGCGGCGGCCCCGACGTCGACCCGTACTGCTACGGCGAGGAACGGCACGCCGACGTGTACGGCGTCGACCGTGCCGCCGACGACGCCGAGCTCGCGCTGGCCCGCGCCGCGGTCGAACTGGCGACCCCGACACTCGCGATCTGCCGGGGCCTGCAAGTGCTGAACGTCGCGCTCGGCGGCTCGTTGCACCAGCACATCCCCGACCTTCCCGGTATCGAGCGGCACGGCCGCCCCGGTGAAGCGGGCGGCGGGTGGGAACACGGCATCGACGTCCTCCCCGAGTCGGTCCTCGCGTCGGTCTTCGGCACCACGCGGGTCACCGGTTCGTGCCACCACCATCAAGCCGTCGGCAAGGTCGGCGACGGTCTCCGCGTCACCGCGACGGCCGACGACGGCATCGTCGAAGGGCTCGAGGTCGAAGGCACCTGGCTCCTCGCTGTCCAGTGGCATCCCGAGGACACCGCCGGCCGCGATCCGATGCAGCAACGCTTGTTCGACGCGCTCGTGGAACGCGCTCGCAACTGACCTCCAGTCGCGCCGGTATCGTCCGACAAGACGAGGACAGCTCAGACGCATGACAGGGGACCCGGATGAGCGCGGGGACGTGCACCAAATGCGGAGCGATCATGACCGCCGACGCGAAGTTCTGCGGATCGTGCGGCACGGCACGGACGGTCCCAGCGCCAACATACGCGTCGGGTCAGGGCTACGGACCACCGCCCGGCTTCCCGCCGCCCGGATCACCGCCGGCCTACGGACAGCAGCACGGCCAACCGTACGGCGCGCCGGCTTACGCGCCCCAGAAGACGAACGGCTTCGCGATCACATCGTTCGTGCTGTCGCTCTGCTTCTTCGTCTGTGGCATCGGTTCGATCCTGGCCGTGATCTTCGGCCACATCGCCCGCAAGCAAATTCGTGAGCGCGGTGAACAAGGCAGTGGTCTGGCCACTGCGGGCCTGATCATCGGCTACATCGGCATCGGCATCACGGCGTTGTATCTCGTTAGCGCGATCCTCCTCTCGGTGACCGACTCGGGCGGCACCTGAGCGGGATCGCGTCAATGGAACGCGCGCGCGATTGCATGCACGAACCGGACGACATCGCGACCGGTGGTGAGGTTGCGCCCGAGGCCCACGCTCGCGACGGTCACGCCCAATGCCTCGTACTCGGCGATCGTGTCGCGGCTCGCGCCTTCGTCGACCTCACCACCGACGTTCATCGACACCGGTACGGTCGCGCGCACCTCGAAGCCGGAAGGAAGCGCCGCGATGCCGGCGACGAGTTCCGCGCGCGTCGTCGTGTGGATCGGCATCCAGCCCGCGCCGAGCTCGCGGATGAGCGCGACGTTGCGGGGCGTCGCGGCGACTCCGAACCAGAGCGGCAGCGGGTGCTGTACCGGTCGGGGCTCGCACCAGGTCGGCCCGAACGCCACGGTCGGGGCGCGGAACTCGACCGGCGGTTCTCGCGTCCACAACGCGACGCACGCGTGCAGCTGATCGGTGAACACCTGGAATCGATCCGCCCAGGGAACCCCGAGGGCGTCGTACTCCTCGCGTTGCCAACCGAGACCGACGCCGAGGTCGAGCCGGCCGCCGCTCACCCCGTCGAGGGTCGCCGCGGTCTTGGCGAGAAGCACCGCCGGCCGCAACGGTGAGATCAGGATCCCGGTGGCGAGGCGGACGCGCTCGGTCACGCCGGCCATCGCCGCGAGCAGCGTGAGCGGCTCGGGCCACGGTTCGGCCGGCGGGTACGGAAACGCGCCGAACGGATAGCGATCGGTGCGTGGCCCCATCACGACGTGGTCGGGCAGCACGAGCTGGTCGATTCCGGCCGCGTCGGCGCCGCGTGCCGCGTCGAGCACCACGCGGAGATCGTTGCCGAAGATGCGCGAGAAGCCGGAGACGGTGATCGAGACGCGCACCGGGTGATACCGCGTGTCAGGCCGAGACGATGATTGCGCGCAGCTCGTGCTTCGGCACCTTGCCGCTCGCGTTGCGGGGCAGCACGTCGATCAGCTCGAGCCGCTCCGGGATTTTCTGCATCATCAGGCCGGTGGCCTTGCAGTGCTCCGCGATGTCGCGCAGCGTCGGCGGATCGGCCGCGTCGGTCGCGACGACGAACGCGACCGCCATCTCGCCCCGCTCGTCGTCGGGAATCCCGAGCACCGCGACATCGGTGATCTTCGGGTGGCTGTAGAGCACGTCCTCGACTTCCTTGGCCGAGATGTTCTCGCCCTTGCGCACGATGATGTCCTTGATGCGGCCGGTGATGATGACCGCGCCGTGCTCGTCGAAGCGCGCCATGTCGCCGGTGTGCAGCCAGCCGTCGTCGGTGAACGCACCGGAGTCGAGCGATGCGTCGACATAGCCGCGCATCACCTGCGGCCCCTTCACGACGAGCTCACCGTTCTCGAGCACCTTGAACTCGACGCCCGGGGTGGCGGTGCCCTCCCCCGCGCGCTTGGAGCTGTCGGGCGCGTCGATATCGGTCTGCGACACGATCGGTGCTTCCGTCATGCCGTACCCGGACGTGATGCCGACCGACGTGGGCACCGCGCCCATCAGATCGTCGTGGAGCTGCGGAGGCTTTGCGGATCCACCCGACGGGAACGCGCGGATCGTCTTGTACGCGTCTGGATTCGCGTGCGCTTCGGAGAGCAGGGCGGCGTGGATCGCGGGCGCGCCGTTCCCGAGGGTGACGGCGTGCTCCTGGATCAGCTCGGTGGAGGCCTGCGGCGTCCACGCTTCCATCAGCACCGCGGCCGATCCGGTGAGCAGCGGCGTGAAGACGCCGATGATGATGCCGCCCACGTGCGTGAACGGGAACGCCACGAGCGCGATATCGGACTCGACCACGTGCGTCTTCTTCGCGTAGCCGATCGCGCCCGCGAGCACCGAGCGATCCGTGTGGCGTGCGCCCTTCGGCTCCGCGGTGGTGCCCGACGTGTAGAAGATCCACCGCACCGGATCGTCGGCCGGTGAATCGGCGCCCGGCGCCGCGGGCGGCAGGGTCGCGGGATCGCCGTCGGGGTTCCAGTGATCTGCGACGAGCGCGTGCATGCCGTCGACCTCACCCGCCACTTGCTCGGCAAGCGCGCCGTAGTCGAACTTGTTCCACGTCGAGGGCGTGATCAGCAGCTTGCAGCCGGTCTGCTGTGCGATGAACGACACTTCGCGGTAGCGGTAGATCGGCAGCATCGGGTTCTGCACCGCGCCGAGCCGGCACAGGGCGCCGACGAGCGCGGCCGACTCCGTCCAGGTCGGGAGTTGCCACGAGACGTTGACGTCGGCATCGATGCCCAGCGCGTACAGGCCCGCGGCCGCGTGCTCGACCATGTCCTTGTACTGCGCGAAGGTCGTCGCGCGGTCACCGTCGTAGAGCATCACGCGGTCGGGAGACGCGGACGCGCGTCGTTCGATCAGCTCCCACACGGACTTGGCGTCGTCGAACATCGCCCCACCAGGCATCGAAGCGCTCCTCGAGCTCAGACGGTGATGCCGCCGTCGATCGAGACGACGGCACCGGTCATATAGCGCGTCTCGTCCGACAGGAGGAACAGCACGACGCCGGCGATCTCCTCGGGCGTCGAGTTTCCGAGCGGCGACATGACCTTGCGAAAGGCCTTCCAGTCGACACCTTCCGGCATGTGCATGAATTCCTTCTGCAGCGGCGTGTCGATGCCGCCCGGCGCGACGCAGTTCGCGCGGATACCCCGCTTGATGTACTCGTCGGCGAGGACCTTGGTGAGATGCACGACACCGGCCTTCGACGCGCAGTACGCGGCGGAGTACGGCTGGGCCTTGATGCCCGCGTTCGACGCGATGTTCACGATCGCACCGCCGCCGTCGAGCAGGTGCGGGAGCGCGGCCTGGCACACGAGGAAGGTGCCGGTGAGGTTCACGCCGATGATGCGTTGCCACTCCTCGAACGGCACCTCGTGGGTGTGCGCGAAGCGGCCGATGCCGGCGCAGTTCACGACGATCTGGGGGCGGCCGAGGTCCTGGGCGGTGCCGTCGACCGCGGCGCGAGCCGAGTTGGGATCGGAGACGTCGGTGGCGTAGGCGCGCGCTTCGCCGCCCTGCTCTGCGATCTCGGCCGCGGTCTTCTCGGCTGCGTCCCCGGCGATGTCGAGGCAGCCGACCAAGGCGCCTTCGGACGCCAGCCGCAGCGCGGTCGCGTGCCCGAGCCCGGAACCGGCGCCGGTGACCACCGCGACGCGACCCTCGAAACGACCCATGAGCACGAACCCCCTCGGCACCGACGGACGCCCGAATCTAACGCAGCGTCAGATACACGAGTCATTCACGCCGCGCGCGACAATTGCGCGACCCGGCAGCGTGGGGCACCCTCGGGTGATGCCGCGTGAGGGAACACCCCGCCCGACCCGACGCCGGCTCATCGAGCGGAGCGCGATGGCCGCCGGACTGGTGTGGGCCACCCCGGCGATCCGATCGGTCCGAGTCCTGCAGGCGACCGGGACTCCGCCGCCCGCGACGACCAATAGCCCGCCACCGCCGACGGTCATCGCGTTCTCCGGCGTCCTCAACACCTCGCAAGGCGGACTCGACGACGCGCCGGACTGCCCAGGCTTCGTGCTCGATGTGTTCGGTACGACGGACCTCGTTCCGATCGGGCCGACGCAACTCGCGCTGCAACCGTGCTTCATGTTCCCGGCCGATGCGCAGAACACATACCACCCCGCCGGGGCGGGCCACTTCGTGCTGACGCCGACCGACGGCACGATCGTCGGCGCGGTCGCCGGCCCGCTCGGCCCGAACACCGCGCAGCAGTCGCTCGCGATCAACTGGACCTTGCGCATCACCGGTGGCACGGGCGCGTATGCCGGTGCGACCGGCACCGGCACGTTCGTCGGGGCACTCATCGACATCAGCCAAGCGCAGGGCACGTTGTCGGGAACGATCGAGATCCCCGCCTAAACCATCGACGAGGAGACGCTCCGCCCGAAGCTCGTGCTCATCTTGCAGCCTGAGCCGACGCGCCGGCACGCAGCCGAGCGAACTGCGTCAGGCGGGCGTGTACGTGCCGCGGCTGCAGAGGTAGCGGATGTCGAAGGTGCCCGCGACGAGCGCGGAGGCGGCGGACATCGCCGCGTCGCGGAGCGCGATGCGCGCGGACCATGGGCCGTGGAACACGTGGTCGGGCATGAACGCAATCCGGCCGTATTGGTCGGCGGTACCGGTGAGCGTGTCGACGCTCGGGGCGAGCTCACCCGTGGTGAACGCGAACTCGAGCGCGACGTGCTGGCCCGGTTCGAGCGAAGTGAACCGGAAACGCACATCGTAGGAACCGCCCAGCGGCTCGCAGGCGGGTTCGATGTGGATCGCGACGGGACAGTTCGGCTGCGTTGTCGGTGTCCTGTCCGGTGTCGTGTCCGGGACCGTCGGCATCGTGACCTCGGTCGGATTGGTCGCTTCCGTCGTCGGCGAGGGAGTTCCGGTCGCGGCGATCAGCTGCACCCGCCGCGCGATCGGTTTCGTCCAGAGCACGCCCACGGCCACGGCCCCGCTCTGGAGCGCGGCGCGCCGGCTGAGCCCGTGCTCGCGACTGCTGCGATCGCCCAAGGCCACGCCTTCCGTACGGCGAACGATTTCAGAGTGCCCCTGGACCATCGACCGGTCGAGCCAACACCTTGAGATGAAACGGCCCGCCGGGGTGAAATGCAGCCGGCGGGCCGTGAGCGCCTCTGGCCGTCTGGGGGGAGTCGGACCGGAAGCGGTTGCAGCCACCAAATCGGCGCCCGGCGTGCACACCTGAACGGTTTGCCCAACGGTTTCGAGGCGCACAACTACCGTTGCGCCGTGTCCAAACGTGCAAAACGCCCACCGTTGCACGAGGTCGGGGCCGACCCGGATGTCCGCTTCTCCTACGCCAACGAGCGCACGTTCCTGGCGTGGAACCGCACCGCGCTCGCGCTGATCGCGGCGGGGCTGGCCGTCACCACGCTGCTCCCCCAACTCGACGTCGAGTTCGGACGGCGGATCATCGGCGTGCCGTTGATCACGCTCGGCGCGGTGGTGGCCTGGACCTCCTTCCGCCGCTGGGAGGACAACGAACGGGCGATGCGGCTCGGCGAGCCCCTGCCGCCGTCCAACTTGCCGCGTGTTCTTGCGGTCGGGGTCACGATCGCGGCGCTCATCGCCGCGGTCATCGCCCTGTTCGGAGCCAAGTGACGGACCGGCCGGAGCACGAGCCGCCCGAGGACGCGGAGGCAAGGCGACGCGGCAATGGGCGCTCGAGCGAGGTCGTGCGCACGGACCTCGCCTGGAGCCGAAGCGGTCTCGCGCTCGCGGTCGCGGCCGCGGCGATCCTGAAGGTCGTCGTGCACGTCACCGATTACCGCGACTCGGTCATCGTGTTCGCAGTGCTCGTCGCGGCCGCGGTTGCGTGGGCGCTCTCGGTTGCGCAGGCGCGAGCGGTCGGGGTGGATTCACTCGAAGGCCGCTTGCTCCGCGATCAGCGCAAGCTGCGCACGGTTGCCGTCGTCACGGTCCTCTTCGCGATCGGCTCGCTCGTCATCGCGATCATGCCCTCGCACTGAGGCTCGAGGCCGACCTCAGAGCGCGGTGTAGGGCCGGCACGGCTGGCCCCGCAACGACGGGCACGCGGGCAGGCCCGGCGGCACCGTGACCCCGGGCACGACGGGCAGCACGACGCGTGACGCGTGGTTCACACCCCGCCCGATCTGGATCTGCGTCCCGGCAGGGTCGTCCAAGACGTCGAACTTCCAGCTCGGCCGGCTCCCACCCGGCGTGTCGATGATCACGCGGATCTTCGATCCCGCACGGAACGCGTGACCGAACGGGAACAGCTCGATGCGCGCTTCGTTCCACTCCCCCGCGCGCAACGGCTTGACGTCGCGCGCGGTGTTCGTGTGCAACGGTCGCAACGGCGTGGCACTCGCCGCGAGCGCGCGCTGGCTCGCGCGCAACCAGCCGCTCTGCACCAAGACCTCTTGGCCGTCCGGCCGCACCTCGGTGATGGTCGCCTGCAGATCGACGTCCGGCGCGTTGGCGTTGATCCAGAGGTCCACGCTCCCGTTCCCGACCATGACGGTGTCCGACGCGAGCGGCGGGGTCTCGTAGGCCACCGCGTCCGCGGGCGCGGGCGCGGTCCACTGCCACGCCGGCAGCGGCAGCCACACCGTGTCCTGGCCAGCGCCCACCAGCGTCGTCAGCTGCGAACGCGACGCGTCGTAGGCGTAGGAGTCGACGCCGTCCGCCGGCCGGCGATCGGCGAGCGCGGCGCCGCTGTCGAAGTACCACGCCTGTGCACGCGTGCCGGGTACGGGCCACCCGCCGAAGTCGCCTTCGAACCGGTTGTACGGGAGACCGGGTGCCTGCCCTGCGGCGGCGCCGTTCTCGAACAGCACACGCAGCCGCGGGTCGGCTTCGAACGTCGCTCGCGCCTGCGGCAGCGAGGTCGCGTTCGCGAACCGGTCCGGCGGGAGGGTCACCGCCGTGTGCCACACTTGCTGGCCCACCACCGATGCGACCAGCCCGGCAAGGGGCGGCCGCTTCGGTACGACCTGCGCGACGTAGATCTGCAGGAACTCGATCCAGCGGTCGAGGATCGCAGGATCGAGCGAATCGGTGTGCGCGCCGTTGGTGACGGTGAACCACACCTTGTCAGTGCCGGTGAAGTTGTCGAGCAGGTTGGCGAAGTACGGCCCGGTCTGCTCGTCCTGCCACGCACCCGCGAGAAACGTCGGCACGTTGATCTTGCCGACGAACAATTCCGGTGCGAGCGACACCGCGAGGTCGTCCCAGTACGGATGATCCTCGATCATCTGCAACACGTTCGGCGCCTGACCGCGCATGATCTGGTTGGCCGCGCAGACGGCGTCGCCGTTCCGGATGCGGTTGCCGGCCCAGCCCTGTCCGCTCGCGGGTGCGGCCTGCGCGTCGTGGTTGCGCTCGCTCGCCCAATCGAGGGCGAACCCGTTGTTGAAGATGCCGCCGGGCCGCAAGGTGCCGCGGCCGGTGTCGGCGATGACCGACAGCGGCGCGATCGCGGCCAGGTGCGGCGGCTGCGTGGCCGCGGTGAAGAGCTGCGAGATCCCGGGATACGAGATGCCGACCATGCCGACGTTGCCGTGCGCGACCCACGGCTGCGCCGCGATCGTCTCGATGAGGTCGTAGCCGTCGGTGGACTGCAGCGTCTCGAAGAACTGGAACGCGCCGCCCGAACAACCGGTGCCGCGGATGTTCACGCCGACTGTCGCGAAGCCCAACGCACTTGCGATCAGCGTGCTCGGCTGCGGTGCGGCTGGATCGGAAGGCGAGTAGCCGGAGTACTCGACGACCGTCGGGTACGGACCCTTGTCGGGCGGACCGGGCAACGTCACGTTCATCGAGAGCAGCGTGCCGTCGCGCGTCTGCAGATAGCCGTAGCCCGGACCGATGTGCTGGGTCGCGTAGAACGAAGCGCCGGGCGCGTGGGTCGAGCTCGCGACATCGACTGCGGTGCCGACCGTGCCGTTGCCGGCGACGCGGAAGTGCCGCCCGCGTTCGACGTCGCGATAGATGAGGCTGCCGTTTGCGTCCGCCGTCGCGGTCGTCACCAGTCGATCGTCACCGTCGACGAGCCGGAGCTGCTCGTGCGGCCGCGCGCCCGTCAGCCAGATCTGGTTGACACTGCCGTGCGTAGCGAACGCGGCCGGCTGCGCGTGCGAGAGGTCGATGCGGGGATGCGAAGGCCCCTGACCACCCGGCCGGATCCTCGCGCAACCGGAGATCGCCACGAGCAACGCACTCGCGAGCGCGAGCGCCCGGACCGTGGAACGCCGAGATCTGACGGCTGAGGTGCGCACGAGAGCGGGAGGCTAACGCGTTCACCTGGAAGGCGTTTCCAGGTTGAACCTTGTGTCATGCGGGTGTCGACGCGTGCGTCACCTTGTACGCGCAGCGGCGGTTCCCGGCGAGCAGGTGTTGCGTCCGTTCGACGACGACATCTTCCCCGAGGGCGGCGCGGAACACGTCCAGTTCCGAGCGGCAGAGGTTCTGACACGCCGCGGCCGCGACGCAGATCGGACAATGGTGCTCCACGAGCACGATGTCACCTTCTTCGTCGTCGCCGACCTCGGCCAGGTAGCCCTCGTCGGTGCGGATGCGCGCCAACGCTTCCACGCGTGCGCGCAACGTCCCCCGTTTCGGGATCGCCCGGCGATACGCCGCGAGCTGGGACTCCGCGCGCGCGTCGATGACAGCAGTGAGACCGTCCTCGCCCAGCGCGCGCCGCACCGCATCGAGCAGATCGACGGTGAGATCGTCGTGATGGTCGGGGAAGAGATCGCGTGCAAGATCGGTGAGCGCCCACACGTGCGCGGGTCGGCCGCGCCCGGCAGGCGGTCGCGTGGTCGCGGTTACGAGCCCGTTCGTCGCGAGCGCGTCGAGGTGCTGGCGCACCGCGGCTTCGGTGAGCCCGAGCGAAGAGGCAAGCTCGCCCGGCGTCGACTCCGCGCGCTTGAGCCGGTCGACGATACGGCGCTTTGTGTCACCGAGTTCGCGTGTGCGGGCCGGATCGGACGGGACCCGATCGGACTTGACGGCGCTCATCACAAAGCACATTATCGCAAGTATCGCTTCGCGTAAATACTCGTCCCGGGGGTGAAGATGGCCCAAGAGGTCCGCGCCGGCTCGCTGGCCGAGCTCCAGTCCGCCGGTCAGCTGCGCACCAAGGTCGGCTCGTTGCCGGTGGTCGTGTTCTGGCACGACGGCACCGGCTACGCCATCGAGGACCGGTGTCCGCATCTCGGCTTCCCCCTCCACCAGGGCACGGTCGAGTCCGGGCTCGTGACCTGCCACTGGCACCACGCGCGCTTCGACCTGGTGTCCGGCTGCACCCTCGACCTCTGGGCCGACGACGCGCGCGGCTTCGACGTCGAGATCCGCGGCGACGACGTGATGGTTGTGCCCCGTCCCGACACCGACGTGGTCGCCCACCTCCAACGCCGGTTGCGCGAAGGCCTCGAGGAGGACATCACGCTCGTGGTCGCCAAGTCGGTGCTCGGGCTGCTCGACGCAGGCGTCGAGCCCGGCGAGATCGTCCGGACCGGCGTCGAGTTCGGTACGCGCTACCGCGATGCCGGCTGGGGCACCGGACTCACCACGCTCGTTGCGATGGCCAACCTCTTCCCCCATCTCGCCGGCGACGATCGCGCGCTCGCGCTGGTGCACGGTCTCGCCGCGGTGGCGAACGACACACGAGGTCGCGCCCCGAACTTCCCGGTCGGCCCACTGACGAGCGACGGCGTGCCCGTCGACCGGCTCGCACAGTGGTACCGGCGTTTCGTCGAGACGCGCGCCGCGGACGCGGCCGAACGTGTGCTCGAGACGGCGCTCACGAGTGCCGCGCACGTCGAAAACGCAGAAGGAATGATGTTCGCGGCTGCGACGGATCACATCTTCATCGACGAGGGTCACACGATCGACTTCACGAACAAGGCGTTCGAGTCGCTCGCGCATCTCGACGACGACGCAGCCCCGGTCGTCCTCCCGACGCTCGTCCGCCAGACGGCGTCCGCGCAACGCTCCGAGGAATTCTCGGAGTGGCGGCACCCACATGACCTCGCCGCGTTGGCCGACTCGACGATCGACGCACTGCCGCAAGCCTGGGCCGACGGCGCGGCGAGGCGTGGCACGCTCTCGGACGAAGCCGTCGCCGCGCTCGCGTGGAACTTCCTCGAAGACGATCCGAAAGCGGTCGTGGCCGCGCTGCTCGCGGCGGTACGCAACGGCATCGATGCCGAGCAGCTCGGACGCGCGATCGCGTACGCCGCGGCACTGCGCATCACGCGCTTCCACATCCAGAACGACCACGGCGACTGGAACACAGTCCACCACTCCTTCACGAGTGCGAACGCGTTGCACCACGCCCTCGACCGGCACCCGACCCCGGAGCTGCTGCGCGGGTGCGTTCACGCCGCGCTCCGCGTCTACCTCGACCGCTTCCTCAACGTTCCCGCGGCGCGGCTCCCGCGCGCCGAGAAGGGCGATCTCGACGCCCTCGTCCAATGCTTCGAGATCCAAGGCGGCGTCGACGACGCCGGCAACGAGGCATACGGCTTCCTGCAGGCCGGTGGCGCGCGTGCCGAGCTCGTCGCCGCGCTCGGCCACGCGCTTCTCGTCGAGGACGCAGGCTTCCACTGGTACCAGACTGTCGAAGCCGGCGTGCGCCAAGCCGAGCAGTGGCCCGAGGGCTCGGAAGAGTCCGCGCTCGTGCTCACCGCGGTCGCGCGCTTCCTCGCCGCACACACGCCGACGCGTCGCGAGCTGCCGACCGTCGTCAAGATCGCGACGCGTCTGCGACGCGGTGAAGCGCTCTACGAGGACGACGCCGAGGCGGTGCCGGCGGGTTAGAAGCCGCCCCCGATGTCGACGGCATAGGCCTCGTACACGAGGTCGGCACCCCGCTGGCGGTGACGCGCGAGCGCGACGAGCAGGCTCGTCAGCACCGACCGCAGGCGCTCGGACCACTCGGCGTCCTCGAAATCGGGTGCGAGCTTGTCCTCGACCTCGAGCAGGATCGACAGGATCTCGGCGTGCTCTTCGCGCAACCGCTGCGCGGGCTTCGCGAGGCGGGGTGCGGCATCCACGAGCTCGTCGAGGAACGCACCGGGCGTCTCGGTGTCGACGATGTGATGCGTCCACACCTCCTGGAGCACCGCGAGCGCGTCGCGCACGCCGTGGGCCCATTCGTCGAGACGACCGGGCGCGGGTGCCGCAATCGCGATCTCGAGCCCGCTCATCGCGGTCTTGAGTCCCGCCCGCCGGAGGCGCACGGACTCGATCGCGTCGGCGTCCTGGCCCGCGGCAGCCACGGCAACGTCGAAACGGCGGTACCGCGCCATGGCGGCCTCCTCGTCCCACCCGGCCGGTACGGCGCGGGCCCTACGTGAGTTCCGCAGAAGGTAGCGGCCGGAAGGGCCTTTGACCAGGGTCTTCAGTGCTGCGGGTGCTCGCGCGGTGTCGTCGGCCCACGGCGCAGGTCCGTCAGCCGGCTCGCAGCTCGGGGAGCACCTTGTCGGCGAACAGTTCGAGACTCGCCCAGGCGAGATCGGGCGGGAGCCCGCCCGCGAGCGGGTGGAAGTTGAGCGCGGCCATCGGCGCGAGCTCGCGCGCACGCGTGAGGATCTGCCCGGGCGTGCCCACCCAGATCTGATCGGCCCGCTTCAGGTCTTCGACCGTGTCGGCGTCGACGCGCGGTGTCGAGTGCTGGCCCGGTGTCTGGAACGACGCGTACGTCTGCGTCTCGTAGAGAAGGTACGGCGCGATCTCTGCCCACGACTGGTCGGGGTCATCGGTCACATGCAGGAACGTCGGACCCTCCGGCACCATCACGAACCCACCGGTGAAGCCGATGCGGTCGGCTTCGTCACGGTACGCGGTGTGCAGCGCGGGGTCGGTGTTCATTGGCATCATCGGGAGCCGTAGTCGCGCGGCGCGGCGCGCCGCGGCGGGCACTCCCCCGCCGATGAGCACCGTCGGGTGCGGCTTCGTCGCGGGTACGGGTGTGACGCGCACCGTGCGCCCTTCCCATTCGAACGGCTCGCCCGTCCAGGCCTGCAACATCGCCGCGACTTGGGTTTCGAGGATCTTGCCGCGCCGCGCGTGGTCGACCCCGGCCATCTCGAACTCGTCGACGCGGTAGCCCGCGCCGAGCACGGTCCACAGCCGGCCCGGGAACGCGTTGTCGATCACCGCGATCTGCTCGGCGATGCGAATCGGGTCGTGCAACGGCAGGATCGACGCCGACAGCAGGATCGGCGCGCGCTCCGTCATCGCGAGGATGCTGGCGGCGATGGTGATCGGCGCCGGCATCCACCCGTCGTCGATGCCGTGGTGCTCCGACAGCACGAGGAAGTCGAACCCGTGCGCGTCGGCCCACTTCATTTGTTCGAGCGCGGCGCGGTAGATGTCGCTCGCCGACGCGGCGCCGAAGGCCGGGGCGCGGAAGTCCTGGCGCATGGTGAGCAGCGGCACGGGTACCCCTTTGTGTCTAGGCGAGCGCGCGCCGGGTGAGGTGCGGTCCGACTTCGGTGCCGAACGCCGCAACCTGGTCGCGCAGCTCCGATGCGGACCGGCTCGCGAACCGCAGCTGGAGGTGACTGATTCCGATGGCGCCCAACTGGTTGAACGACTCGACGAGCTGCTCAGGAGAGCCGGAAACCGAGTACGGACCGATGTCGAAGTCGGGTTCGCCGACGTACACGGTCTCGGTGATGAAGCCCATCTCGGGCACCGCGCCCGGACGGACTTCGTCGCGGTGGCGCAAGATGTACGCGATGTCGTCAGGAAGTTGCTTGCGGGGCGTGCCCTGCGGGATCCAACCGTCGCCGCGCGCCGCGACGCGGCGCAGCGCGGGCTTGCCGTACCCGCCCACCCAGATCGGCGGACGCGGGTCCTGGACGGGCCGCGGTCGCTGACCGACGTCCTTGAAGCTCCAGTACTCGCCGGCGTGCTCGGGCCATTCGTCGCTGAGCGCGGCGGTGATCGCGTCGATGGCTTCGTCCGTGCGCGCGCCGCGCTCCTTGAACGGGACACCGAGCACCTCGAACTCACCTTCGACGTGACCGACACCGACACCGAGGATGGTGCGACCACCCGAAAGCGCATCGAGGGTGGCGAACGCCTTGGCCGTCTGCAGGGGATGCTGGTAGGCCGCGACGAACACGTTCGTCATGACGCGCGTACGCGTCGTCTGCGCGGCGATGAACCCGAGCGTGGGGATCGGGTCGAACCACTGCGTCGACATCATCTCCGCGGGTTCGCGGGGTACGGCGACGTGGTGACACACCGCGACATAGAGGAAGCCGGCGCCGTCGCACGCGCGCGCGACGTCGATCATGTCCTCGACCGTGGAGTGCTCGCGTTCCCACGGCGACGACGTGCGCACCGACAACGCCTGCACGGGCAACTGCAGCCCGTACGCGAGCTCACCTTCGGGAACGATCGATACGCAGGCGGTCATGACGCGAACCTGATTATCCGGGCCAGACGACGGACTGCATCTCGCTGTACGCGTGGAGGCCGAACACGCCACCGTCGCGACCGACACCGCTGAACTTCATGCCCCCGAACGGCGCGTTGTGGTTCCGCTGCGTCGTGTTGATGCCCACGTTTCCGGAGCGCAGACGCTTGCTGACACGGAAGGCACGGTTGGTATCGGCGCTGAACACGTAGTCGTAGAGCCCGAAGTCGGTGTCGTTCGCGATGGCGACCCCTTCGTCTTCGTCGTCGAACGGGATCGCGACGATGACCGGCCCGAAGATCTCCTCCTGCACGACGCGCATGCCGCGCCGGCCACCCGCGATGAGTGTGGGCGCGACATAGAAGCCGGTGTCGGGTTTCTCCGGTCGCTCGCCACCGGCGACCACCTCGCCGCCTTCGTCGCGGCCGAGCTGCACGTAGCCCTCGACGCGATCGCGGTGCGCGGCGGTGATGACCGGCCCGACGACCGTGCCGGGCTCGTACGGATCGCCGACCTTCAGCACGCTGGCCATCTTCGCCAGTCCGGCCACTACCGGTTCGTAGAGCTTGCGCTGGATGATGGCGCGGGTCGGCGCGGTGCAGATCTGGCCGGAATGGAACGTCCAGACCGAGCCGATCATCGACACCGCGGTCTTCACGTCGGCGTCGTCGAACACCAGCGCCGCGCCCTTCCCGCCGAGCTCGAGCAAGGTCCGCTTCATCGTGCGACCTCCGACTTCGGCGATGCGCACACCGACACCGGTCGAACCCGTGAACGAGACCATGTCGACGTCGCGGCTCTCGACGAGCGCTTCGCCCGACCCGGGCGTCGACCCGGTGACGACGTTGACGACACCTTCGGGGAAGCCGACCTCGTGCATGATCTTGACGAGCTCGATGACGGCGAGCGGGTTCTGCGACGCGGGCCGCACGACCACCGTGTTCCCCATGGCGAGCGCGGGCCCGAGCTTCCCGGCCATGTTCACGATCGGGAAGTTGTACGGCGTGATGCACGCCACGACTCCGACCGGCGCGCGCCGCACGATCGCACCCATGAGTCCACCCGGCGCGAGCGCGGTCGCGGGCATCTCACCGGGCAGCAGCGGGATCACGTCATGCGGCTCCATCGCATAGCGCGCGTAGGACTCGAAGCGCGTCCACGCCGTCGGTACCTGCATCTGCTTGCCGACCGTCGCGGTGCAACCGGTCTCGGCGATCACGAGGGGCAACAGATCCTCGAAGCGGGCCTTGATCGCCTCCGCGGTTCGTTGCAAGAGATCGGCGCGTACTTCCGGCTTCGTGCGCGACCACGAGTCGAACGCTTCGCGCGCGGCGCGGGCGGCATCCTGGGCCTGCGCGACCGACGCTTCGGGCGCCCGATCGATGACCGCTTCGGTCGCGGGGTTCACGATGTCGTAGGCACCGTCCGCCCCGTCGGTCCACTCCCCGCCGATGAGCAGCTGTCGCGTCGTCATGTGTAGGAAGTGTAACGCGTTCTATTTTCGGTGCGTCGAGCCCACACGGCCCGGGATCAGCCGCCGCACTCGTTGAGGCCGTATTCGTTGAGCGCTTTGTTCACGTCCTCGAACGGGTCGTAGTCCTCGGAGAACGCGCCCTTCGGGTCGTCCTTCAGCTTCTGCTCGAGCTGATCCGTGCCGGTCCCGAGGTCGTCCCACAGCTGCTCGACCTGCTCGGCGTCGGCCGCGGGCGCAACGAGGTCGCGCAACTTGTCGACCTGGTCCCTGAACAGCGGCACCGCCGTGTCGAGGGTGAACTGCGCGACATCCGACTGCGACGTGTCCTCGGGAAGACCTTCGACACTCTTTTGGATCTGCGCGTTGAAGTCCTTGCAGATCGCGTCGGCTTGCTTGATGAACTCCGACTTCGTCGTACCGGACGAGCTGTCGTCGTCGTCACCGCCGCAACCGAAGCCGACGAGCACCAACGCGGCGACCGAGCAGACCAGTTCGATGCGCCTCCCGAGCATGCGTACCCCTTGTGAGATGCGGGCACGCTAGGCCGTCGGTACCGTGCCCGTGTGGACCTTGGACGGATCGGACTCTGGACGCACACGCTCGACCCGCTCCCGTGGCCGCAAGCGCGCGAGGTCGCGCTGGAGATCGAGCATCTGGGATTCGGCACGCTCTGGCTGCCGGAAGCGGTCAACCGCGACGCGATCGTGCACTCGACCTTGCTCCTCGGCGCCACGACCGACCTGGTCCTCGCGACTGGCATCGTTCCTCTCTACGCGCGCGACGCGATGACGACGAACGCGGCGTGGCGGACACTCGAAGAGGCGTATCCCGGTCGGTTCGTCCTCGGCCTCGGCGTCAGTCACAAGCCGATGGTCGAGACCATCCGCAAGACGACGTACTCGCCCCCGATCGCGACGATGCGCCAGTACCTCGACGACATGGACGCGTCGCTGTTCCTCGCCGCCCAACCGACCACGCCACCGCGCCGCGTGCTCGCCGCACTCGGCCCGAAGATGCTCGCCCTTTCCGCCGAGCGGACCGACGGCGCGCACCCGTACCACGCGACACCCGAACACACCGCGATGGCGCGTGAGATCATCGGCCCCGACAAGATCCTCGCAGTCGAGCAGTCGGTCGTGCTGAGCACCGACCCTGAAGAAGCGCGGCGCCATGCACGCGCCTCACTCGCGATATACCTGGGTCTCCCGAACTACACGAACAACTGGCGGCGGCTCGGCTTCACCGACGCCGACCTCGCCGACGGCGGAAGCGACCGTTTCGTCGACGCGATCGTCGCATGGGGCGACGAGGACGCGATCAAGTCACGAGTCGACCAGCACCTCGACGCCGGCGCCGGCCACGTGTGCATCCAAGTGATCCCCACGCACGGCGGGACACCCATCGAAGAGTGGCGCCGCCTGTCCGCCGCGCTCATCTGACCAGATGGGGACCGAAGAGGCGCGAGAGGTCGCGGCCGCGAGCTTGCGCGCAATCAACCACGCCTTTGCCGCGCATGAGCTCGAGGACGATGCGCTCGCCGCGGTCACGGAGACCGCGAATGAGCTCGCACGCGGCATCGCTGCGACGCCGAGACGTGATCGCCTGGCACTCATGCGGAACCGCCCGGACGGGTCGGTCCTGGGCGGGCGCGGGTTTGAGGACCGAGCCGTCGGCGGCCGGTCGAACCCGACGAGCGTCGAGCTCGACGTGCGGTACGACGACGACGAGGTTGTCGCCGAAGTCGTGCTGCGGCGCGCGTTCGAAGGCGCACCCGGTCGTGCGCACGGCGGCATCGTCGCGGCGGCATTCGACGACGTGACCGGGTTCGTCATCGGCCAACTGCAGGAACCGGCCTTCACCGGCGAGTTGACGGTTCGCTATCTCGCACCCGTACCCGTCGACGAACCCTTGGAGATTCATGCCCGGCTCGACGGGCGGGAACGCCGCAAGCTCTTCATCAGTGCCGAACTGCGCACGGGCGATGCAGTGGTTGCGACCTGCCGCGCGATCTACATCACCGTCGATCCGTCCCTCTTCGCGGGAGCGCCCGATCCCCGCTGACGTCAGCGCGTCGGTAGACCTCGAACTGCGCGGACAGTCTCACTCCCTGCACACTCGCGTCGAGCGTGCATCGTGACCTGCGAAAACACTGTTGGCACGCGTTGGTGACTGTTGACGGTTGACGGACATTCCGCGGACTTTTCGCGGACTGCCCGCGGGCCGACCACCGCTTCCGGGGCGTCTTCCGCTCGGCGTTGACTCGCGTCGGCCCGCCCAAATCGACGATTCAACATGGTGGATCGCTACTGCTGCTGCTCCGCCTTGCGCGCCTCGTGTGCCGCTGCGTCCCGAGCATCCTGATCGTCGAGCTGCGACTGGTGCTGATACTCGACCCCGTCCTCCTGTTGTTGTTGTTGTTGTTGTTGCTGTTGTTGTTGTTGTTGCTGCTGCTGCTGCTGTTGCTGTTTGTTCCCCACGACTCTCCCAACGCTCGCCGAGTGCCACGCGAGCCTAACGTTGAGCGCCGTCTCAGCGAGGCGGAAGTTAGCTCGGGATGGTCGCGACCACGTCCTTGCCGCCATCTGCGCCTTCCGGCACGACCACCACCTGCGCAGTCCACTCGGTGGGCGTGGCGCGCTTGCGTCGCCGCGCCGACGGGACGTGCGCTCGCACCAAATAGGCGACATACGGCCGGCCCGTGGCATTGGTGCGCGGTAGGGGCACGAGCACGTCCTCGTTGACTGTCTCGGACGACTCCAACCACTGATGGGACCGCAACACCCTCGTGCTGATGATCGGATCGTCCCACACGATGTTGGTGTCTTTCGGCCAATCATCCTCGGTGACGGCGAAGGTCTCCACGAATCGGAGGTCGCCGAGCGGGAGTTGCGACGTACCGGTGTTCTTGACCGCGATCTGCACCCGCAGCCCGGACAGCGGCGGTCGGAGCAGAGCCGCCGCGACTGCCACCTCGGCGCGGTGGGCGAAGATCCGACCACGCACGAACCGAAAGTACGCCCACGCCCCGCCGACAAGGACTGCTCCCGCGGTGACGACGTCGCCGATTGCCGACACACTGTCCTGCCACCCCACGATGGCGATCGTAGTGACCCGGTCGGCCCGCTCAGCTGACGGTGCACGTCATGCTCGCATCTGGTGAGGCATTCGCTCACGCCCAGGCAACGTTCAACACATCGGGATCAGTAAGCGGGCGCTCACCGCACGTAATGCCCGATCGGAAGCGATACGGCGAGGCCCAACAGCCGTTCTGTATGGGTCCGAAGCCGCGCTCGTCACCCACCTTTGGGTCGTATGCCAGGTGACTTCGGTGGTGGCGGCATCAAAGCGTCGATGAGTTCCTCGATAGTTGGTACGACGGTAAGCGTCAGATTCCAAGCGAGGTGCGGCCACGCCTCCGCCGTCGAGACCTTGAACACCTACAGCCACCTCTGGCCGACCGATCATGACCGGGTGCGCGAGGCCGTCCAGCGAGAACTCGCGGACTTTCGCGGACTCAGGACGCTTCAGGGACAGCTACCTGAGCTCTTTCACGTGGTCAGGCGGTGCGGGACGCTTCCCGCTCCCAGTACACCTCGATGGGGTAACCGTCCGGATCCCGTACGCGGAACCAGACGAAGTCGGGCTCGTCGCCGTGCACGTACACGCGGTCCGAGAGCTCGGCTTGCAACGCGCGCACCGCGTCCGCCGACTCGAGCTTGCACCCGACGTGGAACCACTCCGGCATTTCCCCCCGACCGACCGGCGCGAGCGCGAGGTCGAACCCGACCTCGTTCACCATGAACATCGCGTCACCGTGGAAGCAGTCCTCGCGGAACCCCAGCTTCTCGTAGAACGCGCGAGCGGCGTCCAGATCGTCGACACCGAGATGCAAGTGATTCAGGTCCATACCGAGCCGCGATTGTCCCACGCGCGCGTCCGGTCGTCACCCGCTCGCGCCCGGCCATCGGTAGCGGACGTCGGGCGCACCCTCTTCATTGTCGCCGTCGGTCATCCCGACCGCCGTGAAGCCGTGGCGCTCGCAGACCGCTTGAGCGTCCGATTCACGCGCGCGCCGAATGCGCGGTCCATCGCCGCCGCTCAACGAGCCGCGCATGTGTGATTGTGGACGGCATTCGGGTGCGCGCCTTCGCTCGCATCGATGAGGGCGCCGACGTCATCGGCCGGAATCGCATAGCTCACAGTGGAATAGTCAATCCGGCGCGAGAACACGACTCCCATGACGCCTCCCTCGCGGTTCACGAGCGGACCACCGGAGTATCCCTCGACGATCCCGCCGATGAACGTCACCGCGCGGCGAATGACGGCGCCGCGCCCGTACACGTCTCCGAACCGGCCGCTCTCAGTGTCCTGGACGAGCGCGGGACGCTGTCGAGCTCGCCCCCGTTCGGGTGACCGTACGCCGCGCCGATCGCGCCGGGAGTCGCCGGTGCGAGTTGCAGTGGTGCGAGCTCCAGGTCGGCGACTCGGAGCAGCGCGAGGTCATGCTTCGGTTCGAAGGCGATGACAACCGCATCGTAGGCACGTCCGCTGGTGTCCTCGATCGTCGTGTCGTGCTCGCCCGCGACGACGTGCGCGTTCGTGACGACGATTCCCTTCGCGGCGACCCAGCCTGTTCCCCGAACGACCCAACCGCACGCGTCGCTCTGCACCAGCAGTGTCGAACCCTTGACGCGCTCGTCGTCCTCGGCCGAGATGCCGCTCGCGCGCGGCGGTGGCGTGTCCGCCGGCTCTCCGACCGGTGACAACACGGACGGGTACGGCGCGTCGGAGATCGTGAGCCCCAACGCCGCGAACTGCTGTGGTTGCTCGGGGCTGATGTCGTCGAGCGCGCCGAGGACCGCCGAACCGCGCGCCTGGCGCGCGGACCAACCTTTCGCCGAGGACAGTGCGGGAGCGAGGACCCACGTGACGACGATGACTCCGAGGACGCCGACCGTCGCGCCGGTGACGCGATCCCATGTTGGCAACGTGCGGGCCGCGCGCCGTGGGCGATGTGCGAGCACACCGAGGCCGAATCCGGCGGTTTGGCCGAGTGTGGCGACCAGGACGAGGAACAGGACGGCGACGGTGACGCGGTCGTCGGCGCTCGTTCCGCCGAATGACGTGACGACGCGTGGAACGAAGTGGAAGCCGACGACCAGCGCAACTGCGATGCCGCACCAGGCAAGCACTCGCGCGACGAAGCCGAACCGCCACCCGCCGAGTCCTGCGAGCAGCAGGACGAGAACGACTGCGCCGTCGAGTGCGTTCACCTTGACGTCTCCCTCCTCCAGCCGGCGTCAGCCGACGAGGCACTCGCGAGTGTCCACGGGTGCGCCGTCACTCTGTTCGAATTCGTCGACGAGCGCACCGACCTCGCTGTCGGCGATGGCGAAGCTCGTGTTGGGGTGGACCGGATCGATGGCAAACGCGACCCCGATGAGCTTTCCGTCGACGTTGACGAGCGCGCCACCCGAGAAGCCGGGTGCGAGTGTGGCCGCGACGACGAGCACATCGCGGTTGCTCGGACTGGTGCGGTAGATGTCGGTGCCGGCCGCGGTGATGCGCGGGCCGACGCGCGCGGGTGCAGCACGCAGCGGGCCGCCACGCGGGTGGCCGTACACCGCTCCAAACTCGCCCGAGTCGGCGGACCCCAATTCGAGCGGCGGGGCATCCAAGGTGTCGACGCGCAGGATCGCGAGGTCGCGCACCGGATCGAACGCGACGACGACCGCGTCGTGCGTGTTGCCGTCCTGGTCCTCGACGAGCGTCTGGTCTTCACCCGCGACGACGTGCGCGTTTGTGATGACGAGACCGGGAGTCGGGTAGACGAACCCACTGCCCTCTTGGATCTGGCCGCATGCGTGGCCCTCCACCAACACGATCGATTGCCGCACTCGGGCGTTGACGTCGGCCGGCAACGCGCCCTGCGGCGGCGGACCGGGGTCGGGCGGTTCCTCGAGCGGGCTGAGCACTGACGGGTACGGCGCGTCGGAGATCGACCGGCCCCAGGCCGCGAACTGGGACGGCTGCTCCGGCGCAGCCGCATCGATGATGCTGACGATCGCGGAGCCACGCGCCAGGCGCGTGGGCCAGCCTTTCGCGGTCGCAAGCGACGGAATGAACATCCAGACGAGGAGCAGCACGCCGACAACACCGATGGTCGCACCGACCGCGCGATCCCAACGCGCGAGGCCGCGATCCTGCGTGGGAGCGCGATGCGCGATGACTCCGAGGCCGAGCCCGGCTGCTTGCCCGAGCGTGGCCACGAGAAGCAGGAAGAGGATGGCAACGGTGACGCGATCGTCGGCACTCGTGCCACCGAACGACGTCACGACCCGCGGCACGTAGTGAATGCCGATGATCAACCCGATCGCGACACCGCACCAGGCGAAAACGCGGCCGACGAAGCCGAGGCGCCAGCCCCCGACACCCGCGAGGATCAACGCGATGATGAGCAGGACGTCGAGCGAGTTCACGCGGGGCTTTCCGCCCCGGACCGTGGCACTCCTACAGCCTGCCCACTCGACGGTCAGACCGCCAGCACTGTCGTTCGCGCTTCAGGTCTCGTCGCGGTCGATCCACTTGTGCACTTCGGGCGGCTGCCATGTCGCGAACGCGTCGAGCAATTGCTCCGGCTCCTTGGCAACGAGGAGCATCGCCCGGTGTTGCGGGCGAAGGAACCCTTCACTCACGGCGTGATCGAGGAAGGTGATGAGCGAGTCGTAGAAACCGTCGATGTTCAACAGTCCGAAGGGCTTGGCGTGCAGGCCGAGCTGCGCCCACGTCGCGATCTCGATGATCTCCTCGATCGTGCCGACGCCTCCCGGGAGGGCGACGAAGCCGTCCGACAGCTCCGCCATCAGCGCTTTGCGTTCGTGCATCGAGCGGACGACACGCAGCTCGCTGATGTCGCGGTGGCCGACCTCGCGCGCCATCAACGCTTCCGGGATGATCCCGATCACCTCACCGCCCGCGGCCATCGTCGCGTCGGCCACCACCTTCATGAGCCCGACGTTGCCACCGCCGAACACCACGCCTATGCCACGCGTGACGAGAACGCGCGCGAGCCGCGCCGCGGTGCTGGCGTATTCAGGACGTGCGCCCGCATTCGACCCCGCGTAGACGCACACGCGCTTCATGTGGAGGTGTCGATCAGGCAGGAAGATCCAGAGACAGCAGCTTGATCGCGTTGCCGCGGCAGATCTTGTCGACGGTCTCCTGGTCGAGATCCTTCATGATCTCTTCCGCAACCTTCTTGGTGTGCGGCCACGTCGAGTCGCTGTGCGGATAGTCGGTCTCGAACGTCACGTTGTCGCGGCCGACCGCATCGATGTTGTTCAGCCCGTGGGCGTCGTCGAAGAAGCACCCGTACACGTGCTCGAAGTAGTACTCGGACGGCGGCCGCAGTACTTTGTCGGAGACGCCGCCCCAACCTCGGTTGTCGCGCCACACCTGATCGGCGCGCTCGAGCACGTACGGGATCCAGCCGATCTGGCCTTCGCTGTACGCGACCTTCAAGTTCGAGAAGCGCTCGAAGACGCCCGACATCAGCCAGTCGGTGAGCGACATCGCGGCGTTCATGTACGTGAGCGTCGAACCCACGGCCGGTGGCGCGTCGGCCGACGTCGAGGGCATCTTCGAAGACGACCCGATGTGCATGCACACGACCGTGTTCGTCTCTTCGCAGGCGGCGAGGAAGGGATCCCAGAAGCCGTTCTTGTCGTGCACGGACGGCAATCCGAGGAACGGCGGGATCTCCGAGAACGTCACCGCGTGACAGCCCTTGGCCGCGTTGCGTCGGATCTCCGCGGCCGCGAGCACCGGATCCCAGAGCTGCACGATGATCAACGGGATCAGCCGGCCGTTCGACGGCGCGCACCATTCGTCGAGCATCCAGTCGTTGTAGGCCTTCACGCAGAGGTCGGCGAGGTCCTTGTCCTTGCGCTCGTAGAACGTCTGGCCGCAGAAGCGCGGGAAGCTCGGGAAGCTCAGCGATGCCTCGACATGGTTCACGTCCATGTCCTCGAGGCGCGCTTTCGGCTCCCAGCAGCCGACCCGCATGTCGTCCATCGTGATCGGGCTCACGGTGACTTCGTCGCGTGGATATCCGGCCGCCGCCGACAGCCGCGTGAGCGGCGACGCGAGATCTTCGACGAGCCACCAGTCGCAATAGGTGCCCTCTTCGTTGGCACCGGCTTCCTCGTACGAGAAGACGCCACCGACGAACGTCATCGACTTGATCTTGCGCCGCTCGATGCGGGGCCCGACGGCCTGGTACTGCTCGGGCAACCGGTCCTGCCACACGTTGGGCGGTTCGATCACGTGGTCGTCGACGGAGATGATCTTCGGGATCTCGATCGCCATGCGGCGCAGGCTACATCTGACGACCCGTCAGGCCGGGTTGAGCGATACAGATCCCACTCGGTCACCTTCACGACGTTGTTGCCACCGGTCCGCGTCGATGGTCTCTGGACGACCTGCCGCCTGTCTGCAAAGGTCGAGCAGCCTCGAAGAGGACGAGTCATCGTTGATCCTGGACGGAAGCGTCACTTCACCCGCGCCGGCCACGAGAACCGGGCGCGTTCGTCCTTCGTTCTTGGACGCCGCGTTCGTTGCGCTCCTCGCGTCGACAATTCTCACCTATGTCGAGAAGCTGCGGACGTACGAGTTCAGAGGTGACGATTGGCGGCTGTTCCAACGAGGTAGCACTCCGGGCGACTACTTCGAGCCGTACAGCGGGCATCTGAGCGTCGTCCCCATCGGCATCTATCGGTTGCTGCTCGAGATCTTCGGGCTCGGTTCGGGCCTTCCTCTCCGCTTGGTGGCGCTCGCGAGTCTCGCGGCGGTCGCCATCACGATGTACTTCGTCGTCCGATCGCGCGTCGGGCCGGCGCTCGGGCTCGTCGCGGCGGCTGAGATGTTGTGGTCGGCGACGCTCCCGTTGGCTCCTGCGACTTTCAATCACTGGCTTGCTCTCGCCGCCGTCATCTTCTGTTCGTGGCCGCTGACCCGCGAGAGTCCATCCGGTGACCTCGCACTCGGGCTGGCGCTCGCGTTCGCGCTGTGTAGCTCTGGTGTCGGTGTCGCAGGTGCCGCCGCATGCCTCGTCTACGCGGCATTGTCGCGAGCGCCGCTTCGCCGATGGCTTGTCGTCATCGGTCCGACGGCGGCATGGGCTGCCTGGTGGCTCCTCGCCGGTGGTGCGCGGTCCCGTGGTTCAACTGTTGCAAGGTCAGCGACGGAGAACTTGGACTATCTCCGGCACGGTGTGAGCGCTTCGTTCCGAGCGCTCGCATTCGGGAACCGCATCCTCGGCCTCATGCTCGTCGCGCTGTTCGCGGCCAACCTGATCTGGCGCCTGCGCAAGGGACCACGCAACGCTCGGCACGAGCTGAGTTGGTGCGCGGCGCTGCTCGTCTGGTGGCTTGGGCTCGCGTACTCCCGAGAGGGCACGGATGCCCTGGTGTTTCGGTACGAGCTCGTCGGATCGGCGTTCGTGATCCTCGGCTCGCTCCCGGCACACCGCCCGACCTGGGCCGGGCGGGAAGTGAACTCGCGTGGTGTGGTTGCCGCGGCGATCGTCGTCGCCGGCTTGCTCGTCTACGAGAACCACAACGCGATCTTCGGCGACGCGCACCGCCTCTTACGCGAAGGGGCGGAAGTCCGCCAGCAACTCGTCGTCGCGAACCTCGGGCGCGACATCGTCCCGGACCGCACTCGCTTGCCGTCGGTGAGCGCCACGGCCGGCGCGTACCGCGCCCTCACCGACGGGTTCGGCACGCCTGACGGCACCAGCACAAGTCATCCCGACGCGCGGATCATCGCCTTGGGCGCGATCCGACCAATTGAAAGGTCGCGCCGGCCCGCCGGCTCGTGCGTGCGCATCGGGTTCTCATACTTGCTGCCGCCGACGACGACGACCACACTGCGCGCTGATTTCGGCGAGATCAACATTCGACTGCGTCGGTTCGGCAGCGATTGGGTCTCGATCGGTGTGATCCGCGACGGCACGACTTCGATCATCGATCTTCCGGGGCTGCAAGCGAGCACGCCGTGGATCTTGGACGCTCGAGGAGCGTGCCTCGTAAGAGAGTCGGCGACCTCGAGGATTGTCCGGCCGGAGGACAACGCCGAACTCAGCGGATCCACGCAACTCGTCGCCGTGACGCGGAACGTGTACGCGACGCGCCTCGAATTCCATCTGTCCGGGTCCGGCCGGAGCGACACACCAATCGGCAATGCGGTACCGGTCTACGGGTGGATCCTGCAATGGGACTCGACGTCGGTACCGAATGGGGAATACGCGTTGACGAGTGTTGTCGTCGACTCGGCCGGCAACCGCGATTCGAGTGACGCCGTACGCGTCACCGTCAACAACCGAGATCGATAGGGAACGATGAGCCATCGAACGCCTTGCGATCCCCTGCATGAGCGTCTAGATCTCCGGCAGCTTCGCCGTGACGTCCTGAGGAACCATTCACGCGTGCTCGAGGTGGCGTGCATCGGTGACGCGGTCGCGATCACCCGGGAGATGTGAAGTTCGCGGCCAGCGCCGAGTGGAGCGCGTCGAGGCTTGCGCGTCTCGAAGCCTCGATGCCGCGCTGTGCGGATTCGGCGGACTCCGCGGTGCCGAGGACGTTCACGAGCGTCGGTACCGCCATCGGGATCGGGCCGAGCGCGGGGCCTTCGCCGTCGGTACCGGGCTGCAAGTGCAGGTGCTCGTCGGTCCAGAAGACCGCGAACGCTGCGACCTCGTTCGTGCGCGGGAGCCAGATGATGCGCCACCGGTACTCGCCGTCGACGATCTCGCCCAGGCGCACGTCATCACCGCGCCGGTGCACGTTCGCGTAGAAGTCGTCGAACGACTCGTAGTCGGCGAGCTTCGGGCGCGTTGCACGACCTCTTCGCATCGCCGGATCGTCGCACGCGTGCGCGGCCGGTTCAGCGGAAAAGTACCCTGGCGTACCGCGTCAGGCGCGCCGCGCTCCGACGATCGCGACGACGATCGTGCACGGCTGGTCGCTGCGGTTGTTCCAACGGTGCCGGGTGCCGTTCTGCACGACGCTGTCGCCCGGCCGCAGCAATACTTCCTCGCCGTTGTCGAGCTCGAGGTAGACCTCGCCGGACACGACGAAGTCGAAGTCGACGCTGTCGGTCGTGTGCATCCCCGGGTTCTCGGGCTCTTGCACCTCCGCCAGGCCGGGCAGGCGTTGTTCGAATTCGGCGAGCGCGGCTTCGACGTCGACGTTGTCGACGACCGTCGCGGCCGCGGGCCCGAGCGTGAACACGGAGAAGCGGAACCCGCCCGGCGCCGGGAAGTACTGCGGCGCGTGCGGCTTGGTCCCGTCGGTGGGGAGCGGCACCGCCTCGTCGCTCCCCCAAAGCTGATGAAACTCCCAGCCGGGGAGCAGCGTGAGCGTGGCCGGCTGCACCATCTCGTCGCTGACGAACACCGAGGTGCCGTCGCTCGTCTGTCCGGTCACGATCCGCCGCATCTGCATGGGCGCGAACACTAACGACGCGTGTTCGGACGCGCTACGCCCGCCAAGCCGTGACGACGTCGGCCGTCGTGGTGAGCACCGCGACGAGGTGCAGCGTGTTGGCCAGCACTGCCTCGGCGTATTCGGCCGGCACGCCCGCGACCGCGTCGCGGGGCATGACCATCTGGTAGCCGCGATTGACCGCATCGAACGCGAAGTTCGTCATCCCGATGTTCACCGACACGCCGACGCCGACGATGGTGGTCACGCCGAGGTTGCGGAGCATCGAGTCGAGCTGCGTACCGGTCATCGGACCGAGCCCGTGGTGGCGCGGTAACAGGATGTCCTCCGGCGCGACACCGATCGCGTCGGGCACACGCACCGCGTCGCTTCCGGGCGACAGGCGTACCGGCGCCTTGTTGACGCCGAGGAACAGCCGCGCGTTCTTGTTGGCGCCGCGCCCGTCGTCGCGCGTCTCGGCAGTGCAATGGAACACTGGGATACCGGCGGCGCGGGCGGCAGCCGCAAGCCGCGCGCAGTTGTCGACGAGACCGACCGCCGCCGCGGCATCGGCGAGAGCGGGCAGCACGGACGGCGAACCGACCACGCCGTTCTGCACCTCCTGCAGCACGAGCGCGGTGTGGGCGGGCGCGACGAGGTCGGTGAGATCGAGCGGCACTTACCCGAGCCTCGGGATCAGTGCGTGCAGCAGTCCGGCGATCTCCTGCGCGCACTCGACGAACACCGGCGCGTCGCCGCCGGCGGGATCTTGCACGTCCTCGTCGGGCGCAAGCTGCACCTCGTGCAAGCGCATCGCCGCCAGCCGCTCCCACAACGGCGCGGGACCCGCGGGCAGGTCGCGCGCGAGCCGCTTCAGCGTTGCGGTGCGTGGTGCGGCGCTGGGGTGGGTTCGCCGCATCCACAGGACGTGCTCGCGCGCCAGCGCGATCACGAGGTCGGCGGTGTCGAGCTCGTGATCGGTCGCTTGCCGGCTGCGGTGGTCGGGCACCGGGATGCCGAGGCCGGTGATCGCATCACGCGTACGCCAGCTCATCGGCATGCCTTCGATCACATGGGTGCCCGACGTCGTGACCTTCAGACCGGGCACGTGTTCGCGCAAGATCGCACCCGCCATCACCGAACGCGCCGCGTTGCCGGTGCACAGGGTGACGACGTGGAGATCGGACATCGCCGGAATCTAAGACACGACGCCCCGGAGTGGGGGACACGCACACCGTCGCGGGGGAACAAGCCGGAACGGCGGACGAGCCTGTGACACGGCAGAATGCGGGAGCCGCCCGGAGAAAGGACCCGCGTGCCGTACACGCTCGTCATGTTGCGCCACGGTCAGAGCACCTGGAACCTCGAGAACCTCTTCACCGGTTGGTATGACGTCGACCTCACCGAACTGGGCCGCTCCGAGGCCGTGCAGGGCGGTGCCGATCTGCGCGCGGCGGGTGTGCTCCCGGACGTGCTGCACACGTCGTTGCAGGTGCGCGCCATCCGCACTGCGGAGCTCGCGCTCGAGGAGTGCGGGCGCAGTTGGGTGCCGGTCCGGCGTTCGTGGCGCTTGAACGAACGGCACTATGGCGACCTCCAGGCGAAGAACAAGAAGGACACCGCGGAGCAGTACGGCGCGGAGATGGTGAAGGTGTGGCGTCGTTCGTACGATGTCCCGCCGCCGCCGCTCGACATCGACGACCCGCGCTGGGGCAACGACTCGCGCTATGCGGCGCTGCCGCGCGACGTGCTGCCGCGCTCGGAGTGCCTCAAGGATGTGCTCGAGCGGATGCTGCCGTGGTGGTACGACGCGATCGTCCCCGATCTCCGTACCGGGGCCACCGTGCTCGTCGCCGCGCACGGCAACTCGTTGCGGAGTCTCGTGAAGCACCTCGAGGACATGTCCGCCGATGACGTGGTCGAGCTCAATCTGCCGACGGGCGAGCCGCTCGTCTACTCGTTGGACGAGGACCTGCAGCCGACCACGGAGCCGGGTCTCGGTGGGCTGCGCGGCCGGTACCTCAACCCCGAACGCGCGCTGGCCAAGGCCGAGGCGGTCGCCAAGCAAGCCGGCTGACGGGCGCGCGCCGCACGCGCCGTGTTACGTCGTAACGACGGCGCGCACGAGCGGCACCGGGTCCGCGAATCCGCGCACGAACACAGGGCCGAGCGGCTCGTAGTCGATGCCGGCGATCGCGCCGACTTCGTCCGCGGTCGCCTCGGAGCACAGCACCTCGCCCGGGCCCGCGAGATCCACGATGCGGGCGGCGAGGTTCACGTCACGGCCGACGATGTCGTCGCCCCGGCGGCGCGGGCTGCCCCAGTGCATTCCCATGCGCACCCAGAGCGGGAGAGGCTCGACCGCTTCCTGCTCGAACCGTTGCTGCAGCGCGAGGCACGTGTGCAGGGCGGCGGTGGCGTCGTCGAACCAGAGGAGCAAGCCGTCGCCGAGCTCCTTCACGACGCGCGCGCACTCCGGCAGCAGGTCGTGGACGAGTACCTCTTGCCGTTCGAGCAGCGCGAGCGCGACGTCGTCACCGTGCTCGTTGGTGAGCTCGGTGAACCCGACGATGTCGGTGAACACGATGGCGCCGCAGTCCGTCATCGTGCGGTGCTCAATGCTCGGCACTCACTTGTTGACGATCCGGATGGTGCCGCTGACGGTCTTGACGTCGATCTCGCCGTCGGTGCCCTCGGCACACTCCGTTCGGACCCGCCCACTGATCGACTTCAGGTGCGTCGCGGGCGCGCACGACTCGGGTACCGACACCTCGACCGTGCCGGAGACGCTCCGGATCGAGATGCGACCCTCGCCGGACGCGCCGACCCTGATCCGGCCGCTCACGTTCTTCACGTCCGCGGCGTCGGTCTCGCCGACACCGATGGAGCCGGACACCCCGGCGACGGACGCCGAGCCGGACTTGCCGACGCGCACGCTCCCGCTCGTCACGACGACCCGGCACTGCCCCGCGCACGCCCCGACCGTGACCCGGCCCGAGCCGGTGCGCGCGTCGACCTCACGCGCGTCCTCGATCACGATGCTGCCGCTCTTGCTGACGACACGCGCCGCGCCGACAGTCCCTTCCACGTGCACGGATCCGGACATCGTGCCGACGATGAGGTCCGAATCGGGTGCGCACCGCACGTGCAGGTTCTTGCTACCCGCGGTGACCAGCACTGAGCCGTCGGTCTCGGCGACGAGGCTGCCGCCTTCGACCGCGAGCTCGGCGCCGGGCTCGGCCACGACCCGGACACTGCCGCTCTTGCTGACGATCCGCAGGCGAGCCATCACGACCAGCCTAAGCCGGGTCCGGCAGCCTCAGGTGAGGGCCGGCCGTTCGAACAGCGCGGGCAACGGACCGCTGTGCGCCACGGCCAGGTGCTGCACCGCGCGCGTCAGCGCCACGAACAGCAAGCGGATGCCGTGGGGTTCGTGCGCCGCGATCGCCGCGGGCTCGACCACGATGACCGCATCGAACTCGAGCCCCTTGGCGAGCCCGGCCGGCACCACCACCAGCGGATGGTCGGGCGAGACCTCACCGGGCTCGGCAAGGACGACCCCGCGCGCCTCGAGCGCGGCGCGCAGCTCGGGCACGTGCGCGTCGTCCGCGATCACCGCGACCGTCGCCATCTCCTTGGCGAGCGCCAACGCGTGCTCGGCAACCGCATCCGCGAGCTCGGCGCGCGCGAAGCCGTGGAAGTCGGGAGGGTCGCCGCCTTCCCGCACCGACTGCGAGGGTGCGACGTCGGCCGCGGCGTACGGCAGCAACCGGTTGGCGAGGTCGAGGATCGCGCCGGGCAGCCGGTAACCGATCGTGAGCTCGGCGTACTGGGCGTGCGCCGGCGTTCCGAGGTGCACGAGCGTCTCGTCCCAGGAGTGTGGCGACGCGGGACCGGTCGCTTGCGCGAGATCGCCGAGCACGGTCATCGACTGACCGCGTGCGCGCCGCGCGAGCATCCGAAGCTGCATCGGCGAGAGGTCCTGGGCTTCGTCGACCACGACGTGGCCGAAGCGACGGGGGCCGCCCTTCACCAGCGCTTCCGCTTCGTCGATCAACGGCAAGTCGGCGGCCGTCCACGTCTCTGCCTGGGCGCGCGGGCGAAGGATGCGCGCTTGCTCGTCGGCGTCGAGCACACCCTCGGCGGCGCGGGCGAGCGCGACCTTCTGTGTGAGCAAGCTCCGCACGATGCCGACCGCGTTCACCGTACGCCAGCAGCCATCGACCGCCTTGCGGTTGTCGGGCCGGGCGAGCAGCTCCGCACCCCACTCGCTCTCGTCGGTGCCGAGGAGATCGCCGCGCGTGTACTGCGCGTACGCGGCGCGCACCAGCGCGTCGCGGAACCGCTGCCGTTGCGTCGACACGGGGAGGTTCGGCCGCCGGGTCTCCGCGAGCAACGCGCCGAGCTCCGCGCGGGAAAGGTGCAACCGCCGGGCGCGGTACGCGAGGTTGAGCCCGGCTTCGGGGAGGCGGATCTGCGCGTCGGCCAGGCGTGCGATCACGCGAGCCATGCGCGCGTCGCCCTTGACCGCCGCGATCGACACTGGGTCCTCGGCGACGATGCGGAAGCGGAGCGAGAGCAGCTGGTCAACCGTCGTCTGTGTCGCGGACGTCTCGCCGAGCGACGGCAGCACCTGGCTGATGTAACGCAGGAACACCGGGTTCGGGCCGACAACGAGTACGCCTTCGCGCGAGAGATATCGCGCGCTGCTCGTAGAGCAGGTACGCAGCACGGTGCAACCCGACCGCGGTCTTACCCGTGCCCGGCCCACCCTGCACCACGAGACAACGATCGAGCGGCGCGCGGATGATCGCGTCCTGCTCACCCTGGATGGTCGCGACGATGTCGCGCATCTGCCCCGTGCGGGCCCGCCCGAGCTCGGCCAGCATCGGATCGGGCACGCCGCCCGATCCGGCAAGCGAGTCCGGATCGTCGAAGTCCTCGTCGAAGATGTCCTGCAGGTCGGTACCGGTGAAGACGAACCGACGGCGCAAGCGCAGACCGAACGGGTCGGCCAGCGTCGCCCGGTAGAACGGTGTCGCGACATCGGCCCGCCAGTCGACGACCACAGGTGTGCCCTCGCCGTCCTCGACGTGGCGCCGCCCGATGTACCAGCGCTCGCCTTCGGTCTCGTCGATGCGCCCGAAGCAGAGCGCGCCGGCGGAGTCCTCGAGGGACACGAGCCGCTGCTGGAGTTGCCACTTCACCGCTTCCGCGTCCGCCTCGTTCGCCGCGAGCACGTCCTCGTGGGCGATGCGGGACGCGGTCCGGCGCCGCATCGCGTCGAGGCACTGCTCCGCGAACCGCAAACGGGCGCGCTCGGGCGCCACGTCCGGGTGGGGCATGGCGATGAAAATACCGCCGCCCGACGGCGCCGGCAGTGCATTTTCTCCTCCTCTTGCACGGGGTGTGAACAATTCCTAGGGTTCCCGCCCAATGGCCACCGCGCCGGTGACGGACGGCCGCAGCGCGCGATCGCAACGGACGCGCAACGCGGTCGTGGACGCGCTCCTCGAACTCAACCGAGAAGGCAATCTCCGCCCGACCGCGAAGGAGATCGCCGAGCGCGCGGGAGTCTCGCTGCGGTCCGTCTACGTCCACTTCGACGACCTCGAGGATCTGTTCCTCGCCGCGGCCAAACGCCACGTGGAGCTCATCTCCGGGATGCTCGTGGAGGTCCCGGACACCGGCCCGCTGCGCTCACGCACCGAGACGATGGTGCGCATGCGCAGCCGGATCTGGGAGGAGGTCGGGAACATCCTGCGGGCGGCCGCGCTCCAGGAACCGTTCTCCCCCACCTTGGCCCGCTGGCTGGCAGGCGGGCGCAGGGTCACGAGCCGCGACACCGAGCGCATCTTCGCCAAGGAGCTCGACCCGCTGTCGCCGGAGGATCGGGCCCGGCGCCTCGCCGTCGTGACCGCCTTGGCCAGTCACCCCGCGTGGGACCAAATCCGACGAGTGTCGGGTCTGGACGTGCCCGCGGCCCGCAAGGCGACGGCCGATGGGATCATCTCGGTTCTCGAACGCAGCCCGACGCACGCGGGGACGGCAGAGGTAGGGCAATGAGGTGACCGCGGTTGTCGCACGGGGGGAACGGACGGCCGCGCTGTCCGTCGTTGCGCTCGCGGTCGGCGTCGCGGCGTCGCTCGCGCTCTGGATCACCGAAACGGGCTATCGCCAGGAACAGCTGCTCGGCCTCGCCGCGGTCGTCGCCCTCGTCTACTTCGATCGCAACCCGCCGGCGCGCATCGCCGTGCTCACGTTCGCGGTGCCGGCGATCATCCTCATCGACGTCACCGACGTTTTCTGGGATCCGACGCTCGGCATCGTGGTGCAGGGCGCGCTCATCGGTTCGCTCACTGCGTTGTTCGCGGTCGGGCTCGCGCTCATCTACCGCGCCAACCGCATCGTCAACTTCGCGCAGGGCGATCTCGGCGCGGTGCCCGCGATCTTCGCGATCCTCCTGCTCGCCAAGGACGCCAAGGGGGCGCGCCCGACTGGATGACGGGGCTCCCCTACCCCGTCGCGTTCCTCCTCGGCCTGATCGGCGCGATCTTCCTCGGGTTCGTCGTCGAACGGACGCTGATCAACCGCTTCTCGCGCGCGCCGCGGCTCGTCCTTACGGTTGCCACGATCGGCATCTCCCAGCTGCTGACGGCGGTCGCGCTGTTCATGCCGGCCTGGTTCGGGTTCAAGAACCTCGACCGGCCCACGCTCAACCCACCGTTCGACATCAAGGTGAGCATCGGCGGGGTGTTCTTCGACGACAACGACCTGATGGTCTTCATCGTCGTGCCGATCGTCCTGATCGCGCTCGCGCTGTTCATGCGCTACGCGCGTGTCGGCATCGCGATCCGCGCCGCGGCCGAGCGGTCCGACCGGGCATCCACCCTCGGCATCCCCGTCGGACGCGTGCAATCGACGGTGTGGGTGATCACCACCGTGCTTGCTTTCATCACCGTGTTCCTGCGGGCCGGTGTCGCCGATTTCCCGATCGGGAGCGCGCTGGGCGTGACCGTGCTCGTCCGCGCGCTCGCCGCCGTGGTCCTCGGGCGTATGGAGAACTTCCCGCGCATCGCGGCGGCTGCCATCGGTCTCGGAGTCGTCGAACAGGCGATCATCTTCAATACCGGACGAGATCTCTACGTGTTCCCGGTGCTGTTCGTGATCATCGTCGTCGGGCTGCTGCTCAACCGCCGGCCGCGCGGCAGCCGGGTCGACGACCAGGCCGTTTCGTCGTGGCAGGCCGCTCGCGAAGTGCGGCCCATCCCGACGGAGCTCAAGTCGTTGCCGATCGTGTGGGGCACCAACACCGCGCTCTACGCCGCGATCGTCGTGTTCGTGCTGACGTTGCCGCTGTGGCTGTCGAACAGCAAGCTGCTTGATCGCAACCGCGACCGGCATCATCGCGATCATCGCGGTGTCGCTCGTGCTCCTCACCGGCTGGGCGGGCCACGTGAGCCTCGGTCAGATGGCCTTCGCCGCGATCGGTGGCGCGGTCGGCGCGTGGGTCACGCAGAACGCGGGCTGGGACCTCGGCTTCGCGTTGCTCGCGGGCGGCGCGGCGGGCGCAGTCGTCGCAGTGCTCATCGGGATACCCGCGGCGCGCGCCGGCGGCTTGACCCTCGCTGTCACCACGCTCGCACTGGCGCCCGCGGTCCTCTACTGGTTGTTGAACCCGGAGTTCTTCGACTGGTTGCCGCGGGGCCGCTTCGAGCGCGACCCGCAACTGTTCGGCACGATCACGATCCGTTCGCAGATGAGCTTCTACTTCCTCACCATCGCGATCCTCGCGTTGGCGATCGCGATGGCCTATGGCATCCGGCGGAGCCGAACCGGGCGCGTGCTCATCGCGCTGCGGGAGAACCCGCGTGCGGCGGAGGCCTACGGCATCAACTCGCTGCGCACGATGCTCGCCGGCTTCGCGATGTCCGGCTTCCTCGCCGCGATCGCGGGCGTGCTGTTCGTCCACCACCAGCACATGATCAGTCAGGACATCGCGAACAACCCGTTCTCCGCCGACGCGAGCCTGCGCGTCTTCGCGATCGTCGTGATCGGCGGTATGGCGTCTGTGCCCGGCGCGATCCTCGGCGCGATCTACGTGTTCGCGATGCAGTACTACATGCTTCCCGAATGGCGGTTCCTCGCGACCGGTGTCGGTTTGCTGGCGATCCTCCTCATCCTCCCGGGTGGGCTCGGCGCCGGACTCGCCGAAGCGCGCGACGGCGCGTTGCGGTGGGTCGCGCGGCGCCGCCGCATCATCGTGCCGAGCCTGCTCGCCGACCGGCGCGACGACAGCGTCGAGCTGACACCGTCGATGGCCGCGGCCGTGGCCGACGCCGTCGACCGGCCCGAGATCGAGGAAGTCGTGGAGCTGGGTTCGTGAACATCTTCTCCAACCCGACACCCGACGGCCGCGTCAAGTGGTTCAAGGTCGGCTCGGCCACGGTGCACAAGCCGCGCCGGCCGCGCGTGTACTTCGACCAGATCACCGCGGGTTACGCGCTGTACCCGTTGCTCATCCTGTTTGGATTGAACGCGGTCGACGAGCTCGACCGCACCGTGTTCGGCGTGCTCGGTCCGGAGATCCGCGACGCGTTCGGGCTCAGCAACCAGGGCTACTTGTCGCTGATCGCGCTCACGCTCATCGGTGGCCTGCTCCTCGAAGTCCCGCTCGCGTACTACGCCGACCGGTTGCCTCGCGCCCGCATCGCTGTCGCCGGCGCGGCGGTGTGGGCCGTGTTCGGGTTGTTCACAGGACTCTCGACGACGATCCTCCTGCTGGTCATTGCCCGCTCGGGCGCGGGCATGGGCCGCGCGGTCGTCACCCCGACGCACAACTCGCTGCTCTCCGACTACTACCCGATCGAAGTGCGCGCCGATGTGTTCGGCTTCCACCGGATGGCGAACGCGCTCGGTGCGTTCATCGGTCCGCTCGTCGGCGGGATCCTCGCCCAGGCGTTCGGCTGGCGGACGCCGTTCTTCGTCTTCTTCTTCCCCACCGTCGTGTTCGTGATCCTCGGCCTCCGGCTGCGGGAACCCGGCCGCGGGCACTTCGAACGAGAAGCCGGCGGCGCCGAAGCCGCCGTCGTACAGACCGACGACGCGCCCCCGTCGTGGGCGGAGTCGGTGCGCATCCTCTGGCAGGTCCGCACCCTGCGCCGCATCTGGTACTCGCTGCCGTTCCTGGCCGCATCGGTGATCGGCCTGGCCTCGCTCACCGGCCTCTACTACGAGCAGATCTTCAACCTGTCGGAATCGCAGCGGGGATTCGTCGCGGCGATCGCGGAGCCCGCACAGGTCGTCGGCATCGCGCTCGGCATTCCGCTCGCCTCGCGCCTCATGCTCAAAGACCCGGGCCTCGGGCTCAAGCTGCTGTCGTTCGTCGCGGTCGGCATCGCGGGTGCGTGGATCTCGTTCGCGCTCGCACCGGTGCTCTGGGTCGCGGTCGCATCCAACATCGCGATCTCGGGGCTCTCCGCCCTGCTCGCGCCCGGCATCTTCGCTTCGCTGTCGCTCGCGATCCCGCCCAAGGTCAGATCGCTCGGCTTCTCGATGGCGTCCTTGTTCATCCTGCCGGGCCTCATCGTGCTGTACATCGTCGGCGGCATCGCCGACCGCTACGGCATCCGCCAGGGTCTGCTGATCATGGTGCCGGTGTTCATGATCGGTGCGCTGATCCTCTCCTCCGCGTCGCTCTTCGTGAAGTCCGACATCAACAAGGTATGGACGTCCACCGCGGCGCAGGCCGAAGTGCGCTACCAACGGGCGCGCGGCGAGGTGAAGCTGCTTCTTGTCCGCAACCTCGACGTGAGCTACGACAACGTCCAGGTGCTGTTCGGTGTGAACTTCGAGATCGACGAAGGTGAGATCGTCGCGCTGCTCGGGACCAACGGCGCGGGCAAGTCGACACTGCTCAAGACCATTGCGGGGCTCGTACCCGCCGACGCCGGGGCAATCGTCTTCGACGGGCGCGACGCGACGTACGCGCCTCCGCACGAGGTCGCGGAGCGCGGCATCGTCATGGTGCCCGGCGGGCAGGGCGTGTTTCCGTCGCTCACCGTCGCCGAGAACCTCCGGCTCGCGGGCTGGCTCGACAAGGACCGTCGCAGCCGGGCCGATGCGATCACGAGCGTGCTCGAGATGTTCCCGGTGCTCACCACGCGGATGCACGAGCCGGCCGCGAACCTCAGCGGCGGTCAGCAGCAGATGCTGACGATCGGCATGGCGCTGCTGTCCCGGCCCCGGCTGATGATGATCGACGAGCTGTCGCTCGGGCTCGCGCCGAGCATCGTGGCCGAGCTGCTCCGCGCCGTGCAGGTGCTGAAGGAGCAGGGCACCACTGTCATCCTCGTCGAGCAGTCCGTGAACGTCGCGTTGACGGTTGCGGAGACCGCCTACTTCATGGAGAAGGGTGAGATCCGGTTCCACGGCCCGACGAGTGAGCTGCTCGAACGGCCCGACGTGCTCCGGTCGGTCTTCCTCGAAGGTGCCGCCTCGGTGGAGCTCGACGTCGAAGGTCCCGCGATCGTGCACGTCAGCGAAGCGCCGGTACCCGAGGTGGCAGCCACCGCCGCACCGGCGGGCAACGGCTCGCACGCCGACCCGCGCCTGAGTGTGCGCGGCGTGTGGAAGCACTTCGGTGGCATCAGCGCGCTCACCGACGTGTCGTTCGACGTCGCCGAAGGAGAGGTCCTCGGCTTCCTCGGCCCGAACGGCGCGGGCAAGACGACGCTGTTCGACGTGCTGTGCGGCTACCAGCCCGCCGATCGGGGCGACGTGCTCCTCGACAGCGTCTCCATCTCGGGCCTCGGCCCGGACGCACGCGCGCGGCGCGGGCTCGGGCGCTCGTTCCAGGACGGCCGGCTCTTCCCCGCGCTGAGCGTGAAGGAGACCATCGCCGTCGCGCTCGAGCGCAGCATCGACGTGCGCGACCCGATCGCGGCCGCGCTGCACCTGCCCTCCGTCGCGGACTCGGAGACGAAGGTGCGGGCCCGCGTCGACGAGCTGATCGACCTGCTCGGCCTGGGCGCGTTCCGCGACAAGTACATCCGCGAGCTCTCGACCGGTAGCCGGCGGGTCGTCGATCTCGCGTGCGTGCTCGCGCACGGGCCACGGGTGCTCTTCCTCGACGAGCCGTCGTCCGGCATCGCGCAGCGCGAGGCCGAAGCGCTCGGGCCGCTGCTCTTGCGCATCCGCACGATGACCGGCGCAAGCTTGCTCATCATCGAGCACGACGTTCCGTTGCTCACGTCGATCTCGGACCGGATGATCGCGCTCGACCTCGGCGAGGTCGTCGCGACCGGTACACCGCAAGAAGTCATCAGGGATCCCAGTGTCGTCGCGTCGTATCTGGGAGAGTCCGAAGCAGTCGTCGCTCGGAGCGGTCCCCGCCTCGAGTAAATGCCCGCGAGACACCTTCCTGGGGGGAAGCAATGGCAACAGCAGGTTCAGGCAACGGGGCCGCGACCGGCAACGGTGGCGGCAGTGCGGGTGGCGGCGGCAGCAGTGGGAGCCGGCTGCTCAAGCGCTACGGCCCGATCGCGCTCGTCGTCGTCATCATCGTCGGCGTCATCGCGGTCGTCAGCATCGTCGGTGGTGGCGACGACGACGACAGCGGCGTCAGCGCGGGCGGCGGCACCACGGTCGCCGGCGCGAGCAGCGATCTGCCTCTCACCTTCCAGGAGGCGAAGGCCCAAGGGAAGGAAGGCGACATCAAGTGGGGTGACGGCTGCAACACCGAGACCGGCCGCGTGAAGATCCCGGTGAGCAACGCCCCGCCGTGTGTCGAGCCGTGGGATGCGAGCAAGGACAACGGCGGCGCGACCTCGCAGGGCGTCACCAAGGACGAGATCCTGATCGCGCTGTACAAGGGGCAGCCCGACCCGCTGCAGCAGGCGATCGTCGAAGGCGCGGGTGCCGACACCGACCCCGACGCCATCAACCAGACCTCGATCGACTATCTGAAGATGTTCGAGGCCGTCTCCCAGATGTACGGCCGCACGTTGAAGATCGAGACGATCGAGGCGACGGGTGGCCCGACCGACGCGACGGCCGCGCAGGCCGACGCGCAGAAGGTCATTGACATGAAGGCGTTCGCCGCGGTCGGAGGCCCGGCGCAGACGCCGGCGTGGTTCCAGGAGCTGGTGAGCGCCAAGATCCTCTGCATGTGCGCAACCGCGCAGCCGCAGGATGTGATCGAGAAGGCGGCGCCGTATCTCTGGCCGGCCGGAGCAACCCCCGAACAGGCGGACGAGCACTTCGTCGAGCTCGTCGGCAAGCAGCTCGTCGGCAAGAAGGCCAAGTACGCGGGGTCGGCCGATCTGCAGGGCAAGACCCGCGTGTTCGGCTGGGTGCAGGCCGAGACCGAGACCGACCAGTACAAGGCCCGCAACGACGCCTTCGACAAGGAGCTCGCCGACAAGTACAACGGCAAGGTCGTCGCCCGTTCCACGTATCTCTACGATCCGAACAACGCGGCGAACATCGCGAGCACCGTGATCGCCCGCATGAAGCAAGCGGGCGTCACGACGGTGTTGATCAGCACCGACCCGCTGATCCCGAAGCAGATCACGCAGGAAGCGACGAAGCAGAACTACTTCCCCGAGTGGGTCATCGGTCCGTCGGTGCTCGCGGACACCACGATCTTCGGCCGCACCTACGACCAGGAGCAGTGGAAGCACGCGTTCGGACTCGGGCTCACGACCGCCCGCACCGACCGCACCCTTGACGACTCGTTCACTTCGTACAAGTGGTTCTACGGCAAGGACGTGTCGGTGAACTCGCAGGCGGTGCTGTACCCCGGCCCGGCGCGTCTGCTGCTCGGGATCTCGCTCGCCGGTCCGAAACTGACGCCGGAGACGTTCCGCGAGGGCATGTTCCGGTTCCCGCCGATCGACGGGCAGATCACCTCTGCGCACGTTTCCTGGGGCAACAAGCTCTGGCCGACCGGGTTGAAGCCCGACTACAACGACGCAGACGACGCCGCCGCGATCTGGTGGAACCCGACCGCGACCGGCAAGGACGAAGCCGGCAACCAGGGAACGGGCATGCTCGCCGACGCCGACGGCGGCAAGCGCTACCTGCCGGGCAAGTGGCCGACCGATCCGATCCCCTTCTTCGAGAAGGAAGGTTCGGTGACGGTGTACGACAAGCAACCGCCGTCGGACCAGCAGCCCGACTACCCGCCGTGGCCGGGCTCGCCCGCCGCGGGCTGAGGCACGTACGCCGCAGACTGCGGCGCAACGGAAGTGAAAGGGGGCGGCCCGCACCGTTGCGTACCGTCCCCGTTCACATCGTGAGCTGGTGCGGCGTCCACTGGAACCGATGGTGAACGAGCGCGTTCGTGACGTCGCGGTCGAGGCGGACCGATGCATCCACGATCAGATCTCCGGCGCTTGGAAGCGGTAGCCGAGACCGATTTCGGTGAGGAAGTAGCGCGGGCGCGACGGGACTGGTTCGAGTTTCTGGCGGATCCGGCCGAGGTGGACCCTCAACGTGTTGTCCTTGTCGCGGCTGCGCGGCCCCCACACGGACTGCAGGAGATGCGTGTTCGTGACGAGCTGACCGGCACGCGCGACCAATACCTCGACGATCCGCCACTCGGTCGGCGTGAGGCGGACGTCACCGTGGACCGAGTGGACCGATTTCGCCCCGAAGTCGAGCGTGAAGTCGTCGGTGCGGATCACCTGCTCGGCCGCGATCGTGGGCGTGCCGCGCACGGCCGCTCGCAACCGCGCGAGCAGCTCCTCCATGCCGAACGGTTTCGTGACGTAGTCATCGGCACCCGCGTCGAGCGCGTGGACCTTGTCGGCCTGATCAGAGAGCGCCGACAGGACGATGATCGGCGTGTCCGTCCAGCTCCGAAGGTCGGCGATCACGTCGAAGCCGGTGATGCCCGGCAGGCCGAGATCGAGGAGGACGACGTTGGGCGGGTGGAGCGCGGCAAGCTCCAGTGCGGCTTCGCCGGTCGGCGCGGTGTCCACTTCGTAGCCCCGCGCTCGGAGGTTGACCGCGAGGCCACGCAGCATCGAGGGTTCGTCGTCGACGGCCAGCACGCGAGTCACGGTCCCTCGAGTCCGCTCACACGCGACGAGATGAAGTACCGCATCGGGATCGACGGCCCGAGTGCGCGCATTGTGTCGGAGGCTCCCATCGGTAGCTCGTGTTGCGGGACGAACGCGAATCGCAAGTTCCCGAGCGCGCGCATCACCGAGCGCGCGACGAGGGCGCGACAGACGGCGTCCTCGACGTCGCGGTCTTCTTGCACGCGCGTGTCGCCGAGGCGACCCAAGAGCGAGGGGATCGCGGCCGGGTCACGGGCGTTCCCGAGCACGTCGGCGAGCACCTCGATGCGTCGCGGGTCGCGCGTCGACTCGAGTTCCGCGAGCAGCGCCGGAACTTCTTGTACCGATCGGGCGTCGAGTGTCACGGTGCCTTCCTCGCGTCGAGCTCATACCTGACACCCTTTTACCGCGGTGCCGAACAAGGGTGTTCGCTCGTTAGCGGAGCCTCATCGCCGCCGCCGGAAGTCTTCGCGCGGTCTTCAGCGCGCGCTCAGACCTCTGCCCCGCGGCCACGCGCGGTCGGTGTCGTCAGTGCCGCACCGACTTGGTCGGCGATGGCCACGGCGACCAACCGCTGCTCGAGCGAGACCCCGACACCCGGCCTCGGGTCGAGGACGAACCGACCGATCTGCTGACCACGCGCGAGCACCGGGAGCTCGGCACCCTCACGGGGTAGCTCCAACTCGCCTTGCGCGTAGTGCCGGACCGTGGTTCCTGTGACGGTGCCGTTCCGCTCGACCGTCGCGAGCGGCCGTAACGTGGGCGGCGCTTCGAACCGGCATTGCTCGAGCTCGAGCAGGTCTCGGAGCTCCGCCTGTGCGGACAGGAGCACGTCTTCTCCGCTCGCTCCGTGGGCCGCCAGCTCGGCGACGCGATGGATCCGGTCGATCTCGGTGCTCGACGATTGCGCCGCGGCGCGGCGCATCGCGAGCGCGCCCGGCGAGCAAACCGACGGAGATACCCACGAGGAGCAACAGCGCCGCGGTGATGGTGTCGTCGCGGGAATCGATCGTGAGTGAGAGGTAGGGCTTGGTTTGGAAGAAGTCGAACGAGAGGGCGGCCACCGCGGCACCCACCGCGCCGGCCTGCCAGCCACCCGTGGCTGCCGCGAGCACCACGACGAGCACGAGCAGCAGCGCCACATCCGCGTTCGCGATCGAGTCGCGAATGCCGACGAGCGCACCGGCGACAACGATCGGACCAATCGCACCGATCGCCATGCCCATAGTGCGCGACAACCGTCTTTCCTCCATGTCCCTGTTGTACCCGCGCCGCGCGCCCGAACCAAAGCGGTTTCACGCGCGCTTAACGGTGCTGCTTTCGAAGAGAGGTGCTCGACGAGCCGTTGGCATCCGCTCGATCGGTCCGCGGGCGCGCGGTTTCCGTGTCAAGAGTCCGTGGCATTCCGCTAAGCATCCGCTAACGAATCGGCCCGATCTCCTCTCCCGCAGATACAACCGACCGGTGCACGAGAAGGCGATCCTCGTGCGTCAGCGATCAGGAGCACTCAGATATGGCAGACATCATCTTCATCCTGGCCTCGCTCGCATTCTTCGGCCTGTGTTGGCTCTACGTACGCGGCTGCGAATGGCTCATCAAGACCGGCGAGGAAGTCTCCGAGCCGGTGGAGGTGACGCCGTGACCTTCGACAACGTCGTCGGCTTGATCCTCGCCGTGCTGCTGACCGCGTATCTGGTCGCTGCCCTCGTCCTGCCCGAGAGGTTCTGATGTCAGCTGCCAGCTGGGCCCAGTTCATCGTCTTCGCCGCGCTCATCTGCGCGACGGCTCCGGTCATCGGTTGGTACATGGCGCTCGTGTACGGCGAGGGGAAGAAGGCGCCGGGCGACCGGGTCTTCCTCCCGATCGAACGGGCGGTATACCGCCTCTGCCGCGTCGACGAAACCCAAGAACAGCGTTGGACGACATACGCATTCGCAGTCATCGGCTTCAGTATCTTCAGCCTGCTCTCGCTGTACCTGCTGCTGCGGCTGCAGGGCTCGCTCCCGCTGAACCCGAACCACCTCGCGGGGCCGGTGAACCACCTCTCCTGGGACACCGCGGTCAGCTTCTCGACCAACACCAACTGGCAGTCCTACGCCGGCGAAACGACGATGAGCAACCTCTCGCAGATGCTCGGCCTCGCCGTCCACAACTTCACATCCGCCGCCGTCGGCATGGCCGTGCTCGCCGCGTTCATCCGCGGCCTCGCGCGCCGGCGGGCGTCGACACTCGGGAACTTCTGGGTCGACCTGACCCGGACCATGACCCGCATCCTCGTGCCGCTCGCGTTCGTGTTCGCGCTCGTGCTCGTCAGCCAGGGTGTGATCCAGAACTTCCACGGCAACCGCACCTACAAGACCGTCGAGGGCACCGAGCAAGTCATCCCCGGCGGCCCGGCCGCCAGTCAGATCTCGATCAAGCAGCTCGGCACGAACGGTGGCGGCTTCTTCAACGTGAACTCCGCGCATCCCTTCGAGAACCCCGGGCCGTTCAACGACTTCCTCGAGATGTATGCGATCGTCGCGCTGCCCTTCGGGTTCGCGTTCATGTTCGGACGCATGGTCGGCGACAAGCGCCAGGGGCGAGCCGTGTTCGCCATCATGCTCGTGATCTGGGCCGGCCTGTCACTTGCCGCCATGACCTTCGAAGGGAACGGAAATCCGGAGCTGACTGCCCTCGGCGCCAATCAATCCGTCACCTCGACCCAGTCGGGCGGGAACATGGAAGGCAAGGAGCTCCGCTTCGGCCCGGCGGCCTCGGGGCTGTGGGCGGCGTCGACGACCGGGACCTCGAACGGGTCCGTCAACTCGATGCACGACAGCTTCACGCCGCTCGGCGGGATGGTGCCTCTGTCGCACATGATGCTCGGTGAGGTCAGCCCGGGCGGCGTGGGGGTCGGGCTGAACGGGCTGCTGATCCTCGTCATCCTGTCGGTCTTCATCGCGGGGTTGATGGTCGGCCGAACACCGGAGTACTTGGGCAAGAAGATCCAGGCCGCAGAGATGAAGCTCGTCGTGCTGTACGTGCTGGCGATGCCGCTCGCCCTGCTGGGCTTTGCCGCGGCATCAATGTTCGTCGGCTCCGTGAAGCACACGACGATCTGGAACCCGGGACCGCACGGGCTGACCGAGATCCTCTACGCGTTCACGTCCGGCTCCAACAACAACGGCTCCGCGTTCGCGGGCATCACCGCGAGCACGCAGTGGATGGACACGACGCTGGGCATCGCGATGCTCATCGGCCGGTTCATGCTGATGATCCCGGTGCTCGGCATCGCAGGGTCGCTGGCCCGCAAGCAGCCCTCGCCGGCAACCGCAGGGACGTTCCCGACGCACACCCCTCTGTTCGGAGGGCTCGTCGTGGGCGTCACCCTGATCGTCGCCGGCCTCACGTTCTTCCCCGCCCTGGCGCTCGGCCCCATCGTCGAGCACCTGTCGCTGTAGGAGCTGCACCCATGACCACTGATATCGATACTCGTCCCGTCGGGAGCAGCGCCCGCGACCGGCACCCGCTTCCGACCAAGTCGCTGTTCGATCCGGCAATCGTCCGGGGCGCGCTCGTCGACAGCGTCAAGAAGCTCAATCCGCGCGTACAAGCACGCAACCCGGTCATGTTCGTCGTGCTCGTCGGCAGCGTGCTGACGACGCTCCTGTTCTTCCGCGACCTCGGCAGCTCGACGGCGAACCAGAACGTCTTCACGGGACTCGTCGCCGTGTTCCTCTGGTTCACCGTGCTCTTCGCGAACTTTGCGGAGGCGATGGCCGAAGGTCGGGGCAAGGCGCAGGCCGCGACGCTGCGCAAGACGCGTTCCGAGACACTCGCTCGTCGTCGCCTGCCCGATGGTGACATCGAGGAGGTTCCGAGCAGTCAGCTCCAGGTCGGCGACCTCTGCGTCGTGGCAGCAGGAGACGTCATTCCGAGCGACGGCGATGTCGCGGAAGGGATCGCGACCGTCGACGAGTCGGCGATCACGGGCGAGTCTGCCCCGGTGATCCGCGAGTCCGGCGGCGACCGCTCCGCCGTGACCGGCGGCACCAGGGTGCTCTCGGACGAGATCGTCGTGCGCATCACCGCGCGGCCGGGCGAGACGTTCCTCGATCGGATGATCGCGCTCGTCGAAGGCGCGGAGCGCCAGAAGACGCCAAACGAGATCGCGTTGAACATCCTGCTCGCCGGGCTCACGATCATCTTCCTCCTCGCGGTCGTCACGCTGCAGCCATTCGCGATCTACTCGGGGGGCGAGCAGAAGATCGTCGTCCTCGTCGCCTTGCTCGTGTGTCTCATCCCGACGACGATCGGCGCCTTGCTCTCCGCGATCGGCATCGCCGGCATGGACCGGATGGTGCAACGCAACGTGCTCGCGATGTCGGGCCGCGCGGTGGAGGCGGCCGGCGACGTGCAGACATTGCTGCTCGACAAGACCGGCACGATCACGATCGGCAACCGCGAGGCGACCGAGTTCATCCCGCTCCCGGGAGTCGGCGAACCAGAGTTGGCCACGGCGGCCCACCTCTCGAGCCTGGCCGACGAAACCCCCGAAGGGCGTTCCATCGTGAAGCTGGCCGAGGGACGTTACGGGCTCCAGCGCACCGAGCTCACCCACGCGGAGCTGGTGCCATTCACCGCGCAGACCCGCATGAGCGGCGTCGACCTCGACGGCCGCAGCATTCGCAAGGGCGCCGCCGACTCGGTCAAGCAGTGGGTCCTCGCCTCGGGAGGTTCCGTCCCCGAAACCATGGACACGATCGTGCACGGCATCGCGACCGACGGCGGCACGCCACTCGCGGTCGCCGAGTCCGATGCCGACACGGGTGTGTACCGGGTGCTCGGCGTCATCCAGCTCAAGGACATCGTGAAAGAGGGCATGACGGAACGCTTCGACCAGCTGCGCACCATGGGCATCCGCACGGTCATGATCACCGGAGACAACCCGCTCACGGCGCGCGCCATCGCCGAAGAATCGGGCGTGGACGACTTCCTTGCCGAAGCGACGCCCGAAGACAAGATGGCCCTCATCAAGCGTGAACAGGCGGGCGGGCGACTCATCGCGATGACAGGTGATGGAACGAACGACGCGCCCGCGCTCGCGCAAGCCGACGTCGGCGTCGCGATGAACACCGGGACTCAGGCTGCCAAGGAGGCCGGCAACATGGTCGACCTCGATTCCGACCCGACGAAGCTCATCGAGGTCGTCGAGATCGGCAAGCAGCTGCTCATCACACGCGGCGCGCTCGACAACGTTCTCGATCGCGAACGACGTCGCGAAGTACTTCGCGATCATCCCCGCGATGTTCGTCGGCGTGTTCCCGGTTCTCGACCGCCTGAACATCATGAAACTCGACACGCCGCGATCCGCGATCCTGTCTGCCGTGATCTTCAACGCGCTGATCATCGTCGCGCTCATACCACTCTCGCTGCGCGGCGTGAAGTTCCGCGCCGAGAGCGCGGCCACGATGCTGCGCCGCAACCTGCTCATCTACGGGCTCGGCGGCGTCATCGCACCGTTCATCGGCATCAAGCTCATCGACCTGCTCATCTCGGCCCTGGGGGTCTCGTGATGCGTCGCCAACTGCTTCCCGCCCTCATCATGGTGGTGCTCACGACGATCGTGCTCGGTCTCGTGTATCCACTCGCGGTCACGGGGATCGCGCAAGTGGCCTTCCACGACAAGGCCGAAGGATCACTCGTCAAGCAGGACGGGAAGGTCGTGGGGTCGCGCTTGATCGGCCAGCAGTTCACCAAGCCCGAGTACTTCCATCCGCGCCCGTCGGCTGCCGGCGAGAAGGGATACGACGCCAGCCTCAGTTACGCGTCGAACCTGGGCCCCACGAACCCTGACCTTCTCAAGGCCGTGAAGGAACGCCTTGCGGCCTACCGCAAGGACAACGGACTCACCGCCGATGCCAAGGTGCCGGTCGACGCGGTGACCGCGTCCGGATCAGGTCTCGACCCGCACATCTCGGTCGCCAACGCGCGGATCCAGGCCGCGCGTGTCGCCGAGCAACGAAACCTATCCGTCGATCAGGTCCTCGGCCTCGTGAAGGACCACACCGACGAGCGCGCGCTCGGCTTCCTGGGCGAACCCGGAGTGAACGTGCTGGAGCTCAACCTCGCGCTCGACAAGGCCTCGTAGAGAGCAAACTGGAGGCATGGCACGGGGCCGCCTACGCATCTACCTCGGAGCAGCGCCCGGCGTCGGCAAGACGTTCGCGATGCTCAACGAGGGCCGCCGAGGCTCCGACCGTGGTCGGGACGTCGTCGTCGGCTACGTCGAAACGCACGGGCGGCCCCGCACGGCCGAGCAGGTCGACGGGCTCGAGGTCGTCCCGCGCCGGCAGATCGAATATCGAGGCGCAACGCTCGAAGAGATGGATGTCGACGCCATCCTTGCCCGCGGGCCCGCGCAAGCACTCGTCGACGAGCTCGCACACACGAACGCCCCTGGCTCCCGCAATCCGAAGCGCTGGCAGGACGTCGAAGAACTGCTCACCGCGGGGATCGACGTGATCTCGACCCTGAACATCCAACACCTCGAGTCGCTCAACGACGTCGTCGAGCGCATCACGGGCGCCAAGCAGCGCGAGACGATCCCCGATGAAGTCGTTCGACGAGCGGACGCAATCGAGCTCGTCGACATGTCGCCGGAGGCGCTGCGCCGGCGCATGGCGCACGGCAACATCTACAAGCCGGAGCGGATCGACGCGTCGCTCACGAACTACTTCAGACCCGGAAACCTCGCGGCGCTGCGGGAGCTCGCACTGCTGTGGGTCGCGGACCGCGTCGACGAAGCGCTGGGCGAGTACCGCGAGCGGCACGGGATCACGGAGCCATGGGAAACGCGCGAACGCGTCTTGGTCGCGATCACTGGCGCGCCTGGAACGGAAGCATTGATTCGACGCGCGGCACGCATGGCCCAACGCGCGCACGGCGAGCTGCTGGGTTTGCACGTGAGCACAGCCGAAGGCGTGGCCGGGCCGCGGTCGGAGAATCTCGTACGCCACCAACAACTGCTCGCCGACCTCGGCGGGGAGTACCACGAGGTCGTCGCGAGTGACGTCGGCGCTGCCCTCGCCGAGTTCGCCCGCGCCGAGAACTGCACGCAGTTGGTGCTGGGTGCGAGCCGGCGCTCTCGCCTGAGCGAGCTCGTGCGCGGTTCGGTCATCAACCGGACCGTTCGCATGGCGGTTCCGATCGACGTGCACGTCATCTCGCACGAGCCGTCTGACACCGAGCAGCCACTTCCGTCCCGCCGGCCGCAACTGCGTTGGGCGTCACCGCTGCCGCGACGCCGGCAGGTCGGCGCGTGGGTGCTCGCAGCAATCGGGCTCCCGTTGCTCACCCTTCTCCTCATCCCGGCGCGGGACGACATCGGCCTGGAGACGGTGCTGTTGCTCTACCTTTCGCTCGTCGTGGCGGTCGGCGCGATCGGCGGCATCATCCCGGGCATCGCGGCGGCCATCGTCGGCTTCCTCCTCGCCAACTGGTTCTTCACGCCACCGATCCACCACTGGACCGTCGCGGAAGGCGAGAACGCGCTCGCACTCGTGATCTTCGTGGTCGTGAGCGCGGTCGTCAGTGCATTGGTCGACCTCGCGGCGCGGCGCACGCTCGAGGCCCGCCGCGCCCGAGCCGAGGCGGAGACGCTGGCGCGGCTCGCCGGGTACGAAGGCGGCGAGGATCCCCTTCACCGTCTCGTCGCTTCACTACGGTCGGCGTTCCGGCTGGACGCGGCTGCCGTGTTGTGCCGTGCCGACGGACAGTGGGAAATCGAAGCCTCGGACGGTGCACCCATTCCTGCCAACCCTGAAAGTGCGGACGCGGTCGAGGAGATCGGCGAGGGGGTGGTGCTCGCGCTCGTCGGGCCGCGGCTGAGCGCAGATGATCGTCAGGTCCTCAACGCGTTCTCCGCGCAGTTGACGTTGGCACGGGAGCGGGCCCGGCTCGGCGCGGAGGCCGCCACCGCTTCCGCGCTCGGCCAGGCCAACGAGCTGCGGGCGGCGTTGCTGCAAGCGGTGTCACATGATCTCCGGACGCCGCTCGCCTCGATCAAGGCCGCCGTTTCCAGCCTCCGACAGCCGGATGTCGAGTGGAACGACGAGGACGTCGCACAGTTCCTCGCATCGATCGAGGACGAAGCCGACCGGCTGAACGCGCTCGTCGGGAATCTCCTCGACATGAGCCGGCTCCAGGCCGGCGTCCTCGAGCCCCTCTTGCGACCTGTCCACCTCGAGGAGGTCGTGCCCGCGGCGCTCTCGAGCCTCGGCGACCGGGCGCGGACCGTCGAAACCGACGTCTCCGAATCGCTCCCGGCAGTGGTCGCCGATGCCGCGCTCCTCGAACGCGTCATCGCCAACCTCGTCGAGAACGCGCTGAAGTTCTCGCCGCTCGAGATCCCGGTGCGGGTCGAAGCCGGCGCGGTCCAAGGAGTGATCCATCTCCGCATCGTCGATCGGGGGCCGGGGATCCCTGCGTCCGAACACGATCGCGTCTTTCAGCCCTTCCAGCGGCTCGGCGATCTCGACCGGGGCACCGGAGTCGGGCTCGGGCTCGCGGTCGCGCGCGGGTTCGTCGTCGCGATGGGCGGCGAGCTCGAGCTCGAGGACACCCCGGGCGGCGGCACGACTGCAATCGTCACACTCGAAGCAGCGAAGTCGTGACCCGCGTGCTCGTCGTCGACGACGAACCCCAGATCCTGCGCGCGCTGGTGACGAACCTCCGCGCGCGCGGGTACGACGTCGACGCGGCCGGCACCGGCGAGATCGCGCTACAACTCGCGGCCCGGCACCGTCCGGATCTCGTCGTCCTCGACCTCGGGCTGCCCGACATCACCGGCCTCGACGTGATCGCGGGCCTGCGGGGCTGGACCGACGTGCCGATCGTGATCCTCTCCGCGCGCGAAACCGAGCGCGACAAGATCGCCGCACTCGACGCCGGCGCCGACGACTACGTGACCAAGCCGTTCGGTATGGGCGAGCTCCTCGCCCGCCTGCGCGCCGCGCTGACGACGTGTCGCGCCGAGCGCAGAGGAACCGGTCGTCACCACCCCCGACTTCACCGTCGACTTCGTGACGAAGCGGGTGCACCGCAACGGTTCGGAGGTGAAGCTCACGCCTACCGAGTGGCACATGGTCGAGGTGCTCGTCCGCAACGCGGGCAAACTCGTCGCGCAGCGACAACTGCTCCAAGAGGTGTGGGGCCCGGAGTACGGCACCGAGACGAACTATCTCCGCGTCCACATGGCCCACATCCGCCAGAAGCTCGAACCCGAACCCAGCCGCCCTCGCTACTTCCTCACCGAACCCGGAATGGGCTACCGGTTCGAAGCCGAGGCGATCGCGGACTCGTAGCGACGCGCTACGCGACTTTCTCCCACACTGAGATGTGTTCGGTGCTGTCGCTGGTGAACGGTGCGCGCGACCAGGAGCTCCAGCGTTCGCGCAACGTCAGGCCGGCCAAGCGGGCCATCAGATCGAGCTCGGCCGGCCACACGTAGCGGAACGGCTGCGAGAACTGCCCGAGCGCATGGTCGCCGAGCCAGTAGTGGTACGAGACGAGGCCCTGGTTCGCGATGTCGTATTCGTCGAAGCCGAGCCGTTCCGGCGACACCAAGAACGGCCGCACCTTCTCGCCCGGCGGGAGCCGTTGGAGTTGGGGGACGCCGACCTCGATCACGAAGCAACCGCCGGGCTCCAGGTGCGCGGCCGCGTTCTGGAAGCACTGCACCTGCGCATCCTGTGTCGTGAGGTTCTCGATCGTGTTGTAGACGAGGTACACGAGTCGGAACGACCCGTCGACCTTCGTCGTCGCGATGTCGCCGATCGTCACCTCGATCGCGTCCGCGCCCGGCTTCGCCTGCAGCGCGGCGACCATCGCGGGCGACAGGTCGATCCCGTGTACGCGCACACCACGAGCGCGCAACGGCAGCGCAACGCGACCGGTCCCGACGGCGAGTTCGAGCGCCGCGCCGTGCGCCCGCCAGCTCCGCGAGGAAGCTCACCGTCGGGCCGAGCACTCCTGGGTCGAACATCTCCGCGGAGGTTGCGTCGTAGTGGGGCGCGACCCGCTCGTCGAAGTAGATCTTGGGCACAGCGCACTTTGACAGGGACGCCGGACCCGAGACCACCGATTTAGCGATTGCCGCCGATCACGCCGCGAGCACCACCCGCAGCGTCGCGGCGTAGAAGACGAGACCGGCCACGATGACGAGCGCGTGGAACACCTCGTGATAGCCGAAGACGGCCGGCGCCGGGTCGGGGCGGCGCGTCGCGTAGACGACCGCGCCGAGCGAGTACACGATGCCACCCAGCACTATCAGCGAGAAGCTCACGACGCCGAGCGCGCGCCACAACGTCGGCACGAACGCGAGCGCGGTCCATCCGATCGCGATGTAGAGCGCGGCCCCGAGCCATCGCGGTGCGTGCAACCACAGCATCTGGACGACGACACCGACGATCGCCAGTGTCCAGACAATCGTGAGGAGGATCGTCGCTTGCCGACGATCCAACGCGGCGACGGCGATCGGCGTATAGGTCGCGGCGATGGCAACCATGATCATCGAATGGTCCGCGCGCCGCAGGCGCAGCCGCGTGGCGTCCGACCAGTGGCCCCGGTGGTAGCACGCGCTGGTCGCGTACATCGCCGTCACGCCGAGCGTATACACCACGCTTGCCCAACGGATCGCCGCGGTCGGTGAGACGATGATGAGCACGACGCCGAGGATCGGGAACGCCAACGCCGCGATCTCGTGCGAGACACCACGAAGCCGCGGCTTGGCCACTTGCAACGGGGTGGCTTCCTGCATCTCGTCCAGATTGACCGCTGCCGAGGCCCGGCGCCAGCACTCGACGGTGCAAAGGTTCTCGGTCACGATGTCACGCGGGAGGTAGAAGACATGGCCAAGAACAACGGTGACGGGTCGAAACCGGGACCAGACCCGAACGAGGTGGTGACGACCAGGGTCAACGTGGCGTTCCCATTCTCGCAGATCAAGATCCAAGCGCCGACCGAAGACCTCGTCGCGCTCGCGGCGCTGGTCCGCGACATCGCCGACCTGTTGCCGGAGCTGGCACCGGGCGCCGAGACACGCGAACTGAAAGCACGCGCGCACGCCCTCGCGACGCGATTGTCGTAGCCGGTAGCCCTCGAGCGAGTCCGCTACGCGATGCCGGCGCGCTCGGGGGTGCGCCGCAACAGCACGTACTGCTCGACGCGGAATCGACGATGCGTGCGTTGGTCCTTCGCCGAGAAGAGCGGCTCGGCGACCGAGAGCGGTACGACCTCCGGCTGGTCGACCGGGTGCGCGCTGCCTTGGTCCACGATCGTCGCGGTCCCGCTCGCGAGAACGTTCTTCAGCCAATCCGTGTTCAACCCGTACGGCAGCGCGATGACGTACCCGTCGTCAGTGGTCACTGCGTTGACGGGCGTCTCGTAGGGCCGGCCGGACGTCCGGCCGACGTGGCGGATCACCGAAGCAGCGGCGCCCGGTGTCCCGCTCGACTTCAGCAGGTACGGCCGCGCCAGCCGGCCGGTACGCCGCACGGCGTCGAGCACGAGCGGAGACTTCCTTCGCATGCCCACGACGAAGACGATCCCGAGCACCGAAACCGCGAGGACCAGCAGCGTGATGAGCTGAGCGATGCGTCTCAGCATCTCGCTGCCATGACTCGTGCCGGCTCGGTCATGGAGTGAAGGATGCCTGCAATCGACGGCCGCGTCGAGGCCGCCGCCTGGTAACCGCGTTCCGCGCGCCCTCAGACCGGGGTGTCGCCCTGCAGGGTGATGCGTTCCATCTTGCGCAGCGCGTCGAGGTTGTCGGTGGCGACGCGGTGCTGCGTGCAGCGGTTGTCCCACATCGCGATCATGTTCGGCTTCCAGTGCACGCGGACCTGGTAGTCGGGGTTCTGGGTGTGCGTGTGGAACATCGTGAGCATCGCGTTCGACTCGCTGTGGCGCATTCCATCGATCGACCGCGTGAAGCCCGGATTGACGAACAGCGCCTTGCGGCCGCTGACCGGATGGGTGCGTACCACCGGATGATGGCTGGTGATGACCTCGCCGCTCGTGTCACCCGGCAAGAAGGCCGCACGCGGCGCGCTGTGGATCGCGGTGAGTGACGCCGCGACCTCCTGCATCCTCGGCGAGAGACCCGCGTATGCGGCCTCGAGGTCGATCCACATGGTGTCGCCGCCGTACGCGGGCACCTCGATCGACCGGAGGATGGATCCCATCGGCGGTTGGGGCGTGAACGTCACATCGGTGTGCCAGCCCTCCGCGACGTACCGGCGCCCGGTGTCGCCACCGCTGTAGAGGCGCACGAAGTCCGGGTCGCCCTTCGCGTCCTTGAGGTACGGGTGGCGGAAGATCTCGCCGAAGTACCGCGCGAACCGTTTGTGCGCCTCGCGGTCGATGGGCTGGCCCGGGAGGAACAACACCTTGTGCTCGACCCATGCGTCGGCGAGCTCGGCGACGATCTCGTCATCGAGTGGCTCCCGCAGATCGAGCCCGGTCACGGTTGCACCGAGCACGTTGGTGACGGGCTCGACCTCGATGCGTGTGTACCCCATGCCGAAACGTTAGGGCTTCGGTGAGCTCCACGCAGCTCAGTCGAGTTCCCCGACCTCGAAGGCCGTCAACTCGGGTCGCGGCTACGGTCGGACCATGGTCAAGACGCGGAAGAAGTGGTCCGAACTGACGGGGCAGCAGCGCGCGGGCGTGCTCGCGCTCGTCGCCGTGCAAGCCGCGCTGGCGGCGTTCGCGCAGCGGGACCTGAGTAGCCGATCGGCGGCCGAGCTGCGCGGCCCGAAGATCCTCTGGCGCTTCGCGACCTTGAACACGATCGGCGCGGTGACCTACATCGTCGTCGGGCGCCAGCCCGCGTCCGGTTCGTAGCGCCGCACGACGCGTGCCGGTACCCCGGCCACGACCGAGAAGTCCGGGTACTCGCCGGCCGTCACCACGGCGCCGCCCGCGACCACGACGTGCCTGCCGATGCGCGAGCCCGGCAACACGATCGCACCGTGGCCGAGCCACGAACCGGCGCCGATACTGACCGGCTCGTTCGTCCACATCTGCACACCGATCGGCAGGTCGACATCCTCGTAGCCGTGGTTCTGGTCGGTCACGTACACGTAGTGGCCGGTCCAGATGTCGTCGCCGATGTCGATGCGTTCGTGGCCGATGATGCCGATGCCCTTCCCGAGCATGCAACGGTCGCCGATCGTGATCACCGGGTCGCCGGTGAGCCCGGCCTGCGAAGGCATCCCCGCGCTGATGCTCGCGAGTGGCCCGATCGTCGTGCCCGCGCCGATCGCGATGCGCCCTTCGCCGTAGATCACCGTCGGCGGGAACGCGACGAGGCTGCCCGCGCCGAACGCGTGGAACCGGCGCGCACGACGGTGTCGAGGACCCAGCGCGCCGTAGTGCACGACGCGTTCCCAAGTCGCCTGCACGACCTCACCCGCAAGGCGTCCGAGCTCGTCCCCCAGCACGCGAGCAGGCTAGCTGCGCGGTCGATTGCGACCGGGATAGGTTCGTTCGATGGTCAGCAGCGCGATGTCCGGTCCGTCACCCGTCCGCGTCGGCTTCTTCTACGACTTCCCACAAGCTGACGGGACGTTCGAGGACGCAGTGCGACTCGGGCTCGCCGAAGTCGCCGCGTCGGGTCGCCTCGATCGCGAGTTCGAGTTCGTGCCGCAAGCCGCGCGCGGACTGCCGGCGGGCAGCGAACGCGAGGTCGTCGAAGGCTTCGAAGCGCTGCTCGACCAGGGCGTCTCCGTCATCATCGGGCCCGCGATCTCCGACAACGCGCTGATCGTCGCACCGCTCTGCGACGCGGCCGAGATCCCGGCGATCAACTACACCGGCGGCGAGCGCACGCGCTCGCAATGGATGTTCCATTACCAAGTCGGTTCCCTCGAGGAGGAGCCGCCGGTGCTCGCGGCCCGCCTCGTCGAGCGCGGCCTCCGGTCGTCCGCAGTGCTGTTCGATCAGTCCCCTGTCGGTCGTCGCTACTTCGAAGCGTTCGAGGGTGCCCGCGCCCGTCGCGGTATCGAGATCACCGGTTCCGCAAGCATCTCGCCGCTGTCGGAGAATGCCGAAGAGGTCCTCGAGCGCCTGCGCCTCGGGAACCCGGACGCGCTCGTCTACTTCGGGCTCGGCGTGTCGTCGCGCGCGGTCTCGCTGGCTCGGGAGTCGCTCGGGTGGGACGTGCCGGTGCTCTCGAATTCCGCGCTGATGTTCGGCTACGCGCGCCCCGACTGGCGCGACGGCTACGCAGGCTGGGAGTACCTGGACAACATCGCCGACGACAACCAGGTGCGCGAGGCGTTGCGCGAACTGTCGCCGCGCGCGGCCGGCGGACCGGTCGGCTGCGCGGCCTACGACATGGGGCGCCTGCTCGGCGAAGCCGTCGCCCGGGCCGAGCACCTCACCCGCACCGGGATCGCGGAGGGGCTGCGCAAGGTGAAGTACATGCCCGCCGCGAGTGGCTACGACGGGACGCTCATGGGCTTCGGGACGTGGGACCACGCGGCCCTGAAGGGCCACTTCCTCGTGTTGCGGGAGTGGAAGGACGGCCGGAGCGTGCAGGTCGCGCGGTAGTTGTCACACCCGGCTGGCAGGGTTCGGCGCATGCACAGCGTCCAGACCCTCCCCGCCCTCGAGTCCGCGCCCCTGCGAACGAGCTACGAGCCGTGCGGCGCCTTCGTCGACGCCGGTGACGCGGATCCGATCTGCGCCGGCTGCGGCTGGCTCCATGACGAGCACGCAATCGGCGACGGTCGGCGCCGGCACGACCGGTCGCCGGTTGGCACCCCGCGGTGACGACACGAACTCGGTTGGGACGAAGCGGCCCCACCGCGGGGTGCGCAGGCGAGGGAGTGCTTGGTCACGGGTGCACCCCTCGGCGAGCAGCAAACGCCGCCCCCCCGCCCGGGTCAACGATCTGACGGCAATCTCAACGGCGTCTTAGCGCCGGTCAGGCGGAGCGCTTGGAACGCGCGGCGGTCTTCTTGGCCGGGGCCTTCTTGGCCGCACCACTCGCCTTCGACGTCGCCGTCGTCGCCTTGGCAGTCGACTTCTTGGCCCGGCTCGGCGCCGCGACCTCGTCGTCGTCGACCTCGTCGTCAGTGTCGTCGTCGATATCGACCTTGCGGCCGGCCGTGCTCGGGTGTCGTTCCTTCGCGGTCGAGGCCTTGGCGAGCGATGCCTCGAGTGCGGCGACGAGGTCGAGCACCTTGGCCGGCGCTTCGGTCTCGGGTTCGGCAATGATCTCCTCGCCGGCGGCCTTGCGCTCGATGAGATCGAGAAGCTGCTCGCGGAACTCGTCGTGATACTTGCTCGCGTCGAACTTGTCGGACGCGAGCGATTCGACGAGCTGCTGCGCCATCGTGCGTTCCCGCTCGGTGAGGTCGACGTCGCCCTCTTCGTCAGTGATCAGACCGTCGCGCACGACGACTTCGTCGGAGTAACGCATCGTCTCGACGCAGAGCATGCCGTCGAGCGGGCGGATCGCGACGAGCCGCTCCTTGCTGCGCATGACGATGCGACCGATCGCGACCTTGTTCAGGTCGGTCATCGCTTCGACGAGCAGCTTGTACGGCTTCACGCCCCGGTCGTTGGGGATCAGGTAGTAGGGCTGCTCGAAGAACAGCGGGTCGATCTCGTCCAGGTCGACGAACTCCTCGATCTCGATCGCGCGGCTCCCTTTCGGCCGCAGCGACTGGATCTCGTCGTCCTCGATGCGGACGTACTTGCCCTTCGACACTTCGTAGCCGCGCACGATCTGATCGGCCGTCACTTCGTCGCCGCTGACCTCGGAGACCTTGCGATACCGGATGCGCGCGCCGGTGCTCTCCTCGAGTTGGTTGAAGCTGACGTCTTTGCTGCGGGTGGCGGTGACCATGCGGACCGGCACTTGCACCAGCCCGAAGCTGATGGCTCCGGTCCAAATCGAGCTCGGCATAGGGTCTGACTTTACTTATGGCATCCCGGGTTGAGGTAGAGATCGAGGGTCGGGAGCTGTCGCTCTCGAACCTGGACAAGGTCCTCTACCCGGCCAGCGGCTTCACGAAAGCCGACGTCATCCACTATTTCTCCCGGATCGCGCCGGTGATGCTGGCCCATCTCGCGGGCCGGCCACCGACCCTGGTTCGGGCCCCCGACGGCCCCCACGGCGAACGCTTCTTCGAGAAGCGGTGCCCTCCGCACCACCCCAAGTGGGTCCCCACCGAAGCGGTCGTGGCCGGCGGCGGGCAGGAAGGGTGCGTGATCGAGGAACTCGCGGCACTCGTGTGGCTGGGCAACCTGGCCGCGCTCGAACTGCACACCCACCAGTGGACCGTCGCGGATCCGTGGCACCCGACCGCGGTGGTGCTCGATCTCGATCCCGGCGAACCGGCCGGCATCCTCGACTGCGCACGCGTCGCGCTCGAACTTCGCGACATCCTCGAGCACTTCGACCTGCGCGCGGTGGTGAAGACCTCGGGCGGCAAGGGTCTCCACCTGTCGGTGCCGCTCAACACGGATCTCGCGACGCACGAGGAGACGAAGCGCTTCGCACTCGGGCTCGGGCAGCTCCTGGAGTCGCGCGACCCCGAGCACGTGACCGTCGACATGGCCAAGGAGAAGCGCCCACGGCGCGTGTTCGTCGACTGGAGTCAGAACGACAGCCACAAGACCACCGTATGCGCGTACTCACTTCGCATACGCGAGCGGCCGACCGTCTCGACGCCAGTCGCGTGGGACGAGCTCGAGGACGCACTCGACACCGGCGACGAACAGGCGCTGTCCTTCGAGGCGGCCGATGTCCTCGAGCGCATCGACGAGTTCGGCGACCTCTACGCGGAGACGCTCACCGTGCGCCGGCAACTGCCCGCGCTCTAGGTTCCCCACCATGCAGCTCGACGGCAAGGTCGCGATCGTCACCGGTGCGAGCCGCGGTGTTGGCGCGGCAACGGCCATCGGTCTGGCGCAGCGCGGGGTCAAGGTCGCGTGCGCGGCTCGGGCGACCGACGCGCAACCGTTGCCGATCCCCGGCACCATCGACGCAACGGTTCGCACGATCACCGACGCGGACGGTGACGCGATCGCGGTGCCGACGAACCTCGCCCACGACGACGAGATCGCGGCGATGGTCGGCACGACGATCGATGCGTTCGGCCGGGTCGACATCCTCGTCAACAACGCCGCGATCACGTTTCCCGGTGACCTCGAACTGCCGATGAAGCGGTTCGATCTCGTGATGCAGGTCGACATGCGGGCGCCGCTCGTCGCGCTGCTCGCAGTGGTGCCGGGGATGAAGGAACGCGGCGAAGGCGCGATCGTCAACGTCTCGAGCGTCGCCGCGCTCAACTACTTCCCCGGCCTCATGTCGTACGGGATGGCGAAAGCGGCAATGGAGCACATGACGGTGTCCGCCGCCCACCAGCTCGCGCCCCACGGCATCGCCGTCAACACCTTCCGCATCGACGTGCCGGTTGCGTCGGAGGGATTCGTCTTCAATTTCCCCGGTGCCGACACTTCGGATTGGGAACCGTCGGAGGTCGCGGCCGACGGCATCGCCTGGATGATCGAACAACCCGCGACCTACACGGGCCACAACGTGGGCATGGCCGAACTCCGCGCCGAGCACGGCATCATGCCCTCACGTTCCGAACGCGCCCACCGCCAAGCCGACGGCATCGTCACCCGCACCCACCTCGAGCCGGTGCGCAGTGACTCCGTGTGACGTTGAACGCGAGTCGAACCACCTTTCGCTCACGCCCTTGTCGACCTCGTTGAAGCACGCGAGGCCGGGGTAGACCATCTCGACCCAGCTGCGCGGGGCAACCCGCGTCGCCACCAACGACCAGCGGCCGCTCGTCGTGCCGCGCCAACATCTCTGAACATGACCCTTCTGCACGTCAAACCTCCTCAGGCCGGAGCTCAGAAACGAAGGCTTGCCCGCCGTACAAGACGACCGACGGAAAGTCGCAATATCACGCCACAAGAGGCTGTCGGGGTGCTGTGTCCGTAGCGTTTGGAGCCGGAAGCAGGTCCCGCGCGTCCGCGCGCTCCAAACGGTCGCGGCTTTGGGGCACGGCGCAGAGCGTTTGGAGTTCGCGGCCCGCCCTACGCGCTTCGCACTCCAATCGCGCACCGAGCTGCCGGTCTGCGCTCGCAGCGCGGCGTTCTTCAGTCGAGGTGATCGCAACTGGCGAGTGCACGTTGCGCTCGAAGTCGCTGGGCAGACAGAGGTTGCAGTCGTGACCGCGCCGGCGCTGGGTCATCAGTGGTGGGCGACCCGCGGCGGCGGCGCACTTGAATCATCCTGGCTGAGTGCTGCCACATGTGGGATCACGCTCCCTGGATTCTTCTGATCGAAGAGGCGGGCGGCCGGTTCACCGATCGGTCCGGCGGCCGACGTGGCGACCAGGGCGGTGGGCTCTACTCGAACGCCGACCTGCACGCTCGGCTCGCCACGGCGATCGGTTACCCAACGAATCCATAGTCGCGGGTCGGGGCGTACAAGGAGCTGTCGATCGCGCCGAGTTTCAGAATCGCCAACGCGTCGAACCCGGGGTGTCTTCGGCGGTACCGACTGCCGTCGCCGTGCGCGGCTTGACTTCGTAGACGAACCACGGCGGTGGTCCGAGCGTCGGCGCGTTGAACGGCGCGGTGATGCCGGTTCCCGAGTCGTCGGGCTGCGCAGGCCATCCGCCCTTCGCCCACAATGCCGCGATCTCGGCCACGATCTTCGGGTCGGTCACGCGCCGGGCACCGCCTGCGACCGTCACGTCGAAACCTTTCGTGGCGACACTGATCGTGCAGCGAGGGTCGCGGGCAACGTTCCTCGCCTTGCGGGTGCGTTCACCAGTCTGGAACCAGCACGAGCCCGCGTGCCACAGCGCTGCCCACACTCGTCACGTGAGGGCTTCCGTCGGCGTTCAGTGTCGTAAGCCAGAACGTCGAGCGGTTCGGTGAGCGTGGATCGTCGTGCGTCAGGAGGTCGACGAGCTGCGTTTCAACTCGCGACCATTCGATCGTGGGCAAACCATCGGCCTCGGCAAGGTTGGTCGTTTCCATAGTTCGTGAGACTCCACCCCTCCCCGAAACTCATCGCGAGCCTGTCAGCGCGTCCGATCGCTCACTGGTCCAGAAACGCGGGTCTCCTCGCCGCCAGACAACATTGACGTTCGACGTCAGCACCGTCGTGCCCGGCACCACCGGTGTCGTCACATGCGTCGTCACGACGCCGGTTCCGGCGTGCACCCCGCGCGCGGTGAACTTGAGCATGACGCTCTGACCGGGGGTCGGGTCGGTGCTCGTGACGACGAGATCCTCGGTCGGCAGGCCACCGATTTGCGCGCCGCCGGAACCGTCGTCGTTCTCGGCGCCGACGACCACTGGCTCGCTGCACCCGTTCTCGCCCAGCCACACCTGGAACACCTTCTGGTCGGTCGCGCCGAACGCGTTCACACGGCACTTGACGACAATCCAGTTGTCGGTGCCGTCGGTGATGTCGGCTGCGAAGCTGCCCGCGCGCGCCCGCAAGCCAGAGCCGCGCTTTCGTTTCCCGTGCTCGATGAGCCGCCGCGGCTAGAGCCGCTCGACGATCATCGCCATGCCCTGGCCGCCGCCGACACACATGGTCTCGAGGCCGTAGCGCGCACCGTCGGTCTGGAGTCCGTTGAGCAGCGTGGTCATGATGCGGGCGCCGGTCATTCCGAACGGGTGGCCGAGCGCGATCGCGCCACCGCGGACGTTGAGCTTCTCGTCGGGGATGCCGAGGTGCTTGGCGCTCGGGATGACCTGCGCGGCGAACGCCTCGTTGATCTCGAAGAGGTCGATGTCGTCGGCGGTGAGCGACGCACGCTTGAGCGCCTGCCGGCTCGCCTCGATCGGGCCGAGGCCCATGATCTCCGGGCTGATCGCGCTCACGCCGCTCGCGACGATGCGGGCGAGCGGCATGATCCCGAGCTGGCTCGCCTTGGTGTCGCTCATCACCACGACCACGGCCGCGCCGTCGTTGAGCGGGCACGCGTTCCCGGCCGTGACCGATCCGTTGGGCCGGAACACGGGCTTGAGCGTCGCGAGCTTCTCGACCGTGGTGCCCGGACGCGGACCGTCGTCCTTCGTCACGACGGTGCCGTCGGGGAGCGTCACCGGCGTGATCTCGCGCTCGAAGTATCCGTCCTCCTGCGCGGCGACCGCGCGCTGCTGCGACCGGGCACCGAACTCGTCCATCTCTTCGCGTGTCACGCCTTCGGCCTCGACCACGTTCTCGGCGGTTTGCCCCATGGCGATGTAGACGTCCGGGAGGCCGACGGGTGGCGTCCACTTCGGCTGGTCGCCTCCGGTCCGCAGCTTCGTGCGAGCACGCGCTTCGCTGAACTTCTCGTTGGGACCGCCGCTGTCGGAGGCGCCGTAGGCGAAGCGGCTCACTGTTTCGACGCCACCGGCGACGAACACGTCGCCCTCGCCGGCCTTGATCGCGTGCGCCGCCATGCGGATGGTCTGCAGCGACGACGAGCAGTAGCGGTTGACCGTGACGCCGGGTACGTCGACGCCGGCCAGGATCGCGGCCACGCGAGCGACGTTGAACCCGGCTTCGCCGGCGGGCTGCCCGCAGCCCCAGATGACGTCTTCGACCTGGGCGGGGTCGAGCTCGGGCAGCTTGTCGAGGACGGCGCGGATCACCAGTGCCGAAAGGTCGTCGGGGCGGCAATCGATGAGCGACCCCTTGTTGGCGCGGCCGATCGGCGTGCGGGTGGTCGCGACGATGACGGCTTCGGGCATGACGGCCTCCGAGGAGCGTGGCGCTGAGAAGCAGCGAGACTAGCTTCACGCGTGTGGCTCACCCCATTGGTGCCGAACACCACCGCAGCCAGCGGGCACCGTGGCTTCGGGCCGCAGTGCTCGGCGCCAACGACGGCATCCTCTCGACGTCCGCACTCGTGATCGGTGTCGCCGCTGCGAACACCGGCCGCAACGACGTGATCATCGCGGGCGTCGCCGCGATCGTGGCCGGCGCGCTGTCGATGGCCGTCGGCGAGTACGTGTCCGTGAGCTCGCAGCGCGATGCGGAGCGCGCCGACCTCGACATCGAGGCGGTCGCGCTGCGGGACAACCCGGGTGGCGAGCTGCACGAGCTCGCGCGCATCTACCAGGATCGTGGCGTCGAACCCGGTCTGGCTCGCCTCGTGGCCGAGCAGCTCATGGCGCGCGACGAGCTCGGCGCGCACGCGCGTGACGAGCTCGGCATCACCGAGCTTGCGACGGCGAAGCCGCGGCAAGCCGCGTGGACGTCGGCCCTTGCGTTCACCGCAGGTGCGATCTGGCCGGTGCTCGCCGTGCTCGCTCCAACATCGATCCGCGTCGCCACGATCGCGGTCGTCACGCTCGTCGCGCTCGCGGTCCTCGGCGCGATCGGCGCCGCGCTCGGCGGCGCGCCACGCGGTCGCGCAGCCGTACGCACCCTGGTGCTCTCGTCGGCCGCGCTCGTGATCAGCTACGGCATCGGTCACGCGGTCGGAAACATCGTCTGATCGCGACAGTCGGCCTCGCGCTCAATCGAGGCGACGGAGCTCCATGCGGTAGCGCTCCCAGTTCCGCACGTACTCCGTCGCGGGATACGTGATCTGGTCGCCGCGGACGCGGTCGAGGTGCACCTGCGCGGGAACGCCAAGCGCCATCGCACCACCGGGCACTTCCATCCCCCCGGGCACGAGCGCGCCCGCGCCCACCAGCGCGCCGCTGCGGATGACAGCGCGGTGCAACACGATGGACCCGGTGCCGACCAGCGCGCGGTCCTCCACCACGCAGCCTTCGAGGTGCGCGAGATGACCGACCGTGCAGTCGTCGCCGACCGTCGTCTCGAGCTCGCGCGTGCAGTGCAGCACCGCCCCGTCCTGGACCGACGTGCGCGCGCCGATCACGATTCGGCTCTGGTCGCCGCGCAGCACTGCCTGCGGCCAGATCGTCGACCCCGCGCCGATGACGACGTTGCCGATGATCGTCGCGTCGGGGTGGACGAAGGCGTCCGGATCGATGTCCGGCTCGATGTCGCCGAGGGCATACCGCGCCATGGGTGCCGACAGTAACCTCTTCTCGATGGACGTCCCTCTCCATGTCAAAGAGGTCGCCGAGCAGGGCTACACGATCGTCGAAGACGCGATCGAGCCAGATCTGGTCGACGCGCTGAACGAGGACCTGGAACGGCTCGAGCAGTACTTCCACGTCCAGCCCTCACCGAACTCGTTCGAAGGTCATCGCACCCTGCGCGTCTACAACCTGCTCGCGTTCGGCGCGCTCTACGAGCGGATCCCCGTGCACGAACACGTGCTCCCGATCGTCGACGGCGTACTCGACCCGGGTTGCCTGATCTCGTCGCTCTCATCGATCGCGATCCTTCCGGGCGAGATCGCGCAGCCCATCCATGCCGACGACCAGTTGATCCCCTTGCCGAAGCCGCACCCGCCGACCGTGTGCAACTCGATGTGGGCCCTGACCGACTTCACCGAGGCGAACGGCGCCACCCGACTCGTGCCCGGTTCCCACCTCTGGGACCACTCGCCCGACTACGGCAAACCGTACGACTCGATCGCGGCGGAAATGCCGAAGGGATCGGTGCTGATCTGGCACGGGAGCCTGTGGCACGGTGGTGGCGCGAACGCGACGGACACGCGGCGCACCGGCGTCGCGATGAACTACTGCGCGGGCTACATCCGCCAGCAGGAGAACCAGCAGCTCGGTCTCGACCGCGCCACTGTCGACGGCTTCGAGCCGCGGTTGCGTCAGCTCGTCGGCTACGGCGTCTACAACATGCTCATCGGGCACATCAACAAGCACAGCCCCGAGGAGTTGCTTCTCGTCAACGCGCCCGAACGGAGCGGAATGGTCTGGGACGACATCTGACCGCGATGATCCGACCTGCATGACCAACCTCCTCGCCCCGAACCTCCTTGTCGACGACGCCGACGGTGTCCGGCTCATCACGTTCAACCGCCCCGAGAAGCTGAACGCGTTCGACAGCGCGCTGTACTCGGCCGCGGGCGGTGCGCTCGAAGACGCACTCGCGTGTGACGACATCAAGTGCGTCGTGCTCACCGGGAACGGGCGCGCGTTCTCCGCCGGTCAAGACCTTGCGGAGATGGCATCGCTCAGTACCTCGACCGACAACAGCGCGGCGGTCGGTCACGGCTTCCGCCAGTTCATCGACACCGCGGCCGCGTACGAGAAGCCGATGCTCGCGGCGGTGAACGGTCTCGGCGTCGGCATCGGCATGACCGTCCTGCTCCACTGCGACCTCGCGCTCATCGCCGACACCGCCAGGCTCCGCGCACCCTTCGTGCCGCTCGGCGTCGTGCCCGAAGCCGCGGGCAGCTACCTCATGCCGGTGGTGATGGGCAACCAGCGCGCGTCTCTTGCGCTGTACACGGGCGACTGGATCTCGGCCGAGGAGGCGGTCGCCGCCGACCTTGCGTTGCGTGTCGTCCCCGCCGCCCAGATCGTCGAGGAGACCATGGCGATCGCGCGGCGCATTGCTGCGCACCCACTCGTCGCGCTGGTCGAGAGCAAGAAGCTCATCGTCGCGTCCCGCATCGACGCGGTCCGGGCCGCGCGCGCCCGCGAGGACGCCACGTTCTCCTTCATGGTCGGTGCCGCGGCCAACGCCTCGGCGCTGGGCGCCTTTCTCGAGGCGGGCCAGACCCCGTAACGTCTCGTCCATGACGATTGCGGACACGCGAAGCGGCAAGGTCGAAGGCGTCGAGAGCAACGGCGTCCAGGTGTTCAAAGGCATCCCGTACGCGGTGCCACCCGTCGGCGACCGACGCTGGTTGCCGCCTGTGCGTGAAGCAAATTGGGACGGCGTTCGCGACGCGTCGAACTTCTCGGCGCAATCGGCGCAGGGCGCGTTCGCGATGAACATGATGTTCGGCGGCCAACAGCCCGCGGTCAGCGAAGACAGCCTGTACCTCAACGTGTGGACGCCCGCGTGCGACGACGCCAAGCGGCCGGTGATGGTATGGATCCACGGTGGCGCGTTCGTGTTCGGATCGGGCGATACGCCCTGGTACGACGGCACCCGGTTCGCCCGCGACGGTGGGGTCGTCGTCGTCACGATCAACTACCGCCTCGGCGCGTTCGGGTTTCTGCACCTCGCCGACGCCTTCGGCCCGGAATTCGAGGGATCCGGGAACGCCGGCATCCTCGACCAGATCGCCGCGCTCGTGTGGGTCAAGGACTCCATCGCCGCGTTCGGCGGCGATCCCGGGAACGTCACCGTGTTCGGCGAGTCGGCCGGCGGAGGCTCGGTCGGGACGCTGTTGGGCATTCCCGCCGCACGGGGTCTCTTCCAGAAAGCGATCGCACAGAGCGGCGCGTCGTCGTGGTGGGCGACGCGCGAGGGCGCGGCCGGGATCGCGGCGCGGCTCGTCGCGCAGTTGGGTGTCGCACCGGGTGACGTCCGTGCAATGCGCGCGTTGTCGATGGAACAGATCATCGAGGCGGGTACGAGCGTCGGCACCGCGTCGCCGAGCAGCGGCGGGTTGTCGTTCCAGCCCGTCGTCGACGGAACGTCGTTGCCCCGACCACCGCTCGATGCCATCGACGCCGGCAGCGCCGACGGTGTGCGCGTGCTCGTCGGTACGAACTTGCACGAGGTCACCCTGTTCAACATGTTGGACCCGCAGTTGCATGGCATCACCGTGGACGGTGTCGCGCTCCTCCTCGAGCCCTGGTACGGCGGCCAGTCACCCGAGATCGTCGCCGACTACGCGTCGCGCCGACCCGGCGTGTCGGGTGTGGAGCTGTGGACGGACGTCGGCACCGACGCGGTGTTCCGCATCCCCGCGATCCGTCTCGCCGAGGCGCAACACACGCACGCGCCGGTGTGGATGTACCTGTTCACGTGGGAGACCCCGGTCTTCGGCGGCGCACTGCGCTGCACGCACGCGCTCGAGATCCCCTTCGTGTTCGACAACCTCGACCAGGGCACAGAACTCTTCACCGGCGGCGCGCCGGAGCGTCAACAGCTCGCCGACGCGATGCACGGGGCGTGGATCGCGTTCGCGCACACCGGTGATCCGAGCCATCCCGGTGTCCCCACGTGGCCCGCGTACGACACGGACCGACGGGCGACGATGCGGTTCGACCTCACGCCCGAGATCGTTGACGACCCGATGGGCGAGGATCGCAACGCTTGGGGCGAGTTCCGCCGCTAAGGCGCGAACAAATGCCAGGACTTCTCCCGCACGAAGCTCCGCACGCCTGACTCCGACATCGACACGCCGAGCCCGGAGTGGCGGCGCCCCGCCCACGGCAACCGCACGCACGAACGGTCGGCCGTGTTCCAGTACGCGTTGCCGACGTCGAGCCGGCCGAGGATCCGCTCCGCGCGCGCTTGATCGCGGGTGAAGACAGAAGCGCCGAGTCCGAACTCGGTGTCGTCCATGCGCGCGATCGCTTCGTCGTCGTTCGCGACGGGGACCAAGCCGATCACCGGCCCGAACGACTCGTCTCGCATCAGCGCCATTGTGTCGTCCAGGTCGGCGACGACCGTCGGCTCGAACCAGTTGCCAGGTCGGTCGATGCGGTGGCCGCCTACGAGCACGCGCGCGCCGCGCTGCTCGGCATCCGCGATCTGCGCGGTGAGGGTGTCGAGCTGCGCGCTGCGTGCGAGCGGGCCGAGCTCGGTGGTGTCGTCGGTGGGCACGCCGATCGCGTAACCCTGCACCACCTCAGTGAACACGTCGACGAAGCGATCCCAGATGTCGCGGTGCACGTACACCCGCTCGGTGGCACTGCAGGACTGCCCGGCGTTGTAGAACGCGCCTTCGGCCACGTCGATCGCGACGCCTTCGATGTCGACGTCGTCGCATACGTACGCGGCGTCTTTCCCTCCCAGCTCCAGCTGCAAACGGATCAACTTGTCGGCGGCCGCGCGCGCGACCCGCTGACCGGTGGCGTGAGAGCCCGTGAAGCACACCATGTCGATGTCGCTCTCCACCAATGCCGCGCCAGTCGGCCCGGCACCGACGACCGCGTGCACGACGTCGACCGGGACGCCCGCCCGATGGAACAGGTCGACCAGCCGCAGCCCGGTGAGCGTCGCGTGCTCCGACGGCTTGTAGAGCACCGCGTTGCCCGCGAGCAGCGCGGGAACGATTGTATTCAGGCCGACGAAGTACGGATAGTTCCACGCGCTGATGTGCGCAACCACCCCGACGGGCTCGAACGTCACCCGCTCCGCGGGATTGCCCGGCGTCACCGATCGCGGCGCGATCACGTCGCCCACGTGTGCGACGTTCCAGTCGATGCGTTCGAGCACCGCCGCGATCTCGGCCCGCGACTGCCGGATCGGCTTGCCCATCTCTTGCGTCGTCAGCTGCGCGCACTCCTCCGCTTCGGCGTCGAGCAGGCCCCGGAACTCGCGCAACACCCCGGCGCGCGCGTCGTAGTCGCGCGCGGCCCATGCCGGCAGCGCGTCCCGAGCACGCGCGACCTTCTGCGCGATCTCGCCCGGCTCCGTGATCGCGACCGAGCGCACGGTCGTGCCGGTCGCGGGATCCTGGATCTCGAGCGAATGCGGTGTCGGCGGCGCCCGCTCCGGCAACGGCTCGGGCGGCGGCACGTCGACCGCCACTCCTCTCAGCCCGGTAGCGCCGGCCGGCACGGGCGGCGCGGGCGGCGCGGGCGCCGGCGGCGGCGCGTCGAACGCCTCGTCGCCGGTCAACAGCTGCGCCCACCGCGACTCTTTCTGGCCGGGCCGGCGCGGCAGCTGCTTCGTCAGCTCACGCGCGGCCAGCCGGTCGAGCACCTCTTGTACGTCTTCGAGTGACCGGAACCGGTGCCAGCGCTCGCTACGGAGCTTCAGCTCGCCCGGCGTCTGCGCGCCGCGCAGCAGTAGCACGCCGAGCACCGCGAACTCCCCGGCGTTGATGCCGAGTCCTTCCTCGGCGACGTGGCGATGCTTGACGACACGCTGGCCGGTCGCCATGACTCGCCGGCTCAGGCCCTTTCCCCGCAGCTGCTCGAGCGTGCGGTCCACGACCTCGTCCGAATAGCTGACGATCGGATCCCGATTGGTGGTCTGGTTGCACGCGGTCACCACGCTGTTCAGCGAGAGCGGGTAGCCGTCGGGGGTGGTAACCGACTTCTCCATGAGGCAGCCGAGGACACGTGCTTGCTCCGCGGTGAGAGTCACTGCGCTCATGGCGCGCATGCTACGAGCGCAGAGGCGCGCACGTCGTCGCCGACACGGAACCAGGACGCGAACCCGTCGTCCGTGTGCACCGTGCGGACGGTGACATCGTCGCCCAGGTCGAGGCCGTCGCGGAACTCCATCTCGGCGCGGGTGACGCGCGGCGATCCGCGGCGCGCGAGCTCCTCCTCGACGGGCACCCAGTACACGGCGTTGTTCACGTGACCGAGCACGTCGAGGTCCGACACTCGCAGCAGCCACGACGTGTCGATGCCCGCGGCGGGCAGTGACTTGTGCTGGAGGCCGGCGCGCACGCGGCGACCGTTCGCGGTGACGCCCCACAGATCGTCGAAACCCGCGGGCAGCGGCGCGGGGGCACCAGTGGAAGCGTTCACGTGCACCCACAGTCCGGCCGCGGCGACGCAACGCGAGCCATCCGCCATCACGTCGGTGCGGCGTTCCGCCCACCGGGCGCCGACACCGCTGCACCACGTCGCCAAAGTGAGGTCGGCCCGGAACCGCGGCGTGCGTTCGATGCGCATCGCGAGGCGCCGCAACACCCACACGCCCGCGCCGTCGACGGCCGCGCTCGCGGCATCGCGGTCGGCGACATCCTGCAAGTAGCGCGCGATCCCGTCCAGCCGCAGCGTCGTGTCCGGCCGCACGTCACCCAAGCCCACGTGACGGACGATGGTGACCACGCGCCCGCGTTCGGGCCGCGCGACGAACTCGACTTCCTGCACGGGGCGACCCTATCGACGGCCTAATGTCGACGGGTGACCGAGACTCCGCCCGAAGGGTTCCGTCAGCACCGTTTCGTCGCACCGCCGGGCGCGACCACCGTGCTCCTCGTCCGCCACGGTGAGTCGGCACCGGCCGTGCCCGGTGCACCCTTCCCGCTGCGTGACGGGCATGGTGATCCGCCGCTCGATCCGGTCGGTGTCGAACAAGCCGAGTTGCTCGGCGAGCGACTCCGCGCCCAACGCGTCGACGCGATCTACGTGACCTCATTGCGCCGCACGCACGAGACCGCAGCCCCCCTCGCCCGGCGCACCGGGCTCGAGCCGATCGAAGAACCCGACCTGCGCGAGGTGTTCCTCGGCGACTGGGAAGGCGGTGAGTTCCGCGTGCGCGCCGCGGCCGGCGACCCGGTGTTCCGGCAGATCTGGGAGCAGGAGCGGTGGGACGTTATCCCGGGCGGCGAACCCCAGGACGCGTTCGACGAACGGGTATGGCGCGGCTTTCAACGCATCGTCACCGAGAATGTCGATCGGCGCGTCGTGGCCGTCGCGCATGGCGGCGTCATCGGTCAGTTGTTGCACCGTGTCACCGGCTCCCGCCGCTTCGCCTTCTCGGGTGCCGACAACGCGTCGATCAGCGAGGTCGTCGCCGGTCCCGAGCGCATCGTGCTGCGCCGGTACAACGACGTGTCACACCTATTGCCGCTCCTCAACGGCTGACCGCGCGAAGCGGGCCAGCGCCGCGATCAGGTGCGGCACATCCGGCTCGCGCCGGATGCGAGGCGGTAGCTCGATCTGCACACCGCCGTGGCGCGGCCGGTTCACCGGATTCGCGGGATGTACACCGCGCAGCTCCGGCGGCATGACATCGAGGTCGTCGACGAATCGGTATTGCGGGAGCGCGGCGCGCAGCACCTGCGCGAGTGCAACGGCGAGCGCCCGGTTCGCACCGCCGACGAGCGCGGTGACCCACCGGTCGTCCGAGCCGCGCAGGCCGCCGTAACCGTGTACGGAAACCGCGAGGTCGACGTGCTCGAGGAACGCGGCCAGGTCACCCGAGTGCACGGGGTCGTACTGCAGCGACGAGATGTGCCATTTCAGGGCCTCCGGCTGCACGACCGCGTAGATCGACGCACCCGCGGCCTCGGCCGCCGCGGTCGCGATCTCCGCGGTCCCCTGCTCCAGTCCGCCGTGCACTGCGAGGAAACCGAACCGTGATCGCAGCATCGACTGTTCCTCGACCCCCGGGAACTCGAGGAAGTCACGCAACACCGGTGGCACACGTCCGAGCGTAACCAACGGTTTTGGCGACACACGGCGACCGTCACGGTCGTGAATCGTCGCCAAAACCTCTACTTGTCGTGGACGCGGACGCGGAGGCGCTTGTTGCCCTTGCCCTTGCTCTCCGTCTTCACGACCTCGAAGCGGCCGATCTCGCCCGTCGACCGTACGTGCGTGCCGCCGTCGGCCTGCTTGTCGAGCCCGACGATGTCGACGACGCGGATCTCGGAGACCGAAGCCGGGATCAGGTTCACCTTGGTCCGGATGAGGTCGGCGTCTTCGAGCGCGGTGTCGCGCGGGAGGAAGTCGATCTCGATCGGGCGATCGGCCGCGATCTCCGCGTTCACCAGGTCCTCGACGCGCGCCGCGAAGGCTTCGGGCAGCGGGTCGAACTCGAAGTCCATACGCGCCGAGAGCGGCTCCATGTTGCCGCCGGTCACGGCCTTGCCCCACTCGTTCCAGATGACGCCACACAGCACGTGCAGCGCCGCGTGCGTGCGCATGAGCTGGTGCCGGCGTTCCCAGTCCACGACACCCATGACTTCATCGCCGACGGCAGGCAACGGACCGTCGAGCGTGTGCCACAGGTCGTCGCCGTCCTTGCGCACGTCGGTCACCGTCGCGCCCGCGAGCGTACCGGTGTCGTGGGGCTGGCCGCCGCCGGTCGGATAGAACACGGTCCGGTCGAGCACGACACGATCCCCGTCCACGTTGATCACCGTCGCCGTGAACTCGCGGAGATAGGCGTCGCGCAGATACAGCAGCTCCGTCATGGTTGCGACGATACGGCGCGCGCGCTCGACGCGTTACTCGGTGCCGTCGGCGCACATCGTCGTGGAGTCGCCCACCTTGGTGACGTCGGCAATGGTCGTGTAGCTGCCGTCGTCGCACGTGACCGCGGAGCTGAGGTGCGAGAACACCCCTTCGGGGCTCTCGTAGCCCGGGACCACCCACACGTGCAGCAGGTACTGGGTCTGCTTCAGGAGGTCGCCGCCGACCGCGTCGCACTGGGCCTTCGTCGCGTCGTGGTCGGCACCGAGCGGCGCGTCGACCGTCCCGTTCGCCGCCGGCTTGATGCAGATGTCGCGGTGCACGTGCCACGTGTCGTTCGATCCGGCGAAGCCGACCGGATCCGCGTTCGCTGTCATGTAGAAGAGCCCCGCGACGCGCGAGTCGGGTTTGGTGCCGTCATAGATCCACGCGAGCGGCTTGCGGATGGCGTCGTCGGTCATCGCGCCATCTTTGTTGCCGAGGCCGCCGGCGTAGTTGATGTAGTGCGCGCCGAGCCCCGGCGAAAACGGGCCGGCGCGATGAAGCCCCGCCGCTTCGGCGTCCTTCACCGTCGGGTACTGCAGCGCGACCTGGCGCGCGAGGGTCAGCTGGCGCGCGAGTTCGACCCGATCCGCGGGACTGATCGCCTGGGTGAAGCTGTGCGCGTGCTGTTCGCCGTTCTCGAGCGCGACGAAGCCGCGATCGTCGACGGCCGCGCCGGCCTCGTCGTGCGCGTGCGCGGAAGTGTCCGCCGCGGCCGCCGCGGCCTGCGCACTGGTCGCGCCCGCGTCGGCGCCGGCGGGCGGCGCCGCGCTTTCGGTCGCGGCGACGCCGTCGTCATCGTCAGCCAGTGCGTTCCCGAACGCATACAGGCCGACGACGAGCGCGAGCGCGGCAACGATCACCACGAACACCTCGAAGAACGGACGCTTCCGCTCGCCGCGTTCCGGCTTGCGAACCTCTGCATCGAGCGCGACCACTGGCTTCCCCCCGGACGGCTGCCCGGGGAGCGTACGCCGGATCGCGATCAGCGCGCGGCGACGAGCTCCGCGGCCCGGTGGAGATCGGCAATGTCGGCGGTCGTCGCGACGAGGATCACTTCGTCGCAGCCGGTGTCCTCGATCGCGGTCAGCCGGTCCTGGAGCGCCGACGTCGACGTCGCCGACGCCAGCCCGGCCATGGCGCGCGCGGGCTCGTCACCGAAGATGCGCAGATAGCGGAAGGCGTAGTCGCGCACGCGGTCGGGCGCGTCGGCGTCGAGCCCGAACCAGAACGACGTCTGCAACAGCGGGCGACCCTCGCGTCCGGCCTCCGCCCACGCGGCTTCGAACCGCCGGAAACCCTTTCCGATCCCGTCCGCGTCGGCGGGGATGTCGAAGCCGGCGACACCGTCGGCCCAGCGGGCCGCGCGCGCCATCGACTTCGGGCCCATGGCCGCGGCCAGCAGCGGCGGTCCACCGGCCTGCACCGGCGCCGGGCCCACGACGCCGACCCCATCGACGGGCGCGTCACCGCGCCAGACGCGCCGTATGACAGCGACCTGTTCGTCGAGCGTCGCGTGCCGGCGCGCGAACGACGCGCCCATCGCGCGGTAGTCCTCCTCCCGCCCACCGACACCCACGCCGAGGACGAATCGGCCGGCCGACAGCACGTCGATCGTCGCCGCCTGCTTCGCCACATGGATCGCGACGTGCATCGGCGTGATGCTGACCGTCGCCTCGATGCGGACCCGTTCGGTGACGGTTGCCGCGCCTGCGAGCAGCGTCATCATCTCCTGGTTCGGATACGCGATCCGCTCACCGGCCCCGAGCACGGAGAATGGTCCCGCGTCGACCGCGCGCATCCACGCGAGCGCGTCGGCCCGCGTCAGCCCGTCGACCATCGACGGCAACGCGACACCGATCTTCATGCGCACACGCCGCGAGCGCAGGGGCTATTTGTTGACGAGCAGCTGGTTGAAGGGCGTGTCCTTGGCCGGTCCCGGTTCCTTCGGGAGGCCGAGCACGCGCTCGCCGATGATGTTGCGCTGCACCTGGTCGGTGCCGCCGTAGATCGACGGTCCGGGCGAGAACAACGTGAGCTCCTGCACGATGCCGCCGCCCGGCGTGTCGTGACCCTGCACCATGCCGTACGCGCCGACGATCTCGTTGCCGACGTCACGCTGCAGCCGGAGCAGGTCACTCATCATCAGCTTGGCGATGTTGGGCTCGCCGCCGGTGAGCCCGCGCCGCGACTTCATCCGCAGCGCCGACATGCGTCCGAGCTCCTGCAACGTGTACAGCTTCGCCAGCTTCTGGCGGATGACCGGGTCTTCGTTCTTGCCGAGCTCCTTCGCCAGCCGCGCCAGCGACTGCGCCGCGGCCCGGCCGCCGCCGCCGGTGCCACCGGTGCGGGTCTGTCCCACGTGATCACCGACGCGGTTGTCGAGCTGCTTCGCGATGGGGCCTGCGAACGCGGAACCGACTGCGCCGGAACCGCCGGTCCCGAGTCCTGAACGTTCGGCCATGAGCGTCGTGTTCGCAACGGCCCACCCGTTGTTCAGGCCACCGATCATGTCCTCGTCGCGCACGCGCGCGGTGTCGATGAAGACCTCGTTGAACATCGCCCGGCCGGTCATCTCCCGGAGCGGACGGATCTCCACGCCCGGCTGCAACATGTCGAACTTGAAGTAGCTGATGCCCTTGTGTTTGGGCAGGTTCGGGTCGGTGCGCGCGATCAGCATGCCGAGGTTGCACAGCTGCGCGGTGGAGGTCCATACCTTCTGGCCGGTGACGATCCACTCGTCACCGTCCTTGATCGCCTTCGTCTGCAAGCCGGCGAGGTCGGAGCCGGCGCCCGGCTCGGAGAACAGCTGGCACCACGCGTCTTGGCCGTTCAGGATGCGCAGCAGGTCCTCCTGCTTCTGGCGCTCGTTGCCGTGGGCCGCGATCGTCGGCGCCGCGAGGAGTATCCCGAGCCCGGCGGGCGGCCCGATGGCGCCATGTTCGGCGATCGCGCTCGTGACCACCATCGCGAGGTCGCGGCCCCAGCCCTTGCCCCAGGCGTCCTCGGGGAACGTGGGGGCCGCGTAGCCCGAGCGGGCGAGGATGTCCCACCACTCGGCCACGGTGAGGTCGGGGTCCCAGTTCTCCTCGAGCCAAGACTTGATCTCGGCGCGTACGTCTTCGGCGGTCGGAGTCGCCATCCGTTCGTCCTTCGTTGGGTGTGCAGCGAAACAGCCCCAAGAGCGTACCCTTCGCCCTTTCCATCGATGCTGTCGCAGGCTCCAGCGATGCTGTCGCAAGGCCCGATCGACGCTGCCTGGAGGTTGCGCATGTCTCGGCGGATGACCCCCGACGAATGGCGGACGTTCGTCCGAGCCGGTACCCACACGGGCAAACTCGCGGTGGTCCGCACGGACGGCTCCCCGCACGTCGTACCGATCTGGTTCGTGCTCGACGGCGACGACTTCGTCTTCACGACGAACGAGTCGACCGTGAAAGGCAAGTCGCTGCAGCGGGACGGGCGCGCCGCGCTGTGCGTCGACGACGAGCAGCCGCCGTTCGCGTTCGTCAGCGTCGAAGGGACCGCGCACACGAGCACCGATCTCGACGAGATGCTCGTGTGGACCACCAAGATCGGCGCCCGCTACATGGGCGAGGACCGGGCGGAGGAGTTCGGCCGGCGCAACGCCGTCGAGGGCGAGCTGCTCGTCCGGCTGACGCCCGATCGTGTCGTCGCGATCGACGACATGACCGGCTGAATCAGCGGCGCTCGACGCGCAGCAGCCCGCGCCGGCCCGCGCGCCACGTCTCGATCACGAGGTGGTCCCGCGGGTCACCGATGCGGATCACGACGAGCTCGGTGAGGTCGGCCCGGAAGAGGTCGAACGCACCTTCGGGGACCTGCTCTGCGCTCTCGTGCAGGTGCGAGACATATGCGTCGAAACGGGCGCCGGTGACGAGCTCGGCGCGGCCCGACAGCTTTGCATCACCATCGGCGAGCTCGGAATCGACGGTTGCGCTGTGCAACGCGAATCGTGGGTCCTGCTTCAGGTCCGCGCCTTTGCGGGAATCCGGCATCGATCCCAGCCAGAGATCGTCGTTCCAGAAGTCGGCTTCGATGCCGCTGACGCGCGGCGAACCGTCGGCGCGCAGCGTCGCGAGCGTCTTGTGCTTGTACGCGTCGAAGATCGAACGGGCTCGCGCCGCGAGCTCAGGGACGTCCTGTTCGATCTCGATCCAGCGCGCCATCAGGGAAGGAGTTCCAGCACCTTCTCGGACGGTCGTGCGATCACCGCGCGGTCACCGACGAACACGACTGGGCGTTGCATCAGCTCGGGGTGCGCGACCAATACGTCGATGACCTGGCCGCGGGACGCAACGTCCGCTTTCTTCAGCCCGGCGGCCTTGAACTTCGCATCATCGGTCCGCACGAGCGCCTCAGGCTCGTCGTCGATCGCGTCGAGGATCGCGACGATGGTCTCCCGGTCGGGCGGCGTGTCGAGGTACCGCACGACGTCGGGATCGATTCCGTAGTCGGTCAGGATCGCCAGCGCGCCCCGCGACTTCGAACACGAAGGATTGTGGAAGATGCGTGCTTCGCTCAAGGTCATGATGTTAGTGCCACCTCCAAGCGATCCAGGTAGTCCGCACGGGACACGTCGATCGCACCGAGCGACTCCAGGTGCTCGGTCGTCCACTGCACGTCGAACAACACCACACCGTCCGTCCGCAACAGTTCGACCGCGGCCGAGAGTGCGACCTTCGACGCGTTCGTCACCACATGGAACATCGACTCCCCGGCGAACAACCCGCGGATGCGCACTCCGTACAACCCGCCCACGAGCTCGTTCCCGACCCAGGTCTCGACGCTGTGCGCCCAACCCAGCGCGTGCAACCGGCAGTACGCGTCCACGAACGATTCATCGATCCAGCCGTGCGGGCGCCGCGGATCCGCGCATGCGCGCATCACTGCCTCGAACGCGGTGTCGATCCGTATGTCGAATCGGTGCAGGTCGCGGGTCAGCGACCGGCTCCGATGGAACCCGTCGACCGGGAGAATGCCGCGCGGATCGGGCGACCACCACGCGAGTACACCGTCGACGCGCATCGGGAACAGCCCTTGGGCGTACGCACCGAGCAATGTCGCGGGTTCGAGGTCCCCTCCCACCGCGACGATGTCATTTCCTCCCGACACGATCCGAGCATCGCGTATCCTGTCGGCGATGGGTCGCACTTCCCACTATTGACCTGAGCGGGCCGGGCGCCGCCCGGCACTGCTCCGCGCCGCCCGTTCCGTCGTCGTCGCGCTGCTCGCCGTCCGCTTCGTGGACGAGTTCGCGGGGTTCCTCCCGCACGGCGCGTTCGAGTCGTTCCGCGCCGATCTCCGGCTGACCTACACCCAGGCCAGCATCGTGCTCGTCGCGGCTGCCCCCGGCGCGATCGCGGGCAACGTCTTCTCCGTCCTCGCCGACTACCGCAGCCGGCGCGTCATCGCGACCGGCGGTGCGCTCGGGTTCGCGGTCGCGCTCGCCGGCTACGCAGTCGCGCCGAGCTGGGCCGTGATGGTCGTCGCTTCGTTCGTGCTCGGCTGCGCGTCGAGCGCGATGTGTGACGCCACTGACGTCGCACTGGTCGACCTGGCCGGCGAGGAGATCCCCGCGCTCGTGTCGCGCCAGTTCATCTTCGGCGCGATCGGCGATCTGTGCGGTCCGTTGCTGTTGATCGTGGTGTCACTGACCGGACTCAGCTGGCGGGTCGCGTTCGCAGTGGGGGCGGCCACGGTGCTGCTCTACGGCGCCTGGCTGGCGACCTTCTCGTTCCCGCCGCCACCGGGGCGAGAAGCCGAGCACAGCCCGCGCGAGGGGTTACGACCGATCCTCCGCGACCCGCGGGTGTGGTACTTCGGCGTGCTCGCAATGCTGTTGTCGGCGTTGGACGAGGACGCGTTCGCGTTCCTCATCTCGTACCTCGAGCGCGACCACGGGCTCACCCCGGCCGCGGCGATCGCGGTCGGCGCCGCGTCGATCGTGGGCGCACTCGCCGGCTTCATCACGACCAGCCGGGCCGGCTACCGGCCACCGCGGCGGGCGATGCGCAACCAGATGGCCGTCATCACGGCTTCGCTCGTCGTCGCGGTGTTCGTCGCGAACGTGTGGTTGATCGTCGCCGCCGAGCTCGTGTTCGGCTTCGCCGTCGCCCGTTACTTCATCGCGCTGAAGACACGCATCGTGCGCCTCTACCCGGACCGCGTCGGAAGTGTGCAGGCGGTCGTGAGCACGATCGAGTACTCGGCGTTCCTGCTGCCCGTGCTCGCGGGGCGACTCGCCGATACCGTGGGCGTGCGCGCCGGCTTCGGCTCGTCGGCCGTTGTCGCCGCGCTCGCGTTCCTCCTTATCGTCGTCGTCGAGCGGCGTCAGGCCAGCAGCGATCGCGCGATCTGACCGATCTGGATCTCGTCCGTGCCTGCGTAGATCTGCAGGACCTTTGCGTCGCGCGCGAGCTGCTCGACTTCGTACTCGGCCATGTAGCCGTTGCCACCGAACAGCTGCACGGCCTCGAGCGCGACCTCGGTAGCCGCCTGCGCCGAGTACAGCTTCATCGCGGAGGCCTGCGTGAGCGTCATCGGCTTGCCTGCCTGCGACGACTCGAGGAAGCGGAACACGAGATTCTCGACGTTGAGCCGCGCGACTTCCATCTTCGCGAGCTTCAGCTGAATGAGCTGGAACTCACCGATCGGCTTGCCGAACTGCACGCGCTCCTTGGCGTACGGCACGCACAGCTCCATGCAACGCTCGATGATGCCGAGCGCCATCGCCGCGACTCCCGAGCGTTCGATGGAGAAGGTCGCCTTGGAGGCCTCGCGTCCCGCGGCGCCTCCGTATGCCTCTTCGCTCTCGCCGAGCAGACGATCACGACCGACGCGCACGTCGTCGAGGAACAGCATGCCGGTCGGTGACGAGTGCAGGCCCATCTTGCGCAATGGCTTCGATTGCTCGAATCCGGTCATGCCCTTCTCGAGCAGGAACTGCACGACCTTGCGGTCTTCCGGCGCGTTGCCTTCGTCGAGCTTGCAGATGAACACGATCGTGTCGGCGTACGGCCCGTTGGTGATGAAGGTCTTCGAACCCTTCAGCACATACTCGTCGCCGTCGCGCCGCGCCGTCGCCTGCATCGATCCGAACGCGTCACTCCCCGAGTTCGGTTCGGTGATCGCCCACGCGCCGACCTTGTCGAGGGTGAGCAGATCGAGCGCCCACCTCTCCTTCTGTGCGATCGTGCCCTTCGACATGATCGCGGTGGCGGTCAGCCCGACGGACACGCCGAGCGCGGTCACCATGCCGGGTGAGCACTTGCAGAGCTCGATGATCGGCAACAGCGTGAAGCCGCCGCCACCACCTCCACCACCGCGCTCGCCGGTCGTGCCGTTCTTCTCGGCCTCGATGCGACGGGCGAACGAATCCCGCGCCATCGAGTCCATCCCGAACGTCTGGTACAGCTTGCGGAGCAGGTCGTAGGGCGGCAGATCGCCGTGCTCGAGTTCTTCGCGGTGCGGGCGGATCTCGTTGTCCACGAACTGGCGGACCGCGTCGCGGATCATCTGGAGCTCTTCAGGCCATTCGTACATGGCCCGCATCGTACGGTCCCTGACCCACCAGTCAGAGAGCCGCCAGTCAGACAACGGCCATGTCGGCTTCATGCGGACGTCGTCGCGGAGTTCCAGCGATGTAACACGCACCAACGATGATGGCCGCATGCCCGACCGCACCCTTGCGTACGATGCCGCGACGAACGCGGCGATCGACGCCGAGCTCTTCAGCGACCGCTCACAGCTCTCGGTCGCGCGCACACTTCCGATCCCGTTCGCGGCGGCGATCGCCGGCGTCGTGGGCCTCACTCGCCCGCCCTGCCCGATCGACCGCCGCTGGCAACGTGACGCCACGGGGCCGTTCGACCGCAGCGATCTCGCGTCCGCCCGCGCCCACGGACGCTTGCCGACCGGGCGTCGCGCCACTCCGATCGAGATCGAGCTCGCGCCGTGGGCAGACGGCGTCACCGAACTCGTGATCCGGCCGGACGTGCGCGCGCCTCATCGCTGGAGCGGGCGTCGGCGGCGGCGTTGGTACGCATCTGCGCACGCCGCCGCCGACGCGCTCCGCCAACAGATCATCACGGCCCAGCCGCACGTGCGGCGTCGTCGGGAGACCGACGAGCTCGTCGTGCGTCGTCGATTGGCCGGATGAGCGGATCACCCGGGCCGTCCTTCGCCCCCCGGATGGACGGCCCGGGCGGATTCGCGATCCTCGTCAGCGGAAGCGCGACGGGCTGGCAACCGGATATCGAGACACTCCGTCAGCACATGCAAGTGTGGAGCAATCTGGCCAGCACCGATCGGCAGCTCGGTCGCGATCGTGTTTGAAGCTGCGCGGGGCGAAGAGCCCCGCTGCGCTTCAAACAGCTTGTTCACCAAGCCGCTCCGATTGCCCGATCCGGTGTGATCTTTCGAAGCGATCACCTGACGATTGGTTGGCGGTTGACCGCACGAGCTGCACCCACCCGAACATTGCGTCGTATCCGCGTCGCGGATAACGCACGGTCGCAGTGCATACGGGAAACCCAAAGGCATCGGATGCGACCGTGCCGTAATTGTCAGGGTCGTTGCTCGCGATGCACTCGACCTGCACGCTGCACGTCGCGCCTCGCCAGTCGAACGAGCCTTTCCAAGTCACTATCTCGCGACCTTCCGCTCCGCTGGCCCTCACCCAAACCGACGGCGCAAATATCGGTGTCTGCGGCGGAACATCCGGCCGACGGCGAACTCAATGATCGGATCGGCCACCCCGAGTCGTGGTTCGATCTCCACATCGTCGCGGACCGTGCAGCCGCCACCAGGGTCGTCCAGCAGGGTGCGTTCGTGTCGCCAGACACGGTGCCACCAAGTGGAGGAGGACTCACGAAAGCCGCCCTCGTCGGGCAGGGCGACGAGCTCAACGCGGTGGCGGTCGACGGGGATGATCCCGAACAGCACCTGCCAAAGCACTGGAGCGCCGACCCGCCACGGTTCGTCGTCGAAATGCGCACCATTCGTTGGGTCGGTCATACGCACGAACGGTGAAAGCTCCCGGTTCACACCACCTACGGTGGACACCGCTGCCCAAACCTCCGACCGGCTCGCCCGCACGGGTAACTCGACGATCAGCCGCACCCGGCCAGATTGCCTGCTCGCGCGTCCGTCGGTCGAGTACCCGATCGGCAGTTCGGCGCCGATGGGTCAACTCTGGAGAGTTACCGGTCGGTTAGGGGAAAAGTCGTAATGCGGCTCGCTCGTCGACCGGAGTTCGTGCAGGTAGTCGCCGAGCCCCTCGGCCACCAATGTGCGTTCACATGCGGCCGTCGCGTCTCGCGTCTCTTCCGCGGTGAAGTAGCAGCCCATGAGCTTGTTGAAGCGGTGAGTGTCCTTGATGATCGCGACGTCGACGAACCCAAACCAGTACACCATGTAGCCGGTTAGGTCGTCGTTCATGTGAACCGGGGTTCCCGTCACCTCGCCGTTCGCACCGAAGGGGTATGTCCTCCTCTCGCCCGGCCTGACGGGCGTAAGACTCGGAAGCGAGACGTCCGCTCGATGAGTGGCGTAAGGCCCGAAGTTGTCGTCTCGCGGGATGTACCCCTGGAACGCTCCCGTGTGGTCGACAACCCCAACCTGTTCGGGCAGATCCGGCCACGGCGTGTGCGTGACGACCGGCCAGTTCGACGGATTGTCGGCACTGTGGATAGCGGGTGGGTCATCGGTGGTCGTGCCGCCCGCCGCCGCGACGCCGAGCACCAAATACCCAACGAAACCACCGGCCACAAGTGCTATCGCGAGCTGCCTCCACGCCGCCACGCACACATGTAAGCAACACCGGCGCCGGGGGTCCACCTCGGTTTCGGGGTTCCAGGGTTGCATGGTCATCCCGGCTGGTTCGGGTGGTGACGTCACCAACGCGCACTGAGGGAACGCGTTGTCGATCTCGCCTCGTCAATCTGATCGTCACACTCGACCCGGCCACGGATGCCCCGGATGAGGGAAGTGGGTCGGCCCTTGAGGTCGGGCCCGTTTGCAACACATGTGTGGGAGCCGCGGTTGGGCGTGTCTTCCTTGGGACCGTGGCCGAACGTGCGTCGCTTCTCGAGCGAGTCGGTGCCAACGACAACGAGGAGACGACATGCATGACAGACGCCTGGTCGGTATCGATTTGGGGATCGCGTCCACGCACGCGGTGCGCGTCCTCGACGGTGAGGGCAACTCGCTCGCCAAACGCAAGGCGCTCCCGACGGTCGAGAGTCTCACGCAGATCGAGTCCGCCGCCTTGGAAGGAACTCCGCGGGGAACGCGCCTGGAGGTTGTGATCGAACCGACAGGGCCGGCATGGTTGCCGATCGCGGTGTTCTTCATCAATCGTGGGCACGTCGTGTATCGGGTGAGCTCGGCCGAGTCCGCGGATCTGCGCCGTTACCTCTCCAAGCACGCGAAGACCAACGGGATCGACGCGGACACCTTGGCGCGCATCCCGCTGTTCCATCCTGCAGGTGTGCAGGCACTCGAGCTGCCCAATGCCGATGCCGCGTCGTTGGATCGCCGAGTCCGCGCCGCGCACCGGCTGAGTCGTCAGATCGCGTTGCACAAGACTCGGATCAAGGCGCTGGTCCGACAGGTGATGCCGATGAGTCCCCTGACGGGCAAGCTCACCCATGCAGATCTTGCGGTCCTGGAACGCTGGGCCGACCCCAACATCCTGGTCAGAGCAGGTCGCAGGCGTGTCGCGGCGGTGATCGCCAACACGTCGAACAACCACAGCGGCATCGAACGCGCCGAGGTGTGGCTCAGCGCGGCGCACGCCGCGATCGAGCTCTACGCGGGGCATCCTGCGGTTGCGTTCACGGCTCTCGCCGCCGAAATCGCGACCGAGGTCCGGCTCGTGCTCGTGTTCGAACACGAACTCGTTGAGCACGCCAGCGAACGCGAGCGTGCGTACGCGAACGTCGATCCTGCCGGTCTGGCCCGCAGCCTGCCCGGCATCTCCGATGTCGGCGGTCCCGCGCTCGTCGCCAAGCTCGGTGACGCCGCTCGGTTCCGGCGCGGAAAACAAGTCCGCGCCTTCACCGGCCTGGCGCCAAAAGCATCCGAGACCGGGAACACCGACCGGAAAGGCCAAGCATTGTCCAAAGCCGGGCCGTCGCTGCTGCGCACCACGCTCGTCATCGCGGCCGACACCGCACGCAAACAAGATCCGCAGCTCGCACGCATCTACTACCTCCAGATGGTCGAACGAGGAAAGAACCACCTCGGCGCGTTGTGCGTGGTTGCGGCGACCCTCGCCGAGCGCGCCTGGACCGTCATGAAACGCGGGACGCCCTACATCGTCTGCGACGTCGACGGCCGTCCCGTCGGACCCGAAGACGCCGCCGCCATCATCGCCGAACACTGGACCGTCCCCGCCGACGTTCGTGCTCGCCGTCGCAACAAGAAAGCAGGGAAGGCCCCCCAAGCGATCACGACCGGATCGCGCACACGGGGCGACCTTCCCCACAACGCATCGTCAACGCACCACACACCGAAGGTGAATCCACACGAACGAAGAATCGCTTGACACCCGATCGCGGATAGGGAATCAGATTGCCCGCTCGGGAGCGTTTATGCGAGTACGGGTTAGCGACCGCGCTCGAGAAACCCGCGCGTCAGCGCATCGGTGCGGCATCCGGCGCGATCGGCGCCGGCAGCAGCGTCTCGCCCATCAGCGCGCGGTCGACTGCTGCCGCGCACGAGCGCCCTTCCGCGATCGCCCAGACGATGAGGCTCTGGCCGCGCCCCATGTCGCCGCACACGAACACGTTGTCGCGGTTGGTGCGGTAGTCGCTGTCACGTTCGACATTGCCGCGTTCGTTGAGCGCGACATCGAGCTGCTCGAGCAGCCCGGGTCGCTGCGGCCCGACGAACCCCATCGCGAGGAACACGATGTCGCACGGCAGTTCGAACTCGGTGCCCTCGACTGGATCGAAGGACATACGGCCGTCGACGATCGTCTGCTCGACTTCGTGCGCGCGTAAGGCGCGGAGGTTGCCGTCGTCGTCGCCGAGGAAGCATTCCGTGTTCACCGCGTAGACGCGTTCGACACCCTCTTCGTGCGCGGAGGCGACGCGGTAGATCATCGGGTACGTCGGCCACGGCTGCGCGTCGGGCCGGTCCTCGGGCGGGCGGGGCAGAATCTCGAACTGGTGCACGCTGGCCGCGCCCTGGCGGATCGCGGTGCCGAGGCAGTCGGCACCGGTGTCACCGCCGCCGATGATCACGACCCGCTTGCCCGCGGCCGAGATCGGCGGTACGTCGAGGTCGCCCTCGCGCACCTTGTTCGACCACGGCAGGTACTCCATCGCCTGGTAGATGCCCGCGAGCTCGCGGCCGGGAATCGGCAGATCGCGCCATGCGGTGGCGCCACCCGCGAGCACGACCGCGTCCGCGCCGAGCACCTCGGACACTGCCACGTTCTCGCCGACGTTCGCGTTCGTGCGGAACTCGGTGCCTTCGCCCTCCATCTGCGCGATGCGCCGATCGAGATTGCGCTTCTCCATCTTGAACTCGGGGATGCCGTAACGCAGCAAGCCGCCGATGCGATCGGCGCGTTCGTAGACGACGACCGAGTGGCCCGCGCGCGTCAGTTGCTGCGCGGCCGCGAGACCGGCCGGACCGGAACCGACGACAGCGACGCGCTTGCCCGTGAGCCGGTCCGGATGCAGCGGCGGCAGCCACCCTTCCTCCCACGCCCGGTCGACGATCTCGACCTCGATCTGCTTGATCGTGACCGGCGGCTCGTTGATGCCGAGCACGCACGCCGCCTCGCACGGCGCGGGGCACAGCCGGCCGGTGAACTCCGGGAAGTTGTTGGTCGCGTGCAGGCGCTCGCTCGCGGACTGCCAGCGGTCGCGGTACACAAGGTCGTTCCACTCGGGGATCAGGTTCCCGAGCGGGCAGCCGGTGTGGCAGAACGGGATGCCGCAGTCCATGCACCGCGCGCCTTGGATGCGCACCTTCTCGGGCGGGAAGTCCTCGTAGACCTCCTGCCAGTCGAGGACCCGTACCGGGATCGGCCGCCGCTTCGGCAGCTCCCGGTCGTACTTCATGAACCCGTTCGCCTCACCCACGAGCGGCCGCCATGACTGCTTCGTCGACGTCGACACCGCGTTCGATCGCGTCGCGTTGGGCTTCGAGCACGCGCCTGTAGTCCTTCGGGAAGATCTTGGTGAACGCACCGACGTTGCGCCACCACTTGGACAGGATGCGTTCCGCGACCGGCGAGCCGGTCTCCTCCATGTGCATCGTGACGATGCCGCGCAACCAGTCGACGTCCTCGTCGTCGAGCGCGTCGAGGTCGACCATCTCGGTGTTGCACCGCAGGTACAGGGACCGGTCCGGGTCCCAGACGTACGCGAACCCGCCCGACATGCCGGCCGCGAAGTTGCGACCGGTCGCGCCGAGTATGACGGCGCGGCCGCCGGTCATGTACTCACACGCGTGGTCGCCGACACCTTCGACGACCGCCGTCGCGCCCGAGTTGCGCACGCAGAAGCGCTCCCCGACGACGCCGCGGATGAAGACCGAGCCCGCGGTCGCGCCGTACAGGATCACGTTCCCGGCGATGATGTTCTCCTCGGCGACGAACGTGGCCGCGCGGGGCGGCCGTAGCACGAGCGTCCCGCCGGAGAGCCCCTTGCCGAAGTAGTCATTGGCGTCGCCCTCGAGCCGCAGCGTCAAACCGCGCGGCACGAACGCGCCGAAGCTCTGGCCCGCCGAACCGCGGAACGTCACGTCGATCGCGCCGTCGGGGAGGCCGGCGCCACCCCACCGCCGCGTGAGCTCGGAACCGAGCATGGTGCCGACGGTGCGGTTCGTGTTCTTGATCTCGTACTGCAACTTCACCGACGCGCCACCCTCGAGCGCGGGCGCGGCGTCTGCGATCAACTGGTTGTCGAGCGCGCGGTCGAGTCCGTGGTCCTGGCCGCGCGAGTTGAGGAACGTCTGCTCGTACTTGTTCACCGGCATTGCGAGGATCGGCGAGAGGTCGAGGCCGTGCGCCTTCCAGTGCTCGATCGCCTTGCGGGTGTCGAGCATCTCGACGTGTCCGATCGCTTCCTCGATCGTGCGGAACCCGAGCGCCGCGAGGTACTCGCGCACCTCCTCGGCGATGAACTCGAAGAAATTCACGACGAACTCGGGCTGACCGGAGAACTTCTTGCGCAGCACCGGATTCTGCGTCGCGACGCCGACCGGACAGGTGTCGAGGTGGCAGACGCGCATCATGATGCAGCCGGACACGACGAGTGGCGCGGTCGCGAACCCGAATTCCTCGGCGCCGAGCAGCGCGGCGATGATCACGTCACGGCCGGTCTTCAGCTGGCCGTCGACCTGCACGACGATGCGATCGCGCAGCCCGTTCAGCAACAACGTCTGCTGCGTCTCCGCGAGCCCGAGTTCCCACGGCGTACCCGCATGCTTGATCGACGTCAGCCGCGCCGCGCCGGTGCCGCCGTCGTGACCGGAGATGAGCACGACATCGGCGTGCGCTTTCGAGACGCCCGCCGCGACGGTGCCGACGCCGATCTCGGCCACGAGCTTTACGTGCACCCGCGCGCGGGTTCGCGTTCTTGAGGTCGTGGATGAGCTGCTTGAGGTCTTCGATCGAGTAGATGTCGTGGTGCGGCGGCGGCGAGATCAGCCCGACGCCCGGCGTCGAGTGCCGTGTCTTCGCGATCCACGGGTACACCTTGTAGCCGGGCAGCTCGCCGCCCTCACCGGGCTTCGCCCCCTGCGCCATCTTGATCTGCAGGTCGTCGGCGTTCACGAGATACTCGCTCGTCACCCCGAAGCGGCCCGACGCGACCTGCTTGATCGCAGAGCGCTTCAAGTCGCCGTTCGGCATCGCGATGTAGCGATCGGGGTCCTCGCCGCCCTCACCCGTGTTCGACCGCGCGCCCAGCCGGTTCATCGCGATCGCCAGGTTCTCGTGCGCTTCCTTGCTGATCGAGCCGTAGCTCATCGCGCCGGTCGAGAACCGTCTGACGATCTCGGCGACCGGTTGCACCTCGTCGATCGGGATCGGTGCGCGCTCGCCCGTCTTCAACTCGAACAAGCCCCGCAGCGTCGCGAGACGCGCGGCCTGGTTGTCGACGAGCTGCGAGTACTGCTTGAAGACCTCGTAGCGCCCGGTGCGGGTCGAGTGCTGCAGCTTGAAGACCGTGTCCGGGTTGAAGAGGTGGTACTCGCCTTCGCGCCGCCACTGGTACTCGCCGCCCACCGGCAGCTCTCGGTGCGCGAGCTCTTCCGGCCGAGCGGGATACGCGATCGCGTGGCGCGCCGCGACCTCGCGCGCGATGACGTCGAGGCCGATGCCCTGGATCCGCGACGCAGTACCCGTGAAGTACTCGTCGACCAATCCCTGCTCGAGCCCGACCGCTTCGAAGATCTGCGCGCCGGTGTAGGACGCCACCGTGGAGATGCCCATCTTCGACATCACCTTGAGGATGCCCTTGCCCGCCGCCTTCACGTAGTTCTTGACGGCTTTGCGCTCGGTGAGGCCCGACAGCACCCCTTCCCGACACAGGTCGCGGATGGTGTCGAACGCGAGGTACGGGTTGATCGCACCCGCGCCGTATCCGAGCAGCAACGCGAAGTGGTGCACCTCGCGCGCCTCGCCCGTCTCGATCACGAGACCGACCCGCGTGCGCGTCTTCTCCCGCACGAGGTGGTGGTGCACCGCGCTGGTCACGAGCAGCGCGGGGATCGGCGCGTTCTCGGCATCGGCGTAGCGGTCCGAGAGGATCACGATGTTGGCGCCTTCGGCGATCGCGGTGCTCACCTGCGTGCGCACGTTGTCGATCGCCATGCGGAGACCCTCGCCGCCCTCGGCAACCGCGTAGTGCGTGTAGACGACGACGGGCCGGAAGTCGGTGACGCCCATCTCGCCGTCGTCGATGTATCGCAGCTTCGCGAGATCCTCGTTGGTGAGGATGGGACTCGGGCACACGACCTGGCGACACGAGTCGGCGCCGGGGGCGAGCACGTTGCCCTCGGGACCGATCGTCGAGTTCAGCGAGGTGACCAGCGCCTCGAAGTTCGCGTCGAGCGGCGGGTTCGTCACTTGCGCGAACAGCTGCTTGAAGTACTCGTAGAGCATGCGGGGCCGGTCCGAGATGACCGGCACGGGCGTGTCGGTGCCCATCGAGCCGAGCGACTCCACCGCGTTGCGCGCCATCGGCGCGATGACCAGCCGCAGGTCCTCCTGCGTGTAGCCGAACATGCGCTGCTGCTGCACGGCGGAGCTGTGCTGCGGCACCAGCGGGAACTGCGGCGGCAGGTCGTCGAGGTGCACGAGGCCCGCGTCGAGCCACTCCTGATACGGGTGCAACGCCGCGAGCTCGGCCTTGATCTCGTCGTCGGGGATGATGCGGCCCTGCGTCGTGTCGACGAGGAAGATCTTGCCCGGCTCCAGCCGGCCCTTCTTCACGATCTTCTCCGGCGCGACATCGAGCACACCGACTTCCGAGGCCATGATCACGAGGTCGTCGTCGGTGACCCAGTAGCGCGACGGCCGCAAGCCGTTCCGGTCGAGCACCGCGCCGATCACCGTGCCGTCGGTGAACGCGATCGACGCGGGTCCGTCCCAGGGCTCCATCAACGACGCGTGGTAGCGGTAGAACGCCTTGCGCGCCGCGTCCATCGACTCGTGGTTCTCCCACGCTTCCGGGATCATCATCAGGATCGCGTGGTGCAGCGGGCGGCCCGCCATGTTCAGCAGCTCGAGCGCTTCGTCGAAGCGCGCGGTGTCGGAGGCGCCGGGTGTGCAGATCGGGAAGACGCGCTCGAACGGTTCGGGCAGCAGGTCGGTGCCCATCACGCCTTCACGCGCGCGCATCCAGTTCTCGTTGCCCTGCACGGTGTTGATCTCACCGTTGTGCGCGAGCATCCGGTACGGGTGCGCGAGCGGCCACGACGGGAACGTGTTGGTGCTGAACCGCGAGTGCACGAGGCACAGCGCGGACTCCAACCGGTCGTCCTGCAAGTCGCCGTAAAAAGGCTCGAGCTGGCCCGGCGTGAGCATGCCCTTGTAGACGACGACGCGAGCCGACAGCGACGGGAAGTACGCGTCGGTGTTGTGCTCGATGCGCTTGCGGGCCATGTACACGTGGCGCTCGAGGTCGGTGCCCGCGAGGCCGTGCTTGGCCACGAACACCTGCCGGAACGCCGGCAGCACCTCGCGGGCGCTGGCACCGGGCACGTCCGCACCGATCGGCACGTCGCGCCAGCCGAGGACCGTGAACCCCTCGTCGGCGAAGACCTTCTCGGCGTCGACCGTCGCGGCCTCGACGTCGTCGCGCGGCAGGAACCCGATCCCGGTCGCGTACTCACCGGCAGGCGGCAGGTCGAAGTCGACGACCGCGCGGTACAGGCGGTCGGGGAGCTGCACGAGGATCCCCGCGCCGTCGCCGGTGTCGGGCTCGGCGCCGGCCGCGCCGCGGTGGTTCAGGTTGCACAGGGCGGAGAGGGCCTGGTCCACGAGCGCGCGGCTGCGCCGGCCCTGCATGTCCACGACGAAACCCACGCCGCAGCTGTCGTGCTCGAAGCGAGGGTCGTAGAGCCCCTGGGCGGGGGGCAGATCGCGATTGCGCATAGGGGGTCGTCCCCAGTGTCGTCGGTGTGCGGGTGGGCGGTCAGTCCCGGTCGAGCGCCTCGCGGGGAGGATCCCGGCTGGGAGTGGCCACCGCGGGACGACATTGGCCCGACGGCGGAGCGTCGAAAGTGTAGCGGGCGGGTCGTCCGGCGGCGGTGCACTTTTCGATGTTCTGACGGGCGCGGGGCCGGGGTTGCCGGGCCCGATCATCGTGTGCGACGGTGCGCGGATGGACCTCGCCGCCGTCGCGCCGCCGTTCGTCGAGATGGCGCACCGGATCGTGTGGTGCTCGACCGCCACCGTGGACGGACGGGGCCGCCCGCGGTCCCGCATCCTGCACCCGGTCTGGGACTGGGACGGCACGCAGCTGACCGGCTGGATCGCGACGTCACCGACACCGATCAAGCGCGCGCACCTCGAGGCGCACCCGTACGCGTCGCTCACCTACTGGGCACCGAACCACGACACGTGCACGGCCGAGTGTGGTGCCGAGCTCGTGTACGACGACGACACGCGGATCGAGGTGTGGGAGCGGTTCGTGACGGCACCCGAGCCAGTGGGCTACGACCCGTCGATCATCCCGGTGTGGACGAGCCCGACCGCGGACTCGTTCGTCGCGCTCGAGGCTCACGCCGTGGCGGCTGCGCGTGATGCCCGGTGAGGCCATGACGCAGGCGCGCGCCGATCTCCTCCTCACGTGGACAAGCTGAGCACGAGCCTCGTGATCTCGATGTCCTCGCGGGCCCCGACGACGAGGACGTCGCCGACCGCGAGGCCCTCGGTGGCCGCGTCGCGCACTTCGGGCGCGTGTTCACCGACGCCACCCGTGAACACGATCGCGTCGATGCGGCCGCCCGCGCTCGCGGTCATCGCGCCGATCTCGCGCCGGAGCTGGTGGACGTAGACGGCGAACGCGAGCTCGGCGTCCGTGTCACCTTCGGCGCGGCGGCGGATCACATCCCGCATGTCGTCGGTGCCGGCCAGCCCCTTGAGTCCCGACTCCTCCTCGAGCGCGTGCTGCACCGGCCCGAGCGAGAGGCCGCCGTACTGCTGCACCCACAGCACCAAACCGGGATCGATGCTCCCGGCGCGAGTGGCCATCACCAGCCCTTCGAGCGGCGTCATGCCCATGGTCGTGTCGACGCTGCGGCCACCGCGCACCGCACAGAGTGACGCGCCCGCACCGAGGTGCGCGGTGACCAGCGCGAGATCCTCCGGGCGGCGCCCGAGTCGCGCCGCCGCAGTGCGTGACGCGTAGGCGTGTGACAGCCCGTGGAAGCCGAACCGCCGCAGCGGCCAGGTGTCGCGCCACTCCTTCGGCAGCGCGTACGTCGCGGCCGCGGCCGGGATCGTCGCGTGGAATGCGGTATCGAAGCACGCGACGTGCGGGATGTCGGGCAGCAGGTCGCGCGCGTCTCGGATCAGTTGCAGCGCGCGCGGCTGATGCAACGGCGCGAGGGGGCTGAGCGCGGCGATGCGGCGCATCACGTCGTCGTCGATGATCGCGGCGTCGGTGAACTCGGTGCCACCGTGCACGACGCGATGCCCGACCGCGTCGATCCTGTCGACCGACGCGACGAACTTCGAGAGGTCGTCCGCGTCGCTCTGGGCCACGACGTCGTTCCCGTCGAGCACCGCCAGCTTGAGGCTGCTCGACCCCGCGTTCACCACCAGGACACGCACCGCGCGACCCTCCGTTCCAGTTTTCGGCGACAATCGGCGACCGGAACGGTCGTAATTTGTCGCCAAAACCTGCGTTGGCAGCCTGTCAGCCGGGCCAGGTCCAGTTGCGGACCTCGGGGAGGTCCTCGCCGAACTCGCGGTGTAGTCGTGGTGACGGGTGCGGGCGTCGATCATCTGCTGCCGGAGACCGGCGGCGCGCGCGCCGAGGCCGGGCACGCGGTCGATGACGTCCATCACGAGGTGGAATCGGTCCAGGTCGTTCATCACCACCATGTCGAACGGCGTGGTGGTCGTGCCCTCCTCGATGTAGCCGCGCACGTGCATGTTGTCGTGACCGTGCCGCCGGTACGTGAGGCGGTGGATCAAGTAGGGGTAGCCGTGGAACGCGAAGATGATCGGCTTGTCGGCCGTGAAGATCGTGTCGAACTCCCGATCGTCGAGCCCGTGCGGATGCTCGCGCTCGGGCTGGAGGCGCATCAGGTCGACGATGTTGACCACGCGTACCGCGAGGTCCGGGAGGTGCTCGCGCAACATGCTCACGGCCGCGAGCGTCTCGAGTGTGGGCACGTCGCCCGCGCACGCCATCACGACGTCGGGTTCACGCGTGCCGTCGGCGCTCGCCCATTCCCATATGCCGAGGCCACGCGTGCAGTGGAGCACGGCGTCGTCGATCGACAACCAAGTCGGCTGAGGCTGCTTCCCGGCGACGATCACGTTCACGTAGTCACGGGTCCGCAGGCAATGGTCGGCGACCGAGAGGAGGCAGTTCGGGTCGGGCGGCAGGTACACCCGCACGACGCTCGCCTTCTTGTTGACGACGACGTCGAGGAAACCTGGGTCCTGGTGTGTGAACCCGTTGTGGTCCTGGCGCCACACATGTGACGTCAGCAAGAAGTTCAACGACGAGATGCTGCGCCGCCACTCGAGCTTGCGCGCGGTCTCGAGCCACTTCGCGTGCTGGTTGAACATCGAATCGATGATGTGCGTGAACGCTTCGTAGCAACTGAAGAAGCCGTGCCGGCCCGTGAGCAGGTAGCCCTCGAGCCAGCCTTCGCACGTGTGCTCGCTGAGGATCTCCATGACGCGGCCGTGCCGCGACAGGTGCTCGTCGACCGGCAGGATCTCGCCCTGCCACACCTTCTCGGTCGCGTCGTACACGGCATCGAGCCGGTTGGACGCGGTCTCGTCCGGGCCGAAGAGGCGGAAGTTCCGGAACGGTTCGTTGGCGCGGAACACGTCGCGGAGGAACCGGCCGAGGCGGCGCGTCGCTTCGGCTTCGGTCGCGCCGTTGCGCTCGATCTCGACGGCGTAGTCGCGGAAGTCGGGGAGATCGAGATCGCGCAACAGCACGCCGCCGTTCGCGTGCGGGTTCGCGCACATTCGCAACGCACCTTTCGGCATCCAATCGACGACAAAGGGCTGCGGGACACCGTCGTCGTCGAAGAGCTCGCCGGGCCGGTAGGAGCGCATCCACGCGTCGAGCATGGCGAGGTGGTCCGGGTTGGTGCGCACTTCGGCGAGCGGCACTTGATGCGCGCGCCAGGTGCCTTCGACGGGTACACCGTCGACGAACGCGGGCCCCGTCCATCCCTTGGGCGTCCGCATGACGATCATCGGCCACCGCGGGCGCCTCGTGTCGCCTGATTCGCGCGCGGCGCGTTGCAACTGCCGGATCTCGCCCAGCGCGCGGTCGAGCGTCGCGGCGAGCTGCTGGTGCACGAGCACCGGATCGTCGCCCTCGACGAGGTAAGGCGTCCATCCGTGCCCTTCACAGAACCGCGTGAGCTCGTCCTCGCTGATGCGCGCGAGCACGGTGGGGTTGGCGATCTTGTAGCCGTTGAGGTGCAGGATCGGCAGGACCGCGCCGTCGCGCACGGGATCGAGGAACTTGTTCGAGTGCCAGCTCGTCGCGAGCGGACCGGTCTCGGCTTCACCGTCGCCGACGACGCACGCGACCACGAGGTCGGGGTTGTCGAACGCGGCGCCGAACGCATGCGTCAGCGAGTAGCCGAGCTCGCCGCCTTCGTGGATCGAACCGGGGATCTCCGGTGCCACGTGACTCGACACGCCACCCGGGAACGAGAACTGCCGGAACAACCGGGACATCCCGCGCTCGTCGCGCGGGATGTCCCGATACACCTCGGAGTACGTGCCTTCCAGCCAGCAGTTGGCGTGGATCGCCGGACCGCCGTGTCCCGGACCGATCACGAACATCATGTCGAGCTCGTCGCGCGCGATCACTCGGCTGAGGTGCGTGTACAGGATGTTCAGGCCGGGTGTGGTGCCCCAGTGACCGAGCAGCCGCGGCTTGATGTGCTCGGGCACGAGCGCTTCGCGTAGCAGCGGGTTGGCCATCAGGTAGATCTGGCCGACGGCCAAGTAGTTCGCGGCGCGCCAGTGCGCGTCGAGGTGCGCGAGCTCGTCGTCCGAGAGGGGCTTGTCCGTGACTGCTTCCATCCCCTTCGGACTACCCGAGTGGGCCGCCCCCGACAACAGCCAAGGGGGTTACTTCTTCGTGCCGGCGACCACGAAGTACAGCAGCGCGTAGACGAACTGCCCGTGGCTACGGGCCCGGTCGACACCCGCGGCCCATTCGGCGGCGTCCTCGTCGGTGAAGTGCTGCCGCCAGTACTCGACCCACGTCGGCAGCCCGAAGGCGTCGTCGACATCGGTCAGCACGAGCGGGAACGCCTCCACGGTGACGCCTTGCAGCCCGGCGGCGGTGAACCGCTCCGGCAGAGCACGGGCGAGCATCCCGTTGCGATAGCCGACATCGCGGCGCCGACGCCGGATTCGATCCACCAGATCGGACCGGACGCCGGGCAGATGGATCACGAGTGATCCCTGGTCGGGGTCCGCGACGACGATCCGCCCACCCGCTTCGACGATTCGCACCATCTCGCGCAGCGCCGCGTCCGGATCGGCGAGGTGCTGGAAGAGCCGGTCGGCCCGTGCGCCGGCGAAGACTCGGGCGCCGAACGGCAACGCGTCCGCCGCCGCCCGCACGACATCGGCGCCCCGGCCGCGTGCGGTCGTGCACATTGCCATCGACGCGTCGACCCCGATCGTGTCGCGGTCCGACGCGAACAGGTCGTGGCCGGTACCGCTCCCGACATCGAGGATGAGTCCGGAGTCCGGGAGCAGCTCATGCGTGCGGCGCTTGTACGCGGCGATCTGCGGCCACGCGTCGACGGAGTCCTGCCAGGCGACCGCCTCGGCGACGTCGCGCGCCGCATCGACGTTGGAGTACGTATCACTCACCGCGGCCTCGATCCTTCGTAGAACGCGACGGCCGCGGCCGTCGCGACGTTCAACGAGTCGACGTCGGCGCGCATCGGGATACGGACGCGCACGTCCGCGGTCGTGAGCGCGGCGTCCGACAAGCCTGGGCCTTCGGCACCGAGCACGATCGCGGCGCGCGCGGGCCACTCGACGTCCGCGAGCGGAACCGCGTCCCGCGACGGTGTCAGCGCGAGCAGCGTGAACCCGGCTGTCCGGAGTTCCGACAGCCTCGAATACCGCGTCCACGGCACGGTGCACACGTGGCCGATGCTGACGCGCACGCACCGGCGGTACAACGGATCCGCGGACTCGGGGTCGAGCACGACCGCATCGAGTCCGAACGCGGCCGCGTTGCGGAACAGGACGCCGAGGTTCTCGTGATCGTTCACCCGCTCGCACACCGCGATCCGGCGAGCCTCGGCCAGCACGGCCTCGAGCGGTGGGAGTGGCCACCGATCGACGGCGGCGACCGCGCCACGGTGCAGGTCGAAGCCGACGACGCGCCGCAGCACTGCCGGTTCGGCGACGTACACAGGAACTCCCAGCGGTTCGAGCACCGGCCCCAGCAGCGCGAGCTGCTTCGGCGTGACGAGGGCGGAGCGCAGGCGCCGGCCCGAGTGCACGACGGTCTCGATCACGTGGGGACTCTCGGCGACGAAGAATCCCGCGGCGGCCTCGACGCCCCGGCGAAGCTCCGGATCGCGTAGGTCGACGTAGTCCGCGATGCGGTGGTCCCCGGGATCGCTGATGTGCTCGAGATGGGTCATCGGGTGTTGTTGGGGCGCATGAGGAAGCGTGCAGGCCAACCGTCCGGCGCGAGTGCGGATTTCGCGCGGTGTGCGACCTGCGGGAACAGCACAAACTCACGCAGCGCGAACGGAACCGTCTCAACAGGGTCTCATGCGCCGCCGATACCGCCAAGTACACGGGAACTCGCGGGGAGGGGATTTGAGCCAGGCCGCCGCGTCGAGGCCGGTCCGATCTCGACGGGCCGCCGAGCAGGCGTCGAAAATCAGGGCGGGCGCACCGGCTTCGGTCGAAGCCGCGCTGCGGAAGTTGCGCGTCATCGCGACGGTCCTGGTTGCGATTCGTCTGTTCTCGATGTCAGAGACCCGCGATCTCTTGTCGTGGCCGTGGCTGCTCGCGATCGCGTCCGCGTTCGCGGCGGTCAACCTGGTGTCCCTCATCGGCCAGGGTGACTCCGGACGGACCGCCGTCGTGCTCGACGCCGTGCAACTCATCGCCGACACCACCCTCGTCCTGATGGTGCTGTGGCTCGGCAAGGACGATCCGAACTCCGCGGACTGGGCGATCCTCATGCTTCCGGTGCTGGAGGGCGCCATCCGCTTCCAGGCCGTCGGTGCGCTCGTGAGCTGGGCTGCGATCGCGGTCGGATACATCGGCTGGAACGTCCTGAACCAGGGCGCGCTCTCGATCGTCGAGGTCGCGCAGCGGCTCGCCGTCGTGTTCCTCGTCGCGGTGCCGAGCGGGATGCTCGCCACGCATCTGGTCGAGGAGATCGCGGCGTACCGCCGGGAGCGTGACGAAGCCGAGCGAAGGAACGCGCTCCTCCGCGCCGCCGCGCTCGGCGGCCGCAAGAGCACGAGCCTCGACGTCGACGAGGTGCTCGACACGCTGCGCACCACGGTCGGTCAGATGGGCTTCTCCGACCCGGCCGTCTTCGAGATCGAAGTGGTGTCGAGCAGCCGGCTCGTCGCCCGCCCGGTCCGGTACTCGCGGCGGGTGCTCGGCATCCCACCCGGTGACCCGCGCATACGCGCCGCGGCCCGCGCTCGCGACGCCGGCGGGCCGGTGGTGTGGCCGCCGCCGTCGAACCCGGTCACGAACCGCGGGCTGCTCGCGGAGGACAAACCCCCGGCCGACTACCCCGTGATCGTCTCGGTACCGGTCGCGATCGCCAAGACCGGCGTGGTGATGCTCACGGCGCGCTGGCCGTACCCCGGCGCGCCGCCCGCGTCGCAATGCGAGGGGCTCGAGCTGTGCGCGGCGCAAGCCGGCGCGTCGCTGCGCAACGCGCAGGTGCACCAGGAGCTGGAAGCACTGAAGGACGAGCTCGCGCACGAAGCTGCGCACGACGCGTTGACAGGCCTTGCCAACCCGCGTCGCTTCCACGAGCGACTCGAGCGCGTCTGCGGCAAGGGCCGGCCGGGCGAGCTGGTGGCGGTGCTGTTCCTTGACCTCGACGGCCTCAAGCAGGTCAACGACGTGCACGGCCACTCCGTCGGCAACCAGCTGCTGGTCGCGGTCGCGGTTCGGCTCGGCAACTGCGCCCGCTTCGGCGACCTCGTCGCGCGGATGGGTGGCGACGAGTTCACGATCATGCTCACGCGGTTGTCGAGTCCGGTCCCCGCCTACGAGGTCGCCGACCGGATCTGTGAAGTCCTGCGCGAACCGTTCATCTTCGAGGAGCGGACGATCTCGATCTCGACCAGCATCGGCATCGCCGTCGCCCCGGCCGACCGGGCCGACCCGGGCGACCTCGTACGCCGCGCGGATGTCGCGATGTACCAGGCCAAACGGCAGGGCAAGGCGGGGTGGTCGATGGACCCGGGCTTCCTCGAGCCGATGATCGACCCTTCCTGACACGAAAACCTCAGGCTTTTTCGGCAGAATCCACGTATTCGACCTGCGGAAGTGCAAGCATGCGGGCGCAATTCCGCACGCCGCTTGTATGGAGGCCCTGTGAATCGAAGCCAGCTGCTCAACGCGTTCTCCGAACGCATCGACGTGAGCCGCAAGGAAGCCGACGCGACCTTGACGTCGCTTCTCGAACTCATCACGGAAACCGTTGCGCGCGGTGAGGACGTCGCGATCTCCGGCTTCGCGAAGTTCCGGCGGATCGACCGCCCGGCCCGCATGGCTCGGAACCCAGCGACCGGTGAGCAGGTGAAGGTCGCGGCGAAGCGTGTCGCGCGCATCACCCCGCTCAAGGCGTTCAAGGACGCGGTGCTCTCGGGCAAAGTGCCGCCGCGCAAGACCGCCGCGAAGAAGGCCCCGGCGAAGAAGCCAGTCGCGAAGAAGACCGCGGCCAAGAAGGCGCCCGCGAAGAAGGCAGTCGCGAAGAAGGCACCCGCCCGCAAGGCACCGGCCAAGAAGACCGCCAAGCGTCGCTGAATTCAAAGTGCGCGAAAAACGGGCCCGGGCCGATACGCCCGGGCCCGTTCGCGCGCTCGAACTCCATCACGTCCGGCTCCCGCTCGTGCGCGCGTTCCGGACCGCGCGGAGCACCACGACGTACAAGGACGCGCTGCTCGTGCGGGCCGTCACGGACGACAGTGCCGGTTGGGGCGAGTGCGCGGCCGAGACAACGCCGGCGTATTCCGGCGAGACGCTCGATGGCGCCCGGCTCGTCATCCGCGACCATCTGGCGCCCCGCGTGTTCGCGGGGCGCGACTTCACCGAGGTGCGGGGCAACCACTTCGCGAAGTACGCGGTGGAGATGGCCTGCCTCGACGCGCGGCTGCGTGGGTCCGGCGAGTCGTTCCGGTCGTGGCTCGCGCCGACTCATGTCGGCGCTCTCCGGACGCGGGTCCCCGCGGGTGTCGCGATCAGCATCACCGCCGGAGAACGTGAACTCCGAGACCTGGCGGCGGCCTACGTCGCCACGGGCTATCGCCGGCTCAAGTGCAAGATCGAGCCGGGCGCCGACCGCGCGATCGTCGCGGCGGTCCGAGCCGAGGTCGGCGACGCGATCACACTCGCCGTCGACGCGAACGGATCGTACGACCTCACCCAATCGGACGCGCTCGGCGCGCTCGACGCGTTCGGTCTCCAGTGCATCGAACAGCCGTTGTCACCGGATTCACTGCGCGACCACGCAACGCTCGCGCGCGGACTCGAAACCCGCGTGTGCCTCGACGAGACCGTCACCGGCGCCGGCGCCGCGATGGACGCGCTCGCGTGGCAGGCCTGCGACATGGTGAACATCAAGCCCGGTCGCGTCGGCGGGGCCGACATCGCGCGCACCGTCCATGACCTGTGCGTCGTCGCCGGTGTTCCCGCAGTGATCGGTGGCATGCTCGAAACCGGCGTGGGCCGTGCGGTGAACGTCGCGCTCGCGTCGCTCCCCGGGTTCACCGAGGCGGGCGACCTGTCGGCGTCGGACCGGTACTTCGCCGAAGACGTCACCGAGCCCTTCCTGCTCGACGGCGGTCAGCTGAGGGTTCCCAGTGGGCCCGGGATCGGGGTGACGCCGCGTCCCGAGATGTTGCGCCGGTACACAGTCGCGCGCGAAGTGCTCAAGGCGCGCTCGTCGAGTTAACGGGGTGGACGCCGGACGAGGACGATCGAGTCCTCGGGGGCGTCGGGATCGAGCCGCATCAGGATCGGGTCCGAGAACGGCGGTTCGCCCGAGTACTCCTGCACGATCGCGACCTCTTCGTCGCGCGGGCCCTCGAGCGCGTTCGCGACGCCGAGCAGACCGGCCGCGAGCACGGTGCCGGTCGCGGTCTCCTTGAACTTGTGGATACCGCGCTTCTCGGTCGACGCGCCTTCGTCGTCGTCGTTCACCATGCGCCATCAAGGGTAACCCCGGTTGCCGGCGACCAGGTCGCGACCGGATGGAAATCGGCCACACCTTCGACCGCGAGTCCGACCACGGCGCCGGGCGTCGGCGCCGGGTTGACGAGCGTCCAGTCCTCGGGGGACGCCGGCTCCGACCGTGGGCGCACCAAGCCGTGGCCCGTCGCCTTGCCGAAGGCTTCCTTGATCGTCCACGCCCGCAGGAACGCGTCGAGCCGCGCTGCGGCCGGGAGCGCGCGCCACTCCGCCAACCGTTCCGTCGTGAACACGCGCGCCGCGAGCCGGTCGAGATGCGGGCGGTCACGACGCATCTCGACATCGACCCCGACCTCACCCCGGTCGATCGCGATCGCGACAATTGCGAGCCCGCCGGAGTGCGACAGGCTGAACGAGCACTCAACCGCGTCGACAACCGCGGGCTTGCCGTGCCGGGGATCACCGCAATGGCGGCAGCGCCGGTCGAATCGGATCGCGGCGGGATCGCGTCCGAGTGCCGTGCCCAAGACTTCGCGCAGCGCGCCGTGAGCGACGACGTAGCGACGGCGCGGCGATCCGGTCGCGCGCGCTGCGGCCGCGCGTCGCTCGTGATCGTCGAGCGTGGCCGCGAGCGCGGGCACCGCGACATCGGGCCGGTCCAGGTCGATTCTGAACAGCCGCAAGGACCCAGAAGTCGTCACAGTCGGGCGAGCGTAGTGACGCGTGGGTCGCGACGTGCGCCCGCGCCGGCGCGGAAGCTGCTACGAAGAGGCCGTGCTCACGATCGCAACCGACGCGCACCGGCGGCACGATCCGCACGACCCGATCCACGATGGTGGCCGGCTCGTGCCGCCGCCGGAGATCCCGGAGCGCGCCGAGCGCATCCGGGCCGCGATCGCCGATACCGGTCTCGGCGAGATCCGCGAACCGGACGAGTTCGGTCCCGAACCGGTGCTCCGGGTGCACACCACCGAATACGTCGAGTTCCTCGAGACCGCGCACTCGCGCTGGTGCGCGGCGACCGGGAGTCCGCGTTCGGCGGAAGCGGTGCCGTACGCGCGTCCGATCCGCGACCAGCCGCACGAGGACACGCCGCACGTGATCGCCGAACTCGGTTGGTTCTCGCACGACTCGGACCCGATCCTCGACGGAACCTGGGAAGCTGCGACCGCAGCGGTCGACGTCGCGCTCAGCACGTTGCGCCTGGTCGCGGAGGAGGGCGAAGCCGCGGCCTACGCGTTGTGCCGGCCGCCGGGGCACCACGCGGCGGCCGATTCGTTCGCCGGCTACTGCTACCTGAACAACGCCGCGATCGCGGCGCAGGCGTGGGTCGACCGGGGCGCGCGGGTCGCGATCCTCGATGTCGACTTCCACCACGGCAACGGCACGCAACAGCTGTTCTACGACCGCGACGACGTCTTGTTCGTGTCGCTACATGCCGACCCGGTGGACGACTACCCCTACTTTCTCGGGAACGCGTCCGAAAAGGGCTGGGGCGCGGGTGAGGGCTACAACCGCAACTACCCGCTGCCGCCGGGAACCGCGTGGAACGCCTACCGCGCCGCGCTCGACCACGCGATCGAAGTGATCACGAAGTTCTCACCCGATGGCCTCGTCGTGTCGCTCGGCGTCGATACTGCGGCCGAAGACCCCGACAGCTTTCAGCTGGTCGCCGACGACTACCCCCGCATCGGCGCCGCGATCGCGGGCGTCGCCGCACCGACGGTGTTCGTACAGGAAGGCGGCTACGCGCTCGACGTGCTCGGCCGCAACGTCGTCGGCACGTTGCGCGGCTTCGCCGACGAACGCGCGTAACCGGCGACGGCGGTGACCCTGATCACCAGAGCTGGCGGATCGACCACTGGTCGGGTGTCACCCTGCGGCGGAAGGGGATGCGTTCGCGAGGCTTGAACGCGATCATCACCGCTTCCCCCGGCGCGAGCTTGATCCACTCCGAGTGCAATGGACCGTTCGCACCGAGGAACTCGACGTGGTGCACACCGGCTTGAAGCGGGTACCACGCCGGCCCCGGAAGGATCTGGTAGAGGCGACCGAGTGCGATGCCGTCGACTCGGACCGTGATCGCGTTCCACCCGAAAGCGGACGCCCAGCCCGGAAACGGGTTGTAACGACCGTGGACGATCAATCCGGTTGCGCCCGCGCGCTCCCGCTTCACCCGCCGGAGACGACGCGTCTTGCGCATGGAGATGTCCACGAGCGATATCCCCCGCGTGTTCGCTCGAGCCAGAGGCGCGGCCGGGACGATTGTCGCGCCTCTGCACGGTGCCTGCGCGGAGGGCGTCATGTCAAGTATCGCGGCGGAACGTCGGGCGTCAATCTCCTCGGAGTTCACTGAGCGGCGGCGCGCCCTCACTCGTCGAGTGGAACCGAACGCATCCTGAAGAACGGTGCAACGAGCAGGACCTCGGGAGCGACCTGTCCTTGCCAGTCGTACCCGGCGATCTCCGAGGCGGTCCGCCTTCCGGACGACGCGCGGATGAACTCGAACTGCGACGTCTCGAGTGTCGCGATGGGTTCGCCGGTACCCGCGATCGCCTCGCCGCACTCGGTGACGACGCGCAGCGCGGGGAGGCCACCCGCGGTACGCCCGAAGCAGCAGAACTCGAACGAGATCGCGACTCCGTCGCAGGTGCGTTCGCCCGGTTGTGCGAGCGTGTGGCGCATGTCGGCTTCGTGTGTGACCGCGTCGAAGACGGCTTGTCCGCCGACGGTGCTCGGAAGCGCGGTGAGCGCACCCTCGAACTGCGCGCCGTACTCGTCCCACTCTGCAAGCATGTCGGCGATCGACGTGGCGCGGCGCGCGTCGACCTGCGCCGCGGTCCACGGGTCAGTGGCAACTCCGTCGAGCCGGCCGTTGGCGGCGTCCGCGGTGATGCCGACGAGGTGCGCGAGGAGATCGCGGACGCGCCACTCGGGTGTGGCCGGCGCGATTGCTTCCAGCGCGGCGGGATCTGCTTCCCGGATGAGGTCGGACGTGCGCACGCGCAGTTCGTGGTAGGCGTTGGCTTCACGTTCAGGCATCGATGACTCCCTTCCCGCGCAGGATGCTCGCGCGTGACCACGCCGCGAGCACGAGCGCCCAGGCCGAGCCGGCGAGCAGCACCACCGTGATCGACGTCAGGTTCTCGACCCACCCCGCTACCAGCACCCCGAGCGGGACGGTTCCGCCGAAGCCCATGATCCAGAGCGCCATCACCCGGCCCCGCGTGCTCTCCTCGAGATCTTCCTGCAACACGGTCGACAGCGACGTGATGACGACGAAGTAGACGTAGCCGAGGACCGCGCTCACCGGGTACGCGGCCGGCGCCGCGTGGAGGAGAGCGAACACGCTCAGCACGATCGCGAACGCGACGAAGCCGGGCAGCAGGAGCTTCGCCTTCGACCGGTGCGCGAACACGGTGCCCACCGTGATCGCGCCCAGCGCCGCTCCGAGTCCGAAGCACGCGTACAGCACGCCGTACGCCGTGCTCTTGGGATCCATCCCGAGGTTCAGGTCCGCGATGACCGGCATCAGCCCGACGAATGCAAGCGAGAAGAACGAGAATGTGAACAGCGTGACGATCACTTGGGTCAGCAGCGGGTCCCGGCGCACGATGCGCACGCCCGAGAGCAGTCGTTGCAGCCCGCGCTCCTCGACGTGCGCGTCGACCCAACGCGGATAGGTCGCCCAGAGCAAGCCGATGATCGCGAACGCGTAGGTCAGGGCGTTGATCGCGAACACTGGTGCGGCATCGAAGGTGGCGTAGAGGATGCCGCCGATCGCGGGCCCGATGACACGCGACAGGTTCATCTGCACCGACTGCAGCGCGATCGCACCCTGCAGATCCTCGCGCGGGACGAGGGTCGGCAGGATTGCGCTGAGGCCCGGGGCGCCGAGTGCGTTCGCGACGCCGATGGCGAACACGAGACCCACCAACGCGACCTTCGGCGGCTCGTCGATGAGCACGAGCGCCGCGAGCCCGAAGGACAGCACCATCTGGGCGAACTGCACGATGACCAGCAGCCGCCGCCGGTCGAGGACGTCTGCCAGCAGCCCGCCGGTGGTCGACAGGAACAACAACGGCCCGAGCTGGGCGAAGAAGATGATGCCCACGAACGTGGGCGAGCCCGTCAGCTTCAGTGCGTACGCGCCCAGCACGACGTTCTGCATCCACGTACCGATGTTCGACGCGAACGTACCGAGGTAGATGATGAGGAAGTTGCGATGCCGGAGCGCGGCCTGCGCGGTGCCCCGCTGATACGGCACATCGCCGTCGACGAGCGCGTCCTCGAGCTCTTCGAGCTCCGGCTCGTGCGGCTGCAACATTCTGGACACCCTAGGACGGCATGTAGGGCGCGGTTCCGATCACGTGCTGGTCGCGCAGGCGCGCGAGCTCGGCATCAGTACAACCCAGCTCGTCGCGCAGGACCGCTTCGGTGTGCTGCCCCAGTGTGGGCGCGGGACCGGTCCACCAGGTGTGCGGACCGGCGGCGAGCCGCATCGGCCAGGTCGGGTACTCCTGCACGCCGACGTGCTCGTGTTCGATCGTCTCGAAGAAACCACGGGCGCGCATCTGCGTGTCGTCGAGCGTCGCGAACGCGGGCACCACCGCAGCCGCGGAGATGCCGAGGGCGCGCAGCTGCGCGGCGGCGGCTTCGGCGTCACGCGTTTCGCACCACGCGGCACGCGCTTCGGGGACGAGCGGATCGCGCTCGAGGTCGACCGCGACCCAGCGGTCGTCGCCGGCGCACTGGTAGACACCACCCTCGCCTCGGCGGTCGAGCAGCGTGCCGTCGATCGAGTAGCGGATGACCTGCTCCGCGGTCACCGCGGTTGCGACTTCCACGAGCGGGACTTCGAGCAACTGACCCTCGCCGGTGCGATCGCGGTGCTCGAGCGCGGCGACGAGCGCAAGCGCAGCGTGGGTTCCGACCATCGGGTCGACCAGCCCCCCCGGGATGATCGGCGGCCCGCCGCTGTAGCCGGTCACCCAGGCCATCCCCGTGAGCTGCTCCATCGTCTGGGCGAATCCCGGCCGGTCCCGCCACGGACCCGTGAGGCCGAACGCGGGGATGCGCAGCATGACGATGTCGGGGCGCAAGGCACGCACGGTGTCGTAGTCGAGCCCGAACCGCTCGAGGACGCGCGGCGTGAAATTCTCGACGAGCACGTCGCTGCGTTCGACCAAGCGCTTCGCGAGCGCGAGTCCGTCGGGATGGCCGAGATCGAGGGTGATCCCGCGCTTGCCCAGGTTCGACGCATGGAACAGCCCGGACTTCTCGTAGAAGAACGGGTCGCGGTGCGGCCGCACCGCGGCACTGAATCGAATGCCGTCCGGCCGTTGCACGGCTTCGACCTTGATGACATCGGCACCGAGTGCTGCCAGCCACGCGGTCGCGAACGGGCCGGCCCAGAACGCGGTGAAGTCGAGCACCTTCACGCCCGCAAGTGGCCGTTCGCCCGGCGGATTCGCGCTCGGAGCGCGTCGGGCGCGCGCCGGCCAGGGCGCCGAGGCCGGCGCCGGGGCAGCGAGCGGGCGATCGGCAACGCCGTGGAAGCGAAACGGCGCGCGAGGCCGGATCCACGATTCGCCTGGTTGTCGGACGAACACGTCACGCGCCGCCAGCTGCTCGAAGCGCGGGAGCTCGGCGCCGTTGCCCACGATGGTCGCGGGCACTCGCGCCGCGACGCAGGCGGCAACGATCTCGTCGGCGTCGTGGGCGCGCGTCCAACCCTGGACGATGCCGTTGACCTCCGCTGCGCGCCGACCCCGGCCCATCATCGTCGTGAGCTCATCGTCGCTCGTGAGGTCTTCGCGTCCGACGAGCCCGCACAGCGTCAACCACTGCGCCGCGGTCACGGTCGTGATGCCGACGTACCGGCCGTCGGCGGTCGGCTCGTTGCCGGGGATCATCACCCAGCGCGCCGTCACCATCCGACCGCCGGGGAAACGGGCCATCACGGTGGGTGTCGTCACGAACGTCATCTGCATCGCCTCGAGCATCGAGACGTCGACGGTCTCGGGCACTGCGGTGCGCCACGCCCGCCACCACGCGGAAGCCGCACCCAGCGCCGCGAACGCGCCGGTGACGTACTCGCCGAGATTGCCGCCGACCGTCAACGGTGGCCGCCCCATGTGACCGTGGTTCGAGAGGCTGCCACTGCGCGCTTGCAGCACCGGCTCGGTCAGCTCCAGACCGTCGTCCGGACCACCGTGGCCCACCGGTGTGATGGAAACGGTGACGAGCGGTGCGCGATCACCGGCCGCCACGGGCTCCGCTTCGCCGACGATCACGATGTCGGCCGCCGCGACCCAGGGCGCGGGATCGCCGAGATGGTGCTGCGACGTGCGCAGATAGACGAACAGCGGGTCGGTGACCGGTGCCGCGAACACCACGTCCGCGCCGAGATCGGTGAGCAACTTGGCGCAGTAGGCGCCGGCGATGCTGCTCGTCAGGTCGACGACGCGCAGGCCGGGATAGATCACGCGGCCGGTGCGGGACGGAACATCGGGACGACCACCGCCCGGTCGGGAACGGTCGGGAACGTCAGCGGCCGGAAGTCGGCGGTGACGGGCATGTCGGCGCGCAGCGTGTCGGGATCGGCATCGACGATGTACGTCGCGATGCGCACGTCCGGATCCTCTTCGAGCGCAACCAGCGCGGTGACGAACGGCACTTGCTCCGCGAATGCCGGTAGGAACGCGCGTGAAACGACCGCCCACGCGAACAAGGTTCCCCGGCCCGACACCGCGGTCCACGAGATCGCACCGCTCTTGCACTCGGGACACGTCTCCGCCGGGTACCACACGTACCGACCGCATTCATCGCAACGCGTCACGACGAGCTCGCCGCGCGCGGCACCGGCAAAGAACGGCGCGGTCAGCGGATCTTCGGTGTCGGGGAGCGGGAAGTCCTCGCGTTTGATCGCCACGTCACGCGTCCTTGGTCAGCACGAGCGTGCTCGCCATGTGTCCCGTGTAGCCGCCGTACACCGCGACGTCGCAGTCGGGCACTTGCGCGGCCGCGGTGCCGCGCAACTGCTTCACGCACTCGACGACGTGCGCGATGCCGAGCACGTACGCGTGCGAGAGCAGGCCCCCGTGCGGGTTGAACGGCAAGCGGCCGCCGTCGTGGTGCAAGGTCGTGCCTTCGACAAACGCACCCGCTTCACCTTTCGGGCAGAAACCCATGTCCTCGATCTGCATGAGGCTCACGACCGTGAACGGGTCGTAGACCGTGAGCACGCTGACATCGTCGGGTGCGATGCCGGCCATCGTGAATGCGCCCGGGGCTGAGAAGACTTGCGGCGTGCTCGTGAACTCGCGCTGTTCCGCCCAGTGCGTGCCGCTCGCGCTGAACCCCTCCCCGACCCCGGCGACCACCGCGGGCGGCTGAGGAAGGTCGCGCGCCCGCTCCACCGAGGTCGTGACGAACGCGGCCCCGCCGTCGGAGATCAGGCACGAGTCGAAGAGTCGCAACGGGTCCGCGAGGAACGGCGACGCGAGGTAGTCGGTGATCGTCATCGGCCGGCCGTGCATCACGGCGTCGGGATTGAGGTTCGCATGGCGGCGGCACGCAACCGCGACCGCCCCGAACTGCTCCGCCGTCGTGCCGAACTCGATCATGTGCCGGCGCATGATGGTGGCGAAGTAGACGGGCTGCGGGAACCAGCCGAACGGCACTTCGAGGTTCTGCTTGAGCGACTGCGTCGCGTGCACCTCACCCGGGCCCCCGGTCATTGACGCGCGCTGGGTCGCCCACGCGACCGGAAACACGTTGACGACGTTACGGGCCCGCCCTTCGGCGATCGCGCCGGCCGCGAGGTAGGGCGCGGTTGCGGCCCACGCCATGCCGCCACCCCACGCAGAGGTCCACATCTCGTGCGACGTCCCGAAGTGCTCGTGGTACGCAGCGACATCGAAGTCCGGGAACGCGCCGGACCACGTGATCCCGTCGATGTCCTCGGGGCGCAGCCCGGCGTCTGTGAGAGCGCGCTCGACCGCTTCCGCTCCGATCTCGCGCGCAGTACGGCCGGATGCCTTCGTGTACGCCGTCTCACCGATGCCCACGATCGCGACCTCGCCGCGCACGTCGCGCAGCTCGGTCGCGTGGCCCCAGTCCGTCACCGGGCGGAAAGGTACTCGTTCGGAACGCGGCGCTCAGGCGGGCGCGACGTCGGGGACGGCGTGCGCGACGTAGAGCACGCAGCACGGCGTGGCGTCCTCGAGGCGGACGATGGCGCCGTGGAGGACCACTGGAGTGCGAGCCCGACCGATGGGCCGCACGACGTTGGTGCAATAGTCGAACTCACCTTCGCGCAGCCGGTCGAACGTATCCTCGACCGCCCCGGACTCCTCGACGACGTCGCGCATCGATTGTTCCTTGAGGTCGCTCGCTGTCGTCCCGAACTGATCGGCGAACGCAGTCGTGGCCGCGTCGACGCTCATGTCGAGATTGATGACGGCAACCGGCTCACCGTCGGGAACCTCGTCCATCAGCCACTCGCGCGCTCGATCGAAATCACCGTGCCCGATCCACGCGGCGAGATCGTTCGCGAGCCGGGCCCGCAGCGACCACGCCGCGTGCCCGCGTTCCGCCTGCGCGACCGCGGCGCCGATGCGCAACGCCACCGCGACGACGAAGTCGCGATCCTCGATGGTGTACGGGCGCCCGGGCGTGTCGCGCGACGCGAGCACCGAACCGCGGACGACGCCGGTGCCCACGATCGGCGCACTCACCGCGCTGTAGAAGCCGGCCGTTGTCAACGCTTGGTGGAACTCGGGCCGGACCTGCGTGCGCACTTCGCGCTGCGGCACCTGCGGCACGAACACCGCCTCGCCGGTTTCGGCCGCACGGCGCGAATAGAGCGGTTCATCGGGATTGCCGAAGCGGAGCATCGCACCCATCGCGACCGCGCGCTCCGGGTCGCTGTGATCGAACGCCGCCAGCCGCAACGAGCCATCGGCCTCGCGCAGGCTCACGGTGACCGCGTCGCCGATGACCGACGCGAGCGCCTGCGCGGCGCGCTGGTACACGGCGGTGGCGTCGACGGTCGTGCATGCAACCATCTCCTCCAGTTGGAGTAGGACGTCAGTGACCGCATCGCTCGGGTCGGCTTCGGTGCGCTCGGTGTACTCGGGCACACGCTCCATCGCGGCGCGCTGCGCCTGGAAGCGCGACAGCGCGGCGTCGGAGATCTCGTAGCCCGCGCCGACCTTCACCGCGACCAGTTGCCCGCTGCGCACCCACCGGTACGCGGTCTGGTAGTGCACGCCGAGCTGGCGGGCCGCAGTCTTGAGGTTCACGCGGTGCGCTCCGGCGACCGGAGAGCCGGTCGATTTGATCGCGCGCCGCGTCTGGTCAGCGCCGCTCGGGCTGACATCGCACCACATCGAGGTACGGCAAACGCCGTTTTCATCCGTTCATCGGCTCGGCCGTCTGCTCTACGGAGCCGCGTCATCCAACGGATGACTCGGCTGACACTCCGTCAGGAACGGCGATACCGTGCGGCCCGCCTGTCGAAACCTCCAAAGACCAGAGGAGCAATGTGAGCGCCTACGCCGAGGCCGCTGCCGGCGGCGTCGTCGACCTCCTGATCGGGGTCCCGGCACCGACTGCCGAGCAAGCCGAGAAGTACCAGCGCTACCTGGCCTCGTTGCGGGACCGCGAGAGCAAAGAGGACTTCACCTTTCCGGCCCAGTACATGTTCAAGCACGTTCCCGAATTTCAGGACCTGGACGATCCGGTCGCCGCGCTCGTGAGCGAAATGGACCTGTACGGCGTCAGTGTCGGGATGCTCAACGTCGCGACCAACCTCGAAGCGCGCCGCGTGGTGCAGGAGCACCCCGACCGCTTCATCGCGAGCTGGGACGTCGACCCCAACCGGGGCATGGACGCGATCCGGGAGGTGGAGCAGGCGGTCGCGGAACTCGGCGTGAAGTCAGTACAGGTCTTCCCCGCCGGGCTCACCCCGCAGGTTCCCATCAACGACAAGAGGCTGTACCCGCTCTATGCCAAGTGCATCGAGCTCGACATCCCGATCTTCGTGAACGCGGGTGTACCCGGGCCGCGGGTGCCGATGGCGTGCCAAGACGTCGCGCTGATCGACGAGGTGTGCTGGTACTTCCCGGAGCTGAAGTTCGTGACCCGGCACGGCTGCGAACCGTGGACCGCGCTCGCGGTGAAGCTGCTGTTGAAGTGGCCGAACCTCTACTACTCCACCAGCGCGTTCGCGCCGAAGTACTACCCCGAAGACGTCGTGCAGTTCGCCAACACGCGCGGCGCCGACAAGATCATGTACGCGGGGTACTACCCGATGGGCCTGTCGCTCGAGCGCATCTTCAAAGAGATGCCGGACGTCCCGTTCCGCGATCACGTCTGGCCCAAATTCCTGCGCGAGAACGCACTGCGACTCTTCGGTATACAGCATTGACCGCGTACACCGACGCGAAGGCGGGCGGTGCAGTGGACACCGCGGTGGGCTTCCCGAAGTCGCGCGAGGAGATGTACGAGTTCTACGAGTTCATCCGCAAGGGCTCGCACGACGCGGCGACTCGTGAAGGTGCCGGGGAGGGCGGCCTCGAGTTCCCTGCGGGATACATGTTCAAGGACGTCCCCAAGTGGGACGCGGCCGACATCGAGGACCCGGTCACGATGTTGCGCGCGATCCTCGCCCAGAACGGCGTCACGCAAGCGGTCGTCACAGTCGAGGACGACACTGGTCGGCGCGCGGTGCGCGAATTCCCCGACCTGTTCTTCCCGAGCATCTCCGTCGACCCCAATGATGGGATGGAGACGCTGCGGAAGATGGAGAGCTACGCGGCGGAGTTCGACCTGCGGGCGGTCGGCGCGTTCCCCGCCGGGCTCTCCCCGCAGGTCGCGCTGAACGACAAGAAGTTCTATCCGATCTACATGAAGTGCATCGAGCTCGATGTCGCGTTCTGCTCGACCGCGGGTGTCCCCGGACCTCGGTTGCGCTACGAGCCGCAGGACGTCGCGTACATCGACGAGGTCTGCTGGTTCTTCCCCGAGCTCAAGTTCGTGACGCGCCACGGGTGTGAGCCGTGGACCGCGCTCGCGGCCAAGCTGCTGCTCAAGTGGCCGAACCTCTACTACTCGACCACCGCGTTCGCACCGAAGTACTACCCGAAGGACATCGTCCACTTCGCGAACACACGCGGCGCCGACAAGGTGATCTGGTCCGGGTACTTCCCGGCCGGTCTCACGTACGAGCGCATCTTCGAGGAGATGCCGCGCGTCCCGTTTCGCGACCACGTCTGGTCCAAGTTCCTGCGCGAGAACGCGCAGCGCGTGTTCCGCCTTCCCGCCTCATGAGCACGTTCGAAACGTCCGGCAACCCGGCCTTCGACGCGGCGCGGGAACAGGGCGTGATCGACACGATGCTCGGCGCGCCCACTTCGCGCCAGGAACAGCGCAAGGTCTACGACTTCATCCGCAAGCAGGCGATGGACGCGGAGACCCAGGACATGGAGTTCCCCGCGGAGTACATGTTCAAGGGCGTACCCCACTACGAGCACGTCGACGACCCGCTCGGGATGCTCGTGTCGATGATGGACCATTTCGGCATCGTCAAGGCTCCCACCGGTATCGGCCCCGACGGCATCTCGGGCGCGCGCGCCGCGAGTACCCCGACCGCTTCTTCCCCACCTACCAGGTCGATCCCAACCAGGGCATGGACGCGGTCCGGGCGCTCGACGCCGCAGTGCGGGAGCACGGCGCCAAAGCCGCCCAGTGCTGGGGCACCGGCCTTATCCCCCAAGTGCCGCTCAACGACAAGAAGATGTATCCCGTCTACGCGAAGTGCGTGGAGCACGACATCCCGATCTTCGTGTACGCGGGCGTGCCCGGGCCCCGCATCCGCTTCGAGCCGCAGTACGTCGGCCTGCTCGACGAGGTGTGCTGGTTCTTCCCTGACCTGAAGATCATCACGCGCCACGGCGGCGAGCCGTGGACGGAGCTGATGGCGAAGCTGCTGCTGAAGTGGCCGAACCTCTACTACTCGACCAGTGCGTTCGCGCCCAAGCACTACAACAAGGACATCATCCATTTCGCGAACACGCGCGGCGCCGACAAGATCATCTATGCGGGGTACTTCCCGATGGGTCTGTCGCTCGACCGCATCTTCTCCGAGCTGCCGCAAGTTCCTTTCCGCGATCACGTGTGGCCGAAATTCTTGCACGAGAATGCGGCGCGCGTGCTGAGCCTGGACGCGTAAGTGCCCGGACCGCTCGCCGGCATCCGCGTCATCGAGCTGCCGAACATCGGTCCGGTGCAGTTCGCGGGCATGCTCCTCGCCGACATGGGCGCCGACGTGCTGCGCCTCGACCGCGCGAGCGACGTCGCTCCGCGATCGAACGTCGCCGGGTTCGTCTCACCGTTCTCGGTGATCGACCGCGGCCGCCGCAGCGCCGGCATCGACCTCAAGCATCCCGACGCGGCCGCGATCGTTCTCGACCTGTGCGAGCGCGCCGACGTGTTGCTCGAAGGGTTCCGCCCCGGCGTTGCCGAACGGCTCGGCGTCGGCCCCGACACCTGCCGCGCCCGGAACGACCGCCTCGTTTATGCCCGCATGACCGGGTGGGGCCAGGACGGTCCCCTCGCGGGCGACGTCGGCCACGACATCAACTACCTGTCGCTCGCGGGCGTGCTGTGGCACATCGGCGCCGAAGGTGGCGCGCCCGTCCCGCCGATCAACCTGCTCGCCGACTTCGGCGGGGGTGGCGAGCTCGTCGTGATGGGCATCCTCGCCGCGCTCGTGGAACGGGCGACGTCCGGCCGAGGTCAGAACGTCGACGCGGCGATGGTCGACGGCAGCGCGCAGCTGATGAGCATCTTCTTCGGCATCGATGCGATGCACGGCTGGGGCGACCGCGGCACGAACATCCTCGACGGCGGTGCCCACTTCTACAACGTGTACGAGACTTCCGACGGCGAGTACGTCTCGATCGCGTCCTACGAGCCGAAGTTCTACGTCAACCTGCTCGGCATCCTCGGGCTCGACGATCTGGACCCCGCCGCGCAGATGGATCGCACGCAGTGGCCCGCACTGAAGGAGCGCTTCGCCGCGATCTTCCGCGGCAAGACGCGAGACGAGTGGGTGACGTTCTTCACGGGGAGCGAGGTCTGCTTCGCACCGATCCTGCGCATGAGCGAAGCACGCGCGCACCCGCACAACGTCGCGCGCGAGACCTTCATCGACGTCGACGGCGCGCCGCAGCCGGCGCCGGCCCCGCGCTTCGATCGCACCCCGAGTGAGGTCCGCCGTGCGCCGGTCGCGGCCGGCACCGACACCGACACCGCGCTCGTCGAATGGGGCTTCACCGCCGAGGACGTCGCACGCCTGAAGCGATCCGGCGCGCTCGCGTGACGCCGGTTCCGACGGTCCGGAGCGAACGTCCCGACGACTACGAGGCGATCGCGGAAGTCGTCGCCGCGGCCTTTGGCGCCGAGCCGGAGGCGCGGCTCGTCGAAGCGATCCGCGCGTCTCCGCACTACGTCGCCGACCTCGCGCTCGTCGCCGTCGTTGACGGGAGTGTCGCGGGCCACGTGATGATCAGCGGCGCGACGCTGCGTGGTGACACAGGCGACCGCCGGATCGTGATGCTCTCGCCGTTGGCGGTGGCACCGGATCTCCAACGGCGCGGCATCGGGTCGGCGCTCGTCCGGGAAGTCACGACGCGCGCCGACGACCTCGGCGAGCCGCTCGTCATCCTCGAAGGCAGTCCGACGTACTACGGGAGATTCGGGTTCGAGTTCGCCCGCGCCATCGGCATCGAGATCAACCTGCCCAGCTGGGCACCCCCGGAGGCCGCACAGGTGCTTCGCCTGCGCAACTACGACCCTTCGCTGCGCGGGCGGGTGATCTATCCGCCCGCGTTCGACGGCGTCACGGACGCCTGAGCAGGAACGCAGTCGTGGCCGCGGCGGCGAACGCGGCCAGACCGGTCGCGACGAGCACCGTGCCCGGCGACGTCGCGTCGAGGAACGGCCCCGCGACCGCGACCGACAGTGCGGCCGCGATGCCGACCGCGCCGTAGACGTTCGCGAACACACGGCCGAGCATCTCGGGCGCGACGGAGCGCTGCAGCAGGGTCTGCAGGTTCACGTCGATGGCCGCGGTGCCGACGCCCCGCACCATCTGGAAGACGACCGCGAGCGCGATCGCGCCCGCGATGCCGGTCAACGACTCCCCGATGCCGACAACCACGCAACCACCGACGAAGCCGGCCGTGGCGCTCATCGGGAAGCGGCCGCGCGCGAGCAGCGCGAAGCCGGCGACGAGACCGAGGGCGACGGCGGCGTAGAGGACACCGATCCCGACCTCACCGGAGCCGAGCTCGCGCGCGAGAAATGGGAGGGCGACGTCGTCCGCACCCGTCAACCCGAGGATGAGGAAGCCGATCGCGACGGCGCGCGCCACGCGGTTGCCGGCGAGGTAGCGCACGCCGGCGCGCGCATCCGCGAGCCAATTGCCGGTCCTCTCGGCAGCGATGGGGAGCAGCGCGGGCAGTCGCAACAGCAGCGGGATCCCGAGCACGAAGGTCGCGACGTCCACTCCGAGCGCGGTGCGCACCGATGCGACCGCGACGAGGACACCGCCGAGCACCGGACCGATCACGTCTGCAGCTTGGCGGGCGCCGCCGAACCACGCGTTCGCGGCCACGAGTCCATCGTCGGTGACGACGCTCGGGATCGCGCTGCGCCCGGCGATGTCGCCGACTGTCGCCGCGACCGACTTCAGGAAGATCAGCACGAGCAGCGGCGCGAGGCCCGGGAGCCAGATGACGACGACGAGCGCGAGGATCGCTTGCACGGCTTCGGCAGTGACGAGCACGAGCCGGCGATCGAAGCGATCGACGACGACACCGGTGAACGGCGCGAGACAGGACGGCAGCATCGTCATGAGGAGCAGCAGCCCGACCGCGCTCCCGCTGCCCTCGACCCTCTGCACGTAGATGACCAGCGCGACGTTCGCGATGCCGTCGCCCACCCACGACAGCGACCGGGCGACGAGCAGCGCGTTGAACGCCGCAGATCGCAAGTGTCAGTCCGGCACGACGGTGTCGGCCGCGCGCCAGCACCACACCGCGACCAGCGACCGGTAAGGCCGGAACGGCTCGCCGAGCTCTTCGAGCACCTTGGGCGTCGGCGGCGGCTCGATGCGGTACAGGCGGCCGAAGCCGGCGCGCACGCCGAGGTCGCCGACCGGCCACACATCGAGCCGGCCGACTTGGAACATGAGGAACATGTGCGCGGTCCACTCGCCGATGCCGCGCACCAGCGTGAGCTCGCGGACGACTTCGGCGTCGGGCAGGCGCGCGATGCGATCGAGCTCGACGAGTCCCGCACCGACCTTCTCGGCCAGATCGGTGATCGACGCGGCTTTGGCACCCGACAGGCCGACGCCGCGCAGCTGCTCTACTGGGAGCGCGAGCACGCCGGGAACCGTGGGTGTGTCGTCGGGGAAAAGGGCGGCGAACCGTCCGTGGATCGCACGCGCCGCGCTCCCCGCGAGTTGCTGGTAGCAGATCATGCGGCAGAGCTCGGCGAAGTGCGTGCGGCGAGAACGACCGCGACGGAGATCGGGCGGACCGAAATCGCGCAACGCGCGCTTCAGCACCCTGTCACGGCGCGCAAGCTCGTCAGCGCCGGCGAGCACGGCGTTCGGGAGACGCGGCACGGGACGGGAGACTACGTGGCGAGCGCGTCGAGCAGTTGCTCCTTCGCAGCGACGAACGCGGGGGCGGTGACCAGCTTCGTCCGGCGCGGCCGCGCGAAGTCGATCCGCGTGTCGGACACGACGCGGCCGGGCCGCGCCGACATGACGACGACGCGGTCGGCCAGGAGCAACGCCTCCTCGACATCGTGGGTGACGAGCACGACGGTGCGCCCGTCACCGGTCCACACCTCTTGCAGCCACTCCTGCATCGCACGGCGCGTGATCGCGTCCAGGGCACCCAGCGGTTCGTCGAGGAGGAGCACGGAGCGAGGCACGAGGAACGTGCGCAGGAGCGCAACCCGCTGACGCATGCCGCCCGAGAGCGCCGCGGGCCACGCGCGTTCGAACCCAGAGAGGCCGAACCGCTCGAAGCTTGCGGCTGCCTGGGCGCGCGCCGCGCCGCGTTCGACGCCCGCGACCTCGGCGCCGAGCGTCGCGTTCGCCATCACGCGTCGCCACGGCATCAGCAGGTCGTGCTGCGGTTGGTACGCGACCAGTCCCGGGTTCCCGTTCGCGCGCACGCCGTCGACCGATGCGGTCCCTCGGGTCGGCACCACCAACCCGGCGATGATGCGTAGCAGCGTCGATTTGCCGCAGCCGCTCGGCCCGATCAGCGCGACCAGCTCCCCCGCGGTCACCTCGAGATCGAGCGCAGCGATCGCCTCGACCGCGACCGGACCGCCGTACGTGTGGCCGATCCCCTGGAGCGAGACCGGCGCGCCACCTGTCACTGCGGGAGGAACTCGTTCGTGTAGGCGTCGTCAACATTCACAGGGTGGTCGAGCAGCTTGGCGTCGACGAGGAACTGCTCGAACGTCTGCCACGTCGCCTGGTCCTGGGTGCCGAAGGGCTCGCCGTTCGCGCTGAACTTCGGCGCGTAGTAGTCGGCCGACGCGCGGATCAGCTTCTCGTCCATCTCGGGAACGGCCTTCATCATCAGATCGGCGGCCCGGTGCGGGTCGTCGATCGCAAGCTGGTAGCCGCGCGCGGTGACCGCCATGAACTTCTTCACGAGCTCCGGCTGTTCCTTGATCATCTTCTCGCTGGTGATGAACAGCGGCGTGTACCAGTTCGGGATGCAGTCGAAGTGATCCGAGAAGCGGATCTCGTCAATCGCCTTGTGCTCGACGTCGGAGGCGCGCAGCGCGTCCCACCCGCTGAAGATCCAAACGACGTCGAACCGGTTCGCCTCCAGCCCCGCGAGGTAGTCGACGTTGCCGACCTCGACGTGCTTGACGCTCGCGGGATCGATCCCACCGCACTTCGCGAGCCGGTTGATGAGCTCGGTCTCGAGCGGGCCGTTGTAGCCGCCGTACACCTTGCCCTCGAGATCTTTCGGCTCCGTGATCCCCTCGCTCGCGAGCGACATGAGCGACGAATCGTTGACCGGCAGGATCGCGCCGATCGACACGACGGGGATGTTCTGCGCGCGCGCCGGCAGCACTGCTTCGGCCATGCTGATGCCGAACGCGGCCTTGCCTTGACCGACCGCTTGCTCCGCGCCGGCGTCAGTGGGCTCCACGATCTTCAGGTCGATGCCGGCGTCGCGGTACCAACCCATCTGCTGGGCCGCGTACACCCCGAGGTGGTGCGCGTTCGGTGTCCAGTTGAGCACGAGCGTCTCCGACTGGGCGCCGGAGCCGGATGCCCCCGCGTCGTCGTCGCCGCCGCACGCGGCCGCGAGCAGCGCCGCCGCGACGAAGATCGCGGCGAGGAGCGCTGCCGGACGAGTCACCGACTTCATGAGCTCCCCGTTCCGGAAGGAGTTGCGCGCGAGGCGGTCCACGGCGTCGCGACCCGCGCCAGCGCGCTCACGACCGCGAAGAGAACGAGTGAGACGAGTGCGACGATCACGACCGCCGCGAGCACGCGATCGAGCCGGTAGGCGCGCGACGCGCGCGTCATCACCAGACCGAGGCCTTGCGACGTGCCCATCCACTCCCCGATCACCGCACCGACGACCGCGTACGTGGCCGCGATCTTCATGCCCGCGAAGAACGCGGGGAGCGCCGACGGGACCTGCACCAGGCGCAAGCGCTGCATCCGGCCGCCGCCGAAGCTGCGCACGAGGTCGATCCGTTCGGGATCCGCGTTGACGAGCCCGTCGACGCTGCTCACGACGATCGGGAAGAACCCGATGAGCGCGACCACCACGACCTTGGGCAGCAGCCCGAAGCCGAGCCACACCACGAAGATCGGCGCGAGCACGATCGCGGGAATGGTCTGCGACACGACGAGGAGCGGGTAGACGGCGCGCCGCGCGAACGGCCACACCGCGATCAGGACCGCGAACCCGGCGCCGGCGACGGCCGCCACGATGAGGCCCGCAGTCGCCTCGATGAGCGTCGCCCGGATGTCGGGGCCCAGGTGCGGCGCCATGTCGACGAGCGCGCTCCAGATCTTGGTCGGCGGCGGCAGCACGTAGTCGGCCACGCCGCGCGCCCGCACGTACACCTCCCAACCGACCAGCACGAGCACGAAGAACACCACCGGTGGCACCGCGCTCCGGACCCGGCGCCCGATGATGTTCCCGACGCTGTTCACGTGCGGAACTTCCCGGTGAGGCCGTCCATCGTCGGCTCCGTCGCCGCGTCGGCGTGTTGCGCGATCTTCAGCACAGTGATGACGAGCTCTGCGCCCGACTCCAGGCAGGACTCGTGCATGCGGCGGATGAGCGACCACACCTCATCGGATGGACCCTCGATCGTGGTACCGAGCGCGTTCACCTCGTAGTGCAACCCCGAGCTCTGCGCGACCGCGATCGCGGCTTCGACGTGCGCGTACCGGTTTCCGCTCGTGCCGAGCGGCCGCGGCACCACTTCGATGTCGACGATCATGCGAACCCTCCCCTTCCCGCGTCCGGCTGCACGACGAGCAGCGTGCCGGTGTCGAGCGCGACCCTCGCAACGGTGCCGGTGAGCACGTTGCTGACACCTCGCGACGTGCCGGGTCCCAGGCTCTCCCGCACGAGCGGGTATTGCAGGCCGTCGGTGACGACGCCGCGCGCGGCACCGCCGACCGGCAGCAGCGTGACGATGGTGCCCACCGCGCCCGTGATCTCGCGCGGCCCGCGCCCGCCGTGCACGACGTACACGCGCGCCTCGAAGCGGGCCTCGATCTCGACATCGGCCCACGCGGGTGACGCGAGCAGGAGCAGGTTGGCGAGCACGTGGTCGACGCGCCCCCCGCCGCCACCCACGACGACGATCCGCCGGGCGCCGGCCCGCACCGCGGTGTCGAGCGCGAGCTCGAGATCGGTCGCGTCCTTCTCGGCCGGGTGCCGTTCGACCACCGCGCCGGCCGCGACCGCGGCCTCGACCAGATCCGGGTCGGCGGAGTCGAGGTCGCCGACGATGCGGTCGACGTGCAGGCCGAGCCCCGCGGCCAGGTGCAGACCCGAATCGGCGGCGATGACGAGGTCGACCGCAGGCAGGTCGGCGCCCAAAGCGGCATCGACCGGATCGCCACCGGTGAGCACGAGCGCGCCGCACATGCGTGTCCCTCCCTCCGCCGGCATTACCCGGAGCAGGTTCGAGGGGTCGGTGGCGGGAATGGCAGCCACCCTCTCAGCCCGGTTCCCCCGAGCTCCCCATGGGTTGATCTCGCGAGGACCCTACCCCGCGGCGGCGAGATCGCCGGCGCGTGATTTCGCGGCGCGGTAGTCGGGCTTGCCGTTGGGCAGGCGTGGCACCTCGTCGACGAGGAAGAGCGCGCGCGGCACCTTGTAGCCCGCGATGACCCCGCGGCAGTGCTCCTGCAGCTCGGCGAGCGTGGGTGTGCGACCTGGACGCGGCTGCAACAGCGCGGTCACCCGCTCACCCCAGCGTTCGTCGGTCACGCCGACGACGAGCACGTCGAACACGTCCGGGTGCGATTTGAGCGCGCCTTCGACCTCTTCGGGATACACCTTCTCGCCGCCTGAATTGATCGACGCGGAGCCGCGTCCGAGCAGCGTGATGCGACCGTCGGCCTCGACGGTCGCGAAGTCGCCGGGGATCGACCAGCGCTTGCCATTCGTGTCGGTGACGAACACCTCGGCAGTCTTGACCGGATCGTTGTAGTAGCCGATCGGGATGTTGCCGCCGCGTGCGACGCGCCCGACCTTGCCGGAACCCGGTTCGATCGGCTGGAACTCGTCGTCCAGCACCACGCTGTCGGCTGACGCCTGCACCGACGTGATGCCCTCCTTGGCGACGTCACCCTTGGTGACGACCCGGATGCCGTTCATGCCGCCTTCGGTGGAACCGATGGCGTCGGTCATCACGACGTAGTCGGGCAACAGCCGCTGCAGCTGCTCCTTCACCGTCTGCGAGAAGATCGCGGCGGTGCTGCTGAACGACACGACGCACGACAGGTCGAGGTCACGGCCCAGCGTCTCGAGTGCGTCCGCGAGCGGGCGCGCCATGGCGTCGCCGGTGACGGAGAGCGAGTTCACCCGCTCGCGCGCGACGGTGCGCCACACCTCTTCGGCGTCGAAGCGGTCGGTGATGACCGCGGTGCCGCCTTCGAAGATCGAACGCAGTGTGCCCATCTGGCCCGCGCCGTGCATCAGCGGCGGGACGGGCATCATCACCAGGCCGGACGGTTGCACGGCGTCGATCTTCTCGCTCGCGGCCTCCGGGTACGGCGTCCGTTCGAGCGTGAACACGTCGATCCCGCCCGCGAGTGCGAAGTACACGTCCTCCTGGCGCCACATCACGCCCTTGGGCATGCCGGTGGTGCCGCCGGTGTAGAGCAGGTAGATGTCGTCGTCGGAGCGCTCGCCGAAGTCGCGCTCGGGCGAGTGCGCGGCGAGCGCGGGCTCGTACTCGATCGGGTCGAGCGCGGCGTCGTCGGCGTCGGAGCCTTCCCACTCGATGCGAAGGAAGTGCTGCAACTTCGGTTGCGCGTCACGCGCGGCTGCGATCAACGGCCCGTACTCGCGCTGGTAGACGATCGCGACCATGTCCGAGTTGTCGAACAGGTACCGCAGCTCCTCTTCGACGTACCGGAAGTTCACGTTCACGACGCGAGCGCGGATCTTGTACACCGCGAGCATCGACTCGACCCACTCCACGCAGTTCGTGGCGAAGATGCCGACGTGGTCGCCAGGCGCGACGCCCGCGTGCTGCAGCGCGTGCGCGAGCCGGTTCGCGCGCGCTTCGAGCTCGCGGTACGTGACCCGCCTCCGGCGATCGATCACCGCGACGCGGTCGGGCACCGTGTCGGCCGCCAGCTCGAAGAGGTCGGCGAAGTTGAAGTGTCGAGACATCGGCGCCGCAGACTACGGGTGGGAAGCGGACAGAGGCCCACCGGCCGAAGGCCGCACGGTCGACGGAGCGGGCGAGAACATCAGGAGAGCAGGAGCTGCGCGGCGGCGTCGAGGTCCTCGTCGACGCGCTCGGGCGCGTCGACGCCACACACCCAGCCGTTGAGCGACGAGAGCCACACCTGCATGAGGATTCGGGCGGTGCGCAGCTCGCGCTCGGTCGGGCGGTGCCGCTCCGGACCTTGGATCGCGCCGGTGATGATGTCGGTCATGATCTCAGTGACGCGCCGCACGATGTCGGCGTTCTCGACCGCTGCGGACCCGAACGCCCGCACCATCGCCGCGGTCACGTCCGGGTACCGGCGCAGCGTCCGGTTCGAACGGGCGAGCACCGCGAGCACCCGCGCGGCCGGCGTCGGCTCGGTCGGCGGATGCGAGTGGAGATAGGAGCGGAGGTCGGCCTGCTGCTCGGCCATCGCCTCGAGAAGCAGGCGCTCCTTCGACGAGAAGTAGCGGTAGACGGTTCCGAGCGCGACGTCGGCCGCGGCTGCGACATCCCGCATCTGCACCGCGTCGAACCCGCCGTCGGCGGCCAGGGCCAGCGTCGCGTCGAGTACCCGGCGCCGGCGCGCCGCTTGACTACGGGCCAGCGCCCCCGGGAGCTCGGCAGTCGACACGATCCAAAAGTGAAACACGTTTCCATTTCTCTCGCAACGCATGCCGCGGGCATGCTCCGGAGATGGACCTGCTCGACACCGCGGATCGACTGTTCACCGGCGAACTGCCGATCGAATCGCACCACCCGTTCTCGACCAGCGGGCAGCTGGCCGAGATCCAGCCCGGGCTGGCCTTCGTCGACGCGTTCGCGAATTCCGCGGCGATCGACACCGACGACGGCCTGGTCGTGGTCGACACGAGCGGCGTGTTCCAGGCCAAGTCGGTCCACGAGACCATGCGCCGCTGGTCCGCGAGCCGGCTCGACACCGCGATCTTCACCCACGGCCACATCGACCACGTCTTCGGCGTCGACCTCTACGAGGAGGAGGCGCGCGCCAACGGCTGGGCGGCCCCTCGCGTCGTCGCGCACGAGCTCGTCGCCGACCGCTTCGACCGCTACATCCTCACCGCCGGCTACAACGCGGTCATCAACCAGCGGCAGTTCCAGGCGCCGGGACTGCGTTGGCCGGTCGAGTACCGGTACCCGGACGAGACGTACCGCCACGACCTCGCGCTCGACGTCGGCGGCGAGCGCTTCGAGCTCTACCACGCGCGCGGCGAGACCGACGACGGCACGTGGGTGTGGGCGCCGGATCGCAAGGTGCTGTTCACCGGTGATCTGTTCATCTGGGCGTCGCCGAACTGCGGAAACCCGCAGAAGGTGCAGCGCTATGCACGCGATTGGGCGCAGGCGTTCCGCACGATGGCCGCGCTCGACGCCGACGCGCTGCTCCCCGGTCACGGCCTCCCGATCGTCGGTGCCGACCGCGTGCGCCAGGCGCTCACCGAAGGTGCCGAACTGCTGGAGTCGGTTCTGGACCAGACGCTCGCGCTGATGAACGAGGGCGCGCGCCTCGACGACATCGTGCATTCGGTGCGCGCGCCCGAACAGCTGCTGGCGCGCCCTTACCTCCGCCCTATCTACGACGAACCGGAGTTCGTCGTACGCAACATCTGGCGGTACTACGGCGGCTGGTACGACGGCGACCCGTCGCACCTCAAGCCCGCCACACCGACTGCGCTCGCGGAGGAGCTCGCGCACCTCGCCGGCGGCGCGGCCCGCCTGGCCGGCCGGGCGCGCGAGCTCGCGGCGGAGGGTGACCTGCGCCTCGCTGGCCACCTCGCCGAGCTCGCCGCGCAAGCCGCGCCTGACGACAAGGGCGTGCACGAAGCGCGGGCGGAGGTGTTCGGGCTCCGCGCGGGCGAGGAAGCGTCGACGATGTCGAAGGGCATCTTCTCGTGGGCGGAGCACGAGTCGCGCGCACGAGCCGCAGGGGAGAAACAGGCATGAAGATCGCCGGCGCCAAGATCCTGGTCACCGGCGCGTCGTCGGGCATCGGTGCCGCGCTGGCACCGATCCTCGCCGCACGCGGCGCGACCGTGGGCATCGTCGCCCGCCGCGAGGAACGCCTGCGTGAGGTGCTCGCCCGGTGCCGCGAGCACGCGCCCGACTCGCAGATGTGGTCCGCCGACCTCGGCGATCTCGCCGCGCGGAGCAGGTCGCGATCGAGGCGTGGGACGCGTTCGGCGGGCTCGACGCGCTCGTGAACAACGCCGCGATCCCGAAGCGGACGCACGTCACCGATCTCACGCCTGCGGATGTCGAGTACGTGATGGACGTCGACTTCCACTCCCCCGCGCGCATGGGCCTCGCGGTGCTCCCCCGGATGATCGACCGCGGCCGTGGAACGATCGTGTTCGTGTCGAGCATGGGTGGCCGCATCCCGATCGCGAACGAGTCCGCGTACAACGCCGCGAAGTTCGCGATGTGCGGCTGGGCGGAAGCGATGTGCCTCGATCTCGCGGGCACCGGTGTCGACATCAAGCTGATCCTCCCCGGCCCGATCGCAACCGAGATATGGGACCAGCCCGACAACGAACCCGCGCTGATCGACATCGAGAAGGTGCCCGCGGCCGACTGCGCGGCCGGCATCGCGGACGCATTGGAGGACAGCGGCTTCGAGTACTACGTGCCGCCGCAGTTCCCGGGCGGCATCGACGCCAAGCAGCTCGCGGTCGGCAAGCACGCCGCGTGTGACGACTACCTCCGCGGCATGGCCGACTTCTCCAAGGCCCTACGCGAACAGGCGCGCGCCGCCGAAGAATGATCGCGCCCGGTTCGCCGCCCCCATCGAGGCTCAGGCGTTCTTGACCACGCAGGTCGCGGGCGTCAGCGAACCTGCGCTCGCCGTGATCGTGACGTCGGGCGGGTTGCCGTTCGGGAGCGTGTAGGTGAACGGTCCGACCTGGTCGCTGCCGATCCACAGCAGGAAGAACGCTTGGCTGAAGGTTCCGATGGCCGGGGCATCGTTGAGGCTTACGAGCAGCAACAGGGCGGTCGAGTCGGTCGGGTTGCCGTAGGCGTCGACGACGGTGACGTTCGACGTGAAGGAACCACCGTTGCCGACGATCACCTGTCCGCCGGTGCACGGCGCGCTCGCGAACCGCAGCTTGCTCGGCGCTGCGCTCTGTACCGTCACACTCGAGCTCCCGGTGCGCACGCCGTCACTCGCGACGAGCGTGACGGTCTCGGCGCGCACCAACGTGATGCTTGCCGTTCCCTGACCGGCGGCGAAGGTCACCGTCGCCGGGTACGTCGGTGGGTTGCCGTCCGGACCGTTGCCCGGGCCCGAGAACGCGATCGCGTGCGCGCCGGTGTACGCAGTGTCGGTCGTCGTCCCGTTCGTCGTCGCGCGGATCGTGACGTTGAAGGCGGCACCCGCGGTGCGCGTCCCGGCCGCGGGCGTGACGACGAACGTCGGCTGCGCGGTGGTCGTCGCGCTGAACGTCGGGCTCTCCGTGCTCGTCCACCCCGAACCGACGCGCGCTTCGATCGTGTAGGTGTAGGTCGTCGTCGGGCTCAGTCCGGTGTCGTCGCATGCGAATATCGCGCCGGTCACGGTGCACACCGTTGCGGTGGTCGGCGTCTTGCGCCGTACGACGTACTGCGTCGGTGCCACGCTCGGCGCCGACGGCGCCGTCCACGTGATGTGCACACTGGTCGCGCCGGTCGCGGTCGCGACACGGTTGTTCGCGATGGTGACGGTCAGCGCGCTGGCGCGGCCGGTCCCGGATCCGGGCGCGAGCCAGGCCGCATCCGCGGCCGTCGCCAACAGGAGGGTCACGAGCACGACGACGATGGCAACGCAACTGCGCTTCATGAGCTTCAGTCGGTGATCGCGCGGCGGCTCGCGCGACGTACGATCGCGACGAGCACGATGCCGACCGCGATCGCGACCAGCGCAATCGCCGCGAACCAGATCGCGGCGGCCGAGCCAGTGAACGGCAGCGGCGAGGACGCAGCGGACGACGCGCCGCGGGCGGGCGGCGGGCCATCCGCGACGACACCGGTCGCGGCGAGCCGAAGTGGGAACGCCGCACCCTGACACGCGTCCGGCGCGGTCGCGGCCATGTGGATGTGGATGGGCAGCGTCGCCGTCCCCGACCCGGGCACGGTGACGTTGCCCGAGAACGGTTCGGCGACGAGGTTGAGCGCCGCGCAACTCGGGCTCGCGTCGCCGACGGTGACGACGGCCGACTGCACGGTGATCGCCTCGGACTGCGGGTTGTCGACGCGCACGGTCGCAGTGACTGTGGCGTTCGGGTAGAGACCGGCGACCTCGGTGTGCAACGTGAACATCTGCGTTTGCTGCACGCGTCGGATCGACGGTGCCGCGGCCGCACCGGCGGGCGCGGTGCCACCGAGGATGAGCGTGACCGCGATCGCGGCCAGCAGCACGCAGGTGACGCCGATCCGAGCTTGCACCCGCTCGGCCGAGGCACGTGCCGGCGGGAACTGCAGGAGCTCCCGCCGGCGACGTTGCATCATCGGTCGAGTTCCTCGCTGTCTGCTCAGCTCGTGGCGGTGAACGTCACCGGAACGGTGAAGGTCGCACCCTGGCAGCCGTTGTCGGAAGCGTTCGACATCGAGACGCCGGCAACCGTGAACGACAGCGAACCGTTGGCCGGGATCGTCTGCGAAGTCGCCTGCGTCGCGAACGACACACCGGTGGTCACACAACCCGCGGCGTGCGCGGCATCGGGGACTCCCGCACCGTTCGCGTTCACGGACGTGACCGACACGGGGAACGGGTTGGGGTTGTTCACCGTGAGGAACAGGTTCGAGTTGGCGATGCCCGGATACAGCAGCGCGGTCGGCGTTGCGACGCTGGTCGTGAGCGGTGCCGCCGAGGTCGCCATCGCCGTACCGCTGCCGCTGCCACCCACGGTCCACACTGCGTAGGCGACGCCGGCGCCCACCGCGAGGACCGACACCACGATGAATGCCGCGAGTCGCTTCGACCAGCGGCGCTTGCGCGTTTGTTCCATGCTCTTGTGATCTCCCGGTTACGCGGCCGCGCCGAGAGGCACCCCGCACATGGTTTTCGTCGAGCCGGCCCGGCTTGCAGGCGGCCAGAACCGGCTTGCCGGAACAATCGGCACCAAGGCGGGATGTGTGACCGATCGGGCCGAGGAGCTTGAATTAGGCGGGTTCGAGCTCGACCGGGATGCCGTTGAGCACCGCGTTGCCGGACAGTGGGTCGAATGCAGTGCCACTGGCCAGGATGTTGCTGTTGGCGCCCGCGTTCGCCGCCGCGACCTGCATCTGGGCACCGGACCGGTCGTGGCCCCATCCGTGCGGCATGCTCACGACACCGGGCCGCACCGCGTCGGTGATCTCGACCGGCACGATCACTTCACCAGTCGCGGAGCGGACCCGGGCCGCGGCGCCGTCGGTGACACCGGCTCGCCGCGCGTCGTCGGGGTGGACGTGCAGTGTGCAGCGCGCCTTGCCCTTCACCAGCACCGGCAGGTTGTGCATCCACGAGTTGTTCGACCGCAGATCGCGCCGGCCGACGAGCACGAGCGCGGGCCGGTCGCGTTCGAGCACCGCAGCCAGACGGGCGACGTCGGCGAGACACTCGACCGGCGCCAACTCGATCTTGCCGCTCGGCGTCCGCAGGACCTCGGGCACACGCGGTTGCAGCGGGCCGAGATCGATCCCGTGCGGGTGCTCCTCGAGCTTCGCGAGGCTCAGACCGTCGGGGTCGGCACCGAAGCCGTCGCCGTACGGGCCGGTGCGCAGCATGAAGTCCAGGATGCGTTCCGGACCGCGCCGCGACGCGAGCTCCTTCAACAGCTCGTCGGTGTCGCGGCCTTCGACGTTGGAGCCGTGCCGCGAAACCGCCTTCTGCACGAGCCCGGTGATCAGGAAGTCGTCGAGCGCGTCGACGTCGGCATCGGCCCCTTGGCCGCCGAGGATCGCCGCCAGCCGCAGCAAGATCTGCCACTCGGGCAACGCGCTCGCGTCGAGCTCGAACAGCGGCGGCGAGTAGTTCGCGACGTTGCGGATCGCCAGGTTGTAGAGCGCGACGTCGTAGTGGCCGCGCGCGAGCTCCGGTTCGGCGGGCAGGAACACGTCTGCGTGGCGCGTCGTCTCGTTGAGGTAGATGTCGACGCTCACCATGAAGTCGAGCGTGCCGAGGGCGCGGTCGAGGCGCTCCGCGTCGGGCGTCGAGACGGCGGGGTTGCCGGCGAGCGTGAGCAACGCGCGCACCTGACCGTCACCGGGCGTCTCGATCTCCTCGGCGAGGCACACCACCGGGAGCTCGCCGAAGACTTCGGGGAGGCCGCGCACCCGCGAGTGCCGGCGACCGAACCGCACGCCCCTCCCCTTGCCCGACGTGCCGCCGGTGTTCCCGCTGCCGGTCGCGGGCTTGGCGAACATCGCACCGCCGGGCCGGTCGAGGTTCCCGGTGAGGACGTTCAACACGTCCACCAACCACGACGCAAGCGTGCCGAACTCCTGCGTGCAGGTTCCGATGCGGGCGTACACGGCCGCGGCCGGGGCCGCGGCGAGCTCGCGTGCGATGCGGCGAATGGTGTCCGCGTCGATCCCGGTCGTGTCCGCGACCTGCTCGGGCGCGAACTGCTCCGCCGCGGCGCGCACCGCGTCGATGCCTTCCGTGTGCTCGGCCAGCACCCCGAGCGCGACGAGGTCCTCGCGGAAGAGCACGTGGACGAGCGCGAACAAGAAGAGGGCGTCGGCGGCGGGCCGGATCGCGACGTGCTCGTCCGCTTCCTCGGCGGTCTTCGTGCGGCGCGGGTCGACGACGACGAGTCGCCCGCCGCGCGCGCGCAGGTCACGCAACCGCTTCGGGAGGTCGGGCGCGGTCCACAAGCTCCCGTTGGAGGCGAAGGGATTCGCGCCCAGCATCAGGAGATAGTCGGTGCGGTCGACGTCGGGGACGGGAACTGAGAGCGCGGTGCCGAACATCAAACCCGCGGAGACCTGCTTCGGCATCTGGTCCACCGTGCTCGCGCTGTAGACGTTGCCGCTGCCGAGCGCCTGCAGGAGCACACGGTTATAGAGCACGGGGCCGAGGTTGTGCGCGTTGGGATTGCCCAGATACGCCGCGACCGCATCATTGCCGTGCGCGGCGCGCACCTCACCGAGCCGGCGGTCGATCTCCGCGAACGCGTCGTCCCAGGTGACCTCGTGCCAGGTCGCGCCACGGCGGATCATCGGCGTGCGGACACGATCCGGATCGGTCTCCAGGTGCTTGATCGCCGTGCCTTTCGGGCACAGGTAGCCGCGGCTGAACACGTCGTCGCGATCGCCGCGCACCAACGCGATCTCGCGGTCGTCGATGTGCAGCTCGAGCCCGCACGTCGCTTCGCAGAGGTGGCACGTCCGGTACGCGGTGCTCGACATGCCCGAAGCCTACGAGTACGGGAACCAAGTGGACAGCCGCAGCGCGGACACGTCGTTGCCGGATGCGGCCACGGTCTCGGCACCCGTGTTCCGACCGAGCAACCACGCGAGCAGATCGCAACCCCAGCCGCTCACGACCGCGTCGGGCTCACCGTGATGTGTGTCGTCATCGGTGCCGCGCGCTGACCGCGACGCGCGACCCGTGCAGGATGACGGTCCACGCGCGCCCGTGATCGCTCGCTTCGATCCGGTAGCGGGCATCCAGTTCGGGCCGGTCCGCGGCCGCGCGATCGGGAAGCGTGCGCAGGGTGCGGTCGAGGGCGCGTCCGACGAACGCCACCGGCCAGTCGGTCGGCAGGTAGCCGACGTCGAGGTCGACGTGGTGCACTTCGAGCTCCTGCAGCCGGATCGTCACCGTGTCGCGCACCGTGTATTCACCGGTCGCCATGCGTCCGATGGCGTCCCACTCGGAGCCAGACAACCGCTGCCACGACTCGGCCAACGCGTCGACCGCGTGGCGGAGGTCCCGCAGCACTGCACTCCCGGGCCGGCCGCGCCCGGCCGCGATGTCGGCCGCGCGCTCGGCGGCACCGCCCGGGTACATCACCGCGACCTCGCCCGCTTCCGCACCCTGCGCGATGCGGCGGAACCCGTCGGCATTCCGCGCGAGGTGGGTGAGGAGCTCCGCGCGCGACCAGCCGGGCAACGCGGACGGTGCCGCGACCTCGCCCTCGGTCAGCGCATCGGCCGCGCGCAGCACTCGGCGGCTCGACTGCCGCACCAGTTCGAGATCGGCGACCGGCGCGCTCACGAGCCCCAAGTGCAGCAGGTCCTACGCTGCGCGTCATGCCCGACCTGTACTTCCGGCAGTTGTTGGCGGGCCGCGACTTCGCGACCGGCGACTCCATCGCCCGCCAGATGGTCAACTTCGTGTACCTGCTGGGCGATCGGGCGACGGGCGAGGCGGTCGCGATCGACCCGGCCTACGGCGTCGACGAGCTGATCGAGCTGCTCGACACCGACGGGATGCGCCTCACCGGCGTGCTCGCGACGCACTACCACCCGGACCATGTCGGGGGGAACATGATGGGCTTCTCGATCGAGGGCGTCGCCGCCCTGCTCGCACGCGACGACGTCGCGGCCAAGGTGCACGTCCAAGCACCCGAAGCCTTCGGCGTGAAGCGCGTCACGGGCTGTTCCGATTCCGATCTGGTCGTGCACGCGTCCGGTGACGTGCTCGAGGTCGGCAATCTGCGGATCACGCTCGTGCACACCCCCGGTCACACACCGGGCTCTCAGTGCTTCTACATCCAGGGGACACCCGGACGTGGGCTCGACGGCATGCTCGTGTCCGGCGACACGCTGTTCCTCGACGGCTGCGGCCGTACCGACCTCCCCGGCGGCGATCCCGAAGCGCTGTACGAGAGCATCACGCAGAAGCTCGCGCAGGTACCCGACGACACCGTGCTCTATCCCGGTCACCTCTATTCGGCCGAACCCTCGGCGTCACTCGGCGAGGTCCGCCAGCACAACTACGTCTTCCGGCCCCGCACCAAGGACCAGTGGATGATGATGTTCGGCAACGAGGGCTTCTGAGCACACCCGTCCGCGTGCCGGCGGCGGTGCGGCGCAAGGCCGAAGCCGTCGGTCCTGAGGGCGAGCGCTGGCTCGACGAGCTCCCCGCGTTCGTCGCCGCGCTCGAACAAGAGTGGGGTATCCGCGTGGGCGAGCCCCGCACCGGCGGCAGCGGCGGGTATGTCGCGGAGGCCGTCACGGCCGATGGCGAGGCCGCGATCTTGAAGGTCGCGATCCCCGACGGCCTCCAAGGCCAGAGTCCGTTCGCGCGCGACGTGCAGGCGCTGCGGCTCGGCGCCCGCGGCGGCAGCTACGTGCGCGTCCTGCACACCGACATTTCTCGCCGCGCGATGTTGCAAGAGCGGCTCGGGCGGCCCCTCAGCGCGCTCGATCTCCCCGTCGAGGAACAGATCGACATCATCGCGACCACGCTGCAACGCGCGTGGCAACCGGTGCCGAACGGCGAGCCGTTGCGCACCGGCGCGGAGCAGGCCGCGTGGTTGCAGGAGTACGTGCGCCGGCGGTGGGAGGACCTCGACCGGCCGTGTCCCGAGCCGATCATCACGCGCGCGCAGCAGTACGCGGCTGCACGGCGCGATGCGTTCGACCCGTCGACCGCGGTACTCGTCCACGGCGACGCGCATCCGGCCAACATCCTCGAGGACCCGCACGAACCCGGCCGGTTCAAGCTCATCGACCCCGACGGGATGCGATCCGAGCCCGCGCACGATCTCGCGATCCCGCTGCGCGACTGGACCGCCGAGCTGCTCGCGGGCGATCCCGTCGCGCTCGGTCTCGAGTGGTGCACCCGCCTCGGCGCGCGCGGCGCGGTCGATCCACGAGCCATCTGGGAGTGGGCGTTTCTCGAACGCGTGTCCACCGGGCTCTTCATGCTGTCGCTCGACGATGCACAGGGCGCTCGCTTGCTGGAAGTCGCGACACGCTTGACCGACGCTCGAGCAGTCGGCGACTGGTGACCTACACTTCGCCGACTTCCCCCGGCCTTCCCCCATCTCCGGACCATCGACCGGCATATGGGGGTATGGATGTCCGCGGAAGCGGAACTGGCGCGCCGTCAGCACGGCGTCATCAGCCGCACGCAGCTCGTCGCGCTCGGGATGTCGCGCCATCAGATCGAACATCGCGTGCAAACCGAGCGGCTGATCGCGGCTCGACCCGGCGTCTACACATTCGCGGGGACGCCGCGTAGTGATCGACAAGCGCTGTGGGAAGCCGTGCTCTGGGCGGGTCGCGACGCAACGGTGTCGCACCGCGCGGCCGCAGTGGTCTGGCGCTTCGAGAGCATCGCGTGCGCGAACCCTGAACTGTGGACGCCGCGGCGCCTTCGGGCGAGCGACGTCATCGTGCATCGTGGCGTCGTCCCGGCGCGAGACCGCGGCTTGCGCGAAGGATTACCCATCACGAGCGTCACACGCACCCTCAGCGATCTCGCCGCGGTGATCGAGGAGGAGGTACTGGAAGGGGCGATCGAAGAAGCTCGCCGGCGCCACCTGATCTCCGACGACCGCATGCGTCGCGATTTCGGTCGCATGTCCGCCCGCGGGCGGCCCGGCAGTCAGGCCCTGGGTCGCCTGACCCGGGAGTTCGAAGGGAGCGCGCCAACCGAGTCTCGGCTGGAAGTCCGGGTGCTGCGCATCCTCCGAAACGCGGGCATCGCGACGCCGGTCCGACAGTTCGAGGTGATCCTCGGCCGGCGTCGTTATCGCATCGATCTGGCCTGGCCCGATCTCAAGGTCGGCATCGAGTGCGAGGGGTATTCCGTGCACGGTCGGCGGCGCGCCTACGTTCCCGACCGGGTGCGCCTGGCCGCCGTCGTCGGCGCGGGTTGGCGCATCGTCCCGGTGACATGGGAACAGACGAAGGCACCCGAGGAGTTGGCAGCGGTCGTGAACAGTGCACTGCGCGAGGCAGCATCGTGATCCATCCCGCGCTGGCGCAGCAATCGTTCTGCTACGTGACGACGACGGGACGCGTGAGTGGCAAGCCCCACCGGATCGAGATCTGGTTCGCGGCCGCGTCCGACGCTGACACGATCTACCTGCTCTCGGGCGGGCGCGACCGCAGCGACTGGGTGCGCAACCTCGTCGCCAGCCCGAGCTGCACCGTGGAGATCGGCGCCGACACGTTCCAGGGCTACGGGCGCGTGATCGAAGGCACACCGGAGGACGGCGCGGCGCGACAGCTCGTCTACGAGAAGTACCGGCGCGCCGATGACCTCGAGTCCTGGCGCGACGAAGCCCTGCCGGTCGCGATCGACCTGCGTCAGGCGTCGAACCGCACGGGCAGCGAACGCGGCCCACGGAACGCGTAGCCCTCGATCACCATCTCGTGGAGATCCGCGTCGGGATCGAGGCGCAGGTTCGGGAGCCGGTCCAGGATCGAGTCGAGCCCGACCCGCAGCTCGAGGCGTGCGAGGTGCATCCCCAGGCACTGGTGCTGGCCGGTGCCGAACGCAAGGTGGTGCTGCACGGGCCGGCCCAGCCGCCACTCCCCTGCGTCGTCCCAGCGCTCCTCGTCGTGGTTCGCGGAGCCGGTGAGCACGCCGACGGGCGACCCCGCCGGGATGGGGCAGCCCGCAACCTCGGTGTCGTTCACACAGACGCGGCTCACCATCGTCACCGACGTCTCCCAACGCAGCGTCTCTTCGATGACCTCGGGCATGAGCGAACGGTCGGCTGTGACCATGGCGAGCTCGTCGGGGTGCGTGAGCAGCGCGTAGAGGCAGTTCCCCATGACCCGGAACGTCGTCTCCGCGCCGGCCGGGAGCAGCAAGCGCAAGAAGCCGTAGATCTTGCTGTCGGTGAGCTGCTCACCGTCGACCTCCGCGTGCACGAGATCGGAGAGGAAATCTCCCGTCGGGTTCGCGCGCCGCGCTTCCACCAACGGCCGCAGGTAGTCGACCATCGCTTCCGACGCCGCGTGTCCGACTTCCGGGTTCATCGGCCCCGTGTTGATCTGCTCGGCCCACGCGTGGAACTGGGGCGCATCTGCGAGCGGTACACCCGCGATACCGCAGATCACCTGCACCGGGTACTTCGACGTGACACTGGCGACGAGATCGGCGCGCCCGAGCGGCACGATGTCGTCGAGCAGCGCGTTGATCATCGGGCGCACGAGTGTGTCGTCCCACTGCTCGAGCTGCGACGCGCGGAACGCCTTGGCGACGAGGTTGCGGTACCGGCGGTGCTCGGCACCGTCCATCGCGAGGATCAGGTCGCCCATGAACTGCCCGATGTGTTCGGCGTTGATCGTCGACGAGAAGGTCTCGCCGTCGCGCAGCACCTGCTCCGCGTCCTTGTAGCGCGTGATCTGGTAGGTCGTGCCCGCACCCATGCTCATCCCGCCCTCGCTCGAGATGACGGGGCACTCCGAAGCGCGCGCGACTTCCCAGTCGGCGTACGGCTGCGCCTTGAAGAAGTCGATCGGCATGTCTATGGCTCCCTCGGCGCGAACGATCGGGCCTGCGGCCGTGGAGTTCGCTTCTGCGTCCGCACGGTGCCGTGCACGGTAGCCACACCTGACACGCGTGTCAGGCGTGCGGGCTACGCTCGGCGCGATGGTCGGGAGCAACGGCAGCAACCCCTTCGCCGACACCGAGGATCAGGCCGCGCTGCGTCAGCTCGCGCGCGACGTCGCCGAGCGTGAGCTCGCGCCGATGGCGCGCCACGGCGACGAGACCGAAGAGTTCCCGCAGTGGGCCTGGGACGGCATGCGCAAGGCCGAGCTGTTCGGCATCACCATCGGCGAACGGTGGGGTGGCGCCGGCCTCGGTGACATCGAGGCCGCGATCGTGCTCGAGGAGCTGGCGCGGGCCGACGTGTCCGCCGCGATCCTTGCCCAGCTCATCTTCAACGGTCCCCCGCGCGCGATCGAACACCTGGGGACCGACGCGCTGCGGGACCGCTGGCTGCCCATCGCGGCCACGGGCGAGGGCCTGTTCTGCATCGGCATCAGCGAGACCGAAGCCGGCAGCTCGGTCGGCAACATGCGCGCCCGCCTCACCCCTGATGGCGACGGCTTCCGCCTCAACGCGTACAAGAACTACGTGACGGGCGGCCACAAGGCCCGCGCCTGCCTCGTCTGGTGCCGCTTCCCCGGGAGCGAGGGCGTGAAAGGCATCGGCGCGGTCGTCGTGGACCTCGAAGCTCCCGGTGTCAGCGTGACCGGCACCCACGTGAAGATGGGGCTGCGCGCCACGAGCGAAGCCGAGCTCGCGTTCGACGACGTGCGCATCGAACCCGAAGACGTGCTCGTCTGGGGCGACCCCGCGAACAGCGAGTCGTTCAAGACGCTGATCGGCCACATCAACCACGAACGCTGCGGCAACGCGGCGATGTGCATCGGCGCCGCGCAGGGCGCGCTCGAGTATGCGGTGACGTACATGGGCGAGCGCAAGGTCGGCGACTCCACGCTCGCCGATTTCCAGGGTCTGCAGTGGAAGGTCGCCGACATGGCGACGCAGCTCGAAGGCGCCCGCCTGTTGTTGCAGCGGGCGGTGCACATGGCCGGCCCGGGCGGTACCCCGCCGGCGCTCGAGACCGCGATGGCGAAGACCGCCGCGAACCTTGCCGCGAAGTTCGTGTGCGACGAGGCCATCCAGCTGCTCGGCGGCTACGGCTTCAGCCGCGAGTACCCCGTCGAGCGCACGTACCGCGACATCCGTGGGTTGTGCATTGGTGCGGGCACCGTCGAGATCCAGCGCAACTTCGTCGGCGGCAGCGTGCTGCGCGGCATGACTCCGGCCAGCGACGGCTGGAAGCACCGCCGGTCCTGACGCCGCGCCACCGTGCTCCGGCCGACGTTTCTCCCGACCCGCGCGGACGAGTACCGGCGCCCCGGCGGCGCGTGGGATCGCCCGACCCTCGACCAGTTGCTGACCGACGTCGCGCCGCCCGCGCTGCGCGCCGCGGTCGCCGCGCTCGCCGGCGGCCTGCGCGCCGAAGGCGTCGACGCGGGTGACGCCGTCGCGTGGCAGGCGCCCAACCGGGCCGAGGTCGCGCTGCTGTACCGCGCGTGCTGGCGCCTCGGCGCGGTGGCGGTGCCGATCCACCACCAGGCGGGCTCCGACGAAGTCACGCGCATCATCGAGGCCGTCGCACCTCGCTACGTCGCCGACGCCGACGCCCTGCCGGCGGGTCCGCCCATCACGGCGTGTTGGACCGAGGGCGAGCAGCTCGCAGTCGTGCTCTGGACCTCCGGATCGAGCGGTCGCCCGAAAGGCGTGCTGCACACCCAGGCGACGCTCGCGTACAAGGCCGTAGTGATGGCCGGCGCGCACGAACTCGACGCCGACGACTGCGTGCTGATGCCCGCGCCGTGCGCGCACATCAGTGGCTTGCTCAACGGCATCACGCTGCCCGGCGTGGTCCCGTTCCGCAGCATCCTGATGGCGCGCTGGGATCCGGCGCGCGCACTCGATCTCATCGAGTCCGAACGGGTGACGTTCATGGTCGGGCCACCCACCTTCTTCCGCGGGCTGATGGACGCGCCGACGTTCGACCCCGCGCGAGTCACGTCGTTGCGGCTCGTGTCGAGCGGCGGCGCGGGCGTGAGCGAAGACTTCGTGGCCGAAGCGACCGAGAAGCTCGGTGCGCGCGTGAAACGCACATACGGCTCCACCGAGGCACCGACGGTCATCACGGAAGGCCGCACGATCGCGGCGGCGGAAGCGCGCGTCTCCGACGCGCGCGAGCTCCTCCTGCGAGGCCCTGAGGTGTGCGTGGGTTACCTGGCGGCGACCGACAACGAAGGCGCGTTCACCGCCGACGGCTGGTTCCACACGGGTGACCTCGCGACGATCGAGCACGGCGTGGTCGAGATCGTCGGCCGGTTGAAGGACGTCATCATCCGCGGCGGCGAGAACATCGCGGCGGTCGAGGTCGAGGAAGTGCTCGAAGCGCACCCGGCCGTGCGCCACGCGGTGGCCGTCGGGTACCCGGACCCGCTCATGGGTGAACGGGTCGCGGCGTTCGTCGAAGCCGATGCGACGTTCGACATCGACGCAGCACGCGCGTGGTTCGCGGCGCGCGGTGTCGCCCGCTTCAAGACACCAGAGCGCGTCGTCGTGCTCGACCGGTTGCCGTTGCTCCCGACGGGCAAGCCCGATCGGGCCGCGCTACGCCGTGCGGTCGTCCCAGGGTGAGGTGTCGACACCCATCAGCTTGAAGCCCTTCACGACCGCCTTCGGGTTCAGCGTGCCCGGCTTCCAGTCGTGGTTCCACATGCGCTCGTTCGCGACGCCCTGGACGAACATCTTCGCGGCGTCGAGGTTGACGAGCACACCGCGCGTCGAGGTCTGCTTCTCGTAGCGGGCGGCGTGGTGATCGTCGATCACGTAGTTCATCGAGTCACACATCCGGAGCATGTCGACGTTGTTCCAGTCGAACGGGTGGAGCGAGATGTGCAGCATGACGCCTGCCGGCTCGACGGACTGCAGCTCGAAGTTCTTCGACACGAGCGTCACCGGCGCGAGGCAGCACGCGCAGTGCGACTCGAGCCGCACCGTCTTGTCCTTGAACGGCGGCATGTGCGAGAACGCGACCGCCTCGCTCGCGCAGCCGACGAACGAGTGGAACTCGTCGTCGATGTACGCGCGGACCTGCGTGGGGAAGGACGAGAACGGGGGCACCTTGAGCAGGTTGCAGTTCTGTGTGTCCTCCTGCACCGTGATCACGATCCCGAGCTGGAGCTCCTTGTAGGCCGTCGTGATCGCGCGCCGGTCGAGCTGGGTTGCCTCGTGCACCTCGCGCAGCGTCGGCCCGCGCCCGTGCTCGCACCAGAAGTCGAAGAGGAAGGCGCGGACGCGGAGCGCGTCGTCGGAGAACTCGAAGGCAGACACGTTTTGCGGCATGCCGCGAATCTAGATGTCGGCAATCTAGATGTGCGCGTCGAGGACGATGTCGTCGCTGTCGTTCGTGACCCAGATGCGGCGCGCCGCGTCGAGCGGCAGCGCGGAGCTGAGCGTCACCTGGACCGTGTCGCCGGTGCCTCGGAACGTTCCGGCCGGGACGCGGTTGCCGTCGTCACCGGTGAGCCACAACCAGTACCAATCACCCTTGTCGAGCCCGTCGGCCACGAGGTCCACCTCCGTGCCCGAATCGTGCGCGCGCAGCTGCGCCCGGCCGCCGCTCGCCTCGCTGGTCGGGCCGAAGGAGATCGTCGTCGCCGGCGTCGAATCGTCGCGTTGGGCCACGACCACTGCCCCGCCGATCCCGAGTGCGGTGACGACGACCGCGGCAACCGCCAGCATCCGCAGCCGCGTGGGCGTGCGCTTGCGGGTACGCGCCCGCTCGAACGCGACGCGGTCCACGACCTGAGCCTCGAGCCGCACGGGCGGCGGCTCCGGGTGCTCACGCACCCGGGAAGGGTCCGCGAGCGGGAGCGCCCGCGCGACGACCGCGAGGTCGTCGAGCTCGCCACGACAGACCGCGCACCCGTCGAGGTGCGCCTGCAATGCGATCGCTTCGGAGGGTTCGATCTCCCCGAGGGCTTCCGCGGCGATGGCGCCGCGCCACTCACGGCAGGCGTCACTCGTCATCGGTCCACCCCAACTCCTCGAGCGCGAGGCGCATGGCCTTCAGCGCGTAGAACACTCTGCTCTTGACCGTGCCCACAGGGACCCGGAGCTCGGTCGCGACCTCGCCGTACGAGCGCCCCCGGTAGTGCACTTCCACCAGCACCCGGCGGTGCTCTTCGCTGACCATCCGCAGCGCTTCCTCGACCTGCCACGCGCCGAGCACGCGGTCGACAGCGTCATCGGTGAGGTCGATGACGTCCTCGGCGGTCGCGGTCGCCGCGAGCGCAGGGCGCACGGCGCGAGCTCGGGAGAGATCGATCACGACGTTCCGAATGATCGCGAACAACCACGTGCGCAACGAACCGAGCGTGTCGTCGAAGCGGTCCGAGGCCCGCCAGGCGCGCACGAACGTCTCCTGTACGGCTTCTTCTGCGAGCCCTCGGTCGTTCAGCGAGCGCGCCGCGAACCGGAACAGCTCCGGACCGTGGGCCGCGTAGACGGCTCGGACACCGTCCTCCGTGGCGAGCGCCGCGCGCGTTTCGACCATCACCGAAAGAGTACGGCGGCCGATCGCGTTCGGTTCATGAACCCGCACCCGCTCCTGTCCGTATCCCGTCGCAGCCGGACAGCCGACAGCGCCGGCCGGGAACGAGGAGGCCTGCGATGCGCAGGATCGGAACGCTACCAACGGGTCCGCGGCGAACAGGACTGCGCATGCTTGCCGTGGGCGCGGCGCTGGCGCTGGTGCTCGCCGCGTGTGGTGGCGACGACGACAGCAGCAGCAACGCGTCAGCGACGACCGCGGCGAAGGAGACGACGACGGCCGCGACCCCAGCCGATATCACCGTCAACGTCGCCACGACCGATGTCGGCAAGACCCTCGTCGACGCGAAGGGCATGACGCTCTACGCGCTCGAGAAGGACTCGAAGAACACGAGCACGTGCACCGGCGGGTGCGCGACCGCGTGGCCGGCGCTGGTCGTGACCGGCAAGGTCGTCGTCGCCAAGGGCCTCGACGCCGACGACTTCGCGACGTTCACGCGCAGCGACAACGGTATGACACAGGTGTCCGTGTACGGCGCACCGCTCTACACCTTCAGCGGTGACAAGGCGCCCGGCGACACCAACGGCAAGACCATCCCCAACTGGTACGTGGTCGGCGCCAACGGCAAGCCGATGGAAGGCGCGGCCGCGGCCACGACCGCTCCGACCACGAGCAACGCGGGTTACTGAGCGGGGTCGAGGGCGTCGACGCTCCAGCCCAGCCCCCCGTCGACGTCCTCGACCGCAATGCGCAACACCCATCCCGAGGTGACGTCGGGCGCTGACCAGGCGAGCCATCCCAGCCGGCGTACCGCCTTCGCGTCCGGCGTCGCCTCGGGATCGAGGTCGAGCACCGCGCGGAGCAACGCCCATGTACGGTCGCGACCGGCTGCTGCACCGCGCCGGCGCCCGTGCCGGCCGCCGCTCGCACCGGCCCACGCCAGCAGCGCGAGCGCCTCGGTCGGATCGAGCCACGTGGCGCGGACATCCTCCACGCCGAGCGCGGCGATCGCGGACGCCGCGCCACCCTCGACCGCGAGGACACGAGCCCGGCCTTCGGAACCTGCGGTCCACGCGCCGGTCAGGTCACGCATCGCGGCCTCGACCTCGGCGTCCTCGATGACCCGGCCCGGCTCGGGCAACACGAAGGGGCGCGCGGGCGGCAAGTCCGGTGCGGGTGCGTCGATCCCGTCGGTGCGGTAGGTCGCGACCGGGTACTCGGGTTCCCATGGTTCGAGCGCGACCGGCACCGCGAGGACCTCGACGTGCGGCACCGTGTCGGCCACGACGGGCTCACCCCGTACGACCCGCTCGTGGGCGGCGACCGCTGCCACCGGACCCGGCGTGACGTGCGGCGCGAGATCCGCCCATGAGTGGGTCGAGGCCGCGACCTCCGCGAGCGGGCCGATGGCGAAGCGGCCGGCGTCCTCGACGAGCATCGCCGCCGAGTACTCCGCCGGCGCTTGCAACGCGAGCAGGTACTCGGCGCGACTCGCCGCCGGCCACAGTTGCCGGCCCCGTTCGAGCGCGCGTCGCGATCGGTCGCGGACATCCACGAGGACGTCCCATTCCCGAGCGTCGCACAGCGCGTCGATGATGCGGATCAGCTCGTCGAGATCGCCCGCATCGATGGCGGCGGCAATGCGCGACGAGTCCACCGGAGTCTCCTCGACGGTCCTAGACGATGCTCTCGCCGGCCTCGACGCGCGGGCGCAGGCGATCGGTGAGGCGGGACCGGTGGAACGCGGCGTCACCGAACGCGACCTGGTCGAGCTGCGCGCGCTTCATGAAGAAGTGGAGGTCGTGTTCCCACGTGAACCCGATGCCGCCGTGCACCTGGAGCGCGGACGCCATGACGCGCTTCGACGCGTCCGAGCACCAGATCTTGGCGGTCGATGCGGCGACAGTCGCGTCGGGATCGCCGGCGCCGATGCACCACGCGGCCCAGTAGACGGTGGACCGCATGCCCTCCACGTCGACGAGCATGTCGGCGCAGCGGTGCTTCACTGCTTGGAACGACCCGATCGGCCGGCCGAACTGGACCCGGTCCTTCGCGTACTGCACGGCCATATCGAGCGCGCGCGCCGCGCCACCGAGCATGTCGGCCGAGCCGAACGTGGCACCTCGGTCGAGCAGGCGATCGCGCGCGCCGGCACCGCCGAGCGGTAGCCGGTCGAGGCCGTCCACATCGAGCCAGCCCAGCTCGCGGGTCAGGTCCATCGCGGGTTGACGTGACGGGCGCGTGGCGAGCTCCACCGCGTACACGCCGCCGGCTTCGGCGTCGCAAACGACGGCGACATCGGCCGAGGGCGCGTACGGCACCGGCTGCGCGAGGTCCCACGCGACGCACGCGCGGGCCTCGCCGGCCAGCAGCCGCTCGACCCACGCGCTCGCACCCGCGATGCGGAACGCATCGAGCGCGAGCACGGTGGGTACGAACGGGGCCGGCGCCGCGTGCGTGCCCAGCTCCTCCGCGAGGATCGCGACATCCACCGCGCCGAGCCCGACCCCACCTTCCGCTTCCGGCATCTCGATGCCGATCCAGCCCTGCTCGACCATCGCGGTCCAGAGGTGCGCGTCGAACGCGGCGCCGGACGCGGTATGGGCGCGCACGCGCGCGGGCGCGGCGAGGTCGTCGAGCAGCTCGCGCGCGCCGTCGCGCAGCGCGACCTGATCATCGGTGAAGTCGAAGTCCATGCCGCCTCAGTCTCTCAGACGCTGATCCAGGTGGTGCGCGCGACGGCGACGAGCTCGTCACGCTCGTAGAGCGCGCTCGCCGCGAACAGCTTGCGGCCGTCGAGGCCGAGCGGCCACGACAGCGCGACCAGCGTCGCGTCGATCGACGGTTGCCGGTCGATGCGGGCCGCGATCCGACCGAGCACGTACGCGGTCGTGGGGCGGGTGCCGTCCATGTACATCACGAAGCTGCTCGGGCAGTCGAGCGCGGCCCACAACAGTTCGGCCGGTACCTCACCGTTGCTGCCGGCGAGGTCGGCCGGGAACGCGACCGGCGCCGCGAAGAGCGGGCGGGATGTCACCCGTCCCGGCAGCACGCGCAGGCCGTCTCCCACCGCGCGGTCGGGGCCGCACACGAAGCACGTCGGGAACGGGTGCCAGTCCGGATGCACGACCACCGGCGACGCCGCCGCGGCTTCGCTTGCGGCCGCGACCGACAGCGCCGCGGGCGCGTCGACGTCGAGCGTCATCGCGGCGCCTTCGGCGACGACATCGTCACCATCCCGCAACACGACGCCGGCCGGACCCTCCACGACGAGCATCGGCGTCGCCAGCGGCGACGGTCGCCGCAGCGTGATCTCCGCCGCGCCGTCGATGTGCGCGGCGAGCAATCCCGCGGTGACGCCGCCGTTCCCGCGGTCGGGTGGCCCGCAGAACCGGGTGGGAATGATGACGGGACCGGGCACGACGAGAATCCTGGCATCTGTAGTGTTGGGGGACCGATCGATGCACGGATCGCCACCAATCTGCCGGCGCGAGGGGAGCTGTGATGTCCGAGGAGCCTGCCGTCCTGCACTGGCAGGACAAAGAGATCAAGCTTCCGGTGATCCGCGGGACCGAAGACGAAACCGCGATCGACATCGCGAAGCTGCGCGACCGCACCGGTCTGATCACCCTCGACTACGGCTATGTGAACACCGGCGCGACGGAGTCCGCGATCACCTACATCGACGGTGACGCCGGCATCCTGCGCTACCGCGGCTACGACATCGAGGGCCTCGCCGACCGTGACGACCCGTCGTTCCTCGAGACCGCGTTCCTGCTGATCTACGGCAACCTGCCGACCGAGTCCGAGCGCGAGTGGCTGAGCCACCAGATCCGCCAGCACACGATGCTGCGCGAAGACGTGAAGCGCTTCTACGACGGGTTCCCCAAGGACGCGCACCCGATGGCGACGCTGTCGGCGGTCGTCAGCGCGATGTCGACCTTCTACCAGGACACCGAAGACCCGCACGACCCGGCCCAAGTGGAGCTGACGATCATCCGGCTGCTCGCCAAGCTGCCGACGGTTGCGGCGTACTCGTACAAGACGTCGATCGGTCAGCCGTTCCTCTACCCCGACAACTCGCTCGACCTCATCGAGAACTTCATGCGGATGATGTTCGCGGTGCCGACCCAGGACTACGAGGTCAACCCCACCGTCGTCCACGCGTTGAAGCAGCTGCTGATCCTGCACGCGGACCATGAGCAGAACTGCTCCACGTCGACGGTGCGCTTGGTCGGATCCTCGGACGCCAACCTCTACGCGTCGATCGCGGCCGGCATCAACGCACTGTGGGGCCCGCTCCACGGCGGCGCGAACCAAGCCGCCATCGAGATGCTCGAAGCGATCCGCGACTCCGACGGCGACATCCCGAGGTTCGTGGCCAAGGCCAAGGACCCGGGCGACGACTTCCGCCTCTCCGGCTTCGGGCACCGCGTCTACAAGAACTACGACCCGCGCGCTCGCATCCTCAAGACCACTGCCGAGCGCGTGCTCAACGAGCTGGGCTCCAAGGACGAGCTGTTCGACATCGCGCTGGAGCTCGAGCAGGTCGCGCTCACCGACGAGTTCTTCATCGAACGGAAGCTGTACCCGAATGTCGACTTCTATTCGGGCCTGATCTACCGCGCGATGGGTTTCCCGACGAACATGTTCCCCGTCCTGTTCGCCATCGGCCGGCTCCCCGGCTGGATCGCGCACTGGAAAGAGGGCCACGAGAACGCGAAGACGAAGATCGGTCGCCCCCGCCAGATCTACACCGGCCCGACCGAGCGCAAGTACGTCCCGATCGAGCAGCGCGAAGACAGCATCAGCTGACGCGGCTCGCCTCGATCTTGAAGACGGGGTGCTTTGGGCCGATCGCGGGAGCTCGTCGTCGCTGGCGTCGGGGCCGACGCCGTCGAAGAAGACACCGACTTCGGCCTTCCACCGCTTCAGGTAGGCGCGGAGGATCGGGGGCTTCTCGTCGTCGGCGAGCTCGTCGGCGTGGAACTTATGGATCTTCTTGCCGACGCGCAGCTCTCCTTCACGCGCGACGCGAAGGTTCTTCACCCACTGTGTGATGCCGCGCGGCGCGACGAGGTACTCAGTGTCGTCGATGGTGAGCAGGTTCACGGGGTTCGAACGCCACTCCCCGCTCGTACGCCCGCGCACGCGCAGCTCGCGTGAGCCCCACACGCTGATGCCGAGCTTCGTCAACCCTTGGATGAACGGGTTGAAGAGGTGTTGGGTGAACCAGCCGGGCTTCACATAGCGCTCTTCGGTCATGCGGTCACGGTACCCAGGGCGTGTGCGTAGTGGTCGCGGAAACGGCAGCATCTGCGGATGGTGGACACCGCCGGCTTCTGGGATTCCGAGGCCTCATCGTTCGACGACGAAGCGGACCACGGGCTACGCGACCCGGCGGTGCGGGACGCGCGGCGCGCGCTGTTGCGGTCCGTGCTGCCCGCACCACCCACGGACGTCGTCGACGTCGGCTGCGGGACCGGTTCACTGGCGGTGTTGCTGGCCCAGGCCGGATACGCCGTGACGGGCATCGATTTCTCGAGGGCGATGCTCGCCGCGGCGTCCCGCAAGGCCGCCGATGCAGGCGTCGCCGTCACGTTCCGACGCGAATCCGCGCCGCCGGCGGCGAACGGCCGGACCGGCGAGCGTTTGGACAGTTCGGGTCGTCCGGGCGACCGCAACCCTCCAAACGCATGGCTGCTTGCCCGCACCGCCGGCATCGACCAGAATGGCGGAGAATGACGTTCTCCGCGGCGGCGCTCGTCGCCCCGATCCCACTCGACGACCGGCCGCAACGGCTCGTCGGCGCGGCACGGGAGCTGGCCAACGAGACGGGCAGCGCCGCGTTCACGGTCGCCCAGGTGTCAGCGCGGGCGCGCCTCTCCTTGAAGTCGTTCTACCGGTGCTTCCGCGGCAAGGACGACCTCCTCATCGCGCTGCTCGCGGAGGAGAGCGCAGTCGGTGCCGGCTTGTTCGAGCAGTTGCTCGAAGGTCGCCCCGACCCCTTGCACACCTTCGCGCGGGAGCTGTTCGCACTGGCGACACTGCCGGGAAGCGCGGGATACGCAGGCGTCCTCGTCCGCGAGCACCGTCGGCTGGCCGAGCACCAGCCGCAATCGATCCGGGCCGCGCTCGCGCCGCTCACCGACGTCATCGCGGCGCGCATCGACACGTCGGATCCCGCGCGTGACGCGCAGACCGTGTTCGGCGTGCTGATGGACGGCTTCCATGATGTCGTGCTCGGGCGCGTCGCTGACGTCGCCGAGTTCGCGGACTACCTCTACGCCTTCTGCATGCGCGGCCTCGAGGCAACGAAGGTTCCGGCGTGACCGCGACCCTGCTCCCCGACCCGGCCCCCCGCCAACGGCACTACACGATCATCTCCGTCGACGATCACCTCATCGAACCGGCGGACCTCTTCGAGGGGCGCATGCCTGCACATCTCGCCGGCGCCGCGCCGCGCGTCGTCACGCTCGACAACGGGCGCGAGACGTGGGTCTACGAGGATCGCTTCTACCCGCAGGTGGGGCTGAACGCGGTCGTCGGACGGCCCAAGCCCGAGTGGAACATGGAACCGGCGCGCTTCGACGAGATGCGCCGTGGTTGTTACGACATCGAAGCGCGCGTCGCCGACATGGACCTCGACGGTGTCTACGCGAGCCTCTGCTTCCCGTCCCTCATCGCCGGATTCGCGGGCACCGTGTTCTCGGCGAGCAAGGACCAGGAGCTCGGGCTCGCGTCGCTGCGCGCATGGAACGACTGGCACATCGACGAGTGGGCCGCGCCGCACCCGGAGCGCGTGATCCCGTTGCAGCTCACCTGGTTGAGCGATCCCGAACTCGCGGCATCCGACATCCGTGCCAACGCGGCGCGCGGCTTCAAGGCGATCAGCTTCCCGGAGAACCCGGTCGACCTGCACCTCCCGTCGATCCACACCGACCACTGGGATCCGATCCTGCGCGCGTGTGAGGAGACCGAGACAGTCGTGTGCCTGCACAACGGGTCCTCGTCCTGGACCGCGGCCCGCTCTCCCGGCGCGCCGCTCGCGCTATACACGAGCCTGTTCTCGGTGAACGCGCTCGTCACCGCCGCCGACTGGCTGTGGGCGCGCGTCCCGACCCGCTTCCCGAACGTGAAGATCGCGTTCTCGGAAGGCGGCATCAGTTGGGTGCCGATGCTGATCGACCGCATCACGTACGTGCTCGATCACTCCGCCGTCGGCAGCGACGGCTGGGACGATCCGGACGTGTCGCCGATCGACGCCCTGCGCCGCAACTTCTGGTTCTGCGCGATCGATCTGGGCTCGACGATCGCCTTGCGCGAGCACATCGGCATCGACCACATCTGCATCGAGAGTGACTATCCGCACGCCGACTCCACCTGGCCGGACACCCAAGCGCTCGCCCACGCTTCGCTCGACGGGTTACCGGCCGATGAGATCCGCAAACTGACATGGCAGAACGCGTCCGTGTTGTTCCGCCATCCCGTGCCCGAGGAGCTGCAGGTCCCATGAGCTACACGCAAGAGCCCGCTTCCGGCGCGGCGGCGAGCGCGATCGACCAGATCTTCGACGTCGCGGCCGCCAACGACCCGATCCCCGCGTACCGGAAGGTGCACGCGGAATGCCCGGTGGCGCGCACACCCGGCATGTTCGGCGACGGCGTCTGGATCACCCGCTACGAGGATGTCATGTGGGCGTTCAAGCACCCCGAGGTCTTCTCCTCGCAGGACGTCGTGAAGGTCGGCAACGAAGTCCCGCTGATCCCGCTGTCGGTCGACCCGCCCGACCACGCGAAGTACCGCCGGCTGCTCGACCCGCAGTTCTCGCCGCGGAAGATGGCCGAGCTCGAGCCCGAGATGCGCAAGCTCGTCGACGAGATCATCGACGGCTTCATCGACCGGGGCGAGTGCGACTTCCACGACGACTTCGCGACGCCGCTGCCGTCCACCTTCTTCATCGCGCTGATGGGACTGCCGCAGTCGGACCTGCCCCGGTTCTTGTTGTGGCGCGACGACACGATCCGGCCCGCCGCGGACACGCTCGAGGAAGCGCAGGAGATCCGGGAGGCGACCGGTCGCGACATCACCGCGTACTTCGAGCGCGAGCTCGCGGAGCGCCGCGACGGCCCGGACGACGGCCGCCTCCTGAGCACGCTCGTACGCGCCGAGGTCGAAGGGCGACCGTTGACCCACGCCGAGCTGCTCGGCACGTGTCACCTGTTGATGCTCGGCGGTCTCGATACCGTCACCGCCACGCTCGACTGCATGATCGCGTACCTCGCGCGGCATCCCGAACGGCGCCAGGCGATCCTCGACGACCCCGAGGTGATCCCGGTCGCGGTCGAAGAGCTGCTGCGCCACCAGACGCCGGTGATGATGGTGCCGCGCAAGATCGTCCAGGACGTCGAGATCGGCGGCGTCATGTGCCGCACCGGCGACTCCGCGACGCTGCTGATCGGCGCGGGCAACATCGACGCGGCCGAGTTCGAAGCGGCCGACGAGGTCCGCTTCGACCGTGGTCGCAACCGGCACGTCGCGTTCGGCGGCGGGCCGCACCGCTGCCTCGGCTCCCACCTCGCGCGCCTCGAGCTGCACGTCGCGATCGAGCAGTTCCACAAGCGCATCCCGGACTACTCGATCCCCGAGGGCGCCGAGATCAACTTCTCCCCAGGCATCCGCCAGGCCGAGCACCTGCCGATCACCTTCTCGCCGAAGCCGGTCGATAGCGCCTAGAAACGGGGCATGGAACCAGGCGAGTTCGCGGGCACGATCGGGCGCTACCACTGGGAGTCGACACCCTGGTGGCCACCGGCTCGTCGCCCGCCGGCGGGCGCGCCGAACGTCGTCCTCGTCGTGCTCGACGACGTCGGGTTCGCGCAGCTCGGGTGCTTCGGTTCGGACCTCGACACGCCGGCGTTCGACGCGCTCGCGACGCGCGGGCTGCGCTACCGCAACTTCCACACGACCGCGCTGTGCTCGCCGACTCGTTCGTGCCTGCTCACCGGGCGCAACCACCACGCGAACGGGATGGGTCGCATCACCGATCTCGCGACCGGCTTCCCCGGCTACGACGGCTGCATCCCGAAAGCCAACGCGTTCCTCTCCGAGGTCTTGGTGCCGCACGGGTACGCGGCGTGGGCGATCGGCAAGTGGCACCTCACGCCCGACGACGAACAGAACCTGGCCGCGCGGCGCGACCGGTGGCCGCTCGGCCGCGGGTTCGAACGGTTCTACGGGTACTTCGGGGGCGAGACGCACCAGAACGCGCCCGCGCTGGTGCACGACAGCCACTTCGTCGACGCGCCGCGCGCGGTCGATGACGGCTACCACCTCACCGAAGACTTGGTCGACCACGCGATCGAATTCGTGCACGACCTCCGGCAGGTCGACCCGGACAAGCCGTTCTTCGCGTACCTGTGCCCAGGTGCCTGTCACTCGCCGCACCACGCGCCATCCGAGTGGATCGCGCGCTACCACGGCCGCTTCGACGTCGGGTGGGATGCATGGCGCGAACAGGCGCTCGCGCGCCAGATCGAGATGGGCTTGCTGCCGGCCCACACGGTGTTGTCGGAGCGGCCGGAGTGGGTTCCGGCGTGGGCGGACCTCAGCGATGACGAACGCCGGGTCTACGCGCGCTACATGGAGGCCTTCGCCGGCTACTTGTCGCACGCGGACCACCACATCGGACGCTTCCTTGACGCGCTCTCGGACACGGGCGATCTCGACAACACACTCGTCATCGTGGTGTCCGACAACGGCGCGAGCAGCGAAGGTGGTGCGCTCGGATCGTTGAACGACGCGCGCGTGTGGAACGGCGCGCCCCGCACCGTCGAGGAGGCGCTGCCGATCCTCGACGAGATCGGCGGCCCCCGCTGGCACAACAACTACCCATGGGGGTGGACGGTTGCCGGCAACACACCGTTCCGCCGTTGGAAGCGCGAAGTGCACGAAGGCGGGGTCGCCGATCCGCTGATCGTCTCGTGGCCGGCTGGAATCGGCGGCACCGAGCAGGGGAACATCCGCGCGCAGTACGTGCACGCGATCGACATCCTCCCGACGGTCCTCGATGTGATCGGCGTCGACGCGCCAGGACCCGTCGACGGCGTGAGCTTCGCGCCCACCTTGGCCCGGGCCGACTCGGCGGACGCGCACACGGTGCAGTACTACGAGATGTTCGGTTCACGGGCGTTGTACCAGGACGGCTGGAAAGCCGTGATCTACCACGCGATGCAGTCGGGCGATCCCGGCCTCGACGTCGTGCCATGGGAGCTCTACAACGTCGTCGAAGATCCTTCCGAGACGCGTGATCTCGCGGCCGAGGAGCCGGAGCGGTTGCACGCGATGGTCGAACGGTGGTGGGAGGAAGCGGAGCACAACAACGTGCTCCCGCTCGACAACCGCGCGTTCTCCGACTTCGTCTTCAACCGCCCGGCTGCGGTGCCCGAACGCGCGACCTATGTGTACTGGCCCGGCAGCGGCATGGTCTCGGAAGAGTCGGCGGTCAACACCCGCAACCGTGACCACGTGATCACCGCGCACGTCGACGGTGACGGCGAGGGCGTGCTGCTGGCGCAAGGCTCCTTGCTCGGTGGCTGGACCTTCTTCAAACGAGGGTCGGCGCTCTCGTACCTCCACAACTTCGCGCGCTGGCGCGAGTACCGCGTCGACGCCGAGGTCACGCTCGGTCCCGGCCCGCACTCGCTGCAGTTCCGGTACTCCTCGACGAGCGCGCGCGGTGGCGACGGCGAGCTCCTCGTCGACGGCGTGGTCGTCGGGCACGCGGCGTTCAAACGGGTGACGCCCATCCGGTTCTCGCTCACCGGCGCGGGCCTGTGGTGCGGACGCGGCGGCAACCTCGCGGTGTGCGACGACTACACCGGTCCGTTCCCCTGGTCGGGTGCCCTGCACCGCGTCGTGGTCGAGGTGCAAGGTCCGCCCGACCTCGACCCGGCCGCGGCAGCCGAGGCCGCGCTCGACACCCAGTAGCTTCCGAACCGACATGGATCTGAGCTCGACTGCCGAGGAACGCGCGCTGCGCGAAGAGATCCGGTCGTGGCTGCGCGCCAACCTGCCGTGGGAGTACGGCAAAGGGCTCCCGCCGCGATTCGACGACCTCGCCGACGAAGTCGGGTTCGGGCGGGAGTGGCAGGCGAAGCTCGCGAGCGGGCGCTGGGTCGGGGTCGGCTGGCCGGAGGAGTACGGCGGCCGGGGCGCGGGCCCGGTCGAGCACTACATCGTCACCGAGGAGCTCGCGCGCGGGCGCGCGCCCGAGCTCGTCGGCCGCATCGGCGTCAACCTCGTCGGGCCGACCCTCCTCGCGCACGGCACCGACGCGCAGAAAGCGCGCTGGCTCCCGAACATCCTCGATGCCAGCGAGATCTGGTGCCAGCTGTTCAGCGAGCCGGGCGCGGGCAGCGACCTGACGTCACTGCAGACGCGCGCGGAACTGGTTGAGGGCGGCTACGTGCTCAACGGCCAGAAGGTCTGGACGAGCTACGCGCAGTTCGCGGACTGGGGCTGGTGCCTCGCGCGCACGAACGCGGACGCAGCCAAGTCGAAGGGCATCTCGGCGTTGGTCGTCGACATGCACACGCCGGGCGTCGAAGTGCGGCCGCTGCGTCAGATCACGGACGAGACCGAGTTCAACGAGGTGTTCTTCACCGATGTGTTCGTCCCCGACGACCGCCTGGTCGGCCCGCGCGACGAAGGTTGGCGCATCGCGAACTCGACGCTCACCCACGAGCGCGGAGTGAACCCGCGCCAGCTGGTTGTCCATTCGCAGCTCGTCGACGAGCTGTGGCGGCTCGCGCAGGAGCGCGACGCGTTCGCCGATCCGCGCCTCGCACCCCTGCTCGCGCAGGCGTTCGTGGAGGTGCGGCTGTTCCAGCTGCACAACTGGCGCTCGATCTCCCGCACCGCCAAGGGAGAGGATCCCGGTGCGGTCGGGGCGATCAACAAGCTCTGGTGGAGCGAGATGAGCAAGCGCCTCCACGACACCGCGATGTCGGTGCTCGGCCCGAGCGCGCCGCTGTGGCGCGGCGCCGAGGGCAACCCGGGTGACGGCGCCTGGCAACGGTCGTGGCTGTACTACCAGGCCGCGTCCATCTGGGCGGGCACCAACGAGATCCAACGGAACGTCGTGGCCGAGCGCACGCTGGGCCTCCCCCGCGAACCGAAGCCGTGAACGCCCGGGATTCCCCCCCCGCTGAACCGATCCACCCCGCGTGTCCGTAATCCAAGGCATGATGCGATCGATGACTTCCAAGAGAGCGCTCGTTGTGTTGGCCAGTTGCGTGCTGCTCGCGCTCGGACTCGCGGCGTGCGGTGGCGACGACGACAGCAGCAGCAACTCCAACGCCACGACCGCGGCGACAAGCAGCGCGTCGAGCACCACGTCGAGCGGCAGCAACACCAGCGCGGGTGTCGCAGTGACGATCTCCGACTTCAAGTTCTCGACCAAGCCGGTGAAGGCCGGCGAGTCGTTCCAAGTCGAGAACAAGGACGACACCGAGCACACGTTCACCTCGGACGACGGCAAGTTCGACGTGAAGGTGCCCGCCGGCAAGACGGTGACCGTCGACGCGCTGACCGCAGGGACCTACAAGTTCCACTGCACGATCCACTCGTTCATGCACGGGACGCTCGAGGTCAGCTGAGCGACGGCTCGGGCCGCACGCGTCAGGCAACGCCCGCGAGGTAGCGGCAGATCGCGGTGGTCTCGCTGACGGGGTCGGTTCCCCGCAGCGAGGCACCTCGTTCGGCACACCACCAGCACGAGGCGACTACACCGACGAGGGCGTTCCAGCGTCCGTGCTCGAGCGCGTAGTCGACGAACACGGTCTCGGCCACCGGCGCGAGCGCCTTGTCGACCCGGGCGACCTCGAGGCATTCGGCGCCGATCGCGACGACCTCACGGTCGCCGAAGCGGTCCAGGGCGCCGCCGATGTAGCCCGACAGGATGCGGTCGATACCGTCCGGTGGCGGTGCGAGCCGGAGGTACACGCGGGCGACCGCGGGCGCGGCTTGCAGCGCGGCTTCGATCGTGCCGTCCTCACATGCGCCGTCGAAGAGGACGCGCACGTCGTCGTCGTCGCCGCGCAAGCATGCGACCACTGGCGCCATCAACGCGCCGATGGCGGCGGTGACGGGGACGTCGACTCCCGGGCGGGAGCGTCCCGAACTGAGATCACGCGTCATGCCCATGAATTGTCGGCCAACGATAGTGGCGCGCTGAGCGCGAACTGGGTGATACCCGCACCACTACGATCGCCACACTCATGACTGGTCCGCTCGATGGTGTCCGCGTGATCGATCTCGGTACGCGCATCGCCGCGCCGTTCTGCGCGGGGTTGCTCGGTGAGCAAGGCGCGGAGGTGATCAAGGTCGAGCAACCGCGCGGCGGTGACTTCATGCGCGAGATCGGTCCGTTCGTCGACAGCGACGACGGGCCGTACTCACTCTTCTGGGCGGTCGAAGGGCGCGGTCGCAAGAGCGTCACGCTCGACCTCCGTACACCCGAGGGCCAGGATCTCTACCGGCGCCTCGCGGCCACCGCCGATGTCGTCGTCGAGAACTTCCGGCCCGGCACGCTGGAGCAGTGGAACATCGGCCCCACCGCGTGCGATCCGCGCCTCGTCACCGTGCGGATCTCGATGTTCGGTCAGGACGGCCCGAACTCCGCACGGCCGGGTCTCGATCGCGTCGGGATCGGATACGGCGGGCTGCTGCACCTCACCGGCTACCCCGACCGGCCGCCGGTGCGCGTGGGCGTCACCATCTCCGACTACCTCACCGGCGTCTTCGCCGCGCACGCGGCCACCGCCGCGCTGTACGCGCGTGATGCTCGGGGCGGGAGCGGAGCGGTGATCGATGCCGCGCTCTACGGCGCGGCGCTGCGCATCCTGGAATGGACGCTCGCCGGCTACGACCGGCTCGGCGTCGTGCGCAACCGCGAGGGCAACCGCCTCGCCAACTCTGCACCGCTCGACAACTACCCGACGCGCGACGGCAAGTACGTCTGCATCGTCGCCGGCTCCGACGCGAACTTCGCGCGCCTGTGCCACGCGATGGAGCAACCGGATCTGATCGCAGACCCCCGATTCGCGAAACTCGCCGACCGCGCCGCACGCAACGACGAGATCAACGGCATCGTCGCGACGTGGACGGCGACGCTCGACGCGACCGAGATCGAGAAGCGGTGCGTCGCGAACGATGTGCCGGTCGCGACGGCATACACCGCCGCTGACATCTTCGCCGATCCGCACATGGATGCCCGCCACGACCTCGTCACGGTCGAGGATCCGGTGATCGGCGCCGTGCGCCAGCAGGCGCCGTTCCCGCGCGTCGCCGGGAGCACGCCGGCGGCGCCCGCGGGCGCACCGCGCCTCGGTGCGCACACCCGCGAGGTGCTCGGTGCACTCGGAGTCGGCGGCGCCGAGCTCGACGACCTGCACGCGAAGGGAATCGTGTGATGGCCTTCACCGCCGTGCACGAAGGATTGTTCGTGCTCCACGCCGACGGCACGCTCGACCTCGTCGGCGGCCATTCCCCCATGAGCGACCGGTTCCACTTCCCCTTGCTGCCGACGTGTCCGTACACCGGCGCGGACGACGTGCAGCGGGTCACGTTGACGCGCGCGGGCACGCTGTGGGCGTGGACCGCGGTGACCGCGCCGCCGCCCGGCTACGAGGGCCCCACGCCGTACGGCTTCGGCATCGTCGAGCTCACAAAAGAGCGGCTGCGGATCGTGACCCGGCTGACGGAACCCGATCCGGAGCGATTGCAGTTCGGCCAGCCGATGACGCTCGTCGCCGACGAGCTCCACGACGGCGTGGTCACGTGGGCGTTCACCCCGAGCGCCGGCTCATGACCCGCGTCGAGATCGCCGGTGTCGGCATCCATCCGTTCGGACGTTTCGACGCGCTGACGAACACCGACATGGGTGTCCACGCGGTGCGCGCCGCGCTCACGGAAGCCGGTGACCCGCCCTTCGAGGCCGCGTTCTGCGGCACCGCGTACGGCGGTGTCGCGTCCGGTCACAAGGTGCTCGGCGCGATCGCGCGCACGGGTATGCCCATCGTCGACATCGAAGCGGGGTGCGCGAGCGGCGGTGCCGCCCTCCAGCTCGCGGCCGGCGCCATCCGAGCCGGGCAGTACGACTGCGTCCTCGTCTTCGGCGTCGAGAAGATGCCGAAGGGCATCATCCGTTCGTCCTTCTTCGAACCGTGGCGCGAAGAGTCAGGACTCGCGGCCACGCCGGCGTATTTCGCGCTGCGGGCTCAGCGCTTGCTGCGCGAGCACGGCTTGACGAAGGACGACCTTGCGCAGGTCGTCGTCAAGAACCGGCGGCACGGCGTGCACAACCCGAACGCGATGTTCCGCAAGGAGGTCACCGCCGAAGATGTGCTCGCGTCGCGGCTCGTCTGCGCGCCGTTGCACCTCTGGATGCTGTGCTCGCCCAACGAAGGTGCCGCCGCCATCGTCCTGCGACGCGCCGGCGACAGCGGACTTGGTACCACGGTGACGCTCGCGTCGGCGCGGCTGCGCTCCCACCTGCCCGGCAGCGTTCTGGGGGAAGCGACGCCGCTCTCGGGCATCGATGACACCGACATCACGCCGCCGTCCACGCTCGCGGCACGCGACGCCTACGAGGAAGCGGGCGTAGGCCCCGACGACCTCGACGTCGTCGAGTGCCAGGACACTGACGCGGCCCGGGAGTTGCTCGCGTACCACGAGCTCGGGTTGTGCGAGCCCGGCGAGCAGGCGCGCCTGCTCGCCGATGGCGTCGTCGCACTCGGCGGCGCGCGGCCGGTCAACCCGAGCGGTGGCCTCCTCTCGAAGGGCGAACCGCTCGGTGCGTCCGCGCTCGGCCAGGTCGTCGAGCTGGTGCACCAGCTGCGCGGCGAGGCGGGTGACCGCCAGGTGCCCGGCGCGCGTACCGGCCTCGCCCACACTGTCGGCCGCGGCGCGAACGCGTGCGCCGTGATCGTCACGCGGTAGCGAAGCCAGTGCGTCAGAACCGCGAGTTGTAGTCCTCGATCGCGGTGTTGCTGTTCTTCGCCGCGGTGTCGATCGCCTGCTTCGCGGGCGTGCCGTTGGTGAGCATCGATTGCACCGCATCGATCACCGCGCCCCGCACCCCCTCACCCTGGCCGCCGTAGGGCCCGATCACCGGGCCCGCGGTCGCGTCGTTCTCGGCGCCAGTCGTGAGTTGGTCGAACGCGACCTTGTACTCAGGATTCTGCGACCACTTCTCGGCCAGCGGCGACATCGTCGGGGAGGACTTGTCGACCGGGATGTAGCCGGTCGCGGCAGACCACTCGGACTGCACCTTCGGCTCGTTGAGATACTTGGCGTAGTCGTACGCGGCTGCCTGCTTCTCGGGCGACGACTGGTTCACGATGTACAGCGCGGCGCCGCCGACCAGCACGCCGCCGTCCTTGCTGTTCGGGCCGGGCATCGCGCCCACGCCGAGCTTGACCGACGCGAACTGTCCCGCACCCAGCAGCTGCGAGATGGTACCGAGCGCGGCCGAGGTGTCGATCGTCATCGCGGCCTGCTCGTTGCCGATCGCGAGGTAGTGATCGATGTCGGCGGTACCGGTGCTCAACATGAGCTTGTCGTCGACCATGTCCTTGACCCACTTGTAGAGCGACGTACCGGTCGGGTTGTCGAAGGCAACCGCGGTGGCGCGCTTCTCCCGACCGTTGCCGTTGTTGACGTACAGCTGCCCGGCCTTTGCCATCCAGTGCTCGAAGTACCACGCGTCGGTCTTGAACGCGATGCCGTACGGGTTGGCCTTGGTGTCGACGATCTTCTGCGCGTCGGCGCGTACTTCCTCGAGCGTCGTCGGCGGCTTGTTCGGATCGAGACCGGCCCGCTCGAACGCGGCCTTGTTGTAGTAGAGCACCGGGTTCGAAACGTTGAACGGCATCGGCCACAGCACCTTGTCGACGCTGTAGTAGTTGACGACCCGCTCGATGTGGTCGCTCATGTCGTACTTGTCGGCGTTGATGCAGGACTGCGCGGGCAACACGGATGCGCTGTCGATCATGTACTGGAGGCTCGCGTCCTCACCTTGCATGAGGTCCGGGAGCTGCTTGCTCGACAGCCCGGCTGTGTACCGCGTGAGGTTGTCTTGGTAGCTCGGCGAAGCCGACAACGTCACCTTCACCTTGCTCTGCGACGCGTTGTACTGGTCGGTCAGCTTCTTGAGCTCGTCCTCGTTCGCGCGCGTCATCGCGTGCCAGAAGGTGATGTTCACCGGGCCCTTCGCCTGGGCGAGCGCGTCGAGCGGGCAGGTCGGCAGGTTGGATGCCTGCTCGTTGCCGCCGTTGGTGCCACTGTTGCTGCTGTCATCGTCGCCACCACCGCCGCACGCGGTCATCACGAGCGCGAGGGCCGCAACGAGTGCGAGGCACCGCAACGGGGTCGGGCTGAGCTTCATCGATGTCACCCTTTCACTGCACCGGCCGTGAGGCCGCGCACGAGCTGCTTCTGGAACACGAGCAGCAGTATGAACAGCGGGATCGCCGCCAGCACCGTACCGGCGAACGTGGTGTTGATCTGGTCGAGGCTCTGGCCCCGCAGGAACTTGAGCCCGACCTGGACCGTTCGGTGACTCTCGTCGGTGACGACCAGCGGCCATAGGTACTGGTTCCACGCCGCGAAGAAGGAGAACAGCGCGAGCGAGGCGACCGTGGGCCGCGACAGCGGCACCGCGACGCGTGCGAGAAACCGCATGTGGCCGTAGCCGTCCAGTGCGGCGGCGTCGCGGAGGTCGCGCGGCAACGACAGGAACGCCTGGCGGATCAGGAACGCGCCGAAACCAGTAGCGAGAAACGGGAGCGCGAGCGCGCCGTAGGTGTTGAAGCCGACGTACTTGCCGATCCCCGGGAGGTCGCCCAGGCTCGAGACCGTGTCGAGGTTGGTGAAGAACACGACCTCGAACGGGATCATCATCGTCGTGAGGAACAACACGAAGATGATCCGCTTGAACGGGAACTCGAGGAACGCGAACGCGTACGCCGCGAGGATCGATGTGATCAGCTGCCCGGTGACGATGAGCGCGGTGACGATGAATGAGTTCCGCAGATACGCGCCGACGTGCCCGGCGTTCCACGCGTTGCTGTACGAGCTCCAGTCCGGATTGCTGGGGAAGAGCGTGGGCGGCCGCGCCGCGATGCGATCGGGTTCGAGTAACGAGTTCACGACGGTGATGTAGATCGGGAAGAGCACGATCACCGCGATGAGCGTGAGCAGCACGTAGCGGTTCACGACGCGGGCGATGTGCGCGGCGCGTGGCCGCGCCTTGGCGGCGACGATGGCGAGGACGACCGCGAGGACTGCGACGAACGCGACGATTCCGAGGAACAGCTTGAACCCGGGCGCGAGGGTCGCGAGGAGCTCACCGCTCATAGGTGACCCGTCGTTCGAGGAACCGGAGTTGGATCAACGTGAGCACGAGCGTGATCGCGAACAGCGCGACCGAGAGCACGGCGGCGCGGCTCTGGTCCGGCGGCGAACCGACGAACACCGCACGGTAGATCGCGTACACGAGCACGTTCGTATGGTCGGACGGTCCGCCCCTGGTGAGGATGTCGATCTGTCCGAATGCCTGGAAGGCGAAGATGGTGCCGACGATCGCCGCGAAGAACAACGTCGGCGACAGCATCGGCAGCATGACGTTGCGGAAGCGCGACCACGCGCCCGCGCCGTCGACGCGCGCGGCTTCGAGCAGGTCGTCGGGGACGCTCTGCAACCCCGCGGACATGAGGATGAACGAGAGCCCGAGGCTCTGCCAGACGGTGGTGGCCGACACACAGATCAACGCCCACTTGGGGTCCTGCAACGGGTTGATGCTCGAACCGAGCCAGTAGGGGATCAAGCCGATCTGTGGGTTCAGCAGCGTGAAGAAGATCACGGCTGCGACTGCGACTGACGTCGCGACCGTCGACGAGAAGATCGTGCGGTAGATCGCGGCGCCGCGCAGCTTCTGGTGGGCCAGCACCGCGAGCGCGAGACCGAGGACGAGCCCGAGGGGCACCGTGAGCAGCGCGAACTCGAGTGTGACCTTCAGGCTGTTCCGGAACGAGTCGGACGTGAGGACGTCGTGGTACTGCTGCAGCCCGACCCATCTGCGGGGGAGCAGCGGCGACGGCGGCGAACGATACAAGCCGAGCCAGATGTTCTTGATGAACGGGTAGAACACGAAGCCACCGAAGACGATGAGGCTCGGCAGCACGAGCGCGTAGCCGAGCAGCGCTTCGCGTGCCCGGCGCGAGAACCGCTTCGACCTCATGCCGCGCCGACGCGCGAGCCCGTCTCGGCATCGAACACGTGGAACCGCGCCGCTTCGGCAGCGAGCCGGACGTTCGTGCCGGGTGCCGGCGCGGCGTCGTCGGCCGGCTGGCGCGTGATCACCATCGTGCCGTCGACGAGCCGGCAGATGACGTGGCGTTCGTGGCCCAGGGACTCGACGACGACGACCTCGGCCGGGAGCGTGCCGTCCGCCCGGAGCAGCACGTGCTCGGGCCGCACCCCGACGATCACGTCAGCGACGTTGCGTTCGGACAGCCGCGCCGCGAGATCGGCGGGCAGCGCGACCTCGGCACCGGGCAGCGAGACCGCGAGCGCGCCGTCGGCACTCGGCACGACCTTCCCCGGGACCGTGTTCATCGGCGGCGTCCCGATGAAGCTTGCGACGAAGAGGTTCGCCGGCGCGTCGTAGACCTCTTGTGGCGGTCCGACCTGCTGCAGCACACCGTCGCGCATGATCGCGATCCGGTGACCCATCGTCATCGCCTCGACCTGGTCGTGGGTGACGTAGATCACCGTCGTCTCGAGTCGACGCTGCAGCTCGATGAGCTCGGCGCGGGTCTGCACGCGCAGGGTCGCGTCGAGGTTGGAGAGGGGCTCGTCCATGAGGAACGCCTGCGGCCGGCGGACGATCGCACGCGCGAGCGCGACGCGCTGGCGCTGACCGCCCGAGAGCTGCGCGGGTTTGCGCTGCATCAGGTCACCGAGGCCGAGCGCGTCCGCCGCCGCCTTCACCAACTTCTCGCGCTCGGCCGCTGCCATCTTGCGGCTCTTCAACGGGAACTCGATGTTCCGCGCGACCGTCATGTGCGGGTAGAGCGCGTAGCTCTGGAACACCATCGCGATGTCGCGGTCCTTGGGCTCGATGTCGTTGACGACGCGATCACCGATGCGGATGTCGCCGTCGGACGGATCCTCGAGCCCCGCGACCATCCGGAGCGCGGTGGACTTCCCGCAACCGGACGGACCGAGGAGCACGAGGAACTCGTGGTCCCGCGCCTCGAGATCGAGGTCGCGCACCGCGACGACATCGCCGAAACGCTTCGTCACATGGTCGAACACGACCCGAGCCATCGGGACGTGAGACTACGCGCGAAGGAACCAGCCTTGGGGGTCCCACCGGCGCAGCGCCGCAACTTCGTCCGCCGCGGGCGGCGAGAGTTCGACGACACCATCAGCAACGACGAGATCCCACCCGCACGCGGCGCGCGCCGCATCTACCCTCGCCGAGAGCGCATCGGCGCCGGGCGGCACCGCGGTGAGCACCAGTTCGCTGTCGCGCTTCTCGAGCGTCCCGAGATCCGTGACGAGCGCGCGCACCGACTCCCCCGGAGACGTGATGTAGCCGCACCGTTCCGGTGTGCGCGCCGGCGTCAGGGTCGCGACCACGACGCACTCGGCCGCGGTGCTCGCGACGTCGTTGCCACCCCCCGATCCGACAAGGAAAGGTTTCGGAGGAATCCACGTGGAGTTCACGTTCCCGTTCCGGTCGATCTGCGCGCCACCGAGGCAGCCGATCGTCGTCGTTCCCGGTCCGCCGACGAGCGCGCCGAGCACGGTCTGCGCGTCCGACAACATCGTCGCGGTCGGGAAGTTGCGGTGGTTGAGCACGAAGGGGTCCGCGGGTGTCGCGGCATAGCCCCACAACCCGATCTCCGCAGTGAGCTGCACAGGGCACCCGCGCGCCTGCGCGAGCTGCACGCCGAGCCACGCCGACAGGTTGGCGACGCCTGCGCCCGCGAGCACCGCGTCGGCGCCCAACGCTTCGACGCGATCAGCGAGGTACCGCGCGCCCCATACCGCAGCGCGCTCCCACACGTTCGCGGGTGTGTCGAGATCCGGCACGTGCGCGCGCTCGTCGGCGCGCCACGAGTCCGGCGCGGCCTTCGCCTTCAGGACCGCGATGCGCTCGGCCCCGAGCTGCGCCAACCATTGCTCCTGCGACTCGATGTCGAGGACCCAGCGACGGATCCAGTCGTCGTAGTCGGGCGCGCGCGTCGCCGCCCGCGCGTCGACCCAGAAGTCGTAGTCCTCGCCGTAGCCCGAAACGGGGAGGTCGCCGGTGTAGAGGCCGCCGGGGTGCGCACCCATCGGGGTCTCGACCACGGCGAGCACGCGGTGCGCGGGGATCCGTACGAGATGCGACCACGGACGCAGATCGTCGACGACCTGCTCGACGGTCACGATGGCCCCTCGCCGGGCGGCGAGCGCGCCCCACACCCCTTCGAGCAGCGGCGCATGGAGCGCGACGTTGCCGTCCCGATCGGCGACCGGTGCGTGCATAAGCGCGACGTCCGGGACGAGCGGCGCAAGCAACCCGACTTCGCCGAAGTTCGTCTCGACGCGCGCGTACGCGTCGTTCTCCGCCATCGACGACCCCGCGATCGAGCGGGTAGTAACCGCCGGCAAGCCGCGCGCCGCGGCTTCGAGTCGTTGCGTGAACGCCAGGAACGACCAGTGCTCCACCTCGACCTCGCCGCGCTCGTATGCGCGCGCGAACCAGGGGTTCGGTGTGAAGTTGGGGAACGTGTCGCCCGAGTAGCCAGTGATCACCTTGCGGACGAGGCCGCCGCGGAAGAACAGCGCGCCGAGGCTGGAGAGCGAGAGCATCGCCAGCGTGAAGCCGGGATCCTTGCCCCAGAACTGGCGCACGACCTCGCGCGTCGCCGCGGTCCAGCGGGTGTGCCCGACGACGGGATGGAGCACGTCACCGGGTTGCACGTGACGCGCGATCGCGTCCGGGAGGGAAGTGTGTTTGTCAGGCACCGGGCGGAAACCTAGCCAGCGCGGCGCGTTACCCTTTCCGGGTGCAGTTGCAGCCCGTTCCTCCGGCGAAGCCGGGCCGCCGGTACCGCGGTCAGTCGCCCGAGGAACGCCGGGCCGATCAGCGCCGCCGGTTGGTGCGCGCGGCCATCGACGAGTTCGCCACGCACGGCTATCACAAGACCTCGGTCGAGGACATCGTGCGCCGCGCCCGGACGAGCCGCACCGCGTTCTACGCGTTCTTCGACAATCGCGAAGACGCGATGTACGGCGCGCTGCAGACGTCGCTGCGCGGCCTGCTCGACGACGTACGAAACGCGATCTTCGAGTCCGGGCCCGACGACGATCTCGTCGAAGTCGCGATCGGTGCGTACGTCGCCCACCTCGTCGCCGATCCGGCCGCCGCGACGATTGCGCTGCTCGAAGGCATCGGCACGTCACCCGACGTCAACGCGCTGCGGTCACGGGTGCGGCGTGAGCTCGCGGACCTCATCCGCGACATGTGGGCGGAGTACGACCCCGAAGCGGCCGCCGCACCACAAGGGCGTGCGATCTCGGTGGGGCTGCTCGGCATCGTCACCGAGTCGATGGTGAACCTCATCGAGTCGGGCCGGCTGGAAGAAGCGCCGCAGCATGTGCCCGCGCTCGTCGTCGCGCTCGAGCGAGTCTTCGAACCCCGTCGATGAAGCTCGGGCCCGTGCAGCTGGAGTCCATGAAATTGGGCATCGTCACCCCCGCGCTGACGCTCCTGCCGCGCGCGCACGCGACGTGGGAGGAGACTGCGACGCTCGATGACATCGTCGGCGTCGTGCGGGAAGCGGAGCGGCTCGGCTACCACCACTGCACGTGCAGCGAACACGTCGTCGTGCCCGTCGATGTCGCGGCAGTGCGCGGCGGCCGCTACTGGGATCCGCTCGCGACGTTCGGCTATCTCGCCGCGGTCACCACATCGATCCGTCTCACGACGCATGTGCTCGTGCTCGGATATCACCACCCGCTCGCGATCGCCAAGCGCTACGGGACGCTCGACGTGGTCAGCGACGGGCGGCTGATCCTCGGCGTCGGCGTCGGTTCGCTCGCGGAGGAATTCGACCTGCTGGGCGCACCGTTCGCGGATCGGGGCGCGCGCGGCGACGACGCGATGCGCGCCCTGCGCGCCGCGCTCTCGCAGCCGGCACCCGAGTACTCGGGCAAGTTCTACGAGTTCTCCGGGATGCTCGTCGACCCGTGCGCGCAGCAGGAGCACGTGCCGATGTGGGTGGGCGGACGCAGCGCGCGATCACTTCGGCGCGCGGTCGAGCTGGGTGACGGGTGGGCACCCTTCGGGCTGCGGACCGCGGAGATCGAAGCGATGCTCACGCGCGCTCGGGACACCGAGGCGTGGCAGGACCGATCGGACCCGATCGAGATCGTGCTGCAGAACGAACGGCCGTTCGACCCCTCGGGCGAGCCCGAACGCGTGGCCGAACAGGTGGAACGCATGGCTGCGGCCGGTGCCACGGCGATCAACGTCCGCTTCGTGCACCACTCGCCCGCGCACTACAAGGAGCAGCTGACCGCGCTCCGCACCATTGTTTGAAGTTCAGACCCGTTCGATGACCGTGGCGTTGGCTTGGCCGCCGCCTTCGCACATGGTCTGGAAACCGACGCGGCCGCCGACGTGTTCGAGGTGACGGAGCAGGCGGGTCATCAACGAGACGCCCGAGGCGCCGAGCGGGTGGCCGAGCGCGATCGCACCACCGCGCGGGTTGAAGCGTTCCATCGGGTAGTCGAACTCCTTCTGCCACATCAGCGCGATCGCGGCGAAGGCCTCGTTGCACTCGACCGCGTCGAACTCGTCGACCTTCATGCCCGTGCGCTCCATGAGCTTGTACGTCACCGGCACCGGCGCGGAGAGCACGAGCACCGGATCCTCGGCCGCGACCGCGAAGTGACGGAACCGAGCGCGCACCGGAAGGTTGTGCTGCTCCGCGAAGTCCGCATCCGCGATGAGCATCGCCGCGGCGCCGTCGGTCATCTGCGAGGAGTTGCCGGCCGTGATGTCGGGCGCGGGTTGGTCCGCGGATTCCCAGGCGGGCTTCAGGCCCGCGAGCGCCCCGAGCGAGGCGTTGCGGCGGATGCCCTCGTCGGTTGCGAGCGTTTCACCGGTCAGCTCGCCCGTCTCCGAGTCCTTGATGGGCACCGGCACGATCTCGCCGGGGAAGAAGCCGTTGTCGGTGTTCTCCGCGGCGCGCCGGTGCGACTGCAGCGCGTACGCGTCCATCGCCTCACGGGTCACGCCCCACTTGTCGGCGAGCACCTGCGCGACCCAGAACTGGATGCCGAGCGTGTTGTCGGTGTGGGCGAGGAACTCGCCGGAGAACGGCCCCACTCCCCCGCGGGCGTTGGACGACATCGGCGCCCGCGTCATCGACTCGACACCGCACGCGATCGCGATGTCGTACGCGCCGGCCATGACACCCTGCGCCACGAAGTGCGCGGCCTGCTGCGACGAGCCGCACTGGCGGTCGACGCTCGTCGCGGGCACGGACCACGGCAACCCGGCCGCGACCCACGCGTTCCGGGTCACGTTGCAGCCCTGCTCCCCCGCCTGGGTCACGCAACCACCGACGACATCGTCGATGCGCGCGGGATCGATGTCGTTGCGGGACACGAGCGCTGACAGCACGAGCCCGAGCAGGTCGGTGGGATGCCATCCGGCGAGTGCACCCTTGCGCTTGCCGAATGCACTCCGGCCGCAATCGACGATGACTGCCTCTCGAGCTCCTGCGCGTGTCATAACCTGACACGGTAGTCAGCTTTCCCCCGGAGCCTCACGGTGCGCATCGCAGTCCTCGTCAAGCAGATCCCCAAGTTCGACGAGATGGAGCTCAACGAAGACGGCCGCTTGCGGCGCGACGGGATCGAGCTCGAGATGAACCCGTACTGCCGGCGCGCGGTCGCCAAAGCGTGCGAGCTCGCGTCGGAGCGCGCGGGTTCCACCGTCACCGTCCTCACGCTCGGGCCACCCGCCGCGGACGACACGTTGCGGGAAGCGATCGCGTGGGGATTGGAGCGCGCCGTCGACATCAGGGGCGTGCACGTCACCGACCCCGGCTTCGCGGGCTCCGACACGCTTGCGACTGCGAAGGCGCTCGCCGCCGCGCTCAACCGCGCGGGCCCGTTCGACCTCGTGCTCGCGGGCCGAAACTCGGTCGACGCCGACACCGGCCAGGTCGGCCCCGAGCTCGCGGAGCTGCTCGACCTGCCCTTCCTCACGGGCGTGCGCCACCTCTCGATCGATGGCGACCGCGTCGACGCGCGCTGCGAGCTGGACGACGGGTGGATGCAGGCCGAGGTGCGGCTCCCGGCAATCCTCTCGACCGCCGAACGGCTCACAGACCCGACGAAGGTGGATCCGCCGGGCCGGGCCGCGGTGCCCGCGGCGATGATCCGGACGGTCGCCGCTGCGGAGCTGGGTGCCGGACCGTGGGGTCTGGACGCCTCACCGACGTGGGTCGGGCCGGTCAAGGTCATGGCCGTCGATCGCGCCCGGCGGCGAAGGCTCGACGCCCCGCTCGCCGAGCAGGTCGACGCGGCGGTGCAGTTCCTCGTCGCGCGCGGTGCTCTCGAAACCGACGGCGACCGACCGATCGCCGCGACCGTTCCCGAATCTCGCACGCATGCGCCCGCCACGGTCGTGGTCCTCGAGCCCGGCCGAGACCACTGCGGACGCGAGCTGCTCGGCGCGGCCGCGCAGCTCACCGGCAACGTGCTCGCGATCACGTTGCAACGTCCCGACGAAGGCCCGGCGAATGCCGAGCAGCTCGTCAGCTGGGGTGCGGACGAGATCGTGCACCTCGACGGCGAGAACGTCGAGGAGGACGTCGCTCACGCGATTGCGGATCTCGCCGCGTCGCGAACCACCCTGGTCGATCCTGGTGCCGTCCACCGCATGGGGGCGCGAGGTTGCGTCCCGCATCGCGGTACGCCTCGACGCCGGTCTCGTCGGCGACGCGGTCGAGCTCGATCGCGATGGTGACCGGCTGGTGGCGTGGAAGCCGGCTTTCGGCGGTCAGCTCGTCGCCGCGATCGGCTGCACGTCCGCGGTGCAGATGGCGACGGTCCGCGCCGGGGTGCTCCCCACCCTCGCGCCGCGCGCCGCGCGCGCGATCGGGTACGAGACGGTCGCGCTCGACCCACGCGGCCGCGTGCGCGTGCTCGCGCGCACTCGCGAGGACGATCTCGATGTGCTCGCCGAAGCGCACACGGTCATCGGTGTCGGCACCGGCGTCGGCCCCGACGAGTACGCCGCGCTGGAACCGTTGCGCCTCGCGCTCGACGCGGAGCTCGGCGCGACGCGCAAGGTCACCGACAAGGGCTGGCTCCCGCGCGCTCGGCAGATCGGGATCACCGGCCGCACGATCGCGCCCCGGCTGTTCGTCAGCATCGGCGCAAGCGGCAAGTTCAACCACACGGTCGGCGTGCGCGCCGCGGGCACCGTGCTCGCGATCAATCCCGACCCGCACGCGCCGATCTGGGAACACGCCGACACCGGCATCGTCGCCGACTGGCACGACGCCCTCCCACTCCTCGTCGAGCAGCTCCTGGGCGCGAAACGCCTAGGCCGCGGCGGCGTCTTTCGCCGGCGCGGGTGGGCGCCAGAACGTGACGAGCAGCGCCGCGGTGCCGCCGACGCCGATGACGAGCGCGGCGATGAGGCCCCACCAGTCGTCGAAGGTGATGTCGAAGGCGTTGTCGAGTGACCACTCGCCGGCACCGAGGCAGGCGATCGCGAAGCACGCAACTGCGAGGTTACCGACGTACTCCCAACCTTCGCCGGGTCGGAAGATGAAGAAGCCGTTCTTGCGGTGGTTGACGATCAAGGCGACGAGCATGACGCCCGCGCACGCGCCCGCAGCGATCGGCGTCAACAGGCCGACGATCAGCGCGGTGCCCGCGACGAGCTCGGTGCCGCTCGCGAGCCACGCGTGCAGCACGCCCGGCTTCATGCCGAGGCTCTGGAACCAGCGCCCGGTGCCGGGGATCTTGCCGCCGCGCCAGACGTGGTTCACGCCGTGGGCGAGCATCGTGCCGCCGACCGCGACGCGCAGGATGAGAAGCCCCAGATTCACTTGGTCTGTGCTCATGCGGCTCCGCCCTCCGGCCCTCGATGACGACGGTTCGTATTCACGATGACCGGGCCTCCAGCCTGCGCCTGACTACTCATAGAGGCGAAATGTAGTGTTACCGTTTCTCTGACACGAGCGTCAGGTACGGGATTTCCTCACTTGCCGACCGCGCACTGCCGAAAGGACGCTGGATGAACGCGCCCGAACACACCGACGACGGCTACGACCCGTTCGACGACTTCAACCGCAGTGCCGGCATCGGGCTCGTCGAGAACCCGTACCCGATCTTCGCCCTCGTGCGCGCCGAGCACCCGATCAAGCGCGAAGAGATCGACACGTCGATGTTCCCCGATGCCGACGAGGACGTCCAGATGATGGACTTCAACGACTTCGGCGAGGTCTTCACCGCGTTCGGGTTCGACGCGGTGCAGCAGGTGCTCAAAGACGGCGAGACGTTCTCGTCCGCGGGCTACGCCGAGGTGATGGGCTCGGTCATGGGGCACACCATCCTCGAGATGGACGAGCCCGAGCACCACACCTACCGCGGCCTCGTGCAGCAAGCGTTCAGCCGCAAGGCGATGGAGACGTGGGAGCGCGAGGTGGTGCTCGACGTCGTCGACGAGCACATCGACGCGTTCATCGGGCGCGGCCGCGCCGACCTCGTCGGCGAGCTGACGTTCCCGTTCCCCGTCATCGTCATCGCGCGGCTGCTCGGTCTACCGCGCGCGGACCTGCCGATGTTCCACCGCCAGGCGGTCGAGCTGATCAGCGCCGGCTTCGACCTCGACCGCGCCACGACCGCGTCGCAATCGCTGTACGAGTACTTCTGCGCGATCATCGCCGAACGGCGCGCGCACCCCTCCGACGACGTGATCTCGGTGCTCGCGCAAGCAGAACTGGACGGCACGCACCTCGACGACGACGAGATCTGCGCGTTCCTTCGCCTGTTGCTCCCGGCCGGCGCGGAGACGACCTATCGATCGTCGAGCAACCTGCTCGTCGGTCTGCTCACCCACCCGCAGCAGCTCGACGCGTTGCGGACCGACCGCGGCCTCATGAACCAGGCGATCGAAGAAGGGCTCCGGTGGGAGCCCCCGCTGCTCGGCATCATGCGCACCGCGACGCGCGACACCGAAGTCGAGGGCGTTTCCATTCCGGCGGGGTCGACGATCTCGGTGAGCATCGGCTCCGCGAACCACGACGAGAAGTACTGGGAGCACGCGGAGGAGTTCGACCTCTTCCGCCCGCAGAAGCAGCACCTCGCGTTCGCGTGGGGTCCGCACATGTGCCTCGGGCTGCACCTGGCGCGCATGGAGACCAAGGTGCTGCTCACGCGCCTCCTGGACCGGCTGCCGAACCTCCGGCTCGATCCTGACGCCGAGGCCCCGCAGATCAGCGGCATGGTGTTCCGGGCGCCGCCCGCCATTCACGTGTGCTTCGACGCCGAGTAGGCTGACGCCAACGTCAGGTTCCGCACTTGGGGGTTCGTATGCGGCTGGAAGACCTCGTTCTCGTCAGCGTCGACGACCATGTGGTGGAGCCGCCCGATCTCTTCGAGGGTCGACTCACGGACGACAACGCGTCGCGCGCGCCCAAGCTCATCCGCAAGGAGAGCGGCATCGACGTCTGGGCGTTCGAGGGCCAGGAGCTGCCGAACATCGGGCTCAACGCGGTCGCCGGCCGCCCGCCCGAGGAGTACGCGATGGACCCGCAGTCGTTCGACGACATGCGGACCGGTTGCTACGACATCCACGACCGCGTCAAGGACATGAACGCGAACGGCCTGTTGGGTTCGATGTGCTTCCCGTCGTTCCCGCAGTTCTGCGGTCAGTTGTTCACGAGGACCGCGAAGCACGACGAGGCCTTCGCCGAAGCGCTCGTGCGCGCGTACAACGACTGGCACATCGAGTCGTGGTGCGGCGCGTATCCCGGCCGCTTCATCCCGCTGTCGATCCCGATGATGTGGGACCCGGAGAAGATGGCCGCGGAGGTCCACCGCGTGGCCGACAAGGGCTGCCACGCGGTCACGTTCTCGGAGAACCCGGTGCACCTCGGGCACCCGTCGATCCACTCCGGCTACTGGGACCCGTTCTTCGCGGCGGCCGAGGAGTGCGACACCGTCGTGTGCGTGCACATCGGTTCGTCGTCGAAGATGGTGATCACCGCGCCCGACGCGCCGATGGACGTGCTCATCACGCTGTCGCCGGTGAACATCGTGCAGGCCGCGGCCGACTTCGTGTGGTCGAAGGTGCCGCAGAAGTTCCCGAGGCTGAAGTATGCGTTGAGCGAGGGTGGTATCGGGTGGATCCCGTACTTCCGCGAGCGCATCGACTACACGTACGACCGCCACCGCTTCTGGACCGGCCAGGACATGGGTGACCGGTTGCCCAGCCAGGTGTTCGACGAGCAAGTCGTGTGCTGCTGGATCGACGACCCGGTCGGCGTCGAGATGCGGCACAAGATGAACATCGACATGATCACGTGGGAGTGCGACTACCCGCACTCGGATTCGACGTGGCCGCAGTCGCCCGAACAGTTCATGAAGCAGATGCAGGCCGCCCACGCCTCGGACGACGACATCGAGAAGATCTCCCACGCCAACGCGATGCGGCTGTTCAATTACGACCCCTTCACGGCGCTCGGTGGGCGCGAGAACTGCAACGTCGCCGCGTTGCGCGCGCAGGCCGAAGGGTGGGACGTCAGCATCGTCGCCCGGGGCATCAAGGCGACCGGCACCGGCGCGATGGACCTGCTCAACCTCGCCTCGGGTGGCAAGGACAAGTAGGCGCGTCAGCCGGCCGAACTCAACCAGTTCGGCGTGAGTGGTGCCGCAAGCGCGGCACCAGCCCTTCGTCGCCCAGTGCCCGCAAGGCGCGTTCCTCGGTCGCGTCCACCACCACCGCGTCGCCGGGTTCCCGGTTGACGATGAACGTGACGACGCAGTCGTCGCAGGCGTCGGTGCCCGCCATCACACAGTCGCCACAGCTGATGGTTCGCACCCGGATCCGCGTCATGCCCGCATCGTGCCAGCCGGGTGCGACACCGAACGTTTTGGCGACAAATGGCGACCGTGACGGTCGCCGATTGTCGCCAAAACCCGCGGTTGGTCAGCGGGCGCGACGGAGGGTATCGAGCAGGGCGTCGGCGGGAACCACGACGGCGCCGGCGGCCTCCGCGTGCTCTCGGATCCAGGCATCCGACGACGCGACCACGACGGGGATGCGCTTCGGCAGCGCCGCCACCTCCCGCACCACGACCTCGTCCGCCTCTTCGTCCGCGTCGGAGAACAGGACGCGCACGGCGCCGCGCTGGAGCGGCGCCGCGGGCGCGCGACCGTCGCCGTCGAACACGCACAACACGCCGCACCCCACCCGCCGCTGGAGCTGGGCGACGGCGACGCCGAGGCGCTCGCGCTGCTCGGCCGGGCTCGCGTCGGGCCACGCGCGTTTGGTGACGTTGTAACCGTCGATCACGAGCAGCGCGTCGTCGGCGCGCAGCATCGCCTCGATCCCGGGAGCGGACGCGGCAACGACACCCGGCGGCACCGCGGGCCGGACCCGGCGGGCGAGCGGGCGCTCCGGGCGCGGCGCGGGCGCGCGGGGCGTGGGCGCGGCTGTGGGCACCTCGGACGAGCGGGACCCGCGCTGCTCGATCCGCGCCTGCAGCGCTTGGAGTTGCGCGGCCAGGCGGTAGGTGGTCGCGGTGGCGTCGGCGAGCACGCGCACGTCCGGCGCGTCGAGACGCGAGGGCGCGTGCTCGATCTTGGCGGTGAGGTCCGCGATCTCGGCCCGGGCCGTCCGCAAATCCGCTGCCAGCGTGCGCGCCCGTCGGGATTCGCGTGTCGTGCGGAGGCGTTCGCCCTCGACTGCGGCGTGGGACTGCTGGAGCTGCACGGCGAGCCCTTCGGCCCGACGGTGCGCGCTCTGCGCGTCGGCCTCGGCCTGCTCTTCGCGTGCGCGGCGCGCGCGGCGTTCGCCGCGCAACTCGTCGGCCGCGCGCGTCGCTTCGGCCTCCGCGGTCATCCGCGCCGCGTCCGCGCGCCGACGTGCTTCTTCGAGCTCGGCGAGCTCCTTCGCGCGCACGCGCGCCGCTTCCTCGTCGCCGCGATCGCGGCGTTCGAGCCGATCGAACGCGACCGCGAGCCCGAGGCCGAACTCCGCGCCCTCGGGCCGGCACGCCCACAACGTCGACGCGAGCAGCGGCAGGTCGCCGCGATCGACGGTGGCGGCGACGAGATCCCACGCATCGCCGTCGCCCCACTGCGCGAGCACGCCCGCGACCCCCAACTGCGCACCGAACCGGGCGAGCACGCGGTCGCGGAACCGTTCGTCTTCGTCGAATGCGCGGCGCAACGACCGGGGACCCGGACCCCGAAGGAGGCCGCGGCGGTCGAATCCGTGCAGGTGCCGGAGCAGTGCGGGGACATCCGCCGCATCGAGGCTGCGCAGGGTGTCGGCCGCGGCTTCGAGCACCGGCGTCAACAGCGGGTCCGGGACGGTCGCGCGGGGATTCGAGTCGGCGCTCGGCATTACCGCTCGCCGGACCCGTGAACGTGCTGGTAGGGCAGCCTGGCCCGTAGACTGCGCCCGCTCATCGACCGAGGCCCGAGGGGATCCCGCATGCAAGCGCGCCACGAGGACTTCACCGTCGACACACAGGGAGACGGCGACGTTCTCGACCTCACACTGCACGCGCAGAAGGCGGTCGACAACTCGGGCCTCCGCGACGGACTCTGCACCGTGTTCGTCGCGCACTCCACGTGCGGCGTCACCACGATCGAGTACGAACCGGGCTGCAACGCGGACTTGAACCGCGTGCTGGAGGGCGTCGCGCCCGAGGCCGAAGCGTGGGAGCACAACGCGCGGAACGCGGACACGAACGGCCACAGCCACGTGCGGGCCGCGATGATCGGACCGTCCGTCACCGTGCCGTTCACCAACGGCGAGCTCTGTGTCGGCACGTGGCAGAAGATCGTCTGCATCGACTTCGACGACCGGCCGCGGTCACGACGCCTGGTCGTCCAGCTGCTCGGCATCTGAGTCGGTTCGCTCGATCGCGTCACCCGACGCGCCGCACCAGCGACACGAGACGCGCTCCACGCGGTCCTCGAGCACCTCTTCCTCCTCGATCTGGAGCTCACCAGCGATCGAGTAGTGGTGGAACGCGCGAGTCCGGCGCGAGCGCACCACGTCGAAGCGGGTGAGGTTGCCGCAGGCCGCACAGCGGTACCGGTCGCCCATGCGCCGATGGTACGTGGCGCCCGGGATGACGAACACCTGTGCGTGACGAACGCATGTTCGTCTACAGTGCGCAGATGGAAGGCGCGCCGGCGGACCTCGCGACCCCGCTCTCGGAGGTCACGTTCGTCGTCCTCGATCTCGAGACCACCGGCGGGTCCCCCGCGGCCGACCGCATCACCGAGATCGGTGCGCTGAAGTTCCGCGGCGGCGAACTCCTCGGACGCCTCGACGCGTTCGTGAACCCGGGCGTGCCGCTGCCGCCGTTCATCACCGTTGCTCACCGGCATCACCGAAGCCATGGTCGCGCCCGCACCCGAGATCGAGGAGTTGCTGCCGACGCTGCTCGAGTTCCTGCACGGCACGGTCATCGTCGGGCACAACATCCGCTTCGACTGCGCATTCCTCGACGCCGCGTTGCGCCGCAACGGCTACCCACGCCTGGCGAATCGTCGGGTCGACACGATCGGACTGGCGCGCCGCCTCGTCCGGGATGACGTCCCGAACCTGCGCCTGCACACGCTCGCCGCGCACTTCCGCACCGATACGGAACCCGTGCACCGCGCCTACGCGGACGCGGCCGCGGCCGGTGAAGTGTTCCACTCCCTTCTCGAACACGCAGGAACGTTCGGCGTCTTCGGCCTCGACGACCTCCTCGCGTTGCCGAAGATCCGCGTCGACCGGTCGACAGCGAAGCTCGCGCTCACCGGCGCGCTGCCACGCGCGCCGGGCGTGTACGTGTTCGGTGACCGGGTGGGCGACGTCATCTACGTCGGCAAGGCGACCAACCTGCGCACGCAGGTACGCGCATACTTCGCGGGCGACGCGCGGCCGACAGTGCCGCAGCTGCTGCGCGAGGCGTCACGTCTCGAGCACCGCGTGTGCGCGGGCCCGCTGGAGACCGCAGTGCGCGCCGACCGGCTCGTCCGAGCCCGTCAACCCCGCTTCAACCGCTCGTCGCGTGGCCCGGCGCGGCCGGTCTACCTCCGGCTGACCGGCACCCGTCGCGCCCGGCTCACGCTCGCGCGCACCGCCGAACCCGGCGACGGATCCGTCCTCGGACCCTTCCGCTCCGCCGCGGCGGCGCGGGTCGTACAGCGCGCGTTCGCACCGCCGCCCGATCCCGACGCGCTGCTCGCCACGCTGGCCGCACGCGTGCAGGAACTCGCGGCTGCCGGCGCGCTGGCCGAGCAGGGCGCGTGCGCGGACGCGCTGCGCGTGCGGCAGACGATCCGGGCGTGGCGAGACGCACCGCGGCTCCTGTTCGACACGCCCGAAGGTCGCATCGAGGTGCGCGCCGGACGGGCGTACTTCGCGAGCGACCACGACGCCGACACCGTCACCGTCGACCATACCCCGGCCGACGTCGAGGAGCTCTTGCTCGTCGCGCGTTGGATCACCCGCAACGCGCACCGGTCGCGTTTGGTCTACGCCGAGGGCGTGTGGGCGTCGGAACTGCCTGGCCCGCCGGTAGCCGTCGTCGAACGTCCTGAGCTCGTCACCGTGTGAGGTTGCAGCGGCCCGAGCGTGTGCCGCATGCGCCACCGGGAGATGTACAGCACCGTGAACTGCACGATGCCGGCGGTGAGCAGCGCGGTGAACGGCAGGAGCCGGGCGACCGGCCAGAACCGGTTCCAACCGGTCTCCAGGAACACGTCCTCGAGCTGCGATTGCGAGAGGAAGCCGAGGCCCCGGGCGATGCCGAACACAACGATGAAGCCGACGGGCACTGCGACGATCCAGATCAGCAACCGCATCCAGAACGGCACCACGCCCGCCTGCGCCCGGACCTTGCGGCGAGAAAGGGTGCGACCACCGTTCGCGGACGCCGGATGGCCCGGTGCCACCGCGGCCATCGAGGTGGTGCGCGCCGGATCCGGAGCAACCGGTGGCGCGGGTGCCGGGCGGAACTCCTCCGGCACCTTCAGGGTGCGCCCGCAACCGTTGCACCGGAACGCGGCCGCGCTCGATGCGACATCGATCGGGTGCTTGGTGCCGCAGTCGGGGCACTGCAGGACCGGCGCCATCAGGTGGTCGCCTTCGCTTCTTCGGCCGCGGCTTCTTGGCTGATGCGAACCAGCTCGGTGAGCGCTGCGCCCGCGTGACCGCCGTCGATTGATGCCGCCGCCGCGTCGATCCCTCCCGCGAGATCCGGCGTGCGGCCCGCGACGACGAGCGCGGCGGACGCGTTCAGGAGCGCGATGTCGCGGTGCCGGCCCTTCTCACCGGCGAGGACGGCGCGCACCGCCTGCGCGTTCGTCGCGGCATCGGCGCCCCGCAGGTCCGCCGCAGTTGCCCGGGTCAGGCCGAAGTCGAGCGGATCGATCGTGGCGCGGCGCAGCTCGCCGTCGGCGAGCTCGTGGACGGTGCTCGTCGTCGTGGTGGTGAGCTCGTCGAGGCCGTCGTCGCCGTGGAACACCATCGCTCGTTCGGTGCCGAGCGCGCGGCAGCGTGCCGAGCATCTTCGTCGCCATCGACTCGTCCGAGACACCCACCGCTTGGCGCCGGACGCACGCCGGGTTGGCGAGCGGACCGACGAAGTTGAAGGTCGTCGGCACCGCGAGCTCGCGCCGAGCCGGCCCGACGAACCGCATCGCCGGGTGGTATCGGGGTGCGAAGCAGAAGCCGACACCGGCTTCCTCGACGCAGCGCGCGACACCCTCCGGCCCCAGCTCGATCGCGACCCCGAGCGCTTCGAGCACGTCGGCCGAGCCGCACTCCGAGGAGGACGCCCGCCCGCCGTGCTTCACGACCTTGACACCCGCGCCCGCCGCGATCAACGCAGCCATCGTCGAGACGTTGACCGTGCCGGCGCGGTCACCGCCGGTGCCGCACGTGTCGATCGCGCCGTCGGCCACGTCGACGTGCGCGGCGTACCGCTGCATCGTCTGCACGAACGCGACGAGCTCGGCTTCGGTCTCGCCCTTGGCGCGCAGCGCGACGATGAACCCGGCCGCCTGCACATCGGTGACGCGACCCTCGAGGATCTCTCCGAGCGCGGCCGCGATGCCGTCAGCGCCGACCTCGTCGCCGCGCACCAGCGCCGCGAGAATGGGTGTGAGCACCACGTTCAACGCGCGCTCAGTCCCACCACAGATCGCGATCGAGCACGCCGCGCGCGATCAGGCCGAGCTGGATCTGCGACGTCCCCTCGACGATCGTGAGCTGACGCGCGTCGCGGTAGTACAGCTCGGTCATGTGGTCTTTCATGTAGCCCGCCGCGCCGAGCATCTGCAGTGCCTCGCCGGACACCTTCACCGCGACCTCGGTGGCGAGGTACTTCGCCATCGAAAGGTACGGCACGTGCTCGCGCGTGTACTTGCCTTCGTCGGCCATGACCGCCGAGCGGTACGTGAGCAGGCGGGCGGCCTCGATCTCGGTCGCGAGCTCCGCGATCTTCCACTGGATGCCCTGCATGTCGGCGATCGTCCGGCCGAACGCAGCCCGTTCCTTCACGTAGTCGACCGCGTACATCAGTGCACCTTCGGCCAGGCCGATGCCGCGTGCAGCCACGATCGGCCGCATCGAGTTGAGCCCGAGCATCGCGAGCCGGAAGCCGCCGACCTCCCCCACGACGTTGCGGGCCGGGACCCGCACGCCGTCGAGCACCAGCTCACCGGTGTCGACACCGCGCACACCCATCTTGTCGTCGGTGCGGCCGACGCTGACGCCTGGCCACGTGCGCTCGACGACGAAGCACGAAATATCCCCGTGCTGGCGCGAATCGGCCGGGCCGGTCTTGGCGAACACGCAGTACCAGTCGGCCTGCACGACCCCCGACATCCAGCACTTGGTGCCGGTCAGCACCCAGTCGTCGCCGTCGCGGACGGCCTTGGTGCGCATGCCGACCACGTCGCTGCCGGCCTGCGGCTCGGAGAGCCCGAACCCGGCGCGCAGCTCGCCGGTGGCGATCCCGCGCACGTAGTGCTGCTTGAGCTCCTCACTCCCGGCGATGAGCACCGGCCCGGTCGGCAACCGGGTGAGCAGGAGCATGAGCGCGGCGGTGTTCGAGTACTTCGCGACCTCTTCGATCGCGAGCGTGAGGCCCATGATCCCGGCGCCGGATCCGCCGTAGGCCTCGGGCACGACGAGCCCCAGCAGGCCGGTGTCGCGGAACAGCTCGAAGAGGTCCTCGGGGTACGCGGCGGTGGTGTCGATCTCGCGCGCCCGCGGTGCGACCTTCTCTTGCGCAATCTTGCGAACGGTGGCCTGCAGCTCGGCGAGCTCGGGCGAGAGGTCGAACTGCATCGCAGGCAGAGCCTACGCGAACAGGGGCGTTTATCCGGCTTTCCGGCGCTGTCGGATCATGCGGCGACGCTCCTTCTCGGTGGCGCCGCCCCACACACCGAGTCGCTCCCGCATCGTGATCGCGTGCTCCAAGCAGGCGTGGCGCACGATGCAGGACGCGCAGATCGACTTCGCGGCCACCGCAGGGTCGTCGTCGTCTTCGGGGTAGAAGACGGACGGATCGGCGCCCTTGCACCGCCCGCGTTCTCGCCAGTCGATCGTTCGCATCTCCCTCCCCCATCGGCAGCCCACCGGCCCAGGTTGAGGCAGCCCACCGGCCCCGGTTGAGCCTGCCGCCCGGCCCGGTTCGAGGCCCGGAGCCTGCGAACCCGCTTTCCTAGGATGCCGCCCGATGCCCGACACGGAACTGGCCCCGACCGGGCGTAGCGAACACGCCGGCCGCCAGATGTTCGCCATGTTCCTGGCGGTGCTCGCGGTCGTCCCGGGCCTGACGTTGCGGCTCGGCGGCTTCCACCCCGAGCCGCTGCTCGCGGCGTGCGCGTTCGGCCTCGCGGTGGTCGGCGCCGCGTTCATGCTGGCATGGGGCGCGGAGGCGATCCAGCTCGACATCTCCGCGGGGCTGGCGCTCGCGCTGCTCGCGCTCATCGCGGTGCTACCGGAGTACGCGGTCGACTTCGTGTTCACGTGGAAAGCCGGCAAGGACCCGACATATGCGCCCGACGCGCTCGCGAACATGACGGGCGGCAATCAGCTGTTGATCGGAGTCGGCTGGTCGATGGTGGTCTTCATCGCGGCGTATCGCATCCGCGCGGCCCGCAAGGGCGAAGGGCCCCAGCCGCTTCCGCCGAACGCGGACCTCACCACCACGGACGTGAAGCTCGAACGAACGCACTCGGTCGAGATCGCGTTCCTCGTGCTGGCCACGGTCTACGGCTTGACGCTGCCGTTCAAGTCGTCGCTGGTGCTCATCGACAGCGCGGTGCTGATCACGATCTTCGTGGTGTACATCGTCCGCATCGCCCGCGCCCCGCGGAAGAACCGCACCTGGTGGGACCGGCACAGCTGATCGGCACGCTCGCGCCCACGACGAGGCGCGTCGTCGTCGGCTTGTTGTTCCTCGGCGCGGTCGTCGCGATCGTCCTCTCGGCCGAGCCGTTCGCGGAATCGCTGGTCGACGTGGGCGAGCGCTTCAACATCGACCACTTCCTCCTCGTCCAATTGGTCGCGCCGCTCGCATCTGAAGCACCGGAGCTGCTGGTGGCCGGGCTCTTCGCCTGGCGCCTGAACACGAACTCGGGCTTCGGCGCGCTCGTGTCCTCGAAGGTCAACCAGTGGACGCTGCTCGTCGGGTCGCTGCCGATCGTGTTCGCGATCTCGTCGGGAACGCTCCACGGCCTCCCGATCGACGACGTGCAGCGGGACGAGCTGTGGGTCACCGCCGCGCAGTCCGCGTTTGCCGTCGCGGTGCTGGCCAACCGGCGGATCAGCGTCAAGGAGGCGCTCGCACTGTTCGGGCTGTGGGCCGCCCAGCTCGTGACCAAGTTCGACGGGCTGATGGGTGATGCCCAGAAGCCGGCCCGCATCGGCGTGGGTGTCGTGTACATCGTGCTCGCGGCGATCATGATCTACCGGAACCGGCACGCAGTGAGGCCGTTGCTGCGCGACGGCTTCGTCACCGACTACGACGAGCTCTCGGAACCGGAGGTCGCGACGGTATGACACCGCTCAATCTTCGAGCCGTCGCACGCGGCGCGTTCGTCGGCCTGATCGTCATCGTCCCGATCGCCGCCGGCGCGACGATCCTGAAGGACAACGTCAACCCCGACGGTGCGTGGCTCGCGCTCCCGTTCTTCGCGATCCTCTTCACCTACGTGTTCGTTGGGTTCGCGGCCGCGACGTACGCGCCCGAGGCGCCACTTTCGAACGGTGCAGTCGCCGCGCTCGTCGCGTTCGGCGGTTACCTGCTCGTGCGCGTGCTGGTGCCGGTGATCCTGAGCCACGACATCGACGTGTCCGCGCGCAGCATCCTGCTCAACGCGATCCTCGCCACCGCGTTCGGCATGCTCGGTGGCGCGTTGCGCCAGCGCGACCCGCGCGACACGGCCGCCTGAACGTCAGCGGCCGTCGTTCGGGTCCGCGAACAGGATCTCCGCGACTCCGGCGACCTCGAGCACGCGCAACACGACGCCGGACGCGTAGATCACACGCAGATGGCGTCCCTGCTCCGCGGCGGCGGAGTGCGCGTTGAGCAGGCTGCGCAGGCACGCCGACTCCAGATAGGTGAGCCCGGCGAGGTCGACGTCGATGCGCTCGGCCGTCGTCGCGAGCGCCTCATCGAGGAAGTCGTGGAACGCGGCTCGGGCCGCGAGGTCAGCTTCGCCGTAGAGGACCACCGTGGCGACGCGAGGCGTCACGTCGATCGTTCCCCCGAATGCCTGCGCCGCCATTTGACGATGGCCCCGTCCATCATCGGGGCGCCGTCCGTCAGTTGCCGCCCCGCCCAGCGCACCGGACCGTACGACCATGGCCCCGCTGCTCGCCATTCGCGCGATCATGGGGGCGGTGGTGAGTCGGCCAGGCGGCCGCGTCCGGGCCCACCGCGGTGACGCGGCTGGTGACCCGGCCGAGGAACGTCCGGACTCCACAGGGCAGGGTGCTGGGTAACGCCCAGTCGGGGTGACCCGCAGGAACAGTGCCACAGAGAACAGACCGCCGATGGCCGGCGACCCCTTCGGGGATCGGCGGCACAGGCAAGGGTGAAACGGTGCGGTAAGAGCGCACCAGCGTCCGGGGTGACCCGGACGGCTCGGTAAACCCCACCCGGAGCAAGGCCGAGCAGGGGGAGGGTTGCCCGCCCACTGAACCCCGGGTAGGCCGCTAGAGCCGGCGGGCAACCGCCGGTCGAGATGGATGGCCGCCACCGGCACTTCGGTGCCGGGACAGGATCCGGCGTATCGGCCGGCTCACCACCACCACACCCTCTGACCAGGAGTTTTAGTCCTCGCCGATAGTGCCAGTCCGCGAGGAGTCCGCGAAATTCACGAGCAGGATGCGCTCGAGCGCGTCAGCCGGGACGTCCCGGTCGTCGCGGAGCCAGTGGGCGTAGGTGCGCTGCAAAGTCTCGAGGGTGTCGCCGAGATGGCCGGCAACGGCCATCGGGTTCACCCCTTCGGCGAGCATCGAGCTCGCACAGAAGTGCCGGAGCGAGTGGAACACGAACCGATCCTTGGCCATCCCGGCACCGACGAGCGCCGGCCTCCACGCCGCGGCGTAGAAGTAGTCGCGCCGCATCTCGGCACCCCGCCCACCGCGGAACAGGAGACCGTCGCCGCGGTGATCCCGAAGGTGGCGCCGGAGCTCGAGCGCGACGGCGCTCGGCACCCGGATCGTCCGAACCTTCTCCCCTTTCGGCGTGGTGTGCACCATCGCGGCCCCGATCCGCTGCAACTGGCGGTCGATAGTCACCATGCGGTTATCGAGGTCGATGCGATCCGCGGTGAGCCCGAGCACCTCCCCGATCCGCAGACCGGTCGCACCGAGCGCGATCGCGGCCCGATATTGGTGAGACGCGGCAGACCAGATCGCGGCGACCTCGGCGCGGGTCGGGATGTCAGCCGCGCTCACGGTGTGCTCGTCGTCCGGACGACGTCGCTTCGATCGGGTGCCGACGGTTGGGTCGCGGCCGATGCGCCCCGCCGCGAACGCGGCGCGCATGATCGCGCGAAGATGAGACATCGTGAGCGTGACCGTCTTTGGGGCGTATTCCTTCGCGAGTTCGATGCGTACGCGCTTGATCGCAAGTTGGTCGATGCTCGCGAGCGTGGCGCCCTTCGGCAGTATCCGTTCGACACGCGCGATCTCGCGCGGGAACGTTTCGCGCGTCGTGTCTTTCCAGTCCTGAGACGCGGCCCATTCGTGCGCGAAGTCATGGAAGGTCTGACGGCTGGCACGCGGGTCGACGTAGTTGCCGGCGACGATGCTCGCGGTGACAGTCGAGAGCCAGCTCGTCGCATCTGCCTTTCTCGCGAAGTGTCTGGGCTGCGTGAGCGTCCTCGGCCCATTGAGCTGATCCGGTTCGGTGCGGCCGCGCGGTTCTCATCTGCCCCCGCGTGGCCGCGCCGTCCGTCCGCTGCGCTCGGCGCTGCGCCGATCGGCGTCGAGTGCGCGACCGCGGGCTCGGCCGGTGCTTACCTCCTCAGAGCGGTCACCGGCCGGGCTCGCGCCTGTCCCGAGAATCATTCTCAGAGACGGTAGGTTGCCGTTCGGTGATAACTCCGGACGACGTAACCGTCGCGCTCGACGCGCTTCGAGGACGAGCTCGCGGTCGCGACGGCGGTCCGGCCCCCATGGCGCGCGCTCGCCGCGTGTGCGGACGCCACTTCCGGGTGTCCGTTCGATGCTCGGATCAGAAGTGCAATGCGGTGGTGAACTCCACGCCGGCACTGATCGAGAGCCACTGCGTGCCGATCCCGACTTGGGTGGGCACCTTCACGTCTTGGAACCCGCCGTCTCCCACTTGCCCGCTGGTGTCCAGGCCCCAACACCACAAGGTGCGATCCTGCCGAATGCCACACGTGTGAACGCCGCCGACACCAACGGACGTCCAGTTGGTGTCCGAACCGATCAGCTTCGGCGTACTCCGGTTCGCAAAGGTGCCGTCACCGAGCTGCCCGTCGCCGTTCAACCCCCAGCACCACAGTGTGTGATCGGTACGGAGCCCGCAGGTGTGTTGTCCGCCCGCGCCGACCGACATCCATTTCGTGTCCGTTCCGACCTGGGTCGGCACGTGCCTATCCGTGTTGGTGCCGTCGCCCAGTTCCCCGGCAAAGCCTTCGCCCCAGCACCATGCCGTGTGATCGGTGCGAACTCCACACGTGTGGAAGAAGTTTGGGCCACTGAGTCCGAGTCCCGCGTCGACCGACGCCCAGTTGGTATCGGTTCCGATTTGGACCGGCGCGTTCCGGTTCGTGGTAGTGCCGTCACCGAGCTGCCCGTCGCCGTTCAACCCCCAGCACCAGAGCGTCTGGTCCGATTTCACCGCGCAGCTAGCACCGCCGGCACTGACCGACCCCCAGTCGGCATCGCTCCCAACTTGGGTCGGGACGTTCCGGTCCGTGTCGGTGCCGTCGCCCACCTCCCCGCCCAAGCCCCAGCACCACAGCGTTCCATCCTTACGGATCCCGCACGTGTGACGATAACCGGCGTCGACCGACGCCCAGTTGGTATCCGTACCGATCTGGGCCGGGACGTTCGTACTCATGAATGTTCCGTCACCGAGCTGGCCGGAGTCGTTGTCGCCCCAGCACCACAGCGTTCCATCGTTATGGACAGCGCAAGTGTGCTCGGAACCTGCGCTGATCGAAACTGAGTTGGTGTCGGTTCCGATTTGCGTGGGCTTGGTGCGATTCGTGTTGGTGCCGTCGCCCAACGCACCGTCGCCGTTGTAGCCCCAGGTGGAGAATCTGCACCCGCTCAACGTCAACGCCATGCCGAGCACGGCAACGGCCAGGAAAACCGAACGCGACGCGGACCCGTATCTCGTCATCACAGCGCCCCCTGCCTGAGCTAATGAGCCTGCAACTCACTGTCTCGGCACATGAGCACGCGCTCCAGAGGCGTCCGGCCCTAGCCGGCTGGAGAACACCTGCGCGAAGCGAGGGGCCGCTCGGTGGTCAGCCCCCCGCCTCCTGGCCTACGGACTGCCGCACCCGAGTGGGTAACCGACGGCATCCGTGCCGCTGATGCATGTCCTACACCCGCCAGCAAAAACACTGCAACGAGAACCGTCGTACCCAAGCGCGAACACGGCACGTGCCGTACTGCTCCAGCGGACTCATCCAACACATCGACGGCACCATCGCCGGCTGCACGCTCGACGAAGAGATCGACGGGTGCGAAGGGCTCGAGGAACGCCACGAAGACGCGCCCGAAATCTGTTGGAAGTGGTGGGGACGCTGCGACCGCTGCGGGATCGTTGCTGCTCGCGTTGCCGGGCGTGGTCGCGATGCTGTCCTCCGCGGTCTCGTCTCGTGCGCTCGCGCGCTCCTCTGGGTGCCTGTCAGCTGAGACGACCCACAGTGCCGAGACTCATCGATCCGAGTGCCAGGTTGGCGCAAAGCCTGTAGGGGCCGATTGCTGCCGAGCCGCGGGCCGCGGTCATCAGTGCGCGCGCAGCATCTGGTTGAGTCGTGCGGCCTGGCGCGTCTGGTGGTCGCGCTCGGCGAGATTCGGCGCGTTCTGGGCTGCCTGCGCATAGAGGCGGGCGGCGAGTTCGAGCTCGCCGTTCTTCTCGTAGAGATACGCGGCGACCGCGTCGCGCCGCGGGGTGTGCTCGTCGACCTCGGCCAGTGCGGCCAGTCCCGCGGGAGCGCCGTCCGCTTCGCCGACGGCGACGGCACGGTTGAGCCGGACGATCGGGGTGTCGGCGAACCGGAGCAGCTCGTCGTACCACTCCACGATCTGGACCCAGTCGGTGTCCTCGACCCGCGGCGCGTCCGCGTGGAGCGAGGCGATCGCCGCTTGGGCCTGGTATTCGCCGAGTCGGTCGCGGCCGAGCGCGGCTTGCAGGACGCCGATTCCCTCGGCGATGAGCTCGGCGTCCCACTCGCCCCGGTCCTGCTCGGCGAGCGGCACGATGCTTCCGTCGGATCGAGTGCGGCTGCGGCGCCGCGCATGATGCAGCAACATCAGCGCGAGCAACCCGTCGACTTCGGGGTCGTCCACCAAGGCCGCCAGCTGCCGGGTCAGTCGGATCGCCTCGGCGGCCAGGTCGACGTCGCCCGAGTAGCCCTCGTTGAAGACGAGGTACAGCACCCTCATCACCGTGCGCACATCGCCGGGACGATCGACGCCGGCGCGACCGACCGTGCGCTTGGCGCGGCTGATGCGCTGCGCCATGGTGCTCTCGGGCACGAGGTAGGCCTGTGCGATCTGGCGCGTCGTGAGCCCGCCCACGGCTCGCAGGGTCAGCGCGACTGCTGAGGACGGGGTCAGCTCGGGGTGCGCGCACAGGAAGTAGAGCTGCAGGGTGTCGTCGACGCTCGGGACCACTCCGGTCGGTGACGCGGTGTCGAATCGGACCTCTCGATTGCGACGCGCCACGTCCGACCGGGCCAGGTCGACGAACGCTCGCCAGGCGACCGTGATCAGCCAGCCCTTGGGATCCGAGGGCGACTCGTCTTCCCACGCCGAGAGTGCCCGGACGAGTGCCTCCTGCACCGCGTCCTCGGCCGTCGCGAAGTCTGCACCGCGACGGACGAGGACGCTCAGGACCTGTGGGACGAGCTCGCGCAGCTCGACGTCGTCCACGGTCACTGGGTGACGGTGGGCGGTGCGGTGAGGAAGGGTCGAACCTCCAGCCACTCGTGGATCGGCTCGCCGCCGGCCCCGGGTGCGGCCGACAGCTCACCGGCGAGCTCGACGGCTCGCTCGTAACTGTCGACGTCGATCACCATCCATCCCGCGATGAGGTCCTTCGTCTCCGCGAACGGGCCGTCGGTCACCGGCGGGCGCCCCTCGCCGTCGGAGCGGACCCACATGCCGTCGGGCGACAGCGCCTGTCCGTCGATGAACTCGCCGCTGCGCTCGAGCCGAGCGGCGAAGTCGTTCATGAACTGGATGTGCGCCTCGACCTCGTCGGGGCTCCACTGGTCCATCGGGACATCGTTCGCCGGCGCCGGCGCGCCTCGGTAGTGCTTGAGCAACAGGTACTTGGCCATGGTGTCCTCCGTGTGCAATGGCGGCGTGCTCGCCGCGTTCACCCTGGGACGGAGCAGAGTTCGGATTCTCGACATTCGCCGGCGGCGAATGCTCGCCGAACGCCGTGAGCTGTTCCACCCGGCGTGCAGCACACGCAGCCGTATCGCTTCCTAGTGTGGGGTCGTGCCGACGAATTCCGATGAGGTGTTGAGCGTCGCCCGGGACCTGTCGCAACGGTTTCAGCCGATCAACGCGGAACGCGTCGGTCACGCGCTCCGCATGAGTCCGCGTGACGTCGAACCGATTCTCGGTGAGCTCGTCGAGCAGGGTCAGCTGCGGCCGATGGTCGAGTGGCAAGGCGGCCCCACGCTGTACACGCTGCCGCTCTCTGACTAAGCGACACGGTGCTGCTCGTGGTGCTGCTGATCGTCGTCGCGTTCACGCCTTGAGCGCGCGCGGCCGGTCCTTCCGACTGGCGGGTTCATATCTCAGTCGACCTCGGAACACTTGGATGTCGCGCGCGACTTCCGCGAGCCGGGCCTCGGTGCGGCCGGCGAGGAACACGGTTGCGCCCTCGCGGGCAAACGCGCGTGCCGCTGCGCTTCCGATCGCGCCCGCGCCTCCGTGGACCACCGCGGTCTTGCCTTCGAGCAGCATTCGTCCTCCAGACGGTCGGGTGGTACCGAATTCGACCGCGCGCGAACCCGAACGTCATCGGCCGCGCCGTTGTCGGCTCCGCTCGTGGGGACGCGAAGAACCGCCGGCCCTCGCCGGCGGTCAGTCGCAGAATTTCGGGCGAGCCGGAACTCAGGCGGCCGAACTTCAAGCAGCCTGGTGGGCGGCCACGATGGCGGTGTTCGCCTCGTCGACGCTGAGACCGACCTCGGTGACGAGGACGCGCAGGACGATCGTCTCCGCGCAACCCATCTGCAGCAACCGCGTGGCGCTCAGGAGGCCGGGGAGCATCGGTGCGCCGGGAAGCGTCGGGGCAGTGGTCGCGTTCATCGTGGGAGTTCCGATCTGTGTGTCCGGATCAGACGGACAATTCTGGTTACGTTTCGTGAGAAACCTCGCTCCGTGGTATAGGCCGCCGCGAAGGACCCGGACTCGCGTGGAGCGTGTCCACCGGCGGTGGTCGCGTTGGCTGCGGAGGTCGCGATGGAGCCCTCCCGCGCAGCCGGTACCCTCGCTCGGGCTTCAGGGGCGTCACACGTGGACCATGCCGGCGGAGAACGAGCAGATGGTGCGCTCACTCGGCGCGCCCTGCTGGGCTCCGGCTTCGCGGCCGGCGCCGCCCTCGCGCTGGTGCCGTGGTGGGCGAAGCGCGGTGCGGCCGCGGTGGGTCGGGCCGCAACCGACACGTCCGCCTCCGCCGCCGCGCCCGGTGGCCCCGGGCTGCCATCCGTCGCGGCGCCGGCGATGGTGCGGCGGGCCACCTGGGGCGCGGCCGAGGCCCGGCGGGGGCCGGCAGAATTCGACGAGACCGTCGAGAAGCTCGTCGTCCACCACACCGCCATCGACGACGGCTCCGGCGATTGGGCGCGCCAGGTGCGCGAGATCTACGAGTCCGAAACTGCAAACGGGTACCGCGACATCGCGTACCACTTCCTCGTCGACCCGAACGGGGTCGTCTACGAAGGGCGGTGGGCGCGCGACCTTCCTGCGGACGTACCGCCGGACGGGCAGGACGCGCGCGGCTGGAGCGTGCGCGGCGGTCATGCCCGCGGGCACAACCCGCGCACCATCGGCATCGCGCTGCTCGGCGACTACATGCGTGCGGTTCCGACCGACGCCGCGCTCGCGTCGATGCTCGGTCTGCTCGTGTGGAAATCGGCGCGGTGGAACCTCGACCCGCTGGGCGCGAGCCCGTACGTGAACACGCAGGGTGGGTCGGAGACGTTCCCGAACATCGTTGCCCACGGGCAGGTCCGCGCGACGCAATGCCCGGGCGCGCACCTGAACGCGCTGCTGCCGGCGCTCCGCCGCGACACCGCAAGTCAGCTCGCGCGGCTCACCGGTTCCACCGGCCACGGATGACGCCGGTTCCGGCATCCGGCCGCCGCCGGTGGGCCTTCCTGCTGCAGCCGAAATGGATCGCCGGTCATCTGCTCGTGCTGTTCGTCGCGGTCGTGTTCGTGCTGCTCGGCTTCTGGCAGCTCCACCGCAACGACCAGAAGCATGAGAAGGACGCGGTGGCGAAGGCGAAGTACGCCGCGCCCGTGCCCACGCTCGGCCCGCCCGGCTCGGAACCGGCGCCTGGCGCGCGGGCGGAGGCGACGGGCCAGTACGACGCGGCCGGCGAAGCGCTCCTCCGCAACCGGGTCCACGACGGCGAGGGCGGATACGACCTGCTCACCCCACTCGTTCTCGATGACGGCACGGCAGTCGTCGTCGACCGCGGTTGGGTGCCCCGCAACGTCGTTGACCGGAGCACGGACGCGGACCGGAGCACGGACGCGCTCGCTCCACCGGCGGGCCCGGTGACGGTGCGCGGGCTCGTTGGCGAGTCCCGTCCGCTGCAGCCGGAAGACTCCGTGGACGAGCAGGCAGGCCGCACGACGCTGCCGCGCGTCGACCTCGACCGTATGCAGAAGGACGCCGCGTCTCCCCTGCGCGCGGTGTACATCAACGCGCAGTACCAGGATCCCGCGCCCGTCGACGGCCGGCCCGCGCTGCCGACGCCGCCGCCGTCGGACGACGTGAACCATCTGCAGTACGCGTTCCAGTGGTTCGCTTTCGCGCTGATCCCGCTCATCGGGTGGCCGATCGTCCTGTACCGCGTGTCGTGCCGGCGCCAGCCGTCCTCGTAGCGCGTCTGGCGGGTGCTGACCGCCCGCGGCGATACTCGCTCTCGCTCCGGGCGAAGGAGGACGATGCAGATGCCGTACGCCGAAGGTCGCACCTACTACGACGCCGACAGCCACCTGATGGAGTTGGGCGACTGGCTCGCGCAGTACGCGGACCCTGACGTGCGCGAGCGGATCCGCCCGCTGTACCTCGGTGGCGCGGGCGCCCTCGCCGACGAGGCGGTGCGCGTGGCCGAGCACCGGCGCGGTGACCACGAGGCGACGCGCGCGCTCGAAGCCAATGTGATGCGCGCGAAAGGTTGGAACGCGCTCGGCGCGTTCGATCCCGCCGAACGCAGCCGCGCGCTCGACCTCCTCGGGTTCGACTCGCAACTCGTGTTCAGTACCTTCGCCGGCACGCAATTCATCGCAGGAGACTTCGAGCTCCTCTACGGCGGGGCCCGTGCCCACAACCGCGCCATGGTCGACTTCTGTCAGGACGACGCGCGTCTCATCCCGGTCGGTTTCGTCGCGCTCGACGATCCCGAGCTCGCGCGCCAGGCGACCGAAGAAGCGATTGCGATGGGCTGCGGGGCGGTACTGCTCCCGTCGGTGCCACCGCGCGACAAATCACCCGCACATCCGGACTACTGGCCGGTGTGGGCCGCGCTCGAAGACGCGGGCGTGCCGTTCATGCTGCACGTCGGGGGCGGCGGTCGCCCGCTGCGCCGCGCATTCCACGAGAACGGCAAACCCGCGGTCACGGACTTCCTCGGCGGGGGCGAGAACATCCGCTCGAAGGACTACATGGCCCTGCACCACCCACCCGAAATCTTCCTCGCGTGCCTCGCGCTCGACGGGATCTTCGAGCAGTTTCCCGGCCTGCGCGGCGGGTGCATCGAGCAGGGCGCGCTCTGGGTCGTCACCCTCCTCCAGCGGCTCGACCTGGCCCACGCGACGTTCCAGAAGACCGAGCCCGCGCTGCGATTGCCACTGAAGCCGAGCGAGTACCTGCGCCGGCAGGTGAAGTTCACGCCGTTCCCCACCGAGCCGGTCGGCTGGCTCATCGAGCAGGCCGGTCCGGAACTGTTCTGCTTCTCCTCCGACTACCCGCACCCCGAAGGGGGTCGCGATCCGCTCGGGCGTTTCGAAGCGAGCCTCGCGGCCACCGACGAGGATGCGAAGGAACGCTTCTACACGAAGAACTACGCCGAGATGATGGGCCCGGTACTGGCTTCGCGCGTCTGAAGCACGGGTGCCGGCGCGACGTCGTCCGCCGCGAGCACCTCGGCCGCGGCGCGCTCGCCGCTCGAGATCGCGCCGTCCATGTAGCCGCTCCACGCCGTCGCGGTCTCGGCACCGGCCCAGTGGATCCGCCCGACGGGCTCGCGCAGCGCGGGGCCGAACTGCGTCCACGTGCCGGGCGCGAGGTGCGCGCCGTACCCGCCGCGCGACCAATCTTCGGCCGACCAGTCCTGCTCGACGAACGCGATCGGCTTCGCGGCACGTGGCCCGAAGTACGATCGCAGCGAGGCGAGCACCGCGAGTCGACGGTCGCCCGGGCACAGACGCGCGTACCGCCGCGCTTCCGAACCTTCGAGGAAGCACACGAGCACACCGGGCGCGGAAGAGGGTGGCGTGTTGTCGAGCGTGAATGTGATCGGCGCGCGGTCGCCGACGGCCTGACCCGAGAGACCGTCGGCGCGCCAGAACGGTTCGTCGTACGCGACGTTGCACTTGATCACCGAGCCCGCGGGCAACTTCTGTGTGAGCTGGTCGCGGCGCGCCGGCAGCGAGGGCGCGTATTCGATGCGGGACGCGAGGACCGGCGGGATCGCCACGATCACGCGCCGCGCGAGCAGGCGACCGGCGTCGCTCGTGAGCACGACACCGCGGGTGTCCTGCTCGACGCGGCGCACCGGCGCGCCGGTGACGATCGCGTGCTCGAGCTGCTCGGCCATGCGGATGGCGATGGTCGCCGCACCGCCCACGACGCGGTCCTGCCGGGCGCCACCGCGCACCGCCGTTGCGGCGTGCACGCCACCGGCCGAATGGGTTGCAAACAGCGCGTGCAGGAGCGAGAAGTCCTGGGGCTCGGCCGCGAACACCGCGTCCGCGTAGAGGCTCCAAAAGAAGCGAGCGCCCGACGTGCGGGTGTTGCGGTCGACCCAGGACGCGAACGTCTCCCGGTCCAACTTGGCCGCACCGGGCGCGGCCCAGGGCACTTCCAGCGGCACCCGCTTCGCCATCCGTTCGAAGCGCAGCTGCGATTGGGCGAGATCCGCGCGCGCGAGCCTCGGCAGCGGCGGTGCGGCACCGGTGTAACGGCGGCGGCGCCCGGCCAGATCGAACAGGTGCTCACCGTCGTCGTGGGTCGGGAACGTCGCGAGCCCTAGCTCGGACACCAACGCGTGCACGCGGTGCTGGCCGGGTCCGATCCACGCGCCGCCCAGCTCGACCGTGGCCCCATCCGCGAAGGTGTGGTCGAGCACGCGACCGCCGACGCGTTCGCGCGCTTCGAGCACGAGCACGTCGCATCCCGCCGCACGCAACCGGCGCGCCGCGGCCAGACCGGCGAGACCCGCTCCCACGATCGCGACATCGGTCGTGACGCGGACGGGCACGTCCCCCGTCGGACCGCCGAACTCCCCCATGACTCGTTCCCCCTGAGCGCACGGAGAATAGGCTGCCGCGCCATGTCGCTCCAGCGTGCCGAACTCCAAACCGCCGAACAGGCACTGCTCCTTGAGCGCCGGCAGCTCACCCGCGCCGAAGCGCTCGCAGTGGCCGCGCTCCCCCTCGACGAGCTGCCGTCGCTCATCGCGCTCGCGCACCAGGTCCGGTTGGCTTGGTGCGGACCCGAGGTCGAGCTCGAGAGCCTCATCAACGCCAAGTCCGGTGCGTGCCCCGAAGATTGCGCGTTCTGTTCGCAATCGGTCCGCCACCACTCGGGCGTCGACGTCTACCCGTTCCTCGACACCGACGAGATCCTCGCGGCCGCGCACGCGACCCGCGATGCCGGTGCCACCCAATTCTGCATCGTCGTCGCAGTGCGCGGTCCGGAGGAGCGATTGCTCCGACGCGTGATCGACGCGGTCGGCGCGGTGCAGCGCGAGACCGGTCTCGAAGTCGCGTGCTCCCTCGGCTTGCTGACCCCCGAACAGGCCGATCGCCTCGCGGCGGCCGGTGTACGCCGCTACAACCACAACCTCGAAGCCTGCCGCGAGCTGTTCCCGACCATCTGCACGACGCACAGCTACGACGACCGCGTCGGCACCGCTCGCCTCGCCCGCGACGCGGGTATGGAGCTGTGCTGCGGTGGCATCCTCGGCATGGGCGAGACCCTCGAGCAGCGCGTCGACTTCGCGTTCGAGCTCGCGGCGCTGGAACCGTGCGAAGTGCCGATCAACCTTCTGGACCCGCGCCCGGGCACCCCGCTCGACGGGCAGCCGACGCTCAGCCCGCGCGAGGCGTTGCAGGCGATCGCCTTGTTCCGGCTCATCCTGCCCGCGGCCTGGTTGCGCCTGGCCGGCGGGCGCGAACGCGTGCTCGGCGAGCTCCAGGCGATGGGCCTGCTCGCGGGCGCCAACGCACTGATCGTGGGCAACTACCTGACGACCACCGGGCGCGCGCCCGAAGAAGACCACGCGCTGCTGGAAGCGCTCGGGATGCCGGTGGCCGAAGGTCCCGGCGAAGGCCGCTTCATCGTCGACGCCCGCGGCGCGACGGCGTTGCCCGCCGCGCCGGTCGATCCCGCTCACTGCGGTCGACTGACCGGCTGGCCCACGGGTGCGGCCGATCACATCGTGGGAGCAGGGACCTCGTTGTAGCTCGCGAGAAACGGCACGTTGCCGTCGCGACTGCCGATGCGCGACACCGATGCAAGGTCGAGGAACATGCGCCACGTCGCGTGTTCGTCGACGCCGAGCGCCCAGCACACCGCCGCCTTGATCGGCGATACGTGGCTCACGGCGACCACGAGGTCATCCCCGAGATGCGCGGCGCAGAAGTCCACGACGCGCTCGTGCACCTGGAGCAGTGACTCGCCGCCAGGGGGCGCGAAGGTCGGATCGCCGCGCCACCGCTCCCACTCCTCGGGCCCGATCTCGCGCAGGCCCCGCTCGTCCCATTCGCCGTAGTCGATCTCGACGAGCCGTTCGTCGGTGTCGACCACGAGCGCGTGCGCGCGGGCGATCGGCGCAGCCGTGTCACGCGCGCGCTGCAACGGGCTCGAGATCACGCTCGTCACTGGTTCGCTCGCGAACGCGGCGCCGAGCTGCGCGGCCTGCTGCGTCCCCAGCTCGTTCAGCGCGACGTCGACCCGGCCCTGCAGGCGTCCGGCCCGGTTCACCGCGGTTTGACCGTGCCGTACCAGCGCGATCACCCTTCGGACTCCATCGGTTCGCCCACCACCGTGAGCCGGCCCCGCTGGAGAAACGCGGCCCGCCGCTGCGGGTCGGCGAGCCCGAAGCGCACCCAGATCCACGCCCCCATGGCGAAGCCCGCGAGCTCCAGCACGACCAGGAGCGGGAGCGGTGGGAGCAGCGGCGCGTCGGGGCGGGCCCAACCGAACGCGGGCCACCAGAACACCTCTTTGTGCGTCCACGCCCCACCGAGCACGAGGCCCGCGAACCAGCCGATCACGAAGCTGAGCGCGCGGCGCCGGCGCAGCCGGCGCCCCCGACCCATCGTTGCGACCATCGCGAGAGTGAGCAGCAGCACCGCCGACAGCAGCGTGTGCGCGTACGACTGACCCCCGAACGGCGCATCGATCGCGAGTGGCAGCACCGCGCCCAGCGCGATCAGGCGGAAGTCGAGGCCGGAGCTCTGGAAGACGTTCCACACACCGAAGATCGAGCCGCAGGCGCGCCAGAGGATCATGAGGGCCCGATCACGTTCTCGCGGCGGCGTCGAGCGCGGCATTCACGAGCGCGTCGGCGTCGGTGTTCAGCTCGCGCCGCACGTGCTGCAGGTCGACTTCGTCGTACGCGCGCAGCAACTCCTTCACGCGTGCGTGCAGCGGCTTGAGATGCGGCTGGCGCACGCGGAACTCCCCCGCGACCTGCTTGATCATCAACAACGAGTCCGCGCGCACACGGACGCGATGCGCCCGCAGCGGTGCCGCGGCCACGAGCCCGGCGATCAGCGCCTGGTACTCGGCGACGTTGTTCGTCGTGATGCCGATGGTCTCGGACACCTCTGCGACGCGCGTTGGCGGGTCCGTCGACGGATCGAGCACCACCGCGCCGATCGCGGCCGGTCCCGGGTTCCCGCGCGAACCGCCGTCGCAGTAGACGACGACTTCGGCGGGTCGATCGTCGTCACTCGTCGGTTCGAACGAGAGCTGGTTCACGGGACGAGGATCGCGCCGCAGTTGTCGCAGTACGCGACTTCGTTCCCCTCGGACCGGCGGATGCGTTCCGCTTCGGTCGACGGGATCGTCAGGTGGCACGCCTGGCACGTCGCGCCGACGAGCCGCGCCGCGCCGGCCCCGCGGTTCTGCTCGCGGCGCCGCTGGTAGTTGCTCAGCAACGCGCCGGGGATCCCGGCGGCGGCCTCCGCCCGCGCGTCGGCTTCGGTCGCGGCTTCGGCGTCGATCTCGGCCTCCTGCGCGGTGATCACCGATTGCAGGCGCATCGCGTCGTCCTGCAGGCGCTTCTGCTCGCCTTCGCGGGTGGTGATCTCGTTGTCGAGCGTCTCCCGCTGCTCCATCACCTCGAGCTCGTGGTCCTCGAGATCGGTGCGATGGCGCGTGAGCATGTCGATGTCGGCCTGCATCGCCTGCAGCTCGCGCGGCGACGTCACGGTGCCGGAGTACAGCTTCTGGTCGACTTCGGCCGCCCGGGCGCCGAGGGCCTGGGCTTCGTCATCGAGCCGCTTCTCTTCTGCGCGCACGGAATCCCGCTGGGCCCCGAGCTCGCGGAGCTGCCCGCCGACGGTCGCGAGCGCCTGCGCGTTCGCCTCGAGCTCGGCGCGCTCCGGCAGGGTCGCGCGCCGGTGCCGCAACCGGTCGAGGGCGAGATCGTGTTCCTGCACGACGAGCAGCCGCTCGAGCTCTTCGGCGCTCACGGGCCGGGCGTGACCGGTGCGGTCGGTGTCGTGTCGGGCGTCGGCGGCGGTTCGGTGACGGGCGGCGCGTCGACGATCGGGCCCGCGCCGGTCGGTCCGGTGGTGACGGTGCTCGGACCGGTGCGCCGCGTGCGCGGTGCGAGCGGCCGGCCGGCGGAGCGGCCGAACTCGTCGATCTTCTGGGCGGCCGGCCACTGCTTCTCGTCGGGCGGCGTGAACTGCATCACGGGGAGGTCCTTCGAGGCGGGGCCCATGAACGCGGCCCAGATGCGCGCCGGGTAGGAGCCGCCGGTGACCGCGATGCCGCCGACGCTGCGCATCTGGTTCGGGCCGCTCGTCCCTTCGAAGCTGCCCATCCAGACTGCGGTTGTGTACTGCGGCGTGTAACCGACGAACCACGCGTCCGTGTAGTCGGTGGTGGTTCCCGTCTTGCCTGCCGCGGGCCGGTCGATGCGGGCGCGCGTTCCGGTGCCGTCCGTGATGACGCCGGTGAGGATCTGGGTCTCGGTGCGCGCGTTCTGCTCGGAGATCACGCGGGTTCCGGAGGTGTCGGCCTGGTAGATGACCTTGCCGTCGGGTCCCACGATCTTGGTGATGAAGTTCGGCGTGCGGTGGACGCCTTCGTTCGCGAACACCGAGTACGCCTCGGCCATGTCGAGCACGTTGGTATCCGACGTGCCGAGCGTCAACGACGGGACGGCCGACAGCTTGGTGGAGTCGATGCCGAGCCGGCCCGCCATATCGATGACGCGCTGCGCACCGTCGTCGCCGAAGTGCCCGGGCCCGAGCGACATCAAGGTGCGCGTGTACGCACAGTTGTTCGACTCGGCGGTCGCGTCGGCGAGCGTCAGGGTGCCGCCCTTGCATGCGAGCCGCTTATCCTCCGATTGCGGACGCTTGATCGTGAAGCTATCGCCACTCACGAGGTCGTTCGGCGAATAGCCCGCCTCGAGCGCGGCCGCGAGCGTGATGCCCTTGAAGGACGATCCGGTCTGGCGGCCGGTCTGGGTGACCGGGTTGAACTCTTCCTGCGCGAAGTCCTTGCCGGTGTACATCGCCCGCACTTCGCCGGTCGCGTTGTCGATCACGGCGACGGCGGCGACGAAGCGCGGATCCCGGTTCGCAGGGAGCACCTGCTGCACCGCGGTACCGGCGAGCCATTGCAAGACGGGGTCGTAGCTCGTGTAGACCTTGAGCCCGCCGCGGAACAGCGCATTGAACCGCGACGTACCGTCGACGCCGATGTAAGTGGCGGGCGAACCCGGAGGCGGCTTGTCGTCCACGAGTTGGTCGACGATCGACTGCGTGAACGAGTCACGGACGCGGTCGGGGCTCACTGCTTTCGTCGGCAGTGGCTCCTCTCGGGCGAGACGGGCCTGATCGGCGGTGATCACCTTCGTGTCGATCATCGCGTCGAGGACGGTCGCGCGCCGGCGGGCGGCGCGGTCCGGGTGAGTGATCGGGTTCAGGGTCTCGGGTGACTGGATCAACCCCGCGAGCAGCGCGGCCTGGCCGAGCGTGAGCAGCCGGGGATCGCGCTCGCCGAAGTAACGCTCCACTGCGGCCTGGATGCCGTACGCGCCGTTGCCGAAGTAGATGGTGTTCAGGTACTTCTCGAGGATCTGGTTCTTCGTCATCTCGTGCTCGAGCCGGAGCGCGAGCACGGATTCGCGGATCTTGGTCTTGAGGTCGCGCTTCTTCGGGTCGCCCATCGTGTTCTTGACGAGCTGTTGCGTGATCGTCGACCCGCCCTGCTGGATCTCGCCGGAGTTCAGGTTCTGGAACAGCGCCCGGGTCGTGCCTTCGTAGTCGACGCCGTCGTGGCTGTAGAAGCGGCGGTCCTCGATCGCGAGGACGGCATCGATGAACCCCTTCGGCACGTTGGCGAGCTCGACGGGCGCTCGGTCCTCTTCGAAGAGCGTCGTCATGACGCCACCGCGGCTGTCGTAGACGTACGACCGGAGCGCTTGCTTGTTCATCGCCGGGAGCAAGGGACCGTACGAGGTCGTCTGCGCGAACTGGGCTCCGGCGGGAATGAGCAACGCAAAGCACCCGGCCAGGGCGGCGCCCCCGAGGGCGACGATCACGGCGAAGACGACGGAGAAACGGACGACCCTCACGAGTCCACCAGTTTGGCACGCCGCGACCACTATCTAGGGTTCGGCGAACACCGCCGGCGCGAGGGGTGACGGATCGGCGCGTTCGGCCTCCACGAGGGTGCGAACCTCGACAACCGCGGCGGCCAGTGCATCGCCGGCGATCGTGACCTCGTGGGCACCATCGGGATCGAGGAACACGAACACGCAAGCGGCCACCGGGTCACCTACGGCCTCTGCGACCGCGAGCGCGTAGGCCGCCCCCTGGATGCGGTAATGGTCGAGCCGGCGTGCGAGTTCGGCCTCGTCGCCAATGGCGTCGGTCTTGTAGTCGACGACGACGAGGCCGCGCTCGTCACGGAACACCAGGTCGACGTAGCCCTCGAGCGTCAGCCCCTCGACGGGAACCGCGACGTACGTCTCCCGCCAATGGGCGTGCGCACTCGCGGTCTGCACGGTCGTGCTCGCGACCGCGGCGCGCGCGAGCGCGGCGATCGTGGCTTCCTGGCCGAGCACACCTTCAGCTGCGGCCTGCGCGGCCGCGGCGTCGTCGATGCCGGCACCGGTGGCGAGGTCGACGGTCTGGAGCACCGCGTGGACCGCCCGGCCGATCGCGGTGCCGTAGCGGCCCTTGTTCCACGGCGGCAGCTCGAGGTCGCGTGGCTCCTTGGCCAGCCCCGGATCGGTGGCCGCGGCGCGTTCGTCGGCGCGACGCGCCAGCGTGGTTGCGGCGACGAAACGGCGGGCGCGGCCGCGCGTGAACGCGCGCTCCCGCTCGGCCTCCCAGAGCGCGCGGTCGGGCGGTGGCGCGGCGGGCGGGTCCGGCACCGCGCGCAGACGAGGCGCGGGCGCGACCGAACCGGCGAACGTCGAGCCCTCGGCGGCGTGCCACAAGAGTTCGGCATGCGTCCACGACGACTGGTCGTCACCGAGGTTGCGCACCTTGCGGTGCGCGGACACCACGAGGTGATCGCGGGCACGTGTGCACGCGACGTACAGGAGCCGGAGCTTCTCGTGGAAGCCCATCTCCTCGTCGACGGGCTTGTGCAGCTCGAACTGGTCGGTCTGGATACCGGACGCGAGCCGGATCTCGCACCCGCCTGTGCTCGGGAAGAGCACCTGGACCCCGCCGCGACGGGCCGCGGCACGCGTCGTCATGCCCGACGCGATGACGATGGGGAACTCGAGACCCTTGGCACCGTGCACGGTCATGATGCGAACGGCGTCGTCGTCCGTCTCGGGCAGCACGGTCTCGACGACGCGCGCGCCTTCCGCGCCCTGGCGCAGCGCCCACGCGAGGTACTCGCGCAACGTGCCCGACGTCGCCTGCCCGAACGAGCGGGCCTGGTCGACGACGAACCGGATCCGCCGGGCGATGTCGCGGAAGCGGCCGGCCGACGCACCCAGCTCGAGCACGCGCCGGTCTTCGACGATGCGCTCGAACAGCTCGCTGGGCGCGCGCCAGGTGCGCTGTCCGTGCAGCTCCGCGAGGTACCGCATCGCGTCCGCGACCGGATGGTCGGCGGGGAGCGAGTCCGGCAACGGTGCGGTCACGTCCCACCTGCCGCCATAGGTGACGTGGTACGTGAACAGGTCGTCGTCGCCGCAACCGAACAGCGCCGAGCGCAACGCACTGGCGAGCGCGAGCTCGTTGGTGGGGTCGTCGACCGCGCGGAGGACCGCGAGGATGTCGCGCACCTCGCGGCTGCCGTAGACGAGCGAGCTCGTCTCGGCGCGATAAGGGATCCCGGCGGCGTCGAGCGCGTTCTCGAGGTAGCCGAGCGAGGTGCGCGCGGGCAGGAGGATGCAGATGTCGCCGAGCCGGGCCGCTCGCCACCGGTCGTCCTGGAACACCGCCCACTCCTCTTTGACCGCGGCGTGCACCGCCGCGACGACCTCGGTCGCTTCGCGCTCGCGCATCTCGTCGGCGTCGGGGTCGTCGTCGTGCGCGACGCTCCCGAGCATCGTGACCGCAGACCCGTTCGGCGCGGCCGCGCGCGTCGCCTCGAGCGGGTGGTACTCCGGCTGCGAGCCCGGATGGGGCTGGATGAGCTCGCGGAAGACGCGGTTGACCCAGTCCAGCACCGGCTCCGTCGTGCGGAAGTTGCACGTGAGCAGTTGCGGCGCGGCAACGAAGGTGTCGCGCGCCTGGAGGAACGTCGCGATGTCGGCCCGGCGGAACCGGTAGATCGACTGCTTCGGGTCGCCCACGAAGAAGAGGTGCCCGGGCTCGATCGCGACCTCCGGCCAGGGCCCGTCGGTGGCTTCGGGGTCGGCGGCGCCGAGCGACACCGCGATGTCGACCTGGATCGGGTCCGTGTCCTGGAACTCGTCGATGAGCAGCCGCTGGTACCGGCGGCCGAGCCGGGCGCGAGCAGCCGAGCCGTGTTCGGGGTGGCGGAGCAGCAAGCGCGCGAGCACGAGCAGGTCGTGGAACTCCAGCTCACCGGCGACTCGGCGCGCGTCCACGTCGGCACGCGTGAACTCGGCGATCGCGACCGCAAACCTGCGGATGATGGCGTTCGACACGTCACCGAGTGTCCGTTCGCGCTCGTCGGCGAGGCGGCGGATGCGATCGCGGAGCTCCTCGATGTCGCAGCGCCAGGAACCCTTGCGCCCGATGTGCGCCTTGAACGATGGTCGCGTCCGCCGGAGGATCTCCAGGCGGTCGGCGGTGTCGCGCGCGCCGCGCAGCTTGGCCGCGTAGGTCTCGAACTCGTCGAGGCGGGCGAGCAACTTGTCGTCGGCGGCGATGCACTGGTCGCGCGTCGCACAGACCGCCTCCAGCGCGGCGATCCACTGTTCGATCTCGAGCTCCGGGATCGGCGGCGGCGGCGGGACCTGATCGAGGAGGTCCCAGTTGGCGGCGAAGGCCTCGGCGACCGCGCGCAGTTGCTGGAACTTCACGCCCGCGGCGAGGCCCAGCTCGACGACCGGCTGGTGCGCGGGTTCGTCGACCAGCTGGTCCACGAACCGTTCCCACCGGGCGTCGAACGCGACGCCCGACGCGATCTCGTCCCGGACCTCGACACGCGGCGGGAGGCCGGCTTCGATCGGGAACTCGGTGAGCAGCCGCTGCGCGAATGCATGCAGGGTGGAGATCGCGGCGCCGTCGAGGTCGTCGAGCGCGGTCGCGCACGTGGCGTCGGTCGCGGCGTGGCGCTCGAGCTCGGCCCGCACGCGGTAGCGCAGCTCCGCCGCGGCCTTCTCGGTGAAAGTGATCGCCGCGATGTTGCGCATCGGGATGCCGGAGCGGACCAGACCGACGATGCGGCCGACCAACGCCGCAGTTTTCCCGGTGCCCGCGCCCGCCTCCACGAACAGCGTGGTCATGAGCTCGGTGCGGATCGCCTCGCGCGCGGCGTCGTCGCCGTGCGGTTGCGTGAACAGCGACAGCTGCGGGCCCGTCACTCGACTGCTCCGGCCAGCTCGACGTAGTCGGTGAGCTCGGGTGCGAGCGCCTTGTGGGCCCACTCCCGCCATCGGTCGGCGGTGCCGAGGTGGTCGGGGTCGCAGTACTCGCAGTCGATGAAGAAGCGCGGCCCGGGCGGTTCCGGGCGCGCGGGAAACGCGCCGGCTTCGATGCCGTCGACGATCACGCGCAGCGTCTCGTCGAACAGCTCCGTGGTCGATGCGTCGACCTCGTAGCCGACCCAGCGGTCCTCGCCACGGCCCACGAACCAGTAGTAGGCCTCGACCGGCCCGTCGTCGTCGCCGATGAGCGCGCGCGCCGCACGCGCATACACCGGCAGCTGCAACCGTGAGCCGTGCACGAGGGGGTCGTTCTCGTCGAACGGCGCGGAGGGCCGGCCGGTCTTGTAGTCGAACACGAACAAGCGGCCGTCGCTCGTCGCATCGACCCGGTCGATCGCACCGCGGAAGTGCAGCGCGCGCCCGTCGGAGAGCGGGACTTCGATGGGGCCGAACCGATGCTCGGTCGCGAGCGTCTCCAGGCCGTGCTCGGCGCGGTACTCGTCGTCGGCGTCGAGCCAGGCGTCGAGCGTGTCGTGGATCTTGCGCTGCTCGCGCACCCACAGCAATTGGCGACCCGACAAACCGCGCTCGGCAACGTGCGCGCACTCCTCGTCGGCGATGGCGTGCAGCCGATCGCGATCCGCGAGCGTGCCGCCCTCCGCGACGAACCGGTCCAGCACCGCGTGCACCAGCGAGCCGCGGTCCATCGGCCGCAGCTCGATGATGTCCTCGGGCTGCTCGGTCGGGTCGATGTGCAGCACGTAGTGCATGAAGTAGGCGTGCGGGCACGCGACCCACGCTTCCAGCCGAGTCGGCGAGAGCACGACACCCGGCGCGGTCGGCGCGCGCGGCGCGAGCTCCTCGCGCAGGTGGGCGAGGTTCCCGTCGAAGCGCGTGAACTCGCGACTGCGCCGCGCCGCGATGAGCTCGCGTCCGCGCACATAGCCCGGCGCGTCCAACCCCGCGCCCGACAACACGGTGCGCAGGTCGTACTCGTGCTGGGTCGCCGGGAAGTCGACGCGCGCGACGCCGTCGAGGAACGACGCGATCGGCGTGCACCAGGCCGCGCGTGCATCGAGGGCACGGCCCCCCGAGAGCGCGTCGACCGTGTCCAGGAGGAACCGGGAGGGCACGTGCTCGGTGCTGCGCCGCAAGTCGCCGCGCGGGAAGAACAAGATGCGTTCGCCGTCGGTCGCGGCCAGTGCCGCGAGCAGGGCACGGTGGTCGGCCTCCATCCGATCCGCGCGCAACGCCAGCACGCCCCGCAACGCGGCGCGCTCGTTGTCGCTCACGAGCGGATCATCACCGGGTGCCGCCGGGAACACGCCTTCGGCCAGCCCGCACACGAACACGCGGTCGAGATCAGCACCGAGGGCGAAGCCGACCGGCCCGACCAGCACGCCCTCCCCCAGCCGGCCGATCCGCTCGCGCGCGGCGGCCAGCTCGAGCTCCAGCGTCCGGCGGAACACGGCCGTCGTCGGCGCGGCCTCGACCGCGTCGAGGCCGGCCAGCCGGTCGAGGGCGCCCTCGACGCGGCGCGCCGCTTCCTGCTCGAACCCCGGCCACGACTCGCGACGGCGTTCGTCACCGATCCACCGGCGGATCAGCCGGTGCGCCCAGCGCGCCTTCCCCGACCACGACGCCGGCGCGCGCTCGGGATCGAGATCGTCGGCCAGCGCATCGACGAACGCGCGCAGCTGCCCGACCCGGCTCCGTTCGCGCGTGTCCCAGTCGCGGTCCCCCAGTTCCGCCGCGTAGGCGTCGAGCAGCACGTGCCACTGCTCGAGGCCGCTCACGACGCGCGCCAGCCGCGACACACGCTCCCATGCGGCCGACGGAACCGGATGCCCCTTGCCGTCGAGCATCGGCGCGGCCGCGAGCAGCGTGAACATCGCCTCCCGCCGGAAGCCGTCGTCCGGCAGGGCGAGCAGCCGCAGCAACGCGCGGCCCAGCACCGAGTCGTCGAGCGCGCGCACCGACGCGCCGTTGTGCGCGATGCCTGCGAGCTCGAAGTGCTCGTGCAACAGCTGCGCGTACGGATCGTTGCCGGCGTAGAGCACCGCCATCCGTTCGAGCGGCACGCCGTCGCGCATCGCGTCGACGACGCCCCGCACCACCGCGCGCACTTCGTCGTCGGGGTCCGACGTCGTGACCACCGCGGTGCCGACTGCCGGCTCCTCCTCGACCGCCTCGATCTCGCAGCCCAACGCGCCAAGGCTCGAGACCACGTCGCGATCTGCCCCCGAGTGACCGGTAAGACCGGCGACCACCACGCTCGGACCGACCGAACCGACCGCGCGCAGCAACCGCGCCGCGGGCAACGTGAGCCGTTGCGGTAGGTATGTGACGAGCACGCCGAAGTCCGCGACGCGACCGCGACCGCGCTCGACGAGATCCGCGGCCGCGGCCATGAGGTCGTGCTCGGCGTACCACGACGACGCCAACCGGGCCGTCACCGCGCGGTGCAACCGGACGATATCGCGCGCCGCCGCGCTCTGCCGCGCCAAAACGTCGAGCGCGGCATCGTCGAGATCGCTCAGCTCACGATGCACCGCGGCCAACGCCTCTTCGGTCGCCGGATGCTCCGCGACCGGCGCGAACAACCCGGGCGCCTCCGCGAGCGCGCCGCGCACTGCCGCCGCCACCACCGGCGTCGAAACCGGCCGCCGGCCCGCGGCAGCGAGCACCGGCGCCGCCAGCAGCTCCGCCAGCCGGTAGACGGTCAGAAACGTCACCCCGACCACACCCGCGCCGCGGGACGTGATCGCCCCCAGTTCCCCCGACGCCAGCAGCCGCCGGGTCGCCACGCCCACCGAGTTCGTCGGGACCACGACGGTGACCGGCGTCAACGGTTCGTCCCGTTTGGCCAGCACCAGCTGCTCGTGCAACGCCTGGGCCGCGGCGCGGCCGTACGCAGTCGTCACGAGGGTCGGAGGCACCCGCCGATCGTACGGTCCGGGTGCGACAGCCGGGTGCGTCTAGTTCACCTGGCGCTCGCGGCCTTGCCAGTACTCCTCGCGGAGCTTGAACTTCTGGAGCTTGCCGGTGGCGGTGCGGGCGAGGACGTCGCGGAACTCCACCGACTTCGGGCACTTGTAGTGCGCGAGCTTGCCGCGGCAGTGGTCGATGATGTCTTGCTCGGTCGCGGACGCGCCGGGCGCGAGGACGACGAGCGCCTTCACCGCTTCGCCCCACTTCTCGTCGGGCACGCCGATGACCGCGACCTCCGCGATCGCCGGATGGTTGAAGATGCAGTCCTCGACTTCGATCGACGACACGTTCTCGCCGCCGGAGATGATCACGTCCTTCTTGCGGTCTGCGATCGACAAATAGTTCCCGTCATCGACGAAGCCGCCGTCGCCGGTGTGGAACCAGCCGTCGGCGATCGCCTTCGCCGTCTCTTCCGGCTGTTCCCAGTAGCCGTCCATGACGTGATTGCCGCGCGCGAGGACCTCTCCCTCGCCGTCGACCTGGATCCGGACGCCGAGCGCGGGCGCACCGGCCCGGCCCAGGCGCGACGCGTGTTCGTTCGGATCGAGCTCGTCGTATTCGGCGCGGGTGCGGTTCATCGTGAGCAGCGGCGTGGTCTCGGTGAGGCCGTAGATCTGCATGAACTCCCAGCCGAGCTCGGTTTGCACGCGCTCGATCGTGCGCGTCGGTGGGGGCGCGCCGGCGACGACGATGCGCGTCGTGCCGCGTCCCGGCACCGGGCCTTCCCACTCCTGCGCGGCGTCGAGAACGGCCGCGACGACCGCGGGCGCGCCGCACATGAGGGTGACGCCGTGGTCGTGTACGCGCCGGAGGATCTCGGCACCATCGACCTTGCGCAAGACGATGTGGCGACCGCCCATGCCGGTGACCGCGTACGGCATGCCCCACCCGTTGCAGTGGAACATCGGAAGGGTGTGCAGCAACACGTCGCGATCGTTGACGGTCGTGTGCCAGCCGAACGTCGCCGCGTTCAGCCAGATGTTGCGGTGCGTCAGCTGCACGCCCTTCGGTCGGGCGGTCGTACCGCTCGTGTAGTTGATCGTCGCGGTCGTGTTCTCGTCCGGGTCGGTCCACGGTTCGGGATCGACGTCGTCCGCGTAGAGCTCGGCGTCGGCTTCCGCACCGATGACGAACTTGAACTTGGCGTCGACGCCCTTGAGCGCGTCCTCGAGCTCGGGGTCGACGAGGAGGACCGACGCGCCCGAGTGATCGACGATGTACGCGATCTCTTCGGCGTTGAGGCGGAAGTTGATCGGCACCAGCACCCGGCCCCAGCCGCTGACGCCGAAGAAGGAGGTGAAGAGCCGGGCCGAGTTCTGTGACACGACCGCGACCCGCTCGCCGCGCGCGAGGCCGAGCGCGTCGAGACCGGCCGCCTGGGCCCGGGCCCGGCGGGCGACTTCGTTCCAGGTCAGCGACCCCCACGAGGGCGCGGGTTGGTCGTGTTCGTCGACGATCCCGATCCGCTCGCCGTAGACGAGCTCGGCCCGGTCGAGGAAGTCATTCACCGTCAGCGGTACGCGCATCTCGATCCCCCTTCGCGGGGGCATCGTGTTCCGCTTCCCAACGAAATGCAAGGCAGCGCCACCGCAACTGGACTCATCAGCGGGACACTTCACCGTCCTCCCCGCACTGATGATCGAGTTCCCAGCCGCGTCGAAGGCAACGCTCTTCAACGTGCAGCTGCCGACAGCGACGGTGGCGGTGTTCCACGTCCCGATCCATCCGTAGATCGTCGGCGTTCCCGTCGCCACGAGCGCGTTGTCGAGCGATCCGCCAGTCGCGCGGAACTCGACCTTCGTCACCGCGACGTTGGCGCTCGCTGACGGGACGATGATCGCCGTGGTCGGCGCGGTCCGGTCGACCTTGACGGTGACACCGCGCGCTCGTCGTGCTGTTGCCCGCCGCGTCGAACGCGACACTCCTGATCGTGTGGTGGACGCGCCGACGCGCTGCGATCGTGGATTCCTGCCATATCTCGCTCGGGCGTCCGCGTTGTCGAGGTTGCTATCGCTTTCACCCCCAGCAGGGTGATGACGGAACCGGCAACGAGCGCGACGCTCACCGAGGCGTCGACGCGCCGTGAACCGCCTTCCAGCAACAATCCCCATCATCCCGCATCAGGAAGCCCATCCGAGCTTCCAGCGAAGGATGGCGGGTGGGCACGCTTTCGGGGCAGCCCACCCGCCTCCCTTCGCGTTTACGCTCCTGCGCAATGGTCGAGGCCCGAACGGATGACGCTCAAGCTGCGCCGGTGGTGCTCGTGCACGGCCTGGGTTCTTCGTTCGAACACGGTTGGCGCGCTGCGGGGTGGATCGACCTGATCGGCGACGCGGGTCGCGCGGTCGTCCCAGTCGACATCCTCGGCCACGGCAGCGCCGCGCGCCCGCATGACCCGGCCGCGTACACGAACCTCGAACAGAGCGTCGCGGTCGCGCTCCCTGACGTACCCGTCGATGCGATCGGCTTCTCACTCGGCTCACAGTTGCTGCTCCGCCTCGCCGCGTCGGACCCCAGCCGGTTCCGGCGGCTCGTCGTGATCGGTGCCGGCGCCAACGTGTTCCGAACCGACAGCACCGAAGGTTTGGCATCCGCCTTCGAACGGAGTGTCGACGAAGCGGGTGCGGGTGACGATGAGATCGCGGCGCGCGTGTTCGTGAGCCTCGCGGCCGAAGCCGGCAACGATCCGCTCGCAATCGCCGCGTGTCTTCGGCGTCCACCCCGACCACTGACCGCCGACGAACTCGCGCGCGTGACGTGTCCCGTGCTCGTCGTCCTCGGCGACAAGGACTTCGCGGGTCCTCCCGATCCGCTGCTCGACGCACTTGCCGACGCGCGACTCGTGACGTTGCGCGGGATCGATCACTTCCAATCGCCGCGCGACTTCGCGTGTATCGACGCCGCACTGGACTTCATCGGCGCCGCTCCGTTCTAACGCGGCGCGGCGAGAAAGCTCGTGACGTCGGGAAGCGCCGCCGGATCCTGGGCGATGAACGCGTGTCCACCTTCGTAGGTCCGGAATTCGGCACCCGGAACCCGTGCCGCGATCGCTTCGCCGTTCGCCGGGGGCGCGATCCCGTCGTAACGACCCGACGCGACGAGCGTCGGGCAGGTGATCGCGCCCAAGCGCGTGGTGACGTCGTGCCGACTGCGCGCGTCGAGCTGCTCCTGTTCGCCGCGGAGTTCGTCGGCGGACTTCGTGCCTTGGTCGCGCTGCGCCATCATCTCGACGATGGCCTGATCGCCCGGGTGCTCCGCGAGCCACTCGGGCGTGAAGCGCGTGTCCAGCAGGCGGACGCCGATCGCGGCGCGTTCGGCGGCATCGAGCCCGGCCAGCTCGTGCAGCGGATACGACGCGCCCGCGTCACCACCGGGTGAGGTGCACAGCAGCGCCAGCCGCTCCAACCGCTGCGGCCACGTCACCGCGAACTCTTGCGCGACCATGCCGCCGAAGCTGATGCCCGCGACCCGGCAGCGCTCCCACCCGACGCCGTCGAGCACCGCGGCCGCGTCCGCGGCGTAGTCCGCCATCGAGTACGGACCTTCAGGGATCGACGTGCGACCGAGGCCGCGCTGGTCGTGGGCCACGACATCGAACTGCGGCGTGAACAACGAGATGAGCGGCGCGCTCGTCGCGAGCGTGGAGCCGGAGCCGTTGCAGAACAACAGCTTCGGCCCCGAACCGCTGCGTTCGTAGTAGATGTCGATGCCGTTCGCGGTGACGGTGGGCACGGGCGTGGATGGTACGCAGGCGCTCGGGCGTCAGCCGCCGAACGTGCCCGCACCGGCCTTGACGCGAGGTGAGATCGGCGCGAGTCGTGCACCGTTCGTCGGCCCCGAGTCGGGCGGGCACGCCGCCAGAATTGTGAACGGCGCGCACACGTTGAAGTTGCAACAGGTGTCGATCGCGCAGAAATATCCTGGAGGACACGTGAGGTCGGGCGCGCACACCGGACCGACGTTGCACAGCGTGACCCCCGGGACGCAGTAGGACGCATCCGGGTCAGAAGTCGCAACACAGACGCAGCCCAACGCAGGGTCAGCGGTTGAACTGCACGGCGTATCCGACGCGCACGTCGCGCCGGCGCACACCGAGAGCGGCGGCGGAATGGTCTCGGCCGTCGTCGTCGTCGAGTTGTCGGGGGTGCCGGTCGCGGCGCCCGCCGCGTTGTAGAAGCTGAGGACGACCGGCGCGGACCACGCGATGCCGGCGCCGATGCCGATCTTCTTCAGCGCGTCGCGCCGCGAGACGTCGGGCGCCGGTTCTTCGTCGCCTGGCATCCCGACCCTCCCTGCGCGTCACGCCCGCGCGTCCTGCGCACCCGGATCGCCCCGCGCTCGAACTCGGGCGAGAAGCTAATTTCGAAAACGGTACTTACCAGGTTCATCCAGTGCAACTACCGCAAGTGTCGACGAGGAGCACCTGCTTGGGGACCGCCGACAGTGAGCCGGTCGAGCCGAGATATCTCGTCGAGCCACCGTCGACGTGAAACGACTCACTCAACCGCCTGGTCTGGGCGGACACGAGCACGTTCGCGATCGGCAGGTATCACCTGGGCGTCCACGCGGGCGCGGCCGAGCTCGACGCGGTCGTGCGGCGCGCGCTGCGACGCCACTTCGTGGCCGGTCTCGAACCGCCCGCGAACTACTCGGTGCGCCTGGCCGCGAACGACGAGCAGCACCGGCGCGGCGCCGGGTTCCACTTCCTGTACCGCGGCTCGGCGCCGGTCGTCCGCACGCGAGATCCGCAACGGCTCGCGGCCGGGTTGTGCCAGCACCTCGCCGCGTTCCTCCCGGCCACGAGCGCGGGCCGTCTCGTCGTGAATGGTGTCGCGCTCGTGGGTGAGCGGGGCGCGCTCATCGCGCCGGCGCCGTTGCGGCAGTGGATGTCGGCCGTCGAACGCCGGCTGAACGTGCGCGGCGTGCGGGTCGTTGATGCACCTTGGGTGCTCATCGACGTCGACACCAACCAAGTCGTGGTGCCCGATCCGGTGGCCGCGGGGCTCGGCGTGAGGCTCGAGGCGTTCCGCAGGCTGGACGACCTCGCGCCGGCGTCACGCAGGGATCCCGCGGTCGCCCCCGGGCGCTATCCGCTGGTGGGCTGGGCGTTCACCGGTGACGGGAACCCGATGAGCCGCGCTCAAGGCGTCGCGTTCGCGCTGCGCCTCACGAACAGCACGACCGGGTTGCAGCAGAGGCTCGACGCACTCGCGCAGGTGATGCGTCGCACTCGACCGGTCAGCGTCGAGTGGGCCGCGCCGGCGCAGCTCGCGGCCCGCCTCGCCGAGGTCGCGGCGTGACCGACCTCGCCGCCGACGACATCGACGAGACGTTCGCGCCGCGGCCGCGGGGCGACGTGTCATTCGTCGAGGTCGACAGCGAACTCGTGGTGGCCGTGCCGACCGGTCCGTTCGTGTCGGATGCGCACTGGCTCGACCGCACCGCGTCCATCGTATGGAACGCGTTCGACGGCATCACTTCACTCGGTGCGCTCGTCGACGAGCTCGCAGCTGCGTTCGGCGCGGATCGTGACGTCGTGCGTGACGACGTACTCGAACTGACGCGGACGCTCGGGCGCGCGGCGCTGCTCGACGGCGTCGCGTACGTCGCACCGGCGGCCGTGCATCCGCTGCGGCCCGAAGGCCTTCCCGTCGGCACTGCGCTCCCCGCGTTCTCGCGCCGCGACCTCGATGGTGTCGTCGTGCGCAACGAAGACCTCACTGGCGCGCCCTGGTGCGTCGTCAACTGGAGCCCGTCGTGTGGGTACTGCGTGAACATCGCGGCAGAGCTCGGCGAGTTGGCACCGGCGTTGGAGGTCGCAGGCGTCGCGCTGATCCTCTTCGCGACGGGGCCCGCGCCCGACAACCGCCTGCTCCTCGACAACGCCGGGCTACGCGCGCGCGTCCTCCTCGACGCGCCGGCCGCCCCCGTCGAACCCGAGGCCCAACCCACGCCCGAGACCGATGTCGGCGACGACGGCGACGACGGCGACGACGGGGTTGTTCACGGGAATCGGGACGCCGTCGGCATACATGATCGATGCGGACGGTGCCATCGCGGCCGAGCTCGCGTACGGCGCGGTGGAAGTGCCTGCCCTTCTGCGTGAGCTGCTCGCGCGCCGGCGACCGTGACCGCGTCACTCGACGCGCTCGTGGCGCTCGTCGCGGCGGAAGGACTTCCCCGGCGAGCTCCGCCGCCGGCGGTCACGCTCGACGACCTGGCCTTCGCGTCACTCCTCGACGCGGCCACGCGCGAACGGATCACCGGCCACCTCGACCGCGCGCTGGAGGCGGGCTGGTTGGGCGCGAGCGCTGCGCAGCGCGAGGAGGCGTTGCGCCGGCACGAAGCTGCGCTCTCGATCGACTTGATCCTCGAGCGGCTGCTCGTCGACACGAGCACGCTCCTGACGCAGGCTCGCATCCGGCACCGCGCGCTGAAGGGACCAGTGGTCGCCCGCACGGCGTACCCGGATCCGGCACTGCGCTCGTTCGGCGACGTCGACATTCTCGTCGACGGAGCCCACTTCGACGCCGCGGTCGCGCACCTCGAACGCGAGGGCGGCCACGCCCGCTACCGCGAGCCGCGTCGCAACTTCACCGCGCGGTTCGGGAAGGGCGTGTGCGTCGTCACGAGCAACGGTCTCGAGATCGACCTGCATCGCGTGTTCGTCGCGGGGCCCTTCGGCCTCGCGATCGAGCCCGCCGATCTGTTCGCCGATCCCGACGACATCGAGATCGGAGACCGCACCGTTCCCGCGCCCAACGCGAACGTGCGATTCCTGCACGCGTGCTACCACGTCGCCCTCACCAGCCCGCGCCTCACCGCGACTCGCGATGTCGCGCAGATCGCGACCCTCACCGATCTCGACGTCGACCACGTGCTGGCACTCGCCGCGCGCTGGCGGGGCCGTGCGGTCGTGCAGCGGGCGCTGCAACTCACCCGCATCCGCCTCGCGGCCGACTTCGCCGGCCCGCTGTACGACTGGGCGACGCGCTACCGGCCCGATCGCTTCGAACGTGCCGCGCTGCGACCGTACACATCGAGCAGTCGCAGCTATGCGACACAGATGGCAGTCGGCGTGTGGGCGCTGCGCGGATTCCGTCCCCGCGTCGACTACGCGGCCGCGTTGCTCCTGCCCGATCGCACATATCTCCGCGAGCGCGAAGGGAGCTACATCAAACGGTGGGTACGCGCGATCGAGATCGGGCGCCGTTCGAGGGACGCCGGGTGACCGGGAGCTTCAGCTGCCTCGGTTTCGATTTCGCTATCGCCGCCACCAATCCCGCGCTTCAGCGCACGGTCGACGCGCTGTACGAACCGTTTCGCGCGCCGGTCGAGGTGACGACGCAGTTCACGCTCGTGGAGCGCGCCGCGCCCGGCCCGACCGGCGTTTCGATCCTCATCTTCGAGAACGACCAGCAGGTCCGCACGACACCGGACGGTGCGTTGGCGCTCGCGCACCTCGTGTGGCGCGTGAGCCAGCGGGTCATCGACGTCGCGTCCGAGTCGTTCCTCCTGCTGCACGCCGCGGCAGTCGAGCGCGGGCGCAACGCGATCCTGCTTCCCGCGCCGTCCGGTTCCGGCAAGTCCACGCTTGCCGCGGGTCTCGTCGCCGCAGGATTCGGCTACCTCACCGACGACGTCTGCGCGATCGATCTCGAGACCGTTCGGGTGCGCCCCTACGCGAAGCCGATCTCACTCACAATCGAAGTCGTGCGGCAGTTCGAGCGCGGCGGGCGCGCGCTGCTGGCCGACAACGAGCGCGCGCTCATGCCGGCCGACGCGTACCTCACCTGCGCGCACCTCGGCGGCCACGTCGGCCGCGAGAGCACAGCGCGCACGATCGTCGTGCCCCGCTATGCAGCGGGCGACCGCACCGAGCTGACCGCGATGAGCCGGGCCGAGGCCGTGATCGTGCTCGGCGAGCAGTCGTTCAACTTCAACGACCTCGCGCCGGGCGCGCTGGCGCTCACGGCCGACCTGGTGCGAGGGTGTGACTGCTATCGGCTCACGTACTCGGATCTCGACGCCGCAGTCGGGCTGATCGTAGAAGCCGCACCCGGCTGACCCGGCGTACGCTGCGCCCATGAAGACAGCGGTGCATTCGTGAAAGCAGCTGTGTACTACAGCACCGGCGGTCCTGAGGTCTTCCGGTACGAGAATGTCGCTGAGCCGGTGTGTGCGCCCGGTTGTGTGCTCATCGCGGTGGAGGCGATCAGCATCGAAGGCGGCGACACCCTGCACCGCGCCGGCGGGATCCTCACGTCGACACCGCACATCGTCGGCTACCAGTGCGCCGGCACGATCCGGGAGATCGGCGAGAGCGTCACCGACCGTCACGTCGGCCAGCGCGTCGTCGCGACGATGATGGCCGGCTCCCACGCGGAGCGCGTCGTCGTGCCCGCGCTCGTGACGTGGCCGATCCCGGACGACGCCGACGTCGACGCGGTGGCCTGCGTGCCGATCGCCTTCGGCACTGCCGACGACTGCCTGTTCGAGTTCGGGCATCTGACCTCCGGCGAGACCGTGCTGATCCAGGCGGGCGCAGGGGGCGTCGGCCTCGCCGCGATCCAGCTCGCCAAGCACGCCGGCGCGACCGTGCTCGCAACCGCATCGAGCGATGACCGGCTCGAACGGCTGCGCGCGTTCGGCCTCGACGAGCCGGTCAACTACTCGCACGACGACTGGGTCGACCGGGTGCGTGAGATCACGGATGGACGAGGTGTCGATCTCGTCGTCGATTCGGTGGGCGGGCGCGTGCTTGCCGGCAGCCTGCAGTGCCTCGCGTACCGGGGGCGCGCCATCAGCGTGGGCAACGCCGGGCGCGAAGCGCAACCGCTCGACATCTCCTCGCTCGCGATGGGCAACCGCTCGCTCACCGGGGTGTTCCTGGGTGCCGAGATCGCGACCGAACGGGTGCGGACGATGATCGCCCGCCATATCGACGACGTCGCCTCCGGCCGGCTGCAGGTCGTGGTCGATCGCGTGTACCCGCTCGCCGAGGCGACCGCCGCGCACGCGTACATCGAGAGCCGCCAAGCGTTCGGGCGCGTCGTCCTCCGACCCTGAGCCGCTGCGCACTGACGCAACTGGCCGCTGGGAATCAGCGCGGGTCGCGCATTACCGTGTTCGGCGTGCAGAAGCTGTCCACGGCTCAGGCGGCCCGAGTCGCCGGGATCGATGCACAGAACGCGTGGGTGATGGTGCCGCAACTCGCGGCGCGCTCTCGCCGCGCAACGACGCGCCGCGCATCATGTGGTCGGCCGGAGAAGTCGTGGCCATGGCCGTGATGCGCGCGCTCGATCCCCACGCGGTGCACCCCGAGCGCTGGGCAACCGTTGCGACGCGGGTCGGGGATGCGCACGAGCGCGGCCTGTGCCCCGCCTACCTCGTGACCAGCGGTGCGTCGGACTACGCGATCCTGCTCGACGACGTCGATGCGGAGCGCGCCGCGGTCGAGATCTTGGCGGGGATGGCGACGTCCGGGGCCGTCGTCCGCTTGGTGCCGATCACACCCATCGTCGAGTACCTCTGCGACGTGCTCGAATTCCGCGCGCTCGCGTAGTCCGGCGCCGTGGTCGTCGGGGCCGGTTGGGTTGCGCGCCGCGACCGGCGTCCGTGACGGCGCAGGATCCGACCGAGCGCGAGGCCGGTCGGGACCGAGAGCAGACACCATGCCGTGATGCCGAGTGCGATGTTGTGCAACGTCCGTCCTTCGGATTCTGGCCTTCGACGATCGTCGGCAGCCGCACGCTTGGGATCCCGAATTCCCGCCATTCACCGCGAGTCGTTTGTGTCATTCCCGCGGCGCGCGCGTCTCGCGCCGGTTGCGCAGCCGCAGGCAGCTCCAGCACGCGACGCCGATCCAGACGATCGCGAGCACGATGAGCACCGCACTGGCGTAGTCGAGCGGCTGCACCGAGTGGTTGTCCGGGACCCGCGCCCGGCCGTAGCCACGCAGCGCGGGCCACGCGATGGCGACGAGCAACGCACTCAGGAACAGGCCGGCGCGCGCCGGGCTGCGCCAGGGTTCGGGAACGATGCGGGCGACTACGGCGCCGACGAGCAGCACAACCGGCACGACGAGGAAGTCGTGGAGGAGGTCGCCGCCGACGATCCCGATGAGCATCGCGACCGGGTGGGACCCGGCCGCGTTCATGACCGCGCCGCGGACGCCGAACGCCATGATCGCGGTCCCGACCACGAGCGCGACCCAGAACCCCCGTCCGGGCTCGGCCGCGCGCGGCGCTTCGGATCCGGGATCGGTCATCGCACGATGATCCTCGTCACCCACTTCGTCTGCAGGACACCGGGCCGGTTCGGTCCGATGAGACGCGTGGGATAGCCATGATCCAGGTGCAACGTTTCGCCGTCGACCGCCAGCGCCAACAGCGTGTCACGGTCGTTCGCCTGCGGCGGCGAGAGCTCCGAGCGACGGTAGGCACGGTGGCGCTGGAGCGACACCACGGTCACGGAAGCGCCGGCGCGCGCGCCGGCGTGCGCGAGCAGGTCGCGCACTGGAACGCCGGACCATTGCCGGGAGGCGCTCCAACCCTCGACGCACGCGATCGGCAGCCGCGCCTCGTGCTGCGGCATCGCGAGCAGGTCGGCACGGGTGAGGTTCAGGTCGTGTCGCACCTTCCCGGTGACGACCAACCGGTAGTCGGGCGACTGCGCACGTTCGATCACGCCCGCGGTACGGGCCGTGCGGTTGACGGGGAAGCCTTGCGGACCGACGTCGGGACGCCGGGGCGCGAGCAGCGCGAGCTTGCGCAGCGGGCCGACGGTCTGACCGACCGTGAACAGCGTGACCGCCGCCGCGCCGACGAGCACGGTGCCGAGGAACGCCCGTCGTGCCGCGCCATCAGTGTCCGGAGCATCGGGCCGGCGCAGCGCGAGCCGCGTGGTCGTGAACTTGGCGCCGATGTGCACGACGAGCGCGCCGATCGTGATCCATGCCGTCCAGTAGTGCGCGGTCGGGAAGCTGAAGGGCCACGGATACCAGATGTTGATGTTGGCGAGCCCGGTGAACACGAGAAAGAGGCCGCCACCGATCAACGGGAGCAAGGCCAGGCGCTCGAGCAGCGCAGCGATCGAACGGAACGGCGGCCACGCGAAGAGCTTCGGGTAGACGACCCAGAGCTTGGCGAACAGGATCGGGATCGTCGCGAGGCCGGTGGCGACGTGCAGCCCCTGCGTGAAGCGATACAGCCCGGCCGGGCGCGCGGGCGGCATGAACCACGACGGCGGATGCTGCACGAGGTGCGACCACAGGCCGGTCGCGAAGCAGATCGTGAAGGTGACTCCGAGCGCGATCCCGAGGATGGCGGCCACGCGTTCGTCGTGCAGTGTGCTCGTGAATCGGCCTTGCACCGCCGCGGGGTGGATCGCGCGCAGTTTCGATGGCGTCGACAGCCTCGGTGGGGACGGGTTCATTCCGGAGTGCGTTCCAGGCAGACGAACCAGCGATCGTGATCGCTCCACGACTCCGTCACCACGAATCCTGTTCGCCGGGCGAGGTCGGGCATGGCGTCGGTGCCGATGATCGCGAAGTCAAACCACGGTCCGGCGTGCTCGCCGATCTCGAGTCGCACAGTACGCGTCTCCGCACGCGTCTCCGGCGGGGCGGCCTCGACGAGCACGCGACTTCCCATGGGCGCAAGCAGCTCGCGGGTCCGCTGCAGCAGTACGGCCGGATCACCGCCGATGCCGATGTTGCCGTCGAGGAGCAGGGCGGTCCGCCAACGGCCCGCCCTGGGGATGCGTCCGAAGATCGATCGCTCCAGCACCGACGCGCCGCGGGCGCGCGCCACGCCCAGGGCTGCGGGCGACACGTCGATACCGAGCGCAATGATGCGACTCGTCGCGAGCTCCACCACGTGCCGCCCCGGCCCGCAGCCGATGTCGAGCACCGGCGCGACGACACGTGCGAGCACGCGCGTGTCGATGTGATCCGCGGCTTCGGTCCACGCGGGTGCGTCGGTGGCTCTCCCGTCGAGCATCCGCAAGCGCGCCACGACCGTCATGCGCTCCGCCGTCCGTCGATGGTCACCGCGCGGCGCGAGACGGCCCGACCCACGTGCGCGACCCCGCGGGCGAACGCCGAACTTGGAACGAGCGCCGCGACTCGCAGCGCGTCCGCGAAGTGATCGACGTCCAGGAGAGCGGGCAACAGCTTCGTCCGCAGCCCGAGATCCTGCAGGCGCCGTTGCTGCGCGGCGCCGGTGAACGCAGTGCTCATCTCGACGCCCCGGAAGACGCGCGGGTCCGGCCGGCGCAGGCCGATCGCCCACCAGCCGCCGTCGGTTGCGCGGCCGAGCACGGCGTCGGTGCCGGGACGGTCGAGCGTGTGCATGCAGCTGGCGAGCAACGCCGGCGTCACTTGGGGCGTGTCCATCCCGATGAGCAACGCCCGCTCGTCGACGTGCTCGAAGGCCGCGGCGAGCCGATCGTCGAGCCCGCCCGCTCCCTGCGGGACGACGGCGACGCCGTCGGGAACCCAGGGTCCGGATTTGCCGGCGAGTACGAGGACGCGGTCGCGTTGCGGGTGTCGCCGCCACCGCGCGCAACGTGTCGGCGAGCGCGGCCGCCGCGATTCCGGCGGCCTCCACCGGCGTGCACGGCGGGCACAAGCGCGTCTTCGACGCGGCCGGGCCGGGGTTCCTTCGCGATCACGAGCAACGTGCAGGCCGGGGTCACGATCGGACCGCCACCGCCGACATGTCACGCACGGCCCGGATCGTGCCCGACACCGTGCCCGTCACCTTCGAGCGGCCACTCGTGCGCGCGCGGTACGCGACCTCGATCTCGGCGATGCGCCAGCCGGCGCGCGTGGCGCCCAGCACCATCTCGAGCGGGTAGCCGGAGCGCCGATCGCGCAGATCGAGGTCCAGCAGTGCGACCCGGCGCGCGGCGCGCATCGGCCCGAGATCGTGCACGCGCACACCCGCGCGCCGGCTGACGAAAGCGGCGAGAACCGCGTTGGCCAGGCGCGCGTGTGGCGGCCAGGCACCCCGCTCGGCCCGCCGGGCCGCGAGCACGAGGTCGGCGTCGCCCGCCTCGACCGGCCCCGCGACCCTCCGCAGATCCCCGGGGTCGAGCGTCGCGTCACAGTCCATGAAGCAGACGATGTCGGTCGTCGCCGCCAGGAGACCGGCGTGACACGCCGCGCCGAAACCTCGCACCGGTTCCTCGACGACGCGCACGCCCCCACGCCGCGCGATCGCACCGGAGCCATCGGTCGAACCGTTGTCGACGACGATCGGGGCGAAGCCGACGGGGAACGCATCCAGGACGCGCGGAATGGCCGCGGCTTCGTCGAGCACCGGGAGGACGACGTCGATCATGTGAAGCACGGTACGTAGCGCATCGGCGAAAACCTGTGGGCAACCCCTTACGTTTCGCGTAACTCGGTCGGCGACACAGGATCCGACAGTGCGCGGTCCGTACCCTGATCCGATGCCCGACGTTGCGACGCGCACTGCGTCTGACGCTCCTCCGGAGGAGCACAACGCCACCACGCGTCGGGTGGACGCGCGCGTTTCGCTTCGATGTGCTGGTCGTGTGCGCGGCGATGGCGCTCTCGCTCTACACCGTCAATCGTTGGGGGACCGCGCTCGTTCGATCGCACCACGTGATGAAGGTCGCCCTTCCACCGCTGCACGGCGCGTACGACCCGCGCTTCGGTCGCAGTGCGTTGCCCGTGATCGTGCTGTCGATCGTGCTCCTCGCGATCCTGCCCGCGCTGACCACCCGCTTGTCCTGGCGCGCGCTGCTCTGGAGCTCCGCGATCATCAGCCCGGCATGGACGGTCGCGCTGAACGCGACGGACGGCTGGGACGGACTCGTCCGCGGGATCGACAATCGCAATGAGTACTTGGCCGATGTCCACCGCGTCGGCTCGCCGCTACCGTTCCTTCGCGGCTTCTCCGACCACATCGCTGAGTACGCCACGCACACGCGCGGTCACCCGCCCGGCTTCGTCCTCGTGCTCTGGCTGCTCGATCAGATCGGCCTCGGTGGCGGCCGGTGGGCCGCCGCACTCTGCATCGCGGCAGGCGCGGTCGCGGTCCCCGCCGTACTCATCGCGACGCGCGATGTCGCCGGCATCTCCGTCGCGCGCGCCGCGATGCCGTTCGTCGCGATCGCGCCGGTCGCGCTCTGGGTGGGCACCAGCGCGGACGCGTTCTATGCGGGCCTCGGTGCGCGTGTCGGTCGCGCTCCTGGTCCACGCGATCGTCCGCGCGGACCGCGCCGTCGTGTCGGCGCTCGGTGGCATCGGTTTCGGCGCCCTCTTGCTCTGCTCGTACGGTCTCGTTCTGCTCGCGATCGTGCCGGCCGCGGTCGCGTGGCAACACCGAAGGCTGGCGGCACTTCTCCCCGCGGCGATCACCAGCGCAACAATGCTCGCAACCGTGTACGGCGCCGGTTTCAACTACCTCGCGGGCATCGCCGCCACCCACGGCGAATACGTGCGCGGCGTCGCCCGCAACCGCCCCTATGGCTACGCGCTCGTGGCGAACCTGGCGACGTTCGCGCTGATCATCGGACCGGCCGCGGTCGTCGGGGTGACCCGGCTGGCGAAGCGCCACGGGGTCGAGCGGAGTCCGGTGACCGGGCGGTCGGGTGTTCAGCCGCTCCGGGGCCTCGTCGGTGGTGCATTGCTCGCGGTCGCGATCGCGGACGTGAGTGGCATGTCGAAGCTCGAGGTCGAGCGCATCTGGCTCCCGTTCGCCGTCTGGGTGCTCCCGGCGGCCGCGGCCGTGACGCTCGGACGGCGCGCGACCATGACCCGCACATGGTTAGCCGCGCAGATGGCCCTGGCGATCGGGCTCCAGATCACGGTGCGGACCGGGTGGTGACGGTGCTCGTCGTCGAAGACGACCCGACCGTCGCCGAAGTCGTCACGCGCTACCTCACGCTCGAGGGCTATGCGGTCGATGCCGCCGCCGACGGGCTCGACGCGCTCCAACATGCCGACGCCCACTGGCCCGACCTCGTCGTCCTCGACCTGATGCTTCCCGGCATCGACGGCCTCGAGGTGTGCCGCCGGCTGCGCGCCCGGGCTCCGGTGCCCGTCATCATGCTCACCGCGCGCGGCGACGAGGACGACCGCGTCATGGGGCTCGAGGTCGGCGCCGACGACTACGTGAGCAAGCCGTTCTCGCCACGCGAGCTCGTCGCACGTGTGCGCGCGGTCCTCCGGCGCGCGCACGCGAAAGACGACATCAGCGACGGGCCGATGGTCCTGGAGGCGGGCGGGTTGCGCGGCAGACACTGCGGCGCACGAACTCACCAAAGCCGGGAATCCGGTGACACTCACGGCACGCGAGTTCGATCTGTTGACGTATCTGATGCGACATCCCCGCCGCGCGTTCTCGCGCGAAGAGCTCCTCGAGCACGTGTGGGGGTTCACGTACGGCGACACGTCGACGGTGACGGTCCACATCCGTCGCTTGCGCGAGAAGATCGAGACCGATCCGGCGCGACCCCACACTGGTGAGCACGGTGTGGGGTGTCGGCTACCGATTCGACGGGTGACCATGCTTGCGATCAGTGAGTCCCACGCGTTCCAGCTCGTGGCCGTCGCGATGATCAGCGCGGCGGTCGCGGGCCTGATCGGCGCGCTCGCCGCGTGGCTCCTGCGCCGCCGCAGCATCGCGGTGCAGGTCCTCGTCGTCGCGCTCGACGCAGTGCTCGCAGTGGCCATCGGCGTCCGGTTCGCCGTCGGCGCGATGCTCGTCGCGCCGGAAGACCTCCAAGCGGTGGATGTCGCACTGCTCGCCGCCGGCGTGATCGCGGTGCTCGCCGCGTGGCTCCTCGGCCGGCGCGTCGGTCGCAGCAGCGCCGCGCTCGTCTCCGCTGCGGCCCGCGTGGGCGAGGGCGGCACCGGAGCGCTGCAACAGACCGCGGCGCCGCTCGAGCTCGCCCGCCTCGCCGCGCAGCTCGAAGAGACGTCGACCCGGCTGTACGAGGCGCGCGAGCGGGAACGGAGACTCGACGCTGTCGCGGCGCGAGCTCATCGCGTGGGTCTCACACGACTTGCGGACGCCACTCGCCGGCATCCGTGCGATCGCCGAAGCGCTCGAGGACGGCGTCGTCGAGGACGAGTTGACGGTACGCCGCTACCACCGGACCGTGCGGGAGGAGGCCGATCATCTCGCCGGTCTCGTCGATGATCTCTTCGAGCTGAGCCGGGCGCAGTCGGGTGCGTTGCACCTCGAGCTGGCCCGGATCTCGCTCGGTGATGTCGTCTCCGACGCGCTCTCCGGGGCGAGACCGATCGCCGCGGCGAAGGGTGTGCGGCTCGTCGGTGAGCTCGGCGGACCGCCACCCGAGTTGACCGCGTCCGCCGCGGAGCTGCTGCGAGTGCTGCGCAACATCCTCGAGAACGCGATCCGGCACACACCTGCTGACGGCACGATCGTCGTCGAGGCCGGACGCGCCAACAACTTCGCGTTCGTGTCGGTCCTCGATTCCGGTGGCGGCATCCCTGAGTCGGATCTCCCGCGTGTCTTCGACGTCGCCTTTCGCGGCGATCGGGCGCGGCAGCGCGCCGGCGCCGGGCTGGGCCTCGCCATCGCGCGCAGCCTCGTGGAGGCGCACAGAGGCGACATCCGGGTGTGCAACGAGAACGGCGGTGCACGATTCACCATTTCACTCCCGCTCGACCCGGTCGGTCACGGATGAACGCGTCCGCGGGTCCTCGTGACCGGTGGCGTCGGGTTCATCGGTACGCAGATCGTCGACCAGCTGCGCGGCGCCGGTCATGAGGTGCGCGTCGTCGATGCCCTCCATCCCGCCGCCCACGCGGGTCCGCCGGCGCGCCTCCGCACCGACGTGGAGTACGTGTGGGGTGACCTCGCCGACCCCGGTGTCGCGCGGCGAGGTCGTCGCCGGTGTCGACGCGGTCTGTCATCAAGCCGCGATGGTCGGGCTCGGCGTCGACTTCGCCGACGCGCCCGCGTACGCACACCACAACGATCTTGCGACCGCGCAGCTCCTCGCGGCACTGCACGCGCGCGCCTTCTGTGGTCGCATCGTGCTCGCGAGCAGCATGGTCGTGTACGGCGAGGGCCGCTATCGCTGTGATCGACACGACGTCGTCCGGCCGGGTCCGCGACTGACCGAGCAGCTCGATGCCGGGCACTACGAACCACCGTGCCCCTGCTGCGGAGCCCCGCTCACCGCGGAGCCGGTCTCCGAGGACGCGCCGCTCGATCCCCGCAACGTCTATGCGGCGACGAAGTTGCACCAAGAACATCTGTGCAACGCTTACGCCCGGGAACACGCGCCGAGCGCGGTGACTGCACTCCGCTACCACAACGTCTACGGGTCGGGGATGCCACGCGACACGCCGTATGCCGGCGTAGCCAGCATCTTCCGCAGCGCGCTCGAGCATGGCGCTGCGCCCCGCGTGTTCGAGGATGGCGGCCAGCGCCGCGACTTCGTCCATGTGCGGGACGTCGCACGCGCCAACGTCCTCGCGCTCACGGCTGACCCGCCCTATTCGGGGCCCCTCAACGTCGCGACTGGAAACCCGCGGTCGGTGCTGGACCTCGCGGCGAGCTGGCGGACGCCGCGGGCCCCTCGGCCCCGACCCCCGTCGTCACGGGTGACTGGCGCGCGGGCGACGTGCGCCACGTGTTCGCGTCACCGGCGCGCGCGGCACACGTCGATCGGCTTCCGTGCCGAGGTCGACTTCGCGACCGGTGTGCGCGAGTTCGCGCGCGCATCTCTTCGCGACGAGCGTCGCGCAGACTCCGATCCATGCCGGCGCCTGACGCCGATACCGGCGCTCCCGATGCGCCAGCGAGTTCCGATGCCACCCCTGAAATTCGCGTCCGCGACCTGCGCCACGTCTACGAGAGCGCAGCCGGGGCGCTCACCGTGCTCGACGGCGTGACCTGCGCGATCGGGCGCGGCCAGATCGTCGCGATCATGGGTTCCTCGGGCTCGGGCAAGACCACACTGCTCTCGCTGCTCGGCGGGCTCGAAGCACCGCAGGCCGGTTCGATCGAGGTCGCGGGCCGCGCCCTCGACGCGATGTCGAGCAACGAGCTCGCCGCGTTCCGGCGCGAGACCGTCGGGTTCGTGTTCCAGGACTTCGGTCTGCTCGGCCAGCTCACTGCCCTCGAGAACGTCGAACTCGCGCTCACGCTGGGCGGGACCCGCCGTTTGCAACGGCGCGCCCGGGCGCGTGAACTGCTCGCCGCGGTCGGGCTCGAGGCGCGCGTCGACCACCGACCGCACGCGTTGAGCGGCGGCGAGAACCAGCGCGTCGCGATCGCGCGCGCCCTCGCGAACACGCCGCGCGTCGTCCTCGCCGACGAACCCACCGGCAACCTCGACGCGCAGTCGACGGAGCTCGTGCTCGACGTCCTCGGCCGGTTGCCCGCAGAACACAACTGCACGTTGTTGCTGGTCACCCACGACGACGCGGTCGCGGCCGGCGCCAACCGGATCCTCCACCTGCGCAACGGCCGCGTCGCCGCATGAGCTGGCTCGACGCGATCACGCTGGCGTCGCGCAGCATCGGGCGCCGCCTGGGTCGCGCGGTGCTGACGGTGCTGGCGGTCGGGCTCGCGGCTGCGCTGCTCTCGTCGCTGTTGATCGCGAGCACGGCCGCCCAACGGCGCGTGCTCGACCAGGTGAGCAACGGCGGACCCCTTGCCGGCATCGAAGTCGCTGCGGCCGCCCCGGACCCCGGCGCCCTCGACAGCGACGACCCGCCCAGGGGCGCAGCGCGCGACATCGATGACGCCGCGCGGCGCCGCATCGAACGCCTGCCCGGCGTCGCATCCGTCGTCCCCATTACCGCGAACCCGGCGTTCATCGTGCCCCCGGCCGATCCACTGCCCGGCGCGCATCCGCGTGACCGCGATCTCGAGGACGGCAAGCTCGCGCCCTACTTCGACACGATGGTCGGCGCCGACTTCAAGCGTGCGGGCGACCTGCCGGTGGCCGTCCTCTCCGGGCGGCTCCCGCAGGCCGGGTCGTTGACCGAAGCCGCGGTCACCCTCGCGTATCTCCGCCGGCTTGGACTTCCGAAGGCGCGAGCGGCGGACGTGGTCGGCTCCGAGATCCAGGTCGGCGCACCGCGCGCGTTCTCCGGAGGCGAAACCCGCGTCCGCGGCCGCTGGGTCCGGCTGCAGATCGTCGGCGTCGTCGCGCAGGAGCTCGGCACCGGCGACCTCGTCGTCCCGATCCAGCAAGCCAAGGCCGCGCGCGAGTGGGCGCTCGCCGGCGTCGACCCGGCCCGGTTCGACCTGCCGACTTCGCCGTACACCGCGCTCGTTCGTCGTCGCGGACGGGCTCGACCGCGTGCCGCAGGTGCGTCAGGGCATCACCGATGTCGGCTACTCGACCAGCGCGCCGGAATCACTCATCGAATCGGTGCAGCGCTACCTACGGGTGGTCGAGATCGTGCTCTCGGGCATCGGCGTCATCGCGCTCGCCATCGCCGCACTCGGCATCACCAACGCGATGCTTGCCTCCGTGCGGGAACGGCGTCGTGAGATCGGCGTGCTCAAGGCGATCGGTGCCGCAGACCGCGACGTACGCCGCATCTTCTTGGTGGAGGCGGGCGCGCTCGGTTTCCTCGGCGGCGTCGTCGGCACGATCGTCGGCTACTTCACCGCGCAGGTGCTCGCCGGTGTCGTCAACCGCTTCCTCGAGAGCCAGCAGCTCGCGACCGTTTCGCTCGGCCTCCCGGTATCGGTCGTGATCGCGGTGATTGCCGGCGCGACCGTCCTCGCGCTCGTGGCCGGCACCATCCCCGCGCAGCGTGCGGCCCGGCTTCCGGCGCGTCAGGCGATGGGCGACCGGTGAGGGCGATCGCGCGCGTCATCGCGGCCACGATCGGCTGCGCGCTCGTCGCGACCGCGTGCTCGGGCGGGTCCGGTGGCGCCGGCCGCCCGCCGCCGTCGCAGGCGGGAACCGCGCAGACGTTGCTCGTCGTCGGCACCGGTAACGCGCTGGGGGACACGCTCGACGACCCGCTCCGCGAGGACTGGCCGCGCGTCGTGTACCTCGAGTCGTTCCCGCGGGCGACCGTGTTCGTCAACGCCGCGGAAGGCAACGCGACGGTTGCCAGCGCGTTGACCCGGCAGGTGCCCATCGCGCGGGAGCTCAGGCCCGACACCGTGCTGGTGTGGGTCGGTGTCAACGACATGGATCGTGGCGTCTCCGCGACGACATTCGGAGCAACCATGACCGATCTCCTCCGCGCGCTCACGACGACGCCGGACGCGCGCGTTCTCGTAGCCGACATCCCCGCGCGCAACGGCGACGACCCGACCCTCCGCACCGCCTACAACGCCGCGATCGCGACCGTGGCCCGGACCACTGGCGCCGAGCTCGTCGCACTGAGCAGCAAGACGTTCCCGGCAATGGAGGTCGGCGACGACGATCTCGACCGCGCCGGTCACCAACAGGTCGCCGACGCGTTCTCCGAGCAACTCTCGGCCCGGTCGACCCCAGCGCGCGAGACTGGCCGGCCACCCACAGGCCCGTAGCTCAGTTGGTCAGAGCACCGCCCTTACAAGGCGGGTGTCGCCGGTTCGAGTCCGGCCGGGCCTACCCCTCGGATCTTCACACCGGCCCCTGCGATCTTCACACCGGCCGAGGTGCAAAAGTTCCGTCCGGCCGGGACTCTCGGCGGTTCCAAGAGCTCCGTGCTCGTAGACGAGGCCCGTCGGGTAGAGGGCGAACACGAATTGCGGTCGATGTGGGATCGACGCGGTTCCAACGGCCGGGGAGGTCCAGGAGCACGGCCTGCGCCAGGTCGATCACCCCACCCCACCCGCCCAGGGACAACTGAAGCGCCGCCCGACCCGGCGGCGATCGTCGGTGACCTCGCAGGCGGGGACGCGGCTCCCGTCCGGTACGCCACAGCTCGCGGCGCTCGGTGAGCATCGCACGGAATGCGGCGCTTGCGGGGCTGGTCACGATCTCGGTCCGCGACAAGCATGGCCGGATGCGCCGTACCACTCGCGCAGCCCCCTTCCTGGTCGCGTGCGCGCTCGTGATCACGGCCTGCGCCGTCCGCCCGACCTCGGTCAGCTGGTCGGACCCGTTCACGTCGCTCAGCCCGGCCTGGCATGAGGTCGACCCGCTCGGCGACGGCCACCCATCCGCGAGTGGCGGGACGCTGCATCTGGCCATCCCGTCCGGCCTCGACCGCCTGCACCGCGACCACGACAACTGGCCGGACAAGTCGCCCGTAAACCGCTCGCTCCGGGTCACCCGATCGCCCGGCACGTCTTCGACGTCGTGGACGTTCACGACGAAGATCCTGAACACCGACACGAACGACGGCCGGTTCGCCGGGGCCCTCGTCCAGGCGTCTGCCGACCATTACTTCCGGTCCGACTGGGACGGCGACGGCTCCCACGTCCGCCTGTACGTCGGCACGTGGGACGGCGGCCCGAGCTTCGTGAAACGCTACGACCACGACACCGGCAGCGCGAAGGCCCAGTGGCAGCGGATCACTCGTCGGGGCACGAGCTACACGGTGTCATGGTCGCTGGACGGAGCGACGTGGCTCCCGCTCGTCTCGTTCACCTGGAAACCGACGCCGACGGTTGTCGGCCTGAATGTGGGGAACTCGGGGACGGCGCCGGCGTACATCGCCCTCTTCGACGTCGCGACGCTCACGTCGCCCTAGCCGTTCGGGTCGGCGAGCGGCTGCGACAGGTACCGGTCGACGGCGCGCTGCATCCGTCCGGCGAGGGTGTTCGGCCGCGAAAGTCTCGCCGACACGTCTCGCGGCTGCTCAGACACAACCCGCCGAACGACCGATCGCAGGCCAGTCACGCGGGGTCATGCCGTGCTCGATCTCCCACGCCGCAAAGCGTTTGGGGCTACCGAAACCCACGAAACGCCGTCGCTCACGACACCTACGCGACGGCGACGACGTCACCGCCGCGCACCAACGGCACGAAGTCCTGGACGAGGTTGCGGGTCGGGCTGCCGCCGACGTCTTCGGTGCCCGCGACGCAGCAGTGGAACACCATCGCGGCGCGGATGCCGTCGGAGGTGTTGTCGGTGGAACGGTGCATCAGATGGCTGTCGAACACGAGCAGGTCACCGGGCTGCATCAGCACCGGGGCGGCGGCGTCCATCGCGTGATCGATGATCTCGACGTAGCCGTAGTTCGCGCTCGGCCGCCGGTCGGGCACGTGCTCGTGCACCGGTTCGTGGTTGCTGCCCGGAACCACCTGGAGGCAACCGTTCGCGAGCGTCGCCTCGGTGACCGCGAGCCAGAGTCCGACGATCGGGCGGGCGGGCTCGAACGGGAAGTAGAAGGAGTCCTGGTGCCAGGGCTGACCCCACGCGCCCGGGTTCTTGAAGATGAACTGCGAGAGGAAGCAGTCGACGTCGGGCCCGAGCATGCCGGCGACGATCTCGGTGACGCCCTCGGTCTCGAGGAACTCGCGGAACACCGGTCGCCGGTGGAGGCGGAAGACCTTCGCGATCAGGTCCTCGGGATTCGTCCCCGCGAAGCCGGGCTGCGCTTCGGGCAACGGCAATGCCGGCGCCACGTTCTCCCCCGCCGCGGCCCGGCGGGCGACATCGACCACATCGACGAGCATGCCGTTGCCGACGGCGGGATCCGCGAACCCGTCGAGCCGGAAGAATCCATCGCGTTCGTACTGCGCCCGATCGACGTCCACGGCGGTCGATTCTGCCGCGTCCGGCGTCGGCGGACTCGCGTCTGATGGCAACGGGGCCGCGCACGGCGGGCCGGGGCTCGCGTTTGGGGGGAGCCGTTGCCCCGGCCCGCGTGTTCAGCGCTCGGATCTCAAGCGCTCTGCGCGGCAGGCTGTTCCGCTTCGGGACGGATCTTGGGTGGACGCCCGCGCTTGCGCTTCTGGGCGACGACCTTGCCGTTCACGAACAGCTCGCCGCCCCAGACGCCCCACGGCTCGCGCCGCTCGAGCGCACCCGCGAGGCACGGGTCCTTCACCGGGCAGCCCTGGCAGAACGCCTTGGCGGCGGCAATGTCGTCCAGCTGCTCCGAGAAGAACAGCTCGACGAGCGCGCCGGTGCCGTCAGCGCAGAGTGCTTCTGCCTGCCAGTCCGGGTCCCGGTCGGGGAACACGGTGCTGAATTCCTGGATGGCGAACATCGCCGATCTCTCCCTGCATGGCTGGATGGTGCGTGTCGTGTGCGGTTGAGCGTCCTTTTGGCGGTTGTGCCGTCGGATTTCCGGCAAACAAAAAGGCCGCTCGGGGGTGGTGCCCCGGCGGCCTGGTGAGTCCCTTATGTAGCTCGGTTGCTACGGGGACGCCTTGGTCCGGCGGGGCAGGCGGTGCTTCTGGTCGGTCGTGCCGAGCGTGATCGGCGACCAGAACGCGACCGGGGCGCACGAGCCATTGGCCTGCACGCGCGGCCGCGCCGCGAGAGCCATGCCCATGGCTTCGGGTGCGTAGGTGCGGTGCATCGTGCGGTTGGTCCTTCTGGTCGGGCGGCCCGGTCGGGGTGTTCCGATCGGGGCGGGTCGGGTTCCCCACTCGGGGGAAGCCGCGACCTGTTGGTGGATGTGCGCTGTTTCCGAAGGGTTATCCGACCACGGCGGCCGGAGACGGGTCAAGCGATTTAATTGCGACGGACGTCACGAGTCCATCGAAGTCAGATCGGCGTGCTGCGCAGCGAGGCGGAAGGCCAGTTCGGTGCGCGAGCGGACCTGAAGCTTCTTGTAGATGTTGCGCAGGTGGAAGTCGATCGTGCGCGGGCTGAGGAACAGCTCGTCGGCGGCCTCGCGGTTGGTCGCGCCGCGGGCCACGATCGCGGCCACCTGCCGTTCCTGGCGCGTCAGCTCGACCTGCTCGGGCGCAACCGTGTCGTCACCGAGCAGCTTCCGGGCCGGCGCGGTCCATGGCGTAGCACCGAGCCGGCCGAACGTCGCGAGCGCCGGTTCGAACGGCGCTTCGAGGCGGCCGTGCGCGAGGAGCGCGCTCGCGAACGCCGCTGCGGCCTCCTGTACTCGGCGACGGGCGGCGGAGGAGGGGTTACCCGGCGCGCCGCGAGCTGGGTCAATCCGTCGATTCGACCTGCGTGCGAAGCGAAGCGAGCTCCAGCAATGCGGCGTGCACGGCGGGCGGTGCAGCAAGGATGCTGCCGCTCGCCAGCCACGCGTCCGGGTCGGCGTCCCAGTCCGTGACCGTGCCCCCGGCTTCGCGAACCACGATCGCGGCCGCGGCGACGTCCCACGGACCGAGGCGCAGCTCGAAGAAACCGTCGAACACGCCTTCGGCGACCCAGCACAGGTCGAGACTGGCGGCGCCGACCCGGCGGATGTCCTCGAACCGGTGCAGCGCCGGTCCGAAGGTGCCGAGGAACTCAGGCAACAGGTGCTTGCGCCGGAAGGGGAAGCCGGTGGCGACGATCGCCTGCTCGGGCCGGCGGCTGCTCACCGCGATGCGCCGGCCATCGCGGAACGCTCCACGCCCCGCGGTCGCCCAGTAGGTGCGTCCGAGCCGGCCGTCGTACGTCGGGAGCAGCGGCGCGTGCACGACACCGACGACGGGAGTGCCGTGTTCGACGAGGCCGATGGACACACCGACCGCGTCGAGGCCGTGGACGAAGTTCGCGGTGCCGTCGAGCGGGTCGACCAGCCACTCGGTGGCCGCCCGCTCGCCGCCTTCCTCCTCACCGTGCACCGGGATGCCGGTGGTCCGTACGAGGATCTCGCGCACCGCGGCCTCGCTCGCGAGGTCAGCGGAGCTCACCCAGTCGCCCGGTGCCTTCTCGCGCACCTCGTGCGGTGCGCCGAAGTGCGCGGCGACGACTTCACCGCCGGCGCGGGCGGCGGTACGCGCGGCTGCGAGCAGCGCGTCGAGGTCGAGGGTCACGCGACGGCCCGCTTCAGGGTCTCGGCGAGCTCGGATGTACCCGCGGCCACGATGCGCCGGTGTGACCCGGGTTCGGTCGTCACCAGTTCTTCGTCGTGCGCGTCGAAGACGGTCGCGCCCGCCTCGCGGCAGGCCAGCAGCGCGCCCAGGTAGTCCCACGGCCGCATCGCGAAGTCGCTGTCGACGTGCGCGTCGATCCCGCCGGCCGCGACTTCGCAAAGGGCGAGCGCGCCGCACGCAAAGGCGCGGTACTGCTTCCACGGCAGCGGTGGCACCGGTGGCCGAGCGATGCTGATCACCGAGTCCTCGACGCGCGTGACGGTGGATGCGCGCAGACGGACTCCGTCGCGAAACGCGCCGCCGTCCCGCACGGCAGTCGTGCGCGATCCCGCGGCCTGGTTCACGACCAGCGAGCACAACAAGCCTTCCTCGTCGATCGCCGCGATGGAGGTGGCCCAGTACGCGATTCCGCGAGAGCAATTCGTGGACCCGTCGACCGGGTCGATCACGACGGTGATGTCGATGCCGGCGCGCTCGTGCACCCCGGACTCTTCGCTGACGATCCGAACCGGTGCGCGCTCGAGCACCGCACACGCAGCCGCGTCGGCGACGACGTCGAGCGCGTACTGCCCCGCCAGCTCGGTGCGGGTGCGGATCTCAGCGCGCGGAATCGCAGCAACCGCGTCGCGCGCCGCCGCGGCCGCCGCGTCGAAGAGCTCCAGGAGGTCGGCGGGCGTCACGCGAGCTTGACCACTTCCACGACCGCGTTGTAGTCGGGAACTCCGGAGATCGGCTCGCGCCGGTTGGGTGCGAGCAGCACGTTCGCTTCCGGGAAGAACGCCTGCACGTTGCCGCGACGCATGGGCGCGAGGTGCGCTCGGGCGCGCATCTCGCCGTGCGGAGAGCGCACGAGCAGCGCGTCGCCCGGCCGAACGCCGATCGCAGCTGCGTCGGCCTCCGACAGCAGTAGCGCGTCGCGCGGCGCACCAGTGAGCGGGTCGACGTCCTTCCACACCATGGAGTTGAACTGCTTGCCCCGCCGGGTCGAGAGCAAGTAGCGCCCGGGTGGGACGCCGACGGTGTTCGGCACGACGACGCTGAAGCGGCCCCGCCCGTCCGTGGTCGGGAACACGCCGCCCGCGCACAACCGCTCGCCGCCCACCTGGATCGCGTCGCCCGTCTCGCGCAGCGTCTCGATCCCCGCGTAGGCGGGCACGACGCGTGCGATCTCTTCGCGAATTGCTTGCGCGCTCTCGCAACCGATCGCGGCGGCGCGGTCCGGGTCGACCCGGCGCGCGACGTCGAGGAAGATTGCGTACTCGCTGCGGGCCTCGCCGACGCGCGGCCCGTCGATCTCGGGGCTGAACGCGACTCGCCGCTCGGTGGTGGTCGACGTGCCACCGCCTGCTTGTTCGTAGCGGGTCGCGGCCGGGAGCAACACGACGGTCTCGCCCGGATCCACCAGCATCTGGTGCGTGAGCACGATGTCCTGGTGCACGCGCAGCGGCGTGCGCGCCAGGGCGGTGCGGGTGATGTCGGGCGCGGGGAGCACGTCGAGGAAGTTGCCGCCGCTCGACCAGAGCACCTCGATGTCACCCCGTCGCGCGGCCTCGACCATCTCGGACGCGTCCAAACCCCGGCTCGTGGGCACCGCGAACCCCCACTGCGCCGCGAGCGCGGCGGCGTTCGACGGGTTGATCGCGAGTCCGCCCGGATAGGCCGTCGCGTAGCAGCCCATCTCCGCGCCGCCCTGCACGCCGGAGTGCCCGCGGATCGGCATGAGGCCGGCACCGGCGCGCCCGACGTTGCCCCGCGCCAGCGCGAGGTTCACGATCGCCTTGACATTGTCGATGCCGGTGACGTGCTGCGTGATCCCCATCGACCACACGAGCACGGCGGACCGCGCACCGGCGTACATCTGCGCGAAGCGGGTCATGTCCCCACGGGTCGCGCCCGACGCGTCCTCGAGCCGGTCGAACGACTCCTCCTGGAGCTGATCGAGGAGGCTGTCGAACCCGGTGGTGTGGGCGCGCACGAATTCCTTGTCGATGCCGCCGATCGCGAGCAGGACCTTCATCACGCCGTTCAGGAACGCGACATCGCCCCCGGTGTGGACGCCGAAGAACTCGTCCGTCATCTTCGTCCCGAACATCGCGCTCTCGGCACTGGACGGAACCCAGTAGTGCTCCAACCCGGGTTCGCGCAAGGGGTTGACAACGGCGACGCGCGCGCCGCGCTTCTTCGCGAGGTACAGGTACTTCATGAACACCGGCTGCGCGTTCGCGACGTCAGCACCGAACAACACGATGAGGTCGCTGTGGATCACGTCGCGGTAGTTGCACGTCGTAGCGGCAACCCCCAGCGTCTCCTTCAGCGCACCCGTCGACGGCGCGTGACACACGCGCGCCGCGTTGTCGACGTTGTTCGTGCCGATGAAGCGGACCGCCTTCTGCGCGGCGTAGTACACCTCGTTGGTGATGCCGCGCGCGGTGAGGTACAGACCGACGCGGTTCGGACCCGCGTCGCGTATCCGCGCCGCGACGAGGTCGAGTGCGTCATCCCACGACACGCGCCGGAACCCACGATCGCCGCGGTGGCGCACCATGGGGTGCGCGAGCCGACCGAGCTCGCGCAACGCTCGCCCGTTGTGCTTCGTCAGCGCGGCGACGTCCTGCAACGCGTCGTCGGGGATCGCGCGGGCGGTGTTGACCTTGAGGAGCTCGAGGCGCGTCGTGCACAGGTGCACGCCACTGATGGTCCAGTCGTGGAAGCCGGCGACGCCGAGCGCGCAACCGTCGCACACGCCCTTCGACAGGATGCGCCACGCCCACGGCAGGTTGTGCCGGTTCTCCCAGGCGACCTTGCCGATGTCGGAGTAGTGGTTGGGCTTCTGCTCGCCCACGCCGTTCGGCTTCCAGCCGACCCACAGGTCGCGCCGCAAGCGCTTCGGACCGTGCACGAGATCGTCACCGCGTTTGCGCCGCTTGAAGACCATCGACGGTCAGCCGGCCGCGTCGACGCGATCGGGGTGCGTGTACACGTTGAAGCGGTCGTCACGCAGGAAGCCGACGACCGTCTGGCCGAACCGCTCGGCCGCCGCGACCGCGAGACTCGACGGCGCGGACACCGCGCACAGCACCGGGATCCCGGCCACCGCGGCCTTCTGCACGAGCTCGAACGAAAGCCGGCCGGACACGAGCAGCACCTCACCCGCGAGCGGGAGCGATCGCTCGAGGAACGCGGCGCCGATCATCTTGTCGAGCGCGTTGTGGCGCCCGATGTCCTCCCGCACCGCGACGATCTCACCGGAGGCGGAGAAGCGGGCCGCCGCGTGCAGCCCACCGGTCTCGCCGAAGAGGCGCTGGTGCTCGGCGAGGCGGGCCGGCAGCGTCCGCACCACCGATGCCGCGACGACCGGACCGGGCCCGACCGGATCGCACCGAACCTCGAGGTCGTCGAGCGCGGCCTTGCCGCAGATCCCGCACGCGGAGTTGGCCAGGAAGCGGCGGGCGCGGATCTCGGCGACGACGGGCCGTCGCAACCGCAGCGTGACGACGTTGAAGAGTTGCTCGCCTTCGTCGCCGAGGCAGTACGCGATGGTGTCGATGTCGGCGGGCGCGCCGATGAGCCCTTCGGTACGGCAGAAGCCGGCGGCCAGCTCGAAGTCGTTGCCCGGCGTGCGCATCGTGACCGCGAGCGCGGTCGCGTCCTCTCCGGGTCCGTGCACGCGTAGCTCGAGCGGTTCCTCGGTGACGAGCTTGTCGGGCCGCGGGCGCGCGCTCTCGGCACCGACCGCGAGCACTTGCACCGCGGTCACGGGCCGGCGAACCGGCGCGGCGGACGGGTCGGACACCTTCATTGCCCGATGCTACGTGCCCGGTCCGACGGGGTGTCGATGTCGTCGAACGCGTGCGCGGGCGCGGCCGCCTGCCACACGGACTCCGGGAGAAGTTCGCACTGCACCGCGGGCACGGCCTTGAATGACGTGCTCCCCGACGCCGCGGCCGCGCGCAACCACACTTTCCCGTACCGCGCGCAGAGGAATTCGCGCGCGCCCGTCGCGCGTCGGGATCACCGTGCCCGCGCCGGGCCACGACGCGAGCAATCGCAGCAGGGGCGGCTCGACGAACGGCATGTCGCAGGCCAGCACGAGCACGGCATCCACATCCGCGCCGGCATCGGCCTCGAGCGCGCGCACACCGGCGAGCGCCGCGGCGAGCGGCCCGGTTCCCGGAGCGTCTTCGCGGACCACCGGGAGCGACGTGACGCCGGGACCGACCTCGTGCACGGGCGCACACACGTGCATCAGCACGCGCGCCGCGCGCGCGGCGAGGGTCTCGCCGCGCCAGACGATCGACGCCTTGTCGGTACCGAGCCGCCGGCTGGCACCGCCGGTGAGCAGCAGCGCGGGCCGGCGGGTCACGCAGTTCGAATCGAGTACCCGACGACCATCCACCCGTTGGCGCGCTTTTCGAGCACGACCCGGTTCTGCACCATGCCCTCGTCGGTCGACACGCGCGTCGCGACGATGGCCGTCTGCTGGGTGGATACGACGTCGTCGACGGTAATGGTCGCGCCGAGCCGGCCCTGGCTCGCGGTGCTCGCGTACGCAGCGCGCTTCGCGCCGACGAACTGCTCGCGGCGCAGACCGTCGCGGAGCTCATCGCCCGAGAGGTCGTAGAGCAGGCTGAAGTCGAGCTGGTCCCACGCGCCTTCGTAGGCGATCGCGACGTCGGCCGGGCCCGGTCCTTGTTCCTTCGCGAACGCGACCCACATCACCACGAGGAGGGCCAGGATGATCCCGATGGCGATTGCGAGCGGCACGTCAGTCCTGCTTGGGTGCGGTGAACGCGGCGGTGATGTCGCGCGCGAGCTCGAGGTCGAGGGCCGTGAGCCCGCCCGCGTCGTGCGTCGTGAGCGCGGCGCGCACCTTGCGCCAGCGGATGTCGAGGTCCGGGTGGTGGTCGGCGCGCTCGGCGAAGAAACCGATGCGGACGACGAAGGCGATCGCATCGGGGAACGACGCGCACTCGAACGTGCGGACGATCTCGTCGCCGGTTCGCTCCCATCCGGGCAGCGCCGCGAGTTCGGCCGCGATCTCCGGATCACTCAGCCGCTGGGGTCGGGCCATCGCCCCATTCAACCGCATCTCCTCCTGACGACCGGACCGGGCAGGAACACCGGTCAGACTGGTCGCATGTCGATGGAGCTGCCCGAAGAAGCATCGCCGGAAGCGGTCGAGCTCGATCGCGCCAACGGGCTGACGGTCCGCTTCGCCGACGGCACCTCGGCCCACTTCGGGTTGGTCGAGCTGCGGGTGAACTGCCCGTGCGCCGAGTGCCGGGGCAAACGGGAGCAGGGCGCGCCGATCTGGCCGCGCCCGGGCGCCCCCGAGCCCCTCGCCGCGCTCGGCGCGGAGCTGGTCGGGGCGTGGGGCTTAACCCTCCGCTGGAACGACGGACATGACACCGGCATCTTCTCGTGGGGGCTCCTCCGAAACTGGGCGGGGGCGAGCGACGAGGGCGCCGGCGAGGGCGACGGCACCGACTGAGAACGCGGCACCCCGCACGCCGAGCACGGTGACACTCAGCGCCGCGAGCGGCAATCCGATGACGTGCGCCCAACTCCGGAGCGCGCTGTCGAGCGCGAGCACGCGACCGTGCGCGGCGATCGGCGCCTCACGGTGCACGAGCGTGCGGTGCGGCGCGACGAACCACGCGGTCGCGGCACCCCACACACCGATGCCGATCGCGGCGACCCACAAGTACTGCGTGCCGACGTAGATCGGCGCGACCAGCGCAGTGACGATCGCGGCCGCGCGTACGGTACGCAGCGTCGCGACGCGGTCACCGAGCCGCGGCAGCAGCAACGCGGTGCCCAGCAACATGAACCCGAAGACCGCCTGCATCCATGCGAACGTCGACGGCGGTTCGCGCAGCACGTCCCGGAAGTAGATGGGCTCGATGACGCCGTACGCGCCCCAGACGAGATACACCGACGCACCGATCGCGAGCAGGCGTGCGAGCGCGGGACGGTTGCGGACGATGTCGAACCCCGACCGCAGCTCTTCACGGAACCCGGCGCGTTGCCGCGGCGCGTCGATCGCGCGCAACCGCAGCGGGAGGATTGTGAGGATGCCGACGACGTAGGTGACCGCGTCGACGAGGAAGGCGGACCGCATCCCCCATCCTGCGATGGCACCCGCCGCGAGCAGCGGCCCGAACGCGATCGCGGACTGGTTCGCGGCGCCGATCAGCGCGTTGGCCCGCAAGAGCTGGTCATCGGGCGCGAGACGCGGCGCGAGGGCGGCGAAGGCCGGCTCGCTGAAGAGGCGGGCGCAGCCCATGCCCGCGCCGAGCGCGACGAGCATCCAGTACGAGCCCGCGAACGACAGCGCGACCGCGACGGCCGCGGCGCCCGCGTCGGCCACGATGATCACCTTGCGGGGCCCGAAGCGGTCGACGGGCAGTCCGCCGAGCGGCCCGAACACCGCGGCCGGCAACGACCACGAGAGCGACAGCAGCGCGATCTGCGCCGGACCCGCGTCGAACCGGTAGCTCGCGTATCCCCACAGCGCGACGAGCGCGCACCAGCTCCCGATCGCGTTGATCGCTTGGCCGGAAACGAGAAGCGCGAAACGGCGATCGCGCATGAGGGACATAGCCGGGCAACGTACCGGCGGATTCGATCCGAGCCGTGCGAATTACGCGGCGGAGTGCTGCTCGCGCCACCGGAAGCGGTGGTGCACGAGGGCCTGGACGATCTCTCCCGGTTGCGGGTACGCGAAGTAGAAGCCCTGCCCGCGGTCGCAGCCGAGGGAACGCACCTCGGAGAGCTGGCGCGGCGTGTCGATGCCCTGCGCGGTGACCGAGATGTCGAGCGCGTGCGCCAACGCGACCACTGCGGCGACGACCGTCGCGTCATCCGAGTTGGAACCGAGACCGGACACGAACGAGCGGTCGATCTTGAGGCCCGACACCGGGAGATCGCGCAGCATGCGCAACGAGCTGTGCTGCGCGCCGAAGTCGTCGACGCACAGCTGGACGCCGAGCGCGTCGAGCTCGTGGAGGACCGGTGCGCACCGATCGCCGACATCCAGCAACGCGGCTTCGGTGACCTCGAGGATGAGCAAGCGCGGATCCAGGCCGGAACGCGAGAGCGCCTGGGTGACCGCGCCGAGCAGGTCGTGGGCGACCAGCTGACGCGCGGAGAGGTTGACCGCGATCGTGAGCGGCCGTTCGCCGGCGGACTCGCTGACCCACTGCGCGCCTTGGCGGCACGCGGCCTCGAGCACCGCGGCACCGATGGGCACGATCAGCCCGTTGTCCTCGGCGATCGCGAGGAATTGTGCCGGTGTCAGGACGCCGTACTGGGGGTGCTCCCACCGCAACAGCGCTTCGAACCCGGCCACCTCACCCGGGTCGAACCCGACGATTGGCTGGTAGTAGACGCGGAATTCACCACGGTCGACGGCGTCGCGCATCGTTGCTCGCAACGCGGCGTCGTCGATCTTCTCGTCGCCCGCAAAAGACATTGCTTCCATTGTCCCGCTTCCTGGCTCGCCTCCTTGGTATTTCGGCACCACGACACTTCACCTGAACGCCCGGGAGCGGGTGACCTGAACGCTCGGGCACCCGGGGCGGGGCCGGTAACCTTCCCGGGATGACCTGCCCGGCGTGTGGGGCACCGGTACCCGAAGGTGCACGGTTCTGCCCTGAGTGCGGGCAGCGGCTCGTCGTCGCACCCGAGGAACGCCGCCTCGTGACCGTCCTGATGGCCGACCTCGTCGGGTTCACGACGTTCGCCGAGACCGCGGACCCGGAGCAAGCAAAACGGCTGGTCGACCGCTGTTTCGAGCGGCTCGTCACCGATTTCTCCACCTTCGGCGGCCGGCTCGACAAGATCGTCGGGGACGAGATCGTGGCGCTGTTCGGCACTCCCGTCGCGCACGAGGACGACGCCGAGCGGGCGGTGCGGGCCGCGCTGCGCATGCACGAGACGCTCGCCCTCGTCGCGGAGGAGATCGGCGTGCCCGTGCAGATGCGGGTCGGGGTCAACACCGGCGAAGTGCTGGTGGGCGCGATGCGGGCCGGCGGCGACTCGACGGTGATGGGCGACGTCGTGAACACCGCGCAGCGCCTGCAGACCATCGCCGAACCGGGTGAGGTGATCGTCGGCAGCTCGACGCAGGCGGCGACCCGCGAGTGCGTCGAGTACGAAGCGCTCGGGTTGCTGAGCGTCCGCGGTCGCGACGAGCCGGTCGAGGCCTATCGCGCGGTGCGCGTGCTCGCGCCGCCCGGCCGCCGTCGCGCCGGCGCCCGCGCGCCGATGCTCGGTCGCGACGACGAGATCGACACGTTGCGGCACGTGTTGCAGATGGCGACGGCACGCAGCCGCGGCCAACTGGTGCTCCTCTATGGCGATGCGGGAGTGGGCAAGAGCCGGCTCGCGAACGAAGTCGCGCACGTCGCGCGCGAAGAGCTCGGCGCGCGCGTGCTGTTCGGCCAGTGCGTGCCGTACGGCGACGCGAATGTCTTCGGCCCGGTCGCCGAAGCGTTGCGAAGCGCGTGCGGCATCGAAGGGCTGGCGGGCTCGGCCGAAGCGCGCTTGCGGGTCGTGGAGACGGTGAGCGCCACGCTCGGCTTCGACATCCGCGACCCGGCCCACGTGACCCTCGACTCCGAAGGCGCCGCCGGCGAGACCGACCGACTGGTCGAAGGCCTCATGTACGTCATGGATGGCACGACCCGACCCGGGGTAGACCCGACTCGCGCTCGCGAAGAGGGCATCCGCGCCGCGCTCGCCTTCCTCGAGGCCTTGAGCGCGCGCACGCCGATCGTGCTCGGCCTCGCCGACCTGCACTGGGCCGAAGAGCCGGTGCTCGAGCTCGCGGACCGGCTGCTGTCACGGCTCCGCAACGCCCCGCTCGTGTTGCTCGCCACGGCCCGGCCCGGCTTCGACCAACGCTGGTCGCCCGAGTCGGCGCGGCACAACGCGCTCGTGCTCCATCTTGATCCGCTCGACCGCGCCGCGACCGCGCAACTCGTGCACGCGCTGTTCGAGGGCTGCGCCGACGACGAGATCGTCGACACGCTGCTGGAACGGAGCGGGGGCAACCCGTTCTTCGTCGAGGAGCTCGTCGCGTACGTCCAGGACGCGCAGCGCTCGGGCGCGGCACCCACCGAAGGCCTGCGCGATCTCCCCGCCACGTTGCATGGCCTGGTCGCGGCCCGGCTCGACGCGCTGGAACCGGCCGAGCGATCGCTGCTCGAGGACTGCGCGGTCGTCGGTGGCGGCGGCCCGATCAGCGCCGCGTTCGCGCTTGCAGGTCGCGAGGACGCGCCCCGGCTGCTCGAGCGCCTCGCGGAACGTGATCTCGTCGTCATCGACGGGAACGAGTTCCACTTCAAATCAGAGCTGATCCGCGAGATCGCCTACGGCACGCTCACCAAGGCCGAGCGGGCGCGACGCCACGCGAACCTCGCGCCCTTCCTCGAAGCGCGTGGCGACATCGCGGTCGGGCAGGTCGCGAACCACCTCGCGACCGCGGCCGAGCTGGTCGCCGAGCTCGGGCCGGTGCCGGGCGTCGGGAACGACATCGGTGAGCGCGCGGTCGCCGCCCTGACCCGCGCCGCGCGCCAGGCGGAGGAGGTCGAGTCCTGGGTCGTGTCCGGGCATCACCACGACCGCACGCTCGGGCTGCTCTCGGACGATCCCTGCGAGCAGCGCTGGACCGCGCTGCTCGGACGCGGGCGCACGCGGCTGGCGCAGCGCGCGCTCGGCGACGGGCGCGACGACGCGCTGATCGTGCTCGAGGAGTCGCGCGACGCCGAGAACATCCGCGTCGAGGCGGCCGCGCTCACGCTGCTCGGCGAACTGCACGCCGCCAACGGTGACTACGACGAGGCCGAGGCGGCGCTATCCGAGGCCGTGCAGAAGTGGCGCGAAGCGGGCGACGGTTCCGGCGTCGCCAACGCCTTGCGCGAGCTCGGCATGTCGCATCTGTTCCGCGGCGAGCACAACGAAGCCGACGCACTGATCTCCGAAGCGCTGGCCGCGTACCGGAACGAAGGCAACCGCCGCGGCGAAGCCTGGGCCCTGCAGAACGTCGCGTGGATCTCGTTCTCGCGGGGCGACGCCGGCACCGCGGAGCACCGCCTGCAGGAGAGCGCCGAGCTGTTCGGCGAGCTCGGCGACTGGGGCGGGCTCGGCTGGGCGTTCGGGCTGCTCGCGTTCGTGCGCTACATGCAGGGACGACTGGACGAAGCGGCCGAGCTCGCGGAACAGATCGCGGTCGAAGGTCTCGCGTCGGGCAACACGTGGGCCGTCGGCATGATGGACGTCCTGCTCGCCGACATCGCGCTGTGGCGCGGCCGGAGCGCGGATGCGGTACGCGAAGGCCGCGCGGCCCTGCAGCGGTTCCGGGAGATCGGCGACCGCTGGGGCGAGACCCAGGCGAGCGCACCCGTCATCCGCGCGCTGGCCGAGCTCGGACTGCGCGAGGAGTCCGAGGCCTGCCTCGCCCGGCTGCGCGAGATCGTGCAGTTCCTCCCCTCCGAGGGGATGCAGCGCGTCCCCGACATCGTGCAGAGCAACGTCCTGCTCCAGTACGGCGATCCCGAAGCGGCTGCGGTCCTGCTCGGCGACGCGAACCTCGGCGAGATGGAGATCGGCAGCACCGATCTCTCCGCGGCCTATGGCCTCATGCTCCTCCAACTCGGTCGGGCCGAGGAGGCGATCGCGGTGTTCGAGCCCGCGTACGTCGCCGCGGAGTTCGACGGCGTCGCGATGAACATGGGCAGTCGGCTCGCGCTCGCGTACGCGGTGCAACGCCAGCCCGACGACGCACTGCGCATCATCGCGGAGCTCCAGGAACGCGCCGGTGGGACGTACCACGACCGGCTCGTCGCGCTCTGGGCCGAAGCCGCGGCCCGCCGCCAGACCGGTGCGGATCCGCGCGCCGCAGTCGACGCCGCGCACGCGATCGCCACCACGACCGATGCGCCGCTCGAGCACGCGATCGCCGCCCACGTGCGGGCGCACGTGCTCGAAGTGATCGGCGCGCCCGACGCGGTGGAGTTGCGAGCCGACGCGAACCGTCAGCTCGACGCGCTCGACATCACCGGCTCGGGCTGGAGCACCATCTTCCGTCTCGCCTTGTAGCCGCGACGAGAAGTCACTCGGCCTGGAGCAACGCCGCGGTCGACAGGCGACGGGCGCGACGCGCGGGCAGGATCGCGGCGACGTTGGCCACCACGACGAGCACCAGTGCCATGCCGAGGAGCAGCACGATGGGTACGGCCGGATCCGGAAGCGCACCGATCCGCTGGACGAACGCGCGGAAGACGAACGAACCGGCGACGACGCCGATCGGGATTCCGAAGACGAGCGGGAGCACGGTCAGCACCGTCGCTTGCCAGTGCACGGTGCGGACAACCCACCGCCGATCGGCCCCGAGCGCGCGGAGCACCGCGACATCGTGCCGCCGGCTCTGGATCGACACGATCAGTGCATGCACGATCGTCAGCACCGCCAGCATCGCGAGAAGCACCGCGAGGACTGCTGGGATATTGCGGACGCGCGCGACATTGATGATCACCGCCGGCGTGCTCTCCTGGCCCGCGGTCTGGCCCAAGCCCTTCGCGATCGCGCGTGCCGCGCCCGGGGGTGCGTCTGATGCGAGCGTGATCGCGGCCAGCGCCGTGTCCGGGTGCGGCTCGAGCGCGATCAGACCGGGTTCTGTCATGAGGACGCCGTCGCCGACGCCGTCGTTACCGGCGACCGTCGGCAGCACGGCGGTGCCGACGATGCGAACGTCCTTCCGCGCGGCCGAGCCCGCGAGCGCGAGCTCGTCACCGACGTGCACGTGGAGATCGCGCGCGGTGACGGCACCGATCGCGGCTTCGGTTGGGCTCTCCGGCAACCGGCCGCTCAGCACGCGAGGCGCGAGATCGCCACGGAGTCGATCCATGCCGGTGAGCGCCACCGTGGTGCCGCCCGCGCGCGCCGTCGCCGCGGTCACGATCATCAGCCCGTCGATGTCGCGATTGCCTTCGAGGCCCTTGCGCAGATCGCTGGCGCTGAGGTCGGAGTTGTCGCCTATCCCGAACGTGTAGTTGCTCCCGAAGCGGCCGCGGTCGGTCACCAACCGGTCGAGGCTCACCGCGAACGCGGTCGCGCCGACAAGGCCGGCCACGATCAGTCCCATCGCCAACACGGTGCCGATCGACGCGCCGGCCGAGCCGTCGCGCCGGGTCAGCGCGAAGTTCGTGCCTGTCGCCGCAGCCGGCGTGGGTGCACCCCGCGCGATGGCCTGGCTCGAATTTGATCGGACGTGTCGTGCCCGCAGTCGCCGGGTGGACACGAACGCGATCGCGACCCACGCGAGCAGCCCCAGCACGAAGATGACCGCGCCGGCGATGAGCACACCGCTGTCGAAGCGAAGGCCGGGATGCGGCTCGATCGCGCGCACGAACCCGGTCGGGAACACATTCGACGCGAGCACGGCCACCACTACGCCGAGCGCGACGCCCCCAACCGCTGGCGCGGCGGCGCGGAGAACGGTTTCGGCGGCGAGCTGGCGGCTCGAGTAGCCGAGCGCGGCGAGCGGTTCACGTTCGTTGTCGACCAGCCGGGCGTGCCGGCTCAGGAGTTGTCCGAGTACCACGGCAGCCGCGATCGCGGCGACGAGCGCCATGATCCAGATGCCCCGGGCCTGTGCCTCGACGCCATTGCGCACCTCCGCGCCGACGACCTGACCGCGGTCGACGCTCAGCGCGTGGCCATCGGGCAGGCGGTCGAGGGCGGCGCGGAACTGCGCGCGCGTCACGCCGGGCTCGAGCCGAACCGACATGAGCGTCGCGACGATGCCGACGTCTTCGCGGAGCAGTCCCGTCGAGAACACCACGAGATTGGAGTCGTCCTCGAGGCTGCTCGGTGTCTCGACGATGCCGGCGAGCGTGGCCGTGAACGACGGACCGTTCGGATCGGGTCCGAAGCCGAGGCCGTGGTCGCCCTGCTCCTGGGTCCAGCTGATCGCGCGGAACTTGTCGCCGACGTGCGCGTGGTGCGCCTTCGCGAACGATCGGTCGGCAACGAACTCGTGCGGCCGGTCGGGATGTGCGAGACGGCCGGCCACAAGGCGCGCTGAGAGTGGGCGATTGCCGATGAAGCTGATCGAGTCTGCGGCCGGGCCGCGCTTCGGATCCACGAGACCGGCGAACGCGAACGTCATCGCGTCGACCGACGCGACGCCGGGCACCGCCGCGACCTCGGCGGTGCGCGGTCGCCCGGACGACTGTTGGACCGCGGCGTCGACGTTGCCGCCGACCGCCGCGGTGAACGCGTCGGGGGCCGCACCCGTGCGCCGCGCGCCGGCGGCGAGTGTCAGCACCGCCCCGCTGACGAGCCCGACGATGACCGCGACGACGAACGCCGCCCGCCACCTGCGCCGCAGCGCGGCCTGCACCCGCAATCCGACCGCCCTCACGCCGTCATTCAGCCCGAGTTCCGCGCCCGTGTCCACCGGGCTGGCCTCCAACCGCAGGGGTGCCAGCACCCGCTGGGCCGATTTAGACCACGGCCGCGGCCGACTCCGAGTCGAGGTAGAGCGTCGCGTGGCCCTGTGTGCGCAGGATCGTCGCGGGGCAGACGGTCGACACCGGGTCCTCGAGCGTGGCTCGCACCGGCGCGGCCTTGCGCGCCTCGGGCACGATCACAAGGAGACGGGCGGCGGCGAGCAGCGCGGGAATCGTCACCGTGATCGCATGAGTGGGGACGTCGTCGATGCGGGCGAAGTGGCCCTCCCCCACCTGCTGCTGGCGCGACGCACCGTCGAGCGCGATCACCTTCACCGCCTCCGGATCGTCGAAGTCGGCGACCGGCGGATCGTTGAACGCGAGATGACCGTTCTCGCCGATGCCTGCGCAGCAGAGGTCGAGCGGGTGCGCGGCGAGCAGCGCTGCGTACCGGCGGGCTTCGGCCTCGGGGTCGTTGGTACCGTCGAGGTAGTGGAAGTCGCGGAGCGGAAGGTGGGCCGCGACGCGCTCGCGCATGTAGCGCTGGAAGCTGGCGGGATGTGTCCCGGGCAGCCCCGCGTACTCGTCCATGTGGAAGGCGGTGACGCGCGACCAGTCGACGTTGGTGCGCGTTGCCACAACGGCCAGGAATTCCAGTTGCGAGTTGCCGGTGGCGAGCATCACGTTGGCCGCACCGCGCCCGTCGATCGCGGCGCGGATCGCGAGGACCGCGTCGGTTGCCGCGGCCGCCGCCAGCTGCCGGGCATCGTCGTAGACGCGAACGTCGAGCCGATCGCGCGTGAACCGTCTCACGCGACCGGCCTCATGCAAATTGGGGAAGCCACGGCTTGGTGGCGTCGATCAGTTCGTCGGTCATCCGCACGAGGTGGTCGAAGTCGGTACGCCCCGCGAGCGGATCGAGCAGCATCGCTTCCACAACCCTTTCGCGGTCACCGGTGAGCGCAGCCTCCACCGTCGCTTCCTGGCTCGCGCTGATGCGCCGCAGCCACTCCGCGAGCACCGGCGGCGCAGTCGCGGTGTCACGCCCGCGCAGCCCGTTGGCGTCAGCCGTCACCATCGACTCGACGACGGGTCCATCCGGCAAGTCGGGACACTGCCCGGCGTTGGGGAGATTCAGCGGGAAGTGACGCGTCTTGTCGCGCAGGAACGCGTCGATGAGTGGCGCGACGATCTCGCCGGACGGCATCTGCGGCACTTCAGTTGCCGCCCGCAACTCCGCGAACTCGGCCTTGTAATAGTCCTGCCACGCTTCACGATCCGCGATCGACGTGAGCCCGACACCCCACCGCCGACCCCATCCGGACTCCTCGGTGAGGAAACCGGGGAAGAACTCGACGAGGTGCCGGTCACCGGCCGCGGGCAGCACCCCGAACCGTTCGAACAGCGAGAACTTCACCCGGTTCGACGCGAGCAGGTCGCGCTTCTTGAACTGGCCACCGAAGCTGTGTTGCTCATGGCCGAGCCCTTCGGGCAGGTGGACCGGTTCGTCGCCGCGGCCGTCGGTATCGGCCAGCAGGGCGCGCAGGCGCTCGAAGCCATCGTCGCCGCCCACCTTCATGGCCGTGATCACGGGCAGGTGGTTGACGCCGGTGACCGTGAGGTCGAACGCGCGGAAGTCGGCGTCGAGCAATTGCGACAGGGTGAACTGCACCATCGTCACCTCGTGGCAGAGCCCGACCGTCGCGATCTCGGTCTCGCGCGTGACCGCGCGGCACAGCGTCGTCATCGGGTTGGTGATGTTGAGCAGCCACGCGTCCGGGCAGACGTCCTCCATGTCGCGCGCGATGCCGACCATCACGGGGATGTTGCGCAGCGCGCGGCTGATGCCGCCCGGCCCGACCGTGTCGCCCACCGCCTGCTTGATGCCGTGGCGTTCCGGCACCGCGAGGTCGTGCGTCATGCTCGCGAACCCTCCGGTCGAGATGCAGACCACCACGTAGCCGGCGCCTTCGAGCGCGGCCCGCTGATCGGTCGTCGACGAGACCTTCATCCCGGTTCCCGCGCGCGCCACCATCGACTGCGCGAACTCCGTCATGTCGGCGAGCGGCTCGGGTGCGATGTCCTCGAGCACGATCTCGGCCTCGGCGAGCGACGGCGTGTTCACGAGATCGCAGAACAGCTTCGGCACCCATTGGAAGCTGCCGCCTCCGATCACCACGATGCGCGGGGGCATCCGTCCTCCCGTGGAACTGTGTAGCCGGGAACGGAGGTTCCCGACTGGAGCCTAAGCGCCGCGCCGAAGTGTCGGCCGCTGCCGGTGTCCGAATCCGGGAGCAGCAGAACACCGCAGGCTTCGGGTGCGCGAGGTAGACGAGAGCGACGGGCACTCGGCCGATGGACTGCTCGAACCGCCGCCAGTAGGACTCGATGCGACTCAAGCGCCAGCCCTGCTCGAACATGAACCGCACGGTGCTCTGCATCGTGCAGCCGTCGAAGACAACGCGTTGTGGTTCGGCAACGCGTTCGGCGAGGCTCGCCCACTGCCCGAGGCAGATCTCGTCATAGTCCGTCGCTTCGTGCCGGCGTCGTACATCACGACCGAACAGCGGGTGGTCCTCCGCCAACTCGGACACCCGCGCACAGGACTCGCCAGCTTCGAGTAGCCGGCAGCAATCTGCTCAGAAGTCGTCGTCGTGCCAGCCCCTGGCAGACCCTCGACGAGAACAATCACGATCGCCCGTGCTGCATCATCGCCCAGCCAGAGCGCGGATCCCTGAGACCGCCGCAGTTATGCGCGGGCCGAGGGCGGTGGATCGTCGAACTCGCGAGCGCGCACCTGCGCGCGCGAGGTTTGCCAAGGGTCGGCAGAGTACGCGAGGCGACCGATTGGTCTAGGACGTCGCCGCGAACGCGGCCTCGATCACTTTCGTGACCCGCTCAGGGTGACTGATGAGCGAGAGATGGCCGGCGTCGACGGTCTCGATGGTCGCGTTCGCACGCTTGGACATGAGCTCTTGTTGGTCGGCCGGGATGACGTGGTCTTGGGTCCCGATCAGCGACCACGCCGGGATCGACTTCCAGGCCGGCGGGCCGGACGGCTCGGTCGCTTGGTTGGTGAAGGCAGGTCGTTGCGTCGCCCCGATCAGCGCGGTCGTTTCGGGATCGACACCATTTGCGAAGGCCTCGGCGAAGCCGGGATAGGGCGAGTTCGGCGCGATCTGCAGGTAGAGATCTGCGCCGCCGGCGACCGGGACCGTGTTGAACACTTTGGCGGGGTCAAGGGCGAGACAGGAACCGGGGGCCAGGTCGAACAGCAGGTCGCCTTCGTCGGGAATGAACGCGTCGATGTAGACGAGAGCCTTGACGTTGGTCACCCCAACCGCGGCGTTGGTGGTGACGAAACCGCCGTAGGAATGCGCGACGAGCACGATCGGACCGTCGATCGACTCGAGCAAGCTCTTGAGGTACGCGCCGTCTTCGATCGGACCCCGCAGCGGGTTCGGCGGAACGAGAACGTTGTAGCCGCGGTCGATCAGTCGCTTCGTGACGGCGTTCCAGCTCGACCCGTCGGCCCAGTCGCCGTGCACCAGCACGATTGTGGATTTCGCGTTCATGGCGTGGTCCTTCCTCTGGTTGGAGGTTCCATGGGCGCAGTCTGTCGCAGCTCGACGACGGACGCACCAGGGAATCACTCGCTCCACGCGCACCGAGCTGCCGTGACGGGCGCGCCCCACCGAGTCGCACCTTCGGCAATCGTCAGTTTGATGGTCGCGCGCTCCTAGTGCTGGAAGACGAGCAGCGCGCTGGTCTCGTATTGAGGCCCGTCGCCGAGTGAGGGCAACGCGGCCTCGATGCTGGCGAAACCCGCTTCGACGACGTCCTCGCTCATGTGCTCGAAGGCCGAGACGGGACGCAGCTTCAGCCGCTCGAGGTCCTCGGCCAGGTTCGCCGAGCGAAGCCAGGTGACTTCATCACGAGCGGCGAGCGTCCACCCGGCGCCGGCGAAGTCACGCTTCACCTGTTCCTCGGACCGGAACTGCGCGGTGTCGACTTCCCTCCACTCGGGCACGACGCGGAACCACCAGGTATCAGGCATCCGGTCGGAGAAGTTCGCCTGCACGAAGAGCTTGCCGCCGGGCTTGACGACCCGGCGCAACTCCCGCGCCGCGCCATCACGATCGACGACGTGGTGCCAGACGAAGAACAGCAAGGCTGCGTCACACGAGGCATCTGCCAACGGGATCTGCTCGGCAGACCCAGCCGCATACGTGACGGCGGGATGACCGGCGCGGGCAAGGGCTTGCGCACGCATCTTGTCCGACGGCTCGACTCCGTGGGCGGGGCCGCCGAACGCACTCGCCAGGGAGGGGGTCATGCGGCCGGTACCCGAGCCCAGGTCGAGCCAGACCAGTGGCCGGGTCTCGGGCAGGTGGCGAGCGAACGCCTCCGTCCAGGTTTGCAGTGCATCGGGCGACATCTGCCGGCCGGCGGCGTAGACCGCGTGCAGGCGTTCGTCGTAGTCGACCTTCTCCACGCCGCCTCCAAGTTTTGGCCCGACCGATCCGGTGGCGCCGCGGTCCTACGCGAACTGCGGCAACCAGCGCGCGGTCGCGGTGATGAGCTCGTCGGTCATCGCGACGACATCGTCGTAGGCGAGTCCGCTGCACATCGGGTCGAGCAGCATGGCCTCGAGCGCGAGCGTGCGGTCGCCGCCGAGCGCGGCCTCGACGGTCAGCTCCTGCGACGCGTGGACGCGTCGCAGCCACTCACCCATCACGCCGGGCACGGTGGTCTGGTCGCGTCCGCGCACACCGGAGCCGTCGACCACACCCATGATCTCGACCACGGCGCCGTCGGGCAGGTTGGTGACATTGCCCGCGTTCGGGATGTTGACGGGGAGGCGCCGCGCCGTCCCGGTGACAGTCGCATCGACGAGCGGCGCGACCAGCTCGCCCGACGGCCAGGGCGGCACGTCGTCGGCGTCGCGGAGTGCCTCGTAGTTCGCGACGTCGTCGGCCGCGTCGGCCATGTGCTTCGCCAGGCGGTACACGTGGACCTTCCACGTCTTGCCGTATTCGTTCCGCGCGTGCACAAAGCCGGGCACGAACTCCGTGGCGTGGTGGTCGCCCGAGCACGTGAACACACCGAAGCGGCGGAAGAGCTCCATGCGCGCGGCGTTGTTCGCGAGCACGTCACCCTTCGTCCAAGTCGCGCCGGCCCGCACCCACTCCATACGGTCGGGCGGATCCATCCAGAGGCCGGTGGTCTGCACGCCGCCGACGTCGTCGAGGAGCGCACGCAAGCGCGCGAACGCATCCTCGCCGCGCACCGTCATCGATGTCGCGAGCGGGAAGTGGTTGACGCCGCCGAGGACCGCGTCGATCTCGTGCATGCCGGAGTCGAACGCGAGGCTCAGAGCGAAAGTGGTCGACACCCACTCGTTGCAGAGGCCGACGGTGCGACAACCGGTCTCGCGGGTCACGGCGCGGCACAGCGCGGTGAGCGGGTTGGTGACGTTCAGGAGGAACGCGTCAGGTGCGACGTCCTCGACGTCGCGCGCGATGTCGAGGAGTACCGGGATGCTCCGGAGTGCCCGGCTGATGCCGCCCGGGCCCACGCTGTCGCCGATCGGCTGGACCACGCCGTACCGCTCGGGGATCTCGAGATCGTGGCGCATGCTGTCGAAACCGCCGACCGAGAAGGCGGTCACGACGAAGTCGGCGTCCGCGAGCGCTTTGCGCCGGTCGGGCTCGGCCCGCACCGTCATCGCGATGTCGCGCCGGCGCGCGATCTCGTTTCCGAGTTCGGCCATGAGCATTGCCTGCTCGTTGTCGAGGTCGTGGAGGACGAACTCGGTCCCGTGCAACGACTCCGTGTTCGCGAAGTCGGTCAGCAGGCTCGGCGACCAGTGGTAGCTCCCGCCACCCACGACCACGACGCGCGGTGTCACGCGCCGAAGGTTAACGAGCCGCGATCACTCAGGCGACGAGGCCGAGGCGGCGCGCGGTCGCGGCGGCTTCGCCCCGGTTCGCGACCTGCAGCTTGGCGAGGATGTTCGAGACGTGCACGCTCGCCGTCTTCGTCGAGATGAACAAGACCTCGCCGATCTGCCGGTTGGTGCGACCTTCCGAGAGGAGCTCGAGCACCTCGCGCTCGCGCGCCGTGAGCCCGGCCTGTTCGGCGGGCGTTGCCGGCACCAGAGCCACGCCGAGATCCAAGCTGTGGGCGCGGGCGAGCACGGCCGTGCGCTCGGACAGCCACGCGAAGCCCATGCGCGTCGCCATCGCATCCGCGTCCTGGAGCGCCGCCTCGGCCGCGCCGCGATCGCCCGTGGTCAGGTGTGCTTCCGCTTCCCGTAGACGCCCGTACGCGGCGTGCGGGATCCGGCCGATCCGGTCCCATGCGTTCGCCACCGCCTGCCACCGGTCGGGATCGTCGCGGTGCTGTTCGGCATCCAGCTGGGCCTGGATCAGCGTCACGTCTCCGGGCGTCCCGCCGCTCCAGCGGCGTTCCGCGATCCAGCGCTCGAGCGCGCTCGCGAACTCGGCCGCAGTGGCGGCGTCGGGCGCGACCGACGCGCCGATCATCATGAGCATCGGGCCGGAGTCCGAGCACGCGCTGAGCACGAAGGTCGAATCGATCTCGCGCCGCGCGATCTCGAGCGCGCCCGCCTCGTCACCGGACCACGCGTGAATCCGTGCGTCGACGACCGCGTACTCGAGGAGCCACGAATTGTCGTTCGGCGTGCGCAACCCGCGCGCGAGCGCGAGGTGCTCCCGCGCGTCGTCGTAGCGGCCGACGCCGGCGTAGACGATCGCGTAGCTGAGTCGCGATCGCATGCGGTCGACGCCTTCGACATCGATCGCGTCGGCCTCGCGGATCTGTTCCTCCATCTCGTCCCACCGGCCGAGCTCGTACAGGGAGTCCGCGGCGTTGAACCGCAGGAAGCCACCGCACGCGCGGTCGAGCCCGTGCCGGCGCGCGATCTCCGCGCCTTCCAAGGACAGGTCGAGCGCAGCTTCCCACCGCCCGGACGCCTGCAGGTTGGCACCGAGGTTCACCGCGGCGCGCGCGACGTCGTCCCAGGAACCGGTCTCGAGCGCGATGTCGCGCGCGCGCTCGAGCTCGACCCGGCCGTCCTCGAAGCGACCGATCCCTCCAAGCGCGGTGCCCAGCGTGTTACGAGCGTGCCCTTCCTCGATCCGCGCACCCAACTGCTGCGCGACATCGATCGCCTGCCAGCAGATATCGATCGACTCCGTGTTCCGGCCGGCCAGCATCAGCTGCTGCCCGAGCGTCGCGAGCACACGCGCGCGTTCGACCGTCGGCGGAACCGCCGGGATCAGCTCCACCGCTTTGAAGTTCTCGACGAGGTACTCCTCGGCGGGCCGGTTGACCTGCCACAAGAAACGCCCGAGCCGCTCGTGCGCGAGGCCGGCTTCCACCGGGTCGGTGTGGGGGTCGACTTCGTCCACCGCCTCGCGGATGTAGGCGACGGCGCGGTCGAAGCGGCCCGACATCTGCGCGATATCGCCCGCGTGCCGGAGCAGGCGGACGTGGGTCATACCGGTGAGCGCGGGCGCATCCGTGACCTGCCCCCACAACGTCAGTGCGGCCTCGGTGTGCTGCAGCGCCTCGGGATACGCGTACATCTGCTCGGCCGAGCGGGCGGCCTCCAACGTGGCCGGTAGCGCCCGCCGCTGGTCGTGGGCCGAGGTCCAGTGACACACGAGCTCGCTCGCCAACTCCGTCGCGTCACCGTCGTACCAATCGGGTTCGCGCTCGAGCTGGTCGGCGATCGCGACATGGAGCCGAACCCGTTCGCTCGGGAGGAGATCCTCGTATATCGCTTCGTAGACGAGCGCGTGGCGGAACCGGTACGCGAGGCCATCGGGCTCGGCAACGAGCACTTGGTGCGCAACCGCGTCGCGGAGCCCCTCGTTCAGCTCGGCCTCCGGGATGTCGGCGACGGCGGTCACGAGCCGGTAGTCGGCGGACCGACCGATGACCGAGAGGACTCGGAGCGCGCGCTGCGCGGGTTCGGAGAGCGCGTCGACGCGCGCGAGCACGATGTCGCGCAACGATTCGGGCAGCGTGTCCGCGCACAACTCCTCCGCGGCGAGGAGTTCCTCGGCGAAGAACGCGTTGCCGTCCGAGCGTTCGAACGTGCGCGCGACGACGGCCGGCTCCGGCACGTCGCCGCGGATTGCCGCGATCAGCTCCGCGACTTCGTCGCGGTCGAGGCGGGGCAAATCGATGCGCGTGACCGCGCCGGAGCGCTCGAGCTCGGCGAGCACCGGCCGCAGTGGGTGCCGCCGGTGGAGGTCATCGGTCCGGAACGTCCCCACGACGAGCACGCGCGCGTCGCGCAGGTTGCGGGCGAGGAACACGAGGAAGTCGCGGGTCGAGTGATCCGCCCAGTGCAGGTCCTCGAGGAGGAGCAGGGTCGGGATGCGGTCGCCGAGGCGGATGATCGTGCCGAGCAGGTGCTCGAACAGCGCCGCCCCGCCGTCGCCGGCGTCGTCGCCGCGGTGGTCCAACTCGGGGAGAAGCCGGGCCAGCGCGGGTTCGGCGTCGCCGACCACGGCGGCTTGGAGCGCGGGATCGAGGTGCCGGTGTACGTCGCGGAGCGCCTGCACGATCGGTCCGAACGGCAGTGCCCGGTGCACGAACTCGAGGCACGAGCCCGAGGCGACCAGGCCGCCGGCTTCCTCCACCCGGGCGGCGAGCTCGGCGACGAGCCGGGTCTTGCCGACCCCGGCTTCACCGCCGATCAGGTAGGTGGACGCGCGCTCCTCGGTCGCCGCGGCCTTGAAGGCCGCGACGAGGACGTCGAGCTCGGATTGCCGGCCGATGAGCCGAGGGCTCGAAACGCGCGTTGCCACATTGTCGATTGTGCCAATTCCTCAGTGCTCGGCGGACCGGTTTTGCCGGCGGGCGGCCCGGCGCAGGCGCCGGACTTCCCGGCCGCCGGTGCCGTCGCGGCGGGCCTGGGTGAGCCGGGCCTGGGCGAGTTGGTTGATTGCGAGGGGGTTGTAGCCGTACATGGTCAGCTCCTGGGTGTGTTCCATCACCCAAGATCCGCCTAAGGCCCGGTGCCCACATCGGGAAGCTGCCCTATTTCGCCGAATCGCCCGGAACCGCTCCGAGGGCGCCGGCGAGGAACATCCCGACCTCGGCGCCGTGCCACCGGTGCTCGCCCGCGAACACGTCGTGGACCAGGGCCGACGCGGGCGCGCCGAGCCGCTCGTACAGGGGCCGGAGCGCGGCCACGGACGCGGTCGCGGCGGCCACGGGGAAGATCGGATCGTCGATGCCCGTCTCGACGAGCAGCGGCCGGGGCGAGCAGAGGGCCGCGACGTCGACGTGCTCGAGCGACCCGAGCATCCCCGGCAGCACCTGGGAGCCGCACATGTTCCAGGGAACCGTGTGGGCGGCCTGCCAGGACGAGAAGTAGCCGGAAACGACCGCCGCGGCGACCCGATCGTCGAGCGCGGCGAGGAAGAGCGTGCACGTCCCTCCGTAGGAGAGCCCGGCGGCCGCGATCCGCCCGGCGTCGACGAGCGGGTGCGCGGCCAGCACGTCGAGGGCCCGACCGAGGTCCCAGAGGTTGCGCTCGAGCGGCACGACGCCCGCCATCGTGGCGCACACCAGGTTCCAGTCGCAGTGGTACTTCTCGTCGGGCATGAAGTCGGCCCGTTCGCCGAAGCCGCGGAGGTCCGGGGCGAGCACGACGTAGCCGGCGCGTGCGAGCTGATCGGCGTAGTCGTCACCCGCACCTCCCGGCACGACGCCGCACACCAGGTCCTTGCCCGGCCCGTGGCCGTGGATCGCGAGCACGGCGGGTCCGGGCGCGTCGCGCGCGTGCGGCACGAGCAGGTACGCCGGCACCGACATCGTGCGCTCGGTGTCGAAGACGATGCGGTCGCGGCGGTACGGGCCGCAGTCCACTGAGTCAGTCGTCTCGATGTCGAGTGGAACCGGGTCGGGAACGGGCCCGAGCAGCGCGCGCACGAACGCGTCCGTGCGCGCCCGCCACTGCTCGAACTCCTCCGGATCGACCGGGAAAGGATTGGTGGCCGTGATCGTGTCGAGGTGCAGCCGCCAGTACGCCCAGTCGGAGAAATTGCGGCGGCGGGTCACGAGGTCGGGTCGAGCGCCCACGCGAGCCCGCCCGCGAGGTGGCGCAGGTACGCGGGTGACTCCCACGCGCCGGGGAAGTGACCGAGACTGCTCGAGAACACCGCACCCGCGCCTTCGCGGAAGCACCACGCAAGCGGGTAGCCGAACTCCGGTGGCCGCGCGCCGGCGGCGGCGAGGTCGAGCTCACCTTCGCGCACCCGGAGGAGCACGTGCGCGTCCGGGCGGAGATCGCGGAACTGGTACACCTCGTCGTGCCACTGCCACGCGTCGCCGAGGTGCGCGCACGCCGGATGGGAGACGTCACACACGTCCGCGGTGAACGTCTGCGTCCACGGATGTCCGTCGAACCGGGCGCCGACGAGCGCGCCGTACTCGCTCCAGCCGTAGCACGAGTCGGTCGCCGAATGGATCGAGAGCACCGACAGGTCGCCGCGCCGGACACGATCGAGGATGGTCGTACGCTGGGCACCGCTCCACGGCGTCTCGCCGATCGTGAACAGCGCGATCGCGCGTGCTTCTTGCAGGTCGTTGGTCGTGAGTGCGCGTACATCGTCGATCCGCCCCGCCGTCAATCCGTGCATCTCCGCGATCTGCGCGACGCCGACGGCGGCCTGGTCGAGCACTCCGTGCACGCCCGCCGGTCCGTCGACGTACGGCGCGACCTGCGTGACGAAGAGCAGCGTGGCACCCATGGGCGCGCAACGGTAGTGCGTGTGCGTTCAGCGCACCGCCGACGGCGCGTGCAACGCAGGGAGCTCGGCACCGCAGTGCCCCGTTGCGAACGCGAGTGCGGCGACCGCGCGAGGCGCGGTCGATGGTCCGGTCGGTGTGCGCGCCGCCGCGAATTCGCACCGGACGAAGCCGCCCATCGGTCCCGGACCGATCGACAGCGTTGCGTCGACGGTCTCGGGCGCGCGCGCCGTCACGTAGCCGCGTTCGTCGCCGCGCAGCGCGAACGACCGGGTGTCGGGCCACGTCGCCGCGCTCGGGATCCAAGTCGCGCCGGACCGGCGCGCATCCGCGACACCGACGACGAGGTCTTCCAGGTCCGTGGCGCGAACCGCGCCACCGTCGCCGGCGATCACGACATGGTGCAGCAGATCCAAGGGCAGGTCCGGGAGCGCGGTTCGCGTGTAGTGCAGCCCGGCGCCGAACCGCGGGTTGCACTCGGTCGCGACCCAGCCGTCGGCCGACAGGATCCCGTCGATCGTGAACGCGCCGCGGAAAGCGACGCGCTCGCGCAGCACCTCGCCGAGCCGGCGCGCGGCGTCGCGCATGTCGTCCCGGTCGGCCGGGGGCGGATCCCAGAACGTCGCGGCCCCGGCGAAGCGCAACCGCGGGGGGCGCGCACTCCGCAGGGTCATCAGTTCGACGGGACGGAACGCGGCGACGCCGTCGTCGGTGACGAGACCGTGGATGCTGCACGGGATGCCCTCGACGAATCGGGCGACGCGCACGCGCGTGCAACGCGGCGTCAGGTGCCCGGCCGCTTCCGCAGCATCGGCCGTGTCGTCGGAGTGGACCCAACGCACGTAGGCGCCGCCGCCGTTGAAGCCGTCGCGCGCGTCGCCCGCCCACACGGTGCCCGCGCCGGCGTCGAGGCGGGCCGCGGCCGCGGCGAGCGCGCCGGCCTCGGCCGCGACGATCTCGTACGGCGGGGTTCGCACCGCGGCTGCGGCCAGCAATTCGTCGACCGCGGTCTTGTCTTCGAGCGCGACCCATTCCGGCCGGCGACCGCCGTACGCGGCACGTCCCGCGACCTCGTACACCGCCGAGAATGGTGGCGCCAGCACGAGGGCGTCACGGCGCGGGTCGAAGCGCGCGAGCGCATCGAGAAACGGTGGCGGTGGTTCCGCGAAGAGGCGCTCCTCGGCGCGCATCGATGCGGGGACGTCCGCCGCCGGAGGCAGGTCCCACTGCACGACGTCTGCATCGGGCGACATCGGGAGCGCGCCCGTCCCGCGTCCGGCACCGAGCACGAGACACCGCCGCGCGCCGAGTGCGCGCAGGCTCGCGACGCGCCCGGTCGCGCCCGCGACCGGTCCTCCCGCGAGCACGACCAACCGACCGGCGAACGCGGACGCGAGGAGACCGCGCAACTCGTCGACGCGCGGCGACCGGATATGCCGCTCCATCGCACGAGCGTACGAGCGTGTCGGCGTACCCGCGCCGATTTTCCGGGCACCGTGCCGGAGAACCGATCACTCCTCGGTGATGCCGTAGTGCGCGACGTATCCCGCGAACGTCGCGCGCACATGGTCCTCGTCGAGGCCGACGTCCGCGAACGTGTACGAGTGCGCGCCGTGCTTGCCCTTCGGCTTCGCCGCGAGGTAGTCGGTGACGGCCCGGTCGTGGCCTGCGGGCCACGCGAGCTCGAGCTGTTCGTAGAGCCCGTGCAACGCGCCGACCGGGTTGGCCATGAGCTCGAGGAAGTGACTGTCGACGATGCGCTCGTCGGGAATCGTGCCGTCGTCACGTTGTGTGATCACCTGCTCGAGGAACATCTGGTACGTCAGCTCCAGCATGGGGCCGAGCGCGGCGACGTCGACGTGATCGCTGCGCGTGAAGCGCAGGACCGCGAGCAGGCTCACGAGCGACGCGATGAACTTCCGCGGGTCGCGGTGCGTGTGGACGACGCGCGCATCGGGATATTCCGCGAACAACTGCGGCAGCGTCGACAGATGTCCCGGCGACTTCAGCAGCCAGCGCCGCGGTTCGTCCCCCAGCTGAAACGTCTGAAGCATCCGGCGGTGGAGGCGGTACACGCGCTCGACCGTCTCCAGGTGCTCGAGCTGCCAGCCGGTGAAGCTCGGCGTGTCGTAGAGCATCGACCAGTACGGACCGGCGCAGTCCAGCGAGAGGAAGTGCAAGCACTCGCACGGCAGGTCGCTCGCGAGCTCGTGCATCGTCATGAACTCGGGATGGATGTCGGACCAGAACTCCTGCTCACATTCCGCGAGCTCGAGCCGCCGGGCGCGATCGGTGGCGGCATCGCCGGTGGTAACGGGCAGCGGCGCCAGCGCTTCCCATGCGAGCGGCGTGCGCAGGCTCGGATCCAGCGCGAGCAACTCGAGGAGGATCGTCGTGCCCGAACGGGGCGGGCCGACGACGAACAGCGGGGCGTCGACGGGGACGGCGCGGATCTCGGGTGGACGCGTCCACGCGTCCTGCAGCCGCAACCACGTGCGCAGGATGCGGAGCATCTCACCGCGCGTGACCACGCGGCCGAGCAGGTGCAGCTGCGATTCGGTGTCGATGGAGGTGAGCAGGCGCCGGTAGGTGTCGTCCCAACCCGGCCACTCCTCCTCACCGGTGTCGGTGAGGCCGGTGCTCGCGCGCGCCGCCGCGAGGAGCTCTTCGGGATCGAGACCGACGATGTGCTGCGGATCGCCGGCGATGTCACCGAACAGGTTCAGGCGACGCACCCACTCTGGGTGCACGAGCGCTTTCACCATCGATCCCCCAAGGACGTTCGCGGACGCGTACCGACGCTAGAGCAACTAGAACGAGGGGCATGGCCGACACCCTTTCCGTCTCCGCCGACGTCGCCGCGACACCACACGAGGTCTTCGAGTTCGTGCGCCGACCGGCCAATCACGCCGAGATCAACGGCGACGGGACCGTGAAGGGAAGGGTGCGCGGCCCAGAGGCGCTCGGGCTCGGTGATCGGTTCGGCATGCAGATGAAGCTGGTCGTCCCCTACCGCGTCACCTCCAAGGTGGTGGAGTTCGAACCCGACGCGAAGATCGCCTGGTGCCACCTCGGCGGGCACCGTTGGCGTTGGGAGGTCATGCCCGCGGGCGATCACGCTCGCGTCACGCTCACCTACGATCAGACGACGGCGAAGTTCCCGCCCGGTCTGCGGCTCGTCGGCTACCCCGAACGGCACCGCGCGAACATCGAGTCGAGCGTCGCGAACGTGGTCGCCCACTTCGCGAACGGGAGTCAGTTGTAGAGCGACTGCAGCGCGCCCGCCATCTCGGCGATACGCGTGCGCAATCCGTCGGGTTCGAGCACCTCGACATCGGCACCGAGCGACAGCACGTCCAGATAGGCGTCGTCGAAGCTCTCGAACGCGAACACGCAGCGCGTGCGCCCGTCGGCGAGCGGTCCGTGATCGCGCATCGCACGGCCGGCGTAGCGCGACATGCGCTGCAGCGATTCGAAGCCGGCTTCGGATGCGAGCACCGTGACCTCGACCGCGGGTGCGTTCGACTCGAACTCGGCCACGCTCTCGCCCCAGAAGCGCGCGAGATCGAAGGTGGACGGCCGCTCGAAGTGCTCGTCGAGTCCGACGACTTCGGCGACGCGCGAGACGCGGTACGTGCGCATCTCGCCGTCGCGGCGGGCGACGAGGTACCAGGTGCCCGCCTTCAGCACGAGCCCGTAGGGATCGAGCTGCCGAGTGTCCGACTCGTCGGCGCCCGAGCGGCGATAGCGGATCTGGATGCGCTGGTCCTCCCACACTGCGGCCGCGATCGCGGCGAGGTGGGGCTCGTTGCGACCGGACTTGAACCACGTGGGCGCGTCGAGGTGGAAGCGCTGGCGGGTGACGGTCGCCCGGTCGGCCAGATCCTTCGGGAGCGCAGCGAGCAGCTTGAGCTGGGCCGCGCCGAGCACGGTGCCGAGCCCGAGCTCGCCGACCGGACCCGGGACACCGGACATGAACAGGGCTTCGGCTTCCTTGGCGGTGAGGCCCGTGAGGCGCGTCCGATACCCGTCGATCAGCTGACAGCCGCCGTTGCGCCCCGGCTCCGCGTACACGGGGACACCGGCCGCGCTCAGCGCTTCGAGGTCGCGATAGATGGTGCGCACCGAGACCTCGAGCGCCTCCGCGAGCTCGCTTGCGGTGACCCGGCCCCGGTGTTGCAGCAGCAAGAGCAGGGCCACGAGGCGGCTGGCGCGCATGGGTCGAAAGTTATCCGGTTTCCCTGACAGGAGCTGTCAGCGAAGCGGCGTAGGTTTTCGAAGTACAACGCTGTAAGCCCAAGCCTGTGAGCCCAAGCCTTTTGCGCCGAAGCCTTTGCGCACGAGTCTGGGGGAGTTGCCGCCGGGCACCCGGCCCGACCCGCCCCACGTGTGCACCCCGAACACCACGCTGCCGAGGGGATCCGCCATGCACCCGTTCATGCTCGACGCACTCGCCCGTGACCGCATGCAGGCGCGAAGGCGCGCCGCCGCCCGAGTGCGGCACCCGAACCGACTCGCCGCCGTGCTCGTACGTCTCTTCCGGCGCGTCGCGGCCCCCACGGCGGTCCCCGCCCCGTCCCTTCTGCCGGCCCCCGCCCCTCGAACGGCCGCGCTCCCTGTGCCGGTCGAGGCGGGGCCGGCCGCGACGGCCGGCGATCGGCGCGCGAGAGCGCGGGCCTTGCGGCCGACGCCGCTCTGCCCGCAACCGCAGCGCGCGCTCGGGCACGCACCGCGGGTCGGACGAAGGGCGTGCCGCCGTGTCGCCCGCTGAAGGCGGTCGCGGCTTCCGCGGTCAGTCGTGCTGGCCGCCGGTGTCGTCCTTGGCGTTCTCCTTGTCGGTCTTCGAGGACACGACTTGGAATTGCGCGTCGAGCTGCACGTCGACCTGGTTGCCGTTGTCGAGCGTCACCTCGACCTCGTACTGGCTCTCCTCGTCGCCGTTCTCGGTGCCGGTCACGCGGCCCGCGCCGGTGTACGCGAGTGCAGCCGCGCCGGCCCGGTCGAGTGCCACGCCGGTGATCGGATGATCTCCGCCACTGTCGCCGACGCCACTCGCGACCGCGACACCCGTGCCCGCCCCCAGCAGCGCAATCGTCACGACGCCACCGGCGATCCATTTCGTCCTGGTCCTCATTGGCCGCTCCTCCCATGGATGTTCGTACGAGCGGCAGCGTGGCAGGCCACCGCTGATGCGCACCTGAATCTCCGCCGGTGAACCGGCCGATTGCGCGTCGAATTCGCCGACGGCGCGGCGTCCAGACGGATCTCGACCCGGGTGCCGCCGTTCGTTCCGTCAACGATCGCGACCGTGCCGCCGTGGGCGCCGACGAGCTGCGCGACGATCGCGAGACCGAGTCCACTGCCGCCCGCGTCGCGCGCACGCGCATCGTCGAGACGCACGAAGCGCTCGAACACGCGCGTGCGATCTTCGGGCGGGATCCCCGCTCCGTCGTCATCCACCGCGAGTATCACCGTGTGATCGGTCGTCCCGAGTGAGAACCCGACCCGGGTGCGCGCGTGCCGCACCGCGTTCTCCGCGAGGTTGGCCACCGCCCGGCGCAGCCCAGGTGCGTCGCCGAGCACGCGCGCGGCCGCGACGCCGGTGGTGTCGATGCGCAGCGACGAGCCCGCCCGCAACCGTTGCGCGGCTTCGAACACGAGATCGTCGAGATCGACCGGCCGCCGCCTGAGCCGGAGCGTCTGCTCGTCGGCGCGCGCGAGGAGGAGCAAATCCTCGACCAGGCGCTGCACGCGCAGGTCTTCGGCGAGCACGTGCTCCGCGAGTTCCGTCGTCGTGACGCGCTCGGGGTGGGCGAGCGCGACCTCCGCTTGTTCACGGATGGACGCGACTGGCGAGCGCAACTCGTGGGACGCATCAGACACGAACTGCTGCTGGCGGCGCTGCGCGGTCTCCAATCGGTCGAGCATCCGGTTCATCGTCGCCGCGAGGCGCGCGACCTCGTCGGTGCCTTCCGGCGCGGTCACCCGCCGGTGCATCTCGCTCGCCGAGATCTCGTCCACCTCGGCGCGAATGGCGTCCATCGGTGCGAGCGCGCGCCCCACGAGCTTCCAAGTGGTGAGCCCGACGAGCACCAGCAGCAGCGGAAGGCCGACGAGCAGCAGCCCGGCCACGACCCGGGTCGTTTCCCCGACGGGTTCGAGCGTGCGCGCGGTCACAACAGTCAGGTGTCCGTTCGCCGTCGCGGCCCCTTCCGTCACAGCGAGGAACCGCTCGTTGTCGCGCCCCAACCGGATCACGGTCGAGTGCCCCGGCCGGAGGCGGCCGATGACGTCCTTCCCCCGGAGCTCCGGCGTCGCCGCCACGAGCGCACCGTGCTCGTCGAACACCTGGATCTGGAAGTCGTCGTCGACACCGGTGACGAGTCGATCGGGAGAAGTGCCCGACTTCAGCGCCGACAACACGTCGTCGGCGCGCAGGTGCGTCGCGTCGCGCACTTCATCGGTGAGTGTGCTGCGCAGCACCGCGAGGACGCCGACCGAACCCGCGATGAGCGCGATCCCCACGATCACGACCGCGGCCGCGGTCGCACGGAACCGAACCGTTCCCGTGCCGGCACGCAGTCGCGTCCAGCGCGAGCGCGATGCCTCAGCCACCGTCGACGGCCAGTCGGTACCCCGACCCGCGGAGCGTCTCGATCGCGTTGCGACCGAAGGGGCGGTCGAGCTTGTTGCGCAGGTGCCGCACGTACACCTCGACGATGTTCTGGTCGCCCTCGAAGTCGTAGTCCCAGACATGGGCGAGGATCTCGCGCTTCGCCACGACGTCACCCTTGTGCCGCAGCAGGAACTCCAGCAACGCGCACTCGCGTGCCGTGAGCTCGAGCTCTCGGTCGCCGCGCCAGACGCGCTTCGAGGCCGGATCCAGCCGCAGATCGCCGGCCTCGAGCACGACCGGCCGTTCGCGGGCACCGCGCCGGAACAACGCACGCAGACGCGCGACGAGCACCGCGTGCGAGAACGGCTTCGTCAAGAAGTCGTCGGCGCCGGTGTCGAGCGCCTCGACCTCGTCCAACTCGCCGTCCTTGGCGGTGAGCATGAGGATCGGAGTCCAGTTGCGCTCCTCGCGCAATGTCTCGCACAGCCGGTATCCGTTGATGCCGGGGAGCAGGATGTCGAGCACGATCGCGTCGTACGAGTGCTCGCGTGCCATCCAGAGCCCGTCCGACCCGTCGAGGGAGACGTCCACCGCGAATCCGTCGGCCTCGAGTCCGGAGCGCAACGCAGCTGCGAGACGCTTCTCGTCTTCGACGACGAGCACACGCATGGCGCCTCCTCGAATCGAACGATACGCAGCGATCCTGAACCCGCGCTGAACCCCGAGCGAACGCGTGGGTCGGCTCAGGCGGGCACGACGGGCAGCCGTTTGGGCCCGACCTCGAAGAACGTCGAGACGTTCTCGAACTCGAAGCCCGGTTCGAGCGCGAGCGCGCCCGGTCCGAAGCGATCGAGGTAGGCGGCCACACCGATGCGGGCAACCGCGCGGCGAGCGTGGCGCCCGGGCACACGTGCGGGCCGTACCCGAAGCTGAGGTGCTGATCCGAGTTGGGGCGGTCGGCCTGGAAGTGCTCCGCGTCGGCGAAGACCTGTTCGTCGCGGTTCGCGCTGCCCATCCCGACGATCACGCGTTCACCCACGCCAACCGGTGAGCCCGCGACCGCGGTCGCGTGCACGCAGCCCCGCGCGACGAACAGGATCGGAGGGCTGACGCGCAGGCTCTCCTCGATGGCGTGATCGAGGCGCGTCGCGTCCGCCCGCACGGCCGCATCGAGCCCGTCGATCGTGAGGAGCGCGTGGAGCAGGTTGCCGAGGAGCTGGCTCGTCGTGGTCAGGCCGCCCGTGATGAGATTCCGCGTGAGGGCGCGCGCTTGCGTGCGCGAAAGGCGCACGCCGTCGATCTCGAGTTGGACGAGCCGAGAGACGACGTCGGAGCGCTCCTCACCCGCGCGCAACGCAGCTTCGCGAGTGTCGATCTGCTCATCGATGTAGCCCGCGAAATTCGGGAAACGCGTTGGCGAAGCCCTCGCCGCGGTCGGTGCGGTTCCGCAACGGGAACTCGCTCTCCATCAGCTCCTTCGCCATGCGGGCGAGGTCGTCGGCATCCTCTGCCGGGAACCCCAGCAGGTAGACGGTGATGCGGTTGGGCAACGGCACGGAGTAGCGCGCCACGAGATCGACCGGCGCTCCCGGTTTCGGCTCCGGCCGCGCCGCGAGCAATGCCTCTGCGGTCGTGCGCATGAACCGTTCGGCGTCGTGCACGACCTTCGGCGTCAACGCCGTCACCATCACCCGCCGCACGCGGCTGTGTTCGGGCGGGTCCAGCTCGCCGAGGATGCGATCCTCGAACGGGATCACGACGCCCGGAGCCTTCATCCCCGAGGCGTTCGAGAACGCGTCGGTGTCACGCAGCACCGCACGGCAGGCTTCGTGTTGCGTCACGTACGCCATCCCGCCGGCGACCGTCGCGACCGGACCCTCCGCTCGCAACTTGCGCAGCAGCGGGAAGTCGTCTCGGCCGCCGCCACGGAACGGATCGAAGTCGGCGGCGTCGCTCATCCAGGCATTGTCGCAAACCTGGGCGGGCTGCGTGTCGAGCCCGACGCGAACGCGTCACTCGAGGTGCTGGATGACGTCTTTCGAGTGCGTGATCGGCAACCGGTTGCCTTCGAGCTCGATGCGCGAGCCACTCGAGTTGTCGATGAGCTCGAGGACGCGAACGTTCACCCGCTGGTGGACCTTCACGGTCAGATCGGCGCGCGGGAGTTGGAACACGAGGTCGGAGGGTTCGGCTCGTCGCGACCGACCGGCGAAGCCGTAGACGTTCGTGGCGGACACGCCGACGAGCATCTCGGCCGGCAGGCCGGACGCGGCATCGGCCGCGCGTGAGCCGGCGGCGTAGCCCCCGACCGTTCCGATCGCGTCGCCCAGGCCGCCGAGCTCTCCGCCGACTTCGCTGCCGATGAAGCCACCGGCGAACGCGCCGCCGGTGTGGCCACGCGGATAGAACTGACCGACCGCGACGAGCTCGTCGTCGATGCCTTTGTCTTTCAGCGCTTGCTGCACCGCAGCGATCATTGTCTGTTCGGACACTGCAGCTCCCTCGTGCTCGCCCCGGAGTCGGATGTCGCGAGCGGGAGTCTCGCGCAAGCGCGGCTTCCCTGCTTCCGGGAAGCCGCGCGCTCACGTCATCTGCAGCTGCAGCAAGCGGTGGTTCAGGCGCGCCGCACGAAGTAGATGATCAACACGATGATCAGGATGACGACGAGCGTCCCGAGACCGATGTACATGGGGCAGCGCCTCCGTAGCGTTGGCACGCCACCAACCGGCCGATCGGCCCACCCGTGGCGTGGCGAGCGGTGTCGCTCGGCACTTAGCTGTTCCCCAAAGGGTCATTGCACGAAACACCGCGTCCGTGCCGTCGGCCGGGCGCCGTCGGGCGAACAGGCCCGCGGTCGGATCGGCTGCACACGCGCGCTCGCTGCCCGCGAACGCGCCGGCGAGTTGCTGCTGCAGCTCGGGTGCGAGCGTGTCGCCAGCCGAGAGCAACGCGTACACCAACGCCGGGTCGCGCGCGAGCAAGCGCCGAACACCGCGGGATCACACCAAGTGAACGCGGCGAAGGGTCCGAGGTCCTCGACAGTGGCGCCAGGCATCCCGGCCGCCCAAGCCTGCAGCGCGCTCGTGACGTCCGCGTGAGAAGTGCCTCCTCTCAGTTCCACCATCGCGCGCACGCACACCTTCCCGTCGGCCTGGCGGTAGGTCTGCGACCCTCCTCCAACAACGAGGTCTGCCGCCCGCAACGCCGCGTACGCATCGCCCCGCACGCCGAGCATCACGAAGAGGTCGAAGGCATCGAACGTCTCGAACTCACCGATCGCTTCGCCACCGGCGGGAATCGGATTGGGATTGACCGGAGTCCAGGGATCGATCTGCCAGGGATTCACGTACATCGCGGACGAGAGCGGCCGCCCGTTCAGGGCCCGGTCGCGGCGACCCGCTGCGGCTGTCTAGTTCGAGTAGATGCGCTTCGGGGTCAGGAGCACGACCGTTCGCCGCTGCTCGCGCATCGTGCGGTCGTATTCGGACCAGTCGTCGTGCGTGCCCCCCGCCGCCTGGAAGACCTCGCGCAACAACAGTCGCAATCGTTCGTCATCGACGTCGGCGCGCGGGTCGTCGGGACCGATCAGCTCGGCGGCGCCTTCGACCGTCGCCCACGCCCAACCCGAGCGGAAGGTGACCGCGAGGTGCGGACGGGCCCGCAGATTGCGCAGCTTGGTCGGGCCGTAGGTCACGAACGCGAGCACCGGCTCACCACCGAATGGGTGTGGCAGCACACCAGCGTTCACCACCGACGCCTGCACCGTCGCGTCGGCGCGCACAGTCGCAACGACCGCGAGGTACTGCTCACGGCGCGCGAGCTCCACGACCTCGTCGAGCGTCATCCGCGGTATCTCACCACGCCGGCCGGGTTAGCGGCCAGACCTCCCGAACGCGGGTTTCGCCGATTCGGAGCTGCGGGTACGGCGGGAACGTCGGTGCGTCGACACCGCAGAAGGAGCGAGCCATGCCGCCGCGTGGAGTCGAGAGGGGAACGAAGCGGGCCCGGGAGTACGAGCACATCAAGGCCGGCGCCAAGAAACGGGGTGCCTCGACGAAGCGCGCCGAGGAGATCGCGGCGCGGACGGTCAACAAGGACCGCGCCCGCGCCGGCGAATCTCGTACCCGCTCGAACGCGTCGCTCCGCGGCAAGTCGCCGGCGGTGCGCGGCGGCCGGCATTCGGGGACGAACCGGCCGAAGGGTCGCACCCGCGAGCAGCTGTACGAAGAGGCCCGCCGCATGAACGTGCCCGGTCGTTCCGGCATGAACAAGGCGCAACTGCAACGCGCCGTCGACCGCCGCAAGTAACCCGCCTCCCCCGAGCTGCCCCCAACCGAGTCACGCATGATCGACATCAGGGTCCGCCACCAGCTCGGGAGTCACATCGTGTCGCTGAGCGGTGTGGCCGACGCCGAGCTGCTCGCGATGCTGCTCGACACCGTGTGCCGGCTCGCGGTCGAGGACGGACCGGTCGTCATCGACCTCAGCGAGGTGACGCTCGTCGCGCCCGATGCCCTGCGGTCGACGCTCCTCGGGCTCGGCGCGGTCCCGACCTTACGCGTCGTCTCGCAACGCGACACCGCGCGCGTCATCCTGCTGCGTTGCGGTCTGCCACCCGGCATGATCTTCGCGAGCGTCGACGACGCGCTGGAGGGCTCGACGGCGTCGAACCCCGCAATCGTGGACACGTAGGAGCCGGAGCGGGAGCCGGCCGGCAATACGATCGCCCGCATGGCGATCACCGGCGTGGCGAACCTCGCGGTCAAGGTGCGTGACATCGATGCCGCGGTCGCGTTCTACCGCGATGCCGGCGCCGAAGTGACCGACCCGGAGGAGTGGCGCGACGGCCGCCGCGCAGATGTGCACCTGGGCCCGCTGCAGATCACCTTGTTCACCCGCGCGCTCTACGAGGACGAGGTAACGCTCCCCGATGAAGGCTTCCTGCACGTCGCGTTGTTCAGCGACGACGTCGACCGGGAGATCGCCGGACACCAGGTGGTGTGGGGACCCGACATCGTGGAGGGCCCGACGTTCGGCACGCGGCGCATCGCGTTCGTCGACGTGCCCGGCGCGATGCGGCTCGAGTTCATGGAACAGCTGGAGGATCCTGCGTGAACGTGACCCGGGTGCTGCACGTCAGCGTCAACGTCGAAGGTGCGCTCGCACCCACCAGAGCGTTCTACGAGGACGTGCTCGGCCTCGGCTCCGAGCCACGACCCGAGATCCCGGGTATCGACGGCCACTGGTTCGGCCTCGGAGGCGCGCAACTCCATCTCGTCGACGCGCCGCCCGGCCCCGCCGGCATCCGGCCCGCGGGAAACCACTACTGCGTCGCGGTCGACGACCTCGATGGCGCGATCGCCGAACTCGAGGCTCGCGGCATCGATTACCGGCGGGGCGCGCAGGGCGACGTCGTGCAGATCTGGTTCGCTGATCCGGTGGGCAACACCATCGAGCTGCAACAGGATTGTTGACGACTCGCGACCGGTGACGGCGGATCGGGCGGTCGCCCGCAACTGGTTCCTGCTGACTGCCGCCGTCCTCGCCGTCTTCAATGTGGCGCGCGGACTCGGCGGGTTCGGACCACATCCGGTGTTCGCGGCCCTGGGCCTCACGATCGTGATTGCACTGCTCGCGTGGCGTTCCCCGTTCACAGCGGGCGACATCGGCCTGGCGCGCGCCAATTTGCAGCGCGGCGCGCGCTTCGGCGTGGCCGCGTTCGTTGCGGTCACGCTCTTGCTCGTGCTGGTTGCGATCATCCCCGCGACGCGCGGCTACCTCGACGACTCGCGCGGCGACGTTTCGGGACCGAGCGCGGTCTACGAGGTTGTCATCGCGATCCTCGTCGCCACCGTGATGCCCGAGGAGCTCGCGTTCCGCGGCCTGCTGCTCGCCTCTGCGCGCGGCATCTGGACCGACCGACGGGCCGCGATCGCGGCGTCCGTCTTGTTCGGCCTGTGGCACATCTCCCCCACCCTCGGGACGATGTCGCACAACCGCCAACTGAGTGACGCGACGAGCAGCGGGTTGGGCGAGACGCTCGTTGTGCTCGGCGCGGTGCTCACCACCTTCGTGGCCGGCCTCATCTTCTGCTGGCTGCGGTTGCGGTCCCGGAGCCTCCTCGCCCCGGTGCTCGCGCACCTCGCGACCAACGCGGTGGCGTTCGTGCTCGCGTGGATCATCGTCCGGTGACGCGGTGGACGCGCTCGGTGCGGCGCGGCGGTTCGCCGCTCATGCCACCGCATCGGCAAAGATCACACTCGTGACGACATCTCGCCTCCACCGGAGCACCTCCCTGTTCGCCGCGGCACTCCTCGCGAGCCTGCTCCTGGTCGCGGCCGCGTGCGGCGGCGATGACGACAACGGCGCGAGCGCCGCGGACGCGACGACGACCACCACGACCACGGCCACGTCGGATTCCACGACCGCGGCCGAGTTCGAGGCCTACATCGGGCTCACGGTCGAAGCCGCCGGCGCCAAGGCAGACGGCGCGGGCCGGCCGTTGCGCGTCGTCATGGAGGACGGCGTCGCGAAGCCGGTGACGATGGACTTCAACGAGCAGCGGCTGAACTTCACCGTCGTCGACGGCAAGGTCACGAACGTCACCACCGGCTGACCGTACGGCGATCGGGGTCCGATCAGCGGGCGAGTTTCGGCGGCGCGGCGGTGACCAGCCCGCTGGCGACCGCCTCGCGCAGCCGTTGCGAGTCGAGCGCGGTGCGATCCGCGTACGCGATGGCGAAGCGGCCGATCGCGTCGGCGAACGTGCGGCCCCGGCCGAGGTAGCCGGAGATGAATCCGGGGCCGACCGAGCGCGCGTGCGCGCGCGCAAGCGTGCGTCCGCACAGGCCGGCGTAAGCGACGAGACTGGCGGACCGCATCCGGAGGAGGTCGACGCTCCCCTTCATGTCTCGCAACTGCCGCACGTAGAAATCGGAAGGATCCGAGCGCGACCACCCGAGGAAGATGTCGCTCATCGCCTGCATCGTGCGCTGACCGACAACGACACGCTGGCCGCTGTCCTCGTACTCGCTGCAGCCGACGTGCGGCTCGAGCACCGACTCCCCTGCTTCCTTCATCTGCAGGAACAACGGATCGAGCGCACCCCTTCCTTCGAACAGGATGACCGCGCAACGGGTGCCGACGCTGCCCACGCCGACGACCTTCTGCGCGACGTCGCGGAGGTGGTACTGGTCGACGAGGAGGCGGCGCTCGTCGGACAACGACTCGCGGTACTCCCGGTAGAACTCGTCGATCTGCGCTTCGAACACCGAGTCGGGGTGGAAGCGGACGATGAGTGGCGGTCGCTCGACGATGCGGCGGCGGCCGTCAACGTCACGGGTCAGCTTCGTGAAGGCTTGCTCCGTCGTGTGGGAACGGCTGCTCGCCGCGAGTACGCGCAGCTCGTTCGCATCGACCGGGTCGGTCGCGGCGAGGACCGCGAGATCCACGTCCGTGTGCGCGTAATGGATTTCGAGCGTCGACAGCGGCACGAGCCGCCCCATCTCGGCCGCGTAACCCAGCGCGGCCGCGCGTGCGGCACTCGCATCGACGCCTGCGTGCCCGACCACTCGGGCGGCCACGGCACAACTCGCGGCCAAGCGCTTCACGTCCCACTCCCATGGTGCGGGCAGGGTTTCGTCGAAGTCGTTGACGTCGAACGTGAGGCGGCGATCGGGTGTCGCGTATGCGCCGAAGTTCAGGAGGTGCGCGTCGCCGCACGCCTGCACGTTGATGCCGGTCTGGGGCGTCCGCGCGAGATCCCACGTCATCACGACGGGCGAGCCGCGGAGGAACGCGAAGTCGGACTCCAGCATCCGCGCGTAGCGCACGGGCACGAGGTCCGGGAGGCGCCCGCGGTTGGACTGCTCGAGCAGGTCGATCGGATCGGGCCGGTCCGCCGGCAGATCGAGCTCTCCGTGACTCGATCGTGGCACGCTTCGGCGCAGCTCCCGGCCTGCGTCGAACAGATCCGCGCGTCATGCCGCCGAGGTTGCTGATCGTCGCGACCGGCTTCGCGGAGCGGCGCCGGTCTCGGCCACTGTCATGGGCCGGAACCGTACCTCCCGGCCGACGGGTCTCGACAGGACGCGGCGAACCAGGCGAGTGTTCTCGCGCGATGGAGACCGAACCCGACGAGGTGCTCGCCGGCGGAGTGGCGAACGCGGGGCGCGTCGTGCGGTCGGGCGACGAGGTGCACCGGCCCGCGAACGCGCACTCGCCGGCGATCCACCGGTTCCTGTCGGCGCTCGCTGCTGCCGGCTTCGACGGCGCGTCGGTACCGCTGGGCATCGAGGCCGGTCGCGAACGGCTCGTGTTCGTCCCCGGCGACGTGCCGGTCCCTCCGTATCCGCGATGGGCACAACAGGACACTGCGCTCGCGTCGATCGCGCGGTTGCTGCTGCGATTCCACGCCGCGTCCCGCGGCTTCGACGCCTCCGCGTCGGCGTGGAGCACGGAGCTGCAGGATCCCGCCGGCGCGACAACGACTGGTGCGGTGATGTGTCACAACGACGTGTGCCTCGAGAACGTCGTCTTCAGTGCCGGCAACGCCGTCGCACTGCTCGACTTCGACTTCGTTGCACCTGGTCGGCCGATCTACGACCTCGCTCAGATGGCGCGCATGTGCGTCCCGATCGACGATGACGCGAACGCAGTTCGCCTCGGCTGGGAACCCGGACGCCGGGCCGCACGGCTGCGGCTCGTCGCCGATGAGTACGGGCTCGACGCGCGTGGACGGGCTGAACTGCTCGACAACCTCTCGGCGTCGATCGCGCGCGGCGGTGAGTTCGTGCGGCGCCGGGTCGAGGCCGGGGATCCGAACTTCGTCCGCATGTGGAACGAGATGGGCGGCGCGGCGCGCTTCGATCGCCGCCGGGAATGGTTCAATGCGGAGCGCGAACAATTCGTGAACGCTCTCCGCTGATCTCGGGCCCGCCCGGCGCACATACCCCGCGCGCGCGTAGCGTGCGCGGCATGGATGAGGTTTCTCGGCGACGGTTCCTGCTCGGCCTCGCGGCGAGCTCCGGCCTGGTGCTCGCGGGGTGCGGACGCCTCCCCGGCTTGCTCCCCGGGTTCCTCCCGCGTCACGGCGGCCAGCCGGGCGACCGGCCCGACCCGCGCCGCCCGGAAGGCGTCGATCTGCTCCCGCAGATCGAGCACATCGTCCTCTACATGCAGGAGAACCACTCCTACGACTCGTACTTCGGAATGCATCCACGTGGCGACGGATACCAGGTGCACGCGGGCGTGCCGTTGAACAGCAATCCCGACCCAGCCGGCAACGACGTGCGCGTCTTCCACGCACCGGAGGAGTGCCAACCCGGTCGAGGGGTGTCGCAGTCGTGGACGGCGACGCACCGGCAGATCGACGGCGGCCGCATGGACGGCTTCCTGTTCGACGACAACACCAACGCGATGAAGTTCTGGAACGGATCGGACCTGCCGTTCTACTGGTCTCTCGCCGGCACGTTCCCGATCTGCGACCGGTGGTTCGCGTCGGCACCCGCGCAGACGTATCCGAACCGCATGTACCTGCAGGCCGCGACTTCGCAGGACCTCGTCGCGACCGACGTCGCCAAGGCGCTCGCGATGCCCCATCCCGCGGGCGGGACCATCTGGGAGAAGTTGAGCGCGCACGGCATCTCGTGGCTCGACTACGCATGGGACCTCCCCGACATCCTCCTGTTCCCCAAGGTGTGGAACGCCAACAAGGACAAGGTGCGCACGTTCGACCAGTTCCTCGGCGACTGCCGCACGGGCGCGCTCCCGTCCGTGTCGATCGTGAGCCCCGGCGTCTCCGTCTACACGGAGGAGAACCCGGCCGATGTGCAACTCGGTGAGGCGTACAGCTCGTCGATCATCAACGCGGTGATGGCGAGCCCCGCCTGGCCGAAGACCGCGCTGTTCTTCATGTACGACGAGCACGGCGGCTACTACGACCACGTGCAGCCACCGGCGGCGGTTCCGCCCGACGACATCGCGCCGGGCGTCGACCCGGTCCCCGGCGCGCCCGCGGCGTGGAACATCTACGGCCTGCGGGTCCCGGCATTCGTCGTCTCACCATTCGCGCGCCGCAACTACGTGTCGCACGTCGTGCACGACCACACGTCCGTGTTGCGCTTCATCGAGACGAAGTTCAACCTCGGTGCGCTGACGCGTCGCGACGCCAACGCATCGAACCTCCTCGACTGTTTCGACTTCCGACGCGCGCCTGCGTTCCTCGAACCGCCCGCGCTCACCGCGCCTGGGCTCGCCGCGACCGGGAGCACGTGCACGCCCGAGATCCCGCCTCCTCCGACAAGACCCGCCGCGGTCGTGCCGGTTGCGGCCGCGCCCGTCGCCGGCCTCGGCACTGCGAGCGCGGCGCACGCGACGTTCGGCACGAATCCCCAGAAGGCCGACCCGGATGATCAGCGCGTCGCGTTGCTCCACCAACTCGCGGGCGCGGGCGTCTCGACGGCCTGACTGTAGGGCGACAGAATGTCGCCATGGCCTTGGCGATGACGCGCGCGGAGCGCGAACAATTCCTGGCCGGCGTGCACGTCGGCGTGCTCGGTGTCACCGAAGCGGACGGCACACCGCTCGCGGTGCCGATCTGGTACGGGTACGAACCGGGTGGCGACGCGTGGGTCGTCACCGCGCGGGACTCCCGCAAAGGCCGCGCGTTCACCGCGACCTCACGGTTCAGTCTCTGCGCGCAGACCGAGACCGCTCCATACCAGTACGTCACGGTGACGGGTGACGTGGTCCAGGTCCGGCCGGTCACCGACGACGATCGCCGCACCCTCGCTCACCGCTATCTCGGTCCCGAGATCGGTGACATGTATCTCGAAGCGACGCGCGAAGAATCCGCCGATTCCGCGGTCTACGTGCTGCGCCCGACGCGCTGGATGACCGTCGACTACGCGAAGCAGTTCGCCTGAACGGTGCGGGGACCGCGTCCTGCACTCAGACTCATAGGATCGGCGTCATGGGAGAAATGCAGTATCGCCGTCTGGGCCGTACCGGGTTGCAGGTGAGCGTGTTGTCGTTCGGATCGTGGGTGAGCTTCGGCCCGCAGCTCGACGGCGGCAAGGCCCGCGACTGCTTGCAGGCGGCGTACGGCGGCGGCGTCAACTTCTTCGACAACGCCGAGTCCTACGCGGGCGGGCAGTCCGAGACGATCATGGGCCGGTCGATCGGCGAGCTCGGGTGGCCGCGCCACTCGTACGCGATTTCCACCAAGGTCTTCTTCGGCATCCACGGCGGCGTGAACATGACGAACACGCTGAACCGCAAATATCTGATGCAGGCCATCGACGGATCGCTCGACCGGTTGCAGCTCGATTACGTCGACGTCTTGTACTGCCACCGCTCGGATCGCAACACGCCGATCGAGGAGACGGTGTGGGCGATGAGTGACATCATCGCGGCCGGCAAGGCGCTCTATTGGGGGACATCCGAGTGGTCCGCCGACGAGGTCCGCGGCGCCTGCGAGATCGCGGAGCGGCACCACCTGCGCCGACCCGTCGTCGAACAACCGCAGTACCACCTGACGCACCGCAACCGCGTCGAGCAGGAGTACCGCCGGCTCTACGAGGACTGGGGCATCGGGCTCACGACGTGGAGCCCGCTCGCGTCCGGATTGTGGTCGGGCAAGTACGTCGACGGCCCGCCCGACGACAGCCGCGCCATGCTCCCGGGCTACGAGTGGCTCCGTGACTCGCTCACCGACGACGCACGGAACCAGAAGGTGAAGGCGCTCGCCGGCATCGCCGACGAGCTCGGCTGCACCACCGCGCAACTCGCAATCGTGTGGTGCGCGCGCAATCCGCACGTGTCGACCGTGATCACCGGTGCGAGCCGCGTCGAGCAGGTCCAAGACAACCTCGGCGCGCTCGACGTGCTGCCCCACCTCGCCGACCGCGACCTGCGGGCGCGCATCAACGACGCGGTCGGCTGGATCGGCATCGACCAGTAGGCGAACGTGTGCGCCGCACGCGGGTTGGGAACAACCCAGCGTGTGACGCATCTCCTCGAGATACGAGTCTCCATTTCCGACCACGTGAGCGGACCGGCCGGCGCGCCGCTGCAGCTCGTCGAGTACGGAGACTTCCAGTGCCCGTACTGCGGTGAGGCGTATTGGCACGTGACACGGATCCAGGATGACTTCGGCGACGAACTCGCGTTCGTGTTCCGCGAATTCCCGCTGACGCAGTCGCACCGGTACGCGTTCGGCGCGGCTGCCGCGGCGGAGGCGGCCGACCGCCAGGAGCGGTTCTGGGCGATGCACGACCGCCTGTTCGAGCACCGGCAGGAACTCGCTCCGGAAGACCTCCGCGACCACGCCACCGCGCTCGGGCTCGACCTCGCGCAGTTCGCCACCGACGTCACGTCGGACGCCGTCGCGCGCCGCATCGAAACCGACATACGCTCCGGCACGGCGAGCGGTGTCCCCGGTACACCAGCGTTCTTCGTCAATGGCGTGCTGCACGAAGGCGGCTTCGACCGCGTGAGCCTCGCCGCCGCGCTCCGCAGGAAGGAGAACTCGAATGACTGAGACCACTGCCGGCGCGGCCGGTACGATCGACGTCGGCGGCGACCTCACCGTCAACCGGCTCGGCTACGGCGCGATGCGCATCACCGGCAAGGGGATCTGGGGCCAGCCACCCGACCGCGATGCGGCCAAGTCGGTGCTGCGCCGCGCGATCGAGCGGGGCGTCAACTTCATCGACACCGCCGACTCGTACGGTCCGGATGTCAGTGAGACGCTCATCGCCGAGGCCCTCGCGCCGTACCCCGAGGACGTTGTGATCGCGACGAAAGGCGGGCTCGAGCGACCGGGGCCGAACCGGTGGACACCGAACGGGCGCCCCGATCACCTGCGCGCCGCGTGTGACGGCAGCCTCCAGCGGCTCGGGCTCGAGCAGATCCCGCTCTACCAGTTCCACCGTCCCGACCCGAAGGTGCCGCTCGAAGAGTCACTCGGCACGCTCGTCGAGCTCAAGGCCCAGGGGAAGATCCGCCACATCGGGATCTGCAACGTCGACGAGTCGCAGCTGCGCGCCGCCCAGGCCGTCACCGCGATCGTCTCGGTGCAGAACCGCTACAACGCGAGCGACCGGAGCTCGGAGTCGATGATCGACCTGTGCGAGCAGGAGCAGATCACGTTCCTGCCGTGGGCGCCGATCCTCGACCTGGACCGCAACCCGGCTGTGCAGCAGATCGCGGCCGCGCACGACGCCGCGCCCCGCCAGGTCGTGCTCGCGTGGCTGATGGCCCGCTCGTCCGCGATCCTCCCGATCCCGGGCACGGGCTCGGTCGACCACCTCGAAGCCAACCTCGATGCTGCGGCGCTCGATCTCTCGCCGGCCGAGGTCGCGGCGATCACCGAGCAGGCGGCCTGACTGCACGCCCCCGGCGCGCGTTTCGGGGCCGTGAAGAAATCACCGATTCCGGGTTCGGGGCTTGTCCGCGACACCCCGGCGCGCCTACAACGAGCACCTTCGCAGCCGATCCGATGAGCGGACGGCTCCGCAGGGAATGGCCAGGGGCGCAGCGATGTCGGAAGAGCAACCGGTCAGCACGAGCGACGACGACTCGATCGTCCGCGTGACCACCGATCGACTCACGGCAACGCTCCGTCAACCGCGCGACACGGTCGAAGCAGCCGTTCGCGACGAGTTCGAACGCCGCCGCGCCGATTCGCGCATCCAAACGTTCGTCCCGATTTTCGTGGAGCGAGCCGCGCGCGAACGGCTCGCCAGCTAGCAACCGTTGCGAGCGCACGCGCGCATCACCGGACCATTTCGAGGGTGGGACCGGTGCCAACACCGGTCCCACCCTCGTCCGGGTAGCGGTCTTCCGTGTCCGTTCCTCGAGACCGAGCGCGCGGCTCATCGTGTGGAACAGTTCGGTCTGGTTGGTGATGCCGACCACGTTCGCGGCTTGCGGACCCGCGTTTCGGAACCTGCTCATGCATCGACCCTTTCGTTGACATCGGTGAAGCACCGCGATGTGACCACCGCCGGGTGAACAGCAAGTCGCGTCGAGTCAACGAGACGGGAGCGATCAGACCAAGGGTCGGGCCGGACTCAGAGGTCGATGATGACGTCGACGGCTTCGTCGAGGCGCGTGATCTCGAAGACGCGGGACACGATGCCCTGCGGATTCGCAACCGTGAGCGCGCCGCCGCTGTCGCGTGCCTGGCGGGCCAGGCGGAACAACATCGCAACGCCCTGGGAGTCGCAGTAGGTCAGCCCGACGAGGTCCAGCACGAGCGGCGTGCCGGACGCGGCGATTGGCGACAGCGCCGCTTCGGCATCCGCCACGTTGGCGATGTCGATCTCGCCGATGAGCGCCAACCGGCCCTGACCGTCCCAGTGCACCGGCTCGATCTCGACCCGCGAACGATCCGGGCGGGGACGATCGCGGCGGCGCCCGTCGGGGTCACTCGTCTGCTCGTACGAACGCACCATTGCCAGCCTCGCTGATGTGTTCCGCGTGCGCGGCTTCCGCGTGCGCGGCTTTCGGCGCGCACTCAGGGTCCGGGAGGCTCCCTCAACATACCGCTCGCGCCCGTGGGATACCATCGTCCCGAACGCCCAGAACCTCGCGTTTACGTGGAGAGCGGCGCGCCTGCCGACCTCCCAACCGAGGGTCGCGTGCGCAGTGGCGATGAGTGCGTCCAACTGCTCAATGAGGCCATCGGCTCCTTCCCGGACCGATCGGCAAGCGACCAGTGGCGAATCCAGAGTTGCTCCTGCAAGTGCTGTCCGACTTCGCGCGCACGCTGTCGGGGAGGTATTCGATCGGCGACGTGCTCGCGCAGCTCACCGAGAACGTCACAGCCGTGCTGGACGTGACGGGAGCGGGTGTGTCGATCCTCGACGAGGAGAACCAGCTCCGATTCGTCACCGCGTCCTCCGACGCGCTCATCCCCGCCGAGAGGCAGCAAGAGCACCTGCAAGAAGGACCGTGCATCGACGCGTCGCAGCAGGGTGATGTCGTCCTGTCCGCCGACCTCGACCAAGAGGTCCGCTGGCCGGAGCTGCTCCCGACCTTGCGGTCCGCGCCCTTCCGCTCGGTCGTCGCCATCCCACTCGTGTCCGAAGACCGCCGCCTGGGGAGCCTGAACATCTACGACGAACGGGCGCGCCAGTGGTCCGATGGCGAAGTGCGGGTGGCACGCGTCCTCGCCGACATGGCCGTCGGCTACGTCGTCAACGCGTCGCAACTCGAGCAGGCCGAGCGCACCCGAGAGCAGTTGCAGGAGGCGCTCGCGAGCCGGATCGTCATCGAGCAGGCCAAGGGAATGCTCGCGAACGCGAACAGCGTCACGATCGACGACGCCTTCGCCCGCCTGCGCCGCTACGCACGCAACGAGCGCCGTCCCCTCCGCGAAGTGGCGAGTGCGGTCGTGGAGTCCCGGCTCCAGATCCCGCCGGCGGATCCGGAGGAGACCACTCGCAGCCGGGTATAGCCGAGAAACACGATCCGTTTCACGCAGCCCGCACCGGCGGAACAAATCCGTGTGGCGTTCGAACGAGAGCTCGACATCGAGTTGTCCCCGGATGTCCACGCGCCGCAACGGGCGCGAGCCGTCCTCGAGTCCGAGTTCGCCGATCTCGGCGACGCGCTCTTCGCGGCGCAGGTCGTCGCGTCGGAACTCGTCACCAACGCGATCCTGCACGGTGCACCACCGGTGCGCCTCGAGGTGCGCGGCACCGAATCGGGGCTGCACGTGGCCGTGCATGATCACCGCGCGGACGTCGGTCGCCCCACACCCGCGTCACGCGGGTTGCGAATCGTCGACACGCTTGCCGCGGACTGGGGCGTGACGCCGACCCCCGAGGGCAAGTGCATCTGGGCCGAGATCTCGACCGGTGGCCGGTTGACCGGCAGCTAGGAACGACGCCGAATCGCGACCGTCAACGCGAGCGCGACAACCAGCAGCAACACCAGCAGCCCGCGCCGGCCGCGGTGCCGTCGAGGTCGCTCGGCGATCAGCTCGACGTGCACCAGCTCGGTGTCGCTCACAGAAGGCCCTCCTCGTCGCGGCTCCTTCTTCATGCCCCACGACGGCTCCGATCACTCTCGTCGTCGCCGCGGAGGATTCGCGGCACGATGATCCAGAACGTCATCATCGCCGCCACGGTGACGCCGACGATCAACACCGTCACGGCCGGCGCGAAGAGGTAACGGGACACGACGAGCAGTGCAAGGGCCATCCCGATGCCGAGGCACAGCAAGCCCACGCGAGTCATGACGATGCTCACGCGCAGACGTTGACCGCGCGCGGTCCGGTGCCCGAACCGGTGCATCGCGGTCGGCGAGATGAAGGCGATCGCGGAGAGGATCGTGAAGAGCAATGCGGCGCCGAACAGGCCGCGGCCGAGGTTGTCGAGCTGGCCGAAGCCTTGGGCGAACGGCACGGTGAGCAGGAACGCGACGAGCACCTGCACACCTGGCAGGACGACACGCAGCTCCTGCAGCAGGCCGTAGTAGCGATCGCGGAGCTCGTCGCGATCGCGCTCGTCGTCGAGATCCTCGGGTGCGAGCTCGCTGTCTCCCTGACCCATGCTGCAGTTCTAGCCGGAGTTGCTCACGCCGGCGCGCGATCGCACGCGCTCAGGCCGAGCGTTCGGCGTCGTCGAGGTTGTCGGCGAACAGAGGCGGTACGCCGGCGATCCCGAGCTCGGCCGCGTCCTCGACCGATTCGACCGGCCCGCGCATCGCGCCTTCGGCCACCATCGAATGCGGCAGGTACCGATAGACGATCCCGGCACTGATGAGCGCGAGGATCGCACCGACCGTGACCGCGAGATGGATGCCGCCGACGAACGCGTGGTCGGCCGCCGCGGTCAACACGTTCTGGGCCGGCCTCGGCAAGGTCGCGGCCACACGATGCGCGCCGGCGATCGACGTGGTCGCCGCGGACTTGTCGGCGGGGCTGAGCCCGCGCAGGAACGGCGCGATCTTGCTCGCGTACTTCGACGCGGCGACGCTGCCGAGCACCGCGATGCCGAGCGCCGCGCCGAGCTCGCGCGTCGCGTCGTTCATCGCCGAACCGGCACCGGCCCGGCGCGCGGGCACCGCCATCATGATCGACGCGGTCATCGGCGACATCGACAGCGCGATACCGGCGGTGAGCGGGACAACGCAGACCACGACGTACGCGTACGACGTGTGCGGCGTCAGCAGGGTGAAGAGGGCGAGGCCGCCGGCGATGCTCAGCATCCCGAACGACACCGTGCGGTGGGCACCGAAACGGGCGCTGAGCCGCGGCGTGAACGGCGCGACGACGAGCATGATGAGCGCGATCGGCAACAGGCGGAGCGCGGCCGTGAGTGGGGTATAGCCGAGCACGAGCTGGAAGTACTGCGAGATGAGGAACATCACGCCGTACATGGACACGAACACCAGGATCATCCCGCCCGTTCCCGTGCTGAACGCGGGGTTGCGGAAGAAGTGCATGTCGAGCATGGGCTCGTCGGTGTGCAGCTCCCACGCCACGAACAGCGCGAGGACTACCACCGCGACTGCGAGCGCGATCAAGGTGGCGGCGCTCGCCCACCCCTTGTCGGGTGCTTCGATCAACCCGTAGACGAGCGCGACGATGCCGACGATCGACAGGAACGCGCCGATCGGATCGAGGCTCGCTTCCTCGGGATCGCGCGACTTGGGCACGAAGAACTTCCCGGCCACGAGTGCGACGATGATGATCGGCACGTTGATCAGGAAGACCGACCCGTACCAGAAATGGCCGAGCAGGTAGCCACTCGCGACCGGTCCCAGCGCGCCCGCGGCACCGGTGATGCTCGCCCAGATCGCGATGGCTTTGGGCCGCTCGTGCGGCGGGAAGATGTTGATGATGATCGACAACGTCGACGGCATGATCAGCGCGCCGGCCGCGCCCATCACCGCGCGGCTGCCGATCAGCTGCCACATCTCCGTCGATTCGGTCGCCAGGATCGCGCCGAAGAGGAACAGGACGAGCCCGGATTGGAGTGCGCCCTTGCGGCCGAAGCGGTCTCCGATCGCCCCCGTCGTGAACAGCAGGCCCGCGAACACGAGCGAATAGATCGCGACGACCCATTGCAGCTGGGACTCGGTGGCGTGGAGGTCGCGGGACAACGTCGGGATCGCGACGTTGAGACTCGAGTTCCCGACGAAGACGATCAGCAGGCTGAGGCACAACACCGCCAGTGCCCACCAGCGCCGGTCGTACAGCTGAGGTTCGGCCGGCGCGGACACGACGGCATCAGTCGGGGACATCGCGGTTCCTGGAGTTCGCAGCGGCGGGCAGGGCGTCAGGTAAGTGGAAGGGGCATTCCGGTTCTCTGAGTGTAATCGGAGCGGCCGTTCCGTTTGGAACGGATACCGTCGACCGCATGGTCGATCCGGCTCGCGTCCGGCTCGCGCACCGGCCGGTCGCCCGCATCGGCTTCGGCGTGATGCAGCTTCCCGGGCCGGGCGAGTTCGGCCCGCACCGGGGACCGCGACGCCGCGATCGGGGTGCTCCGGCGCGTGGTCGGCGAGCATCCTGCTGATCCCGGGCACTTCGTCGGTCGCGCACCTCGAGGAAAACCTGGCCGCCGGCGACCTCGTACTCGACGGCACCGCCCTCGACGCGCTCGCGTCGCCGATTGTCACACTCCAGCCAGCTGTCTCGTCCTAGGAGCATCCCACTCCGGAGCCGCAGATGGAACGCACGCCGCACCTCCCGCCGCCGTCCGACGATCCGCGCGTCGCGCGCGCGTGGCGCGACGACCGTCGCTACCTCCTCGACATCGGGTACCGAATGCTCGGTTCGGTGACCGAGGCCGAGGACATGGTGCAGGACGCGTTCGCGCGGCTGCTCGTCGCCGACGTCGACGCGATCGAGGACGTCCGCGGCTGGCTCGTCACGGTCACGACCCGCCGCTGCCTCGATCAGCTGCGCTCGGCGAGGGTGCGACGAGAGTCCTATGTCGGTCCGTGGCTGCCCGAGCCGATCATCGAACCGGTTGCGATCGGCGTGGATCCCGCGGATCGGGTCACGCTCGACGACAGTGTGCGCATGGCGGTCCTCGTCGTGCTCGAGCGACTGTCGCCGGCCGAGCGGGCCGCGTTCGTCTTGCACGACGTGTTCCAGATGTCGTTCGGCGCGGTCGGTGCGATCGTCGGTCGCTCCCCCGCCGCGTGCCGCCAGCTCGCGAGCCGCGCTCGGCGGCGCATCGCCGAAGAGGGCGAGCCACCCCGGTTCGACGTCGACGCCGCGGCGCACCAGCGCGTCACCGACCGCTTCGTCGCGGCGTGCATGAACGGCGACCTCGAGGCGCTGCTGGAGGTCCTCGATCCGAACGTGAGCGGTTGGTCCGACGCGGGCGGGTTCGTCGCGGGAGCTTCGCGTCAGATCGTCACCGGGCGCGAGCGCATCGGTCGCTTCCTCGTCGCGCTGTGCGCGAGCGAGTCGATCGAGATGGTGACGATGTCGGTCAACGACGCCCCGGGCGCGGTCGTCTTCGAGCGCGGCGAGCTGCGCTTCGTGATCGCGATGACCGAACGAGCCGGTCGTATCCATACGCTCTTCGCCATCGGCAATCCGGAGAAGCTTGCGTACGTCGCGTCGCTGTTACCGCGGCGCGGCGGCGCGCCGGAGTGAGGCGGTCGGGGTCAGGCCCGCGTCTTGTCGAGCTGCTGCAGCAGGTCGTGCGCGGCGAGCTCGATGTCCTTGTGCCGCCACTCGGCGGCGCGGTACTGGCAGGCGATGAGGCCCATCCGGTGGACCCGCCGAAGATCTCCGTAGACGAACGCGTACCGCGCCTTGGTCTCGTCCTTGGCGCCGTCGGTGAGCCCGAGGTGCCACTCGGCGTACTCCTCCCAGCTGTGGGAATCGAGGAACGCGTTCTCGTCCTCGGCCTTGGGCTGCACGTCGGCCCAGACGCTGTCGAGCACGTACTGGTGCGCGTCGATGAGCTCTCTCGCACGACTCACGGCGCGTTTGTTCAGTGAGTACGACGCCATGGTGTCAGTGTGCCCCCGAGCGCGCCCGACCAACCTTGCAGTGTGCCGACCGGGTCAGTCGGTCGGCATGCCGGGAGCTCGATGCGCTACTGCGTGGCGAGGTCGGCGCGCGCTTCGGGATCCCGGATCGGGTCGCGACCGCGCGTGTCGATGACGACGTGGCCGAGGACGTCGTGCGGTATTTCCGCTCGCCCCGACAGCTCGGCAACGATGGGGCTCACGGGCTGATACCCGACCGCGAAGCCGGGCGTGCCGTACGTGAGCAGTGTGGTGCGCTCGACGCGTCCGATGCCGACCGGCGCATCGTCGTAGAACAGCTCGACGCGGCCGCCGCGATCGCCTTCGGCGCGGGTGAACACGATGCGCGCGACGACGGGACCCACGGGCAATACCGCGGTGGCCGAGATCGTGGTGATCTCGGTACCGACGAAGTTGTACGCATAGTGAAGCCGTCGATCGCGGAGGTACGCGACGTAGCCGCCCGCGTGGGAGCCGTGCGCGACGATCACACCGTCCGTCTCCCCCGTCGGCGGGATGTCGAGCGCGGCCGCGATCGTGAAGGAACGGTTGCGGAGGTTGGGCGCGATCGCTTCGGGGAGCGGCCCGATCCCGCCGTACAGCTCGTAGTGATCGCGGCGGTAGCGTGCGTCACCGAAGCGACCGGGCTCGTTGTTCAGCGGCAGCACCTGGTACTTCGCCGCTTCCTGCCACCACAGCTGCTGCAGCTCGGTCAACTTCTCGGGCAGTTCAGCCGCGAGGTCGTGGACCTCGGCGAAGTCCTCCGCGACGTGGTACAGCTCCCACTTGTCATCGACGAACGGCTTGCGCGTGTCGGTGCCGTCGTAGTTGATGAACGGCGGCGTGTGGAACGCCACTGCCTTCCAACCGTCTTGATACAGCGCGCGGGATCCGAGCATCTCGTAGTACTGGGTGACGTGCGCGCTGGATGCCGATGCGTTGGTGAGCGTGGGCGCGAAGCTCACACCTTCGATCGCGCTCTGCTGCACACCCGCGATGATGTCGGGCGGGTCGATGCCGATGAGGTCGAGCAGCGTCGGCATCACGTCGATCGCGTGCACGTAGTGATCACGCGTCGCACCGTCGGTACCGATCCCGTTCGGCCAGTGCACGATCAGCGGATCGGCCACGCCACCCTCGTGCGTATCGCGCTTGAACCGCTTGAGCGGCGTGTTCCCCGCCCACGCCCAGCCCCAGGGATAGTGGTTGTTGGCCAGTGGACCACCGAGGTCGTCGATGCGGCGCAGGTTCTCCTGGAGGCTCTCGGGCACGAGGTTGAAGAAGTACTGCTCGTTGAAGGAGCCCCGCGCGCCACCTTCGGCCGACGCCCCGTTGTCGCTCATCACGAGCACAACCGTGTCGTCGAGCTCGCCCAGCTCGGCGATGAAGTCGACGAGGCGGGCGACCTCCGCGTCGGTGTGCGTGAGGAAGCCTGCGAACACTTCCATCATGCGGGCGGCGACGCGCTGCTCCTCGGCCGTCAGCGAGTCCCATGGCGGCACCCACGACGGTCGCTCAGAGAGCTGCGTCCCCGGCCGCAGCAGCCCGGACTCGAGCTGCCGCGCGAACACCGCGTCGCGCCAACGGTCCCACCCCATGTCGAACTGCCCGCGGTAGCGGTCGATGTACTCCCGCGGCGCCTGGTGCGGCGCGTGACACGCGCCCGGCGTGAACCAGAGGAAGAAGGGCTTCTCGGGTGCTGTCGCGCGCAGGTCCTTGAGGAACAGAATGGCCTTGTCGGTCAGGTCCTCGGTGAGGTGGTAGCCCTCCTCCGGAGTACGCGGCGGCGCGACCGGGTGATTGTCGTAGACGAGGTCGGGGTGGAATTGATCAGTCTCCCCGCCCATGAATCCGTAGTAGCGCTCGAAGCCGCGGCCGAGCGGCCAGCGTTCACGAGGACTGCCCATCGTCGTCTGCGCGCCGGGCGTGAGGTGCCACTTCCCGACTGCGTACGTGGCGTAGCCGCTGCGCACGAGGATCTCCGAGAGGAACCCATTCTCCTTTGGGATCGTCGCGTTGTAACCGGGGAAGCCGGCCGCGAGCTCGGTCACGCGCGCCATGCCGTTCGAATGATGGTTGCGGCCGGTCAACAAACATGCGCGCGTCGGGGAACAGAGCGCAGTCGTGTGGAAGTTCGCGTAGCGGCGCCCGTGCTGTGCGAGCTCGTCGAAGCACGGCGTGGCGATGTCGGAGCCGTAGCAGCCGAACTGCGCATAGCCCACGTCGTCGAGGAGCACGATGACGATGTTCGGCGCACCTTCCGGCGCCTTCGGGAGCGGCGGCCACCACGCCTGCGAGTCCGCGTAGGTCTCGCCGATCGTCCCGCCGAACTCTGTGCTCATCGTCTGCCTCCCGCGAGCCCGAATCGAGCCACACACTCGAGCGACTCGGCCGCCGAAGGTACACGCCACCTGACGTCGAGGGATTGCAGTCCGGCGTCGCTCTCACTCGCCATCGTTGGGGTCGTCTCTCGGGGACCGTCGCAGCACGATCCCCGTCAAGATCGCCAAGAGCACGAAGAGCTGAACCCGCCCGCCGAGCGTCGCGAGGCCGTCTGTCATCAATTGTCCTCCGGCCGATAGTCCGACGAGGATCATGCAACTGGATCCCGAACGCCGTTCAGGCTCGCGGCGGAACCCCGGTCAGCTGGTTCAGACGAAACGACCCGAGGATGATGCGCTGCGCCGTGTCGTGCAAACGCAGTTGATTGCGGCGCACGTACGCGCGCAGCAGCGCGAAGCCGGCGTCCCGTGAAGTGACGCGCGTGAAGCGGCACCACGCCCGCTCAGGCGAGCTCGGTCCCGAGAACTTCGACGTCGGCCAGGAGCCGCAACACGTCATTGAGGTGCGTGCACGTCGAGGTTCCCGTGAACTCGCGCCGCACGACGCGTCGCAGACCGGCAACGGGTTGCCCGACGAGGCGGCCCGCACTCGCGAGCGCTTGTGGACACTCCTGCCAGGGCAGCACGTGCGCGCGGGCGGCGATGGTGAGCACGGTGCGCGCCGCGGGGTCCACGGTCGCGGTGACGCCGTACTCGTGCACGACGGTCTCTTCCCCGTCGCCGTTCATGTGCGAATCGCGGAAATGCGCGTCGATGCGGTAGAGCTCTTCCCCGTGCGTCGGCGCGATGACGTCCAGGCGGCGGGCGCGGCGCATCGAATGCGGCGCCAACTGGGGGCGGGCGTGCCAGGCCTCCGGGTCCTCGGGGTCGAGAAGTTCCGGTGCGACCGGTCCGAGCGGCGTCGGGTTCTGCCCAGTGGCCCGGATCATCTGCATCATCGAGGCGTCGCGGGCCCAGCCCGCGCAGAGATCGACCTGCGCGTCGAGGAACTGGTCGGGCACGGGCCGGGTCGGGAACGCGCCCTGGTACAGCTGCGCGTAGCCCGACACCAGCACAGCGCCGGGAACGTCGTCGAGGAGCATGAGCAACGGCGCGGCACCGTGCTCGGAGTACGGAACGAGCGCGTCGACCTTGGCCCGGAACCCGGGTCCGACGAGTGCGCCACGCAACGGTGCGAGCGCGTCCACGTCGGGGTCGGTGTCGATCTCGAGCAACGACCGGTCGGTGCCGTCCGCGACGAGGCGCACGCGCGCCGCGGCCGCGACGTGTATTTCTCCCGCGGCCGAAGTGACCAGGTCACGCGCGATTCCCTCGATCACGGACCGGCCGAGCACTCCGTCGGGCCGCGTCGTGTCGATCGTGCTCGTGCGGCGCGCCGATCGCGGCGGTCGCGCCGGCGTCGAGGTCGCAGGTTGCTGCGGGCCGCTGATCACCGAACCGGTGACGGGCGAGACGACGAGGCGGGTGCGTTCCAAGACCGAGGAGTGTACGGAACCACGCGTGGCGCCCGACGGCCGCGGTCGGTCAGCCGTAGCGCGCCTCGATGGACTCTCGCACGGAACAGTCGCGACCGAAGAGCAGGAAGCGGTCGCAGCTGCGCATGAGCCAGCGGTCGTGGGTGACGACGAGCACCGTGCCCGCGAATTGGGCGAGTGCGGCTTCCAGCGCCTCGGCCGATGCAAGGTCGAGGTTGTCGGTCGGTTCGTCGAGCAGCAGGAGGGTTGCGCCCGACAGTTCGAGCATCAGGATCTGAAAGCGAGCCTGCTGGCCACCGGAAAGGGTGCCGAACGGACGGTTCCACCCGTCCTGAAGCTCATAACGCCGGAGCGCGGCCATTGCCTCGCCGCGCGAGCGACCCTTGTCCTGCAGCCGTTCGAGCAGGGTGCCCGCGTCGGCTTCGCCCTCTTCGTGGACCTGCGAGAAGTAGCCGGGCACGACGCGCGCGCCCAACCGCACTTCACCAAGGTGCTCGATCGGGAGCCCCGCGAGCAGCTGGAGGAAGTGGCTCTTGCCCGTGCCGTTGGGTCCGATCACGCCGATGCGTTCGCCGTACAGGACTTCCGTGTCGAACGGATCCGTGAGTCCTGCGAGCTCGAGTCGCTCGACGACGACCGCGCGCTTGCCGGTCCGATCACCAGTGAGCCGCATCGAGATCTGCTGTGCGCTCGCCGCCGCCGGTGGCGCCTCGCGTTCGAACCGCTCGATCTTGCTCTTCGTCGCTCGCACGCGCGACGCGAACTTGTCCGAGCCCATCTGCGCGCGGCGCCGGAACTCGCGGAGCGACTCCTCGAGCCGCAACCGCTCCTCGTTGTAGCGGCGCCGGTCTTCGTCGAGACGCGCGAGCCGCGCGTCGCGAGCCGCGTGATAGCTCGGGAACGAGTCCGGATGCGTCCACGCGCCGAGCGCTTCGAGCGTGACGATCTTGCTCGCAGCCCGAGCGAGCAGTTCGCGGTCGTGGCTCACGAACAGCACGGTCTTCGGGCACTGATCGAGCTCCCGTTCGAGCCACTCCTTCGTGGGCATGTCGAGAAAGTTGTCGGGCTCGTCGAGCAGGAGCACGTCGGCATCGCCGCGGAACAGCACCTCGAGTGCGAGGCGCTTCTGCTCCCCGCCCGAGAGGGTCGAGCACAACCGATTGCCGACTGCATCGAACGGGCGGCCGAGGGCGGCGGTCGTGCAGACGTCCCAGAGGACCTCCTCGCCGTAGCCGCCGGCCTCGCCCCATGTCGCGTGGGCCCGCGCGAGCCGCATGCCCGCGCGTTCACTCGGCTCGGCCTGGGCGACCTGCGCCGCGTCTTCGAGCTCTTCAGCTGCGCGCCGTACCGCCGGCGGCGACAGTGACAAGAGCAGTTCGCGCACGGTGCCGTCGTCGATCGTCGATCCCATCAGCTGGCGCATGAAGCGCAGGCCGCCCTCGATGCGGACGACACCGCGCCCGGCGCGGTCCTCTCCGGCGAGGATGCGCAACAGCGTGCTCTTACCGCTCCCGTTGGCTCCGATCAGCGCGACGTGCTCACCGTTGCCGACGCGGAACGAGACCTTGTCGAACAACACCCCACCGCCGGCCGGCGCGTACTCGAGGTCACTGACCTCAATGACACCCACGAATCGAGCAGGTTACGGACCCGGCAGACGGGTCGCCGCGGTAATTCGCCGCCGAGCTTCCTCTGGGCGTCAGCGCCCCTCGTGATGCCCGGGCCGATGGTCGGTGACTGTCGCGACCCGCGTGCCGCGTACGAAGTCGAGCATCAGTGTGCCGTCGGTGTCCTCGATCGTGAGCGACGGCGCACCAAAGTTCGCGATCGCCCACGGGTTGTCGTAGCGCTTGCCGTGATCGAGCGCGACCTCGGCACCCTTGACCGTGAGCGGTCCCGTCGTCCCGAATCCGACTGCACCCTCGGTCGGCGACTGGTACGTCACGTCGAAGCCGCCCGGAAGCCTTCCGTTCGCCGGGCGCGGTGTCACCTGCGGGGCGTGGGCGAGTACCGCCGCGCGGAACCCAGCGAAGTCGTGGAACTGCGTGGCGTCGCCGACCTGCGTCAGCCAGACATTGTCGGGACCGCCGTCGGCGACGAGATCGAACGACTCCCGCAGTCCGTGAGTGAAGATGCCGGGATCGCTGTACGTGCGCCAGTGCGCCGGTCGCCAGGAAAACAGCGCGACGTAGCCGGTGCCCTTCCGGCCGAAGGTCCAGCCGCCGGCCTGCACCACTTCGTCGAATTTCTCCTGCGGGAAGTACGCATGCGTGTACGGCAGGTAGTCGAACGAGTCGAGCGGCGGCGCCGGATTCGCGAACGCCGGCGTGTACAGGCTCATCGAGAGCGCGCCGTGCTGCGCGGCGCGCGGCAGGCTTCCGTTCCCGGTCCAGTAGCCGTCGTCGTCCGGCCACTGCGTGCCCGATTGCGGCTCGTTCTTCGGGTGCGTCGTGAACACGATCGCGCTCTCGTCGAGTGTGGCCTGCGAGATGTGGTGCTGTTCGCTCGCGTTCCCGGGTCGGTACGACTGCGCGGTCGACAGCAGCACCGAGTCACTGCGGTACGTGTACGTGTCGACGGCCGTCAGCAGCGCGAACCCGAGCATCGGGTCGAGTTGCTGCGCGAGCGTCTGGGCAACGGTTCGGTTGCCGCCCGTGAGGTCGGCGATGGGTTCGAACGGTTTGAAGAAGTCCGATTCCCAGAGGCCGTACTGGTCGAGGGTGTCGAGCGTCAGCGGCACCGTCTGCCACGCGGTTTGTGCACCCTTCTCCCACCAGAACGCGACATTCCCGGGGTCGCGGAACGAGTAGCCGGCGACACCGGTCGCCTTCGGGTCGACCGGGAGCGACGGGTCCAGCGGAACACCCATGTGCTCCTGGTCGATGGTGGTGCGCCGCGACTGCGCGACCCGCAGGATTACCGCCGGCAGGCGGTAGTGCTGCGCACGGGCGAGAAGCGTCGCGCCCACGTCGTCGCGGGACGTGTACGGGAGCGAGGTGTCGTCGAACAGCAGCTTCGCCATGTTGAACGTGTCTTGATCGGTGGCAACGCTCTTGTCCTTCATGTAAGACCGGCCGTGCGTCGCCCCGAAGTTGCCGCGCTGGATGTTGAGCGCGATATCGAAGAAGAGCATGTCGAGGATCGACGACGCGCGCCGAACGAGCACCGGGTCGTCGACCCACTCGATGATCGTGAGCAGCGCATCGGCGGTCTTCTGGTAGTAGACGTCCGAGTGCCACTCCGTGAAGCCGAAGCGCGCCTTCTCGGTGAGCCATTCATCGATGAGACCGCGGGCGCGCGTCTTGTGCCAAGCACCGGTGTTCCCGTCGCTACTGAACACGTCGTTCGGGAACGCCTGGCCGGCGAGGTACTCGTCGGCATGGAACAGCAGGCGGTGGTTCTCGGACCAGTAGTAGCGCTGGTCGATGGTGCCGGCCGGTTGCGGGTCCGTGAACCAGTACTTGAACGACCGCATGTGCTGTTCCATCGCGGCGCGCACGTCGGCCGGGAGGAGGTCGCGGTAGCCGTACCAAAGGTTCATCATGTACGTGAGGTCGAAGTCCGCGGTGTCGACGAAATCGTCCATGCGCTGGAACGAGCTCGCGTCGTCGGCGAGGGTGATCCCAGCCGTGTCGAACGGCGTGTGGGTGCGGCGGGCCCACTCCGCGTTGTTGATCATGTTGGTGTACGAGCCGGGCGAGAAGGACTGCCACGCGTAGTTCAAGTAGCCGCGCTGCTGGTTGCGCCACCACGACGCCGACACGAATCCGTCCGTGCTGCGCGGACCCGGCGGGTCAGGGACGATCAACGTCCGGCAACTCGTCGCGATCAGTGCTACGAGCAAGACGAACGCGAGCCGCCGGCGCATCGATCCCTCCCCCGGGAAAGGCGCGCAGCGTAACGATCGCGTTCATGACTTCGCCACCACATCGTCGTCGGTGGCGATCAGATCGAGGTACCGGTCGAACGCAGCGGTCACGCCCTTGCGGTCACCGGTGGCGAGGAGATCGAGGATGAGCCCGCGCACGACCGCGACGTGGAGCCGGGCTTCCGCTCGCCGCGCCGCGGATCTGTCCCTTCGTCGATCAGACGCTCGGCGATCGGCCCAACCCACGACTCCACGACACGGTCGAGGAACTCCTCGGTACCGGGGCGACCCAACAGCGCGTGCGAGTACAGCTCGAAGAACAGTCGCTCCTGCGGCCGGAGCTTCGGATCGGTGACGCGCCGGAAGAACCGGCACGCGTCGGCCTCCGTCGTCCCGGCATCGAGCGCCGACGCTCGCTCGCGGTCCTCCACTGCGTTGGCGACGGCCACGAGCAGCCCCTCTCGCGATCCGAAGTGGTACAGGAGCATGCGGTGGCTGGTCCCGATCGCGGCGGCGAGCTCACGCAGGCTCAGATCGGCGATGCCCGCGTCCAGCGCGTGGTGCACCGCGGCGGCCAGCAGACGATCCCGCGCTTGCAGTTCGGCCATCGATTCCGTACTGTACCATCTGGTACATGTACCATATGGTACAGGGCAAACGCGAGCAGACGAGAACACGAGAGGAGACGACGATGGCGCAATTGCAGGTGGAAGCGGACGGCATCACCCGCGCCCCGATCGAACGGGTGTGGAGCCTCCTCGAGGACGCGAGCACGTACGCGCAATGGGGGCCATGGGACGCGAGCGGCTACGAAAAAGCGGGCGACGATACGCCGCATGGCGCCGGGGCGATTCGGTTCTTTCGGTACGGCCGCACCACGACGGTCGAGCGCGTCCTCGAGGTCGAGCCCGGCCGGCGGTTGGTGTACACGATCGAACGCGGCATCCCGGTGCACGACTACCGCGCCGAGGTGACCCTCACACCCACGGCCGACGGGACGCACATCCGCTGGACCGCGACGTGGAGGCACACCCTGCTCGGCCGCATCGTCCGGCACAGACTCCGGTCAATCTATCCCGACGTTGTCGCGCACCTCGTCGCCGTAGCCGACGCCGCCGAAGCCCGCGCCGCGTAGCCGCCGCCCGCTACCGCCCAGCCCCCGAACCCGCCGTCGGCGCCGCTCTCTACCGGCGGGTCGCTCGCGACACCGCGGATCCGATAGATCGGGGTGATGCCGAAGGAGGTGCGCAGCGTGGAGGGTCGATCTGCGCCCGCGGGGTCACTGCTCCCGACCGCGGCGTCGTTCGTGTGGTTCGGCGCGTTCGCGGGCGCCTGGGCGGTCGCGGCCGTCGACGTCGAGCGCACGTTCCACCTCTCGGACGCCGAGCTCGGCGCGCTGATCGCGGTCGGCATCATTGCGGCTGCCGCAGTCAACGCCGCCGGCGGCGTGCTGACGGATCGCTGGGGTGCAGGTATCGCGCTCGCGCGGGCATTGGTCCTCTGGGGGGTACTGCTCGGAGCCGAAGCCGCGTCTCCCCGCTACGCACTGTTCGCGATCGCGTTCGTGCTCGCGACGGCCGGCGGTGGCCTCGTCGACGTCGTCATCAACATCCTCGCGGCCGCGCGGCTCGGTGCGCGCCCGGGCCACCTCGTGCGCTTCCACGGGCTCTTCAACGCGGGCGCGGTCCTCGGCGCCGCGATGACCGGCCTCTCGTTGCACGCGGGTGCCTCGTGGAGGGTGACATGGACAGTGATCGCCGTGGTCGCGGTGCTCCTCGGCCTGGCCAGCTTCCGCTTCCGCGAAGCATCGACCCCCGTGACCGAGCACCCGTCGATGCTGCGATCACTCCTCGCGTTGCGACACGAAGGCCTCGTCACGTTCGCCGCGGTGTTCGCGGCGGCCGCGATGGTGGAGGGCGGCATCGCGACTTGGGGTGTCCTGTACCTGCGCGCCGATCTTGGCGTCGGCGTCCTCGCCGGTGTCGGCGCCTACATGATCGGTCAGACGCTCTCGACCGTGACCCGCATGGCCGGTGGCCCTGCGATCGGCGGGTTGGGCGCCGCGCGAGGCGTCGCGCTGCGGCGGCGCGGTCGCGACCATCGGCATCGGGCTCGAGGCGCTCTCTGGCAACGCGGCGCCGGCCGCGGCCGGCCTCGCGCTGGCGAGCGTCGGGATCACGGTGGTGTGGCCGTTGCTCCTCGCCGAAGTCAGTGTCGGCGCCCGTCACCCCAGCGTGGCGATCGGCGGCATCACCGCCGCCGGCTACTTGGGCATGGTCGCGGGGCCCGCGATCGTCGGCGCGCTCTCGGGCCTGTTCGACCTGCGCGTCGGTTTGCTCGTGCTCGCGGGGGCCGCGCTCTTCGTCACCTTCGTGCCCGCGCGCGTGCGCGTCACCAAGGCCGGCGCCGACGGACCGGTCGCACCCCGCGTCTGACCGGTTGCGACTTCACTTCAGGCATTTGCTGCAGCCGCGAGGTGTTCGGTGATCGTCGCAGGCGTCTCGATACTGCTCCGTCGAAGCCGACGATGCTTCTCGTCTCGCTGAACAGTGCGCCAAACCCGGCGGCATCACGGTCGTTCCACCGATGCAACAAGCGCCGGTACCGCGCCGCAACCTCTTCATCGACGAGCGCCGCGAAGTCGTTCCACGTCTCCTCGCTCAGCGGCCTGACGTCATAGCGCGTCATCCGCGCAACGTAGCCGCCATGCCATCGCCCGACGGCAACCGACAACAACATGTCGAGCATCAACCGGAACAACACATGCGAACGTGGGCCCGGATGGGATCGAACCATCGACCGAGGGATTATGAGTCCCCTGCTCTGACCACTGAGCTACGGGCCCGCGGGGACAGTCTGGTCGACAGGCGACCGCGAGGGCGGACCGTTCAGACCAGGGTCGCGTAGACGACGACGTTCGACTTGTAGCTGTGCTTCGACCAGTCGAAGTCGCCACCGCACGTGACGAGGCGCAGCTCGGCATCGGGTGTGGGGCCGAACACCGACGCGGTCGGAAACGCGTGCTTCTCGTACGTCTCCACGCGGGTGACGCGGAAGGTTGCAGTCGTCCCGTCGATGCGGGTCACGACGACGTCGTTGCCGGGCTGGAGATCCTTGAGCCGGTAGAACACGGCGGGCCCGCGAGTGCTGTCGACGTGACCGGCGATCACCGCGGGACCGGTCGCGCCCGGGTTCGGACCGTCGGCGAACCAACCCGCTTGCGCGAAGTGCTTCGGCACCTGCATCGAACCGTCCGCGTTGAAGCCGAGCGGAACGAGGTTGCTCACGATCCCGACCGCCGGAATGTCGATGCGGGCAGGATCGGGTGCTTGCAGCGTGACCGGCGTCGGGTGGTACACGGGTTGCGTCGGCGTGACGTTCCACGGATCTGCAGTCGTCGGCGGCGTCGACACCCTCGCGGTTTGCCGCGGCGGCATGTCCGCGCGTGCTTGCTCCTCGCCGCAGCCGGAGAGAAAGACTGCGGCGAGGAGCAGAGCGGCAATCGCCGCGAGGAGGCGGACGAGTCTCACGTCATGTCGACGCGCGGGCGGCGACTCGCCGCGACGCTCGCGACGATTGCCCCCACCAGGAGAACGACCAAGATGACTGGGAGGAGGTCGTTGCCCGTGTGAGGCCTTGATGCCGTGCCACCGGCGCCGGTGCCGAGTGCACCCGTGGGTGCGGCGGCGACGGCCCGCGCGTCGACCACCGGCAGGAGCCGCAACGCGGTCCCTTCACCGCCGATGGCGACGACGGTGTAGTTGACGCCTGGGCTGAACTCGATGAACTGCGAACCGACGAGCGCAACGCCGGTGCCGTCCTTCAGTGAAACGTCGTACTTGCCGGGTGCGACGGACTCGTAGGGGGTCGGCTTCGCGAACTCAGCGCCCGAGAACGCGAGCGGGCTGCCGCCGAACGCGACGCTGACCGCGGGCGCGCCGACGGCGGCGTGGATGAACCGCACGTTTGCGGTGCCGGCGGCCGGCATGCCCACGTCATCGGTGAACAGCTGCGCGGTGAGTTGCGCCTTCGGCCCGAGCCCGGCGGCGGTGTAGAACTTCCCGCTCTCGAGCGTGGCCTTGCCCGACCACACCGGTGTCGAGGTTGCCGCGGCACCGCTCGGCCGCAGCTCGAGCAGGTGCTCCCCCGCCGGCACGGACAGGTAGTCCGTCACCGTTTCGAATCCCATGTTGCCGACGGCCTGCTGGCCGTCGACGTACACGTCAACGCCCGGCGTGTCCGGCGAGAAGTGAGCAACGCGAATGTGCGCGGGCGCTTCCTGCGCCGACGCGGGTGTCGCGAAGGGCGCGAGCGCGCCGAACGCGATCGCGGCTCCGATCAACCAGCGCTTCATACGAATCCTTTCGACGTCAATACCGGACCGTCCCCCTATTGCTCCGGACGACGGGTGGTTTCGTCCTCATCGGCGCCATCGGTGACGGCGTCGGTGAGGTCGATCGTTTCGGGCCGCGCCGTGCCTTCGGCGCGCTCGGCCTCTGCGAGATCGACACCGCGCCCGGACGGCGCGGGCGCGAGCTCGCGCAGTTCGAACGTCGGTGCCGGGCCTTTGTCGGCCTTCGCGCCCGGGGCCCGGTAGACGAGAACGGTGAACGGCTCGGGTTCCGGTTCTGCAGGCGGGGCGGGCGCGGGCACCGGGAGGGGCTGCGGTTCCGGTTCGAGTTCCTGCTGCGGCTGCGGCTGCGGTTCCGGCGGCCGCGTGAACGGCTTTGGGACGATCTGCGGCTCGGGGGTGAACACCATCGGTTCGAGATCACCGATGGGTTCGGAGCGGAGCACGAGCGGCGAGCGCGCGGCTTCGACGGCGATCGGTTCCGGTTCCGGTTCCGGCTCGCGTTCGGGTTCCCGCTCGGGTTCGGGCTCGAGTTCGGTCGCGACCGCCACGAACCGCTCCGGCTCGGGTTCGCGCCGCGGCTCGAGTTCGGGCGCCGCGCGCGGGACCGGGGCGATCGTCATCCCCGGTGCGGCCGCGCCCGCGAACTGCAACTCGGCGCGCGCCGCACGCCGGCGCAGGAGAAGTACCAGGCCGAACGCGAGCGCACACGTGATCACCGCGAAGAGGAACGCGGCCCGCAGCTCGGCGCCGTTGTCGACCGACTGCGCGCGGATCCGACCGATCTGGATCAGCTGACCATTCGCATCCGCGACCTTGACGGCCGCGCTGGCATCCTTCAACGCCTGGCTCGCGTCGTCGACCGCGCGCCCGGCGGTGTCACGCGCCGCCGTGAGCTCGCCGAGGCGGGTCTCCGCCGACGAGTAGTCGAACACGCGCTGCTGCACGGCCGGGATCGCCTGCGCGGCTGCCTGCGCGGTCGCGGGATCGGACGATTGCTGCTGCTGCTCGAGCTCCTCCAGCCGCGACTCGGCTTGCTTGCGCAACGCGGTCGGGTCGCCGTTCCCCTTCGTGGCCCGCCACTCGGCCAGCGCGGCTTCGGCGGCATCCCGCTGCCCAGTGGCCGCGGTGAGCGCCGCTTGTGCGTCGGTCACGTTGGTCTCCGCCACGCTGCTCGTAGGCACGCGCCCGGTGACATACGACTGGATGCGATTCGTCGCCGCGCGCACCGATGACGTCGCCTCGGTGACATCATTGCCAGTTGCCGTGATGTCGAAGCGCTGGGACCCGCCGCGCAGCGTCGAATCCGCGAGATGCGAGAGGAATGTGGCGTCGACCCCGCCGGCGTTGATCTTCGTCGTCTTCGCATTCTGGGCGTCGACGCCGATCGCGACCGTGGACCGGGCGTGTTCGTGCCCGGAGGACCACTGCAGCGCCATCAATGCGAGCGCGACGGCGAAGGCGACCGTGAGCACGAAGCTGCGCAGCAGCAGCGCTCCGATCCCCGCGACGATGGCGAACCCGAATAAGACGAACAGGGCTTGCACCGATTCCTCCCAGACCGTGCGCCGTCCGTTACCCAGCATTCGGCATCGAGCACCGGCGCGGATGCGACAAAACTGCGACAGTTCCCGACGTTTCTGCGACAGGCGCCAGGGGTCGGCCCTGGCCCGGCGCGGGCGGGCGCAAGGATCCCTCGTCTCCGGGCCCGGGACAAGGAGTGCTGACGCCGAGTCCGGCGATCGCGGCTTTCCCCCGGCCGCGGCCGGGAAGCTCCGGGGGAGAGGCTCGAACTCTCAACCTAGCGGTTAACAGCCGCTTGCTCTGCCGATTGAGCTACCCCGGAAAGTGCGCCTCGGCAGCATTCGGGCCGGGCGCAGCGAGCGAGGATATCAGTCGCTTCTTCGCATACCGGCGGACGCGTCCGGTAACACTGGGCCATGCGCATACGCACCAAGCTCGCACTCGGCACCGCGTTCGCCGTCGGCTACTACTTCGGGGCGAAGGCGGGACGCGAGCGCTACGCGCAGCTCCGGCGGGGCCTCGACGCGGTGCCGTTCGGGCGAGCGGTCGACAAGACCCAAGCGCTCGTCGAACTGACCGTGGAGCGGGTCAGCTCTCTTCGAGGTAGTCGCGGAGTCGCTGCGAACGGGTCGGATGACGCAGCTTCGCCAGCGTCTTCGACTCGATCTGCCGGATCCGCTCACGCGTGACGCCGAACTCCCTGCCGACTTCCTCGAGCGTGCGGATCTGACCGTCGTCGAGGCCGAAGCGCAGACGCACCACCGCTCGTTCGCGGTCGTTCAACTCCTGCAGCGCTTCCTCGATCGCTTCGGTGAGCAGCGCCCGCGCCGCGGCCGTTGCCGGCGCGATCACGTTCGGGTCCTCGACGAAGTCGCCGAGCAGGCTGTCGTCCTCTTCGCCGACCGGCGTCTCGAGTGACACCGGCTCCTGCGCGATGCGCTGGATCTCCCGCACCTTGTCCGGGGTGAGATCGACCTTGATCGCGATCTCTTCGACCGTCGGCTCGCGGCCGAGCTCCTGCAGCATCTGCCGCTGGATCCGCAGCACCTTGTTCATGGTCTCGACCATGTGCACCGGGATGCGGATGGTGCGCGCCTGATCGGCGATGGCACGAGTGATCGCCTGGCGGATCCACCACGTCGCGTACGTCGAGAACTTGAAGCCCTTGGTGTAGTCGAACTTCTCGACGGCACGGATGAGACCGAGGTTGCCCTCCTGGATGAGGTCGAGCAACGCCATGCCGCGGCCGACGTAGCGCTTCGCGATCGACACCACGAGTCGCAGGTTCGCTTCGGTGAGTTGCCGGCGGGCGAGCTCGCCGTCGCGCTGCACCGCTTGCAGGCTCGCGCGCTGGTTGTCGGCGATCGTTTCCGCGTCCACCTCGAGCTTCCAGGTGGCGAGGAGGCCGGCCTCGATGCGCTTCGCCAGCGTCACTTCCTGCGCGGCGGTCAGCAGCGGGACCTTGCCGATCTCCTTCAAGTACATGCGTACCGGGTCGAAGCTGCCGCCCTCGGTGTGCGTGACACGCGGCGCACGGCCGGTCGGCATCGTGTTCTCGTCATCCGCAGCTTCGGTCTCGATGCGGGCCGCGGATGCCGCGCCCGGTCGGCTCGTCGTGGACGGCCGGTGCTCGCGCGTTTCGACGCGTCGCGGTGCCGCTTCGGCCACCGCGGGCACGCTGCCGGCGCGCCGCTGGTCTTCGCGTTCGAGTTCCTCGGCGATCTCGTCCAGCACCTTGATGCCGCGCGTCTCGAACATGTCGTAGAGGTCACGCAGCTCGTCGGTGTCGGGCTCGAGATCGGGGAAGGCCGCGAAGATCTCACCCGTCGTGATGAAGCCGCGCTCGCGCACGTCTTCGAGCACACCGATCATGCCCACGCTCGGACCGGTTTCGGTTGCCGCGGGAGCAGCTACAGGGTCGTCGGCCGCTGCAGGCGCGGGATCCACCGGCGGATCCGCGTCGCGTGCATCAGGCTCGGTCATCTCCGCCATCGGTGATCCACCCTACCAACTGCTCGGCGACCGTTTCGGCCGATTGCCATTGCTCGTCGGAGCGCTCGCGGACCAGCGCGTCGAGGAGTGCCTTCACCTCCGACGAACGTTCGTCACCACTGCGCAGCATCGCCGCGAGCAGACGTTGCGCCGCGGCCTCGACGACGTTGACGACGACGCGGGTCACGGTGTCGGACGCGGCCGCGATATCGCCCGGATCCTCCACGGCGAGCCGCTGCAGGAGCTCGCTTGCCTCCGGCGGCGCCTGTTCCAGACACTCGTGCCACGGCCAGCACGTCAACGCGTCGAACGCACGGCGCGCGACCGGATCGGCGAACAACTCGACATCGAGCCGTCCGCTCATCAACTCGGGCGCGAGCACTGCCCAACGCAACGCGTCCAGCTCGCGCCGATCGACGTTCCGCGCCGCCACCGGCGCCGGTGCCGCGGCGGCGCGCGTCGATTCGACGTGCGGACGCGAACGCGCGCGCGACACCGTTTCGCGCAATCGGTCGGGGTCGATGTCGAGCTCACCCGCGAGCTTCATGACGTACTGGTCGCGCACGAGGTCGTTCGGGTGCTCGGCGACGAGGATCGCGGCACGCTCCGCCGCGTGCGCGCGCCCTTCGAGTGACGACACATCCGAGGCGGCCAGCAGTCGGTCGATACGGAATTCGAGAAACGGCGTGGCACGGGTGACAGCGGCCACGAGCGCTTCCGGATCGTCGCGGCCGACGTCGGCGGGGTCGCGCCCCGGCGGGAGGTCCGCCACCTGGAACTGCACCTCGAAGCGCTGCTCCCACTGGTAGCAGCGCTCGGCCGCGGCCTGACCCGCAGCATCGGCGTCGTACGCGAGCGTGACCTTGCGCGCGAGGTTCTTGAGCGTGAGGAAGTGCTCGTCGGCGAGCGCGGTGCCACACGTCGCGACCGCGATCGGGACCCCGGCGAGCGCGAACGCCATCACGTCGGTGTAGCCCTCGCAGATCACCACCTCGCCGCGGGCAACGATCTCACCCTTGGCCCAATGCAGCCCGTAGAGCAATCGCGACTTCTGGTAGATCGGTGTCTCGGGCGAGTTCTTGTACTTCGGTCCGTTGCCGTCGAGCGTGCGACCGCCGAATCCGACCGGTTCGCCGCGCGCGTCCCAGATCGGGAACATCAGGCGGCCGCGGAACTGGTCCTGCAGCTTCTGCGTCCGGTTCACGAACGCGAGACCGGCGTCGACGATGTCTTGGCGCGCGAACTTCTTGTTCTGCAGGTACTTGCTCAGTGCGTCGTAGCCGTCGGGCGCATAGCCGAGCGAGAACCGGCGTACGACGTCGCCGTCGTAGCCCCGACTGCGGAGGTAGCCGCGCGCGTTGCCGGCCTCCGGCGCACCGAGCAGCAGGTCGCCGTAGAACCCGATCGATTCGCCGATCGCCTCGTAGAGCCGTTGCCTGCGCTTACGCTCCACCGAGAACGACGCGTCGTCGTAGCGAAGCGTGATCCCCGCCCGCGCCGCGAGCCGTTCGACGGCTTCGGGGAAGTCGAGGTGTTCGACTTCCCGCACGAACGTGATCGCATCGCCGCTCTTCTGGCAGCCGAAACAATGGAACACGCCGAGCTCAGGGTTGATCGAGAACGACGGCGACTTCTCACTGTGGAACGGACACAGGCCCATGAAGCGGCGACCGACGCGCTTCAGCCCGATGTGCTCGCTCGCGAGCGCGACGAGATCGGTGACTTCGCGGACCCGAGCCACGTCCTCGTCGAGGATGCCCATCGCTGCAGAGTACGGCCCGGTCCAGACCCCGCGGGGGAGGTTCTAGACCCCGCGGGGAAGGTCTTCAGGGCGCCAGCCGAGCAGCTCGACGCCGAGCGCGAGCGCGTATCGGTCGGTCATGCCGCTGACGTAGCGGACGGCCCGAGCCGCGGCTTCGGCGCTGCCGGGTGCGATCCCGGCGCCGCCGGTGGCCCGGGCCGGCGCGTCGACGAAGAAGTCGACCAGGCCGCGCAGCAACCCGATGACCTTCTCGGCCTGCCGCCGGGCCGCGGCGCGTAGGTAGATGCGATCGAAGTTGAACGCGCGGAACTGCGCGAGCGCGCCCGCCATCGGCTCGCGCATGCCGACCTGGCCGGTTGCCTCGACCGCATCGAGGACCGCGCCCATGAACGTCCCGACCTGCGCCGACCGGTGGCGCCCGACGACCTCGGCGATCTCCTCGGGCAGGTCGTCGGGCGTGAGGAGCCCGGCCCGCACCGCGTCCTCGAAATCGTGGCAGACGTACGCGATGCGATCGGCCCAGGCAACGACCTCGCCCTCGGGCGTGGCCGGCGCGGGCCGGCGCCAGGAGTGGTTTCGGACGCCGTCCAGCGTCTCCGCGCAGAGGTTCAGCTCGGCCAGCGTCACGTCCGCGCCGTACACCGCATGGTCGTAGCCGCCGGGCAGGTACGGCGACAGCGCCTCCTCGGAGGCATGGCCGGCCGGCCCGTGGCCGCAGTCGTGCGCGAGCGCGATCGACTCGGTGAGCGGCAGGCACAGCCCGGTCGCGCGGGCGATGCCCGTCGCGACCTGCGCCACCTCGACCGCGTGCGTGAGCCGCGTGCGCAGGTGATCGTCCTCCGGCGCGATGAACACCTGGCACTTGCCCGCGAGCCGGCGCCACGGACGAGAGTGCTTCACCCGGTCGAGGTCGCGTTCGAAGCACAGCCGGAACGGGTCCGGCTCCTCGGGATCGCGCCGGTTCCCCGCGCCGATCGGCCGGGTCGCGCCGGGCGCGAGCAACACGTCCAGCTCGGCCTCGCGCCATTCTCGCCGCTGCAGGTGCGTGCCGACGTACGCGCCGGTGTGTGCGTGCCGAACGACGAGCCCATCCACCAGTCCCTCGGCGGCGGCTTCTTGGCGGGTCTCACTCACACCACGAGGGTAACGGTCGGGTGCGACAGCGAAGCGCCCGTGTGTGAAGTCGGGCACACGTCGCGTAAATCGGAGGCACCGACTCGGGCGCAGTCGTACCGTTGCGGTACTGACGCCCCGAGTTTCCGTCCTCGGAGGAGGCGCAGATGTACCAGTTCTCGGTCGCGCAGATCGCGCGCGCCCGATGGGAAGAGCGCGTGTGCGGGATCCCGACGCCCGTGTTCGCGCGCCGCCGGCGGCGAAGACCGGCTTCCGCCGCGGTACACCGAGCTCCTTCGATCAGTCCACCGGCGGATCGAGTCGGTGTGCAGGGATCGCGTACGTGACCGATGCTCGCGCGCACGGCTGGACCTCGCCGTCGGAATACATGATCACGTCGCCGACCGCGAGTCGCTTCCCCACCTTGTGCAAGGTCACGTGCCCGAGCACGTCGGCCGGCGCGGGCTTGCGCAAGAAGTCGATGTCGAGGTGCGAGGTGACGCTCAGCGGCTCCCGGCCGATCATGCCGAGCAGCGCGACCCACACGCCCGTGTCGGCCAGCGTCATCAGCGCGGGCCCGCTGATCGTGCCGCCCGGCCGCAACCGGTAATCGCGGAAGTGCATCCGGACGCGCGCGCTCATCGGCTCCACGGCTTCGATCGCGAACGCCTCCATGGCGCCCGGGAACACCTCGTTCAGGAACTCGGTGATGTCGGCGGCAGTGAGTCGCTGCTTCAAGCGTTGGAGCCGGGGCCGAGGAGACCCAGCGCCGCGTGGGCAGCTGCGAGGCGGGCGATCGGCACGCGGTACGGCGAGCACGACACGTAGTCGAGTCCGACCTCGTGGCAGAACGCGATCGACGCGGGATCGCCGCCGTGCTCGCCGCAGATGCCGAGCTTCAACGTCTCACGCGTCGCGTGCCCGCGCTCGACACCCAAGCGCACGAGCTGTCCGACGCCTTCGACGTCCAGCGTCTCGAACGGGTTCGCAGCGAGCAGCTTGTGCTCGAGGTACTGCGACATGAACCGGCCCTCGACATCGTCGCGGCTGAAGCCGAACGTCATCTGGGTCAGGTCGTTGGTGCCGAACGAGAAGAACTCGGCGACCTCCGCGATCTCGTCGGCGACGAGCGCGGCGCGCGGTGTCTCGATCATCGTACCGACGAGGTAGCCGACCTCGACGCCGGCGTCGCGCACGATCGCGTCCGCTTCTTCGCGCACCCAGCCCTCGATCAGTGCGAGCTCGGGCTCGGTGACGATGAGCGGGATCATGATCTCGACGACCGGGTGGCCGCCCGCCTGCTTGCGGGCGACTGCGGCCTCCATCAACGCCTTCGCCTGCATCCGATAGAGACCGGGCTTGATGATCCCGAGCCGGCAGCCGCGCGTGCCGAGCATCGGGTTCGACTCCCGCCACAACGACGACGCCGCGAGCAGCTTGCGCTCCTGCTCGGTGAGCGTGCCGAGCGCGTCCTTGACGATCAGCTCCTCGTGGTCGGGCAGGAACTCGTGCAAGGGCGGGTCGAGCAGCCGGACCGTCACCGGCAAGCCGTCCATCGCTTCCAGGATGCCGACGAAGTCGGACTCCTGCTGCGCGCGCAGCTCCTCGAGCGCAGCGGTCTCCTCCGCGAGGGTTTCCGCGAGGATCATGCGCTGCACGATCGGCAGCCGGTCACCGAGGAACATGTGCTCGGTACGACACAGGCCGATGCCTTCGGCACCGAACTCGCGCGCCTTGGCCGCGTCCTCGGGGAGGTCGGCGTTGGTGCGCACCTTCAACGTGCGCAGCTCATCGGCCCAACCGAGGATGGTGCCGAAGTGGCCGGTCGGTTCGGGTGTGACCACCGGAACCTCACCGCACACGATCTCACCGGACGATCCCGACATCGAGATCACGTCGCCCTCGTGCACGACGGTGCCGTCGACCGAGAACTCCTTGGCCCGCAGGTCGATCTTCAGCGCGTCGGCGCCGCAGATCGCAGGCTTGCCCATACCGCGCGCCACGACCGCGGCGTGGCTCACGAGGCCACCGCGCGAGGTGAGGATGCCTTCGGCCGCGATCATGCCGTGGAGGTCATCCGGCGATGTCTCGGGCCGGACGAGGATGACCTGCTCCCCCGCGGCCGCGTGCGATTCGGCGTCGTCGGCGGTGAAGTACACCTTGCCGACCGCCGCGCCCGGCGACGCGTTGAGGCCCTTGGCGAGCACGGTGAAGCGGGCCTTCGGATCGAACTGCGGGTGCAGGAGCTGGTCGAGCTGCGCGGGCTGCACCCGCTTCACCGCTTCGGCCCGGTCGATGAGCCCTTCGGCTTCCATCTCCACCGCCATGCGCAGCGCGGCCGCGGCAGTGCGCTTGCCGACGCGCGTCTGCAGGATGAACAGGCGACCCTGCTCGATCGTGAACTCGATGTCGCACATGTCGCGGTAGTGGTTCTCGAGCAGGTGCATCACGTTGATGAGCTGTTCGTGGCACTCGGGGAAGTGATTCCCCATCGCCGCCAGCGGCTCGGTGATGCGGATGCCCGCGACGACGTCTTCGCCCTGCGCGTTGGTGAGGAAGTCGCCGTAGGGCACGTTCTCGCCGGACGACGGGTTGCGCGTGAACGCCACCCCGGTGCCGGAGTCGTCGCCCTTGTTGCCGAACACCATCGTCTGGACGTTCACCGCCGTGCCGAGGTCGTCCGGGATCCTCTCCATGCGGCGGTAATCGCGCGCGCGGCGGCCGTTCCAGGACTTGAACACCGCTTCGATCGCGTAACCGAGCTGCTCCTGCGGGTCGCTCGGGAAGTCGACGCCGGCTGCCTCTTTCACGATCCCCTTGAACGTCTCGACCAGCCCGGCGAGGTCGGCCGCGCTCAGATCGGTCTCGACGGAGACGCCCTTGTCCTCGACGAGATCGTGCAGCGCCTCTTCGAAGAGGTCGCCGGGCACGTCGAGGACGATCTTGCCGAACATCTGCACGAAGCGGCGGTAGGAGTCGTACGCGAAGCGCTCGTTGTTGGTCTGCTTCGCCAGCCCCTTCACGGAATCGTCGTTGAGCCCGAGGTTCAGGACGGTGTCCATCATCCCGGGCATCGAGAACGGCGCACCCGAACGCACCGACACGAGCAGCGGGTCGACCGCGTCGCCGAGCCGCTTGTCCATCTTCTGCTCGAGCACCTCGCGCGCGATTGCGACCTCGACCATGAGCCCGGCCGGCAGTTGATCATTCGACGCCATGTACGCCTTGCACGCGTCCGTGGAGATGGTGAAGCCGGGCGGGACGGGCAGGCCCATGTTCGTCATCTCGGCGAGGTTCGCGCCCTTGCCACCGAGCAGGTACTTCTGGTCACGCGAGCCCTCTTCGAACGCGTAGACGAAATTTGTCGGTCTCGACGGTGTTGGGCATCACAGATCCTCCGGGACGCGGCGCGGATGCATCAGTTTTCTAGGCCTCGACGACAATGGTCTTCGCGACCTTGTCCTGGAGACCCATGCGGTTCGGGTTGCGCATCCAGCCCAGCACGAAGAAGAAGACGATCGCGATGCCGATGACCCCGAGGATCGGGAACAGCAGCGCGGCGTTGGTCGCGAGGATGATCAGGCCGTAGCGGATCAGCGCACCACCCCAGCCCAGCGGCGATCCGTCGAGCCGGATGACGCGCAGTTTCTGGATGCGCTTCCCGAGGGTCTGCCCGATGATCGCGCTCGGGATGACCAGGTACGCGAGACAGGCGAGCATGATGCCTTCGAGCACGACGATGCCGGCCGGCGCGACCTTCTTCGACAGACGCGCGATCTCATCGTTCTTGTCGTCGAACGCCTTCTTGTCGGCATCGGCCGTCTTGCGCAGCGATGCGGCGTTGTCGGCCTTGTCCTTCTCGGCCTTGTCGGCGGCGTCGTCGCTCTTGTCGGCCTTGTCCTTGAGCGCGTCGATCTCGCTCTTGGCATTGCCGGGCGGATCGTCGGTGATGGCCGTCAACTGCGCGTGTTCTTGTGGGTACCACCTGGCCACCAGCCGGTCTCCGACGACCGCTTGCACACCGAACAGCAGCACGATCATGACGAAGACGTCGATGACCATCGCGATGATGCGCGAGCGCTGCGGCGCGAACGTCGTACCGGCGGGCAACTCGATCGTGGGCGGCGCCATCTCCTTGCCCGGTCGCCGCGGCCGCGGCTCGAAGAGGCGCCGGCGCACCGGTGCGTCGGCCTGAGCGTCGATGGTCGTCTGCTCGAGGGAGCCGCCTCCGGAACCGTTGGTGCTCACCTCGACGCCGTCGCCATCGGCGGCGCCGCCCGCGGCCCGCACGCGCTGCTCGTCGTAGCGGCCGCGCTGGTACGGGTCGGAGAGGACGTTCCACGCCTTGTTCAGCCGCGCGGTCTCGGTCTTGTCGCCCTTCTCGCCGAGCGCGGCCTTCTTGTCGCGGTACGCGCTACGGATGTCGCCGGTCGGCGCGTCGCTGTCGACGCCGAGCAGGGCGTAGAAGTCGTCGTTGTTACTCATCGTCGTGAGATCATCTTTCGGAGTTCAGTCGAGGGCGAGGCGGCCGCGCAGTTCGCCGAGCAGACCGGCGATCGGCAGACGCGCTTGTTCCATCGTGTCGCGGTCGCGCACAGTCACCGCGTCATCGTCGAGGGTGTCGAAGTCGACGGTGACGCACAACGGCGTGCCGACTTCGTCCTGCCGACGGTATCGGCGGCCGATCGCACCCGCGTCATCGAAGTCGACCTGGAAGTGCGGGCGCAGCGTGTCGGCGAGCGCGCGGGCCGTGGGCGTGAGCTTCTCGTTGCGCGACAGCGGCAACACCGCGACCTTGATCGGCGCCAGGCGGTTGTGCAGGTGCAGCACCGTGCGCTTCTCGCCGCGCACCTCCTCCTCGTCGTAGGCGGCGAGGAGGAACGCGAGCGTGGCCCGATCGGCACCCGCGGCGGGCTCCACCACGTACGGCACGTAGTGGAGCTCGCGCTCCTGGTCGTAGTAGGTGAGGTCCTCGCCCGAGAACTTGGCGTGCTGGGTGAGGTCGTAGTCGGCCCGGTTGGCGATGCCTTCCAGCTCGCCCCAACCCCACGGATACATGAACTCGACGTCCGAGGTGCACGCGGAGTAGTGCGACAGCTCCTCGGCGTCGTGGGGACGGATGCGCAGCGCAGCTTCGGGGATGCCGTGCTCGATGTACCACTGGTACCGCTGCTGCACCCAGTATTCGAACCACTTGTCGCCCTCTTCGGGCGGCACGAAGAACTCCATCTCCATCTGTTCGAACTCGCGTGTCCGGTAGATGAAGTTGCCGGGCGTGATCTCGTTGCGGAACGACTTGCCGATCTGCGCGATGCCGAAGGGCGGCTTCTTGCGGGCCGTCGTCTGCACGTTCTTGTAGTTGACGAAGATGCCCTGCGCGGTCTCGGGCCGGAGGTACGCGATCGAGGAGGAGTCCTCGACCGGGCCGACGTGCGTCGAGAACATCAGGTTGAACTGGCGCGCCTCGGTGAAGCTGCCCTTGGCGCCGCAGTTCGGGCACGCGCCCGACTCGGGCAGGTGGTCGGCGCGGAAGCGCTCGTTGCAGTTCTTGCAGTCGACGAGCGGATCCGTGAAGGTCGCGACGTGGCCGCTCGCCTCCCACACCTGGGGTGCCATGAGGATCGCGGCATCGAGGCCGACGATGTCGTCTCGGAGCTGCACCATCGAACGCCACCACGCGTCCTTGACGTTGCGCTTGAGCAGCACGCCGAGGGGGCCGTAGTCCCAGGTGGAGCGGAACCCGCCATATATCTCCGAGGACGGGAACACGAGGCCGCGCCGTTTCGCCAGGTTGACGACGCGATCCATCAGCTTGGGGTCGGCCATCAGCTTGGGGTCGGCCATCAGCTTGGGGTCGGCCATCAGCTTGGGGTCGGCCATCAGCTTGGGATCGGGTACTTCGAGTCCGGCTTCGAGTCTGGGGCGGCCATGGAAGTTCCCAGGCTATCGGTCCGGTCCGCCCGATTTCGGCTTGATAGAAGCCCTAGAGGAGGGCGGTCGAGCGCAGCCGCCGCTCGACATGATGCTCGAGCGCCCGGATGCCGAGGTGCTCGACCTCGTGCGACGCGTGCGTCGTCGCTTCGGCGAGCACGCCGTTCAGGCCGCCACCGAGCATGCGCCGCAACAGCACGAGCGCTTCGGGGCTGAGCGCCCGGCCCGCGCCGCGGGCACACGGCCGGCACAGTGCGCCGCCCTCGTCGAGATCGAACGCCGTCAGTTCGGTGTCGTCGTCGCCGAGACCGCAGCGCGCGCAGCCGTCGAGCATCGGGTGCACGCCCTCGAGCGAGAGCAGCTTCCAGAAGAACGCGGGCGTGACGACCGGGTTGTGCCGCTCCCCCAACGTGCGCAACGCGCCCGTCAACATGCGGTAGAGCGCGGGGTTGGGCTCGCGCTCCTGGGCGACCTGGTCGACCGCTTCGAGCATCGGGATCGCGTGCGTGAGCAGTGCGTACTCCTCCCGAAGGTGCCGGTTCGCCTCCATCGTCTCGACCTGGGTGACGACATCGAGCTCGCGGCCCCGGTAGCACTGGAACGCGACCCGACTCGTCGGCTCGAGGCGAGCACCGAACTTGGAGGTGGTCTTGCGGATCCCCTTCGCGACCGCGCGCACCTTGCCGTGGCCGAGGGTCATGAAGGTGACGATGCGGTCGGCCTCACCGAGCTTGATCGTGCGCAGCACGACTCCTTCACCCCGGTACAGACCCGACATAGTTACGCCAGTGTAATTCCCTTTGGGTCTGCGAGCATCCGAACCATGCCCGTTCACGTCGTGTTCGAGACGCACTCGCTCAGCGAGGACAACGCCGCCGGCCTCGCGAGCGGGTGGACGCACGGCCCGTTGTCGGCCGAGGGCCGGGAGCTCGCGCACGAGCTCGGGACGCGCCGCCGCGACAACGGAATACACACCGTGTTCAGCTCGGATCTCCACCGCGCACTCGAAACCGCGGTGCTCGCGTTCGAAGGGCTCCCGTTCCCGATCCTCCTCGACTGGCGTCTGCGCGAATGCGACTACGGCGCCCTGACGCGCATCCCCGCGAGCGACCTGCACGTCGACCGCGCCCGCTATCTCGACGAGCCGTATCCCAACGGCGAGAGCTGGCGCCAGGCCGTCGCGCGCGTCGGGAGGTTCCTCACCGACCTGCCGACGCGTTGGGACGGCCGGCGCGTCCTCGTGATCGGCCATGTCGCGACCCGATGGGGACTCGAGCACTTCTGCAACGGCACGCCGCTCGAAGACCTCGTCGACGCGGACTTCGCCTGGCAGGAGGGGTGGGAGTACACGCTCCCATGAGCGTGCTTGCGTGAGTTCTCCCACCGTTGCAGGGGGAGAAGTCACGCAAGTTCGGTCAGAGCGAGCCGAAGCGGCGTTCGCGCTTCTGGTACTCGGCGATCGCGTCGAACAAGTGCTCCCGCCGGAAGTCGGGCCACAGCACGTCGGTGAAAGAGAGCTCGGCGTACGCGAGCTGCCACAAGAGGTAGTTCGAGATCCGGAACTCGCCGGACGTGCGTACCAGCAGGTCCGGATCCGGCATGTCGGGCGCGTACAGATGGCGGGTCAGCGTGCGCTCGTCGACCTTCTCAGGGTTGAGCCGGCCCGCCTTCACCTCGCGGGCGATCGCCTGCGCGGCGTCGACGAGCTCGGCGCGTGACCCGTAGTTGAACGCGAACGCGAGCGTCATCGTCGTGTTGTGGCGCGTCAGCTCCTCGGTCTCCTCGATGCGCCGCCGGACCCGCGCCGGCACCCGACCGCCGCGCCGGCCGATGAACCGGACGCGCACACCCTTCTCGTGCAGCTCCTCGCGACGCGACACGAGCAGGCGCTCGTTGAAGTTCATGAGGTACCGCACCTCGTCGAGCGGACGCCGCCAGTTCTCGGTCGAGAACGCGAACACGGTCATCCACGACAGGCCGATCTCGAGGCCGCCCTCGACCGTGTCGAAGAGCGCTTCCTCCCCCGCTGCGTGCCCGTCGGTGCGTTTCAGGCCGCGCTGCTGTGCCCACCGCCCGTTGCCGTCCATGACGAGCGCCACGTGTGCCGGCATCCGATCCGGATCGAGGTGGACCACGCGTGCGAACGTACCAACCCCGGCTCAGACCCTGACGGCATCCGCGGCGATCTCCACGGAACCTTCATCCGGCGCGGGCGGCGGGAGGGTCTCGTGGAGACCGAAGCGGGCGTGTAGGCGCGCGAGGGATTTCGGTGCCCACCAGTTCCACTTGCCCATCAGCTTCATGGTGGCGGGCACGAGTAGGCAGCGGACGATGGTGGCGTCGATGATGACGGCGAGCGCGAGGCCGAGACCCAATTGCTTCATCGCGACGATCTCGCCCGCGGTGAACCCCGCGAACACGATGACGATGAGAAGCGCGGCGGACGTGATGATCTTGCCCGATCGTTGGAGGCCGATCGCGACGGCGCCGTCGTTGTCGCCGGTCTCGTCGTAGGCCTCCTTGATCCGGGCGAGCATGAAGACCTCGTAGTCCATCGACAGCCCGAACGCGAACACGAACACGACCACGGGCATGATCAGGTCGAGCGCGCCAGGTGGGTCGAAGCCGAGCAGGTTCGCGAGATGGCCGTCCTGGAAGATCCACACGAGCGCGCCGAACGTGGCGCCGAGCGACAGCACGTTCATGATGATCGCCTTGAACGGCAGCACCACCGAGCCCGTCATGAGGAACAGCAGGATGAACGTCGTGATGACGACGATCGCGATTGCGAACGGCAGACGCGCTTCGAGTCCGTGGCGGTAGTCAACCGTCTCGGCGGGATCGCCCCCGACCTGGAAACGGAACGGCGCGTCGACAGCCCGAACCTCGCTGACGACGCGTTCGGAGATCGGCCCGTTGGTCTCACCGTCGGCGGATACTCGGATCGCGGTCAGACCAGCACGTGAGATGTCGCTGATCTCCGCGGTGCGGACACCGTCGAGGTCTTGTACGTCACGGACGAACTCGGCGACCGCGGGGTCGTCACGGTCGGTGTAGGCGATCGCCCACACCGGCTCCTGGGTGACGCCCGGGAAGCGTTGATCGACCGCCTCGGCGACCTGCCGGGTCTCGGACGACTTCGGGAGCGCGCGCACGTCGAGGTTGTCGAAGCGGGCGTTGAGGAACGGCGCCGCGAGCACGAGCAGCACCAACGAGACGAGCACGACTACGAAGCCGGCGCGCCGACTGATGAGGCGGGCCAGACGGGCGAAGAAGCCTTCATCGGTGGGCTTCGTGGCCACGCCGAGGCGGTGCCCGAACCGGCCGAGGAGCGCCGGGAGCAACGTGACCGCGGCGGTCATGCAGGCGAGCACGACCGTGATGCCCGCGATCCCGAGGGAGCGCATCGTCGCGTCCTGGAACACGAACAGGCTCGACAGCGCGGTCGCGACCGTGCACGCGGAGAACACGACCGTGCGGCCGCTGCTCGCCATGGTGCGACGGACCGCGTCGGGAACGTCGAAACCGGCGCCGCGCTCCTCGCGGAACCGGCTGACCATCAGCAGGCCGTAGTCGATGCCGAGCCCGATGCCCAACATCATCACGACGTTCAGCGCGTAGAGCGACACGTCGGTGACGGACGCGACTGCGCCCAACGCGATCATCGTCGCGAAGACACCACCGAACGCGAGCGCGAGCGGCAGACTCGCGGCGACGATCCCGCCGAACACGATCGCCATGACGACGATCGCGATCGGGAGTGAGATCAGCTCGGCGCGCTGCGCGTCCTTCTCGGCGCGGTCCGAGAACTCGCGGTCGATGAGCAGCTCGCCGCCGACGAGGACCTTGGGCGCGTCGATGCCGCGCAGTGTCGTCGCGACGGTCGACACCCCCCGATCCTCCGCACCGTCACTCAAGTTCGGCTTCAGCTCGACGCCGATACCGATCGCTTCGCCATCCGAGCTCGGACCGTGCTGAACCGACGCGACACCGGGCGTCGCTCGCAGTTCGGCGATCGTCGCGTCGGGCACTTGCGCACCCTCGACGATCGCGGCAACGGAACCGCCATGTGGATCGAGCTGGTCGAGGCGGTGACCGACCTGTTCGGACTCGAACGACGACGGGCTGTTGAGATCGGTGTCGAGCGACGAGAACAGCGCGCCGGTCGCGACGATGCCGAGCGCAGCGATGACGACCCACGCGAACAGGACGAGACGCGGCCGGCGCAACGCGATGGATGTCAGAAGTTGAAGCATGCGCCGAGGGTGCGCCGATCCCGCAGAGAAGTCGTCGGACGCTGGTGCGATCAGCCGCGTCCGCCCGTGGTCGGACCCACGATACCGGCCTCGTACGCGTAGATCACCGCGTGGATCCGGTCGCGGAGCCCGAGCTTCATCAGCACCCGCCCCACGTGGGTCTTCACGGTCGCTTCGGACACCACCAACGCGGTCCCGATCTCGGTGTTGTTGGCGCCCTGCCCGATCAGCTCGAGCACCTCGCGTTCGCGTGGTGTGAGCGCGCCGATGTCGGCGGCCGGTGTGTTGACCGGTCGCGACGCGTAGTCCTCGATCAGGCGCCGGGTGATCGAAGGCGCGAGCAACGCTTCGCCCGCCGCGACCACACGCACCGCGTGTACGAGGTCCTCGCGCCGCACGTCCTTCAGCAGGAAGCCACTCGCGCCCGCACGCAACGCGTCGAACACGTACTCGTCGAGGTCGAATGTCGTCAGGATGACAACCTTCACCGGTGCCACCACGTCAGGTCCCGCCAAGCGCCGCGTCGCTTCGATCCCGTCCATGCGCGGCATGCGCACATCCATCAGCACGACGTCCGCGGCGACGCGCCGTGCGACCGCGATCGCGTCCTCACCGTCTGCGGCTTCGCCGACCACCTCGATGTCCCCTTGGGCGTCGAGCATCATCGCGAAGCCACTGCGCACCAGCTCCTGATCGTCAGCGACGACGACGCGGATCACGGCGCGCGCGGCAGCCACGCCCGCACCGCGAACCCGCCGTGATCACCCGCGCCGGCTTCCAGCGTGCCGCCCAGCGTCGCGACACGTTCGCGCATGCCAATGAGCCCATGTCCGCCATTCGCGACACCCGGCCCGCGCCCGTCATCGATCACGGCCACCACCACCGCGTCATCGCGCACCGCAACGGAGACGTCCGTCGCACAGGGTCCCGCGTGCTTCAGCACGTTGGTGAGCGCCTCCTGCACGACGCGATACGCGGTCAGTCCGGCGACGGCATCGACGCCGGCAGCGCCATGGGCATCGTCCGGGCGTGTCAACCGCACATCCATGCCCGCCCGCCGCACCGAGTCGACCAACTCGTCGATCGTCTCCAGGCCCGGCTGCGGCGCGACACCGCCGTCCGACCGCAACACACTCAGCATCCGTCGCAGCTCCGCGAGTGCGGTGCGCGCGGTGTCGGCGACGTCGGCCATCGCCCGGCCCGCGCGATCGGGTCGCGACTCGAGCACCGACTGCGCGCCCTCGGCCTGCACTGCAATCACACTGACGTGGTGCGCCACGATGTCGTGCAGGTCCCGGGCGATCGCCAACCGCTCCCCCATGGCGGCACGGCGCGCATCGTCCGCGCGCTGCGCTTCGAGCCAGCTCGCCTGTTCGCGCTGGTTCCGCATCGTGACGCCGATGATCCACGCCGAGACGCCCGTGAAGAATCCCACGGCGATGTCGGCGATGTCCGACTCGTCTCCGAACGTGAGCGACGCCGCGCCGCCGAGGGTCAGCGCCACGATGATCGGCACCAACCAGCGGCGTGGCGCGTACGCGGCGGCCGAGTACGTCGCGAGGAGCGGCGCGAACATGATCGGCGGATCGGGCAGGTGCGCGGCTCCGTACAACAGCGCCGCGGCAACCGAAACGACCATCACGACGACTGGGAAGGAGCGCCGCCACACCAACGGCACGAGTTCCGTTGCGAGCAGCAACCACGCCCAGGGCTTCATCGTCACACCGGAGTCCTGCCGATCGTTCATCACGACCGTGATGACCGTCACGACCGCGACGACGAGCGCGATCAGCGCATCGGCCGCGAGCGGTGGCACCCGCCGCCACCGTTCGATCACCGACTCGGTTCCTGGCACCCTTCAGAACGTACCGGTGTCACCGCGTGAGGTCATCAGACCCAGGTAGGAACGAACGCCGCACGTAGGAGGCGTCCGGACGACGACGACCCACGCCAGCGCGACCGCGACCGCGACGAAGGCGCGCGGCACGTCGCCGCCGTGACCGCCGAGCTCGAGGAGCACGAGCGCGAGGGTGAGAAGCGAGGCGAGCGTCAGTCGCGTCGCCTCGAGCCGATCGAGCGGCACGGAGCGTCGCGGCCGAGTAGGAAGGTTCGAGTCTCGGCGCTCCACGGGCACTCATCGGCTGACGCGGCCCGCGGGTGACCGAAAGACCCACCATCAGATTGGTGTCCTGTACACCCCCGCGGTGCACAAACCCACCATCAGATTGGTGTCCTGTACACCCCCGCGGTGCACAAACCCACCATCAGATTGGTGTCCTGTACACCCCCGCGGTGCACAAACCCACCATCAGATTGGTGTCCTGTGCACCCCCGCGGTGCACAAACCCACCATCAGATTGGTGTCCTGTACACCCCCGCGGTGGACACCAGTGAAACTCGACCATCAGATGGCAGAGAAATGCACGGACGTGGGAGCACAACCCTGCCAGCAGTTGGAAGCGGGGGGCGGCGCTACGCTCCTGCGCCGTGCCGTGGACCGCGATCGTCAATCCGGCCGCGGGGCGCGGGCGGACGAGGAAGCTGCTCGACGAGCTGACCCGAACCGCGACGGCCGCCGGTGTCACCGTCGAGGTGTCGCCCGAGCCTGACGCACCGGCGCGGCTCGCGAAGGAAGCGGCGGCGTCGGGGCACGACCTCGTCGCGTGCGGCGGCGACGGCGTCGTCTCGGAAGTCGCGGCGGTCGCGGCCGACACCGGGGTGCGGCTGGCGATCGTGCCGACCGGCGCCGGGAACGACTTCGCCCGGGAGCTGGGCTACGACGCCAAGAAGCACCCGCTCTCGGCGTTCGACGCGCTGGCCAACGGTGTCGACGAAGTCGTCGATCTCGGCCGCGTCAACGGGCGTTGGTACACGTGCGTCACTGCGTCCGGGTTCGACGCGGAAGCGAACCGGTGGGCGAACACGGTGCAGCGCATCTCGGGCACCGCGCTGTACGTCGCGGCGACGGTCCGCACGCTCGCGGTCTACAACCCGCGTCCGTACCGCTTGACGGTCGACGGCGACAGCCACGAGTTCAAGGCATGGCTGGTCGCGGTCGGCAACGGACCCGCCTACGCGGGGGGCATGCACATCACGCCGAACGCGTCGATGCATGACGGCCTGCTCGACGTGACCGTGATCGGCGATCTCTCGAAGCCCGCGCTGCTGTGGGCATTTCCCCGCGTCTTCAAGGGCACGCACGTGACGCATCCCGCCGCCACGACGTTCCGCGGCGAACATGTCGAGTTGGTGTCGCTGACGCCCGAAACCGGCGAGCCGATGGACGTGTACGCCGACGGCGAACGCGTCGGTCCGCTGCCGGCGACGATGGACGCGGTGAAGGACGCGCTCGTCGTGCGGGTGCCGCGTCCGTTACGGAGCTGACGTCGTCGTCGCGCCCGCACCGCCTCCACCGCCGCCCGCCGGGTTCGCGGTCGCCGCGGCTTCGGCCGCGTCCACCGTGGTCGTGTCGCCGGTCACCGTGACCACGCCTTCCATGCCGGCCTCGCGGTGGCCGGGGATGGTGCAGTAGAAGACGTAGTCACCGGCCTGGCCGAAGAACGCACGGCCCGACACCGAATCACCGGCGTTGGTCACGTGCAGCGTCTCGAACAGCGTCTTGCCGTCCTCGAAGTGGAGCGTGTGCTCGCCGCTCTCGTCGTTCAGCGTGATCTTGGCGATGCCCGTCTGCGCGTCGGCCTTCGAGGGATCGAACTTCAGCGCATTGCTCGACGAGAACGCAAGGGCCTCCGAGGCGGCGCCCTCGGCGGGCAACGTCGCTTCCGCCCCGCCCTTCTCCTCGGCGTTCCCAATGAGCAGCCACCCGAACAGCATGATCACGATGACGAAGCCGCCGCCGACGAGCGCGAGCGACGACGAGCGCATCTGCGGCGACGCCGACAGGATCGACGCGCCGATGAGGATCGTGAGCAGGATGCCGGTACCGACAAGGACGTCGACGTTGCCATGGGTCGACAAGAAGATGCGCGAGATGTTGAGGATGATCATCACCACGGCGGTCACGACGAGCAGCGGCAGGACGAACGGCACGAGGTAGCGCTCGACCGCGGGGCGGTCCCAGAACGGCGGCTTGCCTGCTTCGGCGGGAACCGGCGGCGTATCGGCCGCGGCGTCGCCCTCCGGTTCGGTCGAACCAGCTTGCTCTTCGAGGTCCGGGGTTTCCGTCGTCATTGGGCTTCAGGGATCATTGTTGTTGCAGCTCCATGAGCTCACGGTCGAGGTCGCGGGAAATGCGGTGCGACGACGTTCCTTCCTCCTCCACGCTGTACCAACGGAAGAACACGATAGCGATCACGACCCACAGGGCCACGCCGGCCCCGATCTTCATGATGAGGCCGGCGATGCGCATGTCGTCGAGCGCGGACATCCCGCCGTAGAGGCGCGGGACGTGCTCGTAGAACTTGTACAGCGGGTGCGCACCGAAGGTGAGGAACGACGCCGGGATCGTCGGCACCACCGCCTGCAGGAACAAGAACAGCATGCGCACGAGCGGCTGGAGCCGAGGCACCTCCGGCAGCGGGCTCGCGAGCGGCATCCACACGATCAGCGACGAGACCAGGATCAGGGCGTGGATGGAGAAGTGGATGAGGCCGTTGTGCAGCGCGGCGTCGACGACCAACGGGATGTGGGTGACGATGATCACGAAGTTGAACAGCAACGTCGCCGGAAAAAAGCGCGACATGTAGCGCACCGACTTGAGCAGCCCCGGCGGTGAGAGCAGCTTGCGCGCCATCCAGGTGGGTGTGCCGAGGAGCAGCAACGGCGCGGCGATGATCGAGTACGTGAGGTGCTGCGCCATGTGCACCGAGAACAGGTAGTTCTCGCCGAGGTCGTGGATGGGCCAGGACGACGCGACGAGCAGCGCGATCAGTCCGGACGAGAAGCACACGACCTGCAGGCGCGTGACCACCGGCGTGCGCGGCGGCACGACGAGCGGCCCGACCCGCACGACCGCGATCCCGTAGAGCGCAGCCAGTAAACCGATCCCCAACCACACCTCGGGGTGGGGCTCGAACGCGGGGAAGGGGACGACGGCCGCCATGCGAGCTCAGGACTTGAGCACGGTGCTAGCAAACGTGAACAGCACGACCCCGTAGACGGTGGCGGCGAGGCAGATGCCAGTGACGAACGCGCGGCGGAAGAACGGCGCGTCCATCCGCATGTGCATGTACCAGGAGCACACGAGGAAGAACTTCACGAACGCGAGCACCCACAGCATCGTGATGAGCAGGTTGGAGTTGACGTCGCCTTCGAGGTAATAGAGCCCGACCTCGATCGCGGTGAGGATGCAGAGCACAACCGCGATCAACACGTAGGTGCGCGGGCCCGGGTGCTCGTGGTCGGCGAAGACCGCGGGCACCATCTCCGCGTCCGTGGTTGCGACGGTGCCGCCGCCATCCGACGGGACGAGGTCGCTTCCGGGCTGCTCGGCGATGTCAGTGCCCTGGTCAGTCATGCCGCGATGATCCTCGAAGACTCAGCGGTGGGCCGGGATGAGGTAGACGGCGGTGAAGATGATGATCCACACCACGTCGACGAAGTGCCAGTACAGCCCGGCGATCTCGATCGCCTCGTGCTTGCCGGGCTCGAGCTTGCCCTGCACCGAACGGCCCCACAGCGTCAGCAGCCAGATGATGCCGACGGTGACGTGCGCGCCGTGCAAGCCGGTGAGCGTGAAGAACGTCGTGCCGAACAGGTTCGACGAGAGCGACAGGCCCTCCCGGTAGAACTCGGTGAACTCGAACACCTGACCACCGACGAACAACAGCCCGAAGAACGCAGTCGCGAGCAGCCAGATGCGCAACCGCCGCTGGTCGCCCCGTTGGATCGCCGCGAGCGCGAGCACCATCGTCAGCGAGCTCATCAGCAGCACGAACGACGTCACCGAAGTGAACGGGATGTTGAGCAGGTCGTGCGGCGTCGGACCACCCAAGTACTGCGGGTCCCGGCCGCGGTACAAGAAGTAGGTCGCGATGAACGCACCGAAGAAGAGTGCCTCCGACGACAAGAACAACCAGATCGCGAGCTTCGGGTTGCTGACACCGGTGTTGGTCGGTGGGTGCCCCGAACCCCCGGTGGGCGGGTGCGGGACGATGTCGCCGGGTCCGCCCACGCGCTCGATGGTCTGCGTCATCAGTGCGCTCCTTCAGCGGATGGCACGTCGAGGTCGTTCCGGTCGACTTCCTCTTCGGTGGCGGGTTCGATCGCCCAGGCACTCAGGCCGAAGAGCAGGAACGCGGCGCCGATTCCGGCCAGCCACCAGAACTTGAACACGAAGCCATAGCCGAGGATCGGCAGCCCCAGCGCGGTGACGAGTGGCCAGTACGACGGCGACGGCATGTGGATGTGGTGCGGCTCCGGTGCCACGAGCTCTTCGTCGGTCTCGACCGCGGCACCGGCGGGGAGCCGCAGCAGCCGGCCCTCGTCGTCCTCGGTGTACTTCCGGTGCCAGAACTCGTCGCGGTGGGTCACGAGCGGGATCTCGGCGAAGTTGTACTCGGGCGGCGGTGACGCGGTCGACCACTCGAGCGTGCGCGCGTCCCACGGGTCCGGGCCGCAGGGGCCGGCCCGGCGGATCGTGTACACGACGTTGATCAGGAACAGGAGCACCGCGAAGGCGATGATGAACGCCCCGATCGTCGACATCAGGTTCAGCGTGTCCCATCCCAAACCGCTGGCGTAGGTGTACGTGCGCCGGGGCTGGCCCTCGAGCCCGAGGAAGTGCATCGGGAAGAACGTGAGGTTGAACCCGATGAGCAGCAGCCAGAACATCGTCTTGGCGAGCGTCTCGTTCAACAGGCGGCCGAAGAACTTCGGGAACCAGTAGTGCAGGCCGCCGAACACCGCGAACACGAGACCGCCGAACAGCACGTAGTGGAAGTGCGCGACGACGAAGTACGTGTCGTGCTGCTGCGTGTCGGCGGGCACGATCGCGTGCATCACGCCGGAGAGACCACCGAGGGTGAACTGCGCGATGAAGCCGAGTGCGAAGAGCATCGGACTTCGCAGTCGTACCGATCCACCCCACACGGTTCCGAGCCAGTTGAAGATCTTCACGCCGGTGGGCACCGCGATCAACATCGTCGAGAGACCGAAGGCGGAGGTCGCGACGGGCCCAATGCCGGAGACGAACATGTGGTGCGCCCACACGCCCCAGCCGAGGAACCCGATCGCGATGCCGGAGAACACGACGATCGCATATCCGAAGAGCGGCTTGCGCGAGAACGTCGGCAGGATCTCCGAGACGATGCCCATGCCCGGGAGGATCAGGATGTACACCTCCGGATGGCCGAAGATCCAGAAAAGGTGCTGGTAGAGGATGGGGTCACCGCCGGCGGCGGCGTTGAAGAAGTTCCCCATGAAGTTACGGTCGATGTACACCTGGATGAGGGCGGCGGTGACCGGCGGCATCGCGAACAGTGTGAGGAATGCGACGACCAGCATCATCCACACGAACACCGGCATGCGCATGAGGGTCATGCCCGGCGCGCGCATGTTGAGTGTGGTGACGATGAAGTTGATCGCGGTCGCGACGGAGCCGATGCCCAACATGATGATGCCGACGGCCCAGTAGTCGGGGCCGCGCCCGGGCAGGAAGCCGAGCGACATCGGCGTGCTGTTGAGCGGGGCGTAGTTGACCCAGCCGCCGTTCGGCGCGCCCCCCATGCCGGGGATGAACGACGAGTACAGGAAGAGCCCGCCGAAGAGGAACACCCAGTAGCCGAAGATGTTGAGACGGGGGAACGCAACGTCGCGCGCGCCGATCATCAACGGGATGAGATAGTTGCCGAACGCGGCGGCGATGGGCATCCCGAGCAGGAAGACCATCGTCGTACCGTGCATCGTGAACAGCTGGTTGTACGCGCCGGCCGACAGGAACGTGCCGTTCGGGTGCGCAAGCTGGATGCGGATGAGCAGCGCTTCGATGCCACCGGCGAGGAAGAAGGCAATCGCGGTCGTCCCGTACATGATCGCGATCTTCTTGTGGTCCGGCGTCGTGAACCAGCTCCAGACGCCAGTGGTCGCGCGCGGCCGCGCCAGGAAGCGGGCGGCTCCCTGAGTGGGAGCGGGGATCGGCAGTTGCGTCGTCGTCATGCGGCATCGCCTCGCATCGAGTTCAGCGTCGCCCACGTCATCGAGGATGTGGTCATCACAGGTGATCCGCCCGCGGGGTGTTCGACAGGCAGGCTTCGGCGTTCGCGGGGTCGGTTGCGGTGTTGCACAGGAATTCTGCGATCTCGCGGGCCTCGGCGTCCGTCATGCCCTGCGCCGAGAAGTTGGGCATCCGGCGCGAGGCCTCCAGATCGCCCATCGGCTTACGACTCGGCGCGTTGTGCACCCACTTGGTGAGGTTGTCGACGGTCGTCTCGTAGATGCCACCCGCGAACGTGCTGCGGTCGCCGACGTGAGTGAGGTTCGGACCGGTCTCGATCTTCGAGACGGGTTCGAGCGAGTGACACGCCACACAGCCCCACTTGGTGTTCAGCGTCGACTCGACGAACGCCTGCTGCGTGGCGTCCAGCGGCTGCTGCTGCGACTTGACCCAAGCGTCGTAGTCGTCCTCGGTCTGCGCGATCACCCGCATCCGCATATCGGCGTGCGACAGCCCGCAGTACTCGGCGCACTGCCCGAGGTACGTGCCGGGCTTGTCGGCCTCGAACTTGAGGAAGTCGTTCTGGCCCGGCACCGCGTCCTTCTTGCCGTTCAGCGCGGGGATCCAGAACGAGTGGATGACTCCATCACGCGGAGCGGTGACGTTCATGCTGATCTCCCGACCGACGGGAATGTGCATCTCCGTGGCGGTGAAGAACTTGTCGCCGGAGTACTCGTACTCCCAGTACCACTGGCGGCCGGTGACGTTGATGTGGACGACGTCCTTGCCGGTCGGCTTCTGGCTCAGGTCGAAGATCACCGGGATCGTGAACACCGCCATCACCGCGAGGATCAGTGCGGGCACCACGGTCCACGAGATCTCGAGCACGCTGTTGCCGTGAACTTGCTTCGGGCTCCGATCCTCGCCCGGCTTCTCCCGGAAACGGAGCGCGGCGTAGATGGTGCCCGCGGTGACCCCGACCCCGACCACGACCGCGATCCAGAAGAACGGCGTGAACAGATCCATGATCTGCTTCGACTGCGGGCCGGCCGGATCGAGCGAATTCTGCCCGTTGTCGTTGCCACCGCCGCACCCGGCCAACGCGGCCGCTGCGACCAGCACCGTGACGGTGCCGACGGCTCCGCGGGAGAGCCGATGAGTGCGGTCGAACATCTGCCTTCCTCGACCCCGGGGCGGCCCAGGGCTGCCGAATCGTGGTTCGCGGTTCTGGTTCGCGGTGTTGTTCGCGGTGTTGTTCGCGGTGTTGCGGAAACGTGTTGCCAAACGCTGCGGAAGATCGCTTCTGGGGACCTCGCGGTGGGACTCTACATTGGTCGCTTCCGCGCATCGCAACTCTGTGATTTCGCGTCCGCGCCACCGTAATTCGGCCGGTCGCCGGCCGCTGGTCGGCCGGTCCGAGCCGGCGTTCTAGAGGCCCAAGCGGTCGAGCGCGTGGGCCCGCCGCTGCCAATCCGGCTCGACCCGCACGTGGGTCTCGAGGTGGACCCGCACCCCGAGCAGCGCTTCGATCTCGCGCCGCGCCTCGGTGCCGGCGCGCTTCAGGACCGCGCCGCCCTTCCCGATCACGATGCCCTTCTGCGACTCGCGCTCGACGCGCACGATCACGCGCATGGCGAGCAACGGACCGTCCTTGGTCGTCCGTTCCTCGACCTCGTCCGTGGTCACCGCGATCGAGTGCGGCAGCTCGTCACCCATGACCGCGAGCAGCTTCTCCCGAACCAGCTCCGCCACGAGGAACGACTCCGGCTGATCGGAGACGACACCGTCGGGGTAGTAGTGCGGGCCCTCGGGTAAGCGGTCGACGAGCTCGCCGACGAGGGTGTCGCTGCCGTCGCCGGTGCGCGCCGAGAGCGGCACGAACGCGTCGAAGTCGGCCAGTTCCGAGGCCGTGGCCAGCCGCTCGCCGATCTCGTCGGGCGCGGCTCGGTCCACCTTGTTCACGACAAGCACCGTCGGCGTCGCGACGCGGGTCACGAGGTCGGCGACGAAGCGGTCGCCCGGGCCGATGGCGCCCGTCGCGTCCACGAGGAAGCAGATGACGTCGACCTCGGAAAGGGTCGCGATGGCGCGGTCGTTGGCGCGCTCGCCGAGCAGCGTGCGCGGCTTGTGCACGCCGGGCGTGTCGAGGAACACGATTTGTTCGGTCGCGGTGGTGCGGACGCCGCGGATCTGGGTGCGTGTGGTCTGCGGCCGGGCCGACACGATCGACACCTTGCGTCCGACGAGCTGGTTCACGAGCGTCGACTTCCCGACGTTCGGCCGCCCGATCACCGACACGAACCCCGACCGGAACGGGCGCGGTTCGCCCGGCTCGCCCGACTCGCCCGGCTCGCTCACTCCGCCGCGGCTTTTTCGTCGACCGGGATCTCGTGCGGTTCGAGCAGCCGGATGAGCACCGAGACGATGCGGCGGCCCTGGACCCGCTCCGCGCAGAACTCGGCGCCGGTCGAGCGGCAGCACTCGCCCTCGACGGGCACGTGGCCGAGCGCGTTGAAGACGAGCCCACCGACCGTGTCCCATTCCTCGGACGGCAGATCGACGTCGAGCAGCTCGTTCACCTCGTCGATCGGGGTGCGGCCGGGCACACGGAGGCGGCCGTCCGGGAGCCGCTCGATCTGAGGCTCCTCCACGTCGTACTCGTCGGTGATCTCGCCGACGATCTCCTCGAGGAGGTCCTCCATCGTGATGAGGCCCGCGGTGCCGCCGTACTCGTCGAGGACGATCGCCATGTGGAACTTCTCGGTCTGCATCTCGCGCAGCAGCTCCGCGACGCGCTTCGACTCGGGCACGTAGTGCGGCTGGCGCAGGCTGCCGCGCACCGGCTCACTGCCTTCACCCGACGTGCTGCGGGCAACGAGGTCCTTGAGGAAGACGAGTCCGACGATGTTGTCGGTGCTGTCGTCGAACGCGGGGAGCCGTGACTTCCCCGCGCTGATGGCGAGCGCGATGCCTTCGTCGACCGTGGCATCGGCCTCGACCGCGATCATGTCGGGACGCGGGAGCATGACCTCGCGCACGACGGTGTCACCGAACTCGAAGATCGAGTGGATCAGCTCTCGTTCACTCGTCTCGATCGCGGCTTCTTCGGCGGCGACGTCCGCCATCTGGCGGATCTCCTCCTCGGTGACGAACGGCCCCTTCTTCAGCCCCTTGCCCGGCAGGATCGTGTTCACGAAACCGAGCAGGCCGCGCACGATCAGCCGGATCGGCGGGAAGTCGGTGACGAAGCGCAAGAACCCCGACGTGCGCAGCGCCGCTTGTTCAGTGTGCTCGACCGCCCAGGTCTTCGGCGCGGCTTCCGCGAACACGAAGAAGACGATGACGTTCAGCACCAACGTGAGCGCGACGATCCACAACCCGCTCCCGCCGAACAGGATGCCGAGGAGATACGACGTGATGAGCTGGGCCGCGAGCGCGAGCAGCGTGACCGCGTTCACGGTCCGCTCCGGCCGCTCGAGCATGCGCACGAGACGGGACGCGCGCTTCTCACCCTGCTCTTCCAGCGCGAGTGCTTTGACGCGGCTCATGCGGAGGAACGCCGTCTCTGCGGCGGCGAGCACGATCGAGAAGAAGAACAGCAAAACGATCGCGGCAACGGCGATGAGGTCGGAGCTCACGACCAAGTCGCCTGACTCATCGCGGGCAGGGTACCGGTATCTGGGGGTGCGGACACCGGACCTCTCACCCCTTTTCCTCGAGCTCACGGAACCGTTCGAGCAGCTCCTGTTCACGCCGGCGCATCACCGTGGCCTCCTCGGCTTCGGCGTGGTCGTAGTCGAGCAGATGTAACACGCCGTGCACCACCAGCAGCGCGAGCTCGTCGTCGAACGGGATGCTGCGCTCGCGTGCCTGGCGCTGCGCGATGACCGGGCACACGACGACGTCGCCGAGCAGCGCGGGCGGGTCGCCGGGGTCGGTCGGCGCACCCGGCCCGCGCCCACCCTGGTCGGGTTGACGGCCACCGGGCGGCACTTCGTCGTCCATCGGGAACGCGAGCACGTCGGTGGGGCCGTGGGCGTCGAGGAAGCGTTCGTTCAGGTCGGCGATCGTCGGCTCGTCGACGAAGAGCAGCGACATCTCGGCGGCGGCACCGAAGCGCGCCTCGACGCGTTCGTGCTCGAGCACCAGCTGCGCGAGCCGGCCCCAGCGGGCGACGTCGACAGTGACGTCACGCTGTTCGTCCGCGCCGAACACCGAGAATTCGGTCGTGTTCACCGGCCGGACTAGTGCTCGTGACGCTCGTAGGCGTCGACGATGTCCTGGACGATGCGATGGCGGACGACATCCGGGGAACCGAGCAGCACGAACTGCAACCCCTCGACGCCGTCGAGCACGTCTTGGACCTGCAGCAAGCCCGAGCGACCCCGACCCTCCGGGAGGTCGATCTGCGTCACGTCGCCGGTGACGACCGCCTTGGACCCGAACCCGAGCCGGGTGAGGAACATCTTCATCTGCTCGGGCGTGGTGTTCTGCGCCTCGTCGAGGATGATGAACGAGTCGTTGAGCGTGCGGCCCCGCATGTACGCGAGCGGCGCGACCTCGATCGTGCCGCGGTCCATCAACCGCGCCACGCTCTCCGGCTCGAGCATGTCATAGAGCGCGTCGTACAGCGGACGCAGGTACGGATCGACCTTCGCCATCATGTCGCCCGGGAGGAAACCGAGCCGCTCCCCTGCCTCGACCGCGGGGCGGGTGAGGATGATGCGGTTCACTTCCTTGGCCTGCAGCGCTTGCACCGCGAGCGCGACCGCGAGGTAGCTCTTGCCGGTGCCCGCCGGGCCCACGACGAACGTGATCGTGTTGTCGCGCACCGCGTCGACGTAGCGCTTCTGTCCGGCCGTCTTCGGACGAACGGTCTTGCGACCGCGCACGACTTCGGTGCTCAGGACCTCGCTCGGGCGCTGGTCCGCTTTCAACATCGCGATGGACCGACCGAGGCCTTCGCGGTCGAGCTCGTGGCCCTGCTCGAGGAGCACGACCATCTCCTCGAACAGTCGACCGACGCGTTCGGTGTCGGCGTTGTCACCGGTGATCGTGATCTCGTTGCCGCGCACGAGGATCTTCACCGGGAACGCCGCTTCGACGAGGCGCAAAAGCTCGTCACGCTGGCCGAGCAACCCCACCATGAGGTGGTTTCCCGGAACAAGGATCTTGAGCGACGTACTGGTGTTCGACGTTGCCAAGGCAGGTTCAGGGTAGCGCGTCGCCCCGCCGGTTCAGGCCGACGCGCGGGCGCGCACCCTGCACCGGCGGCTCAGACCGCGCCGGCCCGGAGGCCCAGCTGTTCGAGCCGGGCACCGAGTTCGTCGATCCGGCGTCCCATCACCGACGCGAGCACGCGCAGGTCCGAGCGGCGGATCGTGAGCATGCGACCGTTGAAGTCCTGGCGCTCGAGCTGGATGCTCGTCGCAAAGCGCGAGAGGATCTGCGCGTCGGGATCGTCGAGGTCGTGCAGGCGTACGAGGTCGATGGTGAACCCCGCCTCCATCCCGGCGCTGCCACCCGGATCCACGAGACTGATCTCGCCTTCGAGCTCGCGCGGGAGCAACTGGTCCGAGGGGACCTCGTAGATCTCGGCCAGGCGTAGCAATCGCGGCACCGAGATCGCCCGCTCACCGCGCTCGTACGCGCCGAGGACCGAAGCCTTGAATTCGAGGTTCGAGCGAGCTTCGACGTCGTGCAGCGACAAGCCCTTTTGCCGGCGGATCGCTCGTAAGCGTTCGCCGACCCTTGCTCCGGTCGTTCCCACCCTTGCTCCTCAGCCCCTATGACCCGATGACCTGTGACCCGATGACTGACCCGTCGATCCTGTGTCCGGGACCCGGGCATCCTGAGGCCCGACCCGTGAGGCGCGACCCGTGACCCAGCGAACGTCGCGCCTCAGTGAGCACCGTAACAGCCGCGCTCCGTGAAAGTCATGCTCCTGCACGAATCAAACATCGGTGCGCGATCGGCACAACCGGTGACGCGCGCCCCTCTCTACACACGTCTGACGCCCCATGCCGACTCCTCACATCATGGTCAACATGCCCGGAACGCCGCAACCACGGCTATTGGGGCGGTCTCCGCGCGCAGCACATGCGGGCCGAGCGCCAGGCGCGGCACCGACGGACCGAGCCGGTCGATCTCGGCAGGCGTCAGCCCGCCTTCGGGGCCGACGACGACGGTCCATCCCTCGGGGCCGGGCACCGGGAACGACGCGGCCGGGACGCCGCGGCGGTCCGCGAGGACGAGCCCGGGGCGGCCGGCGAGCGCGCCGAGCGACGTCACCGGCCGAACTTCCGGGAGGCGGGCCCGCCGGCACTGCGTCGCGGCCTCGCGGACGATCGTGCGCAAGCGGGCGACGGCCTTCCGCGCGCGGGCGTCGTCCCAGCGCACCACGCTGCGTTCGGTGCGCACCGGTTCGATGTGATCCATGCCGAGCTCCGTGCACCGGGCCGCGACGTGGTCGAGGCCGCTCTTGGTGAGTGCGAGCGCGAGGCCGACGACCGGCGCGAGCTCGGGTTCGACGCGGAGCGCGCCGGTCGCATCGAGCTGGAGCTCGCCGGCGTCCGCCGCCCGGACCGCGTAGCGCCGCCAGTGGCCGGTGCCGTCGGCCGCCGTCACGACCTCACCCGGATGCACGCGGCGCACTCGCTGGAGGTGATGGCCCTCAGGCCCGGCGATCGTGCAGGTGTCGTCGAGGGCGTCGACGAACACGTGGGCGACGGCATCCTCGGCCGCGCACCACTGCGCTTCCAACCGGCCGGCCTACTGGAACGCGGAGCGGATGCGCGAGAACAGGCCTTCGCGTCCGGACTGCACGTCCTCGCCGCGCAGCGCGGCGAACTGGGCGAGGAGCTCCGCTTCCTCGGTCGTGAGGTTGCGCGGCACCTCGACCGCGATCTCGCACACGAGGTCGCCGCGGCGACCGTTCCGCAGCGACGGGATACCGAGCCCGCGCAGCCGGAGCTGCGCGCCGTGCTGGGTGCCGGCGTGGATCTCGAGCTCCTGCTCGCCGTCCAGCGTCTCGAGCGTGAGCATGGTGCCGAGCGACGCCTGCACGATGGAGATCGGTGTGCGGTGGACGAGATCGTCCCCTTGCCGCACGAAGTTCGGGTCACGCGGGACGCGGACGTTCACGTAGAGATCCCCCGGCACGCCGCCGCGCGGTGCCGCGGGCCCTCGTTGCGCGAGCCGGAGGCGTTGGCCTTCGTCGATGCCGGCCGGCACGTCGACGTCGAGCGAGCGGGTGCCGTGGACGCGCCCGTCGCCGCGGCACGTTTCGCACGGCGTCGGGATGAGCTCGCCGGTGCCGGCGCACGCCTGGCACGGGGCCGCGGTCACCAGCTGGCCGAGCAGGCTGCGCCGCACCTGGCGTACCTCGCCCCGCCCTTCGCAGGTGGGGCAGGTTTCGGTGTGCGTGCCGGGCGCGGCGCCGCTGCCGCCGCACACCTCGCACTCGATGGGCATGCGCGGCTCGACGGTTTTGCGGGCACCGAACACCACTTCGCGCAGCGTCAGCTCGATCGTGAGCTCGGCGTCGGCACCTCGCCGCGGGCCTTGGTCGCCCCCGCCGCCGAAGCGACCGAACGCGTCGCCGCCGAAGAACGCGTCGAACAGGTCGTTGAGCCCGAAGTCGCCCGCGGCGCCGGCACCGGCGCCTGCGCCCCGATTGCCGTCGTCGCCGAACACGTCGTAACGGCGCCGCCGTTCGGGGTCGCGCAGCGTCTCGTACGCGCGCTGGACCTCTTTGAAGCGCTCCGCCGCCGCGGGATCGTCGGGGTTGGCGTCCGGGTGGTACTGGCGTGCGAGCGTGCGGTACGCCTTCTTCAGGTCTTCGTCGGTGCTCTGGCGGGTGCAGCCGAGCACTTCGTAGTAGTCGCGGTCAGCCATGCGGGTTCAGGTTCCGAGCGTTCACGGGGAGAGTTGGCGGCCGAGACGTTGGGAGACGGTGGCCACCGCGGCCTGCGCCTTGCGATAGTCCATGCGGGTCGGCCCGAGGACCCCGACGGTACCCACCAGCTCGCCTTCCACCAGATACGGCGCGAGCACGACCGACACTTCCTGCAGGTCGGCGTTGGCGTTCTCCGAACCGATGCGGACCGTGAGGCCGGGGCCGAGCATCTCGCGCATGAGTGAAGCGAGCACGACGTGGTGCTCGAGCAGCTCGATGAGCCGCGCCACCGTGGTGCCGGTGAAGGCGTCGGGCTCCGCCGCGAGCCGGCTCGCACCGCCGACGTAGAGCGGCTCAGGGTGGTGCAGGCCGAGGTGACTGCCCAGCGCGTCGCGCACGCGGCGCGCGCGAGCCGCTCCGCGATCGTGTCGTCGGGGAGGGCGTCGTCGCTCCACGCCGGGAGGTCGCCGAGGCGGTGACCGTCGAGGAGTTGGCCCATCCGGGCACTTGCGATCGCGACGTCGGCGTCGGTGGCGTCCTCGTCGAGGAACACCACCTGCTTCTCGACCGCGCCGTTCGACAAGATGACGACCGCGAGCACGACGCGCGGTTGCAGCAGCGCGAGGTGGGCACCGCGGATCACGACGGCCTCCACCTGCGGCCCGACGACGACGGCCGCGTGCGCGGTGACGCGCGTCAGCAACTGGCTCGTCTGGTGCAGCAGGTCGTCCATCGCCATTGTGGCGGACGTGAAGAACTCGGCGATCCGGCGCCGTTCGGTGGGCGCGAGCGTGGTGACGCCGGCGAGGTGGTCGACGTAGTAGCGGTAGCCGCGGTCGGTGGGGACGCGCCCCGCGGACGTGTGCGGCTGTGTGATGTAGCCCTCGCGCTCGAGCATCGACATCTCGTTGCGCACCGTCGCCGCGGAGACCCCGAGATCGGCACTGCGCGTGACGGTGGCCGACCCGACCGGCAGCGCGCTCGCGACGTACTGCTCGATGATCGCCCGCAGGACCGCGGCCTTGCGATCGTCGAGGCTTGCCTCCACTGCCGCCGGTCCGCCGTCTTCCCGCGCTTCGTTCGCGTCCGCGTCCTTCGCCGCCCGGGCGTCCTCGTCCTTGGGGTACCTGGCACTCATGGTTCTCCGGCCCTTCCGGGTCCCTCCGAACTCGAGTTGGCACTCAATGCTATCGAGTGCCAGCCGTCGGAAGCGCCGCCGCGAGCAATCGCGCGGTGAGGTCATTGGCGAGGAGCCGCCCGGTGCGCGTCAGCCGGACACGACTGCCCTCGTGGTCGAGCAGTCCCGCGTCCACCAGCGCCGCGACCTCGGCCTCCACGCCGGGCGGGGCGACGGCACCGCCGCGGGTGCGGAGCGCGAGCGCGAACGCCTCGTCGCGACGCGTCGGCGCGTCGAGCGTTTCGAAGTCCGCCTCCGGCGACTCCCGGCGCGCGATGCGGTCGATGTAACGCTCCGGCGCGCGTACGTTCCACCACCGGCGACCATCGGTGTGACCGTGTGCCGCGCAACCGATCGCCAGGTATTCGCCTTGCGCCCAGTAGCACTCGTTGTGCCGGCAGGCGCGGCCCGCACGGGCCCAGTTCGAGATCTCGTACCACTCGAGGCCGGCAGCGCCGAGCATGGAGTCGGCGAGTAGGTACTTCTCCGCCTGATCGTCGTCGTCGGGCGCCGGACGCGCACCCGCGGCGACGTGCCTGCCGAGCGGCGTGCCCGGCTCGACCGTGAGCGCGTATGCACTGACGTGCTCGACGCCGAGGTCGAGCGCGCCGGCGAGCGTGTGCTGCCAGTCGTCGATGCTCTCGCCGGGAGTGCCGTAGATCAGATCGACGTTCACGTTGTCGAAGCCGGAAGCGCGCGCGCATGAGATCGCGCGTTCGACGTTGGCCGGGTCGTGCGTACGACCGAGCGCCCGCAGCACATGCGACGCGAGCGACTGCACGCCGAACGACACCCGGGTGACCCCGGCCGCGCGGTAGGTGTCGAGCTTCTCGGCGTCGACACTGTCGGGGTTGCACTCGACCGATACCTCGGCGTCGGCGGCCCGGTCGACCGCGGCGAGCACGCGTGCGAGGTCGCGCGCCGGGAGCAGCGACGGCGTGCCGCCGCCGAAGAACACGCTCGTCGCGGGCGGCCGCTGCTCGCCGCGGCGACGTTCGAGGTCATTGACCATCGCGCCGACGTACTCGTCGATCAGGTGCTCGCGGTCGGTCCACGTCGCGAAGTCGCAGTAGTCGCAGCGGCTCGCGCAGAAGGGGATGTGGATGTAAGTCCCGAAGCTCGGGGCAGGAGTACCGAAGCTCGGGGCAGGAGTACCGAAGCTCGGGGCAGGAGTACCGAAGCTCGGGGCAGGAGTACCGAAGCTCGGGGCAGGGACGCCGAACGACACGCCGTCAGCGTACGGCGCCCGATTTCGCCACGGGTTGCCTCAGGAGAGGTTGCCGCCTAAGAGAGGTTGCCGCCTAAGAGAGGTTGCCGGTGGTGAACGGTGCTTGCGTCGGCTGCGCGGCGCCGCCGGCACCCTCGACCGTCATCGCGAACGACTGCACCGGGCCTGCGATCTTGAAGCTGGCGGAATCGGCGTCGGGCCCGAGCACCGCGGCCGACACGATCGTGGGCTCCGAACCGTTCCCGGTGAACGCCCACAGTTGGTAGGTCTGCGCGCCGTCCACCGGAGGAAGACCGTCGTTGACGATGAAGCCGGTCCCGTCGGGGAGCAGCACGACGCGTGCGGTTCCGCGATCCGAGGCGAGGGTCGCGGTGCGCGCACCTTGGGTCTGCGCGGCGCGGTCGTACGCCGCACTGATCCGTGCCGCCGTCGGTTGGCGCTCCTTGTCGAGGTCGTTGTTCAAGGACACGACCTGCAGCGCGAGGACGATCACCGCAACCGCGGCCACCGCGGCGACGGCCGAGGTGATCCACACGACCGGCCGTGACGCCCTCCGGGACCGACGGGCCGCGAGCTCGTCGGTGGGCGCCTCGTCGATCTGGGCCGCGATGCGGTCCCAGAGCTCCTGCGGCGCGGGTTCGTCGATGCCCGGTGCCGTCGCGAGCGCGGCCACCGTCTCGCGAAGCGCGTCGACCTCCCGGCGGGCTCGGGCGTCGTGTTCGAGGTGCAGCTCGACCTGCGCCCGTTCGTCCGACTCGAGCGCGTCGAGGACGTACGCGCCGAGGAGGGAGTCCATGTCGCGGGGTTCGATGGTCGTCATTGGTGCACTCCCGCGTCGATGAGAGCGGCGCGCAAGCGCAGCAGGCCGGATCGGATCCGGCTCTTCACGGTGCCTTCGGGCTGCTCCAGCAGCACCGCGACCTCTTTGTAGGTCTTGCCCCCGAAGTACGCGAGCTCGATGGCGGCCCGTTCGCCCTCCGACAGCGTGGAGAGCGCTTGCCGCACGGTTTCGGCTTCCGCGAGGTCGAGCACCTCGCGTTCGAGATCGTCCTCGACGCGCGGTGATCGCAGTGCGTCCCGCTGTTCGCGCGCGCGCCGCGCGTTCTCGGCGCGCAGGAGGTCGACCGACCGCCCGTGAACCTGTGCGAGCAGGAACGAACGCATCGATCCGCGCGCCGCGTCGTAGCGCTCCGGCGCGTTCCAGGTGCGCACGAACACTTCCTGCACGACTTCTTCGGCGAGCACGCGGTCGCCGAGGACCCGCCGGGCCAGGGCGAGGCTGGTGGCCCCGTGGCGTTGGTAGAGCTCACCGAGCGCACGTTGGTCGCGGCCGACGATCGCCGCACCGAGAGCCGCGTCGTCGGCGTCCTTCAGTGCCCGCTCGGAGAGGCGCGCGCCGCTGGTCACGCGCCTTGTTCGGCGCCGCGCGGTGCGACGGATGTCGGAACCCGGCGGTTTCCCCGCTTGCTCCCCGCCTGCGGGGCCGTCCGCCACCCGCCTACCTTCGCGCGCATGGACACGGAAACCGCGGTTCGCGCGTTCGTCGCCGAGCACGTGCCGGATGGGCGTTATCCCGCGGACTGGAACCGGCGTCTCGCCGCGGCCGGCTACGTCGTGCCCCACTGGCCGCGCCCGTGGGGCCTGGACGCGACTCCTGCCGAGCAACTCGCGATCGACGAGGTGCTGCGCGAGCTGCGGTCACCGCGTCCGATGAATCCGATCGGGATCGGATGGGCCGGACCGACGTTGTTGGTGGCCGGCACCGACGCACAACAGCAGCGATGGTTACCGGGGATCCTCGACGGTTCGGACCTCTGGTGTCAGTTGTTCAGTGAGCCCGGCGCGGGCAGCGACCTCGCGTCGCTGCAGACGCGCGCGGTGCGCGACGGCGACGAGTACGTCGTCAACGGGCAGAAGGTGTGGACGACGCTTGCGCACGTGGCCCGCTACGGCATCTTGCTCGCGCGCACGAATCCCGACGCCGAGGACCATCACGGCATCACGTACTTCGTCGTCGACATGCGATCGCCCGGTATCGAGGTGCGACCGCTCGTGCAGATGACCGGCACCCACGAGTTCAACGAGGTGTTCTTCACCGACGTGCGCGTCCCGGCCGCGAACGTCGTCGGTGCCGTCGACGACGGGTGGCGGCTGGCGAAGGTGACGCTCGGCAACGAGCGCGTCTCGCTCTCGGGCGAAGGCGCGCTCTGGGGACGCGGGCCGACCGCGCAGGACGTCATCGCGCTCGTGCGCGCGCACGGCGGGACGCGCGATCCCGTCGTGCGGCAGCGGCTCGCCGCGCTGTACTGCGAAGCCGAGGTGCTGCGACTGATCCGACTACGCACGGTGTCGGCGCGGGTGCGCGGGCTCGAGCCCGGACCGGAAGCGTCCGTGCGCAAGGCGCTCTCCGACGAGCACGGCCAGCACGTGATGGAGGCGGCGAAGGAGCTCGCGGGGACGTACGGGCTGCTCACCGACACCGGACCCTTCGGCGAGCCCGACACGCAGGGCTGGCACTACGGATACTTGTATGCCCGCGCGCTCACGATCGGCGGCGGGACGAGCGAGGTGCAACGCAACATCCTCGGGGAGAAGGTCCTCGGCCTCCCGCGCGACCCCGCGTGATCATCCCGCCCGCCTTGCGGGACTGGCTCGCCGCGGACCACGAGACCGCACCGGACGAGACTGCATCCGCGCGAGGAGGATCCGGTCGCGGAACGCCTCGCGACGCTGACGCGGCCATTGCGCCCGCGACGCATCGCGCTCGGCGGCGCGGTCGTGATGCACCATCCGTCGGGACGCGCGTTCTCGGCGACGTGCGGAGATCGCATCCTTGTTCGCACATCGGCCGCACGCGCGACGCTTGCCGCGGAGCCGATCGAAGACCTCCCGGGTTGGGTCGCACTCGATCCGTTCCCCGATGACGTCGCGTTCGAGCGCGGGACGAATGTGTTGCGCGACCTGCTGGCGCGCGCATACGCCGACGCGGCGCGCTAATCGGACGTCAGGGCGCGGCGCGTCCGATCCGCGCGATGTAGCGGTCGAGATCGGTGCGCACGCCGTGCACGAGCGCCGCCACGCGCTCGTTGCCCGCGGCCGTAGCCTCGATCACGTCGTCGGTCAGCAGCGATCGCATGTCGACCGGGTCCACCCAGCGCGCGCCGTCGTGTTCGTCGCTCACGAAGACGTCACCATCTGCGAGCGCGCCGCGATAGGAGAGCTGCAGGCAGTCCCCGCCGTACACCCAGATCGGGTACGCGCCGACGAGCTCGAGCTCGCCGTCGATGTCGAGGCCCGACTCCTCGATCAGCTCGCGCCGGGCCGCGTCCTCGGGAAGCTCGCCGGGTTCGACGGCGCCGCCCGGCAGGAACCACTGACCCGAAAGCGCGCCACCGGCGCGCTTGAGCAACAGGATCTGCCCGTCCCGCTCGGCGTACACGACCGCGGCGAGGCCGTAGCGCGTCGGCTGGAAGTCGGGCGACGCGGTGCCGAGCCGCGCGTCATCGTTCGCCTCGTCACTGGTGGGCATGCGCGTGCTCCCGTTCGCACCCGCGACACAGCCCGGTGAGTGGTGAGTGCCCGGCGTGGAGGTGGAAGCGGTACGTGCGCTCGAGCTCCTTGGCGAGATCGTTGACGACGTCGATCGGCGCTTCGAGCACGAGCCCGCACGACTCGCACACGAGGTGCTGGTGGCGCTCGTCGGTGAGGTGGAACACGACCGCGCCGTGCTCGACGTGCACGTGCTCGACGACTCCGATCGAATCCAGCAGGTCGAGGGTCCGGTACACCGTCGCTCGGTGGAGCTGCGGATCGACGCGTTGCGCGGCTTCGACGATGTCGGCGGCGGTCCGGTGCTCGTGGTCGTCGGAGTCGAGCAGGGCGTGGAGCACGGCAACTCGCGCGTCGGTGACGCGCTCGCCGTTCGCACGCAGCTTTCCGACGATCCGCTCGAGCCGGCTCGGATCCACGGCCCGAGCCTATTTCGGTGCGGCGAGCGCGTCTCTGTCCGGCGCGATTTCGACGCGAAATCCGCGCGGGAGCTCGAGCCGATGTGCGGCGAGCAGCGCGTCGTCACTCAGCAACAAGTCGGTGGGGCCGTCGGCGACGATGACGCCTTCGTCCATGATCACCGCACGCGGGCACAGCTCGTAGGCGTACGGCAGGTCGTGCGTGACGAGCAGCACGGTCACGTCGAGGCCGCGCAGGATGTCGGCCAGTTCGCGCCGGCTCGCCGGATCCAGGTTCGATGACGGTTCGTCGAGGACGAGGATCTCCGGCTCACTGACGAGGACGGTCGCGAGTGCCACTCGCCGCCGTTGCCCGAAGCTCAAGTGGTGTGGCGCGCGATCGGCGGAGTCCTCCATGCCGACAGCATGCAGCGCGGCGTGCACGCGGTCGTCGAGCTCGGAGCCGGTGACGCCGAAATTCGCGGGCCCGAACGCGACATCGTCGCGCGCGGTCGCCATGAACAGCTGGTCGTCGGGGTCCTGGAAGACGATGCCGACGCGCCGGCGCACCTCTTTGTAGTGCCGCTTCTCGACGGGCAGCGCCCCAACGCGCACCGAGCCCACCGTCGGTTCGAGGATCCCGTTGAGGTGTAGTGCCAGCGTCGTCTTGCCCGCGCCGTTCGGCCCGAGCAGCGCGACGCGCTCGCCCGCTTCGACGCGCAGATCCACGCCGAACAGCGCTTGGTTGCCGTCCGGATACACGTACGCGAGATCGCGGATCTCGAGCGCCGGCGGGGTCATCGCAGCAACCAGGCCGTTGCCGCGACCACCGCGGCGCCCGCGGGCAGGAGCATCGCGAGTCCCCACGCGGCGTTGCTGCCGACCCCGGTCGTCGTGACCGGCATGGTGCCGTCGTAGCCGCGTGCCGCCATTGCCAGGTAGACCCGCTCGCCGCGCTCGTAGGAGCGAATGAACAGGGTGCCCGCCGACGCAGCGACACCTCGGGCTTGCCAGATCCAGCGCGGGTCGTCGCCACGCGAGACACGCGCGACGCGCGTCGCGCGCATCTCCCCCGCGATGACTTCGAGATAGCGCAGCATGAACGACGCGATCGCGACGAACACCTTGGGCAGGTGGAGGCGTTCGAGACCGCGCAGGATGTCGCGCGTGTCCGTGGTCGCGACGAGCACAGACGACGCCGCCACGCCGAGCGTGCCCTTCACGAGGATGTTCCACGCACCCCAGAGCCCGTCCACGGAGAGCGACAGGCCGAAGACGTCGACGCGCTCGCCGCGGCCGATGAGAGGCAGGAAGAACGCGAACGCGAGGAACGGCAGTTCGATCACGAGCCGACGACCGAGCGAGGCGAGCGGGAGGTGCGCGGCGCCCGCGAGGGCGACGATGGTGGCGGCGTAGATCGCGAACGCCCAGAACGCTTCGCGCGGCGTCACCACGACGACGAACACGAACAACACCGTGGCGAGCACCTTGCACTCGGGCGCCATCCGGTGCAGGAACGACTCGCCCTCCACGGTCAGCGGACGGTGGTGGCCGGCGCCCATCAGGTACGGCCCGTGGTGATCGGCGACGCGCCGGCGCGCCGGCGCACGAAGAACCGCAGACCGCCGAAGATCGCGCCCGCGACCACCAGCGTGATCACGACGCCGATGACTCCCGCCAGCCCCTTGGTGACCCTCTCGTTGTCGACGTGCTTCACCGAGTAGCCCGCGAGCGGGCTGTCAGCGGTCGCGCTGTCATTCGCCGAGGCGTCGAACCCGTGATCGGCTGCGACTTTGTTCAGACCGTCGGGCTTGGTGCTCGCGAACGGACTTGCGAACGCGGCGAGCGCGAGCGCCACGAGCAGCCCGGCGACCACGAGCTCCGCGATTCCGACACGCGTGCGCGCGGACGGCACGACTACCGAGCCGCGCTCGGCGCCAGCGCGCGCCGATCGACGACGGGTGGCGCGAGATCACGCGCGCCGTACACGAGGTCGGGCCGCGCCGCGAGCACGGCGGCGACGGTGAACGCCGTGATGACGCCTTCGCCGATCCCGATCAACGTGTGCACACCGACCATCGCGCTGAACACGGTGCTCACCGAAGCGTTCCCTACGCCGCCGATCGCGTACTCGATCGTGAACGCGATCGACGCGAGCACCACCGCGAGTCCGGCTGCGATGCCCGACGAGGCGACGACACCCGACTTCGTACGCGACACGAACATGCGCAGCCCGAGGAAGATGGCGTAGCCACCCAGCGATGTGACGAGCGCCATGTTGATGATGTTGAGGCCGAGCGCGGTGAGGCCGCCATCGGCGAAGACAACACCCTGCACGAGCAGCACGACCGATACACAGAGAACCGCGGCCCACGGGCCGACGAGCACCGCCGCGAGCACCCCGCCGAGCAAGTGGCCGCTCGTGCCCCCGGCGACCGGGAAGTTCAACATCTGCACCGCGAAGATGAACGCGGCGACGAGCCCGCACAGCGGGATCTGCTTCTCCTGCAGCGTCTGCGATGCCTTCTTCAGGCTGACGCCCACTCCGGTCGCGGCCACGGCCGCCGCACCCGCGGAGGTCGATCCGTCGATGAAACCGTCGGGAATGTGCATGCGACGCCTCCCCCAGATGCGACTGTGTCGCAACAAGGAACGTACGGACGGACCGGTGACCGGTCAATGGGTGGGTTTCGCATCGGGTGCCCGCCGATCAGCTCACCACTGCACTTCGGTGACGCGACCAGGAGTGATCACGATGTCGCCGTCGGTGCCCGGGGGCGGGTCGAGGAGAATGTACGCACCCTCCGGCACCGCCGCGAACACAGCTGCGTGCACCGAGCCGCCGGCCAGCTGCCGTTCCCGAACCTCCGCGTGTACGAACTGCACCGTCTCACCGCGGCGGGCGAGTTCGATCTCGAGCCCGGCGAGCGCGGCCGGCGTGTGCACGACCAGCGCGCCGACGGACCCGCCGATGTCGAGCACGACCGTGCCCGGGCCGCTGGGCGGCAACCTGTGTGCATCTTCGTGCGGGTACGGATGCGCGTGCGCGGTGCCGGTCATTTGCTCGCGTCGGCCAGAGCAGGGATCTCGTAGCCGCTGTGGGGTGTGCCGAGGTAGGGGAAGGTCGGCAGGTACTTGACCGTCCCCTTCGCGGTCTGGTCGAACTCGTTGGTGGTGAGCCCGTCGGTGACGGCCGAGGCGGCCGCGTCGGGCGTGAACGTCTTGTCGACGAGGGCGTACGTCGCACCGGCGATCGCGCGGAGCTCGATCGTGAACACGTCGTCGAAGACGCGGCGACCGTTCGGATAGCCGGCGATGTCGCCACCCAGCAGGCCGAGGTTGTTCGGCTGGTTCGGCTTCGGCGGGATCGCGACATTGAGCCGCAACAGATCTGCTTGCGTCGCGCCGGTGAAGTTCTGGAAACCGGACACGATACCGGCTGGGATGCCGGTGAGCAGGATCGCAAGCAGATCGGCACGTGGCTTCTTCGACGCGTTGAGCGCAGCGAGGTTCGGGAACACGCCCGGATACAACACCGGAAGGAGGCTCGCGAGCTCTGGGTTCGCGACGCCCGCGGCGAACTGCTTGTCGTCGGACGGCGGTTGCCGGTTCCAATAGTCCTTGCGTTCCATCGGGACGAGCACTTCGTTGAAGAGCGGGTTGGCGAGCCGCGACACCTGCTCGAACGGGCCGACCCCCTGCGGCGTCCCGTCGGCTTCGCGCACCAGCACCTTCTGCCGGCTCGCGGTGGTCCAGACACCGACCACCGAGGACGTGGCGGTCGGGTCTGTCCCCGCGGCACCGCGCGAGCAGGGCCGCCTTCGGCAGCTGCAGCACGATGGAGTGCACGTTCACGGCCTTCGTCGCGTTCACGCCGGGCGCGGGCCGGGTCAGCTCGGGGATGTTGAGGCCGAACTGCGCGTGCAGCTGCTGGAACGGCCGCAGGTTGCCGAGGTCGAAGACGGAACCGAGGTCGACGTAGAAGCCTTCACGGCGCTGGCCCGCGAACACGCGACCGCCGCCGGGCAACGCCTTCACGGCCGCGTTCGCGAGGCCGACGTAGTTCGGCGTCGACAACGGTCCGATATTGCACGGCGGGCACGGCATTCGATCGAGGAGCTTCGTACGGCGACCGGGGCCGATGTCATGCAACGGCGAATCGTGGTGCCGGAGCCAATCGATGCGCGTCACCGAATAGAACTGCTTGCGGTTCCAGCTCGGGCTGTTCAACGCGGTGATCGGACCGACGTTGTAGAGGAAGGTGCCGCCGACGCTGAGCTCGGTCTTGAACCGGAACTGGTACGTGACGTCCGCGTTGCCGTCCCCGTCGTTGTCGACGTGGATCTCGTACAGCACGTCGTCACCGAACTCGTAGAAGTTCGGGCCGCCGGACGGACTCTGGAGCGGCACGTAGTTGGCAATCAGCGTGACCGTGTCGGGTGCGTCGGGACTGACGAACGCGTACAGGTCGGTGCTGTCCGCGACCGGGTCCTTCGCGATCTCGGGCGCCTCGCGGTGCGACGACATGACCTCACCTCTCTCGCCTGCGCCTCAGCGCGTTGCGTGATCGACGACGCGCGCGTCAGCGCGTCGCGTGGTAGAGCAGCGACGCCAAGCGCTTGTCGGTGACAGCTACTTCGCGTTCGCCCGTGTACAGCACGACTTCGCCCCTGCGCAGATCGCGCACGTGCGCGACGACGGGCACGTCAGCGGTTGCGTCGTCGGGAACAGGCGGCGCGTGGTGGTCCAACGCATGGGCAGCAGTCGTGGGAAGCGCCGTGGCGACACCGGCCGCGGCCACCGCGATCGAGGTGTTGCGAAGGAAGCTGCGCCTGCTCGTCGGTTCCATCTGCTGTCTCCTCCGGTCACGCCGCGGACAGGTCGATTGAAAAGGTTTCGGCTTCGGAAATCCAGCGATGCGCTCAGATGCGAATACCTCGCATCTGCATCGGTTCGCAGGTGGCCGGGGTGCGCTGGGAGGCGAAGACGCGCGATGAGCAACGACGACGCGACGCGAGCGATCGCGGAGTTGCGCGAGCAGGGTCACCGGCTCACCACGGCGCGACGCATGGTGATCGAAGGACTCGCACAGACGCAGGAGCACGTGACCGCCGACCTGCTCGCGGGTTGGATCCAACACGCGCACCCCGAGATCCACCTCTCGACCGTGTACAGGACGCTCGACTCGCTGGGCGAGTGGGGCATCATCACGCTGGTGCGAAGGCCGCACGGTGCCGCGTTCTTCCACCTGTCACCGACACACCAGCACATCGTGTGCGAGGTGTGCGGACGCATCGAGGACGTGCCTTCTTCGGAGTTCGACGAGCTCGTCGACCGCTTGCGCGACCACCACGACTTCGAGCTCGACGTGCACCAGACCGCGCTCGTCGGCCGCTGCAACCTGCACACGCGCCAGGTTTCGGCGACACACGGCGACCGTGATGGTCGTTGTTTGTCGCCTAAACTTGGGGGTCGGAGCTGAGGATCTAGGCGGCGAACTCCGTGACACCGCAGTGCGGCCAGTGCTCGTGGTCGCCGAGATAGTCGCCGACGATCCCGCCGTGCGCGACCACGATCACTGTGGCGCGCGGGTAACGGCCGCCGATGTCCCGCACGAACGCGGCCAAGCGCGCGCGTGAGGCCTGCGTGTCGGTTGTGTTCCAACGCACGAGGAACTCGTCGAACGACTCACCGGGAACATCGCCCCAGTTCGCGCGTTCGCGCAACCGCTCGTCGAGAAGCTTCTCGAGCCCGAGCACCAGTGCGATCTCTTCGGCCGTCTCGTACGCGCGGCGGAGCGGGCTCGTGAACACGTAGGTCGCGTGACGCCGCCGCAGCTGTTCCGCGACCGTCGCGCGAGGAGGCGGCCGTCGAACGTGAGTCCGGGGTCGCCGTCGCCGGGCAGCGTGACGCTGTGCCGTACGAAGAGGAACGTGGTCACGCGCACCATTCTCGCCCCCGGCGCGGACCACCGCTGGGGCTTTTTACTCGTCGAGGCGGAGGGCGGCGACGAAGGCTTCTTGGGGCACCTCGACCCGGCCGATCTGCTTCATCTTCTTCTTGCCTTCCTTCTGCCGCTCGAGCAGCTTCCGCTTGCGCGAGATGTCACCGCCGTAGCACTTGGCGAGGACGTCCTTGCGCTTCGCCTTGACCGTTTCGCGGGCGATGATCCGGCCCGACACCGACGCCTGGATCGGCACGTCGAACAGCTGGCGCGGGATCAGCTCCCGCAGCTTGTTGGTCATCTTGCGGCCGTAGTCGTACGCCTTGTCGCGGTGGATGATCGCGGAGAACGCGTCGACCGGCACCGAGTTGAGCAGCACGTCAACCTTGGCCAGGTTCGACGCGCGGTAACCCGCCGGTTCGTAGTCGAGGCTCGCGTACCCACGCGTGCGCGACTTCATCTGGTCGAAGAAGTCGAGGACGATCTCGGCCAGTGGCAACATGTAGATCAGCTCGACGCGCTCCGTCGAGAGGTACTCCATCTTCTCCATCTCGCCCCGGCGTTGCTGCGACAGCTCCATGAGCGTGCCGACATACTCCGTCGGTGTGAGGATGGTGACGCGCACGAACGGCTCTTCGATGCTCTCGATCTCGTTCGGCAGCGGCATCGTCGACGGGTTGTCGACAACCTCGCGGCTGCCGTCGATGCGGTGCGCCACGTACTCGACGTTGGGCGCGGTGGCGACGAGCGCGAGGTTGTACTCGCGCTCGAGCCGCTCCCGGATGATCTCCATGTGCAGTAGGCCGAGGAACCCGCAACGGAACCCGAACCCGAGCGCGCCCGACGTTTCGGGGTCGTAGGTGAACGACGAATCGTTGAGGCGTAGCCGCTGGAGCGCCTCGCGCAGATCGGCGTACTCATCACCGTCGACGGGGTAGAGGCCGCAGAACACCATCGGTTTCGGCTCGCGGTATCCCTCGAGCGGTTCCGCGCGTCGCGCGCGGTCGGTGATCGTCTCGCCTACCTTCGCCTCGCCGACGTCCTTGATGCCCGCGATGATGTAGCCGACCTCGCCGGGACCGAGCGTGGCAACCGGTGTGGGCACCGGAAGCCGTACACCGACCTCTTCGGCCTCGTGGTCGCCCTGCGCGTTCACGTACCGCAAGCGCTCGCCGCTGTGCATCTTGCCGTTGAACACGCGCACCGACGAGATGACGCCGCGGTACGCGTCGTAGTACGAGTCGAAGATCAACGCCTGTAGCGCCGCGTCGGGGTCACCCGTGGGCGGCGGGATGCGTTCGATCGCCGCGTCGAGCAACTCCGTGACCCCCACACCCGTCTTCGCGGAGATGCGCAGCACCTCGCTCGCGGGGATGCCGAGCACGTGCTCGATCTCTTCGGCGCGCTTGTCGGGCTCGGCCGCGGGCAGGTCGATCTTATTGAGCGCGGCGACGATCGTGAGGTCGTGCTCCATCGCCTGGTAGCAGTTCGCGAGCGTCTGCGCTTCGATGCCTTGCGACGCGTCGACGAGTAGGATCACGCCCTCGCACGCCGCCAGGCTGCGGCTCACCTCGTAGCCGAAGTCGACGTGGCCGGGCGTGTCGATCAGGTTCACGACGTAGCCGTGCCACTCCAGCCGGACGTTCTGCGCTTTGATCGTGATGCCCCGTTCGCGCTCGATGTCCATCGAGTCGAGGAACTGGGCGCGCATGTCCCGCGGGTCGACGGCACCCGTCAGCTCGAGCAGGCGATCGGCGAGCGTCGACTTGCCATGGTCGATGTGGGCGATGATCGAGAGGTTGCGGATGCGGTCGAGCTGAGCGGTCAAGGGGACCATTCTGCCGAACGCCACTCCCCTGCTAGCCTCTCGCGGCTCCCTAGAGGCTGGATTGTTGGCGAAAATCTCATGGCAAACATCAAGAGTCAGAAGAAGCGCAATCTCCAGAACGAGACCCGCCGGGTCCGCAACAAGGGCGTCCGTTCCGAGTTGAAGACCCGAGTGAAGGCGGCGCAAGACGGCATCGCCCAAGGTGCCGAGGACGCCGAGGACCGAGTGCGTTTCGCGCAGAAGCGGCTCGGCAAGGCCGCGTCCAAGGGCGTGATCCACAAGAACGCCGCGGCCCGGCGCCAGTCGCGCTTGATGCGCCGCCGCACCGCCGACGCTTCCTGACGCGCCCTGCCAACGGCCCCCGGCGCTAGCGGCGCGCGGGACGGCCACGCGTCGCCGGTGAGTGCCGGCGACTGAGCGCGGCGAGGCGCGCGACCAGCACGTCGATGACCGTTCGCTCGTCGAGCCCGCCGTAACCGCGCAGGTCGAGCTCGGCGCGGGCGAGCAGCTGCATCGCCTCACGCAGGCCGGCTGGACCCAACCGCTTCGACGCCTCGAGCGGGAAGCGGGCGCCGCCCGCGCTGCGCATGCCGAGCGCCTCGGCCGCTTGCTCCTTGGTCGTGATCGAAGGATCGTCGAGCCGCAGCAGCCGTTGGTAGTGGTACACGATCGTGGCCATCACCTGGAGCGGGTGCAGTGGCTTCGGTTCGCGCGTGCTCGTCGCGGTGAGCAGGCGGTTCAGCACGTCGAGCGCGGTCGCGACATCGCCGCGGTCGATCGCGTTCGCGAGGTCGAAGCGACCGGCGGTACCGACGTCACCGAGGTACACCTCCACGTCGTCGACGCCGAGCGTGACGCCGCTGCCGTACGTGGACTGCAGGACCTCGACGAGCTCGGGAACGCGCCCGGCGTCCTCACCGAGGTGCTCGACGAGACGCGCGGAAGCATCCGGGGCGAGCCGTACTCCCGCGTCCTTGAGCTGCGCGGCCAGCACCCCGGCCGTCTGTTCGGTCACGGGCGCGACGATCGTGGCGTGCGCCTTCGCGGCCTTGTCGAGCGCCGGCGGCGTGCGGCCACCACCGGCGACGAGCACCAGGCGCGTCTCGTCGGAGCCGGCCTCGATCCACGCCGCCAACCACTTCGCCTGATCGGTCGTCAGGTTGCCGATGTCGCGCACGACCACGACGCGATACGCCGTCATGAACGGCGGGCTCTGCAACGCATTGGTGACCGCGGTGAAAGCAGGGAGATCGATCGACGTGCCGTCGCCTTCGGGCTCCGGAACCGCATCGTCGTCGCTCGCACTCCGGCGCCGGGAGGGGATGGCATGGTCCTCGAGCGCCAGCGTCCGATCCTCCGTGCCGAGCAGCTCGTCGACGAGCCGCTGCACCTCGCGATCGCGCAGCCCGGGATCGGCACCTTGGACGAAGTGCGTCGTCACGCCGGCGCCACCACCTGATCCTCCAGCACGGCCTCGAGCATGCGGCACACCCTCGCGGATCCGCGCACGTCGTGCACGCGCACGACCCGGCAGCCGTGAATGACGCCATACGCAACGGCGGCGAGCGACTCCGCCCGCCGGTCGTCGATCGGGCGGTCGAGGAGCTCGCCTACGAAGCGCTTGTTGGACGCCGACAGCAACAGGGGGTAGCCGAGCCCGGCGTGCACCGCACTCTCCCGGAGCAACACCGCACTCTGCGGAGGTGACTTGCCGAGGTCGAGCCCGGCATCGAGGACGATCTGCTCCGCGACCAGACCGGCCGCTTCCGCGCGCTGCGCCCGCGTCCGCAGGAAGGCGGTGACCGCGCCGACCAGGTCGTCGTAGTGCGGTTCCGGGTCCGCGATGCGCGGCTTCAGACGGATGTGCGTGGCGACGACCGTCGCGCCGTACTTCGCCGCGACCGCCAGGTAGTCGGCGTCACCGAACCCGGAGATGTCGTTGCCGACGACCGCGCCGGCGCGGCACGCGGCGTCGAACACCGACGCGCGCCAGGTATCGACCGACACCGGTACGGCGAAGCGTCCGATCAGCGCCTCGATCGCGGGAATGACCCGGTCGAGCTCTTCCGCTTCCCCGACTTCGGGCCCGGGCCCCGCCTTCACGCCCCCGACGTCGAGCAGATCGGCGCCGTCGTCGACCAGCGTTTCGGCGCGCCGCAGGAACGCGTCGAACGCCCACGTGGCGCCGCGGTCGTAGAACGAGTCGGGTGTGCGGTTCAAGATCCCCATGACCAACGCGCGCCGGCGTACGTCGATCGACGTGCCGCCGAGGCGCACCGTCGGGAAGGGAGCCGCGGTCATGCGGGCCGACAGTAGCGACCCGGTTGTGATCAACCGGCCAACGGCCGGGTGCTCCGATTGATCCAGGTCTGGTCGGCTGACCGCTCCCCGACCACCGGCATCGCCTCGAGCCGCGCGATGTCGTCGTCGGTGAGCTGGAGCGCGGCCGCGCCGACGTTCTCCTCCAGGTAGGCGATGCGCTTGGTGCCCGGGATCGGGACGACTTCGGGCCCGTTCGCCATCACCCACGCGAGCGCGACCTGCCCCGGCGTCACCCCGTGCGCGTCGGCGATGTCGCGCACGATGTCGACGGCGCCGAGGTTGGCGTCGAACGCATCCCCGCTGAATCGTGGTTGGTTGCGGCGGATGTCGCGCTCGGCGAGATCGTCGACCGAGGTGATGCGACCAGTAAGGAACCCGCGCCCGAGTGGACTGAACGCGACCACACCAATTCCGAGCGCTCGGCACGCGGGAACGATCTCGGCCTCGATGTCGCGACTCCACAAGGACCACTCGCTCTGCAACGCGGCGATCGGATGCACCGCGGCGGCGCGCCGGATCGTGTCGACCGATGCCTCCGACAACCCGAGATGCCGCACCTTGCCCTCGGCGACGAGCTCGGCCATCGCGCCGACCGTCTCCTCGATCGGCACGTCGGGGTCGGCGCGGTGCTGGTAGTAGAGGTCGACGTAGTCGGTACCGAGCCGTTGCAGCGAACCCTCGATCGAGGACCGCACGTAGTCGGGCGTGCCGTTGGTGACCGCGGGCCGACCCGCTTGCGGGACCGAGATGATGCCGAACTTCGTCGCGATCGCCACCTCGGCGCGGCGCCCGGCGATCGCCTTGCCGACCGCTTCCTCGCTCGTGTGCGGTCCGTAGACGTCCGCGGTGTCGAACATTGTCACGCCGAGGTCGATCGCGCGGCGGATGACCTCGGTGGGATCGACACCGTCGAAACCGCCGTAGGTCGGGCTGAAGCTCATGCAGCCGAGCCCGATGGCCCCGACCGAGAGCCCTTCACCCAAGGTGCGCGTTGCCAACACCATGAACCCCTCCTCGTCGAGAACGGACGAGATCTACCCAGGAACCACGGGCGCTCTCACTCGTTGCGCCGCGACGCTCGCGATCTCCTGCCGTTCCGGAACACGACGAACAGCAGCGTCCCGACGATGAGCGCCGCGACGAGATCGAGGACGAAGGCTGTCATCATGCGCGGCGGCCGCCTCTCGTGAGCATCACTCGCGCACGATATGCGAATCCGCCGGAGCGGTAAGGATGTAGAGCGGCGTTCGGACCGAACGAGAACGCCCTTCGGTGGAGGTGCTGAGTGCGCAACACGGAGCGAGCCGCGCGGCTCACGACACCGGTCGCGACGCGCGCCGAAGTGGCCAACCTGGACGAGGACGAGCGGCGGCTCCTCGCGGAGTGGCTGGCGGAGTGCTCGGTGCCGCCCGCGGTGACGCGTGACGTGCGCCGGCGCCGTCTCGTCACGCTCGTCGCGTCCGGCGGCGCAGCCGTCGTGCTCGCGGCGTGGATCGGTGTGCTGTCGGTGACACTGCCCGACCGGTACGCGGCCCATGAGTGGCGCATCGCGTGGATCGGCTTCGACGTCGCCCTCGCGCTCGGGTTCGTCGCCACCGCGTGGACCGGATGGCGCATGCGTCAGCTCGTCATCACCGCGCTCATCGTCACCGGGACGCTCTTGCTGTGTGACGCGTGGTTCGACGTCACGCTGTCGTGGGGCAGCAACGAGCAGCTGTCGAGCATCCTCGCCGCGGTGCTCGTCGAGATCCCGTTCGCGTTCGCGCTCTGGTTCGTCGCGTATCGCTTGCTCGAGGCGTTGACCGATCAGATCTGGCGGCTCGAAGGCGCGCGCGAACCCCGGCCGCCGCTGCACCGCGTTCCGCTGCTCCTGCTCCCGACCGACATCATGCGCAGGGACCATCCGTGATCGCGGCCGCCCGTCGCCCGACGAGGACGCGGCGGGCGGTTATCGCGACACCGATGGTCGCGCCGAGCGCGAGCGCGCCTCGTACATCGATCTCGCCGCCCAGACCGGCGGTGGCGTGCGCGACCGCGGTGACCCATGCGAGCAACGCTTCGGTGATCGGGGCGAGCACGCGGCCGACTGGTGGTACGAGGCCACCCACGACGCTCGCGGCCAGTCCGAACACGCCGAGCGCCTCGGCGGCGGGATACGCGAGCAGGTTCGCCACCGGCGTGATCACGGGGACGGCTCCGAACGCGGCGAGCAGAACCGGCGTCACGCCGACCTGCGCGGCTATCGACACGGCCAGGGGCTCTCGCACGAGCTTCGGGCCGCGCAGTCGCGCCGCCAGCGGGTGGGCGAGCACCGCGATGCCCGCGCTTGCGGCGCACGAGAGGTGGAAGCCGAGCGAGTGCAACAGGAACGGGTCGATGAGCAGGAGCGCGATGATCGCGAGGGCGAGCGCGCGTAACGGCGCGACCGGACGACCGACGAAGGTCGCGAGGATCGTGATCGTCGTCAGTGCGGATGCGCGGAGCACCGAGGGCTCGAAGCGGGTCGCGGCGGCGAAGCAACCGACGATGGTGATCGCGGTCGCGGTGCGCGGCACCAACCTGAGTCGCCCGAGCACCGGCGCGAAGACCACGAGCACGAACGCGACGTTCGCGCCGGAGACCGCGAGGAGATGCGAGAGCCCCGACGCGCGGTAGTCGTCTGACACCGGTTGCGGGATGGCACGCGTGTCGCCCAGGAGGAAGCCGGCGAGCAATGCACGCGATGTGGGAGCCAGCGGCGGGGTGCCGCGGAGGATCGCCCGGCGCGTGCCGTTCGCGATGCGCGCCAGGGGGCCGTCGGCGGGCGTGAACGCGACGACGCGCGTCTCGATGAGCAGCGCGCTCGCGTGACTCCAGCGGGCGCGTGCGTCGAAACCGATGACGGGGACCGCGACGAGCCGCCCGGCCAGCTCGACCCGGTCACCGGCTTCGAGGACGCGCAACCGACCCGCGTCGTCGCCCGACGCCTTGGCGAGGACGATGCGATCGATGCCCGTGACACGCACGTACGCACTCGCGCCGAATCGCTGACCGTCAGGGTCCGAGACGAGCGCGCCACGCAGTTGCACCTGTTCGTGCCCGGCGATGGCCGCTGCGATCGCGCCTGACTGCAACCCGTCGAGGGCGCGCTGCATGACCGCGGTGCCGAGGAGCAGGAGCGCGATTGCGGCGACGACGCGCCGGCTCGTGCCGGCGAGCAGCCACCCCCCGACCGCCGCGAACCCACCCGCACCGAGCGCGAGCCCGGCGGGCGCGGCGCCGAGCCGCTCGCCGGCCAGGATGCCGGCAACCGTCGCGCCGAGACCGAGCAGCGGGCCGACCGCACCCCGAGGAGTCACAGCGTGACGAGGTCGCGGATGTCGGCGAACCGCCCCTCGCCGATGCCGCGCACCTGTTTGAGGTCGTCGACCGACTTGAAGCCGCCGAGCTTCTCCCGCTCGCGCACGATCGCGTCCGCGAGCGTCGGGCCGATGCCGGGCAACGTCTCGAGATCGGTCGCCGTGGCGGTGTTGAGGTCGATCGGTCCGGCGGGCGCGCCACCGCTGCTGCTCTCCGTCGCCGACGATTCGCCCGCGGCCGCGGCCGCGGGCAGCGCGGGGTCGCCGCGGCGAGGCACCGCGATGCGTTGGCCGTCCGTGACGGGCGCGGCGAGGTTCAGGCGTTCGAGGTCGGCGTCGTCGGCCGCCCCACCGGCCGCCGCCACCGCGTCGCGCACGCGCGCGCCCGGAGGGAGCTCGACGACACCGGACGCGCGCACTGCACCGACGACGTGCACCATCGGCCCCGCCTTCGTGGTCGTCGACGGTGCGGACCGGGCGGCCGCGGCGCTGATCGGGCTCGGCGCGGGAGGCGACGAGCCCGCGGCCGTCGAACGAAACCAGACCGCGCCGGCGGCGAGCAGCACGACCCCGACGATCACGGCGGCGACGCGCGGATCTGAACGCCACTGCTGCACACGTTCGGACAAAGGCACGTGCGCTTCGGGCACGGGCGGGCGCGCGAGCGCACTGTGATCCGGAGCGGGATCCGGCATGGCAACCTCCGGCAACCGAGGAGAGCGGTGGAATCGGAGGGGGAAGCGCCGGGGGAAGTGCCGGGAAGTCGCCGCAGGCTAGCGGACGGACGCCCGACCAGATAGCCGCACCACGCGCGGCGGCGAGTCCGAACCCGATCGAGGCGAGCACGCTCGTGTACCGCATCGAGTTCCACGTCGTTCCGTAGTTCTCGACGAGGAGCGCCTTCCTCCTCGGCGCAGCGGCGTCCTCGCTCCACGACGACCGGAACGGGACTCGCATAAGCGCTCCAGTGCGGCAATCGGCGCGCGGCGCTGAGGCCCACGAATGGCCCGCGTGCGGCTCAACTGGGGACACAGCGAAGGACGCGACGACGGGTGGCCGCCCGTGGGGGGTGACCAGCAGCTAGCTGCGATCGTCCAGAAGGTGGCGAAGAATCGCCGCGGCACTCTCCGGCTCCTGCCGGCCTGCGGTCTCGAAGCTTGCATCCCAGTGTTCGCGAGCCGCGCGGTCGAGCGCTCGCGCATACGTTGCCCGCGCCTCCGGCTCAGCCACCGGCACCTTCTCTGCGCGGCGTTCGCGCAGCCGTGCGAGCGTCTCATCGAGTGGAGCAGACAACCAGAGTCGTAGCACTCGGTGTCCTCTCTCCTCCGCACTACGAATGAGCTTGTAATCGCTCTCCCATCCACCGGTGATCTCCACCGAGACCGTCGAATAGCGCGAGAGTGCATCGAACACAGCGGCTCGGACGGGCTCCAACCATCCGTCCTCCGGATGTGGCCTCGATCCTTCCTTCAGTAGCCCGGAGATCAGGAGATCGGCGTCGACGTAGTGAACGCCGAACTCGCGCTCAGCGATCTGAGCAAACCACGACTTGCCAACTGCCTTCGGCCCGGCGAGAACGAGGAGCGTTCCCACGGTCGCCTCCTCTCCGCGTAGTTCTGAACGCGGCTTGCCCGGTATGCGTCAGCTGCCAACGTCGCTCGGATCGAGTTAGACGACGAAGTTGACGAGGCGCCCGGGCACCACGATGACCTTGCGGACCGTGGCACCGTCGAGCAGTTCGGCGATGCGAGCATCCGCGCGCGCGAGCTGCTCGTGAGTCGCGTCATCGGCGCCCACGGGGACGGTCACACGGCTGCGGACCTTGCCACCGACCTGCACGGGGACCTCGACCGCGTCGTCGACCAACAGCGCGGGGTCGGCGCTCGGGAACGACTCGTAGGCCAGCGTATCCGCCTGGCCGAGCCGAGCCCACAGCTCCTCGGCGACGTGCGGGGCGAGCGGCGCGACCATCAGCACCATCGGCGTCACGATCGCGCGCGGTGCGCTCCCCCGCTGCTGCACGACCTGGGTGAGGTGGTTGTTCAGCTCGAACAGCCGCGCGATCGCGGTGTTGAAGCCCATCTCGCTCATGTCGGTGCGCACCGCATCGATGGTGCGGTGGAGCAGCTTGTTGGTCTCGTCGTCGATCGGGTCGTCGTCGACGCGCGCGTCGCCGGTCTCTTCGTCGATCATGTTGCGCCACAGCCGCTGCAGGAAGCGATGGACGCCGATGATGTCGGCGGTGTTCCACGGGCGCGACGCATCGAGCGGACCCATGAACATCTCGTACAAACGCAGCGTGTCGGCGCCGTAGTCGCGGTAGATCTCGTCGGGCGCGACCGCGTTGTTCAGGCTCTTGCCCATCTTCCCGAACTCGCGCTGCACCGGCGTGTCGCCTGCGAAGTACCGGCCGTCGCGCTCCTCCACCTCGGTGGCGTCGACGTACGAGCCCCGCTCGTCCTGGTACGCGGGCGCGAGGATGTAGCCCTGGTTGACGAGACGCTGGAACGGCTCCGGCGTCGACACCTTCCCGAGGTCGAACAGCACCTTGTGCCAGAAGCGCGCGTACAGCAGGTGCAGCACCGCGTGCTCGACGCCGCCGACGTACACGTCGACGAGGCCGGTCTTCGCCGACCCGTCGGCGCGCGTCCCACCGGCCCACGCGCGCTCGACCGCGGGGTCGACCATCGCGTCCTCGTTGGTGGGGTCGAGGTAGCGCAGGTAGTACCAGCAGGACCCGGCCCATTGCGGCATGGTGTTCGTCTCGCGTAGGTAGACCTGCCGGCCGCGTCCGTAACCCGCCCACTCCGGGCCGGGCAGATCGAGCTCGACCTCGACCCAGTCGGATGCGCGCGCAAGCGGCGGTTCGGGGAGCGCGTCGGGATCGTCGGAAGTCGTCGGTTCGAAGTCGCGGATCTCCGGCAGCTCGACGGGGAGCGCGTCATCCGGCAACGCGACCGGGCCTTCGTCGTCGTAGACGATCGGGAACGGTTCACCCCAGTACCGCTGCCGGCTGAACAACCAGTCGCGCAGCTTGTACGTCACGGTGCGCTCGCCGAGGTCGCGATCCTCCAGCCAAGCGATGATCGCGTCCTTGGCCGCGTCGACCTCCATGCCGTCCAGGAAGCCGCTGTTGATCGCGGGTCCGTCGCCGAGGAACGCTTTGCCCTCGAAGGCGTCGGGTGGTTGCACCGTGCGGACGATCGGCAGGTTGTACGTCTCCGCGAACTCCCAGTCGCGCTCGTCCTGGCCGGGCACGCCCATGACCGCGCCGGTGCCGTAGCCCATCATCACGTAGTCGGCGATGAACACCGGGATGTGCTGCTCGGTGACGGGGTTGATCACGAAGCCGCCGGTGAACACGCCGGTCTTGTCCTTCGTATCGGCCTGGCGCTCGAGGTCGCTCTTCGAACGCGCGAACTCGCGGTAGCGGGTGACCGCGTCGGCCGGCGTGCCCGTGATGCCGAACACGCCCTTCCAGTCGTCGACGGGATTGCTCTCCCAGTCGACGAACGCGTTGTCGCCCGGCCATTCGTTCGCGGTGATCTCGTCCACCAGCGGGTGCTCGGGCGCAAGCACCATGAACGTCGCACCGAAGATCGTGTCGGGGCGCGTGGTGAACACCTCGACTTCGACGTCCTCGCGGTTCTCGACCGGGAAGCGCACGCTCGCGCCGGTGCTGCGCCCGATCCAGTTGCGCTGCATCAACTTGACGGACTCCGACCAGTCGAGCTCGTCGAGATCCGCCAGCAAGCGGTCCGCGTAGGCGGTGATGCGCAGCATCCACTGCTTGAGCGGGCGCCGGTACACCGGGAAGTTGCCGCGTTCGCTGCGCCCGTCGACGGTCACTTCTTCGTTGGCGAGCACGGTGCCGAGGCCCGGACACCAGTTCACCGGCGCTTCGTCGACGTACGCGAGCCGGTAGGAGTCGACCAGCGCGCGCTGCTCGCCCGGGCTCAGCTCGTCGAAGGTGCCTTCGTACGGGATCTCACGCGCGCCGCTGCGGAACTCCTCGACCAAGGCTTCGATCCGCCGAGCAGTGTCGTGGTCCTCGTCATACCAGGAGTTGTAGATCTGCAGGAAGATCCACTGCGTCCAGCGGTAGTAGGAAGCATCGGTGGTCGCCGGCCCGCGGCGCGGGTCGTGCGCCAGGCCCAACGCACGCAGCTGCCGTTTCATCGTCGCGATGTTCTGCTCGGTCGTCACCCGCGGGTGCTGACCGGTCTGCACCGCGTACTGCTCGGCCGGTAACCCGAACGCGTCGTACCCCATCGCATGCAGCACGTTCAGCCCGTTCATGCGCTGGAAGCGCGCGTAGACATCGGTGCCGATGTAGCCGAGCGGGTGGCCGACATGCAGCCCCTTGCCGCTCGGGTACGGGAACATGTCGAGCACGAAGAGCGCCGGTCGGTCGGCCAGGCCCCGCGGGTCCTCGGCGAGCAGCCCGGTCTGGTTCGGCGTCCAGAACACGCGCTCGGACTCCCACCGGTCCTGCCAGCGGTGCTCGATCTCGTTCGCCAGCTCCGCGGTGTACCGGAACTTCGGCCGCTCGTCGCTCGTGTCCATCGCACCCAAGTCTACGAAGCGCCCTCTCCCGTGAATCGGGAAATCGCCCTGGTACGATCGCTGGTCCCACGCCAGTAGTGGTATGGGGGCGTAGCTCAGTTGGTAGAGCGCTTGCATGGCATGCAAGAGGTAGTGGGTTCGATCCCCATCGCCTCCACTCCGATCCGCACTCGCTCGGCCTCCGCGTCGAGGCGATTCGTCGCCCCGCTCTCGAGGAGAACGACATCGTGGCCTCGGCTGCGGTCCTGTTGCGACAGCAGTGGGAACGTTCGTGCGAGCGCCTGCTCCGCCGTCTCGATGGGCTGACCGACGACGAGTATCGGTGGGCGCCGGTCGCGAACTGCTGGAACGTGCGGCCCGATCCGAGTTCTCCGAGTGGCTGGACGGTCGACTACCCCGACGTCCAACCTGACCCGGCACCCGTCACGACCATTGCGTGGCGACTCCTCCACATCTCGGATGGGAACACGATCTACTGGGAGCACTCCTTCGGACCGCAGGTCCGCAACTTCTGGGACCTCGTCCCGCACGACGACGCCAGCGGTGCAATCGACTACCTGGTCGAGAGCCAGCGCCCTGTCACCGAAACCCTGCGCCAGTTCGACGACGCCGGCGTGGACGAGATGCGACCGACGCACTTCGGAGTCGATTGGCCTGCTCGTCGGGTGTTTGCAGTGCTCATCGACGAGCAGCTTCACCACGGCGCCGAGGTCGGACTGCTCCGCGATCTCTATCTCAGTCGGGAGTGAGTCGTTAGTGTCGACGCGGTGAAGGCGGCGGTGCTCGAGCACATCCCGGGCGAGTTGGTCATCGACGACGTGCAGGTCGGCACCGTCGGTCCGCACGAGGTGTTGGTCCGCACCGCGGCTGCGGGATTGTGTCACTCCGATCTGCACTTCATGGAGGGCACATATCCGCATCCGGTGCCGGCGGTGCTCGGACACGAGTCCGCAGGCATCGTCGAGGCGGTCGGTTCACAGGTGTCGTACGTACAGCCGGGTGATCACGTCATCTCGTGCATCAGCGGCTTCTGCGGTGCGTGTCGCTACTGCCTGACGGGGAGGCCGAACCTCTGCGACAAGGTGGCGTTGGCCGCCGATCCAAGTGGGCCGCCACGGTTGCGCCGCGGCGACCAACCGGTGTTCCAGTTCGCCGATCTGTCGAGCTTCGCCGAGCAACTGCTGGTGCACGAGAACCTGCTCGTGAAGATCCGGCCCGACATGCCGCTCGACAAGGCCGCGCTGATCGGTTGCGGCGTCACCACCGGCGTCGGTGCGGTCATCAACACCGCGCAGGTGCGCGCGGGTGATGTCGTCGCGGTGATCGGTTGCGGTGGTATCGGACTCAACGCGATCCAGGCCGCCGCGATCGTCGGCGCGGGTCGCGTCATCGCCGTCGACCGCATTGCCTCGAAGCGCGATCTCGCGCTCGTGTTCGGCGCGACCGACGTGGTGGACGCGTCGGCCGGCGACCCTGTCGGTGCCGTGCTCGAGCTCACCAGCGGTGGGGTCGATCACGCCTTCGAGGCGATCGGGCTGGTCGCAACCGCGCAGCAGGCGTTCAACATGCTGCGCAAAGGCGGCACCGCGACGGTGATCGGCATGATCCCGCTCGGGGAGCGGGTCGAGATCGACGGGTTCCAGCTCCTCATGGAGAAGCGGCTCCAGGGCTGCAACATGGGCTCGAACCGGTTCCGCATCGACATGCCGCAGTACATCGAGTGGTACTTCGCCGGGAAGCTGAAGCTCGACGAGCTGGTGAGCGGCGTGATGCCGCTCGAGCAGATCAACGAAGGCTTCGCGGCACTGAAGGCCGGCGAGGTCGCCCGTCAGCTGGTCACGTTCGACGAGGCCGAGATTCCCACCCGGGCCGAGTGAGGTGGTCTACCGTGCTCGAACGTGCCTGCAATGAAATTCTTGTCTTCCGCCGCGATCGTCGCCGCCGTAATCGCCCTCATGGCCGGACCGGCCGCGGCCGACGCGACACTTGCCGTCAGCACGGATCCGCAGCCGACCCCGCCGGGCGGCTCCACGTCGATCGCGATCGCGCTCACGCCGACGTTGGACACGAACGTCTCGTTCGACCCGACGCTCACTGTGTCGTCGTCGTCCGCAGACGTCACGCTGTCGATCACTTCCAACTCGGCCGCGCTCGACCCGTGCACCGTCGCGTCCAACGTCGTCACATGTACGCCGCCCGGGCTGCTCGTGTCCGACGGTGTGCAGAACCTCGTCGTGAATCTCGCGGTCGGCGCGTCGGCAACACCGTCGTCGGTGACGATCACCGCGTCGTACACGCAGTTCAGCACGCCCGCCGTCAACGTGACGCGCCTCTTCGACATCATCCCGCCGCCGCCCACGACGCCACCGACCACCGAGCCGACCACCACGGTGTCGGTCGCGGCCTCGACGGTGTCGACACCGAGCACCGGGACCGGCGCGGGTCAGTTGCCGAACACCGGATCGAGCACACCCGCGCTCGTGTGGATCGGTGTCGTGCTCGCGATGAGCGGCACCGGCATCGTGCTCACCCGCCCGCGCCGCCGCGGCCGGGCCGGGTCCGACAGCTGACGCGCACGCCGCGGGTCGCGCGCCAGCACTGATCTTCCTCGAGCGAGCCCGCTATTGCTGCGCGGCGCCGAACGCCTCCTCGATCTGACTCGCAAGCGCGTCGGCGGCCTCGCCAAATGCGTCGCTCTTGCGGTCCGGCTGCGCTTCGAGCTCGTCGAGAGATTCCAGCAGTGCTTCGCGCTGGGCGAGCGTGATCCACGGCGCGTCGTCGAATTCATCGTGCAGCTCGGATCGCGTCTGCTTCAGCACCAAGTCTGCGCCGGAGTTCGCGCTCTGGTTCGAGACCGTGTTGCTCTCGTCGTGGATGGCGATGACCCGCAGACTCGCCGCCGTCTGCTGCGCGCGCTTCCGGACGGACGCGAGGCGGTCGTCCACCGTCGGCGCGGTTGCGCGACCGACGAAGGCCCCGAGGAGCAGGCCGAGGACGAGCGCCACAACCGTGAAGATGACGATGCGACGGCGCCGGCGGGCGGCAGGGACGTAGAGGGCCATGCGTCAGGTTCTCCCGATGATGATGGTTGCGTCGGAGCCGCCGTCGGTGAGCGTCGCCGCGGATTCCAGCACCGCACGAGGGTCGGTATCGGCGACCTGCAAGAAGCGGGCGCCGCCGATGACCCACACGTCGGGGGCGATCGAAACCGGGCCGACGCGCTTCGTCCGCCGCGTGATCGCGGCGTCGATCGCGTCGACCGTGGCGCCACTCGCGTCGACGGTCTCACCGGCCACGTCGATCACGAGGTCGCCGTAGAGGTCGAACACCGCGACGTTGCCGCCGTGGTCGAGGCGGGTCGCGAACCAGTACTGCCCGAGCGGCGCGATGTCGGTGTACTTCCGAGCCGCGGCCAGTGCCGAGACCTCGGCGCGGGTCGCGGGCTGTCGTCCGGGGACGGCGCCGGAGTTGAGCCCTACCGCGCCGGTGACCGTGACGCGAACTGCGCCCCGCTCGACGACCTGCTCGACCCGTACGTCGAGCGTCGACGCACTCGCGCCGGCCAGGATCGCCTCCGCTTCGACTTCGGCGACGAGCGCTTGCAACTCCGCCGGCGTCGGCTGGTTGAACGTGCGCTCGCGTTCGGCGCGGACGAGTGAGAGCGCATCGCCGATGGCGCTGATGACCTCGGCGCTTTCGGGCACGACGATGTCGAGCTTCATCGCACCCGCAACCGCGCGCCCGAGGCCGCCCGCGCCGCCGCCGACCGCGACGATCACGGGGCGATCGAGATGGTGGTCGTGGATGACGCTCGCGACGAGGTCGCCGATCGCCTGCGTGGAGGCGGCGAGCATGCGCCGAGCCACCTCTTCGGCGGGGAGCCGCAAGGTCGCGCCGGCTGCCGCGAACGCGGCGAGCGCGGCTTCCTGATCGCCGCGCGCGTAGTCGCCCATCTCGACGAGGCCGAGCGCGTTCGCCGCGCAGGTGTTGGTGAGTGCGACCGCGCGGCCGTTCGTCAGGCGCACGACCAGGTAGTCGGCGGGGTCGCCTTCCCGCGGCGCGCGCAGCTCGGTGGTCGCGCCGGCGAAGTCGGCGGCGGGCAGGAAGCACGCATACGGCAGCCCCGCGATGTGCGCGCTGCGCGGTCCGACGCCGTGGACGCGGTCGCGGCGAACGCGCAGCATCGAGCCGCCTGCGACGCCGAGCACACGCACGTCGAGGGCGCGGATCGCAGTCGCGTGGCTGGCGATCTGTACATAAGAGAGCGCGGGTCGCCCGCGCCGGATCGATGCGACGTTGGTGGAGGTGCCGCCGACCTCGACGATCACTGCGTCCTCGATGCGGCTCGATCGCAGCGCGCCGGCCACCGATGCCGCGGGCCCCGAGTAGAGCGTGCGCGCGGGTGCGCGCCGGAAGCCGGAGAGGTCGGTGGCGCCGCCGTCGCCGCGCATGACCATCACCGGGCTGTTGATACCGGCGGCCGCGACGCCCGCCCCCACGACCTCGGCGGTGCGCAGTGCGATGGGGAGGATCGACGCGTTCAGCGCGGCGGTGACCGACCGCAGCTCGAGGCCGTAGAGACCGGTGAGCTCCGCCGACGTGGTCACCGGCAAGCCGGCCTCGGTCGCGGCCGCGCTGATCGTCGCTTCGTTCGCGACATCGTCCGGAGCGAACGCCTCCGCGACCGCGATCGCCTCGGCGCCACCCGCGCGCACGCGGGCGATCGCCGCCCGAGCGACCTCGGACGACAGCCCGTTCGTGACGTCGATGAACTCGGGCACCATCGCGAGCGTGCGGCCCTCGCTCAACTCGATGCGCGGACCGATCGTGCGCTTGCGCGCCTTGCGCAGGTCGGGGGCCCGGCCCATGCCGATCATGCCGACCTTGGCGCCGTCGCCTTCGAGCAGTGCGTTGACCGCCTGCGTCGTCGAGTGGGTCACGAGCTCGATGCGCGTCGGGCCCCACCTCTCGCGCCAGCTGGTTGACCACGTCCACGACGCCGGCCGCGACGCCGTCGACGTGCTCGTGCGTGGTGGGCACGACGGCGTCCGCGACGACCGCGCCCGCGTCGGTGTCGAACGCGATGGCTTTGGTGAACGTCCCGCCGACGTCGACGCCGACCCGAACCGACACGGCTCAGTGACGCGCGTCGACGAGCGGCGGCTCGGCGTCGACCGCGGGCGCCGAGGCCGGCGCGGGTGACGGTGCGGCCGGCCGCATCCACGGTCGGATCACGAAGACGTACAGCGCACCGATCAAGTAGACGGTGATGAGCGCGAGCTGCGCGCTGATGGTTTCACGACTCGGCCAGTAGCCGAGCGACTGCGACAGGAAGATCGGCGCACGCGGCCAGTCGGGCCAGCGGTGCAACGCGATCACATCAGCTTCCTGCAGCGAACGGATCGCGTTGCCCAAGAACGCGACCGACGTCGCCATCAGCAGGATCACCGCCGTGGACAGGAACGCCTTGAGCGGCACCCGCCGGCCGAGCCGGAAGATGGCCCACGCCACGATCGCGAGCGCGACGACCCCGACACCGAGGCCGGCCGCGACCCACATCCCGAGGCCGGGTCCGAAAGACAGCAACGCTTGGTAGAACAGCGCGGTCTCGAAGCCTTCTCGGTACACCGCGGTGAAGCCGACGAGCATCAGCGCCGCGGTCGAGCCTACCGACACGGCCGCCCACACGCGCGCGGAGAAACTCGAGCCAGCGTTTCTGCTCCAAGCGCGCGATCAGCCAGAAGGACACGTAGAAGAGAACCGCAACCGCGAGCAGGGCCGTGATCGCCTCGAGCACCTCCCGCCCGACGGGCAGCGCGTCGAGGACGGTGCGCAACAGGAAGAACGTGACGAGCGTCGCGAGCGCGGCAACACCCATCCCCCAGACGATCGGTCGGCGGTACTGCGTCGCCTTGGCGGCTTCGAGGTACCCGAGCAGCACCGACACGAGCAACACCGCTTCGAGACCTTCGCGGAAGATGATCAGGAACGACTGGCCGAACACGACCGCCGGCGCGCCGATGCCGGTGTCGGTGAGATGGCGTTCGGCGTCGTCGATGAGGCCGCGCAGCTCGACGATGCTCGAGCGGATCTCACCTTCGGACGCACCCGTGCTGATCAAGCCGCGGATCTCCGCGAACTTGGTCTCGGCGTCCGAGGTCAGCTGCGGCGCGACCACGCGCAACGGGATCTCGACGTACTCGAAGTGACTGAGATATCCCGCCTTCGCTTCGGCAAACGCCTTCTCCGACTGCCCGGCCTTGCTGAGCGCGAGCGTGCGGTCGATGGACCCCCGGACGACGTCGAGCTGGCGAATCGCTTCGTTCTTCGACACCGAGCCGCTCTGCGCGGGTCGGGTCGCGGCCTGCGCGCTCGTGCTCCACAGGCCGAAGACGAACAGCGCGCCCAGCAGCAGGAGCGCGCCCCGGCGCGCGTACGCTGTCACCCGGGGTGCTTCTCCAGATACGCGTCGGCGGTGGAGCTGATCGTGTCGGCGGCTCGCTTCGCCTTCTCGGCGTCCATGTCCTTGACCGCGTTGCTCATCACCGCGAAGTTGTCTTCGATCGTGATGTACGAGTCGGGATCATTGGCCTTGACGGTGCCTTCGATCGGCTGCCACGTCGGCTCGATCTTCGCGTCGAGCGTCTCCGCGGTGTTCTTCGAACCGGCTTCGACCGCGGCCGCGGTCTGGTTGACGGTCGTCTTCAGCGTCGCGAGGCCGGCCGCGACCTCGGCGTCGGTCGCGCGGAGATCCTCGGGCGCGACCTCGGTCCCGGAACCGGAGCCCGACCCCGAGCCGCTCGAATCGTCGTCGTCACCCCCGCAGGCGGCGAGGACGAACGAGCCGAGCAGCACCAGGACCATTCCGACGACGACAGCGCGCAACCGCATGAACTCGAGCTCCCCGGGCGTCCGTGGGGTGTGACGTTAGGGCAGCCTAACCTGGGTAACCCGGCGAAGACAACGCGGCGGTGCAGCTCGCGGCCGCGGGCGTCTGTCCGGCCCGGGCCGTTGGGGAGAGGTGGGTGGGGACCTGCCCCGGCTCCGAGGACGCGCGTGCGGCCGCGGGCTGCACGCCGCGACCGTACGGCCCGCGGGGTTAGCGGCCGGTTAAATGCGCGTCAGCTCGCGACTTCCCCGGCCCACGAGTCGGGCGCGGCGAGGAAGGGTTCGACCGCCGCCGCGTCGAGCGGACGCGCGATGAGGAACCCCTGGCCGCTGTCGCAGTGCTCGCGCCGCAGGTGCGAGAACTGCTCGTACTCCTCGATGCCTTCGGCGATCGTCTCGATCGCGAGCGTCTTGCCCAACTGCACGAGCATGTGCACGAGCGCTTCGGTCTCGGGCGACTCGTTGATGCCGGCGATGAACGACCGGTCGATCTTCAGCGCGTCGACGGGGAAGCGGCGCAGGTGGGCGAGCGACGAGTATCCGGTCCCGAAGTCGTCGATCGCGACGCGAACGCCCAGCGCCTTGAACTCGGCCAGGCGGGCGGCGGTGTCCTCCGCGTTGCGCATCGCGACGCTCTCGGTGATCTCGAGGATGAGCGAACGCGCACCGATCCCGGTGTCTCGCAGCGCGTCGCGCACGTCGCCGACGAACGAGTCGTGGTCGAGTTGCTTCGCCGAGACGTTGACCGAGAGGTCCAGTATGTAGCCGTGGTCACGCCAGACCGCCGCCTGCGCACACGCGGTGCGCAACACCCACCGGCCGACGTCGACGATCATCCCTGTCTCTTCGAGGAGCGGGATGAAGAAGTCCGGGTAGACGACGCCGCGCACGGGGTGGCGCCAGCGCAGCAGCGCCTCGACCCCGGTGACGGCCCGCGTCTCGAGCGAACAGATCGGCTGGTAGACGAGGAAGAACTCGTCGAGATCGAGCGCGGCGCGCAGGTCGAGCTCGAGCTGCCGATGGTCGAGCACGGCCGCGTGCATCTCCGGCGCGAACACGACGTAGCGGTTCTTGCCCGACGCCTTCGCCTGGTAGAGCGCGATGTCGGCGTCCCGCAGCAGTTCGCCCGGCGAGCTGCGGTCACCGATCGCGATCCCGATGCTGGCAGTCACCGCGACCGCGGTGCCGGCGAGCTCGAACGGCTCGCGGAGGACTTCGAGCAGGCGTTCCGCGACGAGCTCGGGCGCGGGCCCGTTGCTGTCGCCTTCGGTGAGGACGACGAACTCGTCGCCACCGAGCCGGCCGATTGTCTCGCTGCGACGGAGCACCGCCTCGAGGCGGGCCGCGACCGCGCGCAGCAGGTGATCGCCGGCGGAATGGCCGAGGGTGTCGTTGATCTCCTTGAAGCCATCGAGGTCGATGAACAGCACGCTCGGTGCGTTGAAGTGGCGGCGCGCGCGCGAAACCATCTGTTCGACCCGATCGAGCACCAGCGCGCGGTTCGGCAGGCCGGTGAGCGCATCGTGCAACGCCTGGTGGCGGATCTGGTCGATCAGGCGCGCGTTGCCGACGGCCGTGGCGGCGAGGGCGGCGAGCCCGCGCAGGCGGGGTGCGACGTCGCTGTTTCGCTCGAGCCGTTCCGGCGTGTGCGTCACCGAGGCCGAGAGCCAGCCGATGAGCTCGCCATTCCCGATGATCGGAACCGCGGTCGCGCCGGCCGAGCCGACGGACGTCGCGAGGTCGCGCATCGTCGCCGACGCGGTCCGCAGCGCGAGTGAGGGCGAGGAGTCGGAGTCCGCGTGCATGCGGACCGGTACCTGGATCGAGCGGAGCTCGGCGTCGAACTCGGGCGGGTAGCCGAGGTGCGCGGCCACATGCGCGATGTTGGTATCTGGGTCGACGAGGAACACCGCGGCGCGATCACTATCGATCACGTCGGGGACGGCGCGCACGAGCTTCGCGGCGACTTCGTCGACCGACATGATCTCGGCCAGCGACGTCGAGAGCGCGAGCAACGTGCTGGAAGTCGTCTCCTGCCGCCGGCTCTCGGCGAGCGCGGTGGCCGAGTCGAGCGCGGCCGCGGCGAGCCGCGCGTACGCCTCGAGGATGCCGCGTTCCTGAGGAAAGAAGCGACCGCCCTGCCGGTGGATCGCGACGAGCCGGCCGTAGTTGCGTTGCGGCGAGCGGACGTCCACGACGAGCCGGGTGATCTCGGCGTCGCGGTCGGCGCCGCGCACTTCGTCGGCGATGACCGCGGCTTGGGCGTCCGAGATGCCTTTCGCGTAGACCCGTTCCTCGGCCGTCGGCAGCGCCTCGAGCGCGAGGATGTACGCGGGCGCGCTGACCGCTTTCGCGGCGGAAGCCACAATACGACCGAGCACGGCTTCGAGGTCGTCCCCGCTCACGAGGTCGCCCACCACGCGGTGCAATGCTTCGAGGCGCGCCTCGAGCAGCTCCGTGCGCAGTTGGTAGTGCTCGGCGAGACGCGTCTGGTCGTGCTCGACGTTCCAACGGACGCGGAAGCGACACTCCGGCGCGCCGTTGCACGCGCAGGCGTCCTCGACGACATCACCCGTCCCGTGACCGAAGATGTTGGGCACGACACCGAGCAAGCCGCGTGTGAAGTCGCAGTACTCGCGGAAGGGTTCGAACCCTTCTTCCAGCCGCTGCGTGCAAACCCAGTTGGCGGGGCCGACTTCGTACGCAGACATCTGCAGGATCGGCGAGAAGTGCGCCGACAGCGCGGTCAGTCCTTCGAACAGCACGCTCGGCGATCCGAGCGACGTGAGCATGTCGGCGAAGTCGGGCATGGCCACCGTCAACGAACCCGCGACGCGACGCAGTTCGGCGGAGCCCCCGAGCGCCTCGGCCGACGCTTCGAGCAGCCGGCGCATCTGCGGGTACGAGCTCCACGACGTGTCGTCCATCAGCTCGTCGATCGGACGGGACTCCTTTGCGCGCTCGAAGACGGTCGCGAGCGCGTCGGCACTGAGCCGCGTCTGGAGGAACGCGAGCAGGTAGTGCGTCGTCACGCCGGCAAAATGCCGATTCGAGATCTCGTGGGCTGCCGCCACGAGACCAATATCGGGTGTTTCCCAGGAAAACTGAGTCAGCTCGGGCGGCCGGCCGCCCGGCGGCGGCGGACACCGGCATTCATCACCTCGCCCAGTGTGGCTGTCCGAGGCCCCGGAGCAGCTGGGCAGGGGTCGATCCGGTGAACGGGAGGGAGCCGTCGGTGATGGTCACGACGACATCCGTCGCGGGCGCGACGGCGACGTCCGGGATCGGGCCGTCACCCCGGCTTTCGGCGTGGGGATCGCGAGCATCACGATGTCGACGACGCAGCCGCACATGATGCCGAGGGCCGCGCCACCGACCACGTCCAGCGGGAAGTGCACGCCGTAGACGATGCGCGACAGACCGACGATCGACGCGAGTGAGTAGGCGATGATCCGGCCGCGCAACCTGAGCACCGGGAGCAAGGCCGTGGCGATCGCGAACGCGACGGCCGTGTGCCCTGATACGAATCCCAGCCCGGTGCCTTTCCCCTCGCGCACGTCGATCGTCGGGATGAAGTGCAACGGGCGCCCGCGCGACACGATGTCCTTGACATACTTGGCGAGGAACCACGCGGCGATGCCGCTGACGATCACCGCGACCCCCCGGCGCCACCCGTAGACATAGATCGCGACGATCCCGATCACCATCGGCCCCCAGACGGTGCCGAGCTGCATGATCGGCCAGAGCAGGTGGGCGAGCCATCCCGGCGCGTCGTTGATCCACGTGGTGAGGTCGATTTCCCAATCGGACACCGAAACCGTGTTGTTGTCGACGATCAGGAATGCGATGAAGAACGCGGCCGCCGCGCCCGCCAGCATGATGAGGTGGCGCTGGAGGTGGACAGCGACGTGCGGCTTCGCCAACGTCCGCTCAGATCTCTTCCCCGTGCGACAACGCGGTGAAGGAGAGCCAGCCCGGGAGGATCGGGATCCAGAACGTCGCCAGGCGGAACAGGAGCACGGCCGGTACCGCGATCTCCTTGTCGAGGCCAACGCTCACCAGCCCGGCGATCAGCACCGCTTCGACCGCACCGAGGCCGCCGGGAGTGGGCGCAGCCTGCCCGATCGCGGAGCCGGCGAGGTAGACGGCGCCGGCCGCGGCGAGCGATGTCGTACCGCCGAACGCGCGGATCGCGACGTAGAACCCGAACAGGTAGCCGAGTGTGACCATTGACCCACCGAGGAACATCAGCGCGAGTCGTGTCGGCTCGCGCGCGATCCCGACGACGCCCTGCCACGCGTGTTGCACGACGCCCTTGACCGGTCCGAGCAGCTTCCGTCGGCCGTACGGCAGGAGGAACACGACGCCGGCGACAATGAGGATCACGCCGAGCGCGACGAGCAACGGCATCTTCGGCAGCTGGAAGTCGAACGCGCCGTTCTTGCCCGCCCAGAGCACGAACAACGCGGTGAGCGAGATGTGCACGACGCCGCCCGCGAGCGCGTTCACACCCCAACGGGACGCGGCTTCGGTGGTGTTGGCACCGGCCTTCTGCATGAACCGCAGGTTGAGGCCGATACCGCCGATGCCGGCGGGCGTGATGCGGTTGACGAACGACCCGGCGAGGCTGACTTCGACCGCATTGCCGTACTGCACCGGCACCGGGCACGCGGCCACGAGGCTGATCCCGGCACCGAGGTAGGTGATGAAGGAGAACACCAGCGTTCCGAAAACGAACGCCCAGTTCGCGTCCTTCAGCTGCCGTACCATGCCTTCGACGTCGCTGAGCTGCGGTATCAGCACGTAGATCGCGACGAGGCTGGCCAAGAGCATGAGGACGGTCCGCAGCGAGATGCGGTTCAGCGGCTCGTACTTGATCTCGGGCGTGCCGGTTGTGGCGATCACCGTGTTGCGCAGGGATTCGAGCAGACCCTTCTGCGTCTTCAGCGCGGTGCGGGTTGCACCCGCGAACGCGGGCATCTGCAAGTACGCGAGCGACGCGCCGACCGCGTCATTGCCCGAGCACCTCAACCGCGGTCGCGACGGCGCGCTCGGGCCCGACGATGATCGACGCTCGCGGCGAGGAGCTGGGCCGCGTCCTGGTTCAGCATGTCGTCGGTGGCCGCGAGCTCGCTGAAGCCGAAGTCGATGATCCACGGCGTGCCGTCGGGGTCGACGAAGATGTTGGCGCGCCGGAGATCACGGTGCGCGATGCGTTCACGCCGGAGGATCGCGACCTGCTCCCAGATTCCGCGCAGCAACTCGTCGCTCCATGGCGCGGGGATGCCGTCGAGGGACTTGCCTTCGATCATCTCGTACGCGAGCAGCAGGCCGTCGGGGTCCACGGTCGCGACAGTCAGCAGGTGCGGTGTGCGGACGCCGCTGTCACGCGCTTTCAGCGCGAGCAGCGCCTCGTGCTCGACGGTGCGCCGAAGGTCCGAGAACGGACGTTGGTCGCCGACGTTCTTGAGGCGAAGGTAGCGGTACAGCCGGAACACGAGGTCGGCGTCGCGCTCGTCCCGGCCGAGGACCTTCACGAAAGCCGGGCCGTGCTCCTGCGTCGTCGCGAACCACGGGGTCGAACCGCGCGCGTCGACCGAGGCCGGCGCGATGCGGCTGAGCGGGTAGCCGCTGCGGGCCATCGCCACCGCGATGTCGTGTCCGGTCGAGCGGTGGATCGGCGATCCGAACGCGAGGAGCGCGATGTCGCCGCAGGCCCATCCGATGGCAATCGCGATCGCGAGGTCGACGGGGACGTTGGCGCCCGCGACGATCCGGAACACCACGACCGCGCCGACGAACACCCACGCGACGTGCCGCCACCTACGACCGACCTCGGCGCCGACGACGACCGCGAGCGCGGACGCGACCCCGACGTAGACGTAGTCGGGGAACGCGGAGCCGACGATCCAGGTGTGGGCCGTCTGCGCGGCTTGGAGCGCAGCCGGATGGTTGGTCTCGAGCACCTGCTCGAGACCCCAGACCGCGAACCCCGCGGCCGTGCCCGCGACCGCGGCGATGAGCAGCCCGAGCGGACGCCGCAGCACGACGAAGAGCGTGACGAGAACGATCGGGTACAGCACCGCCACGAACTGGGAGAGCCCGATGAGGAAGCGCTCGAACGGGTTGGGCAACTTGTGGAAGAACTCGACGACGTCGGACTCGAACCCGACGAGCGCGCTCTTGTCGGCCAGGGCAAGGAACAGGCCGACGAGGAACACGAACACCGCGACCACGAGCGACAGGACGTAGACAGGCGACCGCTCGGTGTTCGGACCGCTGATCTCGGTGATGTCGATCGGGGTGTCAGGAGACTCTTCGGACTCCGGCGGCGTCGTGGTTACGGTCACGCATTCTCCGGCGCAGGCGACGGGGCCTCATCGCGGCGGACGCGATGCCGTGCATCACGCCACACGGGTTCGATGATGAACAAGAAGAGGCAACCGATGCAAACGCCGAGCGCCAGGCCGCCCACGATGTCGAGCGGATTGTGGGCGCCCAGGTAGATCCGAGCGACGCCGTTCAGGAGCGCAACGCTGACCACGATGATGCGACCGGTCCGGTTGAGGTAGCCCCACAACAAGGTCGCGATGACGCCCGGTGATGATCGCGTGCCCGGACACGAAGGACTCACCGTGCAGCGGCACGTCCCGGAAGTGCCCGCACGTGGGGTCGCCGTGGCAGATGCTCGTGCCCGGGCGCTGCCGGTCGACGAGCTTCTTGATGACCTCGTGCTCGAAGAAGAGCTTCACCGGGATGACGAGCACGAGGCAGAGCGCGAGCCACCACTTGCGGTAGATCGCGGCACCGATCGCGACGAGGAGCGGGACGAACAACAACCCGGCGAGCTGGAACACATACATGATCGGGCGCAGGAAGTTCGGCAACCCGTTGATGACGTGGAACACGTCCTTCTCGAGCTGCGAGACCTTGCCGGAACGGACGATCAGGATGCACACGACGAGGACCGCGAGCGCGGTCGACGAACGTGATCACGACCGCGCGCCGCGTCGATCGGCGCGTGACGTCGCTCGCCATCCCCGAAGTCTGCCGCGTTTCGTGCGTGTTGTCGCCCATTGCACACACTCCTATCTCGCGCTTGTCGCTAGATGTAGTTGCGGCGCTCGAGGAGCTGGAAGCTGATCCAGCCGGGCAGGATCGGCAGCCAGTACGTCGCCAGCCGGTAGCTCAACACCGCGGCGACGGCCGGGCCCGGTTCCATTCCGACACCCGTGAGCCCCGCGACGAGCGCGGCTTCCATCGCGCCGAGGCCTCCCGGCGTCGGTGCCGCGGCAGCCACGAGCGAAGCCCCGAGGTACACCGCGCCGGCTTGCGCAAAGGTCACGTCGCCGCTGAACGCGGCGATGGCCGCCGCGAATGCGGCGATGTAGGCGAGCGTCACGCCGGCGGAACCGCCGAACAGCATGAGGAGCTTCGAGGGCGAGCGCGCCAGGACCTTGATGCTCGCCCATGACTGGACGAGGAAGCGCCACACGTGGTCGCGCATAAGCCGTCTCCCCCGTCGGGTCGCCATGACGATGCCGAGGACAGCGAGCGCGACCGCGATGAAGACGAGCAGCTTGCTGCTCGCCGGGATCTTGAAGCCGGAGTTGGACTGGCCGGCCCACGCGAGGAACAGGACCAGCAGCACCGAGTGCACGAGCGCGCCCGCGAGCACGTTGAGCCCCATGCCCGTGACCGCCACCGGCGGGTCGACCCCGACCTTCTGCATGAAGCGAACGTTCAGTGCCATCCCGCCGACGTTCGCCGGTGTGACTCGGTTCACGAATGACGACGCGGCTTGAGCCTCGATGTTCGGTAGGAACGGAAGGTGGCCGGGGACGCCGCCCGCCTGCCCGATCGCCGACGCCACGTAGGTGAGCAACGACATCACGATGCACACCGCGATCCAGGCGAAGTTCGCGTGACGCAGCGCGGTGAAGCTGTCGCCGACATGCGCCAACTGGGGAAGGAGCAGGTAGAACGCGCCGACACCGACCGTGATCATCATCAGCGTGCGCGGCCGAACGCGTATCAGGCGCTCCAACGGCGGTGGCTCTTCACCGGTGACCGCGGCGATCTGCGTCCGCAACTCGCCGAGCGTCGTCTTTGATGCCTGCTTGCGCGTCGCGGCGGACAGTGCGAGCGGTTGCAGGAACGGTGCGGCCGCGGCGAGGTCCGCCGCGGCGAGCACCCGCGCGGCCGAGGCGACCGCGGCGTCGGCCCCGACGATCGCGGCGAGTGACGTCAACAACTCGGCCCGGTCGATCGCCTGGAGCCGTGGCGACGCCGCCTCCTTCGCGAAGTCCATGTCGATGAGCCGCGGGCGCCGATCGGTGACCATGATGTTGCCGGCGCGCAGCACTCGATGCGCGAACCGTGCCCGGTGCAGGCGCGCGACTTCCTGCCAGATCGCGTCCAGCAAGTCGGCGTCGACCTCACTCGCTGCGAGCTGGTCGAGCACGCGTCCGTCGACGCGCTCCATCGCGAGCACCATCGATCCGTCCGCGAGCTCCGTCACCGCACGGACAGCCGGCGTCGCGACGCCCGCCTGGCCGGCCATGAGCAACATCAACGCTTCGTGCTCGACGTCGTGCTCCAGCGAGAGCGAGGGGAAGTCGTCGTTCGGCCCGCGCAACAGCAACGCGCGGTACAAGCGATACAAGAGGTCGGCGTCGCGACTGTCCTGGGCGTACACCTTCACGAAGCTGCCGCCGTCGGCCGTGTCCGCGCGGTACAGCTGCGCGCGACCCCCTTCGGCCCGGGTGAGCGAGAGCTCGCGGAGTTCCAGGCCGGCCTGGTCGAGCGCACGCGCCACCGCCGCCGGGGCCGGCCGCCGGTTGGGTGCGCCGAACCCGACGAGCAGACGCCGCGCCCACCGTCGCGCCCGCGGCGAGCGCGAGGACGAGCTCGGGCACGCCGGCACTCCCGGCGAGCGCCATCGCCGCCGCGAGCACCAACAGGGCGATGTCGGCCGCGCGCCGCCACGATCGCGGCAGCCAGGGCTTGCCCAACGTCGACGCGGCCGCGGCACCGGCGGCGTAGGCGAGCGAGGGGAAGTGCGTCGATGCGACCCACGTGCCACTCGTCACCGCGCCCGCGACACGCGGGTGCAGATCGAGCGCCACGTCGAGCAGCGCGAACGCGGCCGCACCGGCGGCGCCCGCGAGGGCGAGCAGCCCGAGCCGACGGAAGCGTTGCTGGTACAGGAGGACGGCCACGACGAGCACGGGCAACGCGATCGCGGCGACCTGCGTGATCGCGAGCACCAACTCACGCAACGAGTCGGGCACGTGGCCCGCGGCCCGGCCGAGGTCGGCGGTGAGACCCGTGCTCGACGAGGTCGTGACCGCGACGAAGCTCGCGAGCACGGCGGTCAGCGCGCCCCAGCACAGCAGGCGCAGGACGTCGCCCGGGTGGCGGAAGTAGCGCTCGCCGGGCGGCCTGATATCGGCATCGAGTGCGCCGGCCGGTGCCTCGAGATGCAGTTCGGAAGAGGAGATCATGGTCATGTCGTCCCATCTCGAGCGACGCCCGCGGCGACGCGCAACATCAGAACCGTGCCGAGCAGGAGCCCGCCGTAGCCGAAGACCTCGTACAACCCGGTGCCGGTTGCGACGCGCGGGCCGTCTTCGGGAGCGATGAGCAACAGCGTCGCGACAACGAGGAACGCAGCGCCGACGGCCGCGAGGAGCGCCCGATTCACGAGCGTGCGAATCGTGCGCTTGCCGTCTTCATCCATCACGTGACGGATGCGCAGGTCGCCTCGACCGGTGAGCGTGAGTATCCGGTCGATCCGATCCGGGAGCCGCCTTAGTTGCGGGAGGGCGGCGAGCAGCTCGTCGCGGATCATGGCTTCGGGCGCGACCTCTCGGGGCGTGTCCGTCGACAGCATGATCTCGCTGGTCGCTGTCACGAGCGAGAGGCCGGGCGTGAGCACCCGCAACGTCCCGTCGAGCGTGACGAGCGCGCGCGAGAGGATCACGAGCTCGCCCGGGAGCCGCACACCGAAGTTCGTGAGCAGCGCGATCAGGTCTTGCAGCACCGCGGGGTCCACCGCACCGCTCGGCTTCAGGTGGTCGGCCATGAGCCGGGCCAGCGCGCGCTCCAACCGGTCGGGCGACACCGTCTCGGTCAGATCGGCGACCCGTTCGATCCCATCGCGCAACTGGGCGACATCCCGTCGCACGAGCGCGCCCAGGATGTCGACGACCGCGGCCTGCTGGATCGGATCCAGGCGGCCAACGGCGCCGAAGTCGATCAGGCCGAGCGTGCCGTCGGGGAAGGCGAAGATGTTGCCGGGGTGCGGATCGGCGTGGAAGAAGCCGACGCCGAGCACCTGGTCGATCGTCGACCGCAACAGCTGCTGCGCCAGCGCGTCGCGGTCGAGGCCGGCCGCGTCCAGCTCGTCGATGTCGGCGAGGGTCCAGCCATCGAACCGCTCCTGCACGAGCACTCGGCGGGTGCAGAACTCGCGGTGCACGCTCGGGACGCGGACGTTGGAGCGTGAACCGAGCACGAGCGCCATCTCTTCCATGGCATCGGCTTCGTGCCGGAAGTCGAGCTCCTCGCGCAGGCTGGTCGCGAACTGGTCGAGCACCTCGCCCGAACGCAAACCCGCGCCGAACGCGGTGCGCCGCTGCGCGACGTTCGCAACCAGGGAGAGCGCGGCAAGGTCCCGTTCCGTCTCTTCATGGATGTTCGGGCGCTGCACCTTCACGACGACGGGTTCACCCGTGTACAGGCGCGCTCGGTAGGTCTGACCGATCGAGGCGGAGGCGAGTGGCTCCCAGTCGAACTCGGCGAACACCTTCTCGATCTCGGTGCCGAGCTCCGCCTCGAGCACGACCTTGAGCTCCTCCATCGGGACCGGCGCGACACGGTTCTGGAGGGAGCTCAGCTCGCGGGCGATGTCGGGCGGGACGAAGTCGACGCGCGTCGCGGCGATCTGACCGAGCTTGATGTACACGCCGCCCGCGTCCTCGAGCACGCGCCGGACGCGCACACCGACATCGTCGAGGGAACGCCCCGCGCGCTCGGAGCTCGACATCAACGGGCCGAAACCTTCGCGCCGCGCGAGGCGCAACAGCTCGCGGTACCGCCGCAGGACGTCGATGCGCCGGCGCACGGCCCGGACCGGTCGCGGCGCGGTCACGAGACCTGCATGCTCGCCGATCGCCAGCGAACCGGGACGGGCGAGGAGGTCGAGGATGACCGCGACGGTCATCGTCGTCGGGATGCCGATCACGAGCGTGTGCAAGAACAGTCCTTGCTCGCCCCAGTGCCACTTCGCGAGGTCGAGCGCGATCAGGCCGGCGATCCCCCATCCGATGATGCCGGAGATCAACGCGCGCAACCAGCCCCGGCGCATACCGAGCAGCCGCAGCGAGACCACCGTCACGAACGCGGCGATGGCGATGCCGAGCACCACGCGCAGCAGGATCGAGCAGCGCGTCCACGTCAGGAACCCCCGGGGCAGCGCCGCGCATCCGCGCCACACAGTGTGAGTCCGAAGTCGTGCTCGACCTCTTGCACGAGTTCGTCCCGCGGCTGGAACGAGAGCGCTGTCTCCGCGTCGAACATGAGCGACGCGCTGGCGGTGCCGTCGAACGCGAAGCGATAGGTGATGCACCCCCCGTCGAACACGTAGAAGCGCGTACTCCGCAGGTTCGGTGGGAGTGCTTCGGGGCGCTCGAGCCGATGCATCCCGACTTGGTCGCTCGGCACTTCGGTTGCGCCGGCGGTCCGGCAGGCGTTAGGCGGAACCAATCGAACCTCTACGGCGTGCTTGCCGCCTCGATCGGAGTTCAACCAGAAGCGCGCCCGGTCCTGGCGCACGCTTACAGAGCCGACCTCCCACCCGGCGGGAAGCGCGGCGACGCACGGCACCGATGTCGCCGAAGGGACCGATTGCGCCATGAGCACCATCAGGTTGTTGGTGCCGCAGTCGGGCCTCGCGCTGACGAGGTTCGGCTCCGCCGGGGTGAACAACCCGAAGACGGCCTGGCTCCCGACGATCAAGCCGAGCACGACCACGATCGCGAGCGCGACGCGGCGGAATCCCCAGCGTTGCAACGAGATCGGCCGGCGCGCGGGCGCGAGCGCGCGGAACTGCGCAACGAGGTCCCGGCCGTCGTGCTTCATGACCGAACGCAACTGCGTCGGGCTCGCCACGCCGCGCGTCGCCGCGAAGGCCTCCGCGATATCGTCCGGCGTGAAGTACTGCAGCGCGTGCTCGTAGACACGATCCGGATCGGTCTGCACCGCGAGGACGAGCATCATGTTCGCAAGGTCTACGGCTTCCCGCCACGGTGACGGCCGTACCTGCGCGAACGCGACGTCGATGAGGTAGAGGTGACCGTCGCGCACCATCAGGTTCGCAGGTTTGATGTCGCGGTGCGCGAGACCGTTGTCCCAGAGCTTGCGGATGAGCGCGAGCCCCTCGTCGATGATCACGTCGTCGAGCTCGACTTCGCTGATCTCCTGTGCGCCGTCGAGGAACTCCGTGACGAGCAGGTACTCGCGCTCCGGCGTGAGCTCGACGATGCCGGCCGGGTTCGCGGTCGGGACGCCGCAGTCCCGCATCAACCGCAACGTGTAATCCTCGTACTGGACCAGCCGCCGCACCGATTGGAACGGCGCTTCGTCCTCGAGCCGTCCGTACAGGAGCGTTCGGCCGAGCTTGTACCAGCGATCGGCACGCACGTGATTCATCGCGTAGAGCTTCCCGAAGAGGAACGCGTCGGGATCGGTCGCGACGTGCAGTCGCAGCGGTGTGGAGCCACCGGACCCGGCGAGGCCGACCGGCTTCATGTCCAGCACGGTGATGCCGAGCTGGTGCTCCACGGCCTCACGGATCGCCTCGCCCCTGCGACCACCGACATCGAGGTGCGCGGTCTTCCCTTGCCGGTACGCAACCGGGAAGACCTCATTGGGCGTGAAGAAACGGAATGCGTTGAGCGGCAGTGCCACCGCGATCGCGATGCTCACCAAGACGTCGAACGGATGATCCACAGCGAGGTACAGCCGGGCGACCAGGACCAACCCGACGGCCACGAACGCGACACCCTTCGCGATCGTGCGGGCGCGACCGGGCACGACCATCGAGTAGATGATCCCGACCGCGATGATCGTCACGACCGCGACCGGCGCCGAAGGAAACGACCATCCGCGCCAGCGGCCGATGATCGTGACGTCGAACGGACGCGGCCGCTGGTATTGGCTGTAGAAGAACACCCCGATCAATTCCAGGACAAACACGCTGCCGACGAACGTGAAGAGATGGCGCCACCTTCGGAAAATCACCAGGGCGACGAGCATTCCGACACTGACGATCGTCACGGCCCAGCCCGACGCGATCCGGTTGACGGGCTCGAGCAGATCGGTCAACCAACTCGCGCGCATGCGCGCGATCTGCCGGAAAAACGCGGCGTCGGCACGCTCCGTGATCCGTTGCGCCCAGTGGGTCTGCGTGACCAACACGACCCAAACGAGCAGCGCGACGGACGCAACGAGCCATCCTTTTCCACTGGTGCCGATGCTGCGCGGCAGCGGCGGGGGCGCGCCGGACGGCCGCCGCTGGCGGCGCGCGCGATGGATCGTCGGCGCCGGTCCCGTATCAGTGGTCATGTCAGACCCTCTGCCTTCAACCAGTGCGCCGCGACGGTCGGCCCGGCGCCTTCGTGATCCGCCACTTGCGCGTTCAACGCTTGCAGCGCGTCGGTCGTGAGTCGCTGCGAGACTGCATTGATCGCTCGCGCGAGGCCGGGGCCCTCCTGCTCGATCACGCTGGTGCGCACGAGCGGCGTCACGTTCTCGGCCGGCTGCAGCGCGCGGTCGTCGGCGAGTACGACGAGGTCGGAGCTCGAGAGCGCCGGGTCAGTGGTGAAGAGCAATGCCACGTCGACCACTCCGTCGGCGAGCGCCGCGTGGGTCAGGGGACCCGCGGCGTCGAGCGGGACGAACTCCTTGAACTTCAAGCCATAGATGTGTTCCAGGCCGGCGAGGCACAGTGCTCGACGTTCGCACTCAGGTGGGCCGCCGATCGTGAGATGGGATGCAACGGCCGAGAGGTCGCTGAGGCGGTGAAGGTCGTATCGCTGCGCGAGCGTGCGACTGACGACGAACGTGTTCGCGTTCTGCGCCGGTGCGGAGTCGAGCACGGTGATGTCCTTGCTCGACAGCGCGTGCGCCAACGCGTCGTGGGTACTGTGTATCTGCGCATCGGACTTGCGACTCCCGAGCGTGTCGAATTGGAGCGCGGTACCGGCGTACTCCGGAACGAACTCGACGAGCCCGGCATCCAGCGCCGGGGCGACGAACTCGCGCGCACCGAGGTTGAACGCCCGCTTCACGTGAAAGCCTTTGGCCTCCATTGCCTGGCTATAGATCTCCGCCAAGACCTTGCTTTCCGCGAAGTCGAACGAACCGACCGTGATCGCGTTGTCCTGCAGTTGTACGGACGATCCGTCGTCGGTCGTTGCTCCGTGGCACGCGCCCATCGCAACCAACGCGACGAACAAGCACAAGACCCCTCGACGCTGGCCCATGCGAGCTCCCCCTCGCCAGCGAGTACCACGGATGCTGCCACACAATGCGGTAGGCGAGAAAGAAGAAACAGATGCGGCGCGTCACCAACGCCACCAGTCGGGCGGTCGCCCCTCGCGGCGGTTCGCCGGCCCCGGCGTGTGGTCTTACGCGGCAAGCGTCGTGTCGTCGTAGACGATGATCGCGCCGCCGTAGCACGCGACCCAGACCCCGTGTGTGGTCGGTTCGTAGGCGATCCCGACCGGATGCTGGTCGGTGGGCTGCGTGTCGAGCTTCGCGAGATCCGAAGCGCGCAGCTTGACCACTGTCGACGAGTCGTAGTTGACGACATATAGCGCGGTGCCGTCCGAGGAGATCGCCATGCTGCGCGGCTCGGTGCCCGTCGACACGGTGTTCGTGACCCGGCCGCTCGCGAGGTCGACGCGTGACACCGTTCCCGAACCGTTGTTGGTCACGTACAGTGTCGTGCCGTCGGGCGACATCACGAGATGCCGCGGCGCGTTGCCCGTCGATCCCAGCCGCGTGACCGCGAGCGTCTTGAGGTCGACCTTCAGGATCACGTTGCCGCCCATGACCGCGACGTACGCAGTCGCACCGTCGGGCGTAACCGCGATGCCGCGCGGGTGCCGTCCGATCGGGATCCGCGCGAACTCCTTGGCGGAGGCGGTGTCGATGATCGAGAGGTCGAACGTGCACCAGTTGGTGACGAGCACCTCGGAGTCGTCGGGAGTGATCGCGACGTACTTCGGGACGGATCCGACGGCGATGACCTGATCGATCTCGAAGCTCCTGGTGTCGATCCGGTAGACGAAGCTGTCGTCGTACTGCCCCGGCCGCGAGCAGGCGTCGGCGCCTTCCGGACCGAACCCGGACCCGTACATCGAGTAGTTCGACGTGTAGGCGTAGCGGCCATCGCGCGTGAACGCGGTCTCGACGGGCGCGCCTTTCGAGATCCCCGGGTGGCCGGCGACACCGAAGGCCGACAGGTCGACCGAATCGGGAATCGTCGCCGCCAGCGACCCGTCGGCGTTGTACGCGGTGACGGTATGCGTGTACATCATGTTCTCGGCGAACACGATGCCGTGGCCGGACGCGACGACCGACTTCGGGCTGATGTCTCCGGTGATGCGGTTGACCCGCGTCAGCTTGGTGGTGTCCGCCGCGGGCGCGGGCGGGAGCGTCGTCGTGGTCGTGGGCGCCACGCTCGTCGTGCTGGTCGACGGGCCGTTCGTGGTCGCCGCGCGCTTCGCGGCGCTCGCAACGTCGTGCGAGTCGTCGCGGCACGCCATCAGCACCAAGGCGAGCACGACGGCCACGACGACGAGCGCGGCACCTCGGCGAGTCACAACTGTTTCACTTCGTTGCTTCCATCTCGGTCACGACGAACCGCGCCGGCGCGACGATGTCGGGGCGGGGCGGCTGCACGACATCGGAATCCTTCGTGTCGTACGGGAGCAGCGAGAGTACATGGCGGATGACATTGATCCGGCCAATGCGCTTCGCGTTGTTGTTCACGAACCACCAGGGCGCGTGGTCGCTGTCGGTGCGGCGGAACGTGTCGATCGTCGCGACCGTGTAGTCCTCCCAGTGCGCGGGCGCCTTCTCGTCGAGCGGGCTCAGCTTCCACTGCTTCAGCGGATCGGTCCGCCGCGCTTCGAGGCGCTTCACCTGCTCTTCCTGCCCGATCGACAGCCAGATCTTGACGAAGTGGATGCCGTCGCTCACGAGGAACTGCTCGAACGGCACGACCTGTTCGAAGAAGCGGTCGATCTGCTCGTCGGTCGCGAACCCCATCACGCGCTCGACGCCGGCGCGGTTGTACCAGGACCGGTCGAAGAACGCGATCTCGCCATGCGTCGGGAGTTGTTCGACGTAGCGCTGGAAGTACCACTGCCCACGCTCCACGTCGGTCGGCGTCTGCAACGCGACATGGCGCGCGAACCGCGGGTTGAGGTGCTCGCGCATGCGCTGGATCGTGCCGCCCTTGCCCGCACTGTCGCGACCTTCGAACACGATCAACACGCGCTGGTTCTCCTCGCGCGCCCACGTCTGCATCTTCACCAGCTCGACCTGCAGCGCGAGTATCTCCTCTTCGTACTGCTTGCGCGGGATGTTCTCGGGAACGGGCAGAATCGGATGCCCCCACTTGTCGCGGGGCACGTCGCTCATGCAGCGCGCCGAGCGGGAGCCCGTCCGTGTCGTCGGGTGCGTTCGGCCCGTCCTTGTGATGGTGCTTCCCACCGTGTTCCTGGTCGCGCTTCTTCTTGTCGCTCACGTCGTCACCTCGTACTGCTGGGCCGCGCGGCCCGCGATCAATCCCAACCCTTGACTCGCCGCATCGAGCGCAGACACCGAACCGGCGTCGGCGACGACCGCGATCGTCGATCCTTGCAATGTTGCTTGCTTCGTCACGCGCGCCGTCGCGATCGCTCCGTTGCGGCCGCCGGGGACGATCACGAGATCGTGCTCGTGGCCGTTCGCCTGGATCCATGCCGCGCCGACCGCATCCACGACGTGTCCGCTCGCCAGCGGGCCGAGGAGGCCCTCGGCCGGTGTGCCGTCGGCCACGACCACAAGCCGGAGGCCGCCTTTGCGGATGCGAGCCGCGACATCGACCGCCAGGCGGGCGGCCGATCGCGGCCGGCGCGCCTGTGACGCCGAGAGCACCAGGACGATTCGATGGAGCGAACCCGTACCGCCCCGTACGAGCGCGACGGGCACCGCGCTCTCGGCAACGAGCGTGTGTTGCGACGAGCCGATCACCGTCGGGAGCCAGGACTCGGTCGCCGCCGGCACGACGACGAACGAACTCCGGTGCGCGGCGATCCCGTGCAACAAGCCGTCGCGCACCGAGCGATCGAACCGCATCTCGACCTCGGCGTCCAACCCGAGCCGGCCGATCGCGCTCGACGCGGCCTCGATCGCGGCGGACTCCGGCGCCACCTCACCGTCACAAGCGATCACAACGGGTCGCAGCACCCCGGCGTCCGCTTGCACGATCCGGCTCGCGACCTGGAGCGTCGATTTCACTTCGGCGGCATCTTCGATCTGCACCAGCACGGATCGGCCGAGGCGCCGGCGATCCATCGGCGGCGGCGGGATCTGCATCCCGTACCGGCGAGCCGTGATCGACGACGCCACCAGGCTGAGGATGATGACGACCATGATCGCGTTCACCGCGCTCGTGTCGAACAATCCGATCTGCAGCCCGATGAACGTTGCCGCGAGCGTGGCCGCAGCTTGCGCAGAGGAGAGCGAGAAGGTGACGCCGACCTCGTTCCACGAGTAGCCGAACAGCGGCTTCGTCGTGAGGGACGCGAGCGCCTTGCCTCCGATGCACGCGATCGAGAAAACGAACGCGATACCGAGCGTCCCCCAGTTGAACAGGACCCCGGGGTCGATCACCGTGCCGACCGAAACGAGGAACATCGGGATGAGCAAGGAGGACCCGAAGAACTCGATCTTCTCCATGAACTCACCCTCGTTCGGTACGAGGCGGTTCAACGCGAGCCCCGCGAAGAACGCGCCCACGATCGGCTCGATCCCGACGACACCGGCGACGGTCGCGGCGCCGAGGAGCGCGGCGAGGACGTAGACGTAGCGGAGGGTGCGCTGGTGCCCGAGCGTCCGGAAGAACCAACGCGAGAGCACCGGCAGCACTCCGAAGCAGAACAGCAGCAAGAGCAACAGGCCGAGCGCCACCTGCACGACGAGCTCGACGCCACTCGCCTGGCCGGTCGTGGTTCCCGAAATGACGGCGAGGACGATCAACGACAACGTGTCGGTGATGACCGTTGCGCCTACGGCAGTGGCAACCGCCCGGTTCGTCGCGAGCCCGAAGCCGCGGATCACGCCGTACGAGACCAACGTGTGCGATGCGAACAGCGAACCGAGCAGGACGGCCGCGCTCACCTCGTACCCGAGACCGATTCCGCAGACGACGCCGAGCGTCATCGGGATCGCAAAGGTGATGAGCGCAAAGATGATCGCGTGGTTGCGATAGCGCGCGAACACTGCGAGGTCGAGATCGAGTCCGGCCATGAACATGAGGTAGAGCAGGCCGACGTCGCCGAGCTCCTTCACGATGCCGCTGCTGCTCTGCACCACGTCGAGGACGTTCGGGCCGATGATCATCCCGCCGATGAGCAATCCGACCAGGCCAGGGATGTGGACACGCTCTGCGAGCCAGGGCGCAACGATGATCACGACGACCGCGACGAGCAATTCCCACGCGGTGCCGGTCGGCGCGGTCAGATGCAGCATGTCCACCGACTGCATCCCTTCCCCGGTCTCGTCGCGGTAGTCGTCATCGGGCCTGGATGACCGGCAGGTCGCCCGGGTCCTTGGCGAACGCGGGTTCGAGCCACTCGTCGTCGAGATCCTGAATCGTGTTGTCACTCCGCATCGCCGCGAGTTCCTTGTTCACGACTTCGACGTTGTTCGAGTCGTTGGGCAGGACGATGCCATAGTCCTCGGTGCGGTCGAAACGTGAGATCGCCTCCAAGTCGGTACTGCCCTTCGTGAGGATCAGTGCCGTCGGCAGGTCGAGGAGCGCGCCGTCGACCCGGCCGGAACGCACGTCGTCGAGGGCCCCCTGTTCGGTGTGGGTCAGGCGAGGAGGGTCGTCCGGGCGGATGACGTCGGCGATGTAGTCGGCCTCGGTGGTCGACTCGCGGGCCGCCCACGTCCACCCGCGTGCGGTCGCGAGGTCGGTGAGATCCCTCCCTGCGCGAGCGACGACGGTGGGCTGGGACGTGAAGTACGGCGTCGAGAAGTCGACCGCCTTCTCCCGCCCGCTCGTGATGCTCACCTGCGCGAGCCCGATGTCGGCACCATGCAGGTTGCCGGCGATGATGTCGCGGAACGGGACGTCGATGACCCTGAGATCGAGGTCGAAGGTGTCGGCGAGGTGCCGCGCGATCCCCCACTCGAAGCCACCGTCGACGCGTTTCGGGTCGTCGCCCATCCAGAACGCCGGTGCGGGCAAGTCGGTCGCCACCGTGAGGTGTCCGGTCGACGCCGGTTCGAAATCGCCGGCCGCGGTCTTCTTGGCCGCCGCGCATGCGCTGAACGTGAGCACGAGCGCGATCGCAAGCGGGACCGCGATCGCGAGAGCGACAACGCGTCCGTCAGATCTCTTCACGCGCCTGCATCCACCGGAACGTGAACCAGCCCGGCAGCGTGGGGAGCCAGTACGTGGCGAGCCGGTACGTCAGCACGGCCGACACGGCCGGTCCGCTCGCCATGCCGAAGCCGGTGAGCGCCGCGACGAGCGCGGCTTCGACCGCACCGAGACCACCTGGCGTGGGCGCCGCGTTCCCCACCAGTGACGCGACCAGGAACGCGGCACCGATCTGGGCGACGGAAAGCCCGCCGCCCATCGCTTGCACGGAAGCGACCAGGGCGAGGATGTACGACAGGGTCGTGCCCGCGGCACCACCGATCAGCTCGCCGACGCGCACCGGGCTTCGGAACACGCCGGCGATCTCCGATGCCGCCGCGCGCGCACCGCGCATCACGGGTTCGAGCACGAGGTTCCGCACCTTGCGAAACAGCAACGCGATGCCGGTGATCCCGAGCACGACGGCGAGCCCGAGCAACAGCACCGTGCTGTCGGGCAGGGAGAAGTGGTTCACCCCGCTCTTCCCGGTCCACGACACGAACGCGAACAGCAGCGTGAGGTGGACGACGAGCCCGGCGATGGTGTTCACGCCGACCGAGGCCGTCGCAGCGGCCGGATCGATGCCAACGCGCTGCAGCAGACGCACGCCGAGCGCCATGCCGCCGGTGCCGGCCGGCGTGATGCTCGACGCGAACGACGACGCGACGCGGGAACGCAACGCCGGCGCGTACGGCACCGGCTCCGCGACCGATCCGATGAACGACACGGCCGCGAACACGTACGTGAGCGTGGAGCCGAGGAGAATCAGTGGTATCCACTGCCAGTCGGCGTCCTGGAACGCGTTCCACGTGTCGCCGATGTTCGCGAGCTGCGGGAGCAGGAAGTAGAACGCTGCGGTCAGCGCGACGATCGACAACAGCGTCCGCGGCCGGACCCGTTCCATCCGCTCGAGCGGCACCGAGACCGCCCCGGTGCGGGCCTGGACGTGCGCGCGCAGGTCCTCGAGCGAGATCTCGCCGGCCCGCAGCCGCCGCCGCACCGGCCGCGGCAGCGCGAGCGGCTGCAGCAAGGGCAGGGCGGCGGCGACGCGAGCAACACCGAGCCCGTCGACCGCGGCGTCCACTGCGGCGTCGATGCCGACGAGCAGCGACGTCTCCACGAGCAGCTGCGCGACATCGCGCGCGCGCTCCCGTGGCGTCGCGGCCAACTCGGCATCGTCGAAGTCGACAAGATGCGGCCGGTTGTCGCCATCGACGAGCACGTTCTCGAGTGCGAGGTTGCGGTGCGCGATCTGCGCGTGGTCGAGCACGCCGATCTCGACCCAGAGCTGATCGAGCAACGCGCGGTCGATCCGCGCCGGATCGATCTCCGTCATTCGCTCGCCGACGACGAGATCGGTGACGATCATCGCGGAGCCGTCCGGCGTGGCGGCGATGCCGATGAGACGCGGCGTCCGTGCACCGCCGTCGGCGGCGCGGTGCAGCACGAGCGCTTCGTGCTCGATGCGCCGTTGCACGGTCGCGTACCCCGGCTCGACCTCGTACCCGCGCAACCGCACCGAGCGGTACAACCGCGCCAGATAGTCGGCGCTGCGATCATCGGGCGTGCGGAGCTTGACGAACCGCATCCGGTCGCCTGCGGCCTCGGCCTGCATACGTAAGCGACTCCGCGTGGCCACCGGTCTGGCGGATCGCCGAGAGACCGGGGATGACCGTTCGCAACGCGGCCGTGAGCGATTCCGAATCGGGCGAGCGGTTCGGTGCACCGAACACGACGAGCGCGAGCGACCCGACGACGACGCCGACCGCGATCGCCAGAACGACATCGAGCGCGCCGGTGGCGGACGACAACGCCCGCAGGAGTCCGAGCACCACGACCGCGCCCCAGAGCGCGCGCTTCCACTGCCGGCTCATCCAGACGCTCGCGAGCGTCACCACCGCCGCGCTCGCGGCGAGGTACGCCGAGCTCGGGAACCCAGGATCGTCGAGCCAGCCGACCCGTACGCCGTGCAGTGCGATCGCGCGCGTCGTCTCGGGTAGGTCCAGCACCCGGTCTGCGAGCTTCATCGCGCCGGCCGCGATGAGCGCACCGAGCACGAGCACACCGAGCCGGCGCCAGCGCCGTTGGATCACCAACACCACCGAGATCACGATGATCACGCTCACCGCGATCACCTGCGCGACGCCGACTACGGCCTGCTCGAGGGTGCTCGGGAGCCGCGACACCGCGTCGACGAGGTCGGCCTGCGCGCCGCCGACCGTGCGATCCGCGACCGTCGCGAGCACGAGCCCGAGCGCCACCAGCGCGCCGCCGATGAGGAGGCGCAAGAGGTCGCTGGGTGAGCGGACCCGGCGCGGCCGCTCGAGGTGGACCTCGACGCCGTCGAACACCTCGACCGCGTCGGCGGACGCCGGCGCAGGGCGGGCCGGAGGTTCGCGCGACTGAGTCTGGGTCGACGGTCTGATTGCGCGAAGGCTACGGGGTAACCGGGCGGCAGGTGAGCGCGTCGCGCCCACGTGCCAGGATCTCCGGCGATGGCCCGCTTCCAGTACGACGTCACACGTTGCGCGGCCGGCGAAGAGCACGCGGTGATCGCTTCGCTCGCCCGCGCCTTCCACGACGACCCGCTGTTCCAGCGCACCGGCGCGGGCGGCGCGTTGCTCCAACCGGTGCTCGCGCGGTGCGACACCGAAGGCATGCCCGCCTACCTCGAGACGCAGAAGCCCGAGAACGTGCCGTACTACCGCACGTTCGGGTTCGAGGTCGTGCAGCGCTCGAGGTACGCGGCTGTCCACGGCTGTGGACGATGTCGCGTCCGCCCCGAACCGAGTTGTGACGACGGCTCAGGCCGCGCCGACGCCTTCCCACGCGACGCGAGGCACGTCGGCCCACAACCGTTCGAGGCCGTAGAACTCGCGCGTCTCCGTGAGGAACACGTGCACCACGATGTCGCCGTAGTCGACGAGCACCCACGACGCGTCCGTGAGTCCTTCGACGGCGCGTGGTTTCGCATCCGCCCGCTCACGCATCTGCTTCTCGACTTCGTCGACGATCGTCTTCACCTGACGGGTGTTCGATGCGCTCGTCACGACGAAGTGCTCGACGATCCCCATGATGGAACCGACTTCGAGGATGAGAATGTCCTCGGCCTTCTTGTCGTGGGCCGCGTTGGCGGCGATGCGTGCTCTCGTCGTTGCGTCCGTGGTCACTCCTCTGTCTGCGTGAATCGGATCCTTCTCGCCGGTAATGCTAGGCGGGAGTGTAGAGACGGCGATCGCGTATCACGCGGACCGCTCCGGGCGGCACGAAGAAGTCGATGGGCACGCCCCGGGCGACGCGTTCGCGCAGCGCGGTCGACGAAATGTCGAGGCGCGGCATCGAAACTTCGACACACCGCCAATCCCGGACCGAATCCGGCAGATCGGCACCGTCGCCGGCCCGCGTCACCACCGCGACCGTGCACAAGGCCCGCAGATCATCCACCCGGTGCCACGTGTCGAGGCGCGCCGCCGCATCGGCCCCGATGATCAAGAACAGCTCGCGACCGGGCGCCGCCAGCTCCTCCACGGTGTCGATCGCGTAGGTCGGGCCGTCGCGTTCGACTTCGATCGCGCTGACCTCGATCCCGTCAACACCTTCGACCGCGGCGCGCACCATCTCGAGCCGCGCGACCGCAGGTGCCACGACCGTGCCGCGCTTCTGCCACGGGTCACCCGCGACCGACAAGATCGTCCGGTCGAGTGCGAGCTGCTCACGCGCTTCGAGCGCGGCCACGAGATGGCCGACGTGCACCGGGTCGAATGTGCCTCCGAAGATGCCGAGGCGCTCGGCAGACGCATCCACCGGTACAAGTGTACGGACGCAGCGCAGCCCCACCCGCGGCGCAGCCGCCGCGACGGCACGAAGCGAGGGAGTCATGGACGGGTGTACGGACGCAGCGCAGCCCCGCCCGCGGCGCAGCCGCCGCGACGGCACGAAGCGAGGGAGTCATGGACGGGTGTACGGACGCAGCGCAGCCCCGCCCGCGGCGCAGCCGCCGCGACGGCGCGAAGCGAGGGAGTCATGGACGTGGCAGTGCAGACGTACTGCTTTTCTTTGACGGTTCTGTGAATGGCGCGTGACGCGGCCGAAAGTCTGCGTGCCGCGGACGAGTGTGGCCGTACGCTTTGGGGATGCGCCACCCGGAGGATCCCGTCGGCAACGACGGCGCCCGCTTGGTCGTTCGGATCTGGCTCCCCGATCGCCCAGGCGCGTTGGGAAGCGTCGCGTCGCGCATCGGTGGCCTCGGTGCCGACATCGTCGGCGTCGACGTGCTCGAGCGGAGCCAGCATGTCGCGGTCGACGAATTCGCCGTCGTGCTCCCGGCCGAAGACCTCGTGCCCTTGCTCGTGCGCGAGATCGGCGAGGTCGACGGCGCGTCGGTCGAGGAGTGGCAGCTCGTGTCGCGCTTTCCCGACCCGCGCCTCGACGCGCTCGAGACCGTCGAGCAAATCGCTCAGGCGGCGGAGGCGAGCGACCTCGCGATCCGGTTGGCCAACGGCGTCCGCAACGAGTTCGGCGCGGACTGGAGCGCCGTCATCCGTGGCGCCGAAGTGCTGGGCGCGATCGGTGAGGTCATCCCGGCACCGAGCGTGCTCGACGCGCTCGCGACGGGCACGACCGCGTCGCCGCAGGTCGCGGCGGGCGAATCCGGCCCCGACGACCTCGCGATCGCACCGCTCGACAAGCTGCACGCGATGTTGCTCGTCGGTCGTGCAGGCCATCCGTTCCGCCGGCGCGAACGGCAGCAGCTCCTCGCGCTCGCGCGCATCGCCGACCGCCTCGCCGCACTGATCGGCTAGCGGTTCTTGTAGAACTGCCTCTGCGCGCGGCTCGCGATGCGACCTTCGCGCCGGCGCGCCGTCGCGTCGAGCTCCTGGTCGAGCCGGAGGTAGTGCTCGAGCCGCTCCTCGTCGAGGTCGCCGCTCGCGACTGCGGCGCGCACCGCGCAGCCGGGCTCGCTGCCGTGCGCGCAGTCGCGGAACCGGCACTGCTCGGCGAGCGCCTCGATGTCGGCGAACGCCTTGCTGAAGCCCTCGTCCGAATCCCACAGGGACACCGCGCGCAACCCCGGCGTGTCGATGAGTACGCCGCCGTCCGGGAGCACGATGAGCTCGCGCGCGGTCGTCGTGTGGCGGCCTCGCTGATCACCCTCACGAACGTCGCCGGTGTCCTGCACGTCGCTGCCGACCAGCCGGTTGACCAGCGTCGACTTCCCCACCCCGGACGCGCCGATGAGCGCAACGGTCCGGCCGCTCCCGGTGTATCGGTGCAGGTCGTCGATGCCGTCGCCGCTGATCGCGCTGGTGACGACGACGTCCACGCCCGGCGCGACGCCGAGCACCGCGGCCTCGGCGTCCTCGCTCCGCGGCGCCAGGTCGCGCTTGGTCAAGACCACCACCGGAGTCGCGCCGCTGTCGTAGACGAGCACCAGCTCCCGTTCGAGCCGGCGCAGGTTCGGCCCGTTGGTGAGCGACTGCACGACGAACACCGTGTCGATGTTCGCGGCGATGACCTGTGCGTCGCGCGCCGAGCCGTCCATTGGATCACCGCGCACGAATTCGGATGAGCGCGGCAAGATCGTCGTCACCGCGAAGCCCTCGCGTTCGTGCGTGTCGTCCTCGGTGACGAGCACCCAGTCACCGGTGGCCGCAGGCCCGGCAGCCGGGACCGCGCGGATGGCGCCCGCCTCGGTGGCCACGGTGACGAGCCCCCGATCCACTCGGGTGACGCGGCCCGCTCGCCCGCTCGGCTGCGCTTCGTCCGCGACGAGGGCGGCGAGACGCTCGGTCCAGCCCAACGCCTTCAATATCGAGGTTTCCCCGTTCATGCGGCTCCTAGCCTGCCACCATGTCGGTCGCCGTCTCGGTGTTCACGCGGGATCTCCGCCTGCGTGACAACCCTGTGCTCGCGGCCGCTGCGCACGACGCCGACGCAGTGGTGCCGTTGTTCGTGCTCGACGACGCCATCGTCGCGGCACCGTACGGGACGCCGAACCGCCTCGGGTTCCTGCTCGAGTCGCTGACGGACTTCGATGGTGAACTCCGCGAGCGCGGCGGCGGTCTCGTGGTCCGGCGCGGTGCGTGGGTCGACACCGTGCTGCAGGTCGCGCGCGAAGCCGGCGCCGACACCGTGCACGTCGGGCGCGACGTGAGCGCGTATGCACAGCGACGGCGGCACGACCTCGACCGGGCGGCAATGAACGCGGGCGTGCGGGTCGAGGCGCACGACACGATCACCGTCGTCCCGCCCGGCGCGCTCACGCCCTCGAGTGGCGGACCGTTTCTCGTGTTCACGCCGTACTACAGGAAGTGGCTGCAGCATCCGTGGCGATCGATGCACGCGATGCCCCGCACCGTAAACCTTCCGCAGGACTTCGACCGCGGCACCATTCCCGAACTCGCGGAGCTGACCGATGGCGCCCGCGCCCCCGAAGCGGCGCCCGGCGGCGAGTCGGAAGGGATCGCGCGCCTTCGCGCGTGGTCCGCGCACGACCTCGCGCACTATGACGACGGGCACGACGACCTTCCCGGCGACCGCACATCTCGTATCTCGCCCTACCTCCACTTCGGGTGCCTGTCCGCACTCGAGGTCGCGACGCGGCTCCGCGACCGGCCCGGCGGCGACGCATTCGTGCGGCAGCTCTGCTGGCGCGACTTCTACGCGCAGCTCCTCGCCGCACGGCCCGACACCGCTCGTGTCGATGTGCGTACGGCCGATCCGAAGTGGGCCGACGATCCCGAGGCCGTCGACGTGTGGAAAGCAGGCCGCACCGGCTTCCCGCTCGTTGACGCGGCGATGCGCCAGCTGCTGCGCAAAGGCTGGATGCACAACCGCGCCCGGATGGTCGTGGCGTCGTTCCTGACCAAGGACCTCATGATCAACTGGCGCACGGGCGCGGCGCACTTCCTGCAGCACCTCGTCGACGGCGACATCGCGCAGAACCAGCTCAACTGGCAGTGGGTCGCCGGCACCGGCACCGACACGAACCCGCACCGCGTCTACAACCCGACTGTGCAGAGCCGGAAGTTCGACCCGGACGGCCTCTACATCCGTCGTTACGTCGAGGAACTCGCGAGCGTGAAAGGCGACATCCACGACCCCTCACCCGCTGAACGCGAAGGCGCCGGCTATCCCCCACCGCTCGTCGACCACAAGCAAGCGATCGAACACTGGCGAGCATCACGGTCGCGATGACGAAGTCCGTATGCGCCGGGGTGCTCGACGTCGCCTACGAGGACTCGGGTGGCGCGGACGCGCCGGCGGTGATGCTGCTGCACCGCTCCCTATGACGTCCGCGCCTACGACGCGTTCCCCGTTCGGCGCCGGGATGTTCACCGCCGAACACGAGCACGTGCACCTTCCCGGCATCGGCCACATCGTGCCGCAGGAAGCACCGCCCGCGTTTGCAGACGCCGTGCGGGGGTGGCTGGGTAGGGTCGAACCATGGACATCGTGTTGATACCTGGCTTCTGGCTCGACGGTGCGTCGTGGGACGACGTCGCCGCGCCGCTGCGCGACGCCGGACACACAGTGCACGCGCTCACGCTCCCCGGTCTCGAGTCGCGCGACGCCGATCGCTCCGGAATCGGTCTGCGGGATCACGTCGACGCGGTCGTCTCGTTGGTCGACTCGCTTCCCGATCCGGTCGTGCTCGCCGGCCACAGCGGCGGCGGTGCGATCGCGCACGCGGCAGCCGACGCTCGACCCGATCGCGTCGCCCGAGTGATCTACGTCGACAGCTTCCCGCTCGGCAACGGTGGCGTCGTCAACGACGAGCTGCCCGTCGTGGGCGGCGAGGTCCCACTCCCCGATTGGTCGGAGTTCGAGGACGAGGATCTCATCGATCTCGACGACCGCCTGCGCGCGAAGTTCCTCAGCATCGCGATCCCCGAGCCCGCGCGCGTCACCAGCGACAAGCAGGAGCTGCACGACGACCGCCGCTACGACATTCCCGTCACTGTCATCGCGTGCGAGTTCCGCGCCGACGCGATGCGCGACTGGATCGCGGAGGGTCGTCCGTTCATTGCGGAGCTCGCCGAGGTCACCGACAAGGAGATCGCGGACCTCCCGACCGGGCACTGGCCCCAGTTCACCCGCCCGGCGGACCTCGCCACGGCCATCCTCGCCGCTGTCGACTGATGATCGGCCGGTTGCGCGTTGCTGGTGCGCGTGCCATCAGGCGGTCCAGTGCGGGTCACGGCCGATGAGTCCGAGCACGCGGTCCTGGAGCGGAGCATCCTCCGGAACGGGGAACGGGGCTGCGTACCACCCGTTCGCGCGCTGCCACTCCCACACCTTCGGCGCCTGCGAGAGCGAACCCCAGAGGAACTCGACCTCACCGGCTTCCATCGTGGGATCCTGTCCGGTCGCCATGGCGAGATCCCACCCGTGTTGCGGAAGGTCGAAGCTGACGGCGAGGTCGAGATACTCCGCGAGGTCCGGACGCGTCGCGGGGTCGTCCAACACCCGCTCGATGACCTCACGAACGGCCGCGAACGCGGCGGCGGGATCGCCGAAGTCCGCGAACACCGGGACCTCTGACATGCCCACCGTTTCGCGGAGCACGTGCCCCGAGTAGCCGACGACGTGCGTCACGACGTCTGCGGCCTGCCACCCCTCACACGGTGAAGGACTCGTCCAACAGTCGGGCGCGGTGTGGGCGATCAGTGCCGCGAACGCGTCGGCCCGCCGGCGGTAGCGGTCACCCGTCTCGGTCATACCAGAACAGATTGCACCCGCGAGCGGTCAGGCTTCGACGACGTCGGCGACGAACTTCTGGAGCTGCCGCAAGTTGCGGCACTCGTAGACGCCGTCGCAGTAGGGCGCGTAGTCGGAGATGATCGAGTCGCCGGTGTCCCAGTAGCCGCGCGGCTCGGGGTCGAGCCAGAACAGGCGACGGGAGCGCTTGCGGATCTCGGCCAGGGTCCACGCTTGGGACGCGTGGTAGTTGTTGCGCGCGTCGCCCAGCAGTATCACCGAACTCTTCTTCGTGACCTCGCGGATGTGGCGCTCGTGCCACGTCTCGAACGCGTGGCCATAGTCGGAGTGCCCGTCGACCCACACCACGTCGGCTTCGGTGTTGACGCGGTGGATGGCCTCGCCGATGTCGTCGGCCTCGTCGAAGAAGCGGGTCACCTCGTCGACACCGTCGATGAACACCCATGACCGAACCTTCGAGAACTCGCTCTGCATCGCGTATACGAACTGCAACGTGAAGCGGGCGAACGACGCGACCGAGCCGCTGATGTCGGCGACGACCATGATCTCGGGTTTCGACGGACGCGGCCGCTTGAACTTGGGCTCGATCGGGATGCCGCCGAACGAGAGCGAGTGCCGGATCGTCTGACGGAAGTCGAGCGTGCCCCGGTGCCGGTTCTTGCGCCGCTGCGCGAGGCGCGCCGCGAGCGCGCGTGTGAGCGGGTAGATCGCGCGCTGGAGTTGCTGCATCTCCTCGCGCGACGCGTGCATGAAGTCGACGTCCTCGGGCAGCGGCTTGCGCAGCGTGCGCGCCATCGCTTCGACACCGCGGTCGGCGACGAGCCGGCGGCGGATCTCGGCTTCGATCAGTTCCTTGAGCACCTTGAGGCGGCCGTCGAAGTCCTCGCGTGCGAGGCGCTCGTCGAACGCGCCGTCGCCAACCTCCGCGTTCTGCTGCGCCTGCTCCATCATCTTCGAGACCAGGCCTTCGGCGTCGAGCTGACGCAGGGTCCGGTAGAGGTAGTACGCGCCGCCGACCGGACGGCCGGGTTCCATACCCGCGTACCGTGCGACCGCCGCACCCGCGAGCAGACGGAGCTGCTCGCGGTCCATGTTCATCAGCGCGTCGAGGAGCATCTGCGCGAGCTCTTCGTTCGACACCTGACTCATCGCGCCGGCGGCCTCCATCGCCTGGCGCAGCTGCTCGAAGTCGGCTTCGGATCCTTCGCCTTCGGCTCCCGACTCCGCGCCCTCGATGCCCGGGCTGAACATCGAGAAGTAGACCTCGAACACCGTGTCGAACACCTTGGCGTGGCCGTGGTGCTTCACGAGGGTGGCGCCCAGCGCGGCCTTGAACGTGTCCCGGCTCTGGAGCGGCACGTGCTCCACCGCGCGCATCGCGTCGAGGTTCTCCGTCATCGACACGGGCAGCCCCGCGACGCGCAGCTCGTGCACGAAGCCCTGCAACACGTCGAGCATCGTCAGCTCCGGGGCAACCGCGGTCACTTCACCATCACCACCCCGTCGACTGCCGCGCTCGAGCGCGAAGTCGACCAACGCCTCGAAGCGATGGCGCAGCTTCTCGTCCATTGCAATCTATGGCTCCCTCGCTCCGCGCCTTCCCGGCGGCGACGCCGCATGCGGGGCTGGGCTGCGTCCGCACGGCGCGATACGTGTGCGTCACTTGCGGGTGGAAGCAGGAGCATCGACGCCCAGTTCCTTGCGCGCCTTGGTGATGTCGGACTGGTACTTCAACAGGACGTGCAACGACTCGCCGAGCACTTCCGGCGTGATCTCGTTGCGACCGAGGAACAGCAGGGTGCGGGCCCAGTCGATGGTCTCGGAGATCGACGGCGCCTTCTTCAGGTCGAGGTTGCGGATCGAGCCCACGACCTTCGCGATCTGCTCCGCGAGCGCTTCGTCGATCTCGGGCACGCGCACCCGCACGATGTCCTTCTCGCGGTCGAGCTCGGGGTAGTCGATGTGGAGGTAGAGGCAACGCCGCTTCAGCGCTTCCGACAGCTCACGCGTGTTGTTCGACGTGAGGAACACCATCGGTCGCTGCTTGCCCTCGATGGTGCCGAGCTCGGGGATGGAGATCTGGAAATCCGACAGGACTTCGAGCAGCAGCGCCTCGGTCTCGATCTCGACGCGGTCGACTTCGTCGATCAGCAACACGATCGGCTCCTCGGCGCGGATCGCTTCGAGCAGCGGCCGGGTGAGCAGGAACGGCTCCGAGAAGATGTCGGACTCGACCGTCTCCCAGTCGCGCTCGTGCTCGCGGTCGGCCTGGATGCGCAGCAGCTGCTTCTTGTAGTTCCACTCGTAGATGGCCTTGGCCTCGTCGAGCCCCTCGTAGCACTGCAAGCGGATGAGACGGCTGCCGGTGATCGCGGCCACCGCCTTCGCCAGCTCGGTCTTGCCGACGCCGGCCGGCCCCTCGACGAGCACCGGCTTCTCGAGCCGGTCGGCGAGGAAGACGACGCCGGCGATGCCGGTGTCCGAGAGGTACGCGACGTCCCGCAAGCGATCGGTGACGTCTTCGACGGAGGCAAAGCGCTCGGCCATGAGGTGGGAAGTGCTCCTGTGTGAGGGACGGGGAACGGACGGACGAGCTAGGCCCGGATCTGGCCGTTGCCCCAGATGACGTACTTGTAGGTGGTGAGCTCCCGCAGGCCCATGGGACCGCGCGCGTGCAGCTTCTGGGTCGAGATGCCGATCTCGGCGCCGAAGCCGAACTCTTCGCCGTCGGTGAACCGGGTCGACGCGTTGACGATCACCGCCGCCGCGTCCACCTCGCTCGTGAAGCGCCGCGCCGCGTGCAGGTCGCGGGTCAGGATCGCCTCGGTGTGACCGGTGCCGTACCGGTTGACGTGATCGATCGCGGCGGTGAGGTCGGGGACGACCGCGACGCTCATCTTCAGGTCGAGGAACTCGGTCGCGTAGTCGGCTTCGGTGGCGGGCGCGATGTGCGCGCTCAACGCCTGCGAGTTCGTGTCGCCGACCAGCTCGACCGCGTGCGCGTCCAGCGCGGCGGCGGCGCGCGGCACGAAGTCCGCCGCGACCGCCTCGTGCACGACGAGCGACTCGGCCGAGTTGCACACGCTCGTGCGTTGCGTCTTGGCGTTGACGACGATCGTCAGCGCTTCATCGAGATCGGCCGCCGCGTCCACGTAGACGTGACAGTTGCCGTCGCCGTCGATGATCACCGGAACCGTCGCGTTCTCACGGATGCTCTGGATCAACGAGTGCCCGCCGCGCGGGATCAGGCAGTCGACGTACTCAGTGAGCCGCATCACCTGCGTCGCGGTCTCGTGCGCGGTGTCCTCGACCAGCAGCACCGCATCTTCCGGCAGCGCGTGCTTCGCCAGCGCCTCGCGCATCACCGCGACAATGGCGACGTTCGAGCGGAGCGCACTCGACGAGCCCCGCAGCAGCGCCGCGTTCCCGGACTTCAGGCAGAGCCCGGCCGCGTCGCTGGTGACGTTCGGCCGGTTCTCGTAGATGATCGCGACGACACCGAGCGGCACGCGCACGCGCGTGATCTGCAAGCCGTTGGGCGGGGTCCAGCCGTCGAGCACGTCACCGACCGGATCGACGAGCCGCGCGACCGTGCGCAGGCCGCCGGCCATCCCCTCGAGCCGGGCATTCGTGATCCGCAACCGGTCGAGTGGACCCTCAGCGATGCCCGCGGCGGCCGCGGCGGCGAGATCCTCGGCGTTGGCCGCCTGGATGTCGCCGGCGCGCTCGAGCAGCAGGTCAGCCGCAGTGTGCAGCGCCGCGTTCTTGGCGTCGCTCGGCGCAGTGGCGAGGATCCGGCTGGCCGCCCGGGCCCGCTGGCCCAGTTCCTCGACGCTCGTCATCCCCAAAGGGTACCCCTTGACCGCTCGGTCAAGTCGGGGGATATGGAAGCTTCAACTCGGGGCGACGGGCGGCGATCCGGCGGTTGCGCACTGCCATCCGGTCGACGCTACGGGAGCACGACGAGGTCGTCGCGGTGGACGACTTCGTGGGGCAGACCCTCGGGGAGATCCGCGGTGCGGTGGCCGGCGGCCGTGCGGAGCTGCGAGGACGAATATCGGGTCAGGCCCTTGGCGAACACCGTCCCCTGGTCGTCGACGATCTCGACGGCGGCGTCGGCCTCGAAGCGGCCGACGGCATCGCGCACGCCCGCGGCGAGCAGCGACTTGCCGTTGTTGACCAGCGCGTTGCGCAGCGCCGGCGTCGACGATGATGCGACCCTTCGCGCCTTGCGCGAACGCGATCCACAGCTTGCGGCTCGGCAGGCGCTGCGAGCGCGGTGGGAACGCGGTGCCCACCGGCTTGCCGTCGAGCGCGTCCACCACGACGCGGTCGGCGGCGGCCGCCGCGATCACGACGCGCACGCCGGACCACGCCGCGATCTTCGCGGCCGCGAGCTTGCTCGCCATGCCGCCGCTACCGCGGGCGGTCCCGGCCCCGCCCGCGACGCGCTCGAGGGCGGCGTCCACCTCCACGATCTCCTCGATGAGCGAAGCGTCTTCGTCCTGCTTCGGGTCGGCGGTGAACAGCCCCGCGGTGTCGGTGAGCATGACCAGCGCGTCGGCGTGCAGCAGGTGGGACACGAGCGCGGCGAGGAGGTCGTTGTCGCCGTAGCGGATCTCGTCGTCCGCGATCGTGTCGTTCTCGTTCACGATCGGCAGCACGCCGAGATCGAGCAGGCGCCGCAGGGTCTCGCGCGCGTGCAGGTACTGGCTGCGGTGCACGAAGTCGTACGGCGTGAGCAGCACCTGGCCACCGACGATGTCGTACGCGGAGAAGATCGCGTTGAGCCGCTCGATCAGTCGCGGCTGCCCGACCGCGGCGAGCGCCTGCAACGTGCCGACATCGGTGGGACGCGTCGTGAGGCCGAGCGCGGGCATGCCCGCTGCAATCGCGCCGGAGAGCACCAGCACGACCCGGTGACCCGCGCTGTGCGCGGCCGCGAGATCGCCGCACAGCTTGAGGATCGCGGCGTCATCGAGATCACCGCGCTCGTCGGTGATCGATGACGTCCCGACCTTCACGACTGCGAGCATGCTCCGCTCACATTCCTTTTTCGCTGTTCACATGCCCTCTTCATAGGTGAGCTCGAGCGCACCGATGCGCACGAGGTCACCATCGTTCACACCCGCTCGCGCCAGCGCCCGCTCGACGCCCATGCGCCGCAGCCGGTGTTGTACGTACGCCATGGCTTCGTGGTTCGTGAGGTCGGCGAGTGCAACCGCGCGCTCGGCGGGCCGGCCGGTGACGCGCCACGCCCGGTCCCCTTCGCGCACGACGTTGAAGCCCTGCTCCTCGGGTCGCAGCACCACGTAGGCCTCGGACTCGCCCTCGTTCGCGCGCGCGTCCTCGACGAGCTTGGCGATCTCACCGAGCAGCTCGTCGACGCCGGCGCGCGTCACCGCGGAGATCGTGAGCCCGGCGAACGACTCGCTCGCGACGTCGGCCTTGGTACCGACGACCACGCGGGGCCGGTCGAGCAGCTGCGGTTGGTAGCGGCGGAGCTCGTCGAGCAGCACCGATTCCTGCTCGTCGGGCGACCGGCCGTCGACGGGCGCGAGGTCGAGCAGGATGACGAGGACGCGCGCCCGCTCGACGTGGCGCAGGAACTGGTGGCCGAGGCCCTTGCCTTCGGCCGCGCCTTCGATGAGGCCGGGGATGTCGGCGAGGACGAACTCGTGCTCGTGGAAGCGCACCACACCGAGGTTCGGGACGAGTGTGGTGAACGGGTAGTCGGCGATCCTGGGCTTGGCTGCGCTCACGACGGAGATCAACGTCGACTTGCCCGCGTTCGGGAAGCCGACGAGTGCTGCGTCGGCGAGCAGCTTCAGCTCGAGCTGCAACCACCGCTCTTCGCCGTACTCGCCTTGCTCCGCGAACGAAGGCGCGCGGCGGGCGTTGGAGAGGAAGCGCGCGTTGCCGCGCCCGCCGACCCCACCCTTCGCCGCCATCCAGCGGTCGCCGTCGCGCACGAGGTCGGCGAGCAGCTCACCGTCAGCGCCCCGCACGACCGTTCCGACCGGCACCTCGATGACGAGATCGGCGCCGGCCGAGCCGTGCTTCTTCTTGCCCGACCCGTGCGTGCCCGACCTCGCCTTGCGGTGCGGATGGTCCCGGAACGCGAGCAGGGAGGGGACGTTGCGGGTCGCGTGCAGCCAGATGTCGCCGCCGCTGCCGCCGTCGCCGCCGTCGGGACCGCCCTTCGGCACGTGCGACTCCCGCCGGAACGCGACGACGCCCGCGCCGCCGTTGCCGGCCTGCACGTTCAACTGCGCCACGTCGACGAACTCGGACATCCACCGAAAGAGTACGGGTGCGGCCGTACGATCCACGGCGTGAATCAGCCGGTTGACCCCAGCGCGACCCCACCGACTCCGGCCGGCGCGCCTCCTTCGGCACCCGGCGGCACGCCGCCGGGCGATCCCGGCGCCCCGACCGACCCTGGCGCGCCCGGTGTCGCCCCCGTGGACCCGACCCAGCGGATGCCGTCGGTCGGCGAGCCGCCCCCGCCCGGCACTCCCCCGCCGCCCGGCTACGGCGGCGACGATGGCGGAGAGGGCGAGTCGAACGCGAAGTGGTGGTGGATCGCCGTCGGTGCCGTGGTCGTGATCGCGATCATCATCCTCGTGATCGTCCTCGCGAACAGCAGTGGCGACGACGACAGCACCACCACGACGAGCTCGTCGGGCACGACCGTCGAGTCGACCACCACCACGACCGAGGCGAGCACGACCACGACCGAAGCCGCGACGACGACGGCGACCACGGCACCGCCCGCGCCGACGATTGCATCGTTCACCGGCCCGGATTCCAAGAGCTGCACGGCCGACACGACGGTGCAGCTGAGTTGGAGCACCGGCAACGCGACACGCACCACGATCGCCATCGACGGCACCACGCAACCCGGCAGCTTCGGTGCCGAGCGCGACCCAGGACCTGCCGTTCCCGTGCTCGGGCAGCTCGCACTCGTACCTACTGACTGCGTTCGGGGCCGACAACCGCACCGTCACCCAGACGAAGACGATCGCGGTCTCGCCTTAGCCGGGTTTCGGGGCGGCGGCCTTCTTGGCCGCCTTCATCACACGCTTCTGCTGACGGATCTCGAGGACGCGCTCATAGCTGTCGACGTCCGCGATCGACGGCCAGTCGGCGGCAACCGTCTCCCAGCCGGCGGGTCGGACGTCGAGGCGCTTGCCCAGCAGTCCGACGAAGATCCGTGCCTTCGACTCCCCGAAGCCGGGGAGCGCCCGGACCCGGGCCAGCAATTCTTCGCCGGTTTCGGCATCGGCCCACAGGCGGGCCGCCGAGCCGTCGTAGTGCTCGACGAGGAACTGCGCGACCGCGTGGGTGCGCTTCGCCATCGATCCGGGGTACCGGTGCAGCGCGGGCTTGTCCCGGAAGATCGCCTCGAGGTCTTCGACCGGCATCGCCGCGATCGCACCGGCATCGAGCGTGCCGCCGAGGCGCGCCCGCAAGAGGTTCGGCGCCTGGAACGCCCACTCCATCGGCACCTGTTGGTCGAGGAGCATCCCGAGCAGCACCGCGAGGGGATCGGTCGCCAGCAGGCGGTTGGCGGCTTCGTCCGGCGTGAACGGCAACGATTCGGGCACCGTCGGGAACCTAGTGCGCGGCGACTAAGCTGGCCCGTCCCCGCGGACCGCCTTTGCCGGCCTCCGAGGACAGGACATCGTCGTCCCGACGAGCAAGGGAGAGGGTTGCCCGAGCAACGCCGACAGGATCCCGAACTCGCGGCCGAACAGCGCTACGTGGACGCCGCGTACGCCCGGCTGGAGTCCATGCGGGCCGCGGCCGAACGGGTCCGCGCCGCGTACTCGGACGTCCGCGCGGGCGGAACCCACCAGGCCCGGCTCGAGCGGGACATCGCCTGGGACGTGACCCAGCGGCGCCTGGCCGATCTCGACATCGGTGACTCTCCCCTGGTGTTCGGCCGGCTCGACATGGAAGACGCGGCGCGGTGGTACATCGGCCGGCTCGCGGTCGAGGACGAGACGCACACGCCGCTCGTGATCGACTGGCGCGCGCCGGTCGCCGAGCCCTTCTACCGCGCCACCGCGGTCGCGCCGATGGCGGTCGTGCGCCGCCGGCACCTCATCACCAAGAAGGGCCGCGAGGTCACCGGGCCTCGACGACGAGGTCTTCGACCAGCGCGCGATCGCGGACGCCGGCCTCGAGGTCGCGGGCGAAGGCGCGCTGCTCGCCGCGCTCGAACGCGACCGCACCGGCCGCATGGGCGACATCGTCGCGACCATCCAGGCCGAACAAGATCAGGCCATCCGGGCCGAGATCGCCGGCATCCTCGTCGTGGCGGGCGGTCCGGGCACCGGCAAGACCGCGGTCGCGCTCCACCGTGCCGCGTACCTCCTCTACACGCACCGGCGCCGGCTCGCGTCTTCTGGAGTGTTGCTGGTCGGGCCGAGCCCGGTGTTCCTGCGCTACATCGAGCAGGTGCTGCCGTCGCTCGGCGAGCAGGACGTGCAGCTCTCCACGCTCACGGGTCTCAAGCCCCGCCTGCGCGTGACGGCGCTCGAGCCGCGCGAGGTCGCGACGCTCAAGGGCGACGGCCGCATGGCGGGCGTCATCGAGCGCGCGGTCTCCGATCGCGAGCGGCCCCTTGCACGCGAGCTCGTGCTCGTGATCGACGGGTTGCGGCTGCGCATCACGCGGGGCGACACGACCCGCATCGTCGAGGGCACGCGTCGCCGGCGAGGTACGCACAACGAGAAGCGGCAGCTCGTCGTCCGCCGCCTCGTCGACATGCTCGTCGCGCGCTACAAGGACGCATTCGTTCGCAATTTCCGGTCCCGCCAGCTCGACGCGCCGCGCCGGCCCGACAACGCGGCCCCGGACAACGCCGGGAGCGTGACGAGCATCTTCGATCGTGACGCCGCCGCGGACCCCACCGTCGCGGGCGCGCTCGCGCGCGGCGAGGCACCGCCCGAAGGTTGGGAGTCCGAGTTGCGCGCCCGCATCCGCAACCGTCCCGAGGTGCGCGAAGCGCTCGAGCGCTGCTGGCCGGTCATCTCCGGTGCGGAGCTCGTCAACGACCTCTTCGGCTTCAGTGCGCTGACCCGTTCCGCGGCGCGTGACATCCTCTCCGAAGCCGACATGGCACGCCTCCATCGCCGCCGCGACCCGGACCTGCAACGGGTCGCGTGGAGCGAGGCCGACATCCCGCTCATCGACGAAGCCGATGCCCTGCTCGGGCCGGTCGAAGCCGCCCGCCCCCGGCGTCGCCGCCGCCGCTCCTCGGACGACGCGCTCGACACCGCGAACCGGGTGATCGAGGACCTCGGCCTGCACGGCTTCACCGACGCGGCGGCGCTCGCCAACCGGTACGGCGACGGCAGCACCGACGTGGGCGAGTCGATCGGCGAGCCCCGCACTTACGGCCACATCCTCGTCGACGAAGCGCAGGATCTCACCGCGATGCAATGGCGCATGCTCGCCCGGCGCTGCCCGTCGGGGTCGATGACGCTCGTCGGCGACCCGGGTCAGGCGAGCCGCGCCGGCGCGATCGCTTCGTGGGACGACCTGCTCCGGCACCTACCCACCCACGTCGCACCGCAGTTCGTCACGTTGTCGGTGAACTACCGCACGCCGGCCGAGGTCATGGACGTCGCAGCCCGGCTCCTTGCCGTCGCCGCGCCCACGGTCGAGCCCTCGCGATCGGTGCGCAGCACCGGCGAACAGCCGCGGTTCATCGCGACGACACCCGACGACCTCGTCGCCCGCGCCGCCGAAACCGTGCGCGCGGTACGGGAACGTTCCGGCACCGTCGCCGTCATCGCTCCCACCGAACTGCACCCGATGCTCGCGTCGGAGCTGAGCGACGTCGGCGCCGTAGCGAACGCGGCCGATGCACTCGATGCCAACATCGCGATCCTCGACGCGACCGAAGCCAAGGGTCTCGAGTTCGATCACGTCGTGGTGGTCGAGCCGAGCCGCCTCGTCACTTCGGACGCGGCCGGCTTGCGCCTGCTCTACGTGACGATCACCCGGACAACCAAATCGCTCGTAATCGTGCACTCGGGTTCGTTGCCCGAAGGCCTCGCCCCCGAACGCGTCAACGCCTGACGAGCATCAACGGCGTCGGCCCGCGCGTCGCTGCACGTACTCCTCCGCGAGCTGCGGCGGCGCACACGCCAACCAGCCGTCGAGTATCGCTTCCCGCAGCGCACGCTTGCCGACGACCGTCAGCTGGATGAGCACGGCGGCGTACCCGTCGAAGTGCGGGATCGTGAAGAACCCCTTGGACGGCGCGGCGAGCACCGCTTCCTTCTCCGCCAGGTCGTCGACGCGCACCGCGAAGATCGGTCCGTCCGGAGGCCGCTCGTCGCCGAACCGTTTGATGTCGGCCTTGCTGAACGGTCGCTCCCACGCGAAGCCCTTGCCGGCAACGAACCACGTCCGGTTGCCGTGACGCTCGCCGACGGTGACCTCCGGCAGTTCCATGGCCATCCGAGCGGCCTCGTCGATGCTCACCATGGTCGCACCGTAGCGGTCGGCCCGCGGTCCGGTAGATGAGCGTCACGATGCCGGAGCCGAGCGCCTTGACTTCACTTCGGTACCGACGCTGGCAGCCTTCCTCATCGGCCCGGTGCGTCAGTGCCCCCAACCGATGCAGAAGGGGTGGCCGGCCGGATCCGCGTAGACCTGGTGCCCCTCGGCGGCGGTGAGATCGGCGGCGGGCCGCAGCAACCGCGCACCGAGCGCGAGCACCTCTTCGTGGGCGCGCGCCGGGTCGTCGACGTGCAGATCGAGATGGACCTGCTGCGGTGCACCGTGCGGCCAATCGGGTGGGACGTGCTGCGGTGCGAGCTGCACGCCGATCCGCCACTGGCCGTCGCCGGCCAGATCGGCCGCGTCGAACACGATGATCTGCCGCGCGATCTTCATCGCGCGTCGACCCATTGCACGAGCTCGAGGGTGATCCCCTCGGGACCTTCGAAGAAGCGCAGACGCCGGCTGATGTAGTCCATCTCGTCGCTGAGCATCTTCACGCCATTCGCCACCAGGTGCGCGGTCACCGCCGCGATGTCGTCGACGCGGAACGCGAGGTGGTTGTAGCCCCGACGGCGGCGGTTCGTCGGATGCGCGCCCGGATCATCGGCCGACGTCGGATCAAACTCGAGCAATTGGATCTCGAAGCGCGGTTCGGATCCTTCGAGTGCGAGCGTGATGTGTTGCGCCTTCATGTCCGGCATGCCCATGTACTTCGCCGGTTCACCACCGTCGATCTTGGCGACGTGATCCTTGCGGAAGCCGAGCAGCGCGAAGAACTCGATGGCGCTCGCCGCGTCCGCCACCGCGATGGTCACGTGATCGGGGTTACGGAGCACAGACGCCCCCTCGTTACGCAGTGCTGCTGCCGAAGTCGGGCAGCGTGAGGCTACCGTCGGCGGCCAAGGTGAAGCCCGGGTTGTGCGCGACTTCCCACACGTGGCCGTCGGGGTCGCGGAAGAAGCCGGCGTAGCCGCCGTAGAAGGTTTCGACCGGAGCCTTCGTCAGCTCCGCGCCTGCGCTCACGGCTGCGTCGACAATGCGATCGACCTCGGCGCGGGACGCGACGTTGTGCGCGAGGAAGATGCCGCTGAACCGGCTGGTGCCGTCGTCGTCTACGCCCGCGTCGGCCGCGACCTGGGCGCGGCCCCACAGCACGACGGCTTGCCCACCGGCCTGGAAGAAGACCGTCTCTTCAACCTCTTGGCCGCGCCAGCCGAGTTGCTCGTAGAAGCCGCGCGACCGCGCGAGATCGGCGACACCGAGCGTGATGAGGCTGACCCGCTGCTCCATGGCGCGGAGCCGGCGGTCAGGACTCGGTGGGTGCGCCCGGGACGATGTCGACGAGCTTGCGGCCGCGCCGCGTGCCGAACTTCACGATACCGGTGCTGCGCGCGAACAGCGTGTCGTCGCTGCCCTTGCCGACGTTGAAGCCGGGGTGCCACTTGGTGCCGCGCTGGCGGATGATGATCGTGCCGGCCGTCACCGTCTCGCCGCTGAAGCGCTTCACGCCGAGGCGCTGCGCGTTGGAATCACGACCGTTGCGCGAGGACGCCGCGCCCTTCTTCTTCGACATGACGCTTCCCTAGCCTCTCGTGATCCCGGTGATCTCGATGGTGGAGTACTTCTGCCGGTGACCCCACCGCTTCCGCTGGTTGCTCTTGTTCTTGTACGTGAAGCCGTTGATCTTGGGTCCCTTGGCATCGCCGACGACGCGGGCCGACACGGACGCGCCTTCGAGCTGCGACGCGGTTGCGAGCACGACATCGCCGTCGACCACGAGCACAGGCTGCAGCGTCACCTCGTCGGCGTCGAGCCGTTCGACCTCGACGTGGTCGCCTTCTTCGACCCGGTACTGCTTGCCACCGGTCGCAATCACGGCATACATGGGCGCGCACAACTCCCTGACCTGCTTGCAGCCGCTCGGAAGGGCTGCTCGGAACCCCGAGATACTACTGGAAGCGGCTCAGAAACGGCTCAGGAGGGCCAATTCTGGCTAGCGTCTCCGACCGATGGCGCTGCGCGTGGTGATCGCGGACGACAATTTGCTGGTCCGCGAGGGCGTCGTGAAGCTGCTCGACCACGAAGAGGGTGTCGAGGTGGTCGCGACCTGCGGCAGCTACGACGAGCTCATGGACGCGGCCGAGCGCGATGCCCCGGACGTGGTCGTGACCGACATCCGGATGCCGCCGACCGGCACCGACGAAGGCGTCCGTGCCGCCCTCGAGCTGAAGGAGCGAAGCCCGGCGATGGGCGTGGTGGTCCTCAGCCAGTACTCCGATCCGGGGTACGCGCTCGCGCTGCTCGAGCGGGGCAGCGAGGGCCGGGCGTACCTCCTGAAGGAGCGGGTCTCCGACCCGAATCAGCTCGTGCACGCGATCCGGGAAGTCGCGCACGGCGGGAGCGTGATCGATCCGGTCGTCGTCGAGTCGCTGGTGCGGGCGCGCGCCGCCCGACCCGCCTCGCCCGTCGACCGGCTCACGCCGCGCGAGCGGGAAGTCCTCGAGCAGATGGCGCAAGGGCGCAACAACGCCGGGATCGCACAGGCGCTGCACCTGTCGGAACGGGCGGTCGAGAAGCACATCAATTCGCTGTTCTCGAAGCTCGACCTGGGCGAGGAAGTCGACGTCCACCGTCGGGTGAAAGCCGTCCTCCTGTTCCTCTCGGAACAGGGGGGTTAGCACCACAGCGAACTGCGGGACTCCACCCTGGGTCCGAGCCGGAGGCCGCGCGACCATGAATGGCGAGATGGGTGCCACCGACGGCTCGACGCGGACGATCTCGGTACTGATCGTCGACGACCAGCTGCCGTTCCGCGCCGTCGCGCGCACCGTGATCGGACTCACCGGCGGCTTTGCCGTCGCGGGTGAAGCCGAGACCGGCGAGGACGCCGTGCATCAGGTCGACGAGCACGCGCCCGACCTCGTGCTGATGGACATCAACCTGCCGGGCATCAACGGCATCGAGGCCACGCGCCGCATCCGTGCCGCGCATCCGGACACGCAGGTGATCCTCCTGTCGACCTATTCCGAGGCCGACCTCCCCGCCGACGCGCGGGACTGCGGCGCGATCGCGTACGTCCACAAGGAGGACTTCGGTCCCGCGCTCGTGCGCGAGCTGTGGGACAGCTCGCGCAGCTGAGCGCCGCGCCGTTCAGTCGGCTTCGTCATCGCCGGCGGCCGCGACCGGTTCGAGCGGCAGCCGGCCCCGCACCTGCGTGCCGGCTCCGGCCGCGCTGTCGACCGTGAGCGAGCCGCCGATGGCACCGACGCGGTCGGCCATGTTGACGAAGCCGTGGCCGCGCACCGCGTTGCGCGTCGTGTCGAACCCGGCGCCGTTGTCGGCGACCTCGAAGCACAGCTCGCCTGCGCACTCCTCGACGGTGCCTGCGCATTCCTCGACGGTGATCGTGATGCGCGCGCCCTCGCCCGCGTGCTTGCCCGCGTTCTGCAGCGCTTCGAGGCAGCAGAAGTAGACCGCGGCTTCCACATCGGCTGGGTAGCGGCCGACGTCCGCGTTCACGTCGGTGACGAGCACCGCGCGGTTCGCGGCCGCGCGCAGCGCCTCGCCGAGGCCGCGGTCCATGAGCAGCGGCGGGTAGATGCCGTGCGCGAGCTCGCGGAGCTGCGTGAGCGTCTCCTGCGCGTCACCTCGCAGCTCTTCGAGCATCGGGCCGAGGGTCGACGGGTCCGCGTCGAGCAGTTGCCGCGCGAGGCCGAGCTTGACCGCCAGCGCGACCAGGTGCTGCTGCGCGCCGTCGTGGAGGTTGCGCTCGATCTGGCGGCGGGACTGATCGGCCGCGGCGACGATGCGGGCGCGGGACACGCGCAGCTCGTCGTTGGCGACACGAAGGTCATCGAGCGAGGCTTGCAGCCTGGTGTCGAGCCGCGAGTTGTGCAGCGCGAGCGCGACCGGACGGGCGAGCTCCGTGAGCACCCGATCCTGTTCGTCGCTGAACGGTGCATCGTCGGCCCGGCGCGCGCAGACGATGAGCCCGAGCAACTCGCCGGAGTGCGCGAGCGGCGCGACGCGCACCGTCCGGCCTTCGTGCGCGGCGAGCAGCGTCGGCAGCCAGACTTGCAGCCACGCGTTGCCGGAGACGTGCGCGCGTGCGATGACGGTGACTTCGTCGTCGCTGAGCCGGATGCGAGGCGGCTCGCGGAACGGTACCGACGCGGCGAGCTCGAGCACACCGTCGGTGCCGGTCCACACTTCGGAGGCCGCGAGCTGCATGCTCTTCTTCAAGGACTCTGCGAGCTGCAGCAGCAGCTCTTCGAGCGGGATCGCACGGGACATACGGGCGCCGAACGTCTGGAGCGGTTCGTCCGGCGCTTGGCGCTCCCCGTAGACGCGGCGGTTGGCCACGTCCGAGAGCCGGCTCTTGACCGGGCCGTAGAGCAGGGCCGCGATCACCGCGGCGACGATCGAGAGTCCGAGCACCCGCCGCTCGGACTGGTCGGGCGCGTCACCGAAGCCGAGCACCACGACGAGATACACCGCGCCGACCATGATGACGATCCCGCCCGCTTCGATCGTATGCACGAGCAACCGGTCGATGCGCACCGCCAGCGTCTCCACTGACGACACCGCGACCGCGAACGGTACGAACAGCGTGGCGCCGATCGCGAGCTCGGTGGCGATGTTCGGCCAGTCGAGCAGCGCCTTGAGCAGGCCGATCGCCAGCGCGAGCCCGCCGGCCACGACGACGCCCCAACCGACCCACTGCAACCGGCTGCGATTCACCGCGCCCGCCCGCCGGCACGCGCGCACGTACGCGAACGCCGCGGCGAGCCCGAGCACGATGGACTCGCCGACCACCGCACTGGTGCGCCTGTCGACATCCCCGGCGACGACCGCGGCGCCGATCGCAACAACGGCGCCGACCGCGACGAGCCCGCGCAGCTCACGCGGCAGCCGGCCCTCGGGCAACGCGACCACGAAGGCGAACGCGACGAACGGAACGAGGGGCGCGGCCGTGGGCGCGATGACGGCGATCGCGCCGGCCAACGCGACCGCGAGGGTCCACGCCCACAAGGGTTCGGTCGGACGCTGCGTCGCGACGAACACCGCAGACCCGGCCCATGCGCCGGCGATGACTGCGACCAGTACCACTTCGTCGGTGCCGCCGGCCGCGCCGGCGATCGCGAGCCCGATCACGATCACCGCGCCGACGAGGGCACCGGCGAACGCGCTGCCGAGCCGCGGCTTGGCCGGATCGATCGCGATGCCGGTGGTGCTCATCACTCGCTCCTCCTCTCGATCGCGCCCGTCACTCCGCCCTCAATTGTGCCCCGGCGGAATCACGCATCGCGCGTTGTCCGCACCACAACGCGACGCCGTTCGCGAACAGCGCGACGACGATGCACGCGGCGAGCAAGGCACCAATCGGAATCGCGGCACCCGTGGTGAACCCGAGGTCGGAAACGAACTGGCGCCAGAGCCAACGACCGCTCGCGATGCCGACGAGCACGCCGATCCCACCCCCGAGCACGAGCACCGCCGTCGCCTGCCACGTCATGCTGGCACGCAGTTGCGGGCGCAGAAACCCGAGCGACCGCAGCACGGCGAACTGCTTGCTGTGCGTGCGCGCGGACAGCGCGAGCGCATGCGCGAGCACACCGAGACCGAGCAGAGCGAGCAGCCCTGCGAGTACGAGAGGCGTGCTGCGCACGTGGGAGTAGCTCGTGATCTCGACCGGTATTTCAGTGCGCGTGAGGACGCCGCCGAAGTCCTTCCACGTGCGGTTCAGCCGATCGAACCCGTCGAAGCCGGGCGTGAAGTCGAGCAGCACGAACGACGGCACCGCTTGGGGCTCGACCCGGACGAGCCCGCCGGCCGTGAGGACGGCGCCGGAACCGAGTCGCGCCAAACCGCCCTCGTCGAGGGACGGTGGGACTGCGGCCGTGCCGACGACCTCGTATTGGACATCCTTGCCGTCGGGTGCAGCGAGCGAGACGCGCTCGCCAATCTGAGTGTGGAAGGCGTCGATGGTGCGCGGCGCGAGCGCGATCTCGGATGCGGTCCTCGGGAGCCGACCCTGCTGGACCGCGGGCCCGACGGCGCCCCGCTTCATGTCGAACCCATATGCGGACACGCGCTGACCGTTCGACGTGATGTCACCGTGTGTCCCGATCGTGAGTCCGCGCACTTCCGGCGCGCGCAACATCGCGGCCGCCGCCGATGGGTCGAAGGTGTTGTCGTTCGTGTCGTAGACAGCGTCCCAGTGCCAACCCCAGCGCGCGGGCTGACTGACGAACCGGTCGAGACCGCCCGCAAAGGTGAGTGCCGCCGTAACGGTCGCCGCGGCCACGAGGACGCCGCCCAATGTCACCGCGGCCGATGGGCTGTCGCGGCCGACGTCCGCGAGCGCACGACGGAAGCCGACCCACGCGGCCGGCGGGAAGCGCAGTTCTGAGAGCGCGCGTGCCCGGCGCGTCGCGATCGACGCGCCCTCGACGCGGCGCGTCGCCAGCAGCGCGCTGGCGGCGACGACACCAACCAGCGCGGATGTGCAGATGAGCAAGAAGAGGCCCGTCGCGACGCTGTCGAAGTCGAGTCGAGAACCGGCAGAGATGAGGCGCGCGGGTCCGACAGTGACCCAGCGTGACGCGATCGACGCGGCGACAACCGCGAGCACCAGCCCGAGCACGATCGAGAGCACAGAACGGGCGGAGCCAGCGCCTGCGCGTTCGACGTGCCGCATCCCGAGCGCCCGCATCGTGGGGGTCGAGCTTGCGTCCGCACGCGTCTGACGCACGAGCGCCTGACCGACAACGAGCAGGGAGGCGAGCCCCGCCACGATCGCGAAGAGCCGCAGCGCCTGGACATAGGGACGCGCGAGGGCGTCGTACTGATCCGAGCCTTGCGCGCTCGTCTGGAAGCCGAGCTCGGTGTCGGGGTACGTCGCCCGGGCGGCGCGGACGAAACTCGCCGTGGTGTTTCCCGGCGCGAGCCGCCCGACCACGAGGTTGAAGCTGGCCGCGTCGGCATGTTGGCGACCGAATGCCAAGCTGAGCATCGCCTCCTGGCGTCCGGAGGCATCGCTCGACAGCCGTACGTTCGGGTCCTGCGCGATGCCGACCAGGCGCAAGTCGACGGGATGGAATGCGTGTTCGGGGTCCGTCTCGAGGTCCTGGAACGCGAAATAAGCAGCCCGGAAGCGGCGTCCCAGCTCGACGTGGATGCCGAGATCCTGCACGGCCCGAATCGACTCGCGGCTGAGGGCGAGCTCGTCGACCCCGACGGGGTAACGGCCGGCCAGCAGCTGCGGCCGCGTGATCGAGTGGTAAGGCTCCGGAGAGGTCGGTGCGACCGCATTCAGCATTGTCTGCGTCGCGGGGGCGTGGTTCGGCCCCATTGGCACCAACCCGATCCCGACGAGCTGCCCCGATGTTTCCAGCTGCGGGAGCCGCGCGAGCTTCGAGATGTCGGGGAGCTGCTGCTTCTGGAAGTCGTACACCGCGCTGGCGAGCACGTCCTGGCTCTTCGTCTCGTGAAGGGCACGGTCGTATGCGCTCCCGGTTCGGCGCGCGCCAGCCCACGCCGTGAGCACCGCGCCGCCCGCGACGCCGACGAGGAGCGCGACGACAACGGCGCCTCGCCATCCCGTCCGCAGCGTCGCGCGCGCCAGGATCCGGACACCACCCACGCGTCGTGGCTCAGCTCGTGACTTGCGCCGCGGCTGCGGGCGGCGCGCCGGCACGGTTGTCGCTCTCGACGCGCCCGTCCCGCATGTGGACGATCCGGTCTGCGGCGTCGGCGACTTCCTGGTTGTGCGTCACCATGATGATCGTCTGGCCGTCGCCGTGCAGCCGCTTGAACAGCTCGAGCACTTCGTGGCCACCCGCGCTGTCGAGCGCACCGGTCGGCTCGTCGGCGAGCAGCAGCGTCGGTTCGTTGGCGAGCGCGCGCGCGATCGCGAGCCGCTGGCGTTGACCGCCGGAGAGCACGCCGGGCATCTCCTTCGCCTTGTCGCCCAAGCCGAGCAGGTCGAGCATGTCGCGAGCACGCGTTTCTGCCGGCTTGCGCTTCGTGCCCGCGATCACCGCCGGGAGCACGACGTTCTCGAGCACCGTCATGCTCTCGAGCAGGTTGAAGAACTGGAACACGATGCCGATGTGCTTGCGTCGCATGCGCGCGAGGTCGTCCTCGGAACGCCCGGTGATCTCCTCGCCGTCGATCGCGATCGTGCCTTCGTCGGGAACGTCGAGTCCGGCAATCAGGTTCAGCAGCGTCGACTTGCCGCACCCCGACGGCCCCATCACCGCGACGAACTCAGCCAGGGCGATGTCGAGGTCGACGCCGCGCAGCGCGCGCACCGGCGCGAGCTCGGCCTCGAACGTCTTGCGGACTCCCATCACCGTGCACACGTTTTCCATCCCGCATTCCTTCCCTAGTTCCCCGTCACCGGCCTACTCACGTTCCTGTCAATCGGTACGCGACTACCGGCGTCTCCCGTCCCTTGACGAACTCCGCGTCGAGCAATGTGACCGCCGGCGCGTCCGGCAGCGCATCGAGCGTCGCACCCGACAAGACCGTGCCCGGCGGACGGGCCAGATCCTGCAGCCGCTGGGCGAGGTTCACGGTGTCACCCACCAACGTGTACTCGAGCCGCTCGTCCGAACCGAGCAGCGCGGCCGCGACCTCGCCGGTCGACAGGCCGATGCCGAGCCCGAACTCCGGGAGGCCGTCGGCGCGCCACTTGCCGTTGACGGTCTCCTGGCGCTCGTGCATCGCGCACGCGGCCTGCAACGCGCGGCGGGCGTGGTCGTCCTGCGGGAACGGGGCGCCGAACACGGCCATCACGGCGTCGCCGACGTACTGCATCACCGTGCCGCCCGTGGCGAGGATGGCGTTGTTCATCTCGGCCCGGTGCGTGTTCAGCATGCCTGCGAGCACCGTGGGATCAACGCGCTCGGCGATGCCCGAGTAGCCGCGCACGTCCGACATCAACACGGTGACGTCGAGGCGCTCGGAGACACCCGTCTCGTGACCGTCGCGGCGCATCTTCTCCGCGAGTCCACCCGGGAGGAGCCGGCTCAGCGTCTCACCCTGCTCTTCACGATCGACGATCGCCTTCTGCAACAGGCGCAGCCGGCGCAGCGCGCCCTCAGCGCCCGCACTCGCTTCCTTCGCGAGCTTCAGGAACAGATCTTCGATGGCGTCGTTCGCGGCTTCCGGTGTGGTGTTCCACGCGACGGCAATCGCCTTCACCGGCCGGCCCTCGGCGATCCACTGGAGGAGCTGGTCCTCGTGCTCGTCGAGCTCATCGGTCGCGCGCGCGGGCGCGACGATCGCGTTGACGATCGCGGGGTCGAGCATGCTGCCGCCGGTCGCGACTTCGCGCACCGCCCGGCAGAGTTGGTCACCGTCGCCGACCCGGTCCTTCAACAGGTACGCGTACCCCGCGGCGCCTTCGGACAGCAATGAGATCGCGTACTCCGGCTCGTCGTACTGCGAGAGGACGACCACTCCGGTACCGGGGTTCCGCTTCCGCACGAGCTTCGCCGCCTCGATTCCCTCGTTCTGGAAGCTCGGCGGCATGCGGATGTCGGTGACGACGACCTGCGGTCCGAACTCCGTGGCGCCGTCGACCAACCCGTCGAAGTCCTCGGCCACACCGACCACCTCGAGGTCCGGTTGCGCGGCGAGCAAGGCCCGCACCCCTTCGCGGACGAACAGCGAGTCGTCCGCCAGGAACACGGTGATCCGAGGCGTGGTCACGGAGCGATTGGACCCTGAATCCGTGCGCCCCACAAGGGAGGGCTCCCCCAGGACCGGGTGGTGCTGGCACCCCTCACGAGAGACGGGCGCACGCCCTGTCGGTGCCGCGCCAGAATCCGTAGGTTGCGTCGCAGTGCAAGGCGAGCGGAGCGCGGGGAGCGCGGGAAGGAAGTCATGCGCATCGACACGAGCGTCGTCACGTTGTCCTGGATCCCTTCGGAAGCCGTCAGCGGGATGAACAAGCCGGTCTTCGAAAGTGGTGTCGCACACTACGACGCACCACCGCCGGATGTGATCGAGGACCTCGTCGAGCTCCAGACAACCGACCGATTCCGGTTCGCGAACGTGTTGCGCACGTGGATCGAAGTGGAAGATGGCCGGATCGTCGGTGCGGGTTACGCCGACGACAGCGGCGGCTTGATGGGCGCCACGACCGTGCGCTTCGCGACGAAGGAGGCCACCTTCGCCGCGCCGGGCCTGCCCGACATCCAGCGGGCACCGGAGATCGAGGGCACGACCGCGCGCTTCGTGCAGACGGTCGGCGGCCGCACTGCGATCCCGGCCCCGCGCCGCGTGAACCACCCGCCGTTCGTGCAATTCAAGGCGCCGCTCGTGTGGACGACGCTCGAAGTGGTCATGCACGCGGACGGCCGCTGCGAGTTCACGATGTCGGGCGCGAGCACCTTCCCCCGTCACTGGATCTACGACGACGCGGGCAAGCTCTCGGCGAAGGCGGGCCTCGCCGACTTCAAGGACTGGTACCGCAACGCGTTCGGCAAGCACACGCCGTGGGGTGACGAGGACTCGCCCGCCCTCGTCACCGCGGTGGAGACCGCGCTCGAGCGCGATCTCGCCACCACGATCATGCGCGGCGGCGAGAAGCCGACCGTGCGCAAGGTCAAGGACGGCCACGTGCTCGTCGAGCAGGGCCAGCTCGGTTCGGAGCTCTACCTCTTGCTCGACGGCGTGTTGGCAGTCGAGGTCGACGGCGAAGCGCTGGCCGAGCTCGGGCCGGGCGCGATCCTCGGCGAGCGGGCGGTGTTAGAGGGCGGCCGCCGCACGAGCACGCTGCGCGCCACTACTCCTGTACGCATTGCCGTCGCGCGTGCGGACCAGATCGACGCGGAGCACCTGCGCGCGCTGAGCGAGGGGCACCGGCGCGAAGAAAACCCGTGAGCCGAGTGTGAGGCCGAGCGCCATTTCGGGCGGAGAGCAATGAGGGTCAGGTTCTGCGGCGTGCGCGGGTCGACACCGGTTTCCGGTCCGGAGTTCGCGCGCGTCGGTGGTCACACGTCGTGCGTCGCGGTCTCGACGGCCGACGATCGCCCGACGCTCGTGCTCGACGCGGGCACCGGGCTCCAGCGACTCGCGCGCGAGTTCGGCGACGCCCCGTTCCGAGGGACGATCCTGCTCACCCACCTCCACTGGGACCACGTTCAGGGGCTGCCGTTCTTCCCGCCCGCCGATCACGACGATGCCGAGGTGCTGCTCGGGCAACCGGCCCAAGGTGACCCGGTGGCGACCCTCGCGCGTGCGATGTCGCCACCGCACTTCCCCATCGGCCCCGACGGTCTGCGCGGCAACTGGAAGCACGTGGGCATCGAACCCGGTGCGCACGAGTTCCAGGACTATGAGGTGCTCGCGCGTGAAGTGCGCCACAAGGGTGGCCGCGCGCTCGGATACCGCATCACGGGCGCGGGCGCCTCACTCGCGTACGTACCCGACGCGATCGATGACAACGACGAGGCCATCATCGACCTCGCGCGCGACGTCGACGTCTTCGTCCGCGGCGCGCCGTTCCTCGCGGCCGAGGCCGAACGGGCCAAGGCGTTCGGTCACGGCACGGTCGAGCACGCGGTCGAGCTTGCGGGCCGGGCCCACGCCCGCCGACTCGTGCTCACCCACCACGGACCGCTGCGCACTGACGACGCGATCGACCGCATCGCGGCCACGGCCGGGGTCGACGCCGCGCACGAGGGCATGATCATCGACCTCTGAGCTCCCTGCGGCCACTCACCGGCTCCGGACGACGTCGGTTCCCGCGGCGCGGTCGTGCAGGCCGCGCCGCTCGCGCCCCAAGATGGGCGCGTAGACCGCGACGGTCCAGCACACGCCGAACCACGCGCCGAAACTGCCGAAGTAGCGCAACGGCAACGCGACCACGACGACGAGATATCGAATCAGCGCGACGCGGAAGCCCGGCGGCGCGACACCGTCACGGCGCACCACTTCGGTGTGCACCACCAGCTTGCCGAGCGTGCGGCCCCAGATCGCGGTGCCGCCGACCTCGTACGCCGTGTTGACGACCACCACCGACACGGTGACGCCTGCGCTGCCGACGCCGAAGATCGCGATGGCGACCACCGCCGCGGCGGTGATGACCAGATAGTCGATCAGGAACCCGGCGAGGCGGCGCGCCGGACTTGCGAGCTCGGGAGAACCCGCGTCCATCAACTCGGCGGGATACGCACCCACCTCGCCCGCGCGGCCGGCATCGGGGTGCTCCATCGACTCGACGATCGCGTCGACCTCGAGCTGCCACTTGCTCGGTACAACGAGCATGCCGTCGGGTTCCCACTCGAACGGGATCTCGGACGTCACGAGCCAGAAGGTGACCGCCTCCCGCCGTTCCGCGGTGAAGTCCGAGAGGTCGTACTCGAGCTGGTCATGATCCGCCATCGGCGGCGGCATCCGCGCGGGGCGCTTGTCGACGAGCAGCACCTCGCAGTCCGGACACCACGAGAACCCGGTTCGGTACTCGAAGCCGCACGCCGGACACCACACGCCGCCATCATGACAACCCGGCACCAGCTCCCGGCCCCGGCCGCCCCGTCCGGCTGAAAACACTCACTCGGTGTCCCACCCATCCCTCGACTGAGCCGGCGCATGCGCGTCTGGAGCGGGAGGGTCGCTCTAGCGACGCGGAATCTCCAAACGCGACCAACGAGCGGAGGGTCAGGGGCGGGTGCGGCGGCGGACGCGGCGGAGGAGCTCGTCGGCGCGGGCGCCGTCCAGCATCTCGCGGGTCGCGTCCGTGTGACCGGCGTGGTGCGCGGTCTCCTCGATGAGGTGCAGGATGGTCCAGCGAAGATCGATCGGCTGGGGCAGTCCGAGCAACTCGTGCGCAGGCGGGCCGTCGCCCTCGCAGCCGAGACATGGTGCTTCGAGCGTCGGTGCGGCGCGCACGATCGCTTCGGTGCGGGCCGCGCGCGCCGCGTACGCGTCCACGATCTCGGCGCCCGTCACCTCCGGGCCGACTACGAACTCCTCGTCGCGCGGCGGGAACGGCTCGCCGAGGTAGCGGCCGTTGATCCACCGCCACTCGACGTGGGTCAGATGGTTGATGACACCGATGATCGGCAGGAGACGGTTGTCGGGCGTCCACCGGAGCTGCCCTTCGTTCAGGCCGTCGGCGGAACGGACAACGTCACCGCGTTGCGCGCGCAGGTAGCCGAGCAGCAGCTCGCGCTCGTTGGCGGTCGGAAGCGTGTCGCCCGGGTTGTCGATCGTCATCCGTTCAGCTCCCGGTACGACCGTCGGTGAGCTCGCGCAGGATGTCGAGATGGCCGCAGTGCCGCGCGGTCTCCTCGATCATGTGCACGAGGATCCAGCGCAGGCTGACGACGCCGAAGACGTCGTGGCCGATCGCGGTCAGCGCGCCGAGCGGCTGCGCGTCGGTGATCGTACGCGCGCGGGCGCACTCGTCGTTGTAGCCGGCGATCACGGACTCGACGCTGTCGTCCGGCCCGATCGAGAACGACAGGTCGATGTCGACCGGCTCGGGCACCGCACCGAGCAAGTGGTACGGGAACCAGCACTGCTCGCACCATCCGAGATGCTTGACGGTGCCGAGCAACGTGACGCCGGTGGGCGTCGACACCCGCGTGGCGTCCGTATGACTCAGGCCTACGAGCTTGTGCTCGGCGATGCCCCGGTACCAGTCGAGGTAGCCCCCGAGCAGCGCGCGCTCGTCGGCCTCGGTGTATGTGTCGGACACGGCGTGATCGTAGAGCGGTCGCCGGCGTCGAACACCGACTTGCTCGCGCCCGGCCGGCGGGGCAGCGTCGGGACGTGGCCGAGAACCCGCCGCAGCTGCACGTCCCCCGACCGGACGAAGCGACGCCGGCCGACGAGATGACGATGGCACGGGCATGGCTGCATCATCTGCGCGAGAGCGTGCTGTACAAGCTCGAGGACCTCGATTCCGAGCAGCTCCGGTGGACACCGGTCGCGGGTGCCAACTCGCTCGGTGCGATCGCGGTGCACGTCGGCTACGCGGAGCGCCTGTGGGTCCGCGCGTTCTTCGCCGGGGAGGAGATGGACATGACGTGGCGGTCGAACATGTTCGTCCTGCCCGACGGGTGGACAGTCGACGACGTCGTCGCGTTCGCACGCGCCGAGAGCGCGGCGGCCGACGCGGTGCTCGATCGCGCGTCGTCATTCGACCTTCCCGGCGCGTCGACCGCTCGGCCGACGACGTTACGCTGGGTCGTGGACCCACCTGATCGAAGAGATCGCGCGGCACGCCGGCCACATGGACATCACGCGCGAACTGCTCGACGGCCGTACCGGCCGCTGAGCTACTCGAGCATCGATTCGTCGACGACGAAGCCGCGACCGTTGCAGTGCGGGCACGTCGAGGAGAACGCCTCGACGAGCCCTTCGGATACCCGCTTGCGGGTCATCTCGAGCAGACCGAGCTCCGAGATCGAGAACACTTGCGTGCGGGTCTTGTCCCGGGCGAGCGCCTGCCGGAACTGCTCCTCCACCGCTTCGCGGTTCGACTTGATCTCCATGTCGATGAAGTCGATGACGATGATCCCGCCGATGTCGCGCAGCCGCAGCTCCCGCGCCACGGCTTCGGCCGCTTCGAGGTTGTTGCGATACACCGTCTCTTCGAGGTTCGACGTGCCGACGTTCTTGCCGGTATTGACGTCGATCACGGTCAGCGCCTCGGTGCGCTCGATGACGAGCGAACCGCCCGAAGGCAGCCACACCTTACGGTCGAGCGCCTTGTGCAACTGTTCGTGCACGTGGAACTTCTCGAACAGCGGCAGGTTCTCGGCGGCAGGGTCGTAGTGCTCGATGCGGTCGGCGAGCTCGGGCGCGATCGCCTCGACGTACGCACGCACCTCCTCGTACAACGTCGGCGAGTCGATGACGACGCCGCGGTACTCCTTGGTGAACTCCTCGCGGATCAACCGGATCGCGAGCGGCGGTTCCTTGTAGAGGAGGCTGCCGGGCTTGCCCCGCTTGGCGATCTCCGAGATCTGCTTCCACTGCGCGTTGAGGCTGCGCATGTCGCGCTCGAGCTCGTCGTCGGTGGCACCCTCGGCCGCGGTGCGCACGATGAGACCTGCGTCGTCGGGACGCAGCTTGTCGAGGATGCGGCGGAGGCGCTTGCGCTCGTCGTCGGGGAGGCGCTTCGAGATGCCGTACGTCTGCGGCTGGTTCGGCACCATCACCACGAACCGGCCCGCGAGGCTCACCTCCTGCGTGAGCCGCGCGCCTTTGTGGCCGATCGGGTTCTTCGTGACCTGCACGATGATCGACTGGCCGTTGCGCAACACCCGCTCGATACGGATCGGTTCCTTGCTGTCGGTGTCGCCGTCCGCGAGGACGACGTCGCCGCGGTACAACACGCCGTTCTTCGGTGTGCCGATGTCGATGAACGCGGCTTCCATCCCCGGCAGCACGTTCTGGACGCGCCCCAAGTAGATGTTGCCGTCGATCGACGACGTGTCGTCGGTGGGCAGCGCGACGTAGTGCTCGACGAGCGTGCGGCCTTCGAGCACGCCGATGTGGGCCATACCGTCGTCGCGCTCGTGCACGACCATCAAATACCGGCCTGCCGGCCGGCCCTTGCGGCGCGTGCCCCGCCGGCGCTCGAGCGTTTCCTCGTCGAGGGACTCGAGGATCGCGGTGCCGTCGACGTCGATGTTGCTGACGGCGACGCCTGCGTCGACGTAGGTGGGCCCCGACTGCTTCGATCGGTTGCCGCCGCGCCCGGACTCGCCCCCGCGCGGGGCACCGGTGCCGGTCTCGCCGCCGCTCTTGCCGCGGCCGCGCCCACCGCGGCGTCGCCGCCGCTTCTTCGGACCGTCCTCGCCGGCCGAATCCTCGCGGTCGTCCCGACCGGCCGCCACCGCGTCGCTCGCGGGCGCCGGCCGGCTGTCGCCGATGCGGGGCTTCGCCGCCGCGCGCGGGGACGTTGCGGCTGAGCGGCTGTCGCCGACCTTCGGCGCCCCGTTGCGTCGGGCGGGCAGGCCCGCCTCCTCGCGCGCGTCGTCGCCGAGGTCCTCGCTCGTCAGCCCGCGATCGGCGGTCTCGTCGGTCCAGTCCTCGCCGCCGGCGACGGCCTCATCCATGGCGTCCCCGTCGCCGCCGGTTCCGGACGGCCCGGCCGGCTTCTTCCGCCCGCGTCCGCCGCGCGAACCCCGTCGCCGGCGCTTCTTCGCCGCGGTCGGGTCTCCCGACCCGTTCGACTCGGGCCCGTTCGATTCGAAGTCGGGATCCGAGTCGGTGCTCGGTTCGGTGCTGGTGTTCGACTCCGGCGCGCGTGCTTCCGACGCGGTGCGCGCCGGCGGCACGTTCGGCTCAGACGTGTTCTCCGTCGGACTCGGCGCGGAGGTTGATGATGTATCGGTCGTCGTGCCCGACTCGTCGGGGCGTGCGAACTCGGCCATTGCTGCCTTCCCTCATGACGCGCGCGCTTTCGGCGTGCGCGGGCGCGTGTCGGCATCCTGCGGTTCCCACCGCGTGCCGTCGCGCTCGATCCATTGATGCGTACGCAGCGCGCGCGTCTCGACGAGTTCGTCGGTGACGCCGTTGACTCGCGCGATAGCCGTGAGGATCTCTCCCGGCTTCGCGCTCCGCGGCTGCGTGGACAACTCCATAACGAGTGCCGCACCGGTGTCGTCCGCTTCGGTTGCGAACGGTTCGACATCAATGCGGCGGATGACGGGGCGGACGTCCTCGACAACCTCGCGGCCTTTCTTGTGCCGTTCGGTCGGGAGCTCGGAGGCGGCGAGTGCCGCCTCGACGTACGCGTCGAGCACAGCGGGGGTGGCCGGCGTCCCGTCGCCGCGGACCACTTCGACCTGCCAAACGACGGCGGTCACCGCTTCTTGCAGCGCCGGCGCCCGCTCGACGAGCGGGGCCGCGGCGACGACCGCCATGCCGTCGGGGAGCGCTGCGCTCAACACCGCGGGCAGGTCGTCGCAGTCGACCTCGTGCCGGAACTCGAGGTCGAGATATTCGGCATCACTTTCGTGACCGGTGGAGAGCGCCAGCCCGAAGCTGACCTTCGGTCGGGGCGAGAACCCCTCCGAGAACGCGAGTGGGAGCTGGGTGACACGAAACGCCCGCTCCATCGCCCGGGCGACGTCGCGGTGCGAGATCCAGCGGATCTTCCCCCGCTTCGTGTACATCAGGCGGACCGGGAACCCGGTGTCGCCGCGCATCGCTACTGCACTCCGGCCGGGCGAGTGCCCAGGAAGCGGACCGGGGCGTCGGCCGCGCCGGCACTCGCGGCGACCAGGTCCTGGCCGGTGCCCTGGCTGCCGCCCGCGGGTGGCACCGGGGAGGCCACGACATGCTCGAGCGCGTAGTCCGTGCACACCCCGCAGTCGTAGCACGGCGTCCACCGGCAATCGGGGAGCCCGTGCTCGGCCAGCGCCGCTTGCCAGTCCTGCCACAGGAAGTCCTTGTGGAGTCCGGCGGTGATGTGGTCCCACGGCAGCACCTCGTCGACGGTACGGTGCCGCGTCACGTACCAATCGGGGTCGAGGCCCTCGGCGGCCATCGCGTCCAGCCAGCGGTCGAGCGCGAAGTGCTCGCTCCACTCTTGAAACGTGCCGCCCGCACGCCAGACGCGCTCGATGACCCGACCGACCCTGCGGTCACCACGGCTTGCGATCCCTTCGGCGAATGTTGCCGCGGGATCGTGCCACTTCACCTGCGCGCGCGTGCCCTTCGTCGCGTCGCGCAGCAACGTGATCTTGCGCCGCAACTCGTCGACGCCGTTCTGGCCGAACCACTGGAACGGCGTGTGCGGCTTCGGCACGAACCCGCCGAGCGACACCGTGCAACTCGCCTGCTTCGTGTACTTGCGGCCGATGTCGATCACGTTCTTGGCGAGCGTCGCGATACCGAGCGTGTCTTCGTCCATCTCGGTGGGCAGCCCGGTGAGGAAGTAGAGCTTCACCCGCCGCCAGCCCTGCGAGTACGCCGCGTCGACCGCGGAGTAGAGGTCGTCTTCGACGACGAGCTTGTTGATCACCTGCCGCAGACGCCACGAGCCGGCCTCGGGCGCGAAGGTGAGGCCGGTGCGGCGCACCTTCTGGATCTCGCTCGCGATCCCGACGCTGAACGCGTCGACGCGCAGGCTCGGTAGCGACACGCTGACGCCGCCGGTGCCTTCCTGGTGGCCGACGAGGTCGGCGACGACACCGTCGATCCCCGAGAAGTCGGCGCTCGACAACGAGGTGAGCGCGACTTCGTCGTAGCCGCTGCGCCGCAAGCCTTCGCGCACCATCGTGCGCACTTGCTCCTCCGGGCGCTCGCGCACGGGCCGCGTGATCATCCCGGCCTGGCAGAAGCGACAACCGCGCGTGCACCCGCGGAAGATCTCGACGTTCAGCCGGTCGTGGACGACCTCCACGAGCGGGACGAGCTGCTGCTTCGGATACGGCCAGTCGCCGAGGTCGGCGACCGTGCGCTTGTCGACGCGCGCAGGCACGTCGTCGTGGCGCGGCGTCACCGCGCGGATGTACTGACCGTCGTACTCGACGTCGTACATCGCAGGCACGTACACGCCATCGATCGTCGCGAGCTCGCGCAACACCGCGATGCGCGACGCGCGGCCGCCCCGTTTCCAGGCACCGATGACATCGGCGACCTCGCTGATGACCTCTTCGCCGTCGCCCATTACGAACGCGTCGACGTACTCGGCCAGGGGCTCGGGGTTGTACGCGCAGTGCCCACCTGCGATCACGACGGGGTGCTCGGGTGTGCGGTCGTCGTTGCGGACGGGCACGCCCGCAAGGTCGACGCAGTTGAGGAGGTTGGTGTAGACGAGCTCGGCCGAGAGGTTGAAGGCGAGCACGTCGAAGTCAGAAGCCGCTCGATGGGTGTCGACGCTGAACAGCGGGAGCCCCGTGCGCCGGAGGGTCGCGTCCATGTCGGTCCACGGCGCGTAGGCGCGCTCGGCCAGCGCGTCCGACCGTTCGTTCAGGATCTCGTAGAGGATCTGCAACCCCTGGTTGGGGAGCCCGATTTCGTAGGTGTCGGGATAGATCAGGAGGAAGGCGACCTGCCCCGGCTCCCACGTGGGCCGGACGGCGCCCCGCTCCATACCGATGTAGCGAGCGGGCTTCTCAACCCGGGCCAGGAGCGGTTCGATCCGCGGCCACAGGCTTGACATCTGAACGCCAGTCTATCGCCCCGGCTCGCGCGCCCGCGGTCCCGTGCTCACCGTGCTCGGCCGGCCAAGCGGGAGCCCGAGAGGCGACTAGCTGAATCGGCGCATGTGCACGTTCAGCGCGAGCCCGATCGCGGCAAAGCTCGCGATCGCGGCAGACCCGCCGTAGGACATGAAGGGCAGCGGCAGGCCCGTGATGGGCATGATGCCGAGCGTCATCCCGATGTTCTCGAACACCTGGAACGCGAACATCGCGAGCACCCCGACGGTCAAGAGGGTCCCGAAGAAATCCGACGACAACAGCGCGATTCGCCACAGGCGCCAGATCAGCAACCCGTAGAGCGCGATCACGAGCGCGCCGCCCACGAAACCGAGCTCCTCCCCCACCACCGTGAAGATGAAGTCGGTGTGCTGTTCGGGGACGTACGCGTTCTTCGTCAGCGTGCCGTTGAACAGGCCGGAGCCGCGGAACCCACCGGTGACGATCGCCGATTTCGCCTGTTCGAGGTTGTACTGCGCCTGCGTCTGCTCCGAGGCGGGCGCGTCGGTCGACTGGTCGAGGAAGCTCGAGATGCGGTCGATCTTGTACGTGTCGAGCGTGCCGGAATAGATGACCGCCCCGACCGCGGTGACCGCGAGCAGCAGCAGGACCACCGCGTGGCGGGCCCGGATGCCGGCGACGAGCAGGATCGCGCCCGCGCACACGCCGATCACCGCCGCCGAACCGAGGTCGTTCTGCATGAGGACGAGGCCGATGGGCAGCGCCGCGATGAGCACCGCGACCGCGAGCCGCCAGGCGTCGAGATCACCGCGGTGCTGGTGGCAGTATCCGGCGACCGCGATGATCACCGCGATCTTGGCGACCTCGCTCGGTTGGAACTGCAAAGGCCCGACGTTGAACCACGCCTGCGCGCCCTTGCGGGACGCGCCGACCACGAGCACGCCGACCAGCAGCGGGAGCACCGCGAGGTAGCAGAGCAGCCACAAGTCGCGCAGCCGCCGGTAATCGACGACGATACACAGCGCCATCGCGATGACGCCGAGCCCGATCGCGAGCGCCTGCCGCTGCACGAAGTACATCGGGTCGATACCCTGCCGCTCGAGCCGGGAACGGGTCGACGAGTAGATCATCAGGAGACCCAAGCCGCTGATGACGAACGGCAACCCGAGCAGCACGAGGTCGAGGTGGCGGAGCGCGCTCGACCTCTCCCGCGCTGCGGCGGCGCGAAACGGTGAGCGGACCGGCGGAGAGCGCGGCCATCAGTCCTTGCCCGTCGCGAGCGCGCGCACCGGTTCGGGGTTGGCGATGCCGTTCATCGATTCGACGACACGCCGCACGATGGGTGCCGCGGTCTGCGCGCCCATGCCTGCCTGTTCGACGAACGCCACCACCACGTAGCGGGGTGCGTTCGCGGGGAAGAACCCGGCGAACACCGACGTGTCGCCCTTGCCCTCTTCCTGCGCGCCGACCTGCGCGGTACCGGTCTTCCCGGCCACCGGGATCGCGCCGAGGTCGAATCCCTGCCATGCGCCGTACGCGGTTCCCTTCGGATCCGCAGTCACCCCGGCGAAGCCGGCGAGCATCTTGGCGCGCACGTTCGCGTCCATCGGGATCTGGCGGATCGCTTGCGGCGCGTAGGTCTGCACGACGCTGCCGTTCGTGTCTTTCACGTCGAGCTCCACATGCGGTTTCCACAGCGTGCCACCGTTTGCGAACGCGGCGTAGGCATTCGCGAGCTGCAACGGTGTCACGGCCATCCCGCCCTGGCCGACGGCGGTGAAGATGTCGTCGGCGGGATACCACGCGCCGTTCTCCTTCTTCTGCGCGGCAGTGGGCCAGATCTTGTCGGCGAGCGCCTGCTTCCACTCAGGGTCGGGCACCGTGCCGCTGGCTTCGTCGAGCTCCACGCCCGTCGGCCCACCGAATCCGAACTCGTGCGCGGTCGTCTGCAGGCCGAGGCCCCGCTCTTTGTCACCGTTGTTCCAGGCCTGCCAGAACGCGTCGCCGGCCGTGTAGAAGTACACGTCGCTCGAACGCGTCAGCGCGCTCTGGAGTTGCACCCGGCCCAGCGCCGCCTGACCCGCGTTCTTGAACCGGCGCTTGTCCTTGCCGAGCTCGACGAACCCCTTGTCGACGAACGTGTCGTTCGGGCTGCGGATCCCGTACTGCGTCATCGCGATCGCGCTGACCAGCTTGAAGGTGGAGCCCGGCGCGTACACCCCTTGCGTGGCCCGGTCGACCAGCGGGTGATCGGGGTTGTCGTTCAGCGCCTTCCACTCGCTCTGGCTGATGCCGTCGACGAACGAGCTGACGTCGTAATTCGGGAACGACGCCATCGCGAGGATTGAGCCGTCGGTGACGTCCATCGCGACGACCGCCCCGCCCGGCGCTTTCAGTTTCTCGAAGCGCTTGCTCTTGATGTTCGCGTTCTGTTGTTCGCGTGCGGACGCGATGCCCTGCGCGAGCGCGGTCTCGGCCGCGTACTGCCAGTTCGCGTCGATCGTCAACGAGATGTCGTCGCCGATGGTGCCCGGTTGTACGTCGAGCGGGTTGCCGACCGGTGCGCCGGTGGGGTCGACCTCGACCTTCTCGCGGCGCGGTTGCCCGCGCAGTTCCTTCTCGAACGCGCGCTCGGCGCCGTCCTTGCCGATCGCGTCGCCCTCCTGGTAACCCGCGTCGCGCCGGCTGGCGAGCTGGGCTTCGGAGATCTCACCCGTGTACCCGAGGACGTGCGCGGCGAGCTCGCCGTGCGGGTAGTGGCGCACCGTCAGCTTCTCGACGTGCGTACCCGGATAGTCCTCGATGTGCTCGAGGATCGCGATGCGCGCCGGTTCGGGCACGCCGACGGCGACGATCGCCGGTTTCAACGGCGTCTGACGCAGGTCGTTGAAGTTGTCCTCGAGCTGCTCGGCTGTGTACTGCGGCGCGAGCACCTCGGCGAGCTGGCCGAGCACCCGCGTGCGGGTCGATTTGGCGAGTTGCCGGTCCACGGTGACGGCCCACTCCGCCACGTTCTCGACGAGCACCGTGCCGTTGCGGTCGAGGATCCGGCCGCGGGGCGATTCGGTCTGCACCGTGCGGGTCGCGCGCGCCACGGCCTGGAACTTCAACTGCTCCTCGCCGCCCATCTGCATGAACCACAGGCGCGCGACGAGCGCCCCGAACAGGGCAATGACGATGACGCCGACGATGGCGACCCTGACGCGGCTGTTGTCGCTCATGGGGTGGAGAAGGAAGACAAAGAGAGGTGGCGGAAACGCCTGCGACCACGGTAGCGGGCGGGGTGGCGCCGACCCGGGTCACCGCACGCCGGACCGTGGGCGAAGCCTGAGTGGACCCTGAGGGCCTAGTTCGGGCCGCGGACCGACCAGGCGCCGGCCGTGTCGCGATCGCGACGGGAGGCGGCGTTGACCAGCAGGAACACGAGTGGGGCGACCGCGGCGTCGTAGACCGCGGCCAGGCCCACGACGGTCAGCGCGTGCGTGGTCCACATGCCGGGAACGCCGGCGAGGCCGCCGATGCCGATGAACGCGAGGCCGCCGGCCAGACCGGCCAGGCCCCCGAGCAGCGGCGGGATCCAGCGCGGTGACCGCATCATCCCGGTCCGCACGACACCGACCGCGTACGCGGTGAGCGCGTAGACGAGAGCGGAGAGACCGAGCGGCGTCGCGAGGAACAGGTCGTAGCCGAGGCCGGCCGCGAACCCGGTGATCGCGCCGGCTTCGGCGCCGTCGCGGTACGCGACGGCGACCGCGAGCACGAGCCCGAGGTCGGGGACCACGCCGAGGATGCGCAGATGCGGCATCACTGTCACCTGCACGATGACGACGAGCACGACGACGAGCGCGAGCCTCCACGAGCGCATCAGGGCCCGTTCCCCGTGTCGGCGGAGGTCGGCGACGAATCCCGGACCGTCGTGGGCGCGACCGTCGTGGTCGTGGTGGTGGTGGTCGTCGTCGTCACCGGACCCTGGCCCGGGATCCACTTGAGCACCGTCACGTACTCGAGCGCGTTGAACGTGGTGAACGGCTTCACCCGGACGATCGTGCCGAGACCGGCCTGTTCGGGTTCGATCTTGGTGATCGTGCCGACCATGAGCCCTTCGGGGAAGTCACTCTGTTCCTCGCCCGAGGTGACGACGACATCGCCGACCTTGATCGGCGGATCGTTCAGCTCGAGGTCGACGCGCAGCTCGTCGGAACCCGCGACTCCTTGCGCGACGCCGCTCACGAGGCCGGGCAGCGCGCGCACGCCCACGCCGGAGTGTGGGTCGACGAGCAGGAGCACCTTCGCACCACCGCGGTACGACTCGAGCACCCGGCCGACCAGACCGTCGGGGCCGAGCACGACCATGTCCTTCGAGATGCCGGACTCTTCACCCCGGTCGATGGTGACCGTCGACTCGAAGTTCCCCGGCGACCGGTTGATGATGCGCGCCGTCACACGTGGGATGTCCGACAGGATGGGCAATCCGAGCAGCTTGCGAAGCTGGTCGTTCTGCGCCAGTGCCGCGTCGGCGGTGCGCCGTCGGTTCTCCAGCTCGCCGACGCGCGCTCGCAGCTCGCGGTTCTCGGACTTGAGCGACTTTCCGTCGGTGACACCGCTGAACCAGTCGCTCACCGGGCTGACGACCGCATTGACCGCGCGGTCGATGGGCGACACCAACGTGTGCGCGCCGCGACCGACCGTACCCAACGCGCCGGCGTCGTCCCGGCGGCTGTCGAGGGTGATCAACGTGATCGCGGTCAGCACGAGCACGAGAAGGATGTAGCGCCGATTGGCGCGTCGATAACCGATCATCAGGGACTACCGCGCGTGGATCACAGCTCCTGCGTCGCGCCCATGCCCTTGAGGACCTTGAAGTTCTCGAGGTACATGCCCGAACCGGTGACCACCGAGTAGAGCGGGTTGTCCGCAATGATGATCGGCATCCCGGTTTCGCCGCTGAGGCGCTCGCGCAGACCGAGCAGAAGCGCGCCACCGCCGGTGATGACGATGCCTTTGGTCATGATGTCGGCCGCCAGTTCCGGAGGCGTCTTGTCGAGGGTCACCTTGACCGCGTCAACGATCGCGGTCACCGGTTCCTCGATCGCCTCGCGGATCTCGCGCGTCGACACGACGATGGTCTTCGGCAGGCCGGTGACGAGATCACGGCCGCGCACTTCCGCGTACAACTCTTCCTGCAGTGGGCATGCGCTGCCGAGCGCGATCTTGATCTCTTCGGCAGTGCGCTCTCCCAACGCGAGTGAGTACTCCTTCTTGACATAGTTGACGATCGACTCGTCGAGCTCGTCACCCGCGATGCGAATCGATTCGCTCGCGACGATGCCGCCGAGCGAGATGACTGCGACTTCGGTGGTCCCGCCGCCGATGTCGACGATCATGTTGCCGGCCGGTTCGTGCACGGGCAGGCCCGCGCCGATCGCAGCGGCCATCGGCTCCTCGATGATGTGCGCGGGCTTGCGCGCGCCGGCCGACTCGGCCGCCTCCTGCACCGCCCGCTGCTCGACGCCGGTGATCCCGGACGGCACGCAGATGACCATGCGCGGTCGCGACCAGCGGCGCGGATGCACGCGCTGGATGAAGTAGCGGAGCATCTTCTCGCAGATGTCGAAGTCGGCGATGACGCCGTCCTTGAGGGGACGGATCGCCTGGATGTGTCCGGGCGTGCGCCCGATCATGCGCTTCGCCTCGATGCCGACCGCGAGCGGGCGACCGTCGCGCGCGTTCACCGCGACGACCGACGGCTCGTCGAGCACCACACCGCGCCCGCGCACGTAGACGAGCGTGTTGGCAGTCCCTAGGTCCACCGCGATGTCGCGGCCGACGACACCCGAATACCAGGGTTCGCTCACCGAAGGCCCCCTGCGAGGCTGGCGCGGTTTCGCAACCCTACGAGTCTCGACGCCATCGCGCCACCCGGAAGCTCGCATCGAAGACCCCAACGCTCAGCGTGACCGATCAGGCAATCGTCGGGAAGAACAGCGCGATCTCGCGCGCCGCAGACTCCGGACCGTCGCTGCCGTGGACGAGGTTCTCGGTGAGCTCGATTGCGAGGTCACCACGCAACGTGCCCGGCGCGGCCTCGCGCGGGTTCGTCGCGCCCATCAACGTGCGCACCACTTTCCACGCTTCCGGCCCTTCGACGACCATCGCGACGAGCGGTGAGCGTGTGATGAACGCGACCAGGTCGTCGAAGAAGGGCTTGCCGTCGTGCTCGGCGTAGTGCTGCTTCGCCGTGGTGGAGTCGAGCAGACGCAGCTCCAGCGCCACGATCCGCAGACCCTTGCGCTCGAGGCGACCGATGACCTCACCGACGAGCTGCCGCTCCACGGCGTCGGGCTTGCACAGGACGAGCGTACGTTCGCTGGTTGCAGACATGAAGGCGCCAGGCTACCGGAACGAAAATCCGGGCTCGGATCGCGCGATCGCCTTTGCTTGCGCCCTCAAATGGTGAGACCGCCGGTGACGAGCTCGTCGAAGACCGGCGTGTACGCACCGCGTTCGAGCGGCAGCGTCACCGCGCGGTCCTCGACCGACGACAGGTAGATCGCGTTGGCCAGCTCGACGCTGCGCGTGCCCGCCTCGCCGTCGACGAGCGGCGGGCGCCCGTCGAGCACCGCACCCGCGAAATCGCGGTGCGATGCGGTGAGGCAGTCGATCCACTCCGACGCCCCGCGCGCGACCTCGATCGGCTTCCACTCGTTCGTGAGCTCCGGATACTCGTCCGCGCACTCGTCGGACAGCTTCTGCGCGTCCTCGTGTTCCGTGACGCGCACGCGGTAGCCGTCCTCCAGCACGAGCGCGCCGCGCCCGCCGAAGTACTCCATACGTTCATAGCCGGCCGGGTCACCGAGCGATGCGACGAGCACACCGGTCGCACCCGATGGCCATTCCAGCAACGCGATCGCTTCGTCTTCGATCTCGGCACGGTGCCGTGCGCAACGAACGCGTGCCTGCACTCGCGACGGCATGCCTGCGGTCGCGATCATCGCGTCGACCTGGTGCACGGCTTGGTTCATGAGCACACCGCCCCCGGCCATCGCCCAGGTCGCGCGCCACGGACTCTTGTCGAAGTAGGCCTGCGCGCGGAACCAATTCGTGGCGGTGAGGTTGACGCGCGCGAGCTCACCCAGATCGACGATTGCTTCCCGTGCCGCGGCATACCCCGTGTGGAAGCGGAACTGGAAGCCGACCTGCAACGTGTGCTTCGCCTCGCGCGCATGGCGCGCGAGCGCGTAGCCCTCGTCGGCGGTGGGCGCGATCGGCTTCTCGCAGTAGACGTGCATGCCGGCGTCGAGCGCGTCGCGCGCGAGTTGGCCGTGCGTTCCTGCGGGCGTGGCGATCACGACCGCGTCCACCTCGCCGCTCGCGTACATCGCGGCCGGCTCGGTGAACGCCGGGAGGCTCTGTTGGGCACCGGCCTTCTCTGCGCGCGCGGGATCGATGTCGCACACCGCGGTCGCGGACGAGCGCTCCGACTGCCGCAACGCGTAGAAGTGCCAGTTGCCGATGCCGTTCACGCCGATGATGCCGATGCGGAGGTTGCCGGTCACGGGCGCATTCTCGCGTCAGCGCACGCGTCAGTGCTTCACGAGAAGCGACCGCGCCGCGCCGACGACGTAGAGGGAGCCGGTGACCACGACCTGCCCTTCCTCGGGCGTCGACAGCAGCGCCAGGGTCACCGCTTCGCTCACGGACTCCGCGATCTCGATCTCTTCCTCCGGGAACCCGAGCTCGATCGCGGCGTCGCCGAGCACGCTCGGATCGAGCGCGCGCCCGCTCGGCGGCGGGCAGCAGACGAGCCGCGCCGCGTCGTCGATGCCCAGCGCAGTGAGCATCTCGTGCGGTTCCTTCTCGCGCATGATCCCGACCAACAGTGTTCGCGGCCCGCTCGCGAACTCCTCGACGAGCGCGGCCCGGAGTGCCTCGGCCCCGGCGACGTTGTGTGCGCCGTCGAGGATCACCAGAGGCCGCCGCCGCACCAGCTCGAGCCGGCCCGGTGACCGGACGAGGGCGAACGCGCCCGCCACGACCTCCGGATCGAGGGGAGCACCGAGAAACGCCTCGGCGGCGGTGAGCGCGATCGCGGCGTTGTCGGCTTGGTGCGCGCCGTGCAAGGGCACGAGCACGTCGGCGTACGAGGCCATCGGCGTATACAGCTCGAGGAGCCGGCCGCCGATCGCGAGGACGTTGTCGCGCACGCCGAAGTCGACGTCGCGTCGCAACACTTCCGCAGCGCCGCGATCGGTGAAGAAATGCTCGAGCTCGGGATCGGTCTCACCGAGGACGAGCGTCGAGCCGGGCGTGACGATCCCTGCCTTCTCGGCCGCGACCTGCGCGCGTGTGGGGCCGAGATACTCGACGTGATCCAGCGCGACATTCGTTACGACGGCGACGCGTGTGTCGAGGCTGTTCGTCGCGTCCCACGTGCCGCCGAGCCCGACCTCCACGACCGCGGCATCGACAGCAAGGTCAGCGAACCAGCGGTATGCGGCCGCGGTGAGCACGTCGAAGAACGACGGATGGATGTCGAGCTCACCTTCGACGATCGCCACCGTGCGCAGCAGCTCGTCGAGATCTGCGTCCGAGATGGGCTCGCCCTGGTACGCAATGCGTTCGTTGACGCGTTCGAGATGCGGGCTCGTGTACGACCCGACCGACAGCCCGATGCTGCCGAGCAGCTGTGTGATCATCCGCGCGGTGCTCGTCTTGCCGTTCGTGCCGGTGATGTGCACCGCGGGGTACTCGAGCTCAGGGGACCCCAGATAGCGCAGCAGCGCCTCGATGCGCTCGCGGCTCGGCGCGGTGGCGCGGGTGGAAGCGGCGGGCACGCCGACTCCGGTCTCGAGGTTGACGTGGCTGTCGAGCCATGCGCGCGCGTCCATCGGCGGCGAGTCTAAGGATGTACGAGTCTGCGGAGCCTGCCTGCGGGCACGAGGCCGGTCGGTACGATTCGGCTCCCGTGACCCCGGCCCTGCAACTCAGCGACGTCTCCTTGGAGCTCGACGGCACGACCGTGCTGTCGCACGTGAACTGGACGGTCGGCGCGGGCGAGCGTTGGGTCGTGCTCGGCCCGAACGGTGCGGGCAAGACGACCTTGTTCCGCGTGGCCGCGCTCTACCAGCACCCGTCACGCGGCACGGTCGACGTACTCGGGCAACGGCTGGGTCGTTGCGACGTGCGCACCCTGCGCGAACGGATCGCGTTCTCCTCCCCTGCTTTGGCGGCCGCGCTCGAGCCGCGCATGACGGCCGCGGAGGTCGTGATGACGGCGAAGAACGCCGCGCTCGCACCGTGGTGGCACACCTACGCCGACGCGGACCGTGATCGCGCGCACACGCTCCTTGCGCACTTCCACAGCGAGAAGCTCGCGAACCATGGCTTCCCCACGCTCTCCGCGGGGGAGCGCCAGCGCGTGCTGCTCGCCCGCACGCTGATGAACGAACCCGGCATCGTCCTGCTCGACGAACCGAACGCGGGCCTGGATGTCGGTGGTCGCGAGGAGCTCGTCACCGACCTGGCGGCGTGGGCCGCTGACGCGACACGTCCACCGTTGGCGCTCGTCACCCACCACCTCGAAGAGGTACCGCCGGGGTTCACAGACGCGCTGGTGCTGAAGGACGCATCCGTGCTCGCGTCGGGCCCGCTCGCCGACGTGATCAGCACCGAAGTGTTGAGCGACGCGTTCGACCTTCCGCTGCGGGTCGAGGCGCGCGACGGTCGCTACGCGGCACGCCGCGCGTGAGCGAGCCGGACGAGATCATTGCCGAGCGGGACCGCAGTGTCGTGACGCGCCGCCATGATGGTGTCATCGTCAAGCGCTACCGGCGTTCCGATCCGCGCAACGTGGTGGAACGCTCCGCCTACGAGCACTTGCAGGCATTCTCCGGCGCGCCCGTGCCGCGCCTCTTGGGTGCGACCGCGGACGCGATCGAGCTCGAGAACGTCGAACCAGTGGGCGACTTCGAGCGCGCGCTACGAACCGACACCGGCGTCCCCGCCGCCCGTGAACTCGGCCGCGCGTACGCCGCGTTGCACGGTGTCCCGCCGCCGGTGGTCGGCATGCCGGCCCGGTGCGATCCCGGCGCGCTGACCCGATGGTGCGCGGCGGTCGATGTCGACGAGCCCGATCTGGGCTGGGCGTACGCGGCGTTCGACGATCCCGGTCCGATGCTCGCGTTCTCGCACGGCGATCCCGCGCCCTCCAACGCGCTGGTCCGGCTCGACGGGTCGATCGCGCTCGTCGACTTCGAGTACGCCGCGGGGCGGCACCGTGGGTACGACGTCGCCGCGTGGTATGTCCTGTGCCCGCTCGAACAACGGCTGCTCGACGCTTTTCAGGACGGCTACGAGCGCGACATCGACGGGCTCGACGCGTTGATCGTGTGGCGCACCGTGCAGGTCGTCGGCATGAATCAGGTCGAGCTGCTGGACAGCGATCGCGAGTTCGCGCCGGGCTGGTCGGCGCGGGCGTCGCTGCTCACCGCGCTCCGGCGGGGCGGCGTGCACGAACCCGGCTTGCTGCCGTTGCACGACGCGCTCGCGTCACGCTGGCCCGAATCCGCCGCGCAACTCCCCAGTTGGGACTAAGCCGTGCGGCGGCCTTCGTCTTCGCTGACGAGCGTCGGGGCGACCTTGTGCAGCACGACGTCGCGGTCGACGATGCACTTGGTCACGTCGGCACGGGAGGGCAGCTCGTACATGACTTCGAGCAGCACCTCTTCGAGGATGCGCGCGCAGGCCGCGCGCGCCGGTGCCGCGCTTGAGCGCTTCCTCGGCGATCGACTCCAACGCGTCGGGCTCGAACGCGAGCTCCACGTCGTCGAAGTGGAAGAACTTCTGGTACTGCTTCACCAGCGCGTTCTTCGGCTGGATCAGGATCTCCATCAGCGCTTCCTGATCGAGGTGGTGCACCACGCCCGTGACGGGCAGGCGGCCGACGAACTCCGGGATCAGCCCGAACTTCAACAGGTCCTCGGGGAGCACGCCGGAGAGCAGCGAACCGAGGTCCTTCTCGTCGGCGCGCCGCACGTCGGCACCGAAGCCGACACCGCGGTTGCCGACCCGGCCCTCGATGATCTTGTCGATCCCGGCGAACGCACCGCCGCAGATGAACAGGACGTTTGTCGTGTCGATCTGGATGAACTCCTGGTGCGGGTGCTTGCGCCCGCCCTGCGGCGGCACGGATGCGGTGGTGCCTTCGAGGATCTTGAGGAGCGCCTGCTGCACGCCTTCGCCCGACACATCGCGTGTGATCGACGGGTTCTCGGCCTTGCGCGCGATCTTGTCGATCTCGTCGATGTAGATGATGCCGGTCTCGGCCTTCTTGACGTCGTAGTCGGCCGCCTGGATCAGCTTGAGCAGGATGTTCTCGACATCCTCACCGACGTAGCCCGCTTCGGTGAGCGCGGTGGCGTCCACGATCGCGAACGGCACCTTCAGCATGCGTGCGAGCGTCTGCGCGAGCAGGGTCTTGCCGCAGCCGGTCGGACCGAGCAGCAGGATGTTCGACTTCTGCAGCTCGACGTCGGGGTCGCCGTACGCGCCGGCCTGCACGCGCTTGTAGTGGTTGTAGACCGCGACGGAGAGGATCTTCTTCGCCTGCTCCTGACCGATGATGTAGTCGTTCAGGTAGTCGTAGATCTCGCGCGGCTTCGGGAGATCGTCGAAGCGGACCTCGGTGTTCTGCGAGAGCTCTTCCTCGATGATCTCGTTGCAGAGGTCGATGCACTCATCGCAGATGTAGACGCCCGGCCCTGCGATCAGCTTCTTGACCTGCTTCTGGCTCTTTCCGCAGAACGAGCACTTCAACAGATCCCCGCCGTCCCCGAACTTCGCCACGACCGGCCCCCTTCTCCCCCGACCCGACTGACCTAGTTCGTTCCCGCGGCCGACGGTACCGCAGCAAGCTCACGGTTGCTGATGACCTCGTCCACGATCCCGTAGTCCTTGGCTTCCTGGCCGCTCATGATGAAGTCACGGTCAGTGTCCTTCGACACCCGGTCGAAGGGCTGGCCCGTGTGGTCCGCGAGCAGCTCGTCGAGCAGCTGGCGCATGCGGATGATCTCCTTGGCCTGGATCTCGATGTCGACCGCCTGGCCGGAGGCACCACCGTGCGGCTGGTGGATCAGCACGCGGGCGTGCGGGAGGATGAACCGCTTGCCCTCGGTGCCGGATGCGAGCAGCACCGCCGCGGCCGACGCGGCCTGGCCGATGCAGATCGTCTGCACGTCGCACTTGATGTACTGCATCGTGTCGTAGATCGCGAACAGACCGGTGATCTCACCACCCGGCGAGTTGACGTACATCACGACGTCCTTGTCGGGATCGTCGGACTCGAGGATCAACAGCTGGGCGATGATGAGGTTGGCGACGGTGTCGTCGATCGGTGTGCCCAAGAAGATGATGCGGTCGTTCGCCAGGCGGGAGTAGACGTCCCACTCCATGCGACCACGCGGCGTCTCTTGGATGAACCGCGGGTTCGGGATGTACTGGTTGCGGATCGGCTCGATCACGCCTTTGACCTTTCGTCGTCGTTCTCGCTGAGCTCGCTCACGGACTCGTTCTCGGGCTCGGGTTCAGCGTGGTTGTCAGGGCTGTCGGTCTCGTCGCTGCCGTTTGGTACTTCATCGGCTTCCGGCAACGTGAGATCGAGTTCGTTTCCTTCTTCGTCGAGCACGGTCGCGTGGTCTACGAGGAACTGCAGGGCCTTCCCCCGGGCAACGTCAGAGCGTACCGCCTCCAATGCGCCCTGCTTTTCCAGGTCGCGGCGCACCCGCTCGGGCTTCTGCTCGACGCGTTCGGCGAGGCGTACGATCTCCGCGTCGACTTCGTCCTCGGCCGGCTCGATCGTCTCCTGCGCGATCACCGCGCGCAGCGCGAGATCGGCGAGCACGCCGCGCGTGGCGCCGGTGCGCACCTCTTCGAGGAACGCCTCGGGCTCTTGGCCGGTCGCCGCGAGGTACTGGTCGAGCGACGCCTTCTGATGCGACAACCGGTGCGCGAGGTCCTCGACACGGCGGCGGGTCTCGCTCTCGACGAGCGCTTCCGGCGCCGGGACCGGCACGAGGTCGGCTGCGGCTTCGAGAACCTTGTCACGCACGGCCATCTGCGCCTGCAGGATCTGCATCATGTCGAGGCGGCGGCGGATGTCGGCGCGGAGCTCGTCGGCCGTTTCGAACTCACTCGCCTCGTCGACCCACTCGTCGGTCACCTCGGGGAGGATCTTCTGCTTGGCCTCTTTCACGATCACGCGGAACGTCACTTCTTCACCCGCACGTTCACCGAAACGCTCCGACAGTGGCGCGGTGAACTCGAGGATCGCGCCGGGGCACGTGCCGCGGAGCTGATCGTCGAGCTCGGGCACGACCATGCCGGAGCCGACGCGGTAGAGGAAGTCGGTGGCGGTGAGGCCCTCGAGCGGCTCGCCGTCGACGGTGCCGGCGATGTCGATCGTCGCGTACGCGTCGTCGATGAGCGGGTACTCGGAATCCGCGAGGTCGGCGAACCGCTCGCGCAACGCGTCGACCTGCTCGTCGACCGCAGCGTCGTCGACCGCGGTGAACGGCAGCTCGACGCGCAGCTCGTCGTAGCCGACCAACCGCACAATCGGGCGCACCTCGACGACGGCTTCGAACTCGACGTCGCCGGCGTCCTCGCCGGAAGTGATCTCGATCTCGGGCGGTGCGATGACGTCGACGTCGTTCGCTTCGACCGCCTCGACGTAGTACTCCGGCAACGCGTCGCGCAGGGCCTGCTCGCGCGCGGCGTCGGGACCGAAGCGCGCCTCGAGCAATTGGCGCGGCGCCTTGCCCGGACGGAAGCCGGGCACGCGCACTTCGCGCGCGAGCTTCTTGAACGCCCCGTCGATCGCCCGCTCGAATTCGTCGGCCGAGACAGTGACCCGCAGCTTGACCTTGTTGCCGTCGAGTTCTTCGACCGTGCTCTGCATAAGGAAGAAGGAGTGTACCCAGCGCCGAACGCGTTCCCGACCCCTGGCGAAACACCGCGGAGCGTGACCAGAGCGTCCTAGAGTCGTCCCGTGACTGCCGATCGCCCGGTTGATCCCCGGATCGACGGCGCGGTTGATCCCGGCGCGGTTGATCGTGGTGTCACGCATCTCGCGCTGCCGGTACGCGATCTCGAGACCAGCCTCGACTTCTACGCCCGCTTCGCCGACATGCACGTCGTGCACCGTCGCGCCGAGCCCGGCGGGAACGCAGTCGCGTGGATCGGCGACCTGACCAGGCCGTTCGTGCTCGTGTTGATCGAGACCGGTGCGGCGCTCGGGCCGGAGCAGCGCCTCGGCGGCACGTACAGCCACATCGGCCTCGCAGTCGGGTCGCGCGCCGACGTCGACGCCACGTGCGAACTCGCGCGAGCAGAAGGCCGTTCCGTGTTCGGCCCGAACGACTACGGCCCACCGGTCGGGTACTGGGCGTACATCGTCGATCCCGACGGACACAACCTCGAGATCTCCTACGGTCAGGAAGTCGGTCTCGCGGTCGACGACGCGAAGTAACTCGGGGCGCTGACGGTCGCGTCTATTTCCACTTCCATTCGGGATCGCGTTTGTCGAGGAACGCCTGACGCGCTTCGCTCGCGTCCTCGTAGCGCAGCAACTTCGCGGTGTAGTCCTGTTCGGTGCGGTAGGCATCTTTGAGTGGCATGAACTCGACGCGGTTCATCGACTCCTTGGCCAGCCGCAACGCGATCGGGCTCTTCGCCGCGAGCGTCGCGGCGAGCGCACGGGCTTCCGGCAGCAACTCGGCCGGCGGTACGACGGCACGCACCGCGCCGATCCGGTAGAGCTCTGCGGCCGGTACCTGTTCGCCGGTGAAGAACATCTCGCGGGCCTTGTGCCGGCCGACGAGCAACGAGAGATGCGCGCTGGCACCGAGCAGTCCGACGTTGATCTCGGTCGTGCCGAACGTCGCGTGTTCCGACGCCACCAGGATGTCGCAACACGCGGCCAGCGCGAGGCCGGCACCGAGCGCGGGTCCGTTGATCGCGCCGATGACCGGCACCGCGCAATCCGTGATCGCCCACATCGCGTCACGCGCCGGCCGCGCGGGATCGATCACCAGGCCGGCGGGCGGATCGGACGCGAGTTGCCCGTACGTCTTCAGGTCGATGCCGGCGATGAACGCGCGGTGGCCGGCGGCGGTGAAGATCGCCACGCGCACCTCCCGGTCGTCCCGGAAGGACGAGAAGATGTCGGCGATCTCGGCGTACGTCGCGTTGTCGATCGCGTTCACCGGCGGCCGGTCGAGCGTGACCGTCGCGATGTGATCGGTGACCTCGACGCGAACGCTTCCCGTGGGTTCGGCGCTCACGACGTGGAATGTACAGCCCGCGTCTTGCTCCGGCAGTGACATCCGCGCGCCGCGGTGACCCGCTCAGCGCGTAGCGGTCAAGTCGCTCAGCGCGTAGCGGTCAAGTCGCTCAGCGCGTAGCGGTCAAGTCGCTCAGCGCGTCGCGGTCAAGTCGTAGACAGTGACGTTGCCGACGGTCGTCGCCGAGAAGTTGGCCTGCACCCACGCCGAGATCTCACTCGAGGTGCTCGCACTCGACGCACCGCCGCCGCCACGGAAGCCGCCACCCGATCCGCCACCGATGAAGTAGTGGATGTCGCCGGCGGCGACGTACTGCTGGAACTGCGCGAGCGTCGGTGTCGGGTCGGTGCCGTTGAAGCCACCGATCGCCATCACTGCGTCGTCCGTCGCGAGCTGGTAGCCGGCGGCCGCGTTCGCGCCGATCGTCGCGGCGACCCAGCGATACTGGCTCGCGTCCGCGTCGAGCAGCGCGGTCAGCGCCGCGCTCGGCGCGCTCGCGTCCAGGAGCCCACCGCGCGTCCCGCCGGTCGTCCCGCCACCGGGTCCGGCCGGGGCACCGTTGAACCCGCCTGGCGGCCCACCGAAGTTGCCACGCGGGCGTCCGGCCGTGACGCCGTTACCAAGCGGGACGCGCGGGCCGAACGCTCCGGTTCCGCCGACCGTCGCCGGCCCGGCCGAAGGGATCGCGCCGGCGTGAGGAGTCGCCGCGGTGTCGATCGCGTACGCGGCCGGTCCCGCGAGCCCGACGACCGCCGCGCCGACGGCGAGCGCCGCGACCGCGCGGTGCCACTCCGCCTGCCACACGACCAGCGCCACCGCGATCGTGATGCCCCCGACGAGCACGACCGGCCGCAACCACGACTGCCAGTCACCCGAACGCTGCAGCAGTTGCACCGACCACCACGAAGTCGCGAACACGGCGGCCGCGAGGAACAGGCGGGCGACGACGTTGGCGCGTTGCTGCCACAACACGTATGCGCCGATGCCGACCAGGGCACCGATCGCCGGCGCGAGCGCGACGGAGTAGTACGGGTGAATGATGCCCTGCCCGAGGCTGAACGCGACGCCGGTCACGAGCAGCCAGGCGCCCCACATCAGCATCGCGGCGCGCTTGCGGTCGGTGCGCGGGGCGCGCAACGTGAAGAGCAGTCCCCCGGCGAGCAGGATCAACGCGGCCGGGAGCAGCCACGAGATCTGACCGCCGAACTGCGTGTTGAACATGCGCAGGATGCCGGTGGGACCCCACTGCCCGCCGGCCTGCGTCCCGCCACCGACGCTCCCGGCCTCGTTGCCCGTGAGCCGCCCGAAACCGTTGTATCCGAAGATCAGGTTCCACAGGCTGTTGTCCTGTGATCCGCCGACGTACGGCCGCGCCGACGCCGGTGTCAGCTGCACTGCCACGATCCACCATCCGGCGGACACGACGAGCGCCACCGCGCCGAGTGCAAGCTGACCGATCCGCCGGCCGAGTTGCGGCGGTCCCGCGAACAGGTAGACGAGCCCGAACGCGGGCACGACGAGCAGCGCCTGCAGCATCTTGGCGAGGAAGCCGAACCCGACGAAGGAGAACGCGAGCACGAGCCACGTGGTGCGGCCGGATTCGATCGCGCGCGTCATTGCGTACGCCCCCGCGACCAGCAGCAGTACGAGCAGCGCGTCCGGGTTGTTGAACCGGAACATGAGTGCCGCGACCGGACTCGATGCGAGCACCGCGCCCGCGGCCAACGCCGCCGCAGGCGAGAACCAACGGCGCACGGTCGCGTACAGGATCCCGACCGCGGCGACCCCTTCGAGCGCCTGCGGCACGAGGATGCTCCACGCGTTGACGCCGAACAGCCGCGCCGAGATGCCCATGACCCACAACGCGGCCGGCGACTTGTCGACCGAGATGAAGTTCGAGCTGTCGAATGACCCGAAGAAGAAGGCGCGCCAGCTCTTGGTGCCGGCCTGCACCGCAGCGGAGTAATACGAATTCGCCCATCCCGACGCGCCGAGCCCCCAGAGGTAGAGGACGGCCGTACCGAACAGGAGCGCGAGCAACGCGGGTCGCGCCCACGCGGGGTCGTCGTCGCGACCACGCCAGACCCGGCGCAGCCGGTTGGGCGCCGGCGGAGGTGCCGGTGCGGGGCGTGCGGACGGTGGTGCGGTCGCGGTCGGTGGCGCGAGGACGGCTGTCATGACTGCTCCGTGAGGGGGAACGGTTGCGGCGGACGACTCAAGCGGCCGCACGGTCGGGGGAGGTCCGGGATCGAGCGCCGGCGGGGGGAGGAACGCCGGCCGCTCGGTCCCGGAAGATGACGCGCTCGAGCAGCGCGAACTGGACGATCCACAGCGCGCCGTAGACCGCGAGGTTGGCGAAGGGCAGCGCGAAGGCGCGCAACGCGGGTGGCCAGCCCGTGGAGAGCCGGTCCATCGCGCCGACGGCGATCGTCGAGAGGATCAGCCCGGAGATCGACAGCCCCCAGAATGGTGCGACCTGACGCGCGTAGTTGCTGCGCTCGCGCACGCCCCAGACCCAGCGCCGGTTCGCGAAGTACGACGGACCGGTGCTGATGAGCACCGCGGCGACGTTCGCGTAGCCGCCCGGAACTCCGAAGCCGAGCGCGAGCACGATGATGACGAACGCGGTCAACACCGTCGAGCCGATCGAAACCCCGAAGCACCGAACGATGCGCCCGCACATCGGGTGTTGCCGAATGCGACCGATCATCGTCGCGACCACGACGACACGAGCGCGAGCCGCGCGACCGCGGCCAGGGTCCAGGTCGAGAGGAGCACCGCGAGCTCGACGCCGAGGCCGCCGCCGGCCGCGCCGACGAGGAGCAAGGCGACCGATGTGAGCGCGAGCGCGCCCGCGTAGACGGTGAGGGCACCGAGCCAGTTGGGTTCGGCCCGGTGCGCGGTGAAGCGGGCGTTCGCCCACGTGTTCGCGACGAAGGTCGCGGTCACTGCGATGGCGTTCGCGACGACTGCACCGAGCGGCGCGCGGAACATCAGGAAGAGCAGGAGCGACACGCAGGTGCTGACCGCACCGATGAGGCCGAACAGGACGAGCCGGCGGCCGAAGTCGTCTTCGAGCTGCGGGCGAGTCGCGTCACCGAGCTCGATCCGGCCGCCGCCCGTCCAGAAGGTCCGCGCCATACGCACGACGCCCGCGAGGTCGTCGAGCGCGGTCCGGCGCACGTCCACCCGGCTGTCGGTGTCGTCGACCCAGTCGACGGGCACTTCGTGCACGCGCAGGCCGTTGTGCTGCGCGAGGAGCAGGAGCTCGGTGTCGAAGAACCAGGCGTTGTCCTCGATCGCGGGGAGCAGTCGCTCCGCGACGTCTCCGCGTACCGCCTTGAAGCCGCATTGCGCGTCGCGCACCGGTGTCGCGAACACGGCGCGCAACAGGGCATTGTACGCGCGCGAGATGAACTCTCGTTTCGGGTAACGCGCGACGGAAGCGCCCGGCGCGAGGCGCGATCCGATCGCGACGTCGGAATGGCCCGACACGAGCGGTGCGACGAGCGGGAGGAGCGCGTCGAGATCGGTCGAGAGGTCGACGTCCATGTACGCCACGACCGCGGCGTCGCTGGCATTCCAGGCCGAGCGCAGCGCGAAGCCACGACCCTTGCGATCGAGGCGCAGCGCACGGACGCCGTCGAGCTCGCCCGCGAGGCGCGCGGCCGCGACCGCGGTCCCGTCGGTGGAGGCGTTGTCGGCGATCGTGATCCGCCACGTGAACGGAAACCGGGCGTCGAGGTACGCGTGCAGCCGGTGGATGCTCGCCTCGAGCGCGGCCATCTCGTTGTAGACCGGGACGACGATCTCGACGAGAGGTGCAGCAGTCCCGGGATGTCCGAGGGGGGCCGCCGGCACCGGCCCGACGAGATCCCATGCTGTTGTCCGGTCGGGTGCGGGCCGCATGTTCGTCAGCTTCGCGAGGGTGCATGTGAGCGCACTCCGCGCCAGCCGAGAGGTCGCTGAGAATCAACGGGCGCCGCGGCCACGGACTTGACCGGCGGTCCACCGGCGACTTGACCGGGGCCCGGCAGGCAGGGAACGGTTCCGCGACACCCGCGACCAGGAGCAGAACCATGCGCTACCGCTCGCTCGGAACCACCGGGGTCAAGGTCAGCCCGCTGTGCCTCGGCGCCATGATGTTCGGTGCCATGGGCAATCCGGACCACGACGACTGCATCCGGATCATCCACCGCGCGCTCGACGCCGGCATCAACTTCGTCGACACCGCGGACGTGTACTCGGCCGGTGAGTCGGAGGAGATCGTCGGCAAGGCACTGAAGGGCCGCCGCGACCGCGTCGTGCTGGCGACCAAATTGCACGCGCCGATGAGCTCGGATCCGAACGAGAAGGGCAACTCGCGCCGGTGGATCGTGCGCGAGGTCGAGAACAGCTTGCGGCGGCTCGACACCGACACCATCGACCTCTACCAAGTGCACCGGCCGGAGCCCGGCACCGACATCGACGACACGCTCTCGGCCCTGTCGGATCTCGTGCACCAGGGGAAGGTCAACTATCTGGGCTCGTCGACGTTTCCCGCGGAAGCGATCGTCGAGGCGCAGTGGACCGCGGAACGACGCGGCCACGAACGTTTCCGGGTGGAGCAACCGCCCTACTCGATCTTCGTGCGCGGCATCGAGGAGTCGGTGCTGCCGACCTGTGAGCAGTACGGCATGGGTGTGATCCCGTGGAGCCCGCTGAACGGCGGGTTCCTCACCGGGCGCTACCGGCCGGGCGAGGCCGCGCCGACGACCGGCCGCGCCGCGCGCACTCCCGACCGGTTCGATCCCGAACGACCCGCGGTGCAGCGCAAGCTCGCGCTGATCCCCGAGTTGGAGAAGGTCGCGGCGGACGCAGGCATGCCGCTCACGCATCTCGCGATCGGGTTCACGCTCGCGCACCCTGCCGTCAGTGCCGCGATCATCGGACCGCGCACGATGGAGCAACTCGAGGGGCTGCTCGAATCAGACGTCGCCCTCGACGACGAGACCCTCGACCGCATCGATGCGCTCGTCCCGCCGGGCACGAACGTCAACCGGGGTGAAGCCGGTTGGGCCCACCCCGCCCTCAGCCAGGCGTGGCGGCGCCGGCGGCCGGCGGGTGCGCGATGACGGGAGGCGCGGACTTGCACAAGATCGACCCGGACGGCGCCGGCCTGGACGCGGGCCGGCTGGAACAGATCACCCGGCACCTGTCGGAGGAGTACGTCGAACGTGGGCGCATCGCGGGCTGTCAGGTCACGGTCGCGCGCCACGGGAGCGTCGGCTACTTCCGATCGTTCGGCCTCATGGACCGCGAGCGCGAACAGCCGGTGCGCGACGACACGATCTGGCGCATCTTCTCGATGACGAAACCGATCACCGGCGTCGCGTTGATGTCGCTGTACGAACAAGCTCGGTTCCAGCTCAACGACCCGATCGCGCGCTTCATCCCCGCGTGGAAGAACCTGAAGGTCCGCGAGAAGGCTGCGGACGGGACGACGACGCTCGTCGAACCGCACCGGCCGATGACGGTGCGCGACGCGATGATGCACATGACCGGCCTCGGGTGGGGCGGACGCGCGGCGCCGTTCGGCGTCGCGACCGAAGCGAGCGACGCGACCGGCGAGTCGCGCTGGGCTGCCGGCGTCGCGAACCCCCTCGATGCCGAGTGGACGCTCGAGGGGCTCGTCGACCGGCTGGCAGCGCGGCCGCTGCGGTTCCATCCCGGCGAGCACTGGTTCTACTCGGTATCGACCGACGTGTGCGCACGTCTCGTCGAGATCATCTCCGGCCGGCGCTTCGACGAGTACTTGCAGGACGCGATCTTCGGACCGCTCGGTCTCGAGGACACCGGCTTCGTCGTCCCCGACGACAAGATCGACCGCTTCGCGGCCAACTACGGACGGGCACGCGACAAGTCGTTGCGCCTCGTCGAGGACCCGATGCAGAGCGGGTACCGCACACCGCGCGCGTTCTTGTCGGGCGGCGGCGGGCTCGTGTCGACGACGGCCGACTACCTGCGCTTCGCGCAGATGCTGTGCAACGGCGGCGAGCTCGACGGTGTGCGCGTCCTCGGCCGCAAGACCGTCGAGCTGATGACGCAGAACCACCTGCCCGGTGGCGGAGAGCTCCGACAGTTCGCGCTGCCGGGCGGCTACGGCGAAGTCGGGTTCGACGGTGCCGGGTTCGGGCTCACGATGGCCGTCGGTCTCGGACCGGTCGCCAACCAGACCATCGGCACCGCGGGCGACTACATGTGGGGCGGCGCGGCGTCGACGATCTTCTGGGTCGATCCGGTCGAGGAGCTGGTCGTCGTGTTCATGACTCAGCTCATGCCGTCGGGCACATTCAACTTCCGCGGTCAGCTCAAGACGTTGGTGTACCCGGCCATCGTCGACTGACCGCTCCCGCGTTCCCGTCGCGCACCGACGTCCGCAGCAGCAGCCAACCCGCGCACGCGAGCAGCAGGCGCGATGTTCGCCCGCATCTCCGCTCTGACGTCCGCGCGGAGCGGAACGTTTCATCCGCGTCGGAGTTTCGTGCGTTCGTCGCAAACGTCGTCGTCAGGTCGTGACGAGCTCGGGGGTGAGATCCGCGATCGACCGGGCGCCGAGGAGCGCCATCGTGCGCCGTACATCGGCCGCGAGCAGCTCGAGCACGTGGTCGACGCCCCGCTCCCCCGCCGCGCCCAGCCCATAGAGGTACGCGCGACCGGCGGTGCACACGTTCGCGCCGAGTGCGACGGCCTTCACGATGTCGCTGCCGCGGCGGACGCCGCCGTCACAGATGATCTGCAGCCCGTCGCCGACCGCGTCGCGCACCGGTGCCACGAGGTCGACGGTCGCGGGCGCGCCGTCGAGCTGGCGGCCACCATGGTTCGACAGCGCGATCGCGTCGATCCCCAGTTGCGACGCGATGGTCGCGTCCTCGACGGTCTGCACGCCCTTCACGACGATGGGACCGTTCCAGATCGAACGCAGCCACTCGACATCCGTCCACGACAGGCTCGGATCGAATTGGGCGTTGATGTAGTCGGCGAGCGTGACTGCGTCGGAGCCGTCGCCGACCTCCAGCCCGGTCACGTTCGCAAACTTGATCGGCTCGGCTCGCACGAACTGCCACGTCCAACCCGTGTGCACCGCGCCGTCGAGCAAGGTGCGCAGGCCGATCTTGGGCGGCAGCGTGAAGCCGCGTCGCACGTCCCGCTCGCGCCTGCCGAAGACCGCCGTGTCGACCGTGAGCATCAGCGCCTCGTAGCCGGCGCCGGCCGCCCGGTCGACCATCTCTTTCACCAGCCCGCGGTCCCGCCACACGTACACCTGGAACCACTTCGAGCCGGTGCTGACCGCGGCGACCTCCTCGATCGAGCGCGTGCTCAGCGTCGAGAGCGTGTACGGGACGCCGGCCCGCGCCGCCGCGCGCGCCACTGCGAGCTCGCCCTGCGGGTCGGCGATGCGGGTGAAGCCGGTGGGCGCGAGCACGAGCGGGATCGGCAGCCGGTGACCGAGCAACGTCGTCGACGGGTCGACGGCACTCACATCGCGCAGCACGCGCGGCCGGAAGGCGATGCGCGCGAACGCGGCCGAATTCGCAAACAACGTGCGTTCGTCCTCGGCGCCGCCGTCGATGTAGTCGAACACGCCGCGCGGCAGCCGGCGGCGCGCGATGTGACGCAGGTCGGCGACGTTCACACCGCGCGCGAGACGGCGGGCGACCGGATCGTGCTCGACCGGGCCGAAGCGCAGCACCGAACGCAGCGTCTCGATCATCCGCGCACGCTACGCCCGAACCGATCAGTCCGCGCCGGCCGCGTCGCCGGCGCGCCCGTGCTTCCAGTAACCGCGCACCGTCGTCTGGGCGCGGGGCAGCCCCCGCTCCTCGAACAGGTGACCGCGGATGCGCTGCATCGACGCGGCTTCGCCCGCGATCCACACGCGCGTGTCCGGAACCAGTTCGGCCACGCGCACTGCCGCGAGGAGTGCGTCGCCGGCCGGCGCCCCGGGAGGGAGCTCCGACCACACAACGGTCGCGAGCGGGTGCGCGACGAGCGAGAAGCGCGCGTCGGCACTCGCGACCTCGATGTGCACCTGCACCGGCGTCCCCTCGGGCAGCGCTTCGAGCAACTGGCAAATCGCGGGGATGGCGGTCTCGTCTCCACCGAGAAAGAACGCGGGCGCGTCAACGGCAATGGTGTACCCACGGCCCGGACCCGAGATCGCGGCGGCGCGGCCGGTCGTCGCGTGCGCCGCCCACGACGACGCGATCCCGCGCGCGTGGACGACGACCTCGACGTCGAGCTCGAGCGCATCGGTGTCGACCTGGCGCGGTGTCAGCGTGCGTATCACGGGTCGGCGACCGTCCGGCAGGAGGAACTCGTTCCCGTTCCACGTCGGGATCGCGAGTTCGTCCGTGTCCGGGGCCGGCAGCAGCAGCCGCACGCTCGCGGCCGGGAGATCGACGGCGAACCCCTCGAGCTCGGGGCCGCCGAGCGTCACCCGGACCAGGCGCGGCGTCACCGGTACCACCGCTCGCACTTCGACGCGCCGGAACCGCGGCGGCTCGCGCCGGATGCGCAACGCCGCGACGTGTTCCTCGGGAGTCGTCACGGCGGCAGCATCGCACGCGACCGCCCAACTCCCGGTTGCGAGTCGGCCAGACTCCACGGATGGACGACTGTCGAACGTGTGAGCTCGTCGCCCGGCGTGACGCGGGCGACGCACCGCCCTGGGACACGATCCTCCGCACCGGGAGCTGGGACGTCGTGCACGCCTACGGCACGGCGTTGGAAGGCTGGCTGGTGCTCGCGACACGTCGCCACATCACCGCAGTCGCCGACATGGACGACACCGAGGCGGGCGAGCTCGGACCGCTCGTGCAGCGCGTCTCCCGCGCGCTGCAGGACGAGCTCGGATGCACGAAGACCTACGTGGCGCTGTTCGCCGAGGACCCCCGCCATCCGCACGTGCACTTCCACATGATCCCCAGGCACGCGGACCACCCCGCCGAGTGGAAGGGCCCGCGCGTCTTCAGTCAGCTCGGTGTCCCCGACGAGCTGTGCGTCCCCGAACCGCGCATGAACGAGATCGCCCGCGCCGTCGCCGTTCGCCTCACCGCGACCTGATCCCGGCGCGCGCGGTCAACGCAGCTGGATGACCTTCGCGGTGATCAACCCGGCGAGATCGGAGCGTCAACGCCTGGAAATGCGTCCCCGGCTCGCCGTCGACCGCAACGGTGTGGAAGTCGATCACATCGAAGCATTCGGACGCGGTCGTCAGCATCGCTTCGTCCGACACGTAGGAGAAGAAGCGCTTCGGCTCGTACGTGTCGTCCGCGAACGTGGCTTCGCGGTCGACGCCGCCGTACTGGCCCCAGAAGAACCATCCGTCGGATACCAGTACCGCGGCGACCGATCGCAGCGCCGCCGGCAGGTCGACGCGCGGGACGTGGAGGAGGCAGTTCATCGCGAAGACGGCGTCGAAGGACCACCCACGCTCGAGCGCGAGGAAGTCGGCCTGCTCCGAGGCGAGCCCCTTCGCGCGGCACGCCTCGACCATGGCCGGCGACGCGTCTGTGCAGACGACGTCGAGCCCGGCATCGGCGAAGAACCTGCCGTGGTGTCCGGTGCCGGCGCCGATCTCGAGCAGCCGCGCCGCACCGGTCGCCTCGATCCGGGCGAGGAACGCGCGCCGTTCGTCGTGCTTCCAGGCCTCGACCGGATGCCGCTCGCGCACGTCGACCTTGGCGTCGTACGCTCGCCGCAACCGCGCGAGCACCGATTCGTACGTCTCGCCCACCCGCACAGTCTCGCCCGCGCGCCCGCCCCGCTCTCGGCGATACACCGATGATTTCGCTTCGGGCCGGGAGTCGGAGGACTGACCACGAACGATCCCGAAAGAAGGAGCCCCCCGTGCCTCAGCGTGATTCCGCCACCATCGGCGCCCCCTGCTGGATCGACCTGTTCACGACCGACCCCGACAAGAGCCGCGCGTTCTACGGCGAGCTGTTCGGCTGGGAGTCCGAGTCGGCCGGTCCGGAATACGGCGGCTACATCAACTTCACGAAAGACGGCGTCCCCGTCGCGGGCGCGATGCAGAACGACGGCGCGAACGCCATGCCCGACCTCTGGTCGATCTACCTCGCGAGCGAAGACGCCCAAGCGACGGCCGACGCGGTCGTCAAACACGGCGGCCAGGTCATGGTCGCGCCGATGGCGGTCGGCGAGCTCGGCACGATGGCAGTCGTGATCGACGCGGGTGGCGCGGCGATCGGCATCTGGCAGCCCGGCCTGCACAAGGGGTTCGGTGTCGTGGACGAGCCGAACACGCCGGGCTGGTTCGAGCTGCACACGCGCGACTACGACGCGACCGTGCAGTTCTACAAGGACGCGTTCGGCTGGGACGCGCGTACCGACGTCCGACACACCTGAGTTCCGCTACACGACGCTCAACCAGGGCGAGGACCAGCTCGCGGGCGTGATGGACGCCAGCGGCTTCCTGCCCGAGGGAGTTCCCGCGCACTGGTCGGTGTACTTCCGCGTCGACGACACCGACGCCGCGTTGAAGCAGGCGGTGGATCTCGGCGCGACGATCGTCGTGCCCGCCGAGGACACGCCGTACGGTCGGCTCGCGACCGCCGCCGACCCCACCGGCGCGGTGTTCAAGCTCGTCGGCAACAGCTGAGCCGGCACCCGCGCACGACGGAGGGGCGCGTCGCGCGACGGCGCGCCCCTCTCACATGCCGGCCTCGCACGGGTCGGGGACGCCGCGTGCCAGAGCGCGAGCGGTCGGTCCTCGGGCCACGCCATCGCCGCGTTCGCGGCGAACAGTGGACGGCGGGCCGCGGGCGTGCGCGCAACTGCGCCACGCAGCTGCGCGATCGCATCGGCGCACGTCGGCGGCAGATCCGCGGCAATGATCCGGCGCAGCGCGGCACCGACCCCGCGCTTCGCGCGCGGCGATTGCCTGCTCCGGGCTCACGATCGACCAGACCGAAGAGATCGCGCGACCGACGAACGCGGGGTGGAAGCCGAAGAACGTCGCCGTCGCCACACCGGGTCCGACCGGGCCGAGGGGCGCAGCGCGCCCGGCGAAGTAACCCCGCCAGAACCCGCGGAGCCCGGCCGCCGCGAACGCGTCGTGGCTCTCCGGCGCGAAGTACGTGAGCGCGTGCACCGGTTCCGACACCGTCCACAGCCGTCGCGCGACGGCGATCATGTGCGCAGGGAGAACCGGGGCTCGACCCGACCGTGGGCGCCGAGTCCGTCGATCACGAGCAGCGCGCCGTCGAGACTCTCACGCCTGTCGCCGCCGGGACCGTCGGCGATGCTCACGACGAACAGTCGGTCGAGTCCTTCGCCCCCGAACGTCACATCCGTCGGGTTGGTGACCGGGACGGGCAGTGTGCGATCGAGTCCACGCGTCGTGAACCGCGCGAGCTGGCCGCCGCCGACGAGGGCGCACCAGAGCCCCCCGTCCGCATCGAGCGTCGAACCGTCGGGAAGACCGTCCAGCGCGCCGGTGTCCCCGAACGTCGACCGCGCGCCGACCGCGCCGGTGTCGGGCTCGTAGGGGTACGAGTAGTACACCGCGGAGGTGTCACCCACGACGAGCGTCATCACGTCGTCGAGGACACCGACCGCGGGGCCGTTCGTGTTGCTGATGTCGTCGTCGATGAGACGCCAACCGTCGACGGTCGAGTACCACCAGACAGAGCCCTCCTCCGGGCCCATGTTCAGCTTGCCCGTGATGATGTTGCCGGCGAGATCCGCGCACGCGTCGTTGCACCGGCCGCCGATCTCCGCGGGGTATTCGGCGAGCAGCTGCGTCGTACCACGATCAGGATCGATGATGTGCAACCCGTCGTGCAGAACGCCGACGAGCCTGCCGTCATCCGTCGGCACGATGCCGGCCGGCATCGAAGTTGGCCGGAGCGTGTGCAACTCGTCGTCTTCGTCGTCGAGCCAGTGCAACGTTTGCGCCGCGCAGTCGACGAAGTACAGCCGTCGTCGCTCTTCGTCCCACACCAGGCTTTCGCCCCACCCCAACGTGAACGCTCCGACCCGCGTGATCTCCATCTCCCCATCCTCGCTGCTTCGCGCCCCGCCCGCGCCGCGATCCTGATCGCACGCACGTTGCGCCCGCGCGGCGTTCACCTACGCTGGAGGCGGCAATCCGGGGAGTGGCGCAGTGGTAGCGCACCAGCTTTGGGAGCTGGCGGTCGGGGGTTCAAATCCCCCCTCCCCGACTCGACCCGCGGCCGCCCCGCAAGCTGGTCGTCGATGGCGTCGAACAACGGTGCGGGCCTGTTCCGGCGCTCGGACACGAGCTGCGGAAGTGCCACGTGCCGAGCGAGCTGCAGACAGATCGGGGACTCAGCGCCAGCACGAACCCGAGCATCGTCAGCACGGCAAGTCGGCCGACGTCGCCGAGCATCGAATCGGCTCGCCGCAACCCGCTGCGGACTACCGGCGTGAAGACATCGTCTGTTCGAACAGCGTGCTGCCGACAGCCTTCGTCTTTTCGTCTTCGCACCAGACGCGAAGCGACCGCCGGCTGCACTGACAGTCTGTTGCCGGCGACGCGGTCAACAAGTAAATTTTGACGTTGGCTTCGTGGTCGCGGCACGACGCCGTGTGGCGAAGGAGGCGAAGCGACGCCTCGGTCATGGTGTGCGGTCCTTGCGCTGCTTGTGCTGCTCGCGGCTGGTTGCGATTGGCCGATGGGCGGGTTCGACGCCGCCCGTACCGGCTTCAATCCGTTCGAGCGCGACATAGGCGTCGCCAACGTGGGGACGTTGCAGGAGGCCTGGTTCCAACCAAAGCCCGCCTTCTTCCCGAGCGCCGACTCTCCGATCGTCTCCCATGGCTCCCTCATCGCACGCGTGCGATACGGGCTACTCGCCTACGACGCCGCCGATGGCACGCCTCGGTGGACCGCGACGCCCGGCTTCGAGGCCTCGAAGCCTGCCGCGGGAACGGACTCAGTGTTCGTCTCCAACACCCACACGCTCTACGCATACGACGCCGATGGGCAGACCGGCTGTTCGAACACGATGCCGGCAACCTGCACTCCGATATGGATCAGCTCGGTGGGCGGCACGATCGCCGGTTCGCCCGCCGTCTCCGGCGACAGCGTGTTCGTGGCGACCGACCTGGGCGTCGTACAGGCGTACGACACGAACCCCACCGTCTGTCCCCAACCCGGCCCGCCCGCCGTGTGCCGCTTTCGGTGGCTCCTGCAACTCCCGAGCACGCTGCAGGGTGAGGCGCTGCACCTCACCGAACCGGCTGTTGGCAGCGGACGCATTTTCGTGTCGAGCGAACAAGGGATCGTCAATGCGATCCCCGTTGAAGGTGGCGTCCCCGGTCCAGTGCCAGGACCTGAGTGGATGGCGGACCTCAATCCCGCGCGAGACCAGCTCGGGTCCTCCGATCAGCGACCCACGGTGGCAGGCGGCCGTGTCTACGTGACTTGGAACAACAGCGTCTATGTCTTCGACGCGGCGGGCGTGAATGGTTGCACCGCGGCGCCTTCCGGCGATCCGCGGGTGTGCAGCCCATTGTTCACGTACGACCAGCCGTGGGCGTTCGGTCTCTCCGTCGCGAACGGCTTCGTGTACACGACCGGAATCCTCGACACGACCATCCGCGTCTACGACGCGGCCGGCGTGACGGGATGCTCGGGATCGCCGAAGGTGTGCGAGCCCCTATGGACCTACTCGCTCACCGGCCACGAGGGAGCCGGACCACCGACTGTCGCGAACGGAGTCGTCTACCTGACGACGCACGGGCTCGAGGACCCCGCCCAGCTGCGGATCCACGCGTTCGACGCGGCCGGTACGCGGAATTGTGCCGGCACGCCGAAGGTCTGCACTCCGCTGTGGTTCCAGCCTGTCGGTACGTCACTGGGTGGAACGTTCGACCCACCCGTCGTCGTGAATGGCATGGTGCACGTCGCCGGCAGTGACGGTCTCCATACGTATCGCTTGCCTTGATCCGCCGCGCGTCGCTCAACCGGCACGCTCGCTACACCGGGAACGTCCTGGGTGGGACCGTCATGGTCCTGCAGCGGGTTCGAACGCCATCCCCTCAGGGCGACTCGGTTCCCACCGGTCGACGCGGATCGCACGCCGGCGAGCGGCGGTAGCGTTCGCCCGTGCCGAGCGTCAGTGCACCCGACGGTGCGACGATTTCGTACGAGGCCACGGGCGCGGGCCCGGTCGTCGTGCTCGTGCACGGCATCACCGAGTCACACCACTCGTGGGATCCGCTGATCCCCGAGCTCGCGCTCGACTTCCAGGTGGTCGCGGTCGATCTGCGCGGCCACGGCGCATCCGAACGCCGCCCGCCGTACGATGCGCTGACGATGGCCGGGGATGTCCATGCGGTGATCGAGGCCGTCGGCGCGCCCACACCGCTGATGATCGGGCACTCGCTCGGCGGCGCAGTCGTCAGCATCTACGCGAGTGCGTATTCACCGCGAGGTGTGATCAACGTCGATCAAGCGCTCGACCTCACCGGCTTCAAGGCTGTCCTCACGGAGTTCGAACCGATGCTGCGGGGCGACGACGCGAGCTTCCACGCGGTGATCGACGGCATGTTCGAGGGTCTCTATGGCGCGCTGTCGATCGAGGAGCGCGCGCGGATCGGGGAGTTCGCTTCACCCGAGCAAGAAGTGGTGCTCGGCGTGTGGGACATGATCCTCAGGAGCGACATCGCCGCGCTCGCAGAATTGATCGACAGCACTGCGGGCGGCATCGACATGCCCTATCTCGCGCTCCACGGATCCGATCCCGGTGCCGAGTACCGCGAGTGGCTCGCGAAGACGATTCCGACTTCGACCTTCGAGCTCTGGGACGGCAACGGGCACTTTCCGCATCTGGTCGAACCGCACCGCTTCCTCGAACGGGTGCACGAGTTCGAACACGACCTCTGACGCGCCGCCATGAAGATCCTCGTCACGAGCACGCCCGGGCTCGGACACGTGATCCCGCTCGTGCCGCTCGCGCAGGCGTTCGTGCGGCAGGGTCACGAGGTCCGATGGGCGACCGGTGTCGAGCGCCATACGACCTACCGGATCCGCTATCCCGAAAGGGTGACCTTGCAACCGCAGGAACTGCCCGCGCACATGTTCCCGCGCCTCTTCGGTGAGATCAGCCGCAAGCCGCCGACCAGTTCAACAAATGCGACCGCCGGCGCGGCATCGGGTGCATCTCTCGAGCTTTCACCGCAGGACACCGATCGCGATCGCGTCGCGGCGGCGATATCGACGTTGCTGAGCGATGGCACCTACATCGAGAACGCGCGTCGGGGTCGCAGCCGACATCGCGGCGATGCCGTCCCCCGCTGACGTTGCGACGATCATCGCAGCCCGCTTCGGAACCGACGACCACCACGAGGAGACGCAACGCATGCTCGCTGCAATGGCCGCGAAGTTCGATCCCGAGCACCCCCTCAACGGCCTCGTCGTCGGTCAGCACGCGGATCCGACGCCGCCCGCGGGATGGGTGAAGGTCGCGGTGCGTGCGGCCGCATTGAATCAGCACGACATATGGACACTGCGCGGCGTCGGGATCAAGGAAGAGCAGTTGCCGATGGTGCTCGGCTGCGACGCGGCGGGAACCGACACCGACGGCAACGAGGTGATCGTGCACGCGGTGTTGTCCGGCGACGACTGGCGCGGGGACGAGACGCTCGACCCGAATCGGTCGCTGCTCTCCGAGATCCACGACGGGACCTGCGCCGAGCACGTCATCGTGCCTCGGCGCAACCTCGTCCCGAAGCCGGCGTCACTGTCGTTCGAAGCCGCCGCGTGCCTGCCCACGGCCTGGCTCACCGCGTACCGGATGCTGTTCACCAACTCGGGCGCGGCGCCGGGGAGCACGGTGCTCGTGCAGGGTGCGGGTGGTGGTGTCGCGACGGCGCTCATCACGCTCGGCGCCGCGGCCGGCTACCGCGTATGGGTGACCAGCCGCAGTGAGGAGAAGCGGGCGCGTGCGCTCGACCTCGGCGCGCACGCGGTGTTCGAGACCGGCGCTCGGCTTCCCGAGCGCGTCGACGCGGTCATGGAGACGGTCGGCGCGCCGACGTGGAACCACTCACTCAAGGCGTTGCGGCCGGGCGGCGTCCTCGTCGTGGCGGGCGCGACCGCGGGTGCCGAGCCGACCGAGGACCTGCGCCGCATCTTCTTCCTGCAGCTCCGGATCGTCGGTTCGACGATGGGCACCCGCGACGAGCTCGTCCGCCTCGCGCAGCTGTGCGAGACCACCGGCGTCACGCCGTTGATCGATGCGACCTATCCGTTGGACGAAGCACGCGCCGCGCTCGAACAGCTCGACCACGGCGACGTGTTCGGGAAGATCGTCCTGACGATCTGAGCCGTCGCCCCGTCGGCGCCCGGCGTCAGTCGCTGGTGCGGGCGCGATACCTGCGCACGGACGCGCGGACCGCAACGAGCAGGATCAGGCCGCAGTAGATGAACGCGGCCGCGACGGGATGATCGATCGGCCAGCCGTGCTTGGTGACCGGCGTCGTCGGGTTGCCGAACAGCTCCCGAGTCGCCGCGACCATCGCGCTCACCGGGTTCCACGTCGCGAACCACTGCAACACCGTGGGCAGTGTGTTGATCGGGACGAACGCGTTGCTGATGAACGTCAGCGGGAACACGAGCGTGAAGCCGATGCCCATGACCGCGTCGGCCGAACGCACGCGCAGGCCGATATACGTACCGATCCAGATCATCGCGGAGGCGAATGTAAGCAGCAGGAGGAGTGCGGTCGCGACGTGAAGGAAGTCGCTGTGCACGCGCCAGCCGACGATCGCACCCGCGGTGAGCAGGATGACGATCGACAGCACCATGCCCGCGAGCTCGGCGAGGTAGTGGCCGACGAGATACGCCATCCGCGTCGCCGGCAGTGAGCGGAAGCGGTCGATGACCCCTTCGCTGAGATCGGTCGTGATCGCGGTTGCGGGGCCGGTGAGGCCGAACGCCAACGACTGCACGAGGATCCCGCCGATGATGTATTCGCGGTAGTTGCCGCCCTGCACCGCGATCGCGCCGCCGAACACGTACGCGAACAGCAGCACGAACATGAGGGGCTGGATCGTGACGTCGAGCAGTTTCTCGGGGATCTGGCGAATGTGTTCGAGGTTGCGCCGTGCGAACACGAACGCGTCGCTCCAGAACGTCGCGATCTGGCTCCGCTCGACACGGGTGATCTCGGCCGGGGCCGCCGCCGCGGCGACATTCGGCGCGGTGGTCGTGGTCGTCATGCAGCTACCTCTTCGATCTCGCGCTTCGCGCCGGTGAGGGTGAGGAAGACGTCGTCGAGCGTCGCCCGGCGCGTGTTGAGGTCGATGGCATCGATGCCGGCCGCGTCGAGCGCGCGCATCACTTCCATCAGGCGGGTGCCCTCCACCACGGAGATCGTGGCGATGAGGCGGTCGTCGTCGTAAGACGTCGCGTTCGACGCGAACTGCCGGGTCGCGTCGCCGACCGCGTGCATGTCGGCCAGGGAACGCACCGAGACGTCGATGCGATCGGTGCCGATGCTCGACTTCAGTTCGTCCGGACTGCCATGCGCGACCGTGCGGCCGTGGTCGAGGACGATGATCTCGTCCGCGAGTTGATCGGCCTCTTCGAGGTACTGCGTCGTCAGCACGACCGTGGTGCCGTTGCGGACGAGCGCGCGCAGCATCTCCCAGAGATCGCCGCGGCTGCGCGGGTCGAGGCCCGTGGTCGGCTCGTCGAGGAACAGCACGCGCGGCGCGGCGACGAGGCTCGCGGCGAGGTCGAGCCGGCGCCGCATGCCACCGGAGAACGTCTTCACCAGACGCGACGCGGTGTCGGTGAGGTCGAACGTTTCGAGCAACTCGTCGGCGCGCCGCTCGGCGTCCCGCTTCGACAGGTGCTGGAGCCGGCCGACCATGACGAGGTTCTTCCGGGCACTGAGCAACCCGTCGACGCTGGCCTGTTGCTCGGCGACGCCGATGCGCTGCCGCACCGCTTCGGCGTCCTCGACGACGTCGTAGCCGGCGACGCGAGCCGAGCCCGTCGCTCGGCGTCCGACAGCGTGGTGAGGATGCGGATCGCGGTGGTCTTGCCCGCGCCGTTGTGGCCGAGGAGGCCCAGTACGGTGCCGGGTGCGACGTCGAGCGTGAGGTCCCGGAGGGCCCAGAGGTCGCCGAACTGCTTGCCGAGCCCGGCTGCCGTGACGCCGGCACCTCGCGGCCCGTCGGCCCCGTCCGGGACCGCCACCGGCGCCATCGCCGAGTTCTTCGTATGGCGTACGTTGTCGTAGTACATAGTACGAGCCAAACTAGCGGTACACTGTACGAATGGCAAGTGACAGGCGTCACAGCGGGCGGCGGCAGCGGGATCCGGACGGACCGGCGCTCACCGGGTCGCGCGAGCGGATGACGAAGAAGGCGGCCAAGCTCGAACAGGTCGCCGACCGGCACCAACAGGCCGCGACGAAGCTCGCGGAGAAGGCCGAGACCGCTCGGACAGATCGCTCGGAGCAACTCGCCGCGCTCGACGTGTGGATGCGCAAGACGCCGGCGCACGCGCAAGCCGCGCTTCACGCGCGAGGACCTCGCGGATACTGCGATCCGCGATCGCGGACGCCGAAGGCTTCGACGCGGTGTCGATGCGACGCATCGCGAGCCGATCTCGACGTCGGGAACGATGACGCTCTACCACTACGTCCGCACGAAGGACGAGCTGCTGTCACTCGTCGTCGACGCAGGTCATGGGCGAGATCGTCGTTCCGGTCGACGAGGAGTTCCCCGACCGATTGGCGTCAAGCGCTGACGACGATCGCCGAACGCAGTCGCGCCGCGCTGTTGCGCCATCCGTGGATCCTCGACATCACCGACGACCCGCCGCTCGGTCCGAACAGCGTCCGCCACTTCGATCAATCATTGCAAGCGGTCGCACCATTGCCGATCACGCTTGCAGGAGAAGCTCGACATCGTCGGCGCGGTCGACGCGTACGTGTTCGGGTTCTGCCTCCACGAGCGCAACAACGTGCAGAGCGAAGGCGATCCGTTCGACGACAACATGGTCGGCTACGTGAACGAGCTCATCGAGACCGGCGACTACCCGCAACTCGCCGCGCTCGACCGAGCAACACGGCATCGAAGGAGACCTGGACGGCGATCGATCGCTTCTTCCGTGATCCCGGGCGCTTCGAGCGCGGGCTCGACCATCTCCTCGACGGCATCGCGGCCAGTCTCGACCGCTGATGCGTGTCGCCGTATGTCAACGCCGCGACTTGAAGATGCTCCGGAGGACGAGCAGGAACACGATGCCGACGATCTGACCGCCCATGACGATGCGGTTGACGTCGACAGCAGGTTGCCAGCGCACGTCGTCGCCCTTGAGCACGTAGATGCCCGCGGGCTTGGCGACGAGCCCGTAGCCTGCGCCCTCGCCGCTGCGCTCCGGCCCTTCGTCACCGGAGCCGCCGCCACCACCCCCCATGACGGTTGCGACCGGCACGATCGTGACCCCGTCGTGCTCGTACGGTTCGCCGAACACGCGCTTCACCGTGAGCGTGTCGCGGACTTGGTCCAACAGATCGCTCGGCTTCATCGAGACCTCCTCGTCGCACAGCCAGACCACTGATCTTCCCGCTCGGCGCGGCGGTGAACCGGTAACTTCGCGAGTTGCACCGCGGGTGTAGCTCAATGGCAGAGCTCCAGCCTTCCAAGCTGGCTATGCGAGTTCGATCCTCGTCACCCGCTCTCGCACAGTCGGCCTGGTCAGCGACGGTCGTGCAGCACTGCACAAGGATCCGCGAGCGAACGCCGATCAGCCGCCGTGCCCTCCACGTGCCCTAAACGGCGGTGCCCACGACGCGACACGGTGTCCAGGCTCGACGCCAGGATCGGTCCTCACTCGGACATTCACCGAAGCGAGGCCGACTTACGCGAGTCCGCGGCACGTATGGATCGGAGCTATGGGGCGCCGTCCGCTCACGGCCCTTCGGTGACACGTGCACGGCCGTGTGTGCGGCGCGGTTCAGGGGTCATGGCGTCGAGGGCGGCAGGTGTGAAGATCGGTCGGGCTTGCGACAGCGGCGGTCGGCGTCGGCCAGTCTGTTGAGGTGTCGAGGACGGTGTGCGTCGCGGCGAGCATGGATAGCAAGACGCCGAAATGAGCCTGCACGGGACGCGTCACCGTTCGCCGGGAGGGATAATGACTGCAGAGTGGTCGCAGCCGGAGCTGGTCGCAGCCAACGGCCGTCGGTTCGCCGGCTTCGCGGCCGCAGTCCTCGTCTTCATCATCGACCCGTCGACGAGACGGATCCTGCTTCTGAGCTCGCCGGCAAAGCGGGGGCGCGAGGGTTGGGAGATCGTCAATGGAGGCCTCGAAGCCGGCGAGACATTGATCGATGGCGTGACGAGGGAAGTCGCCGAGGAGGCGGGGCCTGCTGTACAGCTGCAAGTGCTCGGAACGGTGCACGCATTGACGTGGCGGTACGACCACCTCATTCCGCACATGATCTCGACGTTCTTCGTGGCCTCATATAGAGGCGGCGAGGTCATACCCGGTGACGACATGGCCGGATGCGAGGCGCGATGGTTCACCCTCAACGAGGTGAAAGGTCTGGCGACAGCAGGCACCGCGCTGATCCCCGACGAGGTGTGGCTGTTCGAGCGTGCGCTGCAATGCTTCGACTTGTGGTCGTCCCAAGTCGACGTCGAGTGAAACCGGGATTCGAGACCGCGCACGACGTCTCCTAAACGCGCGCCGACAGCGAAGATGCAGAAGGGTGTCACCGAACGTCGCATCACGGGCGCGGCTGGGTAGCGCCGATTGCCCCCTCGGGAGCGGCTGTGTCCAACCCCGATCGACCGGCAGTCGCGCGGTGCCGGAGCGCGGCCCGCTTCAGTCGTCTCCAGCGGAGGCGAGCACCCCGCGGGCGTCAGGGTGGTCGTCGGCGAGGCGTTCGAAGTGGACCATGCCGTCGTCGTCGACCGAGACGACGCGCACGACCGCCTGTACCGCGCCTCCGAACCGGGGACCGCGGCGGCGCGGCTCGGGCACGCGACCGCGGTCGTCCTCAGCGACCTCTCCGGGCCGGCCCGGGCGCAACTCAGGCGCCGGGCTCCGGCGCGGTCCGCGTCTCCGTCGGAGTCGTGACGGCGCGGAGCTCGGCGAAGCCGGTCTCGACGTGCTCGACCAGGTCGTGCAGGTCAGGGACGGCGTCCCAGTCGGCGTTAAATCCCCAAAAGAGGCCATCGTCGTAGCTCATCAGCGCGATCCCCAGGGCCTGATGGCCCAGCAACGGCACCACTGGATACGTCTCGAGTTGGCGGGCGCCTAGGAGGTAAACGGGTACACGCGGGCCGGGGACGTTGGTCAGAATGAGGTTGGCCACGGAGCTGCGTGACGCCAGCCGGAACAGCGGGGTCAGCAGCTGCGTGGGCAGCAGGTCGACCGCCTGGCCAAGCAGGGCGCCCGCGCCGGACTGCCCGGAGGCCTTGAGCTCGTGTGTCATGTCGACGACGGCGAGCAGCCGCTTCCAGGGGTCCGCCTCCGCCAGCGGAAGGCGGGCGATCAGCTCGGAGACCCGATTGCCCAGCGCCGAGCGCTCGCCTTCGGCGCGGACATTGACGGGCACGACCGCGCGGAAGTCCACGTCGTCAACCAGCACACCGCGCTGGCGCAAGAAGTTGCGAAGCGCGCCCGCGGCGATTGCCAACACCACGTCGTTCACGGTGCCACCCGCGCATTTGCCGATGCGGCGCACCTCGTCGAAAGGGAACCGCGTCCAGTCGAACCGTCGGTGTGGGCCGACCTCGACGTTGAGGGGCGTAGGTGACGCACCGTGGAACGCGTTCCCGAGCAATCCGGCAAACGCCCTCCTGGTCGGCGCCGTGGACCCGCGCCGGCTGGTAAATGATCGCTCCACGCGCAGCAGCCGGATCGGTGCGGTGATCCGGTGCCGCAGTTCGTCGACGACGAGCTTGGTCCCGCTCGGCGCCGGCCGCGCGACCCACTCCGGGCGGGGCGCAGGTTCGTAGTCGGGGTCGGGCCCGACGAGCAGGTTGCCGATGGTGACTCCGGAGATCCCGTCGGCCATGCAGTGGTGCATCTTCGAGATCACCGCGAACCGGTTTTCGACGACGCTGTCGACGAACCAGTACTCCCACAGCGGCTTCGCCCGATCGAACTCTTGGGACAGGACCCGGCCGGCCAGCCGCTTCAGCTGCCGGATGTCCCCCGGCGGCGGGAGCGCGGTGTGTCGCACGTGGAAGCGCACGTTGAAGCGCTCATCGTCCACCCACCCCGGGTGGGCGAAGCCAGGGACCCACTCGAGCCGCTGGCGCAGTCGTGGGAACTTGTGGAGCTGCGCCTCGGTGAAGGACAGGACGCGCTCGAAGTCGACGGCGCCGTCGCGACCCCGCAACGGCTCCGCGTCGTAGATGGACACGGAGCCGATGTGCATGTGCGCCCGGCCGTCCTCCATCGCCAGGAAGCTCAAATCCATGGCAGAAAGTCGTTCGAAGTGGGCGTAGACCAAGGCGACGCCTCCTCGACTTGTCAGTCCTACCGAGCCGGTGGCGGGAGGGAGAGGGTGCTCGTGTCGCCAAGTCTGCAGTGGTCGCGCTCGTCGTGCACACTGGGATCACACACCCGCTCCGACACCCACCCGGCCAATGACATCGAGGCAGGCGTCCACCAGTACGCGCACGAAAACGGACGGTTCCCGCACTGCGACGGCGTGGTCGCCTTCTACCTCGTGCACAGTGGCACCGGGCACCGATGCGGCGAGCTTGCTTGGCGCCGGGCCGGCACCAGCCGGTCGTGCGTGGCGACGACGACGGCGGTGGGGACGTTCACTTCAGTGATCCAGCCGTGCGATGTGTAGCGCCCGAGGGCTTGCGCCGCCTCGACCATCTTCTCCGGATCGTTGCGCTGGAACTCGGACCACGCCCACTCGCCCCAAGGTCCCTCATGCGATGCGCCAGCGTTCGTGCCCGACCTGAAGATGGGCGTATGTGGCGAACATGGTGGCGATCCTCAGTCCATCGCGCTGTTCGTGGAGTTGCCCCGCTCTTCCGGACCTCAACTCCACGAAACGCGGGGAACATCACAATGGTGCAAGCTGACGCCGTGTCGGAGGGCCGCCTTTAGCGCTGAGCACAACAAAGCTGGGCCCGCGCACTCAGGGAGGTCCCATGTCGCTCGTCTACGCGTTTGATCACGCTCACGAAGGCGCACCAACCGAGCTCAGGCACCTGCTCGGCGGCAAGGGCGCTGACCTCGCCGAGATGACATCGGTCCTGGGCCTGCCTGTCCCACCCGGCTTCACGATCACGACCGAGGCATGTCGCGCGTACCTCTCCATCGGCGCGTGGCCGAGCGGTCTCGCCGACGAGATTGCCGAGCATCTCGACCGGCTCGAGACGAAGTTCGGACGGCAGCTCGGCAGCCCGAGCGATCCGCTGCTGGTCAGCGTTCGGTCCGGCGCCGCGCTGTCGATGCCGGGCATGATGGACACGGTTCTCAACCTCGGCTTGAACGATGACTCGGTCGAGGGTCTCGCCAAGCAGACCGGCGACCAGCGTTTCGCGTACGACTCTTACCGTCGCTTCATCGCGATGTTCGCGCGCATTGTCCTCGGTCTTGACGCGCGACGCTTCGACGAGCTGCTCGACGCCGCGCGCAACCTCGCCGGCGTTTCGTCCGACGCCGAGATCCCGGCCGAGCTGCTTCGTTATCTCACGAACACGTCCCAGCGTCTCGTTGCCGCCGCCACCGGGCGGCCGTTCCCGCAGGATCCCGCAGAGCAGGTGCGGCTTGCGGATCGGCGCGGTGTTCACGTCGTGGACCGGCACCCGGGCGGTCGCGTACCGCAATCGCGAGCACATTCCGCACGATCTCGGGACCGCGGTGAACGTGCAGGCGATGGTATTCGGGAACCGTGACGAGAACTCGGGCACCGGTGTCGGGTTCACGCGCGATCCCGCAACCGGCGCCAAGAGCGCGTACGGCGACTTCCTCGTCAACGCGCAAGGGGAAGACGTCGTTGCCGGCATCCGCGCGACGTTGCCGCTCGCCGCGCTTGCCGATCGATTCCCTGTCGTCTACGGCGAGCTGATGGACATCTTCGCGCGCCTCGAACGCCACTACCGCGACATGCTCGACACCGAGTTCACGATCGAGCAAGGAACGTTGTGGATGCTGCAGACGCGCGTCGGCAAGCGGACCGGACGAGCGGCGCTGCGCATGGCAGTCGACATGACAACCGACCCCGAGATCTCCCTGACGCACGAGGAAGCCGTCATCCGCGTCACGCCCGCGCATCTGGATCATCTCCTGCACCCGCAGTTCGAGCGCGGCGATCGAGTCGTGATCACGCGGGGCCTCGCCGCGTCGCCGGGGGCCGGTGTCGGCCGCGTCTACTTCGACGCCGACGCGGTCGTCGCCGCGACGGTGCGCGGCGAGCGCGCGATCCTCGTTCGCACCGAAACGTCACCCGATGACGTCCACGGCATGCAAGCGGCGGAAGCGGTGTTGACGAGTCGGGGCGGGCTCGTGAGTCACGCCGCGGTCGTCGCCCGGGGATGGGGTATTCCGGCCGTCGTCGGCGCCGCCGACATCGACATCGACCCGCGCCATTTCGTCGCCGACGGTATCCTGGTGCGAGAGGGGGAATGGATCTCCATCGACGGCACCGCCGGTGAGGTGCTGCTCGGCGAGCTGGCACTCACGGAGGCCGAGCCGCCATCCGAGCTCGCCGTCGTCCTCGGTTGGGCCGACGAGATCCGCGGGGCACGGCTCGGCGTACGCGCCAACGCCGACAACGCGCCCGACGCCACCCGTACGCGCGAGTACGGCGCGGAGGGCATCGGCCTGTGCCGCACTGAGCACATGTTCCTCGGCGAACGACTGCCGGCAGTGCAACGCATGATCCTCGCCGACACGGCCGAGAAAGAAGCCGACGCGCTCGCGGAACTTCTCGAGCTGCAGCGCAGCGACTTCGTCGAGATCCTCGCGGTGATGGACGGCTTGCCGGTGACGGTTCGACTGCTCGATCCCCCACTGCACGAGTTCCTCCCGGACATCGAGGATATGATCGCCCGCGAGGCTCGCGGCGAGCTCGACGAGATGTCGCGCAAGCTGTTCACCGCCGCCCGATCGTGGCAAGAGCACAATCCGATGCTCGGGACGCGGGGCGTGCGGCTCGGGATCATGAAGGCCGGCCTTTACAAGATGCAGGTCCACGCGTTGCTCCAGGCCGCGCAGCTGCGCGCCGACGCCGGCGGCACACCGGTCGTTGAGATCATGATCCCGCTCGTTGTCACGAAGGCGGAACTTGCGCTCGTGCGCCGCTGGGTCGAAGAAGAGGTGGAGCACGTGCTCGCCGCGTCGAAACGCCCGATCGACGTGAAAATCGGCACGATGATCGAGACACCCCCCGCGGCAGTGCGGGGCGACGACATCGCCGAGGTCGCGGACTTCTTCTCGTTCGGCACCAACGACCTCACGCAGATGGCGTTCGGGTTCAGCCGCGACGACGTCGAAGGTCGCCTGATGGCTCGCTACCTCGAGGAAGGGCTGCTCCCGCGCAACCCGTTCGAGACGATCGACTACCGCGGCGTTGGCGACCTCATGCGCACATGCGTCGAGCGCGCACGGACGGTGAAGCCGGATCTGAAAATGGGCGTCTGCGGGGAGCACGGCGGCGACCCCGCCTCGATCGCGCTGTTCGCCGATCTCGGGCTCGACTACGTCTCGTGCTCACCGTTCCGCGTCCCGGTCGCGCGCCTCGCCGGCGCGCAAGCGGTGCTCGCGCTCGCCGCGGGCACGGTCGCGACTGAGTAGCGCCAGGCCACGAATCGCTCAGCTCGTCGCGCTCGCGCGCTCCTTCACGAGCTCGTCGAATCCCGCCAGATGGTGATCACGAGATTGCGCCCGGAACTCGACGTGTCAGGATCCATCCCCGGTTGGTGTCAGATCGATCGCTAGGTGGACGATCTCCGCTTCCCTCCGCTCGGTCACGGGCCGGCCCGTGTGGCGGAAGACGGCCAGCATCCGCGCGTTCTGATGGAGCGTTTGTGCGATGAAACGGTGGATGCCGACGCGGCGGGCGCGGCAGGCGAGGTGCTCGAAGAGGAGCGTGCCGAGACCGCGGCCCTGCCAGCTGTCGGCGACGATGAATGCAACCTCCGCGTCCGCTCCTCCCTCGGCGCGATCGAACCTGGCGACGCCCACGATCTCTCCTGCGACGACCGCAACGACCGCTTCTCGATCGCGGTGGTCGACGTGCGTGAACCGGTAGAGCTCGTCCACGCTGAGTTCAGGGTGGAACGAGAAGAACCGCAGGTATTGGGTATCGGACGAGAGCGTGTGGTGAAACCGCACGAGCCGCTCGGCGTCCGCCGGCCGCATGGCCACGAGATCAAGGGCGGCTCCGTCCGGCAGCAGAACCGTTTCGGGTTGATCGAACGTCATCGCGTCCACGGGCCGTCCTTTCGCTCTCAGTCGCCGCCGCCCAGTCGTCGGCGTACTCGCCCCTCGGCGACGTCGTTGCCGTCGACGCAAGCGAACTGCATGCCGCTACCACACGGCGCGGGCGCCCTTCGCGACGGCTCGGCAACACGCATCCACCTGGCCGGCGACCGAGGTGGTGGGTCGGATCGTGAATGCGTCCGCCTCGGGGGGCGGCGGAGTCGCGGACCGCACCACGATCGGGAGGCCGGGCCGGAACGCCCGCATGGCGCCGAGCACGTTCCGGCGTTGGGCCTGATCCTCTCGGTCCTCGCCGAGATCGAACAGCACGACGTCTGCCTCCGTCGCGAGCGGGCACGGTTCGCCCTGGACGAGCGGGCACTCGCTCACGTCCATGAGCGGCCCCTGACACAGCGTGATTTCGAAGCCGGCCTGGCGGAACACGGTGAAGTCGGCGATCGCAAGCGCGGGGTCGCGACTCTCGACGAGGAGCCGCCACGGCGCGCCGGGGCGCTCGCTGTCCCTCGTACCACGGTGGTGGCTGGTGCGCTGGAACATGGTGGTCTCCCTTCCTGCGCCTCGTCTCCATTCGGCCATGAAGGGCCGGGCGCCGCCCAGGGCCGATGGTCACAGAAACGTCGGTCGGACGATTCGCGTGGCAGGCCCTGATGCGGGCAGGGGAGGATGGGGCGTGGAGAGCGTGCGATGGTTGGCCCACGGTATGCACGAGGTGCCCGACTCCGCCGACTGGCTCTCGCCATCTGAGTCCGCGCGACTGTCGACGCTGCGCTTCCCGAAGCGACGCACCGAGACGCGCTTGGCGCGATGGACCGCCAAGCACGCCGTTGTCCGCGCGCTCGACCTGGACGCGGGCGCCGCCACCCTCGCCTCGATCGAGATCCGGCGCGCCTCCACCGGGGCTCCGATCGCGTTCGTGGCGGGAGACGCGGGCGTCGCTCTCGGTTTCCATGACCGACCGCGCCGACTGGGCGGTCTCCGCGGTGGCACCGCACGGCCTGGCGGTGGGCACCGACCTCGAGCTGGTCGAGGCGCGTACCGAGGCATTCGTGCGCGACTGGTTCACGCCGGCCGAGCGCGGCCTCGTTCTTCGCACGTCACTGGGCGTCCCCGCGATCTCGTTGCAAACCTGGTGTGGTCGGCGAAGGAGAGCGCGCTCAAGGTGCTCGAGACCGGTCTTCGACACGACACGCGCTCGGTCGAGGTCGACGTCCTCGAGATGGACGGTGATCGGCGATGGGCGCGCCTGGCCGTCCGCGCCGAGGAGGGGACGAGGTTCCCGGGTTGGTGGCGTCGCTACGGCGACTTCCTGCTCACCGTCGTCACCGATGCCGACACCTCGCCTCCCACCACGATGGAGGAACCGCCCCGCCTCGCCGCGGCCGTTCCCTCCCACTCGTGGCTCCCGAAGCAGTGAACCTCAGTCCGTGTCGCCGCGTTGTCGGGCCGTCCCGGCCATGCCGCGTTCGAGCGCGTCGACCAGATAGGGGCGCAGGCCCTTGGCCGTGATGATGCGGTCGACCGAGCCGACCTCCAGCGCCCGCTGGATGCTGTGGACCCGGTCGAACTCCTCGGCGACCTCGCCCAGCTTTTCCGATCGCACCGCGTCGGTGAGCGCCTGCTGCTCGCGCGCCGCCTGCTGCTGCGCCTGGTCGCGGCCCTCGATCCCAGCCATCCGCTCGGCCGCCGCGACCACCCTCCGGTCGGCGTTGGTGCGGGCGTCGACCTCACGGGCGAACACGACGGCGGCAGCCGGGGCGCCGCCGATCACGGACGCGTAGGAGCCCTCCACGGCCACGACCTCGAGGTGCTCGGTGAGCCGCTTCGAGAACACGACGAACGCGCCGCCGTGGTACCGGGAGATGACGACGAACACGATGGGCCCGTCGAAGTTCGTGACCGCCCGCCCGATCTCGGCGCCGAACTCGAGTTGCCGTCGCCGCATCGATTCGGGAGAGCCGTCGAAGCCGGACAGGTTGCCGAGCACGACGACCGGTCGGTTGCCGCTCGCGGCGTTGATGGCTCGGGCCACCTTCTTCGACGACTGCGGGAACAGGGTTCCCGAGGTCCACACCGACGGACCGTCCCCCGGCACCATGCCTTCTCTGGTCACCGGCTGCGACTCGAATCCCAGGAGGCACGCCGGGATGCCACCGATGTGGGCATCCCACACGACCGCGGTGTCGGCGTCTTGCCACACGCCCCACCGCTCGAGCGGCGGGTGGTCCTGGTCAGTAACGGCGCGCATCACCGATCGGATGTCGAATGCCTTCTTGCGTTCGGGGTTGCGGTCGGTGGAGAAGATGTCGCCGACGTTGGTGAAGTCGCTGCCCTCGACGCGAGCGTGCGGCGA
>CAVUFH010000001.1:0-459266 GCA_963740835.1 uncultured Actinomycetes bacterium | reverse complement strand
GTGGTCTGCTCCACCTCGGTGGTGCGTCGGAGGAGATCGGCGACGCGGCGCAGCAGCTCGTGTGGCTGGTCGAGCAGAACGAAGAGATGCATCCCGTGCTCGCGGTCGCGCTCGGCGAGACCGACGACGTTGTCGTGCGCTTCCCGATCGCGGCGGGTTCCGCGCTCGACGGTGCGCAGGCCGGACGCCACCGGTTGGGTGAAGACACCGGGTTCCATCTCCTCGCGATCCGCCGCGGTGGTCGGTACTTGTACCGGCCTCGAGGTCGCACCGTGCTCGAGCCCGGCGACGAGATCCTGGCCGCGGGGCCGTGGGAAGGCCGGGCGACGCTCGCGCAGCAGTGCGGCTACCGGTTCGTCGAGGACGACGACACCGGTCAGGTCGCGCTCGTACCCGCGGCTACCGCCCCGCAGCCCACAGCGCCACGATGATCGCGAGCACGCCCACTGCGACCACACCGACGTAGCCGAGCCACCGCTGGTTCAACCGGCGGGCTTGGAGCATCGATTCGGTCGCGAGCAATCCGGCGACGATGCCGCCGATGTGGCCGGCGATCGACACGTTCGACAGGAAGAACCCGAAGAAGAAATTGATGACGATGAGCGGTCCCCACGTCGTCTGCGAGAACTTCACTCCTTGCCGGTGCAGCGCGAGCGTCGCCGCGGCCGCGAGACCGAACACGCCACCGGACGCGCCGCCGGTGTACACGTTCGGGTCGAGCAGGATCGCGCCGGCGGCGCCGCCGAGCACCGACACGACGTAGAGCATTGCCAACCTTCCGTGCCCGGTCGCCGGCTCCAAGAAGATGCCGACTTGGTAGAGCACGAACATGTTGAAGGCGATGTGCAAGAAGCCGTAGTGCACGACCGCGTTCGTGAAGAGGCGGTACACCTGGCCGTCGTGGACCGCCGGGCCGAACACCGCGAGGTCGAACGAGGTCTCGCCCCGGCCGTCGAAGTTCTTGTCCCGCAAGCTGATGACGAGGTAGGCGATGATCGTGCCGAACACGATCGTCTGGGTCACCCACGGGTTGCCGCTCGTTCCGCGCAGCCACCGTCGGGCCCGTTCCGAGCGCGGCGTCGCGCCGGCGCGCGCGCACTCGAAACACTGCGATCCGACGGACGCCTGGATGAGGCAGTCCGGACACGCGGGCCGGCCGCAGCGCGTGCACGCGCGTCCGGTCTCGCGATCCGGATGGTGGAAGCAGGTCTCGGTGTCGTTGGCCACTGCGGTCGGTCGATCTGCGCCTCAGACCCGGAGGCGGCGGAAGTCGGCGGGGAGCGGCGCCGGGGCGGGTTGGACGCGCACCTTGACGTCGACCGCGACCGCCCCGTGCTCGGACACGATCACGGGGTTCAGGTCCATCTCGCTGACCTCGGGCACGACGTCGGCGAGGGTCGCGACCCGGAGGAGCAGGTGCTCGAGCGCGGCCACGTCGACCTCCGGCTGCCCGCGGTAGCCGAAGAAGAGCGGGGAACTGCGCAAGGAGCGGACCACCTCGGCGGCGTCCACATCGGTCATGGGCACGAGTCGCAGCGTACGGTCCGCGAGCAGCTCCGCCGCGACGCCCCCGTAGCCGAAGAGCACGAGTGGACCGAATGACGGATCCTGGGTCACGCCGACGATCGTCTCGACCCCGGGCGCGGCCATCCGCTGCACGATGCCGCCGCCCATCTCGGCGCCGAGGCGGTCCGCCATCGCCGCGTACGCGGCGCGCACCGCGGCGGCGTCCGGCAGGCGCAGCGCGACCCCGCCGACGTCGGTCTTGTGCACCAGCTCGGGGCTCCCGGCCTTCAGCGCGACCGGATACCCGAGGCCGGTCGCGGCGGTCGCGGCGTCGTCGGCCGAGTGGACGACCAGGGGCGTGAGCGTCGGGATGCCGAAGCAGCCGAGCAGCGTCGCCGACGTGGTGGCGTCCAGCCAGACGCCGTCGGCGTCGGGTGCCCGGGCGCGCAGTTGGTCGGAGACAAGGCGGCGGGCGGCGGCTTCGTCGACGTCGTGGAACGCGGGCAGCGTGCCGGTCGGACGGCGGCGCCAGTCGGCGAGGTCGGCGGCGCGAGCGAGCGCGTGCGCGGCGGCCTCGGGGAACGCGAACGAGGGGACCGTGCGCGCGTTCCCGCTCCCGCGCAGCGCGTCCGGGACGCCGGCGCGGCCGAGGAAGCACGCAACGACCGGCTTGGCGCCGGCCGTGCCGGCCGCGCGTGCGATCGCGTGCGCCACGTCCGCCGCTTCGGTCACGAGCGGCGGGACGAACATGGCGAGGACCGCGTCGACGGCCGGGTCGTCGAGCACGACGCGCAACGCGCGCTCGTACTGATCTGCGGTCGCGGACGCGACGAGGTCGATCGGGTTGCGAACCGAGGCGTCGACGGCGACGAACGCGCGCAGCGCGGATTGCGTGGCTGCGGTCAGCTCGGGCACGTCAAGTCCGGCGCCGGCGCACGCGTCTGCGGCGAGGATTCCCGGTCCGCCGGCGTTGCCGATGATCGCGACGCGGCGCCCGGGCGGGAGTGGTTGGTGCGCGAGCACCTGCGCGGTGTCGAGCAACTGCTCCAGCGTGTCGACGCGGATCACGCCCGCCTGGCGGAACAGCGCGTCGACCGCGACGTCGGGCGACGCGAGCGCGGCCGTGTGCGACGACGCGGCGCGGCTCCCGGCTTGGGTGCGGCCGCCCTTGACGGCGACGATCGCCTTCCGACGCGCGATGCGCCGGGCCAGGCGCGGCGAACTTGCGCGGGTTCCCGAACGACTCGAGGTAGAACAGGATGACGTCTGTGTTGGGGTCGGTCTCCCAGTGCTGGAGCAGGTCGTTGCCGCTGACGTCGGACTTGTTCCCGACCGAGACGAACTCGGAGATCCCGATCCCGAGCTCGCCGGTCCGGCTCATCAGCTCGATGCCCAGGCCGCCCGACTGCGAGAGGAACGCAACCGGACCGCGCACGGGCACCACCGGCGCGAACGTCGCGTTCATCTGCACGCCTGGTGCCGTGTTCACGATGCCGAGGCAGTTCGGGCCGATCACGCGCATGCCGTTGCGGCGGGCGGTCGCGACGATCGCCTGTTCCGCTTCGCGCCCGCTCGAACCCACCTCCGCGAAGCCGGCCGAGATGATGACGACGCCGTGCACACCCTTCTGCGCGCAATCGTCGATGATGGCCGGAACTGCATCGGCCGGGACCACGACGAGCGCGACGTCGATCATGTCCGGGATGTCGAGGATGCTCGGATAGGCACGCACGCCCGCGACCGACGCCGAAGTCGGGTTCACCGGGTACACCGGGCCCTGGAAATCGTATGTCAGCAGGTTGCGGAACAGCTCGTGACCGATCGTGCCCGCACGCCGGCTCGCGCCGATGACCGCGATGGAACGGGGCGCGAGCAACCGGGCCGTCGACGCGCCTTCGGCGTGGGATTCGCGCGCTTCGATCGCCGCGATCGAGTCCGTCGTCGGTTCGATCGAGAACCGCACCCGCACCGTGCCGTCCGCGAACTTGCGTTGCGCGGCCCAGCCCGCGTCGGCGAAGACGTTGAGCATGCGCGCGTTGTTCGGGAGTGTGTCGGCGGTGAAGGTACTGATGCCCTTCGACCGGGCCACGACCGCGAGGTGCTCCAGCAACAGCGTGCCCAGCCCGCGACCCTGTTGATCGTCCTGGACCGAGAACGCGACCTCCGCTTCGTCGTCGCCGGTGCGGTCGTAGCGCGCCACCGCGACGATGTCGTCGCCGAGCTGGGCGACAAGCGCCATGTGCTGGTCGTAGTCGACAGTCGTCAACCGCTCGAGATGCGCGGCCGTGGGTGCGGGCACCGGCGAGAAGAACCGGAGGTACAGCGATTCGTCGCTGAGCCGTTCGTAGAGGCCGAGGAGCCGGGCCTCGTCGTCCGGCCGGATCGGGCGCACGCGCACGGTGCCGCCGTCGGAGAGGACGACATCGCTTTCCCAGGCGACGGGATACTCCGCCATCGCTACGGCACCACCACCGCGCGCCCGGCGATGGTGCCTTCGCGCAGTCGGGTGTACGCGGTGATCGCGTCATCGAGTGCGAACCGCTGGACGTGGGCGCGGAGCCGGCCCGCGCCGCGAGCGCGAGGACCTCCGTGAGCTCGACCAAGGACCCCCAGTAGGTGGTCTGCACCGACGCTTCGAACGGCACGGTCGTGAGATTGACGGCCACCGTCCCAAATCCCAGCCCGACGATCGTGAGGTCACCGCCGAGCCGGACCGACTGCGCCGCGGTCGAGAGCGTCGCATCGTTGCCGACGAAGTCGACGACCAACTCCGCGCCGGCCCCGTTGGTGGTAGCGCGCAATTCGCGCGACGACATCGTCGGTCGCGACCCACGCGTCGTCGGCACCGACCTCGCGCGCCAGCTCGACCTTCGCCGGGTTCGCGTCGATCGCGACGACGCGCGGGTGTCAGCGCGCGCAGGATCTGGATCGCCATGTGTCCGAGCCCGCCGACGCCGATCACGAGTGCGGTCGTGCCGGGCACGAGCGCGGCGCGCGACCGCGCGATCGCGTGGTACGGCGTCAACGCGGCGTCGCCGAGCGGCGCGGCCTCGACCGGGTCGAGGTCGCCGAGCGGGACGAGCAGCCGCGCGCTCGGCACGAGCACGTACTCCGCCATCCCACCGTCGAGTCCGAGGCCGCCGCCCGCGCCGCGTACCTCCGACGTGTGCTCGCAGTAGTTCTCGAACGACAGCCGGCACGCCCGGCACCGGCCACAGCCCCACGGTCCGTAGATCGCGACCGCGTCGCCCTCGTGCCAACCGGTCACGCCGGCACCCAGCGCGGCGACGTGGCCGGTGTTCTCGTGCCCGAGGGTGAAGGGCGGGTCGTACGGGATGATGCCCTCGGGCAGTTCCATGAGGTGGAGGTCCGAGTGACACGCGCCCGCGCCGGCGACGCGCACCAGCACCTGACCCGGGCCGGGCTCGGGCACCGCGACCTCACGGAACTCGGGCAGCTGTCCCCACGCGATCAGTTGCAACGCTCGCATCCCGCCAGCGTGTCATGTTCATGGGTCGCCTTGCGCTCCGCCTCGGGGTGCGACCGCGCGGTCGCCGAGTTCGTCCGGCTCCGCTGACGGCTCCTGTTCATGGGTCGCCTTGCGCTCCCCCTTGCGGCCCACCTTCGTCGCGTCCCATCGGCGGCATGCTCCGCTCCCGTAGCCTGCCGGGCGTGACCGCGCCCACTTCCGAGGCCCGTTCCGACGCGCCCACCGTCATGACGGGCGCGGACGGACTCACCGCGGCCGAGGTCGCGGAACGGCTCCGCCGCGGTCAGGTCAACGTCGCAGACGAACGGACCAGCAGGTCGCTCGGCGAGATCGCGCGGGCGAACATCTTGACCCGCTTCAACGCCATCCTCGGGTCGATGCTCGTCGTCATCCTGATCGTCGGACCGATCCAGGATGCGCTCTTCGGGCTGGTGCTCGTCGCGAACGCGCTCATCGGGATCGTCCAGGAGTACCGCGCCAAACGCACCCTGGACCGGCTCGCCGTCCTCAACGCGCCGCGTGCCACCGTGGTGCGAGACGGTCAGACCGTCGAGATCGCGATCGAGGAGATCGTCCTCGACGACCTGGTCGGGTTGCGCACGGGCGATCAGGTCGCGGCCGACGGCATCGTGACCGCGGCCGACGGGCTCGAGTTGGACGAGTCGCTGCTGACCGGCGAGTCCGATCCGGTGACCAAGACGCCGGAGGACGAAGTGCTGTCGGGCAGCATCGTCGTGGCCGGAACCGGCCGCTTCCAGGCGACGCGAATCGGTGCCGATGCGTACGCACGCAAGCTCGCGACCGAAGCGCGCCGGTTCTCGCTGGTGCGCTCCGAGTTGATGGACGGGATCAACCTGATCCTGCGCTACGTCACGTGGGCGATCGTGCCGACCGCCGCGCTGCTGGCGCTGAGCCAGTTCCGGGCGCACGAAGGCTGGCGGGAGGCGATGTCGGGTGTCGTCGCCGGTGTGGTCGCGATGGTCCCGGAGGGGCTGGTGCTACTCACCAGTCTCGCGTTCGCGATCGCGGCGGTCACGCTCGCGCGCCGGCAGGTGCTCGTGCAGGAGCTGCCCGCAGTCGAAGTGCTCGCCCGCGTCGACGTGATCTGCCTCGACAAGACGGGCACCCTCACCGAGGGCACGATCGAGTACGACGACGTAGAGCCGCTCGGGCCCGACGCGCCCGTGCACGACGGGTTGGGCGCGCTGGCCGCGGATCCGAACCGCAACGCGACCGCGACCGCACTCGCGGCCGCATTCCCCGAGCCCGCGGGCTGGGAGCGCACCGCCACGATGCCGTTCTCGTCGGCCCGCAAGTGGAGCGGCGCAACGTTCGCGGCGCAGGGCACGTGGGTGCTCGGCGCGCCGGAGATGGTGTGGGTCGGCCGGCCCGCCGACGACCCGGTCCGTCGGCGCGCCGACGAGCTCGCCGCCGAAGGCCGGCGCGTGCTCTTGCTCGCGCACGCCCACGCGCCGTTTTCAGGTGAGGAGCTCCCGGACCAGCTCGTGGCCGCGGCGCTCGTCCTGTTCAAGGAGAAGGTGCGTGACGACGCGGCCGACACACTCGCGTACTTCCAGCAGCAAGGTGTCGCGCTCAAGGTGATCTCGGGTGACAACCCGCGCACGGTCGCAGCGGTTGCGCGTACGGTCGGGCTCGTCGGTGCTGACGATGCCGTCGATGCCCGTGAGCTCCCCGAAGACCTCGACGTGCTCGCGGACGTGCTCGAGCATTCGAGCGTGTTCGGCCGGGTCTCGCCCCACCAGAAGCGGGCGATCGTGGGCGCGCTGCAGTCCCGGAGCCACGTCGTGGCGATGACCGGTGACGGCGTGAACGATGCGCTCGCGCTGAAGGACGCCGACATCGGCATCGCGATGGGCAACGGCGCGCCCGCGACGCGTGCCGTCGCGCAGATCGTGCTGCTCGACGGACGCTTCTCGACGATGCCCGGCGTCGTCGCCGAAGGCCGTCGCGTCATCGCGAACATCGAGCGGGTCGCGAACCTGTTCGTCACCAAGACGGTGTACGCGATGCTGCTCGCGCTCGCAGTCGGATTTGCGCGCTGGCCGTATCCATTCCTGCCGCGACACCTGACGATCGTGAGCACACTGACGATCGGTGTGCCCGCGTTCTTCCTCGCATTGGCACCGAACCTGCGCCGCTACCAACCCGGCTTCATCACACGCGTGCTGAAGTTCGCGATTCCCTGCGGGTTCGTCGCGGCCGCGGCCACGTTCTCGTCCTACGCGGTCGCGCGCAATATCGACGATGTGACACTCGACGAGGCCCGGACGACGGCCACGCTCGTCCTCCTCGTCGTCGGCTTGTGGGTGTTGAACATCCTCGCCCGGCCGATCACGCCGTTCCGCGGCGCGCTCTTCGGATCGATGGTGGGTATCTTCCTGCTGATCCTGGCGCTGCCCTCGGCCCGCGAGTTCTACGCACTGGAGATCCCGCCCGAAGCGGCGCTCGTGTCCGGCCTGTTGATCGCAGGCGTGGCCGTGGCGCTGCTCGAGATGGCGTGGTCGATCTCACAGCACCACCTGCCGCGGGCACAGCGCACCCGCCGGCTCGCGTGGCGCAACCCCGCGGCCCGGGCGGCGGCGCGTGGTTCTACAACCAGTCCCGACGCTTGAACACGCGGTACAGCACGATCGTCACGAGACCCATGAGCGCGAGCGCGAACGGGTAACCGAACATCCAGTGCAGCTCGGGCATGTGGCGGAAGTTCATGCCGTAGATGCCGGCGATGAGCGTAGAGGCGATCAGGATCGCGCCCCACGACGACGTCAGCTTCATGACCCGGTTCATCTGGTTCGACTGCACCGCGAGCTGCCCTTCGAGCAGTCCGGTCAACAGCTCGCGTTGCGATTCGGTGAGGTCGAGGACACGCAAGGTGTGGTCGTAGACGTCCTGGAGGTGTGTGATCGCGGCGTCGCCCACACACTCGACGTCCTTGCGCAGGAGCTGGGCCAGCACCTCACGGAGCGGGCCCACCCCGCGCCGGAACTTCACGATCGAACGCCGCAGCGTGAAGATCTCCCGGGGGATGGACGGTGACGACGCGTCGAACACGACGTCCTCGATGTGGTCGAGCCGCTCGTCGATCGCGGTGGTGACATCGAAGTACTGGTCGACGATGACGTCGAGGATCGCCCACAGCAGGAAGCCCTCGTCGTTCGAGCCCGCTTCGTCGCGCTGGCGTTCGAACCGCGTGAACGCCTCTTTGATCGGGCCGGTGAGCTCGTCGGTCTCCGTGTGCCGCACCGAGAGCAACCAGCCGTCACTGAACACGACGTCGACCTCTCGACTCCGCAGTACATCACCCTCGAACCGATACGCGTGCAGGGCGACGTGGTAGTGGTCGCCGACCCGTTCGAGCTTGGTGCGCTCGTTGGTGTCGAGGAGGTCTTCGGCCGTCAGGTGATGGATGTGCAACTCGTTCGCGAGATAGGCGATGTCATCCTCGGACGGGTTGTTGACATCGACCCAGAGCAGGCAGTCCTGGTCGTCGAGATACTTGTGCAACTGGTCGGGAGCGACCATCTCGGCTTCGGTTCCGGGTTCCCGGAAGCACTTTGCGTGGATCACCGCATCGAATGCTAGGTGCGCGCGGTCACCCGGCTGGTGGAGCGACGGGTGGTGCGGTCGGCGCGGGGGCGACCGGCGTGGTGGGCACGGTGGTCGCACCCGGCGCGACGGTGGTGGGCGGTGCGCCCTTTCCGACGAGGTACTTGTTCGGGAACATCTTGTAGCGCCAGAAGAAGCGTTGCCGCACCGGCTCTGCGCCGGGCCGGGCGATGACGCGGAAGTACTCGACGTCGATGCCCGTGTGCCCGGACTCCGCCAGCTTCGTCTCGCCCGCGCCGAGCTTGGCGCACGCGTTGGTCTTGTCGAGCCCGGAAGGTCCGGGGCAATCGAAGTATTGCGGGACGATCGGGTACTCGGCGAGCTTCTGGCGGCCTTCCTCGGTGACGGTCTTGCCTTCCTTGTCGCCGTAGAACGTGACGGTGATCGAAGTCGAGGAGTACGACGTACGGATGAGCACACCGGCCTTCGAGTCGTTGCGGAACTTGAGGTCGACGGTGGGGTAGTTGACGGTCGCCTCGCGACCCATCGGGTAGCGGGAGATGTAGATCGAGTGTGGCTTGTGGTACACGTCGTCGTAGCCGCCGAAGAACACCGCGTTGAACGTCGTGGTTGCGACCTGGCTCACGCCGCCACCGACGTCCTCGGTCTCGCCGCCGTAGAACACCGGCGCAACGACGAATCCGCGCTCGGCCGTGCGCGGCCCGATCGTTTCGTTCAGCGAGAACGTCGCGCCCGGCTCGATGACCGTGTTGTTGAGGAGGTCTGCGGCGCGGTGGATGTTCACCACGCGGTCCTCGCCTGCGTTGTGGCGGGTCGTGAACGTCGACACCTGTTCCTTGATGCCGAGCGACTGCGCCCATGCAGTGTTGTGCGCAGGATGCGACTCGATGACCGGCGCTGCGATCCTGCGGTCACCGGCGAGCATCTCAGCCGCGACCTTGGGCAGGTCGACCTGCCGTCCGTCGACGGACGGCACGACTTGGACCGTGTTCGACCCCGTGATCTGGAACGTCGCGTTCACCGGCTGGACCTCGAACGCGGCCAGTCCGGTGCCCAGCGCGGCGCGCAGCTTGTCGGCGTCGATGGTGAGGTCGAGCCGATGATCGTCGGAGCGCGTCCCGAGCGCGGCTGCGAGCTGCTCAGGTGTGATCGTCAGCACAGCGGTGCCCGTACTGAGCTCGTGCGTTCCCGTCAACAGCTCGCGCGCACGCGCGGCCGCACGCGCGACCTCGGCCGCGCTGATCTGCGGTTCGAGCTCCCCGACGCGCAGCGTGACCGGGTCCTCGCCCGGGCTGCGGAGCTCCTTCACCAGTCGCCGCTCCGCGTCCTGGCGGTCGATGCCCAATCCTCGTTGCGGCGCGACCTCGACGACCTGCGTGCCGCTGAACTGGAGGTCGCCTTCGACGCCACCGGACGCGGCCTCGCGCTGCCACCCGTCGAGAACACCGTCGAGGCCGGCTTCGCTGTAGGCGACGTGCAGGGGCACCTTGTCGGGACGGATCCGGCGGAGCACGGCGCCGAACGTCTGCTCCACGGGATTGCCGCTCCGGCCCGCGCGGCGGGCGGCTTGCAGCGTCGCCGCCGCGTCGACCTTGACCGCGAGCACCGACGGATCCGCCACCACGTCCTTGTCGCCGAGCCGGGCTCGCAACGGCTGCGCCTCGAGCGCGGCCGCGGCCGCCTGCAAGCGGGCGTACGCCTGGTCCTCACTCTTGCTCGCGACGTCGACACCCTCGACGTCGACGCCCGGCATCACGTCACCGGCGTAGACGATGCGTTCGAGCACCGCGACGAAGAAGAGCGCGAGGACGACACCTACGAGCGTGAGCGCGCCGAGCAGCAACACGCGCCGCCCGGAGGTCGAGCGGGCGCGAATGACCGAGCCGGAGTGCGCCGCGACGGACCCCATCGAACGGGCAGGCTACCGAAGGGGTCCGGCGATCCTTCTGACTGTGCGGCGGCCTCCTGACGGCGCGAGGGCGAATTTGCCGGGTGAATTCGAAGGGACGGGCGGCCGCGGACGGTCCGATAGCGTGCGCGGATGCCTTCGGAGCACCTGTGTCTCATGCAGGTACATGCCCACCCCGACGACGAAGCGTCGAAGGGATCGGGCACCACCGCCCGCTACGCCGCCGAAGGCGTGCGCAACGTGCTCGTCTGCTGCACCGGTGGGGAAGCGGGCGACATCTTGAACCCGGCCGTGGAGCACCCCGATTCGCCGGAAGCGCTCTACGAGATGCGCATGGGCGAGCTCCGCGAGAGCGTGCGGGTGCTCGGCTACGACGCGCTGCACCTGCTCGGCTACCACGACAGCGGCATGCCGGACACCGAGGACAACGCGCGTCCCGACAACTTCGCCAACGCCCCGCTCGACGAAGCGGTCGGCCGGCTCGTGCGCATCATCCGCGAGGAGCGCCCGCAGGTCATCATCACCTACCGCGACGAGCAGAACTTCTACCCGCACCCGGACCATCTGCGGGTGCACGAGATCTCGGGCCCGGCCTTCGAGCTCGCCGGCGACCCCGAGGCGTACCCGGAGCTTGGGTCGCCGTGGCAGCCGTCGAAGCTGTACTACGTCGGTTGGTCGATCGCGCGGGTGAAGGCATTGCACGAGGCGTACCTCGCGCGCGGTGAAGAGAGCCCGTACACGTCGTGGTTCGAGCGCGGCTTCGAAACTGATCGCGCCGACGACTTCACCACGCTCATCGATGTTGGCGACTACCTCTACAAGCGCCGCGAAGCGCTGCTCGCGCACCGGACCCAGGTCGATCCCGAAGGGTTCTGGATGCGCCTCCCCGACGACGTCGTGCGCAAGGTGTTCCCGTGGGAGGAGTTCATCCTCGCCCGGTCGCTGGTGGACGTCCCCGCGTCGCCCGGTGAATACGAAGACGACCTGTTCGCGGGTATCCGCGAGACCGCGCGCGACGCGTCCCGGAGCTGAAGCGTGCTCGTCGAGTTCGTCGTGGCCAAGGGCAAGAAGGAACAGGGCCGCGCGTACGCGCACGTCGACGACGCACGCGTCACCGCGACGGGCGCGGGCGCGGCACCGCGGCCCGCCGATCTGGTGTTCACGGTGACCCCCGACGATGCCGACGCACTGCGTGCGGGCACGCTCGACCTGTCGGTCGGGTTCATGCGGGGCCAGATCAAGATGGCCGGCGACTTCGGCACGCTCTTGCACTTCCTGCCCCTGACGGCTGGCACGGAACCGGCGTTGCCGGTCGCCGCGCTCCTCGCGTCAGAGGGTTGAGTGCCCGCCCTGGAAGACGCGGGACACGGTCGCTCCGCACTTGCCGTAGAACCGTAGGTTGCTGACCCACGCGATCTCGCCGGTGTCGTGACCGCGCGCGTCGAGGTCGGCGCATATCGCGGCGAGCACGGCCGAGCCGATCCCACCGTGCTGCACGCCGGGATCCGTCGCCATTGGTCCGATCCACCCGGCGCGGTTGCACGAGTGGCAGCCGAAGCCGATCGTCGCACCCGACCCGTCCCGGGCCGCGAACGCAGTGCCGCGATCGATCGCGACGCCGAGCTCGTCGACCCAGTGCGGGTACGCGCGCGTGGCGAAGTCGAGCGCACCGGAGGTGGTTTCACGCTCGATGACGACCGCGGGCGGAGGTTCGCGCCGGAACGTCGAAGCGATCGCCATGTTGATCCCGACGAGGTCCCGGGAGAAGCCGAGGCTCTCGAAGAGCATGCCCGCGCGCGTGTTGGCGATGTCGACCCCCGGCCACAAGTAGCGCGGGACCGAACTGGCCAGATGTGCAGTCCGCGCGCCGCGCGCTCGCCCCGCGTCGAGCGCGGCCCGCACGAGCTCCTTGCCGAGCCCTCGCCCTTGCTGCGACGGATCCACCGCGACGAGGAGTATCCATGCCGAGACGTAGTCACCGTGCTGCTGGATGGTGAACGCGACGGCGCCGCGCTCGTCGCCGATCACCTGGTCACGTGGCCCGTAGCAGACGTGCGTCAACTCGCCCGCGGTGAGGTGCTCGCCGGGCAGGGCGTTCGCCGCGAGCTCGGCGAGCGCGTCGGGCGTGACGCTCACGCGGGAACGGAAGCTCGGCGTTGCAGATCGCGCAGCTCGCGGTAGCCGATCAGGGTGGCGCCGGAACGTTCGATCAGGTCCCGGAGCGACGCATCGGCCGCGACGTACGCGTAGTCCTCGACCCGCTGCGCCCAGTCAGGGTGCGAGACGCGCAGTTCGTCAGTATCGATCGCCGGATGCAGGTACATCTCCGTGACCCCGGCGCGGAGGTCGAACAGCGTTCGCTCGATCGTGCGCTTGGAACCGACGTGCGTGTACACGAAGTGGTCGGGAAACAGGACCCCTTCCTCGGCCGCCAGCCGGCGGTAAGGGAACCCGATCATCCGCTCGCCGCTCGCGCCGGCCATGCGGAGCGGCAACTGGAAGTCGATCGCGAGCTCGAGGTACACGTCGAAGAAGTCGGCGCGCAGCTGCAGCGTGCCCATGTGGCTGTCGAGGTGTGACACGTCGAAGCCCCAGTAGATGGCCCGCTCGATCTGGGCGCGGCACTCCTTGCGCACCTCGTCCAGGTCCGCGTGCTCCCACACGTCGAGCTGGGTGCGCGGGAACCCGCCGTCGCCATCGAGCAGGCTCGGGGAGTGAGTGATCGGACCCCACCGGTACGTGTCCCACTCCGAGTTCAGGGTCAGGTGGACGCCGACATCCTCACCCCGGTACATCGACGCGGCGTCGCGTGCCCACGGGCACGGGACCATCAGCGTCGCGCTGGTCGCCACGCCGTCGCGCAGCGCCTCGTACACCGCGACGTTTGCCGAGCGGGTCGAGCCCAAGTCGTCGCAATTGAGGATCAGCAGCTTGGCGTCGTCCGGGTAGCCGAGCTGTTCCGCCAGCGTGGTCACGCCGAGGAGGCTACGCGAAGTTGGCGACGAGCAACGCGCCGACGTCGCGGACCGCGTCCGCGTCGGAGAGTGGCATGTTGAAGATGAGGGAGTCGACACCGGTCGCAACCAAGGCCTCGACGGCCGGGACGATCTGCGCGGGTTCGCCGACGATGAACTGCTCTTCGAATTCATCGCCCATCAACCCCGAGAGGAAGCTGCGTACGCGTGCCGTCTCGTCGGTGTCGGGGGTGAGCACGAGCGTACCCATCCGGGTGGTGGTGATCTCTCGGGGGTCGCGACCGACATCGGCGCAGTGGTCGCGCAGGACCTGCAACTTGTGCGCGAGCGTGGCCGGGCCGCCGGTGACGTTGCACAGGTCGGCGTACTGCGCCACCAGGCGCAGCGTGCGGCGCTCACCGCTGCCCCCGATCATGATCGGCGGGCCGCCCGGTTGCACCGGCCGGGGCTCGTTGCGGGCGTCCGCGATGCGGTAGTAGCGCCCGGCGAACTCCGGGTGGTCGTCGCGGAACATCGCGCGGCAGATCTGTACCGCTTCCTCGAGCCGGTCCATGCGTTCGCGGGTCGAGGGGTAGTCGAAGCCGAGCCCGTCGTGTTCTTCCTCGTACCAGGCCGCACCGATGCCGAGGACCGCCCGGCCGTGGGAGATCACGTCGAGCGTGGTCACGATCTTGGCGAGCAGCGCGGGATTGCGGTAGGTCACGCCGGTGACGAGCGTGCCGAGGCGGACCCGCTCGGTACGCGCGGCCAGCGCGCCGAGCAGCGTGTACGCCTCGAGGATCGGTTCGTCGGGCCCGCCGAGCGCGGGGAGCTGCCAGAAGTGATCCATCACCCAGACCGATTCGAAACCGCTCGCCTCCGCCGCGAGCGCGTGCTCGCACACGTCGTCGAACATCGTCTGGACCGAACCGCCCGTGTGCCGGAAGTTGGGGATCTGCAGCCCGAAGGTCGTCACGGGCGCACGTTACGCCGTGTGATCACTGCGCGCGCTTCGTGCGCGAGGTGGCGGAGCCGGCGGCCGCGCAACGCCTCGACCTCGACGATACCGCCGCGTGCGGTCACGAAGGTCACGCCGGTGAGCAGGCCGTGGCGCACGATGCTCACGTCGTAGAGGTCCTCGATCGGCAGGCTCGTGCTGAACTCGGTGGGCCGGCCGAGGAAGAAGGACTTTCGCCACGCAATCAGACGCCGTTCCGTAACCCCGAGCACCATCTCGGGCTCCTCCGGCGAGAAGCCCGCGGCGCGCGTCACGGCGGCCCACGCTTCGAAATCGGCCATCCGTTTGCGCGTCGCCGCGAACGAGAAGGTCGTACGCATCGTGGACGACCACGCGCCTCGAAAGCTTGCCGGCGCGAGCGCGTGTACCCGTTCGCCCGGTTCGAGGTCCGCCGGCGCGCTCAGAGCCGTTCGAGCACCGTGCCCGTGCCCAGCCCGCCGCCGCAGCACATGGTGACGAGCGCGTACTGCCCGTCGCGGCGTTCGAGCTCGTGCAACGCAGTGGTCACGAGCCGGGCGCCCGTCGCGCCGACTGGGTGGCCCAGCGCGATCGCGCCCCCGTTCGGGTTGACACGCGCCATGTCCGGCTTGACCTCGCGCTCCCACGCGAGCACGACCGACGCGAAGGCTTCGTTGATCTCGATGACGTCGAAGTCGTCGATCGTCAGGCCGGCCCGGTCCATGATGCGGCGGGTTGCGTCGATCGGGCCCGTGAGCATGAGCACCGGGTCCACGCCGACGAGGCACTGGTCGACGATGCGAGCTCGCGGACGGAGACCGAGCTCGCGCGCGCGTGCCGCGGTCGTCATCAGCACCGCGGCCGCACCGTCGGTGATCTGTGACGAACTGCCGGCGGTGTGCACGCCGTCTTCCCGGGCGACCGGCTTCAGCTTCGCGAGGGCTTCGAGCGAAGTCTCCCGCAGCCCTTCGTCGCGCGCGACGCGATGCGTCGTGCCGGTCGGCTTCCCGTCCTCGTCGAGGTCAGGTGCGTCGATCGGGAGCACCTCGCGCTCGAAGCGACCTTCGGCCCAGGCCTGCTGCGCGCGCTGCTGCGACTCGAGCCCGAACGCGTCCGTGTCGGCGCGCGTGATGCCCCACTTCTCGGCAATGCGCTCCGCGCCCTCGAACTGCGACGTCAGCTCGTAGTGCTGCCGGTACTGGGGCGGGTTCGGACGGCCGAAGTCGCCACGCGCCGCGGAACCGAGCGGCACCCGGCTCATCGACTCGATGCCGCACGACAACGCGGCGTCGACGACACCGGACCCGACCATCGACGCGGCCAGGTTGGTTGCCTGTTGCGATGATCCGCACTGGCTGTCGACGGTGGTGGCGGCGACTTCGAGCGGGAGCCCGGCGCTGAGCCAGGCTGTGCGCGCGATGTTGAACGTCTGCTCGCCGACCTGGCTGACACAGCCGCCGACGACCTGACCGATGAGCAGGGGGTCGATCCCGGAGCGGTCGACCGCGGCTTGCTGCACAGCACCCAGCAACACGGCCGGGTGGACGGTGGCGAGGCCCCCGTTGCGCCGGCCGAGCGGGGATCGCACCGCTTCGACCACTACGACGTCGTTGTCGGCGAGTTCTGTCACTGCACGCTCCCTCCGCATGGACGCGGCGATCGTAGTGCCACGCGGCGTGGCCGCGGCCGGGGTGCTCAGTGCAAGTCGAGAATGACCTTGCCGAAGGTCGCGTCGGACGCCACCAGGTCGTAGGCCTCCGCGACCCGTTCCATCGGGAGGGTCGCATCGACGACCGGCCGGACGCTTCCCGCCGCGAGCAAGGGCACGACATCACGTGCGAACGCGGCAACGGCGTCGGCCTTCTCCTGCTCGTCGCGCGCCCGCAGCATCGTTCCCGCGATCGTCAGCCGCTTCCCCATGACGGCGAGCACCGACAACTGCGCGCTCGCGCCCGCGAGTGCACCGATGAGGACGATGCGGCCCTTCAACGCGGCCGCGTCGATGTCGACCTCGACGTAGTGACCGCCGACCAGATCCAACACGACATCCACACCCTGCCCTGTCAGCTCGAGGAGCGAAGCGACTGTCGCCGCGGTGTCGAGGTTCCCGTCGGCAAATCGGGGAACGACGCCCGCGTCGAGGCCGAGCAGGTAGCACCGTTCGAGCTTCTCGGCCGTGCGCGCGGTACCGATCACCTGCGCGCCGAGCGCCTTGGCCAGCTGGAGTCCGGCGGTGCCGACGCCACTGCCGACCGCGTGAATGAGGACCCACTCGCCGCGGACGTGTTGCGCACGCGTCACGAGCGCATCATGTGCCGTCACGAACGCTTCGGGCACACCGCCCATCTCGACGAGGTCGAGGCCGTCCGGCACGCGGGCGCAGTGGACCGCCGGAACCCGCACGAGCTCGGCCTGCGCGCCACCGCCGACGATGCCGAACACTCGGTCGCCGATCCCGAGCCCCGCGACGTCGCGGCCCGCGGCGTCGACGACACCCGCGAACTCGAGTCCGGGGATGTCCGGCGGAACTCCGGGCGGAGCCGGGTAGCCGCCGGCGCGCTGCATCAGATCGGCGCGGTTCAGGCCCGCGCCAAGCACCCGCACGATCACTTCACCCGGGGCCGGCTCGGGATCCGGCCGCGTGGCGACGACGAGAGCGCCGTCCGCGATCGTCACCGCCCGCATCGGCGGCAACCTACCCGCACTACCGTGACGCCGTGACCCCGGGGCTGCGGTTCATGGACGACGACGGCGTCGAGGTGGTGTTCGACGAATCCGACGCGCTCCCGCTTCTCGCGCTCCTCGGCGATCTCGACGCGGCCACCGTGTCCGCGTGCCCCGAGTGCCGGGCCCGTGTGCTCGCCGCCGTTGCGCTGGTGGACCTGCTGGAGCGGTCCGCGCCACACCCGCGTACTGGCGAGCTCCGAGATCTGGCCGACGACGCGCCGACACTGCACCTGTTCGTCGTCGATCGGGAGGGCCGGTGCCGGCACAAACGCTGGCGCGACCCCCTGGCGGACGAGTGGCGCGATGTCGTGGGCTCGCGCGGGCCGCAGGCGCGGCGCTGACGATCAGCCCGCGAGCGCGTCGAGCGCGGCGAACGAGGTATGGAGGTCGATCATCAGGCCGTCGATGTCTTCGACCGCGGCCGGGTCAACGTTGATGCCGATGTCGAGCGCATCCGCGTACCCGAGGGTCGTCACGTTGATCGCGGTGCCGGCCCGCGGGCCGAACGGATAGCTCGCGACGATGCGCGCGCCCGCGAGATAGAGCGGGATCGGGCTGCCGCGCAGGTTCGAGGCGGCGAAGTCGATCGTCCGCGCCTGGTTCCGCGTGAACGCGACGAGCATCGCGGTGGGCAGCAGCATCGCGAGCCCGGCGAACTTCTCGATGACGCCCAGCGCCGGTTCCTGTTTGGTGGTCGCGAGCCGTTCATGGACCGCGGCGAACAGCGCTTCGAGATCGTGCGCGGGTTGGATCGGCACGAGGACTCGCGCCGGGGCAAATCGGTTCGCGCCGGTGTCGCCCCGCTCGCGGGTGCTGACCGGCATCGCCATGCGCAACTCGCGGACATCGCTCCCGGCGCGCGCGTGGTAACGGCCGAGCGCGGCGCAGATGCCGGTGACGTACGCATCGTTGACGCTGCCACCATGCGCGTTGGCAACGCGCTTGAGCGAACCGATCGAGACCCGCAGCACCTCGAAGTGCCGGCGCAGTGACCGACCTGCGATGAGATCAGAGTGGGCACCGTCGGCAACGAAGCCCTGACGGTGCAGCGAACGGACGACGCGGACGGTGTCGACCGCGCGGCCGGGCAGGGCGGTCGGGTGCACGAGCGCGCTCGCGGTACCGCCGGCGACATCGCGCATCGCCGCGACATTGCGGGTCGTCGCGTCCGTGAGCGCGGACCGCAACACGTCCACCGGGCTCCGGCTGCCGTCGGGCGTGACCGGGACCGCGTCGTCGACCGCGGGCGGCGCGATCAGGTCCGGTTCGGTGTCGAGCAGCGCCATCGACAGCTTGAGCCCCCCGACACCGTCGCTGATGGTGTGGTGCACCTTCTGCAAGAGGGCGGCCCGACCGCCGATCACGCCGTCGTCCGCCGCGAGCCCATCGAGGAGCGTGAACTCCCAGAGCGGGCGCGAGCGGTCCAGCGAACTCTCGGCCAGTTGCTCGCACACGTCGAGCAGCGCGCGCATGTCGTGCGGTGCGGGTACCGCGATGCGGCGCACGTGGTAGTCGAGATCCAGCCCGGGGTCGTCGGCGAACTCGGGCGGGGCGATGCGCAGCGGCGGCGACACGACCCGCTGGCGCAAGCGCGGGATGGCCGCGAGCGCCCGGTCGAGCGTGTGGCGCAATCGTTTCTCGTCAGGCGTGCAATCGAGGATCGTGAGGTTGCAGAAGTCGGACCGGAGCGCGGGGTCTTTCTCGACTGCCCACATCACGGCTTCCGTGTCCGACATCCGCACCACTACAACTCGGCCCTTTCGTGGGACAACTCGGCCCTTTCGGGGGCTACCTCGGGATGCGCGTGTGCTTGAACTCGTTCAGCCGCTCGAACGCGAACAGGTCGAGGACCGGGTCGATGTCGTCCGGGGTGTCGCGTTCCATCAGCCGGACGAACGTCGCCCGATCGCCGACGCAGAACGTCGGGACGCCGAACATCGCCCAGCGCTTCACCGCGTCGGTGTGCTCGCCGCGAGTGTCGCCAGCGGCCGGCCCGACGCAACCTCGGCCGCCACCGCATCCGCGTCGAGATCGACGGACGTCATCGCCTTGCGGAGCACGTCCTCGTCGGCCAGCTTCTCGCCGTGGTCGTGGCGCGCCGCGAACAGCGCGATGTGTGCGTCGAGGAAGTGGTCGCTGAACGCGTCGCGCACCGCGAGCCCGTACTGGAGCGCGAGCACCCCGCTGCCCCGCTCACCCGGGGGGCGTTCCCACACGGGCGGCTCGCCCTCGGCCACGTGCACCTGATCGAGCGAGAACGGCACGAAGGTGACATCCCAGTCCCTGCCCTGACGTATCCCGCTGACGACGGACTCTTGGGCGTTGCGTGCGAACGGGCAGCGGTAGTCGAAGCTCACGGCGAAGGGTCGGGTCATGAGGGAACCTCCAATGTTCCTCACCATCATGGCCTGCGCGCGACCACCCTCCGGAGCCCGCCGCCCAGCACGAGCCCGAACGCGGCACCGGCGACCACATCGGACGTGTGGTGCAGGCCGACGTACACCCGTGTCGCCGCGACCGCGGCGGCCAAGCCGTACCAACCGATGCCGCCCCCGAGCAGTTGCGCGGCGCAGAAGGCGGCGGTCGCGTGCCCGGACGGAAACGACGACGTGATCGGACGGCGCAGGCCGTAGCGATACTCGACCTCGCCGAGGTCGCGCGGCCGGAGCCGCCCGAAGGCGGCCTTCACCGGACCATTCGTCAGGGCCGACTCGACGCCCATCGCGGCCGAAAAGCGCGCGGCGCGGCCGAGGTCCCCGCCACGCGCGATCGCCTGCGCCGCGCCCAGCGCGTGCCACAAGAGGCTGTGGTCGGCCGCGCTCGACAGGGGATACATGATCCGGTCGAGCACGGGACTCCGCAGCTGATCGACGGCGGCGTCGACGCGCGCGTCGGCACGGGCGACGAGCCCACGCCGCGGGGCGCGGTTCACACGATCGCGAGCGGGAGTTGCGGCCGACCTTCACGTTCGGCCTGGCGCGCCTGCAACACCGGAGCGGCGTGGCTCGGGTCGCCCCCGAACTCGGGGCAGAACTCACGGAACGAACAGAACGCGCACAGCGCGGAGGCACGCGGTCGGAAGTCGTGCCGGGTGCATGCGACGCGGATCGCGCGCATCACCGCGTTCGACTTCACCTCGACGCCGCGCAACGACTGATCGTTGGCGCGGGTCACGATCTTCTCCGGGCCCGACAGGAACAGCAACTGCACCCGGGCCGGGCGCCGACCGAACATCTTCTCGCAGAGCAGCGAGTACACGTGCACGCCCGCCATGCTGCGCTGTTCCCAGCCCTCACCCGGCGCGGTGCCGGTCTTGTAGTCGGTGACGACGAGCTCGCCGTCGGCATCGAGCTCCAGCCGGTCGATGATGCCGCGGATGATCACGCCGTCCTCGGTGGTGGCGGAGACGCGGAGCTCGACACCGAGCACCTGCACCGTGCGCGGGTCTTCGATCTCGAAGTACCGGCGGACGAGGACCTCCGCCTGCGTGTGGAACTCGGCCCACTGCTCGTCGGTCATCTCGAGCTGCGCGAACTCCGCGTCGGCCTCGAGCTCGGCCCGAGCCCTGCCCAGATCTTCGAGGGCGGCCTCGATCGTGCGTTCGGCCGCGGGCCGCCACATGAGGTGCTGCAGCGCCAGGTGGACGAGCGTTCCCTTGCAGGCGGGCGCGGTCGGGGTCTCCGGCAGGCGCTCCAGGTAGGAGAACCGGAACGAGAGCGGGCAGCTGGTGAACGTGCCCATCGAGCTCGGCGACAGGTGGTGCGGCGGGTGCAACTCCCGCCCCTGTGCGCTGTCGAGCTCGACTTCGGAGGCCATGCAGCGACGATACAACCGCCCAGTGACAGCTTCGGTCATGGTCAGGAGCCCGAGATGTCCGCCGGCATGCCGATAGGTTTCGCCATGTGAAGGTGGACACCGGGATCATGGCGCCGTCGCTGACCGAGGTCGGCGCGCGGGCGAAGGAACTGGAAGACATCGGTTACGACGGGTTGCTGACCGCCGAGACCGCCCACGATCCGTTCCTGCCGCTCGCGATCGCGGCCGAGCACACAGAGCGCATCGAGCTCGGAACCGGCATCGCCGTTGCGTTCGCGCGCACGCCGATGCTCACCGCGTACACCGCGAACGATCTGCATCGGGCGTCGGGTGGTCGGTTCATCCTCGGACTCGGTTCGCAGATCAAGCCGCACATCGAGAAGCGCTTCTCGATGCCGTGGTCGCACCCGGCCGCGCGGATGCGCGAGTACATCCTTGCGATGCGGGCGATCTGGGCCGCGTGGAACGACGGCGAGAAGCTCGACTTCCGTGGTGACTACTACCAGCACACGCTGATGACACCGTTCTTCGCGCCGGGCCCGAATCCGTACGGGGCGCCAAAGGTGTTCCTCGCCGCGGTCGGCGCTCGCATGACGGAAGTCGCCGGCGAGGTTGCCGACGGCATCATCATCCACGGCTTCACGACCGAGCGGTACGTGAAGGAGGTCACGGTGCCCGCGGTCGAGCGGGGGCTGGCCCGGGCTGGGCGGTCACGGGCGTCCTACGAGATCTCGGGTCCGCTCTTCGTCGTCACCGGGCGCGATGAAGCCGAGCTCGAGCGGGCGAGCAAGGGAACGCGTCAGCAGATCGCGTTCTACGGATCGACGCCCGCGTACCGCGGTGTTCTCGAACTGCACGGCTGGGGCGATCTGCAGACCGAGCTCAACACGCTCTCGAAGCAGGGCGCGTGGGTCGAGATGGGCGACCTCATCGACGACGAGATCCTGCGGACGTTCGCGGTCGTGGCCGAACCCGAACAGGTCGGCGCGGAGCTCAAGGCGCGCTACGGCGGTGTCGTCGACCGTTGCTCGTTCTACGCGCCCTACGAAGCCGACCCCGAGCGTTGGGGCGCGGTGATCGACGATCTGAAGCGGGCGTAGCTCGCGCGGCCGAAGTTACGCACGTGCGAACCGGAGCATCGACTCCACGGTCGCGTCGGGGTCCTGCTGCGGGCCGAAGTGACCGCAGCCATGCATCACTTCGAGTGCGCCGTGCGGGAGCCGGTCCGCGATCCTGGCGCCGAACGCCGGTGAGATGTCGGTGCTCGCCTCTCCGCACACGACGCGCACCGGCGGCGCGACATCGGGGAGGACGCCGAACCCGCCGTGATTCGGGCCCATCGCGTAGATCTGCGCCTCGACCTCGGGACGGCACTTGAGCTCGAACGTGCGGTCGCCGCGGTCGCGCAACCCGTAGTCCACGTACGCATGCAGCGACTCCGGCGTCATGACGTTCAACGGCGGCTTCGACGCATACGCGTCGTACGCGGCGGCGATCGACGGCCACGCGTTGCGGCGGCGCCGAGCCGATTCGGCCATCGCGAATTCCTGCTGCGGAGGGAGCGGGGTCTCGGAAGCGAACATGATCGGCTCGTACGCCCAGACGCGCGCGTAGGTCCCGGCCGCGGCGGCTTCGCCGAGCAGCAACGCCGCGCCGCCCTTCGAGTGGCCGGCGGCGAGGAGGTCGGCGCGCCCGTCGAGCTCGAGGTGACGGGTGACGGCCAGCGCGTCATCGGCGAAGCCGTGCCACGAGTAGTTCTCCTCGGCAAACGGCGGCGCGTCGCTGTCGCCGTGACCGCGGAAGTCGAAGGAGTACACGCGCCGGCCCGCGGCGACGAGCCGTTCCGCGACGGGCGCCCAGATCCGACCGTGGAAACCGGTCGGGTGCGCGAGCAGCACTGGTGGGCCGGAGCCGCCCCAGTCGTGCACGACAAGGCGGATGCCGCCGGCGACGAACGCATGCGATTCGGGCGCGCCCACGATGCCGCTACGAGTCCGACTCGACGGTGGTCGCGCGCAGCTCGACGATCGGCCGCGCGATGTCCGGTCGGTCGGTCACGGCCGAAACGTATACGAGTCGCGTCAGGACCCACGCTCGCGCGGCCAGACAAAGCGACCGGTGTCGTCACGCGCCAGCGCGTCGATCCGGATCACGGCGTCGATTGCGATCGGGCCGAAGATGTGCGGGAACGCTTCCGTCGCCCCCTCGGGGACTTCGTCGCGCACCTCGGCAACCAGGCGCGCGGTTGCGATCGTCAACACGACGAGCGGTTCGGACACGTTCCGGTAGAAGGAGTTCGCGACGCCCACACCCTGCGAGGCGGACGCCGAGCAGTGGATGAACCCTTCTTCGTCGAGTGTCCGGCCGAGCGTCGAGACGCGGTACGCGCCGGCACGGAGCGCGTCGTCCCAGTCCTGCTGCCGGGTGATGTGGAAGATCGTGCGGGACACGGCGAGCGGTGGGCGTCCCTAGGGGGTGGGCGTGTCCTGCTTGTCGGCCGCGTGATCGGCGATCGCCTGCATGATCGCGTTGGCGGCGCGGTTGACGAACTCGCCGCCGCTTCCCGTGACCCAGTCGCAGGAATTCTGCGGCCACGCCAGCTGGTCGCGGAAGTGCGGCATCACGTATTGCGCGAAGAGTTCGAAGCTGCGCCTGGTCGCGGCCGGGTCGGCCCAGTCGTGTCCGAACAGCAGGAACGTCCCGAACCCGCCCGACTGGTCGGCGAGCTCCTGGACCTTGCGTATCGCGTCGTCGGGCGTGCCGATGACCGCGAAGCCGTCCTCGTCGACGTTGTCGATGATCTCCTGCGCGTTGTTGCCACGCACCGGGCCGGCCGGCAGCACGTGCGTGAAGTAGTGGGAGAACGGCACGATGCCGTACTCGACGTCCTTGCGCGCCTGCTCCTTCGTTTCTGCGAGGTGCATCGGACCTACGAGCCGCCACTTCGCGCGATCGGCCTTGTGGCCGTGCTGGTCGGCGACCTCGTTCCACGTCTGCCAGTGGGTCCCGAGCGCGTCGAAGCCCTGCCGTGCGGTCGCCGCGATCGAGAGCAATCCGGCGCCGTATGTACCAGCCGCGATCGCGCCGGTCGGCGAGATGGACGCCGCGACCGCGACTTCGAGATTCGGCTCGCTGAACGGCTTGAGTTGCAGCCGCGCGTCCTGGAGCGTGAACCAGTCGGTCTCCATCGTCACGACCTCGCCGCGGAGCAGCGCCATGATGGCTTCGAGCGCTTCGTGCATGCGCGGGCGCTGCCGGTCGGCCGGGATGCCGAGCATGTGCGCGTCCGACGTCAACTGGCCGGGCCCGCAGCCGAGCATGGCGCGGCCGCGTGTGAGGTGGTCGAGCAGCACGAACCGGTCTGCGAGCAGCAGCGGATGGTGGTAGGGCAGCGAGTTGACCCCGCTCCCGAGCCGTATGTGTCTCGTCCGTTCCGCGGCAGTCGCGATGAAGACCTCCGGTGACGAGATGATCTCGTAGCCGCCGGAGTGGTGCTCGCCAATCCACACCTCGTCGAAACCGAGCCGGTCGAGGTGCTGGATCAGCTCGAGGTCGCGTTCGAGCGCGAGCGTGGGGTTCTGACCCGTCGGGTGGAACGGGGCCATGAAGAGTCCGAAGCGCATCGCCGCATTCGACCCGAACTTGACTGGTCGGTCAAGTTGGTCAGGGGAGGCGGGAGGTGATCCAGCCCTCGAGTGCGGGGCCGCTCTCGAAGCTGCAGATCAACGCGTAGCGCGGCGCGTCACCGTTGTGCACGACCACGTGCCACAACCGCTGTGTGTCGACGACGAACTGCGACCCGCGGTGCAAAGGAACGCGCACCTCGGTGTCAGGGTCGGGGAGACCGTCGGGGCCGGTGTCCATCAGCAGCATGTAACTGTCGGGGTTGTCGGTCAGCTCGAGCCACGAACGCACGACCCAGCCCTGGTCCTCAGGGTTGAACCGGTTGTTGTCGTCGCGGTGGAAGCTGCGGAACGCGGTGTCGTGGTCCTGGGGCTCGAGCTTGATCACGCGCACACGACCGAACTCGGCGCCGACATCCGTGACGTATTGCTTCAATGTCGGGCACTTGCCGGCGTTGCTCGTGAATCGCGCGCCCTTGTCGGGCCGCTCGTCGCCCTCGTTCCAGAACCCGCGGCAGTCCAGGTTGCCGTCGGCGGTCGCGATCGGTGCGAAGTTGGTGTCGCCGCCGCTCTTCCAGTCCATGTACTCGAGGCTGAGGTACTCGGACTCGGGGGCGGTGTGCGGTGCGTCCTGTAACACGACGACACCGCGCGGCGCCATCAGATCGAGGCGCGGGTGCGGCGTGACGAGCGGGATCTCGACCGACCAGTGGTCGGCGTTCGGCCAGAACGTGGTCGCCATGGGGAGAAAGTGTACGGGTCGGAGCGGTTACTTGACGGAACCGGCGAGGATGCCCTGCACGAAGTAGCGCTGGAACGCGAAGAACACGGCGAGCGGCACGATCATCGAGACGAACGCACCGGTCGCGATCACGTCGAGGTTGGAGCCGAACTGTCGCGTCTGCTCGCGGATCGCGACGGTGAGCGGCGCGTTCTGCGGGCCCGCGAACACGAGCGCGACGAGGAGATCGTTCCACACGAACAGGAACTGGAAGATCGCGAGCGACGCGATCGCTGGAAGGCCGAGTGGCATGACGACGCGGAGGAACACCGTCATCTCGCTCGCGCCTTCCATGCGCGCGGCTTCCAACAGCTCGTGTGGAATGCCGATGAAGAAGTTCCGCAAGAGGAAGATCGCAAAGGGCAAACCGAACGCGACGTGGAACAGGACGACACCGGGGATCCTGCCGAAGATGCCGATGTCGCCGAAGAGGCGTGCCACCGGGATCAGCGCGACCTGTAGCGGCACGACGAGCAATCCGACGACAAGGAGGAACAGCACAGTCGCGGCCCGGGAACTTCATCCACGCGAACGCGTAGGCCGCCAGTGCGGCGACGAACACCACGAGCAGCGTCGCCGGGACGGTGATGAGGATCGTGTTCTTGAAAGCTTCGATCAACCGGTCGTTTCCGAGGAAGTCACGGTAGTTCTCGCAGCGTGAGCTGACTCGGCTGATGGAACACCGACCACCATCCGCTCGACACGCTGTCGCGCGAGGTGCGCAACGACGTGACGAACAGCCCGATCGTCGGCACGAGCCAGAACACCCCGATCGCGAGAAGCACGATCGTCACCGGCGACCGCGAGTGAGGAAGTGGGTGACGCGCTTCACGAGTTGTCCGCCCGAAAGCGCCGGACGTTGAACGCCATCGCCGGGATGACGAGCACGAACAGCAGCACCGCGAGCGCGCTGCCGAGCCCTTGGTCGCGGCCGCCGCCGAACGAGACCCGCCACATCTCCAGCGCGAGCACGTTCGCGTCGTCCTGCGACGACGGCGGTGGGACGACGAGAATGAGGTCGAAGATCTTGAGGACATTGATCATCAGGGTCACGAGCACAACGAGCAGGACCGGCGCGAGGAGCGGCGCGGTGACCCGCCGGAACACCTGCCACTCGTTCGCGCCGTCGATGCGCGCCGCCTCGAGCGTGTCGCGTGGGATCGACGCGAGGCCGGCGCCGATGAGAACCATCGCGAACCCGGCCCAGATCCAGACGTACGAACCGATGATCGCCGGCGTCACGAGCGCCGGCCCGAGCCACTCCTCGCCGGCCCACGCCTCGCGGAACGCGCTGTCGGTGAGCCGCACCTGATAGGTGTCGGGTTCGAGGTCACGGATGACGAACCTGCCGTTCGGGTCGGTCGTCACCGTCCCCGTGACGTTGCCGTCGTGCACCGCCTGCACCTGCACGCCGGGGAGACCCGACTCGCGCGGATCGACCTGACCGCGTGTGCCCCCACCACCGCGCGCGAAGTCGAGCCACACGGTGCCGCTCAGCGCCGCGTCGACCGGCTTCGGCGCGGCCGCCTGCTTTGCGCTGTCGGGCAGCGTCGTCGGGTTGATACCGACGATCGGGAGCGCCACCGTCTCGCCGGGGCGATACGTGCCCCTCGTCTGGAAGCCTTCGCCGCGCGCGGCCATCACCTCCGGTTGCGCGCTACGCGCGCCGGGATAGTCGCCGGGCGGGTCGAAGATGTCGACGATCCCACCGATGGTCGCGTTCGCGAGGCCGACGTCGCGGTTCGAGTCGTAGACGACGCGAAAGATCACGCCCGCGGCGAGCAGCGAGATCGCCATGGGCATGAACAGCACGAACTTGAACGCGGTCGACCAGCGGATGCGCTCGGCGAGCACCGCGAGCATCAGTCCGATGATCGTGACGATCGATGGCGCGAACACGACCCAGATCGCGTTGTTCTTGATCGCGGTCCGCGTGGCGTCCGACTTGAACATGTCGCGGTAGTTGTCGATGCCGACGAAGTCGGTGCCGGCACGGTTCTGCAGGCTGCGCACCACCGTGTAGATGATCGGGTAGACGACGAGCGCGCCGAGCAGCACGAGTGCGGGCAGGAGGAACGCGGCGGCGACCGCGTAGGTCTTCCACGAGCGGCCGGTTCGTGGAGGTGCGGCCGGCGCCGCGGGATCGACCGATCCCGCGGACACCGCCGTCGTCGTGGTCACGGCCGGATCGCTACTGGCCGTACGCCTGTTTCGCGGCTGCCTCGAGCTGGGCCGCGGTGCCGGCGGGGTTCGACGGATCCGAGAGGAAGTCCTGCATGATCTTCCACTCGCCCTGCCCGTCGGTGCCGCCGAACGCTGCGGGTTGCAGGTCCGACAGGTCGAACCGGAACGTCGGCGCGCTCGTCACCTGCTCGGCGAGCTGACGCGTCGTGGCGTCGGGGTACTTCGACGTGTCGACGTCCTTGTCGGGTGAGATGAAGCCGCCGAGCGGCGCCCAGACCTCCCCGGCCTCCGGGGTCGCGAGCCAGCTCACGAACGCCTTGCCCGCGTCGCTGTTCTTCATCAGCACCGCAACGTCGCCGCCGCCCATCACGCCACCGTTCCCGTCGATATCGGGGAACGCGTAGAACTTCGCAGTCATCGCCGACCTTGGCGCTCGTGTCGGCCTTGATGTTCGCCTGCACGAAGTCACCCTCGTACACCTGTGCGGCCTTGGGGTTGTCCCCGAACACCTGCGGGACCGAATCATCGAACGTCGTCTGCAACGCGCCCGAGGGCCCGCCCGCGATCCAGTCCTGATGCTTGAACACGTCGGCAAGGGTGGTCAACGCGGTCACGACCGAAGGGTCGGTCCACGGGATTTGGTGCGCGGCGAGCTGGTCGTACTTGTCCGGTCCGGCTGTGCGCAGATACACGTTCTCGAACCAGTCGGTGAGGACCCAACCGTTCGCACCACCGATGGCCCACGGGGTCTCGCCCGCGTCCGACAGCGTCTGCGACGTCTTCATCAGGCCGTCCCAGTCCTTCGGTGGGTCGATGCCGGCGGTGTCGAACGCGTCGGTGCGGTACCAGATCGTCGATTTGTTCGCGGCTTTCACCCAGACGCCGTACAGCTTGCCATCGACCGTGCCGAGTGTTCGCCACACATCGGCGTAGTGCGCGTCGACGTTGGGCCCGGCGACGTCGTCGATCGGCTGCAGTGAGCCCTGGCTCGCGAGGTCGCGCAGCAGCCCGGGTTGCGGAAGGATCGCGACGTCGGGCGGCTGGCCACCCTGGATCGCGGTGCCCAGCACGGTGGCGATGTCATCGCCCGTCGACTGGAAGGTCGCCTTGGCGCCGGTCTCCTTCTGGAACGCGTCGAGGACCTTCTGGAAGTTGGCCTGTTCCGTGCCCGACCACACCGCGGCGACGGTGAACGACTGCCCCTTCAGATCAGGGGTCGAACCGCTCGATCCGCTCGCGGTCGTGTTGGACGCGTTGCTGCTGTCGTCGTCATCGCCACCGCATGCCGCGAAGGCCAACAGGCACGCGAACAACATTGCCAGCAATCGGATCGGGGTTGAGATTTTCGACACGACGTCCTCCCTCGTCGACGGTCATGTGGGTACCCCGCTCGTCTCGCGTGGCCCGATCGCGAGATGACTCTCCGGATCGAAGAAATAGAGGCGCGTCGGATCGAACGTGGCCTCGACCGCGATCGCCGGCCGCGACGCGTGTCCGTGGATCGAAACGCGCGACCACGGTCCCGCCGACGTCGCCGGCTTCGAGCAACGTGTCCAATGCATCCTCGTCGGTGACGAGGTGCGCGTCGACGCGCATGTGTACCTGCACCTCGGAGCCGAGCGCCTCGACGAGGTCCACGGTGCCGCGCAAACGTGGCCGTGTGGCCGCCGCCGGATCGAGCGCTGCGTCCTCGAAGTCCTCGGGGCGGATGCCGACGACAACGGTCCGCCCGTCGTATCCCGCGAGGTCGGCGTGGAGCGCACTCGTCTCCGCATCGATCGCACACTGCTGCGACCCCAGATCCAGCGCGATGCCGTCTACGCTGCGCATCACCGTGGCATCCATGAGGTTCATCGCCGGCGAGCCGATGAACGCGGCGACGAACAAGTTCTTCGGCAGGTCGTACAGCACTTGCGGATGATCGACTTGTTGGAGGGTCCCGCGTTTCAGGACCGCAACGCGATCGCCCATCGTCATCGCTTCGATCTGGTCGTGCGTCACGTAGACGGTCGTGACATGCAACTCGCGTTGCAAGCGCGCGATCTCGGCGCGGATTTGCACGCGGAGCTTGGCGTCGAGGTTCGAGAGAGGTTCGTCCATCAGGAACGCGGCGGGTTCGCGCACGATCGCGCGGCCCATCGCAACCCGTTGCCGCTGACCGCCTGACAGGTTGCGCGGCTTCCGGTCGAGCAACTCTTCGAGGCCGAGCAGGTGCGCAGCCCGTTCGACGCGCGGCTTGATCTCGCGTTTGTGCACCCTTCGCAGTTTCAGCGGGAACGCGATGTTCTCGTAGACCGTGAGATGCGGGTACAGCGCGTAGCTCTGGAATACCATCGCGAGATCTCGGTCCTTCGGCGCAACGTCGTTGACGACGCGATCACCGATCTTGATCTCGCCGCCGGTGATGTCTTCGAGGCCGGCGATCATCCGGAGCAGGGTGGTCTTGCCGCAGCCGGACGGGCCGACGAGCACGACGAACTCACCGTCGGCGATGTCGAGATCGACGCCGTCGACGGCCTGCGTGCCGTCGGGATACGTCTTGGAAACGTTTTCGAGCCGCACACCGGCCACGAAGCCGTCATGCCCGGTTCAGTGGCGGGCCAAACGCGCCCCCCGGCACGTCCACGGCCGAGCACTACCCTCTGTGGTCATGCGCGCGGCGATTGCCAGAGACGGACAGCTTCGGATCGACGAGATCCCCGATCCGGTGCCCGGTCCGGGCGAAGCGCTCGTGCGGGTGAAGGCGTGCGGCATCTGCGGTTCCGATCTGCACGCGCTCCACTACGCGGAGCAGCTCGTCGAGACCGCGCGCGAAGTGGGCGCGCCGATCACATTCGACCCGAAGCGCGACTACGTGATGGGGCACGAGTTCACTGCCGAGGTGCTCGAGCTCGGTGGCGCGACCGATGGCGTCGCGATCGCGCCCGGCGACCTCGTCACCTCCTTCCCGGTTGCCATCACACCGACCGGGGTCGAAGCGGTCGGCGCGTACTCGAACGTCTACAACGGCGGTTACGCGGAACTCATGCGACTGACCGCCGGCGTGTGTCTCAAGGTTCCGAACGGCCTCGATCACCGGCGCGCCGCGTTGACGGAACCGATGTCGGTCGGGCGTCACGCCGTCGCGCGTGCCGATGTCACCCCGGACGAAGCCGCGATCGTGCTCGGCGCGGGCCCGGTGGGGCTCGCGGTCGTCGCGGAGCTGCGCCGGACGGACATCGAGTCGATCGTCGTCAGCGACTTCTCGCCCCGCCGCCGGGAGGTTGCGCTCGCGATGGGCGCGACGCACGTGGTCGATCCCGCGGTGGAGCCGCCGATGGACGTGTGGCAACGCGAGGACGGCCACCGTCTTCCTGTGGTGTTCGACGCGATCGGTGTACCGGGCACGCTCGGTGAAGCGATGCGCATGGCACCGCCCCTCGCGCGCGTGTGTGTCGTCGGGTCGTGCATGGAGAGCGACACCATCCGCCCGCTGCTGCCGCAGACGAAACAGCTCACGATCGTGTTCTCCTTCGCCTACGACCCGTGGGAGTTCGGCGATACGTTGCGTGCGATCGCCGAAGGCGAGATCGATGTCACCCCGATGATCACCGGCACGTGCGGCATCGACGGTGTCCCCGACGCGTTCGCCGCGCTCAGCCGCCCCGAGGAACACGTGAAGATCCTCGTCGAGCCGGGCGCACCGGCCGCGATCGTTCCCGTCTGAGAACGCCCGACTCGCCCAGCGAAGGGAGCGTCACTCCTCGAAGTGTTGCTTCACAGCCTGGGCAGAACCTTCGTAGACCGGTCCGAACGCGCCGGCCATCTCGTCCGGGCGGATCTCGTACTCCCATGTGAGCAACGAGCCGTCGCCGTCCTCGATGACCGTGATGGTCGCGAGGTGATGCTCGAGTGGCATCGGTGACTGCACGATCGTGTACGAGATGCTTCGCGCCGCGTCGTCTCGATCCTTGAGTTGCTCGTGGATCTCGAGACCCATGGTCTGCAACTTCCGGACGTCGCCATCGACCTCGCACGCGTCGATACCTGGCATCCATGCGCCGAGACCAGCGAAATCACCTACGAGTGCCCACACCTCGTCCGGCTTCGCGGCGATCTTCGCTTCGGCTTTGCCTTCCGCCATGTTCAGCTCCTGGGTCGTGCTGCGGGGCCGTGCGCACCCGCACCGGGTCAACGAGTCGGGGGAGTCTGGCAGAACGCGCCCGGCGCGGTGAAGCGCCGCCGGTGCCACCGGTCCGGGGTGAACACCACGGCCCGCGGGTACCCCTCGAACAGCCACCGAGCGAAGCTGCGGCGGGTCCAGTCCGACCGGTCGGCGGCCTTGATCGACGCGCGCGCCCCGCGCGGTGTCGCGAGGATGCGCTGGAGCCGATGCGCGAACCGCAGATCCCGACCGAGCGCGCGGTCGACGGTGTCGCGGTACCGACGCGCGACCGTGTCCGTCTCACCGCTCGCGGCAATCGCGTCGGCCGCGGCGACACCCGTCTCGAGCGCTTGCGCGATCCCTTCGCCCGTGAGCGGGTCGACGACGGCCGCCGCGTCGCCGGTGTAGAGCACTGGCCCTTCCGCGAGTCGCGCGGGCGAGTACGCGGTGGGGATCGGCCACGCCCGCACGGTGTCGCGCGCGTGGGCGTTGCGACCGAGAATCGCGCGCAGTCGCGGTCGGGCGAGCACGTCGGCCCAGAGCTCCTTCAGCTCGCGTCCGTGCCGCCCGTCGCGCAACACTCCGAAACCGACGTTCGCGCCCCCACCCGGCATCGGGAATACCCACGCGTACCCGGGGAGCAGGTCCTCCTCGAAGAGGACCCACAGCCGTTCGTCGTCGACACCGTCGAAGTACTGGCGCGCCGCGTGCCACGTCCCGAGATCGCGCGGCTCGTCGGGATGCAGCTGCCGGCGCACGGTGGACCAATGGCCGTCGGCTGCGACGAGGTGGCGCGCTTCGATCGTGACGTTGCCTGCACAACGCACCTTCACACCGTCGGAGCTGATCGCGAGCTCTTCGAGGGTCGCGCCTTGGCGCACGTCGACGCCGGCCGCGGGCAGCAGCGCGAGCAGCGCGGCGTCCAGTCCGGCGCGCGCCACGACGCCCGCGTGATCGCCGTCGGTCGGGAGCGGCAGATGCACCGCTCGCCCGCTCGGCGAGACAACGACGCACTCCCGGACCGGGAAGTACCCCGCGGCGGTGAGATCGCGGCGGGTGAGTCCGAGCGCTTCGAGGATGCGGAGCGCCTGAGTCGTCAGGCCGTCACCGCAGGTCTTGTCCCGAGGGAACCGGGCCCGATCGATGCAGACGACCGACAGCCCGTGCCGCGCGGCCGTCAGCGCGGCGGCGGCTCCGGCCGGGCCCACGCCGGCCACGACGAGGTCCACCGCGGTCATCGACCTGACGGTACCGCTGCCGGTCGCCACACCGGATTCCTCGGCCGGATCCCAGGGGGGTCGTCGGAGCTCGTGAAGGGTACGTTTCGACCGCGGAGCGAGCCACTTGTCAGAATCTCCGTCTCCGCGACCAGCCTCGCTCTGCCGCTGCGCGCCGATCCACGAACACAGGAGTGCCATGAACGTCGTCGTCTGCGTGAAGCAGATCCCCGACCCGGCGATGCCGGGCTCCCTCGACGCCGACCACACGCTCAACCGCGACGGCAAGCTCATCCTCGACGAGTCCGACAGCTACGGCGTCGAGATGGCGCTGCAACTCGTCGACGCCGCGGGCGGGGGTGAGGTGACGCTCGTCTCCATGGCGCCGAACAACGAGGTGTCCGGCCTGCGCACCGCGCTGGCGATGGGCGCGGCGAAGGCGATCCTCGTGTCCGATCCCGCGCTCGAAGGTTCCGATGCGTTGTCGACGGCCAAGGTGCTCGCGAAGGCGATCGAACGCGCCGGCGAGGTCGACCTCGTCCTCGCCGCGACCGAGTCCTCCGACGGCTACACCGGCACGGTGCCCGCGCAGGTGGCCGAGTTGCTCGGCTGGCCCGCATTGACGTTCTCGAAGCACGTCGAGATCGCGGACGGCAAGGTCAGGGTGCAGCGCCAGACCGAAGCGGGCTACGACATCGTCGAGGCATCACTACCGGCGATCGTCAGCGTCACCGCTGGTGTCGTCGAGCCCCGATACCCGTCGTTCAAGGGGATCATGGCCGCGAAGAACAAGCCCGTCGACCAGGTGACCGCGTCCGACCTCGGGCTCGACGCGGGCCAGGTCGGCTGGGACGGTGCGCGCCAAGAGATCACGAACGTCGCCGCCGCGCCCGCACGCGAAGCCGGTGAGAAGTTCGAAGACGACGGGACCGGCGCCGAGAAGGTCGTCGCGTTCCTCGAGCAGCTGAAGGTGGTCTGAGATGGCGGTCGGGAAAGTCTGGGTCTACGCCGAGACGGATGCCGAGAAGGTCAACACCCCGACCCTCGAGCTCCTCACCAAGGCGCGCGAGCTCGGTACGACCGTCGAGGCGATCTACGCGGGCAAGAACCCGATCGACGCGGTTGCCGCGTCGGTTGGTGAGTACGGAGCGACGAAGTTGCACGTCATCGACGCCGGCGATGGGCTCCCGGGTCAGGTCGCGGCCGCCGCGATCGCCGAGCTTGCGGCATCCGAGCAGCCGGACGTGATCCTCGCCGCGCAGTCCTACGACGGCCGCGACGCGCTCGCCCGGTTGTCGGTCCGGCTCGACCAGCCCGTGCTCACGAACGGCACCGAACTGAGTGCCGAAGGCGATTTGACGTTCGGCACCGCGATCTTCGGCGGCGTCACCCTCGTCGACGCGAAGTTCAAGGCCGGAGGGCCGCATCTCATCGCGATCCGTCCGAAGTCGTTCGCCGCGGAGTCGGCGGGTGAGAGCGCGGCAGAGGTGTCCCCGGTCGGCGCGGCCGACGCGGGTCGGGCGGCCGAGGCCAAGGTCCTCGAGCACCACGTCGAGGAGCAGCAGGGCCCGAAGCTCGAGGAAGCGTCCGTGGTCGTGTCCGGTGGGCGCGGCATCGGTGCGGCCGAGAATTATGCCCCGCTCGTCGAGGAGCTGGCGAAGCAGCTCAAGGGTGCATGGGGCGCGTCGCGCGCAATCGTCGACGCAGGCTGGGTGCCGTACGCGCTGCAGGTTGGCCAGACCGGCAAGACGGTGAAGCCGAAGGTGTACATCGCGCTCGGCATCTCCGGCGCCACGCAGCACCTCGTCGGGATGAAGAACAGCGACAACATCGTCGCGGTGAACAAGGACGGCGAAGCGCCGATCTTCTCGGTCGCGGACCTCGGCATCGTCGGTGACGTGCACAAGGTCGTTCCCGCGATCATCGAGGCGCTCAAGGCGAAGTAGCGGCCGGGACCCATACGTCACCCTCGATGCGGGTGACGGGATCGGCGGCGACAAGGAGCTGCGCGAACTCTTCCGCCCGAGCTGTCATGGCCCGGGCCGAGACGCGCGCGTCGCGAGCATCCTTCGTCGGCGCGTCGCCGCCGTCGAGTTGAGGGAACCGCTTCCGCAGCAGTGACGGATAAATCTCGACCACGAGCCGGTCGGCCGCGCCGTCGAAGGGCCAGATCGCGAAGCCTTCGGCGCGCAACCGCGTCAAGTGCGGCATCCCGCGCACCGATCCGCGCCCGACCTGGCCGTTGCCGACCAGTTGGAACATCGACTTGGGCGGGTAACCGGCCGCGCGCAACCGTGTTTCGCACTCGCGGAATCGCTTCGCCGCCGCGAGCTCGCATCGGGTGTTCCAAAACGGCGGCGCCGGCGCGAGCCACGTGTCGCCTTCGGTTGCCGCGTGCCTCCAAACCTCGTCGATCGTCGCGCAACCGAGCTCGTGTGCGAACCACGCGGGGAGCCCGAACGAGAAGTCGAACCCGGCGACGACGGGAGCCGGTTGCGCGAGCACGAAGTCGACGGCCTCGGTACGCGACCACGAGCCCCGGTCGACGACGAGCTCGTCGCCGCGCATCGCGGCGATCCAGATGCCGCGCTGCCTGCCTTCGCCCTGCGCGCCGGACCAGTCGATCGCGACCACCGTGGCAGGGTTCATGAGCGGTGAGATCCGCGTGGCGCTTACGGCCGGCGACGGCACCGTGCGATGGAGTACACGGGTACCTGCGCGCCTCGTTGCGCGAGATCACGGCTGGTGCGTCCGTGTCCACATGCGAGATCGAGGACGCGTGCCCCGGCGATGCCGTCGGGGAGCAGTGCGAGCGGTTCCGCGTCCCAGTCGCGCGTGTACTCGACGTACCAGTCCGCGATTGCGTCGTAGCGAGCGGATGATCCCGACACGCTGGCATCGTATGGCCACGCGACAACGCCCCGAGTCGGGAGCTGGGACCCGGACTCGAGGCGTTGTGCGCTCGGGGTGATCTTTGACGTGCCGGATCAGGCGGCGCGGACACGCACCGGCTCGCTCCATTCGCGGTTCGAGCCGTACTGGTAGTTCGTGACGAGGCTGACCGCGAGCACCGCGAGGCCGGCGACGATGTAGAAGGCCGCGAGGCCGCCGTCGGTGTCGGTGAAGCCGAGCACGAACGGCGCGAGCACGAGCAGCGCGGCGGCGAGGTAGTCGCCAGCCGAGTGCACCGTGAACGGCAGGACCTTGGCGACCCCGAGCGGGTAGCGCGTCAACATGCTCACGACGAGCACAACGGCACCCACCACGACACCGGTGGCGACGGCGGCGCCGGTGCCGCCCACGATCAGCGCGACCGCGATCAGCGTGATGCCGACTGCGTAGTCGGCGATCGCGTGGAACCAGGCAGGAAGGAAGCGTACGAGCGACATGATCGAACTCCTTGTGCGCCGACGACGTCCGTCGGTCGTGCAGTGTTCGACGCCGCGGGCGGGCGCGGATGAACGCAAACCGGGCACACTGTCGTGATGACGGCGCCCGCTTCCGCACTCGTCGACACCGATGCACTCGCGCGGTGGATGGATGGCGAGGGGCTGGCGGCGGGGTCGCCGTTGCGCGTCGAACGCATCACCACCGGCCACTCGAACGAGGTCTTCCGCGTCGAACGCGGGGATCAGCGATGGGCGCTGCGCCGGCCTCCGCGCACGCCGTTGTCGCCGACCGCGCACGATATGGCACGCGAGTTCCGGCTCATTTCCGCGTTCCGCGACGCGCGGGGGTGGCCGGACCACGAACCGGTTCCCGTTCCCGAACCCGTTGCGCTCTGCATCGACACGGTCGTGATCGGCGCGCCCTTCTACCTCATGGAGCACCTCGACGGAGTCGTCGTGCGCGAACGCGTTCCCGCACCGCTCTCCGAAGACGCGGCGGCCGGCGCGGATTGCGCGTTCGCGATGATGGACGCGCTCGCCGGCATACACGCGTTCGCGTGGGAGCCCGGCGGCCTCGGTGAGTACGGCCGTCCCGACGGGTACCTCGAGCGGCAGGTGCCGCGCTGGCTCGGGCAGCTCGACCGGTACCGCACCCGTGCCCTTCCCGAAGTCGACGAAGCCGGACGCTGGTTGCAGGCGCACACGCCGACCATGAAGGAAGCGACGGTCATCCATGGTGACTACAAGCTCGACAACCTGATGTTCGAAGCCGCGTTGCCGGTCGCAGTGCAAGCAGTCGTCGACTGGGAGCAGTCGACCATCGGCGACCCGCTTGTCGATGTCGGCTGGGTCATCGGCCTGTGGACGGAACCGGGTGACCGCGGCGCGCTCGCCGGCCCGTCGCCGCTCGGTGCTGACGCGCCCGCGCGTTCGGCGCTGATCGACCGCTACGCGAACGCGACGGGTCGAGACCTCACCGATCTCCCGTTCTACTGCGTGCTCGGCTTGTTCAAGCTCGCGTGCGTGATGGAGGGCTCGTATGCCCGCTTCAGTGCGGGCACGAGCGACGACGCGTTCTTCGCGACGTTGTCGGAGGGTGTGCCTGCGCTGGCGCGCCGCGCGCTCGAGTTCGCCGACGGGCAGCGCTGACTACTCGTCGCGCAGGTCGACCAACAGCGGCGCGTGGTCGGATGGTCCGGTGCCCTTCCGCGCGTTGCGATCGACGACCGCCCAGGTGACGCGGTCGGCGACCGCCTTCGTCGCCAGCGCGAGGTCGATGCGCATGCCGCGGTGCTGGTGGAAGTCGCCGGCCCGGTAGTCCCAGTACGTGTAGAGCCGGTCGGCGTCGGGATACACCCGCCGGAAGACGTCCTCCATGCCCCAGTCGCAGAGCGCCCGCACCGCCGTTCGCTCCGGTCCGGTGACGTGGGTCGCGCCGACGAACGCCTTCGGGTCCCAGACGTCTCGGTCCTCGGGCGCGACGTTGTAGTCGCCGACGATGATCAGTGGATCGGCGGGCGTGTTGTTGGCTGCGAGCCAGTCGCGTAGCGCGTCGAGCCAGACGAGCTTGCGCTCGTAGAACTCGGTGTCGACCGCGCGTCCGTTCGGCACGTACATGCTCGTGCACTGCACGCCGCCGCACGTCGCGGTGAGCAGCCGCGCGTCACCTTCGTAGGGATCCTCGACTCCATCGCCGAACCCCCATTGCGCATCGTCGATCCCGACGCGCGACAGGATCGCCACGCCGTTCCACTGGCCCTGGCCGTAGTGCACGGATTCGTAGCCGAGGCTCGCGAACTGCAGTTGGGGGAACGCGGCATCGGAGAGCTTCGTCTCCTGCAGGCACAGGACGTCGACGTCCGCGTAGCCGAGGAATTCCTCCACTCGAGGGATCCGGGCCTTGAGCGAGTTGACGTTCCAGGACGCGATGCGCATGCGGTGCGGAGGTTAGGGCACAAGGTAGGAGGGGTTTGCGACCAGCAGTTTCTCGCGCACGGTCTCGCGTAGGTGCGCGCGGACGGCGTCGAGGCGGTCATCGAGGGCGCCGGCGCGCAGCGCCATTGCGAGCTCCCGTTCGAGCACTTCGGCGGGCGCGACGTGCCCGAGCAGCACGGCCGCGCGCTCGCGTTCCGCAGCCGTGAAGCGGGGCGCGTCTGTGAGCTCGCGCTCGACCATGCCGAGCGCGTTGACCGCGACCCTCGTGTGGAACTGAACGCGCCCTTCGGTTGCGGCCATGACGTCGCGCTCGAGGAACTCGCGCACCGCAGTGATGAGCTCGGCCGCGGTCGGCCGGTCTTGGGTCATCACCAACCTCCTTCGATGATGTCGAGCAGATCCCACTCCATCTCGGCGACTCGGCGACCGAGCGTTGCGAGCTCGACCGAGCGGACGAGCCCGTTCAAGTGCGTGAACGCCTGGCTGATGCAGATGACGCCCCACTTCAAGGTGCCCAGCGCGACCCAGAACCGCACCGTCTCGGGGTCCGCGCCGCGGCCGCCGGCGGCCGTGTACGCAGCGAGCAGGTCGTCGAGGTCGCCGAAGCCGCCGACGAGCCGGTCCGGATGACCGAAGCGCCACGACTTCACGCACAACCATCCGAGGTCCTCGAGCGGGTCGCCGACGTGAGCGAGCTCCCAGTCGAGCACGGCGCGAATGCCGTCCTCACCGACGATGAAATTGCCGTTGCGGAAGTCGCCGTGCACGAGCGTCGGCGCGATCGTCGCGGGCGGGATGCGCGTCGAGAGCCAGCGCAGACCGAGCTCGAACGTCGGATGCGCTTCGTCGAACAGGTCGAGCAGGTCCCGGTACTGCGCGAGTTGCTGCTCCGCGTCCTGTTGCGGCAGCGGCGGGAGCTCCGTGACCGGAAGCTGGTGGATGCGCGCCGCGATCTCGCCACACTGCGCCGCGAGCCGCGGACGCGCGGCAGCGTAGGTGTCGTCGCGCAGGATGCGCCGCGGGATCGTCTCGCCTTCGATGCGGTCCATGACGAAGCCCGAGCCGAGTTCGTCGTCGGGCTCGAGCAGCACACGCACCCGCGGCACGGGCACACTGCCGCGCCCGGCCGCTTCCAAAAGCGCGTACTCGGTCGACCGTTCGCTGGAACCGACGTGGGCGGCCGGGTCGCGACGCAGCACGAATCCCAGCGTCTCGCCGTCGGCCGTCGTGGCGTCGAACGACCAGGTTTCGCGTGAAGCGCCGCCCGACATCCTCCGCAGCGCGCTCGACGGTGACGGCCGCGCCGATCGCGCGCGCCGTGACCGCTTCGAGCGCAGCGGGTTCGACGGTCGCACGGCTCACGGCCGCGAGACGCTACCGGTCGCTCGGCGCAGGCGCGGCGAACCGCACCTGTGCGTCGACACCGGTACCGTCGGCCGGGAGCAATGTCGCGTCCCCACCCGCCGCGGATGCGAGCTGGGCGACGATCGCGAGGCCCAGCCCGGAGCCACCGGCCTCGATCGCGTTGGCGAGGACGAGGATGTTGTCCAGCACCTGCGCGACGGCGTCGCGCACGGCCCGGCGCCGCCCGCCGGGCGGAGATCGGGCCATCTGCACGATTTCTCCACAGCCAGGACGCCTCTGGCCGCGGTCGGGTCCTTATCCTCGTCACGTGGCTCCTCTGGAGGCGTCGACCCGACTCGTGCCCCAACAACTCACGCAACCGCGGATCCTCGTCATCGAGGACGAACGATCGATCGCCAGCGCGGTCGCGGCCCGGTTGCGCAGCGAGGGATACCTCGTCGACATCGCGGCCGACGGGCCGAGCGGGCTCGAGGCCTTTACGCAGGGCCGGCCCGATCTCGTCGTGCTCGACCTCATGCTCCCGGGGCTCGACGGCATCGAGGTGTGCCGGCGCATGCAGGCGGACCGTTCGGTGCCCGTGCTCATGCTCACTGCGCTCGACAGCGAGGCAGATCTCATCACTGGGCTCGAAGTCGGCGCCGACGACTACATGACCAAGCCGTTCAGCGCGCGTGAGCTCGTCGCGCGAGTGCACGCGATCCTCCGTCGGGTCGCACGCGCTTCGGCCGCTTCTGCCGACGTACCGACGCGCGTCGGCGACGTGGAGCTCGATCCCGCGACGCGCCGCGTGCGCGCCGCGGGTCAGGCGGTCCATCTCACCCCGACCGAGTTCGACCTGTTGATGTACCTCGCGTCGCGTCCGGGTCGCGTCTCGACGCGCGAGGAGCTGCTCGAGCAGGTCTGGGGCTACGAAGTTCCCTCCGGCGCGCGCACCGTCGACTCGCACGTCCGCTCGCTGCGGCGCAAGCTCGGCGCCGATCTCATCCGTACCGTGCACGGCGTCGGCTACGCCGTGGACGACGAGGAAGCGACATGACCGGGTCGCCCGTCATGACCGAGGCGCGACAGTGAGGCGGCCGCCCGAACGTCCGCTCGACACGTTGCCGACGCTGAAGCTGAAGCTGTCGGTCGTCATCCTCGCCGCGGTCGCGGTCACCGTTGTCGTGTTCTACCTCGGCGTGCACATCGGGGTGTGGCCGTCGGTGTCCGGTGTCATCGCGGGTTGTCTCGCCCTCGTCGTCGTCCGCTTCCTCGCGCGCGGGATGACCTCGCCGTTGCGGGAGATGGCCGATGCCAGCGCGTCGATGGCGCGCGGCGACTTCAGCCAGCGTGTGGCCGCGACCTCGCGAGACGAGATCGGTACGCTCGCGCGCGCGTTCAACCAGATGGCGGCCGAGCTCGCCGAGACCGACCGCGTCCGCCGCGATCTCGTCGCCAACGTGAGCCACGAGCTGCGGACGCCGATCACTGCGCTGCAAGCGGTGCTCGAGAACTTGGTCGACGGCGTCGAGGCCCCCGACCCCGAGACGTTGAGCACCATGCTCGCCCAGGTCGAGCGGCTCGGCCGGCTCGTACAACAGCTGCTCGATCTCTCCCGCCTCGAGTCGGGCGGCGTGCCCCTCGACCGACGCGTGTTCGAGGTCGGGCCGATGCTCGATCTCGCGGTGCGCGAGACGCGGCTGCACGCCGGAACGGTGCGCCTCTCCGTGTCGGTGCAGCCCGAGGACCTCGCTCTCGACGGTGACGACGAACGCCTGCACCAGGTCATCGCCAACCTCGTCCAGAACGCGGTCCGGCACTCGCCCCCCGATGGCGAGGTGACGGTCAGCGCGCGCGCCGACGGGCGCTCGGTGCGCATCGAGGTTGCCGACGAAGGCCCGGGGATCCCGGCCGCGGACGCGACGCGCGTGTTCGAACGCTTCTACCGTGCCGACGCGGCACGCTCCTCCGACCACGGCGGTGCCGGGCTCGGGCTCGCCATCGCGCGTTGGATCGTCGACCTGCACAACGGCGAGGTGCACGCCGAAGCGCGCGAACCGAACGGCGCGCGCATGGTGGTGACCCTCCCGGGTCGCGCGGACAAGAACCTGGATCGAGAACTGCCGAGCGAGCGGGAATCGGTGCTCGCTGTGACCGAACCCACGGAGAAGGGACGCTGAGGTGCCGCTGACTCGAATCGATGACGCGTTGCGACGTATCCGGCGCGGCGAGATGGTGCTCGTCGTGGACGACGAGGATCGCGAGAACGAAGGCGACCTGACGCTCGCTGCCGAGTGGGTGACGCCCGAAGCGATCAACTTCATGCTGCGCTGGGCCCGCGGGCTCGTCTGCATGCCGTGTGCGGCGAGCCGGTTGGAGGAGCTGGAGATCGGCCCGATGGTCGCACCCGGCGCGGCCGGCTGCGACACCGCGTTCACGGTGTCGATCGACCACCGCAACGCGGGGAGCGGGATCGGCGCCGCCGATCGGGCCTTGACGATCCGCCGGCTGCTCGATCCCGAATCGCGCCCGTCCGACTTCGTGCGGCCCGGGCACGTGTTCCCGCTGACCGCGCGACCCGGCGGTGTGCTCGAACGACGGGGTCACACCGAAGCCGCGGTCGACCTCGCGCGCCTCGCCGGCCTGGCTCCGGTCGCGGTGATCTGCGAGGTCCTGCACGACGACGGTTCCCCTGCCCGGTTGCCGTATCTCGAGCTGTTCGCCGAGGAACACCGCATTGCGATGATTTCGGTCGACCAGGTCGCCGAGTACCGCAACGGCAAGACCGAGCGGGTCGGCGCCGCGACCGCGGCCCGGCCGCTGCTCCTCTGATCGCGCGGATCGGCTCAGCGCGCCCCGACGGGTTGCCCGTCGACGATCTGGTCGAGGTATTCGGACAAGCCGAATCCGGTGCGGTCCCGGCACATCCACTCGGTGAGCCCTTCGGAGATCCGCGTCACCAGCTGCTCACCCTCGGGAGTCGTGCGGCGATTGCGCAGTGGGATGAGGTTCAGCACCCGTCCCGTGATCTCGTACGTGTCGGCTCCCGTCGTCGCGGTCGCGTGCAGCTCGGCGTGGTACTGGTCGTCGCCCTTCCAGGTTGTCGTGATCGACGCCGCATGAATGTGCTCGTACGCACCGGCGCGCAACACCATGCCCCCGATCCGCTCGCGGCCGTCGCGACCGGTGATCACCGACAACACGAAGCCGAAGTCCGGGCCGAAGTTCGCGGTGAGCCAGCGGTAGTACCACGGCGACTGCCAGAACCGTGGACCCCACGAGTGGTCGCGCAGCCCGAACCCGTTCACGATCCACTCCTCGTCGCCGACGCGGATGGTTCCGGTTGCGGCCATGTGCTGCTCGTAGTGCCCGCGCGCGAAGCCAGCAGAATGGTCCTCCGACAACGGCGTGCCGTCGTCGTTCACCGGCTCGCCGCCGTATATCGGGGACACCCCGCGGTGCACGAGATCGACGTGCGCGTCGACCCATGGGTTGTCGGTGAACGCCTGCCGCGGGTTCGCCATCTGCAGCGGTTCGTCCAGCAGCGTCAGCTTGCCGTCGTAGGTCGTACGCAGTTCCTCGAACGGCGTGATGACCTCGAAGCGCGTCCCGCCCGCGTCGAACGCGTCGTTGTGCGTGATCTCGGGCCGCTTGAACATGAACGCGACACGGCCATCGGGGAGGTAGATGCAGGTCGTCAGCTCTGCGTATCCCTCGTTGGCGCGGTTTCCGAGCCGTAGGAAGCCGCCGATTCGCGACTCGGGGTCGTACACGTTGAAGTACATGGACTCGTTGAAGTTCGTCGCCGACTCCAACGTGTGCATGTATTCGTCTTCGGGATCCAGCCGGATGCGCATCGGCGAAGCACACCCCTTGGTTGACCTACTGGTCAAGTAACCGCGTGGACGCAGCGGAGGCCCGACCGCCGCAGGCCGAGCGGCTCGGAGCGGAGGGAGCCATAGTTATGGGCATGAGCACTCCCGCGATCACCGAAGTCACCGACGGCCTCGAGTTCCCCGAGGGGCCGGTATGGATGCCGGACGGCAGCGTCCTCGTCGCCGAACTGCGGGGACGGCGGGTGACGCGGGTGCGGCCCGACGGGACGAAGGAGACCGTCGCCGAACCCGGCGGCAGCCCGAACGGGTTGGCGATCGGCCCCGACGGCGCGGTGTACGTCGCGAACAGCGGCGGCTGGGACTTCCGCGACCTCGGCGGGTTCTTGGTGCCTGAGGGCGAGCAGCCCGCCGACTACAGCGGCGGTCGGATCGAACGCGTCGATCTCGCGTCGGGTGACGTGAAGGTGCTCTACACCGAGTGCGACGGCAACGAGCTCGTCGGACCGAACGACCTCGTGTTCGATGCGCACGGCGGCTTCTACTTCACCGACCACGGCAAGCACCGCGGCCGCACGCGCACGATCGGCGCGCTCTTCTACGCGCAACCCGACGGCGCTTCGATCACCGAGGTCGTGTTCCCGTCGGATTCGCCCAACGGCGTCGGCCTGTCGCCCGACGGTTCGCGCTTGTACGCAGCCGAGACGTACACGGGCCGCGTGCACGCGTGGAACGTGACAGGCCCGGGCCAGGTCGACCCGGCCGGCCAGGTGCTGTGCGGGCTGCCCGGGATGCAGCTGTTCGATTCACTCGGGATCGACAGCGACGGCAACGTCGTTGTCGCCACGCTCGTCACGGGCGCGTTGAGCGTCATCTCGCCGGCGGGCGAGCTGCTCGATCAGGTCACGCTGCCCGACCCGATGGTCACCAACGTGTGCTTCGGCGGTCCGGATCTGCGGACCGCGTACGCGACGTTGTCGGGCACAGGTCGTCTGGTGTCATTCGAGTGGACCCGTCCGGGCCTGGCGCTGGCGTATTGATCGCACCCCGGCTGATCGCATCCGGGCCACTCGGCGCGCCCAGCGCCTGGAACAGCCCCGCGACCGCGAGCACGACCGCGATCAGCAAGATGACGACGCCGGTGCCGCGCACGGTCGATGCGATGCGCGCTGCGTCCTGCATCCGGTGCAGTCCTTGGCTCCCGAGCACGAACGCCCAGTCGTGTTCGCCGCCGATGAGTTGGAGCCGTTCGTAGGGCGCGTCTGCGATGTAGACGCTCGCATCCTGGAAGTTGGTCGACGCCCACGCGAGGCACGCGACCATGCCGACGTTGTCCCTGCGCCACCAGCCGAAGTACGCGGCGAGCCCGAGCGGCACCGCGCACTGCATGATCGAACCCATCGCCGCGGTGAGGATCTGGCTGATCGGCAGGATGTACATGACCAAGTGGCCGAGCTCGTGGAAGCCGAGATCCGCGAGCGAGACGAGCGGGACGCGGTGCGAGCGCACGAACGCGAAGTAGCCGCACACCGCGCACCACAGGAGCACGGCGATCCAGACGGCAGGCGGACGGCGCTTCCCCACGAGGAGGTGTATCGGCGCCCGCTACCGTCGACATGACCCGCGCACAGGTTCGGACTGACACGAGTGTCAGGAATAGGGTGCGCCGGAGTTTTCTCGACCCGAGGGGGAAGTGCGTCGTGGGACCGCTGCAGGGCGTCAGGATCGTCGAGCTGGCCGGGATCGGCCCGGGGCCGTTCGCGGGGATGCTCCTCTCCGACATGGGCGCCGACATCATCCGGGTGGACCGCGCCCAGCAGGTCAACCCGGCGACGTTCGACAAGCCGAACCTCGAGCCGATGTATCGGGGCCGGCGCTCGATCGGTGTGGATCTGAAGAACCCCGAAGGGGTCGAAGCGGTCCTGCGCCTCGTCGAGCAGGCCGACGCGCTGATCGAGGGCTACCGCCCCGGCGTCACCGAACGGCTCGGACTCGGCCCCGATGACTGCCTCGCCCGCAACCCGAAGCTCGTCTACGGCCGCATGACCGGTTGGGGCCAGGACGGTCCGATGGCGCAGGCCGCGGGCCACGACATCAACTACATCGCACTGGCGGGCGCGCTCGCGCACTTCGGGCGCGAAGGCGGCAAGCCCACACCGCCGATCAACCTCGTCGGCGACTTCGGCGGTGGTGGCATGTTCATGGCGTTCGGCGTCGTGTGCGGCATCCTCGAAGCGCAACGCTCGGGCCAGGGCCAGGTGATCGACGTCGCGATGGTCGATGGCAGCGCAGTGCTCATGACGATGATGTGGGGCCTCGCCAAGATCGGCTTCTGGGACGAGAAGCTCGGCGTCAATGTGCTCGACACCGGTGCGCCGTTCTACGACACGTACGAGACGGCCGACGGGAAGTTCGTGTCGCTCGGCTCGCTCGAGCCGCAGTTCTACGCGGAGCTCGTCGCGAAGTTGGGCCTCGAAACCGCCGAACTGCCCCCGCAGATGGACCGGGCGGGCTGGGCCAGGCTGCGCACGAAGTTCACCGAGCTGTTCAAGACGAAGACCCGCGCCGAGTGGGACGAGATCCTGAAGGGCAGCGACGCGTGTTACGCGCCGGTGCTCACGATGTCGGAGGCCGTCGAGGACGAGCACATCAAGGCCCGCAACACGATCATCGAGCGCGACGGCGTGCCGCAACCGGCACCCGCACCCCGCTTCTCGCGCACCGCGGCCGAGGTGCAACGTTCGGCGCCGTGGCCGGGGCAGCAGACCGACGAAGCGCTCGACGATTGGGGCTTCGGGGTCGACGAGATCGCCAAGCTGCGCGCCGCGGGCGCGATCGCCTAAGCGCCGAGTTCCGACCCGGCGTCGACGACCTCGACGACACGCGCCAACCGCGCCTCGAGCTCGGCCGGATCGGGCGCGAGCACGGTGACGTGGCCGAGCTTGCGCCCGGGCCGCGGCTCCTTGCCGTAGTCGTAGAGGTGCGCGCCCGTGATCGCGAGCACGGCGCCGCGGTCGGGCATCGTGCCGATGCAGTTCACCATCGCCGCGGGCGCGCGTGCGCCCGTGGTCGCCAAGGGGCCACCCGAGGATCGCGCGCAAGTGGTTCTCGAACTGGCTCGTCTCCGCGCCTTCGATCGACCAGTGCCCGCTGTTGTGCACCCTCGGCGCGATCTCGTTTGCGAGCAGCGTGCCGCCGACATCGAACAGTTCGACACAGCCGACGCCGACATATTCGAGCGCGTCGAGCAACGGAAGGATGCACGCTTCCGCCTGTGCTTGCAGCGCGCCGTCGTGGCCGCGCGCGGGTGCCCGGGTGCTGCGCAGGATGCCGTCGCGGTGCTCGTTCTCGACGACGGGCCAGCAGCGGGTCTCTCCACTCTCGGCTCGCACCGCGACGATCGAGAGCTCGCGCGCGAACGGCACGAACGCCTCGAGGATCAGCGGGACGCCGCCGAGGTCGGCCCACGCGCGATCGACATCGGCGGCGGCCCGCAACACCGCCTGCCCCTTGCCGTCGTAGCCGCCGCGCCGGGTCTTCAGCACCGCGGGGAGGCCGAGCGCGGCGACGGCCCGATCGAGGTCGGCGCGGGAGTCGACCGCGTGGAACCGCGCGGTCGGGATCGACAGATCACTGCACGCTTCCTTCTCCGCGAGCCGGTCCTGGGCGACCTCGAGCGCGCGCGCGGGCGGCCGCACCGGCGCGATCGGTGCGAGATGCCGTGCGGTGCCGGCGGGCACACCCTCCCACTCGTACGTGATCACGCGCGCGCCTTCGGACGCCTGCTCCGCGGCAACGAGGTCGTCGAGCCCCCCGTACACGACCGGCCCGACCATTGCCGCGGTCGGCGCCTCGGCGGGGTCGAGGAACGTGCATCGCACGCCGAGCGGTAGGCCCGCCAGCCCGAGCATCCAGCCCAACTGCCCGCCGCCCAAGCACCGTCACCTGCGTCATTGTCGGCACGCTAGCGACCCACGCGCGCCCTACCCCTCGAGCGCGAACGGCGGGATCTCCGTATCGGTGAGCGCGGGTTCCTCGTGGCGCAGCGCCTCGATCTTGTCGAGCGGCCGCTGCAACGCGCGGTGGCGGGTGCTCATGAGCGCGGCGTACTCCTTGCCGACCGCGTCGAACCTCTGCTGCACCTTCTCCAACTGCAGGACGTACTTCTGCCACTGCAACGAGAACTCGCCGAGGAGCGCGAGGATCTCGTTCGACGTCTTCTCCAAACGGAAGTTGTCGACCGCCTGGCGGACGACTGCGAGCACCGCGTACAGGGTCAGCGGTGAGCACAACACGATCTTGTGGCGCAGCGCGTCGTCGAGGATCGCGCGGTCCTGCTCGTGCACGAACGCGTACACCTGCTCGTTCGGGATGAAGAGCAAGAGGCAGTCGACCGTCTCGGTGCCGTCGTCGAGGTACCCGCGCGTCGTGAGCTCGCGCACGCGGTCGCGCACGTCGCGAAGGAATTGGTCGCGAAAGCGCCGCGTCTCCAGCTCCGACTCCGCTTCGAGGGAGCGCACGTAGTTGTCGAGCGGGAACTTCACGTCCATGTGCATCACCAGCCCGTTCGGCAGCAGGAACGTGTAGTCGGGGCGGCCGCCGGATTCGGCGAGCGTCGCCTGCCGGCGGTAGTTCACGCCCTCGAGGAAGCCGCTCAACCGCAGCACGTCCTCGGCCATGCGCTCGCCCCATTGCCCGCGGGTCTTCTGGCTCGCGAGGGCTTCGCGCAGCTGCCGGGTGTTCTCGCTGAGCGCGTTGAGCCCTTCGTGCTGCCGCTGCAGCTCGTTCGCGAGCTCGCCGAACGCGCTGCGGCGGTCGGCGTCGAGGCCGCGCACGAGCTCGCCGACCTTGCCGAGCTCCGACGTCATCGCACCGAGTTGCTGATCGATGAGCGCTTTCTTGCCATCGAGCTCGGTGGTCGCGCGGCGGCGTTCGTGTTCGAGATGGTTCGCGCTCGCCTCGTGCAGCCGGTGCAGCAGCGTCTCTCCGAAGCGACGTTGCTCGTCGGCGAGGTGACGCAGTTCCAGTTCCAAGTCGGCAGAGGGCGCCGCGGGCTCGGAGCCGTCGCGCGCGGCGCGTCGCGGCGAACAGCGTTACGCCGAGGACCGCACCGGCGACGATCGCGAGGAGGATGGCGAAGAGAACCGCTCCGAGCTCCATGGCGGCGACCATAGAGACCGGGTGAGACAACTATGCCCGCCGAGCGGGGAATGCCGCTACGCGGCAGGCGTGGGCGGAACCGCGACCGACGGAACGGCGTCGTAGCCGAACATCTGGGCGACGAGGCCGTGCACCGGGCCCTCGCGCTCGTCGGCGTACGCCTTCGCCGCGGCGGCGAACGCGGTGAGCTCGGCGGGTCGCGCCGCGTTGGCATAGGCGTCGACCGGCCCGGTGACCTTCGGATCCACTGAGACGCGCGGCGATGCGCGCACGACGAGCACGAGCCGCCGCCCCAAGCCTTCGAGCTCGTTGGCGACCGCGATGCTGCGGTCGCGGTTCTTGCTCGCCCGTGCTTGCAGCCAGTCCTGGAGCGACGCGTCGACCTCTTTGGCCAACTCGCCGACCGGGCCGGGCGTGCCCTTCACGGTGCTGTTGGCGGTGGCCAGCAACCCGAACCGCGTGTCGAGCGCGGGGGCCGCGGCATCCCAGCTCGTGTTCACGTTCGTGCGCGCGTCGCGGATGTCGGGCCGAGCGGTGAACACGAGGAGGAGCGCGACGACGAGCGCGACGACAAGGATGACGGGAACGAGCCGACGCAGGACGCGCATGGTCGGAAAACAGTAGTGGCGACCCCTGTCGCACACTCGGATGCTGGCGGTAAGTTCCCCCGATGGCCCGCTCCCGGGCCGTGGTTCGTGGCCTGAGGATCGTGCCGGTGTGGGCGATCGTGGCGGCCGCCCTGCTCGGGAGCATCGGGTGGGGCTGGTACGCCGGCGGCCGACCCACGGCCGGCACAACCGTTCGCGCGATCGTCGTGGAGACGATCGACGGTGACACCGTCGTCGTCGAGTTCGCGAATGGCACTCGCGACACCGTTCGACTCTTGGGCGTCGACACCCCGGAAACTCACCATCCCACCAAGCCGGTGCAGTGTTACGGCCCGGAGGCGAGTGACTACACGCAGGCGCGCCTGCTGGGGCGGGTGGTGACGTTGGAGCGCGATGCGGAGGTGCGTGACAAGTACGGCCGGTTCCTCGCGTACGTCGTCCTCGACGGTGCCCGCTACAACGACGAGCTGCTGCGCGAGGGCTACGCGCGCCTCTTGGTGATCCCGCCGAACGGCGCCCACGCTCGCGCCATGCTCGCCGAGGAACTCGCCGCGCAGCAGGCGCACCGCGGCTTGTGGGGCGCGTGCTGAGCCGTTCCCCTATCGAATGACAGGCGTGGTCGGTATCGGGCACTCTGATTCCCTATCCGCGATCGGGTGTCAAGCGATTCTTCGTTCGCGTGGATTCACCTTCGGTGTGTGGTGCGTTGACGATGCGTTGTGGGGAAGGTCGCCCCGTGTGCGCGATCCGGTCGTGATCGCTTGGGGGGCCTTCCCTGCTTTCTTGTTGCGACGGCGAGCACGAACGTCGGCGGGGACGGTCCAGTGTTCGGCGATGATGGCGGCGGCGTCTTCGGGTCCGACGGGACGGCCGTCGACGTCGCAGACGATGTAGGGCGTCCCGCGTTTCATGACGGTCCAGGCGCGCTCGGCGAGGGTCGCCGCAACCACGCACAACGCGCCGAGGTGGTTCTTTCCTCGTTCGACCATCTGGAGGTAGTAGATGCGTGCGAGCTGCGGATCTTGTTTGCGTGCGGTGTCGGCCGCGATGACGAGCGTGGTGCGCAGCAGCGACGGCCCGGCTTTGGACAATGCTTGGCCTTTCCGGTCGGTGTTCCCGGTCTCGGATGCTTTTGGCGCCAGGCCGGTGAAGGCGCGGACTTGTTTTCCGCGCCGGAACCGAGCGGCGTCACCGAGCTTGGCGACGAGCGCGGGACCGCCGACATCGGAGATGCCGGGCAGGCTGCGGGCCAGACCGGCAGGATCGACGTTCGCGTACGCACGCTCGCGTTCGCTGGCGTGCTCAACGAGTTCGTGTTCGAACACGAGCACGAGCCGGACCTCGGTCGCGATTTCGGCGGCGAGAGCCGTGAACGCAACCGCAGGATGCCCCGCGTAGAGCTCGATCGCGGCGTGCGCCGCGCTGAGCCACACCTCGGCGCGTTCGATGCCGCTGTGGTTGTTCGACGCGTTGGCGATCACCGCCGCGACACGCCTGCGACCTGCTCTGACCAGGATGTTGGGGTCGGCCCAGCGTTCCAGGACCGCAAGATCTGCATGGGTGAGCTTGCCCGTCAGGGGACTCATCGGCATCACCTGTCGGACCAGCGCCTTGATCCGAGTCTTGTGCAACGCGATCTGACGACTCAGCCGGTGCGCGGCGCGGACTCGGCGATCCAACGACGCGGCATCGGCATTGGGCAGCTCGAGTGCCTGCACACCTGCAGGATGGAACAGCGGGATGCGCGCCAAGGTGTCCGCGTCGATCCCGTTGGTCTTCGCGTGCTTGGAGAGGTAACGGCGCAGATCCGCGGACTCGGCCGAGCTCACCCGATACACGACGTGCCCACGATTGATGAAGAACACCGCGATCGGCAACCATGCCGGCCCTGTCGGTTCGATCACAACCTCCAGGCGCGTTCCCCGCGGAGTTCCTTCCAAGGCGGCGGACTCGATCTGCGTGAGACTCTCGACCGTCGGGAGCGCCTTGCGTTTGGCGAGCGAGTTGCCCTCACCGTCGAGGACGCGCACCGCGTGCGCGGACGCGATCCCCAAATCGATACCGACCAGGCGTCTGTCATGCATGTCGTCTCCTCGTTGTCGTTGGCACCGACTCGCTCGAGAAGCGACGCACGTTCGGCCACGGTCCCAAGGAAGACACGCCCAACCGCGGCTCCCACACATGTGTTGCAAACGGGCCCGACCTCAAGGGCCGACCCACTTCCCTCATCCGGGGCATCCGTGGCCGGGTCGAGTGTGACGATCAGATTGACGAGGCGAGATCGACAACGCGTCTCCCTCAGTGCGCGTTGGTGACGTCACCACCCGAACCAGCCGGGATGACCATGCAACCCTGGAACCCCGAAACCGAGGTGGACCCCCGGCGCCAGTGTTGCTTACATGTGCGCGTAGTGGAAGGGATGGTCATGATGAGCAATCACCCGAACGCGGCAGTCGTCCGGCGCTTCATCGAGGAGGCCGCAAATGGACGCAACACGGCAGTCATCGACGAGTTGATGGCCGAAGACTTCCGACTGCCGCCAGGTCCCGACGGGCTCGATCGCGCTGGCTTGGTGTTGGTGCTGGAGTATTACTTCGCCGCTTTCCCTGACCTCCACTACACGGTCGAGGACCTCGTCGCTGACGGCGACAAGGTCGTCGCTCGCGTTGCGATGACCGGAACTCACCAGGGTGTGTACGACGGCACGGCCGGTACGGGCAAGTCATTCTCGGTCGACGAGGTCGATGTCTTCGACGTCATTGATGGGCGTATCACCGGCTACCGCATCGTGTGGGACGAGCTCGGCTTCCGTCGGCAGCTCGGGTTGCGGCTCGCCTAAGCGGCAGGAATGCCGATCGGGCGTCGGGCTCAGGAGAGCCCGCGCGACAGTCTGACGACGAGTCCCGTGACGATGAGCGCTGTACCGGCAACGAACGGATACCACGCAGCGCGCCGTGGCAGAACCTGAGTCGGCATCCGCTCCGAAAGTCGGCCCCAGTCCGCGAGTACCCACAGCGCGGCGACACCGACCAGTACGAGACCGGCGATCAGCAGCGCAGCCATGATGGCGAGGGTACGCCGCGCCCGATCAGTCCGATCAGCACACGCATATCTGCCGCGCATGCTGAGCGCTGGCTCACGCAGTCGTGGCGAGGATCTCGTCGACGATGTCGAGCGTGGTCTCAGGGTGGAGGAACGCGAGGCGGGCGACGGGCTCGCCGTGCCAGCTCGATGGGGCCACGAACGCGATCTGCTGCTCGAGCAGGCGGGCCGACCACGCGTCGTAGTCGGGGCCGGTCCAACCGCGCCTCCGGAAAAGCACGATCGACAGCTCGGGATCACGGACGAGCTCGAGATGGGGGAGCGCCCGGATGCGCGCCGCCGTCGCGTGCGCGGTCGCCAGCACGCGCTCGATCGCGTCGCGATACGCGTCGGATCCGTGCACCGCGAGCGAGAACCACAGAGGCAGCCCGCGCGCGCGTCGCGTGAGTTGGTACGCGTAGTCGGAAGGGTTCCACTCGTGGTCGTCGTGGATCACGTCAAGGTACGACGCGTCTTGCGTGTGCACTGCGCGCGCGAGTGCGGGTTCGCGGTATATGAGCGCGGCGCAATCGAACGGTCCGTACAACCACTTGTGCGGATCGATGACGAGCGAGTCGGCGTGGTCGATGCCGGTGAACCGGTCGCGGACGGTCGGCGCGAGGAGCGCGGCGCCGCCGTACGCCGCGTCGACGTGCATCCAGAGGCCGCGGTCCGCGCAGACCGCGGCGACGCCGGCGAGATCGTCGACGAGGCCAGCGTTGGTGGTGCCCGCGGTCGCGACGGCGGCGAACACGGTCGCGGGGTCGGGGTCTGCTGCGAGCGCGGCGGCGAGGTTGGCGCCGGTGAGCCGGTCGTCGTCGGCGGGAACCACCAAGGGACGGAGATCGAGGAGGCGCATCGTGTTCGCGACGGACGAGTGCGTCTGCTCGCTCACGGCGATACGCAAGGCCCGCCCGACGTTCTGTCTCGCGGTGTCGCGTGCAACCGCGAGCGCCGAGAGGTTCGCGGCCGAGCCGCCCTGGACGAAGCATCCGCCCGCGCCGGCCGGCAGCCCCGCGAGATCTGCCAGGAACCGCAGTGCTTGGTTCTCGGCGTGCACCGCGCCGCCCGCCTCCAACCACGAGATGCCCGACAGCGACGATGACGACACGACCATGTCGAACAGGAGCGATGCCTTGGTCGGCGCGGCCGGGATGAACGCGAGGAACCGCGGGCTGTCGCACGAGATGATCGCGAGCGACAGCACTTCCTCGAACTGGCGCAGCACCACCTCAGGGTCATTGCCGCGCGGCCTGATCAGGCTCGGCGCCTGCGCGTCCAACTCGGAAGGTGCGATCGTGTGGTCGAGCGGCACGGGGTCGAGCCGCAATCGAGCTTCGGTGTACGCGAAGACGGCGCGCGTGATTCGGTCGGTCAACTCGTCGTATCGATGCATCGCGCGCACGGTACCGCCGCGCGCGCTTCCGCGGAGCGAGTCGGGTCAGGTGCAGTGCAGGCGCGTGCGGAGCTTGTCGATGCCGGCACCGAGCAGCTCGCGCGCTTCGGCCCGGCTGCACCCGAGCTCGACACCGAGTTGCTTGCTCGGGACCGGGATGCATCCACCGAGCCCGAAATGCTGCACCACCGCGGCACGCTCCGCCGCGGTCAGCGCGTCGAAGGCGTGCGGATCGGCGCGCAGCTCGAGCGCGTCGAGATCGGGTTCCGTGTCGTCGACGTCGTCCCACGCGGCGATGCCATCGGGATACGGCCAACCGTCATCGGTGGGGAACAGCGGCAGCGTCGTACGGGCCATCGCGACCTCCCGGGGGATGGGATCCCATGGTCGCCGCGCCGTCGCGGACACGTCAACGGGTGCGGCGCCGGCCGCGGGGGACCGGTTGCGGTGGCCGCGCGGCGTGCAGCACCGCCCGTACCGCGGCCAGCCCATTGCGCGGGTCGACCGGCGCGGCTGCGGATCCCTGGGCGTGGCCGGCCAGCGCGTCCAGCCACGGGCTCGGTTCGCGCCCGGTCCGGCGTCCGTTCACCGTCCGTTGCCGCGCCCACGAGAGGTGGAGCTCGTCCTCGGCCCGGCCGAGGGCGACGTGGAGCAGGCGTCGTTCCTCGGCGACGGCCGCCGGGGCGTTCGCCCAGGAGATCGGTACGAGGCCGAGCTCCAACCCGGTGACGAAGACCACGCGCCACTCGAGCCCCTTGGCGCGGTGGAAGGTCAGCAAGTCGACGGCCTGGCCCGCCGCGCTGCTCGTTCCGCGTCGCGAGGTCGAGCCACGCGACGAAGCCGGCGACGCTGCCGGTGCCGCCTTCGGACGCGAGATAGTCGCGGCCGAGTCGCAGCAGCGCGTCACGATGCTCACGCAGCTCTTCGTCCGTTCGGGACGGCCCGCGCTCGGAAGGCGCGGTCGCGGCCGGCTTGTCGTCGGCCCGTGGCTGCGGTTCCGGCGCGATCTCGCTCGCGAGATCGGCCAGCAGCTCCGCGAACGCGCGGCCGCGCGCTTCTCGCTCGGCCGCGCGCAGCTCGTCGAGCAGCGCGCGGACCGACGGTCGCTCGACGAATCGTCCACCGGTGGCGACCCGGCACGGGATGCCCCGGCGGGCGAGCGCGGCTTCGAACAACGACGACTGCGCATTGGTGCGGAACAGCACAGCCATCGCGGACCACGGCACGCCCGCCGTGAACGCTTCCCAGCATCCCTGCGCGACTGCCGCCGCTTCCGCGCCGTCGTCGGCGTACGCGAGCGTCGTCGGAGCCGGGCCGCCCGCCCGCACCGCGACGATCTCCGGTCGCATGCCGGCGACGTCGGGTGCGAGGACCGACTCGGCGACGGCCACGACTTGCGGCGTCGAGCGGTAGTTGCGGTCGAGCGCGATGACGGTGGCGCCCGGGAAATGCTCGGCGAACGCCAGCAACGATGTTGCATCCGCGCCCGCGAAGCCGTAGATCGCCTGTGCCGCATCGCCGACGACGCAGAGGTCGGGGCTCGCACCGAGCCAGGCACCGAGCAGCCGGAGTTGCAGCGGTGTGGCGTCCTGGAACTCGTCGACGAACACGTGCCGGAAGCGCCAGCGCTGGGTGGCCGCGAACGTCGGGTCCTCCCCGATCGCGTCCGCGCACAGCCAGAGCAGGTCGTCGAAGTCGTAGGTGCGCTTGCTGCGCTTCTCGCGTTCGTAGCGGGCGTAGATGCCGGCGACATCGTTGAAGGGTCGGGGCGGCCGGCGGCCGGCCGCGCGCGCCGCGGTCGCGTACAGCTCGGGCCGCACGAGGCGGGCCTTGGCCCACTCGATCTCGGCCGCGAGGTCGGAGAGCGTGGCCGCGGTGACCGGCCCCGCGCCGCGATCCCGGGCGAGTGGCCCGAGGATGCGTGCCTTCGAGGCGAGCACGGTGGGCACCGGACGGTGCTGCTCGAGCGCGCGCCGCCGCAGTTGCGCGAGGGCCAGCGCGTGGAACGTCCCGGCGGTGACGCCCGCGACGCCGAGCCCGGCGACCCGGTCGACGAGCTCGCCCGCGGCCTTGCGGGTGAACGTGACCGCGAGCACGTGGCGCGGTTCGACCGAACCCTCTCGCGCGCGGAACGCGATGCGGCGCGTGAGGACGCGCGTCTTGCCCGCACCGGCCGGTGCGAGGATCGCGAGGGGGTTCGCGGGTGTCGTGACCGCGTCGCGTTCGGCGCGCGTCGAGCCCGTCGAGCAGCAGGTCCATCGGGTGCGCACGGTAGACCCCACCGAGGACAGGAGCGCGAGAAGGCCCCGAGTAGTCTTCGCTGCGTGTGCAGCTCCGAACTCCTCGGGGCCGTTCCCAGACCGACACTGTGATCACGAGCAGCCCTTGCGAGCGCTCCCGATACACACTGCCTGTCGCCATGCTCCGCCCGTAGGCGATGCACGTCCGGCCGCTGTACGCCCTTTCCAACTTCCGCTTCGCAGTTTCCTGCTCCGCTTCCGCTGGGTCCGACGCGACGGCGAACCGGCAGGGGCGACATTAAGCCTCGCCCCCGCGTGGTCAAGCAGAAATCGCCCGCGGTCAAGCAGAAATTCGCCCGTCCGTCGCGTGTTCGCGAACCGCTGGTTGAGCGCGCCGCGTGAAACGTCGATATTTCGTAACGCGCTGAGGTGCTTCGTTGTCGTTCGCGCCCGGTATACGTATCCAGGAGCTGTCGAACGGTCGAGGAGCTGTCGAACGCCGAGGAGAGGTCGAAGGGGGCATGGAGGTCGCCAGCATGCAGTTCGAAGGCATGGAGATCGAACTCGTGCGCGGGACGCGCCGGCGCAAGCACGTGGAAGCGGTGCTGATCGGGGACCGGTTGCGCGTCTCCTTCCCGCGCTGGATGTCCTTGGCCGAAGCGGGCGAGGTCGCGCACGAGCTCGCCGACCGGATGCGCCGGCGGGTCGATCCGTCGTACATCGACGTGGCCGCTCGTACTCGTCGCCTGGCCCGGGACTACGGCATGCCGCGCCCGCGCGAGGTGCGCTGGTCCGATCAGCAGACCTCGCGCTGGGGATCGTGCACTCCCGACGACCGCAGCATCCGCGTCTCCTCGCGTCTCGCGGCCTTCCCGGCCTGGGTCCTCGACTACGTGCTCGTCCACGAGCTCGCCCACTTCCTCGTCCCGCACCACGGCCCTGCGCACGACGAGCTCGTGAACCGTTACCCCTACGCCGAGCGGGCCCGCGGCTTCCTCATCGCCAAGGATCTCGACCCCGACACCGAACACCCTGATACCGAGCACCCTGATACCGAGCACCCTGATACCGACCAGCCCGACACCTTGAACCCAGACCGCGCGAGCCCGGTCGGCAGCGCGGTGGCGTGGCCGATGGAGCACGACGTTCGTCCCTGAGCGCGGCATACGATTCGCGCATGCCTTATCCGCGCCGGCTGATCAACGAGGGCGAGACGGTCGTCCTCGACCTGAAGCCCCACTGGTGGTTCTTCGCCCGGCACATCGTCGCCGGCATCGGGCTCCTGCTCCTGCTGATCATCGTCTTCGCCGAGCTCCACGGCTCGATCAGGAGCTTCTCCCTGGCGGCGTGGCTGGTCGCCCTGCTCGTGTTCATCGGCTGGCTGGTGAAGGCCTACCTCGACTGGCAATTCACGTTCTTCGTCCTCACCGATGACCGCGTGATCTATCGCACCGGTGTCTTCGCGAAGCACGGTGTCGAGATCCCGCTGACGCGCGTGAACAACATCAACTTCCACCAGGGCATCGTCGACCGCCTGGTCGGCGCGGGCACGCTCGAGATCGAGTCCGCCGGGCACGACGGCGAGTCACGTTTCAGCCACGTACGCCACCCCGACGGCGTGCAGCAGGAGATCTACCGGCAGATGGAGGCGCACACGCGCAAGCGGGCGGGCTGGACGCCGACCCCGTCACCGGCGGCCGCGCCCGCCGCCAGCGCGCCGGCGGCGAACATCCCCGAGCAGATCAAGCAGCTCGCCGAGCTCCGCGAGAGCGGCGTGATCAGCCCGGAGGAGTTCGAGGCGAAGAAGGCGCAGTTGCTCGAGCGCATGTGACCGCGGCACCGCGGGTCGTCTCGCTGGTGCCGTCCGCGACCGAGACGTTGTACGCGCTCGGTGTGGAACCGGTCGGTATCACACGATTCTGCGATCCGTGGGCGCACGCGAACGGGGTGCCGCAGGTGATCGGCGGCACGAAGAACCCCGATCTCGGTGCAATCGTCGCGCTCGCCCCGGACTTCGTCGTCATGAACGACGAGGAGAACCGCGTCGAGGACGCCCGAGCGCTCACCGGCGCGGGGCTGACGCTGCACTCGATGTCGCCGCGGTCGGTGACCGAGGTGGGGCTGGAGGTGCGCACGCTTGCCTCGCGCGTCGAACGCGCGGTGCCGAACCCGTTCGGCCCCGACGACTGGAGCGACTGGCTCGTGTCGATGCTCACGCCGCGATGGTGGGACGCGTTCGTCGCGGTGTGGCGGCGACCATGGATGTCGCTGGCGGTCGACACCTACGGTGCGTCCCTCCTCGACCTGCTCGGTGTCGGCGACATCTTCGCCGACTCGCTCGATCGCTATCCGGAGGTAACGCTCGAAGAGGTCGCGGCGCGCGCACCGAGCGTCGTCCTGCTGCCGAGCGAACCGTACGAGTTCGGCCCGCGTCACGTCCGTGAGGTGGAAGCCGCGGTCCCGGGTGTGCCCATCGAGCTGATCGACGGCAGGGACCTCTTCTGGTGGGGGATCCGCACCCCCGCCGCGGCCGAACGATTGCGCGGCGTGTTCAGCCCTCGCTGACCGAGTCTTCGGTTTCCGCTCACGCTCGGTCCTTCAGTCTCCGCTCACGCTCGGTGCGCCGAGCTCCCGCAATGCGGCGCGCAGCCGGCCGGCCGCGTCGTCCATCGCGACGGGATCGGGTGTTGCGTCGATGTGCGTGAACGACAACTCGTTCGGATGGTTGATCGGGACGACGTGCAGGTGCGTGTGCGGCACCTCCTCGCCGACGATCAGCATGCCGATGCGCGCCGGGTTCCACACCTGTTGCTGGGCCCGACCGATCCACTGCGCGACATGGAACAGGTGTGCGGCGAGCGCGGGGTCGAGGTCGATCCAGTGGTCGATCTCCTCGCGTGGCACGACGAGTGTGTGCCCTGGCATCATCGGCCCGATCGAGAGGAAGGCGACCGCGCGGTCGTCGGCCCACACGAAGCGGCCCGGGAGCTCGCCGGCGATGATGCGGCTGAAAAGCGTGGGCATGTCGCCTCCGGTCAGGAGATCAGTCCGGCGCCGGCTGCGGCGTGCACGGGGAACGCCGTCGGTGTGAGACCGGTGGCGGCAACGTACTCGCGCGCAACGGTCAGCGCGAACCGCTCGACGTGCTTCACCGGCACGAGCGCGACGATGCAACCGCCGAAGCCCGCGCCGGTGAGGCGGGCGCCGTACGCGCCGTGCTCCACCGCTAGTTCGACCAGGAGGTCGAGCTGTGGGGTGGAGACGACGAAGTCGTCACGCAACGAGGCGTGACTCTCCAGCATCAAGCGACCGCACTCCTCGACATCGCGGCGGCCGAGCGCGTCGGCGAACTCGCGTACGCGTGCGTTCTCGGACACGACGTGGCGCGCGATCGGGTCATCCTCCACTTGCGCGAAGGTCGCGTCGCGCAACGTGTCGACATCGAGGCGCGCCGCGGCCGCCTCGCACGCGGCACGGCGCTCCGCGTACGCGCTCGTCTCCAAGCGGCGCGGCAGCCCGCTGTGGACGACGACGATGGCGATGGCCTCCGGTACCGGGACTGGGTCGATCGCGAGTGTGCGGCAGTCGAGGAGCAGCGCGTGCCCCGAACGCCCGAACACCGACGCCATCTGGTCCATCACGCCGCACGGAACACCCGTGGCGCGATGCTCGACCTCCTGCGCGACGAGCGCGAGCGCTCGCGGTTCGATCGGGAAGTCTGCGACGGTCGTCGCGGCGAGGGTGATCGCGATTGCGAACGCGGCACTCGACGAGAGACCCGAACCGATCGGGATGGTCGAGGCGACGACCGCGTCGAACCCGGTCGCAGCGCGACCGCGCGCGGCCAGCAACGACTCGACCGCGGCGACGGTAGGTATCCACGGCGGTTTGGCGGCGCCCTCGGGCACGACCCCTTCGTCGAGCGACTCGAGCGCAATCGTCGCGTCCGCGCGAGGTGCGCAGCCGATGACGACGTCGCGGTCGATCGCCATCGGCAGGCACAGCCCGTCCTGGTAGTCGGTGTGGTCGCCGATGAGGTTCACGCGACCGGGTGCGCGGACGAACGTGGGTTTCAGGGGGTTCTTCGCGGCGAGGACGCCTCGCAGTTCGTTGAGGCGCGGGTCGTCGAAGCGGGGATCGGGCACGGCGGGCGAAGAGTACGCCGCTCAAGTCGCGCGGCCGATGCGTCGAATTCGGACGGTACGCTTCCCTCGGAAGGAAGCGGTGAGCACAGCTCCGAGAAGGAGGGGCCGCTCGTGGGTACGTTCCAACGTTCGATCGCACTGGCCAAGGCCTCGTGGGCGGTGCTGCGCCAGGACAAGGAACTGGCGGTGCTCCCGGTCCTGTCATTCGCGGCGTGGTTGGTCATCGCGGCCACGTTCGTCCTGCCCATCGTGGCCGTGAACAGCGGTGCGTCGGGAAGCGAGAGCTGGACCTCGAACCCGGTCACGTGGATCCTCGGACTCGCCGGCTACTTCGCGGTCACGTACGCCGTGATCTTCTTCAACGCCGCGATCGTCTGCGGTGCCGATGAACGCCTGAGCGGTGGCGACCCGACGCTGCGCAGCGCGTTGCAGGGCGCGCGTGAGCGCGCCGGCGTCCTGCTGCCCTGGGCGCTGCTGAGCGCGACCGTGTCGCTCGTGCTCCGCGCGGTGGAACAGCGCGCCGGCATCATCGGCCGCATCGTCATCGGCCTCATCGGGCTGGCGTGGTCGCTGGTCACGTTCCTCGTGCTGCCGATCCTCGTGGTCGAGCGCCTCGGCGTGGGCGCCGCGGTGAAGCGGTCGGGCGAGCTGTTCAAGCGGACCTGGGGCGAGAACGTCGTGACCAACGGCGGCATCGGCCTTCTCGGTCTGCTCGCTGTGATCGCCGGGGGAATCGTCGTCCTGCCGCTCGTGTTGCTCGGCGGACCGGTCGCAGTCCTCGGGATCGTGCTCGGAGTCGCGTGGATCGCGGCGGTGACGGTCGTCATGACGACGCTCAGCGGGATCGTCTCGATCGCGCTCTATCGCTACGCCGTCGACGGCGATGTCCCCGGCTTCGGCACCGACCAGCTGCGCGGCGCGTTCCGCGCCCGCAAGAGCGGGATCTGGGGCCAGGGCTAGTCGCTCGCGGTCACCGGCCCCGCGCCGGCGGCGGGCGTGACGACCCACGCGGTCGGATCGCGTCCGGTGCGGTCGTGGTAAGCGGCGGCGGCCGTGGTCGCGATGTCGGACGCTCGCTCGACCGGCACCAGCGCCACGACGCAACCACCGAAGCCGCCGCCCGTGAGGCGCGCGCCGTAGGCGCCCGCATGCACCAGCACGTCGACGAGCGCATCGAGCTCCGGCACGGAGACCTCCATGTCGTCGCGCGAGGACGCGTGCGATGCGAGGAGCAACGGACCGAGCGCATCGATGTCACCGCGGCCGAGTGCATCCGCGAACGCGCTCGCGCGCGCGATCTCGGAGACGACGTGCCGGCCACGCGGCTCGTCCACGACTTGGTCCGGCCGTGCGTCCCGCAGCACGCGGAGGCCGAGCCTTTCCGCGACCGCGAAGCTGTCGGCGCGGCGCGCCAGCCACGGGCTGCCTTCGAGCGTGCGGGCGACACCCGAGTTGACGACGACCACGCCGACCTCCCGTGGGATCGGACGCGGTTCGACATCGAGCGTCCGGCAGTCGATCCGTACCGCTTGGCCGGCCAGGCCCGCGAGCGACGTGAGCTGGTCCTGGATGCCGCACGGCACGCCCAACGCCACGTGTTCGGCGCGCTGCGCGAGAACCGCAACTTCGCGCATCGGCAGCACGAGGCGGGCGACGTCGCACAACGCGAGCGTCACGGCAACCTCGAACGCCGCGCTCGACGAGAGTCCGGCGCCGACGGGCACCGTCGACGAGATGTCGAGATCGGCACCGACCGGCCCGCGGCCGTGATCGGCGAGCATCGCGACCACACCGGCGACGGCGCGACCCCACGCGGGCAGTACCTCGCTGGGGATGTCCTGCCCATCGGCCGCGACCTCCACGGTTCCGGCGAGCTCGGCGGAACGGGCAACAACGCGACCGTCGCTGCGTGGCCGCACCGCGACGACCACCTCGCGGTCGATGGCGATGCCGACCACGATGCCTTCGTGGTAGTCGACCTGACCGCCGATCAGGTTGACGCGCGCCGGCGCGCGGAACCGCCGTTCATGCATTGCGCAGTTCGCGCGCGGCATCTTCGGGCACGACCGGATTCGCGAGCGTGCCGCTTCCGAGCTCGCCGGACGCGACGTAGCGCTGGACGCCCGGTGCCCGCAACGGAGGTGCCGTGTGCGCGTGCACGTGCCACTCGTCGCCTCCGGACGCCGGCGCTTGGTGGAACCAGAGCAGGTACGGGAAGAGGTAGTCGTTGCTCGGCGCGGGCCACAACCGGTCGTAGCGACCGAGCACGTCACCCAGCAACGCCGCGAGATCGTCACGCGCCGCGTTGCCGAGCGATGGGAGCGACGGGACGTGCGCCAACGGGGCGAGCCGCATGCCGTAGGGATACGCAGACGCGAACGGTACGTAGGCGACCCAGTCGCCGTAGTGCGCGACGACACGCGCGCCGGCGGCGAGCTCGGCCCGGGTCTCGGCACAGACCGCGCAGCCGTCGGCGCGGCTCACCGCGCCTTCCTTCGCCGGTGTCGGTGGCACGAAGGGGTAGCCGTAGATCTGGCCGTGCGGATGATCGATCGTCGCGCCGACGTCGCGACCGCGGTTCTCGAACACGAGCACGTATTCGACCTCGTCGCGCGCGAGCAGCGCGGTGCTGCGGGCGGCCCAGATGTCGACGACCTTGCGGACCTGCTCGCGGGGAAGGGTCGCGAGCGACGCGCGGTGCTCGGACGAGAACAGGACCACCTCGGCTGCGCCAACAGCAGGGATTGCAGTCACGCCGTTGGCGCGAGCACCGATGACGTCGACGGGCGAGCCCTGCGCGAGCGCGGGCCACCGGTTCGTGAACCACCGGACGTCGTACGGTTCGGGCGCCTCCCGGCCGCCCACGCAGAAGGGGCATCCCGCACTCGGGAGGTTCGGTCGGGCCTGTCGGTGGCCGACGACGTTCACCCACTCACCCGTGAGCGGATCGAGGCGGAGGTCGCCCAACGGTTGCGGCATCCCGCCATACTGGCGCGGATGACGGCTGCCCCCGCGCGTCACCAGATCCGCAAGATGAACGCGGCGGACGTCGACGAGATCGCCGCGGTCATGGCACGCGCGTTCTTCGACGATCCGTTGCAGGTCTGGCTGTTCCCGGACGCCGGTGCCCGCCTCGACACGCTGCAACGAATGTTCGCGCTGCAGATCCGTTACGGCAGCGTCCCGCTCGGCGAGTCCTACACGGACTCGACGTGCGCGTGCGCGGCATTCTGGTTGCCGCCGGGCCGCTGGCAGCCCGACCAATCCGCGATGGACGGGATGCACCCGCTCACCGAGATCGTCGGCGACGGGATGGGCAGGCTCCAGGCGACGTACGAGGTGATGGTGTCCGCCCATCCGGTCGAACCGCACTTCTACCTCTCCGGCGTCGGCACGGATCCGCTCCGACAAGGCGCCGGACTCGGTTCGGCCGTGCTCGCGCCGGTGCTCGCGCGTTGCGATCAGGACGGCACCGCGGCGTACCTCGAGAGCACGAAGGAACGGAACATCCGCTTCTACGAGCATCACGGCTTCCAGGTGACTGGCACCATCGTTCCCGAGCCTGATGGCCCGCTGATGTGGTGCATGTGGCGCGACCCGCAGCGCACGAGAGCCGCCTGAGCGGCCGAACGCCGGCTCGAGCCGGTTGATCACGGTCTTGAGTTGCGCATCGACGTCGCAATGCACGGTTTCGTGCACCAAGAACGTGATGCCGTCGCTCGGAGGCGTTGCGCTGCGGCGCATGCGCCATTCGTAACGGGTGCCGAAGTCAGCGCGTGGCACACCCATCCCGACGAGCAGGCGCCCTCGGGGCGTTGTCGACGCCTTCGACGTCGAGACCGGCTTCGAGGTAGCGGATCAGCAGCCGGCCGGTGCCGCACGCGAGCTTGAGCGCGGGTCCGTCACGCCCGGTGATCGCCTGCTCGAACAACGGCGCGTCGTCATAGAGAGCGTCGTATGGCATCCACGTGTCATTGGCCCCGGCCACGAGTCCGGCATAGCCCTCGTTCGCAGGGATGTCGTCGCGCAGCATGTCAGCGATGTCCACGAATCGTGACCCTTCCAGCTTCACGTTGACCGAACCACCGAATTTGGGTCAGATGGTCGGATGCTGAACTGGAACGAGTTCGCCGCGGCCCGACCCGAGCTCGCGGAGACCGGGCGCGCGCTGCTCTACCAGTACGCGGTGGGCGAGGGGTACCTCGCGACTTTGCGCGCCGACGGCGCGCCGCGTGTGCGCCCCATTTGTCCGCTCCTCACCGACGACGGCCTCTTCGCGTTCCTGATCCCGTCACCGAAGCGCGCGGATCTCGTGCGTGACGGCCGCTACGCGCTGCACGCGTGCCCGCGTCCCGACAACGAAGACGCGTTCTCGGTCAGCGGACGCGCCGAGCACCGCGAAGACGATGCGTTGCGCGAGCGCTGCGCCGCGGTGTGGTTCGCCGAGCGCAACCTGACCGAACCGCCGCCCGGGTTCGACACCGAGCAGCTCTTCGAGTTGCTGGTGGATCGCTGCCTGGCGACGAAGACGACCGGTCACGGCGACTACAACCCGCAGCACAGCATCTGGCGCCTTGGTCCGACTGTTTGAACCCCAGGCCGCCCCAGCGGGGCAGGATCGGTGAAAACAGTCGTCAGCCGCGCACCGCGGGGATCACCTCGGCGGCGAAGCGTTCGAGGCCGTCGCGGTTGAACGGCGCGCGCATGGCGAGGATGACGTAGGCGGCGCCGGCGTCGACGTAACCCGCCACCTTGTCGACCATCTCCTGCACGCTGCCGGAGAGCACGCCGGGCTTCACGTAGTTGGCCATCGCGCCGAACTGGGTCGTGAGCTCTTCGTCGGTGAAGGCCATGCCGACGTTGACGGACTTGGTGAGCGTGGCGGGATCGCGGCCGAGCCGTTCGCAATGTGCGTCGAGGACGCTCGCCTTGTGCGCCCACACGTCGGGCGGGATGAACGGCACGTTCCAGCCGTCGGCGAACTCGGCGCAGATCCGCAGCGTCACCTTCTCGCCGCCCCCGCCGATCCAGATCGGCAACCGTTCCTGCACCGGTTTCGGTTCGCACGCCGCGTCGCGCAACGTGAAGAACTCGCCTTCGAAGTTCGTGCGGTCTTGTGTGAGCAGCCCGCGCACGCACTGGATGTACTCGTTGAGCTTGCGCAGCCGCTCGCCGGGCGAGCCGTACGGGATGCCGTAGACGTCGTACTCCTGCTGCAGCCAGCCGCCGCCGAGGCCGAGAACGGTGCGGCCTTCGGCAACCTGGTCGAGCGTCGCGATCGCGTTGGCCAGGACCGCCGGGTGCCGGTAGCCCGCGGAGTACACCAGCGAGCCGCACTGCACGCGCTCCGTCGCCGCCGCGAGCGCGGTGTGCGACGTGATCGCTTCGAGACAGTGCGGGTTCCCCGTGTTGTCAGCGGCGTAGAAGTGGTCCCAGATGGAGATCCAGTCGAAGCCGAGCGCTTCGATGCGGCTCCACAGGTCTTGGAGCTCGGCGATGCTCGTGTTCTGCAGACCGGCGTGCACTCCGAAGCGGACGTCCACGAATTTCCTCCTAGACGTTGGGCGCGACTTCGGCCGCGATGAGACGCAGGTGGTCGAGATCGGCGAGATCGAGGATCTGGAGGTACACGGTCTCCGCGCCGGCCTCGCCGAACGCGCGGATGCGATCGATGACCTCGGCCGGGGTGCCCGCCGCCGCGTTCTTGCGCAGCTCGACCGGATCGTGGTCGATGGCCTTGGCGCGTCGCGTGAACTCCTTCTCGTCGGTGCCGACGCACGTGACCAGCGCCGCCGTGTAGCGGAGTGAACCCGGATCGCGTCCGGCGGTGTCGCACGCGGCACGTACGACGTCACACGCGGTGCGGTAGTAGTCGAGCGGCGAGAACGGCAGGTTGAACTCGTCCGCGTACGCAGCCGCGAGTCGGGGCGTGCGCTTCGCGCCGTAGCCACCGATGATGATCGGCGGCCGGGGTTGCTGCACCGGCTTCGGCAGCGCGGGGGAGTCGACGATGTTGTGCTGCTTGCCCGTGTAGTCGAACCGGTCGCCATCTCGAGGTCGCCCACATTCCCGTGAGGATCGCGAGCTGGTCCTCGAGCATCTCGAAGCGGACGCGCGTCTCGGGGTAGGGGATCCCGTAGGCCAGGTGTTCGCCCTCGTACCACCCGCCGCCGAGCCCGAGCTCGATCCGGCCGCCGCTCATCGCGTCCGCTTGGGCGACCGAGATCGCGAGCGCACCCGGATGGCGGAACGTGACCGGCGTGACGAGGGTCCCGAGTCGGATCCGGCTCGTCTCCCGACCGAGGGCGGCGAGCGTGACCCACGCGTCGGTGGGACCGGGCCGGCCGTCGCCTTCGCCGATCCGCATGTAGTGGTCGGAGCGGAAGAACGCGTCGAACCCGAGCTCCTCGGTGAGCTGCGCCACTGCGAGAAGATCGTCGTACGTCGCACCCTGCTGGGGTTCGGTGAAGATGCGCAGCCGCATGGCGGTGGACGCTAGTGGCCGGGGCGCGAGCGGGGCTCCGCTGCGTCCGCACGATGTCCATGGCTCCGTTGCTGCGCGCCGAGAGGCGGCTGCGCCGCGAGCGGGGCTCCGCTGCGTCCGCACGCATACCCTGTCGCGGTGCTCACCGTGGACCACTGGCCGACGCTCGACCGACCGCTGATGGTCGTCGCGCTGTCCGGATGGGTCGACGCGGGTGTCGCCGGCGAAGGCGCGGTCACGGTGTTGCTCGAGCAGCTGCTCGACGAGGACCCCTTCGCGACCCTCGATCTCACCGATCTCCTCGACCTGCAACAGACCCGACCGACGGCGCACTTCGCCGAAGGCGGACTGCGCGTCATCGACTGGCCGGAGATCCAGTTGGTGTCCGGGCGGCGTCGGCCGGGACGTCGTGCTCGTCCACGGTCCGGAACCGTCGTTGCGGTGGCCCGCGGTCGCCGCGGAGATCGTCGAAGCCGGGCGCCGGCTCGGCGTGGTCGATGCGGTCACGCTCGCGGGCATGCCCGCGTTGGTGTCGCACCGCCACGCGCTCCCGGTGCTCGCCACCGCCACCAGCCGTTCGCTCGCGCAAGAGGTCGGCCCGCTGCGTCCGGACTACGCCGGACCCACCGGCACGCAGACGATCGTGCAGCACGCGCTCGGTGCTGCCGGAATCCCGTGCGTCGGACTGTGGGTGCAAGTGCCGCAGTACGTCGCGGGCTCGCCGTCGCCGCCGGCGGTGCGCGCCCTGCTCGCGCGGCTGGCCGAAGTGCACCGCGTCGATCTGCGCTTCCAAGCGCTCGACGCGCGCACCGAGGCGTACCTGGCCCGGGTCGAAGAAGGACTCGCGGCCCGGCCTGATGTCAAAGAGATCGTGGACCGGCTCGACCGCGATGCGCCGCCCCCCGCCGGTGGCGAGCTCGTCGACGAGATCGAACGGTTCCTCCGATCCCAATCCGAGGAGTAGTGAGCGAGGGACATGACAGCCAGGCGCAGAGCGGAAGCCCGGTCGGTTGGAAAAGTCAGTTGTGTGATCGAGGGCTGGAGGTCGTAGCCACATGAGCGTCGTACGGATCAATGCGATCACGGTTCCGAAGGACCGGGCCAAGGACATCATCGAGCGGTTCGCGAACCGCGCCGGCGAGGTGTCGAAGATGCCCGGCTTCGAAGCGTTCGAACTGCTCGCGCCCACCGACGAGCGCGACACCTTCCTCGTCTACACGCGGTGGACGACGCAGGAGGACTTCGACGCGTGGCTCAACAGCCAAGCGTTCCAGCACGGACACAAACAGCACAGCGCGCAGGGTCCGGTCGGGACGGGAAGCGAGCTGTGGTCGTTCGATCTGGTCCAAGAAGAGCGGGCGGAGGAGCGCGCGCAGTGACGCAGACGGATCCCGCGCTCTCCCAGCTGATCGGCCCGGGCGGACCGTTCGAGATCGTCGTCGAAGACGTCCTCGGCGTCCCGACGCAGGTCTACAAGCAGCGCATGACGTCGCTGCGCGAACTCATGGACGCCAACGTGCTGCGGGCCGACCAGGAGTTCCTGGTGCAGGGCGACCAGCGCTACACGTTCGGCGAGCACGACCGGCGCGCCCGCTTGTTCGCGGCGCGTTTGTCGGAGCTCGGCGTCGAGCGCGGTGACCGCGTCGCGCTGTGCGCCGCGAACCTTCCCGAGTGGGTCATCACGTGGTGGGGCTGCGCGATCCTCGGCGCGGTCCTGGTGCCACTGAACGCGTGGTGGAAGGCGGAGGAGCTCGAGTTCGGACTTGTCGACTCCGAGGCGAAGGTACTCATCGCGGACTCGCGCCGCGTGGCGAGCATCCGTGATCGGCTGCCCGAGATCCGCGAGTTGCAATATGTGTTCTCGATCGGCGAACCCGGCGACGCACCGGTGCGCGCGTTCGCCGACCTCGTCGCCGGCGACGGCGACCCTGGGATGCCGGGCGGCTTCGTCGAAGAGGACGATCTGCTCGCGATCCTCTACACGTCGGGCACGACCGGTCAGCCGAAGGGTGCGACGCTCACGCATCGCCAAGCGCTCGCGAACCTTCAGAACATCGTCGTGGGCGGCGTGGCGTCGTCGATGCGTGGCACGCCACCGCCCGAGGCCGAAGCGCGGACACCGACGGCGACGCTGCTCATCGTGCCGCTGTTCCACGTCACCGGTTGCCTGGCGACGATGATGCTCAACTACTTCCTCGGGGCCAAGCTCGTACTGATGCCGGTTGGCAAGTTCGACCCCGACGAGGCCATGGCGATCATCGAACGGGAGCGCATCACGTCGTTCGGTGGCGTACCCACGATCATGTGGCGCATCCTCGAATCACCCAACCTCGAGAAGTACGACCTGTCGTCGGTCCAGCGCGCGAGCTACGGCGGCGCGCCGGCCGCGCCCGAGCTCGTCGAACGCATCGAGCACGTGTTCCCGAACCTGCGTAAGACGCTCGCGACCGCCTACGGCCTCACCGAGACTGCGTCGGTCGCGACCGCGATCGCGGGCGAGGACTACTTCGCTCACCCGGGATCGGTCGGCCGGCCCGCGCCGACGGTCGAGGCGCGCATCGTCACCGACGACGGCATCGACGCCGCGCCCGGCGAACGCGGTGAGGTCTGGTTGAAAGGTCCCAACGTCATGGCGCGCGGGTACTGGCGCCGGCCCGACGCCAACGAGGCCTCGTTCAGCGAGGGTTGGTTCCACACCGGCGACATCGGCTACCTCGACGACGAGGGCTACCTGTACCTCGTCGACCGGGCCAAGGACATGATCATCCGCGGTGGCGAGAACGTGTACTGCGTGGAAGTCGAGCACGTGCTCTACGACCACCCCGACGTGATCGACGCAGCGGTGGTCGGTGTCCCGCACAAGACGCTCGGCGAAGAGGTGAAGGCCGTGGTGCAGGTGCGCGAGGGATCGACCGCGACGCAGGAAGACATCCGCGCGTTCTGCGCCGACCACCTCGCGAACTTCAAGGTGCCGGCGTTTGTTGACATCCGCCACGAACCACTACCGCGCAACCCGGCAGGCAAAGTGCTGAAGAACATGTTGCGCGGGCAAGCGACCGCGTTCGCTGCGGCCGACGATCAGACGCTGTAGCTGAGACTGTCGCCTCGTGCTGCTCGACTTCCATAGGGTTTGGGGTTACGTCGCGATCATCGCGAACGGTCTCGCGGGCTTGTACGCGCTCGCGGCCTGGCGCTGGAAGCCGTTGCGCGGTCGCAGCGTCTGGGTGGCGACGATCGCGGCCGAAGGCGCGATGTTGCTGCAGGTCCTCGTCGGCGTGTTGCTCGTGTCCGTGCAGGACTTCGAACCGCCGCGCTTCCACATGTTCTACGGGTTCGTCGCCTTCATCAGTGTCGGTCTCCTCTACTCGTACAAGTACGTCTGGAAGGCGCGGGGTTGGATGGAGCTCGCGTACGGGCTCGGGGGACTGTTCATCATGGGGCTCGGGATCCGGGCGATCCTCCAGGTCGCGGGTTCGTAGAAGTACGGTGCGCGAGTGACCGAACCCGAGCGCAAGCTGCGGGTCATGCTCCTCTTCGGGGGCCGCTCCGCCGAGCACGACGTGTCGCGGGTGACCGCGGTTGCGGTGGCGAAAGCACTCGATCCCCAGCGGTACGAGATCCTGCCGGTCGGCATCACCACGGACGGCCGGTGGCTGCTGTCGGGCGACGCGCACACGATGCTCGAGGCCGGCCGCGACGCGCTGCCCGCCGCGTTCGTCGTCGAAGGAGACGCGGTACAACCGCCGACCGAACCCGGCAGCAGTGAGCTCGTCCTCGCCGGCCGCGCCGCGACAGTCGGGGTGGACGTGGTTCTGCCGATGCTGCACGGCCCGTACGGCGAAGACGGGACCATTCAGGGGCTGCTCGAACTGGCCGGCCTGCCGTACGTGGGCGCGGGAGTGCTCGGCTCCGCGGTCGGCATGGACAAGATCATGATGAAGCGCGGGTTCGCGAGCGCGGGGCTCCCGATCGCGCGCTTCCTCGCGTATCGCGACGGCCACGACCCCGCGGCGTTCGCGGCGGCGGTCGATGTCGAGCTCGGATTTCCGTGCTTCGTGAAGCCGTCGAACATGGGCTCGTCGGTCGGTGTCTCGAAGGCACACGACGCGTCGGAGCTCGAGGCCGCGCTCGGCGCTCGCGCTCGAGTACGACGAGTGGGCGGTCGTGGAAGAGATGGTGACGGGCCGGGAGATCGAGGTCGCGATCCTGGGCGACGACCCGCCCGACGCGTCCCTCCCAGGCGAGATCGTGCCCGGCGCGGAGTTCTACGACTACGCCGACAAGTACGAGGACGGCGCCGCGAAACTGCTCGCGCCCGCGCCACTCGACGACGGCGAGATCGCCGAAGTGCGCGCGCTCGCGGTGCGGGCGTTCGAGTCGTGTCGGTGCGAGGCGATGGCGCGCGTCGATTTCTTCTACACCGATCGCGGGTTCGTGGTGAACGAGCTCAACACGATCCCGGGGTTCACGCCGATCTCGATGTACCCCCGACTTTGGGAAGTGTCCGGCCTGCCGTATGCGCAGCTCCTGGACCGACTGATCGAACTCGCGATCGCGCGCCACGCGCGCCGGGAGCGGCGCGGCGGCCGGCAGCGCGGTGGCGAAGCCGCGCGCTGAACCTGCTGGTCCGCGCTACAAGTGCACGACGGGACAGGTCAGCGTGCGCGTGATGCCGTCCACGAGCTGGACCTGCGACACGACCATGCGACCGAGCTCGTCGATGGAGTTCGCCTCGGTCCGCAATATGACGTCGTACGGACCGGTCACGTCGTCGGCTTGGACGACACCCGGCAAGTCGCGTACGGACGCGACCACCGCCGAAGCCTTTCCGACTTCGGTCTGGATGAGGATGTAGGCACTCACCGTCACGGCACCCTCCTCGAACGTGTCCGAGGAGCTTCCCCCTCAGCGGGTGGAACCATACCGGTCCCGGGTACGCTTCGGCCCTTTCCCGGGTCGTGCACCTAGGATCTTGTACCCGGTTCTCACGGCTGAGGGACGCAGCATGACCGCAGGCACCAACACTCCAGGCACCAGCAACTCGAGATTGCTCGAGTGGGTCGACCGCTGGGCCGAGGTCCTGCAACCGGACGCGATCCACTGGTGCGACGGTTCGGAGGCGGAACGCGCCGAGCTCTGCGATCGCCTGGTCGCGAGCGGCACGTTCACGCCGCTCGACCCCGCGAAGCGTCCGAACAGCTTCTATGCACGCAGCGACGCCGGCGACGTCGCGCGGGTCGAGGACCGCACGTTCATCTGCAGCGAGCACGAAGCCGACGCCGGCCCGACGAACCACTGGCGTGACCCGGCCGAGATGCGCGACGAGTTGTTGCAGTTGTACAAGGGCGCGATGCGCGGACGCACGATGTACGTCGTGCCGTTCTCGATGGGCCCGCTCGGTTCACGGATCGCGCACATCGGCGTCGAGCTCACCGACTCGGCGTACGTCGCCGTCAGCATGCGCACGATGACGCGCATGGGCGCCGCCGCGCTGGACGTGCTCGGTGCCGACGGTGAGTTCGTGCCGTGCGTGCACTCGGTCGGCATGCCGCTCGAGCCCGGACAAGCCGACGTGCCGTGGCCGTGCAACAACACCGACAAGTACATCGTGCACTTTCCCGAGACGCGCGAGATCCAGTCGTACGGTTCGGGATACGGCGGCAACGCGCTGCTCGGCAAGAAGTGCTTCGCGCTCCGCATCGCGTCGGTGATGGCGCGCGACGACGGCTGGCTGGCCGAGCACATGCTGATCCTGAAGCTGACGAACCCGGCGGGCGAAGTGCAGTACGTCGCGGCCGCGTTCCCGTCGGCGTGCGGCAAGACCAACCTCGCGATGCTCGTGCCGACGCTGCCCGGCTGGAAGGCGGAGACCATCGGTGACGACATCTGCTGGATGAAGTTCGGTGCCGACGGTCGCCTCTACGCCATCAACCCCGAGTACGGCATGTTCGGCGTCGCGCCCGGCACCGGGCCCGACACGAATCCGAACGCGATCAAGGCGCTCACCCGCAACACCGTGTTCACGAACACCGCGCTCACCGACGCCGGCGACGTGTGGTGGGAAGGCCTCACCGGCGCGCCCCCCGAGCACTGCACCGACTGGCGTGGCAACGACTGGACTCCCGCGTCGGCGACGCCGGCCGCGCACCCGAACAGCCGCTTCACCGCGCCGCTGGCGCAGGTTCCGTCCGTGGCACCCGAGTGGGAGGACCCGAACGGCGTGCCGATCTCGGCGATCCTCTTTGGTGGGAGGCGCGCCACCACTGTGCCGCTCGTCACCGAGGCGTACGACTGGCGCCACGGCGTGTTCCTCGGCTCGATCATGGGGTCGGAGACGACCGCGGCGGCCGCCGGAGCCGTCGGCAACCTGCGCCGCGACCCGTTCGCGATGCTGCCGTTCTGCGGCTACCACATGGGTGACTACTTCGGGCACTGGTTGTCGATCGGTGGCGCGACCGACGCGGCCAACCTGCCCAAGCTCTTCTACGTCAATTGGTTCCGCAAGGACGCGAGCGGCAAGTTCCTGTGGCCCGGCTACGGCGAGAACAGCCGGGTGCTCGCATGGGTGTTCGAGCGGTGTCTCGGCGCGACGGACGCCGTGGACACGCCGATCGGCCGGCTGCCCACCGCAGCCTCGCTGCCCACCGACGGGCTCGACGTGCCGGACGCCGCGCTCGAGGAGCTCCTTTCGGTCGACGCAGACGCCTGGCGGGTCGAGCTGCCGCTCATCGCCGAGCACTACGCGACCTTCGGCGACCGCCTCCCCGCGCCACTGCGCGAGGAACTCGCCGCGCTCGAGCAGCGTCTGGGCTAGGGGCAGGCCGTCACGCGATGGGGATCCTCGGGTGGATCGTCGTCGGGTTCGTGGCCGGCGCGCTCGCGCGTGCGGTCACCGGCGGTGCGCCCGATGCCGGATGCCTGTTCACGATCGTCGTCGGGATCATCGGCGGCCTGATCGGCGGCGCGCTCTTCAACCTCGCGGGCGACGAAGGCATCGGCGACTTCGGTTTGCGCTCGCTGTTCGTCGCGTTCATCGGCGCGTGCGTGCTGCTGCTGCTCGTCGGTCTGCTGACGCGCGGCCGCTACGGCGGCCGACACTCGCGCTGACGACGCCTCCGTTCGGCTCGTTACAGCGCGGAGTTCGGGAGGCCGAGGTCGGGCTCGGCACCCGTGCGCACGTGGGTGGCGTGCCCGTCGACGTCGAGTTCGAAGACGACGCGCTGACCCTGGCGCAGGATGCGGAAGATCGAGTGCGCGAGCGCGTCGGTGGCGAGCACGAACTCGCTGCGGTCGGTATCGGTCACGACGATCCCCTCGCCCGTGAGGGGGTCGTACATCTTGACGACGCCCTGCATTACGCGGGCTTCTGGACCTTGCCCGCCTTCAGGCAGGAGGTGCACACGTTCAGCCGCTTGGGCGAGCCGTCGACCACCGCGCGGACGCGCTGGATGTTCGGGTTCCAGCGCCGCTTCGTGCGGCGGTGCGAGTGGCTCAGGCGCATGCCGAAGACCGGCTTCTTCGCGCAGATGTCGCAGACCGATGACATTGCTGACCTCAGGGAGGAACGGGGGCGGACCTCACCTGACTGGGAGGTCTTGGAACCGGGAAAGGCTAGCACCCGAGTATTCTCCGCCTCGATGGCGACCCTGACCGGCCTGGCGGCCGCCGATCTGCGCCGGGCGGTGCTGCGCTACCGCGATGCACTGCGCGCGCACCAGGAGGAGCTGAATCGCCTCAACGTCTATCCCGTCCCCGACGGCGACACCGGCACCAACATGGCGCTGACGTTGGAGTCCGTGAGCGCCGAGTTGGCCACCGCGGAGACCATGGAAGAGGTCTGCCACGCGATCAGCCGCGGGTCGCTGATGGGTGCCCGCGGCAACTCCGGCGTCATCACATCGCAGATCCTGCGGGGCTTCGCCGACGAGTTCCACGAGCGTGACCAGATCGAGGGCGTCGACCTGGCCCACGCGCTGCGCCGGGCCGCCGACGCCGCGTACCACGCGGTGCTCCGCCCGGTGGAAGGCACGATCCTCACGGTTGTGCGGGAGGCGGCGGAATCGGTTGCGGACGCCGCCGATGGTGACGCGCTCGCGAGCGTGCTGGAGCGGGCGGTCGCGGCCGCACGTGATTCCGTGCTGCGCACGCCCGATCTGCTGCCCGCCCTCGCCGCGGCGGGGGTGGTCGACGCCGGCGGCCGGGGCTTCACGTTGCTGCTCGAAGCGCTGCTCGAGATCACCGATGGCCGGCCGATCCCCGAACCCGAGGTCGTCACGACGCCCGCGTCGGTGGAAGCGCACCTGCGCGGCGACGACATTGCGGGTCTGCGCTACGAGGTCATGTACCTCTTGGACGCGTCCGACGCGACGATCGGCGGCTTCAAGGAGTCATGGAGCGCGATCGGGGACTCGATCGTGGTGGTCGGCGGTGAGGGCCTGTGGAACTGCCACGTCCACACCAACGACATCGGTGCCGCGATCGAGGCCGGCATCGAAGCGGGCCGGCCCCGGAGCATTCGCGTCACCGACCTGTTCGAAGAGGTGGAAGAAGAGCAATGGGTGCGCGAGGCCGCGGCCGTCGCGGCGCCGATGCCGGCCGTCACGACCGCGGTGGTGGCGGTGGCGGTCGGCGACGGCGTGCGGCGACTGCTGCTCAGCCTCGGAGTGCAGCACCTGGTCGCCGGTGGGCAGTCGATGAACCCGTCGACTGCACAGATCCTCGAAGCGGTCGAGGCGTGCAACGCCGATGCGGTGATCGTGCTGCCGAACAACAAGAACATCATCCCGGTCGCGCGCCAGGTCGACGCGCTCACCGCGAAGCACGTGGCGGTCGTTCCCACGTCCGGCGTGCCGGAAGCGCTCGCCGTGCTCGTCGACTATGACCCGAACGCGGAACTGGACGCGAACGGCGAGGCGATGAACGGCGCGCTCGAACGCGTCCACACCGGCGAGGTGACGCAGGCCGTGCGCGACGCGATCGGCGAATGCGGGCCCATCGCCACGGGCGACTGGCTCGCGCTCACCCGCGAAGGGATCGTCGCCGCGGCGGGCACGCCGGCCGATGCGGTGTGCGCGCTGCTCGGCCGCCTCGTCGACGAAGAAAGCGAGATCGTCACCGTGCTCGTCGGCAGCGACGCACCGGCCGCCGAGACCCAACGCATCCGCGAGCACATCGAGTTCCAGTTTCCGTACGTCGAGGTGGAGTTCCACGACGGCGGCCAGCCGTTGTACCCGTACCTCGTCGGAGTGGAGTGAGGGGTGGGAACGTCGTGCCCAGTGGTGATCCGCCGCTCTCGTTCGCAGACCTGCGCGACATCGAGCTGACGCGGCTGAAGGGTGTCGGGCCCGCGCTCGCGGAGAAGCTGCACGACCTGGGTCTCGAGAACGTGCTCGACCTGCTGCAGCACTATCCCCGCCGGTGGGTCGACCGCACCAAACGGGCCGACATCGCGGAGCTCCGGGTCGGCGAAGAGGCCACGGTGTTCGCCGAGGTGCGCAGTGCGCGCGGCCGGCGCACGCGTCAGGGCCGCTCGCTCGTAGAGGTGGTGGTGCACGACGGCACATCGCTGCTGAACATCACGTTCTTCAATCAACCGTGGCGCGACAAGCAGCTCACGGTCGGCACCGAAGCCGCCTTCTTCGGCAAGCTCGACGTGTACCGCGGCAAGCGGCAGATGACGAACCCGGTGGTGGACGTCATCGGACGCGCGGGTGCGGCCGACGACAAGACCGGCGTGATCGTGCCGGTGTATCCGCAGTCGGGCAAGGCCGAGGTGTTCACCTGGCAGCTGCGCGCGCTCGTCTCGGACGCGCTCGACAAGTGCGCGGCGCGCGGGTTCGCCGAACCGCTCGATACCGCGGTCCTCGACCGGGAAGACCTGGTCGACCGCACCACCGCGCTGCGCGCCATCCATCGGCCGGAGTCGATGGGCGAGCTCGAGGCCGCCAAGAAACGACTGATCTTCGACGAGTTCCTGCGCATGCAGGTCGGGCTCGTCGCGCGCAAACGCGCGCTCGCGGCCGAGCAGTCGGGCATCGAGCACGATGTCGACGGCGGACTCGTCTCCGCGTTCATCGACAACCTCCCGTTCCCACTCACCGGCGCCCAGGCGCGCACGATCGCCGAGATCACGCGCGACCTCGCGGGCCCCGCGCCGATGCACCGCTTGTTGCAAGGCGACGTGGGGTCGGGCAAGACCGTCGTCGCGCTCGCCGCGCTCCTCGTCGGCGTGCAGGGCGGCTACCAGGGCGCGCTCATGGCGCCTACCGAGGTGCTCGCAGAGCAGCACTATCTCGCGTCACTCGCCTTGCTCGAAGGGCTCACAGTCCCCGCAATTGGCTCGCTGCTGGCGGAGCGACCGGTACGCGTCGAGCTGCTGACCAACCGCACGACCGCGGCGGAACGGCGACGGCTCGGCGCCGCGCTCGCCGCGGGCGAGGTCGACATCCTCGTGGGGACCCACGCGCTGCTCTACGGCGACGCGGAGTTCACGCGTCTCGGCGTGGCGGTGATCGACGAACAGCATCGCTTCGGTGTCGAGCAACGGGCGCTCCTGCGAGGCAAGGGTGACGAACCCGACGTGCTCGTGATGACCGCCACCCCGATCCCGCGTACCGCGGCGATGCTCGTGTACGGCGATCTCGACAAGTCCGAGCTGCGCGAGATGCCGCCCGGGCGCACGCCGATCACCACCGAGGTCGTCGGCCCGAACCCCATGGACCAGGAACGGGCGTGGGACCGCTTGCGCAAGGAGGTCGCTGCGGGTCATCAGGCGTACGTGGTCTGCCCGCTCGTCGAGGACAAGGGGAGGGTCGAAGCGCGCGCGGCGACGGAGGAGTACGAGCGCTTGCAGCACGAGGAGCTGGCCGGCCTCCGGTTGGGGCTGCTGCACGGCCAGATGAAATCGAAGGACAAAGAGGGGGTGATGGCCGACTTCCGCAACCACCGGCTCGACGCGCTGGTCGCGACGACGGTCATCGAGGTCGGGGTCGACGTGCCGAACGCGACCGTGATGATCGTCGAGGATGCCGACCGGTTCGGGCTCTCGCAACTGCACCAGCTGCGCGGTCGCGTCGGCAGGGGCGGTGACCGGTCCTGGTGCTATCTCTTCGCAGATCCGAAGACACCCGACGGCGAAGAGCGGATGGCCGCCATGGCCGCCTCCACCGACGGCTTCCTCCTCGCGGAGAAGGATTTGGAGATCCGGGGCTCGGGTGAGGTGTTCGGCGAACGGCAGTCCGGATGGAGCGACCTCAAGCTCGGGCGCATCCCGCGCGACGAAGCGACCGTCCTCGAAGCGCGGCAGGTCGCGGAGCAGATCCTCGACGCGGATCCGGACCTCGCTACGCACGGGCAGCTCCGCCAAGAGGTCGCGGACCTCCTCGGTGACGACGTCGAGTTCCTCTTCAAGTCGTGATGCAACCGTGAAGCGCTCACCATGAAGAGTCGCGGCGTACGCGTCATCGCGGGCAGCGCGCGCGGGCGCCGGCTCGTGGTGCCGCCCGGCCCGGACGTGCGCCCGACCAAGGACATGGTGCGCGAGGCGGTGTTCTCGGCCCTCGCATCGCGTGATGCCCTGGTCGTCGACGCGGTCCTCGACCTCTACGCAGGTTCGGGCGCGCTCGGGATCGAGGCGCTCTCCCGGGGCGCGAGCCGCGCCGTGTTCGTCGAGGCCGACGCGGCAGCCGCGAGCGTGATCACCCAGAATCTGGAGACGATCGGCTTCGGGGACCGGGCCACGCTCGTCCGGGCGGATGTCGGGCGGTTCCTGGCCGCGCCCGCGCCACGCGGGGCGCCGTTCGACCTCGTGTTCGCTGATCCGCCGTACGCGACCGACGATGCGGATCTCGGTCCGGTGCTCGACGCCCTCGTGGCGCCGGGCTTCCTCGCGCCGCACGCGACTGTCGTCGTGGAGCGGCCCGCGGGTTCCGCGATCCCGGCGCCGTCCTCTCTCCCAGCCACGTGGGAACGCACCTTCGGGGATACGCTCGTCGTCTTCCTCGCACTCTGACGCCTACCCCCGAACGCGTACAAGGAGCCTGCGTTGGCGACCGCCCTCTGCCCGGGCTCGTTCGATCCCGTGACCAATGGCCACCTCGACATCATCGAGCGCACGGCCCGGCACTTCGACGATGTCATCGTGGCCGTGAGCCGCAACCCGCAGAAGGCGAAGTCGCTCTTCGATCTCGACGAGCGCCAGGAGATGCTCGGCGAAGTCACCGCGCACCTCGCGAACGTGCGCATCGAGCTCTTCACGGGGTTGCTCGTCGACTTCGCCAAGGCGATCGGCGCGATGGCGATCGTAAAAGGGCTGCGGGCGATCTCCGACTTCGACTACGAGCTGCAGATGGCGCAGATGAACCAGCGGCTGTCGGGGATCGACACCTTCTTCATCTCAACCAGTCCGCAGTACTCGTTCCTGTCGTCGAGCCTGGTCCGCGAAGTGGCGCGCTTCGGAGGCGACGTCACGAGCATGGTGCCGAAGACCGTCGGCGACCGCCTCGCCGAACGGTTCGGTGTCAGCAAGGAGGCGTGAGCATGTTCGAGGACGATCCCGACGCCGCGCCCGACTCCCGCCTGCTGCTCCTCCGCCTCCAGGAGCTGCTGGAGAACGCGCGCGCCATGCCGCTCTCGGCGTCGGTGATGGTCAACAAAGAAGAGTTCGGCGAGATGTTGCAGGATGCGGTCGATGGATTGCCCGAGGAGCTCCGGCAGGCGCGGTGGCTGCTGAAGGAGCGCGAAGATGTCCTCGAACGGGCGAACCGGGAGGCGAACCGCATCATCGAGGCCGCCCGCGTCCGCGCCGAACGCATGGTCGAGAAGACCGAGGTCGTGCGTGAAGCGCGCCGGACCGCGGAAGCGATCGTGGAACACGGCGACCGGCAGGCCGCGCAGGTTCGCCACGAGGCCGAGGACTACGTCGACCGCAAGCTGGCCGCGTTCGAGGTCGTGCTCGACCGCACCATGCAGCAGGTACAAAAGGGTCGGGAACGGCTGCAAGTGAACGTTCCCTCCGAATCGCTCGAGCCCGAAGCGGGCGACGAACCCGGCGGCTTCTTCGACCAGGACGAGTCCTGAGCTAGGCCCACGGGCAGACGGGGCGGGGCCCTGACCTGGTAGAATCCGTCGCCATTCCCCCGAATGGGCCGCGTTTGGCGCGCCTGGCGCCGCGGCCCGTCCGAGTCGTCTCTCCCACCTGCGAGTTCTCCGGTCTTGCCTGACATGTCCACCGCGCATCCGCTCCGCCTCAACGTCGCCGACCTGCTGCGGCGGCCGGGTGCGGCGCGGGACATCGCGGTCGAGGCACCGCTCTCCGAGCTCGGCAACGGGGTCGCCGTCGATCCCGGGCGACACGCCGGTGCGGGTCGCGGGCACCCTCGAGCACGTCGCCGACGGCATCGTCGTGCGAGGCGAGGTGGAGGCACCGTGGCAAGCGGTCTGCAGCCGGTGCCTGCAGCCGGTGGCGGGCGAAATTTCCGTTCACGTCGACGAGCTGTACGAGCCCGCGCCCCTCGAAGGCGAGACCTACCCGCTCGACGACGACACCCTCGATCTCACGCCCCTCGTCCGCGACGCGCTCCTGTTGGAGCTCCCGCTCGCACCGCTGTGCACCGAGGACTGCGCGGGGATCTGCCCGAGCTGCGGAGCTGACCGCAACGAGACCCAGTGCGACTGCCGGAGCGACGACTCCGATCCCGCGGTGGGCGGCGCTGCGCTCGCTCGAACTCTGACACTCTGCACCCTTTCTCTCGATGATCACGGCAAGGAGCACCTGAATGGCTGTCCCGAAGCGGAAGATGAGCCGGTCCGCCACCCGGTCGCGCAAGTCGGCGAACATGCAGCTCACCCGGCCGCCGCACTCGCTGTGCCCGAACTGCGGTGCGTCGCGGCTGCCGCACACCGTGTGCAGCAACTGCGGCTGGTATCGCGGCCGACAGGTGATCGACGTCGAGTAACGAGGTGACCGGCATGGCGGACGGCGGGACTGGGAACCTCCCCGTCGTCGCGCTCGACGCCATGGGTGGCGACCGCGCCCCGCAGGAGATCGTGGCGGGCGCGTTGCGCGCGGTGACCGAGCTGGACGTCGAGATCCTCCTCGCCGGCCCACCGTCCCTGCTTGCGCCGCTCCTGCCCGCGATCCCGTCGGGCATCACCGTGCTGCCCGCGCAAGAAGTCATCGCAATGGGCGACGAACCCGCCAACGCGGTGCGCACCAAGAAGGACTCCTCGCTCGTGCGCTGCGCCGAAGCCGTGCGCGACGGGCGCGCGGCGGCGATGGTCGGGGCCGGCAACACCGGCGCGACGATGGCCGCCGCGCTCCTGCGCATGGGCCGCATCAAAGGCGTCGCCCGCCCCGCGATCGCGGTGCCGTTGCCGGTGCCCGGGAGTGATCGCGGGAGCGTCCTCCTGGATGCGGGCGCCACCGTCGATCCCGAGCCGGCGTGGCTGGTGCAGTGGGCGCGGCTCGGTCGCGAGTACGCCACGGTTCGGTTCGGCATCGAGGCGCCCACGATCGGGCTGCTCTCGAACGGCGAGGAGGCCGGCAAGGGCGACGACCTCCGCAAGCAGGCCGGCGCGTTGCTCGCGGACGAGAAGGGCTTCATCGGCAATGTCGAAGGGCGCGACCTGCTGTCCGGCGAGGCCGATGTGGTCGTCACCGACGGCTTCACCGGCAACGTCGCGCTCAAGACCCTCGAGGGCGCGATGCTCGGCATCGCCGGCCTCGTGTTCTCGGTCGTCGACGAGCCCGCGTGGGCTTCGGTTGCCGATGGCTTGAAGCTGCGGCTCCTCGAAGCGGCGGCGCCGCTCCTCCCGGACAACACCGGCGGCGCAATGCTGCTCGGCGTGAACGGGATCTGCGTGATCTCGCACGGTTCGTCGTCGGCGGGTGCGATCGTGAACGCGATCCGCGTCGCGCGCGACGCGGCCACCGCCGGTGTCGTGGACCGCCTCACCGCGGCCGTCCGGCCCACCGGGCAACCCACTGGGCAACCCACTGGGGAAGGTGCTTGACCCGTGCCGGCCGAGACGCACAGCCACCGCCAACCCCTCGACCGTGCGGAGATCGCCCAGCTCGTCTGCGAGCAGTTCGCCGAGATCCTGGGTGTCGACCCCGACACCGTCACGCTCGACGCTCGGGTGCGCGAGGACCTCGACGCCGACGACTTCGCGCTGATCGACTTGGTCGTTGCCGTCGAGGCCGAGCTCGGCGAGCGCTCGGTCGGGCTGACCATCGACGACGACGACCTCGTCGAGCTGAAGACCGTGGGTGACGCGGTCGACTGCCTCGTCGCTCGCCTGCAATCAGGAGCCGGCGAGTGAGCAGCGGCGCGAACCCGTCATCGCCGGAAGCGCCGACCGCGCTCCAGGAGACCCTCGGGGTTTGGTTCAAGGACCCGTCGTTGCTGCTCCGTTCGCTCGCGCACCGGTCATGGTGCGCGGAGAACGGTGAAGCGGAGTCGAACGAGCGGCTCGAGTTCCTCGGCGACTCCGTGCTGGGTCTCGTCGTCACCCACTACGTGTTCGAGCACTTCCCACACCTTCCCGAAGGCCAGCTGTCCGAAGTGCGCGCCGGCGTCGTGAACGCGCGCGTCCTCGCGGAGCTGGCCGACGAGCTCGACCTCGGCGCGCACGTGCTGCTCGGCAAAGGCGAAGACGCCGCCGGCGGCCGCGCCAAGCAGTCGATCCTCGCCGACGCGTTCGAAGCCGTGGTTGCCGCCGTGTACCTCGATGCCGGCTTCGCGACCGCGCGAGATCTGGTCATGCGTTGCCTCCAGGACCGCATCGCCGAGGCCGCCGCCGGCCCCGGTGGCCGCGACTACAAGACCCGCCTCCAAGAGCTCACTGCCGCGCGCGCGCTCGGGCGCCCCCGCTACGCGGTGCGCGACGAAGGTCCGGATCACGCCAAGCACTTCTACGCGACGGTGCTCGTCGGTGACGAGCCGTACGGCGAGGGCGAAGGCCGTTCGAAGAAACAGGCCGAGCAAGCCGCGGCCTGGGTGGCGTGTAGTCGACTGCGGGACGAGGGGGGCGACGATGCCGGAACTGCCTGAGGTGGAAGTGATCAGACGCGACCTCGAGAAGGAGGTCGTCGGCAAGAAGATCAAGACCGTCGAGGTCGCGGGCTTGCGATCCATCCGGCGCCACAAGCAGAAGAAGGACTTCATCGGCGCGCTCGAAGGGCACAAGATCGTGTCCGTCGCGCGCCGGGGCAAGTACCTCGTATGGCGGCTCGACGGCCCGGAGGCGCTCATCGTGCACCTCGGCATGTCAGGTCAGCTGCTCAAGGCGAAGTCCGCTCGTGACAAAGCGCCGAAGCACACGCACGTCGTGATCACCTTCACGCAGGGCGGCTTGGTGCGGTTCGTCGACCCTCGCACGTTCGGCGAGATGTTCATCGCGCCGTACGACGATCTCGCGCAGGTGGAGGAGCTCGCGCACCTCGGGCTGGATCCGCTCGAGACCGCGCTGTCGTGGGAGCTGTTCGGCCGCATGCTCGCGGAAAAGAAGATGCGGTTGAAGGCACTGCTGATGGACCAGAAGTTCATCGCCGGTATCGGCAACATCTACAGCGACGAGATCCTCTTCCAAGCCGGGCTGCGCTGGGATCGCATGAGCGACTCGCTGTCGCAGCAGGAGATTCGGCGGCTCTACCGCGCGATCGTCGAGACGCTTCAGGACGCGGTGAAGCACCGCGGTTCCTCACTCTCGGATGAGCAGTACCGCGACCTGTTCGGGCAGCTGGGCGAGTACCAGCACCATCACCAGGTGTACGACCGCGAAGGGGAAGCGTGCTTCCGCTGCCGCCGCCCCCTCGTGCGAGCTCGCTTCTCGAACCGCTCGACGTTCTACTGCGAGGCCTGCCAGGTGTGAACGCGGCTGCGGCCGATCGCGTTCGGGTTCGGGTCGTGGTGACCGGTCGGGTGCAGGGTGTCTGGTTCCGCGACTCTTGTCGGGAACAGGCGCGTGCGCTAAACGTGGGCGGGTACGTGCGCAATAGGAGCGACGGCGCGGTCGAGGCCGAGTTCGAAGGTCCACCGGCGGCCGTCGCCCGCATGGTCGCCTGGTGTCGCGAGGGTCCGCCCCGCGCCCGAGTCGACGACGTCCACGTCGAGGACCTTCCGGCGACCGGGGACGCCCGGTTCGTGGTGCGATGACCGGGCGGATCCGCCCGGCCTCGGTCCCGGTTCCCTAGCATCGCTGTGCGCCGAGAACGTCTCGGGCAGGGGGCCGCGCGTGTTCCTCAAGTCACTGACTCTGAAGGGCTTCAAGTCCTTCGCGGACAAGACCACTCTCGAGTTCGAGCCGGGTGTCTGCGTCGTCGTCGGGCCGAACGGGTCCGGGAAGTCGAACGTCGTCGACTCGGTCGCGTGGGTGCTCGGGGCCCAGGGCGCGCGAGCGCTGCGCGGCGCCAAGATGGACGACGTCATCTTCGCGGGCACCGCCGACCGACCGGCACTGGGCCGCGCGGAGGTGTCCCTCACGATCGACAACACCTCCGGGCTGCTTCCGATCGAGTTCTCCGAGGTCACGATCACCCGCACGCTCTTCCGCACGGGTGACTCCGAGTACATGATCAACGGCGCGCCCTGCCGGCTGCTCGACATCCAGGAGCTGCTCTCGGACACCGGTATCGGTCGCCAGCAGCACGTGATCGTCGGGCAGGGTCAGCTCGACTCCGTGTTGAACGCGCGGCCCGAGGAGCGGCGGGCGATCATCGAAGAGGCCGCCGGAATCTTGAAGTTCCGGAAGCGCCGGGAGAAGGCCCAGCGCCGGCTCGAGGCGACCGAGGGCAACCTGCTGCGCCTCACCGACCTGCTGCGCGAAGTGCGTCGGCAGCTGCGACCGCTCGAGCGCCAAGCGGACGCGGCGCGTCGCCACGACGGGCTCGCGGCGGAGCTGCAGGCGATCAGCTTGCACCTCGCCGGGCGCGAGCTCGAGACGCTGCGCACGCGCGAGGAGCGCCGCCGCGCACAACGAGCCGAGCTCGGCGAGCAGGAGCGTGAACTGCGTGTGCAGTTGCGCGGTTTCGACACCGACGTGCTCGACGCCGAACGCGCGATCGCGATCCCGGGTGACGACGACGTCGCCGACATGCTCACGCGCGCCGAAGCGCTGCGCGAACGCGCACGCGGCCTCGCCAATCTCGTCGCCGAACGCCAACGTGGCTTCGATCGTGAGCTCGCCGCGGTCGCCGACGAAGGCGTTGTGGAAACGCTCGTCGCCGAAGCCGCGTCGTTGCGAGAGCAGCTCGCGGCAGTCGACGCCGACTTCGCGACACTCGCGCCGACGCGCACCGAGGTCGAAGCCGTCGAAGCCCGTCTCGCCGAGACGGGCGCGGGTGGGTCCGCGCCCGAGGCGGAAGCGGCACACCTCGAAGCGCGCCGCGACCTCGAGCAGCTCGAACAGCGCGAAGCCGCGCTCGGAACGGAGTCGGCGGCGGTGCGCGAACAGCTCGCGGCCGTGGCGCGCGAGCTCTACGCGCTGGCACCGCAGATGGCTGAGGCGGATGCGGCGGAAACCGACGCGGCCCGTGTCCGCGCCGACGTCGACGCCCACGCGCAGGTCGCGCCGGAGATGACTCCGGAAGCGCAGGCGCGCCGGGTCGCCGAGGAACGCCTCCACGATGCCGACGCCGGGCTCCGCGAAACCGAAGCCGAGGCGACTCGCTGGCGGGCGCGCGCCGACACGCTGCGCGCCGCGCTCGATGCTGCGCACGCGGCGGCCGGTGGCGACGCGATCGTCGGACGGATCGACGGCGTCGTCGGACCCCTCGTGGACCACGTCGAGATCGACGCGGGCGCCGAGGTCGCGGTCGCGGCTGCACTCGGCGATGCATTGAACGCGATCGTCGTCCAAGGCGATCGCGCCGCGCGCGACGCGATCGAACGGTTGAAGCGCGGCGACGAGAAGGCGTTGCTCCTCGTCATCGGCGCGAACGGCGGCGGGGGGCAGGGCGTCCTCGCACCGCCGGGCACCCGGCCACTCAGTGCGTGCGTGCGCGGTACCCGGCCCGGTCTCGACCGTGTGCTCGCCAACCTGCTCGCGCCGTTCGTTCTCGTCGAGGGCGGGTGGGCCGCGGCGCTCGATGTCGCGCTGGCCGATCCCGGTGTCATCGCGGTCACGCCCGAGGGCGACCGCTTCGGCGGCCACACGATCTGGCGCGCGGGTCCGCCGGGATCGTCGGTCGTCACCCCGGCCGCGCTGGCCGAGGCCGAGGGCGCGGCCACTGCGGCTGAAGCCGCGCGCGACGAATTCTCCGCGCGCGTCGAGCGCATACGCCACGAGCTGGCGGCGGCGCGGCGCGCCGAGCTTGTTGCAACCGAGCGCGAGCGCGCCCACCGGGCCGAGCTCGAACGGTTGACGGCGCGCGCCGCGCAGTTGCGCCGCGACGTCGAAGTGAAGAGCGCGTCGTTCGAGGAGCGGCAGACGACGTTGCGGGAACGGCTCGCCGGCTTGGAAGCCGAACGGCACGCGCAACCCGAGGCATTGACGGCGTTGCGGGCGCGCCTCGCCGAGACCGTCACCGCGGCCGAGCAGGCCAAGGGCCGGCGCACCGAAGTCGACCGGCTGCGCGTGCAGGCGGCCCGGCTCCGCCAGGACTACGAAGTGCGAGGCGCAGCGGTCGAGGAACGGCGCGCCGTGCTCGCGCAACGGCTCGAGGCGGTCGACGCGCGGCTCGCCGCCCGCCCGGACGAAGAGGCCAAGGCCCGCGAGCGGCGCAGCCATCTCGAACGCCGACGGCACGCGGCGGGCGAGATCGCGGATCGCCTGGCCGCGCGGTCGGGCGCGATCGAGCAGCTCGCCGAACGCCTGCGCAAGCGCCGGCAGGAGCAGTCGGACGCGGCGCGTGAGGCCGGGCGCCGGCTCGACGGCCTGCGCACCGAGCGCGCGGGCGCCGAGAAGCAGTTGGGTGAGCTGCGCGAGCGCGTCAACCGGCTCGAGATCGAGGAAGCCGAGGTGCGCCTGCGTCTCGAACAGGCGGTCGAGCGCATCCGCCACGACTTCGACTGCGAGCCCGACTCCGCGCTCGCCGCACCCGCACCCGAGGTCGCCGAAGGGATCACGCTCTCGGCGCGCGCACGCGAGCTCGAGCGCGAGCTGCGGTTGATGGGACCCGTCAACCCGCTCGCGCTCAGTGAGTACGAAGCATTGGTGGAGCGGCACGAGTTCCTGCAGCAGCAGCTCGACGACGTGAAGAACACGCGACGGGAGCTCACGCGGGTCATCAAGGCGGTCGACGAGGAGATCGTCACCGTGTTCGAGTCGGCGTTCGCCGACGTCGCCGGACACTTCTCCGAGCTGTTCTCGATGCTCTTCCCGGGCGGCAGTGGGCGGCTCGTGCTCACCGAGCCCCACGACATGTTGAACACGGGCATCGAGATGGAGGCGCGCCCCTCGGGCAAGACCGTGCGCCGGCTGTCATTGCTGTCCGGCGGCGAGCGCTCGCTCGCGGCGCTGGCGTACCTGTTCTCGGTGTTCCGGGCCCGCCCGTCCCCCTTCTACCTGATGGACGAAGTGGAAGCCGCGCTCGACGACGTGAACCTGCACCGGTTCCTCGATCTCGTGCATGAGTTCCGCGACGAAGCGCAGCTGCTCGTCGTCTCGCATCAGAAGCGCACGATGGAAGCCGCGGACGTCCTCTACGGCGTCTCGATGCCGCCCGGCGGTTCGAGCCGGGTGGTCAGCCAGCGCACCCGCGACATCCAGTTCGAGGACGTGTAGCCGGTCGCCGTGCTCGCAGCCTCGGCCGTGCTGGCCCAAGACGTCGTCCAGCAAGCATGCGGCCCGGATCGCGGCCCGTGGCTGTGCCGGTGGGTCGGCAACGTCACCGACAGCACCGGTGCGGCCAACGTCGCCGAAGTGCTCTCGCCCTGGGTGACGGTCGTCGTCATCATCCTCGGCGCGGTCGTTGCCAACCGTCTGCTCCGCCGGGTCGTGCGCCGAGCCGTGACGCGATGGGAGAACGCGGCGACGATGACCGTCGGCGGCCGGCGGGTGCGGCTGCTCCCGGAGTCGAGCGCGCCGACGCCGACCACACGCCGGCACGAACGCGCGCAGACGATCGCGCGCGGTCTTGCGAGTCTCACGTCGATCGTCGTGTGGATCATCGCGGTTGCGCTGATCCTCTCGGTGTTCGGGATCTCCGGCGGTGCGGTGCTCACGAGCGCGGGCCTCATCGGTGTCGCACTCGCGTTCGGCGCGCAGAACCTGCTCCGGGACCTGATCAACGGTGCGTTCATCATCATGGAGGATCAGGTCGGCGTCGGTGACGTCGTCGATCTCGGCTTCGCGACCGGCACGGTCGAGGACGTCTCGTTGCGCACGACGCGCTTGCGCGACGTCGAAGGTGTCGTCTGGTACGTACCGAACGGTGGCATCGCGCGCGTCGGTAACCGTTCGCAGCAGTGGTCGCGCGCGGTGCTCGACATCCCGGTCGCGTACGGCGCCGACATCGACCGCGCCCAACACGTCATCGCCGAGACCGCGTTCGCGCTCGCCGAGGAATCGGACTGGAACTCGCGCATCATCGCCCCACCGGAGGTGTGGGGCGTCGAGAAGTTCACCCTCGACACGATCACGATCCGCCTGGTCGTGAAGACGGAACCCCACGACCAATGGCGCGTGGCTCGGGAGCTGCGTTCTCGCATCAAACTCGCACTCGACGCGGCCGGGATCGTCTCGTCACCGGCGTCGCCGCCGGAACCGGCCGGGGGAGAGGCCACACCTCCGGGCTAGCGAGATCAGGGCCCGCGCCTAGCTTGGAGGCGTGATCGCGCTCTTCATCGTTCTCGCCGTGATCGTCGTGGTCGTCTTGGTCGCCGGCGCAGTCATCGGTCTCCGCGTCGCCCGCCGTGACAAGGCCCTCGAACACCGCAACGTTCCGGGCGAGCCGGCCGCGTCCGTCGCCGTGCTCGAACCCCCGGTCACCGAAGCGCCCCCGGTCACCGGAGCGATCCCCGAGCTCGAGATCCCGCCCGAGGTCGAGATCGAGGCCGAAATCGAGCCCCCGGTCGTCGAGGAGCTCGTCAAGCCGCGCCTGCGCGACCGGCTGGGGCGCACCCGCAGCGCACTGTCGGGCTATCTCAAGTCGGTTCGCGGTCACAAGGTCGACGACTCCACCTGGGACGACCTCGAAGAGGCGCTGTTGTTGGCCGACGTCGGCGTTCCGACATCGACGCGATTGCTCGACGCAGTGCGCGATCGGGCCAAGACCGAGGACGTCACCGACGCCGACGCGCTCGTGGGCTTGTTGCGCGCGGAGGTCGTCGAGTTGTTGCAGATGCCTGACCGCACATTGCACGTGACTCCCGCGGAGCCGAACGTCTGGATGTTCGTCGGCGTGAACGGTGTCGGGAAGACCACCACGATCGGGAAGCTCGCGTCGCAACAGGTCGCCGACGGCCGGCGAGTCGTGCTCGCCGCGGCCGACACCTTCCGCGCGGCCGCGGCGGATCAGCTCCAGTTGTGGGCCGAGCGCACCGGCGGCGAGATCGTGCGCGCGCAGGAAGGCGCCGATCCCGGATCGGTCGTCTTCAACGCGATGGACGCGGCGCAGGCGCGGCACGCCGACCTCGTGCTCGTCGACACTGCGGGACGGCTGCACACGAAGCGCAACCTCATGGAGGAGATGAAGAAGCTGCGGCGCATCGTCGACCGCACCGAAGGCGCGTGCAAGGAGGTGCTGCTCGTCATCGACGCCGCCACCGGGCAGAACGGCTTGGTGCAAGCGCGCGAGTTCGCCGACGCGGTCGATGTGACCGGCATCGTCCTTACCAAGCTCGACGGCACGGCCAAGGGCGGGATCGTGCTCGCCATCCAGTCCGAGCTCGGTCTCCCGGTCAAGGTCGTTGGTGTCGGCGAAGGTGTCGGTGACCTCATCGAGTTCGACCCCGAGGAATTCGCCGCCGCACTCTTCGACGACTGAGGGACGGCCCCACGATCCCGATCCGGCCCGGGTGGGCACTTGCTGCCGTTCACCGTGTGGGCGGAGGTCCTGGGATCGGTCACATGAGGCGCAGCCGGTAGCCTCAACCCTCGTGTTCGACGCCCTTTCCGACCGTCTCGACGGAATCTTCAGTCGCCTCCGCTCGCGTGGACGCCTCACCGAGAAGGACATCGACGAGGTCGCGCGCGAGATCCGCGTCGCCCTCCTCGAGGCCGACGTCAACGTCCGCGTCGTCCGGGCGTTCATCGAGCGCATCAAGGAGAAGGCCGTCGGCGCGGAGCTGGCGAAGAACCTGAACCCCGCGCAGCAGTTCATCAAGATCGTCCACGACGAGCTGGTCGAGACGCTCGGAGGCCAGACCGGCAAGCTGACGATGAGCTCGAAGCCACCGACCGTGCTCATGCTGGCCGGCCTGCAGGGTTCCGGAAAGACCACGGCCGCGGGCAAGCTCGCGCGGCTCTTGAAATCCCAGGGGCTGCAGCCGTTGCTCGTCGGTGCCGACCTCCAGCGCCCGGCCGCGGTCGAGCAGCTGCGCGTGCTCGCGGGTCGCGTCGACGTGCCGTTCTATTCGGAGCCGAGCGATCCGGTCACGGTCGCACGCAACGCGCTCGAAGAAGCCGCGCGGCTCGGCCGCAACGTCGTCATCGTCGACACCGCGGGTCGTCTGCAGATCGACACCGACCTGATGGACGAGCTGGGTCGCATCCGTGACGCGGTGCAACCGCACGACACGTTGCTCGTCGTCGACGCGATGACCGGTCAAGAAGCGGTCAACGTCGCGGAGTCGTTCCAGGACACGATCGGTCTCGACGGCGTCATCCTCACCAAGATCGACGGTGACGCGCGCGGTGGCGCCGCGCTGTCGGTGAAGGAAGTCATCGGCAAGCCGATCCTCTTCGCCGGTACCGGTGAGAAGCTCGAGGACTTCGAACCCTTCCACCCCGACCGCATGGCGAGCCGCATCCTCGGCATGGGCGACGTGCTCACGCTCATCGAGAAGGCCGAGGCCGCCTACGACGTCGAGCAGCGCGAGCGGGCCGAGGAGATCGTTCGCCAGGGCTCGTTCACGTTCGACGACTTCCTCGAGCAGATGCAACAGGTCAAGAAGATGGGCCCACTGCAGAACGTGCTCGGAATGATGCCGGGCATGCCCAAGGAGCTGAAGAACGCCGACATCGACGAGCGCGAGCTCGCCAAGGTCGAGGCGATCATCCGCTCGATGACGCCCTACGAGCGCCGCAAGCCGGATGCCATCAACGGCTCTCGCCGCACCCGGATCGCCCATGGCTCGGGCGTGAAGCCGTCCGACGTCAGCGCCCTGCTCAAACAGTTCAAGCAGATGCAGCAGATGATGCGGGGCTTCGCGCCGATGATGCGCAAGGGCAAGAAGGGAAAGCGGGCGAAAATGCCGATCTCCGGCTTTCCCGGGATCTGACCTACACTCGCTCGCTGCGCCGCGACCCTCCCTTCGGTCGCCGCCTCGATCGCAATTCCCTCGCACCACCCAGGAGCACGTGTGGCCGTCAAGATCCGCCTGATGCGCGTCGGCAAGAAGAAGCAACCGACCTATCGCGTCGTCGTCGCCGATGCCCGCTCACCGCGCGACGGGCGGTTCATCGAGATCCTCGGCCAGTACGAGCCGCGCCACGACCCGTCGAAGATCTCGGTCGACACCGACCGGATCGTCCACTGGTTGCAGCACGGCGCGCAGCCCACGGAGCAGGTCGCGAAGATCCTCGAGGTCGCCGGAATCTGGGACGCGTTCAAGACCGCGACCGGCAAGGAAGCGGCCGCCAAGCCGAAGCCGCGGCCGGCCAAGGCGAAGACAGAGAAGCCCGCGAAGAACGCGGCCGCCGAACCGCCCGCCCCCATCGCCAGTGCGGATGCCGCGACTGCGGACGCCGCGACCGAGGACACTCCGGGTGACGGAGCCGAAGCAACGGAAACGACGGACACCGAATGAGTGACGACGACAACCTCGAGGACGACGACGACTTCGAAGACGACGACGACTTCGAGGACGACGACGAAGACGAGATCGCGCCGGAAGGCAACCGCGCCGAAGGCGGCCGGGCCAAGGCCGTCGTCGAGCACGTCGCCCGGCACCTCGTCGACGACCCCGACGGCATCTTCGTCGACGCGAACACGAGCCGCGATTCGGTGACGCTGTTGATCCACGCGAGCCAAGGCGACATGGGCCGCATCATCGGCAAGCGCGGTCGGGTGATCCAGGCACTGCGCCAGCTCGGCCGGGCCGCCGGATCGACCGAAGGCGTGCGGATCACCGTCGACGTCGCGGAGTAGACGGAACCGTCGTGCCGCGCCTCGAAGTCGGGCGCGTCGCGAAGGCGCACGGCCTGCGCGGGGAGGTCGTGATCATGCCGATCACCAACCTGCCGGCGCGCTTCGATGGCGGCGTCGAGCTGTGGCACGGCGACCGCCTGCTCCAGATCGTCACCTCCCGTCCGCACCAGGGCGGCTTCCTCGTGCGCTTCGCTGGATTCGACGATCGCGACGCGGCCGAGACGACTGCGCGGCGCGACGCTCGCGGCCGAGTCACTGTCGGACGCGCCGACGGGTGAGCTCTGGGTCCACGAGCTGATCGGCGCGGAGGTGCGTGACCGCGGCGGCACCGTGATCGGACGGGTCGCGTCCGTCGAAGCGAATCCCGCGCACGACCTCCTGGTCCTCGAGCGCGGCGAGCTCATCCCGATGGTGTTCGTCGTCGATCACATACCTGGTGTGGTCACCGTCGACCTGCCTGACGGCCTGCTCGACCTGTAGGCCGGAGGCGACGGTGCGCATCGACGTGTTCTCTCTGTTCCCCGAGTACCTCTCCGGTCCGTTGAGCGCTGCGCTCGTCGGCCGGGCGCGGGAGTCAGGGCTCATCGACATCCGCGTCCACGATCCGCGCGCGTGGACCGACGACGCGCACCGCACCGTCGACGACCGGCCGTTCGGCGGGGGCGCGGGCATGGTCCTGATGCCGCAGCCGCTCTTCGCCGCAGTCGAGGCGATCGAACCTCCCCGGCCGCTCTACTCTGCTGTCGGCGAGCGGGCGTCGCTTCGACCAGTCCCTGGCGGAACAGCTCGCGCGCGGTCCCGGCTTCTCGCTGATCTCGGGCCGGTACGAAGGCGTCGATCAGCGGGTCGCCGATCACCTGTGCGACGGTGAGCTCTCGGTGGGCGACTATGTGCTCGCGGGCGGGGAGTCCGCTGCGCTCGCGGTCATCGAAGCGGTCACCCGGCTCGTGCCCGGCGTGATGGGGAACCAGTCGTCGGCCACAGACGAGTCGTTCACCGAAGGGCGGCTCGAATATCCCGCAGTTCACCCGGCCCGCCGTGTTCCGAGGGTGGTGGGTACCCGAGGTGCTGCGGTCGGGCGCGCACGAGCGCATCGTGCGGTGGCGACGAGCGGCGGCGCTGCGCCGGACGATGGAGCGGCGCCCCGACCTGATCGGCGCGCCATCCGCTGACCGGTGTCGAGGAGGCGCTGCTCGACGAGTTCCCGGGCGACGGGCCGGGCCGGTAGCATGACCCGTCCGCCGGAACCCGCGCCGGCCGCACCGTTCCGCCAGAAACCGAAGTTCTGGAGCTCCGAGCCAATGAACCGCACCGATCTCGTCGACCGCGCCCAACTCCGCGACGACGTGCCCGAATTCGCCCCCGGCGACACCTTGAAGGTGCACGTGCGCGTGGTCGAAGGCAACCGTGAGCGCACCCAGATGTTCCAGGGTGTCGTGATCAAGCGCCAGGGGAGCGGGGCCCGCGAGACGTTCACGGTGCGCAAGGTCAGCTTCGGGGTCGGGGTCGAGCGCACGTTCCCGGTGCACTCGCCGATCCTCGCCAAGATCGAGGTGCTCACCCGGGGCGACGTGCGCCGGGCGAAGCTGTACTTCCTCCGTGACCGCATCGGGAAGGCCGCGAAGATCAAGGAAAAGCGCGTCTGAGGCGTCGCTCCGGTCGGGATTCCAGCACAGAGGCCCGGGCGTACACTCGCTGCTCATGACGAGCCGGAACCTGCAGCCGCATGAGTAGCGAGGACCTCGAGCGGTACGAGACGGAGATCGAACTCCAGCTGTATCGCGAGTACCGGGACGTCCTGCCGATGTTCCAGTACGTCGTCGAGACGGAGCGCCGCTTCTATCTGGCCAACGAGGTGAACCTCGAGGTCAAGCAGACCGACGGCCGCACCCACTTCGATCTTCAGCTGCGCGATGCGTGGGTCTGGGACATGTACCGGAACTCGCGCTTCGTCGCGGACGTACACGTCGTGACGTTCCGGGACGTCAACATCGAGGAGCTTCCCGGCAAGGACCTCTGACCGGTGGCCGACGGCCGCCGCGCCACGGGCGTCGCGGGCGAGGACGCGGTCGCCGCCTGGTACATCGCCCGCGGCTACGAGATCGTCGACCGGAACTGGCGCGTGCGCGAAGGCGAGATCGACCTGATCGCGCGCGACGCCGGCTCGGTCGTGTTCTGCGAGGTCAAGACCCGGCGGGGCGATGCGTTCGGCGCGCCCGTCGAGGCCGTGACCGCCCGCAAGCAGCAACGGTTGCGATTGCTGGCCCGCCTGTGGCTCGCCGACCGGTCGGTCCGAGTGCCCGCGTTGCGCTTCGACGTCGCCTCGGTGATGCCGGACGGGCAGGGCGGCTGGACCATCGACGTGCTCGAGGCCGCGTTCTGACGGGCGTGGCTAACGCTTCTTCGTGCGGCGCGGCGGCGGGCCGGCCCGGCGGCGCTGCTCGGACCGCCAGCAGCCGGTGTGCCAGTGCCGGCGATCCTCGGGCGCGGCGCGGGGAACGACGACCTCGTGCCCTTCGCCCGGCCGGATCTCGTGGTCGCAGCCGGGGCACCGGTACGGCTTCACCGCTTCGTACGGCTGGACGTGGCGGACGTCCTCGCCATCGTCCCAACCCTCGTGCTCGGTCCAGAAGTGCTCGCTCATCACGGGCCGGGTTCGTTCACCGGGGATACGCCGCCCACAGCACGAGCAACGCGACGATCGCCAACGCGAGCACGACGATGAAGATGTCACTGCGCCGCTGGGCGCGCTTGCCGAACGGGTTGAAGCCCACGCCCACACGGTAGGCGTCCGGGGACGCGCGCCCGACGCGTTCACCGCGGCCACCACCGGCCGCGGCGGCGCTCGATGTGGCTCGCCTGCTCGAGTCGCCGGAGCGCGCCGGCCAGGCGGTCGGTCGGGAGTCGAGTGCGGACCGCGAGTTGATCCACGCTCGCGGGTTCGCCCGCGAGCGCCCGGAACACGCGCGTGTCATCGGGCTCCGGCGGCAGCGGGAGCCGCGGTTGCCAGTGTTCGCCGGCGCGGCCATCGCCGAGCTCGACGAGGATGTCGCCCGGATCGAGCAGGATCTGCGCGCCGTCCTTGATCAGCGCGTTGCACCCGACGGCAGCATCGTTGCGGCGCGCGCCCGGCAACGCGAACACAGTGCGGCTGTACCGGTTGGCGTAGTCGGCCGTGATCGTCGCACCGCCGACCGCCTTGGCCTCGATGACCACGCACACATCGCACAGCGCCGCGATGATCCGGTTGCGCACGGGGAATTGCGTCGCGTGAGGTTGGACGCCGTACGCGTGCTCGCTCACGATCACCCCGTGCTCGCGCACGTTCGCGTACAGCGCGTCGTGCCGCCTCGGGTACGTGACGTCGAGGCCGGTCGCCACCACACCCACGACGGCGCCTCCCGCGGCGAGCGCGCCTTCATGCGCGGCGCCGTCGATGCCGATCGCAAGCCCGCTCACGACTGTCACTCCGGCGTCGGCGAGGTGCGCCGCGATTTCGCGCGCGTCGGCGAGGCCGTGCGGCGATGCGCTGCGCGTGCCGACCATCGCGACCCGGGGCGCGGTGAATGCGTCCGCGCCGGCACCTTCTCCGAACAGCACTGCCGGGCGGCCCGGGACATCGTCACGGATGGGATAGTCGTCGTCGCCGGCGATCCACACGTGGGTGCCGCGTTGCGTCAGCCGGCGCGCGGCGCGGTTCGCATCCGCGTGTCGCGCCCATGTCGCGGCGATCGCTTCGGCCTCGGCGCGGTCCCCGCGGATCGCGCTCGCGCCGGCACCCGCACCGACCGCGGCGAGCGCGGCCTCCGGTGAAGCGTTGTGCTCGAAGAGCCGGCGGAGTCGCGACGGCGTGATGTGGGGAAGCGACGCGAGCGTCGCGGCCGCGACCTTCCGGTCGTCGAGCTGGCGGGTGCTCACTGGAAGTCCTCGCGGAGGGAAGCGGCGAGCTCGACGTCGGCGGCGGTGACGGCGGCGTGGTCCTTCAGATCGGCGATCGTGCGGGCCACCCGCCGGACGCGGGCCGCGCCGCGGCCGCTCAGGCGCCGGCCCCGGCAGATGCCGCGCCAGAACGCCGCGACATCGGGCGCGACGGGGAGCAGGGTTTCGATCGCGCCGCCGGCAACATGCCCGTTGCGTTGCCATGGCGTCGCTTCGAGACGGTGCTCCTGCCGTGCAACCGCGGCGATCACCCGGGCGCGGATCTCGGACGACGGCGGACCCGCCGGTGCGTCCGGGTCCGAGGGGAGCACCTCCATGCGCAGATCGAAGCGATCGAGCAGCGGGGCCGAGAGCCGGCGAAAGTAGCGCGCCCGCTGGACTTCCGAACAGCGGCAGTCGTCATCGGGTCGCCCGCAGGGACACGGGTTGCAGCACGCGATCAAGAGGAAGTTCGCCGGGAACTCGAGCGTGCCCGACGCGCGGCTGATGCGCACGACGCGTTCCTCGAGCGGCTGGCGCAGCGCATCGAGCACAACGGGTGGGAACTCGGCCAGCTCGTCCAAGAACAGTGCGCCGCGGTGCGCGAGCGTGATCTCGCCCGGCCGGGCCCGCCCGCTCCCGCCGCCCACGAGGGCCGCCACCGACGCGCTGTGGTGCGGGGCGCGGAACGGCCGCGCCGGACAGAGCCCGCTCGGATAGGTGAGGCCCGCCGCCGAGTGCACCTTGGTCGCTTCGAGCGCCTCCGCGCGCGAAAGGGGCGGCATGATCGTCGGGAGTCGCCGCGCGAGCATCGTCTTCCCGACGCCGGGCGGACCGACGAACAAGATGTGATGCGCACCGGCCGCGGCGATCGCCAACGCGTCGGTCGCGTGCGGCAGGCCGCGCACCTCCTCGAGGTCGAGGACCTCATCATCCGGCGCGTGCTCGTCGGGATCGCGCGGGTTCGGGGGATCCGGCCACGGCACCTCGCCCTTCAAGCACGCGTGGAGCTCACCGAGCGAGCGCGCGACGCGCACCTCGATGCCGGGGACGAGCGCGGCTTCCAGTGCGTTCGCTTCCGGCACGACGACGCGCGCGACACCCGCCGCGTGCCAGCGCGTCGACGAGAGCAAGGGCGCCGCTCACCGGGCGAACGCGACCGTCGAGGCCGAGCTCGCCGAGCACGCCGAACTCGTCGAGGACTCCGGCCGGAAGCCGTTCGTCCGCTCCCGTGAGCGCGATCGCGACCGCGAGCTCCAACCCGGATCCGGTCTTGCGCACGTCGGCCGGCGCGAGGTTGACCGTCACGCGCTTCATCGGCCACTCGAGCTGCGACGAAAGGAGCGCGGCGCGGACGCGCTCGCGCGATTCGCGACCGGCCGCGTCGGGCAGGCCGACGATCGTGTAGCCGGGCAGCCCACGCGACACGTGGACCTCGACCGTGACCACTTGACCATCGACACCGATCAAGGTGGCGCTGCGAACGAACGCGAGCACACGAGCTCCCTTCCGAATTCAAACCGACATCGAACTGACTGACATCTGGGATCTTCGGAAGGCGGTGACCGTGGCCCTCGACGGTGGAATCACCGTAACGAACCGGTGTGACAACTACGGTCTCCGCGTGGACGACGACGCACCGACGACTGAACTCGTGTCTCGAGATCTTGTCGACGGGTTCGTCGGCACGTTGGCCGGGCGGAGCGAGCACACGAAACGCGCGTACGCGCACGACGTCACCGAGTTCGCGGCCTGGTGCGATCGCGGGGGATGCCCGAACCCGTCCGACCTCGACCATCGCACGCTGCGTCGCTACCTCGCCTTCCTCCAGTCACGTGGGTTTGCCCGCCCGACCACCGCCCGCAAGGCCGCGGCGGTGCGCGCGTACGTCCGCTATCTGCGCCGCAACGATGTGCTCACGCGCGACGTCGCGGTCGAGCTGCGCACACCCAAGGGTCGCAAGACGTTGCCGCGCGTTCCGCGCGCGGCCGACGCGGAGGCTCTGCTCGAGGACGCCACCGCGCGGGCCGAGCAGCCGGCACGCGTCGATGCCGCCGGCCGCGGTGATGCGACTGTGGTCGCACGAGCGCGCCGGGATCTCGCGGTGCTCGAGTTGCTCTACGGCGCCGGGCTCCGCGTCAGCGAGTGCTGCGGGCTCGACGTCGGCGACGTCGACCTCCGCCACCGCGCGGTCACCGTGCTGGGGAAAGGATCGAAAATCCGCCGGCTGCCATTGGGCGATCCAGCATGCGATGCCGTCTCGGACTACCTCCGTGATGCCCGCTCAGCACTCGTGCACGACGCCACGAACGCACTGTTCGTGAACGCTCGAGGGCACCGCCTCACTCCGCGTGACGCCCGCCGCGTCCTGGACCGCTTCCCGCTCCCTGACGGCCGCACCCTGCATCCGCATGCGCTCAGACATGCGTTTGCCACTCATCTCCTCGAAGGCGGTGCCGATTTGAGAGCGGTCCAGGAGCTACTCGGGCACGCCGATGTAGGGACTACGCAGGTCTACACTCACGTGACTCGCGACCGACTGAGAAGCGTGTATCAACAGACGCATCCGCGGGCTTGAGAGGCGGGGAACACGCGGTGGACGAGTCGCCGGCGACAATCGCCGAACTCTGGCAGGAGTACAAGGACGGCAACACGCGTGACGCGCGTGAGCGCCTGATTCTCCACTACTCGCCGCTCGTCGAAATTCGTCGCCGGCCGCGTCGCGGCCGGGCTTCCCCAGAACATCGAGCAGTCGGACCTCGTGAGCTACGGGATCTTCGGGCTCATCGATGCGATCGACAAGTTCGACCCGAGCCGTGGGTACAAGTTCGAGACGTACGCGATCTCGCGCATCAAGGGTGCGATCATCGACGAGCTTCGCTCGATCGACTGGGTACCGCGTTCCGTCCGCGCCAAAGCGCGTGCCATCGAACGCGCGTACTCGAAGCTCGAGAACGAGCTTCGGCGCAGCCCCGACGACCGCGAGGTCGCAGCCGAGCTCGGCATGTCCGAGAGCGAGCTCGCGACAGTGCTCGGCCAGATCAGTTTCGTCGGTGTCGTCGCGCTCGACGAGCTGCTCACCGTCGGAGCCGAGCGGGGCAACGGTGCGACCGTCGGCGACACGATCGCCGGCAGTGGTCACGATCCGGTCGAGGCGTTCGAGTCCGAAGAGATGCGTCAGGTCCTCGCCGACGCGATCAACCGCATGCCCGACCGCGAACGGCTCGTCCTCACGCTCTACTACTACGAGGGCATGACCCTCGCCGAGATCGGCAACGTGCTCGGTGTCACCGAGAGCCGCGTGTGCCAGATCCACACCAAGGCGATCTTCCAACTGCGTTCCCGTCTCTCGGAGCCAATGCCCGAGCGCGGCTTGGTGACTTGACCCGCACGGCTTCCTGATCGTCAGAGAGAGGAAGCCGCGCCGGGTGTGGACGAAGGCGCACGTGGCCGGTACCGTGTCACCTTCTTCCCCCCGCACTCCCCGAGTCGTCTTCGTCGCGCCTTCGGGGAGTTCGCGTGGTCCTGCATCGAGTGTTGTGTTCGTGCGTCCTGTGCACGTGCGTTCTGTCTTCGTTCGCGTTCGCGGTTGGGTTTCCCGTGCCCGCCTACGCGGCCCCACCGGGACCCGGCGACTGGGTTCGCCCGGTCGACGGCGCGGTCGCGCGCGCCTTCACGCCACCCGCCCGGCGCTACGGACCGGGCCACCTCGGCGTCGACTTCGCCATCCCTCCGGGAACACCGGTGCACGCCGCGGGTCCTGGCGAAGTAACGATCGCCGGGCCCGTCGCAGGTGCGTTGCACGTCGTCGTCGCGCACGCGGGCGGCTTCCGTACCTCGTACTCGTTCCTCGCCACGGTCACGGTCCATCGTGACGAGCACGTCGCCGCGGGTCAGGTCCTCGGCACGACGGGCGGGTCGGGTCCGAATCACGCGACCGGCGTCGTGCACTTCGGCCTGCGCAGCGGCGATGAGTACATCGACCCGATGCTCCTGTTCGGCGCCGTCGACCTGACGGAGGTGGTGCACCTCGCGCCTACCGCCGAGCCGTTCGGCGGCACGGTTGCGCAGGAGCGGCACGGCCTCCTCGAAGGGCTCGTGGACGGTGTGGGCGACGGCGCCGCGGCCTTGGGTCGCGCGGCCGCTACCGGGGGCGGTGCGGTCGCGGACGGAGCCGATGCGGCGACCGATCTGGCCACCGCGCGACTGGCGCAGGCGTTTGGCGCCACGCCCGGCGTCGCACTCGGCCGGGGCGTGCTCGCCTTTCTCGACGAACGGCGCCGCTGCGATCCGTCGGCGCCCACGGCCGACGGCAGCGGGGGTTCCGGTCACCACGTGATGGTCGTCGCCGGGATCGACAGCGCCACGAAGGCGGACGGCACCACCGTCGGCGTCGCGGTCGACGCGCTCGGATACCGCGCCGACGAGGTCTCGTATTTCTCCTACGCGCCCGACGGCGCCGCGTACGACAAGGACGCCACGTACTTTCCGCTCCTCGAGTCCGCGTGGCTGCTCGGCGAGCAGCTGCGCGAAGCGCAACGCCGGGATCCGGGACGCGAGGTCGATCTGCTCGCGCACTCGCAGGGCGGTGTCGTCACGCTCGCGTTCCTGAAGCTGTTCTACCGGTCCGACGATCCTTCGTTTCCGCCCCTCGGCACCGTCGTGACGTTCTCGTCACCGCTCGAAGGTGCGCCGGTGGCGACGCTCGCCCGTGACGTCCGTGCCAGCCCGTTCGGACGCGCCGCGCTCGAGCTGCTCAACCGCGGTGTGGACGGCCTTCCGGATCTGAACAGCGCGGCCGTACGCGATCTCGCCGAGGACTCCGAGTTCATGCACAGGCTCGACGCGACGCCGCTCCCCGAAGGCGTCGACCTCACGACGATCGGCTCGGTCTTCGATACGACGGTGCCGGGCGACCACGCGACGTCGGACGACGCCATGCAACGCACGATCGTCGAGACCGGCTTCCTCTTCGATTCGCACACCAACGTCGTGAGGGATCGCGACGCGTTGCGCGCGGCCCGCGCCGCGCTCGAGGCCCAACCCTTGCCGTGCCGGAGCTTCGGTGCCTTCGTCGAATCCGCGCTCGTGCCCCGTGGCATCTCGCTCGCCGAGTCCGTTGGGCGCGTCCGATGAAGCAGCTGCTCGCGCTCCTCGTGATCGGCGCGGCGGCATGCTCGCACGCGACCGCGTCGACACCGGCCTGTGTGTCCGCACCGCGCGCAGGTGAGCACCGATGGTCGGTGCATCTCGACGACGGGCCCAGTGCCGCGGCTGCCGATAGCGATGGCGTCGTCGTGACGACGAACGGCGGTCTCGTGCTCGCATTCGACCGCGCCGGCCGCGACACGTGGCGCACCGAGGTGAGCGGGGCGGGGCTCGACTGGCCGGTCATCGACGGCGACCTCGTCGTCATCCCGGTCACGGCCCCCGCCGGCGCGGCGTGCGTCGGGCTCGACCGCGCGTCGGGGTCCGAACGCTGGCGGGTGGACGCCGGGCCCGGGCGTGTCGCCGCGGCTGGTGCCGCGGCCGGCCGCGTCATATGCGCGAGCGCGCGCGGCCGCGTGGTCGCCGTCGAGCGGGCGACCGGCGCGGTGCAGTGGTCGCTCGACGTCGAAGCCTTCTTCGACGCGGGGCCGATCGACATCTCACCCCGGGGCGCGGTCGCCATCGACCCGGATGTGCACGTGGGCATGGCGCCGGCATCGGCGACGACTGCCGGTGTCGTCACCGTCGTGCTGCGGGTCCGAGGCCACTGGATGTTCTCGTGCTGGGATCTCGCCACCGGCGGGGAGGCCCGGTGCGGGCTCGACCTGGGCGGTGCGGCCCCGGCGTCGGCGGTCGCCGCGGCCGGCGACGCCGTCTTCGTCGTCGGCTCGGGCAGCACCCACGAGGTCGCGCTGATCGACGCGGCCGCCGGGAGCACCCGCGCGTTCGTCCCGACAAGAGCTGCGTTCGACCCGGCGAACATCCCGCTCGTCGCCCGGGGCCTCGCCGTGATCACCGACCGGTCCGGCCACGTCACGGCGGTCGACGTGGCGACCGGCGCGCGCCGGTGGCAGGCCGAGCTCGACGCCCCGATCCTGGACGCGAAGCCGGCCGCCGCGGCCGGCGTGGTGCGCATCGTCGACTGGGGCGGCCGCATCCACGCGCTCCGGCTGACCGACGGGCACCGGGCCGGCCCGGTCGACGAGGCGGGTGGCGCGATCGGGGTGGTGGCCGACCCGGCCGGCACGCTCGTGGTCACACTGCGTCGCGGCCTCGGCGGCGAACGGCTCGACGGCCTCGTTCCCGAGCCGTCCTCACGCCGAAAGCCCTCGGAGGGGGGAACGGTCCGGCCGCTACAATGCTCCGTCGAACCCGGGCAATCGACCCGGAACGATGCACGCCCGTAACCCCGAGGTGGCGTCGACCGTACAAACGGATCGGCGCTCGCGCGGGCGGAAGCAGAACCAAGGGAGGCGCGGCCGTGGCCGTCGTGACCATGAAGCAACTTCTGGAGGCCGGAGTCCACTTCGGCCATCAGACCCGACGCTGGAACCCGAAGATGCGGCGTTTCATCTTCGGCGAGCGCAACGGGATCTACATCGTCGACCTGCACCAGACGCTGGACCGCATCGACACGGCCTACCGATTCGTCCGCGACACGGTCGCCGATGGCGGCACGGTGCTCTTCGTCGGGACCAAGAAGCAGGCGCAGGAGCCGGTCGAGAAGCAGGCCGAGCGTTCGGGCCAGCCGTACATCAACTTCCGGTGGCTCGGCGGCATGCTCACGAACTTCCAAACGGTCCATGCACGCGTGTCGAAGCTGCGCGAACTGCAGCGGGTGGTCGACTCCGGCGAGATCGACCAGATGCCCAAGAAGGAAGGTCTCAAGGTTCGCCGCGACCTCGCGAAGCTCGACCGCAACCTGGGTGGCATCAAGAACCTCGAAAAGCTGCCGGCAGTCGTGTTCGTTATCGACACCAAGAAGGAACACATCGCGGTCACCGAGGCGAACCGGCTGAAGATCCCGGTCGTCGCGGTCGTCGACACGAACTGCGACCCCGACATCATCGATTACGTCATCCCGGGCAACGACGACGCGATCCGCGCCGCCCAGTTGATGAGCCGGGTCATCGCGGATGCGGTGATCGAGGGCAAGCACATCCAGCAGCGGCGCAACGCGCGCCCCGGCACCCGTGCCGAGGACGTCGCACCAGCCGCGGCCGCGGCCGCGGCACCGGCCCGTCCGCAGCGCTCGCCCGAAGCGGAAGCCGCGCACCAGGAGCAACAGGCGCAGGCCCGAGCCGCAGCCGCGGCGAAGCAGCGCGAGATCGAAGCGCGCGCACAGCAGGCGAAGACCGCCGCGGCCGAAGCGCCGGAGGCCGCCGAATCGGCGAACGGCGACGCGACCGCAGCTGCGACCGAACCCACGAGCGAGCCTGCGACGGAACCGCCGGCCGCTCCCGACAGCACGACCGAAGCCACAGGGTGAACAAGGAACATGGCTGATATATCCGCAAAAGACGTTGCGGCGCTGCGCAAGACCACCGGCGCCGGGATGATGGACTGCAAGCGCGCGCTCGAGGAGACCGGCGGCGACATGGACGAAGCCAAGGACTGGCTCCGCCAGAAGGGCCTCGCCGGCGCGTCGAAGCGCGAGGGCCGGGACGCGAACGAAGGCGCGATCGAGGTCGTCGTCGACGGCAACCGCGCCGCGCTCGTCGAGCTCAACTGCGAGACCGACTTCGTCGCCAAGGGCGACGTGTTCAAGCGCGCCGTCACCGGGCTCACCCGCCTCGTCCTCGACGAAGGCGACGACGACATCGCGAACCAGACCTACGAGGGTGCGACCGTCGATGACTTCGTGAAGGGCATGTCCGGCACACTCGGCGAGAAGATCCAGCTCGGTCGGATCGTGCGCTACGAGACGAGCGACGGCCTCCTGGACGGCTACAAGCACGTGCAGAACGAGCGCGGCACGGTCGGCGTCCTCGTCGAGCTCGCCGGTGTGGACCCGGCGAACGCGCAGGCCCGCGAGGTCGCGCACGACATCGCATTGCACATCGCGAGCGCCGCACCCCGCTACGTGTCACGCGACGATGTGCCCGCCGACACGGTGACGCGCGAGCGGGCCGTTCTCGAGGCGCAGACCCGCGAAGAGGGCAAGCCGGAGCAGGCGCTCGGCAAGATCGTCGACGGGAAGCTCAACGGCTTCTTCAAGACGGTCGCGCTGCTCGAGCAGCCATTCGTCAAGGATCAGAAGACGACGATCAAGGCGCTCGTCGAAGGGCTCGGCGGCGACGCGAGTGTCCGCCGCTTCGCGCGCGTCAAGATCGGCGAGGAGTAAGGCGCTGTTTCCAGCACCCACGATCAGGAGCCGCTGATGCCCGCAAGCCGGTACCGCCGAGTGGTGCTCAAGCTTTCGGGCGAGGCGTTCGCCGACAAACGCATCGGTTACGGCATCGATGCCGAGATCGTGATGCGCATCGCGCAGGAGGTCACGGAGGCGCGCCGTGACCTCGGCGTCGAGATCGCGATCGTGGTCGGCGGTGGCAACATCTTCCGCGGTATGACCGGCGCCACGCGCGGCATGGACCGGGCCCGCGCCGACTACATGGGCATGCTCGCCACCGTGATCAACGGGCTGGCTTTGCAGGATGCACTCGAGGGGCTGGGCCAGCCCACCCGCGTGCAGACCGCGATCAGCATGGCGCAGGTCGCGGAGCCGTACATCCCGCTGCGGGCGATCCGGCACCTCGAGAAGGGCCGGCTCGTGATCTTCGCGGGCGGCACCGGGAACCCCTACTTCACCACCGACACCACCGCCGCCCTTCGCGCGGCCGAGATCGGCGCGGAAGCCCTGCTCAAGGGCACCCATTCCGGGGTCGACGGCGTCTACAGCGCAGATCCCCGCCTCGACCCGGACGCGATCAAGCTCGACCGCCTGAGCCACTTCGAGGTGCTGTCCCGCGGTCTCCAGGTGATGGACTCGACTGCGATCACGTTTTGCATGGACAACGAGCTGCCGATCATCGTCTTCGACGTGTCCGAGCCGGGAAACATCATGCGTGCCCTCGTCGGCGAACCCATCGGGACCCTCGTGAGCTCGAGGGAGGACCGGTGACGCACCCCAAGGTCGACGAAGCCAAGGACAAGATGCACAAGGCCGTCGTGCACCTCCAAGAGGAGTTCGGCGCGGTGCGTACCGGTCGCGCGACCCCGGCACTCGTCGACAAGTTGCGTGTCGACTACTACGGATCCGAAGTGCCGTTGCAGCAGCTGGCCGGGTTCTCCGTGCCCGAGCCGCGCGTGCTCGTCATCGCGCCGTACGACAAGGGCGCGGTCAAGGCCATCGAGAAGGCGATCAACCAGAGCGATCTGGGCGTGAACCCGTCGAACGACGGGACGGTCATCCGGCTCACGTTCCCGGAGCTCACCGCCGATCGGCGCAAGGGGCTGGTCAAGGTCGTGAAGACGCGGGCGGAAGAGGGGCGGGTCGCGGTCCGGAACGTCCGGCGCCACATCCGCCAGGAGCTCGAGCACCTGGAGAAGGACGGCGATCTCTCTCGGGACGAGCTCGACCGCATCGAGAAGGACCTGGAGAAGCTCACGCACGACGTGATCGGTGAGATCGACACGATGCTGGGCAACAAGGAGAAGGAACTCCTCGAGGACTGAACGCCCAGAACCGCCGGTGGGAAGCCCTTTCGGGGGTGAAGCGGCCGGCCGGAGGGCGACGGGTCTAGCCTGGAACCCCGGAGGGATACGCACGTGAGCGATCGGTTCGAGGACGAGCCCGGGCCCCGCATGCCCACCGAGGGAGTGCGGATCCTGGGGGCCGAAGAAGCGCAGGCTGCCTTGGATTCGCGCACGCGCACGCCCGGCGACCCCGGCAACGGTGTGCAGGACCCGGCCGCGTCGGACGCCGAAGCCGACACCGACGACGAGCTCGAGCCCATCCTCGACCTCACCCCGCCGGAGCCGGCCGACCCCCGCATCGAGCCCCGCTCCGAGACGCCGGCGCCACCCGTGCCGTCGCTGCCGGTGCGCCCACATCGGTTCAACGACGAGGGCCCGAACTGGTCGGCGACGAGCAGGCCGACCGACGACGCGCCCCGCGGCGCCGAGCAGTTGACGCACGAGTCGCCGGCCGGCGACCCGCCGACGGGCGAGCTGCCACTCCCGCACTGGACCGAACCGCCGACCGGCGCGGTCCCCGCGATCTTCACCGACGCCGACGCGCCCCTCGAGGAGGCCGACGTCTGGGACTCGCCGGGTTCGTCGCCGCGCTTCCGCGCCGAGGGCTCCGACTGGGCGGAGGCCGACTTCGGCGGCGAAGACCTCAACGACAACACGATGAAGGTCGGCGCGCTCTCGGAGGCGAGCGTGATCGACGACGACGAAACGTTCGAACGCGATATCGCGGAGCGCCGTCGCCGTACGCCGCGCGGCCGCGCCGCCCGCACGATGGTCACCGCCTCGGCCGCGGCGGGGACCACCCGCCGGTCGCCGACCCGTCCGACCACCGACGCCGACGCCGACGCGGCGCGTGATCTCGTGCCGCCGGGCGCGGCGCGCAGCCGCGATCTCCCGACCGCGATCGCGACCGCGGCTGCGGTCGCGGTCGTCGCCCTGATCTGCTTCACGCAGGGCACCTTCTGGACCGCCCTGCTCGCGTCGGTGATCGTGGGTGTCGGGACGCTCGAGTTCACCGCCGGGCTCCAGGCGCGCGGCTTCCGCCCGGCCTCCGCGCTCGCGATGACGGGCGCGTTCTTCCTCCCACTCGCGGCGCGCACGTTCGGCACCAACGCGTATCCGGTGTTCTTCGGTTTGATCGTCGTGTTCTCGATGCTGTGGTTCCTCTGGGAGATCACGCCGGGCCGGCCGCTGCTCGGCGTCGCGATGACGGTGTTCTCGTTCGCGTACGTCGGCGGCCTCGGTGGGTTCGCGGGCCTGCTTCTCGCCTCGCACGATGGCATCGGCCTCATCCTCGGCGTCGCGTTGTGCGTGATCACCTACGACGTCGTCGGCTTCTTCGTCGGGTCGCAGTTCGGGAAGAGCCCGATCGCGCCGAAGGTGTCACCGAACAAGTCGTTCGAAGGCACGCTCGCGGGCATGATCGGCTCGGTGCTCATGGGCTGGCTGCTCGTCGGCGGCGCGATCTTCGGCGGGATCGCTCCGTGGTCGCCGGGCAAAGGCGCGGTGCTGGGCCTCTTCGTCGCCGCGGGCGCCTTCCTCGGCGATCTGTGCGAGTCGATGCTCAAGCGGGACCTCGGCATCAAGGACTTCGGGTCGCTCCTGCCCGGCCACGGCGGGGTCCTCGACCGCTTCGACGCCCTGCTGTTCTGCCTGCCGATCACGTTCTTCCTGGCGGTCCATCTCAACATCCTGTGAAGAAGCCCAGGTTCGGGCGGCTCGGACCGGGATGACCCCCTAGCCTGGGACCATGTCCACCGGCGTCGTCATCCTCGGATCGACCGGATCCATCGGGACCCAGGCGCTCGATGTCCTGCGCCGCCACCGCGACGACTTCCGCGTCGTCGGACTCGCCGCCGGCCGCAACATCGACCTGCTGGAGCAGCAGCGGATCGAGTTCGGCGTGGCGCCGGAGCTGGCCCGTTCGGGCCTCGACGACCCCGGCGTGCTGGCCGAGCTCGCGGCGCACCCCGACGCGGACGTGTCCTCAACGCGGTCGTCGGCTTCGCCGGCCTGCCCGCGACGCTCGCCACCCTGGAAGCCGGCAAGCGCCTCGCGCTCGCCAACAAGGAGAGCCTCATCGCCGCAGGCCCGATCGTCGCCAAGGCGCGGGCCACCGGCGGGGGCGAGATCGTTCCCGTCGACTCCGAGCACTCCGCGATCTGGCAGTCGTTGCGCGCCGGGAAGATGGGTGAGGTCGCCCGCATCGTGCTGACGGCGAGCGGCGGCCCGTTCCGCGGACGCACGCGCGCCGAGCTCGCCGACGTGCAACCGAAGGACGCGCTCGCACACCCGACCTGGAACATGGGCGCCAAGATCACGATCGACTCGTCGACCCTGATGAACAAGGGCCTCGAGGTGATCGAGGCCCACGAGCTGTTCGGCGTCGACTTCGACGCGATCGACGTCGTCGTCCATCCGCAGTCCGTCGTGCACGGCATGGTGGAGTTCGTCGACGGCGCGACCGTCGCGCAGCTTTCCATGCCCGACATGCGCCTCCCGATCGGCCTCGCGCTCGGCGCTCCGCAACGCCTCCCCGAGGCCTTCGGCGCAATTGACTGGACGACAGTCGGGAACCTCACGTTCGAACCCCCGGACCGCGACACGTTCCGTGCGCTCGACCTCGCCTACGCCGCCGGCCGTACGGGTGGCACCGCACCGGCCGTGCTCAGCGGTGCGAACGAGGTCGCAGTGGAGGCCTTCCTCGCCGGGCGGATCGCCTGGTCGGCGATCGCAGAAACCGTCGCGGAAGTCCTCGAGGCGGGCACGGGGAACGCCGAGGAGATCGCGGACGTTCTGGATGCGGATCGGGTTGCTCGCGAGCGGGCCGCCGTAGTGATCGCACGGCGCGGACGAGAAACGGGACAACGGAGCAGCAGGTGAAGGATCCGCTCGAGACGGTCGAAGTGCCGGTGATCCGGCCGCGCTACTGGATCGCGTCGTTCCTGATCGCGCTCCTCCTCGCCGCGATCCTCTTCCCCGGCGCGACCGCGATCGTCGCGGTGGTGCTGTCGCTGCCGATCATCATCTTCCTGCACGAGCTCGCGCACTTCGTCACCGCGAAGCGTTCGGGCATGAAGGTCACGGAGTTCTTCGTCGGCTTCGGTCCGCGTCTGTGGTCGGTGCAGAAAGGTGAGACCGAGTACGGGCTCAAGGCGATCCCGCTCGGCGGCTACTGCAAGATCATCGGGATGACCAACCTCGAAGAGGTCGCGCCCGAAGACGAGCCGCGCGCGTACCGCTCGAAGGCATACCTCCCGAAGGTGGTGGTCGCGTCGGCCGGTTCCGCGATGCACTTCGCGCTCGCGCTGATCCTCATGTTCGGCGTGCTGGTGTTCGCGGGGAACTACGGCGACTCGAAGGCGACCACCACGATCGACCTCGTCGAGAAGGGTTCGCCGGCCGCCAAGGCGGGCCTGGAGAAGGGCGACCAGCTCGTCGCGGTCGACGGCGTCCGCATCGACAACTGGGACGACCTGCGGCCGCAGCTGCTCGAACCGCGGCGGCGAGACCGTCGTCTTCACCGTCGAGCGTGACGGCCAGACGGTCGACGTCCCGGTGACGCTCGCGACGATCAAGAATCCGGACGCGGGGAGCGATCCGGACGCGCCGAAGAACCTCGGCCGGGCGGGCATCGCGCCCACCGTGCACGTGCCTTCGGTCAACCCGGCGGAAGCAGTCATCGAAGCGCCGCGCCAGGTGTGGTCGATCGCGGGCGCGTCGGTCGGCGCCCTGGGTGACCGGTTCTCGCCCAGCGGCATCAGCAGCTACTGGCACGTCCTCACGACCGACAACAAGGACACGAACTCGCCGCAAGCGAGCTCGGAACGCTTCGTGTCGGTGGTCGGGTTCGGGCGCCTCGCGATCCAGGCCACCGAGTCGGGCTGGGTGCAAGTGGCGTTCCTGCTGATCTCGATCAACGTGTTCGTCGGCATCTTCAACCTGGTGCCGCTGCTCCCGTTCGACGGCGGCCACATCGCGATCGCCACCTACGAGAAGATCGCGTCCACGATCCGGCGGCGCCCGGTTCACGCGGACGTCACCAAGCTGCTGCCGGTCACCGCGGTGGTGATGAGCGTGCTCGCCTTCGTGTTCCTGTCGAGCCTCTTCCTCGACATCACCCGCCCGCTGAGCAACCCGTTCTAGTGGTCGCCCGCCGCGTCACCCGCCAGCTGCACGTCGGCTCCGTTCCCGTCGGCGGCGACGCACCGATCTCGATCCAGTCGATGACCACCACGAAGACGGCCGACGTCGAGGGCACGCTCGCGCAGATCTACGCGCTCGCGGCCGCCGGTTGCGACATCGTGCGCTGCACGTGCAACGAAGAGGAAGCCGCCGAAGGACTCGCGCAGATCGTGCCGCGCTCGCCGGTGCCGATCGTCGCCGACATCCACTTCCAGTACAAGCTCGCGCTCGGCGCGATGGAAGCGGGCGTGCACGCGCTGCGCCTCAACCCGGGCAACATCCGCAAGGCCGAGCACATCAAGCTCGTCGCCCGCGAGGCCAAGGACCGCGGCCTGCCGATCCGCATCGGCGTCAACGCGGGTTCGCTCGATCCCGCGATGGCCGAGCAGCACGGTGGCATCACGCCCGAGGCGCTCGTCGCGTCGGCGATGCACGAGCTCGACCTGTTCCGCGAGGTCGACTTCGACGACGTCAAGATCTCGGTGAAGGCGTCGAGCGTGCCGCTCATGGTCGATGCCTACCGGATGCTCGCCGACACCACCGACCACCCGCTGCACCTCGGCGTCACCGAGGCCGGGCCGCCGCCGGCCGGACTCGTGAAGTCCACGGCCGGCATCGGCACCCTGCTCTCCGAAGGCATCGGCGACACCATCCGCTTACTCGCTGACGGCCGATCCGGTCGAGGAAGCCAAGGCCGGCCGGGTGCTGCTCGAGGCGCTCGGCTTGCGGGAGCGCAAGGGCCTCGACCTCATCGCGTGTCCGTCGTGCGGCCGGGCCGAGGTCGACGTGATCCGCGTCGCGTCGGAAGCGCAGGCCCAGCTGGAGGAGCGCAACATCCCGCTCCAGGTCGCGGTGATGGGTTGTGTGGTCAACGGTCCGGGCGAAGCACGCGAAGCCGACCTCGGCATCGCGGCCGGTCGGGGCAAGGGCCACCTGTTCGTGAAGGGCAAGGTCGTGCGCGTCGTCCCCGAGGCGGAGATGGTCGCGGCGCTCGTCGACGAAGCCGAGCGCATCATCGCGGAAGGCATCGAAGCCCGCCTCGCCGCCGCCGACGAGAACGCCGAAGCGATCGCGGCGGCGACGCGCGAGGAGCTGTTGCAGATCCAGGGCGTCGACGCCAACCAGTCGTCCGAGAAGATCGCGCGCATCCGCGACATCTCGGATTGATCCGCACCGCAACCGTTCGTGATCTCGACGCGCTCACCGAGCTCGCGGTCGCGTCGAAGGCGTTCTGGGGCTACGACGACGCCTTCATGGCGTGCATGCCGAGCCGAGCTGACGGTCACCCCCGAACTGCTCGCGTCGCCGCACGGTTCGCGTCGCGGAGCCGAGCCGGCGCGATCGCCGGCTTCCACGGCATCGCGCGCGACGGTGACGAGTTCGAGCTGGCCTGGCTGTTCGTCGCGCCGGACGCGATGGGGCAGGGCATCGGTGCCGCACTGCTCGCCGACGCGTGCGCGATCACTCGTGCCGCCGGCGGCACTGCGCTGACGATTGCTGCGGATCCGAATGCGGTCGGCTTCTACGAGCGTGCGGGCGCCGACCGCGCCGGCGAGATCCCGTCGGACTCGATCGCGGGGCGCGTCCTGCCGCGGCTGGTGCTGGCCGTAGGCTGATTTCGTGAAGCACCCGGGCGAGATCCACATGGGCCGGCGGGTGTTCATCGGTCTCCTGGGCGCGGGCGCGGCCGGGCATCGTGTTCGGCGCCCAGGTCCAGGACTGGCTCGAGCGCGTGGTCGGTCCGGTGATCAGCAAGGACGGCACCGGGCTCTCGTCGTTGCTGCCGATCGGGCGCTTCCGCATCTACACCGTCACCGGCAACCTGCCGGGGCGGAGCCGGGAGGAGTACCGGCTCAAGGTGGGCGGCCTGGTCGACGAGCCGCTCGACCTGACGTACGCCGACCTGCAGGCGATGAGCCCCACGACGTTGCACCGCGACTTCCAGTGCGTCACCGGCTGGCGGGTCTCGGACGTCGAGTGGCGGGGCGTGCTGCTCCGCGACATCCTCGACCGCGCCGTCGTACAACCGGAGGCGAAGGCACTCCAGTTCGTCTCGTTCGACGGTACGTACACGGAGAGCCTGACGCTCGAACAAGCGCGCCGGCACGATGTCCTCGTCGCGTACGAGCTGGAAAGCAAGCAGCTGTCGCGCGAGCACGGTGGACCGGTGCGGCTCTACGTCGCGCCGATGTACGGCTACAAGTCGTGCAAGTGGTTGGAATCGATCCGCGTCGTCGACGCCGTGCGCCCCGGCTACTGGGAGCACCTCGGCTACGACGTCGACGGGTGGGTCGGTAAGAGCAACGGCCGCGACGACGAGTCGACGTGACCAGCCCGACATGACTGCCGCGAGCGTGCGCCCGAGCGCGCGGCGCGTCGCCCGGTTCGACAAGACCGAGCGCGTCGTGCACTGGTGCAGCGCGACGCTCTTCCTCACGATGATCGCGACCGGCGCGGCGTTGTACGCCGGTCCGGTCTCCCAGCTCGTCGGCCGCCGAGAACTCGTGCGCACGATCCACGTGTACGCCGGACTCCTCCTCCCGGTGCCGATCCTCATCGGCATCGCGTTGCGTGCCGGAGGCCAACTGCGCGACGACCTCGGCCGGCTCAGCCGCTGGGACCGCGACGACCGCATCTGGTGGCGGAAGGCGAAGCGCGCCAGCGCGCAGCTCGGGAAGTTCAACCCCGGTCAGAAGTTGAACGCGACGTTCCTCGGTGCCTCGATCGTCGTGATGCTCGCCACCGGTTCGATCATGCGCTGGTTCGAGCCGTTCCCGGTCGACTGGCGTACCGGTGCGACGTTCGTGCACGACTGGTTCGCGCTCGGCGTCGGCCTCGCGGTCTTCGGTCACATCCTGCTCGCGGTGTCCGATCCTGACGCGCTGCGCGGCATCGTGCACGGTTGGGTTCCGGCGCGCTGGGCGAAAGAAAGGCGTCCACGCTGGTACGACGAAATCAGTTGCGAGTCAGCCGAACCGGCCGACTCCGGTGGCACGGTCGGCGACGTCGTGACAGGCGCGGAGTAACGGCGCCGCGAACTCTTCGCGGCCGCACACGAGATGCCCTTCCGCGACGTCGATGCGCGTCGCACCGGGGATCGCGTCCGCCATGGCCCGCTGGAGGTCGGGCCGCACCGCGCGGTCCTCGGTCGTGCAGATGACGGTGGTCGGGACATCGACCTCGCCGATCCAGCGCCCCGCGTAGTAGGTGCTCAACGATTGCCCGGCCTCGACGATCATGCGCCAGTCGTGGCGCCGGAGCTCGGCGGCCATCCACGCCGGAAGTCGCCGGGGCCGGCGCCGGAGTATCGGCACGGACGGCAGCGGCGGCACCATCGCCGCGACCCGCGCCGCGCCGGCCCAGCCGAGCATCCACGACTGATAGGCGAGGCGCGCGCTCGAAACCGGAACGAAGCCCGGTGCGGTCGCGCAGAGGACGAGGCCGGAAACGAGGTCGCGGTGCCGCCGCCACAGGAGTTGGGCGACCGGTCCGCCCATCGAGTACCCGACCGCGATCACCGGCCCGGTTTCGAGCGCGACGAGCGTCTCCGCGGTGTCGTCGGCGCAATCGGCCAGCCGGAAGATGCGACGGGTGCGCACGCCTCGCGCGTGGCCGCGCAGGTCCGGCGCCACGATGTTGAAGTGCTGCGCGAGCGGCTCGAACACGCGGAACCAGTTGAGGCCACCGCTCGCGATCCACCCGTGCAGCAACAGCAGTGTCGGCGCACCAGGTGGGCCCTCGACCTCACGGACGAACGTCGTGCCGCGCTGCGGGAGCTCGATGCGCCGGCCCCGCGGGAGCGCCGGTTCGGTCATGCCGGACCGTACGCGGTGCAGTCGACGCGGTAGGGGAGCTCGACCGTCTCGTGCCCACGCGTCGCGTCGTCGTTGTCGAGCACCGCGCGCACCTCGGCGAGGACGCCTCGCGCGTTCCGCATCGGAGAGCACCGCGACGTGACTCACCGATGCGATCCGTTGCACGACCTGGTCGTGCGAGAGCAACTGGACGTGGTGGAACTCGGCCGTGCGCGGCGGGGCGAAGCCCGGCAGCGCGCGTGCGGCGTCCCGCCAGTTGTCGTGGTCGCGCCACGGCGCCCGCTTCTCGACCCGGTCCATGATCGCCCAGACGGCGTCGACCCAGGGGACGCCGCGGTCGCGCGCGTTCCAGACCAACCCGACACCGCCGGTGTCGCGCACGATCCGGCGCATCTCCGCGCCGGCCCGGTCGTGGTCGAACCAGTGCCACGCTTGCGCGACGAGCACTGCGTCGAACTCCTTGTCGCGGAACGGCGCGGCCTCGGCGGTGCCGGCGACCAGCGGGATACCAGGGAGCGCGTGCCGAAACTGGGTCCGCATCCCGGCGACCGGTTCGACCGCGACCAGGTCCGCGCCGAGCGCCAGGAGGAGCCGGGTGAACTTGCCGGTGCCGGCCGCGAAGTCGCAGAGGCGCCGGCCGGGCGCCAGCGCGAGCTCGTCGACGAACCATTGCACCGCATCCGGCGGATACGAGGGCCGCGCCGCCTCGTAGTCGGACGCGTCACCGAAACCGGCTTGCGCAACCTCGTGGACCACGCCCTCCATTCTCGCAGGAGCTCGGAGCGACGCAGCTCCAATCGCCCGGCTACGAGCTCGGGCCGAGAATCATGCCCGCCGCGATCGTGTCGTTGGTCGCCTCTTCGACGAGTACGAAGGAACCCGTGCCCCGGTTGCGGCGGTACTCGTCGAAGAACAGCGGCTGCGTGGTGCGCATCGTGACCCGACCGATCTCGTTGAGCGAGAGCGAATCTGCGACTTCGTCGCGGTGCAGCGTGTTCACGTCGAGGCGGTATTGCAGGTCCCTTACCAGGGCCCGAGCCCACTTCGACGTGTGCTTGATCGCGTACTTGGCGCCGGACCGGAGCTGCGTGCGGTCGCCGAACCAGCAGAGCATGGCCTCGATGTCCTGGCCGACGGCCGGCCGGTTGTTGGGCCGGCAGATCATGTCGCCCCGGCTGACATCGAGCTCGTCCTCGAGCCGGATCGTGACCGACATCGGTGGTGTGGCCTCGTCGACCGGTCCGTCGGCGGTGTCGATCGATGCGATGCGGGAGGTGAAACCCGACGGCAGCACAACGACCTCGTCACCCGCCTTGTAGGTGCCGCTCGTCACGAGGCCGGCGTACCCGCGGTAGTCGTGGAAGCGATCGTCGCGCGGCCGGATCACGTACTGCACCGGGAAGCGGCAGTCGATCAGGTTGCGGTCCGAAGCGATGTGCACCGACTCGAGGTGGTGGAGCAGCGACGAGCCTTCGTACCACGGCATGTTCGCCGAGCGCTCGACCACGTTGTCCCCGAGCAGGGCCGACACCGGGATGAACGCGAGGTCGTGCACGTCGAGCTTCGCCGCGAACTCCCGGAACTCGTTGCGGATGCGTTCGAAGACTTCCTGGTCGTAGTCGACGAGGTCCATCTTGTTGACGCACAGCACGAGGTGGGGGACACCGAGCAGTGATGCGAGGAACGCGTGGCGCCGCGACTGTTCGACGATGCCGTTGCGGGCGTCGATGAGCACCAGTGCCAGGTCGGCGGTCGACGCACCGGTCACCATGTTGCGGGTGTACTGGATGTGGCCCGGCGTGTCGGCGATGATGAACTTGCGCGTGGGCGTGGCGAAGTAGCGGTACGCGACGTCGATCGTGATGCCCTGTTCGCGTTCGGCCCGCAGGCCGTCGGTGAGGAGCGCGAGGTTCATGCCCTCCTCGCCGCGCAGGCGCGACGAGTGTTCGATCGCGTCGAGCGTGTCTTCGAAGATCTGTTTCGAGTCGTACAGCAGTCGACCGATGAGCGTGCTCTTGCCGTCGTCGACGGAGCCCGCGGTGGCGAAGCGAAGCAGTTCCATCCTTAGAAATAACCCTCACGTTTGCGATCTTCCATCGCGGCTTCCGAGAACTTGTCGTCGGCGCGGGTAGCGCCTCGTTCGGTGATCCGGGAGGCGGCGACCTCGATGATGATCTCGTCGAGGGTCGCGGCGCTCGACTCCACCGCGGCGGTGCAGGTCGCATCGCCGACGGTGCGGTAGCGCACAGTTTCCTCGAACACCTCTTCGCCCTCACCCGCCTGCAAGAAGTCGGTGACGGCCATGAGCATGCCGTCGCGCCGGAACACGGGGCGACGGTGTGCGAAGTAGATCGACGGGAGCTCGATCTGCTCGTCGGCGATGTACTGCCAGATGTCGAGCTCCGTCCAGTTCGACAACGGGAACACCCGGATGTGCTCGCCCTTGCGGTGACGCCCGTTGTAGATGTTCCAGAGCTCCGGCCGTTGGTTCTTCGGATCCCACTGCCCGAACTCGTCGCGGAACGAGAAGAAGCGCTCTTTGGCGCGCGCCTTCTCCTCGTCGCGGCGCGCGCCGCCCATCACTGCATCGAACTCGTGCGCCTCGATCGCATCGAGCAGCGTCGTGGTCTGCAGCCGGTTGCGGGACGCACGCGGGCCGTTGTCCTCGACGACTCGGCCGTTGTCGATCGATTCCTGCACCGACGCGACGACGAGTCGCACGCCCGCGCGTTCGACCGCCTGGTCGCGGTACTCGATGACCTCGGGAAAGTTGTGGCCGGTGTCGATGTGCATGACCGGGAACGGGAGGCGCGCGGGCCAGAAGGCCTTCTTGGCCATGTGGAGCATGACGACACTGTCCTTGCCACCGGAGAACAGGAGGCAGGGGCGTTCGAACTCCGCGGCCACCTCACGAAGGAGGTGCACCGACTCCGCCTCGAGCGCGGCGAGATGCGAAATCAGACGTTGCATGAACCCGCCAGCTTAGAAGCGTCGTACGAAATCTCTAGGGCTGAGGCCAGCCGTGGAGGCCACATTCGGTCTTGCCCGTCGCGGCCCACCGGCCCGAGCGGGGGTCGTCACCCGGTGCCACCGCCCGCGTGCACGGCCAGCAGCCGATCGAGGGGTAGCCCTGGGCGACCAACGGGTGCTCGAGCAGGTCGTGGTCACGCTTGTAGGTCTCGATGTCATCATCGGTCCACCCGGCCACCGGGTTGACCTTCACGATCCCGCGGCCGACGTCGAGCTGCGCGATCTGGGTGCGCGCGCGCGACGGCGCCTCGACCCGCCGCACGCCGGACATCCAGGCCTGCCGGCCCTGGAGGGCGCGGGCGAGGGGTTCGACCTTGCGCATCGCGCAGCACTCGTCGGTATCGGTCTGCCAGAGGTCGTCGGGCGGGACGAGCGGCGTCATCACCGTCAGGTGCAGGTCGTAGTGCTCCCGCACCCGGTCGACGTACCACAGCGTCTCCGCGAAGTGATACTGCGTGTCGAGGAACACGACCTCGATTCCGGGCGCAGCCTTGGCCGCGAGGTCGATGAGGACGCAGTCCTGGAAGGACGCGGCCAGCACGAGCCCGGCGCCGAACCGCTCGTGCGCCCAGCGGATCGCCGCACTCGCGGGCTTGTGCTCCAGCTCCGCCGAGATCGCGGCCAGCTCGCCCAGGTCGATGTCGACGAGCGGGCGGCGCGGCGCGTTGTTGAGGCGGGCGGGCGGGTTGTTGAGGCGGGCGGGCGGGTTGTTGAGCGTGGTCAGGTTCGTCGCCATCAGGTCGCCGCGCATTCGCCGTCGCCGACCTCGGCCACGTAGGGACCGGTCTCGTCGTAGTCGACGTAGAAGTCGGGCGCGATGTCCGGGCTCGGGAAGTTGTCGAGGTCCTTGACGGAATCGCCGACATCCTTGGCTCCGCCGGCCCGTGCCAGCCACGCGGTGAAGGTCTCGCCCGCGTCGCGTTCCGAGGCGAATCGCCCGACGATCTTCACGACCGCCTCCGGCGCAGCCTTCGCCGGCAGCTTGCCCGCCTTGGCGCCGAACTCGACCTCCATCTCGCCGAGGTGGCCGCCGAGCAGCATCTGGTACCCCGGGGCGGCGCGGCCGTGCGCCCGGCGTTCGAGGCCCATGAACCCGATGTCGGAGATGTGGTGCTGGCCGCAGCTGTTGGTGCAGCCGGAGATGTTCACGCGCACGCCACCGACTTCGGCCAGCCCCGCGTCCTCGAGCGCGTCGCCGATCGCGGACGCCAAGCCGCGCGACTGTGTGACCGCGAGGTTGCAGGTGTCGGCGCCCGGGCACGAGACGACGTCGCGCGCGAGTTCCGCACCTGGCTCCGCCATCCCGATCTCGGAGAGGCGGTCGTAGAGGCCGCGGAAGTCGGCTTCGGTGAGGTCGCGGAACGCGAAGTTCTGCCGGTTGGTGATGCGGATGTCGAGCGCGAAGTCGCGTTGGATGTCGGCGAGGCGACGGAACTGGTCCGTCGTGATGTCGCCGAGCTTGGCGTACGCGTACGAAGAGACGGTGCCGCGGTCGATGCCGCGCACGACGTTCGCCTCTTCCCACCGCTCGAACGGATCCGACTTGAGCAGCCGCACCGGCGTCGCGCTCGGGCCGTTCCCGTCGACGGTCACCTCGGGTGTGCCACCGGCCGGGGCATCGCCCGCGAGCTGCACCTGCTCGGGGATCCCGCCCGGCCAGTAGCGCGCGGCCCGCAGGAACTTGCGCTCGCGGACGATGCGCTCCCGCAGCTCCTCGATGCCCATCGTGTCGACGAGCCATTTCATGCGGGCGCGGATCTTGTTGTCGCGGTTGCCGTAGTGGTCGAAGGTGCGCAGGCACGCTTCGATCGTCGGCAGCAGGTCCTCGCGCGACGTGAAGTCCTCCAGCGCCTGCGCGGGGTGCGGGTTGGCGCCGAGACCACCCGCGACGAAGACCTTGAAGCCGGGCTCCGTCGTGCCGTCGGCGCGCTCACGCGTCACCGCGACGACGCCGACGTCGTTGAACATGGCCTGGCCGCAGTCGGTCGCGCAGCCGGAGAAGTTGATCTTGAACTTGCGGGGCAGGCGCTGCGCGTAGCCATGGCGCAGGAAGAGGCGAGCCGTCGCCTCCGCCCACGGGGTGATGTCGAGCTTCTCGAACGGGCACGCACCGGCGAGGTGGCAGCCCACCACGTTGCGGACGGTGTCGCCGCACGCTTCGCGGGTCGTGAGCCCGACCGACGCGAGGATGCGCAGCACTTCGGGCGTCTGCTCGAGCTGGACGAAGTGGAACTGCACGTTCTGGCGGGTCGTGAGGTGGCCCCACCCACGCGAGTACGTCTCCGCGATGTAGCCGAGCGTCTCGAGTTGTTCCGGCGTGACCTGCCCGTAGGGGATCTTCACCCGGACCATCTGGTTCCGGCCGCCCTGGCGCTGGCCGTACACGCCGTGGTTCAGGCGGAAGACGCGGAACACGTCCTCGTCGACGCCGCCGTCGAGGTACTCGGCGAGCGTGCGTTCGTAGATGTCGAGCTCGTCCGCGATCAGCGGATCGAGCGGACGGGTCTGGAGCTGGCGGACGTCGATCGCCATGGGAGAGACCTCTCGGGGCGGGAGGGTGGGGTGGAGAACCGCGAGCGCGGCGGGCTCGCGTCAGCGCGAGCAGGTGGTCGCGCGTCGACAGAGCTCGTCGCGGACTTCGTGTGGCGTCCGGCCCACGGAGACGCTCGCGGCGCCTCGCATGCGGATCTCGGGACGGCTGTTCACGCGCCCGACACTACCCAACTCGGGCCCGAAATACCAGCGGCCAGGTCAGGAATCTTTCCGACTCGAAGGGTCAGGAATCTCGGCGGCCGATGCTTCGCGGCGAACCGGAGACGGTGCAGAATCCGCCGATGAGGGAGGTCCTGGATGTCGAGCTCGCCGTGGTCGGTGGCGGCATCATCGGTCTGGCAACGGCCGACGCGTGGCGGTCCGCCGGCGGATCGGGCGCCATCGCCGTGCTCGAGAAGGATGCCGAGGTCGGAACGCAGCAGAGCGGTCACAACAGCGGCGTGGTCCACGCCGGCCTCTATTACAAGCCGGGCTCGCTGAAGGCTGAGCTCTGTACGTCGGGTCGCACCCAGCTTCGGGAATTCTGCGCGGAACATGCCATCCCGTACGACCAGTGCGGGAAAGTCGTGGTGGCGACCGACGAGTCCGAGCTCGAACGCCTCTCGGCGATCATGGCCAATGCCATCGCGAACGGCGTGCCCGACGTCAGATCGATCGGCCGCGATGCGCTGCGGGAGATCGAGCCGCACGTGCGGGGGCTGGCCGCCGTCTGGTCGCCACAGACCGCGATCGTCGACTTCCCCGCGGTGTGCAGGGTGCTCGCCCAACAGCTTGTCGAGCGCGGGGGCGAGATGCGCCGGAGCGCCGAGGTCGTGGCGATCGAGACGGCCGACGACGGCGCCCGTCTGACTGCCCGGACCTCCAACGGCTCCCTCGTCGTCAACTGCCGGACCGCAGTCCTTTGCGGTGGCCTCCACGCCGACCTGCTCGCACAGATGGCGGGCGGGAGCGCGTCACCGCGGATCGTCCCGTTCCGCGGTGAGTACTACGCACTGCGAGCGCGGGCGCGGGATCTCGTGCGTGGCCTGGTCTATCCGGTGCCCGATCCGCGCTACCCGTTCCTCGGCATTCATCTGACGAAACGCATTGACGGCGAGGTGCTGGTCGGACCGAACGCGGTGCTCGCGCTGGCGCGGCAGGGATATCGATGGCGCGACGTCGACGTCTCGGAGCTCGTCGACCTGGCCCGCTTCGCCGGTTTCCGCAGGCTCGCGCGCGCGCACTGGCGCACAGGGGCGGTGGAACTCAGGCGTTCGCTGTCGCGCAAGGCCTTCGTGGCCGAGGCGCAACGATTCGTCCCTGCAATCGAGCCCGACTCGGTCGTTCGGTCACACGCCGGTGTGCGCGCGCAGGCAGTCGACAGCAGCGGCGCGCTCGTCGACGACTTCGCGCTCGAGCGATTGGGAAGCGTGCTCGCCGTGCGAAACGCACCATCGCCCGCCGCGACCTCCGCGTTCGCGATCGCACGCCACCTCGTAGAGTTGGGAGCGTCATGACTTCACACGCTCCGCGCGCATGACCGCCGGCCCGCGGTCGTGAGAGGCATCACGTCGGTCTTCGACGTCGCCGACCGGCAGCTGTGCAGCGGTTGCGGCGCCTGTGCCTACGCGGAGCCGGACGCGGTTCGCCTGATCGACATACCGGAGCACGGCATCCGTCCGGTTCCGGCCGGAGCGGTGCCGACCCGAACACCGGACGCGCTGCGGGTGTGCCCCGGCATCTCGTTGAGGCACGACGGCGTGCCCGCGACCGCCGACCGCGATGCCTTCGCCATGTGGGGTCCGATCCTCGAGATCTGGGAAGGTCACGCCGCCGACGAGCAGGTGCGGTGGTCCGCGTCGAGTGGGGGTGCGGCGACCGCGCTGGCGTTGCACTGCGTCGAGCACGAAGGGATGCACGGCGTCCTGCATGTCGCCGCCCGTGACGATGTGCCTTACCTCAACCGGACGCTGTTGAGCCGATCTCGCGAGGAGCTGCTCGCCGCCACCGGTTCGCGGTATGCGCCGGCCAGTCCGTGCGACTCCCTCGAGCTGATCGAGCGGGCGCCCGAACCCTGCGTGTTCATCGGCAAGCCGTGCGACGTCGCGGGCGCCCGCAACGCGACCGAGCTCCGGCCGGCATTGGCGGCGAAGATGGGTCTGACGATCGCGATGTTCTGCGCGGGCACGCCGTCGACGAACGGCACGCTCGAGATGATCCGCAGGATGGGCATTGCCGAGCCGGCCTCCGTGCGGAGCGTCCGGTATCGCGGGAACGGCTGGCCGGGTCTCGCGGTGGCCGCGACCGCGGACGCCGAACATGCGATGAGCTACGACGAGGCCTGGGGCGACATCCTCCAGAAGCACCGGCCATGGCGCTGTCACATCTGTCCCGACCACACCGGCGAGTTCGCCGATATCGCGGTCGGTGATCCGTGGTACCGGGAAATCGCGCCGGGCGAACCCGGCAGCTCGTTGATCCTCGTCCGCACCGAACGCGGCCGTCGCATCCTTGCGGCCGCGCAGGCCGCAGGGGTCATCGTTGCCACCCCCTCCGACGTGTCCATCCTGGCCGCGTCGCAGCCGAACCTTGCCCGCGTCCGCGGCGCCGTGTGGGGCCGGACTGCGGCGATGCGCGCACTGATGATCCCGACCCCGCGCTATCGGAACGTGCCGACGTTTCCGGCGTGGCGGCAGCTCGGCGCGCGGGAGAAGCTCGCTTCGATCGTCGGAACGCTCAGGCGCGTTCGCCGCCGCCGGCTCTACCGTTCGGCGAGGATCGTCCCGCGAGGCCCGGCCCGAGCCGATCCGTCACGCGAGACGTCAGGCTGAGCCGGACGAGGAAGGCCGCACCTCGGCGCGAACGACGTAGCCCACGCCGCGCTCCGTGTGCAGCAGCCTCGGCGCCGACGCCTCGAGCTTGCGCCGGAGCGCGCTCACGTGCACTTCGACGAGGTTCGGCGTGTCGTGCTCGTATCCCCACACGTCGACCATGAGTTGCCGCTTCGTGACGACGATGCCCGGCCGGTCCGCGACGCGGGCGAGGATCGCGAACTCGAGCGGTGTGAGCGCGATCGCGACCCCACTGATCGCAACAGTGTGCGAACCCACGTCCAGCAACATCGGGCCGACCTGGCGCACGGTTCGCGCGGCCCCGCCCGCTCGCCCGATCGCCACCCGGACGCGCGCCAGGATCTCCTCGACCACGAAGGGCGCGGGGACGACATCGTCGGCGCCCGCCGAGAACGCGGCGACGCGTTCCTCACTCGTTGCGGCGTCCGCGACGACCACGAGCGGCACGTCCGTCACGCCGCGCACCGCGGCACTCAAGCTCAGCCACGGCTGGCGAAGGTGCTCGACCTGGAGCACGACGACATCCGGGCGGAAGTGCGTGGTGACGGCGTCGATGGCGTCCCCGCGCGACGACTCGCAGACTTCGTACCCTTTGCCCAGTAACGCGCGGGCGAGCGGTGACGGAGCCCGGACGCCATCGCGCACGAGCAACACGCGTCCCTCAAGCGATTCGCGCACTGCGTTCACTCGAGAGTTCCCTCGTTCACGCGAGAGTCACCTCGTCTTTGGTGATTCTTCAGGTGGAGCTACGCCCGGAAGCATATGCTCATACCTCGTCGTCAGCGGGAAGTGCTGGGCGACCTCGGCGGCAATGTGGGCGGGCAAGAGTGCGACGGATCGTGCGCAAGCGGATTGGAAGCGCGTCGACTGGAGCCGAGCAGCCGCGCGTCTTGATCATCGTGCAGAACATGTCGGTTCCGCTCGATCGACGCGTGTGGCAGGAGTGCCGTGCGTTGGTGGCCGCGGGCTATCGCGTCTCGGTGATCTGCCCGTGTGGCGACGGCCAGCAGAGGCGCCAGGTCCTCGAGTCGGTGCACATCTACACCTACGCGCCGCCGCCGGCGACGGCCGGGCTCGCCAGCTACGCGCTCGAGTTCATCTACTGCTGGGTGCGCACCTTCGTGCTCTCCCTGGAAGTGTCGGCACGCGAGGGTTTCGACGTGATCCAGGCGTGTAACCCGCCGGACACCTACTTCGCGCTCGCGCTGCTCTACCGACCGTTCGGCAAGCGCTTCGTCTACGACCAGCACGATCTCTGTCCCGAGGTGTACCAGAGCCGGTTCCAGCGCACCGGCGACGTGCTCCACCGCAGCACGCTCCTGCTGGAAGCGGGCCAGTACCGCGTGGCCGATCACGTGATCGTCACCAATCGCTCCTACTTCGAGGTCGCGACGACACGCGGGCGACGCGACCCCGCCGACGTCACCGTGGTACGCAGCGGCCCCGACCCGAAGCGGATGCAGCGCGTCCCCGAACAGCCCGAGCTCCGGAACGGCCGGGAGTTCCTGTGCTGCTGGCTCGGGATCATGGGTCCGCAGGACGGCGTCGACCTCCTGCTCGAATCGGTACGGGTCTTCGTGCGCGAGCTCGGCCGCACGGACACGCAGTTCGCGATCCTCGGCTACGGCGACTGCCTCGACGAGATGAAGGCGCTCGCGACGAAGCTCGACCTCGACGACTTCGTCACGTTCACCGGTCGGGTCGGCCCCGAGCGCATCGCGACCTACCTGTCGACCGCCAGCGTCGGGCTCTCGTCGGATCCGATGAATCCGCTGAACGACGTCTCCACGATGAACAAGACGATGGAGTACATGGCGTACGGGTTGCCCGTCATCGCGTACGACCTCAAGGAAACGCGTGTTTCCGGGGAGGACGCGGCCGTGTACATCGAGCCGGATGACGCGGTCGCGTACGCGAAAGCGATTGCTGCAATGCTCGACGACCCGACCCAGCGCGCCACACTCGGCGCGATCGGAAGAGCGCGTATCGAAAGCGTTCTGTCATGGGACGAGCAAGTCCCGGGATACGTCGGCGCCTTCGACAAGGTGCTCGGCCGAGCGACGCAAAAGGAGATGGCATGAAGGTTGCGATCCTCGCCGGTGGGGTCGGGAGTCGCTTGTCCGAAGAGACGGTGCTCAAGCCGAAGCCGATGGTCGAGATCGGGACGCGTCCGATCCTCTGGCACATCATGAAGTACTACTCACACTTCGGATATCGCGACTTCGCGATCGCGCTCGGATACAAAGGCGAGCACATCAAGCGCTGGATGGTCGACTACGCCGCGCTCACCACCGACCTGACCGTGAGGTCGCGCGACGGATCGGTCGAGCTGCACGCGGCTGAACAGGACGATTGGACCGTCGACCTGATCGACACCGGCCTCACGACCAACACCGGCGGTCGCATCAAACGGCTCGCACCGCACATCGGCAACGAGACCTTCATGTTGACGTGGGGCGACGGGCTCTCGAACGTGGATCTCCACGCCCTGCTCGAGTTCCACCGTGCGCACGGCAAGCTCGCGACCATGACGGCGGTCCGTCCGCCGGCGCGCTTCGGTCACCTCGAGCTCGACGGCGACCAGATCTTCGAGTTCAGCGAGAAGCCGCAGACCGGCGAGGGCTGGATCAACGGCGCGTTCTTCGTCTGCGAACCGGCCGTGTTCGACTACATCGCCGGCGACGAGACGCAATGGGAGAAGGAGCCGCTCGAGCAATTGGCCAAGGACGGGCAGCTGATGGCCTGGAAGCACTACGACTTCTGGCAGTGCATGGACACGCTGCGTGACAAGGCGTTGCTCGAAGAGCTGTGGGACGGCGCGAATCCGCCATGGAGGGTGTGGCACTGATGCGGGTACTGGTAACCGGACACAACGGGTACATCGGATGTTCTCTGGTGCCGCTGTTGCAGCACGCGGGCCACGAGGTCATCGGGCTCGACTCGTTCCTGTTCGCCGACTGCGTGTTCGGGCCGGAGCCCGAACCGATCCCGGCGCTGCACCTCGACATCCGCGACGTGCAGCCCGAGCATCTCGTGGGCTTCGACGCGGTGGTGCATCTCGCGGGCATCTCGAACGATCCTCTCGGTGACCTGCGTCCGCAGACGACGTACGAGATCAATCATCTCGGCACCGTGCGCGTCGCGGAGGCCGCCAAGGCGGCCGGCGTGCCCCGATTCGCGTTCTCCTCGTCGTGCAGCCTCTACGGCGCGCAGGGCGACGCACCGATCGACGAGTCCGCCTCGTTCGCACCCGTCACGCCGTACGGCGAGTCGAAGGTGCTGGCCGAGCGGGACCTCACCGCGCTCGCCGACGACGATTTCAGTCCGACGTTCCTGCGGAACGCGACCGCGTACGGCGTTTCCTCGCGGCTGCGCGGCGACCTCGTCGTGAACAACCTCGTCGGCTTCGCGCTCACGACCGGCGAGGTCCTGATGAAGAGCGACGGCTCGCCCTGGCGACCGCTCGTCCACATCGAGGACATCGCACGCGCCTTCCTCGCGGTGATCGAAGCACCGCGCGACCTCGTGCACGTCGAGGCGTTCAACGTCGGGCGTTCCGACGAGAACTACCGCATCCGGGAGGTCGCCGAGATCGTCGAATCGGTCGTGCCCGACAGCGTGGTGCGGTTCGCCGAAGGCGCCGGGCCCGACAAGCGCAACTATCGGGTGAACTGCGACCGCATTCGCGCCGTGCTCCCTGCCTACGAGCCCAAATGGACCGTTCGGACGGGGGTGGAGGAGCTGTACCAGGCGTATGTCACGAACGGTTTGACGCACGAGGACCTGACCGGGCCGCGGTACCAGCGCATCCGCCACGTCCAGGAGCTCACCGAGAACGCGATGATCGACGACGAGCTCCGGTGGACGCCGGCGGTCGAAGGTGCGGCGCGTGGCTGATCCGCTGCGCTGCCGTTCCTGCGGAACGGCCGACCTCCGCCCCTTCCTGTCGCTCGGGAAGACGCCGCTCGCGGATGCGCTCGTCGACGGCGCCGCGCTCGACGAATCGGAAGCACGCTTCCCGCTCGACGTCGCGTTCTGCCCCGAGTGCTCCTTGGTCCAGATCCTCGAGGAAGTGCCGCCCGAGCAACTCTTCGTCGACAACTACCTGTACTTCTCGTCGTTCTCGGATCACCTGTTGCGGCATTCACGGGAGCACGCACTCGGCCTCATCGGCGCGCGCGGGCTCGGCCCCGAGAGCCTCGTCGTCGAAGTCGCGAGCAACGACGGATATCTCCTGCGCAACTTCGCGGAACAAGGCATCCGGGTGCTCGGGATCGACCCGGCACCGGATCAGGCGGACGCCGCCGAGGCGGCCGGCATCCCTACATTGCGCGAGTTCTTCGGACCGGACGTTGCCCGTCGCATCCGCGCCGAGCACGGTCCCGCCGACGTGATCATCGCCAACAACGTGATGGCTCACGTCCCCGATCTCAACGGGTTCGTCGAGGGCTACGCCATCCTGCTCTCCGACGACGGCGTCGTCACCGTCGAGAACCCCTACGTTCGCGATCTGGTCGACCATTGCGAGTTCGACACGATCTACCACGAGCACCACTGCTACTTCTCGTGCACGGCGGTCGATCGCCTCGTGCGCCGGCACGGCCTGTTCCTCAACCACGTCGAGTACTTCCCCGATCTCCACGGCGGCACGTTGCGGTGGCACATCGGCAAGCGCGACGACGCATCACCTGCGGTCGTGGAGTACCTCGAAGCCGAGCGCGCGTCCGGGTTGCAGACGTTCGCGTACTACGCCGACTTCGGCGCGCGTGTCGAGCGGCTGAGATCCGAGCTCCTCGCCCTCCTCGATCGGCTGAAGGCCGAAGGCGCGGTCATTGCCGCGTACGGTGCCGCCGCCAAGGGCAGCACGCTCGTCAACTACGTCGGTATCGGCACCGAGCTCGTCGATTACGTCGTCGATCGCAACGTGCACAAGCAGGGCAAGCACATGCCCGGTACGCATCAACTGATCCGTGATCCATCGGTGCTCATCGAGGAGCGACCCGACTACGTGTTGCTGCTCGCGTGGAATTTCGCCGACGAGATCCTCGCCCAGCAGCAGGAGTATCGCGAGCTCGGCGGCAAGTTCATCGTTCCCGTTCCCGTGCCGGAGGTCCGATGACCGCCCTCGACGCCGAGGTTTCCTGTCCGGCCTGCGGCCGGCAGGGGCTGCAGATCTTCCATGAGGAGCCGAGCATCCCTGCGCACAGCTGCCTGCTCCTCGACAGCCTCGACGAGGCGAAGTCGTTCCCTCGAGGGGCGCTGCGCCTCGGGTTCTGCGACGGCTGCGGCTTCATCACGAACACGCGTTTCGACGAGAGCCTCAACCAGTACTCGCAGCGCTACGAGGAGACCCAGGGATTCTCGGAACGGTTCAACGCCTTCGCGCGGGATCTCGCGCAGCGCTGGGTCGACAAGTACGACTTGCAGGGCAAGAACGTGCTCGAGATCGGGTGCGGCAAAGGCGAGTTCCTCGTGATGATGCTCGAAGCCGGTGCCGGCGCCGGGATCGGCATCGACCCGAGCGCGAAGCCCGAACGGCACTCGAGTGACGTGATCGACCGCATCGAGTGGATCACCGACCTCTACGACGAGCGTTACTCGCACCTCGCGGCCGACGCGGTCGTCTGCCGGCACACACTTGAACACATCGCGCCGGTCGGCGACTTCATGCGGTCGGTGCGGCGTGCGATCGGTGACCGCACGGACACGATCGTGTTGTTCGAGCTCCCGGATGTGTTGCGGGTGCTACGCGAGGTCGCCTTCTGGGACGTGTACTACGAGCACTGCTCGTACTTCTCGGCCGGATCGCTCGCGCGCTTGTTCCGGGCCACCGGCTTCGAGGTGATCGACCTCGCGCTCGACTACGACGACCAGTACATCTTGATCGAGGCCCGGCCGTCGTCCACACCCGCGCCCGACAGCCGGCTCCCCCTCGAGGACGACATGCAGGCCATGCGGGCGGGAGTCGAGCACTTCGCGACCGGGTTCCAGTCGATCATCGACCACTGGCGCGACGACCTTCGGGGCCTGCGCGCCGGCGGCGGTCGCGCGGTGATCTGGGGTGCCGGCTCGAAGGGTGTTTCGTTCCTCACCAATCTCGAGGCCCACGACGAGATCGAGTTCGCGGTCGATATCAATCCCTTCAAGCACGGCATGTACATGGCCGGCACCGGCCACCAGATCGTCGGCCCGGAGTTCCTGCTCGAACACCGGCCCGACAAGGTCATCGTCATGAATCCCGTGTACCTCGATGAGGTCGGTCGCGACCTCGAGCGACTCGGCGTCGAGGCGTCGGTCGTCGCGGTGTGATGAGAGCGGATTCCGACCTGCGCTGTCCGGGCTGCGACGAAGACGCGCTCGAACGCTTCCTGCAGATCGCCGACGTCCCGGTGGTGACCACGGAGCTCTGGCCGTCGGCGGGATCCGCGCGCGCCGCGCCGCGTGGCGACCTCGACCTCGCGGTGTGCACACGGTGCGGACTGATCCGCAATGTCGCATTCGATGCGAGCCGGGTCGACTACACGCCCTCGTACGAGAGTTCGCAATTCTTCTCGCCGGCGTTCCGCGATTACGCCGACGAGCTCGCGCAGCACCTCATCGCGACCTACGACCTCATAGGCGGCGTCGTCGCCGAGATCGGCAGTGGCAAAGGCGAGTTCCTCGCACTGCTGATCGAACGAGGAGCGGGGCAGGGCTTCGGCTACGACCCCTCGTACGACGGTGAAGTCGACGAGGCTGCCGGCGGCCGGCTCCGGTTCGTCCGAGAGTACTTCTCGGCCGCGCACGCGGAGGAGCCCGTCGACCTCGTCGTCTGCCGACACGTGCTCGAGCACGTCGAGGATCCGGGGGCGCTGCTCACCACTCTGCGGGACGCGATCGGCGAGCGAGCGACACCGCTCTACCTCGAGGTGCCGAACGCCGAGTTCGTGCTGAGCGCGGCCGGGCAATGGGATCTCATCTACCCGCACGTCTCGTACTTCTGTGCGGCGTCGCTCACGTCGTTGTTACAACGGGCGGGCTTCGTCGTCGATCGGGTCACGACGGCGTTCGACGACCAATTCCTGTGCGTCGAGGCCCGCCCCGCCCCAGTCCATCGCTTCGGCGAAGTTCATCGAGGGGTGCACGCCGGTCACGAGACCAACGACGGCGCGATCGCGATTGCCGAACAGGCCCGCACGTTCGGGCAGGAGTACGACACGAACCGGCGGCGCTGGTCCCGTGCCCTCGAGGACGAGCGAACATCCGGTCGACGCGTCGTGCTCTGGGGCGCGGGGGCCAAGGGCGTGAGCTTTGTGAACGCGGTCGGCAGCCGCGACGATGTCGACCTGGTCGTCGACGTCAACGAACGGAAGCAAGGTGGGTTCGTCCCGGGTACCGCGCAGCTCGTGGTCGCGCCCGAGCGCCTGCGCGACGAGCCGCCGGGCACGGTCTTGATCATGAACCCGATCTACGAGGGCGAGATCCGAGCGCACCTGCAGGCGCTGGGCTTGGAGCCGGATGTCGTATGTGTCTGACGAGTCGCAAGGAGTTCCGATGAGCGCGGTACATGTAGACACGCGTGACAGCGACGAAGATCGCCGCCGGCAGCTCTACGAGGGGGAGTTGTTCGTCTTCACGGGGCGGGCGTCGATTCGCGCGCTCGCCGAGTTCGCGCGCGACATGCTCGAAGACGCCTTCGCACCACTCGACCCACGGACCGCGCAGTTCCACATGCCGGTCGAGAAATGGGTCGAGATCTTCGCGCCGGTGAAGCCGGCGTTCATCCACCACCCGCGCACGCGCTCGTTGATGACCGAGATACTCGACGAGCTGGAGGTGCCGCTCGATCGGACGTTCCTCGACGTCCCGCGCCTGCGCGGCGTCACCGCCGACGGTTACCTCACGTCCGGCGTCGGGTACGCCCACCACCCGCACCGTGACACCTGGTATTCGGCGCCGATGGCGCAACTCAATTGGTGGCTCCCGATCTACGAATTCGAGGCCGACTCCTCGATGGCATTCCACCCCCGCTACTGGTCCGAGGGTGTGGCGAACGGATCGAACGCCTTCAACTACTACGAGTGGAACGCGGTCGGTCGCAAGGATGCGGCGAAGCACATCTCATCGGACACCCGGCGTCAGCCGAAGGCCGAGGTCGAGGTCGAGTTGGAACCCCAGGTGCGCGTCGTGATGCCCGTCGGGGGATTGGTGGTGTTCTCGGCCGCGCAGATGCATTCGACCGTGGCGAACACCACGGGTGTCGCACGGTTCAGCATCGATTTCCGGACGGTGAGCGCGGACGACCTCGCCAACGGGAACGGGCCCGTGAACGTCGATTCGCGGCCCCACGGCACTTCCCTGCGCGACTTCGTGCTGGCATCCGACGGATCGCCGGTTCCGAACGAACTGGTCGAGCGCTACGACGACATCGCGGCCGACGACGGCGTGCTCGTGTTCACCCCGGACGGCGGCGCGTGACTCGAACTCCACGCGTCACGATCGGCCTGCCCGTCTACAACGGGGAGCGATATCTCGCAGAGGCGATCGAATCGATCCTCGGCGCAGCACTTCGAGGACTTCGAACTCATCATCTCCGACAACGCCTCCACCGATGCGACGGCGGAGATCGCGCGGAAGTACGCCGAGCGACCGACACGCGCGTCGAGTACCGCCGCAATACGATCGAACATCGGTGCCGCGCCGAACTACAACCTCCTCGTCAACGTCGCACGCGGCGAGTACTTCAAGTGGGCCGCACACGACGACGTTTGTGCACCTGGATTCGTCGGGCGGTGCGTCGAGGTGCTGGATGCGGAACCGGACGTGAGCCTCGTGTTCCCACGAGCGCTCGAGATCGACGAGACCAGTCGCACGGTGGCCACGTTTCCTTCCCTCGCGTACGCAACGGAGGCGCGTGCCGGGCAGCGGGCCCGTTCGATGCTGCGCACGCAGAGTCCGTGCTTCGAGAGCTTCGGGCTGATGCGCACCAACACCCTTTCGGGGACCTCGATGATTGGTTCGTACACAGGGTCGGACCGCACGCTGTTCCTGCAGCTTGCTCTGCGGGGCCGTTTCCACGAACTGGATGAGCCGCTCTTCTTGCACCGGCAGCATGCAGACCGGTCGGTGCACCAGTATTCGGACGATCGCGCCAGGAACGTCTGGTTCGACCCTTCACGAGCGCCCCAACGCACGTCGCCACGCTGGAGGATTTTGCGTGAGTACGCCGCGTCGATCTGGACGGCGCCGATCAGCTGGTCGGATCGCGCCCGCGCCTTCGGAGCCCTCACCTCGTGGGCGGGAAGAAACCGGGCGACGCTGGGGCACGAGGCCGGTACGAAAGTAAAGAGTTTGGAACATCTCGGGCTGACTCGCACGGCGTCGCGGGGCAGAATGTGAATTCGGGCGAGTGGCGGGTTGAGACGATGGCGCGAACGGGCGGACCGATGAAGCGGACAAGTGTTGTAGCCGTATTGCTGGTCGCGTTGATCACCGCGTCGGTGGGCGTGCAATCGGCGCACGCGGACGGTCCGGCCTTCGTGTCGGATGACTTCAACCGATCGACGTTGGGCAGCACGTGGTCGGTTGTCGATCCGCAGGGCGATGGCACCGTTTCGATGACGGGTGCCGGCACTTCGGATGCCCGTCTGTCGTTGAGTGTGCCGGGCGGGATCGCGCACGATGCGTTCAATACCGACAATGCGTTGCGCGTGATGCAGCCGGCGGTCAACCAGGACTTCACCGCCGAGCGTCAAGTTCGATTCGCTGCCGTCGGCGAAGTATCAGACGCAAGGATTGATCGTGCAGCAGGACCCGAGCAATTGGTTGCGGTTCGACGTCCACTCGACGGGGACGTCGACCGTGGCGTGGGCGGGGTCGACGACCGGATCCACGACGACGCAGAAGATCAACAAGACGGCGGCGATCGGATCTGCTTCGGCGTACATGCGCGTGGCGCGGGCCGGAAGCACCTGGAGCTTGTCCACGTCGGGCACCGGGACCTCGTGGACGCTGGCAGGAAGCTTCTCGACTGCGCTCACGGTCAACCAAGTCGGACCGTTCGTGGCGAACTCGGGGAGCCCGGTGCCGGCGTACACCGCGCTGGTCGACTACGTGTTCGACACCTCAAGCCCGGTCATCCCCGAAGACGGTCCCGGCAACCCGGGCGTTTTCACCCTCACGAGCTCGGCCGTCGGTCCCGGGACGATTACGCGTTCCCCGACAAGCCGTCCTACGCAGCCAGTGAGTCGGTCTCGCTCACGGCGGTTCCCGGCCCCGGCGCGACGTTCGCCGGTTGGTCCGGCGACGCGTCGGGCACCTCGACATCGACCGTGGTCGTCATGGACACGAACAAGTCGGTCGTCGGTACCTTCACTGCCGGCACCTCCTCGCCCGCGTTCGTGTCAGATGACTTCAATCGCCCATCGCTCGGGAGCACGTGGTCGGTCGTCGATCCGCAGGGCGATGGCACCGTTTCGATGACGGGTGCCGGCACTTCGGATGCCCGTCTGTCGTTGAGTGTGCCGGGTGGGGTCGCGCACGATGCGTTCAATACCGACAATGCGTTGCGCGTGATGCAGCCGGCGGCGAACCAGGACTTCACCGCCGAGGTCAAGTTCGATTCGCTGCCGTCGGCGAGGTATCAGACGCAAGGTTTGATCGTGCAACAGGACTCCGGCAATTGGTTGCGGTTCGACGTCCACTCGACGGGGACGTCGACCGTGGCGTGGGCGGGGTCGACGACCGGATCCAAGACGACGCAGAAGATCAACAAGACGGCGGCGATCGGATCGGCATCGGCGTACATGCGCGTGGCGCGGGCCGGAAGCACCTGGACCTTGTCCACGTCGGGCAGCGGGACCTCGTGGACGCTGGCAGGAAGCTTCTCGACTGCGCTCACGGTCAACCAAGTCGGACCGTTCGTGGCGAACTCGGGGAGCCCGGTGCCGGCGTACACCGCGCTGGTCGACTACGTGTTCGACACCTCAAACCCGGTCATCCCCGAAGACGACACGAGCGCCTTGCCCCACCATCAGCTGACGACCTCGGTCGTGGGCAACGGCAGCGTCTCCCGTTCGCCCGACAAGCCTGACTACGTCGAAGGCGAGCAGGTCACGTTGTCGGCAGTTCCCGCAGCTCGCAATCAATTCACGGGCTGGAGCGGCGACGTGACCGGCGCGCAAAACCCCGTCGTCGTCGTCATGAACGCCGACAAGTCGGTCACCGCGAACTTCGCGACCGACACGACACCACCGGTCATCACCAACGTGGTCGTCACGCCGTCGGCCACGTCGGCCGTCGTCACCTGGACCACCAACGAGCCCGCGACGTCATCGGTCATGGCCGGCCCGACCACGAACTACGAGCTGGGAAACTTCGGCTCGGCGACGCTCACCTTCAGCCATTCCGTGTCGGTCACCGGACTCCAGGCGGCCACCACGTACCACTATCAAGTCGCCTCGACCGACGGCGCCGGCTTCACGAGCACGCGGCCGGACGCGACGTTCACGACCATCTCGTCACTCGGCCCGACGATCAACATCTGGTACGGGAACACCCAGGTCGCGGGTGCGCACGGTCAATCGCAGGAGCGGTACAACCTGCTGGGCAACGTCGCCGATCCGGATGGCGTCTCGTGGATCCGGTACTCGCTGAACGGCGGAGCGGACCGATCGCTCACGATCGGCCCGACGCTGCGGCGGGTCTGGTCGCCCGGCGACTTCAACGCCGACATCCTGTATTCCGAGCTGAACGTCGGAAACAACACGGTCCACCTGACCGCGCGCGACAACCTCGGCAACTTGAACACTTCTGACGTGCAGATCCAACGCGTCGTGAACACCCAGACAGTTCCGTATTCCACGAACTGGTCGGCGGCGTCGAAGGTGAACGATCAGGCGCAGGTCGTCGACGGCAAGTGGGCGGTCGACGGCAACACGATCCGGCCGGTCGAGACGGGCTACGACCGCCTCGTCGCCATCGGCGACGTGAGCTGGCACGACTACGACGTGACCGTGCCGTTCACCGTGCACGGATTGGGGCCAGGTCACAACTCTTCGTCCACGAGCGGCGCCGCGCTCATCGGTCTCGGGCTCAATTGGCGGGGCCACCAGCCGAAGGCGAGTGAGCAGCCGGGCTACTACTGGTACCCGACCGGTGCGTTCACTTGGTACCGCTGGACGACAAGCCCGAAGCTTCGAGCTGCACGGGAACAACGACTCGCCGCTCGTCCGGCATCACCGGTTCCAGATCGCGTTCGACCAGACGTACATCTACAAGGCGCGGTCGCAGACGGTCGCCGGCGGCGTCCAGTACTCCATGAAGGTCTGGCCGCAAGGTCAGGCGGAACCAGCGACCTGGGATCTGACGATCCTGGAGGACGCCGGGCCGCCGACGGGTAGCGTCGTGCTCATCGCACACCATGTCGACGCTCAGTTCGGCAACGTCACCGTTACACCCGTGACCGGCGGATGACGGACCGCGCCGATCACGAACCGTCCGGAGCCGACCCCGGCACGACTACGCGTGATGTCGTGGGCAGCACTGCACCGCAGTTCCAGCCGGTGCCAGTTCGCGCGCCACTGACCGACTCCGTTGGCGGCGTCAGGTTCGGTCGCTTCACACGGCGGTCGCCGGTGCTCCGGGGAACCAAGATCGCGGTGTCGGCGTATCGGCGCCGGTTTGCGTTCGTCTCGTTCCTGAGCGTCATCGCCGGGCTCCTCGATACCGCATTGCTGTACCTGGTTGCTCGCACCGCAGTGCTCATGACGAGCGGCGAAGAGCACATGAATGCGGGGCTCGGCCCATTCGGGCATCACCGCCTCGACTTCGAACAGCTCGTCGCGGCCGCGGTGGTCGTGCTCGTCGCGGTCATCCTCGTGAACATTCCGCTGTCGACGTCTTCGGCAACGATGTCGCGTCTGACACTTCTGCGGGCGCGCGGGCGCCTCATCGACGCGTATCTCCACGCTTCGTGGTCTTTCCGGTCGACGCAGCCCGAAGGCCACTTGCAAGACATCATGATGAGTTACTGCCACATGAACGAGGCAGTGATCTTCATGCTGACAACGGTCGTTGTCTGTGTCTCGGGTCTCGTGATCCTCGCCGTGACCGCGGTTTTCATCGCGCAATGGGTCGCGCTCATCGCATGTGCCGGCCTCGCCGTCGTTGCATTGGTCCTCCGGCCGCTGACGCGGACGCTCAAGCGGAGCTCCCTCCGCTACGCGGCGCTCAACCACGAGTACGCGTCCGCGATCGCCCAAACCGCGCGCGTGTCGGCAGAGATTGCGACGTTCGACGTCGGCGATGCCGTCACCGCGGCCCGAAAGCACGAGGCCGTCGGCGCGGGCACTGCACTGCAGCGGGTGCGACTCGTCTACAAGCTCACACCGATGTTCTTCCAGTACTGCGCGTTGGGTCTGGTCGTCGGCATCATCTGGATACTGCACTCCGCGAACTACGCAGACCTCGGCGTCATCGGCCCGCTGATTCTGCTGCTCGTCCGTGCGCTCGCGTACGCGCGGCAGCTCCAGAACTCGACCCAGTCGATCCTCCAGTTCTCTCCGTACGTCGAACGGCTCGAGCAGGAGATCGGAGACCTGCACGCGCATCCGATTCCGCCGGGGAGCGAGGACGTCCAGTCGCTCGGAGTCGTGGCGTTCGAAGACGTCAATTTCGAGTACGTCGCGGGGCAACCGGTACTGGTCGATGTCAACCTCGCGATCCAGCCGGGCGATGCGGTGGGTTTTGTGGGCCCGTCGGGTAGCGGCAAGAGCACGCTCGTCAAACTGCTGCTCCGGTTGTATCTCCCCACCGGAGGGGGCATCGCGGTGAATAGCGTCGACCTCCGCACCATCTCGCCGATGTCCTGGTCGCATCTCGTGGCGATGGTGCCGCAAGACAACCAACTGATTCGCGGGAGCGTGGCCGACAACATCCGCTTCTACCGGACCGACTTCTCGGACGTTGACGTCGAGCAAGCGGCCCGCGCCGCCCATGTGCACGACGAGATCATGGCCTTGCCCGACGGCTACGCGACCGAGATCGGTCCCGGAGCTCGCGACCTCTCGGGCGGTCAGCGCCAGCGGCTCGGCATCGCCCGCGCGCTGATCGGCCGGCCGCAAATGCTCGTCCTCGACGAGCCCACGAGCGCGCTCGACCAGCGATCCGAACAACTGTTCCGCCAGACGCTCATGGAGCTGCGCGGCGCCACCACGCTCGTGCTGATCGCGCACCGGCCGGCGACACTCGAGGTCTGTGATCGGATCGTGAGGGTCGAACGAGGTGGCGTCCGCGAAGTACCAGTGAATACCGATCGCGTCGCGATGTGAGCACAAGGCCCGCGCGGCACCCCTAGGAGGGCTTCTGCAGGATCAGCAGGTCTTGGCCGCCGTGCCGGTAGTCACGAATGATGAACCTCTTGCGAAAGGCCTCGATCGTCTCGGCGCGCGTCTGGAAGACGTCCCAGGTGTTCGTGACCTTGGTCGACGTCGACGCTTCCGGTCCGAACCAGTGAGCTCGAGTGAGCCGGTCTCGGCAAGCAGGCGGCGCTTGTGTGCGTCGAGCATCGTTTCGGCGTGCATGCGCCCGTGCACTGTGCACGATGCGAATCCGCCGGGTCGCAGGACGCGACTGAGCTCGTCGATCCATGCGATCCTGCGTCGCGAGCGGGATGTGCGTGAAGACCGAGTGAGCGATCAGCACGTCGAACGAGTCGTCCTTGGCGAACGTCAGCGGGGGATCGTACGTGTTCACTTCGAAGCGGATTCCTGGAACATTCTCGGTGCACCACTCGATGGAGTCGGGGATCGCGTCGCTGCCCATGAGGCGGAGTCCCTCGATGCTCCGCATGTGACGAATCAGCCGAGCCGAACCACAGCCGAACTCGAAGAACGACGCAATGGTGCGAAGGTTCAGTGAGTTGTCGACGAGTGCGTGCAGGTGCCACAAGAGTTGCTTGTAGCTGACCGCATGAAAGCGATCAGCATCCAACGAGACGGGGATCTGTTCTTCATTCATGACCGCCGTGCGCATGAGCATTTCGCGCGACCAGACCGGCCCCGGATCGGTCTCGACAAAGAAGCCACCGACCTGCTCGATCATGAAGTCTCGGAACTCTCGGTGCATCCGTACACGCCATGCATGTCTCCGCCCGCGGCGTGCAAATTCCTCTCCGAGCAACCCACCCGCGACCGTCCTGCTTTGCGATCGCAGCCGTGCGGCCGCCGCCTCGATTGCGTCACGTGCTTTGTGCGCCACTCCACGAAGATACTCCGCCAAGGTTTCCGAGCGCCCGCCGAAGTACTGGAATGGCCGTGGGCGAAGAGGACTACCGGCAGCGCTGAGACGGGCCGACCCTGTGCACACTCCGCCTTGTGCCACGATCAGTAGAGGGCAGAGCGTCGTTGGTGAAGGTCGAACGCTTGCTTCACGCCGCCGCCATTGACGTCGCATTCTCGAACTCTGCGAACCACGACGTCGGATCGCTTGCAGGCCAAACGCGTGTTGCGAACGAGCAACGTCGATTGTCGGAGTGACTGTGAAGCGCCCGGGTTTGCTGGAGGCTCTGATCCCACAGAAAGGTGGGCAGATGCCAGCACCGAGGAAGTATCCGCCGGAGCTTCGTGAGCGCGCGGTCCGTCTTGTGCTCGAGGCGGGGAGCAAGAGCCTGAGCTGTCGTTGAACGCGGCGGTGATCCGGATCGGGCCGAGGGTCGGGATCAACAAGGACACGCTGCGGGGGTGGTGCAAGCAGGCGGAGATCGATGCGGGTCGCCGTCCCGGGGTCTCGTCGGTCGACGCGGCGACGATCCGAGAGTTGCAGCAGGAGGTCAAGGAGCTCAAGCGGGCGAATGAGATCTTGTTGGCGGCGTCGAGTTTCTTCGCGGGAGCTCGACCCGCGACTGCCGTGGTGATCGCGTTCATCGACGCGCATCGGGAACGCTTTGGGGTCGAGCCGATCTGCAGGGTGCTGCGTGAGCAGGACTGTGGGATCGCCCCGTCGACGTACTACGCGGCGAAGACCCGGCCCCCATCGGCGCGGGCGCGCAGCGGGATGAGGTCGTGTTGGGGCATGTCCGTCGGGTGCACGGCGACCCGAAGATCGGCCGGGGCGTGTACGGGGCGCGCAAAGTGTGGCATGAACTTGCCCGCGAACAGCCCGCGGGGCGTATCCCGAACTCGGATCGGTCGCCCGCTGCCAGGTCGAACGGCTCATGCGTGCTGCGGGCTTGCGGGGCGTGCGCCGAGACAAGGGCTTTTGACGACCAAAGCAGACCCGGCCGTGGTGAGGCCACCGGACCTGGTCAAGCGGAACTTCACCGCGGCGCGGCCGAACGCACTGTGGGTCGTCGATTTCACCTACGTGGCGACTTGGTCGGGGACCGTGTTCTCCGCGTTCGTGTCCGACGAGGGTGTCAGCGCGTCTGTGTAAGTGGTCGTGGCGGTCATGTTGTTAGCCGAGGTTGATTCGTCCGGGGAAGTAGATCTCGAACACGTTGAGTGCCGCGGTCCAGTGTGCTGCGGTGTTGCCGCGGTTGCCAGGCCGGCGGCCGCTGATGTTGCGGACACCGAGGTAGAGCAACTTGAGGAGCGCGGTGTCGTTGGGGAAGTGGCCGCGGTTCTTGGTGATCTTGCGGAGCTGGTAGTTGATGCTCTCGATCGCGTTGGTCGTGTAGAGCACGTAGCGGATCTCGGGCGGGAACGCCATGAACGGGATCACGTGTTCCCAGTTGTCGCGCCACAGTTTCACGATCCCGCCGTAGCGGTCGCCGTAACGCTGCGCGAACGCGTCGAGGGCGTCACGGGCTTCGGTGTCGTTGACGGCCCGGTAGATGTCTTTCAGTTCGCGTGCGACTGTCTTGCGTTCCTTGTAGGAGCAGTAGCGCAACGAGGCGCGGATGAGATGCACGACGCAGGTCTGCACGACCGCCTGGGGCCAGACCGCCTCGATCGCTTCGGGCAAGCCTTTGAGGCCGTCGCAGCAGACGAAGATGACGTCTTCGACGCCGCGGGTGCGGAGCTCGCTCATGATCTTGAGCCAGAACTTCGCGCCCTCGGCGGTGTCGATCCACATGCCGAGCACGTGCTTGATGCCATCCGTGTCGACACCGACGGCGAGGTAGACCGCCTTGTTGCGCACGACGCCCTGGTCGCGGACCTTGCAGAACAGTGCGTCCAAGAACACGACCGGGTAGACCGGATCGAGGGGACGGTTCTGCCACTCGCGCAGCTCGTCGAGCACGGCGTCGGTGACCGTCGAGATCAGATCGGGCGACACCTCGACCCCGTAGATCTCGCGGAGATGTCCCTGCACCTCGCGCACGGTCATCCCACGCCCGTAGAGGCTGATGATCCGATCGTTGAAGCCGGCGAGACGGGTCTGGCCTTTCGGCACGAGCTTCGGATCGAACGTCCCCGCCCGATCGCGCGGCACCTGCAGATCGACCGCGCCGACATCGGTCAGCAACGTCTTCGGGGTCGTGCCGTTCCGGGAGTTCCCCGAACCGCGTCCGCCCGGATCGTGTGGCTCGTAGCCGAGGTGATCAGTCAGCTCCGCCGCCAGGGCCCGCTCAAGCACCGACTTCGTCAGCTCCGTCAACAGCCCATCCGGGCCGAGGAGCTCGGCACCCTCGCCCGCCTGCGCGAGCAACCGCTCGACGAGCTCAGGATCGACCGGCGGGCGGTCCCCGGACTCCACAGACACCAGTTCATCCGATGAGGTCATGGCATGTCCCTCCTGCGACCACCGGCACTAACCGGCAGCCACCATCAGGCCACGCCACTTACACAGAGATGCGGATACCCCCTGTCCGACGTCTGCTCGCGTCGCATCGTCGGGTGGCGGACCAAAGCCACGATGCCGACCGACCTGCCTCTCGACGCGCTCGAGATGGCGTTGTGGACCCGCCGACAAGCCGATGAACTCGTTGACGGTCTGGTCCATCACAGCGATGCCGGCAGTCAATACACCGCGATCCGCTACTCGGACCGGCTCACCGACGTCGGTGCGGTCGCCTCCATCGGGACGGTCGGCGACAGCTTCGACAACGCGCTCGCTGAGAGCGTCATCGGCCTCTACAAGACCGAATGCGTCCGCCACGAAGGACCGTGGCGCGGGTCGACGACCTCGAACTCGCGACCTTGAACTGGGTGTGGCGGTTCAACGAGATCCGTCTCCACGGCGAGATCGGTCACGTCCCACCCGTCGAGTTCGAAGCCGCTTACTACCGTCAGATGAACGCCCAGCAGCAACCGCCGTTGGGAGAACCCAGCCTCTACTAAACCCGGGGCGCTTCAAAACCCGGGCGTTCACAACCCGCGCCGACGTCACAGCTACTGCGGAATGCTCAGCCCCATCGATTACGAGACCGCAACCGCGGCATGATCAACGCAACCAACCCGTCCGCTGTAACGGGGGAAGCTCAAACTGAACTGTGCGGAGATGTGAAGCCGCGTTCGATCCCGAAGTGTTCCGCGCCCGCTTCCTGGCGTTGCGGCGCGCCGATCGGCTCGACGACGCGGCAACGGCTGCGGCTCGAGGCACTGTTCGCCACGCACGCCGAGCTCGCACGCGCGTGGGCGATGCTGCAGGAACTCCACGGCCTCTACCTCGCCGAGAACATCGACGACGCCGAAGCCGCGCTGGAACGGTTCGCCGACCTGTATGAGCAAGACACGCTGCCGGAGTTCTACAAGGTCGTCGACACTCTCATAGCGCACGCGCCGGAGATCTTCGCGTTCCACCACGCCGGACGTGTCTCCAACGGACGACTCGAGGGCACCAACAACAAGCTCGGCGTACTCAAACGCACGGCCTACGGCTTCGTCAACGCCGACAACTTCGCCGCCCGAGGACTCCTCCTCTGCCCCGGCCGACCATGACCGCCCCAACGAATCGCGGAGTCTCCAGAATGAAGAGTGCGATCGCCGGAGAGGATCTCGCCTTGTGCCGCGAGGACGAAGGTTCACTATCGGTTAAAGGCAGTACCGTCGCTGAAGACGTTGCCCGACCATTCGTGCCCGGAATCGGTAGCCGGCCAGCCGAGACGAGTGGACAGCGGACCGTATACGAATGAACCGTTGACGAAGACGTTGTTGCGAACCTTGATCCGCTGGGGCGCGGCGTCCCCGTCTGGTCCGCCGATGTAGACGGTGTAGGTGCCGCCAGAGAGTCGATTGCCCTCGATCACGTAGTCCTCGAGGACTCCGCCGCCGCCTGTACCGAGGATGAGGGCGGAGGTCGACTGCACCCACGGGCCTTCAATGTTGTTGCGAAGGATCTTGACGTTCCGGCCGCCGACGGACTGCATGCCGTCGTTGTGCGAGCCCGCCGTTCTCCACAGATCGTGCACCCATGAATCCTCGACCGTCTGGTTCGAGCCGAGTTTGACGCCGTCTCGGAAGCCGTGCACATTCACCTTGCTGAGCGTGTAAATCCCGTACGGCGCAACCGACGTGCTGGCGTTGTTCTGGCCCTCGACCCCGAGCCCGATCATCTCGACTCGATCCACGAGGAAGCTCTCGGAACCGCTGCGCGTTGCGCTCACGGCGTAGGCGCCGCTGCTCCGAATGCGGCCGCATCGGATTGTGACATTCGAGCCCGTGACCGAGATCGCGCCCGCGAGGTCGAAGTTCTCGAGCACCTGGCCGGAACGCAGTTCGACGTTTCCGGACATCGGCTTCAGCTGGCTCGCGGACAGACCGCAACTCTTGTAGCCCGTTGTGGCGTCGCTCGGGAACGCGGTCGGAACGCCGACCGGAGGGCTGACAGGTGGCTTGGCTGTGGTTGGTGTCGTCGGCTTGTTGATGGTCGATGTCGTCGTCGGCTTGTTGGTGGTCGGAGTCGAAGAGGTTGTCGACTGCGAGCCCATGGGGATGTCGTTCCACATGCTCGCCTCGACGCGGACCCCGACCGTGGACGATCCGAGGAAGGCGTTCTTGCAGCTTGTCACTCTCACGCGGCGAGCCGTGTAGCCCGCGAAGCCGACGCCGTTCCCCTTCGAATAGGCGCAGACGATGTCGACGTCTTCGATGATCGTGCCCGTGACGCCGGCCGCGATCCGGATGGCGTAGTAGCCGTCATTCACGACTCGCGTGCGCTTGATCGTCACGTTGTTCGCGAGCACCGTGATGGAGCCGTCAACCGCACGACCGTCGACGACGGCCCCCGCGGTGGTCACCTTGACCGGCTTCGATGGCGTCAGGCTGACTCCTTGCGGCACACCGACGCCTGTCGTGGCATCGGCCGACGAAGAGTTCCTGTCAAGCGAGGACGCCGTCGCAATAAGCGTGAGCACGACGAGCGTGACCGCGGGCTTGTACTAGGCCGTTTCTCCGCGGAAGAGTGTGTGGGCGGACATCGTTCCCCTCAGGAGCTCGAGAATTCGTTCGGTTGGCCGCCCGGAGTGTTGCCCTTACAAGAAGCTCATCGATCTTTTCGCTGCATCGCTTGAGCCGATCCGCGAGATTTCTCAACGAACTCACGGGGGGGGGGGATTGCCACACTCACGGCACTGGAAGAATCGACCAGCACAGGCTCATGCGCGACGCGTTGGCGTAGCAGTTGTAGCCGATACGTGTCCGCGACGGTGGAACCGAAGGGATAGCACCAGGTGAACAGCACGGATCGAGGACGTGCTGTGAATAATCTGTGACGCGTCTCTTCGCAGGTGCCGCTACCGAAAGGGTTCTCTTCGTGCAAAAGGGGACGCGTCGGTGCTTGGTGCGACTTTACGCGGTATCGGGAGACTCGAGAAGATGTCGTCCATCTGCTGTCGGGCTTGCGCGATGACACGTGGCATGTCGAGTATCAACTCTCTTCGTGTGTGTGCTCGTTCATGCCAGCACGCGATGACACGTGCGACGACTTCGTCGGTTTGGAGCTCACGCGCATCAATGACGCGGTGGCCCTGCCCGCACGTCTCAAAAACTCCCGCGGTTTTACGGCTGTATGCGATCGCGCTGGCAGGGACGTTGCTGGAGAGCGCAGCAATCGTCGCGTGCATGCGCGTCCCGCAGAACCAGTCGAGTTGTGAGATCAGCCACTTCGTTTCGCAGACGTTCGGCAAGCGAGGTGCAATGGCGACACGCTCTCGGAGCGAAGCCGGCATTGCGTGAAGGAGCGTCGTGCTTGCGCGCAGGTCGGACTCGGGTTTATCGATTGGACTCAGCACGTGGCACATCAGAAGGACGCGTGTGCCCTCGGCGACGAGGTCGCGCACAACCTGTTCGACCGTTGCTCGATAGTCGGCGCGTAAGCCGTACTGGCCGAACCATTTCGGTTCGTTGAACAAGAGTCCGCTGACGTTCAGGCCCACGACGGGCTCCGCCGGATCAACAGTCGACCATGACTCGAACCAGTCACGGACCTCGTTCGATGGTTCCTGGCGCTCGAGTGCGAAGGCCATGTCCACACCCGCCCGGTGACGTTCTGCATCGAAGTCAGGTCCGAGGATTTGGCGCACCACTTCGAGGCTCTCCACGTCACGGGAGTACGCGAGGTGCGCCCTTCGGATGAGCTTCCCCGCCTCCAGGGCGTTCGCCCGAGTGTTAAACGGTCCGTAGGTCTGCGGAAGCAGGACTAGCCGGCTGCCACTCTCCAGCGCCGCGCGCTTGACCTGCGCGACGGTCTGAAACCGCTTCTGCCCGTATAAATCGGTGAAGCTGTCGCCCCCGCTGGCGTCGAGCACTGCGTCCGCGCCGCGAAGCGCGCGCGCGGCTGGGTTGCGCAGTCCACCCAGGCGGCTCGACATTCGGATGTTCCACAGGCTTTCGGCACGATGGAGCCGTCTTGAGTGCCTGACACCACACCGCAGGTACGACACCTGCTGTCCCGAGACGATCGTAGAGGCTTCTCTTGTCCCGAACCCGTTGTCGAGCACCGTGAGGCAGCAGCCGGGCGAGTGCCGAACGGCAGCTGCTACGACAGCATGCATGAGCGCGGCGACGCCGAGATTCGAGTTGTCGGGAGGCGCTCCGGCCACGACGAAACGGCGCTGCCGACCCTCCGATTTCGGCGCTGCATCGAGCGTTGCTCGATGCGCAATCGCGTCGGGTTCGCTTGAACGTGTCACGTCACCTCTTCCCTGAGCCCTGCTCGCCGTGTCTATCGTTCAGTGCTTCCGACGCGAACTCAACCACACGGTCGGCGACGGCAGTCCAGGTGTGTTTCTCGAGGACGTGGCTGCGGCCGGTCGAACCCATCGTTTGCATCCTGGGCACATCATGGGCGAGTTGGTGCAGAACCTGCGAGAGCTCCTGCGCGTCCGCCCGTTCTAATGCGACGGCCATCGAAGGCGGAAAGGTCTCCTCGCGGCCCTGGCCGGCGAGCATCACGATTGGCAAGCCGTAGAGCGCGGCTTCCATGTAGACGATCCCGATGCTTTCCCAATAAGACGGCATGCAGAAGATCGTCGCCTCACGGAACGCCGCGTCGAAGCGCGCCGACTCCGCAGCGTCGCCCTTGTCGAGGAAGCCGACGACCTCGACGCCTTGCTCGTCAATATTCGGCGTGCACCCGATGACCGTGAGGCGTGCGTCCGGCGATTGCACGCGAAGCCGTCGGAACCCTTCGAGCAGTAACGCGCCACCCTTGCTCTCCCACTCTTTTCCGACGAACAGGATTCGAGGTTGCGACCAGTCCCGCTCGACCACTCCAGGGTCGGAGAGACCGCATCCAGGAGGACAGATCCGAATCCGGCTTTCGGCGAACGCCTTGTCGGACGAGACCCGCGGCCGTCCACTGCGAGTTCGTCCAGACAACCGAACACGCGGCCAGAAACATTCGCTCGCCTTCGATGGCGCGCGCGGTTGAGTGTTCCGAGGCGCCGTCGAGGCGGTACGTAGATGCGAACAGATCAGACGACAAGGCGGTCTCGATCGAGATCTCAACATGCGCAACGAGCGGCGTGTCGCGTGACGGCACTCCGGCGACACCGAATTGGACAACGACGTCGTGCCCCGTGAGTTCACGTTGGCGCGCCTGAAAGCGTGTGCTCAAGCGCTCTATCGTTTCCGGCATGTAGCGCCAGAGCGCTCGGCGTTGGGGGCGTCGCGCCGCGACGGATCGTCGCCAGTCGATCGCGCCGTGGAGGACATCGGTGGGACGTGCGAAACGAGCGTCGACCCGTTCGGCAAGCTGGTTCCGGCGCTCGATCTCGCGGAACAAGTGCCAGGGAACGCCGCTGTATGTGCGCCGTGAAGCCGGATCGCCCCACGTCGCGCCCAAGATTCGAGGAACCTCGCTGTCGACCATCAGCGAGCGAACCCTCGAAGGTTTTCACGTGCGGGTCGCGCGGCGACACGAAGATGTGGAAGAGCCGTGAAAAACGGACCCGCCGAGGTTGGCGGCGTGCCGTGAACAGTTATCATTGCCTAGTATCCCCAAGGTCGGGCGGCCACGCTCAGTTGAGCAAGGGTGACCGGATTGGCCACGTTCGGGCACGCGGAGAAACGGATTTCCCTTGGACCTCTGGCAGTCACTCCAGGTAGTGCGCCGCCGATGGTATGTGGTTTTACCGCTACTCATCGTGACGGTCGGGATCGCCTTCGCCGCTGGGAGCGGCATCGAGCCCGACTACCACGCTTCGGCCGACGTGATCTTGTTACCCGCGCGGCTGGGGGTACTGCTGCGACCGGCACGGACGGAAGCACGTCAACGAGCGTGCCTGGTCTCACGCCTGACGAGGTGCAGAACCTCACTGCCGAGGAGTCGCAGCGCGGATCGCCGAGCTCGAGGCCGAGCAGAAGACCGACAACCCCTTCATCACTTCGGGTCTCGGCGTGACAGCGAATGCGCTGCAGTTCGCCGTGTCCAGCGCCGAGACCAATCGACGCCTCGTCAGCGAAGGACTCTCTACCGACTACGTGCTGGGAGTGCAGCGCGGGTCACCGATCATGAGCCTGGCCGTTGTAGCACGTAATCCCGACGTCGCTGTCAAAACGGTTCGCCGTCTGACGGATCTCATCAAGGAGCAGCTCCAGAAGCGTGAGGATTCGGTGGGCGTACAGCCGCAAGGCCGAGTCACCGTCGACATCCTTCGCATGTCGGACAGCGGCCAAGAGAATCTGAGCGGCCGGAACCGGCTGCGTATCCTCATCGGGGTGCTCGGCGTCATCGTCGTGCTCGGTGCGGCTTTCGCTCTGGACGGGCTCCTGGCTCGCCGGAAGCGCCAGCGTGCTGTTCAACAGAACACGACGGCAGCCGGAGGGTTCCCGATCTTTACTCCTACCACCGATGGAGCCCCCGCGCCGGAGCCCGCGGCACGCGTTGGCGGCGCACCCCCGACCTTCACCGAGAACTCGACGACGACGACCGGCGTCGAGGACGGCCGGCGCTGAGCGCAGCAAATGAAGCTCTGGCGAACCAACGGGAAAAGCGCGCCTTCGTCGAACGGATCCGACAGCAGGACCGTGCAGAGGTACGAGGAGCTTTCACCCGGGGCGGCTGACGGTGTCACGCTGCTGACATATCTCCTGTTGTTGCTCTATATCCTTCCGGCCAGGCTCGTCCTCGGACCGCTGGGAGCGATCGGCCGGCCCGCGGCCCTTTTCGGCCTTGCGTTGTTCGGCTGGTGGATGCTCAGCCGGATCGGCGACCCCACAGGTATGCCGACGAACAGCCATCCACTTCGCAAGATGCTGTTTGCGTATCTAGTCGTCTTGTTGGTCTCATACACGTTCGGGATCGGTCGTGGACTTCCTCCTTCCGAGGCGAGCGGCGCGGATCGGACCTTGCTTACGTTGACGGGCGCGACAGGTATTGCGTTGGTCGCGATGGACGGCTGCCGAACGCGTGCGTGCCTCGACGTACTGCTCAAACGGTTGACGGCGATCGGTAGCGTGTTTGCGCTCGCCGGAGTCATCCAGTTCTTCTTCGGTTATAACATCGCGCAACAAATCCGAGTGCCCGGGCTCGTGCTGAATCAGAACATCGCCGATATCGGCGAGAGAGGCGACGAAGGCTATCGGCGCGTTGCTAGCACCGCGCCTTCACCCGATCGAGTTCGGTGTCGTGCTCGGGATGCTGCTTCCTATAGCGTTGCACTACGCGCTCTTCGCCGTGAATAAGCAACAGCGCATTGTTCGTTGGGGGATGGTCGGTCTCATCGTCTCGGGCGCGTTCTTCTCGATTTCACGGTCGGCGGTCATTGCCTTGTTCGTCGGCTTTCTCTGCTTGGTGTGGTCGTGGACGCCCCGACTCCGCTTCAACGCGCTCGTGCTCGGCACCATCTTCGTCTTCGCGTTCCGAGCGGTCGTGCCCGGTCTGCTCGGCACGCTGCGATCGCTGTTCCTGCATGCCAGCTCCGACCCGAGTGTCAAGGGCCGGACCAATGACTACACCGTCGTGTTCCAGTACGTCGGCGAGCGGCCATGGTTCGGACGCGGACCCGGAACGTTTCTCCCCGGCCGTTACATCCTGCTCGACAATCAGTTCTTGGGTGCGCTGGTCGCAACCGGCGTCGTCGGCGTCATCGCGCTCGTGCTCCTGTTCTTCACGGCCTGGAGAATTGCGCGAGTTGTCGCGAATCTGCAGCTCGTTCCGAGGAAGACCGGCACCTGGGTGCCGCCCTCGCCGCCTCGGTCGCGGCAGGTTTTGCAACCTCATTCACGTTCGACTCGCTCGCGTTCCCAATTTTCACGGGCACGTTGTTTCTCGTGTTCGGTGCCGCAGGCGCGCTTTGGCAATTCCATCCGCCGCCTAAGGCGCGCGAGTTGTCGCCCCAGGCAGGGTCGCAGATCATGCGGCCCGCATCGCCTCGAGCGGTGCTCGCATGACCGGCGCCGGCGTCGATGACTTCATCGATGTCCTGATGATCACGTACAACAGGCCTGACTACGTCGCCCTGTCATTGCCGCAACTCTTGGAGGAGTGTGACGAACGCACGCGTGTCTGGCTCTGGCACAACGGTGATGACGCCGCGACACTGAAGATTGTCCGGCAGGTGCTCGATCATCCTCGCGTGGCGGAGTTCCACCACAGCACGAAGAACATGGGCCTGCGCGACCCGACGAACTGGTTGTGGGCGAATGCCGCGGGCGGGTTCGTCTCGAAGGTCGACGACGACTGCTTGCTACCGCAGGGCTGGGCGCGCACGCTCGCCGACGCACATGCCGCGAATCCATCCTTCGGAGTCATCGCCGCTTCGCGTATTCGCGATGAAGGTTCCGACCCGATCTCGCGGACGCCAAGATTCGGGAGTTCGACGGTGGGCACTCGCTCATGCAGAACCTGTGGGTGCAGGGCAGCGGCTATCTCATGAAGCGGCGCTGCGTCGCGGATATCGGTCCGCTCAAGCCCAAGCAGACATTCACTCAGTACTGCATCGACGTGGCCCGCGCCGGCTACGTGAATGGCTGGTACTACCCGCTCATTCACGAAGAGCACATGGACGATCCTCGCTCCCCGCACACGTTGTTACGCTCCGATGCAGACCTCCAGCGCTTCGGCCCGCTGTCGGCCCGTCGCAACGGCGCGGGAACGCTCGGGGAGTGGGAACAGCAACTCGAACGGTCTGCCTTGCTCGTCCAAGCCGCTCCGCTCGACCTGAAGCGTCACCGAGGCTGGCGCAGAGGATGGTCGGCGATTCGCCGCCGCGCCCGGCGAGCTGTGGGCCGCGGTAACTGGTGATAGACGATGCGGGCGGGCGGCCCTGTTCCCATCTCGTCATCGCCGGGTGCGGTCGATCAGGTACCGGGCACCTCTCCGCAGTGCTGAATCAGCTCGGCTACCCGTGTGGTCACGAACGCGGAATCCGGCCGCACGGTTTCGTCGGCTTCGGCGACCAGATGGCCGAAGCATCTTGGTTCGCGCCGCCGTATGTCGAGGACCTTCCCGACGACACGCTGATCATTCACCAAGTCCGAGAACCGTGGAAGGTCATCTCGTCGTTCTACAGGATCGGCTTCTTCGGCGACCGGCCGTGGCGGACTGTCTTGGTTAACCCGAAGCGGACCGCGTCCGACCTTCGCTATCCCAGCCGCCTTCGACGCCGGCTGACGGAGCTGCGAGCGCAACGATATGTCGTCGCGACGCACACGTCGATTTTCGAAGAACCCGACGAGCTTCTGCGTTGCTATCGCTATTGGAACGATTGGAATCAATTGCCGGAGGAGCAGTTGGCGCGCGCTGGGCGCTCACACCTCTTCTGCCGCCTCGAGTCGCTCGATGCAACGTTTCTTCACGGCGTCCTCGAACGATTGAACCGGCCCGCGCCAGCGCTCGAGGTCGTTGAGGCGACGTTGAGGCCCCTTCCTCACTCGAACCGCATGCCGGAGTATCGCGATCGGCCGATCCGATGGCATCCCATCGACGTCGTCGACGGCTTGGGCGAGCGCGCCGCCCGGTACGGCTATCACTCGATTGCTGAGAGCGCTGTCCGCCGCGTCAGATCAGCGGTCATGATCAGTGTCGTTGTCGCGGCGTACAACGAAGCAACTGTGATCCGCCGGCTGCTCGGCGCCCTGGTCGACTCGGGCGGGGACGATCTCGACATTGTCGTCGTGTGCAACGGGTGCACCGACGATACGGCCGATGTCGCTCGCTCGTTCGGGCCGCCGGTGCGGGTGATCGAGACCCCGATCGCCAACAAGTCGTCTGCGCTGAACCTCGGCGATGAGGCGGCGCGCGACTTCCCGCGCTTTTACGTCGACGCCGACGCCTCGTTCGCCGGACCGGTGCTCCGCGATGTCGCGCGTGCCTTGGAACAACCGGGCGTCCTCGCAGCCGCGCCCGCACTCCGCGCCGACACGTCGCACTCGTCGTGGGCGGTGCGGACTTACTGCACGATCTGGCAACGACTGCCGCAGGTGCGGGAGAGCCTCGCGGGGAGAGGCGTGTACGCGGTGTCCGCGGAAGGACGGCAGCGCTTCGAGCGGTTCCCCGAGCTCCTGAATGACGACGGCTATGTGAGCGCGCTGTTCTCCGACGGTTCGGGCCGCACCGTGCGCACGGCCGGTTCGGTCGTCCGGACCCCCCAGACGCTGCGCGACCTCGTTCGGCGGCGGGTTCGGGTCTCCCGCGGCAACACGCAGCTCCGCAGCCTCGGAGTCCACCGGCACGACGACGGCGGCCTCCCAGGCTGGTTGCGCGCTGGCGCTCGACGAGCCACGGATCGCGCCCGCATTGCTCGTCTATCTCCCGGTGACGATCTTTGTCCGCCTGCGCGCGCGGATCCTCGACCGCCGGGGCACCGTTGCCGACTGGGGACGCGATGAGTCATCACGAGCCGACCCGCTTCTGTCGCGGGATTGAGATGGCGCCGCCCACGACCGTCGATGTCTCGGTGCTGGTCGTGTCGTACAACACCGCGGCACACCTCCGTCGTTGCCTTGAGTCGGTGCACGCAAGCGTTTCGCTCGGCGTCGAGCTGATCGTGATCGACAACGCGTCGTCCGACGGATCGGATGCGTTGGTCCGTTCGGAGTTCCCGCGCGCGACATTGATCGAGACGGGTGCCAACCTCGGTTTCGCGGGCGCGGTGAACCGGGGCGCCGAGGTCGCGAGCGGGCGCTATCTCCTGCTGCTGAATCCGGATGCCCAGCTGCTCCCGGGCACGCTCGACGAGCTCGTCGCCTTCGCTGACGCGTGGCCGGGTCACGGCATCTACGGCGGGCGCATCACCGACGAGGCCGGCCGTCCCGATCATCGCTCGTGCTGGGGCATGCCGTCGGCGTGGAGCATGCTCTGCTTCGCGAGCGGCCTTTCGTCCGCGTTTCGGCGCCACCGCCTCTTCGATCCCGAGTCGCTCGGTGCATGGGACCGCGGATCGGTACGAGAGGTCGATGCGGTCTCGGGCGGTCTGATGCTCGTCGAGCGCGAGTTGTGGTCCAGGCTCGGCGGCCTCGATCCGACCTACTTCATGTACAGCGACGACATCGACTTCTGCGCCCGGGCGCACGAGATCGGGCGCCGTCCGATCGTCGATCCGGCGGCAGTCGCCGTGCACGCGGTAGGCGCCGCGTCGACACCGGCGAACAAGACCGTGCTCGTGATGAAGGGAAAGGCGACGTACGTGCGGCGCCGCTGGCGTGCCCCGCGTCGGCAGTGGGGAATTGCGATGTTGTGGCTGGGCACAGGTTTGCGCGCCGCCGCGGCGCGGGCCGCGCCGGGAACGTGTGGTGCGGTCTGGCGCGAGGCGTGGGCTCGGCGCCGAGAGTGGATCGACGGCTACCCCGATCTGCAAAGAGATCGTGTCCGTGCATGATCGTGTGCGCGACGCGCGCATCCTGGTGGCGGCGGTGCAGGACGTGCCCGACGCGGGCGAGATCGCGTCGCTTGCCGCACAACGCAGCCTCTCCGGGCTGGTGGCGTTGGCGGAGTATCACCGGGTCGAACCGGCCCTGTATCTCGTGTTGCGCGACGTGCCCGACATCGACCAGGCGACCTTGACCGAACTTGCGGGCCGCTATCACGCCGCCGTCCGCGCACACCTCCTCGCGCTCGACGCGTTGGCTTTCGTTCACGACGCGCTCGTGTCCGTCGCTCCCTGGCTCGTCGTCAAGGGCCCGGTGCTGTCCGAGTTGCTCTATCCGCGTCCCGACCTTCGTACCTACGGCGACCTCGATGTTGTCGTAGGCGCACCCGACTTCGGCGACGTCGTTCGCGCCTTGGAGGCCGCGGGCTGCCGCACGGTGGACCGTAACTGGAAGATGGTCGCTTCGGCCATGCCCGGTGAGCTCCGGCTCATGCTCCCGTCCGGCATGTGGATCGACCTGCATTGGCACCTGCTCAACCTTCCGAGCCTGCGCGCGGCCTTCGCGGTGCAGATGCCCGGATTGTTCGCTTCGTCGCGCCCGATCACGATCGGCCGTGTCCAACTTCGGACGCTCTCGACGTCGGCGACGATCATCCACCTCGCGCTGCACGGCGGTCTCTCCGGTGGCGACCGTCTCGTTTGGCTGACAGATCTCCATCACGCGGTTGCGCAGCCCGACATCGACTGGGCGGCGGTCGTCGAAGAAGCCGACGGGACGGGCACCGCGGTCGCGCTCGCGATGATGCTGCGGCGGGCGCATCGGTACCTCGGTACCGAGGCGCCGCCCGAAGCGTTCTTGTCCGGGCGGTCGTGGCAGGTGCTCGCCTCGAGCTCGGAACGGCTGGCCCCTCTGCCGCGGGCGAACGGGCGCGGCTCCGTGGCCCGCATCGTCGCCCGGGCGACGCGTCGTTCCAGCGCGGCGAGCCTGAAGGAGCTCGGACGTCGCGGCGGGCGCTGGATTCGCGACGGCGCTCGTGTCGAGCGCCCCGACCTCGAGCGCAGCCCGACGAACCCGCGCTCGATCCTCTATCCCGCCGGAGGCGAGGCGCAACGATCGGCTTACTTCGCGGCGGTCGGGAACACTGATCGATACGGACGCGAGGCCCGAGCCGGTCAGCCGGACGAGGTCGCCGGCGCCGTCAGCAACTCGTGAAGCGATCGCGCGGCGTCGTCGACGTCGCCCACGTCGAGCGTCCAGCACTGCGCGCCCTCGGCGATGCGAGCGGACGTCTGCACCGCGGCGGCCGGATCGCGGTAGCTGTTGAAGGACATGGCGAGCAGCGCAGGCACCGTGGCCGATGCAGGTTGGGGCTCGAGCGCCGACGCTCCCGAGCCAGACCGTGACAGCACGACGACATGCTCGATCGCGGAAGCTCCGCCGACCTCGGCACCGAACATGTCCGGCGTGACGAGGTCTTTCGTATCGTGTCGCACTCGCGCGAGGCCGAGGAGCTCAGCGGATGCACCCGAGATTGCGAGTGGCCTCGGGAAGGGCACGGCGAGGCGCGAACCGTGCGAGCACGCACAAAGCCTCGTCGCTCAGATAGTCGAACCCGGCATGCAAGCACGCTGCGGTCAGCGTTGTCTTGCCCGTACCGGAAGCGGCAGGAATAACGATCGCCCGCCCGTCGATCGCCACGACGCCCGCGTGCACTGCGAAGCCCTCGAAGTGCTCGATCGCAGACGCGGTGAGCTGCGCGAGGAGGTACGACAGCGCCGGGGTGGTCTGGTTGCGGTACACCTCTTCCTCGTCTCGGAACACGACGAGATCGTTGTCGGCCAGGCGTTCGAGACGGAAGTGCGGGCTCGCATCGTCGGCGTACGTGCCGGGACTGCCAAACGGAGCAAGCAGGGTCGTGAGGCGTGTCCAGCTGACAGGATCGTTGCCTTCGATGCGGCAGCGTGTGCCGATGAGGTCGAACGTCGTTTCCACGGTTGCCGACCCTTTGCTACGTACCCTCGATGCTGAGCAGCCCCTGGGCGACGAGCGTTCCGATCGTGCGTTCGACGTCGCCGCGCACTGACTCGGGATCCTGCCCATAGGCACGCGCGATCTCGGCCACGACGTCGGCGACCGATGGTGCCCGCTCGGTGAGTCGCCAGATTTCGCTCGCGGTCGCGTTGAGGACGACCGCCCGTTCGCTCCCGTCCGGGTAGAGGCTCACGTCGCCACCGACGTCGAACTCGAGGACACCGGGGTCGGTGACACGGCGCAGCCGGGCAATCACGGCGCGAAGCGTACGTTATCGCACCGTACGTCCGAACATTTTTCCCCTCGGTTGGGGTTGGGTGCTGGCCACGCGCGCCATCTGGTCATAGTGTGACGGGGCCGGTCGGCGGAGCCGGCGACCACCGGGGGCCACGGATGGAGAACATCGAGCGCGTTGCGGAGTTCGCTTCCGACGTGAGCGGGCGATCGGTCACCCGCCGACGGGCGCTGAAGACCGGCGCGATCGCCGCGGGTACCGCGCTGTATGTCGTGCCGGCAGTCCAAGTCATCGGGCTCGGGAAGGCGAGCGCACAGTCGCCGAGCGTCGCGCCCCCGCCTCCGCAAGACGGGCCGCCGCCGAACGATGGGCCGCCGCCGAACGATGAGCCGCCGCCGAAAGTATGTAAGGACATCTCGTACATCGTGATCATCGTGAAGAAGGGTGGCGAGCACTACGGGCTGAAGTGCCGCGGCGGTCGATGGTCAGCGGTGGCAGCTCACAACGACACAGGCGCGAGCTCGTACGAGAAGAAGAATTCGAAGAAGGTCAAGTCGAGCAACAGCCTCGCCCAGACGTTCAACGCGAAACGCATCAAGGTGTACATCGACAGCGATTGTGAGTGGCACGTGAAGTTGCCGTTGCCCCACGACTGCGGTTACGCCGGCGGCTATGCGTACTCGGGCACGAAACCGATCGCCGCGCACCGCGGCAACGGACGGATCACCTTCAAGGGTTGATCTGCCGCGTCTCGGGCCGCGCGACGGCGCTGGACGAAATGCCGGTCAGCTCGTCCTCCGCCGGGTAACGAGTTGGCGGGATTTGTCCGGGTCACGTCAACGGTGCGTGAACAGAGGCCGGAACTCCATTGCCTCCGGTCAAGTCCTGCGTTAGGTTCCGACTACGGGGCGCGCGCACGGAGCCGCCGCGGCCGGCCAACCAGCCTGCCACTGCTTCGCGTGCACGTGACGGTGATGGAGTGCCGCGCGAGGAGTGCGCGGTCTGCGCAGGGAGGGGCGGTCGTGCGGGCATGGGCGGTTACTGAGGACGCGAGCACGACGCTCGCGGATCTGGATCCTGAATTCGCGCCCCGCGCGCAGCTCGTGGTGCTGCCGCCGCGCGCGCGTACGCGGCGCACCGCGACCGCGAAAGCGGCCATGGCGCTCGCGGACGCGGCGGCGCTCGCGCTCGCGATGTTCATCGCATACCAAGTTGGTGAGGTCGCGTCGATCGGCTCGTCCTTGCACGCTGCCGACTATGTGATCGCTGCATGTGCCGCGATCCCCGTGTGGCTGCTCGTCTTCGCCCGCTACGGCCTCTACGCCTCGCGCCGGGTATCGACGAGGCTCCAGGAGTTCCGAGGGCTCTTCCACGCGTTGGTGATCGGGACGGCGTTGCTCGCCGTGGGTGCCTACCTCCTCGAGACGCAGATCGCGCGCCGTTGGGTACTCCTCACGTTGCTGCTGGCCGGCCCGATCGTGGTCTGCGAGCGGGAGATCACGAGGCGCGTGTTCGCACGGATGCGGCGGCGCGGCATGTTCCGTCGCACGGTGCTCATCGTGGGCGCGAACGAGGAAGGTCGTTCGATCGCGAAGTTGCTCGAGGACACGCCTTCGCTCGGATACCGCGTCATCGGTTTCGTCGACGACACGGCGAGGTCCAACGGCGTCGCGGTGCTGGGCAAGACGTGCGACGCGGCCGCGCTCGCCGTGTCGAACGGCGCGACGAGTGCGATCGTCGCGACAACCGCGATCGACGCAGAGAGCAGCAACCGCATCGCGCGGCAGTTGATCGATGCAGGAGTGCACGTCGAGCTGTCGTCGTCGCTGCGCGACATCAGGGCCGATCGGTTGGTCGTGCGGTCGATCGGTCCCTATCCGGTCGTGTACTTGGAGCCGGTTCGGCGCGGCGGCTGGCGGGCCGTCGCCAAGCGCACCTTCGACATCGTGATGTCCGCAACTGCGCTCTTCCTCCTCTCGCCCTTCATGTTCTTCATCGCGGTCGCGATCAAGTTCGACTCTCGCGGGCCCGTGTTCTTCCGACAACGCCGCGTCGGGAGGAACGGTGACCTCTTCACCATCTACAAGTTTCGGACGATGGTTGCCGATGCCGAGCGCCGGCTGAGCGAGCTCGAAGCACAGAACGAGGCCGATGGCGTGTTGTTCAAGATGCGCGACGATCCTCGGGTGACGCGTGTAGGCAAGCTGCTCCGTCGCATCTCGCTCGACGAGTTGCCGCAATTTTGGAACGTGCTGCGCGGCGAGATGAGTCTCGTCGGCCCCCGCCCCGCGCTGCCGCACGAGGCGTTGCTCTGGGCACCTGCCCTGCGCCAGCGCCTGCGCGTGAAGCCGGGTGTCACCGGCATGTGGCAGGTCAGTGGCCGAAGCAACTCGTCGTTCGAGGCCTATGCCCGCCACGACCTCTTCTACGTCGACAACTGGTCGTTGGTCACCGACCTTGCGATCATCGGTCGTACGATCCCGACACTGCTCCGTCGCGACGGCGCATACTGAACCCGCGGACGCGCTCACCTCACAGTGCGTGACACGCGCGCTGCGTCGCGAACGTGTTCAAAAGCCTCACCGGGTCGCGTCGCGTCGTCCGGTCCCAGACGTGCCGCCTACACTCGGCGGCGCCAGCTGCGAGATCGGTCTGCACGGTGTCGGCCCCGGCGCGGCGCGCGTCCGAGAGCACTGAAGTGATGAGACCACTTACCGATCAATTGGAGATGAATCGGTGTCCAGGTTGCTCGTACCTGGTCCCGTCCTCGTGGGACGTCTGTCGCCGTTGTGGAGCGCAGATCCGCGTCTCGCCGCCCGAGGTCGTTCCCTCGGCGGTCGTGCGCGCACCGATCTCCGGGCCGGCCTCGCAGGCGCCGCCCGTGCCGATCGTGACACACGCCTCAATGCGGCAGATGTCGGCCTCGGCGAACGCGGCGGCGACGACGATGGCGGGCGCCGCAAGTCCGGCGCCCACGCACGGCCGCTGCACCGGATGTGGCTACCTGGTTCCCCCGACGTGGGACGTGTGTCGGCGCTGCGGGAGCGCGGTCCAACGTCTCGTGACTACGGCACAACCGAGCGCCCGTCCGATGCCGCGCGCGCGCCCGGCGCCGGCACTGCACGTTCGCACTGCGCCGGAAGCCCCGTTGGGTTTGCGAACTGCGCTCGACGACCTGCTACCCGGGGCTCGCGATCGCGACGGAGTGGCACCGGTCGAGACCCAGCTGCAGACGCGGAACCGCCCTCGATCCCACCGCCTCGGCTCGCGACGGACGCGCGCGGTCGCGGCGATTGGCGGACTCTCGCTTGTGATCTGCCTGCTCGCATGGAACCTGTACTTCACCGGTGATGCAGGCTCACCCGCACGCCGGCTCGCAGTGAACGACGCGCCGACGACGACACCGACTGCCTCTGGCGACACCGACGCAGCGGCAACGGCGACGACCGTCGCACCGACGACCGCGCCCGGGCCCGCGCCGACGCTGTCCGGCGCCGCAACGATGACTCCCGTGCCACCGGGCGAGGTGCCCGCGAATCTGCAGGCCTCATTGGCAGCCGCGAAGCTCATCTCCTCGACCGCGGGTTCCTACAACGCAGTGACTCCCCAGGCGCTCGCGGCCGCGGCGCCCTCGATGACGTTCGTGCCGGCGACGCAAGCGGCAGGCCGGGACGCGGTCTCGGTGCAGGTTGTCAACGACACGTCGCTGTTGCTGGTCGCGATGGGTCCTGACGGCGCGTGCCAGGCCGCGTTCGATACCCCCGAAGGCCTGCAAGTGTTCTACACGCCGCAGCCGTGCGATGCGGCGTCGCTCTGGTCGCCGTAGATCCGGCGACCGGGCTACACCGAGTTCGCGGCGAACCAGTCGCTCGTGCGCGAGAGGCCGGTGCGCAGATCGACTTCTGGTTGCCAGCCGAGCAAGGTGCGGGCGCGAGTGATGTCCGGTTTCCGACGCGTCGGGTCGCCCTTCGGCAGCGGGCAGAAGTCGAGCCCCGAAGACGAGCCGGTGATCTCGCGCACGATGCCCGCGAGCTCGAGCATCGTGAGCTCGACCGGGTTGCCGATGTTGACCGGTTGCCAGACGTCCGAGTCGAACAGCGCGATGAGCCCGCGCACCTGATCTGCGACGTAGCAGAACGATCGGGTCTGCAGTCCATCCCCGTACATGGTCAACGGCTTGTCGTTGAGTGCCTGCACGATGAAGTTCGAGACGACCCGGCCGTCACCCGGTTGCAGCCTCGGTCCGTACGTGTTGAAGATGCGGACGATCGTCGTCCTGACGTCGAACTCACGGAAGTACGTCATCGTCAGCGTCTCGGCGAAGCGCTTCGCCTCGTCGTACACGGCACGAGGACCGATCGTGTCGACGTTGCCGAAGTAGTCCTCGGTCTGCGGATGCACGAGCGGGTCGCCGTAGATCTCGCTCGTCGAGGCCAGCAGGAAGCGCGCGTCGTTGGCGAGCGCGAGCTCGAGCGCGCGGCGAGTACCGACGGAACCGACGAGCATCGTGTCGAGTGGCCGCTCGAGGTATGCCGGAGGACTGGCCGGGCTCGCGAGATGGAACACACCATCGATCGTGCCGCGCACGGGAAGTGCGTCGACGACGTCTGCCTCGACCAGTTCGAAACCGGGTTCGTCCAGGAGCAGGCTGACGTTCTCGACACTGCCCGTCGAGAAGTTGTCGACCGCGATCACCTGATCGCCGCGTGCGAGCAGTGCCTCACACAGATGCGAACCTACAAATCCGGCACCGCCGGTGACGACGATACGTCCCACTTCCTGCCTCCGCCCTTGTTGCCGTCGGAACGACGGACCTTTCTCTCGCAGTCTCGCCTATCGCTGTCTTGCCTATCGCTGTCTCGTTGGCCTGCCGCTCAGCGCCGTCCGACGCCCTCATAGTCGAAGCCGAGTCGTCGCATCGCGGCGGAATCGAGCAGGTTCCGAGTGTCGACGAAGCTCGCGCCGCGCATCGCCTGGTGCACGCGCTCGAAGTCGAGGTGCCGGAAGTCGTCCCACTCCGTGAAGAGCACGACGACATCGGCACTGTTCGCCGCGTCGTACGGGTCGGCGCAGATCTCGCACTCGACGAGCTCGCGAGCCGCCTTGTCGCCGGCCGCGGGATCGTACGCACGAATGATCGCTCCCTCGCGGAGGAGCCGGTGCGTGATGGTGACGGCCGGGGAGTCCCGGAGGTCGTCCGTGTTCGCTTTGAACGTGAGCCCCCAGACGCCGACGACCGCACCGTCGAGTGTGCCTCCGGCAGCCGCGCGCACCTTGTCGACCATGCGCTCGTATTGCGAGGCGTTGACCGCGGTGACGCTGTCGAGCAACTTGAAGTCGTAGCCAACCGCTTGCGCTCGATGTACCAGCGCGGCGGTGTCCTTCGGGAAGCAGGAGCCGCCGTAACCGGGGCCGGGATGCAGGAACTTCGACCCTATGCGCGTGTCGTAACCCATCCCGACGGCGACCTGCTGCACATCGGCGTCGACCAATTCGCACAGGTTCGCGATCTCATTGATGAACGAGATCTTGGTCGCGAGGAACGCGTTCGAGGCGTACTTGATCATCTCGGCCGACGCGGGATCGGTGACGAGCATCGGCGCCTCGACGTTCGCGTAGAGGGAGCTGACGCGCACCGCGCTTTCCGGGTCGTCGCAGCCGATGACGATGCGGTTGGGATTGAGGAAGTCGTGGACGGCATGGCCTTCGCGCAAGAACTCGGGATTGGACGCGACGGAAACGGCGTCGGTAGAGCCTCCCGACTCGGACAAGACGCGCTGCACGAATCGTGTCGAGCCGACCGGCACGGTCGACTTGTTGATGACGACGGTGCCCGGCCGCAGCACCGGCGCGATCTCGCGCGCCACGGCTTCGACGAACGACATGTCAGCCGCGCCGTTCTCGCCGAGCGGCGTCGGCACGCAGAGGAAGATGAACTCGGCATCGTCGGCCGCGGTCGACGCACCGACGACGAACGTGAGGCGGCCGGTCGCGAGACCTTCCTTCACCAACTCGGGCAGACCGGCCTCGAGAATCGGGACCTCGCCCTTTCGCAGCCGGGCCACCCGATCGGCGTCGATGTCGGCGCACGCCACGTCGTGCCCGAGATGCGCCAGGCACGCCGCCGTCGTGAGGCCGACGTATCCGGCCCCCATCACCGCAACATTCATCCGTGAAACTCCCGTCACTCGCCGTGGCCGTTGCCGGCCACGGCGTAGAACGGCTTCACCCGACCGTGCGAGGAAATCGAGGCATCCTGCCTCTCACCCCGACACGCCCGTCCTGAGCTCGCCGTCCCACCGCCCGATGTGATCGACGTACGTTGGCATGAACGCTCGGCGCGCGCAAGGGTGACTTTGCCAGTACGGACAAACGGTCCGTATGAGGCACGGGAACTGCCTCAAGTAGGTCGTTCGCAGCGAGTCGTTCGACGAAGCGGCCAGATTGACTTGCATCTTGCCGCTCTGCGCGCGATGGTGTCCCCCGCCAGGATGGCGCATTAAAGGGCGGAAAAGGACAATGGGCGGAGCGATGGGCCCGGCCCTTCGACTCGAGGACGAGTCGATGGCCGGACAATTGGTTTCTTTTGGCGATGCCGCGCGTCGAGCCGGCATCGACAGGGCAGGTCGGGCGGATCACGCGGGTGACGCCGCCGATGTCTCTCTCGGCGCGCGGACCGTGGATCTGAAGCAGGCGCGGGGGATCTACGCCCGCCGCGTCAAGCCGGCGATCGATGCGGTCTGCGCACCGGTCATCGCGGTGTTGGTGCTGCCCGTCTGTCTCGTGATCGCGCTCGTCGTGCGGGTCACGATGGGCAGGGGCGTGCTGTTCCGGCAGTCGCGCGTCGGCAAGGACGGCGAGCCGTTCGAGGTCGTGAAGTTCCGCACGATGCGGCACGACCGCCGGCAGCGCCAGCAGCCGATCGACATCGCCGACCGTCGTCGGACGCACAAGCACCCGAACGACCCGCGCCATACGCGCGTCGGTCGTTTCCTGCGGCAGTCGAGCCTCGACGAGCTCCCGCAGTTGTTGAACGTCATGCGGGGAGAGATGAGCCTCATCGGTCCGCGCCCCGAGCTCGTCGACCTCGTCGACAAGTACCCCGACTGGCTGCGCGCGCGACACGCAGTTCGCCCCGGGATGACGGGCCTGTGGCAGATCAGCGCGCGCGGCGAGAAGTCCATGCAGGACTGCGTCGACATCGACCTCGACTACGTCGAGCAGGTGTCCATGTGGCTCGACCTGCGCACCGCACTCGCAACCCCCATCGCGGCGCTCGGGAAGCGCCGCGGCGCATGAGCACGATCCGGAAGATCTCGAGAGAACGAGTGAGCATCGTGAACCACGAACGGGCACATACGTCATTGGGTGCACCCCTGCCGGGGCGCCTCCGTCGACCGCGGCGCCTCACGGCGCTCTTCCTCACGTTGGCGACCCTCGGGTCGCTGATCGCGATCGGCTCGACCGCCGAGGTGGCGGGTGCGGCCACGCCGCCCCGCAACGGCGCGACCCAGGAGGCCGCGGCACCGTCCTGCTGGTCGATCAAGCAGAACTACCCGGCTTCGACCGACGGCACGTACTGGCTGCGCACGAACACGCTCGTGCAGCCGCTGCAGGTCTACTGCGACATGACGACCGACGGCGGCGGCTGGGAGCTCATCGGCCGCGGCCGTCAGGGCTGGAGCTTCGCGTACAACGGTCAGCAAACCGCGGCGCAGGTCCGCAACCCGGTCACCGGCACCGACGCGTTCTCGCCGGCCGCGTTGAGCACGGATCAGGTCAGCGGCCTCATGAACGGCGGCCGCATGGACGGTCTCACCGACGGCCTCCGGGTCCGCCGGGCCCGCAACGCCGCCGGCACGACCTGGCAGGAGGTTCGCCTTTACCCGACGAACTACGGCCAGTGGTCGTGGGGCCTCGGTGGTGGCATCTACCTGAACCGCATGTGCTTCGACGGTTCGTGCTCGAACATCTCGGCGAACGGCAGCGGCTACGCGGGCCAGAGCACGCGCACCGCCGGCACGAACAGCACCGACCGCCGCATCAACACGTACCCGATGCAGAGCCACAACTGGCAGAACGGCTTCTGGTACGGCACGAGCGTCTCGGGCGGTGCGAACAACGCCACGAGCTACCTCTGGCAGAACACGAACGAGGGTCAGCCGATCCCGTTCGCGCAGATGTTCATCCGCCCCCGCATCATGGAATCGGACGTCACCGCGCCGCCGCTCCCCGACACGGGTGCAGCCGCACAGACGATCCGGCCCATGCTCGACGGCAAGTCCGTCAACCTGCCCTGGCAGGTCACCGACCTCAACCGGGGTCAGACCCAACTCGGGGCGTATGTGCTCGGCCTCGCCGAGTCCGGCAACACGATGTTCGTCGGTGGCAAGTTCCGCTCGGTGCAACACGGTGAGGGCGGCCCGAAGGTCACGCAGAGCTACCTCGCGGCGTTCGACCGGGACACAGGCGAGTTCATCCCGACCTTCAACCCGGTCATCAACGGCCCGGTGCACGACCTCGCCGTCACCCCCGACGGCAAGCTCATCGTCGCGGGTGAGTTCACCAGCGTGAACGGCGTGGCCACCACCGGCCTCGCGGCGATCAACCCGACCACCGGCGCGACGATCCCCGGTTGGTCCGCGAGTGTGAGCCGCGGCACGGGGGTGCCGTACGTCCGCAGCATCGACATCCAGGGTCCCTGGATCTACGTCGGCGGCTACTTCACCAAGATCACGGGCGGTCCGGCGGCGACGCCTCGGACCGAGACGAGCCTCGGCCGCGTTCGCGTCACCGACGGCTTCCCCGACGGCACGTGGCGACCCGGCGTCGACAACGATGTCTGGAACCTCGACGCCAACCCCGGCGGTGACCGGGTCTACATCGTCGGCACCTTCCGGACGCTGAACGGCGTCACGTTGCCGCAGCCGCGGCTCGCGATCGTCGACACGAACACTGGTGCCGCGGTGCCGGGTCTGCAGCCGTACCATCCGGACGCCGACACGGAGCGGATGCAGGCGATCATGGAGATCGGCAACGCGGTCTACCAGGGCGGTGCGCAGCACATCCTGCACATGTACGCGAAGAGCGACTACGCCTTCCAGTACAGCCACCAGACCCTGCGCGGCGGCGACTACCAGGCGATGAACGCCACCGGCGGCATTCTGTACGCGGCGTGCCACTGCAACGACTGGGACTTCAGCGGTTCGAACACGTGGTCGAACCCGACCGGTTACTCGCGGGTCGAGCCCATCAGCCTGATCGGCGCCTACGACCTGAACACGCTCGAGTTCCTGCCGGCGTTCCAGCCCGATGTCCAGTTCGACGGTGAGTCGGTCTGGGAAGAGGCTGTCGACAGCTCCGGATGTCTCTGGGCGGGTGGCGACATCCACCACGGCTACACCGGCGCCTACTACGGCGGCTTCGCCAAGTTCTGCCCGAAGGACTCGAGCGCTCCGTCGACCCCGCCGAACGCGAGCGTCACCCAGAACGGGACGTCGTTCACGATCAACTGGGGTGACAGCACCGACAACAAGACGTCGGCGGCGAACATCAAGTACGAGGTGCTCCGCGACGACCCGACCCTCGGCACCGTCGTGTCGGAGTCGCAGTACGGCAAGGGTTACACCGTGTCGGATGTGACCACGCCGACGCGGTTCTTCCTCCGGGCCGTCGACGAGGCCGGCAACCGCTCAGCGACGACAACTGCCATCACGCTCGTCCCGCCCGCGCCGCAACTCGCGTCGCTGGTGACGGCCGGTGCCACATGGTCCTACAAGGCCGACGGCGTCGACCAGGGTTCCGCGTGGCGGAACGCCGGCACCGACGTCAGCTCCTGGGCGACCGGTGCATCCGAGCTCGGCTGGGGCGACGGCGACGAAGCAACGGTGATCCCGGGTTCGGCGATCACGCAGTACTTCGTCCGCGACTTCAATGTCAGCAACCCTGGCCAGTACGGAGATCTGAAGCTCCGGCTGCTGAGGGACGACGGCGCAGTCGTGTACGTCAACGGTCTCGAGGTGGCGCGCTCGAACATGCCTGCCGGCGCGATCGATGCTTCGACCTTGGCCGGTTCGTTCGTGTCCGGCACGGACGAGACGACGTTCTACGAGTACGACATCCCGGCGAGCCTGCTCACCGCGGGCACGAACAGGATCGCGGTGGAGGTCCACCAGGCCCAGGCGAACAACGGTGACGGCTCGTTCAACGCCGAGCTCCTCGGCTTCGTGGCGACGGAAGCATCGGCTCCGACCGCACCGGCGGTCTCGACTGGCGGACGTACCGCGAACTCCGTGAACCTGAGCTGGACGACGTCGACCGACAACCGGACGGTCGCGGGTTACTTCATCAACCGCAACGGCACCGACATCGCCTTCACCAACGGGACGACGTGGAGCGACAGCGGCCTGCTGCCGACCCAGGCGTACACCTACCAGGTGCGCGCGGTGGACACGTCCGGCAACGTCTCGACGGTCGGCTCGGCCAACGTCGGCGTGTTCGCGGTCTCGGATCCGACGCTGATCGCGGCCAAGTCGGTGTGGAAGTACCTCGACAACGGCACCGACCAGGGCACCGCATGGCGCAACGTCGGCTTCGACGACAGCACGTGGGCGAGTGGTGCCGGCATCCTCGGCTACGGCCGCGGAGACGAAGGCACGGTCGTCAGCTACGGACCGAACGCAAGCCAGCGCTACCTGACCACGTACTTCCGGCGCACGTTCAATGTCGACAGTGCGTCGGCGGTCACCGGTCTGCAGTTGAAGATGCAACTGAAGGACGGCGCTGCGGTGTACGTCAACGGCGTGGAGGTGGCCCGGCCGAACATGGCGGCCGGCACGATCACGAACCAGACGTTCGCATCCGTGAACGTCGCGTCGCCGGCGGACCGCGACGTGGAACACCTACACCATCCCGCCGAGCGTGCTCACGACCGGCACGAACACCATCGCCATCGAAGTCCACAAGAATTTCCGGAGCTCGGCGGCGCTGGGGTTGGATGTACAACTGATCGCAGCGTTTTAACCAGTTTGTCCCGGTCATGAATGATCGGGAACACGTAGTTCATGCCGAATCGGGGCGGCCGCCGGGCCGCCCCGATTCACGTCTGTACGTCCGAAGTGTCGGATGCGTAGCTGCACCGCGCGCGCGTTCGGATCGTAGATGTGGCAAAGAGTGGCGAGTATGGTCCGCGCCCAAGGTTCCGCCGATTGCGCGGACGGCAAAGGGGTTGCAGGTTTCCTGATCTGCGCCGCCCACCCCTGTTGTGGAGCTCTTGCGGGGTACGTGACCGCCCGAGTCCGCGTCGTGCGCTCAAGGGGCGAGACCGAAGGGTCGATCATCCGCGCGGCCCGGCACTCCCTTCCCGCCCGGTGCGGAGTGAGGTCCGAAGCGAAGCTCGACGGAATCCGCCCCACAAGGAGCGCTCGCCTTGAGTTCCAGTCCCCACGTGTCCCGGTCCCGCAAGATCCGAGGGGTCGCGGTCGCCGCGGTGGCCGTCGCCCTCATCGCAGCCGCGTTCAGCGGCGAGGGAGCGCAAGCCACCGGCACGACGGTCACCGTCTTCGGTGCGAACCGCGACACTGGTGTCGTCGACACCAACCGCGACGGTGCCGCCGAGTGGAACAGCTACGGACCGACGAACAACGGTCTCAACGTGGGGGAGACCGCGCAGGACGGATGGGATCTCCGGTACGTGGTCCCGTTCGCGCTGACGGACTCCATCCGGGCCGGCGTCGCGAACGGAGCGACCGCCAAGCTCCGCTTCCGCATCTGGCAGGTCGTCAACTTCGGCACGCGCCAACTCAAGGTCGAAGCGCTCGAAGGTGACCTCCAGGGCCGCGCCGACTACGCCCGGGCCGGGATCGCGGCCGCGAGCATTACCCCGATCGCGACGCTCGGCGGTACCGCAGCCGAGGTCGACGTGACGAGCCTGCTGCGCAACATCGCGAGCCCGGTCGTGACCTTCCGCTTCTCACTCGACACTCCCGGTGCGGTCGACGGTCAGCAGTCGTACGTCAACATCGCCACCGCCGAGAGCGGCCGGGCCGAGAATCGCCCGCAGCTCCTCGTGACGATCCCCGAGGTGTCGAAGCCCACGGCGCCGACGACGGTGACGCCGGCGACGGTGGCGCCGACGACCGCCGCGCCGAAGACCGTGCCGCCGACGACGGCGGCGCCCGCGACGACGACACCGACGACGGCCGCACCCGCAACCACGACACCGACGACGAAGCCCTCGTCGACGGCATCGGGTTGGAACCTCACGTTCTCCGACGACTTCAACGGGAGCTCGCTCGACACGTCGAAGTGGAACTACGACGCGACCACGTTCGGTGACGGCAACAGCGAGCTCGAGTGCAACCGACCCGAGAACGTCGATGTCTCGAACGGCATCATGAGCGTCGTCGCCAAGAAGGGCACGAACGTCTGCCCCAACGAGACCCGACGGAGTGAGTTCCCGAACGGCCGTCCGTGGAGCTCGGCGTCGATCAACACCGGCGGCAAGTTCTCGCAGGCAGAAGGTCGGTTCGAGATCCGTGCTCGGATGCCGAAGGGGCAGGGCTTCTGGCCGGCGTTCTGGCTGACGTCGCAGAATTACCCGTACGGCGGCAACGGAGCATCCGGCGAGCTCGATGTCTTCGAGATCTTCGGAGACGCGACCAACGACATGGTGACCTCCTCGTGGTGGTCGTACTCGGGCAGCTCGAACTGTGCCAACGGCACCCGCTGGACGTGCACGATGATCAACAAGCACAGCCCCATCCCGGACGCGTCGGCCGGCTTCCACACCTACACGATGGAGTGGGAAGGTCGATCGATCCGCTGGTACATCGACGGGACCAAGGTGTTCGAGATCGGTGACAACGGCTCGTACAAGTGGGGATCGGCGGCTCCCAACGCGATCGCCGGTGCGCCCACCTACCCGAAGCCCTTCACCGCCGACAACCCGATGAAGCTGCGCATCAACCTTGCGGTCGGCGGGTCGGGCGCCGGTGCGCCCGACAGCGGCACGCCGTCGTCGGACTCGTTCGACGTCGACTACGTGCGCATCTACTCGCGCTGAGCACGAGCACGGCGAACGGTCGGGCTCTCCACCCGGGGAGCCCGACGGTTGCGCGTCCCGGCGTGCGGCTAGATGCCGTGACCGCGGCGTTGGAGGAACGCGAGCACACGTTCGGGCTTCACGATGCGGGCCGCGACGAGCGCGGCGAGGTAGGCGCGGGGCTGGCGCCAGTCATGGCGCAACGTCTCGCGGATCTTCGGCCACGCTTCCTTGCGATCGCCCGCAGCCGCGCGCGCAAAGGCCTGTTGCCCTTCGACCCGTGCCAGGCCGCGTGGATCGGTCGCGAATTCAGGGAACTCGTCGAGCAGGTAGCCGAGCGCGTCGTCGATCGTGCGCCAACGGTCCGAGAAGTACGAGCCGGTGCCCCAACGGATGTCGACGAGCGGCTCGCGCACGATCGCCATCTGCGTCGCGCGGGCGGCGCGGAGGGTCCACTCGTAGTCCTCGCAATAGCCCCCCGGGATCTGCTCGTCGAACAGCCCGATGCGATCGAACAAGGCCTCGCGACGGAACATCGCGCTCGAGATGTGGGCATCGGCGACGCGATCGGCGAGCAGCATGGGCAAGGTGAGCCGATCGGAGTCGGGAATGCGGATCGTCGGACCCTTGTCGGTCATCGCGCGCATGCCGCTGAACACGACGTCGATCTCCGGGTGCGCGTCGAGGAGCGCGAGTTGATGCGCGGTCTTCTCCGGGCGCCAAGCGTCGTCGTCGTCGCACAGCGCGATGACGGGCGCGGTCGCGGCTCCGAACCCGGTGTTGCGTGCACCCGGCAGGCCCGGGGTGCCGGCATTGCGGATCGTGCGCACGATGCGATTGCCCGAGTCATGCTCGAGAGAGGTGTCCGGATCGCTCTTGTCGAAGACGACGATCGTCTCGATAGGGCCCGGATAGGACTGCGCCTCGACAGCCGCCAGGGCGCGGCGGAGCAGGTCCGGGCGGTTGTAGGTACAGATCACGGCGGTCAGGTCCGGTGTCATCCGCGTTGCTCCGTGGGTGATGTGCGAGCCGCATGGAGCCGTGCGAGATGCACGCACCGCGTGCGGACGAGCGTGCCAGGCTACCAAGCACGATCCGCGGTCGGGCCGGAGTCGGCGCGTGATGGAGACGTCGAGTGAGTGATCTGGAAGCAGCCGGAACGAGGGCGCGCACAGAGGTGATCGCGCATCTCGCGCGACACGTTGGCGCCACCAGGGGTGGCATCCGGTGCCGAACAGCGCTTTGCCGTCGTGCCGCTCTCACGTCACGACTCGTTTCTCGTTCCGCTCGAATCGCGTGCCGCGGCGCGACGCTCGCTGTCGGAGTACGGCGGACTGCGGCCGTTGCCGAAGCGGTTGGCCCGCCAGGCACTCGGCGCCGCATGGACGATCGGGCTCCCCGAAGTCGTGCTACGGGGCCGCGCCACACTGCCGGCGGGTGACGACACACTGCTCGGCCATCTCCGCGACGTGCTCGGCGAGCGGGCGCTGACCTTCGCGACCGGGCTGCGCCGGGTCGGCTCCTTCTACACGCCGGTGCTGCAATTGTTCCGGCCCGATGGCACACCCGTCGCGTACGCCAAGATCGGCTGGGACGACGTCACAACGACGCAGGTGCGAGCCGAGTCGGATGCGCTCGCGCTCGTCGCTGCCACCTCGACCGATCTGTTGCACGTGCCCCGGCTCCTCTACGCGGGCCAGTGGCAGCACCTCGAACTGTGCGTGACCGCGCCGTTGCCGCGCGCGGTCGAAGCGGGTCCCGAGCGCGCATCTTCCGCCGGTGCTCGCCCTGCGCGAGGTCGCGGCGCTGGACGGACCGATTGCAACGCACGCGGTTCGCAACTCCCCGTGGTGGCAGCAGATCGTCGGCTCCGCCCGCTCGCTCGATGCCCAAGCGCCCGGTCTGGCGGATGCGCTCGGCCGCCTGGACATCGAGGTCGGCGCAGTCGAACTTCCCTTCGGACGCTGGCACGGCGACTGGGTTGCCTGGAACATGGCGGAGGCGCCCGACGGGCTCTACGTCTGGGACTGGGAGTACAGCCGGCCCGGGCGTCCCTTCGGATTCGACCTGCTGCATTTCTCCTTCCAGGACGCGTTCGTCGCCCGATCTCAGCCCCTTCTCCGCGCGTTCGCGGACGCGGCGACGCGTGCCACCGCCGGACTGCGGCGGCTCGGGCTCGACGCCGACACCCAGGCCGCACTGCGCCGTCTCCACCGCCTCGAAGTCCGCCTGCGCGCCGAGAACGCGGTGCAGCGCGGTGCCGACCCGGATCCGGGCGTTCGGGATACCGACATCTTCACACTGCTTGCACACGCCTGATGTTCAGAAGCGCCTGCGGAGCCCGTAAACTGCAGTGATCGCCCCGGGCGGGGGCGATGGTCGACGCCCCGGGCGGGGGCGGCGTCTCGGGCGGGACGACGGAGTTCGATGGAGACCGCGGCAACACAGGCGACACCGAATTCCGGGCCGGATCAGGCCATCACCGAGGTTGCGCGTGGTGGCGCGCTCAACCTGATCGGGAACGCGGTCTACGGCTTCGGCAACTTCCTCCTGCTCGGGATCGTCACGACCCAGCTCGGCGCGAACGGCGCCGGCGTCTTCCTCGTCGCCATCGCCCTGTTCAACATCTTGTCGAAGGTCTGCGAATTCGGTGCGGCGACCGGGCTGATACGCACGATCAGCCACGACCGCGCGATCGGCAAGCAGCACGAACTGCGTGCCAACACCCAAGTTGCGGTGGCGATGTCGTTCGGCGCCTCGGTGGTGGCGGCAGTGTGCACCTATGCGTTCGCACCCGCGCTCGCCGACATCTTCGCCAGCGGCAAGGACGTCGCGACGGTCACCGACGTGCTGCGCGCGATTTCACCATTCGTCGCGTTCTCCTCGGTGTACTCGGTGCTCTGCTACGGCACACGCGGGTTCAACACGATGGTGCCGCAGGTCTGCATCGAGAAGATCGGTCGTGCGCTCGCGCAGCCGATCGCGGTGCTCGCCGTCGTGCTGCTCGGCGGCGGCGTCGTCGCCGCGACATACGCGTGGGCTGCCGTCCAGATGATCTGGGTCCTGCCGGCCGGCATCGCGTACTTCCACCTGCTGCGCCGGACCGAGCGCGAGACCACGGAACCACGCGCGCACGTGTCGATGGCAATCGCGCGCTCGTTCACTTCGTACAGCCTGCCGCGCGCGCTCGGCCAGGTCTTCCAGGTCGCGGTCTTGTGGATGGACACGCTGATCATCTCGGCGATTCTGGGCACGACCGACGCCGGCATCTACGCCGCGGGAACGCGCTATCTGCTCATCGGGCTGTTCACCGCCGAGGCGATCATGCAGGTGATCGGTCCTCGGATCAGCGCGCTGCTCGCGGTCCGCAAGCGGGTCGAAGCCGCGAAGATCTACTCGATCGGCGCCGCGTGGCAGACCGCGTTGACGTGGAGCGTGTACCTCGTCGTGATCTTCTTCTCCACGCCGCTCTTGCAGGTCTTCGGGCCCCAGTACGTCGCGGCCGGGCCCGCACTCGTGTGGCTGGCGTTCGCGATGCTGATCGCGTCGCTGTTCGGGCCGTCGGACACGATCATCTTGATGAGCGGCCGCAGCCGCCTGAGCCTGTTCAACGCCTTCGTCGCGGTGGGGATCAACGTCCTCGGCAACTTCCTGCTGGTGCCGCACTTCGGGATCACCGCGGCCGGGGCGACCTGGGCAGTCACCCTCGTGATCGCGGCCGCGTTGCCGGCCTACCAGGCCCGTCGCGACCTTGGCGTCCATCCTTGGTCCGGGGCGGTGCGGGCTGCGATGGTGTGTGCCGGAGTCGGTGTCGGCGTCCCGACTGTGATCTCCTGGCTCGTTCTGGGCCCGACCGCGGCCGGCCTCGTGACCGCAACGGTGGTCGGCGCGATCGGATTCGTGGTCGCCCTCCGCAGATTCGGTGCCGAAGTACATCTGGATACGCTGATCCGTTCGCTCCTGCCCTCGGGTCGGCACCGCGTCTCTGCCGGCGTGGTCGGCAGCACCGGCGCGATCAGCTGAGGAGCATTGGTGGAGCCGACGACAAGCCAGCCTGCGCTGACGAGCGCCTATTACATCTCGGTGATCCGCCGCCGCCGGCGGATCGTCATTGCCTGCGCCCTGATCGGGGCGCTGCTCGGCGCGTTCTACGTCGCGACCCGCGGCAGCGGCTACAGCTCGTCGGCGTCCGTCGTCGTGCGGCAAGTGGTCACCGACCCGCGGGTGACCACGAATCCCCGGGGAGTGAGCGCACAAACCGAGCAGAGCGTGATGGCGTCCACTGTCGTCGCGGAGGGCGCCGCGAAGATCCTGCGCAACGGGGCCGACCCGAACGACCTCCTGAAGCGGCTGACGGTCGACAGCCCGCAAGGCGCCGCGGTGGTCAACTCGCCGCAGGACACGCTCGTGCTCACCCCGACGTTCAAGGCTTCGACGCCGGAGAAGGCGCGCGCCGGCGCGCAGGCGTTCGCCGACGCGTACCTCGACTACCGGCAATCGCAATACGACAAGGCGAAGCAGAACACGATCGCGAGCATCGATGCCGAAATCGCGCAACTGAACGCGCAGCTCGATACCGCCAACGCCCAGCTCGCCGCGGCGTCGCCGAACTCCGATGCCGCAACCAGCGCCCTCAGCCAGATCGGCGTGATCCGGCCGCGGTTGCTCGACGCGCAGTCGGCCAAGTCGACGGTCTCGGCCGTCGACACGAGCGCCGGTGACGTGATCAAGCCCGCCCGTCTCCCAACCGGTGGCACCGGCGTCTCGCGTGCGCTGGTGGTGATCGCGACGACGGTGCTCGGCGCGATGATCGGCATCGTCGCCGCACTCGTCCGCCAGCGCACGGATCCGTACATGCGGACGCGCCAGGACTTCGTCGAGATCTTCGATCGGCCGCCACTCGCGGAAGTCAACATCGGGCACGGTCACGGCGCCCGCCGGCGCGCGTCGTTGCTCTCGCCCGAGGTCAGTGAGTACCGGCATCTGCGGGCCCGGCTGTGGCCGAGCCGGCCGCCGAAGTTCCAGAAGATTCTGGCCACGGATGTCGAGAGCTCGACGACGACCGCGCAACTTGTCGTCGGCGTCGCGACGTCGCTCGCGAACGCACACTGGCGCGTGCTCGTGATCTGGCCCGACTACCCGGGCACCGACTTCGACGCGAGCGCACTCGAGGAGGTGGACGGCATCCGCATGCTCCCGTGGAGCGCCGTCGACGGTTACTCGGGCGACTCGATCGACCCGACTTCTCTCGTCAAGGTGCTCGACGAGGCCGCGGAGATCGATGACGTCGTGCTCCTCACCGGTGCTCCGATCCAGTCCGCGGCAGAGGGGCCGGAGTTGTACTCGCTCGTCGACGGCGTCCTCGTCAGCTTCGACCCGTCGACGGTGCGTACCGGCACCGTCGAGGCCGCGCTCGAGGAAGTAGCGACGATGGGTGGTCAAGTGGCCGGCGTGGTCGTGAGTCCGGTTCCGGGACGGTGGTGAGCGTGGCCCGCCGCCAGCCCAAGTGGATGCCCAACCGGCTGTCTCGCGTGGTCACACCGGGCGAGAACTACAAGATCCTCTTCGTGAGCTCCACCGGTGGACACCTCTCGTACCTGACCCGCCTGCGCCCGTGGTGGGAGCAACGTGAGCGCTTATGGGTCACGTTCGACAAGCCGGACGCGCGGGGCGCGCTGCAGGGCGAGCGAGTGATTTGGGGCCACCACCCCGTCACCCGCAACGTCCCGAACCTGCTCCGCAACCTCGCGCTCGCGGTGAAGACGATCCGCGAGGAGCGCCCCGACGTCGTCTTCTCCGACGGTGCCGGGATTGGTCTGCCCTTCATCTGGGTCGGCCGTGCGTTCGGGTGCCGGACGGTGTACATGGAGCTGCTCGACCGCATCGAGACCGCGACGATGAACGCCCGGCTCTGTCGTCCGGCAACCGAGTTGTTCCTCGCGCAGCTGCCGCAGCAGAAGAAGCTCTTCCCCCGTGCGTTGCTCGTCGGCCCGGTGTACTGAGGAGTGACGATGAGCGATCAGCCGCTGATGCTCGTGACCGTGGGCACCGACCACCACCTCATCAACCGATTGATGGACTGGGTCGACGAGTACGCCACGAGCCGTACCGGGCAGGCCCGGTTCGTCGTGCAGTACGGCTACTCGCGCGCGCCGCGCGCCGAGAACGTCGAAGCCACACAGATGCTGGGCTTCGAAGCGTTCCAGGAGTTGCTGCGCACCGCCGATGTACTTCTCACACCCGGCCCGACGACGATCATGGAAGCGCTCGAGTACGGATTGCGCGGCATCTGCGTGCCGCGCGAGCTCGCGCGCGACGAGCACGTCGACAACAACCAGGTCGACGTCGCCCGCTACTTCGCATCTGAAGGCAAGATCGAGCTCCCCGAGGGTCGCGACGAGCTGTTCGCGCTCCTCGACAAAGCGATCGAGAACCCTTCGACCTACCGGTTCGACCCTTCCGATATGCCCGAGCCGCCCGGCATCGCCCGCATCGCCGCGGTGGTCGACGCGCTGGTTTGGGGGCAGGAGATCCCTCGGTCATGACCGCGATCGCCACGCGGACACCGCAGTCGGCGTCGTCGTGGGTGCCGCGGCGGTCGCACGACGCCGCGAGTTGGGAGCCGCATGCGCAGCACGCGTGGCTCCGGCCCGAATGGCCGATCGCGGCGATCTGCGCGGGTATGCCGCTCGCGTTCCTGATCGGTGTCCACGGCTTCGTCTGGATCCTGCCCGCGCTGGTGTTCGGTCCGCAGCTGCTGTTGCGGCGCGAGCCGATCGTGATTCCGCGTTCCGCGATCCCGTTGCTGCTGCTCGTCGCCTGGATCCCGGTCACGATGCTGCAACTCCCGCCCGGGAAGTTCCCGCTGGCGACGTTCCGGTTGCTCGTCTTCGCGTCGACGCTCGTATGTCTGCTCTGGCTGGTGAACGAGACCGAAGAGCGGGTCTCGAGCGCGCGCATCGTGCGGCTCCTCTCGATCCTCTGGATCGTGCTCATCGCGTTCGGCTACCTGGCGATCGCGTTGCCGCACTTCTCGATGCCGAGCCCGATCCAGCGCGTGGCTCCGGGCGCGCTGTTCTCGAACAGCTACATCCGCGACCTCGGGCGGTGGAACTTCGCCCAGGTCCAGTCGCTCGTCACCGACGAGGTGAGCCGTCCGGCGGCGCCCATGGCGTACTCGAATGGCTGGGGTTCGACACTCGGCCTTTTGACGCCGTTCTTCGTGCTCGACTTCTTCATCCTCGGCAGTGCCCGGCGGCGTCGGTGCGGAGTCGCAGTCGCAGTCATCGGGTTGGTGCCGATCATCATGTCGCTCAACCGCGGCTTGTGGCTCAGCGTCGGCGTCGCGTTCGCGTATGTCGCGTTGCGGCGCGCGTTGCAAGGCAACGTGAAGCTCGTGATCGCGATCGGGCTCGCGGGCGTCTTCATCTTCGGCGCACTCGCAGTCACCACGCTGGGCAACACGGTGCAACAGCGGTTCGAGATCGCGAGCGAGAGTAACTCGGCTCGCAGCGCGCTCTACGAGGTCGCATTCGACGCGATGAAATCACGACCACTGGTCGGCTACGGCGCGCCCATCGATGGTGGGTTGTGGCGCGATGTCGGCACCCACGGACTCGTCTGGTTCGTCATGGTCGCGTACGGCGCCCCGGGATTCATCATGCTCCTGCTCTTCATGATCGCGGTGTTCTTGGCGACGCTGCCCGCGCCGAACCCGATCGCGCTGTGGTCGCACGTCGCGATCGTCGTCTTCATCATCCAAGTACCGATCTACGGGCTGCAGCCGCAGCTCGCGCTCGTCGGTATCGCGGCCGGGCTCGGGATCCGCGCGCACGCGGCGCGGGCGCGCCGTCCGGAACCGGAGACCCGCCCGATGGTGTGGGTGACATGAGCGAGCGCACGCACGTCGAGCGGCCGGCCGCAATCCAGCGCGTCCGCGACGCAGCCAAAGGCGGGTTGCGCCGGTGGGGGATCGCGACCGCGAGTCAGCGGCGAGTTCCGGACCTGCTCGTCATCGGGGCGAAGCGGGGCGGGACCACCTCGTTGTGGAAGTACCTCGAGGAGCACCCGGGCGTCCTGCCCAACTTCCCGCGAGCTCAGAACATCAAGGGCACGTACTTCTTCAGCACGTACTACGGCCGCGGTGAGCGCTGGTACCGCTCGCACTTCCCGTCGGACGTCGCGCGTTCGGTCGCGCGGCGCCGCCTCGGTTACGAACCGATCGCGGGCGAGTCGACGCCGTACTACCTCTACCACCCGCTCGCGCCGGCACGTGCGGCGCAGCTGGCACCCAACGCGGTCGTCGTCGCGCTGTTCCGCGACCCGGTCGAACGCGCCTTCTCGCACTGGAAAGAGCGGTGCCAGCACGCCGAGACCTTGTCGTTCGCCGACGCGGTCGCCGCGGAAGCCGATCGTTGTCGGGGCGAAGAAGAACGGATCCTCGCGGATCCGGACTCCGTGAGCTTCGCGCACCGCCACCAGTCCTACGTCGCGCAGAGTTGCTATGTCGCGATGATCGAGCGCTGGCGCGCCCACTACCCGCTCGACCAGTTCGTCGTGTGGATCAGCGAAGAGTTCTACGCGCGGCCGCAGGAGCATCTCGACGAGCTCACCGCGCGCCTGGGCCTGCCGGCGCGGCACCTCGTGGACGCGAGGCCGTACAACGGTTTCGACGCTCCCGACATGCCGGCCGACACCCGTGCCGAGCTCACCGAGCGTTTCCGGCCGGAGGTCGAGGCGCTGAGCACGATGCTCGGCCGCGATCTGCCCTGGCTCGGCGCGACCGCGCCGGCATCCTGAAAGACCTTCTCGAGAACGGAATCCCATGACAGTTCTGGTCACCGGCGGCGCGGGCTACATCGGGTCGCAGACGGTCCGCCACCTGCAAGCGGCCGGGCGTGATGTGGTCGTGCTCGACTCGATGGAATTCGGTCACCGGGGTTCGGTTCCCGGCGTGCCGATCGTCGAGGCCGACATCGCCGACTCGGACACCGTCGCCCGTACGGTGCGTGAGCACGGTGTCGATGCCGTGATCCACTTCGCCGCGTACAAGGCGGCCGGCGAGTCGATGGAGCTCCCCGGTCGCTACTTCGACAACAACGTCGTGAAGACGGTCGCGCTGCTCGCAACGCTCGACGCGTGCGACGTCCGCCGCGTCGTGTTCTCCTCGAGCTGCTCGGTGTACGGGACGCCGACGATCCTGCCGGTCGACGAGCAGCACCCCCTCGCGCCCGAGAGCCCGTACGCGGAGAGCAAGCTCATCGTCGAGCGGATGCTCTCCTGGTACGACAAGTGCCGCGACACCGGTTCGGTGAGCCTGCGCTACTTCAATGCCGCGGGCGCGACGCTCGACGGGCAGTTCGGCGAGGACTGGGGCCTGACGCTGAACCTGGTGCCGCTCGTCATGAAGGCGGCGGTGGGCATCACTCCGGATGTGAAGGTGTTCGGCACCGACTACGACACGCCGGACGGCACCGCGATCCGCGACTACGTGCATGTGATCGACCTCGCCGACGCACACGTGCGTGCGATCGATCATCTCGAACGCGGCGGTCACTCGACGGTGGTCAACCTCGGGACCGGCGAGGGCTCCTCGGTCCTCGAGGTGATCTACGTCGCGAACCGGGTGAGTGGCCGAGAGATCCCAGTCGAGAAGCTGGGCCGGCGGGCCGGCGACCCGGTCGCGGTCTATGCGGACCTGCGTCGTGCGCGCGACGTGCTCGGCTGGACGCCGCAGTTCGGCATCGACGAGATCATCGAGAGCGCGTGGAAGTGGCACTCGTCACACCCGAACGGGTACGAGTCCTGAAGCGCGCCGGCCGGCGTCAGGCGCGCCCGAACATCTCGCGCAGCTCGGCCGGTGCGATGGTCTCGAGCTGCGAGTAGGTGCACTCGGCCGGGTTCTTGTCGGCCCGCCAGCGCCGGAACCGGCCGTTGTGCCGGAACCGACCGTTCATGAGCCCCTCGTACGCGACCTCGACGACCCGTTCGATCCGTACCGGTTCCCACGACAGGTCCTTGTCGGCGTTCCAGCGTGACGGGCCGCCCGGCATGCGCTGTCCCGAAGCTGCGGCTTCCATCGACGCGGCCGCCCAGTCGCGCCAGGGATGGTCGGCGAGCGCGTCCTTGCGCAGCGGCTCCACCTCCGCGAGCAGCTGCTTGCGGACAGGGGCCGCCATGCCGCTCGCGACGCCGACGTGGTGCAGCACGCCGTCGTCGTCGTAGAGGCCGCACAAGAGCGAGCCGACGCCTTTCCCGTCCTTGTGGATGCGGAATCCCGCGCACACGCAGTCGGCGGTGCGCTCGTGTTTCACCTTCAGCATCTTGCGCTCGCCCGGGAGGTACGGGTCGTCGAGCGGCTTGGCGACGACGCCGTCGAAGCCGGCACCCTCGAAGCGCGAGAACCAGTCGGCCGCGGTGTCGCGATCGAGCGTCGCGGGCGTGACGTGGATCGGCGGCGTCGCCGCGCCGAGCACGGCAACGAGGCGGGCTCGCCGGTCCCGGAACGGCGCGTCGCACAAGGACTCGTCGCCCAGCGCGAGGAGATCGAACGCGACGTACGACGCGGGGATCTCGACCGCGAGCTTGTTGACGCGTGAAGCCGCCGGATGCTGGCGCTGCTGCAACGCGTCGAAGTCGAGCCCGCGCTCATTGGCCACGACCAGCTCGCCGTCGAGCACGACCCGTTCCGGCAACTGCTCGAGCAATGGCTCGCGCAGCTCCGGGAAGTAGCGCAGCAGGGGCTTGTTGTTGCGGCTCTGCAGATCGAGCTCGTCGCCGTCGCGGAACACGACGCAGCGGAAGCCGTCCCACTTCGGTTCGTAGGAGACCTTCCCCGCCGGGGGCAGCTCCCGCGTCAACTTCGCGAGCATGGGGTCGAGCGGCGGATGCAACGGCAACGTCATCGGTGTTGGCCTCCGTCGTGACGCAGCGTCTCGAGGACGCGATCCAGCGGGATCTCGTCCCGATCGCCGGTGGCCCGCTGCTTGCGTTCGACGATCCCCTTCGCGACACCCTTGGCCCCGACGACGATCTGGACCGGCATGCCGACGAGGTCGGCGTCCGCGAACTTCACGCCGGGCCGGGTTTCGCGGTCGTCGTAGAGCACCGCGACGCCGGCGTCCTCCAGTTCCTCGTAGATGCGGTCGGCGGCGGCGACCACGTCGCCGGCGCGTTCGTCGCGCCCCGGAAGCACGATCAGATGGACGTCATAGGGCGCGAGCGCAGCCGGCCACGCCAGCCCCTGGTCGTCGTGGAACTCTTCGGCGACGGCGGCGACGATGCGCGAGATCCCGATGCCGTAGCAGCCCATGAGCATCGGGTGCTGCTCGCCGTTCTCGTCCGTGTAACGAGCATCCAACGCTTCGGAGTACTTGGTGCCGAGCTGGAACACGTGGCCGACCTCGATGCCGCGGTCGACCGACAGCGGGTTCCCGCAGCGCGGGCAGATGTCGCCCGACACGATCGTGACCAGATCGGCCCAGATGTCGACGGAGAAGTCGCGACCGAGGACCGCGTTGCGAACGTGAGAGTCGGTTTCGTTCGCGCCGGTGACCCACGCGATCGGCGCACTCACCGAGGGGTCCGCCACGATCACGCTGACGTCGGGGTGGTGTGGACCGATGTAGCCCTTCGGCAGCTCGGGATGCGCGTCGAAGTCCTCGTCGCCGTAGAGGTGCACGGACTTCGGTGCGAGCGCGGCGCCGAGCGCGTACTCGTTGATCTCGCGGTCGCCCGGCACGAGCGCGAGCCCGAGGGCACCGTCGACGTCGATCGCGATGCACTTCAAGAGGTGCGAAGGCTCGACGCCGAGGTGCTTGGCGACCGGGGCGATTCCCGGCATGTCGGGGGTGTGCAGCTTCTCCATCGGCGGCGCGTCGACCGGCACCGCCGCCACGGGGTCCTGCCGACCGCGTCGCGCCGCCTCGACGTTCGCGGCGTAGTCGCAGGAACGACACCAGACGAAGTCGTCCTCGCCCACCGCCGCGACGGCCATGAACTCGTGGTTCACGTCGCCGCCGATCTCGCCGGATTGCGCTTCGACCGGCCGGAACGTGAGCCCGCACCGTTCGAAGACGCGGAAGTACGCGTCGTACATCTGTCGGTAGCTCACGCGCAGACCATCGAGGTCGGCGTCGAACGAATAGGCGTCCTTCATCAGGAACTCGCGCGTGCGCAGCAAGCCGAATCGCGGGCGCAGCTCGTCCCGGTACTTCCAGTTGACCTGGTACAGGTTCACCGGAAGATCGCGGTAGGACGTGTACTCCTGCGCGACGATCGAGGTCACGACCTCCTCTGCGGTCGGTGACAAGCAGAAGCCGGTCTCCTTGCGGTCGAGCAGCCGGAACATGAGCGGCCCGTACAGCGCATCCCGCCCCGAGCGTTGCCACAGTTCGAGTGGTTGGAGGATCGGGAGCACGGTTTCCTGCGCACCCGCGCGGTCCATCTCCTGCCGGACGATCTCTTCGACGTGCCGCAGCACCCGCGTCCCGAGTGGCAACCAGGAGTAGAACCCGGCCGCGATCTTCCGGATGTAGCCGGCGCGTACGAGCAGACGATGGCTGTCGACCTCCGCATCCGCGGGGTCGTCGCGCAACGTGCGCAGAAACAGCGAGGACATGCGCATCCCTCGACCGTACTCAAGGCATGCGCATGTCCGACTGATTATGGCGATCCATCCCACCCGCGTGTGCCGACGCTGCCGCGACGGCACACGCGGCGGGTGGGGCGATCAGGGGTTGGCGATCAGCGCGAGGTTGAACGCCAGGTCACCGCTGGCGTGGTAGTTCTGGTGCACCTCGACCGCGATCGTGTTCGTGCCGGTCACGAGCACGTTCGTCGGGACCGTGAAGTCGAAGAACTGCCGATCCTGCGGCGGATTCACGTTCGTCGATGCGAACGTGCCCGACGTGATCGTGCCGGCCGGCATGTTCGAGCGAGCCACTTCGGTGCCGTTGATGTAGACGACGGCACCGTCGTCACGCACCAGATGCATCAGCAGCGACTGCACCGACCCGGCGTTGGCGAGGTTGAACGTGGTCCGGAAGTACGTGGTGAGGTACTTCTGGCTTGCGTTGCCGCCGAACCCGACCGTCGTGGCTTCGTCGCCGTGGCCGTATCCGAGCAGCGCCGGTCCGCTCGCCCAGGTCGAGTCGTTGAACCCTTGCGCCCGCCATGCGGTGCCCTGATTCGTGCCGTTGTCGAGGTAGCGCCAGACGGACCCCGCGGCCACGAGCGTGGCGGTCGAGGACGGCGCCGGCGTCGTGATCGTCAACGGCGCCGAGGGTGCCGATGACAGGTTCGCGGCGTCGACGGCCACGACCGAGTACGTGTAGCTGGTCTGCTGCGTGAGCCCCGAGTCGTTGTACGACGCCGTGGGCGAGCTGCCGACGAGCGCGTTGTCCCGGTAGACGTCGTAGTGGTTGACGCCGACGTTGTCCGTCGACGCGACCCACGAGATCGCCGCGGCCGTGTCGGTCAGCGTCTGTGCCACCAACGGCCCCGGTTGCGACGGTGCGGTCACGTCCGGTGTGTTCGCCGTTACCGCGTTCGACGGATCCGAGGTGTTGTTCGCCGCGTCCACCGCGACCACCGTGTACGTGTACGCGTGGCCGTCGGTGGCCGTGCTGTCGGTGAAGCTGGTCGTGTCGGTCGTGCCGATCGGTGTCCCGTTGCGCAGCACCGTGTAGTGGTCCACGCCGAGATCGTCGGTCGATGCACCCCACGACAGTGCAACCGAGTTCGCGGTCACCGTGCCGAGCGTCAGCGCCGTAGGCGCCGACGGCTTCGTCGTGTCGCCGCCGCCGATGTTCACTTCGGCGTCGAGCGCGAGGTCGAAGCTGAGGTCGGAGCTGGTGCGGGAGTTCTGGTGCACTTCGACCGCGATGGTATTCGTGCCGGCGACGAGCGAGCCCGGCCCGAAGCTGAACGGGAAGAACGTCGTCTCGTTCGCGCCGTCGACGTTCGCCGGTGCAAGCGTGTTGGTCGTGATCGTGCCGTTCGGCATGTTGGACCGGACGACTTCGGTGCCGTTGATGTAGACGACCGCACCGTCGTCACGCAGCAGGCGCAGACCAGGCCGGTGATCGTTCGCCGGGTTGGCGACGTTGAAGCTCCGGCGGAAGTACGTCGTGACGTACTTGTGTTGGCGTTGGGCCCGAACCCGACGGTGGTGATCTCGTCACCGTCGCCGTAGCCGAACTGCGCGTTCCCGCTCGCCCAGGCCGAGTCGTCGAACGCCGCTGCCGCGGAACGCGGGCCCGGGATCGGTCCCGTTGTCGAGGTACCGCCAGTCAGCACCGGCGACGACGAGCGGCAAGCGATGTCGTGACACTCACCGGCGCGGTTCGGCGGCCGAGACGTTGTCGTTCGCGTCGACGGCGCGGACCGTGTAGGTGTACGCGGTCGACGGCGTCGAGGTTGCCGTCGGTGAAGTTCGTCGACGTGCTGAAGCCGACCTGCGTGCCGTCACGGAACACCTGGTAGCCGGACAGCTGGGTGTTGTCGGTCGACCCGCCCCACGAGAGGCTGGCGGTCGTCGACGTGTGGCCGGTCGAGATCAGGTTCGTCGGGTCGCTCGGCGGCGTGTGGTCGTTGGCGAACAACGACGGCAGCAGCGCGATGCCTTGCACCGCGACGCCGTCGAAGTTCGTGAACTCACCACCGACGGCCAGCGTTCCGCTGCCCGCGTCGATCGACCAGACGCCCCAGAAGCTGTTCACGTTCGGCTGGAAGTTCGGGTCGATGACGCCGGTCACGGCGTCGGCGCCGAGGATGTGGCGCAGCGGGTTGCCCGCCGAAGCCCTCGTGGAAGCCGAAGTAGACCTCGCCGTTCGTGTACTCGATGGCCTGATTGTCACCGTCGGCTTCGTTGCGCCACAGGCGCACGCCGGTGTTGGCGTCCCAGGCGTCCGTGCGGTTGCCGGCACCCGGTGTGCCGCCGAGCGCGGCGTACACGCGTGGAACCGTTCGGGTCGACGTCGAGGTCGAGCATCGGGCCCTGCGAACTGCTGGAAGACGCACCGGGATCCGGGTGCCGGTGACCGGGTCGAGCGCGACGAGCTAGGGCTGCGCGATACCCGGCGATGTTCGAGATAGTCGCCGCCGATGTAGATGCGGCCGCCGTTCGGCGAGAACGCGAACGTGCGCACCGCGCCGTCGGGCGCCGGGTTGAAGGTCGGGTCGAGCGCGCCGGTCGTCTTGTCGACGAGGGCGAGACGGCTGCGCGGTGACGCTGCCGATCGCGTTGAAGACGCCGCCGAGGTAGAGACCAGTTGCCGCGGACGCCGAGGCCGTAGACCTGGCTCTGCGGATTCGGGTTGAACGCTCGCAGCGCGCCGGTGACCGGGTCGAGTGACGACGATGAAGCGTCGGGCCGTGTTGTTGACCGTGGTGAAGCCGCCGCCGACGTACACGTCGTGCCGTCGGACTCGATCGCGCGCACGATGCCGTTCGTGAACGCGACGAAGCCCGGGATCATCGCGCCCGGTGTTGCGGTTGATCGCGAACAGGTTGGTGCGGGCGACCACCGGTGAGCCGCCCGGGCCGCGCACCTGGCTGAAGTCACCACCGACGTAGACGATGTCGCCGACGATCTTCACCGCGTGCACCGGTCCGTTGGTGCTCCAGCCCGCGATGGGATGCTGTGAGAACAGCGACCGTGGCACTCGGCCGGGTCCGGCCGCCACGCCCAACAGACCGAGGTTGGCGCCGGCGACAACGAGAATTGCCACCAAGAATTTCGAGAGACGCGTCTGACGACGCGTATGAAGAGTCTTCACGCCCGCTCCGTTGCCCGTGGTGGCCGGGCTCCGCCCGACCACGCTTCCCCGCATTCCGCCCTAACCCGGAGAACCTTACTCTGCGTGGCGACGGGTCCGCTAGCTCAAGGGTCCGGATTTCTTCTCACCCGGCGCCATCGAACCGGTGGAGCATGGGTTTCTCGCCTTCGCTCACGGTGTAGAGGGACCCTGCGTCCGCGCTGAACGTGACCGACTCGCCTTGCTTCTCGTCGGGACCGGGTCGCGCGCAGGGTGGCGCGGCGAGCGCCGTCTCGACGGGCGAGCCGGCGGCGCGGCGGAAGAGCAGCACCTGCGTGTAGGTCCGCAGCGCGATGGCATCGCCGGCGGGGGCGACGTCGCCGCTCGTGACCTGCTCGCCCGGCGCGAGCGCGAGTTTCCCGACCTCGACCAGTGACCCGGCGACCCCGGGTGTCGCGAGCGGCGCTTGGTATACGACGGCCTCGCCAGTGCCCGACCACGACTTGTGGACGAGCACCACCTCGCCCGAGATCGGATCGACCAGCAGCGTCTCGATGTCACGGGGTCGGTCCGGATAGGTCAGCGGGAAGGTCTCGACACCCGTGAGCGGCTGGTCGTCCACCGCCGGCGCCGTGCGGTCGATGCGAGGTTCAGGAAAGCGCAGCACGCTGATCTGGGTGCGCGCTCCGACTCCCGCGTTCGCGTTGTCACCGATGTCGCCGACGTACAGGGAGTCGGTGGCGGGCAGGGAGTCGGTGGCGGGCAGGGAGTCGGTGCCGGGCTCGGGACCCGGGCCGATCGCGATGTCCTCCCAGTCGGTCGCGGTCACATCGCCGAGGACGTACGAACCGAGGTACGTGCCGTCCGTTCCGACGGCGTAGATGCGCGCGATGTCGCCGGAGTCGTTCACCGCCCAGAGCACGCCGGGCTGGCGGCGACTCGCGACGAGCCCGGAGAGCTCTTTCATCGGTTCCGGCGTGATCTGGCCGGCATCGTGGGCGGTGAGCGTTCCGTTGCACGCGGCCGTCACGAGGTCGGTCGCGCGCGGGATCGTGGTGGTGGTCGTCGTCTTCGGCGCGGGCGCGGCCTTCGCGTCTTCGCCTCCCCCGGACCCGCACGCGGTGAGAATCGCGGCGCACATGAGGGCGGCGGCGCCGATCCGGATACCCGTGCCTCGGGTGTGCGAAGAGTGTGCCCGCATCGCCGCAGTGTCGCGCAGTGTGACCGGTTCCCTTGCCGCGACCGCCTCCCAGGGCCGCGCTGTTCTCGAGAAGTGCGACGGTTCGGCGATACTCGCGGGGTCACTGGGAGGAACCATGTCGTTGGGCGATGCGATTCGTGAAGCAGCTTCGAGTTCTCTCGGAGTGCTGACGCGAGATGCGGCGGTGCGCAAGGCGCACGGCTTCGCAGAAGGGTGGGCGACCGCGCAGAAGGTCCCGGGGTGGTTCGACGAGGTGAGCGCGGCGACGTTCTGGGGCGTGATCGCCGATCTGCGGCCGCATACCGTCGTCGAGATCGGTTCGTATCTTGGCCGCAGCACATGCCTCATCGGGCTCGCGCTCAAGCAGTTCGGCACGGATCCTGAGCTCGTCGCGATCGACCCGCACACCGGTGACCGGCAGAACCTCGACGGGTTGGGTGTCGACACGATCCCGACGCTCGACCTGTTCCGGGTCTACACCGCGGGCGCCGGCATCCGCGATCTGCTCGACGAGCGGGTGATGATGTCGGACGACGCCGCGAAGGAGTGGGACGGCCGGAAGATCGACTTCGTGTTCGTCGACGGCTGGCACTCCTACGACGCGGTCATGAGCGATGCTCGCAACTTCGCGTCGCTGCTCACCCCGAAGGGCGTTGTCTGCTTCGACGACTACGGCAGCTACGAGGACGTGCGTTCCGCGGTGCGCGACGCGTGCGCGGAGCTCGGGCTCAACCTGTACGGCGTCATCCGCCGGAAGGCATGGGCGGGGCCGGCACCGGATGCGCCACCGTCGCTCGCGCGCGCCTTGCGGATCACGAAGCCGCTCAAGGTGCTCGATCGCGGCCGGGCGTGAGGGCGCGCTAGAGCACTTCGCCGCGGAACGATCGACCGCGCAAGATGCCCTTGGTGTCGAGCACGAGTCGGGCGCGATCACAGATCGCGTCGTACGGGAGGTCGGGGTGGTCGACCAGCAGCACGACCAGGTCGGCGTGGTCGAGCTCGTCGTCGGTGCACGCGACACGTGTGATGGGCAGACCGAACGCCGCGTCCTCGGGGACAAGTGGATCGTGCGCGCGCACGTGCGCACCCTGCTCGACGAGTCGCTCCGCGATCTCCATGGACGGCGACGTGCGCCAGTCGGATGTCGATCGTTTGTACGCGAGCCCGAGGAGCAGGACGCGCGATCCTTTGACCGCGCGCTCCTGTTCGTTCAACAGCGACGCGACGCGGCTGACGACGTAGTCCGGCATGTGGCTGTTGACATCGTTCGCCAACTCGACGAACCGGAAGCTCTGACCGAGCCGGCGTTCGACGCGCCACGCGAGATACGACGGGTCGATCGGGAGGCAATGACCGCCGACACCGGGACCGGGCGTGAACCGCATGAACCCGAACGGCTTCGTCGCGGCGGCGTCGATCGCGGACCAGATGTCGACATCGAGGTCACGTGCGAACATCGCGAGCTCGTTGACGAGCGCGATGTTGACGTGCCGGAACGTGTTCTCGAGCAGCTTCACCAATTCGGCCTCGGCGGTGGTCGCGACGGGAACCACCTTGTCGACGAGGGCGCCGTAGAAGGCAGCAACGGCATCGAGGGATGCCGGATCGATGCCGGACACCACCTTGGGCGTGTTGACGAACGTCCACTGCTCGTTGCCGGGGTCGATCCGTTCCGGCGAGTATCCGACGAAGAAGTCGGCGCCGCCCTGGAGCCCGCCCCGTTCGAGGATCGGCCGGAGCAGCTCTTCGGTGGTACCGGGGTACGTCGTCGACTCGAGGACGACGAGCACGCCCGGCCGGAGCCACGGCACCAAGATCTCTGCCGCCGACTCGATGAAGGAGAGGTCCGGCGCTCCGTCGCGCAGGGGTGTCGGGACCGTGATGACCGCGACGTCGAAGCCGGCGAGGTCGTCGGGATCCGCCGTCGGGAGATATCCCCGCGCCAGCGCGCCGCGCAGCCGATCGTCGCTGACATCCTCGACGTACGAGCGCGCCTGGCGTAGGTGCTCGATCCGGGCCCCGGCCAGATCGAAACCGAGGACCGGGAACCCCTGTTCCGACGCGCGCATCGCAACGGGCAGGCCGACGTAACCCTGACCGATGACCGCGATGCGCGCCGCGCGGTCGTCGAGGGCGCGAACCAGCGCGCCGACCGTGCTCACAGTCGCACGCGCCGGTCGTTCAACCCCGCGCCCCGGAACTCGGGGCGCGGGAAGTCAGGCGCGCTGACGGCGGCGGACCCGGCTCGTGACGAGACCGATGCCCACGGCGCCGGCGCCGATGGCTGCGAGCCCGGCAACGTCACCACCGGTGAAGGGTAACGAGGAGTCGGAGTGGTCCGTCGGTTCGGCGGCGACGTGCGTGGTCCCCGGGTCGATGGTCGTCGGGGAAACGACGACCGTGCTGCCACCCCCGTACGGTTCGGTTTGCTGCGCCGACGCGATCGAAGGCGCAACGAGCACCGAGCGCGGCGCCTCCCATCAGCACCAAGCCCGCGCGCATCCTGCCGCGTTGCGGTGTTGCCCCGCATGATTGCCTGCCTTCCCTGCCCGTAGGCCGCCCGATTGCCTTCGCCCGTCTGCCCCAGGTCCTGGTGGGTCCCCCGCCTCCCGATCACAGAGCGTGAGGGGGTCGGCGGGGCGCTGACCAGTTCCAGGGACTTTGTCGCACTATAGCGCACGTTTGGTCGTCACCATGTGACGATCCGTGGTTTTTTGTCGACCCACTGCGCACCGGCATAGGACCATCCGACGCCGGGGATGCGGGCGGACGGTTCGATCCGGAGCTCGCGGTCCCGAGCCGGGAGCACGAAGCTGATCGTCCGCTGCACGACGGCGTCCCGGTCGAGCTGCACGTAGGCGGCGACAACCTGATTGTCGCCGTCCGGGCCGGCGGCCACGAGCTGGTCGGCGCCTTCGATCGCGGCGTTCCCCGCGTCGCCCGGCAATTGCATCACGAGCAGCCCCTGGTAGCGCCCTTCCGCCCCGTCGGCCGCACCCCCGTACGGGCCCGTCACCTTCTTGGGCAGGTCCGTCGGGGCCACGTTGTGGAGACGCACGGTCACGGTCACTCGCGTCCCGTCCCCGTCCCCGCGTGTGAGGACGCTGGCGTTCACGTCGAGGAACTGGTCGAGCTTGTTCCCGCCGCGGTTGTGCAGGCCCAAGAGCATCGAGTTCGGCTTCAACGTGCCCGCGACCTGCACCGCGCTCCACCCCGCTTGCTCGTCGGCATGCGCGGACCAGAGCAGGATGTGCCGGCCGGACGCGGCGTTGACGAGCTCGGACGCCAGCCGCTCCGGATCCCAGTTGCCGCTCTGGAGCTTCTCGACGACTGCCGAGGCGATGAGGCTCAGCTCCTCGCGGCGCTGGGCCTCGTCGTGGTTCGGCGCGAGCCGCACGTACTGCTGGAGCATCACGTCGTTGACGACGTTGGTGGCATCGATCTGGTTGCCGTCGACCACGACCGGGCCGGTCGCGGTGAGCATCGCGCGGAGCGCTTCGATGTCGATCGCCATGACCCCGTCGACCTCCTGACCGGTCGAGGCCTTCCACATCTGCGCCGCGAGCTGCGCGTTGGCGTCGAACCGGGGCGACGAACGCGAGGTTGCGCCACTCCCGGTTCGGCTCGAGCCAACCCCACCGGTCCGCGAGGTCGCCCGTCAGCGGCACCTGCGCAACCGGCAGATCGAAGTTGACGATCGACTGCACCGGCCCGAGGTGCAACGCGCCTTCGGCGGTCGACAGGACGCCGACGCTCAGGAACGCTCCGGAACCGACTCGCATCTCGGAGTTGTTCGCGGCGAGCAGGAGGTAGTTGCGCGGACCTTGCAACAGTTGAGCGACCGCGTCGCTGCTCTGGCTGATGTGCACCGCCGAGGTGCGTAGCGACGCGAGCTCGTTCACGAAGCGGTCGCGCGCGTGGGCCAGCGGCCCGACGAGCCCGTTGGACGGCCCGAGGTGGATGTCCGCGAGCTCGGCATCCGCGTCCCGCCCGAGCCGCCCGATGGCGCGCACGAACGTGACCCGTTCGGGCGGTTCGACGGGCGCGGACGCGAGAAGATCGCGCGCCTCGGAGAGCCGGTGCTCGGCGATCGTCGTGACATCGGACGCGGCGGCGGTCAGCGCGTCGACCGAGCGGATCTGGCGCCCGACCACCGGCAGGAGGCGCAGCGGCGCGAGCGCGGGCGATCGGGTGCGGTCATTGGCGGCGCGGAAGTGCGCGTTCGCCTGCCGCAGCCCGGCGAGGTCAGTGCCGCGGTTCACGGATTCGACGGTCATCGACGTGCGCAACGACTCCAGCCCGTTGATCCCCGTGACCGCCTCTTGGCGGGCCTTCGCGAGCTGGAGCGCGGCGAACGCGAGCCACACGACGACGAGGGCGACGCCCAGCCCCACGAGGATGCGGGTACGCCACGACCAGCGCCGCCGCGTCCGGCGGCCGCGGACGGTCACGCGCCGCCCCTCCTTCGCCCGTTCGATTGTGTGCATTTCTCTGCCCGCCGCTTCGCCACCGGTCGCGCGTGCCGCTCGGTGACGGCTCCACCCGAGGGAGAACGCATCTCCCTGCCCTGGAGTTCCGAGCAACCGGCCGTCGGGACGCCTCGTCCCGACCACAAGTGTCGCAGACGCCGACCGAGTGGCGCGCCGGATCAGCGTTCGGTGCCCGCGCCCGCTTCCGTCGGCGCGGGCGGCGACGCGTCCTGGGACCGGCTCCGAGTGTGGCGCCCCACGGTCGTGAGCACGCCCGCGAGACCGAACACGATCAAGCAGCACCGGCCCGATCCACGAGCGCGTGCGCGTTCCACACGTCGAGCCCGTCGAGCAGGAAGCCGATCGCGAGCGCCATGAAGAGCACGCCCGAGCACAGCGCGAACACGTCGAGGCGATGCGCGTGTCATGACGCGCTCCGTTCCACCATCAGGTGGCCGGCACCGGTTCGGAGCTCGAGGCGCAGTGTGCGTGTGCCGGCGACGCGAACCGCGTCGGTCCGCTCGGCCGAGAAGCCGCTCGAGGACATGCCGAACACGTCGACCTGACCAACCCCGGCTTCGGCGTGCACGTCGACCGAGACGTCGGTCGGAACGATCACGTGGAGCTCACCGACGGCCACCGACGCGGTCACTGTCGTCGTCCCCGCCCGCAGCGGCACCGCCCGGAGGTCGAGGCGCAGGCTGCCGATCGCCAGCCGGTACTCCGGCTCGAGCTCGCGCGCGCTGACGGGGACGAACGAGCGGTCTCCGACCCCGCCCTTGAACGGCGTGTCGACGATCGCGGCGACGCCGCACACGAGCGTCAGGAGCACTGCGAGCGACACGAGGCCCACTGCGCGCCCGTACCAGGCGGAGAGGATGAGTGTCGCGGCGACGACGCCGAGCCCGATCGCGCCCGCGACTTCGATGTCGACATCGAGCACGCCGATCGTGTCGAGCAGTGCCGCGAGCCCCGCGCCGAGCACGAGCACGCTCACCGTCAGCGGTGCGAGCCACGGTGAGGGATGCGGCGCCTTCTCACGTCGGGGCATCGGTGGACGCGGTGCCTTCGCGGGCCGGGGCGGCGCCGCGACGGCACCGCCCGGCCACGGTCGCGGTTGCGTCCACGCACTCGACGTCGGGGGCGCGGGCGGCGCCGGAGGACCGAACTCGGGTGCCGGCGGCGACGCGGTCGCGGGCTCGCCCGCATCCGCGCGGTCGTCTGGATCGATGCGCTCGGGTCCGCTGCTGCTCGGGCCGCGGTCGTCGGTGCCATCGGGATCGTCGGCTCCCGATCGCATCACCAGCACCGCGATCCCGCCGGCCACGAGCGCGAGCGGCCACGCGAGCCGCACCAGTTCGCCGCCGCTCGGGAAGATCCGCCCACCGAGCCACAGCACGCCGATGCCCAGGAGCACCAGACCGATGAGCGCGCCCCGCTCGCGCGGTTCGACTTCGGTTCCGTCGTCGGGATCGGGCGGGATCACGATCCACGCGACGACGTACGCGGGGACGCCCACGCCGACGAGCGCGGCCACGACGAACGCGAGGCGCACGAGTGTGACGTCCCAGCCGTACGTGCGCGCGATCCCCGCGGCGACGCCGCCGAGCATGCGATCGCGCCGGCTCCGCCGGAGGTTGTGGAACGAACGCGGCGGAGGCGGTGGCGGCGACGGGGGCGGGCCGGGGGCCTGGGCGGGTGGCGGGGAGGCAGGTTCGGTCGGCGGGGCGGACGGGTCCATGCGGCGATCGTGCGCCGTCGCGCGCCCGGGCGCCATCGGGGATGTCCCCTCGGGGTGAGCCATGTCGCACCGGCCGGGGAGGGCACGGCCGGCGCGAACATGGGCCATGCCGATCTCCGCTCCGCGACGCGTGCCGCGCCGTGACGACGGCCACGTCGTCGCCGGCGTCGCTTCGGGTCTCGGCGCGTACCTCGGCATCGACGCGAACCTGCTGCGGCTCGCGTTCATCGTCCTCGCCCTCGCGGGCGGCCTCGGGTTCGTCCTCTACGGCGTGGCGTGGCTGCTGATGGCGCCGCCGCCCGATCCGGAGCCGGCGCCGCGCCGGGCGCCCGATCCCGTCCAGGCCGCGGCGCTGGGCGCGGTGGTGCTGGGCGTCCTCCTGCTCGCCCGCGCGAGCGGGGCGTGGTTCGGCGACGCGATCGTCTGGCCGCTCGCAGCGGCCGCGCTCGGGCTCGCGATGCTCTGGATGCAGCCGCTCCGCGGTGACGAGCGCACCGAACCGTCGTGGCCCGCGCTCGACCGGCTGCCGCCCGCGGCCGCGCAGGCGGTCGTCGTGCTCGTCGGCACGAGGCGCGGCGCGTACGCACGAGTGGCGGTGGGCGGGCTGCTCGTCGCGGGTGGCATCGCCGTCCTCGTCGCGACCTCCGGTTCGTGGTCCGCGCTCCGCGCCGGGCTCTCGGCCGCCGTCGTCGTGATCGCCGGGCTCGCGCTCGTGGCCGGCCCCGGCCTGTGGCGGCTCGCGGCGGCGCTGGTGGAGGAGCGCCGGGACCGCATCCGTTCCGACGAGCGCGCCGATGTCGCCGCGCACCTCCACGACTCGGTGCTGCAGACGCTCGCACTCGTGCAACGGCGCGCGGACGATCCGCGCGAGGTCGTGCGACTGGCGCGCATGCAGGAACGCGAGCTGCGCGCGTGGCTGTTGCAGGGTGACGATCCGGCGAGTGGAGCGAACGCGAGCGAGGGCGGGAGTGGCGACGTATCGGTCGGTGCCGCGCTCGAAGACGCGGCCGCGCTCGTGGAGCGCGACTACGGCGTCCCCATCGAGGTCGTGCGCGTGCGCGATTGCCCGCTCGCCGGCCTCGAACCGTTGGTGCTCGCGGCCAAAGAGGGGATGGTGAACGCGGCTCGGCACTCGGGCGCGCCGGAGGTGTCGGTGTTCCTCGAAGTGGGTGACCGCGACGCGGTCGTGTACGTGCGCGATCGCGGCCGCGGCTTCGATCCGGACGCGGTCGCGCACGATCGAGGTGGGATCGCGGCGTCGGTGGTCGGCCGGTTGTCGCGCAACGGGGGTGTCGCGCACGTCCACACCGCGCCCGGGCTCGGCTGCGAGCTCGAACTCTCGATGCCGCGGCGGGAGGTCACCGATGCCTGACGCTGCCGCACCGCGTGTTCCTCGTCGACGATCACGAGCTGTTCCTCTCCGGCGTGCGCGCCGAGCTCGGTGCCGACGTCGACGTCGTCGGTGCCGCCTCGGACGTCGACGCGGCGATCGAGCTGATCCGGGAGCGACGCCCGGATGTCGTTCTCGTCGACGTTCACATGCCCGCCGGGGGCGGCGCCCGGGTGATCCGCGAGGTGTTGGCGTCGGATCCGCAGGTGCGGTTCCTGGCCCTCTCGGTGAGCGACGCGCCGGGTGACGTCATCGCGACGATCAGGGCCGGCGCACGGGGCTACGTCACCAAGACGATCGCGCCCGCCGATCTCAGGGACGCGATCGCACGCGTGGCCGAAGGCGACGCGGTGTTCTCGCCCCGATTGGCGGGCTTCGTGCTCGATGCGTTCGCCGGCGTGCCGCCGACGGCGGCGGACCCTGAGCTCGAACTGCTCACCGCGCGGGAGCACGAGGTGCTGCGGTTGATCGCACGCGGGTACACGTACAAAGAGATCGCACGCGACCTCGCCATCTCGGTCAAGACCGTCGAGACCCACGTGTCGTCGGTGCTGCGCAAGCTCCAGCTCTCGACCCGCCACCAGCTTGCGCGGTGGGCGAGTGATCGCCGGATCGTCTAGGCGCGGCGGGCGCTCCGCCGCCCCGGGTCACTGGGCGATTCCTCCGATTTTGCGGCTGAACTGCATGCGCCCGATGCGGTAAGATCGGCCTGTTCCATCCGCCGTCCCTGCTCGGGGACATCAAACGTGGGCCCTGGCCCACGTTTTTTCTTGTGAGCTTTTCGTGAGGGAATCGTGACGGTCAGCCGTGCAGCAGACGAGATCCGGGACCTCGTGCTCCCGCTCGTCGACGCGCTCGGATGCCACCTCTACGACCTCGAGCTCTCCGGGTCCGGCCGAGGGCGCACCCTGCGGGTGTTGATCGACCGCGCCGGCGGGGTCGACCTGGACGCGATCACGGCCGCGACCCAAGCCGTCTCGGCCGCGCTCGACACGTCGAGCGCGATCAACGGGCCGTTCCTGCTCGAGGTGAGCAGCCCCGGGCTCGAACGCCCGTTGCGCCGCCCCGAGCACTTCGCCGACGCGATCGGCGAGACGGTCACCATCAGTTCCCACACCGACAGCGGTCCCCAGCGACGGCGCGGCACCTTGGTCGACGCGGACGAGCTCGTCTGCGTCGTCGAGATCGACGGTGCGCGCGAAGAAATCGCGTACGACTCGATCACCAAAGCGCGCACCGTGTTCGAGTGGGGCCCCGAGCCGCGGCCCGGCGGTAAGACGACGACGAAGACGCGCGGGCGCGCGAAGGAGAAGGCATGAAGAATCCGGAGATGCTCGAGGCGCTGTCGGCGCTCGCGGTCGAGAAGGGGATTTCCGAAGAGATCATGCTCGAGGCGTTGGCGAACGCACTCGTCACCGCGTACAAGCGCATGCCGGAAGCCGCCGAAGAAGCGCTCGTCGAGATCGACGTCGAGACCGGCGAGATCCGCGTGATCGCGCAGGAGCTCGACGAAGACGGCAACGTCGTGCGCGAGTGGGACGACACGCCCGCCGACTTCGGCCGCATCGCCGCGCAGACCGCGAAGCAAGTGATCCTGCAACGCATTCGCGAAGCCGAGCGGGAGATGAAGTACGAGGAGTACGCCGGGCGCGAAGGCGACATCGTCACCGGCATCATCCAGCAGACGGACGCGCGCTACACGCTGCTCGACCTCGGCCGGGTCGAAGCCCTGCTCCCACAAGCTGAGCAGGTTCCCGGCGATCGCTACGACCACGGTTCTCGCATGAAGGCGTACATCGTGGAGGTGCGCAAGACCGCCAAGGGCCCGCAGATCGTGGTGTCCCGCACGCATCCGGGCCTGGTGAAGCGCCTCTTCGAGCTCGAGGTCCCCGAGCTCGTCGACGGTGTGGTCGAGATCCGCGCCGTCGCGCGTGAGCCCGGGCACCGCACCAAGCTCGCGGTCGCGTCGAACGACCAGAACGTCGACCCGGTCGGCGCGTGCGTCGGCGCGCGCGGCATGCGCGTCCGGCAAGTCGTGAACGAGCTGCGCGGCGAGAAGGTCGACATCGTTCCTTACAGCGACGACGCGCCCGACTTCGTGATGCGCGCGCTCGCGCCCGCGAAGGTCCGCGAGGTGCGCATCCACGAGGACACCGGCATCGCCGAGGTCATCGTCCCCGACTTCCAGCTCTCGCTCGCGATCGGCAAGGAAGGTCAGAACGCGCGCCTCGCGGCGCGCCTCACGGGCTGGCGCGTCGACATCAAGAGCGAGACCCAACTCGCAGAGGAAGAAGCCGGCGGCGGTTACGCGGAAGGCGAGTGGGTCGAAGCGGCCGACGGCAAGCTGATGTGGCAGCCCGCCGAGGGTGGCGAAGCCATCTCGGCTGAAGAAGCCGGCTACGGATCGCTCGACCCCGGTGGCACCGACACCGGCATCACGCCGGATCCGGAGTCACCCGAAGAAGGTGCGATGCACGTCGACGCGTCGGACGCGGATGCCGCCGCCGACGAGATCGCGGCCGACGCCGACCCCGACTCCGAAACACCGGATGCCGAGCCGTTGGACGTGCGCGAAGACGTGCTCGAGGAGCTCGCCGACGAGCTCGTCGCCGCCGACGGCGCCGGTGCCGATGGAACGGAAGCGATGGCAAGTGACGAGGTGGCCCCCGCCACCGGAGAGGAACGCTGAGCGAAGCGCGCCGCCGCGCGCGCACCTGCGTCGGCTGCCGCCGCACGGCGGAACCGACCGACTGGTGGCGGATCGCGGCGGCCAAGGACGGCACCGTGGCGCTCGGCCCGGCGCAACCCGGACGGGGCGCGTGGGTTTGCTCGCCGGAGTGCTTCGAGACCGCTGCGCACCGCGGTGCGCTCGCCCGGGCGCTGCGCCGCCAGGTGACGAGCAACGAGATCACCCGCCTGCGCGCGACACTGGTTCTCTAATACACACAGGAACGGACTGGGTTTGGCCACGAAGAAGATCAGGGTCTACGAGCTCGCACGGGAGCTGGGCGTCGACAACCACGTCGTGATGGAGCTCGCGACCGAGCTCAAGATCGGCGTGAAGAGCCACTCCTCGAGCATCGACGAACCCTCGGCCGATCGCGTCCGGCGCCTGGCCGACACCCGGGGACTGAAGCAGGAGAAGCCCGAGCCGGAGCCCGAACCCGAGCCGGTTCCGGAACCCGCGCCCGCGCCGGCACCGGTCGCGACCGCGCCCGAACCTTCGGCCGAGTCGCCCGAAGGTCCCCCCGGCGGTCCCTCGGTGGAGCCCGCCCGGCCGGCCGTCGTGCGCAGCGCGGCCCGGGTCGTCCGTTCCACGCCGGCGCCCGCGCCGGCCGCCGCGCCCACGCGTCCGGCCGAGCCCGAGGTCGCTCGTCCCCCGATGCCCGCCCCGAGCCCGGCGCCCGCGCCGGTTGCCGACCGACCGGTACGCGACATCGAACGCCCGGCCGCCGCATCGGTGGCCCCGGCCCCGGCCGCCGCGCCTCCCGCACCGGATCTCGGCCGCGGCGCGCCGCCGCGGCCTCCGGTCTCGCAGAGCGGCAAGCCCGTCCCGCCCCCGCCCGGCGCCCGCGTTCCTCCGCCGCCCCCGCGTGGCCCGATCGGCGGCGCGCCGCGCGGTGGTTCACCGCGTCCCGGCGGCGGCGGTGCTGGGCCACGTGGCGGTGGCGGTGGTGGCTTCGGCGGACCGCGTGGCGGATCCGGTGGTCCTGGTGGTGGCGGCGCCCCCGGCGGCTACGCCGGCGGACCCGGTGGCGCGCGCACCGGCGCGCCCGGTCGCGGCCGTGGTGGTCCTGGTGGCGGCCCCGGCGGTGGTCCTGGTGGCGGTCCGGGCGGCTTCGGCGGCCGGGGTCGCCCGGGCGGCCCGCCGCAGCGTCGGCGCAAGAAGCGTCGTCGCGACCGCGAAGAGCTCGAACCGGCGGCGCAGCGACTCTCGCCCGCAGACACGCCGGTCCCCGAAGGGGAGATCGTCGTGCCGCGTGGCGCCACGATCCAGGAGCTCGCGCCCCGCCTCAACCGCACACCGGCCGACCTCGTGCGCCTCCTGTTCGAGGCGGGCGAGATGGTCACGGCCACCGCGTCGCTCGCAGACGAGATGATCGAACTGATCGCGGAGACTCTCGGCGCGCAGGTGCTGTTGGTCGAGCCCGGTTCAGAGCAGGAGATCGAGCTGCTCGCGTTGCTCGCCGGCGACGATGACGACGACGAGGACGACGCGCTGCTCGAACCGCGCCCGCCGGTCATCACCGTGATGGGTCACGTCGACCACGGCAAGACCACGCTGCTCGACACGATTCGTCACGCGAACGTCGTCGCGGGCGAAGCCGGTGGCATCACCCAGGCGATCGGCGCGTACCAAGTCGATCGCGGTGATCGGCGCATCACGTTCATCGACACGCCCGGTCACGAAGCGTTCACCGCGATGCGTTCGCGCGGCGCGCAGGTCACCGACATCGCGATCCTCGTGGTCGCCGCCGACGACGGTGTGATGCCGCAGACCGTGGAAGCGATCGCGCACGCGCGCGCGGCCGATGTGCCGATCGTCGTCGCGGTGACGAAGACCGACCGCGAGGACGCCGACCCGACCCGCGTTCGTCAGCAGCTCACGGAGCAGGAGCTCGTGCCGGAGGAGTGGGGTGGCCAGACGATCGTGCTCGACGTCGCCGCGCCCACTGGGGTCGGCGTCGAGGAGCTGCTCGATTCGCTGCTGCTCGTCTCGGACGCCGAGATCGCCGAGGACCTCGTCGCCAACCCGAACAAGCCGGCGAAGGCGTACGTGCTCGAGTCCAACCTGGACCCGGGACGCGGTCCCGTCGTCACGGCACTCATCGAAGAAGGTTCGCTGCACGTCGGTGACACCGTCGTCGCCGGGCAGGCTTGGGGACGCGTCCGTGCGATGTTCGACGAGCGCGGCGAGCAGGTCAAAGTGGCCGGCCCGTCGGTACCGGTCGAGGTGCTCGGCCTGGACGACGTGCCCCTCGCGGGCGACGAGCTCCGGGTCGCGCCGAGCGACAAGATCGCCCGCACGGTCGCCGAGGCCCGCGCGCACCGGCGCAAGACCGCGGCGCAGCGCAGCACGATGATGCTCTCGGGCGGCGCCCGCCTCGAGGACGTGTTCGCGATGGTGCAGCGCGGCGAGGTCGCGACGCTCAATTTGATCGTGAAGTCCGACACGCAAGGTTCGCTCGAAGCGCTCACCGACGCGCTGCGCAAGCTCGACGCGGACCACGACGAAGTGCGTTTGTCGTTCGTGCATCGCGGTGTGGGCGGGATCAGCGAGTCCGACATCAACCTCGCGGTCGTCTCGAACGCGACGGTCATCGGTTTCAACGTGCGTCCCGATCGGAACGCGCGTGGAGCTCGCGGAGCGCGAGAGCGTCGAGTTGCGTCTGTACGAGGTCATCTACAACGTCCTCGAGGACGTCAACAACGCGCTCGTCGGTCTGCTCAAGCCGGAGTTCGAAGAGGTGGTCACCGGCGACGCCGAGGTGCGCGAAGTGTTCAGCGTGCCCCGTGTCGGCCGGGTTGCCGGTTGCTTCGTCACGAGCGGTGTGATCACCCGCGGGTCGAAGGTCCGGTTCCTCCGGGACGGCACGATCATCTGGAAGGGCGCGATCTCGTCGCTGCGACGGTTCAAGGACGACGTCCGAGAGGTTCGGGACGGGTTCGAGTGCGGAATCGGGCTCGACAACTACCAGGACCTCAAGGCGGGCGACGTCATCGAGACCTACGAAGACCGCGAAATCGCCCGCGTGTAGTTCACGCAGGCGGGAGCGAGGGACCGATATTCGTGCACGCGGCCGCGGTGTGTTTTGAGCTCCACGTCCCCGAGAGTCGGTCGTTGAAGTCGAAGCGCGCCGCGATCCGTCCGATCGTCGACGGGCTCCGGCACCGGTTCAAGGTCTCGGTTGCCGAAGTCGGTCATCAGGACACATGGCAGCGCGCCGCGATCGGGGTGGCGCTGGTGGACGGATCGCCATCGCATCTGCAGGAGGTGCTCGACTCGGTCGAGCGTTTCGTCGCCGCGGCTCCAGATGTGGAGCTCCTCGACACCGAGACGAACTGGCTGGACCAAGCGTGACCTCGCCCCGCAAGTACCCGCGCACCGCCCGTCTGAACGAGTCGCTGCTCGAGGTGCTCGCCGAGGAACTGGAGCGGCTCTCGGATCCGCGCCTGGAGCTGGTCACGATCACGGGTGTGGACGTGACGCGCGACCTGTCGCGCGCCAAGGTCTTCTTCTCGACGCTCGGCGCCGAGACCACCGACACCACCGGCAACATCGCGGATGCCGCCCTCGCCGGGTTGCGCGCGGCCGGGCCACACCTGCGTAGCGTTGTGGGAAAGCAATTGCGCATCCGCCAGGTGCCGGCGCTCGTGTTCGAGGCCGACCCCGGCATCCTCTCGGGGCAGCGCATCGAAGAGATCCTGCGCGGCGACGTCGCGCTCGACAAGGACGAGATCGAATGACCGCGGGGAACGATGCTTAACGTCGACGACGCGCTGACGCGCGCGGCCGATGCAATCCTGCGGGCGCAGCAAGTCGCGCTCGCGTGTCACATGAGCCCGGACGGCGACGCGCTCGGGTCGATGCTCGCACTGCACCACGTGCTGCGCGCGGCCGGCCGCGACTCCGTGGCGTCATACTCCGAGCCGTTTGTCGTGGCGCCGCATTACCGGGAGCTGCCGGGCCTCGATCTGCTGACCCCACCCGAGCGCTTCCCGACCGAACCCGAAGTGATGATCACCTTCGACTCGGGTTCCCTCGACCGGCTCGGCGACCTCGAGCGGAACGCGAAAGCGGCCTCCGAGCTCATTGTCATCGATCACCACCTCTCGAACCAGCAGTACGGATCGATCAACGTCATCGATCCGCGCGCCGCCGCGAGCGGCACGCTGGTGCGGCGGTTGGTCGCCCGCATGGGCATGCCACTCACCCGCGACGCCGCGATCTGTCTCTACGCCGCGCTCGTTTGCGACACCGGCCGATTCCAGTACGAGTCGACGACGCCGGAGGTCTTCGACCTCGCCCGGGAGCTCGCCTCGTTCGAGCTGCCGATCGCGCGGTTGTGTCGCACGCTGTTCGAGGAGCACCGGTTCGCGTATCTGCAGCTGCTCGCCTCGGTCCTCGCGGATGCGGTGTTGGTTCCGGAGAAGCAGTTCGTGTGGGCGAAGGTCACGCAGGCCGACCTCGCGCGCTACGGCGTGTCGTTCGAGGAGGTCGAGGGCCTCATCGACGTCGTGCGCCGCACCCGAGAGGCCGATGTCGCGTGCGTGCTGAAGGAAGGCCCCGATGGCGGCTGGCGCGTCAGCCTGCGTTCGGTCGGTGACGTCGACGTCTGTCGGATCGCCGAGTACCAAGGCGGGGGCGGCCACCGGTTTGCGGCCGGCTTCACGAGCGAAGACCCGGCCGACGCGGTGGTGCGCAAGATCCTCGCGCATCTCTGACGAGCGCGCCGTCGTGACGGAACCCACCAACGGGCGCGTGGTCCCCACCGATGGTCTCGTGATCGTGGACAAGCCGGCCGGGTGGACGTCGCACGACGTCGTCGGGAAACTGCGCCGGTTCTACGGGCAGCGGCGGGTCGGGCACGCCGGCACGCTCGATCCCGACGCGACCGGTGTGCTGCTCGTCGGGTTGGGTCGTGTCACGCGGTTGTTGCGGTTCCTGCAGGAGACGACGAAGACCTACGAAGCGCGGGTCGTGTTCGGCATCGCGACCGACTCGCTCGACGCGTCCGGCGCGGTCCTCGAGCGGGCGGAGATGCCGCTGACGCGCGCGCAGGTGGAACAGGCGTCGCGTGGCTTCCTCGGTGAGTCGCAGCAGATCCCGCCGATGGTCTCCGCGATCAAGGTCAAGGGCCAGCGCCTGTACGAGCTGGCGCGTCGCGGCGAGGAGATCGAGCGGGCGCCGCGGTCGGTGCGGATCAATCGCATCGAGATCATCGCGTTCGACCCCGGCCCCTATCCCGAGGTCTCGATCGTGCTGGACTGTTCGAGTGGCACCTACGTGCGCTCCTTCGCCGCCGATCTCGGCGCCGCGCTCGGCGGCTGCGCGCACCTCGGCGGGCTCCGGCGCACGCGGGTCGGTTCGTTCGCCGTCGACGAGGCCCATTCTCTCGAAGCGATCGAGGCCGATCCACCGGCCTACGTGGTCACTCCGCGCGCCGCGATGCGTGATCTCGAAACGATCGTCGTGCACGGTGACGAGGTGCGCGCGGTCGCGCACGGCGCGACGTTCGCGAGCCGCGCGCTGGTTCCCGAGGACGCGGGCGCCGGGCCGTTCGCAGTCGTCGACGACGCCGAGCAGCTGCTGGCCGTCTACGAACGCCGCGGCGCCGGCGTGAAGCCGATCGTCGTGCTCGCGGAGCAGCAGTGAAGGTCTACCGCGACCTCGCGGACGTGCCGACGACGGCGACCGGTCGTGTCGTCACGATCGGCGCGTTCGACGGCGTGCACCTCGGTCATCAGGCGGTGCTGCGGCTCGTCCGAGACCTCGCCAAGGCGCGCGGGCTGTCCGCGACCGTCCTCACCTTCGACCGGCATCCGGCCGAGATCGTCCGCCCTGAATCGGTGCCGGGGTTGCTGACGACGCTCGAACAACGGCTCGAGCTCGTCGATGCGACCGAGACCGTCGACGAGTGTGTCGTGCTCACCTTCGACGAAGCGCGCAGCAAGGAGACCGCGGAGGAGTTCGTCTCCGACGTCCTCGCGAGCGCGCTGCGTACGCGCCTCGTGGTCGTGGGCGCCGACTTTCACTTCGGGTACCGGCGCCACGGCGACGTCCCCCTGCTCCAACGGATGGGCGCGGAGCTCGGGTTCGAGGTCCTCGGTCTCGGTCTCGTCGCGTCCGCCGACGGCAGCACGGCCGCCGACAACGCGCCGCCGTACTCCTCGACCCGCATCCGCAGCCTCCTCGGCGCGGGCGACGTCGCGGAGGCCGCCCGCATCCTCGGCCGGCCGCACGAGGTGCGTGGACCAGTCGAGCACGGCGACGCACGCGGGCGTGAGCTCGGGTTCCCGACCGCGAACGTCGCCGTCCCCGGGCGGGTGTGCCTGCCGGCCGACGGCGTGTACGCCGGGCGCTTCACCGGCGCCGACGGCGTGCCGCGGCCCGCGGCGATCTCGCTCGGCCGGCGGCCGACGTTCTACGCGGAGGCCGGGATGCGGCTGCTCGAGGCCTTCGTGCTCGACTTCGACGGCGATCTCTACGGCCAGCTCGCGAGCGTCGCGTTCTTGCACCACCTCCGGGGCCAGGAGCGGTTCGCGACCGTCGACGACCTCGTTGCCCAGATGCACCGGGACGTCGCCGAGACCCGCCGGCTGGTCCAGGACGTTCCCTGAGCGCCCGAGGACCTTCTGGTAGCCTTCCAGGCCGTACCCGTACCTGACGAAGGTTTCAGCGCGCGCGATGCCCGACAAGACCGCAACGATCACTGAACACCGGCTCCACGAGACCGATACCGGCTCGGCCGAAGTCCAGATCGCGATCCTTTCGGAGCGCATCCGTCACCTGACCGAGCACATGAAGGTCCACAAAAAGGACTTCCACAGCCAACGAGGCTTGCTGATGCTCGTCGGCCGCCGCCGCCGCCTCCTCGATTACCTGAGGCGCAACGACGTCGAGCGATACCGATCGATCATCGCCAAACTGGGCATTCGCCGGTAGCGGTACTTCCTCGAGGAGCGGATCGTCCGCTCCTCGTTTGCATTTCCAAAACCGCGAGAGACCAACACCGCGAGAGAGACGTCGGTTGTCAGTCGCGAGCGCCCGGCGGGCGAAGCCCGCCAGGACGCTGACAACTGGGAACCGGATCCTCTCCACCTGACAAGAGAGGTTCCCGCCCATGAGCGATACGACGACTGAGTCCGTCGTCCGCGTCAGCGGTCCCATCAACGCCGCCGGCCTCGAGATGACCCTCGAAACCGGTCGCTTCGCCAACCTCGCCGACGGCGCGGTCGTCGTGCGCGTCGGCGACACCACGGTGCTCTCCACCGTGTGCACGTCCAAGCCCCGGGAAGGCATCGACTTCTTCCCCCTCACCGTCGACGTCGAAGAGCGCGCGTACGCCGCCGGCAAGATCCCCGGGTCGTTCTTCCGTCGTGAAGGTCGGCCGGGCGAGCACGCGATCCTCACCGCGCGCCTGACCGACCGGCCGCTGCGGCCGTCGTTCCCGAGCGACTTCCGCAACGAGGTGCAGGTCATCGCGACCATCCTCGGCGTCGACCTCGAGAACCCGCACGACGTCGCCTCGATCAACGGCGCGTCGGCCGCGCTCACGGTGTCCGGCATCCCGTTCAACGGTCCGATCGGTGCGGTGCGGCTCGCGCACCACAACGGCAGCTGGATCGCGCACCCGACGTACCAAGAGGGCGACGAAGCCACGTTCGAGATCGTCGTCGCCGGTCGCAAGCTCGACGACGGCGACGTCGCGATCATGATGGTCGAGGCCGGCGGCACCGAGCACTCCTGGAAGCTCTACGAGGACGGCGCGCCGAAGGTCACCGAGGAAACGATCGCCGCGGGACTCGAGGAGTCCAAGCGGTGGATCGCGGCTTCCATCGATCTGCAGACGCAGCTCCGTGAGGCGAACGAGAAGGCGAACGGACCGGTCGAGGCGATCGAGTACCTGCCCGCCGTCGACTACTCGCCCGAGGTCTACGCGGCAGTGAAGCAGCACGCCGAGACCGCGACGGCCGCGGCGATGGGCATCGCCGACAAGACCGAACGCAACGCACAGCTCGCGGAGATCGAAGCCGGTTTCCTCGCCCACCTCGTCGGCACCACGGACGCGCCGGGCCGCTTCCCCGAGGAGGCAGTGGCCGTACGGCGCGCGTTCCGCTCCTTGCAGAAGGAAGTGACCCGCAAGCGCATCGTCAACGATGGCGTTCGCATCGACGGTCGCGGACCGGCCGACATCCGGCCGCTTTCTGCCGAGGTCGGCATCGTCCCGACCGCGCACGGTACCGGCCTGTTCCAGCGGGGCGAGACGCAGGTCCTGTCGGTGCTTACGCTCGGCATGCCGCGCATGGAGCAGATGCTCGACACGATCACGTTGGACGAGAAGAAGCGTTACATGCACCACTACAACTTCCCGCCGTTCTCCACCGGCGAGACGGGAAGAGTGGGTTCGCCGAAGCGGCGGGAGATCGGTCACGGTGCGCTCGCCGAGCGTGCGTTGCTCCCCGTCGTCCCGGACTCTCACGAGTGGCCGTACACGCTGCGTGTCGTCTCGGACGTGCTCGCGTCGAACGGTTCCACGTCGATGGCGTCGGTCTGCGGTTCGACGCTCTCGCTGATGGACGCGGGCGTGCCGATCAAGGCACCGGTCGCAGGCATCGCGATGGGATTGGTGTACGCCGAAGGTAAATACACGACGCTCACCGACATTCTCGGTGCCGAGGACGCGTTCGGCGACATGGACTTCAAGGTCGCGGGGACGTCGGAGTTCGTCACCGCGTTGCAGCTCGACACGAAGATCGAAGGCATCCCGGCCGACGTGCTCGCGCAGGCGCTGCGTCAGGCGAAGGAAGCTCGCCTCAAGATCCTCGAGGTCATGCACGACGCGATCGCCGCGCCGCGCGAGGACGTCCGCGACACCGCACCGAAGATCGTCAGCTTCGAGATCCCGATCGACAAGATCGGCGAGGTGATCGGACCCAAGGGCAAAGTCATCAACACGATCCAGCAGGAGACCGGCGCCGACATCTCGGTGCAGGACGACGACGGCATGGGCCTCGTGTCCATCGGCTCGAAGGACGGCGCCGCGGTCACCGAGGCTCGCCGCCGGATCGAGCTGATCCTCGACCCGCCGACCGCCGAGGTCGGCGCGGTCTACACCGGCCGGGTCGTGAACATCACCAAGTTCGGTGCGTTCGTCAACATCCTGCCGGGGCGCGACGGCTTGATCCACATCTCGAAGCTCGGTCGAGGCAAGCGCATCGACCGGGTCGAGGACGTGCTCGCGCTCGGTGACGAGCTCGAGGTGAAGGTCGACGACATCGACCAGAACGGCAAGCTCTCGCTCTCGCTCGTCGGTGACGAACCCGAGGGCGGCGGCGACGACTCGAACGGTGAGCGCAGCGCGCGCCCGCCGCGCTCCGATCGCGGTGACCGCGACCGTGGTGATCGTGGTGGCGACCGGTCTGATCGTGGTGCGGACGACCGCGCGCCGCGGGAGACCGCGTCGTTCGAGGCGTTCTGGGACACGCAGGCGCGCGAGGAGTTCGGCGAGCTCGGCCCGGCCGAGGAGCCGCCGCCCGTTCCCGCGGGTGGCGATCGCCGTGGTGGTGGCCGGCCCCGCAGTGGCGGCAGCCGGCGCCGTCCGCCGCGCCGGTAGAACCTGACGGTCGATCGACCTTGATCCAGCGCACCCGACTCGACTCCGGGCTCCGGGTCGTCACCGAGGCGTTGCCCGGGCTCCGCTCGGTGACGCTCGGCATGTGGGTGGGAAGCGGCTCGCGTGACGAGCCCGACGGGTCGTCGGGCGCGAGCCACTTCCTCGAGCACCTGCTGTTCAAGGGCACCGAGGACCGCAGCGCGCGCGAGATCGCGGAAGCGATCGAATCGGTCGGCGGCGAGATGAACGCGTTCACGACGCACGAGCAAACGGTGTTCTACGTGCGCGTCCCCGACACGCGGTTCGCGCTCGCGTTCGACATCCTCGCCGACATCGTGTGGCAACCGGCGTTCCGCGAGAGTGACGTCGAGTCCGAACGACAGGTGATCCTCGAAGAGATCGGCATGCGCGACGACACGCCCGACGATCTCGTGCACGAGCTGTTCGAACAGGCGATGTTCCCGCAGCACCCGCTCGGACGAGAGGTGCTCGGCAGCGAGGCGACGATCAAGGCGATGTCGCGCGATCGCATCGCCGAGTACCACGGCGCGCACTACAAGCCGTCGAACATCGTCTTCGCAGCCGCAGGGAACCTCGACCACGACGACGTGCTGGCGCGGGCAGGGGCCCGCTTCCCCGACGACACCGATGCTCGGCCCTTACGGCCCCGGCCCGACCTGCGCACCCCGGAGCCCGTCGTCGTCACGACGCGCTCGACCGAGCAGGACCACGTCGTCGTCGGCTTGCGGGCGCTGCCGTCGCTCGACCCCGACCGGTACGCGTTCGGCGTCTTGAACCAGGCGTTCGGCGGCGGGATGTCGTCGCGCTTGTTCCAATCCGTGCGCGAGGAGCGCGGCCTGGCGTACTCGGTGTATTCGTACCGTGCCGCGTACGAGGACGCCGGCTTTCTCGCGATCTATGCCGGCACCGCTCCGGACCGAGTGCACGAGACGCTGGGAGTCATCCGCGACGAGCTCGAGCTGCTCGCCCGCGACGGGCTCTCCGCAGCCGAGCTGGAAGCGGCCAAGGGACACATCGCCGGTTCGCTCGCGATGTCGCTCGAGACGTCGTCGAGTCGCATGCGTCGCATCGGCCGGGCCGAACAGGCCGAAGGCGAGGTTCCGCTGATCGACGAGCTCGTCGCGCGCGTCGAGGCGGTCACGGCCGATGACGTTGCGCGCGTCGTCGACCGCGTGCTGCGTGACGCGCAAGCGACGCTCGCGGTCGTCGGGCCCCACGAGGCGAACGAGTTCGCGGTTCCCGGTCCGCGCTGAACCCGCCGGCGGTACCCTTGCCCCGATGATCCGGGTTGGGGTGTTCGGTGCGGGCGGACGCATGGGTTCGACGGTATGCAATGCCGTGCACACTGCCGCCGACATGGATCTCGTCGCAGCCGTCGACCCCCATCATGCGGGTATCGACCTCGATCAACTCGGCGTCCACGACACGCAGATCCAGGTCGCGGGCAAGGCGAGCGCGATGCGCGACGCGGGCGTCGAGGTGGCCGTCGACTTCACCGTGCTCGACGCCGCGCGTGAGAACGTGCGCTTCTGCGCGAGCGAAGGCGTGCACGCGGTGGTCGGCACGACCGGCTTCTCCGACGACGAGCTCGCCGAGCTCGCGAACGGGTTTGCCGCGTCGTCCGCGAACGCGGTGATCGCACCGAACTTCGCAATCGGCGCGGTGCTGATGATGCGATTCGCGGAGCTGGCCGCGCCGTACTTCGAGACCGCCGAGATCATCGAGCTCCACCACGATCAGAAGATCGATGCGCCTTCGGGGACCGCCATGTTGACCGCCCAACGGATCGCCGAGGCGTCCAAGGAATGGGCGGACGACCCGACCCGCACGATCGTCGCCGAAGGCGCGCGGGGAAGCCGGGTCGACGGGATCCCGGTGCACTCGGTGCGCTTGCGGGGCGTCGTCGCGCACCACGAGGTCCTGCTCGGCACCACCGGGCAGACGCTGTCGATCCGCCACGACAGCTACGACCGCTCGTCGTTCATGCCCGGTGTGCTGCTCGCGGTGCGCCGAGTGCAGCAGACGCCCGGCCTCACGGTGGGCCTGGATCAGCTCCTGCAACTGTCGTAGGTTCTCGACTTTGCCCTCGGGGGGATAGAGCGACTCGTGGCGCTGTTGGAGGTCGAGGACGTACGCGTCGAATTCGGCGGCATCCTCGCGCTGTCCGACCTGACCTTCGAGATCCAAGAGGGCCAGATCTGCGCGCTGATCGGTCCGAACGGCGCGGGCAAGACGACGTTGTTCAACTGCCTCAGCCGCCTCTACGAGACGACGTCGGGGCGCATCACCTTCGCGGGGAAGGACCTGCTCACCCTGCCGGCGCACCGCGTGGCCAAGCTCGGCATCGCGCGGACGTTCCAGAACCTCGCGCTGTTCCCGGCGCTGACCGTGACCGAAAACGTCATGGTCGGCGCCCACTCGCTCGGAGGGTCGACGCGTACGCGCCGCCGCGACGCGCTCGCGATCCTCGAGCGGTTGTCGCTCGGTGAGTACGCGAACCGCCCGGCAATCGGCCTCTCGTACGGCACGTTGAAGCGGGTCGAGATCGCACGCGCGCTCGCCGCGCACCCGCGCCTCCTGTGCCTCGATGAGCCGGCGGCCGGACTCACGCACTCCGAGGTGGACGAGCTGGCGACACTCGTGCGCGACATCCGCGACGAGTTCGCGCTCACCGTGCTGCTGGTCGAGCACCACATGGCGATGGTCATGTCGATCTCCGAGCAGATCGTCGTGCTCGACTTCGGGAGCAAGATCGCGGAGGGCCTCCCGGAGGACATCCGCAACAACCCGGAAGTCGTCGAGGCGTACTTGGGAACTTCGGCGTGACGGGAGCCTCAGCGTGACGCTGCTGGAGGTGGCGGAGCTGCGCGCCGGGTACGGGCCCGTGCAGGTGCTGTACGGCGTCGACTTCACGGTGAACGAGGGCGAAGTAATCGTGATCCTCGGCGCGAACGGTGCGGGCAAGACGACGACGTTGCGCGCGCTGTCGGGCATGATCCAGGCGCGCGGGAGCATCCGGTTCGGGGGCAAGTCGATCATCGGCACGAAGCCCGAGCACATCGCGCGCGCCGGCATCGCGCACGTCCCGCAGGGCCGGGGAACGCTCGCCGACCTCACGGTCGAGGACAACCTGCGGCTGGGCGCGTACGCGCGCCACGATCGCGAAGTCGCGGCCGACATCGAGCGTTGGATCGGTGTGTTCCCGCGCCTCGCCGACCGGCGCGGCCAACCCGCCGGAAGCATGAGCGGCGGTGAACAGCAGATGCTCGCGATTGCGCGGGCGCTCATGGGCCGTCCGAAGCTCGTGCTCCTCGACGAGCCGTCACTCGGCCTCGCACCGATCGTCACCCAGGAGCTGTTCCACGTGCTCGCGGGTCTCAACGCAGACGGAGGACTGTCGATGCTCGTCGTCGAGCAGAACGCTGCGCTGGCGCTCGGCATCGCGCAACGCGGATACGTGCTCGAGGCCGGGAGCATCGCCGTCACCGGCGCGGCCGCGGACTTGGCGGTCAACGACGACGTCCGACGCGCGTACTTGGGGATATAGGAGCACCGCCATGACGTTGTTCCTTTCCCAGGTCATGAACGGCATCGGGCAGGGTGTCGTGTACGCGTCGCTCGCACTCGCGTTGGTGCTCATCTACCGAACCACGGGCATCCTCAACTTCGCCCAGGGCGAGATGGCCCTGTTCTCGACGTACGTCATGTTCTGGTTCACCGAACGAGGTCTGCCCGTGTGGCTCGCGATCCTCGTCACGGTGGTGCTCTCTTTTGTCGGCGGTGCCGCCGTCGAGCGCTTCGTGATGCGCCCGGTCGAACGCTCGTCGCCACTCGTGATCGTCATCGTGACGATCGGGCTGTTCCTCGCGTTCAACTCGCTGTCGCAAGTGATCTTCGGCGTCGATGCCGAGCTCGTACCGCGCGCCTATCCCAACCACAGCTGGCACCCCGGCGGCGTCACCGTCCGCGCGGACACGCTCGTGCTCATCGTGGTCCTCGCGGTCGAGTGCCTGCTGCTGTACCTGCTCTTGCAGAAGACGAAGGTCGGGCTCGCGTTGCGCGCGGTCGCATCGAACCCGGATTCGAGCCGGCTCGTCGGCGTGTCGGTCGGCACGATGTTGATGCTCGGATGGGGGCTCGCCGCCGCGCTCGGTGCCATCGCCGGATCGCTCGTCATCCCCACCACGACGGCGCTCACGGCCGCGTCGATGCAATCGATCCTCGTCTACGCGTTCGCGGCCGCCGCGCTCGGCGGCTTCGACAGCCCGCTCGGCGCGGTCGTCGGCGGTCTGATCGTCGGTGTCGCGAACGCACTCACGGTCCAGTACATCGGGTTCCTCGACGGCATCGAGCTCGTCGTGCCGTTCGGGCTCATCCTGCTCGTGTTGCTGTTCCGGCCCGCGGGCCTGTTCGGCAAGGTCCACGTGGAGCGCGTATGAGCCCCCGGGTCGGCCGCATCCTCGCGTCGTTGGCCGTCACGGTCTTCTTCGTCTACATCTTCGGCTATTGGGTCGCGCAGACGCACGACGCGAGCGATGTGCGGCTCTGGACGCAGGCGCTGTATGTCGGCATCGCCGCGACCGGTCTCAACATCCTGACGGGCTACAACGGCCAGGTCTCTATCGGTCACGGTGCATTCTTCGGCCTCGGTGCGTACACGAGCGCGATTCTCATCTCGGACCACGGCTGGAACTTCCTGCCGACTTTGCCGGTCGCGATGGCGCTGTGCTTCGTGGTCGGTGCGCTCATCGGCTTCCCCGCGTTGCGGGTCAAGGGGCTCTACCTCGCGCTGGTCACGCTCGGGCTCGCGGTGCTGTTCCCGGACCTCACCGAGAAGTTCGTGAACGGCACCGGCGGCACCAACCTCGTGATTCTGAAGGCCAACGAGGTGAGCGTCCCCGACTGGTACTACGTGTTCCCCGATCGAATCGCGAGCTTCTTCGACAAGTGGGTCGGCGACCCGGACCAGTACGCGTACTACCTCACGCTGGTGGTCGGCCTGGTGCTCCTGGCGTTGGTGTTCTTCATGGCACGCGGCCGGTTCGGTCGTTCGCTCATTGCCGTGCGCGACCACGAGGCCGCGGCCGAGACCGTCGGCATCAATCTCGCCCAGGTGAAGGTGACGGCGTTCGCGCTGAGCGCGCTTTACGCCGGCGGCGCGGGATCGTTGTCGGTGCTCGCGACGCGATCGGCTGACGCGACGAAGGTCGGGACCTTCCAGCTGTCGATCGAGTTCCTCGTCGCGGTCGTGGTCGGTGGCGCCGCAACGGTGTTCGGCCCCATGCTCGGCGGCTTCATCATCGTGTTCCTCCAGCACCAGATCGACGAGAGCCGATCGCTGAGTGACCTGTTCTCCGACCCGAACCGTGCGAAGCTGCTCTCCCCGGCGATCTTCGGCATCGCCCTGATCGTCTTGATGTACGTCCTGCCTGACGGAATCCTTGGCGGCGCGCGACGAGGGATTCGCCGCTTCCTGGGGCGGCGGGGACCCGCTCCACCGACACCGCTGGCGTCCTGACCGAAAGGAAGATCTATGCGACTCGAACGAGGCCATCACTCTCGTGTCGGCGCCTCTCGCTTCGTCGTTCTGGCGACGGTGCTCGCTGTCGTCCTCGCCGCGTGCGGGAACGGGCGAGGTGACGACGACGACAGCAGCAGCGGCAACGGCAGCTCGTCGTCGGCCGGCGCGAGCTCGGGCGGCGGCTTCGACATCGACACCGGCAACTGCACGACCGACCCGAGCACCGTCACGCTCAGCGGCGACACGATCAAGCTCGGCACCAGCCTCCCGCAGTCCGGCATCTACGCCGCGTTCTCGGAGATCCTGAACGGCGAGAAGGCCTACTTCGACTACATCAACGACACCAAGGGTGGCGTCGAGATCGCGGGGAAGAAGTACAAGGTCGACCTCGACGCGCAAGATGACGCGTACGACGCGCAGAAGACCTTCTCGAACGTGCAATCGCTCGTCGAGAACGACGACGTGTTCGCGCTGTTCAACGTCGTGGGCACGAAGAACAACCTCGCGATCCGCGACTACCTCGGCGAGCAATGTGTGCCGAACCTGTTCGCGGCGTCGGGTGCGCCGCAGTGGGGCAACCACGACTATCCGTGGCTCATCGGCACCGAGCTGGTCCCGTATCCCGACGAGATGCAGGCACTCGTCACGTACTTGAAAGCGAACAAGCCGAACGCGACGATCGCGATCCTTCGGGCCAACGACGACTTCGGTGCCTCGTACTCGGAGACGCTGAAGGCGTTGGTGAAGGGCACCGACCTCACGATCAAGGCGGAGCAGAGCTACGACACCGAGACCGGTGACGTGACGTCGCAGATGACCGCGCTGGCCGCGAGCAACGCGGACGTCTTCGTGCTGGGTGCCACGCTGCTCGCATGCCCGACCGCGCTCAACCAGCTCGGCTCCTCGAGCTGGAAGCCGCTCGTGTACATGTCGGGCACGTGCACCTCGAAGACGCTCATGTCCATCGCCGGCGCCAACGGCAACGACGTCCTCAGCGTCACGCCGTTGATGGACCCGAACGATCCGCAGTGGGCGAACAACGACGCCATGGCCTTGTACAAGGCGCAAGTGCCCAAGTACGCGCCCGAAGCCGACGTCGGCAACGGCATCGTGGCGTACGGCTGGACGACCGCGGCGTTGCTCGAGGACGCGCTCGGCAAGGTCAAGGAACCGAACCGACTCGCGGTGATGCAGGCGATGCGGACGATCACCCAGGCGAAGGGCGTCGCCTTGCAGCTGCCGGCCGCGCAGTGGACGGTCGGCGCCGACGACTGGTTCCTGGCCGAGGAGTTCAACCTCGTGCAGTACACGACCGCCGGCGGCTACTTCAAGACGCTCGGCGACCTGCAGAAGCTCGACGGCAAGACCGCGAGCATCACGCCGCCCAACCTGATCAACGGTTAACGGCCGACGAGGAAGCTCGCGAGGGCCTCGGGGTCGGTGACGACCTCGAGGCACTCGCGTTGCACCAGCCAGTCGCGGTTGCGTCGGTGCAGGTCGGTCGCGGGGTCGTAGCGATTGAGGTGCACGACGACGGGATGGCGCGCGAGCGCGTCGGCCGCGAGCCGCACCGCGTTGATCGTGCCCAGTCCGGCGTCGGCGACGAGCACCACGCGCGCGGGTGCGCAGGCGTCGGCGAGGGTCACGGTGTCGCCGTCGTCGGCGAGAGGGGAGCGCACACCGCCGGCGCTCTCCACGAACACGACGTCGACGTCGTCGGGTGGCAATTCGGCGACAAGGTCGGCGATCGTGAACTGCGGTCGGTCCAGCGCAGCGGCGGCCATGGGCGGCGCCATAGGTACCGGGAACCAGCGTGCGGGCGGACACACCGCATCCGGCCGTTGGCCGGTGGCCGCGGCGAGCACGTGTGCGTCGGTGCACGTGTCCTCGGGCGCGAACGACTGCGCCGGTTTGTGCGCGCGCACCGAGCGGTTGCGGGCGCGGAGCGCGCCGACCGTTGCTGCCGTCACCCACGTCTTGCCGACATCGGTACCGGTGCCGGCGACGAGGACGATCACCGCGACGGGAGCGAGCCGAACGCCGCGGCGAGCGCGTGCTCGAGTTGCTCGACCTGTTCGTCGGTGTGCGCGGCCGACAGCGTCACGCGCAACCGCGAACTCCCGGGCGCGACGGTCGGTGGCCGGATCGCGGGCACGAGCACGCCGTGTTCCAGGAGCGCGGCCGCCGCGGCGAGTGCGCGTCCTTCGTCGCCACAGAGGAACGGGATGATCGGTGAAGCGTGGCCGGGTCGCAATCGGTCGACGAGCGCGCGTAGGCGATGAACGAGCTGCACGCCTTCAGGGCTGCAGAGCACCGCGAGCGCGGCCCGCGCCGCGGCCGCGTCGGCCGGGGTCGGCGCGGTCGTGAAGATGTACGGACGGGCGGTGTTCACGACGAGCTCGATGTACGCGCGCGGGCCCGGCGATGAACCCGCCGAGGGATCCCAACGTCTTCGACAGTGTGCCGACGCGCAGGATGTCGGCGTCGGGTGGCGCGCCGAGTGCGGGCCCGAGCACTCCGTGCGCCTCGTCGAGCACGAGCAGCGCGTCGTTGCGCGCCCCGATGGCGACGAGCGCATCGAGATCGGCCGCGTCGCCGTCCATCGAGAACACGGTGTCGCTCACGATGATCGCGCGGCGAGCGCCGCGCCCGGCGAGCAGCGCGGCGAGATGATCGAGGTCTCGGTGGCGGAAGATCGCAACGTCCGCTCTGCTCAACCGGCAGCCGTCGATGATCGACGCGTGGTTCAGCTCGTCCGAGCAGACGAGCACGTCGGGCGCACCGAACGCGGTGAGCACGCCGAGGTTGGCCGCGAAGCCCGTGGGGAACAGCGCCGCACGCGGTGCTTGCTTCCAGGCCGCGAGCTCGGCTTCGAGCAGGGAGTGGACCGGTCGCGAGCCGACGATCAACCGGGCCGAGCCCGCGCCCGCGCCCCAACGATCGAGGGCTTCGTGCGCAGCCGCGACGACACGCGGGTGCGCGGTGAGGCCGAGGTAGTCGTTCGACGCGAAGGAGACGACGACGCGGCCGTCCGGGAGCCGTCCCACCGGACCTCGCGCGTCGAGATCGCGCGGCGCGCGCCACCGGCCTGTGTCGCGGATGGATCGCGCGTGCGCCGTGCGCCCACTCCTGCCACGTCACGACGCCGCGACCTCGTCGATGGCAAGGGCGAGTGTGTCGACGATTCGATGGATCTCGGCCGAGGTGACCGTGAGCGGCGGCATCAGCACGACGACATCACCGAGCGGCCGCAGGAGCACACCACGTTCGGTGGCGGCCGCGGAAACGCGTCGCCCGTAGCGGAGTCCGTCGCCCGGTGGCGCGAGCTCGATGCCACCCATGAGCCCGCACAGCCGCACCTCGTGCACGGCCGGCTTCGACGCGACGCGGTCGTGCAACCGCGCGCCGAGCTCGGCGGACCGTTCACGGACGTTCGCGAGGACATCCCACGCCTCGATCAGCTCGAGGTGCCGCAGCGCGACCGCCGCCGCGAGCGCGTTCCCGCCGTACGAGTGCCCGTGGTACAGCGTGCGCGGGCCGAGATCGGCGCCGAGGAACGCGTCGAACACGCGACCGCTCGCGACCGTCGCCGACATCGCGAGGTACCCGCCGGTGATGCCCTTGCCGAGGCACATCAGGTCGGGAGCCAGGCCGCACTGCTCGGACGCGAAGAGGGTGCCGGTGCGGCCGAACCCGGTCGCGACCTCGTCGCAGATGAGCAGCACTTCGTGGGCGCGGCACGCGGCACCGAGCCCGGCGAGGCCGTGCGGGTCGGCGAGCTGCATGCCGGCCGCACCTTGTACCAGCGGCTCGACGATCACCGCCGCCAGCTCGTCGGCGTGTGCTTCGACCATCGCGATCGCGACGTCGAAGCAGTCGGGTGCGGCGAACTCCGGCGCGCGCAACACAGGGAAGCGCAGCGGATCGAAGATGTCGGTGCCGAAGCCACTGTCGCCGAGTGACAAGGCACCGATCGTGTCGCCGTGGTACGCACCGCCGAACGCGAGGTACGTCGATCGCGTCTCGCCGCGGTTCGTCCAGTACTGCCACGCGATCTTCAGTGCCTGCTCGACCGCGGCGGCACCGTCGGACGCGTAGACGAAGTGCGGGTCGGCAACGGGCACGACGCGCGCCAGCGCTTCCGACAGTTCGACCACGGCGCGGTTGCCGTTCCCCAACATCGTGGAGTGGGCGCCGCGATCGAGTTGCTGCCGCACGGCATCGTCGAGCTCGGGCACGCAGTGGCCGAGCGTGGTGACCCACAATGACGAGATCGCGTCCAGGTAGCGCTTGCCGTCGACGCCGATCAGCTCGTGACCCTCGGCTCGTTCGACGATGATCGGATGGTTGTCGGCGTACGTCGCCATCTGGGTGAACCCGTGCCACACCACCGCGGCATCGCGCTTCACCCAGCCGTTGTCCGTCACGGCGTCAACCTACTGTTTGCCGTGAACCCACTTCTGAACGCATCGCGACCCGCTTGGGCGCGCTCGGATGCAATATGCGGGTGCAATCATGTGGGGCATGGCCGCCTCCGATCCGCTGACGATGCGCGACCGCCTGCTCGAGGCGACGTACACGTGCATCGCCCGGTTCGGCCTGGCCAAGACAACGGTCGAGGACGTCGTGAAGGCGTCCGGCATCTCCCGCGCCACCATCTACCGCCACTTCCCCGGCGGCCGCGACGAGTTGCTCCGAGAAACGGTCGCCTGGGAGATCGGTCGCTTCTTCATCGAGCTCGGCGACCGCGTGCGCGACGCGCCCGACCTCACCGAGCTGCTCCGCCTCGGGCTCGAGTTCGCGCACCAGTCGGTGCAGGAGCACGAGGTGTTGCGCAAGATGCTCGACACCGAACCCGAACGCCTGCTGCCGCTGCTCACCACGGAGTCGACGAAGTCGCTCCCGTTCATCGCGAGCTTCCTCATGCCGTACCTCGAACGCGAGGCGCGCAACGCGCGGCTGCGCGACGACGTCGACATCGAGCGCGCGGCCGACTACCTCGCGCGCGGCATCCTCTCGCTCATCGGCACGCCCGGTCGCTGGGACCTCGAGGACGACGACCAGGTCCGCGAGCTCGTCCGTGCCGAGCTCCTCGGCGGCATCGCGAGCTGACGCGTGGAGCTGCGCGTCGCGACAACCGCTGACGCCGAAGCGATCGCTCGATTGCACGCCGACAGTTGGCGTCGCAGCTACCGCGGCATCTACACCGACGAGTACCTCGACTGCGACGCGCCCATCGAACGGCTGTCCGCGTGGACCGAACGCTTCGCGCAGCCGCGACCCGACGCCCGTACGGTCGTGGCCGCGCACGCGGCCGAGCTCGTCGGCTTCGTGCACACGGTCCTCGACGACGATCCGACGTGGGGCGCGCTGCTGGACAACCTGCACGTCCGCACCGGCTGGCAGCGGCGCGGGCTCGGGACCCGGCTCGTCGCGGCGTCGGCGCGGGCCGTCGTCGAGGAGCGGCCCCGGCGGGGTCTGTACCTCTGGGTCCTCGAGGCGAATGCCCGCGGCCGGGCGTTCTACGCCGCCCGCAGGGGGAGCGAGGTCGAGGCCGCCGACGAGGTCGCCCCGGACGGCACCGCGGTCACCGTCCTCCGCGTGGTCTGGCCCGACCCGGCGGTCCTGGTGCCGCCCGCCGATATGTGACCTGCGACACATTGACGATGAGACACTTATCGCCCTATTGTCTCATGTCCATGGAGTTTCGGTGACGGCTCAACAGGAGCTTCCTGCTCGGGAGCTCCCGTCGCGGGTCCTCGACGCGACGCTGACGTGTTTCGCGCGCGTGGGCGTCGCCAAGACCACGCTCGACGACGTCGCCCGCGAGGCCGGCTGCTCCCGGGCGACCGTCTACCGGTCGTTCCCCGGCAAGCAGCCGCTGCTCAACGCCGTCATCGAGCGCGAGGCCGTGCGCATGAGCGACGCGATCATCGCCGCGGCCCGGGCCGAGCCCACGCTGGCCGACGCGGCCGTCGCCCTGCTCACCACCGGCGCGCGACTCGTGCTCGACCACGACGCGTTGCGGTTCGTGCTCGCGGTCGAACCCGAGTTGCTCGTGCCGTACCTCTCGTTCGACTGGGGCGACGCGCTGCTCGGCGCCGCGTCCCGCCGACTCGCGCCGCCGTTCGAGGAGTTCCTCGGCGCCGAGCGTTCCGTTCGTCTGGCCGAGTGGCTCGTCCGCATCGGCCTCTCGTACCTGTGCAGCCCCGAAGCCGCCGACCTCCTCGACGCGCTCCGAGTCCGTGCATTAGTCGAGGACTTCGTCCTCCCGGGCCTCGAACGGCCCGTTCCCAGTGAAGGGATCATGCCGTCATGAGCACCAACAAGGATCTCATCGGGCGCGAAGACGTCAACGACCTCGAGGCGATTCTCTCGATCACCAACAAGGATGTTGACGCGGTCGTGCACGAAGTCGGCGCGAATCTCGACGCCGTGTTCACGTGGGACTACGAGCGCAGCCGCACGCCCCTCGTGAAGCTCTACGAGAAGGCGAAGACGTCGCAGTGGAACGCGTCCACTGACCTCGACTGGTCGGTCGACGTCGACCAGGAAGCGGTTGTGCTCGCGAACGCAGGCCAAGACGGCGGTTTCTTCAGTGACTCCGTCGACCTGTCGGGCACGCCGTTCGCGAAGTGGACCGAGAAGGAGTGGATCGAGCTCGCCATCGAAGGCCAGAACTGGACGCTCTCACAGTTCCTGCACGGCGAGCAGGGTGCGCTGCTCTGCACCGCGCGCATCGTCGAGACCGTGCCGTGGATCGACGCCAAGTACTACGCCGCGACGCAGGTGATGGACGAAGCCCGGCACGTCGAGGTCTTCGCGCGTTACCTGGACGAGAAGCTGACGGGTCACTACCCGATCAACGCGCATCTGCGCTTGCTGCTCGACGACATCCTCGCCGACAGCCGCTGGGACATGACGTACCTCGGCATGCAGATCATGGTCGAGGGCCTCGCCCTCGCCGCGTTCGGCTTCATGCACCAGATGACGACGGAGCCGTTGCTGAAGCAGCTGCTCCGCTACGTCATGAGCGACGAAGCGCGCCACGTCGCGTTCGGCGTCCTGTCGTTGAAGGAGTACTACGCCGAGCTCACCGACGCCGAGATGCAGGACCGGGTCGAGTTCACGTTCGAGGCTGCGGTTCGCATGCGCGACCGGTTCCTCCAGCAGGAGGTCTGGGACCGCATGGGCGTGCCGGTGAAGGATGCGCTCTCGTTGGTCATGGCCGACGAAGGTCGAGTGATGTTCCAGAACATCCTGTTCTCGAAGATCGTGCCCAACTGCAAGAAGCTCGGGCTGCTCGACCGCAACGGCGGCTGGCTCCGCAAGAACTTCACCGAGCTCGGCGTCATCCAGTTCGAGGACTGGGTCGACACCGGTGAGGAGTACGCGATGCTCGACGAGGTCGCCAAGGACCGCGAAGCAGCCACTGCCTGAGATCGACGGGCCGTCCGGGCCCCGTATCAACGACATCGGCCGCCCGCACGGGCGGCCGATGCGCGTGCAGACGCAGTCGCCCGTCCGGGTTACTCTACCGACTAGTAGGTAGGGTCCCAGACCCAGATCCCACCGGGAAGGCGCTCGTGACGGCCACTGAAGTTCGACCCGAGCCGCGCCCCGCGCCCGCCTCGGAAACCCCCGCCGACGAGCGCATCAACAAGCGCTCATCGATCCCGTTCATCGCCCTGCACTTCATCCCGCTGCTCGCGATCTTCACCGGGATCACCCGCACCGCGGTGCTCCTCTTCCTCGTGACGTACCTCGGCCGGATGTTCCTCATCACGGCCGGGTACCACCGGTACTTCTCGCACCGCAGCTACCGCATGGCACGGTTCCCGCAGTTCCTCATGGCGTTCGGCTGCACGACCGCCGCGCAGAAGGGACCACTGTGGTGGGCCGGTCACCACCGCGTGCACCACCGCTACGCAGACACCGACCAGGACATCCACTCACCCATGCGCGGCTTCTGGTGGAGTCAGGTCGGGTGGATCCTGTGCGACAAGTACGGCGCGACCGAGTACGACGAGATCAAGGACTTCGCCAAGTACCCGGAGCTGCGCTTCATCAACAAGCACGACTGGATCGGGCCGTGGTCGCTCGGCGTGGCCTGCTTCCTCATCGGCGGGTGGAGCGGTCTCGTCGTCGGATTCTTCGCGTCCACGATCCTGCTCTGGCACACGACGTTCTTCGTGAACTCGCTCGCCCACGTGTTCGGCCGGCGCGTCTACGACACGCCGGACACGAGCCGGAACTCGTTGTTGATCGCGTTGATCACCGGCGGTGAGGGTTGGCACAACAACCACCACCGGTACCCGTCGTCGGCGCGGCAGGGCTTCCGATGGTGGCAGATCGACACCACCTACTACGGCCTGCGCCTGCTCTCGTTCGTCGGCATCGTGCACGATCTCCGGAAGCCGCCCACGCGTGTGCTCGCCGAGGCGCACGACCTGTCTCGGCCGCGGGCGGGCAGGCGCGACGAGGCGGTGCCGGTGGGTGCTGGTCTCGGCATCTCCGAACCCGGTGGTACGTTCGACGGATCATGAGTTCGCCGGTTGCCGAGTCACGCGTTCGGATCGTCTTCCTCGGTGGCCTCGGTGAGATCGGGCGGAACTGCTTCTGCCTCGAAATCGACGGCCGCATCCTCGTCGTCGACTGTGGGCTCATGTTCCCCGACGCCGACATGCCCGGCGTCGACCTCGTCCTCCCGGACTTCACGTATCTTCATGACAACGCGGACCGGGTCGAGGGCGTCTTCCTCACCCACGCGCACGAGGACCACGCGGGCGGCCTCGCCTTCCTCCTCCGCGACATCGAGGTCCCGATCTACGGCTCGCAGCTGTCGCTCGCGCTCGCCCGGAACCGCATCGAGGAAGCGGGGATGCTCGGGCGCACCGAGCTGATCCCGGTGCACGACGGCGAACGGCGCCGGATCGGCTCCTTCGACTGCCAGTTCATCCCGGTGACGCACTCGGTGCCGCACGGCTTCGCGACCGCGTTCTTCACGCCCGCGGGCACCATCGTGCACACCGGTGACTTCAAGCTCGACCTCACGCCGGTCGACGGGCGGCGCACCGACCTCGCGCTCATGGGGGAGCTGGCGCGGCGCGACGGCGGCGTCCGGCTGCTGCTCTCCGACTCGACCAATGCGGAGCGGCCTGGGTTCACGCCGTCGGAGTCGACCGTGGGCGTCGCGATGCGCGCGCTGTTCCGCGAGTATCCGTCGAAGCGGTTCATCGTCACGAGCTTCGCCTCGCACATCCATCGCGTGCAGCAGGTCGCGCTGGCCGCGGTCGCGCACGGCCGGCGCATCGCGTTCGTCGGTCGCTCGATGGAGCACAACGTCACGATGTCGCGCGAGCTCGGATATCTGGACGTGCCCGCGCACGCGATCGTCGACATCGAGGAGACATCCCGGTACGCGCCCGGCGACGTCTGCATCATCTGCACCGGTTCGCAAGGCGAGCCGATGAGCGCGCTCTCGTTGATGGCCGCGCACGAGCACAAGTACGTGAAGATCTCCGAGGACGACGTCGTCGTCATCAGCGCGCACGCGATCCCGGGGAACGAGTCGAACGTGTCACGCGTCATCGATGCGCTGCACCGCGCCGGGGCCGAGGTCGTGCACGACCGCAACTCCAACGTGCACGTGTCCGGTCACGCGTCGCAGGAAGAGCTGAAGTTCGTGCTCAACCTGCTCCAGCCCGAGTGGTTCATCCCCGTGCACGGTGAGTACCGGCACCTCGTGCACCATGCGCAGCTCGCGCGCGACTCCGGCGTCGCGCCCGCGAACGTGCTCGTATGCGAAGACGGTGACGTGATCGATCTCGACCCGGAAGGACTCGACGTCGAACGCCGCGCCGTGCCTGCCGGCTACACGTACGTCGACGGGATCGTCGGCGACATCGGTCATGGCGTGCTCCGTGACCGGCGCGTGCTCGCCGAGGAGGGCGTCGTCGTCGTCATCGTCACGATCGACGCCCGCACCGGTGAGCTCGTGACTGGCCCCGAGATCGTCACGCGCGGGTGGGTGTACGCCCCCGAAGCGGAGGATCTGCTCGAGGACGCGCGGCAAGCGGTGCGGGAGTCGCTCGCCGCCGCCGCGGCCGAAGGCGCCACCGACTTCGAGACGGTGCGGCGTCACGCCCGCCGGTCGCTCGGACGCTTCATCGACGAGCGCACGCGCCGGCGCCCCATCGTCATCCCGGTGGTCATGGAGGTCTGACGGCGTACGCTCCCCCCGTGGCTGGTCTGGACATCGATCTCACGGGACGGCGAGCACTGGTGACCGGCGGCGGCAGCGGCGTCGGTTCCGAGATCTGCCGGGTACTCGTCGGCGCGGGCGCCTTCGTGTGGGTCAACGACATCTTCGAGGACCGGGCGGCCAAGGTCGCGGCCGACCTCGGTGGTGAGCAGCACGCGCGCCCGGTGAAGGCCGACGTCACCAGCCCGCAGAAGATCGCACGCATGCGCGAGCAGACCGGGCCGGTCGACATCCTCGTCAACAACGCCGGCAACCCGACGCAGGGCTTCGACCTGAAGCGGTTCTCGGACTCGAACCCGGACGACTGGGAGTATCTGATGCGCCTGAACCTCGGCGCGATCCTGCACGTCACCCATGCGTACCTCGCCCCGATGGTCGACGAGCGCTGGGGCCGCATCGTGACGATCGCGTCGGACGCGGGGCGCAAGGGCGAGCGCTACCAGGCGATCTACGGGGCGGCCAAGGCCGGCGCGATGGGGTTCATCCGAGGTCTTGCAGCGGAGGTCGGCAACGCCGGTGTCACCGCCAACTGCGTCGCGCTGGCGACCATGCGCACCGGCCCGACCGAGGCCGCCATCGCGCGCGACCCCGACCTCGAACGCCGCTTGAGCCGGGCCTACACCGTGCCCCGGCTCGGGACGCCGGCCGACGTCGCGCCGCTCGTGACGCTGCTGTGCAGCGACGCGGGTGCGTGGATCACCGGCCAGGTCTACGCCGTCGACGGCGGCTACGTGTCCGCGCTGTAGCCGGCGGGGCGGGCGCCGGGCTCGGGCCGACGGCGCGTCCGAGCCGTGCGATGCCCGTGGATCCTGTTGTTTCTCATGTTGCTGGTGTTACGGTTGTCCCCCTATGGCAGCCACGCGCCGGAGCACGACGACCGCGCCGAGTCGTAGCCGCAGCAGCAGTGCGCGCGGCACGGCGACGCGTCGCAGACCCCCCACCAAACGGGCGAGCGCGGCCCGCAAGCCCGTCCCCCGCCGCCGGGCGACGCCGAAGTGGCGACACGAGCTGGCCCGCCAGCTCGGCGGCCACTCGACCGACGCGCTCGCGATCGGCCTGTTCGTCCTCGCGCTCGTCAGCGCGCTCGGGATCTACTCGAACCTCGCGGGTCCGGTCGGCGACGGCATCGACACTGCCGCGTCGATCATGCTCGGCGCGGGCCGCATGGTGGTGCCGCTCGCGCTGCTCGTCGCCGCGGGCGGCGTGCTCGTCACGCGCGGGGAACCGGGACAGTCCCGCAGCGACCTGCGGCTCGGCCTCGGCATCGTCCTCGTCTGCGCGGCCATCGTCGGGCTGTTGCACATCGGTCACGGGAGCCCGGGTGGCGACGCGCTCGAACCGCTCGAGCGGGCCGGCGGTCTGCTCGGCGCGCTGTTCGGCGCGCCCCTGCACGCGCTGCTGGGTGGGCTCGGCGCGGTCATCGTGCTGATCGCGGTGCTCGTGCTCGGCGCGTTGCTCGTCTTGGGCGCGGGGCTCAAGCAGGTCGCGGTGATCGGGTTCCTCGCGGTGAAGTGGCTCGCCGAGCACGGCAAAGGACTGTTCACGCTGCAGCCGGTGCCGCTCGACGACGCGTACGAACCCGACCGGCCGCTGCTCTACGACCAGGTCGCCGAGGAGCTCGAACCGTCGATCGGGCCGCTTCCCGAGGCCGAGATCGATCTGGTCGCGGCCGAGGACGAGGTCGAGAAGGTCACCGTGTTCTCGTCCACTGACGACGTGCTCGTCGGCGACGTCGAGATCTCGCTCTCCGAAGGCGACGACGAAGACGAAGACGACGACACCGCGAGCGTCGACGGCGAGCTGCCGGACGTCGCGTGGAAGCTGCCGCCGGCGACGATCCTCAAGCGGAGCCAGTCACGCGAGGTGGATCCGCGCATGGTCGCGGCCGGCGGCGAGGTGCTCGAAGCCACCCTGCGCGAGTTCGGTGTGGACGCGCGGCTCGTCGGCGCGACCGTCGGCCCGACCGTCACCCGCTACGAGCTCGAGATCGCGCCGGGCGTCAAGGTCAACCGGGTCACGAACCTCGCCAAGGAGATCGCGTACTCGATGGCGAGCCACGACGTCCGCATCCTCGCGCCGATCCCGGGTCGGAGCGCGATCGGTGTGGAGGTGCCGAACAAGGCGCGCCCGGTCGTCACGCTCGGCGACATCCTCGCGAGCGACGAGACGAAGAAGGCGACGCATCCGCTCGAGGTCGCGATGGGCCGCGACATCGCGGGGCGCGCGGTGATGTCGAACCTCGCGACGTTCCCGCACGTGCTCATCGCCGGTCAGACCGGCGCCGGCAAGTCCAGCTGTATCAACAGCATTGTGACGTCGCTCTTGATGCGGACGTCGCCGCAGCAAGTACGGCTCATCCTCGTCGACCCGAAGCGCGTCGAGCTCGGGCAGTACAACGCGGTGCCACATCTCCTCACGGAAGTCGTCACCAACCCGAAGAAGGCCGCCAACGCGCTCGACTGGGCCGTGCGCGAGATGGAGATGCGCTACGACATCCTGGCCGGTGTCGGCGTGCGCGACATCACCGGCTACAACGCCATGTACGACCGCGGCGAGCTGCCGACGATCGACGACCCCGATCCGGATACGGGCAAGCACTACGAGCGGCTGCCGTTCATCGTCGTCGTGGTCGACGAGCTCGCCGACCTCATGATGGTCGCGGCCCGCGACGTCGAGACGAGCATCTGCCGCCTCGCGCAGATGGCGCGCGCCGTCGGCATCCACCTCGTGATCGCGACCCAACGTCCGTCGGTGGACGTCATCACCGGCGTGATCAAGGCGAACATTCCGAGCCGGCTCGCGTTCTCGGTCAGCACGCTCGCCGACAGCCGCGTGATCCTCGACCAGCCCGGCGCCGAGAAGCTGATCGGAAAGGGCGACATGCTCATGCTGACCGCGTCCTCGAGCCGGACCGAGCGCATCCAGGGCGCATGGGTCGACGAGGAGTGCGTGCGCAAGGTGGTCGCGCACTGGCGTCGCCAGACCGCGAAGCCCAACTACGTCGAAGGCATCCAGGGCGACGACAGCCCGGGCGGCACCCGCGCCGGCGGAGACGACTACGACTCTGACGATCTGCTCGACGAAGCACTCGAGCTCGTCGTCCGCAGCGGCCTCGGTTCGACGAGCATGCTGCAACGCAAGCTCCGGGTCGGTTTCGCCCGCGCCGGCCGGTTGATGGACCTGCTGGAGCAGCGCGGCATCGTCGGGCCCTCGGAGGGTTCGAAGGCACGCGCAGTGCTGATGACGGTGGACGAGCTCGAAGACGTGCGCGCACGCGAATAGGGAGCCCGATCGGGTGGGCGAACCGTGCAAGGATCTCCTTGGGGGACAACGGATGAGGGGCGGGACCCAATGGGCCCCGCCCCTCATGCTGTTCCGGTACGGACGCAGCGGAGGCCGTCTCGGCGCAGGCCCCTCGGCTCGGAGCGGAGGGGAGCCATGGTCATCCCTCGCCCGCCTCGAGCTCGTCGAGCCGCGTGCGCAACTCCTCGAGGAGCCCTGCCGCAGCTGCGAGGTGTTCCTCGATGCGCGTGAGGTACGCGTGCGGTGACGTGTCGGGGATCTCGTCGTCGACCTCGATCTCGTTGACGACCGCCCACGCGAAGTCGCCGTGCTCGTCGGGGACGACGATGATGCCGGTCGCATCGTTGGTGGTGCCCGACCACTCGATCATCACGGGAATGCCCGCGGACTCGAGCCGGCGCCGGAGGATCTGCGCCTGCAGCCGCGGCCACTCGCCCAGCTCGACGAGCGCGTCGTCGCCGTCATCATCGCGGGCCGGCCCGTCGTCGCCGCGCGAAGCCGCGGTGAACGTACGGGGCTTGGTGGCGACGAGCGTCACCCGGCAGTCCACGCACTGGGTGCTGCCCGCTTCGTACTCGGCACCACACGCCGGGCACCACACGCGGGGCCCACTCGAGCTGTCGACCATCGGCCGAGTCTACGGAAGGGTCACAACTACGATGACGGGCCCATGCCCCAACGCTTCTACGTCGAGACGCTCGGCTGCCCCAAGAACGCGGTCGACTCCGACAAGGTCGTCGCCTCGCTGCTCGCCGACGGGCTCGAGCCCGCGGCCGCGCCCGGCGACGCCGATCTCGTCGTGGTCAACACGTGCGCGTTCATCGAGGCCGCGCGCCAAGAATCCATCGACGTTGCGCTCGCACTGTCGGACGTGAAGCGGACCGGCGCCAAGCTCGTGGTCACCGGGTGCATGGCGGAGCGGTACGGCGAGGAGCTGGCCGCGGCGTTGCCGGAAGCCGATGCCGTCGTCGGCTTCGCCGGTGAAGGCGCGCTCGCCGACGTCGTCCTCAAGCGCAAGCCGACCGGTGTGCGTGATCTGTTGGAGCTGCCGCGTCCTGCGCCGACCGCGCCATGGGCGTACGTGAAGATCGCCGAAGGGTGCGACCGCGCGTGTGCGTTCTGCGCGATCCCTTCGTTCCGTGGCGCCCAGCGATCGCGGGCGCCGGAAGCGATCGAGCTCGAAGCGCGCGCGCTCGTGGAGCAGGGCGTCTCCGAGATCGTGCTCGTGGCACAGGATCTCGCCTGGTACGGACGCGACGCCGGCGAGCGGGGCGCGATCGTCGCGCTGTTGCGCCGCCTCGACGGGTTGTCGGCCTCCGGACTGACGCGACTGCGGCTGCTGTATCTGTATCCGTCCGAAGTGCGCGACCCGCTGATCACGACGATGTTCGAGTTGTCCACCGTCGTGCCGTACTTCGACCTCTCGTTGCAGCACGCGTCCGCCGGGTTGTTGCGGCGCATGAAGCGGTGGGGGAGCGGCGAACGTTTCCTCACCGCGATCGAGAAGATCCGTGCGCAGGACCCCGACGCCACGTTCCGGTCGTCGTTCATCATCGGGTTCCCGGGCGAGACCGAAGCCGACCACGACGAACTGCTCGACTTCCTCGCCGCAGCCGGGCTCGACTGGGCGGGCTTCTTCCCGTTCTCCGAGGAGGCCGGCACGGCCGCGCTGACACTCGACAGGAAGGTCGACATCGCGCGGATGCACGAGCGGTTGCGCGAGTGCAGCGAGGCGCAGGATCCGATCACCGCCGCCGCGCGCGCAGCACTGGTGGGCAGGACCGTGAACGTGCTGGTCGACGGCGAGGACGAAGACGGACTGGTCGGCCGCACCTACCGCGAGGCGCCCGAGATCGACGGTATCGTCCGCATCATGGGGGCGGTGGGAAGGCCGGGCGCGACCGTGCGCGTGCGCGTCACCGGCGCGGTCGGACCCGATCTGGAGGCGCGCCCGTGACCACCGCGTCGGCGCGGCGCTTCGGCCAGGGTGCGCTCTTGACGCCCGCCAACCTCGTCACCGTGATGCGCCTGCTGGTCGCGGTGCCCACGCTGCTGCTGATCCGCGACCAGGGCGCGGGGTGGCTGACGGTCGGCCTGTGGTTCGCGATCACGTCCACCGACAGCCTCGACGGCTGGCTCGCCCGCCGCGACGGTGCGACGCGGTCGGGTGCGTTCCTCGATCCGGTCACCGACAAGGCGATCGTGCTCGGCGGCCTCGCGGTGCTCGCGGACCGCGGCGACTTCCCGTGGTGGCCGGTGGTGGTCATCGCGATCCGGGAGATCGGCATCTCGTTGTACCGGTCGCTCGCGGGTCGGCGCGGCATCGTGCTGCCCGCGCAACGTCTCGGCAAGTACAAGGCGTTCCTGCAGTACTGCTCGGTGGGCCTCGTGCTGCTGCCGATCACGGAGCACTGGTACACGTTCCAGGACATCGTGCTGTACGCCGCCGTCGCGTTCACGGTCGTGTCCGGCCTGGCGATCCTCCGTCACGGCTGGATCGACTTCCAGCAGCAAGAGACCTGAACCGGCCCCTGAATCGAGAGAGGCGCGCCGTCGTGCGATGCGAAGTACTGGCGGTCGGGACCGAGTTGCTGCTCGGCCAGATCGTGGACACGAACAGCGCGTGGATCGGCGAGCAGCTCGCGGTCTCGGGCATCGACTCGTACGAGCACCGCGTCATCGGTGACAACCAGGCCCGCATCGTCGCCGCGTTGCAGGACCTGTTGTCCCGCGCAAACGCGGTCATCGTGTGCGGCGGGTTGGGCCCGACCCAGGACGATCTGACGCGCGACGCCATCGCCGAGCTGATGGGTGTGCCGCTCGTGCGCCGCATGGAGCTCGCCGAACAGATCGCGACGATGTTCCGCGCCCGGCTGCGGGACATGCCCGAGAACAACCTGCGTCAGGCCGACATCCCCGACGGCGCCGCCGCGATCCCGAACCCGCTCGGCACCGCGCCCGGGCTCGTCTGCCCGGTGACGGACGGCAAGGTCGTGTACGCCGTCCCCGGCGTCCCGTACGAGATGCAGGAGATGATCACCGCGCAGGTGCTCCCGGACCTCCTGGCGCGCAGCGGCGCGGCGTCGACGATCGTGTCGCGCTCGCTCAAGACATGGGGCACCTCCGAGTCCGCGCTCGCAGAGATGGTGGCGCACCGGCTGGATGCGCTCGACGCGACCGGCAACCCGACGATCGCGTTCCTCGCGCGCGGCATCGAAGGCCTCGTTGTGCGCATCACCGCCAAGGGCGACTCCGAAGCCGCGGCGCGCGCACTGGTCGATGCCGAGGAGAAGGAACTGCGCGCGATCCTCGGCGAGCTCGTGTTCGGCGTCGACGACGAGACGATGGAGTCCGCGGTGCTCGAGCGTCTGCGCGGCCGTGGTTGGTCACTCGGCGTCGCCGAGAGCCTGACCGGCGGCTTCATCGGGGCGCGCATCGTGAACGTGCCCGGCGCGAGCGACGTCTTCCGCGGCACGATCGGCGCGTACGCGACCGACGTGAAACGGGAGGTGCTCGGTGTGGGCGCGGAGATCGTCGTGAGCGAGGAAGCGGCGCGCGAGATGGCAGAGGGCGCGCAGCGCGTGCTCGGCGCCGACGTCGGCATCGCCGTTACGGGCGTCGCGGGACCGACCGACCAAGACGGCGTCGCCGTCGGCACGGTGTGCTTCGGGATCGCGCTCCCGGGTCGCCAGGTCGAGTCCGTTTCGACCCGGCTCCCCGGCGACCGCGAACGCATCCGCCAGTTCGCGACGATCTCGGTCCTGAACCTGCTGCGGCAACGGCTCGACGCGCTCGTGCACGAACGCGAACGGGGGTGACGCGGGTGGAGATCCAGATCAACGTCGATTGTGCCGACCTCGACCGGATGGTCGACTTCTACGCGCACGCGCTCGACTACGTCGCGCACGGTTCGAGCGGCACGACCTACCGGTCGATCGTGCCCGCCGCGGGTGCCGGGCCGAAGCTGGTGTTCCAGAAGGTGCCGGAGGGCAAGGTCGTGAAGAACCGGATGCATCTCGACCTGATCGTCGGCCCCGAGATCGAACGCGAAGCCGAGCGATTCGTCGCGCTCGGCGCAACGCGCGCGAGCGCGAACGCGATCGGCAACGACGACTGCCGCTGGATCGTGATGCAGGATCCCGAAGGCAACGAGCTCTGCCTCTGCACCTCGTGACCTCGAACTGCTGAACGTTGCAGCCGTGACGCGCGCGTTCGTCGCGATCGTGCCGCCCGACACCGTGCTCGATGGCGTCGCCGCGCTGGCGGACGCGCTCGAACTGGGCGACGTGCACCGGACCACCCGGCCGCAGTGGCACGTGACGTTGCAGTTCCTCGGCAACCGAGCCGACATCGACGCAGTCGGTGATGCGCTCGAAGACCTCCCTGTCGCACCGGCGCGAGTGCAGCTCGGTGGCGGTGGCGCGTTCCCCAAGCCGCGCCGCGGCCGGGTGCTGTGGCTCGGTTTCCGTGAAGGCGCCGACGCCGTGGCGCACACAGCCCGTGAAGTGGGTGCGCGCCTCGCCGCGCTCGGGCACGAGCCCGAAGCGCGCGAGTTCCATCCTCACCTCACCGTCGCGCGCGCCAAGACGACCACCGATTTCACGGATGCGGTCGCGATGATCGACGCGCGCCACGCGTTGCCCGCGTGGACCGTCGCCGAGGTCGTCGTGTTCGAGAGCGTGCTCCGGCGCGACGGTGCGCAGTACGTGCCGCGACGCTCGATCGCCCTCGGTGCTAGGCCGGGATCTTGATGGCGTCGCGGCCGGCGGCGCGGCGGACCTCGTCGAGGCCGACGATGCCGATGATCTGACCAGCGTCGACGACGGCGACGGGCACACCGAGCTCGAGCGCGTCACGGGCACTGGTGTCGGGCGGCACCGCCGGCACGCGGGCGAGCGGGATCGCGAACTCGCGCAGCCGTTGCGCCTCGGCTGCGGCGCCAGTGACCGCGCGCAAGGCGCCGGTCTGCAGCAGCGCGCTCGGCGCGCCGCCGAAGCCGGTGAGCAGCACGCTCGTCGGCATCGCGACCGCGGTGGCGGCTCGGAACTCGGCCAGTGTCGTCCACTCGGGCGTGTGCATCGGTGCCGGACCCATCAGGTCGGCGACGGTGTGGCCATCGAGCGTGCGGGCGACCCGCGCCGCGAGCTCTTCGGAGCGCGACGCGTCGATGACGAACCAGCCGATGAGCGCGGTCCAGATGTCACCGAAGCCGTTGCCGGTGATGAACCCGAAGAGGCCGAAGCCGACGAGCAGCCCGCCGAGCACGAAACCGACTCGTGCGGCGGCGATCTCGGCCGCGCGCCGGTCCTTGCGCAACGCCCACAGCGCGGACGCGAGGATGCGGCCGCCGTCGAGGGGCGCGCCGGGCAGCAGGTTGAACACCGCGAGGACCAGGTTGATGATCCCGAGGTAGATCGCGACCGCGGGGAGCAGGCTGCCGTCGGGGAGCACGGCGTCGAGGCCGATGCCGAGCGCGGTGAATCCGACGCCGAGCCCGATGCTCGTGGCCGGACCCGCGACCGCGACGAGGAATTCGCTGCGGGCGTCCGGCGCTTCGTCCCGCAGGCTGGCCACGCCGCCGAGCAGCCACAGCGTGATGCCCTCGACGCGCTGGCCGCGCTTCAGCGCGACGAGCGCGTGGGAGAGCTCGTGGGCGAGGATCGACCCGAAGAACAGGGCCGTGCCCAGGATCGCCGCGGCCCAGTAGGAGCCGCCCGCGTCGGGCTCGAGGGAGGGGAGCAAGCTCCCGGCGAGCGTGCTCGCGATGAGGAAGCCGATGACCAGCAGGCTCCAGTGCACGCCGATGGCGATGCCACGGATCCGGCCCAGGCGAATTGTCGGACGCATGCGTGTGCCTTTCGTCCCTCGGCACAACGCCGCGGACGCGTGTTCGGTTCCGTGAGCGTACGACCCGGTCCGCGCGTGACCGGTCCTTGCTACGAACGCTTGTTCGCTCTAGGCTTCTCACACGCGTGTGATTCGGGCACCGCTCCGACCGCTCGCGTACCGAACGCTCGCCTACCAGACCGCTCGCGTAGTTGTCACACCCCCTCGGTACGTTCCGAGTGAGCGCTTCCCCCGCCAATCACGACTCGACAACGAGCAATGACGACGCCGCACGGCAGAGAGGGGTTCCACGGTGGACCGGGACAAGGCCCTCGAGATGGCACTCAGCCAGATCGACAAGCAATTCGGCAAGGGCTCGATCATGAAGTTGGGCGAACGGGGCCACGTCGGGGTCGAAGCGATCCCCACGGGCGCGCTCGCGCTCGACCTCGCGCTCGGCATCGGCGGACTCCCGCGCGGGCGGATCGTCGAGATCTACGGCCCGGAGTCGTCGGGGAAGTCGACGCTCGCCACGCACGTGGTCGCCGAGGCGCAGCGCAACGGTGGCGTGTGCGCCTACATCGACGCCGAGCACGCGATGGACCCGGTGTACGCGGCCGCGATCGGTGTGAACGTCGACGAGCTGCTGATCAGCCAGCCGGACACCGGTGAGCAGGCGCTCGAGATCTCCGACATGCTGGTCCGTTCGGGCGCGCTCGACGTGCTGGTCATCGACTCGGTCGCGGCCCTCGTGCCCCGCGCCGAGATCGAAGGCGAGATGGGCGACACGCACATGGGCCTGCAGGCCCGGTTGATGAGCCAGGCCCTGCGCAAGCTCACCGGCAACCTGAACCGGTCCCGCACGATCATGATCTTCATCAACCAGCTGCGGGAGAAGATCGGCGTGATGTTCGGCTCCCCGGAGACGACGCCGGGTGGTCGGGCGCTGAAGTTCTACTCGTCGGTCCGCCTCGACATCCGGCGCATCGAGTCGATCAAGGACGGCCCCGAGGTCGTCGGCAACCGCGTACGCGTGAAGGTCGTCAAGAACAAGACCGCACCGCCGTTCAAGCAAGCCGAGTTCGACATCATGTACGGCAAGGGCATCAGCCGCGAGGGTTCGCTGCTCGACGTCGGCGTGGAGCTCGGCATCGTGAAGAAGTCCGGTGCGTGGTTCACCTACGAAGGCGAACAGCTCGGCCAGGGCCGGGAGAACGTCAAGACCTTCCTCACCGAGAACGTCGATCTGATGGTCGAGATCTCCGAGAAGATCAGAGCTGCTTCCGGCATCGATGACGAGATCGACCTCGACGAGGAAGAAACGACCGAGGACGCCGACGCCGAGGTCTGACGCCAGGGAGGCGACTGCGGAGCCGACCCAGCCGGGTTGTTCGCGGTCACCACCAACAACGGCCCCGTCATTGTCCCCCCGGTGGCGGGGCCGTTGCGCGTTCGCACGCCGGCGCCGGTCAGAATCATCCCCGTGGCAGCTGCGGGCGGAGATCGCGGACTCGGGCCGTCGCGGACACGGATCCGGATCGCCACGACGCTGGCGCTCGCGCTCGTCTGGCTCGCGGCGCTGTTCTACGTCGGCTTGGTCGCGGTGCGGTTCCTCGCCTTCGACAAGAACCGCTTCTTCGCCGCGTTCAATGCCCAGACGCTGTGGCTGTTCCTCCCCGCCTACGCGATCGCGTCCGCGGCGTGGTGCTTCCGCCGATTCGGGCTCGCACTCGTCATGACGATCGTGGTCGTCTTCCACGTGGCCACGATCGTGCCGAGCGCCGGGCCAGCCGATCCGATCCCCGCCGCGGCGCGCCGGGCGCCGCGTTTGCGAGTCGTGACCGCGAACGTCCGCTTCACGAACGCAGAGCCGGAGAAGCTTGCAGGCGAGCTGCTCGAAGCGGACGCCGATGTCGTGTTCTTGCAGGAGTTGACGCCGCCGATGGTGCGGGTGCTGGTCGCAGCGGGCTACGAGCAGCGCTATCCCTTCTTCACCCTCTCGTCGAACAAGGTGCCACGCGGCCTCGGGATCTACTCGCGGTTTCCCCTGCACGATGTCGACGTCCTTCGACGGGGCCTGAATCCCGTGCTCATCGCGCAGATCGACGTGGGTCGAGTGCACCTCTCACTGGTCAACGTGCACCTCGTGAGCCCCCCGCACGGGATGCGCGCGCATCGAGCGTCGGCCGCGCTCGCCGAGACCGCCGTGCGCGAGCAACCACCGCCGCGCGTCGTCGCGGGCGACTTCAACGCCACGCCGTACAACAAGACCATGCACCAGATGCGAGACCTCGGGCTCGAGAGCGCCCAACAGCGCGGCGGGCACGGCTTGGTGCCGACCTGGCCGAACGGCGCCCATCTGTCGCTTCCCGTGCAGGTCGACCACGTGCTTGTCGACGACGCGCTGGTGGTGCTCGACGTCCGCGAGCTGCGCGGTTCCGGGTCGGATCACCGGCCGGTGCTGGTCGACCTCGCGGTGATGCAGGCGGGCGGAGTCGCCGGGGGCGTCGTCAGCGCGCGGCGTTCACGATGACAACGGCAGCGGAGATGCCCGCGAACGCGAGGACGGCCGGCCGCATCCATCCCCGGTCGAGGATGCCATGGAGGCGCCGACCCGCGAAGGTGCCGGCCAGCACGAGCGGGCTCAATGCGAGACCGAGCACGACTTGGGCCCAGCTCACTTGGCCGGCGATCGCGAGGGTGACGAGCGACAGGAATGTGCCGAAGAAGAACGATGCGGCGAGGATCGACCGCATCGCCGGACCCGCGTGGCGTTGGTACAGCAGTGCGATCGGCGGACCGCCGATGCCCGCGGCGGTTCCGGTGACGCCGGATGCGGCGCCCGCCGCGGCCTGGGTCTGCCACCGCACCGGGATCGCGGGAGCGAACAGGCTGGCCGCGACGAACAGCAGCACGAAGCTGCCGATCAGGAACTGCAGCGTGGACGTGGTCACGACTGCGACGATCCACGCGCCGAGGATCGTGCCGGGCACCCGTCCGCCCAGGATCCACGCCAGGGCCGTGCGGTCGAGCGCGTGGTGTTCGTGCCGCAGCATGGTGAACGAGATCGGGATCCCCAGCAGCACGACCGTCGCGGGCAGCGCCTCGGGGAGCGCCAACGCGAGCACCGGCACGGTGACCAGGTTCATGCCGAACCCGATCGAGCCCTGGATCGTCGCGCCCACGATCGTGCCCAGCGCGGCCACGACGATCGCCGCCCACGTGTAGTCCATCAGGAGGTCGATCGTGTCGGCGCCGGCACCGGCGGAGGAGGCTACGTCAGCGAGGGTGCCGCGACCCGGCCCGTACACTGGCGCGGTGACCCGCCGGTTCTTCGTGCGCACCTTCGGCTGCCAGATGAACGAGCACGACTCGGAACGCATCGCGGGATTGCTCGCGGCCGAAGGCATGGAACCCACCGACGATCTTGCCGCCGCCGATGTCGTCGTTCTCAACACCTGCTGCATCCGCGAGAACGCGGACAACAAGCTCTATGGCCACCTGGGCCACCTGAAGTCCTTGAAGGACGCGCGGCCCGACCTGCAGATCGCGGTGGGCGGCTGCCTCGCCCAGAAAGACCGCGACCAGGTGCTGGCCCGTGCACCACACGTCGACGTCGTGTTCGGCACGCACAACCTCGCAAGCGCGCCGGAACTGCTCGAGCGCTCGCGCACGGCCGGGCCGATCGTCGAGATCCTCGAGGAGCACGAGGCGTATCCATCGGCGCTCCCGGCCCGGCGCGAGGTCGATCACGCGGCGTGGGTCACGATCCAGATCGGCTGCGACAACACGTGCGCCTTCTGCATCGTCCCGTCCGTGCGCGGGCGGGAAGTCAGCCGGCGGATGGGTGACATCGTGCACGAGGTCGAGTCGCTCGCGGCCGACGGCGTCTCCGAGATCACCCTGCTCGGTCAGAACGTCAATTCGTACGGCCGTGACCTCGGTGCCGGCCAGTACCGGCCGGAGTTCGCGGACCTGCTGCGCGCGATCGACGCAGTAGACGGCATCGAACGGGTTCGGTACACCTCGCCCCACCCCAAGGATCTGCGGCCGGAGACGATCGCGGCGATGGCGGAGTGCGGTGCGGTGTGCGAGCACCTGCACCTGCCGTTGCAGTCCGGCAGCGACCGCACGCTCGCGCGCATGCACCGCGGCTACACCGCGGCGCGGTACCTGACGCGACTCGTTGCCGCGCGCGCCGCGATCCCGGACCTCGCGGTCACCACCGACCTGATCGTCGGTTTCCCGGGCGAGACCGAAGCCGACTTCGCGGCGACGCTCGAGGTCGTCGGGGAAGCCGACTACGACGCGGCCTACACGTTCGTGTTCTCGCCCCGGCCCGGCACCGAGGCCGCAACCATGGTCGACGAGTTCGTACCCGCGGCGGTCGTCCAAGAACGCATGGTGCGGCTCGCGGAGGTCGTCGAGCGCAGCGCGCTCCGGCGCCACGAGGCGCGCATCGGCGCCGTCGAGGAAGTTCTCATCGAGGGCCCATCGAAGAAGGACCCGTCGGTGTGGTCGGGACGCTCCCGGCACAACAAGCTCGTGCACCTCGCACCGCCGAGTCCCGGGGCGCTCGCCGGCGGCGAGTACGTGGATGCGCGGATCACCGCCGCGGCCCCGCACTGGTTGCGGGGCGAGCACGTCCGGCGCGTCCGGCCGACGCGCTCGCGCCGCGTCCGCATCCCGGTGTCGGCGTCGCCTGCGTGACGCGTCATCTCGCGCTTGTCGGCCCGACCGCCGCGGGCAAGACCGCGCTGGCGCTCGAGGTCGCGCAGCGAGCGGGCGACGTCGAGATCATCTCGCTCGACTCGATGCAGGTGTACCGCGGGATGGACATCGGCACGGCCAAGCCGACCGCGGCCGAGCGTGCTGCGGTGCCGCACCATCTCGTCGACGTGGCGGATCCGTCCGAGGATTGGTCGGTCGCACGCACGCAGGAGCTCGGGCGCCGCGCGATCGCCGACGTCGAGAAGCGGGGGCGGCGCGCGCTGCTCGTCGGCGGCACCGGTCTGTACGTGCGCGCAGTCGTCGACGACCTCGCGCTCCCAGGCGAGGACCTGGTCGTCCGCGCCGCACTCGTCGGCGCGACGGAGACGCCCGACGGTGTCGCACGCGCCTACGCCCGGCTGCGCACCGTCGACAAGGTCGCGGCGGCGCGCATCGAACCGAACAATCGGCGCCGCATCGTGCGTGCGCTCGAGGTGTTCGACACGACGGGACGCCCCTTCTCGTCCTTCGGTACCGGCTTCGAGACGTACGCGCGTCCCGCGATCGACGTCCGTCTCGTCGGCATCTGGACCAGCGCGGTCCGTGTTGAGCGACGCGCATCGAGCGTCGCTTCGCAACGATGCGCGCCGGTGGGCTGCTCGACGAGGTGCGTGCTCTCGCGTCGGCGCCAGGCCCACTCTCGCGCACCGCGGCCCAGGCGATCGGCTACCGCGAGGCGCTCGCGTACCTGAACGGTCGACAGCCCTCCCTCGACGGCGCGTTCGCCGAGGCGGTGCACCGCACCCGGCGCTTCGCGCGCCGCCAGCGCATGTGGTTCCGGCGCGACCCCCGCATCGAGTGGCTGGCCGGCGCCGGGAAACCGCAGGAACTCGCGCCCGCGATCCTGGCAACCTGGACGGGTTCCGTTCCCGCACCGGTGTGACCGCCTCGATGCACCTGTCCAAGCTCCATGCCACCGGCAACGACTTCCTCGTCGGCCTCGCGCTCGACGAGCCCGCCCGCGCGCTCGACGCGCGCACAGTCGTCGCACTGTGCGACCGACACCGCGGCATCGGCGCCGACGGGCTGATCACGATCGGGCCGGGAACCGGTGGCGCCGACTGCACGATGACGCTCGTGAACGCCGACGGCGGCGTCGCCGAGATGAGCGGCAACGGCATTCGCTGCCTCGCGTGGGTCGCGGCGCGCGCGGGTTTGGCCCGCGACGGCGAGCTCGACGTCGAGACCGCCGCGGGCCGGCGGCGAGTGCAGCTCGAGCGCGCGGGCGGTTCGGTCGTGGCCGCCGACGTCGACATGGGACCGGTCACGTTCGAGCCCACGCGCATCCCGATCGCGGTCGACGATCCGTTCGAGCTCGAAGCCGTGGCCGAGGGCGTGTTCTACCGGGGTGACGCGGCCGGCATGGGGAACCCGCACCTCGTCTTGTTCGTCGATGACCCGGCCGCGGCGCCGGTGACGACGCACGGGCCCGTGCTCGAGCGCGACGCTCGGTTCCCGCGCCGCACGAACGTCGAGTTCGTGCGCGTGATCCACGCCGACCGGATCGCCATGCGCGTCTGGGAACGGGGCGCGGGGGAGACGCTGTCGTGCGGGACCGGCGCGTGCGCGGTTGCCGCAGTCGCGCACCGAAGGGAGCTGGTCGGCCCGCGTGTGGCGGTCGACGTGCTCGGCGGGACCTTGGCGGTGACGCTCGACGAGACAGTGCATCTCGGTGGTCCGGTGGTGCACGTCTTCGACGTGGAGGTTCCGATCGAAGCGCTGCGAGTGGGTGCATGAGTCCGTCGCGCTCGCACCAGAACCGTCAGCGCCGCCGCCTGACCGCCACTGAGGTCGACCTCGAGCGGCGGCAACAGCGCGCACTGCTCGTCGGCACCGGGTATGGCACGACGAGCGTCGAGGAAGCGGAGGCCTCGCTCGACGAGCTCGTGCTCCTCACCGAGACCGCGGGTGCCGATCCCGTCGAGCGTGTGCTCCAGCGACGCACGACCCCCGACCCCGCCACGTACATCGGCAAGGGCAAGGCCGAGGAGCTGCGGCAGCTCGGCGTCGCGCTCGACATCGATGTGGTCGTGTTCGACGACGAGCTCACGCCCGCGCAGCAGCGCAACCTCGAGAAGCTGTTCAAGGTCGACGTCGTCGATCGCGCCGCCCTGATCCTCGACATCTTCGCCCAGCACGCGACGAGCCAGGAAGGAATGATCCAGGTCGAGCTCGCACAACTCCGCTACCGGCTGCCGCGCCTGCGCGGCCGCGGCTTGCAGCTGAGTCAGCAGGCCGGTGGCATCGGAACCCGCCGCGGGCCGGGCGAGACCCAGCTCGAAGTCGACCGGCGCCGGCTCGTGCGCCGGGTGCAGAAGCTCGAAGGCGATCTGCGCACGGTGGTCGCGACGCGCGAGACGCAACGCAAGGCGCGTCGCAGGCGCGAGCTGTTGCGCGTCGCGCTCGTCGGTTACACCAACGCGGGGAAGTCCACGTTGCTGAACCGGCTCACCAACGCGGGTGTTCTCGTCGAGGACCAGTTGTTCTCGACCCTCGACCCGACGACCCGCCGGCTGCACCTGCCCGGTGGTGAGACTGTCCTCGTGTCGGACACGGTCGGATTCGTGCGCAAGCTCCCGCACCAACTCGTCGAGGCGTTCCGCACGACGCTCGACGAGGTCTCGGACGCGGATCTGCTCGTGCACCTCGTCGACGCGTCGACGCCGGAACCGGAGCTGCGCATCGAAGCGGTCGAGGCGGTGTTGCGCGAGATCGGCGCCGGCCACCTGCCCACGCTCCTCGTGTGGACCAAGGCCGACACGGCCGAACGCACCGAAGTGAAGCGGCTCGTCGCCGCGCACTCGGGATCCGTCGCGATCTCGGCCAAGAGCGGTGACGGGATCGAGGAGCTCCTCGGTGCGATCGGTGACCGGCTGCGCATGCTGGCGCGCGTCGTCGAGTACGTCGTGCCGTACGACCGCGGCGACGTGCTCGCCGCGCTCCACCGCGCGGGCGAGGTACTGATGGAAGTGCATGCCGACTCCGGCACGCGCGTGCAGGCGCGTCTCCCCGACGCATCGGCCGGACGGTTCGCAGAATTCGAGCGCGAGTGCGACGCGTGACGACCGGTAGTCTCGACGCGTGAGTGATCCGGGATTCGTGCCGCCGCCGTACCCGTACGAGCGGCTTGACGCGCTGAAGCGACTCGCCGACAGCCTGCCCGGTGGCATCGTCGACTGCTCGATCGGCACGCCCTGCGATCCGGTTCCCGAGGTCGCGTCGGGCGCGGCCGCGCGCGTGCTGGACGCGTCGATGGGATATCCCGCGTCTGCGGGCAGTGCCGCACTCCGCACCGCCGCCGCGGAATGGTTCGGCCGGCGCTTCGACGTCGGGATTGCCGCCGATCAGGTCGGTGCGTGCGTGGGCACCAAGGAGTTCGTCGCGTCATTGCCGCACCTCCTGAAGCTGCGGAATCCGGCGCGCGACACGGTGCTCTATCCCGCGGTCGCGTATCCCACCTACGAGATGGGTGCAACGCTCGCCGGTTGCCGCGCGGTGCCGGTCGCGGTCGACACCGACTGGCACCTCGATCTCGACTCGATCGCGCCCGCAGACGCCGAACGCGCGCTCGTGCTCTGGGTGAACGAACCGGGGAATCCCACCAGCTCGGTCGCTGACTCCGCGTGCTTCGCGGCGATCGCCGAGTGGGCGCGCGGGCACGGCATCATCGCCGCGAGCGACGAGTGCTACGCCGAGTACGCGCCGGAGCCCGCGACGATCCTGAGCTCCGGGCTCACCAACGTGCTGGCGGTGCACAGCCTCTCGAAGCGGTCGAACCTGGCCGGGATGCGGTGCGGCTTCTACGCCGGCGACCCGGATCTGGTCACGTACCTCCTCGAGACCCGCAAGCACGCGGGGCTGATGGTGCCGACTCCGGTGCAGGCCGCGGCGGCCGCCGCACTCGCCGACGACGAGCACGTGGCCGAGCAGCGGCAACGCTACGAGGAGCGGCGCAAGCTGGTGAGCGACGGCCTCGCCGCGCATGGTCTCGTGCACGACGGCGGCCCATGCACCTTTTACCTCTGGCTGCGCGCCACGCGCGGCGCCGACGACGGGTGGGAGATCGCGGCGCGGCTCGCGCACGCGGGCACGCTCGTGTCACCGGGCGACCTCTACGGTGCGGCCGGTGCAGACCACGTGCGCCTCGCCCTCGTGCAACCCACGGAACGACTGCAGCTCGCGCTGGATCGCCTCGACGTGGCCGCCCGGGCGCGGCGCGGCTGACGAAAGGACGCCCGGTGGACGACGCCACGCTCAAACAGGTCACCCAGCTGTGGGAGGCCGGCGACGGCTGGCGCGACGTCCTCGCGCCCGCGGCCGCGCACGATCTCGTCGAGTCGGTGGTCGCCGCGCTCGATCGCGGCGAGATCCGCGTCGCCGAGGTGGTCGACGGGCGAGTCGTCGTCAACGAGTACGCGAAGCACGCGGTGCTGATGTGGTTCCGCGTCAACGCCATGCAGGAGCTCGAAGCCGGCCCGTTCGAGTATGTCGACAAGCTGCCGCTCAAACACGGATATCTCGAATCGGGCGTCCGCGTCGTGCCCGGTGCGTCGGCGCGTTTCGGTGCGTATCTGGCGCCGTCGGTCGTCATGATGCCTTCGTACGTGAACATCGGCGCCTACGTAGACGAGGGCACGATGGTCGACACGTGGGCGACGGTCGGTTCCTGCGCGCAGATCGGGAAGCGGGTCCACCTCTCGGGAGGCGTGGGCATCGGCGGGGTCCTCGAACCACCGCAGGCCGCGCCCGTCGTCATCGAAGATGACTGCTTCATCGGGTCACGCTGCATGATCGTCGAAGGCGCACGCGTGCGCCGAGGTGCGAAGATCGGCCCGGGGCTCATCCTGACCGCGACCGTCCCGGTGATCGAAGCCGAGACCGGCATCGAGGTCGGGCGCGGCGACATTCCCGAGCGTGCGATAGTCGTGTCGGGGACGCGACTGCGTGAGTACCCCGGGGGCACGTTCGGGCTGCCCTGCGCGCTCATCCTCCGCTATCTCGAAGAGGATGAGGAGCACGACAAGCTGAAGCTCAACACCATGCTGCGCGAGCACGGCATCGTCTCGTGACCGAGTCGGCGGCGAGCCAACTGCTCGACCTCACCGAGCAGCTCTGCGCGATCCCGTCGGTCAGCGGCACCGAAGGCGTGCTCGCCGACTTCGTCGAGCAGTGGCTGCAGGAACACGCGGGCGCGCTCGAGATCCAGCGACTCGCGCACAACGTCGTGGTGCGCACCGATGCCGGCGCCGGTCATCGGGTCGTACTCGGCGGGCACCTCGACACGGTTCCCGCGAGTGGCAACCAGGACCCGAAGCGGGACGGCACGACGCTGCGCGGCCTCGGCAGCGCGGACATGAAGGGCGGCCTGGCCGTCCTGCTCCACCTGGCGCGCGATCTCGCCACCCACTCCGGTGGATCCGCAGCGACGCTCGTGTTCTACGAGGGCGAAGAGGTCGCCGACGAGCACAACGGGCTCCGCTTCCTGTTCGCCGAGCACGCGGAGCTCGTCGCGGGCGACCTCGCGATCCTGCTCGAGCCCACGGGCGGCTGGCTGGAGGCCGGGTGCCAGGGAACCGTGCACGTGCGCGCGACCTTCACCGGCAAGCGGGCGCACACCGCGCGGCCGTGGATGGGCACGAACGCGATCCACCGCGCCGCCCCGGCGCTGGCGCGCTGCGCGGGATACGAAGCCGAGACGGTGACCGTCGACGGCCTCGACTACCGCGAAGCGCTGCAGGTGGTGCGCGTCCGCGGCGGGATCGCCAACAACGTCGTGCCCGATGTCTGCGAGTTCGTGGTCAACCGGCGCATCGCGCCGTCGCGCACGGTCGAGGTCGCCGTCACTGAGCTGTACGAGCTGCTCGGCGACGCCGACACGCTCGAAGTGGTGAGCGCCTCGCCGCCCGCGCCGCCGAACCTCACGCATCCGCTCGTGCAGGAGCTGATCGGCGCGGGCAGCTTGGCGGTGCGGCCGAAGTTGGGCTGGACCGATGTCGCGCGCTTCGCCGCGCACGGGATCGCCGCATGCAACTACGGACCCGGTGACCCGGAGCTCGCGCACACCGCGGAGGAACTCGTCGAGCTCGGTGATCTCACCCGGTGCGCAGATGTCCTGCGAGCGTTCCTCGGGCTCAGAGCCGGCGCAGCAAGGTGACGACCTTGCCGTAGATCTGCACGTCGTCACCGTCGAAGATCATCTCGTCCATCGTTGGGTTGGCCGGTCGCAGGACGACCTTGCCCCGCCGGCGCAGGAACGTCTTCACCGTTGCTTCTTCGCCGGGGATCCCCGCGACGACGATGTCGCCGTTGTCGGCGTTCGCCTGGGCGCGGACCACGACGTAGTCCTGGTCGAAGATGCCGGCCTCGATCATCGACTCGCCCCGGACCCGGAGCATGAACAGGTCGCCGTCGCCGGTGAAGTCCTCCGGGACGGGCACGACCTCTTCGACGTGCTCGGCCGCGAGCACACCGGTGCCCGCGGCGACGTCACCGAGCAGCGGGATGTGCCGCACCGGGCGGCGCTCGACCGCAGCGCCGGTGGTCGGCTCCAGCGTGACCTCCATCGCGCGCGGCTTGCTCGGGTCCCGGCGCAGGTAGCCCTTGTCCTGGAGCGCGGCCAGGTGCGCGTGCACGGTGGACGGTGAGGAGAGCCCGACCGCGTCGCCGATCTCGCGGACGCTCGGCGGGTAACCCCGCTGGCGGATCTCCCGGTCGATGAACTCGAGCACCTGGCGCTGGCGCCCGGTGAGCGGTCGCTCGTTGGTGCGCTCCCGGCGCGCCTTCGAGTCCGAGACGAGATGGTCGACCCGGTCCGCACCACCTCCCGGGAAGGCTTCGGCGCCCGGGAAGGACTTGGCTCCCGGGAAGCCTGGGGAGGCGGGCGAGTTCGTCGTTGCCGGCATCGGCCGAACGTAACACGATCACACGTTCGGGGCAAACACCCGTTCGATAAATTCCTTGACGACGAACAGGCGTTCGACCAACGTAGATGTCTCACCCGGGTGGTTCGCTACGCACGTCGCTCATACGACCGCACGGGTTGCCCACTGGTCCGCCCCGCCCCCGCCTGTCCCGCCGTCCCGTCCTGTCCTGTCCTGTCCTGTCCAGTCCAGTAGGAGTGCTGATGGCCGCCGCAGTCGCCTTCCCCGTTCGTTCCCCAGTTCGCCACCACCCCGCGGCCGAGGCGCCGCGCCGCCACCGAACCGCCGCTGTCTACCGGCGGCGTCGGTTCGTCGCCGTGGCACTCGGCCTCGGTCTCGTGGTGGTGGTGGGCCAAGCGAGTGCGGCGCTCGGCGGGTCCTCCCTTGCCCCCGCCGAGCGCCGCCCGCAGGTCGAGACCGTCGTGGTCGAACCGGGCGACACGCTGTGGTCGATCGCCAAGCGGCTCGCGCCCGGCTCCGACCCGCGCGACGTGGTGGATGCGCTCGTGCAGGCGCGCGGCACCGCCGCGCTGCTCCCGGGCGAGACCCTCACCTGGCTCGACGACTGACGCGCTCGCGCAGGTCACGGGCGCGACGATCGCGGCGACGACGGACGGTACGGGCGGCCGATACGGTGGATATGTGCGGTGTCCCTACTGCCGGGCGAACGACGACAAGGTCGTCGACTCGCGCGTCGCCGACGAAGGCGGCGCGATCCGGCGCCGCCGTGAGTGCCTCGCTTGCGGTCGGCGCTACACGACGTATGAGCGGGTCGAGGAGGTCGGCCTCGTCGTGCGCAAGCGCGACGGGACCACTGAGCCCTTCGACCGGGTCAAGCTGCGGGCCGGCGTCGAGCGGGCGGCCACGAACCGGCTCGACCCCGGCACGATCGACACCCTTGTCGCCGAGGTCGAAGAGGAGCTCCGCGACGACGGCGGCGAGGTCGGCAGCGAGCGAGTCGGGATGGCGGTGCTGGAGCGGCTGCGGGCCCTCGACGACGTCGCGTACCTGCGGTTCGCGTCGGTCTACAAGGGCTTCGAGGACCTTGCGGATTTCGAGCGCGAGGTCGGTGAGCTCCAGAAGACCACCGAGCCCAAGCGCCGCTGAGTCGCCGCGCTCGGAGCCGGCCCGGCGGCGCCGGCGCTTGTGCGCCGGTGCACGAGTGCAAACCTTCGCGAACGCCCTCCGACCAGGACGTTTCGCGAGCCGGAAAGCGTTGACGCGGGTGTAACTACAGTGCTGTAATGCTCCTCCATCTCGCGGTCGGGTTTGGTCACCCCACAAGATCTTGTGGTGTGACACGCTGATCCGGAGATGCCGGGGGACACAGCAGGAAGCGCAAGTGCGGGGCGTGACCGGACCACCGGGCACGAGCAGACGACGTTCGGCCGCACGGCCGGAGGGGGCAGACACGAACATGGCGATGGCGCCGCAGCAGTTGGGCATCGGGATCAGCCGGCACTTCACCACGCCCGCGCCGACCCCTACGAGACGGTCGAGTGGGAGCGCCGGGACGCGCGGATCCCGAACTTCAAGGACGGCGGCGACGCCTTCTTCCAGCCCGGCGTCGAGTTCCCCACGTCGTGGTCGCTCAACGCGACGAACATCGTCGCCCAGAAGTACTTCCGCGGCACCCTCGGCACTCCCGAGCGCGAGTCGTCGCTGCGCCAGGTGATCGACCGCGTCGTCGACACGATCGCCGACTGGGGCGTGCGTGACGGCTACTTCGTCGACGACGAGGAAGCCGACGCGTTCCGCGCCGAGCTCAAGTACGTGCTCGTGCACCAGCGCGCCGCGTTCAACTCGCCGGTGTGGTTCAACATCGGCGTGAAGGGCGTGCCGCAGCAGGCGAGCGCGTGCTTCATCCTCGCCGTCGACGACACGATGGACGCGATCCTCAACTGGTACCGGGAGGAAGGGACCATCTTCAAGGGCGGTTCCGGCGCCGGTATCAACCTGTCGGGCATCCGCTCGTCGGTCGAGCACCTCAAGGGTGGCGGCACCGCGTCCGGGCCGGTGAGCTTCATGCGCGGCGCCGACGCGTCGGCCGGCACGATCAAGTCGGGTGGCAAGACCCGGCGGGCCGCCAAGATGGTGATCCTCAACGCGGACCACCCCGACATCGAAGAGTTCGTGTGGTGCAAGGCGGTCGAGGAGCGCAAGGCGCGCGCGCTGCGGGACGCCGGCTTCGACATGGACCTCGACGGTCGCGACAGCCACTCGATCCAGTACCAGAACGCGAACAACTCGGTGCGGGTCACCGACGCGTTCATGCGTGCGGTCGAAGCCGACGCCACCTGGGACCTCAAGGCGGTCATCGACGGGTCACCGGTGAAGTCGTTGCCGGCGCGCGACCTCATGCGCCAGATCGCGCAGTCGGCGTGGGAGTGCGCGGACCCGGGCATGCAGTTCGACACCACGATCAACCGGTGGCACACCGCGTCGAACACGGGCCCGATCAACGCGTCGAACCCGTGCTCCGAGTACATGCACCTCGACAACTCGGCGTGCAACCTCGCGAGCATCAACCTGCTGCACTACCTCGCCGACGACGGCAGCTTCGACGTCGACGGGTTCCGGCACACGGTCGAGGTCGTGTTCACCGCCCAGGAGATCCTGGTCGGCAACGCCGACTACCCGACCGAGAAGATCGCGCAGAACAGCCGGGTGTTCCGCCAGCTCGGCCTCGGCTACGCCAACCTCGGCGCGCTGCTGATGGCCGAAGGCATGCCCTACGACTCGGACGCGGGCCGGGCGTGGGCGGCGGCGATCACGTCGCTGATGACCGGGCACGCGTACGCCACCAGCGCCCGCACCGCGGCGCGCATGGGCCCGTTCGCGGGCTACGCCGAGAACCGCGAGCCCACGCTGAACGTGCTGCGCATGCACCGCGACGCCGCGGCCGGGGTGAACGACGCGCGGGTGCCTGCGGACCTGCTCGCGGCCGCGCAGCAGTCGTGGGACGAAGCAGTCGAGCTCGGTGAGCGGCACGGCGTGCGCAACGCGCAGGCGTCGGTGCTCGCACCCACCGGCACGATCGGCTTGATGATGGACTGCGACACCACCGGCATCGAGCCCGACCTCGCGCTCACCAAGGCGAAGAAGCTCGTCGGCGGGGGCACGATGTTCATCGTCAACCAGACGATCCCGCGGGCGCTGCGTCAGCTCGGATACGACGACGGCCAGGTCGACGCGATCGTCGCCTACATCGACGAGCACAAGACGATCATCGGCGCGCCGGCCTTCAAGGCCGAGCATTTGCCGGTGTTCGCGTGCTCGATGGGCGACAACGCGATCCACTACATGGGGCACGTGAAGATGATGTCGGCGGTCCAGCCGTTCATCAGCGGCGCGATCAGCAAGACCGTCAACATGCCCGAAGACGTCTCGAGCGAAGGACGTCGAGGACCTCTACATCGAGTCGTGGAAGCTCGGCCTGAAGGCGGTCGCGATCTACCGCGACAACTGCAAGGTCGGCCAGCCGCTCTCCACGCAGAAGAAGGCGGGCGCCGAAGGTGACGTCGCGCGCGAGGTCGAGCGCATCGTCGAGACGATCATCGTCCAGGAGCCGGTGCGGCAGAAGCTGCCCCGCACGCGTGCCGCGAAGACGTTCTCGTTCCGCGTCGCCGACTGCCACGGCTACGTGACGGTCGGCGAGTACGAGGACGGCCGTCCCGGCGAACTGTTCCTGCAGGTCGCCAAGCAGGGCTCGACGCTCGCGGGCGTGATGGACGCGTTCGCGATCTCGGTGAGCCACGGTCTGCAGTACGGCGTGCCGCTCGAGGCGTTCGTGGAGATGTTCACGAACATGCGCTTCGAGCCCGCGGGCATGACCGACGACCCCGACATCCGGTTCGCGACGAGCCTGATCGACTACATCGCCCGCCGTCTTGCGGTCGAGTACCTGCCGAAGGACAAGCGCGAAGCGCTCGGGATCCTCACGGTGGGCGAGCGGTTGCAGCCGACGCTGCCCGGTGTCGAGGAGTCGACCACGCCCAGCGCCCGTTCGAACGACCTGCCGCTCGAGGACCGCGCCCCTTCCGACGCGATCCCGGCCCGCAGCACGCCGCCCGAAGTGCGCCAGCGCGAGGTCGTGCTCTGCCACGTCTGCGGCGACATGATGCAGCGGGCCGGTAGCTGCTACGCGTGCCCGTCGTGCGGCAGCACGAGCGGCTGCTCATGATCTGAACTCCCGGGCGTGCGGGTCGGTCGCACCGCCCGGTGCGGCGTTCATTCGCAGGCGCGCTGCACCTTTCGTACCAACCGGTCGTCGGGGAACTCGGCGAGGTGCTCCGTCGCGAGGCCGTACGCGCGCGCAGCGTCGCCGGCGACGGCGATGCAGACCACGTCCACTTGCTGGCGCGCCCGGCGCGATCGCGATGCGGCCGCGGTCGCGGCGCGAGACGCCAGGCTCGCGGCGTCGGTGATCTGCCCGCGGATGTAGGCGTCCCACGCGAGGGACGCGAGCGTTCCGGGGTCGCGAGCAACGGTGCCGGACACACCGTCAGGATCCCCATCCGCCCTGTGGAGGTGCTTGCAAGGCGCTGACGGGACGGGCCTAGCGTGGCGGAGGTGGAGGTCCGGATCCTCGGCCTGCTCGAGGTCATCGGCGACGATGGCGACGCGCTCGACGTCGGCGGGTTGCGGCCGCGCACCTTGCTGCTCGACCTCGCCCTCGCACACGGCAATGCGGTGCCCGCCGAGCAGCTGCTCGAGGACATCTGGCCGGACGCGACGCCGGCCCGCAACAGCCTGCAAGTGCACGTCTCGCGTCTGCGGCGCGTCCTCGGCGAGCAGCGCATCGCGACGCGCGGTGGCGGCTATGCGCTCGAACTGCCGCGTGACGCGCTCGACGCGGCCCGCTTCGATCAGCTCGCCACCGACGGTCGGGCCGCGCTGCACGCCGGCGATGCCGCGCGCGCGGCGGAGACGTTGCGCGCCGCCCTCGCGCTGTGGCGGGGCGCGGCGCTTGCCGAGTTCGCCGACAGCGGATTCGCACGCCCCGTCATCACGCGGCTCGAGGAGTCGCGCTTCGCCGCGATCGAAGACCGCGTCGAAGCCGACTTGTTGCTCGGTCGCCACGACGAGCTGGTCGGTGAGCTCGAGGCACTGCTCCAGGAGCATCCGTTGCGCGAACGCCTGTGGGCGCAGCTGATGCTCGCGCTGTACCGCGGCGGGCGGCAGGGCGAGGCACTGCGGGCGTACCAGCGCGCTCGCACGGTGCTGAGCGAAGAGCTCGGCATCGATCCCGGTCCGGAGCTGAAGCGGCTCGAAGCGGCGGTGCTCGCGCAGGATCCCGAGCTGACGGTCGCGCCGGCGGCCGGCCCGAGCGCCGCGTCGCGCGCACCCGGCGAACCTCCCCGCGTCGACGAGCGCGCTGATCGGTCGCGCGACCGAAGTCGATGCCACGGCGTCGCTCGTGCGCCGCCACCGCGTCGTGACCGTCGTCGGTCCGGGCGGCGTGGGCAAGACGCGGCTCGCGGTGGAAGTCGGCCGCGCGTTGCTGCCGGAGTTCGCCGATGGCGTGTTCTTCGCCGACCTGGGTTCGGTCGGCGACCCGAGCGATATGATCCCGACGCTCGCCGTCGCGGTCGGCGTCGAGACTGGGCTCGGTGTCGGTGCGGCGAGTGACGGGCTCGAGCGCCTGGGCGAGTTCCTCGCTCGATCGCGAGGCGCTGATCGTGGTCGACAACTGCGAGCACATCATCGGCGAGGCCGCGCGTGTGGTCGAACACGTCTTGGCGCGATGTGGCACCGTGCGCGTGCTGGCGACCAGCCGCGAACCGCTCATGATCGCGGGGGAAGGGCTCTGGCCGCTGGCACCGCTCGAGCTCGAGGCCGCGGTCGCCCTGTTCGAAACGCGTGCGGCCGCAGTTGCGCCCGGGTATGACGCGGCCGGCGCAGGAGACACGGTGCGCGACATCTGCGTCCGTCTCGACTGCCTCCCCCTTGCGATCGAGCTCGCCGCCGCGCGCATGCGGGCGTTCACGCCCGCCGCGCTGCTCGGCCGGCTCGACGACCGCTTCCGCCTCCTGACCGCCGGGCAGCGCACCGCGTTCGCGCGCCAGCAGACGCTGCGGGCGGTCATCGACTGGAGCTACGACCTGCTGTTCGAGCGCGAGCAACGCGTGTTCGAACGGGTGGCGGTGTTCGCGGGCAGCTTCACGATCGCCGCCGCCGAAGCGGTGTGTGCCGACGAAATGGTCGGGACCGACGACGTCGCCGAGCTCCTCGCCCGGTTGGTCGACAAGTCGCTCGTCACGTCGCACCGCACCGCCGACGACGCGCAGTTCCGGCTGTTGCAGACGCTGTCCCAATACGGCCGCGAACGGCTCGAGGCGTCCGGCCAGGGCGATGCGACCCGCGCCCGGCACGCGCGCTACATCGCGGCCGCGATCGAAGTCTCCGATCCGTCGCACGGTGACGCGACCGGCGACTGGTTCGGGATCGTCGGCCGTTCCCTCGACGACATCCGCGCCGCGATGGAGTGGGCGATCGCGGCCGGCGACGCCGATGTCGCGTGCGCGCTCGGCGGTGGCCTCGGGTGGAACTGGAACATGGGTGGTCGCATCGACGACACCTGGCGGTGGCTCGCGGCGGCGGTGTCACTCGGCGAGCCCGAAGTGCCCGCCCGGCGCGTGCGCGCGCTCGCGTGGGCCGGGATGGTGGGTGTCGCGTACGACGGCGTGCTCGCGCTCGAGTACGGCGCCGAGGCGATGCGCGAGGCGCGCGCGATCGGCGACAACGCAGGACTGGGCCTGGCCGGCACCCTGCACGGGTCGGTGCTGATCGAGGTCTTCCAGCGCGTCGCCGAGGGGATCACGGCATTCCGCGAAGCGATCACCGCCTTCCATGCGGTCGACGACGCGTGGAGTCGCGCCATGATCGAGCTGCTGCAGGGCGCGATCGCGTTGGTGACGGGCGAATACGACGATGCCCTGCTGAAGTTGCGCGCGGGCGCGGACCAGTTCGCGGCGCTCGGGAACGCGTGGGGTCGGGCCATCGCGCTCCGTCACCTCGCCGACATCGCGACGGCACGCGGCAGCTACGACGACGCAGAACGGGCGCTGCGCGACGCGATCATCGGCTTGCAATCGGTGGGGGCGGTCGGCATCGCGACGGGGCTCACCGCCCGCCTCGGTCACGTGTGCGCCCTCCAGGGTGACGACCGCGAGGCCGATGCGTGGTTCGAACGGGCGATCGAGGCCGCGGAACGGCAGCGCTACGTGCCGACGCTCGCGCTCGCGCACAACCTGCGCGGCATCGCGCTGCGACGGCGGGGGCAGCTTGACGACGCGGAAGCGAGCCACCGGCACGCGCTCACGCTGTACGGCGAGCGCGGTGCCCATACCGGCCTCAGCCTGACGCTCGCGTCGCTCGGATACCTGGCCGAACTCCGCGACGACGCCGAGGACGCGCAGGCCCGGCACCGGGCGAGTCTCGAGGCCGCGTGCGCGGCGGGAGACCCCAGCGCGGAGGCGCTGGCGCTGGAAGGGCTCGCCGGCGCGGCGTCGTTGGCGGGGGACGACGAGACGGTCGGGCACTTCCTCGGCGCCGCGGCCGCGTTGCGCGAGCGAGCGGGCGGACCGCTCGTCGGGCAGGAACGGATCGACGTGGACCGCGCGCTCGCGCGAGTCGACGACAAGGACGGGGCGGCTGTGGCGTTCGCGGCGAGCTACGCCGATGCGCGTGCGGTCGTGGCGGAGGCCCGCACGACGCAGGCTTCCTCGCCCCGCTGACAGGGCGACGACAGCGGTCGTTCAGAGCGGTCCCGGATCGTGGGACGCCGCGCACGAGGGTGACTCGTGTGCCGCACCAACGCCACGAACCGAGGACCTCGCATGTTGCACCGCATCGCTCGTACGTCCTTCCGTCACCGACGCCTCGTGCTGGCGCTCTGGTCGCTCGCCCTCGCGCTCGCGGTTACCGTGGGCCCGGCACTCGCGGGCGACTACGCCAACAGCGGCCGGCTCCCGCACACCGACTCGCAGGCCGCGTACGACTCGCTCGCGCGCGACTTCCCGGAACGGCACGGCGACGAAGCGCGCATCGTCTTCGCCGACATCACGAAGAACCGGCCCGCCGTCGACGGCTACCTGCAGAAGGTGGCGCACGCCGACGGTGTGCTCTCCGTCGAGCCCCCGGTCGTGTCGCCGGGCGGCCACATCGCGATCGTCCCGATCACGACCGCGAACGGCGACAACGACCACCCGAAGCAGATCGCGAGCCGCGTCGAGGATCTCGCGCAGCCTCTGCGCGATTCAGGTGTCGATGTCGAGTTCTCCGGTGCATGGTTCGGCGACACCACGATGCCGGCCAGTGAGCTCATCGGCATCGTCGTCGCGATCGTCGTGTTGCTCGTCGCGTTCGGTTCGCTGATCGCGATGGGCCTGCCGATCGTGACCGCCCTCATCGGAGTGGCGGTGTCGCTTGCCGGCGTCGGGATCATCGCGCACGTCTTCACGACCCCGAGCTTCGTGCCGCAGGTCGCGACGATGATCGGCATCGGTGTCGGCATCGACTACGCCCTGTTCATCGTCACCCGCTACCGCGCCGCGTTGCACCGCACCGCGTCGCCCGAAGCCGCGGTGATGGAAGCGATGGCCACATCGGGACGGGCCGTCGTCTTCGCCGGGTTCACGGTGATGATCTCGGTGCTGGGCATGTTCCTGATGGGCCTGAACTTCCTACACGGCCTCGCGGTCGGCACCTCGCTCGCCGTCGTCGTCGCGGTGCTTGCCGCGATCACGCTGTTGCCGGCCCTGCTCGGGTTCGTCGGCTTCACCATCGACCGGTTCCACGTCGGGCGTCACACCGACACCCGGCGCGAGACGATGTGGCACCGCTGGGCCCGGCTCGTGCAGCGCCGGCCCGCAGTGATCGCGCTCGCGGGCTTGACGGTGCTCGTCATCGCGGCGGTTCCCGCGCTGCAACTACGCCTCGGTGCCGCGGACGCGAGCAACGACCCGAAGTCGAGCACGACGCACAAGGCGTACGACCTCGTCGCGGACGGCTTCGGTGTCGGCGCCAACGGCCCGATCCTCGTCGTTGCCGACACTCGCGAGCCCGGATCCCGCGCCGCGCTGCCGCGGCTCGTCGACGCATTGCGGGCGACGCCCGGGGTCGAGTCCGTCAGCGACGCGACGCCGAACGCCGCGGGATCGGCGGCTCTCGCGACGCTGCAACCGACGACGGAGCCGCAGGACCAAGCCACGAACCACCTCGTCCACGACCTCCGCGACCAAGTCGTGCCCGACGCGATCGCCGGGAGCGGCCTGCAGGTGCACATCGGCGGGAACGCGGCGACGAACATCGACTTCACCGACACGATCGGCCGGCGCCTCCCCATCTTCATCGGCAGCGTGCTCGCGCTGAGCTTCTTACTGCTGCTGGTCGTGTTCCGTTCGCTGCTCGTGCCGCTCAAGGCGGTCCTCATGAACCTGCTCTCGATCGGCGCCGCGTACGGAGTCATCGTCGCGATCTTCCAGTGGGGCTGGGGCGCGGGCGTCCTCGGTGTCAGCAAGGGTCCGATCGAGGCGTGGGTTCCGATGATGCTGTTCGCGATCGTGTTCGGGCTCTCGATGGACTACGAGGTGTTCCTGCTCAGCGCCGTGCGTGAGCAGTACGACCGGACGCACGACAACGCCACCGCCGTCGCCGAAGGACTGGCGAGCACCGCGCGTGTCATCACCGCGGCTGCGCTGATCATGGTGTTCGTGTTCGGCAGCTTCGTCGCTTCCGACATCCGGGCGTTGAAGCTCATCGGCCTCGGGCTCGCGGTGGCAGTCGCGATCGACGCGTCCGTCGTCCGCATCGTGCTGGTGCCGGCGACGATGGAGCTGCTCGGCGACGCGAACTGGTGGCTGCCGCGCTGGCTGTCGCGTGCGCTGCCGCACGTCGACGTCGACGGCGCAGCCGTACCCGCCGGCACCGTGTCGGACGACACGGACGAGCGCGAGCTCGTCGGCGCGGATCGCTGAGCATTCGCGCGCACGTCGAACACCGGTTCACCCAAACCTGGAGGGAACAATGAACACAACGCGGAAGATCGCCGTCGCGGCGCACGCGACGAGTCGGATCCCGACTACGCCCTCTGGGATGCGGGTGCGCAGCTCCCCGGTCCTGATGCGCGCCTCGCCGGCCCGACGTTCGCCGAGTGGCTCGACATCACGTATGGACGGGTCGCGCCGCCCGCCAGTGGCTCGGAGACACTCCGTGCGCGCGTTTGAACGCGCGACTGAACGCTTCTTCGGAGTCGTAGCCGACGCGGTGCGCGACTGTGACCACGCCCAGCTCGGTGGTTGCGAGGAGCTCCTCGGCGAGATGCATGCGCCACTCGGTGAGGTACTTGATCGGGGAGCGACCGAGCACCTCGCGGAAGCGTTCGTCGAGCAAGGAGCGCGAGACGGCCGCGGCGGACGCGAGTTCGGCGACGGTCCAGCGACGTTCGGGCTCCCGATGCAGCAGCGCGAGCGCGGGCGCGAGGACCGGGTCGTGCAGCGCCGCGAGCCAGCCGTGATCTGCGGCCGGTGCCGACGCGAGATGCAGCCGGAGGACTTCGATGACGACCAACTCGGGGAGCCGGGTCGAGATCACGCTCGACCCCGCCTGCGCGGGAGGTGCTTCTTCGAGCGCGTACGCGATGCTCGCCTGGATCCATCCCGACGCCGGACCGGGCGGCACGCGCACGACGAACGCGGACGGGAACACGCGCATGGCGGGATCGAACAACGGGTCGGCGGAGTGCAGGTAGCCGCAGACGAGATCGGTGCGTTCGCCGCCGCCGCCGTGGCGGATGACGGGCAGCGCGTCCCAAGGCGGTGGGTCGACCAACGCGAGCACGGAGACGCGGTCGGCCGGACCCTCACCGCCGATGTCGTGCGGATCGCCATAGGGCACGACGATGACGTCCCCGGGTCCGGCCCAGTGACGTTCGCCGTCGGCGCCCGCGATCCAGCACTCACCTTGAGCGACGATGTGGAAGATCGAGCAGGCGTTCGGCGCCAGGGTGGAGGCGGCCGGCGATCGCGTTCGGCATGGACTCGAACGCGAACGGTTCCGTCCATTCGGAGCGGAAGAAGATCGCACCCTCGAGACGGAGCTGTTCGAGCGCGTGCTGCAACGCCGCGGGCACGTCGGATTCCGTAAGACCGTGCGTCATCGGCTGATCCGTGGCGTCTCGGTCAAGAGTCGTGGTGTCTGGGTCATTCTCGCCGCCCGGATTCGGCTGCACACTCATCACGACACCAACCACCCGCTTCTGTCGACCGGCATGCACTGTTCCTGCTCGATCGGATGCGCATGATACGAGGAAAACCAATGACGACCTTCCCCCCGATCACCCACGTCGCGCTCACCGTGCGCGACCTGTCCGTCAGCGTTCCGTGGTACGAGGACCTCCTCGACGCGGACCCGGTCCTCGACGAGGACACGACCCCCGACATGCACCACACCGTCTACCTCGTCGGTGGCGGCATGCTGTTGGGACTGCACCAGCACCAGACCCCGGCGCCGGCCGATTCCTTCAGCCAATATCGCGTCGGGCTCGACCACCTCGCCTTCGGTTGCGAGAACCGCCAGGAGCTCGAGAAGTGGGCACGCCGGCTCGACGAGCTCGGCATCGACCACGGCGGGATCAAGGACGCGCCGTACGGTTCGGGCCTGAGCTTCCGTGACCCCGACGGCATCGCGCTCGAGTTCTTCGCACCCCCGCAGTGAGTCGGAGACGATCACAATGACTGCAACAATCGTCGACTTCGACGCGATCAAGACGAAGCAGCAGGCGGCGTGGGCGTCCGGTGACTATGCCGTCATCGGCACCACGCTGCAGATCACGGGCGAGTCGCTGTGCGAGGCGGTCGACGTCGGTGCCGGTGAACGGGTGCTCGATGTCGCCGCCGGCAACGGCAACGCCGCGTTGGCTGCGGCCCGCCGCGACGCATCCGTCACCGCGACCGATTACGTACGCGGATTGCTCGACCGGGCGCGCGTACGTGCCGCGGCCGAGGGCTTCCAGCTCGAAGTGCGTGAGGGCGATGCCGAGGCGTTGCCCTTCGCCGGGAGCATCTTCGACGTCGTGTTGTCGACGTTCGGTGTGATGTTCACGCCGAACCAGGATCGTGCCATTGCGGAGCTTCTGCGGGTGTGCCGGCCCGGCGGGCGCATCGGGCTGGCGAGCTGGACACCGGACAGCTTCGTCGGCGAGATGTTCAAGATCGTGGGCCTGCACGTCCCGCCTCCGGCGGGCGTGCGGTCGCCACTCGAATGGGGCAGCGACGTGCGCTTGCGGGAACTGTTCGGAAGCCGCGTGCAATCACTCACGATGCACCGCCGCGAGTTCGTGTTCCGCTATCGCTCACCGGAGCACTGGCTCGAGGTGTTCCGCAACTCGTACGGCCCGACGCACAAGGCGTTCGCCGCACTCGACCGGGCCGGACAAGCCGCGTTCGCACGCGACCTGCTCCGGATCGCGTACCGCTCCAACACCGCGCGCAACGGCCGGTTCCGCGTCGCGAGCACCTACTTGGAGGCGGTCGCGGTCAAGGCGGCGTAGCGTCCCGTTCCTGATGCAACGATTCGAAGACAAGGTTGCGATCGTCACGGGCGGCGGCTCGGGCATCGGTCGCGCGACTGCACGGCTGCTCGCGTCCGAAGGCGCGGCGGTGACCGTGGCCGACATCTCCGTGGACGCGGCGCAGGCCGTGGTTGCGGAGGTCGAGGCCGCGGGCGGCCGCGCCCGGTCCCAGGTCGTCGACGTCGCCGATCCCGACGCCGTCGCCGCGATGGTCGCCGACACCGTTGCCGAGTTCGGCGGCCTCGACGTGCTGCACAACAACGCGGCGGCGCTGGATCAGAACCGTCACGACCAGGATGTCGTGTCGATGGACCTGGCAACGTGGGAACGCGTCATGGCCGTTAACCTCACCGGGCCCATGCTCGGCTGCCGTTACGCCGTGCCCGCGATGCTCGAGCGCGGTGGTGGCGCCATCGTCAACACCGCGTCTGCAGCCGCGTTCTACGGCAGCCGCACTTTGCTCGCCTACGGGACGTCGAAGGCCGGCGTCGTCGCGCTGACCCGCTACGTCGCAACCGCCTACTCGGATCGCGGGATCCGCTGCACCGCCGTCGCGCCGGGCGTCGTCGTGCCGCGCGAGAGCCAAGCGGCGGCCGGTGGGCCGATGGGCGAGCGGCTCCGCCGTTACACGCAGGGCCACATGGTCGGAAGGCTCGGGTATCCCGAAGAGATCGCAGAAGCCGTCGCCTACCTCGCGTCCGACGCGGCCGCGTTCGTGACCGGAACCGTGCTGCGCGTCGACGGAGGCCTCACCGCCCACGACCCCGGGTACTCCTTCGAACGCGCGTAGCGCGACGATGCGCGAATGACGGAGGAAGCCGGGGGCAACGTGGTCGTAGTCATCCAAGCGTCGTGATCGTCAGGAGACCGAGTGAACGCTTCGGCGCGGAGTGCGGCCCAACGTAAGCAGGACACGCTCGATCGGCTCGAGCGTGATGTCGACGCGTGGATCGCGACGGCGAATGAAGGCGGTGGCACCCCGTATCTGGTGCCACTGTCGTTCTGGTGGGATGGCCGGGTGCTGGTGATCGCGACGCCGACGGCGAGCACGACCAGCCGCAACCTGCAGGCGACTGGCAAGGTTCGCGTCGGCGTCGGGCCGACGCGCGACGTCGTGCTCATCGAGGGGACGGTCGACGTGGTCGAACGGAGTGAGCTGACAGCAGACTTCGGCGACGTGTTCGCGACGAAGAGTGGGTTCGATCCCCGCGAGCTCGCAGAGTCCTACAGCTACTTCCGCATCCGGCCGCAACGGGTGCAGGCGTGGCGGGAGGCGAACGAGCTCGAAGGCCGAGAGCTCATGCGCGCGGGGGAGTGGCTCGTCTGACGAAACGGCGGACGAGTGCCGGTGCGTCCGGCGTAGCGTTGCGCTCGACGAAGGGGGTGCCGGCATGCGGCAGGCATTCGTGTTCGAGAAGATCGCGGTTCTCGTCGGCCCGTGGCACGAGCCGATGGACCCGCCCGAGCGCGGCGCGCGCGTCGAGGTCCGGATGCTCGCCGACGAACCGGCACGTGGCTCTCGCTACGCGGCCGAGCGGGTGATCGTCGACCGGCCGGTGTTCCGCGCCGATCTCTTCGACCAGACGAACGCCCCGCCGGGAAATCTCCAGAGCGCGCACTTCCACCCGTACTTCGACGGGATCGAACCGTGCGACCGCCACTGGAAGCCGGAGATCAAGCGCGACCCGACGCGGTGGTTGGCCGCCCAGTTCGGCGATCTGGGTGCAGTGCTCCAACGATCTGGCATCGCGGTCAGGGGCGATGCCGCGCTCGAGCGTGACGCAGAGGCACTCCGCGAGGCGATGCCGGCGATCGCGGCCGCCGTCGAGGCCGCGTGGCGCACGGCACGCGACGAGCGGGATGCGCCGTCGTCCAGTCGCGTCGCGCCGTAGTGCGGAACGACTTGTCCACCCTCGAGTTCTACGCGCAGCCGGGGCGTCATGACTTCGGCCGGACGGTACGCACCGTTGCCGGAGCCGCTGCCGCGCGACATCGCCGAACTGCAGGAGTACTACGAGGGCGACGACGGGCTCCGCGTGCCCGGGTCGGTGCGGAATGCACTGCGCGGACGCGAAGAGGCCATCTGACTGAAGAATCGCTCGCGCGCGTTCGGGAACCGTCTCGCGAATGCTCGGCGGCGGCGGTACATGGTCGCCAGCATCAGCGCTCGGAGGACCGCCATCGCACCGACGAGCACGCCGATGACGACCGTGCCGCGCGCGATCAGGAAGGCGGCGAGTAGCCCCGCCAGTACCAGCAGGGCCACCCGCAGCAGCAACATGCTCTTCATCCCACGCATCGGAACCTCGCTCTCCGCCCGGTCAGTACCGAATCCCTGTCGCTTCCCATGCAACCCGCCGACGCTGAGAATTCGTTGTGAGGCGGCGTCACCACGCGCCTCAGGCCCAGCGGTCAAGATGCCGATGACAGCACCAGGCCGGGGCAGGACGCCCCGGGCATCGCGGGACGACCGACATGACGACGAGCACGCGAACGATGCACGCTGCGAGGCCGCGCGCGTGGTCGCCGCGGGTGCTGTTCCTGCTGATCCTGAGTGTCGCCCTCGTGGTCTCCTCGGCGGGCGACGCGCCCGCCTCGAGCCGCACCGAGGTCCGGCTCGCGGCGGTCGGTGGCATCACGCTCACGCCAGTGTCGGGTTCGTCGTCGCCGATGAGCTTCCCGCCGCCTCCGGCGACGAGCGAGGTCTTCTCGGGGTCAGCCGTCGGCAGCAACCTGCTCGGCACGGGCGGCACGCAAGTTGCCGTCGGCGCGCTGAACGGCTGCGTGTACATCTACGACCTCGGTGATCTCACGCAGGCGCCCGCGTGCATCTTCACGGGTGCTGCACCGGTACAAGCGACGCCGGTGCTCACCGACCTCGACGGCGACGGCTACACCGATCTCGTCACCGCGAACACCGGTACCGGTTGGGTGCTCGCGTACCGCGGGAGTGCCGGCGGTCTCTCCGGTCAGCCGTTCTTCGCGCAGAACACGACGGTGTTCGCACGCGGGCCGGGTGTGTTCTCGACTCCCGCAGTCGGCGACCTCGACGGCGACGGCAGCCCGGAGATCGTCGCGACCACCTGGAACCACGGCGTGTTCGCGTGGCACCTCAACGGATCGCTGCTCCCCGGTTTCCCGCGGTTCATGTATGACTCGCTGTGGTCGAGCCCGGCGTTGCGCGACCTCGATGGCGACGGCCGGCCCGAGATCATCTTCGGCGGCGATATGGACAACTACCCCGGCGCGCCCTATCCCTGGGGCGGCCTGCTCTGGGTGCTGCGCACCGACGCCTCGAACTACCCCGGCTTCCCGAAGTCCATCCCGCGCCAAGTCGTGTGGTCCTCGCCCGCGGTCGGCGATCTCGATGCGAACGGCGCGCCCGACATCGTGTTCGGGACGGGCTTGAACTTCCCCGACGACGGACACCATGTGTACGCCTTGAACAACGGCGGCTATTCGCTGCCGGGCTGGTCGAGCGGTGGCGCGCCGGGCATCAACGTGGGGTCGCTGGTGATGGCGTCACCCGCGCTCGGCAACCTCGTCAACGGCGATGCGCGGCTCTACACCGCGATCGTCACGGGTGACGGGTACACCGCGGTGCTCAATCCGGACGGCAGCAAGCGGTGGACGAGTTGTGACGACTGGACCGGCCAGTGCCCGCACTTCGAGCAGCACCACGGGTCGGCGGCGATCGCCGATGTCAACGGCGACGGCCAGCAGGATGTCGTGTCGTTCGTCGGGAACAAGCTGCGCGTCTTCAACGGCAACACCGGAGCGATCGAGGCCGAGGACCACAACATCGATCCCTGCTGCCAGATCCGCACGTTCGCACCGGCGGCCGCGCCCACCGTCTCCCGGGTCGGGTCCGACACGTGGATCACAGTGCACGCGCTCTACGACGCAAACGGGAACGGCCAGCGCGACACCGGCGACCGTGATCGCCTCATGGCGTGGAAGATCGCGGGCGTGCCGCAGGGCCGCTTCGACTGGCCGACGTTCAAGCAGAACCAGCGGCGCACCGGCGGCGCGATCGACCTGACTGCCCCGACAGCATCGTTCTCGTCGGTCCCGAACCCGTCGGCGTCGACGAAGGTCACGGTGGCCTGGACGGCCACCGACGGCCAGACCGCGGGCGAGGAGACCACCGGCGTGCGCTCGTTCGACGTCGACGTGCAAGACGGCGCGGGTGCCTGGACGCGATGGATCTCCGGCGCGGCACCGACCGGCGGGTCGGGCAACACCGCCACCGGTAGCTCGGCGCTCTACGGGTTGCCTGGCCACACCTATTCCGTGCGCGTCCGCGCGCGCGATCGCGCGGGCAATGTCGGCGCCTGGGCGGCGCCGGCCGCGACCGCGATCAACAGCGGCGCGACCGCGGGGCAACCGTTCCGCTCGGCGTACGCCGCCGCGTACAACGGGGACACCGCCGCGATCGCGAGCCCGCCCGTGGCCGGACCGGGCCTGCCCGCGCAGGCGCGCGGGATGGCGGTGGTCCCCGGCGGCGGGTGGATCGCGGACGGCTTCGGTGGCGTGCACGAGTTCGGGACCGCGCCCGCCGTCTCGATTTCGGGCACGTTCTCGGGCTGGGACATCGTGCGCGGGTTCGCCATGAACACCGACGGATCGAACTCCGGTTACGTGCTCGACGGCTTCGGCGGTCTGCACCCGGTCGGTGGTGCGGCGCCCGCCAGCGCGGGGTACTGGGCCGGTTGGGACATCGCCCGCGGTGTGGTGCTGCTCCCCTCGTCCACCAAGGCGGCGCCCGCGGGCTACGTGCTCGACGGTTGGGGCGGTGTGCATCCCTTCGGTTCGGCACCGAGCGTTCCGGTGGAGGGCTACTTCTACGGCTGGGACATCGCGCACGGCTTCGCGCTCGATCCCGATGGCCCGGGCGGCTATGTGCTCGACGGTTGGGGCGGTCTGCACCCGTTCGGTGGCGCACCGAACCCGAGCTCGACCATCTACTGGCCCGGCTGGGACATCGCACGCAGCGTTGCGCTGATCAAGGGCGCGGGCACCGCCGGCTATGTGTTCGACGGCTACGGCGGCGTCTCGGCGTTCGGCGGGGCACCCGCGGTGCCGACGACGCGCTACTGGGGCTTCGACGTCGGCCGCGCGTTCGCGATCGCGCCCTGACCGCGCTGAGCTGAACGGCCGCTGAGGGGCGCCGGCACTGATGCGGAGGTTCTGGCCCCGGCGTGGCATAACCTGGAACTGCCGCCGCGTTGGCGGCATGCGCCCCTCCCCGTAGCGCCGGGTCGGTCGGATCCGCGACTACCGCACACTTGCTGTGCGAGCAAGGGATGGCCAATGGCCGCATTGCTCGATGCCCCTTCTTTGCCCGAACGCGTCCCGGAGCCGCCGCCGAGGGCGGCGAGCGTGCTGCTGGGCCGGGTCGTCACCGCACTCCTCGTGGTTGGACCCGTGGTGGCGCTGGCGATCGCGATCCCGCTGCTCTGGGGCCACGCGGTGCACCCGCGCGACGTGATCATCGCGGTCGCCTTCTATCTCGTCAGTGGCTTCGGCGTGACGGTCGGCTATCACCGGCTGTTCACGCACCGCAGCTTCCGAGCGTCGCGTTGGTTGCGCATCGTGCTCGCGTCGGCCGGATCACTCGCGGTCGAAGGGTCACTCGCGGGGTGGGTCGCGAATCATCGCCGGCATCACGTCTTCAGTGACAAGCCCGGCGATCCCCACTCGCCCCACTTGCACGGTGCGGGAGTCGTCGGCCAGTTGCGCGGCTTCGCGCACGCACACGTCGGATGGCTGTTCAAGGGTGACGTCACGTCGGCCGCGCGGTACGCACCGGAACTGCTCGAAGACGCCGACACGCGGATCATCAGCCGGTTGTTCCCCGTGTTCGCGGTGTTCTCGCTCGCGGTACCGTTCTTCCTCGGATGGACGCTGTCCGGTGCGATCGGCGGCGCGCTCACCGCGCTGTTGTGGGCCGGTCTGGCGCGCATGGTGCTGTTGCACCACGTGACGTGGAGCGTCAACTCGATCTGCCACATGTTCGGCCGGCAGCCCGCCACCCAGAAGGACCACAGCACCAACTTCGCGCCGCTCGGGATCATCTCCTTCGGCGAGGCGTGGCACAACTTCCACCACGCGCACCCGGCGTCGGCGCGCCACGGTGCATTGCGTCACCAGTACGACCCGTCCGCCGCGCTGATCCGCCTGTTCGAACGCGCGGGCTGGGCCTCGCACGTCCGCTGGCCGACCGAGGCGCAACTCTTGTTCTGCCGCCCGGACGGCACGGTTACGCCGCCTCGTTGACACCGGACGCCGGCAGGGGCGCGATCCCGCTTCTCGCGATGCCGGTGAACCGCCTGTGGTGCACGAGTCGCGCCGCAGTAGCGGTCTGAACGCGCGCCTTGCGCGCCGCTTGGCAGACTGGGGCCATGGTTGATGCGCTCACCGTTCCTCGCGTCGGTGCCGACGCGTCCGTCGACGAGATCGTGGAGTGCATCCGCACCGCGGGCTGCGTGATCGTGGAGCGGCTGGTACCCGCAGCGCGAGTCGATGAGATCGACGCCGAGCTCGACCCGCACGTACAGGCGACCGACTCCGGCGGCGACGAGTTCGCGGGTCGCAACACGCGCCGCACCGGCGCGCTCATCGCGCGCTCGCCCGCGTTTCGCGAGCTGGCCGCACACCCGCTCGTGCTCGCGGTGCTCGACCGCGTCCTCGGTGACCACGCGACGAGCTACCAGCTGCACCTCACGCAGGTGATCGACATCGGGCCGGGCGAACCTGCGCAGATGATCCACCGCGACCAGTGGGCGTTCGATTTCTTCCCGTTCCCCGCCGGGTACGAGGTCGAGTGCCACACGATGTGGGCGATGACCGATTTCACCGATGCCAACGGCGCGACGCGCGTCATCCCGGGGAGCAACGCGTGGGCCGACCGGTTGCGGCCCGAACCGGACGAGACGGTTGCGGCCGAGATGCCGCGCGGGTCGGTGCTCCTCTACGTCGGCTCCCTGTACCACGGCGGCGGGGCCAACACGTCCCAGGTGTCGCGGCGCGGCATCAACGTCGGCTACACGTTGTCGTGGTTGCGGCAGGAGGAGAACCAGTATCTCGCGTGCCCGCCCGATGTCGCGCGCACGCTGCCCGTCGATCTCGCCCGGCTGGTCGGCTACCAGCGCGGCGCGTATGCGCTCGGCTACTTCGGCGACCTGCGCGATCCGATCGAAGCGCTGCATGGCTACGCAGACGCGCCACCGCAGTTCGCGGCGGCACCGCCGGCGCCCCCTCCGGCCGGGGCGCCTGAGGTCGCGCGGTGATCCTCGAAGATCTCACCGTCGACGCCGGCGCGTTCGCGGCCCGTACCGGTTGGACGATCAAACCCGAGGGTGCGTGCAAGGCCGAGATCTGCGTGCCGCTGCCCGAGCGGGCACACGTGGCCGGCCGTCACCTGGACGTCCGCGTCATCGCCGAGCGCCTCGGCATGCCGCTCGTCGCGGACGAACCGCACCATCTCTGGTCGCTCGGTCCGGAGACCGCCGTCACCGGCCGCGCGCTGACCACGGCCGTCGCGCCCGACCTCGAGCTGCCCGATGCCGACGGCAACCCGTTCCGTCTTTCGTCGCTGCTCGGACAGAAGGTGCTGCTCGTTGCGTGGGCGTCGTGGTGAGGGTGTCGCTTCGACCTGCCCGTGTGGCAGGAACTGCGCACCGAACTGCACTCGGGCGGCCTCGAGATCGTGACGGTCGCGCTCGACGTCGACCCTGAAGCCGCCCGCCCGTTCATCGAGCAAGCCGGCGCGCAGCATCCGTCGCTCATCGACTCCGCGCACGTCGTCGATGAGTTGTTCGGCATCGTGAACGTGCCCAACGGCGTCTGGATCGACGAAAAGGGCGTGATCGTGCGACCCGCGGAACCGACGCACCCCGGTCGGAACCCGATCAATGACTCGTTCCGCAAGATCGACCTCTCGACCGTGCCGCCGGACGTCGCCGAGATGCTCATCGAAGCGCGCAAGATCAAGAGCGATCCCGACCGCACGGTTGCCATGCTGCGCGACTGGGTCGAGCGCGGTGCGGAGAGCCCGTACGCGCTCGCATCCGATGAGGTCATCCGGCGTTCGCACCCCCGCTCGACGGATGAGGCAACCGCGGCGGCCGAGTTCGAGCTCGGCCAGTACCTGCACCGAAACGGCGACCACGACGCCGCGATCCCGCACTGGCGGGTCGCGCACCGCCTGCACTCCGACAACTGGACGTACAAGCGCCAGGCGTGGAACTTCGAGGATCCCGTCCGCCAAGGCCAGACCGACGTCTACGACGGCTCGTGGTTCGAGGACATCAAGAAGATCGGCGCCGAGAACTACTACCCGCCGATCGTCCCCTGACGCGCGATGCAGCGCGTCTCGGTCGTCGGCAACTCGGGATCGGGCAAGTCCACCGTTGCCGCGCGACTCGCAGCACGGCTCGACGCGCCCTTCACCGAGCTGGATGCCGTCAACCACCAACCCGACTGGACGCCGTTGGCGGTCGATGAATTCCGCCGCCAGGTCACCGCGCTGACCGAAGGCGAAACCTGGGTCATCGACGGGAACTACTCAGCGGTGCGCGACATCGTGTGGGCGCGTGCGGACACGGTGTTGTGGCTCGACCTCCCGCGCTGGCTCGTGATGAAGCGGGTGACGACCCGCACGCTCGGCCGCGTCGTTCGGCGCCGCGAGCTCTGGAACGGCAACCGGGAGCGCTGGCGCAACATCTTCACCCTCGACAAGGACGAGTCGGTGATCGTCTGGTCCTGGACCCAGCACGGCAAGTACCACGACCGCTACGAAGCCGCCCGCCGCGACCCGGCCAACGCGCACCTGCACTTCGTCCAGCTCCGATCCCCCCGCCGATCACCTCCTTCCTCCGCGCGTAACCGCGCCAACTGGTTGGAAGCGGGCGGCCGACGGGTACACCGAAGGGCGTGGCGACGGCTGTGACGGACAACAAGGACCTGCGCCGTTACGAGATCCGCCTCGACGGTGAGCTCGCCGGGTTCACCGACTACCACCAGAACGGTGACGTGAGAGTGCTCATCCACACCGAGGTGGACGAACGGTTCCGGGGTCACGGGCTCGCGAGCGAACTCGTACGGTCCGCGCTCGACGACGTGCGGGCGCGGGGGTTCGCGGTACGCCCGGTCTGCCCGCTCGTTCGGCAGTACATCCAGGACAACGTTGAGTATCAAGACCTCGTGCCCGAATCGGATCGAGCCGAGTTCGGGCTCTGAGCACCTGGATACGGTGAGCGGATGCCGGTCGCGTTCGAAGGACCCGAGTCCGAGCTCGCAGGATTGTCGATGTTCCTCGACGAGCAACGCGCCGCAGTGGCGCGCAAGCTCGACGGCATCTCCGACGCGGACGCCGTGCGCACGCCGACCGTCAGCTCGCTCTCGCTGCTGACGATCGTCAAGCATCTCGCGTACTGCGAGCGGCGCTGGTTCCAGCTCGTGGTCGCCGGCCGCGACCTCCCTGGTCTCTGGCCGCCGGAAGATCCGCAGGAAGAGTTGCGCGTGGATCCCGGCGACACGGTCGAGTCGATACTGGCGTTGTACGACAGCATCGTTGCCGAATCCCGAGCGATTACTGCAACGGTGACTTCGGGCGATCAACCCGGATTCCCGCCCGATGTCGGATTGAACGCACGCTGGGTCCTGTTGCACATGATCGAAGAGACCGCCCGGCACGCGGGCCATGCCGATCTGATCCGGGAGACGATCGACGGAACCACGGGGCCCTGAAGCCGCTCGGGCGCACGCACGGCTCGCGGCCCAGCGCGTGCGCGTCGAGAAGCGTATCGCCGATCTCGAGCGCGACTTCGATGCGGTCGTCGCCGCGTCGGAGTCGGCCAATCTCGACGACGAGCACGATCCCGAAGGCTCGACCATCGGGTTCGAGCGCGCACAGGTGCGCGCGCTGTTGAACCAAGCGCGTGCCGACCTTGCCGAGCTCGATGCCGCCGGGAAACGGGTCGCGGGAGGGACTTACGGCGTCTGCGCGCGAGTGTGCCGGACCGATCGGCGATCCTCGGCTGGGCGCGCGCCCGACCACACAGCTGTGCGTCGACTGTGCCGCGCGTGGATGACGCGCGCGTCAGTCGTGCACTTCGCCGACCTCGTAGGCAGGCGCCGTCGGGACCTCGCCGACGATCTGGGCGTACGTGTGGTCGGAACATCTGGCGGGCCGACTACGTTGCGCATCCCGTGAGCGAACCGACCCTCTCCGTGCTGGATCTCGCACCCGTCGTCCAGGGTTCGACACCCGCCGACGCGTTGCGGAACACGATCGACCTTGCGGCGCACGTCGAACAGCTCGGATACGAGCGGTACTGGCTCGCCGAGCATCACAATATGCCGGGCATCGCGAGCTCCGCCCCCGCGGTCATGATCGCCCATGTCGCGGCTGCGACCTCCAAGATCCGCGTCGGTTCGGGTGGCGTGATGCTTCCCAACCACTCGCCGCTCGTCGTTGCCGAGCAGTTCGGGACGCTCGAGGCCTTGCATCCCGGCCGCATCGATCTTGGTATCGGGCGCGCGCCCGGCACCGATCCGCTCACCGCGCAGGCGCTCCGGCGCGCGCCCCTGACGATGGCGGACGACTTCCCGGAGCAGTTCGGTCAACTCATCGGCTATTTCGACGGTTCGTTCGCCGACGACCACCCGTACCGCAACATCCGAGCCGTTCCCGGGCTCGGATACCGCCCCGCGATCTGGCTGCTCGGCTCGAGCGACTACAGCGCCCGGCTCGCGGGGTTGCTCGGTCTGCCGTTCTCGTTCGCGCACCACTTCGCAGCCGCGAACACCGAGCCCGCGCTCGAGATCTACCGCCGTAGCTTCCGCCCGTCGGCCGTGCTCGACGCGCCCTACGCGCTCATCGGCGTGTCCGTGGTGTGCGCGCCCACCGACGAAGAGGCGCGCTGGCTCTCGGCACCGAACGCGCTCGCGATCGTCCGGTTGCGCAGCGGCCGCCCCGCGCCCTACCCGACGCCGGAGGCAGCGGCCGAGTACACGTACACGCCCGCCGAGCGGCAGGTCGTGCGGGGGTGGACCGCCTCGCACGTCGTCGGGACGCCGGACGTGGTACGGGAGCAGCTGCACGAGCTCGCGGCCCGCACCGGAGCGAACGAGCTCATGCTGACGACTGTCGTGCACGGCCACGCCGAGCGTCGGCGCTCCTACGCACTCGTCGCTGACGCGATGGACCTCACGCCGACAGGCGTCGCGTCCTGATTCGCTTCAGGGCGCGACCTCCATCATGTCGGTGAAGCCGGACGGTTCGTGCTTGCCGATGTTGCCGTGCTCGAAGATGCCCCAGCCGACCTGTCCGTCGAACGTGGCGCGCGCGATGTGGTCGACGATCGAGAACGCGCCCCGACCGGACACGGCCGGATCGCTGTAGTCGTAGACCGAACCTTCGAGCCAGTCGTCGCCCTTCCAGACGCCGTGCGTCCAGTCTGGGTCGGCGCCGTATCCGCAACCGACGTTGAGGGGGATGCCGACGAGCGGTTCGATCTCGAGTGTGTGCGTCTTGCCGTCGCGCCCGACGAGCTCCATCGCCGCGCCGGTCGGCCAGCGTGTGCCCGACTTGTAGGTGATCTCGGGAAGCGGCCAGCCGAGTTGCTCGGGTGCCTTCCCCGTCGACGCGGGCCAGCAGCGCACCGCGAAGTTCGTGTTGCGGAGACCGCTCGGATCCTCTTCGAGGATGACGTGCAGCATGAAGTCGTCGAAGCGCAACGGGATCCAGTTCCACCACATGCCGTCGAACTCGCGTGGGCGGCCGGGCGGCTCGGCCTCGCCCACTGGGCGGATGCCCCATGACCGGTCGCGGGTCGCGGTGAAGCGTTCCGGTGTGACCGCGATCGTCTCGCCGTCGACGCGCAGCTCGCCCGACCACGTGCCGACGCCGGCGAAGCGCGACGCGTCGAGAAGGATGCGGTCGCCCATGCGGCGGATGTGCGCGGGCTCGGAGATCGGGCCGTACTCCGATGCATAGTGCAGGTCGAACCCGATGCCGTGTTCGTCGGCGTCGCACACGACACGGATGTCGTGGTACGGCTCGATGACCTCGATGCGGTACGGCCCGACCGCCTGCTGCAGCTTGTCGTCGGGGCGGGACCCGGATGCGCGCACCGCCCACTGCCGATCGCCGCGCCGCACCGTCGCGTACGCGTCGATCACACCGAGGTTCGGGTACACGCCGAGCCCGGTGATGAAGAAGGCGTCGCCTTCGTGGTCGACGCCTTGATAGATGCAACGGTCGTAGAAGTTGCGGTCACTCGGCCCGACGTACCGCATCGGCAGCGGGACCTGATGGATCGGATACTCGTCGAGCGGGTCGAACTCCAGCATTGTTCCTCCGAGTTGATCGCCGCGGGGGAAATCTACTGAGTCCGGTGCCGTACGATCCCGCTGGTCGCTACGGAAACCGGAGGAAGTCGTGCAAACCCCTATCTGTGACCGGCTCGGCATCGAGTTCCCGCTGTTCGCGTTCTCGCACTGCCGGGACGTCGTCGCCGCGGTCAGCAAGGCCGGCGGGTACGGCGTGCTCGGCGCGCTCGCGTTCAGCCCGGATCAGCTCGAGATCGAGCTGACGTGGATCGACGAACACGTCGACGGCAAGCCGTACGGCGTCGACTTCGCGATGCCGGAGCGCTTCGTCGGCAAGGGCGAGGCGTTCGACTTCGCCGCCCTCGAGGGCATGATCCCGGCCGAGCACCGCGAATTCGTGGAGCAGGTGCTCGCCGAGAACGACGTACCGCCGTTGCCCGAAGGCGTCGAAGGCGTGATGAAGGCGGCCGGCCTCGGCGTCGAGCTCGAGGGTCCCGCGCAGGTGGAAGCAACGCTCCGCCACCCGATCTCGATGCTCGTGAACGCACTCGGGCCGCCGCCGGAGTACGCGGTCGAGGCTGCGCACGCGAAGGGCGTGATGGTCGGCGCACTCTGCGGAAGCTCACGGCACGCCCAACGCAACCTCGAGCGCGGCGTCGACGTCCTCATCGCGCAGGGCACCGAGGCTGGGGGGCACTGCGGCGAAATCTCCACGATGGTGCTGGTGCCCGAAGTCGTCGACGCCGTCCCGGCGGATGTGCCGGTCCTCGCGGCCGGCGGCATCGGGCGGGGCCGGCAGATGGCTGCGGCCATCGCGCTCGGCGCGCAGGGCGCGTGGACCGGGTCGATCTGGCTTGCGGTCGCGGAGTCGGCCGAGGAGCCGTGGGTGGTCGAGAACCTGCTCGAGGCCGGCTTCGTCGACACCGTGCGGTCGCGCTCGATGACGGGCAAGCCCGCGCGGCAGCTGCGTACCGCGTGGACCGAAGCGTGGGAGCGCGACGACGCGCCGGATCCGTTGCCCATGCCGCTCCAGGGGATCCTCTACGCGCCCGCCGCGCACCGCTTCATGCGGGCCCGGTCGAAAGCGCTCTCCGGTTCGCCGGTCGGTCAGATCATCGGGCGCGTCGATCGCGTTCGCCCCGCGAAGGACGTGGTGTTCGACATCATCGACGAGTACGTCGACACGATGCAGAAGCTGGGCTCAGGACTCGGAGCGGAGCACTGACCGAAACTGGAGTCGCACCCGCGCCGCAGTGGTTCCTCGACGCGCTGGCGACCACGCCCGAGCCCGGCGGGGTCACGGTCGACGGGGTGCCGATCCACTACCGGCGTTGGGGCGCCACCGACCGGCCCGGCCTCGTGCTGGTCCACGGCGGTGCTGCGCACTCGGGCTGGTGGGACCACGTCGCACCGCTCCTCGCGGGCGAGTACTGCGTCGTGGCGCTCGATCTCTCCGGCCACGGCGAGAGCGGCCGGCGCGTCCACTACGACATGGACACCTGGGCGCGCGAAGTCATTGCGGTCGCCGACCACTCCTGCCTCCCCGCACCGCCGATCGTCGTGGCGCACAGCATGGGCGGATGGGTCGGCATCACGCTCGCGGCCGAACACGGCGACGACATCGCGGGACTGATCCTCCTCGACTCGATGGTCGCCCGGCCCGACCCAGAGGTGGAAGCCGCGCGCGTCGGTGTGGCGTTCGGGCCGCTGCGCACCTACCCGACGCTCGACGCGGCCCTCGCGCACTTCCGCACCGTGCCCGATCAGCCCACGTCGTTGCCGTACGTGATCGACCACGTCGCCCGTGAGTCGCTTCGCCCGGTACCAGGCGGTTACACGTGGAAGTTCGACCCCAAGATCTTCGAGCGCCGGCAGGTACCGAGCGGCGTCACGCTGCAACGGGTGCGGTGCCGGGTTTCGCTGTTCCGCGCCGAGCACGGACTCGTGTCGCACGACATCGGCGCGTACATGTACGAGCAGCTCGGGCGCGTCGCGCCGATCGTCGAAGTGCCGCTCGCGTGGCACCACATCATGTTGGACCAGCCCATCCCCCTCGTCACGGGCCTGCGGGCGTTGCTCGCGGACTGGGAACACTCAGCGCCGCAGCGCCGGGAGTAACGGGCACGCGGGTGGGTACACGCCACCCGTGCCGATCACTCGTCGTATCGCGCGGCCGTAGCTCGCCGCGCCGCTCATCTCCATGGCGTTCACCACGGGCGTGCTCGGCGTGTACTCGCGCCGGTCGCCGGTTTCGGCGTGGTTCGAAGACGTACGCGCCCTCGGGTGCTTGCGGTCCCCGTGGGACCTGGCGTAAGACGGCTTGTTCGCGACGTCGTTCGATCGCTGATGGGAGAAGCTGGTGGGAAACTGGGACATGACCCTGTGCATCTCAGCCGACTCGCACGTCACGGAACCACCGGACACCTACCTCGACCGCATCGATCCGAGCTTCCGCGATCGGGCGCCGCGCCTGCAGCACCACGACACGCTCGGCGACGTCATGCTGATCGACAACGGGCACTCGCTCGTGCCGTACTGGCTCGTCGCCGCCGCCGGCCGGCCGACGGAAGAAGTCGTGCTCGACAGCGGCAAGACGTTCGCGGACCTCCACCGGGGCGGCTGGGATCCGGTTGCCCGCCTGACCGATCAGGATCGCGACGGTGTCGCGGCCGAGGTCGTGTACCCGTCGGTTGGCATGCTGCTGTGCAACCACCCCGACGTCGACTACCAGCGCGCGTGCTTCCAGGCGTACAACCGGTGGATTGCGGAGTTCTGTGACCACGCGCCGGACCGCCTCGTCGGGATCGGGCAGACCGCGCTGCGGACACCGGCCGAAGGGATCAAGGACCTCGCCGACATCAAGGCGTTGGGCCTGCGCGGCGTCATGCTGCCCGGCATCCCGCCCAACGCCGATTACGACGATCCGATGTACGACGAGTTCTGGGACGCAGTGGTCGACATCGGTCTGCCGCCCTCGTTCCACATCCTGACGTCGCGCAGCGACACGCCGTTCGCGCCGCACATCCGCGGCCCGAAGCTCAACAACTTCATGGCGATCATCCGCGGCAACCAGGACATCCTCGGCACGTTGGTGTTCGGTGCGGTGTTCGAGCGCCATCCCGAGCTGCGCGTCGTCTGCGTCGAGGCGGACGCGGGCTGGATGCCGCACTACATGTACCGCGCCGACCACGCCTACGACCGTCATCGCAACTGGCTGACGGCCGGCGAGCTGTCGCGCCCGCCGAGTGCGTACCTGCGCGAGAACGTCTACGTCACGTTCCAGGACGACTGGGTGGCGTTCCGCGTCGCGGAGCTCATGAACGTCGACCGGTTGATGTGGGCGAACGACTTCCCGCACAGCGACGCGACGTGGCCCGCGTCGCAGGCACTCCTTGCCGAACACGCAGGACCGCTGAGCGCGCACGCGCGCGAGCGCATCCTGCACGGCAACGCGGCCGATCTCTACGGCATCTCAGCCCCGACCCGCTGATGTCTGAAGGCTCGACGCCCGCCGGTCCGAAGCCTGACCCGGCGCCACGTGTGGACATCGACGCGCTCGTCGCGGCCGGTGTCTACGACCCGAATGCACCGGATGCGGCGTCGCGGCTCGAGCTGCTGCAGTGGCTCATGGAGCAGGGCGTCCCGCTCGACCAGATCGTGGACGCACACGAGCGGGGTTCGCTGTACCGGGCGGGCTTGGACGCCCTGCTCTGGCCGGACGGTGGTGGCCTCACGGTCGCGGAGATCGCGGCTGCGGCCGGGATGCCGGAGGCGACCGCGCGCCGGGCTCGGCGGCTCATCGGCCTGGCGGATCCGGGGGACGAGCCGGTCTGCCATCGCGGCGAGATCGAGCTGCTCGTCGCCATCCGCATCGCGATCGAGATGTTCGGCGAGGAACCTGCGCTGGAGTTCACACGCGTGCTCGGCACCTCGACTGCGGCGATGGCCGAAGCCGCGATTTCGATGTTCGCGGTCTCGGTTGCGGAACCGCTGCGCGATGCCGGCGCGTCACCGATCGAGTACGCGCAGCGCGTCCGCGAGTCGACCGTCACCTTCACCGCGGCCCGCTCGGCGATCGACATCATGATGCGGCTGCAGTTCGACGAAGCCGTCGATCGGTTGACCGGTCACTGGGACGACGGCGAACGTCTTCCGCGCGACGAGGTCGAGTTCACGATCGGCTTCATCGATCTGGTCGAGTCGACGCGGCTCACGGTCGAGAGCGACACCGGCGAGTTCGCGGCGGCCGTGCGCGACTTCGAGGGACTCGCTGCCGAAGCCGCGGCACGGAACACCGCGCGCCTCGTGAAGCTCATCGGTGACGGCGCCATGATCGCGGCGCCGTTCGCCGAAGCCGTCGCCGCGGCGATGCAGGATCTCGTCGCGATGGTGTCCGGCGACGAACGTTTTCGCGGCGCCCACGGCGGCATCGCGTCAGGACGGGTTTTCGCGCGCAACGGCGACTATCTCGGCGCCTCGGTGAATCTGGCTTCCCGGCTCAGCGAGGTCGCGCGACCGGGCGAGATCCTGTGCGACGCGATGACCGCGGTCGTGCTCCCAGGACGGGTGAAACCGGCCGGGGAACGCATATTGCGAGGATTCGACGCGCCGCAACCCGTGTACGCCCTCACGAGTTGAAGATGCTCACGCCTCCCGGGCCGACGAGGAGCCCCACGATGATGAGCACGATGCCCATCGCAACGGCACCGCGCACGAGGTACACAATGCCGGCGACAACGAGGATCACGGCGATGAGCCAGAGCAAGAACAACATGTACGCCTCCTTGGGTGGCCAAGCTGTACCCTCCCTCCGCCTCGATCACGCATCGATCATTGGGGGATCTCATGACGGACGATCATGACTTGGCCGGGCTCGATCCATACGACCTGATGGCGACCGAAGCCGATCGACTCGATCGCTATTTCGTCGGACTCGACAATGCGGCCTGGTCGCGTGCATCGCGCTGCGACGGTTGGACGGTGCGCGACCTGCTCGCGCACTTGACCGCGAGCGAGGACTACAACCGGGCATGCCTCGACGGGACCGTGAGCGCGTTCCTCGCGTCGATGGGCGAGCGCGGCATCACCGACCTCGCGTCCGCGAACGAAGTGGGCATTCGCGATCTCGACGGCGTCGCCACGCCGGAACTGCTCGCGACCTGGCGGACGCGCGCCGCCGAGAACCGGGAAGCGTTCCGCGCGCGCGACAGTGGCGACGTCGACAGCTCCATCGGTCCGTATCCGGCGCGGTGGCAGGCGTTCCACCTCGCGTTCGAGCTCGCGATCCACGCCGATGACGTCGGCGCGCCCGTGGCCGGGTCCGAGGCCGCGGCCCGCACGCAATGGCTGGCGCAGTTCGGCCGGTTCGCGCTGAAGGAGACCAAGCCCGACACCGAGACCGAGGCTCACGACGGGCGGACGCGGGTACGCGGGGGCGACATCGAGGTCGACCTCCCCGACTCCGAGTTCGTGCGAGCCGCGGCCGGACGGGCCGCCGGCGACCCGGCGCTCGACGACGCCAGCCGCGCCTACCTGGCGGTCACCTGATGGCCGGCCGGACGCGGTTCCTCGTCACCGGTGCGACCGGCCAGGTCGGGCTGCCCGTCGCGGTTGCGCTCGCGAGCGCGGCCGACCACGACGTGGTGGCGGTCGCACGGTTTCGCGACGCGGCGAAGCGGGAGGTGCTCACGCGCGCGGGCGTGACCTGCGTCGAGGCCGACCTCGCCAAAGGAACGCTCGACGGTGTGCCGGCCGACATCGACTACGTCTGCAACTTCGCGGTCGTGAAGTCGAACCGCTGGGATGTCGACCTCGCCGGCAACGCCGAGGCGGCAGGACTGCTGATGGCGCACTGCCGCCGCGCCCGCGCGTTCCTACACTGCTCGTCGACTGGCGTCTACGAAGCCGCCGCCGGTGAGCCGCAGCTGGAGACCGATCCGCTCGGTGACAACCACCGTGTGATGATGCCGACGTACAGCATCAGCAAGATCGCGGCCGAAGCCGTCGTGCGCACGACGTGTCGCATCTTCGAAGTCCCGACGACGATCGCACGGTTGAACGTGCCCTACGGCACCAACGGCGGCTGGCCTGCGTTCCACCTCGAGATGATGCTGGCCGGCCAGGCGGTGCCGGTGCATCCGAACGGCCCGAGCCGCTTCAACCCGATCCACGAGCACGACATCATCGCGATGCTGCCCAAGCTGCTCGACGCGGCGACCGTGCCTGCGACCATCGTCAACTGGGGCGGCGACGAGGAGACCAGCATCGAGGAGTGGTGCGAGTACATGGCCGGCGTCGCCGGTTGCGACGCGCGCTTCGACGTCACCACGAACACGATCGGCGGGATCCCCACCGACAACACGAAGCGCCGCGAGCTCGCGGGCCCGACCACCGTGGGTTGGAAGGACGGCATGCGCCGCCTGGTCGAGACACGCGTGGGCAGCGCCACGTCGTGATCCGCCCCACTTCACGAACTGGCGTCACTGATGACCGCATAGCGAGTGTTTCTGACGCCAGTTCGGCGGTCAGGTCATTCCTTGTAGATCGGCTTGCGCTTCTCGCGGAACGCGGCGATCGCTTCGTCGAGGTTGCCGGTGTAGCCGGCAAGGAGCTGGTTGCGGTTCTCGAGCTCGATGGCGGCGTGCAGTGACGAGATCTCGAGGTTGGACCACATGGTCTGCTTCGTCATCATCACGCCGAACGGACTGAGCGCGCACATCTCCTCGGCGGTTCCGAGCGCGTGGTCGAGCAGCGCATCCTCGGGAAGGACCTTCGATACGAGGCCGATGCGCAACGCTTCCGACGCGTCGATCTTGCGCCCGGTGAGGAGCAACTCGGCCGCGTTCGACGTGCCGACCACGCGGGGGAGCAGGTACGTCGCACCCAGCTCGCTGCTCGTCAGGCCGTTGATCAAGCCGGCCGAGCAGAACACCGCGGACTCCGACGCGTACCGCAGGTCGGCGCCGAGCGTGAGGCACATGCCGCCGCCGTACGCGGGACCGTTGATCGCGGCGATGATCGGCTGCGGGATCGCGCGCATCGCGGGCACCACGTCGCTCATGTACGACATCGACTTCATCGCGAGCCGCGAGAACCCGAGGTCGTGGCTGTTCGGCGGCACCCCGCGGTCGTGCAGGTCGAGGCCGGAGCAAAAGCCGCGGCCAGCACCGGTGAGCACGACGACCCAGCAGTCGTTGTCCTCGGCGATCTCGTCGAGCGCGTCGTAGAGCGCGTGCACCAGCGGGAACGACATCGAGTTCAGCCGCTCGGGCTTGTTCAGCGTGCAAACGGTCACGTGGTCGCGCACGTTGCGTTCGAGGGTGACGAGCGGTGCGTCGGTCATCGCCGCACGGTACCGGTCAGGTCTCCTCGGAGTCAGGGACGAACGTGCCACCCGAGCGCCAGTACTCGCCCACCTCCCGGTCCAGCATGCCTTCGTCGACGAGGTAGCGCCGGAGCGACGCGGTGTCGGGATGCACTTGCGCGAGGATCAGGTTGACCATGTTCTCCGAATACCGGCGGCCGGGCTCGAAACGTTGCACCAACCAGTCGAGCAACACGAGGCGCTTCGACTTGGACGCGGGGATCGACGTGAGCCGCCCGTTGCGCACGAACGCGCGCAGCACCTTTGCCACATCCTCGGGTTCGTCTTCGTGCTCCTGGCTGCGCGGCGCGCGACTTGCTTCGGCGCGCGCCGCCGCACCGAACGCCTCACCCAGCAGGTGGTGTGTCCCGTCGCCGCCGCGGACCACGAGACCGGTGTCGACGAGCCGTTGCAGCGCGCGGGCGCACCCGCGCGTCGAGCCCGGCGCGCGCGCGGATCTCGCTCGCGTCGGTCGCACCGAGCACGAGGGCCGCGAACACCCGCCGCCGGTCCTCGTCGGCCAGCAGCCCGACGAGCTCGCGCGCCTCGAACGGGGAGTCCATCACCACCCGATAGCTTGCCCTGGGTGCAAGAGCTTGTGCTCGAAGGCGTCGACCGCATCCTCGTCGTGGTGGCTCATCCGGACGACGTCGACTTCGGCATCGCGGCATCCGTCGCCACGTGGTCCGACTCCGGCATCACCGTCACGTACTGCGTCGTCACCGACGGAGACGCGGGCGGCGCCGAGCTCGGGATCCCGCGATCGGAGATGGGTCCCTTGCGGCGCGAAGAGCAGCGGGCGGCTGCAGCGGCGGTGGGCGTCGAGGACGTCCGCTTCCTCGGTTATCCCGATGGCCGGCTCGAGCCGACCCTCGTCCTGCGACGCGATCTCGCCCGCATGATCCGCACCGTCCGGCCGCAACGGGTCGTCGGCATGAACCCGGAACGCAACCTCGACCGGATCTACGTGGCGCACCCGGATCACGTCGCGACCGGGATCGCAACGCTCGACGCGGTGTATCCGGACGCCCGCAATCGGTGGGCTCATCCCGAGCTCGCCGACGAAGGGCTCGAGCCGCACACGGTCGAGGAGGTCTGGCTGACTGCGGGTGTCCCCGCGCCCACGCACTACACCGACGTCACCGCCACTCTCGACCGGAAGATCGAGGCGCTGCTCTCGCACAAGAGCCAGATGCCGGACCCGGCCGCGACCGAACGCACCGTGCGGGAGTGGGCCGCGGCGAACGCACGCGCCGCCGATCTCCCAGAAGGCCGTCTCGCCGAGTTCGTGCGCGTCGTGAATACTCGCTGACAGCGCAAGCCGTCACGAACGATCGGGGGGACATCGATGCACCCGCTGGACATGCTCACGGCGGCCGAGATCGAGCGCGCGGTCGAGATCGTCCGCGCCGACGGCCGGCTGCAAGAGGGCGCGCTCTTCGCGCATGTCGTGCTGCACGAACCGGCCAAGGCCGACCTCGCGCAGTGGAAGGACGGCGATCCGGTCGACCGCGAGGTGCGGGTGCTCGCGGTGCCCGGCCCTGCGCTCGACCTCGTCGAGATCATCGTGTCGGTAACGCACGGCGCGGTGCGCGAGTGGCGCGCGGTCGAGGGTATGCGCCCGGCGCTGCTCATGACCGAGGCGATGAACGCGATCTTCACCACGAAGGAGCACCCGGAGTACATCGCCGCCCTCGCCCGGCGCGGGATCACCGACCTCGACGCGGTGCAGATCGACCCGTGGCCGGCCGGTTCGTTCGGCTACGACGCAGAGGACGGGCGGCGGATTGCGCGCTGCATCTCGTTCCTCCGCCAGGACGCGACCGATAACGGGTACGCGCGTCCCATCGAAGGCCTGATCGTGCACTTCGATATGGGCGGCAACGCCGTGATCGAGGTGATCGATCACGGTGAGACGCCCCTGCCGCCGAACCGCGCGAGCTACTACGCCGAGGACCAGCCGCGCCTGCGCCCCGATCTCAACCCGATCTCGATCACGCAACCCGAAGGCCCGAGCTTCACCGTCGACGGCAACCGGGTGCAGTGGGCGAAGTGGGAATTCCGCATTGGCTTCGACCCGTACGAGGGCTTGACACTCCACCAGATCACCTACGACGACGACGGGCGCGCCCGCTCGGTGCTGCACCGCGCGTCCATCAGCGAAATGGTCGTGCCGTACGGCGACCCCGGCGAGCGCCAGGGGTGGAAGAACGCTTTCGACGCGGGCGAGTGGGGACTCGGCCGCATGACGCAGCCGCTCACGCTCGGTTGCGACTGCGTCGGCGAGATCCACTACTTCGACGCCACGCTCGCGAACGAGCAGGGCGGGCCGTGGCCGATCGCGAACGCGATCTGCATGCACGAGGAGGACTACGGGATCCTCTGGAAGCACATCGACCTCTACGGTGGCCGCGGCGAGGTGCGCCGCAGCCGGCGTCTCGTGGTGAGCTCCGTCGCAACGGTGGGCAACTACGAGTACGGGTTCTTCTGGTACTTCTACCTCGACGGCAACATCCAGCTCGAGGTGAAGCTCACCGGCATCGTGTCGCCGATGGCGATCGAGCCGGGCACCCAACCCGAGTTCGCCAATGTGATCGGCGACGGCATCGCCGCCCCGCACCACCAGCACCTCTTCAGCGCGCGCCTCGACTTCGACGTCGACGGACCGGTCAACGACGTCTACGAAGTCGAGGCCGAGCGGGTCCCGACCGGCCCGGACAACCCGTGGGGCAACGCGTTCCGGCAGCGCAGCACGCGGCTCGACACCGAAAGCGCCGCGCAGCGCGACACGGACTCCGCATCGTCGCGCTACTGGAAGATCCTGAACCCGGACGTCCGCAACGGCCTCGGGCTGAACGTCGGCTACAAGCTGGTGCCGACGATGTCGACGCCGACGCTGCTCGCGCAGCCCGACTCGTCGGTCGGCAAGCGCGGCGGGATTCGCGCGTCACAATCTGTGGGTCACGCCGTACGCGCGCGACGAGCGACGCGCGGCAGGGGAGTACCCGAACCAGCACGCGGGTGGCGACGGGTTGCCGGCGTGGACCGCGGCGAACCGGTCGATCGCCGGCACCGACATCGTGTGTTGGTACACGTTCGGCGTCACGCACTTCGTGCGGCCCGAAGACTGGCCGGTGATGCCGGTCGAGTACGCGGGCTTCCTGCTTGCACCGGTCGGCTTCTTCGACCGCAATCCCGCCCTCGACCTGCGCCCACCGGACCACTGTCACGACGACAAGGGGAACTGAACATGGGCCAATGGACCCGCGACGAGCTGCAGGCCGCGCACGACAACTACGTCGCAACCGCGCAAGAGGCCGGCCGCACCGGCAACTGGCGACCGTGGGCCGACCTGTTCACCGAGGACGCGCAGTACATCGAACACCACTACGGCACGTTCGACGGCCGCGAAGCGATCCACGACTGGATCGCGCAGACGATGGCCGAGTGGCCGAACTCCGAGATGAAGGAGTTCCCGCACGACTGGTGCGTGTGCGACCCCGAACGGGGCTGGTGGATCTGTCAGATCGAGAACCGGTTCCGCGATCCCGGCGACGGCAAGATCTACGAGGCGTACAACGTCACCGTGCTGAAGTACGCGGGCGACATGCAGTTCTCGTCGGAAGAGGACGTGTACAACCCCGCTGCATTCGCGCCCGTGGTCAAGGACTGGATCGCTGCCTCACGCGCGCACGGCGACCAGTCGGGCTAGACGCTTCGGGTCAGCAGCCGCTCCACACGCCGAGGTTCCCACCGGCGCGCTTCGCTCGGTACATCGCGGCGTCGGCCGCGCGCAGCACCTGGTCGACGTCGAGCGTGCGGTGAACGAGCACGAGGCCGACGCTCGCGGTGATCACACGGGACTCCGCACCCAACGTCATGGGTTCCGCAACCGCGGCGATGAGGCGTTGGGCGAGGTCGTCGGCGAGGCCGGCATCGGGGAGGTCGGGACAGACGATGACGAACTCGTCGCCGCCGAGCCGGGCCACGGTGTCGCCGGGGCGGACCGAGACGGTCAACCGGCTCGCCACTTCCACGAGCACGGCGTCGCCCATGTCGTGGCCGAGCTTGTCGTTGACGGACTTGAACCGGTCGAGGTCGACGTAGGCGACCATCAATGGCCGTCGGCTGCGGTCGAGCCGCGACATCGAATGCGTCAACCGGTCGGTGAGCAGCACGCGATTGGCGACGCCGGTGAGCGGGTCGTGGAGCGCGCGGTGCGCAAGGTCGAGTTGCTCGGTGGCGTCGACGCCGTCCATGACCACACCGCGCACGCCCGGATCCTCGATGAGGTTCACCAGCACGACTTGGAGCGTCCGCCACTCGTCCTTGCGGCGGACGCGGAGCTCGCACGGTATGCGACGGCGGGGCGCGCTCACGGCTTCGGCGAAGCGCGCCAGCAACTCGACGACGTCGTCGGGGTGCACGAGATCGGCCAGCGCCGAGTTCGGTCCGGTGTCGCGGCACGCGTCCTCGAACATCTCGAGCGCCGCCGGGTTCAAGAAGCGCAACCTGCCGTCCAGCTCGAACACCGCGAGCAAAGACCGGGTGTGCTCGACGAGCGCGCTGTGCAGCACCGAGGACTGCATCGCTTCCGCGGCCATGACCGTGGCCGTGACGTCGCGGCACCACACGAACACGTCGGAGGACGCCGGGACTTCGTGGAAGACGAGCGCGACATCACGGTACGCACCTTCGGGGCCGCGGATCCGTGCCGCCACCTCGTCGGTGGGCTTGCGTCGGTCGCGCACCGCGCCGAAGTGGTCGAGCACGACCATCAGATCTTCGGGGTGGACGAAGTCGAGCAGCGAGCGGCCCTCGATCGTGGCGGGCGCGTGGCCCGCGATGCCGCCGAGGTCGTCACCGCCCGCGAAGGCGATCGTGCCGTCCGGGTCGAGGACCGCGACGGGGAGGGCTTGGACGGCCGACGCGGGACTTCGAGCGTCGCGCGATTCCGACATCCTCCAGCCTCCCACTACCGGTCCCGCCGCCTTGGCCCACAGCACCACACGGCGTGTACACCGGAGCACCCGCCGTGAGTATTGCCCCCACTGGCCGGGAACGCAACCATTTGACCGGGCAAATCTGTCGGGCGCGGGTGCGAGTGCCGATCGGGTCGGACCCGGGGGCCGACGCTCGCCCTGGTAGACTGGTCTGTCTCGCAGCGCACGTCTGACCACTGGGAGTGGTGAATGGCCTTCAAAGTCGGCGATCGCGTCGTCTATCCCCACCACGGTGCCGCAGTGATCGAGCGGAAGGAGACCAAAGAGGTCTTCGGGGAGAAGACGGAGTACTTCGTCCTGAAGGTCGCCCACGGTGATCTGACGCTGGCCGTGCCCGCCGACAAGGCCGAGGAGGTCGGGATGCGCCCGCCGATCTCGGCCGACGACGTCGACGACCTCTTCCACCTCCTCTCGAAGAAGGACGTGCGCGAGCCGACCAACTGGAGCCGGCGGTTCAAGAACCACCAGGAGAAGTTGAAGAGCGGTGATGTGTATCAGGTCGCCGAGGTGGTCCGGAACCTCGCGCTCCGCGAGGTCACCAAGGGGCTGTCGGCCGGCGAGAAGGCGATGCTGGTGCGGGCCCGCGGCATCCTCGTGTCGGAGCTCAGCTTCGCGTTGAACGTCAGCGAGGACGAAGCGCTCGAGCGACTAGAGAGCCAACTGACGTAGCAGCGGCGCCGCGTCCGCCGACTGCGGCGGCGCATGGTCGCGGGCCTGCCGGTTCGCGAACTCGCACAGCAACGCGTTCACCGGCGTCGGGAAACCACACTCGCGCCCGATGCGCGCGATCTCGCCGTTCAGGTAGTCGACCTCGACCGCGCCGGTGCCGCGCGCCAGGCTCTGCCACGTGGAGCCGCCGCCGCGGCCCGCGCCCGCGATCGGCCGGGTCGTGAGCAGGTCGCCCCGCCGCTCGCGGTCCTCCTCGGGGGACGCGGTCCTGATCCCGGCCGCGTCGAGGCAATCTGCACCCTCGTGGCGGGCGGCGCGCACGAGGTCGCGGGCGGCGTCGTTCGGCGCGCACGTGGCGTCGACCGCGTTGCCGAGATTCATCAGCAGCTTCCGGTGCTTCCAGCGCATGATGTCGGCGCGAGGGACCGACTCGCACTGCGACTTCGCCAGCGCGGTCGCAACCGCGACTGCGGTGTCGTCGACGCCGTGCGGGTAGCGGCCGATGTCGAGCAGACCGCTGATGGGGGCGCTGTTCGCCTGCACGATCCCGGGCTCGACGTGCGCGGTCGGCGCCATCACGCAGATCCCGTACACATTCGCGAACCAGCGCAGGAGCGTCGGCTCGTTGGCGACGCCGTTCTGCAGTGACACGACCGGCACGTCCGCGCCGGCCGCGGCGGCGAGGTCGACGGCGGCACCGACCGTGTCCTGCGACTTCACGCCGAGGAGCACGATGTCGTCGACGTGGAAGTCGATCTCGGACGGCCCGCCGACAACGGGGATCGGGAGCGACACGTCCTCGTCCGCGCTCTGCAACCGCAGGCCGTGAGCCGCGACGGCGGCGCGGTGCGGACCGCGTGCGATGAGCACCACCTCGTGATCGTGCTGGAACAAGCGCGCGCCGACCACGCCGCCGACTGCGCCCGCGCCGTACACGATGAAGCGCACTGGTTACCTGCTCAGAACCGGGCGAGCTCGTCGCGCAGCGGGCCGAGGCCCATGCTGCCGAGATCGAGCGCGTACGAGTGGAAGGCCTTGAGGTCGAACCCGTCACCGTGCCGCTGCTTTGCGTCGGCGCGCGCGTCGAGCCACACCTTCTCGCCGACCTTGTAGCTGATGGCCTGACCCGGCCACCCGAGGTAGCGATCGATCTCGCTGCGCATGAACGCGTCACCCTGGAAGCGCGCCCGTTCGACCGCGAACGGCAGCGCGATCTCCGCTGTCCACGTCGCACCGTCGTGCTCGGGGCTGGGCAGCTCGAGGTGCATGCCGATGTCGACGATCACGCGCACCGCACGCATCGCTTGCGCGGCCAGCATCCCGATCTCCCACGCCGGATCCTCGTCGAGATATCCCAGCTCGCCCATGAGCCGTTCCGCGTACAGCGCCCAGCCCTCGCCGTGGCCGGAGACGAACCCGAACGCGCGCTGGTAGCGCGAGAGCTTGTCGGCGAGGAAGCGCACCTGCGCGACCTGAAGGTGGTGGCCGGGGACGGCTTCGTGGTAGCAGGTCGTGACCTCGCGCCACAGCGCGAAGGTGGTGTTGCCGAGCGTCGGGTACCACGTGCGGCCCGGGCGGGAGAAGTCCTCGCTCGGGCCCGTGTAGTACATCGCGGCCGCGCCGCCGGGCGGTGCGATCATCGCTTCGCAGCGGTGCAGTGGCCCGGGGATGTCGAAGTGCGTCCCGTCCAGCTCGGCGATCGTCGTGTCGATCAGGTCCTGGTTCCAGCGCTGGAACTCGTCGACCCCTTCGATCGAGCGGTTGGTGTCGCGGTCGAGGAATGCGATCACTTCGGGAAGCGGCGTGCCGGGGAGGATGCGTTCGGCGACGCGCCGCATCGCGTCCTCGATGCGGTAGAGCTCCTCCCATCCCCATTGATACGTCTCTTCGAAGTCGAGCTCGATGCCGTTGAACGCGCGCGACCCGAGCGCGTAGCGCTCGCGGCCGACCGGATCGCGCGGGTCGGCGGCCGGCGCGTACTCCTCCCGGAGGAACACCGCGAGCTGCGCGTACGCGGCCGTCGCCGATTCGGCGGCATCCGCGAGGCGCGCGTCGCCCGCGTGCCGGTCCGCGATGTTGCGGAAGAAGGGGGCGTCACCGCTCCACGTCGCGGCCTGGTCCGCGCAGGCGAACGCCTGCCGGCGCGCCGCGACGATGCCGCGCGCCATGCCTTCGCGCAGCGACGCCTCGAGGTTGGCGAGGGCTTCGGGCACGCGGGCCATGCGCGCGCGGACGATGTCCCAGTCCTCGGGCGTGTCGTAGGCCATGAGGTCGAAGCAGGAGCGAATCGAACCGACGGGGCTGCCGATCACACGGACGTCGCGCAGCCGCTCGCCCGCTTCGTGCTGGTCGACGACGTTCTGCAGGCGTTCGAGCATCACCGCGGCGGCGAGCCGATCACGCTCTGATTCGGGAGTGGCGTCGTCTGAGTCGAGTGTGGCGGTTGTCAACTCCTGCATCGTCGTGGCCGCGAGCTCGGCACGCGCCGCGGCGCCGGCGGGCGAGTAGTCGGTGAGCTCGTGCTCGTGGCCGGCGATCCCGGCCCCGGTCGCGGAAATCGGATCGAGCGCCGCGAAGGTCTCGACGTAGCGGTCGGCGATGGAATAGACCTGTGACATAGCGGCAGTCTCGCGCCGGCGCCGTGTCCGGCGAGCGCCGTCTCTCACCTGCGGGGGTGGACACGATGGGCGGAAGCATCGATCGGGAACCCGGTCGACCGGGTTGGGTCCGCGGTCGGGCCCGCTTCATCGCGGGCGCCGGCGTGCTCGCAGCGGTGGCGCTCGCCGCACCGGCGCTGTCGGCCGCCGATGACTCGCCTCCGCCGGCACCGCGACCGAGCGGCTCGGCGCCGACGCCCGACCAAGAGCGCGCGCTCGCACCGCGGCCCGCATCGGGTGCGTCCGACGACGCGACGACTGCATCGGTCGACGTCTCGGTCTCGGTCGACGGCAGCGGCGGCGCGCCCCGCGTCTCGGTCTCGACGTCCGGTACCGGCAGTCAGGTGACGGTCACCACGAACGCGGCGGCGCCGGGTGTCGACGTGTCGGTCGACGCGCAGAGTCGGGCGGGCACCACACAGTCGTCGGTGAGCGCGAACGTGTCGCAGTCGAGCAACGCGCCCAACGGCAGCACCTCGGTCTCGTCGTCGAGCATCAGCACGAGCACGAATTCCGGCACGAATGCGTCGGCGTCCGGCGCCGGGAGCTCGCACATCCCCGATGTCCCCGATGTCCCCGACGTTCCGGACGTGCCCGACATGCCGGATCTCCCGCACGGGCCGAGCGGCGCGCCCGGCGGTCACGGTCACTGAATCCCGGCCCGGTACCGTGGGGCGTTCATGGCCCCTCAATTCATCCTCACGATGCGCGATCTCCGTCGGGTCCACCCGCCCGACAAAGAGGTCCTGCGCGGCATCAACATCTCGATGTATCCCGGCGCCAAGATCGGCGTGCTCGGCCTGAACGGGTCGGGCAAGTCGACGCTGCTGCGGATCATCGCGGGTGAGGACGACGGCTACTCGGGCGAGTGCCGGGTCACACCCGGGTTCTCGGTGGGGTTCCTCCCGCAAGAGCCGCACCTGGACCCGGCCAAGGACGTGCTCGGCAACGTGACCGACGGCGTCGCGCACACGAAGGGTCTGCTCGACCGCTTCGAAGAGGTGTGCAACGCCATGGGCGATGCCGACGCCGACTTCGACAAGCTGCTCGCCGAGCAGGGCGAGCTGCAGACCGAGATCGACGCGGTGAACGGCTGGGACCTCGACCGTCAGCTCGACATCGCGATGGACGCGCTCCGGCTGCCGCCGTCGGATGCCGACGTCACGACACTGTCTGGTGGTGAGCGGCGCCGCGTCGCGCTGTGCCGGTTGCTCCTGTCGAAGCCCGACCTCTTGCTCCTCGACGAGCCGACGAACCACCTCGACGCGGAGTCGGTCGCGTGGCTCGAACGCCACTTGCAGGAGTACCACGGCACGGTGGTCGCGGTCACCCACGATCGTTACTTCCTCGACAACGTCGCGGGCTGGATCCTCGAACTCGACCGCGGCTACGGCATTCCGTGGGAAGGCAACTACTCGAGCTGGCTCGAGCAGAAGGACGAGCGGCTCGCGCAAGAGGAGAAGGTCGACGAGACCCGCCGGCGTACACTCGAGCGCGAGCTCGAGTGGATCCGCATGGCGCCGCGCGCGGCAGGCCAAGGGCAAGGCGCGCATCACCGCGTACGAGCAGCTGGTCGCGGAAGCCGAGGCCGCCGACACCCGCCAGGAAAAGCTGCAGATCTCGGTCCCGCCCGGGCCGCGGCTGGGCGAGCAGGTCGTCGAAGCCGACAACCTCACCAAGGCTTACGGCGAGAAGCTGCTTGTCGATGACTTTGCGTTCTCGTTGCCGCGCGGCGGCATCGTCGGCGTCGTGGGTCCGAACGGCGCGGGCAAGACGACGCTCTTCCGCATGTTGGTCGGGCAGGAACAGCCCGACTCCGGCACGTTGCGCGTCGGTCCGACGGTCAAGTTCGCGTACGTCGACCAGTCGCGCGAGTCGCTCGACGCGACGAAAACGGTGTACGAGGAGATCACCGGCGGGGTCGATCACCTGAAGGTCGGCGATCGCGAGATCCACGGCCGCGCCTACGTCGCCGGCTTCAATTTCAAAGGCTCCGACCAGCAGAAGCTCGTCGGTGACCTCTCGGGCGGCGAGCGGAACCGGCTGCACCTGGCCAAGGCGTTGTTGATGGGCGGCAACGTGCTGCTGCTCGACGAACCCACCAACGACCTCGACGTCGACACGTTGCGGGCGCTCGAGGAGGCGCTGCTCGCGTTCCCCGGCTGCGCCGTCGTGATCTCGCACGACCGCTGGTTCATCGACCGCATCGCGACTCACGTGCTCGCCTTCGAAGGCGAGAGCGAAGTGACGTGGTTCGAGGGCAACTTCTCGGACTACGAGAAGGATCGCAAGAAGCGCCTCGGCGCGGACGCCGACCAACCGCACCGGATCCACTACAAGAAGCTGACGCGTTAGGCATGCCGGACCTGCACGTCAGCCGGACGTGTGTCATTCCCGAGGACGAGCTGGAATGGCGGTTCACCGGCTCCGGCGGTCCGGGCGGTCAGCACGCCAACACGTCGAACACGCGGGTCGAGTTGCGCTTCGACATCGAGCACTCAGTCGCGCTCGGCCCGCGCCAGCGGGCGCGCCTGCTCGAAAAGATCGGGCCGGTCGTGCGTGCCACCGCTTCGGAGCGCCGCTCGCAGGCGCAGAACCGCGAGCTCGCGCGCGAACGCCTGCGCCGCAAGATCGAAGCCGCGCTGCACATCGAACGGGCCCGGGTGGCGACCCGGCCGAAGCGCTCGTCGGTGGAAGCGCGCATCCAGCAGAAGAAGCGCCAGGGCCAGCGCAAGCGTGACCGGCGCCGGCCGTCGCGCTCGGACGACTGAGCGATGTCGCGTCGATGAGCTGTCGGCGAGGTGCTGCTGCTGCTCGTCGGGCTGCTGACCGCGGTGTTCGTGCTCGACGCCGCGATCCGCACGTTCGTCCTGCCGCGCGCGACTCCCGTCATCTTGACGTACCTCGTGTTCCGCGCGGTTCGGATCGTGTTCAACCTGTTCAGCCGGCCCGCGCGGACGTACGAACAACGCGATCGCGTCATGGCGCTCTACGCGCCCGTCGCGCTGCTCGCGATCCCGACCGTCTCGTTGCTGCTGATCATCGGCGGCTTCACCGTCGCGTTCTACGGCCTCGACCACGACGGCTGGCGCGACGCGTTCACCACGAGTGGTTCCTCCTTGCTGACCCTCGGTTTCGAGCGCCCGCCGAGCACGCCCGGGGTGATGCTCGCGTTCTTGGAAGCGACGATCGGCCTCGGCCTGCTCGCGCTCGTCATCTCCTACCTTCCGACGATCTACGGCGCGTTCTCACGACGGGAGGTCGCGGTCACCGATCTCTCCGTGCGGGCAGGCACGCCGCCCAAGCCGTGGGAGATGCTCGAACGCGCGCACCTCGCCGGCTACCTGCACGAGATGGACCGCGTCTGGGAGAGCTGGATGACGTGGTTCACGGAGCTGGGCGAGACCCACACGTCGCTCGCGGTGCTCTCGTTCTTCCGTTCGCCGAACCCGGGCCGCTCGTGGATCACCGCCTCCGGCGCGGTGCTCGACGCAGCCGCGCTGCGCATGGCGGTGCTCAACATCGAGTTCACGCCCGCGGGTGGTCTCTGCATCCGTTCGGGTTATCTGGCGTTGCGCGAGATCGCCGCGTCGTTCGGCTTCGACTTCGACTCCGACCCGAGCCCCGACGATCCCATCTCGATCTCGCGCGAAGAATTCGACGAGGTCTACGAGCGGCTGGGTGCGAGCGGGGTGCCGGTGCGACCCGACCGGGATCGAGCGTGGCGCGACTTCCGGGGCTGGCGTGTCAACTACGACGGCGTGCTGATCGCGCTCGCGGGATTCGTCATGGCCCCGTACGGACCGTGGACGTCGGATCGCTCGTCGCTGACGCCGCTGGTGCGTCGGTCGCCGGTGCGGCGTCGAGCGCAGCGAGTGCTCGAGGTGGGTCGACGGTCAACAACCACGTGAGGAACAGGTCCACCGCGATGATCGTCTCCAGCGATCGGATCGACTGGAAGATCTCGAACGCGTGGTGGGCCCCGTGCAGTTCGGCGTAGACGACCTCGTTGTGACTGACCTCGCGCAGCATGCGGACGAACTCGCGGGCTTCGGCGACCGGCGCGAGCGTGTCGAGGTCACCGTGGACGACGAGCGCAGGCGGCGCGTCCGCGTTGATGTGGCTCATCGGTGATGCCTGGTCGAACACCTCCGGTGCGTCTGCGTACCGCTGTTTCACGATCGTGCGCTCGAGCACGCGGCGCAGGCCGTCACGCTTGCCCCGCTGCCCGAACCGGTTCGTCCAGTCGTAGACGCCGTAGAACGGCACCATCGCGCGCACGTGCGTGTCGACGTCCTCGAAGCCGGGTTGGAACTGCGGATCGTTCGGTGTGAGCGCGAGCAGCGCGCTCGAGGTGACCGCCTGCGGAGCCGCCGGTGACGACGACGTAGTCCGGGTCGCCGCCGTACTCGGCGATGTTGGCCCGGACCCAGGCCAGCGCCCGCTTGCAGTCGAGGATCTGGGCGGGCCAGGTAGCGCGAGGGGAGAGCCGGTAGTTCGTGGCGACACAGACCCAGCCCCGCGCCGCGAGCTGGTACATGAGCGGCAGGCCCTGCTGGTTCTTGTTGCCGATGACCCATGCACCGCCGTGGATCTGGAGCAGCACGGGCGCGCCGGGCCCGGCATCGGGGTGCTTGTAGACGTCGAGCTTGTGCCGGCGCACGCCGTCGGTGTCGAGGTAACGGATGCTGCGGACCCGCTCGACCCCGCGCCGCTTGAACGAGAACGGGAAGAGCACCCGTCGCCATTCGAGGGGTCGAGGCGTCGGCTTCCATGTCGGGTTCAGCGCGTCGCCCCATCCCGCGCCGAGCTGCTCGTCGAGCGCGGCCGCGAACGTCGCGTTCGTGCGCCGGGCCGCGCCGATGATGCGCCACAACCCGAACCAGGACGCGAGCGTGATCGCGAGGCCGAGCCATCCGAGCCACGAATCGAGCGCGCCGAACGCGACGAACAGCACGGTTGCCACGAACTGCCAGGCGAGGTGCAGGACGGCGAGCTCGGTCGTGAGCCACGCGGAGAAGAAGGTGAACGCCATGAGCCACTCGGGCCGGCGCGGTGGCCGGAGCGCGACGGCGGTGAACGACGCGCCGACGATGGCCACGACGAGGAACCACGCAGAAGTGCTCACCCGACAACGCTACCGGCCGCCGAATGGCGGTCGTCGACCGAGACGGCGGCCGCCGTCCCCTAGGAATGGCGACCCGGGCGCCCTACCATGCGGGGTTCCCCACCGCCTCCCAATCGCCCCTCCGGAGGTCTGATGCAGCGGCTCACGGCGCTCGACGCGGCGTTCCTCTCGATGGAGACACCCAGCGCGCACATGCAGGTGATGGGTATCGCCGTCGTCGATCCGACCACCTCTGCGCGCGGCTTCGGCTACGAGCAGGTGCGGGAGCTGCTGGAGTCGCGCCTGCATCTGGTGCCGCCGTTCCGCCGCCGGCTCGTCGAGGTGCCGCTCGGGCTGCACACGCCGCTGTGGATCGAGGATCCCGACTTCGACCTCGACTACCACTTGCGCCGCGCCGCGATCCCGGCGCCCGGCGGCGAGACCGAGCTCGCCGCGTTCGTCGCGGATGTCGCGAGCCGGCCGCTCGACCGGCGCCGCCCGCTCTGGGAGGCGTGGGTCGTCGAGGGTCTCGACCGCGGCTACTACGCGTTCGTGGTCAAGGTCCACCACTCGCTCATCGACGGTGCGTCGGGCGTCGAGATCCTCGCGTCACTCTTCGACCTCGAACCGGAGCCCGAGCCCAAGGTCACTGATATCGCGCCCGACTGGGAACCGGAGCACGTGCCGAGCGATCTCGAGCTGCTCAGCCACTCCGCGATCTCGTTCGCGCAACGCCCGGTGCTGTTCGTCAAGGCCGCCAACAACCTGGGGCGCAGCGTGGTGCGGGGTGTGCAACGGGCGCGGGAGCGCGAGCTGGACGTGCCGCTCCCGCTCACTGCGCCCCGGCTGTCGATGAACCGGTCGATCACACCGCACCGCAAGGTCGCGTTCGCGTCGATACCGCTCGCCGACATCAAGGAGGCCAAGAACGCGCTCGGCGTCACCGTGAACGACGTGGTGCTCAGCATCACCGCCGGCGCGATGCGCAGCTACCTCATCGGGCGGGGCGAGCTCCCCGACCGCGCGCTCGTCGCGGCCATCCCCACGAACGTGCGTGCCGACGGCGAGCGCGAGCTCGGCAACCAGATCTCCGCGATGTTCGCGGCGCTCCCCGTCGAGATCGAACACCCACTCGCGCGCGTCGAAGCCGTCGAGCGCTCGACCGCGGGGTGGAAGCAGGTACACGAGGTGGTCGGCAGCTCGACACTGGCCGAGTGGGCCGGAGTCGCGTCGCCCGCGGTGTTCTCCCGCGCGATACGCCTCTACGGCCGGCTGCGGCTCGGCGAGCGCGTGCGGCCCGCGATCAACCTCATCGTGTCGAACGTGCCCGGGCCGCCGTTCCCGCTCTACCTCGCGGGCGCGCGCCTCGTGTCACTCCACCCGCTCGGCCCGATCGTCGACGACTGCGGCCTGAACCTCACCGTCATGTCGTACTTGGACCACGTCGACTTCGGCTTCATCGCGTGTCGCGAGCTCGTCCCCGACGTCGACGACCTCGCCGCCGCGGTGCCCGACGCGCTGCGCGAGATCATGAAGGCCACCGCCTGACCCGACAACACCCATCAGAAGATCGCCGTCTCCTGGGTGCCGTCGGGCACGCCGCAGTGGATGAACCACTCATATCCGAAGCCCGCGACGAACGCGTCCTCGGGCATCGCGAGGAAGAACGATTCCGGGCCGACCTGGCTCGCGTGCGCGGCGAGGGCACGGCGTTTCAGTACCGCGTACTCGCGCACGTCGAGGGTGGTGGTGATGCGGGCTTCGGCGACGCCGATGCCTTCGAGGTCCTCGGCCGTCGGCATGGTCGACTCGTCGACACCGGCCGTCTCGGGCGGCCGTTCGCGCATCAAGCGCAGGAAGTGGTCGCGGTTGGTGGTCGCTTCGAACACGTGCGGCGTCCCGGCGATCTCGGCCGCGCGGTTGCCGACCCGGTTCACCTGGATGTGGTCGGGATGCCCGTATCCGCCGTTGTCGTCGTAGGTCGTGAGTGCGGCCGCGTCCTCCTCTCGCAAGATGCGGGCCAGGCGCGCCGCGGCGACTTCGATGTCGGCGCTCGCGAACGATCCCGGCGCATCGTTCGTCGGTTCGCCGGCCATCCCGGAATCGACGTAACCGAGGAACTCGACCCGGTCGACGCCGAGGATCGCGGCCGCCGCGAGCGTTTCGGTGACGCGTCGTTCGGCGAGCGATTCGTCCGGCGCGACGATGCCGGGCTGTTGTTCGCCGAGCTCGCCGCGCGTGGCGACGACGAGCACGACCCGGTGACCGTCGGCCTTGGCCCGAGCCATCATGCCGCCGCACGTGATCTCGGCGTCGTCCGGATGGGCGTGGAACGTCACGAGGGTGGAAGACACGACGAGCATCCTGACAGGACGCCGCGCGCCATGGTCGCTACGGTGCGGTTATTGTCGCAACGCGAAACCTGACGCTAGCGTCAGCATCCGGCCAGGGGCCCGAATGTGGGCCGACAGCTCCGACACGGGGCCGGCAGCCGGATTTGATCCGGGGGGATAGATGCGCATACGAGTTGCCCGAACCGCCGCATTGACGCTGGCACTGATCCTCGCGCTGGGTGCCTGCGGGAACTCCGGGGACGACGACAGCAGCGGCGACACGGGCGGTGGCACCGTGACCACCGTCGCGAACGCGGACCTCACCAAGAACGTGCCCGTGCAGGCACCCGGTGTGACCGACAGCGAGATCAACGTCGCGGTGATCGCATCGAAGACCAACCCCCTCAACGGGAAGTACGCCGAGATCGCCGACGGCATGAACGTGTACTTCGACATGATCAACTCGAAGGGCGGGATCTACGGCCGCAAGCTGAACATCTCGAGTCAGCGCGACGACATCATCGGCCTGCAGAACCAGGAGCAGGTGCAGGCCAGCCTGGCCGAGGACAACGCGTTCGCGACGTTCATCGCGACCTTGCAGTTCGGCGGGGCCGATGCTGCTGGCCGCGGCCGGCCAGCCGACGTTCATCTGGAACATCAACCCCGAGATGGCCGGACACGAGAACATCTTCGCCAACCTCGGCGCGCTCTGCCTCGGGTGCGCCGGGCAAATCGTTCCGTACATCGCGCAGCAACTGAAGCTCACGAAGGTCGGCGTCCTCGGCTACGGCACCGCGCAGTCGTCGAAGCTGTGCGCGCAGGGTGTCAAGGACTCCTTCACCAAGTACCCCACTGCCCAGGTCGTGTTCTACGACGACACGATCGGTTTCGCGGAGCCGAACCTCAGCGCCCAGGTCGCGCAGATGAAGCAGAAAGGCGTGGACTTCGTCGAGACCTGCATGGACATCAACGAAGTGATCCTGCTCGGCAAGGAGATGCAGAAGCAGGGGTTGAAGGCCGTCCAACAGCTCCCGAACGGATATGACAAGGGTCTGGTGGCGAACAACGCCGACGTGCTCGAGGGCTCGATCGTCGTGCCCCAGTTCGTCGCCTTCGAGGTGAAGCCGCAGATCCCGGAGATCAAAGAGTTCCTCGCGCAGATGAAGAAGATCGGCAAGGCCCCGGTCGAAGTCGCCGCGACCGGTTGGATCCTCGCCGACGAGCTCTACACCGGTCTGAAGCTCGCGGGCCCGGAGTTCAATCAGAAGAAGGTCATCGACAGCCTGAACACGGTGAAGGACTACAGCGACAACGGGTTCATCGTCCCGATCGACTGGACGAAGTCGCACGAGGATCCGGTCACGCACCCGGACTCGCAGGGTCCGCTCGAGTGCGCGAACTTCACCCAGGTGAAGAACGGACAGCTCGTCGCCATCTGGGGACAACCGGGGAAGCCGTGGAACTGCTTCAAGAACAACGCGCCGAAGCTCGTCGCACCCACGTACATGTCGTTCGTGCCCAAGGACTCGGGCTCGAACTAGCCGACGGTTTGCAGTAACAGACACGACTCCGGGAGCGCAACGCGTTGGACGAGATCCTGAGCGCCGTCTTCCGAGGTCTCACCTTCGGCGGCATCTACGCGCTGCTCGCCGTCGGCCTGGTATTGACGTACAAGACCGCGGGCGTCTTCAACCTGGCCTTCGGTGCACAGGCGTTCGCGGCGGGCGCGGTCTACTACGAGACCCGGACCCGTCACAACCTCCCGATCCCGGTCGCGGTGCTGATCGCGCTCGTGTTCTCGGCGTTGCTCGGATACGTGCTCGACCGCGTGCTGTTCCGCTACCTGCGTACGGCGCCACCGATGACGCGTTTGGTGACGACGCTCGGTCTGCTCGTCGCCATACCGGAGATCGTGAAGCTGTTCTTCGACGTCGGCACGACGTTCCAGCCGGAAGGCATCGTGCCCGAGGGCTCGACCGCGTACAACCCCTTCGGCCAGGTGTTCCTGAGCCGTGACGACATCGCGACGGCGGTCGTGACAATCGCGATCGTGTGCGCGCTCCTCGTGCTCTTCCGGTACTCGCCCCTCGGCCTGCGCATGCGCGCGGTCGTCGAGAGCTCGCGCATGACCGAGCTCGCCGGCGTCAACGCCGATCGCGTGAGCACGACTGCCTGGGTCATGTCGAGCCTGCTCGCAGGCATGGCCGGCATCCTCATTTCGCCCACGCTTTCACAGGTCTCGGAGATCTATTACACGCCGCTCGTGGTCGCCGCGATCTCGGCCGCGGTGCTCGCGGCGCTGTCGAGCATCGGTGTCGCGTTCCTCGGCGGCTTGCTGCTCGGTGTGATCGCGCAGGTCGTGGCGATCGAACTGCCGACGAACAGCATCCTCGCGACGAACCTCCGGCCGTCGCTGCCGTTCGTCGCGCTGTTCCTCGTTCTGGTCTTCTCACCCAGGCTGCGCAACCGCCGGGAGCTGACCGACCCGTTGGCCGGCGTCGATCCACCGCCACCTGCGCTCGTCTCGCTCGAACGCAGCGATTCGCTCACCACGATGACCCGCGTGTTCGGTGTCGTCGTGGGGCTCGGGTTCTTCTACTGGCTCTTCTTCCACGCCAACGTCGTCTGGGTCTTCCGTACGCAGTACGCGGTCATCTTCTCGATCATCTTCCTGTCGATCACCGTCATCACCGGCATGGCGGGAGAGATCTCGCTGTGTCAGGCGACGTTCGCGGGTATCGGCTCGCTCGCGACCGCGCAGCTCGCCCACGAGCTGGGCATGTCCGTGCTCGTGGGCATGCTGCTCGCGGGCGTTATCGCGGCGGCGGTCGGTGCGCTGGTCGCGCTCCCGGCGCTCAGACTCGGGGGCATCTTCCTTTCGCTCGCGACCTTTGCCTTCGCGCTGTTCTTCGACAGCGTGATGGTGAAGTTCACGTGGGTGAGCGGCGGCAACGGCATCACGCCGCTGAGGACGCCGAGACCGTTGCTCGGGCCGATCGACTTCGCCAACGAGAAGTCATTCCTCGTGCTGTGCCTCGTCATCCTGGCCGTCGCCGGACTCCTCGTCGTGTGGGTGCGCGGTGGCACGACCGGACGGTTCCTCGACGCGCTGCGGGGGAGCGAGGTCGCGGCGGCCGCGGTCGGGATCAACCCGACCCGCTGGCGCATCACCGCGTTCGCGCTCTCGGCCGGGCTCGCCGGTGTGGGCGGCGGGTTGCTCGCGATGCGCGACCAGGCTGCGAGCTACAACACGTACTTCGTCGCGCAGTTCGGACTGCTGTGGGTGGTCATCGTCGTCTCGCTCGGTGCCCGCACGGTCGAAGGCGCGATCCAGGCCGCAGCCGGCTTCATCTTCTTCCAGCGTGTCGTGCTCGAGGACTGGATCCCGTGGATCTTCAACCACGCGCTCGGGCCGGCCGTGCTCGTCGTGACCGCGATCATCGTTCTCGCGCTCGTGCGCGGTCACTTCGGCATCTTCGCCGCGATGGCCGCGTTCGTCGGCGTGTCGTTCTTCATCTATTACCTCGTCGGTGCTCCTGGTTGGACGATCGACTCGGTGCCGGCCGGGCTCGCGACCGTGTTCTTCGGCATCGGTGCCATCACCTATGCCAAGCATCCGGAGGGAGTCCTCGAGCACAACAAGCGCAAGTCGCTCGCGCGGACGCAGGAATGGCTCGACAAGTTCAAGGCGCGTCGCAACGGCACGGACGTCGGCGAACCGCCGCCGGATGTGCCCGCGTCGCGTCGCGCGCCGGTCGGAGCGCCGCAGTGACCCTGCTCGACGCGCAGCACGTCACGATGAAGTTCGCGGGCATCACCGCCCTCGACAACGTGAGCCTCGATGTCGGCGAGCGCGAGCGTCGTCGGTCTCATCGGGCCGAACGGCGCGGGGAAGACAACGTTCTTCAATTGCCTCCTCGGCATCCTCACGCCCGACGAAGGCACCATCACGCTCGAAGGCAAGGACCTGACGCGCGTACCCACCCACCGAAGGGCTCGGCTCGGCATCGGCCGCACGTTCCAACGCATCGAGTTGTTCGCGGGGATGTCGCCGCGCGAGCACCTGCTCGTCGCCGACCGCTCCCGCAGTGGCAAGGGCGGTTTGCTGAAGGACTCGATCCGTCGGGGCGGCCCGACGGCCGCCGAGCGGTCGAGGGCCGAGGAGATGTTGCACCTGCTCGGCCTCGACGCAGTGGCGGATCGCAAGGTGGAGTCGCTCAGCCTGGGGATCGGGCGGCTGGTCGAGGTCGGGCGGGCGCTGATGACCGAGCCCCGCCTGCTGCTCCTCGACGAACCGTCGTCCGGTCTCGACCGTCAGGAGACCGAGTCGCTCGCGCTCACGTTGCGCGACGTGCAGCGCGAGCGCGGTTTCGCGATCCTCCTCGTCGAGCACGACGTCGACCTCGTGCGCGCCTTCGTCGAGCGACTCTTCGTCCTCGACTTCGGCACAGTCATCGCCGCGGGCCGCACCGACGAAGTGTTCGCAGACTCGGCCGTGCGCCGGGCCTACCTCGGGGACACGGTGTGAGTGCGGCCGCGGTTCCGGCGGTTGCGCCGCTCATCGAGCTCGACGATGTCGATGCCGGCTACGGGCCGTTCCGCGCGCTCTTCGACGTCTCGTTGCAGTTGTATCCCGGTCGCGTGCTCGCCCTGCTCGGTTCGAACGGCGCGGGCAAGACGACGATCGCGCGCGTGTGTTCAGGGCTCGTCGTGCCGACGCAGGGAACGGTTCGCTTCGACGGGGCGGAGCTGACCGGGCAGCCCGTCTATGTCTACGCGCGACACGGCATCGTGCACGCGCCCGAAGGCCGTTCGGTGTTCGCGTCGCTGACCGTGCAGGAGAACCTCGAGCTGACGTTCCGCCGGAGCCGCGGCCGCGCCCACGTGCACGCGGCGCTCGACGAGGCGTACGGACTGTTCCCGCGTCTCGGCGAACGGCGCCGACAGCTCGCGGGCACGCTCTCGGGCGGCGAGCAGCGCATGCTGGCGCTCGCACGCGTGCTCGTCGAGAAGCCGCGCTTGCTGATCGCCGACGAGCTCTCGCTCGGCCTCGCCCCGATCGTCGTCGACGAGGTGTACCGGACGCTCGAAACGATCCGCGACAGCGGCACCACGCTGCTCATCGTCGAGCAGCACGTGCATCACGCGCTGGCGATCGCCGACGACGCGGTCGTGCTGGTGAAGGGCGAGGTCGCCTACTCGGGCCCCGTGTCCGAGCTCGGCGACCTGCAGGGCCGCATCCTGGCCGGCGAAGCCGGGAGCAGCAACGGCGCCTCGGCCTCGTTGCCGAAGCCGTCTAGTTGCCGAACAGGGCCGCGTGGGTGACGCGGGCGAGCGTGTCGACCATCTGTGGCTTCGTGATCCGGACCTGCCGGGACAGCACGTAGTAGTTGAGCCGCTCCAGCATCGCGACGAGCGCGAGCGCGGTGATGACCGGGTCGAGGTCCGTGGGTGCGGCCACCGCGATGCGGTCGGTGAGCACGCTCGTGAAGCGGAGCATCACGTCGTTGCCCATACGGCCGAACTCGTGCGAGCCGATCTCCGCTTCCGTCCACGCGCGGATCACGGCGCCGTAGCGCTCGTAGAGGTCCGCGAAACCCCCGATCCACGCCTGGAGCTCGGCGCGGCCCTGGGCGCCCGGGGTGAGCGGACCGAGCTCCTCGGCGAGGGCCTGCATCTGGTCCGAGACCTCGGCCATGAGCGCGCGGAACAGGTCCTCCTTGTTGGCGAAGTACAGGTAGAAGGTGCCGTGCGAGGTCTGAGCGAGCTTGACGACGTCGTCGACGCGCGCCGCGTGATAGCCGCGCGTCTCGAACACCTCGACACCCGCATCGAGCAGTTTGCGCAGTGTGCGCTGCCCTCGCGCCCGCAGCTCGCGGCTCTGGGTCGGGGTTCCGCCGGCCCGCGATCCATCTGCCGGGGTCTTGGCGTCCGGAGGGCCGGGAGGGAGCTGCCGCGCCTCGTGACGAGCGTCGGCGGCCGATCCGCGCGGCACGCGCCGTGCCGGCGTTGCGGCCGTTGCGCACGTTGCGGGCCACCGGTGAAGGGTAGGCGGATGTGACGCCCGTGTCACGTTCAGGACTACGATCCGGCCCGTCTGAGGGGGTCGTCGTGAGTGCAGAAGCCAGTGCCACCGGCAGCCCGGTGTCGTTCGATGCGCTGTCCGTGGGTGACGAGAAGCGGGAAGAGTTCCCGGCGCTCACCCGCACCATGTTCGTGAAGTACGCCGGAGCGTCGGGAGACTTCAACCCGATGCACCACGACGACACGATCGCCACGCAGGTCGGCAACCCGTCGGTGTTCGGGCCCGGGATGCTCACCATGGGCCTGGCCGCCCGAGTCGTGAAGGACTGGTTCGGACCCGAAGCGGTGCGCCGGTTCCAGGTGCGCTTCTCCAAGCAGGTGTGGCCCGGCGACGTGCTCACGTGCACCGCGGTCGTCACCGGCAAACGCGAAGAGGGATCCGAGAAGCTGGTGGATCTCGACCTCACGGTCGTGAACCAGAACGGCGACAAGGCGATCACCGGCGCGGCAACCGCCGCCGCCTCCTGAGCACGATGGCCCAGAACTCCGACGGCTTGCTCGACGGGCGTGTCGCGATCGTCACCGGGTCGGGACGCGGGATCGGTCGCGAGTTCGCGCTGTGCTTCGCGCGCGAAGGTGCACAAGTGGTCGTCAACGACGTGGGCGTGTCGCTCGACGGTCGGGGCACCGAAGAAGACCCGGCCGCCCAGGTGTGCAAGGAGATCGAAGCACTCGGCGGCAACGCGGTGCCGAATTACGACTCCGTCACCGACTACGCGGGCGCGCGCAACATGGTGCAGACCGCGGTCGATGCGTTCGGCACGCTCGACATCCTCGTCAACAACGCCGGCATCGTGCGCGACCGCACGCTGCTCAAGATGGAAGAGGACGACTTCGACGCGGTCGTCGCCGTGCACCTCAAGGGCACCTTCAACTGCGGCCGGCACGCGGCTGAGGTGATGAAGGAGAAGGGCTACGGGCGCATCATCAACATCACGTCGTCCGCCGGCCTGCGCGGCAACTTCGGGCAGACGAACTACGGCGCGGCCAAGGCCGGGATCATGGGTCTCACATTCGTGTGGTCGATGGAGCTCGGGCGCTACGGGATCACCGTCAACGCGGTTGCACCGTCGGGCGCGACGCGGATGACCGCGGCGCTCTTCGAGAAGTCGGGCCAGGAACCGCCGCCGGAGGAGAACCCCGCGCTCAACGCACCGCTGCTCGCGTTCCTCGCGTCGGAAGAGGCCGGGCACGTGAACGGCCAGGTGCTCGGGCGCACCGAGTACTCGTACACGGTGTTCCAGCACCCGAAGCAGATCGCCTGGATGGGCAAGGACGGCGGGTGGACGCCGGCCGAAGTCGCCGCCGCGTTCGACAAGGGCCTCGGCCAGCACCTGCAGCAAGTCGGCATGGTCATGCCGAAGTCGATGACGAAGTGAACCTGCAGGTTTTGGTGACAATTGGCGACCGTTCCGGTCGCCTTCTGTCGCCAAAACCGTGATGCGGTGGCCCGTCGGGGTCGTCGACGTCACGTACGCGCGGCGCGGTGACGCGATCGCGCGCTCGAAAGCGGCCGCGGCCGACGGGTACGACCACATCGACGCGATGCTCGGCGTCGACGCGGCGACGCTCGCATTGCCGGTCGGGTGCCCGACCGCGTTCCCCAAACCGGCGGACACGTGGTGCACGACACCCGCACCCACCGACACCGCCGGCATGTGGGACCGCGCGGTGCGCTGGTGGCAGCGGGCGCCGCACGCCCTGCTCGAACCCTGGGCCGGCGCGGTGGTCAACTCGCGCGCGCGGTTCGAGGAGTTCCGCAAGCAAGTGCCAGGAGTGCGCCTGCTCGTGGACACCGGACACGTCGCCGATTGGGGCGAGGATCCGTGCGACCTCCTGGAGTTCGCGGATCACGTGCAGCTCCGCCAGGGGCGGCGCGGGCACACGCAGGTGCATGTCGACGACGCCGCCGGCGCGGTCGACTTCAGGGCCGTGCTCCGCCGCCTCGAACAGCTCGACTACAGCGGACTGCTCTCGATCGAGTACTTCGACCTCCCGGACAACGGCTGGCCGCTCGACGATCCCGAAGCGTGGGCTCGCGATCTCGCTGCGTCCGTGCGCGGCCTGATGCGCTGAGGCGCTGAAGCCCTACGACAGCCCCGGCCACGTCGGGAGCGGCAGACCCGGCGCCGGCATCGCACCGAACGCGACCACACGCCCCGGGAGCGCGTCGGTCACGAACAGCGTCCGCAGGTCGTCACCGCCGAAGCAGCAGTTGGTCGTCAGCCCCTTGCCGTCGATCTCGAGGAAATCGACGATCGTGCCGTCGACATCGACGACGCGGATGCCGTGCTCCGTCGTGGACGCCACGTAGAACCGACCGTCGGCATCGATGCAGAACCCGTCACCACCGCCTGGTCCCAGTGTCTCGATGACCCACTCCCGGTTCCCGTCCGTGTGCACGCGTTGCAGGCCGCGCGCTTCGACCACCACCACGGTGCCGTCGGGCTCGAACGCGATGCCGTTGCAGTAGGAGAAGTCAGAGGCGAACGTCGACACCGACCCATCACGCGCCAATGTCATGACGCGTCCCGCCGGTTCGTCCGGCGGCGGGTGGTGCGGCGGATCCGTGAAGTGCACTGTGCCGTCGCCCGCCACCGCGAGATCATTCGGGCACAGGAAACCGACGTCGGCCAAGTAACTGACCGTCCCGTCGGGCCGTGCCAGTTGCAGACCCGGCCTCACCGGTCGGAACGGCGGCGGATCGTCGAACAACCCCATCGCGCTGAAGTCGTAGCCACCGTTCTGCGTCACGAGGATCGACCCGTCAGCCGCCAGCGCGGCACCGTTCGCGCCGCCGCCCGTCTCCGCAATCGGCGTCGCCCGGTTCTGCTCGGGCCACACCCGGTACAGCGCACCTTCCGCGACGCTCGTCACAACCAGCGTTCCGTCGCCGCACCACACCGGCCCCTCGCCGAACCGGATCCCGTCACACACGACCTCAGGCTTCATGCCGGGAGTCTGGCGCATGGCTTGGCCCTCCCTTCGCGTCTAGCGTTGTCGAACAGGACAGGCGGGGGGTTGCCATGGATGGCGAGGAATGGATCGGCGCGCGCATAACTTGGCGCGTGCACCGCGACGAGCTCGACCTCGAGTTCGACGGGCAGATCGATACGGCCGAGGACATTGGTGACGGCATCGTCCGGGTCTCGGGTGCGTTGACGGGCGGTCACCGGTTCGTGCTCGTGACCGCAGACGCAGGGCTGCGCAACTGATCGGCCCTCACTGCGACTCTCGAATCCGGCCGCGATGAGAGCGACGGCTGATGCCCATCCTCACGCTTCTCAATTGGCTGCTGACCTCGTGCTGAAACCGCGCAACACACCCGAGCCCGCGTCGGGCGACAAGTGCGGAACGGAGTTCTGCGCGGCGTAACGCTCGGCCGAGTCTCCTAAACGTTCGTTGAAGGCGGGTGCCCGGTATCCGGGCGGATTCCTTCAATGGACGTGTCACCGCCGACGAGCGGTCGCACATCGTTCCAGAAGCGGTGGAGCTGTTGCACTTCGTCGGCAACCGGCCAGATGAAGACCCGTTGCACGCCCGCCTTTGCGAATTCGGTCAACTTCTCGGCGAACAGTTCGGGCGGACCGATCGGCAGCCGTTCGCGGAGCATCTCCTCAGGTCGGTGCACGGTGGGAATCACCCGCTCCTTGAGGATGCGCTCGGCTTCGTTGCGGTCGTCGGTGATGTAGCACCACATCGTCGCCAGCGCGTTCGGAAACGCGTCGGCTGCCTTCCCGTGATCTGCGAGCTTCGCACCGAGCGCTTGCCACGCCTGTCCGAACAGCTCCGGCGTCGTGTTGTAAGCGGAAGCGAGCCAGCCGTCGGCGATCCGGGCCACGCGGCGAAGCCCGGCGTCAGAGCCCCAGCTCCCCACCCAGATCGGCGGCCCGAACGGTTGGGCCGGCCGGGGTTCCAAGGAAAGACCCTCGGTCGAGTAGAAACGGCCGACGAACGGCGCACCGTCTTTGCGCCACAGCGCTCGGATCGCGCCGATCGCCTCATCGAAGCGTTGCCAACGTTCCGAGAAGTCGAGTCCGACCGCCGCGTAGTCCTCGAGTGAAGAGCCGGGACCGACGGCGACGATGAGCCGGCCCCCCGAAAGTCGATCGATCGCACCCAGCGTCTTGGCGATCGGTACCGGACCGCGCACCACTGCGAGGACGACCGTCGTTGCGAGCGTCATCCCCCCTGAGTGCTCCATCACCGCCGCGAGCGCGACCGGGCCGTCGAGCCAGGGCACCGAAAAGACCATGTGGTCGTTCACCGACAGTGCCGCGAAGCCGAGTTGCGCAGCAGCTCTCGTGTACTCGACGAGGTGGTCGAGCGTGAACGGATGTTCCCCGAAATCCATCAGCGGGAGATGAGCTCCGTAGTCCATTTTCGCCTCCCGCGTTCGGTTCGGGGTTGATGTTTGCCAGACGATGCTCGAATACGGGTGACGAACTGACGCCCAGCTCAGCTCGATGCGCAATGGTCGGCGAGTACCGCGGCGATGACCTCGCGCCCGCCGAAGCGCCATCCCCAGCGATGAAGGGCGGCTGTCGACTCCGCTCGCCCTCGTCGCGCCTGCGCGACGTGGATGAGCGCCTTCCACAGTGCCCACCCGCGCGCTCGCGCCCATGTCGCCTCATCGAGCGCAAGGTTGCGTCGGAAAGCGGCACTGCTCTCGTCCGAGAAGAACGTCCATGCCATCACGAGGTCGCAGGCAGGATCGCCCGCCGCGGCGCAGCCGAAGTCGATCACCGCGGTGAGTCGCCCGTTCATCACCAGCAGGTTCGATGGAGCAACGTCGCCATGCACCCACACCGGGGAACGATCCCATGAGCTGTCGACTGCAGCTTCCCAGGCGCTCGTCGCGAGGCCAGCATCGATCTCATCGGCGAGGACGGCGATCGACTCGCGCGACTGTGCGTCGTACGGGTCGAGTGGGCCGCCGCGGAAGAAGCTGTGATCGCCGGGTGCGGGCCCTTCGCTTGCGTCGACGGAGTACATGGCCGACAGGAAGCGAGCGAGGTCGTTCGCGAACCTACCGAAGTCGGTGACCTCACCCGCGAGCGCGGGACGCCCGTCGATCCAGCGATAGATCGACCATGGGCGCGGAAAGATGTCACTCGGCCGCCCGAATGCAACGGGCTCGGGGATCGGTAGCGGCAACAGAGGAGCAAGGGCAGGCAACCAACGCTGCTCTTTCTCGACTTGTGGAACGTAACGATCGTGGCTCGGCAGGCGAACCGACATCGTCTCGCCCAATCGATACGTCGAGTTGTCCCACCCGTTCAGCGCGACCGGCACAACCGGCAGATCGGCCCACTGCGGGAACTGTTCGGCGACGAGATCGGCCGCGACTGCAGCCGTGATTGCATCCTTGTTCATCGGGTGCCGATTCTTGCGGAACGACGCGGTGATGGGCTCGGACATTTCGGTGCGTCGCCGCACCGATTGCCCCGCCCCGGAGCGCCTCTGCACGAGTCGAAGCTCAGCGCACGAGCAGGTTGACGAACAGGGTGAGGAGCAGCGAGAGAGCGATGGAGAAGAGCATCATCGCGAGGCAACCGATCGCACCACCCACCGGTCTCACCTCGAAGTTGCCGAAGCGCATCGTGCGATCATCCTTCTACTTCGGTGGGCACCGCGGAGTCTTCCCTCGTCGGAGCGGGTGTGAACATCGTCGCGACGGGGTCGGTTCCGCGCCGAATACGTTGGCAGGATGACGACGGTTCTCACGCAGATGGGCGCGAGCGATCCGAACCGGGAGCTGATTACCCGCGCGTATCCGGAGGTCGAGCTCATCGGCCTCGATGGTGACCCGCCGGCCGGGTTGCACGTGGACGTGTTCTACGGCGGCTACATGGAATGGGACACGATCCTGCGCTGGCTCGATGCGACGGGGGTCCGGTGGGTGCAGCTTTCGGGCACCGGCGTCGACAAGGTGCCGGCCGCGGTGTTCGACGGCCGCACCGTCACGTGCGCACGCGGGGCGAGTGCCGGACCGATCTCGGAATGGGTCCTGGCCGCCATCCTCGCCCGCACCAAGCGCTTCCCTGAGGTGTTCCTGCACGAACCGCCGAAGTACTGGAACTTCCCGATCCCGACCCTCGACGGCGTGGCGGGAAGCACGCTTGGCATCGTCGGCTTCGGCGGCATCGGTACCGCAATCGCCGAGCGGGCGTTGCCCTTCGGGATGCACGTGAAGGCGCTGCGCCGAACCGACACCCCCAGCCCGATTCCCGGCGTCGAGATCGTGACGAGCATCGACGAGCTCGTCGCCGATGCTGACCACATCGTGCTCGCGGCACCGGCAACTGCGCACACGAACCATCTCGTCGGCGCGGACGTGCTCGCGAACGTGAAGCCTGGTGTCCACATCGTCAACATTGCGCGCGGCGCGCTGATCGATCAGGACGCGCTTCGTGTCGCGCTAGAAGACGGCCGCGTCGCGCTCGCGACACTCGACACCGTCGACCCGGAGCCGTTGCCCGCCGGGCACTGGCTCTACTCGCACCCGCATGTGCGGCTGAGCGCGCATGTGTCCTGGTACACACCCGAGATGCAGCGCGCGTCCGTCGAGATCTTCGTGGACAACCTCGGTCGCTTCCTGGGCAACGAGCCTCTGCTGTTCGTCGTCGACCGGGCCGAGGGCTACTAGTGCCCGGTGTCGCAGTCGTCGGTACCGGCTTCGGCACGCGGATCCACGTGCCGGCGTTGCGCGCGGCCGGGTTCGGCGTGCTCGCGCTGGTCGGCCAGCACGAAGAAAAGACCGCGCGGCGCGCGGGGCGACTCGACATCCCGAGTGCGTGCACGTCGCTCGAACAGGCGCTCGCAATCCGGGGCGTCGACGCGGTGACGATCGCGACGCCGCCCGACACGCACGCCGCGCTGGCGATCGCGGCGGCTGATGCCGGTCGCCATGTCGTCTGCGAGAAGCCATTCGCGCTGGACGCGGGTGAGGCCGACGCGATGTTGGCCGCCGCGACGCGCGCGGGGGTTACCGCGCTCGTCGGTCACGAGTTCCGCTGGGCCGAGGACCGCGTCACGCTCGCGCGCGCGGTCGCCGCGGGCGCCGTCGGGGAGCCCCGGCAGTTCTCATTGATCTCCTACGCCCCGGTGGCAGCCGATCCGGCGACCCCGGTGCCGGGCTGGTGGTTCGATCGCGGTCGCGGTGGTGGCTGGCTCGGCGCATCGGGCTCGCACCTCGTGGACCAGGTCCGCGTGACGCTCGGCGAGTTCGCCTCGGTCAGCGCCATGCTCCCGACCGTTTCCAATCGTCCGCACGGTGCCGAGGACTCGTTCGTCGTGCGGGCCACGTTGGCGAACGGCATCGAAGGAGTGCTGCAACAGACCGCGGCCGCGTGGACGCCACAGGGAGCCGGCATGAACGTCATCGCCGGCACCGACGGCACGCTCGAGGCGATGAACGGCGAGGTGTACTGCTCAGATCGCGACGGTCGTCGGATGCTGCCGGTATCCGACGATGCGCGTCTCCCCGAATTCGCGAATCCGAGCGACGACCCGCGCCACCGTTACACGCATCTCGAGCTCGGGCCCTACACGATGCTGTGCGAAGCGTTCCGCGCGCGGATCGAAGGCAAACAGCCGGACACGCAGGTGCCCATTCCGACCTTTGCCGACGGCTTCGCGAGCATCGAGGTCCTCGACGCCGTCCGCCGCTCCGCGGCCGCGGGCGGGGTCCTCGTCCGCCCGCACGCGGGCACGACGGCGTGAGCATGGACACGGCGGACATCGTGCGAGCGTTCGCGGCGCGGATGGAGGCGCGCGAGTGGGACGCCTTCGGGGCATTGCTCGCGCCCGATTTCGTCGACGAGATCCCGCAGACGCGCGAGCGCATCCGGGGGCGCGAGAACTGCGTGCGGTTCAACGCCGAGTTCCCCGGCGACTGGCACATCGACCCGCAGGTCGTGCTGGGTGACGAACACGACGGCGTGCTGCTGTTCCGGTGGAGCATGGACGGTGAGGAATCGCAGGCGATCGCCCTCTTCGAGGTGGCGGGCGGGCGGATCACCAAGGTCACCGACTTCTGGCCCGAGCCCGTACGAGCCGCCGCCGGGCCGGGAGCATCTCGTCGAACGGTGGTGACGCGCGATCGTTCCGGCGCATGTAGAACAGAGTCATGCATGTGCTCATCGCAAGTGACGGATCGGACCTGTCGATCCACGCCGCGCAGCAGGGCATGGCGCTGCTCGGCAAGCCGGAGAAGATCACGCTGCTGGCGGTGATCAAGGCGATCCCGATCACCGACGCCGCCGGATTCGAGGGCGTGGCGTACAGCCCCGAGGCGGAGCGGGCGATCTGGGATGCGGAGATGGAAGGGGCGCACCAGGAGCTCACCGAGACCGCCAACGCGCTCAGCGGCGGTCAGGTCGACAAGCGGGCCGAAGTCGGCGACGCGGCCACCACGATCTGCAACGTCGCGGCCGAGGTCGATGCCGATCTCATCATCATCGGCTCTCACGGTCGCACCGGCGTGAAGCGGCTGATGCTCGGGTCGACGAGCGAGCACGTGTTGCGGCACGCGCCGTGCCCGGTGCTCGTCGTGCGCGAGGAGAACCCGAAGGACATGAAAGCGAAGTCGCACCGCGACTGAGCGGATATGCGTTCAGTTGTCGCCAGACCACGGCACGCCGTAGCGCTCGCGGTGGGTATGGCTCGCGAAAGGGTCGCGCTTCGGCCGGCCGAGCGGGCGGGCCGGATGACCGAGCGGAACGACGGCCACGGGCACGACGTGTGGGGGGAGCGCGAGCAGCGCGGCGAGCTCGGCGCGGTATCCGATGGTGATCGTGGTGAGCGCGCTGCCGAGGCCGCGTGCCGTCGCCGCGAGCAACAGGTTCTGAATCGCGGGGAAGATCGACGACGGCACGGTCTGTTCGAGACCGCGCTCGTTGTCGGCGCACACGACGACGAGCACGGGTGCGGCCGCGATACCACCGGTCGCACCCCGGTGGACGTCCGCGAACGTCTTCGGCGACAGTCTCCCTTCCGAGAACGCGCGGCCGGTCGTTTCCCATGCCCGGCGCGTCAGCTCACCGATCGTGGCGCGCGCATCGGCGTTGCGGACCACGATGAATTCCCACGGCTGCTTGTTCTCCGCGCTCGGCGCGTAGGTCGCGGCTGCGAGGACGGTGGCGACGTCGTCGTCGGACAGTGGCGTGTCGGCGAACGCGCGGTAGGCACGTTGGCGGGCGACGACGTCGAAGAAGTCAGTGTTGGGCTCGGTCACGTGCTCGCTCCGACGCGCGCGAACGTATTGACGTACATGATGCGCAACTGCGGGTGGAACGCCCAATGCTTCCATGCGTCGGTGCTCGGATCTCCGATGCGATCGCCGACGAGCGGCGTCATCGCCAGGTACGACGCTTCGGGATCGTCCGTATCCATCTCGTAGAAGTGCATGAAGCGCGGATCGCCACCGGAGGCGTTCTCGAACGGCGTGATCATCGCGTAGCCGGGCACGCCGACCTCGGCGATGTGGCGGATGTGCACGAAGTCGCCCCAGTCCCGGAGCTCCTGCGCACGAGCGGGATCCTTCGGCGAGATGAGCACGAGCGACAGCCCAACGGTCGGGTTGCCGGTGATCACGCCTTGGCCGGGGCGAGGCGTGCGGCGGAAGTAGTGGCCGGTGACGTCGGGCGGCGTCGCCGGCGGCGTGAATCGCTCGTCGACCTCGTAGACGCCGAGATGGTCGAACTCGGGGAGCACGCGCGGCAGATCGTCGCGGTCGCGATGCACGTTGCGCCACCAGGTTGCGCGCTGCACTCCCGCGTGCGCGAGCACGGCCGGGACGCGTTCGGACGCGTATGCATCGAGGGCGCGATCGGTCATCTCGAGGTAGAGGCCCGGCGTCTGGCGATCTTCCATGACTCTCAGGCTGCCACGCGCGTCAGCGCGCGGCGGGCCGGCAGAGCAGCTGGCTCGCCCCGAGCGCGAGCAGCGTGCCGTCGTGTGCCCACACGTGTCCGTTGCCGGCGATGAGGCCATTTGCTGCGCTCGTCGAGCGCGACTCGCTGTACAGCCACGGCTCCTCCGGACGGAAGCGGTGGAAGCCGGCGGAGATGTCGATGCTCGGCGCGATGTACGGGCCGCGCGGGTGATGGTTGCTCGCAGCGGGCCAGATGCCGGTGTCGAGCAGGATCAGAGACCGGCACGCGTCGACCCACAGGTCGTCGAAGGTGCTGCGCGGGACGTAGCGGAACCAGTGACCCCATACTGGATCGGTCGCGGGCCGGTTTTCCCAGGCCTGCGGATCGTCGATCCAGTCCGTGACCCGCTCGTCGAAGTTGGTCCAGAAACGGAAGTACGGCTCCATCTGCAGCTGCTCGAGCCGCTCCTTGAGCGACGGCAGCGTCGCCGGATCGGGCCCTTCGGGCATCGTGCTCACGTCGTGCTCGTAGCCTTCGACGTCGCCGACGCCCCACACCAGCGCCTCGAAGATCGGCTGATCGCCTTGCGTCACGGATACGCGCATCGACTCGGCGCGTTTGGCCGCGCGTAGCGTCGTGACCTCGATGTCGACCTCGTCGAACGCGGCGACGCCCAGATAGTGGCCGACGATGCTCCCGGGGCGGTCGAAACTGGAGTGCGCGCCCGCGGCCCGCAGCGCGACCGAAGCGATGTAGCCGCCGTTCGGTCCCCAGATGGCCCAGTCCTCGGAGAGCCGGCAGCCGTAGCGCCCGTCGCCGCCTTCGACCGCGGTGTCTCGTTCCAGGTCGCCCACGAGGGGCGAACCTAGACCACTACTGCACGATGTGGTCGGGAATTCGGCAGGTGTCGTCGATGCCAAGCACGTGCAGCGCGCGACCCAGCGCGAGCCACCCGCCGATGCACACGGTGAGGTCGAGTACTTCGGCGTCGCTGTACACGCTCCGCAGGCGCGCGTAGAAGTCATCGTCGAGGGTGTCGTGCGCGAGTGCGAACTTCTCGGCGTACTCGATCGCGAGCCGCTCCCGGTCCGTGTACGAGTCATGGGTCGGCCACTCGGCGACGTGCGCGTAGTCGGCTTCGGTCATCACTTCGGACGCGCCTTCGGTCTTGCGCCACGTGAGGCAGATCGCGCAACCGTTGATCTGGGCGATGCGGATGCGTGCGAGCTCGCGCTCCCGCACCGGCACGATGCTCTGGTCGTAGATCGCACGGCTGAGCGCGCCGGCCGCCATGCCCATCTCGGGCCGCAGCGCCCACACGCGCACCTCGGGATCGGCCTTGCCTTCGGGAACGTCGATGCGCGGCACTAGGTCTCCTCGATTCCGAGCAACTGACACGGATTGTTGCACGCCATGGTGCGGACCTCGGCTTCGGTGAGGCCCTCGGCGAAGAGGGCGTCGGCGTAGGTCTGCAAACCGGGCGCCGGGTGCGGGTTGATCGCCTGGCCGAAGTCGGTGCCGAGCGTCACGTGCTCGACGCCGACGGCCCGGATCGTGGCGATCATGTCGGCGACCGTCTTCGTCGCGAGCGCGCCGATGCAGGTCATCGCGCAGAGCTCGACCCACGCGCCGAGCTCGGCCAGTTCGTTGCACTGGGCCGCATCGAGCTTCGGGCCCGCGAGATCTTCCGTCGCGTGCGTGAGCACCACCGGCCCGGTGCGTGCGTGCGCCCGCACGACCGCGTAGTGCTCGGCCGCGCTCACGTGACCGGTTGCGAGGATGGCCCCGTGCTCGCGCACGAGTGCCAGCACTTCGAGCGTCTCGGGGAGCAGCGCATCGTCGGCGTCGGTGACGACGAGACCCGGACCCGTGCGGCCGAGTTGGGCGGCGACACCGTTGACGACGTCCTGGCGGCTCGAGAGCGTCGGGAGCCAGACGATCTTGGCGCCGATCCGCAGCGCGGCTTCGACCGCGGTGGGGTTCACGCCGCCGACCTCGTCATCGCAGCAGACGCCGCCGAACACCGAGATGTCGGCCACATCGCGCTGCACCGCCCAGGCGAGCGCGGCGGTGGGGAAGTCGTGGGACTTCAAGACGATCGCGCGGTGCCCGGCCGCGGCGGCTTCGCGCGCGGCTTCGAACGCGTCGACGGAGCGGGCGCGGTGCGCGTCAGGTCCGAAATGGCAGTGGAGATCGGCCGCACCGGCGAGGTCCACGGACATGATGCCGCGCTACGTGCCGGAGTCGTGCAGTTGCGCGACCAAGGCGGGGTGGAGGTGCTCGCGGACGGTACCCACCTGCTCGAGGAGGATGTGTCGGTGCGCGAACGACCAGACATCACGGTCGCGCGCGAACCGATCGTGGTAGCGGCCGGTCACGATCGGTTGGAGTGGGAGCTCGCGCGTCGCCTGGAACACGACGAACGCGGAGCGGGTTTCGGCGGTTCCGGCGGCGTCGTCGATGTCGACGATCACGTTGGTCGTCAGGTGTCGCGTGCGCAGCGTGCCGTCCTCGTGGACGCGGTTCGTGCTGCGGTAGAGGTTGGCGACGGCTTCGGCGCCGACGATCTCGCCGTCGTAGCCCTCGTTCGTGATCTTCGCAGTCGCGAACAGCGCCCCGATGCCGTCGAAGTCGGCGGCGTCGATGCATTCCGCGTATCGGAACAGCAGCGTCGTGATCGCGTGGTAGTTCTCCCAGGAGCCCGCACCCATGCGCCGAATCTACGCTCACCGATCGTGGCTCGTCATGGCCGGAGTCGTCACGATCAGGATGCCGGCGGTCCGGCAGCACTGCTGACGGAGAAGGCCGCGCTGCGCGACCGCGTGTGGAGGGCGATGTCCGAGAAGGGCATCAACCGCTTCCCGGGTCCGCAGAACCGGATCCCGAACTTCGTCGGAGCGGAGGCCGCCGCGCGCGTGCTGGCGGCGAGCGACGAGTGGACGCGCGCGCACACCCTCAAGGCGAACCCGGATTCGCCGCAACTCCCCGTGCGCATCCGCGCACTGCAAGACGGCAAGCTCGTCTACATGGCCGTGCCCCGACTTGCGGAACCCGATCCATTCTTCGTGCTCGATCCCGACCACCTCGCCGACACTCCCGCGCGCGCCGCGTCGATCAAGGGCGCAACGCGATCCGCTCGCACCGTCGCGATCGCCGACATGACGCCGGTCGACCTCATCGTCACGGGTTGTGTCGCGGTTGGCGCGGACGGCGCCCGACTCGGCAAGGGTGGCGGGTTCAGCGATCTCGAGTTCGCGCTCGCGGTCGCCGCCGGGCTCGTCGACGAACGTACGGTCGTGGTCACGACGGTGCACGACGTGCAAGTGCAAGGAGTCGGAGCGATACCGACCATTGGCCATGATGTGCACGTCGATCTCGTCGCGACTCCGACCCGCATCATCCGGTGCGCCCGTCCCCGGCGGCACGGATTGCCCCGGATCGAGTGGGCCGAGCTCACCGACGAGAAGGTCGCGGCGATCCCGGTGCTCGAGCGCCTCCGGGACGCCGACTCTTAGACTCACGCCGATTTCAGGAGGAGTCCTGCGTGCACGACGAGCACGAGCAGTTCCGGGATCTGTGACGTGGACCTGAGCTTCACCGAGGACGAGGACGCGTTCGCACGCGAGGTGCGGCGCTGGCTGGCGGCGCATGTGGAAGTGCCGCCGCGATTCGAGTCGATCGCCCAGGAAGTCGAGTTCGGGAAACGCTGGCAGGCCGAACTCGCGGCCGCGCGCTGGATTGGCATCCATTGGCCGCAGGAGTACGGCGGCCGGTCGGCGACGCCGGTGCAGGTGGCGATCTTCAACATGGAGTACGCGCGCTCGCGCGCGCTGCAGCCGATCAACCGGGTCGGCATCAACCTTGCCGGCCCCACGCTCCTCGCGGACGGCACCGACGCGCAGAAGGAACGCTGGCTTCCGTCGATCCTCACCGCGTCCGAGATCTGGTGCCAGCTCTTCTCCGAACCCGACGCCGGCTCCGACCTCGCGTCACTACAGACGCGGGCGGTACGTGTCGACGACGGCTGGCTGTTATCAGGTCAGAAGGTGTGGACGTCCTACGCGCAGTTCGCGAGTTGGGGTATCTGTCTGGCGCGCACCGACCCGGACGCGCCCAAGCACAAGGGCATCTCGTACCTCGTCGTCGACATGCAGGCGTCGGGCATCGAGGTGCGACCGCTCGTGCAGATCACCGGTGATGCCGAATTCAACGAGGTGTTCTTCGACGAGGTCTTCGTTCCCGACGATCACCTCGTCGGCGGACTGCACCAAGGATGGGCGGTCGCGAACACGACGCTCGCGCACGAGCGCGGCACCGTGTTCCCGTTCAAGGAGCAGGTCGTCCACGAGGTGTACCTCGACGAGCTCTGGCAGCTCGCAGCCGAACGAGGGCTGCTCGACGACGTCGCGATCGCCGACGGCCTCGCGCAGTCCTTCGTCGAGCTGCGCGTGCTGCGCCTGCACAACTGGCGCACGCTCTCGCGGCTGACGCGCGGCATCGAACCGGGTCCCGAGTCGAGCGTCACCAAGCTCGCCTGGACCGACATGACGCAGGCGATGTCGGCGCGCGGCCTCGACGTGCTCGGTGCCGCGGCGCCGTTGTGGTGGGGCGCAGACGCCAACCCGGGCGGCGGCTTCTGGCAACGTCAGTGGTTGTGGTCGAAGGCGGCGTCGATCGCGGGCGGCACGAGTGAGGTCCAACGCACGATCATCGGCGACCGAATGTTGGGGCTTCCGCGCTGATCTCCCGCCGGTAGCGTTGGTCCATGCCCCATGGAACCCCGCTCGTCCAAGTCGTCGGGCTCGACCACGTCGTGTTCCGGTGCGCGGACTTGGAGAAATCGTTGTCGTTCTACTGCGACACGCTCGGCCTGGAGCCGGAACGGGTCGACGAGTGGCGGCGCGGCGACGCGCCGTTCCCGTCGGTGCGCATCACGCCGACGACGATCATCGACTTGTTCGGCCGCGACTTCGCGGGCGCGCCCGACGGCACCAACGTCGATCACGTGTGCCTGGTGATCGAACCGGCGGACCTCGACGCGTTGGCGCGTGAGTTCCCCGATGCGCACCGCGGCGACATGTTGTTCGGCGCTCAGGGGTATGCGTCGAGCCTGTACGTCCACGATCCCGATGGCAACACTATCGAGCTCCGGTCCTACGCGAACTGAGGTCGTACACGATGAGCGCAGTTGACGTGTTGCTGAAGGAACGTGCCGCGCTGTGCGACACGCTCGTCGAAACCGGACCGGAAGCGCCGACGTTGTGCGTGGGTTGGCTCACGGCCGACCTCGCAGCCCACTTACTCGCTCGGGAGAAGCGTCCGGACGCGGCGGCCGGCATCATCCTCCCCGGACCGTTCGCACGGCATATGCAGACGGTGATGGAGGAGTACAAGGCCAAGGGCTACGAGCCGATGCTCACCGAGTTGCGAGGCGGGCCGCCCAAGTACTTCCGCGTCGGCCCGATGGCCTCGCTCAATGTCGTCGAGAACTGGATTCACCACGAAGACGTGCGTCGAGCGAACGGGCAGGGTCCGCGCCCGCCCGACCCCGAGGTCGACGAGATCCTCTGGGCGTCGCTGAAGACGAGCAGCTTCATGGCCAAGCGCAAGCTCAAGGGCGCGGGACTGCTGCTGAAGACACCCGACGGCCGCGAGCGGCTCGTGAAGCAGGCCGATCCGTTCGTCGTGATCGACGGCACACCGGGTGAGCTCGTGCTGTTCATGTCGGGGCGGCAGGAAGCGGCCGACGTCCACTACGAAGGCACGCCCGAGGCGATCGCGACCGTGCGGGCGACGAAGCTCGGGATCTGACGGCACGCTCGTCACGGTTCGTTACGCAGCCGGGCTTCGAGGTCGGCGCGCAGCTCCCCCTTCGCGACCTTGGCGCCCGAAGCGAGCGGCATCTCCTCGACGACGATCAGGCGTTCGGGCAGCAGCTCCTTCCCGACGCCACGGGCGAGCAAGTGCCGGACCAGCTCGTCGAGGTCGAGCTCACGACCGGGTCCGAGCTGCACGTACACGCACACCCGTTCGCCAAACAGTGGATCGATCATCGGCACTGCGGCGACGAGCTCGACGGCCGCGTGAGTTGCGACCTCTGCTTCTACTTCGGCCGCACTGATGTTCTTGCCGCCGCGGATGATCACGTCCGAAGTGCGGCCGACCACGGTGAGGTAACCGTCGGCGTCGATGCGACACAGGTCACCCATCCGCATCCAACCGTCGCTGGTGAAGAGCTCCGCGTTGCCGGCGGGGTCGTCGAGGTACCCGACACTGGTCGCGGGGCCGCGGCATGCAGGTTGGCCGGAGCCCGAGTCGGTCACGTCGCGGTCGCCGTCGAACAGCCGGACGTGCATGTCAGCGACCACGCGGCCGGCGGTCGAGAGCCGGCGTTGCGTCGTGTCGTCGATCGTCGTGCCGCTCAACAGGCCGGTCTCGTTGGAACCGTAGAACTGCAGGATGCGGCAGCCGGTGCGCTGTTCGAACTCCTCCGCGCGTGCGTACGGCACCGCCTCGCCGCCCGTGAACATCACTCGCAGTGACGACAGATCGAACTCATCGAGTGCTTCGGAGTTGAGCATCATGATGAATTGGGTGCTGACACAGCAGAGCACGGTCACCCGATCGCTGTTCGATGAGCGCGGCCACCGTTCGTGCACTGAAAGGCTCGGGTATGACGCATGTCGCCCCCAGGTGGATCGGCGTCGAGTGCGCGGTCCAGATGCCGAAGCCGAAGGGCGCCGGGATGGCCGAGAGGAACACGTCGTCGGTGCGGAGTCCGCCGTGCCGCGCCGCGACCTGGTGGAAGTAATGCCATCGGTTCTGTGTGTGCATCACGACCTTGGGCAACCCCGTGGTGCCGGACGTCGAGTTCACGAGGAACAAGTCGTCGGGACCCATGGCGCGCTGGTCGCGGGTCGCGGCGGTGATCGGCTCCGCATCGCTCGCGACGCCGTCGACCACGATCGCCGCGTCAGGCGTGCGTTCGAACGCGGGGATCACGACGTGGTGCCGCAACGCGGTGCCTTCCGCCGCGAGCGCGGCGACGAGCGCAGTCGCCGGTTCGTCACGGAACTCCGCGTGCGTGACGAGTGTGGACGCGGCGGTGCGGCCGAGCAGGTGCCGGATCTCGCGCGTCCCGGCGCGGGCCCCGATGCCGACGACGGTGACGCCGGCCTTCTCGCACGCGAGGTACGCGGCGTGCACGCTCGCGCCGTCTGGAAGCAGGACGCCGATGCGTTCACCGGGTAGCGCGCCGACCTCGAGGAGCGTGCCGGCGATGCGATCCGAGCATTCGTCGAGCGCGCGCCAGGTCATCGCGCCGCGGTCGGTCGCGTAGGCGACGTGATCGGGCCGCGCCGCCGCGTGATCGGTCACCCGACCGGCCAGCGTCGTGTCGCCCCACCAGCCGGTGGCGCGGTACGCCGCCGCGGTGGCGGGGTCGACGATCTCCCGGAAGCGCGGTGGGGCGACTCCGGCCAACCTCAGCCCCGGCTTCGGTGCCCGGCCCACAGCGTGAACCGTGAAAGGGGCAAGTAGCCGAGGCGCCGGTACACGGGCTGCCCGAGGTCGCTCGCGATCAGCAACGCCGGCCGGTCCGGCGCGGCGAGCGTCGCGGCCGCGGTGATCGCGTATCCGACACCGCGGCCGCGGCACTCCTCGAGTGTCGAGATGAACTCGACGTGCACGTGATGGTCATCGACGTAGCCGGATCCGGTTGCAACCGGACGGTCGTCGAGCAGGCCGATGAAGTGGTGCCAGCGCGACGTGGTGTCGAACTGCGGACCGAGGAACGAACCGGACGCATCGGCGTCGAGCTCGGGCACCGGATAGCCGGTGATGAGCACGCGCTCGTATGTTGCCGCGGTCTCCGCGTCGGTGACGGCGAGCACCGTGAAGGCGTCGGGATCGGGCTGGTCGACCGGACCGGTGGGCCTGAGCATCAGCGGCGGGTGCCCGATCGCGCCGAAGCCGAGACGGCGCACGTCGGGCGTGGGCCAGCCCGAGAACGTCATGAACGGGCCGCCGTCCTGCTTTGCATAGAACGTGTGCATGCGGCGTGCGGCCTCGGTCCACTCGGCATCGGCGAGCGGACGCCGCAAGACCGCGACGTTCCCGAATGGGGTCGGTGACCCGCCGTCCGTGAGCATGAGTCCGAACTCGTCGTCCTCGGCCACGCGGTCGCCACGCGCGCGAGCAAGCTCCGAGAATGCGTCCGCCTCGCCCTGGACGAAGTCGTTCAGCAGGTTGTCGCCGCGCGGTGCACCGGGCCCGTAGCCCGTCTCGAGTGGTTCGTCGGTTTCCATCAACGGAGTCTCTCGGAACCGACGGATAGCGTCGAGTCGATGCCCGCGTTCGTGCCCGGAATCGAGCTCGCGCGCGACTACTGGTTCGAGGTGGTCGCGCCGATCCTCGACCCGTACCTGCCTCCCGCCGAGCGTGCCGCGGCGTTGCTCGCCGAAGGGTCGGAGGTGTTCGGCTTCGACACCGAACAGTCGACCGACCACGGCTGGGGGCCCAAGGTGTTCGTGTTCGCCGACGGCCTCGACCGAAGCGGGCGTCGCGAGTTGATCGACGCCATCGAGCGGGCGATCCCGGACACGTTCCGTGGGTATGCGACGCGGTACCCGCGCCGTGACGATGCACCGGTACGCCATCAGGTGCTGTTCACCAGCGTCGCCGAGGAGTTCGATCGCCGGCTCGGATGCGATCCCCGCGCTCCGATGCGCGCGGGCGATTGGCTGCGGATTCCGACGCAGCATCTCCGCGCGCTCACTGCGGGCGCAGTGTTCGAGGACGGACCCGGCGCGGTCAGCGCCGCGCGCCACAACCTGACGTGGTACCCGGACGCGGTCTGGTTGTACGTCCTGGGCTGCCAGTGGCAACGCATCGCCCAGGAAGAGGCATTCGCCGGACGCTGTGCGCAGGTCGGTGACGACACCGGTTCCGCAGTCGTCACCGCGCGCCTCGTCCGCGACGTGATGCGCCTCGGCTTCCTGATCGAACGCGAGTACGCGCCGTACAGCAAGTGGCTGGGGACCGCGTTCGCACGGTTGCCGAGTGCACCGGACCTCGTTCCGGATGTGCTGGCGGCGCTCCATGCGCGGCAGTGGTCGGTACGCGAGCAGGCACTGAGCTCGGTCATGGAACAAATCGCGGCCCGCTTCGACGCGCTCGGCATCGTCGAGCCGATCGGTGCATCGGTCCGCCCGTACTTCAAGCGCCCGTTCCTCGTGTTGGGTTCCCGACGCTACGCCGACGCCTGTTACGCCGCGATCGACGACCCCGAAGTCGCGCGCCTTCCACACGGCGTCGGCGCGATCGATCAGTGGGTCGACAACACCGACGTGCTCCAATCCCCCGACCTCGTCCGACGCGCTGCCGACGCGGTGTACGAGGTCGACTGACAGCAAGTCACTCCTCGTCCCCGTGCACCTTGTTGCGGAGTTGCCATCAGAGTCGAGAACATCGGGCCAAGCGCGGAGAATTCGACTCTGATGGCGAAACCACGCTGGCGAGCGATGCCGAGGCGCCCGCGTGCGCGGGATTTTCAAGCGCGGGCGCGAGGGGGAGGAGGGCGCGGAGGGCGGTGAGGTCCTCGGCGTGGGTGACGCCGGTGTCGTCGGCGGCCTCGGGCCGCGTCCGGTCGACGCCGAAGTGGGGGCGGCGGAGGTACACGGGGCGCATGCCGGCGGCGCGGGGGCCCTCGGCGTCGCAGGTCCAGGTGTCGCCGACGAACAGGATGTCGGCCGGGTCGATGTCGAGTCGCTCCAGCATGTGCGCGTAGACGCGAGGGTGAGGCTTCCGCGCGCCGACCCAGGCGGACGACTCGACGATGTCAACGGTGTCCGTCAGGCCGGCGTTGTCGATCGCTTCGAGCAGGTCCCAGTTCCAGTTCGAGCAGATCGCGAGCGTGAGACCGCGGTCGCGGAGTTCGCCGAGGACCTCGCGCGACTCCGGGTACGCGGCGAGGTCCTGCGTCCCGAGCAGTTCGCCCATGCGGGCGAAGAGCAGGTCGTCGTCGCCCTCCGGGACGCCGCTCTCCGCGATGATCTGGCGCAGCCGGGACTGCTGCCACGCGACGTAGTGATCGCGCGATTGCGAGTGTTCCGCGTGCTCGACGCCGTCGTTGCCCTGGTTCCACAACCGGTCGATGGCATCCTGCGAGAGCGTGTGGCCGATCTCCGAGAACAGGTCGGCCCAGGCGAGACCGGCACCGGTGCTCTCGGCGAGCGTGCCGTAGAAGTCGAAGATCACTGCGCGAATCGGCATCAGATCATCGTCGCGCGCGCAGCACCTCCATCACCGTGTCGACGGGTGCGTGGTGGGTGCTGTCGCCGTCGAGGTGCTCGTAGCGGACGATGTCGCCGGGCCCGATGACGAATGTCGCGCCGAGCTGGGTCACCCGCCTGCCGGCCTTGTGGACGTGATAGCCGCGCTTGCTCGTCGCGCGCGTCGCCTTCCAGGTGCGCGGATGCAGCAGCCGGAACCAGGACGCGGTTTCGATCGACGCGGCCCGCGCTGCGAGCGCGTCGTCGTCGACGAGGACGCGGTACGGGATCTGCTCGTCCTTCACGAACGCGGCGGCGTAGCGCTCGTCGCCGGTGCCGATCGCAACGATGTCGGCGCCGAGTTGCTTGATCTCGTCGTAGTGCTCACGCAACTGCGCAGCATGCTCGCGGCAGTGCAGTCAGCCGAAGTGGCGGAGGAACACGAGGACGATGGTCTCGTCGTCCCAGAGCCGCCCGAGCTCGTACTTGGTACCAGTGGCGTCGGAAAGCGAGAGGGCACCGAGTGCGGCCAGATCCATCCGCTCAGCCTATGGCCGTGTGCCGATGACCGTGTCGTCGTCGGAGATCCACAGCTGGCAGCGGGCGAGGTCGATGAACTTCTGTTCGTCCTCGAGCAACGCCGCGGAAGCCGTAACACCGCCCGGGGTCGACGCGGCCGCGACGAGCGCATCGTCGTCGTCGAACCAGAGGAGCGCGATGCCGTCGTAGTCGGTCGGCTCGCAACCGCGGCCTTCGGCGATCGCGCGGCCGAGCGGCTCGTCGCGCGTGTGCAACTGGATGTAGCGCCGGATGCCGAGCGCTTCGGCGTGACGCTTCACGAGCGGTCCGTGTTGCTCGCGCCAGTACGTGTGGAAGGCCTCGCTCGACCATTCGGGCCGCCGGCGCAGCAGGAACGTGATGACGATCATCGGGGCGCGTCCGGCACGGCGATGGGTTACTGCGGGCTGACGACGTAGTTGCCCATGTCGTCGAGCCGCGCCAGCGCGTCGGGCGGGAGCACGACGACCGTGAACGGCTCTTCGATGAGCGCCGGGCCGCGCACCTCGGCGCCGGAGCCCAGCACGCGTCCGTCGTACACCGGTGTGTCGAACCAGTTCTCACCCCAGAAGGCGGTGCGGGTGCCCTTCAGGGCCTGCTGCGCGTCGGTGACCGCGCCGACCTCGGCGAAGTGATCGGGCTTCTGCGTGCGACCCCGGGCGACGACCCGCACGCCCCGCACGACCGGTTGCTGGCTGCGGAAGCAGAAGCCCCGCTCGGCCGCGTGCTGGTCGTGGAACCGCTCGGCCAGGTCGAGCAGCCCGGCCTCGTCGAGCATCGTGCCTTCGGGCACGGGCACACTCATGTCGAAGTTCTGGCCCGGGTAGCACATCTGCACAAAGAGCGTCGTCTCCATGGCTTGCGGGTCGAGCCCGGCCGGCTCCAGCTCCTTGTCGACCTCTTCGGCGAGCTCCGACATCAGCGTGCGCAACCGGCCGAGGTCCACTTGTGAAAGTGGGGTTACGTACGAGCGGAGCAAGTCCACGACGTAGTCGGCGACGAGCACACCGAGCGCGGAGAACGCGGGTGCCGCCTTCGGGACGAGCACGCGGTCGATGCCGAGTTCGCGCGCGACCGCCCACGCGTGCACCGCACCGTTGCCGCCGTACGCGATCAACGAGAGCCGGCGGGGGTCGGCGCCGTGCCCGGCGAGCACCTGGCGGGTCGCGTTGGCCATGTTGGCGTTCACGATGCGCTGGATGCCCCACGTGGCTTCGACGAGATCGACGCCGAGGGGATCCGCGACCTCGCGGAGGATCGCGGCGATCGAAGCGTCGACGTCGAGGCGCATGCGGCCTCCCGCGAAGCCGTCGGTGGGCAGGTAGCCGAGCACGGCGTCGGCATCGGTCACCGTCGGGCGGTCGCCGCCGCGCCCGTAACACACCGGGCCGGGCACCGCGCCGGCGGACTCGGGGCCGACGAGCAACGCACCTTGACGCACCCGTGCGATCGAGCCGCCACCGGCGCCCACGCTCTGGACGTCGACCATCGGCAGTCCGATGTAGTAGCGGTAGCGCCAATTCCAATCGGTCTTGATCTGCGGGCGGGCACCGCGCACGAGGCAGATGTCGAAGCTGGTCCCGCCCATGTCGACCGCGACGAAGTCTCCGAGCTCGGCGCGTTCGGACGCGAGCGTCGCGCCCATGACGCCGCCGGTCGGGCCGGACGCGAGGAGGGTGACCGCACGTCGCGCGACGTACTCCGGCGGCATCACGCCGCCGGTGGACTGCATGATCAGCAACGGTCCGCCGTAGCCGGCGCGGCGGAGCTCGCTCTGCAGGTGACCGGTGTAGTGGGCGATGCGGGGCGCGACGTACGCGTTGACGAGCGTGGTGGAGACGCGCTCGAACTCGGGCCCGCGGGGGAGCACCTCGTGCGAGAGCGAGACGTGTTCGACGTCGGGGTACTCCTCGAGCACGATCTCGCGCGTGCGCCGTTCATGCTCGGGATTGACGAACGAGAAGAGGTACATCACCGCGATGGAGCGCACGCCCAGCTTCTTCAGCCGTTGCACGCCCCGACGCACGGCGTCCTCGTCGAGCGGCTTCAGCACCGCGCCTTCGAAGTTCACCCGCTCGCCGATCGCGATGCGAGCGCGGCGGCGGGCGATGGGTGTGGGGCCCGGATAGTTCGGGTCCCAGATCTCTTCCTTGTGGCACCGGCGGAGTTCGATCTCGTCGCGGTGACCTTCGGTGACGAGCAGGCCCGTCTCCGCGCCGTTCATCTCAATCATCGTGTTGTCGGCGGTCGTGGTGCCGTGCACGAGGATGTCGAGGTCCGAGCAGAACTCGGCGAGCGTGCAACCGAACCGCTCGGCGAGTTGGCCGAGGCCGTTCATGACGCCGCGCGATTGGTCGTCGAGCGTGGTCGGCGTCTTGTCGAGAACGACCTCGCCGGCGGGCGTGACACAGATGACGTCGGTGAACGTGCCGCCGACGTCGACTCCGACGCGATATCCCATCATTCAGGAACGCGACTCGCGTCGAGTCCGGCGCAACCGTTCGGTCGCACCGTCGTCGATAGCCAGGGTGAGGTCGTCGAGCGAGCCCGTGAGCACGACGCCGTAGTCGCGCTCGGCGCCTGCGACCGACACGTACTCGTCGATCACGTCGTCGAGCACCGCTTGCGGCTCACGGTCGAGTGGATCGCCCCAACCGCCGCCGCCCCCGTAGTTGAACATCACGCGCTCGCCGGCCGCCATCGGGACCCAGTCGGCGGTGTGGGCGACGCGATATGGGTCGTCGGAGCCGTACCGCAGGATCATCTCGTTCGGCGCGCCGTTCTCGCCCCCGCAGATGCCCGGCATCGGGTACTTCATGCCGACGACGTACGTGTACACCTTGGCGTCGACCGTCACTTCCTTCTCGTAGTGACTGCCGCAGATGCCGCGCCACTGGCCCGCGCCACCGGAGTCGGTGCGGTAGTCGCGGCTCCATTGCACATGCGGGTAGAGCGACTCGTTGATCTCGGCCGTCGCCTTCCAGAGGTTGCCGAACGACGCGTTCAAGGCGCCCCACGCGTCCATGCCCTTCGACGCGTTGCACCAACCTGCGTACACCTCGGCGGAGTGGTCGGTGAACGACGCGCCGGTGCGGGGGTCGACGCCGGTGATGATCGTCGGGATGCCGGTCTTGTACGTCTGCGGCACCGCGCGCTCGGGCAGCACGTGTTGCATCGCGACCGCGATCACCTCACCGACATCGGCACCCGGGTGGTGCGTACCCGCGGAGACGGGCCGGCCCGCGTCCGGGTTCAGCACGCAGCCCTTCGGGACGACCAGGTTGATCTGCTCGAAGAAGCCCTCGTTCTTCGGGATCTCCGGATCCATCATCGCCGCGATCTGCCCGACGGTGTACCCGCGCGTGTTGCCGTAGGTGGACCACGCCTGGATCTCGGGACGCGAGTCCGAGCCGGTGAAGTCGATCGTGAGCGAGTCGCCGGCGACGGTGACCTTCACGTGCAAGTGCACATCCGGGTGCCCGAGCGGGTCGTGGTCGACATACGCGTCGGCTTCGTAGACGCCGTCGGGCCACTCCGTCACTTCTTCACGGAAGCGCCGGGCCGCGTAGTCGATCATCGAGTCGACGCTCGCTTCGACGGTCGACGCGCCGTAGCGGTCGATGATCTCACCGAGGCGCTGGGCGCCGAGCTGCGCGGAGCCGATCTGCGCACGCAGGTCGCCGATGTAGGACGGGATGCGATTGTTGACCTGCAACGCGTAGAGGACGTCGCGCCGTTCGACGCCACGGTCGACGACCTTCACCACTGGCCACCGGACACCTTCGCCCCAGATGTCGCCGGCGGTGATGTTGTACCCGCCGGGCACCCCGCCGCCGGTGTCGCCGTGATGGCACTGGATGCTCGCGATCAGCACCATGCGCCGCCCACCGTTGCCATCGGAGCGAGAGTGTTCGGAGCGGAGCGGAGACCCGAAGCGACCATGAGGATCGTCCGCGAACACCGGAGCGAACACGTTGTAGTCGGGGAGGTGACCGCCACCGTGGTACGGGTCGTTGGCGACGAACACGTCGCCCTCGCGGAACTCGTCGACACCGAGGAACTCCGAGCGCGAAGCGCACCGGCAGGGTGGACGTCAACATGAACTGCGGGATGCCGACCGAAAGCGCGGCGAGCCGGCCGTGCGCGTCGAGCACGGTGGCGTTGCGCTCGTTCGACTGGTTGAGGATGGGGGTCGTGGCGGTGCGGGACACGTACTCCGCCATCTCGAAGCAGATCGTCTCCATGCCGCCCCGCACGACCTCGGCGGTGACGGGGTCGACGCCCTCGGCGTCGGAGATGCGGGCCCGGCTCCCCGCGAGCCGCACGAGATCGACGTTCGTCATGTTGCGGGACCCCCGGAGATCGGCGCCGGGCCTGGTTGGGGCCTGGACACGGCAAAACTGACACTCACGTCAGTCATGTTAGATCAGCCTTCCGACGGTTCCCAGCCCGTTGGCGCCAGCTCGAATCCGGCGAATTCGAAGCCGGGGGAGACGGTGCAGCCGACCAGCGTCCACGCGCCGAGGGAACGCGCCGCCTGCCAGGCACCCGGCGGCACGATCGTCTGCGGCCGCTGCCCGGATGCGAGGTCCGCACCGAGCTCGTGAGTCGTGATCGATCGGCCGTCGGTGCTGATCTGCAACTGCAACGTGGCGCCGGCGTAGTGGTGCCAGATCTCCGTCGCGTCGACCCGGTGCCAGTGCGAACGCTCGCCCGCGCCCAACAGGAAGTAGATCGCGGTACCGGTCGGCCGCGCGTCGGGCGTGGACGGGTCGACCGGGGCGTGCCACGTCTCCGCGTACATGCCACCTTCCGGGTGCGGCTGCAACCCGAGCACCTGCACGATCTCGTCTGGATCCATGCGGACTCCTCTGGCCATGCCGCTCAAGTGTTCAATCTTTGCAAACCGGCGGCCACGTTCGCGCAACTCGTTCGTCACCTTCCCTCCTTATACCGGAACACCCGCTTCACCCCACGGAGGCACATGTGACAACCCATCGGAAACGCTGGTTCATCGCCGCGCTCGCGGCGATGACCGTCGCGCTGAGCGGAGTTGCTGTCGCGCACGGCGATTTCGGAAGTGAACAAGAACAGCGGCTCAACAGTCGGGCGTTCCAGAACTTCGGTGTGATCAAGACGCTCCCGGCGTCGTCGAAATTGGCGGTCACCGCCGACCAGGCGAATGCCGATCCACTGAGCTTGATCACCCTGGCGAAGGGTCTGAAGGCGCGAGTCGTCACGACGACGAGCGGCCCGAACACGGACCAGATCGCGCTGTGGCCCGACGACAGGCACCCCACACACCTCATCGTGTGCAACGAGCAAGGCGAGACCGAGCCGGGCCTCCAACGCATCGACCTGAGGACCGGCGCCGCCGAAACCATCGTGACCGGTACGGACGAGTGCGACCCGGTGCGGCGCACTGCGTGGGGCACGATCCTGTTCGGTGAGGAAGCCGGCAACCTGGGCCAGGCCTACGAGCTCATCGATCCGTTGCACACCACCGGCGTGACGCTCGATCGCACGAACGGCACGTTCAGCGGTGGCGCCAACCCGCAGAACTTGATCCGGCTCGAGGCGCTCGGACGGGTGTCGTTCGAGGGTTTCGGCCTGTTGCCGAACGGCGTCTTCTACTACGGCGACGAGCTGCGTCCGAGCAGCGGCAAGAACGGCGGCACGTACTACAAGTTCGTACCCGGCACTCCGTTCGCCGGCGGTAGCCCGATCGCCAACCTGTCGCAGTCTCCTTTCGCGAGTGGCCAGGTGTTGGCCCTCAAGATCGGACACCGCAGCGGGGACACCGACTGGGGCCAAGGCAGCAACACCGGGCAGGGTTCCTGGGTTCCGCTTTGCAACGACGCGACGTCGACGCCTTCGGCGTGCACGAACCTCGACCTCGGCGCGCTCGCGAATGCGAGCCGGCTCACGGGCTACTACCGACCCGAAGACCTGCACTACGACCCGGCCGCGTTGCGCGCGGGGAATGTGCGGCTCTGTGGGAACAACACCGGGAACGAGACCAACCACAACTACGGCGAGACCGTCTGCTTCACCGATGGAACCGTTGCGCAGTCGTTGGCCGGTAGCGCGGTTCCCGAGCTGCAGTACCACGTGGTCGGCACGCCCCAGTTCGCCATGATGGACAACCTCGACTTCCAGCCGAATCGCGGCAACCTCGTGCTGAACGAGGATGGTGACCAGCTCCTCGGGAACAACGACATCTGGTCTTGCCTCCCCGACGGCTCGGACTCGGACCTCTTGTCGGACGGCTGCGCGCGGATCGCATCGCTCAACGACCCGGCTGCCGAGACGACCGGTGGCATCTTCAACGCCGACGGTTCGAAGTACTACGTGAGCATCCAGCACAACATCACCGGACACGGAGTGGTGCTCGAGATCAGCGGTTGGCGGTAAGGAAACCCCACCCGCGTCGCCACGGCGGGACCCGGTAACCGGGTCCCGCCGTGTGCGAGTCTGGGCTCATGCCTGATGAGCCCGCGTTCGGCGTCAGCAATGCAGTCCGGCTGACGCCGGACAAGCCGGCGTTCATCGAGCACGGCCTGATCACCACGTTCGTCGACTTCGATGCGCGCACCGATCTCATCGCGCGGGGCTCGCGGCGCGTGGTGTCGGCGTCGGCGACCGCGTCGCGATCATGCTCCCGAATTCGGTCGCGTTCTTCGAGGTCTGGGCCGCGGTCTCGAAGTTGCAGGGGGCGGTCGTGCTCGTCAACACGCACCTGAAGCCGGACGAAGTCGCGTACATCGTCGAGGACTCGCAGGCCAAGGTGCTCGTCGACGATCTCGATCTGGTGGACGCGTTGCTCGAGGCCGGCGCCGACGCGACGGTCGAGCTCACGCCGTGTGAGGTGCTCGCGGCGCCGGTCTTCTACACGTCAGGGACGACGGGCCGCCCGAAGGGTGTCGTGCACGGCGCGTTCGACGGGTCCCGGGCAAAGCTGGCGCAGCAGGGTCAGATCGCACTGTGGGGCTGGCTGCCGGAGGACGTGTACCTGTTGTCGGGTCCGGCGTACCACGCCGGACCTGGTGGCTACGTCATGTCGGCGCTGTTCGTCGGCGCGACCACGGTGATCCTGCCCCGCTGGGACGCGCGCGAATGGCTCCGGCTCGTCGATGCGCACCGCGTCACATTGAGCTTCATGACGCCCGCGCACTTCATCCGCATCCTCGAGGTGCCGGAAGCGGAGCGCGGCGGAGTATGACCTGTCGAGCCTCCGGCTCATCGTGCACGGCGCCGCGCCGTGTCCGGTCGAGGTCAAGCACCGGATCATCGCGGCGCTGCCCGCCACCGAGATCTGGGAGCTGTACGGCGCGAGCGAGGGCGGCGCGACGCGCATCAGCCCGACCGAGTGGCTCGCCCGTCCGGGCAGTGTCGGTGTGCCATGGCCCGGCGTCGAGATCCGCATCGTCGGCCAAGACGGCGCGCCCTGCGCGCCGGGCGAGCATGGTGCGATCTACATCCAGCCACCCGGTGGTGCGGGCTTCCACTACCACGACGCGCCCGACAAGACCGACGCCGCGTGGCGCGACGGCGCGTTCACCGTCGGCGACGTCGGATTTCTCGACGAGGACGGCTACCTGTTCCTCACCGACCGCAGCTCCGACATGGTCATCCGCGGTGGTGTGAACGTGTACCCACGCGAGATCGAAGAAGTGCTGTTCGCGCACCCGGCCGTCGTCGACTGCGCAGTGTTCGGCATCCCCGACGAACGCTACGGCGAGCAGCTCAAGGCCGTCGTCGAGACCCGCACCGAGGTCGCCCCGGACGCGTTGCAGGCGTTCGTCCGGGAACGCCTGGCCGACTACAAGGTCCCGGCGTCCGTCGAGATCGTCGACGAACTGCCCCGGAACCCGAACGGCAAGGTGATGAAGCGCTGGCTCCGGGAGCAGGCCTGGGCCGGCCAGGACCGGAGAATCGGTTGATGGGCGGATCGGCTGAGGGATGAGCGGGCGAGAACCGATGGACCTCAAGCGGGCGGGTTCCTTCTCCGACCCTTACAACGTGGAAAACAGTCGGCTGGACGCCGACACGGTCGAGGAAGCGCTCGCCGCGCTCCTGCGCGCGACGCCGCAGGCGCGGGTCACCGCGATCGACGCGCGCGGCGTGTTCGTCGCCATGCCGCCCTCGCTCGAGGTGCCACAGATCCGTCCGCTCACCGGGCGTTCCGCGGTGCTGCTGGTCGCGCCGGACGATCGACCCGCGGTGATCACCGCCTGGGAAGACGTGCGCACGCGCGGCGCCAGCCGCACACGTGTCCGCCTGGTCGGATCGGGCGACGAGGTCGCGCTCTACCTGTTCGACCTGCGGGAACGGCACGGGGTGCTCGTCGGGGTGCTGGTGGGCACGGGCGAGTTCGATCCGGCGCCCACGCTCGACGATCGACCGGTCGTGGCGCGGTTCGCGCGGCAGCGCAAGACCGACACTGCGGTGTTCACCGAGGTGGACGACGCGACCACCAGCATGCTCGGTTGGCCGCGCGAGGAGATGGTCGGCCGCCCGTCGCTCGCCTTCGTACACGACGACGATCGTGCCGCGGCGGTCGAGTCGTGGGTCGACATGCTCGCGGGTCCGGGATCCACGCGTCGTGTCCGGCTGCGTTACACGCACGCGAACGGCGGGTTCGTGTGGCTCGAACTGACGAACCACAATCGGCTCGACGACGCCGAGTTCGGCTGTGTCGTGACCGAGTGCGTCGACATCAACGACGAGATGGCCGCACACGAAGCGCTGCGGGCGCGCGAACAGCTGCTGCGCCGTATCGCGGAGACGGTGCCGCTCGGGCTGCTGCACGTGGACCGCAACGGTTCGGTGGTCTACGCGAACGAGCGGTTGCACGAGATCTTGCACAGCCAGCTCACGCCGGACGATCCGCTCGCGAACGTCGCCGCGGCCGACCGCGCCGTGTTCGACACCGCGCTGTTCGCGTTGGTCGACGACGGCGCCGACCGCGACCTGCACATGGTTCTCCACCCCGGTTCGGGTCTCGAGGAGCGCGTGTGCGAGGTGAGCATGCGCGCGCTCACCGGCGAATCGGGTGCGGTGAGCGGCGCGATCGTCTGCGTCGAGGACGTCACCGAACAGCTTCGAGTACAGGCCGCGCTCGAGAACCGTGCGACGTACGACTCGCTCACCGGCTGCCTCAACCGCAGGTCCATCCTCGGGGAGCTGGCCGGGTCGGTCGGCACGCCGCAGCGAGTGGGCGTGGTGTTCATCGACATCGACGGCTTCAAGCGGGTGAACGACGAACACGGGCACGCGACCGGTGACTCCGTGCTCGTCGAGGCCGCGGCGCGCCTGCGGGAGTGCGTGCGGGAGGGCGACCTCGTCGGCCGGTTGGGCGGCGACGAATTCCTGATCGTGTGTCCCGGCGCGGGCGATGCCACCGACATGCTCAAGGTGGCGCAACGTGTCGTCGACGCGGTGCGGGTCCCGATGATCGTGCCCGGCGCGCGCATCGGCCTGAGCGCGAGTGCCGGCGTGGCGATCGCCTATGAGCAGGACAGCGACTTCCAGGCGTTGATCGCCAACGCGGACGCCGCGATGTACGTCGCCAAGCGTCAGGCCGACGGTGCGCCCGTCGTGCACGAGCACGTACGCGCCGGCGACCTGCTCGACTGACGCCTCGCCCCGGGTCAGTCGGGGGGTCAGTCCGGGAGCAGCGGTACCGAGATCCCGGGGTCGGAGCCGAGCCGGGCGGCGCGGGTGACAGCCGCGGCGCCGAAGCGGTCGCGGACATCGTCCAGCGCGGCGTCGAGTGCGCCCCCGGCCCGGCGGTCGAACGGCAGCACGAGCTGCGTGATGCCGTCGTCGAGGTTGGCAACCGCGATGCCGAGGAGCGTGATGCCGTGCTGCTCGATCAGCGGCCGTGCGGTGTGGAGCAGCGCGAGCACGGTTGCGAGGATCGGGTCGGATTGGGCCGTCGCCCGGGGCAGCGTGTGGGACCGTGTGATGCGGGAGAAGTCGCCGAACCTCAGGCGCAGGACCACGGTGCGACCGGCGCGATCGGCCGCGCGCATGCGGCGCGTGACGCGGTCGACCAGCTCGCCGGCGATCGCGTCGAGCTCGGCGCGAGTGCGGGGCCGGTTGCCGAGCGTGTGTTGCGAGCCCATCGACCGGCGCCGCCGACCGACCGTGACCGGCCGCGGGTCGCGGTTGTGCGCGAGTGCGTGGAGGTGACGACCGGGCGCCTTCCCGACCATCGCCACGAGCAGGCCTTCGCCGAGCCGTGCGACCTCGCCCACCGTGTTGATCCCGCGGTCGCGCATCTTGCTCGCGGTGATGGGGCCGACGCCCCACAGCCGTTCGATCGGGAGCGGGTGGAGGAATTCGAGCTCGCGGTCGGGCGGCACGACGAGCAGGCCGTCGGGTTTGGCCACGCCGCTCGCGACCTTGGCGAGGAACTTCGTGCGCGCGACGCCGACCGTGATCGGCAGCCCCACCCGTTCCAGCACGGCGCGTCGCAAGCGGACCGCGATCTCGGTCGGAGTGCCCGAGACGCGCGCCAGACCGCCGACGTCGAGGAACGCCTCGTCGATCGAGATCCCTTCCACGAGCGGCGTCGTGTCGTCGAACACCGCGAACACCGCCCGACTCGCCTCCGTGTACGCGCCGATGCGTGGTTCGACGACGATCGCACCCGGGCAGCGCCGGCGGGCTTCACGCCCGTTCATCGCGGACCGAACGCCGAACGCCTTGGCCTCGTAGCTCGCGGCCAGCACCACCCCGCCGCCCACGATCACAGGCTTGCCCCGCAAGCGCGGATCGTCACGCTGCTCGACCGACGCGTAGAACGAGTCGAGGTCGGCGTGGAGGATCGTGGCGCCGTCGGACACGAACACATGTTCGCACACCGCAAGGACAGCACCAACTGCGCAGCGACGCGTGCGCCGCAGCTACGGGCTGATGAGCAACGGGTCGCGCAGGTCGACGAACGTCATCTCCCCGTAGACCGCGGCGAACTCCTCGCCCGGTCCGGTGAACTCACTCGACGCTTCACCTTTGCGCGCGTCCTCCTCGCTCGTGAAGTACGCGGCTTCGACGAACGATCCGTCGGCGAACCAGACCCGTACGCCGCCGAGCAGATCCGGGCGCGCTGCGTGCAGTTGCTCGAGCAGCTCCGGCGTCTCCATCGCCTCCGCCTTCACGCGATCGGTGACCGAACCCTCCATGATCTGCACGAAGCCGGCGTCGTCCGAGCCACCGTCGAACGTGGTCGTGATGTCGCTCGACTCCCGGAACGCCGGTTCGACGTCGAACAGCTTCGCCGTCTCCGTCCACCACTTGCCCTGCTCGGGTCGATCCGAGTTCGCCTGCGCGGATGCATGGTCGGCGAAGCGGGCAAACACGATGACCGTCCCGTCGTCGGCGACACCCGCGGTGCCGCCCATGAACCCGACCGCGCCGGGGCGCACCTCGTCGCGCCAGCGCTCGTGCTGCCGGCGCATCCCTGCCGCGTCCTTCGTGTGAGCCTTGATCACCTGTACGAACATCTCGCAGCCTCCGTTCAGTGCGGCAGACGCGAACCCGAAAGGCAGGTCCGCGCGCGCGACGACCGTAGCCCTCAGCGACGCTCGGGAGACAGGGTGCCGACGCGCTCATGCAGCGCGCGGTGGTCGGCGAGATCGACGGGTTGGTGACGGCGGTTCGTGGAAGGAGGATAGGCGCCGAGGAAGTTGTCGTCTTTCCAGTTCGTGGCTGGTCGGACCGGTCGGGGGCTGAAGCCGCCGGCGCAGTTCGGGCACACGTTGTCCAGCTGTTCGGCGCAGGCGCGGCAGAAGGTGCACTCGAAGCTGCAGATCATCGCCTCGGTCGAAGCCGGTGGCAGCTCGGTGTCGCAGTTCTCGCAGGTCGGGCGGAGCTCGAGCATGCCGAAACTCTGCGCGGTCGCGGTGCACACCGCAACGACATTCCCGCGCCGAATCCTGCCATTTCACGCGTCAGGCGCAAGCTCCTCGAGGCCCTGCGCGACGAAAGCCCGGAGCTCCTCAGATGCCGCGAACGGTGCATTGTCGGCGTCGGCGCGCGCGAGTACGTCTTCAGCGGACGCGCTCGAGCGCAGCCCGGCGTAGAGGTACACCAGCGCGGAAGAGCGCGGTCCGGCGCGACATGTCACCAGCGTCGGCCGCGGCAAGCGATCCAGCGCGGCCATGTGCTGCCGCGCGAGGTCGATCGTCAGGTCGCGAGGCGGATCGGTGACGATGTTCTCGGATTCGGGCACCGCCGTTTGCACCTGCGCGTACGACATCCCGCCGTCCATGGCCGCGAACTCCTCACCGCAGAGGTACAGCCACGACGCGGCGCCGCGCTCGCGCGCCAACGCATCAGGATCGGCGATCAGTCCTCGGTTGAACGAGAGATCCGCGGGTACCTCGAACTCGGCCACGTCCGAACGGTAGTTCTCGGCGGTGGCGCGTGCCGCGATCCGTCGTCCTCAGGCGGCTCCGCTCGTGAGCAGCTCGACGGCCCGTGCGACGTTGTCATCGACCGGTCGCACGCTGTCGAGGACCAACCGCTCGGAGGTCCAAGGCTCCGTTTCACGACGACGCTCGAGCACCGCTTCCCACGTGAGTCCAGGGTACGGCTCGAGGTCGCGCCGCCGGCGTTCGAGTCGGTCTCTGTGCGCCTCTTCGTCACTGCACACGACCTCGATGGGGAAGCAAGCAACGCCGGCCTCCGCCGCGGCCGACGTCCAGATCTGACGCCCGACCTCGAGGTAGTTCGCCGCGTCTGCGATAACCGACATCCCGAGTCGCAACTGGTGCAACGCGATCGTCGCGCCGACGCTGTATGCCGCGAGACCCGTCTCGAACGACTGGGGTATCCCGGACTCGAGCATGGCCGCTTCGATCGGGTCGACCGACACGACGCAGGCGGGGAGCCGCCGCCCGAGCTCATCGGCGATGGCCGACTTCCCGACTCCGGGCAAGCCACTCATGATCACGAGCACCCCACGAGTCTGTCCGCGATGTCGGTGCGCACGGGTGCATGGCAATGGCGGGATGATCACGGTCGGCGGTTGCGAGCGGAGAAGCATGGCGCAGAGCGTTTGGAGTCTGCGGTTGGTCCCAACGCGCTTCGCACTCCAATCGCGCACCGACGCTATGACGGCATTCGCAATATCACGCCGGGAACAGGCAATATGCGTTCCGTTCTAGGGGTCGCGGCGTTGAGCATCGGCTGCGAATCGCATTGCGGGGAGAACGCAAGATGATCTGTACGAGAGTTGCTGCACTCTGTGTGGTTGCGGTCGCGTTTGGCTTGAGTGGATGTGGCAGCGATGGCGGTTCGGCGAAGAGCAGTTCGCCGACGACCAGTGTGGGACACTCGACGACGACCGCCGGTTCGTGCTCCGTGCGAGCGTCGGCGTGTGGAGGTTCACAAACGACGAAGCTTGAGGTCGGTTTACCCGCCCCGGCGTTGACCGGTGCTGCACTCGACGGAAGTGGTGACGTCGGTCTCAACGAGCTGCTCGGCAAGCCGACGGTCGTCGTGTTCTGGTCGCCGCCGTGTCCGCACTGCCAAGAGGAGATGCCGAAGATCCAAGCGCTCGCTGATCAACTCGGGTCGAAGGCGAACTTCATGAGCGCTGCGATCGAACCTCCGGATATCCCGGGCTCTCCGGGATATGAAACGGCAGCGTTGGCAGCGGCAACGATGAAGCTCGCACTGCCCAGCGTTGCGATCACTCGTGATGACGCAGACGCGACGTGGCGTCCCGAGTCGTTCCCAACCGCGTACTTTCTCGACAAGGACCACAAAGTTGTCGAGGTCATCCAAAGCGCTGATGTGGACAAGATCGAGTCGACGCTCACAGGCAAGCTTGGCGTCAGCTGACAACTCGCGATGCGAGATTCTGAGCAACCATGAACGCCAGAGAGCTAGTGGAACCTTGCACCGATAGCGCGTCACAGCCGCGATGGCACTCGACCGCCACCGTGCGATCGGGCACGATGCAAACCGCCGAGGAGTGCCTTCGTGTTCGATGGATGCAGCGCTAACGGGAGGGCCGATGCCGACCGCCGATGAGATCCGAGACGCTCAGCGAGAGAGGTGGGCGGGGCTCTCTGCGGGCTGGGAGAAGTGGGACTCGGTCATCACGGATCAGTTGGGCCCGGTCGGCGCCGCGATGATCGAGCGTCTCGATATCGCCGAGGATCAGCACCATCTCGACATTGCCGCGGGTACGGGTGAGCCGGGTCTGAGCATCGCCCGACGCTCGCCGAAGGGTCGCGTCGTGCTGACCGATCTCGTCGCGGAGATGTTGGACGTCGCCGCGCGACGAGCCGACGCGCAGGGGGTCACCAACATCGCGACGAAAGTGTGCAGTGCTGACGATCTGCCGTTCGATGATGCCACCTTCGACAGCGTCTCCGTGCGGTTTGGGTACATGTTCTTTCCCGACGCGGCCAACGCGACGGCCGAGTTCGCTCGTGTGCTCAAGCCGGGCGGGCGGATCTGCGCGTCGGTGTGGGTCAAGCCCGAGCGCAACCCGTGGACGACGATCCTCATGCATGCGATCGCGACTGAGGTGGCGTTGGCGCCACCCGACCCGGATGCGCCGAACATGTTCCGTTACGCGGCTGCGGGTCATGTCAGTGCCATGTATCAAGCCGCGGGGCTGCGCGACGTTGCCGAATGGGATGTCGACGTTGAGCTGGTGACGTCGTCGCCCCCGGAGTATTGGGAAATGATGAGCGAGCATGTCTCGCTCGCAGTTGCCGCGCTGCAGCAGGTCGACGAACCGGCGCGGGAGCGGATTCGGGCGACCGTCATCGCGGACGTGGGCGCGTACGACAAGGACGGCAAGGTCCGGGTTCCGGGCGTGGCGCGCTGCATCGTGGGAACGCGGTGAGCGATGATCATCACGAGCGCTGCGTGGCTTGCGGGTTCGACGGGTCGGTCTACGACGACTCCTCATTGGTCGAGGCAATCGTCGGGCTGGGATCGCGGTGGCGCGCGCTGCTCGTCGACGCGGGCCCGGAGCTGCGCTTGCGGCCAGAGCCTCAGACGTGGTCGGCGATCGAATATGCCGCACACAGCCGCGATATCACCGCGCTGCACGTCTTCGGAGTCGAGCAGGCGCTCACCGAAGACGAGCCCGTGTATCCGGCCATCGAAGCCGACACGCTGATCGAAGCGAGTGCGACGACATACCGCGACGAAGATCCCGACACCGTCGGCGCACAACTGGATCGCGAGGCTCGTCACCTCTACGCGAGCGCAACTGACGCGGGCACGACCAACTGGAGCCGGGGCATCACGATCGGCGACGAACGGAGCACGGTGCGGAGGCTGCTCGAACACGCGCTTCACGACTCGCTGCATCATCTCGGCGATGTCGAGCGCGGCTTGACCGCGCTTCGGTCATAGGCGCTGTCAAACGCGGTTGACGCGCGGCTGCTACTCGGTGCCGTCGATGAGGAGATCGGCGAGGCGGTCGTGGTGCCAGCCGGTTGGCCCGAGGAGGTACTCGTCGGCGGTGGCACGGCGGAGGAACAAGTGGAGATCGTGCTCCCACGTATAACCGATGCCGCCGTGGATCTGGATACCGTCCTTGAGGATGCGACGCGCGGCCACGCCAGCCGCCGCTTTGGCGACGTGGCCGGCGCGGGCGCGCGTCGCATCGTCTTCGTCGACGCTCATCGCGGCGTAGTGCACCGCGGCCGTGGCGCGCTCGAGGGCGAGAGACATCTCTGCGAGCTTGTGCTGGATGGCCTGGAAGCTGCCGATCGGGACGTCGAACTGCTTGCGTTCCTTCGCGTACTCGAGGGTCATCGTGAAGATGCGGCGCGCGGTGCCGACCATTTCGGCCGCGAGCGATACGTACGGCGCGGTCGAGCCAGGCCGCGAGCGCCTTCGGCGGCAGTGGCTGCGGGTTGAGCGCGATCGCATCGGTGTCGAGCTCGAAGATGCGCCGCGAGAAGTCGACCGTGTTCACGAACCGCAACGCGGATGCCGGCGGCGCGTCGATGACGGAGAGCGTGGGTCCCGCGCCGACGACCGCGACGCGGTCGACGCGGTCGGCTTCGAGGACGAACGTCTTCACCGCGTCGGCGTTCGGTTCCCACGTGCCGCTCGCGCCGGCGATCGCGACCGTGCCGATCGCGTCCTCACCCGTGAGCGATGCGAAGAGCGCAGTCGCGAGGAACGGGCCCGGGCGCGGCGACCTTGCCGGTCTCCTCGAGGAAGAGGCAGAGGTCGGTGGCCGGGCCGCGTCCGAGCGCGGTGTACTCGCTGAGGTGCGTCCACAGCGGCGCGTAGGCTTCGGGGTCGTCGATATGGGCGCGGACGACGGCCGGCGGGCACTCGCGGTCGAGGAGCTTGCGCGCGGTGTCGCGGAGCAGCTGCTGGTCGTCGGTGAGGGTGAAGTCCATGAGTGTCGAGTCAGGCCCGGGGCAGGCCCAGCACGCGCTGGGCGATGATGTTGCGCTGGATCTCGGACGAGCCGCCCGCGACGGTGTTGGCGAAGGTCACGAAGAAGCTCGTGACCCAGCGGCCCGCTTCCTGCCCGCTGAGCTCGTCGGTGACCGCGCCGTACGGCCCGCAGATCTCCATGCCGAGCTCGAACGCGGCCTTGCCCGCTTCGGACGTGGCCATCTTCATGTAGGAGTGCTCGGGCGCGGACGAGCCCTGGGCGAATGATGCGAAGCCCTGGTACCCGAGCGAGCGCAGGCTGGACGCGAGCTCGTAGGTCTCCGCGATCTTGCGGCGCACGATCGGATCGGTACTGCGGCCGGTGCGGCGTGCGAGCGCGGTGAGCGCGTCGACGGCCTGCTCGAAGCGCGCGACGCCCTCGACCCACAGCCCGGCGCGCTCGTGCGCGAGCGATCCTTGCGTGATCGCCCAGCCGCCGTTGAGCGGGCCGACGAGGTTCTCGCGAGGGACGCGCACGTCGGTGAGGAACACCTCGGCGAAGTCGGCCTTGCGCGTGATGTGCGTGAGCGGCCGCACGTCGATGCCGGGCGTGTCCATGTCGATGATGAGGAGCGAGATACCACGGTGCTTCGCGACCGAAGGATCGGTGCGGACGTAGCAGAAGCACTTCTGTGCGATCTGCGCGTACGACGTCCACACCTTCTGCCCGTTGACGACGAACTCGTCATCGAACACTTCGGCGCGCGTCTGCAGGCCCGCGAGGTCGGAGCCCGCGTTCGGCTCGCTCATCCCGATGCACCAGATGGTGTCGCCGCGTGCGGCTGCGGGTGCGAGTGCCCGCTGCTCGTCGTTGCCGAACTCGAGCAGGCTCGGTGTCACGATCGCGTAGCCGGGGAAGTGGCCCGAGCGCGGGATGCGACGGCCCGCCATCGTCTCGAGGTAGATCAGCGTCTGGACCGGGGTGCAGTTCCGGCCGCCGAGCTCCGGCGGGTAGGCCGGGATCATCCAGCCGTGGTCGAACAGCGTCGCCTGCCACTGCCGGAGCCACATGGGGACGATCTCGTCGCCCGAGTACTCGCCCATGAAATCGGCGCCGTCCCGCGCTTCGGGTGGCGTGTGGGCGTCGAGGAAGGCGTTGAGCTCGGCCCGGAACGCCTCGTCGTCGGGCCCGAACGACATTCTCATCGGGGCGGGCTCATGGGAATGCCTCGTAACTGACGTTCATGTCAGGGATCGTAGCCAAGCCCCGAGACCTGACATCAGATGTCAGCAATCGACCGTAGGGTCACGCGATGCCTCCGACACCTGCTGCTCTCGGTCTGGTCGCGACCGACCTGCCCCGGACCCTCGCGTTCTATCGCGCGCTCGGGCTCGACATCCCCGCCGACGCCGACACTGCGCCGCACGTCGAGGTCGAGCTCGGTGGTGGGTTCCGTCTGCTCATCGACCCGGTCGAGACCATTCGTTCGTTCGATGCCGCGTGGACCGCGCCGACGGGCTCGCCCGGTGCGTCGCTTGCATTCGAGTGCGCGAGTCCGGCGGAGGTCGACGCGACCTATGCGACGATGACCGCGGCCGGCTTCGAAGGACACCTCGAACCGTGGGACGCGTTCTGGGGCCAGCGCTACGCGACGCTGCGCGACCCCGACGGCAACGGCGTCGATCTGCACGCCGCGCTGTAGAGACCTCTTCTCACCAGGCACACGGCATGCGCTTGATGCCGTGGATGAAGCCGCTCTGGAGCAGCGCGGGTTCGCCGGTGACGTGGATATCGGGGAGCACGCGGAACATCTCCTCGAACATCACCATGATCTCGCGGCGGGCGAGGTTGGCGCCCAAGCAGAAGTGCGGGCCTCCGGCACCGAACCCGACGTGTTCGTTCGGTGTGCGGGTGACGTCGAAGCGGAACGGATCGGGGAACTGGAGCTCGTCGCGGTTGGCCGAGTTGTAGAACATCACGACCTTGTCGCCGGCCGCGATCTCCTGGCCGCCGACCACGGTGTCGCGGGACGCGGTGCGCCGGAAGTTGATCACCGGGGTCGCCCAGCGGACGATCTCCTCGACTGCAGTCGGTGACACTGCGGCGAAGTCCGACATCCAGATCTTGCGCTGTTCCGGGTGGTTGGTCAGCGTGTACATGCCGTGGCTGATCGTGTTGCGGGTCGTCTCGTTGCCGGCGACGACGAGCAGGAGGAAAAAGGATCCGAGCTCGCTCGACGTCAGCCGGTGCCGCCCGTTCTCGTCCTCGATCTCCGCGGCCATGAGTGAGCTGGCGATGTCGTCGCGCGGATTCGCGGCGCGGTCTTCGGCGAGCGCGAGGCCGTACTGGAACAGTTCCATGCCCGCGCCCATGAGGTCTTCCATGGTCTGGACGTACTCCGGGTCGCCGACGCCCAAGATCGTGTTCGTCAGCTCGAAGATGCGCTTGTTGTCCTCGCGCGGGATGCCCATCATGTCGCAGATGATCTGGAGCGGCAGCGCCGCCGCGATCTCGGCCACGAAGTCGCACTGACCCAATCGGCTCGACGCGCTCGACGATCTCGCGCGCTTGGACCCGCACGCTCTCCTCGACGCGCGCGATCTGCCTGGGTGTGAAGCCGCGGTTGACGATGAGGCGCAGCTTCGTGTGCTTGGGCGCGTCCATGTTGATCATCGAGCCGAGCCACTCGGCGATCTCGGGCGGGATGTCGGTGATCGTCGTGCTCGGTGCGGAGTGGAAGGTGTCCGGGTCGCGGGACACCTGCATCACGTCCGCGTACCGCGTCAGCGCCCAGTATCCCGGGCCCTGCGGCATCATCATCTCGGGCGGCGGGAGGAAATCCTCCTGGAACGTGATCGGCGCCTCGGCGCGCAGCTTGGCGAAGATGCCGTCCCGGTCCGGGCGGATCCACATCTCCGTGTCGCTGAGCTTGATGTCGGCGACCGACAGCTCGGTGGTCGGGATCGGTTCGGTCATGGCCCCGAGGTTACGGCTCGAGCTCGGGCATGAACGGCGGGATGCCCCTGTCCGACTTGGCGAACAGGCGCTCGGCCGCGTCGTCGATCGTGGTGATCGTCCACGGCTTCTCGTCGGTCGCTTCGGTGATCGGCCGCCAGCCGCGCAGGAGTTGCACCTGGCCGCCCATGACCTTCACGACCTGGCCGGTGACGCCGGCAGACAGGTCCGATGCGAGCCAGCCGACGACCGCGGAGATGTTCTCGGGCGCGAAGCGATCGAACTCGCCTTCCTTCGGGTTCATGAAGTCGCCCGCGACCTGCTCGGTGAGCCGGGTGCGCGCAACCGGCGCGATCGCGTTGACGCGCACGCCGATGCGTTCGAGCTCGCGCGCCATGACGATCGACATCGAGGCGATGCCGGCCTTGGCCGCCGCGTAGTTGGCCTGGCCCGCGTTGCCGTACAAACCGGACTCGGACGCGGTGTTCACGATCTTCGCGTTGACACCTTCGCCGGTCTCCTTCGACTTCGCCCGCCAGTAGCTGGCCGCGAATCGCGACGGTGCGAAGTGGCCCTTGAGGTGGACGTCGATCACGGAGTCCCACTCGGCCTCGTCCATGTTGAAGCTCATCTTGTCGCGGAGGATGCCCGCGTTGTTGATGAGCACGTCGAGTCCGGCGAACGTATCGACGGCCTGCTGCACCATGCGCTCGGCGCCCGCCCACGAGGAGACGCTGTCGTAGTTCGCCTCGGCTCGGCCACCCGCCGCGAGGATCTCGTCGACGACCTGCTGCGCGGGTGTCGCGTCGGCACCTTCGCCGCCGGAGCTGCCGCCGAGGTCGTTGACGACGACCGCGGCGCCCTCGCTCGCGAGCAGCAGTGCGTGATTGCGACCGATGCCCCGACCGGCGCCGGTGACGATCGCGACCTTCCCATCGAACAAACCCACGAGGTGCTCCTGATCCGCTGGACGAGCCTGAACGCCGGACGAATTCGGATCATCGTCCGACGAGGTTCGGCAGTCTTGCCTACGCGACACCGACGAGTCGAAGGAGTGCATCAGGGTCGTCGACACTGACGATGAGCTCGTGCAGCCTCACCGGGAAGCCGAGTACCCGGCCCCGCACCGGTTCGCGCAGTTCGAGGCCGATGATCGGTTCGCTCGCACCGTTGACGAGCCAGCGACCGCGCCAACCATGGACGCCGATGCTGATCGAACGGCCGTAGCGGTTGGTGCGGACGACGTCGCCACGTCGCAGGCGGGTCCGGAACGCCCAGCCCATGCGGACGTCGATGTCGTCGCCGCGCCGCTCGAGGTACGCCGAACCGGCCGGCACGCCGATCATTGTCAGCAACCACTTGAGCCGGCCGTACTTGATCGGGATGCGCGTCACTTCCACGCGAGCCGCGCGCCGAGCGCGCCCACGTCGACGAGTTCGATGGACTTCACCTCGTCCCGCCTGAACCACTGCGCGAGGTCGCTGCTGCCACCGATCTCGGCGCGCAGCTCTCCGGGTTCGGCCTCGGCACGGTAGATCAAGCGGATACGGTGCAGGTCGATCTCCGCACCTTCGTCGTCGCGGACGATGCCTGCGGCCGAGTCGACGCAGAGCAGTTCGCGGAGCCGGCCCGTGAGCCCGGTCTCCTCGTGCAGTTCGCGTATCGCGGCGGCCTCCGGGTGCTCGCCGAACTCGACGCCGCCGCCGGGCAACGTCCACGCGCCCGCGCGCGTTGTCACCTTGGTGAGGCGTGACAGCAGCAAGCGGTCGTCACCGTCGAGGCACACGACGTACGCGGCGAGGCGTTGGACGCGGGGCGCGCTCACTTGCCGTCGAAGCGAGCGTCTCGCTTCTCCTTGAACGCAGCCATCCCTTCCACCAGGTCGGGGGACGACGTCGCCAGCGCCTGGAAGTGGCCTTCGAGCTCGAGCGAGTCGGCGAGCCCGTGCTCGAACGAGGCGTTCAGCAGCCGCTTCGAGAGGCCGAGCGATCGCGTCGGGCCGGCCGCGAGGCGATCGGCGAGGGCTTCGGCGGTGCCGAGCAGCGTGCTCGCGTGCTCCACGCACTGGTACGCGAGGCCGAGCTCGACCGCTTCCGCACCGGTCGCCGTCTCGCCGAGCATCACCATCGCCTTCGCGCGCGCCATGCCGACGAGGCGGGGCAGCAGGTACGCGCCACCCGCGTCGACGACGAGGCCCCACTTGGGGAACGTCCACATGAAGCGCGTCTTCGGGTGCACGAGGACGAAGTCGCACGCGAGGGCCAGGTGGGCGCCGGGCCCGATCGCGGGACCGTTGACCGCGGCGACGGTCGGCTTGTCGAGCTCCCACAGTTCGCGGATGAACGTCTGCACGCCCGCCCGCAACGCCTCCGACGTCGACCGAGTCGCAAACCCTGGCTTGCCGGCCTGGGCCACCGTCGACGCGCTGAGGTCCATGCCCGCGCAGAACGCGTCGCCGGTGCCGGTGACGAGCACCGCGCGCACGGCAGGGTCGGCGCGGAACGTACGCACCGCGTCGATGATGCCGTCGCGCATCTCGATCGTCAGCGCGTTGCGCGCGTCGGGCCGGTCCAGAACGATGCGGCCCACGCCGAGTTCCGTGGTCTCCACCTGCAACATCGGCGGTTCGCTCAGTTCTCGTTCGTCGTGAGGATGTTCACGACCGATACACCCGAGCCCCGCCCACCCGCGTTGTGCTGGAGCGCGAAGCCGTTGCGCATCTCGACCTGGCGGTCGCCGGCGTCACCGCGGAGCTGCCACCAGCACTCGGTGAGCTGCGCGACGCCGGTCGCGCCGATCGGGTGACCCTTGGCGAGCAGGCCCCCGGAGGTGTTGACCGGGATCCGGCCGGTCAGTGTCGTTTCCCCTTCGAGGCTGGCCCGGCCGCCGTCACCCTTCTCGAAGAACCCGAGATCCTCGATGTCGAGGATCTCGGTGATCGTGAAGCAGTCGTGCACCTCCGCGGAGTCGACCTGCGCCGGTTCGATGCCGGCCATCGCGTACGCGCGCGCGGCGGCGAGGCGCGTCGCCTTGATCTCGGTGAAGCTGTCCTTCTCGTGCAGGTAGGGGTGGTCGGTGGCGACGCCGAATCCGGCGACGTATACCGGCTTGTCCGTGAACTCGCGGACGCGATCGGGGTTCACGAGGAGGATGGCGGCCGCGCCGTCGGTCTGCGGGCAGCAATCCAGCAGGTGCAGCGGGTGGCACACCGGCGCCGACGCGAGCACGTCCTCGATCGTGACCTCGTTCTGGAAGTGTGCGTAGGGATCGCGTGCGCCGTTGTAGTGGTTCTTCACCGCCACCGACGCGAGCATCTCGCGGGTCGTGCCGAACTCGTGCATGTGCCGAGTGGCGAACGGAGCGAAGAGCACGGGGGCGGTCTCGCCGCGCGTGAAGATCGGGTGACCAGCCGCGGCACGGGAGAGCAGACCTTCCTCGCTCGACTTGTCACGCATCTTCTCGACGCCGATGACGAGCACGACGTCGTGAACGCCGCTCGCCACGGCCATTGCGCCGACACGGAATGCGTCCGATCCCGACGGGCACGCGTTCTCGATGCGGGTGCACGGGATGCCGACGAGGCCGATCGCGGTCGGGATCGTGTTGCCGCCGATGCCTTCCTGCCCCCACAGCGTGCCCCGCTGGGTCGCGACGAACGCGGCCTCGACCTGCGACGGGTCGAAGCCCTTGTCGACGCTCTGCACCGCCGCGTCGAACGCACCCGCGGCCATTTGTTCGTAGCTCTGCTCGAACAGCTCGCCCATCTTGATGAGGCCGGCGCCGACAACCGCAACCTTGTTCCAGCTGCTCACTCCGAGACTCCCTTTCGTGCGCGCGCCTTGAAGCCGTAGACGGGGACACCGCGCTCGTGCGCGTACTTCCGGAGGACGAGGTCGACGAGGGTGCCGATCTCGACGTCGCTGCCGTCGCCGATGACTTGCAGCATCAACCGGGCACCGTCCTCCATGTCGAGCACCGCGATCGGGAGCGGCGCGACGAACGGGGCGGGCATCGTGTGGTTGATGACGTAGGTGTGCACCTGACCGCGCCGAGCAACCGCGACCGGCTCCAGCTTCGGCCCGCCGCACGCGATGCACGTGGGATGGATCGACGGCGGCGTGCTGATCGTGCCGCAGTCGACGCAACGACCACCGAGGAGGCCGAGCATCTCGTCGGCGCCGCGCACGAACATCGCGCTCTCCGGCGGCACGCCCATCGGGATCGTTTCGCCGGATGCTTCGAGTTGGCCGCGTGACCGCAGCGCGTCGGTGTACGTCATCGGCGCGCCGGGCTCGAGTGCATCCATCACGCGCGCGGCCCCGGGCACCGGCGTCTCGACGTCGATCATCACGCCCGAGGTGCGACCCCCGCCCGTGCCGATGATCGCGACGAGGCCGGGTGCGTCGAGCGCGCCGATCGCACCGAGCAACGGCGCCGCGGCCCCGGTGTCGCCGACCGCGGCGTACACCGCGGTCGACGCGGGCGCGCCACCTCCCACCAGCTTCGCGATGGTCGCGCCGAGGCGGCCATCCGGGTCGGGGAGCGACCACGTGCGCACGTCGAATGACGCGAGCGCGGTGGTCACCTCCGCGACGATCGGGAGGAAGATCTCTTCGCGGAACAGACGCGGGTCGTAGAGGTCGCGCACGTCGTCCTCGCCGTCGCCGCGGTAGCGGTCGAGGAACGGGCGGCTGCGCGTGACGTGTGCGCCGATCGTGGCGGTACCGCCTGTCGCCGCGAGCACGATCGCGGCGGCGCCGGCGCCGCAACGCGGTTCGTACCCGGTGCCGGGGCCGGGCCGGCGGGCGTCGGACGCGATCACGAGCGCGACTTGCGCCGAACCCGCGCCGACGGCGTCGGCCGCGGCTGTCAACGCATCCATGCCCGCGTGGGTCGACCCGGACGCGAGCGTGCCACCGACGTGGTTGGAGCAGCCGAGCGCGGCGGCGAGGATCGCGAGGCTCGGGCCGTCCGAGAACGGCGGCCGGGACGTGCCCCAGAAGACGCGCGTCGACGTGGGCGGCGTCGATGCCGGCCGCGTCGATGGCGGCGGTCGCGGCCTCCCAGGCGAGCGTCAGCATGTCCTCGTCGGGCGGACACACCGCCGCGGTGCCGCGCCCACCTTTGCGTCCCCAGGCGGCCGCGACGTCAGCCGCGGCCAGCCGCCGGCGCGGCGCGGCCGCGCCCACTCCCAGCAGTCGAATCGTCATCTCCGCTCCCGTTGGTCGGGTCGCAGGGTACGCTCATCTGCTCTGGCGGCGTAGCCGAGTGGCTCAGGCAGAGGTCTGCAAAACCTTTTACACGGGTTCGATTCCCGTCGCCGCCTCGACGACCGCGAACGAGAACGGCGCCGCGTCGCGGCGCCGTTCGGATGTCACCCGATGACCGTGCGTATGTGCCCGATGAGTTGTGGGGACGAATTCGGCGGGCGATTCGGTCCGGTTTCGGTGGCGTCAGGTCCCCGGCGTCGAGAGCGGGGCGCGCTCGCCGTTGGTGGCGACGCGGTCCTCGTCGGGGCCGGAATCGAAGTCACCGGCGATCAGCGTGTCGGCGCCCTCGCCGCGCTTGCGCAGGACGTAGAACGCCAGCGCACCCAGGCCCAGCAGCACGAGCAACAACGGCAGCTTCGAGCGCTTCTTCTTGGGCGGTGTCACCGCGTCCCTTGCGCGTTCCGCCGTGTCGCTCGCCCAGTCGCGCACACCGTCGATCGCGTCCTTGGCGATCTCGAGCAGGTCTTCGGCGGTTTCGCTCACGGTGGGGGGAATGGCTTGGTCGATCACGGCAGCCCTTTCGATCAACAGCTCGAGCAGCGTCCGCGCGAGTCTTCCCGATCTGTCAAGCCGACGAAACCGCGCGCGTGCCGCTCGCGGCACGGAGCGCGCGATAACACACCTGCGCATCGCCGAGTCGGTGGCGCAGCAGCCGCTCGAGCGCCCCGATGGGAGCCAGGTTCTGGGGTGCGCGGGGGTCCTTGTGGGCGACCGATGCGAACCGGGGGAGCGCGACGGTCACGGTGTCGGCGAGTCCGACGAGTGCGCCGAGCGGCAGCGTGCCGCTCGCTTCGCAGCGCACGACGCCCGCCCACGGGCCACCCGCCGGCCCCGGGAGCCGCACGTACCAGGTGGTTCGGCTGAACGGCCGGGCATCGATTCGGAACAGCGGGGTCCGTTCGCCCGCGGCGAGCGCGCCGACGACCGGGTTCAGGTGCTCGGGGAGATAGCGGACGTGGTGTGTCTTCACGAAGCCGATCGCGTCGCGGATGTGCTGGCCTTTGCGCAGCGGTCCGTCGAGCACGATGAGCTCCTCGCCGGACCGGCGCGCGGCTTCCGCGATGCGCACTTCGCACTCGGTCATGCGCTCGTGCACCGCATAGTTGATGGACTCGGGCGCGGCGTCCTTGGTCTTGCACGCGGCGAACGTGCCGTGGCGGGTCACGACGTCGTCGAGGCCGGGTGCGGGCGCGAACAATCCCCGCCCGACCTGCACATCCTCGAGCGTCGCGGTGCCGCTGCACCGGACCGCGCCCGCCGCGTAGGACGCGAAGATCCCCGGTACCGCGTCATCCTCGGCGGTGTCGATCCACGCCCGCGCTTCCAGGCGGCGTACGCCGTCGACGAACACGACCGTGTCGGGCGCGCGCGTTTCGGCCGGCGGGCGGACGGGCGCCCACGCGGCCGCGCCGACTTCGATCTCGACGTCCGGCTCCTGTTCGGCGACGAGCAGCTCCGATTCGAGGCTCGCGCCGTACGAGGGATCCCACGGATCAACCGTGAACTTGATGGTGCTGCCCTCCTGATTGTCCGGAACGACGGGCGACTTCGCGGAGGTGCGTCATCCGTCTTCTCGATCGACGTGCGCGCCGCGATCGGTGCGAGTGACGCGGTAGCGGACGGGGACGCGCTCCGCCAGGGCGGGCACGTGCGTGACGATGCCGACCATGCGGCCCGAGGAGCTGAGCGACTCGATCGTGCTCGCGACGGTTTCGAGCGTGTCGGCGTCGAGGGAGCCAAAGCCTTCGTCGAGGAAGATGGCGTCGAGCTTGATGCCACCCGCGGCCGAGAGCTCCGCGAGTTGATCGCTCAACGCGAGCGCGAGCGCGAGCGACGCTTGGAACGTCTCGCCGCCCGAGAGCGTGCGCACCGACCGGGTCTCGTCCGCGTTGCGGTGGTCGACCACGACGAACTCGTCGTCGCCGCCGGATCGCAGCGAGTACTGGCCGGACGACAGCGCTTCGAGGTTCGCGGAAGCCGCCTCCACGAGGATGTCGAGTGCTTCCACGAGCAGCCACTTCTCGAACCGGTCGGAGCGCAAGCGCGAACCGAGGAGATCCGCGACTTCGTGCTCCTCGCGCGCGGCGCCCAGCTCCTCGGCGACCTTGCGGGACTGTTCGAGCGCGTCGTCGATGCGTTGCAGCTCGTTGCGGGCGTCGCGCCCGTGCTCGAGCACGTCGTCGCGGAACGCGGCGAGGTCCTTGGCGCGCGTGTCGACGCGCAGCGCGCGGGCCTGTTCGAACAGGGCGCCGAATGCCACGGCGCGGTCCGCGCGCGCCTGTTCGAGCGCCTTCGCCGCCGCGCTCGCGGCAGACCGCTGATCGGCCCGCGCGGTTGCGGACCACTCAGAGAACGCGCTCCACGCGGCGGCGAGGTCGTCCGCGATTTCCGGCGGCGCGAGGCCGGCCCGCACGAAGCGGTCGCGCTGCTGCCGCAGCTCTGAACGCAGTGCGTCGAGCTGGGTGTCGGCTTCCGCCCGGCGCGACGCGGCCTTGGTTTCGACGGCGCGCGCTTCCCGCTCGCGCACCCGAGCCTCGTGGTGCGCGGCAAGTGTCGCATCGATGTGCGCGAGCGCGCCCGTGATGGTCGGCGAGTCTGGGAACGCGTCGGTGAGAGCCCGCTGGGCCGTGAGCTGGTCCTCGAGTTGCTTGCGGGCCGCGGCCGCCTCCGCGTGGGCGTGGGTGGCCTGCTCGACGGCCTCACGGGCGCCGGCTGCGATCCGGCGTCCCTCCTTGATCTCGTTCTCGATCCTGGTGAGCGCAGCCGGGCGCTTCCGCTTGGGGATGTCGGTGACGGTCTGGTGGCACACCGGGCACGGCTCGCCCGCAACGAGATGCGCGGCCAACGCGTGGACCGCGTGCGCATCGCGCACCGCGGCGAGCCGCTCCTGGAGGTCGCCAAGATGCGCCTCGGCGCGCCGTGCGAGGCCGGCGACGCGTTCGGCATCGGCGGCGGCTGCGAGCTCGGTGGCGCGCGCCTCTTCGAGGGCGGGGCCGAGCGTGGTGACCGCGACGTGCGCGTCCCGGGCACGCGCGAGGTCGGCGCGGTCCGGAAGGGACTCGACCTCGGCGTCGAGGGCAGCGAGCGCGCGCTGCGCGGTCGTGACTGCTTCGGTCGCGGCGCGGGCTGCGACCAGCGCGCCGTCGAGCTTCTCGGTGAGCTGTGTGACCGCGCGCGGCACCCGGACCTGATCGAGCTCGGCCGCGAGCGTTGACGCGGTGCGCGCGTGCGCGTCGGCCTCGGCGATCGCGGCGATCAGTCGTTGTTCCTCGGGCCGGGCGATGTCGAGCGCGTGGTGCAGTTCGAGCAGCTCGCCCCGCCGCATTTCGGCCGCGGCACGCGCTTCCTCGGTCGCGCCGGCGAACGCGGCGAGCTGCCGCTCGTGGATCTCGACCGCCGACTTCGCGCCTGCGGCCCGCTGCCGGGCCAGCGCACCGATGCGGTCGTAGACCTCGAAGTCCAGGAGCTTCGTGAGCAGGTCCCGGCGCTTGGCCGGTTCGTCGTGCAGGAAGCGGGCGAACTCGCCCTGCGGCAGCACGACGCATTTGGTGAAGTGCGCGAACGGGAGGCCGAGGAGCCGTTCGACCGCGGGCTTCAGCTCGCGCGCACTGCCGGCGAGGACGGTTGCGGGGCCCTCGGCCTCGATGCGTTCGAGGAGGGCTTCGGGCGTGCTCGCCTTGCCGTTGCGAATGCGCACGACTCGGGTGGCGCGGTACTGCTGTTCGCCGACTGTGAAGCCGAGTGAGACCTTGGCTTCCTGCTTGCCGATGCTGACGACGCGCGCGACCTGCCGCTCGTCGCCGTAACGGGGCACGCTTCCGTAGAGCGCGAAGCACAGCGCGTCGATCACGGTCGACTTGCCCGCGCCGGTGGGTCCGACCAGCGCGAAGTAGTCGACGCCGTCGAAGTCGATGTCGACGGCGTCACGGAACACGCCGAAGCCCTCCGCGTGGAGTGTCAGCGGACGCATCAGCGCGCGGCTTCCGCGATCGTGTCGTCGTACAGCCGTTCGAACAGGTGGACCACTCGCGCGTCGTCGACGCCCTCGCCGGTCAGGTACTCCGTGAACAGGTCGCGGGGGCTGCGGCCGCGGCGCTGCGGGCGTTGGTCAGCCTCGGGCGACGGGTCGGAGTCGCGGTCAATGCGGATGTCGACCGCGCGTGGCAGCAAGGTGCGCACTTCGTCGGCGAGTCCGGCTCGTGTCGAACCCCGCACGACGACCCGCAACCAGGCGTCTCCCACGGTGTCGGCGGCGGCGCGTAGCTCCTCGAGCGTGCCGCGGACCGTGCGCAGCGTCCAGGGAGTGGTCAGCTCACGCACCTCGACCTGCGCCGGGACCCCGGCCGCGGCTTGGACGACGAGCACGTGCTTCGTGTCGTGTTCCTCGCCGAAGTCGACCTGGATCGGTGAACCGGCGTACCACGCGGGCGCGGACGCGGGCATGCGTTGCGTGCGGTGCAGGTGCCCGAGCGCGATGTAGTTGGCGTTCTTGGGGAAGTGGAGCGCCTCGATGCCGTAGTCGAAGATCGTCTGCGCGTCGCGCTCGCCGCCGCCGAGCGTGCCGCCGCGCACGAAGCAGTGCGCGGCGACGATGTTGATCGTGTCCGGGCGGAACCCTTCGGCGAGCGCGGCGATGAGCAACCGCATGCGTTCGGTGTAGAAGCCGGACGCGTCGGCTGCGTCGAGCTCGAGCATCTGCTCGGCCCGGATCGCGAACCGCTGCGACACGAACGGCAGCAGCACGAGCGTCGCGGTCTCGCCGTTCGCTTCGACCGTGATGACCCCGCCCTGCTCGGGCCGGGTCGCGTGGCCGAGCAACGTGATGCCCGCCGCACCGAAGACGGGCGCCAGCGCATCGAGCGAGTACTGGTTGTCGTGGTTGCCGCCGATGGCGACGACGCGCGCGCCGGTGCCGCGCAGTGCCAGCAGCGCCTCCCACACGACCTGCTGCGCTTCCGGCGGCGGCGCGGCCGATTCGAAGAGGTCGCCGGTGACGAGCACGAGGTCGACCGCTTCGGCGGCGGCGATGCCCGCGATCTCCGCGAGCACAGCGCGGTGCTCGTCGAGTCGGGAGGCGCCGCGCAGCGTCTTGCCGACGTGCCAGTCCGAGGTGTGGAGGATCCTCACGTGCCCGGGAGGCCGGCGTAGGGATCGTCCGGGATGGCCGCGGCACCGGTCGCGGAAGGGTTCACCGCGCCCCGCTCCGACGGTCGGGTCGCCCAGGCCGGGAACGGGAACTCCGCGACGAGCGGCACCGGGATCTCCGGCTGCATCACGAACATGGTCCCGGGCTTGGCGATTGTCGCCCGCTTCTGGTGCGTGGTCGGCAAGAAGCCGTACTCGGGCCGCGTCGCCTCGGCCGGATCGAGACGGCCGACGACGCGGATCGACGAGTTGCCGATGATGCGCCGCTCGACCTCGCTCGCCGTCTGCTGCGCACCGATCAGCACGATGCCGAGCGAACGGCCGCGCTCGGCGACGTCGAGGAGGATCTCCTTGATCGGCGACTCGCCGTCGCGCGGTGCGTACTTGTTCAACTCGTCGAGGACGACGAACAGCAACGGCTTGGCGGTGCCGGTCTGCTCCTTGCGGTCGAACGCGCGCCGCAATGTGACGCCGACGACGAACCGCTTGGCGCGGTCCGGGAGGTTGTGCAGGTCGACGACGGTCACCTGCGTGTCGTCGGTCTCGATGCGATGCTGCGCGCGCTCGGGGACGTCGGCGCGGACGAGGCGCTCCAGCGAACGTTGCGAGCTCAGCAAACGGCGCACGAACGCATTGACGGTTCCCATGCCGGTGGCGGCGCCGGCCCACACGTTCCGCTCCAGCTCGTCAGTGACCTTGGCGACGATGAAGTCGACGAGGTCGTGGTAGGTACGCAACGTCAGCCCTTCGATCCGCCACGCGCCGTCTTCGCCCTTGTCGCCGTAGCGCTTCAGGGCCGCGCCGACGTTGTGCACGACCATCGTGTACTGCTGGCGATCGTCCTCGGCGTCGGCGAACGCGAACGGGAGCAGGTCGTCCTCGACGAACTCGGCGATCGTCCAATAGAAGCTGTGCACGCCCTGCGTGCGGTTGGCGACGTCCGGCTTGGCGTCACGGTCGCCCTTCCGGGGAGGTGCGAACACGCCGACCGACTTGAACGCGCCGGGCACCAATCCCAAGGTCCGGTAACGATCCCGCTGCTCTTCGTCGAGCTGCGCGTTGTCGTGGTCCAGGAAGAGGAGGTCTTCGCCCTTCACGTTGAAGATGAGCGCGTGCGTGTTGGTCGCGTCCTCACCGAGCACACCGGAGTTGAACAACGAGTACAGGAGGAAGGTCGCGTACGTGGTCTTGGTCGCGACTCCGGAGATGCCGGAGATGTTGACGTGCGCGCCGCGGGTGCCGTCGATGAAGTCGAGGTTGGCGACGAGCATGGTGCCGTCCCGGCCGAGACCGATCGGCAGCTTGCGCTCCATGCGGTCGAAGAACAGCGCCTGGTCGCGGCGCGCGCCGGTCGCCCGCTGGACCTCCGCCCCGGGCCGGGGCGGCACGTACACCTCCGGCTCGACGCGCGTGGTCGTGACCTCCGCGGCCTCGATCGCCTCCGCCGGCAACAACCCGTCGGTGATGAGGAAGACGTCCGAGTCGAACCGGGCGCCCTCGTGGCGAGCTCGCACCTGGGTGACGACCCCCGAGAGTCGGATCGGATCCTCCCGGCCGGGCACCGTGCGCTCACAGACGACGACGTCGTCGAGCTGCAGGTACTGGTCCGCGGCGAGCGCGACCCAGAAGGTCAGCGGCGTCGCGTCCTCGGTCCCCAGCACCCGTCCGACGGGGAGGATGGTCATGCTGGCGACCGTAGTGCTGGGGTGAGACGGCAACGGGGGATCGTCGGGCGAGCCGTGGTAGGGCGCCAAGATGGACTCGTCAGAGATGGGGACCAATGCTCGGCCGATCCCTCCGAGCCCGAGGCCACCGTGGAGGACGTGCGCGTCGCGCTGATCCGTGCGTTCGGCGCCACCCGATTCGATGTCTGGCTGGGGAAGGACGGCCTCGAACAACACGACGCAGCGGCGATCGCCGTGGTCGCGGTCGCGGGCCGTCCTCGCCGCCGGTTTCGCGGTTTCCCGGCAGCCCTAGAGGCCTTCGACGTAGATCCGGCGGACGATGTCCTCGATCGCGGGTTCTTCGAGCGTGAGGTCGCGCAAGGGGTAGCGGGCGGCGATGTCGGCGATGAGCTCGGCCGCGGTCGTGTCGTCGCGGCGGAAGCGCAGCCACTGGCGCGGGCCGTCGACCTTCACGACCTCCGCCGCGGCCACAGCGATGGGCGCGGCCGATTCGGCGAGGTCGATGACCAGGGTGCGCTCGGTGCCGTACTTGTCGCGCAGCGCGTCGAGGCCGCCGTCGTAGATCACGTGCCCGTGGTCGATGATCAGCAGCCGGGAACACAGCCGCTCGATGTCGTCGAGGTCGTGGGTCGTGAGCAGCACAGTGGTGCCGTGGCGGGCGTTGAGATCCGCGAGGAACGTGCGGACGCGGTCCTTGCTGACGACGTCGAGGCCGACGGTCGGCTCGTCGAGGAAGAGCAGCTCGGGGTTGTGGAGCAACGCCGCGGTGAGCTCACCGCGCATGCGCTGGCCGAGCGAGAGTTGGCGGACGGGCGTGCTGATGAACTCGTCGAGCTGCAGCAGCTCGATGCACTCGTCGAGCCGGGCCCGGTGCGCGTGGCTGTCGACCTTGTAGACGTGGCGGAGCAGGTCGAACGAGTCGGCGAGCGGCAGGTCCCACCACAGCAGCGAGCGCTGCCCGAAGACAACACCGATGCGGCGCGCGAGCGTGACGCGGTCGCGCGACGGCACCAGTCCGGCGACGCGCACGTCGCCGGCGGTCGGCACGAGGACGCCGGTGAGCATCTTGATCGTCGTGCTCTTCCCCGCGCCGTTGGGGCCGACGTAGCCGAGCATCTCGCCCGCGTCGACGCTGAATGACACATCGTCGACCGCGTCGACGATCACGCGTTCGCGGCGCACGCGTCCGGCGCGCCGCCACACCGCGAAGGTCTTCGAGACATGCTCGACGCGGATCATGAACCCGTGCTCCGGTAGTGGCGCACGGAGCTCCGCCACGCGAATCCGGTCAGGGAGGCGAACGCGAGCGCGGCGACGGGCGCGAGGAACTGGAACGCGGTCGGGAAGCCGAGTGGATCGGGCTTGTCGAGGAGGTAGAGGCCGGGGAAGTACGTGACGAACGCGAGCGGCACCGCGAATGCGAGGAGGCGCCGGAGCCACGGTCCGAAGATGTTGAGCGGGTACGAGGTCATCATGTTGCCGCCGTACGTGAACGTGTTCGCGACCTCCGCGCTCCCGATCGTCCAGAACGTGAGGCACCCGCCGAGGACGAACGTCGCGCCGAAGATGAGCGCGCCGCACACGATGCCGACGGGAAGCAGGACGACGCGCAGCGGGTTCCACTGGATGTCGGCGACCGCGAGCGCGTACACGAGCACCGCCGCGGCCTGCGCGATGCGGCCCAGGCGGCGCAGTGCAAGGTCGGACGCCATCACTTGCAACAGCGTGCTCACGGGTCGCAGCAACACCACGTCGAACTGCCCGGACCGGATGTCGAGGTTGATCATGTCGATGTGGCCGATGAGCATGTCGGCGATCGCGATACCGAGACCGCTGATGCCGTAGAGCAGCGCGACCTCCTGGAGGCTCCAACCCTCCAACGCGGTGAAGTGCGAGAACAGCGCGAGCACGACGATGAAGTCGGTGAAGGTCAACAGGAACGCCGCGGTCGTGTTCAGCGCGAACGAGGTGCGGTACTGGAGCTGCCCGCGTACGCGCGCGCCGACGAGCTTGCGCCACATCGTGAAGCCGTCCTGCAGCTGCGTTTTCGTCTGGTACACGGTCTGCATCTGCACGTCAGCCGCCCTGCACCACGACGCGGCGCGCCGCGTTCGCGAGGAGGACGCGTCCGGCGGCCAACAACGTGATCGCCCACCCGAGTTGCAACGCGAGTCCGCTCCCGAGTGACGCGCCGGCCCGGCGGCCCATGAACACGTCGATCGGGATCTGGATCATCGATGCCCACGGGAGGACGATGAAGAGCTTCCCCGCCCATGCGGGGAAGAACGCGATCGGGATCGCGAAGCCGGACGCGACGGTCGTGAACGCGCTCGAGAGCGTGAGCAGCCCGCGCCAATCGAGCACCCAGAACGCGAGCAGGTTGACGATGAAGCGCATCGCGAAGCTGACGACGACCGCGAGCGTGAGGCTCACCGCGAACGCGCACCACTGCCCGAACGACGCGGGGATGACGAGCGTGTAGAAGAGCGCGCCGATCACGAACGGCGGCAACCCGCGCGCGAGCAGTTGGTAGCCGGCACGTCCGAGGTCTTCGGCGAGGTACGCGCCCTGCAGGTCGATCGGGCGCTGGAGGTCGGTGACGATGTCGCCGGTCTGGATGCGGGTTGCGAGGTCGACCCAATTCCACATCGCGATCGTCATGATCAGCGCTTGTGTCAGCCACGTGTAGGTGGCGGCCTGGTCGGGGGTGTAGCCGCCGATCGCGCCACCGGCGCGGAGCGCGGCGAACAGGATGGCGACGCGGAGGAACCCGAAGGCGGTGTTCGTCAGCACGCCCGCGACCGTGGCCGCGCGGTAGGAGGACCACCGTCGGAAACCGGCTCGGGCGAGCGCGAGATAGGCCATGCGCGGGTGCTCCGGACGCGCGTCGAGACCCGGGCAAGCCCAAAGGAGGGGCCCGGGTGGGGGTGCGAGCGTAACCCTGCCCGGCCCGAACCTGCGTGGATTTCCCCACTCCGGGTGGGGGTGAAGTCACGCAAGAACGCTGGGGCAGGGCACTACTGGACAAGGCGGGGGCGGGACCGTTATCGTTTTTGGAACACGTTCTATTTTCCTGACGCGTTGATCATGGGAGTGATCCATGGAATTCGGCCTGTTCCTCGGCGGCTTCGTGCACAAGGACCTGCGGGCGGCGAACGCCAACGCCGAGCACGACCGTCTGATGAGCGAAGTGCGCCTGTGCGAAGTGGGCGATCAGCACAACTGGAAGTACGCCTGGTTCACCGAGCACCACTTCCTCGAGGAGTACTCCCACATCTCCGCCAACGAGGTGCTGATGCCCTGGGTGCTCGCGCGCACCGAGCGGCTGCACGTGGGCAGCGGGATCATCAACGTGACGCCGCCCGTGAACCACCCGGCGCGCGTCGCGGAGCGCGTCGCGATGATGGACCACGTCTCGAACGGCCGCTTCGAGTTCGGCACCGGCCGCGGCTCGTCCACCACCGAGATGGGTGGTTTCGGCATCACGGACCCCGAGATCACGCGCGACATGTACGACGAAGCGATGCGCGAGATCCCGCGCATGTGGCGCGAGACGAAGTACGAGCACGACGGTCAGTTCTTCACGATGCCCGAGCGCAACGTCCTGCCGAAGCCGTACGTGAAGCCGCACCCGCCGATGTGGGTCGCGGCCGGGAACCCGAGCACGTTCGAGAAGGCCGCGCAGATGGGGCTCGGCGTGCTCTGCTTCACGGGCGGTGCGCCGGAGAAGATGGCGCCGCTGATCGAGCTCTACAAGAAGAACATCGTGAACGCGGAGCCCGTTGGCGACTTCGTCAACGACAACATCGCGGTCACGACGAGCTTCATGTGCCTCGAGGACCGCGACGCAGCGCGGCAGTGGATGACCCGATCGGGGAACGGACGGCAGCAGTCGCTCGTGTTCCACTATCTCGACACGTTCCCGAAGCCGTCGTTCGTGCCCGAGTGGCCGGAGGAGATCCCGGACCCGACGCTCGAGCAGATCGACGCCGGCTTCCGCGCCGGTGCCAGCATCGTGGGCACACCGGACGACTGCGCCGAGGGCCTGCAGAAGTGGGAAGACGTCGGCGTGGACCAGCTGATCATGGGTCCGTCGGGCTCGGTGTACCCGCACGAGTTGCTCGAGCAGTCGGTGAAGCTGTTCGGCGACGAGGTGATCCCGCGGTTCGACACCGACCCGGAGCACTCGACCAACCGCTTCCGCCGGGACGCGGCCGTGCGCCTGGGCCTCGCCTGAGTCGCGTTCCTACACTCGTGCGAGCGTGAATTCGCACGACGACCTCTCGCAGCATCCCGATCTCGGAGCCACGAGCGCGGCGATGCGCGCGACGTGGCGCGAGGAGCAGGAGGCCGCGACACGCGACGCGGCCGAGGACTGGCACCACCGTGAGACGCTGGTCGACCGCCTGCGCGCGCACATGCATCGCGGCGATGGCGTGACCGTCACCGTGCTCGGCCGGCGCCTCGTCGGGTTCGTCGAAGAAGTCGGCGACGACGTGCTCGCACTGCGCACCGCGTCGGGACGGATCGATGTGCACCTCGCGCCGAGCGTCGCGTTCGAGTACGCGGTGACTTCGCCCGCGCGAGAGGGCGGACACCGCGGCTCCGATGCGGTCGGTGGCTCCTTCCGCGCCGCACTCCTCGTGCGCGAACACGATGTGCGGGTACTGATCGGGACCGCGGCCGATCCGGACGGGCGCGCGGGTCGATTGCGCGTCGGCGCCGACCACGTGGTGCTCACGATGCCCGATACCGAGATCGCGGTGCCGCTCGCGAGCGTGGGCTGGGTGTGCCCCGCGCCCGACTGACCTTCAGGACGCGACGCCGACCATCGCCGCGCTGACGTCCCACAAGCGCGCTGCGACTTCGTCGTCACGAGCCGTCGCCGCGGGCTTGGCCAACGCCGACTTGGCGAAGTACTGGCCCGTAACACCATCGAGCTGGGGCGACGACGCGACGTAGATCGACGTCTGGGCGCCGATCTCGGGCGAGCGCGGCGAACGGGCGCCCGAGCACCATGCCGACGTTGCCCATGAAGCCGGTGTCGCCGTCGCGCGAGAACCGGCTGGCGACGAAGCCAGGATGCACTGCGTTGGCGGTCACGCCCGCGCCGTCGAGCCGCCGCGCGAGCTCGCGCGTGAAGAGGATGTTCATCAACTTCGTGCGGCCGTACGTGCGGAACGCGCGGTACTTGCGGGTCGACTCGAGGTCGTCGAACTTCAGGCCACCGGGTGCGAAGCGATGTGCGTCGGACGCGACCACGACGACCCGGGCCGGCGCGCTCGCGACGAGCTGCTCGCGGAGCAGATTCGTGAGCAGGAAGTGGCCCAGGTGGTTGGTCTGGAACTGGGTTTCGTGGCCGTCCTCCGTCACGTGCCGTTGCTTGAGGATGACGCCGGCGTTGTTCACGAGGATGTCGAGCCGATCGTGCGAGTCCGCGAACGCACTCGCGAACTCGCGCACCGAAGCGAACGAGGTGAGGTCGAGCGCCATCACCTCGGCGTCGCCGCCGCTCCGTGCCTCGATGTCGGCGAGTGCCGTCGCGCCGCGCTCCGGGTTTCGTGCCGTGATGACGACGCGCGCGCCGTCGCGGGCGAGCGCGACCGCCGTCTCGAGGCCGATGCCCGAGTTGCCGCCGGTGATGACGGCGACCTTCCCAACGAGGTTCCGCACGGCGGAGACGTTAGGGGCGCCGGCCGCTGAAGCCCGGTAAGACCGGGAGAGTTCCGGAGAAGCGCCTCGACCGCGTCAGGTCTCGGCGCGCTCTTCCGCGCTCGGCGAGCGGTCGTGGCCGGGCTGGTCGCGGACCCACGCGATGAGCTCGTCGCGCACGAACCGGATCTCGCGGCCGCCGGGGAAACGGTGCGCGGGGATGCGGTCTTCCCGCACCATCTTGCGCAAGTACTCGACGTGGACGTGGAGCAGCTCGGCCGCCTGCGCGGTCGTCAGGATCGGGGGGTACGCCTCGGTGCTGACGAACGGAGCGGCAGGGGAAGGTGTCGCGGGCGCGTCGGCCGGCTCGGTCACCCGGGCACCGTAGCGCGGCCTCACACACGTTCAGGTGATCTGTCGCAGTCCGGTGCGGTGCCTCCAGTTCTTGGTCGGTGGCTCGGATCTGCTTCCATGCCCCGCTTCCACGGAGCGGAAAGGGCGGAGCGCGTGGGCATGGATGCAGTGGCAATTCCGAAATCGGCGCGGCGCGGGTTGGCGACACGGTTGTCGACCGGCCACGTCGTGATGATCGTCGCCGGCTTGTTGGGCGTGGTCCTCACGTTGAGCGTCCTGCGCGGCGCCGACGACCGGCGGCAGATCCTCGTCGCGGCAAAGGATCTTGTTCCTGGTGCGGTGATCGATGCGCACTCCGTGCGCGTCGATCGCATCGACGCGAGCAGCAGCGTGCTCGCGTCGACGTATGCACCCGACGACATCGACGTGTTGACGGGTCGCGTCGCGACCGCCCCGATTGCGAAGGGCGCGCTCGTGACGCGGGGCGCGGTTCGACCGCGTGAGGCCGGCGCGGCATCGCGCTCGATGAGCTTCCCGCTGGCCAAGGCACGCGCAATGGGCGGCGCGCTCGACACGGGCGACCGCGTCGACGTGCTCGCGGTGCAGCACGATGGTTCGCAGGCCGGGTACGTGATGACCGACGTAGAAGTGCTCGACATCGACGGTGCCAGCGGTGGTCCGCTCGGCGCACCGGACGAGCTCACGGTGACCCTCGCGGTCGACGCTGATGAGGCCGTACGTCTGGCCGCGGCCCTGGAGGGCGGCACCGTCACGCTGGTGCGCTCCACCGGGGCCGCGACCGCGCCGGATGCGCGGGAATCGAACGCCAAGGTGGGCGACGGTGGGTGAGCCGGAAGTCGCGCTCGGTGTTCACGCCGGACGCGTGGGTCGAGGAACTGCACCGGCACCTGACGGACCACGGCGGCGCCCGGGTCCGGCAGATCGTCGTGGAGCCGGAGATCGCGCTCGAGGAGGAGTACGACGTGCTCGTCGTGAGCCATCGCTGGCCCGCGTTGACGCACGCGTTCGTCGCCGATCTCCACGGGCGTGGGCGCGCGGTGCTCGGTGTTTGCGACCGGGAGGAGCCGTCAGCCCGTGCCCATCTCGTCGCGGTCGGCGTCGACGAGGTGATCGAATCGGACCTCGGACCGCGCGCGTTCGTCGCGGCGATGCAGACCCTGCGCGTGCGACGCACTGAGGTCGCACGACCAGACCCGATCGGGATCGCGTCGGCCGCGACGTGGGCGCGTCGATCACCATCGGCGGGCCACCCGGCGTCGGGCGCACGGAGGTCGCGGTACAGCTCGCAGCGTCCGTCGGCGGTGTGCTGATCGACGCCGACGATGTTGCGCCGGCCATCGCCGCGCGGTTGGGGCTGCCGATCGAGCCGAATCTTCGGACCGCGATCGATGCCGTCGAACACGCGCGTGGTGAGTTCCTCGACTCGCTGACGACCGATCGCAGCGGTGCGCTGCGGGTGCTGGCCGGTCTTCCGAATCCGTCGGCATGGGTGCACGTGCGGCCGGGGGAAGTCGCGCGGCTCGTACAGCGCATCGCGGACGACACGGACTTCGTGATCGCGGACGGGATCGGAGCACTCGAGGACGTCGGTGGTCCGCCGCGTGGTCGCTTCGCCGTCGCACGTGCGCTCGCGGTCGAGGCAGACGTCGTGGTCGGTGTGTGCGCGGCGACACCGGTCGGCGTGGCGCGCTTCTTGTCGTGGGTGGTGCAAGCCCGTTCGCTCGCACCGGATGCGACGCTGATCGTCGCGGTGAACCGGGCACCGATCGCGCGTTTCCGGCGGGGCGAACTCTTCGACGAGCTGACTCGTTCGCTCCCGCCGGTCGACGTCGTGTTCCTCGCTGAAGACCGCCGCGTCACCGACGCGATCTGGGACGGCCGCCTCGTTGGCTCCGGCCCGTTCACGCGTGGCGCGAACGCGCTGGCGAGTTCGGTGCGAGCCGCGCCTCGCCGCGGACGTACGACGGAGCCACGCCACGCGATGGAGGTGGCGTCGTGACCACGCGCACCGACGCGTACGAGGCGATCCGCCGGGATGCCCTTGCGGGCATCGAGCGACGCCGGCTGCAACCCGAGCGCGAGCTGGCAGAGGTTCGGACCGAAGTCGAGCGTGCGGTCGACGACTACCAGCGGCGAGCACGGCTCGGCGAAGAGTTCCCGCTCGGTGACCCCGCTGCGATGGTGCATCGTGTGTTGCGGTCGGTCACGGACTTCGGCGCGTTGACGGACCTCCTCGCGCGTCGCGACGTGGAGGAGATCTTCGTCGAGGGTGCCCGCGTGACCTACCTCGACGGCGGCGGGCGCCTCCGAGGTCTGGCCGAGCCGACCAGCGAAGACGAGAACCGGCAGATGATCGACCGGTTGCTCTCCAGCACGGAACGGCAGCTCAACGCGAAGCAGCCCTTGGTGCAGGCGCGCGTGCTCGACGGGACTGCTCGCCTCACGGCCGCGATCGCACCCATCGCGGACCGCTTGTCGGTGACGCTGCGGCGCTACACCGTGCGGGACGCAAGCCTCGAAGAGCTGGTGGCTCGCGACGCGCTGAGCCGCGAAGCGGCCGCGTTCCTGTGGGCTGTGATGCAGGTGCGATCGCGCCTCGTGATCTCGGGGGAACCGGGCGCAGGCAAGACGACGCTGCTGGCCGCGCTACTCGCCGCGTCACCAGCTTCGCACTGCGTGCGATGCTGCGAGGAGATCCGCGAGATCGCAGTTTCGGTTGTGCACGGCGCGTTCTACGAGGTGCGACCGCCCGGTCTCGACGGCGGCGGTGAGATCACCCTGCGCGACCTGGTGAAGTTCGTCCTCGCGATGAGGCCGGATGTGATCGTCGTCGGCGAGGTGCGCGGTGCCGAAGCGTTCGAGCTCACGCGCGCGATCAACGCAGGGTGTGGATTCCTTTGCACCGTGCACGCGAACAGCGCGGGTGAAGCCGTCAACGCGTTGGTGAACGCGGCGCTGATGGCGGGCGAGAACGTCACCGAACGGATCGTCGGGAAGGTCTTCGGCGATGCCCTGGACCTCGTCGTCCAGCTCGACCGCGACGATCTCCCGCGCGGTACCGAATCGCGCATCCGCCGGCAAGTGATGGAGGTCACGGCAGTCGCGCCCGCACTGGCCGACGACCGCACCTACGAACCCATCTTCGTGCGCAAGGCCCTCGGCCGGCCGTTGGAGTGGACCGGCGTGCTCCCGGCCGCGCTCGAACAGCGCATCGACCGTGCCCTGCCCGAGGGGATCCGGCTCCGTGCGTTGGTCGAAGGCAGGAAGAGGACGGCGTCGTGAGACTGCTCGCCGCATTGTGCATCGGGACGTCCTGCGCGCTGCTTGCTGCCGCGCTCGGCGGCCTGCTCCCCGAACGGCGACCGCGCCGGCGTGTCGAGCGCGGGCACCGGGCCGAACGTACGCGGATCTGGTTGCAGCAGGCGGGCGTGGGTTTGACGCCGCGACAGTTCGTATCGGCGTCGTTGGGCGTCGGCGCGTTGGCGCTCGTCGTGCTGGCCGCGCTGACCGGTTCGGTGATCGTCGCGGTCGTACCCGCCGTCTCGCTCGCGCTGGTGCCGCGCGCGTACTTCGGCCACCGCCGCACGATGCGCGTGCGCGCGGTGTTGGCGGCGTGGCCCGACGGGCTCCGGGACCTGCTCGCCTCGATCTCGGCCGGACGCTCCTTGACACAAGCGGTCAACGTGCTCGCGACCGGCGGCCCACCGACACTACGAGAGGCGTTCGCCCGATTCCCGGAACTTGCGCGCGTCGTCGGGACCGGGCCCGCGCTCGAGATCGTCAAGGAGGAGCTGGCCGATCCGACGAGTGACCGCGTGCTCGAGGTGCTCATCCTCGCCCACGAGCGCGGCGGCAGCATCGTCCGCACGATCCTCGAAGACCTCGTCGACGCGACAACCAAGGACTTGAAGTTGCTGGAAGAACTCGAGACCGAAGGGCTCGAGATGCGGATCAACGCCCGAGCCGTCGTTGTCATGCCTTGGCTCGTGCTCGTCGCACTCACCGCCCGACCGGGTGCGTTTCGGGACTTCTACCGATCCGGCGGTGGCGCGGTGACCGTGCTGCTCGCCGCCGCGTTGTCGGCGGTCGGCGTCGTCGTGCTCGGGCGACTCGGCCGGCAGCAGGGCGACGAACGCGTTTTCCCGAGCCGGAGCGCGGCCCGATGAACGCACTCGTGCTCCTGGCCGCAGGCGCCATCGGCGGTGCCGCGGCCGCGATTGCATCCTTGGCGGTGCCGCCGACCCGGCGGCTCGCAGGCCGCGTCCGGCCGTACACGCTGGTCGCCCGGGCGGCGCTCGGTCACCCGGCCGACGTCATCCCGTCGCGCGGTGCGATCCCCACACATGGCGTCGTCAGCCGCCTCTTCGGGCCACCGCTGCGCGCGATCCTGCCGCACCTCGGGCGGGCGCACGGTTGGGGCGACGAGCGCCTCGCTCGGCTCCTGCGGCAGGCGGGTGTCGACGGCACGACGCCGGACGAATTCCGCACTCGGCAGATCGGGGAGGGCGCGGTGGTCGCGGCTGCCGGCGGGTTGGGTGTCGCGGTTCTCACGCACTCCGCGCTCGCGGTGCTGGTCACTGCGGTTGCGGGCTATGCCGTCGGTTCGACGCGCACGCGCAAGCGGCTCGAACGCGCGGTGACGGAGCGCGCGGCGCGCATCCGCCAAGAGCTCTACACGGTCAACCATTTGCTGGCGATGCACGTGCGCACGGGTTCGGGTCCGATCCAAGCCGTGCAGCGCGTCGTCGACCGCGGGCGAGGCGTCGTCGTCGAGGAGTTGGGCTCGCTGCTCGGTGCGATCCGGCACGGCGTGAGCGAGGTCGACGCGTTCCGGCGCGCGGCCGAGAACACGCCCGAGCCGAGCGCGGCGCGGACGTACCACCTGTTGGCTGCGAGCTCGGAGCGAGGCGCGGATCTCGGGCGCGCGCTGTTGTCGTTGAGCGAGGACGTGCGCGACGCGCGTCGGGAACAGATGCACAAGGACGCGGTGCGGCGACGAGCCGCGATGCTCGTTCCGACGATCGCGATCCTCGCTCCGATCATGTTGCTGTTCATCGCGGCGCCATTGCCGTCGATCGTCCTCGGGAACCGATGAAGGAGACCTCATGGAAGAGCAAGCGATGCAAGACATGGACGAGACCGAAACGAACACTGACGGTAGGCGTCGAGACGAGACCGGGCTGGCGACAGCCGAGCTACTCGGCAACGCGGCGCTGGGTGTGCTCGCGCTGGTCGCGATCTGGGCGCTCATGCAGCAGCTCGGCGTCGACATCGTGGAGTGGATCCGCGGCCAGCTGATCGGGTGAGTCGCCAGCGACGCGACGAAGACGGCTTCGCGACTGTGCAGTACGTCGCGACCGTCGGGCTCTCGCTCATCCTGCTCGTGCTGTTCGCGAACTTGCTGGTCGACCTCTATGCACGCGGGGCGGTGCGGGACGCGCTCGACGAGGGCGTGCGGGCCGCCGCGCCCGCGGGTCGCGGGCGCCCCGAGTGCGAGGAACGGGCACGGGAAGTAGTGGACGGGTTGTTGCACGGCGCACTCGGACGCGATGTGCGCGTCTCATGCGAAGCCGAGGGCGCCACGATGGTCGCGCGCGCCGAGGGAACACTGCCGTCGTGGCTGCCGTTCGTAGTGTCCCCGTGGCGCATTTCGCTCACCGCGACGATGCAGGGCGAATCGTGACCCGAGCAGTCTCGTCGATGGATTCGGAACGAGGGTTCGTCGCGATCGAATGGGTCGCCGCGATCGCATTCCTGCTGCTCCCCGTCGTCGTCCTCGTCGCGACACTGCCGGTGTGGGCCGAGCGGCGGCACGCGGCGACTGTCGCCGCGCGCGAAGCGGCGTCCGCCGCGGTGCTCCGCGCGCAGGTCGATCCGGCGGCGGCGCGCCTGGTGGCGGTCGGTGTCGCTCGGAACTACGGAATCGCGGCCGGGGATGTCGACGTACAGGTACGCGCCGGCGTCGGCCGGGGCGACTACGTCACCGTCGACGTGCGCGTGCGTATGCCGGCTATGGCGGTCGCCGGGGTGTTGGAAGCGGGCGCCTGGACGTACACCGCGACGCAGCAGCGCCGGCTCGACGACTACCGGAGCCGGTGATGCGCGCTCGCGTCCGCGACGAGCGCGGCACGGTCACGCTCTGGGTGCTGGGCTTGTGCGTCGTCGTGTTCTTCCTCGGTGGTCTGGGCCTCGATCTGTGGCGGGGAATCGCGACGCGGCGCGAGTTGTCGGCGATGGCGGACTCGGTCGCGACCGCTGCCGCCAACGGCGTCGACGAGCACGCGTTGCGGGCCGAGGGCATCGTTCTCCTGGACCCGGAACGGGCCCGCGCCATCGCGAACCAGACCCTCACCCGCGACGACCGCGCGTCCGGCTTGCGCGGGGTGTCGCTCCAGGTCGTCGGCGACGAAGTGGTGGTGACGCTCGAAGACGAAGTCCCGTTCTCGCTGCTCGGCGTGTTCGTCCACGGCGAACCCTTCACCGTGCGCGTCACCGCTACGGCGTCCCCCGAAGAACGTGCCTGATGTTCGTGCTGGGCTTCAGGTGTCGCGGTCGTGTTCGGCGGTGCTGGCGACTCTGAGCCACGCCTCGACCCACGTGTCGACGAACCTCGTCTCGTCGATGGCGAGGGGAGGGCCATTGAAGGTGATCTTCTGGGCCGCGTACGCGAGCAGGGAACCGAGGGCGACGGCGACAACCGCGTCGGTGTCGTAGTCGGGGAAGCCGCCGTCGGCGATCTGCTTGCCCAGCCAGCGCGCCGCGTAACGGTGGCCGCGGTCGACGACTTCTTCGCGCGCGGGACGCGCAGCTCGTCGAGCGAATCGTCGCCGCGTTGCAACGCGACCATCAGCGGCATCTGCCGGTCGTGCACCTGGAGCACGGCCCGGGCGAGCAGGGTCAGCTCGGTGCGGAGATCAGGGCCGAGCGGTCCCTCTTCGAGCAGGACACCGAGCCGATCGAGCTCACCGGCGTGAGTCGCGATCTCCGCTTCGATCTCGGGGCGATCCATGGGCGCCCATCGTGGCAGCTGGAGCGACCTGACACACTGGAGCGACCTGACACATACGTCAGCTACGCTCGCCGCCGCAGACAGAGACCTCCGGAGGAGCTGGTCATGGGTGATGCCGTCATCGTTTCCGCGGCGCGTACGGCGATCGGGACTGCTCGTAGGGGCACGCTCGTCGACGTCAGCGCGTTCGACCTCGCGAAGTGGTCGGCCGGCGAGGCGCTGAAGCGCTCGGGCATCCCCGGTGGCGACGTCGACGACATGATGATGGGCGAGGTGCTGCAAGGCGGTGGCGACATCGCCCGCTACGCGGCCATCGAGCTCGGCCTCACCGAAGTGCCCGGCGTCGCGTTCAACCGGCACTGCGCGTCGGGGATGGCACCGGTGCAGTCCGGTGCGGCGAGCATCATGGCCGGAATGGACGACGTCCTCATCGTCGGTGGCGCGGAGTCGCTGTCCACCTCGCCGAACTCGATGAAGCGGGTCCTTCCCGGCGACGAGCTCGCGCCGTGGATGTCACCCAGCCACCCCGAGACGGCGGACGCGCCCGCGTTCGACATGTCGATCACGGTCGGTCAGAACACCGCAGACAAGTACGGCCTCACGCGCGAAGACATGGACGCGTGGGCGTACCGGTCGCACATGCGCGCGGTGCAGGCGATCGACGAAGGCCGGCTGCAGGAAGAGATCTTCCCGATCGAAGTGACGCTGCGTGACGGCACGACCAAGAAGTTCGACGTCGACGAGCACCCGCGCCGCGAGACCAGCATGGAGAAGCTCGGCAGCCTCAAGCAGCTCCACCCGGAGATCGAAGGCTTCGGCGTCACCGCCGGTAACGCGTCCGGGATCAACGACGCGGGTGCCGCGATGGTGCTCGTCGACAGCGAGTACGCGGAAGCGCACGGCCTCAAGCCGCTCGGCAAGATCCTCTCGTGGGCGTCGATCGGTTGCGAGCCGCGCGACACCGGTTCCGGACCGATCTTCGCGATCCCGAAGGCGCTGCAACGCGCGGGCATGACGGTCGCCGACGCCGATCTCGTCGAGATCAACGAGGCGTTCGCGTCGGTCCCGGTGGCAACGTGCCGTCAGCTCGGGCTCAGCGAAGACATCACCAACGTCAACGGCTCCGGTTGCTCGTTGGGTCACCCGGTTGCGGCCACGGGTGCTCGCATGATCATGACGACGATGTTCGAGCTCGCCCGGCGAGGCGGTGGCATCGGCGTCGCGAGCATGTGCGCGGGCGGTGGCATGGGTTCCGCGACGGTCTTCGAGGTCTACCCCCGCTGAACGCAAGTTCTTGCGACAAACGGCGACCGTGGCGGTCGCGAAATGTCGCCAAAACCACCGGTTACGCGAGGGAGCGGAGCTCGCGGAGGGCGACCGACAGCGTCGCGAGGTCGAAGACGCCGTGGGTGCGGATGTCATCGAGGAGCGCGAGCATGCGGTCGATGCGCGCCCGCTCGCTCTCGGCCCACACGTCGTAGGCGTGCGCGGGTTCGAACCCTGGGTCGGTCGTGCCGAGGATCAGACTCGTGATGCGGCGGTGCTCGCCGTCGATGTCCTCGAGAAGCGCGCGGCGGGAGAGTGCCTGCCAGCGGTCGTTGCGCGGGAGGTCGACCGCGCGATCCCGGAGCCAGTCGAGCGCGAGCCGGTTGCCGACGACGCAGAACAGCGCGGCGACGTCGTCGACGGTACGCCCCTTCGCCGCGGCGAGGTAGGTGATGTCGAGCGCGGTGTGCAGCGCATCGAGTGTTGCGACCCGCTGCGCGAGCGCCAGTGGGACGCCGACGCCGGCGAGGCGCGCGCTCTCCTCGTCGTACCAGTCCCGCTCGCTCCCGCACAGGAGCCCGGGCAGCACCACCGTGAGCCGATCCACGCCGGGTTGCAGCGCGTCGACGGTCGCCCGCACTGCCAGCGGGCGCTTCCGGTAGCGCAGGAACCACCGGCTGGCCCGCTCGATCATCTTGCGGGACTCGAGGTACATCGACGTCTGCGTGTCGGCGGCAACGTTTCCGTCGAGCTGCTCGATCTCGCTCCACAGCTCCGACTGCCGGAAGACGACGCGCGCAGCCTCGTGCGCGCGCACGATCTCGTCGGCTGACGCACCGGTTTCCTCGGCGAGGCGGAACGCGAAGGTGGAGCCGGCCCGGTTCACCATCCCGTTGACCAACGCGGTGACGATGATCTCGCGCCGCAGTTGGTGCGTAGCGATCGGCGCCGCGTAGCGGTCGCGCACCTCGGGTGGGAAGTACTCGGCGAGCACGGAGGCGAAGTCCGGGTCGTCGGGGAGCGCGCTCGCGAGCACGTCGTCCTGCAGTGCGATCTTGGCGTACGCGAGCAGGACCGCGAGCTCCGGCGTCGTGAGCCCGAGTCCGGCCGCCCGTCGATCCGTGAGCTCTTCGTCGCTCGGGAGCGCCTCCACCGAGCGGTTGAGGTCGCCGGCCAGCTCGAGCGCGCGGATGAACCGAGCGTGCACGTCTTCCATGTCGGCGGCTTGGACGCGTGCGTTGGCGAGCGCGCGCGTCTGCCGGTAGTTGTCACGCAGCACGAGGTGCGCGACCTCCTCGCTCATCGCCTTGAGCAGATCGTTGCGTTCCGCCACGGTGAGTTGCCCGCACCGCACGACGCCGTCGAGCAGGATCTTCAGGTTGACCTCGTGGTCCGACATGTCGACGCCCGCGCTGTTGTCGATCGCGTCCGTATTGACGAGGCCGCCCGCGAGTGCGAACTCGACGCGCCCTCGTTGGGTCAGCCCGAGGTTGCCGCCCTCGCCGACGACACGACACCGCAGATCGGCGCCGTTGGCGCGGATCGCATCGTTGGCCTTGTCGCCGACTTCGTTGTTGGACTCGGTGCGCGCCTTCACGAACGTACCGATCCCGCCGTTCCACAAGAGGTCGACCGGTGCGCACAGCACGCGCGCGATCAGTTCGTTGGGCGTCAGTTGCTCGACGTCTTCGGGAATCCCGAACCGCGCGCGCACCTCGGCCGTGATCGTGATCGCCTTGGCCGTGCGCGCGAACACGCCGCCGCCGGATGAGATCAGAGTGCGGTCGTAGTCGTCCCACGAGGACCGGGGCAGCTCGAACAACCGCGTGCGCTCCGCGAACGACACGGCCGCATCGGGATCCGGATCGAGGAACACGTGCCGGTGGTCGAAGGCCGCGACCAGCCGGATGTGGCGCGACAGCAACATGCCGTTGCCGAACACGTCGCCGGACATGTCGCCGATGCCGAGCACCGTGAAGTCGGTGTTCTGGACGTCGATGCCGAGCTCCCGGAAGTGGCGGGTCACCGACACCCACGCGCCGCGGGCGGTGATACCCATCTTCTTGTGGTCGTAGCCGGTCGAACCGCCCGACGCGAAGGCATCGCCGAGCCAGAAGCCGCGCGCGGTCGCGATCTCGTTGGCGATGTCGGAGAACGTGGCAGTGCCACGGTCGGCCGCGACGACGAGATACGGGTCGTCGCCGTCGTAGCGCACGACACGGGGCGGCGGCACGACCGTGCCATCGTGCAGGTTGTCGGTCACGTCGAGAAGCCCACCCATGAACTCCCGGTAGCACGCCTCGACCTCGGCCGCGAGCGCGTCGCGATCCGCGGGCGGCCGCTTCAGGACGAACCCGCCCTTGGCGCCGCTCGGCACGATGACCACGTTCTTCACGCGCTGTGCCTTCATGAGCCCGAGGATCTCGGTGCGGAAGTCCTCGCGCCGGTCCGACCATCGGATACCGCCGCGCGCGACGCGTCCGGCGCGCAGGTGCAACGCCTCGAACCGAGGCGCGTACACGAAGATCTCGTACAAGGGGCGGGGCAGGGGTGCATCCGGGATGCGGGTCGGGTCGAGCTTCACGACCACGCGCGTCGGCGGTGGGTCACCGGGCGCGGCCTGGAACCAGTTGGTGCGCAACGTCGCCAGCACCAGGTGCATGACGCTGCGCAGGATTCGGTCCTCGTCGAGCGCCGTCACCGCATCCAGCGCGGCTTCGAGCTGGTCGACGAGGCGGTCGGTGTCCCCCTGGCCGTCGAGCCAGGGATCGAGGCGGTTCACGAACAGCTCGACGAGCGCGCGGGCGATGTCGGGATGCGCGGCGAGCGCTTCGGACACGTATGTCTGGCTGTACAACGTGCCGATCTGGCGGAGGTAGCGGCTGTACGCGCGCAGCAGCGTTACCTCGCGCCACGAGAGCCCGGCGAGGAGGACGAGTCGGTTGAAGCCGTCGTCTTCGACCGCGCCCGACAGCACCGCGAGGAACGCGTCCTCGAAGAGGTCGCCGACCGCCCCGGTCGCGATCGCATGCGGCGGGACGCGTAGCCGGAAGTGCTTGATCCAGCGGCGCGGCAACCCGCGGGGTTGGATGTCGTACGGGCGTTCGTCGTCGACGGTGACGCCCATGTTCGTCAGGCTGGGGAGCACGTCGGAGAGCGACGGCTGCGTGCCCGCGCCATAGAGCTTCAGGTCGGCGTACTGCGCGTCACGAGGGGAGAGGCGCACCGCGAGCGCACGCTCCGCGGCGAGCGACTGGAGCAGTACGAGATCGGCCATCGTCTCGGTCGCGTCGAAGTCGTCGCGGTACGCCGCGGGGAACGCGTCGCCCCACTCGTGCAGCACGTCGAGCGCCGTCTCTTCGCCACGGGTCGCGATGAGCGTCTCGCGGAAGTCGTCGACCCACGCGCGCGTTGCCGCCGCGACTTCGGTTTCGAGCGCTTCGAGGTCGGACGGCAGCGGATGGCGCGGGTCGACGTGGAGGACGAAATGGAGCCGCGCGAGTACCGACTCGCCGAGCCGCACGTTCCACTCGTGGCTCTGTGCTTGAAAGGCCTCCGTGAGGATCGCGGCGATCTGCGTGCGTACCGGCGTGGTGTAGCGATCGCGCGGCAGGAACACGATGCACGACACGAAGCGGCCGTACACCTCGCGGTTCAAGAAGATGCGGACGTGCCGCCGCTCCTGGAGCCGGAGGATCCCCATCGCATTCGCATAGAGCGACTCGACACTGATCTGGAAGAGATCGTCGCGCGGGTACGACTCCAGGATCGCGATCAGGTCCTTCTGATCGTGGCTGGCTGGGAGGAACCCGGCCCGTTCGATCAGGGCCGCGACCTTGCGACGGAGCAGCGGCACGTCGATCGGGTTCGCGTTGTATGCCGACGACGTGAACAGTCCGAGAAAGCGGTGCTCGCCGACGACCTCGCCGTTTTCGTCGAAGCGACGCACGCCGACATAGTCGAGATACGTCGGCCGGTGCACGGTCGAGCGCCGGTTCGCCTTCGTCAGCACGAGCAGGCTGCGCTCGCGTGCGCGTGCCCGGATGTCGGGCGGCAGTGCGGCGAAGCTGCGTGACGCGCCCACCGAACCACCGCGCAGGATGCCGAGCCCCGTACCGGGAACCGCGCGCAGGACGTCCTCGGCGTTCTCGCGCAGGAGGTCGTAGCTCCGGCAGCCGAGGAACGTGAAGTGCTGGTCGCCCATCCACTGCAGGAACTCGGTTCCTTCGGCCAGGTCCTCGGTGTCGATCGCCGGCGGCGCGTTCCGGAGCTCCTCGACGACCTGCCGCAGGCGGGCGAGCATCTTCAGCCAGTCCTCGGTTGCGGCTCGCACGTCGCCGAGTACCCGTTCGAGATCGGTCGTGAGCCCCGCGATCAGCGCCGGGTCGGTCTCGCGGTCGACTTCGACGTAGAGGAAGGACTCGAGCACCGTCGCCTCGCGTCCATCCGGATCATCGCGGCCTCCGGTCGCGAGACCGAGCAACTGGCCGGCAGAATCACGGCGCACCCGCACGATCGGGTGCACCACCAAGTGCAATCCGAGGTCGTGGCGCTCGAGCTCCATCGTCACCGAATCGACCAGGAACGGCATGTCGTCGTTCACGATCTGGACGATCGTGTGCCCGGCTTCCCACCCGTCCTCCGCGCGCTTCGGCGCGAACACGCGGACGGTCGCGGAACCAGGTGCGCGCTGCTGTGCGAGGTCCCAGTGGCAACGGGCGACGGCACGCAGCTCGTCGGCATTCCGGTGTTCGAGGTCCTCGGCCGGCACTTGCGCGTAGTAGCTCCGGTGAAACGCTTCGAACTCTTGGTCCCCCGAGGACACCACGCTGCGACCCTACCCCGGTCCCGCGCCCCGGCACTCGGGTCGGTACGTTCTAACCCGTGACCGACGCCCTCGCCGTGGAGGCGCATCTCGCGCTTGCCTTGGAGCTCGCCGACGAAGCCGACGCGATCACAACCGCGCGCTTCCGCGCCCATGATCTTCGCGTCGAGACCAAACCGGACCTGACACCGGTGAGTGAAGCGGATCGCGCCGTCGAGCTCGCGCTGCGCGCCCGGATCGCGGCGGCGACCTCGCACGCGTTCGTCGGAGAAGAGTTCGACGACGTGCTGGTCGAGGATTCCGACTTCCGGTGGATCGTCGACCCGATCGACGGCACCAAGAACTACGTGCGCGGCGTCCCCATCTGGGCGACACTGATCGGGCTCGAGTACGCGGGCACGCTCGTCGTCGGTGTCGTGTCGGCGCCTGCCCTCGGCATGCGGTGGTGGGCCGGACAGGGTCTCGGCGCGTTCCGCAACGGACTCCGGATCCACGTTTCGTCGATCGGTGCGCTCGCGGACGCGCAGATCTCCTACGCGTTCGACAACCCCGCCCGGTACGCGGACGATCCCATCGGATCGAGCTTGCTGCGGTTGTCCGGTCGGTGCTGGCGGACGCGCGGCATCGGCGACTTCTGGCAGCACATGCTCGTGGCCGAAGGTGCCTTCGACATCTCCGTGGATCCGATCGTGTCGTTGTGGGACGTCGCGGCCCTCGTCCCGATCGTCGCGGAAGCGGGCGGGCAGTGGAGCACGCTCACCGGCATCGACGATGCCGCGGGCGGCAGTTTGGTCTGCACGAACGGTTCGTTGCACGCCGAAGTCCTCGGCGCGCTCGACGCCGACAGCCGCAGGTAGCGTCCGCCTCCATGCCGACTTCCAACTCCGAGCTGACGGTCGGGATCGACATCGGCACGTCATCCGTGAAGGCCGTCGCCGCCGACGCCGAGGGCAACGTCGTCGCCCGCTCGCGCGTCTCACACGAGTTCTACGTGCCGAGCCCGTTGCGCTTCGAACACGACGCGGTCGAGGCGTGGTGGCACGGGCCCCGCCGAGCCCTTGCCGCGCTCGGCGACATCGCCCCGCGTGGCGTCTCGGTCGCGGCCATGGTGCCGTCGCTGACCGCGGTGGACGACGACGGTGTTCCGTGCGCGCCGGGGTTGCTCTACGGCGACGAGCGTGGCCACCGCGCGCAGGTGGGCGCGCACGCCGAGGTCGGCGAGCTCGCGCAGTTCTTGCAGTGGCACGCCGAGCAACGCCCGGACGCGCGCGGCTACTGGATGGCCCAAGCCGTCGCCAACCACTCGCTCACCGGCAGGCCGGTGATCTCGACGACCGTGGGCGGCAGCGCGATGCCGCTGATGAGCATGCACGGCGGCTGGGACGAAGACCTCATCACCGCGGCCGGCGCGCGCGTCGATCAGATGCCGGAGTTCGGCATGTCCGGTCGGCCCCTCGCCGACGTCACCGGCTATGACGGCTGTGTGCTCGAAGGCGGCACGATCGACGCCATGGCCGAGCAGATCGTCGCCGGCGCCGACGAGGTCGGCGACGTGCTCGCGATCCTGGGGACGACGTTGATCGTGTGGGCCGTGCTGCCCGACCTCGTCCCCGACTCGCCGTACTACTCAGTGCCGCACACCGCGCCGGGTGGGAAGTGGTTGTTCGGCGGCCCGAGCAACGCTGGCGGCCTCTTCCTCGGTTGGGCGTCGCGCTTCCTCGCCCCCGACGAGGCCGACGACGCGCGCCTCGTGCCGCAGAACATCCCGGTATGGGTTCCGTACCCGCGCGGCGAACGGGTACCGGTGAACGACGCGTCACGACGCGCGGAACTCGTCGGCCTGGACCTGACCCACGGACCGCACGCGATCCGGCGCGCCGCGTTCGAGGCGTCGGGCTTCGTCACCCGCCGCGTCGTCGAGGCCGCGCCGGTGCGGGCGCGGCGCATCGTCGCGACCGGCGGCGGGACGCGTGTCGAGGGTTGGGTCGAAGCGCTCGCTGACGCGACCGGGCTGCCGGTGCACGTCGCGGCGGTTCCGGAAGGTGGGGCGCTCGGTGCCGCGTTCTTGGCGCGGATGGCGGCAGGTTTCGAGACGGACATGGCCGACGCGGCGCGCTGGGCGCGCACCGAACGCATCGTCGAGCCCGATGCCGCGTGGACCGAGCACGCGAACGAACGGTTCGCGCGCTTCTCGGTGATCGCCGGCTGACCCGCCTTCTCCCGGTAGCGTCCTCTGCGTCATGCGCGCACTTCTTCACGGCCGGTCGCGGCTGATCGCCTGTGTCCTCGCGGCATGCGCGATCGCGGTGCTCGTCCTGACCGCGTGCGGCGGTGACGACGACGATGCCAAGGCCGCGAACGACGCGATCCGCAAGGCGGTGAAGCAGGGCAACATCTCCGACGGCAACGGTGCCGCCGGCGATCTGCCGAATCCGTGCGCGCTCGTGACCGTCGACGATGCCGCGCAGCTGTTCGGCGAGCCCGCGCAGAAGGCGAAGGACTCGTCGCCGGTGCCCCTTGGCGTCTCCTGTCTCTACGAAGCGGCGGATGCGGGCGCGAACGACCAAGTCGGTCATCTGCTCCAGGTGCACGCGTATGACGGTGAGCAGTTCTACGGTGCCGACACGTTCGACGACGAGCGGTCAATCGACGATCTCGGTGACAAGGCCTTCGTGCGCACCGGCACAGGGGCGCAGGGTGTGGACGTGCAGTTCGTGAAAGCAGGCACGACGGTCACGATCAGCTACTCGACCGTCAACATCGGCGTCGCGGAGGCGGACCAGGTCGATGCCGCCGATCACCCAGACGATGTGGTGGCATTGGCGCGGCGCGCCGCCGACCGCGTGTGATCCACGGCAGGAACCGGAGGAGTGGCAGTGGCCATCGAGATCTCGATCGATCGTGAGCTGTGCATGGGGTCCGGGAATTGCTCGTTCTGGGCACCTGGCGTCTTCGATCTCGACGACGAGGGCATCGCGGTGGTGCTCGACCCCGCCGCGCAACCGGAAGACACCGTGGTGCTCGCCGCGCAGGGATGCCCGACCCAGGCCATCGCGATCACGCGCGACGGCGAACGCCTCGTGTGACGCCGTTGCGTAGCCGTCCGGGACGGCGCCGCCGAGTCTGACGACGCTGTCAGGTCCGTGCGAGCATGACGGCATGCCCATTGGTCTGACCGAAGAACATGATGCCCTGCGCCAGGCCGTGCGGCGGTTCGTCGAGACCCGGATCCCACCGGCGGTGACGCGTGCCGCGCTCGACGCGGAGCACGACGATCGACCGGAGTTCTGGTTCGCCCTCGCCGAGCCGGGTTGGCTCGGGCTGCATGTGGACGAAACGTACGGTGGCGCCGGCTACGGCTGCGTGGAGCAGGCGGTCGTGCTCGAGGAGCTCGGCCGGGCCGCCGCGCCCGGGCCCTACCTGCCGACGGTGCTCGCGGCCGCGGTCCTGCAGGACGCCGGCGGGCCGGCGGCCGACGAGTGGCTCCCGCAACTCGCGAGCGGTGCGGCGATCGGCGCAGTCGCGCTCACCGGCTCGGAGCCGGTGCTCGGCGGCATGCTCGCGGACATGATCGTGGCCGAGGTCGACGGTGCGTGGCGGGCGCTGCCCGTCTCGGACGTGAAGGTCACCGAGTGCAAGAGCGTCGATCCGACCCGGCGCGCGGCGCGCATCGATGTGGCGGCGTCAGCCGGGCGGGACGAGCAACGGCTTGCGATCACCACGGAGCGCGTGCACGAGATCGCCGCGGTCCTGCTCGCGGCCGAAGCCGTCGGCATCGCGCAGTGGTGCGTCGACACCGCGGCTGAATATGCGAAGGTGCGCGTGCAGTTCGGACGCCCGATCGGCCAGTTCCAAGGCGTCAAGCATCGTTGCGCCGACATGCTGGCGCGCACGGAGCTGGCACGCGCGGCCGCGTGGGACGCGGCGCGTGCGGTGCGGGATCAAGACAACGGCGCGAGGGTCGCGATCGCGGCGGCGGCCGCGCTCGCGCTGGAGGCCGCGTTCCGGAACGGCAAGGACTGCGTCCAGACACTCGGCGGCATCGGGTTCACGTGGGAGCACGACGCGCACATCTACCTGCGCCGGGCCATGACGTTGCACCAACTCGTCGGATCACCGGATCAGTGGCGCGTGACCGCGGCGCGCGCCGCGATGGCCGGCGGGCGGCGTTCGCTCGGTGCCGATCTGCCCGCCGAAGCCGAAGCGATGCGCACGGAGCTGCGTACGTTCCTCGCCGAGGTCAAAGCGCTCCCGGCCGCGGAGCAGCGTGCCCGCCTCGTCGACGCGGGTTACATCACGCCATCCTGGCCACGCCCGTGGGGCCGCGACGCCGGCGCGCTCGAGCTCCTCGTGATCGAAGAGGAGTTCCGTGCGGCCAAGGTGCTGCGCCCCGGGATCATGGTGGGCGCGTGGGCCCTCCCGAACCTGATCGTGCATGGGACGCGCGCGCAGCAGGACCGGTGGATCCTGCCCACGCTGCGCGGCGAGATCTTCTGGTGCCAGCTCTTCAGTGAACCGGGCGCCGGTTCCGACCTCGCTTCGTTGTCGACGCGGGCGACGCGCATCGAAGGCGGCTGGCTGCTGAACGGCCAGAAGGTGTGGACCTCGGGTGCCAAGGAAGCGCAGTGGGGGATCTGTCTGGCCCGGACCGATCCCGAGAAGCCGAAGCACGACGGCATCTCCTGCTTCATGGTCGACATGAGGACCCCCGGTGTCGACATCCGCCCGCTGCGCGAGCTGACCGGACAGGCGCTCTTCAACGAGGTGTTCTTCGACGACGTCTTCGTGCCCGACGACTGCCTCGTGGGTCAGGAGAACGACGGCTGGCGCGCGGCGCGCACGACGCTGGCGAACGAGCGCGTGTACATGGGCGGGAGCAACACGATCGGCGGCGGCGTCGTCGGCGTGTTGCGGGCGATCGAAGCGCGCGGGCAGGCGGACGACACGCTCGCACTCGCTGCCGCCGGCGATCTCGTGGTGACGGGCCACGCGCTCGCGGTGCTCGGCTTCCGTATGACGCTGCAAGCGCTGGCGGGTGCGGATCCGTCGGGCTCCGAGGCGGCGGTGCGGAAGCTGCTCGGTGTGCAGCACGACCAGCACGTACAGGAAGTGGGGATGGTCGAGATGGGCGCGGACGCCGCCGTCGACGCCGGCGACGCGGCCGCGTGGGTCGGCTCGTTCCTGTTCAACCGCTGCCTGACGATCGCGGGTGGCACCAGCGACATCCAGCGCAACGTCATCGCCGAGCGCCTGCTCGGACTCCCGCGCGATCCCTGATCAGCCCGCGAACGCGAACGAGGCGACGACGTTCCACTCGCCCTCGTGTGAGTGGACGAGGCGGGCGCTGGACGCGCGCGCTCGGATCGGCAGGGGTTCGGGGTGCGCGTCCTCGTCGAGTGTGAGGTGCGGGATCACGTCGGTGAACTGACCCTCGTACGGCGGGAAGTCGGGATAGCGCGCCGCCAGCGCGTGCGTGAGGTCACGGAACCGTCCCGCGGGCTCAGGTGCGAGGTAGAAGAACCCGGCCGGGAACTTGCGGACCTCGACGAGCGCGAAGTCGAACACGGCGACCGCGCCGAAGAACCCGAGCAGTTCGGCGTGCAGTGCCGGATCGTCGACGCGGGCCCTGGACCCGAACGGCGCGAGCAGCGTGACGTGCGGATGCACCGCAAAGGGCTGCGCCTCGGGAACCGGTATCACGAGGCCGGTGATCTCGCGCGGGATGCCGTCGCCATCGAGGTCATCAGGACGGGGGCGATACGGACCGGCCACGGGTTCCGATCGTCGCACAAGTTGACACGCGTGTCAGGGATTTGCGTAGCCTCGCCGCTCATGCGTTTCGACCTGCCCACGCCCGATTTCGAGACGCAGCCGTTCTGGGAGGGATGCAAGGAGGGCCGCTTCCTCCTGCAGCACTGCAACGCCTGCGGTGACGACTACTTCTACCCCCGGCCGTTCTGCCCGAAGTGCTGGAGCACCGACGTGGCCTGGAAGGAAGCGAGCGGCAACGGGCACCTGTACACCTTCTCGGTCGTGCGCCAGAACGACTTGCCGCCCTTCCCCGATCGGGTCCCGTACGTCGCCGCGATCGTCGAGCTCGACGAAGGACCGCGCGTGATGACGAACATCGAGGAGTGCGAGTTCGACGCGCTCGAGATCGGGATGCGAGTGCGCGTCGACTTCAAGGCGATCTCGGACGACGTGACGATCCCCGTCTTCCTGCCCGCCGCTTCGGACACCTGAGTTGAGCGATAACGTCGGCAGGCGTGAACGAGCAGCAGGATTGGAATTTCCCGTTCGAGGAGCCGCTGCACGAAGTGTTCCCGCAGCTGCACGCCGCGCAGAACGCGTGGATGTCGCAGATCGACTCGCTGGCCGCTCCCGATCGCAAGACGCACGAGCTCATCCGCATGGTGGTCACCGTCACGATGCGGAACCCCGAAGGCGTCCACCGGCACGCGCGCCTCGCCCACGAGGTCGGTGCGACCTGGGAAGAAATCCTCGGCTCGATCATGCTGACGACGCCCGGGCTGGGGCTGCTTCCGGCGGTACAGGCGATCCCGCACGCGCGCGCGGGCTACGAAGCCGCGCGCGAAGCCGAGCAGGAGTGAGCGCGGGCGCGGTCCGAGTGTGCGGAGTGCTTGCGCGGTGACCGCGAGCACGCCCACCGAGGCACCCGAACCGCCCTTCCGCATCCTGCCGCGGCTGACCGAGCACAACCGCGACTTCTGGACGGGCGGGGCACACGGTGAGCTGCGGTTCTGGCGCTGTTCGGACTGCAGCGAGTACATCCACCCGCCGCAGCCGATCTGTCCGACGTGCTTGTCGAAGGCGATGACGGTGGAGGCGGTGTCGGGCCGCGCCACACTCGCGTCCTACTCGATCAACTACCAACCGTGGATGCCCGGGCCCGAGCTCCCGTACGTCGTCGCGATCGTCGAGATCGTGGAACAACCGTCGGTGCGGCTCACGACCAACCTCGTGAACTGCCTGCACGAGGAGATCGAGATCGGGATGCCGGTGCGCGTCACGTTCGAGCACCACGCCGATCCCGACGGCGACGTGTACATCCCGCTGTTCGAACCCGAGCGGCCCGTCGCCGGTGACCGGACGGCCTCGTGACCGAGGCCTGCATCAGTGGCGTCGGGCAGTCCGACATCGGGCGCCGGCTCGGTCGCGACCCGTTGGAGCTGACGCTCGACGCGTGCCTCGTCGCGATCGAGCACGCGGGCTTGACGCGCGACGACATCGACGGGTTGTCGACCTATCCCGGACCGATGGGCACCCCGGCCGGTTTCTCCGGTGCCGGCGCGTACGAGGTTCTGGACGCGCTGCGGCTGAACGTCGGCTGGTACGACAGCGGGCTCGAGACGTCGGGCCAGCTCGGGTCGGTGATGAAGGCGATCATGGCGGTCGGCGCGGGCATGTGCGATCACGTCTTGTGCTTCCGCTCGGTGTGGGAAGGGTCCGCGCAGGGCGGCGGTGGTCGGTCGGCCGTCATGCCCGGCGGCGGGGGAGGCAGCTTCAAGGCCAGCGGGTTCATGGAGTGGACGCTGCCGTTCTCGGCGCCGTCCGCGTCGATCTGGATCGCGATGTTCGCGCAGGCGCATTTCGACAAGTACGGCACGACGAAGGAACAACTCGCGTGGATCGCGCTCAACGGGCGGCGCAACGCGGCGCTGAACCCGAAGGCGATCTACCGCGACCCGATGTCCTTCGACGACTACATGGCGTCGCGCGTGATCACGACGCCCTTCTCGCTCTACGACTGCGACGTTCCGTGCGACGGCGCGACCGCGGTGATCGTCTCGCGGCTCGATCGTGCGCAGGACCTGCCGCACCGTCCGCTGCGCGTCGAGTCGATGGGCGCCGCGATCCATGGTCGTCCGTCCTGGGACCAGTTCGACGACCTCACGACGATGTCGAACCGCGATGCGGGCGCGCAGCTCTGGACGCGCACCGACTTGAAGCCTTCCGACGTTCAGATGTTGCAGGCCTACGACGGCTTCTCCTTCCTCACGATGTCGTGGATCGAGGCGCTCGGGTTCTGCGCGGTCGGGGAGAGCGGTCCGTTCATCGACGGCGGGGCGCGCATCGCGCGCGACGGCGTGCTGCCGTTGAACACGCACGGCGGCCAGCTCTCCGCCGGGCGCCTGCACGGCTACGGCTTCCTCCACGAAGCCGCCGTCCAGATGTGGAACGAAGCCGGCGACCGTCAGATCGCGTCCCCACCCGAGGTCGGCGCGGTCGCCGCGGGCGGCGGCAACACCTGCGGCTGCCTCCTCCTCGTCCGCGACTGACGGAGGTTTTGGCGACATCTTGCGACCGTCACGGTCGCCGATTGTCGCCAAAACTTCTGGTCGTCAGTCGATGGCGATGGTGGCGAGCTCGGCGAGGTGGTCGTCGGTGGTGCCGAGCGCGACCGAGAGGGTGAGCAGCCGCTTGTAGAAGAGGTGGATGTCGTGCTCCCACGTGAAGCCGACGCCACCGAAGACTTGGATCGCGGTGCCGCCGAGTGCCGCGAACGCCTCGCTCGCGAACGCGGTCGCAAGCGTCGCGGCGCGGTGGGCCTCGGCCGGGTCGGCGTCATCGGACGCCCAGCCCGCGTAGTAGCCCGCGGCACGCCCCAGTTCGACGGTGCGGAGCATGTCGGCGCACAGGTGCTGCACCGCCTGGAACGTTCCGATCGGCTTGCCGAACTGCACCCGCTCCTTCGCGTACTCGACCGCCATCTCCAACGCCCGCGCCGCCGTGCCGACGCCGTCGATGACGTATGCGACCGCGAGGCGGTCGATCGTGCGCGCGATCGCGCCGGATACGTCCGCACCGGGTCCACCGAGGCGCCAGCCCGTGGCGCCGCCGAAACCGACGCGCGCGTACTTCCGGGAGCCGTCGACGGTCTCGGTCGGTTCTGGGCCGACGCCTGCGTCGTCACCCTGCACGGCGAACACGCCGACTTGACCGTCGTCGTCGGATGCGGTGACGAGGAGGAGACCGGCCGCGGCGCCGTCGGGGACGTGCACCTTCACCCCGTCGATCCGCCAGCCGTCACCATCGCGGCGGGCCGCGGTCGCGGATTCGGCCCATGCGTAGCGGCCACGTTCTTCGTACAGCGCCACGGTGCCGATCGTCGTGCCGTCGGCGAGACCGGGGAGGAGGAAGGCGTGCTCGCGCGGTGAACCCGCGTCGAGGACGAGCGACACCGCGCCGATCGCCGACGACGCGTAGGGCGCCGGGCACACCGCGCGCCCCAGCTCCTCGAGCGCGACCGCCGCGTCGACCATACCGCCGCCGGCCCCACCGAACTCCTCGGGCACGAGCATCCCGACGACACCGAGCTCCGCCAGCCCGAGCCACACCGCGTCGGCGCCGACGCTCGCGCGCTCGTACTCGCCGCGCACGTAGGGGTTGACCGGCGCGCGATCGGAGAGGAAGCGGCGCAACGACTCGCGCAGCATCTCCTGGTCGGGAGAGAAGTCGAAGTCCATCGACGGCGGAAACTAGCCTCCGGCGCGATGCGCCTGCAGTACGCACCCGAGGAAGAGCAGTTCCGAGCCGAGCTCGTCGAATGGCTCACAGCCAACGCGCCCGGCAACGAAGCGTTGCGCGAGCGCAAGCTGTCGAGCGCGCACATGCCCGAGTGGGCGCGCGCGTGGCAGCGCGACCTGTTCGACCACGGCTGGCTGGTTCCGGGGTGGCCACCGGAGTTGGGCGGCCGGAACGCGTCGCCGACCGAGCAGATGATCTACTTCGAGGAGATGAACCGGCGCCAGATCCCGCGGAGCGCGAACCCGCAGGGTCTCGGCATCATCGCGCCCTCGATCAACGACTACGGCACGGAGGAGCAGAAGGCGCGCTACTTGGTGCCCACACTGCGCGCCGAGATCTCCTGGTGCCTCGGCATGAGCGAACCGAACGCGGGCAGCGACCTCGCCAGCCTGCGCACGCGCGCCGAGCTCGTGGGCGACGAGTTCGTCGTGAACGGGCAGAAGGTGTGGACGTCGGGCGCGCACCACGCCGATTGGTGCCTCTGCTTCGTGCGCACTGATCCCGACGCGCCGAAGCACAAAGGCATCTCCGCGCTGATCATCGACACCACCTCGCCGGGTGTGGAGCGCAGGCCGTTCCCCGAGTTGAGCGACAAGGAGTTCTGCGACTTCAACGAAGTCTTCTTCAACGACGTGCGGGTCCCGAAGGAACAGCTGGTCGGTCCGCTGAACGGTGGGTGGCCGATCACGCAGGGGTCACTTGCGCACGAACGCGCGATGCTGTGGATCACGTACGCGTACGAAGTGCAGCGCGCAGTTACCGCGCTCGTGGCGCTCGGCGATCGCCGGACGCCGAGTGGTGACCGCCTCGGCGACGACGCCCGCTTCCGCGACGGTGTCGCCGGGTTCTACGTCGACGCGCAGGCGCTACTCACGATGGGATACCGCGGCTTCTCGAAGTTCCTGCACGGCAAGTCGTCGCCGGAGCACTCGTTGCTGAAGCTCTTCGGGAGCGAGGCACTCCAACGGGCGCTCATGTTCGGTGCCGAGGCGCTTGGTCCGGACGCGCTCGACTCGGAGATCCTCGGCCCCAACATGTGGCGCGAGGGCAGCTGGGAAGTCCAGTACCTGCGCTCGTTCGGGGCGACGATCCCGGGTGGCACCAGCGAGGTGCAGCGCAACATCATCGCCGAGCGCGTGCTCGGCCTGCCGCGCGCGTAGCGCTCAGACGCCCGGATCGCCTTCGCGCGCGGTGAGGATGCAGAACTCGTTGCCCTCCGGATCGGCGAGCACGACCCACTTGACGTCGGACTGCCCGACATCGGCACGCGTCGCGCCCAACGCCAGGACACGCGCGACCTCCGCGTCCTGGTCGTCGGGGACGAGGTCGATGTGCAGCCGGTTCTTGACGGTCTTCGCTTCCGGCACCGTCCCGAACACCAGCCCGGGGTAGGTGTTCTCGTCCTTGGCGAGCACGACTTCGTCGGCGGCTTCGTAGACGACCTTCCAGTCCAGGACCGCGGCCCAGAAGCGGGCCAGTGCGGCCGGGTCGCTCGAATCGATGACGACGGTGTAGAAGCGTGACGGCATGGCGGACTGTCTACCCAACCCGCGGACGAACATCACGCGGTTCGAGAGGATGGAAGACTGGCCCCGATGAGCGGCGAGCCGACCTGATGCGGCGCGGCTTCGAACTGCGCCGGATCGACAACGAACTCGCGCGCCGCTACGTGCGTGAGGGCTTCTGGGACGACCAGGCCCTCGGCGCGATCCTGTCCGAAGGCTTGCACGACGCCGCCGCCGCGGCGTTCACCGTTCGCTCCGACCGTAACCCGTACCGCGGCACGCTCGGCGAGGTCGACGCGCTCGCGCGCCGGGTCGCGACCGGCTTGCAAGCGCGCGGCGTGAAGACGGGCGACGCGGTCGCGTTCCAACTCCCTAACTGGGTGGAGGCTGCGGCGACGTTCTACGCCGTCGCGTACCTCGGCGCGATCGTCGTGCCGATCGTGCACTTCTACGGACCCAAGGAAGTCGCGTACATCCTGAAGCGCACGCGCGTGAAGGCGCTCGTCACCGCGGATCACTTCGGCCACCTCGACTTCGTCGCCAACCTCGACACGATGCGCGCCGAGCTCCCGGATCTGGAGTGGGTGGCGGTGGTCGGCGATCCCGGCCCGCGCCCGAACCTGCCGTTCGCCGACCTCGTCGCCGACGACCCGATCGCCGCGCCCGCCGCGGTCGATCCCGATCGACCCGCCCTCATCGCGTACACGTCGGGGACGACGTCGGATCCGAAGGGGGTGATGCACTCCCATCGCACCATCGGCGCCGAGATCCGCCAGCTCGGTGCAATACAGCCAGCCGGGCCGGCGGCCCTCGTCGGGGCGCCGGTCGGCCACGGGATCGGGATGCTCGCCGCGCTGTTGCTGCCGGTCTACCGGCGGCAACCGGTGCACCTGATCGACGTGTGGGATCCCGGCCGGGTGCTCGCCGCCATGCTCGAGGACGGACTCTCGTCCGGGCAAGGCGCGACGTACTTCCTCATCAGCCTGCTCGACCACCCCGACTTCGATGTGGAGAAGCACGGCAAGTTGATGCCTGCGATCGGGCTCGGTGGATCGGCCGTGCCGGCCGCGGTCGGCGAGCGCGCCGAGGACCTCGGCATCGCGACGATGCGCAGCTTCGGCTCGACCGAGCACCCGTCGATCACGGGGAGCCGCGCGGAGACGCCACGCGACAAGCGCCTCTTCACCGACGGCACACCGCTTCCGGGCGTGGAGATCCGCATCGTCGATGAAGACGGCAACGACGTGTCGACCGGTGTCGCGGGCGAGATCTGGAGCCGCGGCCCCGAATGCTTCGTCGGCTACACCGACCCTGAGCTCACCGCGCAAGCATTCGCGCCCGGCGGTTGGTTCATGACCGGTGACGTCGGAGTTCTCGACGACGACGGCTACCTCGCGATCACGGATCGCAAGAAGGACATCATCATCCGCGGCGGTGAGAATGTGAGCGCGGTCGAGGTGGAGGAGCAGCTGCTGCGCCTGCCCGGCGTCTCGGAGGTTGCGGTTGTCGCCGCGCCCGATCCCAGGCTCGGCGAACGCGGTTGCGCGTTCCTCCGCATGCAACCCGGTATCACCGCGCCAGACCTGATCTCGGTGCGCGAACACCTCGAAGCTCGCGGCATGGCGCGGCAGAAGTGGCCCGAGGACGTGCGCGCGATCGACGAGTTCCCGCGCACGCCGAGCGGCAAGATCCAGAAGTACGTGCTGCGCCAACGGCTGCGCGACGAAGCCCAACCCGCGTGAGCGACCGTCACGAAGCCAGAGGCGCGGCGCCGCTCTCGGACGCGCGGGTGATCGACGTCAGCCGCTTCGTCGCCGGGCCCCTCGCGACGTTCTTCCTTGCGTCGATGGGTGCGGAGGTCATCGCGATCGAACCGCCGACCCTGTCGATCAGCCGGCGGCTGCCGCCGCTCGCCGGACCCGAAGGGGGGACCCGCACCGACTATGTCGACGGCGCGTTGTCGGTGCCGTTCCTCAAACGAGCGCGAGGCAAGCGCAGCGTCGCGCTCGACATCCGACGACCCGAAGGTCAGGAGGTCGTGCGCCGGCTCGTCGCGCGTGCCGACGTCTTCGTCGAGAACTCGCGGCCGGGCACGATGCACGAGTTCGGCCTCGGCCACGAGGAGCTGCGGCGCGCGGATCCGCGTCTGATCACGTGCGCGATCTCCGGATACGGACAGCGCGACCAGGAACGCCCGGCCATGGACGTGATCGTGCAGGCGGCGTCGGGTGCGATGGCCAAGACGGGGTTTGCCGACGGGCCGCCGTTGCGCTCCGGGATCACGATCGCCGACCACACGACCGCGACGTTCGCCGCACTCGGTGTCGTCGCGGCGCTGCGCCAGCGCGACCTGACGGGCGAAGGTCAGCTCGTTGACGTCGCGATGCTCGACGTGCTGACCGCGCTGGTGTTCGACGAGCCGGTCGACCACTACGCGGCCACCGGTATCCCTGTGCGCACCGGCAACGCCGACGCGCGCGGTGCGCCGATCAACTCGTATCGCTGCGCGGACGGCTGGGTCGCCGTGACCTGTACGAGCGAAGGACAGTTCGAGCGCCTCTGTGCGCTCATGGATCGGCCCGAGCTGCTCGAACAGTTCCCCGACGTCCGCGCCCGCGCCCGCGGCGCGCGTGATCTGGACCGAGCGATCGAAGCGTGGACCGCGACGCGCCCCGCGCGCGAGGTCGAGGCCGCGCTCGTCGGCATCGGGTTTCCGGCGGGTCGCGTGCGCGATCCGGTCGAGGCGGCGCGCGATCCGGCGGTGCTGGAGCGTGGACTGCTCGAGGAGCTCCGGCATCCAGATGCGCCTGTCGATCGCCCGAGCGGCTTCCTCGGCGCCCGCCTCCCGATTGCGTTCGCGGGCCGCGTGGAAGTGCCGCCGGCCGAGCCGTTCGGCGCGAGCACCGACACGGTGTTGCGCGACATCGCGGGCTGCGACGACGACGAGCTCGCCCGCCTCCGCGCCGACGGTGTGATCGGGTGAGGCGCAGGCCGGAGGCGCGGGAGCCCGTTGCGCTCCGCCGTGTGATCGAGCGCCGGAGGTCGTAGCCGCATGAATGTGAGGAGGCGCAGGCCGGAGGCGCGGGAGTCCGTTGCACGCTGCTGTGTGATCGAGCGCCGGAGGTCGTAGCCGCATGAATGTGAGGAGGCGCAGGCCGGAGGCGCGGGAGCCCGTTGCACGCTGCTCTGTGATCGAGCGCCGGAGGTCGTAGCCGCATGAACGTGAACTCGCCACTGCTCGACGGCATGCGCGTCCTCGACGCGGGGATCTGGCGGCCGGTGCCGCACGCCACACAGATGCTCGCCGATCTGGGCGCGGAGGTCTGCAAGCTCGAACCGCCCGGGGGTGACCCGATGCGCGCGTTCCCGCAACTGTTCCGCGACATCGCGTCGCACAAGCGCAGCGTCGTCGTCGACCTCCGCACGGACGCGGGGCGCGCTCGGGCGCTGGCGCTCGCGGCGGAGCACGACGTGTTCTGCGAAGGCTGGCGACCTGGGGTGGCCGACCGGCTCGGTGTCGGCTACGACGCGGTTCGCGCCGTCAACCCCATGGTCATCTACTGCTCGATCTCCGGGTACGGGCAGACCGGTCCGCTCGTCACCCAACCCGGTCACGACCTCAACTACCAAGCGCTCGCGGGCGCGGTTGGCGCCCGACCGGGCGACGAGATCGTTCCCGCGATCCCGCGCGTGCCGATCGCGGATCTGGCCGCGGCCAACGTCGCCGCGCTGCTCATCTGCGCGGCGTGGGCGAAGCGACTGCAAACCGGTGAGGGTGAACGCATCGACGTGGCGATGGCGGACGTGATCGCCTCCTGGGTGGGCCCGCACGAAGGCACCGCGCACCGCGAATCCGACGAACCGGTACGCGGCTCACCCGGCTACGGCGTGTTCGAGACCGCGGACGCGAAGTACCTGACCCTCGCAGTTATCTCGGAGGACCACTTCTGGGCGGCGGTGTGCGACGCGCTGGAGATCGAAAGGCTGCGCGACCTCAGCTACGCGCAGCGTCTCGCGCGAGTCGAGGCGTGCAACGCGGCGGTTGCCGCCGCGGTTGGGCGCCTCGACCGCGACACCGCGATCGAACGGCTCACGGGAGCGGGCGCGCCGGTCGCGCCCGTGCTCGCAGCCACGGAGAGCGGCCGGCACCCGCAGTTCCGCACGCGGCAGGTGTTCCTGGACGACGACGGCGACACCCGCACCGCCTTCCCCGGCCGGCTGACCGTGCACCCGGTGCGGCTCCCCGGTCCGGCTCCCGAAGTCGACGCGGGCTGACCGGCTGCCGGCGCGATGCGGCGAGCGCGATCGGGACGCGCGTCGGCTACGGGGAGACGAGGTTCACCGTGACGCGGGCAGTCGCGCACCGGTTGGTCGTGTCGCAGATCCGGTAGTCGAACCAGGTCGCGCCCATCACCAGCGCGGGGCCGGTGAAGTCGATCTGACCGTTCGTGCGCGCTGTGATGATGTCACCCGCCGCGGCCGCCGAGCGTCCGGTGACCGTCAGGGTCGACCAGGAGATGTTGTTGTCTGCATCCGTGACCTTGGGAGTCTGCCCTCCCTGCAGGTCGACGGAGAGCTTGATGTTGAGGTGCGCGGTGACCGTGAAGCTCGCCGCGACCGGCGTGTGGGGCGTGGTCGTCGTCGTGGTCGTCGATGGGGCGGTAACCGGCGCGACGGTCACCGGGGTCCCGACGTCGGGCTGGGCTGGCCCGGAGCCCCCGCCGCCGGCTGCGGAGGTCGTACCGGTCACCGGCCGTGTGGTCGGAGACGTGGTCGTGGACGTGTCGTGCGGCATCGTCACGGTCGCCGCCGTTGCCGTCCCGTCGGTCGGTGCGCCGCCCGTCGCGGATTCGGTGGCCGGCACGGCCGTGCTCGCGTCGTCCCCGGACTTCGAGGCGCCGTTCGTCGCTTCCTCCGCGGCGGCGAATGTCGATGCCGCGCCCGATGCTGCGTCCGCGGCCGGCGTGATCACGACGTGCAACGGCGCCGAGACCGCGGGCACGAGGCTCGCGGCCGCGAGGCCGGCGGCGATCACCGCGGTGCGGGCCGGTGCGAGCGCGCCGGTGACGGATGCCCGCACCAGCTCGGGCAGCGCCGCGAGCCATGCGACCGGACCCATCACACGCCGCAGTTCACCGACCGAGATCGCGAGGAACGCCCGCACGATCTGGGGGTCGAACTGGGAACCGGCGTTGTCAGTGAGCTCGACGCGCGCCTGCGCGGCCGGGAACGGCTTCTTGTACGAGCGTGCCGCCGTCATCACGTCGAACGCGTCGGCGACCGAGACGATGCGGCCCGCGAGCGAGATGTCCATCCCGGCAACCCCGTAGGGATAGCCCAGCCCGTCGAAGCGCTCGTGGTGCTGACTCGCCGCGAGTACCCACTCGCCCAGCCACGGGCGTGAGGCCGCCGATCCAGCGGTCGCTGTGCGCCGGGTGTTCGCGCACGTGCTCCCACTCTTCGGGAGTGAGCCTGCCCTTCTTGTTCAAGACCGCGGGCGACACGTCGAGCTTGCCCACGTCATGCAGCAGCGCGGCCCAGTGCAGCTTCGACGCGCTCTCCTCGTCGAGGCCGAGTTGCTGGCCGATCAGGTCGGCGTAGGCGCGCACCCGTTCGCAGTGGCCGCGCGTCATCCGGTCGTGCCGGCCGACGGCGCCGATGAGTGCGACGACGGTCTCGGCGGTCGCCTGCGGTGTACCGAACTCCTGCTCGGCCGTCGAGTCGGCGACGGCGCGTTCGAGCGCGCGCCCCGTACCGGACTTGAGCGCGAGTGAGAACCGCGACGGCGCTTGGTCGGGGAACACGAGCGAGAGGCGCAGCAACGTCGCGAGGGGCAGCAGGCGGCGAGCCTGCCGGTCCACGACGCGTAGCACGACAGTTGCGATCACCAGCAGCATCAGCAGCCACACGACGAACGGAAAGAACGTGCGGGGCCGGTCGGTGAACTTCGTGACGGCCTCGACCGCCAGCGTCGCGGCGACGAACGGGATGAGGAACGTCAGTGCGCTGACCGCGAAGGCCAGTCCCCGCCGCGGTCGCCACCGCTTGTCGTCGATCCCGGACACTTCACTGCGCGCGGAGCCGCCGGTTGCCGACGTACCGTCGTTCTCCGCGCTTCCGGGTTCCGCCACCCTGACGCTCGATTCGAGTGGGGCCAGGCCTGAGGGCGCGTCGAGGCCCTCGAATCCGGGTTATCGGCAGTGCGCGGGCTGACCTTGAATCAGGAGCGCAACAATTTTCCGGGGCGTGTGGCGCGGGCGTCGGCCGCGTCGGCGCCGTCGGTCCGGATCACGGTGCCGTTCACGAGCACGTGCCGGACACCCTCGGGCGCGTCGGCCACGAGCCGTTCGCCGTCGGCGGGGAAGTCGCGGATCCGGCGCAGCGGTCCCGGCGCGATCGTCGTCTCGTCGAACACGACCACGTCGGCGGCCTTGCCGACCTCGAGCGTGCCCCGGTCCTCCAGCCCGAAGACCGCGGCCGGCTCCCCGCTGAGCTTGCGGATCGCGTGCTCGAGCGGCATCACTTCCCGGTCGCGCACCCAGTTGCCGAGCAGGTCGGTCGAGAAGCACGCATCGCACAGCTGACTCACGTGCGCGCCGGAGTCGGCCAAGCCGAGCAGCACGGTGTCCTGGGGGAGCAGCGTGGCGATCGCCTCGGGATCGTTGTTGGCGAGGACGCTCCAGAAGCGGGTCTCGAGGTGCTCGGCGAGCGACAGGTCGAGCATCACGTCGAGCGGCGTGCATCCCCACTCGGACGCGATCTCGGCGACCTTGCGATCGACGAGTTCCGGGTGGGTCGTCGTCTCCGCGACCGCGAGCGAGTCGAAGTTGAGCGGCAGCCCGCCACCGCGGCCTTGCATTTCGTCCCACGCGCGCGCTCGCCAGGCCGGGTCGCGGTACGCGGCGATGCGCTTCTCGGCGGGCGTGTCCATGAGGTCACGGAACGACGCGCGCATGTTGAACGTGAACGGCTCACGCAGGTTCATCTGGAACACGAGCGGCCGGCACGAAACCTGCGGCCACACCTCGACGCCCTCGGCGCGGGCCGCGATGTTCGCCGCCATGATCTTCTCGTGCCACGGGAAGCCCTTGATCGTGAGCAGCGCGGTCCAGGTGAGGGGACGCCCGATGTGTCGTTGGATGTCGAACACATCGGCGTGGGTGATCTTCTCGCCCGGCAGCAGCGCGGCGACGCCCTTGCCCGCGTCACGCAGCGGTTCGAGCAACGCCATCAACTCGGGCAGCCCCGCGATGCGGGAGGGGACCGGCCGCCCCTGATCGCCGTTGTGCGTTGTCGAGGACGACGTCGCGAACCCGGCCGCGCCTGCCGCGAGCGCGTCGGCGATGACCCGTTGCATGGCGCGGATCTCGTCGTCGGTGGCGTCGCGCTCGTAGCCGTCGGTACCCATGACGAAGAGCCGTACCGCAGTGTGGCCGACGTAGCACGCGTAGTTGAGCAGCGTGCCGCGCGACTCGATCGCGTCGAAGTACTGCGGGAACGTCTCGAAGTCTTCCCAGGGCACGCCGGCGAAGAGCGTGTCGGGAGACATGTCCTCGACGTGTTGCAGCGTCCGCACGAGGAGTTCGCGGTGTTCGGGTCGCACGGGTGCGATCGAGAAGCCGCAGTTGCCCGCGACCACGCTCGTGACGCCGTGCCAGCACGACGGGCTCAGCGCGGGATCCCAGAACACCTGCGCGTCGTAGTGGGTGTGGATGTCGACGAAGCCGGGACTCACGATGTGGCCGGCCGCGTCGAGCTCCCGCCGGCCGTCGAGCTCGGTGCCGATCTCGCTGACCACGCCGTCGGTGATGGCGATGTCGGCACGCCGGCGGGGCGCGCCGGTGCCGTCGACGAGGGTGCCCCCGCGGATGACGACGTCTGCGCTCACGAGCACCTCCAAGAACGAAACGGCTCCAAGGCCGAAACGGCTCCGAGGCCGAAACGGGCGTTCAGTCTCGCACGTGCCCACTCGAGATGTTGACGCCCGTGTCAGGTTCGGGCGACCCTCTCCGCATGCCTGACGCACCGCCGGTTGCCGCACCCCTGCCTCCGACCATGCCCGCGGCCGTGTTCATGGGTCTGCGGGATGTGCGGGTCGAGGACCGGCCGCTGCCGCCGATGACGCCGACCGACGTGCTCGTCGAGGTCAGCCACTGCGGCATCTGCGGCTCAGACCTGCATTTCCTCCTCGAATGGGGCGGCAAGTCCGGCGCGATCGAGGGCCATGAATACAGCGGGACGATCGTTGCGGTCGGTGCGGAGGTGACCGGCTGGAGCGTCGGCGAGCGCGTGATCGCGGGCCCGTCGGTCCGCTGCGGCACGTGCGAGTACTGCCTCGCGGGCCGGCCGTCGCTGTGCGCCGATCGGGGCCGGGTCGGGGCCGACGAAGGCGACTGGCAGGGCGCGTTCGCGCAGTACAAGACGATCCCGTCGGCGCAGTTGCTGCGCATCCCGGAGCACCTCGCCGCGAAGCACGCCGCGCTCACCGAACCGATGGCCGTCGCACTGCACGGCATCACCCGCGCCGGCGGTGCCCGCCCGGGAACGCGCTGGTTGGTGACGGGGGGCGGCCCGATCGGCTTCCTGTCGGTCGCCGCGTTGCGCGCCCTCGGCGTCGATGACGTCGTGGTGAGCGAACCGCACGAGAGTCGGCGGGAGCTGTGTGAGCGGCTGGGCGCGCGCACGGTGCATCCCGACGAACTCCAGCTGCCCGCGATGCCGCACGACATGGTCGACGAGCCCTTCGACGTCGCGCTCGAGTGCTCCGGCAACAACAAGGCAATGGAAGCCGCGCTGGCGCAGCTCAAGCGCGCGGGCACGCTCGTGCTCGTAGGTGCCGGGATCCGAGCGCCGCGCTTCGACAACAACCGCATCCTGCTGAACGAGCTCGTCATCACCGGCGCGTTCGTCTATGACCACGACGGCTTCCCGCGCGCGCTCGAGCTGCTCGCGTCGGGAACGCTGCCGCTCGACGTCCTCGTCGAAGCCGAGGACGTGCCGCTCGACGGCCTGCTCGACGCCGCGCTCGGCCTGCACGAAGGCACCCTCGCGGCCAAAGTGATGATCGTCCCGACTCTCACCAGTCCCACGCAAGGAGCTTCGGCATGACCTCGACGCAACCGGTCTCCAAGGGTCCGCGCTTCGGCGCACGGAAGCCGCGGTTGAATCACGTGGCGATGAGCCTGCCGGCCGATCTGCTCGACGACGAGCACCGCCGCCTCATCGCCGACTTCTATCTGGACGTCTTCGGCTTCGTGGAGCTGCCGATGCTCACCGAGGACCGGCGCCGGCTCGTGTTGCAGGTGCACAACATCGAGCAGTTCCTGTTTCTCATCGCGGAAGAGGCGCCGATGTCGTGCCCGCGGCTCGATCACTGGGGCATCTCGGTGGGGGAGGAGTCCGAGCTCGACGACATCCTCGCCCGAGCAGAGGCGTGGAAGGCGCGCGACGACCGCGTCGACATCATCGACAAGAAGACCGACGACCACGGCATGCTCGCGATCACGAGCATCTACGTCCGCTATCTCCTCCCGATGATGGTCGAGGTGCAATGGTGGGACTACAAGGAGAAGGCATGACCCTTCGCTACGGCGCGTTCGCGCCGCAGGGTTGGAAGCTGGAGTACAACGGCACGAATGCGGCCGACGCCTGGACGCGCACGAAGGAGGTCGCGCGGCTCGCCGAACAACTGGGGTACGACCACCTGTGGGTCTACGACCACTTCGAGACGGTGCCGACGCGCGAACCGACGCACGTGTTCGAGGCGTTCACGACGCTCGCGGCGCTGGCGCAACACACCGAGACGATCAAGCTCGGCCAGCTCGTCACGTGCGCGGCGTACCGCAACGCGGGGTTGCTCGCCAAGGAAGCCGCGTGTGTCGACGTGTTCTCCGAGGGCCGGCTCATCTTCGGGCTCGGTGCCGGGTGGTACGACCGCGAGTACCAGGCGTACGGGATCCCGTACCCGAGCGCGGGCACCCGCCTCCAGATCCTCGAGGAGACGCTGGAGGTCGTGAAACGCTTGTGGACGGAGGAGACGGTCACGTACCAGGGCAAGCACCTCGCGTTCGACGGCGCGTACTGCGACCCGAAGCCGATCCAGCAGCTGCCCGAGATCTGGGTCGGCGGCGGCGGCGAGAAGGTGACGTTGCGCATCGCGGCCAAGCACGCGACCCACACGAACTGGCAGGTCGGGTTGGAGGCGTTCGTCCACAAGTCCGAAGTCCTCCGACAGCACTGTGACGACGCCGGCCGCGACTTCGACTCCATCATCCGCACGCACGGCCCCGACTGCCGCATCTTCGACACCGAAGCCGATCTGGACGCCTGGCTCGACTCGCCGAACGGCGGCGCGCTCCGGCGGGGGAGCACACCGCACGACAAGTACGTGAGCGAGCACCTCGTCGGAACGATCGAGCAGGTCGCGGAGAAGACGCAGGCGTTCGTCGACGCGGGCTGCCGCGAATTCGTGCTTTGGTTCCGTGACTATCCGTCAACGGAGTCGCTCGAACGCTTCGCCAAGGAAGTCATCCCGCGCGTGCGCGGCTGATCGCTCTCGCGTCTGACGCCAGTGTTACGTTGACCGGCGTGACGTTGCTCGACGACGCGCCCGTGCGCGCTTCCACTGCGCCGGGTGGGCGGCGGCCGTCATGGGTGCGCGTCCTCGCCGCGGTGACGGTCGCGTTCGGGATCGGGTTGTTCTTCTACTCGCGCTCCGACATGTGGCTCGACGAGGCGTTGACCGTCAACATCGCGCGGTTGCCCCTCGACGATCTGCGGGGCGCACTCGAGCGCGACGGCGCGCCGCCGCTGTACTACGTCCTGCTCCACATCTGGACCGGCGTGTTCGGCGACGGCGACGTCGCCGCGCGTTCGCTGTCGGGCGTGTTCGCGCTCGGGGCGGTGGTCACGTGCTGGTTCGCGGCGCGCCGTTGGTTCGACGCGCGCACGGCGTGGCTCACGGTCATCGTGCTCGCGGTGAACCCGTTCCTCATCCGCTACGCGACCGAAGCGCGCATGTACACGCTCGAGATCCTCCTCGTCGCGCTCGGCCTCATCGCGGTGCCGCGTGCGCTGGAGCGGGCATCGCTCGGTCGGTTGGCGTGCGTCAGCCTCGTGACCGCGGGGCTGGTGTACACGCAGTACTGGGCGTTCTACCTCGTCGGGGTCGTCGGGGCGACCATGCTGCTCGTCGCGTGGCTCCTCGCGGCGCGGCGCCGCGAGTACCTCGTGGTCGCAGGGGCGATCGCCGTCGGACTCCTGCTGCTCGTTCCGTGGCTGCCGACGTTCCTGTCGCAGCGCGCGCACACCGGTACGCCGTGGGGCGTGGCGGTGCTGCCGGGGCTTCCGATCGGGATGACGTTCCTCGGGTTCTCCGGTGGCGACGAGCAGGAGGGCTGGGTCCTCGTGTTCCTCCTGGTCGCGTTGCTGCTGCTCGGCCTGTTCGCCCGGGCCCTCGACGGCCGCCGCCTCGAAGTCGACCTGCGCGCGCAGCCGGCGGCGCGATGGCTCGGCATCGTCGGTGGCGCCACGCTCGTGGTCGGCGTCAGCCTCAACTACCTCGCCGGTCAGGCGTTCGCACCGCGGTACAGCGCGATCGTGTTCCCGTTCTTCGCGCTGCTCGTCGGCCGCGGCCTCGCGATGCTCGTCGACGGACGGGTCCGGTTCGGCGCGGTCGCGCTCATCGGTGTGTTCGGGCTCATCGGTGGCTTGCGCGGCACGATCGAGCAACGCACCCAGGCCGGGCAGGTCGCGCACGCGTTGGTCGCGTCCGCGCAGCCCGGTGACTTGGTCGTGTACTGCCCGGATCAGCTCGGGCCCGCGGTCCACCGGCTCCTGCCCGACGGCTTCAAGGAGGTCACGTACCCGGCGTTCGCGGGCCCGGCCTTCGTGAACTGGGTCGACTACCAGAAGCGGCTCGACGCGACCGATCCCGCCGCCTTCGCTGCGGAAGTCAGCCGCCGGGCCGGCGACGGGACGATCTGGCTCGTCACCGGACCGGGTTACCCGAACCATCACGGTGCGTGCGACGCGCTGTCGAACCAGCTCGCGAGCAAGCGCGCGGTCACCCAGATCGTGTCGCCGAACGAGGACTACTTCGAGAAGCCCGGCCTCCAAGAGTTCGCACCGCCGAAGCAGTGAGGACCGGGCGCGGCGGCATGCGAGGGTCCTGGTCGGGGCCGACCGCGCGCGATGTGGTCCGCATCGTGCTGGTGCCGTACGTGATCTCTCGCGTGCTCGTTATCGCGACGCTCGGCGTGACGCGCGAGGTGGTGCGCGATCTCGCGACGATCACCGACCCGATCCAGGTCGGCCAAGGCCTGCACGCATGGGACGCCGCGTTCTACGCCGCCATCGCGCGCGGCGGATACGACGCGGTACCCGCCGAGGGGTTGCGCTTCTTCCCATTGTTTCCGTTGCTCGCGCGCACGGCTGCGATCGTCCCGGGCGTCAACGCCGACCTCGCCGTCGTGCTCGTCGCGAACCTTTGCGCGTTGGTGCTCGGCTTCGTGCTGTACCGCCTCGCGTTCTTCGAACGCGGCGACGAAGTGTTCGCCCGGCGCGCGGTGTGGCTGCTGTATCTCGTACCGCCCGCCTTCGTACTCGTGATGGGCTACGCGGAAGCGACGTTCATGCTGCTGGCGGTCGTCGTGCTCTTGGCGATCCGCCGCTCGCAGTGGTTGGTCGCCGCGGGTGCCGCGCTGCTCGCCGGCGCGTGCCGGCCCGTGGGGCTGCTGCTCGTCGTCCCCATCCTGGTTGAGGCGCTCCGGAACCGGCGCACGTTGACCGGCACGGATGTCGCGGCGCGCGTGGCCGCGGTCGTTGCGCCCGTCGCCGGCTGCTTCGCGTACCTCTCCTGGGCCGCCGACCGCACGAGGAGCTTCCTCGAGCCCTTGCGCATCCAAGAGGACCCGTCGCGCCGGGGTTCCGCCCGGTTCCCCGTCACCAACGTGATCGACGTCGCGCGAGACTTCTCGACTGGTGACCACGACACTGCGGGAGTGCACCTCCTCACGATCGCCGTGTGCATCGCATTGCTCGTGGTGCTCGCACGCCGCTGGCCCGCGTCCTACACGCTCTACGCCGCGTCGGCGTTGGTCCTCGCGTTGACAGCGCGCAATCTCGACTCTCTCGAGCGTTACATGCTCTCGACGGCCCCGTTCGTGCTCGCGCTTGCCGACGTCGTCGATACCGAGAGCCGGGAGCGCGTTGTGCTCGTGCTGGCCGCAGCCGGGCTGGTTGCGGCCGCCGCGCTCGGCGTTCACCGGGTCGCTCGTTCCGTGAGATTCGGGCGCGCCCTGCTGCTGATCGTCCTCGTCGCGTTCGGGATTCGGGTCGCGTACGTGGCGGTGGCAAAGGGGGGGACGTGCACGGTGAAGGTCAGCGGCGTCGCGCTCGGTTCCTATCCGAGCGAGTGCACGATCGGCGATCAGGTCTTCTACAACAGTGAGGCGGACGCGCTCGCGCGTGGCGATGGGTTCGTCGTCCCGCTCTGGCGGGTGTCGCACCCGGGAGAGAAGCCGCCGGCCGCGGCCGACCACCCACCGCTGACCGCCGTCGTGCTGGCGCCCGTGTCGTGGGTCGTCGAGCATCCACCGGTCGACTGGATCGCCGGCGACGGTCTCGACGCGAACGTGCGTGAACACCGATACACGATGGTGTTGTTCGGAACCCTGCTCGTCGCTCTCGTCGGCCTGCTCGGCCGGCGGGTCGCGGGCGACGGCGCGGGACTGATCGCTGCCGGTATCGCGGCCGTCAGTCCGAACATCTGGGTGAGCGACGGGTTGATCATGTCCGAGACGGTCATGAACGTCGCCGTCGTCGCCACGTTGCTCGCCGCGGTCGTCGCGTTCGAGCGTCCATCGCCGAAGCGACTTCTTGTCGTCGGTGTGGGTTGCGGCTTCGCTGCGCTCGCGCGTGCGGAGTTGCTGCTGCTCGTGCCGCTGCTCGCGATCCCGCTCGCGTGGCGGTCACGGCCGCGGCTGCCCGCGCTGGCTGCCGGTGTCGGCGCCGCGCTCGTGGTGATCGCGCCGTGGGTCGGGTACAACCTCGCGCGCTTCGACGACCCGACGTTCCTCTCGACGAACGACGGCAACACCCTGCTCGGTGCGAACTGCGACGCGGTCTACTCGGGCAAAGCGATGGGACTCTGGGCGCTCAACGGGGCGACGTGCACCCCGCCGGTGGAGGAAGGCGATCAGAGTGTCGTGTCGACGCGCTACCGGGACCTCGCGTTCGACTACATCCGCGCCCATAAACGGCGGCTGCCCGTTGTCGCGCTCGCGCGCATCGGACGCACGTGGAGCCTCTACCGGCCCGCGGACATGATCCAGTACAACAAAGGCGAAGGCAGGGAAGCGTGGGTCACGCGCCTTGGCCTCGTCGCGTTCTACCCGACGCTCTTCGGCGCGATCGCGGGCGTCGTCGTTCTGCTACGGCGCCGGGCGCGTGGCATGTGCTGGATCCTCTGCGTGCCGGTGATCACCGTGACGCTCATGAGCGGCCTCACCTATGGGCAGACTCGTTTTCGAGCGGCCGCGGAACCATCACTGGCCGTGCTCGCGGCCGTCGCGCTCGTCGCGGCAATTCGATGGACGACTTCCAGATCGGGATCGAGCGCAGGCGGAGAGGCCGGCCCGGGCAACAGTCGCGAGAAGACAACCGCGACGATCACGTAGCGGCCGACACGTCGAGGCCGGGCGTGCGCGCCGATTCGAGCCACGCGAGGTAGGGGGCGCTGACCCTGGTCGGCCGCGGGTCGGGAGCCGGCGCATGGCGGATCGAGGACGTGCCACGCCTGGTTTTCTAGACTCGCCACTTCGTGACCGACCTACCTTCCACCGACCCCGCTTCCACCGAGTCCCCATCCACCGACCCCCCTGCCGGCGACCCCGCCCCGAGTCCGGTTTCGGAGCAGTCGACGCCTGCCCCTGAGGTCGTCGTCATCGGTGCTGGTCCGGCCGGGCTCACGGGTGCGTATGTCCTTTCGAAGCGCGGCCTCGCGGCGACCGTGCTCGAGGCCGACACGGTCGTCGGTGGGATCAGTCGCACCGCCGAATGCGACGGATGGCGCTTCGACATCGGCGGCCACCGGTTCTTCACCAAGGTGCAGGCTGTCGAAGACCTGTGGTTCGAGATCCTGGGTCCCGACGACTTCCTGCGCCGGCCCCGGCAGAGCCGGATCTACTACCGCGGCAAGTTCTACGACTACCCGATCGTCGCGACGAACGCGCTCCGCAACCTCGGCCCCGTCGAAGCGATCCGGTGCATGGCGTCGTACGCCTGGGTGCGGGTGAAGCCGCCGAAGGATCGCACCACGCTCGAGGGCTTCGTCGCCGGGCGGTTCGGTTGGCGCTTGTACGAGCACTTCTTCAAGACCCAGAGCGAAAAGGTCTGGGGTGTGCCGTGTCACGAGATCCAAGCCGACTGGGGCGCACAACGGATCAAGGATCTCTCGTTGGTGCGCGCGGTGATCGAGGCGCTGAAACCGAAGTCGGTGCGCCGCCGGCAGTCGAAAGCGAAGCAGGTCACCAGCCTGATCGAGGAGTTCAACTATCCGAAGTTCGGGCCGGGAATGATGTGGGAGCGATGCGCGGAGATCGTCACGGCTCGCGGCACCAAGGTGATGCTCGACTCCGTGGTCACCGCCGTGCACCACCGTGGCGGGAGGGCAGTCGCAGTCACCGCGCGCACCGAGGGGGTCCCCACCCGGTACGAGTGCACCCATGTCTTGTCGTCGATGCCGATCGGGGCGTTGATCCGAGCGATGGACCCGCCCGCGCCCGCCGAGGTCGTCGCGGCCGCCGACGCGCTTCGGTATCGAGACTTCATCACGGTCGCGTTGGTGGTGCCCGAGGCCGACGGCTTCCCCGACAACTGGATCTACATCAACGACGCCAACGTCAAGGTGGGTCGCATCCAGAACTTCGGGCAATGGTCGCCGTACCTCGTCAAGGACGGCCGGACGTGCCTGGGTCTGGAGCTCTTCGTGGACGAAGGCGACGATTGGTGGACGATGTCCGACGAGGCGCTCATCGCCGAAGGTGCGCGCGAGCTCGATGCGATCGGACTCGTTGCTCGCGACAAGGTCGAGGCGGGATACGTCGTGCGGATGCCGAAGGCGTATCCGATGTACGACGGCTCCTACAAGGAGAACGTCGACATCCTGCGCCGTTGGCTCGAGGAGCAGACGCCCAACGTCTTCGCGGTCGGGCGCAACGGCATGCACAAGTACAACAACCAGGATCACTCGATGTACACGGCGATGCTGGCCGTCGAGAACATGTTCGGCGCCGACCACGACATCTGGACGGTGAACGTGGAGGCGGCGTATCACGAGGAGCACTCCGGCGGTCACGCCGAAGGTGCGGCCGCGTCGGACTCGCGCTCGACGTGAGCCTCCGGTCCGATCGCCGGACCTTTGGGATCGCGCTCGGGGGGATCACACTCGCGGCGCTCGTCGTCCGCATCGTCTTCGTTGTCGCGGTCGACCCGAAGGTCCCGCGTCTCAGCGACGCGAGCGCGTATCACCTGCTTGCGAACCAACTCGCCGACGGGCGCGGGTTCGTCCGACCCTTTGATCTCCGGCTGCTCGGACTGAAGCACCCCACCGCGGAGTACCCGCCACTGTTTCCCGCGGTGCTCGCGGCGGCGTCGACCGTCGGGGCCAGATCCGTGGAGGCGCAGCGAATCTTCTGCGCCTTCCTCGGCGCGGGCACGGTCGCGCTCGTCGGATTGCTCGCACGGCGCGTGAGCGGCGCCGTCACCGGCCTCGCTGCCGCCGGTATCGCCGCCGTGTATCCAATGCTCTTCCAGAGCGACGCGGCGCTGATGAGCGAGACGCTCTTCGTGCTGCTCGTCACCGCGTCCTTGCTGGCCACGTACTGGGTCCTGGATCGGAGGAGCGCCGGTCGGATCGTCACATTGGGCGCACTGCTCGGCCTCGCGACGTTGACCCGAACGGAAGGCGCGCTGCTCGCGGTGCTCCTCGCCGGGGTGGTTGCGGCGTCGATGGCAGGCGCGTCGGCGGGCAGGCGTGTGCTCGTCGGCGCGTCGATGCTCCTCGTCGTGGCTGCGGTGTGCGCGCCGTGGACGATTCGCAACGCGGCGGTCTTCCACGCGTTCGTCCCGATCTCGAACAACGCCGGTACCGCGCTCGCCGGTGCGAACTGCTCACTCACGTACCACGGCGCGCAGCTGGGTTCGTGGCGGTCGACCTTCGGAGCGAGACCCAACCCGAACGGCGAGTGCTTCGGAGGGTTCGACGTCCGCGCGCGCGACTTCGACGAGGCCGACGCGGCGGCGGCCGAGCGCGGCGAAGGGCGTGCGCTACGCGCGTGACAACACGCGTCGGTTGGTGACGGCAGTCGTTCCGGCCCGACTCGGGCGGACGTTGGCGGTCTGGCGAGTCGACCAGCAGATTCAGCTCGCGACGCTCGAGGGCCGGGTCGAACGGTGGGAGCGCCTCGGGACCTGGATGTACTGGGTTTTGGCCCCGCTCGCGATTGGTGGGTTGGTGGTGATGCGGTTGCGGCGGGTTCCCATCGGCCCGCTCGTCGCACCGCTCGTCGCGGTGATGCTCGCGACGATCGCGACGTACGGCAACCAGCGGTTCCGGATCGCGGCCGAACCGGTCCTGGTTGTCGGCGCTGCGACCGCGCTCGTCGCCGCGGTCGGGTCGGCGCGGACACGAAATGCCGGTGGCGACGGAGCGGTGCGGTCCGGCTGACCGGACCCGCGGCCCAGTTAGCATGCGCGCGATGGCGAAGGCTCCGGCCGCTTCCACGACCGATGCGGACGGAACCGCGACGCTTGCACGGGAAGCCAGCTCCGGCGGCGAGACGCGCCACTCCATCTTCCCGTGCTTCGATGGTTTTCGTGCGATCGCGGCGCTCAGTGTGCTCGTCACGCACGTCTCGTTCATCAGTGGAACGAACGTCCGCAGCGGTTTCGGCGCCTACTTCGCCCGCCTCGACGTCGGTGTCGACGTGTTCTTCGTCATTTCCGGCTTTCTCTTGTACCGGCCGTTCGTGCGCGCGTATTTCGGTGAGGCAGCTCGCCCGCGAACGGGCGCGTACTTTTGGCGGCGCGCGCTCCGCATCTACCCGGCGTACTGGCTCGCGTTCACGATCATCGTGTACGGGTTCCACGCGAGCGCGGCCCCTCCGGTGCGCGACCTCCTCAGTTACTACAGCCTGGCGCAGATCTACCGTGTCGAGACGCTGATCGGTCCGCTCCCGCAGTCATGGTCGCTCGCGACCGAGGTTTCCTTCTACGTCTTCCTGCCGCTCTGGGCCGCGTTGATACGCCTACGGAAGGGCGATCTCGTCACGCGGCTCCGTACCGAGCTGGTCGGCATCGCTGCGCTGTTCGTTGTCAGCTTGGCGTTCAAGTGGTGGGTGCTCTCGTCCGGCTCGAGCGATGCGAACAAGGGAATGATGCTCACGTGGCTGCCGGCGCGCATCGATCTCTTCGCGATCGGCATGCTGTTCGCCGTCGGCAGCGTTTGGACGGCACGGCGCGATGTGCCGCGCCTGCGGTGGCTGCAGCATCCCGGACTGCCGTTCGCGAGCTGGACGTTCGCGGCGCTGTCGTTCTGGGTCGTGTCGACTCGTCTCGGCCTGCCGCGCGCATTCGTCAAGTTCGAGTATGGGCAGTGGCTGGGTCAGCACTACCTCTACGGCGCGGTCGCAGCGTTCATCATCCTGCCCGGAGTGTTCGGGCGTCAGGACCAAGGCGTCATCCGCAAGTTTCTCGCGACGCGCGTCATCGTGTTCCTCGGCCTCGTGTCGTACGGAGTGTATCTGTGGCAGGACCAGTGGATCCACCAGTACTTGGTCTGGTCGCATCGGACCGAAGGCCTACTCGCGTTCACTTCGCCGTTCGGCTGGATGTTGCTGTTCGTGTTCTGCACCACCGTCGCGACCGCGACGCTCAGCTACTTCCTGTTCGAGAAACCGATCCTGCGACTGAAGTCCATTCCTGCGCGCGACCGGCGCACACCGGCGGCATCGGTTGCTCCTCGGTGAGCGTGTGATCGGCGAAGAGCGAGCGGAACGAGAGCTCGACGCGACATCCGCCAACGAGGCCGCGACGCCGCCGACGTTCGCGGGGCGCAACTTCTCGCTCGCGCTCGGCGTCATCGTGCTGGTCGCGCTCGTGTGGCGGATCGTCTACGTCGCATCGTGGGGGACGCTGAACCCGACGGGCGGCGACGGCTTCTACTACCACCAGCAGGCCATCCTGCTCGCCGACGGTCACGGATTCGCGAATCCGTTCGTCTGGCACCAGGCGCACCAGGTGATCCCGACGGCGCAGCACCCGCCGCTCTACTCGATCGCGCTCGCGATCGGCTCGTGGTTCGGCGCTTCCGGCTTCTTCGCGCAGAAGGTCATCTCGTGCGTGATCGGCGCCGCCACGGTCGGGGTCATCGGGCTCGTCGGCCGGCGCGTCGGCGGACCCCGGGCCGGCCTCGTCGCGGCAGTGCTTGCTGCGGCCTCTCCGAACCTGTGGGTCATCGACGGACTCATCTTGTCCGAGGGACTGTTCGCACTCACGATCGGCGTCACGATCCTTGCGGCGTATCGCTTCCACGATCGGCCGTCGTTCGGTAACGCACTGCTCGTCGGGCTCGCGATCGCGTTGGCGGCACTGACGCGCGGCGAAGGCATCCTTCTCGTCGTGACCCTCGCACTGCCGCTCGTCATCGTGAGCGGCAAGCTGACCGTCGGCAGGCGGGTTGCGTTGTTCGCGGCGATCGTCGCCGCCACCGCCACACTCATCGCGCCGTGGTTCGTCCGCAACGTCACGACGTTCGAGCGGCCGGTCTATTCGTCGACCGGCGCCGACGATCTCGTCGAAACTGCGAATTGCGACCAGACGTACAACGGCGCGTTTCTCGGGTTCTGGTACTTCCAATGCGCGACGAACGTTCGCGGCGACGAATCCGTGCGCGCCGAGGTTCGGCGGGAACGGGGCATCCGGTACATGCGCGAGCACAAGGGGGAGCTCCCGAAGGTGATCGGCGCGCGCGTCGGTCGCATCTGGGAGGTCTACCGGCCGTTGCAGAACGCGCGGTTCGCGACGATCGAGGGGCGACCACTCTGGGCGGCACAAGCCGGGCTGGTCGGCTACTGGATCCTCTTACCGCTCGCCATCATCGGTGGCGTGGTGACGTACCGTCGTGGCGTCACGCTCGTGCCGCTCGTGGCGCAGATCCTCCTCGTCACCGTGACCGCCATCACGGCGTACGGCATCGTGCGCTTCCGGCTCCCGGCGGAAGTCGTGCTCGCCGCGCTGGCGGGCGTCGCGCTCGACGCGGGCTGGACGCACTTCCGATCGCGATCCCGTTCGACCGACGGCGGCCCATCTAGGATGCCCCGCCCGTGACGCAACTGAAGCTCCGGCTCGTCCTCCTCAGCTTCCTCATGCTCTTCGTCGAGCTTGCATTGATCCGTTGGACCGGCTCGAACGTCCTGTACCTGTCGTACTTCTCGAACTTCGTCCTGCTCGGGAGCTTCCTCGGGATCGGTATCGGTTTCCTGCGCGCGGGCAAGCGTGTGAACTTGTTCCCGTGGGCGCCGGTCGCCTTGCTCGGGCTCGTTGCGTTTATCCGCTTCTTCCCGGTGAAGGTCCGTAGTTCGGGCAGCGACCTCATCTACTTCGGCAAGCTGCAAACCGGAGGACCGCCGCGCGCGCTCATGCTCGCGGTCATCTTCCTCGTCGTCGCCGCGACCATGGCGTTCATCGGCGAGGGCGTCGCCCGCACGTTCGTGAAGTTCGAGCCGCTGCAGGCCTACCGCCTCGACCTGTTCGGCAGCGTGCTCGGCATCGCGGGCTTCTCGGCGTTGTCGTTCCTCCGGGTCCCGCCCCTCGGGTGGGGCGTGGTTGCCGCCGCGACGTTCCTCGTGCTCTACCTGCCGCACGTGAGACTGGTGCAGGTCGCGGCGATCGCAGGCTTGTTGGTCGTGCTCGCGTTCGAGTCGTTCGCGCCCGGGCTGAGTTGGTCGCCGTACTACAAGGTGCACGTCGCGACCACCGGTACCCGTGCCGACCCCCTCGTGACGATCGACGTCAACGGCGTGCCTCATCAGGTGCTCCTGCACGCGCGCGCCAACCCCCTGTACACGACGGTCTACGCGCGTGCGCGTCCGACCCAGCTCGACAACGTCCTGGTCGTCGGCGCGGGCGGTGGCAACGACGTCTCGGTCGCGCTCGCGCGTGGGGCGAAGCACGTTGACGCCATCGAGATCGATCCCCGCATCCACGAGGTCGGTCAAGACCTCCAGCCCGACCACCCGTACTCGGATCCCCGCGTGACCGTGCACATCGACGACGGGCGCGCGTTCCTCGAACGGACGCACAAGCGTTTCGACCTCATCCTCTTCGCGCTCCCCGATTCGATCACGCTCGTCGCCGGGCAATCGTCGCTGCGACTCGAGAGCTATCTGTTCACCAAAGAGGCGATGCAAACGGTGCGAGCACACCTCGCGCCCGGTGGGGTGTTCGCGATGTACAACTACTACCGCGAACAGTGGCTCATCGATCGGTACGCCGGCACCCTCGCCGACGTCTACGGACACCCCCCGTGCGTCGACTCGATCGGTCCGGCCGGAAACCTCGCCGTGCTTGTCGACAGTCCCGTCGCGGGCGCGATGGAGTGCGCGTCGGTGTGGACCCCCGCCGGTGCAGTGCCGGCGCCCGCGACCGATGATCACCCGTTCCCGTACCTGAAGGACCGCACGCTTCCGGCCTTCTACATCGGCACGATCGTGTTGGTGCTCCTCGCGTCCGTCGTGCTGGTACGGACCACGGCCGGTCCGCTCCGGCCGATGCTGCGCTACGTCGACCTGTTCTTCATGGGTGCGGCGTTCCTGTTGCTCGAGACGAAGAGCATCGTCCAGTTCGCGCTCCTGTTCGGCACGACGTGGTTCGTGAACGCGCTCGTCTTCGCGGGCGTCCTCATGGCGGTCCTGGCCGCGGTCGAGCTCTCGCGCCGGGTGACCTTCGCCCACCCGGAACGTCTGTACCTGCTGCTGCTCGCGTCGCTCGTCGTCGCGTATGTCGTCCCGCCCAGCGCTCTCCTCGGACTCGACTTCTTCCCGCGGTTCGTCGCCGCGATCGCGCTCGTGTTCGCCCCGATCTTCACGGCCAACCTCGTGTTCACCGAACGCTTCAAGGCGGTGTCGTCCTCGGCGACGGCGTTCGGGGCCAACTTGCTGGGTGCCATGTTCGGTGGCGTGCTCGAGTACGCGTCGCTCGTCGTCGGCTACCGCTCCCTCCTCTTCGGTGTGGCCGTCCTCTACGGCTTTGCGTTCCTCACCGGGCGCGCCCATCTCGGCGTCGCGCCGATCCCCGGCGCCGATGTCGCCGTGCCGACGACCGTCTCATGACATCACTTGGCGCGCTCGCGGAGGAGACGGGCGGCACCGCGCCGCGGCAAACCGCGCACGACGATCGCCGTGCGCGTTCGGCGACGCGCACCGCGGTGTCGTTGCTGATCATCGCGATCGCGTTCGCACTCCCGCTTCGAGGTCTGCTGCGAAGTCAGGGTCCGCCGATGGAAGAGGGCTTCATGCTCGTCTTCGGCGAGATGGTGCTGAAGGGGCGCGTCCCCAACCGCGACTTCCTCTACCTCTACGGGCCGGGCAGCTTGTGGGTGCTCGCCGGGGTCTTCAAGGCCTTCGGGACGTCCCTGCTCGTCGAACGGCTCTTCGGACTCGCGCAGCAGATCGGCATCGTGCTCGGCGTCTTCGGATTGGCGCGCTACTGGGGTCGCACCGCGGCGACGAGCTGCGCCCTCATCTCCTGCCTCATCATCGTGCCGCCGATCGGCTTGACCGCGTTGCCATGGCCGGGTGCGGTTGCACTCGGACTCCTGGGTCTGCTCGCGCTCACCGAGGCGCGGCGGACCATCGACGAACGCAAGCGAGGCCGGCTCGCGCTGCTCGGTGGCGTCGTGCTGGGTGCGTCGCTGCTCTACCGGCCGGACCTCGTGATCGCGGTCGTCATCGCCGGCCTGGCCGCGGTGGCCGGGTTGGCGCGGCCGGTCAAGCAGCGCGTTCTCATCGGCAGTGTGCTCGGCGCGGCGCCCTTCGTCGTTCATGTCGTGCTCGCCGGGCCCGGGAACGTCGTGCGCGGTCTGATCCTCGATCCGGTCGTGTACCTGCGAGGCGGCCGCCGCCTCCCGATCCCGCCGCCCCCCGGCCACCTCGACGGCTTCCTGCAGCGCGCGGGTGCGCTGCAGCAGCTCGACTGGCCGGTGCCCGCGCTGCGCGCGTCGTTGCAGTTGACGATCTGGTTCTTCGTCCTCCTGCTGGCCACCGCCTTCCTCGTGGGAGTCGCGTGGTGGCGCGTGCGTCGCGACCCGCACGCGTTTCGGGCGCGGGTCCTCCTGGTCGTCGCGCTTTTCGGCCTCGGGCTGACGCCACAGGCGCTTCAACGCGTCGACTCCGCACACTTCGCTTGGGTGAGCTGCGTGACGCTCGCGTTCCTCCCGCTCGCGCTGATCGAGGTCATCCGCGCGGTACGCCCGACGAGAGGCATGCGCGCGGCGGCCCTGATGTCGGGCGGCGCGGTGCTCGCGCTGCTCGCGCTCGTCTTGCCGTACTTCACGGTACGGACCTACTCCGACTACGTGGCACAGACATTCGGCGCGCACCGGATCGCGTACAGGATCGAGCACGACGGGCGCGTGTTCTACTACGGCCGGCCGGACGTCGCGGCCGCGGCGCACGACCTGCTGGCGACCGTCGACCGGGTCGCGCAGCCGGGCGACCGCCTCGTTGTCGGAACGACTGATCTCCGCAAGACGCCGTACAGCGACGCGTATCTGTACTACATGCTTCCCGGCTTGCGGCCGTCGACCTACTACATCGAGATGGATCCTGGCGTGGCCAACCGAAAGGGCTCGAAGCTCGCAGGCGACATCGAGCGGGCTGACATCGTCATCCTCTCGTCGGTGTGGAACGACTGGTCCGAGCCGAACGACTCCCGCAAGATCGGCTCCGACCGAGCCAACGAGATCCTGCGCCGCGACTTCTGCCGGACGGGGTCCTTCGGAGACGGCTTGTACGAGCTGTATCAGCGGTGCGACCGCGCCGGGTGATCGGCGCGGCGCTGGGCCTGCTCTGTGTCCCGGTGCTGGTCGATCTGGTGGTGAGCGGCAAGCGCCGCCTCTTCTCGTACTTCGCGGCCGACGCGTTCTACTACCTCGAAGTCGCCCGCAACTGGGCGCACAACGGGACGCTGTCGTTCGACGGGCAACGCGCGACGAACGGGTTCCACCCCGCCTGGCAACTCGTGCTGTGCGGGATGTACCGCGCGGGACACGCCCTGGGTCTGGGCGACACCGCGATGCTCTACACCGACCTGCTGCTCAGCCTCGCGTTCCTCGGTCTCGCGATCGTGCTCTTGGGACTGACGTTGCGACGCGCGCACGGAAAGGTGACGCCGTGGTTTGCCTTTCTCCCGGTGGGTGCGTACGCGATCGTTCTCGTGCCTGGCTGGATCGCAGCCAACGCGGCGAACCACGGTCGGCCCGATCCCTTCGAAGGACACCTGCCGCTGTACGGGACGCTGTGGAGCTACGTGAACGGCATGGAGAGCGCACTCGCGATCTTCGCGTTCGCAGCTGTCGCGTTCGTCTTCGTTGCGCGTCCGCCCGCCGGCCTTCGCCACGCCGTTGCCGTGGGCGCGGCCCTGGCCCTGCTCACTTTCGCTCGCCTCGACCTCGGGCTCCTCGCCGCGGCGATGCTCGGTGCGCTGTTCATCGTCGCGTTCCGGCAGCGCGATCGCGTGCTCGCGCAGTTCACGTTTGCCGCCGCCGCGACCACCGCGCTTCCGGTCGCCGTCTACCTGGCGTGGAACCGCTGGTACGCGGGAGCCGTTCTCCCGACGAGCGGCACGCTGAAGAGCACGTTCCCGCGTCCGACGCTCGGCAATGCGCGTGACCTGCGGGAATTGTTCACGGGCAACACGGCGTTCGCCCCCGAACGGGTGTCCCGGCAGGGGCCGGTGGTCATCTGTGCACTCGTCGCGATCGCAGCACTCGTGTGGTTCGCGCGATACATCCGGCGTCGAGACCGTCTCGATCTCACCCAGGGTGCGGATCGCTACCGGCTCCTGCTCGCGGCAACAGCAGTCGGTGTGCTCGCGCTCGCGGCGTACGACTGGTTCTTCGTGCCGGGGTTCAACCAGGGACACTGGTACTGGCCGGTCTCGACGTTGTTCGTGAGCCTGGTCGCCCTCGAGTGGTTGGCCGCGATCGGGATCCGGACGCGCGCGTGGTCGGTCGCGGTCGTCGCGTTCGGTGGCATCGTCGCGATCGGGTGCTTCGTCGCCCTCGGCCGGCCGGCCGACTACCACCGGCGGTTCGCCGACTTCTACTTCGACGAAGCTCCGCACGTGCGCGCGTCGTACGCGTCGGACCGACCAAAGCTCCTCGCGGTCGACGACGGCATCGACGCGTTCTCCCTCGGCTTCCCATCGATGTCGGGGACAGGACTCACGCTCGACCATGCCGCAGTCGACGCGCAGAAGCGCGGCGAGTTGGTGCAGCTCGCGCAACGACGGGGATTCGATCACCTCAGCTCGTTGGTGTACTTCGATGCGAGTGGCCTCAGCCCGGCGACGCCGCCGGACGTCGTTCGCGCCAAGGTGCAGGCCCTTCTTCCGGACCAGCATCTCGACGACTTGGCGTTCCGCGTCGAATACGTATCCGCGCCGGGCGCGCTGTCGACGGCATGGTCGGGAAACGACGGGCGCTACGTCATCATCGCGTTCGCGCCGCGCCCGTAGACTGCGCCGCCAATGCCGGACTCGAACGTCTTCCTTGGCATGCTCTTGCTCGTCGCCATGGTGGGTGCCATCGCATTCGGCGCGCGCCGGGTCCGAAGCCGGTTGTTGCCGGAATGGGCGGGTGCGGACGCGTGCCTCGCCGAGATCGTCATGGGCGTCGCCTTCGTCGTCCTGATCTCCGAGCTCCTCGGAGCGGTCGGGGCCTTCCATCGTTGGCCGTTCGTCGGCCTGACGGTCGGCAGCGCGCTCGCGTGCGGGGCTTTGGTCGGGCCGACCCCGACGCCGGCGACCACGGCCGCGTCGCGAGTGAAACCGTTGCCGCGCGATCTCCTGATGTGGATCGGACTCGCCGCGATGGTGCTCGTCTTCGCGCAGTGGGGCGCGCATGTCGTGCACTCGTACCGCGTGGGCATGTTCGACGGCGACACCATGTGGTACCACCAGTCGTTCGCGGCGCGCTTCGCGCAGACCGGGTCGGTGACGCGGTTGCACTTCACGGAATCGGACCCATTCGTCGCGTTCTTCCCCGGCAACTCGGAACTCCTCCATGGCGGTGCGATGCTGCTCTTCGGCAGCGATTTCCTGTCGCCTGCGCTCAACCTCCTCTGGCTCGGTCTCTCGTTTCTGGCGGGCTTCTGCCTCGCGCGCAGATCAGCATCCGGGTGGTTCGGAGTCTCGGCGGTTGCGGTCGTGATGAGCTTGCCGATCGTCGCATCGACGCAAGCGGGTACCGCCCGCAACGACGTTGTCGGCATCGCCCTGTTCCTTGCCGCACTCGCCGTGGTCGTGCGCCGAGGCCCCGGACCCGCACAACTCGCGCTCGGCGGCGCGGCCGCCGGACTGGCACTGGGCGTCAAGCTCAGCCTCGTCGTGCCGGTGGGGCTGCTCGTCCTTGCGGTCGTGGTCCTCGTCCCCGCCGCCCGTCGGCTCCGTGGCGCGGTGACGTGGCTCGGCGCGGTCGGGATCACAGGCGGATTCTGGTATCTGCGGAACGCGCTGACGGCGCACAACCCGTTGCCATGGCTGAAGCTCGGCCCGCTCAACAGCGTCGCCTCTCCCGCCGGGTCGGACTACGGGACATCCGTGTTCCACCAGGCGGGCGAGACGGGGGCGTGGAGCCACATGTTCCAACCGGGTCTGCACACCGGCTTCGGACCCTTGTGGTTCGTCGTGCTCGCGCTCATCGTGGCCGCCGTCGTGCCGGTGCTCGTGGCACCAGCCGACGCGACAGCAAGGATGGTCGCCATCGTCGCGATCCTCACCATTGCGATCTACGTATTCACACCGAACTCCGCGCAGTCGCCGGCGACGCCCGCCGGGCGAACGGTATTCCTGCTCAACCTGCGCTACGCAATGCCGGGAGTCGTCGCCGCGTTGACAATCGCAACCGCGAGCCGATTGGCGACGCGCTGGTGGTGCATCTCAGTGGCGTCCGTGATGTTCGCGGTCGTGCTGTCGAACCAGTTCCCGCGTCAGCTGCAGCACTTCAGCTGGGAGTGGGAGCTCGAGCCGCGCGATCTGATCCTCGGCACGGCTGCAACCGCGCTGGCAGGCGTCGCCGTCGTCATCGGCATCGCGGCGTTGCGGTCGGGCGTCCCTCGCGTCGCCGCAGTCGTCGTGCTGGTTGGGGCGTTCGTCGGTGTCGCGCTCGCCGGCGGAGGGCTGCAGCACTCGTATCAACACCATCGATATCGCGACGTACAACCGGGACTCCCCATGTCGGTGCTGTTCCCGTGGGCGGCCGAGCTACGTCACGCCCGCATCGGGATCGCGGGCGACGTGTTCCAGTACCCGCTCTACGGAAGCTCGCTCACGAACCACGTCGAGTTCCTCGGCGGCCCCCGGAGTGTCGACGATCTCGATCCGCCCGCGTCGTGTCGAGCCTGGCGCGACGCGTTGCGGCGCGAACGGTTGCACTACGTCGCACTCGTGCCGACCGTCTTCAAGATCCCGAATGCCGAGGCCGAGCGGGGTCGCCGGTGGACGGCTTCCATACCGGGTGCTCGCCCGGTGCTGGAGCGGGACGGCTCGATCGTCTACCGGCTGGACGAGCCGGTGACATCCAGCGGTTGCCCGTAGTCGGGGCACTACGCTCACCGGCGTGCGCGTCCTGGTGGTCGCCCCCACCTACGAAGAGGCGGAGAACATCGAGCAGTTCCTGCGCCTCCTGCGCGCCGCCGCGCCTGGTGCCGATGTGCTCGTCGTCGACGACAACAGTCCCGACGGCACCGGGGGTATCGCCGAACGCGTCGCCGCGGAGCTCGGGCAGATCGAAGTGTTGCACCGACCAGGTAAAGGCGGCCTCGGGACTGCCTACCGGGCCGGGTTCGCGGTCGGCGTCGAACGCGGGTACGACACCCTGATACAGATCGACTCCGATCTCTCCCACGATCCGGCAGTCGTGCCCGAGCTGTTGCAGCAGCTCGACCGCGGCGCCGATGTCGCGATCGGTTCGCGGTACGTTCCCGGTGGTTCGATCCCGCATTGGTCGTGGTACCGCCGCGCGCTCTCGCGCTACGGCAACCTGTACGCGTGCCGCATGCTCGGTATGCGCGTCTCCGACGCCACGTCGGGGTTTCGGGCCTACCGCGCCGACACGCTGAAGGCCGTCGACTTCGCATCGACGCGCGCGAAGGGGTACGGGTTCCAGATCGAGCTTGCATACCGCCTGCATCGCTGGAACGGAACCATCGTCGAAACGCCGATCGAGTTCACCGATCGCGTGCGCGGCCGTTCGAAGATGTCGTGGCAGATCGCGATCGAGGAGCTCTGGCTGGTGACGCAGTGGGGGATGCGCGACCGCTGGGTGCGCCTGCGCGATCGCTTTCGCTGAGGTTCAGCCGGCCAGCGCGTCGACGCGCTCGGCCACGGGTGCGGGCGAATGGTGGTCGGGATGCAGGCGATCGCGAATCGCCCAGCACGTCACACTCGCCATGGCTTCGGCGACGATGCGCAATGACATCTTCGACGTGCCGCGCACACGATCGGTGAAGCAGATCGGGACCTCGGTGATCGAACCGCCGGCGCAGTGGACGCGATACGTGAGCTCGACCTGGAACCCGTAGCCGCTCGAGCCCGCGCTGGCGTAGTCGACCTGCTTCAGCATCGTCGCGCGGTACGCGCGGTACCCGGCTGTCGCGTCGCGCACGTGGAGCCCGAGCGCCCACGCCGCGTAGCGGTTGCCGGCCTTCGACAGGAGCAGGCGCCCCCGCGGCCAGTGGGGCACGCTCCCGCCGTCGACGTAGCGGGAGCCGATCGCGAGGTCGGCGCCCCGTTCGATCGCGCGCAGGAGGCGCGGCAGGTCGGCCGGGTCGTGCGACAGGTCGGCGTCGATCTCGACGAGCACGTCGAATCCCCGGGCGATCCCGGCGGCGAATCCCTCTCGGTACGCGCTCCCGAGCCCCATCTTCCGCGGGCGGCGCAGCACGTGCATGTTCCCGACCTCACCGGCCAGCGCCATCGCTTTGTCGGCGGTGCCGTCCGGGCTGCTGTCGTCGACGACGCAGATCGTGGCATCGGGGAGCGCGTCGCGGACACGCCGCACCACGAGATCGATGTTCTCGACCTCCATGTACGTCGGGATCGTCACCCAAACTCGCACGCTGGCACCTCTGGTTCAGGCGCGGGGCCCGGCCGGTGCCCGGGGGACCCTCGAGCGATCGCGAAGAGCACAGGTGTTGTCGGCAGAATCTCCGTGGTGATGAAGAGATGGCTGTCGTCGATCCCGGAACCGACCCCGGACTTGTCGCTCCCAAGCAGGCGATAGACCAGCGGGAGCGCCCGTTCGTAGGTCCAGACGTAGCTCCGGCGGGGGATGTGGCGACGGAGGGCGAGCGGGTCCAGGCGCAGGATGCGCTCGCCGCTCGCCCGGCGCCCCGCGAAATCGGCCCGGAAGACCTCGTCGCCCTCGAGACCGAGGCAGACCACATCCTCGAAGAGCAGGTCGAGCATCGACACCAGATGTACGGCTTCGAACAGGTAGACGTGGAACGGGTTCTCGAAGTCGGCGGGCGCGTTCGGCGTGATCACGAACGCCTGGCCATCGGGCCGCAGGACCCGCGCGAGCTCGGCCACGTGCAGCACCGGGTTCACGAAGTGCTCGATGATGTGCGACGAGACGACCGCGTCGACCGAACGCGTCGCGCACGGCCAGCGTGCTGCCGTCCATGCCGGCGAAGCGGAGGCCCGGGTCACTTCGGGTGCGGCCGGTGTCGATCACCGTCTCGACGCTGTAGTCGGCACCCACGACGAGCCGCTCGGGTGCAGTGAGCTTCGCGGTCTGCTCGCCGACGCCGCAGCCGACGTCGAGCACGACGCCCGGCCCGAGACGCATCGCGACCTCGCGGTACCCCGCGTCATGCAACGCGAGCAGCGAATCGGGGGTCGAGCCCTCCATCGGACGCTCGCCGGTGAGTTTTGCCACACGCCTCCCTCGAACGGGGCAGCGAGCGTACTTGTGCGCGTTGCGGTGCGGGCTGATCCATCCGCGGGCACCGGGGAGACGTAGAGTTTCACGGCCGTTTCACCCAAAGCCGCCCCGAACCCCTGACCGCCCCGATACCGACCAAAGGCTGCGACCCGTCTGTGATCGAACCGCACGGTGCCCACGACCGCGTCGAGCCGCAGGATCTGGGTGCGGACGACCGCGAGCTCGTCGCGAAACTCGGCGACATCGCCGCCAACGCAGGGCTCCGCCGTGTCGCGATCCTCGCCTGGCGTGATCTCGAAGATCCGGAGTCCGGTGGTTCCGAGGTCCACGCCGCGAACGTGGCCGCCCTGTGGGGCGCGCGGGGATCGAAGTGACGATGCGCACGTCGTACGCGCCGGGTCACCCCCAGGTGACGTGGCGCGACGGCTACCGCGTCATCCGCAAAGCCGGCCGGTACATGGTGTTCCCGCGCGCGTCGTTCAGCGAGATGATGGGTTGGCACGGCGCGAGCGACGGGCTGGTCGAGATCTGGAACGGCATGCCGTTCTTCTCGCCGATGTGGGCGCGCCGGCCGACCGTCGCGTGGGTGCATCACGTGCACGACACGATGTGGGAGATGACGCTGCCGCCGCGCCTCGCGCGTGCCGGTCGCACCATCGAGTTCCGTGTGGCACCTCCGCTCTATCGGCGGGTGCCCATCGTCACGCTGTCGGACTCGTCGAAACGGGAGCTGGTCGAGCGGCTCGGGTTCTCGCCGAACCGGGTGGCGGTCGTACCCCCCGGGATCGACGCGCGTTTCTCGCCGGGTGGGGTGAAGTCGCCGACGCCCTTGGTGGTGAGCGTGGGCCGGTTGGTCCCCGTGAAGCGCGTCCCGGCGTTGTTCGACACGCTCGTCGCGGCCAAGGCCCGGCACCCACAGCTGCGGGCGGTCGTCGTCGGCGAGGGTTACGAACGCGAAGCGCTCGAGACCCTCCGCCGTGAGATCGGCGCCGAGGAGTGGATCGACCTCCCCGGTTGGGTCGCCGAGGACGAGCTGATCACGTTGTACCGGCGCGCGTGGGTCGTTGCCAGCGCGTCGGCGCACGAAGGATGGGGGATGACGCTCACCGAGGCCGCGGCGTGCGGCACGCCGGCGGTCGCGACGCGCATCCCGGGTCACGAGGACGCGGTGCGCGACGGCGAGACCGGACTGCTCGCCGGCGACGGCGCCGCGTTCGCGGCGGCACTCGATCGCGTGCTCACGGACCAGGCGCTGCGCGACCGGCTCGGTTCGGCCGCGCTCGCGCGTGCCTCCGAGCTCACGTGGGGCGCAACGGCGCGCGGCACGTTGGAGGTCCTCGCAGCCGAGGCGCTGCGCCGCCGCCCCTCGTGAGCGCGTCGGTCAGCATCGACGCGGAGGCGAGGACGTCGTCGCACGATGCGACGGAGTCGCGACGCGGCGCCGTCATCCTCGGATACCTCGGCCTCGCACTCCTCGCGTACGTACCGGTGTTCCGGTCGTCGCCCGGGGAGGTCGCGGCCGACACGAAGCAGTACTTGTACCTCGACCCGACGCGGATGCTCGGGCGGGCCGTCTCGATGTGGGACCCGAACATCGGGATGGGCACCGTCACGCACCAGAACATCGGCTACCTGTTCCCGATGGGTCCCTACTACTGGCTGCTGGACCAGCTCGGGATCCCCGACTGGGTCGCGCAACGGTTCTGGCTCGGGTCGCTGCTGCTCGCCGCGGGTGTGGGCGTGCTGTATCTGTTGCGCACGTTCGGGTTGCGGGGTCCGGGCATCGTGGTCGCCGCGCTCGCATACATGCTGACGCCGTACACGCTCGACTACGCCGCGCGCATCTCCGTCCTGCTCATGCCGTGGGCGGCGCTGCCGTGGATGATCGGTCTGATGCGCAAGGCGTTGAAGGACGGGGGCTGGCGCTATCCCGCGATCTTCGCGCTCGTCGTGCAACTGGTCGGTGGTGTCAACGCCACCGCGCTCCTCTTCGCCGGCGTCGGCCCCGCACTTTGGATCGTCTACTCGTGGCTGGTCGCGCGCGAAGTGCAGTGGCGGCGGGCACTCAGCGTCGCGGCCAGAACGGGTGTGCTCACGATCGCGACATCCCTGTGGTGGATCGCGGGGCTCGCCATCCAGGGCGGCTACGGCCTCGACATCCTGAAGTACACGGAGACCGTCGAAGCGGTCGCGCGCACGTCGACGCCGAACGAGATCATGCGCGGGCTCGGATACTGGTTCTTCTACGGCCAGGACCGACTCGGTCCCTGGATCGAGGCTTCGTCGAACTACACCCAACGGCCCGTCGTCATCATCGCCGGCTACACCCTCGTCGCGCTGGCGCTGCTGGCCGCGGGGTTCGTGCGCTGGCGCCACAAGGTCTTCTTCGTCGCGCTGTTCGGCGTCGGTGTCGTCATCGCGGTCGGCGCACACCCATACGGCAGCCCGACGCCACTCGGCGCCGTCTTCAAGGCGTTCGCAACCGGTTCGACCGCGGGGCTCGCGATGCGCAGCACCGCGCGCGCGGTTCCGTTGGTGGTACTCGCGACCGCGGTGCTGCTCGGCGTCGGGACGAACGCGGTCTACACCGCGTTGCGGCGCAACGCGCGGCCGGCGCTGGCGTTCGGGAGTGTCGGTCTCGTCGTCGCGCTGCTGTTGATCAACTTCCCGGCGCTGTTCGACGGAACGTTCTACGGCAAGAACCTGCAACGACCGGAAGACGTTCCGCAGTACTGGCGCGATGCCGCGGCTGCCCTCGACGCCGGCGACAACACCACGCGCGTGCTCGAGCTCCCGGGTGCCGACTTCGCTTCCTACCGATGGGGCAACACGGTGGATCCGGTCACGCCGGGGCTCATGGACCGGCCGTACGTGGCGCGGGAGCTGATCCCGTGGGGCGGTCCGGCGACGGCCAACCTGCTGAACGCGCTCGACAACCGCGTGCAGGAGCGCACCCTCGACCCGGCCGGCTTCGCGCCGATCGCCCGGCGCATGGGCGTCGGCGACGTCGTGTTGCGCAACGATCTGCAGTACGAGCGGTACAACCTCGTGCCGCCGCGCGAGCTCGACCGCGAGTTCGCGTCCGTGCCCGGCCTCGGCGCGGCAGTGGGGTTCGGGACGCCCGCACCGAACGCGACCGGAAGGCCGCACCAGGACGAGACCACCTTGCGGGCACCGGCCAACGAGGCGCCGGCCGCGCCCGTCGTCGTCTATCCCGTGAGCGATCCGACGCCGATCAGTCGCTCGGAGTCGACGCACAACGCGCTCATGATCGCCGGCGACGGCGACGGGCTCGATCGACGCGGCCGAGGTCGGCCTCCTCGACGGTGCCGGCATCGTGCAGTACTCCGGCTCCTACGCGACGCAGCTCGGGCTGCGCGCCGCGCTCGAACCCGACACCACCCTCGTGCTCACCGATTCGAACCGGCGGGAGGCGCGCCGGTGGAGCTCGGTGCGCGACAACACCGGTGTGACCGAGCAACCGGGGGAGAAGCCGATCGGGGTCGACCTGGGTGACGCGCGTCTCGACCTGTTCCCGGCGGGATCCGACGCGGCGCGATCGACGATGGACCAGCAGGGCGTCGCGTGGGCAACCGCGACGAGCTACGGCAACACCATCACGTACACGCCCGAGGACAGCGCCGCGCGCGCGTTCGACGGCGACGTCGAGACCGCGTGGCGGGCCGCCGCGTTCGGCGCCGCGATCGGTCAGGTGATCCGAGTCGATCTCGACGACGCGATCACCACCGATCACGTCAACCTCGTGCAACCGATCAACGGTCCCCGCGACCGCTACATCACGAACGTGAGGCTTCGGTTCGACGGTGGCCGGCCGGTCGACGCCGAGCTCGACGCGTCGTCACGCACCGCCACGGGTCAGACGATCGCGTTCCCGACTCGCCACTTCCGACGGCTGGAGATCGAGGTGACCGGCAGCAACGTCGGCAACCGCCGGCTCGCCGGCAACGCCAACGCGGTCGGGTTCGCGGAGGTGCGGCTCGCCGACACGAAGACGGGCGCGCCGGTGCGGGTGCGTGAGGTGGTGCGGATGCCGTCGGATCTGCTCGCGGCCACGGGTCCAGCGTCGACAGAGCACCCGCTCGTGGTGCTGATGACCCGGGACCGCATCCTGCCGGTGCCGCCCCGCAGCGATCCCGAGCGGGCGATCGCGCGCGAGTTCACGTTGCCGGCCGCGCGCGAGTTCGCGCTCGACGGGCACCGCGCGGGTGGCGAGCGGGGCCGACGCGTCCACGATCGCGGTCGCGCTGGGCGACGCCACCGCGGCGGACGGCGGCGTCACCGCCACCGCCGACGAGTTCCTGCCGGGTTGCGCGGCGTGCGGGCCCGAAGCGGCGATCGACGGCGACCTCGCCGACCGCGTGGCAGACGCCGTTCGAGCGGGTGCGTGGCCAGTGGGCCGACTACCAGCTCCCGGCGCCGATCACGTTCGACCACATGAACCTCTCGGTCTTCGCCGACGGCCGCCACTCGGTGCCGACTCGCATCCGCCTCGAGGTCGGCGGCGACGTCCGCGAGCTCATGCTCCCACCGCTCGCCGACCAGGCCGGGGAGAACGCGGTCGCGACCGTTCCCTTGTCGTTCCCCGCGGTGACCGGCTCCGACGTGCGCGTGACGATCGAAGACGTCCGCGAGCTCCAGACGTTCAACTATTTCTCGAATGGCCTCTCGCTCTCACCAGTCGCCGTCGCGGAGCTCGGGATCCCCGGACTGGAGGCACCCGCAACGCCCGCCGCGCTCGAGTGGCGCGTGTCGCCGCGACCTGCTGCGCATCGACGGCCGCGCGGTCCCCGTGCGCGTCGTCGGGTCCACGCAGGACGCGGCCGCGATGGAGCCCCTTACGGTCGAGCCGTGCGACCCGGCTGACCCTGCGGCCGTCCCGACACTGCGCCTCGGCGCGGGCCGGCACGTGGTCTCGGCCGCACCCGGTATCGACACCGGCGTGCATCTCGACCGGCTCGTGCTCGCGTCGGATGCCGGCGGCACGGCCGGTTCGGTCGCGGATGGCCGCGTCACCGACCGGCCGACCGCGCCGCCGACCCCCCACGTCGAGGTGGTCCACGACGGCCGGACCCGGATGCGTGTCCACGTCGAAGGCGCCGACGAACCGTTCTGGCTCGTCCTCGGCCAGTCGGAGAACGCGGGCTGGCATGCCACCACCAGTGGTGCCGCGGTCGGCCCGCGCCGCCTCGTCGACGGATTCGCGAACGGATGGCGGGTCGACCCGAAGTCGCGATCGTTCGACGTCGTGTTGCAGTGGACGCCGCAACGCAACGTATGGGCATCGCTGTGGATCTCGTTCGCGGCCGGTCTGGCGTGCGTCGGGATCATGATCTTCACGTGGTGGCGGCGCCGGGCCGCGCTCGCGCTCGTGACCGCGCCCGACCCCGCCGACTCGCGTGTCGCGCTGGAGTGGCCTGGCGCCGACGAGTTGCCTGCGCTCGGTGGGCGCGTGCAGGTGTGGGTGCCAATCGGCTGCGCGCTCGTGGCCGGCCTCATTGCCGCACCATGGATCGGGGTGTTGGTCGGGGTCGTGGTCGCCGCCGCGCTGCGCTGGCGTACGGTCCGACTGTTCCTCGCGATCGCGCCGGCGTTCCTGCTCGCGAGCGCCGGCCTCTACATTGCGTTCGCGCAGGTCCGGTACCGAACGCCGCCGATCTTCGAATGGCCCACCGTGTTCCCCCGCGCCCGCACGATGGCGTGGCTCGCGCTCGTGCTGCTCGGCGCGGCCGTCGTCGTGGAGATCGTCCGCAGGAGAGGTCTGGGCCGGCACGGGAAGGCGGCCGAGGACCGCCGCTAGCGTGGTCGGCACGGGCCCGCCACCGACGGCCGCAGGAGCAACGATCTGATGACCGAGTTCACGATCGTCACAGACGACGGCGACGCAACTGTCGACGCCACCCGTACCGACGCTTCCGTCCGGCTTGACCCAGCCGCGCTGACGCGCGCGACGGGCTGGGCGCTGAAGCCCGAAGGCCTGTGCCGCGATGACATCTGCGTCCCGGTGCGCGACCGCGACGTCCTCGCGAGCCCGGGCGCCATCGATCTGCGCGCCTTCGCCGCAGTGCTCCGCCGACCCCTGGTCGTGGACGACGAAGTCGACCTCGCCGTACTCGGCGCGTCGACGACGGATCGTGCGGCCGAGCGGGAAGGCATGCGCGTCCCCGCGGACCTCGCGCTGCGCGATCTCGACGGAAACGTCCACCACTGGGGCGACCTCGGGCGCAAGAAGAAGCTGCTGTTCGCGTGGGCGTCGTGGTGAGGTTGCCGTTACGACCTTCCCGGGTGGAAGGTCCTGCACGAGGAACTGCGCGACAAGGGCTTCACGGTCGTCGCGCTCGCGCTCGACGAAGCTGACGCGGCGCGCGAGTGGGTGAACGCTGCCGCGCCCACGTACCCAACGTTCGTCGACCCCGATCATGTGATCGCGGAACGACTCGCGATCTCCAACGTCCCCACGGTTATCTGGTTCGACGAGGACGATCGCATCGCGCGCCCGCCGGTGATGGCACCCGTCGACGATATGTTCAAAGACTTCACCAACGTCGACTCGACCGTGCATCACGACCAGCTGCGCGCGTGGGTCAACGACGGCGCGTTGCCCTTCGACGAGCACGAAACCCGTGCGCGTATCCCCGCGCCGACCGATGACGAAGTGCTCGCGCGCGCGGAACGCCGGATGGGCGCACACCTCCACCGTCTCGGCCGCCAGGATCGTGCCGCCGTCCACTTCGCCCGCGCGGTCGAACTGGCACCCATGGACTTCACCATCCGGCGCGGCACGCTCCCCCTGAACGGCGGCGACCCGTTCGGTCAGGAATTCTTCGACTTCTGGGAAGAGTGGAAGGCGGCCGGCGCCCCCGGCTACAGCAGCGCCGACCAAGGCGGCTGACGCGGCACGGGCGGCTCGGGCTCGAGTGTGGACGCTCCCGGTCAGGACTCGGCGCGGAGTTGCGGGAGCCACCACTTCCACACCTCTGCCGCGCCGTCCATGGTGAGGTGCTGATCGTCGCGTTGCCAGAGATGTACACCATCGATGCTTTCCGCGCGCGTGCCGTTCGGGCACACCAGCTTGCGCCAGCGCACCATTTCGACCTGCGGCATTGTCCGCGCCGCGTCGTTGAAGATCTGGTTGACGGCGGCGATGCGCGCCGGGTCATGGCGTTCCGGGGCGCTGTTTCCATCACCTGCGCCATAGCAAGGCACCTCGAACAGGTGCACCGTTCGGCCATCGGATGTCAGCACCGTGAGCGCGTCGTGCAGCGATGAACGGATGAGATCGGTCCACGCTGCGGTGCCGAATCGGATCACTTGCCCGGTGCTCGTCTTTTGGTCGTACGTCTCCCAGGCGCCGGCCATCAGCGCGAGGCGCGCCGTTGGATTTCGGCGCAGCGACTGCTTCCAACGAGGGGCCCAGTCCTTGCAGTGGGGTGGCGGCGACTCGACCCGGTCGCCGCTCACCCGATCGGTCTGCACGATGCCGCAGCCGAGCTCGGCGTCGCCCCCGACGACGAGGTTCAACGACTTGCTGTTGTTCCTACCGCCGAGTCCGAACACGAGTCCGGTCGAGTCGCCGAAGATGTCGACTCTCAGCACCCCAGGGCGGATCGCCTGGGGCAGCGCGGCCACCTGCGAGAGACTCGTCGGCGGAAGCGCCGGAGGCGCGGCAACGGTGGCGACGAGGAAACCGGCAACGACCGTCAGCACGATGAAGTAAGCGATCGCCGGCCGGCTGCCGGCACGCCGCGCGACGCGCCCGATGCGGAAAGGTTGCTCGATGCATCGATACGAGATCTCCGCGAGCACGACCGAAATTGCGAGCCGGACGAAGAAGAGTGGCGCGCCGTGGAGTCCTGAACTCGGAGTGACGAACACGCGCACGGGCCAGTGCCAGAGATACAGCGAATACGATCGGAGCCCGATCGCGACGAGCGCGGGCGTACGCAGCACGCGGGAGATCGGCGCTTCCGGCATCGACACGAGCACCGCGACGATCAACGCGCACAGCGCGGAGAAGGCGAGGAAGCCGCCCCGGAACAACCAGGCCGTGTCATCGGCCGCGATGCGCATCGTGACGAGGATGACCATCAGTGCCAGTGCGGCGAGCACGGGCACGAGCCGCGTGGCGTAGCGATTCGCGCGCACACGCTCGGTGACGGCATCCCAGGGTTTTCCGGCGCCCGCGAGCACGCCCATCGCCACGCCGAGGAGCAATCCCATGGCGTGCGAATCGGTCCCGATGTATGCGCGCGTCGGGTCGCCCGTCGGCGAGAAGAGCACTGCCATCCACACGGTCGACGCAACCGCGCCAATCAATGCAATCACCGACGCGCGCACCGGATGCCGCACGAGGAGCCGCCGCGTCGCGAAGAACACCAGCGGGAGGACGATGTAGAACTGCTCCTCGACCGCGAGCGTCCACATGTGCAGGAGCGGCGAGGGGCGACCGAGCGTCGCGAAGTAGTTGCCGTTCTGGTGGATGATCACCCAGTTCACGCAATAGAAGAGCGTGCCGAGCGCCTGCGCGCGCAGGTCGTGCATCTCGGTGTCGGAGAGGCTGATCGTGGCGACGATCAATACGACGACAGTGACGGTGGCGAGTGCAGGGAGCAACCGGCGCGCCCTCCGCGCCCAGAACTCGCGGCGCGATAACGACCCTGAAGCCGCGATCTCCCGGAGCAAGAGGCGCGAGATGAGGAACCCGGACACCACGAAGAACACGTCGACGCCCAGGAAGCCTGCGGGCAGGATCGTCGGCGCGAAGTGGAACACGATGACAGCCGCGACCGCGATTGCGCGCAGTCCGTCGAGACCCCCGATGTACGCCCCCGCGGCAGGCGGCTTCACCCGCGTTTCGTCTGACGTCGCCATCCTCACGACGGCAGTCTCGTCCGCCTGCATCCCAAGTCCCCAACTGCCGCTCGTCGCGATCGGCGCGCATGCTATTGGCCGTGATGGTTGACGAAGCGGCATCGGGATCGGTCGGCACCTCGGTTGCACTGCCTCGACTCGCCGGCGCGTCAGCAGGCATCCTGTGCGCGCTTCGAACCGAGCTTGGTGCATATCCGTGATGCAGTCGACGACGACATACCGGCTCTGAGATCCGAATCAGAAGGGACTTCAATGCGTTTCGTCCTCGTTCACGGTGGGTTCCATGGTGCGTGGTGCTGGAGCCGCACGATCCCCGAGCTCGAGCGCCTCGGGCACGAAGCGATCGCGATCGACGTGCCCGGCCACGGCGCGCGCGTCCACGAGACCGCGACGTTGGCCGGGCGGCTCGACGCGGTGACGTCGGTACTCACCGCGGGCGACGTGCTCGTCGGGCACTCTGGCGGCGGCTTGGAGATCACCCGTGCGGCCGATGCCGCGCCGGAACTCGTCAGCCACATGGTGTACCTCGCGGCCGCGTTGCCGTTGGAAGGTCGCCTGATCCAAGAGGCGCTCGTCTACCGCGACGACGGAGCGACCGAGGCCGACTACGACGTGACGGGCATGCTCAGGCACTTGCGCATCGGCGATGACGGCTCGATGGCGTTCGCTGATGCCGAAGGCGCCCGCGAGCTCTTCTACCACGATTGTGACGACGGAACCGTGCGCTGGGCGTTCGAGCAGCTGACGCCGGAGCGGGCGGGGGATACCGCGACGACGCCGATCTCGGTTCCCCGGTTCTGGGAAGCTGAGCTCCCGCGCAGCTTCATCGTGTGCCTCGAGGACCGCGCGCAACCGAGGTGGCTCGCCGACGTCACCGCCCGCCGGCTCGGCGTCGAACCGCTCTCGATCGAGGCATCGCATTCACCGTTCCTCAGCTGTCCGGCCGAGCTCGCGCAACTCCTCGTCGACGCCACGACGACGGTGCCGATCGGACCGCTGAAACCGAACGGCTGACGCGACGTGCGCTACAGCACGACCGGTACAGGTTCCTCCCTTTGCGCCTCGCGCGCGTCGCGTTGCGCGTTGGCGATCGCGCGGTTGCCGACGAGGCGAGGCGCGACGGCACCGATCGCGAGCGAGATGACCGCGAACATGAGGAGCGGCGCGCGCAGAGACCAGGTCGCGAGCAGCCCGCCGGCGAGCGCGCCGAGCGGCCACACGCCCCAGAGTGCGGTGCGGAAGAGGCTGAACACGCGGCCCCGCAGCGCGTCGGGCGTGAGCTCCTGCCGCAGCGAGTAGCTCACGACATCCGTCCACGCGTGGCAGGCGAACACGATGCCGATCGCGGCGCCGCAGACGTAGGCGTTCGAAGTGAGCGCGGCGACGATCGTGGCCGCGCCCGCGGCGATGTAGCCGCCGACGATCACCGTGCCGGCACCGAACGCCCCGGTGACGCGGCTGGTGACGAGCGCGGCGACTGTTCCGCCAACGGCCCCGGCCGCGAGCAGCAGGCCGAACCCGGCGTCACCGGTGTGGAGGACCTGCAGCGAGAACAGCACGAGGGTCGCCTCGACCGCGGCGGCGCCGAAGTTGCCGATCGCACCGAAGGCGGCCAAGCTCCGCAGCACCGGGTTGTGCCGGAGGAAGTTCCACCCGCCGGCCAGGTCCGCCCGCAACGTCGCGACGACTCGCTCGTCGGTGCCCACGCGCCGAGCGCGGAACGTCCCGCTCATCGTCGCGACGAGTGCCGCCGCGAGCACGAACGAGAGCGCGTCGAGCCCGAAGGGCACCCAGACCGCCCAGGTGAACAGGAGGGCGCCCAGCGCAGGGCCGATCAGTTCCTTCGCGGTCGACTCGCTGGCGATGAGCCGGCCGTTCGCCCGTTCGAGCTGGTCCATCGGCACGATGTTCGGGACGACTCCGGCCGCGGCCGGATCGAACAGCGTCTCGCCGCACGCGAGCACGAAGATCACCAGCCACACCACGGCGATCTCGCCACCGCCCAACGCGACCGTGATCGCGAGCATCGCCACGATCAGCGCGCGCAGCACGTCAACGCCGACCATCACCCGCCGCCGGTCGTAGCGGTCCGCGACCACGCCACCGAGCACACCGACGAGGAGGAAGGGCAGTCCCCGTGCGATCTGCGTGCCCGCGATGAGGACCGGCGAGGTCGTGAGGTGCGCGGCCAAGAGGGGGAATGCCGCGAGTGCGACCCCGTCCCCCAGGAACGAGGTGGTCGCTGCCAGCCAGAGTGTGTTGAACCGCCCGCCAAGACGGCGTTCCACGAACCCGAGATTAACGACAGCGAAACGCTTCGTCACGTGTTCGACGGAGAGTGACCTCGCGCACGGTGCGCGGTTCAAGCGCGCGCGCATGCGCGTCGATCGTTGGTGCACATGTTCGACGACACGCGCGGCATCGACGAAGCGCTCGCGGCGATCCTCTGGGGCGGTGTCGCGTTGCTCGTCGCGAACGCGGCGTGCGCGTGGCGGTTGGGCCGCGTGAACGCGCGCACAAGCGTTCGCACTTTTGGCCTCGCGTTCGTCGCGGTCGCATGTGCCGAGGTCGCCGGCGTCGTGCTTTGGCGCGCGGTGGGTGGCGAGATGACGGGGTTCGACGCGCTTTGGCTGCTCGGTGTGGTTGCCATCGGCACCGCGAGCGCAGTCCGCCTCCGCCGCCACCGGCTTCGGTAGAGAAAAGGATCCTCGGAACCGCGCCGTCGAGCGCGACAATGACGGGTGCTCCAAGTCCGTGATCTCAGCGTCGAGGTAGGGGGCCGGTTGACGACGACCGGGGCCTCGTTCTCGCTGCACGCGGGCGACAAGGTCGGGCTGGTCGGCCGCAATGGTGCGGGCAAGACCTCGCTGCTGAAGGTCATCGCGGGGGAGTCGGAGCCGGCCGGCGGGATCGTGTCCCGCCCCTCGGGGCTCGGCTATCTCGCCCAGGACCCGCCCGCCCGAGGGAAGGGGCGGGACGGCACCGCGCTCGCCCACGTGCTCTCCGGCCGGGGCCTCGACGCGGCCGCGGCCAAGGTCGCCGAGCTCCACGCTGCGGTCGAAGCGGATCCGTCGGCGCGGAACGTGCGCGCGTTCTCGAACGCGGAAGAGGCATTCGGGAACGCGGGCGGCTACGCAGCGGAAGCCGAGGTGCGGCGCATCGCGGCCGGGCTCGGGCTCGCCACCGATCGCCTCGACCTCCCCATCGGCGCGCTGTCGGGCGGGGAACGGCGGCGGGTCGAGCTCGCGCGCATCCTCTTCGCCGGCGACGACCTCCTGCTCCTCGACGAGCCCACCAACCACCTCGACGTCGACGCCAAGGAATGGCTGATGACGTTTCTGCGCACGTTCCGCGGCGCGCTGCTCGTGATCAGCCACGACCTCGCGCTGCTCGACCAGGCGATCACCCGCATCCTGCATCTCGACGACGGCGAGCTCATCGAGTACCGCGGCACGTACTCGCAGTACCTGGTGGCGCGGAAGGAAGACGAGGCTCGTCGGGCCAAGCTCGCGACGCGGCAGGAGTCGGAGATCGTCCGGCTCAAGTCACTCGCCGACGTCATGCGCCGCCAGACGCAGAGCCGGGCCCGCACTGCCAAGTCGCTCGACACGCGCGTCGAGCGGATGCGGCGCGAGCAGGTGCACGCGGCCAAGGCCGAACGGACGTTGAAGGTGAAGCTGCCCGACCCGCCGCGCGGGGAAGGTCGTGCTCGAGGTCGAGGACCTGGCCAAGGCGTTCGGGCCGAAGGTCGTGTTCGAGGACGTGACCTTCGACGTCGGGCGCGGTGAACGGTTGCTCGTGCTGGGTCTGAACGGCGCGGGCAAGACGACGCTGCTGCGGTCGCTGGTGGGCGAGATGCAACCTGAGCTGGGCACGGTGCGGCTCGGTCACCAGGTGTCGATGGGCTACTACGCGCAGGAGCACGAAGGCATCAAGGCGGGCCGGACCGTCATGGAACACGTGCGGGAGAAGTCCGGCCTTGCCGATCAGTACCTGCGGGGCCTGCTCGGCATGTTCGGACTGCGCGGCGACCTCGTCTTCCAGGACGCGGGGACCCTTTCCGGCGGTGAGAAGACCAAACTCGCGCTCGCGCTGCTCGTCACGAGCTCGCACAACCTGTTGCTGCTCGACGAGCCGACCAACAACCTCGACCCGCCGTCGCGCGTCGCGGTCGGTGGCGCGCTGCGCGACTGGAAGGGTGCGATGGTGATCGTGAGCCACGACACCGAGTTCGTCACCGAGCTCGCGCCCGATCGCGTGCTCCTCATGCCCGAAGGCGTCCTCGACTACTGGAGCGACGACCTCCTCGACCTGGTCGCACTCGCGTAACGCGGCTACAGGGCGACGCGCTGGTCGGGCGGCGGGCGAGTGAACGTGGCGAGGGCGACGGCGCCCCGTCGTTCGAGGGTCCAGTGCTGCATCCGGGCGCACTACGAGTGGTGCTCGCCCTGTGCACCCGAACGCGGCCAGACTCAGGGCCTGCAGGGGAGGTGGCCGGTGCGACGGGTGCAACTGGTGGCAGGGGTCTTCGTGTTGGTCGCGGCGATGGTGTTGGCCGCGTGCGGCGGTGATGACGACGACAGCGGCGCGGCCAAGTCGACCGCGAGCTCCGAGTCGACGGCGCCGAAGACGAGTAGCGGCGGCACTGGCGCGCCCGGCGTCACCGCGGACTCGATCAAGGTCGTCGTGTCTCTCGTCGACTTCGAGTGCATCAAGGACTTCGTCGACGACGTCCGCATCGATCAGGACAAGATCTACGGCGCGTACTTCAAGGACATCAACGACGCGGGCGGCATCAACGGCCGCACGATCGAGCCCGTGTTCAAGACCTACTGCCCGATCCCCGGAGCACAACCGAGCTCGCTCGGGATCTGCACCTCCGCGGCCGAGGACGAGAACGCGTTCGCGATCATGGGCGTGTTCGTCGACTTCACCGGAGATGCCCAGCTCTGCGTGACGCGCGACCAGCACCGAGTACTGATCACCCACGGTCTGACGCAACCATTTATGGACGAGGCGCCACCCGGACTGCTGCTGAGTCCCGACATCACGGCGGAGCGGCGCCTCAACGTGATCATGTCGCTGCTCGGCAAGGAGAAGACACTGAAGGGCAAGACGGTCGCCGTGCTCGCAGCCGACGACAACAAGGGCCGCATCAAGTCGACGGTGGAGCCCGAGCTCAAGAAGCTGAAGGTCGCGCGCGGCTCCGACGCCGTGCTCGCGATCTCGGGCACCGACACAACTGCCGCGCAAGCGCAGCTCGACAGCTTCATCGAGAAGTGGAAGAGCGAGAACGTCGACTCGTTGATCATCCTCGGCGAGACCGCGTCCGCGAAGCAGTTCGTGCAGAAGATCAAGGACGAGATGCCGGACGTGCAGCTCATCGCCGACACCACCACGGTGCTCGGACAAGGGCAGGATCTCGTCCGCGCGGGCCAGGCCGACAACCCCTACGACGGCATCATCTCGGCCGAAGGCGAGACCGGTGCCGTGCACAGCAAGGGCGAGAACTTCAAGCGGTGCAACGCGATCTACAAGAAGTACATCGGCACCGACGTCCCCGGGCCGAACGAGGTCGTGAAAGCGCCCAACGGCAAGCGCAACGACATCTACGGCGCGGTGAGTGACGCGTGCGCCGAGGTCACGATGTTCCTCGACATCGCGACCAAGGCCGGCGCCACGCTCGACAACGACACGTGGACCGCGGCGGTCAATTCGATGGGCAAGATGCGAATCGCGTCGAGCCGGTACGCGTCGTTGCACGAGGGCAAGTACGACGCCGACGACACCTACGGCCTGGTGGCGTTCGACCCGAAGATCCCCAAGGACGGCGACTGGAAGGCGATCACCCCGGTCCGTGACGTCGGTGATCTCAACTGACGGGCTCTGATCAGGGGAAATACCCGCCGCGAGGGTACGAGACAAACTGACATCAGCGTCATAGAGTTCGCCCCAGCGAGCCACTGGGGGGAACCATGGGACGCACGAAGGCCGCACATCGGCCGGTGCTGCGCGCGGCGTTTGTCGGCATTGTCGTTGCGGCGTTGCTCTTCGCCGCGTGCGGCGGGGACGACGACGACAGCGCAAGCAGTGACAAGAGCACGACGCCGTCGTCGGGAGCCGCGAGCGGCGACCTCGGCACGGGCGTGACCAACGACTCGATCAAGCTCGGGATCGCCATCGTCGACTACGACGCGATCAAGGATTTCGTCGACTTCACACGCGGCGATCAACAGAAGACCGCGCAGGTCTTCGTCGACTACATCAACGCGAACGGCGGTGTCGGCGGGCGCAAGATCGTGCCCGTGTACAAGAAGTACCCGCCGATCCCCGGCCAGGAGCCCAGTGCGTTGTCGTTGTGCACCGCCTGGACCGAGGACGACCAGGTGTTCGCGGTGCTCGGCGTGTTCATCGACTTCAGCGGCGACGCGCAGCTGTGCCTGACCCGCGACCACAAGACGATCCACATCGGCCACGAGCTCGAGCAGCCGTGGATCGACGAATCGCCTCCGGGCCTCATGCTGACGCCGGACACGACGAAGGAAGCGGCGGCGACGATCCTCATCAACCTGCTCGACAAGCAGAACAAGTTGAAGGGCAAGACGGTCGCGATCCTCGCCGACTCCGACGGTGAGTCTCGGGCGAACGACGTCATCGCACCCGCGCTGAAGGACGGCGGTGCCGATCTCGGCTCCACGGCCACGCTGACGATCAGTGGCACCGACACCTCCGCGGCGCAGGGTCAGCTCGACAGCTTCATCGAGAAGTGGAAGAGCGAGAACGTCGACACCATCTTCATGGTCGGCCTGAACATCTCGGCGAAGCAGTTCGTCCAGAAGATCAAGCAGGGCATGCCGGACGCGCAGCTCATCACGGACGCGTCGTCGACGGCCGAGCAGGGCCAGGACCTCGTCGCGGCGGGCACGAACCCGAACCCGTACGACGGCATGCTCGGGACGATCGGCGCGACCGATTCCGAGCGTTGGGATCACAAGAACAAGCTGCTGCAGCAGTGCGTCGACATCTACGAGAAGGCGACCGGGACCACGGTGAAGGGCCCGGACGAGGTCGCGCCCGGACCCGACGGCAAGACCGAAGAGGTGTACGTCGCGGTCACCGACTTCTGCAACGAGCTGTTCATGTTCCGGACGATCGCCGAGAAGGCGGGCCCGACCCTCAACAACGACAACTGGACGAAGACGGTCAATTCCTTCGGTGCAATCGATCTGGTGTCAACCGACATCGCGTCGTTGTGCAAGGACAAGTACGACGCGGACGACGCGTTCCGCCTCGCGGAGTTCGACCCGACGATCGGTCAGACCGGCGACTGGAAGCCGATCACTCCGGTGCAGGACGCGAGCGGCGGGAAGTGCAAGCAAGCGGCGGCGTCCGACACCTGACGCGCCGACGCCCGAAGCGCGACCTCGGCGCAGGTGTGCGCGGGTCAAACAGAACTGTGAGCAGAGCGTGCGCATGGTGGAGGTCGGCCGCGACCACGCGCACGCTTCGCCCATACCTGACTGCCGTCGTTTTGAGGCGGAAATATCCGCGCCGCGGCTTCGAGACCCGAAGGATCGGAAACGACCGGACGAAAGGTCAGTTGCTCGTCGGGCTCGTTCGTCCACAACAGGGTCGCGACCGTTCCTGTGACGGGACACGCCGCATATGGCGAGTTACGCGACGGGCAACACGACAGCGCCGGCAGCTATGTGCGCTCAGCCTCGCTCGGCGTGTCGGGGGCGTCCCACGGCATCGATCCGGTAATCCAGTGGGTCAGCGGTTCGTCCTGGTCGTTGTGATGTAGGTGCCGTGGTGGAGTCGCGAACGTCCCGTACGGACGACAGCGCAGCAGCACTCGGGTTTCCTCTTCGGCCATCGCTTCGACCACAGGACGTAGCTCTGCTGCCAACGGCTCGCCCGACATCCGCTCCGCGACCGCCATCATCACATCGACGACGGCTTCGCGATCGTCGTCGATCACAGCATCGCAATACACCTGCAGGTAGGTGAACGGCCACGTTTCGTCGAGGATGCAGAGGCTGACCTTGCCGCTCTTCCCCACGACCTTCGCCTTGGCGCGATCGGCCATGGTCGCCACGAGCAGCTCGTCGTCATCGGACGGGACGTAGTAGACGACCGACATCGCGGGTCCGTCGGATCGACGCCCGTAGCCGAAAATGCCCGTGCGGTGCGTACGCACGAACAGCCGCCGCTCTGACGGCAGCATGTCACGATCGGTAGGCGCCTGGAACGGGTCCTTCGACAACGGCACGAGCTTCATGGCCGCACACATTGCCCGATCGCGACGCGCGTGGCGAGTACCGATCGGCAGATGTGGCGCGGAGCAGACGCGGGACTGTGGCCCGGTCACGATCGGAAGTCTTGGGATGTGGCGGTCTCGTCCCAGATGAGCGGAAAGAGTGGGTGTTCACCCTGGATGCCCTTGAGTTGAGTCATCCTCGGGCTTCCGAATTCGAATGGGCCCGCTGTCTCAGTGAGTTCGAACAGCCCTGAGGACGTGAGGATCTCCGCGCCTCGCGCAGCCGCGGCAACGCGTGCCGCCATGATGACCGTTCGACCGAAGAGGTCGTTGGCGTGTTGGAGTACTTCGCCAGTGTGGAGGCCGATCCGCAGCCGCAGGGCTTCGCCGTCGTGCGGCTCGCGAAGTGACCGTTGAATCTCGATTGCAGTTCGCAATCCTCGCGTCGCGGAGGGGAACACCAGCATGTGTCCGTCGCCGAGAGACTTGACTACACGGCCCCCTTCTCGCGTCACGGCGTTCTCGACGACACTTTCGTGCCAGCGCAGCAGGTCGAGCCACTTCTGATCCCCGAGACGCACTGCCAACTCGGTTGAACCTTCGATGTCACTGAACGCGATGGTGACGGTCCCGTCGGCGCCCGTGGCTTCCGCGAGGTCGGGCCGCTCCTCCTGAACGGCAGCCGCAAGAGTCTCGATCGTTGTAGTCATCTCGTAGCCGACCGTCTCTTCGTTCGTCGCGCCGACAGACAGATGCGATTGCACGGAGCGCCAAATGCCCTCCTCGAGATGCAGTACTCCGGTGAACCGCAGCGTGGTGGTGCTTCCGTCGCCGAACACCAGCCTCGGCCGACAAGCCGCCCATCCAACGGTTCCTTCGCTGTAGGCGGCGATTTCGCCTATCTCGAATTGCACGCCGATGGTTTCGAACTCTCTCAGTTGAGCTTCGAAGACTGCGATCGCCTCGCGGTAGCTGGTCCACCATTCGTCCGGGTCGGTACCGATGTGGATAGCGCCGGGGTCGTCAGATTGCAGATTTCGCACGGTCGGAAAGTCGCGCACGTTGATGGCCTCGAATATGCGCCTGACAACCGCCTCGAGCTCGGCCGATGGCTCCACTTGTCTCCCTGGTCGCGCCCGTCGAACTACGGGCGCACCGATTGCCCTGATAGAGGATCGTGATGCACGCCGCTGCGGCTGTTCGTAGCGTCGAGGGTGCCGGCGGGTTGGTCTCGAGAATGCCCTGCCGCCTTCGGGTTGGCTTCTTAGCGATGAGGCCAGCTTGCCGGTTCCCGTGCTGTGGCGTGGCTCGAAACAGGAACGGCATCCCCACATCAGGAGTGCCCGCCGCGGCGTTCACTTCTGATCGAGGAGGACCGTGGTGTTCATCATTGGGATCGACCCGCACAAGGGGTCACACACTGCTGCCGTCATCGACGGCGACGAGCAGCTCGTCGCGCGAGCTGGCGCTGCGCGCCGATCGTCGCAACGCGACCGCCTGTTGGGTTGGGCGGCGCAGTTCGAACCGCGGCTGTGGGCGGTCGAAGGCGCGACCGGAACCGGCGCCTTGTTGGCGCAGCAGCTCGTCGGTGCGGGCGAGACGGTCGTTGACGTGCCGGCCGCGCTCTCGGCGCGGGCGCGGTTGTTGGACTCGGGTCGCAACGACAAGACCGACAGCCACGATGCCCGTTCGGCCGCGATCGTCGCGTTACGGCATCGCAACTTGCGGGCCGTGGCGCTCGAGGATCACCCGCAGGTGTTGCGGCTGCTGGCGCGCCGTCACCACCAGCTGATCGCGGGCCGCACCCGGGCGATCTGTCGGCTGCACGCGGTGTTATGCGAGATGATCGAAGGTGGTCTGCCCCGGAATCTGTCGGCAGAACGGGCCGCGTCGGAGCTGCGCACGGCTCCGGCCGACCGACGCGGTCGGCATCGAACGCAAGCTGATCGCGCTCGAGTTCCTCGACGAGGTCCGACGCCACGACCGCGCACTGGCCGAGCTCCGACAGCGCATCAAGAACGCAGTCGATGCCGCGGACACGACCGTGACCGACGTGCACGGTGTCGGCCCGATCGTCGCCGCGTACTTGATCGGCTACAGCGGCGACGTCCGCCGGTTCCCCAGCGCCGGGCACTACGCCCGCTACAACGCCACTGCGCCGATCGAAGCGTCGTCCGGTCCGCGGGTGCGGCACCGACTCAACCCCAACGGCAACCGGCAACTGAACCACGCGATCCACATCGCCGCGCTGGGACAGATCAGCCACGACACCGCTGGACGCGCCTACTACCTGCGCAAGCAAGCCGAAGGGAAGTCGCGCAAGGAAGCCATGCGAGCGCTGAAGCGGCGCATCAGCGACGTCGTCTACCAGCGGCTCCGCGCCGACGCGCACGACTGAACCAGAACGGGTTCGGGAGGGCACCCAGGGACGACTCTTGAATCCAGCGTGGCCGGCAGATCCCTGAAACGCCGGCACTTCGGAACAGCCACTCCCGAACCCGAACAACACGCTACGACCACAAACCCCGGCCCGTCACCGGGACGCTCACGCGCGCCCAAACACCGCCCGAACATTGCCCCTTGACACAAACAGGCTTCGCTCTGGCGTGATATTGCGAGCTGGTTGCTATCGGCCTGCGCCGGCGATGAAAGTGGCGACGATGTAGGTCGCGTGGCGGTCGAGTGAGACGCGGGCACGGTCGTAGCGCATGGTCGTTCGAGGGTCTGAGTGGCTTGCAGCGCTTTTGCACGTCGCGCCGCGGAACCGATGCGTCGAGTGCGGCAGTGATGAACGCGTGTCGGAGCGTCTGCGGACCGACCCGCTTGCTGATCCCGGCTCGGCGCGCGATTCGGCGGACGATCCTGCTCGCGACGTGACGATCGAGACGCAGCGAATGGGCACCGCGGAAGATCGGCCCTACCGTTTCCCGACCGCGTGGTCGATGGCACGGGCGCTACGGGGTGCGAAAGGCACGGTCACGACCTTGCCACCTTTGCGGCGGAGGGGGCGCGTTCGCTGGCCGCGTTCCAAGCCGAGCTGTTCGATATCAGCGCTGATCGCCTCGGACACGCGTCGCCCATTGAGCGCGAGGAGGCTAATCAGTGCGTGGTCTCGTGCACCGGCCAAACCCGCGGTCACGAGCATGGCGCCGACCTCATTGCAATCGAGCCCCGTGCCCTGTCGCCTTCATCGCGTCGTGGCCCGATGCCCTGCGAGACGAGGCACATCGTCAGCGCGACTGGAAGCCCGGGAGCGCATAGCTGCCCATCCGCAACAGTCGCCAAGTCGCGCTTTCGCGATCGTGTCAATTGGCACGATCGCGGAATTGACGATTGCGATCCACTGGGTCGCGTACGTCGAACTGTCGATCTCGCGCTCGTTCCGCGGACCGTTGACCGGCATAGAGCTATGGATGTCGGCGGATGAGTAGGCGTCGTCAACGGACGCCCATCTGCCGTTCGGCGGCGGTCGCCCGCAGGTCGTGGTTGCGGTCATGATTGGCGCGTGGTCGATCTCCAAGTGTTCGAGCTCCCGGACGGTCGCGAGCTCGCGTGGCGGGAGTTCGGCACCACCGATGGCGCGCCCGTAATCGCGCTCCACGGCTCGCCAGGAACGCACCGCAACTTCGAGCCCGTTGGAGAGACCGCCGCTGGCGACGGCGTGCGACTCATCGCCGTCGACCGGCCCGGCTACGGCCACAGCACCTTCGACCCCATTCGCTCGTATGCACGGTCCGCTCGTGACCTCGACAAGCTCGCTGACCATCTCGGCGTCGATGAGGTCGGCGTCGTCGGATGGTCGAGCGGCGGTCCGAACGCGGCCAGCTGTGCACGATTCCTCGCCGACAGGGTCATCGGTTGCGCGATCGTGAGCGGGCCGGCACCCCCTGAAGCCAAGGTTTCTGCCGTAGGAACAGTGCGGGTGAATCGAATCGCCAAGCGGCTCGAAGTGCTCGCACCTCGTCTGGCCAGCAGGATGTTCCAGGCCGCGCTGCGCCAGGGTCAGCGGAATCCGGAGAAGTCTGTGGCGTGGATGCTCCGTTACCTTCCTGCCTGTGACGCCCGCGTGATCGAGCTGGCGGAGATCCGCGCCCACTTGCTCGCTGACATCGCGCGCCCGGTGTCATCGACTGCTGGGCGGGCTGCAGTTCAAGACATCTGTCTGGAAGCTGAGCCGTGGGGCTTCGACCTGCGTGACATTGAGTGTCCAGTCGTTGTCTGGCACGGCGACGCCGACGACACAGTCACGTTGGCGAACGGCGCGTACCAAGCGAGCGTGATACCGGGAGCCGCGTTCCGCAAGATGCCGGGCGAGGGGCACTGGCTGATCTACGAACACTTTGGTGAGGTACTCGAATCGTTGCACCGATAGCGCGTCTCTGCCGCATCGTCATCTGCGTCGTGCCGGACGGCAGGAACAGCAAACGTGACTCGTCGGCTTCTGTTGGTTGACGGGGCCCGGGAGCTGGTAGATCGCGCCTGCGCCGCCTCTAGAGCGTCGCGTTGCTCCGCTGGATCGCGCGGTCGTCGGTGCCGAGGTAGGACGCCACGACGCGGGGGTTCGTGCGCACGTCCTCCGGAAGCCCTTCGACGATGACCTCACCTGCTTCGAGGCAGTAGATGCGGCTGCTGATTGAGAGGATCAGCGGCAGGTCGTGCTCGACGACGACGAGCGTTGCGTCGAGCTCCTGCTGCACCCGCAGGATGAGCGGGCCGAACGCCTCCGCTTCCCGTTGCGCGACGCCGGAGGTCGGTTCGTCGAGGCAGATCACGCGCGGGGCGACGGCAAGAACGCTCGTGAGCTCGACGATGCGCCGCGTACCCGTCGAGAGCTCGGCGATGTACCGGTCTGCGTAGCGCCCGAGCCCGAGGTAGTCGATGAGCTCCGACGCCTCGGCGTGCTTGGCCCGTTCGCCGCGAATCGAAGGCAACCACGCGAGTGAGAACCAGAACGATGTGCGGTGCCGCGCCTCGAGCGCGAGCTCGACCGTCTCGCGCACGGTGAGCTCGGGGAACAGGATCGCGTTCTGGAACGTGCGGCCGAGGCCGAGCGCGGCCCGTTGGTGCGCACGCCGGCGGTTCACGTGGTGGCCGAGGAGCTCGACGGTGCCGCGGCTCGGTACGTACCCACCGATCGCGTTGAGCAGCGTCGACTTCCCCGCACCGTTGTTGCCGATCAGGCCGATCACCTCTCCCGGGAACGCGCAGAAGGACACGTCGTTGACGGCGATGAGGCCGCCGAACTCGACCGTGAGCCCCTGCGTCGCGAGCACCGTGCCATCCGCGTTCAGCGTGACCGGGCGCAGCTGCGCGATGTGCGACAGCGATACCGGCGGTGCCGTCACGGTCTTCTCGGTCGCGAGTGGCGGGAGGCGTTTCTCGACCCAGCGCAGCAACGAGTCCCGCGCGTAGTAGCCGATCTGCACGAAACCGCCAGGGATGTACAGGAGGATCAGCAGCAAACCGATGCTCGACGTGAACAGCGGCACCAGGTTGTTGTTGGGCCAGAACGCGGGCAGCCCGATGACCCACAGCGCGCCGACGACCGCGCCTGTCAGGCTCCCGAGCCCGCCGATCACCGCGATCGAAACGACGAGCAGCGAATCCTCGACGAGGAAGTAGCGCTCGCCCGGGCCGAACGTGAGGTTCACCGCGCCGAGCAGGACGCCACCGAGGCCGGCAACGAACCCCGCGAGCGCGAACGCCGTCAGCTTCGTACGCGCGGCCGACACGGTCATGGCTGCGGCCGCGAGCTCGTTCTCACGCACGCCGACGATCATGCGGCCGACCCCGGTGCGGCGGAGATGGCCGACGAGCAGCAGCACCACGACGAGCACGAACAGCACGAAGTAGTAGTACGCGCGGTTCTTGTGGGTGAGCTCGAGCGGACCGATGTCGGCACGCGGGATCTGCACGGTCGACCGACCGGCAGTGAAGAACGGACGATCGAACAGATACACCTGCGACGCGATCGCGAACGCGAGCGTGCTGATGGCGAGCAGCAGGCCGCGAACGCGCAGTGCGCCGACGCCGACGAGCACCGCGACGAGGCTCGCACCGACCGCGCCGAGGAGGAGCGTCCACGGGAACGTGATCGCCGGCAACGAGCCGTCGATGATGCGGGTGTCGTGCCAGCCGATGTTCGCGGACATGCCGCGTGACAACGCGGCGGCGGTCAGCGCGCCGAGGCCGGCGAACGCCATCTGGCCGAGCGAGAGCTGACCACCCCATCCCGTCAACACGACGACCGACACCGCGCACAACGCGAACGCGAGGATCACCGTCCACGTCTGGTGACGCGCCGACTGGTCCGAGAGCAGCGGCACGATCACTGCGACGATCAGCGCGAAGCCCGCGATCAATTGCGGCATGCGCCGCACCCACCAGATGCTCTTGAGCCGTTCGGGAACGGCTGCGACTCGCGGCGCGAACTGGAAGCTCTCGCCGGCGGCCTGGGCATCCCGCTTGCTGACGCGCGCGACGAGCACGAGCACCACGATGAAGAGCAGGAACTGCACGAGCCCGGTCTCGGTCGTGTAGTTGAAGAACAGAACGCGGTCGAAGATGCCGATGAGGATCGCCCCGAGCGCGGCGCGCGGGAACGAGACCATGCCGCCGATGAGCGCGGCAGCCATGCCGCGCAGCAACGTGTCCGGACCGATGTGGATCAGGTCGGTCGAGCCTTGGTCGCTCGCGGTGAGGAGCACCGCGACCGCGGCGAGGAAGCCCGCGATCGACCACACCGCGGTGGACACGAGCTTCGGGCTGATGCCGGTCATGCGGGCAAGATCGACGTTCGTCGCGGACGCCCGCACCGCGTCGCCGAACGCGGTGTGGCCGAGCAGCCACCAGAGCCCGATCGTGATGGCCGGCACGACGATCAGTACGAGGAGCTGGCTCGCGGACACGGTGATGTCCAGGAACGGATGCCACTCACCGCTGAACGGCAAGGGGAATTGCGTCTGCAACGAGCCGGTCCGGTACTCCGGTAACGACAGGGTGACGGCTTCGCACAGCTGTGCGACTCCGATCGTCGCGACCAGCACGATGACGCGCGGCGACCGGAACAGGCGGCGGATCACCGTGAGCTCGATGACGGTGCCGGTCAGCGTGCCGACCAGCAGGGCGCCGAACAGCGCCGGCCAGTACGGCCAGCCGTGCTTGCCCGCCATGATCGCGAACAGCGCCGTCGCTGGAACGCCCATGTTGCCGACGGCGAAGTTGATGACCCGGCTCGAGCGATACACGAGCACGATGCCCATGGCGACGATCGCAGTGATCATCCCGCCGATCACACCTTTGAAGAGCAGGTTCCAAGTGACGATCGTGCTGAGCGTCATCAACCGCCCTCGGTCCCGAAGAACACCGCGCGGGCCAGGTCGTCGCGTTCGAGCAAGTCCTGCGCGTTGCCTTCGAACCGCACCTCACCCTTCTCGAGGAAGATCGCGCGATCCGCGATCGCAAGCGCGACGTTCAGCGACTGCTCGACGATGATCATCGTCTGCCCGCGGTCCTTGAGATGCTCGACGACTTCGAGCAGACGCTGCACCACGACCGGCGCGAGGCCGAGCGAGAGCTCGTCGATCATCAGGATCTCGGGGTCGTGGATGAGCACGCGGGCGAGCGCGAGCATCTGTTGCTGACCGCCCGACAAGCTCGTCGCCATCTGCTTGCGCCGTTCCCCGAGCTCGGGGAAGAGCTCGTACATACGGTCGATCCCGGCCTGGACGTCCTTGTGCGAGCTCGCGTTGAGCCGCGCGCTCACTGCCAGGTTCTGATCGATCGTCAGGTTGGGGAACACGCCCTTGCCGCCTGGGAGTTGCATGATTCCGAGGGTGCGGGCGCGCGCCTCCGGCGACACGTACGTGATGTTGCGGCCGCCGAGGCGCACGACGCCACGCTCCGGGACCGCGAGACCGCTGATGACGCGCAGCACGGTCGACTTGCCGGCACCGTTCGTGCCGAGCAAGGCGAGCGTCTCGCCCTTGTGCACCTCGAAGTTGACGCCGAACAGGACCTGCACGGGCCCGTAGGAGAAGTCGATGTTGGCGAGTTGCAGCACCGGGATGTCGGCGCCTTCACGATTGCGCTTGTTGTACTCCTCCTGCTCTTCGAGCAGCTCCTCGACGACGAGCGAGAGGTCGTTGCGGATGAACCGTGCGCCGTTGATGAGCAGCAGCCCGCCGATGATGGCGGATGGCACGCCGAGAAGGAGCACGGTGCCGCGCACGCCGACCGCGTCGACGAGGAAGCCGGAGATCACGCCACCTCCGAAGCCGCCGATGAAGAAGATGTACATCGTCGCCATCGCGGTGCCCATGCCGCGTAGGCGATAGGGGCAGACCGCTTGCAGCACGGGGCCGACCATCGCGAACGCGCACGTGGTGGTGATCGCCTGAGGGATCTTCCAGATCACGAACATCGTGGCGCTGTGGGTGGAGAACTGGAGCGGCGCGAAGATCGCCGACGGCAGGATGAGCATGCCGACGATCGTCAGCGCCTTGGCCGGGTTCTGCCGGTAGACGCGGTCGAAGTACCGGCCGACGAACGGCAGGAAGGGGAGCGCCGCGATCCCCGACAAGCTCAAGATGATGCCCCGCTCGAGCAGGCTGGTCGTCTTGATCGTGTCGTTGAGATAGAAGGACTCCAGACCGCCCTGGCTGAACAGCCCGAAGCCGAGCGCGCAGAACGCCGCGAGCGACGTCCGGATCGTCGCGATCTTCTTCAGCCGCGCGAACGCGGCCTCCATCGAGATCGGTGCGGGGTTCTCGTCCTCGATGACCTCGCCGAGGACGTCTTCCTTCTCGAACTGACCCCGGGGCGGTTCCTTCATGAAGAACGCGAACACCGCGACGATCACGACCGGGATGCCGAGGATGTACCACGCCCAGCGCCAGCCCTCGGGCCCACCGGCCCAGGTCGCGATCGCGGCGACGAGGATCGGGCTCGTGATCCCGATGCCGTGCGCGCCCATGTTCATGACCGCCGACATCCGCGCCCGGATGCCAATCGGGTAGTTGTCGGCGAGCAGCGACTGGTGCACCGGGATGCTGTTCGCCTTGGCGATGCCGGCCCCGAAGCGGGTCCAGAAGAGCATGAACGCGTTGAGCGCGAGGCCGGACAGGAAGATGAAGAACCCGAAGAACAGCGAGGCGATGCCGACGATCGGCACCCGTTTCACGCGGTCGGCGAGCCAGCCCATCGGGACCGCGCCGAGCACGAAGAAGGCGGCCGACGCGGTGCCGATGAACACCACCGTGCCCTTGCTGATCCCGAAGGTCTGCGCGATCTCGGGTTCGAAGACCTGGATCGCGGCGCCTTCGAGCTCATCGAACGCGAGCAGGAGCCCGAGGACGACGAACATCATCACGCCGCCCCGCGCGAAGGCTTCCTTGAAGCTGACGGGCGCCGAGTTCACGCCCGGGAGCAGATCGTCCGGGAAGATGATCTGCTCCCGCGAACGCGCCTGCGCTTCCTCGCGCGCCTCTTCCTCGTCGATGACCGCGGCCGCGAGTGCCGCAGCACCCAATTCGTCAGTCACGCTGGTCCCCCCAAGGATGCAGGCGCGGCGGCAGCGTACCGTTCCCTGACACGCGTGTCAGCTGAGCGTCCGGCGCTAGGTTGCGCCCATGCCGAAGTCGTTCTTCCTCACCGAAGAGGCCCACGCGTACCTCGTCGCTCACGGAACCCCGCCGGACAACGTGCAACGAGCGCTCATCGAAGAGACCAGCCAGCTCGGTGGAATCGCCAACATGCAGGTCGCGCCGGAGCAGGGCACGTTCCTGACCATGTTCACGCGCATGATCGGTGCGAAGCGCGCGGTCGAGGTCGGGACGTTCACCGGCTACTCGTCGCTGTGCATCGCTCGCGGCCTCCCGGCCGACGGTCACTTGCTCTGTTGCGACGTTTCCGAGGAATGGACGTCGATCGCGCGCAAGTACTGGCAGAAGGCCGGCGTGGAGGATCGCATCGAGCTCCGCATCGCCCCCGGTGTCGAGACGCTCGAGTCCTTGCCCGCAGACGCTTCCATCGACTTCGCCTTCATCGACGCCGACAAGCCGAACTACCGCAACTACTACGAGGCGCTGCTGCCGCGCATGCGGCCGAACGGCGTGATCGGCGTCGACAACGTCCTCTGGAGCGGCGCAGTCATCGACGACAAGGCCAATGACGACAACACCAAGGCCATCAAGGCCTTCAACGACTTCGTCGCGAGCGACGACCGCGTCGACGTCGTCATGCTCCCGCTGGCCGACGGCCTCACCCTCGCCCGCAAGCGCTGATCGCGCGTCGCCGCCCGAGCGCGCGGTACCAGAGCCATCGCCCTTTCACATCCGCCGGCCGACGGCTGGAGGGAGATCGCTCGTCACCGACCGTTTGGACGCTTTGCGTCGTCAGAGCGACATGAACCGTCCAAACGCTTGTACGTACGACGGCGAACTGCCGATCTCGCGCACTTCAGCTCGAGTGACGGCCCCGGGGTGACGACATATGTGACGTCGCCGGTGATGCCACCCGCGCGATCGTGGCCCAACGACCTGCGCAATCGGACAGGCGCTCGGAACTGCGTTGCACAACTCGGCTGCACCAAACGCGGAGGCGATGTCTGGAACCTACGCGCGGCCGAGGCGTCGTGCCGCGCTCAGTACGGTGATGCCGTGCGAGACCACGCATGATCGTCGGGACGTTGATCGCGGAGAGCCTGCGCGTCGGGAGTGTGCTCGACGGTATGGCGCTCCAGGTCACGAAGGTCGCGCGCGCGGATGTGGGTGCCGTCGACGCGGGACAGCCGCGCGCGTGGACGTTCGTCGAGTTCACCGCGGCCGATGACCAGTGTGAGCGACTCGCTGACGCGCTCAGCCGTGCGCTCGACGACAAGGGTGGCTGGTACTGCGACTTTCGGACCGACGATGAGACGTTCGTCGTCTTCGCACGTCGTGTCTTCAGATACGCGCGCGGCGATCGTGCAGGTCGGGACGAGGCGGTCGACTACGGACGCACCAGCGGCGTCCCCGAAGAGCAGATCGACTGGCCCGAGTAGCTACATGCCGCGGAGCATCTTGTAGATCGGGGCCATCTTCGCTTTGGTCGAATCGGGGAGCGGGACGAGCGGGCCGAGCGACTTCGCGCCCCACACCATCTCCGCGGTGATCTCGACCAGGTTGGCGATCTTCGAGCGCGTCCTTCGGTGACTTGCCGACGGTGAGCAGGCCGTGGTTGGCCATCAGCACCGCGGCGCGGTCGCCGACCCACTTCGACACCTCGTCCGCGAGCTCCTGCGAGCCGGTGAATTCGTAGTTCGCGACGGGGACGTCACCGCCGACGAACACGTCGACCTCTTCGATCACGCACGGGATCGGCTGGTGGGTGATCGCGAACATCGTGCAGAACTTCGCGTGGCAATGGATGACTGCGTGGATGTCGTCGTACTTCTTCAAGCAGGAGAGGTGGAGTGCCTTCTCGGTGGTCGGATGGCGTTCACCTTCGAGCACGTTGCCATCGAGATCGGTGACGACGAGATCGTCGAGTGTCATCGTCTCGTACGCGAGTGACGAGGGCGTGAGCACGACGTTGCCGTCGGGGAGGCGGGCAGAGAAGTTGCCGGCGGTGCCATGCACCAGGTTCGTGCGCAGACTCTCCTGCGCGACCCAGAGCAGATCGGCCGTGATCTCGTCGGCCGTGCCCTTCACGCCTGCCATCACAGCACCTCGGGGTTCACGCAGTGGACGGGTCGCTCGCCGTCGAGCAGCCGGGCGACGTCGTCGGCGATCAGCTTCGAGTGGTTCGCTTCGGTGTCGTACGTCGCGCCGCCGATGTGTGGTGTGAGGACGACGTTGTTCATCGCGCAGAGCGGATCGTCGGTCGCGAGGTTCTCGCCCTTGAAGTGGTCGAGCCCCGCGCCCGCGAGGTGGCCCGACTGCAGCGCCGCGGTCAGCGCGTCGATGTCGTGGAGCAGCGCGCGAGCGCTGTTCACGTAGATCGACCGTTCCTTCATCAGCGCGAACTGCTTCGCCCCCATCAGGTTCTTGGTCTCGGGCGTGACGACCGCGTGCATCGACACGACGTCGCACTGCGGAAGCATGTCGTCGAGCGAGGTGTGGGTGGCGTCCGGGTTGTAGGGGTCGTACGCGAGCACGCGCATGCCGAGTCCTTGCAGCCGCCACTGCGTCGCCCGGCCCACGGCGCCGAGACCGACGATGCCGGCCGTGCGGCCCGCGAGCTGCCAGGCCCGGTAGCGCTGGTAGGGGATCTTGCCGCCGGCGTAGACCTCGCCCGCGCGCACGTCGCGATCGGCGGGCACGACGAACCGGTTCGCCGCGAACAGCAGCGCGACCGTCATCTCCGCCACCGCGTCGGCATTGCGGCCCGGCGCGTGCAGCACCGGGATCTTCGCCGCGGTCGCGGCCGCGATGTCAACGTTGTTGGGATCGCCCCGGCACGATCCGATCACGCGCAAGTCGCAGTCGAAGACCGGTGCGTGCACGAAGTCGGATTCGACGATGAGGATCTCGGCCCCGTGTTCACGGATGCGCGCCGCCAGCTTCTCGCCGTCGAGCAGGCGCAACGGCACCTGTTCGATCCACGGGTCGTAGACGACGTCTGCGAGTGACTGCAGCGTGTCCATCCCTTCACCGCGGAAGGGCGCGGTCACGAACGCAGTCGGGCGAGTGGGTGCCATCGCGGTCATCCTCGCGCGGAGGTGACGCCAACGTCAGGTTCGGAGCTAACGTCGCCCGCATGCCGATCCACTACGAGCCGGACGGCGATCACGTCGTCCGCATCACGATCGACCGCCCGGAAGCTCGCAACTCGTGCGACATGGAGCACTTCAAGCTGCTGCGCGAAGCGTGGGAGCGGTTCGCGACCGACGACGACACCTGGGTCGCGATCATCACCGGCGTCGGCGACGCGTTCTTCACCGGCGCAGATCTGAAGCGTTACATCCCCGAGATCACGAAGTTCCAGAAGCAGATCGCGGATGAAGGCCTGACCGAGGTCAACGGCTACCGGCTGGATGACGGCACGCGCGCGGTGCTGCGCAACTGGCCGCTCTACAAGCCGGTGATCGCCGCGGTCAACGGGTTCTGCACCGCGGGCGGCATGGAGATGATCGGCGGCGTCGACATCCGCGTCGCCTGCCCGGAAGCGAAGTTCGCGGTGATGGAGCCGAAGCGCGGCCTGTTCGCGGGCGGCGGTACCACGGTGCGGTTGCCGCGCCAGATCCCGTGGCCGCAAGCCATGGAGTTCCTGCTGTGCGCGGACCTCATCCCTGCGCAGCGTGCCTACGAGATGGGCCTGCTCAACGCGGTGGTGCCGCAAGACCAGCTCCTCGACACGGCGCACGAGTTCGCCGAGCGGATCATCGCCAACGCACCGCTCGCGGTGCAGGCCACGAAGCAGAGCGCATTGCAGGGCCTGTACGCCGACGAGGACGTCACCGCACAGCTCAGATCTGCGGTGACGCAGTTGCGCGACCTTGTCGCCGCGGGCGCAGATCCCGCCGCGGTCGTCGAGGTCCTGGACGGACTGCGCAAGGAGCTCCGCACGCCCTTCGAGAAGGAGAGTCGGCTCTCTTCGAAGATCTTCCAGACCGAGGACGCGAAGGAAGGTCCGAAGGCCTTCGCCGAGAAGCGCAAGCCGGTGTGGCAGTCACGATGAGGTCGGCGCGGTGACCGACCCGCGGAGTCCGTGCATCATCGGGGTGGCGCGACACACGTGGCACCCGGAAGACGTCGGCACAGAAGGCGCGCCGGAACCGCTCGCGATGTGGGAGCACGTCGCGCGCGCGGCCGCGGCCGATACCGGCCGCCCGGACCTCGTCGAGCACCTCGATGGAGTGAACATCGTCTACAGCCAGACGTGGCAGTACGACGACGCAGTCGCGCGGCTCGCGGACCGGCTCGGTGCCGACCCCAAGCAACCCTTCTACTCGGGCATCGGCGGCACGATGGGTCAGCAGCTGGTGAACGCGACTGCCGAGCGGATGCTCGCAGGGGAGCAGGACCTCGCGCTCATCACCAGCGCGGAGGCGCTCGCCACGAAGCGCGCGTTCAAGAAGCGCGGCGAGCGACCGGCCTATTCGTTCCCGCCGGCCGACCGCCGGCCGTTCCCGTGGGAGTCGCCGCCGGACCCGGTCGAGGTCGCGCACGAGGTGTTCCAGGCGTGGCTCACGTTCGCGGTGTTCGAGAACGCGCGGCGCGGCCACCGCGGCGAACAGCTCGAGCCCTACCGGCGGGGGATCGCCGAGATGCTGGCGCCGATGACCGAGATCGCGGCGGCCAATCCCGACGCCTGGTACCCGATTGCTCGCTCCGTCGCAGACATCGCCACGGTGCGGCCCGACAATCGGATGGTCGGCTACCCGTACACCAAGTACATGGTGTCGGTGATGGACGTCGACATGGCGGCGGCGGTCGTCGTCGCAACCCACGAGCGGGCCGATGCACTGGGCGTGCCGGCCGAGCAGCGCGTCTACCTCCGCGGCTACTGCTCTGCGACCGATCCGGTGCTCGTCGCGGCGCGGCCCGAGATGTGGCGGTCGCCGGCGATGAACGCCGCCGCGGCCAATGCGTTCGCCGCGGCCGGGATCGGCGTCGACGACGTTCGCCACCTGGACCTCTACTCGTGCTTCGGCAGTTCGCTGCACTTCGCGTGCGATGCCCTCGGCCTTTCACCCCGCGACCCCCGCGGCCTCACGGTCACGGGCGGCCTGCCGTACCACGGCGGTCCGGGCAGTGGATACCTGGTGCACGCGATCGCGAAGCTCACCGATGTGCTGCGCGCCGATCCGGGCGCGTTCGGCGCGGTCAGCGGCGTCGGGATGCATATGACGAAGCACGTCTACGGCGTCTATTCGACGACACCGGGTTCGCTCACGCCACCCGACACCGTCGCGATCCAGCGTCAGCTCGATGCGAACGTGCCGGTGCCGGTGGTCGCGGAGCACACGGGCGACGCGACCGTGGTCGCCTATTCGGTCGTGCACGGGCAAGACGGATCGCCCGAGTCGGCCCTGCTCGTCTGCGACATGGACGGCGCTCGTACCTACGCGCGCCTCACTGATGCCGACGCGTGCCGGGGCGCCGAGGAGCGCGAGCTGGTCGGCCGGCGAGTGGAGCTCGCGCCGCACACGGTCACCGGGCCGGCCGGGGAGGTCCGGGTCAACACCGCAATCGTCGCCTGATCAAGACGCGTCATCTTTGACAGGGTGACGAGCGATCCGTACGTTGCCCCTCTACACTCCGCCAATGTGACCTCGGTCACAACGTCAGGGTTTGCACACTTCTTGGTACCGGGGGGTATCGGTGACTCACAGGGTGACGTTGCGCAGAAGCGCACTCCGTTGGATCGCGCCCGTGCTCGCGTTGGTACTGATCGCGGCCGCCTGCGGCGGCGGGGGCGACGACAGCAGCAGCGGCGGCTCCGGCAGCACCAGTGCCGGCGGCGGCAGCGGTGACGAGGGCAAGCCGGTCGAAGGCGGTTCGATCACGTACGGCCTCGAGGCCGAGACGACCGGTGGTTACTGCCTCGCCGAGGCGCAACTCGCGATCTCCGGCATCCAGGTCGCGCGCGCGATCTACGACACGCTGACCGCACCGGACGAGAACGGCGACATCAAACCGTTCCTTGCAGAGTCGGTCACGTCGAACCCCGAAGCCACCGAGTGGACGATCAAGCTCCGGCCCAACATCAAGTTCAGTGACGGCACCGCGCTCGACGCCACCGTCGTGAAGAACAACCTCGACGCGTACCGGGGTGCGTACCCGGCGCGGAACCCGCTGCTGTTCACGTTCACGTTCAACAACGTGGCGAGCGTCGACGTCGTCGACCCGCTGACCGTCAAGGTCACCACGAAGACCCCGTGGGCGGCGTTCCCGTGGTTCCTGTGGGGCAGCGGTCGCGTCGGGATGATGGGTCAGGCCCAGCTCGACTCGGAGGAATGCAACAAGGACCTCATCGGGACCGGTCCGTTCGTCGAGCAGAGCTGGACCGTCAACGACGCGTTCGTCGCGGTGAAGAACAAGAACTACTGGCAGAAGGACAAGGACGGCAACCAGTTGCCGTACCTCGACAAGATCACGTTCAAGCCGCTCGAGGACGGCCGGGCCCGGTTGAACTCACTCGAGAGCGGTGACTTCAACGTCATCCACACCTCCGATTCGTTGAACATCAAGGAGATCCGCGAGAAGGCCAAGGAAGGTTCGCTCTCCGACCTCGAGTCCGACAAGTACGGCGAGATCGGTTACATCATGTTGAACGCGTCGAAGCCGCCGTTCGACAACCTGACCGCGCGCCAGGTGCTCGCGTACGGCATCGACCGCGAAGCGGTGAACAAGATCCGCGCCGCCGACATCCCGACGCTCGCGCAGGGTCCGTTCGCACCCGGCAACGTCGGCTACCTGAAGAACGCCGGCTTCCCCGATTACGACGCGCAGAAGGCGAAGGATCTGGTCGCAAAGTACAAGGCGGATACCGGCCAGGATCTGACGTTCACGCTCACCCACGCGGGCGACCCGGACACGACTGCCACCGCGCAGCTGTACCAGCAGCTGATGGGCGACATCGGCGTGAAGGTCAACTTGCAGCCGATCGCCGACCAGAGTCAGTTGATCAACGTCGCGATCGGCGGTGACTTCCAGGCCGTCACGTGGCGCAACCACCCGGGCGCAGACCCCGACACCCAGTACGTGTGGTGGTACAACGGTAAGGGCGGGGACGGGAACTTCACCAACCCCGTCAACTTCGGCCGGTTCGACGACCCGGAGATCAACAAGCTGCTCGACGAGGGTCGCACGACCCTCGACGAGAGCAAGCGCAAGACGATCTACGAGGACCTCAACAAGCGGTTCGCCGACCAGCTGTGGAACATCTGGGCGTCGTACACGATCTGGTCCATCGCCAGTCAGACCAACGTGCACGGCTTACTCGGCCCGGACCTCCCCGACGGGAGCGGTCCGTTCCCGGGTCTGCCCACCGGCGCGCCCGTGTCGGGCATCTGGATCAGCAAGTAGGCACGAGCAAGGAGTCACGATCGGTGTTCGCCGGGTCGGAAAGCTAGCGAGGGCGAGTTGCGAGCCATCCTGAGACGGATCGCGCAGCTCGTGGTCGTGTTGATCGTTGTCACGTTCTTCACGTCCGTCCTGCTGGAGTTCCTGCCCGGTGACCCGGTCAAGACGATTGCGCCGTTCGCCACGCAAGAGCAGCGCGACAGCATCACCGAGCAGCTCGGGCTCGATCAGCCGTTCTATGAGCGGTACGTCACCTGGCTCGGCAACTTCGCGACGGGTGATCTCGGCAACTACTACCGGGGCCCCCAGGTCGTCGATCCCGTGGCGAACGACGCCTGGAACGGGCTCGGCGTCTCGCTGCAGCTGATGCTCTACGTGCAGGTGCTCACCCTGGTGGTCGCCATCCCGCTCGGCATCTTCTCGGCCTACCGGGCGAGCGGTATCTTCGACAAGGCCTCGAACACGGGCGCGTTCGCGTTCATCTCGATCCCGAACTTCGTGCTGGCGTACGTACTCGTGTACTTCCTCGCCGTGCGATGGGGGCTCTTACCAGGAAGCGGGTACGTCCCCTTCGGGACGGATCCCGCTGAACACTTCCGCCACATGCTCCTCCCTGCGATCACCCTGGCCATGGGCCAGATCGCGGTGTACACCCGCTTGTTGCGCAGCGACATGATCGCGACGCTGCAGGAGGACTTCATCCTGATGGCAAAGAGCAAGGGGATCAGCAACACCCGCATCCTCTGGCGGCACGCGCTCCGGCCGTCGAGCCTGACCCTGCTGACGGTGGCCGGCCTGAACGTCGGCACGCTGATCGGTGGTGCGGTCATCATCGAGCGCATCTACGGACTGCCGGGATTGGGTAAGCAGATCTTCGATGCGATCGGTGCCCGCCAGTACATCGCCGTGCAGAGCCTGGTCGCGATCATCGCGATCGCGTACGTGCTGGTGAACTTCTTCGTCGACATCCTCTACACCGTGCTGGACCCGCGCATCCGGCACACGCGAGCCATCGGGTAGGACGGATGAGCACCACCGAACCCCTCACCACGGTCATCGCCGACGCGGCCCTGCCGCAGTCCGTGCTGACACCGGAGGAGTTGCCGGCCAAGCGCAAGCTCGGCCTCGGCGCGTGGTTGTCGATCGGCTGGCTCGCGATCGTCACGCTCTCGGCGATCCTCGCGCCGATCCTGCCGATCCCCGACCCGAACAAGATCAACCCCGACATCGTTCGCGAGGGCCCGTTCCACGGCTCGTTCCTCGGTGGTGACGGCAACGGTCGCGACGTGTTCTCGCAGTGCATCTGGGGCGCCCGTGTTTCGCTGCTCGTCGGCGTGGCCGCGATCGTGTTCGCGCTCATCATCGGTGGCGGCCTGGGGCTGCTGGCCGGCTACTACCGAGGCAAGACCGACACCGTGTTGACGAGCAGCTTCGACATCCTGCTCGCGTTGCCCGCACTCGTCCTCGCCCTCACGCTGATCGCGGTGCTGTCGCCCAACAGCCTTACCCACCCGCCCACGACCTTCGAGCGGCTCCGGGCGCTCATCCTCACGCTCGGCATCGTGTCGATACCCGTGCTCGCGCGCATCACGCGCGCGAACACGCTGGCGTGGGCGCAACGCGAGTTCGTCATGGCCGCGCGTGCGATGGGCGCCAAGGACCGGCGCGTCATCTTCAAGGAAGTGCTGCCGAACGTGCTGCCCGCGATGTTCTCGATCGCGCTGCTCGGCGTCGCGGTCGTCATCGTCGCCGAGGGCGGTTTGGCGATCCTCGGCTTGAGCGTCCCGCCGCCGACCGTCACGTGGGGTGTGATCATCGCCGGCGGGCAGAGCGACCTCCAGAACGCGCCGTGGATCGTGTTCGCGCCGTCGTTCTTCATCTTCATGACGGTGCTGTCACTGAACTACCTCGGTGACGTCGTGCGCACCCGCTTCGATGTACGGGGGAGCGCCCTGTGAGCCGGCGCCTCTCGTCGCCTCGGAAGCGGAAGGGCGCGGCCCGGTTCGCGGACGCGCCGCTCGACGGCCCGCTCCTCGAAGTCCAGGACCTGCACACCGGCTTCGCGACCGATCGTGGAACCGTGCACGCGGTCGACGGCGTGTCGTTCAGCCTCGAACGGGGCAAGACGCTCGGCGTCGTCGGCGAGTCCGGCTGCGGCAAGTCGGTGCTGTCTCGTTCGGTGATGGGGCTGCTCGCGAACAACGCGACGCGTACCGGCCACATCTTTTTCGAAGGCCACGACCTCGCCGACGCGAGTCCACACGAGCTGCGCGACCTCTGGGGCGCGCAGATGGCGATGGTGTTCCAGGACCCGATGACCTCGCTCAACCCGGTCATGAAGATCGGGAAGCAGATCACCGAGCCCTTGCGTCACCATCTCGATGTCAGCAAGGAGTTCGCCGAGGAGACCGCGCTGGCGCTCCTCCAGTCGGTGGGGATCCCGGAAGCGAAGCGCCGATTGCGCGAGTATCCGCACCAGCTCTCGGGTGGGATGCGCCAGCGGGTGATGATCGCGATCGCGCTCGCCTGCGGTCCGAAGCTCCTGTTCGCCGACGAACCGACGACCGCGCTCGATGTGACTGTGCAGGCGCAGATCCTCGACCTGCTGCAAGCGCAGCAGCGCGAGCGCTTCATGGCGGTGATCCTCGTGACCCACGACCTCGGGGTGGTCGCGGGCCGCACCGACGACATCGCGGTGATGTATGCGGGCCGGTTCGTCGAGAAGGCACCGACGCGCACGCTGTTCAGCGAGGTGCGGCACCCGTACACCGAGGCGCTGCTGAAGTCGATCCCGAAGCTGGCGCAGCCGAGTCACACCCGGCTCGACGCGATCAGCGGAAGGCCGCCGGACCTCGTCAAGCCCCCGCCCGGTTGCAAGTTCGCGGCGCGGTGCCCGTACGCGCAGGCGCGTTGCCTCACCGAAGAACCCGAGTTCACGGACGTCGAGACGCCCGGTCACTTCCACCGGTGCTTCTATCCGGTCGGGACCACCGCGGGGCGCGACGCGCTCGCGCGCAACCTGGCCGCCGGCGAGACCGCGGCCGGCACTCCGGTTGCCGGGGAGAAGGGCGCGGTCGTCACGAGCGGGCTCGTTTCCTGATGGCGGGCAGCGGTACTGCGCACCTGCGTCCCGACGCGGACCCATTGCTGACGGTGGAGCGGCTGGTCGTCGAGTTCCCGGTCGGGCGCACGGGCCTGCGTGTGCACGCGGTCTCGGACGTGAGCCTCGACGTGCTCGAAGGCGAGACGGTCGGGCTCGTCGGCGAGTCGGGCTGCGGCAAGTCGACCACCGGCAAGGCGATCATGCAGCTGCCGCGGCCGAACTCGGGATCGGTGCACTTCGAAGGCACCGAGCTCACCGACCTGTCGGGCGAGGATCTGCGGAAGTTCCGAACCCGGATGAAGATGATCTTCCAGGACCCGATCTCGTCGCTGAACCCGCGCCGCAAGGTGGAGGACATCATCGCCGAGGGACTCCAGATCTGGAAGATCGGATCCAAGGAAGAGCAGCAGAAGAAGGTCGACGAGGTCATGATCGACGTCGGTCTCGACCCCGAGCTGCAGCGGGGCAAGCGGCCGCACCAGTTCTCCGGCGGCCAGTGCCAGCGCATCTCGATCGCGCGCGCGGTGGTCACCGATCCGCGGTTGATCATCTGTGACGAGCCGGTGTCCGCGCTCGACGTGTCCGTGCAGGCACAGATCTTGAACCTGCTCGAGGACATGAAGCACCGCTACGGACTCACGTTGATCTTCATCGCGCACGACCTCGCGGTCGTGAAGAACGTGAGCGACCGCGTGGTCGTCATGTACCTCGGAAAGATCTGCGAAGTCGCGAATCCCGACACGCTCTACAAGCAGCCCGCGCATCCGTACACCGCCGCGCTGCTCGCCGCGATCCCGCTCCCGGATCCGAACCAACGTCCCGAGGACCGGTTGCACCTCGGTGGCGAGATCCCGTCACCGGTTGCGCCGCCGAGCGGTTGCCGGTTCCGCACCCGCTGCCCGAAGGCCCAGGACCGGTGCGCGTCCGAAGAGCCGCGGATCCGCGAGATCGGACCGGAGCAGTACGTCGCGTGTCACTTCCCGCTGTCTGCGGGCGAGAAGCTCCCGACCAGCAACGGGCAGCACGCGCTCGCATCAGCGCGATCGCGCTCAGTCGCCGCGGGGCAGGCCGAGGATCCGCTGGGCGACGATGTTCTTGTTCACTTGCGTGGTGCCGCCCGCGATCGTGAGTGCACGGCTGTAGACGCGGTCGCGCGCCCACGGGCCGGAAAGCGCGTCGGGTCCGAGCACGGCCGACGCGACCTCGGTGATGTGCTGTTCGGCTTCGCTCCACAGCAGCTTGGCGATGCTGCCTTCCGGCCCCATCGACCGCCCGTTCAGCTCCGCCGACAGCGCCCGCTCGGAGATCAGCTTGAGGAGCTCGCCTTCGAGGTAGACCTGCGCCAACCGGCTCCGGAGCACCGGGTCGTCGGTGGCGACGCGACCGTCGCCGAGCGGGGTCGTGTGGGCGTCCTCGATGAGACGCTGCGATCTTCTGGCGCGTCCCGAGATGCAGCTTGGCGACGGTGCCGCGCTCGTACGCGAGCGTCGTCATCGCGACGCGCCAGCCGTTGTCGACGGCGCCGAGCGTGCAGTCGACCGGGACGCGCACGTCGGTGAAGAAGATCTCGTTGAATTCCTTCTCGCCGGTGATGGTCGTGAGGGGACGAACTTCGATGCCCGGCAGTGTGAGGTCGACGAGCAGGCACGAGATGCCCCGGTGCTTCGGCGCCTCGGGATCGGTCCGGACGAGGAGCTCGCACCAGTTCGCGAGGTGCCCGAGTGTGTTCCACGTCTTCTGCCCGTTGACGATCCACACGTCGCCGTCGCGCAGCGCGGCGGTGTGCAGCGACGCGAGGTCGGAGCCTGCGTTCGGCTCTGAGAAGCCCTGGCACCAGATGTCGTCGCCGCAGAGCATCCGCGGGAGCAACGTGCGCTTCTGTTCGTCGGTGCCGTGCTCGATGATGGCGGGTGCGATGTTGGAGAGACCGAGCGGGTTCAGCGTGCCCGGCGCGTGCGCGCGGTGCATCTCCTCCGCGTAGACGACCTGTTCCATGATCCCCGCGCCTCGGCCGCCCCATTCGTCGGGCCACGCGATGGCGGCGTAGCGCGCGTCCGCGAGCGTGCGGTTCCATGCCCGCAGGCGCGCCAGGCGGTCGTCGTCGATCTCGAGGGAGCCCGCCAACCCCGTGCCCGTGAGGTCGTCGGGGAGGTTGGCCTCGAGCCAGCTCCGGAACTCCTTCCGGAACGCCTCCGCTTCGGGGGGGTACGTGAAATCCATCGTTTCCGCGTCACTCCTTGAGGCCGCCGCGTGCGAGGGCGGCGTCGACTTCTTGCTGCTTGGCGACGTTCTCGGCGTGCAGCTCCTCGGTGGTGCGCACGTGGCCGTCGGCCTTCAGCTCACCCATGATGTGCACCTCGCCGAGCGTCTCCTGCATGTAGCCCGGACCTTCGGCGGTCGGGATGAACCAGCCGGTGGGGCACATCGTGAGCACTTCGACGAATGAGAAACCCTCCTTGCGCACCTGCGACTCGAACGCGCGGCGGAACATCTTCTTCGTACGCGCGACGGCGCCCGCGTTGTGCACCGAACCGCGCGCCACGTAGGCCGCGCCCTGCAGCGTGGCGATGACGTCGCCGATCAGAATCGGGAAGCCGTGATACGCCGCGTCGCGGCCGTCGAGCGTGTTCTTGGTCCGTTGACCGATCACGCTGGTCGCGGTCATGTGGCCGCCGGTCTCACCGAAGACGCCATTGTTCAACAAGATGCACGTGACGTTCTCGCCGCGCGCCGCGGTGTGCACGACCTCCTGCAGTCCTTCGTTCACCATGTCGCCGTCGCCCTGCAGCGTGAACACCAGCGCGTCGGGACGCATCCGCTTCACGCCGGTCGCGACCGACGGCGCGCGGCCGTGCAGGGCCTGCACGAGGTCGACGTCCATGGAGCTCGAGAACGACGTGTAGCAGCCGATGCCGGCGACGCCGATCGCGTGCTTCACCTGATCGAGATCGTCGATGGTCTCGAGGAACTGTCGGACCGCGAGCGGTTCGCCACAGCCCGGACACATGTGGTGCTCCTGGGTGAGGAGCAACTCCGGTGTGTTCGGCTCGATCAGCCGCGCGTTCAGTGGCGGTGCCGACGTGTCGAGGACGGGGCCATTCGCGGTAGACGTCATTGCGCCTCCTGGTGGGGTTGCAGCTGGTAGCTGAACTGCTCGTAGCCGGGGATCGTCGAGAGCTCGGCGCCGGTGTGCAGGGCGAGGATCCGCTCGCGGATCGCTTCGACCTCGAGCAATCGGCCCATGCCGAACCCGGAGCCGTCAGTGGAGACGCCGCCGATGAAGGTGACCGGCACCTGGCCCGCGACGCCGATGCGGACGTCGTCGATCATCTGACCCGCGCACAGTTCAAATGAGCCCACGCGCTGCGCACCCGCGCATCCTTCGGCGATGGTCTCGTACGGGAACGGCCACAACGTGATGGGCCGAATGAAGCCGATGCGGTGACCCTCGGCCCGTAGCTGCTTGATCGCGTACTTCACGAACTTCGCGGGCGACCCGAACGCGACGATCACGGTCTCCGCGTCGCCGAGGTACCCCGTCTCGACGCGAACCTCGCGTTCCATCAGCGGGATCTTCGTCGCGATGTACTGCGCCTTGCCCTCTTGGCCGAACGCGGGTTGTCCGTGCTTGGCGACACCGAGCGGCGTGACCGACTTGGACCGACCAGAGCCCGACGCGGTGCCGTCGACCGCCCAGTCCTTCGGCGGCAGCTCGGGAAACGCGGCCGGCTCGATCGTCAACGCCTCTTGCGTGTGCGCGAGGAGGTAGTCGCCGTAGATGAGCACCGGATTGCGCCACTTGTCGGCGAGATGAAAGGCGAGCGGGACGTGTTCCACGCCCTCGCGCACGTCCTGCGGCGCGAGCACGATGTGCCGGTAGTCACCGTGACCGCCGCCGCGCGTCGCCTGGTAGTAGTCCTGCTGACCGCGCGCCATGTTGAAGATGACGAGCGGGAGCTCCGCCAGCGTGATCTCGGAGAACGATTCCTGCATGAGCGAGAGCCCTTGCCCCGTCGAGCCCGTGGCCGCGCGCGCACCTGTGGCGAGTGCGCCCCACGCCATGCCGACCGCCTCCAGTTCCGACTCCGCGTTGATGCAGACACCGCCGGCGTCGGGAAGCAAGCGGGCGAAGTGCTCGAGCAACTCGGTGAACGGCGTCATCGGGTAGCCCGCGAAGAAGCGGCAGCCGCACGCGATCGCGGCGCGCGCGAACGCCTCGCTGCCTTCCATCAGCTCGCGCGTGGCTCCGGTCGATCGCGGCTGGGTCACGGTCATGTCGCAACCTCCGTGACTTGGGGTGTGTCGAAGCGGAACACCTCGAACACGAAGTCGGGGCACACGAGCAGGCATGCCGCACATCCGGTACAGCCGGGATGCAGCTCGGGGTAGCGGTAGCCCATGTGGTTCGTCGCGGTCGACATCGACAGCACCTTCGGGGGGCACGCGGGAATGCAGAGATCGCAGCCCTTGCAGTGCTCGACGTCGATGGTGACGGTACCGCGACTCGTGACGCGCTTGGTCTTGGCCTCAGACACGGGCGACCTCCCAGGCCGGGAACGAATTGGTGGGCAGGAGGTCCCACCCGGCGCGCAGCGCGCGTTCGTTGGTGGCGATGTGCTGGGTGCGATACGACGGGATCGACTGCTGCATCGCCTCCACGAGCGCGTCGCACGGGACGAGCTGGGTGAGTCCGCAGAACGCGCCGAGGATCACCATCGACGCGGCCATCGAGTTCCCGACGTCGGTTGCGACTGCGGTCGCATCGACGCGGTGCAGGATCACATCGCTACGGACGGTCTGCGTGAACGTCGTGTCGTTGACGATCAGCACGCCGCCCGGTCGGAGCTTGGCTTCGACCGGCCCGAAGAATTCGTCGTGCATCGCGATCGCCGACCATGTGTGCGACACGACCGGCGGCGCCTCGATCGGCGCGTCGGCGATGACGACGGTGCTGTCGGTGTTGCCGCCGCGCATCATGCCACCGTAGATGCCGAGGAACATGACCTCGCGGTTGTCGAGCATGGCGCCGCGCGCGAGCACCTGCGCCGCGAGCTGCACGCCTTGGCCACCGATGCCGGTGATGAGCACTTCACGTTCCATTGGTCGCTCCGATTCCTGCTCGGCAGAACTTCACGAGCTGCTGTACCTCGCGCCGGTCGGGGACACGTCGTTCGACGAGGGCGGTGTTCATGCGCGCCATCGTGAGGTCGTGCACGAGCTCGACGGCGCCCGCGTCGCCGCCGAGCGCGGTGACGGCCGGGCGCAGCAGGTCGAGCAGCTCGGTGCGGCTGGCCGCCACCTGGTCGGGAAATTCAGCTGCGAGCCGGTTGCCGTTGATGGCGAACGGGCGTGTGGCTTCGGCCGCCTCGGCGTCTCGCGCCTGGGCCATCACGCCGTCGACGAAGCGCGCGAGCTGTTCGTCGGGGTCGTCGGTGCCGCGCAGCCGGGCGCGGAGATACGCGACGAGCTGACGGCGCCCGTCGGCAAGCACCGTGAGCAGCAGCGCGTCCTTGGACGCGAAGTGTCGGTAGAACGCCTGGTTCGAGAGGCCGGCCGATTGCACGATCTCGCGGACCTGCGGGTCGATCGACCCGGTGCGGCGCATCACCACGAACGCGGCGTCGATCAGCCGGCGCACCTCGGCCGCGTACTGATCCCGGCGGCCCGCCACCGCCCGCTCCGCGACCTGGTGCTCCAGCGGGGGGACCGGGTCGGGAACAACGTTCTGCACATCCGGAACCCTATTCCAGCGCCGTCCCGCTGTCGACCGTCGCGGGTCGCCCCGCGGCTCAGCCGCCGGCTTGGAGGCGTTCGACGATCAGGGCTCGCTGGATCTGGCCGGTCGCGGGAGTGCGGGGGAGCGCGTCGACGACGGCGACGCGGCGCGGGTGTTTGAACGGCGCGAGCCGGCCCGCGCAGAACTCCCGGAGCGCGTCCACGTCCGGGGGGAGCGCGCCGGGCGAGCAGACGATCACCGCGGTGATCACTTCGCCCCACTGCGGATCGGGGACGCCGACGACCGCGACCTCGGCCACGCCGGGATGCTCCGCGACGATCAGTTCGACCTCGGGCGGCGCGACCGTCTCGCCGCCGGTACGGATGACGTCGCGGGCCCGGCCGACGATCGACAGGTACCCCTCCGCGTCGCCGCGCACCCAGGTCGCCGGTGTGGTACCAGCCGTCGACGAGTGCGTCGGCGGTTGCCTCGGGGGCGTCGAAGTAGCCGTCCATCAGGAACGGGCTGCGCAGGCACACCTCGCCTGCATCGGTCAGCTTCACGTCGACACCCGCTTGGGGCAGCCCGACCGCGCCGGGCTTGCGCAGGAGGTCGGCGTCGGCGAGCTGCACACCCGGGCCAGCCTCGGTGGAGCCGTAGAACACACGCGTCTGCGTCCAGGGCAGGACGTCCTTGAGCGTGTGCAGCAGCTCGGGTGGTGTGGCGGACGTGCCGGTGTCCGCTTCGACGAGACCGGCGAGGTCCTCCCGCACGCTTCGGTGCTCGAGCACGCGGGCCCACACCGCGGGGATGCAGTAGAGCCGCGCCGCGCGGTGGCGCGCAGTGGTCTCGCAGAGCGTTGCCGCGTCCGGGACCCGCACGAAGTGCACCGGCCGCCGGCTCTGCCACGCGCCGAGCGCGATCGTCCAACCCGCCATGTGGAACAGCGGGAACATGCACACCGTGCCGCCGCCCCCGGGCGTGCTCGTGGCGCCCGGATACGTGCGGAGCCAGTTCGTGCGATGCGAGAGCACGACACCTTTCGGGCGCCCGGTGCTCCCGCTCGTGAAGAAGATGACGTGTGCGTCGTGCTCGTCGAGGTCGGCACCGGCGGGCGGGGTCGCGGCCCCCCGCTCGACCCCCTCCAGATGTGGGATCCCGGTGAGCTCGGCCAGCTCCATCGCGAAATCGGAGTGCGAGGGGCCGGCCAAGAGCAGACGTGGCCGCGCGTACTCGGCCACGGGCCGCACTTCCCCGACCGAAGCCCGTGCGTTCAGCGGCGCAAAGACCGCGCCGAGCTTGGCGAGCGCGGCGAACACGGGCACCGCGTCGAGCGAGGTGTCGCCCCACCACAGGACGCGGTCGCCCCGGCCGATGCCGGCCGCGGCCAGGCCGTGGGCGAGGCGGTTCGCCTCGGCGTCGATCTCGCCGAACGTGAGCGCGTGGTCGTCGAGTGTCGCCGCGACCGCGTCGGGAGCCGTGCGCGCGGCGTTGGCGAAGATCTCACCGATGAGGAGCACGGCGGCATCGTGGCACCAACCGGGCTCGCACCCAAAGCCCCTCGCTTCCAACAGTTGGAAGGCCGGTACACCCAAATCGGTACCGCTGCGGTTCCAACAGTTGGAAGGATGCAGAGCCGGGCCCGTACCAACGGTGCATGGTTCCCATTCGACAATGATTGTTGATAAGATGCCGGAGTCATGAAAAGCGTCTCCGAGCTCACCGACATGTTCCGGGTCCGCGGCCTGCGCGTCACACCCCAGCGGCAGGCGATCTTCGCCCTGCTCCAAGGGGACGCGAGTCATCCCACGGCCGAGGCACTGTACGAGCGCGCCCGCACCGACATGCCGACGATCTCGTTGAAGACCGTGTACCAGACCGTGCACGATCTCGAGGGCCTCGGCGAACTGCACGTGCTCGACCTCGGCACCGGATCGTTGCGGGTGGATCCGAACGTCGAAGACGAACACCACCACCTGGTGTGTACCGCGTGCGGTCGAGTGCGCGATCTTCCGGTGGAGTTCGACACGCTCCGCGTCCCGCCCCGCTACCGCCGCGATTTCACCGTCGACGACGTGCAGGTCATCTTTCGCGGCCGTTGCGAGACCTGCACGACCTGATTCGATTCCCTATCCGCCCCCGACTTCCTCGATACAGAGTCCTCGAAACACCAAGGAGCACATACCGATGCCCAAGCTTGACGGCACGAAGACGCATGAGAACCTGAAGGAAGCGTTCGCCGGCGAGAGCCAGGCCAACCGCCGCTACCTGTACTTCGCGCAGAAGGCCGACGTGGAGGGCTATCCCGACGTCGCCGCGTTGTTCCGTTCGGTCGCCGAAGGCGAAACCGGTCACGCGTTCGGCCACTTCGACTTCCTCGCCGAGGTCGGCGACCCGGTGACCGGTGTCGCGGTCGGCGCCACCTCCGACAACCTCAAGTCGGCCGTCGCCGGCGAGACCTACGAGTACACCGAGATGTACCCGGGCTTCGCCAAGACCGCGCGCGACGAAGGCTTCGAAGAGGTCGCGGAATGGCTCGAGACGCTCGCCCGCGCCGAGAAGAGCCACGCCGGCCGCTTCCAGTCGGGACTCGAGTCCCTCTCCTGAACCGTCCAACGGCGTTGCTGTGACGCGGCCCCGGGGCAACCCGGGGCCGATCACGTTCTCCGGTTAGACCGATCACGTTCTCCGGTTAAGAAAGGCGCGCATGGCACTGCACCTCTACGATCCGCTGGCGCCGGAATTCTACGACCCGACCGACGCGCGCGCAGAACGTGATCGCACGTTTCACATCTGCAGCGACTGTCGCGTCTGCGTGAAGCTGTGCCCGAGCTTCAGGTCGTTGTTCGAGATGATCGACGACCTCGGCGGCAGTGACGAGGCGGGTCATCTGTCGCCCACACAACACACGCGCGTGGTCGACGAGTGCTACCAGTGCAAGCTCTGCTACGTGATCTGTCCGTACACGCCGGACCAGCAGCAGGAGTGGCGGATCGACTTTCCGCAGCTCATGCTGCGCTCGCTCGCGATCCAGACGCGTGAAGGCAAGCAGTCGCGCAGCGCCCGGTTGCTCGCGCGCACCGATCTCCAGGGCAAAATTGCCACGACGCTGGCGCCGGTCGTGAACGCCTCGACGCACATCAAGCCGGTGCGTGTGCTCATGGAGAAGACGACCGGCATCGCGCGCAACCGCCTGCTCCCGACCTTCTCCCGCGTGCGGTTCTCCAAATGGTTCCGCAGCCGCGGCGCCAAGGAGCCGCGCGCTGGTTCGCGCGGCACGGTCGCGGTCTTTCCGACGTGCCTCGTCGAATACCAGGAACCGGCGATCGGCCATGCGCTCGTCGGCGTGTACGAGCACAACGGCTTCGCGTGCGAGTTGCCGAATGGGCAAGTCTGCTGCGGCATGCCCTGGCTCGACGCGGGCGACACCGAGAAGTTCCGGGAACACGCGCAGCAGAATGTCGACGCACTGCTCCCCGTGGTCGAAGCGGGGATGTCGATCGTGGTCGCGCAACCCACATGCGCGTACACGCTGAAAGACGAAGTGCCCGCGTTCCTCGGCACCGACGCCGCCCGCAAGGTCGCCGCGCACACGTTCGAGGCGTCGGAGTTCCTCGTGAACGAGCACCGCAAGGAGAAGCTCGACACCGAGTTCCAAGGACAGACGTACGAGTCGATCGTGTGGCACGCCGCATGCCACTACCGGGCCCAGCAGATGGGGCCGAAGAGCTCGTTGCTCATGCAGCTCACCGGCGCGAAAGTGCAGATGGTCGAGCGCTGCGCGGCGATCGACGGCACCTGGGGGTTGCGGGCCGAGAACGTCGAGATGGCGAAACGCGTCGCCAAACCGCTGATGGAACGCGTGCGCGAGTCGGAAGCCGAGCTGGTCGCGGGCGACTGCCAGCTCGCCAACGTCGCGATCCGCGAAGACGCCGGCAAGCAGCCGCTGCACCCGCTGCAGGTCCTGGCCCGGGCGTACGGTCTGGAGTCGCCCACTGACGAGACAGTGAGGAAGATCCCGTGAGCCAAACCCGATGAGGAAGCTGCAGCTCTCCGACATCAAGGACACGAGGGCGTACGAGAACGAACGCGACGAGTTCCGGCGCCACATCATCGAGCTGAAGAAGCGGCGCCGTGTCCCGCTCGGCACGATCATGACGATCGTGTTCGAGAACCGCGACACCATGCGGTTCCAGGTGCAGGAGATGGCCCGCGCCGAGCGCATGTCGACGGATGCGCAGGTCGAGCACGAGATCGAGACGTACAACGCGTTGATTCCGGAACCGGGCGAGCTCTCCGCCACGCTGCTCATCGAGCTGCAATCGGAGGAGCAGCTGCGGGAGTGGTTGCCCAAGCTCGTCGGCATCCACGAACACGTCGCGATCGTGCTTCCCGACGGCAGCGAGGTGCGCGGCATTGCCGAGGACGCCGACCGCTTGACGCGGGACGATACGACGCCGGCCGTGCACTTCCTCAAGTTCGTGTTCACGCCCGAGCAGATCGACGGATTCGCGCGCGGACCGGTTCGCATCGTCGTGGATCATCCGGCCTACCGCGAAGAGGTCGAGCTGACGGTCGCGCAGCGCGAGGAACTGCTCGAGGACCTGCGCGAGTCGACCTGAAATGCAGATACCGATCCGGCGTCTGGACGGGGCACTCCCGCTCCCGGGCGCTCAGCATGCAGGCGACGCGGGCCTCGACCTGTACGCGCGCGAAGGCGCGCTGCTCGAGCCCGGTGGCGGACGGGTCGCGGTGCCCACCGGCATCGCCATCGCGATACCTGACGGCTACGCGGGGTTCGTGCAACCGCGTTCGGGACTCGCGCTCCGACACGGCGTCACCTGCTTGAACACGCCCGGGCTCATCGATGCCGGCTACCGCGACGAGATCCGCGTGCTGCTCGTGAACACGGACGCATCGACCCCGTTCGAGATCCGGCGCGGCGATCGCATCGCGCAGCTGGTGATTCAGAAGGTGGAGACCGTGGAGTGGCGAGAGGTCGAATCGCTCGACGACTCGGACCGCGGGCTCGACGGCTGGGGTTCGACCGGTCATCACTGAGCGGGCACGACTGCGCGCCGGGCGCGCGGGCCGCGGCGCCGTGGCAGTGTGACGCCGTGCCCCACGACCGCAAGTTCCGTTTCGGACTGATCGCGCACAACACCGCGTCGGCGAAGGACTTCACCGAGCTCGCTCGACGCGCCGAAGGCGCGGGGATCTCGACGCTCTTCGTGCCCGACCACTTCATCGACCACCAACTCGCGCCGACCGTGGCGCTCGCGCACGCCGCCGCCGTGACCGACACGTTGCGCATCGGGCCGCTCGTGCTCGGCAACGACTACAAGCACCCGGTCGTGCTCGCGCGTGAGGCCGGCACCCTCGACCTGCTCTCGGACGGCCGGCTCGAGCTGGGCATCGGCGCGGGTTGGATGACGGCCGACTACGAGAAGGCCGGCATGCCCCTCGACCGCCCGGGCGTTCGGATCGCCCGGTTGGCGGAGTCGATCGCGATCCTCAAGGGGCTGTTCGCCGACGGGCCGGTCACGTTCCACGGCGAGCACTACCGGGTCACCGAGCTCGACGGGCAGCCGAAACCGGTGCAACGGCCGCACCCGCCGTTCATCGTCGGTGGTGGTGGCCCCAAGATCCTCGCCCTCGCCGCGCGCGAGGCCGAGATCGTCGGCATCAACGCCAACCTGCGCTCCGGCGACGGCACCTCGCCCGACGCTGCGCATTCGCTCACGTCGACCGCGACCGATCGGAAGATGGCAGCACTGCGGGCGGCCGCCGGCGCAGGCTTCGACGACCTCGAGATCCAGACGCTCGTCGGCTTCGTGCACAGGGCCGAGAACCCGTCGGGGATCATCGACGCGATGGCACAGTCGTTCGGCGTCGACCGCGAGGACGCCCGCATGGCTCCCGTCACGCTCGTCGGCAGTGAGAGCGAGATCGTCGAGCTGCTCGAACAGCGGCGCGCGCGGTGGCAGATGTCGTACGTTGTGCTGCCCGACGACGCACTGGACGCGTGCGCGCCCATCGTGGCGCGGCTTGCGGGCACCTGACCCCGCCGCACCCGGACCCCGATCCCACTCTGGAGGTAGTCGCGTGGCCCACGATCACAAGTTCCGCTTCGGTGTCCAGGTGTCGCAGACGGCATCCGCGACCGCGTGGCGCGACCGCGCGCGCAAGATCGAAGACCTCGGGTTCTCGACGTTGTTCATGCCCGACCACTTCGGCGAAGAGCTCGCACCGTTGCCCGCGATGGCGATGGCGGCTGCGCATACGACGACGTTGCGCATCGGTGGGCTCGTGTTCGACAACGACTACAAACACCCGGCGATCCTCGCCAAGGAAGCCGCGACGATCGACCTCCTCTCGGACGGTCGCTTCGAGCTCGGGATCGGCGCGGGCTGGATGAAGAGCGACTACGACGCGCTCGGGCTGCCGTACGACCCGCCGGCGGTGCGCGTCGACCGCTTCGAGGAAGCGGTGCAGGTGATCAAGGGCTGCTTCACCGGCGAGCCGTTCAGCATGCAGGGCGAGCACTACCGCATCAAGGACTACGCGTCCTGGCCCGTTCCAGTGCAGAAACCCGGACCGCCGATCCTTATCGGCGGCGGCGGCAAGCGCGTGCTCTCGGTCGCGGGTCGCGAGGCCGACATCGTCGGTATCAACCCGAACCTGCGTGCGGGCGAGATAAACGCAGAAGCGGCGCGCGACTCGCTGAAGGAACAGACCGACCGCAAGGTCCAGTGGGTCCGTGATGCCGCGGGGCCGCGCTGGGACGACATCGAGATCCAGATGCGTTTCTTCGTCGCGTCGATCACCGAGGACCGGATGGGCATGGCGAACGCGCTCGCGCCGGCGTTCGGCGTCGAGCCGGAAGCCGCGCTCGAAGCCGGCTCCGCGCTCGTCGGCAGCGTCGACGAAGTGATCGAACAGCTGCAACGCCGGCGGGAGGAGTGGGGACTCTCCTACGTCGTGCTCGGTGACGAGAACATCGACGAGTTCGCGCCCGTCGTCGCCAAGCTCGCGGGCACGTGAGCGCGACGTTCCGCCGTGGTGGAGAGCATTTCGAAGACCCGGGTGTCCGTGGCGACGGCTCGCGCCATCGTCGCCGATGCGCACTCGCTGACCCTCGATGACGGCCGGCGGGTCGTCCAAGGTTGCGCCGCTGACCGCGCCCGGCGGACAAGATGACTGCGCGCTCACTCGAAGCACGCGGGGATCCATTTCAACAGCCGCCCGCGGACTTCGTCCGCGACTTGCGTGAGCAGGTGTCCGGCGCCCGGCAGCATCACGAGCTCGCCGTGGCCCACGATCATCTGCACGACGTTGCTCGTCTCCGGCGGAAGGATCTCGTCGTCGGTGCCGTGCAGCAGCAACAGTGGCGTGTCGCCGAGCTGATCCGCGTGTTCGCAACCGGCGGATTGCGTCGCGAGCGTGACGACTCCGCGGCAGTAACCGCCGAGGATGATGCCGGCCTGGATCGCGACCGCGCCGCCGAACGAGTGCCCGACGGTGACGAACCCGCGACCACCTTCGCGACTCGCGAGATCGGTCGCGGCCGCGAGGTCGTGCACGCAACGGCTGAGATCGTTCGGCTTCCGGTAGCCGACGCGCACGGTACCGATGCCCTGCTCCGCGAAGGCGGCGCCGAGCGCGTGGTAGACGCCGTCGGCCGGGCCGAGCAGGCTGCCCATCCCGCCCCCGCACGTGACCACGACGTCGGTCGCGTCCCGTGGTCCGTGCCACAGCAGCGTCAACAGCCCGCGCATCGTGTACACCTCGACGTGGCGCAGGTCGGGCGTGATCTCGACTTCCTCGACCGCGAGGGCCTCGAGCAGTTCGAGCGGCGAGCGCGGATCTTCAGCCATGATGATCCGCATGACTGAGCGCGAACGACTTCCGCGAGCATTGGCCCCTCGAGCGTTGGGTGGTGTCGGCAGCCGGGTGACGTTCGAGAACGACCGCGTCCGCGTCTGGGAGATGCAGCTCGCGCCCGGAGAGCGCTCGGCGACGCACCACCACGAACTCGACTACCTCCTCGTGTTCCTCGCCGGTGATCGGATCCGGGTCGAGCCCGAGCCCGATACCGCGGGCGCCTACCACGAAGCGATGGAGTTCGACGTGCCGGTCGGCCGCGCGTTCTTCGTCGAGCGCGGCGGTGTCGAGACCGCGGTGAACCCGGGGCACGAGCACTACCGCGAGATCCTCATCGAGTTGAAGGACACTCCCACGAGCTAAAGCGCGTCCTTCAGGAACGCCCGCGTGCGGTCACGCTCTTGGCGCGTCCCGAAGATCGACGCGACGAACTCGGTGACGCCGGCGTCGGCCAGCCGGGCCAGTTCCTTCTCCACGGTCGATTCGTCACCCGCGAGCGCGACGTCGCCGGGCTTCTCGGCACCCTCGCGATCGAGCATGGCGCGGTACGAGGGAAGGAAGCCGTACACCTGGAACTCCTGCGACCCGCGCTCACGTGCGCTGGCGACGTCGTCGGTGACGCAGATCGGCAGCGACGCGAACACTTCCGGCGCCGGTCGCCCCGCCGCGGCCGCGGCCGCGGTGATTGTCGGCGCGGTGTGAGAAGCCAGGGTCGCCGGTCCGGTCATCCACGTGACCGTGCCGTCCGCAACGGTGCCGGCGAGCTCGAGCATCTTCGGTCCCAACGCCGCGATCAAGACCGGCGGCGGAGGAACGTCGGCCGCGGGAACGCCGACACTCGCCGACGTGCTCATCGTCGTGCCGCTGAACGAGACGGTGCGGTCGTGCAGCAGGGGCATGAGCACCGACAAGTACTCGCGCATGTGGCGCAACGGGTTCTCGAACGACAGCCCGAACATGCCTTCGATCACCATCTGGTGCGAGAGCCCGATCCCGAGCGTGAACCGTCCGCCGCTCGCGCCCTGCACCGTCAACGCTTGCTGCGCCATCGTCAATGGGTGCCGCGAGTACGTCGGCACCACGCCGGTCGCGAGTCGGATGCGCGGCACCTCCCGACCGACGACGGCCAAGACCCCCATCGCGTCGAGCGCGAAGATCTGGGGAAGCGAGTAGCTCGCGAACCCGTCCGCTTCGGCCCGTCGCGCCTGCTCGACGACGTCGTCGATGGTACGGCCGGCGGTGTCGCCACCGAAGATCCCGATGCGCATGCTGCCCCCTTCGCAGTGCCCCGCGAGCCGAATTCCCCGGCGCCGGACACTACGCCGATTCCCCGCCACACCCCTTGGCGAGAAGGCCCGATTGGTATAGTCGCAGGCTCACGCGGACGTGGCTCAGCTGGTAGAGCATCACCTTGCCAAGGTGAGGGTCGCGGGTTCGAATCCCGTCGTCCGCTCGGAGCGTTGATGCAGGTCAACGCACATCGGCAACCGCACGCAGGTGTCCGCGTGCGACGCGTGTCCCCCTCGCATCCCGCGTTTTTCCCGCGCGCCTGCCGTGCGCCCGCGTGTCGAGCCGCTGCATGAGGTCGTCGGCGTCGTCGTCGTAGAGGTGCGCGTAGGTGTCGCTGGTGACCCGGATCGAGCTGTGCCCGAGGATGCGGCGCAGGCGTTCGAGGTCGGCCCCGTTGGCGATCAGGATGGCGGCGCACGTGTGCCGTAGATCGTGGAAACGCAGCGCCGGGTCGAGCCCCGCCGCTCTCACGGCGGGCTTGTAGGTGCGCGCCATGAAGTTGCGGTGCCGAAGCGGTGCCCCAGCGTCGACTTCGCGACCACCACCACCTGGCGCGGTGAACACGAGCCCGTCTTCGTTCGGCGGGTACTCCTCGATGTGGTCGGCGAGCGCGTCGGCGTTGAAGCGCGGCATCGGCACCCAG